>NZ_VTYQ01000010.1 GCF_013113835.1 Vibrio sp. RE88 | reverse complement strand
GTTATCGGCTTATCAGGTAGGGCAACTACGTTTCAAATCCTCTGCCTTGTATAAAGAACCCACAAACTGCTGCAAAAATCAGCTCAAAAGGTCAACAGACCCTAGTAACAAGACAAAGAGTTAGGAAGTTTCTTTGTCTCGTCTCACTGCTGAAACGCTATTGTTCCCATTTTGATCAATTTTTCCGCTTTATTTTGTTGCATTAACTGGTTAAAATTCGAGCTCCCTAATAACCCGCTACGGGAAAAGGGGAGCCCGATTGGACTCGTCTTCAACTTACAGGCACCTAAGCCTGATAAGTCGCACGGATTGCTTGAGGTAGATAACAACGTCACTAAGAGCAAATGACCGATGAAAACCATCATCTGTAACTCGATCCAGAGTTTCTGGGATATGGCTGATAACGAACTTCTGGAAGGGCTGGACGTCCACTGCGTCTTCCCAGTCAGTAAAGGTTTAAAAGCATTTATATTGAACTACCAGCAGAAGTACGGCATCCGCAGTATCTCTTTCAGCCAGGCAATTCAATAACTTCTCTCAATAGCCACGGATGGTAATTGTTATAAACGGTTTACCAAGCCACTCGCTCTCTCAGTTCTGATCTTCACCCCTCGCGCCATCACTCTGTCATCCACATATAAACTCAATTTTTGTTTTGCACGCGTAATGCCCGTATAGATAAGCTCACGAGTCAGAATTGGCGTAAATTCTGGTGGCAATATCATCAAGGTGTGCTCAAATTCACTGCCCTGTGATTTATGAATCGTCATCGCGTAGGCCGTTTCATGCTCTGGTACTCGACTTGGAAGCACGGCTTTAACCGATCCATCGGGGAGTTCGAAAAAGACCTTCAGTCGCTCAACTCCATCCGAGTTATCACGTAGACAAAGGCCAATATCACCATTGTACAAGCCCAATGCGTGATCGTTACGTACCACCATAACAGGCCTTCCGTGATACCAAATCTCGTCCTGAACCTGAATCATTTTACGTGCGTTTAATGCTCGCTCTATGCGTTGATTAAGTCCTGAGATACCAAAGTCCCCTTCTCGAACGGCACACAGCAAACGACATTTTGCGAACAACTGCAGCGCATCTTTTGCACGCTGATGAGTGGTTTCTGGTTGTTCAGTGTCGGGATCCACGACCACTTGTCCGATTCGCTTTAAGTAATGGCTGTATTCCTGTGCCAATGTTTGAATCATCTGACTGTAGTGCTGACCATCAATAGGAAATCTCGCTATGTCTTCGAAATCTCGCTGCCAGACCCAATCAACTTTTTGCATTGAGCCGGAATTGATTGCTTTCGCTAATTGTCCGATACCTGAACGGGCATCAAATCGGTAGCTCTTTTGCAGCATGCACAAACTATCAGCAATAGTCGCCGTGGTATTGGAGGAATGTGCCAGTGTCTGGTAGCCAGTAAGCTGAGTAATCACACCGGCGTGAGCGGCACTGTAGCCTTGTTGGTAAAAGGAGCAAATGTCCCCCAGCACAGCCCCAGCTTCCACCGACGCAAGCTGATCTTTATCACCGAGCAGTATCAAACGGGCATGTTTAGGCAGTGCATCCACCAACTTATACATCATGGGCAGATCCACCATAGAGGCTTCATCCACCACTAAGATATCGAGGTGAAGTGGATTGTGCTGGTTGTGACGAAATTCAACGCTGTTTGGCACCGCGCCTAGCAAGCGATGTAAAGTGCTGGCGTCGGTTGGGATTTGCTCTTTAAGCGCGGGTTCAACGGGCAATTCTGCTACCGCCTTACCAATAGATTCCGTCAATCGCGCAGCCGCTTTACCTGTCGGAGCGACGAGCTTAATAACCGGAACATCTCCAGCTTGCTGAGCCTGAGTGATCAGAGCGGCAAGTAATTTCGTCACTGTGGTAGTTTTTCCGGTACCCGGGCCACCAGAAATCACCGCAAAGCGTCGCGTCAATGCCACCGCTGCCGCTACCTTTTGCCAGTTAACACAGACCGACACGGGTACCAGCTGATCCAGTACGTTCAAATGCTCTATTTTGGTCGCACTAAGGAGCTTTTGGTCTATGGTAGGCCAATCGAGCTGTTCGCTGCTCACTACATCAAGATGATCGCAGACTAGCTGCTGTCTGAGTACCTGTGTAGAACTCCCATCAGATTGCGCGGAGGCCAGAGCAGTAAAGAGATAACGATAGTTTCTGGCGAACAGATGATTCAGCAACTCTGCCAGTTTTTGGGCATCAGTAGGCTTTAGGATCATAGGTGATCCAAAGCTGTTCAAGCGACTTGCCAGTACAACTTCGTAATGCCAGTACCGATGCAGATAAAGCCGTTCACCGTCAAAAATCATTGGCGATGTCTGCCCTTGCTCCCCGACCAAAGATGAAGCCTGAAGTAGTGATGGCCAATCTGCCTTTTGTAGCATTTGATTAAGCTCGATAGCCGCATCACCAAACAGCCCCAATTTGGCTGCCAAATCCACAGGCTGTCCGTAACCGTCAAACAGTGGCAAGCAAATATGCCCCTTACCTAACTCGCAGCTGAGGATTGCGGCAATAAAAGCAACGTATTCATCTTTACTTTGAGCAAGAATAAAACGAGCAAACTGATAATCAATCTGTCGGATTGAACCTTTGCTCGCCAGAGGCTGAAGACGCGAAAAGAGATCTTGCATGATTAGAGTAACTCCATCTGACCAGAGCTGGACTGTTTCGGTTCGATAGGACGCCCATCAATCAGGCTGTCCATGTTTTCGAGAAACTCAAGTGTCGGGCGTGCAGAGAAAATGCCGTGTTCACTTGCTCCATCCATACCACGTAAAAACAGGTAATAGACTCCGCCGAAGTGAGTCTGGTAATCGTAATTTGGTACACGAGAGCGTAGGAATCGGTGTAAAGCCAGCGCATAGATTTGATATTGCAGATCATAGCGGTGATCCGCCATTGCCGCTTTCAGGGCCTCGCCATGATAATCAGCGACATTATCTCCAAGGTAATTGGATTTCCAGTCAAGTACGTAATACTTACCCTGATGTTCAAACACCAAGTCGATAAAACCTTTCAGCATACCCTGTGTGGAATGAAAGCCTAGATCGCCCGCTTTGGCAGACAGAGGGTCATGACGCTGAATAACTCGATTCAATGCTGGCGCAGTCAGTATTTCAATCGGTAACAAGAACTCCATTTCAACTAAGCGTTGGGCAGGCTGTTTTTGATTGAGTTTCAGTTGCTTACCATCTAACGGCGTTGCCAATACCGTATCGACGAGTTGTTGCAGTATCGGCAACCAAGCAAGGTCAAGCTGCTCACTTTCCATCAAATTAACAATGATTTCGCTATTGCTGTCTGAGGTTGCAGATTCGGTAAACTCAACCTCTTCAAATAAGGTGTGAAGGAAGGTACCTGGTCTGGCGCCTTTCGGGAAAGTAAAAATGTTTTTCTCAGGCTCAAGCTGCTCTTCCTCCTGCTGCTCATCAGAAGAGTCGACATCCAACAACAAAATGTCCGTCACAGCATCGTCAAAATGGTGGCTGGCTCCCTGCTTAACCAGACCGGAATAACTGGTGATACGCCAGTTACGATCGATTTCATTTTGCAATTCATTGGCATGCAGCGCTTGCTTCTCTGCTGCGCGAGTAACAAGCTTTTCATTCACACTCTCAGGTAAATCCGCCAACCGGACACAACTAAGCTGCTGAGCGTGCTGTTGCAGCGCAGCGGTTAAATCGGCGATACCACCTTGCTCACCATTTTGTAATAAGTACCCCATCGCACTGTGGTGCACGCCAGTCGGCTCTTTCGTCGAACGACCATTACGTAGCGGCGCCGCACCGACAAAGCAGCCATAAACCGCTCGGGTGAGCGCTACGTAGATCAAGCGCAGATCTTCCGCCAGCCGCTCCTTATCAGCTTGCTGTAATGAGGCGTCCTGTTTGGTGATATCCAGAATGGTTTTGTCTGAAGCACTATCGTAATACTTAGCTTCACTCGCCTCTCGATAGCTGAATACAAACGGCAAAAACACCAGATCGTATTCCAACCCTTTTGATTTGTGGATGGTGACAATCTGCACCAAATTGCGCTCCGATTCCAAACGCTGGATCTGCTCCTCACTCCCCCCGAGACCATTACGGGCATCACTAATAGCTTGCGCCAACCAGCGCAGCAAACCGTGGTCACTGTCGAGCTCTTGGCTGGCTTGCTGAAGCAGCTCTCCTATGTGCATAAAATCCGTCAGAGATCGCTCGCCATTATCTTCTTCAAGCAACCGTTCTGCGATGTGCCTTTTGCTCATCACGCTACGTAGCATCGGCAATACGCCACGCTGACTCCATAAGCGGCGATACTCTTTAAACTCATTGATGGCATTTTCCCACTCATTTTCATCGTTATTGAGTTTGTCGAGGGTTCCGGCATCAAGAGCAAACAGCTCAGAAGCAAGGCTGGCTCTTAAAGCGCGATCATTTTCCGACGTGAGCACCGCTTGGAGTAATCGCTGTAGGTCTTCTGCTACCTGTGAGACAAATACGCTATCTCGGTTGGACAGATACACGCTGGCAATCCCCTGCTCTGCCAAGGCCTGTTTTATCATTCGACCTTCACTGCCGGTTCGCACCAATACCGCAATATCTCCGGCCTGAATCGCGTGTCGAGACTTCCCGTCATCAAAAAACGCACGCTCGCTCTGAGCCGCTGACAGAATACGATGGATTTCATCGGCACAGGCCTGCGCCATGGCTTGATGGTATTCACCTTTCGCCAACGGCTTCTCTTCGGCTTCTTGTAACCAGTAAGTCATTGCCGGCTGAAGCTGTCCATCTATCGTCCAATGGCGCTTGTTTGCATTCGGGCTCGATTTAACCGGAAGAAACGGAATGTCATCGTCATAAACAAACGGGCTGCTCGGCGTTTCGAACACCTGATTCACCGCTGCGACCATGTCTGAGCTCGACCGCCAGTTAGTACAAAGAGTGAAGTGCGATTGAACCCTATTTTTCGCCTTAATATAGGTAAATATATCCGCACCACGAAAACCGTAAATCGCCTGTTTGGGATCACCAATCATGAACAAACCACACTGAGGGTGATCAAGATAGATACGGCTGAATATGCTGTATTGAAGCGGGTCGGTATCCTGAAATTCATCGATCATGGCGACCGGATAGAGAGCCCGGATTCGCTGCATAAGCAGCTCACTGTCATCTTCATCAATCGCTGCGGACAGCTGAGTCAGCAGATCATCAAACGACAACCACTGTTTCTGCTGCTTGGCCTTCGCCAACATCTCGCGGCACTGTTCTATGGCGTGTGCCAGCAGTGGTGCTTCAAGACTAATAGGCTGGGCGAGAAACTGCTCGATAGCAACAAAAGCGGGATGGCTTGGCGCCTGCCCTTTAGGGGTCTTCTCTTGCAGGACATTCTGTGCGAACTTTTCCAGTTTATCTGGGTACTCATAGCCCGTGGTTTCACTCGCCGCCCACATGTCCACCGTTTCAAGCCAAGCAGGCAATGATTTCTTGGTGTAGCTACGCTTGTTGACATCCGAGTCGCTGATAAGAGCAAGGTAGTCTTGCTGCCCTTCGCGCCAAATTGTTTTGAGTTCATCAATCTGTTTGAGGTTTTGGCTATGCAAGTCAGCCATACTGCCTTGCATTGCTGGCACTGAGAGCTGCAAAGGTGCCCCAGTTAAATGAGGGCTGATCTTTTTCAGCAGTTCGGCAGGCGCTCCCCAAATTCGGCGCACTTCACCGGCAAGATTAAGCGGTAGTGGGTAGAAATTACGTCGCCAGTAATCCGCCACAACCTGAGCTTTAAGATGACTTTCGTCAGTAATGAATTCGTTATTAAAACGGCTACCGGACTCAAACGCATTTTGAGTCAACATGCGCTGACAAAAACCGTGAATCGTATAGACTGCCGCTTCATCCATCTGCCTTTCCGCTTGAAGGAGAATTTCAGCCGCTTGAGAATGATCGTCAATGGCTTCAAGCAAAGGTTGAATCACGGGATCACCGCTTTGACCACGAGAAAAAGCCAGCCGCGCATCATGAATTCGGGCTCGAATCCGGTCTCTCAATTCAGCGGTCGCGGCCTCGGTAAAGGTCACCACCAGAATTTGGTCTACCGTTAGCGGCTGTTGGTGTTTGCTTTCTGCACTACCATGACCGAGCAGTAACCTGAGGTACAGGCCAGCAATAGTGAAGGTTTTTCCGGTTCCGGCTGACGCCTCTATTAAACGCGCGCCATGAAGCGGAAAAGTCATGGTATCCAGTGACGTTACCATTGACGTCGATGTCATAAAATTCGTGCCCTTGATGCATTTATTCCAGATCCAAATGTGATCCAGACTTTAAAACGATATTTATCAATAAAAATCCCATTCAAGATAGGATTTTATGAGACCTCTCTCACGGCAAGCGGCGAGTCTTACCGATAGTATTCGCTGCACGACTTACGCAGGCAGCACCTGACGCTAAGCAACCGAATCATGGTCCCTCTGACCTGTGGCCGTACAGAAAACGCCCTACACCAATAATGATTTCCTGGCGGCCACCTACTTCTCTATCTCTTGATTATCTTTCACTGCCAATCTCGGCGCTTGTAACACTAATGCCGTCAACGTCCTGACTTGCATCGCCAACTCATCGCTCCATTCAGGCCAGATACGAGCAATGTAAGCGTTCGCGCCTTCCCCATGGCTAAGGTAACCATCGTTAAATGTGTCTGCCATTTTCTTGAGTGACTTTTCTTCATCATCAGCCCAATTACCACGGCTAAAGCCCGCTTCTACACAAGCTAAAGCGGTATTCGGGAAGTACGTTAAAGGCGTTGTCATTCCCTGATAGAACAAGCGAACCAACTCTCCCAGCGTCGAGTGAGCAGCAGCCGCACTCTCGAGTGGCGGAAACGTTAGGTGCACGGCTCCTTCTTTGCGGTCATAACCGACCATATGCGAGCATTGCTGATGCCCCATCGCATTCATAGCCAGATGATCGATCCAGACAGCAAGGTAGTCCTGAGCACGGATTCGCCCACTGCGAAAACGAACTAAGCCCGATTGATAGCTTTGAGTTAGCCAACCTGTCAGCTGAACAGGCTTTCCTTCTCCCAACACATCAAAGGTCAGTTTCACTTCAAGATCGCCGCTCGGTGAGCCACATAACCAAGTGAGCTTTTCTACCAGCTCTTCAGCCTGCACTCGATTGGTTTCAAATTCTATATCACCAAATGCGCCTACTGGTAGCTTACCTTGAGCACGTTGATGTGAGATGAAGTCGTCAATAATGGCTTGCTGATCTCCTGCACCACTGAGCTGGTGTTCAAGCAATAATTCCAACAGGCTATCGCGCATTTGGTAGCTTTCTAAGCCATTGAGAACGAATGGCTCATCATCTTCCATTACAGGTAACGGAGGCTCAAACACCACCTTGAGACGGCGGTTGAAGAAGTACTGCACAGGCAAACGCCAGAAGCGTTGTAACTCAACCAAATCCAGTTCGAGCGGATAGACGGCATCTAACAGGTAATCACTTAACTGGCGATTGAACTGGCCGCCAACTTGTCCTTGTCGATTCGCCGCAGGCAACCACTCCTTGGCATAACTGGCATTATGTTCAACAAAAGCACTCGGGCTAAACGGCACCATAGAGTGACTGGCACTAATACAATTCAACAGGCGTTGACCCGATTCGTCGACCGCTAACGCTTCATCTCCTGCCAGACAATAGTTTTGTTGGCAATATTCCATCAACTCAGACACCAATACTGACGGTACGCGCTCAGTATTGTCCTGAATCGAGCGACCCACATAGCTGATATAGAGCGTATGCTGCGCTGACAACAAGGCTTCCAAAAATAGATATCGGTCGTCATCCCGACGAGAGCGGTCACCGGGTTTCGCCCGGCCATTCATTAAATCAAACCCTTCAGGCGGAACCGTTCGTGGATAAATCCCATCGTTCATACCAAGCAGACAGACAGTGCGAAATGGGATCGAGCGCATTGGCATCAGAGTACAGAAGTTGACTTGGCCGGCAAGAAAACGCTGGCTGACTCGGGTTCCGGAGAGTTTGTTGTGCAAGTATTGAGAGACAATATTTGGCGTCAGATCCTGCTCATACGCCGCTTCTTGAAGTTGATCTTTCAATGACGTCAGCGTATCCCGAATAGACTTAAGCGCCGCTTCTCCTTCCAGATCCACGTTGAAGAAGTCATCCAGCGCAACCGTCAAGGTTTCACGCCAGTGTTCAATGGACTGGGTCTGGGCCAATTGGCTGCGGTAATGGCTGACGGTTTCGATAAAATGAGCCAGTTTCCCCGCTAACTCAGCTCCCATCCCCTGGACTTGATTATAAGGGGACAACAGCCCGCTTTCGGTCTCGAGCAGCCCTGCAGACTCAGGCATAGCGTAACCGAGCAACATGCGCTGAATGCCAAATTGCCAAGTGTTTTGAGAGGTTTCGGGCAAATCAAATTCTTCGCCAGTATGGTGATTAAGCCCCCAGCGAATGCCCGACTCTTCGACCCATTGTTTCGCTTGAATGAATTCATCTTCATTCAAACCAAATCGCGCCAAAATAGCTGGCGTTTCAAGCAATTCGAGTAATTCAGAAGCAAGGCAGCGAGTATTTGGCAAGTTCACTACCTGCATAAACGCATGCAAGATCGGGCTTTCCTGATCAGCCGTTCGATCAGAGATGGAATAAGGGATGAATCGTTCGCCCGGCGCATTACCAAACACGGCCTGAATGGCCGGACTGTAGGCATTAATATCCGCCACCATAACAATGATGTCGCGTGGTTTAAGGCTTGGGTCGGCATCAAACATCGCCAGCAACTGATCATGCAGCACTTCCACTTCACGCATTGGGCTGTGGCATGCATGCAACGTGACCGAGCGATCTCGCTCATCAATCACTTGCTTGTGATGGCTGTCATCGAGGGTATTGTCATCTTGATGCTCTTCAAGGTTAAGGATATCGGCCTGTAAATGGTGTAACAGAGAGTCACGGTCAATATCAACGAAAGCTTCAATTTCATGAGACTCCAGTTGAGACAGTAAATACATGTTGTCTCTGCCCAACTTGCCCATTGAAGCGAGTAAGCTGTTGCCCACCACATTGGTGTGCAGTTCGTCATCGAGGTTTTGTTCGATATCACCTTTGAGCTGCTGTGTTTCACCTTCGAGCTTGGAATGGTCTTGTTTCCATACCAGATGTTGTCGATGCCGAGCAGCCAAGCGCGCGAGGTATTTACGATCGCGTACCTCGCCCCAGTAGTAACGACAGGGGTTAGTAAACATCAGATGGACATCAATATGCTCACCGATGGCTTTCAGCGCATCCATATAGCGAGGCGGCAGCGAAGTGATGCCAAACACAAATAATCGCTTCGGCAAATGATCAAACTTACCGCTGTAGTTTTCCAGCGTATCGATAAAGTGTTCGTAAAGGTTGGCGCGATGATAGGGCGACTGCCCTAGTTCAATAGTGTGATCGTACAGTGCCTGCCACAAAATAGGCTGCCAGCTATGTTCTTCTTCCAGCTCAGCTACAGCTTGGCCAGCTTCCCAACCGGCGATCCACTCTGGGCGATAAACCAGATAGCCATCGAAAATATCAGCGATTTTTTCGGCAAGTTGATAGAGCTTACTCTGATCATCGTCATCCACTAGGTAGCGCTTAAGTGCCTCAAACTCCACCTGTTCAAGAAGGCTGGGAATAATAAACATTAACTTCCAGGTCATGGCTTCTTTGTTGAAAGCGCTTCGCTGCGGCACATCAGGCAACACCTGAGTGAACATATTCCAGATGAAGGTGGCAGGCAGCGGGAATTCAATGTTTGCGGCAACACCAAACTCTTTAGCCAGCTCCATTTTCAGCCATTGCGACATACCCGGACTCTGAACCAGAATTTGCTCTTGTTCGAATGGGTTTTCTAATGGATTGAGCCGAACCAACTCGACGAGTAAGGATTTTAAAACGTCAACTTGGTTGGAATGGTAGACAGTAAACAAAATGCACTCACACTATTCTTGCCGCAATTGGGTTGAGATTAGCATAAGTGCATAGCTTTCTTGATAATTATACGCTTGTCAGTGCGTCAAAAGGTTACGCATTACGCACTATGACCTTATGAGGCTGATAGAAGCTGAAGTAACGCCATGCCACATACCCGACAACACCAGTCGCCACTATCAGCTCAAGACCTGCTAGCGTGTGCACCTGTTCAACATAACGAGCGTCTATCCCAGCCTGTTGCATCCATCCTGCCAACTTAAATAACGCAGTTGAGCTAATGACGATTGGGAAAGTAAACGCGGCATAGCCTGGGCTAAACGGCAATCTCATTAATTTGAAGAATGCAAGATAGATAATCGCTGTCATCAATACGCCAATACCAAACAGCAAACCGACAATCACAGGCGATGGCTGTGCTGACACAGTCAGATAACCTGCCAACGATAAGCTCGCGGGTGCAGCCATAATGGCTAAGGTTGGCTTGGCGGCATCAGGCACCTGATGGGTAAACATAAAGCGATAAATCATCATTGGTAGCATCACGGCATACGCCAACATGCCGAAGATCAAGACACCATGCGCAATCACAGCCAAGTCAGGGTTCCCCGAAAACGAAACATCCGCGACAATAATGCCCACAGGTGGTACAAACCAGCTTGGCACCATATGATGAAGTTCAAATTCCTGAGCACGGTGATAGATAAAGCTGACGAGGAAAACAATATGCAGGCCAACCGCACCCAGCCACAGCGCATCCCCTGCCGCAGGGAAGAACTGGCCCAGAGAATTCGATACCACCATCGCCCCCATAGCAAAGGTCGGAACGACACTACCAACCACAGGGTGAGCTAAGTCCTGACTCAACAAGTGTCGGTGAAACAGAAATTTGACCGCCAGAACCACGAGCAACACGCTTGCTATCGCTGCCCCGCCCAACTGGCCATAACCATTTAAAGGCGCAAAGTTTTCCCAACACCAACCTAAACTGGCAATCCCTAGCGCTAATCCTGCCATAGGTGTCGGTGCACCCATCACTTTTGCTTTTGTCGCTTGAATCATCATTGCCTCACATTCTTTCTTCTACGGAGACAATATTACGCTTGCTAAACGTTCGAATATATCTAATTATTTAAAACACTCGTTCAAAATAGTTAAACGTTATTATTATGGCTGCCAATATCTCCCTTAAACAGTTGAAAGTGTTCATTGCCATTACTCAGCACGACACATTGACTGCCGCCTCGGAAGCGCTGTTTTTATCCAAAGCCGCCGTCAGTATGGCGTTGTCAGAACTGGAGAAACAGCTCGGTCATTCATTATTTGATCGGGTCAATAATCGCCTTGTTCTCAATCAGGAAGGGCAAAAGCTGCTGCCACTGGCAGACGAGCTATTGCATCGCGCTCAGGATATCGACCAACTGTTTGACGGTGACCAAACGCTAAACGGGCTGCTCAGAATTGGCGCCAGTGATACGATTGGTAATCAAGTCGCCCCTTATATGCTCAGCCAATTTCGCCAGCAGACAGGCCACAAATCGCAGAGCTTATTTATTTCAAATTCTGCTTTGATCTGCGAGAAGTTAGTCGACTATGAGCTCGATCTGGCATTAATTGAAGGCAAAACCTTACATCCTCAGCTGATTTCCACTCAGTTTGGTCAAGATGAAATGTGTGTTATTTGTGCGCCAGATTCTCCCTTTGCTAAATCTCCTCAACACCCAATCGGAGAGCTGGAAAACAGTGAATGGATTCTGCGCGAGCCCGGATCTGGTTCACGAGAATTTTTCTTACGTGTGATTGCACCACGCCTTGAACACTGGCAAGAAGCGTTTCAACTCAATACCACTGAAGCACTGATCAACAGCGTTTCTGCTGGCCTCGGCCTTGGCTGTTTATCGCGCTTATCGGCAGAACCCGCGATTCGTAGTGGTCGAGTGGTCGAACTGACGTTACCACTGGATATGAAAAGGCGCTTCTGGTTACTGGTGCACAAAGAAAAGTATCAAAGCCCGCTACTCAAATCCTTTATCGATTTCTGTCACAACTGGCAATAAAAAAAGGGCAGCCCCAATCACTAGGGCTGCCCTTCTAATCACTCAAATCAGAGAGATCAGACAGTGGATTCGTTTGCTGGTTCAAGCGTCAGCTTTTGTTCCGCTTTGTTCTGTTTCGCTGGGCTACGTTTAGCCAGTACGTAATAGAACAGTGGCGTGAGTAACAGGCCAAATACCGTTACACCAATCATGCCAGAGAACACTGCGATCCCCATGGCTTGTCGCATTTCAGCACCCGCACCGGTAGAGAACACCATAGGCACAACCCCCATAATGAAGGCGATCGATGTCATCAGAATCGGGCGTAAACGCAGACGCGAAGCCTCTAGAACCGCCTCCATGACAGTGCGACCTTTATCCTGCAGTTCCTTGGCAAATTCAACGATCAAGATAGCGTTCTTCGTCGCCAGACCAACCAATACAATCAGACCAATCTGGGTAAAGATGTTGTTATCACTACCCCACATGATCACACCACTGATCGCCGACAATAGTGTCATCGGGATAATCAATATGATCGCCATCGGTAAACGAACACTTTCATATTGAGCCGCCAACACAAGGAACACCAACAAGATCACTAGAGGGTAAATCAGCGTGGCAGTATCACCAGCCAACTTCTGCTGGTAAGTCAGCTCTGTCCACTCATACGTCATGCCGATAGGTAAAGTCTCAGCAAGGATCTGCTCAATCGCAGCCTGCGCCTCACCTGAGCTAAAGCCTGGCATTGGGCTACCGTTCACTTCAGCCGTCGTATACGCGTTGTAATGCATCACACGATCCGGACCTGCGCTGTAGTTAACGTCAACAAAGGCCCCCAGAGGAATCATGTCGCCATCGGCATTGCGGACCTTAAGCTGACGGATTTGCTCTGGTGTCTGACGGAACTCTTCATCAGCCTGAACATTGACCTGATAAGTGCGGCCAAAACGGTTGATGTCATTCACATAGGTACTACCCATGTAGGATTGAAGTGTAGAGAACACATCGTCAAGAGACAGATCCTGCTTCAGCGCTTTGGTACGATCGACATCCAGATCAAGCTGAGGCACATTGACCTGATAGCTTGAGAATACGCCCGTCAGAGCTGGGTGTGCCCAAGCTTTCATGATCACTTGTTGAGTGACACCATACAAAGCTTCATAGCCATGGTTTGCTCTGTCCTGAATTTGGAGACGGAAGCCACCAATGGTTCCCAGCCCCTGTACAGGCGGCGGTGGGAAAATAGCGATAAAGGCATCTGGAATCGAAGCGAACTTCTGGTTCAGCTGCATCGCAATCGCGTTGGCACTCAAGCTTGGATCTTGGCGTTCATCGAAGTCGGCCAATGGTGTGAACACAATGCCGCTATTGGGGCTATTGGTGAAACCATTGATGCTCAGTCCTGGGAAAGCCACAGAATGTTCAACACCCGGTTGCGCCAGTGCGATTTCCGACATTTCACGAATCACCGCTTCAGTTCGATCCAGTGACGCTGCATCTGGTAATTGTGCAAACGCCACCAGATATTGCTTATCCTGCCCCGGTACGTAGCCCGTAGGAGTCTGATCAAACTGATAAGCTGTCAATCCAAGCAAGCCAACATACATCAAGCCAATCAAGGCACCTAAACGGATGGTCTTGGTCACAGCGTAGCCGTATACCATAGCACCACGATTAAATAGCTTATTGAACGGCGCAAAGATAAAGCGGCCAAACAATCTGTCCATCGCACGGGTTAACCAGTCTTTCGGCTGATCGTGACCACGTAGCAATAGCGCTGATAACGCAGGGCTTAAGGTCAGTGAGTTAATCGCTGAAATAAAGGTTGAGATAGTAATCGTCAACGCGAACTGTTTATAGAATTGCCCGGTTAGGCCAGACATAAACGCCGTCGGGATGAATACCGCCGCCAAGACTAAAGTCGTTGCAACGATTGGCCCCGTTACTTCTCGCATCGCTTTTTCAGTCGCGGCAATCGGTGCTAAACCTTCTTCGATATTCCGCTCAACGTTTTCGACCACAACAATGGCGTCATCGACGACAATACCAATCGCCAATACCAGACCAAACAGGGACAAGGCATTGAGCGAGAAACCCATCAGATACATGAAAGCAAACGTACCAACCAGTGATACAGGTACTGCTACCAATGGGATGATCGAAGCGCGCCAAGTCTGCAAGAATAGAACGACAACCAGTACCACTAGTAAAACAGCTTCGAGCAATGTCTGAACGACTGCTTCAATTGAGCCACGCACGAACACTGTCGGGTCATAAACGATCTCGTAGCTCACGCCTTGTGGGAAAGTTTGCGACAACTCCGCCATCTTCGCCCGTACATCATCAGAAATCTGAATCGCGTTAGAGCCAGAAGCTTGGAAAATAGGGATAGCAACCGCATCCTGATTATCCAGCATTGAGCGAAGAGAATATGTCTCTGCGCCTAACTCAATACGCGCCACGTCTCTGAGTCGGTTAACCTGACCATCTTCACCCACTTTGATGATGATGTTTTCAAACTCTTCAACTTCGCTTAGACGACCTTTCACATTGATCAATAACTGGAAGTCAGAGTCGCCACTTGGCTGTGCGCCCAAACTACCCGCCGCAGCTTGTTGGTTCTGTTCCTGAATCGCGGCAATCACTTCGCTTGGATTCATGTCCAGAGCGGCGACTTTGTTTGGATCCAGCCAGATACGCATGCTGTACTCACCGCCACCAAACAATCGAACCGCACCGACACCTTCGATACGAGCCAACTCATCTTTGACATTCAGCGCCGCATAGTTTGCTAGGTACAGCAGGTCATAACGCTCATCAGGTGAAATTAGGTGAACCACCATCGTCAGATCAGGCGATGATTTTTCTGTCACCACACCTAAGCGCTGCACAGTTTCTGGCAAGCGAGGTAAAGCGCGATCCACTCGGCTTTGAACCAGTGTTTGTGCCTTGTCCACATCGGTACCGATGGCAAAAGTCACGGTTAAGGTCATTACACCATCTGATGTCGCCTGCGAAGACATATACAACATGTCTTCCACACCATTAATCTCTTCTTCGAGTGGTGAGGCAACGGTATCGGCAATAACTTTAGGGTTTGCTCCCGGGTAGGTCGCCGTCACGACCACGGTCGGCGGCACCACTTCCGGATACTCGGTGATAGGCAACTGCCACACTGAGATCGCACCGCCGATAAAAATCAATATCGACAATACGGAAGCGAAGATCGGCCGACGTATAAAAAACTGAGAAAACATTGCAATGATTCCTTCTTAGTTCACTTGCAAAGTCAGAAGCTCATTGCGCTGCTGATCAAGTAGCGCCTGTTGCTGGCGAATGCTCGCGAGAGTATTTTCATCCACCATAGAGACTTCATTCGGCGTCACTGGCATATTGGCACGTACACGCTGCAGGCCATTGACGACGATTTTATCGCCTGCGTTCAGACCAGAAGCGATAATACGCAAGCCGTTAACACCTTCACCAAGTGAGATAGCGCGATACTGAACAACGTTGTCGTCACCAAGCACCAATACATATTTGTTATTCAAATCAGTACCAATCGCTTTGTTATCGATCAGAACGCCCTGATAGCTCGCTGAGCCTGCAATACGTAACTTGGCAAACATACCCGGAAGTAAGTTTTGCTTTTCGTTATCAAACACAGCGCGGACTCGAATAGTGCCCGTAGTTTCGTCAATCGCGTTATCAACGAAGTCGATGTAACCCACATGCGGATAACCGGTGTCATTCGCTAGCGCCATCTGCACCACATTTTCCGCTTCACCATTTTCAGGTAGAAGGTTATTAAGCTGTTGATATTTCAGGTAGCTACGCTCATCAACATCAAAATAGGCGTACATATGAGAAGTCGAAACTAAAGAAGTCAGCACAGTTTGGCCGGTCGTCACATAGTTACCTTTGGTGATTTCAGCATTAGAAACCTTACCGTCGATAGGGGCGCGAACCAGAGTAAACTCCAGATCCAACTCGGCTTGAGCTAAGGCTGCTTTTAATGCAGAGACACTGGCAATACTGCGCTGCTTATCTGCAAATCGGGCATCCACGGTTTCCTGAGAGATCGCTTTGGTTTTGCTCAGTCGTTGAGCACGTTCATAGTCTTTAATCGCCTGATTAAGGCTAGTTTGAGCGCTGCTGAGCTCCGCTTTAAGGCGTGTCACTTCAGCTGCGAACAGACGATTGTCGATGGAGAATAGTACATCTCCCGCTTCAACCACACTGCCTTCTTGGAAGTGAACTTTATCGACATAACCCGAAACGCGAGGCATCACAGTAACTGTCTGAGGTGACTCCAGACGACCTGAGTACTCATCTAACTCGGTGACTTTTTCAATTAATACCTGAGCCACTTCAACCCCAGGCGGTGGTGGCGCTGTCGCAGCTGATTCTGCGTGTGAATCCTGACATCCCGACAACACCAAAGGTGCTGCAATTGAGATTAGTAGAAGAGGATTTCTAAGGTGTTTACCTACCATCTCGCTATCCTTACCGTTATTTTTGTACCGATCGGTATAATAATCTCAAGTTTTGAGTTAGATCAAGATAAATTTATAAAATGAATGATTACTGCATATAGACAACGTATGACAGCCGCATTACCATTTAAGGGAGTTCAGGAATAAGTGACAGATAGATTTATGACAGGCGGAACTTCTGGCCGACCACGCTGTTTTGACCAAGAGACAGCGTTAGAAGAGGCATTAAAAGTTTTTTGGAATCAAGGGTATGAGGGTGCATCACTCACAGACCTAACGAAAGCTATGGGGATTAATAAGCCCAGCATGTATGCGACTTTTGGCAACAAAGAACAGCTCTTCCTGCAGGCCGTTGATATGTACAAGCGACGTGAAAGCGAGTTCTTCTATCAGGCGCTTGAACAGCAAAACATCCGCGACGTCATTACTGGAATTCTGTCTGGCTCTGCTCAAGCACACTGCTGCAATGAAAAACCCAAAGGCTGCCTAATGATACAGGGCGCACTGGCTTGCAGTTCAGAAGCCAGCACCATCAAGCAAACCCTAATGGCTAGCCGCAATGAGATGGGAGAAACTCTCCACCAAAGGTTTGAAAAAGCGCAACAAGAAGGTCAGTTGATCGAAGGCGCCAACCCGAGAGTAATGAGCCACTACCTCGCCACTGTGCTCAATGGTTTATCCGTTCACTCAGTAGATGATATTTCAGAAGAAATGATCCATGCCGTGGCTAACATGGCGATGAACAATTTGCTTTCATGCTGTATTCAGCCAGACTGATCACTCTCCCAATCGCAGAAGAGCTCATGCTTCTTCTGCCCTGAGTTTGTTTAGATAATCAACCAATTGCTCATACTATCAGCAAACGCATTGCCCAACTCTCAGAGTTGAGCTCGCTATCTGGACTTAATTGGTTAAAAACTGTATAAACAGACAGTAATAAATTCCATTAATTTTGAGTTAGAGGACCAACCATGGCTGTAATCGTCAAGTACGTGGTAGAACGCAACGGAGAAGAGAAAATGACTTTTACCTCTAAAGCGGAAGCTGACGCCTATGACAAAATGCTTGATATGGCTGATGAGCTTTTTGAGCTACTAGGTAAAAGTGAGTTGCTGGAAGATGAAGGCAAGCAAGAAGACTTGGCTATGTTCCTGGCACAAAACAAAGAAGAAGTACTTTTCGCACTTGGTGCTAAACGCAAACCTGCGCCAAAGAAAAAGAAAATTGAAGCGGTTGAAGACGCTGAAGAAGATTCAGATCAGGAAGACGCAGCATAACAACACGCTAAACAGATATATAAAACCTCAGCAATGGCTGAGGTTTTTTGCTTTAGGGGAAACTAATCGCCTCACGTTTACCCTAATTCCCTGCTCGCCTCTGAGTTACTATTTCTACTGTCTAGCCGTCATGAGAAAATTGAGATGAGTTATATTGTCGAAGTATGTATCGATAACATTGAATCCCTTCACCGCGCGATTAAAGGTGGTGCAGGCCGTATTGAACTTTGTTCATCACTGGCACTAGGTGGCCTCACACCAAGCTTTGGATTGATGAAACAAGCGGGCAAACTCTCATCTGTGCCTGTGTATGCCATGATTCGTCCTCGTCAGGGCGATTTTCTCTACACCGAGGAAGAGATTGAAAGCATGCTGATTGATATCGAAGCAGCGGCCGACGCTAAGTTGCAAGGTGTAGTTCTTGGCACCTTGAGTGCGGATGGTCATATTGATATGAACGCCGCTAAACGTCTGGTCAACAAAGCCAAACCCCTCAATCTAGGCGTCACTTTCCATCGCGCGATTGACCAATGCGCCGATTATCAGAGATCTATTGAAGATATTGCAGAGCTTGGTTGCGAACGTGTTCTCACATCTGGACTTGCCACTAATGTAGAACAAGGCCTTGATGTTCTTCGTCACATGGTGGAGCTTGCTGACGATCGCTTCTCAATAATGGCAGGTGCTGGCTTAAACGCGGAAAATGTCTGCAAGATCGTCTCGAATTCTGCTGTTCAGGAAGTGCATTTATCGGGTAAATCCACACGGCCAAGTAAAATGAAGCTCATCGCAAATCAAGCCAAAATGGGCAATCAGAATATTGATGACTTTGTCGTTCCGGTCACGGATCCACAAGCGATTGAAAAGGTAGTAAAAGCTCTCACTTCTTCGTGATTCTTCTCTCCCGTCTGACTTTGAAATGCTAACCTTTTGATAGCAAAAGGAGAGTCTTATGAGTAAAGGCAAACTGGATAAAAAGTTTTACGAAAAGGAACTGGCTCGACTTCAAGTTGAATTAGTTAAACTGCAAGAGTGGGTCAAGCAAGAGGGCCTCAAAGTCGTTGTGATTTTTGAAGGCCGAGACGCGGCAGGTAAAGGTGGCGTCATCAAACGTATCACAGAGAAGCTCAATCCTCGTATCTGTCGCATTGCAGCGCTACCCGCCCCAACCGAAAAAGAAAAGACCCAATGGTATTTCCAGCGCTATGTAGCGCACCTTCCTGCTGCTGGTGAGATGGTTCTATTTGATCGTAGCTGGTACAACCGCGCAGGCGTCGAAAAAGTCATGAACTTCTGTACCCAAGAACAGTATGACGAATTTCTGCGATCATGCCCCGAATTTGAACGTATGTTGCAGCGTTCTGGTATTATCTTACTCAAATATTGGTTTTCAGTTTCGGATGAAGAGCAGGAGAAGCGCTTCCTTGAACGGATTAACACACCAGTGAAACGCTGGAAATTCAGCCCAATGGATTTGGAATCACGCAATCGCTGGGCAGAATACTCTGCAGCCAAAGACAAGATGTTTGCCTACACCGACACCAAGCAGTGTCCATGGTGGGTCGTACCCTCTGATGACAAAAAGCGCGCTCGGTTAAACTGTATCAGTCATTTACTGGAGCAAATTGATTATCAGGAAATTACCTATCCAGAAATCTCACTGCCTGAGCTCAGTAAAGAAGGTTACATCCGCGCTCCCATTGAAGAGCAAACTTTTGTTCCTGAAAAATACTAACGCTCGCTAAACCATCAGAAGAAACAGTACGTCGCTGCGTGTTTAGCGCAGCGCATCATCAATACTTTGTTCGCCCAGGTGGCGCACATCTTTACCTTTAACAAAGTAGATGATGTATTCGCAGATATTTTGGCAGCGGTCCCCTACTCGCTCAATCGCGCGTGCAGACCACATAACTTGGAGAATATGGGGAATGTTTTTCGGATCTTCCATCATGTAGGTCATCAACTGGCGGATAACGGCTTCATACTCTGCATCAATTTTATCATCCAGCTTATACACTTCCGCGGCCGAATCGACATCCATACGAGCAAATGCATCTAAAACCTGATGCAGCATGCCTATCGCTTGACGACAAAGTGGCTCAAGGGAGACCTGAAACATCTGCTCTTGGGATGACGGGCTTTCAATCGCCACATACGCCATTTTGGTTGCCACGTCTCCAATACGCTCTAGATCGGTGATGGTCTTGATGATCGCCATGATCAAGCGTAAGTCTTTGGCCGTTGGCTGACGTTTGGCGATAATTCGCGTGCAGGCTTCATCGATAGACACTTCCATCGCATTCACTTTGTGATCGTCACGCACGACTTTACGCGCCAGCTCAATGTCCTCTTTGTGCAGTGCCTGCATAGCAAAAGATAACTGCTGCTCAACCAAGCCTCCCATCGTCAGCACGTGGGTTCGGATGGATTCTAATTCGACATTAAACTGTCCTGATATGTGACGTCCAAAGTTCATGAAATATCTGTATCTCCCTTATTAGCCGTATCTACCTGTGATGTAGTCTTCCGTTTGCTTTTTCAATGGTGACGTGAAAATTGAATCTGTATCTGAGTACTCGATCAACTTACCCATATGGATAAATGCCGTGTGATCACTGACCCGTGCTGCCTGCTGCATGTTATGAGTAACAATAACTACAGTATATTTGGTTTTCAGATCATTGATCAGTTCTTCAATGGTCAGAGTGGAAATCGGGTCCAATGCCGAGGTCGGTTCATCAAGAAGTAATACTTCAGGCTCAATCGCAATCGCACGAGCAATCACCAAACGCTGCTGCTGACCACCAGACAAACCAAACGCATTTTCATGCAGCCTGTCTTTCACCTCTTCCCATAACGCCGCGGCACGCAGAGAGCGCTCAACAGCGTCATCGAGAACTCGACTGTTGCGAATACCCTGCAAACGTAAGCCGTACACCACATTTTCGTATATCGATTTTGGAAATGGGTTCGGGCGCTGAAACACCATTCCGACACGGCGACGTAGTGTCGCCACATCAACCTGTGGGTGGTAAATATTTTTGCTATGCAGTTTAACTTTGCCTTCCACTCGGCACCCTTCAACCAGATCATTCATTCGGTTGATGCAGCGTAAAAGCGTCGACTTGCCACACCCCGACGGGCCGATAAACGCCGTAACCTGACCTTTAGGAATACGCATTGAAATATCACTCAGCGCCTGAGTATTCTGGTAGAACAGGTTCAGATCTTCGATTGCAATCGCAGTCTGTTCATCACTCAGGTTGTTCACGTCTAATGGTGCCTGATAGCCCAATGTCTGATTAACTGAAAACATCTCTTAATCTTGCCCCAGAGTTCGATATTTCTCGCGTAGGTTATTGCGAATACTGATCGCCGTCAGGTTCAGTCCGACGATGACACTCACTAGCAAGAACGAAGTTGCGTAAACCAACGGCCTTGCACTTTCAATATTAGTGGTTTGGAAACCAACATCATAGATGTGAAAGCCTAAATGCATGAATTTTCTATCTAGATGCAAAAATGGGAATTGGCTATCAACCGGCAAGCTAGATGCCAATTTTACCGCCCCCACCAGCATCAAAGGTGCTACCTCGCCTGCAGCACGGGCAACGGCCAGAATCAGTCCAGTAATGATCGCAGGGCTTGCCATTGGTAATACAATTCGCCACATCGTCTCAAACTGAGTTGCACCGAGCGCCAAAGAACCATGACGGACGGAACTCGGGATGCGGGTCAAACCTTCTTCGGTAGCCACGATCACAACAGGGAGCGTCAATACCGCCAATGTCAATGCTGACCAAAGTAGACCCGGCGTACCAAATGTCGGCGTTGGCAATTTCTCAGCATAAAACAGGGAATCGATTGAGCCGCCTAAGGTATACACAAAAAAGCCGAGTCCAAATACACCATAAACAATTGATGGGACACCAGCGAGGTTTATAACCGCGACACGAATCAAACGAGTAAAAGCATTATTTTTCGCGTATTCGTGGAGATAAATAGCAGCAATCACGCCCAATGGCATAACGATAATCGACATAATTATCACCAATAGAACCGTACCGAACATGGCCGGAAAAACGCCACCTTCAGAGTTCGACTCTCTAGGATCATCGGATAAGAATTTCCATGCCTGGTGTGCCCACTGAGCCACTTTTTCAACTACCGTCATTTGGTTTGGATACCAAACATCTAGGATCCGACTAAGTGGGATTCGGTACTGATTGCCCTTCATGTCTTCGACAATCAGGCCTTGCTGAGCCAATTCTAACCTCAGTGCATCCAGCTGTGATTCCATTTCCGCAAGTTGCTGGCTAAACATGCTCGATTGAGCGTCGTAAAGTTTGATGAATTCGGCATCTAAGCGACCATTCAGTTCACGTCTTTTCTTCTCTAAACGCAGCCTGTCAGCCTGAGCACTGATCACTTTGATCTGCTTCTCTACCAAACGGTCAATTTTAGTACGTTGCTTATCGGCAAATACCAGCGCGCTTTCAACATCGGTTTTAGCCTGCTCGCTTACCTTGCCATCAGCAGTAAAATATCCTTTCGGTTGACCGTAAAAGTCCCCACCTCGGGTCCGTTCAATCACCGCCCAACCTTCAGGCTTTGAACGTTCAAGTAAATCGACTTCCAGAATAGAAACAAAGTCAGCAGGGTAAATATCCCGATTGGCAATCTTAATACTCATTCTTTGAACTAAGCCTTTCTCCTCGACTTCGGGAGTGAGCGCAATGTCCATTTCGCGTAAGTGGCTGATCGGCACATATTCTTCAGCATAAAGCTGACCAATCAAGACATCACCCTGTTCGGTTTGCCACTGATAAAGGGGAGCAGGCCAGAAATAGGACAAACCTTTCCAACCGATAAGCAGCAGCAAACCAAGCACTGACAGCAAACTAATGCTGACAGCTCCGCCTGTTAGCCAGACCCAAGGTGAACCGGACTTTAGCCACTTAAACACGATCAATGCCCCTCGGATAACTTCGATTACAGCGCACGATATTTATCCCTTAACCTTTGGCGAACCCATTCCGCGAGCGAGTTAACCGCGAAAGTAAACACCAGCAAAATCAGCGCCGCCAAAAACAGAATGCGATAGTGAGAACTGCCCACTTCCGACTCAGGCATTTCAACTGCAATGGTGGCAGACAGGGTGCGCATACCTTCTAGAATATTCCAATCCATGATTGGCGTATTACCTGTAGCCATCAGTACGATCATGGTTTCGCCGACAGCACGCCCCAGCCCCATCATGATGGCAGAAAAGATACCTGGGCTTGCGGTGAGTAGCACAACATGAATCAGGGTTTGCCACGGCGTAGCACCTAAGGCGAGAGAGCCATCTGATAGATGTTTCGGCACCGAGAAAATCGCATCTTCTGCGATGGTGAAAATGGTAGGGATAACAGCAAAGCCCATAGCAAAACCCACCACCAGCGCGTTACGCTGATCAAAGCCAATTCCCTGCTCAGCAAGATACGCACGGACATCACCATTAAACAACCACTGTTCAATATTGCCACTCTGACCCAAAATCACGACAGTAAACAACACCATCGCAGGCATCAGAATCAGCGCATGCAAACCATTGGGGAATCGACTGCTCCAGGTACGTGGTAGCTTGTGCCAAATCGCCCCAATGGCAACGGTTGAGATGGGCAAGAACAACATCAACGACACCACAGCCGCTAGGTGGCTCTCTACAATCGGCGCAAACCATAGCCCGGCTAAGAAACCAATGATCACGGTTGGCAGCGCTTCCATCAGTTCAATCGAAGGCTTCACCACGCGGCGCATGGATGGTGTCATAAAATAAGCCGTGTAGATTGCGCCTAATACAGCAATCGGCACAGCAAACATCATGGCAAATGCCGCCGCTTTTAACGTACCAAATGCGATGGGCACAAGGCTGAATTTGGCTTCGAACTCATCGTTCGCCGATGTGGTTTGCCAAACAAACTCCGGCTCTGGATAACTTTCATACCAGACTTTCTGCCATAGCGAAGATAAAGAGATTTCCGGGAATGGATTGTCAACGTAAGCCACATTGAGCTGTGAGTCGGACAGGGTTAGCAGGTGCTTTTCATTGTTAGACATTGCCGCCAATTGCGGCGCTTTATCGTAAGCTCGTTTAAAAATCACCAGTTTTTCGCTGGTGGTGTAATGGCTCTGCACCGTGCCATTGATGTAAAAGCTGTAAAAACCCTTGCGGTAGGTATCAGGCAGCAAGAATTGCAACTGCGACGCCAGTTTAAAATCACGAATCTGAGTGAGGTGCCTTTGCCCGTCACTCAAAACATCAAACCATTGAGAGACCAGCCCATCCTGATGGCTGACCAACAGAGAGTATGCGCCTGACAGCAGTTTAATATCCGTCACCGCGTGTTTGCTCTCGCCCTGACTCAAATCAACCACTTCGCGCACTACGAAGCTTTCAATGCCTTTTTTGGCAATCACGACTTCAGAGCCGGTTCTTATATAAAGCGTGTTGCCATCAGGCGTGAGAAGCAACTGGTCGAGATCAACAAATGGCTTAGGAAACTCGAAGTTCTGAATCTGCTGATTAGCATCACGCCAACGAATTCGAACGCGATTATCTTGGTAATAACCGGCTAAGGTGACGTTGTTATCCACAGCAAAAGCAAACGACCTTAGCGCTGAACCTGATTCTGTCTGCAAATCAAAATCGAGAGAAAAACTATCCACTTCAGGAGAAAAAATACGTTGCTCACCCTGCAGAAGACTGGTCATCACAGGCCGATATAACAACACTTGGCCGTTAGCCGTTGCCGCACCCAACCAACCCTGTGCTGGATTGCCCGAGCTGTACAGTGAATACTGAGCGCCTAGTTCAACCGATAAACTGGGCTGTTGTGACCAGCTTGTCAGGGACCAGAAATCAACATAACCGGCCTTGGATACCACATAAGCATGCTCGCCATAATCATCAATCCCAGCCGCCACTGGCGCTTTAGTGGTAATCGATTGGATAGCAACATTTGGAGTGAATTTTGCGTCAGAGAAAAGAGGCAGAACCATCATTGCCAGATAAACGAAGATCAAAACCAGCGCAGCCAAAACACCGACACCGCCTGTCGATACCGCTAGCCGAACTAAACGATCTTTGATTAGTCGCTTTCGATCACGTTCTCGCAATGAAAATTCGGCTTTGGCCATTTCTCTCACTTACCTGCATTTGCCCATGGGTATAATATTTCGATTAGGTGACAATTATATTACAGATCGCAATAAACAACTGAAAATAATGCAATAAGATCGTGCAATAAAAGTGTCATACAAACCCCTTAATTTCTAAGCCAGTTCCATTTTTACCACCTAAATTTGGTTAGGCTCGTCAGTAAAGGTCAGGTTATGAGTGCAGAAAAGCTTTACATTGAAAAAGAATTGAGTTGGTTGTCTTTCAATGAGCGTGTGCTCCAAGAAGCCGCAGATAAAACAGTACCACTCATCGAAAGAATTCGTTTTTTAGGTATATTTTCCAACAACCTAGATGAATTTTATAAAGTCCGATTTGCCGATGTGAAACGTCGAATCCTGATCAATCAGGAACGTGGTGGTAACGACAATTCCAAACACTTACTGACAAAAATGCAGACCAAGGCTCTCAAGCTCAACGAACGCTTCGATGAGTTATACGCTGAGCTGATCCGCGACATGGCACGTCGACGTATCTTTCTCGTCAATGAAACTCAGCTCAACGAGTCGCAAGAAAAGTGGGTCAAAAAGTATTTCCGTAAGCAGGTTCTCCCACATATCACCCCTCTTCTGATGCGAGACGATATTGATGTTCTGCAGTTTCTCAAAGATGAGTACGCATACATCGCGGTTGAACTGCGTAAAGAAGAGCAAAATCAGTATGCGTTGATCGAGATCCCGACTGATCACCTGCCCCGCTTTGTCATGGTGCCTGAACAGAAAGGCAAGCGACGCAAAACCATCATCTTGCTCGACAACATAATTCGTTACTGCCTTGATGAACTGTTTAGCGGCTTTTTTGATTATGACGAGCTGAACGGTTACGCGATGAAAATGACTCGCGACGCAGAATATGACCTTAGCCATGAGGTGGAACATAGCCTGCTTGAGCAGATGTCAGAAGGGGTCAGTCAGCGTCT
The DNA here is from genome assembly GCF_013113835.1 of Vibrio sp. RE88. GTDB lineage: Bacteria > Pseudomonadota > Gammaproteobacteria > Enterobacterales > Vibrionaceae > Vibrio. The sequence continues at coordinate 87,818 of NZ_VTYQ01000010.1, read as the reverse complement.
GACGGCAATGCCGGTCCGCTTCGTTTACGAACGTGACATGCCGGAAGAAATGCTGGAGTTTCTGTGCCACAAACTGCAAATATCCAACTACGATAGCTTGATTCCCGGTGGGCGTTACCACAATTTCAAAGACTTCATCGGCTTTCCCAATGTCGGCCGAGAGTATTTAGAAAACAAACCATTGCCACCGATGAAGTGCGCCGATTTCGACGGCTATGCCAACAAATTTGATGCGATCAAAAATCAGGACATCCTGCTTTACTACCCGTACCACAGCTTTGAGCATATTTCTGAGTTAGTCCGTCAAGCTTCATTCGACCCTAAGGTGCTCAGCGTTAAGATCAATATTTACCGTGTTGCCAAAGACTCTCGCCTGATGAACTCTTTGATCGATGCAGTACACAATGGCAAACAGGTCACGGTCGTTGTTGAACTGCAAGCTCGATTCGACGAAGAGACCAACATCGAATGGTCGAAAGTCCTGACTGAAGCTGGTGTAGAAGTAATCTTTGGCGCTCCGGGTCTGAAAATTCACTCCAAGCTGCTGCTCATTAGCCGGCGAGAAAACGAGGAAATCATCCGCTACGCCCATATCGGAACCGGTAACTTTCATGAAAAAACGGCCCGTATTTATACCGACTTCTCGTTGCTGACTGCTGACCCAGAAATCACCAATGAAGTACGCAACGTCTTTGGCTACATCGAAAACCCATACCGTCCAGCGAGGTTTGAGCACCTGATTGTTTCACCGCGTAACTCGCGCAAACAACTGTACCGTCTGATCGATGGTGAGATCGCCAATGCTAAAGCTGGCAAAAAGGCCGCCATTACACTGAAAGTGAACAATCTGGTCGACAAAGGGCTGGTTAATAAGCTCTACGGTGCCAGCGCTTCTGGGGTAGAAATCAAGATGATCATTCGCGGAATGTGTTCATTGGTCCCAGGGGTCGAAGGTGTGAGTGAAAACATCAAGATCATCAGCATCGTTGATCGTTTTCTTGAACACCCGCGGGTCATCATCACCCACAATGACGGTGATCCTCAGGTTTACATTTCCTCCGCTGACTGGATGACACGCAACATAGACTACCGCATCGAAGTTGCCGCTCCAGTGCGTGACCAACGTCTTAAACAGCGAATTATTGATATCATTAACATCCATTTTACCGATACAGTAAAGGCCCGCTGGATAGACAAAGAAATGAGCAATGCCTATGTTCCGAGGGGTAACCGTAAGAAAGTTCGCTCGCAGATTGCCATTTACGACTATCTTAAAAATGTAGAAAAACAAACAAAGAAACGTAAAGAACAGTCCCTTACTGATGACTCAATCTCCGGAAATTCGTGACGTTGCCGCGATTGACCTTGGCTCTAACAGCTTCCACATGGTGGTGGCTCGTGTCGTAGACCAAGATCTGCAACTGGTCAGCCGACATAAGCAGCGAGTTCGCCTCGCTGCTGGCTTAGATGCTCAAAAAAATCTAGATAATGCTTCGATTGAGCGAGGCCTTGAATGCCTTGCTATGTTTGCAGAACGCCTACAAGGCTTCGAGGAAGGCAATGTACGTATTGCGGCTACACATACTCTTCGCCAAGCCAATAACGCCCACATTTTCCTCCAACGTGCGAGAGAAGTGCTGCCATTTCCTATTGAAATCATCCCCGGCGTCGAAGAGGCGCGTTTAATCTACCTCGGAGTCGCGCATACCCAGCCAGAATCAGACTCAAAACTTGTGGTTGATATTGGTGGCGGCAGTACTGAGATGATCATTGGCAGTGGGTTTGACCCGGAGCTGATCAACAGTAAACAAATGGGTTGCGTCAGCTATACCAAGCTTTACTTCGCTAACGGCAAGCTCTCGCGCAAAAATTTTGCTAAAGCGATTCTAGCTGCTGAACAAAGATTAGAATCCATTGCTCATCGTTACTGTAAAAAAGGTTGGGAGGTTGCGTTTGGCTCGTCCGGTACGATTAAAGCGATTCGAGAAGTCTTGACTGGCATGGGCTACGACGATGGCATTATTAACGCTAAGCGCCTCGACAAGTTAGTCGAAAAACTGTGCGAATGGCCCACTATTGAAGATATTGACCTCATCGGATTGACACCAGATAGAAAGCCTGTTTTTGCCGCCGGCGTAGCCATTCTGACGGCGATCTTTAAAGACCTCAGAATAGACGAAATGCACTTCTCAGAAGGCGCGTTACGTGAAGGTTTGCTGTTCGAAATGGAAGATGGCTTTAAACGCTCAGATATCCGAATGAGAACCACGGAAAACATGGCCAGCAAGCATTTGGTTGACCTTGACCATGCGGCAAAAATTAAACATCAAGCGCAATCTTTCCTGCAACAGGTGCATCAGGATCTCGGCATCAAAAAGAGCTCAGAGCTATTTGATTTGCTCGACTGGAGCGCTCTGCTTCATGAAGTCGGTCTCAGCATCAGTTTACAAGCCTTCCATCGCCATTCCGCTTATATTCTTCGTCACACCTACATGCCCGGATTTAACCGTGAGCAACAAACGGTACTGGCCATGTTAGTCCGCTTTCAGCGTAAGGCGCTTAAGCTACATGAAATGGAAGAGTTCACGCTATTTAAGAAAAAGCACATCATTGGTGTGATTCGTATCTTGCGCCTCGCGATCTTACTCAACGGTCAACGTAACGAAGACGATTTGCCAAAACTGATGTTGAGCATAGACGGTGATACATGGACATTGATTTCAGACGATGACGAGTGGCTAGAGCACAACAAACTGCTGCATGCTGATTTGATGACTGAACAAGAATACTGGCACAACGCGGGTTGGGCGCTGAATTTCTAACTGTATAGCCTGAGATGCTCGATAACCATTGGTAGTGTTATCGGGTTGCTTAACAAAGTAAGTTAGATACGCTTACAGCGGTGAGCATCAAATCAGACGCTTAATCGACAATACCTACTTTTGCCAGCTCACTGCGTGCAATCTCTGCGGAGATCGGCACATAGCCATCTTTTTCGACCAGTTTTTGCCCTTGCTGTGAGTACATAAAGCGAATGAATTCTCGCTCAATCGGCGGTAGCGGTTTAAACGGGTTCTTGTTTACGTAGACATAGAGATAACGTGATAGTGGGTACTTACCTGTCAGAATATTTTCCTGACTCGCCTCAATGTAATCCTCACCCTGCTTGGCAATGGGAAGCAGTTTCACTCCAGAGACTTGATACCCTACCCCAGAGTACCCAATGGTATTGATCGCAGAGGCAACAGACTGAACAACGGACGCCGAGCCTGGCTGCTCATTGACATTACTTTTAAAATCTCCGCCACACAGCGCATTATTCTTAAAGTATCCGTAAGTACCAGAGACCGAGTTACGACCGAACAACTGCATACTGCGTTTAGCCCAATGATAATCGAGCCCTAACTCAGCCCAAGTAGAAATAGACTGAGTCCCGCCACAACGCAGCGTTGCAGAAAAAATATTGTCTAGCTGTGTAAAGTTGAGCCCTTTCAGCGGGTTGTCTCGGTGAACGAAGATTCCAATCGCATCAATGGCAATTCTGAGTTCTGTTGGCTTGTAGCCGTGTTCGCGCTCAAAGGCTTCAATTTCCCGATTTCGCATCGGTCGGCTCATTGGCCCGAATTGAGCAGTCCCTTCGGTTAACGCTGGCGGAGCCGTTGAAGAACCAGAGGCTTGCACCTGACCATTCACGCTCGGGTAAAGCTGCTTAAACTCTTCTACCCACAAGGTTGTCATGCCGGCTAATGTATCAGAACCAACACTGGTTAAACTCCCGGTAATACCGGGCACTTTTTGATATTCAGATAGGCTCGTTGAAGCCGCTTGAACACCAAAAGAAAAGCTGGCAGAAACAATAAGAGTAGTGAGCGCTAACTTCATTAATTCACCACCAAACGCGGTGGTAACACGAATGAGAATTTACTGCCGACACCCACTTCGGACTGTATTTCTAGATGCGAGTCGTGATGCGTCAAAGCATGTTTCACGATCGCCAGACCAAGGCCACTGCCTCCGGTATCCCTAGATCGTGCTTTATCCACTCGATAGAAACGCTCAGTGAGTCGGTGTAAGTGTTGAGGCTCAATACCTTCACCGCCATCTTCCACTTCTAAACATGCACCTTGCGCAGTCTGATACCAACGCACCCGAACATCCGCTCCTGCTGGTGTGTATTTCACCGCGTTATAAACCAAGTTTGAAATGGCACTACGTAGTTGGTCTTCATCACCAAGCACACGCAGACTGTTATCAATATCAAAGTTCAGCTTATGCTGCTGGTCGCCACTCAGGCTCGCCGCCTCTTTCTCCAACACATCTAGCATTGCTGGGACATTCACTACGTCTTCCAGTTCATGCATTGGCGCCGCTTCAATCTTAGATAATGTGAGCAGTTGATTAACCAAGCTGTTCATACGATTGAGCTGCTCGGTCATTACGCCATGGGCTTTAGTCCACATCGGGCCGACAACCATATCCGGGTCTTCGGTCATTTCAAGATAACCTTGCAACACCGTCATTGGCGTACGCAGCTCATGAGAGACATTGGCAAAGAAGTTACGACGCATGCCTTCTAACTGCTTAAGCTGAGACACATCACGTACCACCATCAGGTGCTCGCCTTCAGTGTACGGCACAATACGCAGCTCAAGCATACGCTCAACATTGAGTGGCGAGCGCATCTCAAGCGGCTCAGAGAAATCTTGTTTATTAAGATACTTAATGAAATCTGGCGTGCGAATAAGGTTGGAAATCGGCTGACCTGAATCGTCCGGCCAACGGAAGCCTAATAGGTGTTGGGCAAGCTTGTTGCACCAAACAATGTTGCCTTCACTACGGAACACAACAACCGCATCCGGTAAGGATTCAGCACCATTGCGAAATCGACGAATCAGATTGGTCAACTCTTTACGCTTTTTACGCTGGCGCTGCTGCAAGCGATAGATACCGTTAAATAACGACTCCCAGTTGCCGCTTCCCGATGGTGGTGTCAGGCGCTTTTCATCCCACAACCACGCCGACAGGCGCATCTGATTATGCAGATGCCATACAAGCTGCAAAACCGTGGCCGCTAGAAGCAACCACGGCATATGACCGAAAATCCATCCGACAATCACCCAAGGGGTGTAAAAAAAAGCCAGCTCCCAGGCTAGCTTTTTCCAAGTTAACCGCTCTACCACTTACCTCTCCAGATGGTAAATTTAAATTATGCCTTGGTTGAGAAACGGTAGCCTGCACCACGTACCGTCTGAATCAACTTGTCATGGCCTGCCGCTTCTAACGCCTTACGCAGACGACGAATGTGCACATCAACAGTACGGTCTTCAACATACACGTTGGTTCCCCATACGTTGTTCAGCAGTTGCTCTCGGCTGTAAACACGTTCTTGGTGCGTCATAAAGAAGTGCAGCATCTTGAACTCAGTTGGGCCCATATCCAGTGGCTGATCGTTCGCCGTTACACGGTGCGAGACTGGATCCAGTTTCAAGCCCTGCACATCAATCACATCTTCAAGTGCCGTTGGCGTCACACGGCGAATCACCGCTTTAAGACGCGCCACCAGCTCTTTTGGCGAGAATGGCTTAGTGATGTAGTCATCTGCGCCGACTTCCAGACCACGAACCTTATCTTCTTCTTCACCACGGGCTGTTAACATCACAACTGGAATGTTGCGTGTCAGCTCTTCACGTTTCATGTGTTTGATGAAGTTGATGCCGCTGCCACCAGGTAGCATCCAGTCTAGCAATACTAGATCTGGGAAGGGTTCAGCTAGCTTAGTCACCGCACTATCGTAGTCTTCAGCTTCGACGGCTTGGTAACCTTTTTGCTCAAGAACAAAGCAAAGCATTTCACGAATTGGTGCTTCGTCTTCAACAACCAGAATCCTTCTAGACATAATTGAGTAACCTTTGAGTTAGTTGAATTTAATCGGGCATTTACCCTTTGCAACGATAGGCATTATTACCATCAATTATGACACTTTTGTGACCTTTGAAAACAAATTTTCATATAACTTTCATCCCACTATTGCGCGCTTGCATTAGGACAAGCACAGCAAAAGTCTTTATGATGAGCGACCAAACTTCAGGTATAGAGAAAGTGTATGTGGTTTAAAAACTGTCTGGTTTACCGTTTTAACCGAGATATTGAATTCAAAGCAGACGAGCTGGAAAAGCAGCTTGAAGAGTTTCGTTTTACGCCGTGTGGCAGTCAGGACAAGCAAAAGTTTGGCTGGGTCACTGCTATGGGTAAACATGGCGACATGATGACTCACGTGTCTGAAAACCGCATTCTGATCTGCGCGAAGAAAGAAGAGAAAATGCTGCCAGCGTCTGTGATCAAAGAATCACTCAATGCAAAAGTTGAGGCGATGGAAGCGCAAGAAGGCCGACCTCTGAAGAAAAAAGAGAAAGACAATCTCAAAGATGACATTGTCATGGATTTGCTACCGCGCGCATTCAGCCGCAGCAACCATACCTTTGTTCTTGTTCTGCCTAAAGAAGGCTTTATTCTGGTGGATGCCAGCAGCTATAAGAAAGCGGAAGATGTGCTCGCCCTTCTACGTAAAACCATGGGTAGCCTACCTGTTGTGCCAGCCATTCCAGAGAGAGCCGTTGAGACCACGTTAACTGAATGGGTGAAAACGGGCGACACTCCGGTTGGGATGCAGATGTTGGACGAAGCTGAGCTTAAGTCGGTTCTTGAAGAAGGCGGTGTGATCCGCTGTAAGAAACAAGAACTAACGGCAGACGAAATTCGCAGTCACATTGATGCCGATAAGGTAGTGACTAAACTGGCCCTTTGGTGGCAAGAGCGTATTGAGTTCATTCTGGCAGAAGATGGCAGCATCAAGCGCCTTAAATTCTCTGATGAGCTGAAAGATCAAAATGATGATATTCCTCGTGAAGATCAGGCTGCACGATTTGACGCAGACTTCTCACTCATGTGCGGCGAGTTAAGTGCCTTCCTGCCAAACTTATACGAGTGTTTAGGCGGCTTACCTCACCCTAACGCTTAACCCCTTCTCTAGGTGCTCGGCATGTTCGAGCGCCTATCTGTAATCTCCTCACCTAAGTTATGGACTTTTTTCTAGTCACAGGTCACGTTTTGGCGTAAAATTTGCGCCCCAATTCCATAAGGTGGAATGGACCTGACTTGAGATCAGACTAAGAGAATTACACATGACTACTGAGAAAGCATTCGTACCTGAGCTACTGTCACCAGCGGGTAGCCTGAAAAATATGCGTTACGCCTTTGCCTATGGTGCAGACGCGGTATACGCAGGCCAGCCTCGTTACAGCCTTCGCGTACGTAACAACGAATTCAACCACGAGAACCTAAAAATTGGTATCGACGAAGCGCATGCCCAGGGCAAGAAGCTTTATGTGGTATGTAACATCCAGCCACACAACTCCAAGCTCAAGACCTTCATCCGTGACCTGAAGCCTGTGGTTGAAATGGGGCCTGATGCGCTCATCATGTCGGATCCGGGTCTGATTATGATGGTTCGTGAAGCATTCCCAGAGATGCCAATTCACCTGTCCGTTCAAGCCAACGCCGTCAACTGGGCAACAGTTAAATTCTGGGCAGCTAATGGCGTTGAACGTGTAATTGTTTCTCGCGAGCTTTCTCTGGAAGAGATCGAAGAAATTCGTCAGCACTGTCCTGAAACGGAACTTGAAGTCTTCGTTCATGGTGCGCTGTGCATGGCTTACTCAGGTCGCTGCCTCCTATCTGGTTACATCAACAAGCGTGACCCTAACCAAGGTACTTGTACTAACGCATGTCGTTGGGAATACAACGTCGAAAAAGGCAAAGAGAACGACTCTGGTGATATCGTTGAAGCCTTCGATCCTAATGAAGCGCAAGCGGTTGAAGTACAAGATGAGCGCCCAGAAGCAACACTTGGCCTAGGTAAACCAACCGACGAAGTAGTACTGCTTTCTGAAAGCCACCGTCCAGAAGAAAAGATGGCGGCATTCGAAGATGAGCACGGCACTTACATCATGAACTCGAAAGACCTGCGTGCCATTCAGCACGTAGAGCGCCTGACTAAAATGGGTGTCCACTCACTCAAGATTGAAGGCCGTACTAAGTCATTCTACTACTGTGCGCGTACCGCTCAGGTTTATCGTAAAGCGATCGACGATGCAGTTGCGGGCAAGCCATTCGATGAAAGCCTGATGACCACGCTTGAAAGCTTGGCTCACCGTGGTTATACAGAGGGCTTCCTACGCCGTCATACACACGACACTTACCAAAATTACGACTACGGTTATTCCGTATCTGATGCTCAGCAATTTGTCGGTGAGTTCACGGGTAAACGTCGTGGTGATCTAGCTGAAGTTGAAGTAAAGAACAAATTCGTTATTGGTGACAGCCTTGAGCTTATGACGCCAAAAGGCAACGTTGTCTTTACCCTCGAAGCAATGGAAAACCGTAAATCACAACCCGTTGATGACGCAAAAGGAAACGGCCACTTTGTTTTCATTCCTGTACCTCAGGACATGGACCTAGAATACGGTCTGTTAATGCGCAATCTTAATAATGGTCAGGATACCCGTAATCCAACAGGTAAATAACCATGGCGTTGTTGATCACGGATAAGTGCATTAACTGTGATATGTGTGACCCAGAGTGCCCGAACGGCGCGATTACCATGGGTGACACTATCTTTGAGATCGACCCCGATCTTTGCACTGAATGTAAAGGCCACTATGAGAAACCGACCTGCCAGTCGGTGTGCCCGATCACCAAATGCATCATCACTGACCCAAATCATGTCGAGACTGAAGAAGAGTTGTTAGAAAAGTTCGTCATCATCCAAGGGTTAGCTTAAACAGAAAATGCCGCTCCAATGAGCGGCATTTTTTATTCTATTGGGTAATTCTGCTCAAATGCTTTCCAACAATTGCTGACATTCCATCGGCATCACTTTCATTTTTTTCTTCTTCGGTTTACTTACCGCGACTTTTGGCGCGGCAGGCTTAGGCTGTGGTTTCCAACTGGCCAGCTCAGCCCCACATCCGTCACCTTTAGGCGGCGAAGCCTGTGGTTTGCAGGTGATGTTCCCCTCAGGGCATTTTAGCCTGACGTGCATATGATAATGGTGCCCCCACCACGGCCGTACTTTTCTCAACCAGCTCCGCTCAGCCGATATTTCCTGTGTGCACAGTTTTTCTTTGATGACAGGGTGAACAAAGATGCGTGCAACTTCCTCATCACTCGCTGCCATTTTTATCAGCTCAAAATGGCGTTGGTCCCAGTTTCGTTTGACTAACTGATACTGCTGGAGATTGACCACACTCATTGGTTCGGGCTTGCTAAGCTGCTGCGAAGAAAGCTTGTCATCAGCCAGCTTGAGCCAAATATCGATATCCAACCCCGTCTGATGGCTTGAATGCCCAGAGGAGAAGCGCCCTCCCTGAGGTAAGGAGATATCGCCAATCAGAATACGAGTATTAAGGCGCTGCGCAGCCAGAACCGCCAAACGCTGAACAAAACTGACGGCCTGTGGGTGAGCATAGTAACGTTGTCGCTGGCTGCGTAATACTTGATAGCCCTCTCCTTGGAGAGGCAGCGCCGCCGCACCTGTGAGACAACCGTTGGCATAGCTGCCAATCGCTTGAGGAGATTGCGTCGAAGGGGATTGGATCTGCTCCCAGGGGCTGGCCTGAAGCGAAGATGTGAAAAGGAGAAGTACAGTGAATCCAGCTTGCTTCAACCATCCTTTGATTGCCAATCCCATGCACTATCTCCTAAAGTTTCTGTTTAGTAATGCTCACCGTTGTCGTAGTAGGCTTTGGCATCCAGAGCGGTAAAAATCACCGCGACATCCACATCTTCGCCAATCATCCCACGCACTTGCTGAGTAATAATCTCTGCAACGGCATCCTGAGTTTGCTGTCCACGATAAAACCACAATACCTCAACAAACGGATACGCCTGACTCACCTCACCTTCATGATAAAACGTAGTGTAGATGTACTCGAATGTGAAATCTTCACGAGGGCAATCCATGTGCGGCTGCAACTCATCAATCAGAGATTTCGATAAGGTTTGAACCGTTTGCGGCTCGACAGCACGAAAACGTAAATGTGGCATAACTTGCTTCCCTTTTTAGTCTTTTCTCCATCATATCAACTCCAACAATAATGTCTTGTCGATTGGACTTCTTGATGATCTTAGCGCACATCAACTAGGGTTAATGTTAACCCCTGTCGCATCGGTTAGTTTCAAATATTGAGTGCCAGATGGGTAGAAGGAGAAACGCCATGACACGACGAATGATGTACTTACTTGCTCTCATATACAGCTCCTTTTCGTTTGCTCAAGATTGCATTGGCGTGGTTCCAGCAGGCTCAGTGCATGATTTCTGGAAGTCCGTCAAAGCAGGAAGTGAGAAAGCGGGCCAAGAGTTAGGCCTTAAAATTTACTTTCGTGGCCCCCACGATGAATCCGATGTCAGTGCTCAGCGCTACATCATCGACCAAGTCATGGAAAATGCCTGCATCGGCTTAGTCTTGGCTCCGAATACCAGAGATAGGGCCTATGATGTCGCCCGCCTAAAAGAAGCGGGGGTACCCACAGTCTACTTTGATCGAGATACAGGCTCGCCTGATGTGGTCAGCGTGATTGCCACTAACAACTATCAAGCTGGCGTCCTCGCAGGAAAAGAAATGGCTAAAAAGCTGGGTAACAAAGGAAGGGTCGCGTTACTCCGAATGAAAAAGGGCGTGATTTCTACCGATGCTCGTGAAAAGGGCTTTTTCGATGGCGCGACTTCATCTGGGCTCATCGTGGCTGTCGATGATTATCTTGATACTAAAATTGGAGAAGCTCGTAAAAATGCGGAGCGAATTCTTCAAAGTCAAATTGCTGAATTAGACGGCATATTTACACCTAATGAATCCACCACGTTAGGTGTACTTATGGCTCTGGACACCGTCTCTGCCCCAGAGGGACTCATCCACATCGGCTTCGACTCCAACGACTCTCTGGTGAATGCACTCGAAGACGGTTCTATTTATGGGCTTATCATCCAGCAACCTTTCGAAATGGGCTACAAAAGTGTCTATACCGTATACCAAGCCTTTCTGGGCCAAGAGTATTCCAAAAACATCGCTACCGAGACCATTTTCGTCACTAAAGAAAACATGCTTTTGCCTAGCGTCAATCAGGCGTTGTTGATGAAGGACGATTGATTCAGATGGTTCATTACCCCGATAAAAACAAAAGGCCGCTGACTAGTCAGCGGCCTTTGTTATACAACACGTTTTGCCTTATGGCATTTCGTCAAACTCTGCGCCTTCTTTCTCAACTTGAGGCGGCATCAGATGCTCTTTAGTAATACCCAGTTTCAATGCCAGTGCCGAAGCCACATAGATTGAAGAGTATGTACCTACAGTGATACCCAGTAGAAGTGCGGTGGCAAAACCATGAATCATAGCGCCGCCTTGCGTGAACAGAGCAATGACTACGAACAAGGTAGTACCGGATGTAATCAAGGTACGGCTCAATGTTTGTGTGATTGAGCTGTTCATGATTTCAGCCGGTTCGCCTTTACGCATCTTGCGGAAGTTTTCACGAATACGGTCAAATACAACAATGGTATCGTTGAGCGAGTACCCCACTACCGTCAGCAAAGCTGCCACAATCGTCAGGTCAACCTCGATTTGCATCAATGAGAACACGCCAAGCGTAATGATAACGTCGTGTGCCAGAGCAAGTACCGCACCAGCCGCTAAACGCCATTCGAATCGCACCGAAACGTAAATCAGGATACAGATAAGAGAAACGATGATCGCCAGACCACCCGCTTCTGTTAGCTCGTCACCTACGTTTGGTCCGACAAACTCGATACGGCGCATTTCAACGCTTTCACCCGTGCCTTCTTTGATGGCAGAAAGAATTTGGTTACCCAAAGTCTCACCTGCAACACCATCACGAGGGCGCAAACGAACCATTACATCACGAGCACTACCAAAGTTTTGAACCGTTGCGTCACCAAAACCTTTTGCTTCTAGCGCAGTACGAATCTCTTCCAAATCGGCTGGCTGCTCAAAGCCAACTTCAATCAGCGTACCGCCAGTAAAGTCTAGGCCCCAGTTTAACCAGTTGGTAGAAAGAGTAAAAATCGACGCGCCAATCATCAGGATCGACAGCACGAAAGCGAATTTCGACCAACGCATAAAGTCGATCAATTTGTCTGCTTTTAGAATCTGAAACATAATAATTCCTAGCCTTAGATCGACAGTTTGTTGATGCGCTTACCACCGTACATCAGGTTCACGATACAACGTGTACCAATGATGGCAGTAAACATAGACGTTAAGATACCGATAGACAGCGTTACGGCGAAGCCTTTGATTGCGCCTGTACCTACAGCAAACAGGATGATGGCGGTAATCAAAGTGGTGATGTTGGCATCGGCAATCGTGCTGAATGCGTTCGCATAACCTTGATGAATCGCCTGCTGAGGGTTTCGCCCGTCACGCAACTCTTCACGTATCCGTTCGAAAATCAAGACGTTAGCATCGACCGCCATGCCGACCGTCAGAACAATACCGGCAATACCAGGCAACGTCATCGTTGCTCCCGGAATCATCGACATCACACCAATAATCAGTACGAGGTTTACCATCAGCGCGGTGTTGGCAATCAGACCAAACTTACGGTAGTAAAGCAGCGTGAATAGCATAACTGCCGCCATACCCCAGATACATGCCATGATACCCATGTCGATGTTCTGTTGACCCATAGATGGACCAATCGTACGTTCTTCAACGATAGAAATCGGCGCAATCAGAGCACCTGCACGAAGCAGTAGTGCGAGGTTGTGCGCTTCAGCCGCCGAGTCGATACCTGTGATGCGGAAGTTACGGCCAAGCGCTGATTGAATCGTTGCTTGGTTAATCACTTCTTCATGCTTCGTCAGGATAACGCGACCATCTGGCGTCTTACGTCCGCTGTCTTTGTACTCAGCAAACACGGTTGCCATCAGCTTGCCAATGTTCTTCTTAGAGAACGCTGACATCTTGTTACCACCTTCGCTGTCTAGCGAGATGTTAACTTGAGGACGGCCATATTCATCCACGCTTGAGCTCGCGTCAGTGATGCTAGAACCACCTAGGATAACGCGTTTCTTAAGCACAACCGGACGACCATCGCGGTCTTGCTTGATTTCACTGCCCGCTGGCGCGCGGCCACTGGCTGCAGCAGCAAGATCCGCTTTGTCGTCGACTTCGCGGAATTCAAGTGTTGCCGTCGCACCCAGAATTTCCTTCGCACGAGCGGTGTCTTGAACACCTGGCAGTTCAACAACAATTCGGCTTGCGCCCTGACGCTGTACAAGTGGTTCAGCAACACCCAGTTCGTTTACACGGTTACGCAGAATAGTAATGTTCTGCTCAACAGCGTAGTTACGAATCTCGGTCAGACGTTGCTCAGTAAAAGTGGCAGTCAGAGTGAAACGACCATCAGAGTCTGAATCGACAAAGGTCATATCAGGATGGTTTTGTTGCAGTAAGCGTTTGGCATCCGCAAGCTGCTCTTCATTGCGCAGCAAGACTTCAACAGCCTCTTTACCTGAAGGACGAATCGCACGGTAGCGAATCTTTTCTTCACGCAGTTCACTACGGAAAGCTTCTTCCTGCTGGCTGACCAGTTTTTCCATCGCTGCGTCCATATCTACTTCCATCAGGAAGTGAACACCACCGCGCAGGTCAAGGCCTAGCTTCATTGGCGCTGCGCCAATCGCTTCTAACCAGTCTGGAGTTGCAGGAGCTAGGTTAAGAGCAACAATATTGTCTTTACCTAGAGCTTCATTGATGACATCACGAGCACTGATCTGAGTGTCGGTATCGTTGAAGCGTACAAGAATGGATCCATTTTCGAGAGCAATGGATTTATGAGATAAGCCCTTTTCATCAAGAGCTTCAGTGACAGAATCCAGCGTTGACATATCTACAGAGGCGCCACGCGCCCCTGTAACTTGAATTGCCGGATCTTCACCGTAGATATTTGGAAGTGCATACAATGCTGCGATAGCGATGGTAAACACCACCATCAAGTACTTCCATAACGGATAGCGGTTAAGCACAGCGAGGATCCTTTAGCTGTTTTATAGAGACTTCAGCGTACCTTTTGGTAGCACTGCAGTAACGAAATCTTTCTTGATAACAACTTCGTTATTCGTGTTTAGCTCAATTGAGATGTAGTCGTTGTCTTCTGCAATCTTAGTGATTTTACCCACTAGGCCGCCGCTAGTCAGAACTTCATCACCTTTGCCCATGGAAGACATTAGGCTCTTGTGCTCTTTCACGCGCTTAGCTTGTGGACGGTAAATCATGAAGTAGAAAATTACCGCGAACATGCCAAGCATGATTAGCATTTCGAAACCACCGCCTGCTGGTGCACTTTCTGCTGCGTAAGCTGGAGAAATAATCATTAAAACAATCCTCTATTATTTTTTATTAATATTCCAAGTTGGGCCTACGCTTTTGAGTTTCAAGAGAAAGAGTAACTATTAGAGATCACTCTCTCAAAAATTCACTGCGTCTGCCTACTTTATTAGCAAAAGCCTCTGGCGAAATGCCAAAGGCTTTAATTCTTTTATCTGGTCAATTACTGTTCTTTCGCCAGTGGTGGCACTTCGCGACCACGACGCTCATAGAACTCTTTGACGAACTCATCGAATCGATCTTCATCAATCGCCTTACGAATACTTTCCATCACACGTTGGTAGTAACGTAAGTTGTGAATGGTATTCAGACGAGCGCCTAGAATCTCATTACAGCGATCTAAGTGGTGTAGATACGACTTAGAGTAATTCTGGCAAGTGTAACAGTCACACTCAGGATCCAATGGTGTTGTATCCGTTTTATGTTTCGCATTACGGATCTTGATCACACCGCCAGTCACAAATAGGTGGCCGTTACGGGCATTACGCGTTGGCATTACGCAGTCAAACATATCAATACCGCGACGTACACCTTCTACTAAATCTTCTGGTTTGCCAACACCCATTAAGTAACGAGGTTTGTCTTCCGGAAGCTGTGGACAGGTGTGCTCAAGAATACGGTGCATGTCTTCTTTTGGTTCGCCAACAGCCAAACCACCGACAGCGTAGCCGTCGAAACCAATTTCCGTCAGGCCTTTCACCGAGACATCACGTAGGTCTTCGTAAACGCCGCCCTGAACAATACCAAACAGGTTGTTCTGGTTTTCTAGCTTATCGAAATGATCACGTGAGCGTTGAGCCCAACGTAGCGACATTTCCATCGACTTCTTCGCTTCTGCGTGCGTCGCTGGGTATGGCGTACATTCGTCAAAGATCATCACGATGTCAGAGCCAAGGTCTTTTTGGATTTCCATCGACTTCTCTGCGTCCATGAAAATCTTGTCACCGTTTACAGGGTTACGGAAATGTACACCCTCTTCAGTGATCTTACGGATGTCACCTAAGCTGAATACCTGAAAACCGCCTGAGTCTGTCAGGATAGGACCGTGCCAGTTCATGAAATCGTGCAAGTCGCCATGCATTTTCATGATTTCCTGACCCGGACGTAACCAAAGGTGGAAAGTGTTACCAAGAAGAATCTCAGCACCTGTGCCTTTAACTTCTTCAGGCGTCATACCTTTAACAGTACCGTAAGTACCAACAGGCATAAAAGCAGGTGTCTCAACAGTGCCACGTTCAAAGGCCAGTTGACCACGACGTGCAACACCATCTTTCTTCTTAAGATCAAATTTTAACTTCACGAAGCCTCCAATTGTCAGAGAAACAGTCTGACGATATTTTCGGGGTTATCCCCATTAGGGAGCGGTCGCCTTCCATGCGAGATACAAATCAACCTTCTGATTTGCGTCCTAGCCTACTGCTAGCACTCGTAAATAACTCAATTTCAAAAAAGCTGACTAGCGTAAGAGGCAGCTAGTCCGTTTTTTTCTTGATGAACATCGAATCACCATACGAGAAGAAACGATACTGGTTTTCTACCGCGTGCTTGTATGCGTTCATCGTATTTTCGTAACCTGCAAATGCACTGACCAACATGATCAGCGTCGACTCTGGCAGGTGGAAGTTAGTGATTAAGCAATCCACTAACTGATATTCGTAACCTGGGTAGATAAAGATTTCGGTATCACCAAAGAAGGGGGCAAGCGCAGTGCCTTTCTTCAATGCATCCTGCGCAGCACTTTCTAGTGAGCGTACCGAGGTTGTACCCACAGCAATGATTCGACCATTGCGCGCTTTGGCAGCGTTAATCGCATCCACCACTTCTTGGGGTACTTCCACATACTCTGCGTGCATGTGGTGATCGTTGATATTGTCGACCTTAACCGGTTGGAATGTACCGGCGCCTACGTGAAGAGTCACGTAAGCAAACTCCGCACCTTTCGCCTTGATTTTCTCAAGCAGCGCTTCATCAAAGTGCAGACCCGCTGTTGGCGCTGCTACTGCACCCGGCTTTTCGTTGTAAACCGTTTGGTAGCGCTCTTTATCTGAATCTTCATCTGGGCGATCAATATAAGGTGGAAGCGGCATGTGGCCGATCTCTTCCAAAACCGCCAACACGTTCTTCTCAGCATTGAATTTCAATTCAAACAAGGCGTCATGGCGGGCAACCATTTGTGCCGAATACTCGTCGTTCTCACCAATAAAGATGGTTGAACCCGGTTTAGGCGATTTAGAACAGCGCACATGAGCCAGAATGCTTTTTTCATCAAGCACTCGTTCAACCAATACTTCCAGCTTACCGCCTGATTCTTTACGGCCAAACATACGCGCTGGAATCACACGAGTATTATTGAAAACCACAAGATCGCCCGGCTGCACTTGCTCAAGTACATCCGTAAACGTGCCATCGCTTAACTCACCACTGTTGCCATCAAGTTGAAGCAAACGGCTAGCGGTACGCTCTGGCTGAGGATAACGAGCTATCAGCTCATCGGGTAAATCAAAGTGGAAATCTGATACTTGCATGTTACTAATCTTTTGTCGTGGATTCTTACGTCGTGATGGAAGTCGAACTGATTCTGTCACAAACAGACGACGAGTTTTTCGCAGCCGACTAGTATATGCCGCACAAGCGCAATAGCAAGGATTGAGATGTGAATTATTGTAATCAATATTGAATTAGCGGGTGTATAGAGGAAGGCTGTAAAAATGGCTGGATATTCTGTACATAATTCGCCACATTTTTTTCAAGGTTATCGGAATAAAAATCTATCCAGCTCTCATACTCCCGAGTGGAAAATTACTATATTAAAGAGGTAAAAATAATAACTCAGGAGGCAGCCATGATAAAAGTCGAAGACATGATGACGCGTAATCCCCACACCCTACTACGCTCTCACCAACTTGCCGACGCAAAACATACCATGGAAGCACTAGATATTCGTCACGTACCTATCGTCGATGCCAATAAGCAGCTATTGGGCGTGGTTTCTCAGCGTGATGTGTTGGCCGCACAAGAATCGAGCTTACAGCAAATTCCAGAAAACCAGTCCTTCACCCTCAACACCCCACTTTATGAAGTGATGAAAACCGGCGTCATGACGGTTTCTCCTCAAGCAGGGTTGAAAGAAAGCGCCATCTACATGCAAAAGCACAAGGTTGGCTGCCTACCTGTGGTCGAAAAGGGCCAGTTAGTCGGTATTATCACTGACAGTGACTTTGTTGCCATCGCCATCAATTTGCTAGAACTGCAAGAAGAAGCCGAACCTGAAGAAGTTGAGTGATAGGCAAAAAAAGAGCGACTTAATGTCGCTCAAAGCATGTCAAAGTTTATGCCTAAACAGAATATCGATGACCGAAGGCTAGCAAGAGAGAGCCTTGGTCATCATGACAGGGATACTTTAGAACTGGTCCTCTTCCGTTGAGCCAGTCAGAGCCGTGACTGATGAGTTACCACCTTGGATGGTGTTGGTCATCTTGTCGAAGTAGCCTGTACCCACCTCTTGCTGGTGTGCAACGAAGGTGTAGCCTTTCTCTGCCGCCTGGAACTCAGGGCGCTGAACTTTCTCAACGTAGTGGCGCATACCCTCACCTTGTGCGTAGTCATGCGCAAGTTCGAACATGTTGAACCACATATTGTGAATACCCGCTAGTGTGATGAACTGGTACTTGTAGCCCATGTCAGAGAGCTCTTGCTGGAATTTAGCAATGGTTTCTGCATCCAAGTTTTTCTCCCAGTTGAATGAAGGAGAACAGTTGTACGCAAGCAGCTGATCTGGGTATTCAGCGTGAATCGCTTCTGCAAACTTACGCGCTTCTTCCAGACACGGGGTTGCCGTTTCACACCAGATAAGGTCAGCGTATGGTGCGTAAGCTAGGCCGCGAGCAATTGCTTGGTCAATGCCTGCACGTACACGGTAGAAGCCTTCTTGAGTACGGTCGCCTTGAATGAAGTCTTTATCGTATGGGTCACAATCGGAAGTCAGTAGGTCTGCCGCGTTTGCATCCGTACGAGCGATAACCAGTGTCGTGGTGCCCGCTACGTCAGCTGCCAGACGAGCTGCAACCAACTTCTGAACCGCTTCTTGAGTCGGGACAAGAACTTTACCTCCCATGTGACCACACTTCTTCACGGAAGCTAGCTGATCTTCAAAGTGAACACCTGCCGCGCCAGCGTCAATCATCGACTTCATTAGTTCGTAAGCATTAAGTACACCACCAAAGCCGGCTTCTGCGTCTGCAACGATTGGTAGGAAGTAGTCGATACCGCCTTCATCCGCCGGTGATTTGCCGCCAGACCATTGGATTTGGTCCGCACGACGGAATGAGTTGTTAATGCGCTTAACCACTGAAGGCACTGAGTCAACAGGGTAAAGTGATTGATCAGGGTACATAGTCGATGCAGTATTGTTATCTGCCGCTACTTGCCAACCCGATAGGTAAATCGCTTCAATACCCGCTTTCGCTTGCTGCACTGCCTGACCACCTGTCAGTGCACCCAAACAGTTTACGTAGCCTTTCTTAGCATCACCGTTGACCAAAGACCACAGTTTGTCTGCACCGCGCTGCGCAATTGTGTTGGCTGGCACCATCGAACCGCGCAGTTCTACGACTTCTTCTGCTGTATATGGACGCTTTACATTTTTCCAGCGTGGGTTAGTTGCCCAGTCTTTTTCAAGAGCTTCGATTTGTTGGCGGCGAGTTAAATTAGTCATCGGTCTATCCCTCTATTGATGTGCGCTGCTATTTGTTGACAATACGGGCGCTGTTTTTATTTTTTCTCTGGCGGTACATCCATCTCCGCCTCGGAATGTTCACGTTACTGATGTTGTTATTGATTCATTAGTCCAAGTAGTCATAACCTGGAATCGTTAAAAAGTTCGTTAGTTCGTCGCTGGTGGTCAGTTTGGCCATCAGTTCAGCCGCTTCTTCAAAACGACCCGCCTGATAACGTTCATCTCCAACTTCTGTTTTCACGACGTCAATTTCTTCACTGAGGTATTGTTCGAACAAGGCTTTGGTTACTACTTGACCATTGTCGAGCGCTTTTCCATGCTGAATCCATTGCCATATCGACGCTCGGGAAATTTCTGCCGTTGCGGCGTCTTCCATCAAGCCGTAGATAGGGACGCAGCCATTGCCAGAGATCCAAGCTTCAATGTACTGAAGTGCTACTCTAATATTGTGGCGCATACCCTGCTCTGTTCGTTCTCCTTGGCAAGGCGCGAGCAGATCATTGGCAGTAATTGGCGCGTCATCCGAGCGGGAAACATCAAGTTGATTGGTTTTCTCGCCCAGCACGCTGCCAAACACTTCCATTGCCGTGTTGGCTAAACCAGGGTGAGCCACCCAAGTACCGTCATGGCCGTTATTTGCTTCCAGTGATTTATCATTTTGAATTTTGTCGAGAACCTTTTGATTCTCCTGTGGATCTTTTGCTGGAATGAATGCTGCCATTCCACCCATTGCAAAGGCACCACGACGATGACAGGTACGGATAAGTAAACGCGAATAGGCATTTAGGAACGGCTTATCCATGGTCACAACCTGACGGTCCGGAAGGACACGATCTGGGTGCTTTTTCAGTGTTTTGATGTAGCTAAAGATGTAATCCCAGCGACCGCAGTTAAGACCAACAATATGTTCTTTAAGCGAAAATAGGATTTCATCCATTTCAAACACGGCTGGCAGTGTTTCAATCAGCACGGTGGCTTTGATAGTACCTGTGTCTAGGCCAAAGTAATCCTCAGTAAAATGGAACACTTTGCTCCACCACTGCGCTTCTTTATACGATTGCAGCTTTGGTAGGTAGAAGTATGGGCCGCTGCCCTTTTTCATTAGCGCTTTGTAGTTATTGTAAAAATAAAGCGCAAAGTCGAATAAAGCTCCCGGAATGATCTCACCATTAAACGTCACGTGTTTTTCTTTTAGGTGTAAACCACGTACTCGGCAGATCAAAACCGCAGGATCATCCTTCAACTCATATTGCTTACCATTAACCGGGTTGGTGTAGCTGATCTCACCATCCACTGCGTCGCGCAGGTTGATTTGACCATCTAGCACCTTATCCCAAGCAGGGGACATCGAGTCTTCAAAGTCCGCCATGAACACTTTCACGTTTGCATTCAGCGCATTAATCACCATTTTACGGTCAGTAGGACCAGTGATTTCTACGCGGCGGTCTTGCAGATCTTGAGGGATCCCGAGAATTTTCCAGCTACCTTCTCTGATATCTTGTGTATCTTCGAGAAAGTCTGGCAGTTCCCCAGCATCGATACGTGCTTGCTTTTCTTCACGTTGAGCAAGCAAGGTATCGGTCTGGCTGGCAAACTGAGCACACAGAAGAGATAAAAAGGTTTGGGCTTCAACAGGGAAAATCGCCTGATGTTCTGGTGAAAGGGTACCAGTCACTTCAAGCATGCCTTCTTGGTGTAAGGTTTCTTGGGCTTCGGCTGTTGTTTTTTCTCTATCTGGTGTGTTGGCAAGCATATTCTCTTCCTTTAACGCTCCGATACAACGATGACTGTTATGGTTTGCATCAGTGGTTGCTCTAATTTTTGAAGAGTTACATTTGTAACTATAAAACAACAATCAAACATCCTAATTGATCACTGCTTTCTTCGTTTATTTTGTCTTGTGAGCTCTACCTTGGCTAACTTGGTTTGCCTTTTCAATCTAGACATAAGTCTTACAGAGCCTTCATTTAAACTACACCAACATACGGTAGAGCAAAAGTCCTAAAGTAGCCTATCGACTAAATTCAAAGTTTTATTCCGCTGCCCATAAGTTGTTGATTTTGATCACCAAAATGTAACTAGTTACGTAATTTAATTACAGTAAAATTAGAGCTGTAAAACCGTTTCAAACACGCGTTTAACTTACGAGTAAATCAGGCATCGCTTTATCAGACAGGGGATTTCGTGGCTATTACGGAGGCGGGTCAAACAGAGTGTTTTTAGTGAGCTGTAAAATTGACACTGTGAAATTTCACAATTTAATGAAAGCTTCATCAAGATTTCTTTGTAAAATTTTACAAGTTAAAGTTCACCAACAGAATAAAATGCTAAAAAGCACACTAAAACTAGTGTGCTTTTGGAAGGCATCATCGAGATTTGGTCTAATACTTATCGCTAAAGCAGCTCTGACACGACTTGTGCCAGTTGATTAAAAGTATTCACTCTTGAAGAACTAGGGCGCCAAACTAGCCCAATATGGCGGTGTGCTTGCTGCCCAGGAGCATCAACAACCACTAAGTTCTGGTTATCAATCAACCCGTGATCGATTGCCATCTGGGGGATAAAGGTGGTTCCTAACCCATTGGCAACCATCTGAACTAAGGTATGTAAACTGGTTGCCGAGAATGGGTTAATCTTCTCTTTCTTAGTCAGCTGGCAAGCAGAAACGGCATGTTCTGTTAGGCAGTGTTCTTTTTCCAGTAAGAACACAAACTCATCAGGCAGGTCATCGTACTTAATCGGGGTCTGAATCGCGTCGGCCTGATTACGGCTGATGATCATCCGAAATGGATCATTACCGACAATTTTGCTTTCCATGCCATCTATATCAACTGGCAAAGCTAAGATAAGTACATCTAATTCACCATGGCGCAGCGCCGCCAGTAAATTGGTTGTGGTGTCTTCTCTTAGCAGTAAATTCAGTAAAGGGAAGCGCTGGTTCACTTCCTGCACCAAATCACAGAGTAAAAAAGGCGCAATGGTTGGAATACAGCCCACACGCAATTGCCCTTCCATTTCATCGCCCTGACAAAGACGACCAAGTTCCACCAGATCTTGTCCTTTTGCCAGAAGTTCACGCCCTTGTTGGACAACTTGCTCTCCCGCCAGTGTAAACACTAACGGGCTTTTCTTATCTTTCTTCTCATAGAGAGGACAACCAATCAGCTCTTCAAGGTTTTGAATACCTTTACTGAGTGTTGACTGACTCACGAAGCACCGTTCCGCCGCCTCACTAAAGTGGCGTGTTTCGTGAAGGGTTATCAAATAATGTAATTGCTTGAGGCTAGGCCACTTATTCATAATTCTATATGTAACTACTGCTC
Organism: Vibrio sp. RE88; assembly: GCF_013113835.1. GTDB lineage: Bacteria > Pseudomonadota > Gammaproteobacteria > Enterobacterales > Vibrionaceae > Vibrio. The sequence continues at coordinate 65,298 of NZ_VTYQ01000010.1, read as the reverse complement.
ATCCAGTGATCAAGATAATGGTTTAGCATTATCGCTTTTTTCGATTAACTCAATCTATTTATTTCGCTTTTTTCCATACTACAATCTGTACTATAGTTTGTCGCGTACAAACACGGACCAAACCAAAAACGAATCAATTGGTTTGGAACTAACCATATATTTTAGGAGCAAAAAAATGGTACTAGTAGGTCGTCAAGCCCCAGATTTTACTGCTGCAGCTGTTCTAGGTAACGGTGAGATCGTTGATAACTTCAACTTTGCAGAGTTCACTAAAGGTAAGAAAGCGGTTGTTTTCTTCTACCCACTAGATTTCACTTTCGTTTGCCCATCTGAGCTAATCGCTTTCGACAACCGTCTAGCTGATTTCCAAGCTAAAGGTGTTGAAGTAATCGGTGTTTCTATCGATTCTCAGTTCTCTCACAACGCATGGCGTAACACTGCTATCGAAGATGGCGGTATCGGTCAAGTTAAGTACCCACTAGTTGCTGACGTTAAGCACGAAATCTGTAAAGCATACGACGTTGAGCACCCAGAAGCAGGCGTTGCTTTCCGTGGTTCTTTCCTAATCGACGAAGAAGGCGTTGTACGTCACCAAGTTGTTAACGACCTACCACTAGGCCGTAACATCGACGAAATGCTACGCATGGTTGACGCTCTAAACTTCCACCAGAAGAACGGTGAAGTATGTCCTGCACAGTGGGAAGAAGGTAAAGCAGGTATGGACGCATCTCCAAAAGGTGTTGCAGCGTTCCTATCTGAGCACGCAGAAGACCTAAGCAAGTAATTTTGCTTTCGCACCCAAGCTCAACGGGTGTCTTGGTTGGACAATATAAAGCTAAAAAGCAAACGCCAATCAGTTTAAAGTAAAGTCTTATTTAAAGAGCCCGAAACTCAGTTTCGGGCTCTTTTTATTTTGCTTTCACACTCAACGACCATTATCGCCCTCACAACTTACCTATATAGATAAAAAGACAAGATATCGCTAAAGAGACAAAACGTATCGACCTACAGACTTTATCTGTTTCTGCTCTTTAAAGTCGAAAAAGCTCTCTTTATGATGAACTCAACTGATTTGGAGGAAGAGTTCACTCTTCCAGACTGACGATTACTACACGGAGATTCAACATGGCTTACTTTTCTCTAGCCTTCGGTACGGCAACCAAAAACCGCGATGGAAAAATCATTGAAGCATTTTTCCCGAACCCAGTTCTTAACCCGTCTGACGCACTGGTAGACGCAGTCGCAAAAGTAGCAGGTTACGAGCAAGGCAACCAAGCGATCGAAATCTCTGCGGCACAAAGTGCTGAACTTGCCGGTGCATTCGAAGCAAACGGTGATGCTGCAAACGCCTCATTTGCAGCTAAAGCCGCGGAGTCTTCACAACCGCTAGTACTTGTTGTTCTTGCAGCAGATGAGAAGCCAGCTTCTGTTGCTGAAGGCTTCCTAAAGCTTCAACTTATCTCTAACCGCCTAGTTCAACCTCACGGTACTGTGCTTGATGGTATCTTTGGTCTATTGCACAACATTGCTTGGACTAACGAAGGCCCTATCGATCTGCCAGAACTGGCTGAACGCCAAATTGAAGCACGCCTAGCAGGCCGTAACCTATCTGTCGATTGTGTCGATAAGTTCCCTAAAATGGTTGATTACGTGGTACCTGCTGGTGTGCGTATCGCTGATACTTCACGCGTTCGCCTTGGCGCTCATGTTGGCGAAGGCACAACCGTTATGCATGAAGGTTTCATCAACTTTAACGCGGGTACAACGGGTGTGAGCATGGTTGAAGGCCGTATCTCTGCTGGTGTTGTGGTTGGTAACGGCTCTGATATTGGTGGTGGTGCTTCAATCATGGGTACGCTATCTGGTGGTGGTTCAGTTGTCGTTTCTATCGGTGAAAGTTCACTGCTAGGCGCAAACGCAGGCCTTGGTTTCCCACTGGGTGATCGTTGTACTGTTGAGTCTGGTCTGTATGTCACTGCGGGTGCTAAGGTTCGTATGCTGGATTCAGAAGGCAACGAAGTGGAAGTGGTGAAAGCTCGCGACCTAGCTGGCGTGTCTGATTTACTGTTCCGTCGCAACTCAGTGACTGGTCAGATTGAATGTCTAGCGAACAAAACTGCAGTAGAGCTGAACTCTGAGCTACACAGCAATAACTAAGCTGGTAGCCGAATAGAAAAAGGGTTGATGTGTATGCATCAACCCTTTTTATTTTTCTGCTAAGTGAATCGACCAGCGCGCGAAGGCAGCCGTTACCTACTTAACCTGGATGACCGTCGACTCTCGCTTTTAGCAACATAGGGCCAAACTTAATCACATACAGAGTAAACGCCAGCACCCACAACAACCCGCTGATATCGATCATCAACATCATTTGGGCTGGCCATAGAACTACACCAACACTACGAACTAACGCAGCGGCCGTCAGCATAGCGAACGCTAACGCCATATTTGGGCCCTGATAAATTGCTCGCCCAGTATGCCCCATGGTGACACGAGCGATCATCGCCAGTATCAAGCCGCCGAGCGCTCCAATCGCAAACAGATGCAACATATTGTGGCCCGCAAATGGGTTATCGAGTAACCCTCTCAATAATAGGCTGACCGGAATACACAAGTAAGCTAAATGTAGTGCCCATACCAGCGGCTCTTTAACGGTGCGCCACGGCTGCCATCTCATCACACGTACTAAATGTGCTAAACCGGAAATGACCATCAGAGAAGGCCCAAGCTGAGCAAAAGTGACAGGGAAAAAGCTCAGAATAAATAAACTGACCAGCGGTAGGTTTGCCGTCCATTCTAGCCAAGTCATCGGCTGTGGTTTATCAAAATTAAATCGCCGAGCTGTGAAGAATGGGATCACTCGCCCGCCCATCACCGACAGTAAAATCGTAAACCACCACAACATTGCCTGCCAGACCGCTGAAGAAGGAAACGGCGGCATCCCCTTAATGGTCGCGTAGCTGGCAAAGTTCGCCGCAATCGCCAAAACAAACAAGGGCACAAAGAACAGATTTTTCCACCCTTTGGCTTTGATCACTCGACTGCCAACTTCATAAGCAGCAAAAGCGATAAACAGAGCCTCTATCGATGAAATCAACCACAAAGGCGTAGGTGTCCAGAACAGCACACGCGGAAGCAACCACAAGCCAACCAGTAGCGCCAATCTATGGTGCTTGGTGCCATGGATTCCCGTCCAGTTTTGGACTGCGGTCAAGACAAACCCCACCACAATCGCCATCGAGAAACCAAACAGCATCTCATGCACATGCCACCACAAAGCAGGTACCTTTAACGCCGCAGGCTGGCCGTTTTGAAACATCCATACCCACAAGGCGATAGCAATAACAGCATAAACGGCCCCAAGCAAAAAGAAGGGCCGGAACCCCAGACGTAAAATCGGCGGAATGGCTTCTTCGACTTTTTTGTCAGTAATATTGAGCACTATGGTCACTCCAAATATTGAATCTAACTATCTAACAGCAATATTCATTCCAGTGTTAAATCAACCGAAATTCAATATGTTAAGAAAAATCGTGTCTTTATGACCCTACAAAATCAGGTCATAAGGACACATAAGAGTAATAAGAATGCAAATTTTGAAGATCTGGATCATTGACCCAAGTCGTCAGAAGTTGACAATAACCCACCTGGACATTGTGAGGTTTTAGATGAAAATTGTTGCTGTAACCGCCTGCCCTACCGGAATTGCTCATACTTACATGGCTGCCGATGCATTGAGTAAAGCTGCACCTAAAAAAGGCTTGCAGATCAAGGTCGAAACTCAGGGTGCAATGGGGATTGAAAACCCTCTCTCCGCTCAAGATATCATGCGCGCAGATTTGGTTCTGATTGCTTCAGATATAGAAATAGAACAGCGGGCGCGCTTCACTGGTTGTAAAATCCATGTTGTTACCATTGAAGAAGTACTGACCAATGTTGATGCCGTTCTCGACAGGTGCAAATCACTGTGATTGAGCGTCGCATTACGTTCGTTCTCCCTGAGGATGGATTTGCCAGTTGGAAAATCAATCGCCTCAAAGCCTTGAGCGGGATGTTTCGCTCGGTGGTCGTGTTACTTAATGTCACCAAGTGGGAAAGAGCCAATATCGAGCACCCTTTACAGGTCATGTCGTTGGGCAGTCAGGAGTTCGATTTATGTCAGATACACATTGAAGGCTCCGATGCAGAATTGGCCTGCATGGTGTTTACCAATTTCATCAGCGATCAGTTCACCTTGGTCAATACTGCGCATAAGAGTAACCAATTAACCAATATTACGCTGCTCAGCAATCTGCCCACTTTTCATCTCGATTTTCCACTTAGCTACTTACACCACCACAGTGATGTTGACACTAAGTCAGCGGCATTCAGCATCGCGACAAAATGTATTACCAGCTCAAACCCTGCTTTGATATGCGAACAGTTTGCGCAGCGAGAGCAAACCTCTTCAACCGCTATTGGGCATGGCATCGCCCTTCCTCACATCATGAGTGAAGCGATTGATATCCCAAGTGTCAGCATTGTGTCGCTGACAGAAGAATTAGACTGGAACTCTCCAGCTCAGGGTGACGTCAGTATGATCATCGCTATCGCTTTACCACATAACGCTTCACGTGATGTGTTGCTAGCCTTTACGCGCCTGACTCGCTCATTGCTGGCTCCAGACTATTGCCAGTTGCTGCGTACCAGCCACGAACCACAAGCGTTAAAAGCTCTTCTTACCCATAAGCTGGCACAAACCTAACTCGCCCGATATTCGCTCGGCGTCATACCGACTTTGTTCTTAAATACCCGAAAAAAATAGTTGGCATCTGCGTAACCACAACGGTTCGCCACTTCCTGTAGACGGAAGTCATAGCGCTTGAGCATAAACTTAGCACGGTCAATTCGAACCCAGGTGATGTAGTCGGCCAGTGTCATATGCCCTTGCTGGCGAAACAAACGCGACAAGTGATTGGGGGAAATGTTAAACCGCGAAGCAATCGACGTCCGGGTAATCGCCCGATGAAAATTCTCTTGAATATAGATACAAATCCCTTGGTAAAGATCTTCACTGTGGCTTTTCGAACTGCCATCAGGCTTTTGTAGCATTGACTGGCAGTAGCTGAGCAGAGCCACCAGCAAATGTTCATCCATCGGAGCTTTTTGAGGTTCCTGAGCTAGTGCGTTCAATGCCTGCAAAATATGATCGACCGCATGCCCAGTTCGGGTCGGTACAGAATATTTCTGGATGTCATAGAAACCGCTTTCCCCTGCACGTTTGCTCACCAAACTGAAACCTAACTGGCGACGGCCAAACAGCAAACTCAGTACCGAGCATTCGTTTTCCCAGTTCGGTTTATTCCAACAGTTAGGAGGAATATAGAGTGCATCTCCACTCAATACGCTAATGTCCGCAATCCCTTGTTCAGGATCTTCAAGTTGATTGAGGTACTCGCCACTTAAAACGAGCTCAAGCCGTGGAAAGTTCACCTGATAGCTAAAAGCCGGGGGCGTGAGTTTGTCTGCAGCAAACCAGATACGACTAAAATGCTCCCGTTCATGAATAACATTATCGAGTAACTCATGGAATATATGGCTCATAGCCCCCTCTCAAACAATCACTTTTCGTGACTTCCATCAACAAAAAACACATAAAATCGAGGTTACTATACTCTAGTTTTTACGATTTGTATTTTTCCTTTCAAAGATAGAAACACTCAATAAAAAACAATAAACACTTGATATTTAATAGTTAATTAAAAATAAAACAAACTACTTACACTTAAGTCAATAATTGAGTTCGATCACACTCCAAATTCATAGTTACAATAATCCAGTAAATGCATTTCTGGTACACTAAAAATCCTTGACTGAATCCCCCACAATTACCCTCAGATAAAAAAACAAGTTCCGCACAGATCGGAACCAATCGGGGTAAACGAGATGATCACAGACTTAATCAATCAAGAGTTGATTTGCTTAGATCTCCAAGCAACAACCAAGCAAGAAGTATTCGAAGAACTGATCGAACTGCTGAGCAACAACCACCGCATCAGCGACAAAGCACAATTCCTCAATGACATTCAGGCTCGAGAAGAGATTGGCAACACAGGCTTTGAAGATGGCGTCGCGCTGCCTCATGCCAAAAGTGCCGCGGTTTTCCAACCCGCTGTCGCGATTGGTATTAGCCGCCAAGGGATAGAATACGGCGCAGAAGACGGTCAGCCGAGTAAACTATTTTTTATGATTGCCTCTCCTGATGGTGGTGCCGATCATCATATCGAGGTGCTAGCCGAACTCTCTTCCAAACTGATCGAAGACGGTTTTATTGAACGTTTTATGCAGGCTAGTTCTTCTGAAGAAGCGTTAGAATTACTGCTCGCTAAACCACAAGATTTGCAAGACAACCCAGAAGCCGATCAAGGCTTTTTAATCGGTGTTACCGGCTGCCCAGCAGGCGTTGCGCACACATACCTAGCCGCCGAAGCCTTAGAAAAAGGCGCCGCTGAACTTGGCTATCAAATCAAGGTCGAAACCAATGGCTCTATCGGGGTCAAAAACACGCCGAGTTCAGAAGAGATAGCTAAGGCTGACGCTATCATTGTCGCCTGTGACAAACAGGTTGATATGAATCGCTTCGCGGGAAAAAAGGTCATCACGACAGGCGTCAAAGCCCCTATCAGCGATGCTAAGGGTTTGATAGAAAAAGCGCTACAAGCGCCACTCTATACAGCGAGTGAAGAAAGCCAAACGACTGAAACAGCCTCTTCGAATGCACGTAGCGATTTATACCGCTACCTGATGAACGGCGTTTCACACATGATTCCATTTGTGGTCACAGGTGGCCTGCTGATCGCACTTGCGCTGGCTATTGGTGGCGAGCCAACCTCTGCAGGAATGGCAATTCCTGAAGGCAGCATGTGGCAAAAAGTACTGGATGTCGGTGTGGTGTCGTTTACCTTGATGATCCCTATCTTGGCGGGCTACATAGCCTATGCGATTGCAGACCGTCCGGGTCTCGCACCAGGATTAATCGGTGGCTGGATTGCCAACAATGGTTCTTTCTATGGTGCGGAAGCTGGCACAGGTTTTATCGGAGCCATCGTTGCGGGTCTACTGGTTGGCTATTTTGTAAAATGGCTGACGAGCATCAACTACCATAAATTTATTCAGCCATTGGTGCCTATTATGATTGCACCAATCCTAGGTTCTTTGTTTATATCCAGCCTGTTTATCTTCGTCATTGGTGCACCCATTGCGAGCTTGATGGATGGCCTGAATGCGATGTTAGTCAGCATGAGTACTGGCAGTGTGATTCTGTTGGGCATTGTCTTAGGTGGTATGGCTGGTTTTGATATGGGCGGGCCGTTTAACAAAGTCGCGTTCTTGTTCTCCGTCGGTATGATAGCCAGTGGTCAGACTCAGTTTATGGGCGCCATGGCGTGTGCAATTCCTGTAGCACCTCTTGGTATGGGTCTAGCCACTTTCCTTGGTCGTAAATTCAATCTCTTTGAAGCATCAGAAATCGAAGCTGGTAAAGCGGCTGGCGCCATGGGCTTAGTCGGTATCTCAGAGGGCGCAATTCCATTTGCCGCGCAAGACCCAATGTCTGTGATTCCTGCTAACGTGCTTGGCTCTATGGTCGCGGCCGTAATGGCATTCTCATTTGGTATCACCAACAGCGTCGCGCACGGTGGCCCAGTCGTCGCATTACTTGGCGCAATGAACCTACCACTGATGGCACTCGTTTGTATGGCGGCAGGTACAGTCGTGACCGCCCTAACCTGTATTTCACTTAAGAAGATGCGTAAAGCGAAAGCACAGCTAGCAACCGCTTAATCATTTAAGCACCTTAAGCGCCATCCCCCTATTTTGCGCGCTATTCAGACCCCGTTTTTACGGGGTCTTTTCTTTTGTGGTAAAAACCTTTAGGTTGTTTGTTGAACACAGAGGGAAAATACATGGCAATTTATATCTTTGGCTACGGCAGTTTAATGAACTCCGCATCGAGACAACTGACAGGAAAAACCGCGCAAGCGTTGCCTGCCATTGTTCATGGCTTCAGACGCTACTGGGGTAAAGTGGATGACAGTTATATCCTTTCACCACTGGTCGTAAATAAAGGCGAAGGCTTAGTCAATGGAGTTCTACTCGAAATCAGCGAAGACGAGCTGAGTGAATTTGATGTTCGCGAGCGAGGCTACCATCGAGTGGAAGTGCCCCATTCACAGCTTGAGTGTGATAACCCGTTTGGTGCCAATGATCAGGTTTGGGTGTATATCAAAGATAACCCAGAGCCACCATGTAACCTGAGCCCTATCATGCAAACCTATGTCGATACCGTATTAGCAGGCTGTCTGGAAATCTCCGAGCAGTTTGCCAAACAATTTATTGAGCACACCATCGGCTGGCACTTCCCAAGAGAAGATGACCGGCATGCGCCTAAGTATGGCAACCTCGCTGGTGTAGAAGAACACCATTATCCGGTGATTGATAAACTAATAAAGGGAGCATAATGCTCCCTTTTCAATTCGGTAATACAAGCGGTTAGAACTTGTAATCAAGACCTAAGAACAAAGTGTCCATATCGAAGTCTGCATTGTCGTACTCTGCCGTTGTCGTACGATATCCAGCGTTAATGCTCCAATTGTTATTGAATGCATAGCCTGCTTCAACACCGTAAAGTACTGAAGAGCCAGAAGCCGTAGAACCGTTGGACTTGTTTTCACCACCAACACCACCGATACCAAAGATTCCACCTAGATAGAAACCTGAGTTACCAAAGTAGTACTGAGGTTTCACGTTCAAGTTAAACGCTGAAAACTCAAGGCTATTCACCGCAGTATCGCCTTTCAGGGCAATATCAAAAGATCCGTAAAGCGCGTACTCAGCTTCTAGACCAACAACAAATGAGTCAGCGATATGGAAGTTATAACCAATTGCTAGTGCTGCACTTGTAGATGACACATCACCCGTAGAGCTTGCACCATCCCAGTTTGTCGCATTAACATCGGTATCAATGATATCTGCACCTAGATACCAGCCATTTTCAAGGTAACCGCGTTCAGCCTGCTGTACATCTACGTTTTCCGCACCAACTGCCTGAAATGAAACTGCCGCGACTAGAGCCGCTAATAATTTTTTATTCATTATAATTCCTATATGTTTTGAACTACTTCATAAAAGTTCGCGTGCGAATATAGGAATCCCACCAATAAATAAAACCATTAATATTTCATATAATGATCAGCATCTCATTATCATATTAAATATGAATGCTAATTATACAGTCAGGCTGGTGATACAGTCTCTAGGCTAAACAACACGCGTCCCCACCGGCATTGATCGTTCAGGAGTCAGCAAAACACTTTCTGACTCGTCATCGGTTTCAGCACATAGCAACATACACTCAGAAGTTTCGCCACGCATCTTGGCTTTGGCGAGGTTACATAGCACCACCACTTCTTTGCCCATCAGCTCTTGCTCCGTGTAATAAGGCACTAAGCTTGTGACGGTCTGCAGTCGCCTTTCCCCAACATCAATTTGAACAATGTACAGTTTATCGGCGTTTTGATGACGGGCAACTTCAATGATCTTGCCTGTTCGCATCTCCAGTTTTGAAAAATCAGTGTAAGCGATCGTATCCATGATAAAACTCCAAGTAAAATTTACTAAAAGACAACGTTTACACTAACACTTAACTCTTACATAACAAGTGGTAAAGATCGCATTTATCGCAGTAAAAAGTGTCTCAAATTGCTTCATTTTCACAAACAGTGTTTAATGTTCAGGTTCAACTTATGAGGTAAAGCATGGCAACGATAAAGGATGTGGCAAAAGAAGCGGGAGTCTCTATCGCAACGGTTTCACGCGTTATTAATAAATCCCCTAAAGCCAGCCAGTCGTCCGTTGATTCAGTCACCAAAGCAATGGATAAGCTTGGCTATCGCCCCAACGCAGCAGCGCGTTCACTGGTCAGTCAAAGTACCAATACCATGGGTGTGCTGGTTAGTGATGTTTCCGATCCGTTTTTCGGCACTTTAGTCAAAGCTGTTGACACGGTTGCTCATGAGCACGGTAAACATATTTTGATTGGCAATGGTTATCACGATGCTGAACAAGAGCGAAAAGCGATCGAACTTCTGATCAACAATCGCTGTGAAGCCCTCGTCATCCACGCTAAAGGTCTCTCCGATGAAGAACTGATTGGCTACGCCAAAGAAGTCAAAGGAATGGTCATCATCAATCGTCATATTCCTCAATTGGCGGAACGTTGTATCTCGCTCGATAACCATAAAGGGGCTTACCTAGCAACGGAGTACTTGATTCGTCACGGTCATACCAAGATTGCCTGTGTCGCTTCTAACCACGGGATTGAAGATTCACAACAACGAGTTGAAGGCTACCTTGCCGCACTGCGAGATCATAATATTGAGTTGCCGAGTAGCTATATCGAATACGGTGAGCCGAATAACGATGGTGGTGAAATTGCAATGACCAACCTACTAACCAAATCGTTAGAGATCACTGGCGTTGTCGCTTACAACGACTACATGGCCGCTGGCGCATTATCCGTTCTGGATGAAAATGGGATTCAGGTACCACAACAGGTATCGATGATGGGTTTTGATGATGGACTGATCGCTCGCTACGTCCACCCTCGCCTGAGTACCGTACGCTACCCAATTCAAATGATGGCAGATAAGGCCGCACGCCTTGCTTTGTCGTATGCTCGTCAAGAGCCTGTCGAGAACGACACCATTATCTTCTCACCAACAGTGGTGCGACGAAATTCCGTTGAGCGGCTATAGCAATTAACAAAGAAGGCGCTGTCTCAGCGCCTTCTTGATAGTTAGCCTTCCATGTTTAACACTCAAAAGCGTAAACCGTCGAGTAACAGTACTCTTGATTCGGTTTGAGAATACAACTCGGTTGAGGCCACTCAGAGTGATTGGGTGAGTCAGGCAAAAATTGAGTTTCTAGCGCCACCCCAGCGTAATCTGAATACGTGCTACCACTGCGGCTAGGTGTGCCTTCTAACCAGTTTCCGGTATACAGTTGAAGTGCGGGTTTATCGGTGGTTACACTCATCTTCACTTTGCCATCCTGACTGGATAAACGGGCGATAGGCTGACGTTTATTGCGTTTAGGATCAAAATAGAAGCTGTGATCATACCCCTTGGCGATTTGCTGCTGCCCATCAAGCAAAAAGTCCTGACGAATGACTTTCTGCCATCTAAAGTCAAACCCAGTACCATCGACTAAAGACAATGAACCATGTGGAATGCCATCTTCGGATATCGGCAAGTAATACTCTGCGTCGATTTGCAGAAGATGCTCACGTCCGTCAATACCGGATTCAGCTCCATGAAGGTTAAAGTAGGCGTGATTAGTTAAGTTGACTGGCGTTGCTTTATCGGTCGTTGCCAGATAACGAATTTCGACCTGATTGTCTTCGCTCAGCGAATAGCAAACTGAGGCATCTAAGTTACCAGGAAAACCCTGATCTCCATCCTTAGACTGATAGCTGAACACCACCTTGCTTTGACTTTGCTCGACAATTTTCCAGCGTACTTTATCCATTCCGACTGTGCCGCCATGTAAGCAGTTACCAGCCTGATTGGTTGTGAGCTGATGTGTCTTCCCTTCCAACTCAAAACAACCTTTGGCAATGCGGTTTGCGTAGCGCCCTACTGTTACCCCCAAGTAACTTTGTTGAGCTTGAAAGTCAGACATGGCCCCTACACCAAGTAAGACCTCGCGTTGCTCGCCGCACGCCAAAGGTAGCTGACAACTGAGCCAGGTGGCTCCGATGTCCATCAACACAATGCTGCCCCCTGCAGCATTGGTCAATTCCACAAGCTGAGCAGGCTGACCGTCAAAAGCAGGCTGCTCAGTCATTGTCACAAATAAGGATGATTTCATGGTTGGTCCTTATAAGGCTTCGACTAAGCCAGCACCACTTTTAGCCTGACAAACATAGATAGATTCTTTTAGCCCTGTCGCCGCGTGGTACTGGTTCTCAACCGCTTCCGTCACTTTGTCTACTAGTGAGGGTGGTACTAAAGCCACAATACAACCGCCGAAGCCACCACCTGTCATACGTACACCGCCTTGCTCACCAATCACGGACTTAACAATCTCAACTAAGGTGTCGACCTCAAACACAGTAATCTCAAAATCATCACGCATTGAAGCATGAGACTGAGCCATCAACTCTCCCATACGTTTAAGGTCATTGGTTCTTAATGCATCAGCGGCTTCAAGCGTACGGTCATTTTCAGTAATCACATGGCGAGCGCGTTTGGCAACAACGTCATCAAGCATCTCAGATTGCGCATTAAACTGCTCAATGGTGACATCACGTAACGCTTTAACACCGAAACGCTGTGCAGCGTTCTCACACTGCTCACGTCGGGTGTTGTATTCACTCCCCACTAAACCGCGCTGTTTATTACTGTTAATGATCATCACGGCCACGTCTTCTGGCATAGAAACGGGCTGCGTTTCCAGAGAACGGCAATCCAGCAGCATAGCGTGGTTTTCCATTGCCTCAGCCGAAATCATCTGATCCATAATCCCGCAGTTGCAGCCAACGAATTCGTTTTCTGCCTGTTGGCCATTAAGTGCAACTTCTGCCTGAGTCATTTCAAGGTTGTAGAGTACTTTGAACGTCTGACCAATCACGACTTCTAGTGCAGCCGAAGAACTCAGCCCAGCCCCCTGAGGGACATTGCCACTCACCGCAAGATCAGCACCTTGGATGTCATAACCGCGCTGCAGTAAAAACTTCACCACACCTCGGATGTAATTCGCCCACATCTTGTCTTGTTGGAAAGTGATCTCTTCAGCGAGGTCAAACTCATCCACCTGATCATCATAATCAACCGCAATGATGCGGACTCGACTGTCATCTCGTTTTGCAGCCGCCACTACCGTCTGATAGTTAATGGCACATGGTAGGACAAAACCATCATTGTAGTCGGTGTGCTCTCCAATCAGGTTGACTCGCCCCGGCGCCTGAATAATGTGGCTGGGTTGGTAATTCAGCACCTGTTTAAACGATGCTTTTACTGCTTGAGTGAGTTCTGACATATTAGATTCCTAGCCTTAAGTTGTTAGTTTTCAGTGATCAATAATCACCACCGAAAATTTGATTCGTCACATCTCTATTGGGTCAAGGTTACCGCTCAAAATAGAGCGGAATTATCCTTCTTTGTAGTGCACATCACTGACGTCACGCAGGCGCTGCGCCGCCTGTTCCGCAGTCAAATCACGCTGACTCTCCGCGAGCATCTCGTATCCGACCATAAACTTACGCACTGAGGCACTGCGCAGTAGTGGCGGGTAGAACAACGCATGCAATTGCCAATGTTCAATATCCGTTCCCTGTTCAAAGAAAGGCGCGTAATGCCAGCCCATGGAATATGGAAAAGAGCACTGGAACAGGTTGTCATAACGGCTCGTGAGCTTTTTGATTGCTACGGCAAGATCGTCACGCTGCGCTTCGCTCAGCTCATTCATGCGGCGGATATGAGTTTTCGGTAATAACATGGTCTCAAACGGCCAAGCCGCCCAATACGGCACCAGTGCCACCCAGTGCTCAGTTTCGACCACAATGCGTGAGCCATCTTTTAGCTCAGCGTCTACGTAATCGACCAGAAGATTGGAACCATGTTCGTCGTAATACGTTTTTAAGTGATGCTCTTTACGTTCAATTTCATTGGGTAAAAAGCTATTGGCCCAGATTTGTCCGTGTGGGTGAGGCTGTGAACAGCCCATGGTTTCGCCCTTGTTCTCAAACGCTTGCACCCATACGTACTCTTGACCCAGTTCTTCAATTTGTTCATTCCAGGTATCAATAACACCGCGGATCTTTTCCACTGGCAGCTCTGGCAATGTTTTGCTGTGGTCTGGAGAAAAACAGATCACTCGACTTAATCCGCGAGCACCCTGAGTTTTAAACAATGGGCTGTTAGATTGCGGTGCCTCAGGCGAATCCGTCATCAAAGCGGCAAAATCATTGGTAAACACATACGTCCCCTGATAATCCGGGTTTACATCACCAGAGATTCTCTCGTTTGTCGGGCACAGAAAACATTTCTCGTCATAGCTCGGAAGCTCATCAACCGCTGGATTTTCATCGGCGCCACTCCAAGGGCGTTTCGCTCTGTGTGGTGAGACCAATATCCACTGACCTGTCAGTGGGTTGTAGCGACGATGTGGGTGATCCACAGGGTTAAACTCAATCTTCGACATCTCAATTACTCAACTTAAAAAATTCAATCTTGTTCTGCATTTCAATCAGGATCAGTCCCACTTAAACATCGGGATATCCGGACGGGTTGTCCGATTGCCAGCGCCAAGTATCCGCGCTCATCTCCGCCACACTGCGCGTCGCTTTCCAGCCCAGTTCCTGTTCGGCCTTTTCAGTACTTGCCCAACACTCTGCAATGTCACCCGATCGACGCGGGCACAACTCATAAGGCACTGGCTTACCACAAGCAGCGCCAAACGCATCCACCATCTCAAGAACGCTGGAACCTCGGCCCGTACCTAGGTTATAGATGTGTAGCCCGGCTTGTTCACCGACTGACTTTAAGGCCGCAATGTGGCCATCGGCTAAATCCATAACATGAATATAATCACGCACACCGGTGCCATCTGGGGTTGGATAATCATCACCAAACACCGATAACTTTTCTCGGCGCCCAACGGCCACTTGAGCAATGAATGGCATCAAATTGTTTGGGATGCCTTGCGGGTCTTCGCCCATAGTGCCGGACGGATGAGCCCCGACCGGGTTGAAGTAACGCAATAAGGTAATACTCCAGCTATCATCGGCTGCGAAAAGATCACTCAAGCATTGCTCCACCATGTATTTGCTGCGGCCATAAGGGTTGGTCGTGGCGCCAGTTGGCGAGTCTTCCGTAATCGGTACCACCTCAGGGTCGCCATAAACGGTCGCTGACGAACTGAAGACGATGCTCTTTACACCAGCTTTGCGCATCGCACGCGCCAGCACCAAAGAGCCATTCACGTTGTTGTCGTAGTACTCAAGTGGTTTTTGGACTGACTCCCCCACCGCTTTCAGACCAGCGAAGTGAATGACCGCGCCAATCTGATGCTGCTCAAAAACGCTATCCAGAAAAGCTTCGTCACGAATGTCGCCCAAATGAAAACACGGTCGCTGGCCTGTAAGCGCTTCTATTCGATCTAACACCGCCTGTTTCGCATTACATAAGTTATCAATGATGATCGGTTCCATGCCCGCTTCAATCATCTGCACGCAGGTATGACTGCCGATGTAACCCATTCCACCTGTGACTAGTACTTTCACTCTTGCCTCTCTGTCTAAACGCCTAGTGTGTGATCTTCGGTTCGCTAAAAGTCTAGCAATCAACAAGGATCACTTTCCGTGATCAAATTCGCATTGTGTAAACGTTTCCACAAATTATCATTTAGACTCACATATAACCAATCAAGTAAAAGCGGATAGGTAAATGCAACATTGTTAAGCTTAATCAGTGGGATACCTGTCCACAGTGACATTCTGTTGCCCTGCACATTCCTAGTCAGAAATTTTTACTAAAAATTATTACAAGCGTATGAGGATTGTTTACAATGGCGGAAACAGTGACTTGCCCAAAGGAGTTGGGCTCGCCAACGGAAAAAACACATGGCTACATTAAAAGATATTGCAACAGAAGCGGGCGTTTCATTAGCGACCGTCTCCAGAGTTCTCAATGACGATCCGACATTGAGCGTCAAAGAAGAAACCAAACACCGGATTCTGGAAATTGCCGAAAAGCTGGAATACAAAACCAGCAGCTCAAAAAAGTCGATTCTGGCCAGAAAACAGCAGCACCACTTTCTGGCGGTATACAATTACAAGCAGGAAGCGGAAGTTAACGATCCTTACTACCTCTCGATTCGCCATGGTATAGAAACCCAATGTGACAAACTGGGCATCGAATTGACCAATTGTTACGACAGCGAAGTATCAGTAGAGAGCAATAAGATCACAGGTGTTCTCCTAGTCGGCCGTAGTAGCGCCGAAGTGCTAAAGGGTGTTGAAAAACTCACCGACAATATTTGCTATGTGGATTTCAGTGATAGCGAGTCACCCTTCGATTCCGTCGATATTGACCTAGTGCGCATCAGTAAAGAGATTACCGATTTCTTTATCGACCAAGGCTATCAGCGTATCGGCTTTATCGGTGGCCAAGATACCACTGACACACCAGACATTCGTGAGGTGGCCTTTGCCGAGTATGGTCAACTGAAAGGCGTGGTCTCTTTGGACGATATCTATCGTGGTGATTTCACCAGTTCTTCTGGTTACGATTTAGCGAAACAAATGCTGGCAAAGGATGACCACCCGAGCGCTCTATTTATTGCCTCTGATTCGATTGCCATCGGCGTATTACGTGCGATTCATGAGCAAGGGCTAAGCATTCCTCAGGACATTGCTCTAATCAGTGTGAATGACATTCCGACGGCTAAGTTTACCTTCCCGTCTTTGTCTACCGTGCGGATTCATTCTGAGATGATGGGGATTCAGGGCGTTAACCTGCTGGTAGAAAAAGCCCGCGATGGTCGAGCATTACCGCTTCAGGTCTATGTTCCAAGTAAACTCAAGCTTCGCGACACGACAAAATCTTGATCGCCACTCCCCTTCTCCGTTATATAAGGCGCTGATTTTCAGCGCTTTTTATTATTAAAAACAAGTACACACCTACATTACGCTGCTGTTTTACTGATTTTTACTTTCCAGATAATCACTCCTTTACCCAGATCACAGCTTTCAGATAGATCGCTCAATAATTCGTGATCAAGTTAAAGTAAAACGTTTTCACACATTTATTTTAGTAAAACTTTTACTAAAATATTTTCCAGATAGTCAAAAAAGACTTTTACTCACTATTGCGTCGGCATAGCCCAATTCACTTTGAATCAGTGTGAGCGTATTCACCACCAGACTTTTTTAAAGTGCAAACAAGCTGCCTTAGCCGAGGGAGAACGAACGTGAACAACTGGGAAAACTTCCTACATTTGCATGAGAACCGTATGGCACCACGTGCTTACTTCTTCTCGTACGACTCAGTAAAAACCGCTCAAACATTCCAGCGTGAACTAAGCCGCCACTTTATGCTGCTAAGTGGTCAATGGAACTTTAACTTCTTTACTAACCCACTGTTGGTACCAGAAGAGTTCTACTCACAAAAGATGGAACAGTGGGGCCAGATTACGGTTCCCAATATGTGGCAAATGGAAGGCCACGGCGACCTTCAGTACACAGACGAAGGTTTCCCATTCCCGATTGATGTGCCTTTTGTTCCTAGTGACAACCCAACCGGCGCTTACCAACGGACATTCACACTCGGTGAGAACTGGAAAAACAAGCAAACCATCATCAAATTTGATGGCGTAGAAACTTACTTTGAAGTGTATGTAAACGGCGAATACGTAGGCTTTAGTAAAGGCAGCCGCTTAACCGCTGAATTCGATATTTCTAACTATGTTCAACAAGGTGAAAACCTGCTTTCAGTACGAGTGATGCAGTGGGCTGACTCCACCTATATTGAAGACCAAGACATGTGGTGGACAGCAGGTATCTTTCGCGACGTCTATTTGCTCGGAAAAGAACAAGTTCACGTCCAGGATATAACAGTTCGCACTGATTTCGACGACGATTACGTCGCGGCGACACTTTCTTGCCAAGTCGAAATAGAAAGCCTATCTGCTCTGCAAGCCTCAGGCTATGCCCTTGACTATGTATTGATGGATAAAGGCCAGCTTGTTGCGCAAGGTTCATGCAGTAACCTGACCATCGACAACAAAACGCAGACGAGTTTTACGCTTGAGATCGACGCCCCCATCCATTGGACAGCAGAAAACCCGTACCTTTACCAACTGGTTTTAACCTTAAAAGACTCGCTAGGTAAAACCCTTGAAGTCATTCCTCAACGTGTTGGTTTCCGTGACATCAAAGTGCACGATGGGCTGTTCTATATCAACAACCAATACGTGATGCTGCATGGTGTTAACCGCCACGACAACGATCACCTAAAAGGTCGTGCTGTCGGAATGGATCGCGTAGAGAAAGATTTGGTGTTGATGAAGCAGCACAACATCAACTCAGTCCGCACCGCGCACTACCCGAACGACCCTCGCTTCTATGAGCTGTGTGACATTTACGGTCTGTTTGTGATGGCTGAAACCGATGTTGAGACTCATGGTTTTGCCAACGTCGGGGATTTAAGCCGCATCACTAACGATGCTACCTGGGAAGCGGTATTCGTAGATCGTGCAGAACGCCACGTCCACGCTCAGAAAAACCATCCTTCTATCATCATGTGGTCAATGGGTAATGAGTCAGGCTACGGCTGCAACATTCGCGCTATGTACGAAGCGACCAAAGCCATCGATGACACTCGCCTAGTCCATTACGAAGAAGACCGTGATGCGGAAGTGGTCGATGTCATTTCCACCATGTATTCCCGTGCACAACTGATGAATTACTTTGGTGAGTTCCCACACGAGAAACCACGCATCATCTGTGAATACGCACATGCAATGGGCAATGGCCCGGGCGGTTTAACCGAATACCAGAATGTGTTCTACCAACATGACCACATTCAAGGTCACTATGTCTGGGAATGGTGTGACCACGGCATTCTCGCTCGTGATGAAGCAGGGACAGAGTTCTACAAGTACGGTGGCGACTACGGCGATTACCCGAACAACTACAACTTCTGTATGGACGGCCTTGTGTACCCAGACCAAACACCTGGTCCGGGCCTGAAAGAGTACAAGCAAGTCATTGCACCAGTGAAAATCCGTGCGGTTGATGAACGAGCTGGCAAGTTCCTGATTGAGAACAAATTGTGGTTTAGCGATATCAATGACTACACCATCACCGCAGATATCCGTGCTGAAGGTGAAACACTGCGCAGCGTTCAGTTCAAGGTAGACGATCTTGCCGCTAATTCTGAGCGTGAAATCGACATTGCCATTCCACAGTTGGATGAGCGTGAAGCCTTCATTAACTTCACAGTACGCAAAGACTCTCGCACACTTTACAGCGAAGCCAATCATGAGGTTGCTGTTTACCAATACCCACTCAAACAGAGCACTGCGGTTGAAGAGCTCTTTACCAATCACAACTCGACACCACTTCACGTAGAAGAGAGTCGACTTAACTATTTGATTTCAGGTCACAACTTCGCTCTCAACTTCTCGAAAGTGAACGGTAAGCTGACATCTTGGCTGATTAATGGTGAGGAACTGATCAAGTCTGAGCCCAAGCTCAACTTCTTTAAGCCAATGATCGATAACCATAAACAAGAGCATGACGGTCTATGGGAACCAGCGCACCTACAAATCATGCAAGAGCACTTCCGCACACTAAATGTTGAGCAAGTGGATGGTAAAATCGACATTACGACCACCAGTATTATTGCCCCGCCCGTGTTTGATTTTGGTATGCGCTGCGAGTACCGCTACCAAATCAATGCCGAAGGTCAGCTGAATCTTGAATTAAGCGGCGAACGTTACGGTGATTACCCGCATGTGATACCTGTCATTGGCTTGGACCTTGGCATAAACGGTCACTTCGACCAAGTGAAATACTACGGTCGCGGCCCTGAAGAGAACTACCAAGACAGCAAACAAGCCAACCTGATCGATGTTTACCAAAGCACAGTCGCTGACATGTTCGAAAACTACCCGTTCCCACAAAACAATGGCAACCGCCAACATGTTCGCTGGGCAGCACTAACCAACCGTGACGGCATGGGATTACTGGTAAAACCGCAACAAGAGATCAACTTCAGCGCTTGGTTCTATACCAACCAAAACTTGCATCAGGCACAACACACGACGGAGCTAGAAAAGAGCGGTTATATCACCCTCAACCTAGACCATAAATTGATGGGGCTTGGTTCTAACTCTTGGGGCAGTGAAGTGCTCGATTCATACCGAGTGTATATGGATACCTTCCGCTATGGCCTCACCCTGATGCCATTGCAGGCCGGAGATTGCAGTGCGCAAGACCTAGCCGACCATAACTTTGGTCACGACTTCTTTACTCCCACTCAGCGAAACGAGGCATAACCATGATCGTGTTAGAAAACTTAGCGCAATTCAAAGTCGTTTACCGCGATGGTCGTAAATGGAACCGCTGCATTGAAGCGATTGAAAACATCTCCAACATCAAAGATGGCGTAATGCATTCAATTGGCGACTCTCTGGTTTACATGATTGAAGATGGAGTGGCTCGTCACACTGAAACTTTTGAAGGCAACCGTCGCTACTTCGACATTCATTACTACCTAGAAGGTAAAGAGACGGTTGAATTTGCTGAAAAATCTCAGCTTGAGCTTGTCGACAACTATCGCGATGAGACCGACCGAGAATACTTTTCCGGCCAAGGCGATACCCGCGAGCTGGTGGAAGGCCAAATCGCCATCTTCGATAACCACAACGCTTACCGCTTTCACGGCGATCACGCCGTGAGGAAAGTGGTACTTAAAGTCACCGTTGAGGACGGCTACTTCCTCAACAAATAACCCTGAATAATAATCGGGTCAGACACTGAATCTGGCCCACAGCAACTATCACGCTCACGAGCAATTGGGCGTATAATTGATGTGATTCATTGGAGGACATTATGTCTGAATCTCTACGCGGCACAATTGGAAAATTTGCCTTGCTGTCGATGACCTTTGCGGCGGTATTTAACGTCCGTAACATCGTAAACAACAACATTGAACTGGGGTTAAGTTCTGCCCCAGTATTCTTGCTGGCGACCATCATTTACTTTATCCCTTTCGTGTTCATCATCGCGGAATTTGTCTCGGCGAACAAAAACTCTGAGTCGGGGATGTACGACTGGCTCAAGAAACCTTTGGGCACCAAAAATGCCTATTTGGGTTCGTTCCTCTACTGGTTCGTAAACCTGTTCTGGTTCGTCTCATTACTGCCCAACGTGATTGCCTACGCATCGTATGCGATGCTCGGCTATGAATACACCTTCTCACCTATGGTGACATCACTGATTTCTATCGTCCTGTTTGCAGCGGCGACACATATCTCAACCAAAGGCGCGAGCTGGCTGGGCAAGATTTCAGAAATCGTCGCTTACGGGGTATTTGCCTTGTTTGGTATTTACGTGCTGGGTGCATTAATGGCGCTTGGCGGCGGCGATTACACACCTGCAGAGCCAATAACGCTGGAAACCATGACCCCGACCATCAACTGGGCAACCATAGGTATCATGTGTTGGATCTTCCAAGCGGCGGGCGGTGCAGAAACGGCAGCGGCGTACCTGAAAGATGTCAAAGGCGGTCAAAAAGCCTTTATCAGAGTCATCATCATCGCTGGCGTGTTGATTGGTGCCATGTACGCCGTCGGCTCTCTATTGGTTAACGTGTTTGTTCCTCGTGAAGACCTCACGTATGCGGGCGGTATGGTCGAAATCTTTACCGGTATGGCGAACTACTTCAACATCTCCGAAACCATGGTTGGCCGCTTCGTGGGTATCGTACTGTTCATTGCTATGTTTGGTTCAATGATGATGTGGACAGCGGCACCAGTAAAAATTCACTTCTCTGAAATTCCGCAGGGCGTATACGGTGAGAAAACAACCGAGCTGAATGAACATGGTGTTCCTGTTCGTGCCGCTTGGTGGCAGTTTGCTTTCGTTGTCGTGATGCTAGTGGTGAATGGCTTTGGCTCTGAGTCCGTGCAGGACATGATGAATCAAGCTATCAACCTGACAGCGGGCACCGCCATGTTACCGCCTATCTTTATCATGGTGGCTTACTTCATCTTCCGCTGGAAACACGACGATACGCCGCGTGATTTCCGCATGGGTTCCCGCAAGTTTGGTATGGGTGTGGTTTCCATTCTGATTGCCATCTTTGTAATCAGTATGACGGCTTCCGCCTTCCCGACTGGCGTTGACTTGGTTCGTGCTTTCTTCATCAACGTATTTATGACAGCGGTATTCTCAGGTATTGCTTGGTGGTGGATTTCTCGCTTTGAAAAAAAGCAAGCGAGCAAAGAGGTCAAGTTAGAAACCGCTAAACAGCCTTAATACTTAGGCTTAAACGTGACTCATAAAAAAGCCCTTACCTAAAATGGTAAGGGCTTTTCTAATTTTATTTAAACGCGATACTGACTCATAAACAGTCTTGCGGTTTGCTCAGCCAGCACCCTCGATTCTTGCTTACTCAGAGACGCTTTCATACCGAGAACCTGAGGCCAAAACGCACTGCCTTTGACCAAACTGTGCAGTTGAGTACTCGCGACAACAATGTCATCCATCGCAAGAGTTTGTTTCTCCGCCTGCTCATTCAGCCAACGAAACAACGCAGTCTCTTGCTTCGACATCTTCTCTTCTTGTTCTTTAAGCTCATCAGGCTTATAGAAAAAATACCCCAGAGCGACTTTCGCCAAATCAACATAGTGAGGGTCAGTCACCACGTTGATTTCACTTTCAAGCAGAGCAACGAGCTGCTGCTCTAAATCCAGTTCAACAAGACCTGCGACTTCATGATCTGCCATCGAAGTTCGCCACAGCTCTGACAGTAATTCCATGACAATCGCTTCTTTCGATTCGAAATGATTGTAAACCGTTCTCTTAGAGACCTCTGCCATAGCAGATAGCTTATCCATGCTGGTATTTTGCACACCAAATTCCTGAAAAGCCTGTTTTGCCGCAACCAATATCGCTTCACGTTTAATTTCGCTACGACCTTTTTTTCTCACTTTCATAGAGTTAACGATCCTACTTCATTCCGCTGAGATCTATTTTACACCAAGCAGTTTACTTTAAAAGCAAAGCATGTAAACTACACCGTATAGTTTACTTTAGGATAAACCATATGAAACGCGCATTGTTAGCCACTGTAGGAGCGATAATTATGACTACCTCAATCATTTCTTGTACCAGTTCTGACAAGGCTTCTGGTAAACAATATCCCAAGAAATTTGCTAATACGGAGCTAGAGTACAAAAGCGGATTTGGTGATATTCTTAAGATAACGAAAGCTTATTTCACCACTGAACGCCTTAACCCAACGCCAACCTTTGAGCTGCCAGTCCACGCGATCAGCACTGATCAGTTAGCCAATGAACAGCAAGACGTGTTGTATCGTTTGGGTCATTCCAGTATTGCGATGAAGATCGACCAACAGTTAATCCTGACCGATCCTGTGTTTAGTGACCGTGCATCACCCGTGCAGTGGGCAGGACCAAAGCGTTTTCACCAACCGCCGATTTCATTACAAGAGCTACCAAACATTGATGCCATTTTGATCAGCCATGACCATTACGATCACTTGGATAAAGCATCGATCAAAACGCTGACAGACAAAGTCGACGTATTTCTTGTCCCACTTAAAATTGGTCAAACATTGAGAGAGTGGAATGTCCCAGAAGAGAAGATCATTGAGCTTAACTGGTGGGAATCACATGTTCACAATAGCGTCGAATATGTACTGACACCAACACAACACTTCTCTGGCCGCGGCTTAACTGATCGCGACGGCACCCTGTGGGGCAGTTGGGTCATCAATGGACAGCAACATAAAGTGTTCTTTAGTGGTGATTCTGGCTACTTCTCTGGCTTTAAAGAGATTGGCGATAAATATGGCCCGTTTGATTTCACCATGATAGAGACAGGGGCATACAATACCCTGTGGGCAGACATCCATATGTTCCCTGAACAAAGCGTTCAGGCACACATCGACTTACAAGGTAAGGTGATGATGCCAATTCACAACGGCACCTTTGACCTCGCCATGCACGATTGGAATGAGCCAATGCAGCAAGCAATGGAGATCAGTGAACAACGCGATGTAACCATGGTGAGCCCCGAGTTTGGTCAACGGGTCGAGCTTTCCCAACCTCTGCCAATCAAACCTTGGTGGAATTTGTAAAAGAGGCTGCAATGAAGCTTAAATACCTTCTCTTACTCGTGAGCATATTGGCTCTTCCCGCAGCGGCGAATGTCGAGCAAGATGTCGACATTTTGATAGGGCAAATCGCGCAATCACCTTGCACCTTTATCCGTAACGGCGAATCATACGATCAGCAGCAGGCTGCGGAACATATTCGTAAAAAATGGCACTACGCTAAAGATGATGTTACGGATATTCAGGTGTTTATTAGCGAAGTGGCGTCTAAAAGTTGGTTTAGCGGCAAGCCATATATGGTCAAATGCGGAGACACGCAAATCACCAGCGAAGCCTGGCTCAATCAATTATGGCAGCAAGCCGAGCAGCCCTAACAATCTCTAAAAAGCACCGCGAGGTGCTTTTTTGTTTTGGCTTCATTGGTGTTTATAGCGCTAGGCATCACAATGAGGACCCGCCACCTTCCTTGAAACATCCCCCACATAAGCCCTCGCACATACTTGCCCGCACTTTATCTCGCAGATGAATCAATCAATTGCACCCAGATCGATAATGCTCTCTCTACCTATCATTAACAGGTTCGATGTAATCACCCATCAAGTAAAATTTTACTAAATTAAGATCACACATTAACTAAAGATCGGTTACCCCTTGTATTTGTGGCAGATAAAATCTTGTCAAACAACGTTCAGACCTTTGACCAAGGAAAATGACATGACCCTTAGTAAAACTTTTATCGCCCTTGCTGTAAGTTCCGCTGTGGCCATTTCTGGCTGCGCTTCAGTCACCAGTGAACCAACGCCACAGGCACTGGAGTTCAAGAACGTCATTGATCGCACTGGTTCTCCAGAATACATGCGTGACTATGATTTTGATGACCACCAGCGTTTTTACCCTTTCTTCGATTTGGGCGCGTGGCATGGCCACCTGTTACCAGACAATAAAGACGGCATGGGTGGTTTTCCGGGGACCGCATTACTGACTGAAGAATACATCAACTTTATGGCCAACAACTTCGACCGTTTAACCGTGTACAAAAATGGCCAGAAAGTAGATTTTGAGATGGAAGCGTACAGCCTGCCCGGTGCCTTGGTTCAAAAGCTGCATTCTGACGATGTACAAATCGAGATGACGCTGCGCTTTGCTAGCAACCGCACTTCGCTGCTTGAAACTAAGATCACTTCAGAGCAGCCACTTGATCTGGTGTGGGATGGTGAACTGCTGGAAAAATACCACGCTAAAGAAGGCAAGCCTCAATCCGATAAAACCATCGATCAAGCTTATCCGGATTATGACCGCCAGATTGTCGCTACCGATGACGGCCTCAAAGTGACGTTTGGTAAAGTTCGTGAAACATGGACATTGCTGACTTCAGGCGAATCTGAATATCAGATCCACAAATCCATCCCGATGAAGACCGAAATCGAGGGCCACCAGTTTGTTTCCAAAGCGCACATTTCTGGTTCGACAACCCTCTACACCACATACACGCATGCGCTGACAGCAAAAGAAAACCAAGCTGAACAGAGCAAAATACAAGACATACTCACCCACCCAGACAAGTATCAAAAAGCGTCCGTTCAACGCTGGGAGCACTACCTTGAGAAAGGGCTGACCAACCCGAATGCCACTCCAGAACAAGAGCGAGTGGCAGTCAAAGCGATGGAGACGTTGAACGGAAACTGGCGTGGTGTGGCTGGTGCGATGAAATTTGATTCTGTCACTCCATCGGTGACCGCTCGTTGGTTCTCTGGTAATCAGACTTGGCCGTGGGACACATGGAAACAAGCCTACGCAATGGCGCATTTCAACCCAGAAGTGGCGAAAGACAATATTCGCGCCATGTTCGCCTACCAGATTCAGGCCGATGATCCTGTTCGTCCGTGGGATGAAGGTTATGTACCTGACTTGCTGGCTTACAACTTAAGCCCCGAGCGTGGCGGCGATGGAGGAAACTGGAATG
The DNA here is from genome assembly GCF_013113835.1 of Vibrio sp. RE88. Taxonomy (GTDB): domain Bacteria; phylum Pseudomonadota; class Gammaproteobacteria; order Enterobacterales; family Vibrionaceae; genus Vibrio. The sequence continues at coordinate 39,429 of NZ_VTYQ01000010.1, read as the reverse complement.
AACGCAACACTAAGCCGAGCTTAGCCGCATGGGCAGTCATGGAAGTGTACAAAACAACCGGTGATAAAGCGTGGTTAGAAGAGATGTACCCTAAATTGGTCGCTTACCACAACTGGTGGTTACGTAATCGCGACAACAATGGTAATGGCGTACCTGAGTATGGCGCGGCTCGTGACAAGGCCCATAACACCCCTGACGGTCAGATGCTGTTTACCGTCACTCGTGGTGACAAAGAGCAAACCTTTAGCGGGCTCGATCAATATCAAGCAATCATTGCCAATGGCCAGTACGACCATATTGAAATCCCGGCCCAAACCGCGGCGTCATGGGAATCTGGCCGCGACGATGCGGCGGTATTTGGCTTTATCGACAAAGAGCAACTGGACAAGTATGTCGAGAATGGTGGAAAACGTAGTGATTGGGATGTGCAATTCGCTCAGAACCGAGCACAAGATGGCACCCTACTAGGCTACTCATTACTGCAAGAGTCGGTCGACCAAGCCAGCTATATGTACAGCGATAATCAGTTCCTTGCTGAAATGGCCGATATCATAGGTAAGCAAGAAGAAGGACAGGTCTTCCGCGAGAAAGCCGAACACTTGGCTGATTACATCAATACCTGCATGTTCGATGAAGAAAGTAGCTATTTCTACGACATTCGCATCGAAGATAAGCCACTAACAAACGGTTGTGCAGGCAAACCGATTGTTGAACGTGGCAAAGGGCCAGAGGGCTGGTCACCACTGTTTAATGGCGCAGCAACTCAAGCACACGCCGATGCGGTGGTGAAAGTGATGAAAGATACCGAAGAGTTCAACACTTACGTGCCTCTGGGTACCGCTGCGCTGTCTAACCCTGCCTTTGGGGCTGATATCTACTGGCGTGGGCGTGTGTGGGTCGACCAATTCTACTTTGGCCTTAAAGGAATGGAGAAATACGGTTACCGTGATGATGCAGTCGAGATGGCCACGGCTTTCTTCGACAATGCCGACGGCTTGATTCAAGACGGCCCAATCAGAGAGAACTACAATCCGCTTACCGGCGCTCAACAAGGTGCTCCGAACTTCTCTTGGAGTGCGGCTCACCTGTATATGCTTTACAACGATTTCTTTACCTCGGAAGAGTAACAAACAACAAAGGGCGCTTAATCGCGCCCTTTCAATTAGAATTTAAGTAAGTTAGCGGCTTTTCGACACTGTATGTGACTCTTTCCCTAGCACATTAACCAGTACGTAGCTCACCTTCTGACCATTAACCACTTTGTGTTTCGCTTCAACGGTCTTTCCATTGACCACCAACTTTGGATAATCCCCATAGAACCACGCTTCCCACGTGAGCGGCTTATTATTGTTATTGGTTAGTGTCGACTTTTCAGTACCCTCATGGCGCAGCGCGACTTCATGCTCGCCCATTGGTAAGTAATCAACCGCGAGCCAGTCAATATCCGCTGTCAGATGCGATGCCGTGATCAGATGACTGTCCGCCGCGTTTGGTTTCACTCCCATCAGCCCTTCAATGGTATTGGCGATAAAGGTAAACGAGATCTCCGGATAATCGCCATTGGTGCCTTGTGTCGGACGCTCATGAGGTAAGTCTTTCATATCCATGATGTACTGCATCCACTTCCAGGCTTCCTCATTGCGGTTGTATGGGAAATAGGTCTCTGGGATGTAGCTGTACGCCTCGATATTGTTCGGAGCATCCGGCGTCGAGCCAATGCCATCGCCGAGACTTTGCGAAATAAAGTCTAGGTATCGGTCATTGCGCTCACCCGGCTCGGTGATCAGCTTCATCGGCATAAACCAGCTGTTTTCTTTACCAAAGTCGTTCAGCCTCAAGCCATCCTTCTGCACTATGTTGACGTAGTTATCCAAAGGCTTTTCTGGGTCAGCGATACTCCACTCCTGATTAAAGTAGTCTTTCAGTTGCTGGGCTTTTTGTTGCCATTGTCGAGATTCACTGTACTCGTCTCTGGCGTTAAGCATGGCCGCATAAGCCACCGTTGCTTGATACTGAGAGCCAATCCCGTCACCCGCTTCAATCGGGAATTCACCCCGTTCGTTATAGGTTGCCGAGCCTTCAAAGATACCACCATAACCTTCAGCGATGCCGTTTGGATCCTGATCGTCATGCAGTGCGATGTAGTCGGTCATCACTTTGGTGTAAAAGCGCCACAGATCTTTGTCTTCAATGTAGCGCTTATCACCCGTCCATTGGTATTGCTCCCAAGCCTTCTCAAGAAATTCAAACTGCGCCGGCACTTCACGCACAAACCAGTCGTCGTCTTCATAGTCGATCAGGTGTGGGCTGCCATCGAAGTTGATCGCCCACAGGGTGTACCACTTTCTCGATTCAGTAGAGTGCTTAGCGAAGGTTTTGAACATAGAGAAGTTTTCACGATCTAAGCCCGCTAACTTGGCGCCAGCCGACTGGTGAAGAAAGTCCCGAGAGTAGAAAGCCGTACGATCAAAATAGCCCGCCCAATAGGAAGGTAAGTAATCCGCGCTGCCTGTGCCATCATTGTTGTTTTCATCACGGTTGATCAAGTCGTGCTGCCCCGTCATCACAAACTGACGTGTCTTCTCTATCGCCCAGTCAAACGAGTCCTGCAATTTATCATTGGAAGACGAAACGGTGACTTGCTTCGCTTTAACCCGAGCACGCACTTTCCACTTCTCAACCCGCCCTTTTTCATCCTTAAGCTTGATGTGAACTGGTTGACTGAAATCGAGGACTTCCCCCTGCTCGACAGACGCTCGAGATCCTTTAGACACACGCAGTTTAGCAATCGCTACTTCAGAGACGTCACTCGCATACGGCAGTTCAAACTCGATGGTTCTGCGTTCTTTATCGATGATGCTCTCACCGGATTGACCTTTAGCCTTAAACCCTATGATTTGATTAAAACGTGGCGACTTGGATTTAGTATTTTTTACCAGTTCAACCTGATCGATACTGACACTGCCCGTATCTGACCCAGTGAAACGCAGCTTTATCTGCTCACCCTTCTCCAGCGGGATCTGTTTAACCTTATTGTGCTTGTAGTCACGACTCTTTTTGAGTTTTTTACTCAAGAAAGCTTCATCGCTAAGGTTAGTTAATTCAACGCGAGCATCTTTGCCCGGGCTGATCGCTTGAACCGACAGCTGATAAAAGCCCGTTTCAGGTATAGTGACTATCTGGCTGATGCTGTGTCTGGCACCAATGGCAATTCTGCCGCGATATTGGCCTTCAAACGCTTTGTCGTCTTTGATATTGGCAAACCAGTAATGCCAACCTAGGCCACTGTCTTCAAACCCTGGGTTAGCCAGAGCGTTGTGGTTTTCTCCAGCTGCAAGTGCTGTCCCAGGTAAAGTGTTAGCAGACACCGCTTCACTCAGCAGAGATCCTAGGATCATGCTGGCAATCAATGAGTGTTTCATCTTGTTTAGCTCCCTATTCCATTGGGATATTCAGAAATTAGATAAGCAGCCCTTTAAGTAAAAGGGCTGAACAGATTACGCCTGAGCAGGCTGAGGTTTGTCGGATGAGGCGATGCCTTCATTAAGCTCATCGTTGCCAACTAGCTCATATTTTTCCATCAGCTGTTGCTGGATCTGCTGATGATACGCGCCATTCAGTTTGTAGTAGCGGAAGTACATAAACAGTGCGATAGCAAAGAACAAACTTGGTAAGCCAATCATGATGCACTGCATACCAAAGATGGTTTCCGGCGTTTGTTCCACGTTAGGCACGTAGTGCACAGCGGTTAAGGCAATGCCGATAAAGAAAGCCGCAAACGCTGAACCCGCTTTTACTACCAGAGTCTGTACTGAGTAGGCAATGCTCTCACAGCGCACACCAAGCTTCACTTCACCATAATCAACCGTATCAGCCACCATAATCACGTTAAGTACCCAGAACAATGCCGTACCAATTTGCAGGAACACACCTGCGGTAGAGATAAGCAGCACGCTTTGGGTATCGTTCATGCCGATGTAGATCAGCACTGCACTGCCAATAATCGGGAAGCCAGACGCACAGGCCCAAAGTACTCGACGAGAGAACCACTGAGCCAGTTTAGGGAACAGAACCAGCGTGATAAGGTTAGCGATGCTGGCGTACGCCATGTAGTAAGGGAACAGGCTTTCATCCCCTACGACATAAGTGAAGTAGTACACGGCAAAGGCGGTAATAATGTTGGTCGCTAGGTTGTAAGACAGAGCCATGCACAGCAGGCTGCTAAGCTGATCGTTCTTATAGATCAACGACAGCATTTTCTTCAGTGAGACCTTCTCTTCGGGCTGAGCTTTATTGAGTTTGGTGGTTGAGTAACGCTCTTTTACGTTGCGTAGAGTGACAAAAGTGGAAATCAGGAAACAAACGATCAGTAACAGGGTGAACATCTGAAAACCAAAGCCTTTGTTGTCTTCACCACCGACATAGTTAATGAATGGCATCGCAATCGCAGCGGTTACCGTCCACGCTAAGCTAGCAAAGAACCTCGGGAAAGGGACCAGCTCTTCACGCTCTCGCTTATCGATTGTCAGCGTCGGTACCAGAGACCAGAAAGGGATGTCCATCAGGGTGTAAGTCATACCCCATAGAATGTAGGTAATGGCTGCGTAGGCGATAAGCCATGGGCCTTCAATCAGGTGGGCACTGAACACCATGTACAGCACTACAGAATTAGTTAAGGTACCAATCAGAATCCAGGGTTTGAATTTCCCCCAACGGGTTCGGGTATTATTCACCACCCAGCCCATGATCGGGTCATTGACTGCATCCCAGATCCGCGCCACCAAAAAGATGGTGCCAACAATACCAGCAGAGATACCGACCACATCCGTGTAGTAAAACATCAGATACATGTAGACGATTGTAATGGCGAAATCCTTGCCGTAGGCACCAAACCCATAGCTGAGTTTGGTGCTCATCGAAATACTCATGTTTGCTCCTTAACGCTCCCATCACTGGGAGCGTATATGATTCACGTTATTGAAAGGGATATTATTGTTTTTATTGATAAACCCATTCAGGAAGCCATCCCTGATGTGCTTCGATTAAGTCATCCACCAACGCGTAGATTTCATCGATGCCGAGAACAGCCGCGGTATGTGGATCCAACATCGCAGCGTGGTAAATGCGCTCACGGTTTTCTGTCAGGATGGCTTCAGTGAGCAGGGTTTGAACATTAACGTTAGTCTGCATCAATGCCGCTAAATGGCTCGGCAAGCGTCCTGCTTTGGTTGGCTGAATGCCATTGGCGTCAACCAGACAAGCAACTTCAACGCAGCAGCCCTGCGGTAGGTTGTCGATCAAACCTTCATTCTTAACGTTGCCGTAGATAACACTCGGTGCGCCCGTCCAGATCGAGTTCATGATCGTACTGGCGTACTCCTGAGATTCTTTTACTGTGATTTGGTCAGCTTGCTTGTAGTCTTCTAAATCTTGCTTCCAAGCAGCAATCTGCTCAACACAACGTTTTGGGTACTCGTCAATTGGCACTTTATAGCGCTCAATCAGATCGGGCCGATTTGGCTTGATAAAGTAAGGCGTGTATTCCGCAAAATGCTCCGAAGATTCCGTGACAAAGTAGCCCAGCTTCTTGAACATTTCGTAGCGCACTAAATTGGTACAGCGACCATCGTGATGCAAACCCGGTTTAGGCGCCTCGCCACGTTCAAATGCTTGCAGCAGATCTGGATAGATATCAACGTAATTGCCTTGCTCGTCCTTCTTTTCCAACGTCAGGTAGTAGGCCATATGGTTGATGCCCGCACAGGTATAACGCAAGTCGGCGTAATCCAAATCCAGATCACGTGCTAGCTCTTCCGCCGTCCCCTGCACGGAGTGACACAAGCCAACCTGTTTAATCTCTGGGTACTTTTCATACATGGCCCAGGTATTCATCGCCATTGGGTTCACGTAGTTCAGCATGGTGGCATCCGGGCAGACTTGTTTCATGTCTTCACACACGCTCCACAGGTGTGGAATGGTGCGTAACGAACGCATAATGCCGCCAGGGCCTAAGGTATCAGCAATAGTCTGCTCCAACCCATGGCGCTTGCACACGTCGAAGTCGGTCACGGTGCAAGGCTCATAACCCCCAATCTGAAATGCGATGACAACAAAATCGGCGTCCTGCAACGCTTCTTTCTGATCAAGGTGGCAAGAGATGGTGCCCGTGGCTCCTGCAGAATTCATCAGCTTACTGACGACGAGATGCGACTCTTCAAGACGAATCTGGTCAATATCCATTAGCGCTACATGCGCATTTTTTAATGCAGGCTTATGAAATACATCACCAAGAATGTTTTTAACAAAGATGGTCGAGCCGGCACCGATAAACGTAATTTTTGGACTGTTCATGCTCATGTGATCCTTTATTGATAGGTCTAGGTCATGCATCCACATTACTGACTTGATTATGATTAAGTCGTCTCGGTTCAACTCATCACTCTCTCATTTACTAAGATTTAATGTCTCGGTTAACAAAAAAGGAGTTTTTAGGAGTCTTTAAGCAATATTCAGGATTGATTGAGCACTCAAATCGAAAAACCACCGCCAATAACGGCAAAATGTTAGCTGTGTTACGTTCTCACCCACAAAATGAGCGACTTATTCAGCTTTTGAACTACCTCTCTTTTTACCAAACAAAGGTCTGTTACAACCCTGTGACTACCATTTCGTAAGGAGCCGACATGCCCTCGCCTAACGACCAACTCTCTGTGACTGCTCAAGAGCAGTACTCTTCAGAATGTGTCTCTGTCAGCCCACTGTCACTCTATTCCTCTTACGAAAAAATTGATGTGGAAATACGCGCGCCCCACGCCATGCCCGGTTACCACTGGCATGGGCAAATTGAGGTCAATATCCCGTTTGGTGACGACGTAGAGTACATGATGAATGGCAGCCCAATTCACCTCAAAAATGGCAGTATTGGTCTTTTTTGGGCTTCGGTGCCGCATCGCCTCACTGATCCCGGCGCCAGCCACAACATGGGCATCATCAATATCCCAATTCATCACTTTATGTCGTGGCCACTCAATCGTGAGCTGGTGAGCCAGCTTACCCATGGCGCAGTGCTGCAATCTGAGTCCTGTAATTTAATCAGCGAATTTGAAATAGCTCGCTGGGCAGAAGAGAGCCAACACCCATCGGAAAACCGCCAGCAGTTAGTCACTGATGAGATTGGATTGATGCTTAAACGCGTCTGTCTCGATGGTTGGCAGCAACTTTCAACAGGTCGCACAGATAAAGCCGCGAAGAGCAATACTTCAAAGCACTCGCAGTTTTATGTCAGCCAGATGCTGGAGTACATCGCGACCCACCACAACACTCCACTTACAGCACAAAAGGTCGCTGACTACGCGGGGCTGCACGCCAATTACGCCATGACTATTTTTCAGCGCACCATGCAAATGACCATCAAGCAGTACATTACTGCGATGCGAATTAATCATGCCCGAGCGCTGCTGAGTGACACGGAGCGAACCATACTCGACATTTCCCTTACGGTAGGATTTAACTCCATCAGCCGCTTTTACGACACCTTCCGTCGATGTATGGAGGTCACACCGACTCAGTATCGTAAGCTCAGCCGAGAAGATCATCGCTGGGGCTGGAAAGACGCCAACCCGCTTAATCAATTAGAGAAGGGCGCCTGTGATGGCAAACGGCCACTGGTGGTGAGTCATAAGTAGCTGCGCTGCCGCTTCGAAGCCCCACAAGTTGCTCTACACTTAAAGTCAGGCTCATTCGTATCATAGATATAGGCAGCAGTGGACAAAGCACAGGCAATCACTCAGTGGCAACAGATACAATCAGACCTGTACCGGGATCGGGTGCTTTATGGGTATGTGTTTGCGACCACTCTTTGTTTGTATGTTTTATCACTACTTTATCTGGATGACCCAAGATTTGAATTTGATCCTATCATCTACTTGGCGACGCTAGTCCAAGTCTGTTATGTCACGTTTCTAGTGTGGAGCTGCGTCTACTATGTGTATTTGCTTTACCATCGAAAACCTCACCCCACACTTTACTTTTTCAGAGCGATTCGTTCATTTTTTCAACCTTTGTCGAAAGCCATTAGCTTTGCGTTACTTGTATTGGCACTGAACCTGACCTTTTCCAGCTACACGTTTCTAAAACCCTTGATCCCTGAACTCAATCCATTTCAGTTTGATGAGCTTTTTTACCAGCTGGACAAATGGCTACATTTCGGCGTTTCACCGTGGCAAATCACGCATCAAGTGTTTAGCAATGCGTTAGCGAGTAGCGTGATTAATTTTTTATACCACTTATGGTTTCTTCTAATGTGGGGGAGCGTGCTGTTTTTCATCATTCGCCGTGACCTCGAAAAATTGAGAGACCAGTTTCTTATTACGTTTCTTACTAGTTGGTTGTTAATAGGCGGTGTTGCAGCAGTACTGATGTCATCCGCGGGCCCGTGTTACATGCACTTACTCAACCCAGAGCATCAATACTATTTACCTTTAATCGAGCGGCTGGAAACACAGAGCCAAATATTGGTCGACAACCACTGGTTTCCTCTTTGGGCCTTGGATGTTCAGGAAATGCTATGGCAAATGTATTCAAACCAGAACTCTGGTATTGGCGGTGGTATATCAGCCATGCCGAGCATGCATGTTTCAGTCGCAGTAACAATGGCACTCGCATTCCAAAAATTGCACAAGAAGTTAGGTTATTTGATGTGGGGTTATGTTTTGGCCATACAGATTGGTTCGGTCCATCTCGCTTGGCACTATGCCATTGACGGTTATCTGAGTGCTATTCTCACACTAGTGATTTGGAAATCAGTCAGCGCACTCCACACATTCAAATCCTCCCACCTTCCCTAACAAATGGTTTCGGCAACAACATGTCGAACCCAGGTATTCTTTTCGTCACTATTGAGCGCTTTTAGAAACAACATTTTAATTTCAAAGTCCGGCACTTCAATGGGAGGTTCGACCGCTTGTAGACTGTGACTATACATCTCCATCTCAGCAAAACGCTTCGGGACAATACATATCAGCTTCCGACCAATCAGCAACCGCCTGATGGTTAAGAAGTTGCGAGAGGCGACCCCAACACGGCGCTGAAGCCCTAGCTTTGCCAATCGCTCATCAACTTGGGTTTGCAAGTTGCCATCGGGACTGACTAAGGCATGCTCGACTGACACAAATTGCTCCAGCGTCATCGGCAGCTCTACTTCGAAACATTGAGGATCGTATAAACAGAGGTGCTGCTCCGTATATAAGCGTTGTGACAAATACCGACTGCCATGATTGGTAATACTGCCAATAACCATATCGAGGTGTTCACTGTCAGCGATGTCTTGGTAATTACTGCGATTAACGTTGTAAAAACTAATTTGAGAGAGAGGGGAATGACGCTTAATCGCATCATAAAGCGGTGCAGCAAACAACTGTTCGGCATAATCCGTCAGACCAATTTTCCACGCACCGCTGTACTCTTGTGGAACAAAATGCTGCTTTGTCAGCAGATCATTTTTAATGCTTGCCAACAAATTATGAACTACCGGAGCCATATCATGAGAGCGCAGTGTCGGTTCCATGCGTGTGCCAATACGTTCAAATAAAGGGTCATCAAACAATGCTCGAAGACGCTGCAAGGTATGGCTCATAGCAGACTGACTCACATAACACTGCTGCGCTGCAAGGCTAACGCTTTGGGTATTGTACAAAGCCTGAAACGCCACAAGTAAATTGAGGTCGATCCCTTTCCAGTTAAACTCTTTCACGGCAATCCCATATTATTCATACATCATATTAAAACCATTAATTTGAATCATTTTAGTACATTTCTTAAAGTATGCGCAGTATTTGTTCTAAGAGTTACCAGACCATGTTGTCTATTTTTAAAACCTTTTTTTGGCTTGGTTGGATAAGCTTCGGCGGCCCAGCAGCCCATATCGGCTACTTTCGCAATACCTTTGTTGAAAAGCTCAAATGGCTTGATGATAAGGAGTACGCTCAGATTGTCGCATTGAGTCAGTTCCTCCCAGGCCCTGGTTCAAGTCAGGTAGGTTTTGCTCTCGGTTACAGACGTGGCGGTTTACCGGGTGCCTGTATGGCATTTTTGGGCTTTACCCTGCCTTCCGTTCTTATCATGCTGGCGCTGGCGGTACTTAGTAGCCAACTGACAGAAACCTCTCTGTTTCAGAATATTGTCCACGGTTTGAAACTGTTGGCCGTTGTTGTGGTTGCAGACGCCACTTGGGGAATGTACAAAAACTTCTGCAAGGAAAAACTCTCAGTATCGCTTTGTTTATTAACCGCAATTTCACTGTTAGTTCTTCCCGGTATCGCGACCCAAATGCTAGTTTTAGTTATCGCAGCACTTATCGGCATGAAGTATTTGGGTAATCAGGAAGAGTCTGTCCAGACACGCTTTGAGCCTTCAATTCTCCCCTTGGCTCTCTTCGTTGTTCTTATTGTGGGCTTGCCTTTTGTCGCTTCCAGTGTGCCCGCTCTGGGACTATTCAATGACTTTTTCCAAGCAGGTAGCCTAGTATTCGGTGGCGGCCATGTGGTCCTGCCATTACTGCAAAATATTGTCGGTGACCAACTTAGCCAAGACGCTTTCCTAACAGGATATGCCGCCGCTCAGGCCGTGCCTGGGCCGATGTTTACCTTTGCCACTTACATTGGTTATGAGTTACTACCTCAAGCACCAATCGCCGGCGCACTGATTGCTACTATGGGTGTCTTTTTGCCGGGGTTCTTACTACTTTTAGGGGTACTGAAAAATTGGCAGTCGCTGGCTAAAATGCCCAAAGTGTCTGGCGCCGTAAACGGCGTGAATGCAGCCGTTGTTGGCCTCTTGGTAGCTGCACTTTATCAGCCCGTATTTACCAGCGCGGTCATGAGCCCAATTGATATCTCTTTTGTTTTGGTGGGCTTCTATCTGCTTAAACAGCTCAAACTGCCTATTGTCTGGATGGTGATATTCTTTATGGCCGCAGGTATCGCAGGTGGCTATCTCAACTGATATCACTGAGAGACAAAAAGGGAGAGCATTGGCTCTCCCTTTTTTATTCCGCTACCGCAGCAGTTTTGGTTTTTTCTTCCCGCACCATAGCTAACGCGCGTTCTAGATTTTCGTTGGCGACTTTATAGTAAGACGTTTTTGTGTCGATAGCTTGCTGCAAGTATGGGATCGCCTTGTCTGGCTTGCCTTGTAGGATTAAAAAATACCCGACATTGTTCAACGCTTCCGGCTTACCCATATGCTGTGAAAAAACGTTGATCGCTCGGGTAATTTCGCCTTTGCCTAAGTAAATCAGAGCAAGGTTATTCAACGCTTTATCATTGGTCGGATCTTTATCCAGAGCCTCTAAAGTAAACCTCTGTGCTTTGCGGTAATCTCCTTCCATATAAAATGAGTAGCCTACGTTGGTTAAGGTTTTTACCGAATTGGGTTTGATACTTAGCGCTTTTTTATAGAACGCCTGAGCTCGCTTATGATCAGTATCAATATCGGCAATGACTCCTAGCCCCATGTAGGCAAACTCTGGAGAATAGTTATCTGTTTTCAACATAGCTATCTCTTTCGAAGTCGCTAAATCTTCCTCGCTGAGTGTTTTTTTGCTCCCCAATCGAATTTGGTCGGCATTAATCGCTTTGAGGAAATAACTACCACCAGATTCCACATCGCCCGAGCGGCTGTAAATGGCACCGATCTGTTCAAGCACCTTCACATTATTCGGATTTTCTTTTAGCGCCAGCTGATACGCTTTTTGCGCCATCGGTAAATTGTTGCGAGATTGGTGAATTCGACCAATGTTGTACAACGAACGATCGTGAAATTGGCCATTTTCAAATGCCAACGAGCGAATGTATTCATACAAGGCCAAATCAACATTGCCAGCATTCAGAGCATCATCGCCCCGAGTAATGGCTTCTTTTTCTGTTTTCGGTGGCTCGTCTGAAGTCAAAGAGTCAATGGGTTTACCTTCATAAAGCGACGTATCAATACTCGGCTCATTCGATGCACAAGCCGTCAGCAGCACTCCAGATAGGGTGAGCACTATCAGATGAAATCCTTTCATTGCCCCACTCCTTTTAGTTTCCTAGGGTCGATGTGAATAGCAGCATAGAAGGGCCAATTGCGACAATGAAAAAGCACGGCCAGATAAAGAGCAGCAGAGGAAAGATCATTTTAGTCGGTATCTTCGCTGCTATTTCTTCGACTTCTTGATTTCTCTTGTCCCGATAATCATCGGTATATTCACGTAATGTTTGTGCCAAACTACCACCAATGCGCGAGGCATGTGCCAGCATGGTGACCAGACCCGCAATCTCAATAAGCCCAGTACGCTCAATCAAGTCATTGAATGCGTCTGACATTTCCACACCTGCATTAATTTTGACACATACGGTATCCAGCTCATCAGCAAAATCTGGATGAGAGATTGCAACCTCGTCAGCGACGCGGCGAAGTGCTGAATTAAATCCCAACCCCGACTCCGTACACACCACCATTAAATCTAATGCATCCGGGATACCACCACGAATTCTTGATTGACGCTTTTTGACCAAATGTCCGAGCAGTATATTGGGCACATAAAGCCCACCCCCAACACTCGCTACCATGACTAAATTCAGCATCGCCATGTCTGGGGTAAGAAAGTAAAAGCCTGCCGCTAACCCTAAACCGACCGCGACTGTCATGCCTTTAAACGCATAGAAAACCGTCAATGCATTCGCATCATGATAGCCAGCATGCATGAGTTTTTGCCGTATACTCTCGCTCTCTTTTGAGTTAGAAGGCTTCATCACAGGAGCCAGTGACTCTAAAGTATGATCCAGCCTGCGACTTTTTTTCAGTTTGTCTGAACGAGTAGACTGCCTGAGTTGTTCAAGCTTTAATTTTAGAGGCGATTTAGGCCCAACCAGCAACAGCGACAGGGTGAACACCACCAGCACCGTTGCCAAGAGAATTAGGCCCAAAAAGACTGTCTGCTCGTCTAGGTTGTAAACTGCAAACTGTTCCATAATCGTTTCCATGTCTACACCTCGAAATTAATGATTTTCCGTATCCACAGAGAACCGATAAATAAGCTAACGACACCACCACTGATCAGCTTCATCCCCCTAGGATCGGTATAAAGAGGTTCCACGTAACCAGGGTTTACAAAGCTTAGGAAGAGAAAAAGCACAAAAGGTGACAGTACCAAAATCCATGCAGATAAACGGCTTTCTGCTGATAATGTCTTAATTTTTCGCTGCAACTTAAAACGAGCTCTCAACACCCTAGACACTTTTTCCAGATTCTCAGATAAGTTACCCCCGGTCTCCTTTTGCAGCAGCACTGCACTGGAAAACGCCAGCATGGAAACGGTCGGCGTTCGTTCTGCCATCTGCATAATCGCCATACGCATGTCATAGCCGTAATTCAAAAGATTAAAAGTATTTTTGAACTCAACACCAATTGGAGCTGGCATCTCTTCTCCAACCTCACTGAAGGCTTGAGTGACGGGCTGCCCTGCTTGCAACATACGCCGCATAATATCTAATGCCTCCGGTAGCTGTCCTTCAAACGCGGAAAGGCGGTCCGATATTTTCTTGTTGAGCCAGAAATAAAGAAATGCCCAGATGGCGACTACTACTGCTAAAGCCACATAGACAGGTTGGCTTATCAAAAGAACAATAAAGAAGCCACACACTGATAGGATCGATGTCACTGTCAAAGTCTGTGTCAAACTCCAGTCATAACCGGAAAGCTCAATCATTTTTTTGAGTGAAGAGAACACCTCAAACCGAACCAACTTTCTATCCAATGGCGTCAAGCTCTTAAGGTAATGCTCTTGGAGTAGAGATAACGCTTCTTCATCGAGCTTCGATTGGGACTCTTTAAGACGTTCGGACAACTCTTTGTGCTTAGCCTTGCTCCCCGCTGCAGGCAAAATCAATGCTTGTGAAATAAACACCACAGCAAAAAACAAGAGTACGAAAAAGAATGTTGCGTCCTGATGCATGATTCTTCTCCCTTAGGTATAAGACTCATTAAAGATATCGAAAGACAAATGCAGCCCTTTTTTCGATAACTGATCATGGCACTGAGGTACAACACCCGTTGCGGTGAAATAGCCGAGCACATTGCCATCTTCATCTAAGCCTTTACGGTGAAATTTAAAAATCTCCGACATGGTAATAATCTCACCTTCCATACCGTTGATTTCACAAATGCTGACCATACGACGCTTACCGTCTTCCTGACGCTCCATCTGTACAACCAAATGAATTGCCGAGGCGATCTGAGCCCGTAAGTTTTTAGCCGACATGTTCCAGCCTGCCATCGCAAACATATTCTCGACACGAGACAAAGCATCGCGTGGCGTATTGGCGTGAATCGTCGCTAAAGAACCGTCATGCCCGGTATTCATGGCCGCCAGCATATCGACAGCTTCAGCGCCACGGACCTCCCCCAGTACAATGCGATCAGGTCGCATCCGAAGGGAGTTTTTAACCAGATCGCGCTGCGTGATTTCCCCTTTACCTTCAAGGTTGGCAGGGCGAGTTTCAAGGCGAACAACATGAGGCTGCTGCAGCTGTAGCTCAGCGGAATCTTCGATGGTCACAATTCGGTCATCAGACGGAATAAAACCAGAGAAAATGTTTAATGTGGTGGTTTTTCCCGAGCCCGTACCACCCGAGATCAGTACATTGAGAGCGCCATTGACTGCGGCTTCAACAAACTTGGCCATTTCTGGAGACAAAGAATTGAAGCTTAATAGGTTTTCCATATTGAGCTTTTCAACGGCGAAACGACGGATTGACACCGAGGCACCATCGAGGGCTAAAGGGGGAATGATGGCGTTAACACGCGAACCATCCACCAATCGCGCATCCACCATAGGCGAAGCTTCATCAATACGACGCCCAACCTGACTCACAATGCGATCGATAATGTTACGTAAGTGACGCTCGTCGAGAAACGTATAAGGGGTCAGTTCTAACTTACCACGACGCTCAACAAACACTTTTTTCGGCCCATTGACCAGAATATCAGAGACGGTAGCGTCATTAAGGAGTGGCTCTAAAGGGCCTAAGCCAAAGACTTCATCTTCAATTTGCTGAATCACACGCTTACGACCTTCCGCACTTAATGCATGGGTCTGATCGTCCGCCATCAGTTGGACAATCGCGTCGTGCAGTTCTTTTCGCGCTCTGTCATTTTCCAAACTTGCCAAGAGTCCTAGGTCTAATGTTTCTAGAAGTCTTTGATGGTAATAATGCTTAACTGCCAACTCTTGCTCTAACTGCTTACGCGCTTCCTCAACAGCATGCTCTTTGGCTTCCGCTTCGAGCTTTTTTCTTTCTCGATAAGAATCAACAGGTTCATGAGACTGATGCAGCTCTAGCGAGACGCTTTCTTTTGGCTTTTCATCCACTACAGCTTGCTGTTGGCTTTCTTCGGCCTCAACTTCGGCGACCCTCTGCTGCAATTCTGGATTGATGTTTTTCCTTTTAAAGAACATGAAAGTTCCCTCTTAAAATATGCTCACTAAGAAAACAACTTTTTAAACCAACCTTTTTTCACTTCATTATCTGGCATCAAGGTCACCGCTAGCTTCCTTACCGACTTAGCAATCGCACTACCCTTTCGTGCCTGAATATAAGGGCGCCCTAAGTTGGCACTTTCAATCGCGACTTTGAATTCATTCGGTATGGTATGAATGGGGATATTGCCCACTGTGTCCTGAATATCCTTGAGCTTGATCGATTGACGCTTTTCGTAGCGATTAACGATCACTTCCATTTGCTCTTTGGATACGCCTAGTTCAAAGGTGAGTAACTTGAGAATTTGCGTCGTATTTTTAATCGCTACCAAATTTTGCTGTGTGATCATAAACACCTTAGTGGCCGGTGAAATCACAGAGGTAAATGTTCGATCGAGCCCGCGTGATAAGTCGACAATTACATACGGATACTGCTCTCTCAACACTGGAATCAGCTTATTCAGCTGGTTCGCTTTTTCGAAATTTTCATGGCTACTTTCGCGTTTAAAACCAATTACATGCAGACCCGATTCATGCTTAGTAACTAGGCTGCCTAGTGAGACGTCATCAAGGTCGGCTACATTGGCGATTGCATCAGCTAAACCATATGTACTGTGGATATTTAGATAGTCTTCAATGACGCCAAATTGCATGTCCAGATCGAGTAATAAGACATGCTCAGGGTTCTGTTTGGCAATGGTTATCGCGGTGTTCAAAGCAATCATGGAGGCACCCGCGCCACCTTTAGTATTCATAAACACCATCAGTTCGCCGAGATGACGGTTAGCGACTTTATCTTCGGCAACATTTTTCAGCAGAGGTACCAGTTCGTCGAGCACCGCTTTGTCGGAAATGAAATCAGCCGCTCCAATTCTCAGCGCTATTTTCAATGCACCGTTATCATTTTCATTACCAAAGACAATTAAGGAAGCTTCATGACCACTTTCGGCAGAATCAGGGGCTTCATACTGCTGAAGTTCGACAATTTTCTGCGCCCAATTCGGCCCAGTCTCAACGAAAATCAAATCAGGAGGAGAGAAGTGAGATAGATTACTCACAACTAAGCCATGGAATGAGATCATTTCAAAACTCACGCTCTGGCATTTAGACAATTCATGGCTAATGTGCAGGTGAAAAGCATCAGACGAGTAAAATACCCAAATTGTTAAATTGGTTTTCAATCTGATAGGACAATCTCCATTTGGTGTAAGCTTAACCGCTTCTCCCATACCCTTTCTCCTAGCAGCCCGCTAGATGAAGTATTAACATACTTCAAAGCATTCCAGTCTCTATAACCCTTCATATCTACTGGATTAACTTTGACTGCATTCTCTTTTATTAGTCTAATTGTAGAAAACAGCGTGACTTATGTCATAGTTTCCACCATAAGTTATCGAAGCTATTTCTCTAGGACACTATTTTTTCCCCGAGCCTTGGCCAAAATTCTCAATAACTTGGCTATCTGTGCCTGACAACTCAGAGTCCTGCTTACCAGTATAAATTTGATAAGCCCCTTCCATCCGCTCACCACTACCTGTCGGGATCACCTCAAGATTATCTCTGCTCGCATTCGGGTTATAAGTCTGCTCAGATGCTATTTTTGCAACATGCTCGCCGAGGCGGTCTGCATTGTTAACGCAACCTAGTAGCGTGAAAGGCAGGCATAAAATACAAATCTGTAAATATCGATAAACCATATTGCCTCCTATAAACTGTGTCCGAAGGTACCTTCAGTGCCACCTTTGGAATAATCCACCATGGGCGCACTACGCTCTGCTTTTGGTTTCGATGCATCAGCAGGTTCAAGATAGGCACCTCGACCAAGCAGATAGTATTCAAAATCATTTGGCTCAACGAACGAGTCTGTCGGCAACGTCACCCGGTTGCGATCAATAGGTTTAGCCAAGCGTGGAGTCACCAGGATCACCAACTCAGTCTCACCTGAGATATATTCCTGACTATTAAACATCTGCCCGAGAATTGGGATATCGCTGAAACCCGGCATTTCAGCAACAGAGTCCCTTACATTCTCACTCAACAAACCAGCTATCCCAATAGTCTGCCCATCCGCTAGCTCCAGTGTCGACGATGCGCTACGACGTGTAATCGGGGGGATGACATAGGTGGCGTTCGTACCACCAGGGGCAAGGGTTAATGTGGCTGAATTGGCGATTTCACTCACGTCCACCGCAAGATTAAGGTTGATTTTCTGATCGGTGAGTATCGTAGGAATGAATTTTAAACCCACTCCGTACTCTTTGTATTCGATCGTAATGCCGTCCTCATCAGGTACAGGGATAGGAAATTCCCCACCAGCTAAAAATTCAGCTTTCGCACCACTCAGCGCTGTAAGATTAGGTTCCGCAAGAACTTTGGCCGTGCCGTTCTGCTTGGCAATATCCAAGGCAAACGTAAAGAAGGTATTGCTGTCTATCAATGTTCCTAGCAACCCCGTATTTTCAATAGTCGGTGCATTAAAAATCGGTGCGACAACATTGTTCACATCGTCAATGGATCCCCCTGCTGACGTGCCCCCCCAATTGAAGTCCCCACTTGACTGAAAGAAATGAAAATTAGAGTCAAATTTTCTGACTAACGTACGCTGCACTTCCGCAACCGTAACTTCCAACATCACCTGTTGTGCGCCACCAATAGTAAGCAGATTGATGACCCCTGTTTTTGAAACTTGCTCACTTAGAGATTCCGTTTCTTTGTCGACTTCTTGACCAGCGGCATAAGTTTCTGCCACTCTTAAAGCAATGTTCATCGCCGATTGAGAGCTGACTAGGCCACTGAGTATCAGTCTATTTTGCGCGCTGTGCACACCAATTTCTTCATCGGGAAGGAATTCGAATAGCTTGGCTTTTAAACTGTTGAGGTCATGAGTCACTTCGATATTGATGGACTCAATTAATCGGCCTCGACTATCCCAAGCCATCAGGTTAGTCGAACCCAATTTTTTACCGATCAAGAAGACTTCATTGGATTTAAGCATCACAATATCCAACACTTCTGGATCACCAAGTGATACCCGTTTTGCTTTTCCAACTAAAGTGACATGGGTCGATTTATGATGAGGGACTTTAACCACTTTGCTCGACTGAGTTGCAGCGTGTGATTGGAACGAACTCAGCACTAATATAATCATTAGAGTAATTATGTTTTTCATAGCTCACCTCAATCCTTGACTCGGATATTGCTAGACTGTGTGCCTTTAATGATGGTGACACTTGGCGCTACATAGCGTTTGACCGCTTTTTCTTCTTCATGAGGATTTCTCAGCGTCAGCTGAATTTCCCCTTTACTGCGTGCCGTGAGTAATTTTTCCGCTTGTCTTGGTGTAACTTCCAGCGTCACTGCTCGCACGATGATGGGTTTGTTGTCTTTGGTTCGAGCAGTTTGATCTACTGCAAGCACCTTAATGTCTTTCAAAACGGTCGACGTCGACGCTGATGTTTCGCTGTATTTTACAGTGCTTAAAATGTCGACCTTATTGCCCGGAAGAAGAAACCCTGCCACACCAATGACGTCATTAACCCTGATCGTCACAGCTCGTTTATTTTCAGGAATTAATGCAGCCAGAGTAGAGCCTTCACCAGGCACGGTAAGACGATTTTGATTAATGATTTCGCCGGGAAAAATACTGGTTGCAACAACCTGACCAATTAATTCTTCTGAGCTAGTGAACTGAAACTCATCACGCCAATCTTTCTCTAACAGCTTACTCGTCAGATGCTGCTCACCAATAACACTCCCAGCAGGGATTTCCTGAGCAGCGACGACAACTGGTTCTCTCTCTACCACTTCTACTTCGGTTTGTGGCTGAAGTTGTCTGTCCATCCACTGCTTAGCAAAAAATACTGCCCCTAAGCCAAACGCGATAGACAGCAAAAAAAGCAAAATAACTTGATTTCGACTCATCGAGCGCCTCCTCCTTTACCATCAGCAGTAAAATAGACTTCCCAGGCGCGATTTATGATTTCAGGGGAGATAACGGGGTCAATTTCTTCAAATACAATGATATCTCGGCTGATCCCTACGATGTCTTTGGGTAAACAGGGATAAAAGCCCACGTGGTGCTGACGGTGTAATTCAAACAAAGTGTCAAAACATCCCTCAGCGAGGGACAAATCTTTCGAACGGGAAATGATGTCCCAGAGCTCTCGGTACTCATGCTCTAGAAGTGGTCCGAATTGAATTTTGTAGCCTAACCGGCGCAAAAAAGCGGGGTCACTGATCTTTTCAGGATCGAGATTCGTAGAAAAGGCAAGTGTTAGAATAAATGGAATGGAAATTTGTTGGCCATTAGGCAAATTGAGGTAATCGTAAAAATACTCCATCGGTACAATCCAACGATTGAGTAGAGTATCGACAGGCATGGGTTGTCGCCCCAAATCGTCAATGATGAAGATGCCATTGTTGGCCATCATTTGTAGCGGAGCTAACCATACTTTGTTGTGTTCACTGTGATTGACTTCAAGCATGTCCATGGTGAGCTCACCACCAACCTGAATACTAGGACGTTCACACAGCGCCCACCGGCGATCGAAGTGCTCTTTAAACGAAATGGAGTGTATTTCTTCACTCCGCACTCGCTTATGATGCTGGGGTGAAAAAACTTTGATGATGTTGCCTGCCGCGAAAACAGAATATGGCACGTAAATCGACGTATTAAGTGAATTAAGGATCTTGGTTGCAACAAAGGTCTTCCCTGAACCTGCGCTGCCATACAAAAGTAATGCCCTGCCCGAGTTAATCGCAGGCCCAAGCACACCCACCATTCGTTGAGCACCAAGAACATCTGACAATGCGTATTCGACATCGGCCCGGTTCACCATTTGTGCTCGAACGTCTTGCGCTTCGACCATTTGGCTGTATTGACGGAGTGATACCGGTACAGGCCCTAAGTAGGCATCTTTTACAAATGCAATGTCTGCTTCTTGAATCCCAGACTCTGATAAACCATAACGAACATGACCGCTAGATTGGGCTGTGAAGCTCGCTGGCGTCGCCTGAAAAACTTCGACTAACGACTTAGCTCTGAGTCCGGCAATAATGTCTTCGATTAAATGGCTGTTGATACACAGTAATTTGGTGAGTTGTAAGATGTCTGATTTAGGGTAGGCGGCCAAGTGTTTTACGACTAGATTTTCCACCACAGCTTGGGGCACACCCAGATCGTCAAAGGTGGTTGGAACAGGAGGCTCTTTAGCTTGTGGAGTGAGCTCGGTCCTGTGTCGAACTTGAGTTGTCGCCTGAACCATAATGACTCCTTGTCATCAATTCAGAAAATAAAAATAAATCGCAATTCCAATTACAACTACGGGGGCAAATGGCATTTGATAGTGGTCACTCATTTTCTGTTTAGGTGGCCCAAGCATTTTGGTTCCCGAAGCGCCATACAAAGCAAATAGCGAATATTTTGAAAAAAGTACTTTGGCTTTTTCAGGGGATTCAGCTAAACGCAATAGTGCGAAAAATATACCAACAACAACACTGGAAACTGCAATCCAAAACACCGCTTGTGTTATATGTTCTGGCCCTAGCCAAAACCCGACAACACCCAAAAGTTTTACATCACCTGGTGCCATTACCTTTAAAAAGTAAAGAATCAGTGCACAAATAAAGCAAGTAATACCAGTACCAACCGACCATAATAAAAGTGGATAATCTTGAATAATAAAGAGTTTATTTATTAAATCTAAAAACAAAATTATTAATAACAAAGTATTAGGAATTCGATGCTCTTTTGCGTCTGAGACGGCTACAGCAAACAAGACTATCCAAATAAATAAGTTCATTTAACCGTCCCTTGCGTATAAGTTTTAGCTAAATATAGTCGCAAACTCCGCAGATAAAATACCTCTGATGGCAATAAATAATCCTGCAAACCCAGCGACAATCAAGCCAGCTCCCACTACATACTCTACGACTGTAAGCCCCTCTTCATCATGAAAAAATTCAACAACACTCATCACCCCCCCCTCCTCACAAACGCACAAAGGACCCATGATATACATCATGGGCCTGTACATTTGTTTCTCAGTCATGGCTAAGACATACACGACTGTGATTTATTAAGAACCAAATACGCCTGTTAGCTGAGTTTCTAACGTACTACTAAAGGTTGTAAATATCCCAGTGAGACCAGCAACTATTAGCCCTGCACCAACAACATACTCAACAACAGTCAACCCTTCTTCATCCTTAAGAAATGCTTTGATATTAACTAGTACTTTATTCATGACCTGTCTCCTTTCTAAAAGTACACCAAGCTGTCACGCTTAAAGTTAATTTAGGTTTCACAGGAAATAAGAGTTAGGATTTTTTTAACTATCTTTTGCACTTTTTTGCCATATTTAATTCATCAATTAGCGAATTATTAAAAGAAAAACATCGATGATGTTTTTCTTTAGAATAAATACTCATGATGTTTTAATTAACCATATTCAGCACAATATATTGTTTTTGTTTACTTATTTTATATTGAATATCTAATAGTTTATTATCGGGCGCCTTTGTTTAACCAAGTCTCATTTTTGAAACTTGACAAAACCTCCATAGCACAAAAATAAGATCTTCATCATATTTATAAGCAACTATAATTACAATTAAATCAATATGAGTATTGCTAACACTAGTGAATTGTATCGTTCTGGTTGAGTTCGACTACCACTCACCTACCATTACTAGTGATAGTGAGGATAGTAAGACAGGAAACAGCGCATAGTGGATGTTTTACATAAAGGATACTGGCTAGGCCAATCAATAAGTTACGTCACCAAGGACGTCGTTCGAGATTTAGAAAGGCGTTTCCTCCTTCTCGATTACGGCTATGATGTTTCGGTGCTAAGCGAAAATGACATCCACTTCTGCTTCTTCTTTTATGAAGAAAATTTCCATTCGCTTTTTCTTACCGCAGCTAAGCTATGTCAAAACCTCAATAAACACTTAGTTGTCATCTATAAAGACCAACTCAATCATGATGTGGAAGAACTCGATGTCGTTTTCTCCACATTCAACCTCAATCAAGGCGAGATGAAGTCTTGGGCCGAAAAACTCAGCAACCAAGTGTATTACCAGTTCAATCAACATCAGGAAATTCTTGAGATACACAAAATATCAGCGATTGTTGAACAAAAACACATCAGCAAAGATCTGGTCGAAATCCTAAGATACATAGATAAAAATTTATCTAGAACCATCAGAGAAGAAGATATTGCTGAGTATTGCCATTACTCTGTTACATACTTCTCAAAATTCTTCCATAAATCGATTGGAGTCAGTTTCAGAGACTACCTCACCCTTAAAAGAATTAGTCTTGCTAAACAGTTACTTAGTGACAAGAGGAAAGAGAAGATCTCATTCATTGCATTTCAATGTGGCTACAACGATGTGTCTTACTTCTCACGCATTTTTAAGAAGAAAACGGGCCTGAGCCCTGCTATTTATCGCCAACTTCATTAATTTTCACATCACGGTCACAAGTTCCTGTTTAACTTAGCCGCTAACGCTTCCCTCTTTTTCTCGCCACGTGCTAAAGTTAACAAGCTGTTAACAATAAAAAATAATCATAACTTTGCCAATAACATGGAGTTAGAAAATGATTCAGCCTAACGAGTTAAGCAAAACAACTTGTGCTCTCCCACCACCAAACGAAATGATCCTTCGCTGGGCAGAGGAACGCCCAAATGAAGTGTATCTAAAACAGATTATTAACCGTCAATTCGTCGAGTTCACCTATGCAGAGGTCGCTGACAAAGCGCTCAAGCTAGTGTCTGCTTTACAAGAACTGGGGCTACAACCTCGTGATAAAGTCGCTCTGGTCTCGAAAAACTGTGCCGAATGGTTTATTTGCGACTTGGCGATGATGCTTGGCGATTTTGTCAGCGTCCCTATCTTCCCTACTGCGGGGGCTGACACGATTGAGTACTGCGTCACTCATAGTGAAAGTAAAGCACTCATTGGTGGTAAGCTTGATGATCCAGCCGCCACTCAGCAAGTGCTGGATGCGATGCCAAATCTAATCAGCATTTCACTTCCATACGATACAGCACCAAAATGCCAACACAGCTTTAATGACTTAATCGCTAAATCTCAGCCGAGCACTGCTCGTCCTGAACACTACGATGATAAGTTAATGTCACTGGTCTACACCTCGGGGACATCCGGCCTACCAAAAGGCGCTATGCTCACCTATGGTGCATTTAGCTGGTCAGTGCAGCAACTGATCGATCATATCGGCATTCAGGAAAATGACCGTCTGTTCTCTTATTTACCGCTTGCACACATCACTGAGCGCGTTTATATCTTTGGTTCTTCCATCATGGGCGGAGTCCCGACCGCATTCCCTGAATCCCTTGATACTTTCATCGAAGATGTAAAAATGCACCGCCCAACGCTGTTTATCTCGGTGCCGCGTCTATGGACCTTGTTTCAACAGCGTATTCAGGACAAACTTCCGCAGAAGAAGCTCAATATTCTACTCAAGATTCCTTTTGTTAACTCGCTGATCAAGAAGAAGCTCGCTGATGGTCTTGGACTGGATCAGGCTCGCGTTCTGGGTTGTGGTTCTGCCCCCGTCTCCCCAGCTTTGCTTAATTGGTATCATAGTGTTGGCCTCAACATCACCGAAGCTTGGGGAATGACCGAGTCATTCGCTTACAGTACTCTCAACTATCCATTCAGAGCGGACAAAATTGGCTCAGTCGGTAATGCGGGCCCAGGGATCGAGCTTAAGATCGCGGAAGATGAAGAGATCATGGTACGCGGCAATGGTCTGTTCTCTGGTTACTACAAAAATGATATTGCTACTCAAGAATCGTTTGATTCAGAAGGCTGGCTACACACTGGCGATATCGGCTTTATCGACGCAGATGGTTACTTAACCATCCAAGGGCGTAAAAAGGACACTTTCAAAACAGCCAAAGGTAAATTTGTTGCGCCTGTGCCAATTGAGAAAAAGCTATTCGAATACAGCCGTGTAGAGATGATGTGTTTGATCGGCCTAGGTCTCCCAGCTCCTATTCTATTGGTGGTTCCTCATGATTTTCCTAACTTCGATCGTGCGAGATACGAAAAGACCACGAAGAAGGTAGTGGAGAGAATGAACGCAGAGCTCGAGTCCCATGAGCAGATCAAAGGGGTTCTGATGATCAAAGACCCTTGGAGTATTGAAAATGGCATCCTCACTCCAACTTTGAAAATCAAACGTCATGTCCTTGAGCAAAAATACCACGACGTGGGTCATAACTGGCCGAAGGGACAACTCGTCGTCTGGGAAGACTAAAAATACGGATAGTAAAAGGAGAGCGAAAGCTCTCCTTTTTGCTTTTTTGTTAATAGAGATTATGATGCTTAGCCATAAGAGAGCGCAACACAGGGAATTATTATGGATGCAAGGTTGCATCATCTGCCGGGCCTACGTTATTTCGAAGTAGCCGCTAGACTGAATAGCTACAGCCGCGCAGCCGAAGAGCTGTTTATCAGTCAAGCTGCGGTTAGCCAAAAAATACGCCAATTGGAAGATGGGCTGGGCTGTAAACTCTTTGTCCGTGACGGACGAGAAATGCGCTTGACGGAACAAGGTAAAATCCTCTTCAAGCATATCTCCCACGGCTTTGAGCATATCATTACAGGGTTAAACCAGATCCAAAGTGAGCCAATCGAAGGTCTGTTGTGCGTTAATTCGACGCCTTCCTTTGCGTCCAGATGGTTGCTACCTAGGTTGTGGAAGTTTTCCACTCAGCATCCGAATATCCCAATTCGTATTCTCACCAGTTGTGATGCACCAAATTTAAAGCAAGGTGATGCGGACCTCGCTATCTGGCAAGGCGAACAACTCGACATAGAAAGCAATAAATCCTTCCACAAAGAGTTTTTATTCGAAGAAACGATTTATCCGTTTTGTTCTCCTCACCTCGCTAAATCCATCAATTTAAGAAAACCATCTCAGCTTCAAGCATGCTGGCTAATTCACTATGAATCAGGAGGCTATCCATGGGAGTCATGGTTCGCCCAAGCAGGGGTAAGCATGAGCCAAAACTCCGTTCGTTGGATGGAAGTCAGTACCTTTGACCATGCGATGAAAGCAGTGATGTCTGGCCATGGAGCCTGTCTTGCTTCTGACTCTCTCGCCAGTGATTACGTTGAACGAGGCCTGTTAGTCAAACCTTTTGATATTGGCATGACACCGGGTATCCAGTTCAACCTTTTCTATAGTGAAGATTCTCCGCGTAAAAAACGTATCCAAGCGTTTGTTAACTGGCTACAGAGTGAAATCAGTGAGCAACAGAGCTAGTCATCCCAAAATGGCCGGCGAGATTCACGTGCCGCCTCTTCATGCTCAACACCAATGTCACGTAGCATGTGCCCAGAGAGGTGATTGAGCTGGCGTCGAGTACGGTAATTTCGTCGCCATCTTTTGATTTTAGTTAAGAATTTCTGTCTTAAAGAAAGACGATCATCAATTGAGCACGTTGGAGATTTAGCAGTAGTTTCCATAACTTCACCTTGCCTTTATTAAGATTCGACTTAATAATCGGACAATATCGCATCACTCTCAAACGATGGTATTTGACCTTTGGTTAAGGAAAACTTAAGTGAAAGATCGCCTCCCTCCTTTACAAGGACTGTATTACTTTTATACAGCGGCACAGTTAGGCAGCTTTAAGAAAGCCGCTGAACACCTGTTTGTAACTGCCGCTGCAATCAGCCAACAAATACGCCAGCTGGAAGAGTTTCTAGGCGTGGATCTCTTTGTGCGCCAGCACCGAAAAGTTCAACTGACAGCGGAAGGTGAAATCCTTTATCAGCAAGCTCGGAAAGGCTTTGAACACATTCAGGATGGTGTTCGACAAATCAATTCGGACCCTAACCCAAACTTATTGTCTATTTCGACACTGCCTTCTTTTGCCCAACACTGGCTTGTGCCGAGAATCGGCCATTTCAGAGCACTTCACCCAGAACAAGAACTCATGATCGAACCCACCAGCGAACTAGTGGAGTTTCAACGATCTAATCTTGATCTGTGTATTCGTTATGGTCCGGGAAATTATCCCAATCTAACATCCAAGCTCATGCTTGAAGAACTGCTCTACCCTGTATGTCACCCAATCTACCAAGAACGGCATGGTATTTATGATCTTAGTGACTTAACGGGCGCTGATCTGATCGAAGATTACTGGCGAGATCTCGATTGGGGGATATGGCTACAAAACGTTGGTCATAAGACCTCGAAACCGACGTTAAAATACAACGGTTCACATTTTGTTCTGGAAGGAGCACTGGCCGTTCAAGGGGTGGCTTTAGCCAAACATACCTTGGCTCAGAGATACATTGAAGAAGGCAAATTAGTCCGCATAGGGAATCTCGCTCAGAGAACAGACTACAACTATTTCCTTTGTGCCCCTAGCGCCTATTTTAAGCGTGAGAAAATCCGTCAGTTCTGTGACTGGATTTTCAGCCAAGTCGAAGAATGTCAGAAAGAGCACCCTAGCGACTTGGAGATCATTGATACTCGCAGCCCTAGGTGAGAGAACTAAAAAGGAGCCCCAATAAAGAAAGCCCCTGAAGCTTTCACTTCAGGGGCTTTAAAGCTATCTAGCTAACGTAAAGAATTACTTCTTCTCGTTACGCTCTTTAACTTCTGCGATTACTTGCTCAGCAACGTTTGCTGGACATGGTGCGTATTGACCGAACTCCATAGAGAACTGACCACGACCAGAAGTGATAGTACGTAGGTGACCGATGTAACCAAACATTTCTGATAGAGGAACGTCAGCTTTAATACGAACGCCTGTAGTACCAGCTTGTTGGTCTTTGATCATACCACGACGACGGTTAAGGTCACCGATTACGTCACCAACGTTGTCTTCTGGAGTGAATACGTCAACGTTCATGATTGGCTCAAGAAGTTGTGCACCCGCTTTAGGCATAGACTGACGGAATGCGCCTTTAGCAGCGATTTCGTAAGCGATAGCTGAAGAGTCAACTGCGTGGAAACCACCGTCGAATAGTTCAACTTCTACGTCTAGAGTTGGGAAGCCAGCTAGAACACCAGTTTCCATCATAGATGCGAAACCTTTCTCAACTGCAGGCCAGAATTCTTTAGGTACGTTACCACCAACAACTGTTGAAGAGAACGTGAAGCCAGAGTTTGGCTCACCTGGGCGGATGCGGTAGTCGATCTTACCGAACTGACCAGAACCACCAGACTGCTTCTTGTGCGTGTAGCTATCTTCAACTGCTTGAGTGATAGTTTCACGGTAAGCTACCTGTGGAGCACCTACTTCTAGCTCAACGCCGTAAGTACGCTTAAGGATGTCTACCTTGATGTCTAGGTGAAGTTCACCCATACCTTTCAGGATAGTTTCGCCAGACTCTTCGTCAGTCTCAACCTGGAATGATGGATCTTCTGCAACCATCTTACCGATAGCGATACCCATCTTCTCTGAACCGCCTTTGTCTTTTGGCGTTACAGCAATAGAGATTACTGGTTCTGGGAAGATCATAGCTTCAAGAGTACATTCGTGCTTAGGATCACATAGAGTGTGACCAGTTTGAACGTTCTTCATACCAACGATAGCGATGATGTCACCAGCTTGCGCTTCAGTAAGTTCGTTACGCTCATCAGCTTGCATCTCACACATACGACCGATACGCTCAGTCTTGCCAGTTGCTGAGTTAAGGATAGTGTCACCCTTCTTCAGACGGCCAGAGTAGATACGTACGAACGTTAGAGCACCAAAACGGTCATCCATGATCTTGAATGCTAGCGCTTTTAGAGGCTCATCTGGAGATACAGTAGCAACTTCGCCAGTTGGCTCACCAGTTTCTGGATCTGTTAGAGGCTGAGGATCAACTTCTGCTGGAGCTGGTAGGTAATCTACAACAGCGTCAAGGATAAGTTGCATACCTTTGTTCTTGAACGCAGAACCACAGAAAGTTGGGAAGAACGCTAGGTCACGAGTACCTTTACGGATACAAGCTTTTAGTTGCTCGATAGATGGCTCTTCGCCTTCCATGTAAGCTTCCATTAGGTCGTCGTCTTGCTCTACAGCAGTTTCAACTAGCTCTTCACGGTACTGTTCTACATCATCAACCATGTCAGCAGGGATGTCTTGAACTTCGTAGTTCTCTGGTAGACCAGTTTCGTCCCAAACGTAAGCTTTACGGTTTAGTACGTCTACAACACCAACGAAATCGTCTTCACGACCGATTGGCAGAGTCATTACTAGTGGGTTTGCACCAAGAACGTTCTTAACCTGGTCAACAACGTTGAAGAAGTCTGCACCCATACGGTCTAGTTTGTTTACGAAGATCAGACGAGCAACTTCTGAATCGTTCGCGTAGCGCCAGTTAGTTTCTGACTGAGGCTCAACACCACCAGAACCACAGAATACACCGATACCACCGTCAAGAACTTTAAGTGAACGGTATACTTCTACTGTAAAGTCAACGTGTCCCGGAGTATCGATAACGTTTAGGCGGTGGCCATTCCACTCACAAGTTACGGCAGCAGACTGGATTGTGATACCACGCTCAGCTTCCTGCTCCATGAAGTCAGTTGTAGACTCACCGTCGTGTACTTCACCAGTTTTGTGGATTTTACCAGTAAGCTTTAGAATACGCTCAGTGGTGGTAGTTTTACCCGCATCAACGTGCGCGAAAATACCAATGTTTCTGTACTTTGATAAATCTGCCATTGTCTTACTCTGTTTATAAGGTATAAATTGCGCGCAGAGTATATCACAATCTGTCAAGACTGATAGCTTTGCGTGCATATGTGAATAAAAAAAACTTTTCTCACCAATACTAGCAGTAAATGGTGAGCTTTCTTGGTCAATTCAACCCGCGTACCTAACCTTCTTTAGAACAAAAAGTGCTGCGTATATAACCTTACGCAGCACCTCAGGTTAGGGCTAGATTTCAATTAGGTGCGTGGGCAAATCTCTGCCTGTGGGAAAAAGAACTCAATCTCACGAGCCGCTGATTCAGGGCTGTCTGAACCATGTACTGAATTGTGGCGCATGCTCAATGCGTAATCTGCGCGAATCGTACCACATGCCGCTTCTTCAGGGTTGGTTTTACCCATTAGCTCACGGTAACGCGAAATAGCATCTTCACCTTCAAGTACCTGAACCATGATAGGTCCAGAAGTCATGAATTCTTTCAGAGCAGGGAAGAAAGGCTTGCCTTCATGCTCTGCATAGAAACCACTCGCCTGCTCTTCAGTTAACTGCACCATTTTCGCAGCGATAATCTGAAGGCCCGCTTTTTCAATACGGTGATAGATTTCACCAATCAGATTACGTTCTACTGCATCGGGCTTGATGATAGAAAAAGTTCTTTCTAGAGCCATAGGGTATCCTTTTATTTTCTTTGTTTTGTTTCAAGAGGTCGTTAAAGACCTCTTAGAATCATTTGTTTGCTTGCTGAATCAGCAAACCAGCTAGGGTACGCACACCAACGCCAGTTGCGCCTGCAGCCCATTTATCCGTTGCTGATTTACGGTACGTGGCAGCACAGTCGAAATGCAACCACCCTTTTTTGTAGTCTTCAACAAAGTAAGACAAGAAAGCAGCTGCAGTGCTGGCACCTGGAGAATAATCACCACTGCTGATGTTAGATAGGTCAGCAAAGTTCGATGGCAACATACCACGGTGGAAATCTGCCAACGGTAAAGGCCATAGACCTTCTTTCTCTTCTTTTGCTGTGGATAGCGCCTGCTGAGAAAGCTCTTCGTCAAAACTCATCAATGCGTGGTAGTCATTGCCCAGTGCGTTTTTCGCAGCGCCAGTCAGCGTGGCACAGTCAATGATCAGTTCAGGGTTTTGCTCACTGGCATAAAGTAAGCCATCAGCTAGAACTAGGCGGCCTTCCGCGTCGGTATTCAAAATCTCGACCGTTTTACCGTTCTTATAGGTAATTACATCACCTAGCTTCAGCGCTCGGCCTGAAATCATGTTTTCAGCACAACAAAGAATCAGTTTCACACGTTTGTTCAGGCCACGCATAATGGCCAGACCTAAACCACCAGTGATGGTACCTGAACCGCCCATATCGGCTTTCATCGCTGCCATAAAGCCTGAAGGTTTGATGCTGTAACCTCCAGAATCAAACGTGATGCCCTTACCTACAAGACATGCCCAAACCGGTGCGTTTTCATCACCTGTTGGATTGTAATCAAGTTGCAGCATCGCTGAAGTGCGCTCAGAACCACGTCCTACCGCAAAAATCCCTTCCCAGCCTTCAGCTAGCAGGTCTTTATCTTTCACAATGCGGGCTTTTACTGTACCTTCTGGAGCAACCGACTTGATAAACTCAGCGGCCATTGTCGCCAGTTGTCGAGGCGCAACTTCTTCCGCCGGTTTGTTAATAATGTCGCGGGTAAATTCAGTCGCTTTAATGCGTGCTTCTAGCTCAGCCTGAGCAGCTTCAACTAACTCTGGTAACGCTAAAGTGTTTTTCTTTTTAGGTCCACGGTAACCTTGGTGGAATGCCCAAACACTTTCTAAATCCCAGCCTGCACCTTCAAGAGAAACAGACGCGACACCTTGAGAATCCAGCTTACGAGCCGCACGCTGAACCGCGCCAAGATCATGGCCTTCACCAAGGTGAATCGTTGCGCTGCTTTCAGAAAATGAAAGAATGGCTTTTTCACCCCAATGCGGAGCGGCGGCTTCTTGGCTCAAAAATACTGACATCTGTGTAGACATGGTTTCTCCTTGTCTTTTAATTAGCGCTGTCTACGCCATTTAGCTTAACGTTCGGATGTTAGCATTTTGTAGGGTTAAAATGTCAATTTGATAAAAAAACGGGCACTAAGGCCCGTTATTTTTAGTAAAATTTGTTAACTAGAAAGACTTTTCCGGTCAGTTCTAATCCATTTCATCCATCCAGCACAGAATCACGGCCTCAAGAATTTTTTCATTCGAACGGTTAGGTTCGTCTTCAAAATCTTCCAGCTCTAGAATCCACTGATGAAGATCGGTGAAACGTACTGTCTTTGGATCCACTTCCGGGAATTTGTCACAAAGCTCAATCGCGATGTCTCGTGAGTCTGTCCATTTCATGATTACACTTCCTATATGAGAGATTAGTGATCTTCTGACGCGTGATTCAATGTGTACTTAGGAATCTCAACCACCAAGTCTTCGTCCGTAACTTTAGCCTGACAACCCAATCGTGATTCAGGCTCTAAGCCCCATGCTTTATCCAGCATGTCGTCTTCCAACTCGTCACTCTCTTCCAAAGAGTCAAAGCCTTCACGAACCACAATGTGACAGGTAGTACACGCACATGACTTTTCACACGCATGCTCGATACCGATACCATTTTTCAACGCCACATCCAGTACAGTTTCACCAGTATCTGCTTCTAGTACCGCACCTTCTGGGCATAAATCTTCGTGTGGTAATACTATAATCTTAGGCATAACTTCTTATCTCTTAAATATCATCTACCGATTGACCTGACAGTGCAGCTCGAATCGATTTATCCATACGGCGCGAAGCAAAATCCTGGCTCGCTTTATCAGTGTCTTTGATTCCCTGTTCAATGGCATCCGCACTGTCGCCATTGCGCAGTTCGATCAATGATTCAATCGATTTAATCAGGGCCTCTCTTTCCGCTTCAGACAGTAAGTCATCACCGTCTGCTTGCATTGCAGCAAGTAATCCTTCAATGACACGATCAGCTTCCACTCGCTGCTCAGCCAGTGCACGAGCCATCATGTCGTCTTTCGCATACGTCATTGAGTCACGCAGCATATTTGCCACTTCGTCGTCGCTCAAGCCATAAGACGGTTTAACTTGTATTTCGGACTGAACACCGGTGCTCTTTTCCATTGCTGTGACCGAAAGAAGGCCATCGGCATCAACTTGGTAAGTCACGCGAATATGAGCAGCACCAGCGGCCATTGGAGGAATGCCTTTCAATGAGAAACGCGCCAACGAACGGCAGTCATCGACCATTTCACGCTCGCCTTGAACAACGTGAACACTCATTGCAGTCTGACCATCTTTAAATGTGGTAAATTCTTGCGCTCGAGCAACCGGTATCGTGGTATTGCGTGGAACAATTTTCTCGACCAATCCACCCATGGTTTCAATACCTAGAGACAGTGGAATCACATCAAGAAGTAACATTTCAGAGTCTGGCTTATTACCAGCGAGAATGTCAGCCTGAATGCCCGCACCAATCGCTACCACTTCATCAGGGTTAATGCTTGTTAGTGGCGTACGGCCAAAAAAGTCACCGACCATTTCACGTACCAGCAGTGTACGAGTCGAACCACCGACCATCACCACTTCAAGCACGTCATCCGTATCTACTTCGGCATCTTTTAGTGCGCGGCGACAAGACATCAGCGTCTTTTTCACCAGTGGACGAATTAAAGATTCAAACTCTTCACGGGATACAGAGCCAGTCCAACCAAGCACCTCAACGTCGACATTATCTTGTTGTGAAAATGCAATTTTGGTCTCTGTGGCGACATTTAACACAATGCGATTCTGCTCCGCGGTTAGATCCGTTTGGATCCCTGCTTTTTCAATCAGGAACTCGGCTAGAAGATGATCAAAGTCATCTCCGCCTAATGCCGAATCACCACCAGTCGCCAGAACTTCGAAGACACCTTTAGATAATCGAAGAATAGAGATGTCAAACGTACCACCACCGAGATCGTAAACTGCGATAGTGCCTTCTTGGCCTGAGTCTAGACCGTAAGCAATCGCTGCCGCAGTCGGCTCGTTTAATAGGCGCAGAACATGAAGACCAGCCAGTTTAGCCGCATCTTTTGTACCTGCACGCTGAGCATCATCAAAATACGCAGGCACAGTAATCACCACACCAGCCAGTTCTCCGCCCAGTGTTTGTTCGGCGCGCTTACCCAACGATTTGAGAATTTCTGCTGAAACTTCAATCGGGTTTTTGTCACCAGCTGCTGTTTGAAGTACCGGCAAACCATTATCGCTCGCTTTAAATTGATAAGGTAGATTTGGGTAACGAGTCTGAATGTCACTCAATGAACGACCAATTAGTCGTTTCACTGAAATAATGGTGTTTTGCGGATCAGTTTCCGCCAGTGCTTTAGCTTCATAACCTACTTCAGGTTGTTCACCAGCATAATTGACTATCGATGGCAAGATACTGCGTCCTTGATCGTCTTTCAATGTCGCTGCATCTCCGCTGCGAACAGAAGCTACCAATGAGTTCGTTGTACCGAGATCGATACCAGCTGCCAGTTTATGCTCATGGGGTGCAGAGCTTTGACCCGGTTCTGCAATTTGAAGTAGTGCCATGGTTGGTCCTTATCTTTAACTAGCCGAGGAGTTTCTCTTCCACTAGCTCGATTTCATTTTTTAATTTGGCGATGAATTTGAGTTTACGTACACGCTCAGCCGCTTGTTGCCAGAGGCCATCATTCAGTTCCTGCTCTACCGATTTCAGGTGCTGCTTGTACATTTTGCTCACCTTGCTGTCAAAATCGAATAGTGCGTCTTCTGGATCTGAACTAGATGGAATGTCCTCAAGTTCTTCACGTAATTCCATCTGTTCCATTAGGAACATAGGATCGCTCATGGTTTGCTGTTCACCACGAATATCAACGCCGTTTTCTGCCAGCATATACTCAGCACGAGACAGAGGTTTTTTTAAGACTTGATAAGCATCGTTGATTTCCGAAGCTTTCTGAACCGCCATAAGACGGTCTCGCTCCGAAGCGCTGGCAAAGTTATCTGGATGGAAGCGTTTTTGAAGTTCACGGAATTGTGAAGAAAGAAGGCTACCATCCAGCTGAAACTGACTTGGTAGCCCAAATAATTCAAAGTAATTCATGGAGAATTCGGTCCTTGGTAATCTACCTGCAAGCGATGCCTGCAGGCGCTATCAATTATACGTTGAAGCTTTCACCACAACCACATTCACTTTTAGCATTTGGGTTGTTGAATTCAAAACCCTCATTCAACCCTTCTTTAACGTAGTCAAGCTCAGTGCCATCTAAATACGCAAGGCTCTTTTGGTCAATAATGACCTTGACGCCTGAATGCTCGAATACTGAGTCTTCTTCGTTAAGCTCGTCAACAAACTCAAGAACATAAGCCATTCCAGAACAGCCTGTCGTTTTCACACCCAAACGCAAACCGATCCCTTTACCTCGGTTTTCAAGGAATGTTCTAACGCGACTTGCCGCGGTTTCTGTCATTGTGATGGCCATACTGCACCTTAGTTTATTGATTGGCGAACGGAATGGGAGCTTTAGGCTCCCATTATATACAGATTACTTATTCTTGGTGTTTTTTCTTGTAGTCAGCAACAGCTGCTTTGATTGCATCTTCAGCAAGAATTGAGCAGTGTACCTTCACTGGAGGCAACTCAAGTTCTTCAGCAATCTCTGCATTCTTGATTGCCGCTGCTTCATCAATACTCTTACCTTTTACCCACTCAGTAACCAGTGAGCTCGATGCGATCGCACTACCACAACCGTAAGTTTTGAACTTCGCATCTTCAATAATCCCTTCCGGTGTTACTTTGATTTGAAGCTTCATTACGTCACCACAAGCCGGCGCGCCAACCATGCCGCTGCCTACCGCTGGGTCTTCTTTATCGAACGAACCAACGTTACGTGGGTTCTCGTAGTGATCAATTACTTTTTCGCTATATGCCATGATTATTTACCTCGAATCCTCTATTACTATCCTTGGAGCGTTAGCCAGTGATTAGTGGTGAGCCCACTCAACTGTGCTTAAATCCACTCCCTCTTTATACATATCCCATAGAGGAGACATGTCGCGCAGCTTAGTAACCGCTACGCGGATTTGTTCAATTGCGTAATCTACTTCTTCTTCAGATGTAAAACGACCGAATGAGAATCGAACAGAGCTGTGTGCCAGTTCATCGTCCAAACCTAACGCACGAAGAACATACGAAGGCTCAAGACTTGCAGAAGTACAAGCACTACCAGAAGAAACCGCAAGATCTTTAAGAGACATCAGCAATGATTCACCTTCTACGAAAGCGAAGCTAATATTTAGGTTATGCGGTACACGCTGTTCAAATGAACCGTTTACTGTGACAGCTTCAAGATCCTTAACACCATCAAATAGACGATTACGTAATGCCATCGCATGATCGTAGTCTTTTTGCATGTCTTCTTTAGCAATACGGAATGCTTCACCCATACCAACAATCTGGTGAGTAGCTAGTGTACCTGAACGGAAACCACGCTCATGACCGCCACCGTGCATTTGCGCTTCTAGGCGGATACGTGGCTTACGACGAACATATAGTGCACCGATACCTTTAGGGCCATAAACTTTATGCGCAGACAGTGAGATAAGGTCTACTTTCATTTCCTTCACATCGATTGGTAACTTACCTGCAGACTGTGCGGCATCAACGTGGAAAACGACTTTGCGTTCACGGCAAAGTTCACCAATAGAAGAGATATCCTGAATCACGCCAATTTCGTTGTTCACGTGCATGATCGAAACCAACACGGTATCTTCACGCATTGCCGCTTCAAGCTTCTTGAGATCAATCAAACCGTTAGATTCTGGCTCAAGGTAAGTTACCTCAAAACCTTCACGCTCTAGTTGGCGACATGGGTCAAGAACCGCTTTGTGCTCAGTTTTACACGTAATAACGTGTTTACCTTTCTTAGAATAGAAATGAGCTGCGCCTTTGATAGCTAGGTTATCTGATTCTGTCGCGCCAGAAGTGAAGACGATTTCGCGAGGGTCGGCATTCAGTAGATCAGCAATTTGCTCACGAGCAGTATCAACTGCTTCTTCTGCCTGCCAACCATATCGATGTGAACGCGATGCTGGGTTGCCAAACGTACCGTCCATTGTCATGTACTGGACCATTTTTTCAGCTACACGAGGGTCTACAGGACAAGTCGCTGAGTAATCTAGATAAATAGGCAGTTTCATTCTCTACTCCAATGTAACAGGCAAACCGCTTAAGAGCGGACATTTACACCGATGGGCGCGGTGTTAGAATTCTTGTTAGAAAACCCATGTTTAACCGTAAGATCAAGATCTTGTCGGTCTGAAATTTCTAGGACTTCGTTATCCGTCATCAACTCACCGAGAGTGATATTGTTCAAGAAGTCACTGATGCGAGAGCTCAAATCACGCCAAAGTGTATGCGTCAAACAACGCGTCCCACCCTGACAATCGCCTTTACCATTGCACTTTGTTGCGTCAACGGATTCATCTACAGCCGCAATCACTGTCCCGATAGCGATAGTATTAGCATCAGCTCCCAGACGGTAACCACCACCTGGTCCACGAACGCTGGCAACTAACCCTGCTTTACGTAACTTTGAAAACAATTGTTCCAAGTAAGAAAGCGAAATGCCTTGGCGTTCAGAGATATCCGCCAAAGGTACTGGGTTTTGTTGTGAGTGCAGAGCCACATCTAACATGGCTGTAACTGCGTATCTTCCTTTAGATGTAAGTCTCATATAACACCATATCCACATCGTTTATGTGGTATGAAGTTTTTCATACTTGAGTAAATTGGTCAAGTATTTAATTGACTGTTTTACTCAGGTATTTAACCATGCTGTCTTCATGGTTAATTTATTGATTAATTTTTTTCTCAATTGAGGTCAAGACACCACGCAGTATATTCAGCTCTTGCGCTTCCGGCCTAGCTCTATTGAATAGTCGACGCAGCTTGTTCATTACTTTTCCAGGCTGCTCGTCGCTAATAAATTGGGTCGCAGTCGCCACTTTTTCAAGGTGCGAAAAGAACATTTCCAACTCTTTATGTCTTGGATATTCTACAACTTCATTAGGCTGATATTGGCTCTGCTGCTTTTCTAAGTAAGCCATGCGAACTTCGTAGCTAAGTGTCTGGACAGCCATTGCCAAGTTAAGAGAGCTATACTCTGGGTTAGCAGGAATGCAAACATGATAGTGGCAAGTCTGAAGCTCTCCGTTTGTTAAGCCGGTACGCTCACGGCCAAACACCAACGCGACCTGAGATGTTGCTCCTTGCTCAACAAACTTCTTACCACATTCACGGGGCTCTAGCATTGGCCATTCTAAAGTACGTGAACGCGCACTTGAGCCAACCACAAGGCTACAGTCAGCCACTGCATCATTTAGCGTGTTGACGACCAATGCAGCCTGGACAATGTCTGCTGCGCCAGCAGCAAGTGCTATTGCCTGTTCATCTATCTCACACTGTGGGTCAACAAGTACTAAGTTAGTTAGCCCCATGACCTTCATTGCTCGTGCAGCCGAGCCAATATTTCCTGAGTGAGAGGTTCCAACAAGTACAACTTTGACATTGTTTAGCATTGGTGTTTTCCAAGACGTAATTTCGAACTGCGCGATATTACCATATACCTGAGTAAAATGGTCAGACCCTTTGCTGGAATAAAACCAAAAGTTCAAAAAATAACCACTTCCATTTCGGTGTTTATCTGATATACTGCCGCCCGTTTTTCTGTTCTTTAACATCCGTTGGGAAATTAGTATGCATCCAATGCTTAATATTGCTATTCGTGCTGCACGAAAAGCAGGCAACCATATTGCTAAATCTTTAGAAAATGCTGAGAAGATTGAATCGACTCAAAAAGGCGTCAATGACTTCGTTACTAACGTAGACAAAGAAGCAGAAGCTATCATCATCGATACGATCAAAGCCTCTTACCCTGATCACACTGTAATTGGTGAAGAGTCAGGCCTTCTTCAAGGTAAAGATGACGAAGTACAATGGATCATCGACCCACTGGATGGCACTACAAACTTTGTAAAAGGTTTGCCTCATTTCTCTGTGTCTATTGCTGTACGCATCAAAGGCAAAACAGAAGTCGCTTGTGTATACGACCCAATGCTAAATGAGCTTTTCACCGCTCAACGAGGTTCTGGCGCACAGCTTAATAATGCTCGTATTCGCGTCAAGCAGGTAAAAGACCTACAAGGTACCGTTTTAGCAACGGGCTTCCCATTCAAGCAAAAACAGCATTCAGAGTCTTACTTTAAGATCATGTCAGCACTATTCGTTGATTGTTCTGACTTCCGTCGTACTGGCTCTGCTGCTCTAGACCTATGCTACCTTGCTGCAAGCCGTGTAGATGGTTTCTTTGAGCTTGGTCTTAAACCATGGGATATTGCTGCAGGTGAGCTAATTGCTCGTGAAGCAGGTGCTATTGTTACTGACTTTGCTGGCGGTACAGACTACGTAAAATCAGGTAATGTTGTAGCTTCAAGTGCTCGCGGTGTAAAAGGTATCCTTAAGCACATTCGTGAGAATGGCAATGAAGCATTACTAAAATAATATTAAGCTCCGTCGCAGCTGAATCATCAAGCCCGCTCTATTGAGCGGGCTTTTTTGTTTCCAATAGCGAACCCACTGAGGTTCGCTTTCAGTGCATCAAACCCGGCTGCTCTCTGGTTATACCGAACTCTTTCAAACACAGTTGAGTCAGCATGTTTTACAACAAGATATGAACGCTACGGGGGCTTGAGAGCAGGTTAGCAGCATTAAGAAGTCTACACGGAAACAGCCAATACTTAGCTATTAGTGATAACTTGAATCCCGACTATAAGGCCAGTCTTTATAAACGTATTTGAGTAAAGAGTTGTCCTAAAGAGCATCCGATAAGAGAGGAAAGCTCAATGCTCTTGAACTTGGAAGACTGACACCCTATCCAATGCTGCCTTTCATAAGAAGCACCTAGTTTGATCTTTGAAGATGGTGGATTATCTCTTTCGCATTTACAACAACTGGCCCGCCCTGTTGGTAACGATGACGCCCACCGTTCTGTCAATTGAAACTATGATGATCTGAGAAATGAAAAAGGCTCTAGTCTTTCGACTAGAGCCTTGAAGATGGCAGGGGTGGAGAGATTCGAACTCCCAACACGCGGATTTGGAATCCGCTGCTCTGCCAAT
>NZ_VTYQ01000009.1 GCF_013113835.1 Vibrio sp. RE88 | reverse complement strand
TGGACCCACCTGATTCCATGCCGAACTCAGAAGTGAAACGCAATAGCGCCGATGGTAGTGTGGGGCTTCCCCATGTGAGAGTAGGACATCGCCAGGCTTTAAATACCTTGTTTGAGATAAATATCTTGAGCAAATTTATGCTGATATAGCTCAGGTGGTAGAGCGCATCCTTGGTAAGGATGAGGTCCCCAGTTCGAGTCTGGGTATCAGCACCAGCAAAGAATTTTGCTTGGCAACCATAGCACTTTGGACCCACCTGATTCCATGCCGAACTCAGAAGTGAAACGAAGTAGCGCCGATGGTAGTGTGGGGTTTCCCCATGTGAGAGTAGGACATTGCCAGGTTCTTATTTAGACTCCAGAGTCTAACCAGTGCGGAGCGGTAGTTCAGTTGGTTAGAATACCGGCCTGTCACGCCGGGGGTCGCGGGTTCGAGTCCCGTCCGCTCCGCCACTTATTCAGATAAAGCCCTAACAGCAATGTTAGGGCTTTTTCGTATTTGGCTGTTTTGGTCTGTAACCAACGCGTCTCATTTGAGTACAAGTCTGAGCTAGGAGCCCTCGCCGTCAGTCACTTATTGAGAAACCCAGTCCTTAGACTGGGTTTTGTCGTTTATGGTATATATGATTTTCTATCGAGTTCCCAAAAGGACTTACTTGTTGAACGCTACTTCATCCAGTTCTCACTTA
Source organism: Vibrio sp. RE88 (assembly GCF_013113835.1). Classification (GTDB taxonomy): domain Bacteria; phylum Pseudomonadota; class Gammaproteobacteria; order Enterobacterales; family Vibrionaceae; genus Vibrio. The sequence goes on along the minus strand of NZ_VTYQ01000009.1, from coordinate 135,833 downwards.
TTCTGGTACTGAGAAATAACGCCGTTCGTGCTGGGCTATCACTATTTCTTTTCGTTTAAGTCCCAATCGTATTCATAATTAAACTTACCACTTAAATCCGATAACTCTGGGCGGTATTTTGCCAGATGCTGGATCAACTGTTGTTTATTACCAAAGTCATCAGCAAACCAATCATAAATGGAAGATAGTTGTTTTTTACCATTTTTGATGAGCACGCCTTTCTCACTGTTAATGAAGGTTGTCGCTGCTTGCTCAAGTAAGGCTTCTGTATTTTCTGCAGTAAACGCCTGAGATTGTAGGTTTGGGCAGCCTAAGCTAGCACAGTTGACCGCATAATGAGTTCTTGGATCATTCCATATCGGGCGTAAAATTCGATGTTCAATATCATTCAGCGTGAGCTCTTTTCCATTGATGGTAACCACTTCATCTCCCCATGGGCCAAAGCTGAATAACCCACCTAGTTTTGTGATCGATTTGATTGGGTAAGCGTCTAGAATCAAATCGACTGTAATGGCGTTATACAAATTTATCCAGTAAGGGTACTGCTCAGTTTTGCTTAACTGAAGTGGATTGATATGACTCAGTTGCGTTATGTAGTGATTGAGTTGTTGTTTATCTTGGGTACTGACTGATGAGTATTTAAAAAGCGTGTATTCGCCTTCCGTGACTAGGTATTTATCGAGTATTTGTTGCCAAGGCTGATGGTCGACTTTGGTGGTATTGGATTCATTACTCGTATTCCAATAAGGCCAAAGTTCAGATTTGGGGGCAGAGAAAGCGTGGAACGATATCAAAGTGGCGACAAAAGCAAGAAAGAATCTCATGGTCAGTCCTATTCATAACAGCATTATGATTTTAGACCGAGCCTACAATTGATAACTTTCAAAAATAAAAAAAAGGTTGGCATGAGCCAACCTTTTTATATCTGTTTTGATTACTTGAGAAATGAAGGAATCTTACTTTCGTAATCGGCAATTTTATCTTCGTGCTGGAGTGTCAAACCGATGTTGTCCAAGCCATTTAGTAAACAATGGCGACGGAATTCATCGATCTCAAAGGAGTACTCTTTACCGTTTGCGCGAACTCGGTTGGCTTCTAGGTCAACTTCAACCTGTGCTCCTTCATTTGCCTCTACAAATTGGAAGATCTCATCGACTTCTTGCTCGGTGAGACGAACTGGCACCATTTGGTTGTTGATTGAGTTGCCATAGAAAATATCGGCAAAGCTCGGTGCGATCATCGCCTTGATGCCATAGTCTGCCAGTGCCCACGGAGCGTGCTCACGTGAGGAACCACAGCCAAAGTTTTCGCGAGCGAGTAGGATTGAGGCACCTTGATAGCGAGGTGCGTTCATTACAAACTCTGGGTTTGGCTGCTCACCTGCATCATCGAGGAAGCGCCAGTCATGGAATAGGTGTTTACCAAAACCTAAGCGAGAAACCTTTTGAAGGAACTGTTTAGGGATAATGGCATCGGTATCGACGTTCGCGGCATCCAGAGGAACGACTAAGCCTGTGTGTTGTTTAAAACCTGACATCTGTTCTCTCCTTAATCCAACTCACGAATATCTACAAAGTGACCAGCAATCGCTGCCGCTGCTGCCATCGCAGGACTTACCAAATGGGTACGACCATCACGACCTTGGCGGCCTTCAAAGTTGCGGTTTGAGGTTGAGGCACAACGCTCATGTGGACCTAATCGATCGTTGTTCATTGCCAGACACATTGAACAGCCAGGAAGGCGCCACTCAAAGCCCGCTTCTTTAAAGATGACGTCCAAGCCTTCTGCTTCTGCTTGCGCTTTTACTTGCTCAGAGCCCGGTACGATAAGAGCTTGCACGTTATCTGCAACTTTACGGCCTTTTGCTACTTCTGCAGCGGCGCGCATGTCTTCGATACGAGAGTTAGTACAAGATCCAACAAATACCTTATCGACTTTGTAATCTGATAGTGCTTTGCCAGCTTCTAGCCCCATATACGCCAATGCTTTTTCTGCCGATGCTTTCTCTACAGGATCAGAGAAGCTTTCTGGCGCAGGGATAGGTTGATCAACGGCGATTACCTGACCAGGGTTCGTGCCCCAAGTCACCTGAGGTTTGATTTCTGCTGCATTTAGAGTGACGACTGCATCAAACTCCGCATCATCGTCCGTTTTGAGTGAAGACCAGTATTCAATGGCCGCTTCCAAATCATCGCCTTGTGGTGCGAACTTACGGCCCCTGATGTATTTGAACGTAGTTTCATCTGGTGCAATTAGACCTGCCTTAGCACCAAGCTCGATAGCCATGTTACACACTGTCATACGACCTTCCATCGTCAGATCAGTAATGGCTTCACCACAAAATTCAACCACATAGCCCGTACCACCTGCTGCTGTTGTCTCACCAATGATGGCTAAAACGATATCTTTCGCTGTGATGCCAGGATTAACCTTACCTTTCACCTCAATCTTCATTGTTTTAGCACGCGCCTGTTTCAGCGTTTGAGTTGCTAAAACGTGCTCAACTTCAGAAGTACCGATACCAAAAGCGAGCGAGCCAAATGCACCGTGAGTGGCCGTGTGAGAGTCACCACAAACAATCGTCATGCCAGGTAAGGTAATGCCCAGCTCTGGGCCCATTACATGCACGATACCTTGGTATTTGTGGTTAATGTCGTAAAGCGTTACCCCAAACTCTTCACAGTTCTTTGACAGCGTTTCCATCTGAATACGTGCCATCTCACCAGACGCATTGATGTCTTTAGTGGTAGTGGAAACGTTGTGGTCCATGGTGGCAAAGGTCTTGCTGACCTGACGCACCTGACGACCTTTTTCACGCAGGCCATCAAAGGCCTGAGGTGAAGTCACTTCGTGTACCAAGTGGCGATCGATATACAAAATTGGGTTCTCACCCTCGGCGGCTACGGCAACGTGTGCATCGTAGACTTTTTCATACAGTGTTTTGCCCATTATTACTATCCCGTGTATAGCTCCTGACAACGGCTTATCAGGAGCGAATAATTATTATGAATTTAGAATGTACTCAGCGATTTTATCGCCCATTTCTGAAGTTGAAAGAGCTGGGTTATCACCCGCTAGGTCGGCGGTTAGCTCTCCAGCAGACAGTGCTTTAGATACTGCCGCTTCAATATCTTGTGCCGCGGCCTCTTCACCTAGGCTGTAACGCAGCATTAGCGCAGCAGAAAGAATCTGCGCAACAGGGTTTGCGATGTTTTTACCCGCGATGTCTGGTGCACTGCCGCCTGCTGGCTCATACAGGCCAAACTGGCTTTCGTTCAAGCTTGCCGAAGGCAGCATGCCCATAGAGCCGGTGATCATTGCGCACTCGTCAGAGATGATGTCGCCGAAGATGTTTGAACACAGCATGACGTCAAACTGAGATGGGTCTTTGATTAGCTGCATGGTTGCGTTATCGATGTACATGTGTGACAGCTCGACATCTGGATAGCCTTTCGCCACTTCTTCGACCACTTCACGCCACAGGATAGAGCTCTGTAGAACGTTCGCTTTGTCGATTGAGCAAACTTTCTTATCACGCAGACGAGCTGATTCAAACGCAATTTTCGCGATGCGCTCAATTTCAAAACGGTGATAAACCTCGGTATCAAACGCTTTTTCATTCGCTCCTTCGCCTTCACGACCTTTTGGTTGACCGAAGTAGATACCACCTGTCAGTTCACGTACCACGACGATATCGAAGCCATTGCCAGAAATATCTGCACGTAAAGGTGAGAAAGCTTCTAGGCCTTTGTGAATTTGTGCTGGGCGCAAGTTACAGAACAACTGAAAGTGCTTACGCAGAGGTAAAAGGGCACCGCGTTCAGGCTGATCATTTGGCGGTAAATGTTCCCACTTAGGGCCACCGACTGAGCCGAATAGTACTGCATCTGCTTCTTCACAGGCTTTTACTGTGCTGTCTGGTAGTGGGCAACTATGATTGTCGATGGCTATACCACCCACATCGTGCTGGTTGCGAGAGAAGGTAATACCGTGTTTCTTTTCGATTGCGTCTAGCACTTTGTGTGCTTGCTGCATTACTTCTGGGCCAATGCCGTCTCCTGGTAGAACGGCAATATTGTAAGATTTGTCTGTCATGGTAATCCTTTAATTTTTATATCTTTTGTTCCAGAGATGACTCGCATCCCTAGAGTCTACTTATACTGTTGCGATTTTTTTCTGTTTGATTTCAGCAATCTTATCTGCACGGTGAATGCTGTTGATTACGTGCAGTAATGCTTGACCAGAAGCTTCTACGATGTCAGTCGACACACCAGTACCATGGTATTTACGACCTTTGTAGTTGGCGATAATGTCAGCCTGACCAAGCCCGTCTTCACCTTCGCCTTTCGCGGTTAAATCAAACTTGTCTAGAACGATATCATATCCGGTGACGCGATAGATACATTGGTAAAGCGCGTCAACAGGGCCGTTACCTACCGCAGCTTCAGACGTCTCTTCGTCACCACATTGCAGCTTGATGCTTGTAGTTGCCATGACGCTACCTGACTGAACGCTTAGGTAGTTCAATTTGTAGAAATCATCTTCTTCGCGAAGATTTGAGAAATGCATCAAGGCTTCCAAATCGTAATCGAAAACTTGGCCTTTACGGTCAGCTAGCTTTAAGAAGTCTTCATACAATGCATCTAGATTGTACTCATCTTCTTTGTAGCCCATGGTATCCATGTGACTTTTCACTGCTGCGCGACCACTACGACTTGTTAGGTTTAGTGCTTGGTTCTTAAGGCCGATAGACTCAGGCGTCATGATTTCGTAGGTGTTCTTGTTCTTTAGCATGCCATCTTGGTGGATACCTGAAGAGTGACTGAATGCGTTGGCACCAACAATGGCCTTATTGCTTTGGATTGGCATATTACATAGCTGGCTGACTAATTTACTGGTGCGGTGAATTTCGTCGTGTTTAAGGCCAGTGTGGACACCCAAGAATTCCTGACGTGTCTTGATGATCATGGCAATTTCTTCTAGAGAACAGTTACCGGCGCGTTCGCCGATGCCGTTGATGGTGCCTTCGATTTGACGAGCACCTGCTTGAACGGCTGCGATAGAGTTTGCGACCGACATGCCTAAGTCATCGTGACAGTGGACCGAAATAATGGCTTTATCGATATTCGGAACGCGATCAAACAGAGTTTGGATAATTCCGCCAAACTCGTTTGGCACTGTGTAACCTACGGTATCAGGAATGTTGATCGTGTTGGCACCAGCGTCGATAGCGGCTTCAACCATGCGGCACAAATTGTCAATTGGCGTACGGCCAGCGTCTTCACAGGAAAATTCAACATCGTCAGTGTAGCGACGGGCGTGTTTGACCGCTTTGACCGCCATCTCGACCACATCATCGTAACTGCGGCGTAGCTTGTCTTGAACGTGAACGGTGGAAGTGGAAATGAAGGTATGAATGCGGAATTGATCAGCAACTTTTAACGCTTCGCCTGCTGCGTCAATGTCTTTCGCAACAGCACGTGCAAGTGCACAGACTCGACTATCTTTCACGTGTTTGGCGATGGTCTGCACTGATTCAAAGTCACCAGGAGATGAAACTGGGAAGCCCGCTTCAATTACATCAACGCCTAGCCTTTCTAGCGCATAGGCAATCTGCAGTTTCTCTTTAACTGTCAAGCTTGCTGACAACGCTTGTTCGCCATCACGTAACGTGGTGTCGAAAATAATGACTTGATCGTTCATGTTTGCTTCCTTCCTGACTCGTGTGTTTACCACACAGTTAATCGTTTTCTTCCGGTATTTAGGTATAAAAAAACCCGCATCTGCGTGCGGGTTTCTGATATCTCGTTGTGGTTATTTTTCTTCCACAGCCTACCCGCGCGATCGTGTCACGATAAGGAGGAGGCTCAGCAGGATAGAAAAACGCTTCATCATTGTTAACGGTTCCTATTAGGGCGTTAAATAAACCACAAAATTAAGTTAACAAATTAGTACCGCACTCCACCGAGTACGTCAACCCTAAAGTTGTTTTTTTATTCATCAATAGTCAAATGAATGGATTTGTGGCGTTAAACCATATTAGGGATGCAGAAGATATTGTCCTGCTATTCGAGCAGTGAATGGCAAGATGAACGAGATGATTAATCTCTGGTTCATCTCACTATACCTATGATGTGACTTCGCATGTGATTACAGGAGAAAAGTACCGTGCGTGCCGTTGAGCCCATCATCAAATTTGACTTGGCATTGTCCTCATTTTGCTTAGGTCATCGCTTTAACCTGCCGCTGGCTAAGCTGAGTCGCCTGATTTCTCATACTGGAGATGGGCATCTGTATTTGCTGATTGGTCTGATTGCGTGGGCACTGGATACGACCACAGGTGTCGCTTTTCTTAAAGTCGGCATTCTGGCATTTATCATCGAATTACCCATTTACTGGGTTTTGAAGAATGGCTTCCGGCGCCGTCGTCCCTATGACCGTTCCGAACCACTCACTTCGTTTATTCAACCGGCGGATCAGTATAGCTTGCCATCCGGTCATACTGCGGCTGGATTTTTGATGGCGACATTAATTGCGAGCTTTTACCCACAATATGCGATTGCAGCATACGGCTGGGCAGCGGCAGTGAGCGCCTCAAGGATTTTTCTAGGTGTGCACTTCTTTACTGATATCGTGATAGGGGCGGGTTTGGGCATTGCGTGCGCCAAGCTGGCGTTGATGTTGACGATGTAACTGAATCAACCTGAAAGCTTCACTGATTTGTCACTTACTTCTCTTAATTTGAACGCAGAACCGTCGTTGCAAGGAGTCGGTAATGCGTTCAATCGAACCAATCGCCAAGTTTGATTTGGCATTCTCACTGTTTTGTCTACAACATAAATTCTCATACCCGCTCTCTCGATGGAGCAAAGCCATCTCTCACACGGGGGATGGGCATTTGTATGCCGTGATCGGCCTTGCTGCTTGGTGGTTTGGTGGAGAAGTCGGTACGCTCTTTTTACTGGCCGGTTTACTTGCATTTGTCGTAGAGCTACCTATCTACTGGACAGCTAAAAACCTCTTTAAACGTCGTCGCCCAGAAGAGCTGTCAGAGCTGGTGACGTCATTCATTACGCCTTCAGACCGTTACAGCTTGCCTTCAGGGCATACGGCAGCCGCGTTTTTGATGGCGACGTTAATCAGTTATTTCTATGTCGAACTTGAATTGTTTGCATTCGTTTGGGCTGCGTTGATAGCGACTTCAAGAATCTTACTTGGAGTACATTTTCTGACAGATGTCATTCTGGGTGCTTTGCTTGGAATCGGTTGCGCTCAGATGGCATTGGCGATTGTGATAGGAGGTTAGGCTAATGAAAATATTGTATGGCGTGCAAGGGACGGGTAACGGACACATCGCCAGAGCTAGAGCAATGAGTCATGCTTTGAACCAGCGCGGTATTGACGTTGAATTCCTTTTCTCAGGCCGAGCAGAAGACAAGTATTTTTCAATGGAAGCGTTCGGTAATTATCACACTCGCCGTGGCCTCACTTTTGTGACCGAAAATGGTCAGGTTAATTATAAAAAAACCTGCTTGAACAACAATCTTTTAGCTTTTTATAAAGAGGTCAAGCAATTGGATTTAAGTCGGTTTGATTTAGTGCTCAACGATTTTGAGCCAGTTTCTGCGTGGGCGGCCAGAAAGCAGGGGAAGGCATCCATTAGTATCAGTCATCAGAATGCGTTTCGTTATTCCGTACCACTCAAAGGGGCGAGTTGGTTAGATAAGAAAATCATTCACTATTTTGCCCCTGCTCAGCACCACATCGGCTTACACTGGTATCACTTTGATCAACCTATTTTACCGCCTATTGTTCACACACAAAAAGAGCAGGTTGCTGGTGAAGATTTTGTCCTCGTTTATTTGCCATTTGAGAGTATCCATGAGATCGCAGAGCTGTTACTGCGTTTTTCCAAGCAACGATTTGTGTGTTATCACCCTGATATCATCGAAGAGCAGATTGTCGACAACGTGCACTATTTGCCACTGAGCTTTCATGGCTTCCAGTATCACCTCAATCGCTGCAATGGCGTGATTGCGAACGGTGGTTTTGAGTTACCCTCAGAAGCCTTGACGCTAGGTAAAAAGCTATTACTTAAACCTCTGTCTGGTCAGTTCGAGCAGATGAGCAATGTCGCCACATTGGAAGATCTTGGCTTGGCAAGTTGTATGGATATGTTGGATGCCTCGATTGTTCGCCAGTGGCTGGATGAAGAGCAGGCCGAAAGTGTCAGTTACCCTGATGTTGCAGAGGCGATCGCAGACTGGCTGGTGAAAGGTGACTGGGAAAACAAAATGGAGCTGACACATCGCTTGTGGGAGAAAGTCGATTTTCCTAGCTACGTGACTAACATCTAGCCCACCACTCAATCATTAGAATCTTGACAGCATCAATCTATTGATGCTGTTTTTGTATCTACCCTTGGACTTATTTTTCCTACCAATAGTTCCCGTCAAGCTCTTAGCATTCATTCTTAAACTTAATTCATTGGCTAAATCTTTACAGTATGAGTGATTTATACTTTTTTATATGTTGCTTAAGGTTATGATTATTAAGCTTAATTTTATGACTTAAGTAAAAAATACTGATTAATTATCAATCTTGTTGCTAATGATTGATTGATTCGTTGATAGTAGAAATCCGCCAGGAGTCATCTGACGGATAAATATAACAAAATACGGGTTATCTATTCCCAACCAATATTCATTTTAAGAACCATTTATACATTGACGAATACAAGAGGCTTGCCTGATGATTGATAAAAAAGAGTCTATGAGTGCGATTGCTAGCTACCGAATGGAAAGCACTCTACGTGGAGTAGATCTAAACCTTCTGACTGTGTTTGATGCAGTAATGCAAGAGCAAAATATTACCCGTGCTGCTCATAACCTTGGCATGTCTCAGCCAGCGGTAAGTAACGCAGTTGCTCGTTTGAAAGTAATGTTTAACGACGAGCTGTTTATGCGCCAGGGTCGTGGTATCCAACCGACTCAACGCGCTCGTCAGCTATTTGGCCCTGTACGCCAAGCATTGCAACTTATCCGTAACGAGCTACCAAGCTCAATTTTCTCGCCTGAAACATCAACGCGTTTGTTCAAACTGGCGATCTGCAGCCCATGCGATATGCGCTTCGCTCCTAAGATCATGTCGACAATTCATGATCAAGCGCCAAATGTACAGCTTCACCTTGATGCGGAATTTGATCGCCAGCTGGCTGAAAGAATGCGCTACCAGGAAATCGACTTCGTGATTGATTACGCTCGCTTTGATGAGCAAGGTTTCTCAAGCACTGAAATCTTCCAAGATGAGCTAGTGGTAGTGGCGTCTAAGTCTCACCCACGCATCCAAGAAGCAGTAACGGCGGACCTTCTGAAAGGTGAGCGTCATGCGAAACTTTCTCGCGTACATGGTCAGCGTAGTTTCTCCGAGCAGGCGTATCGTGATTTGGATGTGCAGGCATACTACGAAGGTACCAGCCTGAGCAACGTACTTTACGTTGTTGGTCAATCTGAACTTGTGACGATTGCACCACGTTGGATGGTAGAAAATGCAGCGAACAAAGATCAGCTACAAGTTCTGGACTTCCCATTTGAAAACGGCAAGATCAGCGGCTTCCTGAGCTGGCATGAATCAAGTGAGAAAGATAAAGGTCACATCTGGCTACGTGACCAGTTGATGATGATCTGTGGTGAAGTAGTTGCTCTAGACTAATTTACTGTTATTTAAGAGATCAATAAAACCTTGAGTGGCTATTCGCCATTCAAGGTTTTTTACTATTTAGTTGGTAACTTTGATGCCTGTCAGTTGCCTTTTGTGACCTGAAATGTACACTTGTGCGCTCAAAAAAGCTTACAGGTGTAAGCTTAAAGGTAGTTAGAGATGGCCAACTTAGATTTTCATATTGTAAAAAAAATTCGCGAACAAATTGCCAAAAGCGGTGACCGTATTGCTCTTAAACATAAAGTGGGTGAGATGTGGAACGGCATTAGTTGGAAGCAGTTTGGCCAGCAGATAGATGCATTATCGCTTGCGTTATTGACGCACGGCATAAAAGTCCAAGACAAAATCGGCATCTTTGCCAACAATATGCCTCAGTGGACCATCACGGATTTCGCGGCACTTCAAACCCGTGCGGTGACAGTGCCTATTTACCCTACTAATACCGCAGCGCAATCTTCCTACATTCTGCAAGACGCTGATGTGCGTATCTTATTTGTCGGCGAACAGGCCCAGTTTGATGCGGCTGTGTCGATTTTTGAACAATGCCCGCAATTGGAATTGGTTGTGGCGATGTCGGACGATGTGGATGTAGGCGACTATGGTTTTGCGCGCTCATGGCAACAGTTCGTCGTTGCGGCTGATAAAGCCATGCAGGACGAGTTAGATACCCGTCTTGATGATGCCAATATTGAAGACTTGCTGACCTTGATTTACACCTCAGGTACAACGGGTCAGCCAAAAGGGGTGATGCTGGACTATGGCAATGTTGCCGCTCAGCTTGAAGGTCATGACGCCCGATTAAGTTTGTCTCAAGATGATGTTTCGCTTTGTTTCCTACCTTTATCACACGTGTTTGAGCGAGCATGGACTTTCTACGTATTGTATCGTGGTGCCACCAACTGTTACCTGCAGGATACGATGCAGGTTCGTGAAGCATTAAGCGAAGTTCAACCGACAGTGATGTGTGCGGTTCCGCGTTTTTACGAGAAAATCTTCTCCGCCATTCATGAAAAAGTTTCCAAGGCCCCGATGATTCGCAAAGTATTGTTTACTTGGGCTGTGAATATGGGCGCCAAAATGGCTGCCTGCGATCAGGAAGGACGTCAACCTTCTTTCATTTTGAAAAAGTCTCATCAGTTGGCTGACAAGTTGGTGCTGTCCAAGCTACGCGCTCTACTGGGTGGTCGAATTAACTTTATGCCATGTGGTGGTGCGAAGTTGGATGAGACGATTGGCCGCTTTTTCCATGCGATGGGAATTAACGTCAAGCTTGGTTACGGCATGACAGAAACGACAGCGACGGTGTCTTGTTGGGCAGACAATAGCTTCAACCCAGATTCCATAGGCATGGCCATGCCTGGTGCACAGGTAAAGATTGGCGAAAACAACGAAATTCTCGTCCGTGGCCCTATGGTGATGCGTGGTTACTACAAGATGCCGGAAGAAACGGCAAAAACGTTTGATGAGCATGGCTTCCTCAAAACTGGGGATGCGGGCCATATTGATGAAGACGGCAACTTGTTTATTACCGATCGCATTAAAGAGCTGATGAAAACGTCTGGTGGTAAGTACATTGCACCGCAGATGATCGAAGGGGCAATCGGTAAAGACCACTTTATCGAGCAGATCGCCGTGATTGCGGATACGCGTAAGTTTGTTTCTGCGCTTATTGTGCCGTGCTACGACAGTTTGGAAGAGTACGCGAAAGAGCTGAACATCAAATACCATGATCGTGTTGAACTGATTAAGCATCATCAAGTGGTAGAAATGCTCGAAAAACGGGTGAATGACCTGCAACAAGAGCTGGCGAAGTTTGAGCAGGTTAAGAAGTTCAAATTGCTACCGAAAGCCTTCTCGATGGATGAAGGTGAGTTAACCCCAACTCAGAAACTGCGCCGTAAGGTTATTAACGACAAATATCAGGACGAAATTGAAGAAATGTACAGTGATACGGCAATGAAAAAGTAAATCTCTGACAAGTTAAATTTCGAAGTGTTTAAAAATCCCTCAGTCGGTTCAAATTAGCCGATGAGGGATTTTTTATGCCTGAATTTTACGACTTTTGTGGTAAAAATGTTGTAGTGATGCAGTGCTGGATAATATTTTACTCTGAATTTTTGGTATTTATTTGTCATATTTTCTGATTTTTATGTTTTGGATGGTGTTCTTTCCTTATATTAGTTTGATAAATAGCATCTTGTTTAAAATGAGAGTTTAGTCGCATTAGATCCTTTGATAAGAAAACGTTACATTTGTTGCGTGAACTTGTTTTCTGTTACGACAGAACAAGGCATAGCCGAAAAAGTGGAAGTATTTCGATTTAGGCTACGAATAAGCCCTAGACTATGTAAAACCAGCCCAATTAGTTGACCTTATTAATTGGTAAACTGGTGAGGAGAATAATATGGCAGCAATGTTGTCCGGTGCGGAGATGGTCGTTCAATCTCTGATCGAAGAAGGTGTTGAACAAATTTTCGGATATCCAGGCGGTTCCGTTTTGGATATCTACGATGCACTTCATGCTAAGACAGATCAAATCAAGCACGTCCTAGTTCGTCATGAACAAGCCGCTACCCATATGGCAGATGGCTATACCCGTGCAACTGGCAAACCAGGTGTGGTTCTGGTGTGCTCTGGTCCAGGCGCGACCAATACTGTGACAGGTATTGCGACCGCGTACATGGACTCGATTCCTATGATCGTGATTTCAGGTAACGTACCTAACAGCCTGATTGGTAATGATGCTTTCCAAGAGTGTGATATTGTCGGCGTCTCGCGTCCGATTGTTAAACACAGCTTCTTGGTTAAGAAAGCAGAAGATATTCCTGAAATCATGAAGAAAGCTTTCTATATTTCGACAACAGGGCGTCCTGGCCCGGTTGTTATCGATCTGCCAAAAGATGTGATGAATCCGCAGATCAAACTGCCATACGAATATCCTGCCAGTATTTCAATGCGTTCATATAAGCCAACCACGACGGGTCACAAAGGCCAGATCAAAAAGGCCTTGAAAGCACTACTTGCGGCGAAAAAGCCGGTTCTTTACGTCGGTGGCGGCGCCGTAATTTCTGAAGCGGATGAGCAGATTCTGAAACTGTCAGAGGCATTAAACTTACCTGTTGTCAGCACTTTGATGGGGCTAGGCGCTTTCCCGGGTACGCATAAAAATTCTCTTGGTATGCTGGGGATGCATGGTGTGTATGAGGCCAATATGGCCATGCACAACGCAGACTTAATCTTTGGTATCGGTGTGCGATTTGATGATCGAACCACCAACAATCTGGAAAAGTATTGTCCGAATGCCAAAGTAATGCATATTGATATTGACCCGTCATCTATCTCGAAGAACGTCAAAGCAGACCTGCCTATTGTTGGCTCTGCGGAGAAAGTACTGGCGAGTATGGTGTCACTGCTGGAAGAGCAAGGCGCGACCAATGATGGCGAAGCGCTTCAAAGCTGGTGGGATGATATCCAGACTTGGCGTGACCGTGAGTGCCTGTCTTATGAATCCACGCCTGAGCGTATTAAACCGCAACAGGTGATTGAAGTACTACACAAGTTGACAAATGGTGATGCGTACGTTGCTTCTGATGTGGGTCAGCACCAGATGTTCGCAGCGCTTTACTATCCGTTTAATAAACCACGTCGCTGGATTAATTCTGGTGGTCTCGGCACGATGGGCTTCGGTCTGCCAGCTGGCCTTGGGGTTAAATTTGCTAAGCCTGATGAAGAGGTTGTGGTCGTGACCGGTGATGGCAGTATCCAGATGAACATTCAGGAACTGTCGACGGCGCTGCAATATGATATCCCAGTCAAGATCATTAACCTGAATAACCGTTTCCTAGGTATGGTGAAACAGTGGCAAGACATTGTTTACCAAGGAAGACATTCTAACTCATATATGAGCTCCGTTCCGGACTTCGTTGCGATTGCAGAAGCATACGGACATGCGGGGATTCGCATTGAAACTCCAGATCAGCTTGAGTCTGGATTGAAACAAGCATTAGAAATGAAAGATCGTTTAGTGTTTGTTGATATCAATGTTGATGAAACTGAGCATGTGTACCCAATGCAAATCAAAGGCGAAGGTATGGACAAGATGTGGCTAAGCAAAACGGAGAGAACATAATATGAGACACATTATTTCACTGCTAATGGAAAACCAACCGGGTGCGTTATCCCGAGTGGTAGGTCTGTTCTCACAACGTGGCTACAACATTGAGTCGTTAACCGTATCACCGACAGATGATGAAACGCTGTCGCGTTTGAACATCACAACGATTTCCGATGATATGCAGCTTGAACAGATCCAGAAACAGCTCAATAAGTTGATCGATGTCTTGAAAGTTCAGGAAGTTACCGAACTTGATCATATTGAGCGCGAGCTGATGATGGTTAAAGTGAAAGCCAGCGGTTTTGCTCGTGCAGAAGTAAAGCGTACAGCGGATATCTTCCGTGGTCAGATTGTTGATGTCACTGCTTCTCAATACACGGTTCAACTAGCGGGTACCAGTGAAAAGCTGGATGCGTTCATTCAAGCGATTTCCGAAGTGACCGATGTCATTGAGGTTGCGCGAAGTGGTGTGGTGGGGATTGCACGCGGTGAGCGTTCACTAAAACCTTAGCTTGATACGAGTTGTAAAAGAAAAGCCTTAGTCATGGACTAAGGCTTTTTTGTTTAAGGATTATTTGTTGAGAAAGCTGACTGCTTTGTCTGGGAAATCGGTAAACAGGCCATCTACTTTGACCTGATTGTAGAAGATATCCATCATTCCCTCGAAGCTATCCGTATAACTCGGAATACGGCCAGGATCGGCTCGGAAAGTGTATGGATGGACATCTAGGCCTGCTGCTTTTGCCTCTTTCATCAACGGTTTGATAATAATGTTGTCTTTGGTTGATTTATCATCGACCAGCATAGGTTTCCAAGGGCCAATGCCTTCGGCGTACTTAGCAACTTCCTTCATTGCGCCTGATTCGAACATCCAATCATAGCTGTACGGGGTTGCCGTATCGCCTTTGTAGACCATGGTTTCGTTCCAGTCAGTGTAAGCCATCAGCTGCACTAACTTGAGATCCATGTCCATACTAGGCATGAGTTCATCGTTAATGCGTTTGAGCTCATTGGCGTCAAAGCATTGCAGGTACACTTTGTCATCCTGACTGTCATAGCCGTACTGCTTTAATAGCTTAAGCACTGCGGAAGAGATGTCTTTGCCTTCATGACGGTGGAACCAAGGGGCTTTGATTTCAGGGTAGATACCAATATCGTAACCAAGTGTCTTGTTGAGCCCTTGAATCAGCTCAATTTCTTCAGCCAGAGTAGGGACGCTGAAATCGGATTTCCACATCGGAAAACGAGTCGGATAACCCGCAACTTTATTGCCATTGTCGTCAATATTGAACCCTTCAGTCACCTTTAGGGTTTTGATTTCTGCAAGCGTAAAGTCAATCGCATAATAGCGGCCATCAGCGCGAGCACGATCAGGGTAGCGCTCTGCCACATCGGTGACTCGATCTAAATAATGATCGTGAAGGACAACCAACTGATCATCTTTAGTCATGACAACATCTTGCTCGATGTAATCCGGTTTCATTGCGTAAGCCAAAGCTTTTGCTTCTAGAGTATGTTCTGGCAGATAGCCTGACGCGCCGCGGTGAGCGATGACTAGAGGCTTAGCCAAAGCTCCAGCAGATAGGCTAAGAGCCAGAAATGTAGCGCAAACTGACGTTGTTTTCATTCTTCATTCCTTGATTAAAATGAGGCAGCGATGCTGCCTCTTTGATGAGTATTAAGCGAGTGCTGCCTTTTCGGCTTCTTTCTGTTTATGGTGAGCACGCTCGCCAATAAATGCATAAATTAGACAAATAATCGACGCGATACAAGATGCTACGAGAATGATAAATCCACCATCCCAGCCAAAGTGATCCACGGTGTAACCCAGAATCGCGTTAGCAGCCACTGCACCGCCTAGGTAACCAAATAGTCCGGTTAGACCAGCAGCGGTACCTGCGGCTTTTTTCGGTGCAAGTTCAAGAGCATACAAACCGATCAACATAACCGGACCGTAAATCAGGAAGCCAATGGCAACCAGTGCCATCATGTCTACCGCAGGGTTACCGGCTGGGTTGAACCAGTAAACCAAGACGGCAACAGTTACTAAGGCCATAAACAGGATACCGGCTGGAGCGCGGCGACCTTTGAACAGCTTGTCAGAAATCCAACCACACAATAAGGTGCCCGGAATACCTGCCCACTCGTAAAGGAAGTAAGCCCATGAAGATTTATCAACTGTGAAGTCTTTTGCTTCTTTGAGGTAAACCGGTGCCCAGTCAAGCACGCCATAGCGGATCAGATAAACAAACGCGTTCGCAATGGCAATTGACCAAAGTAGCTTGTTAGAAAAAACGTACTTAAAGAAGATTTCTTTGGCCGTCATTTCCTTTTCATGCGATTTATCGTAATCGTCTGGGTAGTCGTTTTTATATTCTTCAATGGGTGGCAAGCCGCAGGATTGTGGCGTGTCACGGACTGTCATCCAGACAAAAATGGCAACCAGCGTGGCGAAAAAGGCAGGAACGTAAAAAGCGGTACGCCAGTCGTCATTAAATGCCCATAGCCCAAGGATGAAGAGAGGACCAATCAGACCTCCGCCTACGTTGTGGGCGACATTCCATACTGAAACGACTTCCCCACGTTCTTTGCGTGACCACCAGTGAACCATGGTTCTACCACAGGCAGGCCAACCCATCCCTTGGAACCAACCATTCAGGAAAAGCAGGATGAACATTGCCGTGATGCTGCCCGTTGCCCAAGGCATGAAACCGAAGCAAAACATGATCAGTGCGGACATCAACAAGCCGCCACTGAGGAAATAGCGTGGGTTTGATCGATCAGAGACGCTACCCATTAAGAATTTAGATAAGCCGTAAGCAATCGAAACTGCCGCTAAAGCAACACCAAGATCGCCACGGCTAAAGCCTTGTTCGATCAGGTAAGGCATTGCCAAGCTGAAGTTCTTTCGAACTAAGTAGTAGCCAGCATAGCCGACAAAGATACCGATAAAGAGCTGCCAACGTAATCGGGAATAAGTGCTGTCGAGCTTATCGGAAGATAAGCGGTCGATGTGCGCCTTAGGTTTGAAGATTCCAAACATAGGGACCTCATTGTTATTGTGCGATGGTAAGTAAAGGAAAAGCGAACGAGCAAAATGTATTTCGTTCGAAAGTGTTGGGCATTGTATGAATAATGAGAGTTATTTCTGTGATAAATGTTGCATAAGTATTAAATTTTACGAAAATACAGAAAGTTAGTCTGAAAAACTTCGACTTTGATTCCGTAATTGCTAGTTTTCGTGATAACTAAGAAGCTCATTAATGAACAGTTTTTGTTCACAAGAGAACATTATGGTGTGATGTTTGGTAAGGGCAGAAATGTGGAGCATTAAAAAAGCCACTGCAACGGCAGTGGCTTTGATAGCGTTGAGGTTTTACTTAGTGAAGGATACGCGCGCGTAGCGTGCCTTCAATACCTTTGAGTTTCTTAAGTGCTTCTTCAGAGCGGCTGGTTTCAACATCGATAACGACATAACCGATATCGGCGCTAGTCTGTAGATACTGACCGGCGATGTTGATGCCTTCTTCTGCAAAGATAGTGTTTATCTGAGTCAGGATACCTGGGCGGTTTTTGTGAATGTGCAATAGACGAGAACAGTCACGGTGTTCAGGCAGAGACACTTCAGGGAAGTTAACACTTGAAAGCGTCGAACCGTTGTCAGAGTATTTCGCCAGTTTACCTGCCACTTCGACACCAATGTTTTCTTGAGCTTCCTGCGTAGAACCACCCACGTGTGGTGTCAGGATGACATTGTCGAACTTCTGCAGTGGTGATTCAAATGGGTCTGCGTTGGTTTTAGGCTCGGTTGGGAATACGTCAATCGCAGCACCAGCAAGATGACCAGATTCCATCGCATGGCAAAGTGCTTCGATATCAACCACAGTGCCACGCGCTGCGTTGATGAAAATCGCCCCCGGTTTCATACGAGCAAATTCTTCTGCACCCATCATGTTTTTGGTGCCAGCGGTTTCTGGAACGTGCAGAGAAATTACATCACACTTGTTCAGCAGTTCACTCATGGTATGTACTTGAGTGGCATTACCAAGTGATAGCTTGTTCTCAATATCGTAGAAGTAAACACGCATCCCGAGGTTTTCCGCGATGATACCTAGCTGCGTGCCAATGTGACCATAGCCGATAATACCTAAGCGTTTGCCTCGAGCCTCGTATGAGTTATCGGCGCTTTTCTTCCAGATACCACGGTGTGCTAGGGCGTTCTTTTCTGGAATCCCGCGCAGTAGAAGCAGGACTTGACCGAGAACCAATTCCGCCACACTGCGTGTGTTCGAGAATGGGGCATTAAACACTGGAATACCACGAACAGCGGCTGCATTAAGATCGACTTGGTTGGTACCAATACAGAAACAACCAATCGCGACTAGCTTTTCTGCTGCGTTGATCACTTCCTGCGATAGGTTAGTGCGGGAGCGAATACCGATGAAGTGAACATCCTTTACCGCTTCTAGCAATTCGTCTTCCGGTAACGAGCCTTTGTGGTATTCAATATTGGTGTAACCAGCAGCCTGCAGCACTTCTACCGAAGATGGGTGAAGACCTTCAAGCAGGAGGATCTTAATTTTGTCTTTTTCCAGTGAAACTTTGGCCATTGTCTTCGTCCTTAAAATGGAAATTTGGGGCTTAACTGGCGCACAAGCGGTGTAATGTTATTAAAGCAAACGTTTTGTTAGCAAAAAGCCTGACGCAAACGTTTTCCTTGTGCGTCTTCTGCTCACTAAGTTAACAAAAAAAATACACTTTGGGTAAGAAAATTACGGAATAAGGAATAATTTTTATAGGATAAAAGACGAAAACGGCACCTAATGGTGCCGTTTGTAATGAAATAACCGAAACTAGCTTCAATTAATCTTCGATTTTTGCCCCTTGAGGCGTGCCAGTGATCACTACGTCCGCACCACGGTGAGCAAATAAGCCAACCGTCACAACACCTGCGATAGCATTGATTTTATCTTCCATTTCTTTCGGGTTGGTGATCTGCATGCCATGCACATCAAGGATAACGTTGCCGTTATCTGTCACCACGCCTTCACGGTACACAGGGTCGCCACCAAGTTTTACCATTTCTCGAGCGACGTAAGAACGCGCCATTGGGATGACCTCTACAGGTAACGGGAACTCACCCAGAACGTCAACAGCTTTGGTGCCATCTACGATACAGACAAATTTATCCGAAATAGCCGCAACAATTTTCTCGCGTGTTAGCGCCGCGCCACCACCTTTGATCATGTCGCGTGCTGCGTTGATTTCGTCAGCACCGTCAACGTAGACATCTAAGTTCGCCACTTCATTACAGTCGAAGACTTCGATGCCTAAATCTTTCAGCTTTTCAGTCGATGCTTCTGAGCTAGAAACTGCACCTTTGATATCGTCTTTGATTGTACCGAGTGCGTCGATGAAGTGATTTACCGTAGAGCCTGTACCAACACCGACAATGCTGTCTTTTTCAACATACTTAAGTGCTGCCCAACCAGCTTCTTTCTTCATTTCATCTTGAGTCATGCCCATCTCCTGAATGAGGTTTGAATTTAACGTTTGCGGCGCGATTATATAACCAATCTGAGGCTATTCCCAATCCCAGATCTGCTTTGGTGTCACTATTTTTGGTAAAGGCACATCCCAGGATTCAGTGGGCAGTTGCTCGACCTGTTGGCAGTCATGCGCGAGCCCTATGGGTTTAGGCCCAGATTGATGGTGGAACCAAGGCTCCAATGTTCGGTCGTAGTACCCTCCCCCCATGCCGAGACGATGTCCATGGTGATCAAACGCTACTAGTGGAGTACAGATAAGGTCGAGCTGACTGACGGTAATGATTTGGGTTTGATCCAGTTTAGGTTCTTGAATCTTATAGCGATTAAGTACCATAGGTGTTTCAAGGTCGTAGCGTAGAAACAACAAATGTCCGGTTGAAAATGGGTGGATAACAGGGAGGTAAATCGTTTTTCCTTGCTGTCTTAACCAGTCAATCAATGGGGTAGTATTGATTTCACCGTCAGCAGACAGGTAAAGGGCAATGTGTTGAGCTGAAGAGACTTCCGGCAATTGAGCAAATTGGGCAATTAAATCTATCCCCGCTTTTTGCTGGGTTTCATCATTGAGTTGATTGCGCTTGGTGCGGATTAGTTTTCTGAAATCTTGTCGAGAAAGAATCATAAGAGTACCCATGGTTGTTGGGTACCGAGGAGGATACCCCAGAGTGCCGTTGGAGATTTTGACCCTTGAACCAGCTGGTTCAAGGCGGATCAGCAATGATAACCGTAGGCTTCTCGGTTCAAGCCGAGCTTGCTCAATAGCTATCAAGTACTAACCCTTAGGGATTGCTTATCGGCTCAGGGACTTAATCCCCTCACGAACACTCCAGGGTAAATTCTTGTTTGGCGGTAAAGGCTATTGCTGTCCTGGCTTTACTTTACTTAGTGCATCACTGAGTGATGCCGTGAGCTTTTCCAATTGCTCATTTAGCGCATTTTGCTGTTGTTCATCTACTGTATCACGGCTTTCGAGCTCATGACAGACGTTCAGAGCGACAAAGGTGAGCAGTTGAACTTCGTTGGTAATCTTTGTCTTGGCAGCCATGTCTTGTAAACGCTCATCAAGGTGCTGAGCGGCGTTACGCAAAGACTCTTCTTGTCCAGACGGGCAGTTAACCCGGGTTAGTTTGCCTAAAATTTCGACTTCAACTGCTTGATTACTCATACCGACTCTAAATGCGTTAGTAGGGGTGATATGCAGACAATCACCGAGGAGGAAACTATAGGAAAAGGCTTGTTAAGATTCAAGCTTTTCCCAATCAAGGTGCACAAATCATGACGCAATAACACAGTAATTGGGCAAATTGTGTAAAAGCTATCCACAATTGCGCAATCGCTCGTTTTCGCTGGTCTTGGTAAATGGTAGGATTGGCCTTATTTAGCAAATTTAGGTCTCTTTCATGAGCGAACGCAATCTTCCAGAATACCTGACATTAGCAAGTGAACTTCAGTCTGCTGGTCTGGCGGTGAACCCTGCGGAACTGCATGGCCTGTTAGCGGGAATGCTAAGCGGTGGTTTAAGTCTGACAGACAAAAGCTGGCAACCGCTAATCTTTGATTACACCAATGATGGTATGGGTTGGCCTGCTAAGTCACTGCAATTGGCTCAGGCGACATTGGATGCAACCATCGTCGAATTTACCGGTTCAGGCATGGATATTTCAATGTTGATCCCTGATGAAGATGCCAGTGCAAGCCTGTTTGATACCGCTGACGGTGTCGCGGAATGGGTGAATCACTACATTTCTGGCCTAGGCCTTGTGAATGCCGATCTGAAAAAGGCTTCGACGGATGTTAAAGAAGCGTTGGCGGATTTAGAAGAGATTGCCAAGCTGGGTATCGATGAAGATGACGATATGCAAGAGCAAGCGCAGCTGCTAGAGCAGGTGATTGAACACGTTAAAGCGTGTGCGCTGACGATCCACGCTGAATTTGGCCAAAAGCCGGTAGAGAAAAAGGCTCCGACCATCCACTAATCAGGACTCTCCATGAAGCAGTTTGATGTTGTAATTGCTGGTGGCGCAATGGCGGGCATGACGCTGGCACTGGCGATCAATAAACTTTCTCAGCAGCCGCTGTCTATCGCGGTTGTCGAGCCTTACCAAGTCGACCATCAGGCTCACCCTGGCTTTGACTCGCGTTCCATTGCCCTGTCGTACGGTACCGTCAATATTCTTAAGCAATTCGGGTTGTGGGAAGACATTTCAACCTTCGCGACTGCTATCCGCCATATACATGTTTCTGACCGTTCTCATGCAGGTATGACTGAGATTGATAACCTCGAAGTTGGCGTTGAAGCTTTGGGCTATGTTGTCGAATTAGCGGATGTTGGCCGTCTCTATCATGAGAAGGTCGCTCAGGACCCTAATATCACTTTACTGTGCCCAGCCTCGGTTAATCAGATCGAGCGACAGCAGCAATGCGTTCACATTAACCTAGATGATGGCCAAACCATCAGTGGGAAGCTGCTGGTGGCGGCGGACGGTGCGATTTCGACCTGTTGTCAGCAAATCGGACTCGATTTTAACGAGCACGACTTCGAGCAAGTCGCGGTCATTGCTAACATTAAGACGGCAGAGCATCACCAAGGTCGCGCTTTCGAACGTTTTACCTCTTCTGGACCTGTGGCTCTATTGCCAATGAGCGAACATCGCATGTCTCTGGTTTGGTGTTTAAGACCAGATGATGCACAGCGCGTTATGTCGCTCGATGATGATGCCTTTCTAAAAGAGCTCCAGCACGCATTTGGCTGGCGATTGGGGAAATTGGAAAAAGTCGGCCAGCGGGCTGCGTATCCATTATTGTTGCGCTATCGAGAGCAGAACACCTCACATCGATTTGCCATTGTTGGCAATGCAGCGCAAACATTGCACCCGATTGCTGGCCAAGGGTTTAACCTTGGGGTTCGTGACGTAGCGACACTGGCTGAGGCGATAGCCAGTCATAGCGGCGATCCTGGAGATTATTCGGTATTGAGCCAATTTAAACGCCGCCGCGAAAATGATCGCAGTGCGACGATTTCACTGACATCGTCTCTGGTTCATATTTTTTCTAATGATTATCTCACACTACGTATTGGTCGAAATCTCAGCTTGGCCGCGATGGACAACATTCCGGTGTTGAAAGCGCCTTTATTAGCAAGAACTTTAGGCTTAGTTGCTCGATAGCAGCTTAAATGAGGATTGAATTCAGATGATGCAAAGCGTTGATATTGCAATTGTCGGTGGTGGCATGGTTGGCCTGGCTTTGGCCGCAGCATTTAAAGATACCGATTTGCGTATTGCGGTGATAGAAAGCCGAGTACCTGATAGCGAATTGGCGGACTTACCAGATGTTCGCGTGTCAGCCTTGAGTCGTTCAAGTGAAAACATATTGCGTAATTTAGGGGCTTGGAGTGGTATTGTAGAGCGCCGTGCTGCGCCATACTCGGCGATGGAAGTCTGGGAACAAGACAGCTTTGCTCGGATAGAATTTGATGCGCAAAAGCTCGCTCAACCCGATCTCGGACATATTGTTGAAAATCGTGTGATTCAACTATCACTACTTGAGCAGGTGAAGAAGCAGTCGAATGTCAGTTTGTTTATGCCTGCACAGTGTAGCTCTATGGCGGTCGGTGAAAGTGAAGCTTGGCTCACTTTGGACAATGGTCACGCATTGACGGCTAAACTGGTGGTCGGCGCGGATGGTGCCAACTCTTGGGTGCGCAAACAACAGGATATTCCGTTAACGCACTGGGACTATGGACATAGCGCTGTGGTTGCGAATATCTGGACAGCAGAAACGCATGACAAAGTGGCACGTCAGATCTTTACCCCACAAGGACCTCTGGCTTTCTTACCTATGGGAGAAAGTAATATGAGTTCGATTGTTTGGTCTACAGAACCGAATCGAGCAGAGAGTTTAGTCGCGATGTCCGATGAAGAGTTCAACAAGTCACTGACGGCAGAATTTGACGCTCGACTGGGGTTATGTGAAGTCGTTGGGCAACGTTTCGCCTTCCCGCTCAAAATGCGTTATGCGCGTGATTTTGCGGTTGAACGGGTCGCCTTAGTGGGGGATGCCGCACATACTATTCATCCATTAGCCGGGCAGGGCGTTAACCTTGGTTTGCTTGATGCCGCGAGTCTAGCGCAAGAGGTGATGACTTTATGGCGTAAAGGTGAGGATATCGGCACTAAGCGTAACCTGCGCAGTTATGAACGCTGGCGTAAATCTGAAGCTGCGAAGATGATTGCCGCGATGCAAGGCTTTAAAGATCTGTTTGCTGGTGATAACCCTGCGAAGAAGCTAGCGCGAGGCATTGGTATGGCTTTGGTAGGACAATTGCCAGGAGCGAAAGATGAAATCATGAAACGCGCCCTTGGCTTAAAAGGGAATCTTCCTGCACTAGCGCAATATCATGAAGCGACCTTACCTTGATGGTATTTTAAATGACAAAGGGTTGGCGATTGCCAACCCTTTTTAATTCTTGCCTACGCGTATGCACAGCGTAGTCTCATAATTTCCTGATTCACTTCCTTGACCGTTTGGAAATGTCGCCGTTCGGCTTTTTCCGGTAAGACCAGCTTACCGTTATCAAATTCAAACTTACCAATACCGTAGATATAAATTCTTCCCTTAAATAGCCGACTTACGTGTTTAGCAATCATACCTGGTGTATAGCGCTTAAACAGTCTCATAGAGTAATCCTTATGTTTAGCAAGCACTGCAAAGTATACGATTTTCCGCCTGTTATTTATGTGATTATGGTGGAGGAATATGCAGTAAAATGAGTTTGTTTGGATATTTGTGTCGTTGTAGGCAAAACGCCCGATAAATATCCATTTTATTGTGACAATTACCTCACTTATGTTCTGAGATGGGAACTCGTCTTGGTTAATCATTCAGCGCAATAGTTAACCCCGAGATTTATGACATTTCTAAGAATAGTTTAACTTTTTTATAATATGCCAGCTTACGGTAAATTTTTTGCATAAAAAAAGCCCGCATAATTGCGGGCGAATAGTCACAGATGCATTACACAAAAAGTGGATGTCCTGAAACAATCAGTGGATTCACTTTTTCGTTGGAGAAGGATTTGTGTGTTTATTACTATTCAAACGCTCAGCAGCTAAACACACCAAGCAATACATCATAATTCGCTCGCACTTTAACCAACGAAAATAAGCATAAACTAAAATATTATTTTTGACTATATATGCTTTCGATTTGAATAATAATTTAAATTGAATATGTTTATTATTGAGATCTTTGTCACATTGAAGTGCAAGTTGTATGACGTGATACAAGAGGATTTGAAAGGCTTATCAACGGCAGATGTCTGCGAGTACTGGATTGCAGAGACGAATGAGGTCATCTCGTGCTAATGCTATCCCTGCCATGTTGGAGCCGCTGCTTATGGTTACCGTCTCTTCGTTCAGGAGCTGGCGATCAAAGACAATCGGCATCTCTGTCGGCAACAGCAGAGGCGTTACTGTGCCAATCTGGTAGCCAGTCAGTTCTTCAACCATGGAGAGATCAACGCAGGTCATTCGGCGGCAACCGAGTAATGCTCGCACTTTTTTGGGATCAACAGATCGGTCACCCGGCGCGCAAGCCAACGCATACAAATCACCCATATCGCGTAATAGCATGGATTTGACCATTTGCGCCGGTCTAACCCCTCGCTGCTGAGCCGCGTCTTCAATGGTGATGGCTGGGGATTGGTGTGGCAGGATATGGAAAGAAACCCGCTGCTCGGTCAAGTAGCGGGTTAGTTTTGTCTCAAACTTATTCGTCATCTTCAAGAGAATACGGCAGTGCTTGCATAGTCCAGATCGAATCTGGCGCATCTTTCAAACGGAAGTGGGTATCAGAGTCAAGGTTATTGGGTAACACGATGAGACCGATGCTTACGCCATCATTGAAGCGGTAGCTACTCATCAACTGGCCTGCGCTACGCCAATTATCACCCACAGAGCGTTCTATTTCCGCTCTGGCTTTGATCTCGGATTCAGAGTGACCTCTGACGATTTGTAATGCGCGCTTATTCATACCACGGTACTTGGCACGAGCGACGGTTTCTTGGCCCGTGTAACAACCTTTGCTGAAGCTAATTCCACCCAGAGCTTGGACGTTAAGCGCTTGAGGAATATGCTCGCTTTGCTGCTCTTGTGTGACTGCAGGTATAGCTGCTTCAATATCCAGTCGAGTCCAGATGTCTTCACAAGCTTTGGTCGCATTTATCGATTGGCATAGTTGTTCCGCAGTAGTGCCATCAATGGCCAGCAACCAGCGTTGCTGATCAATTTTAATCGCGGTACCACCTTCGATAGTTCGCACATCACCGCGTTGTTGTGAGAGCTCTTCAACGACATGATTCGCTTTATCGCCAATTAAGCCCAACAGTACATCGGTACTTTGTGCAAATTCTATTTTGGAGAAAATAGCGTATTTTTTGAGTTCAGCGAGTTCAGTCTCAATCGCGGAGCTTGGCTGTAGCATCGCGTAACCGCCTCGGTGGTGGAACAAGCGGAATACGCTCCACACTTTTCCTTTTGCATCACAATGCGCGCCAAACGTGGCGCTATCTTCAGCCAGTTGAACAACATCACAGGTCACCTGACCTTGTAGGTAAGACTTTTTATCATCGCCTTGTGCGGTGATCATTCCCCACGACGTGAGGTGGGTGAGTACAAGTTCGGGAAGAGAGTCATTGCTAGAAAGAGAAAGTGGAGCAAAGTCGTGTTGCCATTCCATGATGTTTACCTGAATGCTATCGAATAGCGCTATGTTAGCGCTTAAGCACTAACGGAAACAACCTTTCAGCTGTATGGATTTATGCCGTAAATGTGTTAGCTAGCTCGGGAGTGTGACTGAGTTAGTAGTTGTGGGCAATTTTGATTGTTACACTCGGCGCAAACAACCGAACAGGTGAGGAATTAGAATGTACACCACCGAAGAAAAAGCGCGAATTAAATGGGCGTGTCGCCGCGGAATGCTGGAACTGGATGTTGTCATTATGCCTTTCTTTGAAGAGTGCTTTGAAGAATTGAAAGACAATGAGCAGCGTGACTTTGTGTCTCTGCTTGAATGTGATGACCCAGACTTGTTTACTTGGATTATGGGCCACGGTCGCAGTGAAAACTTAGGTCACGCTTCTATGGTTGACAAGATTGTTGCCCACAACCTCAGTAAAGTGCGTTAGGCTTTTCGCCTCAACTTCATTCGTTTCACAACAGGCCAACATCAGTTTCCTGATGTTGGCCTGTTGTTTTTTGATTACTTCCGAACTCCCTCTAACGGCGACTGTTTTTACAGTGGCGTTACTCCTTAAATACCACAGCCAAACAAACTGGCTTGCTGAGCCGATGCAAGGGGGCTTAGTTTTCTCTTCTGCGGATTCCTGCGAAATGGATGGTGAACCCATCGAGATACAAAGAAGTGTTTTGAGCTTAGCCGGGTTCGGAATATTGATCTGGCCTAAAGGCGGCCGTAAGAGAGTGATTTGGCGAGACAGTGTTAAGGAAGAGCACTATCGGCAGTTATTGGTGATGTTAAAAAGGGAGCATTAAGCTCCCTTTAATTATTAAGAATCGATTTTCTCTGGTTCAAGGATGGTGGGGCCGCTGTCTGGGGCGAGCTCCGGATAATCGAGTGTGTAGTGTAAACCGCGGCTTTCCTTGCGTTCCATTGCACAACGCACCATCAGTTCCGCGACTTGAAGTAGGTTACGTAGCTCAAGTAAGTTATTCGAAACCTTGAAGTTACTGTAGTACTCGTGCGTTTCCTGTTGTAGCAACTGAATACGACGTAGCGCGCGTTCTAGGCGCTTATCGGTACGAACAATTCCCATGTAGTCCCACATGAACAGACGCAATTCGTGCCAGTTGTGCTGAATCACAACCTCTTCATCAGAACAGCTAACCTGACTTTCGTCCCATGCTGGAAGAGAAGGAGGAAGTTCGGCAGTATCCATTCGACGGATAATATCATTGGCCGCTGACCACGCATAAACAACACACTCTAGTAATGAGTTCGATGCCATTCGGTTGGCGCCATGCAACCCGGTATAACTCACTTCGCCAATGGCATAGAGTTGAGACAGATCCGTTTCACCTTGCTTATTGACCATTACGCCACCGCAGGTGTAGTGGGCCGCAGGTACAACCGGAATTGGCTCCTTGGTCATGTCGATGCCAAGGTCCATCAGGCGTGTGTAGATGGTCGGGAAGTGCTTCTCGATGAAATCTGCTGGCTTGTGGCTGATGTCCAAATACATACAGTCAGCCCCAAGGCGTTTCATTTCAAAGTCAATCGCACGTGCGACGACATCACGAGGAGCCAATTCTTCTCTCTCATCAAAGTCTGGCATAAAGCGAGTGCCATCCGGACGACGCAGGTAAGCGCCTTCACCACGCAGAGCTTCGGTGAGCAGGAAGTTTCTCGCTTCAGGGTGATACAGGCAAGTTGGATGAAATTGGTTGAACTCCATATTCGCGACTCGGCAGCCCGCTCGCCACGCAATTGCAATACCATCACCAGAGGAAACGTCAGGGTTAGAGGTGTACTGATAAACCTTAGACGCGCCACCTGTTGCCAGTACCACAAACTTGGCTCGAACCGTTTCAACGTGTTCTTGGTTTCGGTTCCAGATATAAGCGCCGACAATTTTCTTGCTGTCGCCACCGACTTTATCTTCGCAGATTAGATCGAGTGCGTTGTGTCGCTCTAGTACCGTGATATTTGGGTGGTTGTGAGCGTTATCTTGCAAGGACGTTTGCATGGCCATACCGGTAGCATCCGCGGCATGCAAAATTCGACGGTGGCTATGACCCCCTTCACGCGTCAGGTGGTAACGAGGTTTTTCGTCACTGTCACCATCTTCACGATCAAATGGGACCCCACCATCGATCAGCCACTGGACACACTCTTTGGCATTTTCAGCGATAAACTCAACGGTTTCTTGCTCGCACAGGCCAGCGCCAGCTATTAGTGTGTCTTCTACATGCGATTCAATACTGTCTGACTCGTCAAAAACAGCGGCAATACCACCTTGAGCGTAATATGTAGCGCCTTCGCTTCTCGGCCCCTTACTCAATACAATGACTTTGCCATATTCCGCGACACGTAACGCTAACGACAGACCGGCTGCGCCACTACCCACCACTAACACATCACATTGATGTTCACGGTTTGCGTTCATAAAACTTTTAAATTCCCGAGTTAAGTTGTACTGGCGCCAATCCAACTTTTTAGCGTCAGCTACAGAGCGTTCCCGCTCTTAAATCAATTTAAAATTGCAATATGGACTCTGAAAATACCAGAGTTAGCTCACTATAGTAGCA
Organism: Vibrio sp. RE88; assembly: GCF_013113835.1. GTDB lineage: Bacteria > Pseudomonadota > Gammaproteobacteria > Enterobacterales > Vibrionaceae > Vibrio. The sequence goes on along the minus strand of NZ_VTYQ01000009.1, from coordinate 107,124 downwards.
CTGGAGTGAATGCAATTCTTCGTAAATAACATTGCTTTTGAACTCTTTCGTCCCCACAATCTGGAACAGAAGTTACTGGTCCATCACTTCTCAAATAAAATTCGAAGAAAGTTTGAACTTTATATTCATTACTGAGTCACAATAGTGCTCAAGTAAGCAGTGGTGTCAATACTACATTTTGCATAATTAATGCTCATATCTGACAAGATAGGGGTTAATAACAATAGGAGTACCCGCTCGAATGAACGAGCAGCTGACCGATCAAGTGTTAATTGAGCGAGTTCAGAATGGAGATAAGCAAGCATTTAATTTGTTGGTCACTAAATACCAAAATAAAGTATGTAATCTTATTTCTCGCTACGTCAATAATCCGGGGGATGTACCTGACGTAGCACAAGAAGCATTTATTAAAGCGTATCGCGCTATACCAAGTTTTCGTGGCGAAAGTGCCTTCTATACTTGGTTATATCGAATCGCTGTTAATACTGCGAAAAACCACATCGTCGCTCAGGGTCGTAGACCGCCTGCGCAAGATGTGGATACTGAAGAAGCTGAATATTACGAAACTGGTAGTGCATTAAAAGAAATTTCGAACCCTGAGAACTTAACGTTGTCCAAGGAATTGAAGCAAGTAGTTTTTAGTGCGATCGAAGCACTACCTGATGACTTAAAAACCGCAATGACGTTGCGCGAGCTTGATGGCTTGAGTTACGAAGAAATCGCTGCGGTGATGGATTGTCCTGTTGGAACGGTGCGCTCGCGTATCTTCCGAGCTCGTGAAGCGGTTGAGAAAAAGATTCAACCCCTTTTGCAACGCTAGTACCAGTAACGTTAATGGTGAAAAGAATGGCTGACAAAGAGAAACTTTCAGCACTCATGGATGGAGAGATGGTCGATAAGGCTTTAATCGGTGAATTAGAGCAAGACCAAGCTAGCCTACAAACCTGGAAAAATTACCATTTAATTGGTGATGTGATGCGAGGTGAAGCACCGGAGAAACCGGAGTGGAACATTGCAGACAGCGTTGCACTTGCGCTAGAAGATGAGCCCGCGCATTCAACGTTCACCTCTGGCAAGATTGCCGACATTAATGAACAACGCATAGAAGCGCAGCCGACGCCTTCTCAAGCGCGTCGTCAGTTGCCAGCTTGGCTCAGCCAATTTGGTCAGGTGGCGGTTGCCGCGTGTGTGTCACTCGCTGTGATCTTAGGCGTACAACAATATGGTGGTAGCGACCCTAGCCAACCGGAAACGGAGCAATTGCCTGTTCTGCAGACGATTCCATTTGCTGGCAGTGCTGAACCAGTGAGCTTGACACGTTCTTCGGTGGAACAGCCAACAGCGTCAAGTGAGACTAACGTGCAGGAGCAGCGCCGTCGAATTAACGCCATGCTTCAAGACTATGAATTACAGCTTCGCCTCAATAGCGATAACGCTGTAGAGCATAATGACAACCCAGAAACGGTAGTTGAATGAGAAAATTTCTGATCAGTGCGCTGACACTGTTCAGTTTGAGTTCGCCACTAGCCTTTGCAGAAGAAAAACCTGCAGAGGCTTTGTTGCATCAAATGAACGAAGCCAGTCAGCATCTCAATTATGAACTGTCTTATATCCTGATTAAGAAAAACAGCATCGAACCTTTGCTGTATCGCCACGCTCGCAGCGAAGATCAGCAACTCGCTCACCTTGTTTACCTAAGTGGACCTGTACGTGAAGTGATTCGCCGAGGTGATGAGGTCAGTTACATTGAGCCTGGTGTTGAGCCGTTTACCATTGAGTCCGGTAACATGGTTGCTCCGACTATCCCGCTTCTAAATTCTAATGTTGATGAGCTGAGTGAGATTTACGACTTTATTCAAGTCGGTCGAGCGCGTGAAGCGGGCGCGGCTTGTCAAGTATTGAGAATTGCTCCGAAAGACGGGTTACGCTATTCCTATATCCTGTGGATCGATGAGCAAACTAAGCTTCCACTAAGAGCTGATCTGGTTGATCGTGATGGCGAAGTGTTGGAACAGTTCCGCACCATTTCCTATAGCGTCAACGATCAGATTTCCGATATTCTTAGCGGTTTGAACACCGTTAAATTGCCCGATGTACTGTCTCTGCCAAAAGGCGAACTAGAGAAAAGCTTTTGGACGGTCGGCTGGATTCCGAAAGGGTTTGAATCCAAAGAGTTGAACCGTTATCGAATGGCGAATACTAACCGCATGGTCGAAACCCAGATGTACACTGATGGTCTGTTTAGTTTTTCCATCTATGTGTCTGAGAGTGACAATTACTCACTTAAAGGTCAGCTGGTTCGTCAAGGGCGCCGTACACTTCACAGCTTCGTAAAAGGTGACAAAGAGATCTCTGTGATCGGAGATATTCCGCCTGCAACCGCTAAGCGAATTGCTCAATCGGTCACCATCAATAAACAAGCGAGTGCCACGCAATGATGACCGCTTTAGCGACAGTATCTGCAGTGAAATCAGGGTCTAAGGGCTATGATGTGGAGCTGAGTTGTGAACAGCAAACCAGCTGCAGCAGTTGCTCGTCGCAAAAAAGCTGTGGTACCGGCATTGTCTCGAAAGCGGTGGGGAACAAGTCTCTGCACTGGCACCTAGTGACCAGCAAACGGGTTAAAGAAGGCCAGGTGGTGGAAATCGGCTTACCGGAAAAAAGCCTGCTGCAATCGGCCGCGGTGGTTTATTTAGTCCCGTTGTTTGCCATGATCCTAGGCGCTGTGGTTGGACAGTGGCTATTAGCGCCTGCGTTTGGTCTTGGCGAGGGTATTGCTATCCTGACATCTGCTATCTTTACTGTGGCAGGCATTTATGGCGCAAAAAGTCTGGCCGTTAATTTTGAACGCCAGTCGCTGCGAGAAGTCATATTACTTCGGGTTTTGGGAGATCCAATTAGCTAGTGCGAAGTGCACAGAAATTGGGTAGAATCTGCCAACTTGATTGAAACGCCGTCACAAGACGGCTTTCTTATGTCCCTATTTTAAAGAGTTTAGTCACACCAAATCATGAAGCACATTCGTAACTTTTCGATTATCGCCCACATCGACCATGGTAAGTCGACCCTATCAGACCGTTTGATCCAAGACTGTGGTGGATTGAGTGACCGTGAAATGGCAGCTCAGGTTCTGGACTCCATGGACCTTGAACGTGAGCGTGGCATCACTATTAAATCTCAAAGTGTGACACTCAACTATACCGCTAAAGACGGTGAAACCTACCAATTGAACTTCATCGATACTCCAGGGCACGTTGACTTCGCCTACGAAGTTTCTCGCTCTCTAGCAGCATGTGAAGGTGCGTTGCTGGTGGTTGATGCTGGTCAGGGTGTTGAAGCTCAGACGTTGGCTAACTGCTATACCGCGATCGAAATGGATCTGGAAGTGGTGCCAATTCTGAACAAGATCGATCTACCCGCTGCAGATCCTGAGCGAGTAGCAGAAGAGATCGAAGAAATTGTTGGCATCGATGCGATGGAAGCCACGCGCTGTTCGGCTAAAACGGGCCTAGGTATTGAAGACGTACTAGAAAACATCGTCTCTGCGATTCCGGCACCAGAAGGTGATCCAGAAGCGCCACTGCAAGCTTTGATCATTGACTCTTGGTTTGATAACTACCTAGGTGTTGTTTCTCTGGTCCGTATTAAAAATGGCGTCCTGAAGAAGAACGATAAGATTAAGGTGATGAGCACTGGCCAAGTTTGGGGTGTGGATCGTCTTGGTATCTTCACACCTAAGCAGGAAGACACGACAGAACTGCAAACGGGTGAAGTAGGTTGGGTTGTCTGTGGTATCAAAGATATCCTAGGTGCGCCTGTTGGTGATACGCTAACGCTAGCTAAGCACGGTTGTGAAGAACCGTTACCAGGGTTTAAGAAAGTGAAGCCTCAGGTATACGCCGGATTATTCCCAGTCTCTTCGGATGACTACGAAAACTTCCGTGATGCACTAGGTAAACTGAGCCTAAACGATGCGTCTCTGTTCTATGAACCAGAAAACTCAGCCGCTCTAGGCTTTGGTTTCCGCTGTGGTTTCCTCGGCATGCTGCACATGGAAATCATCCAAGAGCGTCTGGAGCGTGAATACGATCTCGACCTGATTACCACTGCGCCAACGGTAGTGTACGAAGTAGAGCAAACGGATGGCGAAACTCTTTACGTTGATAGCCCTGCTAAGTTACCAGCAGTGAATGATATCGAAGAAATTCGTGAGCCGATTGCGCGTTGTAACATCCTTGTACCTTCAGATTACTTAGGTAATGTGATTACTCTGTGTGTTGAGAAGCGTGGCGTTCAGGTTGATATGGTGTATCACGGTAACCAAGTTGCTGTGACTTACGATATTCCGATGGCGGAAGTGGTACTCGATTTCTTTGACCGTTTGAAATCAACGTCTCGTGGTTATGCGTCTCTGGATTACAACTTCCAGCGTTTTGAAGCGTCTAACATGGTTCGTGTTGATGTACTTCTCAACGGTGACAAAGTGGACGCACTGGCATTGATTACGCACAAAGATCAATCTCAGACTCGTGGTCGTCAGCTCGTAGAGAAAATGAAAGAATTCATTCCACGTCAGATGTTTGATATTGCGATTCAAGCTGCGATTGGTAACCATATTATTGCGCGCTCAACGGTTAAACAGCTACGTAAGAACGTAATCGCAAAATGTTATGGCGGTGACGTGAGCCGTAAGAAGAAGCTACTGAAGAAGCAGAAAGAAGGTAAGAAACGTATGAAGCAGATCGGTAATGTAGAGCTGCCTCAAGAAGCCTTCTTAGCGATCTTACACGTAGGTAAAGATTAATTTGTTGGGTAACGACTCAATATAAGAACTTGTTAAGTGAAAGGGTTTCGGCTCTTTCACTTTCGTATTTTTGAGGTAAGGGAAGTCAATGGCAAATGCATTTTCACTGATCTTGGTTATTATCACTCTGGTCACTGGTATTGTTTGGGTGCTGGAAAAGCTGGTGTTTGCGAAGAAACGTCAGACTAAACTCGCTGCAGTTGAGGCTCAGACAAACGGACTGGATACTGCGACTGCCGAACAAGTGGAAAAGCAACCGTGGTGGATTGAAAACAGTGTTTCAATTTTCCCTGTCATTGCGGCTGTTTTGGTATTGCGCTCGTTTATCTACGAACCGTTCCAAATCCCTTCAGGCTCAATGATGCCGACATTACTGGTTGGAGATTTTATTCTGGTTGAGAAATACGCATACGGTCTGAAAGACCCAGTGTGGCGTACACAACTGGTTGAAACGGGTAAGCCAGAGCGTGGTGACATCGTGGTATTCAAATATCCACCTCAGCCAAACATTGACTACATCAAGCGCGTTGTTGGCCTACCGGGTGATACGGTGCGTTACAGCAGCAAGAAAGAAGTGTGTGTTCAACCTAAAGGCGAAAGCCAATGTATTCAGGTGCCGTTGTCGAATGTGGAAGAAAGTCCATTTATTCAAGATGGCGTGCCACTGGTTCAACTGAATGAAAAACTGGGTGAAGTTGAACACCAAATTTTGGTGAACCCATTACGCCGCGATCGCGTGTCGGCTTATCAGCCGCGTGGTGGTGTTAATGAGTGGGTTGTGCCAGAAGGTCAGTACTTTGTGATGGGGGATAACCGTGACAATAGTGCAGACAGCCGCTACTGGGGCTTTGTTCCAGAGGCGAATCTGGTTGGTAAAGCGGTTGGTATTTGGATCAGCTTCGAGTTCGAACGCAGTGCAGATAGCTTCTTACCATCATGGATTCCAACTGGTGTTAGGTTTAACCGCATCGGTGGTATTAACTAATTTCTCGTTATATTTGATGTCGCAGCCGTATTGGCTGCGTCAACTCAACTATAGAGAATGAAAAATAATTTATTGAGAGAGCATGAATTCTCCTATTGCCAAACTAGAGAAAAAGCTCGGCTATCAGTTCAATGATGCAGAGCTTATTAACTTAGCGCTGACTCACCGCAGTGCTCATGGAAAACATAATGAGCGTCTTGAGTTTCTGGGCGATTCAATTTTAAGTTTTGTCATTGCTGACGATCTTTATCACCGTTTCCCGAAAGTGAATGAAGGGGACATGAGCCGTATGCGCGCGACACTTGTTCGTGGTAATACGCTGGCGGAGCTAGGTCGAGAATTCGAACTAGGAGATCACTTAAAATTAGGTCCAGGTGAATTGAAGAGTGGCGGCTTCCGTCGTGACTCAATTCTGGCTGACGCTGTTGAAGCTATCATAGGTGCAATCTACCTAGACAGTGATATTGAAGTGGTGCGTGGCATTATCCTTAGCTGGTATAAGCAACGCCTTGAAGCGATCCAACCGGGTGTTTCTCAGAAAGACCCTAAAACGCGTCTTCAAGAGTTCCTGCAGGGACGAAGAAAACCACTGCCTGTCTATACAGTGACTAATATTAAAGGTGAAGCACACAACCAGCAGTTTACTGTGTCGTGTGAAGTCGCAGGTGTCGGATCGCCTGTAATAGGTAAAGGCACCAGCCGCCGCAAGGCAGAACAAGCGGCTGCGGAACTAGCACTAGAGCAACTGAGCAATGACTGATTCAACAGATAACAACGAATTCGACATCGATGCGTTTTTCTCATCGAGTGGAGAAGTGAGTTCACCGGAAAACCAACATTGTGGCTTTGTTGCTATTGTTGGTCGTCCAAACGTGGGCAAATCAACGCTACTGAACCGAATTCTTGGGCAAAAAATTTCGATCACTTCTCGTAAGCCCCAAACAACACGTCACCGCATTATGGGTGTCGACACAGAAGGTGATTATCAGGCGATTTATGTCGATACTCCAGGTCTTCACATTGAAGAGAAGCGTGCGATCAACCGCTTAATGAACCGCGCTGCCAACTCATCATTGAGTGATGTGAACCTAGTGTTTTTCCTTGTTGACGGTACTCACTGGACCAAAGACGATGAAATGGTGCTGACTAAGCTGCAGAAGTCGAACTTCCCAGTGGTATTGTGTGTCAACAAAGTCGATAACGTACAAGATCGTAACGACGTTATGCTGCACATGATGGACATGTCGAAGAAGATGGAATTCGTTGATGTGGTGCCTATCTCCGCGAAGCAGGGCAAAAATATCGATGTTCTGCGTAAGCATGTACGTGAACACTTACCTCAAGCGGCCCATCACTTCCCAGAAGAGTATGTTACTGACCGTTCTCAGCGCTTTATGGCGTCGGAAATTGTACGTGAGAAGCTCATGCGCTTCACAGGTGAAGAGTTGCCATATTCGGTGACGGTAGAAATTGAACGTTTTGATTACAACCCTGAAACCGATGGCTTCCATATCAATGCACTGATTCTGGTTGAACGTAATGGCCAGAAGAAAATGGTGATTGGTAAAGGCGGTGAGAAAATCAAGACCATAGGCCGTGAAGCACGTCTGGACATGGAAGAACTTTTCGGTCGTAAAGTGTACCTGGAAACGTGGGTTAAAGTGAAATCTGGCTGGGCTGATGATGAACGTGCATTGCGTTCATTGGGCTACATCGACGATTTATAAGCTTGGCAGCGAATTCACTTCGCTCCAACATGAGTTAGAATAAGGAGCCATCAGGCTCCTTATTTTTTATGTAACATTCATCTGGCAATCTCTATGACCTCAGAAGGCTTACAGCGTTGTTTCGTTCTTCATCGTCGTCCTTACAGTGAGTCGAGTTTAATTCTCGATGTCTTCAGTGAGGAGTTCGGTCGTGTCACTTTAATGTCTAAAGGCGCGCGCAGTAAACGCTCAAACCTCAAAGGCGCGTTGCAGCCTTTTACGCCTCTATTACTTAAGTGGTCGGGTAAAGGATCGATGAAGACACTGCGTCAGGCGGAGCCGATCAGTCTGGGCTTGCCACTGACGGGTATCAACCTTTACTCCGCCATGTATGTCAACGAGTTGATTGGGCGAGTGCTGATGGCTGAAGTGTCAATGCCGGCCCTATTTCATGATTACCTGCATGCTCTTACTGAACTGGCTCAGTGTGAAAATCCGGAACCGGCATTGCGCCGTTTTGAACTGGCACTGCTGTCTGCAATGGGGTATGGCGTCGACTTTCTGCATTGCGCGGGTACTGGAGAGCCGATTGAACCTGAGATGACCTATCGCTATCGAGAGCAAAAGGGGTTTATCGCTTCAGTCCGACGTGACAATCTGACCTTCGTTGGTAATGAGCTGATCGCGATTAGTGAGCGAAGGTTCACCACAAAAGAACAACTTAAAGCGGCAAAACGCTTTACACGTATAGCATTAAAGCCGTATCTTGGCGGCAAACCATTAAAGAGTCGGGAGCTATTTATGCAAATCTTAGCGCCCAAATCACGGAGTATTGGAAAATGAGCTCAATCTATCTGGGTGTTAACATCGATCACATTGCCACATTACGTAACGCGCGCGGTACTAAGTACCCAGATCCTATTCATGCAGCAGAAGTCGCCGAGCGTGCTGGAGCAGATGGTATTACCATTCACCTCAGAGAAGACCGTCGTCATATTGTTGATCGTGATGTGCGTATCCTAAGTGAAACGATCCAAACTCGCATGAATCTTGAAATGGCTGTGACGGATGAGATGGTTGAAATTGCTCTGCAAACCCAACCTGAATACGTGTGTTTGGTACCAGAAAAGCGCGAAGAATTGACTACCGAAGGTGGTTTGGATGTGGCTGGCCACGTAGAAAAGATCAAAGCAGCGACCAAAGTACTGACGGAAGCGGGTATTAAAGTCTCATTATTTATTGATGCTGATCGTGAACAGATTGATGCAGCAAAAGCGTGTGGCGCGCCTTACATCGAGCTGCACACTGGTCATTATGCGGATGCTGAGAACGATGAAGATCAGCAAGATGAGCTGAAGAAAATTGCAGCTGGCGCAAGCTATGCGGCTGACTTAGGTATCACCGTGAATGCAGGCCATGGTCTGACTTACCATAACGTAGCTCCGATTGCTGCTATCCCTGAAATCTATGAACTGAACATCGGTCACTCTATCATCGGTCGTGCAGCATTTGATGGCTTGCATAAAGCGGTGGCAGACATGAAAGCACTGATGGTCGAAGCGCGTAAGTAACCGCAATGGCGATCGTTGGTTTAGGGACAGATATTGCGGAAATTGAACGTGTTGAAAAGGCACTGTCCCGCAGTGGTGAAGCGTTCGCCCGACGTATTTTAACTGATGTCGAGCTACAACGCTTCCAATCGCTTAAGCAGCAGGGGCGGTTTTTAGCCAAGCGCTTTGCAGCTAAAGAAGCGGCGTCGAAGGCATTGGGAACTGGCATTGCATTGGGGGTGACTTTCCATGACTTCACCATTACCAATGATGAACACGGCGCGCCACTTCTGTCTTTGTCTGGTAAAGCCCTAGAATTTGCCCAAAAAAAACAGGTGGAGAATATCCACCTGTCCATTTCAGATGAACGGCACTACGCAGTTGCTACCGTTATTTACGAATCTAAATAAGGCGCCGCACTCGCGGTGACCTTCTCCATTTCATCTTGCAGTTCAAACAACTCGGGCTCGATATCTTCAAAGCTTGCGCCTGAGCGCAGAGCTTTCTCGATGGTGGCACAGACTTTTTTCAGCCTTGGGACACCGCAATATGAGCTGCTGCCGTGGAGCTTGTGTACGTGATGAATCAGCGTTTCGCTGTCAAAGTCATCGTCCTCCAGTGCAGCTTCTACCACATTGCTAACCTCCGGAATAAAGTCGATCAGCATTTGCAACATATCACGGGCAAGATCTTCTTTGTTGGCGGATTGTTTTAGCGCCGCTTGCCAGTCGATGATGATGTTGTCATGTTCTATTACGGCAGACGAAGATAGCTCTGAAGGCTCAACGTCGGGCGGTAAGTCGAGCTTCTCCATTTCAGATTCCGTAGTATTCGGGTTCCAGTGCATTAATACTTGCTGCAGTACATGTTCCTCAATTGGCTTGGTGAGATAATCATCCATGCCCGCGCCGAGGAGTCTGTCGCGCTCTCCGCTCATCGCGTGTGCGGTAACCGCGATCACAGGCGTGTTGGCATTAAGCTCAGTCTGCTTGATTTTGCCACAAGCGGTTACGCCATCCATATGTGGCATTTGAATGTCCATCAGGATGATATCGAAATGCTGAGTTTCCGCTTGAGCCACCGCATCGAGGCCGTTGGTGCAAGTCACCACTTTTTCGACCCGCTCCTGAAGGAGGGCGCTGATCAGTTTCAGGTTGGCTGGGTTGTCATCGACGGCCATAACCGTTAAAGGTAGCGTCTCGTTGTAAGCCGGCTCAATCTCAATCATTGGCAAGCTTTCTTGATTGGCGGCTAACGTTTGTAGCAGTTTTCGACGGGACAACGGCTTAGTGATGCAATGAACATGGTGTGTCTGGATAAGGTGATCTGACAACGCCAGAGCAGTACTTGGGATACCCACCACCACTTGAGGTGCACATTGCTGGGCCTGTTTCACCCACTGTTCAACCAGCTCAGCTTCGTTGGTTTTGTTCGGCGCGAGATTAAGTAGCACATAATCGAACTGGCTAGCTTCTTCCGGGATTGATGAGCGGTAGGTGACAATCAGTCCTTCTTGTACCAGGGTTTGTTGCGTCACCGAGGCTGCTTGCATGTTCGGCTCGACGAGTAGCAAAGTACGTTGTCGCAGTACTTGAGTTTCCAGTAAGTCGCTCACTGGCATGTCTGTTGAGTTGAGCCTGAGCGTAAACCAGAAAGTTGAGCCTTGGTGCAGGCGACTGGTTAAGCTGATTTCTCCCCCCATCTGACTCACGAGTTTTTGGGTGATGACCAGACCAAGCCCTGTCCCGCCGTAACGGCGAGAAATGCTAGCGTCTGCTTGACTGAATGCTTGGAACAGTTGAGCTTGCTGGCGCTCGGAAATACCAATACCGGTATCGCGCACCATAAACTGTAATTCAACCGCATCTTCTTTCTGAGAACGCAGCTCGACACTGATGTCGATGTTGCCCCGCTCGGTAAATTTGATCGAGTTACCTACTAGGTTAGTGAGTACCTGCTGGATCCGCAGCGGGTCACCAACTAATCCTGCCGGGATCTTAGGATCGACTTTAAGGGTTAGTTCTAGGCCTTTTTCATGGGCGCTGGTGGCTTGCAAGCTCACTACTTCCTCGAGGGTTTCCTGGAACTCAAACGGAATATTCTCCAGTGCCAACTTGCCTGCTTCCAGTTTAGAGAAGTCCAGAATGTCATTTATGATATTGAGCAGGTTATTGGCTGACTTTTCGATGGTCTGCAAATAGTCCGCTTGGCTGTTGGTCAATTTGGTTTTGAGCATCTGACGAGTAAAGCCAATCACGCCATTCAACGGTGTGCGAAGCTCATGAGACATATTGGCAAGGAACTCGGATTTCACGCGCGCCGCCTCCTGTGCGCGTTTCTTCGCAATATCCAATTCGACGTTCTGGATCTCGAGCTGTTCGAGTGTTTCCCGTAAGTCAGAAGTCGCCTGATCGATACTGTGTTGCATCTCCACATGGTATTCCGACAGTGAAACCGCCATGGCGTTGATACCATTTTTAAGAGAATCAAGCTCACCATGCATCTTGCCTTCAATCCGCACATCGAGATGACCGCGACGAATTCTGTCGACCATGTTCTTCATATGAGAAATCGGTCGGGTGACGTCATGCATCAGACGATAGGCAAACACCGCGGACAGCCCCAATCCGGAGAGCAGTACCAGAAACGCTGAGAAAATCTCTTGATATTGTTGCAGGCGCAGGGAAGAGAGATCGAGCTCTACGGCAATGTAGCCAAGGGCTGGATTGGTGTCTTGCCCTTTAGGCGTCGATATCAAGCCGGACTCAGCAATGATCGGCGCGCGCAAAATCAGTGTGTTTTCCTGAAGATCAGACGTCACCAGCAGAGGAATAGGTTCATTGCGTGGAAAGGTTAGGGATTCAAAGTTCGGATGAAAGTTGGAAGTAACGAATAAATCGTGGTTGTAATCGAAAACGGCGATACTGCGAACAAACTTTGAGTTTTTCCGGTGCGCATAACTGATAATTCGACGGACAGATTCGCGGCTGTTGTTTTTCAGCCCCTCTTCGCTGGCAATCGCCAGAGGTTCAATAATACTTAAGCCTGAATTGATGACCTGCTTTTCCAAGTCGTGGTAGCGATTAAAGGAGAAAAACGCACTCAGTAACAGGCCAATGATCAACGTCGGCGCGAGTGTGAGGGTAATAACGCGGGCGCGTAAGCCATATCTTGTCATTATTGTCTAAACATCGTGGTGTGGATATGGGAAAATAACTTCCACAAATAAAAGAAGCCGTCGAATCCTTAAGCATAATAAACTCGTTCGGCTCAGACAATGATTCAGGCCTGAAAAGGTGACGCCTGGACAGCAATACAGAGCAATAGTTAAAAGGCACAGAGCAAAGCATGGCGCGTTTCTTCCAACCGAAAAAGAAAACTCAACTCAACACTAAGCATCAATCGTTGAAAATCGAAAAACTCGATCATCATGGTGCAGGCATTGCCTATCAAAACAAGAAGCCAATTTTTATTGAAGGGGCACTGCCGGGAGAGCAAGTGTTAGCTCAGTTGACCGAAAGCAAGAGTAAGTTCTCACGAGCGACGCTGATTAAGGTGCAAACGCCGAGTGAACAACGAGTTGAGCCTTTCTGCCCACATTATCAGCAATGTGGGGGCTGTAATATGCAGCACCTGAGTAGTGAGCACCAGCAGATGCACAAACAGCAAACGCTGAGCCAATTGATGAGCAAGTTTGCTGGGCAGAGCCTCAGTTTAGAGGCCCCGATAGTGGGCGAACCGCAAGGCTACCGTCGCCGCGCTCGCATCAGTGTCATGGTGGATAAAAAAACGCGTAATCTGAAGTTTGGTTTCCGTAAAAAGCAGAGTAAAGACATCGTCACTCTGACTCACTGCCCCGTTTTGGCGCCGGAATTGGATGAGTTATTGCCTGAGTTATATGCGTTGCTAACGCGCTTTTCTCAACAAGAGAACATTGGTCATGTCGAGTTGGTGAAAGCTGACAACACGCGCATTCTGGTTTTACGTCATCTCAAGCCTCTGAAAGATAAAGATCATGCTGCGCTGTTTGAATTTGCCACGCTCAATCAGATTACGCTTTATCTGATGCCAAACAACGAACAGCTGGTGCTTGAAGCCGGTGAAGCGGGTGTTTATCAGGAAACGGGCGTCACCATCCCGTTCGAGCCAAATAATTTCATTCAAGTTAATCAACAAGTGAATGCACAGATGGTTACTCAGGCGTTGGATTGGTTGGCGTTATCTGAGCAAGACCGAGTGTTAGATTTGTTTTGTGGGCTAGGGAACTTCAGCCTCCCCATCGCTAAGCAGGTAAAAAGCGTTACCGGTGTGGAAGGGGTTGATGAGATGGTGAAGAAAGCCACTCATAATGCTCAAGTTAACCAGATTGAGAATGCCCAGTTTTATCAGGCAAATTTGGAACAAGATATGTCTGGTCAGCTCTGGGCGAGAGAAAAATTTGATAAAATACTGCTCGATCCAGCACGAGCTGGCGCCAGTGGAATTGTCGAGCAAGTTTCTGCGCTAGGTGCGACAAGAGTCGTTTATGTTTCTTGCAATCCTGCTACTCTAGCCCGAGATTCTCAGAGCTTGCTAAGTCAGGGATTCGAGTTAAAGAAACTGGGGATGTTAGATATGTTCCCCCATACCAGTCACTTAGAATCAATGGCGCTTTTTGTGAAGGATTAATGCGAACTTAGCCAGTGGTGAGCAGTCTCAACACGGGGTAGGTCGAAGATAAAAAGTATAACAGGACGAAGACGATGGTTGCGGTAAGAAGCGCACATTTGAATCAAGACGAACAGTTTGAACTAGATAATTGGATTGCGAGCCTAGAGCAAGACAATAAAGTGTCGAAACGCCTTAAAGAAGTGTATCGCCACTGTGAAACCATTCTACAAGATAACGATCAAGGTCCACTGCTGTTATGGCGTGGGCGTGAAATGATCGAAATTCTCATCACTCTCTCCATGGACAAAGCCACCTTAGTGGCTGCTTTGTTGTTTCCAGTAGTGTCCAGCGGGGCTTATGAACGTGAAGCGCTGGAAGAGGATTTCGGTAAAGAAACGATCAAATTGATTGATGGCGTTGAGGAAATGGCGGCACTGGGGCAACTCAATGTCACTATGGAAGGCAGCGCTGCCTCGGCTCAGGTAGATAATGTCCGCCGCATGCTATTAGCGATGGTCGATGACTTTCGCTGCGTGGTCATTAAGCTTGCTGAACGTATCTGTAATCTGATCGAGGTAAAGAAAGCGCCAGACGAAGTTCGCCAAGCCGCGGCGAAAGAGTGTTCAAACATCTACGCACCTCTGGCAAACCGCCTTGGTATTGGTCAGTTGAAATGGGAAATTGAGGATTACGCTTTCCGTTATCAGCAGCCTGACACCTATAAACAGATCGCGAAACAGCTTTCTGAGCGCCGCATCGTGCGTGAACAATACATCACGGACTTTGTGGATGATCTCTCTAATGAAATTACCTCTTCAGGCATCAATGCGGAAGTGAGTGGGCGTCCTAAGCACATCTACAGTATCTGGCGCAAAATGCAGAAGAAGAGTCTGGCATTTGATGAGCTGTTTGATGTTCGCGCCGTTCGTATTATCGCCGACAAACTTCAGGACTGTTACGCCGCGCTAGGCGCAGTGCATACCAAATACAAACACCTGCCAAGTGAGTTTGATGATTACGTTGCGAACCCAAAACCGAACGGGTATCAGTCAATCCACACTGTGATTCTCGGCCCGGAAGGGAAAACCATCGAGATCCAGATTCGTACTAAAGACATGCACGAAGACTCGGAGCTTGGCGTTGCAGCGCACTGGAAATACAAAGAAGGTGGCGGCGGCCGAAGTGGCTACGACGAGAAAATTACTTGGCTGCGTAAACTGCTTGATTGGCAAGAGGAAATGTCAGATTCGGGCGAGATGCTTGATGAAGTGCGTAGTCAGGTATTTGATGATCGAGTGTACGCGTTTACGCCTCGTGGTGATGTGGTCGACTTACCAATGGGCGCGACACCGCTTGATTTTGCTTACCACATTCACTCAGAAGTGGGGCACCGTTGTATCGGCGCCAAAGTTGCAGGCCGTATTGTGCCGTTTACCCATAAACTGACGATGGGTGATCAGGTCGAAATCATCACGGCTAAAGAGCCTAACCCGTCTCGTGACTGGCTGAATCCATCAATGGGATTTGTCACATCGGGTCGAGCGCGCGCTAAGATCAATGCCTGGTTCCGTAAGCAATCGCGTGAAAAGAACCTTGAAGCGGGTCGAGAGATTCTTGAAGCAGAACTGGCCAAAATCAACGCGACACTGAAAGACGCCGAGCAGTACGCGTTGAAGCGCTTTAACGTCAACAGTGCCGATGAATTGTATGTTGGTGTCGGCAGTGGTGACTTGCGTATCAACCAGATCATTAACCACATTAATGCTTTGGTGAACAAGCCAACGGCAGAGGAAGAAGATCAGCAAGCGCTAGAGAAGCTACAGGAAGCCGAGACCAAAGCGCCTGCGCAAAGCCGTCCTAAAAAAGATGCAGTGGTTGTGGAAGGGGTCGATAACCTGATGACGCACCTTGCACGCTGTTGCCAGCCGATTCCAGGGGATGAGATTGCAGGTTACATCACTCAAGGTCGAGGTATTTCGGTTCACCGCGCCGACTGTGAACAGCTTGAAGAACTGCGTCATCACGCACCAGAGCGTATCATCGACACCGTGTGGGGCAGTGGTTTTGTCGGTTCTTACATCCTGACCGTCCGTGTGGAAGCGATGGAGCGTGGTGGTCTACTCAAAGACATCACCACCTTGTTTGCCAACGAGAAGATCAAAGTAACCAGCATGAAGAGCCGTGTTGATTACCGTAAACAGCTATCGATTATGGACTTTGATCTAGAGGTCACTAACATCGAGATTCTGCAGCGTGTGTCGAAGCGAGTTGAACAGATTAAAGATGTTATGTCGGTAAAACGCCTAGGCTAGTTTTTACGTCGTATTTGGCTTTCTAACTGCGTTAACTTCACTATACTCGCTCCATCACATAGGCAAGCTATGTTCAGGAGTCTCGTAAGTTTGTTGCCTTGTTAGAAGAGCCAACTACTTAGTAAAAAAAGAGTGGTCATTCCCTAGAGTGAAACGAGCGACTGGGGATGACAATAAATTTTTAAAGGTGAGTGGTTGTACCGCTCACCTTTTTCTTTAGATAGGTTTAAAGGAACAAAGATTATGAATCACCCGATTGAACGATTAGAAGCGATTATGGCGCAGCTTCGTGACCCTGAGAATGGTTGTCCGTGGGATCTAAAACAAAGCTTTGACACTATTGTTCCGCATACCATTGAGGAAACGTACGAAGTGGTGGATGCGATTCATAATCGTGACTGGCCAAATTTGCAGGAAGAGCTGGGGGATTTGTTGTTTCAGGTGATTTTCTACAGCCAGCTGGCAAAAGAGCAAGGGTTGTTTGAATTTTCAGATGTTGTTGACACAGTGAATGAGAAGCTGACTCGCCGTCATCCCCACGTCTTTTCTGATGTTGAATTTGAATCAGACGAAGAAATCAACGCCAACTGGGAAGCGGAAAAAGCCAAAGAAAAAGCCGAAGTCGGCAAACAAGAACAAAGTATCCTAGACTCAATACCGAATTCGCTCCCGGCCCTTTCACGAGCCACCAAAATTCAGAAAAAGTGCGCTAAATTTGGTTTTGATTGGGACTCGCTTGGTCCGGTTGTCGACAAGGTGCGCGAAGAGGTCGATGAAGTCATGGATGAGGCGCTGCAAGTGGCCCCCGATGATGAAAAAGTAGAGCTTGAGCTGGGGGATTTGTTGTTTGCGGTCGTCAACTTAAGCCGTCACCTTGGGCAAAACCCTGAATCGGCACTTAGCAAAGCAAACCTCAAGTTTTCTCGTCGATTTAAAGGTGTTGAGAAGATGGTAGCTGAGCAAAGTAAGCAGTTGACGGACTTCAATTTACAGCAACTTGATAACATGTGGGATGAGGTGAAACGGCGAGAGTTGAGACAATAAACCCAATGTGTCGAGCTGCTCGAATTTGATTTGAAGCAAAAAATAAAAAATTACAGTGTGATAGATTTCACGTTGTGGCGATAAGGGTCTTCTGGTATATTTATCTCCCGTCCAGAAGAAATCCATTTCCCTCATTCAACCAATTTCAGGTTAAACATGACGACAAATTACATTTTTGTTACTGGCGGGGTTGTATCCTCTCTAGGTAAAGGTATTGCAGCAGCATCTCTTGCCGCTATTCTTGAAGCTCGTGGTCTTAAAGTGACTATGATGAAGCTTGACCCTTACATCAACGTTGACCCGGGCACAATGAGCCCAACTCAGCACGGTGAAGTGTTCGTTACGGAAGATGGCGCAGAAACTGACCTAGACCTTGGTCACTACGAGCGTTTCATTCGCACCAAGATGACTAAGCGCAACAACTTCACTGCCGGTCGTGTTTACGCAGATGTTCTACGCAAAGAACGTCGCGGTGATTACCTAGGTGCAACGATTCAGGTTATCCCTCATATCACTAACGCCATCAAAGACCGCGTAATCGCAGGTTCTGAAGGCCATGACGTTGCTATCGTTGAAGTCGGCGGTACAGTGGGTGATATCGAATCACTACCATTTATGGAAGCCATTCGTCAGCTAGCAGTCGAGCTGGGCCGTGAGCGTGCTATGTTCATGCACCTGACACTGGTTCCTTACCTTGCCGCAGCAGGTGAAGTGAAAACTAAGCCGACTCAGCACTCAGTGAAAGAGCTGCTGTCTATCGGTATCCAACCAGATATTCTTGTTTGTCGCTCTGATCGCATGATCCCAGCGAACGAGCGTAAGAAGATCGCTCTTTTCTGTAACGTACAAGAAAAAGCGGTTATCTCTATGAAGGACGTAGATTCAATCTACAAGATCCCTCAATTGATCAAATCTCAAGGTCTTGACGACCTGGTTTGTTCTCGTTTCGGTATTTCTGCTCCTGAAGCTGATCTGACTGAGTGGGAACAGGTTATCTATGAAGAAGCAAACCCAACGGCAGAAGTGACCATTGGTATGGTCGGTAAGTACATCGAACTGCCGGATGCTTACAAGTCGGTCAACGAAGCGCTGAAACACGCAGGTCTGAAGAACCGTTTGAGCGTTAAGATTAAGTACGTTGACTCACAAGACGTAGAAACCAAAGGCGAAGAAGCGCTGGAAGGTCTAGATGCTATCCTAGTTCCTGGTGGTTTCGGTGATCGTGGTGTGGAAGGCAAAATCCGTGCGGCGCAATACGCTCGTGAAAACAAGGTTCCTTACCTAGGTATTTGTTTGGGTATGCAAGTGGCACTGATTGAATACGCGCGTAACGTTGCGGGTATGGAAGGTGCACATTCAACAGAATTTAACAAAGAGACAAAGTACCCTGTGGTAGGTTTGATCACAGAGTGGGTAGACGGTGAAGGTAAAGTTGAAGAACGTACCGAAAAGTCTGACCTAGGCGGTACTATGCGTCTTGGTTCGCAGCTATGTCACCTAGAGAAAGGGACTAAAGCTCGTGAACTCTACGGTAGCGCGACGATTCATGAACGTCACCGCCACCGTTACGAAGTGAACAACAATCTGCGTCCAAAAATTGAAAAAGCTGGCCTAAAAGTGTCAGGCCTGTCAGCAGATAAGAAACTTGTGGAAGTGATTGAGAATCCAGCTCACCCATGGTTTGTAGCGGCTCAGTTCCACCCAGAGTTCACTTCGACACCTCGCGATGGTCACCCACTATTCGCAGGGTTCGTAAAAGCGGCTGGTGAATTCCAACGCAGCGAATTAGAGAAGTAAAAAGGATACGGGCAGTGGCGAAGGTTGTGCTGCTGCCTTTTAAATTTGACATTTATATTTGAACGAGAGGAAACATTAATGTCTAAGATCGTTAAAGTTCTAGGTCGTGAAATCATCGACTCACGTGGTAACCCAACTGTAGAAGCTGAAGTACACCTAGAAGGCGGTTTCGTAGGTATGGCTGCTGCTCCATCTGGCGCATCAACTGGTTCACGTGAAGCTCTTGAGCTACGTGACGGCGACAAAGCTCGTTTCCTAGGTAAAGGTGTTCTTAAAGCTGTTGAAGCGGTAAACGGTGAAATCGCTGAAGCTCTAGTTGGTAAAGACGCTAAAGACCAAGCTGCAATCGACGCAGTAATGATCGAGCTAGACGGTACTGAGAACAAATCTAAGTTCGGTGCTAACGCAATCCTAGCTGTTTCTCTAGCTAACGCTAAAGCTGCTGCTGCGGCTAAAGGCATGCCTCTATACGAGCACATCGCTGAGCTAAACGGTACTGCTGGTCAGTTCTCTATGCCTCTACCAATGATGAACATCATCAACGGTGGTGAGCACGCAGACAACAACGTTGACATCCAAGAGTTCATGATCCAACCAGTTGGCGCTAAGACTCTTAAAGAAGGTCTACGTATCGGTGCAGAAGTATTCCACAACCTAGCTAAAGTTCTTAAGTCTAAAGGCTACAGTACTGCAGTTGGTGACGAAGGTGGTTTCGCTCCTAACCTTAAGTCTAACGCTGAAGCTCTAGAAGTTATCGCAGAAGCTGTTGCAGCTGCAGGTTACGAACTAGGTAAAGACGTTACTCTAGCGATGGACTGTGCGGCATCTGAGTTCTTCGACAAAGAAGCTGGCATCTACAACATGAAAGGCGAAGGTAAGACTTTCTCTTCTGAAGAGTTCAACCACTACCTAGCTGAGCTAGCTAACCAATTCCCAATCGTTTCTATCGAAGATGGTCTAGACGAATCTGACTGGGATGGCTTCAAGCACCAAACTGAACTACTAGGTAGCAAGCTTCAACTAGTTGGTGACGACCTATTCGTTACTAATACTAAGATCCTTGCTGAAGGTATCGAGAAAGGCGTAGCTAACTCTATCCTAATCAAGTTCAACCAAATCGGTTCTCTAACTGAGACTCTAGCTGCAATCAAGATGGCTAAAGACGCAGGTTACACAGCAGTAATCTCTCACCGTTCTGGCGAAACTGAAGATGCAACTATCGCTGACCTAGCGGTAGGTACAGCTGCAGGTCAAATCAAGACTGGTTCTATGAGCCGTTCTGACCGTGTTGCTAAGTACAACCAGCTAATCCGTATCGAAGAAGCTCTAGGCTCTAAAGCTCCTTACAACGGTCTTAAAGAAGTTAAAGGTCAGTAATTCCAAGTGAATTATTAGCTTAAAGTTTTAAAAATGCCTCCGATTTCGGGGGCGTTTTTGTTTTTAGGGAAGAGACCAGGCAGTGATAAGTCTGAAGGCACTAATGCTCAGTTTTACATGACCTACTTCTCTTTGAGTGCAATGCTTAAACTTTTGTTGCCTGAACGGCTTCAATTCGGCGATTCTCCATTTCTTTTCTGATCGCGGCGCCTTTGAACCCATCCTGTATGATGTCTTGAACGTTAACCGCCAGTGCTGCTTGGTATGCCTGCTCAAAAATAGCTTTTTGAGGGTACTCGATATCTTCGAAGCCAGTACGACCGCGGCTGTCAGCCATGCAAGACAGCAAGATTTCTTCTAAACGTTCGGGTTTACGCCATACATCAAAGCCATTGAGGATTTTAATAATGGTATCGGCTCTAAGCTCAGCGGCTCGGTGGATATTGGAGTGTTGCTCACACACCATTAACGCAAGATCGCGATATTCATTCGGAATACGAACCCGCTCACACAGTTTTTTGATGATGCTGAGGCCCGTGTGACAGTGCTTCTTGTGGCTAGGCCACTCATCTTTTGGTGTCACTCCTTTGCCTAAATCGTGCATCTGCGCGGCAAAGCGTACTCTGTGAGAGGGGCTGAGTAGGGCAGCCTGTTTCGCCACTAAAAGGTTATGAATACCGGTATCGATTTCCGGGTGCCACTTTTCTGGTTGAGGTACACCAAACAGGCGATCTAATTCAGGAAGAATCACTTTGAGGGCGCCGCAGTCACGCAGTACCGATAGAAAAATCTGCGGATCTTGGGTTGAGAGCGATTTGTGCCATTCCTGCCATACACGTTCAGCCGTTAAATGCTCAAGCTCTCCAGACTGGACAATCTGAGCCATTAACTGTTGAGTTTCTGGGGCGATGGTAAAACCAAGGTGATGCAATTTCGCCGCAAATCGTGCGACTCGGAGTACGCGAAGAGGATCTTCTGTAAACGCATCTGAAACGTGGCGAAGAATACGATCATTGAGATCTTTTTGGCCACCGTAAGGGTCGACAATCTGACCTTGAGCGTCTTCTGCCATTGCATTGATGGTTAAATCTCGGCGAATCAAGTCCTCTTCAAGAGTGACATCAGGAGCAAAATAACAATCAAAGCCTTTGTAGCCCGAACCAGTTTTTCGCTCGGTTCTTGCGAGGGCGTGTTCTTGCTTGGTTTTAGGGTGTAGGAATACAGGGAAGTCCTTGCCAACAGCAACAAAACCTTGGTCGAGTAATACCTGAGGTGATGCGCCAACCACTACCCAGTCTTGGTCGTAAACGTCGATTTTCAGCAGTTTATCGCGGACTGCACCACCAACCAGAAATATTTGCACAGATGTCTCTCTTAAATTCGGATTTTAGAATTGGCTATTCATGCCAGCAATGGTACTTTTCTTATCGGTAAATTCCCAGAGACGAGAAGTATGTATAAACAACATTTTGGATTCACAGAGCTGCCGTTTTCGATTGTGCCGAATTCTCGTTTCCTGTTCCAAAGCCAAAGGCATAAAGAAGCGCTGTTTCGCTTACAAGCGGGCCTTGGTGAGGGTGGGGGGTTTGCGATGCTGTCTGGTGAAGTTGGTACCGGTAAGACAACCGTTGCACGTGCATTGCTGAAATCACTCGGCACGGATACTCAGCCGGGTTTAATCCTCAACCCTACCTTTTCAAGCATAGAGTTGCTTGAAGCAATCTGCGATGAATTTTCGATTGAGTATCAATCTGGTGCAACGCTCAAACAACTGAATCAGAAGATTCATGAATTTCTGCTTAGCACATATGCCAATGGTATTCAGACTTTGCTGGTCATCGACGAAGCACAGCATTTGTCCGCTGAAGTGCTAGAGCAGTTGCGTTTATTGACCAATCTAGAGACGGACAACCAGAAGCTACTTAAAGTACTACTGGTGGGTCAACCAGAATTGCAGCAGAAATTACAGATGCCTCAGTTGCGCCAGTTAGCGCAGCGTATTACGGGGCGATACCACCTGTTGCCATTGGATAGCAAAGAAACCGCCAGTTATATTCAGTATCGTCTTGAATTGGCGGGTGGCGAAGCGAGTTTGTTCTCAGCAAAGTCACTCAAGCATATTGCGCAGCAGTCGCTGGGTATTCCACGCCTGATTAATCTGATTTGCGATGCGGCTTTAAAACGAGCTTACAGCATCGGAGAAGCGGTACCGAGCCATTCTAGTGTTGAAGCGGCTTGCGAAGAGGTGATGAGTTTTCAAACCTCGTATCATCAGCCCGCTCAACCAGTGCCTTCATTGTCACAGCGTTCACCACTCGGTATTGCCGCTGCCGTTGGTGCTGTACTGGCTGTCAGTAGTTATTGGCTGACTCCAATGCTTTTCAGTACGTCGATTGAAGCGCACCTAAGTGAAGCGTATCCAGCATCAAATGTGGAAGCGGTAGAAAAGGAAATCTTTCCTGTTGAATTACAATCTACTCTTGCTCGTGCAACGGATTTCCAGCAAGGTATTACGGAGTTGTACCATGTGTGGGGGCTGAATGCCTCTGTGGCTGAGCGCCTTTGCCAGCAAAGTGATCAAAGTGCGTTCCGTTGTACTCAATCTCGTGGCACGCTGAATACGCTCAGACAAGCTAATGTTCCCGTCCTTTTGTCCCTCAGCAAAGACGGCCTGCAAAGTTATGCTGTGCTATATAAGCTCACACAGGATTCCGCTCAGCTATTATTAGGAACGGAGCGAATTGAATTGCCGCTCACCAAACTCAACGAGTTATGGCAGGGGCAGTATCACCAGATCTGGCAAGGTTACTGGCATCAGACTCTGAAACCTAACATGTCAGGACAAGCGATCGCTGAGTTGGATGATCGTTTATCTAAAATTCTGGGTGAACCGGAAAGAGAGTCCGATGTTTATGATCAGGAACTGATGCGCAAGGTTGAGCTCTTCCAGCAATGGCAAGGGCTCCATGTGGATGGCATTGCTGGGCGAAGAACCTTGCAACGCCTTGAGAAGCTTTCTCAAGAGCATGCCCCTTCGTTAACTGCCTCAGAGGAGAAAGCATAATGTCAAAAGTACTGCAGGCTTTAGAACACTCTGAGCAACACCATCAGACGTTTAGCATGAATCATTACCAATCCGCCAATGATGCGCGACCTCGACAGGCGGTATCAGGCTGGTTGTTAGCTACGGTTATTGTTGCCCCTGCGTTGGTGACGGGAGCTCTAAGTACATATCAGAGTTACCTCGAGCAACGAGAGCAATGGCAAGCAAGCCATCAAGCGACACCTCAAGTGTTAGAAGTTCCATTTGCGTATCAGACTTTGCCTTACCCATCATTTAGCGAGCTTCGTGAAACTTACGAATATGCTCAGACTGATACTGGTCATATAGAAGTGGCAAGCCAAGAAACTCCACCTCCAGTGGTTCAACCTCAGGTACCTGTTCAGCCGCCTTCTCAGTCAGAAAACAGTACACTACTCGATGGTTTAGATTTATCTGGCTTATCACCTGAGCTGGCTATGCGGGTTGAATCAGCACTGGAGTCGAGTGCAAACCCAGAGCCAAAATATGATGACAGTGAGGCATCCGATTTAGCGATACACAGCCGACAGTGGCAAGGGAAGCTGCCACCGCTGAATTTCCAGACACACGTTTACTCAAGCAACCCAGACAAACGTTGGGTGAAAGTCAATGGGACTGAATATCGCGAAGGCGACTGGATCAGCAATGACATTCAATTGCAGCATATTGAACCGCAGCGCAGTGCGATTTCATTTAAAGGCTCAGTGATTGAAGTGCCAGCTTTGTATGATTGGAAAGGATAATAAAAAAGGTCGCCAAGGCGACCTTTTTTGATGTTCCGTATTTACGCCCAGCCAGATGGAGAACGCTTTCTGCGTGGAATAATGTGTGGCAAGAGCAGGCCAAACAGCAATCCAATACCTGCTACACCACCGCCGTACATAAAGTACTTCAGTAATAGGTCATCTTTTTGTGTATCCAGCTTGGCACGTAGATTACGGACTTCTTCTTGTGAAGCTGTCAGCTGTTGACTGATTTCACCGTAGCTCTTCTCAAGTTCAGCAATCTGACTATTACGATTTTCTAGTGAGTCCGCTAAACCTGCTTTTTCTTGGTCAGCGCTAGAGCGTGCATTGGCAAGTTTTCCTTTAACATCTGCCAGTTCTTTTTCTAGCTTAGGCAGACGAAGCGCCATACTTTCTTGTCGTGTGACGAAACGGCTCTCGACCCAGCCCTTACGACCCTTGGCATCTTCAATCTGAGTGTAGCCAGTATCGCGGTTGGTCGAAAGTTGCTTCACTTTGTCACCGGCATCGACACTGCCGATAATGCGGAATTGGTTGCTAGGACCAGAGTGCATGTAGGTAAATAGCTTATCAGAAATGTATCGGTCTTGAGCCATTGCTGCTGGAACAGCGAGCAGTGATGCTAGAACGAAGCAAACCAGTTTTTTCACGGTAAATCCTTTAACAGTCTTTTGTCTATAACTTGCTAGTGCCAAATAGTAAGTAGTTTCCCCAGTCACTGCAACAAAGAAGGGAGGCTGAGCCTCCCTTTCTGTGGATTTGAGTCAATAATGACAGTGTATTAACACATCATTGACTTGCTCATCAGATGAACATCGCTTGAATTGCGTAGAAGAACACAACCGCAAGTAGTGCACCTGCTGGCAGTGTCACAATCCAAGATGCAACAATGTTACGTACAACACCTAGGTTCAATGCTGCGATACCGCGAGCAAAACCAACACCTAATACCGCACCAACCAGTGTTTGGGTGGTTGAGATAGGAAGACCAGTACCTGATGCCAGAACAACAGTACATGCAGTTGCTAGCTGAGCTGCGAAGCCGCGGCTTGGTGTCAGTTCAGTGATACCTGTACCAACAGTTGCCATTACCTTGTGGCCAAGTGTCGCTAGACCAACAACGATACCGAAACCGCCAAGAGGTAGAATCCACCAAGCGATAGAGCTCTTGGTTGTGATTTCGCCCATGTGTTCGATGGTAGATACCACTGCAGACAGAGGGCCAATCGCGTTAGCAACGTCGTTTGAACCGTGAGCGAATGCCATCGCACACGCCGTGATCACCATAAGTACGCTGAAGATACCTTCAACGCCAGCGAAACCGTGGTCATCTTCGCGGCTTGAGAATTTCTTCTGAATGTAGAAGTAACCGCCCGCCATAACCAGTGCAGATACCGCAGCCGCCCACATCCACGCTTCGCCATCAGAAAGGTGCAGACCAACGTGCTTTAGGCCTTTCTTGATCGTTACTAGAGCAATCACCATGGTAGTGATGAACATGTAGACTGGAACGAAACGTTTAGCGTTGAAGAGTGGCTTCTCGGTATCAAAGATCAGGCGCTGGGCGCTGACAAAAATCACGTACGCAAAGAAACCTGAGATGACTGGAGTAATGATCCAGCTACCTACGATGCCTTGAACTGAGCCCCAATCGACCGCTTCGGTACCCACAGACACACAGGCAAAACCGATGATGGCACCAATGATCGAGTGAGTGGTTGATACAGGCCAACCCATGTAAGAAGCAAGAAGGAGCCATGTACCCGCCGCAAGAAGGGCTGACATCATACCAAAGACAAGAACGTCCGGCTGGCTAGCAAAGAGTGACGTTTCGATGACGCCTTTACGGATAGTGTCGGTTACTTCACCGCCTGCAAGGTATGCCCCCGCAAATTCAAAGATCATCGCGATAATGATCGCTTGTTTTACGGTTAGCGCTTTAGAGCCTACCGATGTACCCATCGCATTGGCTACATCATTCGCGCCAATACCAATCGCCATCATAAAGCCGAAAGCTGCTGCAATAATAATCAGGACAGTGCCGTAGTTCGCAAGGATATCCATCGTAATACCTAGTTGTTGATAACAAGCGGAGCAAATTAGGCACGACAAAACCCCTTCGGCGTCTCATTATTTAACGCCTATCAGGGGAGTGCTATTAAGATGCTCTTCGTTATTTGGTTAACTTATTTGTTTATGAGCGAGACAACATTAGCTCTAGACGCGCACCAACACGTTGCGCCTGATCAGCTATGCCACCTACCCATTCAAGAATCTTATAAAGGAACATTACATCGATCGGATTCAGATCGTTTTCAACCGCCATCAGTTGTTGGCGAAGTTGAATCTGCATCGCGTCAGTATCGTCCTCAATCACATCCAGTTGATGGATCATTTCAGCCACAAGCGTTACTTCGCGGCCTTTAAATCCAGTTTCCAATAACTCATCGAGCTCATTGATGACTTTTTGCGCCTGATTCGCTGCATCGAGACAACGTTTAACATACGCAATGAAGTTTTCTTGGAGAGGCTCTGGGAAAGTCAATTGACGACCGTATACACGGCCAGCAATATCTTTTGCTAGGTTTGCCAGTTTGTCTTGCTGAGTCAGTAGTTCAAGCATGTCGCTACGATCTACTGGCATAAACAAACCGCGAGGAAGTTTAAGGCGAATTTCGCGCTTAAGTACGTCAGCTTCTTTCTCTAGGTGAGAAATCTGTGCACGAATTTCTGATGCTTTTTCCCAGTCACCCTTTGAACTGACTTCAAAGAAATTCACTAGGTGAGAACAACATTCGTTGACACACACTACGTGGCGCTGCAAAGGCTTAATAGGGGACTTTGCAAATAACCCCATAATTGTATTTACTGGCATGGTCATTCAACCTAATTAATATAACCTAAAAATAACATACACCATTCGTGGTGAAATGTTGAACGATGGCTATAAAGGCGCGCATGTTAACGCATTAAATCCATCATTAAAACTGTTTTAGATCATCATTGCTGCGATATTTCTTTCTTGCCCAGTACGAAAATTGGCAATATCCTGTTTGTATCTGCTTTAAAAGGTATAACTATGGAAACCGAGATAGAACTGAAGTTTTTTGTTTCTCCTGATTTTTCAAATACTTTACGAGATAAAATCTCCCAGACCAAAGTACTTCAGCACAGTTGTCGTGAGCTAGGAAATACCTACTTTGATACTCCCGACAATTGGTTACGTCAGCATGACATTGGCTTAAGAATCCGCCGTTTTGACGATGTGTATGTCCAGACGGTCAAGACGTCCGGACGTGTGGTGGCAGGTTTACACCAACGACCTGAATTCAACGCCGAGCATGACAGCAATGATCCGCTTCTTTCTCTTCACCCATCAGATATCTGGCCGACTGGCAAAGACACTGAAACGCTGCAATCCGAACTTATCCCGCTTTTTTCGACCAACTTCACTCGTGAGCAATGGTTGATCGCCATGCCAGACGGCAGCCAAATCGAAGTCGCTTTCGATCAAGGCAAGGTAGAAGCAGGCGATAAGGAAGACCCTATTTGTGAAGTGGAGCTGGAGTTGAAATCAGGCCAAACTGACGCTCTGTTTTCGCTCGCACGTATCTTCTCTGAAGAAGGAGGCATGCGTCTTGGTAACCTGAGTAAAGCGGCGAAAGGTTATCGTTTGGCAAGTGGTTACACTGGCGACGATGTTAAAACACTGGCTTTAGTCAGCACGGACAAACATGACACAGTTGAGTCTTGCTTTATCAACTCTTTAGAGCATGGTTTGTCACACTGGCATTATCACGAGCAAATTTATGCTGAGCGTGAGTCGGTAGAAGCCTTGAATGAAATTAAAAACTCCATCAGCTTTATTCGTCAGTTGCTGACGGTATACGGAGGCGTGGTGCCTCGTCGTGCGAGTGCTTTGGTGCGTCAGGAGCTGAAGTGGCTTGAACAAGAGCTGGAGTGGTTAAATGACTATGACTATTTAGAAGCGTTACTCGACGATAAAGGCCATGCATTACGTAAGCTCGATGCGCGTAAGTTTTTAGTGGGTGAACTGAAAATGGTTCAGGAAGCCTTGCCTGATCGTGAAGAGATGCTGACGCTACTTAATTCCGCCAGATACACGGGTCTTTTGCTTGATCTAAGTCGTTGGATCCTGACGCGGGGCTGGCAGCCATTCCTTGATGATAAAGCGCGTGACAAGATGGCACTAACGGTTGAGCCGTTTTCTGTGAAGCAGTTGGATCGCACTTGGGCTGAGTTAATGGAAGCCTTTCCGCCTGAGCGTGCACTGAACAGCCAGGACTATATTGACCAACAGTATCGCCTGATGCGTAACCTTTATACGGGGGTGAGCTTTGCGAGTTTGTTCGATTTTGAAGAGCGCAATAGTTTCCGACTACCATGGAGCGACTTACTCCATGGCATTGATGATTTACTTAAACTCCGCACGTTAGACAATATGGTCGATAAGCTGGAAGGTGATGAGCAAGAACAGCTTCAGCGCTGGTTGTCTCGCCAAGAGAGCTCCATTCTTCATGCCATGGAGCAGACTCGGATTATCTGTATTGAAGCTGAGCCTTATTGGCAAGACTAAGTCGATAATAGTGATGTGTGAAACGGGAGCTTTACGGCTCCCGTTTTTTTTCTTCCTGCTGCTCTAATTGGTCGAGACGGCGCAAAATTTCATCTTGCTTCTGTACCAGTTCTAATAACAGTCGCTCTTTGTTTTCCGAACGTCTTGCTTGAACTTCTGTTGGTGAGGTGATCAGTGAAGTGATCAAACCTGAAATCATACCGAAAATGCCAACGCCACAAATGATTAAGCCAGAGGCTAAGATTTTACCAGCGTCCGTGACAGGAAAGTGATCCCCATAGCCCACCGTTGAGATGGTTACCAGCGCCCACCACATCGCATCGCCGCCGGTTTGAATATTCGCATCCGGTGATTTGCCCTCAACAAACAACATCATACTCGAACCAATAGTCAGCAAGACCACCATCAATAACAGAATTGATGCGAGGGTCGTTTCTCGGCGATTTACCAGCAATTGCTTGATGAGGAACTTACTTGAGCGGATGACCAAAATCACGCGCAAGATGTGGAACAGGCGCGCAAAGCGCAGCGGCTCAATCATAGGGATACTGGCTAGGAAGTCGATCCAGTGCCGTTTCATAAATTGCACGCGATCTGTTGCGCGGATCAAATCTACGCTCAGTTGGAGAAGAAACACGCTACAGATAATAAAGTCCAAGCCGATAAGAACTTGGCGTGTTTGACTGCTGAGTGGAAAAAACAGCAGGCCAGAGATCACAAATAGCGCCATGAAAGACAGGATTAGTGACAGCAAGCTCATTGGTTTTGTATCAGATTTGATATCATTTCTATTCATACGAGGCTCAAAATAAATACATATTCGCTATCTGGATGATGGTAACGAGCGGTAGTTAACAGTGTCCTGACGGTTATCAGGAATAAAAACAATATATAAGACTTAGTGGAGAACTAACAATGACCAAAATGGCATTTAAGCCATGGGAGCGAGTGATCACGGATATTCGTCTGGTTCCCAAGATGGTGATGTTGATGGTATTCAGTACCATTCTGATCATCGGCAAGCAATTATGGGATGCGAGCACCTTCTACGATTCTCTTCTCGCCGCTACTCAAAACGCTCAGATTGCTCAGGAACACTACGAAGCTTATATGGTGCAGGTGGCGTGGCAGACAGCAGCCATGATCGTGGTGTTTGTCGTTTTACTCTTGTTTGCCGCACGTATCATGCTGCGTCAGACACAATATCTTAGTGACTCGATCAAGTTAATGGCGGACCGCAATCTATCGGTACCGATTGAGATGGACTGTAAAGACGAATACGGTGATGTGGCACGCGAGCTGGAAAAGACGCGGATGCAACTGCAGGAAATGATCAAACTGCAAATTGACGCCTCACAAGAGCTGGCAGGGCTGACTGAAGTCATGACGATGAGCATGTCAGAAACGAAAGAGTCAGCGCAAGAAGAGTTTAACGAGATTGACCAACTGGCAACGGCGATGAGTGAAATGTCGTCCACGGTACAGACTGTCGCTGATCACGCACAAAATGCCTCTTCGTTAACGGAAAATGCCTCTGGGCAAGCAGAAAGCGGTCAGCGCTTTGTGCAAGGAACAGTGCAAAAAATCAGTGAATTATCGAAAGACATTTCCGCCTCTGCGCAAGCTGTTAATCAGGTTGAAGAGAGCGTCGAGTCGATTGGCAGTGTGGTTGGTACGATTCAGGGCATATCAGAGCAAACCAACTTACTGGCACTGAATGCGGCGATCGAAGCGGCCCGAGCAGGGGAAGCGGGTCGCGGTTTTGCCGTCGTGGCTGATGAAGTAAGAAACCTTGCGCAGCGTACTCAAGGAGCGACGGTCGAAATCCAAGAAATGATCACTCAGCTGCAATCCAGTGCGAGCTCTGCAGTGGAATTGATGGAGAAGAGTGTTGTCGAGGCGGCGGAAGGTGTTGATTTGGTCACCAACGCCGGGAGCGAGCTGGACGGCATTGTGACTCAGGTAAATCAAATCAACGACATGAACTTCCAGATTGCAACGGCAGCGGGTCAGCAAAGCAGCGTTGCAGAAGAGATGAACCAGAATCTGACGAATGTACGTGAGCTGGTGGAAGCATCGGTGACTGTGGTGTCTGAATTACTCGAAACCTCGGAAATCATGCAGAAAAATGCTGAAGCTCTGGATGCCAAGATCACATCCTTTAAAGTCTGATCGCCAGAATAGTACGAATAAGCGCCCACTCATTGTTAGTGGGCGTTTTTTATTGGTATAAAATCCCTATCAACGAATTTATCGATCCAAGGAAGAACCATGCAATTGCCCGCGAGTCTTGCTTCTGTTTCCCAGACTGCTCTGGAGTCCCTACTGCAACATCAGGCTATTCAGGAATGGCCAGAGTCTTACCGTAAGGAGCTCGGTTATGTGGCCGGATTGAGTCAGTTTATTGTCGACACCTTGCAGCAAGATGAGTATTTGCATCAACACTTGCCTGAGATGTTGGAGGCAGAGTCTCGACACGAAGCATATCGACAGCGTCTGGCAGAATTATTGGCCGGATGTAGCGATGAAATGCAGGGACACAGAGTACTCAGACAGTTTCGTAATCGCGAGATGACATACATCGCATGGCGAGATTTCATAGGCAATTGGGAGCTTGAACAAAGCCTAGAGCACTTGTCTCAGCTGGCGGAAGCAATGATTTTCGAAACCTATCAGTGGCAGTACAAAGCGTGTTGCGAGCTGTGGGGCACGCCATGCAATGAGGCAGGCGAGGCGCAGCCTATGTTGGTTATTGGCATGGGCAAACTGGGCGGTGGTGAGCTGAACTTCTCTTCGGATATCGATCTGATCTTCACTTATCCAGAGAACGGTGAGACTCAAGGTGCTCGTCGTAGCATTGCCAATGCTCAGTTTTTTACTCGCCTAGGGCAACGCATCATCAAAGCGCTCGACCAGCAGACCTTCGACGGTTTCTGCTATCGCGTTGATATGCGCCTACGTCCTTTTGGCGACAGTGGCCCATTGGTGATGAGCTACGCTGCGCTCGAGGATTATTATCAAGAGCAGGGGCGAGACTGGGAACGCTACGCGATGATTAAAGCGCGAGTGATGGGGCGTGAAATGTACCCGCAGTATCAAGAGCTGCGTCAGATGCTGCGCCCGTTTGTGTTCCGTCGCTACATCGACTTCAGTGCGATTCAGTCCCTGAGGCGTATGAAGTCGATGATCAGCAGCGAAGTGCGTCGACGGGGTTTAAGCAACAACATTAAACTCGGCGCGGGCGGCATTCGTGAAATTGAGTTTATCGCTCAGGTATTTCAGCTGATTCGTGGCGGTCGCGAGCCGAATTTGCGTCAGCGCGGGTTGTTGGTGACTCTTGACGCGATTGAAGAGTTGGAGCAGCTGAGCAGTGAAGAAGTTAACAACCTTAAGTCGTCGTATAAATTCCTCCGCCGGCTTGAGAATCTGTTGCAGGCAATGGCCGACAAGCAAACGCAAACGCTGCCTGAATGTGAGAATGAACAACTGCAACTTGCCGTTGCAATGGGGTATGCAGACTGGGCTTCACTCATCGAACAAGTGCGTCAACATATGCACAACGTCCATCAGGTATTCAACAATCTTATCGGCGATGAGGAAGAAGAGTGTTCAGAAGTCGCCAAGCATTTCCATGAACTGTGGGACATGGCAGAAAAGCCCGACGTGATCGAAGCAGTTCTTGAACAGGATATTGGCACTACTGAGGCCGCTGAGATGGCGTCGACCATCATTCAGTTTAAGAAGGACTTAGCCAAGAAAACGCTGGGTCCAAGAGGCCGGGAAGTGCTCAATCGCTTAATGCCGAAGATGTTCGCTGCCATATATTCTCATCAGGATGCCAAATTCGGTTTACCTCGCGTCCTGCATTTGCTGCATAAGATTGTGACCCGAACAACGTATCTGGAGTTGTTAGATGAGCACCCTGCGGCGCTGACGCAACTGGTCCGCCTTTGTACGGCCAGCCCAATGATTTCAGAGCAACTTGGGCGTTATCCGATTCTGCTTGATGAGCTGATTGATCCTCAGCAGTTGTACAACCCCGTACCATTGGAAAGCTACCGTACTGAACTGCGTGATTTCCTTGCTCGTATCCCAGAAGATGATATGGAGCAACAAATGGAAGCACTGCGTCAGTTCAAGCAGATCTGTATTTTGCGCATTGCTGCTGCAGACATTGCAGGAGTGCTGCCTGTCATGAAAGTCAGTGACCACCTAACTTACCTCGCTGAAGCGATTGTTGAGTCTGTGGTGAACCAAGCGTGGCTGCAAATGGCGGAGAAATATGGTGAGCCGACGCACCTAAAAGACAGAGAGGGTCGAGGCTTTGCTGTGATTGGTTACGGCAAAGTGGGCGGCTGGGAGCTGGGGTACAACTCGGATCTGGATATCGTCTTTATGCATGACTGCCCAGTTCATGCTTATACCGACGGCAAAAAAGAGATTGATGGCCGCCAATTTTACTTACGTTTGGCGCAGCGCATCATCCATATATTCTCAACAAGAACGGCATCAGGCATCTTGTACGAAGCGGATACTCGCTTACGCCCTTCAGGGGCTTCAGGCTTGCTAGTGAGTCCGGCAGATGCCTTTGATGAATACCAGCACAATGAAGCTTGGACATGGGAACATCAAGCGTTAGTGAGAGCCCGGATGATCTACGGCGATCAACCACTACAACAGGCATTTTCTCAAACAAGGCACGATATCTTGAGTTTGGCGCGAGAAGAGTCAAAGCTCAAAACGGATGTGGCTGAGATGCGGGTGAAAATGCGTGAACATCTTGGTGGGAAAAAGTCAGGTCGTTTTATGCTCAAACAAGACCCTGGTGGTATTACCGATGTGGAATTTCTTGCGCAGTATCTGGTCTTAAGGTTTAGTCACGAAAAGCCTAAGCTGACTCGATGGAGTGATAACGTCAGAATCTTTGAATCCATGATGGCACAAGGCATTCTGGATGAAGCTCCTGCGATGGCATTGACTCAGGCATACACAACGATGCGCGATCAAATTCATCATCGCAATTTGCTCAATCTCGATGCGGATGTGGCTGAAGAAAAACTGACCAAAGAGCGAGAGCTGGTTAAAGCGCTTTGGCATGAGTGGCTAGAATAGGTTTAGGGTCCTTATCCCCTGTGTTAAACTCTTGCCCGAATTAGAATCTGGAGACCCATAATGAAACCAATCCTACCGAACTATAGTGATTCTGGTGTATTGATCATCGGTGACGTCATGCTTGATCGTTACTGGTATGGCCCGACTGGACGCATCTCCCCAGAAGCCCCAGTTCCTGTAGTAAAAGTAGAAAATAACGAAGAGCGTCCAGGCGGTGCAGCTAACGTAGCAATGAACATTGCTTCTTTGGGCGGCCATGCGCATATCGTAGGTTTAACTGGGATTGATGAGCCAGCCAAAGTGCTCAATGAGACGCTGTCTGCACTGAAAGTAAAGTGTGACTTTGTTGCTCTGCCAAACTATCCAACCATTACTAAACTTCGCGTTTTGAGCCGTGGTCAGCAGCTGATCCGCCTAGATTTCGAAGACAAATTTGAAAATACCGATGCCGAGCTGATTTTAGATCGTATGGAACAGGCTCTACCAAAAGTGAAATCGGTTGTTCTGTCTGATTATGCGAAAGGAGCATTGGAGCACGTTCAGCAATTCATTCAGAAAGCACGCGCAGCCAAGGTTCCTGTGTTTATTGACCCTAAAGGCGCGGACTTTGAACGCTACCGCGGTGCGACATTACTGACTCCAAACATGGCAGAATTTGAGCTGGTTGTGGGTAAGGTAAAGTCTGAAGAAGAACTGGTCGAGAAAGGCTTAGCGCTGATTGAAGAATTCGACTTTGAAGCACTGTTGGTAACGCGCAGTGAACACGGTATGACATTACTGCGTCGTGGTCAGGAGCCATTCCACCTGCCAACTCTTGCTAAAGAGGTGTATGACGTGACAGGTGCAGGCGATACCGTGATTTCTGTCCTTGCTGCGTCCGTTGCTGCGGGTAAACCGCTGGATGAAGCTTGTGCATTGGCAAATGCAGCAGCAGGCGTCGTGGTTGGTAAACTGGGTACATCAACGGTATCAACCATTGAACTGGCGGAAGCGGTTCATGGCAGCCAAGACACTGATTTCGGCGTCATCACTGAGCTGGCGCTGATTGAAGCGGTGAAGAACGCACAGTCGAAGGGCGAGAAGGTGGTGATGACCAATGGTTGTTTCGACATTCTGCACGCTGGACACGTTTCTTACCTGAACCATGCTGCTGAATTGGGTGACCGCCTGATTGTTGCTGTGAACACGGATGAATCTGTTAAGCGCTTGAAAGGCCCTGGTCGCCCAGTTAACCCGACAGATCGCCGTATGGCGGTTCTGGCTGGCCTTGGTGCGGTAGATTGGGTTGTCCCATTTGGCGAAGAAACGCCTCAACGCTTGATTTCCGAAGTCTTGCCAGACATGCTTGTGAAAGGTGGTGATTACAAGCCTGAAGAGATTGCGGGTGGTAAAGAAGTGATTGCCAATGGCGGTGAAGTTAAAGTACTCAACTTTGAAGATGGTTGCTCAACGACTGAGATCATTGACGCCATCAAGGGCGGCAAAGGCTAAAGACATATTAGGTAGAGCGTTATTACGCTCTGCCTGAATCACAGCTTGCTCATAAGTTGTTACCATTTGAGTCGCAGCCGATAGTGAAAAACAAAAAAATGGAGCCAATTGGCTCCATTTTTCTATCTTCATTCTGGTGATTATTCTTCTAAATCACCACAGAATCGGTAACCTTCACCGTGAATAGTCGCGATGATTTCTGGCGTACCAGAGACTGACTCAAAGTGCTTACGGATACGACGGATAGTCACATCGACAGTACGGTCATGTGGCTTAAGCTCACGACCAGTCATTTTCTTAAGCAGGTCAGCACGTGTCTGGATCTTGCCTGGATTTTCACAGAAGTGAAGCAGGGCACGGAACTCAGAACGTGGTAGCTTGTAGCCATCGCCACTTGGGCTAACCAGTGAGCGGCTATTGATATCCAATACCCAGCCGTTGAATTCGTATTTCTCAACGCTACGTTTCTCTTCCGTTACTACACTGGTGCTCATTGAGCGGTTCAGCAGGTTACGAGCACGGATAGTGAGTTCACGTGGGTTGAACGGCTTAGTAATGTAGTCGTCTGCACCGATCTCAAGACCAAGGATCTTGTCGACTTCGTTGTCACGACCAGTCAGGAACATTAATGCCACATTTGCTTGCTCACGCAGTTCACGTGCAAGCAGAAGGCCATTTTTACCTGGAAGGTTGATGTCCATAATAACCAGATTTACCTGGTTGTCAGACAGCACCTGGTGCATCTCTTCACCGTCACTGGCCTCGAAAACAGCGTATCCCTCTGCTTCAAAAATACTCTTTAGAGTGTTACGAGTTACTTGCTCATCTTCAACAATAAGAATGTGCGGGGTTTGCATTGGCGGTACCTAAACTTGTGAAAAAATTGTGCTAATAGAATAAATTCTAGGCAAAAACCTAACATACAGGTAATGTGATGTTGATAATAAACCAAAGACTGTAAAAATACATTGTTTCTTTGGTTGCCCGCCTTCCTTGGTCCCAATTCGCTTTTTGAGGTCCCTTTTCCTCACACGTTCTATTAGTCTTTGAGGCGGATTCTATAATGTTAACAGCATGCTAACAACGTCAGAATGTTAATTCCATGCACTTTGTTGATTTATATCAAGAGTTCGAATGTAACAAATATTAATAGTCTAAAACAAATGTAAAACTGTGGTTTATATGATGGTTGATGCACAACTTTGGCAAGAATATTCAGACCCTTACTTCAAATTCATTCGCTCGCTGAGCTGTCATCAGTTTGCCATTATCACGGCGTGGAACCCCGCCAGTCAGTGCCAGTCCAAACAACAAAATCAGCGAAATAATCACTACTTAGTTCAAGAATTTAGCCATACTTACTTTGTTGAAGTGCTAGTGGGAGATGAAAGTTTCGGTTGGGCTGAAGAGAGTTTCGCTGTCGATATTGATGAGTTACAGGCACTAGAGCTAGGGCGTAAATATCAGCAGAACGCCATTTACTATGTTGATGGTAATGAGCTGTTTTTACTCTCCTGTTTGGCTGACGGAGCGAAAGTCAGTTTAGGTGAGTGGGAATATCGATGCAGATAAGAAATTAAAGCCATATTCATGGAGGAAAAATGAAAGATATAACACCGGATATATGTGATAAACATGAAGATAAAGTAACGTCGTTGGATTTGCCCTTACACACTTTTGGTAACAAAAGTGCGTTCTGGGGAGAAATTGTCACGGTTCGCTGCTACCACGATAACTCCAAAGTGAGAGAAACCTTGAGTCAGGACGGCAAGGGCAAAGTGCTGATCGTCGATGGACATGGTTCCTGTCAAAAAGCCTTGCTTGGTGATCAATTGGCGATCCTAGCGATTGATAATAACTGGGAGGGCGTGATTGTTTATGGTGCTATCCGTGATGCGGCTGCAATGGCGGAGATGGAACTGGGAGTCAAGGCGCTCGGGACCAGCCCATTTAAAACGGAAAAGCGTGGGGCGGGTGACACGAATGTGACTTTGACGATACACAACCAAATGATCCAGCCCGGCGACTACGTCTACGCCGACTGGAATGGTGTGTTAACCTCTACAGAATTGTTGGATTGGAGTTAGAAGCGAAAGCCGATACCGACTTCCAGCTCTTGTTGCCACTCTTGATGTTCGAGAGTGGCATGGAGATCGAGATTTTCAGTCAATCTCATGCGACTTGAAACTTCTGCGGCAATGACTTTATCTGTCCCCTCAGCCGTGTTTTCTTCGTTGTAAGAATGCAGGGTACTTTTTACCGAGACTCTTGGCGTTATCTGATAGCTTACACCACTTAAAAATCCACTTTCGTTGGTATTACTCCCTTGATTAACACGGGCTCCTACATACAAATCAATGTTATCAAACACATTATAAGAATAACCGCCATCAATCTTCCAAGTATCAAAGTCGTGTTGATCGGTCTCACTGGAGAGGAATAGCTTATGTGGGGATGCTTTTTGCTGTGATGGTAAAGCAGGGAGCTCTGTAGCCACTGACGAGCACGCAACAAGAGTAAGCAAAAGGCTTAGTGTTTTTTTCATTTGCCACTCCTTGGTCGTTATTTATCCACTGCAAGATCAATTAAAGCATAAAACAAAAGCACTGGGAGAATCTTTTTCAGCTAAAACTGGATCCAACCAATATGCATTCTGATTCATTTTGTTTTGTGATGAGATAACTTATTGAACTGGCTCACAGAAGCCAATTAGACCGAAGTGTAAACAAAAAATAAAAACTTTTCGTTGACTCATGCTAAACAAATAGGTTAAACGTATGGGTAAGCAAACACACAATCGCAACAAAATTAAACTATGCAAAACCACAGCCACCTAGTAATGACCACAACCATTATTATTACCGACATTACACATGTTGGGGCAGGCTGCTAAGCGAAAGAAATTCAAAAAAAAGGCCTGTATCCCACAAGATACAGGCCTTTTTTTATAACTAAATTTACAGATATTTGGAGGAAGGGATGCGTGTTTTAAAGTTTGGAGGCTCATCATTAGCAGATGCTGATCGTTTTTTACGAGCTGCGGATATCATTGCTAATAATGCTCAGCAGGAAGAGGTCGCTGTTGTTCTCTCAGCACCAGGTAAAACAACCAATAAACTGGTTGCCGTGATTGATGGGGCGTTGAAAAATGGCGAGGCCGAGCTGCAAATCGCTGAGTTGGAAGACTCTTTCCGCGATCTGTATCAGGATATCAAACAAGTCTTGCCTAACATTGATGGTTCCGGCTATGACAACCAAGTAAAAACCTCTCTGACTCAACTGCGTCAGTTTGTGCACGGTATTAACCTGTTGGGTATGTGCCCAGATAACGTCAATGCTCGTATCATTAGTAAAGGTGAACGTGTTTCCATTCAGCTCATGAAAGCGGTATTGGAAGCAAAAGGTCAACCAGCTAGCCTGATTGATCCGGTTAAATACCTTTATGCGAACGGTGAACACTTGGAGGCGATGGTTGACGTTGAGGTTTCGACTCAGAATTTCCGCCAAAATCCACTGCCTAAAGGTCACGTCAATATCATGCCTGGTTTTACTGCAGGTAATGAAGAGGGCGAACTCGTCACTCTAGGTCGCAACGGCTCTGACTACTCGGCTGCGGTATTAGCAGCGTGTCTACGCGCTGATTGTTGCGAAATTTGGACAGATGTCGATGGCGTCTACAACTGTGACCCACGCTTGGTTGATGATGCGCGTCTACTGAAATCACTTAGCTATCAGGAAGCGATGGAGCTTTCTTACTTTGGCGCTTCTGTGCTTCACCCTAAAACTATCGCTCCAATTGCCCAATTCCATATCCCATGTCTGATCAAAAACAGCTTTAACCCACAAGGTGCGGGCACGTTAATCGGCCAAGACACTGGGGAAGACAAACTTTCCATTAAAGGCATTACCACGCTAAGCGATCTGACCATGGTCAATGTTTCAGGTCCGGGAATGAAAGGCATGGTCGGAATGGCGAGCCGCGTATTTGGTGCCATGTCTTCATCGGGTGTCTCTATTGTACTCATCACTCAGTCTTCTTCTGAGTACAGCATCAGTTTCTGTATTGAGGCGGAAGATAAAGCCATCGCTCAGCAAGCGCTCAGCGACTCGTTCGAGTTGGAGCTCAAAGACGGCCTGCTTGAGCCTGTTGAGTTTATGGATGATGTCGCCATTGTGACTTTGGTTGGTGATGGTATGCGCACTTCTCGCGGCGTCGCCTCTCAATTCTTCTCATCTTTGGCAGAAGTGAACGTTAATATCGTGGCTATCGCGCAAGGTTCATCGGAACGTGCGATTTCAGCTGTGATTCCTGAAGATAAGATTTCTGAAGCGATTAAAGCGTGTCATGAGAACCTGTTTAACTCTAAACACTTTTTGGATGTATTTGTGGTCGGTGTCGGCGGCGTTGGTGGCGAGCTGGTGGATCAAATTCAGCGTCAGCAAGCGAAATTGGCGGAAAAAGGCA
The DNA here is from genome assembly GCF_013113835.1 of Vibrio sp. RE88. Lineage (GTDB taxonomy): Bacteria > Pseudomonadota > Gammaproteobacteria > Enterobacterales > Vibrionaceae > Vibrio. The sequence goes on along the minus strand of NZ_VTYQ01000009.1, from coordinate 67,406 downwards.
TCATTCTAAGAGTCTGTGGTTTGGCGAACAGCAAGGGGCTGTTGCTCGATAGTGAAGGTCTGCCATTAGAGCACTGGCGTGACCGCATGAACGACGCAACTGAAGAATTTAGCCTCGCGCGATTGATTTCTCTGGTTCAGCGCAACCACATTATCAACCCAGTGTTGGTGGATTGTACTTCTTCAGAGTCTATCGCTAACCAATATGCGGATTTCTTGGCCGCGGGCTTCCACGTTGTCACTCCAAACAAAAAAGCCAACACAGCGAGTATGGCGTATTATCATCAGCTGCGTGATGTCGCCCGTAGTTCACGTCGTAAGTTGATGTACGAAACAACAGTTGGCGCTGGTCTACCAGTAATCGAAAACCTGCAAAATCTTATCTCCGCAGGGGATGAACTTGAGCGCTTTAGCGGAATTCTTTCTGGTTCTCTGTCCTACATCTTCGGTAAGCTTGATGAAGGTATGACGCTAAGTCAGGCGACCAATATTGCTAAAGACAATGGCTTTACCGAGCCGGATCCTCGTGATGATCTGTCTGGTATGGATGTCGCTCGTAAGCTACTAATTCTTGCGCGTGAAGCCGGCATGAATTTAGAGCTGGAAGATGTGATTGTTGATCAAGCATTACCACCAGGCTTTGATGATTCAGGCAGCGTAGATGAGTTCATGGCACGATTGCCTGAAGCGGATGCGTACTTCCAAGAGTGGTCCGCCAAGGCCGCGGAAGATGGCAAAGTGTTACGTTATGTTGGAGAAATCAATGATGGCCAATGTCGTGTGAGCATTGCCGCCGTTGATGAAAATGATCCTATGTTCAAGATCAAGGATGGTGAGAACGCATTGGCCTTCTACAGCCGTTACTATCAGCCAATTCCACTGGTATTACGTGGTTATGGTGCGGGTACAGAAGTTACCGCGGCTGGGGTATTCTCAGATGTGATGCGTACTTTAGGATGGAAACTAGGGGTTTAAAACGAATGAGTAGTGGTATGGATGTGGTGGTTTACGCCCCAGCGTCAATTGGTAACGTGAGTGTTGGTTTTGATGTGCTCGGTGCTGCGGTGTCGCCTATTGATGGCACCTTACTTGGTGACCGAGTGATGGTGAAAGCTGGAAACGAGTCTTTTAGCCTCAAAACGGCGGGCGATTTTGTTTCCAAGTTACCGGAAAACCCTAAAGAAAATATCGTTTATGATTGTTGGCAAGTGTTTGCCCGAGAGTTAGATAAGAAAGGTGTGACTCTGTTACCTCTTGAAATGACGCTTGAGAAGAACATGCCGATCGGTTCTGGGTTAGGCTCCAGTGCCTGCTCTATTGTCGCGGCTCTGGATGCGTTAAACCAGTTCCATGGTAATCCGTTGGATAAAACTGAGCTATTGGCATTGATGGGTGAGATGGAAGGGCAGATATCTGGTGGTATACATTACGACAATGTCGCACCATGTTACCTAGGTGGTGTTCAACTAATGCTTGAAGAGCTTGGCATCATCAGTCAGGAAGTGCCATGTTTTGATGACTGGTACTGGGTCATGGCGTATCCAGGCATCAAGGTATCAACGGCGGAAGCACGCGAGATCCTACCATCTCAATATCGTCGTCAGGATATCATTGCTCATGGTCGACACTTGGCTGGCTTTATCCATGCTTGCCATTCGAACCAGCCAGAGCTGGCGGCTAAGATGATCAAAGACGAGATCGCTGAACCGTATCGTGAGAAACTGCTACCGGGCTTTGCTGATGCACGTAAATATGCGGCAACAGCAGGCGCTCTGGCGACGGGCATTTCAGGAAGTGGCCCGACGCTGTTTAGTATTTGCAAAGATAAAGATGTCGCTGAGCGAGTTGCTCGCAGGTTAGAACAAAATTACGTACAAAACCAAGAAGGATTCGTCCATGTTTGTCGTTTAGACAAACAGGGCTCGAAAGTAACAGGAAGTGAGCTATGAAGCTTTACAATATAAAAGAAAATGATGAACAAGTTTCCTTTGGCCAAGCCGTTCGCCAAGGGTTAGGCCGTAATCAAGGTCTGTTTTTTCCATCGGAATTGCCGAAATTTGATGATGTTGATGCGCTGCTATCAGAAGACTTAGTCTCTCGTAGCACTAAAATTTTGTCAGCGTTGATTGGTGATGAGCTGAGTGAAGAGCAAGTTAACTCTATGGTTGACGCGGCGTTTCAATTCCCAGCACCAATCAATCAGGTTAAAGATGGTGTTTATGCTTTAGAATTGTTCCATGGTCCAACTCTAGCGTTTAAAGACTTCGGTGGGCGCTTTATGGCGCAATCTCTTGCGGCGGTATCAGACGGCGGCAAGATTACTATTCTGACCGCAACCTCTGGCGACACTGGTGCAGCCGTGGCACACGCTTTCTACGGTATGGAAGACATCAATGTTGTGATTCTTTACCCGAAAGGCAAGATCAGCCCACTACAAGAGAAGCTATTCTGTACGCTTGGTAACAATATTCACACCGTAGCGATCGATGGTGACTTCGATGCTTGTCAGGCACTTGTTAAGCAAGCTTTCGATGACGCGGCATTGCGTGAAGAAATTGGTCTAAACTCTGCAAACTCAATCAACATCAGTCGTTTGATGGCGCAAATCTGTTATTACTTTGAAGCTGCAGCGCAAATGAGTAAAGAGCAGCGTGAGAATCTTGTTGTGTCAGTGCCAAGTGGTAACTTCGGTAACTTAACCGCTGGTCTATTGGCGAAAGCGCTGGGTCTGCCAATTAAACGCTTTATTGCTGCAACGAACGCCAACGATACTGTGCCACGTTACCTAGAGACAGGTAATTGGGAGCCAAAACCAACAGTTGCGACGACATCGAATGCGATGGATGTAAGCCAGCCAAACAACTGGCCGCGCATCGAAGAGCTATGCCGCGTGAAAGAGTGGGGCTTGGAGACATTAGGTAAAGGTGCGGTTTCTGATGAGCAAAGTGCGCAGTCAGTGAAAGATTTGCACTCGCTCGGTTACCTATGTGAGCCACACGGTGCCATTGCATACCGCGTCCTGGAAGAGCAATTACAAGAAGGCGAAACGGGTCTATTCCTTTGTACGGCTCACCCTGCGAAATTCAAAGAAGTCGTGGATGAGATTTTGGACTCCGACATTGATTTGCCAGGTCCGCTGGCAAAACATGCCGCGATGGAACTGCTTTCTGAAGATCTTGCCAATGACTTTGACTTGCTGAAAGACGTTCTGCGTCGAGTACAAAAGTAATTGGTTGCTGAAAGTAAAAAGGTCACCTCGGTGACCTTTTTTTATGTGCCTGACCCGTTTTAATTAACGATTGAGCGCAAATGTTGGCAGAGACAAGTGCCAGCGAATGGCGCCTAGGCGAATCAACAAAGTAGAAAAGACACCGGCTAAGAATGCAGTGTCAGGATCATGTCCCATCGCCAGCGCTGTGGTGTGAAATACCCCGCCGATAATACACGCCGTGGCATAAACTTCACTTCTCAGTACCATTGGGACTTCCCGAGCGAGCACATCACGGATGATGCCGCCGCCACAACCGGTAATCACCCCCATGATGATCGCAACCAGTGCTGAACCCTGATAAGCCATGGTTTTATCGACACCAATACCAACGAACACCGCGAGTCCAATGGCATCACATACGGGCAAAATCCACCAAGCTAGACGTTTAGGACGGCGAACAATGATCATCGTTAGCAGGCAGGTGATCAAGATGGTCCACAAATAGTTTGTGTCAGTAATCCAGAATACTGGGGTGGCACCTAATGCCATGTCACGAATCGTACCGCCTCCAATAGCGGTAACGCTGCCAAGTACGGCAACACCAAAAGGGTCCATTTTGAGTCGGCCGGCAAGCAGCACTCCTGAGACAGCGAAAATGGCGGTGCCGAATAAATCGACACTGTATAGCAGCATGGAATCCACGGGATTAATATCTCTTACAAATGCTCAGTGATCCTGAGGAATAAAAACGACGGCGGATTGTATGGTATCAGAGCTAAGCAGTGTTAGCGATTTTGCCTGACGATTTCGAAGTGCTCACAAACTTCTTCGATTGCATTCAGCGTTCTGGGGGTCGGTCGGTTGAGCCAGTCTGAATTCAGTGACCAGACGTATCCGTTTTCAACCGCAGACAACTGTTTTTTCCAGTCCAGCCAAGGGTTCCCTTTTGCGATGGCATGCTCTGAGGTAAAGATGACTTCTGGGTTACTTAATACCACTTGTTCAGTGCCAACTTGTGGGTAGGGTGCGGCACTTTGTTCAAACACATTCTCACCACCACAAAACGAAAATACTTCGCTTGGCCAATTCCCTTTTGCAACGGTAATTATCGGCTGTTCGCTCAGCTGATAGAAATACCTTACTGGGATATCCGTTTGATAGCGTTGCTTAAACTTCGCCAGCTGATTCCTATAATGCTTGGCTGTATTGAGTCCGACGGATGGATCTTGAGAATATTGGCTTAATTGTTCGATGTTGTTGGCAATGTCATCCAGCGAGCTGGTTGTCGAGTAGTAAATGTTGATACCAAATTGCTTCAGCTTTTCCAATTCTCTAGCAGGGTTACCGGCAGGCCATGCGATCACCAGATCAGGCTGGAGCGCAATAATGCGTTCGAGCTTTATACCTTGGTAGTTGGAGACTTTTTCAAGCTTTGTTGCCTGTTCAGGGTAATCGCTGTGTTCACTGACTGCGATCAGTTTGTCACCCAACCCCGCAGCAAATGCCATTTCGGTCGCGTGAGGGGCCAAGCTAATAACGCGTTCCACGGGAGCTGCGTTAACCAGCGCGGAAACCAGTAATGTAATGAAGGTAAGCAGCCGTATCTGCATTTAGATTCCTTGATAAATGAGGCCCATGATAGCGCTTTGTACCATGATCCAGGCGAACATTCGCCATGCCAGCAGGCGCTGCACTTGAGCGATATGTATGGCAGACGGCGCAATTCGGCCACCGAGCTTACTGCGAACTGATTTTTTGCCGTCATAAATAGCAGGTCCACCGAGAGAAAGCTCTTGTTTCGCGCCGACGGCGATGATCAACCATGATGGTCCCGGTAGCGGCCAAGTCGCTGCTTGTTGCTTAAGCAGAGCCCACACTTCGCTGGTTCTGTTTCCCAATGCAATCATAACGGCGAATAAGCGTAATGGGATGTAATCCAAAACGGCGACAGTTCGAATGACAGGGAGGCCAAAAGGTGAAAACTTCTCGCGTGAGGGTGACCAGGCTCGGGCGAGTTCTACCGTCATACGATAAATGAAGGCGCCAATCCCTCCTGTAATGGCGTACCAAAATAGCACTGCGACCACATTGCGACCGTATGACATGATGAGGGTTTCTGTGCCCGCTTTTCCTAAGCCGAGAAGAGACAACGACTCGGTGGAGCGATTCACCATTGGCTTGAGGAGCATTTTAGCGTGCTCTTTATCTTCTCTGGCCAATGCTTCGACAAAGTGGACGGTGAATTTATCGGTATTGCGCCAGTCTATGGCGAGTAATAACAGCGCAAGCTCAAACAACTGGGCTTGCCACACCAACGGCTTTAACGCGATTAATACGGTGAGCATAGGGACGATCATCAGCAACCAAGCCAGAGTGCCTGAGATCATGCTTTGTGAATAACTGGAATTGGTATTGACCTTGTCGGCCAGTTGCTCAGCAAATTTGTGCCATAAAATAGCAGGGTGCGCTTCACGGGGAAAAGGGAGTATAAGGTGAAACAACAAAGCGCCCCATAACACTAGGAGCGCTCCGTTTGAGTATAACTGATTAAAAAGTTCTTCCATGAGTATCAGCCACTCGCTATTGATTATGCTTTAAGCAACTCAACCATTTTGAAGACCATTTCAGAAGAGCTCTTTGCAGCTAGCGGTAGAAACTCTTCGAAACTCATTGGTGACTCTTTGTCAGCCACGTCTGAAATGGCACGCACTACAACAAACGGCACTTTAAATTGGTGACAAGCCTGAGCAATTGCAGAAGCTTCCATCTCAACGGCAATCACCGATGGGAAATGTTGGCGGATAAACGCCTGACGCTCAGCGGTGCAGACAAACGTATCACCAGTACAAATCAGGCCACGTACAGCGTGTTTGTCTTCCATTTGTGACAGTGCTTTTTCCGCAATGTCCATCAGCTTCGCATCCGCAGTGAAAGCCGCAGGTTGCCCGGCCATTTGCCCCATTTCATAGCCAAACGCTGTTACATCTGCATCGTGGTGACGAACTTCTGTCGAAATAACCACATCGCCCAAATTCAGTGTTGAATCAAAACCACCCGCAGAACCTGTATTGATGACAACATCTGGTTGGTATTCATCAAGCAAGACAGTGGTACCGATTGCTGCTGCAACTTTACCGATACCAGATTGAAGTAGGACGACGTCCACGCCGTTCAGTTGACCAGAGAAGAAAGTGCAACCCGCTTTTGATACTTCTTTGCAGTTTTCAATAGCTTGCTTAAGAATAGAGACTTCTTGCTCCATTGCACCGATGATGCCGATTTTCATAAGGAATCCTGTTATTTCAAATAGGTAGCTTTTAATCCGCTAAGTGTAACAGAAAAGGGCAATAACGGAACGGCCTTCGTCTCCGCCTCCCGTGCGAAGTGCGTAAATACCTATTGCTTAAGCAACGAGCATCCCCTATAATTCTCGCTCCTCGTGTCGGCTGAATCAGAGATTGGCTGGCACAACGTTTAACCTACTCTTATTAGGAGAGAATTATGTCTCTGAATGCAGAAACTAAAGCAGCAATCGTTGCAGATTACGCACGTGGCGAAGGCGACACTGGTTCACCAGAAGTACAAGTAGCTCTACTTACAGCTTCTATCAACCACCTACAAGGTCACTTCAAAGCGCATAAAGGCGATCACCACAGCCGTCGTGGTCTTCTACGTATGGTTTCTCGTCGTCGTAAACTTCTAGATTACCTAAAAGGTAAAGATCTAGATCGTTACCACGACCTAATCAAGCGTCTAGGCCTACGTCGCTAATTAGCGACTGCATAGAGCAGTTTGTCGGAAAAGGGGCTTTTTGCCCCTTTTTTGTTGCCTAAATTTAGCCAAATCCGTTTTATCCCGTTATAATACGCACGCCCATACTCATGTTGTTTGAGTATTAAAAGCAAAAACTCATTGCATTACAGTCAACCTCGTCGACCAAAAGGTCGCGACTATTAAAAATGACATTGCCTCTCCTTAAGTTTCGGATAGCAACAGTGCGTTTTTACTAGTCGCGATTTGTAGTGCCTTGAGTGTCAATTAACACTATCTGAGCCCCATTTGGATGCCTCAGAAACAAGGAATAACAATGTTCGAAAAACCAGTTGTTAAAACGTTCCAGTACGGTAACCACACGGTTACTCTAGAAACTGGCGTTATTGCACGTCAAGCTACAGCAGCAGTTATGGTGACAATGGACGATACTGCGGTATTCGTATCTGTTGTAGGTAAAAAAGAAGCGGTAGAAGGTCAAGACTTCTTCCCTCTAACGGTTAACTATCAAGAGCGTACTTACGCTGCGGGCAAAATCCCTGGTGGTTTCTTCAAACGTGAAGGTCGCCCTTCTGAAGGTGAAACGCTAACGGCTCGTCTAATCGACCGTCCAATCCGTCCACTTTTCCCAGATGCATTCAAAAACGAAGTTCAAGTTATCGCGACAGTTGTGTCTGTAAATCCAGACGTTCAACCTGACATCGTAACAATGATCGGTACGTCAGCGGCACTTGCTATCTCTGGTATCCCGTTCAACGGTCCTATCGGTGCGGCACGTGTTGGTCACATCGACGGTCAACTTGTGCTTAACCCAAGCAACACTGAACTAGAAACGTCTAAGCTAGACCTAGTTGTTGCGGGTACTGAAGGCGCTGTTCTTATGGTTGAGTCAGAAGCTGACAACCTAACTGAAGAAGAGATGCTATCAGCAGTGGTTTACGGTCACGATCAACAGCAAGTTGTAATCAATGCGATCAACGAATTCAAAGCTGAAGTTGCTACTCCTGCTTGGGATTGGGTTGCTCCAGAAGAGAACACAACGCTTGTAAACAAGATCGCTGAACTTGCTGAAGCTAAGCTAGTTGAAGCTTACCAAATCACTGAGAAGATGGCTCGTTACGACCGCATCCACGAGATTGCTGGTGAAGTAAACGAAGTTCTTCTTGCTGAAGATCCAGAAGCAAACACAAAAGAAATCCACACTATCTTCCACGATCTAGAGAAGACAGTGGTACGTCGCAGCATCATCGCTGGTAACCCACGTATCGACGGTCGTGAAAAAGACATGGTTCGTGCGCTAGACGTACGTACTGGTGTTCTTCCACGTACTCACGGTTCATCACTATTCACTCGTGGTGAAACTCAGGCGCTAGTAACTGCGACTCTAGGTACGCAGCGCGATGCTCAAATCATCGACGAGCTAACGGGTGAGCGTAAAGATCACTTCCTACTACACTACAACTTCCCTCCATACTGTGTAGGTGAGACTGGTTTTGTAGGTTCTCCTAAGCGTCGTGAAATCGGCCACGGTAAACTAGCTAAGCGTGGTATTGCTGCAGTAATGCCATCTGTAGACGAGTTCCCATACACAGTACGTGTAGTATCAGAAATCACAGAATCTAACGGTTCTTCTTCAATGGCTTCTGTATGTGGTACGTCTCTAGCGCTTATGGATGCTGGTGTTCCAATCAAGTCTTCTGTTGCGGGTATCGCAATGGGTCTTGTTAAAGAAGGCGACGATTTCGTTGTCCTTTCTGACATCCTTGGTGACGAAGACCACCTAGGTGACATGGACTTTAAAGTAGCAGGTACTAACACTGGTATCACTGCACTTCAGATGGACATCAAGATCGAAGGTATCACTAAAGAGATTATGCAAATTGCTCTTAACCAAGCGCAAGGTGCACGTAAGCACATCCTATCTGTAATGGATGAAGCTATCTCTGGTGCTCGTGACGATATCTCTGAGTTCGCTCCGCGTATTCACACAATGAAGATCAGCGCTGAGAAGATCAAAGACGTTATCGGTAAAGGTGGTGCAGTTATCCGTGCTCTAACTGAAGAGACTGGCACAACTATCGAAATCGAAGACGACGGTACAATCAAGATTGCTGCAACTGAAGGTACAGCTGCGAAAGAAGCAATCCGTCGTATCGAAGAGATCACGGCAGAAGTTGAAGTTGGCCGCATCTACACAGGTAAAGTAGCGCGTCTAGCAGACTTCGGTGCATTCGTAACTATCCTGCCAGGTAAAGACGGTCTAGTACACATCTCTCAAATCGCTGACAAGCGTGTTGAGAAAGTGTCTGACTACCTAGCTGAAGGTCAAGAAGTTCAAGTTAAAGTACTTGAAATCGACCGTCAGGGCCGTGTACGTCTAAGCATGAAAGAAGCAGTTGAAAAGACTGAAGAAGCATCTGCTGAAGAGAAACCAGCAACAGACGCATAATGCGATACTGGTAAATGGGCTGGTTCGGTGAATTAGCCTATTTTGCTAAAAGCATGTTATAAAGGGAGCATTACGCTCCCTTTTTTAATGCGGCCGATACTGAGCAGCGTGCTCAGCAACAGGAGTACTTATTTGTGAAATGGTTTCAAACCGCAACACTTAGTTTAGCGTTATTGGTGACGGCAGGTTGTGCCACTACATCAAATAACAGCGCTGAGTGGCTTTACCCACCAATGGCTGTGCCGTTGCAAGCAAGCGTTCAGCAAGAAGTGCAGATCGCTCGTTTGAGTCAGTTACTTCAACGTCAGGATCTTCCTAAAGAAGTCCGGGCGAAGATGCTTTATGAGCGTGGTAATTACTACGATAGTGTAGGCCTGCGCGATTTGGCCAGACTAGATTACAATCAATCACTGTCGCTTAACCCTGCGCAGCCAGATCTGTTTAACTTACTTGGTGTTTACTTCACTCAGGTTGGAGAGTATGACGCTGCCTACGATGCGTTTGACTCTACTTTGGAGCTTGACCCTGCAAACTCCTATGCAGCCCGAAATCGTGCGATTGCATTGTATTACGGTGGTCGTATCGATCTTGCATTAGAAGATATGACAGAGCATTACCAAGAAGATACAGCAGACCCTTTCCGAGCACTTTGGCTATATATTGTTAAATCGGAAAAAGATCCTCAGGCAGCCACTGCAGAGCTAATGTACCGTTATGAGCAACGTGACGAACAGTGGGGCTGGGTGCTAGTGGCAATCACCTTAGGTGAAATCTCGGAAGATGAAGCTTTCAAAGCGATCTTAGTCGGTACACGTGACAATACCTTGTTAGCGCAACGTCTAACAGAAGCGTATTTCTACCTCGGCAAGCGTTACCAGAGCCAAGGTGACTACGCGAGTGCAATCTCCCTCTACAAACTCGCTATTTCGTTTAACGTGTATGAGTACGTTGAGCATCGTTATTCGTTCTTGGAATTGACCCGAATTTACAATGAGGTCAAGGAAGAACAGTTAGCCAAAAAGGCTCAGGATCAACAACAAGCCTCCAACTGAATCAATATTGAATGATAAAACCGCTGTCCCGCAGCGGTTTTTTTATTGCCATTTATTTTAACTATCACTAAAATAGTTAGCCTTGCTAACTAAAAGTACTGAGATCTTATGGCTCTGGAAAACTGCCTGATAGAACTGGAACGTTTTTGCGCCAAAGCGTGGCGAGTGCATGCTAAAGAAGACCCTTTATCTCTATTGAGTTTTAACGAGTATGACTACTTGAGGGTCATCGAAGAATTTCCGGAAGGAATTCGTATCACTGACCTAGCCAATGAGATGAAAGTAACCAAACCGTCCGCGTCGAATATGGTCGCGCGGTTGCAAAAGAAAGGGTTAGTTTCACGTATCTCATGTCTGCAGGATGCACGTTCAAAGCGAGTCATACTGAGTAAGCAGGTGTTAAAGGATTTATCGAAAGAACAGTTAGTTTATCAGCATATTGCGCAAGCGATGAGCAACAAACTGACGGAACAAGAAGCAGGGCAGCTTGTATCTCTGTTGGAAAAGTCACTAAAAGGCTAACAGGTTCAACAATTTTCAATTTAACTATTTAGTTAGCCTAGCTAACTTATGGTGAGGGAAATGCAAACTTCCATATATAAACAGTTTTGGAAATACACAATTCCCACCGTCGCTGCCATGCTGGTCAATGGTTTGTATCAGGTGGTCGATGGTGTATTTATTGGTCGCTATGTTGGCGCTGATGGGCTCGCAGGAATCAATGTTGCCTGGCCCGTGATCGGCTCAATTCTAGGAATTGGCATGCTGGTAGGCGTGGGTACCGGGGCGATGGTGTCGATTCGTCAAGGTGAAAAAGACGCACTAGGTGCGAAACAAACTCTGGCGACAGGTTTGGTACTCTTACTGGCGTTAACCCCTGTGGTGTCTGGGTTACTGTTTTTCTTCGCTGATGACTTCTTGCGTTGGCAGGGCGCTGAAGGACGCGTGTTTGACTTAGGGTTACAGTATCTGCACATCTTGATAGGTGCCAGCGTATTTACCCTTGGCTCGATTGCTATGCCGTTCTTACTGCGTAATGACGACAGCCCAAATTTGGCGACTATGTTGATGGTCGTGGGGGCGCTAATCAACATTGTGCTCGACTACCTATTTATCGCTTGGTTAGGTTGGGAGCTGACTGGTGCGGCGATTGCGACCGGAATTGCTCAGATGGTTGTTACCATATTGGGAGTAGGGTACTTCTTCTCACACAGAGCCAAACTTCGCCTACGAATTCATGAGCTGAAACTTAAGTTGGCGCTAGTGCCTCAGATATTTTCCATCGGTACATCCAGCTTTTTTATGTACGCCTATGGTTCGATGATGGTGGCGTTGCACAATAGCTTGTTTGCTCAATATGGCGATCAGCTCTTGATTGGTGCCTATGCCATTTTGGGCTATATCGTGACCGTGTATTATCTGACCGCCGAGGGTATCGCCAACGGTATGCAACCACTGGTGAGCTATAACCATGGTGCACGCCATCAGGCCAATATTCGCAAGTTGCTCAAAGTGGCGATGGTCAGCTCTGTGGTCATCGGAATGGCGTTTGTGCTTTTGCTGAATATCTTCCCACGCGAGTTTGTGTCTGTATTTAACTCAACGGATACTCAATTGATCGATAATACGATTCTTGGCATTCGATTACACATGTTTGCGCTTGCGTTGGATGGATTCCTTGTTGTTGCCGGAGCCTACTATCAGGCGATCAATAAAGGCAGCAAAGCCATGTTTGTCACTATAGGTAATATGCTGATTCAGTTACCTTTCTTGTACATAATGCCTAAGCTGATGGGCGTTCCAGGAATCTGGATTGCCTACCCGCTGTCAAACATCGCGCTGAGTATTGTTGTGGCGATGATGCTATTAAAAGACATTCGACGTTATAACGTACAGCCGTCAGAACAAGCATTGGCATAACATGTCGACATTGTTTTAAACAGAATCCGGTATAGGCAACGCTTATACCGGATTTTTTTATCTGGCGGAGATGCAATGTCTGAAATTGTTGCAATAGAGCTTTAGCACTATGTCTCGTTTTGTGCCGAGAGATGCATACTCGTGTTGAATGTTGATCGCATTGTCGTTTGGAATTTATATAATTCACTGGCTAGTCTTAGTAATGAGACAGATTATCTTGCCGAGTCTCTATAATGTAACGGCTAAGTTTTGGTGCCTCTGGAGGCACAGCATTAAAATTTGAATCAATAGGGATACATTTCATGGCTAGTCAGTTCCGAATGGACTCCATTCCTGGTTCACTTATCGTTGTCGGTGGTACGTATGAGCCCTGGCTGTCGGTGTTAGAGCAAGTAGGATGGCGTTGTACTCAGTGTGCAGATTTACGCAAAGCAGACGCTTTGTTCAGCGAAACAGGGCCTTGCATTGGCATCGTCGACCTTAGTCATGATGAGTTCAGTCTCAATGGTATTGCGAATTTGGTGAGTAACCATAAGCAAGTCCGTTGGCTCGCGTTTATTCGTGAATCGCAGTTAAGTTCAGATACCATTTGCCAGTTTATCGTTAACTTTTGTATCGACTTTTTCACTGCGCCAATCCCGGATGCTCAGCTTCTCAGCACTATTGGCCATCAACTTGGTATGCTCAAGTTAGAGAAAAAAGTTTGGCCACACTATGGCAGCAATAATGACATGGGGCTGATTGGAGAGTCGATCCCAATGAAGCGTCTGCGCGATCAGATCAAACGTATCGGTCCAACTGACGTCAGCATTCTGATTTACGGAGAGAGTGGTACTGGCAAAGAAACCGTGGCTCGCGCCGTGCATAAAACCTCTTCTCGGGCGCAGAAAGAGTTCATTTCTGTCAATTGTCGCGCTATGTCGGAAAGGCGTCTTGAGAGCGATTTATTTGGTATTAACCGCGATGATGCCTCTGAGCCTTCGATTCTTGAAAAGGCGGATGGTGGCACCATACTGCTTAACGATATTCTTACTCTGCCTAAGTCTCAGCAGTTGAATTTGCTGCGATTCCTTCAGGAAGGGACTATCGAGACAGTGAATGGTCGTCAGGAAATCGACGTGCGTATTCTGGCCGCCAACTCGGCGGATATCGAAAAAGCGTTGATTGATGGTGATTTCAATGAAGAGCTTTACCACTACATCAATGTCTTGCGCATCAATGTGCCAAGCTTGAAAGAGCGTGCGGGGGATATCGCGATTCTCGCGCGTCATTTCCTTCAGGAATATTCTAAGGAATACAACGCTCAGGCTCGCAGTTACACAGAAGAAGCTACACGTGCTCTGACGCGTTATCACTGGCCGGGTAATGTCCGTGAGTTGATGAATCAGATCAAGCGTATTGTTCTGATGTCTGAAACTGTGATGTTGGATGAAGAACATCTCGATTTACCTAAACGCAGTGACGGCAAACGCAGCTTGAAGAGCATTCGTGAACGCAGTGAACGTGATGCGCTTCTATTAGTGCTGGAGTCTCATTCTGGTCAGGTCTCAATGGCAGCGAAAGAGTTGGGTGTATCGCGTGCCACTATGTACCGATTACTTAACAAACATAACTTAATTAGTGATGCGACAGTGTAATTAGCTGTTTTATTTACATAAAGCCACACTCTCAGCAGTGTGGTTTTTTTATTTTCATAGAGCATAAATCGTTGAAGCTTATATCACCTAGTGGAATATCTTATATTCATGAGTTTGGTATGGTTATTTTTAGGTTAAAAAATTGTATTTTAATTTTATGCAACAAAGTGGTTGAAATATCATCGCCCATGCATAGAATTTAACCATGAGTACAAGCTCATACATCGAAACACTTTTCTATTTGGATTAATACATTGCTAGGAGGCGCACAATGAAAAATTTCAACGTCAATTCATTGATTACTGCGTCTTGCGATCAAGTATCGATCATGGCGGCTAAACAACATAAGCCCGCTTCATTTGATCGCCGATCTGCCCAAGTAATGTAATTAGTCCGTATCCATTTATTTTTAATTGGCTGCGGGAAAGCAGCGAATTAAAAATGTCCTCATTTTATCAGTCTATTCGTTGATCTTTTCCCAGCTGTCTATCATCCAACTGGAGAATTATCATGAGTCATTCTGTATATCTAAAACTTGCTACGCTACTAGTAAAAGCTGATCTACGTCGTGAAGAGCGTGAATGGAAACGTCGGGTTCGCCGCAGCGCGTTTCAGATTCCTTGGGAAAATACCCACCTGCTACGCGATATTGGTTTAGAACAAGATGGTCGACCTGTCGGTCAAACTGAGCCAGATAGCGTCAAAGCCGAGCGTCGTATTCGTCATCTTCGTCGAGTACTCAGTGCGCGAATACCTACGTAATAAAAAGGGCCAGTTTGCTTCACTGGCCCGAACCTTATCAGCCAGCTACTGATGCAGTAGCTGGTTTTTCACTAAGGACAAGGATTGGAATAAGTCGTGCCAATTGCCTGAAGTCCCTGAAGCAATTCTTCACTTAATACGACATCGAGACTGTCAATGTTCGATTTAAGCTGCTCTAGATTCGTTGCTCCTATGATGTTGGAGCCAACGAAAGGGCGCTGATTGACAAACGCCAATGCCATTTGTGCAGGATCAAGCCCGTGCTCTCGAGCTAGGTTGACGTAGGCTTCAGTCGCTTGAATGCCTTGCGGCGTAAAGTAACGGACAAAGCGTTCGAATAGGGAACAGCGAGCGCCATCTGGTCGAGCATTATTAAGGTATTTACCACTCAGGCAACCAAATGCCAACGGTGAATAGGCAAGCAACTGAACACCTTCATAGTGACTGATTTCAGACAAACCGATTTCAAAGCTGC
This sequence comes from Vibrio sp. RE88, assembly GCF_013113835.1. Taxonomy (GTDB): domain Bacteria; phylum Pseudomonadota; class Gammaproteobacteria; order Enterobacterales; family Vibrionaceae; genus Vibrio. The sequence goes on along the minus strand of NZ_VTYQ01000009.1, from coordinate 52,130 downwards.
GATTGAGCAGGTTATACGGATTCTGAATTGAAACAATACGCGGCAGTTCATGTTTCTCTGCTAGGCGCAGTAGCGTCATTACTCCCCAGGGTGTTTCGTTAGAGACGCCAATGTAGCGCACTTTGCCCGCTTTTATCAGGCCTGCCAGACTTTCGAGGGTTTCAATCAGCGTGACTTCTTCATTTTCGTCAGGGTAGGGATAGTTGAGTTGGCCAAAGCAATTAGTCCGGCGCTGCGGCCAATGCAGTTGGTAAAGGTCGACATAGTCGGTTTGCAGGCGCTGTAAACTATCGTCAATCGCCTGATGAATATTGCGTCTATCCAGACTCATGTTATCGCGAATGTAAGGGACATTTCTTGGGCCAGCAATTTTAGTCGCCAGTACGACTTTTTCTCTCTTACCTGATTTTTTCAGCCAGTTACCGATGTATTGCTCGGTGGAACCTTGGGTATCCGCTTTAGGGGGGACGGGGTACATTTCGGCGGTATCAATGAAGTTCACACCACGTTCGAGTGCATAATCCAGCTGACTGAAAGCGTCTTGTTCTGTGTTTTGTTCACCAAAGGTCATGGTGCCCAGACAGATTTTACTTATTTCAAGAGTGGAATGAGGTAACTTGTTGTATTGCATTGAACTTCCTTACTCAATTTCTCTTTGTTATCCCAATATAGGGCATCGTCACATTAGAAGAAATGGGATTCGATAACAATTTCGCAAAATTTGTATAGTTAACTAGAATTTAAAATTGGAGGTGAGCTATGCAAAAAAGCCAATTAGATAAATGGATTCATGGACATCACAAAGACAGCTATCAGCCACCTAAGGTGTTTGTCATTGGTTGTTCGGATCTCTCACATTACCTTCTTGCAGTGGAGTACAAGCACAAACTGGAACCGATTAAACAAGATGATGAGCCGATTCATTTTGAGTCGCTCGACTCTGTCAAAGAAGAACTATTACGTCTGGGAGTTGAACGGGCTTATCTAAGATTACATAACGCTTATGATGAATGTGGCGCTGGAGATGGCCCGCTTTATCATGATGTTGAACTGTCATTGACCACACATTAGATCAAACAAAATTGTGCTCAAGGATCTGAGCAGTGAACTGAGTTCGAAGGTAGAACCCTCGCGGCAACGTCATTATAGGCTTGCCGCTCGCTCCGTACGCTTCAGTCAATACTCGGCTGTTCGCGGCTTTTGGTCGCAGTTGAAGCACTTCACCATGGCGAGCGGTAATTTGTTCCACTTGTCCTAGCACGATCAGTTCCATTAATTCTTCCCAATCCGTTTTGAGTTGTAACTCTTCGCTTTCACTTGGTGACCATATTAAAGGTGACCCTACGCGGCGTTCAGCAAGTGGGATCTCTCGCTCCCCTTCGACAGGAACCCAAAGTACTCGTGATAGCTTATTACGTACGTGACTGGTTTCCCAAGTCAGTCCTTGTACTCCCATCAATGGTGCGACACAGACAAAGGTGGTTTCCAAAGGTTTGCCCGTATAGCTGATCGGGATCGTTTTCAGCTCGATTCCGAGCTGCTCAAAATCTTGTTGGGGTTTGCTTCCCGCAATTGCGCCAAGGTGCCATTCCAATAGTTGACCCACCCAGCCTTTATCTCTTTTGAGATCTGGTGGAACTGTTAGGTTCGCCTCATCCGCCAGTTCCTTAAAACTCATGCCAGCAATATCTCTCGCTCGATCAAGCAGTTCGGTTTCTGATTTAGGTTCGGGCTTCATGTGGATCATCGGGGTGGTCAAACGTGGCCGTTATTGTAACGGAAATCGATCCAAATGTGGCTGATTGAAAGTTGATCTTAGTGTCTAAAAGATCATCAGTTAAGGGGTTATCCACAGGTGTTGTTGAGATTGGAGGGGTTTTTATCAGGAGTGTATGAATAAACAGTGTTTTAGGGGCAATAATTTGCTTGAGTTTTTGGTCATAAGTTGCCTTGCTGAGCTGGTGGTGTGGATAAAAGTCTCGGTGGTGGATCTTTGACCGATCTGAGTGAGTGTCGTTTTATCGATCGGTATCTTGGTGATTACTTTGAGTGTTTTTGTTTATCTTTATGATTTTTATGTATTTTATTTCTGGTGTTTTAAAGCTTATATTAAGCATGATGTGATCATGGATAAAGAACGATCACTTTCTCTAAGATTCTTCACATGGTTATGCACAGAAAAGGTGAATAAATGTGGACTATGTCTCACCTTTATGTGAATAACCGCGTTTCGGGTTAAAAGTTATCCATAAAGACTAAGTTACGCCATATTTTACGTATCAGTCACACTAGTAAGTTTGCTACATCTGGGGATATGTGGAAAAATCACTGTAATTAAGAATTTATTAGAGGTTGGCCAGTGATAGATGGCGATGGTTACCGCTTAAATGTGGGAATTGTAATCTGTAACAACCATGGTCAGGTCTTCTGGGCTAAACGATACGGGCAACATTCTTGGCAATTTCCTCAAGGGGGAATTGATGACGGCGAAACGCCTGAGCAGGCAATGTTTCGCGAGCTATATGAAGAGGTTGGTCTTACAAAAAAAGACGTAAAAATTGTGGCAACTAGCCGTCATTGGTTAAGGTACAAACTACCAAAGCGATTAGTGCGCTGGGATTCAAAGCCTGTCTGTATCGGACAAAAACAGAAATGGTTCCTTCTTCGTCTGGATTGTGATGAATCACGAATTAATATGCAGCGAGGAAATTCCCCTGAATTTGATGGTTGGCGTTGGGTAAGTTATTGGTATCCAGTCAGGCAAGTGGTGTCTTTTAAGCGCGATGTATACCGTCGAGCAATGAAAGAATTCGCCTCTGTAGCGATGCCGTTTAAAGAGCGCAGAGCTAAGGGTAAGCGTAAACACAGAAGAGGATAGACATGCTTTCTCAACTAAGGGACATAGTTGAACAGGTATCTAAAGTCGAAGATGTGCATCAGGCATTGAAGGTTTTAGTTAAGCAAACATGCAGCGCGATGAGTACGGAGTGTTGCACCGTCTATCTTGCTAACGAAGAGATGCAGCGCCTTGAGTTGATGGCGACTCAAGGCTTGCGTTTCAAAGGCAACAAAATCCACATCAACTTCAGCGAAGGTTTGGTCGGTCTGGTCAAACGCAGCGCTGAGCCGCTCAATCTTGCCGAAGCCTCTCGGCATCCGAATTTCAAATATTTCTCCCAACTTGGCGAAGAGGTCTATCAGAGCTTTTTGGGCACCCCGATCATCTATCGTAAGCAGGTGCTCGGTGTACTGGTGGTCCAGCAAAAGCAACCGCGTCAGTTTGATGAGATGGAAGAGTCCTTTCTGGTCACATTAGCTGCTCAGCTAGCGGTGATCATTGCTCATGCTCAAACTCAGGGACATTGGCGCCTAGAGAAGAAACTGCATACCATCAAAGGTATCCCAGCATCTTCTGGTGTGGCTATCGGTGAGTTCTGGTGGGATGACACTCAACCAGATTTAGCGGATGTCTATCCGGCATCGACCTTGGACATTGAACGTGAACAAGAATGGCTGCTGCTAGCAATTGAAGATGCATTGAGCGATTTTCGCCGTATGCGTAAAAAGCTCGATAGCGAAATCAACAAAGATACCTTAGCGATATTTGATCTGTTTACGCACCTGCTGAATGATCCGATGTTACGCAAGGACCTTAAAACGCAGATCCAAAAAGGGGATCGGGCTGATTGGGCATTGAGGCAAGTGGTTGAGAGCTACTCTAACCGTTTTGCTCGCATGTCAGATGTGTATCTCAGAGAGCGTGCTCAGGACATAAAAGAGCTCGGTCAACGTTTATTGTTCTTCCTCCACAATACCGAGAAAGATCAGCCTTCTATCGAAAAGCCCGTCATATTGGTTGTGCGCGAGTTAACGGCTACCTTGCTGGCTTCTATTCCTAAGGAAAAACTCCTCGCGGTGGTTTCTCTTGAAGGGGCAGCAAACTCTCACGCGGCCATTTTGTCTCGTGCGCTGGGCATTCCCGCTGTGATGGGGGTGACACTCAACCCTAAGCCAGTTAATGGCAAACGTGGCATCGTCGACGGATACAGCGGTAAGATTTTTGTCTCACCGGGTAAGCAGCTACTCAAAGAGTATCGCGAACTGGCGCATGAAGAGAGCGAGCTGGCGACAATGGTCAACCAGCGAATTCTTGAACCCGCGTGCACCAGCGATGATGTGCGTATTGAAGTCATGCTCAACGCTGGTTTGAGTGCGGATGCGAACATTGCTGTGAATCAAGGGGTCGATGGGGTTGGCCTATATCGGACCGAAATTTCTTTTTTGCTCCAACATCGTTTTCCTTCTGAAGACGAACAAACTCTCCAGTATCAGTCAGTGCTGAATACATACCCCGACAAGCGCGTAGTCATGCGTACACTTGATGTTGGTGGAGATAAAGCGCTGCCATACCTGCCAATTGAAGAAGACAACCCTTTCCTTGGTTGGCGCGGTATTCGTTTCACGCTTGATCATCCTGATATCTTCCTGATGCAAATTCGCGCCATGATGCGAGCCAGTGCTGAGCACGATAATCTGAGCATCTTGCTGCCAATGGTATCAGGGGCTCAAGAATTGGATGATGCGATTGATCTGATTGAACGTGCCCATCAAGAAGTCGCAGAATTGGATGAACGAGTTAAAATGCCAGCCATTGGCGTGATGATCGAAGTGCCGTCAATGATTTATCTGTTGCCGCTGATTGCGGAAAAGGTGGATTTTGTTTCTATTGGTACGAACGATCTGACGCAATACTTACTTGCCGTGGATCGCAACAATGCACGAGTCTCGGATGTGTATGAGTCGATGCATCCTGCTGTGATCATGGCACTGGATCATATCCAGCAAACTTGCCAGCAACTTCAACTGCCCGTGTGTATTTGTGGTGAATTAGCGGGTGACCCTATCGGCGCGCTTCTCATGGTGGGGCTGGGCTATCGTAGCTTGAGTATGAACACGTCCAATGTTGCCAAAGTGAAATACTTGCTGCGTCATACCGATAGTTCAGAATTACGTGAACTTGCTGACAAAGCGCTGATGCAGCCTTATGGCAATGACATTTATACTATGATGCAAACTTTCTTTGAGGAGAAAGGCTTTGCAGGCTTTATCCGAGCTGGTAAACGATAAGGAAAAACGTGAATATTGAATTTTTAGTCTTGCTGCTCCTTCTTGGCGGTATTGTTGGGGTGATGGCAGGGCTGCTTGGCATCGGTGGTGGTTTGATTGTGGTACCAGCGTTGCTCTTCTTGCTACCAATGGCTGGAATCGATCCCGCGATCAGTATGCAAATCGCTTTGGCGACCTCTCTGGCTTCCATTATTGTCACTTCAGGTTCTTCGGCACTTAACCACTTCAAACTCGGTAATGTGGATATGTATGTGGTGAAATGGCTGATGCCCGGTGTGGTGGTTGGCGGTTTTCTCGGCGCGAATGTCGCTGAATGGATCCCTTCGCAGTACCTACCGAAAGTGTTTGGCGTGATAGTGCTGTGCTTAGCGGTGCAAATGCTATTTTCGATAAAACGCAAGAGTCAGAAAAGCATGCCCGGCAACGGTGCCACCGTAGCGATTGGCACAGGGATTGGTATGGTGTCGAGCCTCGCGGGCATCGGAGGCGGATCGTTGTCTGTGCCATTTCTTAATCGACACGGCATTGAAATGCGCAAAGCGGTCGGCTCTTCTTCAGTCTGCGGTTGCTTTATCGCCATCTCAGGTATGATTGGTTTCATCTTGCATGGTTATCAGGCACAATCATTGCCAGCTTACAGTTTGGGATATGTTTATGTGCCAGCACTGGCTGCCATTGCTTCGACATCCATGTTGACGACTCGCATCGGCGCTAAATTGGCGACTTCCTTACCGACGGCAACATTGAAAAAAATCTTTGCAGTCTTTTTAGTCTTTGTTGCCGGAACTATGTTGCTGTAATGGACTCTCATCTAATTATCTGAATACCAAAAGAGTAATTATTCTATGTCTCAGGGATACCTTGAATTTCCTAATATCGATCCTGTTCTGGTTTCGATTGGTCCACTGTCAATTCGCTGGTATGGGCTGATGTACCTGGTTGGTTTTGCGTTTGCGTTGTGGCTAGCGAATCGACGAGCAGATAAGCCAGACAGTGGATGGACGCGAGAGCAAGTCTCCGATCTGCTGTTTGCTGGTTTCCTTGGGGTAGTGATCGGCGGACGAGTCGGTTACGTTATTTTCTATAACTTTGATTTGTTCCTCCAAGACCCTCTGTACCTATTCAAAGTGTGGACTGGAGGCATGTCATTCCACGGTGGACTGCTCGGGGTCATCACGGCAATGTTCTGGTATGCCAAGAAGAATGGTCGTACTTTCTTCGGCGTCGCTGACTTTATCGCGCCATTAGTACCGTTTGGTCTCGGAATGGGGCGCTTAGGTAACTTCATGAACAGTGAATTATGGGGCCGAGTGACGGATGTGCCATGGGCGATTGTCTTTCCTAATGGCGGCCCTTTGCCTCGCCATCCATCTCAACTGTATGAAATGCTTCTTGAAGGCGTTGTGTTGTTCTTCATCCTTAATTGGTTCATCAAAAAGCCACGCCCTCTCGGTGCGGTCTCAGGGCTATTTTTAGCAGGATATGGTACATTCCGTTTCCTTGTCGAATACGTTCGTGAGCCTGATGCCCATCTTGGTTTGTTCGGTGGATTTATCTCTATGGGACAGATCCTATCTCTACCTATGGTTATCGTTGGTATTCTGATGATGGTATGGGCTTACAAGCGTGGTCATTACAAAGATGAAATTCCACAACAAACGAAGTAAGGAACGGGTGTGAAACAGTATTTAGATCTCTGTCAGCGAATTGTTGAGCAAGGTGAGTGGATTGAAAACGAACGTACAGGCAAACGCTGCCTGACGGTCATCAACGCTGATCTGACTTACGATGTTGGCCACAACCAGTTCCCATTAGTGACAACACGTAAAAGCTTTTGGAAAGCCGCGGTGGCTGAGTTGCTCGGCTATATTCGTGGTTACGACAGTGCGGAAGATTTTCGCAAGCTCGGTACCAAAACTTGGGACGCGAATGCAAACTTAAACCAAGCTTGGCTCAATAACCCTTATCGAAAAGGTGAGGACGACATGGGCCGCGTTTATGGTGTTCAGGGGCGTGCTTGGGCTAAGCCTGACGGTGGGCATATCGACCAGCTACGTAAGATTGTTGATGACTTAACTCGTGGGGTTGATGACCGCGGCGAAATCCTCAACTTCTACAACCCAGGTGAGTTCCATATGGGGTGCTTACGCCCTTGCATGTATAGTCATCACTTCTCGTTGTTAGGTGATACGCTTTACCTCAACAGTACTCAGCGCTCATGTGATGTGCCTCTTGGCCTGAATTTCAACATGGTTCAGGTGTACGTGTTCTTGGCTATTATGGCTCAGATTACAGGCAAAAAACCGGGGCTGGCTTACCACAAGATAGTGAACGCTCACATCTATGAAGATCAGCTTGAGTTGATGCGTGACGTTCAGTTAAAGAGAGAACCTTTGGCATCGCCTAGGTTCCATATCAACCCTGATATCAAGTCTCTGGAAGATTTGGAAACTTGGGTCACACTGGATGATTTCTCGGTTGAGGGCTACGAGCACCATGACCCAATCCAGTACCCATTCTCAGTGTAATCAGCACGAGTTGTTAAAAAGCCGCCTATCACAGGGCGGCTTTTTTGTATGAGAAAGAACGGGCAGCACCTTATGGAACGTTTTGCCGTTGGAGAGCAGAATCGAGCTTCGCCCCAAGGAAAATTAGAGTTGACTGCTTAACCACAACTTAGCTCTCCAGTTCTCTAGCTCTCCGAAGGATGAAACCCGTTCCCGTATCCTTCTTCATCAGCGAAGCGTAGACAAACAAAAAGCCCGCAACCTGGGTTGCGGGCTTTGAATAAGCGATGGTTCTTCGAATTAAGCAGTCAGCGCTAGGATGCTACCTGGCAGTACAAGGAATACCGCAATAAGGTAACCAGCCACTACAGCTTTGTTCTTCACTGCCATATCAGAGATGATGTCAGCGGCTTTAACTGGTAGTTCACGTAGGAACGGAATACCAAAGATAAAGACTGTGGCTAGGATGTTGAACGCTAGGTGTACCAAAGCAATTTGTAGCGCGAATACTGCGAACTCACCTGATGCTGCTGTTGCCGCCAATAGGGCAGTAATACATGTACCGATGTTGGCACCTAGTGTGAACGGGTATACGTCACGAACTTTCAGTACACCTGAGCCAACAAGTGGAACCATTAGGCTGGTGGTTGTCGATGAAGACTGAACCAGAACAGTAACCACAGAGCCAGAGAAAATACCGTGAATTGGGCCACGACCAATAGCGCTCTTTAGAATTTCACGAGCACGGCCAACCATTAGGCTCTTCATCAGTTTACCCATCACAGTGATAGCAACGAAGATGGTTGCGATACCAATAACGATAAGAAGTACGCCACCGACAGTATCACCAAATGTAGCAAGAGGCTCTTTCACTGCGTTTACAACAGGCTTAGTGATTGGTTTGATGAAGTTCAGACCTTTCATGCTCATGTCGCCAGTCGCTAGGAATGGTGACACCAACCAATGAGAAATCTTCGCTAGGATGCCAAACATCATTTCCAGCGGTAGGAAGATAGCAACGGCCAGAAGGTTAAAGAAGTCGTGAATCGTCGCACTTGCAAAAGCACGTTTGAACTCTTCTTTATTACGAATGTGACCAAGGGAAACCAATGTATTGGTTACCGTAGTACCTATGTTTGCACCCATGATCATTGGGATCGCGGTTTCTACCGGCAGACCGCCAGCTACTAGGCCAACGATGATAGAAGTCACTGTGCTAGAAGATTGAATAAGAGCGGTTGCGACAAGACCGATCATCAAGCCTGCTACTGGGTGAGACGCGAATTCGAACAAGACTTTAGCTTGATCGCCTGTCGCCCATTTGAAGCCACTGCCTACCATAGATACTGCTAGAAGCAGTAGATATAACATGAATGCCAAGTTAGCCCAGCGTAACCAGCGAGTAGTGCTCGATATAGGCGCCGCTGTAGTAGTAGCTTGGTTCATAATTTTTCTCCGTGGACCGTATTAAGTTTGTATTGGTCGGTTGTTGAAACTGTGGGCGATACTAGAGGGTAAATATTTCATTAATATTACAGTTGTGTGTAATAGAATTTTTTTTATCTGGACACGGATTTAGAGCATGTATTATTAGGTTTACATGTTGCATAAGTTGCTGATGTTAAAGAGTATATTTGCGGATTTTTGAAGGGTTAAAATTTGTGGCGAAAGAGGGTTTGTTTCACAAAATCGCAATTTTTAGCCAGCGAGTGTGACACAAGGTTGTCATATAACTTTTTCAAGATTTCGGTAAAACCATCTATTTTTTGGTAAAGGAAAGGTTTTTTCGAGTTATTGTTGTCATCTGAAGGTTCTGCTATAACCATAGCCATATGTAATACAGAGAGATTTTTCATGTCGCACTTAAATTACAACCATCTTTATTATTTTTGGATGGTGTGTAAACAAGGCTCAGTGACCAAAGCGGCCGATGCTTTGTTCCTTACTCCTCAAACGGTAACAGGACAGATCAAAGCGCTGGAAGAGCGAATGGATGGCAAGCTGACTAAGAGAAATGGCAGAAGTATTGAACCTACGGAGCTCGGTCAGCTAGTGTTTAAATACGCTGACCGTATGTTCGGCCTGAGTTATGAGATGCTGGATATCGTCAACTATAGCCAACGCTCTAATATTCTGTTTGATGTGGGGGTGGCGGATGCCTTATCGAAACGCTTGGTCAGTAAGATTTTAATGACCACTGTGCCACCCGACAACAGCATTCATCTACGCTGCTTCGAATCAACGCACGAAATGCTGCTTGAGCAGCTTGCTCAACACAAATTAGATATGATTCTGTCTGATTGTCCGGTCGACTCTAGCCAAAGCCCAGGTTTGTACAGTAAAAAACTGGGAGAGTGCAATATGAGTTTTTTCTCTAGCGGCAATGTGGATCAGGCGCGTTTCCCCGCGGTATTGGAGCAAAGAAAACTGCTGATCCCGGGTAGCCGCACTGCAATGGGGCGTAAAGTCTTACAATGGTTTGATAGGCAAGGGCTTCAACCGAATATTCTGGGGGAGTTTGATGACGTTGCTTTAATGAAGTCATTTGCTCGCTACCATCATGATGTCATCTTTCTTGCGCCTTCTTTATACGTGTCAGAAGTAGAAAGCGATTTGCCTTTGCAGTTGATTGGTCACATAGATGAACTTAAAGAGGAATATTACGTCATTTTTGCTGAACGAATGATTCAACACCCAGCGGTGAAGAACGTCTGTGATGCAGACTTCACGAATCTCTTCCAGTGAGAACCTTTTTCATTTCTACAAATAGATTACTGGATGCAAATAGATTAGTATCAGCTATAAATGTATCAATTTATAAATTGCAGGCTGAGATTTGTTGATGTTTTGTTGTTTCAAGGGGTACTAGCCGATGAATTTACAAGAAATGGAAAAGAATTCTGCCAAAGCGGTGGTACTACTGAAAGCGATGGCGAATGAGAGACGCTTGCAGATTTTATGCTTATTGCATAACCAAGAATTGTCAGTAGGGGAATTGTGCAGCAAGCTCGAGCTGAGTCAGTCTGCATTGTCGCAACATTTAGCCTGGTTGCGCCGCGATGGCTTGGTGAATACGCGTAAAGAAGCACAAACCGTGTTTTATACATTGAGTAGTGAAGAAGTGAAGTCGATGATCCATCTATTGCACAGCTTATACTGCAGTGAAGTGATGGATTAGACATGATGTCGAGGGCTTAAGCAGCTCGTCAGCACTGAATTTGAGATATAAAAAAACCGGCGTTAGCCGGTTTTTTCTTCACTGGGGAATCAGAGTTCTATTAAAGAGCTTTGATTGCAGCAGCGAAACGAGACTTATGACGAGCTGCTTTATTCTTGTGAATAAGGCCTTTAGTTGCCATACGGTCTAGGATAGGTGTAACTACAGCGAATGCAGCAGTTGCAGCTTCTTTGTCGCCTGCTTCAATAGCAGCAACAGTTTTCTTCATGTAAGTGCGCATCATAGAACGACGGCTAGCGTTGTGCTGGCGACGTTTCTCAGCTTGGATAGCGCGCTTCTTAGCAGATTTACTATTTGCCAAGGGTCTAACTCCCAAAAACTTAAGTTCGGTGACAATTTAAGGGCGAGGAATATCCCTCATTTGCGCTTAAATGTCAAATGATTTGTGTAAAAACCAATCGGAGCCAAACAAATTTTGGATTAGATAGGTCTTCACGGTTAAGATGGCGGGGATTCTATCAGTATTTTTTTTTCATTGCTAATACTAATCTGCTCTAGCCCTGACATTCCTGTCATAGAGTGGAGCCTTATTGAAAGTATTGCAGGATTCCCGAGGTAGCTGTGAGTAAACGTCTGCTCAAGTCAGGCCTGATTGTTAGTGCTATGACTTTGATTTCTCGTGTGCTTGGTTTAGTGCGCGATGTAGTAGTGGCGAATTTGATGGGGGCGGGCGCCAGTGCTGACGTCTTCTTCTTTGCCAATAAAATTCCGAATTTCTTACGCCGCCTGTTTGCTGAAGGGGCGTTTTCTCAGGCATTTGTACCAGTATTGACCGAGTACCATGCCGCAGGCGATATGGATAAAACCCGTCAGTTGATTGCCAGAGCTGCGGGTACTTTAGGTGTACTTGTCTCAATTGTTACGGTGCTCGGAGTTTTAGGTTCTGGTGTGGTCACGGCACTATTTGGCTTTGGCTGGTTCCTTGACTGGATGAACGGTGGGCCATCGGCTGAAAAGTTTGAATTGGCGAGCTTCATCCTCAAGATCACCTTTCCTTATTTATGGTTCATTACTTTTGTCGCGTTATCTGGTGCGATTCTTAATACCATGGGTAAGTTCGCGGTGTCGTCTTTTACGCCAGTGTTTCTCAACGTCATGATCATCCTCGCGGCGTGGTTTATTTCGCCGAATATGGCGCAGCCTGAAATCGGTCTTGCTATTGGGGTATTCCTTGGTGGCTTGGTTCAGTTCTTGTTCCAGATCCCTTTCCTTATTAAAGCAGGCGTCATGGTTAAGCCTCAATGGGGATGGCGTGACCCAGGGGTAGTGAAAATCCGCACCCTTATGATTCCCGCTTTGTTCGGTGTATCGGTCAGTCAGATCAATTTGCTGTTTGATACCTTTATTGCCAGTTTCCTTCAGACAGGCTCTATCAGTTGGCTCTACTATTCTGATCGCCTGTTGGAATTTCCGCTCGGATTGTTTGGTATTGCCATCGCAACGGTCATTTTGCCGGCACTATCACGCAAGCATGTCGATTCCCACAGTGATGGTTTCTCACACACGATGGATTGGGGAGTCCGCATGGTGACATTGCTTGGTATTCCCGCGATGCTTGGTTTGATGGTATTGGCGAAACCTATGCTGATGGTGCTGTTTATGCGCGGTGAGTTCAGCCCACAGGACGTCCAGTTTGCTTCGATGTCTCTGGTTGCTTATGCCTCTGGCTTGCTCAACTTTATGTTGATCAAAGTGCTAGCGCCGGGGTATTACTCTCGCCAAGACACTAAAACACCAGTCAAATATGGCATCATTGCCATGGTGACCAACATGGTCTTTAACGCCATCTTTGCTTGGTTCTATGGTTATGTTGGTTTGGCAATCGCAACGGCATTGTCTGCGTTTGTTAACATGTCTCTATTGTATAGAGGTTTACACGTAGCGGGTGTTTACAAGCTGACGCGCCGCACGGTGGTCTTTGTGACTAAGCTGGCTGTTGCTGGAGGGCTGATGGTGGCAGCGATTCTTTGGCAATTGGAAGAGATGTCGGTGTGGCTGACGTGGAGCCTGTTTGAGCGAGTGATGTCACTGACCATTTTGATTGGATTAGGTGCTGGTGTTTACCTGATATCGCTCCTCATAATGGGTGTGCGTTTAAAAGATTTAAAAGCAGCGACAGAATAAGTAGGATTAGTATATAATCCGTCAGTTTCACGCTTTGCTAATAATAAAAGAGACAGGAATTAGAAGCTTCCAATGGAATTGATCCGAGGTATTCACAATATCAAAGCACACCATTCAGGGTGTGTCCTGACGATAGGAAACTTCGACGGTGTGCATTTGGGTCACCAAGCAGTACTGCGTCAAGTGTCTGAACAGGCAGCTAAATTAGGCTTACCTGCAACGGTCATGACTTTTGAACCTCAACCTTTGGAATTGTTTGCAAAAGAGAAAGCACCAGCACGATTAACTCGGTTGAGAGACAAATTTGTTCAACTGAGCAAATTGAACATAGAACGCTTACTTTGTGTGAATTTCAACAAGCGCTTTGCTAATCAGACTCCAGACGAGTTTATTAGCGACTTGTTGGTGAAGCGATTGGGTGTTAAGTTTCTCGTCGTTGGTGATGATTTCTGCTTTGGCAAAGGCCGCAAAGGCAACTTCAAGATGCTCAAAGAAGCCGGTGAAAAACACGGTTTTGAAGTGGTGAGCACACAAAGTTTCTGTCTTGAGCAATTGCGTGTCAGCAGTACTGCGATACGCGAAGCATTGGCAAGCGATGAGTTGAACTCAGCAGCAGAAATGCTGGGTCGAGATTACAGCATCAGTGGTCGAGTATCACACGGTCGTAAGTTAGGAAGAACCATTGGTTTTCCTACCGCGAATATCCCACTGAAGCGTTGCGTGTCACCTGTATCGGGCGTTTATGTCGTTGAGGCCTTAGGCCTTGGAGGCAAACCGATTGGGGGCGTAGCAAATATTGGCAACCGGCCAACCGTGAACGGGGTTCGCCAGCAACTAGAAGTACATTTGTTTGACTTTCAAGCCAATTTATATGGCAAGCAGCTAGAAATTGTACTTTTACATAAGCTTCGCGATGAGCATAAATTTGACTCATTTGAAGCATTGAAACAACAAATTGAATTGGATGCTGAAGCAGCAAGGGTGTGGCTGCTTCAGCGTAATCGCTAAACGGTCTAGTCCACCGCTTGGCATAATGTCTAACATTCGCCCAACACAACGGAATTAAGAATCGATGAGTGAGTATAAAGATACCCTGAACCTTCCTGAAACAGGGTTTCCGATGCGCGGCAATCTGGCGAACCGCGAGCCAGAAATGCTTAAGCGTTGGTATAAAGAAGACCTTTACGGCGAAATCCGTAAAGCGAAGAAAGGCAAAAAATCTTTCGTTCTACACGATGGCCCTCCATACGCCAACGGTGACATTCATATTGGTCACGCACTAAACAAGATTCTTAAAGACATTATTATTAAATCCAAAACACTTTCAGGTTTTGACGCTCCTTACATTCCTGGCTGGGACTGCCACGGTCTACCTATTGAATTAATGGTAGAGAAAAAGGTTGGTAAGCCAGGTCAAAAAGTGACAGCGGCTGAGTTCCGTCAGAAATGTCGTGACTATGCTGCGGGTCAGGTTGAAGGTCAAAAAGAGAGCTTCAAACGCCTTGGTATCATGGGTGAGTGGGATAAGCCTTACCGCACTATGGATTTTGCTACTGAAGCAAACATCATCCGTGCTCTAGGTAAGATTGCTGACAATGGCCACTTACTAAAAGGTTTCAAACCTGTTCACTGGTGTACAGACTGTGGCTCTGCGCTTGCAGAAGCAGAAGTAGAGTACAAAGATAAAGTATCGCCATCTATCGACGTGCGCTTTAAAGCGACAGATGAAGCAGCGCTTCTCTCTAAGTTCTCATTGAACGAAGGTCATGAAGGTGAAGGCGATATCTCTATCGTTATCTGGACCACCACACCATGGACACTGCCAGCGAACCGCGCAGTCTGTCTACGTGATGATCTAGAGTACGTATTAATTCAAGTAGAAGGCGATTCTAAAGAGCGAATCATCGTTGCTTCTGAGCTAGCGAAAGACGTGATGGATCGTGCGGGTATCGAGCACTTCCATAACCTTGGTTTTGCCAAAGGTAGCGATCTTGAGCTATCTCAGTTTAACCACCCGTTCTACGATTTCACTGTTCCTGCGATCCTTGGCGATCACGTAACAACGGATTCTGGTACTGGTGTGGTTCACACTGCACCTGGCCACGGTCAAGAAGACTTTGCGGTCGGTAACAAGTACAACCTAGAAGTGGCTAACCCAGTAGGTTCAAACGGCGTTTACCTGCCGGATACTGAGCTGTTTGCTGGTCAACACGTATTCAAAGCGAACGATGCAGTTGTTGAGACGCTAAAAGAGAAAGGCGCGCTTCTACATCACCACGCTTACGAGCACAGCTACCCGCATTGTTGGAGACACAAAACGCCAATCATCTTCCGTGCAACACCACAGTGGTTCGTCTCTATGGACCAAGCGGGTCTACGTGCAAAAGCACTAGAGTCAATCAAAGGTGTTGAGTGGATGCCTGAGTGGGGTCAAAGCCGTATCGAAGGTATGATTGAAGGTCGCCCAGAATGGTGTATCTCTCGTCAACGTACTTGGGGTGTGCCAATTGCTCTATTCGTTCATAAAGAAACGGCAGAGCTTCATCCAAATACGATCGAATTAGTAGAGAAAGTCGCTCTGCTGGTTGAAGAAAAAGGCATCCAAGCTTGGTGGGATCTAGAAATCTCTGACCTACTAGGTGAAGAAGCGGATAAGTACGAGAAAGTACTGGATACGCTAGACGTATGGTTCGATTCAGGTGTTACTCACTACTCAGTGGTTGATGCTCGTGAAGAGTACAACGGCGCGTCGGCAGACCTATATTTGGAAGGCTCTGACCAGCACCGTGGTTGGTTCCAATCTTCGCTAATTTCATCTATCGCGATGAAAGACGAAGCGCCATACAAGCAAGTGCTTACTCACGGCTTCGTGGTTGACGGTCAAGGCCGTAAGATGTCGAAATCTATCGGTAACGTGGTTGCGCCAAAAGATGTGACTAACAAGCTAGGTGCTGACATTCTGCGTCTATGGGTTGCTTCAACGGACTACACGGGTGAAGTGGCGGTTTCTGATGAAATCCTAAAACGCTCTGCAGATGCGTACCGTCGTATCCGTAACACTGCGCGTTTCTTCCTTGCTAACCTAAGTGGCTTCAACCCATCAACGGACCTTGTTCCTGCTGAAGAAATGGTGGCTCTAGACCGTTGGGCTGTAGGTCGTGCACTGGCTGCTCAAGAAGAGATCGTGAAAGCGTACGGTGAGTACAATACTCACGCCGTAACTCAGCGTTTAATGCAGTTCTGCTCTATCGAAATGGGCTCATTCTACCTAGACGTAATTAAAGATCGTCAGTACACAGCGAAACTTGGCGGCCACGCTCAACGTAGCTGTCAGACTGCGCTTTACTACATCGTAGAAGCACTTGTTCGTTGGATGGCGCCAATTATGTCGTTCACAGCAGACGAGATCTGGAACGAGATGCCGGGCGAACGCGATAAGTTTGTATTCACAGGCGAGTGGTACGAAGGTCTGTTTGGTCTAGCTGAAGGCGAAGAGCTTAACAACGAGTTCTGGACTGAAATCCAAGCGGTTCGTGGTGGTGTGAACAAACTGCTAGAAGATGCTCGTAAAGAGAAGACCATTGGTGGTTCTCTGCAAGCGGAAGTGACACTTTACGCTGATGACGCACTAGCGGCGAAACTAAGCAAGCTTGAAGATGAGCTGCGCTTTGCACTACTGACTTCAGCAGCGGTTGTTAAGCCTCTAAGCGAGAAGTCAGAGGCGGCACAAGCAACTGATGTTGAAGGTCTGTTTGTTGAAGTGAAAGCAACGGAAAACGAGAAGTGTGACCGTTGTTGGCACCACACTCCTGACGTAGGCACAATCGAAGGTCACGAGAAGATCTGTGGCCGTTGTGTGTCTAACGTTGATGGTGAAGGCGAAACACGTCGCTTCGCGTAATTTATAGCAACTAGAAGTTGAACTTTATTGAGATAATATAGCCCCAGTATCTACTGGGGCTACTTTTAGGAACTTTATGAGCGAACAAGCACTCACTTTGAAGCAATCAGGCGTGCGCTGGTTGTGGCTAGCATTGGTTATCTTTTTAGCAGATATCGGTATTAAGCTGTTTGTGATGGATAACATGGGTTATGGCTGGGCGAACCGTATTGAGGTACTGCCTTTCTTTAATCTGCTTTACGTACATAACTACGGTGCTGCATTTAGCTTTCTGAGCGATCAGGCTGGCTGGCAACGTTGGTTGTTTACGGGTATCGCTTTTGCGGTAACCGCTATGCTGACTTACTGGATGAGTAAACTGCCAGCAAAAGAGAAATGGAACAATGTGGCTTATGCCATGATCATCGGTGGTGCGGTGGGTAACGTGTTTGATCGTGTGGTACACGGTTATGTTGTCGATTACCTAGACTTTTTCTGGGGTGACTACCACTGGCCAGCGTTTAATTTGGCAGACAGTACGATTTGTATTGGTGCTGCAATGATTATCCTTGATGGATTTCGTAAAAAAGACGCTGAAAAAAAAGCGTAAGCTGATAATGTTTGAATAACCCTAAGCGCTGTCTGTTGATTCAGAGAGCGCTTTTTACTATAACGAAGCCTCTATTGAATAGAAGCCAATATCTCCAATAACAAGGAAACAGTATTGTGACCACTATTGTCCAGGAATCCGCAGTAACGCTGCATTTTACAATCAAACTTAAAGATGGATCGGTTGCGGATAGCACGCACAACATGGGTAAGCCTGCCAAGCTCGTTATCGGTGACGGTAGCCTAAGTGAAAACTTTGAGCAATGCTTGCTAGGACTTGAAGTGGGTGAGCAAAAGGCGATTGAGCTGAAAGCGGAAGATGCCTTTGGTGCGCCAAATCCAGACAATGTGCATCATATGGATCGAGCAAGATTTGTTGGTGATGCAGAAGTTGAAGTGGGCACAATCATGGCTTTCTCTGGCCCTGATGGTATGGAAATCCCTGGAATCATTACCGAAATTGCGGGTGACTCAGTGACGGTTGATTTCAACCACCCGCTAGCAGGGCAAGATGTGACTTTTGAAGTTGAAATTTTGTCAGTAGAATAGCGGCCTGAAGCGATAAAATAATCACTATGAGCAATGAAATGAAAATTCTTTTAGCCAACCCACGTGGCTTCTGTGCAGGTGTTGATCGTGCGATCAGCATTGTTGAGCGTGCATTAGAAATGTATCAACCACCGATTTATGTTCGTCATGAAGTCGTGCACAACCGATTTGTGGTCGAGGGTCTTAAGCAAAGAGGCGCTATCTTTGTGGAAGAGCTTCATGAAGTGCCAGATGACAATATTGTGATTTTCTCTGCTCATGGTGTGTCTCAGGCTGTTCGTAAAGAAGCGAAAGAACGTGATCTGACCGTCTTTGATGCGACTTGCCCACTGGTAACCAAAGTTCATATGGAAGTAGCACGAGCAAGCCGTCGTCATATGGAAGTGGTTTTGATCGGTCATGCTGGACACCCAGAAGTCGAAGGTACAATGGGCCAGTATGCCAGTGAACAAGGTGGTATGTACCTTGTTGAAACGCCAGCAGATGTGGCCGATCTCAAAGCAAAAGTCAAAGATCAGAGTAATCTGCATTACGTAAGTCAGACGACACTGTCTGTAGATGAAACCGCTGATGTAATTACTGAGCTACGTCGCGTCTTCCCAGAGATTCAGGGGCCACGCAAAGACGATATCTGTTACGCCACACAGAATCGTCAGGATGCCGTACGAGAAATGGCAACAGACGTTGATGTCGTGATTGTTGTCGGTTCTAAAAACTCATCTAACTCGACTCGTCTCAAAGAGCTGGCTGAAAAGCTGGGCACTCCAGGGTATCTGACAGATTGCCCGGAAGACATCGAGCCCGAATGGTTTAACGATAAGGTGAAAGTGGGTGTTACGGCGGGGGCGTCAGCGCCAGAAGAGCTGGTTAATCAGATTCTGGAACGCATCAAAGAGCTTGTTGGCACACGTTCGGTCGAAGAAGTACTCGGCCGTGAAGAAAACATGTTCTTTGAAGTACCAAAAGAGCTACAGATTAAACAAGTCGACTAACGACTTGAAAGGATAACAAGGCGACATTAAGTCGCCTTTTTTACATCTGGTTTAAATGTAGAAAACTGGTTTTCATCTGATTTTTCGTTAGACCTAGCGTGAGCATTTCGCTTATGGCAGTTTTCAGACAAAAGAAAAGGCTCCCTAAGGAGCCTTAATCAATATGCCAATCTATTG
The DNA here is from genome assembly GCF_013113835.1 of Vibrio sp. RE88. GTDB lineage: Bacteria > Pseudomonadota > Gammaproteobacteria > Enterobacterales > Vibrionaceae > Vibrio. The sequence goes on along the minus strand of NZ_VTYQ01000009.1, from coordinate 32,927 downwards.
GCTTAAGCAGTTTCAGTCGCTACTTTTGTCTTGTCTTCATCCGCTAGGTCAGTTTCCCCTTTGCCTTTAGACTTTTTGATGACGTAGGCCGTTGTCGCGAGTGAGAACAAGATACCAGCGATGGTCGAGACGTTCATTGGCAGACCAAACCCTAGCGTGCTGTTGTTTAGGATAAAGGTCACCACGACAGTCGTCATAAAGATTGCTGGAATTGTGGTGATCCAGTGCAGTTTGTTGTGACGAAGTAGGTAAGCCGAAGCCGTCCACAGCATCATAACTGCTGTGGTCTGGTTAGCGAAGCCGAAGTAACGCCAGATAACACCGAAGTCTACCTGAGTTAGGATGCCACCAATCACGAAAAGAGGGACAGCCATCAGTAGGCGGTTACGCAGCGTTTTCTGTTCCATGTTGAAGTATTCAGCCAAGATCAAACGGCTAGAGCGGAACGCAGTATCACCGGATGTAATTGGTAGAATCACGACACCTAAGAAGGCAATCACACCACCGACTACGCCAAGCAGGCCAAACGAAGAACTGTATACCACGTTACCTGGGCCACCGTTCTTCACGGCTTCAGAGAGCGCATCAAGGTTACCGAAGAAAGACAGAGCAATCGCACACCAGATAAGCGCAATCACACCTTCACCAATCATGGCACCGTAGAAAACGAATCGACCGTTTTTCTCATTCTCCATACAACGAGCCATCAGAGGTGACTGAGTAGCGTGGAAGCCAGAGATAGCACCACATGCGATGGTGATAAATAGGGCTGGCCACAGTGGCATGTCGTTCGGGTTGAGGTTAGTGAACATATCCGTTACTTGGAAGTCACCCATTACGGTGTGCTCGCTAGATAGCGCAACCGCTGTCATTAGGCCAACCGACATAAAGATCAGCAGAGCACCAAACAGTGGGTAAAAGCGACCAATGATTTTGTCGACAGGAACGATAGTGGCGATGATGTAGTAAGCAAAAATAGCAATGACCATGGTCGTCATGCTGACAGACAGGCTTGTCTGATCGTTGATCAGGTTAGTGATCATCCCTGCTGGTGCTGAAACGAATACCACACCGACCAGAAGCAATAGGACAATGGCAAAGATATTCATAAAGTGTTTTGCACCATTGCCTAGGTAGCGGCCTGTGATTGTTGGTACAGAAGCGCCACCGTTGCGTACCGACAGCATACCGGAGAAGTAGTCGTGCACGGCACCTGCGAAAATACAGCCAATGACAATCCACAGCATGGCTGCTGGGCCGTAAAGCGCGCCCATGATAGGACCGAAGATAGGGCCAACACCAGCGATGTTCAGAAGCTGAACCAGATAGACTTTCTTGGTCGACATTGGAACATAATCGACGCCATCAGCTTGTGTATGAGCTGGAGTTTGGCGTTTTTCATTGATACCGAAAATCTTCTCAACAAACGCCCCATAAATGAAGTATCCACCTATTAAGGCTGCAACACAGGTTAAAAACCACAACATAGCACTCGTTCCTTAGTGATAATTTAATAAGTTCAGCCTGAATATTACGCTGGCCCGAAGCAATCCACATTCGGATCTCAATTGAGTGGTCGTATACCCAATTGAGTGGTATTTGGCACCATTAAGTGGTTTTTCCTCTTTGTGAGTGGCAATGTTGAGGATTTAGTGGTTTCATTAATAGAGTTTCTATAAAAACAAGGAAAAACAATGAGAAAACTCATTTTTCTGATGTTGGTATCGACCTTGATGGCTTGCGCCGCCAGTACTGAACAACTGGCCAAGGAAGGGGACTGGTATGAGATTGGGTACCAAGACGGCGTACGTGGTCAAGCTCAGCGTCCGTTTAAAGAGTTGGCCAGCTTGGGCAGTGTCAAACAGGGCGACTATGATCAGGGTTACCTGAGCGGAATTAAAGAATACTGCAACCCGAATGTTGCTTATCAGATTGGTTTAACGGGGCAATATTATGAGGGCGTGTGTGAAGGCACGGCAGATGCGCAGAAGTTTCGAATGGAATGGAAGCGCGGTTGGGATGAACACGCTAACGAGTATTACTAAATAAAAAGGCTTGGTATTTACCAAGCCTTTTTACGTTAATGGTTGTGATTTTCTACTGCTCGTCTCAGGAAGCCTTCCTGATGCTGGAGCTGGTTTCTGGCACTGTCGACGTCCATTCCAGTCAGGATCATTAAGATGGCAAGCTTTACGTCATATTCCGTTTGCTCTAACACCGTGACTGCTTGCTGCTTATCACACTCAGTCGCCTGCATGACAATACGAGCAGCACGTGCGACCAGCTTCTTGTTGGTTGCTTTCACGTCAACCATCAAGTTTTGATAGCTTTTGCCCAGTCGAATCATACTGGCTGTGGTCAGCATGTTGAGAACCAGCTTCTGCGCCGTTCCTGACTTTAATCGTGTTGAGCCCGTTAAAGCCTCAGGACCTACTACAGGGCTAATCGCGATTTGTGCGACTTCTGCAATGATGGAATCTGGGTTACATGATAAAGCTACTGTAGTCGCTCCAAGGTCGTTGGCGTATTCCAGCGCACCAATGACGTAAGGCGTTCGGCCGCTAGCGGCAATTCCCACCACGACGTCTTTGTCGCTGAACTCAATCGACTTCAAATCAGCAACGCCAAGCTCCGGTGAATCTTCCGCGCCTTCTTTGGCTTTGAGGATCGCATCCGGGCCGCCTGCAATCAGACCGATGACCATTTGATCGGAGACGCCAAATGTAGGAGGGCACTCCGAAGCGTCAAGGATCCCCAAACGTCCGCTGGTACCAGCGCCCATATACACTAAACGGCCACCCGATTTGAATGCTTGAGTGATTTTGTCCACCGCCTGTGCAATTTCAGGCAGCACTTTTTCTACCGCGAGTGGAACGAGTTTATCTTGCTGGTTAATTCTTTTAACGATTTCCAGAGAAGGCAGCAGGTCAATATCCATCGTTTCTGGGTTACGACCTTCAGAAACCAAATGGGAAAGCGCTGCGATTAGTGCATCGTTGGTCATAATCGTCCTTATTTAATCGGCAAAGTACATCACACCAAGAGAAGCAGGATGGCTCGCTCCGGTGACTTCTGGCAAATTGCTTGGCAGGTTGTGAATGCGGCGATAGGCAAGCCAAGCAAATGCCATCGCTTCCATATTTTGACTGTCGACACCTTGTGAGTCTGTAGAGTCAACAGACCAAGCAGGTAGTAGTGCTTTCAGGCGACTCATCAACAGTGGATTACATGCGCCACCGCCACAAACCAATAGTTGTGGCTGCTCACCCAACGAAAACTTTTCTACCTCTGAGCTGATAGTTCGCGCGGTGTATTCGCACAGTGTTCGCTGAACATCTTCAGCGGAGCAGTTATGGTTGCTCAGAATAGCCTCTAACCAAGGTAAGTTAAACAGCTCTCGCCCCGTGCTCTTGGGGGCTTTTTGCGAAAGATACGGCTCCTGAAGTAGGGTGTTGAGCAGTGCTGTATCTACATGACCTTTCTGTGCGAACAAGGCGTCTTTGTCGTAAGGCTGGCCTTGGTGCTGGTGACACCAAGCGTCCATCAACATGTTACCCGGCCCGGTATCGTAACCGATGACAGAGTGATCAGGGCGAAGCACTGAGATGTTGGCAATTCCGCCAATATTGAGCACGACTGTGCTCGATGTATTTGATTGAAACAGCGACTGATGGAAGGCTGGAACCAGTGGTGCGCCTTGCCCACCCAGAGCCATGTCTTTACGCCTGAAATCGGCGATTGTTGTAATGCCGGTTCGTGTTGCAATGATATTGGCATCACCGAGCTGAGTCGTAAACGGCGCGTCACCTGTTGGCTGGTGGAAAACCGTCTGACCGTGGTTACCGATCGCAGTAATTTGATCTTTACCGTGACCTGTTTTTTCAAGTAAGACTAACACTGCATCGGCATACAAATGGCCTAATTGGTGATCCAGCGTGCCTACCTGTTTTAAATTGGTTTGTTGGCCGAGACAGATATCGAGCACTTGCTCTTTAACCGCCAAAGGTATTGGGTAATCGGCATGATTGATTAACTGAATGTGTCCGTCACTTACTTCAACTAGTGCGACATCAATACCGTCCAGACTGGTGCCAGACATGATGCCAATATAAAGCTCTTTATCCATTACGAATTTCCACCTGTTGTCTGGCTAACAGAGTTGCACCGTCCAGTGCGTCTCCTTTCGGGGTGATGAGGCGTGAGCGCCATTTATCACTGATATGCTGTTGATAGTATGCGCCCAAACTTCCTAAAAAAGCGATATCTAACTCATTATTTTCACAGCACTTTGTCACAAGCTCATCAATATGATGCTGCCCACGTCTAACAATCTCATGGCTTACTGGGCAGCCTTGATACGCGTGGTCCAAAAGGGCGGGGACCAATTGCGCGAAGCGCGAAGCATTCGCTGTGGTAAGCCATTGCAAAATATCGCCGCGCTGGTTTCCCAGATGCTGAGATAGATAGTCGGTCAACGGGCTGGTGGTATGTTGTTCAACGGCTTCAATTAATGCCTGTACGGCCTGTTGCCCTAGCCAAGCGCCACCACCTTGATCGCCAATTGGAAAGCCCCAGCCGCCATACATTTGAGTTGAGCCGTCGGCCTCTAGTCGGGTAGCGACACTGCCTGTACCAATGGCGAGGCAGTTCACGGCCTGACCTTTATTGACGCCCAACAAAGAAATATGTGCATCGGTTGTGACTAAGTAGTTAGGGTAGCTGAGTAGCGACCGCTCAAGTGCTTGTCTTGCATTGACGTTGCCAGCGCCGGCAACGCCAATGACAATGAATACCTGCTGAGACGTCAGTTTTACTTGTGCTAGGCAAGTTTCAATTGCCTCCCGTATTTGATGGTGGGCCTGCTCTTTTTGTTGCGTCAGAGAAGACGGGCCAACAGTCAAGATGAAAGCCGGGTTAGTCGCTAGTGAGTCTAGAGCCGTCAGACGTAAGGCGGTTTTGGTTCCGCCTCCGTCGATTGCAAGTAAATGCGTAATCATAGTCGAGCCGTTTGCAGCTGCTCTTGTGGTTGTGCTTTACCACACAAGCAGACACCAAATGAAACTAAGGTACCGATACAAAGCTGATAAGGGAACGCTAAGCTCAGCCCTGCCCAACCTGGATTGATGAGCCCGAGCGTGTTGTCCCAAACGTAAGCCTGTAGCAACAGTGTGGTCAAGAAGCCAGCGACCAGTGCCATCGCAACCGAACGCTCACTGCCTCGGTCCGTAAACAGAGCGGTGAAATAGACACCAAGTAAACCCGTGTAGGCAAAAACCATCACACTGAGTGCGAACGCGAGCAGTGGCATGTCCGTGTATTGCTGCCAGTAGAAACACAAGATTCCCATGCTACCCAGCGCAACTGCCGCAATTGCCATTCCAAATCGACCGACTTTGACATAGTGCACGTCATCTTGCTGGCCATCACGAGCTTCTTTCCATGGCTTGTACAAGTCTTGAGTGGCCACGGAAGACATTGAGTTAAGACCAGAGTTCAGCGTCGATAGCGCCGCAGCGACAACCCCTACCGTCACTAGGCCACGTAAGCCTGCTGGCATTTCGTTCAGCACGTAGTACATAAAGATAGTGACATTTTCGCCATTGAAGCTCTGTACGACATCTTGCCCTTCGACTCCCATCAGATCAGGACGCTGGTAGAACACATACAATAGCAAGCCAATGGTCATAAAAATCAGAACAATCGGCAGTGAAAAGATAATTGAGTTAACCATTGCCTGTGAGCCTTGTTTGGCGGTCTTACAGGTTAAAACGCGTTGAGTCATATCTTGGTCGAGGCCAAACGCACCGATATTCAGTAGCACGAAGCCGGTGATACAAGCCCAGAAACTAAAGGTCCCGGCTGGTGAGAAATCAAGGCTAAAGTCGAGCAAGGTAAGTTTAGAAGCCTGATCTGGTCCTGGGTTCTCTAAGACGTGCATGATCTGACTAAAATCTGCTGGAATCTGACCCAGCAAGTAAATGATCACGGCCAGCGCCGCGCCAACGTAAACAATTAACTGGATCAAGTCACTCCAGATTACCGAGCGAATCCCACCCATGTAAGTGTAGGCAAGGCCAACAACGACCAAAATAACAACCGAAGCGATAACGCTGGTTGGATTGATGTTGGTAAACAGAATCATCGAGACCGCAATGGCCGCCATATACAGTCGTGAACCAGAAGCAAAAACGCGTCCAACCAGATACATCAGCCCGGCACGTTGTTTGGTTTTCTCGCCAAATCGTACTTTGAGTAATTCATAAACGGTCGACACTTTATTCTGGTAGAAGCGTGGGATCAGAATCCAAGCAACGAACAGAGCGCCGAGTATACCGCCTATATTGGTGGCTAGGTAAGTTAAGTCACCACGGTAACTGGAATCTGGGCCACCCAGAAATGTCGCCGCTGACTGAGATGTCGCCAGAACGGAAACGGCCACTACCCACATTGGCATACTATTCCCACCAAGGAAGTAATCCTTAGTGGAAGTAATTTTGACTCGGCTGAAATGCCAGCCAGTATAGGCAATGATCGCAAAGTATAAGGCGAACACAGCCCAGTCGAGAGAGGTAAATAAAGAATTCATCGCAGCTCCATAGCCTGAATCATGTAGGGAATCTATTTATCGTTTTTTAGCAGTATGCTGATATGAATAGTTCATTCCTAAGTCTATTCTTTGATGGAATAACGACCGCTTTGATTCTATGATCCTGTTCTCAGTTCACGCGTTAGTCTATTCCAAATTTATGCTTGGATTGGAATAACTATTCCCCAGCTTCACGTGGCTGAGTACACTGCAAATCAAACAGAGGAGGTGAAGATGAAAGGTTTAGCTCGAATTCGTGCACTGTTACCTCAGCTTTCACCAGCGGATAACAAGATAGCTCGATACTTACTCGAATACCCTCAACAGGTAAAACAGTTCTCCTCTCCCGAACTGGCAAAAGCCATCGGTGTCAGCCAGTCGACAATTGTGAAATTTAGTCAGAAGATTGGCTACAGCGGCTTCTCCGATTTGAAAATTCGTTTATATGAGAGTGAATTGGCGTATCAACCCAGTTCAAAGAAAGCGATTCACGGCACCATTTCACGCAGCGATAACATGGCTCTGGTGATGGCTAAGTTATTATCGAGTAAACAGCAGTCACTTGACCGAACTGTGGCACTCAATGACGCCGACACGATTCAGCAAGCGGCAGGCTACCTGCACTTAGCCGGAAAAATTCAGATTGCGGGCGTTGGCGCTTCTTCGCTGGTCGCCAAAGATTTGAGCTATAAGCTGACCAAAATTGGTCATGCGGTGCACTGTGAGTACGATGCACATATTCAGATAGCCAACGCCGCAGCGTTGAGTGAAAACGATGTGCTGGTTGCGTTGTCGTATTCCGGGCGAAGTCGAGAGGTGCTGAGCATTGCTCAGCTGGCACGCAGTAAAGGCGCTAAGGTGATCATCATCAGTCAGCTGGCTCCGACACCATTGGATAGATACGCCGACATCAAACTGATGACGGCGGCAGATGAGGAGCAGATAAGAAGCTCTTCCATTACAGCACGAGACAGTCAGCTGCTGATGACAGACTTGCTCTTCATTGCGTTAACTCAGCAGGAAGAGAGTGCTGACCAATTAATTGAACAAAGTAAATCCGCTGTTGCGGTTTTAAAACAGTAAGGAATGATTATGGGACCTTTATGGGTTGATGTAGAAGGTTGCGAACTGACCGCAGAAGACAGAGAAATTCTTGAGCACCCAACTGTCGGTGGCGTAATTCTGTTTGCCCGCAACTATCACGATAATGAGCAGTTGTTGGCCCTGAACAAGTCGATTCGTCAGGCTGCGAAACGTCCGATTCTTATTGGCGTCGATCAGGAAGGCGGTCGAGTTCAACGTTTCAAGGAAGGCTTTTCCCTTATCCCTGCTGCGGAATCCTATGCCAAGCAAGCGAATGGAGAAAAGCTGGCTGAACAAGGCGGTTGGTTAATGGCGGCAGAACTGATTGCTCACGACATCGATTTGAGCTTTGCTCCGGTACTCGATAAAGGTCATGAATGTAAGGCGATTGGTAGCCGCTCATTTGGTGAAGATGTCGATACCATCATCCGCCATAGCAATGCTTATATGCGCGGCATGAAAGCGGTGGGTATGGCAACGACAGGCAAACACTTTCCTGGCCATGGCGGGGTGATTGCGGACTCGCATCTGGAAACCCCTTATGATCAGCGAGACACCATTCTCGAACAGGATATGGCGATTTTTAAAGCTCAGATCGAGGCGGGGCTATTGGATGCGATGATGCCTGCGCATGTGGTTTTCCCTCATTATGACGACCAGCCTGCCAGTGGGTCTGAGTTCTGGCTCAAGAATGTGCTGAGAAAACAACTGGGCTTCAATGGCATTATTTTCTCTGATGATCTGACGATGGAAGGCGCGTCTGTGATGGGTGGCCCAGCTGAGCGTGCTCATCAGTCTCTGGCATCGGGCTGCGACATGGTGTTGGTGTGCAATAAGCGTGATGCGCAGATTGAAGTGCTGGATAACCTGCCTGTGATGGAAACGCCACAAGCGACTGAGCTATTGAAGAAACAATCTTTCACTTTGTCTGAGCTGCGTAGCAGTGATGAGTGGAAGCAGGCATCCGAAGCCATGAAACGTGTTATTGGATGAGTTAAAAGTAATGAGAGAACAAGAGCCGCAATAGCGGCTCTTTTTAGTGGAAGCCGAGCATTTCTTTTAACGTTTTCAGGTAGCGACGGCTGACGGGAATCGGGTGGTCACTGACAGTGATGATCTCTGCCAATCCGTTCTCTAGCAACTTGATTTCTTTGATCGCTTTGATATTAACCAGAAACTGGCGGTGGCAGCGCACCAGAGGTGTTTTTTCTTCGAGCACTTTGAGCGTCAACTGTGAGGTGGCTTTTTGTTCTTCTGTCTGGACATGAACGCCACTGATATCACTGTAAGCAAACTCCACATCTTGCGTTGGAATGATGACAATGCGATTCAGACCAATACACGGCACCTGATCTAGGCTGGATGGGGTGATCGCTGAGACTTGTTCCTGAGTATTACTGCTGACTGACCTAAGAAGGCGTTTGATGGTTTTGTCCAACCGACAGGTATCTACCGGCTTCAATAAGTAATCGAACGCATTGTCTTCGAACGCTTGAATAGCGAACTCATCGTAGGCGGTGACAAACACAACTTTTGGCATGGTTTCAGGGTCAAGCATCCCAAGTAGCTCAATGCCCGTGATTTGCGGCATCTGAATATCGAGAAAGACCACATCGGGTTTAAGCTGGTTAATCTTTTTCAGACCTTCAATCGCATTACTGGCCTGATCTATGACGGTGATTTGGCCCGATTCTTCGAGCAGCTCAGTCAGCTCTTCACGCGCAAACAGTTCGTCATCTATGACTAAAGCAGAAAGCATATCCGTGTCCTAATCCATTTTCTTTTCGGGAATGAGGAAGCTCATTCTCGTCAGTTGGTGTGGCGTTACATCAATAGCGAGTGACGCCGCCTGACCAAACTTGTTGGTCAAACGCTTATCGACGATTTGCATCCCCAGTCCCTGATGATTGTCGGCTGGTGGTGTATAACTGCCTGCATTGTCTTCCACACACAGCTGATAACCCTGCGCAAGCTTCTGGCTGTAAATGCGGATCTTTCCTCCTTCCAGTAGGTTCGATATGCCATGCTTAATGGCGTTCTCGACTAAAGGTTGTAGGGTAAAGGTCGGCAGCTTACGCTCCAGCAATGCGGAATCAATATCAATATCCACTTCTAATCGGTCGGTAAAACGTGCTTTTTCGATGGTGAGATAAGCGTTAACGTGCGCCAATTCTTCCTTAAGAGTAACCGTTTCTACGTCTTGTTTGAGGTTACTGCGGAAGAAATGTGACAAGTGCTGAATCAGCTCACGAGCTTTCGGAGGGTCGCGACGAATGACGGCACTGATGGTGTTTAGTGCGTTAAACAGAAAGTGTGGGTTCACCTGCGCATGGAGCAATTTTATCTCTGCTTGAGAGAGTAGGGTGCGTTTCTGCTGGTAGTCACCAAACAGGATCTGGCTGGAAAGCAGCTGTGCTATTCCTTCGGCCATCGACATATTGATGGTTGAAAACAGCTTACGTTTCGGTTCGTACAGCTTAATGGTGCCAATTACCTTATCTCCTGAGTGCAAAGGAATAATCAGTGCGGAGCCCAGTTTGCAATTTTTTGAGATTGAACACTGATAAGGTTTGTCTTTGCCGTCGAGGTAGATGATGTCGTTACGTGAGATGGCATCGAGTGTACTTTGCGAAGAGATCGGCGTTTCCGGTTCATGGTGATCGTCACCAATGCCGACAAACGCGAGGATTTTCTCGTTATCAGTGATGGACACGGCGCCCACATTGGTTTCCTCGTAAACGATTCGGGCAATTTTCTCCGCATTTTTCGTGTTGAAACCAGAAGCGAGAATACCAACCGACCGTTCGGCGATATTCAATGCCCGGCGTGAGAAGGTGGCGGAATACTCTTCAAAGATAGTTTTTCGATCCTGCAGTATGCTCATAAACAGCGCTGCGCCGACTGAGTTTGCGATGATCATTGGGGCGGCAATCGCAGAGACTAATGAATATGCCTGATCAAATGGTTTAGCGACGATCAGAATGATCGCCATCTGGGCAATTTCCGCCACCAAGGTGACCGCAAACACTACGCTTGGGTTAAACAGTTGGGCACCTTTGCCTCGCCTGAGCAGATAGGTGTGTAACAAGCCACCAATCAAACCTTCTGCGGTGGTCGAGATAGCACAAGCCAAGTCGGTAAACCCGCCAAGCGAGTAACGATGCAAACCGCCCGTTAACCCGACAAAGAAGCCAACCACAGGCCCACCAAATAAACCACCCATCACGGCTCCGATCGCACGCGTGTTGGCAATCGCATCATTGATCTGCAAGCCAAAGTACGTCCCCATGACACAAAACAGGGAGAACAGTACGTAGACGCTGAGTTTATGCGTCAGGCGATTAGAGATACTCAGCAGTGGTAGGAAAATGGGGGTTTTACTTAGCATATAAGCAAGGACTAAGTAGACACACATTTGCTGAAGTAAGGAAAGAATGAGATCCATGAGTGAAATAATATGCTGGGCTATAGGCATATTTTAGAAAAGATAAGTTGAAGAAAACATGCATGAGTCAAAGTTTTTCAACTAACTAGCTCAAATTATAGTTATGTAAATATATTTTTACAGTGTGTTTTTTTATGTGTACACCTTGAAATTTGTTTTTAGGCTGTTATTTTATGCTTAATCCAGCCCAATAGAGATGCTTTAAATTGGGTGTAAAAAAATATATACAGGTTTGAGTTATGCAAAAAAGTGAATTGAGCAACATTAATATTAGTGAAGAACAAGTTCTGATTACACCTGAAGAGCTGAAAGCCAAGATACCACTGAGTGATAACGCTCGTCGCTTTATTCAGGAGTCTCGTCAGACTATCGCTAACATTATTCATAAGAAAGATCATCGACTACTTGTGGTATGTGGCCCTTGTTCAATTCACGATCTGGACGCTGCGAAAGAGTACGCTAAGCGTCTTAAAGCATTGTCTGAGCAGCTCAGCGATCAACTGTACATTGTTATGCGTGTTTACTTCGAAAAACCACGTACCACAGTGGGTTGGAAAGGTTTGATTAATGACCCACACCTAGACGGTACTTTCGATATCGAGCACGGTCTGCACGTAGGTCGCAAACTGCTAGTTGAACTAGCAGAGATGGAGATTCCACTGGCGACCGAAGCGCTGGATCCGATCAGCCCTCAATACCTCGCGGACACATTCAGCTGGGCAGCAATTGGTGCACGTACGACTGAATCTCAGACTCACCGTGAGATGGCGAGTGGTCTATCTATGCCAATCGGCTTCAAGAACGGTACTGATGGCAGCTTGGCAACAGCCATCAATGCGATGCAGGCTGCGTCTTCAAGCCACCGCTTCATGGGTATCAGCCGTGAAGGTCAGGTTGCGTTACTGACAACTCAAGGTAACCCAAATGGTCATGTGATTCTGCGTGGTGGTAAACAAACCAACTACGATTCAGTGTCAGTCACTGAGTGTGAGCAGGATATGGCGAAAGCTGGTCTGGATGCCTCTCTGATGGTGGATTGTAGCCACGCTAATTCGCGTAAAGATTTCCGTCGCCAGCCTTTGGTTGCTGAAGATGTGATTCACCAGATTCGTGAAGGAAACAAATCGATTATTGGCCTGATGATTGAGAGTCATATTAATGAAGGTAATCAGTCATCCGATATTCCTCTCAACGAAATGCAATATGGCGTTTCAATTACCGATGCCTGTATCAATTGGGATACAACTGAGGCACTATTGCGTCATGCACACACAGAACTGGTCCCATTCTTGGAAGATCGTCTGAAAGGTTAAGAGAAGAATAACAAGGAACATCATGGCCGTTGAATTGAATGAATTGCGTGATCAAATTGACGCAGTAGACAAACAAATTCTGGATTTATTGGCACAGCGACTGTCTCTGGTGGAGAAGGTCGGTGAAGTGAAAAGCGAACACGGTCTGCCGATTTATGCACCAGATCGTGAAGCGGCCATGTTAGCTTCACGTCGCGAAGAAGCGGAAAAGAAAGGTGTACCGCCTCAGCTGATTGAAGACATTCTTCGTCGTACCATGCGCGAGTCTTACGCGAGCGAGAAAGATTCTGGTTTTAAGTGTTTGAACCCAGAATTGCGCTCTGTGGTGATTGTCGGTGGTAACGGCCAACTGGGTGGTCTGTTTGGTCGCATGTTCAAGCTGTCTGGTTATGATGTCAAAGTACTTGGCAGCAAAGACTGGGATAAAGCGGATGAAATGCTGGTGGACGCTGGCCTAGTGGTAGTTACTGTACCGATTCATCTGACCCAAGGCGTGATTGAGAAGCTAGGCAAACTGCCAAAAGATTGCATCTTGTGTGACTTAACCTCGATCAAGTCTAAACCGCTGCAAGGTATGCTCAATGTGCATCAAGGTCCCGTTGTTGGATTACATCCAATGTTTGGCCCTGATGTACCGAGTTTAGCTAAGCAGGTGATTGTTTACTGTGACGGTCGTGGTGAAGAGCACTACCAGTGGCTACTGAAACAGTTCTCTATCTGGGGCGCGAGTTTATGTCAGATTGATGCCTCAGAGCACGATCATGGTATGACTTTGATTCAGGCATTGCGTCACTTTACGTCTTTTGCTTACGGCCTGCACTTGAGCCGTGAAAACCCGAACATTGATAAGCTGTTGAAGCTAAGCTCACCAATCTACCGCTTAGAGCTGGCGATGGTTGGGCGTCTTTTCGGTCAGGATCCAAACCTATACGGCGATATTATCCTTTCTTCAGACGAAAACATCGAGATGATCAAACGTTTCCATCAATGCTTTGGCGAAGCACTGAAAGTGCTGGATGGCAAAGATAAGCAGGCGTTTGTCACAAGCTTCAATAAAGTAAGCGAGTGGTTTGGTGATTACTCTCAGCAGTTTATGCATGAAAGCCAGAATCTACTGAAGCAAGCGAATGATTCCATTCATCGTGGCTAATCTATAACTCCTAACCAGATATCGTAAGAGCTGCCCTCGGCAGCTCTTTTTTATTGTATGGTGAGAGTATCGGCTAGGTTCTCGTCACGCTTTACCGTATTTACCGGGGCATCCTGATAAGGATGGTTAGTGAGGTTGACCTGTAATCTGACCGTGTTGTCTATCAACTCAACCAGCGGTGCCCATTTCACTTTCTTCTCTTTTTCAAACAGATAGTTAAAGTTCTCTGGTGTCCAATCCATGGTGTATTGAGGGTTCAGCGCTCGGCCAAGAAAACGGATCTCATAGTGAAGGTGAGGGCCGGTCGAGTTTCCTGAATTACCACACGTCGCAATTAACTCTCCTTTACTCACAAACTGACCACTGCGTACTTTAAATTTCGCAAGGTGGGCGTATGAGCTCATAAAGCCAAACGAATGCCTCAGGGTCAGGAAGTTTCCAAAGCCTTTTGAGCTTGGGCGAACTGTCTCCACCACGCCATCGGCTGGGGCGTAGATCGCCTCTCCACGCTTACAGGTCAGATCGATTCCCGTATGGGTATGACGTTTGCCCGTGATTGGATTAATGCGTCGACCATAAGATGAAGAGATGCGCAGGTAGTCCATCGGTGTATCGTTCGGGATCATGCGGAACATGGTGGCGCGTACGGCAGAATCGACTGCTGCAGCGTCAATACGATTCGCCAAGTTGTACTCTTCAGCCTGCGTATCGTCAGCAAGGCCAAGAGCTGACTCCACATCATAAACTCGTTTGCCTAGGGTATGGATTTGATCGCGCTTTTCTTCCAGTTCTTGAGACAAAGTATGAGTTTCATTGACCTGCTGTTGGTATTGTTGCTCGGCTTGCTCAAGTTGGTTGCGCAGTTGAACGACTTGAGATTGAGAAGAATTCTGCTGCTGCCAGCTGTAATAAGCGACAGTCGTGCTGAAGGCAATCGCACTGATTGAACCAGCAATAGTCAGAAGAAGGGCTTTTCTTGAAACGTGAAAGTGTTGCTCCCCAGATGAAGAGGGGATAGAGATTATTATCTTTTTGGACATACTGCTTAGTTAGGTGTATTCACCTAAATCTGACAGGTGCTCAATGTCTCTGTGTAGGAGTTCATCGTCACCGACATTCAATTCAATTAACCGCTTCAGATGTCCGATACTTTCAATGTCAATATGATCAATACTCAGACGGATCACATTGTTATTGAGGCCCACAATTTTGCCGACTAGCTCAATCGTGATATCGCTGTCTTGAAGCGAAAACTCTACATCTACCATACTGTCGACATCAAGCGAGTCTGCGTCATCTGACGTCAGCAGCAGTCCATGCAGGGATAAATCACACAAAGAGGATTTCACCACTTTGTTTTCTTGAGATAGCAACGCTTGTGTCTGGTAAACAATGCGCGAAAAGCGACGGCGTTCGATCATAGTTGTCTCTCTTAATGGTATCCAGTAAGGCTATCAAATCAGAAGTGACTGCTATACGCGTCGGTCCGCATTATTGATTCAAAACACGGTAACAACCGTAAGTATTGTGAACCAATATACAATAAAGGCCGCTAATATTAGCGGCCTTTGCACAAATTTCAAGCAAGATTACTTAGTAATACGCTTGTATTTGATTCGGTGCGGTTCCGCTGCTTCCGGACCTAAGGTCTTCTTCAGCCACTCCATATACTCAGTATAGTTACCTTCGTAGAAGTTCACCTGACCTTCATCACGGTAGTCGATGATGTGCGTTGCGATACGGTCTAGGAACCAACGGTCGTGCGAGATAACCATGGCACAACCTGGGAACTCCAGTAGTGCTTCTTCTAGTGCACGCAGCGTTTCAACATCAAGGTCGTTGGTTGGTTCATCGAGTAGCAGTACGTTGCCGCCCGCTTTAAGCAGTTTAGCAAGGTGTACACGGTTGCGTTCACCACCAGATAGCTCACCGATGACCTTTTGCTGGTCTGAGCCTTTGAAGTTAAAGCGAGAGCAGTATGCACGCGCAGGAATTTCAAAGTTGTTGATCTTGATGATGTCTGCGCCTTCAGAGATTTCTTGGAAAACAGTCTTGCTGTCATCCATGCTGTCCCGGAACTGGTCGACAGACGCCAGCTTGACTGTATCACCCATCTCAATGGAGCCTGAGTCTGGCTGTTCTGTGCCACTCAGCATCTTGAAGAGGGTAGATTTACCTGCACCGTTGGCACCAATGATACCGACGATGGCACCTTTTGGCATACTGAATGAAAGATCATCAATAAGAACACGGCCGTCGAACGACTTAGTCAGGTTATTCACTTCAATAACCTTGTCACCTAGACGCTCACCTGGCGGGATGAACAGCTCGTTAGTCTCATTACGTTTCTGGTGATCACCGCTTTGAAGCTCTTCAAAACGTGCCATACGTGCTTTTGATTTCGCCTGACGACCTTTTGGATTCTGGCGAACCCATTCCAGTTCTTTCTCAATGGTTTTCTGGCGAGCTTTTTCCTGAGACGCTTCTTGTTGTAGACGCGCGTCTTTTTGCTCTAGCCATGAGGTGTAGTTACCTTGCCATGGGATACCTTCACCACGGTCAAGCTCTAGAATCCAACCCGCAGCATTGTCTAGGAAGTAACGGTCGTGCGTGATAGCAACAACAGTACCGGTATAGTCAACCAGGAATCGTTCTAGCCAAGCGACTGATTCTGCATCCAAGTGGTTGGTTGGTTCGTCAAGAAGCAACATATCTGGCTTTTCAAGTAGCAGACGACAGATCGCCACACGGCGACGTTCACCACCAGACAGGTGTTCGATCTTTTGATCCCACTCAGGAAGACGCAGTGCATCCGCAGCACGCTCAAGTGCGTTATCTAGATTGTGGCCGTCTTTGGCTTGAATTAAAGCTTCCAGCTCGCCTTGCTCTTTTGCGAGCGCATCGAAATCAGCATCTGGTTCTGCGTACGCAGCGTATACTTCGTCAAGACGCTTCATCGCACCCGCAACATCGGATACCGCTTCTTCAACGATTTCACGTACGGTTTTAGACTCGTCTAATACTGGTTCCTGCGGTAGGTAACCGACATTCAAACCTGGTTGTGGACGTGCTTCACCATCGATATCAGTGTCAATACCCGCCATGATACGCAGTAGGGTCGATTTACCCGCACCGTTCAGACCAAGAACACCGATCTTGGCTCCAGGGAAAAAGCTTAGCGAGATGTCTTTCAGAATTTGACGCTTAGGTGGCACGATTTTGCTCACCCGCGACATGGTATATACGTATTCAGCCATTGCCGATCGTTCCTAAAATTTCAATTCACGTAGAGTGGCATTTTATACCAAGATGGGGGGCTTTGTTACCTTCGAAATGAGGATGATGAGGAACTAATCGGCCCTATTGATGGATAAGTGAACAATTCATTTGTTGCGATGCCACTTATGTCACAGTTGTGTGAATTTATTATTATTTACATCTATACGCTTTACACGGCTGCTTACAATAAGCATAAATTAATAACCACACTAATTATTCTCAACAGGACGAGAATTTATGATGCTGACGTTTTCAAAGTCGCTGCATCGCATTCCTTCATCGATTTTGACCTGGGTCTCGATGGTTTGCAGCGCAAGCTTAGCCACTTCAGCAATGGCGAGTGATCTCCAGCAACAACGGAAAATTTATGACCAGGCACAAGAATACCTTGATAATAATCAGGTAACTCAATACCAAAAAATTCGCAATAAAATCAAAGGCTACCCTCTAACTCCTTATACAGACTACCGTGCTTTTTTAGTTGACATCGGGCAACGCTCACCAGCGGAGGTGGAAGCGTTTATTGATACTTATAGTACGCTGCCATTTTCAGCTCGCATTCGAGCGCCATACATCGACAGCCTTGCTAGACAAAAACAGTGGCAAAAGCTGGCAGAATTTCAGACCGTAGAACCACGCGGTGAAACGTACCAATGTCACTACTACCATGCGCTTTATCAAACGGGTCATAAAGACCAGGCTTTTGAAGGCGCAGAGAAACTTTGGCACTCCGGGCAGAGTATTGCTGATGCCTGTGATCCTCTGTTTGAGGTTTGGGACAAAGCGGGATTAAGAACCGATCAGCAAATCCTTGAGCGTATGCTGCTGGCGTTTGAAGCACGTAATGGCTCGTTAATGAACTACCTCAAAAAGCAGCTCAACTCCGATAAAACGCGCAAACAAGCCTCTGATATGAAGGCGTTGTTTAATCGGCCAGAAAATGTCGTTAACTTTGCTCGTCAGCACAGCGAGAGCGATTTCAACCGTTCTCAGACTGGGCTTGCATTGAAAAAGCTGGCGCGAAAAGACGTTAGAATGGCACAGAGAGCGTTTGACCAAGCCACTTCTGCGCAGAAAATGCCTCAAGATGAGGCGCAGAAATTGGCTGACTATATTGCCTTCCGATTGATTAACACCGATTCCGAGTCTTTGGCGCAATGGCGCGATAAGAAGATAGAAACGTCCAGTAATAATGATTTGATTGAGCGCAGGGTTCGCTTAGCGATTCAAGAAGCAGACTGGCGTGGTGTGGAAGATTGGATAGGGCACTTGCCTGAGAAAAAGCAGCAAAGCCTGCGCTGGCAATATTGGTTAGGACGCAGTGAAGTCGCATTGGGGGATATCACCAAAGGCAGCCAGCGTCTTGAAAATCTGGTGGGTCAGCGAAACTTCTATAGCGTTGCGGCAGCGAAAGAGATCAAGCGATCGATCAATTACCCAGTCTCCACCATCTCTTTTGAGCAGAAAGCGGTCAAACCGTTTATGACGGCCTTAGTGCGCATTGAAGAGCTGATTGAACGGGATAAAATTGCCGCAGCGAAAAGCGAATGGCGTTGGTTGCTCAATCGAGCCAATGCTGAGCAAAAAGAGATGCTAGCGGCGTATGCCTCCTATAAAGACTGGTCTCATTTGACCGTTACGGCGAGTATCAAAGCCAAAATGTGGGACAACCTAGAGCTGCGTTTCCCGGTGGCTCATCGCTGGTGGTTTAACTTCTATGGCGAAAAGCACAGCATTGATCCAATCACTCTGATGTCATTGGCGAGACAAGAGAGTGGCTTGGATGTTGAAGCGCGTTCTCCTGTTGGTGCGCGCGGTATCATGCAAATTATGCCATCAACGGCTAAGTACACTGCGCGTAAATATCAGCTATCGTATCGCAGTAGCAATGACTTATATGAGGTTGGCAAAAACATAGAGATAGGCAGCCACTACCTGAAAGGCTTACTAGAGCGATACGATAATAATCGAATTTTCGCGCTTGCTGCGTATAATGCTGGACCACACCGAGTGAAAACCTGGCGTGAACGTACCCAAGGCAAACTGGATGCTTACGCATTTATTGAAGCCATTCCATTTAAGGAAACCCGTGGCTATGTGCAGAACATTCTGATGTTTGAAACATACTACCGTAACCTGTTGGGGGTCGATGGGGCGTTTCTCAATCAGAATGAGATTGATACCAGGTACTAGTTTTATGACGTTCTAGGCAGCGAGAGCAAATGGCAACACAACCTGAGTACACCGACTGGCAACAGATCTTAGATTTGATTAAAACGAGCAGCGAATCTGACCAACACGAGATGTTGCTGACTATGCTGCTCACCCTTTTGAGCTGATTTTTGCAGCAGTTTGTGGGTTCTTTATACAAGGCAGAGGATTTGAAACGTAGTTGCCCTACCTGATAAGCCGATAACGCAGTAGAAAGGAGCCACAAACGCTGCCCAGAGGGTTCGGCTAAAAGCGTTTTACTCTTTGTTGAGAGGTGTTTTGCTTAGGTCACTAGGCGACAAACCTCTCGCCGCGACTAAAATGCTTTTATCTCGAACAAAATTTAACCGCAAAAGGTCAACAGACCCTAGAGATTAGCGGGGAAGTGCTCTGGATTGGTAAATGGAATTAATGCCAATATCAACGCCTGATGATACACACTGCTGCGCGTCAACTGGTCTTGCGTCAGTAGGCTAATGGCACCACCTTTCTGTTTAATGTTGTCAGTGCCAAACACTTCATCCATCACATCACCCAGTTCATTAGCCTTAGCCAGTTTTTCAATCACAACCGGTGGTAGCATCAAGCTAGCAGAGCGAGACTCGCCACGATGTGTTTCTGACTCAATTACCATCCATGCAAAGGTCACATTGCCTTCAATGCCAGCCTCGAGGCCAACATAATAGTCGCCATCAGGTTGAGACATTTTAGCGTTGCGGACCCGGTTGAGCGCGCCTGTGTGCGTTTCTTCATTGCTCATTGGTTGATCGGCCACTTCACTAGCGACACTCACGCCGACAAACTCAAACGTTTGTGAGTCAAAAGCTGCCTGAAATGCGCTTTTGACCGCGTTAATTTTGGCTGGGTTAAGCGAAGCGACAATAACTTTCTTCACCGACATGCTGGTTTCCTTGTGTGGATGAATCGAGGAATTTCAGCTCAGACAATGAAACCGGAGGAGAAAGGAAATACCCTTGCATGTAGTCACACTGATTCTCCGCCAGCCATTGGTGCATTTCCTGTGATTCGATGCCTTCAGCGGTCACTATCATTGACTGTGAATGGCACAAATCCACCAGTGGCTTCACCACTTTCTGATTATTGGTTTTGATCAGAGCGGTGAGAAATTCACGGTCGAGCTTAATTTTCTGTACCGGGTATTCTACAAGCTGAGTGATAGATGTATAGCCGGAACCAAAATCATCAATCGCCAACTTAAAGCCCATCAATGACAGTTCATGTAGCAGAGAGTAGCTCTGGGAGTCTGTGGCAAAAGTTTCTGTGATTTCAAAATCCACCAAGCCGGGAATTACGTGATATTGCTTGGCGGCGTGCTGTATGTCTCGCGCCAGTTGCAAGGAGTCCAGTTCTGCAGAAGAGAGATTGATTGACAGTTGAATCGGATGATCAAAACAGTTTTGCAGGGCGACAAAGTCTTTAAACGCCTGAAGTATGACCCAGCGATCAATCTTACCAAATAACCCCGTTTTCTCTGAGATAGGGATAAACTCGCCCGGATTGACCTTGCCCATTTTGGGTGACTCCCAACGCAATAGAGCCTCCACGCCGACAATGGTCTTACCCGAGCGATCAAAGTAAGGCTGATACATCAAATGGAACTCATCGTCGAACTCGCCATTTCTCAAGGCGCGCTCAATCTGAGTTCGGCGACGAACAATCTGATCCAGCTCTTCTGAATAACGTGCGACTTGGTTTTTCCCTGCACGTTTGGCCTGATACATCGCAGTGTCCGCATTAGACAGCAGTTTGGCTAAATCCTGCCCGTCTTGAGGGTAGCTCGCCACGCCGATACTGGCGGTAATCGGAAAGCTGCCTAGCGGTGAACTCTGAGGGTTTTGAATCGGTTCTAAAACCGCTTGGGCCACCTTGTCTGGGTAATTGTTGTCGTGTGCGGAAGCTATGAAAATAGCAAACTCGTCACCAGACAATCTTGAAGCGATGCACTTCACGCCATAAGACAGTTCATACTGATGACAGATTTCACGAATATGGTCGGCAAAGTTCACCAGCAACGAATCACCCAAATGATGCCCGTATTTGTCATTGACGTACTTAAAGTTGTCCAAGTCGATATACAGAATCCAAGCGTGGGTGTGGAGCAGTTTGTTGGCAATTGTACGCTCGACATAGACTTGAAACTGGTAGCGATTGGCCAGTTGTGTCAGGTGGTCGTTCTCCGCCATTGCTTTGGTTTTCTGGTAACTTGAATTGAGCTCTTTGTACATATCATAAAAACGAACCGACAAACGGCCGATTTCATCGTCGCTGCTGAGCCGTTCAATGTTATGGCGCTTACGTTGTTCGACTTCCTGCAGTTGATGTTCAAGACGGGTAATTGGGCTGATGACGCGGCGATGGAGCAGAAACAAAAGGATCAGGATCGTTGCTACCGTGGAGGCACCAAAGAACAACAGCAGCCTTTGTTCGATCTTATGGAGCTTTTCAGCCAGCAGATATTGCGCTGGATCCAACACCGCATACAGGTTGGGCTTGAGCTCGACCGACTGAGTTAACCCTGATTTTATGATTGGTTGGTCAGCGAAAAATATGCTGCTGTCATTATCAAATTCGATGATGTGTTTTAGTTGGTCAAACTTATCCAAAGACAGATAAACAACGATAAAAAATACCTGATCGGTATTGTAACTAAGCGGAGAAATCAGCGTATTGGTATCAAGGACATCGTAGCGTACTAAAATGCTCTGCCCTTGGTGGTTTTGCGTGAAACCAGTGTAGGACGTGTTACCCGTGCGGCGGTATGTTCGATCCACAAAGCGGAACACATTCTGGTCCAGCTTAGAAAAAGGATCGGACTGATTATCTGCATAGAACTGCGGGGCGCGATTATGATTTAGAATCGCGACGGCAATATCGTTCTGCTTGTTGGCCTGCAGATTCTCTATCGTCGTCTGCAGGTTATCGATCAGCTCCATCTCCCGATATGGGTTGTCCTGCTGACCAAAGTAATGACGGATAATGTCACTCTTGGTTAAGGTCAGGGAATAGCTGTTCAACAGTGCCACTGATTGGCGAAAGTGACCTGCGAGCTTTTCCATCGTTAATTGGAGATAACTGTTTTCGCGTTTAATTAACGCATCTTTTTGGTTGTTGTATATGCCGTAGCTAGAAAACGCAGCACTGATTAGGATGACTGGGGAAACTAGCAACAGAACTCTAGTACTGAGCTTCATGACGTTTCAGAATGCGATTTATTATTTTTGCTCGTAAGCTGATATTTGATGCCGAGAGTTCGCTATCTACGCGCCCTTGCTCGACTCGCTGTTGTTCTGGAAACAATGATGCATCATCTAGATACCAATCCGGCATCTGTTTTAACGCCGTTAAGTTTGGCGTTGCAGCTTTGATGTCTGTTGCATTTGTTGCAGCAATAGTGGGATCCATAAGGTACTCAAGGAAGGCTTTAGCGCTCTCCTTATTGGTTGAGTGGCTACTGACGGCCAGACAATCAACCCATAAAAACAACTCACCTTCAGGAACGGTGAAATCCCACTGATTATCTGTGTAGTAGCGATTTAATGAGTGCTGATCACCACTGTAAGCTAGAGCCATTGCCAGCTTTTCCGCATTCCTGTTACTGCGGATGTAGCTGAGAATGTATTCGTAGGTGAGCACTTTATCGCTGAAAGATTGCAATTCGGGGTAGGCTTGCTGGAAGAGCGACTCTTGTTCTTCTGTTGGTGAGATCCCCAAGCTGTAAAATACTGGCAGAAAGCTTTCGACGCTGTCATTGATCATGCCAATTCGTCCTTCCAGAGTTTTCGGCGGATGGACAAATTCTTGCCAGTTGGTTGGAGGCGTTTGCACTATGTCTTTTCGATAAGCTATTCCAACGGTTCCCCAGAAGTAAGGGACGGCGTATTCACCGCAGGCTTGGAGCCATTTGTCGTCGTTATGTTGACGATTTTTCAGTTGGGTAAGATCTTCAAACGATCCTAAACGGCCATATATTTGAGCCGAAACATTATCTAAAACCACGAGGTCAAAAGGTAACTGAATACCTTTCATCATCAACAGGCTACGTTCATCATCATTATCAAAATGGGACAGCTTCAAAGGCGTTCCTGTACTCGATTGCCAGCTTTCGATGACATTCGGTGAGAGCGTGTCTTCCCACATGTAGACGTTGAGTGGAGGGTTTGCTTGAGTAGAAAAACTGGGCACGGAAAGTGCGACAGCAAGTAGAAATAGTGATCTCATATCAGCTAGGAAGTGGCCTTCTGATCCATGAATGGATAACGCCTATCAGAGTGATATGTTGAAAGGACTGACACACACCTAATATGCAACTAAGAAGCGGAATATTAGGTTCATTTATGAATAGTGTCAGTCCTTGTAAGTAATTTATTTGATCTGCATTGTTTAATTACTGAAGTTTCACTGTCGTTGGCTTGACATTCTCACTTGGGTAACAACCCAAAACTTTTAAATGTTTAGTCAGTTGCGTTAGCTCATTCAGAGCTTGCTGCATCTCGTCAGATTTAAGGTGAGATTCGAGGTCAACATAAAACATTTCTTCCCAAGGGTTCCCCATGATTGGACGTGATTCCAATTTGTTCATGTTGATTCCGTACTTTTGTAGTACCAGTAAGGTTGCGACCAATGAGCCGGCGTCTTGGGAGGTTGACATGATGAGTGTCGTCTTTGCTGGGATCTGGCTGGACACTTCGACAGGTTTACGTGCCACGATGATGAAACGGGTGTGGTTCTCCGTTTGGTTGGCAATGTTAGCCTGGATCGATTGCAGGCCGTAGAGCTTGCCGCTTGAAGCATTACCAATGGCGGCAATATCGCTGCGGCCCATTTCTTTAACCTTCTGCATCGCATCGGCGGTGCTGGCACAAGACTCCAGCGTGACACCTTTCATTCGGCTCAGGAACTCACTGCATTGCTGATGAGGCTGTGGGTGTGAGTAGAGCGTTTTGATCTCTTCTAAACGAATGTCTGATGTTGCAACTAGGCAATGTTCAATCGGCAGGGTCATTTCTCCGACGATATACAGCGTTGTATGTTGCAGCAGGTCGTAAACTTCATTGATGGATCCGGAACTGGTGTTTTCAATCGGCAGTACACCATAGTCGGCATGACCAGATTCCACCGTTTGTGTCACTTCTTTAAAGTGTTCACAATTGAGCTCGATCAGTTCAGTATTTTTACGGCTGAAATACTCACGGCTAGCAAGGTGGGAGTATGAGCCTTTAGAGCCAAGAAACGCCACACGAGCCAGTGGCTTACGGCTCAACTCAGGGTTGGCTAGATTCTGCAGGTAAGATTGTTGCAGTAAAACGGAGTCTTCAATGATGGTGTGGAACAGCTTAGTAATGTACTGAGCATCAAGTTCGTACTTGTCACGACCCGCGTTGATCAGTTTCACCAATAGCTGCTGTTCTCGGCTTGCGTCACGAACCGGTTTGGATGTCTGAACTTTACTCTTAGCCACCTCAATGCTCATCTTTCTTCGTTCAGATAAAAGCTTCAACAGTTCGTCATCCAGCTCATTTAAACGTAAGCGAATTTCATCGAGTGAGTATTTTTGTTCGGTCATCCTGCATTCCTTCATAAAAAAAGCCTCCCGTTTGGGAGGCTTCCTGTTCGTTTTTGACTTTTCTTTCGAAAACGAGAGAGCCTCCAAGCTTAGTGGAGAAAAAAGAAGTCAAAAAAGAACAGGGTGTTGTGAGTCATAAATCATTACTTTTGTTGTGATGCTGCCAACACAATAAGCAACCGCTTAGTGAGCGTCAAGCAAAAAAATAGCGCCTTTCGGCGCTATTTTTTAAATCCTCCGTAACTCATCAATATGAGTTAACAATTATTCGCTTTCTATCTCTTCAAGCTCTGGTTTCTCTGCGCGTCGCGCTTCAGGCTTGTGACGAAGTTTGTTGAGCTGACGTTCCAGTTTTTGTTCTACCTCATTGATAGCAACGTACAGATCTTCGTTGGTGGCAGATGCAACAAGTTGGCCTTTAGGGACAGTAATGACAGCTTCAAATTTCTTCTGTTTATTCGGCTCCTCACTGAAGCTTGCCTGACATCCGATGATGTCTACTTGCCATTTTTCCAACTTTTTAAATTTGCTCTCGATATGAGCTCGGATTGCAGAGGTGGTTTCGATATTTTTACCAGTGATGTTTACTTTCATAGATGTTTTCCTCTGTAGCATCCCTTATGGGTTAACTTCAGATTACTCGTCCAAGTCTAAAATAATGTGACTTACATCACTCTTTTGTCGGTGTGTTTTTAGATTGAAATTAAACGTGATCTATCTCAAATACTTGGTTTGTTTGGCGTTGAAAAAGCTTGTACCTGAAAAAAATATCGCTAGATTGGAAGAGGTAACGTACTAAAAATCATCCGCTTTTTAGGGCTCCAATTCGACCTGATAAAAATGGCTGGTTAATTGTTGCTCAACTGCCAATGTGATTCTCTTCTCATTCTCTTCTGTCGTTTCCTGAACCTCTTCTTGATGCATTTTCCCCAGCGTTACTGATCGATATTAGGAACGAATAAATCGGGTGTGTTTGCACTACTGGACTGATTCTGACGTTGCTCTTTTAAGGCATTGAGCTGCTTGTATATGACAAAGTAGCGATTGATGTTGGAGACGTAATGGACTGGCTCACGGCCAATATTCCGTCTCGCCATGATCTCAACATGTCGGAACCATCGATTAGGGTCATAACCATGCTGCTCGGCCAAACGGCGCATCTTTCGAATATTGGCAGGCCCGGCGTTGTAGGCTGCAAGGGAAAAATAAACCTGATTGTCGGGCGTTATGTCATCATCACTAAAATAGCGATCTTTAAGGAAACGCATGTATTTCACGCCAGCATGGATATTGTTATCAACTTGATAGATGTCAGGGATGGCGACATTGGGATCTTTGGCTGTGCTGGGTAATACCTGCATGACGCCTACTGCGCCCTTGTGTGACACCTTGCTCTGATCTAAGCCTGATTCCTGAAAACCTTGGGCTGAGATCATCAATGGGTCAAAGTCATATTGTTCGGAGTAGTTGGCGAAGATGCCGGATAACGAGTCTAGGCGGGTAATATGGTCAGGATTGAGAATACGTCTTAGCCAGCCTGTTTTATCAAGGTATTTGCCGTAGATGACGTTACCTAACAGGGTGCCGGAACGGGTTTTCTTGAGATATTGGTTAACGAACGACTGTAAATCAGGACTGTCTTGGCGCATCGCCCAAGCAATCTTGCCGTCAACTCTGAGGGGAGCTTGGTCGTGTACTTGAATGTTTTCCATGACCTTAAGCCAAAGTTCAGTTTTGTGGCTGTCTAAAACTGTGGCATCAATGTGGCCTTGATTAACCAATTCAATAATTTCAATATCTTGTAGCGTCTCTTCAACAAAGCGAATGGTGACGGGTTGTAAATCATGCTCATCGAGCATTTGATTGACGTTTTGTAAGCTTTCGAAATAACTGGAGCTGGCTCTAACCCAGATTTCTTTGCCACTGAGTTGCGTCAGGTCAGTGATTGGCGGGACTGTGTTGCGAGTGACGAGCAGTTCGCTGACGCCCTGTAAAACCGGAATGCTAAAATCGACATGCTTTGAGCGATAGGAAGTGATAGTCAGGTTCGCAACGATCAGATCGCCATAACCTTTTTCTAGTGAGGGCAGTAACTCGTCTCTTTGTACCGGAATAATCTGCAGATTGAAGTAGGAGGAACGTTGTCTGAGTTCTTTCTCAAAGTGATACAGCAGCTCAGCAAGAATGCCTTTAGGTTTGCCTCCTTCAATATAATAAAAGCCGAGATCGGCAGAAACCAATACTCGTATAACCCCTTTCTTTTCGAGCTCTGTCAGATCGCCAAAGTAAGGATCTTTTTGCAATGGTGACAAAGATAGCGCGGCCGCTTGATGGGAAGTGGCGGCAAACAACATCAGAATTAAAACAATTCGACTCATGAAATACCCTCGACAGATCATCTATTAAAGGTAGTTCTTAACAAGTCACTCAGCAAAATAGGCAATAAAAAAACGCCTCAATATGGAGGCGGTTTTCTTTAACTTCTAAGCAGTTACTGAGGGTTTAGCTCGATAAGTTGCTCGGTGCGCTTAGCGGCGTCTTCTAGCCCAAGTTTTTCATAGGCTTCGAGCTGGATCTCTAGTGACTTACGAGCCGCTTCTGTATCCGGGTAAGTCTTTTGCAACTCTTGTGCTCGGTTGATGGCAGCGATCCAAGCCTCACGACGTAGGTAGAAGTCAGCCGTCGCCAGATCGTATTCCGCTAAACGGTTTTTCAGGGCAAACATGCGTTTTTGAGCATCTTCTGCATAAGGGCTATTTGGATAACGTTCTAGCAGCTTTTTGAAATCAGCAAAGGCTTTTTTCACTGGCTCAGGGTCTCGATCACTACGGTCAACATTAAATAGATCGTGCATAAAGTTACGATCCTGTGCCATGTGAGTCAGACCACGCATGTACAAAACCCAGTCAAGCTTTTCGTGAGTTGGGTTGAGACGAGAGAAACGTTCAATCGTCGCAAGACCAAGCGCTAAATCATCGTTTTTGTAGTAGGCATAAATCAGATCCAACTGAACCTGCTCGGAGTAAGCGCCAAACGGGTAGCGAGAATCCAGCGCTTCCAGTTTGTCGATGGCTGTTAACCAGTTGCCACTTTGCAGCGATACCTGTGCTTCTGAGTAGAGTTCCGATGGCGGTACATCCGGGACGATTTCTTCGCTGCTTGAGCAGCCAACCAAAACGGATAATGCCAATAAGCCAGATAAAGTATGCTTTTTCATGTCAGGATTCGATTCCTTGAGATAAATATTTCTTGCGCTTCCGTTACTTTCTTGCCGGTAGCAGATACAATGGAGCGATATTCTTCCACACTAGTGACAATTAGTCTCACAGTTTTTAAAAAAGTTCGATATGGCTCAGCAGATTGAATTAACGCATACAGTAAAAGATAGTCAATTAGGTCAGCGTCTTGACCAGGCGATCGCAGAATTATTCGCCGACTTTTCCCGCTCTCGCCTGAAAGAATGGTTGGTCGACGGCAAAGTTCAGGTCAATGGTGAGGTGGTTACCAAACCCCGCACGAAAGTGATGGGTGGTGAAATCATTACGCTACAGGCTGAATTGGAAGACGAAGAGCGCTGGGAAGCGCAAGATATCCCATTGGACATCGTTTATGAAGATGACGATATTATGGTCATCAATAAGCCAAGAGATTTTGTTGTTCACCCAGGTGCCGGTACTCCTGATGGGACGGTATTAAATGCTCTGCTGCATCATTACCCTGATATTGCTGAAGTGCCTCGAGCGGGTATTGTTCACCGTCTTGATAAGGACACTACAGGTTTGATGGTGGTAGCGAAAACAGTACCAGCACAAACTCGTCTCGTTCGAGCACTGCAAAAGCGCAACATTACTCGTGAGTATGAAGCGATCGCGATTGGCCGTATGACTGCGGGCGGACGAGTGGAGCAGCCGATTGGCCGTCACTCAACGAAGCGTACTTTGATGGCGGTTAGCCCAATGGGTAAGCCAGCAGTGACGCACTACCGAGTCGCGGAACATTTCCGTGAGCACACCCGTATTCGTTTACGTCTTGAAACCGGGCGTACTCACCAGATCCGTGTGCACATGTCTTACCTTCAGCATCCGTTGCTGGGTGATTCTGCTTATGGTGGTCGAGCGCGAATTCCTTCTGGTGCTTCAGAAGAACTGGCGGAAATGATCCGTAAGTTTGATCGTCAAGCGCTCCATGCTGTGATGCTAAAGTTTGATCATCCAGTGACCGGAGAAGAGCTGGAGTTCCACGCTCCAGTACCAGATGACATGGTCGAAATGGCTGAAGCGCTTCGCCAAGATACGCAGCACCACGGATTAGAAGACGAATTCTAAGATGGACATGATCATCCCTAACTGGCCTGCGCCGAGCAATGTTAAAGCTTTTGCCTCGACTCGACAGCACGGCTTTTCTTCTGGCGTTTATCAGGGGTTAAACCTTGGCGCTCATGTTGGGGATGAACTTGCGATTGTTGAAAAGAACCGCCAATGGTTAACGCAGCAATCCCAAATGCCGACGGCTCCAATCTGGCTTAATCAGACACACTCTACACTTGTATTGGAAGCTGACAAACCAACACAAAATGTGCTGGATGCTGACGGCCTCTTTACTCAGCAAGCTGGCGTCGTGTGTTCTGCTATGACCGCTGATTGTTTACCCGTTTTATTGACCAATACCGCTGGTACGCAAGTGGCAGCGGTTCATGCTGGCTGGCGTGGTTTGGCTGATGGGATTGTTGAAAATGCTGTTTCGAAATTTGACGGGCAGGTGATGGCTTGGATTGGCCCTGCAATCGGTGCTTCGGCGTTTGAGGTTGGTCAGGACGTACTGGATGTATTTGTCTCGTTCGACTCTGAGGCTAAAAAGGCATTTGTGCCACGCGAGAAGCCGGGGAAATGGCTGGCAGATATGAACACGCTTGTTACTCAACGCTTGAATAAAGTCGGTGTGACTGACGTTTATTACAGTGAACTGTGTACTTATCTTGATCCGGTGCGCTTCTTTTCCTATCGTCGAGATGGTGCTACTGGGAGACAAGCAACGTTTATCT
This sequence comes from Vibrio sp. RE88, assembly GCF_013113835.1. Classification (GTDB taxonomy): domain Bacteria; phylum Pseudomonadota; class Gammaproteobacteria; order Enterobacterales; family Vibrionaceae; genus Vibrio. The sequence continues at coordinate 3,235 of NZ_VTYQ01000009.1, read as the reverse complement.
GGCTGGAAAAGTAACTCTCAGAATTGCTAAGGAAACTTAGCCCTCTCCCCTTGAAAATCGATTCTTGCGTATCCATCTCTCATACTGACTATAAGAGTATTCTCCGTTAAGGTTAGGAAGGTATGTATGCGTCTCGACAGATTCACAAGCAAATTTCAAATCGCGATATCTGACGCACAATCGCTCGCGCTGGGGCGCGATCACCAATACATCGAACCAGTGCACTTAATGGTTGCGCTGATGGATCAGAATGGCAGCCCTATTAGGCCACTACTGACCATGCTTGATGTCGATGTTACCCATTTACGCTCTAAGCTGAGTGAAATCCTTGATCGTTTACCTAAAGTAAGCGGTATCGGTGGGGATGTTCAGTTATCCAGTGCGATGGGCACGCTTTTCAATTTGTGCGACAAAGTCGCGCAAAAGCGTCAGGACGCCTACATTTCCTCAGAAGTTTTCCTTCTTGCTGCCATTGAAGATCGCGGGCCACTCGGTGAGCTTTTAAAAGAGTTAGGTTTAACCGAAGCCAAGCTGAGTGATGCCATTGATAAGGTACGCGGTGGACAAAAAGTCAATGATCAGAATGCTGAAGACCTACGCCAAGCTTTGGAAAAGTTCACCATCGATCTAACCGAGCGAGCAGAGCAAGGCAAACTAGATCCTGTCATCGGTCGTGATGACGAGATTCGCCGCACGATTCAAGTACTGCAACGTCGAACCAAAAACAACCCAGTGATTATCGGTGAACCGGGTGTCGGTAAAACCGCGATTGTTGAAGGGTTGGCACAGCGCATCATCAATAATGAAGTTCCGGAAGGTCTACGTAACAAACGAGTTCTATCGCTTGATATGGGCGCTTTAGTTGCTGGCGCGAAATACCGTGGTGAATTTGAAGAGCGTTTGAAGTCGGTTCTTAATGAGCTGTCTAAAGAAGAGGGCAATGTCATCCTCTTTATTGACGAGATTCATACCATGGTTGGAGCTGGTAAAGGTGAAGGCTCTATGGATGCCGGCAACATGCTCAAACCTGCTTTAGCACGTGGAGAACTTCACTGTGTTGGCGCCACTACATTAGATGAGTATCGCCAATATATTGAAAAAGATCCGGCATTAGAGCGCCGTTTCCAAAAAGTGCTGGTGGATGAGCCTTCGGTTGAAGATACAGTGGCGATTTTACGTGGATTGAAAGAGCGCTACGAGCTGCATCACCATGTAGAGATTACCGACCCTGCGATTGTCGCTGCAGCGAGTTTATCTCATCGCTACGTTTCTGATCGTCAATTGCCCGATAAAGCGATTGACTTGATTGATGAGGCGGCATCAAGCATCCGCATGCAGATCGACTCCAAACCTGAATCACTCGATAAGCTGGAGCGTAAAATTATCCAGCTTAAAATTGAACAGCAGGCGTTGACTAATGAGCATGATGAAGCAAGTGAGAAGCGCCTAAGCAATCTCAACGAAGAATTGGAAGACAAAGAACGCGCATTTGCCGAGCTTGAAGAAGTGTGGAATGCAGAAAAAGCGGCATTATCAGGGACGCAACATATCAAGAGCGAATTAGAGCAGGCTCGAATGGATATGGAATTTGCTCGTCGAGCGGGTGATCTCAATCGAATGTCTGAGCTTCAATATGGCCGTATCCCTGAGCTGGAGAAGCAACTGGATCTTGCGACGCAAGCTGAGATGCAGGAAATGACCTTGTTGCGTAACAAAGTCACAGACAACGAGATTGCTGACGTATTGTCGAAGCAGACTGGTATTCCTGTTTCCAAAATGTTGGAAGCAGAAAAAGAAAAACTTCTGCGTATGGAAGAGGTATTGCACGCTCGTGTCATTGGCCAAAGCGAAGCCGTAGAAGTGGTTTCAAATGCAATTCGCCGCAGCAGAGCAGGGCTGTCGGATCCAAATAAACCGATAGGCTCATTCTTATTCCTAGGTCCGACAGGTGTTGGTAAAACAGAATTATGCAAAACGCTGGCAAGCTTTATGTTCGACAGTGAAGATGCCATGGTTCGAATTGATATGTCGGAGTTTATGGAGAAACACTCGGTAGCTCGCCTAGTGGGTGCACCTCCTGGATATGTTGGTTATGAAGAAGGTGGTTACCTGACGGAAGCCGTACGCAGAAAACCTTATTCAGTGATTTTGTTAGATGAAGTTGAAAAAGCGCATCCAGATGTGTTCAACATTTTATTGCAAGTGCTTGACGATGGCCGTTTAACTGATGGACAAGGTCGTACCGTCGATTTCCGCAATACGGTTGTCATCATGACATCCAACTTAGGTTCGGCGAGAATCCAGGAAAACTTTGGTTCTTTGGATTATCAAGGCATGAAAGAACAGGTAATGGAAGTCGTCAACAAACATTTCCGTCCAGAATTTCTCAACCGTGTCGATGAGAGTGTTGTTTTCCATCCACTTGGTCAGGAGCACATTAAGTCAATAGCATCTATTCAATTGCAGAGACTATCCAAACGTATGGAAGAAAGAGGCTATGCGTTAGAGGTTTCAGACAAAGCGCTGGATCTTATTGCCCAAGTTGGCTTTGATCCAGTATATGGTGCTCGACCTCTGAAAAGGGCAATTCAGCAAAGTGTTGAAAACCCACTGGCTAAAGCAATACTGGCTGGGAAAGTCGTGCCAGATAAACCAGTTAAGCTACTGGTCAGTAAAGACCAGATTATTGCCCATCAATGATGAGGTGTATAGAAAGGGCTCTTGGGAGCCCTTTTTGCTTTCATTTACGCCGCTTTGATTAAATTGCGAGCGAACGAAGTAAAAACTACAAGTTTTTTCAATTTCCCTCTTGTACTGTCGAGTGAACTCCCTATAATGCGCCCTCGTTGTCACGGGATACTAAACATATCTCGCCGATGATAAGACGGCTTGAAGTTAATCATTTAACTTTAAGAGAAATAACAAAAAAAGTGTTTGACACTATGAGTTATCTCGCTAAAATGGCCGTCCGTTTTGAGTAAAGCTTAAAACAAAGTTCTTTAACAATATAAACCTATCAATCTGTGTGGGCACTCGTTGATGATAATCCAATTAGAAGCTTAGGCTTCAAATTAGGTTTCAATGATACGAAGTGACCATTGAATCTTCGGATTCAGCACAGTCAATTCAAGCATTACTTTATGTAATGTTCAGTATTCATTGAGCCGACAAAATCTTAAATTGAAGAGTTTGATCATGGCTCAGATTGAACGCTGGCGGCAGGCCTAACACATGC
>NZ_VTYQ01000008.1 GCF_013113835.1 Vibrio sp. RE88 | reverse complement strand
TGGTCACTTCGTTTCATTGAAACCTAATTTGAAACCGAAGTTTCTAATTGGATTATCATCAACGAGTGCCCACACAGATTGATAGGTTTATATTGTTAAAGAGCGTTCTTCTTTGTGACTCACATCACTTCGGAAGAGGCGGCCATTCTAGCGAGATAAACTGAAGTGTCAAACACTTTTTCAAATTTATTTCATTTTCTCTTTGGCCTATCGATTTGGCTTAGAACCCTTGTGAGCCCTGCCCTGTCGACAAGGAGGCATTATAGAGATCGGCATCACATTGGCAAGCGATATTTTGAAAAAATTGCAAAAATAACGCTTAACCGTCCAATATTCATCCAAAGCTTTATTTATCCCTATTTACTCATAATATGCTCATAGCTTAACCACAGAGTTATCCACATAACATAGCCTAAGGCGTATAAAAAAGACCGCCAAAGCGGTCTTTCTACACTAATGCTTCAAAATAAAGCTAAATACCTGAGCCATCTTGCTCGCTGTCATCCTCATGGAGCCCACATTCTCGTTTAAGACCAAAGAACCGAGTTTCTTCTTCACTCATTCCTGGTTCCCATTTCTTGGTTGTATGAGTGTCGCCAATCGATAAGTACCCTTCATCACGTAACGGGTGGTAAGGCAAACCATGTTGCTCTAGATAGTAGTGTACGTCTTTGTTTGTCCAATCAATGATAGGCAGAAACTTAAACACGCCATTTTGAATCGTCAGGATTGGCAGATTTGCTCGAGACTTAGATTGTTCACGGCGCAACCCTGAAAACCAAGTACCCACTCTAAGTTCATCCAAAGCGCGACGCATAGGTTCCACTTTGTTTAAACGATTGTACTTTTCAATTCCCTCTATACCTTGATCCCACAGTTTTCCATAACTTGCCTCCTGCCATGCTGCGCTCTGTTTTGCACGATAGACTTGCAGGTTAAGGTTAAGCTTTTCCGTGAGGTCATCAATAAACCGGTAAGTTTCAGGGAAGAGATAGCCAGTATCTGTCAATATGACCGGGATATCAGGCGTAGCCTGCGTAACCAAATGCAGCATCACCGCGGCCTGAATGCCAAAGCTTGAGGAAACAGCGTGTGTTCCTTCCAGATTTTCTATCGCCCAGGAGACTCTTTCCTGAGCCGTTAGCTTTTCGAGCTCTATGTTAATTTCCGCAAGACGGAGAATTTGCTCCGTCTTCGTTGCCGTTAAGAGCTCTGCTAACTTCGGTTTTGAAGCCACAGAGTTAAGCATAAAAGTCCCTCTTGGAAACAAACACTTCATCGATAATGCCAGCTCTGATCGTGAAGTCACCAAAGCACTCACCGTCGTTACGCTCTTTGGCCCATCTACCGACTAGCTGATCGATTTCTTCAAGAATCTGTTTATCTGTGATGTTTTCTTTATACATCTTAGGTACGCGTGTACCGCCACGGTTACCACCTAGGTGCAAGTTGTAACGGCCAGGTGCTTTACCTACCAGACCAATTTCCGCCAACATCGCACGGCCACAGCCATTCGGACAGCCTGTCACACGTAAGATAATGTTGTCTTCTTCTGGTAAGCCGTGCTTTTTGAGAATACCTTCAACGTCCGTAACAAACTCTGGCAAGAATCGTTCAGCCTCAGCCATTGCCAACGGACAAGTTGGGAACGCAACACACGCCATTGAATTCTTACGCTGCTCACTAACGGTTTCATCCATCAAACCATGCTCAACAGCGATTTTCTCAATTTTCTCTTTGTTGCTCTTGGAGACTCCAGCAACAATCAGGTTCTGGTTCGCCGTCATGCGGAAATCCCCTTTGTGGATTTTCGCTATCTCAGCCACACCTGTTTTAAGAGGCTTACCCGGATAATCCAGCAAGCGACCGTTTTCAATAAACAGAGTCAGGTGATGCTTTCCGTCGATTCCTTCGACCCAGCCAACTCGATCGCCACGTTCAGTAAACTCATACGGACGGCTTGCTTCAAACTCTACCCCAGCACGCTTTTCCACTTCTGCTTTGAAGACATCACTGCCCACTCGGTCAAGCGTGTATTTAGTTTTGGCATTTTTACGATTTGATCGGTTACCCCAATCACGCTGGGTAGTAACGACTGCCGCTGCAACATCTAGCGTTTTATCTAGAGGGATAAATCCGAAATCATCGGCACGTCTTGGGTAAGTAGATGTATCACCATGAGTCATGGCTAGGCCACCACCGACCAATACGTTAAAGCCCACCAGCTTGCCATCTTCAGCAATTGCGACAAAGTTAAGGTCATTCGCGTGTACATCGACATCATTTTGTGGCGGTATCACAACGGTAGTTTTGAACTTACGTGGTAAGTAGTTGCTACCCAGAATTGGTTCATCATCCTGGGTCGTCTCTACCTTATCACCATCCAACCAGATTTCTGCATACGCTTTGGTCTTTGGTAAAAGATGCTCACTGATCTTCTTCGCCCACTCATACGCTTCTTGGTGTAGCTCCGATTCAACCGGATTTGTAGTACACAATACATTACGGTTCACGTCACCCGCTGTTGCAATGGAGTCGATACCAATGCTGTTAAGCGTCTGATGCATCAATTTGATATTTGGCTTTAACACACCGTGGAACTGAAACGTCTGACGCGTCGTTAGACGAATACTTCCATACAGAGAATACTCTGTTGCAAACTTATCAATCGCTAACCACTGTTCCGGTTTAATAATCCCGCCCGGCATACGTGCACGTAACATCACGTTATGCAGTGGTTCCAACTTCTGTTTGGTACGCTCATTGCGGATATCACGATCGTCCTGCTGATACATTCCATGGAAACGAATCAGCTGGAAGTTATCTGCAGTAAAGCCACCAGTGATACGATCTTGCAGGTCTTGCTCAATCGTGCCACGTAAGAAATTACTTTCTCTTTTCAGGCGCTCGTTATCCGCAAGGGGCCCTAACTCTTTGCCCAAGACAACCTGTTTATTATTTTCGGTAGAAGCACTCATTAGTAAACATCCCTTTGATAACGTTTCGCTTTGCGGAGTTCGTTGATAAATTCTTCGGCATCATCACGTGATAGCTTGCCGTGCTGCTCTGCGACATGAATCAGCGCTTCATGAACATCTTTCGCCATGCGTGTCGCATCACCACAGACATAGATGTATGCCCCTTCCTGAATCCATTGCCATACTTGTTCAGCGTTTTCCAGAATGCGATGTTGCACGTAGACTTTTTCTGCTTGGTCGCGGCTGAAAGCCACATCAAGACGATTGAGCAAGCCAGACTTTAGGTACTTCTGCCATTCAACCTGATAGAGGAAATCTTGAGTAAAGGTGCGGTCACCGAAGAATAGCCAGTTCTTACCATCTGCTCCTCGGTCATCACGCTCTTGGATAAAGCTTCTGAACGGAGCAATACCAGTACCTGGGCCAATCATGATGACAGGCGTATTGTCATCTTGTGGTAGTTTGAAGTTATTGTTGTGCTCAACGAACACTTTCACTTCACCGCCCTCTTCTAAACGATGAGAAAGGAAGCTAGACGCACCACCAAAACGCTTTTCATCTCCCTTGTTATACTCAACAAGGCCAACCGTTAGATGGACTTCTTCGTCCACTTCACTCTGACTAGAAGCAATAGAATAGAGGCGAGGGGTCAATCGGCGCAGCAAACCAACCAATTCTTCAGCGGATAGTTTGGTTTTCTTCTCAGCCAGAACATCGACCACTTGGGTGTTGGTCGCATATTCGCGTAGCTTGTCTTTATCTTCCACCAGCTTGAGTAACTTCTTACTACCCGATAGCTCTGCAAATTTGCTGACAAGCTGAGGGTTTGCTGACGTTATCTCGTACTTACTTACCAACGCACTGTGGATGGAAATGCTCTCACCATCAACATCAACACTTTCCACACCCGACAGCCCTGCTTTGGCTAAGATCGCATTCGCGAGATCTGAGCTGTTCTCGAACCACACACCAAGTGCATCACCCGGCTGATATGTCAGGCCCGAACCATCCAAATCGATCTCGACATGGCGGACATCTTTACCTGAATCACGACCAGTAATCTTCTGGCTCGTGAGCAATGTTGCCGTGTAAGGGTTTTGCTTATTGTATGGCGAGTGACCCGGTGCCGCTTGACCGACTGGCAGTTGAACGATTTCCGCTTCAGTACCTGACGCTAATGCTTCTTTGACTTTATCCAGTGCGTTTTGACGCCACTCACTCGCTGGCGCTTCGTAATCAACATCACAGTCAATACGTTCAATAAATGAGGTCGCGCCAAGTTTAGATAGGTAAGAATCGAAATCTTTACCTGTCTGACAGAAGAATTCATAACTCGAGTCACCCAGACCAATCACACCGTATTTCAGGTTTGGTAACTTAGGCGCCTTCTTAGACTGAAGGAATTCATGCAGCTCAATCGCATTATCTGGTGCTTCACCTTCACCGTTGGTAGAGGCAACAATAATGACGTGCGTTTCCTTGGCGAGGTTCTTTCCTTTGTAATCGCTGGCATCAAACAGCTCGACAGCGATTCCTTGGGCCTTGGCTTCTTGCTCCAGAGCTTCAGCAACGCCTTTCGCGTTACCCGTCTGAGAAGCAAAGATAATAGAAAGCTTGCCTGCCGGTTTTGCGGCAACAGCCGCAGCTGCCTGACTAATAGGTGCAGCAGCACCAGTCGTTTGAGGCTGAGCTTGAGATAGCCCCCAAAAATAACCGCTGACCCACGCTAACTGTTGAGGTGACAGTTCTGAGACTGTTTGTTGTAGCGTATTCAGTTGTTGATCATTTAAAGGAGCTGCGATTGACGGTAGTTCTTGTGGTGTGTTTCCTTGAGAGGACACGTTCTTGTTCAAAGACATGGTCTCGACATCCCTATTCATTGCGTGATGATAGATTAACCACTCCCTTTAATAACAAGAAAGAATAGAAATGAATGTTTTATAACTTTTGGAATTAAAGAAAGCCGAAAGTTTAAGCAAGTTTGGCTACTTAGCCTCGACACGTACCTGCCTGAAGCCAACAGCCATCGCGGACTTTGAGGCCAAATCCAGATCCAGATAGTGGCACTCTTCCCCATGAGAATCAGTTAATAGCACAAAACCACCACGAGCATGGCGAAACTCAACAATCCAACTCCCTTCCTGAGCAGAAGGTTCAATGATGGCTTCAACTAACTGATTTTCTCTATAAAGATTTCTAAGTTCATTGATAGTCATGAGAATCCTTTCTCTGAAGTTATTGATAAGAACCCTTAATAAGCATGGTCGAAAGACAAAAAACTGCTAAAAGAAAAATGAAGATATAACGAATAGACATAAAAAAACGCCGCGATATTACGCAGCGTTTTTTGGAAATACTCTTGCAGTTTAGAAACTGTATTCAGCACCAAGGAAGAAACCGTTCGCCATGATAAAAGGCTTGCCTAGCGTGCTGTCTTCAAGGGTTGGCTTAAATTCATCAGACTCAAGATCAATCACTCGGTAGCCCCCGCGGAAAGTGACTGTGGAATTATTCAGTGGCATTCTATATTGCATACCTGCCATCAGATCAGTGCTCTTAATACCACTGCTATCACCAAAGTTCATTTCACCGATGATATCAAAGTTAGTGTCTGGCACTGTGATTTCAGCGTAACCATAGAATGCCCACAGCAGCTCGTTAAAATCTTTAGTTTGGCCAGTTTCTGCATTCTTGTACTTTGTATTACTCATATCGCTAAAGGTAATACCCGCATCAAAGTGCAATAGATCGTGTTCCATCACTTGGTAGTAGAGCGTCAGATCCAGCTTATCAAATGCCATGAACTCGTTGTCAACGCTGGCTGTTCTGATACGTGCATTCGGCACATACTTAATATCGTGCTCGATCGCCGCATAAATACTTGGAGTAACTTCTTTATCACGGCGGATTTCATTAACTTCTGTGTCCACCCACCATGCTTCAGCACCTACTTTTGCAACTACAGAATCTTCTGCCATTGCTGCTGAACTTGCCATCGACATCGCAGCTGCAGTCATAACCGCCAGTGCTGATTTGTTCATCTAATTTAGCTCCTGAGCTCATTGAGGTTCGAGATGTTGGAGCGATAGTATCACATTCTGCACAGCGGTTAATGTCAAATTCCTGCTCGGATTAACGGTGGCTATACACGTAGTTTTTGAAAAACCAAATACCCACAGCAATAACAATCAACCACGGGATAAGTTTAATCACCGCCCCGACCATACCGAGTAAAACCATCACCATCAAAGCAAAACCCGCCGCAGCAAACACCGTGAACATAGTAAGACCCGTCACCAGCAGCGTTGCAATAAAGACCAATACAAAGATGAGTTCAAACATATCTTTCTCCTTAGTTACCTTTCGCTTTGCAGAAAGTAAGCCAAGTCAAAGAAAAATACATAACTAACTGATTTTAATGAAATAAAAAAGAGACGCTTTATAAAGTGTCTCTTTCATTGATTATCTTGATTGGTGAAATTCACCTACTCGATGCCATCAGATGGTGAAATTTACACATTCAGCTCTTTAGGAATTTTACTCAGCGCCGTCTCTACAACTTCGATACCTGAACCAGGCTTGTGAGCATTCTCACTGATGTAACGACGCCATTGACGCGCCCCCGGCATATTCTGGAACAAGCCCAACATATGACGAGTAATGTGACCAAGATACGCCCCTTTCTCCAGCTGGCTTTCAATATACGGATACATCTCTTCCACAACTTGAGTACGCTTCTTAACAGGCTTATCTAATCCAAAGATCTGTTGATCAACCTCCGCCAGAATATAAGGATTCTGATAGGCTTCACGGCCAACCATAACGCCATCAAGGTGCGTCAAATGTTCTTTGGTGTCATCAAGTGTCTTAACGCCACCATTAATAGCAATATTAAGGTGCGCAAAATCTTTCTTCAGCTGGTAGGCACGCGGGTAATCGAGAGGTGGAATCTCACGGTTCTCTTTCGGGCTTAAGCCAGAAAGCCAAGCTTTGCGCGCGTGAATAGTAAATTGATCACAGCCCCCCTTCTCGGAAACAATCGATACAAAGTCGGTCAGAAACTCATACGAGTCTTGGTCATCGATACCGATACGGGTTTTCACCGTAACTGGCACATCCACCACGTCGCGCATTGCCGCAACACATTCTGCCACCAGCTGTGGTTCTGCCATCAGACATGCACCAAAGCGACCGTTTTGTACACGGTCAGACGGGCAGCCAACGTTGAGGTTGATTTCATCGTAGCCCCGCTCTTGCGCCAATTTCGCACACGTCGCCAAATCCTGAGGGTTTGAGCCACCTAACTGAAGTGCCACCGGATGCTCTTCTTGGTTATACGCAAGAAAATCACCTTTACCGTGAATAATCGCGCCCGTCGTCACCATTTCGGTATAGAGCAAAGTTTCGCTCGTCAGCAGTCGATGGAAGTAACGACAGTGTCTGTCAGTCCAATCGAGCATGGGTGCAATGGAAAAGCGGTTGGCCGCGTATTTACTAGTATTGTCAGGTTTCATAAGGTGTTACTCGAAATCTTACTACCACAGCTATATATGAATATTCACGCCCACAGATCATAGTAATCTTGCGCTAATGCGATACTCAGCATGGAGTGGTCAAAAATAATCCGGCGATTATACACAGAGAATCAAAAACATTCAGGAAAAAAGAACTCGCTAGAACCTACGAAAATAGAAGGGTTAGAGAGTTCGTACACCCGAACTCACACCAAAACAATCAGCACATCGTTAGACGGTTTTTGGCTGCGGTGCTGCCAAAGTCGAAAGTCACCATCTAAGAACGAGTAACCTAATCACACAGTAAGAAAAAAAGCTGGCCCAAAAGTGAGTTGGAGACCAGCACCGTTCCATGAAGCAAATGAAATGATTGACAAATTACCCATAGGGACCTTTATCGTAGATGAATAAAATATGAAATCAATTTCATATTTTATTTTTCCTGTTCATGTCGCAAGCTTTTGCGTACCACACCTAGATTTAGAGTAATTAGCCCACACCCACTACTCCAGATGTGTGATCTGGTTCAATCCTAACTATGCTTAAAATTCACGCAAAAAAAGCTGGCCCTTGGAGTTGGCAGCCAGCGTAAACGTTTGAATTGAAAATGAAAGATACATGAATGTTACAGTTTCATATCGTCCCGGTTAAGGACAGACGCAACCATACGGTAAGGAAAATATTAACTCAAGTGCATATGGAGGTATATCTGGCTCAGAAGCGATGTTTTTGCCGTTTTCACTACTCACCACACAAATTAGATAACATTTAACTGATTGAAAACATTAGACTAATAAAAACAAACTTATCTATTAAGGTTTTGAGAAATAACCACTTTTGAACTGTTCTCTACGCATTTCGTAAGATCGAAAATGGAGAGTGTACTGATAGGGTAATTTTCCAAATCCTGAGCAAGAGTTTATCGGCAAACTTGTACGTACATCACTGTTCAATCATTAGACTCATCTGATTAGCTGATTAACGCTGCAACTATTTATAAATATTCACTATTCTATCTGTTGAAACATATTAAGAGCGCATAGTAGAAGGATTTACTCGTATGGCCTCTGATCCATTAGACAAACCAACCATACTGGTGGTCGATGATATCCCAGACAATATCCATACTTTGTCTGGCATCCTTTCCGATGAATTTAAAATCAAAGCAGCCACCAGCGGCGCGAAAGCTCTCAAGATTGCCAACAGCTCTCCTCGGCCTCATTTGATCTTGCTCGATATCATGATGCCGGAAATGGACGGCTACGAAGTGTGCTCGATTCTAAAGTCCAACCCTTTGACTTCCGATATTCCCGTGATCTTTGTAACAGCCAAGGCAGAAGTGGTCGATGAGCAGAAAGGCTTCGAGATGGGAGCAGTCGACTACATTACCAAACCTGTCAGCCCACCAATCGTTAAGGCTCGGGTGAAAACACACATCGCGCTGTACGATCAAAACTTGGCGTTATCGGTTCAAGTGAAACAGAGAACCGAGCAATTGGAGCGCAGCCGCCTCGAAATCATTCAACGCCTGGGCCGAGCTGCGGAGTACAAAGACAATGAGACAGGCATGCACGTTGTCCGCATGAGTCATTACTCGCGCATTCTTGCTGAGCAGCTGGATGTCAGTAAACGCTGGGTCGAACTTGTCTTCCAGGCTTCTCCCATGCACGACATCGGAAAAATCGGTATCCCCGATAACATTTTAGGCAAGCCCGGTAAGCTAGATGGTGATGAGTGGACGGTGATGCAAAAGCACGTCAACTTCGGCGCAGACATTATCGGAGAAAGTGATTCACTGCTGCTACAAATGGCGAAAGAGATAGCTCTTTATCACCATGAAAAATGGGATGGCAGTGGCTACCCACATGGTACTCAAGGAGAAGCGATCCCTCTAAGTGCTCGCATTGTGGCCATTGCCGATGTGTTCGACGCTCTAACCAGTGAACGCCCTTACAAAAAAGCGTGGCCAGTTGAAGATGCTGTGGCATTGCTTGAAGAAGGCGCAGGGGCGCATTTTGACCCCAACTTAGTGCCCATTTTCATCAGCCAAATGGATGAAATCCTCAAAATCAAAGAATCCTTTAAAGACGAATTTTAAGTGCTTCGGCTAAGGTAGAGAATGAATCAAGTACAGAACTACGCGCTCGACTCTAAGCGCATTCTTACCGGCTTTGTTATTGCTTCTGTGATGTTACTGATTGCCGGTAGCATTGGCTGGATGAGCCTCAACCAGCGCTTTAATACGGTCGATCAGTACGCTAGTAATGCTCAGCTGTTATCAACCTTAGACAGCGTTAAGATGCTCGAACAAAGCTATATTCGTCTGCCTCAAGATGAGATCTCTGATGACATCTATCGCCAGATAGATAAAGCTCAGACGCTATCGGATGTCGTTATCGCTAATGGTATTGACGCACAGATTACCGACTTGTTAGCGGATTATCGCCAAGACTTTACCCAATACATAGCGCTGAATCAGAGTGAAACCACAACGCGCGAAGAAATGACCGTCATAGCTGAGCAAGCCGCCGATACGATTGATGTGATTCAACAATTGCATGAAGACTTTGTTGAAACCGGCATCATGAACATTGAAGAGTTGAGAGGCCAAGTCGATGAAGATTCGGATAATGCGATCCGCGCGCACTGGCTAGTTGGACTGATTGCGAATTCACAAAACCACCAGAAGTCTTACGTACTCACAAAAGACTCACGAGAGCTGAATCAGGCTCAGTTTGAGCTAAAAAAAATCGACCAACTTATTACTGTATTGGACGAGAGGCTGACTGAGCAAACCAGTGTGAACAAGCTGATTCTGGTCAACAACGCTAAAAATCGATACCTCACCTCACTTGTCCAGCTAAGAAGCTGGCCTAATATCGGCGAAAATCTTCAACAAAGCATTCTCAACCAAGTGAACCGCTCTGGAGATGAGCTGGCGCGCTCTGCCACTGACTTACGTAATCATCTTCAAGATATCCTCCGATCGTCACAGCAAGCGGTGTCCAGTACTCAGATTGCCATTAGTGAGCGACTGGCCGTCAGTTCTAATTTGCTTGTCCTCCAATCTTCGATCAGTGAAGCACAGCAACTGGATCGCGACTATTCATTGTCACTTTCCCCAACACGCCAGCAGGCCATTGCTGACCAAGTGAATGACTACCTCGAAAATTCTCTGCGCTTGTTGGATGGCTTGTCTGCTCAAGTCCCGACCGATGAAGAGAAGATCAACGTCGACAAGATCCAGATGCTGACCAACAGCTACTACACCTTATTTAACCAGTTAACCTCAGCACGCAGTATTACCTCACAACAGATCGCCCAGTTAGAAACAACGTACGACCAGCTGCAATCTTTCATTCAACCCGTTTACCAAGAGCAGCTCAATACGGTGGAAAATTCTGGTGCGATAGCCAGCTATTTGGCGATTGGGGGCGGTATCTTTGTAGTGACCTTGCTGCTACTGGGTTTGCTCGCCAATAAGTCTCACGCAGCACTGGAGCGCTTCGCCGATAAGCTGGCATTGGCAAGAGATGAAGCCGATGCAGCGAACAAAGCCAAATCCGATTTCTTGGCCAACATGAGCCACGAAATCCGTACACCGATGAATGCCATTATCGGTATGAGCTATCTTGCGCTCAAAACGGACCTCTCCAAAGCTCAACGTAACTACATTCAGAAAGTAAAGCTATCCGCCGATTCCTTGCTTGGGTTGATCAACGACATCTTGGACTTCTCAAAGATCGAAGCGGGCAAACTGGATATCGAAAACGTCGACTTCCACCTAGAGAATGTTCTCGACAATATTTCCAATCTCGTTGGTTTACGTGCATCCGAGCGCGGACTGGAATTATTGATCCACATTGATCGCGATGTTCCAACTGCATTAGTTGGCGATCCGCTACGCCTGGGGCAGATCCTAATTAACCTAGCCAACAACGCGGTGAAATTTACTGAACAAGGTGAGATCAAAGTCAGCATTGCTCTGGAGAAGAAAGACGGCAACGACATCACCCTCAAATTCTCGGTAACAGATAGCGGTATTGGCATGACGCCAGAGCAGTGCAATAAGCTGTTCAACAAGTTTACTCAGGCCGATAGTTCCACCACACGCAAATATGGCGGTACTGGCCTCGGGTTGGCAATCAGTAAAGAGCTTTGTCAGTTGATGGGCGGTGACATTGGGGTCACAAGTGAGCAAGGCAAAGGATCGACATTCACCTTTACCGTTCAATTAGGCGTCAGCCATGCATTGAAGCAAGAGCAATTGTTGGTACCAAAAGAACTCGGTCAGCTGAAAATCCTAGTGGTCGATGACAACGCCAGCGCGAGGCTGATTGTGGAAGATATTCTTGAATCTCTTCAGTTTGAAACCACCAGCGTCACCAATGTCGATAGCGCGCTTGATGAATTAGAAGAAGCCATCACCAACAAACAACCTTACGATCTGGTGATTTCTGACTGGCAGATGCCGGTCAAAGACGGTATCGATTTAGCGGAAATTATGTGGGACAGACTGGCTGAGCCTGATCAACCAAAACTCCTAATGCTGACGGCATATGGCCGTGAAGAGCTGACCGATGCCTTCATCAATCGCCAGCTAACTCCACCATCAATCCTAGATAAGCCAGTCACCTCTTCACATCTATTCGATGCCATAGTGACACTTTATGGTGTTGAAGGCAGTCGTATAAGCCGAAGTGATGTCGAAGAGCAAACACAATTGGCCAATGCCCAACAACTGGCTGGCGCACAGTTGCTTCTGGTCGAAGACAATGAGATTAACCAAGAGCTAGCTACTGAGTTACTTGAAGGTCAGCAAGTGCATGTCACTATCGCTGAAAATGGCCAGGTAGCGATCGACCTGTATAAGAGCCATGACTTCGATGGCATTTTAATGGACTGTCAGATGCCAGTCATGGATGGCTATGAAGCCACCGAATTTATTCGCCAAAAACTGGATGATAAACACATCCCAATCATCGCCATGACAGCTAACGTCATGGAACGCGATAAAGAAAAAGCCAAGAACGCGGGTATGAATGACATCATTGCGAAACCGATTGATGTCGGAGCGATGTTCAGTACTTTGGCAAAATGGATTACACCTAAACATCCACAACAACTGGTGACAGGAGCGGAACACTCTACTGGGCGAGTCCCCGACATTGCCGGTCTTGACATTACTTCAGGCCTAACCCGTGCGAGTGGTAATGCCGATTTGTACACCAAACTCATTCTGCGCTTTACCAGCACTTATGCCGATACCAACGCTGTGGAAACCGCTGTCACCGATGAAGACAGTGCTACACGCAAACGCAATATTCACTCTCTCAAAGGGGTTGCGGGCAATATAGGAGCGACTTCGCTGCACGAGCTTTGCCAAGAGCTGGAGCACGACAGCACAAATCAAGACTTACGCCAAAGAATGCTTAAATCGCTCACCGCACTGGTCGAGAATATCCACGCCAGCGAACTCCACAGTGAAAAGCCTGCGGTATCCTCCGCAAATGGGGTTTTCAATCAAGATTTGTTTGACCAGCTCAAGCAAGCTGTAGATGAAAACGACACTCAGGCACTGTCTATTATGGAAGATATTGCATCAAGCTCTTCGGTTGGGTTGTCTGAATCTGACTTCGCCCAGCTAAATAATGCGTTGGAAGAGTTTGATTTTGACTTAGGGCAGGAGATTTTATCCAACAGAGCGCACAAAGTGAGTAATACCAATGCGCCGTAGCAGTATCGTTTTATTAACAGATAAGGTAACTTATAACACTCAAAGCAGATCCAGTTACCGTAACCGCGATTCGATAGGTTAACTCACTGACTGTATTATCAGAAAATGCCTCTTGATAAACGAAATCCATCAAGAAATGGTATATTATTACTAAAGTCCAATGGTTATGGTGAAAAATTTGGACCACAAGCTAATAAAGCAGATTGAAGAAATGTGTGCAGCGCGGGGAGTAAGACTAACTCCTCAAAGAAAGAGGGTTTTTGAGCTAATTTGTTCCAGCCCTAAAGCATCAAGTGCATACGAATTACTGGAAGAGCTAAAGAAAAGTGAACCGCAAGCGAAGCCACCAACAGTGTATCGCGCACTCGACTTTCTCTTAGAGCAAGGGTTTATCCATCGTGTTGAATCCACCAACAGTTTTATTCAATGCAGCTCTTGCAATGCTCATAAGCACTACTCACATTTACTGATTTGCGACAAGTGCAGCAATGTTATTGAACTTCAAGATGATAGTTTGGTAGCCTTACTGAAGAATAACGCTGAAAAACATGGCTTTACGATCACAAACCACGTGATTGAATCTCATGGAGTTTGTCAGTCATGTTCAAATGAACAGACGGAATAAGAATAGAAGAAGATTATGCGCGCTGAATTTGTAAACCCGTTTTTAGCTTCTCTGATGAACGTTCTAAAAACGATGGCTTCTCTGGAATTGAAGCCACAGAAACCTCGAGTGAAAAAAGATGAGATTGCTCGCGGTGATGTTTCAGGTTTAATTGGGATGGTAGGTCAGCAGACACGCGGTTCTATGTCTATCACATTTGATGAAAATCTGGCTCTGGAAATCATGCAGAACATGTTAGGTGAACGCCCTAACGGTCTAAATGACGAAATTACCGACATGGTGGGTGAAATCACTAACATGGTCGCTGGTGGCGCAAAACGTATCCTTTCTGAAAGCGGCTTCGATTTCGATATGGCAACACCAATCGTAGTATCAGGCAAGGGCCACACTATCCGCCACAAATGTGAAGGCGCGATCATCATCATGCCATTCACATCTCAATGGGGTAACGCGTTTATCGAAATTTGTTTCGAATAAGTCGTACCTTGCAAATAAAGAAAAAGCTTCCCTTGGGAAGCTTTTTTGCTTTATGCAATGATGTTTCTTTGCTTGAGCGCGGTTAAGCAATCCTCCACCAACGCATCGATAGATTTCTCACCCGCAAGTAAGTCAATTTCAGGGGCTAGTGGCGCTTCATACTCAGAATCAATCCCAGTGAAATTAGCGATCTCTCCCGCACGAGCTTTTTTGTATAGCCCTTTAGGATCACGCTGTTCACACACTTCCAATGAAGTATTGACGAAGACTTCGAGGAACTCTCCGTCTGGCAGTAAATCTCTTACCAGTTGACGCTCTGCACGATGCGGTGAGATAAAAGCCGACAAAACAATTAAGCCCGCATCAGCCATCAGTTTGGCTAGCTCACCAATACGTCGGATGTTCTCACGGCGATCTTGCTCGGAGAAGCCTAGATCACTACACAAACCATGACGCACATTGTCACCATCGAGTAGATAAGTGTGATAACCCTGCTCTGCCAGTTTGTTTTCCAACGCTCCTGCAACCGTTGATTTCCCTGCGCCAGATAAACCTGTAAACCAAAGCACAACCGGTTTTTGTTGCTTTAGTTCGGCTCTGAAAGCCTTATCAATATTATGCTGATGCCAAACAATGTTTTCATCTTTGGCCGGCGTTTCCGTGGTCATAATTCTGTCCTTAAAACGGGAAAAATTGAGGAATCAAAGCCAATACCAGCACCGAGTAAACGATGGAGACTGGAATACCAACTCTGATGTAATCTGCAAGCTTATAGTTACCTACGCTGTAAACGAGCAAGTTGGTCTGATAACCATAAGGTGAAATAAAGCTGGCACTGGCACCAAACAGCACCGCCATAATGAATGGCATTGGGTCGACGCCATACCCCATTGCCATACTGTAGCCAAGCGGAAAGGCTAGTGCTGCAGCAGCATTATTGGTCACCAGCTCGGTCAGTATTAGGGTAAAAAGGTAAGTCGCGACCAAAGCTCCAAATGCCCCCCAACCATTGAATGTTTCCATAAACATCGCGCCCAATGTGGCGGACAAGCCAGAGGACATCATCAGCTGGGCGATGGATAAGGCAGAGCCGACAATCACAACAATATCGACAGGAAAACGACGTCTAAGCTCTCCCATCTGAATGACACCAAAAAACAGCGCCGCAAGAAGGAAAACCGACAAGCCTTTAATCAGTGGGAAGACGTTCAGCAATGCAGCAGCAATTACGCCTGCAAACCCGAGCAGCACTAGACTAGATTTATTCGCATCAAGGCGAGCGCTCGAATCCAAGTCATTCACCAAAACAAACTCTTTGCGGTGTGCCTTGCGTTCCTGCTCAAAACGTTTGCCTGGTACCAAGACTAAGGTATCACCGGCATTGAGTTCTATGTTACCCAACCCACCCTGCAACCTTTCATGGCCACGACGAATCGCGACCACAACCGCATCAAAGCGATCACGAAAATGACTGGATTTTAGGGTCTTGTTACAGAAGCTAGCTGAAGAGCTCACCACCACCTCAACAAAGCTCTGGCCGTTAAGGTGGTGCTGTCCAAACAGCGTCAGCCCTTGAATTTCCTGCAGTGTGGCAACACTTTCGATATCACCACAGAACAATAAGCGGTCTTTGGCCTGCAAAACAAAATCCGGTTCCACCGATGCCATGGTTTTGCCACCACGTATCACTTCTGCTAGGAACAGTTTTCTCAACGCACGCAGGTTGTTTTCACTGATACTTCGCCCCACCAAAGGTGAGCCCGGCTCCACAATCGCTTCAAGAAAATAAGGCAACTCTTCCTGATTTTGATCTTCATAGTTCGGAAGTAAATAGCTCAGAGGGATCAAGATCACCAGACCTGCTACCAGCACAGCCAATCCGATCATAGTTGGAGTAAAAAAGCCAAGACTTGGGAGTCCTGCATCTTCTACAAAGCTGTTAATGATCAAGTTGGTTGACGTACCGATCAAGGTCAATGTGCCGCCAAGAATTGCCGCATAAGAGAGTGGGATAAGCAGCTTAGAAGGAGCATGGGACTGGTTACGCTTGATAGCGCCGATCAAAGAGACAACCACAGCGGTATTGTTAGTGAACGACGATAGGAATGCTGTCGACAAACCAAGCTTCGCAACAACTGTACCAAGCTTGCCCGTCGATAAAGAACGACTGACCCAGCTGATCAGTCTGGTTTTTTCCAACGCGCTGGAGGCAAGAATCAGCAACACCAGCGTTAACAGAGAGGAATTAGTAAAGTTAGTGGCAACATCGCCAAGTTCAATCATGCCAGCGAGAAACGCTATGAACGCCGCGCCTGCAAATATAAAACTTGGCTTAATTCGTGTTGTGATCAGGCACGTAACGATACCCAACAACACTGCCAACACGAATCCTTGCTGCCACATCATACTCTACCTGCTCCGCTCGGTTAGATTTTCGCATCCCACTCAGGGAAGTGTTTAAGAATCAGAGCTTTTAGCTCAGTTTCAAAAGCACCCATGCGCTCCTGAGGAGAACGCTGACGCTCAGCCAGAGCATCACGCACCAAACCTGCACCTACGGTCACGTTAGTCAGGCGATCGATGATGATGAAACCACCGGTATCCTGCACGGCATCGTAGTTGTCGATGGCTACCGACTCATTCAATGTCCACTCACACAAACCAATACCATTCAGTGGTAGCTCTTCTGCCTTGTGCATAGACAGGTTGTTGATATCGTACTGGTGACGAATGGCTTCAACGCGACCTACAGTCTTCTTGCCCGCAATCTTCACATCGTAATCACGGCCAGCCTGCAATGGCTGTTCTGTCATCCACACCACATCAGCAAGCAATCGGTTACTTGACTCAACTTGAGCATGTTCAAGCACGATCAGATCACCACGGCTGATATCGATCTCATCTTCCAATGTCAGCGTCACCGCTAGGCCTGCTTGAGCTTGCTCTAGGTCGCCATCAAAAGTCACAATACGCGCCACTTTCGAACTCTTACCCGAAGGCAGAGCTTTAATGCGGTCACCCACTTTGACATTGCCTGAAGCAATCGTGCCCGCAAAGCCACGGAAGTCGAGGTTTGGACGATTGACATATTGAACAGGGAAACGGAAATCCCCCTCTTCTTTAACCTGATCAACATCGACGTTTTCCAGAAGATCGAGTAGAGACGGCCCTTCAAACCAGCTCAGGTTATCACTCGCTTCCACCACATTGTCGCCCTCTAGCGCAGACAGTGGAATGATCTGAATATCGGTTTCACCTTGGAGGTTTTCTGAAAACGACAGGTACTCGTCACGGATCTCCTCAAAGCGTTGTTGCGAATACTCAACCAGATCCATCTTGTTCACTGCTACTACAAAGTGCTTAAGGCCAAGCAAGTTTGAGATGAAAGAGTGACGACGAGTTTGATCCAATACCCCTTTACGCGCATCAATCAAAATGACCGCAAGATCACAGGTCGAAGCGCCTGTCGCCATGTTGCGCGTGTACTGCTCATGCCCCGGCGTATCGGCAATGATGAACTTACGCTTCTGGGTAGAGAAATAGCGGTACGCAACATCAATCGTAATCCCCTGCTCACGTTCAGCCTGCAAACCATCAACCAACAACGCTAGGTCTGGACGTTCACCGGTGGTGCCGACACGCTGACTATCCGAGTGAACGGCGGCCAACTGATCTTCATAAATTTGCTTTGAGTCGTGGAGTAGACGACCAATCAATGTACTTTTACCATCATCTACTGAACCACATGTGAGGAATCTAAGTAGCGATTTGTGTTGATGCTGAGTCAGGTAACCTTCGATACCAAGTTCAGCTAATTGAGCTTCAACTGCACTGTTCATAATCTTTCCTTAGATCCTTTAGAAATAACCTTGTCGTTTCTTCAATTCCATCGATCCTGACTGATCGTGGTCGATCGCACGGCCTTGTCGTTCACTCGATGTCGCAACCAGCATTTCTTCAATAATGCCCGTCAGTGTATTGGCGTCTGATTCAATCGCACCGGTCAGCGGGTAGCATCCTAAAGTACGGAAACGGACATTTTTCTCTTCAATCACTTCACCTGGTTGTAGCTTCATTCGCTCATCGTCCACCATGATCAGCATGCCATCACGCTCAACGACTGGGCGCTTATCAGCTAGGTAAAGCGGAACAATTTCGATGTTTTCTAGATAGATGTATTGCCAGATATCCAGCTCAGTCCAGTTGGATAGTGGGAACACTCGAATGCTTTCACCTTTGTTGATCTGGCCGTTGTAGGTGCGCCATAACTCAGGGCGCTGATTCTTCGGGTCCCATGTATGATTCTTGTCACGGAAAGAATAGACACGCTCTTTCGCACGAGATTTCTCTTCATCGCGGCGTGCACCACCAAAAGCCGCATCAAAACCATACTTATTCAACGCTTGTTTAAGACCTTGAGTTTTCATGATGTCAGTATGCTTAGACGAGCCATGTTCGAATGGGCTGCATCCCATCGCTAGGCCTTCTGGGTTCTTATGAACCAAAAGCTCAAAGCCGTATTTTTCTGCAGTTTTGTCGCGGAATTTGATCATCTCCTTAAACTTCCAATCGGTATCGACGTGAAGTAGAGGAAACGGGATCTTACCCGGGTAAAAAGCCTTACGAGCAAGATGCAGCATGACTGAGGAGTCTTTACCGATGGAGTACATCATCACCGGATTATCAAACTCTGCGGCAACTTCGCGGATAATATGAATACTTTCCGCTTCAAGCTGCTTTAGATGGGTTAAACGTTCTTGGTCCATGTTAGTGCTTCCTTTGCGGCTCACTGGGAGCGTCTGACAAATTCTAAATAAATGGGCATTACGCGAATTGGCGCTGTTGTAATGGTTCTTGCTGTGTTCCAAACCACGTTAATTTTTCTGACAAAGACACCACTTCCCCAATCACGATCAGTGACGGTGACTCGGCATCTTGAGCAAGGGTTGCCAGCTGTGACAGCTGACCTTTAAAAACTTTCTGACAGGATTGTGTTCCGCGCTCGATGATCGCAATCGGAGTGTCTGGTGAGCGGCCATGTTCAATCAACTGACCTTGAATGTACTCAGACTTCATTAGCCCCATATAAATCACCAAAGTCTGATTACCGCGAGCCAGTGTTGACCAGTCCATTTGATCACTTTCAGCTTTAAGATGACCAGTGATAAACATCGCTGTTTGCGCATAATCGCGGTGCGTCAATGGGATGCCTGCATAGGCGGTAGCACCAGCAGCAGCGGTAATTCCAGGCACAACGTGGAACGAAACGCCCGCATCAGCCAAGACTTCCAGTTCTTCACCACCACGGCCAAAGATAAATGGATCGCCACCTTTAATACGCACAACACGATGTCCTTGTTGAGCAAAGTCCACCAGTAGCTGATTGGTTTTTTCTTGAGGAACACTATGATGACCAGCACGCTTGCCAACACAGACTAAAATCGTATCGCTCGGTACCAGTGCCATGATTTCATCGGAGACTAAATAGTCGTAGAGAACAACATCCGCCTGCTGTAAAAAGCGCAATGCTTTAATGGTCAGCAATTCAAGGTCACCCGGACCAGCACCAATAAGAGCTACTTCACCTGAGTTCAATACACTCTTACCAATACTCACGGCGGTAGAAGACTGCGCTTGTGCCGCTCGCGGGTTGTGAAGTGGAAATTGAGAAATTGTATCCTTGCTCGCCATCATGTTGTTCCTTTCCTGTCGTTGAAAGCATTATGGCGCTCTATATATATTACCTGAAATTCTAAAATTTCATTTTTTATACCTTTTTCTGATAAGAGTAGAATGCAATGTGGTTAGTGGTTGAACACAGATGAGATCTACTGAGCAGAACGGCATAAAGTAATTGTTCTAGGTCACAGTTTGTTACTGAGCGAAATATCTGTTGCACGGCGTTTTGCTACATTATGCAACGTCTCAAAATAACGCTATCGGAGCTTACAAAATGAAAGTCGCAGTGAAACCCCTTTCGCTTGCTGTACTGGGTGGCATGCTAACTATGGCTGGCCCAGCAATGGCTGAAACGATCAAATTACGTATCGTAGAAACCACGGATATTCACACTAACGTCATGGACTACGACTACTACAAAGATAAACCGACTCAAAAAACCGGCCTGACACGCACAGCTACGCTGGTTAAGCAAGCTCAGGCCGAAGTAGAGAACAGCGTACTGGTTGACAATGGTGACCTTATCCAAGGTAGCCCTATGGGTGACTACATGGCCGACAAAGGCATCAAACCAGGTGAAGTACACCCCGTTTACAAAGCAATGAACCAGCTAAACTACGATGTCGGTAACATTGGTAACCACGAGTTTAACTACGGTCTGGAGTTCCTTGCAGAAACTATCAATGACGCTGACTTCCCATACATCAGCGCCAACGTGTTTGATAAGAAAACAGGCAAGCACTACTTCAAGCCATACATCATCAAAACTCACACTTTCAAAGATGTTGAAGGTGTAGAGCATGAAATTAAAGTGGGTTACATCGGCTTCGTTCCACCACAAATCATGGTATGGGATAAGAAAAACCTAGAAGGTAAGGTATTTGCCAAGGACATCAAAGAGACAGCAGAAGAGCTTGTCCCGCAAATGAAAAAGGAAGGCGCTGATGTCATCGTTGCCATTCCACACTCTGGTGTAGCATCTGACCCGTACAAAGCAGGTGCAGAAAACTCAACTTACTACTTATCAGAAGTCGAAGGCATTGATGCAATCGCCTTTGGTCACTCACACGCGGTCTTCCCGGGTAAAGGCTTTGACAACATCCAAGGTGTCGATAACCAAAAAGGTACCATTAACGGTGTCGCTTCGGTTATGCCTGGACGTTGGGGCAGCCACGTTGGTGTTATCGACCTAGAATTGAAAGAACAAGATGGCAAGTGGTCAGTTGTGAAAGGTCAGGCAGAAGCCCGTCCTATCTACGACAAAGTGGCTAAGAAATCTCTTGCTAAAGCCGATCCTGACATGGTGAAAGCGCTAGAAGCAGACCATAAAGGTACGCGCGATTTCGTTAACCAGCCAATCGGTAAAGCAAACGACGTGATGTACAGCTTCCTTGCTCTAGTACAGGATGATCCAACCGTACAAATCGTTAACCTTGCACAGAAAGATTACGTGGAACGCTTTATTCAAGGCGACCCTGATCTGTCAGATATTCCAGTCCTTTCTGCAGCCGCTCCTTTCAAAGCTGGTGGTCGTAAGAACGATCCAGCAAACTTTACTGAAGTCGAATCCGGTCAGCTGACGTTCCGTAATGCAGCAGACCTTTACCTTTACCCGAACACGCTTGTCGCAATGAAGGTCAAGGGTAAGGAAGTGAAAGAGTGGCTAGAGTGTACTGCCGGCCAATTCCAGCAGATTGATGTTAACAGCACGGCACCACAGCAGCTGATCGACTGGGATGGCTTCCGTACTTATAACTTCGACGTCATTGACGGTGTTGAATACCAGATTGATGTGACTCAGCCAGCGAAATACGATGGTGACTGTAAGCTGGTCAATGAAGGTGCTGAACGTATTGTTGGTTTGACTTACCAAGGCAAGCCAATCGATATGGAACAAGACTTCCTGATCGCGACCAACAACTACCGTGCATACAGCAACAAATTCCCAGGCACTGGTAGTGAGTTTGTGGCGTTTGATTCTCCAGATGAAAACCGCTCTGTTATTGCGTCTTACATCAGCCGAGTAAGTAAAGAGAAAGGCGAAGTAACACCAAGCGCAGACAACAACTGGACATTCGCTCCAATTAAGTCTGACAACAAACTGGACATCCGCTTTGAAACCTCACCAAGTGACAAAGCAGCGGACTTCATTGAGAAGAAAGGCCAGTACCCGATGAAACAAGTCGCAACAGACGATGTAGGCTTCGCGGTTTATCAGATCGACCTACAAAAGTAAGCATGTGATATAGCTTTCAAGCCGCGATGTTTATCGCGGCTTTTTTTCATCACAAGTTAGCGAATCACACTTGATCGGTTTAGAATTCTAAGCATGTTTTAGTTGATGATAAAAAGTTCATGCAGCCCACCGAACGCTTTATGGAACAGCTCCAAGCCACAGGCTTCAATCACGATGAAATAGCCCAATTGCTTGACTCTGCTCAGCTTATTGAGCTCCCGACCCGACATATATTGCTTCATCAAGGTCAGCTCGCCGACGAGATATTTTTCCTCATCGAAGGGATTTGCCACTCCGCCTACCTCACTGATAAGGGTAAAGAATTCAGCAAGGAATTTTACTGGGAACACGACTGGATCATCGGCTTTGAAAGTTTAATCAAGCAGCAACCGTCACCCTACCTACTCGAATCTCTGACCTCTTGTGTGCTCTTCTCACTTCCAGTAGAAACACTTCGTCAGTGGCGCAGCCAAAAACATAGCGTGTATCTCAAGCTGCTCGAAACTCAGCTGATGTACAAAGAGAACAAAGAACGCTTTATGTTGTTGTACACACCAGAAGAACGTTATGAGCTGTTCTGCCAGCATTACCCACACTTACCTGAAAGGCTAACCGACTATCAGATAGCCGCCTATCTAGGAATTACACCGATTAGCCTGAGCCGAATTAAAAAGCGAATGCAAAGTTAACATTTGTTAATGCTGTCAGGGTTCATCACTGTTAACTTAGGTCTTCATAAGAACGAAACCGAGCAACGCTATGATCACCTGGCAACTTCTTCCTTTTGACCAATTGTCTACCCATCACCTATACCAACTCCTCAAGCTGCGTGTTGATGTGTTTGTCGTCGAACAAACCTGCCCCTACCCTGAACTGGATGGCAAAGATAGCTTAGAGAACGTGCATCATTTAATGGGCTACAAAGACGACGAACTGGTTGCTTGCGCGCGACTTCTGCCGCAAAACGTCAGCTACCCTTCAGTCAGTATTGGTCGAGTGGCTACCGCACAAGCTCATCGCGGTGACGGGTTAGGCCATCAGTTGCTCGAACAAGCGCTATTAGAGTGCGACAAGCTGTGGCCGGGACAAGATATTGAGATTGGTGCTCAGGAGCATCTAGAAACGTATTACAGTCGCCATGGTTTTCAGCGCACCTCAGAGATGTACCTAGAGGACGATATTCCACACATCGACATGAAGTTTAGTCGTTAGTTATGACCGGGCTCTCTCCTCAAGCCATTGCTCTGTGGTTGCTCATTGCAGGTAATCTCACGGCATCACTGTCGGATGTGATGGTCAAATTGCTAGATGGCAGCGTGAGCCCGTTTCAGTACATTTTTATTCGCCAGTTAATCTCAGTTGCGGTGATCTACCCGCTATGGAGAAAAGAAACACAGGTCACACGCCAACTGCGCTCACCCGGCCTCAATGTCTTTCGCGCTCATCTGGTTTTGATCGGCAGTGGTTGCATGGTGGTTGCCATTACTCATATGACATTGGCCAGTGCGAATGCCGTGTTCTATGCCGCACCTTTGTTAATGCTGCCCATTTCAGTGTTGATGATGGGAGAAAAACCTTCTCGTTCCAAGGTGCTCGGCACACTATTAGGCTTTGTTGGTGTGCTGATTGTTCTCAGACCTTCACAATTTCATTGGGCTGCTTTTTTTGCACTCGGTACGGCAACCACGCTGGCGTTGTTTAATGTTTCAGCACGTAAACTGCCCGAGCAACAATCCATGATCAGTACCTTGTTTTGGACTTCACTGCTATCACTTCCCGTTGCGGGCATTCTGGCTGTTTGGTCATGGCAACCAATCAACGCCTCCCAATTAGGACTAATCGCTGCCGGAGCACTTTTGATTCTTGTTTATAATGGTCTGGCAGTTCTGGCTTACCGAAAGGCGCCAGCTTGGGAGATAGGCTTAGCAGAGTATTCTGGATTAGTGTTTGTCACTCTGTTTGGAATCTGGTGGTTTAACGAAATTCCGGATTGGATTACTGCCATGGGTATCATGCTGATCATCGCCCCTTTATTACCAATCAGAAGGCGATTTCAACAGCGTATTGTAAACAGTTAACTACTTACTGCGTCCAAATCCACCATCCGATAGACGGAAGAACATAACGGATTTGGCGCTTTTCTCGAGCTGGAGGATATCTAAGCTGCCGTCATCCGCGAGTTTGAAACGAACCAACTGGCCAGCCTTAATATAGCTAAGCGGCTTGTCACTACCTTCAACGCGCACTAACGCATTCAAATCAGCCATTGCCAGGTTATTGTTGCGGAAGACTTGCGCCAAGGTGTCACCTCTCTTCACTGTATATTCCTGCCAGACCTCCGACTTTAAACTTTCCTGTTGCTGAGAAGGCTGCTCACTCAATCCAGTAGTATTGATATTAACTTGAACGCGCTGTTTTGCTGTTTGAGGGGACGAAGGCTGTTCGACTGCCGGCTCTGGTGTTGGGATAACCAATAAAAGCAAAACGACTGGCACGAGTACCATCAATGCACGCTGATGCAACTTAGGCAGATGAGCCCAAGCCTGCTTTGCTTGATCGGCGATGCCCTTCCAATCTACCTGCGAAAACTTCTGCTGTACCAGTTCTGCATAATCTACCTGTTTTACTTTTTTCTTTCTGCGATTCATTACGCGAGGTCTCCCAGGGTCCACGACTACAAGTATAAAAACGAAGCGCACTGTAGTATAGGAGTTTTCAATGTGTTAAGTGATGTGCAGGTCAAATTTGTCAATCTCCGCTTAAAAGTAAGACGTAAATCTCACATTGCAACACTTGTTGTTGCTTCAAAGCGGGACCATTTCATCCCAGCACTAATACTGGTATCCTGTGCCACCTGAATACATCAAAAATAGAGAGACATCATGTCTGAAGTTAAATTTGAAACTGTAGAACAAAAAGCAAGCTACGGCATTGGTCTACAGATGGGTCAGCAACTGGCTGGTTCTGGTCTAGAAGGCCTGAGCGTTGACGCAATTGCAGCGGGCATCGCGACTGCTCTAGTAGGCGACATGCCAGCTATTGAAATCGACGAAATCAACTCTGCACTTCAAGACCTACACCAACGTGCAGAATCTGCTCGTCAAGAGTCAGCTAAAGCAGCTGCTGCTGACGGTGAAGAGTTCCTAAAAGACAACGCTCTTCGCCCAGAAGTAACGGTTCTTGAGTCAGGTCTACAGTACGAAGTTATCACAGAAGGTACTGGTGAAATCCCTACGTCAGACAAGCAAGTACGTGTTCACTACCACGGTGAACTGACTGACGGCACTGTATTCGACAGCTCAGTATCTCGCGGTCAACCAGCAGAGTTCCCTGTAACTGGCGTAATCAAAGGCTGGGTTGAAGCACTTCAACTAATGCCTGTTGGTTCTAAATGGAAACTATACATCCCTCAAGACCTAGCATACGGCGAGCGCGGCGCAGGTGCAGCGATTCCTCCGTTCGCAGCACTTGTATTCGAAGTAGAACTACTAGACATTCTGTAATTCGAAACGAACCCACAATTCTTAATAAAGCGACGCATTGCGTCGCTTTTTTTGTCTACACTGGTAGTGTTTCGCTTTGCCCTTAAGGAATCACTATGACTAAAGCCCTGACACTACTCCCCCTTCTCCTCTCAACAAGTTTCTCAAGTTACGCGTTTCTCAATCTAGGAAAAGAGAGCCCCGATTCGAGCGCGTTAACTAGCGTCATCAGCGAAAAGTTATCGAACACACAAAGCCAATCACCGCTGACTGATGCACTAACCAGCAACCTATCGATCAGCGGAGAACAAGCCGCAACGGGATCGGCAGCGCTGCTATCTTTGGCTCAAAATCAACTACCTACAAATCAAAGCGAAGAATTAACAGGTGCTATACCAGGTTTATCGAGTTTATCCTCACTGGGTGGGGTAGCGGGTCAAGTAGATTCAATGGGTGCAGTGAGTGATATTTTCACGAAGATAGGGCTAGATCCATCAATGATCAGCCAGTTTACTCCAATCATACTAGAGTACTTATCGGGACAAGGCGCCAGCTCGGGACTAACGACATCTCTTGAAGAGCTGTGGAAAGAATAATAAGAATTGAATAAACAGCAGATACAAAAAAGCCGAGCTAATGCTCGGCTTTTTCGTTCGTACGAACCTGATTACTCAGCAGCTTCTTCAGCCGCTGGGCGATCTACAAGCTCAATGTAAGCCATTGGAGCTTTATCGCCAGCACGGAAACCAGCTTTTAGGATACGAGTGTAACCGCCCTGACGAGCAGCAAAACGTGGACCTAGTTCGTTAAATAGTTTTGCAACTACTTCGTTGTCACGAGTACGTGCAAATGCTAGACGACGGTTAGCAACGCTGTCAGTCTTAGCTAGTGTAATCAAAGGCTCAACTACGCGACGTAGCTCTTTAGCTTTTGGCAAAGTAGTCTTGATAACTTCATGACGTACTAGAGAGCTAGCCATGTTGCTGAACATCGCTTTGCGATGTGAGCTATTGCGGTTGAGTTGACGACCACTCTTACGATGGCGCATGACCTAATCCTTCTAACTAGTATCGATTAATCTTCAGCGATAGACGCTGGTGGCCAGTTTTCTAGGCGCATGCCCAGAGACAGACCACGTGATGCAAGTACGTCTTTAATCTCAGTAAGAGATTTTTTACCAAGGTTAGGCGTTTTAAGTAGCTCAACCTCAGTACGCTGTACAAGATCACCGATGTAGTGAATCGCTTCTGCTTTCAGACAGTTAGCAGAGCGAACTGTTAGTTCAAGATCGTCTACAGGACGCAGTAGGATCGGATCGAATTCTGGCTTCTCTTCCTTCTCCTCAGGTACACGTACATCACGAAGATCTACGAACGCATCCAATTGCTCAGCTAGAATAGTAGCTGCGCGACGGATTGCTTCCTCAGGGTCTAGAGTACCGTTCGTTTCCATGTCGATAACAAGCTTGTCTAAGTCTGTACGCTGCTCTACACGAGCTGCTTCAACAGAATAAGCAATCTTGTCTACTGGGCTGTACGTAGCGTCAACCAGTAGGCGACCAATAGGGCGCTCATCTTCTTCAGTATGGATACGAGCTGAAGCTGGAACGTAACCACGACCACGTTCAACTTTGATACGCATTGCGATCTCAGCGTTGTCATCTGTTAGATGACAAATAACGTGTTCTGGGTTAGCGATCTCTACATCACCATCATGGGTGATGTCACCTGCAACCACAGGGCCCGAGCCTGATTTGTTAAGCGTAATAAACACTTCATCTTTGCCTTCGGCAACGCGCACAGCCAAACCTTTAAGGTTTAGAAGAATTTCAAGAATATCTTCTTGAACACCTTCTTTAGTGCTGTATTCGTGTAGAACGCCTTCAATTTCCACTTCTGTAACTGCGCAACCTGGCATAGAAGATAGAAGAATACGGCGAAGTGCATTACCTAGAGTGTGACCAAAGCCACGCTCTAATGGCTCAAGAGTTACTTTTGCGTGTGTCGTGCTAACTTGTTCGATGTCAACAAGACGTGGCTTAAGAAATTCTGTTACAGAACCCTGCATTGTGTCCTCTCTTTAGTTTAAACCTTACTTAGAGTAAAGCTCGACGATCAGTTGTTCGTTGATGTCAGCAGATAGATCTGAACGCTCAGGCAAACGCTTGAACGTACCTTCCATCTTACCACCATCTACTTCAATCCAAGTTGGTTTTTCGCGTTGTTCAGCAACTTCTAGAGCCGCTTTAATGCGAGATTGCTGTTTAGCTTTCTCACGGATAGAAACAACGTCGTTAGCCGCAACTTTGAAAGAAGGAACGTTTACAACTTTACCGTTAACTAGGATAGCTTTGTGGCTAACTAGCTGACGTGCTTCTGCGCGAGTTGCGCCAAAGCCCATGCGGTAAACTACGTTATCAAGACGACCTTCAAGAAGCTGAAGTAGGTTTTCACCAGTGTTGCCTTTTAGGCGAGCAGCTTCTTTGTAGTAGTTACGGAATTGTTTTTCTAGAACGCCGTACATACGACGAACTTTTTGCTTCTCACGAAGCTGAACGCCATACTCAGATAGACGACCGCGACGAGCGCCGTGTACACCTGGTGCGTTATCAATTTTACACTTGGTATCGATCGCGCGTACACCAGACTTAAGGAATAAGTCAGTACCTTCGCGACGGCTAAGCTTCAGCTTAGGACCCAAATATCTTGCCATGATCTTTCTCCAGTAATCTAAAAAACGTTATACGCGACGTTTCTTAGGTGGACGACAACCGTTATGAGGGATTGGTGTAGCATCAACAATGTTTGTGATGCGGAAACCAGCAGCGTTCAGTGCGCGAACAGTAGATTCACGACCTGGACCTGGACCCTTAACCATAACTTCCAAGTTCTTTAGACCGTACTCTTTAGCCATTTCAGCACAACGCTCAGCAGCAACCTGTGCAGCGAACGGAGTAGACTTACGAGAACCACGGAAACCTGAACCACCGGCAGTAGCCCATGCAAGAGCGTTACCTTGACGGTCAGTGATGGTTACGATTGTGTTATTGAAAGATGCATGGATGTGCGCAACGCCATCTGCAACTTGCTTGCGTACGCGCTTACGAGCGCGAGTTGGTTGTTTAGCCATTGTACTCTACCTTCCCGATTATTTCTTGATCGGCTTACGCGGACCCTTACGGGTGCGAGCATTGGTTTTAGTACGCTGTCCACGTAGTGGTAGACTGCGACGATGACGAAGACCACGGTAACAGCCAAGGTCCATAAGACGCTTGATGTTCATAGATACTTCACGACGTAGATCACCTTCTACAGTGTACTTAGCTACACCATCACGCAGTTGATCGATCTGCTCTTCAGTTAGTTCACTGATCTTAACATCTTCAGCAATACCCACTTCAGCTAGGATAGCTTGAGAGCGAGTTTTACCGATACCGTAGATCGCAGTTAGTGCGATTACAGCATGTTTTTGATCAGGAATGTTAATGCCTGCAATACGGGCCATTATTCACTCCTAGTGTTTCATAAAAGAATTAGCCGCAGCAAAGCCCGTTATGGATACGCTGCGGAATACTACTTCTTTTGCACGCAAAAGGTAGGCCGAGGAATATACTCGACGCTACCTTATATTTCAAGTAAAAATTTCTGCTAATTAGCCTTGGCGCTGCTTGTGCTTTGGCTCACTGCAAATCACGCGAACAACACCGTTACGCTTGATAACTTTACAGTTACGGCAGATTTTTTTAACGGAAGCACGAACTTTCATTGCTAAACTCCGTAAATGAAACCTGAATTAACGGCCGTAGCCTTTCAGGTTTGCCTTTTTCAACACAGAATCATACTGTTGAGACATCAGATGAGTCTGTACCTGTGCCATAAAGTCCATAATTACAACAACTACGATAAGTAGTGATGTACCGCCGAAGTAGAAACGTACGTTCCACGCGACCATCATGAACTCCGGAATCAGACAGATAAAGGTAATGTAAAGCGCACCGGCTAGGGTTAAACGCGTCATTACTTTATCAATATATTTCGCTGTCTGCTCACCTGGGCGGATGCCGGGTACGAATGCACCAGACTTCTTCAGGTTATCTGCTGTTTCACGCGGGTTGAAAACCAACGCCGTGTAAAAGAAACAGAAGAAAATAATCGCTGCAGCATAAAGCATTACATACAAAGGTTGACCTGGGCTAAGAGCCAATGACACGTCAGTTAACCAACCGAACGTGCTGCTCTCACCATTCTGACCAAACCATTGCGCCAGTGTTCCTGGGAACAGAATAATGCTTGATGCAAAGATTGCTGGAATAACACCTGCCATATTAATTTTAAGTGGCAAGTGAGTACTTTGTGCAGCAAATACCTTACGACCTTGTTGACGCTTCGCGTAGTTGACAACGATTCGACGCTGACCACGCTCCATGAAAACAACGAAGTAGATAACTGCAAAAGCAAGTACAACAATCAACAGCAGAAGAAGTACATGCAATTCACCTTGACGCGCTTGCTCGATTGTTTGACCGATTGCAGAAGGCAATCCAGCAACAATACCTGCAAAGATTAGTAACGAAATACCGTTACCAATTCCACGCTCTGTAATTTGTTCACCTAACCACATCAGGAACATGGTGCCGGTTACTAAACTTACGGTAGCAATAAGCGTAAACATGGTTTGGTTGATAACAACCAGATTGTCGACCATGTTTGGTAAGCCCGTTGCAATACCAATAGCTTGGAATGTTGCAAGTACAAGCGTGCCGTAGCGTGTATATTGGCTGATCTTACGACGGCCTGCTTCACCCTCTTTTTTGAGTTCAGCTAACGCTGGATGAACTACAGTTAGCAGTTGGACAACAATAGATGCCGAAATATACGGCATGATGCCCAACGCTAATATAGATGCACGCTCAAGAGCACCACCGGAGAACATGTTAAACATTTCTACGATGGTACCTTTTTGCTGTTCGAACAAATCGGCAAGTACAGCAGCGTCAATACCAGGAATCGGCACAAAAGAGCCTGCTCGGAATACTAAAAGTGCACCAATTACGAATAACAAGCGCGACTTTAGTTCACTTAAGCCGCTCTGAGCACTACGAAAATCTTGTCCTGGTTTCTTAGCCATCTGTACCTCGTTCCTCGAGATTATTCCTCGATTTTACCGCCTGCAGCTTCGATTGCAGCTTTAGCGCCTTTAGTCACACGTAGACCTTTAACAGTCACTGCTTTGTTAATTTCACCAGATAGAACAACTTTAACAAATTCGATGTTCTTAGTGATAACGTTAGCAGCTTTAAGGCTGTTTAGATCAACCACGTCACCAGTAACTTTCGCTAGCTCAGCTAGACGAACTTCAGCAGACACTAGGCTCTTACGAGAAGTGAAACCGAATTTTGGTAGACGTTGTTTCAGAGGCATTTGACCGCCTTCAAAACCTGGACGAACTGAACCGCCAGAACGTGACTTTTGACCTTTGTGGCCACGGCCACCGGTTTTACCAAGGCCAGAACCGATACCACGACCTACGCGCTTCGCAGAAGGCTTAGAACCCGCAGCCGGTGATAGAGTATTCAAACGCATTCTGATTACTCCTCAACTTTAACCATGTAGAAAACCTTGTTGATCATGCCGCGTACACACGGAGTATCTTCAAGTTCTACAGTATGGTTGATTTTACGAAGGCCCAAACCCTTTAGACACGCTTTGTGCTTAGGTAGGCGACCGATTGAGCTTTTAGTTTGAGTAACTTTAATAGTTGCCATGGTGTTCTTACTCCGAAATAGATTCAACAGTTAGACCACGTTTAGCAGCAACCATTTCTGGCGACTTCATGCTACCTAGTGCATCGATCGTAGCACGAACGATGTTGATAGGGTTCGTAGAACCGTATGCTTTAGATAGTACGTTGTGTACACCTGCTACTTCTAGTACTGCACGCATCGCACCACCTGCGATAACACCCGTACCTTCTGCAGCTGGCTGCATGTAAACTTTAGAGCCCGAGTGGCGACCTTTAACCGGGTGGAAAAGAGTGCCTTCGTTAAGCGCGATAGTAGTCATGTTACGACGCGCTTTTTCCATTGCTTTTTGAATCGCTGCAGGTACTTCACGAGCTTTGCCGTAACCGAAACCTACGCGACCGTTACCGTCACCAACTACTGTTAGTGCAGTAAAGCTCATGATTCGACCACCTTTAACCGTTTTAGAAACACGGTTAACTGCGATTAGCTTTTCTTGCAAATCATTCGCTTGAACTTGTTGTTCTTTAGCCATCTTCCAACCCTACCTTAGAATTTCAGACCAGCTTCGCGAGCAGATTCTGCTAGCGCCGCCACTCGACCGTGGTATTGGAAACCAGAACGATCAAATGCAACTGAATCTACGCCTTTTTCAATAGCGCGTTCTGCAACAGCTTTACCTACTGCTTTAGCTGCATCGATGTTACCAGTGTTCTTAACTTGCTCACGGATCGCTTTTTCTACAGTAGAAGCTGCTGCGATAACCTCAGAGCCGTTTGATGCGATAACCTGAGCGTACACGTGACGAGGAGTACGGTGTACTACTAGGCGAGTTGCACCCAGTTCTGCAATCTTACGACGTGCGCGTGTAGCACGACGGATGCGAGATGCTTTCTTATCCATAGTGTTACCTTACTTCTTCTTAGCTTCTTTAGTACGCACATTTTCATCTGCGTAACGAACACCTTTACCTTTATAAGGCTCAGGCTCACGGTAAGAACGAATGTCAGCCGCAACCTGACCAACTAATTGCTTGTCACAACCAGTGATCACGATTTCAGTTTGGCTTGGACACTCAGCTTTAATACCCGCTGGCAATTCATGCTCAACTGGGTGAGAGAAGCCAAGAGTTAGGCCTACAGCGTTGCCTTTGATAGCAGCACGGTAACCAACACCCTTAAGAGTTAGCTTCTTAGTAAAGCCTTCAGTAACGCCAACAACCATGTTGTTAACTAGAGCGCGAGCAGTACCTGCTTGTGCCCATGCGTTAGCAACACCTTCGCGAGGACCGAAAGTAAGATTGTTTTCTTCCTGAGCAACAACTACCGCAGCGTTAAGAACGCGAGATAGTTCGCCTTTAGCACCTTTTACAGTGATTTCTTGGCCGTTTAGTTTCACCTCTACGCCAGCTGGAATAGCGACAGGTGCTTTAGCAACACGAGACATAGTCTACTCCTATTAAGCTACGTAACAGATGATTTCACCACCAAGACCTGCTTTACGTGCAGCGCGGTCTGACATAAGACCCTTGGAAGTTGAAACGATTGCAACACCAAGACCACCCATTACAGAAGGAAGTTGATCTTTCTTCTTGTAAACACGTAGACCTGGACGAGAAACACGTTTAAGTTGCTCGATTACTGGTTTAGCTTGGAAGTACTTAAGAGTAACTTCTAGCTCAGGTTTTGCTTCGCCTTCAACAGCGAAGTCAGTGATGTAACCTTCAGCTTTTAGTAGTGCAGCAATTGCAACTTTAAGCTTTGAAGAAGGCATTTTAACAGCAACTTTGTTTGCTGCCTGACCGTTACGAACGCGGGTCAGCATATCCGAAATCGGATCTTGCATGCTCATATGATTTACTCCAAATGATTAAGTGGCAATTACCAGCTAGCCTTACGAAGTCCTGGAATCTCGCCTTTCATGCAAGCTTCACGAACTTTGATACGGCTTAGACCGAACTTACGTAGGTAACCGTGTGGACGACCAGTTTGGTTACAACGGTTGCGCTGACGTGATGCACTTGAATCACGTGGAAGAGATTGCAATTTAAGAACTGCGTTCCAACGATCTTCTTCAGATGCGTTTACATCGCTGATGATAGCTTTAAGCGCAGCACGCTTTTCAGCGAACTTAGCTACTAGCTTCGCACGTTTTGCTTCACGTGCTTTCATTGAATTTTTAGCCATAACAGTAACCCTTCACCTTACTTACGGAATGGGAAGTTAAAGGCAGCCAGCAGAGCACGGCCTTCCTCATCAGTACCAGCAGACGTCGTAATAGTGATGTCTAGACCGCGTACTCGATCAACTTTATCAAAGTCGATTTCCGGGAAGATGATTTGCTCGCGAACGCCCATGCTGTAGTTACCGCGTCCGTCAAAAGACTTAGCGCTAACGCCACGGAAGTCACGTACACGTGGAAGAGCGATGTTAATTAAACGCTCAAGAAAATCCCACATACGTTCGCCACGCAAGGTTACTTTACAACCGATAGGGTAGCCTTCGCGGATTTTGAAACCTGCAACAGATTTACGCGCTTTAGTGATAAGTGGCTTTTGACCAGAGATCGTTGCCATATCAGCAGCTGCGTTTTCTAGCAGTTTCTTATCGTTGATTGCTTCACCAACACCCATGTTTAGGGTGATTTTCTCGATTCTAGGGACTTGCATGACGCTTGTGTAGCTAAACTGTTTGGTCAGTTCAGCGACTACAGACGACTTGTAGTAATCATGCAGTTTCGCCATAGTAGAACTCCAAATTACTTCTATTAGTTAGAAACGATTTCGTTGTTAGATTTAAAGAAACGAACTTTCTTACCATCTTCAAAACGGAAACCGATACGGTCAGCTTTACCAGTAGCTGCGTTAAAGATTGCAACGTTAGAAGCATCAATAGCTGCTTCTTGCTCAACGATGCCACCTTGTTGACCTAGAGCCGGAACCGGCTTTTGGTGCTTCTTAACAAGGTTGATACCTTCAACGATAACTTTACCAGTTGCTAGAACCTTAGTTACTTTACCTTTCTTGCCTTTATCTTTACCAGCAAGAACGATTACTTCGTCGTTACGACGGATTTTAGCTGCCATTTCTACGTGCTCCTTACAGAACTTCTGGAGCCAGTGAAACGATCTTCATGAACTTATCGCCACGAAGTTCACGTGTCACAGGGCCAAAGATACGTGTACCGATTGGTTGCTCAGTGTTGTCGTTCAACAATACGCAAGCATTACGGTCGAAGCGAATGACAGAACCGTCTGGACGACGAACGCCTTTGCGAGTGCGCACGACAACCGCCTTCAGAACATCACCTTTCTTAACTTTACCGCGAGGAATTGCTTCCTTAACAGTAACTTTGATGACGTCACCGATATGTGCATAACGGCGGTGTGAGCCACCCAGGACCTTAATACACATTACCTTGCGCGCGCCAGAGTTATCAGCTGCGTCAAGTGTACTTTGCATTTGGATCATTGTTAGTGCTCCGCTAAATATTAATAACTAGACCCATCACGGGTCGGGCTGCCTCTTTAAAAGGGACGCGAATTGTACCACCCTTTTTTGTGATTGGGTAGTCAAAAAATAAACGGCCCCAAAATAATTTTGGAGCCGTTTAACATCATAGAATTAGCTAAGGATTAGCCTTTCGCTTTTTCTACAACTTTTACCAGTGTCCAAGACTTAGTCTTAGACAGTGGACGACATTCACGAATCTCAACAGTATCGCCTAGGCCACACTCGTTGTTCTCGTCATGTGCGTGAACTTTAGTCGTGCGCTTTACGAACTTGCCGTAAATTGGGTGTTTAACCATGCGCTCGATAGCAACAGTGATAGACTTGTCAGCCTTGTTGCTAACTACACGACCAAATGAAGTACGAATTTTGTCGCTCATTATGCGCCTGCCTTCTCAGTCAATACGGTTTTCACACGTGCGATATCACGACGTACAGCTTTCAGAGTATGAGTTTGCTGTAGCTGACCAGTTGCAGCTTGCATGCGCAAGTTGAACTGTTCGCGTAGCAAATTCAATAGCTCAGCGTTAAGCTCTTCAACGCTTTTTTCGCGTAGATCTTGTGCTTTCATCACATCACCTGCTTAGTTACAAACGTAGTTTTGAATGGCAGTTTACGCGCCGCTAGACGGAACGCTTCACGAGCCAATTCTTCAGGTACACCACCCATTTCGTACATAACCTTACCAGGTTGGATTTGGGCTACCCAGTACTCAACGTTACCTTTACCCTTACCTTGACGAACTTCAAGTGGTTTTTCTGTGATAGGTTTGTCTGGGAACACACGGATCCAGATTTTACCTTGACGCTTAACGTGACGTGTCATTGCACGACGTGCCGCTTCGATTTGACGAGCAGTTAGACGGCCACGGCCAGTTGCTTTAAGACCGAATTCGCCGAAGCTTACATCAGTACCTTTAGCTAGACCACGGTTACGACCAGTCTGAACCTTACGGAACTTAGTACGTTTAGGTTGTAGCATCTGTCGACTCCTTACTTACGGCCTTTGCGCTGCTTCTTAGGCTTGTCGCCTTTAGGCTCTACAGCGTTAGCTGCTGGCATGCCGCCTAGGATCTCACCTTTGAAGATCCAAACTTTAATGCCGATTACACCGTATTGAGTGTGAGCCGAAGAAGTTGCGTAATCAATGTCAGCACGTAGAGTGTGTAGAGGTACACGACCTTCACGGTACCACTCTGAACGTGCGATTTCAGCGCCGCCTAGACGACCACTTACTTCTACTTTGATACCTTTAGCACCTAGACGCATAGCGTTTTGTACCGCGCGCTTCATAGCACGACGGAACATCACACGACGCTCTAGCTGAGACGCGATGCTGTCACCAACAAGTTGCGCATCTAGTTCAGGCTTACGTACTTCAGCGATGTTAATTTGCGCTGGTACACCTGCAATTTTAGCTACTGCTGCGCGTAGCTTCTCAACGTCTTCACCTTTCTTACCGATAACAACGCCTGGACGAGCAGTGTGAATAGTCACACGGATGCTCTTAGCAGGACGCTCGATAACGATGCGTGATAGAGACGCTTTTTTCAGTTCACTTGTAAGGAACTGACGTACCTTGAAGTCGCCGTCTAGGTTGTCAGCGAAATCTTTGGTGTTAGCAAACCATGTAGCATTCCAAGGCTTAACGATGCCAAGACGAATACCATTTGGATGTACTTTCTGACCCATTGCTTACTCTCCTAGTCTCTTAGCGATCTGCTACAACAACAGTGATGTGGCTTGAACGCTTCAAGATACGATCCGCACGACCTTTAGCACGAGGCATAATACGCTTCATGATAGGGCCTTCATCTACGAAGATCTTTGCGACACTTAGATCGTCAATATCTGCACCTTCGTTGTGCTCCGCGTTCGCGATAGCTGACTCAAGAACTTTCTTAACTAGGTCAGCAGCTTTTTTGTTGCTGAAAGTTAGGATTTCTAGAGCTTGGTCAACTGATTTACCACGGATTTGATCCGCAACTAAGCGAGCTTTCTGAGGCGAAATGCGAGCAAAGTTATGTTTAGCTAGTGCTTCCATCATCTACTCCTTAACGCTTCTTAGCTTTCTTATCCACGACGTGGCCGCGGTAAGTACGAGTTGGTGCAAATTCACCCAGTTTGTGACCGATCATTTCTTCGGTAACGAAAACTGGTACGTGCTGACGACCATTATGGACAGCGATGGTCAAACCGATCATCGTAGGGATGATCATTGAACGACGGGACCAAGTCTTAATAGGCTTTTTGTCTCCGCTTTCCACCGCTTTCTCTACCTTCTTCAGCAAGTGTAGGTCAATAAATGGACCTTTCTTGAGAGAACGTGGCATGGCGATTCCTCTTTATATAGATTACTTGTTACGACGACGTACGATGTACTTGTCGGTGCGTTTGTTCTTACGAGTCTTGAAGCCTTTAGTTGGCTGACCCCATGGTGAAACTGGGTGACGACCACCAGAAGTACGGCCTTCACCACCACCGTGTGGGTGGTCTACTGGGTTCATCACAACACCACGAACGGTTGGACGAACACCACGCCAGCGGCTAGCACCAGCTTTACCAAGTTCACGTAGCATGTGCTCAGAGTTACCAACTTCACCGATTGTTGCACGGCCTTCAGAAAGTACTTTGCGCATTTCGCCAGAACGTAGACGGATAGTTACGTATGCACCGTCGCGAGCAACGATTTGAGCATATGCACCAGCCGAACGAGCTAGCTGACCACCTTTACCAGGTTTAAGTTCAACGTTGTGTACAGTTGAACCTACTGGGATGTTACGCATTGGAAGTGCGTTACCAGCTTTGATTGGTGCGTCCGCACCAGACTGGATAGCATCACCAGCTTGAACACCTTTAGGTGCTAGGATGTAACGACGCTCACCGTCTGCGTACAGAACTAGAGCGATGTTAGCGCTACGGTTTGGATCGTATTCTAGACGCTCAACTTTCGCTGGGATACCGTCTTTAGTACGTTTAAAGTCAATTACACGGTAGTGGTGCTTGTGACCACCGCCGATGTGACGTACTGTAATACGACCGTTGTTGTTACGACCACCGTTCTTAGAGTTTTTCTCTAGAAGAGGTGCGTATGGCTTGCCCTTGTGTAGGTCAGCGTTAACAACTTTAACAACGTGACGACGACCAGGGGAAGTCGGCTTACATTTAACAATAGCCATTTCTCAACTACTCCTGTTATTCCGCGCCGCCAACGAAGTCAAGATCTTGACCTTCTTTCAAAGTAACGTACGCTTTCTTAACGTCGCTGCGGCGACCTTGGCGTAGACCTTGACGTTTGGTCTTACCCTTAGTGATAAGAGTATTTACAGACTTAACTTCAACTTCAAATAGCTTTTCTACAGCTGCTTTGATCTCTTTTTTAGTAGCATCTTTAGCTACTTTGAAAACGATAGTGTTCGCTTTCTCAGCTGCCATAGTTGCTTTTTCAGAGATGTGCGGAGCACGTAGAACTTTTAGGATACGCTCTTCAG
Organism: Vibrio sp. RE88; assembly: GCF_013113835.1. Lineage (GTDB taxonomy): Bacteria > Pseudomonadota > Gammaproteobacteria > Enterobacterales > Vibrionaceae > Vibrio. The sequence continues at coordinate 245,735 of NZ_VTYQ01000008.1, read as the reverse complement.
TGATCATGCTAGCATCTCCTCAACTTGCTTAACTGCTTCAGCAGTAATTACAACCTTGTCGAACGCGATTAGCGATACCGGGTCGATACCAGCAACGTCACGTGCGTCAACTTTGTATAGGTTACGAGCAGCTAGGAATAGATTCTCATCTACTTCGCTAGTCACGATAAGCGCGTCAGTTAGCTCAAGCTCTTTAAGCTTAGCTACAAGCTCTTTAGTCTTTGGTGCTTCTACTGAGAAGTTATCAACAACGATTAGACGCTCTTGACGAACAAGCTCAGAAAGAATGCTCTTCATAGCACCACGGTACATTTTTTTGTTTACTTTTTGGCTGTGATCTTGTGGTTTCGCAGCAAAAGTAACACCACCTGTACGCCAGATTGGGCTACGGATTGTACCAGCACGTGCACGGCCAGTACCTTTTTGACGCCATGGCTTAGCGCCACCGCCAGCAACTTCTGAACGTGTTTTTTGAGCACGAGTACCTTGACGAGCACCTGCTGCATACGCAACAACTACTTGGTGTACAAGAGCTTCGTTAAACTCACGTCCGAAAGTAGTTTCGGAAACAGTTAGTGCATCAGCACCTTTAACCATTAGTTCCATTACTTACTCCTGAGACGTTATGCTTTAACAGCTGGTTTAACGATCACGTTACCGCCAGTTGCGCCAGGGACTGCACCTTTAATAAGAAGCAGGTTGCGCTCAGCGTCAACACGTACGATCTCTAGGTTTTGAGTCGTTACACGCTCAGCACCCATGTGACCTGCCATTTTCTTGCCTTTAAATACGCGACCTGGAGTCTGACATTGACCGATAGAACCAGGAGCACGGTGAGACAATGAGTTACCGTGAGTCATATCTTGAGTAGAGAAGTTCCAACGCTTAACAGCGCCTTGGAAGCCTTTACCTTTAGATGTACCAGTAACGTCTACTTTCTTAGTTTCGTTGAACAGTTCAACAGTTAGTTCAGCACCAACTTCAAACTCTTCACCGTTTTCCAAACGGAATTCCCAAAGACCGCGACCAGCTTCAACACCTGCTTTAGCAAAGTGGCCAGCTTCTGGCTTAGAAACACGGTTAGCTTTCTTAGCACCAGTAGTTACCTGGATTGCTGCGTAGCCGTCAGTTTCAAGTGTACGAACTTGAGAAACACGGTTAGCTTCAACCTCAACAACAGTTACTGGGATAGAAACGCCTTCTTCAGTAAATACGCGGGTCATACCCACTTTACGACCGATTAGACCAATCATTATTCTAATCTCCCTTAACCTAGGCTAATTTGTACGTCAACGCCCGCAGCAAGGTCTAGACGCATCAGAGCATCAACAGTTTTGTCTGTTGGCTCAACGATGTCGATTAGACGTTTGTGAGTACGGATTTCGTACTGATCACGAGCATCTTTGTTAACGTGTGGAGAGATAAGAACTGTGAAACGCTCTTTACGAGTAGGTAGTGGGATTGGACCACGAACCTGTGCGCCAGTGCGCTTAGCTGTTTCAACGATTTCCGCTGTAGAAGCATCGATTAGTTTGTAATCGAAAGCTTTTAGGCGGATACGGATACGTTGGTTCTGCATGAGACAGAGCTCCAATATTAAAAATTACACAAACAATATCGCCACTCACACTCGCAAAAGCGAGAGAATGCCGATTGATTTATGTGAAACCGTAACTTCCAAGATTAGGAAGTATTGTCAGTTAATTTTCGATTAACTACCCCTACATACCAGAATCACGTCTGGGGATAGTTATTCCGAAGAATAAGTAGCTAATTGTATTAACCGCGAACATAAGCTGAGTCTACATTACCTGAAATATCAAAGAGATAAATCAGCTCCTCTTCGCTCATTGGTTCACAACTGGCTTAACCAGTGCGCTGCATTATACAGATCACAGTTTGACATGCAAGGGCTGTGTGAAAAATAAACGAAGAGAGCTCAAGCTGACTCATTTGTCATGCTGTGGCTTACAGCCAAATAAAAAGCGCAGGCTGAACAAACAGCCTGCGCTTCCTGTCAATCAAACCAAATGACTAACTAAGCCAGTCTTTGGCGAACGGCCTCAAACAGACACACTCCCGATGCGACTGACACATTCAAGCTCGACACACTACCTGCCATTGGGATCTTGATTAGGTCATCACAGGTTTCACGTGTCAGGCGACGCATGCCATCGCCTTCAGCTCCCATGACTATCGCAAGAGGCCCAGTTAACTTAGCTTGGTAGATGTCATGGGTAGCTTCCCCGGCCGTACCGACAAACCAGATCCCCTGCTCTTGCAACGCACGCATAGTGCGAGCAAGGTTGGTTACGCGAACCAAAGGCACCGTTTCTGCTGCGCCACATGCGACTTTGCTTACCGTAGCCGTAATGTTCGCGGATTTGTCCTTAGGAACAATCACCGCAGCCACACCCGCGGCATCAGCATTACGTAAACACGCGCCTAGGTTATGCGGATCAGTGACTCCATCCAATACCAACAATAATGGTGCGGAATGTTGGGCAAGGATGTCATCGAGGTCATTTTCATTCAGCTGCTTAGCAGGCTTCACCTTGGCCATAATGCCTTGGTGGTTAGCACCACGAGCTTTGTCATCCAGAGTCTTACGTGTCATTTGCTGAATCGACACACCACACATCTGGAGTTCATTTAGGATTGGCATTAAACGGTCATCTTGACGACCCTTTAATACAAAGGCTTCTACAAAGCGCTCTGGCTCTTTTGCCAGTACCGCTTTTACTGCGTGAATGCCGTAAATAAATTCATTACTCATTAATTTATCCGATTACTGTTTTTTACCACGTGCTTTCTTCGCTTTATTACGTGGTTTTTTCTTACGCGCTTTATCTGAAGGTTTCTTCGAGGCTTTACTACCTTTACCTTCTTCCTGGCTGCCATCCGGGCGTTTAGTTGGTTCGACCATAGGCTTAGCTTTGTCTACTGAACGTCGACCATTCGCTGCCGCGTTTTTTTTCGCCTTAGCTTTTTTCTGTGCCTCGGCTGCGCGTTTTTTGGCTGTTTTTCCTTTGCCGCGTAGCTTACGACTAGTTTCGACTAATTCAAAGTCAATTTGTCGATCATCTAGATTTACAGACAGCACTTTCACTTTCACTGCATCCCCTAGACGATAGATGGCACCGAAGCTTTCACCGATCAACCGCTGTCCAATTGGGTCGAACTGGTAGTAGTCGTTTGCCAGTGTAGAAATATGGACCAGCCCATCAATATGCAGTTCTGTTAATCGGACAAAGAAGCCAAAGCCAGTCACATTAGCAATCACACCTTCCAGCTCTTCGCCTACATGATCTTGCATGTACTCACATTTGAGCCAATCAGACACTTCCCGCGTCGCATCATCGGCACGACGTTCCGTCATCGAACACTGCTCACCGTAGAAATCCATATCATCAAAGGAATAGTGGAAGCCGCCCGTAGGTGTCCAACGATCTTTCAGCGTACCATTCTCTTTTGCGATTAAATATTTGATCGCACGATGAAGCAAAAGGTCCGGGTAACGACGAATAGGTGAAGTAAAGTGCGCATAGCGTTTCAACGCTAGACCAAAGTGACCACAGTTATCAGCGTTGTACACCGCCTGCTTCATTGAGCGAAGCAGCATAGTCTGGATCAATTCTTTGTCTTGGCGTTGGCCAATCTGTCTGACTAAATCGGCGTAATCTGTTGGTGATGGCTCCAGGCCACCTTTCAGGTCTAACCCAAGCTCACTGAGAAAATCGCGGAACCCCGTCAAGCGCTGTTCACCTGGAGATTCGTGAATCCGGTATAGTGCCGGCTCTTTGGCTTTTTCAACCAACGACGCTGATGCGATGTTAGCCAGAATCATGCACTCTTCGATGATCTTATGAGCGTCATTGCGAATAACGGGCTCAATGCTGTCAATCTTACGCTCTGCATTGAAGATGAACTTGGTTTCAACGGTTTCAAACTCAATAGCGCCACGGTTATCTCGCGCATGCTTAAGTACTTTGTACATCTTGTGCAGTTCTTCAAGATGAGGAACCAAAGGCTGGTATCGCTGACGCAGTTCTTCGTCACCTTCAAGGATGTGGTGCACTTTGTTGTAAGTCAGACGTGCATGTGAGTTCATTACCGCTTCGTAATGCTTGTATCCGGATAGCTTACCCGACTCAGAAATGGTCATTTCACATACCATACACAGGCGGTCAACTTGTGGGTTAAGCGAACACAAGCCGTTAGACAGCACTTCCGGTAGCATAGGCACCACTTGCGATGGGAAATAGACCGAGTTACCACGATTGATGGCTTCCTTGTCCAGCGCAGAATCTGGGCGGACGTAATAACTTACATCAGCAATCGCAACCCAAAGACGCCAGCCGCCGCTTTTCTTCGCTTCACAATAAACCGCATCATCAAAGTCACGCGCATCTTCACCATCAATGGTGACAAGCGGAAGTTCACGCAAATCAACACGACCTTGCTTGGCCTCTTCTGGTACTTCTTCACCTAGCCCTTCGATTTGCTTATCCACTTCTTCAGGCCACTCGTGAGGAATTTGGTGAGTGCGAATCGCAATCTGTGTTTCCATTCCTGGCGCCATATTTTCGCCCAGAACTTCGATCACTTTGCCCATCATGCCACGCGAACGAGAACCGCGCTCGGTGATTTCAATCACGACGACATTGCCCATTCGAGCCCCTGCACGCAGCTCATTAGGGATGAGAATATCTTGGCTGATACGAGAATCATCTGGCACAACGTAGGAATAGCCATACTCCATAAAGAAGCGACCCACGATTTGCGTCTGACGCTCCTCAAGCACGCGAACCAAACGACCTTCTTTTCTTCCTCGCTTCGAATTCTGTGTTGGCTGGACTAAAACATAGTCGCCATGCAGAACGCTTTTCATCTGATGGTGAGGCAGTACCACATCGTTATCTTTGCCCACACTCCCTTCAGGTCGCACCCAGCCATGACCATCTTTGTGTCCGATAACGTAACCTTTCACCATTTCGAGCTTTTCTGGCAAGGCATAACACTGACGACGTGTGAACACCAGTTGACCGTCACGCTCCATCGCTCTTAATCTGCGGCGTAAACCTTCATACTGCTCTTCACCTTCTAGATGTAGAGCTTCAAACAGATCATTGCGATTCAAAGGAACACCAGCTTGTTCAAGGAATTCAAGAATGAACTCTCGGCTTGGAACAGGGTTTTCGTAGTTCTCTGATTCGCGAGCTGCAAATGGATCGTTTGGGGTGCTTTCTGACATAGGCGCGCCTAATTAAACAAGGAAGGTAATTAAAGCTAGTATATCCGACTCACTTACTAAGCTACAGGAGAGTTAGATTAAAAAGCCAAATTCTCGCTCCATTTTCATAACTTAGCATCTACGGTCACAATCTTTTACAACGTACGTTAAAGATCACACATCAGTGAAAATGACAAAGCAAACGATTGCAATGGTAAAGTTTAACTTTATTATTCAGTCAAATTTTACTGTCCATATTTAGGTTTCGTTATGAGTATTAAACGTTCTTTACTCGCTGCCACAATCGCGGGGTTATGTTCTTTTTCTGTTTCTGCGGCTGAAAAAGTCGATTTAATGATCACAGATGCCATGGTTCTGACCATGAACCAGGATAAGCAAGTGTTCGAGAAAGGCACGGTTGTCATTAAAGGTAACCAGATCCTAGCCGTTGGTGACCAGTCGCTTGAAAAACAGTACCAAGCAAAGAAAACGATCGATGTGGATGGCGACATTGTGATGCCGGGGCTAATCAACACCCATACCCACGTTTCAATGACGGTGTTCCGTTCACTTGCAGATGATGTACCCGATCGCCTGCACCGTTATATCTTCCCGCTGGAAGCTAAGCTCGTTTCTCGCGATATGGTACGCATTGGTGCCAATCTCGGTAACGTCGAAATGGTCAAAGGAGGTGTAACAACTTATGCCGACATGTACTACTTTGAGGACGAAGTGGCTAAGACTGTCGATAAAATCGGTATGCGAGCCATTCTTGGTGAAACTGTGATTAAATTCCCTGTTGCTGATGCGGCCAATGCAGAAGAAGGGATTCAATACGCACTCAACTTTATTGAAGAATACAAAGACCACCCACGTATTACACCCGCTTTCGCACCGCATGCCCCATACACCAATACGACTGAAACTCTGCAGAAGATTGCCAAGCTGTCATTGGAAAAGGATGTGCCGGTCATGATTCACCTTGCAGAATCGCATCGTGAAGAAGAAAAAATTACAGAGCGAGCTGAAGGCATGTCTCCCGTTGAGTACATGGACAGTATTGGTGCGCTCAACAAAAACTTGGTTGGCGCACATATGATTCTGGTCGATGACAAAGACATTGAATTGGTTAAGCAGTCGGATATGGGCGTTGCCCATAACATGAGCGCCAACATCAAGTCAGCGAAAGGCGTATCACCAGCGCTTAAGATGTACGATGAAAATGTTCGTATCGGTCTAGGTACTGACGGCCCAATGTCAGGCAATACTCTAAGCACGATTGATGAATTCAACCAAGTTGCTAAGGTTCACAAGCTGGTCAACAAAGACCGCGCCGCTATGCCACCGATTAAAGTCATCGATATGGCGACCATGGGCGCAGCGAAAGCACTGCATATGGAAGATAAAATTGGTTCTCTAGAAGTGGGCAAACTGGCGGATATCATCGTTGTCGATACCAAAGCACCGAATATGGTTCCAGTCTACAACCCATATTCTGCCTTAGTTTATTCAGCGAACTCAGGCAACGTTCGTCACACCATCGTTGACGGGAAAATCCTGATGAAAGACCGCGACATGCTCACAGTCGATGAAGAAGCGATTCGTAAAGAAGCGCTGGAGTTTACCAAAGTTGTGCGTGAAACCGTGATTGAATCGGGTGAAGTGGTTCAATAATCACCTGCTCTAGAAATAACAACGCCCAGCATATGCTGGGCGTTGTTGTATAACCTGAGTGCAGTCAGATTACCGCTTTACCAGAAAGTATCGCGTTTTTTGGCTCTGGCGATAATATTCTGTGGCATTCGCCGCTCTAGACCCTGCCGCAGAATTGAAATTCGTTTGTGCGTGCGCTGATCCGCCGTCACCGAGTTATACAGCCAGCGATACGCATCTTCATAATCCAGCGGGCTGCCATAATCACGTAGCAGCAGTTCCGCCAAATGAATGCGAGCATTCAGGTTACCCATCGCAGCCGCTTCACGCAGGTAAGGGATCGCGCGCTCTTTGTCCTGCTGAACTAAAGTTCCGCGCGAGTAATAGCGACCAAGCTGCTCCAACGCCGCAGGTAACCCCTGGTGCGCCGCATTTTCCATATAGTACAAGCCCAGTTCGACATCCTGCTCGACACAAACCCCCCACGCCAGCATGTCACCATACAAAAACTCATAGGATGGCAAGCTGATCCGGGTCGCTCGAGCGACGATATCTTCAACTAATTGGCAACTGTCTGCTTTAACTTGTTCTAAATGTTTGTTTTCGTTGATCAGTTTTATCAGTTCAGCTTCGGTATATATGGGAATAGGCTCACCGATCTCAGCAAGCTCATTGGCATTAGCCACAGAAGCCCCAAACAAAAATACCATCGAAGCAGCTAACTTTCTTAGCTTCATTGTCTGCACTCTTTGACTTCGATAATGTCTCCACCTGTCTACTCACCAAGACAGGTTATACAAGCTGGGTTCTTAGCAACCTGTATGTTTAGGATTAACCGCATAAACGGCAATCTTGATACCTGTATCGGCAATGGCTGCTAACTCTTTAATCAAAATTGCCGACGACTGGCAAAAACTTGCCACTGTCAGTATAGATAATGCATGAAAATTGAGCATAAAAAAACCAGCGCTAATGCGCTGGTTTTTTTAATCATTGATAACAATCAGAATTAAGCTTCGTAAGGGTGAACCTTGATGATTGTTTCGTTACGGTCTGGGCCAGTAGAGATAATATCCACAGGCACACCCGTTAGCTCTTCAATGCGTTTGATGTAGTCTAGAGCCGCTTGTGGAAGCGCGTCGATAGACTTAGCACCAAATGTTGTCTCAGACCAACCTGGCATAGTTTCGTAGATTGGTGTTGCTTCTTCGAATGACTCAGCTGCCATTGGAGAAACTTCTAGGATAGCGCCATCTTTCATCTTGTAACCAGTACAGATCTTGATCTCTTTCAGACCATCAAGAACGTCTAGTTTAGTCAGACACATACCTGTTAGTGAGTTGATTTGGATTGCACGGCGCATTGCCACTGCATCAAACCAACCAGTACGACGTAGACGACCAGTTGTTGCGCCAAACTCGTGGCCAACATCACCTAGGTGCTTACCTACTGGATCTTGCTTATCTAGACCATCGTAAAGTTCTGTTGGGAATGGACCTGAACCAACGCGAGTACAGTACGCTTTAGTGATACCAAGGATGTAACCGATATGACGAGGGCCAAAACCAGAACCTGCAGCAACACCACCAGCCGTCGTGTTAGAAGACGTTACGTATGGGTAAGTACCGTGGTCAATATCAAGTAGTGTACCTTGAGCACCTTCGAACATGATCTTGTCGCCGCGCTTACGTGCTGCGTCTAGTTCGTCAGTTACGTCCATTACCATCGAAGTAAGAAGATCTGCGTAACCCATGCACTGCTCAAGTACTTCTTCGTAGCTTACTGTTTCTGCTTTGTAGAAGTGCTCTAGCTGGAAGTTATGGAATTCCATCACTTCTTTTAGTTTCTCAGCGAACATTTCTTTATCGAAAAGGTCACCAACGCGTAGACCGCGACGAGCCACTTTATCTTCGTAAGCTGGACCGATACCACGACCCGTTGTACCGATAGCTTTCGCGCCACGAGCGATTTCACGCGCGTTGTCGATAGCGATGTGGTACGGAAGAATTAGAGGACAAGCTTCAGAAACGAAAAGACGCTCGCGTACTGGAATACCGCGCTCTTCAAGAGGCTTCATTTCTTTAAGGAGAGCTTCAGGCGATAGTACTACGCCATTACCGATAACACATTTTACGTTATCGCGAAGAATACCTGATGGAATTAAGTGAAGAACGGTTTTTTCACCGTCAATGACTAGAGTGTGACCTGCGTTGTGACCGCCTTGGTAGCGAACCACGTATTTTGCATCTTCAGTTAAAAGGTCTACGATTTTACCTTTACCTTCGTCACCCCATTGGGTGCCCAGAACGACTACGTTATTTCCCATCTTTCCAAGTCTGATTGCTAGTTAAAAATGGATTCTAGCACTGAATCACACTTCTTGCAGTCATTTTTTAATCATAGAAGTGTAATGAAGCACTAACCCTTTGTTAGTGCTACTATTAGGGGTCGTTTTGACCCTACTCATCCGAATAAATCTTCACTAGCAGGCTGCCATCTGTGCCAATGCTCGCTCGGTACATGCCACTGCTGTTCATCGCAAAGTGGACATGTCCATCACCGTCAATGGCGATCAGACCACCTTCGCCACCCATGGCCTTCAACTCACCTTGAATCACAGTCTCACAGGCCGTGTGCACATCTTCCTTGAGATAACGCATCCGCGCTGCCACATCACTCGCGACAGTCTTGCGAATAAAGTATTCCCCCATTCCGGTGGTCGATACCGCCACGTTACCATTTTCGGCAAACGTACCCGCGCCAATGATGGAAGAATCCCCCACCCGACCGTACTTTTTGTTGGTCACACCACCAGTACTAGTGGCTGCCGCTAAATTGCCTTGCTTGTCTAGAGCAACAGCGCCGACTGTACCGTATTTCTTGTCATCCGGGTATTTCGACTCGGATAAGGCAAATAGGCCTTTCTCTTTCATCGATTGCAGTTGGTCATAGCGTCGGTCAGTGAAGAAGTAATCTTGTTCGGTGTATTGATGCCCCTGCTCAAAGGCAAACTCTTCGGCCCCATCTCCGATCAACAGTACATGGTTACTGTCTGTCATCACGTCACGAGCCAGCTCAATCGGATTACGAATATGGCGCACGCCTGCAACAGCACCTGCATTAGCCTCTCTGCCGTGCATAACAGAGGCATCCATCTCAACGATTTCCTTGTGCGTTAATACAGAACCTCGGCCAGCGTTAAAGTTGACTGAGTCCTCCAGCACCTTCACCGCAGCAACGACGGCATCTATCGCATCACCACCAAGAGCAAGAACATCATGACCAGCACGAACGGACTTTTCTAAATCGTTGAGAATGTCCGCCTTTAACTCGTCACTCATCTGTTCACGTAAAATTGTCCCCGCGCCGCCATGAATCGCAATTGAAAATGGTTTGCTCACATCCTACTCCTTTGCAGTGTGCTTTGCTCTCATCACACCTTAGATAAATAAAAAGCGCAAGCTAATCACTTAGCTTGCGCTTTAAAATCAACACCTGAGCACAGTACTCAGGTGGTTTTTCTCTATTAGTGAGAACCGCAGCTACCGCCACCGCAGCAACCGTCTTTCTTCTCTTCAGCATGGTCATGGTCGCCGCCACAACAACCGCCTTCGTGATCGTGTGCGCCAGCTTGGTGAACATGGCCATGTTCGATCTCGTCTGCTGTCGCTTCACGTGTTGCAACAACTTCAACGTCGAATGTCAGCGTTTGGCCTGCAAGCATGTGGTTACCGTCAACCACCACTTCATCACCGTCAACTTCTGTCACTTCCACTGGGATTGGACCTTGGTCAGTATCCGCTAGGAAACGCATGCCCACTTCAATCTGGTCAACACCTTGGAAAACATTCGCAGGTACACGCTGAACAAGCGCGTCGTTATGATCGCCGTATGCTTCTTCAGGAGACACTGTTACTGAGAACTGAGCGCCCGCTTCTTTACCTTCCAGTGCAGTTTCAAGACCTGTGATCAGGTTGTTGTTGCCGTGTAGGTAATCCAGTGGTGCTTCTGCTGTTGACTGATCAACCACTGCGCCATCTTCCAGTTTCACCTGGTAAGCAAGGCTTACTACTACGTTCTTTTCAATTTTCATAATGACTCCAAGGAGATAAAGAAACGGAGCAATTGAATTGCTCCGAATAACAATTTTCTATGTAGGGTATTATGGGGATCAAATAAAGAAACTCAATCAATCCGGCTTAAAAATACCGATCATCTCTTGTTGCGAGTGTTCAGTTTTCTCCACAGACTGCGGTTTACGCTGATCCTGATATTCACACTCAACACACTCGACTAACTCAATATTATTTTCTATCCACCAGCGTAAGGTGTCTTGCTGAGAACACTTCGGGCAGCTCGCTCCAGCGATAAATCTTTTTTTCATTTTTTCATTCCACAACGTAAACCTTCACCAGCATGGGATGTTCATCCTGCACTGGGAAGGTTTGGATTTAATCCCAGAAGCTCTTTGATTGCTGATCTTTTTCCATCTCGCGACCAAAGATTTCTTCCAGTTCTTTTCGGGCTTCTTTGGCTCTCATGGCCAATTGCTTGTCTTCGTGATGCTGAGGCAACAGTTCTTTCAGCATCGCATTATCTAATTTTCTAAAGTGCGCTTCAGCTCGCTTGGCCTGATACGGGTGCATGCCGAGCTCAGTTAACGCTTGACGGCCTAAGTCCAACGCTCCGAGGAAAGTTTCCCTTGAGTAGTTATCCACCCCGTGGCTCAGAAGCTGATAGGCTTCAACCCGACTTCGTGCCCGCGCCAGCAACTTAAGATGCGGGAAGTGGTACTGACACAGATCGACAATCTTCATGATTTCATCCGGTGAGTCGGTACAAATCACCATGGCTTCGGCTTTATCTGCTCCAGCGGCACGCAGCAAGTCTAGCTGAGTCGCATCACCATAAAACACCTTATAGCCATACTTCCTGAGTAATTGGATCTGACTGGCGTCACTTTCAAGTACCGTCACTCGAATTTTGTTGGCGTACATCAGTCGGCCAACAATCTGACCAAAGCGACCAAAACCAGCGATGATCACCCTTGGCTGGCGGTTAACCACATCAGTGCGTAGCGATCCCGCATCTTCGTTTAAGCCCCGTGCATACCATTTACTTTGTGCCATCAATAACAGTGGTGTGGTAACCATAGACAGACTCACCACAACCAGTAAGAAAGCTGTTTGCTCTTGCGCCAACAACCCTTCTGCACTCGCCGCGGTAAAGATAACAAACGCGAACTCACCACCTTGGCTTAGAATAGCCGCCATCTTACTGCGGGCTTTGGGCTTACTCCCTGCCAATCGAGCAAGAAAATAAAGAATGACGGCTTTAACGGTCACTAGTCCAAACACCGCTACCAGCACGTTCCACGGTTCCAGAGCTAATAAACCTAAGTTCACAGCCATACCAACCGCAATAAAGAATAAACCTAGCAGTAGCCCTTTAAACGGTTCGATGGCAATTTCGAGCTCATGGCGATACTCGCTCTCCGCTAGGAGAACGCCAGCAAGGAAAGTACCCAGTGCCATAGACAGACCGAGATGCTGCATTAGCAGTGCAATTCCGATGACCAGCAGCAGCGCAGCGACAGTAAATAGCTCTCGAACCCCACTCAGTACCACATAACGGAACAGTGGACGAAGTAGAAAATGGCCGCCAACCAGAAGGCCAATGACACCACCGAGCATCCACATCGCATCGAGCCAGTCACCTGCGGTGTTTCCTGCCAGAATGGGCAGAATCGCCAACATGGGGATAACTGCAATATCCTGAAAGAGCAACACAGCAAAACCTGACTGACCGGCTTCACTGCCAGCCAAACCTCGTTCTTCAATCACTTTCAGCGCGATAGCGGTTGACGACAACGCCAGCCCCATACCGATGACTAAGCTGGTTTGCCAACTGACCCCGGCGAGATTGGTCACGCTTGCCAGCACCGCGGTAGTAATCACCACTTGTGCACCACCGAGCCCGAGGATTGGCCCTTTCATCTGCAATAACTTTTTGGGATTCAGTTCTAGACCGATCAAAAACAGCAGTAAAACCACGCCAAATTCAGCGAAATGGAGAATCGCTTCAACGTCACTGATAAGGCCTAGCCCCCAAGGGCCGATAGTAATACCTGCCAGCAAATAACCCAGTACAGAACCGAGCCCTAAGCGTTGCGCCAACGGCACCGCAACCACCGCTGCGGTAAGAAAGATCACGCTGCTCTGAAGAAAATCATTTTCAAGTGCCATGAATTTCTCCTGCGGTTAAAGACATAATAGGGTCGAGTAGCCACTGACGATATTGCTCAGCATGCTGATAACGGTCCATATCGGATACATTTCTGGCCCAGTAAAGCACCAGAGGCTCTATCCACGCCATCTGACATAAGGCAGCGGTCAACTCAAAGGGCTGCAAAATTTCCGATAGTGGGTACTTGTTGTAACCTTCGCTACCAAACGCATCCTCATTACCACCGGTGGTAATCACACTGCGCCAATGTTTGCCCTTCAATGCTTCACCTTTTCCATAAGCGAACCCCTTGCCCAACACACGGTCCATCCATTCCTTCAGCAAGGCCGGACAGGAGTACATATACAAAGGATGTTGAAAAACAATCACATCGTGATCGAGCAAACGCTGCTGCTCAGCATCTACATCAATAAAAAAGTCAGGGTAATGTGCGTAAATATCATGCACAGTGACGTGATCAAGCGCGGTTATCTTCTTGATCATCACTTGGTTTGCGACAGAGCTTTGTGATTCAGGGTGAGCGTAAATCACCAGCACTTTCGGTTTGTCAGGCGACTCAGTATTTAAATCGTTTACAGCCATTCCGTAAGCAGCCATCCTTTTGTTTTCAATACTTAAGTAGGTATAAAGTACAATTTTATCGTTATCGGTTTGTTATACGTTGTTGTTAAGCATAACGCAATGATCGACATTTTATCTCATTCCCCCTACTATTCGACGCGACACGAGCAAGAATAAAGCACAAGATTATGATTACCTTTTCTGACATCCAGCTGTTGCGTGGCGGTAAGCCACTACTGGATCAAACCTCAGCAATCATTCAACCAGGCGACAAAGTCGGCTTAGTGGGAAAAAACGGCTGCGGTAAATCTACCCTATTCGCATTAATTAAAGACGAATTGTCGATTGATGCCGGTAACTTCAGTAAGCCTTCGCATTGGGAGATGGCCTGGGTAGCACAGGAAACACCAGCACTGGAACGTCCGGCGCTGGAATACGTCATTGATGGTGATCGTGAATATCGTGCACTGGAAGCGCAGCTCCTCCAGGCAGAGCAAGCCGATAACGGTACACTGGTTGCCGAATTACACGGCAAGATTGAAACCATTGGGGGCTACAGCATTCGCGCTCGCGCAGCTGAATTACTTGATGGTTTAGGCTTTAGTCAGGAACAGATGAACTGGAATCTGACTCAGTTCTCTGGTGGTTGGCGTATGCGCCTTAACCTCGCCCAAGCCCTTCTATGTCGCTCAGATTTATTGTTGCTCGATGAGCCAACTAACCACTTAGATCTTGATGCCGTGATGTGGTTAGAGCGCTGGCTGCAAAACTACCCGGGCACTCTCGTCCTGATCTCGCACGACCGTGACTTCCTCGATCCTATCGTTGGCCGCATTATTCATATCGAAAATGAGCAGATGAATGAGTACACCGGCAACTACTCCTCGTTTGAAGACCAACGTGCCCAGAAATTGCTCCTGCAACAAGCGCAATTTCAGAAACAGCAGAAGCAAATGGCGCATATGCAAAAGTATATCGACCGTTTCCGTTACAAAGCCTCCAAAGCTCGCCAAGCACAAAGCCGCATAAAGGCACTGGAGAAAATGGAGAAGGTTCTTCCTGCGCAATTTGATAACCCGTTCAGCTTTGAGTTCCGTGACCCAGAGGCGTTGCCCAACCCAATCATTATGATGGATGAGGTCTCAGCGGGTTATGGTGACAATCTGATCCTAGAGAAAATCCGCCTCAATCTGGTTCCCGGCAGTCGCATAGGCCTACTCGGACGTAACGGCGCAGGTAAATCAACTCTGATCAAACTGCTTTCTCGTGAGTTGAACCCACAAGGTGGCGACCTGACTTACTCTCAAGGAGTTAAGATTGGTTACTTCGCTCAGCACCAGCTAGAAACCTTGCACCCAGAAGAAACGCCTCTTCAGCATATGATGCAAATTGCGCCAGACAAGAACGAACTTGAACTGCGTAACTATCTGGGCAGCTTTGGATTCCAAGGTGACAAAGCGCTGGAAAAAGTGGCTCCTTTCTCTGGGGGTGAGAAAGCACGCCTCGTGTTGGCGTTGATCGTCTGGCAAAAGCCAAACTTATTGCTGCTTGATGAACCGACCAACCACTTAGACTTGGACATGCGCCAAGCCCTGACGCTGGCGCTACAAACATTCGAAGGCGCAATGGTGATTGTCTCGCACGACCGTTACTTGCTGCGTGCGACCACAGATGACCTCTATCTGGTGCATGATCGTCAGGTGGCACCGTTTGATGGCGATCTCAATGATTACTACAAATGGCTGACAGAGCAACAGAAAGCTGAGCGCCGCGAAGCACAATCTGCGCAACCAGACAAGAGCAGTACCAACACTGCCGCCGCTAAGAAAGAGCAGAAGCGTCGTGAAGCAGAATTCCGTAAACAGACGGCTCCTGTTCGCAAAACACTGACCAAACTTGAAGCTAAGATGGAGACCCTCGGTCATCAATTAGCGGAAGCAGAGACGCAATTATCTGATAACTCACTGTATGAAGCGGAAAATAAAGCTAAACTTAATCAGGTATTAACCGCTCAGAGTCAGGCTAAAGCCGAACTGGAAGACGTCGAAATGGAATGGATGGCACTGCAGGAGGAGCTGGAGCAGATGGAACAGGAGTTTAACGGTCAATGAGCTCAAAGCACGTATCAGTATCTCTCACACTAGAACGCTTGTGGCAGTTCAGCCTGCAATATTACAGTGTTAAAGACGTCAAAGATGCGTGCCTTAATTTGCAAAACCAGTTCAAAGGCAATGTAAACCTGCTGTTACTACTGAAATGGCTCGATGAACAGCAGGCTGCGTTTCTCGATGAAGACTGGCATAAAGTCGAAGAATGCTTGGGGCGGTCAGAAACACTGCTACACAGCTATCGAGACCTACGCCGTAAACTCAAATCCCATGTCCCGGATACCCTCTACAGAGAATCCTTGCAATTCGAATTACAACTCGAAAAGCAGCAGCAGTCTGATCTGGTCGACTGCATCAACAGTATAGAATTACAGACTAACCAAGCTGAACCGCTGACATTGAGATATTGTCGTCAGCTTGGCGGAGAACATTTACACGACGTTTTTGCCCAATCCATCGATGACTTCACCCACTGATAGGCGTTCTTATGACTCAATTTATTGCTGCCAAAGGATTAGCCAATCCACATCTGCAAACTCTGGCGCCGCGTTTTATTCGTAAGAAGGCGCTGTTTGAGCCGCTTTGGCAAACGCTCAGCACACCGGATGGTGATTTTCTCGATCTGGCTTGGAGTGAAGACTGGCAAACCGAGCAAGCTAAGAAAAAGCCTGTTTTTGTCTTGTTTCATGGACTGGAAGGCTGCTTTTACAGCCCTTACGCGAATGGCTTGATGCACGCCTTTTCTCAACATGGCTGGCTGTCCGTGATGATGCATTTTCGCGGCTGCAGCGGTAAGCCGAACCATCGTGCACGTGCGTATCATTCGGGTGAAGTCGAAGATGCGCGTTTCTTCCTTGAGCAGCTCAATCAACAGCTACCAAATCAAACCAAAGTCGCAGTCGGGATTTCTCTGGGTGGCAACATGTTGGCTAACTATCTGGCGCAGTACAATCAAGAGCCACTACTTTCTGCAGCGACCATCGTCTCGGCGCCGCTCGATCTATCAGCATGTTCAGAGCGCATCGAGAAAGGCTTCTCTAAGGTGTACAAAACTTACTTGCTCTCATCGCTGAAGAAAAATGCTCTGCGCAAACATCACCTGATCAAAGGTGAGCTCGATGTCTCTTATCAAAGTATCAAGCGTGTCACTAAGCTGTTTGAATTTGACGACTTGATTACCGCTCCCTTGCATGGCTTTAAAGACGCACAAGATTATTATCAGCGCTGCTCCGGTATTCATCGACTCAAAGACATTCGCATACCGACACAAATCATCCATGCCAAAGACGACCCTTTCATGACGGATGCCGTGATCCCTAAGTATGTCCTCCCTGACAACATCGACTATCGACTGTTCGAACAAGGCGGACATGTTGGCTTCTTAACTGGCAGCGCGCTCAAACCGAGGTTCTGGCTAGAAGAAGCGTTACCAGCCTACTACCAAAGTCTGACGGTTTCTGGATAATAGCCGTCAACTTTTCGAGCATAAAAGACAGAGGTATTTATGATCGTCCCATGGCAACAAATTGACCCAGACACACTGGACAACCTGATTCGTGAATTCGTCCTACGCGAAGGCACGGACTACGGCGAACTGGAAATTTCCCTACAAGACAAAGTCGACCAAATCAAAAGCCAACTCGAATCAGGCGAGGCCGTTGTGGTGTTTTCCGAGCTTCACGAGACCGTCGATATTCAGCTCAAACAAAAGTTTTAGTTTAAAACACAGCATACCGTGCCCTTCTAATAAAGCGTGTTATAGTGACATGCAACAAGGGACAGTTATTTACAGACAAGGTTTGTCATGTCAGCAAAACATCCAATCATAGCCGTCACCGGTTCTTCTGGTGCAGGCACTACTACGACATCTGAAGCGTTTCGCAAAATGTTCAACATGATGAATGTTAAGCCCGCTTGGGTAGAAGGTGATAGTTTTCACCGTTTTACTCGCCCTGAGATGGATGTCGAAATTCGTAAAGCCCGTGAACAGGGGCGTCACATCAGCTACTTTGGTCCACAGGCGAACGACTTCCCAGCGCTGGCGGAATTTTTCCGTAAATACGGTAACGAAGGAACAGGTCAGGTACGCCGTTATCTGCACACATTTGATGAAGCTGTACCGTACAATCAGATGCCGGGTACCTTTACTCCATGGCAAGAACTACCAGAAAACTCTGATGTACTGTTTTATGAAGGCTTGCACGGTGGCGTAGTTGATGGTGATGTGAACGTTGCTCAGCACGTCGACTTTCTGATCGGCATGGTACCCATTGTCAACTTGGAATGGATCCAAAAGTTTGTTCGAGATACCCGAGATCGTGGTCACTCTCGTGAGGCCGTGATGGATTCAATTGTCCGTTCGATGGACGACTACCTTAACTACATCACTCCCCAGTTTTCGCGAACTCACATCAACTTCCAGCGTGTTCCAACTGTCGACACCTCTAACCCACTCAACGCCAAAGGTATACCGAGCTTAGATGAAAGCTTTGTCGTGATTCGCCTGCGCGGAATTAAGAACGTCGACTTCCCTTACCTACTGGCAATGATTGATGGTTCGTTTATGTCTCGCCACAACACGCTCGTGGTGCCGGGCGGCAAAATGAGTTTCGCGGTCGAGTTGATTGTTCGCCCGATCTTGCAACAGTTAATCGAAACCGGAAAAATTGGCTAAGACTCGCGTTATAAACACGATTACTTTTCATACCGTGATCATGTGCACATTTTTGCGTACAAAATCGTAAGGTGTACCCGATTAAAATCAAGAAATCGATTTCAAAAAAAGATACTATTTGAAACCGAAACAAAGATGGCTTGCAGCATTTGAAAAGTGCTCTTATCCTAGTAGGTCTTGATTCAAGGCTTAGCTAAAACATGGAAAGCAGCAAGCGTACCCTGCAGAGGAAGTGAGATATTATGGTTCTAGGTAAACCTCAAACCGATCCAACATTAGAGTGGTTCCTTTCACACTGTCATATTCATAAGTACCCGTCAAAAAGCACGCTGATCCACGCGGGCGAAAAAGCAGAGACTCTTTACTACATTGTTAAAGGTTCTGTTGCAGTACTTATCAAAGACGAAGAAGGTAAGGAAATGATCCTTTCTTACCTAAACCAAGGTGACTTTATCGGTGAACTTGGTTTATTCGAAGAAGACCAAGAGCGTACGGCATGGGTTCGTGCGAAATCTCCTTGTGAAGTAGCAGAAATTTCATTCAAGAAATTCCGTCAGCTAATCCAAGTTAACCCTGACATCCTGATGCGCCTGTCTGCACAAATGGCAAGCCGTCTACAGGTAACCAGTCAGAAAGTGGGTGACTTGGCATTCCTAGACGTAACAGGCCGTATCGCGCAAACACTGCTTAACCTGGCAAAACAGCCAGATGCAATGACACACCCAGACGGTATGCAGATCAAGATCACTCGTCAGGAAATCGGTCAGATTGTTGGCTGTTCTCGTGAGACAGTAGGTCGTATCTTGAAGATGCTAGAAGAGCAGAACCTAATCTCTGCCCACGGTAAGACAATCGTTGTTTACGGTACTCGTTAATTTCGATTAACCGCTAAAATTTTAAAAGCCGCCAATGGAGACATTGGTGGCTTTTTGTTTATATTGAATGCGATAACGCTACAGAACGAACTTAGTCCTTGGGAGTGGCTTCCCGACTCTGTTGGGCGAAGCCCGTTCCCGTATCTCGTTTAACCGTTGGTACTTTCGAAGATCTTGTCAGCAGAAGCTGCAACAAACCCAGGGTAAAGTTCACCGTTACTCATTGGGTAACGCTTAGCAAACTCATAGAAGCCACCAGGAACCATCTCAGTACCTTCAGTGAAGGTCACTGGCACTTTATCCGCCATGGTAGAAGATTGCTCAAGCAGCACCTCTGGCGAGCCTTTCACTTCACCGCCTGATTCATTGATCGTAAAGCCAGCTTCACGCAGGTGGTCATTGACACCTTTCACTTCTTCAAAAGCATCAAGCTGATTCACGCTAACCGTAAAGTGGTTAGCACCGTAGCCGTGTGCCGCTAGCCAAGAAGCGTATTCACTCTCTTTTGCCAGCAACTGATAATCAGCAAAACTCAGATCCCATAGACGCCCACCAGACAAGAACTCATGACCTTTTAGCTTATCGGTGTCCAATTGCTCAACCAACTTGGCAACGATGGCCTGAAGCTCTGGAGAACACTCGTTCACTTTTAGCTCACTGATAAAAACTTTTGGCTGTTTCGGGTCTGGATGCTCAAAGTGCTTCGCCACTAACTTCTTGCTTTCGAACTCGTAATCACCGCACGGCTTATAACCAGCGTCGATAAACGGTTTGGCCAGTGTCTCAATCCCCAAAGGTGCGACATTAAATGTACGCAGCGCAATGTGGTCATTGATCAATGGCTCATTTTCCTGAAGCAGATGGTGAACTTTATCAGCAGAGGGACATAAGCGTTGAATATAGTCATTCCATAACGACTGGAATAAAACTTGTGGCGTCATAACGCCTCCTTGTTTGGGTTTGTCTACGTTAACGGAGTTATATTTATTGTTTATTTAATTTTATAAATGAGGCTATCTGACCAAATTTGTCCAGAAATCTGATCAGATAGCCTTCAACCTGTGACGTTTAAAAACCTCCCTATAAAGGGAGGTGGTAAGGGAAACCCTTAAAATATTTTTATAACTCAACACCCGGGCTCAATGTAGCTGGTAGTAGAGTTTCACCACCTTCCATTGATGCCATTGGGTATGCGCAGTAATCTGCTGCGTAGTAAGCACTTGGGCGTAAGTTACCCGAAGCACCTGGACCACCAAATGGTGCATCACCGCTTGCGCCAGTTAGCTGGCGGTTGCGATTAACGATGCCAGCACGAATGTGGTCAACAAAGTAATCCCACTCGCTGTCGTCAGTTGAAACCAGACCCGCCGACAAGCCAAAGCGCGTATCGTTTGCCAGTTCAACGGCTTTCTCCAGACCTTGGTAACGTACCACTTGCAGTAGTGGCCCAAAGTACTCTTCATCTGGCAGCTCAGCGATTGGCGTCACATCAATGATACCCGGAGAAACGAACGCCGCTTCACCCGCTTTTGCTTCTAGCAAGCTCACACCGCCAAGGCTTTGCAAGTTTGTTTGCGCATTAAGAATAAAGTCAGCCGCTGCTTTAGAAATCTGAGGCCCCATAAATGGCGCAGGTTCAGCAAATGGCTGATCAACACGAATCTTCTGAGTTGCTTGAACAAGCTTGCTGACCAGCTGATCGCCTTTCTCACCAACAGGCACGTACAGGCGACGGGCACAAGTACAACGTTGACCTGCACTGATGAAAGCAGACTGAATAATGGTATACACAGTTGCATCCAGCTCGCCGTAGTTATCAGAGATCACCATCGGGTTGTTGCCGCCCATTTCTAGCGCCAACATTTTACCCGGCTGCCCTGCAAACTGACGGTGCAGGATATGACCAGTGTTTGCACTACCCGTGAACAATACGCCATCAATACCTTTCGAATCTGCCAGAGCAACACCAGTTTCCTTCGCGCCCTGAACAAGGTTGATTACACCTGCTGGTAAGCCTGCTTGTTGCCATAGTTTCATCGCGAACTCGCCGGTGAGTGGCGTTTGCTCTGAAGGCTTAAACACGACCGTGTTACCAGCAAGTAGCGCCGGAACAATGTGGCCATTTGGTAAATGACCAGGGAAGTTATAAGGGCCGAATACCGCCATAACACCCAGAGGGCGGTGACGCAGAACAATCTGGTTGCCCGCCGCTTCACGCGTCGCTTCGCCAGTACGGTCATGGTATGCACGAATAGAAATCGCAATCTTACCAGCCATAGCCGCTGCTTCAGTGCGCGTTTCCCAGATTGGTTTTCCGGTTTCTTTCGCGATAATTTCAGCGATTTGCTCGCTGTTCTCTTTTACTTTCTCAGCAAACGCCAGCACAACAGCTTCACGCTCAGCGTAAGTCAGCTTTTTCCAGCTAAAGAAAGCGTTTCGAGCCGCGCTCACTGCCGATTCAACCTGCGCAGGTGACGCACTGTCGCCCTGCCAGATCACTTCATTGTTGTATGGGCTGATCGAGTTCATCGATTCGCCCTGACCCGCAAGCCACTCGCCTGCAATCCAATGTGTCATGATTCTATTCCTTTCGATTACTGAGCCAGCATGCGAACGTATTCGCCTTCATTCACTTCCAGTGCTTTAGCAACATCAGGTGCCAGAATCACAGATTCAGAGGCCTGGTCATACGCGGCTTTAGCTGCCACGGCACGGAAGTTTTCAAACGACGTGTTTGAGATAAGGTAATCTTGCGAGCTGGTGTGCTCAGCAATGGTGATTTTCGCGCGGAATGAGTGGCGGACCGACTCAATGTTACGCACATCACACTCTACCGACGGGCCGCCATCAAAGATGTCGACGTAGTTACGGCAAGTGAAGCCTTCTTTCTCAAGTAAGCGCAATGCAGGCTTGGTATTTTCATGTACCTGACCAATCACCGCCTGAGCTTCTTTGCTCAGTAAGTTGATATAAATTGGTAGCTTAGGCATTAGGTCGGCGATAAAGCCTTTCTTGCCGATACCCGTCAGGTAATCAGCCATAGTGAAATCAATCGAGAAGAAGTGCTCTTGCAGCCATTGCCAGAATGGAGAGTTACCTTCTTCATCTGACACGCCACGCATTTCAGCAAATACCGTTTCTGAGAAACGATGCGGGTGTTCCGCCATCATCAAAAAACGACACTTCGACATTAGGCGACCATTCAGTCCGCCACGGAAATTCGGGCGCAAGAACAAGGTACAGATTTCACTACAACCCGTGTAGTTATTGCCAAATGTCAGCAGCTTAACCACATTATTCACCCCCAATTTTGGCGATGAATGAACAATAGTGCTGATGTGGTAAGAATAAAATGGCACATCCCAGCCAATCGAAGCTTCAATGCCTGTACAACCAGCGACTTCGCCAGTCTCACTATCGAAACCGACCATCAGATAACCTTCGTCACCGGGTTCAGTTACTTCGTTTTTGGCAAAGCTGTACTCAGAATGAGTAATACGATTGGTCAACAGTTCTTCGTTAACCGGAAGAGATGTGAATCCGTGACCCGATTCAACCGCACAGGTGTGCAGCGCATCGTAGTCCGACATTGCTATAGGGCGAACAACCAGCATCGATACTCCCTCCAGATGCAGGATACCAATGCTATCGGTCATCTATTTGTTGTCGCTGGCTAAAATCGCTAATCACTACGTTGTAGCTTGAAGTTAGGCCCGCTAGCTTGCTGCAAGCTACGCCTTGTTCTAAGCAATTTTTCCTGCGCAACTACTCAAACATATGACCGATAGCACTGGTATTGGGAGAACTGTTGCAATACAGCTCTCCCAGTTTGTTTATTTATTATTTAACTAGAGTGGCAAGTGCTTTATCTAGTTTTGCTAATCCTTCTGCGATTTCTTCTTTGGTGATAACCAGTGAAGGCGTAAAGCGAACTACATTCGCGCCTGCCACTAACACCATCAGACCTTCTTTACCTGCTGCAACTAGTACGTCACGCGCACGGCCTTGCCATTCATCATTCAGAGCGGCACCAAGTAGAAGACCTTTACCACGTACTTCAGCGAACATGTTGTACTTATCATTAAGTTTAGCTAAACCGTCACGGAACAGCGCTTCACGCTCTGCAACGCCAGCCAGAGTTTCTGGTGCGCTTACGATGTCGACGACCGCTTCTGCAACCGCACATGCAAGTGGGTTACCACCGTACGTTGAACCATGAGTGCCCACTTTCAGGTGCTTAGATAGTTCAGTTGTGGTTAGCATGGCACCGATAGGGAAACCGCCGCCAAGCGATTTTGCGGTGCTTAGGATATCTGGTGTGACACCCAGACCTTGGTAAGCGTAGAAGTTACCCGTACGGCCGTTACCTGTCTGAACTTCATCAAAGATAAGCAGTGCATTGTGCTTGTCACACAGTTCGCGAACCGTTTGAACAAATTCATCTGTTGGAGAGATGATACCGCCTTCACCCTGAAGAGGTTCCATCATGATGGCACAAGTACGGTCAGAGATGTGTGCACGTAGCGCTTCCACATCGTTGTACGGCAGGTGAGTGACATCACCAGGTTTAGGACCAAAACCATCAGAGTAAGCCGCTTGACCACCAACCGTTACCGTAAAGAAAGTTCGGCCGTGGAAGCCTTGTTTGAAAGCGATGATTTCAGATTTCTCAGGGCCAAACTGGTCAGCTGCGTAACGACGCGCCAGTTTTAGCGCCGCTTCGTTTGCTTCTGCGCCTGAGTTAGCGAAGAACACCTTTTCTGCAAAGCTCACGTCTGTCAGCTTCTTCGCTAGGCGAAGTGCAGGTTCGTTTGTCATGACATTACTTAGATGCCACAGTTTCTGGCCTTGCTCAGTCAGAGCATTAACCATTGCAGGGTGACAATGACCCAAACAGCTCACGGCGATACCACCAGCAAAGTCGATGTACTCTTTGCCTTCCTGATCCCAAACACGAGCACCTTCGCCCTTGACTGGAACCATTTCCATTGGGTTATAACAAGGTACCATCACCTCATCAAACAAACCGCGTTCTACTTTATTTTCGACTGTCATTGCACATTCCCTCTCGATACCGCATGCCAGGTAATTTTTGCATCCTTGCTTTCATTAAACGAAAGCACATATTGTTTTGCATTTAAGCAATTGCGGCATTGTATTTACATTTAATTAACCATTTCAATAGTGAATTATTCTTTTTACTTCACTGCTGAAAGTCTGTTCTGCATTAGCTTTGAGTATTTATGCATTAAGCCACTGCTTTTATGAAGCAATATATTCTTATAACAAAGATAAGCTGTAGTTAAGCATAGTAATAACAAGGGCGGAGAGTTAGGCAGGACAACGCCTGCGAATAGTTTTTCACATAATATCCGCACGCAAGAATATGAAAGAAATGTTAAAAAAAGTGATCCCAGTCAGGATTTATTGAGGCAATAAAAGAGGATTAACGACGTAAA
Organism: Vibrio sp. RE88; assembly: GCF_013113835.1. GTDB lineage: Bacteria > Pseudomonadota > Gammaproteobacteria > Enterobacterales > Vibrionaceae > Vibrio. The sequence continues at coordinate 220,926 of NZ_VTYQ01000008.1, read as the reverse complement.
AAGTTGGCAAGTAGCTCATGCCCTTGCTCAGTTTTGATCGATTCTGGGTGAAATTGCACCGCATCAATAGGCAAGGTTTTGTGCTGATAGCCCATGATTTCATCCATCGAACCATCTTCGAGCTCCGTCCAAGCAGTGAGCTCAAAACACTCTGGCAGTGTACCGTTTTGTACCACCAGCGAATGATAGCGCGTTACTGTGAGAGGGTTATTCAAACCAGAAAAAACGCTGCGGCCATTGTGTCGAATTGGGGATGTTTTCCCGTGCATCACCTGACGAGCACGCACCACTTCACCACCAAACACCTGAGCAATTGCCTGATGGCCTAAGCACACACCAAGTATCGGCAGTTTACCAGCAAAGTGTTCGATCACCTCTAGGGTGATCCCCGCTTCATTAGGTGTACACGGCCCCGGAGAGATCACCAAATGGCTCGGTTTCATCGCTTCAATCGCCGCAATGTCTGTTTCATCGTTACGCACAACTTTTACCTCTGCACCCAACTCGCAAAAGTATTGGTACAGGTTGTAAGTAAAGGAATCGTAGTTATCGATGATTAACAGCATGGGTCTGGATTGGTGTTGATAAAATTGCTTGTCAGGGGCGGTATTGTGCAATACCAAGACGGAAAGGCAAGCAATAACTCTGCAAACGATAAAAATAACGCCAGCATAAGTTGGCGTTATGGGTTTACAGTCATATGGGCTAGCGCTCTATTTGAATGTAAGCAGCGTTCTGACAATCGTCCCCAGCATAGATATGGACCGTTACTTTGGCGCCCATAGAAAATGCGGTTCGACGTATCGTTGTTATTTCTCTACGATACCTACGTAAACAGGACCTGGTGCACTTCCGTAATGAGGAAGGTTGCTACAAGTATATTGATCACCACTGTAATAAGTTGCAATACTCTTACCAGTTGATTGCGCTGTCAGTAATACGCTTAACATCCCTTGACATGCTTCAGGGCTGACCCCTTTCCAATGTTTCTCAATATTACACATCACGGTATAATCATTCCGGTATGCGGTATACACATTAATACTGCCGTCAGCATATTGGAGAATATTTTTCACTGTACCGATGCAACCAATATTTGCTATTGAAGGTGTACTAAATAGAATTGCTGTCAGTAGGAGTATTTTTTTCATCAGTATTTCCTGTATTAAAAGTGATTATCTCAGTGAACCGCGGCAATATTGGACTTGCACGGTGTTCGTCCCACAGCCGCTTTCAACAACGCAAGCCACCGCCTTACATACACCCCACCCCAAAGTACGTCTACATAAAGGTGGGAGTAGCCATATTCAGTCGAAAATAACGAGATAAACACCGATGTCACTTAAGTCATTGAGTTCAGTTAGGGTTATCTAAGAGGTGGAGGATTACCTAAGGTGATATAGTTAGCCACACACCAGTCCCCTGTAAAACGTACAGAGTCATCATAAGCTACAGCTACAGGCTTACCCGCCATAAAAGCTCCCAAAATCATAGAGTAAGCGGCGGAATCCTTTGAAACAAAGAGCACCGTCCCGCCCCAAGTGGGGCAGCCTCCTGCTTCTGCGACTCCTTGTAACGTGAACCAAAATGCAGGCGGTCTCCACATAGGCAGAACATCTCCATCGTGAGTTCGAACATACTCTATTTGACCACTAACAAACTTAATATTAGCCAGAGCAGTATTGGGAACCAAAGCAGTAATCAAAAATACACAGGCGGTGATCTTTTTTAGCCAAAGAAACATTTTATAATCCTTGTAAGTGTTTATTTTCAGCGTTATTACTACTGTGTAGGCTGTTGAATAATGTAGGTAAGTTTAAAGTGATTGCTATCAGTACAGCTTCCTAAAGCAACTACAGAACGATTTAGAGCCTGAGAGGAAAGCATAAGGCTTAATAGGCCATCAGCAGCAGGAACTTCATGCTTGTAAAAGAATATATAATCAGCATTTGGGCAACCTGGTGCCCCCCATCCTTTTTCTGTGCTGAAATAATAAGTGCCACTAGCGCTCATTTGAATGCCATCAATAGTTCTAGGCTGAGTTTTCTCTTCTGCAAAAACAAATGGGGTAATGAACAAAGCACTTAATATAAATAATTTTTTCATAACAAACCTATAGATTTCCCAATCAATAATAATCAGTTTAACGAAGTTATTTGGCTCATTATTTACAGCGGTCCACTGCAATACTCAACCCATACTCGGTCATCTCCGCAGCCACTCTTGACAATACATTCGATGGGCTTATTTTCCTTCGACATATGCATCATCCAAGAGTACATGGCGTAAAAATGAGGAGCATCCATATCTAGTCGAAAATATGAGGGCGTTACTCCGCCGCAAGCTCCATGTGAGTTTGTGCCATTAATAAAAAAACGACCATCTGTTCCCATATGAATACCCGTCGGAACTCCCATAGTAATCCAATCACCATCCTTAGCTGCGTCTCGAGAATATGCAGATATAGATAGCACCATTACTATAGCAAGCATAAACCATCGCATTGTTTTCATAATTTATCTCACGTTGATTACTAATAATATAAAAATTTCAATTAGCAGTTAATATCACCAATACACACATATCTAACATCAAAGCTATTAGACCAGGCATTACATGTCGGCGTATACTCGACAGTCACTTCTTCTTTCATCTTAAATGCCGTTAATATTGCTGAAGACATTAAGTAGTAGTTATCTTTACTTTCGTCAAAAACATACCTACCTGTCGTATTACAACCAGATACAATATTATTTTTTAACTTAAAGAAAAACTGCTTCTTATCACTTTCGTTAGATACAATAACTCCGCTAACCGTTCCTACCTGTCTTTCTGCAATTGCATTTGAAGATGCTATTACTAAAAATAAAATTAATATTGCTCTCATTATAAAGTTTTACTCATATTAAATTAATTTATTTTCTATTAACTACAAAATAGTTAGATATTGCAACTTACAATACCCATTATCAGGAAAGAGAATAGAATCATCTAACGTAACCATGACTTTCTTATTTGCCATTTTTGCAGATAACAACATCGTCAGTGCTGTTGCGTTGTTTTCTGGAATTGAAATTGCGTAAGTTCCAGGAGCATAAGGTTTACAGTTAGGCTTTGTATCTGGGTTGACGATTTCAAACCAAGTGTGTTTTCGCCATAATGGAGCGAATGAACTGGAGGCTTCATGATATCGAATTTGGCCAACACCCCCAGTTATATCAAATCGAGCCGCATTGGCTGATGTAGAGAGAATTAACATCACTAAAGCGGTAAAAGCTTTAATATTCATATTTTAACCTAGGCCTCCTTGATAAAACAGAATTTGGTATACGCGTTAATAAATAACCATATAGTCGAGCTGGCAATCGTTGGAGCCTTCAACAATACGGGCAAATACCTGTTTCTCTGATGAATGAGCTGTGAGCAACATGCTGTAAGTGTTTTTAAAGTGAGTGTGAGATTGTTTTAAAATGAAGTAAACACCTTCTCCTAACTTACAATTAAGCTCACTGGGTACGTCTCCTCGCACTTTTCCTGGTGGCGGAAACTTAATGCTTCCATCTCGGTGCAAGTAAATAGAGTCAATTTTTCCCACACAACCACTAGAACGGCACCCTTCGAAAGGCGGCGTTCCCGCTAATGAGCCACTGATATTTATGGATAAAGAAAAAAGTAGAAATAATAGGGTATAAATTCTTTTCATAATGTCACCATTAAAAGCTTATTATTCTAGTCAGTGTCTAAGCCTAAATACTCAAGTTTGCAGGCTGTCGCCCCTTTTGTTGTGCCGTAGTGGCGAACATCGGCCTTAACTTTTCTATCGGCTAACTTAGCTGCTAATGCGAGAGAGAATAACGTCTCGCTCTCTCCATCAATATAAAATGGTGCTAGCCAATTTGACCATGACTGAGGTGACAATTATCACCAACGTTTGTAAACCCCTCAGAGGTTAATCCATGGTGTATTATTTAAACTGCTACCACCCGAATAAGGTTCTACATGAGATTCAAAATCAACAATTTTCTTACCTTCGATCATTGATGAATGAACGAAGGGTAATATAAGTGAAAAATAGAGTCATAAGAGAAAGCTTATATAAATAATCTACATACACAAAAAATCAAAAATCAATCTATTATAAAGCCATTCATATTTTCAACTTTATTTTTTATTTTACTCTTATCTTCAGATTCCAAATAATAGAACTTATCAGTAAAGTCATAACTAGTTTGAATTGCATAGCTATCAACCATAGATACCATTACAAAGTTCTCAGTATTATTGAGGCACCCTTCGATATATTCTTTAAGGTCTTTCCTATCTAGAAAACAAAAATAATCCATAGAATCCAAATCTAGTATAGAGCATTCAGTGTAAAGATCTGTAATGATATTACGCCTAACAATATTGTAACTTTCAATCCTTTTTTTACTAGCCATTTGAATATTTTCAACATAACCATCTCTAGTCAACCACTGACTAAAAACACTTATAAAAGATAAGTTCAGATTTGATTCTAACTCATCTTCTGAAAACCAATCTCTGAAATGAGACATAAACTCTGTAACATTTTCTTCGTGTATTTTCTTAATTCTCATCGACCTCTATCTTCTCCAGAATCAGCCCAAACCGAAGTTTCTCTCTTGCCATTATTTTTCTTGAACGATTTCATGCTAGACCATTTATTGTAAGAAGCTCCTCCATGATTCGCGGGGTTTTTCTCGAATACTTCCCCCGTTACCTTATCAACATGAACTTTCTTTTTAGCTTTCTTTCCATCCAGGGCAACTTTCTTTGTATCGTAAGATTCCGGCGAATTATAAGGAGTTTTAGCAACTGTCTTAACTTTACCTTTAGTTAGACCTGCAACTACAGCACCAAAAGCTATGCCCTTTTTGACAGCATCAGAATACTCAGCTTGCTCTTCCTCGCTGAGCATATCTAGAGCATACTGAGGAGTACCAGTGTTGTATAGACTACCAGCAATATTCAAACCGACTGTATATTCGGGATTAAGGTTGTTAGACCAAGCTTTCATCCCTCCAAACAGTGTATCGTCCAACGAATCCCAGAAACTGGTTGATTCCTCCACCGTAGAGCTGACACCAGCATTATAATTGCTGCTCGGGTCTCTATCTGAACCATAGTCAGGCCTAACTGTCGGTGTTTCAGCTTCTTCAGGTGGAACGTGACCAACAACAACAACAGTGTAGTGCTTATTATTATCACTACCATTATCTCGATCATCTCTACTAGGACGGCTGTCTCGCCAGTTACCTTCTCGGTCCTGATAATTACCTCGACTCGTCCCCTCAACTTCTCTAAACCCAGTAGGGTCTAAGTATTTAAGTGGGTTGTTTCTAACGTAGCTATATCGATTGAAGCGGTTTGTGATAAATGGTGCCTGAATGACAGGGTCTGCACTAGTAAACCTACTAAGTGCATGATCATAAACACGCCCATTCATATGAACTAAACCAACTTCGGTAATTTCTTCATGACCAGTATAACCGCGGTTAGTAATGGCGTTTTGTACCACATCCAACGGCCCGTTATCGGACCACGCTACTTTACGCTGCTTACCCCAAGTATCGTAACTACGGCGCTCTACAACTAAACCGTAGCCATCAGTGATCATATCGACCGAGTTCAGGGCATCGTAATGAAGGTAACGGACTTGTTTGTCCTGCAAGTCATCTTCTACCCCCTTTGTCTGAGTATTGAGCGCAATTAGCTTGCCGTCGGCATAAACAAAGTGCTTGTGTTGAACAACCCCTGTATTGGTATCCTTGACTCGCTCATAGCTCTTACCAAAGTAGAAGGTTTCAATACCGTCGCTGCTCTTCTTCAGGTAACGGTTATGGTTAGCATCATAGAAAAACTCGACGGTTTTACCGTTGCGGGTAATCTTGTTTGGTTTGTTGAATTCCGTCCATTCCAGCTCTCGCTCGTTGGTCGAGTTGCCATCCGCCCAAGCGCGCAACATATTACCGTTATCGTCATATTGGTAATTAAGCCCATTGGCTTTTGTCACGGCGTGTGGCCCTGCCTGCTGGCCGCTGTAGTGGTAGTCTCCAATGTCGGATTTATGTATCAGATTGCCCAGCTTGTCATAACGATAATTAAACGGCCCTGCTAAGTCTGGGTTGTTTACCCCGTGTTGCGTTTTATTCGCCAAGCTGATGGCATTGCTGGTGACGCGATCTAAACTATCGTACGTCCAGGTATCGGTAATGCCTAACTGCTCATCGTATCGATAGGTTACGTTGTTGTGATTATCGTAGCGATACTGAATAAAGCGGATATTACGCCCTTGGCTGGTACTTGAGGAGAGGCGCGGATCAAACAACACATTCGCTTTGTGAGTAGTAATATAACTCGGGCGACCGGTATTGGCATCATGGCTGTAGGTGTTAATCAGGCCATTACCCAGCGTTTCCGACAACGTATGATCGTAAGCATCGGTTTCACGACGTTGCCAATAGTAAAGGTAGGCTGGGTTGTCTAGTGACTCTTCCATTTCTGACTGAGTCAGAATCATATTGAGATGATCAGCTTGGCTAGATTGTTGAGTATTTTCACAATGATTACGAGAAGAGGCTTCTAGCTGATTCCCTCCCAGCTGATTCGCATATTCACAGTTCAAACCACTCAACTCTGCCACTTTTTCTGACAGGTTAATTAACTGGCTTGCAAGGTCGGTGTAGAACTTATAGCGAGTGTTTGCCACCGTTGCTGCTTCAGATAAGTCATCAGCAGCAAACAACAGTTCTTCACGAGTTTCACTATCCGCCTGAGCAATATAGATATCGTTATTGCTCATCAAATCCTTCTGACCATTGCTGTCGTAGTCAGTCAGTAAGAAGTCATGTGAAGCACTCAAGCTTTGCGCATTAAACTCAGAGGTTGGCACCGTATGGACAGTTGCGTTGTAGTTGCGGATTCCCGGTTGAGTAGTGGCTAAGGTAGTCGTTAGGCGATAAATCGCTCCTTCTAGCGTAATATCCAGCGGGATAGAGACATCATCATGAAGCAACACCCAAGTTGCTGGACGTAAATAACATTCGCCTTGGTCGTTACACCACTGTTTATAGCGATAGCCGTCACCCAACAGGGTTTGCGAGGAGGCATCCAGATTGTGCACGTTAACGGTTTTGCTATTGTACTCAGCTGCTTTAGTAGTAAAGAAGCTTTCCTGAGTGGCGTAGCGTTCCGCCTTAGTTAGGTAAACATTGGCTTGTGCTATCGCATCACTCAGCAGCTCACGAATACCTTCACGGAAACTGGCACTGGTAAAGACTTCATCTGCATAATTTCTCGGGCTGCGTACCCCTGCGACGTAGCCATAAGGGTTATAAACATATTCAACTGCTAGGCGATCGTTGCTGTTGGTGCTGCTCAATAACTTGGCCGCATCAGCAAGCGTGGTATCGATGCCGTTTGGTCGAACTTCCCTAGCAACACGCTCGAACTTATCGTAGAAGTAATGGGTACTGAACTTCTCGTCACCAACTTGAACGGTGACTTCTTCAGTAAGACCGGCGGTATTGTAGTAATAGTCCGTTTCACTACCATTACCAACAAAGCCAGACAGGGTGCCAAGCGCGCCGCGTTCATCATAACGCCAAGTAGAAACGTTACTCCCTTCCGTCTGCTTCACTTTTCGGCCAAGATTATCGTACTCAATCGTTGTGACCGTTCCTTTCGCATCGCGCTTATAAATCAGTTCGCCCGCTGCATTGTAGTTGTAACTCCACTGGCCCATATCTGGATCATCCAATGAATTACGATTACCTAAATTGTCATAGCGGATTTGAGTCGCGTTACCCGCGGAATCCGTGCTTGAGCGTAGTTTTCCATCCGGATAATACTGATAAGTCTGATAAGCACCTAATGGCTCGACTTTACGCAGGATATGCCCTGCTACGTTGGTAGTCGTACTGTGTTCAAAGCCTCGAGCATCATTGAGTGTAGTGACATAACCTTCATAACGAGTCGTGTATGTTGCTGCTCCACCATCCGCAGCGGGTTCCTGTTTGGTTAACTCACGGTCAAAAAGGTCATAGGTAAAGACAACCTCAGGCGCTGGTGAGGTTTGACTCAGAAATTGCGGTCGAGTAGTTCTCGTTTTTCTGCCATTGCGGTCCCAATCCGTATCCACAACAACTAGCTTGCCACTAAAACCTGTATGCAGTTTTCTGATCTCTCGACCTGCATAGTCAAAGTGGGTAATAACCTCTCCTCCACTAGCAGGTAAGGTAGATACACAGCTCACCGTCTTAGATACGGAATATCGACACTGCTCTCCCAATGCATAACGAGTGTGGTTCGTGTTATTTAGGCCGGGCAGTGTTTCAGATGTTAATCGACCGTAACTGTCATAGGTATAGCTCGAAGTTCTCCCTTTTAATGCGTCAATCCTCTTAACAAGCAATCCTCTAGCACTTGCTTCTACTGAGGATGTATGGCCTAACGCATTTGAAGTCGAAACTTCAAACAAGCCATCTTCATCATATCTGGTAACTTCTGTTCTCTTCGCGAAACCACTGCCTTCAGTCGTGTATTCAGTAACATTTCCCCAATTATCATGGCTATAAGTATTAACAAATGTTTTCGAACCTACGCTTAGATCACCAGAACCTTCATAATCCGAAGCTGAAATTACATTTCGCTGCAGAAAACCAGATTCACTATAAGAGAAGTCATTCTTTGTAAAACGTGACAATCCAGTAGTAGAGTCAGTTACTGTTTTAGTCAGTCGTTTTAGGGCACCTATCTTCCAAAAATTATCGCCCGTTTCAGTAACTAACTCAGTTCGTGTCAGCTTAGAAGTACTGAACTCCATGTTACCGTCCCCATCCGAATCACCGAATGAGTAACTACCGCACGCTTTGGGATTAGCATTAGAAAACACAGTAGCATTTGTGCTAACTAGTTGGCCCTTGTAAACCGTTAAGCCATCTAAATCAGTGCTAGAAGAGGTTCGTTGATACTTAAAGTAGCTATCGTATCGCTGAAGTACGAGTGGAATATCGACGTCACTATGAATCAAAACGATGTAATCATTAGGCTTAAAGTAAATATCACCATTCGACGCACAATATCGACCCAACCCTGCTTTAAAAGAACTAAGTAGAACATCTAAGTTTTCGATATTACTCACACTGGTAATATCGTAGATATGATGGTTACTATTGATTCCGGTTGAAAGGTACTTAAATTGATTTTGGGTGGTAAACTCACCAGCACCTTCAAACTCACTCGACACAGTACTCGTTTCATCCAACAAGTTACCAAATCGGTCAATAGCTCTCGACGTTGACTCTTGTTTTTCTACCACTTCGCTTGTTAACGAAAAACGTTTTTTGACTACTTGATTAGCGTAAACCTGATAGTACTTCGCATTGTACCCCTGACGCGTGTACTGCTGATAAAAGTACGTCGTCTCAGAAACTTTTTTATTATTTCTATAAACAGAGACAGAGCGGGGCTTTCCAGTAAGAACTAAATCATTCTGATTGAAAGAAGTTTCAGTGCGGGTCGTAATATCTGCTACTTCAGTTTTAATAATCTTCTCAAAGCCTAAAAAACCACCTCCTTTTTGATGAGACTTCGCACCATGATAAACGTAGCTAGTCGTTGTATGACCGTAACCTTTGGGCTGTTTAGTTATTTGGGCAACTAAATATCTTCTAGGTGTTGTATTTCTGATCGGAAATGATTTATGTGCTTTTTGAGTATGAACAATAGTATCAGAGGCTGGCTTATAAATAAGGTCATAGTCAATACCAACAGAAGAAAACTTGGTTATTTTATCTTGCGAATAGGCGGTCGAGTACCGAATATGAGCTTTATCAGCATCCCCTTCCCCTCGGGTAAGGATATCGCTCCATCCATCACCATTTACATCTTGAGAAGAATAAATTTTAGCTCCAACATTCAAAGCTGCGCCAGAGCTGATACTCCCGAATTTGTTCGAGTAAAAGTTGGTACCAAAACCTAACTCAGGATAACCATCATTGTTAATGTCAGTGAATACAATTTCATCTTCATGACTTGGGCGGTGAGAAATTTTTTGTGGGGCAAGGAACGACTTACCATTGAACAAATGTACGTATAAATAATCGGTAGCTGTTTCAGAGCCCATGACTGCATCGAGATAACCGTCATTGTTTATATCAGTAAAAGCTCTAAGTACGCGCCCTCCAGCCGCTGGCAAGGTTTGAAAGGCACCACCAGTGATTTGATATTTATAGCTTCCCCCCTTGACATCGAAATTGTGCTTATCTTCAATGCCATCACTATTAATATCTACTACAGAATAACCTTTCTGGTAACTCGCTATCCCAATACCAGAGAAATCGCCATAGTTGACCCCTGTAGACCCATACTTACAACTATCACCTGAACAAGATGAAAATTGACAATAATAGCCAAATTGTCCGTCACTCTTGATATAAGATCTAGCTGTATTAACACTGCACTGATTGGTCTTTATTGCTGGGGAGTGAGTGCTACCATTAAGGCTGTAGGACTTAACCCAACCTGATGTTGAGCCATTTAAGTCTCTAACCTTAAAAGTGCCATTACTCGATGACTCTACAACACCATAAATTTCACCTCGACCATCACCATTAACATCTATATAGCGAGGTGAACGTAAACCTGTATTTTGGGCTCCACCTAAGGCGCCATTACTGCGACTACTCCAGCTAAAAGTGAGGTCACTGGAACATTGTCCATCAGCGCAGTAGCTCAGTTTCGACAGTAAGCTGCGTGCCGTCCCAGTAGACTGTTGATAGGAAAGATTGTATTCACCTATCTTTCCGTTATTGCGATCATAAGTTTCAACAGATTTCAGCCTCTCTGTTCTTCTCAGTAAGCTACCTCCAAGGTACCTAGAGGTTGAATCCGTTCGCGGTTCATAAATGAACTTTACCTTACCACCAACATATGTTGTTTCGATCAACTTATGAGTACCGGCTGACTGGTCTTCACTGTAAGAAAACTGAATATGATTTTCTTTGCTAATATCCGTGATCTTATTTAACGACCACTTGTAAACATGTGGTTGGCTTGGTAGCTGCACTCTTGAGTCTTCTGTTACACCATACTCATAGATCGAACCATTTTTATACCAAACTTTAAAACTTTGAGGCCCATTTCCAGCACGACCAAAAGATATAATCTTGGCATAGCCATTGGTTTCCACACGATATTCAGTCAGGTCCTCTCCATCACGGCCAGATATCGCAATCAAGCGTTTTCCATCAAGACAGTAGCGATCATCACTATTAAAGTTAATGCCTCCCCAGCGACCGTCTTTGTGAAGGTTTTTGCCACATCGGGAAATCGAAGAAAGACCACCTAGACTCCAACCCATACCGAGCATACCGTTAGGAGAATCACTCTGATACTCAAAGCTTAAGCTAGGTTGAAGAGCTCCTCTCCCGGGTGCTACTGACAATGGTAAAGAATACGTTGCCTGACCGCCTGATGCAGAAAAGTCACCGGATAGCTCAAGGCTTTTCCCAGCTTCTGAGATTAAAGAAAGGGCGGGATGCGAAAAGGCTACCGCCAGTAGTGAAACAACATACACCGCATAGGTATGAGTGAAACGATTCGATTTCATATAAGCCACTGCCGTTTATATTCTTAATTGGATTCCGCTTGTTACTCTGAAAGTTCAGGTCGCGAATTGATTATTGACTGATGGATTGCAGTCTTTTCAGCCTCAGTTGCAGATTCTCAAGCTCTGCGGGGAGCTGATATTGTTCTTGGATATTGCTTTGTGAAAATTCCGCTAGGTCTCCACGAAGGAGCGGAAGTTGCGCTTTCTCCACTTCAACTAGGCCATGAGCAATAGTTTGTTGAAGCTGAATTACTGGTGAAGGGAAATTCGCATCTTCACTCAGTTTTATTTGGGGTAACGATTCGCGGCTGTCATCCAAAGTCGTCACCTCATCAGCGATTGGCTGAGCTATCTGCCCTGAAAACATTGCGTATAAAGCGCCAGCAATGGAAACAAGTGAAACCACTGCGAAGACATAGTATTTTTTAGTCATAATTGATTAAATTTCAGTCTTTAACGCGGTAACTGGATACGCTACCGCCCTTCGCAATCCAACGAATCATATGAGAAATTTATAAAAGAGCACAGATACTAATCAATACTTATATAAGCTCAACTTATTAATTCATAGATATGACATAAATCACAATGCAATCGAGTAAATAGCACTTTGGTTTCAGTTAGTTAAATTAGTAAAAATGAATATAAGACGGGAGATAGTTGGGCTAGGTAAAAACTCAAAGCGCAATAGAAGCTTTGTTTTTATCAAACAGATGCTTTAGGCAGGGAATGGAAGTATCTCAGTTCACACTTATTTTAGTTTTATAAAATTATCACTACACATTGATATGACTTATAAATAGAATCCACTCTTCCTTAAGGTTTGTCCTTAATTTCATATCAACCGAGAACAATAATGAAACTAAAACACATCGCAGTGGCGTGCCTTTCAGCGTTAGCTTTGAGCGCTTGTAAAACGAAAAGCCTAGAAGAACTTCAGCCAACCGCTGATCAAGAAACAATTAATACAGCAAAAGAATATCTTAGTGATATCAAAGACTTAAGAGTCACAGATCACGGTGTGATCTACTACTCGGCGAGCTTACCAGGTAACTCTCGCTGGGCGACTGCCCACATTATCGAGTTAAGCTACCGATACTCTTGTGAAGAATTACGTTGGTATGTCGAACGTGGGATGATTGTAAGAATGCAATTCCGCGGCAATAGCGGTACCACTCGTGATTATGATCTAGCACGTTGTGAGACCGAAGTTCCAACGGACCTATACGAATAAAAAAACCGCCACTGAATGTGGCGGTTTTTACTTGGTCTCTATAAAAGATTGGCTTACTTACGACGACGCCATAGTGCTAGGCCAAATAGCGACACTAGCGCACCAAAACCGAACGAACCTGCCATGTTCAGTTCTAGGACTGCTGGATCGTGGTCAGAAGAGCGGAAATGGTCGTTGTACTTCGGCAAGTCACCTTTGTACTCATCGTTATAATCAAATAGCGTCGATTCGCCGCCATTGATATGCCAATCTGTCGCATCCACAAAGTGCTTCTTCAGACTTGGGCTGATTAGTAGGTGGTCTAGCGCGCCCACTTCATCATTGTACGAGTAGCTCCAGCTATTTGGGTGCTTCATCGCAACAGCATTGATGTAGTTATACCCCTCAGTAATCACCGCACCGTTGTCACCAAACTGCTCTGTGTCACCAATGAAGGTATTACGTGCCGCTTTGATCTGCTTACCGTATTTCTCTTCGCTGTAATCTGTCAGAACCAGCATTGGATCTTCCATGCCGTAAGAGTTCAAATCACCAAGAATCACTTTATGACCTTTGATGTCTTTCAGCGCATCGCCCAGTGCAACCGCCGCAGCAACACGGAAGTTTTCACAAGAACCTTGTTGGTCAGCATCGACACCGCCCTGACCACCTTGGTCTACGGGTGCTGCGTCTTCCCAACATTTAGAACCTTTCGATTTGAAGTGGTTGATCGCAACCGTGATCTTCTCATTGGTGCCTTTGATCTTGAACGTTGGCGCCAGTGAGTTACGTTGGTAGTTCTTACCATCTTCGATCACTTTACCGTCGTCATCTAGCACTTCAGGCGCTTGCTGACTTGGCATCTCGATTACGCGTACTTCTTTCAGCTTCGCCACTTTAGAACGGTAGATAACGCCTGTGGTGATAACGTCAGTACCAATTGAGTCGTTCTCATCCGTCACTTTATCGCCATTGCTGTCAACGGTAACGAAGTCGTAACGGTCTTTCTTCTTATCGATACGCTGGTTTAGCTGCTCAACAAGCTGGCGAATAGCGCCACTGTCACCAAAGCCATTGTTTTCGATTTCCATCAAACCAATGATATCGGCGTCAAGGCGTAGAATAGCGTTAACAATTTTCGCCTGTTGAACTTCGAACTCTTCAAAGCTGTCTGCACCACGGTTGTCGCCGTGCTGGTTAGCGTCACCACCAAATGGAGAGTTGAAGTAGTTAAGTACGTTAAATGTCGCGATACGAAGATCGCCTTCTTCCATATCGATGCCTTCAGTACGAGGATCGTTACGGACGAAGTTGTCGTTAGTTAGCGTGTTGGTGGCAATCAGACGGTAGTCACCGTAGCTGTAGCTTAGAACACCTTCTAGGCCAACGATGGTATCGTCGATGCGGATGTAGTCTTCTGTGGAACCATTCTGGTCAGCGTCAGTACGGCCAAAGTCTGGGTAGTAAGGAACCGTGCCGTTAGCTGCGTTTGCATCAGACTCAATGAACAGGCGACGCTCTGCGTTTTCAGTGCTCTGCTGTTTCGCTTCGTCAGAACCTGCTGCAAAGTTCTGGTTAGGGTGCATGTTGATGCGGCCCTGAGCAACAACCATGTTGTTACGACGCGATGCGTAATCGTAACCAAAGGTGCGAGTCACGCGCATATCCAGCGCTTCAGTCGTCTTAACCAACATACCTTCATAGCGCTCTAGCGTCTGATCGAAGTTAGCGTCATCCGCCATCACTTCAATCGCCGTCGCTACTGGAGCAGATTGCTCACCTTGCTTAACCCAGTTGTTATTTTCCGCTTTAAGTTGCGTCAGGTTGTAGTTCTCTTGAACTTTACCTTTCACACAAACCACATCGCCAGGCTGAAGATCAGAGCTTGATTGGTTAGTGTGGACGAACAAACCTTCCGATGTTTTCGGGTTGTAGTCATCTTCCAGTGCTTGTAGATAAAAGCCCTTTGTTAGGCCTGTGGTCACTGCACTAACCACTCCTTTGACGAAGAAATCTTCATCTGTGATGTATGGATAGCCATTGATGAATGGAGACGTATCACCTTCACCTTGAATTTCTTGAATCGATGTAAAGACAGGTTCAGCACCGTCTTGAGTACAAGCGAACGGCTCTGGTGTCTCACCGCCATCCAGTACACCTAGACCTTCGATGCTGTCTTTTGCCAGCGATGACCATTGAGAAGCGTCGTAAGTAGAAGAAGGCGTCATCGCATCAACATTGCGTACTAGAGTGACATCTTTTGCGAAATCTGAGCCACCCATGTTACCCAATACGTCATGTACATTGCCGTCTTTAAGTAGCGCAACCGGATCATTACCATTAAATCCGATTACTGAACCATTTAGAATGTCGCTTACTGCTTTGATTTCATCACTTGAACTTGTGTGTGCAACAACCAGAACGCTTTGCGCTTCCAGTACTCGGCCATCTAGAGCCAGTTTGCTGCCCCACTCACCGCCGCCGTTGGTCGATTTCGCTAGCTCATAGCCATCCAGCGTCACTGCTGAATCGCCAGTGTTGGCAATCTCAATAGCTTTATTGTTACTGCTACCTTCAACGTACTGAGAAATTACGATATCCGCCATGGCTGGAGCGGAGAGAGCACTTGCGACCACTGCTGCAAGTAAGGTTGGGGTTAGTTTTTGTTTCATTCTGTCCACCTTGCATCGCTTTCCGTGTTGTATAGGGTTGAGAAAGCGTGTTCCAAATCACCTTTTCTATTGAGAAAAGACTTATAAAGCACGACAAGTGTTTATCTTTTTCATGAAACTAAAAACAACATTCAGTGACAGTGAGATTTCGATCTCATAGATATGCTGAATATTTGAAGAGACTTCAAAGTTTAAACATAAGGTGAAACGTTTGTTGCACAAATGAGAATAGATCGCTGATTTAGTTTAGCTTTTGCTCATAAATAGAATTAAAGCTCTAGAGGCAAATACAAATAAAGGCGCTGTGATTGCGCCTTTAATTATCAAGTGTTCGCGAGGTTTTGTCCGTTAATTGAGGCGATTATTATCGTCTCCATCCTTACGCTCATATTCCCCTTCAAACGTATTGCCGTCTTTAGGTTGTTGATTAAACGGGTCTTGATCAAAAGGACCTTGTTGGAAGTTTCCAGAACCGAAGCCGCCTTGAAAGCCACCACCGACAGACTGCACCGTCATCTTACTCATAAGGTATTTTGCCATCGCAGCGCGTGGTGCCGGTAATAGCACCAACATACCGAGAGCGTCGGTCATAAAGCCCGGTGTCAGCAGTAGTACCCCTGAGACCGCTAGCATCACACCTTCAAGAATTTGTTGAGCAGGCAGCTCACCTTGCTGCAAGCGATTTTGCACTGACATCAAGGTCTGCAAGCCTTGGCTGCGTACTAAAGACGCACCGACAAACGCGGTGATCAGTACCAATGCGATCGTCGGCCACAATCCTAAGTAACCGCCGACCGAAATAAACAGGCCTATTTCAATAATAGGAACGAAAATAAACATCAATAATAAGATAGGAAACACACGCCCTCCTTTGTTACGCCCAGTGTAAGCCCAAAGCTGATTCAAGCTCAAATTAAAGCTGTAAAAAAGAGTGATAGAAACCTCAATAAACCACTACTACTTTGTGGTTATTAATACCCTGTTCATATCTTGCAAAAGTTTAACTAAACAAAAGCAAAAAAGGTGATCAAGCTACTATTTTTATCCGCTGGGTACAGTATCATGAGCCCCATAAGTCAGGACGGATTTTACAGCCAAAAATTCTGACGAAAGGATTCTTACACTGCAGAATGGCTAGCATTTTACTTTATCATCAGAATAATTATCTAAGGATCCTGTGATGGCTACCCTAACTGATACTCCAAGCACTGCAGCTGCAGCCACTCGTATCGAAGAAGACCTACTTGGCGAACGCCACGTTCCTGCCGATGCTTACTACGGCATCCACACGCTACGCGCTATCGAAAACTTCAATATCTCTAATGTTACGATTTCAGACGTACCTGAATTTGTCCGTGGCATGGTTATGACCAAGAAAGCCGCGGCGTTAGCAAACAAAGAGTTAGGCGTTATTCCTAAAGATGTAGCTAAATACGTGGTTGAAGCGTGTGATTTGATCCTTGAAACAGGTAAGTGCATGGATCAGTTCCCTTCAGACGTCTTCCAAGGCGGTGCAGGCACATCAGTCAACATGAACACCAACGAAGTGATCGCCAACGTCGCACTTGAGCTGATGGGCAAGGAAAAAGGCCAGTACGAATTCGTTAACCCAAATGACCACGTTAATAAGAGCCAGTCGACTAACTGTGCTTACCCAACGGGTTTCCGTATCGCCGTTTACAACAGTGTTCACACTCTGATTGAAGCGATTGAATACCTGAAAGGGGCATTTGAGCTTAAGAGCCAAGAGTTCAAAGACGTGCTTAAAATGGGTCGTACTCAGCTTCAAGACGCGGTACCAATGACCGTAGGTCAAGAGTTCCACGCGTGGGCGGTGACTCTGAATGAAGAAATCCGTGCCCTTGAGTACACTTCAAAGCTACTGCTGGAAATCAACTTAGGTGCCACTGCGATCGGTACTGGTTTGAACGCGGCTGAAGGCTATCAGAAACTGGCGGTGAAACACTTAGCTGACGTGACTGGCCTAGACGTAGTCCCAGCAGAAGATCTGATTGAAGCAACTTCAGACTGTGGTGCTTATGTAATGACACATGGCGCGCTGAAGCGTTTGGCGGTCAAACTATCTAAGATCTGTAATGACCTGCGCCTGCTATCTTCTGGCCCACGTTCAGGTCTAAACGAACTAAACCTCCCAGAGCTGCAAGCAGGCTCTTCTATCATGCCAGCTAAGGTTAACCCTGTGGTGCCAGAAGTGGTCAACCAAGTCTGTTTCAAAGTACTAGGTAATGACAACACCATCTCATTTGCCGCAGAAGGTGGTCAGCTACAGCTAAACGTGATGGAACCTGTCATCGCGCAAAGCATGTTCGAGTCTATTTCTCTACTATCTAACGCATGTGTCAACCTGCGTGATAAATGTATCGATGGCATCACGGTCAACAAAGAGATCTGTGAAGGCTACGTTTACAACTCAATCGGTATCGTGACTTATCTGAACCCATACATTGGCCACCACGAAGGTGACATCGTCGGTAAGATCTGTGCGGAAACGGGTAAGAGCGTCCGTGAAGTAGTGCTGGAGCGTGGCTTACTAACCGAAGAAGAGCTGGACGACATCTTGAACGTTGAAAACTTTATGCATCCTAAGTATAAAGCGAAACGCTACGAATAAGATTGCTACCAAGGAGGGCCCAACAGGGCCCTTTTTTAGGCACTAATACGGTTAACCACAACTTTATCAGGGTTAACCCGTTCAGTGGCTCCCTCCTTCCATTATCTAAACGTTTAGACACTGAGTGTTTAGATAATCGAATTTAAGTTAACAATATGAGGTATCTATTATGGTAGCGGTCGAACTGTTAGTCGTTCTGCTCTTTATCTTTTTAGGAGCGAGAATCGGCGGGATTGGCATCGGCTTTGCAGGCGGTGCTGGCGTTATCGCATTGTCATTAATTCTTGGCGTACCGACCAGTCAGGCATACATTCCTGTTGATGTTATCCTGATCATCATGTCGGTCATCACAGCGATTGCTGCAATGCAAGTTGCCGGTGGTATGGATTGGTTAGTACAACTGGCAGAAAACTTCTTGCGCAAGAACCCTGAGCGCATCACCTTTTATGCGCCTATCGTCACTTTCCTTATGACATTAATGGCGGGTACGGGTCACACGGCATTTTCAACGCTACCGGTCATTGCAGAGGTTGCAAAAGGTCAAGGCGTTCGTCCATCTCGCCCTCTCTCCATTGCTGTGGTCGCATCGCAAATCGCGATTACCGCTTCACCTATCTCAGCGGCGGTTGTGGCATTCGCTGCGATGCTGGCACCGATGGGTGTTGACTACCTGACACTGCTTGCGGTGTGCATCCCAACTACCTTCATCGCTTGTATGATTGGCGCTTTTGTCGCTAACTTTATGGGCAGTGAACTGAAAGACGATCCTGTTTATCAAGAGCGTTTAGAGAAAGGCCTGATCAAACTCGCAACGGAAAAGCAGCGCGACATTCTGCCGACGGCAAAAACTGCCACATACATCTTCCTTGCGGCAATTGGCTTCGTGGTTTGCTACGCGGCGGCCATCTCTAAATCAGTAGGTCTGATTGTTGACCCAGCCCTTGGCCGTAACGAAGCCATTATGACAGTGATGCTGGCAGCGGCAGCAGCTATCGTTCTATTCACTAAGATTGACGCTTCAAAGATTCCTAACGCCTCGACTTTCCGCTCTGGCATGACCGCTTGTGTATGTGTTCTAGGTGTGGCTTGGTTAGGTTCAACCTTCGTCAATGCACACGTGGATGGCATTAAAGAAGTCGCAGGTGCGTTGCTGGCTGATTACCCATGGATGTTGGCCATGGTTCTGTTTTTTGCCTCTATGTTGCTTTACTCACAAGGCGCAACCACGGTTGCTCTGATGCCAGCAGCTCTAGCGATTGGTGTTGCTCCCCTAACGGCAGTCGCATCTTTCGCTGCAGTGAGCGCTCTGTTCGTTCTACCGACTTACCCAACGCTGCTTGCTGCAGTAGAAATGGATGATACAGGTTCCACTCGCATCGGTAGCTACGTATTTAACCACCCATTCTTCATCCCAGGTGTGGTGACCATTGCATCAGCCGTTGCATTAGGCTTCACTTTCGGTGGTCTGCTGATCTAACTACAACGGAAAAAAGAAAGGGAGCTTGTGCTCCCTTTTTTAAATTTGTTCTCAATAAAAAATCTCACATCACAGTTTTATTTTGACTTTAGTCAAAAGATCTTCCAAAAAATGCTCCTGAATGAAAATCCGAATCAATGAATAAAATTCCTTACTTTATTTATTCATCATCAGTCATGACCTAAATAACTTGCCCTTACCTCTGCTAAAAGAATAGAAATCCATTTTAATTAAACAAATACCCTTGCGCTCGGAACTTGTTTAAAAACCAACAAAATAACACTGAATATTTTTGTGAAGATCACCAAAGTTAGAAAACTCATCAATAATTAAAATAACCTCCAAGAGCTATTCGCATTCAGCTCAAAATAATTATCACTATTCCAATAACTTAGTCTTTGTGAGTTTTATATTTATAACTCTAGTCGCTGATTCACTTTTATTTGTTATTCAACAAGTAAGAGTAAGGAGATCACCATGACCACCCAAACTGTACCTACCGAAGAAAAAAAAGGCGGCTTCTTTGCCAACTTTAAGTTCCCTTCCGCTTACACGATTCTGTTTATTTTAATTGCATTGGTCGCGATGCTGACCTGGATTGTACCTGCTGGCCAGTATGACCGCGCAATGAATGAAGATTTGGGTCGAGAAGTCCCTGTCACAGGTACTTATCAAGCTGTAGAAGGCAACCCTCAAGGTGTCATTGACGTACTACTAGCACCGATTGACGGCTTCTATGACCACAACAGCTACGAAGCTGCCGCGATTGATGTTTCCCTGTTCATCCTTGTCATTGGTGGCTTTCTAGGGCTAGTGACAAAAACGGGCGCCATCGATGCCGGGATTGAACGTGTAACGCAACGTCTTCAGGGCCGAGAAGAGATGATGATACCCATTCTAATGGCTCTGTTTGCTGCTGGAGGAACCGTCTACGGCATGGCCGAAGAATCCTTGCCATTCTACACCCTGTTAGTGCCAGTGATGATGGCTGCGCGCTTCGACCCATTGGTTGCCGCAGCCACGGTGCTACTTGGTGCAGGCATTGGTGTATTGGGCTCCACCATCAACCCATTTGCCACCGTCATTGCTGCTAATGCTTCTGGAATTCCGTTTACTGATGGCATCATGCTACGTGCCTTAATGCTGGTGATCGGCTGGGTTATTTGTGTCGCCTACGTGATGCGCTATGCCCGTATGGTGCGTGAAGACCAAAGCAAATCGATTGTTTACGATAAATACGAGGAGAACAAAGCGCATTTCCTTGGTAATCAAACTGGCGAATCTCTTGAGTTCACCACCACACGTAAGGTCATTTTAACCATCTTTGGCGGCTCATTCGGCGTAATGATCTACGGTGTCTCCGTTGCGGGCTGGTGGATGGCAGAAATCTCAGCTATGTTCTTAGCGGCAACGATTTTAGTCGGACTCGTCGCACGTATGAGCGAAGAAGAGTTCACCAACAGCTTTATTGATGGTGCTCGTGACCTACTCGGCGTAGCGCTGATCATTGGTATTGCGCGCGGGATTGTGGTTGTCATGGACCGCGGCATGATCACTGATACCATCTTGTACTCAGCGGAACAGATGGTGACTGGACTGTCGTCGGTCGTGTTCATTAACGTCATGTTCTTCCTTGAGATATTGCTATCTTTCCTTGTGCCTTCCACCTCTGGCCTGGCGGTACTCACCATGCCGATTATGGCTCCACTCGCAGACTTCGCTGGTGTCGGACGCGACCTAGTCATCACGGCTTATCAATCGGCTTCTGGCTTGGTCAACCTCATTACTCCCACTTCAGCAGTCGTTATGGGCGGCCTTGCCATTGCCCGGGTGCCTTATGTGCGCTGGGTGAAATGGGTGGCACCACTTTTAGCCATTCTGACGCTATTCTGTGTTGTGATGATCAGCATTGGTGCGCTGATCTAACCTGCTCTTTTCCTTACACTCGCTCACAGGATGTGAGCCCCCAAAGCCGCCTTAGTGCGGCTTTCTTTTGTCTGTTCAGCTGAAAAATAGAAAAACTATTCCTATCTATAATTTTCATTTATCCGATATTAATTCCCTCAAAAAATCCTAAGAATTTAATATGTGATCGACATTAAATTTATTATCAAAAGTTTTGTTATAAAACGAATAGTTCAACACTTAAAAGCAATTATCTAGAAAGTTAGAGTGCATAATTTCAATCTAATATACCCTTTGTAAACAATTTAAATTTGAATATTTTTCCTTGGTAAGGATATTAATCAGACACTCAACCTCAACTTATGCATAAACTTCCCTCCTAAATGGTTAAATAGGATGTTCACATACCAATAACAACTGCATAGATATTGTTAAACCCCTTGAAAACACTGGCTTTAGGCATAAAAAACGAACTGTGATTGATCTCTAAGATTCCTACCCAGACAAGCGTAATATGAATTCCAGAAACAAAATAAGTGAATAAATAAATTCGCTCTTCTATTCCCTACAAATTAAATATTAGTTTTTAAGTTTTAAAACTAATTAAAAATATAAGAGAGATACGATCATGAGTAAGTTATACGTAGGTTCTGAAATCGGTCAATTACGTCGCGTTCTGGTGCATCGCCCAAGACGAGCACTGACTCACCTGACGCCTTCCAACTGCCACGATCTGCTATTTGATGACGTACTTGCCGTCGAGCGTGCAGGTAAAGAGCACGATGTGTTCACTCAAACTCTGCGCGACCAAGGTGTGGAAGTGTTACTGCTTACTGACTTACTTGCAGACACGCTGGCGGTAGCTGAAGCCAAAGACTGGCTGCTAAGTCGTCAGGTATCGAATTACCGTTTAGGTAAAACTTTTGCCAATGACGTTCGTTGCTACTTAGGCGACCTACCCAATGTTGAGCTGGCTAAGATTCTTACCGGTGGTCTTTCTTACGCTGAAATGCCGATGAAATCCTCGTCTATGATGCAGGGGCTTCACGCACCAACAGATTTCATTATTGAGCCATTACCAAACCACCTATTTACCCGCGACACTTCTTGCTGGGTCTATGGCGGTGTCTCTATCAACCCAATGGCGAAACCAGCCCGTCAACGTGAAACCAACCACGTTCGTGCTATCTACCGCTGGCACCCAAGCTTTGCTGGTCAGGACTTCATCAAATACTTCGGTGATGAAGAGAAAATCTACGACAACTCCACCATTGAAGGCGGCGATGTCTTAGTCATTGGTAAAGACGCCGTGCTGATTGGTATGTCAGAGCGCACAACCGCTCAAGGTGTTGAGCATCTTGCTTCTGGTCTGTTCAAACATGGTCAAGCGAAACAAGTGATTGCGATGGAGCTGCCAAAACATCGTTCATGCATGCACTTAGACACAGTGATGACTCATATGCGTGAAGATACCTTCTCTGTTTACCCAGAAGTCATGCGCAAAGATGTGAAGTGCTGGAGCCTGACCGGCGATGCGTCTGGCGCTGTGAATGTCAAAGAAGAAGGTTACTTCGTGACGGCTATCGAGAAAGCTCTTGGCGTCGACCAACTCAACCTTATCACCACTGGCGGTGACAACTTCAATGCAGAGCGTGAACAGTGGAACGATGCTAACAACGTTCTTACCGTCAAGCCTGGCGTCGTGATCGGATACGAAGGCAACACCTACACCAACGAGAAGTACGACAAAGCGGGCATCACAGTATTGCCTATTCCTGGTGATGAGCTGGGTCGTGGCCGCGGCGGGGCACGCTGCATGAGCTGCCCAATCGAACGTGATGGTATTTAACTAACGGATAAGTTGGCGAGAGCGACTTAGCTCTCGTCCTCAGCAGAGAGATTAAAGCAATGACAAAACAAACTGTAGTTGTCGCACTTGGCGGAAACGCCCTACTTCGCCGCGGTGAACCATTGGAAGCCGAAGTACAACGTCAGAACATCGAAATTGCCGTCAAAACCATTTCGGAAATTGCTCAGGAATACAACGTCGTACTGGTACACGGTAATGGCCCACAGGTTGGCTTATTGGCATTACAAGGTTTGGAATACAAGAAGGTAGCGCCATACCCATTGGATGTTCTGGGCAGTGAAACACAAGGCATGATTGGTTATATGCTGATGCAAGAGTTCAAAAACCAAATGCCAAACGTCAACGCCACTTGCATGTTAACGCAGATGACAGTGGACCCCAATGACCCGGCATTTGCCGATCCAACCAAACCCATCGGCCCAATTTATGAAGAAGCCGAGGCTCGTGAACTGGCAGAGAAATACCACTGGACCATCAAACCAGACGGTCAGCACTTCCGCCGCGTCGTACCTAGCCCACAACCAACAGGCATCATCGAACACGAAGCGATCACCAAGCTCATCGACGAAGGTCACTTAGTGATTTGTACTGGCGGTGGTGGCATCCCCGTCAAAAAAGAGAATGGCAAACTGGTCGGTGTCGAAGCGGTGATTGATAAGGACATGTCCGCAGCATTCCTTGCCAAGCAGCTAAATGCAGACGCCCTGCTCATCCTCACTGACGCAGATGCGGTTTACCTCGATTGGGGCAAGCCTACCCAACATGCGCTGCGCAGCACTAACCCAACCGAATTGGCACAGTACCAGTTTGACGCTGGCTCAATGGGGCCAAAAATCGAAGCGTCATGCGAGTTCGTCAAGCAAGGTGGCAAAGTGGTCGGTATCGGCTCACTGGAAGATGGTTTACGCATTCTTCAGGGCACGGCAGGCACCAATATCACCAAAGGCTAATTACCAGCAGTCCTGACTTGAGTCAGGACTGAGATGAAACAAACAATCACTCAAATTCATTACTGCACTTTCTTACCTCTTTCCCTGCAACGAGAAAGTGCACATCGATAAGAAGGAAAACATCATGGCTTTCAACCTACGCAACCGTAACTTCCTAAAACTATTAGACTTTACTCCGCGTGAAATTCAACACATGTTGGACCTATCCGTGGAGTTGAAAAAAGCGAAATACAACGGCTATGAGCAACCTCGTCTGAAAGGTAAAAACATCGCTCTGATCTTCGAGAAAACATCGACTCGTACTCGTTGTGCCTTTGAAGTTGCGGCTTTTGACCAAGGCGCTCAAGTTTCTTACTTAGGCCCAACAGGCTCTCAGATTGGTCACAAAGAATCGATGAAAGATACCGCTCGCGTTCTGGGCCGCATGTACGATGGTATCGAATACCGCGGATTTGGTCAGGAAATTGTCGAAGAGCTGGGCGCTTACGCGGGTGTACCGGTATGGAATGGTCTGACCGATGAGTTCCACCCGACGCAAATTCTCGCTGACTTCCTGACTATGATGGAACATGGCCGTGGCAAACAGCTACACGAAATGAAGTTTGCCTACCTAGGCGATGCGCGTAACAACATGGGCAACTCCCTGATGGTTGGCGCCGCTAAGATGGGCATGGATATTCGTCTCGTCGCGCCGAAGCAGTTCTGGCCAGAAGAAGCCCTTGTGGCGCAGTGCCGTGAGATTGCTGAAACAACCGGTGCGAAAATTACCCTGACTGAAGATGTTCAAGAAGGCGTTCAAGGTTGTGACTACCTGTACACGGATGTGTGGGTATCGATGGGCGAAGCAAAAGAAGCGTGGGCAGAGCGTATTAACCTCATGCTGCCTTACCAAGTCAACATGGAAATGATCAAAGCAACAGGTAATCCTCATGTGAAATTCATGCACTGCCTACCTGCCTTCCACGGTGAAGATACCACGGTAGGTAAACAGCTTGCTGAAGAATACCCAATGCTTAAAAACGGCTGTGAGGTGACTGATGAAGTGGTTGAATCTGACTACTCTATCGTGTTCGACGAAGCTGAAAACCGTATGCACACCATCAAAGCGGTGATGGTCGCAACACTAGGTGACTAATATCATCGATTAAAAGTAATCATACTCAAATTAGACTGAATATTGTTTGCAGGGAAATGCGGGTGGCGTTCATCATGTATCAAAAACATGCTGAATAAAGCCCGCATTTTTTTTCACACTTAAGGACTGTTCATCGCTCTCAATGCAAGACAGCACAACCGCTGCAAACGTGTCGCTAAAATGGGCGAAATACGCATAAAAATCCAATTTATGAATACTTTACGCAAACGCTTGCGTTGGCTTTTTTTGTCCGTATAATCCTCCGCAATTTGTCTTCGGAGGATCAAAATGAACCTGTCAGCAACCACTCAATGTTGGCTTAACTTATGCCCTGACTCAGGGACATGTGTGGTTTCATTTTATTCTATCGATCCTTTTCAAGCCTCCTATTTAGGAGGCTTTTTTTTGTCTGAAATTTACATCAACCCATGGATTAGCAATCTACAAAGGTTGGACAAACTCACCCATTGAGACGAGGAAACACTGCTATGGCGCATTCGTTATTTAACAAGCACATTATCTCCATTCCTGAGCTCAGCCGCAGCGAGCTAGAGCTTATCGTCGACACCGCGGCTAGGCTAAAAGCCGAGCCAAACCCGACACTGCTTAAAAACAAAGTGGTGGCCAGTTGCTTCTTTGAACCTTCTACTCGCACAAGGCTGTCATTTGAAACGGCTGTGCAGCGTCTTGGCGGCACAATCATTGGCTTCGACAATGGTGGCAACACGTCACTGGCGAAAAAGGGTGAGACACTGGCCGACTCAGTTCAGGTGATTGCTTCGTATGTCGACGCCTTTGTGATGCGCCATCCACAAGAAGGCGCAGCGCGTTTGGCGTCCGAGTTTTCCAATGGCGTACCTGTGGTCAACGGGGGTGACGGCGCGAATCAGCATCCAACTCAGACTCTGCTGGATTTGTTTTCTATCTACGAAACCCAAGGCACGCTCGACAACCTCAATGTCGCGTTTGTGGGTGACCTTAAATACGGTCGTACTGTTCACTCTCTGACTCAGGCACTGGCTAAGTTTAACAACGTTCGCTTCTTCTTTATCGCTCCTGAAGCGTTAGCGATGCCCGATTACATCTGTGAAGAACTTGAAGAAGCAGGCATCAAATTCAGTATGCACAGCAACATCGAGGACGTCGTACCGGAGCTTGATGTCCTGTATATGACGCGCGTACAGAAAGAGCGCTTTGATGAGTCCGAATACGCTCACATCAAGTCAGCATTTATTCTCACCGCCGATACGCTGAAAGAGGCGCGTGAAAACCTGAAGGTACTTCACCCGTTACCACGCGTCGATGAAATCACAACAGACGTCGATAAAACGCCACACGCTTACTACTTTGAGCAGGCTGAAAACGGTGTCTATGCCCGTGAAGCCTTACTTGCCCTTGTTCTTAGTGAAACCCTTTAATTGCAGGAGAATTATCATGGTGAAAGAAACTCAACTACAAGTAGAAGCCATTCGTAACGGCAGCGTGATTGACCATATTCCTGCTAACGTCGGCATTAAAGTGCTCAAACTTTTTAAAATGCACAAGACCAATCAGCGCATCACCATAGGCCTCAACTTACCTTCTTCGGCGCTCGGCGAGAAAGACCTCATCAAAATTGAAAATGTCTATTTGACCAAAGAGCAGGCCAACCAATTGGCTCTGTATGCGCCGAAAGCGACCGTAAACCAGATTGAAGAATATCAGGTGGTCAACAAGCTGACTTTAGCGCTCCCAGAACATATCCATAGTGTCTTTGAGTGCCCGAACAGCAATTGTATTTCGCACGGTGAACCTATCGAAAGCCACTTTAAAGTCCAGCAAAAGCAGAGTCACGTTCAGCTCAAATGCCATTACTGTGAAAAAGTATTCTCACGCGAAATCATGGCAGAAGCGCGCTAATCAGCTCTGACAGTCACTGTTTAAAAGTACTGTGGATATTTATTCCCATTTGAGAATAAATATCCACACACAACAGAATTATCAACCAATAAAATCGCCAATTAATAGTTTTTAATTGGTGATCCCTTTCAAAAAGCCACACTTTGTTTGGTGTTAAAATACTCCCGAATCAAATCTTTAAGTCACCACAGAAGTGACCGCTCAATGTCTGAAGGCACTACTAGGGAATGAAGTGCTGAAGGTCGCAAGGAAGAGTTATCTCTACGTCATGTTTTAAGGAGTTCGCATGAGTGAAACTCTAAATCTCGCTTCAGTGGATTACACTGAAGACAAAACCCTGACCGCAGCCTGTAAACGCCTGCTTCAACAACAGAGCTTTACCACTCAGAATGAGTTGCGCGAAGCACTGGTTGATATCGGCTTTGAAGGTATCAGCCAATCAACGGTCTCGCGTCTGCTGTCTCAGCTCGGGGTGGTTAAGGTCCAGAATGCCTGTGGTAAAAAGGTGTATTGCATTACCGTTGAAACCGCGCCCGTGCGTGTTGAGTCATCGATTTCCTCGCAGATTGAATTCATTACCCATAATCAGGCAATGGTAGTGGTCAAAACTCACCCTGGCAGTGCCCAGCTCGTCGCACGATTGGTCGACATCGACCCACACACCGAGATCCTCGGCACAGTAGGTGGCAACGACACCGTCCTCGTGATACCAAAAGACACCGATCATATTGATGCCTGCGAACGAGTGGTTCGTGCTCGACTAGGTGTGGCTTAAGTCTTTCCTAGATCATCTCAACTTAAGTCAGGTATCGGCCTGACTTAAGCTTTTGAATTGGCTATATTTGTCGGAGTATGAAACTTATTCCCCCTTTCCCCTGTCTGATTGAGTTAAAATGATGAAAATTTAACTCAAGTGACTTTTCTATGCGTGCCGTCTTTTCACTGATTTTATTATGTCTGACTGTAGCTTCTACCCCTGCTATGGCGCTTTTCGAGCAGTCTAACTCTGCGCCAAGCTTCGGAAATCAGAGCAATACTTTTGTCCCAGTCGATCAAGCTTTCCCGTTTAACGCCTATCAGCAAGGCGATAAGGTTTTCCTCGACTGGCAAGTCAAACAGGATTACTACCTCTACCAGCACCGTTTATCGGTCAGCGGCGAAAATGTCACGGTAGGCGAGCTGAAAATGGAAGACGGTCAGCCCTACAAAGACGAGTTTTTCGGTGAGGTAAACATCTATACCACACCTCTGTTTGTCGAAGTGCCTTTGGCCGATTATCAGGATGGCGCACGTCTGATTGTCCAGTATCAGGGCTGTGCAAAAGCCGGATTTTGTTACCCGCCAGAGACTCGCGTGGTTGACTTAACCAGTTTCCAATCCAGCGCTGGTGACAAGTTGGCACCATCAGGTAACACAAGTTCTGCACCAACAGACACTCCAGCCAAACCGTCACAGCCGGTTTCTCAGGAATCGAGCCTAGCATCTAGCCTAAGTGATAGCTGGTGGACACCATTACTGTTTTTAGCACTGGGTGTCGGCCTTGCGTTTACGCCATGCGTGCTGCCGATGTATCCGATTTTGACCAGTATTGTGCTTGGCAGCGGCAAGCTGAGCCACGGTCGAGCATTAGGCTTAGCGTTTATTTACGTTCAAGGGATGGCTCTCACTTACACATTGTTAGGATTGGTTGTCGCCTCTGCGGGTATGCAGTTTCAGGCTGCCATGCAACACCCTTACGTCCTGATTGGTTTGAGCGTCATGTTTGTTGCCCTAGCGCTGTCGATGTTTGGTGCCTACACCATTCAGCTGCCAAGTGCAGTACAGACATGGCTGAATAACTTAAGTAACAAACAGCAAGGCGGCAGCTCGCTCGGCGTGTTTGCCATGGGTGCGATTTCTGGATTAGTCTGCTCCCCTTGCACCACAGCGCCGCTTTCAGGCGCACTGCTCTACGTCGCACAAAGCGGTGACTTACTCACGGGCGGCGTCGCACTGTACGCTCTCGCGCTGGGCATGGGCATTCCACTGATGCTGGTTGCGGTATTTGGCAACAAACTGCTGCCCAAAGCCGGTAACTGGATGGACAGAGTAAAAACCCTGTTTGGCTTTATTCTGCTTGCTGCGCCAATCTTCTTACTTGAACGTATCCTGCCAGAAACGTGGGCAACCGGACTGTGGTCCGCACTTGGTCTAGCCGCTTTTGGCTGGCTATACCATGTCAAAAACTCACTGCCATTTGGTGGCTGGAAGCAAAGCGCGGTCGGTATCATTGCGGTTCTTGGCTTATTCGCCTCAGCGCAACCCGCACTCAACTACTGGTTTGGTGGTCATACAGAGCAAGCGCAGCCTAGTATTCAATTTACACGCATTACCACCGTGGATGATCTCAACAGCCAGTTGGAACAAGCTAAGCTGGCGGGCAAACCTGTGATGCTCGACTTCTATGCAGACTGGTGTGTGGCGTGTAAAGAGTTCGAAAAGTACACCTTCCACCAGCCTGATGTAGAAGCAAAGCTACGTAATTTTGTGCTGTTACAGGCCGATGTCACCAAGAACCTGCCGCAAGACATCGCACTGCTAAAAGAGATGAATGTACTTGGCCTGCCAACGATAGAGTTCTGGGATGCCAGCGGCCAACATGTCTCCAACGCCAGAGTAACCGGATTTATGCAGGCTGAGCCGTTTTTGCAACACATCAACGCCCACAGCCTGTAAGCACCAGCTGATTAACTTCACGCCAGTCTAACGACTGGCGTTTTTGTATCTTGTTTATTTATATGCAATTTGGCGATAAAACCCGATACAGTTCAGACTTTTAGGGTATGGATATTGTCCATACTCTCAAAGGTGACAATAATTCCTGTAAGCAAACTTTCAATAGCAGTTAACGTCATGGACTCGACCTACACCATTATCATCGCCGACGATCACCCTTTATTTCGTAATGCACTGTTTCAATCTGTGCACATGGCGGTTAGTGGTGCCAATTTATTGGAAGCGGACTCCCTCGATGCGCTTCTGGCAGTTCTTGCTAAAGAAGACGAGCCCGATCTTCTGCTACTTGATCTAAAAATGCCTGGCGCCAACGGGATGTCTGGGCTGATTCAGCTACGGGCAGAATACCCGGACATGCCAATTGTGGTCGTGTCGGCCAGTGAAGAACCTTCCGTCGTTACTCAGGTCAAGAGCCACGGTGCGTTTGGTTTTATCCCTAAGTCGAGTGACATGCGAGAATTGGTCAATGCATTGAATCAGGTCTTGAGCGGCGAACCTTTCTTCCCAGAAGGTTCCATCACCAACAACGCCGCTTGCAATGACTTAGCAGAGAAAATTGCCACTTTAACGCCACAGCAATACAAAGTACTCGGAATGCTATCTGATGGTCTGCTAAACAAGCAAATTGCTTATGAGTTAAATGTTTCTGAAGCAACGATAAAAGCCCACATGACCGCGATCTTTAGAAAGTTAGGTGTTAAAAACCGCACTCAGGCTGTGATTTTACTTCAGCAGCTAGAATCTGAATCTTAATTTTCTTTTTCACCCTATCTCGATCATTTATCTGCTAAGATAGTCAAGTCGGTCATCTGATCGACTTATTCATCCCTCTGTTTCACTAACTCTGGGAGTCAAATCATTGCTTAGCGTATTGATCACTCAATTTGTCGTTCTCTGGGCCGTCATCGATCCGATTGGTTCCGTTCCGGTCTACCTATCCCAAACTCAACACCTCACTGCCAAACAACGTCGTTTAGTGGCACTCAAAGCGGTAGGTATCTCAACAGGCGTACTTCTGTTCTTCCTCATTGCAGGTCAGCTGCTGCTGGATGCAATGCAGATTCCTCTACCTGCATTTCAAGCAGCCGGTGGCTTGGTACTCTTGCTGTTCGCTCTAACAATGATTTTTGGTGAATCTAAACCTGAACAGGAAACTAAGCTTTCTGAAGAAGTTAGTCACTCGGATCTGGCTGACTTAGCCGTCTACCCACTCGCGATCCCTTCAATTGCCTCTCCCGGTGCAATGATGGCGATCGTGATGCTGACCGACAACCACCGTTATTCCTTGGTCGACCAGGGCATCACCGCAGCGGTGATGGTGAGTGTTCTGTTGATCACCTTACTCCTGCTGCTTGGCGCGACACATATCCAGAAATGGATTGGCAATGTCGGCGCTGCGATCATCAGCCGAGTCATGGGGTTGATCCTTGCAGCAGTGGCTTTAAACAACCTGTTATTGGGCATCAAAGACTTCTACCTAGGTTGAATTATTTTATAAAGTCATCAACAAATCATTAGACCTTAGGCTAATTTAACACCACATTAACATCACAGAAATCTATCATTTAAATATTAAGCGCCTGATTTTTAGGCGCTTTTTGTTTTTTATCACACGACTAAAGTTGAAAAGAGTTCTTGCCAGCACCTTGCTAATGTAGATGGTGAAACATTTATTTAACAACGAAACCAATCGTAAGGAGGCGGCAATGGCGTTTGAAAGTCAGGAACGAGCCAAAGCCTACTGGGACAAAAACGTAAAACTGATGATCAGCTTGATGGTTGTCTGGTTTGTCGTTTCTTTTGGCTGCGGCATTTTATTTGTCGACGAGCTTAACCAATTTCAGATAGGTGGTTACAAACTGGGCTTCTGGTTTGCACAACAAGGTTCCATCTATACCTTTCTAGGCATTATTTTCTACTACGCGTGGAAAATGCGCCAAATCGATCGCGAATTTGATGTGGACGAGTAAGGAGCAGTTCAGATGGATTTGAAAACAATCACTTATCTCGTTGTAGGTGCCACCTTTATCCTTTATATCGGTATCGCAATTTGGGCACGCGCGGGATCAACTAAAGAGTTCTATGTTGCAGGGGGCGGGGTTAACCCGATCGCCAACGGCATGGCAACCGCCGCGGATTGGATGTCTGCTGCTTCCTTCATTTCAATGGCAGGCCTTATCGCCTTCATGGGTTACGGTGGTTCTGTATTCCTGATGGGCTGGACAGGCGGCTATGTACTACTCGCTCTGCTTTTAGCGCCTTACCTGCGTAAATTTGGTAAGTTCACGGTACCTGAGTTCGTTGGTGAGCGTTTCTACTCCAATGCTGCACGTATTGTTGCGGTTGTGTGTCTGATTATCGCGTCAGTGACTTACGTAATCGGTCAGATGAAAGGGGTTGGTGTTGCCTTCGGTCGATTCCTTGAAGTGGACTACTCAACAGGTCTACTGATCGGTATGTGTATTGTATTCATGTACGCAGTAATGGGCGGCATGAAAGGCATTACCTACACGCAGATTGCTCAGTACTGTGTACTTATTCTTGCGTACACCATTCCAGCTATCTTTATCTCGCTCCAGCTAACGGGTAACCCAATTCCACAAATTGGTCTCGGCAGTACCATGGCCGGAACGGATGTCTATCTGCTCGATCGGCTTGATCAGGTGGTGACCGAACTCGGCTTCAGTGAATATACCACCCAAGTACGTGGTGATACGTTAAACATGTTCGTATACACCATGTCTCTGATGATTGGTACTGCGGGTCTGCCGCACGTTATCATCCGCTTCTTCACGGTACCGAAAGTGCGTGATGCACGTACGTCAGCAGGCTGGGCACTATTATTCATCGCGATTCTATACACGACTGCACCTGCGGTATCTGCCATGGCGCGTCTAAACCTAATGGATACGGTTAACCCGGCTCCAGGTCAGAATCTCGCTTACGATGAACGTCCGGATTGGTTTAAAAACTGGGAAAAAACTGGCCTACTTGGTTTTGATGATAAGAATGGCGATGGCAACATCCAGTACACATCAAATGCTGAAACCAATGAGCTGAAAGTTGACCGCGACATCATGGTTCTGGCGAACCCAGAAATTGCCAAGCTGCCTAACTGGGTCATTGCACTGGTTGCTGCGGGTGGTTTAGCCGCTGCTCTGTCCACCGCTGCTGGTCTGCTGCTGGCCATATCCTCGGCGATATCCCATGACTTAATCAAAGGTGTGATTAATCCAAATATCTCTGAGAAGAAAGAGCTGCTGGCGAGCCGGATATCCATGGCGGTCGCAATTGCTGTAGCCGGCTATCTGGGGCTAAATCCGCCTGGCTTTGCCGCTGGTACGGTGGCACTGGCCTTCGGTCTGGCAGCCTCGTCCATCTTCCCAGCCTTGATGATGGGTATCTTCAGCAAGAGCATCAACAAGGAAGGCGCGATTGCCGGTATGATCGCAGGTATCACCATCACTCTGTTCTACGTATTCCAGCACAAAGGCATCTTGTTCATCGCTGACTGGAAGTACCTAGAAAGCTGGGGCAGCAACTGGTTCTTAGGTATCGAACCTAATGCCTTCGGTGCTATCGGTGCGCTATTCAACTTCCTAGTTGCATTCGCGGTATCGAGAGTCACGGCAGAAACACCACAAGAAGTGAAAGATTTGGTCGAGCACGTTCGTGTTCCAGCAGGCGCTGGTGATGCGGTAGATCACTAATCTACACTTAACTATCAAAGCCCCTCACGGGACGACCCGTCCGGGGCTTTTTTATTGCTCTTAATTCAGTTACCGTAGTTTCGAAATGTTGTCGCAAGGAAGCCAAGATGTTCAAAAATAAGCACTTTATTGTCGCTCTTTTGATTGCACCGATTCTGTCCATTATTGCCTATTTCGGCACTGATATGGCAGTCAGCGAAAAACCCCATGCCGCGAAAGAAGGCCAGAGCTACAAGCTGGTCAGCAAATCAAACTGCCGCTACACCAGTGGTTTGTGCGATATGGAAAATGGAGACTTTAAGGTCAAGTTCCGCTCTGAGAAGCTCACCGATGAGAGTCTTGAGCTGTCATTGCATGCTGCTTACGCTCTCGAAGGAGTTAAACTTTCTTTGGTCGACAGCCAAGATCAGAACGCGCAGCCAATCAACATGCAGCCAGCCGATCAAGCCGGGCAAAACTGGTATATCACGCTGCCTAAACCCACATCAGAGGACAGTTGGTTAAGAGTGGTGATTCAATCTGACGGCACGCTGTATTATGGGGAAACGCAAACCGCATTTGTGAAATACGAAACACTGTTTACTGAGTAAGCGGAAACTAGAACAGTCGAAGGGTTGACGTGAAAACGTCAACCCTTTTTATTTAGATGCGCAGAGTCATATTCAGGCACACCACAGGATACTTTCGACCCTAGACCCGATTCAGAATTGCCCTGAGTTTGAGCGGTTTAACTGGCTTAGGAATAAAGCCGAATCCGTTGGATTTAATGCCATCCATCATGTCGTTGGTTCGGTCAGCACTGATGATCACCCCTTCAAAGCTATCCCCTAAGCGCAAGCGACATTGTTGTAGCACTTCAAGCCCGGTACGGCCATTATCGAGACGATAGTCGGAGAGAATCACATCCGGCAGCCACTCTTCATCTAGACACTTCAGGCTGGTGACAATATCGGTCGCCGTGCGCACATTACACCCCCAGCGCGCCAGCAAGTTTTCCATTCCAACCAAGATTTCCGGCTCATTGTCGACACAAAGTACATTAAGGTGACTGAGGTCAGAGATGGCAGCAGAAGGCGTGGCTTGCGGCTGTACCAAAGCTTGTGCACTGCGATTGAGTGTAATTGAGAACACGCTACCTTTACCCGGCCATGAACGCATGGATATTTGGTGACCGAGCACGTGGGCGATGCCTTTAGAAATCGCTAATCCAAGCCCGAGCCCCTGATCCGAACGAACCTGACTGCCGCGGGTAAACTCTTCAAAAATTTCCTGCTGTTTGTCTTCATCGATACCGGTGCCGTTATCCCACACTTCAATCCTCGCCTGTTGACCTACCCGCCTTACCCCGAGCACCACCTTGCCCTTGGGATTGTAACGGAAGGCATTGGTCAGGAAGTTCTGCACCACCCTGCGCAGCAGTTTGGGGTCAGATTGAACAATCAACTGGCTTGGCACCATCTCAAATTCAATCCCCTGCTGTTTGGCCAATGCACTGAATTCAGCATTGAGGTTGGAGAGAACATCATTAATTGCAAAGCCGTGCACATTAATATCGAGCTTGCCCGACTCCAACCGAGAAATATCAAGCAAGTCACCGATCAGATCTTCAGCCGCCTCCAAAGCACTTTCAATATGCTTGGAGAGACGCTTGGTTTCCTCTTCTTGCGCCACCTCAGACAGTGACGAAGCAAACAAGCGGGCGGCATTGAGTGGCTGCATCAGATCGTGACTGACCGCCGCAAGAAAGCGCGATTTCGACTGAGATTCGTGCTCGGAACGTTGAGTGGCAGAGACCAGCTGTTTGTTGAGTTGCTCCAGCTCTTGAGTCCGCTCATGGACCCGCTCTTCCAAACTTTCGTTAGCATCTTTCAGTGCCTGCTCTGCATCACGGAACACCGTAATGTCCGTAAAACTCATCACAAAACCACCACCGGGCATCGGGTTGCCCTGCACTTCAATAACCCGACCATCAGGCCGAACTCGTGAAGAAGTATGACGGGTGCCTTGTTCGAGGTGATAGATACGGCGGCGGACATGATCTTCTGGGTCACCGGGGCCACACAAGCCTTGCTCCGCATTGTGACGAATCACATCCGCGATCGGCCTGCCCACCTGAATCAACCCTTGCGGAAAGACAAACAACTCCAGATATCGCTGGTTCCACGCTACCAGACGAAGCTGCTTATCCACCACGGCAATGCCTTGGCCAATATGCTCAATCGCCCCTTGGAGAAGCCCACGGCTAAAGTCATACAACTCAGAGGCTTCATCGACAATGGTCGCGACTTCTTCCAGTTGCATGTTGCGCCCTTGCAGGGCAGAGGTCAGGACCAACTTTGCCGAAGACGCGCCAAAGACACCAGCCAGCACTCGCTCCGTGTGGCGAATTAAACTGGCGGGCGCCTGCTGGTTTGGCAGCATAGTTTCATGCTGCTGGGCCCAGTACTGCTCAAACGCACTGCGCACCCTTTGTCGACCGACAAATCGCGCCGCCAGCATCTCCAGCTCTCCCACCGTCACGCGGCTCTGATAGAGGCTGATGTTCTCACTTTCTGGCATTGGCGTACCGACAAAAGAAGCCGACTGCAAACGCTCACTCAAACTTGAACGCGTCATTAACGAGACCAGTACATAGCACAACGCGTTGACCGTCACGCTGAGGACAATCCCCCAGTCCGAACCTTTAATGCCTGCTGCCTG
Source organism: Vibrio sp. RE88 (assembly GCF_013113835.1). Taxonomy (GTDB): domain Bacteria; phylum Pseudomonadota; class Gammaproteobacteria; order Enterobacterales; family Vibrionaceae; genus Vibrio. Next base: position 184,356 of record NZ_VTYQ01000008.1, on the reverse strand, counting down.
CAAAGCCTCTGGCGGTGTCACGAGCCACAGAAGGAAATTGCTGTTGGCATCGCCAGCCAGCATATCGGTCTGACTCATCAGGGTAATAAGCCATAAGCCAAAGCCAAACGCGAGGCCTACATAGACCCCTTTTCGGTTGCCGTTACGCCAGTACATTCCTCCCAGTAGAGCAGGGGCGAACTGAGTAATGGCCGCAAATGAAAGAAAGCCAATCGCTGATAGAGAGTGGATGTTGCCCAAAGCCTGATAGAAGCCCCATGCACCAAGTAACAGCAGTAAAATCAAGCCACGTCGGATAACCAGTAATAAGCCAGAGAAGTGACGATGGTTTCGCTGAGCAAGCTTCATCCGGCGCAGCAACAGCGGCATCACCAAATCATTCGACACCATGATGGCTAACGCAATGGTCGAGACAATAACCATTCCACTAGCGGCAGACGTGCCGCCGAGAAATGCCAGCAAAGCAATATCCTGTGCCCCCACAGCCATCGGCAAGCTAATTACATACGTATCCGGGCTCGCACTACTCAGTAGCCCCTGCCCTACCCAGGCAATAGGCAGAACAAAGATTCCCATTAGCACCAGATAAACAGGGAACAACCAGCGCGCCGTATGCAAGTCCTGCGCGCGCTCGTTTTCCACTACCATGGTATGGAACTGACGCGGCAGACAAACAATCGCCATCATGGTCAGCACAGTGTGGATTAATAATGTCGGCAGGTTTGGTGACTGATAGGTATCAGAGGCAATCGACATCAGCTCGATGTCGCTGCGATTGAGTGCCAAATAGAGGATGAAACACCCAACTGCGAGGAATGCCACCAGCTTGACGATCGACTCAAATGCTATCGCCATCATCATCCCGCGATGGTGTTCGGTGTTGTCAATGTGGCGCGTACCAAACAACATGGTAAATATCGCCAATGCACCAACCACAAACCATGAAACGTCCATCCCCTGCGTTTCAAATGCCACTGACAATTCTGGAGAGACGATCTCTAGCCCCATGGTAATACCACGCAGCTGTAAGGCGATGTAAGGCAAGATCCCCGCCACGGCAATCAGAGTGACGGCGACGGCTAAGCCTTGAGACTTACCATAGCGCGCAGCGATAAAATCAGCAATCGACGTAATGTGCTCGCGCTTAGCGGTAATGATCAAACGTGCTAGCACTCGCCAGCCAAGGGTGAACACCAAGATAGGCGCGATGTAGATCGGGAGAAATGACCACGGATTGTTACTTGCCTGCCCCACCGTGCCGTAGAAGGTCCACGACGTACAGTAGACCGCAATCGACAGACTGTAGATCCAAGGCCGCCAGCGAGCTAGCCAACGATGCTGCTTATCGCCATACCATGCGATGAGAAAGAGGAGTCCGAGGTACATCAGTGATACGGTGATCACTAGCCAGCCTTGCATCTGATTTCCTTATCGAATTGAATTCCGCTGCTTTGTTTATACAAACAAAAACCTCTCCATATTGGAGAGGTTTCATTTAACTAAGGAAGCGAATCGAACTCAAACAGTTCCGCTTAATTCTGTGCTTTAACGTCGATAACCGAGGCACGTTCGCGTTTTGGTTCAACACGAATAAACAGTGCCAGAATACCCATCACCGCCATCGCCCAAAACACGTTCGCGCCCCAATTCTCATACCCCCAACCACTCAAGGCGGTCATCAGAGCGATGAATGCGCCGAGCGGAATCGCATTGTATAGCGCTTGTAGGGCGACCATTTTTCTTGGCTCCGAGTGCTGGATGTATTGAATAGCTGCGATGTGCGCGACGGCAAAAGTCACACCGTGGAGTAATTGGATCAGGACAAGCCCAATCAGTACTGTTGTCGAAGCGGTCAATCCCCAGCGCACGACGACACCAATCGCAGCGACTAAAAACAGTGCACGTAGCGACCAGCCGGCAAACAGGCGTTTACTCAAGGCAAAAACCGCCACTTCCGCCACCACACCTAAACTCCACAGATAACCGATAATATCTTCAGAATGCCCGGCTTCTTTCCAATATATCGAGCTAAAGCTGTAATAAGCGGCATGACTGCCCTGAATCAAAGCCGCCAGAGCGAGGAACTTCAAGACGGACGACTCCTTTAGTAGCTCGGTCAGCTTCGGCCTTTCTGCCTGTTCCTCTTCCGTCGTAACAGGCATCGGATTGGTGTTACGCATCCCGACCAAAATGGCAAAAAATACCCCTGCTAGCGCGGTATACAAAATCATATCAGTGCCGAATTTGGCCACCAAATAGCCGACCACCGTCGAACCCGCAATAAATGCCACGGATCCCCAGAGTCGAGCACGCCCATAATCGAGCATCTTCAGCCGCGCATAGTAGTTCGCCATCGCGTCAGACAGCGGCACAATCGGCCCGCAACAAAGGTTAAACAGCACAGTTGCACCCGCCATCAACCAAAAACTACCGCCCGTAAAGAAGTGGAAACCAATAAAAATTAGGGCAGCGATGCTCAGCCAACGCAGTGCGGGCATCAGGTGCTCAACCTTATGAATACGTGGCGTTAACACCATATTGGCGACACAACGAGTCGCAAAACCAATGCCGACTAATAAGCCGATATCTGTGGCTGAAACGCCCTGTTCCTCAAACCACAACGCCCAGAATGGCAAATAGACACCATAGGCAAAAAAGAATCCGACAAAGTATTGAGATATCCAGCCGTAGGGAGACGGATTGAGCATTATGACCTCTGAATGCGATATGAGAGCGGATGCTGCATTATCTCTGCTTACTTGCTGAATAAAAAGGGAAGATTACTCACCAATCTGTTTCCGCGCAGCCATCCTAAATTAGAGTAATTCGACCAAAGTCGTCTGGCACTTAAAAGGAAACTTGTCACACTTAAAGCATGGTTTCTTTTCTCACACGGGTCCGGTATGCCAGATAAATTCAACATGCACTCTCCACCGTTTGATCGCCTCGACGAACGGCAGCAGAACAAACTGCGTGCCTCGCTGGATGTGGCGTACTACCGAGATAAAGAAGTTTTGCTGGCAACTGGTGGAGACAGCCAGCACCTGCATATTCTGATTAAAGGCGCCGTTGAGGAGCGCAGTGCTAATGGAGAGGAAGTATTCGCCCATTACGCCAATGATGACTTATTTGATGTGCGCGCGCTGTTTGAAGGTAAAGTCCGCCACCACTACATTGCGCTGGAAGATACACTCACATATCTGCTGCCTAAAGCGGTCTTTCTTGAGCTATACAACGAAAATGGCCAGTTTGCGGCCTATTTCGATAACAATCTCGCCAAACGACAGCAATTGATAGAAGCCGCCCAACAACAACAGAATCTGGCCGAGTTTATTCTCACTAAAGTTGACCGCGATATCTATCACCCTCCGATGATTCTTAACCCTGAGCAACCGCTTAATGAGGTCACTCAGGTCTTAAAACAAAATGGGATTGATGCCGCTTTGGTCAGGCTCCATGATGATGATCCTCGCTTGACCGACAATCCAAATCAGCTGCCTTTCGCTATCGTCACCCGAACCAACATGCTGCATGCCGTAATGCTTGACGGTCATCCGATGGATACTCAGGTCAGCGCGATTGCAACCTTTCCGGTGATTCACGTCGACGATAGCGACTTTCTGTTTAACGCGATGATCAAGATGACTCGTAAACGTATGAAGCGGGTCATGGTGGCAGATGGTAAAGAAGCGGTCGGTATGCTGGATATGACCCAGATTCTCAGTGCCTTTTCGACCCATTCCCATGTACTAACCTTGAGCATAGCCCGCGCTTCCAGCATCGAAGAACTGGCATTGGCATCCAATCGCCAACGTCAGTTAGTCGATAGCCTGCTAGGAAACGGCATTCGTACCCGTTTTATCATGGAGCTGATTTCTGCGGTCAACGAACAAATTATCGAAAAAGCGTTTGAACTGATTGTTCCTCCTGCCCTTCACGATCATTGCTGTCTGATCGTTTTAGGCTCAGAAGGGCGCGGGGAACAGATCTTAAAAACCGACCAAGACAATGCACTGATTATCAGAGACGGATTAGACTGGCCTCAGTGCGACACAGTTATGGCTCAACTGACCCACACTTTACAACAACTAGGCTACCCACTTTGCCCGGGTAACGTGATGGTCAACAATCCGAAATGGGTGAAAAGTCAGAGTGACTGGCAGACAACATTAACACGCTGGTCTAAACCTTCTTCTGCCGAGCACGTCATGGATCTGGCTATTTTCACCGATGCCCACGCGGTCGCGGGCAACAAGACGTTACTCACTCCTGTGCGACAACACCTCAAAGGGCTGATGCTGAATAATATGCTGGCGCTACAGGACTTCACTCGACCCGCCTTGCAGTTCTCTCTGCCACTGACTCTGTTTGGCAACGTCAAATCGGATAAACAAGGAGTCGATCTGAAAAGTGGCGGTATCTTCCCAATCGTTCACGGGATTCGCACCCTAGCACTGGAATATGGCTTAGAGGAAAACAACACCTTTGACCGGATTGAAGCGTTGCGTAACAAGCGCATCTTAGAGCCAGAAACCGCGGACAACCTCAATGAAGCATTGAAACTGTTCTTTAAACTCCGTCTTAGCCAACAGGTCGCGAATCAACATAGCCACAACCGCATCAACCTCAAACTGCTCGAACGCACGGAACGTGACTTACTGCGCCACAGCCTACACGTGGTCAAAAAATTCAAACAGTTCCTTGGCTACCACTATCAAATTCGGGACTAATAATGAACTGGATTCAGCGCCACTACTGGTATCACAAATTGAAGGGGTCGCCTTATCAACCCCTATTTGCCTCAGTCCAAAAGGGTGAGTATGTTTCACTCGACTGTGAAACCACCAGCTTAGATCCAAAGCGCGCCGAACTGGTCACCATCGCAGCGACCAAAATCATCGACAACCGCATCATCACCAGCCAACCTTTCGAAGTGAGATTAAGAGCTCCCCAATCGCTGGATTCTAATTCGGTCAAGATCCATCAGATTCGCCATTCAGATCTGGCCGATGGTATCGATGAAAAACAGGCACTGACACAGTTACTGGCTTTTGTCGGCAATCGGCCGCTGGTGGGATACCACATTCGCTACGACAAGAAGATTCTTGATCTGGCGTGTAAACGTCACCTGGGATTTCCTCTGCCTAACCCTTTGATTGAGGTCAGCCAGATTTACCACGACAAACTGGAGAAACACTTACCCAACGCCTATTTCGATCTGAGTCTGGAAGCCATTTGCAAACATCTTGATTTACCGATGCAGAGTAAACACGACGCTTTGCAAGATGCCATCTCAGCGGCGCTGGTATTTGTTCGCCTGACCAAAGGAGACTTACCGAGCTTGAGTCTGCCCTATACCCGCTAACGGATTCCTACGATCCAACTCTCAAAATCAAACATAGCCTCCTCAATACTAAGCAGAATTAGGCCTCTCATCCTAAAGTCTAATTGTCGAATTACGCTCGGTGCTAGAAAGTTACGGATATAGGGAATTTCGACAAACGTGGAAAACGTTTTAAACGAACACTTGCTCAATTCGTTCTGAATTAAGCCCAAGGAGAAAAGCAATGAGTGAAGCCCATATTTATCCGGTAAAAGAAAATATCAAAACAAATACCCATGCGGATAATGATACCTACCTCGCCATGTACCAACAGTCTGTCTCTGACCCAGAAGGATTCTGGAGTGAGCACGGTAAGATTGTTGATTGGATCAAACCCTTCACCAAAGTAAAAAACACTTCATTTGACACAGGCCATGTCGATATTCGCTGGTTTGAAGATGGTACGCTCAACGTATCTGCAAACTGTATTGACCGCCACCTAGCTGAGCGCGGTGACGACGTGGCAATCATCTGGGAAGGTGATAACCCAGCAGACGATAAGACACTGACATTCAACGAACTGCACAAAGAAGTGTGCCGTTTCTCTAACGCCCTAAAAGAACAAGGTGTACGTAAAGGCGACGTCGTGTGTCTTTACATGCCAATGGTACCTGAAGCGGCTGTTGCTATGCTGGCTTGTACTCGTATCGGTGCAGTCCACACGGTTGTTTTCGGTGGTTTCTCTCCAGAAGCACTATCGGGACGTATCATTGACTCAGACGCAAAAGTCGTTGTCACAGCCGATGAAGGTGTGCGCGGTGGTCGAGCGGTTCCACTGAAAAAGAACGTCGATGAAGCATTGACCAACCCAGAAGTAAAAACGATCGATAAAGTACTAGTGCTGAAACGCACTGGTGGTGATATTGACTGGCATGAGCATCGCGATGTTTGGTGGCATGAAGCAACGGCCTCAGTTTCAGATGATTGCCCACCAGAAGAGATGAAAGCGGAAGACCCACTCTTCATCCTCTACACATCAGGTTCAACCGGTAAACCTAAAGGTGTCCTTCACACCACAGGCGGTTACCTAGTTTACGCCACCATGACCTTCAAATATGTCTTCGACTACCAGCCAGGTGAGACCTTCTGGTGTACCGCTGACGTAGGTTGGATCACAGGTCACACTTACCTCATCTACGGCCCTCTGGCTAATGGTGCAAAAACCATTCTGTTCGAAGGGGTACCAAACTACCCGAACACCAACCGCATGAGTGAAGTTGTTGATAAACACCAAGTCAATATTCTTTACACTGCGCCAACTGCTATTCGCGCGTTGATGGCAAAAGGCAATGAAGCGGTAGATGGCACTACCCGTGACAGCCTGCGTATCATGGGCTCAGTGGGTGAACCAATTAACCCTGAAGCATGGGAGTGGTACTACAAGACGATTGGTAATGAGAAATCTCCGATTGTCGATACTTGGTGGCAAACCGAAACCGGTGGCATCCTCATCACTCCATTACCAGGTGCTACAGCACTAAAACCTGGCTCTGCCACTCGTCCATTCTTTGGCGTACAGCCTGCGTTAGTCGATAACATGGGTAACATCATTGAAGAGACCGCTGCAGAAGGCAACTTGGTGATCCTTGATTCATGGCCAGGCCAAATGCGTACCGTTTACGGCGACCATGAGCGCTTTGAGCAAACGTACTTCTCCACGTTCAAAGGCATGTACTTCACCAGTGACGGTGCTCGTCGTGACGAAGACGGCTACTACTGGATCACAGGCCGTGTTGATGACGTACTCAACGTCTCCGGTCACCGTATGGGTACCGCAGAGATTGAATCGGCATTGGTTGCCCACGATAAGATTGCAGAAGCAGCGATTGTTGGTATCCCGCATGACATCAAAGGTCAGGCCATTTACGCTTACGTTACGCTTAACGATGGTGAGTTCCCATCAGCAGAGCTGCATAAAGAAGTGAAGGACTGGGTACGTAAAGAGATTGGCCCAATCGCCACGCCAGACGTGCTGCACTGGACAGATTCTCTACCGAAAACTCGCTCGGGTAAGATCATGCGTCGTATCCTACGTAAGATAGCCACTGGTGATACTAGCAACTTAGGCGACACCTCAACACTGGCCGATCCAAGCGTTGTTGATAAGTTAATCGCCGAAAAAGCAGAACTTGCATAGAAATAGCAAAACAAGACCGAGCCGCCACATTTGTGGCGGCTTTTTTATTTGTTGGAACATATCTAGCGAGCTGAAATCCAAGACAAAGCAGTCAAATTTGTTACCTTGGTAGCAGTTTTTCATCTCAGAAACGGGAGATTAGACCAGTAAATTGCTGCTAAATGCGCTGAATTGGCTATAATCTGGGTCTATTTTAAAGATCCAGCGTAAAATTTGACAATATAATCACGCTGAATCGGCAATATTATGGGAAGATTCCAGTTCATATCATGAAGTAGGAAGATGGCAGCACAATGACAGCTAAATCACGCATTCTTGTCTTAAATGGTCCAAATTTAAATCTGTTGGGTCTACGCGAACCTGGTCACTATGGTTCTCAAACCCTACCACAGATTATCGACACTTTAACCGAGCAAGCCCACAAAGCTGGTGTTGAACTAGAGCATCTGCAATCAAATCGCGAATATGAACTGATTGAGAAAATCCACGAATCTTTTGGCAAAGTTGATTTCATTATCATCAACCCAGCAGCCTTCACACATACTAGTGTTGCTCTGCGAGACGCCCTACTCGGCGTTTCTATCCCATTTATTGAAGTACATTTATCCAACGTGCACGCACGCGAGCCTTTCCGCCATCACTCTTATCTCTCAGATAAGGCACAAGGTGTGATTTGCGGCCTAGGTGCACAAGGTTATGAATTCGCTTTGTCTGCTGCCGTAAACACATTGCAGGCACAGTAGCTTAATTACTATCACAGTAAATGAACACACTCTGCAGCTCACAGAGAGCTGTCTTATTCACAAGATAAAAGAGAAAGAAAAGATGGATATCCGTAAAATCAAAAAGCTTATCGAGTTAGTTGAAGAATCTGGCATTGCTGAGCTAGAAATCTCTGAAGGTGAAGAGTCGGTACGAATCAGCCGTAACGGTTCAGCGGCACCAGCTCCAATTCAATACGCAGCAGCACCAGTTGCAGCGGCACCTGCTCCAGCTCCTGCGGCGGCACCGGCAGCAGCACCTGCTCCAGCAGCAGAAGCAGCGCCAGCAGTACCAACGGGTCATCAAGTTCTTTCTCCAATGGTCGGTACTTTCTACCGTGCTCCAAGCCCAGACGCGAAAGCATTCATCGAAGTAGGTCAATCAGTAACCGCTGGCGAAACTCTATGTATCGTTGAAGCAATGAAGATGATGAACCAAATCGAAGCAGACAAATCTGGTGTAGTTACTGCAATCCTAGTTGACGATGGTCAGCCAGTTGAATTCGACCAACCACTTGTTGTTATCGAATAATAGAGGCTGTCTCTTATGTTAGATAAATTAGTCATCGCGAACCGAGGCGAAATTGCGCTTCGTATTCTTCGCGCATGTAAAGAATTAGGCATCAAAACCGTTGCCGTACACTCAACAGCAGACCGTGATTTGAAACACGTTCTTCTTGCTGATGAAGCAATTTGTATCGGTCCAGCTCGCGGTATCGATAGCTACTTGAACATCCCACGTATCATTTCTGCAGCAGAAGTAACGGGCGCGATCGCTATCCACCCAGGTTACGGCTTCCTGTCTGAGAATGCAGACTTTGCAGAGCAAGTTGAGCGTAGCGGCTTTATCTTTGTTGGCCCGAAAGCGGAAACGATCCGCATCATGGGTGACAAGGTTTCTGCTATCACTGCAATGAAAAAAGCGGGCGTTCCTTGTGTACCAGGTTCTGACGGCCCTCTAAACGATGATGAAGCGGCGAACAAAGCGCACGCTAAACGCATCGGTTACCCAGTCATCATCAAAGCCTCTGGTGGTGGCGGTGGTCGTGGTATGCGCGTGGTTCGCTCTGAAGCTGAGCTAGTAGAAGCTATCGCGATGACGCGTGCAGAAGCAAAAGCAGCTTTCAACAACGACATGGTTTACATGGAGAAATTCCTAGAAAACCCACGTCACGTTGAAGTACAGGTGATTGCTGATGGTCAAGGCGGTGCTATCCACCTAGGTGAACGTGACTGTTCTATGCAGCGTCGTCACCAGAAAGTGGTTGAAGAAGCGCCTGCTCCGGGTATCACAGCAGAAATGCGTAAGTACATTGGTGAGCGTTGTACGCGTGCTTGTCTGGAAATCGGTTACCGCGGTGCGGGTACTTTCGAGTTCCTTTACGAGAACGGCGAATTCTACTTCATCGAAATGAACACACGTATTCAGGTAGAGCACCCAGTAACAGAAATGGTGACGGGCGTTGACCTGATCAAAGAGCAGCTTCGTGTTGCAGCAGGCCAGCCTTTGTCATTCACTCAGGATGACATCAAGATCCGCGGCCATGCGATTGAGTGTCGTATCAACGCAGAAGACCCTGAACGTTTCCTACCTTCACCTGGTAAGATTGAGCGCTTCCACGCACCAGGCGGTATGGGCGTTCGTTGGGAATCGCACATCTACACGGGCTACACAGTACCACCGCACTATGACTCAATGGTCGGTAAGCTGATCACATTCGGTGAAAACCGTGATGTTGCCATTGCTCGCATGAAGAACGCACTCGGTGAGATGATCATCGAAGGCATTAAGACTAACGTTCCGCTGCAAGAAAGCATCATGAACGACGAAAACTTCCAACACGGTGGTGCGAACATCCACTACCTAGAGAAGAAACTGGGTCTGCAGTAATTCGATTACTGACACGATACAAATGCTCACTTCGGTGAGCATTTTTGTTTTCAGCGCACTCTGGACTCAAATAAACCCCCGAGTTCTGCTACACTCTGCGCAAATTTAAATCTAACTATCTAGACGAGCACATACCCATGCCTTGGATTCAAATCAAACTCAATGCGACCAACGACAACGCTGAGCAAATCGGCGACATGCTAATGGAAGAAACAGGAGCACTGTCTGTAACCTTCTTAGACGCGCAGGATACGCCAGTATTTGAACCTTTGCCGGGAGAAACTCGTCTGTGGGGTGATACGGATATTCTCGCTCTGTACGACGCAGAAGCGGACACTCAGTTTATTATTGAACAGACTAAGAACAGCAACTTGCTACCAGAGGGCTTTGCTTACAAAGTGGAGCAGTTGGAAGACAAAGACTGGGAGCGAGAGTGGATGGACAACTTCCACCCAATGAAGTTTGGTGAACGTTTATGGATCTGTCCAAGCTGGCGAGACGTCCCAGAGCCGGATGCGGTCAACGTGATGTTAGACCCTGGCCTCGCTTTTGGTACTGGTACTCACCCAACCACTGCGCTATGTCTGGAGTGGTTGGAAGGGCTAGATCTGTCGGGTAAAACCGTGATCGATTTCGGTTGTGGTTCTGGCATCTTAGCGATCGCCGCAATCAAACTCGGTGCCGAAAAGGTCATCGGGATCGATATTGATCCTCAGGCTCTCATCGCTTCAAAAGACAACGCCGAACGCAATGGTGTTGCCGATAAGCTCGAAGTTTTCCTACCTCAAGATCAACCAGAGGGCCTGATCGCTGACGTCGTCGTTGCGAACATTCTTGCCGGTCCACTTCGTGAGTTGTCACCGATTATCAAGTCTCTAGTCAAACCGAACGGTGAACTGGCGATGTCTGGCGTGCTGGATACACAAGCAGAAGATGTGGCTAACTATTACCGTGATGAACTTCACATTGATCCTATCAAGGAGCAAAGTGAATGGTGTCGCATCTCTGGTCGAAAGCAAGGCTAGATAAGACTTTCAGGGCTAATTGTTTGAAATTCATACAAATTACAAAAACAATTTGTAAATGCTCAAATATTAGTCTTTTCACAGCGGAAAAAAATGCGTAAAATGCGCGCCCTTGCTGGTACTAAGCTGTGAAGACGTTTTGAAAATCGGAAATCATCAACTTAAGAATAATCTCATCGTCGCCCCAATGGCGGGAGTGACCGATAGACCGTTTCGAGAGTTATGCCTCCGCTATGGTGCTGGGATGGCCGTCAGTGAAATGATGTCCTCAAACCCAAAGCTATGGAAAACGTCAAAGTCCAAGCAGCGCATGGTGCATGAAGGTGAATCGGGCATTCGCTCTGTACAGATTGCGGGTGCGGATCCACAACTGATGGCCGATGCTGCTCAGTTTAGTGTTGAGAACGGTGCGCAAATCATCGATATCAACATGGGCTGCCCAGCAAAAAAAGTGAATAAGAAGCTTGCCGGTTCTGCACTGCTTCGCTTCCCAGATATCATCGAAGATATCCTGAAAGCGGTAGTCAATGCAGTCGATGTCCCAGTGACACTCAAAACCCGAACAGGCTGGGACCCAGACAATAAAAACTGTGTCCAAATCGCTAAATTAGCCGAAGACTGCGGCATACAAGCGCTTGCTCTGCATGGCAGAACAAAAGCCTGTATGTACAAAGGTGAGGCCGAATATGACAGCATCAGAGCGGTCAAGCAGGCAATTTCGATACCGGTTATCGCAAACGGTGATATCGATAGCCCAGAGAAAGCCAAGCGCGTACTGGAGTACACCGGTGCAGACGCTCTGATGATTGGACGTCCCGCCCAAGGTCGTCCATGGATTTTCCAGGAAATCCAACACTTTTTGGAAAACGGCACCACGATGCCTGACCTTCCGTCCGCGGAAGTGAAAGACATTCTGCTGGGTCATGTGAATGCACTCCACAATTTTTATGGAGAGTACTTAGGGCCACGAATCGCGCGTAAGCACGTAGGTTGGTACCTAAAAGAGCATGAGCAAGCAAGTGAGTTTCGCCGTGCCTTCAACGCGATTGAGGCAGCAGAGCTGCAACTTGAAGCGTTAGAAGAGTATTTTGATAAAGCCTAACTATTTGAAGCGAACGCTTCAGATACGATGGCTAAACGTTGCATCATAATTAAGAGAAGAGCTAGACCGAATATGTTCGAACAAAATCTGACTTCAGAAGCATTAACAGTAACTACAGTAACGTCACAGGACCAGATTACTCAGAAACCATTACGTGACTCTGTTAAAGCGTCTCTTAAAAACTACTTGGCTCAACTAAACGGCCAAGAAGTCACAGAACTATACGAATTAGTTCTAGCTGAAGTTGAACAGCCACTACTAGATACCATCATGCAATACACTCGCGGTAACCAAACTCGCGCAGCAACTATGATGGGTATCAACCGCGGTACTCTTCGCAAGAAACTTAAAAAATACGGCATGAACTAATACGTTCTGACGAATTTTGTTTTGAGAAAGCCGATTCCAAATGGATTCGGCTTTTTCCGTTTTTAACCGCCTTTAATTTATAAAATTCAATTCATTTGCTCACTCACTGCTCTGCATGTTTTACTTTTGAGACTATAAAAGAGCAGAGAAACCAAACGCATATTAAGTCTCACTTTCATGCTATCTAACTGAGCAAATAGTAAGCAAACTGTGATCTGTCACGATTGCCATCACTACCTGTCTAGATATAATGCGGTGTTCATCTGTTGTTGGATAAAACTATATGCTTGATAAGCAAAGGGAAGCATGGCTAAGCCTGATTCTGAATGAACTTCCTGACCGACTTTTCGTTTTAGAGCAGTCGGGGCGCTTTGTCGAGGGCTTTGGGGGAACGTTCCACTCCGTTCGCCTAGAAAAAAATGGTTACGCCAATAAAACGCTTCACGACATCCTTCCACAGGATAAAGCCGACCAGTTACTCAGCTACATACAAGATGTTAGCGAGTCAGCCAAACCTCTGGTTGTACAGTACAGTGTCAGCCCTATCGAATGCTTGCAACTGTCTATTGATGAGCTGGAAACACTAGATGGCCCTGAAGACATGTGGTTCGAAGCCACCATTAAGCCACTGTGCTTAGTAGATGGCACCCAGTATGTCCTGTGGCAAGAACGTGACATCACGAGCAACTATCGCCGTCAGGAAGAGCTAAAGCGCCTGTCCGAAACCGATGAGCTAACCGGTATCTTCAACCGCCGCGCCTTCCTTGAAGCTCTTGAGCAAGAATTACAAAGCTACAATGAGACTCAGCGTAATTTGTCTTGCTTGATGATCGATATCGATCACTTTAAAGAAATCAACGATCAAGTCGGCCACCTTTCGGGTGACGAAGTCATCACTCAGGTTGCCAGAATTTGTCAGAAACAGATTCGTGGCAGTGACTACATTGGTCGACTTGGCGGCGAAGAGTTTGGCATTGTACTCTCAAATACCAATGCCATTCAGGCTTACGACATTGCCGAGCGCATCCGACAATCAATTGAAAATGCCCCTTGCAGTGTCGACGGCCATATCATTCATCCAACCGTCAGTATTGGCATCGCAGAAGTCACCTCAGACATCTCTCATGTGAAAGAACTCTTGGTTCAGGCAGATAAAGCGATGTATTACTCTAAGCAGACAGGTCGCAATCAAGTCACGCTCTACCACGATAACTTGCCGGATATGAAGGTTCAGTCCGCGATTCAAGCCAAAATTCGGCAGGCGAGTTAAGGCTCATCACAGCAAGTCGATAGGCGCTCTTCACTGCCCAGCGCCCCTAAAATCGAACAATGACTGGCATCGTCATCAATATGACCACAACACGCATCGTTGATTTTCTTCAATGCATGGCGAATACGGGTCAACTCTGCAATCTTTTCATCAATCACCTCAAGCTTTGCCGAGGTAATGGCTTTTACTTCTGCACAACTGTGCTCGGTGGCTTCTAGCTTTATCTCCAGCAGCTCGCGAATTTCTTCCAGACTTAGCCCTAGGTCTTTGGCTTTTAGGATAAAACCGACCTGTTTCTGATTTTCTTCGTTATAAAGACGATAGCCCGATTCACTGCGCCCCATGGGACGGATCAGGTCATTTTTCTCATAGAAACGCAAAGTATCGGTGGTCACACCACAACGCTTTGCCAGTTCTCCAATCTGGAACATAACTTTCCTTATTAACTATCTCGTTACTTTTTAAGTTAAAAAGCACGGTTTTCATAATTATTTTTGAGATGCCAAACGATTGCGCGAGCTTTTTTGTAATAAATTAGTTAGAATGTGCGCCATCAAGTTTAGAGTCTAATATCTGTCCAGTCTCGACTGGCAAAAAGGTCTTTACCAAAACTGGCCAATCTTTTATCCCTACGAGATAAAAACAAGTTCATTTTTGGCAAATATCTTTAGTTTAACTCCATGACTTTGAGGAAGATGGAAGCATGAACAACGCTCGTCCAATTCGCCGCGCCCTTATCAGCGTATCAGACAAAACAGGTATTGTTGAGTTTGCCCAAGCTCTCGCTGAACGCGGTGTCGATATCCTATCCACAGGTGGTACTGCCCGCTTACTAGCTGAGCAAGGCATTGCTGTCACAGAAGTATCCGATTATACGGGTTTCCCGGAAATGATGGACGGACGCGTTAAAACGCTTCACCCAAAAGTTCATGGTGGTGTTTTAGGCCGTCGCGGTCAAGACGATGACGTGATGGAAAAACACGGCATCAACCCTATCGATATAGTTGTCGTTAACCTATATCCATTTGCTGAAACTGTGGCTAAAGAAAGCTGTACGCTTGCTGACGCGGTTGAGAACATCGATATCGGTGGCCCAACAATGGTTCGCTCTGCTGCGAAAAACCACAAAGACGTGACTATCGTTGTAAATGCACACGACTATGACCGCGTTATCGCAGAAATGGACGCAAACGAAACGTCTCTTACGCTAGAAACACGCTTCGATCTCGCTATCGCGGCATTCGAGCACACCGCGTCTTATGACGGCATGATCGCAAACTACTTCGGCACTATGGTTCCTAGCTACGGCGAGAACAAAGAAGGTGACGAAGAGAGCAAATTCCCTCGCACATTCAACCAGCAATTCGAGAAGAAGCAAGACATGCGCTACGGTGAGAACAGCCACCAAGCAGCTGCTTTCTACGTTGAAGCAAACCCTGAAGAAGCTTCGGTTTCCACTGCTCGCCAGATCCAAGGCAAAGCCCTTTCTTACAACAACATCGCAGACACGGACGCAGCGCTTGAGTGCGTGAAAGAGTTCGATGAGCCAGCGTGTGTGATCGTAAAGCACGCAAACCCATGTGGCGTTGCACTTGGCGAAGACATTCTTGGAGCGTACAACCGCGCTTACCAAACTGACCCAACATCGGCATTTGGCGGTATCATCGCGTTCAACCGCGAACTTGATGCAGCAACAGCATCTGCGATTGTTGAGCGTCAATTCGTTGAAGTTATCATCGCACCATCTGTTTCTGCTGAAGCAATTGAGGTTGTTGCAGCGAAGAAGAACGTTCGCCTACTTGAATGTGGCGAGTGGACAACTAAAACAACTGGCTTCGACGTGAAACGCGTTAACGGTGGTCTACTGGTTCAAGACCGCGACCAAGGCATGGTAAGCCTAGACGACCTTAAAGTGGTTTCTAAGCGTCAACCAACTGAAGAAGAGCTGAAAGATGCCCTATTCTGCTGGAAGGTAGCGAAGTACGTGAAATCTAACGCGATTGTTTACTCAAAAGGCGACATGACGATTGGTGTAGGCGCAGGCCAAATGAGCCGCGTTTACTCTGCGAAAATCGCAGGTATCAAAGCTGCAGACGAAGGCCTACAGGTCGAAGGTTGTGTGATGGCATCAGATGCATTCTTCCCATTCCGTGACGGTATCGATGCGGCGGCAGAAGCGGGCATCAAGTGTGTAATTCAACCGGGCGGCTCTATGCGTGATGACGAAGTTATCGCAGCAGCGGACGAACACGGCATGGCGATGATCTTTACCGGTATGCGTCACTTCCGCCACTAATGTCCTCTTCGTATTTGGCACTGTGGCGTCTCTAGCGGCTTTAGCCCTTCGGTCACATAGCAGGCTATGTGACCGAGGATGGGCTCAATTGCTGCCTAACCACATCACCAATTACTTTGAGCAAAACTTATAATTTTGTTTTTTTAAATATTCCGATATTTGAAATACGTAGAGCAAGTCAGTGGTTTTAGTTCAAGGAAAACACGCGAAGCTTATGACCATAAGTGAGCATGTTTGACACAGAAATAAAGGCTCTGAAGCAGCTATGAGGATTTTAAAACATGAACGTACTAATTATTGGTGCTGGCGGTCGTGAGCACGCTTTAGGTTGGAAAGCAGCACAAAACCCAAACGTTGAGACAGTATTCGTTGCGCCTGGTAACGCAGGTACCGCGCTTGAGCCAAAGCTAGAAAACGTAAACATTGGCGTGGAAGCAATCTCTGAGCTGGTGACATTCGCTAAAGAGAAGAAAATCGAGCTGACGATTGTGGGCCCAGAAGCGCCACTCGTTATTGGTGTGGTTGACGCTTTCCGTGAAGCGGGATTGCCTATCTTTGGTCCTACTCAAGCCGCTGCGCAGCTAGAAGGCTCTAAAGCGTTCACCAAAGACTTCCTTGCACGCCATAATATTCCAACTGCAGCGTACGCTAACTTCACAGAAATTGAACCAGCTCTTGCTTATGTTCGTGAACAGGGTGCTCCTATCGTCGTAAAGGCAGACGGCCTTGCTGCAGGTAAAGGCGTTATCGTTGCAATGACGCTTGAAGAAGCAGAAGACGCAATCAAAGACATGCTGGCAGGTAACGCGTTTGGTGAAGCCGGTAGCCGCGTGGTGATCGAAGAGTTCCTAGACGGTGAAGAAGCCAGTTTCATCGTCATGGTTGACGGCCAGAGCGTTCTGCCAATGGCCACCAGCCAAGACCACAAACGTGTTGGCGATAAAGACACAGGCCCTAACACCGGCGGTATGGGTGCTTACTCCCCAGCACCCGTGGTAACGCCAGAGATCCACGAGCGTATCCTTGAAGAGGTTATCTACCCAACCGTGCGTGGTATGGATGCAGAAGGCCACCCTTACACTGGTTTCCTTTACGCTGGTCTTATGATAGACAAAGACGGTACACCGAAAGTCATCGAGTACAACTGCCGCTTTGGCGATCCAGAAACCCAGCCAATTATGATGCGTATGGAATCTGATCTGGTTGAGCTTTGCCTAATGGCTATCGACGAGAAACTAGACCAAGCAGAATCTAAATGGGATCCACGTGCGTCTATCGGTGTGGTTCTCGCCGCAGGAGGTTATCCAGCAGACTACGCAAAAGGCGATGTGATTTCTCTGCCGGCTACCGAAGTCGAAGGTCAGAAGATCTTCCACGCCGGCACTGCAAACAACGAAGCTGGCGACATTGTGACGAATGGTGGTCGTGTTCTATGTGCAACAGCACTGGGAAATAGCGTCTCAGACGCTCAGCAGCAAGCGTATGCGCTGGCTAAGCAAGTCAGTTGGAATGGTATGTTCCATCGTAACGACATTGGTTACAGAGCGATAGAGCGCGAACAAGGCGAATAATCTCTCAGTATCAAAAAAGGCGCCTCTTGAGGCGCCTTTTGTATTTTTAATCAGACAGCAGACTCGGTCTTTCAATGCAGGAGTGGTCTTCATCTGCCAACATGAGTAAGTCTTCAACAATGACTCGATTGGTGCGTGTCGACCCAAGGAAAGCTACATAGTTGTCCACCCCAGCGAGGCGATTCACCACAAATGACGGCAGTGTCTGGTTAAACTCCAATCGAGAGTAACTCTGACCAGAACAGGTTTCAAACGTTGAACCGTCCCAGTAGCCCTGAATCAGCTCCTGACCTTTTTTATCCTGCTCTTTCGTCACGGTTGCCACAGTCATCGCATCATTTTTGTAGCGTTCGAGTTCAGCTGGTTTGACCGGAAGCACTTTGCCATCTAATCGGTACTGCTGATAAACCGCTTCACCATCTTTATTAAAACGAACATGCACTCGATATTTCACCAGCCCTTGTTCGCCTTTAAGCTGTTCGCCTTCACGAATCAGTTCTCTCAGTTCCCCTTCGGTCCAGCTGTAGTCGGTTTTATACCAACCATAATCCCCTGCCGTCACATAGTCTGCAGCAGCATTAGGAGAAGCGAGCTTTTCCGTATACCAGTATAAGCTTGTGGCATCGCCCATGCTTTTCCCGCCCGTGTAATAAGCGAACTGATCTAAGTTAGGAGTAGGAACGCTGGAAGAACAACCAACGATAAAAGAAGTGATTAGTGAAGAGAATAAACGTTTTTTCATGACAGTGATGCGCCAAGACAGAAGACTACCTTGGCGCATTATAAATTATTTCACTGCGTCTTTCAGAGCTTTACCTGAAACAAATGCAGGAACGTTTGCAGCAGCGATTTGGATCTCATCACCAGTTTTTGGATTACGGCCAGTGCGAGCTGCACGGTGGTTTACTTTGAATGTACCAAAACCAATTAGTTGAACTTGGTCACCCTCTTTAAGTGCATCAGTCACACCGTCAAGAGTTGCTTCAAGAGCAGCTTTAGCTTGTGCTTTAGATAGATCTGCTTTCTCTGCGATAAAGTCGATTAATTGGGTCTTGTTCATTAGGTTTCCCTTCTCATATGTTATCGAATTCAACTCACTCTAAAGCATAAATGCCCCATCTGGCAAAGGTTTGTAAGCGATCTTTGGCTTTCATGACGTACTTTTAACCATAATATGAGTATTAACTCACAATTTGTTACCTTCCTCTCCTATACGAAGGCTTGTTTTTAATCATAATTAACCTTATTTATAAAACGCTGATAGTCCACGAAGCCTGATATTGTGGGGCCTGAAGCGAATATAAAATACTCACACCAATAATGCCCAGGCATAGTGACTCATTTCATAATTGATAATTTTGATGGGTACATTGCAAAATTCGGTGGTGGTATAAACCTGATATAGGACATTTATGTTACTGCTAACCATCTACGTCTCTGTTGCGATTGGCGTATCCTTTATCTGCTCGGTCCTCGAAGCGGTTCTTCTGAGTATTACTCCCAGCTATCTGGCACAACTGCGCCAACAAGGGCATCCGGCCGCAGAAAAGTTATCAAAGTTGAAAGCGGATATCGATCGCCCACTGGCTTCAATCCTGACACTGAACACCATTGCCCACACTATCGGCGCTGCCAGTGCAGGTGCACAAGCTGCTGTAGTTTTTGGTAGCGAATGGCTAGGCGTATTCTCAGGTGTGTTAACCCTGGGTATTCTTGTGCTATCGGAAATCGTGCCTAAAACCATTGGTGCGACATACTGGCGTCAGCTGTCGCCTATGGCCGCCATTACATTACGTTGGATGGTGTGGGCACTGACACCGTTTGTGTGGTTTTCAGAGCAGATCACCAAACGCCTTGCCCGCGGTCACCAAGCACCGAAGATGCGTGATGAGCTCTCTGCAATGGCGATTCTGGCTAAAGAGAGTGGTGAATTTGCGGAAGGTGAGACTAAAATTCTCAACAACCTGCTTGGCATTCAGGACGTCCCTGTCACTCAGGTCATGACACCACGTCCGGTCGTGTTCCGTGTTGATGCAGAGATGAGCATCAATGAGTTTCTTGCTCAGCATAAAGACACGCCATTTTCTCGCCCACTGGTTTACAGCAAGTCCAAAGACAATATCATCGGTTTTGTACACCGCTTAGAGATGTTTAAACTTCAGCAGGCAGGTTGTGGCGAGAAGCAGCTAGGGGCAGTGATGCGTCCGGTTCACGTACTACTGAACAACTTATCTCTGCCAAAAGCGTTTGAGCAGATGATGGCTAAACGCCTCCAGTTAGCGATGGTTGTTGATGAATACGGCACCATTCAGGGGATCCTGACGCTGGAAGATATCTTCGAGCACTTAGTTGGGGAAGAGATCGTCGATGAAGCGGACAGAGCTACCGACATGCAAGAGCTTGCGTTTGAGCGTTGGGAGAAATGGAAAGAGACACACGGCGTGATTGAAAGTCGTGATGACGATGAAGAAGATCAGGTTTCTGAACTACAAACCAAAAAAGAAGACCACTAATAAAATCGGGAGCCTATGGCTCCCGTTTCTCATTAAAGGCTAACACCAATATTGCTGACACCATCTTCTCTTAACTCAAAGCGAAGATCTTTAATCAGTTCAATGTCTCGTTCCTGAGCATCTTTCAGCGGACGGAAAATAGCCCACTGCACATCCCACTCTTCACAAACCGCTTCATTGTCTTTCTGATTGTCATTGGTGACCTCAAGGCCCGTTTGCGCTTCTTCTAGCTGAGCAACCGTCTGTACCGACTGTTGACTGATTTTTTGCATGCTTTCAAATAAGTCATCGCGATCCAACAAGCCATGTAGCAGGGTAGACAAACCAATACAAGCATCAATCGCGGGGTAGACACCATAAAAATCAAAATCTTCAGAACTTGGAATAATCTCTTCTAACTTCTCCAACTGGCGCTCATAATTAACCTTGGCACCCTTGACTGTCAGTTGCTCCCAAATGCTATCCAGAATATCGCGATAAATACGTGGCTCTGCAAATTCCGTACTGTCACAAAACATCGCAAAATTAGGGTACATACGTTCACACAGACACGCCATAAAGGTAATCTGCTTCCAAGGTTCTAACTTCTCAAGACGAAGTTGAAGAGGGTTCTGTAGCATAAGGACTCATTGGTTCAGAAAAAGACAGCGGAAGTGTACTTGATAACCATAGTGGAAAAAAGCGAAGCCGATGAACAATTTCACCAACAAAGTCTATTTACTGACTGAGCACAACGAAACTTACCAGCAGCAGATCGACAAGCTGCAGTTACCGGATCTCGAGATCACCGACAATCCAGAAGATGCGGCTATTTTACTCGCCTCTCCACCACTGGTCGCCAAGCGGCTTAATGACTTTCCCAACGTAGAATGGATGCAATCGGTTTATGCTGGTGTCGACGCTCTCACCAGCAACACCCCGAACTTTCTCCTCACCAATGTGAAGGGGATATTTGGCCAGCAAATCTCAGAATACGTTCTCGGTTACCTTATTCAACATCATCGCCACTTTTTGCACTATCAAGAAAGTCAGAATCAGGCCAAATGGGAACCCAAACCCTATCAATCTCTAAGCGCGCTCACTTTATTGATTTTAGGGACTGGCTCGATAGGTAACCATCTCGCCAAAACGGCTCAGGCATTTGGCATAAAAGTGATCGGTATTAACCGCAGTGGTATTCCGTCTATGCATTCCCCTTTTGACGAAACTTACCATATTCAGGAGCTAAACAGTGTGCTGAGCCGAGTCGATGCAGTAGTTAACACTCTGCCCAGCACCAAAGAAACGCATCATCTACTTAATCATCAGTCTCTCAGTCACTGCCAATCCGCCTTACTGTTCAATGTGGGCCGCGGTGATGTCGTGTGTGAGAACGGTTTACTTGCCGCTCTAGAAGAGCAAGCCATTGCCCATGCCTTTCTTGATGTGTTTGAAAACGAGCCACTCGAAGCCAGTCATCCATTCTGGCGCCACCCAGCGGTTACGATCACTCCACATATCGCCGCTCTCAGCTTCCCTGAGCAGGTGGTCGAGATCTTTGCTGACAATTATCAACGTTGGCGAGATGGGTTTTCTCTACTGAATGAAGTCGATCTCGATAAAGGTTACTGATGCTAGAAGATCTGCTCCAGCAAATTCACCAGTGCCGGCTATGCGAGCCTGATTTACCTCTGGGAGCCAACCCCATTATTCAGGCGAGTAAAGAAGCCAAACTACTGATCATCGGCCAAGCGCCAGGGACCCGAGTGCATAAAACGTCCATCCCTTGGAATGACCCGAGCGGTGACAGATTAAGGCAATGGCTTGAGCTTGATAAAACGGCCTTTTATGACTCAAGCAAGATAGCCATCATGCCCATGGGGCTGTGTTATCCCGGCAAAGGCAAAAGCGGCGATCTCCCTCCAAGAAAAGAGTGTGCCCCGCAATGGCACAGTAAGGTGCTCGAACAACTGCCTAACATCGGTATGACGCTGTTGATAGGCCAGTATGCACAAAACTATTATCTGCAAGACAAACCGAAAACACTCACCGAAACCGTCAGAGCGTGGCAGCAGTGGGCACCTCACTATTTGCCCCTACCTCACCCTTCTCCGAGAAATACTTTGTGGTTAAAGCGTAACCCTTGGTTCGAAGCCGAAGTGGTGCCTTTTATCCGCGAATACGTTCATGCTCATATAGGGATTGAACAATAAACGAGTTTTGAATCAGCTCGTATTTCTGTAATAAAATTTCAACAAATATAGAGAAAACCGCCGCATCATCTCAGTTGCATTCATTTGCACAATATTTGCAATCTTAGCCTACAGCATTTGACTCACAGCGATATTTTTCGCTAGATTGTCTACTTAACAAGGAACAATGGATGTAATTTTTTTACAAGGCAGGATGACAATGAACGAGAAATACTCTGCACTCAGAAGCAACGTGAGCATGTTAGGACACTTGCTCGGTAACACCATCAAGGATGCCCATGGTGATGCACTTCTGGACAAAGTAGAAACGATTCGTAAGCTTTCTAAGTCTGCGCTTTCTGGCAATCAATCCGATCGTGAAAGCTTGATTGAGGAAATTAAAAGCCTACCCGATGAGCAACTGACGCCTGTTGCCCACGCTTTTAACCAATTCCTCAACCTGACGAACATGGCGGAGCAGTACCACACTATTTCACGTCATTGCGATGCACATGTCTGCGAACCAGACGCCATCAACAACCTGTTTTCCAAACTTAGCCAAAACGACATAAGCAAACTCGACACTGCTCAAGCGGTGCGAGATCTCAACATTGAGTTAGTGCTTACTGCGCACCCAACCGAAATCACTCGACGCACCATGATCAACAAGCTGGTCAAAATCAATAAGTGTTTGTCGAAACTCGAGTTAAACGACCTGTCAGCCAAAGAACGTCAGAAGACTGAACGTCGCCTCGAACAATTGATTGCCCAAGGCTGGCACTCTGACACCATTCGTCAGCAGCGCCCAACTCCTCTTGATGAAGCCAAATGGGGCTTTGCTGTCGTCGAGAACTCCCTATGGGAAGCGGTACCTGACTTTTTACGCGAATTGGACGGTCGTCTGCGTGGTTATCTTGAAGAAGGCCTGCCTATTGATGCTCGCCCTGTGCATTTCTCTTCTTGGATGGGTGGCGACCGTGATGGGAACCCATTTGTCACCCATACCATTACCCGTGAAGTCATGTTGCTGTCACGCTGGAAAGCCGCAGATTTATACCTCAATGACATCAATGAGCTGGTCAGTGAACTGTCGATGACTCGCTGTAATGACGCAGTACGCTCGCTCGCGGGAGAAGATGAACACGAACCATACCGTGCCGTGCTAAAGCAGCTGCGTACCTTGCTGACTGAAACCAAAGAAATACTGGATGCAAAAGTAAACGGTCAGAAGCTGGCTGTTAAAGCTCCCCTTCAACGTGTCGAACAGTTATGGGAACCTCTTTATGCTTGTTACCAATCTCTTCATGAGTGCGGTATGGGCATCATCGCTGATGGCTCGCTTCTAGACACGCTACGTCGAATCAAAGCCTTTGGGGTTCACCTCGTGCGCCTCGATATTCGTCAGGAAAGTACGCGCCACTCCGATGCTTTATCAGAACTAACTCGCTACCTTGGCATTGGTGATTACAACCAGTGGAGCGAGCAGGACAAGATAGCGTTTTTGACCAATGAGCTGGCCTCCAAACGCCCACTTCTCCCACGTGACTGGCAACCATCCGAGCAAGTCCAAGAAGTACTCGATACCTGTAAGATTGTTGCCGCCCAACCACGTGAAGCCTTTGGGGCTTACGTGATTTCTATGGCGCGCACGGCTTCTGACGTATTGGCCGTACATCTACTTCTGCAAGAAGCAGGCTGTCCATATCGAATGGATGTCTGCCCACTGTTTGAAACGTTAGACGATCTGAATAATGCCGAATCCGTCATCAAACAATTGATGGGCATTGATCTCTACCGTGGCTTTATCCAGAACCACCAAATGGTGATGATCGGCTACTCTGACTCAGCAAAAGATGCTGGTGTGATGTCAGCGGGCTGGGCTCAGTATCATGCGATGGAAGCACTGGTCAAAGTCGCTGAAGAAGAAGGGGTTGAACTGACACTATTCCATGGTCGAGGTGGCACCATTGGTCGAGGCGGTGCGCCCGCTCATGCAGCTCTATTGTCTCAACCACCGAAGAGCTTGAAAGGTGGCCTGCGAGTGACAGAACAAGGGGAAATGATCCGCTTCAAGCTCGGCTTACCTGAAGTTGCTGTCAATAGCTTCAATCTGTACGCCAGTGCGATCTTGGAAGCTAACCTGCTGCCGCCTCCTGAACCAAAACAAGAGTGGCGCGATCTGATGAATGTACTTTCAGAGGTCAGTTGTGAGGCGTATCGAAGCGTCGTTCGAGATGAACCTGACTTTGTTCCGTACTTCCGTCAGGCAACGCCAGAATTGGAGTTAGGTAAATTGCCTCTCGGTTCTCGTCCGGCCAAGCGTAATCCAAAGGGTGGTGTAGAAAGCTTACGTGCGATTCCATGGATCTTCTCTTGGAGCCAAAACCGTTTGGTTCTGCCGGCGTGGTTAGGTGCTGGTGAAGCGATTCAATACTCCATCGATAAAGGTCATCAGGCGCTACTCGAAGAGATGTGTCGTGAGTGGCCGTTCTTCTCCACTCGCTTAGGCATGCTGGAAATGGTGTACACCAAGTGTAACCTTGAGATCTCGCGTTACTATGATGAGCGCTTAGCTGATCCTAAATTACTCCCTCTGGGTGATAAGCTGCGAGCTCAACTTCAGCAAGATATCAAAGCAGTACTCAATGTTGAGAATAACGAGAACCTGATGCAAAGCGATCCGTGGGGTCAAGAGTCTATTCGCCTACGTAACATTTACGTCGAGCCATTGAACATGCTGCAAGCTGAACTGCTTTATCGCACTCGTCAGAGCAACGCGGCATCACCTGAGCTGGAAGAAGCATTGATGGTGACTATCGCTGGTATTGCAGCGGGCATGCGCAACACAGGATAAACTTGTAACAAAGTACAAAAAAGGCTGTCTTAACGGGCAGCCTTTACTATATCTGATTCTGAAAACGTCAAATCAAATAGCATTATTTAAACAAAAAAGTGGCAAAACTATCAATCAAACAGGATAATGAACCAAAATATCCATTTATTGAGCAAATTATCAGTTTTTTGGGTTATTTTGTCCTTCTATTCCACTTTATGCTTATTATTTAGATATACTAATGCTCCCTTGCGATACACAACAACATCTACATATCGCTCTAGGTGATAAAACGGCTTTTAAGGTGACATGGCCAACTTTGTTGGCGCTGCTTAAAGAAATTAACTGATGATAAGTGCCACAGAAGCACGACAGTAACTAAGCAGTTGTTAGTAGTTATTTGACCATTTGGATTGAAGACATGTCATTACCACACGTTATCCTGACAGTTCTGAGCACACGCGACGCAACTGGATATGATATCACCAAAGAATTTTCCGCCACTATTGGTTACTTCTGGAAAGCAAGCCACCAACAAGTTTACCGCGAGCTAAATAAAATGGCTCAGAATGAGTTGGTTACCTGCGTATTAGAACCTCAAGAAGGTAAACCAGACCGCAAAGTATATTCCATCACAGATTCAGGCCGTGTCGCTTTAGGTGAATGGTTCGATCAGCCAACAGCACATCCAACAGTTCGTGATGAATTCTCCGCTAAGTTGATGGCTTGCGCCGTTCAACCTTCCGCACCTTATCGTGAACAGTTGGCCGAATTGGTTGAGGAATCACGCAAGCTAGTGGCTCACTATCAAGAAATAGAAAACGCGTACTATTCAACGCCTGCGACTTTGGATAAACAGCAGCGCTTGGAACGTTTAACGCTTCGCCGTAATCTATTGGTTCGCCAAGCGTGGATTGAATGGGCTGAAGAAGTACTCGCTGAATTAGCCTCTCTAGGCTAATGCGATAAAAAAGGGTTGAAGCCAAAACTTCAACCCTTTTTTTGTTTTCTTATCAGTAGTTCAGCTTTAAATGCCATCTCCACCAATAAAGCTTTGTGAACGGCCGTTAAACTGTTGATCCATATCCAGTGAGGGCTTATCCGTTTTAGGACGGCCAACAATCTTAGCTGGCACACCCGCCACCGTGGTGTGAGCAGGAACTGGCTGCAATACGACAGAGCAAGACCCAATCTTAGCGCCTTCACCCACTTCAATATTGCCAAGGATCTTGGCACCCGCGCCGATCATCACCCCTTCGCGGATCTTCGGGTGTCGATCTCCGCACTCTTTACCAGTACCGCCTAACGTCACGTCTTGCAGAATCGAGACATCATTTTCGACGACCGCCGTTTCACCAATCACTATGCCCGTTGCGTGGTCGAGCATGATACCGTGACCAATTTTTGCCGCCGGGTGAATATCCACCTGGCACGCCACTGAAATCTGGTTTTGCAGGTAAGTGGCCAGTGCTATGCGACCTTGGCGCCATAACCAGTTCGCTACACGATAACCTTGCAAAGCATGATAGCCTTTCAAGTACAGTAAAGGCATTGAGTACATGGAAACCGCAGGATCTCGATTCACTGTGGCACAGATGTCACAAGCCGCCGCCTCTGTTATCGAGTGATCAGCGTTAAAAGCTTCTTCAACCACTTCTCGCACGGCCATCGCTGGCATAGACGCTGTGTTCAGCTTGTTGGCTAAAATATAACTCAGCGCGGCTGCTAGGCTTTCATGCTTGATGATCGTCGCATGGTAAAAGCTTGCTAGCATTGGCTCTTGTTCTGAAAGCTCTCGCGCTTCGCGAACAATGGCTTGCCATACTTTCTGTTTTTCACAATGTTTCATTTCTCAACCCTTCACCTAAGCTTGCTTAAGTGTTTTTCGCTTTCCGTGTCTTTGGACGTTTACGCCTCTGATTTCTTATCACGAGCAAGCAAATCTTTTGCTGCCATGTGTGCATCTTTTCCTTGATACAACACTTGATAAATTTGGTCAACAATTGGCATCTCGACACCCATGCGCTGTGACAATAGCCAGACCTCTTTGGTATTACGATAGCCTTCAACGACCTGGCCAATCTCATCTTGAGCAGTATCCACATCTTTACCTTGACCTAGAGCTAGCCCAAAGCGACGGTTACGTGATTGGTTATCTGTACAAGTCAGAACCAGATCGCCCAACCCTGCCATACCCATGAAGGTTTCTGGCTGCGCACCTAATGCAGCGCCAAGACGCGTCATTTCAGCAAGGCCACGAGTAATCAGAGCAGTTCGAGCGTTCGCGCCAAAACCAATGCCGTCTGACATGCCAGCACCGATCGCAATAACGTTCTTAACCGCGCCACCCAACTGCATCCCTGTAAAGTCACTGTTGGCATAGACTCGAAACGTCTTGCTGCAGTGAATTTTCTCCTGAAGTTCAGAAACAAAGCTCTCATCAGGAGAAGCAACTGAAATCGCCGTTGGCATGCCCATCGCCAGCTCTTTGGCGAACGTAGGCCCTGATAGCACAGCTAACGAGTACCCTTCCCCTAATGCTTCTACAGCCACGTCTTTCAGCAAGCGCCCAGTCTCTGGCTCCAGACCTTTCGTTGCCCAGCAAATACGTGAATCAGCTCTTAGATGAGGCTTAATGTTGTTAAGCACGATGCCAAACACATGACTCGGCACCACAACCAACAAATCGCGACTGGCCTGCACGGCTTTTTCTAAATCTGACTCAACAATCAGTGATTGTGGAAAATCAATATCTGGCAAGAATTCGTGATTCGCTCTATCCGACTGCAAACGTGCCATATGCTCAGGGTCATGGCCCCAAATCACCACATTCGCGCCATTTCTCGCCAGTGAAATAGCCAGAGATGTACCGTATGAGCCAGCACCAAGCACCGTCATAGCGATTTCTTTCCCGTAGCCGTTTTGAATGTCTGAGTCCGTCATTAATCCGCCCGATCGTATTAAAAATTTGGAAGTTGGAACTTCGAATGGTTTCAGTGTAAGGAACCATTGTAGGCAATAAACAAAAAATGCACATCACATCCTTTGATGCTCTGTGCATTTTATTTATGCCGAGAAACAGCGGTAAAGCAATTAAGCTTCCGCAGTGCCTTCTTGCTGAGCTTGTTGCTGCAGGTAGTTCATAAACAGAGCGTCGAAGTTAACTGGCGCTAAGTTCAGTTGTGGGAATGTACCTTTAACCACTAGGCTAGAAATCGTTTCACGAGCATATGGGAACAGAATGTTAGGGCAGAATGCACCTAGACAATGCGCAAGCTGGCCTGCTTCCATTTTGTCAGCAGTAAAAATACCACCTTGTTGAACTTCACACAAAAACGCTGTTTCTTCTTCGTTCTTAACCGTTACAGTCAGACGTAGAACAACTTCATAAACACCTTCGCCAAGTTCACGACTTTGAGTGTCTAGGTCTAGCTTCACATCTGGGTTCCACTCTTTCTGGAACATATTTGGCGAGTTAGGCGCTTCAAAAGATACGTCTTTAAGAAAGATACGTTGAATCGCAAAGTTTTGTGCGTCTTGTTGTGGTGCTGCTTCAGCCATTTTGAAATCCTTTAATAATCAAGTTGTCTGCTTGGAGACTAACCGAGAGAGCTTGCTATGACTAGGTTTCCGCTAAAATTCGTGGAAATGTTCACATCTCTCTATAACAAACGCTGATTTTTCAATCAGCGTTTTCAGTAAAACCACTAAAATTTATTTTTTGCCTTTAACCAAAGGCAAGTTTGCTTCATTCCAAGCAATCAGGCCATTCTTCAGCAAGCTGACATTTTCGAAGCCCGCTTTTGCCAGAAGGTTAGCACTCTCTTGCGCTGTCTGACCTGTTTTGCATACCACAATGATTGGGCTAGATTTGTGGTTTTCAAGGCTTCCAAAGTTACCGGCCTTGATATCAGAAGGTAAAATGTGAACTGCATCGGTAATATGTCCCTTACGGAACTCATCTTTACTACGAATATCAACCACAACACCATTTTCACGATTCATTAGTTGTGTCGTTTGTGATGCAGTGATCTCTTTGTATGCCGCTGTCGTTGATTTAACGATATTCATAATAAGGGCAACCAAAAGACCAACCCATACTAGTGAGAGAATCATGTTCTCTTGAAAAAATGCGATGTATTCTTGCATGTCCTGTGCTCTTCAATAATAGAGCTGCTTAATTTTAAGCAGCTCTGGACCAAAATTCAGGTTAGGAGTATAGCGGGGATAAGAACCTAAGGCGAGAGCACCTTAACTATGATAGTTAATTAGCTAGTCATTTGCTCGACGAAATGCATAACGGACAAGAACAATCGCTACACCTAACATCCCCCCAAGCAATGTCGCTAGGATGCATATCAATGCTCTTTTGGGACCTGCCTTTTCTTCGGGTATAACGGGAGGATCGATAACTTTAAACGCATATTCATCTTTCACCTCTGCCAACATCAGTGTTTTGGTTTGTTCTTCTATAAGCTGATAAAATACGTTCTGCATATCAACCACTTTAGTTCTGTCTAACTGTTGCTCTAGATACTCAATATTTCGGTTAGCTTCAGTTAAAGATTCTTCTTTCATCCATAAATTGAGTTCTCTCACTAACCATTGTGTCCACTGCTGCGCCACGTATGGGGATACATGAGTAATGCTAACAGTTACAATACCAGTATCTTTTGCCTCGGAGACATTTAAGATGTCTTTAAATGCTTTGTAAGCTCCCCAAGCAGTAGGCTCTAGCGAGTTTTCAGGGGCTTTTGGATCATTTAGCCAACGAATACCGTCATAAAGTTCTGGGTCAAGCACCAACTTATTATTCTCTTTATTCCAAGATTTCGTTGCCATCAAAATTGGAAGCAATGCATATTTATCAATAAATGCATTGATAAACTTACGAGACTTCAATGTTGCTAAAGACAACGACTTATCGTCTGTTTTTCCCCCTCCAACATTAATTCCCGCCAAAGAGGCCAACCCCCCAAACTGGCTCGCCATGGCGGCAAGACCACCGCTTTTTTCGTCATTTGCAGCGACTAAAGTTGCAGATGCTTGATAAGTATTCGGTTGAGATAAAGCAAATAAAACGCCACCTATCGCAAATACCATCGTAGAAACAAGTATGACCCACTTTCCCCTCCAAAGAGCAAGGAATAACTCTCTTAAATCTATTTCATCATTAGCAATTGGCAAGTCTTGAACTTGAGTGAAAGTGTTTTCATGAATAACTGGTTTGTTCATAATATCTTCTTGAATATAAAAGCCTTCTTACTTTAGAGGGTTCATAAACTAATTAATCCTTTACAGCACTCCACGCCACACCAATTTGGTACAAGATTTGTGTCGCTGAAGTCAGTGTGCTCAAGCCATCTAGGTAGTCTGTATCTAGAGGTATGATGATTGTATCCCCAGGCTCCAAAGGATTAGACTTACGACTAAACCAAAATGAATTATTTGGCAGCATGACAGAACCATCAGCACGCACAACATAAATTCGGTCCGTATCTGCTTGTTTTTTAGTACCACCAGCGGAAGAAATATAATCTTCGATCGTCATTCCTGGAGTAAAGGTATGGTTAGAGGAAAACTGTACTTCACCCATAACACTCACAACTGGCTGCCTCGCAGGAACATATAGTTTATCACCCTTTTCGACTGTAATATCAGCATCAAAATTTCCAGCTAGCGCTTCAGGTAGGTTAATGACTAAACGACCAATGGCCTCAGTCGATGCCAGCTCGTCAGCAATCGCCATCGCGTCTGTAGGGCTAGTCGTATAAGTAGCACTTGAGTTTTGGCGACGTAGAGCTAAGTTACCAATTTCTTGTTTTAGTTGCAGGTTGAGCAATTTTAAGCGCTCTTCCTCTTGATGGCGTAGGCTTTCACGGCTAAAAACAGCTCCCTTAGCGTATGCAAACTGAGTTAACCCACCAGCACGCTCAATAAGGTCTTGAATCGTTTCACCACGCTGAAAAGTATATGTACCCGGAAAAACAACTTCCCCTTGCAATTCGATTGAGTTACCACGCTGCCAGTTAGGTTGCGTTTTGATCACAATGTGATCTTGAGCCTCAATATCAAGCTTATCTTGACCACTTAGAATCTCATTTGGGGAAAAAGAGTAGTGTTGTACAACAAAGTCTTGCTTTATTTTCTCCGAACGACTCAACTCAGCACTGTACAAAAACGCCTGTTCAGCAAAACCACCTGCAGCAGCAATTAACTTTTCAAAGCTGCTATTCTCAGTCAAAGGATAGACACCGGGGTATTTAACAGCGCCTGTAATTTCGATTATTTTGGCCTGTTCAGAAAGGCTAGCCTGTGCTTTCAACCTTTCAATGATTGGTTTCAGCAATGACTCTCGACTAGATAGGCGAAAATCATCTGCCATAGCAAATTTATCATCGTCAGCGATATCGAGTTTCTTTTGCTGCTCTCTCTCTACAAGAGCACCCGTTGCAGAGTCCAGTATAGCAACACTTTTAGATTCCTCTTTCTGCTCATTTTCACTATTGTGCCCACTTAAATCTTCATTAAGCTTCTTCACTCGCTTTGAACTAGCAGATTTTTGCTCTCTATACCAATAATCGACATCGAGGCCATTATCAAATACAAATAACTGGTCACCTTTGTGAAGAGAAAAATTGTCGACCGAGCTTGGCGACTTTAACACCTTACCTAAATCAAATTGCCATACACTAATATCACGACTGTCAGGCTCTTCTCTAACCAGTAGCGCATAAGATAGATCGGCATTTTCTTTGAGATCAACTCGGCTAATCACATCACTGATCCTAAGCCCTTCTACAAATTGATAAGCACCTTGACGGAATAGTTCACCACGAAGCGCGATGGCATTCTCCAGTTTGTCCCCAACTGGTAATAAAGAGACTTCATCACCTGCTTGTAATTTAAAATTTTTCCCATGTAGTGATGACAAATCTAATGTCAGCTGCTCAATACCCTTTGCGCTACGTCTTTTAACACTTACTTTTGATAAATAAGCACTAGGTAAAGCACCACCAGCGATATTGATTAAACCATTTAAGCGGCCACCTAAATTGAGTTCATAATGAGCAGGACGAAGTACTTCACCTTTAATAACAATATCAGCTTGCTTCGCAGGGACAAGAATAGTGTCTCCAGCTTGTAAGCGAACATCTCGACTAGAGTCACCATTGACTATCAAGTCATAAGCATCGAACGTAACAACTGTTTTGCCCAGTCGTTTTACTTTAATGTTGCGTAAACTACCTGTTAATTTTATACCCCCAGCAGCAATCAAAGCTTGAGACAAAGTAGTCAACCCATTGACATTATAAGCACCAGGCTGCTTAACATCGCCAGTAACAAACACCTGCATGGTTCGCATGGCACTTAATGAGACCACCGCTTCTACACCAATAGATTTACGCTGGATAAGCGACGCTACGTAGTTTTTTAACTCACTAAAAGTTTGCCCAGCAACATATTCGGGACCGTATTCAGGGATATTGAGTTTGCCCTCTCTATCGACTTTTAACTTTAAGTCACTATAAGACTTTCCATACAGTTGGATTCGGACTTCATCCCCTGGGGCAATTATGTAGTCATGAGGGACGGGCAAATGATCGACGGGTGTAAAGTCTAGTGAATTACCAGAAAAAACATCATACCCAAAATAAGGTAGTTCAGCTGCTGGAGCTCTGCTCTCAAGCTCACTTTCAGTTTTAGTACCTTTATCTAAAACTTCAGTCACTCTCTCTGGTTTCTTCATTTCAGGGGGTTCTGTATCTACACTAGAAGAAGCACCGAGAGAGTTTATTGCAGAAAGATCGACTCCCATTTGCCGAGCAAGCTGTTCTTGTTGGGCTTTAGGAAGAGATTGAAACTGATTAATTTGCGCTTGAGTTGGCGTTGCAGCGTTGACACTCGCACTTAGGAGTATTGAGGCAGCCAACATATGTATATTGAACTTCAAAGTTGTGATACTCATTAAATTATATAATCTTCTGTTCTCTGAGGTTAGCGACACAATCAAAACCTAAATTCATACCTAGAACCAAATACCATTTCACTGTCATTGGTGTCTCTATTGATATAATCTGCGCTAAGCTTAATTCTTCCTTGGAATGCTGGAAGCTGATAAACAAGTTGATATTGTTCCTGCGTATCATTTTTGTCACTCAATAATGTTTTAGTCGAAACAATCGCAGAAACCTGATGATCGTTGGCCAGTTGAAGGTAACTACTAAATGACCAACTGCTCTCATTCAGGTAACTAGACTGCAGGTAATTATCAATTCCTTCACTCACTATTAACTTGCATTCACCCGAAGCTACTGACTGATATTCAATCGCCACACGTAATGAGCTGTTGAATACAGGCTTATGACCACTCCAGCCTATTAGATAAGCACCTAAGCCATGTTCCTTTTGAGCTGAGGCTACTTCAGCATACAACCCATGTTGCACATTATGTAGTCTTGGCAAAGTTAGCTTTACATCAACAGCTGATTGCTTTTGATTTTTTTCTACGTAATTCTTATTTGCTTCAAACCAATTATGTTGAGTCAAACCGAGCTCTAACCAAGAATTCAGTTTACTAGCATATCTCATAGAGGTTCTGTAATCATAATCGAGGTCCTCTAACTTTGACGTCACAATATTTAAACTCCACACTCCAAGAAAAAGATTGTCTCCGATCCAGCTCAGACCAGCATCTAAATCATTTCCAGACGTTGCTAAAATGAGACTATGATTCCAACCGTATCCCCACCACCTAGGTAGCATACTCACATCAAGCAACGCACGACCAGCATTGAGTGCAATGTAACTGTCTTTAAAAGAAAGTTCTGGATCATTGGCGTGCTCTAGGTAAGAAGAATTGAGCCTAAACGCATAGCTGTTAGCTAGATGTTCATAGCTCGCCTCTACAGCCCACTTATCGCGCTCTACATCTGCAAACCAACCGTTATCTAGCGTCTTATTACTACCAGACATTGCAAAGCGGCGATTGCCACGATTGAGTTTAGCCGTCTGCAATGCGTAATTAAAATGCGCAAATTCATCATCTAAGTAATCAGAAGTATCGCTGGCATAGCCATCTCCTGCAACAGATGACCAACGTAATGGAAATGTACTAGTAACCCCGTTAAGCACGCCTCCATCACTTAGCGCAACCATAGATGATCTGAGAAACGGGTCATTTGCTTCGATCCAAGGTGAAGAATGGACATTGCTACTAATTAACAAAATAGATGTGAATGGTATGAATAATCTCAGTCGCTCTATCCTTGACATGTGCCCCACTTTATATATCTGAATCGAATAGATGATAGGTACAAACAACTCTATGCTAGCTTCCTACATCTGGACTCATTATAAAGACCACTATGGATTAAGCAATCCACCATATTGTGATCAGCTTGCATTAAAGTTATTTTAATTTTTACAGATATAACAAAGTGAAATAGAATCAAAACTGGAGCAAATAACTTTGCTTCAACATCGATGTTAAATTGTAAATTTACAAGGAACACTCAATGAAAAAAATTGCTCTAACAATGTTAGTAGCGCTATGTGCATCTGCTGGGGCTTTTGCAGAAGAAAGCTCTACTGCGAGTACAGCTGGTAGCTCCGCTGGTGGTTCTGCCGCTGGTGGTACTGCTGCTGGCTCTACAGCCGCAGCTTCTACAGCAGCAGCAGGTGTAGCGACGACGACAGCGGTAGCAGTAGGCGCAGCAGTTGCTGTAGCAGCAGTTGCTGTAGCAGCATCAGATAATGATGGTACTACTGGTACTACTGGTACTACTGGTACTAATTAATTAGTACTTCTAGTAAAACACCCTTAGCTTTGCTAAGGGTGTTTTTTTGCAATATTTATTAGTTCTGAGCTTTCACGATGACATATAAAGTACATGCTCTATTTATAGCTGTTTTCATCACCTTTTCGACGGGATGTACGCAACGTTTCGCTGACACTAACGAGACTCTAAAAGAGGCCTTTTTGGGGTTTGAAGATGTGAGTTTAAATAAGGAAGCAATCGAAAAAATCCCCTATGCTAGCAGCTATTTTAAGATTAATGATGGGCCACAAATTTTTATGGTGCTTGCATTCGTTGAAAAGAATCCACAATCTGGAAAAACTCAGCATAAATGGCTATCCAGTGACAAGGCGATGATTGTTACCGAGGAAGGTCGTATCGTCAGGACTTATAATCTCCCAGAGATAAACCTAGCTGGCAAAATATCTCCCAATAGCATCATACATTTTAACACTCCTCAATATCACTGGACTTCCGTATACGATTGGCAACCTAAATACCAATATAACCACCAAGCAAAAATCACCACCGAGTCTGTGGCAACAATTCAATTAAAGTCCGTGATGTGGTCTCAAACAGTCAAAGTCTGGCAAGAATACATTTCCTTTGAAAAAATGGGTGAAACTATGCAAAGCACTTTTTGGGTGGATGACAATGGAAATGTACTGAAATCAGCCCAATGGGTCATTCCAGACCAACTTTTCATCGAGCAAGAAATACTTAAGCCATTTAAAGGATGATCTAGATGACACGTAGCTTTTTATTTCTTTTCACTTTAAGTACTTTTACAAATGCCATCGCCAGTAGCGTTAAAGTAGAGCTTCCCAGTGAGCAATTAGTGATTGACTATACTACACCTGTACGCCTTGAGAGAGCCATTACTGACACTGTATTACACAGTGAAAATAATGCCCCATTTAGTTACCCACTGAACAATGCTCTATTCAACATAGACAAACAAAGAGTTGCCAACAATAAAAAACAGGCCGTACTGAACTTAATTGATAAACTCAAAAAGCAAGAGCCAACACTGTATGAAAGCTTGGGTATTCTGCGCGAACAAGTGAAAACTTGGCCTGTAGGTTATAGAGAAAACGTCTCATTAGATCTCGACTTCGTTCGCCTGACACCTTCAGCCAACCCTATGCTTAGCGGTCAATACCAATTCGAATATCCAGATCGTCCGACAAACATACACTTAGAGGGGCTATTTTTTAGCACCACTATGCCAGAAGCAAGGCCTGATTGGACGGTCAAAGATTACTTATCAACGTCTAAAGTGCTTTCTAGCGCCAGCAATAGTTATGCTTGGGTTATCTACCCAGATGGCAATTATAAGCAAGTTGGTTTCGCTTACTGGAATGATGAGAATACCCCACTTCCTCCAGGCTCTAGCATCTTCCTGGGATTCAACAATCCATCAACAGAGCTTTCTCAGCTTGAGCAAGATATTGTCTCTCTAATTGCCTGGAGAAGAAATTACTAATGAAACTTAATGCAATCACCTCTTTACTCCTCTCTATAGGCTTCGTTTCAACCGTTCAAGCAAGCGATAATCTCAAAGTCTCCCAAACTGATTTTGGCGGCGTGGGTTTAATGCAAATGCCTTCTGGTCGTATGGCAGAAGAAGGGGAATTTAATATAGGTGTCAGCGTCAACGACGACTATCAGCAATATACTGCTTCAATTCAGTTAATGAGCTGGCTAGAGTCTACAGTGCGGTACACGCGGGTACCCGACCTCCTGTTTAGTAGCGACCCTTCCTACAGTGGCGATAATTTGTATACCGACAAAGGCATCGATTTCAAAGTACGCCTTTGGCAAGAAGGTTATTGGTTACCTGAAACTTCGATTGGTGTTCGTGATTTTGGTGGTACCGGCCTATTTGACGGTGAGTTTGTTGCTGCGACAAAACGCTTTGGCAATTTAGATGTAACTTTAGGCCTCGGCTGGGGCTACTTAGGCCAACGTGGTAATGTGACCAACCCTTTCTGTAAAGCAAGTGATGAATACTGTACTCGCGACAGTGATTTCAGCGGTACAGGTGGCAGTGTCGATTACGAGCGCTGGTTTAAAGGCCCTGCAGCTATATTTGGCGGTCTTGAGTACCAAACGCCTTATGCACCACTTCGCTTAAAACTCGAATACGATGGCAATGACTATACACAGGACTATCCCGTTGTCCGATCTGGCAAACCCATGCCTCAACACACCCCATGGAATGTGGGAGTGAACTATCGTTTAGGGGACTGGGGGGATGCCAAAGTCAGCTATCAGCGTGGCGATACCATCACTTTCGGTATCAATATCTACACCAACTTCAATGAGATGAACGCGACATGGCGTGACGAACCTAAACAGGCTGTCACCAACATTGACAACAATAACCCTGACTGGCATTCAGTAGCAAAACAGATTGAGTCGAATGCGGGTTTTGAGCAAAACTCGATTACCCTTGATGGCGATGCCGTCATAGTAAAAGGCCAACAGAAGAAGTACCGCGACAGAGAAGAAGCCCTCGACCGTACAGCAGCAATCTTGTCTAACAATTCAAACGACCTGATTCGCGTATTTAAAGTCGTTGAACAAAAAAATGGTATGGATCTTAAAGAAACCACCATCGATAAACAGAAATATCTCACTGCAGCGAATTACTTATCAACCGAAGCAAAGGTCAAAGACAGTTTTGAGGAATCAGAGCCCAAGAGTATGACCAAGCCCCCTGTAGCAGAAAACAAGGAGCACTGGGATTATGGCTTTGAACCTGTCCTAAAGCAGAGCATCGGTGGCCCTGAATCATTCTATTTGTACAGTTTAGGCATCAGCGCAAACTCAAACTATTGGCTCACGGATAACCTTGAGTTTGGCGGCTCAATCATCTTCAACTTGGTCGATAACTATGACAAGTTTAATTACGTCGAAAACTCACCACATGTAAGAAATTACTCAACACCTAGAGTCCGAACTATGTTTCGTGCCTACGTGCATGATAATCCAGTTAGGCTAGATAACCTTCAGCTCACTTGGTTTGAACAACCATATGAAGAAGTCTACACCCAGATATACGGTGGCTATCTCGAAATGATGTTCGCTGGTATCGGTGGCGAAGTACTCTACAGGCCAATGAATAAAAGCTGGGCAGTAGGGTTCGACGCAAACCTAATCAGCCAACGCGACCCCGATTCATGGTTTGGCACATACAGTGAAGATTATTTCTTCTATGATGAGGCAAGCTGTAATGACCCGACACCGTCTTGCCAAGCGTATGTATTAAGCCAAGGTACGACAGGGCATGTCACGGGTTACTATATGCCAAATTGGGATTTCCTAAGAGATACACTATTTAAGGTCAGCGCTGGTAAGTTCTTAGGTGGAGACATGGGTGCTCGCTTCGACTTTTCTAAGCAGTTCAAATCCGGTGTGATTGTCGGTGCTTACGCTACTTTTACTGATTTGACGGCAGAAGAATACGGAGAAGGAAGCTACAACAAAGGCTTCTATATTTCGATTCCACTGGACATTATGACGATCAAACCAAGTACGGGACGTGCCAACATCTCATGGGAGCCAATTACTCGAGATGGCGGACAAATGCTTCAAAGAAAATATCACTTATTCAATCGTACAGACGTGCGTTCTCAGTGGTATCAGAGACCAAGCACTGTTGAGTAGAGTGAAGAATCAAAAGGCTGACAGCAATGTCAGCCTTTTTACTATTAAGCTCTAGGGAAAGGGAATGCCGTGACCTTATCAATATGATCATTGCTGGTCGCTAACATGATGAGACGGTCGATACCTAATGCAACACCCGCGCATTCAGGCAGACCAGCTTCTAGCGCTTTGATCAAATGGCTATCAATAGGTTGAGTGGCTAACCCCATTTGTTCTCGTTTGGCATTATCTGACTCAAAACGTTTGAGCTGCTCTGTTGCATTGTCTAGTTCATGGAAGCCATTTGCTAACTCTATTCCTTTAAAGTACACCTCAAAGCGGTCCGCAACGCGACTGTCTTGGCGGTTTATCTTTGCCAATGCCGCTTGTGACGCAGGAAAGTCGTATACAAAGGCCGGGACCTGCTGGCCGATTTCAGGTTCAACTCCAACACTAAACAATAGCTGCAGTAAGGTATCCCTGTCTTGCTCAGGTTGAGCAATATCACTGAGCCCGAGTTTATCAGCAGTCACCTTCAGTTCATCCATTGACGACTCTAACGGACACACGCCTAGTATTTGTAGAAACGCCTGCTGATACGT
Source organism: Vibrio sp. RE88 (assembly GCF_013113835.1). Taxonomy (GTDB): domain Bacteria; phylum Pseudomonadota; class Gammaproteobacteria; order Enterobacterales; family Vibrionaceae; genus Vibrio. The sequence goes on along the minus strand of NZ_VTYQ01000008.1, from coordinate 144,981 downwards.
CATACGCTCCGCAGCACCAACTTTCAGAAGTCGCTGCAGCAACTCATCCATTTCATCCATCAACTGGTGGTGGTCAAATCCGACCCGATACCATTCAAGCATGGTGAATTCAGGGTTGTGATATCGACCATTTTCCTCATTTCGAAAAGACTTGCAGATCTGGTAGATACAACCACTTCCCGCCGCGAGTAAGCGCTTCATATGGAACTCTGGGCTGGTCATCAGGTAGAGCTTCTTGCCTTTCGCATAGCCCGGGCCGACAAAATCAGTTTGAAACGTATGAAGATGGATGTCTGTTACCGTCGCATGACTCATCGCTGGCGTATCAACGTCGAGGACATCTCTATCATCAAAAAACTGGCGTACCTGTCGAATTAAATTAGCTCGCTGCTTTAACTGTTCAATGCTTGCTGTGGGTTGCCAATCTGCCTGCATACCTAATCTCTCATGATGCTTTATTGTGGCGAAAACTATCATCTTTCACTCAAAATGCAAATGAGTTGCACTTAGTCTGAAGCGCTTAAATTACGTCTCACAGCCAATAATTCCTCCCACTAATCATTGGGGAAAATTAATAACAAATCTCACTCGCAACATCCCCGTAACAGCTGGCACAGCAAAGGGTTAGTATCGATATAGCTTTGCCGTGATAGCAATCACATAACCTATATTTTCTATGCTCTCATATGCATTACCGGAGCAAAAACCTAAATACATCAATTTTTCCATAATGATGCTCTTCTACACTAACCCTACCACTTTTGGGGAATTGCCCATTTAACGATAACAAGCGGAACACTCCGCAAATTCACACTGGAGGATAACTGTGCAAACTATCACCACAGATATCGCAGTCATCGGCGCAGGCGGCGCTGGTCTTCGCACTGCTATTGCAGCAGCTGAAGCAAACCCTGATTTAGAAGTCGCACTGATTTCTAAAGTTTACCCAATGCGTTCTCACACAGTCGCAGCGGAGGGTGGCTCGGCAGCAGTTATCAAGGATGAAGATAGCCTAGACAACCATTTCAACGACACTGTTGGCGGTGGTGACTGGCTATGTGAACAGGACGTTGTTGAATATTTTGTAGAAAACGCGACTCGCGAAATGATCCAAATGGAGCAATGGGGCTGCCCATGGAGTCGTAAAGAGAACGGTGAAGTCAACGTACGCCGATTCGGTGGTATGAAGGTTGAGCGCACATGGTTTGCGGCTGATAAAACTGGCTTCCATATGCTTCACACCCTATTCCAGACATCAATGAAGTACGACAACATCAAACGCTTTGATGAGTACTTTGTCGTAGATCTGCTTGTCGATGAAGGCGAAGTGCAAGGTCTTATCGCCATTCACATGTCAGAAGGTGAACTCGTTACGATTAAAGCCAAATCTGTTGTTTTAGCAACAGGTGGCGCAGGTCGTGTTTACCACTGTAATACTAACGGGGGCATCGTAACAGGTGATGGCATGGCGATGGCTTACCGTCATGGCGTACCACTGCGTGACATGGAGTTTGTTCAGTACCATCCAACCGGTCTTCCGGGGACTGGTATCCTGATGACCGAAGGTTGTCGTGGTGAAGGCGGTATCATCGTTAACAAGAATGGCTACCGTTACCTACAAGATTACGGCATGGGTCCTGAAACTCCAGTTGGTCAGCCAAAGAACAAATACATGGAACTGGGTCCACGTGACAAAGTTTCGCAAGCTTTCTGGCACGAACAGCAGAAAGGCAACACCATCAAACATCCTCTTGGTGATGTAGTGCACCTAGACCTTCGCCACCTTGGTGAAGAGTACCTGCAGGAGCGTCTACCGTTTATCTGTGAGCTAGCGAAAGCTTACGTCAACGTTGATCCTGCAAAAGAGCCGATTCCAATTCGTCCTACCGTTCACTACACCATGGGTGGTATTGAAACCAACGGCGAATGTGAAACTCGCATTAAGGGCCTTTTTGCCGTCGGTGAGTGTGCATCAGTTGGTCTGCACGGTGCAAACCGTCTAGGTTCTAACTCGCTAGCAGAGTTTGTGGTATTCGGCCGCGTTGCTGGTGAACAAGCAGTGAAGCGTGCAGCGGAATTCAAAGGTTGGAACGAAGAGTCTATTACAGCTCAAGTCAAAGATGTTGAGCAGCGTATCGCGGCATTAATGAATCAAGAAGGCGATGAAAACTGGGCCGACATCCGCACTGAAATGGGTCACACCATGGAAGCTGGCTGTGGTATCTACCGCCAAGAAGATCTGATGCAAGCGACGATCGATAAGATTACTGAATTGAAAGCTCGCTACAAAAAAATCAGCATCAAAGACAAAGGCAAAGTGTTCAACACAGACCTTCTTTACGCTATCGAAGTCGGTTACGGCCTAGAAGTCGCAGAAGCTATGGTTCACTCTGCAATTCTACGTAAAGAATCTCGCGGTGCACACCAACGTCTTGATGACAACTGCACTGAACGTGATGATGAAAACTTCCTCAAGCACTCTCTCGCATTCTTCCAACCAGATGCAGCGCCAAATATCGACTACAGCAAGGTGACCATAATTAAGTCACAGCCTAAAGCTCGTCTATACGGTGAGGCAGCAGAGAAAGCAGCCGCTGAAGAAGTGGCAAAAGCGGCAGAGAAGAAAGCAGAGGAGCAAGCATAATGTCAGCCAATCGCATCCAAAAAGTAGAGATTCTGCGTTATGACCCTGAGAAAGACGCAGAGCCGCATTTCCAGACCTTTGAAGTACCATTCGACGAAACCATGTCGACTCTTGATGCACTTGGCTACATCAAAGATAACCTAGATAAAGACCTGTCTTACCGTTGGTCTTGTCGTATGGCTATTTGTGGTTCGTGCGGCATCATGGTTAATGGTGTGCCAAAGCTCGCTTGTAAAAGCTTCCTGCGTGATTACCCAAACGGCGTGAAGATAGAGCCACTGGCAAACTTCCCAATCGAGAAAGACTTAATTGTCGACATGACGCCGTTCATCGAGCGCCTAGAAGCCATCAAGCCTTACATCATTGGTAACGACCGCAAGCCTGAAGATGGCACTAACCTCCAAACACCTGAGCAAATGGCCAAGTACAAGCAATTTGCTGGTTGTATCAACTGTGGTCTTTGCTACGCGGCATGTCCTCAGTTTGGTTTAAACCCTGAGTTTATCGGCCCTGCTGCACTGACACTTGCGCATCGTTACAACCTAGACAGCCGTGATAACGGTAAAGATGAGCGTATGGCACTCATTAATGGCGAGAACGGTGCTTGGGGCTGTACCTTCGTAGGTTACTGTTCTGAAGTTTGTCCGAAGAATGTAGGCCCAGCAGCGGCGGTAAACCAAGGTAAGGTCGAGTCTTCTATGGACTTCGTGATCTCAATGTTTAAGCCTGATGGCACACCAACAAAAACAGCGCAGGAGGCATAAGATGAGTAACCGTAAACCTTACGTTCGCGAGGTAAAACGAACTTGGTGGAAAGAGCATCCGTTTTATCGCTTCTACATGTTGCGTGAAGCCACGGTATTGCCGTTAGTCCTATTCACTTTGTTCCTGACTTTCGGCCTAGGTTCATTGGTGAAAGGTCCTGAAGCTTGGCAAGGCTGGTTAGAGTTCATGGCGAACCCTGTTGTCGTTGCGATCAATATCGTCGCTTTACTGGGCAGCCTACTGCACGCACAGACCTTCTTCAGCATGATGCCGCAAGTTATGCCAATTCGCCTGAAAGGAAAACCTATTGATAAGAAAATTATCGTTCTGACTCAGTGGGCTGCAGTGGCATCTATTTCTCTGATTGTGCTAGTAATCGTATAAAGGAGCTATGACTATGAAACCTAATTTTTCCGTAGATAGTGCTCCCAAACGTTCTGATGAGCCTATCTGGTGGAGTCTGTTTGGAGCGGGCGGTACTTGGTTTGCTATGATCACTCCAGTAACGGTATTAGTGCTGGGTATTCTTGTTCCCATGGGTGTAATTGATGCTGAAGCTATGAGCTACGAGCGTGTCACCGCATTCGCCACCAGCATTATCGGCGCTCTGTTTATCATTGGTACTCTCGCATTACCAATGTGGCATGCCATGCATCGTATTCATCATGGTATGCATGATCTCCAAATTCATGCGGGGCTAGCTGGGAAAATCGGCTGTTACGCCTTTGCTGGGCTTATCTCGGCCTTGAGCGTGATTTTTATCTTTATGCTCTGAGAAAACTTGAGGAAAAAAGCTGGCTTAATGCCAGCTTTTTTATTGAGCGCAGTCCATCACTACTCAATGAAGGTTGCGATATCAGGCAAAGGTTTCTTATGGGTCGCATGTTCAGGAATCGTTGCATCTTCAGCAGGATAACCCGTCACAATCAACATGTACGGCCTGTCAACATCGTTATCACGACCACAAACCTTACTCAGAAAGCTCATTGGTTTCGGGGTATGCGTTAACGTTCCTAGTCCAGCATTATGCAGTGCTTGCAGTAAAAAGCCCGTCGCGATACCGACCGACTCATGCACGTAATAATTGGTTTGCTCCCCATCATTGCTCATGCCACCTTTCTTCTGTGAAAAAACCGCAATTAACCAAGGCGCAGTCTCAAGATAGGGTTTACTGGCGTGAGTCCCTAAGGGCTTTAAAGCATCCAGCCACTCCTGCCCTGCTCTACCTTCATAGAAAGAACGTTCTAACTCTTCTGCAGCTTGGCGGATTTGGCCTTTCACTTCCGAACTGTTGATGGCGACAAAATGCCACGGCTGATGATTCGCTCCGCTAGGCGCCGTTCCGGCAGCACGGATGCAGTTCTCAATAATATCTTTCGCCACTGGGCGATCTGAAAAATTGCGAATCGAATGGCGGCGTTTGAGCTGTTGGTAGTTTTGCTCAGCACGCGCGGACATTTCCTCGGCAGGAAATTCAATAAAATCGTTCAAAGACGAATGGGATTCTGTGGTCGACATGTTGCTTCCTTGCGCAGTTAGAGTCATTCCACTATAGCGCTATTTGTCTATCTCGCGAGGTAGCAAATGGAGGGAAACCAAAGAGTGAGAGTGAACGCAAACTTCCTTCAACGATTAATAACAAAAAAGCCGATCTTGCGATCGGCTTTTTCCTTAGGTGCGGATTAAAGAATAAAACGACTTAGGTCTTCATCTTCGATTGTTTCGCCTAACTTGGCTTTAACGTATTCGGCATCAATCGTCAGTTGAGAGCCGGATTTATCCGTTGCTTCAAAAGAAATTTCATCCATCAAACGTTCCATCACCGTATGTAGGCGGCGAGCACCAATATTCTCAGTGGTTTCGTTCACGGTCCAGGCAGCTTCTGCAATTTGAGTGATGCCTTCTTCCGTAAATTCGATATCCACGTCTTCCGTCTTCATTAGAGCAATGTACTGCTCTGTCAGTGATGCTTTTGGTTCAGTCAGAATGCGTTTGAAGTCATTACTTGAAAGCGCTTCTAGCTCGACACGGATTGGCAGACGACCTTGCAGTTCAGGAATCAAATCCGAAGGTTTGGCCACCTGGAACGCGCCAGATGCCACAAATAGGATGTGATCTGTTTTAACCATACCGTGCTTAGTTGACACTGTGCTGCCTTCAATCAGAGGGAGCAGGTCACGCTGAACACCTTCGCGAGACACATCTGGGCCTGAGCTTTCGCCACGCTTACAAATTTTGTCAATCTCATCGATAAACACGATACCGTTGTTCTCAACGTTGAAGATAGCCTGTTCTTTCAGCTCTTCCTGATTAACCAGTTTCGCAGCTTCTTCTTCCGTTAGCGCCTTAAAAGCATCTTTGATTTTCAGCTTACGCTTTTTCTTGGTATCGCCAGCTAAGTTTTGGAACATACCTTGAAGCTGATTAGTCATCTCCTCCATACCAGGAGGCGCCATGATTTCTACACCCATTTGCGGTGCAGCGACATCGACCTCGATCTCTTTATCGTCTAGCTTGCCTTCGCGTAGTTTCTTACGGAAGATTTGACGCGTATTCGAAGAGCTTTCGTCTTGCTGCTCACTTTGACCCCAAGCATCTCGCGCTGGTGGTAAAAGCGCATCAAGAACACGTTCTTCTGCTTGCTCTTCAGCACGGAATTTCACTTTCTCCATCGCTTGCTGATGCGTCATCTTAATAGCGACATCCGTCAGATCGCGAATGATAGTCTCGACTTCTTTACCAACGTAACCCACTTCAGTGAATTTCGTTGCTTCTACTTTAATAAACGGTGCATTGGCCAATTTAGCTAAACGGCGCGCAATCTCTGTTTTACCCACACCGGTTGGGCCAATCATCAGAATGTTCTTTGGCGTGACTTCAACACGTAAGCTTTCTTCGAGCTGCATACGGCGCCAGCGATTACGCAGTGCAATGGCCACTGAGCGTTTCGCATTATCCTGACCAATGATATGGCGGTTAAGTTCATGAACAATTTCGCGGGGAGTCATTTCAGACATAATCAAATTCCTTAAATTCGGTAGCCACTATCTTGGGTTATTCAGCGTTAAGTTCAGCTGGGATTTCTAGTTCTTCGATAGTGTGGTGATGGTTGGTAAACACACAGATATCACCAGCAATTTTCAGTGATTTCTCCGCAATGTCACGAGCATCTAGCTCTGTATTCTCTAGTAAAGCCGTCGCCGCGGCTTGGGCGAAATTACCGCCAGAGCCAATCGCAATCAGATCGTTCTCAGGCTGAACCACATCACCATTACCAGTGATGATAAGCGAGGCAGTTTCGTCTGCTACCGCAAGTAGTGCTTCAAGTTTGCGTAACGCACGGTCACTGCGCCAGTCTTTGGCTAGCTCAACAGCAGCTTTAGTTAAGTGACCTTGGTGCATTTGCAGTTTGCTTTCAAACTTTTCAAACAGCGTAAATGCGTCTGCGGTACCACCAGCAAAGCCAGCAAGCACTTTGTTGTTGTACAAACGACGTACTTTACGTGCGTTGCCTTTCATCACAGTGTTACCCAGTGATACTTGTCCATCGCCGGCAATGACGACTTTGTTGTTTCGACGTACAGATACAATAGTAGTCACGAGTAGGGCCTCATCATTATTTTCATCTTGGTGTTAAGGGATATATGAGGCTGGCTTAAGGGGAATTCAAGGGTAGCATTGGCTGGGATTACGCTCCTCGTTGAGAGCGTGTTCTACCTACAATCCAATAAACAAAAAACGAGCCTGATGGCTCGTTTTCTTTACTGGCTGTCTTTCCAAATGGCACAAGGCTCGATCTTGGCCCGCTGAAGTTTGTGCTTATCTCGTTCAGCGTCACGTTTGAACTTATATGGCCCGAGTACAACGCGATACCACTTGCTGCCTTCTTTCTTACGGATCTTACTGTTGATCCCCTGAAAGGCTATATCCAACTTACGCGCTTCGGCTTGTGAGGCATTGGTGTACGCGCCACACTGCATGATATAAGGGATCTCAGACACTACCTGCTTTTTCGCCGTGACTTCGATTTCACGGCTCGGCAGAGAATCGACGTAGTCCCATTTCTCTTCCGGAGGAGGAGGCAGCACCTTTTGTGCCTTTGGTTTTGGCTTAGGCTTGCTTTGCTGCACAACGGGTTGTGGCGGCTCAGGATCATTACTCAACGTATAAAGCCCGTAACCAAAACCACCCACCAGTAGAATCGCTAGCAATCCACTGCGCCAGGGTTTTCTTTTTGGTGCCGACTTTTTACGCGCTGGTTTACGTCCGCTGTTACCACGGCCGCGTTTCACATAATCTCTATTTGCCACTGCTGTACATCAATGTCTGTTACCTCTGCCGCTATGTTAATGCAGAATGCGCCCTGATTACAGAGGGGAAATGGAAGCGGCGCATCAAAATGCGCCGCTGAGTGAAAGCAATCGTCAGATGACTCGCGGTGGAGCAGCGCTTTCCCTGACAACCAGCTGAGTTTCCAGCAATCGAGAGCCAGCACGAACGTCATGACCGCGCAACAACTCAAGCATCATCAACATCGCCTGTCGGCCAATTTCGTAACGCGGCTGAGAAATCGTCGTCAGTGGTGGATCGCAGTACTGAGCAAACTGAATATCATCAAAGCCAACGACTGACAGATCTTGCGGGACGCGCAAGCCCAGCTTCTTCGCTTCTTGAATCGCCCCGATGGCCATCGCATCGTTGTGACAGAAAATCGCCGTTGGAGGCTCAGGTAAAGCCAACAATTGTCTGACGGCTTTCGCCCCATCTTCAAACGAGAAGTCACCGTAGATACAGTAATTCGGGTTCATACTGATGCCAGCTCGGCGTAGCGCTTGCTGGTAACCTTGGTAGCGGAACTGGCATAGCACCGCAGAGCTAGGGCCCGAAATCTGAGCTATGCGCTTGTGACCCATCTGCGTAAGATAGTTCACCGCTTCAAATGCCGATGTCAGGTTATCAATATGTACCGTTGGCAGCTCCAGTTCAGGTGCAAACTCACACGCCATCACCATAGGCGGCAGGTTTTTCTGCTCAGGTTTACTGACGTCAAACGGCAGGTCGGTACCAAGCAGCAACATTCCATCGGCCTGCTTAGTAAAGACAAGATTGACAAAAGAACTCTCACGCTTTTTCTGCTGACCACTGTCTCCCAGCAGCACGATGTAGCCATGTTCCATCGCAGCGTCTTCAATCCCACGGATGATCTCGGTGTAGTAGGGATCACAAATATCCGGGATGATTGCAATTATGGTTTTGGACTCATTTCGGCGCAGGTTACGCGCCAGAGAATTTGGTGAATATCCGGCTTCTAATACTGCATCTTCGACCCGCTTCCTTGTGGCTGAAGATACTTTTTCCGGGTTCATTAGAGCACGCGATACTGTTGCAGTTGAAACGCCTGCCAGCTGAGCAACATCCTTCATTGTCGCCATATATTAATTACCCTCTTCATTTCCTAAACACGGTAGCGCCTAGTGCCACCTAAACCGATATTGATGAGCTAAAACCCATTCTTATGTTTATTGCCTATAGCAATCGTTTACCTGTCTTATATCACCCAACCTTTTCAATTGAGCTAATCCATAGTTTATTCATTTCGAAACAGAAAGTTACGGGAAGATTAACAAATTTAAATCCCGAGACGAGACGTGAATCACAATTAAATGAAAAAGGTGAGAAATTAGCTCAAATCCTGCGGCTCAATATCTAAAGACCAACGCACCTTTTTGGCATTCGGTAACATTTGGATCGCCGGTTTCGCACTGGAAAGTAACTTTTGCATAGTTGGCCGAGTTTGCGTCTGCAACATTAATTGCCAACGATGTTTACCGGCACGTTTTGCCAGTGGGGCCGGAGTGGGCCCCAAAACCTGACAATAACCATCAAAGAGCGGGTGAGCTTCTAAGGTATGACGAACCTGACGCAAAAACGCTTCCACGTGTTGGGAGTTATTCGCCTCAGCACGGAACAAGGTCAGATAAGAATAAGGAGGCAACAGGGCAAATTTGCGTTCCTGCAATGCGGTTTCGGCAAAATGTCGATAGCTTTTGGTCAGCAGAGCCTGAAGCAAGCTGTGTTCAGGGTGATGCGTTTGCAGTATTACCTCTCCCGGCTTGCTGGCACGCCCTGCTCGCCCTGCCACCTGAATAAACAGCTGAGCCAAGCGCTCGGATGCTCTGAAGTCACTGCTGTATAACGAACCATCGACATCTAACAGCGCCACCAAAGTCACATCAGGGAAGTGATGGCCTTTCGCCAACATTTGGGTGCCAATCAATATCTGGTACTTGCCGCTGCGAATGTCTCCGAGAGCCGATTCCAGACTGCCTTTGCGTCGAGTGCTGTCACGGTCAATACGAATGGTTTGATATTCAGGAAAAAGCTCACCCAGCTGAGCTTCAAGCTGCTCTGTCCCTACTCCCACGGTGACCAGATTTGACGATCCGCACCCCTGACACTGATGAATAGTAGGCTGCTGAGAACCACAATGATGACAACGGATCTCATTACTGTATTGGTGATAGGTATAGTAAGCGTCGCATCGTTTACACTCCGCAATCCAACCGCAATCATGGCACATCAAGGCTGGCGAAAAACCGCGACGATTGAGGAACAACATTACCTGATTACTGGCACTGAGATGTTGACGCATTTCCGCAATCAGAGACGCGGATAAACCGCTTTCCAGATACTGGCCTTTCACATCCAGCACCTTGTTTGTCGTCGGGACTGCATTACCAGCGCGCTCGGTCAATGTTAGGTGGTGGTACTTGCCCGATAATGCATTATGTAGAGTTTCCAGCGCCGGTGTCGCAGAGCCGAGTACAATTGGAATTTGCTCTTTGTTGGCTCGCATCACAGCCACATCACGCGCATGATAGCGAAGGCTGTCTTGCTGTTTATAAGAAGCATCATGTTCTTCATCAACAATGATGATGCCGAGATCAGCGAAAGGCGTCAGTAGTGCTGAGCGTGTGCCAATCACGATGCCAGCGGCTTTATCTCGGGCACTTAACCAAGCGTTCAATCTTTCGCTGTCGTTAAGCCCTGAATGGATCACTTCGACTGGCACATTAAACCTGTGGCGAAAACGGTTAATGGTTTGTGGCGTCAGACCAATTTCCGGTACTAGCACGAGAGCTTGCCGCCCTTTCTCCAACACTGGCTTGATAAGGTTCAGATAAACTTCCGTCTTACCCGAACCGGTCACTCCTTCCAGTAAGAAACAACCAAAGCCATCAAAGCTATTCACGGTCGCAATAGCGACAGCCTGCTCTTCATTAAGCTTTGGCTTGTCCACATCTGCTTCAACCTGCCGACTCCAATCGCGAATCTCCGGTTTGCACTCTATCGACTCAATCCAGCCTTTCTCTTGCAAGGTTTTGAGAACGCTGGAGCTGACTTCTTCATCAATGAAGTGCTGGTGTGGTACTGAACCACTTTCAAGCATATGCATGACCTTAGCTTGCTTGACGGCTCGGCCAAAACCTAACATCAGTTGGTTACGCCCAGCTGCGGTTAACTGCCACTCCACCAGCGTTGCAAAATCCGCCTCTTTACCCTTACGAAGTGCACTTGGCATCGCATTGAGCAAGGTATCTCCAAGAGGATACTGGTAAAACTGACTGCACCATTGCAACAACTCGTAGAGGCTATCGGGCCAAACAGGCTGAGAGTCCAACACTTGTTTTAGCGGTTTGAGCTTGTCCAAACTGAACTCAGACTGATTCACCAACGCCGTGACCACACCGACCAGCGTCTGACGACCAAAGGGGACAGACACGCGCCCACCAATAATAGGAAACAGGTGGGAAGGAATCTGATAGTCAAACTGTTTGTCGAGCGGTACAGGTAAAGCCACTCGGGCAATCGTCGGTCGCATATAGGCTTAAAACAAAATGAAAGGAACGTAATTAGTCTAAGGGAAAAGCGCTAAGCGGGAAAGCGACAGCATCGCTAACTCGATTTCTAACGTGGATAACCATCAGCGGCTAAAAAAGTAGCAACTTTATTGGTAAATCGGTTGATCCCTGAGGCCGTATTCATTACTATATCGCGCCTTAGTGATATGGCTTGTTTTTGAACAGCGGTATCCAAAGCGAAATTTTATTAACTACGTGTGGTGTCCGGCTTAGAATCGGATAGCGACACGGCCTATTTTAGAGGTTTTCCCATGAAAGTTGGTATCCACCCAGAATACAAAGCAGTTAAAGCAACTTGTTCTTGCGGTAACTCTTTCGAGTTCAACTCAACTCTAACTAAAGAGTCAATCCACCTAGACGTATGTGACAAATGTCACCCATTCTACACTGGTAAGCAGCGTATCGTTGATACTGGCGGCCGTGTAGATCGCTTCAACAAGCGTTTCGGTGCTCTTTCTTCTAAGAAGTAATTTCTTTTTGGACGAAGAGAAAAGGACGCTACGGCGTCCTTTTTTGTTATCTGCTTCTCTAGCTATTCATTCAGAGTAATATCTTCCACTGTTTGATATTCGCTAGCCATATCTCTACCCATCTGGTCTTATCTCCAGTCATTTAGCACATTTTATTGGTTTAGCTCGCATTCTGACCTAGGCAGCTTGACTTAGTTACTCTAGAATGGATTTCCCCCTATCCTAATTATTATTAACGAGTACCTACACCTATGTCCGATGACAATCGCCAAGAACTATCCCCTGAAGAACAATTCCGTCAGCAAGCGCTGGATTACCATGCTTACCCAACAGCAGGTAAAATTTCGGTTGAGCTGACAACACCAGCCGAAACGGCAGGTGATCTGGCGTTAGCGTACAGCCCAGGCGTGGCTGAGCCTGTACGTGAAATTGCACAGAATGCAGATAATGTCTACAAGTACACCTCTAAAGGCAACATGGTAGCGGTTATCTCTAACGGAACAGCAATTCTTGGTCTTGGTAACTTAGGTCCGCTGGCATCAAAGCCAGTCATGGAAGGTAAATCTCTTTTGTTCAAACGCTTTGCTGGTTTGGACTCTATCGACATTGAGGTCAAACACCGCACAATCGAAGAGTTCGTCGATACGGTAGCTAACATTGCCGATACGTTTGGCGGCATCAACCTTGAAGACATCAAAGCGCCAGACTGTTTTGAAATTGAAAAGCAGTTGATTGAGCGCTGTGATGTGCCGGTTTTTCACGATGACCAACACGGTACAGCAATCGTAACTGCAGCAGGCATGCTTAACGCGATTGAACTGCAAGGCAAAAAGCTAGAAGACGCTACGATTGTATGTCTTGGCGCGGGTGCTGCAGCAGTAGCTTGTATGGAGCTACTGATCAAATGTGGTGCGATGCGTGAAAAGATCTACATGCTTGACCGCAAAGGCGTTATCCACACTCGCCGTGATGATCTCAACGAGTACAAACAGCTATTTGCGAATAACACTGACAAGCGTACGCTGGAAGATGTTATTGAAGGTGCAGACCTGTTCTTAGGCGTATCTGGTCCGAACTTGCTTGCGCCTGAAGCACTAAAACTGATGGCTGACAAACCTGTTGTCTTCGCGTGTTCAAACCCAGATCCGGAAATCAAGCCAGAACTGGCGCATGAAGTCCGTGATGATTTAATCATGGGTACAGGTCGCAGCGACTACCCGAACCAAGTGAACAACGTATTGTGTTTCCCATTCATCTTCCGCGGTGCTCTCGACGTTCGTGCTAGCGAAATCAACGATGAAATGAAACTCGCTGCGGTAGATGCCATTCGTGAACTGGCGAAAGAAGAAGTTCCAGCGGAAGTATTGAAAGCCGCTGGCGTGGATAAGCTGGAATTTGGTCCTGGTTACATCATTCCTAAACCGATGGACTCTCGCCTATTGCCACGTGTTGCAAAAGCAGTTGCTCTAGCAGCAGTAGAGTCAGGTGTGGCTCGCATTGAAATGCCAGAGAATTACATGAAAGCATAAGCGTTCCTCTCGGCAACAAAAAAACCGCTGAACATTCAGCGGTTTTTTAGTTTTCAGCAAAATAATAACCAGGCGCGCTGCCAGTTGTTACTCTTCATCATACGCTTCGAATTCAATGCCCATCTCAGTCATGAGTTTTTTCACTTCCGCGGGAATATCATCTGGGCGATCTTTACGCAAATCTTCATCGGTAGGTAATGGCTGGCCTGTATAAGCGTGTAGAAACGCTTCACAAAGCAGCTCACTGTTCGTCGCATGGCGCAGGTTATTAATCTGACGACGCGTTCGCTCATCAGTTAAAACCTTCAATACTTTCAATGGAATAGAAACCGTAATCTTCTTTACTTGTTCGCTTTTCTTTCCATGTTCAGCATACGGACTAATGTATTCGCCGTTCCAATCTGCCATTGCGCACCTTTATGATTCATTATGTATAAAATTAGAAAGCGTAATTTTAGCGGGATTTATGGCCACAAGCAAAGACATATAGACGTCTAGAAGTGTTGACGTCTGAAAAAATGAGAAGTAAAGTGAAGAGATATACGATTGGAATAACATATATCTAACATCCGGCAAACAGGTATAGTGTAATCTCCAACCAAGTCACTACAGTTCGAAAGGAAACACTTATGAGCGCCCGTAAACCAGCCACAATCGCGGTACGTACTGGTATCGAGTCAGACACTCAGCATCACGCCGTTGTGCCACCTATTTACCTCTCGACTAACTACGGGTTTCCCGCCTTCGGAGAAGTGCCAAAATATGACTACACTCGCTCGGGTAACCCCAACCGTGGCTTGTTAGAAAAAGCTCTGTATGAGCTGGAGTCCGGTAAAGGTGCGGTAGTGACCAACTGTGGAACCTCAGCGTTAAACTTATGGGTCTCTGCATTCCTTGGCCCAGACGATCTGATCATCGCGCCACACGATTGCTACGGCGGAACGTATCGTTTGTTTAACACCCGCGCTCAGAAAGGTGACTTCAAGGTTCAGTTTGTCGATCAGTCCGATCAAAAAGCCTTGGATGACGCTATTGTAAAGAAACCTAAACTGATTCTGTTGGAAACACCGTCTAATCCTCTGGTTCGCGTAGTCGACATTGCCGCGGTATGCGAAAAAGCTCGTCAGTTTGGGGCTCTGGTCGGCGTCGACAATACCTTTTTGACACCTGTGTTCCAAAAGCCTCTTGAACTCGGGGCTGACTTCGTCATCCACTCAACAACCAAATACATTAACGGCCATTCTGATGTCATCGGTGGCGTGGTGGTCACCAAAACTGAGCAGCATGCTGAAGATCTCGCATGGTGGGGCAACTGTATCGGCGCTACCGGCACACCATTCGATAGCTACATGACATTACGCGGTATTCGCACCTTGGGTGCGCGCATGAAAGTGCATGAAGAAAGCTCAGCACAGATACTCAACTACCTACAGTCTCAGTCTCTGGTGAGTAACATCTACCATCCAAGTTTGCCTGAACACCCTGGCCATGAAATTGCGAAAAAGCAGCAGTCTGGATTCGGCTCTATGCTCAGCTTTGAGTTTGCAGGTAGCTTTGAACAGCTCAAACACTTTGTTGGTGAGCTAGAGCTATTCTCGCTCGCCGAATCACTTGGCGGCGTGGAGAGCCTGATTTGCCACCCAGCGTCAATGACACATAGAGCAATGGGTGAAGCCGCATTAGCGGAAGCTGGAGTCTCACAACAACTGCTCCGCCTTTCTGTCGGCCTCGAAGACGCTGATGACCTGATAGCCGATCTAGACCAAGCATTCAGTAAAACTCAGGAGGCGTTGTCATGAGCCAGCAGCGTCAATTGCATAAATTTGGCGGCAGTAGCCTCGCGGACCCAGAATGTTACCGCCGCGTAGTTAATATTCTCAAAGAGTATTCTAATCAAGAAGATTTGATTGTCGTCTCAGCGGCAGGCAAGACCACCAACCGTTTGATTGAGTTTTTAGACTCGCTGAACAAAGACGGTCGCCTTGCCCATGAAGCCTTGCAGTCATTACGTCAGTTTCAGGTACAGCTGATCGAAGAGCTGTTACAAGGTGAAAGCCAACTGCAGCTTCTTGCCACACTCAACGACGAATTCAGCACACTGGGTGAGTTAACGGCTCCCTTAACGACTGCTGAGCGCGCAGCCGTATTAGGTCACGGAGAGGTTTGGTCTTCTCGACTGCTGGCGGCATTACTAAATCAAAATGACCTACAGGCCGTTGCTCAGGATGCAAGAGCTTTCCTACGTGCCGAAGCCGGCACACAACCAGAGGTTGACCGAGGCACCTCCTATCCGCTGATCAAGGAAGTACTCGCTCAACACGCCCATCACCGCATTGTGATCACAGGCTTTATGGCACAGGATGAGCAAGGCCATACCGTGCTACTTGGTCGCAATGGCTCGGATTACTCCGCCACTGTCATTGGTGCGCTAGCCGAAGTGAAACGCGTGACCATCTGGAGCGACGTCGCGGGTGTCTACAGCGCAGATCCACGTTTAGTCTCAGATGCATGCCTTCTGCCTCTGCTACGCCTTGATGAAGCCAGCGAATTAGCCCGACTTGCTGCTCCAGTCTTGCACAGCCGCACCCTTCAGCCAGTCGCGCAAAGTGCGATGGACTTACACCTGCGCTGCAGTTATGAACCGGAAGATGGCTCCACACGTATTGAACGTGTGCTGGCCTCAGGTCGTGGCGCTAAAATCATCTCCTCGCTGATAGAAGTACTGCTGATCCAACTCAACTTTGCCTCTGGACACGATTTCAGCCGTCTTGAACAGGAAACACTTGCAGGGCTGAAACGCGCTCAACTTGAACCACTAACCTACGAAGCGCAGGAAGACCAGCAAACGCTGCGCTTAGCGTATACCGCTGAAATTGCGGGCGGCGCACTCGAGTACCTCCAAGACGCCGCGATAGAAGCTGAAATTAAGCTCAAAGAGGGCTATTCGTTGATTGCAGCAGTCGGTGCAGGCGTAACTAAAAACGCCAATCACTGTTACGGCTTCTACCAGAAGCTTAAATCTTCTCCTGTTGAGTTTATTTCAGAATCTCAGTCAGGATTAAGCTTAGTCGCTGTACTGCGCAGCACGGATACTTCTGTTCTGGTCAAATCAATCCACAGCCAGTTGTTTCAAGCTCAAAAACGTGTCGGCATTGCTCTGTGTGGCAAAGGCAATATTGGCTCGAGCTGGCTTGAACTTTTTGCAGAGCAAAAAGCAGAGCTGGAAAAACGTCGCGGTATGAACTTCGAACTGGTTGCTGTCGTTGGCAGTCAAAACTACTGGTTCAATCCTAAAGGTATTGATGCCAGCACCGTCAGCGCTCACTACGAAGAAGAAGCGATTGAGTATCAAGGCGATGAGTGGGTAAGAAAGCTTGGTGCGATTCAGGGTTATGATGACGTCGTTGTGCTCGATGTGACGGCTAGCCAGCAACTGGCCGAGCGTTACCTGAACATCGCAGAACAAGGCATGCACCTTATCTCTGCGAACAAAGTCGCCGGCTCTGCGTCCAGTGATTATTATCATCAGGTACAAGATGCCTTTGCCAAGATAAACCGCCATTGGCTTTACAATGCAACTGTCGGAGCTGGTTTACCGATTAACCACACGGTGAAGGACTTACGTGAAAGTGGCGATGACATTCATGCTTTATCAGGCATTTTTTCTGGCACGCTTTCTTGGCTGTTTCAGCAGTATGACGGCAATGTACCTTTTGCGGAACTAGTGGATCTCGCTTGGCAGCAAGGCTTGACGGAACCGGACCCACGCTGCGATCTGGATGGCTCTGATGTAATGCGTAAGCTAGTTATCTTAGCGCGTGAAGCTGGGCTCGATCTGGAACCAGAAGCGGTTAAAGTGGAAAGTCTGGTTCCTGCTGAGCTTGTCGATCTGTCGCTGGATGATTTCCTCGATAAAAGCCAACTATTAAGTGAACTGTTAGCCGAGCGTTTAGAGAAAGCTCAGCGCGAAGACAAGATACTGCGCTACGTCGCAAGGCTGGAGAAGAACGGTTCAGCGACGGTTGGTGTTGAAGCGTTAAGTAAAGAACATGCTCTGGCTAACTTGCTACCATGTGACAACATCTTCGCCATCGAAAGCAAATGGTACAAGGATAACCCACTGGTCATTCGCGGCCCCGGCGCAGGCCGAGAGGTAACCGCAGGTGCGATTCAGTCAGACCTCAATCTGCTTTCCAGCTTCTTATAATTGACTAAAGCGCAGCTCTTAGCTGCGCTTTTTCTTTCTCGGTCATGCCATTACCTTTCAAGTTGAAAACGTCTAATATTTAACTTGAAAAAAATTCATAATCGTACTGTTGACTTTAAATCGTATTCAATACATCCTGTGGACATATAGACGTCTAAACGTCGATTTGAGGATTTGAGTTTTGTGGTCCAGTTGCCACATGGAGAGAGTAAGATGGGATATACGCACGCCGGCCATATAGATGCCTTAAACCAGAATATTGCGGAACTTTCTGACAACATCAATGTGTCATTTGAGTTTTTTCCACCCAGCAGTGAAAAGATGGAAGAAACCTTATGGAACTCAGTCCATCGCCTCAAAACGCTAAAGCCTAAATTCGTTTCTGTCACTTACGGTGCGAACTCAGGTGAACGTGACCGCACACACTCCATCATTAAAGAAATTAAAGCTGAAACAGGGCTAGTTGCCGCTCCCCACCTAACGTGTATTGACGCGTCACGTGAAGAGCTAGCACGTATTGCTGATGATTACTGGGCGAACGGTATTCAGAGCATCGTCGCTCTACGTGGTGACATCCCACCGGGCGGCGGTAAGCCAGAAATGTACGCCTCCGATCTGGTGAAACTGCTGAAAGAGCGTCATGATTTTGATATCTCCGTTGCCGCTTTCCCAGAAGTGCACCCAGAAGCCAAAAGTGCTCAAGCCGATCTGCTCAATCTCAAACGTAAAGTAGATGCAGGTGCAAACCGCGCTATTACTCAGTTCTTCTTTGATGTCGAAAGCTATCTTCGTTTCCGCGACCGCTGTGTTGCAGCAGGCATCGACGTTGAAATCGTACCGGGTATTTTACCTGTTTCGAACTTTAAGCAAGCGTCACGCTTTGCCGCTCAAAACAACGTTAAAGTACCAAGCTGGATGGCGAAACAGTTTGAAGGTCTGGATGATGACCCGACGACACGTCAGCTGGTTGGCGCAAGCCAAGCCATCGATATGATTCGAGTGCTGAGCCGTGAAGGTGTGAAAGACTTCCACTTCTACACACTAAACCGTGCAGAAATGACCTACGCGCTGTGCCATACGTTAGGCGTACGCCCTCAGGTGTAACCTGAACACTCATTATTCCTCTAAAAACGCAAAAAGGGTGGCCATAGCCACCCTTTTTGTCATTAGACGATAATTACTCTACTTCGTCCATCTTACCTAGCAGGTTACGAATACGCTCCTGCCAAGCGGAATGCTCTTGTTGCATCTGCTGCGCTTTTTGTTCGATCTCTTCACGGCTAGAACGAAGCTCATTTGCTTCTACTGCCAGCTTCTCTTTTTCTTCTTTCAGCTCTTCCACTTCCATTTGTAGAAGTGCAATGGTGTCAACTGCAGTTTGGATTTTCGCTTCTAGTTTTTCTAGTACTTCAAAAGACATCTTAGCCTACCTTGTATTGTCCGGTTATTGTGAAGAGCTTTCTCCACCTAATGTCCTCATTCTACTCAGGCAGAGAGTGATAAACACGCCCTATATTCTATATTTCGCACCATTCGGTCAAAAAAACAGCATACATTGACAATGCACTGACGGAGAAGCGATGAGGCCAAATTTTTTGTCGATTTTCACCTCATTTTGATCAAGTTCAATTCCGCTAGGCGAAAATGGCAAACGTTTACTTGCAACTATGTTAAAATCCTGCGCATTTAATTCATTCCCCTATTCTCTATATTTGGAGTCATCATGAAACGCGATTTAGCAATGGCATTTTCCCGAGTAACAGAAGGCGCCGCATTGGCTGGTTATAAATGGCTGGGGCGTGGTGACAAAAATGCGGCTGACGGTGCTGCCGTTGAAGTGATGCGAATCTTGCTCAACAAGACCGATATCAGTGGTGAAATTGTGATTGGTGAAGGCGAGATTGATGATGCGCCTATGCTGTACATTGGTGAAAACGTCGGAATCGGCGGTGATGAAGTCGATATAGCAGTCGACCCAATTGAAGGTACGCGCATGACAGCTATGGGGCAATCAAATGCGTTAGCAGTACTCGCCGCAGGTGAGAAAGGCAGCTTCCTAAAAGCACCTGACATGTACATGGAAAAGCTGGTCGTAGGTCCAGGTGCGAAAGGCTGTATCGACCTTAATAAGCCACTGAAAGACAATCTAGAGAATATCGCTCAAGCGTTGAATAAAACACTAGATACGCTGGTCGTCATTACGCTGGCTAAACCGCGCCATGATCAAGTGATTGGGGAGATGCAGGCGATGGGAGTGCGTGTGTTTGCAGTTCCAGATGGCGATGTGGCCGCTTCGATTCTGACATGTATGCCTGATAGCGAAGTCGATGCGATGTACTGCATTGGCGGCGCTCCTGAAGGGGTGGTGTCTGCAGCTGTCATCCGCGCTCTGGATGGCGACATGCATGGCCGTTTACTGCCTCGTCATGAAGTCAAAGGCGATACGGAAGAGAACCGTATTTACGGCACAGCAGAGCTAACACGCTGCAAAGAAATGGGTGTAGAAGCAAATGTCGTACTCACCATGGAAGACATGGCCAAGAGTGATAATGTGGTCTTCTCAGCAACTGGTATTACTAAAGGTGATCTGCTTGATGGCATCACTCGCCAAGGTAACATTGCAACTACGGAAACACTGCTTATCCGTGGCCGCTGCCGCACCATTCGCCGTATTAAGTCCATTCACTATCTTGAACGCAAAGACGCTGAAGTAAGAGAGATTATTCTCTAGCATCTATTGGAGTTGCTTGGGGTAGATAAGCTTCTTACCCTGTAATCACAGAACATCAGATACGAAAACGGAGCCTAAAGGCTCCGTTTTTATTTGGCTGAAGTAGCTCAGGGGGATTACATCATACCGCCCATTCCACCCATACCGCCCATGCCACCCATATCAGGCATTGCAGGAGCATCTTTCTGAGGTAGGTCTGTAACCATTGCTTCTGTTGTGATCATTAGGCCAGCAACTGATGCCGCGAACTGAAGTGCAGAACGAGTTACTTTTGTTGGGTCTAGGATACCCATCTCAAGCATGTCACCGTACTCACCAGTTGCCGCATTGTAACCGTAAGAACCTTCACCACCTTTCACGTTGTTCGCAACCACAGATTCTTCATCGCCTGCGTTGGTAGTGATTTGACGGATAGGCGCTTCCATTGCACGTAGAGCAACGCGGATACCAACGTTTTGCTCTTCGTTATCACCTTGAAGTTCAGTGATCTTAGAAGCTGCGCGGATTAGTGCTACACCACCACCAGCAACAACACCTTCTTCAACCGCAGCGCGAGTTGCATGAAGCGCATCTTCTACGCGGTCTTTCTTCTCTTTCATTTCAACTTCAGTAGCAGCGCCAACTTTGATTACTGCAACACCACCAGCTAGCTTAGCAACGCGCTCCTGTAGCTTCTCTTTGTCGTAGTCTGAAGTCGCTTCTTCGATTTGCTGACGGATCTGAGCAACACGACCAGAGATCATTGCTTCTTCACCAATGCCATCGATGATAGTTGTGTTTTCTTTAGTGATAGCAACACGCTTTGCTTGACCTAGGTCTTCTAAAACTACTTTTTCTAGCTCCAGACCCACTTCTTCAGAAATCACTGTACCACCCGTTAGGATAGCAATGTCTTGAAGCATGGCTTTACGGCGGTCACCGAAGCCTGGCGCTTTAACAGCAGCCACTTTCACGATACCACGCATGTTGTTTACCACTAGAGTTGCTAGTGCTTCACCTTCTACATCTTCAGCAATGATCAGAAGTGGACGAGATGCTTTTGCTACCGCTTCTAGAGTAGGAAGAAGTTCGCGGATGTTAGAAACTTTCTTGTCGATCAGAAGAATGAATGGGTTTTCTAGATCAACAGACCCTGCTTCTTGATTGTTGATGAAGTAAGGTGATAGGTAACCGCGGTCGAACTGCATACCTTCAACAACATCTAGCTCATCTTGTAGAGCTTGACCTTCTTCAACCGTGATAACGCCATCACGACCTACTTTTTCCATCGCTTCAGCAATGATGTTACCTACGCTTGAATCTGAGTTTGCAGAGATAGTACCTACTTGTGCAATCGCTTTGGTATCAGCACATTCAACAGACAGTGCTTTAAGTTCTTCAACCGCAGCGATTACCGCTTTGTCGATACCACGCTTAAGATCCATTGGGTTCATACCAGCGGCAACAGCTTTTAGACCTTCATTTACGATCGCCTGAGCAAGTACCGTCGCTGTAGTTGTACCGTCACCCGCAGCATCATTCGCTTGAGACGCTACTTCTTTAACCATTTGTGCGCCCATGTTTTGGAACTTGTCTTCAAGCTCAATTTCGCGCGCTACAGATACACCATCTTTAGTAATCGTTGGTGCACCGAAAGATTTGTCTAGAACAACGTTACGGCCTTTAGGGCCAAGTGTTACTTTTACCGCGTCAGCCAGAACGTTTACACCCTCTAGCATTTTTACGCGTGCGTCGTTACCAAATTTAACGTCTTTAGCAGCCATCTTTAGTTTCCTTTTCTAAATTCTTTGTTTTGATTTTCAACTGAATCTGAGCAAAAAATTACTCAATGATTGCTATTACTCAACGATCGCCATGATGTCATTTTCAGACATCACTAGTACTTCTTTACCGTCAATTTTTTCAGTCTTAGTACCGTAACCTTCAGCGAAGATAACTGTGTCGCCGACTTTAACGTCCAGTGGCATCACAGTGCCATTTTCTAGAATGCGGCCTTTACCTACAGCTAGAATTACGCCGCGAGTTGATTTCTCTGCAGCAGAACCAGTCAGAACAATACCACCCGCTGATTTAGACTCAACTTCTTGGCGTTCTACGATAACTCGGTCGTGTAATGGACGAATGTTCATCGGTCGTCTCTCCTGATTAGTTTCCATATTTGACATGATGAATGGCTATAACAGCCTAATAGTGTCTATATGAGGGGCTGAGAGCAGAAACCCAAGGGGAAAGAGGAAGTTTTTGTGTGATCTAGTTCTTAGATACTATTTGGGATGATAAAAACCGGATTCACTAGAAAGTGAATCCAGCCAGCTACCAATTAGTATTTATTTAATCTTGCATTCTACGGGAAGCGAAGTGTATCAACACGATAGCCACACCCAGCATGCCACCAAGTAAGGTACCCAAAATAACAATCAGAGCACGTTTTGGCTTGTCTCGTGTTATTGGCTGTTCAACATTTTCTAAAAAGCGGAAGGTCTGAAAGTCAATACTGCGATCAACCTTTAAATCTTTTAGCATTTGCAATTTAGCATTAATTTGCTGAAGGCGAGGTTCGATAACACTAAGGTTCTTTATCGAGTTTAGAGCTTCTACTTTAGCAGCTAGTGCTTTTGAACCCATATCAATCCCGAACAGCTCTCGACTACTATTAGTTTGAATTGGAGATGTGACTCCTGCAGCTTTCGCTATACTGAGCGCATAGCGAGCTCGGTCTGCTTCGACTAATAAACGATTTTTAGCTTGAGCCTCAAGGATTCCCTTTTGCTGTACCAGCTCATTTTTCTTAGCAGAAACCATTGCTTCTAAATTATTTAGCGCATCTTGGTGTGCCTTAATCTTTATATTTTTTATATAGTTAACCAGCAACAAATAGCTACTTTCACTTGTCGTCGATTGAAAGCTAATATTGTAAGGAGTCATTTCATTGCTAGGGTTTTCAGCCTTAGCTGAAATCTTCCCGAGCCATTCCGAGTATAAAACACTCCTAGCTTTAATTAGCTCCTCATCATTTAGTTCACTACCAATTTTCCCTTTAAACTGTTGAAACTCTTCACTTGAGTCTAAAAATCTACGTTTGTTATTACTCGAGTTGAAGGCATCAACAAATCGGTTAAACAGAACTTCCGAATCAATCAAGTTATCAAGCTCTTCACTAACTAAAACCGTACCATCATCTTGATAAATATCAAAAACGGGTTGAAACTGCTTAACCTGTTGTCTGTATTCCGCCATATCTTGAGCTTGAGGTCGGGCGATCTTAGCCGTGGATGACCACCATTCTTGAGATTTAATTGCAAAAACAACTGCCATAACAGCGAATCCGAAGGTAGTAGCTAATATTAATAATTTGCCACCCCAAAGAGCTTTTAATAGCTCTCTAAGATCAATTTCGTCACTAATTGGGAAGGAATTTGGTAGTTGAGGTGAGTATTGCTGCTCGTTAGGTGATTGTTGAATTTTCCCGCTCACACTTTTTCCTTTTAAGGCTTATAGTACCTTAATATTCAATATTTCTATTCAGCGCGGGAGTGTAACATAGTGAACATATAGTGAACAGGGCTTCAGCCTAACTTGAACAATTGATTACACTAATAATCTTAACGCCATTCATCTAGCAGAATCACTTCTACGTTCCTATCAAACTTATCTCGAACATCACCTTCAAGAGCTTCGTGAAACTTTCCCATTTGGCTAACTAATTCTCGCATCAACACGACATTAGTATGGTTGGGGTTTTTGCAATGACCGACTACCCTGTCAATGTGACTTTGCTGAGCCCACAACCTATCTTGCATTTCTTCGGAAGCAGACTGTATCATCTCTTTACACATATTTTTTTTTAAACGATTAAAGGCTTCTGGATTATCTTGTGCCAGAGCCATAAGTTCATCAAAGGTCGGTAAGGTTTGATTGATCAATGTTGCGCTCATGACAGCCCTCCAGTAGTGATAATTTTATCAGAACCATAAGAAGAGCTTAGGTGAAGGATATAAGAAATGAAACACGCCAACCCTACTTTCTCAACTCTGAGACTGCCAACTGCCTCATCGTGATTATGCTACAGCGTCAAAACACTCTTCGCGAACCAGCAGTAGCATTGTGAAACGCTATGTCAGGACGGTTTGACATACTTCATCGCTACGAGTTGCTTCTTAAGGCTATAACGTTCAAACAGTCCTCTTAGCGAGCTAGGTAACTGACTCGCGTCAATCGTCTTGAAGTTATGTTGAGCATAAAATGTTTCTAGATGTGCGTAGGCAAAACAGAAGTCATGCTCCGATAAAACATACTGAGCGCAGTAACCCATTAACTGATGACCTAAGCCGCTTCCCCTGTGCTCTGGTATCACTAGCATTCCTGTTAGCAAACGGAATTGCTCAATATTTCTAAAACGAACCAGTGAGACGATTTGCTGCTCAATGGAGCCAACAATGGTCAACTCATCCTTTTTAGCCTTGCCTGAAGGATAGTGTGCTTTGTACAAACGCGATACAAGGGGGAGTTTTATTGGGTCTAAGGTTTCAATCTGCATTGGGCTCATTATCACCAAACTTCAATTTAGGGTAGAATGCAGGCAGTTTAGATTACTCGATAAATCCGATGCAAATATTAGCCAACGCAGATCTTAGTCGCTTCCATACCTTTTCCATCTCGCAAACCTGCTCTTATCTGGTTGAAGTTGCAACCGTTGAAGAAATCAAACATGTCTATCAAAAACAAGAGTGGTTGAGTCTTCCTAAACTAATTTTGGGCAAAGGCAGTAACGTTTTGTTTACCCAGCCCTACCAAGGTGTGGTGGTAGTCAACAATTTACTCGGTAAATCGGTCAGTGAAACCGACACGCATTGGCATTTGCATATAGCTGGCGGTGAAGATTGGCCGAGCTTGGTGAAATGGAGTGTTGAGCAAGGTTACTTTGGATTAGAGAATCTCGCTCTCATCCCCGGCTGTGCAGGCAGCGCTCCTATTCAAAATATCGGCGCTTATGGTGTTGAGCTGAAAGACATCTGCGAATATGTCGACGTACTTTGTTTAGAAACCTTTAATACCAAACGGCTGAGTGCCGAAGAGTGTCAATTTGGCTATCGAGATTCCATTTTTAAACATGAGCTGTTTCAGAAAGTGATGGTTGTAGCGATTGGCTTAAAACTCCCCAAGCAGTGGTCAGCGAATATCGAATATGGCCCGCTTCAATCTCTACAAAGCGAAACGCTCACTGCGCAGCATGTTTTGGAGCGAGTTTGCCAAATCCGAATGGAAAAGCTGCCAGACCCTGCCAAGCTAGGCAATGCAGGGAGCTTCTTTAAGAACCCTGTTATTTCAAACCAGCAGTTCAAAATGTTGAGTAAGCAATTCCCCAATATTGCTGCGTACCCAACACAAGATGGCGTAAAAGTGGCCGCTGGTTGGCTAATAGATCAATGCCAACTGAAAGGCCATCAAATCGGTGGTGCTCAAGTCCACCCTAAACAGGCTTTAGTGCTAGTGAATACAAGCAATGCGACCGCAAACGATGTGATCAAACTAGCAGCCACAGTACGCCAAACCGTGCTGGAAAAATATCAGATAGCGTTGGAACATGAAGTGAGATTCATCGGTTCTCATGCAGAAACGAATCTAGAGACAATCTTAGAGAGCCAGCAATGAAAGAGCATTCAGCAAAACTTTCTATCTTGAAAGCTTTATCTCAAGGCGGCTTTCATTCCGGAGAAGAGCTAGGGGATCAACTTGGCGTATCCAGAGCCGCAGTCAGTAAGCATATAAAAGGCATCCAAGCTTGGGGCGTCGATGTGTTTCGCATACAGGGCAAGGGCTACCAGCTCGCCAAGCCTATGCAATTGCTCGACAAAGAAATACTCCAAAATAGTTTAACGAACCGAGTAGACCTAATACCCATTATTGACTCAACCAACCAGTATCTACTTGATAGAGTCGATAGCTTAGAATCTGGATCAGTGTGTCTTGCTGAGTATCAGGCTAAAGGTAGAGGTCGCCGCGGACGTGAGTGGGTATCTCCTTTTGGCTCAAACCTATACTTATCGATGTTTTGGCGTTTAGACGCAGGTATGGCAGCCGCAATGGGATTAAGCCTGGTAGTTGGTGTGGCAATCGTTGAAGCTCTCGAAGAGATGGGGCTAACAGGTGTAAAATTAAAATGGCCGAATGACCTCTATTATCAAGATAAGAAGCTCGCTGGTATTCTGGTCGAAATGTCAGGCCAAGCTGGTGCAGCGGCCAACCTTGTCATCGGTATGGGGCTCAACTTGATGATGTCAGAGGCGACAGAAGGTATTACCCAGCCTTGGGCCAGCTTAGATGAGGTTGCAGATAACCAACAGATTGATAGAAACCGACTGGCGATTACCATGATAACTACCCTCCACAAGGCTTTAGATGACTATGAGCTGTATGGGATGGCAGGCTTTGTCGAGAGATGGAATCGCTTAGATAACTTTATCCACCGTCCAGTAAAGCTGCTTATGGGACCTAGGGAGATTAGCGGAACCGCCAGAGGTATCAACGAACAAGGCGCGGTTCTTTTAGAAACCGAAAATGGCTTAGAAACCTTCATCGGTGGTGAAATCAGCCTTCGTCCCAACCAGTAAATTACAGCTTTTACAACTAGCCTTGTCGAACTAGGATCTGGTAACTAGGAACTGCTAGCACATTTTGCTAATATCCTTGTCCACTTTAAGTAAAGGTAACCCATCCAACATGATGACTAATAGGAACTTATTCGAACAACTTCCTACTTTAGCGCAAGACCCAGCTCAGTTTGAGACACTTTATGCAGCTAAAGATTTTCGAACTCGCTTAATAGAAGCGATTCGTAAGGCAAGTAAACGAATCTACCTGGTTGCTCTTTACTTGGAGGATGATGAAGCAGGAAGAGAGATCTTAACTGAGCTCTATGAAGCGAAACAGCGCAACCCTGGTCTAGAGATCAATGTATGTGTTGATTGGCATCGTGCTCAGCGCGGCTTAATTGGTGCAGAGCCAGGCGAAACCAACGCCTCTATGTATAAAAGCTTCGCGGATAATTATGAGCACAGAATCCCTATCTATGGCGTTCCGGTTCGTGGGCGTGAAGTATTTGGTGTTTTGCACTTAAAAGGCTTCATTATTGATGACCAAGTTATCTACAGTGGTGCAAGTCTTAACAACATCTATCTCAACTACAAAGAACGTTATCGTTTCGACCGCTATCATGTGCTAAATAACAAAGCACTGGCCGATAGTATGGTCAACTTTGTTCATAAAGAGATGATCGACCACCCTGCAGTTAACAATCTAGCTTGTTCAAAGAAACCAGAGACCAAAGAGATAAAGGCGCAAATTCGCCAACTAAGAGCTTCTCTTGCCAAGTCCTCTTATCAATTTGAGTCACAAGCGGTATCTCAAGAACAGGTTGCTGTAACGCCTATCGTGGGCGTGGGCAAAAAACGCAACAAGCTTAATCAGGGAATCAATCAGTTACTCGCAAAAGCCAAAGATGAGATTTTCATTTGCACACCCTATTTCAACTTCCCGCGTAGCGTGGCCAAGGAAGTAAAAAAAGCGCTAAAGCGTGGTGTGAAAGTGACTATCGTGGTAGGCGATAAAACAGCGAATGACTTTTATATTTCTCCTGAAGAAGAGTTTAAAACCATCGGTGGTTTACCTTATCTGTATGAGCGCAATTTACGACAGTTTGCCAAGTCGAATGAGGCCAATATCGCCAGTCGCAAACTTTCGATCCATTTATGGAGGCATGAAGAAAACAGCTTCCACCTAAAAGGTATCTGGGTAGACAAGCGTTACATGCTGATTACAGGTAATAACCTAAATCCAAGAGCATGGAGCTTAGATCTGGAGAACGCTCTCTTTATCCAAGACAACTTCCACCATCTAACACCTCAGTTTGAGAAAGAAGTGGAGAATATTCTTCAGCATACTCAGCTCATTTGCACTTATAGACAATTAGAAAAAGCAGAAGACTATCCAGATGCAGTGCAAAAGCTAATGCGCAAGATTACCCGCGTGAAAGCGGATCGGGTGTTGAAGCAAATTTTGTAAATTTCTGGATAGAAAGAAGGATATAAGAAGAGCTCCAAATTTGGAGCTCTTTCTTCATCTAATGGATTGTATCCATTTGTTCTTCTTTACCCTCATGAAGCTTTTGCCAAACTAAATCACCAATACCGTCGGTTGGATTAAAATCTGTCGGTGCTTCAAGCAATAGTTTCCTAATCTTATCATGTTCGAAGTTGTGACAGGCCTTATCTAACTTATCTATAACCTCAATATATTCATCCAAAGGAAGAAAACGTTCGTTGGCAGTCATAATTCTTGGGTGAGCCGTTTCGCCAACATTGTCACCAATAAGCAATTCTTCAAATAGCTTTTCCCCTGGGCGTAGTCCAGAGAATTCTATAGAGATGTCACCATATGGATTACTGTCATCTTTCAATTCTAATCCTGACAACTGAATCAAATTTACCGCTAGATCAGTAATTTTTACAGGCTCGCCCATATCGAGGACAAACACATCACCACCTTTACCCATAGCTCCCGCCTGGATCACTAGCTGTGCTGCCTCAGGGATTGTCATGAAATAACGAATGATATCTGGGTGAGTGACTGTAATTGGACCGCCACTTGCAATCTGCTTTTTAAACAGAGGGATCACTGACCCCGAAGAACCTAAAACATTGCCGAATCGAACCATACAAAAACGGGTACCATTCTTTTTAGCATTTTCCTGTTCGGCTAAAGCTTGAAGACCTAACTCTGCCATACGTTTAGTCGTACCCATAACATTGGTTGGTCGCACTGCCTTATCAGTCGAAATCAAAACAAACGACTCAACTTGAGCTTCAATAGATGCTTTCGCAGTATAATAAGTTCCAAATACGTTGTTACGAACACCCTCTACAACATTGTATTCTACTAAAGGAACGTGTTTGTAAGCAGCTGCATGGTAAACAGTTTGTACACCAAAGCTCTTCATGGTTGTTGCTAGCCGATTTATGCGTTGCACAGAACCAAGTAGCGGGACAATTTCTACATTTAAGCTTTCAACTTCGGCCAAGTTCGATAATTCTCGATCTATTTGATATAAACCAAACTCAGAAAGTTCAAACAGGATCAAAGCCTTAGGTTTTTGCTTAACAATTTGACGACAGAGTTCTGAGCCAATAGAACCACCAGCCCCAGTGATCATAACCACCTTACCTTTGATATTCGCTTCCATTAAAGCTTGTTGTGGTGCAACCGAGTCACGCCCTAGCAAATCTTCAATAGCGACATCTTTCAACTCATCGATTTGAGCTTTTCCATCAACAATATCTTTCATGTCGGGAACCGTAAGGACTTCTGCTGAAAGATGAACCAAAGAGTCTAGGATTTCTTTACGACGTGCTCTCGAAGCACTAGGCACAGCTAACAAAATCTGGCTCACTGAGTGTTTTTCAATAAGCTTTTCCACACGACAGATACTTTTAACTTTAAGGCCCATTATAATCGTGTTGTATAAAGTTTTATCTTCATCAATAAAACCAACAACTTTATGTGTGTCAGAAGAACGTAAGGCTAAGGCTAGCTGCCTTCCTGCAGCTCCAGCACCATATATCAATACCTTCTTCATACCCTTACCGTTAGCTTGTGAAACTAAAACGCGAACGATTAAACGAGAGCCGCCACACAATAAACATAAAAAGGCACCATAAATGATTGGTACAGAACGAGGGACTGGTGCATCAAAGTAGAAAGCTAAAACTGAGATTGATGCTGCCGAAATAATAGTCCCTATACTCACAACAGCTAAAGCATGAAAGGTTAAAAACCTTAGTATCGCTCGATAAAGCCCAAGCCGCATAAAAGCAAAAACTGTCACAAGCAAAGTTCCGATTATTACGTACCAAGTCAAGTAGCTTTCGAAGGGTTTAACATTACCAATACGGCTCCAGTACGCGGCATAAAAAGAAGCCACAACAAAAAAAGCATCAATAGTTATACTGATTAGACGCTTGTAAACTCGAGGTAAATTCCAAATTTGGTTTAGCCTAGCCATACTGTACTCTTTTATTTACTCTATCTAACAACCACGAATGTGGAGAAGTTACTATTTAACTGCATCTCCACTACCACTTCCTGTAGCCGTCTTTATTATATATTTAAAATAATCTTCAATACTCAAAGTATCGATCATCTGCTTATCAATCTTGGCAAGTAATTCAGGTGTTGACATATCAATATTTTGAATTTGTGCTAAACCAGTAATGCCTGGCAGCACTTCGTAAACCCCAAGCTCTTCGCGAGCAGCAATAAGTTTATCTTGATTATAAAGGTTGGGGCGCGGTCCAACTAAACTCATTTCACCTTTGAGAACATTTATAAGTTGTGGTAACTCATCGATTTTCGTTTTTCGTAAAAATGCACCAAATCTTGTAATGGAGGAACTACTTGCAAGGTGACTTGCCACCGACTGTGTATCAACAGACATTGTCCTAAACTTTATAAGTTTAAACGGCTTTTTATATCTACCAACACGTTCTTGAACAAATACTGGAGAACGTGTATCAAAATAACCCGCGATAACAACGAGAAGTAACAACGGCCACAGAAAAAGCAATCCAATAAAAGCTGCCAGAAAATCAATTATACGAATCATTACCTATCTTGTTCCTATTTACGCAACGTTGCCATAACATCCTTCATGGAATAAGGAGGTGTCCAGTTTAGTTGTTCCTTAATATTAGAGGAATCAACCTCTAGATTTCCAAATAATTGCTCAATCATTGTTGACCTTCCAGTCATGAGACCCGCAAAGTTCATAAGACTAACCGGGATTGGGATTTGAAACACCTTTCTACCTTGTCCAGATGCTACAGCATTAATAAACTCTCTTGTCGAGATTGTATTGTTCTCACTTGCTAAAAATACATTTCCTGGTGCATTTTTGTGTTTGGCACATACAACCAAGAGATCAACCAAATTATTAACTGATATAAAATCTCTACGATTATTAGCTAAACCGAATGGCAGAAATGGTATACTACTTACTAATTTAGTCAGCATACCAAAATTGCCTGGTGCTGCAGCTCCATAGACCAGAGTCGGTCTTACAACTACCACTTCCAAACCTGTTTGGTTAGATATATCCCAAAGCCCTGACTCCGCTTCATATTTAGACTGTGTGTAAGCGTTGTGAGGTTTCGCTACGTCACTGGGTAAAAAAGCGCTATCGTAAGAGTTGGAGCCATTAACACCAATTGAGCTTACGAAAACAAAGCGCTTTACACCGGCCTCTGCAGCTTTAAAAGCTAGCCTTAATGTACCATCTGTATTTACAGCTCGATATTCAGAATCAGTATATGACTTGTTATGTGCTAGTCCAGCTAAGTGAATAATGGCATCAACATCATAAAAACAATCACTCCATTCCGTTGATGCATCTATGGTAGGAACAGTATAACTATCAGTATATAAGTGTTTTTTTCCCGCACGAACAACGCAACGAAAGTCTTGCTTTAATTGAGTAAGATTTTGACCAACAAAGCCTGTTGCTCCTGTTACCAATATCTTCATAACTAAACACTCACAAATTTTCTAGTTAATAAAGTGAATATTTTGTAGGGTAGTTTCAATGCAACCATCGCTATGTTTGTGTAAATACCGTTATCTCTACAGGCTCGTACTATTTCGGCATTTTGATGAACTCTCCACAACAAGCCACTTGAACTAATCCCTCCCTCGCGCATCTTTACAGTTATTTTTGGCACTCGGTTGAGTTTAGTGCCTTTAGACACGCAACGCGCAATCAGCTCAAAATCTGCAGCGACTCTATAATCCGTTTTATATAATCCACATTTCTCATAAACACTGCGTTTAACATAGAAAGTTGGGTGTGGCAGCATTAAACCAAATTTTATAAGCGATTGCTTATATACTTTTGAGCTGTATAGACGAGTTACTTTAGAAGTATCTCCTTCTTCTACGTAAACTAGATCAGAATACACACCGTCGATGTCGTCAGAAACAAACCCAGACATCAGGTCTGCAACACTATGTTCAGTGCAAAAAAAATCATCAGAGTTAAGGATCCCAACAACATCACCTGTTGCCATTGTGATTCCCTTATTCATCGCATCATATAATCCCTCATCGCTCTCACTGATATGTACATCAACAAACTCTGAGTAATCATTGACAATTTGATTGGTATTATCTGTAGAGCCACCATCGATAACAATGTACTCGATATCTTTATATGTCTGAGATTTGACGGATCTAATTGTATCTTCTATCGTTGCTGAAGAATTATAGCAAACGGTAATAATTGAAACTTTCATGGTCACCTAACAATTAAGCTCTCGTGATAGAACCTTTCCCTAAAATGTAGTATTCACCTAACTGAACCTGTATGGATATGCTAGAATTTTCATAAGAAAAGGAAGCGATGAGGAACACTCCCCCAATCAATAGTCTGGGTTACTAACAATAACATCGCATAAAGAAGCATCAACACTAGCTGGAGAAATAATCGAACTAGCGGAGGGATGATCTCCCATCCAAATTTCAGCTTAATGTTCAAAATTCGAGTTACCAATACCGAAGTATTCTCGAATCGCTGTACGACTTCCCCAAGGAACACTCTTTATTGGGTGGTTATTTAACGTGCAAATCATAAAACTGACGCTCAGAAAGTTAGAACCACGCTTTAGCACATAGCCCTATTATCGGTTATGTGTAAGTGCTAAAAAGCTAAAAAGCTAAACTAACTTGATACTTTCTAACACTTTCTCAACCAAAGAAATAGCATCTTCCATTCGTTCAGCTTCCGCATAACAACGAAGTTCAGGAGCATTGCCAGACGGACGTAAATGAATGATCATACCATTAGATAGCTCTAATCTTAATCCATCGGTGTTATCAATACTAACAGCATTAAGCTCTGACAGCCCCAGAGAATCTAAAAACTGTGTGGTATTTTGACGGCCACTTTCCAATATCAATAAACTCTTTTCTGTCGCAAAGCTTTGAATGCGGTCACTATGCGTGAAGCGTTGTGGTAGATCGCTTACCAAGCGTTCGATCGATGTATTTTTCGCTAAAGAAAGCAGCATTAGCGCTGGCAAAACAGCGTCTCGGGTTGGCAATGCTTTTAGAGGCTTTTCATTTACTGAGACGTCACTTCCTAGCAAGTATCCTCCGTTAGCTTCAAACCCAGCAATTTTTTTAAACGTTTTTGCTAATTCGGAAAATTCAGCGATGACATAAGGCGAGCCAATTCGAGTTTTAGATACAGCTTCGAATTCGCTAGACTCAGCAATAATAGTGTTGCAACTAACAGGTACAGCCAATGCTTCTATTTTAAGCGCCTTTGAGCAAAGTAAGCCTAGGATATCACCTCTCAGCCATTCGCCATTCTCATCTGCAACTAAAGGACGATCACCATCTCCATCAGTCGAAAAAATAAAATCTAAATTATACTGCTTGGACCAAA
This sequence comes from Vibrio sp. RE88, assembly GCF_013113835.1. GTDB lineage: Bacteria > Pseudomonadota > Gammaproteobacteria > Enterobacterales > Vibrionaceae > Vibrio. The sequence continues at coordinate 111,221 of NZ_VTYQ01000008.1, read as the reverse complement.
AACGTGCTTTCTCTTTGTCAGATTCAGCTACAGCTTCGGTATCAATTGGAACAAACTCATCAGTACGCTCCAATGAAATAACCTCAGCGCCAAACGATTCAAAGAGCCCTGGGTAAATATCTCTCCCGGCACTTGAATGCTCATAAATACCAACACGCTTTCCAGCTAACAAATCTGCGTCAAACAAATCGGTATAACGCGTTTGATAAAGCTCAGCCGCCCGGAAATAAACCATTAACTCAGGCAAGTCATTGATAGCACTAAAGCCTACCTTCTCTGTTAAGATTGCTTGTTCATCTGCTTTAGTGATCTCTCCATCCGGGCGGTAGAACTTAATTCCATTGCGATCAAATGGGATATGAGACCCAGTCACCATTATACAAGGCATATTATCTTGCATCGCAGTAAACGCCAGCGCAGGAGTAGGCACAACACCGTAATAAATGGCTCCTATGCCAGCATCGGTAAGCGCTTGAATGATAGCTTGCGCCATTGCTGGGCTACTAGGGCGATTATCAATTGCTACTGCCATTTGAGTAAAAGGAAAATTCCTACGCATTGATGCGACAAATGCGTGAGTAAATGCAGCACAAACGTCCGATGTAAACTGAGTGACGAGCCCTCGCGCACCACTAGTACCAAATTGAACACCTGAAGCACTAAGCACTTCACTACTAATTAGTTTTGTTACCATAATTTTTATCTCAACAAGCAGTTAATAGTCACCACCAAACTTAGATGCTTGTTCATCAAAACGAACAATATCGTCTTCTTCTAAGTACGACCCTGAGCGAACTTCAATAAGCTCTAAAGGCACTTGGCCCGGGTTTTCTACGGAATGCGGAGTCCCCACTGGAATATAAGTTGACTGATTTTCAGTAAGAAGGAAAGTTTCATTACCTTTTGTCACTTTAGCCGTACCTGACACGACAACCCAATGCTCAGCTCTATGATGATGCATCTGCAGAGCTGTTTTCTCTTTTGGCTTAACTAATACTTGCTTCACATGATAACGCTCACCTTCTGATACCGTCTCGTGAGATCCCCATGGACGATATACCTCTTGATGTTGCTGACACTCTACTCGGTTTTGTTGTTTTAGCTGATTTACAATCGACTTTACATCTTGCACCTTGTCTGTATCAGCCACTAGTACCGCATCTTTTGTCTCTACGACGATAAGATTTTCGACACCAACAGTAGCTACGAGTTTATCCTGTGAATAAATATAGCTATTCTGAGTCTGCTCAGTTAACACATCACCACGAGTTGCATTGCCTTTCTCGTCCTTATCATTTATTTCCCACAGAGCCGACCAAGAACCGACATCGCTCCAATTTGCATCCATAGGAACAACTACAGCTTTTTCTGTTTTTTCCATTACCGCAAAATCTATCGATTCGTCAGGGATCCGAGCGAATATTTCGGATGACACACGAATAAAATCTAGGTCGTCAAAATGGCTGTCGAACGCACTTTCACATGCTTTCAAGATATCTGGTCGAAACCTTGCCAACTCTTCAAGATAAGTAGATGCTTTGAATAAAAACATGCCACTGTTCCACAAGTAACTACCGTCCGCTAGATACTGTTTTGCCGTTTCAAGATTAGGCTTTTCGACAAAACTATCGACACTAAAGCCTCGACTTTCATCCTTAACGGTAACTGTATTACCAGTTTTAATGTACCCATATCCTGTTTCTGGAGCATTGGCTTTGATACCGAATGTGACCATATCACCACGTTGTGCGTACGGAATTGCAGCTTGCACCGATTGATGGAAAGATTGAGTATCTTTAATTACATGATCAGCAGCGAGGACCAACATCAACGCATCTTCACCTGAAGCTTGTTGTTTAGATAGGGCGAACTTGGCAGCTAGAGCGATAGCCGGGGCAGTATTACGCCCTACTGGCTCTAATAGTATTCCACTATGATGGCTATCAATACGGCGAAGTTGCTCAGCAACCAGGAATCGATGTTCTTCATTGCAGATAACAAACGGCGCATTGTGCTCTAGGCCAACCATGCGACTTAATGTTTGTTGAAGCATTGTTTGCTCACCAGTTACCGCGAGGAATTGTTTAGGGTATTTGGCTCGTGATAGAGGCCATAAACGACTACCTGAGCCGCCGGCCATAATTACAGGAATAAGCATAGTCAACTCGTTGTTTTTAATTAGGTGATGGTTTTAGCTATTTTTGAAAATACCATTTAGTATGGATATGTACTTTATCGCTAGTCAATAGCTCTTCTTTTTGACACCAACAATAGCGAGAATGCTGTACATCCATGGGTAAATTCAATTCCGAGCGAGTGACAACAAGTTTATAAGCAATGGCGACATAATGAGTAGTAAACTCATTGCCAAATACATTGTCATCATAGAGGTGTGTATAAGGTCCCAACAGTGTTGCCTGAGAGAGCTTAAACTCATGTCCAAGCTCCTCTAAAGTTAAACGAGCAAAGGCGCCTTCAAGCTTTTCATCCTTAAGAATACGCCCACCGGGAACGAACCAGAAACCTTGAGCTGGTCGATTTAAACGCTCTCCAAGTAAAACTTGACCACTTTCATCCTCAATAACTAAGTCAATTGAAACTAATGGTGTACTTTCAATCACTTGAGAAAAACGTTGTTTTCTTAAAAACATATGCTTCGTTTAAATCCTTATATTAGCTCTACCCTAGGTACTTTAACCGCGATAATTTTCTTGATTCTCTAGAAACCACTGGTAAGTCATAGTTAGACCATCTTCTAGGCTCGTCTTCGCTTCCCAGCCTAAACTCTTTAAACGTGAAACATCCATTAACTTACGAGGAGTGCCGTCTGGTTTCGACGTATCAAATTCAATTTCGCCTTCAAAACCAACCACTTTTGCCACAGTTTCAACAAGTTCACGGATAGTACAATCCACACCTGTACCTACGTTTATGTGACTAAGCATTTCTTGCGTATTTTCTAGATACACCTCTTGAGCAAGATTCATTACGTAAATTGACGCTGCTGCCATATCATCTACATGTAAAAACTCTCGCATAGGTTTACCGCTACCCCACGCAACAACTTTACTGTCGCCATTCAATTTTGCTTCGTGGAAGCGACGCAACAATGCGGGAATAACGTGAGAGTTTTGAGGATGAAAATTATCATTTTCACCATACAAATTAGTTGGCATTACTGATCGATAGTTGCGACCATATTGGCGATTATAGGACTCGCACATTTTGATACCGGCAATCTTAGCAATTGCGTAAGGCTCATTGGTTTCTTCCAAAGTTCCAGTCAATAAAGAGTCTTCACGCATCGGTTGTTGTGCAAACTTTGGATAAATACAAGACGACCCTAAGAATAGTAAATCTTGAACACCATGCAGATGTGCAGAGTGAATAATATTGTTTTGAATCGTCAAATTTTGGTAGATAAACTCAGCAGGGTACGTATTGTTAGCAACAATTCCACCGACTTTCGCGGCCGCAAGGTAAACTTGATCAATATTGTGAGTCGCAAAAAACGCCTCGACGGCTAGTGCATCTAACAGGTTAAGCTCATTACGATCTTTAGTAATAACTTCTACTGAAGAGTCTTTAGATAGTTGACGAACAATAGCTGAACCAACCATACCTTTGTGACCAGCAACAAATACTCTTTTCATACTAGTTCCGATAATATAAATAGAAAAAGCAGAGCCCAAAATGAAGAACTCTGCAATATAAACGAATCAGTATTACTGATTAATTAGCTTTCTAGTGAGATCGCAACGTCAAATCCGTGTTCTTTTAGAACTGCATGTTGTTTTGCCTTATCGATATCAGACGCAACCATTTCTGCACACATTTCTTCTACAGTGATCTCTGGAGTCCAACCAAGTTTAGCTTTCGCTTTACTTGGGTCACCAAGTAGTGTCTCTACTTCCGCTGGACGGAAGAAGCGAGGGTTTACTTTCACAATGACATCACCAACTTTCACTTTTGGTGCTTTTTCTTCATCGATAGCCACCACAGTAGCTATCTCATCAATACCTTCACCGGAAAAATCAAGCTCTATACCCGCTTCCTTCGCTGACAAACGAACAAACTCGCGTACAGAGATCTGCTTACCAGTAGCAATAACAAAATCTTCAGCTTGCTCTTGTTGAAGCATCATCCATTGCATGCGAACGTAATCTTTAGCATGTCCCCAATCACGCAACGCATCCATGTTGCCAAGTTCTAGGCGAGTTTCTAAACCTTGGGAGATGTTAGCAATAGCACGAGTAATCTTGCGAGTTACAAAGGTTTCACCACGGCGCGGTGACTCGTGGTTAAACAAAATGCCATTACATGCGTACATGCCGTAAGATTCCCTATAGTTAACTACGATCCAGTATGCATACATTTTCGCTACAGCGTATGGAGAACGTGGATAAAAAGGAGTTGTCTCACGCTGAGGAATTTCACGAACCTCACCATACAGCTCTGAAGTTGAAGCTTGATAAAAACGAGTTTTCTGTTCCAACCCGTTGATACGGATCGCTTCAAGGAGGCGAAGAGTCCCCATACCGTCGACATCAGCAACATACTCTGGAGACTCAAAAGAAACCGCCACATGTGACATTGCACCTAAGTTATAGATCTCATCTGGTTGAATTTCCTTAACCAAACGAATTAGGTTTGAAGAATCTGTTAGATCACCATAGTGAAGATGAACTTTTTTAGACTCGTTAACTAAAGCGTCTATACGCTCAGTATTATATGATGATGCTCGACGGATAAGACCATGAACTTCATAACCCTTTTCAACAAGGAGCTCCGCTAAGTAAGAGCCATCTTGACCAGTAATTCCGGTAATCAAAGCGACTTTCATAATTAATTCACCTTAAAGTTCACGTTTTTGATGCAAGTTTGTCCGTCTTATTCAGGTTTAAGACCTTAGAATCGAAGGCATAAACTAACAATAATAATAGAAACACAAACCCAGACAAAGCATATGGGTTTGTGAAAGAGCATAAGAGTATTATACCAAAAGTTCCCGAGAGAATAACTATCTCTTCATACCGCTTTAAAACTAAAGTTTTAATAAATGGCACAATCACAATAAAAATGTAGAATATTGTAGCGCCTATAACGCCATATGTAGATACCCAATATACATGCAACACTTCAAGCATTGAGTCCAATCGACCCTGAATATCAAACCAAATACCGACTCCGAATCCGACTAAGCTGATATTATCCAAAAACCATAACACCTGATTGCTCTTAGGCCCTGCTGAAGTTATTAGTTTATCCTGAATTAGAGTGTGTACTTTTGAAGTTGAATAAAGACTCTGCATATATTCATGTCCGAACATAAGCAAGAAAAGTGTTACTAGAATAAGAACCATTGCCAAGACACTGGCAAGCAATAATTTTCCCTTCGTACCATGAAAGTAATTTTTTGATAACACGAAAAAAATCGAAATAAGATAGACAAAAATCACACCAATTGACATCGATATAAAAACATAGAAACTCATAAGAACAATTAATAAAAATTGACTGGACGTACTTCTCTGCTTGAAATTATAGAATGCCAAAAGAAAGAAAATTACAAAAGAATCAAATACTCTATACATACCTACAAATGGATGTATCAGCATTGCGGTATGTTCCGAGAAAGCCTTAAAACCACCAAAGCCTAAAAGCAAGCCAACGGCTAAAATAGATACAAATATAGCCTTTAAAACAACCACTTTAGACAGTTGTAATAGCAGGTTTGAAATCATACCCTTTTGAGCAATGTAACAAACAGTAGGAAAAAGCAAAAAAACCATAAGATAACGAGAGTTATTTAAAGCAATCTCCAACTCTCCATTACCAAAAGCTAAGCCAATGTAAAGGTATACTCCATGAAATATCAGAACCCCAATAGGCAATAGAAAAGCCAATATGCTGGCTTTGCGTAGATAAAAACATTGTGTGATTATCAAACCCACAAGCATAACGCTTGAAATACCAGATAAGCTAGGAACTACATTCGAAAAAGATGATAGTAAAAAAGCAACAGCAATGTAATTCACCAGACTAGAGCAAAGCCTCATACCTTTCACCTTTCCCTTAGAAAAACATTCCTAGCTACTCTAAAAGCTCTCTCGCCAAAAGGTAAATAAGAAAGTAGGGATTTAGCAATATAAATAAAAGCCAACCGATAACTATACGAACCAAAATTATCCTGTTGGATTTTTTTATATTCCAACCACACATCAGAAGACGTTTTTATATTAGTTGACACACCATCTAATAAAAAAATGGAAAGTTTTTCATCATTCCTTAGTTCAAAGCTAATATTTTGATTTTTATAAGCTCGAACGACATGCTCATAATCGGCCAAAAAGCGATAATTTAAATCATACAAACCCAATGTTTCAAACACTTTCCGACTATACAAAGTGCTTTGATGTTGAATACATGCCCAAGCTTCAATCTCAGAAAGGTTAGACGGGAACTGACGAGCCTTACCAGGAGTACCATCAGGCATAACAGTACTACAATTAAACGCTATGATATCTGATGTAGCTAACTCTAGCTTACATACTTTCTCAAGCTGTTCTCTATGATAGCAATCTCCTGAGTTCATAAAAGATAAATATTGACCTGAAGAAGCCAAAATCCCTTTATTCATTGCATCATATATGCCTTCATCAAGCTCGCTAACATATGATATATTAGAATGCCTTGGTAAGGTGTTTAATAACTCTACTGTTCCGTCAGTGGATCCTCCATCAACAATTAGCCACTCGCAATTATCAGGCAGAGGGAGAATAGATTCAGCGGTTTTTTTCAAACCATTTATGTCGTTATATGCAATAGTGATAATAGATAGATACATTATTTTTCACTGTAAATTCTTTTTAACTCTTCTAATAGAAGTAAATGAACATCTCGCTCTTTATCAAAATTTTTACCTAGAAGCCTTTTCAATAATTTCTTACTGTAGTTTCTAAAAACAAATATACAAATAAAGCGCCTGTAGCTAAAACCATGTTTATTCAGGTAGTACTCCGTGCTTTCAAGCCATGCCTTAAATCTATGTGCATGAACCGACGTTGTATGTCCCTCCAAATGGACTATCTTGCTATTTATAATTTTAGTTTTACCTTCTAAAACTCGCAAAGTCAGATCGGGCTCTTCATTGCACAGAAACATCTTTTCATCAAACTGACCATAATCTATAAAGTCATTCTTCCTGATCGCTAGGGCTGCCCCCCAAGGGTATATGAAAGAAGTCATGACGTTCAGATCAATTACGAGAAAATTCAGTATTCTTCTTGGTATAAAAAGATAATTTAGTTGTGGAAACAAACCGACACTATCATTATCGTTGCCATCTCTATCAACAAGCCTAAAGCCAGATAGCGAAATCGATGGATCTTTCATAATTGAAGCTAACATTCCGAATACAGGTTCTATTAGAATAGTATCAGGATTAAGAAATAAAACTATATCGCCAGAACAATGCTTAACACCTATATTATTACCTTGACCAAAACCACCATTTTTGGGGTTGTGAATATAGCTACACAAGAACCCATCATCATTATATGTATTTAACTTCGACTGCAGGCTATTATTCTTGGAATTATCGACAATAATAACTTCAAGGTCTTGTCCAATATCATTAAAACGTCTAATAGAGCTAAGACAATCAAATATAACTGACTCGCTATTATAAGTTACGATTATAACTGAAACTTTCATTGTAATTTACTTTAAAATGTGTTTATTATTTTGATTAATCAGTTTTTCTAACAACCCGTAAATCTTTTGATTATTATAATTATCTTTGTTTGTGTCTATAATACTTTTATAAAATAGCTCTTCATCAAACTTCCGGCCAAAAAAGTACCTTTGTCCGCCAATTTCTAGATCATCACTATAATTATCGGTTAAAATAAAATCATGATACAAAACCTGATAAACTCTTGCCATTTCAATATCAGTTAACCTCTTGCTATTTTGAACTTCGTTTCTTAGATAAGACTCGTAGTCTTCTTTTGTTTTAAAGTCCAAAGTAAAGCCGTACTCTGAATAAGGAGGGCAAGCAGCCAAAACAACTGGTTTTCCAAAATAGACAAATTCTTGTCCGACCGTTCCCCCACACGTGACAATAATGTCAGCCGCTTTCAAAATCGCAAGATTGTGAACATCATCTTTCAATTGAATATCAGATAAGCCCATCTCAGCGAGTTTATTGGCAATCAACCCCTCTTCGGCGTACAAACCAGCAGAAGGATGCTCTTTAACCAAAATATTGATGTGCTTGTTTTTTGCTAGCTCTTCGATAGTCCTTATACACCAAGTATAGTAGTCGTCATAAAGAGTTCTTGGGTAGCTATGAGGAGCATCGCAAAAAATATGTGACATGACCATAACTAACGGCTTCTTAGGATCAAGCCCATACTCTTCATCAAGTTGCTCTCTAGTTAGTTGCCTCTTGTCATTCGAATAAGCCTTCATTACATCGTGTTGCTCAATTGCAGCAGAGTAACGTTTACCAAAATACTCATCTAACTGTTCTTTAGCTTCCAACGGACAAATGTTCTGAAGAACAGTCTCATCAGGCTTCCGGTAATGATATTCATAGTGTTCGTCACTGGTGTTTAGCGCTACTGATAGATTGTTAAGGCTAACTGGCGAAAGGCAATCGATCTTCTTACGTCTAGCGATCTCAAATAATAGACCATAACGGTAAACACAATCGCTTATAACTATAAATTGAACGTTCTCTTTATGTACTAATCGAAGGAAAAAGAAAAAATAAACAAGCTCAATAAAAATCCTCAGCCTCATCTTGTAGTCTATTATATCAATAGTAGGAATCATTAATGACCTCAATATACTATCATAAATATAGTTTCCAATTTGATATTCATTATATCTAAGATTTAATATATCCTGTTTATCTTTGATCTTTGACATAAGGAAAAAAATAGAAAAGAAATTAAATATCGCAGAAACTAACAACTGCTGAATCTTTCCTGTTGAAGAAATTCCCATAGAGTTGATCAAGGCTCCATTGCTAGTAGAGACTCGTGCTGTCCTTACTGCAATTGGTGCCAACCCCTTAACCTCTGCACAAAGTAGTGCAATCTTGCCAATACCATATATAAGAGGCTTTTCGTGTACAAAAAGCTCGAAAAGTAGTGTACCTTTACTGCGATCAGTTTTGTTGAATTTAAAAAAATCAAAATTACTGTCTAACATTTCCTTAAAACTTGACATAAATCACTCAGATGTAATGTATAACTTATAGTAGTAAAAAGATGATATTAAAGCAGAGGCTATAAATGCTACTAATGTAGCGTAAGCAGCTCCGATGTAACCAATAATAGGAATTAAAATAATATTAAGTATAAAGTTAAGGGCTCCAGCTATTATATTAATAACAACATAGGTACTAGTTTTTCCTTTACCTAAAAATACTGAATTAATTAGTTTAGAAATCCCGTCAATCGCATAAGCACCTCCAACAATGTAGACAATCACAATACTTTCTAAGTACTCTTCAGGTACCATTATATCATAAAGGAAAGTTACTATAATAAAATAAAATATGGTAAGTGACATAAGTAAGACTACAGAAAAAAACACTGCCTTTAAGATTGTAAATTTTTTATCAATATTTTCTATAACATAAGGCATCCACGCCCTTGAATAAGCAACAGTGAGTAATAAAATTACCATCCCAAACTTATATCCTACTGCATACATTGCAACTTCATTTAGTGATAGAAGCTCGGAAATTACAATCTTATCAGACGATTCCGCCACCCAACTAAAAACCGAGCTAATAAAGAGTGGCAAAAGCATTAGTATTGTTGGCTTATATTCGTTAGGTAACTTAAAAACATCAGTTATCTTTACTCTGCCCCTTCGCAACAAAAATATAAAAATAACAAAAGATGACAGTATATAACCAGCAGCTCGTGATTCAAAACCCAAATTATTCACTTCTATCAGAAGTATAGTAATTAGAGTATTTGAAAAAACAAAGAAAATTGTTAACTTTAAAATTAAAATTGAACGTTTCTTAATTTGATATATACAGCTTTCAATAATGTAATAAGAATACAATACCGAACATACCGATGCATAAACAATGTAATCATATTTTTCTCCAGCAAAAAACCTAAATATCAAACAAGCCGTTAGTAAAAATATTGAGTTTAAAAACAAGAAACGATAGATAGAAACTCTATATTCATATAAAGCACTAGAATTACTTAATAGCCCTTTATTGGTAGAGAAGTCCTTATATACATTTGTATTACTACCAAAAATAATTATAAGGTTAAAAAAACCATACGCTGTTAAAAATAGCTCAGCGTTAGCATAATCCTCAATAGACAGACTACGCGTAAGATAAGGTAGCATTAAAAACTGCGCACCAGACTGTATCACAGTCACAAAGAGATAGATAAAGCTATCACTGATAAGTTGTTTCTTCATTTTTAATACAAAAAGGAAATAGGAATCTCTATTTCTTCTGGATGTGGGGTTATAATGTGCTTAGTTGTTTTATAGGGAAACTTTTTCCTTTTAGATATATAATCAATAACAACTTCTTTATCGATATAAACTTCATCTCTCCATGAAGTCACCACAATATTGTCGTCATGATAATTCAAAAGAATTGAAGGTACTCGAGACAACCCTAGCCTCTTTGCGACATTGAGGCGATGATGCCCATCCATAACGGCGAGCGTATTCCTTTCTAAAATGATTGGTATGCGCCAAACTTTTTCGCTGTTAATTTTTTCAAGTAACCATTCTACCCTTTCAGGTATATGATCTTCTGTTTCTACAATTTGACCAACATCTATTAAGTCTAACGCATACATTTTAATTTCCTAAACTAGAGCTTCTAGTGCGTCAATTAATCTTTGATTGTCGTAAGAATCCTTTATTGCTATTCGAACATATTGCTTTCCTTCAAAAGCGACTTTCTTACTGCAATCTTTTATCAACAAATCATGAGAATATGCGAGGTCTTCAACCAATTGACTTGATTCCATCTTCACTACTTGGCACAAAATATAGTTTGATTGAGACGGAATTGGCCTCAAGAAAGGAATAGTTTGTAGTCTTGAATAAAAGCGCTCTCTTTCTTGAGAAATTTTTATACAAGCAGCTTTATATTCCTTAGTGTACTTACCAATAATCTGTAAAAAATATTCTCCAAAAGAGTTTATATTCCATACTGGAATTGATGACGAAATTCTTTTTATCAAATCCGTGTTCGATGAAGCCAAAACGCCAAGTCTAGCTCCTGGTACTCCATAGCTCTTGCTGATGCTCTTAATCACAATTAAGTTGGGAGACTTTTCTAGTTGTTCTGATGATAGTAAGCTTGCATTAATGCCTTCCTCTGAAAAATCAACAAATGACTCATCTACAATAAGTATTTTGTTGTTTTTATCAAACCAGTCCACTATTTTAAGTAAATCATGGTATTTAATATAGTTGCCGGAAGGGTTATCTGGGTTTACTAAGATAAAGCCTTCGGTGTCTTTACAAAACTCTATAATGTCATCAGCATTATACGAATAATCCTTGTTTTCTATTTTTCCTATCTTACAGTTTTTAAATCGACTCGAATATTCTTCAAATGTTGGTAAAAACAACCCTAGTTTTATATGTAATTGATTTGCTAAAACATCAATCAATTCTGCAGCCCCATTTCCGACAACGATCTGATCTTCATTGCAATTGAATAGTTTAGCTGCGAGTAAAGACTGTACTCTTGCACCTGAAGGATACTCTCTCAACAACACATCAAATGAATATTTAAATTCATCTAACATCTTATTAGTTGGAAAATAAGGATTAACCAAGTAGCAAAAATCGACTAGCCCGTCATACCGCCAATAGCCACCGTATCTCTTGGTTAAATCCGTGGACTTTTTCTTCCTATCGGAAAAGATAACTTGTGCATTATCTAAATCCTGCGCATCGTCTATCTCGTACCACTTTTCTCCATTCAGTGGAAAAGCCTTCAAATCTTTTGTCTCTAAAAGATTGACGATTTTTAAAACCTGCTCGTAGTATTCGTTTTTGCCAAGCGCGATAGAGTAGGCTTCTAAGAAAGGAATGTATTTATTAATCAAAAATTCTTTTGAAAACTTATAAATATTAACTGTTTTATAATACCTTCCTGCATCGTCATAGTTAAATTTTCGTCCCGATATAAAGTCTAGGATATCATAGCTTTCATCAATAGTAACAACGGTTCCATCCATCCAACGCCTATACCTATCAACCACGGCCAGGTTAGGATATGGGTTAGTTATAACTTTCTTGATGATCTCTTCTTCAAAGATAAGATCACTCTCAATTAAAATTGTGTCATCTTGAGCTAAAATATCTTTTGCTAAGTAAATAGAATATATATTGTTAGTTTCATAATATTTATCATTATGAATATATTTAATAGGGATTCCCTTGTAACTATCACCCAACAACTCAACTAATTTATCTTTTTGATATCCAACCACAAAGATAAATCTATCGATATTGTGATTAGCCAAGGTGTCTAGAGCCCGCTCTACTAGGGTTTTACCGTTGACTTCCACCATACACTTGGTTTTTTCACTTGTATAGCGACCCAAGCGGCTTCCCATTCCCGCAGCTGGAATTAATACTTGCATTATCTAACCTTTTAATTCGTCATTCGTTTTATATCTTGGCACTCTTCTTTCCAGTCACCTTTATAGGTTTTCGGAATATTCCAATCCTCGCCATACCGGGACACTAGCCAGTTTTCAATATCTGAAGCCATCGGATAGAATCGCCCTAAAAACTCATGCTTTGTCAAAGTATTTCTTTCAAAAAACTTAGCATCTTGCGTTCTCTCAAAGTCCCGCTCACAGTAATTTAGAACTTTATTACCGTCTTTATACCAAAAAACAATATCAAACACATAGCTATCATCATCATAGTAAGCAAGTTGCTGTATTTTACCTCGGTAATAAACTTCTCTTACTACTTTCATATCACAAAACCGTGCTTTGATTCTTTTGATATCATCGGATGTGGGGTCCAAAATATCAATATCTACATCGTCGTCGTGAGCGATAAACTCACCGTTGCGATAAAGCCCTAAAGCTGTACCATCCGTGAGACGATAAGTTAGGCCCAACGACTCAATCAAATCACAGCATCTTGCCATTTTTTTTGCGTCATCTTCATTTAGAGGTCGCTTATTAAAATAAGGGGCCATATACTCTCGAAATTCCTTCTTAAATGAGAGTACAAAGAGAATTTTTTTAATTATAATCTTGGCAATAGTTTTCATGATTTTTTCATATAAACATTAAATCTGTAAGAGCTGTTCTGATAATCTTCTATTATCTGACTTTCAATCTTACAATGTAAGTTATGTTTTTGTGCAATGTTGTAAAACCAATCACGCTTATAAAATAGATGCTCTAGACCTTCGTATCTTTTATTATATTCTTCTTCTGTTAGATGTTTTTTTCTCAGTTTCAAGGCGTCCTCTTTGAAGTCATAATCATTTACTTCAAGAATTGCGATTCCACTATTTGCCTTTTCGATCATTTTTTCTAAAACAGCTTCAGCATACTCGAGACTTGGAAAGTAAAAAAATACGCTATTAGAAACAATAAAGTCATATTTATCTTCAACCTGAATCGATAAAGCTTCACCCACTCTAACATCTTTGCACTTAATTACTTTATTACATATTTCTATAAGAGAAGCAGAGTAATCTATTCCACCGACTTTGTGGCCGTTCTTAAAAAAGTCATACAAAAAAGCCCCAGCACCACATCCAACTTCATAAATAGAGCTCCCATCACGTATTGCCATTTCTTTCTTTACGTGATTAACATAGTCTATCCAGTGTTTGTCTTTAATCGTGCCATAACCCGTATCAAAACCGTCAATAGAAATAAGTTCAGAAAGAGAAACCTCATCCTCGACCAAGTCTAAACTTCTGTTTTCCCATATTTTTTTCCAATTATTCATTCTAATTAAGCCCGTCTATTTTGTATCATTACTCATTCTAAAAATGTTATCTATTAACAATAAATCAGCTTTAGAGAGCATCATCTAATCCAGTAATGACCATGAAAGTGGCGTTCCATATGGAATGTCTACTTTTGCTACCATCTCTAATACCTGTTCATAGTGTTTTGGTAGTAAGCCGAATCCGGGGCGAATACTTCGAACATTGTCACTCGTTAACCGTTCGCCTTGCTTTATGGGTTTAACTGCGTATAGCGAGCGTCGAAATTGCACGTTCCCCTTTTCTGCTTCTGTCCTTTCATAATTCACCTTACCGATTGCCTGCCAGGCTGTTCGAGAATCGTTACACAATTGTGCAAGTTCATTCGGCTCAAGGGAGAATGAGTCATCTGCCCCTCCACCTTGTCTATCTAAGGTAACATGCTTTTCAATTAGGCAAGCCCCCAGTGCTACCGAAGCAACAGCTGTCGCATTATCGAGAGTATGATCTGATAAACCAGATAAAACTCCAAATCGAGTAGAAAGATCCGCAATGGTTTTTAAGTTATATTGCTCTGCTGGTGCTGGATAACCACTAACACAATGAAGCACAACCAGCTGTTCACAGCCATTACTCCTTGCAACATCAATAGCTTCTTTAATCTCCGCTTCATTAGCCATTCCCGTAGACATAATCATTGGTTTACCCGTTTGAGCAACTCGTTTAATTAAAGGTAAATCAATAAGTTCGAATGAAGCAATCTTATAAGCTGGAGCTTCAAGCTCCTCCAGCAGCTCAACCGCTGAGAAGTCGAAAGGAGAGCTAAAAATCGTAATTTCTAATTCGCGAGCTTTGTCGAAAAGCGGCTTGTGCCACTCCCAAGGCATATGAGCTCCTTTATATAGTTCATAAAGTGTCTGCCCATCCCATAGTCCTCCGCGAATTTGAAACTCTTCTGAATCACAATCCATTGTAATGGTCTCATGGGTATAAGTTTGCAGTTTAATCGCGTCAGCTCCAGCTTTTTTAGCTGCCTCCATAATTTTGAATGCTCGGGAAATATCACCATTATGATTTGCTGAGAGCTCTGCAATAATATACGGAGGGTAGTTTGGTCCGATTTTTCGCCCATTAATAACTATTTCTTTATTCATATAACTAAACTATTTTCAACTTTGTTTTTAACTCACCTTTGACATTTTTCCACTCTTGAGAAAATATGCCTAAATGTACGATATTGTGATATGATCGCCCATCATAAAACGCATCTCTCAATACCCCTTCCTCTACAAAGCCAAACTTTTTATGCAATTTCACTACTACTTGATTAAATCCTAACACTTCGCAGCGCAGTTTATGAAGATTCAGCTCCTCGAACGCATACTCTAATGCATGATACTCCATTAGTGATCCCGTTCCTCTTGGTGCGAAAGGAGAAGCGTAGAAAGCCCATGTGGCAATTCTATACACCAAATTGATCTCAGAAAATCCAACTACACCAACAGGTTCATCATTCAACTTAACAAGGAAGTTAACCTTAGAGTCATCTTGATTCACTCGCTCAAACCACGCTCTGTGCTCATCAAGAGATATTTCGTGTCTAGTATACATATTAGAGCGAACTTCTGGCGCATTTCGCCACTCCAAAATTAACTCCAAATCATCATGTGAAAGAGGAGAAAATTGTATTTCCTTGTTTTTCATCTAAAATGACTCCATAACACTTACTACCCTATCTGCTCCATACCCATCTATATTTATCAACTCAAATGGCCGAATAGCGTCCCAATTGTCAGCAATTCTACAAAGCTCCTTGATATACGATTCTGGTGTTGTTTCTCCTCCATCCCCTAAGTAAGAAACTAAGCCTTTTTGGGAAAGGTAACTAGACAATGCTTTTTGGTTATCAGCGACCGATACTATCGTCGCAGGAATACTCAAACAGAAACGCTCCCAATTACTGATACCTGAAGCTCCTATTGCGTATTTACTGCTCGCTAACTCAAGTTCAAAATTCTCTATAAATCGAGTAATCTTTACACCTTTAAGTGCGGCATATTCTGTGACAAGATCGACATGTCTGTTGTTTTGTAATCCGGTTACAACTATTGTATAAAATGGCAAATGTGGAATTTTTGAAAGAGCTCTAAGTAGCTTACTACATTCTAATGTTGGGTCGGTCCCACCAAAAAAAGCTATCATTTGATTACGCCTCTGAGGAGGATCTTTCCTTAGAGCTTTGAAACGATGCCTCAATAAAGCATACTCGGGGCCAAGTAGCCTTTGACATTTACAGAACCAGTATCTGGACTCAAGATCCGGCCATAGATTTTGGTCAAGGATCAAACTGCTTTCATGTTTACGATCTAAATCGTCTATAGAAAGTAAATGACACCCAATTTTTTGACGAACAAACCGTTCCCATGTAGCACCAAGACTATAATGATCTACGATAACCCAATCGACAGAGCCAACAATATCGATAAACATTCTAGCGTCCTGCTCCTCACTATGTGGCAACCATGTTCTATAATCGCCACTCGAACAAAGCAATTGAGCATTAAATGGAGACCTTAGCTCTTTAACTACAAATCCCTTATTTAGAATAAAGTCGGTGAGAGAACCATCTTGAGCTTGGCATATAAACTCGACTTCCCATTTACGTGTTCTAAGGACTTCAGCTAAGACTAAACAACGCATCACATGGCCACTTCCGATCCACAATGAACTGTCAACTCTGATTGCAATCTTCATCGAATCTTAAACAAAGGCTTTAGTACTTCACATTTCAATAGTGAATTAACGTTAGTGTTTGGTATAGAAGACTTTAAAAACTCAAAGAAGTTTTCATAGGACTTAATCAAGTAGTCAATGTCTTCTCGTTGGTGAGCATAACTTAAATTATGCGAACCAAACGTTAAAATCCCCATTTCAAACATACTTTGCATAAACAACGTTTTCATCTCAAATGCGGTTGCATATTGCGAGTCCTTAAATATGAGGAAAGACCACGAAGGGTGACCAACACAATCAAAACATTCGCCGAGTTCGTACTTTTCAATGAGTTGAAGAACTTCTTTAATTAAGTGAGAACCAATTTCTTCCAAGTGAGCACAGACATTTTCATTCTTGATTTTATCAAGTACTATATTTGCCGCTGCAAGTGCCGATGTTTCTCCTGCAAAAGTACCCGAATAAAAAATATCTTCCATCAAGGCCATTATATCTTTTCTTCCCATGATGGCAGAAAGTGGGTAACCATTCCCTATACCTTTACCAAATGTTGCAAGGTCAGGTATAACACCAAAGAGTTCCTGTGCTCCTCCTTTTGACAAACGACAGCCTGTAATTGTTTCATCAAAAACCATTACAATATTTTCTTTGTCGGTTACTTCACGAATATGTTCTAAGAAACCGGGGTTAGGGAACTCAATATTCATTGGCTCCATGATGACAGCTGCTATTTCACCTTTATACTCATCAACTAACTGATCGAATGACTCTACATCATTGTACTTAAACACTTTCGTTAGTGTACGAGTAACTTCTGGAACACCTAAGCTCCTAGTTGTCGAACCTATATACCAATCCTGCCAACCATGGTAGCCACATACGAGAACAATTTCTTTTTTTGTATAGGCCCGAGCAAGTCGAATAGCTGCAGAAGTGCTATCTGTCCCATTCTTACCGAAACGGACCATTTCCGCACATGGCACCAGATCTATTAGCTTTTCTGCTACTTGCATCTCCAGCTCGTGGGAGAGAGAGAAGGTCACGCCAGTTTCGATCTGTTGCTTAACTGCTTCAGTAATATCCAAATCTGCATAACCAATTGACACGCTTAATAAACCATTAATAAAGTCAATATATTGATTATCGTCTACATCCCATATTGTTGCTCCCTTAGCTCGACTAACAAAGTAAGGTGAAACACCATAAGGGAACTGCGTGATACTTTTAGAAAAAGTTTGTGAACCAAGTGGTATAGATTTGAGAGCCCTTTCGAGTAATTCTTCTGATTTTTTGTAACGTTCTGACATTTTAATACTCAACTTTTGTCATTGGCCAAAGACCGCTGATAACCTTCATTCCGAACAAACCCTTGGTTGATTTGCATCACCTCTGGTTGCTCTTCGAGAAAAGACAGTACTTCGGAACTACCAAAACAAGGGTTTTTTTCATATAAATTTTCATAAATTCGCACAACAAATTCAAGATCTTCTGGCTCATCTACCGTCCAACGTAGATGGGAAAGATCTACATCATTTGTGACATTACAATGACTCAATCCAGAATTGGGGTTACGCATATATGGTGTTACATGTTCGCGCTCAGATTTTAATGAAGCTTCAGTCCATGCTTGTTGCAAAGCTCGAAATGTCATAACCTCTACATCTAACCCATCTGGATAAGTAGGTGGAGCACCATTTGAGGTATACTCTACACCTTCGTCGAGGTGAAGCTTTAAAACTTTATCGATTACTTGAGGATCTATAAGCGGGCAATCACCCGTTAATCTAACTACGTGGTCAGGCAGACACGTTTTCGCTGCTTGATAGAAACGATCTAATACATCATCAAGGCTACCTCTAAAACAAGGGACGTCTAACCGTCCACATAGGGCTTCGATCGCATCGTCCGAGCCTTCAACAGACGTTGCAACAATTAATTGGTCGATAAGCTTACTGCGTTGTACTCGCTCTATTTGACGTTGAAGCATTGGAGCATCAAGAATAGGACGGAGAACTTTCTGTGGTAGCCGACTGGAGGAAGCTCGTGCCTGCAATATGACAACTATTTTCATGTTTTTTACTACCATGTGGATGGATTCAGTAAGTGTTCATCATCGGAAGATAAATCAAAAGTCTGTCGACGTTCAGATACTGATAGCTCATTATAAATATTTATAATTTCCGTTAACTGTCTAACGTTAGCACATCCAATAACACCAAAAGAAACTTGAGTTCTACTTAGTAGATACTCTAAAGCCAAAGCAATCGGAAGCAAGTCATGCATCTCACGATAGACATCATAACGCAAGAGATCTTTATGCTCCTGGAACTTGGTAGGTCGCCGATTGTTCTTGACAGCTAGCAATCCTTGCAAAAATAGTGAGCGAATATGTACTTCAACCCCAAATTCTTTAGCAGCTTGAAAGACTCCGGCTTTTTCAAAACGCTGATCTAACTGGTTAGCGGGTACTTGAATGATATCAACTTGTTCTGTATTTATAGCTTCTAAGGCCTTATTTGGGCAATAGAATGAAGCGCCGACTTTCTGTATTACCCCACCTTCTTTCAATTCCTTAAGTTGATGAACATATGCAGGATGAACGACATCATCTTCACAGTGGAATAGTAAACCGTATAAGCTTCCAATTCTTAACCGCTCCAGAGACCCAGAGACCATACTTTCAATAGATTGAGAGGCTCTAGAGAGACTAGGTATTTTTGAGACTACAGAAAAACTAGACAAATCAAAGTTACCGAGCACTTGCTCACTGTTCCCATATGCGATTGCAGTGTCTATAACTCTTATACCATTAAGTTGGGCAAACTCTAAAATTTCCCCCACAATCTTTAATGGCACTTTTCCGTCATTGTTTGTAACACCGTAGTCCAAACCAAACTGGGCGGTACCAAGTGCTAGTTTCATTTCTATACACCAATCTTCGGAAAAGCATTGTCTTTGCTTATTTTTCTAATCGCAGTGAGCGCACAGTCTTCATTTATGTCACCTTGCGATAAGCTACCATTGTGTTCAAGCACATTTTGAAATACGAGCTGATATTGAGGATGCCAATCGAACATCCTAGCAAACTTCATTTTGTAGCTATATACCCCATCTTTATGATGATATGTACGCTTATGAGGGACTGCATTAAAATCAAATATCGCTATATAGCCGCCTTCATTGAGGGCACTCATTGTCCCATGCACTATTTTCGAGTAGCTTTCAGGATCGACTAGATATAGTGAGTGCCCAAACAAAATGATATCGAACCGCTTCTCATTATTATCGAAAAAGCTAGCTGCATCGTTCTGCTCGATCTCATGTTCAAGTAAGATCTCATTCTGTATACTATTTTCTACCGCTTTGGCACTCGGCTCTATACCTTTTACCTTGCAACCAAGTGACTTAAGCCAAGACAGTCGATATCCATTTGCACAGCCAACTTCTAAAACACTCATCCCCTCCAAGCTTAAGCCAGCACCAGCTAAAGAGCTACATAGTTGAAATAAATGATCTGTCTCTTTCGATTTTGAGCGTATAACTTCTTCATTTCGCAAAAACCATTGGTCGGCCTCACTAGATAGAAATATTTTTTCTTGCATAGTTTAGTTACCTGACTATTTACTAATTACTAAGAACAGTTTTCAAGGTAGTGATGACATAGTCCTGCTGTTCAAATGTCATTGTATGGAATAAGGGTAAAGAGATTGCTTCCTTATAGTACTGCTCCGCATTTGGGAAGTCCCCTTCTTTGAAGCCCATTTCTTTATAGTAGGGTTGAGTGTGGACAGGTATATAATGCAGATTTACACCTATCCCAGCATTTCTTAATTTTTCAAAGATTTGACGATGAGACTGATCAACTTCTTCAAGTTTCAATCTAATCACATACAGGTGCAACCCGGAATACGTGTTTTGCAGCTGATAGGGCAAAGTCACTGGAAAATCAGTAAGTAGTTCGTTATAGCGTTTTGACAATTTGTGACGAGCAGAGACAAATGTATCAACCCTTAACATTTGGCTAATACCCAATGCTGCTTGTA
This sequence comes from Vibrio sp. RE88, assembly GCF_013113835.1. Classification (GTDB taxonomy): domain Bacteria; phylum Pseudomonadota; class Gammaproteobacteria; order Enterobacterales; family Vibrionaceae; genus Vibrio. Next base: position 90,461 of record NZ_VTYQ01000008.1, on the reverse strand, counting down.
ATTCTGTCATTCGATAATTGTATCCAAGCACCACTTGCTGATAGTACCAGTCGCCATGAGACTCTCCGACCATACTAGCAGGGTTGCGAGTCACTCCATGGCTACGAAATAACGCCATCTTATCAGCTAAAGCTTTTTGATTGGTCAGAGCCGCTCCACCTTCGGCTGTAGTAACAATCTTTACTGGGTGGAAGCTGAATACTGTGATATCTGAGTATACACAACTACCGATACAGTCCTCTTGATACCGTCCTCCTATCGCGTGAGATGCATCTTCAATGATTTTAAAGCCATACTTTTTAGCCAGTTTGGCAATTGCAGCCATATCACAGGGTTGACCACTTAAATGAACTGGCACCACAATCTTTGGGAGCTTACCTTCTGCTTTAGCTTTAATAAGCTTCTCTTCTAACTGTTCAGGACACATGTTGTATGTCTGGGGATCAATATCTACAAAATCGACTTTAGCCCCACAATACAAACCACAATTTGCTGATGCTACAAAAGTAATTGGAGATGTCCACAACCAATCACCTTCACCCAACCCTAATGCAAGACAGGCGATGTGCAAAGCCGAAGTGGCGCTGTTTACTGCCAAAGCAAATTTTGCTCCGGTATAACTGTTAAGCGCCTGTTCAAAAGCTGGAACTTGGGGACCTTGAGTAAGAAAATCAGACTTCAGAACGTCAACAACCGCATCAATATCCTGTTGCGTTATCTCTTGCTTACCATACGGAATCACTTTCATCCTCACACTGTAAAATTCGGGTCAACGTGTTCTTTGATTAATTGACGCAAGCTTTCAATCGTTTCCCACTCAGTGTTTGTACCTGAGTTGTATTTAAAGCCAAATGGTACTTTTTCTGCTTTATAGTATTTAAGATACTCTTGCTCTGTGTAGGTAAAAGATACGGAAGGCAAAATAGCGTAGTACTTACCTAAATCAATGGTATTTAAAGAATCTGTATCAGTAATCATCTCTTCATGCAATTTTTCACCTGGACGAATACCCACTATTTTTGTTTCACAATCTGGAGCCACAGCCTCTGCAATATCTAAAATCTTGTAAGACGGGATTTTGGGTACAAAGATCTCGCCACCTAAATGATTCTCCAACGCATACATCACCATATTCACCCCATCTTGCAGTGAAATATTAAACCTAGTCATTTCTTCATGAGTAATTGGCAAAACTCCTTCTTCTTTCTTATTCATAAAGAAAGGAATAACTGAACCACGAGAACCCATTACATTACCGTAGCGAACAACACTAAAGCGAATGTCTTTAGAGCCTTTAATATTATTTGCCGCAGTAAATAGTTTGTCTGACGCTAACTTAGTTGCACCATAAAGGTTAATCGGTGCACAAGCTTTATCAGTAGACAATGCAACTACATCATTAACACCACATTGAAGTGCCGCTTGGATAACATTTTCTGCCCCATCGACATTAGTACGAATGCACTCTGTTGGATTGTATTCAGCCGTATCTACTTGCTTTATTGCTGCCGCATGAATAATAACATCAACGCCCTCACATGCCTGCACTAGTCGTTGTCTATCACGAATGTCTCCAATAAAAAAACGTAATTGAGGATATTTATCAAATGGATATTGTTGTTTAATCTCAAACTGCTTAAGTTCATCTCGAGAAAATATAATGATTTTTTTTACATCGGAATACTGTTCAAGAATTGTTTTAATAAATTGCTTACCAAATGACCCCGTTCCGCCTGTAATTAATACTGTTTTATTCTGTAACATACTTTAACTCTCTAAAATTAATACCGTTTCTGTCTTTCTCTGATAGCAGCGGAAATTCGTGACAACCCATAGGCCAAGTAATACCTAAAATTGGATCATTCCACTTTATTGACACTTCTGATTGCGGGTTATAATAGTCTGTGCATTTATATACAAACTCTGCTTCTTCACTAGTCACATAAAAACCATGAGCAAAACCTTCTGGAACCCATAATTGGCGCTTGTTTTCAGCCGAAAGCAAAACTCCAACCCATTGACCAAATGTGGTAGAGTCCTTACGAATATCAACAGCCACATCAAAAACCTCACCTGATACAACTCTGACTAACTTACCTTGGGTATTTTCTGTCTGGTAATGTAAGCCTCGCAGAATACCTTTTTTCGATTTAGAGTGATTATCTTGAACAAAAGTTATTGGTTTACCGCTAGTTACTAATTCTTCAAATTTCTTTTGTTGCCATGTTTCCATGAAAAATCCGCGTTCATCACCAAAAACTTGTGGCTCAATGATTTTTACGTCTGGGATTTTGGTATCAATTACTTTCATTACTTGTATTCCGCAATATTGGTCAATGCTAATTTCCAATCGCTCGGCGTTACTCCGAACACAGACTCTATCTTGCTGCAATCTAATCGCGAATTTTCAGGTCTTGGTGCGGGTAGTGGATACTGGTCAGCTGTTATCTTGTTTACTTTTGGGGCATTCTTCAGGACATCGTGAACCATTGCTTGTGAAAAGATCTCACAGGCAAATTCATACCAGCTAACATGAGGAGCACCTGAAAAATGATATACGCCTGAAAGATCGCTGTTAGATTCGCTAAATTTATCCATCATTATGATCAGCACATCAGCAATATCGCCTGCGTAGGTTGGCCCACCAAACTGGTCACCTATAATACCGAGTTCTGGTTTATCAATACCTAATCTCAACATCGTCTTAACGAAATTGTTTCCATGTTCACCAAATACCCAAGCTGTTCGCAAAATTGCATAGCGAGAACAATGTTCCTCTACCGCTTGCTCTCCCGCTAACTTGCTCTTTCCATAAACACCTTGAGGTCCAGTAGCATCGGTTTCGCTATAAGGAGTAAGCTTTGCGCCATCAAATACATAGTCGGTAGAAATATGCAGAAGCAACGCATCTGCTTCTTTTGCCGCTTTAGCTAAGAAAAGAGGACCTTCGTGATTAATGGCATAGCTCTGCTCTACATCAGTTTCCGCCTTGTCCACAGCAGTATGAGCTGCGGCGTTAACAATGACATTGGGCTTCATTCGAGCAATTGTCGAACTCACTTGCTCTGAATTCGTAATATCTAATTCTTCACGATCGTAAGCTATAACTTCAACGTCTTTTCGCTTATTTAGACGTTGTACGAGGCAATCCCCTACCTGTCCTTGGCAACCTGTAATTAGTATTTTCATTGTTTGGCAGCTCTCTTCTTCTTCTCGACGACAAGTCGGTTCAAGTACTGGCCATATTCATTTGTGAGCATAGATTTGGTTATTTCGGTAAGCTGTCCATCAGAAAGCCATTGATTCTTCCACGCTATCTCTTCAAGACAAGCCACTTTTAGACCTTGAACATGCTCAATAGTCTGAACAAAAGAAGAGGCTTCATGAAGGCTCTCATGGGTGCCTGTATCTAGCCAAGCAAAACCGCGGCCAAACAGCTCAACATTCAGAGAACCATCATTTAGGTACATTTCGTTTAGCGTAGTGATCTCTAATTCTCCACGCTCAGATGGCTTAACTTGTTTGGCCATTTCAACAACACGATTATCGTAGAAGTATAAACCTGTAACCGCATAATCAGATTTAGGCTCAACTGGCTTCTCTTCTATCGAGATCGCTTTCATATCTGCATCGAACTCAACCACACCAAATCGTTCAGGGTCTTTTACTTTGTAGCCAAATACCGTTGCTAGGCCTTGTGCTGTTAACTCGCGAGCATTGTGCAGCTGTTTACTGAAAGCTTGGCCATAGAAGATATTGTCTCCCAGTACAAGGCATACCGAGTCATCTCCAATGAACTCCTCACCAATTATAAAGGCTTGAGCTAGGCCATCTGGGCTAGGCTGGACAGCAAACTCCAGATTAATACCAAAACAACTCCCATCTCCAAGTAAACGCTTAAAGCCAGCTTGGTCTTCTGGCGTTGTGATAATGAGGATATCGCGAATGCCTGCCAACATAAGTGTAGATATTGGATAAAACACCATTGGTTTGTCGTATACAGGCAAGAGCTGCTTTGAGACTCCACGAGTTAGTGGGTAAAGACGAGTGCCAGAACCACCGGCAAGAATAATACCCTTCATCTTATTTCTCTGCTCCTAAACGCTCAAGACTGTATGAACCATCTAACACACGGCTCCACCATTGCTTGTTACTTAAATACCATTTCACTGTCTTACGAATGCCCGACTCAAACGTTTCTTCGGGTTTCCAGCCCAATTCACGTTCGATTTTCGACGCATCGATCGCATAGCGTACATCGTGCCCAGGTCGGTCGGTGACGTAACTGATCAAGTCTGAATAAGCGTTTACACCTGCTGGCTTGTCTGGAACTAATTCCTCAAGCAGCCCGCATATTGTTTTCACAACTTCGATATTAGCCTTTTCATTATGACCACCAATATTATAGGTTTGACCAATCTCGCCTTCAGTGACAACTTTGTAAAGTGCTCGTGCATGGTCTTCCACAAACAACCAGTCACGGATCTGCATTCCATCACCGTAAACGGGTAGTGGTTTCCCATCTAGGGCGTTCAAAATCATAAGTGGAATTAGTTTTTCAGGAAAATGATATGGGCCGTAGTTATTGGAACAGTTTGTTACTATTGTAGGGAGTCCGTAGGTTCTAAGCCAGGCCCGAACTAAGTGATCGCTAGATGCTTTAGAAGCAGAGTACGGCGAAGAAGGTTCATAAGAAGTTTCTTCCGTAAACAAGCCATCCGTACCTTCCAAATCGCCATAAACTTCATCAGTGGAGATATGATGGAAACGAAATGCACTTCTACCTGTATCACCTAAGCCATTCCAATAATTACGAGCTGCTTCTAGCAAAGTGTATGTACCTAGAATATTCGTTTCAATAAATGCAGCGGGGCCGTCAATAGAACGGTCAACGTGAGACTCAGCTGCTAGGTGCATAACTGCATCAGGTTGATATTGGTCAAAGATGCGATTCATCTCACTTGAGTCACATATATCTGCATGTTCAAAAGCATAACGCTTACTTTGCTTTACAACATCCAAAGATTCTAAGTTTCCTGCATAAGTTAGTTTATCTAAGTTGATGACTTCATCTTGAGTATTTAGAATAATGTGGCGAATAACTGCAGAACCAATAAACCCAGCACCACCAGTGACTAATATCTTCATTTAACACTCTCTTAGTTAATCTATTTTCAGTCCTAAAACCATTAAAAATGACTTAAATATTATAACCTTAAATAGACCAGCCTAGTCAGGGCATAAGTTAAAAAATTTTGCGCAATCATACCGCAAAGCCAAACTATTATCGACCTTTGATCTGCTCCAGCTAGACTGGACACTTCATTAAGCGACATTTTGCTGTTCAAAGTTTACTGGGCAGAGCACTGTGCCGTCTCGCCCTGTTACAATCAACCTCAATGTACTCTAAGATTGTTTGATGCATCATGTCTCTGATCATTATTGGTTCGTATTGGACTGTCTCAACTTTCATCGAATGGAAGAAGCTCTCTACACAAGCATAATCCCAGCAGTTTCCTTGTCTACTCATACTTTGCTCTAAATTATAAGCAGTTATGAGATCTCAATAGTCTTTCGAGCAATACTGGCTACCTCGAACACTATGAACAATAACCTGCTCAGGAAGCCCTCGACGGAAAAGAGCCATCGATGATGCATCACAGACCAGAGTTGCTGTCATCCTCGAATCCATAGACCAACCGATGATTTGTCGTGAGCAAAGGCCAATGATAACAGCCCTCGCTTGTGGCAAGATACGTGATATCACCCGCCCATTTTTGATTCGGATCCGTTGCCTTAACAATAAGTTCGGCGCAACAGACATCTTATGCTTGCCGTCCGTTGTACATTTAAGCTTACGTACGGCTTTCGGCGTTAAATCCTGTCGCTTCATACTGGCGGCAATGGTTTTAACATTATGACTATCACCGCTCTCAGCCAATTCTTTTTAGATACGCCAGAACCCTCACGACCACTGTTATTATAAAAAAGCCTCTTTGACCTTCGTATCAAGCTCTTGGCGAGTTGCCTCGCGCTGGATGGTCTTATAGCGATGCTTAATCCAACAACAAAACCCACTTCTAGAAATCCCGTACACCTTGGTCATGCGGACGACTCTGAAGCACGGAAGGTGTTCGAGCATAAATCCATAGCAATCTACTTTAGATTTTTTGCGAACTAGGTATCGGCCTTTTTTTATAGTTTCTAGTACTTCTGCCTGCTCAGCCAACTACCTTTTTAGCTTGGCAACCTCTGCGGCTAGCTCTTGCTCACGATGACTAGTACTGGTGTCTTTCTTCGAGTTCTTCCATCACCCGTAGGTTTGGGATTCATGCAAAGACAGCTGTCTTGCTACCGCAGCTACTCCGACTTTATCTACTAGCTTCAGGGTTTCTACTTTAAATTAAGGAGAGTGTATAATTCTAGTTTTCTTAGTTGTCATTCTTCACCTCGTTAGTGATTGCACTCACTTATCTTGGTGTCCAAAACTTCTGGGGCGGATCACTTGTCACTAGCAATACTTCGCTAAATATATATCAGTGATCTACATTATGTACTTACCTAACGCTAATTTTACAATTGGCCCTAAATTCAAGCGTGTTATACTGTCACTCTTAGCTTTTACTCAAGAGTCTCACACTATGATCATCGTAACTGGCGGCGCTGGCATGATTGGCAGCAACATTGTCAAAGCACTAAACGACAAAGGCATCAACGACATTTTGGTAGTCGATAACCTTAAGAATGGTAAGAAGTTCCAGAATTTGGTTGATTTAGATATCACAGACTACATGGACCGTGACGATTTTCTAACTCAAGTCATGGCTGGTGATGACTTTGGGCCTATCGAAGCCATCTTCCATGAAGGGGCTTGTTCTGCTACGACAGAGTGGGATGGCAAATACATGATGCTCAATAACTATGAGTATTCAAAAGAGCTACTACATTTCTGTCTAGAACGCGAAATCCCGTTCCTTTACGCCTCATCTGCTGCAACTTACGGTGAAACTGACATTTTCATTGAAGAGAAAGAGTACGAAGGCGCATTAAACGTATACGGTTACTCAAAGCAGCAGTTTGATAACTATGTACGCCGAATTTGGCAAGATGCTGAAGAGCATGGTGAGCAACTTTCTCAAATCACTGGTTTCCGTTACTTCAACGTTTATGGCCCACGTGAGCAACACAAAGGCTCAATGGCGTCTGTGGCTTTCCACTTAAACAACCAGATGAACGCAGGTGAAAATCCAAAACTATTTGCAGGCAGTGAGACTTTTAAGCGTGATTTCGTTTACGTCGGTGATGTTGCATCAGTAAACTTGTGGTTTATGGAAAGCGGCCAGTCAGGCATCTTTAACTTAGGTACAGGTAATGCGGAATCTTTTGAAGAAGTAGCTAAAGCGGTGATTAAGTTCCATGGCAAAGGTGAAGTAGAAACTATTCCATTCCCTGAACACCTTAAAGGTGCATACCAGGAGTTTACGCAAGCCGACCTAACAAAACTTCGGGTAGCAGGCTGCGATCATCAGTTTAAAACAGTCGCCGAAGGCGTTGCGGAATACATGCAGAAGATAAACAAGTAGCCTCTAATATTCTAAAGGCTTACTATAGAAAGGTGGTTTCAATACCACCTTTTTTATTGCCTCTCTACTAGATAAAGGTAAATTGTGACAAAATCAGCAATTCTTCATATTTGTCTTTCCCAAGGTTGGGGAGGATTAGAAATGTATCCGATCAGAACTGGCAAAGAGTTTCTTGAACGTGGCTATAAAGTTTACGGGCTATGTACAGGTGGAACACAAGTTGCTGAAGGAATGCGAAACTCTGGTATTGAGACCTTTGAGATATCGAGTAAAGGAAAGTTAATAGCATCTCAGCTTTTACGACTGAACCGCTGGTTAAAAAAAAGAAACGTTGAAATTATTCATTGCCATAAATCTGGTGATATTCTTGTTTCTGCACTACTAAATTTATTGACTAAAAGGACCACTTTTTTTACTGAGCACATGGGAGTCACTCGCCCCAAAAAAGACCTCTATCATAAGTGGGCTTATTCACATGTTGACCAGGTTTTTTCGATAAGCAATGAGACCTATAAGCGTAACCTCAAGGCACTCCCTCTAAATGAAAATAAGATTACTAGGCTTTGGCTAGGCACAGACATCCCAGAACAACCAATTGATAACCTAAATGACATAACCACTATTAAGTTAGAGTTGGGGTTACCTAAAGACAGTATAATTATTGGAAACTTAGGTCGAGTCTGCTCTGGTAAAGGGCAAATGGAGCTTTTAAAAGCTTTTGATTTATTAAGAGGTAAATACCCAACACTCCATCTATTATTAGTTGGTGGATTAGATGTATCAGAAGGCTCAGACAATTCGTTCGTTATCAAGCTAAAAGATAAAATTGACAGCTTAGGTTTAACTAAACGTGTTCATTTAGTTGGCTTTAGGGCAGATACAAGTCGTATGCTCGCTGCAATGGATATTGTATGTCTACCTAACCACAATGAGGCATTCGGTTTAACCGCAATCGAAGCTATGGCAGCTAAAAAAGCGGTAGTTGGTGCTAATACTGGAGCACTGCCCGAAATTTTAGAACCTGTAGCACTGTTGTGTGATCCCCTAAACCCAAGTAAAATTGCTCATAATATCGAGAAATACCTCCAAGATCCTGCCCTAAAAAAAAATAACGCAAACTTATCATTCGCGAGGGCAAATGCTGAATTTTCCATGACAGCACACATAACTAAACTTTCGAAATACTACGAGCAAGTTGTAAATGCACCAAACAAAAACTAAGTTAACATTGACGGAGCAACTAAGCTCAATATCCATATTTTTAGTCTTAGGGCTACTCTTATCTACGAATAACTATACTGTTGTAATTGCTGCTTTGACAGTTTTCATTTCCATAGCTTATATTATCAAACAAAGAGACAACATCGCTTGGGATCTGACCGATAAACTCATTATTGCAGTTTTGAGTGCTTATTTAGTTTCAAACATACCAATGGCGATCATAGATTGGGGCAACTTTAGGTACTTTAGAGGTGCATCTAGAATTATATTATGTATCCCTATTTACTTTTTCTTTAAGTATTTTGTTGATATTGAAAAGATATATATCAAAGCTTTATCTTATGGTGTTTTTTTTGGTTCAATAGGCACAGTTTGCATTGCTACTTATCAATTTTTTATTGAAGGCAGACCTAGAGTAGACGGTTTCCTTTATAGCATAAACTTTGGTTATTTATCTTGTGCACTCTCCACCTTGTCCTTGGCGCTATTAAAAAATAAGAAGTATCGTATTATAGCACTTATCGCTTTTAGCCTTTCGGTAAGTGCTATGCTAATGACGCTTACTCGTGGTGCTATATTTGCACTCCCGGCATTATTACTTTTTGCCTATTTACTCAACTTCAAAGATATTGGCATTATCCGTGGTACTATAGGTTTCATATTACTAATATTAATATCTAGTAGTTTATACACTTTTTCACCTAAAATAAAAAATCGTGTTGATTATACAGTGTATGAGCTCACTAATATCATCAATGGCGATACTCAAAAAGCTGTATCTACTGGTGGCAGAGTAATGCTTTGGACAGCAGCATTGGAGGCATTCAAAGAGCGCCCCTTGATTGGCTTAACGCACCCTGAACGAGAAACATTGAACAAGCAACTAGCACAAGAAAGTATAGTAAATGAATGGACAGCGAATGTTCCCCGAGGCCATGCCCATAGCCAATACTTTGATATGCTGGCATCAGGAGGACTACTCGGTGTCGCCGCAATAATACTTATGCTTATAGTTCCATTTTTTTACTTTTTATGGCATGTTCGAGACTCCAATGCAGCGTATATAGGTGTACTATTTGTTTCGTCCTTTATTATTTTTTGTTTCACTGAAGTTGCTTTGCAACAAAATTTAATTAGTACGTTCTATGGTTATATGTTGGCATTACTATTTGCAGCTACTCAAGCTGAGTTTAAGTCAAAGGGGCGTAAAAGTGATCAAACTTATTTATAAAATTAGGAATAAGATTCGAGTTACTGGCAATCATCAAATCAACATTGACTCATCAGCAAACATACGCGGATGCAAGATAATTATTAAAGGTGAGGGGAACTCCTTTGAAATTGGCGCCGGGGTAAATATTCGCGACTGCCTTATTGAAATCGACGGTAAAAATAACTCTTTATCTATTGGTAGTAATACCACTATAGGGCACAATTGCTATCTTTCGTCTAGAGAGGCTAATACGAGTTTATCAATTGGCTCGGGATGCATGTTATCCCGAAATGTGAAAGTTATGACCAGTGACGGACATAATATTGTTAAAGATGGAAAACGCATCAACAGTGCTCAAAATATCGAAATTGGTCCTAAGGTGTGGCTTACAGATAATGTAACAGTTTTAAAAGGTGTTACTGTCGGTGAAGGATCAATCATTGGCATCAACTCTACCTTGACCAAATCAGTCCCATCGTGCGCCATTGCTGTTGGTAACCCTGCCAAAGTAGTACAGAATGGAGTATCATGGCAGCATGAACTGACTTATTAGATGAACCCTAGCTTCCTAAATGAAGATTCTCATTATCGGTCCCTCTTGGGTTGGCGACATGGTGATGTCGCAAAGCTTGTATACGACTCTCAAAGATAAATATCCAGACTGTGAACTGGATGTCCTTGCTCCTGCTTGGTGTAAACCTATTCTAGAACGCATGCCAGAAGTACATCAAGCCATAGAGATGCCGATTGGACATGGGGACTTCAGTCTATTTGGTCGAAGAGCAATAGGGCATGAGTTACGTAAAAATAATTATAGCCACGCATTCATATTACCTAATTCAGCAAAGTCAGCCCTAATTCCATGGTTTGCTGGAATACCAATACGAACTGGCTGGAAAGGTGAATTCAGATATGGGCTACTTACAGATCTTCGCCCAGATAAACGTGTATTTCAATATATGGTTGAAAGGTACGCAGCTCTCGCTTCGACTTCTAAAAAAATGTTGGAAGAGGTTAAGTTAGCCAATTGCCCAAAGCCCAGTTTGACCGTCGACACCAAGTCACAACTCGCAGCTCGTCAAAGGCTAAATCTAGATTTACAACTTCCTGTTGTAGGCCTCTGCCCGGGCGCGGAGTTTGGTCCGGCTAAGCGTTGGCCAGACCGGCACTATTCTAAACTTGCTAAACATCTTATAGATAAAGGCCAGCAAGTTTGGTTGTTCGGCTCAGATAAAGACAGAGCTGTCACCGAAAAAATCAAATCAGCTCTCACACCCGAGCAACAACAACACTGCTTTAACTTAGCTGGCGAAACGTCACTAATTGAAGCAGTAGACTTATTAGCAGCTTGCCATACCGTTGTATCGAACGATTCAGGCTTAATGCATGTTTCTGCCGCCGTAGGATGTAATATAGTTGCGATTTATGGCTCTAGCTCACCAAAATATACGCCACCTCTGACTGACAAGTTAGAAATGGTGCATACTGACATTGAGTGCCGGCCGTGTTTCAAGCGCGAGTGTCCGCTTGGTCACCAAGACTGCCTCAATAAACTAATGCCTTCTCAAGTCATCAATGCTGTTGATAAATTTCTAGAGCAATAACTCATGAAACACCTATGGTTTGAGCGTGGTGCTTACGCTTCTAAAAAAGCACGCAAGTATATTCAAGATGATTTTCAGCCTCAAAAAATCAAAAAAATAGCAGTAATTAGACACGCAGCACTTGGTGATCAGGTTGTTGTTCGCCCATTTCTAGTTGAAGCCAGGAAGTTTTTTCCTAACGCTGAAATTACGTTAGTTCCAGTTTCCAACTATATGTATGGAATACCGAGTGACTTGGTTGATCATGTTCATGTTATGCCAGGAAAAGAGCCTGGAAAAACAACACCTGTCAAAGAAAAAATCCAAAACATCAAACAATTAGGCGAACAAGACATAATTTTTGATTTGGCGAGCACCAACCGTTCTCATTGGATGACAGCATTAAGTAAAGCCAAGCTAAAAATAGGCTTTCCATACAAATGGTACTTCTGCGGTACTTTGTTTAATGTTGCTGTTCATCGTTCAGATTTTCAGCCAGAAGTGGAATGCATGTTAGATATGCTCAAGCTACTAGGCCACAACCCCTCTCACCCACTGGACTTTGCCTATCCTGATCATCGCAAACTGGTAGATACTGAAGCTCCCTTTGTTCTCTATTTTAACGGAGCCTCGCAGCTGCGAAAAATATTATCCAAAGAGGAAATGTTGGCGGTTTTAGAGAGGGCACTCCAGGAGAACCCAAATCATACTCACGTGTATCTGGAAGGAAAAAATGATTTTGAGAAAGGGGATTTTTGCCAAAGCCTTTTAAAATACCCTAATTTCAAAATTCAACCATGCTTACCACTTGAAGACCTAGTTAATCTAACGGCAAAAGCTACACTAATGGTCGCTCCTGATACTGGCGTCCGAAACATTGCAATATCGACCCATACACCAACTGTAGGCATTTTCTATGCGACAGTACCGTTTCGATATACGCCTTTATATGAGCACCATGACATCGTGATGAGTGCTGATGGCTCAATACCGACCACGGCTCAAATCACAGATGCAATTTCCCGTGCCCTATCGAGCCAATAACTTCATTTCGGAACTTTATAAGCAGCAATGAAAAATATATCAATTTTAGTTTCCAATCGACTCATTAGGCTCATCGGCAACATTTGTAAAATGTTGTCATACCCTTTTCATGCCTTGTTTCCAAATAAGCGCTTTACGATTCCATCGATCTCCAATCCAAAGGTCACCTCTACCAAGCAAACCAAGATACCTAAGATAATTTGGCAAACTAACTTTTCTGCACAAAGCACTCTGCCTGTTTATCTTAACTATTTGTTCAATCGCCTGATGTCCTTAGATTATGAATACCGCTATGTGAGTACAGAAGAACGAGCCGAGTTCATTAAAGTAAATGCTTCTGAGCGTGTGTATAACGCCTACATGCAATTGAATGATGGTGCTGCGCAAGCAGATTTATGGCGACTCATCACAATTCACACTCACGGTGGTATCTATATGGATATTGATGCGACACTTGTATGGCCACTTAAACGCATCTTACCTACCGATGAAAATGCTATGTATGTGAAGTTAAAAAAGAATCAGCACTATACCAATTTCTTTCTCGCTTCAGCTCCTAACAATCCAGACTACGAACTTGCGATCAATAAGATTGTCGAAAATATAGAAAGCCGAAACATAGAACAAGGTGTTTATTTTCTTACGGGTCCAATGGTTATAACTGGTGTACTGGATAACAAGCCAGTCGTATGCAAAGAAAGAAAATATGTTTGCATACAAGGCACATTTACTAACGAATATTTCCAATACCTAGATAAGCCTCGTAGCAAATGGACACATAAAAAACCGGAAGATCTCCTCAAGTGATACGAGCTCTATATACATTTTTACTAGTCATTGCACTTCCTTTCCTTTTACCAAGCTTATATAAACATAAGCTTGGTAAACCTTCCGTAGGCTCTCGTTGGAAAGAACATTTTGGTGTCACACCTAGCCTGAACAACCCTGATAAAAAGCCTGTCATATGGATTCACGCTGTTTCAGTGGGAGAAGTTATTGCTGCATCACCGTTGATAAAGAAGATACATCAAACCCAACCAAATGCTAAAATCCTTGTCACTACTACAACTCCAACAGGTGCTAAGCAGGCAGAAAGTTTAAAGGATTATGCTGAACACAGATATATGCCTCTGGATTTTACTTTCGCGGTAAAATCATTTTTAAAAGTCGTCAGACCGAAACAGTTAATCATTGTCGAAACTGAGCTTTGGCCTAATACATTAATTACCGTATCAAAAAAACATATTCCAATCACAGTGGTCAACGCTCGTTTGTCAGATAAATCTTTCCGCGGCTATTCAAAGGTCAAGCCTTTATTTAATCTACTTTCCCCCTCTTTAAGTAAAGTTATATGTCAGCATAAAGATGATGCTAGAAGATTTGAAAATCTCGGGGTACCTCAAAGTAAAATACTTGTCTCCGGCTCAATAAAATTCGATATATCCATTTCATCCGAGCAGTCAATCAAGGGAAATCAGCTCAGGTATGAATTGGATAGCTTTCGCCCTATTTGGATCGCAGCCAGCACTCATCAAGGAGAAGACGAAAAAATACTCGCTGCTCATTCTCAGGTCTTACAGCATGTGCCTAATGCTCTCCTCATATTAGTTCCTAGACATCCAGAAAGATTTAATGACGTCATGGTGAAATGCAGTGAACTCTTTACTACTGTCCGTCGGACAGGTAATTCGACCGTATCAGCTAGTACACAAGTCTACTTAGGTGACACTATGGGTGAAATGTTAACACTCATTGGCGCTAGCGATGTTTGCTTCATGGGTGGAAGCTTACTTGGAAAAAAAGTGGGGGGGCACAACCTCTTAGAGCCCGCGGCATTGGCAAAGCCAACTCTGACTGGGCCGAGTTATTTCAATTTTTCTGACATCACTCAACAACTAGTTGCAGCGAACAGTTGTCAGATCATCAACTCTGAATCTGAGCTCGCAGAAAAAATTATTGAGCTTTTTCACTCCACAGAGCTTAGGGACGAACAAGGCCAGGCCGCATTAAGTGTGGTTGAGCGAAACCGAGGTGCACTCAAAAACACTATCCAACACATTTTCGGAGAAGCAAGATGAGTTTGAAGAAGTTATCCAAGCTGTACCACTATGTGAGATGTATACCCAAAACTCTATTCTTTAATTTCTATTACCTACCATTTCACCAAGCGATAAAACTTCCAATTTTAGTCAATCATCGTACCAAGTTTGTTGCTCTAGGTGGCAGGATATCTATCCCTGAATCAGCAAAGCTAGGCAAGATCAAACTAGGATTTGGTCGAGTGCAAATTGCTGACAACAAATACTCTCGTTTTATATGGAATATTGGTAAGAATGGACATATAAAGTTTGGCCATCACATTAAGGTAGGTACAGGCTCTAAACTCCATATCAATGGCACGTTAGCAATTGGCTCAGGCAGCAATTTCACTGGCGAAGCAACTATCATTTGTAATCATGTGATCTCTTTTGGTAATAACTGTCTAATCTCTTGGCAAACTCTTTTTATGGATTCAGATCTACACAAAATTACAGATTTAGAAAATCAACAAACCAATCCAGATCACCCCATAACTATTGAAGATAAAGTATGGGTTGGCGCTAGGTCCACTATCCTCAAAGGGACTCACGTTGCAACAAATTCAGTTGTCGCAAGTGCCTCGACAGTAACTTCACAGTTTGACTGTGATAAAGTTATCGGGGGAAACCCTGCATATGTCATTGCGGACTTTACAGGGAAAGTATTCCATAAATAGCGCTTAAAGCTTGTTGTTTTTAATGTTCCAAAGACTCAATCGAGTAAAGCAATAAGCACGATAAATCTCACGGGTAACTTTAAAATATACAGGGGTTTTAGGTTTAGGCTCATTACTTTGAATCGTAGTTCCCATATCTGCAGGATCTAATACTAAATAGGGGATGATTCCTACGCACTTTAAACCTGTGCGATATGATTCACCTATATGGTTGTCTACGGCACATAGCCACCGTTTACTATTATCAAGAAGTTTCTTTGCCCCTTCAGGTGAAATACTGTATCCGCGCGTACCACCACGGTTGTCGTGCCAAAATACACTTTGCGAACCATTGATCTCTTCTAAAAATGTCGCTTTACCGTCTTGAGGTTCCACTCGAATATACTCATACCCTTTAGAGTGCATTTGCTCTAAAGTCGTCAGAGATGATTTCATATAGTGAGTCGGCAAACAGTCGTCTTCAATAATAACAATAGGCTCATTTAGCTCTATACATTTTTGCCACAGACGATAATGGCTAGCATAACATCCACGTTCACCCGGAGTGAGTGGTCGGCTGCGAAAGATTCTCCGGTGTTGGTCGTCCGGTAAATTGGCTAAGTCTTCAGGCAGGCCTTTTCGACCATCGACAGCATTGAAGAATTCGAAAGGAATAGACATTCCTTCGAGTGCACCACTTATACGTTCTCTGCGGTTAACAGAATCGATTAGACTAACTACAAATATCTTCAAACCTTAACTCACTTTTAAATATGACGCTTTTAACTCTGTGAACTCTTGATTACCTGATCTAATACGAGACTTACCTACTTCCTTTTCAAACGACCTTTTTAATCTATCCAAATTACTTTGTTTCCAAGCATTTCCCGATTGCTGATAGCATTTATCGAAATCGATGATCCACACTTTGTCTTGCTCATCTATCAGGATATTGTGGATATTAAGGTCGGTGTGGTTGACCTTTGCATCATGCATTTTACGGATTTCGTGGCCAATCTTCTGATACATTTCTGCGGGAAGTGGCTTTTCCATCAGAATGGAAACCAAGTCTCGTGCATTGGGAATTTTCTCACTCAGTAGATCTGCTTTATACGCTAGTCCACTTTTTACCGTGCGGGCAGCAATTGGTCTAGGTACATTGACGCCAGCTTCAATCAAGGTGTTTAGCAGCTGAAATTCCTGATAGCTGCGAGTTCTTTCCCAGCTTGAAAAGAGATAACTATCTTCTACTAGTTTTCCAAACAAGCCACCGCGACGATAATGCCTGAGCGCCGCTTCAATAGTTTCCGTTTGTACAAACCAAGTGGTACCACGTCCTTGAGCACTGCCGATAACTTTACCGGCATTTTGCCAAAATTCGGCGTCAAACACCTGCTGAGGATCTTCCTTAAGCAGGGTTTCGTCATACCAGATGGTTTGGTTATCCAATTGCACGGTTTTCATGCGGAGGTTATCTCTGATTAAATTTCAGTGGCTATTTTACATTTATTGAGCGCCTCTGCATAATCTTCACTATTGCTAGCTAAAAGAATTATTTATGAGCCTTTTTTCTTCTGCCCCTGACTCTTTGTGCATTCTGAGATTATCTGCGATTGGCGATGTGTGTAATACCGTTGCAGCAGTTCAAGCCATTCAGCGTCAGTGGCCGCAAACCAACATTGTCTGGATCACAGGTAAGCTTGAAGCCAAGCTCATTGAAGACATGCCTGGCATTCGTGTGATTGTGTTTGATAAGAAGGAAGGCTGGCATGGCTATAAAAAACTCTGGGCTGCACTAAAAGGACAAAAATTCGATGCACTGCTGCACATGCAGTACGCATTCAGAGCCAGCATTGCCACTCTGGGGATTAAGACGAAATACAAGCTCGGTTTTGATTCTATCCGCAGTCAGGACTTCCAAACCCTGTTTACCAATGTCAAGGTGCCTTCACCTGATTCCATGCACGTCTTAGATGGGCTGCTCGCCTTTGGCCACACACTTGGTATTGAAGATATGAGCCCAGTATGGACGCTTGAATATTCAGATGAAGAGGAACATTGGGCACAACAGCAATTATCTACCGACAAACGCAACTTAGTTGTCGTACCTGCGGCAAGTAAAGCCTACAAGAACTGGACAGCGCAAGGCTATGTCGAGCTTATCCAGCACGCCGTCAATCATGGCTGGCAGGTCACCTTAGCTGGTAGTCCAGCGCAAGTAGAGTTAGACCTAGCGACGAAGATTGAGAACAAGCTGACATGCACAATCAACAATCAAGTCGGTCAAAGTTCACTAAAACAAATGCTGGCACTGTTAGACAGAGCTGATTTGGTGGTCGCACCGGATACAGGCCCTGCTCATATGGCCAATGCGGTCAATACACCGGTTATCGGTTTGTATGCCCACCATAATCCTGAACGCACTGGGCCTTATCAATATCGCCAATATGTGGTGTCTGCTTATGAAGAAGCAATTCAGGCTGAAACGGGGAAATCTGCAGCTCAGCTTAGCTGGCGTGCACGCGTAAAAGACAAAAACGCCATGCAGCGCATTCAACCACAGCAAGTCATCGCCATGTTTGATAAAGTAACCACAGAACTCCATTTACAATAAACTCCGAGAGACTTCAGAGGTACCACAGTGAGTAAACCAACCATTGCCGTCGCACTTATCGTTAAGAACGAAGCGCAGCACCTGAAAGCTTGTTTAGAAACCGTTCACGACTGGGTAGACGAGATTGTGGTTCTGGACTCTGGAAGTACAGACAATACCGAAGAGATTGCACGCCGTTTTACGGACAAGTTTTTCGTCAATCCTGAATGGCCTGGCTTTGGCCCTCAGCGCCGCTTAGCTCAGTCCTATGTTGAGTCGGATTACGTCCTTTGGTTAGATGCCGATGAGCGTGTCACTCCTGAGCTCAAGCAAAGTATTTTAGATTCAGTGAGTGCAAACAAGCCGGATACCATTTATCAAACGGCGCGTCTAAGCTGGGTGTTTGGACGCTATATTCGTCATTGCGGTTGGTACCCAGACCGTGTACTGCGCTTATACCCGACAAAGTTGACGCAGTACAATGACGCTCTGGTTCATGAAAAAGTCGAAGTGACGAAAACCATGAAAGTCGAAAACTTGAATGGCGACTTGATTCACTTCACCTATAACGACATGAATCACTACTTAGTGAAGTCGGCGGGCTATGCCAAAGCCTGGGCTGAACAGCGCGAGAAAAAAGGTAAGAAAAGCAGCATCTCACAAGGCATTTTGCACGCATTAGGCTGCTTCTTGAAAATGTATGTTGTTAAAGCCGGCTTTCTTGATGGCAAGCAAGGCTTCTTGCTCTCCCTGCTTTCGGCACATTCTACTTTTGTGAAATATGCGGATCTGTGGGTTCGCAGTGAAACGGACAAGATGCCAGATAAATTCTAATCTTTTCAATCCAGACAAAGGGCGATATTTCTATCGCCCTTTTTTGTTAATTCAGCTTACGGCTTATCCATGGTTGTAACTCTCTCGAGACCACATCTATATCAATTCTGGCCATATTTTCCTGACTGGCTTTATCTTCTGCCTCTGGTGGGCAAAAAGCGATATGGTTGCCTGCCGAGTTAATTGGTTTCCAGCGCAGCGGTGTCGCTGAACGCTTACTTGGAAAAAAGCCAACGGTCGGTACATCTATCGCCGCCGCGATATGCAAGGGCCCAGTAGAACCTGCAATAAACAAGTCGGCACAAGCAATAGAACAAGAGAAATCGACCAAGCCATCGTTCTTGTCGTACACCACCGAGGCTCTGCCCTTTTCTTTCAGTAGGTTATGTAACTCAGCCGCTTTCTGCTCTTCTCCCGGCCCAGCCGTCAGTATAATTTCAAACGGCTCCGGCATATCGCAGATTAACTGAGTGTATTGCTGTAGAGATAAGTTATTGGCTGAACCACCGCTACCGGCATGAACGAACACCCATTGCTTCTCTACGTTCAAATTCAATTGTTGTGAGAGCTTGTGCTTTTGTTGCTGTATATCGTCAACTGAGAAAGAGAGGTAAGGTGCGCTAGGCTCAGCCACCGCTTGACCAATATCCGTTAAAAACGCACGCACTAAGTCCAGATTGTATTCGTATTCTGGTTTTGCTGATTGTGAACGCTTTTGTTTGATACGTTTGTTGTAAAAGATCTGCGCCAGCTTTGTCGCCGGAGCAAGACGGTAAGGAATTTTTGCTCTCCAGACCAATTTCGCGTTATATGTTGTAGAGAAAAGGTTGATGGATGCATCAAAGCGCTCCGCTTTTATTTGCTCAATCAAAGTCGATTGCGCGTGCTTAGAACCCTTCTTCGTTGGATCAACCAGCACTTTATCAATCCAAGGACAAAGCTCTGCCAGGGCCACTGTGTAATTAGGTACTAGCGCTGTAATCTGACAATCCGGCATAGAAGCTTTCAGCATCGCGAAACTGGGCCAAGCCAGCATGAAGTCGCCTATTTTGTCGTTACGAACCACCAGTATCTTTTTCATTACTTTTCCTAACTCTCAATCTTTGCTCCCAATGATAACGGCTAAGTTGGGTAAATGTGAGCCTTTTTGTTACCATTAAGCGATATAAAAGAATGATTTGAGTAACTGACTGTGAGCAAAAAACGCCTTTCCCGAGTGATCTACCCAGGGACCTTTGATCCTATTACTAATGGCCATTTGGATTTAATTGAACGTGCTGCAGATATGTTTGATGAAGTTATCATCGCTGTTGCTGCCAGCCCAAGTAAGAACACCATGTTTACGCTAGAAGAGCGCGTAGCTTTTGCACAGCAGGTGACTCAGCATTTGGACAATGTAAGCTCGAAGGGATTTTCGGGTTTGATGGTCGACTTTGCGAAGCAAGAAAATGCGAACGTTCTTATCCGTGGTTTACGTACCACCGTCGACTTTGAGTACGAATTTGGTTTAACTAATATGTATCGTAGACTGATGCCCGGATTAGAAAGCGTTTTCCTCACACCCGCAGAAGAGCATGCATTTATCTCCTCGACCATAGTCCGTGAAGTGGCTATTCATGGAGGGGATGTCACCAATTTTGTGCCTAAAGCGGTCGCGAAAGCGTTAAAAAGCAAAGCGAAAGTCTAATTTTAATAGAGATATAGAGCTGACATGAGACCTCAGCTCTATATTTGACTATTTCTGACAATGGCGACAAAAAAACGTATTGCGCTGACCAATTTTCTGCTCTTCAATCGCTTCACCACAGCTAGGGCAGGCTTCACCCGCTTTGCCATAAATTTGTAGCTCTTGAGCAAAATAACCCGGCTTACCATCCGCTTGAGCAAAATCCTTTAACGTTGTTCCGCCCTGCTTGATGGCCGTATCGAGCACCTGCTTAATCTCTTTAACCAAACGTTGCCATTCTTTAGCCGTTAGCGTACCTGCTGCTCGTGTCGGATGGATACGTGCACTAAATAATGACTCATTAGCGTAGATATTTCCTACCCCAACTACGACTTTGTTATCCATAATGAACTGCTTCACCGCGACGCGCTTATTCCTTGCCTTGTCCGCGATATATTGTGCATCAAAGTCTTCCGTTAGCGGCTCTGGCCCCATATGGCCCAACGCATCATGTTCACCATCTTCGGTCCATAACCAAGCTCCAAAACGTCTAGGATCGTTATAACGTAGTACCTTGCCATTGGTCAGTTTCAGATCGACATGATCGTGTTTTCCCGGCTCCATGTCTGCATCCAGTACACGTAAAGACCCCGACATACCCAAATGGACAATCGCGCTACCCACATCGGTTTCAATCAGCAAGTATTTAGCACGGCGAGAAATACTGCGGATCACCTGACCTTCCATCTTCTTTAGCTCATGTGGGATATCCCAACGCAGCTTGGGGGTACGAAAAGTCAACTTGGCAACGGTTTGTCCAGCCAAATGAGGGGTGATCCCCATACGGCTGACTTCAACTTCAGGTAATTCAGGCATAGTGGTATGGCAATTAATAACTCAGGGCGTTTAAGGTAGCAGATATTCTGGAGCAACTGAAACGGCTATCCATTGATCCTGCCAGTTTTTCAACAGCCAGAATTGTGGTGTTTGATAGAAGGTGATCCTTTGGGGCTCTTCTTGATCGCGATACCAAACTTCAATCGTCTGTGGTGAGGTCAATCGAGGCTTCAATCCATCAAAAGTGTCCTGATCAACTTCGGTCCCAACTAAGCCCGACCAGCGTTCAACTAGCTCCTGTGGAGAAAGGCTACTTTGCTTCGTCAAACTCCACTCACCATTCAAGTGCTCCAGTGACCAGCCAGAAAAATGCAGTGCTTTCAATTCCGCTGACGGATTGAGCAAATAAGGGTAAGGACTAACTTCAGCGACTGGCTCGTCATCAATCAAATAGGTTTTGATGATGGTCGGCAAATTGAGGATCGCGATAAAAGCGATGATGCCCAATATCATGATGTTGTTCCAGCGACGACGCCGTGAAGTAGAAACACGCATGAACTTTGATTTCCCTGTAGGTAACTATAAGAAAAGGTAGCAGAAAACAGGAAAGAGGGAAATGGGCGGAGGTAGGCTCGACTGTGACGCCTTTTGGGAATTTCAGGTAATAAAAAACCCAGCGAGAACGCTGGGTTTCTAATTCAGACTTCTGTTTAAGA
The DNA here is from genome assembly GCF_013113835.1 of Vibrio sp. RE88. Classification (GTDB taxonomy): domain Bacteria; phylum Pseudomonadota; class Gammaproteobacteria; order Enterobacterales; family Vibrionaceae; genus Vibrio. The sequence continues at coordinate 68,437 of NZ_VTYQ01000008.1, read as the reverse complement.
AGCTTCAAAGAAGAAATCAATTACTTGATTTTAGCTTCTTTGTACATAACGTGCTGGCGAACAACTGGATCAAACTTTTTGATCTCAAATTTGCCTGGCATGTTACGTTTGTTCTTGTCAGTAGTGTAGAAGTGACCAGTACCTGCAGAAGATACTAGACGGATTTTCTCACGTACGCCTTTCTTTGCCATTGCCTATTTCCTCTTAAACGTTTTCGCCGTTTGCGCGAATGTCAACAAGAACAGCATCGATGCCCTTCTTATCGATGATACGCATACCTTTAGCAGATAGACGTAGTTTAACAAAACGTTTTTCGCTCTCTACCCAGAAACGATGAGTTTGTAGGTTCGGCAGAAAACGACGCTTAGTAGCATTGCGTGCGTGTGAACGGTTGTTACCCGTTACTGGACGCTTACCAGTTACTTGGCATACTCGTGACATGAATGTCTTCTCCAAAATCGTTTCAGCTCGATATCAACCTTGGTGGCCGAACCTCTCAGTTTCTAAATATAGAAGTTTGAGGTCTTATACCGCTATGGAAACCCATACAAGGCTATCAAAGGTCGCGCATTATACTAACTTGACTAGCATTGCTCAAGACCCGAACAGATCCTTTTTCAAGGTTTTCGTGATCTTTTTTAGGCAGAGCTGATAATAGTTCAAAAAATGTCGGGGGATTGTAGCAGAATTCGCGCAACTCACAACAAATAATGTGATTTAAATCCATCCACGCTCAGCGAAGGAAACAACATCACCATCTCCAACCACAAAATGGTCGAGAATTCGAATGTCGACCAAAGCCAGCGCATCACTGATGCGTCGGGTGATTCTGCGATCAGCCTGACTCGGTTCTGCCACCCCAGACGGATGATTATGGGCGAGAATCAAAGCCGCCGCATTATGCTCCAATGCCTGCTTCACAACCTCTCGGGGATAAACAGACGCGGCGTCTATGGTTCCTTCAAACATCACTTCATCCTTGATTACCCGATGTTGATTATCAAGAAACAATATATAGAAAGCTTCCCGCTGGCGATCGCGCAACATGCTAGAAAGATAAAGCTTGGTCTGCTGAGGGCTGGTTAACGCTTCGCCACGTTGTAAGGTTTCACTTAGGTAGCGCTGTGTCATCTCAAGCACGGCTTGCAGCTGGACATATTTGGCTTCTCCCAGCCCTTTGTGCTGACAGAACTCCTCTTTGCTCGCCGCAAATAAGCTGCGCAGCGAGCCAAGATCCTTAAGCAGTTTGTCTGATAACTGGAGTACATTCATGCCCTGCGTGCCAGTGCGAAGAAAAATCGCTAACAACTCCGCATCGGTGAGCGATTGTGGACCTCGGCTGAGTAGTTTTTCTCTAGGCATCGACTCTCTAGGCAACATGCAATCACTTATCCTTAAGATAATAAAGTGGGTGACGTTAGCTTAAACTCTCTTGCTCACTCTCTGGCGAGCAAAAGAATTATCTTCGTCGCAGTGAAAGATTTTCTGCAAATGATAGGTATATAAAGAAGCAATAACGAGAAAGGCAAAAGCGTACAGAATCTGCAACAACACTTTCCATTTCTAGAGTCTCTATTGGCTGCGTGGTAATCTACTCGCAGTATTTTTTAAGGATGATCATCATGCAAACACTCGCGGGCAAAAAGATCCTACTTGGTATCGGTGGTGGTATTGCCGCTTATAAATGTGCCGACCTGACGCGTCGTCTGATTGAACGTGGCGCTGAAGTTCAGATTGTTATGACTAAAGCCGCAAAAGAGTTCATTACGCCACTGACAATGCAGGCGGTCTCTGGACGTCCAGTCTCCGATAGCTTGTTGGATCCGGCAGCAGAAGCCTCTATGGGCCATATTGAGCTGGCTAAATGGGCGGATTTGGTCTTACTTGCACCGGCCACCGCTGATCTAATTGCGCGCATGGCAGCTGGCATGGGCAATGATTTACTCACTACACTGGTACTTGCGACCGATGCTCCGATTTCAGTGTCTCCGGCCATGAACCAGCAGATGTATCGCAATCAAGCAACACAAGAGAACATTGCGACGCTAGAGCGACGTGGTATGCACATCTGGGGGCCAGCAGCTGGTGAACAGGCCTGTGGCGATGTCGGCCCTGGCCGAATGTTAGAGCCAATGCAACTGGTGGGATTGTGCGAACAATTCTGGGGCGACAAACCTCTCAAAGGTAAGTCGATATTGATTTCTGCCGGGCCAACCTGTGAAGCCATCGATCCGGTGCGCTACATCACTAACCACAGCTCAGGGAAAATGGGCTTCTCATTAGCGGAAGCGGCGGCTCAGCTCGGTGCAACGGTCACGTTAGTCGCAGGTCCGGTGAATCTTAAAACGCCAGCTGGTTCGCAGCGCATTGATGTGGCGAGCGCAGAAGATATGTATAACGCCGTAATGGACAAAGCTGGTGAACATGATGTTTTCATTAGCTGCGCAGCCGTGGCGGATTATCGCCCACAAGCAATTTCAGAGCAGAAAATTAAGAAGACGGATGACAGCGAACAAATGACCATCACTATGGTCAAAAACCCTGATATTGTCGCTTCAGTTGCCGGTATGACTCAGCAGCGCCCGTTTACCGTTGGTTTTGCCGCGGAAACTCAGGATGTAGAACATTACGCTCGAACTAAGCTGACCAAGAAAAATCTCGATATGATTTGCGCCAACGATGTCTCAGTAGAAGGACAAGGCTTCAACAGCAACGACAATGCGATTAACCTATACTGGAAAGATGGTGAGCAATCACTTACCCTTGCATCAAAACAACAAATTGCGAAGCAGATACTTACAATTATCGCCGCAAAGTTAGACAATTAAGTCGCTATTCTAACAATCAGAAATTCGTCTATTCCGCCCGTCTTAGCCTGCTAAGTTGGGCGAATGCCTGTGTCTATGGGCATCAACAGTGGTAACAAAAGGAACACGTTCATGGCCGGAACAAGAAAAAGCAACCGCCGGGAAGAAATCTTACAAGCACTCGCACAAATGCTCGAATCTAACGATGGTGGTTCTCGCATCACCACCGCCAAGCTAGCGAAACGCGTCGGCGTATCAGAAGCGGCGCTATATCGACATTTCCCGAGCAAAGCTCGCATGTTTGAAGGCTTGATCGAGTTCATTGAAGAATCCTTGATGTCGCGCATCAACCGTATACTGGATGAAGAAAAAGATACCCTGACCCGCATTCGTCTGGTGTTGCAACTGATTCTGGCCTTTGCCGAACGAAATCCAGGGCTTACGCGTATCCTTTCTGGGCACGCATTGATGTTTGAGAATGAGCGACTGAGAGAGCGCATCAACCAACTGTTTGAACGCATTGAAACGTCTATTCGTCAAATTCTGCGTGAACGTAAGCTCAGAGAAGGTAAGTCCTTCCCTGTGGACGAAACCATTCTGGCCGCTCAGCTTCTTGGGCAAGTAGAAGGCAGCTTGAACCGTTTCGTACGCTCAGACTTTAAATATCAACCGACCGCCAACTTTGAAGAATACTGGTCACTCTTGAGTGCACAGATTAAGTAATCACTATGAGCAAAAAAAATACCGTCGAAAAGCCTAAGTTTACTCCAGCCCTACTCCACCCTAAATATTGGGGCGTATGGTTTGGGTTTGGTTTACTGGCCCTGACCGTCAATCTTCTGCCTTATGCATTACTGCTCAAAATCGGCCGAGGTATCGGTTCGTTGGGTATGAAGTTAGGCAAATCCCGAGTTAAAGTCGCCAAGCGTAACCTTGAGCTGGCTTTTCCTGAGATGGAAGCCAAAGAAGTTGACCGCATGGTCGTAGAGAACTTCAAAAACACCGGTATGGCTTTGATTGAAACTGGCATTACTTGGTTTTGGCCGACTTGGCGTTTCAAGCGTATTTTGATTGCGAAAGATATCAAAGAGCTACAGCGGCTCAACGATGAAGGCAAGGGTGTGCTGCTCTGTTGTGTGCATGCGTTGAACTTAGAAATTACCGCTCGTGCATTTGGTGTACTGGGTTTACCTGGATACGGCGCTTACCGCCCCCACACAAACCCAGCTTACGAGTTCATCCAATATAGAGGACGCACACGTAACGGCAACCAACTCATCTATCGTCGTGATCTTAAACAGATGGTGCGCGTTTTGCGCCAAGGCCATCGCCTGTTCTATCTACCAGATCAGGACTACGGCCATAATAAATCTGTGTTCGTGCCTTTCTTTGCTGTCGAAGAAGCTTGTACAACAACAGGAACCAGCATCCTTGCTTACACTAGTAAGAGTGCCATCGTGCCAGGTTCTGGATTCCGTAACCAAAACGGTAAATATGAAATCATTGCCGACAAGTCTATCGATCAAGATTTTCCGCAAAAAGATGAAACGGCGGCCGCAGCCTACATGAATAAATTCGTCGAAGAGATTATCATGCGCGCTCCGGAACAGTGGATGTGGCTACACAAGCGATTCAAATCGCTGCCAGACCACTCTCTTACTAACTCAAGATATCAATAACATAGGTGCTGCTTTCAATGAGCAACAACGATAAAAATAGCATCGATAAACATTTGCATAACCCAACCTTTGAGTGGGCATTTTTACATCCTAAACACTGGGGAACGTGGCTGGGCATTTTATTTGCCGCCTTGTTGGCCTTTATTCCATACCGCTGGCGCGATAGCTTGGCGCGAAAACTGTCTGTATTTGTAGTACGCAAAAATGGTCGTGTGGTACGTCGTGCACGAGTGAACCTAAAGTACTGTTTTCCTGAAAAGTCAGACCAAGAGCGTCAGGATATTCTGGAAGAGACTTTTGTTAAGGCAGCTCAGTACCTGTTTGGCTATTCTGAGTTTCTGGTACGTTCTACCAAGCACAACCAAGATCGTGGTGTCATGATCGGCGAAGAGAACATCTTACCGCTGCTCGATGCAGGGGAGAAAGTGATCATCTTAGCACCTCACGCTTGGGCAGTTGATTACCCAGCAGTAATGCTGGCTGCAAAGGGCTATAAAGTCACCACCATCATGAAACCGCAGCGTAACCCAATCGGCGATTGGCTAATGCAAGTACAGCGCATGCAATATGGCGGTCGTATCTTCGCCCGTGAAGCAGGGGTAAAACCTTTCGTACGCTCAATTAAAGACGGTTATCTTGGCTACTGGTTACCAGATGAAGACTTCGGTGCCGCTAACTCGGTATTTGTCCCATTCTTTGGTACAGAGAAAGCGACTCTGAAAGGCTTTGGCAAGATGGCTCGCCTATCAAAAGCCAAAGTGATTCCAGTTTTACCTGCTTACAACGACAAATCAGGTAAGTACGAAGTACATATTCTGCCAGCCTTGGAAAACTTCCCAACCGGCGATGAAGAAGCCGATGCTCGTGCAATGAACCAAGCGATCGAAGACTTGGTCAGACCGCATCCTGAACAATACATGTGGAATCTGTCGTTATTAAAAACGCAGCGAGATGGAAGCGAAATCTACGATAACTCTCACTAAGGTAATACAAGCTCGCGAGAGGCAAGAAACAAAAAGGGTTGATGCATGTGCATCAACCCTTTTTAATATTTGCAGATCGAGGTTCAGTCACTTACTACTGGCTGTGGCTAAACCTCTTCCATAGCGCTCTGTTAGATGCCGTATTCAGCACGATAAGCTTTTACCGCTTCAAGGTGCTCGGTTGCATTCCCTTTCTCTTCAAGATAAGTCACTAAGTCACCCAAGCTAACAATGGAGATCACTGCGCAGCCAAAGTCACGCTCGACTTCTTGAATCGCAGACAGCTCACCTTTGCCTTTTTCCTGACGGTCAATCGCTACCAATACACCAGCCAAGTCTGCTCCATTAGCTTTGATGATTTCCATCGACTCACGGATTGCGGTACCCGCGGTAATCACATCATCAACCAACATAATACGGCCTTCTAGCGCACTACCAACAAGGTTGCCGCCTTCGCCGTGGTCTTTCGCTTCTTTGCGGTTAAAGCAGTATGGCGTGTCAATCTCGTGATGATCCGCCAAGGCAACGGCTGTGGTCGTCGCAATTGGAATCCCTTTGTATGCTGGGCCAAACAAAACATCAAACTCGATGCCAGAATCTGCCAGCGCAGCGGCGTAGAATCGACCCAGACGCGCCAAATCTCGACCCGTGTTGAAAAGACCAGCGTTAAAGAAATACGGGCTCTTACGACCTGACTTTAAAGTAAACTCACCAAACTTCAGTACTTCTTTCTCTAGTGCAAACTCAATAAATTCACGCTGGTATGCTTTCATCACTTTCTCTCTAAATAAAAGGTCTAGTTTTCTAGACGGTTTATAAACAGGTCAAAACTTCGCCTGAGCCAAGTCTTGATAAAAAAATAGCTTCCTTTTTAGGGGAAGCTATTCAACAAAATTAATTTTCTAACGCCGCCTTCTGCGCCGCTACAATCTCGGTGATCCCTTTGGTCGCCGACTCCAATAACTTCATCAGCTCAGCATGGGTGAATGGTTCGCCCTCTGCGGTACCCTGAACTTCGATCATGCGGCCATCTTCCGTCATGACCACGTTCATATCCGTGTCAGCGGCAGAGTCTTCGACATACTCTAGGTCACACAGGACGTCTTCACCTAGGATACCAACTGAAACGGCTGCGACATGGCCTTTCATCGGGTTTTTCTTCAGCTTACCGTTCTCAATGAGGTGTTGGAACGCATCGGCCATTGCCACGCTTGCGCCTGAAATCGATGCAGTACGTGTACCGCCATCAGCCTGAATTACGTCACAATCGACAGTAACCATAATCTCACCCATCGCTTCTAGGTCGACCACTGCACGAAGGCTACGTGCAATCAGACGTTGGATTTCCATGGTACGACCGCCCTGTTTACCACTTGCCGCTTCACGACGCATACGTGAATGCGTTGAACGTGGCAACATGCCGTATTCAGCCGTCACCCAGCCCTTGCCCTGACCTTTTAGCCAACGTGGCACATTCTCTTCAACGGTCGCATTACACAATACTTTTGTATTGCCGAATTCCACTAAAACTGAGCCTTCAGCGTAAGCCGTGTAATTACGAGTGATTTTGATTGGGCGAATTTGATCCGCCTGACGGTCATTTGGACGCATGGGCATCTACCTTAGTTATCTACCTAACGAGAGGGGGAGACGAATTTGGTTGGAGCAGGATTCTAGCAGAAAGCGGGATATCGGGAAAGCATCCCATCTGCGTTACGTTCCAAATCTCGTGCATTCTGCTACTATTGCAACGCGTTATTTTCAAAGATGATGAAATAGGAAAATTCGATGATCTACAGTATGACCGCCTATGCACGTAAAGAAGTGAAAGGCGATTGGGGTACCGCTGTTTGGGAAATCCGCAGTGTCAACCAACGTTACTTGGAAACCTACTTCCGCCTGCCGGAACAGTTCCGAGGTTTAGAGCCCGTTCTTCGCGAGCGTTTTCGCAAGCGCCTAGCACGCGGTAAAGTGGAATGTGCGTTGCGCTTTGAAGCGAACCCAGCAGCAAAAGGCGAGCTGAGCATTAACGAAGGCTTGGCACAGCAAGTGATCAACGCAGCTAGCCAAGTGATGAAGATGACTGGTGATGAAAGCCGTCTTAACCCATTCCAGATCATGAACTGGCCGGGTGTGATGGAAACTTCTGAGCAGGACATGGATGCAGTAAACAAGGATTTGTTGGCGGCTTTTGACCAAGCAGTAAGCGAATTTATCGAAGCCCGTGGCCGTGAAGGCGAAAACATGAAGGCGCTGATTGAACAGCGTTTATCAGCCATCACTGACGAAGTGGTTAAAGTTCGTGCTCGCATGCCGGAAATTCTCGATTGGCAACGTGAGCGCCTGTTTGCCAAGTTTGAAGAAGCTAAGGTTGAACTCGACCCTTCACGAGTTGAACAAGAACTGATCTTATTAGCGCAAAAGTCAGACGTAGCAGAAGAGCTAGACCGCTTGGACTCTCACGTTAAAGAAGCGACTAATATCCTGAAAAAAGGTGGCGCTTGTGGTCGTCGTCTCGACTTTATGATGCAAGAGTTCAACCGTGAGTCGAACACGCTCGCCTCCAAGTCAATCAGCACGGACATCACCGCATCTGGCGTGGAACTGAAAGTTCTGATTGAGCAGATGCGAGAGCAGATCCAGAATATTGAGTAACTCAATATCCGAAAATGACAAAGCCCCGCTCTGAGAGCGGGGCTTTTTAGTTTCAGAATCTTATTACAACAGTATCAAGTACGTCAGGAAGATAGCCGATAGAGCATAAATCACCGGATGTACCTGTTTACCTTTGCCTGCCACAACCATGGTAAATGCATAGCTGATAAAGCCCATCGCCATACCGTTGGCTGGTGAAAAACTTAGAACAGTGAACATGATGGTAAAGAATGCCGCAATGCGGGATTCTTTTTGCTCCCAGCTAATTTGCCCTAAGCGCCCGATCATATAAATGCCCACTACGACCATCGCTGGGGCCACCATGGCAGCTGAAAAAATGGAAAACAGCGGATATAGGAACAGAGACACTAGGAACAGGCCTGCAACCATCACGGCAGCTAATCCGGTTTTGGCCCCCTGAGAAGAGGCAATGCCGGACTCTGAGAATGCAGTGATAGAGGTGGTTCCCAGAACTGAACCAATCACTGTGCCACCAGCATCTGCAACCAATGCAGAACGTGCATTGGGTACCTTGCCATCCTTATCGATGATCCCTGCATCACGGCCAACGCCAACAATCGTGCTCAGGCCGTCAAAGAAATCGACAATCAGGAAAATAATCACAATAAACAGCAGATCAAACATTTTGTCCGCCGTTAATCCTGAGAAATCAAACACCGCACCAAAGCTGCCCACTAAGCTTGGCGGCGCAGAGACAAATTGCTCTGGAATCGGCGCGTTGTTGGTCCCCATCACCATGTCAGCAAAGACGGTTAGCACAATAGCAGTGACAAAAGATATGAAGGTCGCGAGCTTAATATCACGCACCATGCATCCCAAAGCGACAAAGATACTGATGTAAGCAATGATGACCTGAGGGTCTGTCACCTTGCCCATGCTGACCAGAATGATCGGGTTAGAAACAATAATGCCGGCGTTTTTAAGACCAAGAAAGGCAATGAACAATCCAAGCGAAACGGTAATCGCCAGCTTGAGATCTTCTGGTATCGACTCAATCATCGCCTTGCGGATATTGGTCATCGACAGAATCAGGTACAGCACACCAGAGAGAAAAATACCAAACAGTGCTTCATGCCACACCAAGGCAACCGAGCTACTCAGCAACATCCCCTTGAAGAAGCCATTCATGCTCATGCCCGGTGCCAGCATCACTGGGTAATTGCCCCAAATGCCCATAATTAGCGTTGCCACCGCTGCTGCGATCGCCGTCGCCGTAAACACCGCGCCTTTATCCATACCGGGAATACTGCCCAGAATAGCGGGGTTAACGGCCAGAATATAGCTCATCGCCAAAAACGTAATAAAGCCTGCGTACATCTCAGTACCTAGGGTGGTGTTACGTTGAGTGATTTTAAATACCGATTCCAGTACACCGGATTGATTCTGGCTTTTCAGGGTTGATTCGAGACTCACAATGAAACCTTTACAAGTGGGGTAAACAGTAAACGGGTTCAATGCTGTATGAAGAGAAAAGGGACAAAGCAACTGTAGTCACCGAGATAGGCTCAGCGGTAGAAACGTCCAATCCATTTCATTAGACATATACAGCATTTAATCGTTTGCGCGGATTGTAAGGATCTTGAGTGAAATCTCAATGCTTTTATGCAAATTTAGCAAACGTTTGCTTCGAGTGTGTATTGGTCACTCAAATGCTAGATTAATTCACTACTGAACGTAAAACCGAACCGGAACCGTCCAAGTTAAGGTCGCACCACTGACTTCGTCGGGTGGTAATGGCAATGGCATAGCGCGGTAGACAAGATCCACCGCTTCTTTATCGAGCGATTCTGTTCCGCTACTGCGCACCAGTTTGACGCCCAGTACCTTACCAGCTCTATCCATAGTAAAAGTTATCAAGGGCACACCTTGTTTACGCATTCGCTTAGCGCGGCGCGGATACTGCTTATGCTGCTCAAGGTGTAGCACCAGTTGCTGCTTCCAACTCACCTTGACTTGTTTGAGGTGCTGGCTGAATGCCCCCGATACGCCTTGAATCTGTTTATGTTCTTTTTCGACTTCAAGCTTGGGAGCACTCTTTTTAATCTGAGCAACCGAAGCTTGCTGGCTGACTGAAGGCGTCTCGACTTTCGGCGTTTCCACCTGTTCTTGAACCTGAGCTACAGGTTTGTTCTCTGCTTTCATTTTTGGCTTCGTTGGTTTTGCTGGTTTGGGCACAATAGTCGCAACCTCTGAAGGGTGCTCAGTTTCTTTGGCCACAATCGGACTAGGCTCTGGCACACTCTCGACTACTTGTTGGATCTTCTGTTGTGGCTCAAACGGCTCTGGGCGAGCCATTGACGCCATAGAGTCCATCGACTCGTTCTGCTCGGGACCATTGTTTAACGCAGGCTTTTCAACATGTGGCGCCGCGACGGGTGCAACCAAGGCAAAATTGACGGGAATCGCTGCCGGCGGCTGAATAAATTCAGCTTTAGGTTGGTACAAATAATAGGCCGCGACAGCCAGATGGAGGCCGACACTAACGGCTATTCCAGGTAACAACCAAGGGCCAAAGCTATCATGCGATGTGGCTCTGCCTAACTGACTGCCCATCATGCCCCTGCTGTCTCTGGTTGTTCCAACCCGACCAGAGCGATCTCCGCATAACCTTCCGCGACCAACGCATTCATCACTTTCATCAGGCTTTGATAATCTAATGCTTTGTCAGCACGTAAATAGATACGCTGCTCTTTATCGGGCAAAGCATGGGCTAACGCTTGAGGCAGTTGTTCGAGAGTCACTGTCTTCTCCTCGCCCAATGTCAGTGCCAGATCGGTGCTGACGGTCAGGTAAAACGGAGCCTTAGGTTGAGGCGTCGGTGCAGCCGAAGATGTCGGTAAATCTACCGGTATATTGACCGTCGCCAATGGTGCCGCGACCATTACAATGATCAACAGCACCAGCATGACATCAACAAACGGCGTAATGTTGATATCATGATTGACAGCCAACTCATCCTGCTGCGAAGCAACTTTAAATCCCATCTCTATGCTCCGCTCAGGCTGCTAACTTTTTTCCGTCGACAGAAACGGGCTCTCTATCGAGATCTCGGCTCACCAGTACCATCAGCGCTGCAGAGATATCCGCCATGAGCGCGCGATACTGACTGACGCCACGAGTAAAGTGGTTATAAAGCACCACAGCAGGAATCGCAGCCACCAAACCAATCGCTGTTGCCAGCAAAGCTTCCGCAATCCCCGGCGCCACGACCGCTAATGTGGTGTTTTGAGATTTAGCGATGCCGATAAAGGCGTTCATGATCCCCCAAACGGTGCCGAATAGACCGACAAAAGGGCCAACAGAACCAACCGTCGCCAGCACTCCGGTGCCTCCTACCATCGCACTGCTTAAACCAGCCTGAACACGTTCGAGCCTGAGCTGTAAGCGCTCTTTAATGCCATCTTCATTGTCTGCTCGAGCAGATAACGCCAGCTCTTTTTCTGTAGCTTCAATCAACGCCAGCCCAGCGCCTTCTGCACTGTCGCAGCGCAGCTTGCCTTCGACCAAGGTTTCAGAATCAAGCAATTCATTAAGAATATGACGCGCACGGCGACACGCTAGGTTTAACTGGATTTGCTTTGCGATACCAATCGCCCAAGTCACGCCTGAGGCCACCAGCAGTAAAATCATCACCGCTTTGACCACCCAGTCAGCCGATTGATACATGCCATAGGGAGACATGTCGTGTTGAGGAGTAGCGGCGACCAAATCCGGTGGCGACATGTTGTCGCTCACCGGCGCAGGAAGCGCAGAGATTTCAGCCTTCTCTGCGATGGTCGCACTTTCCTGCATAACGGGTTGTGACCCGATTTCTGACGTTGTTTCAGCCCAGCTGAATGGGGCCGCTAAAAAAAAGCAAATAATCAGTAGTGATCTGGATAAGCATTCCATTGTTTTACTCACATTCGGTTTATCTGTGCGCACTATGCCTAGCCAAACACGTGCACCTCTATCAGTAACACCGAACAACAATGAAAAATCCGTAAAAGTTTTTTCATTTATTTTTTAAATAAACAATAAGCCATTGATTATTTTCAGAATCTTTTTTCTAGTTTTATACTGTATTGATGCTGCTTGTAGCTGTATGCCCAATCAACATTACTCTTGGTCTGATTGGCTTTGACTTCGATGAGCGGTTTCAACCCGGCAAACAGCTCTGGCAAGGTCACCACTAAGGTATAATTTTGCTCAGTGTCATCACGCCGCTCACCGAGCACCGCATTGAAGCCCCCATAAATACGTTGCCGCAATGAAGCGAATAAGGTCACGTCAGTATTCAGCGATGTGAAGGTTTTATTCACGCCCAATCGACCTCCCCACAAATCGTACTCATGCACCGCCTGTCGGTTTTGTTTCAGCGTCCAGTCTACACCACCAAACACTAACCATTTGTCGGGTAACTGATGCCAATAAGTGCCAAAGACAGACCATTGCCAGTCGGATTGATAGCGAAAGGTCTGATTACGATAATCGAGATATTCCCCTTCCACTTCGAGTTTCATAGCAGAAGTCTGGCTAAGATTGGTAAACCAATCCGCCTTGAAGCCGCCCGAAGCAAACAGCGCCTGATTCGCTAAGGCGCGATATTCAAACTGCGGCGCAATACTGAGCTGATGTTTGGCGGTCTGATAGCTGTAGCCAAAGGTCACATTTAAGGTCTGCTCGTTATGTTCTTTGTGGTTCTGGTAATTGGTGCCATAAGCAAAGCTGCGTAGCTGCAAGCCATGATGACCACTCAGCGAAAAGCGTCGATTTAAACTGGCGTCGTAATCAATACCATAGGCAGATTTAACCTTCGGCGCACTACGCTCTAAAAAGCACTGACCATTGGTGAAATAGACCAGACATTCATAATGTTTCGAGGACAAATTCAGGTTGTCATTGTAGGTCGGCCCAAAGGAAAACGCGCCTTGCCAATCATCACGATACTCCAGTGCGCTAACGAAGCTTTCTACCGTATTCCGGACTCCCGCCGCTCTCGGGTTATCAGCAGGTAAGCGGCTGAGGATGTCATTAAACAACGACAAAGAAGCGCTGTTTTCTCTGTCTTCAAACCAGACGCGAGCTAACTCCAGCTCTGCGGGCAAAAAGTTTTCCTGCATCTCAAGCAATGTCGAGTAGTGCGTTTCTGCCCGATCATAATCACGCGCATTGCGTGCCAATGCCCCTGATGCATAGTGTGCCAACATAGGATCGAAATCCGCCAACGCCACATACCTTTGCAGCAGTCTCTCTGCCAAGGCCCACTGGCGCTGCCTGACCGCGACATGCAATGCCGGTCCAAGCTCATCAGCGGTGTTCGCTACACTCGATTCTGAGCCTGACGCCGACTGCTCGGCTAGGCGTTCTTTTTCCAACTCTTCTTCAATAAGAGCATTTTCGTTCTGACGGGAGGATAACGCGTCGCGTTGCTGGATACGTAAATCGGTATCCTGATCCGCGTAAGAGAAAGAGGAATAGCTGACGCTCACCATTAACAGTGAGCCAAGAATAAAGTTACGGTCGATTTTCATTGATGTATTTCAATCGGAGAAAAAATGGGAGCAAGTCACTTGCTCCCCAAAAGAGAAAGACAAAAACGAAAATTAGTTTTTGCTACCACCGAAGGCAGTATCTAGCGTGCTGTCGCCAGCAAACTTAGCAAAGCCAGCTAGGAAAGCGGCATCGGCGCCAAAGAAGTGGCCCTGAGAGTGACCGATAGACATGCCATTCGCCACTGCGGTTCCAGAGAATTCCGCGGTAGAAGCATTAATAGCGTTGTTGTACAGATTGATCGACAGATTGCTGTTTGAAAGAGCGCCATTAAGTGTTTGAGCACCAAAATCCGCCGTGAACTGACCGCTTAGCGTTGCACCATTATTGATACCAGCGACTGTGTAGGTAGCTGAGCCAGATGTAGGTACGGTTGTGCCTGTGTCATCGCCCACGTAGTAAACTGCGCGATCCACAGCCTGACCGTTTTCAGTGCCTGAAGACCATTCACCAAACCAGATATCTTGACCAGCAACCTGAGAGAAAACGTATTTAGAGTTGTTGTGGTCACTGCCAGAGGTATACACATCTCCATTTTGGCTGGCAAAGACGGTTAGGCCGTCAAAGTCGACTTTTTTACCACCTGTGCTACCGATACCTGCTTTACCTTTAGAGTGGATAAATGGAACCCAGACTTCAGATTCACCCACCTGACGCTGCGAACCGTCACTGATGGCACCATCAAAACCAGCATGTGCCAGTGAGCTTAGGCCAAGCATGGCCGCTGAAATCCATGAAAGTTGTACGATTTTCATTATTCAATCCTTAATAGGCTATATGTTGTCATCTGCTGCCCAGACGTTTTTATCCGCTGTCTTTAGCAGCTTCATTCAATACACCGGATGAAACAGAGGAACCCGTAAATAAGCATGAAAAAAACCGCAGTCTTAGCTGCGGCTTTTTGATTGAAGTTAGAATCGGCTGGTCAGTTTGACGCTGATGGTTCGACCCGGTGCTGGAATCCCAGTTACGGCTCCAGGCTCGAGGTAGTACATGTCGGTTAGGTTACTGCCCCGCACTTCAAATTGAAGATGTTCGTTATAGGCGTAACCGATATACGCATCCACAGTAGTCACATGATCGCGTTTAACATAGTCTTCTGAATGGCTTTCTGACGCATAATAGGTGCGAGTTCCGGCAATCAGCTTCTTGTTAAAGAATCGTGCCCCAAAATGAACACTACCACTGATTTCAGGGGGGACTTTATTGGCAAGGTAGCTGGTATTGCTAAAGCCACCACGTCGGCATTGCTTATACTCCGCAGAGCCAGTGCTGGCAATGTCCGCCATAAAACGCTGCGTGGCTGCACTTTCATCACATACTTCATATTCAAGATTGTAGGCAACGGATAAATCACCAAAGTAATCGCCATTGTCATAATCCAGCTGCAATTCTAAGCCACTGGTACTCAATTTCTCTAAGTTAGTAAAGCTGGTTGTATTTAGTGACGTATTCCTGTCCATCACATCTTCAATCACCTGATCAAAGTAGGTCAGTTTGATATTGGCGTGATCGAAGTAATAGACATAGCCCAGCTCCCAGAGTTTGGAACGTTCAGGCGCCAGAGGGGATGACACCGATGGCACTGCCGAAAAACCAACCGTACTTTCAAACATACTAGGAAAGCGCAATGATTCGGCGTAGCGAATATAACTGCGGCTGTCTTCGGTCATTAACCAGGTCAGAGATGCAGATGGCATCCAACCGCTGTCACTTGATTCGGTATTGGTGTAAGTGCTGGTTGAAGAGGCGCTAATGGATTGTGCGGAACAACTGCCCGCAATATAGTTAGGATCGTTGGCAGCGGTAATACAGCCATTATCTGATGCACTGTAGTTATTCTGGCCATCATGGCGCCATTCTGACTCAATATCTTCCACATAGGATGTGTGTGTGGCAGCGTCAGCGACTCCCTGAGCTACTAGCGCATCCTGCTCAACAATTTTGGCATCTAACTGTGTCTGCACAATGGGAATAAGAAAAGGAGGGACATCGTTTAACGCCTGCCTCAAATTTGCAATTTCTTCGTTTAATCTGGTATCCGCATTTCGGATGCCACTTTCAATACCAGATAAATACTCCGCACGATTCGCATCAGTAATCGGCACATTCATTTGATAAGAAAGCTTGTAGCCTTCACTGCCATACTGAGATAACGCTTGAGTGTCACCCGCTGCCAAGCGATTTTTGACATAGTTATCGACGGTTTTGTAGTAGCCATAACGAATACCAGCGTTAAAGATCAATGACTCTGTCGCCCGCCATTCAATATTGGCACTGCCATTGTATTCCGTTCGCTCCCCCGCTCGCGCTTGCTCAAACTCCTCAATCACAGCGTTCAAGTCACCTTTAGGTGCCAGCTCATGGAATTGGTAGTTACCAGAGAGAGTGAAATCAACATCGTTACCAAGCAGCATTTTGTTGCTGACACTCAAGCCATAGCGATCTTCTTCAGAGTTTATGCGTGCTGTGTTTTTAATAATTGTCGAGCCATCTGTCAGGCTGTTGGGGGAACCGGATCCCGAATTTGAACTAACATCGGACAAAGTCATCCACAGGTTAGATTTAAAATCGATATAGGGATTATCTGGCTTGGAACTTAGTTTAAGATTGTAGGCTTGCAGTCTGGTCTCATTTAACGGCCATTGAGCCACACCTGATAAGTACCTTGCTTCAGCACGGCTTGCAAGGATTTCACCGTGGGTACTCTTGGTGTAGCGAGCCCCCACCTCAACCTTAGTATCGTAGTTTAGGTTAAAGGCGAATTTGCCTAGAAATGATTCCATTTTAGAAGAAGTATTCGGTACCTCTTCACCGGGGTGATAGACCAAGGCTAAGTGCTCCGGGCGAATCACTGTCTGGCGCCCTCCTAATTCTTCTCCTTCCGCCAAAGGCTGTCGGTAAAATCCAGCGTCATTCTTGCCTGAAAAGTAGTTACCTCGACTGCGATAAGCATAAGCCGCCAACCACTCCACTTTTGGCCCAATACCCGAAACAGCCAATCGGTAAGCCGTATCTTCACCATTTAACGGATTATCATCCTGACGCTGATCAGGATTAATAACCAAAGCAGGGTCGTTGTACAACAGATCACTTGCAGGATTATCGAGGTTAGCATATTCCGGAATGGTGCTAACATCTTGTCCTGTATATAACCTCGGCTCTTCTGGTGCAGTTGAATTGCTGCTGCTTTCGGCAATGAACTCCATGCCAAACGTCTCGCCGGGTTGCACGATATCTCGTGGAGACAAGGTCGTGATTTCAACCGCTCCCCCCACTGAGGTGTTCACGTCTGGATTGATTTGCGCGCCTTTATGTACCGTCATGCCGCCAATCAGGTTAGGGTCGAGAAAACTCCGGTTAGATGCCCCGCGATAACCATTATTCACCGTAATCGCCTGCTCAGTACCGTCAATAATCACAGGGACTCGTCCCGGTCCCTGAATGCCGCGAATGTTCGGGTCAATACCACCGCCATTGCGCGCATCGCCACTGTGCACGTTGGCCATCCCTTTAAAGATGTCCGAAGCGTCCGCCCCTTTGAAGCGCTCAAGTTCTTCCTTGCCACGGTATTCCGTTGCGGCGTCTTTGTCATAGACATTGGCTTCACCAGCTTCATCGCGGCTAATGCCACCGTCAAGGCTGGTCCCGACCTGAATCGCATCCAGCGACCATTCATCGCCACCGTCAACCAAATACGAACCATCAAGCTGCTTTTGCGCACTGAGCCCGGCATCCGCGAGTAAAACAATAAACGCGTCGTCCGGTTGATAATCTCCCTGCAAACCTAAGCTGTACTGGCCCTGACTCAGGCTGGCATCAATCGAATACTCAATACCCGCCTGAAGCGCAAACTGATTGAGTACGCCATCTAAATCACCGGCGGGAATATTGAAACTCTGTGCCTGAGCAGACAACGCCACAATGGGCAATACCAGACCAGCCAAGCCGAGCTGGGTACGGATGGCCGTCGACAACAGGTTAGAGGTGAAAGGAGACTGCACGTTTATGTCCTTATTCGCTGGGTTAACTAGTGACTACACCGAGCGAAGGAGTCAAAGCCTCAATCAATAAGAGAAAAATTATGCAAGTTGTCAGTAATTCACGCTCTTTTGCTAGCAATACTGACCCAAAAGCGAGTACGGAAGTGCACTTCAATCGGCAAGATCTGACGCAGATTTTCCAGTGTTTGGTCGGTATCGCGAATCGAGTACACACCGGAGATACGCAACGCTGATAGCTCAGGGGACACCTTGATCACGCCGCGGCGATAACGGGACAGCTCAGCAATAAACTCCGGTAACGGCGTATCGTGGGCGAGGATTTTTTCTTCTAACCACAACGCATCCGTGGCGAGCAAGCTCTGTTTTCGGCCTTGATGGTAAGCGCTAAACTCGCTTTTCTCCCCAGCGAGCAGGTGCTGGCCTTGTGCCTGTTGCTGAGACTTCGCGATGACTTCGCCTTCGAACACACTGACCCGCGTCTGTTCAGGTTCGAGACGAACACTGAACTTAGTCCCAATCGGCGTCACGCTGCCCTGTGGAGTGATGACATGGAAAGGCGTCAGGTGATGGCCAGTGGTGACCATAATTTCACCTTCCATCAGGCGGATAATTCTTTGATGTTGATTGAAATCGACACGCATGCGACTGGCGGTATTAAGTACGACCACGGTGCCATCCGACAGCTTTATCGGCTTGATTTCTCCAGTGGCGGAGGCGTATTCCGTTTCACCTTGTGGCATGGCTGCATCACTGGAAAGCACTAAACTCATGGTGGCTAGAGAAACGCCGCCCCAAATCAATACTTGCCTGCGTGATACGCGTTGACGATAGGTCCCTAACACCTTGCTACCCGACTGTGGATCCGGCAGGGAGGTAAATTTTTGCTGTAACGACTCCATTTGCCGCCAAGCATAATCATTATCTGGATGACGAGTGCGCCAAAGATGAAATGCACGCTTATCCTGCTCTGTCACATCGTCCGACCACATCCGTGCCATCCACAATGACGCCTGTTCAATTGATTTGCGAGATACGCGCTCCATGTTCAGTAATAACCTTCCATGGCAGCCAACATGCAACCTTGCAACGCTTTGGCGACGTATTTCTCCACTGAAGAAACCGACACGTCGAGACGCTGAGCGATTTCCTTGTAACTCAAGCCTTCCATCTGCCTGAGGATCAAAGCCTGACGGACCTTAAATGGCAATTTGTGCAACATGGCATCAATCTCCACCAGCACTTCAACCATCATGGTTTGAGTTTCCGGCGATGACGCCACGTCTTCGGGCTGTTGTTCAAGCAGCTCTAAATAGGCGGTTTCAATCCGGCGGCGGCGATAGAGGTCAATCACTAAGCCTTTGGCAATGTGCGTCAGGTAGCGACGTGAATCTTTACGCTCGGGCAATTTGCCGCTGACAAGAAGGCGCAAATACGTGTCTTGGACCAGATCGGCACTGACTTGAGGGCAACTCAATCTCCGCTGAATAAACAACGAAAGCCAGCCATGATGCTCTCGATACATGCTGTCCACTTCGTTGATATCCACAGGGCTGATGGCCGTCATAATTTGCCACTCCTTTCTTTTGGTTGCATAAGATCGCAAATGAAAATAATTATCATTAAAATTTATTCATAAGCAACGATTATCGAAAAAAAGTGTGCTATAGAAATTCAATCTATTGTCTAAATCATAAATAAATCAGTTAATTATGTTCAAAAATTAGACAAAAAAGAATTTAACCGCACATCAACTCATTTAAAAGGCTGATTGGTAAGGAGAAATTGAAATCAGTCAGGGTCATTCAATTGAGAATTTCGGAGGAGGAAAAAGCGCCGATCATCTGCATTTAAAAAGCGGCAACTCTCCATTCAAATGCTTGTGAAGATCCTTAGGATCATGCTACTCTTCGCCTCCATTTTTCTGACCTAATTTTCACCACTTCGGTGATCCTTCAAGGTCGGTGCTATCTTTAACATGTCGGCTTTCCAAGTCGGCAAGATCAAACCAAACGTGGAATTGTACCTATGGGCAAAGGCACTCTTTATATCGTATCTGCACCAAGCGGCGCGGGTAAATCGAGCTTGATTTCAGCCATGCTGGAAACCAATCCGACTTACGCAATGAAAGTGTCTGTATCGCACACGACACGTGGTATGCGCCCGGGTGAACAAGATGGTGTCCACTACCATTTTGTCCAGAAAGAGTACTTCGAAGAGCTGATCGGCCAAGGAGCTTTCCTTGAGTACGCCGAAGTGTTTGGTAACTACTACGGCACTTCACGTCCGTGGATTGAAGAGAATCTCGATAAAGGTATCGATGTCTTCCTTGATATCGACTGGCAAGGTGCTCGTCAGATCCGCGAACAGATGCCTCAGGCACAAAGCATCTTTATTCTGCCACCATCAAATGGTGAGCTAGAGCGACGCCTTAATGCACGCGGTCAAGATAGCGAAGCCGTAATTGCTAAGCGCATGGCCGAAGCAAAATCAGAAATTTCACACTACAACGAATACGACTATGTGATCGTCAATGACGATTTCGATAGCGCACTGATGGACTTTAAAGCCATCATCCGTGCAGAAAGATTGAAGCAAGATAAGCAAGCTGCTAAATATAAAGGCATGCTTGACGCGCTTTTAGCAGAATAAACTGGCTTGTTAACAAGCTGTTTATCAAGAAATACTGTCTCTGCCTACTCTGATCTAGACACTGGGAACACTGAGACTGTATAATTTCTCGTCATACAAAATTTTAGTTAACTAATTTGGAGTCCTCATGGCACGCGTAACTGTTCAAGACGCTGTTGAAAAAGTTGGCAACCGTTTCGACCTAGTTCTCATTGCGGCTCGCCGCGCTCGTCAAATGCAAACTGGCGGTAAAGATTCACTAGTGCCAGAAGAGAATGATAAGGCAACGGTTATCGCTCTACGCGAAATCGAAGAAGGCCTGATCACTAAAGAAATCCTAGATGCTCGTGAGCGTCAGGAACAGCAGGAACAAGAAGCAGCAGAACTAGCAGCCGTAAGCAGCATTGCTCACAGTCGTTAATCTGACTTCCTTCTCATCAACTATCTTCCGGGCCTAAAGTTTGTATCTATTCGATAGCCTAAAAGACGTTGCCCAAGAATACCTATCAGAGCCTCAAGTTGAGGCTCTGCGTCAATCTTATGTGGTAGCGAAAGATGCCCATGAAGGGCAGACCCGCTCAAGCGGTGAACCTTATATCATCCACCCTGTTGCTGTAGCTCGTATCTTGGCGGAAATGCGCCTTGATATTGAAACGCTGCAAGCCGCCCTTCTTCACGATGTGATTGAAGATACTGAAGTCACCAAAGAAGAGTTAGAAACTCAATTTGGTACTACAGTGGCCGAACTGGTCGATGGTGTATCTAAGCTGGATAAGCTTAAATTTCGAGATCGCAAAGAAGCTCAGGCTGAGAACTTCCGCAAAATGGTCCTTGCCATGGTGCAAGACATTCGCGTTATTCTGATCAAACTGGCTGACCGTACGCACAACATGCGCACTTTGGGTGCTTTACGTGCTGACAAAAAGCGTCGCATCGCCCGTGAAACGCTGGAAATCTATTCTCCACTCGCTCACCGTCTTGGTATCCACAACATCAAAACCGAACTTGAAGAGTTAGGTTTCGAAGCCCTGTACCCGAACCGCTATCGCGTTCTGAAAGAAGTGGTGCGATCGGCGCGTGGTAACCGTAAAGAGATGATTCAGCGTATCCATACCGAAATTGAAGGCCGTCTTGAAGACGTTGGCCTGAAAGCTCGTGTATTTGGTCGTGAGAAGAACCTGTTCTCCATCTACAACAAGATGAAGACTAAAGAGCAGCGTTTCCACACCATCATGGATATCTACGCTTTCCGTGTTGTGGTTGAAGATGCCGATACCTGTTATCGCGTACTGGGTCAGGTCCACAGCCTGTACAAGCCACGCCCGGGCCGTATGAAAGATTACATTGCGGTACCAAAAGCGAACGGCTACCAGTCTATCCACACGTCAATGGTTGGCCCACACGGTGTGCCGGTTGAAGTGCAGATCCGTACCGAAGATATGGATCAAATGGCAGACAAAGGTGTCGCTGCACACTGGTCTTATAAAGGTAGTGGTGATCGCACCGGTACAACAGCACAGGTCAAAGCTCAGCGCTGGATGCAAAGCCTGCTTGAGCTGCAACAGAGCGCGGGTAACTCTTTCGAATTTATCGAAAATGTTAAGTCTGACCTCTTCCCTGATGAGATTTACGTCTTCACACCGAAAGGACGCATTGTCGAACTGCCTGTTGGCGCAACTGCGGTTGATTTTGCTTATGCGGTACACACTGATGTGGGTAATACCTGTGTGGGTGCACGTGTTGACCGTAACCCGTATCCACTCAGCAAAGCGCTTAAAAACGGACAGACGATCGAAATCATCAGTGCGCCTGGCGCACGTCCAAATGCCGCTTGGCTGAACTATGTAGTGACTTCTCGTGCGCGCACTAAGATCCGTCAGGTTCTGAAAACCATGCGCCGTGAAGAGTCAGTGACGCTAGGTCGTCGCCTGCTTAACCATGCACTTGGTGATCTGTCTCTGTCTGATATCGACGAAGAGAACATCAATCATGTCCTTTCTGAGCTGAAAGTCGACAGCGTGGAAGACCTGCTGGCGGATATCGGCTTGGGTGAGCTGATGAGTATTGTTATTGCTCGTCGCTTACTGGGTGATGTCGATGAGCTAACCGAAGTAGCCAGCAGCGATAGCAATAAGCCGAAGAAGAAACTGCCAATCCGTGGAGCGGAAGGGCTGCTTCTGACCTTCGCCAACTGTTGTCACCCGATTCCAGACGATCACATCATTGCGCACGTTTCACCGGGTCGCGGCCTAGTGGTACACCGTGAAACTTGTCCAAACGTACGCGGTTATCAGAAAGAACCGGATAAGTACATGGCAGTGGAATGGTCTGAAGACTACGATCAAGAGTTCATTACTGAACTGAATGTCGATGTACAGAACCGTCAGGGTGCTCTGGCTGAATTGACCAATGTAATTTCCCAAACAGGGTCGAATATTCATGGTCTTTCCACAGAAGAAAAAGATGGCCGCCTGTACACAGTGACCGTACTTCTGACAACAAAAGATCGTGTCCACCTCGCTGGAATCATGCGGAAAATCAAAGCGATGCCACACACATTGAAAGTGCGACGTCGTAAAAACTAATCTCTTTTCTCGAAGAAAAATGCCCTTGAAATGACCGTTTCAAGGGCTTTTGTTTTACTGCCATTATGAACTTAGAACGCTACAACCGAATCCAACAAGTCCTTAAGTCCCGTCAGGCTGACCTGACTTTCTGTCTTGAGGAAGTCCATAAGCCCAACAACGTATCTGCGGTGATCAGAACTGCCGATGCGACAGGCATCCACAAGATCCATGCCGTGTGGCCGAATGATATGCGCACTCTTAGCCATACCTCTGCCGGTGCCCGTAACTGGGTTGAAGTGGAAACCCACGACTCTATCGACAAAGCGGTTACCGAGCTGAAAGATCAGGGCATGCAGATATTGGTCACCAATCTGTCTGACACTGCGGTCGACTTTCGTGAGATCGACTACACCAAGCCGACGGCCATTATTCTTGGTAGCGAGAAAATTGGCGCTTCCGAAGAGGCCAAGCAACTGGCGGATCAAGACATCATCATCCCGATGATTGGCATGGTGCAGTCGCTCAATGTCTCCGTTGCCAGCGCGGTTATCATGTACGAGGCTCAGCGCCAACGCCAAGCGGCCGGTATGTACGACAATCAGGTCAGCAACTTACCGCAAGAAACCATTCATCGCATTCTGTTTGAGCGTGGCCACCCTGTTTTA
Source organism: Vibrio sp. RE88 (assembly GCF_013113835.1). Classification (GTDB taxonomy): domain Bacteria; phylum Pseudomonadota; class Gammaproteobacteria; order Enterobacterales; family Vibrionaceae; genus Vibrio. Next base: position 44,896 of record NZ_VTYQ01000008.1, on the reverse strand, counting down.
GCTAAAGTCGCCAAGCGCAAAGGCTTAGCTTACCCACCACTCGACGAACAAGGCCAGATTGTCGCGGACGAAGCATGGTGGCAGGAAATGCAGAAGAAATAATCCCATCGCTTAGCGTCATGCAAGGCGCGCCATTTTCTCCTGTACAAAAACACAGCTCGGTGGTTAACTATTAGGGTAATCGCCTATGTAACTTACTGAATAACTTACCGAGCTTTGTTATGTCCCAATTGCTATCTGCTGTTCCTCTCACTTCTCTGACTGGCGTTGGTGCCAAAGTCGCGGAAAAGCTGGCAAAAGTCGGGCTCAATTCAGTACAAGATCTGCTTTTCCACTTACCGCTTCGTTACGAAGATCGCACACGCATTTACCCTATCGTCAAACTGCATGCTGGATTATGGGCCGCAGTACAAGGGAAAGTGATGAGCGCCGATACCTTGTTTGGCAAACGCAAAATGCTGACGGTAAAAATCAGTGATGGCAATGGCACCATTACACTGCGCTTTTTCAATTTCACCGCTGCAATGAAGAATAATTTTGCCGAAGGTAAAACCGTTCACGCCTATGGTGAAGTCAAACGCGGCAGCTTCGGGTTAGAAATCGTCCATCCGGATTACAAATTTTATGCCCCCAATCAGCCTGCAGAAGTGGAGCAGAACCTGACGCCGGTTTACCCGACCACAGACGGCTTGCGCCAAATCACCTTACGCAATCTGACCGATCAAGCATTAGCCTTGATTGACAAAGCCGCGGTCCAAGAGCTTTTACCCGCTGGTCTGTATAACCAGCAAGTTTCGCTCGCTCAGGCGCTGCACACCATTCACCGTCCGACACCAGATATTGATTTGCAGGCATTTGATGAGGGTAAACACCCAGCGCAAATACGCCTGATTATGGAAGAGCTGCTGGCTCAGAATCTCTCCATGCTTTCCGTCCGTAGCAAAGGTCAGCAAGATGTTGCTCTGCCGCTGGCTGAACGTAACCAACTTAAACAGCAATTACTCGATCAATTACCGTTTACCCCAACCAAAGCACAATCACGCGTTGTCGCCGAAATTGAGCAAGACCTTGAGAAGCCTCACCCGATGATGCGTCTGGTTCAAGGGGATGTCGGTTCCGGTAAAACCTTAGTCGCGGCATTAGCAGCGCTACGAGCTCTGGAGCATGGTTACCAAGTGGCGTTAATGGCGCCGACTGAACTGCTGGCCGAGCAGCACGCGATCAACTTTGCTCAGTGGCTGGAACCGATGGGCATAAACGTTGGCTGGCTTGCAGGTAAGTTAAAAGGTAAAGCCAAAGAAGCCGAGCTAGCGAAAATTGCCAGTGGCGAAGCACAAATGGTGGTCGGTACCCATGCTCTGTTTCAGGAGCACGTCGCCTTTCATCATCTTGCGTTGGTCATCATTGATGAGCAACACAGGTTCGGTGTCCACCAGCGCCTTGAACTGAGAGAGAAAGGCGAAAAGCAAGGCGCTTTTCCTCATCAATTGATCATGACGGCGACACCGATTCCGCGCACACTGGCGATGACTGCTTATGCCGATCTCGAGACCTCCGTCATTGATGAACTACCACCGGGCCGAACACCAATTCAGACCGTCGCCATCCCGGATACCAAGCGAGATGATATTGTCGAACGTGTTCGCAACGCCTGCCTCAATGAAGGGAAGCAGGCCTATTGGGTGTGTACCCTGATTGATGAGTCAGAAGTTTTAGAAGCTCAAGCTGCTGCTGATACCGCTGAAGAGCTACAAAGAAAACTGCCTGACGTTAAAATAGGCTTAGTGCATGGCCGAATGAAACCGGCGGAGAAGCAGTCGGTCATGCAGGACTTTAAAGACAACAAGCTGCACCTATTGGTCGCGACGACCGTAATCGAAGTGGGTGTGGACGTCCCTAACTCAAGCTTAATGATCATTGAAAACCCAGAGCGATTGGGACTGGCTCAGCTGCACCAGCTGCGCGGTCGAGTGGGTCGAGGCAGCGTCGCCAGCCATTGTGTGCTGCTCTACCATTCTCCATTGTCTAAAACCGCACAAAAGCGTTTAGGCGTGCTTCGTGAGAGCAATGATGGCTTTGTCATTGCGCAGCGCGATTTGGAAATTCGCGGCCCCGGAGAACTACTGGGGACCAAGCAGACCGGAATGGCTGACTTTAAGATTGCCGATTTAATCCGGGATCAGCATTTAATCCCTGAAGTGCAGCGTGTCGCACGTCATATTCATGATAACTTCCCAGACAATGCAGCCGCGATTATCGACCGCTGGCTGGGAGACCGAGACATGTATTCGAAGGCATAGTAAGAAACGTGGAAAGGGTTGGTACACAATGACCAACCCTTTTTATTTGCAGAGTGAGAGTATAAGCAGAGCCACAAGCGCTTTAGCTTAGCTAATCTTTCACCTGAAGGATCTCGTCCCAAGGTAGCCGTTCATCGCCAAGAACAATGAAGTTAGGGTTTTCCAAGGTTTCACGCTCATTATAAGACAGAGGCTCAAGCTGAGTACTGAGGATCCGGCCGCCCGCCTCTTCGACGATACACTGAGTCGCCGCAGTGTCCCACTCCCCAGTCGGCCCAAGACGTAGGTAGCAATCCACCGCGCCTTCCGCCACTAAGCACGCTTTAAGCGCCGCAGAGCCCAATGGCACCAAATCATAATTCCAACCACTGCTCATGCGACTGGTAATACGATTGATGTCTTGGCGACGGCTGATCGCAATCGCAATCGGATGCGCCTGACCATCATGGTTGTGGGTCTTAATCCGCACACTTTCGTCCATGTCTGGGATTTTCCATGCCCCTTTGTCTTTGTAGGCATAATACGTCACGCCAGACACTGGGCCATGCACCACCCCCATGACTGGTTGGTGATTCTCAACCAATGCGATGATAGTTGCGAAATCGCCACTACGGGCAATAAACTCCTGTGTCCCATCTAACGGGTCCACCAACCAATAGCGGCTCCATTGCGAGCGCTTATCAAGGCTGATATCAGCGGCTTCTTCCGATAACACGGGAATATCCGGCGTCAGATCGGACAACTTTTCCATGATCAGTTTATGTGCCGCGATGTCCGCACTGGTCACCGGTGTTTCATCACTTTTGGTGTAGGCTTGGTATTCTTTCTTCTCGTAAATATCGAGAATTAACTGGCCTGCCGAGCGGGCAATATCAATCACGGCAGGCAAATGGTGGGAAAGGTCTTCTGTCATTGGCATAGTCAATCCTTCACGCTCTACATTGATTATGGTTTTAATATACGTAGAGCAAGCATTAGCGCGGTAATACTGCGCGCCTCACAAAAATCGAGGTGAGTCAGAAGCTCTTCTGCCTGGGCAAGTGGCCAGCGAATTACTTCCAAAGGTTCAGGTTCATCCCCTTCTAACTGTTCTGAGTATAGATCCTCTGCGATAAACAGGGTCATTTTGCTCGAGAAATAAGAAGGCGCGAGCACTACATCTTTCAATGGTGTCAGCTTGTTGGTCCCGAAGCCGATTTCTTCTTTCAGCTCTCTGTCGGCGGCTTCTGCTGGCGACTCTCCAGCATCGATCAACCCTTTAGGAAAGCCGAGTTCATAACGTTCGGTACCTGCGGCATATTCGCGAACCAGCAATATATCTCCCTCTGCAGTTACTGGCACCATCATCACCGCGTTACGACCACTCGGTTTCATGCGTTCGTAGGTGCGTTCGACACCATTGCTAAAGCGTAAATCAAGCGCTTCAACGGCAAACAATTTGGATTGAGCTACAGTTTGTTTTGCCAGAATTTCTGGTGGGTTCCGTTTAGCCACTTGCTTACTCCTTAGCCGTAGAGGAAGTCTTTAATATATGAGAAAACTGTCATGTTTGAAAACAAAAAAGGGCTGACTTTTTCGTCAACCCCTTGTATTGCATATGGTTAAATCTGTTATTTAGCCAGTTATCAGTAGTAAGAGTGCTCACCACGGTCATGCTCAGTCGCATCGCGAACTGCGCTCAACTCGCCTTCAAACTGTTGCAGCAGTTCTTTCTCGATGCCTTCTTTTAGTGTCACATCAACCATAGAACAACCGTTACAACCACCGCCAAAGGCAACAATCGCGATACCGTCTTCAGTGATTTCTACCAGATTGACGTGACCGCCGTGCCCTGCTAGTTGAGGGTTTACCTGAGTTTGAATCACGTATTCAACACGCTCAACCAATGGTGCGTCGTCAGACACTTTACGCATTTTCGCGTTTGGCGCTTTCAGCGTCAGCTGAGAACCCATTTTGTCTGTCACGAAGTCGATTTCCGCGTCTTCAAGGAATGGCAAGCTCAGCTCGTCAACGTAAGCAGAGAAACCTTCATACTTGATCTCAGTATCTGTAGCTTCAATCGCTTCAGTTGGGCAGTAAGAAACGCCACATTCTGCATTTTGCGTCCCCGGATTCACAACGAATACGCGGATGTTTGTCCCTTCTGGCTGTTGGCTCAAAAGGTTAGCAAAGTGTTTCTGGGCATTTTCAGTAATAGTAATAGGATTTGACACGACGAATACCTGAGTAAATTTGTAGGCTATTTAAGCACCATTTTACTCCTGATTTCCGCAAGATCTAGCGTTTTAGATCAAATCAGCGCCACTTTAGCGGTTAGAAGGTTCAGGAGTGCGGCAAATGCAGTAAATATCAATGGTTTTCACTCCAGCATCAAGCAATAATTTGCATAATTGATGCACGGTACTGCCCGTAGTTAACACATCATCGACAATAGCGACATGCTCGGAATTTACCGATTTTCTTAGGCGAAAAGCCTGACGAACGTTCTCCTTGCGCTGCTTTTTATCCATACCTTGTTGCCTTTCCGTTGCACGCATTTTTGCAAACAGAGCCTCACACGGCACATCCAGTTCTCGACCAATTTGCCACGCCAGATGCTGACTTTGGTTGTAGCCACGATAACAGTAACGACGCCAGTGCAAGGGGACAAAAGTAATCAGGTCCGGTCGAGTGTCGATGCGTGGCACCAACAGCAAAGACAAGGTTTTAGCCTGCCAGTACTGGCCTTCGTACTTGAGTCGGTGAACGTAACTCGATAGCGGTGGTTGATAGTCTCCAACACAATACAAGTACGCCCACAGTGGCGGGGCAACTAAACATTGCCCGCACATTTCGACAGATTCAGGGGTCGCCAAGCCACATCGTCTGCAGCGAGGAACTGGCGCAAAACGTCGCTGACAGAAACAGCAGAGCAAGGGATGCGCCGCTTGCGTTCCGATCGCCATCTGGCACAAATCACAATGACTGGGCAACAGGTAGGCTGTGTGTTTCTTAATCCAATCGGTTAACATGGCGCTCAATATCTGAGAACTAGATAATTAACTTACCGCTTTAAATCAGGTGTAAAGGATGGAAAACGTGGCACAGAATGAGATCAAACCAACAACGCCATATTGGCAGTCAACAGGTCAAGGTGACGATTTGGTCTTAGTTCATGGGTGGGGAATGAATGGTGCTGTCTGGCATCAGGCCGTTGAGCAGTTAAGCCAGCATTTTCGCGTGCACGTCGTTGATCTACCGGGGTTTGGCCACAGCCATCAATTACACTTCGAAACGATGGAAGAGCTCGCCCAACAGGTTCTACACCACGCACCAGACAATGCGATTTGGCTCGGCTGGTCTTTGGGTGGCTTGGTGGCTACACATATCGCGATTAATCACCCAGAGCGTATAACCAAGCTAATCACCGTTGCTAGCTCACCTAAGTTTTCAGCAGAAAAGCGCTGGCGCGGCATACAACCTCAAGTTCTGAGTGCGTTCACCGAGCAACTAGTAGATGATTTTCGCGTCACCATTGAGCGCTTTATGGCGTTGCAAGCAATGGGCAGCCCTTCTGCCCGCCAAGACGTCAAAACCCTCAAACAGGCGGTCCTGTCTCGCCCAGAGCCAAACCCTCAGTCCCTGCTCACTGGCCTACAGTTGCTTGCCGATGTGGATTATCGTCAGGCGCTACCCGATGTCTCAGTGCCCACCCTGCGTTTATACGGACGCTTGGATGGGCTAGTGCCAGCCAAAGTCGCAACTGACGTCGACACGCTGATGCCGGCCAGTGAAAGTTATATGTTTGGCGCTTCATCGCACGCACCATTCATGACCGAATTTAATGAGTTTTGTCAGCAAGTTATCCGCTTTTCGGCTGACAAATGAAAATTATTTTATCCAATACGCTAAAATTTTGACTATAGAGGCCGATAAATAAGCGAGCCAAGAAAACGCTGTTTTATTGCATTTTCTGGCTGGGCGTGAGGAGGTTAAAATGCTCGTATCACCTACGAACGTAAGTGTACCGCTGATCGCCCCATCGGTTAATGTGCAAACGGAGCAGGCAGCCAGAGACAATAAAGTCCGCGAGCCCGTCACTCCCACTGTGGCATTAACCAAAAGTAACGCTGAACGTAAAGTCAAAGCCGATGATAAAAGGCGACGACAATCCTCTTGGGATCCGGCTGAGCACCCGAGCTATGAAGCCAGTGAACAGGAAGAAGTTAAAGCCACTTATCAGGAAGATCCCAAAGATACGCTCGAACGGATTTTCCAGCTGATTGCTCTGGACAGCTACAGCGAAGATCAGGGCAAGGGCTACGCAATGCGCTTTCGGTTACCAAGGCACATAATCGATGCGGCGATAACTGAAGGCAAAATGGCCAAGCGCAGAACTGTGATTAAGTTTCACTACGGTGATGCGGTTGCACCCAATACACCTTCAGATGTAATTGCGGTGTTGTAGTACCTAAGCATAATGATTAGGAAATACCGAAAAAAATCCCCGCTATTGCGGGGATTTGTATTTCTAGCCGAGACTATTTCTTGGCTTTCGCAAATGCAGCGGCAAATGCCCCGCCCATTGCGCCATTTGCTGGCTCTTCACGACGACGTTGGCCACCTTTGTTGCCTTGGCTCTGACGTTGTTGACCACGTGGAGCAGAAGAACGCTGAGAGCGGTTATCTTGACCCGACTCATCATTAAGACGCATAGACAGACCAATACGCTTACGCTGAATATCCACTTCCATCACTTTGACTTTAACGATATCACCCGCCTTCACGACTTCTCTAGGATCAGAGACAAATCGATCAGTTAAAGCCGAAATATGCACTAAGCCATCCTGATGGACGCCAATATCAACGAAAGCGCCAAAGTTCGCCACATTGGATACCACGCCTTCCAACACCATGCCCGGTTCGAGATCCGACACTTCATTTACGCCATCGGCGAACGTTGCGGTTTTGAATTCAGGGCGAGGGTCACGTCCCGGTTTGTCCAACTCTTTGATGATGTCGCTGACTGTCGGAACACCAAAATTGTCATCGGTGTAATCCACGGCATGTAAGCCACGTAGGAACTGAGTATCACCAATCAAGGCGCGAACGTCTTTGCTGTTTTTCTCCGCGATGGCTTTCACCACAGGATACGCTTCTGGGTGAACCGATGACGCATCCAGCGGGTTCTTACCATCCATAATACGGAGGAACCCGGCACACTGTTCAAAGGCTTTTGGACCAAGGCGGGCGACTTTCTTCAGTGTGGTACGTGCTTCAAAGCGGCCATTCTCATCACGGTAGTCAACAATGTTCTGCGCAATGGTGCTCGACAGCCCCGCCACTCGCGTTAACAACGCAGGAGACGCCGTATTCACATCGACACCGACGGCGTTTACACAGTCCTCGACAACCGCGTCCAGACGCTTAGCCAGCATCGATTGGCTAACGTCGTGTTGATACTGACCAACACCAATCGATTTAGGGTCGATTTTCACCAGCTCTGCCAGTGGGTCTTGCAGACGACGAGCAATCGACACCGCGCCACGCAGTGACACGTCCAAACCCGGGAACTCTTTGGCAGCCAGCTCAGACGCCGAATAAACGGACGCGCCCGCTTCACTGACCATAATCTTCTGCACTTTGAGGTTATTGCGCTTAATCAGATCAGCGACAAAGCTGTCAGTTTCACGCGAAGCCGTGCCGTTACCAATGGCGATCAGGTCGACATTGAACTGCTGTACCAGCTTCGCCACCACCTGTGCCGATTTGTCATACTGTTTTTGCGGTGGATGAGGGTAAATGATTTCCGTTGCTAACACTTTACCTGTTGAATCCACCACCGCGATTTTCGACCCTGTTCTCAAGCCCGGATCGAGACCTAACGTGGCTCGCGGACCTGCTGGAGCCGCCATCAACAAATCTTTCAGGTTTGTCGCAAACACTTCAATCGCTTCGATTTCAGCACGCTCTTTCATCGCTCCCATCAGCTCAGTTTCCATGTGCATCGACACCTTGATGCGCCACGCCCAACTGATCACTTGCTTACGCCACACATCCGCTGGGGCTTGGCTAAGGGAAATACCATAGTGATCTGCAATGATGGTTTCGCAATACGACTGGCGAGCACCCTCTTCTTGCTCTGGGTCAGCATTCATCACCAATGTTAAGAAGCCTTCATTGCGGCCGCGCAACATAGCCAGCGCACGGTGTGATGGCACCTTGCTCAAGGCTTCGTTGTGCTCAAAGTAATCTTTGAATTTTTCGCCTTCACGCTCTTTGCCATCCACAACGCGAGCCACCAGCTCAGCGTTACGGTTAAGGTGTGTACGAATTTTTTCCAGCAGGTTGGCATCTTCAGCAATACGTTCCATCACAATGGCACGCGCGCCATCAAGCGCCGCTTTGGTGTCTGCAACACCTTTGTCTGCATCAATGTATTGAGCTGCTGCTTGCTCCGGCTCCGTCTGTGGTTCGTTCCACAATTTGTCTGCCAGCGGTTCCAAACCAGCTTCAATCGCAATCTGGCCTTTGGTGCGGCGCTTAGGTTTGTACGGCAGATACAAGTCTTCAAGGCGAGTTTTACTGTCCGCCTGATGGATTTCAGTTTCGAGCTCAGTCGTTAGTTTGCCCTGCTCCTGAATGGATTTCAGAATCGTCTGACGACGATCATCCAGTTCACGCAGGTAAGAGAGACGGCTGTCGAGATTACGCAATTGGGTATCGTCCAGACCACCTGTCACTTCTTTTCGATAGCGGGCGATGAATGGCACCGTGTTGCCATCATCGATCAGATTAACAGCAGCGGTAACTTGCTCAGTACGAACACTCAGTTCTTGAGCAATCATTTGACAGATAGCTTGGCTCATCCGTTGATTCTCTTAATTCTATAATGTGAAGGAGTTGGTCTGTTCTAGACATTGGGGCAAATCATGGATTTTGCAATGTTTTAAATCTTGCCCGGAAAAAATCACCGCCTCCTGATAGACGCGGTGCACATTTGTGTCAAAACTGCAGTCGCAATTGAAATATATTCATTATATTTAAGTAAGTTATACCTTTTCGAGTTACTTAATAACTATCGATACTTTGATTTAGTTTGGGAAATTATTGCATGAAGAAGCTCTCTTTGATTCTGACTTTGACAGGCGCCCTAATGACAGCCCCACAAGCTTGGTCTGAGACCCTTTCCGCCACCACACAAAATCCAGCCTATCAGGTGGACAACGAACTGATTCTGGGCCGCATCGAAAACGTCTACTACAACGATATTCCAGAGCTCAAAGGCGTACCCTTTATGGGCAAGATCGATACAGGCGCCGATACCACCTCGATTCATGCTGAAAACATTCACCTCACCAGCACGCATCCAGACTTTAAAGATTTGACCGACAATGACCTGCTATGGGCGGTGGTCAACGATCGGCGTGAAAACAAGCTGAAGAGAAATACAGAAACCTACTTGTCTTATCAGGTCACTATTTCCTTTACCATTCGCCACCCGTATACCGGGGAAGACATCAATATCAAAGATGATCTTGAACGCATCAGCATCATCCGCAGCCGCACCAGCGAAAAGCCGATTCTTCGCCCAGCGGTAAGAATGCCACTGACGATCGGTGGCCATACCGTGGACGCTATGATTAACCTCACCAAACGCAGCCAGTTCTCGTCACCCATCCTGATTGGTAAAACCTTTCTTGAAGATAACGCTTGGGTGATGGCAGGTTATGATTACCTGCAAGAGCAACCTCGTGCTCAAGTTATCGGTAAAAAAGAAACCGTAGAAGTTGACGGCATGCCCTATAAGGTCAGTGTTGCAACCACCAGTCGTTACTCCAACGCCCATGCTTTGGATGTGAAAATCGACAAAAAGGCTCAATCAGTCTCGTTCAAGTTGGAAGATGATAAGGGCGAGCGTAAAGCCATGACTCTGCCATTGATCCGTATCTTGAACACCAGCAATGGTGAACGGCCGCTGGTTTACCTACCCGTCAAGCTCAACCAAAACCACACTCAGCATTGGCTGGTCTATTTGCGTGACCGTAGCCATTTAAGCAGTCAGATCAGCCTTGGACGAGATGTCGCCAGCGAACATTTTGTTATCGATACCGATAAGGAAAACCTGCTCAAAAAAGCCGATACCAGTTTCAAGACCGCCCTCAAGTCTGAGCCATTGGTGATCTCTCCCAAAGAGACCATCACCATAGATCATGAGTTCAGTATTCCTGCGCAGCCTAGTTTTATCGTTAAAACGCCACTGCTGAGAGTCAAAGAGTTTGAGCTCAGTAAGAAAAACGGTAAGGAACAGGTCAGCTTCACGCTCGAAGACAGCCAAGGTAAAGTCAAAACGGTGACCAAACCTGTCCTGCGTAAACTCAAAGTCGGCAAATCCGTTCGTCCGGTTGTAGAAGGCTTATTCGAGTTAGGTGACAAGAAAAAAGAGCTCGAGTTTGCGATCGATAAGCTTGGCAAAAGCGACACTAAGCCTTTCTTTGTCATGGGCCACAGCATGGCGAAAAGCGGTGTGCTACTCAACACCCGTACAGAGGACCTGCTCAGCCCGAGCCCGCTATTCAAAGCGGGTCACATTGAAGTGGTGCAAGTGGAAGATCTGGCTTTTCCGGTCAAGCTCGACACGGGAGCAGATGTCAGCTCCATCAATGCCAAGAACATCAAGCAATATCAGAAAGATGGCAAAGATATGGTGACGTTCACCTACGAAAATGACATCGGGATGAAACAGGAATTCACTCGAGAAGTAGTCGATGTGATGCGCATTAAAGCCAAGAAAGGGGAAAAAGCCAATGTCCGGCCCGTGGTCGAAATGCGAGTCAGACTGGGAGAGTTGGATAAGATCATTCGCGTCAACCTGCAAGACAGAGGGCGATTCCACTACAGCATGATTCTGGGCAAGAACTTCCTCAAATACGGTGCGATTGTCAGCAGTGATAAGGACTACATCATTACTGAAAAACCGGACTACGAAAAATAAAAGACAAGTGCCGCGCTGCCCAGCGCGGCACCATTTTCAACCGGTATAACAAATACTGTTCACAAACCACTCTTTCTCACCTTCCGGCGTTTTGACGCTGAATTCGTCATCCACTTCTTTCTTTAGCAGGGCACGCGCCATTGGCGAATCAATCGAGATGTAGTCTTTGGCGCCGCCATAGATTTCATCGGGGCCAACAATGCGAAACTTTTTCACTTCTCCGGCTTCATTTTCCACTTCAACCCATGCACCAAAAAACACTTTCCCTTCCTGCTGCGGAGCGTAATCGACCACTTTAACCTGCTCAAGACGCTTGCGCAGATAACGCACACGACGATCAATTTCACGCAGACGCTTCTTATTGTATTGGTAATCCGCATTCTCTGAGCGATCACCTAAACTCGCTGCCCACGTCACTTTTTTGGTCACTTCCGGGCGATCTTCTTTCCATAAAAAATCGAGCTCTTTTTTAAGTCGGTCAAAGCCTTCGCGTGTGATTAGGTTTGTTTTCATATTTCTGACGCTAGTGAATTGAATATGGCGTATACATTAGCTAAAAAGGACTTAAAAAGGTAATAATCGTTAACAATTCTTTGCGCCACTTTCATCAGAACAATGTTACATTCTGATTCGTGAAAAAGGGCTGCACCTCAGCTCTGTCAAAGCGCTAGCTTATTTAATAGGTGGAATCATTAGATGCAAGAAAATCACAAGATCTTAGTCGTTGATGACGATGCACGTTTGCGTGCATTGCTGGAGCGTTACTTGTCTGAACAGGGATTCCAAGTACGTAGTGTTGCTAACAGTGAGCAGATGGACCGCCTGTTAACCCGTGAAAATTTCCACCTGATGGTACTGGATTTAATGCTGCCAGGTGAAGATGGCTTGTCGATTTGCCGTCGCCTGCGTAATGCCAACAGCACCTTACCGATCCTGATGCTCACCGCAAAAGGTGACGAAATTGACCGAATTGTTGGTCTGGAAGTGGGCGCAGACGACTATCTGCCAAAACCATTTAACCCACGTGAGCTACTGGCACGCATCAAGGCTGTACTGCGCCGTCAGACGACTGAACTGCCGGGCGCACCAAGTTCAGAAGAATCCGTGGTCGAATTCGGTGAGTTCAGCCTGAACTTAGGGACACGTGAAATGTTCCGCGGCGACGAGGCCATGCCGCTAACCTCGGGCGAATTTGCTGTCCTTAAGGCGCTAGTCACCAATGCCCGCGAGCCGATGTCACGTGACAAACTGATGAATATGGCCCGTGGCCGTGAGTATTCCGCGATGGAACGTTCCATTGACGTACAGATTTCACGCCTGCGCCGCATGCTGGAAGTTGACCCAAGTAAACCTCGCTATATTCAAACTGTGTGGGGCTTAGGTTACGTATTCGTGCCAGACGGCAAAGAAGCGTAATTGCTCACCCGATGAGAGTGCGAGACTATGTCTCGCACTTTTTGTTTTCACCGCTATCAAGGCCGCCAATATGCGTATTCGCAGCTCCTTTACTCAATCGATTTTTATCTTTCTCACCTTATTGATTGCCAGTCAGGTTTACTCCTACTACGCGGTATTTAACTATGCGTTGATGCCGAGTTTGCAACAGTTTAATAAGATCCTCGGCCACGAAATCAATCTGATGCTCGACGATTCAGCCGCCATCGAAGATGGCTTGCAGATGGACGCCCCACTGAGACGCAGAGTGCTGGAGCAGCTAGGCGTCACCATTCACGCCGACGACAGCCCGATAGCGGATGAGTATTATCATGCGGTCAGCATTGACCTCATGAGCGAAGAGATGAGCAAAGAGCTCGGTTCACCTACCGATGTGCGCATGATGCTGGGCTCGGATAGCTATATTCTGTGGATGAAAATCGATTCTTTGCCCGGCTCTCTGCTGCGCATTCCGCTGTCTGAATTGCAGGAAGAAGACTTTGCGCCGCTATTTCGCAACAGCTTGATCATGGCGTTACTGATTGTCGCCGGTGGCTGGCTTTTCATCCGTTTACAAAACCGACCTTTGATTGCACTGGAAAAAGCCGCCAAAGGCGTTGGTCGAGGGGACATTCCTCCACCTTTACCAGAGAAAGGCGCGACAGAAATCCGTTCGGTGACACGAGCATTTAATCAGATGTCAAAAGGCATTCAGGCACTGGAGGAAGACCGTGCACTGCTGATGGCTGGCATCAGTCATGATTTGAGAACGCCTCTGACACGCATCCGTCTTGCTACTGAAATGATGTCGCCGCAAGACAGCTATTTAGCTGAAGGTATCATCAGTGATACCGAAGAGTGTAATGAGATCATCAGCCAGTTTATGGACTACCTCAAGCCGGTCAATAAAGAGTCGTTCATCGAGGTTGACCTCAATGAAATCGCCAATGATATTGCGACATCAGAAGGTGGTTACGAGATTCAAATTGAGACTGAGTTACAGCAGCCACTGAAATTCGCTAATGGCAGCCCAATAGCGATTAAGCGGGCGGTGAGTAACTTAGTGGTCAACGCAATACGCTATGGCAATGGCTGGGTCAAAGTCAGCACTGGCGCAACTGCGGACAACAAGCTGGTCTGGGTATGTATAGAAGATAACGGCCCGGGTATTGAGCAAAGCCAGATAGGTAAGTTATTTGAACCTTTCACCCGAGGTGATACGGCACGCGGTAGTGAAGGCACGGGTCTTGGGCTGGCGATTGTAAAGCGTATTGCCAGCCAGCATAACGGTACCGTGATCATCAATAACCGCAGCGGTGGTGGCTTAAGGGCGCAGATCAGTTTTCCGACAGTCGGCAAATAATCATTGAAACAAAAAAGGGGCCAAAGCCCCTTTTTTTATTGGATATCAACGGCCTTAAAGGCGCCCTTGATAAGTAAACTGATAACGACCTTCAGAATCTGGCGTTGGTAACCATTTCAGCTGTTCCGCCAATGAGCCAGGAAACTCGTTGCCCGGTTTAAACCAAGCCGAAGCCTGATAGCTGCGATTGGCCTGCATCACGACTTCCGCCGCACTGCTCACCTGTTGACTGTTTTGATCACCTTTCAAGGTGATCTGGCTATCCTGACAACTAAAGTCAACCACAACTGGGCCAACGCTCAGCTCATCCAATGGCGTAATCACTTTATCCGTATTCCACACCACTGACCCTTCACCAGTCTGACAATAAGGCGCGGTATACACCATCGACTTAATGCTCAGCTCAACCTGTCCCGTCAGTTCAACAGGTACTGGCATCGGAGGCGTCAGTTCGAGGATTTTTTCCACCGGTAATGAAGCGATCAGGTTCTCCGCATAAGGGCCCGACATGCTGTAGCCTACAACACCGCGTCCAGTCACTTGCATGTCACTACCGCGACCAAAACGAACCTGCGCTTCAGCTTTACCCGTTAGTAATTTCAGTGGCGCCAATTGCCAATGCAAAGCTCCTAACTTCTGTCTTTGCCAGCTGACACCGGTGGCACTGCCATCCCAGATGGTGCCTGAAACGCCATTAATAACTAACTGCGGTGGCAATGGTAGATAGTTCAGTACAACCTGAGCGGGAACATGCGCTACAGCACTAACTAGAAAGACCACCACCAGCGCCAGACTGAGCAGAATGACTCTTTTCACTTCGTGTTATCCTTTAACAAACTGTAAGCGCTTAACTTCAACCGTCCCATCTTGCTCACCTTTATCAATATCCATAAAGGTTGCTGAGACGCCATGCTTTTCCTGCAGGAACGTCATCCAATCAATCAGACGGTTGAATGGCATCGGCTGAACCCAGACCTGCAGTTCCTCGCCACGCGGCTGGACTCTGACAAGCTCTGCACCAAAACGTGAAGCCGTTGAAGAAATGGACTGGTTAAGTGGCAAACTTGACGATGCCACTCCACCCTGAGCACGCAGCTGACTGATATTGTCTGCTTTGTCTTTCACCCAGTTGAGCAGTTGCTTCTCGCTCTGGATACGATTCGTCGCCAATTCGGCACGCTGACTGACAGGTTGCAATATGCCCCAGTAGATCACACCCAAAAACAGCAGTACTGAACAAGCGATCAGCAAGCGTTGCTCACGCTGGCTGGTGCCGACCCACCACGTCTGAAGTGTAGATAGTAATTGTTTCATCAGCGGCTCCCTATAAACGCTTAAGCACAAAGGTGCCGTTAACTAGAGTCCCTGATTTACTCAGTTGCCCCTGTTCAACTGTAAATTGACCCGACATCAGTTCACGCGCTTTTTCAAACGTTTGGAAATCATTACTTTGCGCCTGAAGCCTGACTTCACCACGGGTACTGTCGTACTTGAAGCTGGTGAGCCTTAGACCCGGTACCTGCTTCATCACCTGAGGCATTTTCACCATCCACTCCAGTACCGATTCGCCACTGCCACCACCGGACAGTCGGCTCTCCTCTCGTTCCATTTCTCGTTTCAGATAGGTGACGGTCGGAATTTTATTCTTGCTGGTCACTTGGCGGAAAATACGTTCACTTTCCTGACGATAGGCATTGGCTTGCGTTTCAGCACTTTGGATTTGCAGCCAGTTGTCGACACTGAGAATGGCAACCAAGACTCCTGCTGCAATCGCCGCTTTACGCCACACTTTGAGATGACGACCAAAAGACGACTTCGGCTTAAACTCACCAGACAACAGGTTGATCTTACTTTTAATGGCTTGCTCGGCAAGCAACTGCATGACCAACTGTGGTTGTTCATTGTGCCATTTTTGCTCATCCGCCAATGTCAGCTCTGGTAAGTGTGAATAGGCCTGAAGTGGCAGATACTCCTCCCCTTGCTTCACCCAGTCAGACTGAGCCAGAAGCGGCAACCAAGCCAATTCAATACTTACCGCACTAAACTGACCTTTTTTCACTAACCACTGGCCATCCAGCTCTACCGCACTCAAGCCTGACTCGTCAGCGACAGGTAAAGCCAATGCATCAGGCAATACCTTACGCACCGCAAAGCTAAGCTGTCGCATGTCAGCCAATATTGATTCCAGCCAGCTGTAGTCAATCCCACAGACATACGCCTGATTGGCTTCCTTTGCCAAGACAGTAAAGTGCAGTTCGTCGACATCCTGTGCCACATCGTCTTCCAGCATGAACGGCAGCATAGAATCAAACTGTCGATTCGCGCCTGCTGGGACTTCAAGCTGCGTCAGAACCAGATTGGCTGCGGACACCAGTACAATAACTTGGCGCCCTTCTGCGTAATTGGCAAGCTCGGCCAAATCTTGGTGATCTTGCAGTTCACCGCTCGCTATCACTTCCTTTTGGCTCTCTGACCAAACCAGCCATTGAATCGCTGCTGTTTTACTTTTGCTCAGCCGAACGATTAGAAACTCGTTCACCGATCCCTCCAAAGCGACGGCGTATTACCGTTGCAGTTTCTCTATTATTACTAAACAACAGGCTGCGAATTCGCACCCTGGATTTATCCACTAGCACCTCAGCATCGAGCTCAAAATACACGCTGTCGACGCTCAGGTAGCCTTTGACTTGCTTTTTAACATCCTCGCTCAAACCACTTAGGTCCGATTCAGCGAGAAAATCATCCGTTGATGCCCACCCATCGGGGCCACGGTTTTCCAAAATCTGCTTTGCCTGAGACGAACTCAGGTTCGGATAGAACATCGCCGCCAGTAACGCTGCATGCTCTGGCGCAATGGTATTCACATTAAGGCGAAAATCAGAAGTAGGCAGCGCGCAAATCATCGGGCTGACTTTTTCCATCACTTCACCACTGACCTTATTTACTGAACGCAACTCACTGCTGTCTGCCAACAAGGTATTGGCAGTCAAATACGCAGGCGATAAGCCTTCGTAGTGGCTATCTTCGACACCCGATGATGAGTTAACCGAATCATTGCTATCAACAAATTCCCACAGCGACTGGGCAATGGTTTCTGCTTCGTAGTTGTCCACTTGCAGCTCTTCAAGCAGATTCTGAAACTTTTCCACCAAGAAAGGTAACTGCGCAGACCCAGCCGTTTGCTCCACATCAGACAGCGCATTGATATTGAAACACGCCTGAGCATCATGCAACTTGCCGCTCACTGTGCCGTAGTCCAATGGCATGCTATCCAACTCTTGAGCCCAAGGCTGGGACAGATTGATACTGTCGTCGTTGTCTTTATAGCTTTGTTCAATACCGTACTTAGCCAGCGCTTCAACACCCAAACTGTACCAGTACGCTTGTTGATAATTGATTTGGCTGCCAGCACGCTTGAACTGACTGAACAAACGATCGGCCATACTGGCGGCGATACTGACCATAACCGCTAACAGCAGTAAAATGACAATCAGAGCGACACCGCGCTGAGGACGTTTAGCTGCCATCGCTTTTCTCCTCAGAACCGCCAATCTCACCGCCCGCCGTCATATAAATGCGTTCAATCTTGCCGTAATCTTCCAGTTCAAGTTCAACCGCCACCGCCTGAGGCAACATGGCTTTCTTATCCCACTCTTTTTTCCAGTCTGAGCCGTCAAAGAACTTCACATTAAATTTTTCCACTTTGTCGATCAGCGGCATCGCTATTCCCGCTTGCCCTGCGGGCGTATCAGCATAGCGCCACCAGACGCGCTCAAGCACGTCATCTTTGATCCGGTAGCCCACTTTACTCACTTCACCACGCGGAAACTGCTGCTGTGGGTTATGCCAGCCTAAACGGGTAAACATGATCCCGTTGGCATCGGAATCCAGCAAATACTCTTTCCACTGCACCAACAGGCCATTGGACTCTTCACCATTCGTTCGGGTCTGGCGTAGAGCCATCTGACGAAAGTCACCATCCATAAATACTAAGGCGCGTTGCAGCGTTTTCAGTCGCTCACTGCGTTCCATGGACAGTTCATTGCTGCGCTGTACTTGATTCAGAACCTGATAAGCGCCCACGCTCAAGCTGGCAAAGATGGCAATCGCCACCAGTACTTCGATCAGCGTGAAACCGCCCTGAGAGGCCGATGTTTTACTTCGCCACATAGCTTCTCACCGTCACCACTGGCGAACTTTTTTCACTGGTCGCCACCTTGACATCAAACGCCTGCAAAATGTCACCAGTAGTCTCGACAGGCTCTACCGACCAGAACCAATCTCGCCCGGCCAGTTCTTCTTTGCCTTTTTTCTTGCTCGGCTTGCTACCTGCCAGCATCACTTTGGCCATCTGATTATCCGCGACTAACGCAGCGAAGGTTTTTTCTTCCAGATAATTTAAGGTGTTGATATGTTGGCTGACAGAACGAATGGTCGCTATCGCTGCAGTAGCGAATATCGCTAACGCAACCAACACTTCCAGTAACGTCATGCCCCGTTTAGCTTTCATCTTCGCTTTCTCCCGGAGCCAACAGCACTATCTGTCCATTTTCTTTTGCCACTACTTTCCAAGCATCCTGCTCTTCATCACCTTGTTCAGGATAAATGGCAACAGAAAATGGCGTTACTTCACCACTGGAGACAATAAACACTTGTGGCGGACGCAGCTTTTTCTCTTCTTTGTACTCAGCAAACATATCTTCATCAAACAGGGTTCCCGGCTTAAACAGACGATCATCATCGCCCCATGCGCCACCACCTAGAGTCAGTGTCATAGCTACCGAGTCATTCAACTTCGTTTCGTAAGGAATCTGGTCGATATTGAGTTTCTGCCAGCCTTCACTTTCCAGAGACATCAAGTAATAGACCGATTTCTTCTCATCGACGCGCAGACCGAAGTCTCGGCCACTGAGCATCGCTTCTTCATTAAGGAGCAATATTCGCTGAAAAAGAGATTCAGCCTGCTTCTTTGCCACATCTTTTGAGCTGGTAGGTAACGTGGAGATCACCGCCACCGAAGCGAGGGACACCAGTACCAGAACCAGTAAGATTTCCAGCAGAGTAAAGCCAGTACGAGAGAGAGTTGGGTAACCTTGACGCATAGGAAAAAGAGGGCGGCTTATGCCGCCTCTGCCTTATTGAAAGTCCTGAATGTTCCAGTTGCCGATATCGGCATTGACACCTTCACCACCTTCTTGGCCATCAGCACCTAGAGTGAAAATATCGATGTTGCCGTTGTCACCTGGGCTCAGGTATTGGTAGTCGTTACCCCAAGGGTCAGTTGGCAGACGCTTGATGTAGCCACCGTCGCGGTAGTTACGCGGCTCAGGGCTTGATGGCTTGTTGACTAGCGCTTCCAAACCTTGGTCTGTGGTTGGATAAACGCTGTTGTCCAGCTTGTACATATCCAGTGCATTTTCTAGCGCAACAATATCTGTAATCGCTTTCTGTTGGTCAGCCTTTTCTTTATTACCCAACAAGTTAGGAACAACAAAGCTCGCTAAAATACCTAAGATGACGACAACAACCATCACCTCTAAAAGCGTAAAGCCAGACTGCTTGTTCATTTTTCTTTTCATTATATTCTCCAAATAAAAATTCATAGCGAGAGGTTAAACTGCTCTCAGTATGACTATCCACTCATTAAGTTGTTCATTTCTAAAATTGGCATCAGGGTCGCCATTACGATAAACAGTACTAATCCAGCCATCAGTGCGATCAATGCCGGGGTGAAGATACCTAAGGCGATATTGACCGTTGATTCAAAGTTGGCATCCTGATTATCGGCCGCACGAGTCAACATACTTTCCAACTCACCACTCTGTTCACCACTGGCGATCATGTGCAGCATCATTGGCGGGAAAAGCTTGGTCTGTTCAAGTGACTTACGCAGGCTTGCCCCTTCACGGACGTTATCGGTCGCGCTAAGAACCTGCTGCTTAACGTAATGATTCGACATCACGTCCACCGCTACTTTCATCCCTTCCAATATTGGAATTGCACTGGAAGTACAGATGGATAAGGTACGCGCAAAGCGAGAGGTGTTCAGGCCACGAGAGATTTTGCCAATCATCGGCATATGAACAATTTTGCGATCCCAGCTCAGGCGCAGGTTAGGTTTACTGAGAGCAAACTTAAACAGATACACCAGCACGGTCAGAGCTACTAAAATTTGAATGCCCCAGTTTTGAATAAAATCACTGGAAGCAAGAAGGAACTGAGTCGATTGAGGCAGTTCTTGTCCCATCTGAACAAACTGGCCAACAATCTTGGGCACTACTGCCGCGAGCAAAAACGCTACAATACCGACGGCAAACACCACCAGAACAACAGGGTAGATCATCGCCTGCTGCAGCTTAGAGCGCATTTTTTGGCGATTTTCTGCATAGTCCGCCAGACGTTCCAAAACCGCATCTAAATGACCAGACTTTTCACCTGCCGACACCATAGAGCGGAACAAATCATCAAAGATGTGCGGAAAATCCGCCAAACTGTCAGCCAGCGTATAACCTTCGGTGACTTTTGAGCGCACGGCGAGCAGCATGGTTCGAATGCGCGGCTTTTCAGACTGCTCTGAAACCGCCTTAAGACACTCTTCTAGCGGCATTCCCGATTGAACCAGTGTCGCTAACTGGCGAGTAATCAAAGCCAAATCAGGCGTGCTGATACCACGTTTAAAGGTCAACCCAGCTTGCTCGGTCTGCTTCTTGGCTTTCTGACGTGTTTCACTCACCTCAACCGGCATCAACCCCTGCTCTTTGAGCCGGGCTCGGACCTGACGTGCGTTATCGCCTTCAATCACCCCTTTCTGGGTTTTGCCTTTTTTATTGAGGGCTTTATATTCAAACGCTGCCATTAGCCTTCCTTAGTCACCCGCATGACTTCTTCAAGAGAAGTGATACCTTGACGAACTTTACTCAGGCCATCATCACGAATACTTGGCGTATGCTCACGAATGGCTTTTTCAATCGCTTGCTCGCCCGCTTCGCTGTGAATTTTCTCCTGCACCTGCTCGTTGACCACCAGCAGCTCATGAATACCCGTACGACCACGATAACCTTTGTGATTACAGTGTTCACAGCCATTGGCTCGATAGAGGATCAGCTCTTCTTTCTTCTTCAGATCAAACAGCTTTTTGGTTTCTTTGTCTGCTTCGTAAGGCTCTTTACAATCAGGGCAAAGCGTACGAACTAAGCGCTGCGCCAACACCCCTAATAGTGAGGACGAGATCAGGAACGGCTCAATGCCCATATCCCGCAGACGGGTAATCGCACCCACTGCTGTATTGGTGTGTAGGGTCGACATCACTAAGTGACCGGTCAAAGAAGCCTGTACAGCGATCTGCGCGGTTTCCAAGTCACGGATCTCACCGACCATTACAACATCAGGATCCTGACGCAGAATTGCACGCAAGCCACGAGCGAAGGTCATGTCGACTTTAGGGTTAACTTGCGTCTGACCGATACCATCGATATCAAATTCAATCGGGTCTTCAACGGTAAGAATATTGCGTTCGTTGCTGTTGAGTTCCTGCAGGCCAGCGTACAAGGTGGTCGATTTACCCGAGCCCGTTGGGCCGGTAACCAAGATGATGCCGTGCGGGCGCTCAATCATGCTGCGGAAATTTTCGTGGTTGGCTGGCGTCATGCCTAAGCTATGCAGATCAAGTCGAGTGGCATTCTTATCCAAAAGACGCATCACCACTCGCTCTCCGTGAGACGAAGGCATAGTAGAAACACGCACATCAACTGCTCGACCACCAATGCGCAGAGAAATACGGCCATCTTGAGGCACACGCTTCTCAGCGATATCCAGCTTAGCCATAACCTTAACGCGAGAGACCAATAACGGTGCTAACTTACGACTCGGCGACAACACATCACGCAATACGCCATCAATTCGGAAACGGATTGAAAGCGCTTTTTCGAAGGTCTCGATGTGGATATCCGATGCCCCCTCCTTAATCGCTTCACCGAGCATAGCGTTGATCAACTTGATGATAGGCGCATCGTCATCTGACTCAAGCAGGTCCTCATCTTGCGGCAAATCCTCAGCCAACGAGAAGAAGTCATCACTGTCTGCACCCAAATCTTCCATTAACTGACGCGCCTCCGACGAGTCGCGCTGATACGCTTCCGTCAATTTGGAATCGAACTCATCTTTGGACACTTCGCGCAGCTCAAAATGTTCGCCTACCACACGTTTTACTTCGATCAGGGCTTCAAATGCCAACGGCGCAACATAATACAGCGTGAGACCTTGCTCTGAAGGCTCAAGTACCAGTTGGAAGCGATTGGCAAAGCTAAATGGCAAACGACGGAATGTGACTAACTCATCCATCACTTAGTTTCCATTTGGTCTAGGAAAGCCTGAATCTCAGCAGGGTGACTAATATCTTCACCGAATTTAGGCAGTACAGGCGTTTGCACGTCTTCCATCAATCTCAGACCTTGGTCAGCCTTGTAAAGCTGCTCAGCACGAATAAAGTTGTATTTACGCTGAGTAATACCATCAGCAGTTACACCATCGCGAATGATGGTTGGCTTGATGAATACCATTAGATTGGATTTTTGTAGCTGAGAGCTGGTCGATTTAAACAGACGGCCTAAGTAAGGAATATCACCCAGTAGTGGGACTTTAGATTCACTTTCTTGTGCGCGTTCGTCAATCAAACCACCCAGTACAATCATCTGGCCATCTTCTACCATAACTGACGTATTGAGCTGGCGTTTAGCAAAGCTGACATCCACCGCTGCGTTACTGGTCGCAGGCAGAACGTTAGACACCTCTTGCTCAATGGTAAGCTGTACCGAGTTACCTTCGTTGATTTGCGGAACGACTTTAAGCTTGATACCAACTTCTTTACGATCAACGGTCTGGAATGGGTTGTCGTTGTTTGAGCCTGCCGCAGACCCTGTGATCACTGGTACTTCTTCACCGACAATGAAAGACGCTTCACCGTTATCCATGACAGTAATGCTTGGAGAAGACAGAATGTTAGAATTGGTGTCGCTTGATACTGCGCTGATCAGTGCCGTCCAGTCTCCCATTACTACACTAAGTGCCGCACCATTAACGCCAGAGAGCGCTGAAGCCAATGTGGAGTAGTCTCCTGGTTCCGTAACATCATAAGGTACTCGTTCACCTGCACTATTGGTGTAATACTCTGTACTCTTTTGATCTTCAGCCTCTTCAAGGCCCACCATTACGTTACCGATCTTGGTTCCGGCATTACCATACTGGATCACTGCACCAGTTTCGAGCGAGCCCCACTGGACACCCAAGTTAATACCGTCACCTTCTGTCATTTCGACAATCAGGGCTTCAATCAGCACCTGTGCACGGCGAATATCCAGTTGAGAAATCACATCCTGAAGCGCATTCATAATATCTGGCGGCGCAGTCAGAACCAATGCATTGGTACCTGGGTGAGCTGAGATCATCACCTCGCCACGTTTGGCACTGGACGACTGTTTAGAGCCCGATGATTTTTCTGCCTGAAGATTGTCAGAGACACCTTTCAGCACATCAACCAAGTCTTCCGCTTTGGCGTACTTTAGATACACCACGCGGTTATTGCCTTTGGTAGCCATCTCAATATCAAGCTGCTTAATCAGCTTACGCAGGCGCTGACGTACCTGAGGATCACCGGAAATGAGAATAGAGTTAGTGCGATCATCTGCAACCAGTTTTGGCTGTAAGAAAGCAGGTGTGCTTTTCGCATCAGTCGTCTTGTTCAGAGCTTCTACAATACGAACCATCTCAGCAGCAGAAGCATTATCCAACTCAACCACTTCAATTTCTTTGTCACCCGCTTGGTCGACACGTTTAATAATATCTGCCAGTCGGTTAACTACTGCGGCACGACCTGTAATAAGAATGATATTAGCCGGGTCATAGTGCACAACGTTACCCGCACCCGCATTGTCGTTTAGCTGACGAAGCAGAGGTGAAAGCTCACGCACAGAGACATTACGAACCGCTACCACACGTGTTACGACTTCATCACCTTGAATAGAGCCATCGCCAACCACAGGAATCGCAGAGGTTTTCGCATCTTTAGATTTGATGACCTTGATGACACCGTTGTCCATTTCCACCACAGCGTAGCCATAGACTTCCAGAACATTTAAAAAGAAGCTGTAATATTGTTCTTCCGACAGCATGTCGTAGCTGCGTACATCGATCTTGCCACGTACGGACGGGTCAACAATGATGGTTTTTTCCAGATTCCGACCAACAATGTTGATGAACTCCTGAATATCTGTGCCTTTAAAGCTCGCACTGTATTCATTAGCGAATACAGCGGCAGGTGACGTCAACAAGCTTCCTGCTAAAAGCCAAGCGCTTTTTTTAAGCCAATGGTTCACTCTCTACTCCTCGGAATGATTCACGCATCTGCATCATTCTTATAATTCAATATAAATTTCATAAGGTTGGCCATCTCGTTCTACCGTTAAGTTCAGCTCGGTAAGTTGAGACATATTTTTGAAGATCTCCCCCATCGTCGCGGGGTTACTCAGATCCTGGCCATTGATTTGTGTTGCTATATCCCCTGACTGTAAGCCAACTGATTCGAATAGTTCTTTCTCTTTTCCAGGGGTTAAGCGATAACCAATAACTTCGCCATCTCTTTTTATCTGAGACATACGAACGTATTGGAAAATTTGTTTCGCGTCTTTGCGAATGACAGAGCGTATTTCATCCAGCTTATCAGCGGAGACGTCTGCCTTAATCGATTTGGTTTTAGGCTGTTGCTGTAGATTCTTGGTGTATTTAAGCCCTTCCAGCATGACAGTTTCATTACGACCGGAGTTATCGACGATAATACGATCATACAAGACCTGAACCACCGTCGCTCTAGTGCCTTCCAAGGTTTCACCGATGCCATAAGTCGCCTGCTGACCTCGACTGGCCACCACCGCAAGGTTTTTATTCGCTTCAGTGCTGGTTACAACACCAACCAAGATGACGTTCAAGCGACTTTTCGGCGCTTCCGTTACCACAGGCTTTTTCTCAACCGGCGCCTGCGCTTGATAGCGACCAAACAGGTTGCTGTTTTGTAGCTCAGCGATATTCAACCCTGAATCCTTGCTGACACTACCTGCCACGGAAGTCGGTTGCCATGGGGTTACCGATTGTGACTCCATCGGCTTCCAGATCAATGCACCAGATACCCATGCACTCATGCCCAACAACACTACCGTTGCCATTGAGCTCAAGCGGTCCTGATTTTTCAGGAAACTATCCAGTTGAATTACACCACGTATGTTCACTCACAATCCTTTTGATCACCAGCTGACGAAGCCATGCAAGGTACTGTTTACCAAGCAAAGTACTCTATAATTAGAGTTTTTATTTGAACGAATCATTCTACCAAAATATGAAACAGGCTAAATAGTTAACGGCCTGATTAACATGTAAAGCGGTGGAATTTTACCATGTACCTTGAAAAATGCGCGCTTCATCACCATTGTTACACCAATAATTTGGCACAAGATTCACCACCAGTTAGAGGCTAGTATCCACAATGGGTTCCCAAACTGAAGCAGTTCGACTCGATAAATGGCTATGGGCAGCACGTTTTTACAAAACTCGTTCCATTGCTCGAAATATGGTCGACGGCGGTAAAGTTCACTATAATGGCCAGCGCAGCAAGCCGAGTAAGGCGGTTGAGCTCGGTGCAATCATTACTCTTCGTCAGGGACATGAGGAGAAAACCGTGGTTATCGAAAAGATTTCGGATCAACGACGTGGCGCTCCCGAAGCACAAACCCTCTATACCGAAACTGGGGACAGTCTTGCTAAGCGTGAAGAGAATGCCGCCCGTCGCAAACTTCATGCGCATAGCCCAAGCCCAGATCGTCGCCCTGATAAAAAGCAGCGTCGCGACATCATCAAATTTAAACATCAATAATACCAACCACCATCTGGCTGGTATCAGTAGTACCATACGTACGAGGAAATGCTTACATGGCAAACAATGTTTTAAACCGCTACCTTTTTGAAGACCTGTCTGTACGTGGCGAGTTGGTACAATTGGATGAAGCCTACCAACGCATCATTTCTAGCAAGGAATATCCAGCACCACTACAGAAGCTGTTGGGTGAGCTACTGGTATCGACAACCCTGCTGACCGCGACCTTAAAGTTCGAAGGCTCTATCACGATGCAATTGCAAGGTGACGGTCCGGTCTCTCTGGCTGTCATTAATGGCGATCACGACCAGAAAGTACGCGGAGTCGCGCGCTGGGAAGGAGATATTGCCGATGATGCCAGCATTCATGACATGCTGGGTAAAGGTCACTTAGTGATCACCATCGATCCTAAAAAGGGTGAACGCTACCAAGGTATTGTTGGCCTTGATGGCGACAACTTATCGGATATTCTTGAAAGCTACTTCGCAAACTCAGAGCAGCTTAAGACGCGTATCTGGTTGCGTCTCGGAGAACATGAAGGCCAACAGCGTGCTGCGGGTATGCTGATTCAGGTGATGCCAGATGGCACAGGCACACCTGAAGATTTCGAGCACCTAGAGCAACTGACAGATACGGTCAAAAACGAAGAGCTATTCACACTCGAAGCCAACGACCTGCTTTATCGTCTATACAACCAAGAGAAAGTTCGCCTGTTTGACCCACAACCAGTCGAATTCCACTGTGGCTGTTCACGTGAGCGCAGTGGCGCTGCCATCGTGACTATCGATCGTGCGGAAGTAAATGACATTTTGGCGGAAGTCGGCTCAATTTCTTTACATTGTGATTACTGCGGTACGAACTATACGTTCGACGAAGCTCAAGTCTCGGAGCTGTTCGATCAGACTGATTCGGGCAACAAAACGCTGCATTAATTTTCATAATTTAAGAAGCACGTAATTTACCAGTCAAAAGGCCAGCACATCGCTGGCCTTTTTGTGATCAAAGCCCCGTAAACATTAGCCTTTCACGTAATAAAGCAACTGCTTAATTTTAATCAATTAATAATCCTTTTTGATCTAGCGCAATCCTTTGCGCGCGGGATACACTATCCCAGCCAATATGTGATGAGTCGCTTAAAACCCCATAGAAATCATGGATAATTTTTGAACTATATCCCTGTTTTCACTGAGACCCGTTGCTAGCATGGTGAGCAGATAACAATCAAAACATTATTACAAAATCCCTACAAAATATTCCTACAAGGAGCACCTATGACCGTTATGGAACATGCAAAGGCTGCAACAATTGATCTTACCAAACACGGGCTTCACAACGTAAAAGAGGTTGTCCGCAACCCAAGTTACGAAATGCTGTTCGAAGAAGAAACGCGCGCTGATCTGGAAGGCTACGAAAAGGGTGTAGTCACTGAGCTGGGTGCGGTTGCCGTGGACACTGGTATCTTTACTGGACGCTCACCAAAAGATAAGTACATCGTTAAAGACGCGACCACAGAAGAACACATGTGGTGGACTTCTGATGCGGTTAAAAACGACAACAAGCCCATCACTCAAGAGATCTGGAATGACCTTAAAGATCAGGTCACTGACCAGTTATCAGGTAAACGTGTATTCGTGATTGACGGTTACTGCGGTGCCAACCCAGATACGCGTCTAAGCATCCGCGTTATTACTGAAGTCGCATGGCAAGCGCACTTCGTGAAGAACATGTTCATTCGTCCTAGCGAAGAAGAACTAGCAACGTTCGAACCAGACTTCGTCGTAATGAATGGTGCTAAGTGCACCAACCAGAAATGGAAAGAGCACGGTCTAAACTCTGAAAACTTTACTGTCTTCAACTTGACTGAGCGCATGCAGTTGATCGGCGGTACTTGGTACGGCGGTGAAATGAAGAAGGGTATGTTCGCTATGATGAACTACTTCCTTCCTCTAAAAGACATTGCTTCTATGCACTGTAGTGCTAACAAGTGTAAAGAAAACGGCGATGTTGCTGTCTTCTTCGGCCTATCTGGCACAGGTAAAACCACACTATCCACCGACCCTAAACGTGAATTAATCGGCGATGATGAGCACGGTTGGGACGACGATGGCATCTTCAACTTTGAAGGCGGCTGTTACGCGAAAACCATCAAGCTTTCAAAAGAAGCAGAACCTGACATCTACAATGCGATTCGTCGTGATGCGCTGCTTGAAAACGTAACGGTACTCAGCGACGGCTCAATTGACTTCGATGATGGTTCAAAAACAGAAAACACT
Organism: Vibrio sp. RE88; assembly: GCF_013113835.1. Taxonomy (GTDB): domain Bacteria; phylum Pseudomonadota; class Gammaproteobacteria; order Enterobacterales; family Vibrionaceae; genus Vibrio. The sequence goes on along the minus strand of NZ_VTYQ01000008.1, from coordinate 16,635 downwards.
CGTGTTTCTTACCCAATTGAACACATTGAGAACATCGTTAAGCCAGTATCAAAAGCAGGCCATGCCAACAAGGTAATCTTCTTGTCTGCGGATGCATTCGGCGTACTGCCTCCTGTGTCTAAGCTGACTCCAGAGCAAACCAAGTACCACTTCCTATCTGGCTTTACCGCGAAACTTGCAGGTACTGAGCGTGGCATTACAGAGCCAACACCAACCTTCTCTGCTTGTTTCGGCGCGGCGTTCCTAACGCTACACCCAACCAAGTACGCAGAAGTTCTGGTGAAACGTATGGAAGCTGCGGGTGCTGAAGCGTACCTAGTTAACACAGGTTGGAACGGCAGTGGCAAACGTATCTCCATTCAAGATACTCGCGGCATCATTGATGCGATCTTAGATGGTTCGATTGAAAAAGCGGACACTAAGCACATTCCAATCTTTAACTTGGAAGTGCCGACTGCACTGCATGACGTTGACCCAGCGATCCTAGATCCACGTGATACTTACACTGACCCACTACAGTGGGAAAGCAAAGCCAAAGATCTGGCTCAGCGCTTCATCAACAACTTCGACAAGTACACGGATAACGATGAAGGTAAATCTCTGGTTGCGGCAGGCCCTCAGCTAGATTAGTGATATCGTCACCAATTGCTTAGCTAAGCCCCTCTTTCGAGGGGCTTTTTGTTGCCTGAAAAGAAAAAATGTTCCAAGCTAGCTACATCTACTCCGAGGGAAGGTCGAGATTTTGAAGAAAGCACTGCTGCTGACTGCCATTGCAATTGTCAGCCTGATCAGCTTGCCGCTATTGGCCCTGTTCGTTCTGCTCAACACCAGCTATGCGAACCAAGTGGTCAGCGTGTTGCTACAAAATCTGACCCCTTATACCATCACGGCTCAACAAGCGTCCTACTCCCCTCCCTTCCAACTGACATTAGAAGATGTTGAAATTGACGCCGAGCCAAAAGCAGTCCTCATCCCCAAGCTGACCGTGTGGTTAAGTCCAACGCTGTGGCAAAACAACCAAGCCTCGTTTGACTCTGTCTTAATTGAAGGCGCCAATCTAGACATCAACGAACTGAATTCACCCTTGCTGCATGCCATTAACCTGCAGCAACTGGCGCTGCAGCATGTCGACATTACTGCGCCGGGTTGGTCAGCCAGAGACGTCAATCTTCAGGTGAAAAAACCTCAGTGGCTCAGCCAAGAGCAAAACCTGCCCTATGGTGACATTCAACTGTCAGCCAAGCAGCTGTATATCAAAGGGGAAGCATTAGATAACTTGCTGATCGATGCACAATATCAGGCACAAGACAGCACCATCTATGGCGCTTCATTCAACTGGCATGGCGCAGAAATTTCCGGTCAAGCGGAACAATTTAGCCAAGGATGGTCGTTGATCAACGTCACCGTCAACAAACTAGATTTGCCGCAGCATAGCTCGGCTGAGAAATTACTCTCAAGACTCAAATCACTCGACCTACCGATTTATCATATTAATAGCCTCGACCTCCTCAGCAGCAACCTCCATTACGCAGGGTGGCAGTTCAATCATCTCGATGCGTCTTTGGAAAACCTCACGCTCGATCGCCCTCTGTGGCAACAAAAACAAGGCTATATCTCGTTTGATGCTGAGAGTGTGGATTTCGACCAACTAAGATTTATTGCACCAACAGCCAAGTTGGGCTTCACTCAAAATCGCATCTCAGTGGATGAGTTTGATACCGATTTCAAGCAAGGCCGTGTCCAGCTAAGCGGAATACTGACACCAGAAGACGTCGCGCTTAACCGCTTAAAAATCACTGGCGTAAAATGGCTGGAGCAAACCGATCAGCTCATCAGTACTTTGGCACAAATGTCACAACCTCTTCATTCGCTTAAGATTGCTGAGCTCGATATCGAAAATGCCCAACTTATTCAAGTCGAACGTCCTCCCTACTGGCAGTTATCTGGCCTCAATATCGAGGGGCAGGAGCTGACTTTGATTCATGATGATCAAGTCGGGCTTTACGATGGCAGCCTGGAAATCACTGCCAACAATGCCAGTATCGAACAGCTGCTGACCACCCAAGCGGTGCTAAAAGCGTCGGCTAAACAGGGTAATATTACCTTAGAACGAGCTTTTATCCCGCTAGATCAAGGCTATATCGAAGCAAGCGGACAATGGCAGCGTCAATCTGTCAGTGCCCCATGGCAACTGTCGCTGCATGCCGATGGTTTTCAGGTCAATCAACCGCTACTACAGGCCCAATTGCCGTTTAAGCTCGCCGGGCTAGCTGAAATCGAACTGGACATGAGTGGCTTGTCTGGTGATTATTCGATGCTGGCGCATAGCCTGAGCGGTACGCTCAATGGCTATCTGCATGACGGTGCACTGGAAGCAAAAAGTGTCGATGGCGATCAAAGCTATCTGCAGATCTGGCCCTTAGATAAAATCACACTCCAAGCCGATCGTGGCCGGATTGAGATTGCATCGAAAGGGGAAAACGCGCAACTGGCAGGGACATTAGATCTGACTAAACCTGAGTTTGGCACATTAATTTTTACCAGCGAGCATAACTGCCAAAGATTGTGGTCCGATATATTCAATCTGACCAATGTGATTCAAGATGTGTGTGGCGAGCCGATTGAATCAACCGCACCCGCCAGCGAAGCAAATCACTCTTCAGAAGATGATGAAGCAGGCAAGTCCAGCATCGACTTGTAATTCGGTAGCAGCATATAAGTACCGACAAACTCCACAGCTTCCGTATCGCCACTGTGAATAGTGACATGAATAACAATACGTGCCTTTCGACCGGAAGCCAGGCGGTCTAAGTCTCCACTGATCCCATCTAACGAGGTTGAAGCCACTGGATTCTGTGTCACCGGATGACGGTAGCGAATCTGGCTGTCAGCCAGAACGATATCACCACTCAAACCACGCTCTTTCATCAACAACCACGTCATTCCCCAACCTGTCAGGGTCGCAAGGGTAAAGGCCGAACCTGCGAACATAGTGTTGTGCGGATTGAGGTTAGGGTTGAGCTGAGAACAACACTCGAACTGATAACCCGTGTACTGATTGATCTTAATGCCCATCTTATCGCTGATAGGGATTTGATGCTCCCAGCGCTCTTGCAGCTCAGTACACCACTCAGGCTTACGTAGCACATTAGCCATTGGGTCGAGCTTTTTGACCATCTGCTGGTGACGCACAGGGCCGCGCTCATCGGTTAATTCACCGCGACGCTCAAAACCGTTCTTTTCGTAGAAAGAGATGGCATCCTCACGCGCATTACACACCAGACGCTTGGCCCCTTCCTGACGGGCAAGCGATTCCAGTGCCACTAGCACCAGCGAACCCATGCCTTTGCTACGACGATTGCCTTTCACCGCCATATAACGAATTTGCGCTTCGCTGTCCGGAGTGATGTAGAGGCGGCCGATAGCCATAGGTCGACCACGACCATCAACAATCATGCGGTGGTGGCTCATCGGATCGTATTCATCACGCTCAGAGCCTAACGGCATGCGCCAAGGTTCGCGCAGCATTTGCCAGCGAAAGTGGTAATACTTATTCAGTTGGTTATCTGTTTTTGGCGTGATCAGCTTAAACATAAAATTCCTTTTCCATGGAAACGCACTTGGCGTTTCCCCTCTAGCCTATCTTTATAATTATACCTGTAACCAGAAGGTTACCGGGCCGTCATTAACCAGTGATACTTTCATATCAGCGGCGAAGCGCCCTCGCTCTGTCGGCAGCACTTGCGAGCACTGGTCTGCAAAGTAATCGTATAAGCGCTCAGCATCCGCTGGATGCGCTCCACGTGAGAAACCGGCACGGGTACCTTTATTGGTATCTGCAGGCAAGGTAAATTGGGAAACCACCAGCACTTTACCTTCGACCTGTTTCACGTTGAGATTCATCTTCCCTTCATCGTCACCAAATACTCGGTAAGTGGTTACACGCTCCATCAATCGCTTCGCTTTAGCTTCATCATCGTCCTTTTCTACGCCAAGTAGAACAAGTAGACCTTGGTCGATTTCACCAACCACTTCACCATCAACGCGCACTGCGGCTTCACTTACTCTTTGGATCAGCGCTATCACTGCTTTTTCCTTCTTGCTGCTGTTTAATCGTTTCCGCCGAGTGTACCATTTCTTGGTCATCACTCCACTGCTCTCGCTCACCTAATGCCGCTGTGACCTCAGCGCCAATCAAAACAATCAGCCAGCACAAGTAAACCCAGACGAACAAAATCGGAATCGCGGCCAGCGCGCCATAAATTAACTGGTAGGAAGGAAATTGAGTAATGTACGCCGCGAAGCCTTTTTTACTTGCCTCAAACAACAGTGCCGCAACAATAGCCCCGACTACCGCATGAGAAACATAGACCTTCTTATTCGGCACTAAGATGTACAAGCCCATAAACGCAAAAAAGGACAGCAAAAAAGGCAACCAGCGTAACAGGAAGTCGTAAGCCCCTGAAATGGCTTCACTATCGATAATTTTTAATGACGTCACATAAGAAGTAGCGGCGATACTCGCTCCAACCAAGATCGGCCCTAGAGTCAGCACCATCCAGTACATGGAAAATGAGAACACGGCACGACGTTTGTGCTCCACTCGCCAGATGTAATTGAGGTTCTTATCGATGTTGGAGATCAGCATTAAAGCGGCGACAAACAAGAACAAACCACCCACGGCGGTCATCTTGCCAGTGTTGGCGACAAATTCGAGTAGTGCCTGTTTCACTGCATCCCCTGCTGCGGGAACAAAATGGGTAATGACAAAATCTTGGATCACGTCTCCAGCGTTAGCGAATACAGAAAACGAAGACAGTACAGATAACAGCACGGTTAACATAGGTACGATCGACAGCAAGGTAATGTAAGCCAGATAGCCCGCATTAACGTTCACTCTATCATGCCCCATTCGGGTGAGCAGATATCGCCCAAAGTTCAGACTTTGCTTGCTCAGTTGCTCGATATTCAACTTGTAACTCCTCATCAACTCCGCCATCCTAACATCATCATTTTAAAGGAAAGGACACAATCATGCCGTACTTACTGGCGCTGATGCTCTCCATTTTTACCCTCACGGGCTGCCAATCTGCTTATTACTCAGCGATGGAACAAGTAGGCTATCACAAACGCGACATCATGGTAGATCGTGTCGAAGATGCCAAACAGTCTCAGCAAGACGCGCAACAAGAGTTCACCAGCGCACTGGAAGCGCTCTCAGCACTCACTCAGTTTGATGGTGGCGAACTGGAAACGATCTACAACCAGATTAACGACAAATACCAAGACAGCGAAAAAGCAGCACAAGAAGTCAGTGACCGAATTGCGGCAATTGAAGATGTGTCAGACGCACTCTTCGCCGAATGGCAAAGCGAATTAGATCTCTACACCAGCACTAAGCTCAAACGGGCAAGTGAACAGAAGCTCAAAGAGACTCAGCGTTCATACAACACAATGTTAAGCGCAATGAAACGTGCAGAAGATAAGATGACACCTGTACTCAATACATTGCGAGACAATACGCTGTACTTGAAACACAACCTCAATGCGAGTGCGATTGGTTCACTACAAGGCGAGTTCGCAAACTTGGAACAAGATATCCAGTACGCAATCAAGGATATGAATGCCGCGATAGCAGAATCAGATAAGTTCCTGCAAAAGCTCAATCAAAAGTAGTGCTTTAAGGCCGCCTCCAAGTGAGGCGGTTTTCGTTTGTGGCCTCAGCGACTATAGCTGTTACCTGACGAACAAAGGCCACGCATTCTTTTACGACTGCGTAACAACAAAAAGCCCTGAGTTGATATCAACTCAGGGCTTTAAAGCTTAAATAACGATTAAGTAAAATTACTTAGCGTTACGTGCTTCACGCTTACGATCGCTTTCCGTTAGGAACTTCTTACGGATACGGATACTTTCAGGCGTTACTTCTACTAGCTCGTCGTCATCGATGAACTCAAGTGCTTGCTCAAGCGTCATGATGATTGGCGGAGTCAGTACCTGCGCATCATCAGTACCTGATGCACGAACGTTGGTTAGCTGCTTACCTTTCAGTACGTTTACCGTTAGGTCGTTGTCACGGCTGTGAATACCAACAACCATGCCTTCGTATACTTCAACACCGTGACCGATGAACATACGGCCACGCTCTTGAAGGTTGAATAGTGCGTTGGTTAGCGCTTTACCCATACCGTTAGAGATTAGGACACCGTTGATGCGCTGACCGATCTCGCCACCTTTGTGTGGACCGTAGTGATCGAATGTGTGGTAAAGAAGACCAGAACCCGACGTTAGCGTCATGAATTCAGTTTGGAAACCAATCAGACCACGAGAAGGCATGATGAAGTCCATACGCACGCGGCCTTTACCATCTGGAGACATGTCAGTCAGCTCACCTTTACGTAGGCCGATGTTCTCCATGATGCCGCCTTGGTGCTCTTCCATAACATCGATAGTTACCGTTTCGTACGGTTCCATTAGCTGACCATCTTCTTCTTTGATGATAACTTCAGGACGAGATACCGCTAGCTCGAAACCTTCACGACGCATGTTTTCGATCAGGATAGATAGGTGAAGTTCACCACGGCCTGATACGCGGAATTTGTCTGGATCATCTAGTTGCTCAACGCGCAGTGCAACGTTGTGTACTAGCTCTTTTTCTAGGCGCTCAAGGATGTTACGTGACGTTACGAATTTACCTTCTTTACCAGCAAACGGAGACGTGTTTACTTGGAACGTCATGGTTACCGTTGGCTCATCAACAGAAAGTGCTGGCAAGGCTTCAACTTGGTTTTGTGCACAAATAGTGTCTGAGATTTTCAGCTCACCAAGGCCTGTGATTGCAACGATGTCACCTGCGTTCGCTTGGTCGACTTCGTGACGCTCAAGACCTAGGTAGCCCATTACAGTGCCGACTTTACCGTTACGAGTCTTACCATCCGCACCGATAACGGTAACTTGTTGGTTAGGCTTAACGCTACCACGAGTGACACGAGCAACACCGATAACACCAACGTAAGAGCTGTAATCTAGCTGAGAAACCTGCATCTGCAGCGGGCCGTCTAGGTCAACTTGCGGTGCTGTCACTTCTTCAACGATAGTTTCGAATAGCGGTTCCATATCTTCGCCAGTTTCGCCTTCTTCTAGAGAAGCCCAACCGTTAAGCGCTGATGCGTAAACCACTTTGAAGTCTAGCTGTTCGTCAGTTGCACCTAGGTTATCGAATAGGTCGAACACCTGATCCATAACCCAGTCAGGACGAGCGCCAGGACGGTCAATCTTGTTGATAACAACAATTGGCTTAAGACCGTGAGCAAATGCTTTCTGTGTTACGAAGCGAGTCTGAGGCATAGGGCCATCAACAGCGTCAACAATCAGCAGCACTGAGTCTACCATTGACATGATACGCTCAACTTCACCACCGAAGTCCGCGTGTCCCGGAGTATCTACGATGTTGATGCGGTAGTCATTCCAGTTAATTGCTGTGTTCTTAGCAAGGATGGTAATGCCACGCTCTTTTTCGATGTCGTTCGAGTCCATGACTCGCTCTTCAGCTTCACCGCGAGACTCTAAAGTGCCTGATTGCTGTAGCAGTTTATCAACCAGTGTTGTTTTACCGTGGTCAACGTGCGCGATGATCGCGATATTTCTCAATTTATCAATCTGTGGAGTAGCCATGGATTTGATTCACTCGATAGTAGAAGCTCGCTTCAAACATGGTCGATGAATGAAGCGAGCTTACTTGATTAAAAAAACGGCCATAATGTACCAGATTTTAGCGAAAAACCCAGAAATATGTGATCTGATACGTTGGTTTTCTGAAGAATATGCTTTGATCGAACACAATATCGCTCTGAATATGCAAAATTGTGCATTGACATAGGTGGCGAATGGCGGCTGAATGGAATACGCTTTTGTTTCATATTGGTGCACCTTAAGAGATTTGCACCAATAAAGTGCAATTCAAGATCATTTTGGTGCAAGCTGGTGCACCAAACTGATACCAAAACCACTAATTCATTGAAATTAATGGAATAATTTTTTTGGCATGGTTTTGGCTTTATTGATATCAGCATCGATTAATACGATTGAAATGAAATTAATCAATGCTGGATTTGTTCATCAATCGAGCTAACACCGCTTTAATAACACTGGAGGTTATCCAAGATGTCAGTTGAAAACGTTCTATCGCTGATCCAAGAAAACGAAGTTAAGTTTGTTGACCTACGCTTTACCGATACAAAAGGTAAAGAGCAGCACATCTCAATTCCTGCTCACCAGATCGATGCAGACTTCTTCGAAGAAGGTAAGATGTTCGATGGTTCTTCAGTTGCTGGCTGGAAAGGCATCAACGAGTCAGACATGGTTATGATGCCAGATGCGTCATCCGCTGTACTTGACCCATTCACAGAAGATGCAACACTGAACATCCGTTGTGACATCCTTGAGCCTGCAACCATGCAAGGCTACGACCGCGACCCTCGCTCTATCGCCAAGCGTGCTGAAGACTACATGCGCTCTACAGGTGTTGCAGATACCGTACTTATCGGTCCTGAGCCAGAGTTCTTCCTATTCGACGACGTGAAGTTCGCGACTGATATGTCAGGCTCTTTCTTTAAGATCGACGACGTAGAAGCTGCATGGAACACAGGTTCTGATTACGAAGAAGGCAACAAAGGTCACCGTCCAGGCGTGAAAGGTGGTTACTTCCCAGTAGCTCCTGTTGATTCATCTCAAGACATCCGTTCTGCTATGTGTCTAATCATGGAAGAAATGGGTCTGGTTGTAGAAGCGCACCACCACGAAGTTGCGACTGCTGGTCAGAATGAAATCGCGACTCGCTTCAACACCTTGACAACCAAAGCAGATGAAATCCAAATCTACAAGTACGTGGTTCATAACGTTGCTCACGCATTTGGTAAGACCGCAACCTTTATGCCTAAACCACTAGTTGGTGACAACGGCTCTGGTATGCACGTTCACCAATCTCTAGCTAAAGACGGCGTTAACCTATTCGCGGGTGACAAGTACGGCGGCCTGTCTGAAACAGCCCTTTACTACATCGGTGGTATCATCAAGCACGCTCGCGCAATCAACGCATTCGCGAACGCAGCGACTAACTCATACAAGCGTCTCGTTCCAGGCTTCGAAGCACCTGTAATGCTGGCTTACTCTGCTCGTAACCGTAGTGCTTCTATTCGTATCCCTGTGGTACCAAGCCCGAAAGCACGTCGTATCGAAGTTCGCTTCGGTGATCCATCAGCTAACCCATACCTATGTTTCGCAGCAATGCTAATGGCTGGTCTTGACGGTATTAAGAACAAGATTCACCCAGGTGAAGCGATGGACAAAGACTTGTACGACCTACCAGCGGAAGAAGCAGCTGAAATCCCAACCGTTGCTTACTCACTGAAAGATGCACTAGATTCACTAGATGCAGACCGTGAGTTCCTAACAGCAGGTGGCGTGTTCTCTGATGACTTTATCGATTCTTACATCGGCCTTAAGTCTCAAGACGTCGAGCAAGTAAACATGACGACTCACCCACTTGAGTTCGAACTTTACTACTCAGTGTAATCGCTCGATCGATTAGCCCCTTCCTTCGAGGCTCACCTTTTTGGTGAGCCTTTTTTATGTCTTATATATCAATAAAATTCACTTCAAATCTTTTCTATTCAATATCTTATGCACGGCAAGCTTATTGCATTGTTACTGTTCATAACGGTGCAATTAACGGCAAGGATACTGAAAAGCCTGTGATATCTGGACTTTTCACTTCTTCTGCATGGGTTATTGCGCCATACTTGGAATGTAACCGCACCAAATTGGTGCATTGCACATTTTAAGGTCAAGGATGAGGGATAACCGTGAGCAGCGAACTCGATAACATAATACTCAATCATCAGGTCACCTCTGTGCTGATCATGAACGAATCGCTTCAGGTTCGTTACGCCAATCCAGCCGCAGAGCAGCTGTTTTCACAAAGCGCTAAACGCATCGTTGACCAGCCATTGTCCAAGCTCATTCAACACGCTTCCATGGACTTAGCCTTGTTGTCTCAACCGCTACAAAGCGGTCAGAGTATCACTGACAGCGATGTGACTTTTGTAGTCGATGGCAAACCCTTGATGCTTGAAGTCACCGTCAGCCCGATCTCTTGGCAGAAAGAGCTTATGCTGCTGGTCGAAATGCGCAAAATTGGTCAGCAACGTCGTTTATCACAAGAGCTGAATCAACACGCTCAACAGCAAGCCGCCAAGCTGCTGGTGCGTGGGCTCGCTCATGAGATAAAAAACCCACTGGGCGGGCTACGCGGCGCAGCGCAGTTACTAGAACGTATGCTGCCCGACCAATCTCTGACGGAATACACCCAAATCATCATCGAACAGGCGGACCGATTACGTTCCTTAGTCGATCGCTTACTTGGCCCACAAAAGCCTGGCAAGAAACAACAGGAAAACCTCCATCTGATTCTGGAGAAGGTGCGCCAGTTAGTCGAACTCGAAGTTGCACAGTCCGTGACGATTGAGCGCGATTACGACCCAAGCTTGCCTGAGTTTTTAATGGATTCGGATCAGATTGAGCAAGCGCTTTTGAATATTGTCAGTAATGCAGGGCAAATTCTGCAAAAGCAGAACAATGGCAATATCATCATTCGCACCAGAACGGTGCATCAAACCAACATTCACGGTCAGCGCTGCAAATTAGCGGCGCGGGTGGAGATCATCGACAACGGGCCGGGCATCCCCGCAGAATTACAAGACACCCTTTTCTATCCCATGGTCAGCGGAAGAGAAGGCGGCACAGGGCTGGGCTTATCCATTGCTCAGAACCTGATAGACCAGCATCAGGGCAAAATTGATGTCGAAAGCTGGCCAGGCAGAACCACATTCACCATATATCTGCCAATTTAAATTTTACGTTAGTGGCATTGCTGAAAGGATAAGTTTGTTATGAGTAAAGGATACGTTTGGGTAGTAGATGATGACAGCTCTATCCGCTGGGTCATGGAGAAAACCCTTTCATCAGCAAATATTAAGTGCGATACGTTTTCTGATGCAGAAAGCGTTCTACTGGCGCTGGAACGCGAAACACCGGACGTACTGGTGTCCGATATTCGTATGCCGGGCATCGACGGTATAGAGCTCCTCAAACAAGTAAACGAACGCTCACCAGACTTACCTGTGATCATCATGACGGCGCACTCTGATCTGGATGCCGCGGTCAATGCCTATCAAAAAGGGGCTTTCGAATACCTACCTAAGCCATTTGATGTGGATGAAACGCTAACGTTAGTTGAACGTGCCATCACCCACAGTCAGGAGCAAAAACGCGACCAAGCGAATTCAGACCCCAACGACTACAATGCGCCAGAAATTATTGGTGAAGCACCCGCAATGCAAGAGGTGTTTCGCGCTATCGGCCGCCTGTCTCGCTCTTCAATTTCAGTATTGATAAATGGTGAATCTGGTACAGGTAAAGAACTGGTCGCTCACGCACTGCACCGCCACAGCCCGCGAGCCAGTAAGCCATTTATTGCGCTTAACATGGCGGCAATTCCCAAAGACCTGATTGAGTCTGAATTGTTTGGGCATGAAAAAGGGGCCTTTACCGGTGCCAATAGCGTTCGACAAGGCCGTTTTGAGCAAGCTAACGGGGGGACTTTGTTTCTGGATGAAATTGGTGACATGCCACTCGACATTCAGACTCGGCTGCTACGTGTCCTCGCTGATGGTCAGTTCTATCGAGTCGGGGGGCACTCTCCAATCAAAGTGGATGTGCGTATTGTCGCCGCGACGCACCAGAATCTGGAAAAGCTGGTTCATCAAGGCGACTTTCGTGAAGATTTATTCCACCGTCTTAATGTTATCCGCGTGCAAATTCCAGCCCTTCGTGAACGTAAGCAAGATATCGAAAAGCTCACTCTGCACTTTCTTTCCTTAGCCGCAGAAGAACTTGGTGTGGATGTCAAAACCCTGCATCCTTCAGCGATTGAAGCATTGAATAAACTTAGCTGGCCGGGGAATGTCAGACAGCTAGAGAACATCTGTCGCTGGCTAACCGTCATGGCCAGTGGCAGCGAAATTCTCCCCGCCGATCTACCTGCTGAACTGCTAGAGGAAAAATCCAGCACCAGCTTTGATAGCAATGTCAGCTGGCAGCAGCAGCTTTCTAGCTGGGCAAGACAGTCGCTCTCTCAAGGGGATACCGAATTGCTGACCTACGCACTTCCTGAATTTGAACGTATACTTTTGGAAGCGGCCTTAGAGCATACTAACGGCCATAAGCAAGATGCAGCCAAAGTGCTTGGTTGGGGCAGAAACACTTTAACCAGAAAACTAAAAGAGCTTTATTAACATCTAGCTCATTAATTTATTCCATAAAGCCTGTCGCATTGTACAATTGATAAGCATTTTAGGGCTTTATGGGTCAGCACCAGTGCACTATGGCTGTTTGCTTGCAGACTCAAACCCGCCAACACGGATTTTAGTTTCAGGTATTTAAGGACAGCATGTCGGCAACTACGCAAATCACATTAAGAACCGCAGTCGTTCTCCCTTTTGTCATGATTTTTATCTTTACAATAGGGGTCATTGTCGCTGTGCAAAAGCGCAGCTACGAAGAGATGGTTCTCGATATCAGCGATAAACAACTCACGGCGCTCACAGATAACGTCACTCTTGAACTTAATGACTTTCTCAGTAAACCATTCGAAGCCAGCCTGTCTCTTAGCCATAACATCGGCTTTAATCAGCTCTACGAGAAAGGCGACACCAGTGAGATAGAACAGTTTCTCCTAGCCAGCTTCCAAGATTTGTATCGCTCCATACCGCAATTAGACGTAATTGGCTTTGGCGGCGAGGGCGCAGAGTATGTCGGCTTTCGTAAAGAATCGAATCAGGGTTACACCTTAATGATTCAAGATGACCGCACAGCACAGAAACTGGTTATTTATCGCGGTCAGATGATAAGCAAGGATGTTCGTTCAGTCTTTGAGGGTTATGACCCTAGGATTCGACCTTGGTACGCCCCAGTCGCCGAAAAGCAAGCGCCGATGTGGTCATCCATTTATGCCAATGCTGATGAACGTCAGGAAATCACTTTGTCAGCGTTAACGCCCGTTTACCAACAACAAGCGTTTCAGGGAGTGGTCGTCACCGACGTCAAAATCGACACCTTTAATACTTTCTTAAAGCATCAACAGGAAAAAACCAACGCGGCCATTTACCTGTTTGATGCGAAGCAAAGGCTGGTTGCACACTCTACTGGTGGAAGTGTTGTCTCGTGGGGCACGCCCCTCAGCGACAAAGGCCAGCGCTTATTGGCGACCGAGAGCTCCAATCCGATAGTTCAAACCAGTGCCCAGTACGCCTTTGACCAAGGCTATCACGCCTCGCAGGAAACCAATCGCTTTAGTATCGATATCAATGGTGCAAGATACTTCAATCACATCACACCTTACACCGATCAATTCGGCCTTAAATGGTATATCGGGGTAGCCATTTCTGAATCCGACTTACTCGGCCAATTACCTGAAAGCCAGCGTGATAGTTGGATCATCGGCGTCATTGCCAGTTTTATCGGCATCTTGATTGGTTTAGTGGCGTTTAATCGCGTCGTTGCACCCATCACTTCAACGGCTGCAGCTGCAAAACATTTGGCAAAAGGCGACTGGGACAGCACCATGCCTAAACCGGGCTACATCTACGAAACCAGCATGCTGGTCTTTGCCTTTAACGAAATGGCCAATAACCTCAAAGCCTCATTCCGCGCCTTGCGTTCGCAATTACTCTACGATTCATTGACCAAGCTTTACAGCCGAGAGGGGCTGATTGAGACCTGCGATGCGCTGCCTAAGATGAATGGTTGCCTGCTGCTGATCGGGATCAACAAATTCCGTGATATCAACGACAGTCTTGGCCACTATAAAGGCGATCAACTGCTGGTGATCATCGCCGAGCGCCTGCGAACTTTGTTCGACGATGATTGGTATCTCGCCAGAATTGCTGGTGATGAGTTTGCGTTTTATTTTTCTCAACCACCAAGTGATGAGCAGATTACCCTTGCGATCCATCGAATTCAGCAGATGTTCGCATCACCGTTTGTCATGGAGCAAGAAAGTGTGGTGGTGAATGTATCAATTGGTGTGGTGACCGAAAGTGAGCACAATAATATGACGCTTTGGCTTCGCAACGGCAGCATTGCGCTGAGCAATGCGAAGCAAGAGTTGACTCAGGTCAGCTACTACAAACCTGAAATGGCCGATGTTTCACGTAAACGCACGTTAATGCAGGCCAAAATCAAAGACGCTTTGGAGCATCAAGAGTTTGTTCCTTTCTACCAACCGATTGTTGATCTTAACACCGGAGCAGTCATCGGTGCCGAGGCGCTTGCCCGTTGGCTATCCCCCTCATCGGGTCTCATCTCACCACTCGACTTTATCCCTATCGCTGAAGAAAGCGGGCTAATTGGCTCTATCGGTGAGCAAATACTCACTCAGGCCTGCAATGACACGGTCAAAGGCATGAAAGAAGGCAAATGGGACGAGCGCTTCCATCTGCATGTTAACTTGTCAGTTAACCAGCTTTCTCAGCCAGATCTCATCGGTTCACTGCGCTCAGTACTTTCTTCATCAGGTTTAAACGCTGGCAACCTGACTTTAGAAATCACCGAGTCGAGGATTGTCGATAATGATCCTGTCATCGTTAAAAACATGCAGGCTATCCGAGATTTGGGTATTCATATCGCCATTGACGATTTTGGTACTGGCTACAGCTCTTTGGCATATCTGCATAAGCTGCCTTTTGACTGTTTGAAAATCGATCGAACTTTCGTGCAGAAAATGGAAAAAGAGAATCTCGACACGTCCATTGTCGCCGCCATCATCAACATGACTCGTGGTATGAAAGTTGACTTGGTCGCTGAAGGCATAGAGACATCAGAGCAGGCACAAATGCTAACATCTCTCAATTGCCCTCAGGGGCAGGGGTTCTTATTTAGTCGTCCAGTTCCGTTCGAAGAGTGGCCAACAGATCTGGTTAACATGAAGTAAATAACACCACTCTTGGCCGGTTTTGCGAGCATTTGCTACTGACACTTCTGGCATTGATTCTTATACTTAGCTCAATTCAGACAATCGGAATTACTATAATGATAACCAAGAACATACCACTTACAGATTTGCACCGTCATCTTGACGGAAACATCCGCACCAAAACCATTTTAGAACTTGGCCAGAAGTTTGGTATTGCCCTGCCAGCTTACGATGTGGAGTCACTGACACCGCATGTACAAATCGTTGAAGCAGAGCCGTCTCTTGTCGCGTTCCTATCTAAGTTAGATTGGGGAGTGTCGGTTCTTGGTGATCTGGACGCTTGTCGTCGCGTTGCTTACGAAAATGTTGAAGATGCACTGAATGCGCAAATTGATTACGCTGAGCTGCGCTTCTCACCTTACTACATGGCGATGAAACACAAACTGCCTGTAGAAGGTGTTGTTGAAGCGGTTGTCGATGGCGTAGAGGCTGGTGTTCGTGATTTTGGTATCAAAGCTAACCTAATTGGCATTATGAGTCGTACATTCGGTACAGATGCATGTCAGCAAGAACTGGATGCCATCCTGACACAAAAAGACAAAATTGTAGCCGTTGATCTGGCCGGTGACGAACTGGGCCAACCAGGTGATCGCTTTGTTAAACATTTCACTCAAGTCAAAGAAGCTGGTCTGAACGTAACGGTTCATGCAGGTGAAGCTGCCGGTGCCGAAAGCATGTGGCAAGCGATTCAAGAGCTAGGAGCCACTCGTATCGGTCATGGCGTCAAAGCCATTCACGATCCTAAACTGATGGATTACCTTGCAGAAAACCGCATTGGTATTGAGTCTTGTCTAACCTCTAACTTCCAGACCAGTACGGTAGAGTCTCTAGCCAACCACCCGATCAAACAGTTCCTTGATCACGGTGTGCTAGCCTGTCTGAACACCGATGACCCAGCAGTGGAAGGTATTGAGCTGCCATACGAATACGAAGTGGCTGCGCCGCAAGCTGGCCTATCACAAGATGAAATTCGTCAGACACAGATCAATGGCTTAGAGCTGGCATTCATCTCAGATACAGAGAAGCAAGAACTTAAGGATAAAGTCGCCAACCGCGCTTAATCTATTTACTCGCTTTTATTTGGCCGACATTATGTGTCGGCTTTTTTGTATCTTCAGAAACTAGATATAGAGGTGATGAGTTCAGCTTTTGGGCTGTCAGATCCGTTCTTTGTAGAAGTAGTATTTGTCAGGTAGTCGTTTTCAAATACCTGAAATGCAAAAAGCCCGTTGCGTTAGCAACGGGCTTTCTTAATAGTGGCGGAGAGATAGGGATTTGAACCCTAGATACGCTATTAACGTATGCCGGTTTTCAAGACCGGTGCTTTCAACCACTCAGCCATCTCTCCACAAATTGTCCTAAAACTTAGTCTTACTTTAATAATGCTAGGTTTTAGTTTTGCCTTTAGATTTTTCAAAATCTAAAAACAATAAACAAGCATGGCGATGTCCTACTCTCACATGGGGAAGCCCCACACTACCATCGGCGCTATTGCGTTTCACTTCTGAGTTCGGCATGGAATCAGGTGGGTCCACAACGCTATG
>NZ_VTYQ01000007.1 GCF_013113835.1 Vibrio sp. RE88 | reverse complement strand
GCACCTTCTAACCTAACTATGTGGTCTGGTTCTAAGTCGGTATCGGCTGAAGATGCGTCGGGTAACTACATCCACTACGGTGTACGTGAATTCGGTATGACGGCAATCATGAACGGTATCGCACTACACGGTGGTTTCGTACCATACGGTGCAACTTTCCTAATGTTCATGGAGTACGCGCGTAACGCAATGCGTATGGCGGCTCTGATGAAAGTTCAGAACATCCAGGTTTACACGCACGACTCTATCGGTCTTGGCGAAGATGGCCCAACTCACCAACCGGTTGAGCAAATGGCTTCTCTACGTCTGACGCCAAACATGAGCACATGGCGCCCATGTGACCAAGTTGAGTCAGCAGTGGCTTGGAAACTGGCTATCGAACGTAAAGATGCACCGACTTCACTTATCTTCTCTCGTCAGAACCTTGCACAGCAAGAGCGTGACGCTGAGCAAGTAGCGAACATTGCTAAGGGTGGTTACATCCTGAAAGATTGTGCAGGCAAGCCAGAGCTTATCCTTATCGCAACCGGCTCTGAAGTTGAGCTAGTAGTAAACGCTGCGGCTGAACTGACTGCTGAAGGCAAGCAAGTACGTGTTGTTTCAATGCCATCAACGGACGCATTCGACAAGCAAGATGCAGCTTACCGTGAAGCGGTTCTACCATCTGACGTGACGGCACGTATCGCGGTAGAAGCGGGTATTGCTGATTTCTGGTACAAGTACGTTGGTTTCGACGGCCGTATCATCGGTATGACCACCTTCGGTGAATCTGCACCAGCAGGTGAGCTATTCAAGATGTTCGGCTTCACAACTGAAAACGTTGTGAACACAGCGAAAGAGCTATTAGCTTAATTGTTAATTGCTTTGAAAGCCGGGTCCTTGTGACTCGGCTTTTTTGTTTTTACCCGATACGATGAACTAGATGCGATTTATAAATCTATCAGGTAGTATTTGTGACACGAAAAAGATGTAGAGCGATGGAATCATGCTAAAAGTTGCGATCAACGGATTTGGACGTATTGGACGTAATGTTTTGCGGGCAGTATATGAAAGTGGCAAAAGCCAAGAAATTAAGGTGGTAGCCGTTAATGAACTGGCTCAGCCCGATGCGATGGCACACCTACTTCAGTATGATACTAGCCATGGTCGATTTGGTAAGAAGATTACCAACGATCAGGAGCATATTTACGTTCACCATGAGAGCGGAGAATTTGATTCCATCCGTATTCTTCATCTGGCAGAAATCGATCTTCTGCCGTGGCGAGATCTGGAAGTGGATCTGGTGTTGGATTGCACAGGTGTGTTTGGCTCTCAAGCTGATGGCCAAGAGCACATCAAAGCAGGGGCGAAGAAAGTCCTGTTTTCTCACCCGGGCGCCAGCGATCTCGACAATACCATTATTTACGGTGTCAATCACGATACGCTAAGAGCGGATCACAATGTGGTATCCAATGGTTCGTGTACGACCAACTGTATCGTACCTATTATCAAAGCCCTTGATGAAGCTTTTGGAATCGATTCAGGAACTATCACCACTATCCACTCTTCGATGAATGATCAGCAGGTCATCGACGCCTACCATTCTGACCTCAGACGTACTCGCGCAGCCAGTCAATCAATTATACCGGTAGACACCAAGTTGCATAAAGGTATTGAAAGAATCTTCCCGAAATTTTCTAACAAATTTGAAGCAATTTCAGTACGAGTGCCTACTGTAAACGTCACAGCCATGGATTTAAGCGTCACAATTAATACAAATGTGAAAGTTAATGACGTAAATCAAACCATTGTTAACGCTTCTCAGTGTACATTACAGGGCATTGTTGACTATACTGAAGCTCCGCTCGTTTCCATCGATTTTAACCATGATCCCCATAGCGCGATCGTCGATGGCACGCAAACCCGAGTCAGTAATGGCCATTTGGTCAAAATGTTGGTTTGGTGTGATAACGAATGGGGATTTGCGAACCGTATGTTAGATACGGCACTCGCTATGCAAGCCGCTCCCCGTCAAATTTGACGCTGCAAGGCCACTTTTATAGGCGAAATGCAGATTAGCGGCGATGGAGAAATATTTATTTCCAGTCTTGAAATAAATGCTGATAAACTCCATATCTAAATCAGTTTGAAGAATTATTGGGCTTGGCAGGGTCGCCGGGCCTTAAAAACTTTACTTTTTGAATATTTGAGAGGACACATCATGTCTGTAATCAAGATGACTGACCTGGATCTAGCAGGTAAACGTGTATTTATCCGTGCGGACCTAAACGTACCAGTAAAAGAAGGCAAAGTGACTTCTGATGCACGTATCCTAGCATCTCTACCAACTATCAAGCACTGTCTAGAAGCTGGTGCTAAAGTTATGGTTACTTCTCACCTAGGCCGTCCAACGGAAGGTGAATACGCAGAAGAGTTCTCTCTACAACCTGTCGTTAACTACCTAAATGACGCACTAGATTGTGACGTTAAACTGGCGAAAGATTACCTGAACGGTCTTGAACTAAACGCGGGTGAGCTTGTTGTTCTTGAAAACGTTCGCTTTAACAAAGGCGAGAAGAAGAACGAAGAAGAGCTATCTAAGAAATACGCAGCGCTTTGTGACATCTTTGTAATGGATGCATTCGGTACGGCTCACCGTGCACAAGCATCTACTCACGGTGTTGGTATGAATGCACCTATCGCATGTGCAGGCCCTCTACTAGCCGCTGAACTTGAAGCACTTGGTAAAGCAATGGACAACCCAGAGCGTCCGCTAGTTGCTATCGTTGGTGGTTCTAAAGTTTCTACTAAGCTAACAGTTCTAGAATCTCTATCTAAAGTGGCTGACCAACTTGTTGTTGGTGGTGGTATCGCAAACACATTCATTGCTGCAGACGGTCACAACGTAGGTAAGTCTCTATACGAAGCAGACCTAGTTGAAACGGCTCAAAAGCTAATGAAAGAGTGTTCTATCCCAGTTGCGACTGACGTTGCATGTGCGAAAGCATTCGACGAAAACGCAGAAGCGGAAATCAAGCACGTTTCAGAAGTGGCTGACGACGACATGATCTTCGACCTAGGTCCTGAATCAACAGCAGCTCTAGCTGAAATCATCGGCAACGCGAAAACTATCCTATGGAACGGTCCTGTAGGCGTCTTTGAATTCAAGAACTTCGAAGCAGGTACTAAAGGTATCTCTGAAGCAATCGCTCAGTCTGCAGGTTTCTCTGTAGCGGGTGGTGGTGACACGCTAGCAGCTATCGACAAGTTCGGTATTAAAGCTGACGTTTCTTACATCTCTACGGGTGGCGGTGCATTCCTTGAGTTCGTTGAGGGTAAAGTACTACCAGCAGTTGCGATGCTTGAAGAGCGCGCTAAGTAATTAAACGAAAGCGGGGGAATGATTCTCCCGCTTTCTTGTTTGCTGCAAGTCACATTGTTCTTTGTTAGAATGACGCACGTTGTGAGCAAACGTTTGCAAGAATTTAAACTTAACAAGTTTTATTTTTAAAACGACAGATAAATAGGATTACATCCATGTCTAAGATCTTCGATTTCGTAAAACCAGGTGTTATCTCTGGTGATGACGTACAGAAAGTTTTTGAAGTAGCAAAAGAGAACAACTTTGCTCTTCCGGCAGTAAACGTTGTAGGTACTGACTCAGTAAACGCAGTGCTTGAAGCAGCAGCTAAAGTGAAAGCTCCAGTTGTTGTTCAGTTTTCTAACGGTGGCGCAGCTTTCTTCGCTGGTAAAGGCATTAAACTTGAAGGTCAAGGTGCACAAATCCTTGGCGCTGTAGCAGGTGCTAAATACGTTCACGCAGTTGCTGAATCTTACGGTGTTCCAGTAATCCTACACACTGACCACGCAGCTAAGAAACTACTACCATGGATCGACGGTCTTCTAGACGCTGGTGAAGAGTTCTTTGAGCAAACTGGTAAGCCACTATTCTCTTCTCACATGATCGACCTTTCTGAAGAGTCTCTAGAAGAGAACATCGAAATCTGTGCTAAGTACCTAGAGCGCATGGCTAAGATGGACATGACTCTAGAAATCGAACTAGGTTGTACTGGTGGTGAAGAAGACGGCGTTGATAACTCTGACATGGACGCTTCTGAGCTTTACACTTCACCTGAAGATGTTGCTTACGCATACGAGAAACTAAACGCTGTTTCACACCGTTTCACTATCGCAGCTTCTTTCGGTAACGTACACGGTGTATACAAGCCAGGTAACGTAGTTCTAACTCCAACTATCCTACGTGATTCTCAAGCATACTGTGCTGAGAAGTTCGGTATTGCGCCTAACGCTCTAAACTTCGTATTCCACGGTGGCTCAGGTTCTACTGAAGCTGAAATCCAAGAGTCTATCGGCTACGGTGTTATTAAGATGAACATCGATACTGATACTCAGTGGGCAACTTGGGATGGTATCCGTCAGTACGAAGCTGAAAACCGTGATTACCTACAAGGCCAAATCGGTAACCCAACGGGTGAAGATGCGCCAAACAAGAAGTACTACGACCCACGTGTATGGCTACGTGCAGGCCAGTCTTCAATGGTAACTCGTCTAGAGAAAGCGTTCGCTGACCTAAACGCAGTAGACGTACTATAATTCTCCTGAATCCAGTACTCTGTTAAGTTTGCAAAACCCGCTCAATGAGCGGGTTTTTTTGTGTCTGGCGTATTTGTTTTATGAATGGGCTATTCCTCACCTAAAAGGGTGGCGAAAATGAAAACCATTGCGTAATCTGTAACGAGTCGATATCAGTTTTTTCCGATAACTCTTTGTTTTTGTGTTCTTTGCATAAACGTCACTTTATGAATCGTCAAAATTGATATATCGTGCCAAAAATCTGACATAGTTTCAGGTTATCTATGGAGACGACATCGTCTATCAATCATAAAAAGTCGTGTGATTCATAGGATCGCCACATATTTTAGAGGGTATACATTATGGCAGGAGAGTCGGTGGAGATTGAAACTCCATTAGTGGATGGTCTAGCGCAGGCTGAATCGTGGATTACCAATAATTCTGATTTACTGATCCAGTATGGTGTGAATGTTCTTTCAGCCATTCTGATTCTATTCATCGGTAACATCTTCGTTAAGATGGTGGCAAACAGTGTCGCCAAGATGCTGAAAAAGAAAAATATGGATAAAGCGGTTATCGAGTTTATCCATGGTTTAGTTCGCTACTTATTGTTTGTGATTGTACTGATTGCGGCATTGAGCCGGATTGGAGTGCAGACAGCGTCTGTTGTGGCTGTCATTGGTGCGGCAGGCTTAGCGGTTGGTTTAGCGTTGCAGGGGTCGCTGTCAAACTTTGCAGCGGGCGTGCTGATTGTTGCTTTCCGACCATTTAAATCTGGCGATTACGTCGAAATTGGTGGCGTAGCAGGCAGTGTGGAATCTATCCAAATCTTCCAAACGGTTCTGACGACTCCAGATAACAAGATGGTTGTCGTACCAAATGGCAGTGTTATCGGTGGCCCTATCACTAACTACTCGCGTCATGAAACTCGTCGTATCGACTTGATGATCGGTGTGTCTTACAGTGCGGATCTGCAGAAAACCAAAGCGCTTTTAACCAAGATCTGTGAATCTGACGAGCGTATCCTTAAAGATCAGGCGGTTCAGGTTGGCGTGCATACGCTGGCGGATTCTTCAGTTAATTTTGTAGTTCGCCCATGGGTTAAGACATCTGATTACTGGGGAGTGTACTTCGATCTAATGCAAGCGATTAAAGAAGGCTTAGATAATGAAGGTATTGAAATTCCATTCCCGCAAATGGATGTTCACCTTAACAAGGTTGAATCCTGATTGGAAAAGCGAGGCTTAGCCTCGCTTTTTTACATCTCAATTACTGAGTTTGGGATAGCTTGCAATAGTTTCGGCAGGGAAGAGCCATCAATGCCTATGGTCAGTTCAGGGTGACCGGGTGTATAGAGGATTTCCGAGTGCTGGTATAAGGCACTATCCACGACAATCTCAATATGTTCAGGCATACCAAAAGGACAGACCGCGCCTGGAACACAGCCTAGCAGCGCTATCATTTCTTCATCGCTGCAAATGGAAGGTCGCTTCCCCAAGACTTGCTTCATGGCTTTACTATCAAGGCGAGCATCTTTGTGGGTCAGATACAGCGCATGCCCACCCCCTTTCAATTTCAGGAACAGACTCTTGCTATGGGTACCCGTCCAACCAAGTTGTTCAGCGACACGCACATCAGTAGCGAAATCGAGAATGGGCTCATGGCGCCATTCTTCAAAGCTCACTTCAAGCTGTTGAAGAAGGTCTAGGTTGTACTGATAGATTTGCTCTAATCGTTCCATGTAATTATCCGTGTTTATTGGCCAGTTCGTTTATTAGCATCAAGGCAATCGTGAACATCATGATGGCGACCACAACATCAATCCCTTGTTTTACTTTTGGTTTTGATAAGGTGGGGCCAAGCTTAGCAGCACCTATCGACAAGGTGTAGAACCAAACAAAGGAGGCCATGATCGTACCTAATGCAAACGAAATTCGATCTTGTCCTTCAAACTGTCCGCCAATGGAGCCAAGGATCACCACAGTATCAAGGTAGAGGTGAGGGTTAAGCACGGTAACTGCCAATGCCCCGAGAATCACCGCTCTGCGACCACGTTCTACAACTTGACGCTTGGATTCGGACGCTCTGTTCGCTTGCACGGCGCTTTTGAGTGACAGTAAGCCATAGAAGGTCAGAAAGGCAATACCGCCTAAAGTGACAACCGTGAGTAGGGTTTCATTTTGTGACAAGACTGCACCACCGCCAAATATGCCTAGCGAGATAAAAATGACATCGAGAACGCTACAGATGGTAGCGGTCGTCAAGTGATGGTTTCTCTTAATGCCTTGGTTGAGAACATAGGCATTTTGTGCCCCAATCGGAATAATCATGCTGGCACCCAGCCCAAAACCTTGTAATAACACCCATAGATTCACGTTTTTCTCTCCAGTGAATTGCCAATATGAGCGTTGAGAATAGAGTCAGCATCTTGATAAGTATAATTAATGATTTTAATCTATTATAAGTTTTGCTTATTTTGGTAACGCTATGCGTGGATTGGATTACAAATGGATAGAGGCTTTGGAGTCGGTGGTGACTCAAGGCAGCTTTGAACGTGCAGCTGAAGCGCTCTACATCTCACAGTCTGCGGTCTCACAGCGTATAAAGCAGTTGGAAAAGTTTCTCGCTCAGCCCGTTCTTGTTCGTGAGCAACCACCTAGAGCGACTATGGTGGGTAAAAAGCTGCTGGGCCTTTACCACAGGGTGCAATTACTAGAAAGTGAGCTGGTGCCTGAATTAACCAATAGTGATTCAGAACGCCCGCTGGCGATTTCTATCGCCACCAATGCCGATAGCTTGGCAACTTGGCTGTTGCCTTCCCTACAGCAGGTACTGACAACACGGAACATTGAGCTGAGACTGGCGGTACTGAATGAAGTCAGGGCGATAGAAAAGCTTAAAAGTGGCGAGGTGACAGGAGCAATTAGCCTGGAATCACGGCCTATTCCCGGATGTCAGGCGGACTATTTGGGGCGAGTTGATTATGTTTGCGTGGCGAATCCGCAATTCGTTGAGCGTTATTTCCCCAACGGCGTCAACTATGACTCCTTGCTGCGAGCCCCCGCTGTGGCGTACGACCAGCATGACGATCAACATCAGCTGTTTTTAAAAGAGCATTTTAATATTCTGCCAGATAATGTCCGGACTCATCGTGTTGCCAGTTCAGAAGCGTTTGTCAAAATGGCTCTGGCAGGAGTCGCGTATTGTTTGATCCCAAGCTTTCAGATCAAAAAAGAGTTAGCGCAAGGGAGTTTAGTCGACATCTTGCCTGGGTTCTTAAGCTCATACCGCATTTATTGGCATCACTGGCAACTCGAATCGGGCGTATTGGAAGAAGTGACTCAATCCATTGTTAATTATGCGAGAAATGTGCTGTCGAGCTAGCACTTGGTTAAAGTTCTGTCAGAACATCGAACAAGACTCCTCAAGCGGTATCTAAACGCTATGATGTATGTGATTAGTTAAATAAGGTGAACAATAATGAAGATAGTTTCTAGCCTGGCAATTGCCGTTTCAGGCCTGGTCAGTATTGGTGCTTACGCTGATACGCCTAACTTCCCACACCTAGCTACGACCGGATATGGTGAAGTTGTCGCAAAACCTGATATGGCGAAGTTTACGGTTCGTGTGGTGGAAACCACCATGACGGCAGAACAAGCCAAGCAGACAGTCGACAAAGTTGTGACTGACTTTCTGACTGAACTAAAAGATCAGGGAATGAGTGCTGACAACATTACCAGCTCCAATCTTTATATATCCCCTCAGTATCATTACCCGAAAAATGGTAAGCCTGAATTAGTGGGTTACCGCGCCTCTCGCACCGTAAATGTGACCGTCGATGAATTGGCGAACTTGAATCAGTATCTGGATATTGCGCTGAACTCGGGCATCAACCAGGTCGAAAACATTCAGCTTAAAGTGAAAGATCAGGCTAAATATCAAGAGCAAGCACGCCAAGCCGCCATCAAGGATGCCAATAGCAAAGCAGAGTCATTGGCTTCTGGTTTTGGTAAAGACATCAATGGTGTCTGGCGAATTGATTACAATATGCCGAGCAGTCAACCGGTACTGATGCGTTCAATGGCGATGGATGCAAAAACGGAATCTAACACCTATCAGGATTCGACAATCGTGATACGTGATCGAGTTGACGTCATTTACCAGTTAGATTAACCATAAAAAGCGCCTTTTTTAGTCGTAACTAAGGCGCTTTTATAAAATTATCAATTGCCCCTAGGGTTATTCTTAACCACTTTTTTATTCGGTGATATACTGCCCCGCCTTCGATTTGGGAGCCGTGGTAGTGAGACAACGAAAAAACATCTTTTGGCACTTGTGCATTACCACAGTGGTGTTGGTGTCGATCGCGTCTGCTTACTACGCTCAGCAATACCAAAACCTTGAAGAAGAAACGGTGGAGTTAACGGCTAAACAGGCCATGCATCAACTCGCCTACAGTGAACGCGAATATCAGAGCGTTCGCAGCCAGCTTGTTTCGATCATCGAATTACTTTCCCATAGCCGAAGCCTCTACGATTACA
This sequence comes from Vibrio sp. RE88, assembly GCF_013113835.1. Taxonomy (GTDB): domain Bacteria; phylum Pseudomonadota; class Gammaproteobacteria; order Enterobacterales; family Vibrionaceae; genus Vibrio. The sequence goes on along the minus strand of NZ_VTYQ01000007.1, from coordinate 348,531 downwards.
TTCTTTCTCCTAACACTGAGAATCGTGAAGTTGTTGAAGAAGTGTGGTCTTCGATGGCGATCAATCAGAAATGGTATAGCCAGATCCGTTTCATCGATAATGCGGGTCAAGAACAGTTACGCCTTAACTATCTGCTGAGTGGTAATCGTGTTCAGATGGCTGAGCAGTTGCAGGACAAATCTCATCGTGGCTATTTCCGCTATGCCAAACTGCTCCGAGATGATCAAATTGGCGCGTGGGGGATCGATCTTGAAATGGAAAACGGCGAGCTGGTATTTCCATACAAACCCGCACTGCGTTTAATCACTCCGGTTGAAGTACAAGGCCAGCGTGCTGGCTATTTAATACTTAATATTGATATTTGGTATCTGACCTCCCGTCTTAATTATTCCCCTGACAAGTCATTCCGCCCAGAGCTGGTCGGTGAAGCGGGTTTTTACATGATCAGCGATGATCCGAGTAAATTATTTGGCCACCTGTTAGCCAGCCGCAGTCAGCATAATCTTGCGCGTTACTACCCAGAAACTTGGCAGGCGATGCAAGATCAGAAGTCGGGTTACCATTTAGAAAAAGATCATCTGATTGTATTCAATCAGATCTATATGGAAGGGCGACAAAAGCTCTATTTGGTTATCGATCTTAGTCAGGAAGAACTGAAAGTACGTTCTGAGCGAGATTATCAAATACTACTTAAAGAAGCTTCAATCGTCTTACTGATGGTGCTAGCTTTCACCGTTCCAGCGACCAGTGGGGTTGTTTATTACCGCAAGCGAAGTTTAGAGAGTCAACTTGCAAGAGCAGCGTTAAGCGGTATGTCCGCGGTGGTTATTTCGGATAAAAAGCATCAAGCAGTTTTAGTCAATGATGAGTTTGAGAGACTCACCGGTTATCGCCAGAAAGACATTGCGTCTCAGAACATGATCAAAGCATTGGTGGGCGAAGAACAGTTTGCGACGACCTTACAACTGTTTGAGGCTCTGTCGTCCAATCAGATCTGGGAAGGTGAGATAACCATCCATAATCAGAAAAATCACACTAAGGTCACCGCGATTATGCGTGTGCAATGCGTGTTGGCTAAGGGGCGGAAAGTCAGTTATTACATCACGTCGCTGGTGGATATCTCTGAACGTAAAGAGTTGGAAGAGCGACTGAGAATTTTAAGTGAAAAAGATGAGCTGACGCAGTTGTGGAACCGACGTAAGTTTGAACTGGAACTGCGTCACAGTGCCAAATTGAGTGGGCGTTATCCTGAGAGGCATGACACTTGCCTTGCGCTGCTTGATATTGATTTCTTCAAGCGGGTAAATGATGAACTGGGTCATGATGAAGGTGACCGAGTTATCAGTCGAGTAGGTGCCATTATTACTGAGGCGTTGCGTGAGACAGATTTTATCGCCCGTATTGGTGGTGAGGAGTTTGCGATCATTATGCCGCACACCAGTATTGAAGAAGCAGAACAAGCGCTGAATCGAGTGCGAATCGCGGTTGAAATGGCAGCAGACGTTCCTATTACGGTGAGTGTGGGGCTGACTGATTTAACTTCGAATAGCACGCGTTGCTACAAGTGTGCGGACATTGCCTTGTACGAGTCCAAAACCTTGGGACGCAACCGAGTCTCTGTTTGCCAGAGCTGTGATGAAATTGCCTAAAAAAATCGAGCCTAAGCTCGATTTTTTATGTCTCTAATTATGCGGCCTGCTCAATGGTGATTTGGATTTGTTCCATTGAACGATGCAGATGGCGATCAAACTCTTCGGCGGCTTCATCGGTGTCTTTCGCCAGAACTAGTTTCATGATCTTCTCATATTCGTCAATTTCGAATTGGCGTGGGTCTAAGCCGTTGTGTCTTGCAAAATAGCGATAGCGTTTGATTTGATTGATCAAATCAGTGAAGAATTCAAACATATTCCTAGAGTTAGAACCTTCTAATAGTGCGATGTGGAATTGGTGCTGGCGCTCTTCCCACTCTTTCCAGTCAAAATTGTCGTTAGTCAGGTTGATACGTGACAGTTTATGGAATGAGGTGAGTACTTCCAACTCCCAATCTTCGCCGCCAGATTTGATCGACTTTTTTAGTAGTACGGCTGCAACAGTACGTAAGCTCTCATAGAGATCCTCCAGCTCTTCGACGCATACTGGGGATACCCAGCAGCCTTTTTGTGGTTCTAAACTGACATACTTCGTCCATGAGAGTTGCACTAGTGCTTCTCTGATTGGTGAGGCCCCTACGTGGTATCGGCTTTTTAGATCTGCAACTACTAGCTTTTGACTCGGTTTGAGCTCTCCGCTTAAGATGTCTTGGTAGATCATTTTCGAGACTTTGTCAGTCAACGTTGGGCTAGACACTATCCTTTCCTCATATGCATAAATACAGCGTTATATAAAACGGGCGTGAATTTAATAGTACGCAATACTTTGATTGATAATACAGCGTACCAAATAGTGAGACAAGAGGAAGGGATAAAAAAAGAGGGCCGAAGCCCTCTTTAAAAAGTGAATATTTATTCGGTTATTATAGAACGTGAACAGAAGCTGTGTTTGTTGTGCCAGAAGCGACTAGAGCGCCAGATACCATAACAACGATGTCACCTTTGTTGCCTAGACCAGATTCAAGTGCTAGCTCTTTACCTAGTACGTAGAATGCGTCAGTGCTGTCGATTGAATCAACCAACACAGGGCGAACACCTTTTGTTAGCACAAGCTGAGCTGCTGTTTTTGCATTGTTAGTCAGTGCAAGGATGTTTGCTGTTGGGAAGTACTTACGTACTGAACGAGCTGATTTACCACCTTCAGTTGCCACAACGATCAGTGGAGCCGCTAGTTTTTCAGCTGTGTCTACAGCACCTTTACATACTGCTTCTGTGATACGTAGACGAGGGCTGTCTAGGCGAGAACCTAGTTCAGCTTTTAGTGCTGCATCTGTGCGGTTTGCGATTTGAGCCATGATAGTTACCGCTTCAACTGGGTACTTACCTTTGGCTGTTTCACCAGAAAGCATTACAGCATCAGTACCGTCCATCACTGCGTTCGCAACGTCACCAGCTTCTGCACGAGTAGGACGTGGGTTGTTGATCATAGAATCAAGCATTTGAGTTGCTGTGATAACCATCTTACGTGCACGGTTACATTTCTCGATCATCATCTTCTGAGCGAAGATCACTTCTTCCGCTGGGATTTCAACACCTAGGTCACCACGAGCAACCATGATACCGTCAGACAGCTCTAGGATCTCATCGAAGTTATCAACACCTTCTTGGTTTTCGATCTTAGAGATGATGTGGATATTTTCACCGCCGTTAGCCGCAAGTACTTCGCGGATTTCTTTCACGTCAGACGCTTTACGGATGAAAGAAGCTGCAACGAAGTCAACGCCTTGCTCACAACCAAACTTAAGGTCGTTTTTATCTTTTTCAGATAGGGCAGGTAGGTTTACTGAAACGCCAGGTAGGTTAACACCTTTGTTTTCGCCTAGTGCGCCGTTGTTCAGTACCTTACATTTCACTTCAGTTTCTGAAGTAGCCAGTACTTCCATTTCGATCAGACCGTCGTCCACTAGGATAGTGTTACCAACGTTAAGGTCTGCTGCGAAACCTGCGTAAGTTACCGCTACTTTGTCTTTGTCGCCCACAACTGAAGTGTCAGTTGTGAAAGTGAACTCCTGACCAGCAACCAGATCAACATCGTCGCCATTTTCTAGCTTGATAGTACGGATCTCTGGACCTTTAGTATCTAAAAGGATAGCCAGTTGCTTACCAGACTCTTCCATTACTTTACGGAAGTTCGCAATACGAGTGCCGTGCTCTTGGTAGTCACCGTGAGAGAAGTTTAGGCGCATTACGTTCATGCCTGCATTTACGAGTTCAGTTAGCTTCTCTACAGATTCAGTTTTAGGGCCAATCGTACATACGATTTTGGTCTTTTTCATGGAAGATATTCTCCGGTCAATAATAGTTACAATCTGAAAGTCATTTATCTCGCTGAAGTCGAGGGTTCCCGCCTGGCATTTCGAGCCTTCTATATACAAGAGAACATCAATGTTGTCGTCGACTTCAGAACTGAAAGTCTTTCAACAAGTTTAGTCATTTTATGACCAAACTGTCTGGATAATACTCAGCATTTCTGTGACTAACCTAGGATATATGCGGTTAGTTGCAAAAAAATAACGGTCAATTCTGTAATTTTTTTTCTTTTCGGTGGCGAATTCTACCACTGATTCACGCCAATATCACTGTTTAAGAATTGTCTTAGGACAAGGTTTTGCCGCTATTTTTTATTTTTTGGTTCAAAATAAATGGACTTTAAAGTTTCGGTTTGACTATAATTTCTTTCACAACGAAACTTATTAAATGAAATTAAGATGTCGAAACGAAACACGCAACTAAGAAGACACGCAATTTCTAATTTGGTAAATGAAAAAGGTGAGGTCAGTGTTGAGTCTTTGTCTCTCCAATTTGAGACTTCTGAAGTCACAATTCGAAAGGATCTTGCCTCTTTAGAGAAAAATGGCCAATTATTGCGTCGCTATGGAGGTGCTATCGCATTACCAAAAGAAGTCGTCAGCGATGAATTGAGCGAAAATGTTTCGATTCGTAAGAATGAGCTCGCCCAAGCGGCCGCCAAGCTGATCCGCGAGCACAATCGCATTGTGATCGACAGTGGTAGTACAACCGCTTCATTGATCAAGCAACTGGATGGTATGCGTGGTTTGGTTGTGATGACCAACTCACTCAATGTGGCGAACGCGCTTAATGAGCTTGAAAGTGAGCCTACTTTATTGATGACGGGCGGGACTTGGGATGCTCATTCTGAGTCTTTTCAAGGACAAGTCGCTGAGTCGGTACTACGCTCATATGACTTTGACCAGCTATTTATTGGTGCTGATGGCGTTGACTTAGAGCGAGGTACGACAACATTTAATGAATTGGTCGGCCTAAGTAAAGTGATGGCTGAAGTGTCACGTGAAGTCATTGTGATGGTCGAATCTGAAAAAATTGGTCGTAAGATTCCAAATCTCGAGCTGGCTTGGAGTTCCATCGATATCTTAATTACTAACAAAGACTTGAATCCTGAGTTCAAACAGCAAATTGAATCTCATGATGTGAAAGTTATTTGCGTATAAAGCTATTTAAAACAATTTAATCAATTTAATCCCGTCAATTTGGCTTTTTTTGCTTGCTGTCTAGATTGCGTACCTCAGATGGGGAAGGGATACCGAAACGGAGATACAAATATGTGTGGAATCGTCGGTGCAGTAGCACAACGAGATGTGGCTGAAATTCTGGTGGAAGGCTTACGCCGCCTTGAATACCGTGGTTATGACTCTGCAGGTGTTGCTGTAGTTGATGGTGATTCTAATCTGACTCGCCTTCGTCGCCTGGGTAAAGTTCAGGAACTGGCGGACGCTGTGGACGCAGCGGAAGTGGTCGGTGGGACAGGTATCGCACACACGCGTTGGGCAACCCACGGTGAGCCTTCAGAGGCTAACGCGCACCCGCACATGTCAGGTGATATTGCTGTTGTGCATAATGGCATCATTGAAAATCACGAAGAGCTGCGTGAGCTGCTAAAGTCTCGTGGCTATGTATTTGACTCCCAAACGGACACTGAAGTCATTGCTCATATGGTTGAGTGGGAGCTACGCACTGCTGACTCATTACTTGAGGCGGTTCAGAAAACAGCCAAGCAACTTGAAGGCGCTTACGGTACAGTTGCTGTTGATCGCAAAGATCCTTCACGCATTGTTGTTGCTCGCTCTGGCAGCCCGATCGTTATTGGTTTCGGTGTCGGTGAAAACTTCCTCGCTTCAGATCAGCTTGCATTGCTAAATGTGACCCGTCGCTTTATGTACCTGGAAGAAGGCGATGTGGCTGAAATTACTCGTCGTGAAGTGAACGTGTTTGATCTTTCTGGTGAACGTGTTGAGCGTGAAATCATTGAGTCAAATGCAGAGCACGATGCGGGTGATAAAGGTAAGTACCGTCACTTCATGCAAAAAGAAATCTACGAACAACCAACGGCTTTAATTAACACAATGGAAGGACGCCTAACATCGGATTCAGTCGTCACCGAAGCTATTGGTGTTAATGCGGCAGAAATCTTGAGTAAAGTTGAGCATGTACAGATCGTCGCGTGTGGTACGTCTTACAATGCCGGAATGACTGCGCGTTACTGGTTTGAAGACATTGCAGGCGTAAGTTGCGATGTTGAAATTGCGTCTGAGTTCCGATACCGCAAATTTGTGACTCGTCCAAACAGCCTGCTGATCACTCTGTCTCAATCAGGTGAAACGGCTGATACTTTGGCAGCCCTTCGTCTGGCTAAAGAGAAAGGCTACATGGCGGCAATGACGATTTGTAACGTTGCAGGATCGTCGTTAGTTCGTGAGTCTGATTTTGCTTTCATGACACGTGCTGGCGTGGAAATTGGTGTTGCATCAACGAAAGCTTTCACAACTCAGCTTTCAGCACTGTTAATGCTAGTGACGGCGCTCGGTAAGCAGCAAAACCGTGTAAGCAAAGAGAAAGAAAAAGAGATCGTTGAAGCACTGCATGCGCTGCCAAAACAGATCAACTCTGCACTATCGTTTGAGAAAGATATTGAAGCTCTGGCGGAAGATTTTGCTGATAAGCATCACACCTTGTTCCTTGGTCGTGGTGAATTTTACCCGATTGCCATGGAAGCTTCGTTGAAACTGAAAGAGATCTCTTACATTCACGCAGAAGCTTATGCGGCGGGTGAATTGAAGCATGGCCCTCTTGCGCTGATTGATGCGGACATGCCGGTAGTTGTTGTCGCACCGAGCAATGAACTGCTTGAAAAACTTAAGTCGAATATTGAAGAAGTACGTGCACGTGGTGGTTTGCTGTATGTATTTGCGGATGCAGACGCAGGCTTTGAAGCCGATGAGACGATGAAGATCATCACGATGCCTCACGTCAGCGACATCACTGCGCCAATCTACTACACGATTCCAATGCAGTTGCTGTCCTACTATGTTGCGCTGATCAAAGGTACGGATGTGGATCAACCACGTAACTTGGCTAAAGCAGTAACGGTAGAGTAAGCCACGCAAGATGTGATTACATTTGTTGATAGCGCGCTATACAACTAGCGAAAGCCTAAAGCGAAGTCATATGACTTCGCTTTTTTATATCTGCCATAAATGCTAGTGGAATATCCCGTCAATGCTCACTCGCAAGCTGAGTAATAGGTGTTCATTGGTTTTGTATCACGGTTATGGACCTAGGCGCTCTGGGTGTATGACAAAAATGTCATCTTCGAGATAGGTTGATGTCAGGTGTGTTGTTGAATAATGAAGCCATTGAAAACAAACATACTCAAAGGTCATCAATATGAAAGCACTGAAAACCGCTCTCCTTGTAACAACACTAGCAATCACTAGCACATCAGTATTTGCTCAACCTACTTTCAATGGCGGTAGATACATTAACCGAGAAGAGATGAAGACCATTTCTGTAGAGCCAGCCGCAACTTCAGATGCTGCCTATCAACAAGCTTTGGTTGAGCTAAACGCGTTAAAAGGTATGTCGTCTCGCGAGCTCGATAAAAAGCTGAACATCAGCCTCTTGAGTTTCGATGTTGCGAACAATAGTACACATCTTCAAGATGGCGGTTTTGTCACAGTACAAGAGCGCATGAATGAAAACGGTCAATTGGAATATTTGGGCATTGTGAATGTCAAAGTGAACTACGCAGAGCGCGATAGCAATCGATAACAAGCTCCAATGAGAAGAGTATGATGTCATCGACATCGTACTCTTTTACGCTTGTCGACGCTGCGCGCAATTCACTGAGATAGAGGGTAGACATTGAAATTACTGATTGTAGAAGATGAAGTCAAAGCAGGGGAATACTTGCAAAAAGGGCTGGTGGAGTCTGGCTACGTGGTTGATTGGGTGCAAGATGGTGTTGATGGGCTGTATCACGCAACCAGTGAGCTCTATGACCTGATTCTTCTCGACATCATGTTACCCAAGCTGGACGGTTGGCAAGTGCTCAATACTTTACGCAGTAGTGATATTCATACCCCAGTCATTATGCTGACAGCCAAAGAGCAGATTGAAGATCGAGTTCGCGGTTTTGAGCTCGGTGCCAATGATTATGTGGTTAAACCCTACGCGTTTGCTGAACTGTTAGCGCGAATACAAAACGTATTTCGTCATCATACTTCCTCTCGAGTGCTAACCTCGCCGCAAACACTTCAAATTGCCGATCTAAAGCTGGATATGATCAAGCGAGTCGCGACGCGAAGTGGGCAATCCATGACGTTAACAGCGAAAGAGTACGCTCTACTTGAACTTCTAATGCGTAAAGAGGGACAAATTCTCTCACGCACTACTATTGCTTCATTGGTGTGGGATATGAATTTTGACAGTGACACCAATGTTATCGACGTTGCCATTAAGCGATTGCGCCAAAAGGTGGACAAACCGTTTGAGACGTCTTTGATTCATACCGTTAGAGGAATGGGCTATAAGTTGGAAGCGCTTGATGCTTAAATTACCCGCCAGCTTATCCATGCAAAATAAACTTGTGCTGATGTTTGTCGGTACGACATTGGCTGTGTATCTAGCATTAGCATTTATTCTCTATTACACCATCGAGCGTCATTTCTTTAATCAAGATTACAGCGACATCGTGACCAAATATAACGCGATAGAAAAGACGATGCTGGTCTCACCTGAGTCTGCTTACCTTATTATCGACAATAGTTCTGCTTATATGTGGGCATATAAAGATAAAACCCTGACTTATAAGAATTCGACACTCTCTATCCCTGATGGCTTGTCTTTAACGCTGAGTTCTCCGCAGATCTTAGATCGAAACAATGCTATCGAATGGCGTGAAAGTTCATTAGATATTCGAGCTTTTGCGTTTAAAAACAAAGGTGCCATTGTTGTGATCGGCATGAGCATCAACCATCATCGGCTGTTCTTAAGTAAACTTGGCTGGATCTTATTCTGGTCTTTAGGCTTTGCATTTATCGCGTCTACATTGTTTAGCCGAGTAATCGTAAACAGAGGCTTGAAGCCGATTGTGACCTTAAACAAGCACATTCAACATATCACACCAGAGCAATTGGATATTCGTATTGATCCTGAGAGTCTGCCAGTTGAGCTGCATGAACTGGCCGCTAAGCACAATGCGATGTTGGATCGTTTGCAAATGGGCTTTCATCGTTTGAGTGAATTTTCTTCTGATATTGCCCATGAACTTAAAACGCCTCTGACCAATATTACGACCCAAAACCAAGTGATATTGGGCGCGTGTCGTACGTCGGAGGAATATCAAGAAGCCATCGCCTCTACGCTTGAAGAGTTAAACCGCATTACCAAAACCATCAATGATTTGTTGTACATCGCGAAAGCGGAGAACAAGCTCATCCATCGGCACAATGAAACCTTCGCTGTTGAGGAGCAGATTGAGCGCTTAATCGAGTACTTTGACATCTGGGCGGAAGACTCTGCCTTGACCATCACCACTTCGGGTCAAGCTATGTTGTTTATGGATCGCAATATGTTTGATCGGGCAGTGGGAAATGTGCTCTCGAACGCAATTCGACATGCGTATGACGAGACTGTGATCTCTATTAAGGTCACGCAGAAAGGAGGACAAGTGTGCATCACGATCGCGAATGCAGGAGAGACGATACCCAGACCCTATTTACCGTATTTGTTTGAGCGTTTTTATCGGGTTGATAAGTCACGTCAAAATACAGGTAGTGTTGGGGCGGGGCTGGGTTTATCGATCACGCAATCAATCGTACGTGCTTATGATGGCCAGATTAGTGTGGCTTCAGAGAACAACCAAACTCAATTTTTCATTATGCTCCCAGCCATTAGTGTTGCTCAAGCTGCGGAATTACGTCATTTAGAGACGCTTTGAGCGTTGCTTTGTTTTCCGGCTCTGGTAAAGGTGGTAGCAAATCAGAGAGCATTGCCGCGTGACATTTTCTGGTTTTAGTCTTGTGGAATAAGGTTAGATGCTCTCGATGGAGTAGTAGATAAAGAGCGAAAGGCAGAGACTTGGAGCCTCTGCCTAGAAGTTGCTTAGTTTGAATCTAGGTAGGCCTTGGCTGAAATTTCAGTCCACGCTCGGACTTTGGCTAAATATTGACGCTGAGATTCGATGATCTGTTTTGCCAGTGGATCGCTACTCGCTTGTTCCTCAAGCAACTCCTGTGTGGCTTTCTGCATTGCCTCGAGGACTTGCGGTGGGAAGTCTCGAACCTTGATATCAGGATATTCTTGAGTCATGGTTGCCCAGCTGTTGGCATTAGCATCGAGTGCCTGTGTGTACATATCAAATGCCGCTACCCTGAAAGCTGTTTCTAGGATCGATTGAAGATCTTTAGGTAATCTGTCCCACGTTTTCTTGTTGACCAAGAATTGAGTTTCAGAGCCAGGTTCGTGCCACGCGGTGTAGTAATAAGGGGCGATTTTTTGAAAGCCCATCCGCAGATCGAAAGCAGGGCCTACCCATTCAAGCGCATCAATGGTGCCTCGTTCAAGGGAGGTATACAGTTCACCCGGTGCGATGTTGGTCGGTTTTGCTCCGACTCGTGCCATCACTTCTCCGGCAAATCCAGGAATACGAATTTTTAAACCTTTTAGGTCTTCAACGGAATTGATTTCTTTTTTAAACCAGCCGCCCATCTGAATATCGGAGTTGCCACCAGGGAAGGAAAGTAAGTTATGCGGTGCGTAGACTTTTTCCATCAACTCCATACCACCACCACGATAAAACCAAGCGTATTGCTCGGTCGTGATCATCCCGAAGGGCATGGAAGAGAAATACAGTGTATTAGGTACTTTACCTTTCCAATAATACGAACTGGAGTGCCCAAGGTCGTACTGACCTGACTTGACCATATCGAAAATACCCAATGGCGCTTTGTGTTTATTGGCAGAGTCTATGCGAATCTTAAGGCGACCGTTAGACATCTCCTCTGCTAACTGAGCCATGTTCTTCGTGGCATCACCTAGAATTGGAGTATTTGGTCCCCAAGTTTCAGCTAGCTTGAGTCGATAGACTTTTTCTGCGGCGAAACTGGTGACAGACGCTAAACCTAATAGCAACGCGATGGCGCCAGTAACTGTAGAGCGAATGGTTTTATGAGATGGCATCATGATGGAGGTTACTTCCTTGTTATTGTGATTATCGTTACCCCTAGATTTCAGTTAGATGATAGTTCCGTCAATGGATTTTTGATTGGCATAATCTTGGTCAATCGATATAAAAGTCGGCTTTTCAGCAGCTATGAAAGATTGTTGCTTTGTTAATGAGTTATGGTGTGAAAGATCGCTTTGAGATTTATTTTAAATCAAGTGAATTCTCTGGATAGCAAAAGTGCTGCGTAAGTCACGCAGCATTTTCGTTGTTGTTAAATCAAGTTAAGGGGTGTGATGCGCTAGGTACTGCTGGGCTTGAGAAGTGCCCATGTAACGGGCTAGTGTTTTGACAGGTACTTGCTGAAGATCAACCATGATCAACCCATCCAATGCATTGTTAAAAGATGGATCGACATTGAATGAGACTAACTTACCATTAAGACCTAAGTATTGACGCAACAATACGGGGACCCCTTTGCCGTCATCAATACGTGCAATCACTCGCGACAATAGCTGAAGGTCGCCCAACGCGGCCAGCATGCTAGTATTCCAGTTTTTGGGCTGAACTGGCAGAGGATTCGATGGTGTCACGTATTCGGCTTTCTCTGAGTCGTAATGATGGAGAGTCATGGTATCGGCAAGCAGTTGTCTCGCTTGCTCACTGTAATCGTTACTGATACTGACAGGGCCAAACAAATGCGTATAGCTTGGGTTGTGGTGGACGAAAGTGGCGATCCCTTTCCAGAGCAAGAGCAGAGCACCCATACTTTTTTGATACCGTTCATCAATCACCGAGCGACCCATTTCAATCGATTTGCCCATGGTGTTGAGAAAGTCTTCGCCATAATGGAACAGGGTTCTCGAATAAAGACCGGACAGTCCCTTATGCTGCATAAGCTCATCGATTAATCCAAGGCGATAGGCGCCAACTAGGCATTCATTATCTCTGTCCCAGATAAACAAATGCTTGTAGTAACGATCAAATTCGTCGATGTCCAAAGCAAGGCCTGTGCCTTCACCCACTTTGCGAAAGTTATTCTCTCTCAGCCTGCCTATTTCATGCAGTAATGAAGGAATATGTTCGGCGTCGGTGCAGTAGACATCAAACTCACCACTGGTCAATAAGTGATGCCCAGCTGGCAGCTTGGTAAGGTCCGTTTTAAGATCTTGAACAGGTAAAGCATGTGCGACAGGTAAAGGGTTAGACTCTAACTCTTCGCTGTGCCCACCAGTTAAAGTTTTGTTTTGTAATAAGTAGGTATTCAGGCGAAGGTAGTTAACAATTTGCGCATCTGTTAGGCCGTTGACTTCTTTAAATTTGATTGCTGACCCGATAGATATATTGATCGGCTGTTGGGTTTTATTGAGTAGTTCGCGGCCAAGCATCAAGGTTCTTAGTAGAGGGTGCACTTTGCCAGCCATATAGAAGCGCTTGGAGTTTTGACCATCGATAAACATTGGTATGGTACTCGCTTTGGCCTTACGCACTAAGCTGCTCACCGAACGGCTCCATTCCTTATCCTCGATACGTTGAGTCTTACGATCAACCAGCTGGGAGACTTCCCCTGCAGGGAAAAGGAGCAATAGCCCACCTTGATCTAAATGATGATGTGCTTGGCGAAGCGCTTTCAGGTTTGCTTTATGAGCGTTCTGGCCTTCAAATACATCGACACCGATAAACAGCTTATCCAGCTCAGGGACGGTTTTTAAATACTGGTTTGCCAATATCTGTACATCGTCTCTGACATGCAGCAGTAGCTCTGCCAGGATCACACCCTCTACGCAACCAAGAGGATGATTGGCGACGACCACTGTTGCCCCTTGAGTAGGAATATGCGTCAAAGAGCCTTTGACTACCTGATAATCAATACCGAGGATCTCTAGCGTAAATCGTAGAAACGCTTTGCTATCACAGCCTGTTGGCCTTTGCGCGTAATACTGATCAAGCTTATGCAGACCAGTGGCCCACTCGGCTAAGTTTTCTCCTAAACCAAAAGGTGTCTTACGTGGTAAACGAAAAGGGCTCGAAACTTCCATATTGTCCTCGGTTCTACGATTTTCAAACCGAGATTAGGTCGGTTTGATTGCAGTTTGAGGTCAGTGGAGTGAGAGATTTATGAACGAGTGATGACGCTTTCGTGATCCAATAATAAATGGCAGCGTGTTGCTAATTTCGGGTGTAACAGTGGAAACTTGCTTGAACGAACAATACGATTGGTCGCAAAATGTACGGAATGCTTGCCCGTGTTGGTCATTTACTGCTAGGTTGAAAGAGCGGGGAAGACTTATTACTAACAAAAGTGCAGCATCAGACCTAGCTCGGAGTTAGTAATAGCAGAGTCAATAGACCTTCGATTTGCTGGGCTGGAATCAACGGGAACTTTAGGGTTCCCGTTGTTACGTATGAACGTTATTTCGAGCGATGTACTGACATATGCGCCAGTGTTACGAGGGCTTCCTTATAAGGAGACTCGCTGAGGACAGATAATTCTGCAATGGCTTTATCGGCTTCTTGATACGCTTTCTGGCGGGTGTATTCCAAAGAACCTGTCTGTTCCATGGCTTCCATAATGGCATCGAGCTTTTCCATACCGTTGGCTTTTTCAATCGCCTCACGAATCATCTGGGTTTGCTCAGGCGTACCATGTTGCATCGCATAGAGCAGCGGCAGCGTTGGTTTACCTTCAGCAAGATCGTCACCAACATTTTTGCCCATTTCATCGCCATCAGACGTGTAGTCCATGACATCGTCGATCAACTGGAATGCGGTACCCAAATATTTACCGTAGTTTTGTAGAGCGGTTTCTACTTCCGATGGGGCATCGTTAAGAATGGCGCCAATTTGAGTTGCGGCCTCAAACAGACGTGCAGTCTTAGAATAGATAACCTGCATGTAGCTCTCTTCAGTGGTGTCAGGGTCATTACAGTTCATTAACTGTTGAACTTCACCTTCAGCGATGATGTTGACCGCATCACTCATCAACTTAAGGATCTTCATGGATCCTAGCTCAGTCATCATCTGAAAAGAGCGCGTATAGATAAAGTCACCAACCAATACGCTGGCCGCATTACCGAAAGCAGCATTGGCAGTTGCTTTTCCGCGACGCATATCGGATTCGTCAACGACATCATCGTGTAGCAGTGTCGCGGTGTGAATAAATTCAATAAACGCTGCTGCTGTGGTGTGCGCCTGACCCTGGTAATCCAGAGCACGAGCTGACAGCACAGCTAAAAGGGGACGTATGCGCTTACCACCACCACTAATGATGTAAAAACCTAATTGGTTGATTAAAGATACGTCTGAGTTGAGTTGAGCATGAATTGTTTCATTCACTTTTGCCATGTCATCGGCAGTTAGCGCTTGGATAGCTTTAAAATCCATTGTAAATCCGGCTGAAGTTAGAACTAGTAAGGTCTTCTTATCTGATTTAATTGCTGAATAATACACTAAAAAACGTTGATTAATACATGGCTAAAGGGCATGATTGCCGCACTTTTATCTGGCGATTAGCTTTTCGCCAATTTTTTCAAAATATGGCTTGTCATAGGGACATCTCTTCTGTAGAATCTGCGCCCTATTGATGATTAGTTTAGCGCACACCCATGATGCTCATTAAATAAGCATAAGGCTGTGCGGAAAAAGCGGAGTAAGATATGTACGCTGTTTTCCAATCTGGTGGTAAACAACACCGTGTAAGCGAAGGTCAAACTCTTCGTTTAGAGAAATTAGACGTAGAAACTGGTGCAACTGTTGAATTTGATAAAGTTCTTCTTGTTGCTAACGGCGAAGACGTTCAAGTTGGCGCTCCTCTAGTAGAGGGCGGCAAAGTAGTTGCTGAAGTTGTACAACACGGTCGTGGCGACAAAGTTAAAGTCGTTAAGTTCCGTCGTCGTAAGCACTCTCGTAAGCAACAGGGTCACCGTCAGTGGTTCACTGAAGTGAAGATCACTGGTATCAACGCTTAATTTATAGGAGAGTTTAACAATGGCACACAAAAAAGCTGGTGGTTCTACTCGTAACGGCCGCGATTCAGAAAGTAAACGTCTGGGTGTTAAGCGTTTCGGTGGTGAGTCTGTTCTTGCAGGTAACATCATCGTTCGTCAACGTGGTACTAAGTTCCACGCTGGTACTAACGTTGGTATCGGTAAAGACCACACTCTATTCGCTCTTACTGAAGGTAAAGTGAAGTTCGAAGTGAAAGGTCCTAAGAACCGTAAATTCGTAAGCATCGAAGCTGAGTAATCCTCGCTGAGATTAAGAATTTAGGCTTCTAGCTGAATTCAAAAGCCCTGCCGATTCGGCGGGGTTTTTTATTTGTAGCGAGATGGAATCGATACTAAGGCACTTTGTAAAAAGTCCCTCATTATATATTCCTGAGTAGCAGAACGATCTGGGATTTTAGGTGATCGATCTGAAATTGGGATCTGCTAGAATTTATATCATTCACTTGCTGAAACACGGCCAGTGAGATGATATTTGCAACGCAGCTACGTGATGTAGCAATTGGGCGGAGTAAGAGATGAAATTCGTTGATGAAGCGGTAGTTAAAGTTCAGGCCGGAGACGGCGGTAACGGTGTGGTGAGTTTCTGGCGAGAGAAATTCGTTGCGAAAGGTGGTCCGGACGGTGGTGACGGTGGAGATGGCGGCGATGTTTATATCCAAGCTGACGAAAACCTTAACACGCTAATTGATTATCGTTTCCAGCGCTTCTATGAAGCAGAACGTGGTGAAAATGGCCGTGGCGGTAACTGTACTGGTAAACGTGGTAAAGACAAAGTTCTACGTGTGCCTGTTGGTACTCGCGCTGTGGATATTCACACCAATGAAATCGTGGCGGAAGTTGCTGAGCATGGCAAAAAAATCATGGTCGCAAAAGGTGGCTGGCACGGCTTAGGTAACACGCGTTTTAAATCGTCAGTCAACCGTGCACCACGTCAAAAGACGTTGGGTACCAAAGGCGAAATCCGTGAAGTTCGCTTAGAGCTACTACTGCTTGCTGATGTGGGTATGCTTGGTTTGCCGAATGCAGGTAAATCAACCTTTATTCGCTCGGTATCAGCGGCTAAGCCAAAAGTAGCTGACTATCCATTTACGACTTTGATCCCTAGCTTGGGTGTAGTCAGTGTCGTACCTGAAAAGAGCTTTGTTGTCGCGGATATTCCTGGATTGATCGAAGGTGCTGCGGATGGTGCTGGCCTTGGTATTCGCTTCTTGAAGCATCTGGAGCGTTGTCGAGTTCTACTGCATATGATCGATATCATGCCGATTGATCAAAGTGATCCTGTGCAGAATGCGTTAACCATCATTGATGAGCTCGAGCAGTATAGCGAGAAGTTAGCAGACAAGCCGCGTTGGCTGATCTTCAACAAGGTTGATTTGATGCCTGAAGATGAAGCGAACGAAGTGATCCAGAACATTCTTGACGCTCTAGGTTGGGAAGAGGATTACTACAAGATCTCTGCGGTGAATAAGCAAGGAACTAAAGAGCTTTGTTATAAGCTGGCTGACTTTATGGAAAATCTGCCTCGTGAAGAAGAAGAGATCTCTGAGGAAGAGAAAGTTGACTTCATGTGGGATGATTACCATAAAGATGCGATGTCAGGCAAAGACGTCATTACTGAAGACGACGATGACTGGGATGATTGGGACGATGAAGAAGACGACGGGCACGTTGTTTACGTCCGCGAATAATCGCTGAGTTGATTGAAAGCCGCAATGTTTAGAGCATTGCGGTTTTTTTGTATTTAAATCAAATCAATCGTGAGTGTAATTCGCCACAATAGCGAGATGCTAAAGGAGTAGGATTGATTGATGGTCTCAAAACAACGCAGTGCCTCTCGTCTAATTGCACAAGCTGGTCAAATGCTGCTTGCTCACGGAGCTGAGAGTACATTGGTCGGGGATATTACCCGACGTATTGGGCTGGCAAGTGGCATGGATGAAGTGGAAGTTTCTTTGTCTGCCAGCTCATTAGTGGTGACGACTGTGTATCAGGAGCACTGTATTACCACTGCGCGCCGTAGCCCTGATCGCGGGATAAACATGCGGGTTATCACTCAGATACAACGGATTTGCATCATGCTTGAAAGAGGCATCATAGACCATGCCTTGGCTCAGCATAAGCTGGAAAGAATTAATCCCGAACGTTACAACCGTTGGCTAGTCGTAGTGATGATCGGCTTATCTTGCGCTGCATTTAGTCGTCTAGCTGGAGGGGATTGGGTGGTCTTTGCTATGACATTCATCGCTTCTTCGATCGGGATGATAGTCAGGCAGGAAATCGGCCATCGCCACTTTAACCCCTTGATGAACTTTGCCGCGACAGCGTTTGTTACAACCGTTGTGTCAGCACAAGCGGTAATTTATGGGTTAGGTAATTCACCGTTTTTGGTAATGGCCTCTTCGGTACTTATGCTGGTGCCAGGATTCCCTCTAATTAATTCTGTCGCTGATATGCTCAAAGGCTATATCAATATGGGCATTGCTCGCTTTGTTATGGCAAGCCTGCTTACCTTAGCAACCTGTCTTGGTATCGTCGCGGCTATGAGTCTAGTTGGTGTCTGGGGGTGGGTGCTGTGATGTGGATTGAATTGTTGGCTGCTTTGCTCAACGACATGCTGTTTGCCGCGATTCCTGCTGTGGGCTTTGCTTTAGTTTTTAACGTCCCCCAAAAAGCCTTGGTCTATTGTGCAATCGGGGGGGCAATTGGTCATGGTTCACGCTACTTGATGATGCATTTTGGTATCCCTATCGAATGGGCCACCTTTTTTGCCGCGATGTTGGTTAGTGTCGTTGGTATTCACTGGTCACATCGTTTTCTCGCTCATCCTAAAGTGTTCACCGTAGCAGCGTTGATTCCTATGGTTCCAGGTGTATTTGCCTTTAAGGCGATGATTGCCTTAGTGGAACTCAACCATAGAGGATACAGCCATGAGTTAGTCGCGATGCTGGCGGAAAACTTCCTTAAAGCAATGTTTATAATTGCGGGATTAGCGGTTGGCTTAGCCATGCCGGGATTGTTATTCTATCGCCGGAAACCGATAGTCTGAGACGTTTAAAGGAGCATCAGCAATGATCATCAGTATGATCGCCGCCATGGCAAAAGATCGAGTAATTGGTAAAGACAATCAAATGCCGTGGCATCTGCCCGCAGATTTTGCTTGGTTCAAACGTTGTACTATGGGCAAGCCTGTTGTTATGGGGCGTAAGACGTACGAGTCGATTGGTCGACCACTCCCAGGCCGTCAGAACATTGTGATCAGTCGTGATGCTAACTTAGCCATTGAAGGCGTCACGACAGTGACCTCCATTGATGACGCCATACAAGCTGCTGGTGAGGTGGAAGAAGTGATGATCATTGGTGGCGGCGCGATTTATAAAGCATGCCTTCCTCAAGCGGATAAGCTCTACGTGACTTATATCGATGCCCAAATAGAAGGCGATACCCAATTTCCGTCTTGGGGAGATATGTTTAAAGAAAGCCATTCTGAAAGCTACGCAGCGGATGAAAAAAATGCGTACGATATGCGATTTGTTGTTATAGAGCGACAGGGCTAGCAGATTAGCTAACAGTTTATGAGCTGGAGTAGCTGATTGTTGTTAGCTCTCTAGCTCTCTAGCGAATTTTGTGTAAAAAACGTCTTATCTTCCCATCTTAACATCGTCAAGCTGCCACCCCACACACAACCGGTATCTAATCCAATGACATCCTTGCCGGTATAACCTTCCAATGCAGCCCAGTGGCCAAACAACACTGTCTTATTTAGCGGAATACGATTGTTAAGTTCAAACCATGGCGTTAAATGACTATCTTGGACGTCTTTTGGTGGGCGCTTACAAGCCATGTCTAACCTTCCGTCGGAAAAGCAGAAGCGCATTCGCGTGAAGGCGTTAATGATGTAACGGTAGCGCTCAATGCCTTCGAGCTTGTCAGACCATGAGTCGGGTTGATTATCGTACATGTTTTTGATCAGCCAATGCCATTCGTTGCTCTGTAAAACGGTTTCAACTTCTCTGGCACTGTTTCTAGCGACATCAAGCGACCACTGCGGTGAAATGCCCGCATGGCACATAACGAACTCATCATGTTCAGCGAGAAGGGGTTGCTGCCGGAGCCAGTTGAGTAGCTCTTCTTTGTCGTCAGCCTCAAAGATAGGAGCCGTCTTATCTTTGTTCTTAACTTTATGTATACCCATTGAGACGGCGAGTAAATGCAGGTCATGATTACCTAAAACCACTTTGGTTGATTGGCCAAGATCTTTGATAAAGCGTAGTGTTTCTAGCGATTTTGGCCCTCGGGCAACCAGATCGCCAGCGACCCAGAGCGTATCAGATTGAGGGTTGAAGTTCGCTTGTTTGAGTAACAGCTTGAGCTCATCAAAGCAGCCTTGAATATCACCGACGATGTAATTAGACACAAAAATTCCTGTGTGGGTATTAGTTGAGAATATTCGGTAGAGCGAGTCTGAAAGGTTCTATTTCGGTGCTAAACTCGCGGCCTTTTTCATCGAGGAGAATGTATTGGCCTTGCATTACACCGACTGGCGTTTCTAGAGCGGTACCGCTGCTGTAAGTATATTCATCACTGCCCGGAATGAATGGCTGTTGACCAACCACGCCATCACCTTCCACCGTCATCTGCTTGCCATTGGCATCAGTAATCAGCCAGCGACGACTAATGAGTTGGACGGTTTGATTGCTGAGGTTCTTTATTGTGATGACGTAAGCGAAGACGTAGCGTTTTGAATCAGGCTGAGACTGCTCTGAGATGTACTTGGTATGAACTTGAACTTTAATACAAGGGTTAGCTTCCATGTAGACTCCTGCGTACAAGTCAAAAAATTAGAGTTGTAGACCAATAGGTTACAACTCTAATTATATGAAGATTATTTGTGGTTTGCGTCCAACCAGTTGGCTAAGTCGACAAATTGCTCCAATGTTAAGTTCTCTGGGCGCATTCCTGGGTTGATGCCAAGTTGTTCTAGAGTCTCAGCATTGACCAAAGATTTATAACAGTTTCGAACTGTTTTACGTCTTTGGTTGAAGCCGTCACGACAAACGCGATCCAACCAGTTAAGACTTGTCGCTGGATAAGGTAACGTCTCGTAAGGGACCAGGCGAACAACAGCAGAGTCGACCTTTGGTGGCGGAACGAACGCCGTCGGTGGAACTTCCAGTACTGGGACCACCTTACAATAGTATTGTGCCATGACGGTTAGGCGGCCGTAAGCTTTTGTGCCTGGGCCTGCTGCTAAACGGTTAACCACTTCTTTCTGCAGCATAAAGTGCATATCTTGAATATCTTTATGGTATTCAAAGAGGTGGAACATCAATGGAGTAGAGATGTTGTATGGCAGGTTACCAAAAATGCGTAATCTGTTGTTAGGCTTCACCAACTGAGTGAAGTCGAAACGCATGGCATCGCCTTCGTGAATGGTTAGCTTTTCAGCTAATTCTGGGTGAGTTCTTAAGCGCTCAGCCAAATCACGGTCAAGCTCAATCACAGTGAACTTATCCACTTCTCGACCAACTGGTTCTGTAATTGCACCTAGGCCAGGACCAATCTCAACCAAGTTCTGGCCTGGTTTAGGATTGATCGCAGAGACAATACCATCAATGATGTATGGATCGTTTAAGAAGTTTTGACCAAAGCGTTTACGTGCTTTGTGCCCTAAATGGACATCGTTTCTCATAGTGTTCTCAAGTTAACTGGTTTTCTTATCGACAAGCTCAATAGCGTGAGTCAATGCCGTTGTAAAACTTCCTGTGTCTGCATCACCTGTCCCTGCAAGGTCCAATGCAGTGCCGTGATCCACGGATGTCCTGATAAATGGTAGGCCCAGAGTTATGTTCACTGAACGACCGAAACCTTTGTATTTTAGCACTGGAAGCACCTGGTCGTGGTACATGCCTAATATGGCATCCGCCTCGGTGAGATACTTTTCGTTAAAAATCGTATCAGCAGGGAGTGGCCCGACAAGATCAATACCGTCTTCCTGGCGCAGCTTTTCCAGTGTTGGCGTGATGGTGTCAATTTCTTCCCGACCCAGACATCCATCCTCTCCAGCATGTGGGTTCAATCCACAGACATATATTTTAGGTGATGAAATAGCAAACTTCTCAACCAAATCCTGATGGAGAATATGCGCTATTTTCTTTAGCCTATCTTCGGTTACTGCTTTAGAAACGTAAGCCAATGGAATATGAGTCGTCACCAAAGCAACTCTGAGTCCTTCGGTAGCCAACATCATCACCACCAATGGCGTATTTGATTTGTCAGCAAAGAACTCTGTATGGCCACTAAACGCGACGCCAGCACGATTAATTACGCCTTTGTGCACAGGGCCGGTGACAATAGCATCAAACTCACCATTCATACAGCCCAAAGCGGCTCTTTCTAGTGTTTCTAATACATAGTGGCCATTTTTCTCATCGAGCTGACCTGCAGTCGCAGGGACATTAAGCGCTATATGATCGACAACTAACGAACCAGCTTTCTGAGGGGTAGGAAGCGCTGCTGCATCATAATCAATAAGTTGTACCTCGATATCGAGTTGTTTAGCGCGTTGCTCCAGCAAACCCTTATCCGCACTGACCACAATTTGGTGTGGCCAGCTTTGCTTAGAAAGGGCGAGGACCAGATCTGGGCCGATACCTGCCGGTTCGCCTGCGGTTACAACGATGCGCTTAATTGTCATCCTGTTCTTCCTTGACCACTTCAACAAATGCACTGGCACGGATTTCCTGCAGCCAAGCGCTGGCCTCTTCGTTGAATTTACGGTTAAAGATAATTCGATACGCTTTGTTCTTTAGTGCTGAATCAGTGCGGTCAACCTCACGTCTATCCATCACCTCAACAATGTGCCAACCGTGTACGGTTTTGAATGGTTCACTGATTTGACCGACAGGTAGTGTGTCGACCTGATGTTTGAATTCAGGTACATAAAGATCAGAAGTTTGGTAACCCAGTTCACCTTGTTGGGCAGCAGAGCCTGGGTCTTGGCTGTATTGCTGGGCCATTTCTGCAAAGGTAGCCTTACCTGATTGAATACGTTGAGTAATATCTAGAAGCTCTTTTTGTACGCCTTCATCACTAAGGATCACGGTTGGTTTAATCAGAATATGACGGGCATTCACCTCAGTGACCGCAACCGTCTCTAGCCCCTTCACATCTTCAATTTTTAGGATATGAAAGCCGACACCGCTGCGAAATGGGCCGATAATACTGCCCTTATTCTGCAAATTGATTTGATCGGCGAAGATGGTTGGCATTTCTTCTTTGCGCATCCATCCCCAATCACCACCTTGTAGAGCTTTAGGACCTTTTGAGTAGGTGTAAGCCATAGTGCTGAAATCAGAACCTTGGTTGAGCTCTTTAACGATCTGATTGGCTTTCTCTTCGATGGCAGCTTTATCGTCCCCATCGTTAACACGTAGCTGGATGTGGCCAATTTTGTATTGCACGGTCGCGTTGGTTTCTTTGGCTAGGATATTCGCAAGGTTATCGACCTCAGCAGGCAAAATATTTATACGACGACGAACTAACGCATTACGCGCTTCATTTGCGGCAATTTCTTTACGTACTTGTTTACGAAATTGAGCGTAGCTTAGCCCTTCTTCTGTAATCGAGGTGTTCAACTGCTCAAGTGTTTGGTTGTTGTTTTTAGCTATCTCGTCAATCGCTTCGTTTAGACGGTTGTCGTCTATGCGAACGCCAATTCGTTCCGCTTCTTGCTGCTGGATGGTGTCGACAATCAGCTTTTCTGTGACTTGCTCACGTAGAGTCGCTTCATCTGGAAGGGACTGGTTGTTCTTTTTCGCATTCGCACGAATGGTTTTAAGCGAAGTCTCGATATCACTTTGCAATACCACGCCGCTATTAACAATAATCGCTACCTTATCCAGTTCGACAGGCTCGGCTTGTACAAAAGAAAGCTGGCTGGCTGCAATCAGTCCAAGCAAGGTTTGCTTCCAAAGTTTCATTAAATTTCCTGTGAGAATATTTAGCCTGTGGTGTTAGACCACAGGCTTTTAAATTAGTTGTTTAAGAAGAACGGGCGCCCGTAACCTAAAGAGCTATTTGCAGTATCAGACCCTGTAACACCAGAGTCTGAGCCTATAGCAGTACCGAAGCCAATAATACCAAAATTAAAGCTGAAGTTGTTTTCATACGTTGGTGTAGAGTTTGGGTAGCTGGAGAAATCCGGGCTCCAACTACGGAGTTGATTACTATAGTTAAAGCCAATATACCAACAATCTGAGGTATAGCTGAGGCCAGCGAGCCATTCAAGTGATTCATCGGTGGTCAAATCATAGAAATATTGAGCGCTGGCGCGCCATTTTCGTGAGATTTGATACCCAGCTAATACTCCTGCCTGAGAAATGCCGTCTTCTGTAATCGTATCTAAGTCGCCAATACTATCGCCAAGCGTACTTTCTATGTAGCTTCGAGTCACGTAGCGATAGTTGCCCTGGATAAAGCCGCCTGAGAATCGGTATTCAAGTGTGCTGTTACCAAGCTGAACTTCACTGGTATCAATATCGTACTGGATACCACCATGGTAGAAGAGATAATCATCGTAGTTGAAGTCCATCTCCACTGCCCAAGCAGAATAGTTAGACTTATTGTCTTGGTTGTCTAGGGCTGAATTCTTGGTGTCTTTATCTAGGTAGAAGATTTGACCGAATGAGATATTTAGGCGTTCTTTGTACTGCTCATCAAAGAAGCGTGTTGAGGCGCCGTAGCTGAATTGGTTGGCTGCGGCAATACGATCGACACCGCTATATTTACGACTGCGAAATAGTCCGTAATAGTCTGTTTGCAGCAGTGTTGTATCGTAGAGGTAGATTTCACTTTGATCTTCTTCTGGAACATACAGATATTGGACTTGTGGCTCTAGTGTCTGAGTGTAGTTATCAAGCAGAACGGTATCTCTTTCTAACACAACACCGGCATGAGTTCTAAACTCTGGAATCACTCGAGAAGCGGATTCTTTTAAGTTGTAGCCATCGTTACTAAAGTCAGCAAGGTTAAGACCATCTAAGTCCTGTTGGTAGTAGGTACCTAGTACTCGAGCTTCTGTTGTCCAAGTGCCCCAAGTGGTACCAATTGGAATAGTTAAGCCAGGCTCTACATGGACACGTGTCGCCGATGGTTTAGAGCTATCATCGGTATCAAATTGAGAAACATGACTGATGACATCGAAATTTAGATAGCGCATCAGCTCTGGGGCGTAATAATTGAACTCAAGCTGAGGGAGAAGACGATATGGTGTATTGCCACTGGTTGTCAGGACCTGAAAATCTCGAGTTAGAATCGAGGCATCCCAGTTGGAAGAACGATAGGTGGCTTGCGCTTCTTGAATCAGCTGGCCATCTTCACGGTTACCAACGCTAGAGTCTAAATCTGTAAAATAGGCTATATCACTGACTTTGGAATAATCGACTTCAAACTTCCAGTTCTCTTGGAAAATACCGTTGTGTTGCCACTGAAATCCCCATCGGTCTCCTTGCGCTGGGTATTTTTTATCATCTGGCAGATATTCTGACTTTAATGTGCTGTAACCGAGATCGGAAAGATAACGAAACTCACTGTTTAGCTGAGTCCCACGTTCCTGCATGTACTTGAGTGTGGTTTTCAAATCATAATTGGGTGCCAAGTTCCAGTAAATCGGCACTTCCATTTCAAAGCCATCACTGGAGCCGTAAGATACAGTTGGATATAAGAATCCGGTTTTACGTGTATCACCAATCGGAACTGTTAAAAATGGCAGGTAAAAAACAGGCACGTTGAGTATTTCGAAGCGAGGGTTGTAGAAGGTAGCTTCTTCTTCGTTCTGGTCGATATCGATGCTTGAGGCCTTCATTCGCCATGATTTATCGCCTTCTGGACAAGATGTAATCGTCCCATCCTCTATCTCATACACCGCTTTGCCCGTTTTAGAAACATAGACGGCTTCGCCACGGCCAGGCTCACATAAGAACTTATAGTTAGTGTTCTCTAGTGTCACTTCTTCAGTGTTAAGTTTGTTGACAGCTTTATCTGATATGGTTTTTAGTTCGCCGTCACTGAATGTCACGTTACCTTCTGCCACCACAATGTTATCTTGCTGATGCAAGGTGACATTATCGGCCTTCATACGTTTCTTGCCCTGAACGACAGTAACATTGCCACTGTAGGTGGCTTTGTCACCATTGATGGCTTCTAAACTGTCGGCTTCAACGTTAATTGGCAGTTGATTTGCGTTTTCAGGCTCCTCTTCATTGACCAGACATTGGTCAATAAGGTCTAATGTTTGGCATTCGCCAATGAAAGGCATCTCTTGTGAAGGATCGAGAGGGGTGTCTTCAGCCTGAGCTTGAGGCATAAGAAACGCGGCACTAATAGAAGTGGCTAACAAGGTGCGAGAAAAACGTGGCATCGAGTTTTACTATCCTGTTGAACTTGATATATCCGGTGAATAGATGACCGAATGTAAAATAAAACGGTCCTTATAATAAAGGAATTTGTCGCTTACGGCACTATCAGACCGCTTTACTAAGAAAAAATTCAGAGATTGAGAGCACATAATGCATATTTTCGGCAAAATACTCGGCACTTTTTTTGGTTTTCTGATGGGAGGACCATTTGGTGCGATATTCGGTCTATTTTTAGGCCACCAGTTCGATAAAGCCCGTCGGTTACGTCAAGCTGGTTTTAATTCAGGCTTTGGTGGTGGGCCTAGTCAAGCTGAGCGACAAGAAGAGTTTTTTAAAGCTGCGTTTGCGGTAATGGGGCATGTAGCGAAAGCTAAAGGGCAGGTTACTCGTGAGGAAATTCAGCTCGCGACCACCATGATGGAACGAATGAATCTGCATGGAGAGTTACGCCGCGCCGCGCAGAATGCTTTTCGTGAGGGTAAAGAAACAGACTTCCCATTAGACACTGTTTTAGAGCGAGTTCGTATTTCGTCCGGTGGTCGATTTGATTTAATGCAGTTTTTCTTAGAACTGCAAATCTCTGCAGCGTTTGCGGATGGTGATATTCATCCGAGTGAGCGCAGTGTGCTACATAAAGTTGCGAAAGGGCTAGGCTTTTCTTCTGACCAACTAGAGCAGCGCTTGCGTATGCAGGAAGCGGCGTTTCGCTTTCAACAAGGGGGCTTCGGAGGGCACTCAGGCAGTGGGCATTCCCATCAGTCTGGCAGTTGGCAACAAGCCTCGACTGCGGATCAACTAAGTGATGCATACAAGTTGTTGGGTGTCGACAGTAGTGCCGATACAAAAACAGTTAAACGTGCTTACCGTAAGCTGATGAATGAGCATCACCCTGATAAGCTCATGGCAAAAGGTCTGCCGCCAGAAATGATGAATGTAGCCAAAGAGAAGGCGCAAGAGATTCAAAATGCTTACGACTTGATCAAAAAGGCCAAAGGTTTCTGAGGCAATAGAAATCGAGAAAGCAAAAAGCCTGATGAGTTTCCTCATCAGGCTTTTTTGTATTTGGTGGCCCCTCGCAGACTTGAACTGCGGACCAATCGATTATGAGTCGACTGCTCTAACCACTGAGCTAAGGGGCCGTGTAGGGCAATGATTATAGGGGATGCAGATCTAGCTGTCTAGACGCTATCTAGGGTAAATGCGCTTAGATTTTATCCACTTAAATCGATAAATAATAAAAAAGGCGAGCAGGTGCTCGCCTTTTAATCAATTTGCTTGGTTACTCATCCAAGAAGCTACGCAGAGTCTCTGAGCGGCTAGGGTGGCGAAGCTTACGGAGTGCTTTCGCTTCAATCTGACGAATACGCTCACGTGTTACGTCAAACTGCTTACCAACCTCTTCTAACGTGTGGTCAGTATTCATATCGATACCGAAACGCATACGCAGAACTTTCGCTTCACGAGGTGTTAAACCAGCCAAAACGTCTTTCGTTGCAACCTTTAGACTTGTAGAAGTAGCCGAATCAAGAGGTAGCTCAAGCGTCGTATCTTCAATGAAATCACCTAGATGCGAATCTTCGTCATCACCGATTGGTGTTTCCATTGAGATTGGCTCTTTAGCAATCTTCAGAACTTTACGGATTTTGTCTTCCGGCATCTGCATGCGTTCTGCAAGTTCTTCCGGTAACGGCTCGCGACCCATCTCCTGAAGCATTTGACGAGAGATACGGTTAAGTTTGTTGATCGTCTCGATCATGTGAACCGGGATACGGATAGTTCGTGCTTGGTCAGCAATCGAACGAGTGATCGCCTGACGAATCCACCAAGTCGCGTAAGTCGAGAACTTGTAACCACGACGGTATTCAAACTTATCTACTGCTTTCATCAGACCGATGTTACCTTCCTGGATCAGGTCCAAGAACTGTAGGCCACGGTTGGTGTATTTCTTCGCAATAGAAATTACCAGACGTAAGTTTGCTTCTACCATCTCTTTCTTCGCACGGCGAGCTTTCGCTTCACCGATAGACATGCGACGGCTGATGTCTTTGATGTTCTGAACCGTAAGCGACGTTTCTTCTTCAATCACTTTTAGCTTCATGATTGAGCGACGAATATCATCTTCGCTGCGACGGATCTTTTCCGCATACGGCTTATCTGAAGAGAGAATCTCGTCTAACCAAGCTTCGCTAGACTCATTGCCCGTGAATAGGGTAATGAACGATTTCTTTGGCATTTTGCCATACTCAACAGACGCTTTCATGATCAGGCGTTCTTGAGTACGTACACGCTCCATTGAGGTGCGTAGCTCTTCAACTAGGTAGTCAAACTGTTTAGGCGTTAGACGGAACTCTTTGAAGACGTCTATAACCATCTCATGCGCAAGTGTCGCTTTCGGGCTCTCGTTGCCATACTCGTTACAAGCAAGCTGGTAGTTCTGGAAAGTGTTACGTAAAGCCGTGAACTTCTCTAGAGCAAGCTCAGGATCGATACCTGTATCTTCCTCTTCTTCATCGTCTTCAGACTCTTCCGCGTCTTCTTCTTCAGCATCTTCATCTTCAAGATCTGATTCTGCAAGCTCAGAACCGATATGCGTCGCTGTTGGTGCCGCCGTTTCATCTGCGTCTGGATCCACGAAGCCTGTGATAAGGTCGGTTAGGCGAAGTTCTTCTGCCTGAACCTTATCAAACTGCTCAAGAATATAAGGGATGGTTCCTGGATACTCAGCAACAGCATTTTGAACTTGGTTGATACCATCTTCAATACGCTTTGCAATATCGATCTCACCTTCGCGAGTCAGCAGTTCTACGGTACCCATTTCGCGCATGTACATACGCACTGGGTCTGTGGTGCGGCCGATTTCATTCTCTACGCTTGATAGCGCAGCAGCGGCAGCTTCAGCTGCATCTTCATCGGTGATTGTATCGTCATCATTCAGCGCAAGATCATCAGCATCCGGAGCAGTTTCCACTACTCGAATGCCCATGTCGTTGATCATCTGAATGATATCTTCGACCTGCTCGGAATCTACGATTTCTGCTGGCAGGTGGTCGTTTACTTCTGCGTAGGTCAGATAGCCTTGTTCCTTGCCTTTAATGACAAGTTGTTTTAGCTGTGACTGCGGATTTTGATCCATAGACGGTATCCAACTTAGTATCTGGTGAAGGAATTAGTATGCGAGTGCAAACCACACATATTAACAAATTAATTTGTTGCTGACTATTCGAACAGGGTTACGCTTTTAAATCTAGCATTAGTGCTAGTAGCTCCCTTCTTTCTTCGGTTGATAAACCGACACTTCTTTCTTTGGCCTGCAGATTTTCAATTTGCTTTTCGACGCACTGAGCCAGTATTTTGTCCAGCGAGTCTAAAAATATATCTTGTTCGTTGTCTTCGTCGAGCGGGATTTCCCATCCGGCTAAGCGAGACAGTAGAGCGTCATGGCTCGTATTTCGCCAGTGTTCGGTTAACTGGCCTGTGTTTACATTGGGGTGGTGATGACAATATTCAAGCACCTCAACAAATAAACTTAATCCCGGTACCGATAAGCCTTTCACGCTTGAGAGGTCAGGTACCATTTGAGCATAGCTCGGATTTTGAATAAGCAAAGCGATAACCTCACGCATTGGAGTACGCTTTAGCTCCTTATGTGGCTGAGGTCTGGTTTCATTTGTCTTTCTACGCGGTTGGCGCAGTCGGTTATCAAACCCTGTGCGCTCATCAAGTAACTTTTCCAGCAACTCTTGGAAATAAGGATCTGGAATCTTATTAATCAAGTTACTGGCATGGGCTCTTAATGCCGACTTACCTTCATTGCTTCCTAAGTTGAGCTGATGAATCTCGATTAAATTTTCAAATAGGTAGCGTGAAAGCGGAATGGCTTGATGCATTTGCTGCTCAAAGGCGTCTTTGCCGTATTTTCGGATATAGCTATCTGGGTCTTCACCATCAGGAAGAAACAAAAACTTCAGAGTATTACCTGTTTTTAGGTATTGCAGTGCATTCTCTAGCGCACGCCAAGCCGCCTCTTTACCTGCGCGGTCGCCATCATAGCAACACACAACGGTATTGGTTTGACGAAACAGCAGTTGAATATGATCACCGGTCGTAGAGGTACCAAGTGAGGCCACCGAATAATCGACACCATATTGCGCCAGCGCGACCACATCCATATAGCCTTCAACGACAAGAATCTGAGGAGGCTCACGGTATGCTTGGGTTACTTCGTAGAGCCCGTACAGCTCCTTGCCTTTGTGGAAAATAGGTGTTTCAGGAGAGTTAAGGTATTTTGGTGTACCATCTCCAATGACTCGTCCACCAAAACCAATTACTCGACCTCGACGATCACGGATTGGGAACATTACCCGGCCGCGAAAGCGGTCATAGCGGTTGCCTTTGTCGTTCTCGATTAGCATCCCACCTGATACAAGCATATCTTGAGCTTGTTTCTGCTGGCCAAAGTTTTTCCGCACCAGATCCCATTCATCAGCGACATATCCGATGCTAAACTTCTGAACGATTTCACCAGATAAACCACGCTCTTTAAGGTAGTCAATCGCGACCTTACTGCCAGAAAGTTTGAGCTGGTCTCGATAGAACTGCGCAATCCCAGTCATTAAATCGTAGAGATTACGTTTTTGCTCGGTATTTGCTTGAGGCTGATTGGAAGGAAAGCGGCCACCCTGACGCTGCTCTCTTGGCACATCAATCCCAAGGTAAGAGGCGAGTTCTTCAATGGCCTCAGGGAATTGAAGGCGCTCATATTCCATCATGAAGTCGATGGCATTGCCGTGTGCCCCACAGCCGAAACAGTGATAAAACTGCTTTTCTTGGCTAACACTAAAGGAAGGTGTTTTTTCGTTGTGGAAAGGGCAGCAGGCGCCGTAGTTTTTGCCTTTTTTCTTAAGTTTTACCCGAGCGTCAATGATATCGACGATATCGAGTCGAGCCAGTAGGTCATCTATAAAACTGCGGGGGATGTGTCCTGCCATAAAACCTAACAAAGAAAGAAAAGACTAATCTAGATACAAACAAGCCGTGCGTTCCAGAGGATAGCACGGCTTGCTGCAATTTGGGTCGGGCAATTAACCTAGCTTAGCGCGAACTAAACCACTTACTTTACCCATATCTGCACGCCCTTGAATTTGAGGCTTAAGCACGCCCATTACTTTACCCATGTCTTGCATGCCCGCAGCACCTGAATCAGCAATAGCACTCTCAATAAGTGCAGCCACTTCTTCATCAGTTAGCGGTTGAGGCATAAAGTCCTCAAGTACAGCAATCTCAGCTTGCTCAGCGTCAGCCAGATCTCGTCGACCTGCTGATTCGAATTGAGCGACAGAATCGCGACGTTGTTTAACCATTTTCGTCAGCACAGCGAGAATATCGTCGTCGCCCAGAGTAATCTGTTCGTCAACTTCACGTTGCTTAATGGCGGAAAGAGCTAAACGAATAGTGCCAAGGCGCAGTTTGTCCTTGGCTTTCATCGCTAATTTTTGCTCTTCTTTGAGAGTATCAATCAGAGCCATAACTAGAATCCTTTTGGACTTAGCTATTAGTACAGGCGAACGCGACGAGCGTTTTCGCGAGCTAGCTTCTTAGCGTGACGCTTTTGAGCCGCTGCTTTAGCGCGTTTGCGAACTGTAGTTGGCTTTTCGTAGTGCTCACGACGACGCACTTCAGAAAGGATACCTGCTTTTTCGCAAGAGCGTTTGAAACGACGTAGAGCAACGTCGAACGGTTCGTTTTCACGTACTTTAACTACTGGCATATGCCTTTCACCTCAGGGGTTATTCGTTAATGCTGACTTCACAGTACCGAGCTTTAATGCTGGGTCTACAATCAGCTTGATCAAAAATGGTGCGGAATTTTAATCCGATCACATAGGCTTTGTAAAGCCCTTTGTAGTCTATTCAGTATACAAAATTTGTTTGCGAAGCCAAGCCGAGGTAAGATTGCGCCAATTTTGAATCAGAGATTAAGACACCTAGGTTAAACCATGCGCATTATTGGTATTGAAACCTCATGTGATGAAACAGGCATCGCGATTTACGATGATGAGAAAGGGCTGCTTTCTCATAAGCTATATAGTCAGGTTAAGCTCCATGCCGATTATGGTGGTGTGGTACCTGAACTTGCCTCACGAGATCATGTAAAGAAGACGATCCCATTGATCAAAGCCGCAATGGCCGAAGCGAACTTGACGCCAAAGGATATTGATGGAGTTGCGTATACCGCAGGTCCGGGCTTGGTTGGTGCGTTGCTTGTTGGTGCAACTATTGGTCGTAGCTTGGCGTATGCGTGGGGTGTACCTGCTGTGCCTGTCCATCATATGGAAGGCCACCTTCTTGCGCCTATGCTAGAAGATAATCCTCCTCCCTTCCCATTTGTCGCCGTCTTGGTTTCTGGTGGTCACTCAATGATGGTCGAAGTGAACGGCATTGGTGAATATAAGATTCTTGGTGAGTCGATTGATGATGCGGCTGGAGAAGCATTTGATAAAACGGCTAAGCTGATGGGATTGGATTATCCAGGCGGCCCACTGCTTTCTAAGTTGGCTGAAAAAGGCACGCCAGGACGGTTTAAATTCCCTCGCCCTATGACTGATAGACCTGGCTTAGATATGAGCTTCTCTGGGCTGAAAACATTCACAGCTAATACCATTGCAGCGAATGGTGACGACGAACAAACTCGTGCAGATATTGCACTGGCGTTTGAAGAAGCGGTATGCGCTACATTAACGATTAAATGTAAGCGAGCGCTAGAACAAACGGGCTTTAAACGTATCGTAATAGCGGGTGGCGTGAGTGCTAATCGTCGATTACGTGCTGACCTAGAACAACTTGCGCAGAAAATTGGCGGTGAGGTTTATTACCCTCGTACCGAGTTTTGTACCGACAATGGCGCAATGATCGCGTACGCAGGTATGCAACGGTTGAAAAATGGTGAGCTGGCGGATTTATCGGTTCAGGCGACGCCACGTTGGCCGATCGACCAGCTTGAACCCATCGCATAGGTTGCTTGTTGCTATAAGGCCGCTCTTGAGAGTCGGCCTTTTTCTTTTTCTCGGATAAAGTGAAAACATCCGAGGTGTTAACTTTGTCATTAATGATACTCTTGGATTTTATAAATATTATCAATGGATAAAACTGTGAATAAATTTGCTGTAGATGGCCATCAAATGGCGTATCAGGATATTGGCCAAGGCCCAGTTGTTGTTTTAGGTCACAGCTACCTGTGGGACAGCGAAATGTGGGCGCCTCAAATTGAAGTATTGAGTCAAAACTATCGCTGCATAGTGCCGGATTTTTGGGCTCATGGTCAGTCTGACTTTGCCCCTGCTTCAACCAATTCACTGGTGGATTATGCTCAGCAAATTATAGCGTTAATGGACCATCTAGAGGTTGAGCAGTTTTCGATTATCGGGCTTTCTGTTGGTGGTATGTGGGGCAGTGAAGTGGTGAATCTAGCACCTGAGCGTGTCAAATCTCTGGTTATGATGGATACGTTTGTCGGTTTAGAACCAGAAGTGACCCACAAAAAATACTTCACTATGTTGGAAACTATTTCGGCCGCACAGATGGTGCCAGAGCCTATCGTTGATATTGTTACTCCGATGTTTTTTGCGCGAAATGCACAGCAAGAGTCGCCTGATTTAGTGGCTGGGTTTCGAGAGAAGTTATCTAATCTGAAAGGTCAGCAAGCTGCGGAAGTCGCACGTATGGGGCGGATGGTGTTTGGCCGTCGAGACCAGATCGAAGATATTGAAAAGTTTGCGTTACCTGTGCTGATTGCTGTGGGGCAAGAAGATATTCCTCGCCCGGTACTGGAATCGTATTTAATGAACGATTGTATTACCGGCTCTGAGCTTATTCAGGTGCCTAAAGCCGGTCACATTGCTAACCTAGAGCAGCCGGAATTTGTTACCGGAATGCTGCAGAATTTCCTTTCCAAAGTATACAGCTAAACAACAATAAGGCCTCATCATGAGGCTTTATTGAATCCTTTCTTTTTCTCTCCGACTTTGGGTTCCGTTCCCTCAAACAAGCGTCTGATATTTTGGTGGTGTCTGAACACAATCAGGCAACATAGCATGGCGACAGGTAATGTGTATTGAGGTTTGATCATCCAGGTGTATAAAGGGGCTAACAGTACCGTGACGATGGCAGCCAGAGATGAGTAACGAAAAATCAGTACAACCAGCAGCCATGTCGCAATTATCATTGCTGTTAAGTCGAGCCCTATTGGGGCTATGGCGCCTAAGGCCGTCGCAACGCCTTTACCACCTTTAAAATGAAAAAAGATCGGATACATATGGCCTAAACAGGCTGCGATCGCAATTACTCCAAGAATGAGCGGATCAATATTCAGGAAGTAACCACCCCAGACGGGAATAGTCCCTTTGAGCATATCGCACAGCAGTACTGCTGCGGCTGCCTTTTTACCACCAATTCTCAACACGTTGGTCGCCCCCGGATTGTGAGAGCCGACTCCACGAGGGTCAGGGAGTCTGAGTACGCGACAGATCAAAACTGCACTCGAGATCGAGCCCAATAGATAGGCAAAGATGATCATGACAAGTGCTAGTGGCGTCATAGTAAAGTTACTCGTTATAAAGAGATGTTAGCTAGGCAAGTAATTGATATCATATCGTGCTTAGAATACTCAAACTACCAACTGCGTGGCGTTTGAGATAAAAATAGTACGACTTTTTACCTGATTTGGGTATCCGACCTCTAAAGGAAGCAAAGCGCATGGATAAAGTATTTATCGAGCAGTTAGAAGTGATCACCACTATCGGCGTTTACGATTGGGAACAGGAAATCAAACAAAAGCTGGTTTTGGATATTGAAATGGCTCATGACAATCAACCAGCAGGTAAAAGTGATGATGTGGTTGATGCGCTGGACTATGCGCAAGTCAGCTCAGCGGTGTTATCTCATATTGAATCTGGCCGTTTTTTACTTGTCGAGCGCGTGGCTGAAGAAGTGGCTCAGTTGATCATGACGCAGTTCAGTGTGCCATGGGTCAAGATTCGCCTAACCAAACCTGGTGCGGTGCCACAAGCTTCGGGTGTTGGAGTGGTCATCGAACGAGGCGTGGCATGAATACCACATACATTGGAATAGGATCCAATGTAGAAAGGCGTAAACACATTGAAGCCGCGATTTTTGAGTTGTCTGATCTTGGTCAGGATCTTCGATTGTCTACGATTTATGAGTGTGAAGCGGTTGGGTTTGAAGGGGATACCTTCTATAACCTTGTCGTAGAAATGAAAACTCCATTAAGTTTAACGGAATTTTCACGACAACTGCGTCATATTGAGCTCAAATGGGGGCGCGAAGAACATGCGCAGAAATTTCAGCCGCGAACCGTTGATCTGGACATCATCTTGTTTGGCCATCATGTCTCCGAACAAGCACCAGAATTGCCTCGTAGCGATATCTATAAATACGGT
This sequence comes from Vibrio sp. RE88, assembly GCF_013113835.1. Lineage (GTDB taxonomy): Bacteria > Pseudomonadota > Gammaproteobacteria > Enterobacterales > Vibrionaceae > Vibrio. Next base: position 313,525 of record NZ_VTYQ01000007.1, on the reverse strand, counting down.
TTTGTGATTGAGCCACTTAATGAGCTGTGTACTGAACTTTGTGTACCAGGTGATGGTCGAACCATACGCCAAATCTGGCTCGAATCGTCTTATCCAGAAACCTTAAACAAAGTCGACCTCTGGTTTGATTACCAAACATAATTGAGTATCTAATGAGTTATTTTGAAGCGTTTATTCTGGCCTTAATTCAAGGTCTTACTGAGTTTTTGCCTATTTCCAGCTCGGCGCACTTAATCCTCCCTTCTGCAGTATTGGGTTGGGAAGATCAAGGTTTAGCGTTCGATGTGGCAGTGCATGTTGGCACGTTGGCAGCCGTCATGATCTATTTCCGTAGTGAAGTGGTGTCGTTACTATCGGCCTTTTTTGCGTCTATTTTTAAGGGCGATCGCAGTAAAGAAGCAAAACTGGCGTGGATGATAATTCTTGCAACCATTCCTGCGTGTGTGTTTGGTTTGCTAATGAAAGACTTTATAGAATTGTATCTGCGCAGTGCTTGGGTGATTGCGACCACCACCATCGTTTTTGGTTTATTGCTATGGTATGTCGATAAACATTCAAGCCTCGCGGACGATGAGTATCAGGCAGATTGGAAGAAAGCACTGTTTATCGGTGTTGCTCAGGCACTGGCCATGATTCCTGGCACTTCTCGTTCTGGCGCGACGATTACCGCAGCATTGTACCTGGGCTTTACCCGTGAAGCGGCCGCAAGATTTTCCTTCCTAATGTCTATCCCTATTATTCTATTGGCTGGTGGTTATTTAGGTCTAAAATTGGTGAGCAGTGGCGACCCTATTCATCTAGGCGTTTTGCTGACAGGGATCGTAACCTCGTTTATCAGCGCCTATGTATGTATTCACTTCTTCCTGAAACTGATCTCTAGAATGGGGATGACACCTTTCGTGATTTACCGATTGATCCTCGGCTTCGGTTTGTTTGCATTCTTACTCATGCAGTAAGCGCAGAAGTTAATCAATATCTTTGTAAAGACCACATGCGTCAATCTCGCTTGAAAAGCGACATTATGATATATATGTGGTCTTTCTATATCTCTCATTCTTAGAATATTTTATGCGAATTTTTGCCCTAACTTTACTCTTGTTATTAGGCTGGCTGCAGTACACCTTGTGGCTGGGCAAAAATGGCATTTCTGAGTTTCAGTCGGTCAATGCTGAAATTGAAGTTCAGCATCAGGTCAATGGCAATCTGCAGAACCGAAACAATGAAATGTTTGCTGAAATTGATGACCTTCGCCAAGGGCTAGACGCTATCGAAGAGCGTGCTCGCCATGAATTGGGAATGGTCAAAGAAGGTGAGACGTTTTACCGCATTGTCGGAGATGATAACTAAGCATGACACAAGTGAACCCTTCCATTGTCGCTATAGTCCCTGCTGCTGGTGTTGGCAGCCGCATGCAGGCAGATCGCCCAAAGCAGTACCTCTCTATCAACGATAAAGCCGTCCTTGAGCACACCGTCGAGAAACTACTGCAACACCCTAAAATAGACAAAGTCATCGTATCGATTACCGACGGTGATCCATACTTTCCGCTGCTATCTATTGCTCAAAACCCGCAGGTGGTAAAAGTGGATGGAGGAAAGGAGCGAGCAGATTCCGTATTGTCTGGGCTGAAGTTCGTTTGTGACCATCAGCTTGCCGACTGGGTGATGGTGCATGACGCCGCCAGACCATGTGTAAAACAGCGAGATTTAGATAAGCTTATTGAGGTGTCACTACAGCATGAGGTTGGAGGTATTCTTGCTTCGCCCGTCAGAGACACAATGAAAAGAGCAAACAGAGGTCAAAATATTGATCATACTGTAGATAGAGAAGCACTGTGGCACGCACTGACTCCACAAATGTTTAAAACTGAGCAGCTGACCACGGCCTTGAGTGAGGCGCTTTTGAAAGGTATTACGATTACTGACGAAGCGTCTGCGATGGAGTGGTCTGGGCAATCTCCAGCTCTGGTACAGGGTTCGGCGGATAATATAAAAATTACTCAGCCCGAAGATTTAGCGCTCGCAGAGTTTTATCTTAATCGTAATAAAGGATAAATCATGATTCGTATTGGTCACGGCTTCGACGTTCACAAATTTGGTGGCGAAGGTCCGGTAATTATAGGTGGTGTTTCTGTACCGTATGAGCAGGGGCTGATCGCTCACTCAGATGGAGATGTTGCTCTGCATGCTCTATGTGACGCGTTACTCGGAGCCATTGCAGCGGGTGATATTGGTCGTCACTTTCCTGATACCGATGATGAATGGAAAGGGGCGGACAGCCGGGATTTGCTGCGCGACGTGTACCGCAGAGTGAAAGAACAAGGGTATATACTGGGAAATGCGGACGTCACCATTATGGCTCAAGCACCCAAAATGGCCCCGCATATCACGGCGATGTGTGAAGTGATTGCACAAGATCTTGAAACGGATATTGGCAATGTGAATGTCAAAGCGACAACGACTGAGCGCCTTGGTTTCACTGGCCGCAAAGAAGGTATTGCGACCGAAGCGGTCGTATTACTTATAAAACAACAATAAAAACTACGCCTTGGTGACTATCGCTTAAAGGGGTAACGGTAACATTATGACTGACATTCTATCTTCACTTGCCTATTTGAATGGAAAACCTCAAGCCACGGGGAAGTTGAAAGCCCAGCCGCAGCATTTTCAGGTTAACGAGGATCTTGGCTTTGCCTTTACGGGCGAAGGAGAGCATCTGATGGTGCGCATCCGTAAGACGGGAGAGAACACCAGCTTCGTTGCGAATGAGCTGGCGAAAGCCTGCGGCGTGAAATCGAAAGATGTCAGCTGGGCTGGTTTAAAAGATCGTCATGCTGTGACTGAGCAGTGGCTAAGTGTTCACCTGCCTAAAGGGGATACTCCTGATTTCAGAGCGTTTCTCAGTCAACATCCAAGTATTGAGATTGTTGAAACCAGCCGCCACAACAAAAAATTACGCCCAGGTGACTCAATCGGAAACGATTTTATCATCACGTTGACAGAAGTAAGTGATGTCGAAGATGTAGTTGTGCGACTGGAATCCATCCGCCAACACGGTGTTCCAAATTATTTTGGAAGTCAGCGTTTCGGGAACAACGGTAACAATCTCAATGAAGCAAGACGTTGGGGCCGTGAGAATGTGCGCACTCGAAACCAAAATAAAAGAAGCTTGTATCTTTCGGCAGCACGCTCGTGGATCTTCAACAATATAGTGTCACAACGCATTGAACAAGACGTGTTTAATCTGGTTGTTGAAGGTGATTGTATTCAAGCTTCTGAAGGGGTTGTCATTGCTGAATCAGAAGCACTGACAAAACTTAACGAGACCGTTAAGCAAGGCGATGCTCAGATAACGGCAGCGATGGCGGGTGACAATGCTCTGCCTACTACAGAGAAGGCGCTGGCTTTGGAACAGCCCCACCTGGATGCGGAGCCTGACTTGATGGCCCTGATTCGCGGAAATCGTATGCGTCATGACCGCCGTCCTGTCGCGCTAAAACCTCAGGGTCTCTCTTGGAGTGTTGAGCAGGACGCGATCACACTGCGATTCTCTTTGGATGCCGGCTGCTTCGCCACCGCAATCATTCGTGAGTTGATTCAGGAACAGGAAGTGGAGCGCAGCTACGAATGAGTGAGAAAGCACTGAAAATATTATTAAGTAACGATGATGGAGTGCATGCTGAAGGGATTCATGCTCTGGCTGAAGCATTGGGCGATCTTGCCGAGATTACCATTGTGGCGCCTGACCGAAATCGCTCTGGTGCATCAAACTCACTCACGCTTGAACAGCCTCTGCGTGTCAAAGAGTTATCGGCAGGTATATATTCTGTTCAGGGAACACCTACCGATTGTGTGCACTTTGCACTAAATGAGTTAATGAAAGATGACCTTCCGGATTTGGTTCTGACGGGCATTAATCACGGTGCCAACTTGGGCGATGATGTGCTTTATTCCGGTACGGTGGCCGCTGCAATGGAAGGGCATTTCCTTGGGGTTCAGTCGATAGCCTTTTCTTTGGTTGGTAAAACTCACTTTGCAACGGCTGCTCATATCGCAAGAGATATTGTCGAGCAGCACCTTGCGACTCCGATACCAACCAATCGATTATTAAATATCAATATTCCCGATCTGCCATCAGATGCGCTGAAAGGTATCAGTGTCACCCGGTTAGGTGCGCGCCATCACGCGGAAGCGATGATCAAGCAGCAAGATCCTCGAGGTCATGATATTTATTGGTTAGGGCCTCCGGGCAAGGAGCAAGACGCTGGAGAAGGTACGGATTTCTATGCCATCGAGCAGGGCTTTGTTTCACTGACTCCGCTACAAGTAGACCTGACGGCTCATGAGTCGTTACGCAGTATGGATAACTGGTTGAAGGACAAGTAAGAATGACGAATCCACATGCCGATAGATTGATCGACTTTCTGGTCGCCAGCGGCATTCAGGATCAAAACGTGATCAAGGCAATTTATGCTTTGCCGCGAGAACGGTTTGTTTCTCAGGCGATGGTACATCAAGCGTATGACAACAACGCGTTACCCATCGGTCAGGGGCAGACCATCTCTCAGCCCTATATTGTTGCTAAGATGACGGAAATGCTTGAACTTCGCTCGACAAGCAAAGTCTTAGAGGTGGGGACGGGCTCTGGTTATCAGACGGCTGTACTGGCTCAGCTGGTGGAACATGTTTACTCGATAGAGCGCATCAAGTCTCTCCAGTGGGAAGCAAAGCGCCGCCTTAAGCAGTTGGATATTTACAATGTGTCGACGAAACATGGAGATGGGTGGCAGGGCTGGGCCGTGAAAGGACCATTTGACGCAATTATTGTCACCGCTGCAGCAGCTTCCGTTCCTCCTGTATTGCTTGAACAGCTCTCGGAAGGAGGTATTCTGGTGATTCCAGTCGGTGAGGGTGTCCAGCAGTTACTGAAAATTACCCGTCAGGGCGATGAGTTTTTATCCCAAATTATCGAAGATGTACGTTTTGTTCCCCTGATCGCTGGTGAACTTGCTTAACTATGAAGTGTTGGTCTAAGTTTATTCCTGTTGTGGCCTTAAGTAGCATACTGATTGGATGTGCTGCTCATTCCCCCGCGCCAGTTTCAGGTCTTAACAAAGACTACAGCTCTATCTCACGTGGCAGCTATCGAGGCAGTTACTATCAGGTCAAGAAAGGTGACACGCTTTACTTTATTGCGTACGTCACAGATAAAGATGTAAAAGATATCATTCGTTACAATGGCTTAACGGCGCCATACACCATCTTTCCTGGTCAAAAACTAAAACTTTGGCAACCTGCATATAACCCACCAGCGTACGGTGGTACAGGCGCGGGTGCGGTATCTGCACCTGTTGTTGTCGCAGCGGCATCAACACCATCTGTAAAATCGAGTAAAAACTCGAATCAAGCAATTAGCGCGCAAAGCGCGCAAAATAAACAAAAATCGGTTAAAAAAGATCCAGTTAAGAAGGTTGATCAATCAAAATCAAAGGAGTATGTTGGTTCTAAAAGTAAACAAAACGTTAACAAATCGGTCAGTAGCTCTAAACCAAAGAATGAGAAAATCTCTAAATGGTTATGGCCAACCAAAGGGAGGGTAATCAAAAACTTCTCAGCTGGAGATCAAGGGAATAAAGGCATCGACATTGCAGGACAGCGAGGTCAGCCGATAACGTCTACAGCTAATGGCACCGTTGTTTATTCGGGTAACGCGCTGCGCGGTTATGGTAATCTCGTGATTATCAAACATAACGATAACTACCTCAGTGCTTATGCGCATAATGAACGGTTGCTCGTACACGAAGGACAAAGTGTAAAAGCAGGCCAGAAAATCGCAACGATGGGCAGTTCTGGAACCAACAGTGTTCGTCTACACTTTGAAATTCGCTATCAAGGTAAGTCAGTGAATCCAAAACGCTACTTACCCTAATACTTAATAGGTAAATAGCGACATTAGAAGTAGTAATGTCTTGCTAGCTCGCCAGGGGGAGGCGCTATGAGTATCAGCAATACAGCAACGAAAGTCGAAGAGTTCGAACTTGAACCAACAATGGAATCAGTTCAGGCAAATGGACTCACTACCGCCAACCGCACTCAAGCAGAGGACGTCAAAGAGGAGTTTGACGCTTCCACGAAAAGCTTGGATGCCACTCAACTTTACTTGGGAGAAATTGGTTTCTCTCCACTACTCACCGCAGAAGAAGAAGTTTTGTACGCCCGCCGTGCCCTAAGAGGTGACGAAGCTGCGCGTAAACGTATGATTGAAAGTAATCTTCGCTTAGTGGTGAAAATTTCCCGTCGATACAGCAACCGTGGGCTTGCTCTGCTTGATCTGATTGAAGAAGGCAACTTGGGCTTGATTCGCGCGGTTGAAAAGTTTGACCCAGAGAGAGGGTTCCGATTCTCGACCTATGCTACTTGGTGGATCCGCCAAACGATTGAACGTGCTTTGATGAATCAAACTCGCACCATACGTTTGCCGATTCATGTGGTCAAAGAGCTGAACATCTATCTGCGTACTGCTCGTGAGCTATCACAGAAGCTGGACCACGAACCAACGGCAGAAGAGATTGCTACGCAACTCGACAAGCCAGTCGACGATGTCAGCAAGATGCTACGCCTCAACGAACGAATTAGTTCTGTAGATACCCCTATCGGTGGTGATGGTGAAAAAGCACTGCTGGATATCATTCCAGATGTGAACAACTCAGATCCTGAAGTGTCGACTCAAGACGATGATATCAAGTCTTCATTGATCCATTGGCTGGATGAACTGAATCCTAAGCAGAAAGAAGTCTTAGCACGTCGTTTTGGATTGTTGGGTTACGAGCCGTCAACACTGGAAGAAGTAGGACGTGAAATTAACCTAACTCGTGAACGTGTTCGTCAGATTCAGGTTGAAGGCCTACGCCGTTTAAGAGAGATCCTGATCAAACAGGGTCTGAATATGGAAAGCCTGTTCAGCATGAACGAAGAGTAAGTACTTCTTAAGTAAAGAAAAAAGCCTTGGCATTGCCAAGGCTTTATTATTTTATGTTCTGCTATTTATTAACTTTCTTTGGCGTTACTTGGAAACACCTTGACCAGCTTAATACGGTTCTCTTCTAACTCGACGATTTCCATTGGGTGCCCTGACACTTGAACGCTCAGGTGGCTTTCAGGAATATCCTCTAAATGCTCAAGGATCAAACCATTCAATGTGCGAGGACCGTCAGTTGGTAGCTTCCACATTAACCCTTTGTTGATATCGCGAATATTTGCACTGCCCTCAATTAAGAAACTGCCATCACCTTGTGGGGTGATTTCTTCGGATAAACTTGGTGCAATCGAAGTGGTGAATTCGCCAACAATCTCTTCAAGAATATCTTCCAGTGTAATCAAGCCTATGATGTCACCGTATTCGTTGACGATAAGTCCGATACGTTCTTTATTACGTTGAAACTTCAACAGCTGAATATTGAGCGGAGTGCCTTCTGGAATAAAGTAAACTTCGTCTGCGGCTCTGAGTAGAGTCTCTTTGTTAAACTCGTTTTTTTCCAGCATCAGTCGGTAAGATTCACGTAAGCGCAGCATACCGACGACTTCGTCAATCTGGTCGCGGTATAACACGACGCGACCATGAGGAGAGTGGGTCAGCTGGCGGACAATAGACTTCCAGTCATCATTAATATCGATGCCTGTGATTTCGTTTCTCGGCACCATGATGTCATTAACGGTGACATGCTCAAGGTCAAGGATGGAAATCAACATATCCTGGTGGCGTCTTGGGATCAGGCTACCGGCTTCGTTAACGACTGTACGCAGTTCTTCTGAACTAAGATGATCATCACCACCGTGATTAGCCCGAATGCCAAGCAAGCGTATAAAGCCATTAGTAATGAAGTTAACCAGCATCACTAGTGGTGACAGTAACTTCATCAAGATGCTGAGAAGGATACTGCTCGCGTAGGAAACGCGCTCGGGGTAGAGTGCTGCCAGCGTTTTTGGTGTTACCTCTGCGAAAACGAGGATCACCATTGTTAGCGCACCCGTTGCAATGGCAACCCCGATATCACCGTATAAGCGCATTCCGAGAATAGTCGCGATTGCTGAGGCGAGAATATTGACGAGGTTATTGCCAATGAGAATCAAACCAATCAAACGATCTGGGCGATCCAATAGCTTTTCGACGCGTTTAGCGCCTTTATGCCCATTATTCGCAAGGTGTTTGAGACGGTAGCGATTCAGAGCCATCATGCCGGTTTCTGAACCTGAGAAATATCCTGAAATAACAATCAGACACGCGAGTAGCGCAAACAAGAGACCCGTTGATATGTCGTCCAAAACTTATCTTTTCCTTTTGATGTTTGATTAATTTATGACCTAACAAAAGCGCTAAGTCAATCTCAGGTATCGGGCGAAGTATTGTAAAAGAAAGGTGCAGTCTATGCACCTTTGAATATCAATTAGTTAAGAATGATCTCGCGAACAAAGCGGCTGCCAAAATAAGCCAGTGTTAGCAAAGTCGCTCCGGCAACGGCAAACCAAGTCACTTTCCGACCCCGCCATCCTTTCTGATAGTGACCCCAGAGCAGAATGGAGTACACCACCCAGGCAATAAAGGACAAGATGCCTTTGTGCGCTTTTCCTTGAGCAAACATATCTTGCACAAAAATAAAGCCAGTGAGCAAGGTGCCGGTTAGCAGCAGGTTGCCAACCAAGATGATCTTAAAGAGTTGTCGCTCGACCATCAGCAATGGTGGTAGGTTCGGGTTAATCACTAAGGCTTTTTTGGTTTTTAATTTGTGATCTAACCAAGCCAGTTGCAGAGCATAAAGAGCACCAATGGTCAGCGTTGAGTATGAGAAAAGTGCCAGAGAAATGTGGATCAGCAGTTTTGGATCTTGCTCTAAATGAGTAATAAACGTACTGGGTAAGAAAGCGGCTGCAGATAAGTTGATTGCCGCAAAGCTATATACCACGGGCAGAAGAAACCACAGTCGTGTTCGTAGCATCGCCAGACTTAAAACCAGAGAAATAATAAAACTGATCAAGGAAGCGACATTGAGGATACTCAAATTCTGCCCTGATCCTTCAATAATCAAATCACTTAATAACCAGGCATGAAAAGCGAGCGCTAAGAAAGCACTGATCAAGACAGTTTTTGCTCGGATCCCTGTTTGATGTACAAGCCCCGGTACTATGGTTGCTATTGCTAAGAAATAGAGTATTGCAGCAGCAACGGCGATTAAGTTGTCCATTCTTCTCTAAGATCTGGTGGATTTTTAACAAATTATACCTTGCATCAACAGCTTGGGCTATGACTTATCTCCCTGATTTGTGTCACGGGAGAGATCAAATGTTATCACGGCAGTGCAAAGCGAGGACTGGCTAAGGTATACTCACAATAATTTGTCGTCATTTTAGGGCGACTACACTGTGAGTCGCTCAGGTAAAGAGACTAAGATGTTTGAGAATTTAACGGATCGATTATCCAAAACGCTGAAGAATATCAGCGGTAAAGGTCGTTTGACCGAAGACAATATAAAAGACACTTTGCGTGAAGTGCGCATGGCGCTGCTTGAAGCCGACGTAGCTCTTCCGGTTGTACGTGATTTTGTTAAACGCGTAAAAGAAGGTGCTGTAGGTGTAGAGGTATCTAAGTCTCTAACGCCTGGCCAAGAGTTCATTAAGATTGTTCAATCTGAACTTGAAGCCGTAATGGGTGAATCCAATGAGGCTTTAAACCTTGCGGCACAGCCGCCAGCTGTGATCCTTATGGCAGGTTTGCAAGGTGCGGGTAAAACTACCTCGGTTGGCAAGCTTTCTAAGCTGTTAAAAGAGAGAGACAAGAAAAAAGTCTTAGTTGTCTCTGCGGACGTTTATCGCCCAGCGGCGATCAAACAGCTAGAAACGCTGGCTTCAGACATTGGTGTCGATTTCTTCCCATCTTCGCCTGATCAAAAGCCGATTGATATTGCCAATGCTGCAATAGACCATGCGAAGAAGAAATTCTATGACGTTCTTCTTGTCGATACAGCGGGTCGCCTAGCGATTGATGAGCAGATGATGGGTGAGATCCAAGAGCTTCACTCTGCAATTGATCCTGTTGAAACTCTGTTTGTTGTCGATGCAATGACAGGTCAGGATGCCGCAAACACAGCGAAAGCGTTTGGCGATGCGTTACCACTGACGGGTGTGATCCTAACCAAGGTCGATGGTGATGCACGTGGTGGTGCAGCACTTTCGGTTCGTCATATCACAGGTAAACCAATTAAATTCTTGGGTGTCGGTGAGAAAACCGATGCACTAGAACCATTCCACCCTGATCGCGTTGCTTCACGTATTCTTGGTATGGGGGACGTACTGTCGCTTATCGAAGATCTACAACGTAATGTTGATACTGAGAAAGCAGAGAAGCTGGCGAAGAAGTTTAAAGAGAAGAAAGGCTTCGACCTTGAAGACTTCCGTGAACAACTTGGTCAGATGCAGAACATGGGCGGCATGATGGGCATGATGGATAAGCTGCCAGGCATGAGCAATTTGCCAGACAACGTCAAAGACAAAGTCGACGACAAGATGTTTAAGCAAATGGAAGCCATCATCAATTCCATGACCATGAAAGAACGCCAACGTCCTGAGTTGATTAAAGGCTCGCGTAAGAAACGTATTGCTGCGGGTTCTGGTACTCAGGTTCAGGATGTTAACCGCCTGCTCAAGCAATTCACTCAGATGCAGAAGATGATGAAGAAAATGCAGAAGGGTGGAATGAAAGGCATGATGCGCAACATGCAAGGCATGATGGGTGGCATGGGCGGTATGGGTGGAGGCGGTGGCTTCAACCCATTTGGGCGTTAAAATTCCCCTGCGATAAAAATTTCAAGGTGTTAGCTAGGTCACAAACTTAGATCTCGTTTTATGTTGGTGAAAAAGTAGCTAAATACCTTGCATTGCTCCGGAATAAGAGTAAAATTCCGGAGCTTTATTTTGGCACGAGACCCCAAACTGTTTTTCATTAAGCAGTTCCTGGGGTTAATTTTATTTTTGAGAAAGCAAAGAGGACGACATGGTAACCATTCGTTTGGCACGTCACGGCGCTAAGAAGCGTCCATTTTATCAAATCGTAGTAGCGGACAGCCGCAATGCTGCAACTGGCCGTTTCATCGAGAAAGTTGGTTTCTTCAACCCAACGGCTAAAGGTCAAGAAGAAGGTCTACGTCTAGACCTAGATCGCGTTAACCACTGGGTTGGTCAAGGCGCATCTCTATCTGACCGCGTAGCTAAGCTAGTTAAAGACGCTCAAAAAGCGGCTTAATTCTTAATTTAAGAAGTAGTAATTAGCTTATGTCGATGAAAGGTAATGAAACAATGAGCAGCGAGAAGATTGTTGTAGGTAAGTTTGGTGCTACTTACGGCATTCGTGGCTGGCTTAAAGTTTTTTCCTACACAGACAATACCGAAAGCATATTTGATTACGCACCTTGGTTTATTAACCAAAAAGGTGAGTGGGTTGAGCGAAAAGTAGAAAGCTGGAAGCGCCATAACAAAGGTTTGGTGGTAAAGCTGGAAGGTCTGGATGTGCGCGAAGACGCGCAATTACTGACTAACTTTGAAATCGCAATTGACCCTGCGGTACTGCCAGAATTGCCAGAAGATGAGTTCTACTGGCGTGATTTGATTGGAATGCAGGTTGTAACTGATAAAGGTTATGACTTAGGCACTGTCTCTGACATGCTTGAAACGGGTTCCAACGATGTTTTGGTGGTTAAAGCAAATTTGAAAGATGCTTTTGGGCAAAAGGAACGATTAATTCCGTTCCTTGAAGAGCAAGTGATCAAGTTGATTGATCGTGAAGCTCAACGGATCGAAGTTGACTGGGATCCTGGATTCTAAACTCCAAATTATCAGAGCGAGATAAACATGTGGGTTGGCGTAATTAGCCTATTTCCTGAAATGTTCCGTTCTGTTACTGATTTTGGAGTAACAGGTCAAGCGGTTAAGAAAGGTCTCTTGTCGATTGAGACTTGGAATCCTCGTGATTTCACTCACGACAAGCATCGAACTGTCGATGACAGACCTTACGGTGGTGGCCCAGGTATGCTTATGATGGTTCAGCCTTTGCGCGATGCTATCCATACCGCTAAACAAGCCTCACCGGGTAAGACGAAAGTTATTTACCTATCACCTCAAGGTCGTAAACTCGACCAGCAAGGGGTGGAAGAGCTGGCAACAAATGAGAATTTACTTCTGATTTGCGGCCGCTACGAAGGGGTAGATGAGCGTATCATCCAATCTGAGGTTGACGAAGAATGGTCAATCGGAGATTTCGTGATGACGGGTGGAGAGATTCCGGCCATGACGCTAATCGACTCGGTATCTCGGTTTATACCGGGGGTACTGGGAGATTTTGCGTCAGCAGAAGAAGATTCTTTTGCCAATGGTTTATTGGACTGTCCGCACTATACGCGTCCGGAAGTGTTAGATGGAGAAGAGGTACCGACGGTACTGAAATCCGGTAACCACAAGGACATTCGTCGCTGGCGACTCAAGCAGTCGTTAGGCCGTACCTGGATAAGAAGACCAGAGCTCCTGGAAAACCTAGCTCTGACTGACGAACAGGAATTATTACTCGCTGAGTTCATTAAAGAACATAACGCGAAGTAACCTATTAAATTTAGTATCAGTTTATTCTAGGAATATTGAAAATGAGTAACATCATCAAGGCTCTTGAAGAAGAGCAAATGAAAAAAGACCTACCTAACTTTGCACCTGGTGACACAGTTGTTGTTCAAGTTAAGGTAAAAGAAGGTGACCGTGAGCGTCTACAGGCTTTTGAAGGCGTTGTAATCGGTGTTCGTAACCGTGGTCTACATTCTGCATTCACTGTACGTAAGATTTCTAACGGTGAAGGTGTAGAGCGTACGTTCCAAACTCACTCTCCAATGGTTGATAGCATTGAAGTTAAACGCCGCGGTGCAGTACGTCGTGCCAAACTGTACTACCTACGTGAGCGTTCTGGTAAGTCAGCTCGTATTAAAGAGAAGCTTGCTAAGAAGTAATGCTATAACTAGCGTTCTCATAATATTAGCGGAGGCCTTAAGGCCTCCGCTTTTTTATTCGTTGCTTATAACTTCCTATCTACCGTTGTTATCGGCGCTCATTTACTGCCAAACTCAACCCCTCTTTCTAGGTTAGAAAGAAAAATATCTACGTCCTGAGCTACAAGTCGCTTGATAAAACAACCTGAGCGTTACGTTAGATAATAAAAGAGCCGATGTTCTCACATCGGCCCTCTATTCCTGCGTAAATGGTACGCCTCAATTAATATTGCTCTTCAGACCATCCATCAGAATCGGACATATCCGGTGCGCCTGGAATACTGTTCTCTTCATCGGCCCATTCACCAAAGTCGATCATTTGGCATTGTTTACTGCAGAATGGACGGTAAGGGCTTTGTTCTCCCCACTCGACGTCTGTACCGCATTTTGGGCAAGGTACGATGGTAATTTTGGACATGGGATTATCTCTGAAAATGTTTAACTCAGGTCGAGTATAGCGCTATCTCAGCTAGCTACATACTGCCAGACGGAACTGAATGTTATCGACGGAAGCCTGTCCCGAAGCAAAGTTGATGAATTTAATCGCAAAACGATTCTTATGGCCGGAAATCATAGGGAACACACCGTATTGCATTGGAATTTCGAGGCGCAGAATATTGGCCTCCTCAGCATCACTTTGGTAGAAGCCCGCGGTGGCTTCTTGTGGTTGGAAGTGACCTGTTTCTCGAGTTAGGCGTAACCAAAGCTTGAGAGCGTCTGTCAGGGGCTGAAGTGTATCCAACCAGAGGTTAGTGTCTCTGGTTTTTTGCTCTACAGGTAAGTGCAGCCAATGGTGAAGGGCTGGTAGGTCAAAGCAGCATGATCCACCGGGTAAGTTAAACCTTTGGCGTATAGCACTGAGAAAACGATCTTCTTTAAGGCTTTGACCAAAACGCTCTGCCGCCATCAACTTGCTGTGCACATTATCGACTTCAGCTAGGATGTTACTTAGCATGTCCTGATCGACCCCTTCGACATCAAGCCATGAGCGATAGGTTAAGCGCTGTTTTTCAATGTCTTTGGCCAGTTCACTTTTTAACTGTATTTGTTCGAAGATTTCTAACAGATCAAACAGGGAACGAAAGAACAACAAGTGCTGCATGTCATCACTAAATTGAGAAGAAACACTTAACTGATTCAGCAAAGCTTCAACGCGTAAATATATGCGAGTTTTCTCATTTAATGGATGTTCAAAAAAGTGCGTTGTCATTACATGCGGCCTTAGATTCTTCTTCCTTTATTCTCACCGATTTTCCCTACATATTTCTAGGTACTTTTGATGTAATTCTGTGATTTGAGGCAAAAGTTCTTGGTTTGTTGCATTATTTTTAATCACATCGTCTGCGATTGCCAGTCGTTGTGTGCGGCTAGCTTGCGCAGCTAAGATTGACTCTACTTGTTCCAGAGGAACACCGTCTCTTTCCACCGTTCTCTGCATTTGGGTTTGCTTGTCTACATCAACGACCAAGACTCGATCTGCCAAGCTCTGCAGGTTATTTTCGACCATTAACGGAATCACCAGCAAACCGTAAGGCGACGTAACCTTAGCGATATCAGCCTGCATTTTTTTGCGAATCATGGGGTGAAGCAATCCATTGATCCAAGCTTTTTCTTCTTCATTGGTAAAGATGACTTCTCTAAGCTTAGCTCGGTTTAATGTTCCGTCTGGCAGTAAGATATCCGACCCCCAACGCGTCTCAATGGCTTTTAACCCTTCGCTTCCGGGTTCAACCACTTCTCTAGCCACGACATCAGCGTCAACAATGTCGATGCCAAACTGGCTGTGAAAAAGGTTGGCGACGGTGGTTTTTCCGCTGGCAATACCGCCAGTCAATCCGACAACAAAAGGCATATCAGATCCCCAAAATTTGTGTGAAGTACCAATTTATGATGCTTTCTCCCCACATCGCACTGACCCATCCGGCGATGGCGAGATAAGGGCCGAATGGAAAAGCCTTATCAATCCCTTGCTTTTGTAGTCGCAGCTGAATGATGCCAAAGACTAGACCTACTAATGAGGAGAGTAACACGACAACTGGCAAGTACTGCCAACCTAACCAAGCCCCGAGTGCGGCAAGAAGTTTGAAATCCCCATAGCCCATGCCTTCTTTACCAGTGAGCAGCTTGAAGCCCCAGTAGACAGACCATAAGCACAAATAACCAGCCATGGCGCCAACAACAGAGTCTTGCAGGGAAACTGGGCTGAAGCCGAATAAGGCAAGAGCAATACCCGACCAAATGAGCGGAAAGGTAAGCTGGTCTGGCAGCAGCATGGTATCAAAATCAATGAATGTTGCCGCAATCAGGACAAAGGTAAAAAACAGCAGGGCGATGCTAAAGACGTTCAGTTCAAACTGATAAGCGATAGCAAAGCTCATTGCGCCTGAAAGCAGCTCGATCAGCGGGTAGCGAGGGCTTATTTTTGCTTGGCAGGCACGACATTTACCACGTAAAAGCAGCCAGCTCACCACCGGGATGTTGTCGAGGTTACGGATTTGCGTTTTACAGCTTGGGCAGGTGGAGCGAGGAACACTGAGGTTATAGGTGCCGTGTGGAGGCTCGATACCGTATTCTGGGAAGCTTTCAGCACACTCATGTCGCCATTCCCGTTCCATCATTTGAGGTAAACGGTGGATCACTACGTTAAGAAAGCTGCCAATGATCAGGCCCAAAATAGTAGCAAGTGTGGGAAACAACCACGGGTAATAATTAAACAGATCCATAAATGATTCAGCTGGTTGTGCACGTCATATTTGAGTAATGGCGGATATACTATCCCATAATGTTCATTAAGTTAAAGATAGGCAGATACATAGCGATCACCAAACTTCCCACTAACCCGCCAAGTAGCAGGATGAGTATGGGCTCGATAGCTTTGCCTAGGTTCTCGATGACGGATTCAACGTCTGCTTCATATTGATTGGCGATTTGGTTGAGCATCTTATCAAGCTGGCCGGACTCTTCCCCTATCATGATCATTTGCAATAGAAGCTCAGGGATGTGGCCTGACTGGCGCATTGCCGTATTCAGGGCAACCCCAGTACTTACCTGCTGTGTGACTTGTTCGATAATTCGCTGATAGTGACGGTTATCTGTGGTACGTGCCGCGGTATTTAAGCACGAAATGATGGGTAAGCCAGAGTTCAGGCTAATGGCAAGCGTATGACTGAAGCGAGCTAACGAAGCTTTCACTATGACATTGCCAATAATCGGCAGGTGGGTTTTGATTTCATCAAGCCAAAAGCGAAATCGACGCGAACAGCGATAACCAAGCGTAATACTCAGAGCCGTGAGAATAAGGCCTATCGTGAGGTGGATGCTGTGATGTTGCGTTGTCTGAGATAAGGCCAGCACTTGCTGAGTGAACCAAGGCAGCTGTGCCCCGTATCCAACAAACATGCTCTCAAATTCAGGAATAACTTGGGTGAGCATTAAGAATGCGACAATTAACGCCGTCATGACCACTATGCTGGGGTATATAGCGGCACGCAGGACTTTGGCCTTGAGCTGTTGTGACTTTTCTCGATAACTCGCAATCCGTTCTAGGGATTCGGAAAGGCGCCCTGTCTGTTCTCCCACTCGAACAATATCCAGATAAAGATCATCAAAATATCGAGATGATTGCTTGAGCGACTGCGAAACAGATTGACCAGACTGGAGTTGTTGTTGAATCTGCCACAGGACAGATTTCATTTCAGCGCAATAAGTGTTTTTCGCAATCAGTTTAAGCGATGCAGTAATGTTCAAGCCGGACATCAGCATCGTTGACCACTGACGTGTGAATCGGGTGATGTCACGGGCTTTGATACGGTGTTTGATTTGCTGATAGCTGGAAGGAGAACGATGATGAATTAGGCGTACTTGAACGTTGCGTTCATTAAGTTGGTCAATCACCTGCGCTTCACACACTGCCAGTATCTTCCCTCTAACTCGAGCACCTGATGTGTTGATACCTTGCCATTGATACAGTCTCAATTTGGCTTGCATGTAGATTACTAGAACAGCACGCGCTGCAGTTCTGCCTGACTGGTGATACCTTGGGCCAATTTTTCTAAGCCCGCGTGCTGTAATGTTTGCATGCCTTGTTGTATCGCTAAGTCCTCAATTTGGAGTGCAGTGGAGCCTTCATTGACGGCTTGTGCAATTTCAGGTGTTACGGTGAGTACCTCATAAATACCAGTTCGTCCTGAGTAGCCTTGGTTGCAGTCCTGACAACCTTCAGAAGAAGCCTCGTAGTAGGCAGTCTGGTTTTTTGTTGGGTGCTTGCATTGAGGGCATAGGCACCTGATCAAACGCTGGGCAATGATGAGGCTAAGAGAAGCAGCAAGGTTGAAAGCTTCTATTCCCATATTCTGGAGGCGAAGAATAGCTTCTGCTGCTGAGTTGGTATGGAGTGTTGAAAGGACTAAATGGCCTGTTTGAGCCGCTTTGGTGGCTATCTCGGCAGTTTCTTGATCGCGAATTTCACCCACCATAACCACATCGGGGTCCTGACGTAGAAAGGCTCTGAGTGCCTGAGCGAAATCAAAGCCGATTTGAGGTTGAATTTGCACCTGATTGATTCCAGTTAGGTGAATCTCTACGGGATCTTCTGCCGTCGCGATGTTAATCTCATTCTGATTGATGATGTTAAGTCCACTGTATAAAGACAGAGTCTTACCGCTTCCCGTGGGGCCAGTGATCAGAATGAGTCCCTGAGGCTTGGTCAGCGCCTGACGATAGCTTTCGCTTTGAATGTGATTGTAGCCAAGGCTGCTTAAGTCAAAGCTGGTCATTCTGTTGTCGAGCAATCTAAGGACAATTTTTTCACCCCATATGGTAGGCAGAGTCGATACACGTATGTCGATAGAATCAGTTTGAGTCACATTGAGAGTGATACGACCATCTTGCGGGAGTCTGCGCTCGGCGATGTCCAGCTTAGCGAGGATTTTGAGTCTGGCGGTTAACCTTTGGCATAGTTGCTGAGGAGGTCGCTGCACTTCAACAAGCAAGCCATCACAACGAAACCGGACGCGAAACCATGATTCATGAGGTTCAAAATGGATATCAGAAGCTTGCTTACGTACTGCATCCAGCAGTATCTGCTGGATATAGCGACTGATTGGCGAGCTATCGTGATTGAGATCCTCACTGTCTATTAATTCATGTTCTTCAGTTTCGACTAACTGTTCAAGGTCTAGGACGCTAAGCTCTTTGTAGCCTAGAGCGTCGCTGGCGCTTTGAGCTCCATATAGGTTGTTTATCGCGCGGGCTAAAGTCGGTAACTCGGCCAATACGAGTTTGATTGCTAGGCCAGTTGCAAAACGAAATTCCTGTTCTATCTCAGAAATGGAAGGATCGGCGAGCGCTAGAGTAAGATGTTGTCGCTCTACCTCTAGTGGCAGTGCCGTGTGGCTGCGAATTAAGTCGCCAAGGCCGACCTGCTCGCAACAAGCTCGATAATCGAAGTCATCTAACGACATGATGGGGAGAGCATAGAGTTCACTGATAGCTGCTGTCAGCTGTTTGGATGTCAGGTCACTAATCTCTAGCAGAGCAGAATACGCATCAATTTGTCGGGTTTCTGTAGCTGATATTGCTTGCAGGGCTTGTTCTTCACTAATTTTATTTGCTTTTTTCAGCAAAAAGGGCAGTTCACTCATGGCTAGTGACTCGGGCACCAGTTTTGGCTGTCTGTGCCGCTGCAACTAACAGTCCACGATAGCCCGCTGTTGGAAGCATCAGGAGTCAGACTTACGCTGGCGTTACTCGGCAGTGATCCTTTCGCTCCAGACAATGCGGCTTTGATGATGCTAATAGCTCCGCTTGCCTGAGCTGAAACGTAGAAACCGTTGAAGTTTTGCTGAGAGGGTATGCCGTTACTGCCCGAAGTGCAGCTAGCGGCTGAAGCATTATTTGACAAGCATATCCCCACAGCGGTCTTCATTGAAGAAGTGGTACTTAGCATATCGCTTGCATGGGCACGCATGGTGTAGTTTTGGTAGGCAGGTACGGCAAAAGCAGACAATATGCCGATGATCGCTACAACGATCATTAGTTCTATCAGGGTAAATCCTCGTGGTGTATTGACTCTGGATAAAGTCATGTTGCTCTCCAACGCTGTTCGATTTGAGTCGCTGAAGAGTAATTGTTAGAGAAAGATTGAGAATACTTTGGTGAAGTGGGGAGTCGAGTAGGTAAGTGGTGATTAGTTAGTATTTCACATGCGAGTTTCACGTGAAGTCGATCTGAGACACTTTATGCTCGGGAGAGGGACGGCTTTCAAAACGAAAAAAGAGAGGCATCGCCTCCCTTTTTCTCTATTTCATTGGACTATTTAAAGCGCATCGACAAGTCCATGGCTTTGACGTGCTTGGTGAGAGCGCCAACAGAAATGTAGTCGACCCCCGTTTCAGCGTATTCACGCAGGGTTTCTAGAGTGACATTACCTGAGTTTTCTAGCGCAGCGCGACCAGCATTAATTCTTACCGCTTCACGCATCATGTCGGTAGTGAAGTTATCAAGCATGATGATGTCAGCACCGGCCTCAATGGCCTCAGTCAGTTCTTCTAAGCTTTCTGTTTCAACTTCAACAGGTTTACCCGGGTTCAACTGCTTAGCGTTCTTAATCGTTTGAGCGATGCCGCCGTTGGCAATAATGTGATTTTCTTTAATTAGATAGGCATCGAAAACACCGATACGGTGATTGAAACCACCGCCACACGCAACTGCGTACTTTAGTGCGCTACGTAGGCCTGGGATGGTTTTACGGGTGTCCAATAGTCGACAATTTGTGCCTTCGAGATGCTTTGCGTACTCTGCAGTAATAGTGGCACAACCTGATAAGGTTTGGATAAAGTTCATCGCATTACGTTCGCCGGTTAGTAACGCGCGTGAAGGACCAGAAAGGTGACAAAGTACCTGATTAGGTTCAACTGTATCGCCATCTTGCACGTGCCATTCAATCTTTACTTCACCACCCAGTTGCTTGAATACCTCATCAGCCCAAGCTTGACCACAAAATACGCCGTGTTCACGGGTAATGATGGTGGCTTCGTTGCGAGCATCAGCGGGGATTAGACTTGCGGTGATATCAGCGGCTGGATCTAAAGTACCACCGAGATCTTCTTTTATGGTTTCGGTAACGGAGCGAGAGATTTCCAGAGGTAAATGCTGCTTCAAATATTCAAGACGTTCTTGGCTATTGTGGGTTTCTTTCATTGCAAATCTAATAGGCAGTTGAACATAAGGTGCGCATGATACGATGACTGCGAGGGAAATTCAGCCATTATTCTGGTATTTCACCATTGAAAGTCTAAAATCAAGAGCTTAGTAAGCAAAAGGAGACAAACATGATTGATGAAAGCGGTTGGTATCAAGGTGCCAGACATGTTCCGTCTCCCTTTTTTGATCAACGAACCGATGTAACGGATATCTCCTTGCTGGTGGTACATAACATCAGCTTGCCACCAGGCCAATTCGGCGGGCCTTACATTGAGCAGTTTTTTACGGGGCAACTGAACGCTGAAGAGCATCCGTTTTTTAAGGTTATTCATCAGATGGGCGTTTCTGCGCATTGTCTGATAAGGCGTGATGGTGAGGTGGTGCAGTTTGTGCCGTTTACAGCAAGGGCGTGGCATGCGGGTGTTTCAAGTTTTGCAGGTCGAGAAAAGTGCAACGACTATTCAATTGGTATTGAATTGGAAGGCTGTGACTACGTTGCGTATACCGATGAGCAATATCAAGCCCTCACTGAACTGACCCAATCGATACAAGAGCATTACCCTAAAATCACCTTACCCAGAATCACAGGTCATCAATATATTGCTCCACTGCGTAAAACTGATCCGGGTTTGGTGTTTGATTGGGTGAGGTATCGAAACGCGCTACGTTCTTAGCAATAACAACGAACTGCGTCCTTCGGGAACGAGCTGCAGGAAAACTGGAGTTGAGTGCTCAATCAAAGTGGATCAACTTTAGCTCATCCAGTTAACCGTAGAGCGAAGCCCATTCCTGCATCCCGCTTTTATAGCGTTTCCTGATATTCCACCAAGACTTGTTCAACCCAAGTCGCGATACGCTCGTCGCTCAGTTCATACTGAGAATCTTCGTCCAGAGCGAGACCGACAAATTGGCTACCATCTTCGGTCAGCGCCTTTGATGCTTCAAACTCGTAGCTTTCATCGTTTGGCCAGTAACCAATCAGGTTAGCACCTGTCTTCTTCAGTTCGTCGTGCAACATACCCATTGCATCCAGATACCATTCGCCATAGCCTTCTTGATCGCCTAAGCCGTACAATGCGACGGTTTTGCCATTTAGCGATACACCATCGATTTGATCCCATATCTCATTCCAGTCTTCTTGAATTTCGCCGAAATCCCAAGTTGAAATGCCTAAAATCAGAAAGTCATAATCAGCCATCTCTGCCAGAGGCGTTTCTTTGACATTGCGGATATCCACCAACTCTTCACCTATGATGGCACGCATTTTCTCCGCTGCCATTTCTGTGTAGCAAGTCGTAGAACCGTAAAACAGACCAATTTTCATCACTTTCTTTTTCATTATTTTGAATCAATAGCGAATTCTAAACACAAAATGGCGAGCTTTGCAGCGAATATCCATATCGAATGGCAATTTTTATGGCTTTATTGCTACGTGGCACTTACATTGAGCGCATATCATAAAGTTGAGGACTACTGTGTCAGAAGTGATGTCGCCCGATCAGGGGATGGTGGAGCAGTTTCTGGATGCGATGTGGTTGGAGCGAGGGTTGTCGGAAAATACGCTGGCATCTTATCGCAATGATCTATCCAAACTACTCCGGTGGATGACTGAAAATAACTACAGGCTCGATTTTATTAGCTTGTCTGGTTTACAGGACTACCAAAGTTGGTTAATGGATCAGGGTTACAAGCAGACCTCACGAGCCCGTATGCTGTCTGCGATTCGTCGCTTGTTTCAGTATCTGCATCGAGAAAAAGTGCGAGCGGATGATCCTAGTGCTTTATTGGTCAGCCCTAAGTTGCCTAAGAGGCTACCCAAAGACCTGAGCGAAGAGCAGGTTGAAGCGCTACTGAATGCACCGGATCCAAACGATGCGATGGAACTGCGTGATAAAGCCATGTTGGAATTACTCTATGCGACAGGCTTGCGTGTGACTGAGTTGGTCAGCTTGACGATGGAAAACGTCAGCCTTCGTCAGGGCGTTGTCCGTGTGACAGGTAAAGGCGGCAAAGAGCGTTTGGTGCCAATGGGCGAAAATGCGGTTGATTGGATTGAAACTTTTATCCAACAAGGCAGGTCTGAGTTACTTGGGGAAACTACATCCGATGTCGTCTTTCCGAGTAAAAGAGCGCGCCAGATGACGCGACAGACATTCTGGTACCGTATCAAGCATTATGCGGTTTTGGCTGGTATCGATACCGAGATGTTGTCGCCTCACGTATTGCGCCATGCTTTTGCGACGCACTTGCTCAACTACGGCGCCGATCTGCGTGTAGTGCAGATGCTACTCGGGCACAGCGACTTGTCGACGACACAAATTTATACTCATGTAGCGACAGAACGGCTAAAACAGCTACACAGTGAACATCATCCAAGAGCATAAGGGATTATCTCTTATCATATTAAAAAATAAGGTGAATTGAATGAGCGTACTACGCCGAATGACTCTACTTACGTTACCACTGCTCGTGGCAGCACAGGCAGTATCTGCAGCGGAAGTAAAATTTGATAAAGCTCAGCTTGAAGAGCGTTTTGGCAAGCTAGGATTGGAAGTGAAACAAGTCGTTCCTGCAGAGATCGATGGCTTAGTCGAAGTGCAGACTAGTGGCGGAATTCTTTTCGCTTCGCCAGACGGTGAATACTTTTTAGCGGGTACACTTTATAAGCTTGATGGTAATGGTCAGTATGAAGATGTGTTGGCGAAGCGTCAGGCACCGATCAATGCGGCTAAAATTGAAACCTTCAAAGACAGCATGATCGAGTTTAAGGCCAAAGACGAGAAATACGTTATCACTGTTTTCACGGATATTACTTGTGGTTACTGTGTGCGTCTTCATAGCCAAATGAAAGACTACAACGACTTGGGTATTACTATTCGTTACATGGCTTACCCACGTCAGGGCGCAACGGGTTCTGTTGCGGATCAAATGGCAACGATTTGGGGTTCGGATGATCCACAAGCTGCCATGCATAACGGCAAGGTAAAACGTGAATTCCCTGAGAAGAGCAAAGATTTCGCCAAGTATCAGGAAATCATCAAAGAGCATTACGCGCTTGGACGTGAGTTAGGTATCAGCGGTACGCCAGCGATTTTCCTACCAAACGGTGAAATGGTTGGTGGCTACTTACCACCAGAGCAGATGCTGCAACGCCTGCAACAAACACAAAAATCGTAACTTAATCTCCAGAGTTACGTTTTGAGCGCCTGACAAGCGATCTTGTGATGAGAATCCTATGTCATGAATTAGGTTGATATAAGATTCTCATCTGTTAACTTGTTCGCTATTCAGGCGTCCTGCCCAAGAACAAGGCTCAATCCAATCTATGATCGAAATCCAACGCCGGCCTGAGGTTGATCTCAGTCTGCTATCCACCGACATTGCTCCACTTCTTAAGCGTATTTATATCTCACGTGGTATCACCAGTGCTCAGCAGTTAGAAACGACGGCTCGTGCCTTGCATTCTTATCAAAAACTGCACGGGATTGACGCCGCGGTCGAACTGCTATTTGAAGCTATTCAGGGTAATAAACGCATTATCGTTGTCGGAGATTTCGACGCCGATGGGGCAACCAGTTCGGCCTTGTCTGTGATTGCATTACGCATGCTAGGCTCCAATAACGTCGATTATTTGGTGCCGAATCGTTTTGAAGATGGTTATGGTCTTAGCCCTGAAGTCGTTGATCAGGCAATTGAGATTGGCGCTGAAGTGATCATGACGGTCGATAACGGCGTTTCTTCAATTGATGGTGTGCGATACGCCAAGGAGCAGGGGCTAAAAGTATTAGTTACTGACCACCACCTGCCGGGCCATGAGTTACCCAACGTCGATGCGATGGTCAACCCAAATCTCGAAGAGTGTGCTTTTCCTTCGAAAGCGTTGGCTGGAGTAGGAGTGGCATTTTATCTCATGATGGCGTTGTGCGTTCATATGAGAAAGCAGGGATGGTTTGCCGAGCAGGGCATGGCAGAGCCTAAACTGATGGAGCTGATCGATTTGGTTGCTTTGGGTACGGTTGCTGATGTTGTACCTCTGGATGAAAACAATCGCATTCTGGTTCACCAAGGTCTGCAGCGTATTCGTGCTGGCAAAGCACGACCTGGCATTCAAGCATTGATTGAAGTCGCAAAGCGAGATGCGCGTCGACTAGTCGCTGCCGATTTCGGTTTTGCACTAGGGCCGCGTATCAACGCGGCTGGTCGTTTAGATGATATGTCGTTTGGTGTTGAGCTTTTGATGGCCAACAACATTCATGCTGCACGTCGTATGGCGAGTGAGCTGGACGGCCTGAACCAAACGCGTAAAGAAATTGAAGAAGGCATGAAGCAGGAAGCGATGGCTTTCTGTGAGCGTCTTCAGTTTGGTGACAAGGATATGCCTCATGGGCTGGTGCTTTTTCAGCGTGACTGGCACCAAGGGGTGATCGGCATTTTGGCATCTCGAATCAAAGAAAAATTCCATCGCCCTGTGATTGCCTTCGCGGATGGTGGCGAAGGGAGCATTAAGGGCTCATGTCGTTCGATTCCGGGCCTGCATATGCGTGACACTCTCGATCGTATTGATACTCAAAATCCCGGTCTGATCCTCAAGTTTGGTGGTCACGCCATGGCTGCTGGCCTGACGATCATGGAAAAAAACTTCGAACGATTTGCTCAGTTGTTTGATGAGGCTGTGAAACAAGAGCTGGACGACGCCGCACTCAAAGGTGTGATTTTGTCTGACGGTGAATTGAAGCCGGAAGAGTTTTCAATGCACATCGCAGAGATGCTTCGTGCTGGTGGACCATGGGGGCAAGCGTTCCCTGAGCCCTTGTTTGATGGCGAGTTTAAAGTGCTACATCAGAAACTGGTGGGAGAAAAACACCTTAAGCTGATGCTGGAGCCTCTACATAAAGGTCATCCGACCAACATCATGATTGATGGTATTGCTTTTAATGTCGATCTGCGTCGCTGGCCAGATGCGTCAGTGAAAACCGTACGTTTGGCTTACAAGCTGGATATCAACGAGTTTCGCGGTAATCAGTCGTTGCAATTGATGATTGACCATATCGAAGCGAAATAAAGGCACGGGCAGCGCTCTGTGGATAACAGAGTGCTTCGCTGCTGGAAGCGGGAACGGTCTGCGTCCTTTGAGAGTAAGGTGTTGTAGATTTATCGGAAGAGGTTGACGGCACCTTTCACTAAAGGGATAGAATTATCCCGCATCCCGCATCCCGCATCCCGCATCCCGCATCCCGCATCCCGCATCCCGCATCCCGCATCCCGCATCCCGAAATTTCCCATCTTTTACCGACATATTCTGTTCATACTCCTTTAAAACTAGCCAATTAAAGTGTGATTGCTAGCACGATTTATTCCCATCTGTTTATATTTTGTAATTGGTCAGACCAATTTGATTGCTGTTTTAATCAGCTAATGTTATCAAAGTGTTGACGCGTGGCTTGTTCTATGATGTGGGTCAATTTATGACTGGAACTTGCGTTTTAATTATGTTAATTTCGTCGCCAACTTAAAATTGGTAATACCAATTGACTGCAAAGAGTAGAAGAACAACAACTATGGCTTATCAAAGGATTCGTCAGCCAAAACTCTCTGATGTAATTGAACAAGAGTTAGAACGGCTGATTGTGGAAGGAACATTGTCTCCGGGGCAGCAGTTGCCACCAGAGCGCGAACTGGCAAAGCAGTTTGATGTGTCTCGTCCTTCAATCCGTGAAGCGATTCAACGCCTCGAAGCCAAACGTCTTCTTACTCGTCGCCAGGGTGGTGGCACATTTGTTAGTGAGAATATCTGGACGAGTTTTTCAGATCCTCTGCTAAATTTATTGTCTAGCCACTCGGAAACACAGCTGGATTTACTGGAAACGCGCCATGCGATGGAAGGTATCTCTGCTTATTTTGCAGCAGTTCGTGGCACCGATGAGGACTTTGCCCGTATTCAGGCTTGCCTGAAAAACATCAGCGAAGAGCAAACGAAGAAGAATGTTGAAGCGGAAGCGGCTGCAGTCATGCAGTTTCTGATTGCTTTGACTGAAGCGGCGCACAACGTTGTCCTGCTTCATATTGTTCGCAGTTTGGCCCCTTTGCTGGAGCAAAACGTCCTTCAGAATCTTAAGCTCTTACATCGCCGCGATGAAGTGGTGGAAAAAGTAAGTAAACACCGAGCTAATATCGTTGATGCGATCGTTTCTGGTCAGCCAGAAAAGGCGCGTGAAATGTCGCACTCACACTTAGCTTATATTGAAGAAACATTGTTGGATTTGAGTCGTGAAGAGTCTCGCCGTGAGCGATCTTTGCGTCGAATTCAGCAGGGTAACGACTCGTAAGAGCGTTACTTAAATAAGTAGATCCAACCAACAGAAGGATAGATCGCCATGTCTGATATGAAGCATGACGTAGACGCACTGGAAACTCAAGAATGGCTACAAGCCCTTGAGTCAGTTGTACGTGAAGAAGGTGTAGAGCGTGCTCAGTTCCTACTAGAGCAAGTTCTGGACAAAGCACGTCTAGACGGTGTTGACATGCCAACTGGAATCACAACCAACTACATCAACACGATTCCTGCAGATCAAGAACCAGCTTACCCAGGTGACACAACACTTGAGCGCCGTATTCGTTCCATCATCCGCTGGAACGCAATCATGATCGTTCTACGTGCATCTAAGAAAGACCTAGAGCTAGGCGGCCACATGGCGTCTTTCCAGTCTTCTGCTGCATTCTACGAAGTATGTTTCAACCACTTCTTCCGCGCTCCAAACGAGACGGACGGTGGCGATCTAGTGTACTACCAAGGTCACATCTCACCAGGTATCTACTCTCGTGCATTCGTTGAAGGTCGTCTAACTGAAGAGCAGCTAGACAACTTCCGTCAAGAAGTAGACGGTAAAGGTATTCCATCATACCCGCACCCTAAACTGATGCCTGAGTTCTGGCAATTCCCAACGGTATCTATGGGTCTAGGCCCAATCTCTGCGATCTACCAAGCGCGTTTCCTTAAGTACCTTGACGGTCGTGGTCTGAAAGACACGACAGCTCAACGTGTATACGCGTTCCTAGGTGACGGTGAGATGGATGAGCCAGAATCACGTGGTTCACTGTCTTTCGCTGCGCGTGAGAAACTAGACAACCTATGTTTCCTAGTTAACTGTAACCTACAGCGTCTAGACGGCCCTGTAATGGGTAACGGTAGCATCATCCAAGAGCTAGAAGGCCTATTCAAGGGTGCTGGCTGGAATGTTGTTAAAGTTATCTGGGGTAGCAACTGGGATGCACTACTTGCTAAAGATACGTCTGGCAAACTTCTACAGCTAATGAACGAAACTGTAGACGGTGACTACCAAACATTTAAATCTAAAGATGGCGCATACGTACGTGAGCACTTCTTTGGTAAATACCCAGAGACAGCTGCACTCGTTGCAGACATGACAGACGACGAAATCTTCGCACTTAAGCGTGGTGGTCACGAGTCTTCTAAACTGTACGCAGCATACAAAAACGCGGCAGAAACTAAAGGTCGTCCAACAGTAATCCTAGCTAAGACTGTTAAAGGTTACGGCATGGGTGAAGCGGCTGAAGGTAAGAACATCGCGCACCAAGTTAAGAAGATGGACATGACTCACGTACTACACCTACGTGATCGTCTAGGTCTTCAAGACATCCTAACTGACGAAGCGGTTAAAGAACTTCCGTACCTGAAACTTGAAGAAGGTTCAGCGGAATACGAATACCTACACGCTCGTCGTAAAGAGCTAAAAGGTTACACGCCACAGCGTCTACCTAACTTTACTCAAGAATTCAAAGTACCTGAGCTAGAAGAGTTCGCGCCGCTACTAAGCGAGCAGAAGCGTGATATCTCTACAACAATGGCTTATGTGCGTACGCTTAACATCCTGCTTAAGAACAAGAACATCGGTAAGAACATCGTTCCTATCATCTGTGACGAAGCACGTACGTTTGGTATGGAAGGTCTATTCCGTCAGATCGGTATCTACAACCCGCACGGTCAGGAATACACGCCAGAAGATAAAGGCATTGTTTCTTACTACAAAGAAGCGACATCTGGTCAGGTTCTACAAGAAGGTATCAACGAGCTAGGCTCAATGGCTTCTTGGGTTGCTGCTGCGACATCTTACAGCACCAACGATCTGCCAATGATTCCATTCTACATCTACTACTCAATGTTTGGTTTCCAACGTGTAGGTGATATGGCATGGATGGCGGGTGACCAACAAGCTCGTGGCTTCCTACTAGGTGCTACTGCTGGTCGTACTACGCTAAACGGTGAAGGTCTACAGCACGAAGACGGTCACTCACACATCATGGCGAACACAGTTCCTAACTGTATCTCTTACGACCCAACATTCGCGTACGAAGTTGCGGTAATCATGCAAGACGGTATCCGTCGCATGTACGGTGAGAACCAAGAGAACGTGTTCTACTACCTAACGGTAATGAACGAAAACTACGCAATGCCAGCAATGCCAGAAGGCGCTGAAGAAGGCATCCGTAAGGGTATCTACAAGCTTGAGTCTTACGCAGGTGACAAGTCTAAAGTTCAGCTAATGGGCTCTGGTACTATCATGAACGAAGTACGTAAAGCAGCGACTATCCTAAGTGAAGAGTACGGCATCGCGTCTGACGTGTTCTCTGTAACGTCATTCAACGAACTGACTCGCGACGGCCAAGCGGTAGAGCGTGACAACATGCTACACCCAGAAGCTGACGTAAAAGTGCCTTACATCGCAGAAGTGATGGGCAGCGAGCCAGCAATCGCAGCGACTGACTACATGAAGAACTACGCAGAACAAGTTCGTGCGTTCATGCCTTCTGAGTCTTACAAAGTGCTGGGTACTGATGGCTTTGGTCGTTCAGACAGCCGCGAGAACCTACGTCGTCACTTCGAAGTGAACGCAGGTTACGTTGTTGTAGCAGCGCTAAGTGAACTGGCTAAGCGTGGTGATGTTGAGAAGTCAGTAGTCGTTGAAGCGATTGCTAAATTCGACATCGACACTGAAAAAACTAACCCGCTATACGCTTAATTGAGAAGGTAAATAAGAAATGGCAATCGAAATTAATGTACCAGACATCGGTGCGGATGAGGTTGAAGTTACTGAAATTCTTGTAAGCGTTGGCGACAAGGTTGAAGAAGAGCAGTCTCTGATCACAGTTGAAGGCGATAAAGCTTCTATGGAAGTTCCTGCATCTCAAGCGGGTATCGTTAAAGAAATCAAAGTTGCTGAAGGCGACTCAGTTTCTACTGGTTCTCTAATCATGATTTTCGAAGCCGAGGGTGCAGCTGACGCTGCACCTGCTACGGCAGAGGCTGCACCAGCAGCGGCTCCAGCTCCAGCAGCTGCGGCCCCTTCTGTTGCAAGTGAACTGAAAGAAGTTCACGTACCAGATATCGGCGGCGATGAAGTTGAAGTCACTGAAATCATGGTTGCAGTTGGCGACAGCATCGAAGAAGAGCAATCTCTAATCACTGTAGAAGGCGATAAAGCATCTATGGAAGTACCTGCACCATTTGCTGGTACGCTGAAAGAGATCAAAATTGCAGCAGGCGATAAAGTATCGACTGGCTCACTTATCATGGTATTCGAAACAGCAGGCTCTGGCGCTCCAGCGGCACCTGTTGCAGCAGAAGCTCCAGTAGCAGCGGCTCCAGCGGCGTCTGCAGCGAAAGAAGTGAACGTTCCAGATATCGGTGGCGATGAAGTTGAAGTGACTGAAATCATGGTTGCAGTTGGCGATACAGTGGAAGAAGAGCAATCTCTAATCACTGTAGAAGGCGACAAAGCTTCAATGGAAGTTCCAGCACCATTTGCGGGTACGGTTAAAGAAATCAAGATTGCAGCTGGCGACAAAGTGTCTACTGGCTCATTAATCATGGTCTTCGAAGTGGCGGGTGCAGCACCTGCTCCTGCAGCGGCTCCAGCTCAAGCGGCGGCACCTGCAGCAGCTCCTAAAGCAGAAGCACCAGCGGCAGCAGCTCCAGCAACGACTGGCGATTTCCAAGAGAACAACGAGTACGCACACGCGTCTCCTGTTGTTCGTCGTCTAGCGCGTGAGTTTGGCGTTAACCTGTCTAAAGTTAAAGGTTCTGGCCGTAAGAGCCGCATCCTGAAAGAAGACGTTCAAGCCTACGTGAAAGACGCACTTAAGCGTCTTGAGTCTGGCGCAGGTGCAGCAGCATCTGGTAAAGGCGACGGCGCAGCGCTTGGTCTACTGCCTTGGCCTAAAGTTGATTTCAGCAAGTTCGGTGAAACTGAAGTTCAGAAGCTTTCTAAGATCAAGAAGATCTCAGGTGCAAACCTACACCGTAACTGGGTAATGATCCCTCATGTTACACAGTGGGACAACGCTGATATCACTGAGCTAGAAGCGTTCCGTAAAGAGCAGAACGCTATCGAAGCGAAGAAAGACACTGGCATGAAGATCACACCACTTGTGTTCATCATGAAAGCGGCTGCTAAAGCGCTTGAAGCGTTCCCAGCGTTCAACTCTTCTCTGTCTGAAGATGGCGAAAGCATCATTCTGAAGAAATACGTGAACATCGGTATCGCAGTAGATACGCCAAACGGTCTGGTTGTTCCTGTCTTTAAAGACGTGAACAAGAAAGGCATCTACGAGCTATCTGAAGAGCTAATGGCTGTTTCTAAGAAAGCACGTGCAGGTAAGCTAACTGCGGCTGACATGCAAGGTGGCTGTTTCACTATCTCAAGCCTAGGTGGCATCGGCGGTACTGCGTTCACGCCAATCGTAAACGCACCAGAAGTCGGTATCCTTGGCGTGTCTAAGTCTGAAATGAAACCTGTATGGAACGGTAAAGAGTTCGAACCTCGCCTACAGCTTCCACTATCTCTATCATACGACCACCGTGTGATCGATGGTGCTGAAGGTGCGCGCTTCATTACCTTCCTAAACGGTGCGCTATCAGACATCCGTCGTCTGGTTCTTTAATTGAATTGAGATGATTGAGAGGCGGCCTTTTTAGCCGCCTCTGTTAATAGAAACATCTGACGATTGAGTGAAGGAGAACGTTTTCCTTACTGAATTGTTGGCTAGCTCACAGGCTAAATGGAATTGCTTTTCACACCATTAACATCTCTGTAAACTGTTGGCGGTCTGAAAATAACTGTTTAAAACCAACCACTCTTAAACAAAAGAATCAATACCCACTCAGCCTGTTAGGGATAATGACTACAAGAGGTCAAAATGAGCAAAGAAATTAAAGCCCAAGTTGTTGTACTTGGTTCTGGTCCTGCTGGTTACTCCGCTGCCTTCCGTTGTGCAGACTTAGGTCTTGAGACTGTAATTATCGAGCGCTACACCACTCTTGGCGGTGTATGTCTAAACGTGGGTTGTATCCCATCTAAAGCACTTCTTCACGTATCTAAAGTTATTGAAGAAGCGAAAGCTATGGCAGATCACGGCGTTGTATTCGGTGAGCCGCAAACTGACATCAACAAAATTCGTATCTGGAAAGAGAAAGTTGTTAACCAACTGACTGGTGGTCTTAGCGGTATGGCTAAGATGCGTAACGTGACGGTTGTTAACGGTTACGGTAAATTCACTGGTCCTAACTCTATCCTTGTAGAAGGCGAAGGTGAAACAACAACTGTAAACTTCGATAACGCTATCGTTGCTGCTGGTTCTCGTCCTATTAAACTGCCATTCATCCCGCATGAAGACCCACGTATTTGGGACTCTACAGATGCACTAGAGCTGAAAGAAGTTCCTGGAAAACTACTTATCATGGGCGGTGGTATCATCGGTCTAGAAATGGGTACAGTTTACCAGTCACTAGGTTCTAAAGTTGACGTTGTTGAGATGTTTGACCAGGTTATCCCTGCGGCAGATAAAGATATCGTTAAAGTTTACACTAAGCGTGTGAAGAACAAGTTCAACCTAATGCTAGAAACGAAAGTGACAGCAGTTGAAGCAAAAGAAGACGGTATTTACGTGTCAATGGAAGGCAAGAAAGCACCTGCTGAAGCAGAGCGCTATGATGCAGTTCTAGTGGCTATCGGCCGCGTACCAAACGGTAAGCTTATCGACGGCGAGAAAGCGGGTCTAGAAATTGATGAGCGTGGATTCATCAATGTAGACAAGCAGCTTCGCACAAACGTACCTCATATCTTTGCTATCGGTGATATCGTTGGTCAACCAATGCTTGCTCACAAAGGTGTGCATGAAGGCCACGTTGCTGCTGAAGTTATTGCTGGTAAGAAGCACTACTTCGATCCTAAAGTTATTCCTTCAATTGCTTACACTGAGCCAGAAGTGGCATGGGTTGGTAAGACTGAGAAAGAAGCGAAGGAAGAAGGCATCAAGTATGAAGTGGCGACTTTCCCTTGGGCTGCATCAGGCCGTGCAATCGCATCTGACTGTGCTGACGGTATGACTAAGCTTATTTTCGACAAAGAGACTCACCGTGTAATTGGTGGTGCGATCGTTGGTACTAACGGTGGCGAACTACTAGGTGAAATCGGTCTGGCTATCGAGATGGGTTGTGACGCTGAAGATATCGCTCTGACTATCCACGCTCACCCAACTCTACACGAGTCTGTTGGTCTGGCTGCTGAAGTATTCGAAGGCTCTATCACCGACCTTCCAAACAAAAAAGCAGTTAAAAAGAAGAAGTAACTTCTCTTAAAGATTGAATGATAAAAACCGCTGAGTAATCAGCGGTTTTTTTATATTTGAGGGGTTACATCAGGCACAAAAAAGCCGGGTGGATAACCGGCTTCATATGACACTGGTTAGCTTACTTGTAGATGCAAAGCATATCTAGGTAGCTTTGTGTCAGGCGGCTTACAGACTCATCATCTTGAGTACGGTTGGCCTGTACAAACAGTGAGTAGCAGATACCGTGGAACAGTGTCGCTAGGTCTGCTGGATCGTGATCATCACATACTTCACCACGCTCGATTGCCTTGATAAACATGTTTTGAACCAGAAGCTGGTTGGTGCGGTTTGTCGTTACAAACAGCGGCCATACTTCATCACGTGTTGATGCACTCCACTCGAACCAAACTTTAAGCCAGTGGCAGTCGTTGACAACAAGGTCAACCATCGCCGAAGTCAGGTTGCGCAGGTTTTCTTTTGCATGAATATCAAGGTCGATATTGTCTGATAGGAAGTTTGAGAACTGACGAACTACGTAGTTAAGTACATCATCAACCAGATCTTCACGGGTTGGGAAGTAGTTAAAAACAGTAGCCACAGAAACCTGAGCGATTTCTGCAATGTCAGCATGACCACCGCGACCAATACCACGACGAGCAAACACCTCTAATGCGATTTCCATCAGTTGTTGTTTACGTTTTTGTGGTGAAAGACGCGTACGCGGTCTCTTAGCTATAGAATCCATAGTTATATTTCCTTGCCAATTGAGTTGTATATGTGGGCTTTTGCCCTAATTAGTATTTTATTATTGCTTTCGCAGTAATGAGTGTAATGGTGCATATGAATTAGGTCAACGATTTCAGTTCATTTAATAATCATTTTTATTAATACCGTGCTAATGATCATGTAGTTGCATATGTTTATTGCAGCCTTTAATCAAGCAAACGTTTCTCCTGCTGCATAGTGGTGTTAAACTACGCGCTTAAAATCATCTGGCGGTATATAAACTAGTATTTAGTGGGTATTCGCTAATGCAGAAAATGAGATTGGTATGAAACATACAGTAGAAGTAATGATTTCTGAGCAAGAAGTTCAGGAACGCGTAAGTGAATTAGGTAAAGAGATTACCGCTCACTACCAAGGCAGCGAAGATTTGGTGCTGGTTGGCCTGCTACGTGGCTCATTTGTCTTTATGGCAGACTTGGCTCGAAAGATTGAATTGACTCACCAAGTTGATTTCATGACTGCTTCTAGTTACGGCAATACGATGGAAAGCTCGCGAGATGTGCGCATTCTGAAAGATCTGGATGATGACATCAAAGGTAAAGATGTACTGATCATTGAAGACATCATTGATACGGGCAACACGCTGAACAAAATTAAAGAAATCCTGACTCTGCGTGAACCTAAGTCAATTGCGATTTGTACGCTGCTTGATAAGCCTTCTCGTCGTGAAGTTGAAGTGCCTGTTGATTGGATCGGCTTTGCTATCCCAGATGAGTTTGTTGTGGGCGTCGGTATTGATTACGCGCAGAAATACCGTCATTTACCATACATTGGTAAAGTGGTTCCTCAGGAATAAACGGACGTTATCCGATACGAATGTAAAAAGACCCGCTTTATGCGGGTCTTTTATTATCTAGCCTAATACAGGTGAAGATAGAATTTTGTCTAAGGCTTCCTGATGGCTGCTTTCTAGCGTTTCTCGACTTGAGCAGCGCACACCTAAATCTTGCAGTTTGCCATTACCGATACCGTAGACAACGCCGTGAATTTGAATCTCCTGACTGCGTTCCCAGGCTCCTTGTAAGATCGTTGAGTTACCGAGGTTGTATACCTGCTCAGCCACGTTGATTTCACACAGTTTGTCGCCCCACTGATCGCGTGGCAATGATTCGATTTCTGTTTTGTATTTGAGGTAGTTATCGCGAATGTGCAGCAACCAGTTGTTAATCAGCCCTAATTGCGGGTTATCGATTGCTGCGTTCACTCCTCCACAGCCATAGTGACCACAGATGATGATGTGCTTCACTTTCAGTACATCTACCGCGTACTGAACCACAGACAAACAGTTCAGGTCCGTATGGACCACTTGGTTTGCGACATTTCGGTGAACGAATAGCTCGCCTGAATACAGGCCAGTGAGGCGCTCAGCAGGTACTCGGCTGTCCGAACAACCGATCCAAAGGAATCCAGGGTTCTGGCCTTCTTCAAGTTTTGCAAAGTACTCTGGTCGTTCAGCCTTAATGGATTCAGACCACTTTGAGTTGTTTTCAAAAAGCTGTTTTATTTCCGGCATCTTACAATCAATCCTTAACAATTCTTTCGCTACTATACACAATGTTACAATTTCGTTCCTGTCAAAACTGTGTAAAAAGGTACTCATCTGACGTGTTCTATCGTTAAAAACCATAAACTTAGTCGCGAACCTAACAAAGAGTTATAACGTGTGCCTGTTGGGACTAGAATCGCACTAACTTTGAGCTAGGGTATTTGTTAAAGTTCGAGGTTTGATGGTATTTCTCCGAAGATAGCGTCAATATTTACTTAAATTAACCACTTTTAATAAGGTTATTCAGAAAACGTTCGTTTTATGAGTAACTTTCATTACCGAGTATCAAAATAGCATTTTTTAAGCAGTGGAGCCGAGTTGTGTTTGGAAGTCGTTTTGAAGATATCAATCTAAAAGGAGATGTCTTTGGTGGAGTGACCACCGCTATCATTTCTCTGCCATTGGCACTGGCGTTTGGTGTGGCCTCTGGTGCTGGCGCCGAAGCTGGCCTTTGGGGAGCTATCTTGGTCGGTTTGTTCGCCTCTTTATTTGGTGGATCCAACTCGCTGATTTCTGAGCCTACAGGCCCAATGACGGTGATCATGACAGCCGTCCTTACCAGTATGATGGCCAAATACCCTGAGACAGGGATGGCGATGACCTTCACGGTCGTGATGATGGCCGGTGCATTTCAGATCTTGCTTGGAACATTAAAGCTCGGAAAATACGTCACCTTGATGCCGTACAGTGTGATTTCTGGCTTTATGTCAGGGATTGGGGTGATTCTCATTATCCTACAGTTATCGCCACTGCTTGGTCATGCGGCTCCTTCTGGAGGTGTACTCGGCACGTTGTCCGCGCTCCCTGATACCGTTGCTAACATGAAGTTTAGCGAGCTATTTCTTGGCCTGCTGACCTTAGGAATCTTGTTCTTCTTCCCGAAAAAATACCGTAGATACGTTCCTGCTCAGCTAGTGGCATTGATTGCCGTTACTCTGTTATCCGTCATTATCTTCGATACTGAGGCTATCCGCCGCATTGGTGAGATACCGGCGGGTTTACCGTCGCTGGTGATTCCGCATATCGATGCTTCAATGTTTACTGAGATGGTCATTGATGCGCTGGTATTGGGGACACTCGGGTGTATTGATACTCTGTTGACCGCGGTTATTGGTGACTCACTGACGCGTAAAGAACACAACTCGGATAAAGAACTGCGTGGCCAAGGTTTGGCAAATATGATCTCAGGCCTGTTTGGCGCACTACCGGGTGCTGGTGCAACCATGGGGACCGTGACGAACATCCAAGTCGGTGCTCGCTCTCCTCTGTCCGGTGTTATTCGTGCATTGATGCTGGCGTTGGTAGTTTTGGTCGCTGGAGGACTCACAGAGCCGATTCCAATGGCAGTTTTGGCTGGTATCGCCGTTTACGTTGGTTTCAACATCCTAGATTGGAGTTTCATCCAGCGTGCGCACAAAGTCAGCTTTGCCGGTATGGCGATCATGTATGGTGTGATGTTACTGACGGTGTTTGTCGACTTGATAGTGGCGGTTGGACTTGGGGTGTTCATTTCTAACATCATCATCATCGAACGTTTGAGCCGTGAGCAAGCGCGTCAGGTCAAAGCCATCAGTGATGCCGACGAAGATGATGTTCCTCTTACGGATAGTGAGCGAGGCTTACTGGATAGAGCGAATGATAAAGTACTGTTCTTCTATTTGTCTGGGCCGATGATCTTTAGCGTTTCGAAAGCGATCTCACGCCAGCATAGCAGTATTTCCGATTACGAAGTGATGATCCTCGACCTGACGGACGTGCCTATGATTGATGTAACGGTCGGGTTGGCACTGGAAAATGCGATTAAAGATGCTCTTGAAGCGAATTGCGAAGTTTATCTTCTGTGTCCGAATGAAAGCACTCGCCAACAATTGGAAAAGTTCCATGTTATTGATTTAGTACCTCAAGACAACACCTACAGGTTCCGTTACGAGGCTCTCAAAGCAGCCTTGAAACACGTCGAGAGTGATGAGCATCAGTTTCAAGCTGTTTAAACTGACAAATATCTACCCACGCCGCTGACTCTCAGCGGCGTTTTTGCAACAGAGTTACAACACTTCATATTTCCAAATAAATCGAATCGTGTAATTGTATTCATCGTTATTCAACGATAAACTGAATTACATTCGCGGCGCTCTAACGGCATACGCACGTTACCCACATCCGCACAAAACCAACAATTACACTGAAACTATGTACGCATTAGAAATTGAACAGCTCCGTAAAACCTATGCGGGGGGATTTGAGGCATTGAAAGGTATTAGCCTCAATGTCGCCAAAGGCGACTTTTACGCCTTACTGGGGCCTAATGGTGCCGGTAAGTCGACGACCATTGGTGTCATCTCCTCTCTGGTTAACAAAACGTCCGGTAAGGTCAAAGTGTTTGGCTACGACATTGATCAGAGCTTGGAACTGGCCAAGCAGAATTTAGGTTTAGTACCGCAGGAGTTCAACTTCAATCAGTTTGAAACGGTTGAACAAATCGTACTACAGCAGGCAGGGTACTACGGAGTATCACGCACTTTAGCGAAACAAAGAGCCGAAAAGTATTTAACCAAGCTCGATCTGTGGGAAAAACGTAACGAACGTGCACGAAACTTATCGGGCGGAATGAAGCGTCGCCTGATGATTGCCCGCGCTTTGGTCCACGAGCCGAAGTTGTTGATTCTGGATGAACCTACTGCGGGAGTCGACATTGAACTGCGTCGTTCTATGTGGGAATTTCTTAAGGAAATCAACCAAGAAGGCATCACGATTATTTTGACGACCCATTACCTTGAAGAAGCTGAAATGCTGTGTCGTAACATAGGGATCATCAGTAAAGGTGAGCTGATAGAAAATACCACAATGAAAGCGTTGTTGAACAAACTTCATGTGGAAACCTTCATACTTGATTTGGAAGATGGGGTCGAAGTGCCTCCTCTGAAAGGCGTGAACAGCCAGAGTGTCGTTAACGGTTCACTGGAAATTGAAATCGAGAAGAGTGAAGGGCTTAATGCCATCTTTAGCCAATTGACAGAGCAGGGCATCAAAGTACTGTCGATGCGCAATAAGGCCAATCGACTCGAAGAGCTGTTCGTGAATATTGTCCGCGAAGGAGGCCAGTAAAATGTACCGTATTTATTGGACGGCTTTTTGTAGCCTACTGACCAAAGAGGTCAATCGCTTCACTCGAATTTGGGTTCAGACCTTAGTGCCGCCAGCGATCACAATGACTCTGTATTTCATTATTTTTGGTAGCCTGATTGGTTCTCGAATTGGTGAAATGAATGGCTTTAGTTACATGGAATACATAGTGCCGGGCTTGATCATGATGTCTGTGATCACCAATTCATATTCCAATGTGGCGTCGTCCTTTTTCAGTGCTAAATTCCAGAAAAATATCGAAGAACTGTTGGTCGCCCCCGTTCCTAACTATGTGATTATTTTGGGCTTTGTCATGGGGGGAGTGGTGCGTGGTTTATTGGTCGGTACCATTGTGACTTTTGTGTCGCTGTTCTTTGTTGATCTGCAAGTAGATCACTGGGGAATCATCATCGCTACTGTGTTTATGACGTCAGTGGTGTTCTCATTGGGTGGCTTGATCAATGCGGTTTACGCGAAGACGTTCGATGATATTTCGATCATTCCCACTTTTGTGCTGACTCCGCTCACTTATCTCGGTGGTGTCTTCTATTCGATTAGCTTGTTGCCTGAATTCTGGCAAGGCGTGTCGAAAATCAATCCAATTGTCTATATGGTTAATGCGTTCCGTTATGGTTTCTTGGGTGTTTCGGATGTTGGGATTGTGACCTCATTCGGTGTGCTTGGTGTATTTGTCGTTGCCTTATATGCAGTAGCCCACTACTTGGTGACTAAAGGCATTGGTCTGCGAAGCTAATTGTCAAATCGCTTATTGAACAAAAAGAAAAGGGTTGACGCTTTAACGTCAACCCTTTTTTGTGCTTGCTTTTCGCTATTCAGCGCTTTCTGACGAGGCTTCAGTGTTTTCTTCTTCCTTCGCCTCTACCACCATTTCAACGACTTGATTATCGATCAAACGGGCTTTGCCTAAGAAAGCGGACATTAAGATCACCGCTTGAGTCGTCTCTGCTGTGACGGCTTGGAGAGTGCGTGCATCGCGAATAAAAATCTCATCCGGCTGTAACCCAGCAGCACGAAGCTGATCGCTGGCATCTTCAATCACAGAAGCGTAATCATCACGTCCACCACGTATAGCGCTGCTGATCCAACGCATTGTACGTGCGAGTACCGGCGCACGTTGTCGTTCATCAATCGTCAGCAGGCCGTTGCGTGAGCTCATCGCTAGACCATCCATTTCACGTACCGTAGTGACGCCAACGATATTAATGTCCATTGCCAAATCTTCAGTCATTTTGCGAATGACAGCCAGCTGTTGGAAGTCTTTCTCACCGAAGCAAGCGGCGTCGGGTTGGACAATATTAAATAGCTTGGTTACCACTGTCGCAACACCACGGAAATGACCGGGGCGCGAGGCACCTTCAAGGATATTCGACAACCCAGTGACTTCGATTGAAGTTTGTTTGTCTAGACCCTCTGGATAAATTACTTCTGGGGTTGGTGTGAAAACAATCTCAACGCCTTCACCACTCAGTTTGCTGAGGTCATCTTCCAGGGTACGTGGGTAGTTGTTTAGGTCATCACTGCGGTCAAACTGCATCGGGTTGACAAAAATGCTTACCACGACGACGTCAGCGTGCTCACGCGCTTTACGAACTAGAGTGAGGTGACCTTCATGCAGGTTCCCCATTGTCGGAACAAAGGCGATTTTGCGGCCGTCACGCTTATACTGTTTGATTTGCTCGCGAAGAGCGGCAATTTCAGCAAAAGTTTGCATCAGTCAAATCCTTACGCAATTGTGTGGGCTTCACCTGGGAATGCGCCACTTTCAACTTCGTCTTTGTACATAGCTACAGCTTTACGCATGTCGCCCGTTTCAGCAAGGAAGTTCTTTGAGAACTTCGGCATGTAATTGGCTGAAATTCCAAACATATCATGCATGACTAAGATCTGGCCGTCGGTGGCATTGCCAGCACCGATACCGATGACAGGTACGTCACATACTTCAGTAATGCGCGCTGCAAGATCACGTGGTACACACTCAAGCAAGATCACCTGCGCACCCGCTTCTTGAAGTGCCAATGCGTCGCGAACCATACGGTCTGCTTTGTCTTGATCACGCCCTTGAACTTTAAAACCACCAAAGATATTGACCGATTGTGGCGTCAGACCTAAGTGAGCACACACAGGTACGGCACGCTCGGTTAGCATTTTGACTGTATCGACTAGCCAATCGCCGCCTTCAATTTTGACCATGTTTGCACCAGCTCGCATGATCTGAGCGGCACTTTCGCACGCTTGCTCAGGTGTCGCGTAGCTCATGAATGGCATATCAGCCATCAGTAGGCAGTTAGGGCTGCCAGCACGCACACAGCGAGTATGGTAAGCAATCTCTTCCACTGTCACTGGGAGTGTGTCACGTGTGCCTTGCAGAACCATGCCCAGTGAATCGCCAACCAGTAGTACTGGCATTTCTTCACTTTCGAACAGTTGAGCGAAGCTCGCGTCATAAGCTGTAGAAGTAGCAAATTTACGACCTTCCTGCTTCCAGTTCATTAGGTCGTTTATGGTGATTTTTTTCATGATTTTTCCTTTTAAGGAGTTGGCTATGATTGCCAAATACGCAGACCGTTTTGCTCAACGACTTTTAATAGGTCTTCCAGTCTGGTCCCACATGGGAGGGTTAAATTTGGTGCGATTTCCGCGAGCGGGTAGAGCACGAATTCGCGCTCCTTCATTCCATAGTGAGGAACAGTCAGACGCTCGGAATCCATCACCTCATTGCCGTAAAGAACAATATCTAAGTCCAGGGTTCTTGGGCCCCATCGCTCATCTTTACGGACACGCCCTTGCTCTTGCTCGATAGCTTGAGTGCAATCGAGCAGTTCAAGTGGCGTTAATTCAGTTGTGATTTCGACCACCGCATTGATGTAATCCGGTTGGTCTTGCGGCCCCATTGGGGTACTGCTATACAAGTTTGAGCTTTGCTTAAACTGGGATTTTGGCAGTTGCTTAAGCGCTTCGATAGCATCATTCGCCTGTGTAACGGGATCAGCAAGATTACTGCCCACCGCAATAAAAACAGTGTTCATGATGTTGAAGCCTTGGTTTTTTTCTTGCGAAATGGTTTACGACGACGCTTTTTGCCCGGTTCAGGAGACTCTGCGTCCAAATCTGCCACCATGGACTGACGCATGTTACGCCCTGCATTTTGGAAGGTTTCCCACCATTTGGCTAATTGTTCAGTTTCACCACCTTCAACTTCACCGCGCATTTCAAGAAAATCAAAGCCAGCACGGAACTTGTTAAGTTCCATTAAGCGGAAAGCGCGTTTGCCATTACGACGTGGCATACGAAGTTGCAATTGCCAGATTTCGCGAATCGTTGCGGTATGGCGGCGAGGGATGGCAATAGTACGAACCTGTTCATCGAGGATGTAATTACTGGCTTCCATTATCGCATCGTATGCAGAGAGTTTACGCTTCTCCATCAGTAGTTCGGCACGGGCTTGCAGCGGGTACCACAACATAGCCGCGAACATGAAAGCAGGATTAATTCGTTTGCCTTCTTCGATGCGTTGATCGGTAGAATCTAAAACGAGATCCAGCATCTGCTCGGTTTTTGAGGAGTATTCCTCTGTGAAGTCTTCAGAGATGACAGGGAAGAGTTGCTGGAATAGGTTGTACTCACGCATCAGGTGGTAGGTTTCTAAACCATAACCTGATTGCAGCATCTTGAGTGATTCTTCGTACAGGCGTGCCGATGGAATATCACGTAGCAGTGGTGACATTTCTTCAATAGGTGCTGCTGTATCTTCCTCGATATCGAAGTCTAGCTTTACGGCAAAACGAATGGCACGCAGCATGCGAACTGGATCTTCACGATAACGCGTTTCAGGGTCGCCAATCAGGCGCACTAATCTGTCTTCTAAGTCTTCATTACCGCCAGCATAGTCATGAATCGCATAATCACCGATGTTGTAGTACATCGCATTGATGGTGAAATCACGACGCTCCGCATCTTCATCAATGGTGCCATAGACGTTATCGCGCAGCAGCATGCCTTCTTTCGATTGCTGAGAAATATTTTTGCTGGTTTCTTGATGGTGACCACGGAAAGTCGCTACTTCAATAATATCGCGGCCAAACATGATATGCGCCAGACGAAAACGGCGGCCAATCAGGCGGCAATTCTTGAACAACTGGCGAATTTGCTCAGGTGTGGCATTGGTTGCGATATCGAAATCTTTTGGGTTCTGTGCAAGTAGCAGATCGCGCACGCCTCCACCGACAAGGAAGGCATCAAAGCCTGCACCATGAAGTCGGTATAGCACCTTCAATGCATTGTCGCTGATTTGCTTGCGAGAGATATTATGCTCTTGGCGAGTAATAATGTTCAGAGATAACTCTGGATAACTGTCTTTTTCGCTTGGTGTATAGTCGTTTTTAGTCATGTGCATCTGTTACTCATTAGCGAGGCATGTCTTGAAATACCTAGTGTTGAGTATGCCTGTATAGGACTTGCTGATGATTCCGTTTATGCCCTTGGGGCGAATTTGCGGCTAATAATAGCTTACAGTGAGCGGTTTGAGAATCTTGCTTTGATTTCAGTCGTGTCAGGTAACTGGTTGATATGCCAGTTTTTGACTCCCCACTCTATGATATCTTCTATATCAGCCTGT
The DNA here is from genome assembly GCF_013113835.1 of Vibrio sp. RE88. GTDB lineage: Bacteria > Pseudomonadota > Gammaproteobacteria > Enterobacterales > Vibrionaceae > Vibrio. The sequence continues at coordinate 270,529 of NZ_VTYQ01000007.1, read as the reverse complement.
TCAATTTCCCTATTAATATCAAAACCTAAGAAGCGCATGGCTTCAATCAAAGCGGGTTTTGGGTTGCCATTATCAATCGCTGGCGCATGGTTCTGCTTGGATAACTTATGACCATGTTCATCGAGTGCTAAAGGCAGGTGCAGATAACGAATGGGTGTTTTTCCCAGTATCTGATAGAGACTGAGCTGTCTCCCCGTTGGTTCGATCAAATCGGCGCCACGGACGACTTCAGTCACCCCTTGCTCAATATCATCCAATACTACTGCAAGGTTATACGCAAATAATCCGTCTCGGCGCTTTATAATAAAATCTTCATCTGCCAGTTGCGAGGGAATGTTGAGTCGGCCGTGTTTGCGATCATCAAAATGGTAGACTGGATGCGTCATCTTGAGGCGAATCGCACACTCAGAATGATTCGTCAGTGTGAGCTGACGGCAGGTTCCGTTGTAAAAGCCACCCATTGCTTTCACCTGCTTACGCGTGCATTGGCAGTAATACGCTTGCTGTGCGTCTAGCCATCGCTCTATCTGTTCTTGATACAAATCGTGTCGCTGGCTTTGATAGACCACCTCACCGTCCCAGTGAAGGTGATAGGCGTCGAGCGTGTTGAGGATTAAGTCGGAAGCTCCGGGCATTTCTCTCGGTGGATCAAGGTCTTCGATTCGAACCAACCATTGTCCTTGTTGAGATTTGGCCTGCAAGTAACTGCCTAGCGCGGCAACCAAAGAGCCGAAATGAAGCGGGCCTGAAGGTGACGGGGCAAAGCGTCCTATATAACTCATACACTTTTTGTCGCAATAAAACTAAAAAGGGAGCATACGCTCCCTTGATTCTTTGGTCAAAAGCAGTGGTTTAGCCTTGCATCTGCTTTTCTTTGATCTCGGCCAGTGTCTTACAATCAATACACAGATCTGCGGTTGGGCGAGCTTCCAGACGACGAATACCAATCTCGATACCACAAGAGTCACAGAAGCCAAACTCATCTTCTTCGATTTTGTTCAGCGTTTTCTCGATCTTCTTGATTAGACGACGTTCGCGGTCACGGTTGCGCAGCTCTAGGCTGAATTCTTCTTCCTGAGACGCACGGTCAACTGGATCTGGGAAATTTGCCGCTTCGTCCTGCATATGGTGAACGGTGCGATCAACTTCTTCCCTGAGCTGGTTGCGCCATGCTGTCAAAATTTTCGTGAAATGAGCCAGTTGTTCTGGTGACATGTACTCTTCACCAACTTTCTCTGTGTATGGCTCAACCCCTGCAATGGCTAGGATGCCTAGCGCTTTTTTCTTCGATTCTGGCATGCAGCATCTCCTACTAACACCTAGTCAACTGCGCTCGCAGTTAAATTTTAAGGCGGCTATCTATAGCAAAAAGAACAATTCGAGGCAAACTCTAGAGAGTAAACTTGCTGCCTATGTGAAGGTGACATCATTTTTTCTCTCAATAGGTGAAATTGATACGTTCCACCAGCTTCATCTCGGTGTTTGAAAGCTCCGCTTTGTAGCACAAAACTTCCACCCCTTGTTCCTGTGCGCTTTTCAACAATTGTGAATATTTTGCGTCTATATGGTGTGCTGGAGAGACTTTTTCAATCCCTGAATGTAAAACAGTGAACAAAAGTACCGCTCTGCTTCCATTTTGCGCCATTTCTGTGAGCTCTCTCAGGTGCTTTTGACCACGGGTGGTCACAGCATCGGGAAAGTAGCCTTGTCCTTGTTTTTCCTCATCAAGTAGCGTAACGCTTTTCACCTCTATATAGCACGTTGGTTGGTGTTGTGATTTGAGCAAGATATCAATCCGGCTATTTTCACTACCGTATTTGACCTCTGTTTTGAGTTGCTCATAACCTTGTAATTCTTCAATAACACCCGCTTCAATTGCTTCAACCGCCAATTGATTGGCACGTGCAGTATTGATGCAAATACGATGCCCATTCGAAGTTTGTGTTAGCTCCCAACTATTGGGGTATTTGCGTTTAGGGTTATCGGATGTGGAGTACCAAACGGTGTTACCAGCAGTCGCACAGCCGGTCATTGCCCCTGTGTTGGCACAGTGAATGGTACGTTCGCTGTCATCTGGCAAGGTAATATCAGCCAGAAATCGCTTATAGCGCTTAATTAAGATTGCAGATTCGAGTGGGGGATCAAACTTCATTTAGAACTGGATTTATGTACAATATTCACATCATTACACCATAAGGTTTTTCCATTGTCACAGCTGCCTATCGAGAGCGTGATGCATGAGCTACTCTCAAGCGTGCGAACTCGTTCTCAAGTTATCCTCAAAGCTGCGCCCGGTGCCGGTAAATCCACCTACTTTCCTCTGCAATTGCTTCGTGAGAATGTTGTTGAAGGGAAAATCATCATGCTCGAGCCCAGACGTCTGGCCGCGCGTAATATCGCTCGTTATTTGGCTCAGCAACTGGGAGAAAATGTCGGTCAGCAGGTGGGCTATAGAGTGCGGGGAGAAACCAAAGTAGGCCCAGATACTAAGTTGGAGATTGTGACTGAGGGCATTATGACCCGAATGATCCAGTCAGATCCTGAACTCGATGGTATCTCATTGCTAATTTTTGATGAATTTCATGAACGTAGCATTCATGCTGATACCGCATTGGCATTCAGCCTCGAGATTCAAGAAGCATTTCGTGAGGATCTAAAACTGGTGGTGATGTCGGCAACACTTGATCAGCGGGCGTTGAGCCAACTGATGCCAGACGCGACATACATAGAATCTCAAGGTCGCAGTTATCCTGTTGAGTATCACTATCAGCCGCTAAAACCGAATGAGCGATTGGAAGAGGTGATGGCTAAGCAAATTGCTTCACTGCTCAGCAAAGAATCTGGCTCTGTTTTGGCTTTTTTGCCCGGCGTTGCGGCAATAAAGCGTGTTGCTGAGAGAATGAGTGAGCTGCCGGACAACGTTGAAGTGTGCCCTTTGTACGGACAACTTAGCTTTGCTCAGCAACAAGCGGCAATTCAGCCAGCACCCAAGGGTAAACGTAAGGTGGTGCTGGCGACCAATATTGCGGAAACGTCATTAACTATCAAAGGCATTCGTTTGGTTGTGGATGCAGGGTTAGAACGAGTGGCGAAGTTTGATTTAAAAAGCGGTGTGACAAAACTGGATCAAAGTAGAATTGCGCAATCTTCAGCCGAGCAACGTGCAGGGCGTGCCGGGCGTATTGAGCCGGGGATTTGCCTGCGTCTGTACAGTGAAAGCCAGTTGGATCAGCAACCAGAAGTGCCTTCGGCGGAAATTCTTCACTCAGATTTGGCAGCATTAACATTAGAGTTAGCACAGTGGGGCGCAGCGGATGCCGCTGAGCTGAAATGGCTCGATGTCCCTCCTCAGAGTAGCCTGAATCAATCTCGCCGTTTACTGAATAAATTGGGGCTTTTAGATGACAAACACCAGTTAACCGAACATGGTCGGCTGGCAAGCGAGCTTGGTGTTGAGCCGCGAATCGCTGCGATGCTGATGCACTCTGAACAACAACGCTGGAAAAATACCGCCTCGGCGGTGGCTGCTCTGCTAGAGGAACCTGAGCGCAACGTGCTTGATTTCATGCACAGTATTGATCGCTTTAAGCGCGGCCTTCACAGCAAACAGAAAATCGTGCTGCAGCGCGGACAAGCTCTGGCGCGAAAGCTATCTGTTAACTTTTCGCTTAATGATGTTGAAGAGCCTTTAGTCGCGGTGATTCTGGCGACGGCTTATCCGGACCGGGTTGGCCAACTAAGAAAAGGGCAGGCGGGTAAGTTCTTATTGGCGAATGGTCATGGCGCAGAAATGGCCGATGACGAACGTCTCGCGACCGCTGAATATTTGGTGGTGGCTGATTTGATGCGTAGTCATTCGGATGCCTCGAGAGTTTTTCTTGCCGCAGAACTGGACATGACTGCAATCGAGAAATGGCTTCCTCAATTGATTGAAGAGAAAGAGAGTGTCGATTGGGACGACAGCAAAGGGCGATTGATAGCAGAACATCAACGAAATTTAGGGCGATTAGTGATTGAACGTCGTCCACTTCCTGAGCCAGATAAACAAAAAATTACTCAGGCTTTACTCAACTGTGTCCGTCGAAAAGGCTTGGGCGTACTAAACTGGTCGCCAAGCAGCCTAGAAACCTTAGAGCGGATTCGCTGCGCTGCAGAGTGGTTACCAGAACATCAATGGCCCGGTGTTTCTGATGCAGAATTATTGGATAATCTTGAGCAGTGGTTAGAGCCTTATCTGGTTGGGGTGAGTTCACTCAAAGCGCTAGCTAAAGTGGATTTGGAGCCTGCCTTGATGGCATATATTGCTTGGCCACTCAATCAGGAAATCGACCAGTGGCTACCAACGCACTACATTGTTCCCACAGGTTCAAAGAAGAAAATACGTTATCAATTAGGTCAAGATCCGGTACTTTCGGTGCGAATGCAGGAAATGTTTGGTGAGCAGAGGTCGCCTCACATTGCTGACGGGCGTAAAACCTTGGTGATGGAGCTACTATCCCCAGCACAACGACCGCTGCAAGTGACGCGCGATTTAGCCAGCTTTTGGGCGGGAGCGTACAGGGAAGTGCAAAAAGAAATGAAAGGGCGTTACCCCAAGCATGTTTGGCCGGACGATCCGGCTAACCATATGGCAACGACCAAAACTAAGCGACAACTGAAATAATGACCAAGAAAAAAACACCTGTGAGCAGCAAAACCAAAACAACCAAGAAGCCTGCTCGCAAACGGGCGACAGCGAGACGCAAGCCAACCAAAAAAGGCCAACGTAGCTGGTTAAAAATGTTATGGGGAGTGACCTGGAAGCTCGGTTTAGCTGGGTTTGCCTTGCTGCTGTTTGTCGGTATTTACCTAGACAGTGTGGTTAAACAGCGTTTCGAAGGTCAGCTGTTTGATCTGCCGACCGTGGTTTACGCTCGCATTCTTAACCTTTCTCCGGGTGATTCGATTTCGATTCAGGAAGTTCGCAACGAACTCGATGTGCTCAACTACCGTAAAGTACGCCAGCCCCGTTATCCTGGTGAGTATTCGTCGTCGTCAACCAAAATTGAACTGATTCGCCGTCCGTTTGAGTTTACCGATGGGCCTGAGCCTGATCGTCACGTGATGCTGCATTTTGACCGTTCTGGCTTACTTCGTATTCAGTCGCTCGAATCCTCGGGTGATCTTGGCTATTTGCGGATCGAACCGAAGATGTTGGGCATGCTGGAGAAAAATCATGATGAGCAGCGCTTATTCTTGAGGCGAGATCAGTTTCCTGAAGTCATGGTTGATGCATTACTGGCTACCGAAGACCGAGACTTTTATCAGCATGACGGAGTCTCACCGTTTGCGATTGCCCGAGCATTGGTCGCCAATGTCAAAGCGGGTCGTACGGTGCAGGGGGGCAGTACCCTGACTCAGCAGCTTGCGAAGAACATTTTCCTTTCGAGTGATCGAACGCTGTGGCGTAAGATCCGTGAAGCCTATATCGCATTGATCATTGATTACCGCTACAGCAAAGACCGTATTCTGGAAGGTTACCTGAATGAAGTGTATTTAGGACAAAGCCGCGGGGAAGCCATTCACGGCTTTGGGTTGGCTTCCCGTTTATATTTTGGACAGCCGATTCAAGAACTGCGTATTGACCAGCTCGCCTTGCTGGTGGGCATGGTAAAGGGGCCATCTTACTACAACCCAGTACGCTTCCCTGAACGCGCCAAAGAGCGTCGAGATTTAGTGCTTCGTCTGATGATGCAGCAGGGGATCCTGAGTGCTAACCAGTACGATATGGCAGCCAGTCGCCCGCTGGATATTCAGGATAATCCGCGCATTGCCAGCCGTCAGCCGGCTTACTTCCAGCAACTGAAGATAGAGCTCAAAGAGAAAGTTGGTGATGCGTTTCAGTCGGATATTGGTCTCAGGGTGTTTACATCTCTCGATCCAGTTTCTCAACAAGAGCTGGAACAGGCCATTGCCAAGAAAATACCTCAGCTAAGCAAAGTCGCTGGCAAGTCACTTGAAGGGGCAGCGATCGCCGTTGACCGCCATACCGGAGAAATTCGCGCTATGGTCGGAGGTAAACGGACAGGGTACGACGGATTCAATCGTGCGCTTAACGCCAGTCGTCAGATAGGTTCGTTAGCCAAACCGGCGGTCTATCTCACCGCTTTAGAGCAGCCTGACAAATACAATCTGGCGACGACTTTACACGATAAACCGATCAGCCTTAAAGGTTCTAAAGGCAGTGTTTGGTCGCCGCGCAACTATGACCGTAAGTTCCGAGGAGATGTGCCTTTGTACATTGCATTGGCAAAATCCCTCAATGTACCGACTGTTCAGTTGGGCATGCAGCTCGGTATACCAAATGTTGTTAATACCTTGGAGAAGCTGGGTGTTGATCGAAATGAAATTCGTCCTGTGCCGTCAATGTTCCTTGGTTCCTTCACATTAACGCCATTTCAGGTCGCACAGATGTATCAGACGTTGACCAATTCGGGCAAGAGAGCGCCCTTGTCTGCGTTGCGCTCAGTGGTCGATTTAGAAGGTAATGCCCTGTATCAGTCACTGCCTCGCATGTCTCAAACCATCGACCAACAAGCTGCGTGGCTGACAACCTATGCAATGAAGCGCGGCGTTCTCGAGGGAACAGGCCGCTATCTCAATAGCCAGTTTGGCTGGGCGGCGTTAGCAGGGAAGACCGGGACCAGTAATGATACGCGTGACAGCTGGTTTGTTGGCGTCGATGGACGTGAAGTGACGACCATCTGGTTAGGTCGTGATGACAATAAACCGACCAAACTCACGGGCTCCAGTGGTGCGTTACGAGTTTATGCAGAATATCTCAATCACCGTATACCGGAAAAGCTGACGTTACCTTGGCCAAAAGGGATCAGCACGCTTGGCTTTGAACATACTGAGCAAGGCAGTCTGCAACTGGACTGTGATAATCAGTTTAAACTGCCAGTTTGGGATGCCAACAATGTACTTAAGCAGCAGTGTGACAGCCAACCCACACAATGGATAAAGAAAATATTTAGTTGGTAAACAGTTGGTTGTGTCAATAATATAAAACTATCGACTTATGTACGTATATGAATGAGACGGGAACTCTAGAGTGAAAAAACTAGTCTGGCTTCTATTTACTTGTACGTTTGTGCTACCACGAACAGCGTTCTCTGATACAGGGGAAAGTGCTGAACCAGAACGGCCAAAAATCGCGGTGGTTCTCGCCGGTGGCGGTGCCAAAGGGGCGGCACATATCGGTGTCCTTAAAGCGCTGGAAGAGCTCAGAATTCCGGTCGATTATATCACGGGCACCAGCATGGGTGCTTACGTGGGCGGCTTGTACGCAACAGGCATGAGTGCCGATGAAATTGAAGGCTTGATCGAGACCATAGATTGGAACAGTGGTTATCGTGACCGGGTTGACCGCAGCCACCGTCGTGTACGTGACAAAGAATATGAAGACAGATTCCAATTGACGACAGATTTAGGTCTCGGCTGGGGGGATGTGCGTGCCGCGCGCGGTATTGTGCAAGGGCAGGGAATGCTAAGAATTCTACGTGAATCGTCGGGTAACCTTCCTCCATTTAAATCTTTTGATGAACTCGCCATTCCTTACCGTTCGGTCGCAACCGATATTCTTGAGCTTGAACCTGTCGTCATCAAAAGTGGCTACCTCGTTGATGCCATGATGGCCAGTATGTCGGTTCCGGGGGCGTTACCACCTTATGAACTCAATGATCAGCTTCTGGTTGATGGTGGGGTAACCAACAATATGCCTGTCAATGTCGCAAGAGACCTTGGCGCAGATATCGTTATTGCGGTTGATATTAGTACCGATTACAAAGACGAAGAAGACTTCACAACGTTGTTCACTGTAGCGGATCAACTGTCGAATTATTTAGTGCGCAGCACGACTAATCGTCAAGCCAAAACGCTGACGGAAGACGATGTTTTTCTTAAGCCTCAAGTTGGTGATATGGAAACGACAGAGTTTGACAAGATGCCCGAAGCGTTTAAAAAGGGTTATCAAATTGCCATTCAAAACCAAGAATTACTCAAACGCTACAGCGTGTCTTCTTCAGAGTATCAGGATTACGTTGATCACAAAGAAGATGTCCGTCGTAAGCTGAGGTATGGCGACGAAATCACGGTCGATAAGATTGTTGTCCATAACCACACTCACTACAGTGATGACGTACTGAAAAAACATTTGGGCTTGAATGCTGGTCATCGCTACAAAACGTCGGAAGTCGAGCAGAGTATTCAGAATCTTTATGCGTTGGATCGCTTTGAATTGATCACTTATCGCTATGATAAAATTGACGATCAGGATGCCTTGATTGTTAACGTCAAAGAAAAATCCTGGGGCCCAAACTATGTGAACTTCCGTTTTTTCCTTGAGGATGACTTTGACACTGACAGTCAGTACGCGATAGGGGTATCGACCAATTTCACTGATCTCAATGAGTATGGTGCGGAGTTTGCCCTCAATATTGAAATGGGTACCGACAAGCTAATCGAAGGTACGCTTTATAGCCCGCTATTTTCCAGTTCAGATCTCTTTACCACTTTGGGCATTACTTTTAGCAATGAGAAGGTCAATGTGCCACCAGATGGGGGCGACGTACCGTCACTAAAAGCGACTCAAGATTTTATCCCGATATCTTTCACTGAGTGGGAATCGGAGTGGGCGGTTGGTTACCAAGATACTTTGTGGCGCCGATTTAAAGTCGGTGTCAGATACACCGATGGTTCTGGAGAACTCGCGTCGCTGCCATCACTAGGTGATGTGTCATTTAAGCGATTAGGCGCATTTGCCAATTATCGCATCGACACCTTAGATAACTACAGTTTGCCCAGTCGGGGTTTGTACCTGAATCTGGATTACTTAGTGTCGCATGATGAAAGCGTTGGCAGTCAAGGTAGTGTCTTCGATGGTCATGACGAAGATACGGCTTATGAATATGGCGCTAAGATCATCTACGCCAATAGCTTTTCTCGCCATACTTTGGTCGCAAACCTCGACGTTGGAGTGGTAGAAAGTAAAAATTCCTCTCTTATTATTGATCCCAAAGAGCTCGGCGGCTTTCTCAATTTATCAGGTATTCCACGTAACAGCTTGATTGGTCATAACAAAGCGTTTGGCAGTTTGGTGTACCGTTATCGCTGGTTCGACAATGACTTTGGTCTGTTCTCTTCCCCGTTTTATTTAGGAGCATCGTTTGAATACGGCGGTGTGTGGTCAGATCCAAGCATCAAGCTTGATACGGCACCACTATATGCTGCGGGCTCAGTGTTTGCGGGGGTTGACTCCCCCGTTGGGCCAATCATGTTTGGTTATGGTCGAACAGAACAAAACTTCGATTCTATCTACCTGATTATAGGAACGAGTTTTAAATAGTTATTCAATAATTGATTTCGTCAATTCTCCATTCTCAAAGCAGGGAATTGACGAAATTAAGCAAGGAAAATCATAGAACTTTAGTCTTAAGTTGCTATGTTGGTCAAAATGATGAGATTTTAATTTAAGGTTAAATTTGCTATCCTACCGCCCACAGTTTGGCCTCTTTGGCACTGTTTCTCACTCAAAATGAATGAAAAATATGGCAAAAAGGAGAGCCAAGTTTCCAAGGATGTTCACTTCGTTACGTTGAATAATAGTAATAATAACGAAGGAACCGCAATGAGAGGAAAAAGTCGTGCTTGAAGCCTACCGTAAACACGTCGCAGAGCGTGCTGCTGAAGGAGTTGTTCCTAAACCACTAGACGCCGAGCAAGTTGCTGGTCTTGTCGAACTTCTGAAAAATCCCCCTCAAGGTGAAGAAGCCGTAATTCTTGACCTACTAGAGAATCGTATCCCACCTGGCGTAGATGAAGCTGCATATGTTAAAGCAGGTTTTCTGACGGCTATTACCAAAGGCGAAGTGGAATCACCGCTGGTGAGTCGTGAAAAAGCAGCTGAGCTATTGGGTACGATGCAGGGTGGCTACAATATTGCTCCGCTAGTTGACCTTCTTGATGATGACGCTTTGGCATCTATTGCTGTAAAAGCACTATCTCACACTCTACTGATGTTTGATGCTTTCTATGATGTAGAAGAGAAAGCGAAAGCAGGTAACACTTACGCACAGCAAGTACTGCAATCTTGGGCTGATGCTGAGTGGTTTACCTCTAAAGAAAAAGTAGCGGAAAAAATTACCGTTAAAGTATTCAAAGTCACTGGTGAAACGAACACTGATGACTTGTCTCCAGCACCTGATGCATGGTCCCGTCCAGATATCCCAGTGCACGCGAAAGCAATGCTTAAAATGGAGCGTGACGGCATCAACCCAGATCAGCCGGGTAGCGTTGGTCCAATCAACCAAATTGAAGACCTGCAAAAAGATGGCATTCCATTGGCTTATGTTGGTGATGTCGTGGGTACAGGTTCTTCACGTAAGTCAGCTACAAACTCAGTGCTTTGGTTCATGGGCGAAGATATCCCTTACGTTCCAAACAAACGCACAGGCGGTATCTGTCTAGGCGGTAAGATTGCGCCAATCTTCTACAACACGATGGAAGATTCTGGAGCGCTACCAATCGAACTGAACGTACAAGACATGAACATGGGCGATGTGATTGAAATCTACCCATACGAAGGTGTTGTGCGTAAAGATGGCGCAGAAATTTCAAGCTTCGAGCTGAGCAAGGTACTTCTTGATGAAGTGCGTGCTGGTGGTCGTATTCCACTGATCATTGGTCGTGGCCTAACAAGCCGTGCTCGTACCGCACTAGGCCTTGAAGAGACAGATCTGTTTGCTAAACCTGTAGACCCATCTGCTTCTAACAAAGGTTACACACTGGCTCAGAAGATGGTCGGTAAAGCGTGTGGCGTAGAAGGCGTTCGCGCAGGTCAATACTGTGAGCCTAAGATGACGACCGTAGGTTCTCAGGATACAACAGGCCCAATGACGCGTGATGAGCTAAAAGACCTTGCGTGTCTTGGTTTCTCTGCTGATCTAGTGATGCAGTCTTTCTGTCATACTTCTGCTTATCCAAAACCAGTCGACGTAAACACGCACCACACGCTGCCTGATTTCATCATGAACCGTGGCGGTGTTTCTCTTCGTCCTGGAGATGGCGTTATCCACTCATGGCTAAACCGTATGCTTCTTCCTGATACTGTCGGTACAGGTGGTGACTCGCATACTCGTTTCCCTCTGGGTATTTCATTCCCAGCGGGTTCTGGTCTAGTCGCGTTTGCGGCAGCAACAGGTGTTATGCCGCTGGATATGCCAGAATCAATCTTGGTTCGTTTTAAAGGCGAAATGCAGCCAGGTATCACGCTACGTGACTTGGTACACGCTATTCCGTTGTACGGTATCAAGCAAGGCCTACTGACAGTAGAAAAAGCAGGCAAAATCAACGAGTTCTCAGGTCGCGTACTGGAAATTGAAGGTGTTGAGCACCTAACAGTAGAGCAGGCGTTTGAGCTTTCAGATGCTTCTGCAGAGCGTTCTGCGGCAGGTTGTACCGTTAAGCTGTCTCAAGAGTCGATTGAAGAGTACCTAAACTCGAACATCACCATGCTTAAGTGGATGATTTCGGAAGGCTACGGTGACCGTCGTACTATCGAACGCCGTATTACAGCGATGGAAGAGTGGTTGGCGAATCCAGAGTTGATGGAAGCAGACGCAGATGCAGAATACGCTCACGTCATCGAAATCGATCTAGCAGAAATTGATCAACCAATTCTGTGTGCACCAAACGATCCAGATGATGCGCGTCTACTCTCTGACGTTCAGGGTACGAACATTGATGAAGTCTTCATCGGTTCTTGTATGACTAACATCGGCCACTTCCGTGCTGCAGGTAAGCTGCTAGAGCAATTCGGTGGTCAGTTGGATACCCGCCTATGGGTTGCGCCTCCAACGAAGATGGACCGCGACCAGCTAACTGAAGAAGGTTACTACGGTATTTACGGCCGTGCTGGTGTGCGTATTGAAACGCCAGGGTGTTCACTATGTATGGGTAACCAAGCACGTGTGGCGGATAAGGCGACAGTAATGTCGACTTCGACACGTAACTTCCCAAACCGTTTAGGCACTGGTGCTAACGTTTATCTTGCTTCTGCTGAGCTTTCGGCAGTTGGTGCGATTCTAGGTAAGATTCCAACCAAGGAAGAGTATCTAGAGTACGCTAAGCAGATCGATGCGACAGCAGCAGACACCTACCGTTACTTGAACTTCCATAAGATGGATCAGTACACCAAGAAAGCGGATTCAGTGATTTTCCAAGAGCCTGCATAAGCGCTTTGGAAGGAATGATAAAAGCGTCTGCCTCGGCAGGCGCTTTTTTTGTGCTTTGAATACACTCTCTATATAATCTGCGCTCCGTTTTCATGAGGCAGCACGATGGAATTTGAATTTATCCGCAATACATTGATGGGCGAGTACTACGTGAAGTCGAGTATGGGCCATGAAATTGTTGGTCGTTGGTTGCAGGAAGAGATTAGCAAGGATTGGCAGAAGATAGAGCAGGTCGAGTCTATGCTGGCCGCTGTACACCAGTCTCCACTTCAGGAGCACACCATGCTGGGTACTGAGATTTCCATCTCTATTCATGGTGATGAAGTCACCATTCAGGAGAATGTGTTGGCGCATGGAGAAGCGATGGCGGAAGACAGCGAGTTTGATTTTTATGACAGTGAGAGTAAGGCCAGTTGTGGCTTAGATGACTTTGAGCTGCTGATTGAACAATGGAAAGAGTTTCTGACCACCAAATAGATCTGCACTGATATAGGGAAGAATAAAATCATTGCCTCATTATTGTGATAAAGGCGCACCATAACGGTGCGCCTTTTTGCGTATTTGGCGTCTTGTAATGAATAAATCATTATTTATCAGTCTCTTAATAAGTTGGCATGTCACTTGGATTATAAAAATAAAAAGGATGACAGCTTCAGAGAGGATGCGATGAAACTTATTAATGCGATTATCAAACCATTCAAATTAGACGATGTTCGAGAAGCACTTGCTGATGTCGGTATCGAAGGTATGACGGTATCAGAAGTGAAAGGATTTGGGCGCCAGAAGGGCCATACCGAGCTTTATCGTGGTGCAGAGTATCAAGTGGATTTCTTACCCAAGGTAAAACTAGAAATCGCGACACAAGCTGAAAATGTAGACCGCGTGATTGAAGCTGTATCTAAAGCGGCGCACACCGGAAAAATCGGTGACGGAAAAATCTTTGTCTACGACCTGAGCCAGGCAGTGCGCATTCGTACTGGCGAAATGGACGCTGAGGCACTTTAAGAATTCAAAGGACTGGAGACATTAAAATGGAATTAACAACTACAGTAACGGAATTACGTTACGCACTGGACACTTTTTTCTTCCTCATTTCAGGTGCGTTAGTAATGTGGATGGCAGCCGGTTTTGCCATGCTTGAGGCGGGCTTGGTTCGTTCAAAGAACACCACTGAGATCCTAACTAAAAACGTTTGTCTATACGCGATCGCATGTACCATGTACTTGGTAGTTGGCTACAACATCATGTATGTCGACAATGGTGAAGGCGGCTGGTTACCTTCATTTGGTGCGCTGATTGGAACGCAAGGCGAAGGTGCTGATCATTCATTAGAATCTGACTTCTTCTTCCAAGTGGTGTTCGTAGCTACAGCCATGTCTGTTGTGTCTGGTGCAGTTGCTGAGCGAATGAAGTTGTGGTCATTCTTGATTTTCTCAATGGTACTTACGGCATTTATCTACCCAATGGAAGGTTACTGGACTTGGGGTGGTGGCTTCCTGTCAGAAGCGGGCTTCAGTGACTTTGCTGGCTCAGGTATCGTACACATGGCGGGTGCAGCCGCGGCATTAGCAGGCGTACTGCTACTAGGTGCTCGTAAAGGTAAATACGGAAAAAATGGTGAGATTTACCCAATTCCGGGTTCGAACATGCCTCTTGCAACACTGGGTACCTTTATCCTTTGGTTCGGTTGGTTTGGTTTCAACGGTGGCTCTCAGCTGATGGTTTCTGACTTTGAGAATGCAACGGCAGTTGGTCAAATATTCCTCAACACAAATGCAGCAGCAGCGGCTGGCGCAATTGCAGCCCTTCTCGTGTGTAAAACGACGTGGGGTAAAGCGGACCTGACGATGATCCTCAACGGTGCGCTGGCTGGCCTAGTTGCCATCACAGCGGATCCTCTGTCTCCATCGCCAATCTATGCTGTAGCCATTGGTGCAGTCTCAGGTGCACTAGTCGTGTTCAGCATCATTGCTCTTGATAAGCTGAAGATTGACGATCCAGTTGGTGCGATTTCGGTGCACGGTGTGTGTGGTTTCTTCGGCCTAATGGTTGTGCCACTGAGTAATGGTGATGCAACGTTTGGTGCTCAACTATTCGGTGCGGCGGTTATCTTTGCTTGGGTGTTCGGTGCAAGTCTTGCGGTGTGGGCTGTGCTTAAAGCAACGATTGGTATTCGAGTGTCTGAAGATGAAGAATTGGAAGGCATGGATATGCACGATTGTGGTGTTGGTGCTTACCCTGAATTTGTGACTGTGAAGTAAGCCAAAATAAGACACAGACTGTTACAAATAAAATACTCAAAAACCTGCTAACTCCGGCAGGTTTTTGCGTTTTACAGCATTGTTTTCTAAACGGTGGTGAATATAATAACGCAACTGATAAACGTTATCATTACGAAGTTAAAGGACTGAACCAATGAAAAAAATGCTGACTCTTTCTGCTCTAGCATGTGCAACATTAGCACCAACCGCGATGGCTGCTGAAGAAGTGAACGTCTACTCTTATCGTCAACCTTTCCTAGTTGAACCTATGTTCAACGAGTTCACTAAAGAAACTGGTATCAAAGTAAACGTCAAGTTCGCGAAGAAAGGCCTAGCAGAGAAGCTAGCTCAGGAAGGCGAGTACAGCCCAGCTGACGTGATTCTAACGGTAGACATCAGCCGTCTGTCTGAGTTGACTAAGCAAGGTCTGGTTCAGTCTGTAGAAAGTGACGTTCTTGAGAAGAACATCCCTGCTCAGTACCAAGATACTGACAATGAGTGGTTTGCTCTGACAACTCGTACTCGTAGCGTTTACTCTTCACGTGACCGTGTTGGTAAACTAGGTGATGATTTCACGTACGCTGATCTTGCTAAACCTGAGTTCAAAGGCAAAATCTGTACTCGTAGTGGTAAGCACCCTTACAACGTTTCTCTAGTTTCTTCTATGATTGCTCATAAAGGCGAAGCGGAAACTAAAGAGTGGCTAGAAGGCGTTAAAGCTAACCTAGCGCGTAAACCTCAAGGTAACGACCGTGCACAGGTTAAAGCGATCAAAGAAGGCCTATGTGACGTTTCTCTGGGCAACAGCTACTACCTAGGTAAGATGGTTAACGATAAAGAGCAGAAAGCATGGGCTGATGCTGTTTACATTAACTTCCCTAACCAGAACACAACCGGTACTCACGTAAACATCTCTGGTATGGCAATGGCTAAGTACTCTCCAAACAAAGAGAATGCACTTAAGCTGATGGAATTCCTAGCCGGTGATAAAGCACAAAGCATGTACGCTGAAGTGAACTACGAATACCCAGTGAAAGAAGGCGTTAAGCGTTCTGACCTAGTAGCGTCTTGGGGCGACTTCAAAGCTGATACGATTTCTCTAGATGAAATTGCTGACCACCATGCAGCAGCAATCAAGCTTCTTGATGAAGTGAAGTTCGACCTGTAATCGTTCGACGCTTTATATACACAGCCTCAAGTCGCTCTTTTACAAGGGTAACTTGAGGTTGTTTGTTTATAAGGGTATAACAGACCCTTAAGCGTATTAAAGGTATATGAGATGTATTAGCAAGTGCATTTGAGTGATGTATACCTGTGATTGTTAGGCGATGAAAGAAAATAATTATTTATGGAAAACCAGTAGTGGGACGTTAGCCCTGCTACTGGTTTTGCCGATCTTAGCGATATTCCTTACCTCTATCGGCGAGACGGATGACCTGTTCTCGCATCTGATGTTGACGGTAATGCCAACCTATACCTTTAATACGGTAGTCTTGGCCGCAGGTACGATGGCTTTGTCCCTAGTTTTTGGTATTCCTTCGGCTTGGATTATGGCCATGTGTCGGTTACCCAGCGAGCGGATTCTGCAATGGGCCTTGGTGTTGCCTCTGGCCATGCCGGGCTACATCGTTGGTTACATCTTTACTGATTGGCTCGACTTTGCCGGACCAGTGCAAATCTTGCTGCGTGATTTAACAGGTTGGGGCCCAGGAGATTATTGGTTTCCTGATATCAGAACCTTGACTGGCGCTATCATCGTGCTGGCATTAGTGCTTTACCCTTATGTTTATCTGTTGTGTCGTGCTGCATTTATGGAGCAGAACGTCTCTTTGCTGCAATCAGCGCGCTTGCTGAAATGTTCTCCTTGGGAAAGTTTCCGTCGTATCTCGCTTCCACTTGTTCGCCCTTCAATCGCCGTTGGCCTCTCGCTGGTCGCAATGGAAACCATTGGTGACTTTGGTACGGTGAGCTATTTTGCCGTCAACACGCTGACTACGGCGGTTTACGATACCTGGCTTGGTTATTCAAGCTTGACTGCGGCCGCTAAAATTTCCGCCATTATGTTGGTGTTTGTGATTCTCTTGCTTAGCGCAGAGCGTTACAGCCGCCGCAAACAAAAACTATTCCAGAATCAGTTCAGTAGCCGAGAAGACTTTCGCTACGAGTTAACTGGTTGGAAGAAGTGGCTGGCGCTGACCTGGTGCTGGGGACTGGTCGCGATTGCATTCTTGTTCCCGTTGATGCAACTGGTGATCTACGCTTATAAGTATTTTGCACAGAGCTGGACACCGGAATTCCGAGAGTATGCGCTTAATAGCCTCTACGTTTCGCTATCGGCGGCCGTCATTGGTGTGATTGTCGCGGTCATTGTGAATTTCTATAATCGCTTATCAACCAACCGTCAGGGGCTGGCGTTTATGCGCTTGTCTTCGATGGGGTATGCGGTACCGGGGACAGTGTTGGCGATTGGGGTAATGGTCCCGGTTTTGTTTATGGACCACTTGGTCAATGACATTGCCAAATTTATGCAATGGGGTAGGCCGGGGCTGGTTTTTTCAGGCTCAATGTTTGCACTTATTTTTGCCTTGGTCGTCCGATTCTCTGCGGTTGCAATCGGCAGTATTGAAAGCAGCTTAAATAAGGTTTCGCCCTCTCTGGATATGGCTTCCCGCACTATGGGGTGCAATTCCAATCAGATGTTGTGGCGAGTGCATTTCCCGCTGATTCGCCGTGGTGCCTTGATTGCCGGTTTGTTGGTTTTTATTGAATCAATGAAAGAGCTGAATGCTGCGCTGCTGCTTAGGCCTTTCAACTTTGAAACATTGGCAACCTATGTCTACAACTTTGCCTCTGACGAACAACTCGAATTGGCAGCTCTACCTGCGGTGCTGCTGGTATTAGTCGGATTGATTCCCTTAGTTATGGTTAACCGTTCACTGGAGCATACACACTGATGAGCTGTGCATTATCAATCAATAACTTAACCTGTAAGTACGACGAACAGACAACGGTGCTGGAATCTCTGTCGCTAGAGGTGGAACACGGTGAGATTGTTTGCTTACTAGGCGCGAGTGGCTGCGGGAAGACCACTTTACTTAAAGCGATTGCGGGTTTGCTGCCGCTCAGTTCAGGCTCAATGAGTTTGAACTGTATGACGATTGACGACGGTAAACACTGGCTGCCGCCAGAGCAGCGCAATATAGGCATGATCTTTCAGGATTACGCGCTCTTTCCGCACTTAACGGTTGAGGAAAATGTGGCGTTCGGCCTCAAAATGCTGACTAACGGTGACAGAAAAGCCAAAGTCGCGGAAATGCTTGATCTGGTTCATCTGACTGGATTTGGAGAGCGTTACCCGCATCAGTTGTCCGGTGGACAGCAGCAGCGTGTTGCTATCGCTCGCTCATTGGCGTACAAGCCAGACTTACTGCTGTTAGATGAACCCTTCTCTAACATTGATACTCAGGTTCGCCACGAGTTGATCGCGGAAATCCGCAAGATCTTCAAGAAGCATGGCGTCACGGCGATCTTTGTCACTCATAGTCGGGAAGAGGCGTTTGCCTTTGCCGATAAGATGGCCGTGATGAACCACGGTGTGATTGAACAATACGGCACGGCGAGTGAGCTTTACTATCAGCCTTCGAGCAAATTCGTCGCAGATTTCTTGGGTGGTGGCAGCTATCTGATCGCGAAGCGAGTGTCTGAGTCTGAGTTTGAAACTGAGTTAGGTTTGGTTGAAGCACAAGCTCAGCAAGAAATTCAGCTACAAGCGGAATGTGAGCTGTTGCTTCGTCCACAGCATGTTCAGATCAGTGCGACTGAGGAGAGCAGTGTGACGGTCTTGGAGCAACAGTTTATGGGTGACCATTGCCGTTATGTGATTGATGCCAGCGGTAGCCGATTGTTGGCCAGCTCAGCGGAGCCACTGTCGATAGGTCAGCCTGTCTCGGTCAAAGTTGAAACGCAAGGCGTATTGGCTTTTTAAATAACAAAACACCCAGCAAATCGCTGGGTGTTTGATTTCTAGGCTGCTTAAAGCTGTAAGAATGTTTTGAACTGTTCAACGATGCCTTCTGCGGTCTCCTTGTCCGCCATCTCTGCAAAGATACGCAGAAGAGGCTCGGTACCAGAGAAGCGGGCAATTACCCAGCCGCCATTTTTGAAATAGACTTTAGCGCCATCTTCGTAGCTCACACGTTCAATTTCAAACTCAAACTGTGGTAGTTGCTTCTCGACATATATCTTGTGATGCAGTGCCTGCTTTTGTCCTGCTTTAAAGCTACAATCTCCTTCAGCCGTATAGGCGTAGCCGTATTTGGTATAGATTTCATCAAGCAGCTCAGAAAGCTTTTTGCCTGTCACTGAAATCATCTCAACCAGCAGACTGGAAGCAAACACGCCATCTTTACCCTTGATATGGCCGCGAATGGTCAAACCGCCCGAGCTTTCCCCACCGATCAACGAATCGTCGGCTTCCATTTGCGAGCTGATGTGCTTAAAGCCGACGGGTACTTCAAAGCTTTTCTCACCGTGGTCTGCTGCTATTTTGTCGAGGATATGAGTGGTCGCAATGTTACGAACTACGGAGCCAGACCAGCCTTTGTACTCAAGCAAGTAGTAGTAAAGCAGGATCAGCACTTCATTAGGGTGAATGAAGTGGCCTTTTTCGTCGATGATGCCGAGACGATCAGCATCGCCATCGGTGCCAATACCAATGTCGTAACCCTGCTCTGCAACAAGATGCTTTAGACGATATAACGTGGCAGCGCTGGGAGAGGGCATCAAGCCGCCAAAGTCGGGGTTTTTGCCATCGTTAATCACATCGACGTCACAGCGGCCATTGATTAATACTGTTTGCAGCGCGTTTTTAGCAACCCCAAACATAGGATCAATCAATACGCGTAAATTGGCTTTTTTGATCGCTTCTATGTCGATAAAGTCGATGATCGAGTCAACGAATTCGTTCATTGGGTTAATGATCGTAATCAGTTTATCTTCAACCGCCTGATCAAACTCTACGCTTTGCACTTTATCGCCAGTTAAAGCTGCAATTTGAGTTTCGATCTTTTCAGTGATTATCTCATCCGCATCACGGCCCCCTTCAATAAAGACTTTAATGCCGTTGTAATCTGCTGGGTTGTGGGACGCGGTAATGCATGCCGAGTAGGCACAGCCCATCGCTTTGGCTTTAAACATCACAATTGGAGTCGGAACAAATTTGTCGATGAAGCTGACGGGAATATTGTTAGCGGCAAGCACCTCGGCGAACCAGCGACCCGCTTTGTCAGATAAAAAACGACGGTCGTAACCAATAATGAACCCTTTGTCGGCGACTTTCTCATGGTTGATGATGTTTGCCAGCGCTTGGGCAACCAAGCGAACATTATCTTTGGTAAATTCTTCACCGATAAATGCGCGCCAGCCACCAGTACCAAACTTAATCATTGCTTTAATCCTTTATTCAACAAAAGAGCCTCTGCGAGATAGGCTCATTGGGTGGTTAACCAAGTACAACGACGACGTCGTTTACGCTGCCTTTTGGCTGTACGGGGATCGCGGAGCCAGACACTGCTTCTCCATTGACTAGGATCGATTTGACCCCTTTGCTCACTGAGTCTGGGTTTTCTACTTTGATGTTGTACGTTGCCTCTAGCCATTGACGAGTCACTTCGAAACCCGGCCAGTTGGTTGGGATACACGGATCAATCGTCAGTCCATCGAAACCTGTGCGTACACCAAGGATAAAATTGGTTACTGCGAAGTAAGCCCAACCCGATGTGCCAGTTAGCCATGGGTGATTCGCACGCCCGTGATCTTGGTGGTCACGACCCATGATGAACTGTACGTAGGAGTAAGGTTCTGCAATCCGTTTTTCGATGATGTCGTTTTGGTTGTATGGGTTGAGTGCATCGTAGAATTTCATTGCACGGTCACCACGACCTAATTTCGCTTCTGCGACCCAAGCCCACGGGTTTGGGTGTGAGAAGATAGCGCCGTTTTCTTTCACGCCTTGATAAACGCGTGTAACAAAGCCGATGTCATCGTTAGGTGTGGCGAAAGACGGTGAGTTGAGGTGTAAGCCGTATTCAGAGAACAGGTTCTCATCTACGGCATCCATTGCTTTCTCACCGCGCTCTTGAGATACCGCGCCAGAGAGTACAGCTAGTGTGTTTGACTCAAGGTGGACACGACCTTCCGCTTGTTGCGCTGTACCGATTTTGTCGCCGCTCTTGGTGAGACCTCGGATGTACCAACCGCCTTCGTCATCCCAAAGGTGTGCTTCACACGCTTCGCGGACATTTGCCGCCATTTCGGTGTATTTCTCAACGTCAGCGTCTTTACCTAGGTACTTGGCTAGGTCGATGAACTCTTGCAGAGCCCAGAAATGGAGGAACGACACCATTGAAGATTCGCCACCGCCTAGGTTTAGACAGTCGTTCCAGTCTGCGCGTAAGCCTTTACAGATGCCGGTTTGACCCACGTACTCTGCAGAGAAGTCTAATGCTGCTTTCATGTGGTCATAAACGCTTGCATCGCCACCATCTGCGTAAGGGATCGTTTCGTCGAAGAAGCTGTGTTCGCCGGTTTCCATTACGTACTTACAGATGGTTGGCACTAACCATAGGTGGTCATCCGAACACGTGTCTTCAATGCCGTGGATCTTGTCTTCGTCGGATGGCGTAGGAACAACCGTTGGTGACTTAGACGGTTTCACGTCTGCTTTCTCTGGATCGAACCAGTCTGGATCGAATAGGTGCAGGCCATAACCCGCTTTCACCTGGCCGCGCAGTAGATCAACGATACGCTTGCGTGTCATTGCTGGGTTGGCATGAGGGACTGAAATTGCGTCTTGTGCGGTATCGCGGTAACCAAGGCCAGTACGACCACCCACTTCGATGAAGGATGCAAAACGAGACCATACGATACAGGTTTCAGCTTGGTATAGTGTCCATGCATTGATCATGGTATCTAGACCTTCGTTTGGCGATTTCACTTGGAACTTGCCACAACGCTCATCCCAGTGGGCTTTGATACCAGCGAAGGCGTTGTCGACTTCTGCTAGGTCTTGGTACTTAGCACGCAGGCGCTCACCATTGCCTTTGCCGATACCTAGAATGTAAGCAAAGCGAACTTCTTCACCCGGTTGGATGGTGAATTGCTTGTGCAGAGAACCACAGTGGTTATAACAAGTCTGGGCCGTGTTGGAGCATTGGCCTATTTCGACGGCGATTGGGTTAGCTTCGTCGCGGTAAAGACCTAGGAAGCTGTCACGCTGACCATCGTAAGAATCTGGAGAAAACGTCGAAGCAAGGTAGTAGAAACCTTCGAAGTCGTTGGTGTTGTAGTACAGGTCGTATTCAATTACGCCTTCATTGTAAGTCGTACCTGCGGAGTACAGAGACATCTGATGGTTTTGGTTATCAGATTGGATATGGCTGAAAGAGAATTCAACAAAAGAGAAAGCGCTGATGGTACGTGGTTTGTCAGAGGTGTTCTTGATCACCACATCCCAAATTTCCGCGTCTTCGCCTTTAGGGACGAAGAGTGTTTTCGTCGCGGTAATGCCGCTGTATTCACACTTGAACTTAGAGTATGACAAGCCATGACGGACTTCGTAGTTTGCTTCATCTAGGCTTTTGGCCACTGGTTGCCATGAGATTGACCAGTAATCCCCTGTCTGATCATCACGCAGATAAACGTAATGTCCTGGGCGATCGAAGGTCGCATTCGGGCGGAATTTAGTAACACGGTTGTATTCTGGCGAGTTGTAGAACGAATAGCCCCCCGCATTGTGCGAGATAACCGTACAGAACTTCTCAGTGCCTAGGTAGTTTGTCCATGGCGCAGGTACGTCAGGGCGAGTGATGACGTATTCACGATTCTCGTTATCGAAATAGCCGTATTTCATGTTTTATTCCTTTTCCTACAGCCACTGAGACAGCGGCCTAATGTATTTGCTAGAGAAAACTGCTAAGGGCTATGGCCGTCAGCAAAAGTTACTTCCAAGGGTTGCGATAATTGATGCCTTGTTTATCGAGTAAAGATAAGTGGCCTTTCAGCCTTGCTTGATAGTCGTGCCAGTCGCGATGTTGTTTCATTGTCCAGCAAGCTTCAGCTATTGCTGTTAGGCGAGGGAACACCATGTAGTCCAGCCGTTGCTGGTGGGAGACAAGTTCGCACCATAGAGCGCACTGAATACCGAGAATACGTTTACGGATTGGGTCTTCTTCTGGAACATCGGCCAGAGGTTCATAGCGATACGCGCTTTCGAGAGGAATGACATTCGCCCAGTCGACGCCTGGTTCCTCCGGGGAATAATCCTGTGCCATATCCAGATAGGTGGATTGGGCCGGTTGTAGGACAACATCGAAACCTTGTTTGGCGCACTTGAGGGCTGCCTCTTCACTCAACCAAGAATAAATCACGGTATCTTTGCTGACTTTATCTCCGTGCTGAGCTTCTTCCCAGCCGACCATGCGCTTGCCCAAAGAGCGTAATTTTTGCTCGGCATATCGCAGCAGGTGCCCCTGAAGTTCTTTGGTATTCTGGTAACCTTCAGATTCCATCAATGCTTGGCAATTTGCGCTCTGAAGCCAAACGCCATCAGGCACTTCATCTGCACCGATATGAACCCAAGGGGCTGGAAATAGACTGGCGACCTCTTCAAGCACTTTATCGAGAAACTCATAAGTCCCCGGTATTGCAGGAGAGAGAACATTGTCGGTGTAATGCTGAATACTGCGATATTCCGATTTGTCGCTCGGGTCGAGAAGCAATTCAGGAAGGGCTTTAATCGCTGCTCGGCAGTGACCCGGAATATCAATTTCAGGAATCACGGTAATGCCTCGCTTTTGAGCATAAGCAATCACTTCTCTTACCTGATGCTGAGAATAATACCCGCCATATACTGGCGAAAGATGACTAAACTGCGGCTTGAGTTTCGATTCTCTTCCCCGAAATGCCCCTACTTGCGTGAGCTGAGGAAAAGCGTTGATCTCCAGTCTCCAGCCTTCATCATCGGTTAAATGCCAGTGAAAAGTATTGAACTTGTAGTGAGCGAGTTGGTTAATTAACCGTTTGATATCGTCGATTGAATGGAAATGGCGAGCGCAGTCGAGCATCATGCCTCGGTATTTAAAGCGAGGCTTATCCACTACCTTGACATAAGGTACTGATAACTGGTCGTTACCTTGTGTTATAAGTTGCATTAACGTGGCACTGGCATGTACGAAACCTGCTGCCGATGCCGATTCAATCCTGACACCTGTAGCGGATACGATAAGCTGATACTGACTTTCATCCAGCGTTGGATTATTGCGAAACAGGATTTCGCTTTGACCAATGGCCTTGGCCTGATAGCCGAATAGATTGGTCAGCTCTTCCTCCAGCCAAGTCGCGGCTTTTTCGGCTTGCGCAGTTTGCAGGGTAATCTGGCTGGTGGTCGATAAATGAAAGCTACCACCCTGATAACTGATCTGGTTGGGTGCCGGGATCATTGAGTGCTCCGCAGCAGGTATCGGGTCAAGTTGGGTGCGCTCTTGATAGGGGGAGGCGAGAGCAATAGGCGTCAACGTCACAGCTAACTCACTGGCACCATTGTCACTGACAATCAAAGCATCTTTGAGGCCGTCAGTGTAAAAGCGCAATGGCGCTGTATTGATGCTAAATTCGCAGTAATAATGCTGATTTGCGTCGAGTGTGTGGCTATCCGGAGTAACAACGCAAAAGCTGCCTGTTTGTTTGATCGAACCATGACTAAAGCTATCAGGAAGGATGTAGCGGTCAATGATGAACTGCAAATGCCAATTGTTTAGTGCTTGATCCGACAGATTGTGTAGCGTCAGACCAAATCGACAGTATTGCTTATGCTCTGACAGAACGGTGAGGTCAATACGATAACTCATGGTATCCCCTTTAATACAGGTTATGCTCTGGTTTGCCAGCCAACATTAATGCCCCTTCAATGGCATCAAACTGGGGTTCAACAATCCACTGTTGAACGGGAGGCGAAAGCCAGTCATGCATACGTTCTGCTATGCTGCCCATTAGGCAGATTCGGTTGGCACCTTTTTTATGTAAGGCGAGAATGAACATTTCAATGTCGGCTGCAGTTTGCTGAAGCAACGAGATAGCTAATGAATCGGCTTGGGCCGCATGGCGAAAAATCATTGGCGAAAACTGGCCATAGTCACGGGGTAAGGCGTTTTTCGACCAACTAACAATTTGGTCGACATCGTTGGAGAAGTGGGTCATAACTTCTTGGCATAAAGGTGTTTTTTCACCAATACCATCTTCAGCAAGGAGCACTTTTTGAATCAGTGTCAGGCCCATCACGGCGCCACCGCCTTGATCGGAAATAGGAAACTCTCGTCCCCCTACAACATGCTGCTCATTGCCGGACAAATAAATGCCACAAGATCCTGTTCCAGCAATCATGATCGCGCCACTGTCGCCATTGTGTGCGCCTAAGCAAGCCCCATAAGCATCGGTATTGAGTACGATGGAAGCGAAAGGATGAGCTTGAGCCATAAACTCCTGCCAAGCAGATTTTTGTTCTGCACCAGCCAAAGCCAATCCTAAATGCATGTGTTTTAGCTGAGATGAGTCGAGTCCGGCTTCTTGTGCAGCGATTGTGACCGCGTCGACAATCGACTGAAGTGCCACATCGACCCCTAAAAGAATATTGGCGCTGCCACTTTTACCTTCTCCAAGTCGCTTACCGTGTTGATCCCTGATGCGTGCTCGGCAAGATGTACCTCCACCATCAATTCCGACAAAATACTGAGTCATGTTACTGCTCCTCTACGCGACTGAAATGAGCTTGCTGAGCCATGATGGCAAGTAAGTACCACGCACTATGAGGAATCCATTGCTCGCCCCAGCGCCAGTTTTGTAGCATGTCGTCCTTTTGTCCGACCGGGTTAAATGCAATATCCTCTGAATCCTCGAACCCTGCCGTTATGCCGTTACAAATCCCTCCTTTGGCATTAAAAAATCCAAGGTGTGGTAAGTAGTCAGGGTTGTTGCGTCCGTGCCCATCTAACATGCACATGTCATACGGGTTGAGGCCGAGAATCCAATTGAGAGCATTTTGGGAAAACTGGTTGAGCTTATGTTTTTGCTCGGCGTCGCATAGATGTGGCTGAGCGAGGTACGCCATCACGGACAATGACGCTAAACGGGCATTTTCTCCCTGCCACCAATAGCCACTCTCATTATCCTGAGCGATGAAGAAAGCGTCTTGTTTTGCTTGGTTGACGCCTTTTACATACTGACGCGGGTAGCCAAAAGGGTTGGCGACTTTAGTGGAGATCGACAGCTCAAATTGACAGGCATGTGTGATGGTGTCGACTGTTGATTGGCGTCGTTGTGGATCATCTTCGATCTCTAAATACAGGCACAGAGCAATGACAGGTAATCCGGCCTCCGCCGCATGATAATAAGGGCGTGAGCCATCGTTATTCGCTGACCAGAACTTCTGGATAAGTTCATCCGACTGCTGTCGCTGCGTTAAACGTGCCGCCCAGTATCGGCTTTCTTCAAGATAGAAATGCCTTTGTGTCGTTTTGTACAGTTCAGCGCAGGCCATCAGTGCGCAATACTCATCAATGATGTTTTCTTTGCCATCATTGAGGTAGTGGCAATTGAGTTCTTTCAGGTGGTGGTAACCGGACTCAGCAGCATCAAGGTGTTGCTGAGTGGTAAATTCGCCATGGGTATCCAAACGTGCTGCTGCCGCTAATGCTGCGATGGTTATCCCACCGCCTTGACGAAAACCGGCCTGAAAGTCGTCTGATTTGTGGCCGTCTTGCGTTGCGTAAGAGCATATCTCACGTTGCTCTGGGTCTTTCGACCACTTATCAAATACAGTGGTATAGAAAAATCCGGACTCGTGCTGCATCCGAACTAGAAAGTCGGCACCGAATAAAGCCTCTTCTTTGAGACGTAACTGCGTAAATGCTGCCAGCTTTGAGCTGGTCTCACATAGCTCAAGACCTTTGAGTATATTCCACACCACCATTGGAACTTGTTGTGGGTTCAAGTAGTTGGCATAAGAGAGGTGACTTAAATATTTGCTGACATCACCAGAGGCATCGTACCATCCGCCACGGACGTCGACAGTTTGACTGCTGTTTAATAGCGGTATGTTTTGATCCTGACGATCATAGATGCCGCTGCTGCGTTGGGATTTAAAATAGTGCAGTACGTCTGAAAGCGTGGAGGTGAAGAGCAGATCTTGATCGATCAAAAAAATAGAGGACTGACAACTATTGTATTTGAGGTAGTAGCGCCCTAGTGTTTTCACGTTGGAAAAATCAATGCGAAAAAAATATCCCTGGTGCCAATTTGCGACTCGAGTGCCAGTCTCGACATCCAGTGACGCAACAGTCTGATGACTATCTGCACACACCAAAAGGGCAGTGGAAGATGGTAGGTTGGGTACATCTGCCATCAGAATAGCCTGTTTTGGTCCCAGGGATTCATAACCAATATGGTTAGTAAGTAGCAGCATTAAAATCTCCGAGTGAATCTGATGAGCCAGCTTCTTAGGCTGGCTTCAATATGGTTTTAGCTTTGATATAGGTAACAACGCACAAAGTGGTTGTCTGATAGTTGAGTGACTTCTGGCAACTGTTCACGACATTGGTTAGTTGCATGCTGACAGCGTCCAGCAAACGGACAGCCTAAGGAATTGGGTGTCCAAAGAGGGATCTCACCTTTATTGCCTTTTAGTTGCTCATGGATCGATTTGCTTGGATCCGGTACAGCGGAAACCAGTAATTGAGTGTATGGATGTTGAGGGTTGTGAATGATCTCTTCTGTATCTCCCCACTCGACCATATGACCGACGTACATTACGGCAAGGTCTTCAGCGATGTAGCGCGCAGTTGCGATGTCATGAGTGATGTAGAGCAGTGACATCTGCTTTTCAAATTTCATCTCTTCCATCAGGTTGAGCACGCCCGCGCGAATCGAGACATCCAACATGGATGTCGGTTCATCAGCGAGCACGACCTCAGCACCCACGGCAATATTGCGCGCTAGGTTGACCCTTTGGCGTTGGCCGCCAGAAAGTTGGTGCGGGAATTTTTGCGCGGTTTCCTTAGGAGGAATGAGTCCCACTTGTTCAAGTAAGTCGTAGACACGCTCTTCCAATTCCTTTTTATTCCCCGGTTTGACCTTTTTATGGATCAGTAATGGGCGGGCAATATGATGGAAAATATTATGGGTTGGGTTTAGAGATCCAAATGGGTCTTGCCAGACCATTTGCACGCCTTCGCGATAGGCCATCAGATCAGAACGAGAGCCAATGGTCTGGATATCACGTCCTTTGTATTCAATGGTACCGCTGGTTGGGGCATACATCTTGGCGATCATCTTGGCGGTAGTCGATTTGCCTGAGCCTGACTCGCCAACCACTGACAAGCCTCGGCTTTTGTACATTTTAAAAGATACGTCGTTTATCGCGCGCATCATGGGTTGTTGCAGCGCATTACTGTTAATCGGGAAGTCTTTAACTAGATTTTTCCCTTCCACCAGTAGTTCACCAAATTCTTTGCTCATCATTGTCTCCAGTAATCGTTATGTTTTTGTCTTCCAGCGCTAGAGTTTGGCTTGGGCTATTGGCTCACCATATAGGTGGCAGTTTGAGAAACGACTTGGCTCTATTTGTTTCAGTTGAGTTGGTATCTTGGTACAGGCTTCGTGGACACGATCGCATCGTGCTTGGAATCGACAACCTTGTGGAATTTCCAGCAGGTTGAGTGGGTTGCCAGGGATACCGGTCAACTTCGTTTTTGGACCAGTGAGTGGAGGGAAAGAGCTTCCCAGCCCTTTGGTGTACGGGTGGTAAGGGCTTTCTAAAATTTGCTTCGATGGCGCCACTTCGATCAACTCACCGGAGTACATAATGCCGATGCGATCTGAGAATTCGACCATCAGTGAAAGATCATGGGTAATGAACAAAATAGAGAAACCAAATTCTTCTTTCAGAGCGTAGATCTTCTGAAGAATCTCGCGTTGTACCACAACATCTAAAGCAGTGGTTGGCTCGTCCATAATGATCATTTTAGGATTCAGTGCGAGGGCAATGGCGATGACCAAGCGCTGGCGCATACCGCCAGAGAACTGGTGAGGGTAGTCAGTCAAACGGCTCGGATGAATGTCTACGATCTCCAGTAACCCTTCTGCGCGTTTACGTGCTTGCTCACGCGTCATGTTGGTATGACGCATAATCACGTCGCAAAATTGCTCTTCCATTGGCAACACTGGGTTCAGCGCATTCATCGCACTCTGAAACACCATGGACATCTCACTCCAGCGAAAGGCTTGCATTCTTTCATCGCTGTAATTGAGGATGTTCTCGCCATTGAAGATGACTTCGCCACCGGTAATAAATGCTGGCGGCTTGTGCAGTCGCATTAACGAGAACGCGACCGTTGATTTTCCGCAGCCTGATTCGCCCGCTAAGCCAAAGACTTCACCGGGAGCGATATCAAAGCTGACATTGTTGCAGGCGCGAACGTCGCCTGCTGCTGTGATGTAATCAACACATAAGTTACGGATAGAAATGAGTGGTGCTGTCATGATTATTTATCTCCGCTCCAAAGTGCATTTTGTGGTGCCAGTTCTGGCTCACGTTCTTTTTTGTCTTGCTGGGCTAGCTTTTTCCAACGCTTCATCCCTTTGTGCGAGCGCAGCTGCGGGTTAGCAATTTCGTCTACAGCGAAGTTAAGTAATGCCAATCCAGTAACGAGTAGGATAAGGGCCGCACATGGTGCAAACAGTTCCCACCAAGCGCCAATTAGCATTGAGGAGGAGGTTTGAACGTTATAGAGCATGATGCCCCAGCTGACGGTGTTAGGGTCACCTAATCCTAGGAAGGAAATCGTCGCTTCCATCATGATGGCGTACATCACTGAACCAATGAAACTTGCGCCCACAATTGGGATTAGGTTAGGTAGGATCTCGACAAAGATGATGCGCCAAGACGATTCTCCGAGTACTTCTGCGGCTTTAACGAACTCTTTCTCACGTAGAGCTAGAGTTTGTGAACGAATTACCCGAGCGCCCCAGGCCCAGGCAGTCAGGCCAATGATCAACGCGATGGTTAATGGCCCGGCTTCGCCAATGAAAGCGGCTAGTACGAATAGTAAAGGGTACTGTGGAATGACCAGCATGATATTCATAGCTGCAGTTAAAAAGTCATCGACACGACCACCGAAGTAACCTGCGGAAATACCGATCACAGTCGCAAGGAAACACACGGTAATACCGGCACCAAAACCTACGGCAAGTGATACTCGGGCACCATGGACAAATTGCGACCAGACATCGCGTCCCATACGGGTGGTGCCAAGTGTGTGATCGGCTTTTTTCGACATCAACAGCGTTCGGCGGTCTGTCGCCAGGTTTTCTGCCACCCAACCGTCTGGGTTGGCTTGGGCTGATTTCACAATGAACGCTGGGTACTCGTGTGGATTACCTGTACGCTTGTCCGGTGCGTGTTTAGTGAGCAGAGGTGCTGCAAGTGCAATAAACAAGAAGATGCCGATGATAATGCTACCAATCAAAGCGATTGGATTACCGATAATGAGTTTGATGAATCCCTTCATGATTATTTGCCTCCCTTACGTAGGCGAGGGTCAAGCACGACATAAAGCATGTCAGCCAATAAGTTAAAGAACAGCATGAATAGCGTCATGATCAGCAGCTGGCCCTGAAGAACTTGATAGTCACGAGCTTTAATTGCATTGAAAAGTACTGAGCCTAAACCTGGGTAGTTGAAGATGATTTCGATGATCAACTGACCACCAATCGCCATACCTAGCGCCATGGATAAGGCGGTTACACTAGGTAGCAAGGCATTTCGTGCTGCGTAATTGAAGACCACACGGTTTTCACTTAATCCCTTACCCTTGGCCATTGTGATGTAGTCTTCCGCGAGTAGGTTGATCATGTTGTTACGCATGTTGACAAGGAAACCACCGATCTGAACTACAGACGCACAGAAAAGAGGTAGGACTGCGTGATAAGCCACATCTTTAATGAATGCCCAGCTCGTCCAATCTGGAGATGTGCCTGCGGTATAAGCGTAGCCAGTAGGGAACCACTTTAAGCCAATTGCGAAAATGAACATCGCAATCATGGCAATAACGACTTGCGGCACGGCTTGGATGATGAGCATGCCCGGTGTAATGAATGCGTCGTATTTGCTACCGCGCTTCCAAGCTGCGTAGATACCTAGAATAGAGCCGATCGAGAAAGATAGGATGACCGCTGTGCCCGCAAGGAACAGTGACCAACCAAAGGCACTGCCTAGCAAGTCATTAACAGCGAGTGGGTAAAACTGGATTGAGGTGCCCAGTTCCCAACTGAGTATATTCTTCATGTAGGCGATGTACTGGACAAAGAGTCCACCATCGACAAAGCCCAGTAGTTCTTTCATGGCGGCAATGCGCTCAGGCGTCACCTGGACAGATGCGTTAGCAAACATCATGGTGACCGGATCACCCGGCATTGCACGCGGAATAATAAAATTAAGTGTCGCGGCAACTAAAAGTGCGACAAAGTAAAATGACAAACGTCTTAAAAAATAACCCATAACTTACACCTTACTCACCCAGATTTTCCCTGTTTCTGGTTTCAGGTCGCTCCTAGCGAAAGTCAAAATTGAGAGCGAACAATCCCCTGACGACTGGCGCCACACTTTAATAGGTCAAAGCTTTTGGGGATAAAGCGGCGTACGGAATGTACGCCGCATAGATAGAACGCTTACTTAACTGGTTTTAGGTCCAGCACGTGAAGTAGACGCTCAGGGATACCAGCCCAAATGTTTGGACGGCCCTTCGGATTTTCTTCATTCCACCAACCAGTGAAGCGAGTTGTGTTGTATTGATACATGTAAGCACCAGACATCACAGGTACAGTCACTTGATCTGCGGCAATGATTTGCTGGATGCCGTGAGCAATTTCTAGCTGCTCGTTTTTATCAGCTGTTTTGTAGAAGCTGTTAAGTAGGCCATCTAGCTGGTCATTTTTGTAGAAGTGCATGGCAAAGCGAGGCATGCCATCACCAGATTGCAATGCTGAGTTGTAAGCACTGTTCCAGTAAGTGTATGGATCCGCACCATGGAAGTAGTTGGTGTACGAGACGTCGTAGCTGCCTTCCAGCATTGCTTGGTTATACACAGAGAAATCTGGTGTACGAGCTTTGGCTTTGATGCCCACTTCAGCGAGCTGTTCTACCGCTAGCTGAACTGTATTGTTGAAGTCTGTCCAACCGTTTGGTGATTGAATCAGAAGCTCAAATGATTTACCTGATGGCGTGTCTACAAAGCCATCTTTATTGACATCTTTGAAGCCCGCTTTGTTTAGCAGCTCTTTTGCACCTTCAACATTGTAGGTGTTGTACGCTTTGTACTTATTGTGAACATCTTCGTCAGACCAAGCTTCAAATGCGTAGCCAAGACCTGAAGCAAAGTCGTTCACTGTACCGCCACCGTAGTAAGCAATATCAATGATGGTTTGACGATCCAGTGCCATAGAGAACGCGCGACGGAAATCAACATTGTTCAACGCTTCATGCTTAGCGGCATCTGGGTTCTTGAAGTTGATGACGAATGCCTGAGTACCCGCTGGCGGATACCAGTATTGGTGGCTAGGGCTTGAAGCTGCATATGTACGGTCAATATCTGGAATGAAAGATGACGTCCAATCCATTTCGCCGTTAACCACTTTACCTAGGAACTGATCGTTGTTCGCGATTTGAGGCACACGAAGACAATCTACTTCTAAGTTGTCTGCATCCCAGTAGTTCGGGTTACGACACTGAATGTACAGTTGCGCTGTAAAGGTATCGATTTCAGTGAACGGGCCGGAACCTACAGGGTTTTCGTTAGTGAAGGTCGCTGGGTTTTTAACATCCTTCCAAATATGCTCAGGAACAACTGGCACCTTAGCAATTTCGTAAGGTACGTTAGAGTTCGCTTCCGTTAGGCGGAATTTGACTTGGTAGTCGTTCAGTTTTTCAACACCAGCCACCCAAGAGTTGATACCACTTTGGTCCAGTTCTGGCTTCTCTTTTACTAGGTTAAAAGAGTAAACAACGTCGTTAGCATCAAAGGTTTCGCCATCTGACCATTTCACGCCTTTACGAATATCGAAAGTAACGCTCATTAGGTCATCAGACATTTTGAAGCTTTCAGCCAAACGGAATACAGGAGTGTTACCATGCATTTCGTTAAACACAACAAGAGGCTCGTATAAGAAGTCTGTTGTTGTGTGAAGGTTAGTGGCACCTAAATACGGGTTAAAGTTACGTACAAAAGTGGTGAATTCTTTAGGGTGTACTGTTAGTTCACTGCGTTCAGCGGCGGTAGCGACAGAAGTAAATCCTGTTGTCGCTGCAGCAATAATTGCTGTTGCTAGTGTTGTTCTTTTAATGTTGGCAAGCATAGCTGTTCCTTACTATTTGCTTTCATTTCACTTATGGAATTGAATGTCATCAACTGATAGACACTCCCTAAAACCTACCTCAAGTATTATTTCACCATGCCGGAGGAGCAGGGAAATTGAGTGGCCTGTAGGCCTTAGGCAAGTTAAGAAAACACCTTTACGTTAAATTTGGCAATTGCCTATCTCGTCAAAAACGTTAAAAAGTACCTTATTGACGTCAATAACGTTAATTAGCCCCTTTTTTAATCAACAATCGAGCTATTCCTAAATTTGAACTCACTCGCACTACCATAGCTATGACTTATTGTTTGTTAGTGTTTACTTACCTTGCTGCTCATTTATATTAGTGGCATGTAGAAGCTGCTAGCTATATGAGATCATTGTCACTAGTCTTTATCAAGGTTATTTTCTTGCGGAAAATTAATTCTGCCGTCTTGTTGTGATTGTGTTCGCAAACTGAGTTCTTTTCTTCTCGATAACGCTAAATAGGCGGTTTTAAAGTGGCTCTCCCGATGTAATTAGCGTGTCTTAGCGGAGCCTGAATCGGGTTGTTTTCTATTGTGTAAAAACTTTATAAGGCTAAAAAGTGCAGCGGGCTATTGGTGGGACAGAGCCATTTAAAGAAAGGTAGCGAGAGACAAAATAAAACCCGCTTAAAGCGGGTTTATATGGAATATGGGGACTACTTAGCTGGTTAGGAGGTGTTGCAGCTTATCGCGTAGGCTCTCAATATGAGTGCGCTCTGGGCTCATCTCTTTACAGTGTTCAAGGATGTACTCCAGAGAGCTCAGTACCGTTCGCCAGCGCGGTGTTTTTGGTAACGTTTCGACTCGCAGGTATTTGTCCAGAGTCCGAGTCTGTAAGGTGCTACGGTCGAGGTACACACGCCATAAGCCGCTTTGCTCTGCGAAAGCAAACTTGCTTTGACCAGTAACGCTTTCCCAATAAGTTAGCGCACTTGTCATTGCATCGACTAAGACTTCACGCATGACTTCTTGCTTGGATTTGTTATCAGTGGTGGCTCGATCGGCTAACCGCGTAAACTCTCCACCTAGCTCTTTTAACTCTTGCAGTTTGGCTTTATCACCTTCAAACGCGTAGCTGGACAAGGCTTCAACCGCGGTTTCGAGGTTATTGATCCGCGCGGCGTTGACACTGCCACCCACGTTAAAGATGTACATGGATTTGAGGCCAGAGCCTTGTGGTAGTTTGAGAATGTCTGCAGACAAGTGCTGACGTACATCTTCGACATAAACATCAATGACGCCACAGTAGTGCGGCTGTTCGACGTTAAGGAATTTTGGTGCAATCAATTCATCCGCATTAGAACGGCGTAATTGTTCTGTGGTGCGCTTAAATAGACGAGAGGCGGCATCATTGGTGAAGCGGATTTTATTGTCGTCACGTACACAGATAATCGCTTCTGGGGCTGACTCTAATTGCTCTAATAAACGCCCCTGAGTTTCTAGTAAACTGGCTTCAACCATGGCGCGCTGTTTAAGTTCCGTTTGTAGCTGCTGGTTTTCAATCCGGCGTTGTTCGGCTTTGCTTGCGGTTAGATGCGCCGTAATTCGTGCGGCGAGCTCTTGTTTGTTAAAAGGTTTTGATAAGTAGTCATTGGCTCCGGCTTCGAAACCTCGAACTCGGTCATCGGGCTGATTCAATGCTGTAAGCATGATGACGGGGAGCTGAGCATGATCATAGTCTTTACGCAGCACTTCACACACCTGATAGCCGCTCATTCCCGGCATCATGATATCGAGTAGCATCAGCTCTGGTTTTTCATGACCAACGGATTCAACGGCTTCTTCACCATTTTTCGCGGTGCGTACTCGGTAGCCTTCAAGGCGAAGGAAGCTATCTAAGACACGCAGGTTGACCGGTTCATCATCGACCACTAACAGCAATGGCCCGTCTGGATTCTCCGGTAAATTTGAGCCTTCGATTATCTCTAGGTCATTGTTTTCTGGAGCAATGAAATGCGCGCCTTCGATATGGCTTGCGAGGCCTATTTGCTCGGTTGAGGCGATTGGCAAAGTGAAGCTAAATGTCGTACCAACCATAGGTTGGCTGCTGACGTAGAGCGTGCCTTGCATCAAATCAATCAACTGACGGCTGATAGATAGACCAAGGCCGGCCCCTTGGCGATAACAGCTGCTATCACTGCCAGCCTGAATCAGGGGTTCAAAAATGTGTTCAAGTTGCTCAGCAGGGATCCCCTGACCAGTATCTACTACTTGAACGCGGATGTTGTCGTCGACCTGAGTGGCGGAAATGACGATTTTACCTTCACTGGTGTATTTGATGGCGTTGCCAACGAGGTTGTATAGCACCTGCTCTAAGCGTTGAGGATCGGCGCATACCCATAGCGGATCGTTAGGAACCTGATTAATGATGCGAATGGGTTTGTTGCCCACTAAATGAGTCGACAGTTCGAGCACCAAGCGCGTTGCACCGGAGATATCCACAGCTCGGGTTTCAATGTCGAGATTACCGTAACGCATTTTGTGGTAATCAAGCAGGTCATCAACCAAGGTGGCCAAGCGCTGGCCGCTACTGATGATGATATCGAGCTGGTACTTGTGATCCGCGGTAATTGGTCCATTGGCTCCGGAGATTAGCGCTTCTGCGATACCTACCATGCCATGGAGTGGAGTTCGCAATTCATGAGAGGTGGTGGCGAGGAACTCATCTTTGAGTTTGTTCGCCAATTGCAGCTCGTCATTTTGCTTTTGGATCAGCTTTAGGTTGCTTTCCAGCTCTTCATTTTGCTGTTTTATAAGCAGTATTTTGTCGCGAATGGAGCGTTGCATGCGCTCAAAACTGATGGCCAGTCGGCCTATCTCATCTTTTCGCTCTGTATTGATGATGTCCGTATCGAGATCGCCAGCCGAGACTTTTTCTGCCGCCCACGTCAGCTTCAATAAAGGTGCGGTAATAAAGTTAGATAAGT
This sequence comes from Vibrio sp. RE88, assembly GCF_013113835.1. Taxonomy (GTDB): domain Bacteria; phylum Pseudomonadota; class Gammaproteobacteria; order Enterobacterales; family Vibrionaceae; genus Vibrio. Next base: position 234,584 of record NZ_VTYQ01000007.1, on the reverse strand, counting down.
AATGGGACGCGGCAACCACCAGTACAATTGCACATAGCATGGCAAATACGAACAGAGTTTCGAGTTGGTGGACGCGTGCAAAAGCTTCTTTTTCTGGCACTTCTACCACAATGGCCCAGTCGACACCTTTAAACGAAATAGGGCTGTAAGCGGCGATGGTCGCTTCTCCGAGCGTGTTTGTGTATGTCCCGACATCGGTTTTTCCTTCCAACGCTAAATCAACAACTTCGCGGCTCTTATCGATGTCTTCTTGCTCATAAGCCATGGTTCTTGATTTATGGTCAGCGCCGACCAGCAAAGTTTTCATTGCTGAAGCGTTGTTAGTATCGGCTATTAGTTTAGTGATGCCATTGTTTGGCAAACGGAACATAGCATAGCTGTGAAGATAACCTTGCTGAACGATGGGAGCGCCGAGCCACGCGACAGGTTTACCTCTGTCCATCTCAAAGTCTGAAATGATCACCGGTGTGTAATCTTCATTGGATTTACGCTTTTCAGTGACCTGAGTTTTTAGCTTGTGGAAGGTCCGACCTAGATTGGTATCGCGAAAGCGTCCAGTCAGCAGATTGGTGCCGTAGTTGTCGTGTTTAAAGATGGAATAGGTGACGTTACCTTCTAAATCAACCAGTAGAGCATCGTCAAAGTCAGAGCGTTTGAGCAGTTCTAGATAGGCTCTGTGATAGCGTTTATGCAGCAGTCGATATCGCTCCGTACCAGTATAAACATTGGACTGAGGCAGTATTGAGGTTTTGATCTGATCGCCTGAGCCAGGAATGTAACGCCGCTGAGCGTATTCGCGTGCCTGAGCCATATCCAGTCCTAAGCTGCGAAACGCATTGACTAATCCGTAGAAACGCCCGCCACTGGCATAAGCCAGTTCAGAGCGAACAAAGCCCATAACTTCCGATTCTTTGGCGTACATGTAGTCAGTGACTTGTTGCTGTTTACTGTCTCGTACGGACATTAAGTGCGAAGTACTTTGCTCCTGCAAATCTTTGGTATGAGACTGGAGGAAAAAGATCGCGATGATCGTGAGTGGCGTAATACTCAATACAAGAAATGCCAGCATTAAAGTGTGTTGCAGGCGCTTAAATCTTTGTTTTCGGTACAACTTAAACATGAGCTAACTAGACTTTCCGTAATGAAGGCAGGCAATAACATGCCCAGTAAAAAACGTGACTATCCTAGAATGACAAAATTAACGAGTTTTTTTACTTTGACAAGTAAGTCTGAGTTAAAGCGTGGATGAATGCGCAATTTTTGCGGAAGGAGAGAAGCAGAGCCCGATATGAAGCATCATATCGGGCTGAATGACTATTTTTTTGCGTAGTATATTGCGAATTTATTGGTCTTATTTAGCGTCTCACAATTACCAAATGCTTGCTTAATAATAGGTGGATACTTAAGAAAACTATTGGCAACTATCAGTAGCTGGCCACCTGAGCTTTGGTGCTTTGGTGCCTTGGCTAACAAAGTTTCGGTTGCACTGTAGCTGGTATCCAGACCTGCATGAAAAGGTGGGTTACTGATAATAAACTGATAGTCTTGGCTGGTATCAGAATAGATGTCTGAAGCAAACACTCGCCCTTTGAGGCCATTGGCTGCTAATGTCGCTTTACTAGATTCGACCGCCAGTGCGCTGATATCGCACATTTCAAGTTCAATCTCAGCATTGAGCGTTGCCATGACAGAGCCAATCACTCCGGCACCACAGCCAAAATCCAATATTTTCCCTGACAGCGCTGGCAGAGTATCTAACAGCAGTTGACTGCCGATATCGAACTGACCGTGACTGAATACCCCTGGTAAGCTTTTGATCGTCAGTTCATGCCCTTGGTAGCTGACCTGATACTGCTTAAACCAATCATTAAGATTAAACTCAGCAGGCTGCTCAAGGCATTGTCCCCAGTAAAAAGAGCAACGTCTCGCAGAGTCGAATTTATTGATTGGCCCGTAGGGTTTAAACATCTTTTCGATGCTTTTTACACCTGAGCGATTTTCACCGACAACGACAATTTCAGTTTGTGGCCCTAGCTTGGCCAGCAACATCGCCAACAAAAACTCGGCTTCGGCTTTCGCTTTTGGCCAATAGAGTAGAATCATGTCGGCTTGAGTCTGCTCAATAAACTCCGCGCCAAACACAGCCGTTAGCTGAGTGTTAGACTCTAACTGACGGTAGTAACCATAGTTGGTGGTAAACACGGTGACGGATTCACAGTGTTTGCTGAGCTCTACTGGGAACAGGTCTTCTGATTCCCCAGCAACAAGAACATGTTTACCTTTAAAGTAGGCGAGTTGTCGTTGTGCAATTTGGCTCGGTGCAATATAGGCAGACATAATGGACTCTGGCTGAAAAAAGACGGGGGATTTTCGCATAATCCCCCGCATTCTTGAAGTTTTCCTGTTCCTTAGATCTTAGTTTTGATCTTGCTCGTCGAGGAAGTCCTGAAACTCTTCTTCGTAAATATTAAACAGCACCATGGTGATGGCGAAGATCAAAGGGCCGTAGATCAGGCCAATTAAGCCAAACAGGTGAAGGCCGCCTAATAGAGAGAAGAAGATCATTAGAGTGTTCATTCCTGCACTGCCTTGCATTAACAGTGGTCTGAGCAGGTTATCAATTGACCCAACGACAGCGACACTCCAGATGGTCAGGAAAATCGCCCATGTAGTATCTCCAGTCAAGAATAGGTAGGCCGCCGCAGGTATCCAAATCAATGCGGTGCCGACCACAGGAATAAAGGAGGCGAAGCCCATCATGGTGCCCCAGAACAATCCAGGGAAGCCTGCGAGCCACATACCGATACCACCAGCAAAGCCTTGCGCGATTGCGGTTAGGAATGAACCCATTACGGCGGATTTAGACACTTGCTCAACTTCATCCAGCAGTTTGTCTTCCTGGCTGCGAGACAGCGGAAGAATATGACGAATCGCGGCAATAATTTTGTCGTGGTCACGAAGTAAGAAGAACAATACAAACAACATCAGGAAGAAGTTGAGTAGGAAGTTGGTCGCATCGCCAAGAATTTTCGCACTGATACCGACTAAGTTCGAGCCAAATGACGTGGCGAACTGAGCCACTTTCTGACCGATTTCCTGAGGTTGAATCTCATCAAACGGTAAGTAGGTATTGATGATAGACAAGCCTTTTACCACCCATGGGTGTTCAAACAGGGCTTGGATGCCGCCGTGAGTCACCCACTGATAGACGTTTTGTGAAAATGCTGAACCTTGTTGAACAATGGCGGCGAAAACAAAAAGAAGGGGTAGCACTATGATGACGGTGAGTAAGGTACAAGACAGCAACGATGCGATGTTTCTATGATTCGGCATGCGGTTTTCGATCCACTCATGGATAGGAAACATCAGCAGAGAAATGATAAACGCCATCACAATTGAGTTTATGTAAGGCTCAACTAATAAGAAGCAGGCAAAGCCAGCAGCAAGTAGAGCAACAATCAATACCCAATGGCTGGAAGTTATTTTGAGTTTTTCTGACACGTTTGTTGTCCAATTATTCATCGTGATAGAAGTATAATGGCTGTAAATTACTGAGTCTTCAACGCAAAATCAAAATGTTATCAGCGGAGGGTAAAATTATGGGATGCTGTAATGATGACAAGTCCTGTTGCGGAAGTACGAAACCTAAGCGCAAAATTCCTTGGTTTTCACTGATTCTTTTTCTTTTGGTGGTTTTAGTCGTATTTAACTGGCAATAAAAAAGGCTGCATGCGCAGCCTTTTGCTATTTATTACAACGGTGAATTACGCTTCGTTGGCTAGAATCGCAAAGCAGCGATCAGCCGCTTCTAATGTCGCTTCAAATTCTTTACTGCCGTGTGCTAGCGAAGTGAAACTCGCTTCAAATGCCGAAGGTGCTAAGTAAACACCATGTTCTAGCATTAGGTGGAAGAAGCGTTTAAAGCGTTCGATATCGCACTTAGTGACGTCTTCGTAACACGTGATTTCTTTCTGTTCAGTAAAGAAGAAACCAAACATGCCACCCACTTGATTCACGACCATTGGAATGCCGTGTTGCTCAGCAAGAGATTTAAAGCCATCAGCCAATTGCTTGGTCTTTGAAGCGAGGCGTTTTTCGTTACCTTCCTCTTTCAGTAGGCTTAAACAAGCGTAACCCGCAGCCATCGCGACTGGGTTGCCAGACAGCGTACCTGCCTGATAAACCGGACCTGTTGGCGCGATGTATTGCATCACATCTTTACGGCCACCAAAGGCACCCACTGGCATACCACCACCGATGACTTTACCTAGCGTCGTGATATCTGGCTTGATGTTGTAATGACCTTGAGCACCGCCTAAAGCGACACGGAAACCTGTCATGACTTCATCAAAGATCAGCAGTGCGCCTTCTTCATCACAGATTTGACGTAGGCCTTCGTGGAAACCTGCGACTGGTGGGATACAGTTCATGTTGCCCGCGACGGGTTCAACGATGATACAAGCGATCTCACCTTTATTAGCAGCAAACAGCTCGCGAACAGAATCTAAGTCATTAAACGTGGCTGTTAGCGTGTGCTTAGCAAAGTCTGCAGGAACACCTGGAGAGCTCGGCTGGCCAAGCGTCAGTGCACCGGAACCTGCTTTTACCAGCAAGCTGTCGGCGTGACCATGGTAGCAGCCTTCAAACTTGATGATTTTGTCTCTGTTGGTAAAACCACGTGCGAGGCGAATAGCACTCATAGTAGCTTCTGTACCTGAGCTGACCATTCTGACTTGCTCCATTGATGGCACGAGTTCAGAGACCAGCTCAGCCATTTGGATTTCCATTTCAGTTGGCGCACCAAAGCTTAGACCGCGCTGCGCTGCTTCAATCACAGCTTCGCGAATGACTGCGTGGTTATGGCCAAGGATCATCGGGCCCCAAGAGCCAACATAATCAATGTAAGCTTTACCATCAGCATCGAAAATCAACGGGCCATCTGCACGTTCTACAAAGATAGGTGCACCGCCAACGCCATTGAAAGCACGTACTGGAGAGTTAACGCCACCAGGAATAGTCTGTTGTGCTTTTTCGTAAAGCTCTGCTGATTTGGTCATGGATATATCCTCTTTTGATTGCTCGGACCAATTTGGCTGGCATTGTACCTGTCGATTCCGGTTCAAGAAAACGCTTTGCACCACATTATGGGCAGTTTTCCATCAAGAAAGCGGAGTTTTTATGAAAAAAATCCACGAAAGGTGGTGAATACTTGAACGCATAACTCAGGTATTAGATAATGGACCGATTATAGAAAGATGATTTATCCAAAACTGTACACAGTGATTGGATTTACATGAGTGAGAGAGGTCATCGTGAGCGAACTAAATATCCCACTAACATTTTCAGATGCAGCGGCACAACGTGTTGGCGCGCTAATCGCTGAAGAAGAAAATCCAAACCTGAAGTTGCGTGTTTACATTACGGGTGGGGGCTGTAGCGGCTTTCAGTATGGCTTCACATTCGATGAGAGTGTCAATGACGGCGATACGACGATTGTAAATAGTGGCGTAACGCTTGTGGTTGATCCAATGAGCTTACAATATCTTGTTGGGGGGCAGGTGGATTACACCGAGGGATTGGAAGGTTCACGTTTCTTCGTAAATAACCCTAATGCGACAACAACTTGTGGCTGTGGCGCTTCATTTAGTGTCTAAATTAGAAGTCTAATTTGTAGAGCCGCGCTAAGTCGCGGCTTTTTCTTTTCTGCCAAATACCTATGCAACCAGGTCAGAACTGAGACCTCGGCTAAATTACTGTCCAACTGTATTTTATTTTTTATTGGTTAATTTATATCCTGAGATTATAAGAGTTGGTGCTTTTACTTAGCAAGGGATTGTTATGGGCAGATTTTCATTATTCCGTTTTTTCGCGGTCAGACCCTACATTGTTTCACTCGTTATTATTCTCATTTTATCGATTTGGCTTGGCCTTGGCACACTTAAAGCGGACGATGGTCAGCCTGAGCATCAACAAGAGGTAGTGCCATTAGCGAAAGTGGCCTTTCAGACCTTTACTGCTCAAAGTACTCATAAATCCATGGACTTATACGGCAGAACCGCACCAGAAAAACAGGCCAAGCTCGGCGCAGAGATCGCGGGGAAAATCGTTGAGTTGAAAGTACGTAAGGGATATAGCGTCAAGCAGGGACAAGTCATTGCTTTGATTGATAAAGGGGATTTAGAGATCCAGCTTGAGCGTGCCAGGGCCATGCTTAAAGTGCGTGAGAAAGAATATAAAGCAGCTCAGTCACTTAAGGATAAAGGATTACAAGGTGAGGTGGCTTTCAGTAATGCGCAGGCAGCCTTAGTTGAAGCCAAAGCAATGGTGAGCAATGCCAAGATTGCTCTGAGAAACACCGCGGTTACAGCACCATTTAGCGGTATTGTCGACAGTTTAGATATCGAACTCGGCGATTTTGTTGGCGTTGGTGATCCGGTCGCTAGTTTGATTGACCTTAGTCAGATAGTGATTGAAGCCGATGTGAGCGAACGGCATATCCAAGACCTCACGCTAAACCAGCCTGCGTCAGTCAGTTTTATTGGTGGCGAAAGAGTCGAGGGTAAGGTTCGTTACATTTCTCGGATTTCTTCAGCTTCAACCAATACTTTTCCGATAGAAATCATTCTGCCTAATCCACAGCAAAAAATCCCTGCAGGAATCAGTGCCGAAGTGGAACTCAATCTTAAGCAGCAACTGGCGGTGAAAGTGACTCCAGCAATGTTGGCCTTGGACGAATCTGGCAATTTAGGGGTTAAAACGCTTGTTGATGAACGAGTGCACTTTATTCCGATTCAGCTAGTAAAAGCAGAGCAGGACGGCGTGTGGCTGACAGGGTTGGGTGAGCAGGTCAGTATTATCACCACCGGGCAAGGTTTTGTACGAGACGGCGACCAAGTGATCGCTGTCGAGCAGCAATAGTAAGGAGTCATTATGTACGCCTTAATAGATGCGGCCTTATCCCGTACCCGAACCATGCTGGTGCTATTGGTCTTCGTCCTGATAGCTGGTGTTATGACTTATCTGACGGTACCGAAAGAATCCAGCCCGGATATTACCATTCCAATTATCTATGTATCCGTGGGGCATCAGGGGATTTCACCTACCGATGCCGAACGTCTATTAGTTCGCCCAATCGAGCAAGAGTTGCGCTCGATTGAAGGGGTTAAGGAAATGACCTCAACCGCTTCTGAAGGACATGCTTCTGTGCAGTTGGAATTCAGTGTCGGTGTGGATCTGAATAAAGCCATGGCGGATGTGCGAGAAGCTGTTGATTTAGCGAAGCCCAAATTACCGGAAGACAGTGATGAGCCGACGGTCAATGAGGTAACGTTCGCTTCAGAAGAACCGGCTTTGACAGTGGTTTTATATGGTACGGTGCCCGAGCGCACCATAGTGCAAATAGCCCGTCAACTCCGAGATAAGCTGGAGAGTTTTCGTCAGATCTTAGAAGTCGATATCGCTGGTGATAGGGAAGACATTGTCGAGATCATTGTTGACCCTTTATTGATGGAAAGCTACGGATTAGACCAAGCGGATATCTATAATCTGATTGCCCTCAATAACCGAGTCGTGGCTGCAGGATTTGTTGACACTGGTTATGGTCGCTTCTCCGTAAAAGTCCCATCCGTATTTGATTCGTTGAAAGATGTTCTTGAGTTGCCAGTTAAGGTTGACGGAAAACAAGTGATAACTTTTGGTGATGTGGCAACGGTGCGCAGGGCGTTTCGCGACCCTGAAAGCTATGCACGCCTTGATGGCAAATCTGCGATTGTTTTGGATGTGAAAAAGCGCGCGGGTGAAAACATTATTGAGACTGTCGCTTTGATCAAGCAGGTGATGGAGGAAGGTCAAAAGCGCGCCGACTGGCCGAATAATTTGCAAGTGAAATACACTTGGGATCAGTCTAAAGACGTCAAAATGATGCTCAATGATCTACAAAACAATATTCTGTCAGCGATCATTCTGGTTGTTGTGGTGATCATTGCTATCTTGGGTGTCCGAACGGCATTATTGGTGGGCATTTCCATTCCCGGATCATTCCTCACGGGACTATTGGTTCTTTCTGTGTTTGGCCTGACGGTTAATATCGTGGTGTTGTTCTCGTTGATCATGGCGGTCGGTATGCTTGTGGATGGGGCGATTGTTGTGACGGAGTTTGCTGATCGCCGCATGCAAGAAGGAACACCGCGCCGAGACGCATACCGGGATGCCGCTAAACGTATGGCATGGCCGATTACCGCATCTACCGCGACAACCTTAGCGGCATTTGCTCCGTTGTTGTTTTGGCCAGATATTACTGGCGAGTTTATGAAATACCTGCCTTTGACTCTGATTGCTACATTGGCAGCGTCGTTGGCGATGGCATTGTTGTTTGTCCCTGTACTCGGCGGTTTGATTGGTAAGCCGCAACACGTTACTAAGCAGCAACGTGAGAAAATGGTCGCTCTGCATGATGGTGATTTTTCCAAAGCCACTGGGCTAACCAAACTCTATCTTGAAACGCTTAACATCGCTTTGCGCCATCCACTAAAAATTCTGTTAAGCGCGATTTTACTTGCTGTGGGAGTCGGCTTCACCTACGCCAAAGCGGGCTTAGGTGCTGAGTTTTTCCCTGAAGTGGATCCGCCATTCTTTACTGTCAAAGTACGTTCTTATGGCGACCTGTCGATAAACGAAAAAGACGTCATCATGCGTGATATCGAGTCTGTCTTGCTTGGTCATGATGAATTTGAAAGCGTTTATACCAAAACGGGTGGTGATGATGAAATCGGACAGATTCAGATCACGCCCGTGGATTGGCAGTATCGGCGTAAAGTGAAAACCATTATTGATGAACTAAAGCAAACGACCGACCAATATGCTGGGGTAGAAATCGAATACAAGTTCCCAGATGCTGGGCCGCCTGTGGAGCATGATCTGGTTATTGAAATGTCGACGCGTATTCCGGGAGAACTAGATCGCGCGGCTAAAATGGTTCGTCACTGGGCAGATGCGTACCCTGCTTTCACCAATATTAGTGATACATCGAGCAAAGAAGGCATCGACTGGCAGATAGATATTCGTCGTGACGATGCCTCCCGCTTTCTCGCTGACGCAACATTGGTGGGCAATACGGTTCAGTTTGTCACCAATGGCCTCAAATTAGGGGATTACCTACCTGATGATGCCACTGAAGAGGTCGATATTCTGGTGCGTTACCCAGAAGATAAGCGTGATATTGGCCGTTTTGATCAGCTTAAAGTCAAAACCGCCGCAGGTATGGTTCCTATCACAAACTTTGCCAGCATTATTCCTGATCATAAGCAGGACACGATCCGGCGTATAGACGGGCATCGAGTGATCAATATTTTTGCCGACATGAAAGAAGGCTACAACTTAGCGCTGGAGCTGCCTAACGTAGATCAAGCACTTGCCGATCTGAACCTGCCAGATGGGGTCGAGTTTAAGATTCGTGGTCAGAATGAAGAACAAGAAAACTCCTCCGCTTTTTTACAGAAGGCATTTTTGATCGCTTTAGTGGTGATGGCGTTAATCTTGATCACTCAGTTTAATAGCTTCTATCAGGCGTTTTTGATCCTCAGTGCGGTGTTGTTCTCCACCGTGGGCGTTTTTGTCGGTTTGTTGATTTTCCAAAAGCCATTTGGCGTCATCATGTCGGGGATTGGCGTGATTGCTTTGGCGGGCATTGTGGTGAATAACAACATCGTTTTGATCGATACCTACAATCAGCTTCTCAAGCGAGGTATGGATAAGCGAGATGCGATTTTAAGGACGGGGATGCAGCGTTTACGTCCAGTTCTGTTAACCACAGTGACGACAATCCTAGGCCTGCTGCCTATGGTACTAGAAATGAACATCGACTTAATTAACCAGAAGGTTGAGTTCGGCGCTCCAAGTACCCAGTGGTGGTCGCAATTGGCAACCGCTGTTGCTGGGGGGCTAGCGTTTGCAACAGTGTTAACTTTGGTGTTGACGCCATGCCTGCTGATGCTGGGTCGACAGCACAAGGTTGAAGAAAACGCGAATATCATAGTCGAAGATTAAAAAAGCCCGCAGTTGCGGGCTTTTTCTTAAAACAATTTAACGAGTCGCGAGCAGTTCACCGTAGCGATCAAGTTTTTCCAGCCTTAACTTGGCGTTGGCGATAAAGGTGGCCTTATCTTTACCAGTTAATGACTTAGATTGCGGAAGCTTAACGGTTCTTGGGTTCTTGTGAACACCATTGACTAGGAACTCATAATGCAGGTGCGGGCCAGTCACTCGTCCTGTTCCGCCCAAAGTACCAATAGTTTGGCCTTGTTTGACACGCTGACCGGTTTTCACCGTTCGCTTGGTTAAGTGCAAGTACTTGGTAATGTAAGTATTGCTGTGCTTGATGAACACGTAATTACCATTGAACTGGTTGTAACTGGATTTTTGCACGATACCATCACCAGCAGCCCAAATTGGTGTTCCTACTGGGGCTGCGTAATCTGTTCCTCTGTGTGCACGTACTTTTCCTGTCACTGGGTGGCGACGGCGAGGATTAAAGTTCGAAGAGACACGGCGGAAATCCAGCGGCGAACGCAAGAAAGCTTTCTTCATCGCACGACCATTTTCATCGTAGTAGTTGCCATTCTTGTCATTGATAATCGCTTTGAAGGTATCGCCTTGGTTGGTAAAAATTGCCGCGATAATCTTACCACGTCCAACCACTTCTCCCTCTACCACGCGTTCCTGATACAGGATCTCAAAATGATCGCCTTTACGGATGTCGAGCGCGAAATCTATGTCCCAACCAAAAATACCCGCCAACTCCATAATCTGATTGGCAGTGAGACCTGCGCCAACCCCCGCGTTCCAGAAATTGGATGTGATGTCTGCTTCTGCGTAGTTGTATTGGTAATGGACTTCTTTTTTGTCTAGCTGCGAAGTAAAACCAGTTTCAGAGCGGGTAATTAAAAAGGTTTCGTAAGCATTGAGCTGACGTTTTATCTGAACCAGTTGATCATCGGTGTCGAAACCGAACTGAAATGAGTCACCAGGGCGGACACGCGTGAGCTGCTGTTTAATTTCTTTGCTGGTCGTGGTCAGATCATAAAGTAGACGGGAGGACAGGCCTGCTCGTTGAAAAAGCAGAGCCATGCTGTCACCAGAACCTATGGTGTGTTTCTCCCAGCGCAGTGACGCTGCCGTGTTTTCTGAATCAGAAGAGATCAACGCCTCAGCATTGATAGCAATAGGGTAGTGTTCACCAACCTCATAAAGCTTCTCATCCGGTCTGAGATCTTGAGGTGATGGCAGAAACAGTGCGATGACAATCAGTGCACTAAATAAGGCGATACAGGCTCGGTGCATCCATGGAAGTCGAGCGAAAATAGACAACATTTATGTTCGTTCTAAAAAATTCAGTAAAAATAGCTAGCTGTTTAGTCTAACTGGTTTCAAAAAGCATCGCTATTCAAGTAAGATGGGAAATTACCAAATTTTTGCCAAATCTGTGGGAGTGAACAAGAATGGCGAGCATTGAAGCTGCACTGGCCGAGATTAAACGCGGCGTTGAAGAGCTAATTCCAGAAGAAGAGCTGATTGAAAAGCTGAAAGAGAATCGTCCTCTACGTATTAAGTTGGGTGCCGATCCAACCGCTCCAGACATTCACCTGGGTCACACGGTTATTTTCAATAAGCTACGCTTGTTCCAAGAGCTTGGCCATGAAGTGACGTTCCTTATCGGTGATTTTACCGCTATGGTCGGTGACCCAACGGGTAAGAACAGTACTCGTCCACCACTGAGCCGTGAAGATGTACTTCGAAATGCTGAAACTTACAAGGAACAGGTGTTTAAGATCCTTGATCCTGCGAAAACTAAGATTCAGTTCAACTCGGAATGGCTATCTGAATTAGGCGCAGAAGGTATGATCCGTCTTGCTGCGAACCAAACCGTTGCTCGCATGCTTGAACGTGATGACTTTAAAAAGCGTTACGCAGGCGGTCAGCCAATCGCTATCCATGAGTTCATGTACCCATTGCTGCAAGGTTGGGACTCCGTCGCTATGGAAACTGACGTTGAGCTAGGTGGTACCGATCAGAAGTTTAACCTACTGATGGGCCGCGAGCTGCAAAAAGCCAATGGTCAGAAGCCACAGGCGGTACTAATGATGCCACTTCTTGTTGGTCTGGACGGCGAGAAAAAAATGTCGAAGTCTGCTAACAACTACATCGGTATCAGTGAAGCGCCAAGTGAAATGTTCGGCAAGATCATGTCAATCTCAGACGATTTGATGTGGAGTTACTACGAGCTGCTGTCGTTCCGTCCTTTGGAAGAAATCGAACAGTTCAAAGCAAGTATTGCTGAAGGTAAGAACCCACGTGACATTAAAGTCTTGCTGGCAAAAGAGATCATTGCTCGCTTCCATAGCGAAGCGGATGCAGAGGCTGCCGAGCAAGAGTTCGTGAATCGTTTCGCTAAGAATCAAATTCCAGATGAAATGCCAGAGTTTGAATTTGATGCAGGCCTTCCGGTTAGCAACCTTTTGAAAGAAGCAGGCCTATGTGCGTCGACCTCTGAAGCGATGCGTATGGTCAAGCAAGGTGCTGCGAAGATTGATAGCGAGAAAGTCGCCGATTCTAAGTTTGCGCCGCAAGCAGGTACGTACGTATTCCAAGTTGGTAAACGTAAATTTGCTCGTATTACGATTAAGTAAGCGTCTGCTGAAAATCGATAACCAAAAGCGCCTCCGTGGCGCTTTTTTAATACGAGAAATTTGGCGAATAATCAGAGATTTTTTCATTAAATTGACTGTAAAAAAGTCTGCGCTTTGTTATCATGCCCGCGCTGCCAAACTGGCAGTTCATTCGGAGATTTTTATGAACAATACCGACCATCCTCCTAGTATGAAGGGAGAAAAATAAACCGCTTCGGTATTGGCGATCTTCGTCTCTGCCTAAGTGGCAGAGTGACTCTTTTCTAAAGTAATCTCAGATTTTTCTCCTTCCTATCTAGTATTCAGTTACAGACTCATACTCAGTATGCGTTCGACTTGTTGTGCGTGCTGTAACTGGATGGTCGTTACCTACTGCCAATCGGGAGATTCGCCATGACGGTAATGAGCAATACATACATTGAAAACACCCTAAACTTTTCTTCTGAAGAGATTGGGGCAGCTCGTAATGCATTTCTGCAATACGAGCAACACCAGCAGGTTCACCTGTTGACAGTGATGCCTATTGAAGAAGCGGTGGCTATCTTGCACCACTGTTCAGTTGGCTATGTCCAGCAGTTGATTTCTGTGCTGGAAAATGAAGGCCATGACAAACTCGCACGTCATTACGCGCACCAGTTAGGCCTGATTCATTCAGAGGTGGAAACATCCAACAGTTATCTTAGTACGTCCGTATTGGGGCACGTAAAACAACGCATTGGTTGGATCATTGCCTTAGCGTTGCTGGGTATCGTTTCTGGGCTGATCATTGCCCAGTATGAGGATACCTTGAGTCAGCTGGTATTGTTGGCGGTTTATATGCCCGTCATTGCTGCGGCTGGTGGCAACACTGGCTCTCAAGCAGCGACTTTGGTGATACGAGCCTTAGCAACAGGGGAACTGAAAAAGCGCCAGTGGTTGGCGGTATTCTGGAAAGAAAGTCGTGTCGCACTGTGTTTGGCTTTAGCTATCGCTTTGGTCATTGTTGGCAGGGTGATGTTGTTCAGTGATGGGGCGTCAACGGGCGGCTTTGAACTGAGTAATATCGCACTGGCGATTGCGGTCGCACTGTTTATTCAGGTGACGATGTCGACAACCTTAGGTGGTTTGCTACCGATTCTCGCTCGGGCATTCAAACTGGACCCAGCCGTATTGGTGAGCCCAGTGTTAGCTTCGATTGTCGATATATCCGGTATGTGGATTTACTTCACCGTTGTGAATTACTTTTTAGGTATTGCCTGACTGAACTTTACGATGTCCTGATAGAACAGGGTTTCAAATTGTGTGATGGGAGCGATGGTAGGTTTATCATCGCTCTTTTTCTTTGGCGGCAAATAATCCGCCACGTACTGTACGAACAAGGTGGCAGGCTTCCCTGAGCTATCGAGCCCAAATCCAGCCATGTTGTAGCTGCCGTAAAGTGAGCCACTTTTAGCGATGAATGCACCTTTTATCGGATCTTTACGCATACTTCGGCGATATTTTAGCGTGCCAGATTCACCCGACTTGGGCATTAAATCAATCATCTTTAATGTGCTGTCGTTAAGCCAGATATAGCGCAAGATTTTCGACATCGCCTGGCTGGTAAAACGGTTGTTGCGTGATAAACCGGAACCATCGGCCATTGGGGTAGCTTCTAAGTTTATTCCGGTGTTAGAAAAAATAATCTGCTTAATGGCTTCAGTACCATTGCTGAAGCTGCCGGGCTGTATATAAAACTTGGCCCCAAGTGTTTTGGTGAGATTGTCAGCGATCAGGTTATCCGATCTTTTCAGCATGGTTTCAAGTAGCTCTGTGAGTGGTAAGGAGCTATGAGTGGCTAGAAGGGCCTTGTTGGTTGAATGAGCAGGCTGTCCAATTCGTACCGTTCCTGAGAAAGGCAGATTTAGTTGGTTCAACACGCTGTTTAACATTCGTTGAGTGTAAAGCTCAGGATCTTGTACCGCAAATTTGAGTGGCAGTGGTTTGCTGCGCTCGGTTAAACAACCTTGAAGTTGATAATGGTTATCTGGAGAGGTGATAAGCTCTAAATCACACTGAGTGCTTTCTTGCTGGTCTTTGCTGACACTTGATGCTTGCGTTGTTACGTAGACAGGGAAGTGTTCCGGTACGTAAACGCGCGTGTTGCCATCATCTTGCGTATAAATGGAGGCTTGAACACAGTTACCATCAAGCGAAATGGCAGTTGCCGGCGCGCTATAGCAAACGCCCAGTATATCCCATGGCCAGCCGACAGCACGGTCGTATCCAGTAAACGCACTGTTATCTAACCAGATGTCGCCATCAATTCGGCTAAGTCCATTTCTTTTGGCGACGACAAATAGTTGCTTCAAATCCTCTGTCGCCAAAGTCGGGTCGCCAGAAAAATGGATGACAACATCTTTACCGATTTGCTCAAGTTGGGTTTCAAAGCGGAAATTATCACCGAGCTCGAGCTTTGCAGCCAAGGCAGTGACGAGCTTGAGTGTACTCGCCGGAGGAAAGTACTGATCACTATTGTGAGTATCAAGTAAGGAGTTTTGCTGGTCGAGTGATTCGACAAGTAGGGCTGCTCGACTGCCATCGGGCAGTTGACCCACGGGCGCATAGGCAAAAGCTGATAGAGAAAACAAAGAGGTAAAAAACAACAGAAACAGTTTGGAAAGCTGCATAGCAAAGCGCCGTGAGATCTAAAGACAAGAAAGCAGTATAGCCAGTAAAAAAAACGCCCGCTAGAAGCGGGCGTTTAGAGATCATGACATTAAGTCACAAATTAGAAGTCGTAACGTAGACCTAGAGCTAGCTCGTCTTCAGAACCTAGCTTGCCAACAGTACCTGTTGCAGTCTTGTCGTTTTGGTCAAGTAGGTTAAAGTTGTACGATACGTAGCCACGGAAGTTAGGCTTAAAGTAGTAAGTTGCATCAACTGCGATATTATCGGCAGAATCGTACTTAGTACCTGAGGTCTTTGCTTCCAACGTGTTGTATGTGGTTGTGAATACAGTCTGGCCCATAGTGTAAGCTGCTGCTAGTTCGTAACCTGTCTTATCAGTTGTTGAGCTAGAACCTTTTTCTTGATCTTCACCGTCAACAAATGTACCAGCGAAGTACAGATCGTTGATTGTGTAAGAAGCCGCTAACATGTACTGGTTACGTTCTGTTACTACATTGCTAACGATTTCGTTTCCATCTGCATAACCTGCACCTAGCTTAACGCCAGTTTCGCCGATAGCGTAGATTGCAGATAGAGAGTAACCGTCAGCATCGTTGTCAGAGATGTCGCTTGAGCCAGAACCAGATGTTGTATCAATGTCTGAGAATCGGTAGCTAGCTTTTACACCAAGGTCAGAAAATTGGCCTTTGTAAGAGATCATGTTGTCTGAACGGTCAGCAATTGCGATTTTGTACGCTGCAGAGTTACCGTGGTAAGCCATGATATCAGTGAAATCAGTGATAACACCTAGCGCACCGTCGTTCTTACCGTAAGTTACTTCACCGAAAGCACCGCCGATACCACCGTATAGGTAACGGTTAGTTAGATCAGATGAGCTGTTGTTGCCATCTGTAGCACCGCCGTTGTCATTAGTAGTGAACTCACCTTCGTAGAAACCCACACCGTATAGGCTGTCAGTGATCTGAGCTGTACCTAGGAAGTTTAGACGTACGCGAGAGTTGTCTTCTGCTTTGCCATCTTTAAGAGCTAGACGTGCTTCCGCGCGACCACCCATTTCGATAGTGTTACCGTCTTGGTTGTAGATTTCCGCCGCGTTTGCGCCAGTTGCCACTGCTGCTGCAGAAACTGCTAGAGCGATCAGAGTTTTGTTCATCTTATAAGTCCTAATTTACTGTCCATAAATAGTTTTTTGAGAAAACGCTCCGCCATGGCTTCGCCTTTCTCTTTCTTCCGTTCTATGGTTTCAAGTGCATAATCAATAAGAAACGTCACACACATTGAGTGTCATAGAGCATTTGGTGAGCATTGTTGTACCGCCAAAGTTCCTCGATGAGTTAGTAAAATGATATAAATCGGACTAATGAACACTGTTTTATTTAATGTAAAAAATACTCAACTGTTTGTTTTTAAAGGGTTCATGTTGCTTTTTTATCGTTTGTTTATGTTTCTATTATTTAGATCTTTTTATTCAATGGGTTAACTATAAAAAGACTTGAGAAGGCAATTTAGTTGATTGAACTATCATATATAAGACGCAAAAATATCGAATATTGAATTCAGATGATTTACTCGCTAACTTTGTTTACACTAAAGGAAATTGATTAGTTAACTCACTACCTAATCCACCGGATTGGGTAGTTTTGTTTTGTCCAAAGATAGCTTTGGCAATGAGGTAAACAATGGAAAAAGTCCCAATGACAGTGCGTGGCGAACAAAAGCTGCGTGAAGAATTAGACCGACTACTAAAGCTTCGCCCACAGATTTCTGAAGCTATTGCGGAAGCGCGTGAATTAGGCGATCTGAAAGAGAATGCTGAATATCATGCCGCACGTGAAGAGCAGGGTATTTGCGAAGCTCAGATCCGTGATATTGAGTACAAGCTATCTGTAGCTCAGGTTATTGACGTTACTAAGATGGATAATTCAGGCAAGGTCATCTTTGGTTCAACCGTCACTTTGATTGACTGTGATACCGAAGAAGAGAAAACCTACCAAATCGTCGGCGACGATGAAGCGGATATCAAAGCTGGCCGTATTTCTGTTAGCTCGCCAATCGCTCGTGGCTTGGTTGGCAAGATGGAAGGCGATGAAGTGGTGATTTCTACACCAGGCGGCGATCGTGACTTTGAAATTGACAGTGTAGAATACGTTTAGTCGTAGATTGACTATTTGAGAAACCAAAAAGGTCGCATAGTGCGACCTTTTTTATAGCATTGAAACCGAGGTTTGCTTATTTACGTGGCAACTCGATTTTACGCTCTTCAGTCTGACGGTACATAACCAGTGTTTTACCGATCACTTGTACTTTTTCTGCGCCAGTTTCGCGTACGATAGCTTCAATAATCAGGTTTTTCGTTTCGCGATCTTCAGAGGCAACTTTCACTTTAATCAGTTCATGGTGATTAAGAGCGATTTCTATTTCCGCTAGAACAGCCTCAGTTAGTCCATTTGCGCCCATAAGCACAACAGGTTTTAGACTGTGCGCTAGGCCTTTTAGATGCTGCTTTTGTTTGGTGCTTAGGTTCATTACGCGGCCAATTTTCTTTACTATAAGGGTTGAAAAATACCATTTTAACGCCATCTACCCTTGAAGACTATAATTTATTGGGCAAGTTGGTCCCTCTATTAGTTAGGAATCGAATGAGTAAACAAAAACATTCGGCGAGCTCAGGCCGTTGGTTGAAAGAACATTTTGACGATAAGTTCGCCAATGAAGCGCGTAAAAAGGGCTATCGTTCTCGTGCTTACTTCAAGATGGAAGAGATTCAAACCAAAGACAAACTATTGAAACCTGGGATGACTGTCGTCGATTTAGGTGCGGCTCCCGGTGGTTGGTCTCAATATGCTGCTAAGATAGTAGGAGGCGAAGGTAAAATCATCGCGTGTGATTTACTTCCGATGGATCCAATTGCTGGCGTGAGCTTTCTACAAGGTGACTTCCGTGAAGACGCTGTGCTTGAAGCTTTGCTGGATCGAATTCAACCTTCTATGGTGAATGTGGTGATGTCTGATATGGCGCCTAATATAGCAGGCAACAATTCGGTCGATCAGCCACGTGCAATGTATTTGGTCGAATTAGCTTTAGATATGTGTCGACAAGTTCTTGCGCCCAATGGTAGTTTTGTTGTGAAAGTATTTCAGGGCGAAGGCTTCGATCAATACGTAAAAGACGTTCGTGACATGTTCAAAGTCGTGAAAATCCGTAAACCTGATTCTTCAAGGGCTCGTTCCCGAGAAGTTTTTATTGTAGCCACTGGTTACAAAGGTTAACTATTTGCTCAATCGAGCGGCAGTTAACACTGTAGCTACAGTCAACAAACTGTAGTACCCTACCTTTAATTACAATTAGTTATCGCGAGGCTGACACCTTGAGTGACATGGCAAAAAATTTAATTCTGTGGCTTGTGATCGCCGTAGTCTTGATGTCGGTTTTCCAGAGCTTTGGCCCTGGGGAAAGTAACGGCAGAGCGGTTGATTACACCACGTTTGTACAGGAAGTTGGCCAAGGCCAGATTCAGGAAGCAACATTTAAGGGCGAGGAAATCACTTTCACTCGTCGTGGCGGTGGCTCGCGTTATGTTACTTACATGCCGGTCTATGACCAGAAACTACTGGATGACATGATTAACCAGAATGTGAAAGTGCAAGGTACTCCGCCGGAAGAGCAGAGCTTACTTGGTACTATCTTCATTTCTTG
This sequence comes from Vibrio sp. RE88, assembly GCF_013113835.1. Taxonomy (GTDB): domain Bacteria; phylum Pseudomonadota; class Gammaproteobacteria; order Enterobacterales; family Vibrionaceae; genus Vibrio. The sequence continues at coordinate 215,556 of NZ_VTYQ01000007.1, read as the reverse complement.
GTTCCCAATGATCTTACTGATTGGTGTATGGATTTTCTTCATGCGTCAAATGCAAGGCGGCGGCGGTAAAGGCGCTATGTCTTTCGGTAAGAGCAAAGCTCGCATGATGAGCGAAGAACAAATCAAAACCACATTCGGTGATGTTGCTGGGTGTGATGAAGCGAAAGAAGACGTAAAAGAACTGGTTGATTACCTGCGTGATCCTAGCCGCTTCCAGAAACTGGGCGGTAAAATCCCAACTGGTGTTCTGATGGTTGGTCCTCCTGGTACGGGTAAAACGCTGCTTGCTAAAGCGATTGCTGGTGAAGCGAAGGTACCCTTCTTTACTATTTCAGGTTCTGACTTCGTTGAAATGTTTGTAGGTGTGGGTGCATCTCGTGTACGTGACATGTTCGAGCAAGCAAAGAAAGCTGCCCCTTGTATTATCTTTATCGATGAGATTGATGCAGTAGGTCGTCAACGTGGTGCGGGTGTTGGTGGTGGTCACGATGAACGTGAACAAACACTGAACCAAATGCTCGTTGAGATGGATGGTTTCGAAGGTAACGAAGGCATCATCGTGATTGCGGCAACTAACCGCCCTGACGTTCTTGACCCAGCGCTACTTCGTCCTGGTCGTTTTGACCGTCAGGTTGTGGTTGGTCTACCAGACGTTCGTGGTCGTGAGCAGATTCTTAAAGTTCATATGCGTAAAGTGCCACTAGCCGGTGATGTAGAACCATCTCTAATTGCTCGTGGTACACCAGGCTTCTCTGGTGCTGACTTGGCTAACCTAGTAAACGAGGCGGCATTGTTTGCTGCGCGTGGTAATAAGCGTAACGTTTCTATGGTCGAGTTTGAACTGGCCAAAGACAAGATCATGATGGGTGCTGAGCGCCGTTCTATGGTGATGTCTGAAGAAACGAAAGAGTCAACGGCTTACCATGAAGCAGGCCACGCGATCGTTGGTCGTTTGGTTCCTGAACATGATCCAGTTTACAAAGTTTCTATCATTCCACGTGGTCGTGCGTTGGGTGTGACGATGTATTTGCCAGAGCAAGACCGCGTGAGCATGTCGCGTCAGCACCTTGAGTCTATGGTCTCTAGCCTGTACGGCGGCCGTCTTGCTGAAGAGCTTATCTACGGTGCAGACAAAGTATCGACCGGTGCCTCTAACGATATCGAACGTGCAACTGATATTGCGCGTAAGATGGTGACTCAATGGGGCTTCTCAGAGAAACTGGGTCCACTTCTTTATGCAGAAGAAGAAGGTGAAGTGTTCTTGGGTCGTAGCGTAACTCAGACTAAACACATGTCTGACGATACCGCCAAGCTGATTGATGACGAAGTACGTAAGATCATTGACCGCAACTACGCGCGTGCAAAAGAGATCCTTGAAGACAACATGGATATCATGCATGCAATGAAAGATGCGTTGATGAAGTACGAAACCATCGATGCAGGTCAAATTGATGACCTGATGGATCGCAAATCAGATATTCGTGAGCCAGCGGGCTGGGGTGATAACTCCGACAGCAAGCCGGAAGCTAAAGCAGAGCAACCAGAAGCGAAAGCTGAGCCTGTGAAAGAAGAATCCGCTTCTTCCTCTGAGTCTACCGAAGAGCAGACGACAGAAAAGAAAGATTCTGAATAACGCTAACCAATAAAATAAACCCCGAGGAAACTCGGGGTTTTTGTATTTTTTATGATTATTACAGCAAATAATAAATCCCTCGACTTATCAACGCCTCAAGTTATGGGTATTCTCAACGTCACGCCTGACTCGTTCTCTGATGGTGGAAAATACAATTCACTAGAGAATGCGATGATTCAGGTAGAAAAGATGATTAACGCAGGCGTTAGTATTATCGACATCGGCGGCGAGTCGACTCGCCCTGGTGCACCTGATGTGGCTTTGGAAGAAGAGCTTAGTCGGGTGATTCCGGTGATCAAAGCGATTCGTGAACGCTTTGACGTATGGATTTCAATTGACACCAGCAAAGCCGAAGTCATGCGTCAGGCCGTTGAAGCGGGTGCGGACATTATTAATGATGTTCGGGCACTGCAAGAGCCAGGTGCGCTTGAGGTTGCTGCAGAATCGGGGTTGCCGGTGTGTCTGATGCACATGCAAGGACAGCCAAGAACCATGCAGGCAAATCCTCATTACGACGATTTACTTAAAGAAGTCGGTGAATTCCTGCAAGAAAGAGTACAAGCATGTGAAGCCAAAGGGATGAAAAAGAGTCAGTTGATCCTTGACCCGGGCTTTGGTTTTGGAAAAACGCTTGAGCACAACTATCACATGTTGGCTCACCTTGAGCAATTTCATCAATTTGGTTTACCGCTTCTGGCTGGTATGTCTCGTAAATCGATGTTGTTTAAGTTGCTGGATAAAGCGCCTGCCGAGTGTGTTGCCGCTAGTGTCAGCTGCGCGACAATTGCTGCAATGAAAGGTGCTCAGATCATCCGAGTTCACGACTTTGAACAAACGCTTGATGCTGTAAAGATTGTCTCTATGGTGCAAAGTAACCACTGAGAAATAGATTATAAAAAGGAATAATTATGTCTGATAAAAGACGTTATTTTGGTACCGACGGTGTACGAGGAAAAGTGGGTCAGTACCCAATTACACCTGATTTTGTACTTAAGCTTGGTTGGGCAGCAGGACGTGTTCTGGCAAAGCAGGGCACCAAAAAAGTAATTATCGGTAAAGATACCCGTATTTCTGGCTACATGCTGGAGTCTGCACTTGAGGCAGGCCTTGCTGCCGCTGGCTTGAAAGCTACCTTTACTGGTCCAATGCCAACACCAGCAGTGGCTTACCTGACCCAGACATTCCGCGCAGAAGCTGGCATTGTGATTTCGGCTTCTCATAACCCTTACTACGATAACGGCATTAAGTTCTTTTCTTCGGAAGGTACTAAGCTTCCTGACGATATCGAACTCGCGATTGAAGCGGAACTTGATAAAGACATTGAATGTGTCGAGTCTTCATTGTTGGGCAAAGCCAGTCGTCTTGATGATGCTGCTGGTCGTTACATCGAGTTTTGTAAAAGCACATATCCTTCTGAGTTGAGCCTTGCTGGATTGAAAATTGTGGTGGACTGTGCGCATGGAGCGACTTACCACATTGCTCCAGCTGTTTTTAGCGAGCTAGGCGCGGATGTTATTGCTATGGGTATTGAACCTAACGGCACGAATATTAACCACGAAGTGGGTGCGACGGATGTTAAAGCGCTACAGCAACGAGTCGTGGAAGAGCAAGCTCATCTTGGTCTGGCATTCGATGGCGATGGTGACCGCATCATTATGGTCGATCACCTTGGTAATAAAGTCGATGGCGACCAGATTGCTTACATCATCGCTCGTGATGCCTTGCGTCGCGGTGAGCTGAAAGGTGGTGTGGTTGGAACTCTGATGACGAACCTGGGTATGGAAAATGGCCTCAAGCAATTAGGTATACCCTTTGTTCGTGCGGCAGTAGGTGACCGTTATGTGATGGAGCAACTGCTTGAAAAAGGCTGGAAGATCGGTGCGGAAAATTCAGGCCATGTGATCTTACTTGATAAGGTGACGACCGGAGATGCTATTGTGGCAGCGCTGCAAGTTTTAGCTTCAGTGGTTGGCAGTGATATGTCCCTGAATGAACTCTCTCAAGGTATGACGTTATACCCTCAAGTGCTGGAGAATGTCCGTTTTTCTGGGGATTCTAATCCACTAGAAGCTGAAGCGGTAAAAGCCTCTGTCGTTGCCGTTGAAGCGGAACTTGGTGATAAAGGTCGAGTGCTACTACGTAAATCAGGTACTGAACCGCTAATCCGCGTCATGGTGGAAGGTGAAGACGCTGAGCTTGTAAAATCATCAGCATTAAAAATTGCAGACGCAGTGAAAGCTAGCTTCTAGGGCCTTTCATTTCGTTTAGTCATATAATAGCGGTGCCTGCTTGTGATAGCATGGCACCGTTTTTTTATTCTAGCGATTTGCCAATGATGTCGACTCGAGAGCTTACATACTTACACGAAATGGGGATTCAAGCCTATGAGCTGACTCACCCAGAGAGATTGCAAGGCTACAGTGCTGAAGGTATTCGTTTGCCTGATGACTGCAAAATGCTCTTGGTTTCGCCTCAAAAACCGTCAGGTGTGACTGCGACTTTGTTTGAGAACATCTTAAAAACGATCAATTTGACGTTGGATCAAACTCGTTATCTAGCCCCTGAACATCTGGTTTTACTCAGCGCTACTAAGGTTGACTGGATCTGGTTTGCAGGCAGTGAAGCCCAGATGGATCTTGGTCTCAAAACGCTTCAATCTCCAAGCCTAAGTGAAATTGACGGCAATCAGCAACACAAACGCGCGCTTTGGCAGCAAATCCAAGCTTTAAAATAGTATGACATTACTTCCTTTAGCAAACGCACACCTAGATTCGGTGTATTCAATAGAAATTCAGGCTCATACCCACCCTTGGTCAGAAACGATGATTCGCGATGTGACAAGCAGAGGGGCGTGCCATCATGTGTTGATGGATGACGATAAGGTGGTTGGTTACTTTTATGCTCAGAATATAGTGGGTGAGGTGACTCTTCTGAACATTGCCGTCGACCCCGCTCAGCAAGGTAGAGGGTACGGCAAACAACTGATTGAGTCGTTTTTAACTATGTGTGAACAGTTAAAAGCGGAAAGCGCGTGGTTAGAGGTGAGGGAAAGTAATACTCGCGCGGCTAACTTGTATGAGGCGGTAGGTTTTAATGAGGTTGATCGCCGTGTTAACTACTACCCAACGGCGACCGGAAAAGAAGATGCCATTATCATGAGTTACATCTTCTTCTAGATTATTTCTGTACCGCTTTGATGGTAGGAGACCCTTCTACCGGATAGAAATTTGCTTCAAAACGTGAAATCAATTCGGAAGCAGGCAAAGGTTTGTCGAACAGATAGCCTTGGAACTGATCACAACCGAGTTGTTTGAGTGTATTCAATTCGTTCGCATCTTCCACACCTTCCGCTATGACTTCCAGATTGAGCCGTTGTGCGGTCATGATAATGGTATCGACGATCGCTTGGTCACTCTCATCCAAATGAAGTTGGGTGACAAATGAGCGGTCAATTTTAAGTACATCGACTGCTAGGTGTTTTAGATACCTAAGTGAAGAATAACCAGTACCAAAATCATCAATTGAGATTTTGAGGTTGTGCTGCTTAAGCTCACTCATTCTCTGAATCGCACTTTCTACGTTTTCTAAAAGTAAATTCTCGGTAATCTCCAGTTCAATGTGTTCTCCGTCAATGTCTGCCTGAGCGAGGACATCGTGAATGTGTTCCACGAAGCTGTTCTGCGAGAATTGCAGCGGACTGATGTTGATGGCCAAGCGGCGGAAGGTATCAGGAAGCACGCCTTGTTTGCGCCAGCGTGAGTATTGGTAGCAGGCCTGCTCGATGATCCAGTTACCAATTTGTAAGATCTGTCCGGTTTCTTCAGCAATTGGCATAAATACGCCGGGAGGTAAAACGCCTTTCTCTGGATGGTTCCAGCGGATCAATGCTTCAACGCCAACGATTTGTTGTGCGCCATTAACCTGAGGCTGGTAATAGAGCTCTAATTGACCTTTATTGAGTGCTTCATGCAAGCCTTTCTCTATCTCTAGGAAAGACTCAACCTGCGCCTGCATTTCAGGCTCATAAAACATGTATTTGTTTCTGCCTGCCACCTTAGCGCGATACAACGCCGTGTCCGCCTGACGCAGCACATCAATGTTGGTGCTGTTCACGGATGGGAATACCGAGATACCAACACTGGTTGTGCAGTACAGCAAGTGATCATCAATGGAGTAAGGGTTAGAGATCAAAGCCAGAAGCTGTTGAGCGGTCTCATGAGCTTTATCCGCAGAGATCGAAGGCATCAAGATGGCAAACTCATCACCACCGATGCGAGCCGCTGTGTAATCATCAATTAGCCACGCCTCAATGCGTTTAGAAATCGCTTTTATCAGATGATCGCCAATCGTGTGGCCCAACGAATCGTTAATCGTTTTAAAACGGTCTAAATCGAGGTAGAAAAGCACACCAGATGTATTGGTCTTGTTGGCATTATCGATCGCTTCTTCTAGCATTTGCAGCAGTAAACTACGGTTGGCTAAGCCTGTGAGCGAATCGTAATAAGCCAATTGATTCAGTTTTGCTTCTGCCGCTTCTCTGTCTTTCCATAAATTATGGAAGGTTTTCGCCAAGTGTCCGAGTTCATCATCTCGGTACAAATTCGGCATCGGAACTTCGGCTTTTTTATCTTGTAGTGAGCGAACCCAGTCAATCAACGTCACCAGTGGCTTCGAGAGCTTCTGGTAGAAGAACAGCAATAAGATCGTCGTCAGCAAGATATTTCGGAACAGGTCAAACAGGAGTATCTGACTGGTCTTGGCGATAAAGTCCTTGGCGATATTGGCGCCATTGACCGAGAAGCTCAGTGTCCCGACGACAACGTGGGAATTGGGTTGATGTAATTCGGTTTTATACACGGGGGTGGTTGGCGTCAGGTAGCGTGACAACGCCTCCGTAAACGAACTTTCAAGCGACACACCTCTCTCCCGCTCGGTCAGGGTGTCTCCAAAGTCATCAACGATCGAAACCTGATAGATAGCCCCATCCATCATCAGGCTGGATGCGACCTGCTCAGCGAGTAGCTGATTCAGGTGATAGGCTGCCTGACTGGCATTGGAATAATTTTGTAGCAACTTAAATTGGTAGTGTTCTTCAATCCGCTTTTGCTCCTGATGAAGATCCACCAAAATTTGATACAAGCTGAAAATTATCCCTAGTATCACGGATACTAAAAAAACAGTTTTCGCTTGTCGGAATGCTAATGAATTTATTTTCTTGCTCGCAGGCATAATTTTATATGGTTCCTTCTACTCCTTTAGTTATAGCCCAAATTTATTGATATTTTAATTTGTATCTTGTTTGGATGTGAATTGTTGAGGTTTTATTTGCCTCTGTTGCTCCAAAGAGCAATATAAGGGAGAATACCGCGCAAAACCGAATCAATCTGCCAGCTTATAGGCCATGACCAATTTTGGCTACAATCTGGCGTTCAGACCGAAGAAGATCCTTTGATGTCAAATACAGCATTTATGGGCGAAGTTTCTAAGCGCAGAACGTTCGCTATCATCTCGCACCCGGATGCGGGTAAGACCACCATTACTGAAAAAGTATTACTTTTTGGACGCGCTATTCAAACCGCCGGTACAGTAAAAGGTCGTGGCTCTGCGCAGCACGCAAAATCTGACTGGATGGAAATGGAAAAAGAGCGTGGTATCTCGGTAACCACCTCGGTAATGCAGTTTCCATACAACGAGTGCCTAGTTAACCTGCTGGATACACCAGGACACGAAGACTTCTCGGAAGATACTTATCGTACTCTGACGGCGGTAGACTCTTGCCTTATGGTGATTGATGCCGCGAAAGGTGTTGAGGATCGTACACGTAAGCTGATGGAAGTTACCCGTCTGCGTGATACGCCGATCGTCACCTTCATGAACAAACTTGACCGTGATATCCGTGACCCAATGGAGTTATTGGACGAAGTTGAAAGTGAGCTAAACATTTCCTGCGCGCCGATTACTTGGCCTATCGGTTGTGGTAAAGAGTTTAAAGGCGTATACCACATCCATCGCGATGAAACGATTCTCTATTCGACAGGTCAAGGCCACACAATCCAGGATAAGCTGGTAGTTAAGGGGCTAGATAACCCTGAGCTTGATGAGGCTGTTGGTGCTGAGCTAGCGGAGCAGCTACGTGAAGAGCTAGAGCTTGTAATTGGTGCATGTCCTGAGTTTGATCAGGAGTTGTTCCTTGCTGGTGAACTGACACCAGTATACTTTGGTACCGCACTGGGTAACTTTGGTGTTGACCATATGTTGGACGGTTTGACGGAATGGGCGCCTGCGCCAATGCCGCGTCAAGCAAATGAGCGTCAAGTTGAAGCGAATGAAGAGAAATTCTCTGGCTTCGTATTTAAGATTCAGGCCAACATGGATCCAAAACACCGTGACCGTATTGCTTTCATGCGTATTGTATCTGGTACCTACACACAGGGTATGAAGATGAACCACGTGCGCCTTGGCAAGCAGATCAATATCTCTGATGCGGTAACCTTTATGGCTGGTGACCGCTCTCGTGCTGAAAACGCTTACGCGGGCGATATCATTGGCTTACATAACCACGGCACCATTCAGATTGGTGACACCTTCACTCAAGGTGAAGCACTGAAATTTGCAGGTATTCCAAACTTTGCGCCTGAGCTATTCCGTCGTATTCGTCTAAGAGATCCATTGAAGCAAAAGCAGTTGCTTAAAGGTCTGGTACAGCTGTCTGAAGAAGGGGCTGTACAGGTATTCCGCCCACTACAAAACAATGACCTAATTGTTGGTGCGGTAGGTGTGCTTCAGTTTGACGTCGTCGTTGCGCGTTTAAAAGCCGAGTACAACGTTGAAGCGATTTATGAGAGCGTTAACGTTGCAACCGCACGTTGGGTGGAATGTGAAGATGGTAAGAAACTGGATGAGTTCCAGCGTAAGAACCAAACCAACCTAGCCCTAGATGGTGGCGATAACCTGACGTACATTGCGCCAACTATGGTTAACTTAAATCTGGCGAAAGAGCGTTTTCCAGATGTGGAGTTCCGAGCTACTCGCGAACACTAATCTTCGTCGTATTTGGGGGGAGCACTGCGTTAACTGCACAAATTCACCCCAATCACATAGTTAGCTATGCTCATGGGAATGAATTTGCTTGTTGCCTTGTTCTTCCCCCAACTACTTAGAAGATCTTTCGAGAACTTTTATTAAAAAAATACCGCCTTTATCTAAGGCGGTATTTTTGTTTTTAGTAATGAGGATGCTCTTTTAGCCGATTGAAACTAAAAAGGGTTGATGCTTTCACATCAACCCTTCCAACATCGTTAGCTTGTCACTACTTTTTCTTCTTCGCGACTTTCTTTTTGCCTTTAGAAGCTGTTTTTTTCTTGTCGTCTTTTTTCTTCTTCTTAAACACTGGCTTTTTGTGTTTCGGTCGAAGCTCTTTAATAAAGCGCTCTTTGATCTCTTCTTTTACGTAGCGAGCCACGCGGTCCATCATGGTTTGGTCATGGGCTTCAACTAAAGAGATCGCATTGCCTTTTTTACCTGCGCGGGCGGTACGGCCGATACGGTGGAGGTACACATCTGCACTGCGTGGCATGTCGTAGTTAATGACATGGCTAACATCTGGTAAGTCGATACCACGGGCAGCGACGTCTGTTGCCAGAAGTACGTTTACTGTACCGTCACGAAAACGCGCAATGGCATTGTTACGACGATCTTGCGGCATTTCACCTTGAATCCAAGCACATGGAATTTGCGCTTTTTCCAGTTCAACGCGCAGCTCGGCTAATCGTTCACGAGTTTTCAGAAAGACAATAGAGCGCTCGGCTTGGTCGTTGATGATCGTTTTCAATAGCGCCAGCTTATGCGCCATATCATCGGCACGGTGATACCACTGGGCAATTTTCTTGCGCTCGCGGCGAGATGGTTCAGCGTCGATCTCCGCAGGTTCTTTAAGCAGATCCGCGGTGAATCCTTCCACGCCTTTGCCTTCCAGCGTTGCAGAGAAAAGCAACGTTTGTTTACGCCAGCGACATTCAGAAGAAAGGCGATCAACTGTCGGGCCAAAGCCCATGTCGAGCATGCGATCTGCTTCATCAAGGATCAGCCATTCAATGGCACGGCAGTCAAAACGTTCCGCTTCGATGTATTCCATCAAACGACCAGGCGTTGCAACAACGATATCTTGTGTCTTAGCGAGAATATCGGCGTGTTCTTGATACTGCACACCACCAGTGATGGTGAAGATGTTCAGATTGGTGTTTTTTGCGAGAGCTCGAGCTTGATCGGCGACTTGCATTGCCAACTCGCGAGTAGGAGTCAGGATCAGCACACGAGCCGGCCCCGGTTTACGACGCGGGAAGTCTTGCAAGTATTGTAGAGCTGGCAGAACAAAAGCGGCGGTTTTGCCTGTACCAGTTGGTGCAGAAGCGAGAATGTCCCTGCCGTCCAAAGCTTGTGGAATTGCTTCGGCCTGGATCTGGGTTGGGCGGGTATAACCCATTTCTTCGATTGCAACGAGCAGGTTTTCATCTAGCTCTAGTTCAGCAAAATTTTTGATCACTCTGGTGTCTCCACAAGCTGGTAAGTGAGAACGATAAATTTAAGGGGACGTATTATAGAGGGTTCGGTGATAAGGATCACACCTTAATTTCTACATCTTTAAATAAAACGCTTTAGTTAATGCGACGAATTCATCGCTGTAGCCATTATCCTTTTGAATTATCAACTTTTCTATCTTGGCGTTTGATGCGTGTTGGCTAAGTTGAATCAGCAAGCGGCTAACGGGTTTCTTGGCTGTTGGCTGTACTTCACATAGACCAGCTAGGTGCCAACCAAGTGTTTCTGCCAAGGAAATAAACATACGTCCTTCTGCTTCAGGAAGAACAAACCAAGCTTGGCCGTCAGCGCTCAGTAACTTAAAGCATCGTTCAAGCAAAGCTTCGTGGCTCAAGGTTAAGGTATGCCTTGCAGTAGCTCGTTGCTGATTTTGAGCGTGCTCCCCTGAATTGAAATAAGGTGGATTACATACAATAGCGTCATAGCTTGTTTCGAATGGAAAGCTGAGTACGTCGCCTTCCAGTAGTGACAGCCGGGAAGACCAAGGAGAAGAGGTGAAGTTTTCTTTCGCGGCCTGCAACGCGTGCTGATCAATGTCGATCGCGTCAATGACACAGTCAGGGTTTCGCTGTGCACACATTAGAGCCAACAAACCTGTGCCTGTTCCAATATCTAAAAGGGTATTCGCTTGTTTAATGTCGCACCACGCACCGAGTAAGACGCCGTCGGTACTGACAGGCATACCCGAGTAACCACCAGCAATTTTAAACTGCTTGAATGAAAAGTCTTTTGTCTTCGATTGGGTGTTTTTCATTTTGTTCTGCATGTGGTTATTAATTGAGTGATTAAGTCTATTGTTGGATCTTTGTATGGTCTTTTGTTCTATCTATGTTGCATTTGTTTGATTTATTGATCCAGATATTAAACTGTCTATTTATATTGTTATGGTTGATATCACTGGTTTTTGATTGAAAGTATAAATTTATATGGTGTTTTTTGCCCTAGGGTTGCGGTTAGGTGTGTGTTTCGTCATTATTCGCCTCCAAATTTATAGATTGGGTAGCCAACTCGGACTGCTCAGCATGCACAACATCAATCAAAATAATTAAAGGGTCTCTTGTGAATCAGACTTTAAAATTAACAGATATTATCGCGGTAGGCTTTATGCTTTTCGCTTTCTTCTTAGGTGCGGGTAACATTATTTTCCCACCACTAGCAGGACAGCTTGCAGGTGAGAATCTTGTGCCTGCGATGACAGGATTTCTTCTAACGGCGGTAGGCCTCCCTCTTATTACTATCGTTGCTATCGCCGTTGCTGGTGGTTCTTGGGATCATCTCACCAAAGATTTGCCTAAACGCGTGGCGATGACCATAGCGGTACTGATCTTTATCATTATCGGTCCTGCATTTGCCGCGCCGCGTACAGGTTTAGTGGCTTACGAAATGGCGGTGAAGCCGTTTTTTGTTGATGCGGCTCAATCGCACCTGACGATTTTTTCTATCTTGTTCTTTGCTGTGGCCATGTCTTTTGCTTGGTCACAAGGTAAGCTGATTGATGTGATTGGCAAAGTACTGACTCCAGTGCTTTTCTTAGGTTTGATTGTGCTTGCTGTCGCTGTGTTTATTGACCCTCAAGGTGAAATGATCGCAGCACAAGGTGAATACCTGACGCACCCACTGCAAAAAGGTTTCCTTGAAGGTTACAACACCATGGATACCTTCGCCTCGCTGATGTTTGGCGGGCTTATCGTCGATGCACTTCGTCAAAAAGGTATTTCTGATCAAAAGGCGACTGCAAAATATCTGATCAGAGCCGCATGTGTTGCTGCTGCTGGTTTGGCTTTCGTATACGTCTCTTTATTCTACCTAGGTGCAACCAGTGCGGCTGTGGCTGCTGGCGCAGACAATGGTGGTGTGATTCTTAGCGTGTACGTTCAATCTCTGTTTGGCCCGTATGGTCAAATTGTATTGTCAGTGATTGTGCTTCTTGCGTGCTTAACGACGGCTATCGGTATTATCTCAGCGTGTTCTGATTACTTTAGCTCGCTGACTCCAGTGTCTTACAAAACTTGGGTTGTGGTTAACGGTGTCGCGTGTGCAGTGGTCGCGAATGTAGGCCTTTCTCAACTGATTGCCTTGTCTGTTCCTGTGCTATTCGCGCTATACCCAGTGGCTATCGCTTTGGTTGCACTGACATTTATTCGCAAGATGCTACCAAACCCACAAGTGGCTTACCGTGTCGTTATCCTTGTCTCACTGCTGTTTGCTTTGATTGATGCAGCCAAAGTAGCGGGTGTGGATGTGTCTGCGCTGAGTATGTTACCGCTGTTTGATATTGGCATGGGTTGGTTGCTGCCAACAATTGCTGCCATGATCTGCATGTTTTTCATTGGAAAATCAGCTCAATCAGAGCTAGCAGAAGAAGCGGCTTAAGCCGAAACGCGCAATAGATAAAAATCCCCTGTCATACCTCGTGTGACAGGGGGTTTTTCGTTGAACCGCCGACAGGTTGCAGTGCAAAAAATTCCTGTATCTTCGTCACACTTTTCAGTACAATTCTTCGGTTAAATTCTACTCATAAATGTTGAGCAAACATGTTTGAAATCAATCCTATTAAAAACCGCCTTAAGGACGTGTCTGAGCGCACTAATGTCCTGAGGGGGTACCTTTGACTATGACGCTAAGCAAGAGCGTCTAGAAGAAGTCAACGCGGAACTAGAACAACCGGATGTGTGGAACGAACCTGAGCGTGCACAAGCGCTAGGTAAAGAGCGTTCTGCCCTAGAAGCGGTTGTGGAAACGATTGACCAACTTGAGCAAGGTGTAGAGGACGTTGATGGTCTTCTAGAGCTTGCAGTTGAAGAAGAAGATCAAGAAACCTTCGATGAAATTGAGCCAGAGCTTGCTGAGCTTGAAGCTAAGCTAGAAAAGCTCGAATTCCGCCGTATGTTCTCTGGCGACCATGATGCATCTGACTGCTACATTGATTTGCAGTCAGGCTCTGGTGGTACAGAGGCGCAAGACTGGACATCGATGATGCTACGCATGTACTTACGTTGGGCTGAAGCAAAAGGCTTTAAGACGGAAGTGATCGAAGTCTCTGAAGGTGAAGTTGCTGGTCTTAAAGGAGCAACGGTTAAGATCTCCGGTGAGTACGCTTACGGTTGGCTACGTACGGAAACAGGTGTTCACCGCTTGGTTCGTAAATCGCCATTCGATTCAAGTGGCCGTCGTCATACATCGTTTGCTTCTGCGTTTATCTACCCAGAGATTGATGACAACATCGACATCGACATTAACCCTTCTGATCTACGTATTGACGTATACCGTGCATCTGGTGCGGGTGGTCAGCACGTTAACACCACGGAATCGGCGGTACGTATTACGCACGTTCCAACCAATACTGTGGTTCAGTGTCAGAATGATCGTTCTCAGCACAAGAACAAAGATCAGGCGATGAAACAGCTTCGTGCGAAGCTATTTGAATTAGAGATTCAAAAGCAAAATGCAGAGAAGCAAGCCAATGAAGACGCTAAGTCGGACATCGGTTGGGGTAGCCAGATTCGTTCATACGTACTGGATGACTCACGCATCAAAGATCTGCGTACTAGCGTTGAAAACCGCAACACTCAAGCGGTTCTTGACGGCGACCTAGACAAATTTATCGAAGCTAGCCTGAAATCAGGCCTGTAAGCTTTTCACCGAAAAACTATTTTCATAAAGAAAGACAGGATACATCAAAAATGACTGATGCTGTTCAAAACGACAATGTACAAGAAGAGAATAAGCTGATTGCTGAGCGCCGCGCTAAACTGGATCATATCCGTCAGAGCTGCAAAGCAAATGGCCACCCAAATGACTTCCGTCGTGAGCACCTAGCTGGCGATCTTCAAGCGGAATTCGGTGAAAAGACGAAAGAAGAGCTAGAAGAGCTAAACCACGTTGTGGCTATCGCGGGCCGTGTCATGGCTAAGCGTGGTCCTTTCCTAGCGATTCAAGAAACCTCTGGTCGTATCCAAGCTTATGCTGCAAAAGATGTTCAAAAAGAGCTGAAAGAGAAGTACCAAGGCCTAGATATCGGTGACATCATCGGTGTGAAAGGTGCTCTTCACAAGTCAGGTAAAGGCGACCTTTACGTGAATATGGAGTCTTACGAGCTGCTAACGAAAGCACTTCGTCCACTTCCAGAGAAATTCCACGGTCTAACTGACCAAGAGATGCGTTACCGTCAGCGTTACGTTGACCTGATCGTCAACCAAGACTCACGTGAAGCGTTCATCATCCGTTCTAAGCTGGTATCGGCAATCCGTAACTTCATGAGCTCAAAAGGCTACCTAGAAGTTGAAACGCCAATGATGCACGTGATCCCTGGTGGTGCAACGGCTCGTCCATTCATCACTCACCACAACGCATTAGACATCGATATGTACCTGCGTGTTGCTCCAGAGCTTTACCTGAAGCGTCTAGTGGTTGGTGGTTTTGACCGTGTATTCGAGATCAACCGTAACTTCCGTAACGAAGGTCTATCGCCACGTCACAACCCAGAATTCACTATGATGGAATTCTACCAAGCGTACTCTGACTACAAAGATCTAATGGATCTGACTGAAGAAATGCTAAGCACAGTTGCGATGGACGTTCTTGGTTCAACGTCTATGCCTTACGGTGACGAGACTGTTGAGTTTGGTGGTAAGTACGCTCGTATGAGCATGTTTGAAGCAATCAAGCACTACAACCCAGAGCACGCTGAGATCCAGGCACTAACAGAGCAAGACCTTACTAACCGTGACAAGATGGTTGCTATCGCAAAATCGGTACACGTGGAAGTAGAAACGTTCTGGACATGTGGTCAGCTTCTAGAAGAGATCTTTGGTGAGACTGCTGAACCTCAGCTAATTCAACCAACGTTCATCACTGGTTACCCAGCGGATATTTCTCCTCTTGCTCGTCGCAGCGATGACAACCCGTTCTTCACAGACCGTTTCGAGTTCTTCATCGGTGGCCGTGAAGTGGCGAATGGCTTCTCAGAGCTTAACGATGCAGAAGACCAAGATGCGCGCTTTAAAGCACAGGTTGATGCGAAAGATGCAGGTGATGATGAAGCTATGTACTACGATGCGGACTACATCACAGCACTTGAGCACGGCTTACCGCCAACGGCAGGTCAAGGTATCGGTATCGATCGTCTAGCGATGCTGTTTACTAACACGCACACTATCCGTGACGTGATTCTGTTCCCAGCGATGCGTCCACAAGCTTAATTGTTAGTGTAAAAATAGCGAAAAGGCCGATATCACTGAGGTGATATCGGCCTTTTTTATGATGTAAAGATCAGAGGTTTTTTACTTCCAGCCCGGCGAGCTGATGCCAGTAACCGTTACATTGGCGGCTATCAATTTTCATCGGGCTTTGCCCAGATTCGTTAGCCCGAAAATGGTTTAACTCTGAGAGGGTCTCTATGCCAAGTGGGCTGAGGCGAACGACATCGACCAGTTCTTTCATATTTGGTAAATCATTGATCAAGTTGTAGCAATACCCTGATTGAGTCTGAATGCCGTTGAGGTTAAACACTTGCTGGCCTTCCTGACTACTGACCTTTATGCCTGTCGGGTATTTAATACAGCAAGTTTCGCAATCGTCTTTAGCACGATTTTCAGCACGAGCAGTGAAGCAGCGAGCAGAGTAGGCCAGTGGCAAATAGCCATGGCTGAATACCTCGATTTCAAATTTGCCTTTAATACCAATCTCATCACATTGGTTAAGTACATTACCTAACCATTCTCTAGATAGCTCGACTGGCATACACCAGCGCGTCATGCCCTGTTTAAGAAACAGTTTCAGCGTGTATGCGTTGTAGGTATTCACCGCAGGGCCGACGACAAACGGGACCTTGTGTTCAGAGGCCAGCTGAATGGCAGAGACATCGTTGGCTTCGATAGCGAATTCGCCATTATCAATGTACTTCTTCATGATGTTGACTTCACTAGGCGCTTCAAGCAGAGCCATGGTCGACAGAACCACTTGTTTGCCGGACTGGTTGAGCGATCTTGCAATATCCATCCAATGTGCAGGTTTCATTTCTCGGCGTTTGGAACAAACGCTCTCGCCAAGATAAATGATGTCGGCGGAACTGGATGCGGCTTGCAGATAAAACTCTTCAACATCTTGCTTAGGCCAGAAGTAAAGTAGGGGTCCAAGTGCGTATTTCATCGTGTTTTCCTTTCTATACTTTACTGCCATTTACGGTGGTAAGCACCGAGAGTTGTCTGAGTGCCTTCTGAGACGTTAGCCAGTGCAGCATCCCAGGCCGCTTCAACTTGATAAGCTTCAGGGTTAGCTAAGTAGCGGTCGATAGCTGCACGCCAGGTACGAGTCACTTGCTCGACATAAGCGGGGCTTCGTTGACGGCCTTCGATTTTTACAGAAGCTACATTTGCGGCAAACAAGTCAGGCAACATAGAGAGGGTGTTGAGGCTGGTGGGCTCTTCCAATGCGTGATAAGCCTGAGTGTGCTCGTCTAACTCTGCTGTGAATCGTCCCTTACATAAAGTGGGGTAGCCGGCATTTTCTCCGTCACTATAGCGATCAATCAGAATGTTATTGAGCCGAGATTCCAGTCCTTTGTCTGTCTCCTGCCAACGAACAAATTTCGCAGGCGAGCAGGCGCCAACGGTATTGGGAGACTCGCCCGTCATGTACGAAGAAAGGTAACAGCGGCCTTCAGACATAATGCACAAGCTGCCGAAGGCGAACACTTCTAGGTCGACATCTTGCGGAATGTTGCGTGACAGCTGTTTGACCTGATGGATAGACAGCACACGCGGCAGTACCACGCGTTTAACATTGAAGTTCCGTTTATAGAAGTCGATTGCAGCGACATTGGTCGCCGATGCCTGAACCGACAAATGCAGTTCGAGTTCAGGGTATTTGTTGGCGGCGTAATCCAGTACGGCGATATCAGCGATAATTAACGCATCAATGCCACTTTGGGCGGCGCGATCGACGGCGTCAGTCCAGCGATCAAACCCATCCGGATGAGCGAAGGTATTCAGCGCGACGTGAATTTTTTTCTTATGGTCATGGACGTACTGAACCGCTTTGTCCAGTTTCTTACCAGTGAAGTTAAGACCTGCGAAATGGCGCGCATTGGTATCGTCTTTGAAGCCGATATACACAGCGTCAGCACCGCAGTCGATGGCTGTTTTGAGAGCAGGTAAGTTACCTGCAGGGCAGAGGAGTTCCATTGCGCCTTCCAATCTGTCTTTGCGAAAAATTGCTCCGCATTTTATGAAGGAATATGAACGGCAAGTTTGATGTAAGGCAGGTTTAGGTAAGTTTCTGAGTCAAATACTCATTTGGAGTGAGTTGTGATCAGTTTTTATGGCGACGATGCTGAGCAAACAGCTCTTCGACTTCTTGCTTTGGTTGCGGGCGATAGAAATGGAAGCCCTGAATCGAATTACAATTGAGGTTAGAGAGCAGAGTGGCTTGTTGCTGGGTTTCGACCCCTTCTGCGACCACCGTCAGGTTAAGCGATTTCCCCAGATTAATGATGTTTTCGATTACCGTTACCTGCTTTGGTAGCGTATCGATGTCATTAATGAACGCGCGGTCAATCTTAAGCTCATCTATCGGGAAACGGGCAAGATACGAAAGTGATGAGTAACCGGTACCAAAGTCGTCAATCGATAAAGCAAAGCCCAGTTTTTTAATGGCGTTGAGCATTTGCAAGGTGTGCTCACTGTCGCTCATCACAGCGCTTTCGGTCAGCTCAAACGTGATGCAGCTAGGATCAAGCTCTGTAGTACGCAGTAACTTCTCCATATAATCGATCAGTTTTGGATTGCCAAATTGCTCTGGAGAAAGGTTGATCGCGACGCGCCCCGGCAGAATGCCTTGAAGTTTCCAACGCTTAACTGTGCTGAATACTTCTCGCATGACCACTCGACCGAGATGTTCAATCAAGCCTGCTCGTTCGGCGACAGGGATAAAAGCGCCCGGGCTTATGTAACCTTCCACAGGGTGTTTCCAGCGGATAAGGGCTTCGGCGCCATTAATGCTGAAATCACGAGCATTGACCTTAGGTTGATACCATACTTCCAAGCCATTCTGTTGTAAGGCTTTTTGCAGCTCAATCTCCAGCCATAAACGCATACGCGCTTCTTTGTTCATCTGATCATTGAACTTAATCAGGCGATTACGACCCCGATCTTTGGCTTCGTACATTGCGGTGTCGGCATTTTGCAGCAGAATACGTGCGTCATTGCCATCTCCCGGATACGTCACACTGCCGATAGAGCAAGCTAAGCGTTTGCTGAAATGGTGCAGATCAAATGGCTGGTTAATGAGTGAGATGATGCGCTCAGCAAGAATCTCCGCCATTCGATTGTTTTCTGGTTCCGGTAATATCAGGCCAAATTCATCGCCTCCTAAATGCCCTACTACCGCATGTTGCGGTAAAAGACGCTTAAGACGAGATGACACTTCTTTAATCACTTTATCACCAATATGGTGACCTAAAGAGTCGTTGATGTTCTTGAAATTATCGATATCGAGGTAGAGCAGTAATAGTGGTGTTTCATTATGAATGAACTGCTCAAGACGTTTGGTAAAACCAAAACGATTGTAGAGGCCAGTTAAAGAATCAATGTGTGCATCTTCTAACGGCTTGTTACTCAAGTGTTTTGGTGTCTCGTCGGCATCTTGAATCAGCACTAATTGAGTATTGCTGCCTAGTACCATCGCATCATCAGCGTGGAGCTGAACACGGCGCTCGAAGCCACACCTTGGCCCTGTCAGACAGGTCAGGGGCGCTTTCGCCAGTGAACTGCTGAGCGACTTACTGAAAACCGTTTTGGTTTTCTCATCGACAAATAGGCGGGAAAGCTCTTCACCTAACAAATCACTGTTATCTTCAAAACCGAGTAAACGTACTGCCGCTGGGTTGGCTGAAATGATGCAATCCTCTTCGACCAGTAGTAGGCCATCAGGCAACAAAGTGGTGAGCGTTGAGAATTTACCTTCTGACTCTTCTAGAGAACGAACCAGAATATGTTTTTCTGATGTATCGACTGCATGGAAGGCAACGTATTCAATTTTATTGTCGATTTCGATGGGAGCTAAGCTGAAATGCAGACTGGTTTCGAGGTCAATTTCGTTCAGTGTGATTTCTGCTTCGAGAGATTCACCGTTGAAGGCACGCTCATAGTAGGGTTTGAGTTGGTTATAGAAATGCTTACCTAAGGTTTGCGTATCGCTCATACCGACCAGTTCTTGATTGGATAGGCCGGCGATATCGCAATAGCGACCATTAACCATGGCATAGTTATGCTGGCTATCCAAAATGGCGAAAAAAAACGGGCTGTTTGCCGTAATCTTCGTGAACCAATGCTGTAGTTGTTGCGAAAGCATCAAGGGTATTACCGACTCTCCAAAGAGCAATACGAGTCACAGAGCTGTGATATAGAAGCGATACCAATAACTATAACTGTGATTGCCGCTAGATTAAAGGGCTAGCGGTATCAGACTAATTTTTTGATACACAACAGGAATCGCTCCATCATCATCCATTATGATGAGTCTCCTATTTACAAAGTAACGGATAACGCTCGTGATTAACAAGATTCGCACCCAGCTAGTTGAAAATGCCGCATCAATTTTGCGATCTCCAGTCCACTTATTGCCTAAAAGTGTACAAAAAAAAGCCTTGTTAGAGGGGCTGAAAAGCGTTTTTAGAGAATCTCTTGAAGATGGTGATTTTGAGTTCCTTGAAGGTAAGTGGCTGAAAATTGAGATAAAAGATATGCAGCTAAGTTGGTATGTTAGCTATCAGGATAGCCAACTGATGGTTGTGGATTCAGCCGTTAAAGAAGACGTTGCTTTTCGAGGTAGCCTCAATGATCTGGTACTGATTGCTGGGCGAAAAGAAGATCCAGATACTTTGTTCTTCCAGCGCCGCTTGTCTATAGAAGGAGATACGGAGCTGGGGTTAGAGATAAAGAACTTGATGGACAGTGTCGATTTAGAGCAGCTGCCGAAACCGTTGCAAACGCTATTAAATCAACTAGCCGATTTTGTGCAGAAAGGGTTACAATCGCCACTCGCACAAAGTGAGGTTATCAATGCTTATTCGAACTGAAGCTCCGGCTGACATTCTTGCCGTCGACAGACTACTGAAGTCTGCTTTTGAAACAGAAACTGAAGCAGATTTAGTGATGAGGCTAAGAGAAAACGGACGTAGAACCTTATCATTGGTCGCCTGTAATGATGAAGGAGAGGTGGTTGGGCACGTCATGTTCAGCCCAGTCACATTAAATGGTGAAGACCTAAGTTGGCAGGGTTTGGCTCCACTCGCTATAAAAACAGACTACCGTCGACAAGGTTTGGCGGCAGAGTTAGTTAAAGAAGGGCTGGAATCGCTAAAAGAGTTTGGCTACCCGGCTTGTGTGGTACTGGGTGAACCTGAGTATTATTCTCGCTTTGGCTTTGAAGCGAGTGAAAAGTACAGCTTTTGCTGTCAGTGGGAAGTGCCTGCTGGCGCATTTCAAGTGTTAGCTCTGGCAGAGAATGAGTTTACCGACCGTAATGGTCGAATTGAATACAGCCCTGAGTTTTCAGCGTTTTAGACAAAATGTACTGGCAAGTAAAAAGAAAAGTATGACTTTTGTCCTTTTTTTGACCGCTTAGCCATCAAGTCGTCTTTTTTTGAAAAATTCTACTTGTCAGCGTAATAACGTTTCGCTAGTATTGCTCGGCCTTCGATAAGGAGGTCGCTAGCCTTGTTCAAAAACATCAAAAATGAGTTTTCGAGCGGCGCTGGCTCAACAATTTGGAACATAGGTGGAAATCATGTTTACAGTTCTACTTGTGATTTACCTGTTGGCAGCGGTTGGTGTAATCGGCCTAGTGCTGATTCAACAAGGTAAAGGCGCAGATATGGGAGCCTCATTCGGTGCAGGCGCATCAAACACAGTGTTTGGCGCAAGCGGCTCAGGTAATTTCCTAACCCGAATGACTGCAATTTTTGCAACAGTATTTTTCATCCTTAGCTTAGTGCTAGGTAACATGTCGACTCATAAAACTGAATCTCAGTGGGTTGACCCGACTCAAGGTCAAGTTATCCAGCAAGCTGATGATGCTGCGAGTGAAGTTCCAGCCCCAACAGGCGACGAAATTCCTCAATAAGCTAAAGATTTAGCTGCCGAGATGGTGAAATTGGTAGACACGCTAGCATGAGGTGCTAGTGCCTTAGGTGTGAGGGTTCGAGTCCCTCTCTCGGCACCATTGTTTACAAACTTGTAAAACACCTTGGAGAGCGTATAATGCTCGACAAGTCGGACGCGGGGTGGAGCAGCTTGGTAGCTCGTCGGGCTCATAACCCGAAGGTCGTCGGTTCAAATCCGGCCCCCGCAACCAATCCTTTACTGGATGTGGACAAGTTTGCACAGTCGCAATAGCAACTGTGAGTTAAGCAAACTTTGATTGCTTAACACATCAGGGTCCAGCATCAAAAAACCCCGACTTTCGGGGTTTTTTGTTATCTGAATTTCTGCATTGCAGAAGTTCAGACATTGCTTGGAATTTAAATTGGGCTCTGAGCCCTTTTTTTGTTTCTGGAGTGGTTTAAATGACTGGTTTAGAAAGACAACTTACTGAAATGCTTGAAGCGCCAGTAGCAGCATCAGGTTATGAGTTAGTTGGATTAGAATTTATTCGCGCAGGCGAACATTCAACGCTACGTATCTTTATTGACCATGAAAATGGCATCTCTGTGGATGACTGTGCAGAAGTTAGCCGTCAGGTTAGTGCAGTAATGGACGTTGAAGATCCAATCACCGTGGCTTACAACCTAGAAGTGTCTTCTCCAGGTTTAGAAAGACCACTTTTCAAAGCAGCACACTATGAACAATTTATTGGTCACGAGGTAAGCATCGTTTTGAAAATGGCTGTTGGTAACCGTCGTAAGTGGAAAGGTGTTATCCACGCAATCGAAGGTGAAACAGTAACAGTTACTGTGGACGGCAACGCAGAAGAGTTTGCTCTAAGCAACATTTCAAAAGCTAACCTGATCCCTAAATTTTAATTAAGGTCTTAGAGGCTATTTAAAATGAGTAAAGAAATTTTAGCGGTAGCAGAAGCGGTATCGAACGAAAAAGGGGTACCTCGTGAGCGCATCTTTGAAGCCCTAGAGATTGCTCTAGCTACATCTACGAAGAAGAAACACGAAATCGAAATCGATGTACGTGTTGAAATTGACCGTAAAACGGGTGAGTTCGATACTTTCCGTCGTTGGTTAGTAGTTGAAGAAGTGGAAAGCCCAACAAAAGAAATCTCTCTTGAAGCTGCACAGTTTGATGATGAGACGATTGAGCTTGGTGACTACGTAGAAGATGAAATCGAATCAGTAACGTTTGACCGTATTACTACGCAAACAGCGAAGCAGGTTATCGTACAGAAAGTTCGTGAAGCTGAACGTGCACAGATCGTTGAGCAGTTCATCGATAATGAAGGTGAGCTGGTTACTGGTGTGGTTAAGAAAGTTAACCGCGAAACTATCGTGCTTGACCTAGGTAACAATGCTGAAGCGGTAATCCTACGTGATGACCAGCTTCCTCGTGAAAACCACCGTCCGGGTGACCGCGTTCGTGGTCTTCTGTACCGCGTAGCACCAGAAGCACGTGGTTTCCAACTATTCATCACGCGTTCTAAGCCAGAAATGTTGGCGGAACTATTCCGTGTTGAAGTGCCGGAAATTGCAGAAGAGATCATCGAACTGAAAGGTGCGGCTCGCGATCCTGGCTCTCGTGCGAAGATTGCTGTGAAGACTAACGACAAGCGCATCGACCCAGTGGGTGCGTGTGTTGGTATGCGTGGTGCACGTGTACAGGCAGTCTCTGGTGAGCTTGGTGGTGAGCGCATTGATATCGTACTTTGGGACGATAACCCAGCTCAGTTTGTTATCAATGCAATGGCTCCAGCAGATGTGGCTTCTATCATCGTTGACGAAGATGCTCACGCAATGGATATCGCGGTTGAACCCGATAACCTAGCACAAGCCATTGGCCGTAACGGTCAAAACGTACGTCTAGCTTCTCAACTAACAGGTTGGGAACTGAACGTAATGACGGTTGAAGACCTGCAGAAGAAACACGCAGAAGAGTCTCAAGCGTCAATTGAAAACTTCATGAAGTACCTAGATATCGAAGAAGATTTCGCTCAGCTGTTAGTTGAAGAAGGCTTCTCTTCTCTTGAAGAGGTGGCTTATGTACCAGTAAACGAACTGCTTGAAGTTGATGGTCTGGATGAAGACCTTGTCGACGAACTACGTAATCGTGCAAAAGATGCCCTAACGACACTGGCTCTGGCTCAGGAAGAATCTTTTGAAGGCCTAGAGCCTGCAGAAGACCTACTTGCACTGGAAGGTCTAGAACGTGAAATGGCATTTAAACTGGCAGCGAAAGGTGTTGTAACACTGGAAGATTTGGCTGATCAGGGTATCGATGATCTCGAAGGTATTGAAGGTCTAACCGAAGAATATGCGGGTGAGCTAATCATGGCAGCACGTAACATCTGTTGGTTCGGCGAAGACGCATAATTTTCAGCAAGGAGAAAGCGGCATGACAAAAATTACTGTTAAGGCACTGAGTGAAGAAATTGGTACACCAGTGGACCGCTTATTAGAGCAACTTGCTGATGCCGGTATGACGAAAGCGGGTACAGATCAGGTTTCTGAAGAAGAGAAACAGAAACTTCTGACTCACCTTAAGAAAGAGCACGGCGACACTTCTGGTGAAGCTGAGCCTACTCGCTTAACTCTACAGCGTAAAACTCGCAGTACACTTAGCGTAAACGCGGGTGGCGGCAAGAGTAAGGATGTTCAAGTAGAAGTTCGTAAGAAACGAACTTATGTGAAGCGCAGCATTATCGAAGACGACGCAAACCGCGAGGCTGAGGAAGCAGCAAAGCGTGAAGCTGAAGAGCTTGCGAAGCGTGAGGCTGAAGAGCTAGCAAAACGTGAAGCTGCAGAGAAAGCACAACGCGAGGCCGAAGAAAAAGCGAAGCGAGAAGCGGACGCAAAACGTGACGCTGAAGAAAAAGCCAAACGCGTACAAGCTGATAAGGCTAAGAAAGACATGAATGCAAAAAATGCGGAAGTGAACACGCAAGCGAAAAAAGAAGCTGACGAACTTAAACGTCGTCAGGAAGAAGAAGCCCAACGTAAAGCGGAACAAGAAGCGGCTAAGCTTGTTGAAGAAGCGCGTAAACTAGCGGAAGAAAATGAAGCTCGTTGGACTGAAGCGGAACAGAAGAAGAAAGAGTTGGAAAACTCTGACTACCATGTAACGACTTCATCATACGCACGTGAAGCGGAAGACGCAGCAGACCGCAAAGAAGAAGGTGGTCGTCGTAAGAAGAAGAAGAAAACTTCTGGTAACGATGATCAAAATCGTGGCGGCCGTAACCAGCGTGGTGGCAAAGGCCGCAACAAAGGTAAACTGGCGAAGCCTGCATCAATGCAGCAAGGTTTCGATAAGACAGCTACCGTTGCTAAAGCTGACGTTGTTGTCGGTGAAACCATCGTTGTATCAGAACTTGCTAACAAGATGTCTGTAAAAGGCACAGAAGTTATCAAAGTAATGATGAAGATGGGCGCAATGGCGACGATCAACCAGGTTATCGACCAAGAAACGGCACAACTTGTTGCTGAAGAAATGGGTCACAAGGTAATCCTGCGTAAAGAGAACGAGCTAGAAGAAGCAGTACTGTCAGATCGTGACAGCAATGCAGAAGCAGTTCCTCGTGCTCCGGTTGTTACCATCATGGGTCACGTTGACCATGGTAAGACATCGACACTTGACTACATCCGTAAAGCACACGTTGCTTCAGGTGAAGCGGGTGGTATTACACAGCACATCGGTGCATACCACGTTGAAACTGAAAACGGCATGATCACCTTCCTGGATACTCCTGGACACGCGGCGTTTACTGCAATGCGTGCTCGTGGTGCTCAGGCAACAGATATCGTTGTTCTTGTTGTAGCAGCAGACGATGGCGTAATGCCACAGACAATCGAAGCAATCCAGCACGCGAAAGCGGCGGGTGTACCTCTGATTGTTGCTGTGAACAAGATCGATAAAGAAGACGCGAACCCAGATAACGTTAAGAATGAGTTAGCTCAATACGATGTTATTCCTGAGGAGTGGGGCGGTGAGAACATGTTCGTTCACATCTCTGCGAAACAGGGTACAAACATTGAAGGTCTGCTAGAAACTATCCTTCTACAATCTGAAGTTCTTGAGCTGACAGCGGTAGAAGAAGGCATGGCGTCTGGTGTGGTTGTTGAATCTCGCCTAGATAAAGGTCGCGGTCCTGTAGCCACTGTACTGGTTCAGTCTGGTACTCTAAACAAAGGTGATATCCTTCTTTGTGGTCAAGAGTACGGCCGTGTTCGTGCAATGCGTGACGAGAATGGTCAAGAGATCTTCACAGCGGGTCCTTCTATCCCAGTAGAAATCATCGGTCTGTCTGGTGTGCCTGCATCTGGTGACGAAGCGACTGTTGTTCGTGATGAGCGTAAAGCACGTGAAGTTGCAAACTACCGTCAAGGTAAATTCCGCGATGTTAAACTAGCACGTCAGCAAAAAGCGAAACTAGAGAACATGTTCTCTAACATGGCTGCTGGTGAAGTGGCTGAGCTTAACGTAGTACTTAAAGCAGACGTTCAAGGTTCTGTGGAAGCTATCGCAGACTCGCTACGTAAACTTTCTACTGAAGAAGTGAAAGTGAACATCGTTGGTTCTGGTGTTGGTGGTATTACAGAAACTGATGCCGTTCTAGCTGCTGCATCTAACGCGATCATCCTAGGCTTCAACGTTCGTGCTGATGCGACAGCTCGTCGTGCAGTCGAAGCGGAAAACCTAGATCTGCGTTACTACTCAATCATTTACCAATTGATTGACGAAGTGAAACAAGCAATGGGCGGTATGCTTGCTCCAGAATTCAAGCAAGAAATCATCGGCCTTGCAGAAGTACGTGATGTATTTAAGTCACCTAAACTTGGCGCTATCGCGGGTTGTATGGTTACTGAAGGTACGATTAAGCGTAATAACCCTATTCGTGTACTACGTGAGAACGTGGTTATCTACGAAGGTGAACTAGAGTCACTACGTCGCTTTAAAGACGACGTTCAAGAAGTTAAGAACGGCTACGAATGTGGTATCGGCGTTAAGAACTACAATGATGTTCGCGTTGGTGACCAAATCGAAGTCTTCGAAGTTGTTGAAGTTAAACGTACTCTAGACTAATTGACTAACTTTACCGGCAGTGAGTGTCGGTAATAGGTTGTTGAATACGCCATGGGGGGCTGGAATTTATCCATCCCCCCATTCTTTCTAATAAGAGAAAAGATATGTCAAAAGAATTTAGCCGCACGCAGCGAGTATCGCAGCAGCTGCAAAAAGAACTGGCCATGATCCTACAGCGTGAAGTTCGTGATTCACGCTTGGGCATGGTTACTATCTCAGACGTAGAAGTGTCTCGTGACCTTGCGTATGCAAAGGTGTTCGTGACCTTCTTATGTGTAGGTGAACAAACACCTGAGTCATGCTTAAAAGCGCTTCGTGAACATGAAGTTCATATCCGCATGATGCTAGGTAAGCGCATTCGTCTGCGTCTGACACCTGAAATTCGTTTCGAATACGACAACACTTTGGTTGAAGGTATGCGAATGTCTAACCTTGTCAGCGAAGTGGTAAGTGAAGATAAACGTAAGCAACAAAATGCTGGTCGTGATGGCGAAAACTCGGAAGAGGATAACGCATAATGGCTCGCCGTCGTAAAGGTCGTCCAATTGATGGAGTCATCCTGTTAGATAAACCGACAGGTATTTCATCCAATGATGCGTTACAAAAAGTCAAACGCATCTATTTTGCAGAGAAAGCTGGGCATACTGGCGCTCTGGATCCGCTTGCGACTGGCATGCTGCCAATTTGTCTTGGAGAAGCCACGAAGTTTTCGCAGTTCCTCCTCGATTCAGATAAGCGTTATCGTGTTATCGCCAAGCTAGGCGAGCGCACCAATACGTCGGACTCGGATGGTGAAGTTGTCGAAACTCGCCCTGTTGATGTCGATATGACGAAACTGGAAGCATGTATCGACAAGTTCCGCGGTGAGTCGGATCAGGTGCCATCGATGTTTTCCGCGCTCAAGTATCAAGGTAAGCCTTTATACGAATACGCTCGCCAAGGTATCGAAGTCCCGCGTGAAGCTCGAAAGATCACGGTTTATGAAATCATCTTACACCGTTTTGAAGGTGACGAAGTCGAGATGGAAGTGCATTGTTCAAAAGGCACTTATATCCGTACGATAGTGGATGATCTTGGTGACATGCTTGGTTGTGGCGCGCACGTGACCATGCTTCGTCGTACGGCAGTCGCTAACTATCCTTACGAAAAAATGGTGACGCTTGAGCAACTTAATGAATTGCTGGAGCAAGCTCATTCTGATGAAGTGGCGCCACGTGAGGTACTCGACCCATTGCTGTTGCCAATGGACACTGCGGTGGAAGATTTACCGGAAGTGAACCTCAATGCGGAGCAGACTGACTTAGTTCAGCACGGACAGCCAGTGTATGTTCTTGGTGTACCAGAAGGAACGCTGCGCATGACCTCGGGTGATGAGCGTACCTTTATTGGTGTTGCGGAATTGAACGATGACGGAAAGGTCGCGCCTAAGCGTCTGGTTGTTTTTCGCGATTAAATAGCGCAGTACAGTAAAAACCGAAGCGTTCGCTTCGGTTTTTTATGTCTGGTTACTGAACCTGCTCCGCGCTACGCAATAATGCTCTCAGTTGTTCGGCGCGTTTTCGATTGACGCTGAAATCTGAGTATCCCGTGCGGGATTCAGAACGAACCAATAAGGTGTTTCCTTCTATGCGTAACTCAAGATCATCAACAAAGCGCATGATTTTTGATGTGCATTCTATCCTCAAATAGCCTTCTTCTTTTACCGCTGTTTTTGCACCGGGTAATTGAAGTGCCGCATTTTCAATTGCGTCGATACTGGCATGGCTGGTGAGAGTGAACGGGGCAAGTTGGTGTTTT
This sequence comes from Vibrio sp. RE88, assembly GCF_013113835.1. Classification (GTDB taxonomy): domain Bacteria; phylum Pseudomonadota; class Gammaproteobacteria; order Enterobacterales; family Vibrionaceae; genus Vibrio. The sequence continues at coordinate 187,284 of NZ_VTYQ01000007.1, read as the reverse complement.
TCTCTGTCGTCTTGCGTGGAAACACAGTTCGGTTTATCACCACATGGTGATGAGGTGCGATCTGTCATAGTTTGGACTCCTTGGCTGCAAGCGGATAGTAGCATCACGGCAGTGATTAAGAGCGCGTGCCTTTTCATTCACAATGTCCTTATTGTTATAGTCTAAGTGTATTAGTTAAAGAGCTTCTATAAAAAAGGGCTGACGCACAAACGTCAACCCTAATTTTATATCAATGGTCATTTATCAGACTTCAAGGTAATCAAGGATCCCTTCTGCAGCTTTGCGCCCTTCATCAATCGCGGTCACGACCAAGTCCGAGCCTCGCACTGCATCCCCACCCGCGAAGATTTTTTCATTGCTGGTCTGATACTGAAACTCTTGCTCAGAAGGGGCCTTGATCCTTCCCCACTGATCGAGCTCCACATCATAAGGCGCTAACCATTCCATCTTATGTGGCTGGAATCCAAACGCCATAATTACAGCGTCTGCTGGCAGAACATGTTCACTCCCTTCAACAGGCTCTGGGCGACGACGTCCGGCTTCATCGGGTTCTCCAAGGGCCGTTTTAACCACTTTCACACCCGACACTTTGCCAGAGGCATCCACTTCGACACCCAAAGGTTGAAGGTTAAACTTAAAGTCGACACCTTCTTCTTTGGCATTTTTTACTTCTCGACGAGAGCCCGGCATATTGGCTTCATCACGTCGATAGGCACAAATGACGTTAGAGGCGCCTTGTCGGATTGACGTGCGAACACAGTCCATTGCGGTATCGCCACCCCCGAGTACGACCACTTTTTTACCCGCCATATCTACGAAGGGTTGTGTGTCTTCTAAGTTCATGACTTTGTAAGTGTTGGAAATCAAAAACGGCAGTGCATCGTATACGCCCGGCGCGTCTTCGTTTTCTAATCCAGCTCGCATGGATTTGTATGTTCCGACCCCCAGAAAAACAGCATCATAATCATCGAGCAGTTGCTGCATTGTTATATCCTGACCGACTTCAACGTTGAGGCGAAATTCAACGCCCATATCTGTGAAGACGCGGCGGCGATTTTCCATCACACCTTTTTCAAGCTTGAACGATGGAATGCCAAAAGTGAGCAGGCCGCCGATTTCAGGGTAGCGATCGAAAACGACAGGCTTGACGCCATTGCGCACTAAAATATCTGCGGCAGCAAGTCCTGCTGGGCCTGCGCCGATAATGGCCACCTTTTTGTCTGTCCATTCGACTTGTGACATATCGGGTTTCCAGCCCATTTCAAACGCTTTGTCGGTAATGTACTTCTCTATATTACCAATCGTAACGGCGCCAAAATCATTATTGAGGGTACAAGAACCCTCACACAATCGATCCTGTGGACAGACTCGGCCGCACACTTCTGGCAGGCTGTTTGTCTGATGAGAGAGTTCTGCGGCTTCAAGAATGCGCCCCTCATTGGCCAACTTTAGCCATTGCGGAATGTAGTTATGCACTGGACACTTCCACTCGCAGTAAGGGTTACCACAGTCGAGACAGCGATCAGCTTGGGCAGTGGCTTGCTGTTTAGTAAAGGGTTCGTAAATTTCGACGAATTCAATCTTGCGAACTTTAATCGGTTTCTTTGCAGGATCGACACGTTGTACATCAATAAATTGGTATACGTTCTGGCTCATGATTCAAACATCCTCCATGATTACTGCGCTTGAACGCGAAGTTCTGCGGCACTACGACTTTGGTGACCAAGCAGGGTACGAAGATCCGCAGCTTTAGGTTTCACCAGATAGAACTTTGGAATCCATTCATCAAAGTTCGCCAGAATATCTTCAGCGTGAACTGAGTTTGTCTCTTCAAGATGCTCTGCAATCAGGCCGCGTAGATGCTCCTGATGGATATAGAGATCAGACAGAGCCAGTGCCTCGACTGATTCATTGTTCACTCGGCCTTGGAAGTCTTCGTTCTTATCAAGAACGTAGGCAAATCCGCCTGTCATGCCTGCACCAAAATTGACTCCGGTTGCGCCAAGTATTGCCACGATACCGCCAGTCATATATTCACAAGCGTTGTCGCCAGCGCCTTCTATGACCGCGATGGTTCCGGAGTTGCGTACGCCGAAGCGCTCGCCAGCCGTACCAGCAGCAAAGAGTTTGCCGCCAGTGGCACCGTACAAGCAGGTGTTACCAATGATGGTGGCTTCATTACAACGGAATGCTGTTCCCTGATGCGGTTTGATGACCAACTTGCCCCCAGCCATGCCTTTACCAACATAGTCATTGGCATCACCAGTGAGATACTGCTCTACGCCACCGGCATTCCAGACACCAAATGATTGCCCAGCGGTGCCATCAAGATGCAGCTTAATGGGGGTTGCCGCCATGCCTTGGTTTCCATAACGTTTTGCAATTTCACCTGATAGACGCGCACCAATCGAGCGATCGGTATTGATGACGTTATAGAAGAAGCTAGCGGACTCGCGTGCCTCGACGGCTGAAAGGGCATCATCGATGATCTTCTGGTTCAACTCGGCCTTATCAAACGGTGTATTAGGTTCTGTCCAAAATAGTGGATGACCTTTTGGTGATACAGGCGCTTCAAGAATATTGCTTAAGTCGAGTTTGGTTTGCTTGGCGGTCATGCCTTCTACTGTCTCAAGCAGTTCAGTACGGCCGATGAGATCAGTGAGCTTTTCCACTTCCAGTTCTGCTAGCAAAGCACGTACTTCATCAGCCAAACCGACAAAGTAATTCATCACTTGCTCAGGTAAACCTTTAAAGAATTCTTTGCGCAGCATTTCATCTTGAGTAGCGACGCCGGTTGCACAGTTATTGAGGTGACAAATGCGCAGGAACTTACAGCCCATCGCTACCATAGGTGCTGTTCCAAAGCCGAAGCTTTCAGCGCCGAGTATCGCGGCTTTCACGACGTCTAAACCTGTTTTTAGACCGCCATCTACTTGAAGGCGAATCTTGTGACGCAGCCCGTTCGCCACCAGTGCTTGTTGAGTTTCGGCAAGGCCTAGCTCCCAAGGGCAACCTGCGTACTTGACCGATGTCAGTGGGCTGGCTGCAGTCCCCCCGTCATAGCCTGAGATGGTGATCAAGTCTGCATACGCTTTTGCCACACCAGTGGCAATAGTGCCAACACCAGGTTCAGAAACCAGTTTGACTGATACTAAGGCGTTTGGATTAACCTGCTTTAGGTCGAAGATCAACTGAGCTAAATCTTCAATCGAATAGATATCGTGGTGCGGCGGAGGAGAGATCAGCGTAACGCCTTGTACCGAATAGCGTAGTTTAGCGATTTCCGCTGTAACCTTATGCCCCGGAAGCTGACCACCTTCACCCGGTTTTGCACCCTGCGCGACCTTGATTTGCAGTACGTCGGCATTAGTTAGGTAATGTGGGGTCACACCAAATCGGCCCGAGGCAATCTGCTTAATACGAGAATTACGTTCTGTGCCGAAGCGACGTGGATCTTCACCACCTTCACCTGAATTTGAATAGCCACCGAGGCGGTTCATCGCGGTTGCCAGAGCTTCATGGGCTTCTGGGCTTAGAGCACCAATGGACATTGCGGCAGAGTCAAAGCGTTTAAACAATTCAGTGCTTGGTTCGACCTGTTCTAGTGGCAGCGGCGTCGCAGATTTTTTCAGCGTCATCAAGTCGCGCAACATCGCAACTGGACGCTGGTTTACTTGTTTGGCAAAACTTTGATAATCACTATTCTCACCAGATTTAACGGCCTGTTGCAATGTGCCAACGACATCCGGGTTATAGGCATGATACTCACCGCCATGAACATATTTCAGTAAACCACCATGTTCGATGGCTTTACGTTTGGCCCAGGCTTTACGTGAAAGGTTAAACAAGTCTTGCTGGAAGTCGTCGAAACTGGCGCCTTGGATACGAGTCGTGACACCGCGGAAGCAAAGTTCGACGACATCTTCACTCAGACCTACTGCTTCAAACAGTTGAGAACAACGGTAAGAGGCAACAGTGGATATACCCATTTTGGACATGATCTTGTAGAGGCCTTTGTTGATGCCATATTGATAGTTTTGCATCACATCGCGATAGCTTTTTCCAAGTGCACCATCATCAATCAGCTTACCTAAGGCTTCATAAGCCAAGTATGGGTATACCGCTGTTGCACCAAATCCAAGTAGGACAGCAAACTGATGTGGATCGCGAGCAGTGGCTGTCTCGACAATAATGTTGGCATCACAACGAAGATTCTCTTCAATCAAACGTGTTTGCACCGCGCCTACTGCCATCGCAGCAGGAATTGGCAGCTTGCCTTTCACTAACGCGCGATCAGATAAAACCACCAATACAGTCCCTTCACGTACAACATCGACTGCTTGGTCACATAAGTCGTTGATCGCTTGTTGCAGGTCTTTGCTCTCAGGATCGTAATTGATATCCAAGATAGTATTACGGTAGTGCGCATCAGCCAGTTCGAGCAGTTGCTGCATGTCTGAATAAAGCAGTACCGGAGAATCAAAAGTTACGCGATGAGCGTGTCCATCGGTTTCGCAGAACACATTCATTTCTTGGCCAACACTGGTCGCCAGTGACATGACGTGTTTTTCACGCAACGGGTCAATCGGTGGGTTGGTGACCTGAGCAAATTTCTGACGGAAGTAGTCGGTAACTTGGCGCTCTTTAGAAGAAAGAACGGCCATCGGGGTATCATCACCCATAGAGCCAACGGCTTCTTGTCCCATATCACCAAGCACTCGAAGGACTTGATCGACTTCTTCGTTGGTCATCGCGAATTGCTTCTGATAGGTCTTGAGCAAATCGCTGTCAAAATTGCGCTCACCGACCTGATCTTCAGGCAACTGAGCAAATGGTGTGAGCTTATGGACGTTGTTGTCCATCCACTCTTTATATGGGTGGCGACCTTTTAGATCGTTATCAATTTCACTTGATTGCCATAATTTCCCGCGGCGTGTGTCAACGACCAACAATTCGCCCGGTCCAACACGGCCTTTTTCTGCCACTTCGTCGGGGGCGTAATCCCAGATACCCACTTCTGACGCCAGCGTGATGAGCTGATCTTTGGTGATCACATAACGAGCTGGGCGCAGGCCATTACGATCTAGGTTACACGCAGCATAACGACCATCAGACAATACGATGCCGGCAGGGCCATCCCATGGTTCCATGTGCTTTGAGTTGAAGTCATAGAACGCACGCAAATCCGGGTCCATATCCGGGTGGTTTTGCCATGCAGGCGGCACCAGCATTCTCATCGCGCGGAAGACGTCCATGCCCCCTGCGAGGAAAAGGTCAAGCATGTTGTCCAGACTGGACGAATCAGACCCCGTTTCGTTAACAAATGGAGCGGCCGTTTGCAGATCAGGCAGTAGTGGCGAAGCGAATTTGTATGCACGAGCGCGTGCCCACTGGCGGTTGCCTTCAATGGTGTTGATTTCACCATTGTGTGCCAGGTAGCGGAACGGTTGAGCCAGCGGCCAACGTGGTTGGGTATTTGTTGAAAAACGCTGGTGGAACAAGCAAATAGCCGATTCCATGCGTAAATCTGCAAGATCGAGGTAAAAGCGTGGTAAGTCTGCAGGCATGCACAGACCTTTATATACAATCACCTGTGTGGATAGGCTGCAGATATAAAAATCACTGTCTTGTGTGATTTGCTTTTCTATGCGGCGGCGTGCGATATACAAACGACGCTCAATGTCGCGCTCACGCCAGCCTGCTGGAGCTGAAATGAACACTTGTTGAATGTTAGGTAACGAATCCAGTGCGATCGGGCCTAAAACATCTGAGTTGGTCGGCACGTCACGCCAACCCGAAACGGTTAGTGTTTCCTGAGCTAACTCTTTATTGATGATGTCTTTAGCGGATTGTGCTTTGACTGGGTCTTGGCTGAAAAACATCATACCTACAGCGTATTGCTTACCGAGGTTGAAGCCGTTTTCTTCAGCGATGAGGCGTAAATATGAGTCGGGCTTTTGTAATAGAAGACCACAACCATCACCGGTTTTACCATCAGCGGCGATACCGCCTCGGTGGGTCATGCGATCCAATGCCGAAATTGCTGTACGAACCAGTTTGTGACTTGGTTGTCCTTCCATGTGGGCGATCAAACCAAATCCACAGTTGTCTTTTTCAAGACTAGGATCATATAAAGCCATTGCAATTCTCCCTTTGCTTCTCTGTCTTCCAGACAGAACTACCAACATTAAAAGGGTTGGTATTTATGACTAACTATGCTTTCAAATTGTTAAATTTTGCATAAATATACACAAAATCTTTTGTTATTATTTTACAAAATAAGACGAAATCATTTTCATCGACTTCACAACGTATAGCTTATGATAGAAAAGGTCAAGTTTTTGGTGAAATATCACGTCAATGTTCGATTTACCAAGCAATAACCTAGAAAAGTACTTATATATCATATGTATAGGTTTTTGATTGTTACATTTTTGCAACAATTGAATTCGGTGGATATAAAAAAGACCAGCACAATGTGCTGGTCAAGATGGAAAGTTTGGAAGGATTGATTAGTTATTCGTTTGATACCCAGAATCATTCATTGTTGCCTGATTCTGGGGTTCATTCGGTTTACGCTGATAGCATCAATGAATCGGCTTTAGCTTCAAGATGAGTTCCACCCATTAGGTAAGCATCGATCGCACGCGCGCACTCTCGACCTTCATTGATACAGCGTACGACTAATGATTGGCCTGTACGCATATCACCAGCAGCAAATACGCCTTCTTGGTTAGTAGCAAAACCTTGAGTTGCTACGTTACCGCGATCATCCAGCGAGATATCCAGTTGTGCAAGCACACCAGTTGGTTCTGGGTGAAGGAAGCCCATCGCTAGAAATGCCATATCACACGGGATTACACGCTCGCTGCCTTCTACTTCTTTGAAGTTTGGACGCTCACCTGGCTTCGCTTCTTGCCATACGATGTCTGCAATACGTAGACCCGTTACCTGGCCTTGGTCGTTGCCGATGAATTCTTTGGTTAAGATATTCCAATGGCGATCGACACCTTCCTCGTGTGACGTCGAGGTGCGCATAATCATTGGGTATTGTGGCCAAGGCATGTTTGCTGGGCGCTTCTCCGGTGGAATCGGCATGATTTCAACTTGAGTGATGCTTGCTGCGCCATGACGGTTAGAGGTACCTACACAGTCAGAACCAGTATCACCACCACCAATGACAACAACGTGTTTGCCTTTCGCGTGGATCTCTTCGGTCTTAAGATCCATGTCGTTGGCGCGACGGTTGTTTTGACCCAGGAATTCCATCGCGAAGTGAACACCTTTTAGATCACGGCCTGGAACAGGTAAATCACGTGGCACTGTCGAGCCACCAGTCAGTAGAACTACATCAAACTCTTGACGTAGTTGCTGGGCATTCACATCAACACCAACATGTTGGTTGACTTTGAATTCGATGCCAGCGTCTGCCATCAAGTTGATCTTACGATCAATCACGTCCATGCCCAGTTTGAAATCTGGGATACCAAAGCGCAGAAGACCACCGACTTTTTCATCACGTTCGAATACGGTAACGGAATGGCCAGCGCTGTTTAGCTGCTCAGCAGCGGCTAGACCAGAAGGACCTGAGCCGATGATTGCCACTGTTTTTCCAGTTCGAGAACGCGGTGTTTTTGGTTTAGCGTATCCTTCACGATACGCCGTTTCTACGATGGTTTTCTCGATATTACAGATAGTGATTGGGTCTTGGTTGATGCCAAGTACACAAGCACTTTCACATGGAGCAGGGCAAACACGACCAGTAAACTCTGGGAAGTTATTCGTCGAGCTTAGAATGTTCCATGCTTCTTCCCAGCTATCACGATAAACCGCGTCGTTAAACTCAGGGATGATGTTACCGATAGGGCAGCCGTTATGACAAAACGGCACACCACAATCCATACAACGAGAAGCCTGAGTATTGATTTTGCTACCAAACTCCTCGTTCAGAACGAACTCTTTGTTGTTCTTGATACGCTCCGCTGGGTCGATCTTCTGTGGCAGTTCACGACCATGCTCTAAAAATCCAGTAGGTTTACCCATTACACTGCCTCCGCTTGAGTTTCATTTCCTTGAGACTGAGCTTCAGCCTTACGTTTTTGCAGCACCGCCTTGTAATCACGCGGCATTACCTTAACCAAAGAGGCTAGGCTTGCTTCAAAGTTGTCTAGGAAAGACTGTGCGACTTCACTTCCAGTGAATTGGACATGCTTAGTGAGCATGTCGAGTAACAATTCTCTGTCTTCTTGCTCGATAGGATCCAGGTCAACTAGTTCTGGGTTCAGCTTTGATTCGAAGTCACCTGATTTATCCCATACGTAAGCGACACCGCCACTCATACCTGCGGCAAAGTTACGACCTGTTGAACCAAGGATGATAGCGGCACCGCCAGTCATGTACTCACAACCGTGGTCACCAACGCCTTCTACGACGACTTTCGCGCCTGAGTTACGAACACAGAAACGTTCACCAGCCATACCGCGAATGAAAGACTCGCCCGAGGTTGCGCCATAGAAACATACGTTACCAACCACGATGTTGTCTTCCGCGACAATGCTCGATTTCGCGTCTGGGTAGAGCACCAAGGTACCGCCAGACAGACCTTTACCCCAGTAGTCGTTGGCGTCACCTTCGACTTCGAACTTCACACCTTTAGCTAGGAATGCACCGAATGACTGACCTGCTGAACCGTTGAACTTCACGTTCATTGGTTGAGGTAGGCCGGAGTCTTTATACACTTTCGAGATTTCGTTAGACAGCATGGTACCTGCAGAGCGATCCGTGTTGACGATAGGGAATTCGGCATTCACCGCTTCGCCTTTCTCTAGTGCAGGAATGGCTGCTTGAATCAGCTTACGATCCAGTACGTCTTCTAGATTGTGGTTCTGCTGAGCTTGGTTGAATACACCATCCGCCTCGCGAGCTTGCTCCACGTGTAGAACTGGAGACAGATCGAGGTTTTTGTATTTCCAATGCGATACATCTTGGCGAATTTTAAGCTTCTGGCCTTGACCTACCATCTCATCGATAGTGCGGAAACCCAGTTCAGCCATGATTTCACGCAGACCTTGTGCCATGTATTGGAAGAAGGTTACGACGTCTTCTACGCGGCCATCAAAGCGCTCGCGAAGTGTCTTATTCTGAGTAGCGATACCAACAGGACAGGTGTTCTTATGACACTTACGCATCATGATACAGCCTTCAACCACCAAGGCTGCGGTGGCTACGCCCCATTCTTCTGCACCTAGTAGTGTTGCGACTGCAAGGTCACGAGGCGTCTTCATCTGACCATCTGCTTGAACCACGATACGGTTACGTAGGCCGTTCTTCAGTAGCGTTTGGTGGGTTTCTGCCAAGCCAAGTTCCCAAGGAAGACCAGTATGACGGATTGAAGACATTGGTGACGCGCCAGTACCGCCGTCAAAACCTGCGATAAGTACAACGTCGGCTTTTGCCTTCGCAACACCCGAAGCGATGGTACCGACACCCGCTTCCGATACCAGTTTAACGTTCACACGACCTGCACGGTTGGCGTTCTTCAAGTCGTAGATCAGCTGAGCCAAATCTTCGATGGAGTAGATATCGTGGTGTGGCGGTGGTGAGATAAGACCAACACCTGGCGTGGAGTGACGTGTTGCACCGATCCAGTCATCGACTTTGTCGCCTGGTAGCTGGCCACCTTCACCTGGTTTCGCGCCTTGAGCCATCTTGATCTGCAGCTCATCAGCGTTGGTTAGGTAGTAAGAGGTCACGCCGAAACGACCTGAAGCGACCTGCTTGATCGCTGAACGCTCCCAATCGCCATTTTCTTTGCGCTCGAAACGCATTGGGTCTTCACCACCTTCACCGGAGTTCGATTTCGCGCCAAGGCGGTTCATCGCAACAGCCAGTGTCGAGTGTGCTTCGTACGAAATAGAACCGAATGACATTGCACCTGTCGCGAAGCGTTTCACGATGCTTTCAATTGGCTCAACTTCGTCGATTGAGATAGAGCCTGCAGGGTTCTTGATAAAATCTAGCTGGCTGCGCAGAGTAACGGCGTTATCGCCTTGCTTGTCGACTGCTGAGGCATATTGCTTAAACTGCGCATAATCTTTGTTGCGCGTCGACTCTTGCAGTAGAGAGATGGTTTCTGGGTTGAACAGGTGCTTTTCACCACGTTGTTTCCATTGGTAAACACCACCAACATCCAGCATTTGAATTGGGATTTCGCGTTGTGGGTAACCGATACGGTGACGGATCAGCACTTCTTTGGCGATATTATCAAGGGTTAGACCTTGGATACGAGAAACGGTACCAGTGAAGTATTTGTCTACCACTGACTTGTGGATACCCAAAGCTTCAAAGATTTGCGCGCCGTGGTACGACTGCAGCGTCGAGATACCCATCTTCGAGAAGATCTTCAGAAGACCGCCATTGATTGCATTACGGTAGTTATTAAATAACTCTCGTGGATTCGCTTCTGGATCCAACTTCTTGGTGCGTTGAAGATCAATGATGGTTTCAATCACTAGGTATGGGTTAACCGCATTCGCACCGTAACCAAGTAGCGTTGCAAAGTGGTGCGTTTCACGCGCGTCACCGGTTTCAACTACGATGTCACATTTCGCACGTAGACCTTTACGGATCAAGTGGTGGTGTACTGCGCCAACTGCCAGCATTGCTGGGATCGCCGCGTGGTTTGAGTTCACTGCGCGGTCAGTTAGCAGGATGATTGAGTAACCATCGATAACCGCGTCCTCTGCGTATTGGCAGATACGTTTTAGTGCGCGCTCAAGTTTGCCTTGATCTTCATTGGCTTGGAATACGATATCCAGCGTCTTCGCTTGTAGGTGCTCGTTGTCGATCGCACGCAATTTCTCAAGCTCAGAGTTCGCCAGAACAGGCGATTCCAATTCGACTTTCTGACAGTGAAGTGGTGTTTCAGTCAGAAGGTTTTGGTCTTTACCCAAGTAAGTGTTGAGCGACATCACCATACGCTCACGGATCGGGTCGATCGGTGGGTTGGTGACCTGTGCAAACAGCTGCTTGAAGTAGTTTGAAAGATGCTGAGATTGGTGAGAAAGCACCGCAAGTGGCCAGTCGGCACCCATCGCTGAAAGTGGTTCTTTTCCATCTTTCGCCATAGGTACGATGAGCTCATTAACTTCTTCCGTGCTGACACCGAAAGCTTGTTGACGGTGCAGCAAACGCTCAGGAGAAGGCTGGCTGAACTGGTTGCTTGCGTCGGGTAACTTTTTCAGGCTGAGCAGGTTTTCTTCAACCCATTTTTCATAAGGCTGAGCTTGAGCAATTGAATCTTTTACTTCTTCGTCAGAGATGATGCGACCTTGTTCTAGGTCGGCTACGAAGATACGACCTGGCTGTAGACGGCCACGGAACTCAACGTTCTCCGGTTTGATATCGACAACACCAGATTCTGAGGCCATCACTAGGAAGTTGTCTTTGGTCACTGTGTAGCGAGAAGGGCGAAGGCCATTACGGTCTAGCGTTGCACCTACTTGAACACCGTCAGTAAAACATACTGAAGCTGGGCCATCCCATGGTTCCATGACGTTAGCGTGGTACTGATAGAAAGCACGACGCGTTGGATCCATAGTTTTGTTCTCTTGCCATGCTTCGGGGATCATCATCATCAAAGCGTGCGGTAAGCTACGACCAGAAAGAACGAGTAGTTCTAACGCCATATCGAAGTTGGATGAATCAGAACTGCCTTCCTGACAAATAGGAAGCAGCATGTCGATCTCAGCTTGAGTAAACAAGTCCGATTCGATGATTGCTTCTCGAGCTTTCATCCAGTTTAAGTTACCTCGAACGGTATTGATTTCACCGTTGTGGGCAATGTAACGGAAAGGCTGTGCAAGACGCCATTTCGGGAAAGTATTGGTAGAGAAACGAGAGTGTACCAGTGCCAGAGCGGTCACCATGGTCGGGTTTTGCAGGTCTAAGAAGTACTGAGGCACCTGTTCTGTTGTGAGCTGACCTTTATACACTAATGTCTTGTAAGACATGGAGTTAATGTAGAAATCGTCACCAATATTTGAAACGCTTTCTAGACAAACACGTACAGTATAGTTGCGAAGTACGTACAGCTTACGTTCAAGCTCTTCTGGCGTGATACCTGGGCCACCAGTGACAAACACATGCTCAAACTGAGGTTCTGTGCTCAGTGGATCAGCACCGATCATCGAATTGTCAGTCGGCAGAATACGATAGCCAATGATTTCAAGATCAAGACGTTTAGCATTGCGCTCTAAGATGTCTCGGCACTGCTCGCGCTTATACTCATCTTTAGGAAATAGAACGACACCAACACCATATTTTTCAAAAGAAGGCAATTTGATGCCTAGTTTAACGGCTTCTTCTAACAGAAATTCATGTGGCTTCTGCAATAAGATACCTGCACCGTCACCGCTGCAAGGGTCACAACCTTGACCGCCTCGGTGCTCCATTCGTGCCAGCATATCCAATGCTTGAGTTACTACTTCGTGCGATTTACGGTTTTTGAGGTGAGCAACAAAACCGATACCACAAGCGTCATGCTCCAGCTCAGGAGTATACAGACCCTGTGAACTTTGCTCTCTATCTACCATAGATACATCCTTCCAGTTCAGTAGGCGCAAATGTACTAGCTGATACTAGTTTTGCGTCCAGTCCTTTATTTTTATGATTCGAAGCCTGCCTAGGTTGGCGACTTTGATTCCATTCCGTATCTCGCAGGAAAAATATTGCGAGAAAAACAATCCTTGGTGAAATCCATGTTTTTTGTATCACAATCTAGTGATTTATATAGGTGGGAGTTGGAAAACACCGATGTTTTAGCAACTAACTATGTAATTTATTACACAAATAAAACTAAAATCTGAAATTATCCTACAATTTTGTCAGGATGAATTGCAATCAAAATTCGAGCTCGTGGAGTACTTTTTTAGCCGTGATTGTAGGTATTATGTTTAACTTTTGCTTAACAAGTAGGTTTTATTCTCCATTTTGTGCATGTTTATTGACTTTGATTAACGCTCTTGCTGTTTTAAATCGCTAGATTCCAACCTCCAAATTTTTCATTGCTGTAATTTAATTACATTAATAGAAATGATATTCATTATTATTTGTGTTGTGGGACAACTATGCAGTTACACGAGCTGGTCAATACGATTGGACAAGATCTTCAACGTCGTTATGGCGAGAGAGTTCATAAACTGACATTACACGGTGGTTTTAGCTGCCCTAATCGCGATGGCACAATAGGTAGAGGAGGCTGTACGTTTTGTAATGTGGCTTCTTTTTCGGATGAAGAGAGTCAGAAAAAAAGTATTCTCGAACAACTCAAAGATCGCGCCGGAGAAGTGCATAGGGCTAAGAAGTATTTGGCTTACTTTCAAGCATACACCAGCACTTATGCTGAAGTTCAGACTCTGAAGAGTATGTATGAACAGGCAATCCAAGCGGCTGATATTGTGGGCCTATGTGTTGGCACAAGGCCAGATTGTGTGCCTGATGCCGTGTTGGAGTTGCTGTCTGGTTATGTACGACAAGGTTTCGAGATCTGGTTAGAGCTCGGCCTTCAGACTGCGAACAATCACACCTTGAAGCGCATAAATCGTGGCCACGATTTTGATTGCTATGCGAACATCACCAAACGAGCGAGAGCATTGGGTATAAAAGTCTGTACCCATTTGATTGTTGGTCTACCGAAAGAAACTCACCAAGATAACATTGAAACAATGCGTAAAGTTATTGATGTGGGAACTGATGGGATCAAACTTCACAGCTTGCATATTGTTGAAGGTAGTACCATGGCTAAGGCTTGGAAGGCTGGCAAGATCGGTGCCCCCTCTTTGCCGCAATACGTGGACACAGCCAGTGCAATGATTCGAATGACGCCACCTGATATCGTGTTCCACCGCGTTTCATCAGCAGCTCGACGCCCCACTTTACTTGCCCCTTTATGGTGTGAAAATCGTTGGTTAGCAATGACGGAAATTGGCCATGCACTTAAGCGTGAAGGTGCACAAGGTTCATCAATTGGTCGTCCTTTTGTATATGTAAAACCATTAATAAATACAGAAAACTCACCAATAAACTGATATCTTTTGTAACCTTAGTATTAGGTTAGCATTATATAGAGTATTAGAATGGATCAGGTGTTTTACTGGTTGTGGGATACATCCCATGGACATGGTTTTGACCTAGTAGTCATTCTACTCTTTGTTGTGCTGTCTGCGCTTGTTTACTCGCAATTGCAAAAACACATAGAGTTGTTGGTTCAAGATGCCCCCACCGCTTTGATTCTGGTTGAAGCGCAATCCGGTAAACTCCTTCTATCTAACAAGAATGCCATGCAGCTGCTGGCTATCCGCCGAGTAGGTAAGTCCTTTCTGTTGCCAGATACGGTTTCGCGAGAGTTTTTGTTGTCCACGATTAGTCAGTTTGCCGGCGAAGGGTTCAATCGCTTCCCGATAGAGTGGCGTGTATCTAAAAATACCCGCATCAAAGTGGAAATCAGTGGGCGTAAAACCGTTTATCGAGGGCGTATTTCCTGGCTGTTGTATGTTTCCTCCCATCAAGCATCTCACGATGAAATGGCACGTGAAATTCAGTCGCTCTCAGTCGTGCGCAGTGCTTTGGATAATTTAGCCGAGCTGGTTTTCATCAAAAATAACGAAGGGGAACTTATCTCGACAAACCGCGCGTTCGAACGTTTTTGGGGGGAACGTGCGCTAGAGGGGAGTGCGGATATCAAAGGTGTTGTGAAAGGGCGGGCAAACAAACGCCGTTGGACAACAGACGCCGACGGTCGCAGTTGCTTACTTGAAACTTATCAGAACATTCTTATTACCTCGAATGGTGAAAAGCTGGGCAGTATCGGTATCAGCCATGACGTGACGGATTGGCACAACATGCAGCAGAACCTGCGTGATGAGATGGAAAAACGTCGTGATACCGAAGTAGCATTGGCTCAACGCGATACCATTTTGCAGAACATTCTTGAGTCTAGCCCAGACTCCATTGGTATTTTCAATGAAAACATGGTGTATCAGGCGTGTAACAAGCCATTTGTACGTTCGCTGGGCATATCCGATGTGGATGAGTTAATTGGCAAACGCCTTCAAGATGTCATTCCAGATGAAGTCTACAATCGCTTGTCTGAAACCGATCAGAAGGTTTTGTACGAAGGCAAATCGTTACGTTACATCGATAAAGCCATCAATAGTAACGGTGACTTCACTTGGTATGATGTAGTGAAATCGCCTTTCCGCGACCCAGCCTCGGGTACTAACGGGGTGTTGATCATGGCAAGGGATGTGTCTGAACGATATTTAGCGGCGCAGAAGCTGGAAGAGGCGAATCAGGAATTAGAGCGCTTGAGTTTTATCGACAGTCTGACCCAAATTGGCAACCGACGTCGCTTTGACGAACAGCTCGCCACTCTCTGGCCACTCCATGTTCGTGAACGTCAACCACTGAGCATTATGCTGTGTGATATCGATTACTTTAAAGGCTTCAACGACTTCTATGGCCATCAGGATGGCGATGAGGCGTTGATGAAAGTGGCGGGCGTCTTTAAAGCGGTATTATCCCGCACCAGTGACTGTGTCGCGAGGTACGGCGGCGAAGAATTTGGTTTTATTTTGCCGAACACTACTGCTGAAGGCGCTCAGCAAGTGGCGGATAAAATCCATGATGAAATCGCCAGTCTGGCACTGGAACACAAAGCGTCTGAAGTCTCGACGGTGTTAACTGTGAGCATCGGCCTCGTGACCATCATACCGCAACCTTATGACAGCAGTGAAAGCTTGATTGCCCTAGCCGACAGCGCGTTGTACCAAGCCAAGGCTAATGGGCGTAATCAGACTTGTGTTCATCACACATCCGAGAATTAACCCGCCAAGACTTTCGGTTCTCTTAGCCGCGCGTATTGAAAACAGGTAATATTTACCTATTCTTATCGCACGGAGCGCCTAATGAAACCTATAAAAAACCTCGCTCAGTATTATGTCGATCTTTTGGTCAAGCTTGGCATTTTGCGTTTCTCTATTCTTCTCGCTTTAGCTCTTGTCGCACTGGCCGTCGTGGTTCAGGTTGGTATTACCTTAGTGCTAAGTGGCCATGTCGATGACATAGACATTGTTCGCTCGGTGTTCTTCGGTCTATTGATTACACCATGGGCTGTGTACTTCCTTTCTGTAGTGGTTGATCAGCTTGAAGAATCCCGCCAGCGATTGTCTAAGTTAGTGTCCAAACTCAAAGACATGCGTTCACGAGATCAGGAGCTGAACCATAAACTGCAGCAGAACATCTCAAAGCTGAATCAGGAAATTGAGGAACGGATTAAGGCAGAAGAAGCCCGTGAAGAAGCGATGAAAGATCTCGAGAATGAGGTCTATCAGCGCGAACGGACTCAACTCGAGTTAGCTGAGCGAACGGCTTTATTGCGATCGTTTATTGATGCTTCTCCGGATCTCATCTACTACCGGAATGCAGAAGGTGTTTTCTCAGGTTGTAACCGGGCAATGGAAGAACTGACGGGTAAAAAAGAGAACCAGTTGGTTGGTCTGACGCCGTGGGACGTCTACAGCAAAGAGGAAGCTCAGAAAATTGTCGATACTGATGAAAAAGTCTTTGCCGATAATCAGGCGCTGACTTATGAGCAGTGGTTGGAATACCCAGATGGCCGTAAGAACTACTTTGAATTACGTAAAGTCCCTTTTTACAGCAAAGATGGTCGTCATTTGGGACTAGTAGGCTTTGGCCGCGATATCACGGAACGTAAACGCCATGAAGAATCACTGAAAAAAGCCAGTCGCGATAAGACCACCTTCATCTCGACCATTAGCCACGAATTGCGCACACCGCTGAACGGTATTGTCGGATTGAGCCGCATGCTGCTTGATACTCAGATGACAGATGAGCAGCGCAACCACATGCAAACCATTAATGTCAGTGCAATTACCTTAGGTAATATCTTCAACGATATTATCGATATGGATAAATTTGATCGCCGTAAACTGGAGCTGTTCCCATCTTCGCTGAATTTTGAAGAGTTTGTCGCGGAAATGGAAAGCATCTCCGCGCTAATGGCTTCTCAGAAGGGGCTGCGATTTGATCTGGAACGATTAAGCGATCTGCCTACTGCAATTGATGTCGATGCCACAAGGCTACGTCAGGTGCTGTGGAATCTGATCAGTAATGCGATGAAATTCACCAAAGAAGGTGGCGTTGTGATGACAGTTGAAGCTGAGGTCGACGAAGAATTTGCCAACATCACGATGGAAATCGAAGACAGTGGTATCGGGATACCAGAAGCTGAATTGGATAAGATCTTTGCCATGTATTATCAGGTTAAGTCGGGCAAAGATAATCTACATGCCGTTGGCACTGGGATTGGTCTTGCAGTGTCAAAACAGCTGATTAAGATGATGGATGGGGATATTACGGTCAGCAGTGAAGAAGGCTTTGGCAGTACCTTTACCGTGACCATCCATGTCCCACTCTCTGTGGTCGAAGAAGAGCCCGAAGTGTCTCCGGCTGAGCGTAAGGAACTCAATATCTTTATGGTTGAAGATATTGAGCTGAACATTACGGTTGCTCGCTCGTTACTTGAGAGCATGGGGCATGAAGTCAGCGTGGCAATGACCGGGCAAGATGCGATCGAAATGTTCGATCCAGAGATCTATGATCTGGCCTTCCTCGATATACAGCTTCCGGATATGACAGGTTTTGATGTCGCTGAATTTTATCGTAAAACTTATAAAGATTTGCCGCCTTTGGTCGCCCTTACAGCCAATGTACTGAAGAACAAAAATGAGTACCTCGAAAAAGGCATGGACGATGCGATTAGCAAACCACTGTCGGTGACCGCGGTTCAGGAAGTGATTGCCAAGTTTACCTCGGATGAAGATTACCAACAGCCAGAGCCAGTCACTGTGGTGGAAAGTACGGAAGGCAATGATCTGTATAGTCGGGTGTTGGATCTGGAAATGCTGGAGTCTTATGTAGGGATCGTCGGTTCACAGCCAGTGTTGGATAGCATTGAAATGTTTGAAAATATGATGCCTGAATATGTTGAAGTGCTGAATTCCAATATGACGGCAAAACATCAAGAAGGCATTGTCTCTGAAGCGCACAAAATTAAAGGTGCAGCGGGTTCTATTGGCCTTAAACACATTCAGAAAGTCGCGCAGAAAGCGCAGTCACCAGATTTGCCCGCTTGGTGGGAAAACATTGATGACTGGGTTGAAGAAATAAAGAATGAATATCAGAATGATATTCAGACTCTGAAAGAGTGGTTGGCTCAAAGGTGATAACAATGAAAAAAATAGCATTAGTAGCGCTGGGCGCAGCGCTTTTAGCAGGGTGTTCAACCGCACCAGTCGGTTGGGAACAGGATAATCAGGCTACAGTGGAAGACGCGACGGTACGTTTAAAGAGTAATCTTTGGCTGAATAAAATGCCGACCTTAGGTGAAGTGCAAGATCAAACGCTCCATGGTGCACTGTACCTACAATCAGACAAAGTGTTGCCAGCCACTCTAGAAGTAGAGAGCATCTCAATTAAGCAGGGTGAAGATAGCTGGATTATTGATGGTGATTTACTCGACTTACGCACTCATAATCAAAGCCATTGGGAAGTCGCCTTTGTGTGGCAATTCGCGGTGGATGCAGACAAGCCAGTCGATGTCGCTTTGATGCTTAAGAACGGCGACAAAGTAGAGTGGCTAGTAGAAAAAGATGTAGTGATAGACACCGTATATTAGTCATTGAGATAGCCAAGAACGAAAAAAGGTTGATGCGAAAGCATCAACCTTTTTACTTTTTCGTGTTAGCTGTTAGCTGTTAGCTGTTAGCTGTTAGCTGTTAGCTGGAGCTTCTTTTAAACCTGCGTTGATATCTAGGATATCTTGCTCGCTTAACGTACCGACAGCTTGACGAAGCTGTAGCACGCTTAGGATGTAATCGTAACGTGCGTTAGACAGGTTCTTGTTTGCATCGTACAAGTTACGAGTTGAGTCAAGAACATCTACGATAGTACGGGTACCCACATCAAAGCCTGCTTCTGTTGCTTCTAGAGCAGATTTAGCTGAAACCACAGTTTGCTCATAAGCGCGTAGTGCACCAATCGAAGCACTGATGTTGTTGTTAAAGGCGCGTACGTCTTTAACGACACTACGGTATGTTGCTTCCAAGTTTTGGCTTGCTGCAACGTAATCGAATTGTGCTTGTTTAGTTAGTGAGGTAGTAGCGCCACCTGAGTAGATTGGAACTGAAAGGTTCAAACCCACGTTTAGCGTATCTGTTTCACTAGTGCTACCCGAATCAGGTGATGTTTCACTCATTGTGTAGCCACCGTCTAGCGTCAATGACGGTAGGTGACCGGAGCTTTGTAGTGAAATCTTATCACGGGCAATATCTTGCGCAATGCGAGAAGAGAGTAAGCTTAAGTTTTTCTGTTGTGCTTCTTCCACTAGTGCTTCAACAGGGGAATCTGTTTTGCTTGCTGAGAAACGTGCAATGTCTAACACATTTAGATTTGTATGCTCTAGACCCGTAATTTCACGAAGGCCTTCGTAGCTGTTGATCAAATCATTTTGTGCTAGTACTTCATCTGCTAATACTGAGTCGTATTGTGCTTGTGCATCATGTACGTCAGTGATTGCAGATAGACCCACCTCAAAGCGTTGCTTGGTTTGCTCTAATTGGCGACCAACTGCGGCTTTTTCTGCCTGAACAAACACAAGGTTGTCCTGAGCTTTTAGTACGTCAAAGTAGGCTGTTGCAACGCGCAGGATCAGTGATTGCTGGGCTGCTGCATAGGTTGCATCGGCATTACGAGCGGTCTTTTCAGCGGTATCCAACGTGATCCAGCTAGAGCGATTATAGAGTTCTTGAGTGAACCCTAACTTTGCACTCCAAGCATCATTATCTGCACTCTTGTTGTCAGTTTCTACTTTATTAATATCGTACCCTGCTGTCAGATCAATTTGAGGTAGCAAGGTGGCACGGCTAGAAGTCACCGCTTCAAATGCAGAATCGCGGGTAGCTGCTGCGCTAAGTAATGTTGGGTCGTTTTCTTTTGCTTGGTTATAAATTTCCGTCAGTGTGTCAGCAAAAGCGTTGTTGCTTAAGCTGCCTAGTGCTGCACTGATAAATAGTGGAAGCAGTTTTTTCATAGGTCCTATTCCTGCCAAAATATGAAAAAGGTGACTCATCGAGAGTTTAACTCATACTGATGCTAATTCACGCAAAACTTTGCAAATTTTTACACTTAACTATCCACTTGTGCAATATATTTTATTCATCAATTTAACTCAGAATACAAAATTTGTATAAAAAGTTGAGCCATGTCCTTGGAAGTTAAGCTTTTGTCTGAGTAAACTATAAGATTCACTCACTGAGGTGCCAAATGCAACTATCTGACAATCAACAAAGTGAATTTACTCCACAAGATGTAGAAATTATCTCAAAAGAAATTCTATTTAAGGGCTTTTTTAGGATGATTAAGTATCGCTTCCGACATAAATTGTTCGAAGGTGGCTGGAGTGAGGTGATTGAGCGGGAGATGTTTGAACGTGGTCATGCTGCTGCGTTGTTACCGTATGACCCAGTGAGTGATCAGGTCGTGCTGATTGAACAAATCCGTGTCGGTGCTTTGGAGCACGCCCATCCATGGCAGCTGGAAATTGTTGCGGGCATCATTGATACCGATGAATCACCAGAGCAAGTAGTTCGCCGTGAAGCCTCTGAAGAGGCGGGTATTTCGGTTGATGAGTTAGCTAAAGTCACATCTTATTATCCGTCCTCAGGCGGGTGTTCTGAAAAGCTGGATGTGTACGTCGGAAAAGTGGATGCTTCAACCGCTCACGGAATTCATGGTTTAGACTATGAAGGTGAGGATATTCAAGTTCATGTGGTGAGCCGTGAGAAGGCTTATCAATGGGTTGTTGAAGGTAAATTTGAAAATGGCGCTTCGATTATTGCACTGCAATGGTTGCAGCTAAACCACCAATCGTTAAGAGAACAATGGCACAAGTAGCAGTAAAAAAGCCGTATCACGTTGATTTATCAGATTTGATGCGGACTTATGAAACCAATTACGCCAAGCTCAATGCTTTGCTTCCTCATCGGGCAAAGGTGGGCGACGTGCGCTGCTATCAGGCCGCCAATATGACCTATCAAATTCAAGTGGGCGAAGTCACAAAGTACACAACTTTGGTCGATATTTGTCAAAGTGATGATATCCCGGTATTTCCATTACCAAAAATGTCTGTCAGGCTCTACCACGATGCTCGCGTTGCAGAAGTGTGTGAATGTGAGCACCTAAAAAGAGTCAACGCTCGATACGAGTACCCCAATGACAAGATGGTTCAACAAGATGAAAAAGTGCAACTGAACCGCTTTTTAGGGGATTGGTTATCTTTTTGTTTAAGGCATGGTATCAGCCGGACGCCGATCAATATTTAGGTTTTTAGTTTTGAAAGTAACGTCATGCTCATCCGATGGCAGCATTAGACTGCTACAGATTACAGATACGCACCTGTTTGAAGCAACAGATGGCAGCTTGTTGAGTGTAAATACTGCTGACAGCTTTAATGCGGTGGTTGACGCTATTGTCGAAGAGAGTCCCGCTTATGATGCAGTGTTGGCAACGGGAGATATCTCCCAAGATCATAGCGAAGTGTCCTACCAGCGTTTCGAGCAGGGCATCGTACCTCTTAAGAAAAAATGCTTCTGGTTACCAGGTAATCATGATTTTAAACCGAGTATGAATTCGGTAATCCCTTCTCAGCAAATTCAGCAAATTGACCATGTCTTATTGGGTGATACATGGCAAATGATCATGTTGGACTCTCAAGTCGTGGGTGTCCCACATGGCAGATTAAGTGATAAGCAGCTGAATTTGCTGGAAGAAAAACTATCGCAGTACCCTGAGCGATATACCCTGATTTTATTGCACCACCATCCGTTGCTGGTGGGCAGCGCATGGTTGGATCAGCATACCTTGAAAGATTCAGAAGATTTCTGGCAAGTCGTTGATCAACATAATAATGTTAAAGCGGTGCTGTGTGGTCATGTGCACCAGGATATGAATGTCATGAGAAATGACGTGCGCGTCATGGCGACACCTTCCACTTGCGTGCAGTTCAAGCCTAACTCTGATGATTTTGCGCTGGATTATCAATCACCAGGTTGGCGTGAGCTGCTGCTACGAGACAACGGAGAGGTGGAAGCACAAGTAAAGCGCTTACCGGCTGGCAGTTTCCAACCAGACTTTAACTCTGCGGGTTATTGATTTCGAATTCACCTAAATTAAGGATAGCTATGCGACCTTCGTTACTTCTTTATATCCATGGCTTTAACAGCTCCCCCTTGTCTCACAAAGCCAATGTTATGAAAGAGTACTGCCAACAGCATAGGCCGGATATCAAAGTTGTAGTCCCACAACTTCCTTGTTTTCCACAACAAGCCGCTGAATGTTTGCTTAACATAATCGAACAACATAAAGATGATTATCGTATTGGTTTGATAGGCAGCTCTTTAGGCGGCTATTTGTCAATGTGGCTCAATAGGCAGTTTGGTTTTAAAGCGGTTGTGGTCAACCCAGCTGTTAAGCCTTATGAGTTGTTAGCGGATTATCTTGGTGAGCAGGTAAACCCTTATACACACCAGCGTTATGTGCTGGAAAGCGTCCATATTGATGAGCTGAAAGCGTTAGATACGCCCGTCATTAATCAAGCTAAAGACTTTTGGCTATTGCAACAAACTGAAGATGAAGTGCTGGACTACCGTCAGGCGGTTGAGAAATTTTCAGGCGCTAAGCAGACTGTTGAAGAGGGAGGCGACCATAGTTTTGTTAACTTCGAGCGTTACCCTCAACAAATTATCGAATTCCTTCAGCTCTAGTATTCATTGAGGGAAGAGTCATAATTTTAGCGGTTACTTAGTTATCTCGCTTGACATCATTCCCTCTCTTCCAGACTATGTTTCACCTGTACTGAGCTGGATTCAGAACGACGAGAGTTTGGTCGTTTTTGCTACTTTTTAGACTAATTAATAAAAAGAACAAAAGCTTGCCGGCTCAGTAACCCATTTATTCTATATAACGATATTCCGTATTATGACTGAACAATATAATGCTGGGGCCATTGAGGTTCTTAATGGTTTGGAGCCAGTACGTCGCCGACCAGGGATGTATACGGATACAGCGCGTCCTAACCATTTGGGACAAGAAGTCATCGATAACAGTGTCGATGAAGCGCTAGCCGGACACGCTTCAAAAGTTCAAGTAATTCTGCATGCCGATCAATCTCTGGAAGTGATCGATGATGGTCGAGGCATGCCTGTTGATATTCACCCGGAAGAGAAAGTCTCCGGTGTTGAACTTATTCTTTGTAAACTCCACGCCGGTGGTAAGTTTTCCAATAAAAACTACCAATTCTCTGGTGGTCTTCACGGTGTAGGTATTTCGGTTGTCAACGCCTTATCAAAACGTGTTGAAGTAACGGTGCGCCGAGATGGTCAGGTATATGAAATTGCCTTTGAGCATGGCGACAAGGTATCTGACTTAACGGTGACGGGTACTTGTGGGCGTCGTAACAAAGGTACCAGCGTCCATTTCTGGCCTGACGCTAAGTATTTTGACTCTGTCAATTTCTCAGTAACGCGACTGATTAACAACCTTCGTGCTAAAGCTGTACTTTGTCCGGGATTGGAAATCACCTTCTCTGATAAGGTCAATGGTAACGAGCACAAGTGGCTGTACGAAGATGGTCTTAAAGACTATCTTGCGGAGGGTGTGAAAGGTTATACCGTCTTACCTGAAGAACCGTTTACTGGCGAGTTTTCTGCTGAAACGGAAGCCGCAAACTGGGCCGTGATTTGGCAGCCAGAAGGTGGTGAGATGATCACCGAAAGCTACGTCAACCTCATTCCTACCGCACAGGGTGGTACGCACGTCAATGGTCTGCGTCAGGGCCTGCTTGATGCTATGCGTGAGTTCTGTGAGTTCCGTAACCTGCTGCCTCGTGGTGTTAAGCTGACTGGCGACGATGTTTTTGATCGTTGTTCTTACGTTTTGTCGGTAAAGATGCAAGATCCTCAATTTGCAGGTCAGACTAAAGAGCGCCTTTCTTCTCGCCAAACAGCAGCGTTCGTTTCTGGTGTGGTGAAAGATGCATTCAGTCTGTGGTTGAATGAAAAGCCACAGCTTGCTGAACTCCTCGCGGAAGTGTGTATTGCCAATGCTCACCGTCGCATGCGTGCCAGCAAAAAAGTGGTACGTAAAAAAGTGGCTTCAGGCCCAGCACTGCCAGGTAAGCTGACGGACTGCTCGGTGCAAGATCTGAATCGTACCGAAATCTTCTTCGTCGAGGGTGACTCAGCAGGTGGCTCGGCAAAGCAGGCCCGTGATCGCGAGTTTCAGGCGGTAATGCCACTGCGTGGTAAGATCCTTAACACTTGGGAAGTGTCAGCAGATCAGGTGCTTGCATCTCAAGAAGTTCATGATATTTCCGTTGCTTTGGGTATTGACCCTGACAGCGACAATCTAGAGAGCCTGCGCTACGGCAAGATCTGTATCTTAGCCGATGCGGACTCGGATGGTTTGCACATTGCGACACTCCTGTGTGCGCTGTTTACCCGTCACTTTAAAGCGTTAGTCGAAGCAGGCCATATTTACGTGGCGATGCCGCCTCTGTATCGAATCGATTGCGGCAAAGAAGTTTTTTACGCGCTTGATGATGATGAGAAAGAGGGCGTTCTAGAGCGCTTATCGAAGAAGAAAGCCAAGATCAACGTTCAGCGATTTAAAGGTCTGGGTGAAATGAACCCACTTCAGCTGCGTGAAACCACGATGGATCCGAATACACGTCGACTGGTTCAGTTAACCATTGACGATTCTCAAGCGACCATGGAAATGATGGATATGCTGCTCGGTAAGAAACGCGCGGATGACCGACGCTCGTGGTTACAGAACAACGGTGATTTGGCAGAGGTTTAACGAATGTCTACGGAAATTACATACGATGGCGTTGAACAGTTGCCAATGCGCAAGTTCACTGAAGACGCTTATCTTAATTACTCAATGTACGTCATCATGGACCGCGCCTTGCCATACATTGGCGATGGCTTAAAACCGGTTCAACGACGAATCATTTATGCAATGTCGGAGCTTGGTCTTTCGGCAGCGGCAAAGTATAAGAAATCGGCACGTACGGTTGGTGATGTGTTGGGTAAATACCACCCACATGGAGACTCGGCGTGTTACGAAGCTATGGTGTTAATGGCTCAGCCGTTCTCTTATCGTTACCCATTGGTTGACGGTCAGGGGAACTGGGGTGCGCCGGACGATCCTAAGTCTTTCGCCGCGATGCGTTATACCGAAGCGAAATTATCCAAGTTCGCAGAAGTTCTGCTTGGTGAACTTGGTCAGGGCACGGTTGAATGGCAGCCGAACTTTGATGGCACAATGAAAGAGCCTCAAATGCTGCCTGCTCGCCTTCCTCACATTTTACTTAACGGTGTGACGGGAATTGCGGTTGGTATGGCGACCGATATCCCACCACACAATGTGCGTGAAATTGCTGAGGCAACCATTCATCTGATCGACAATCCAAAATCAGAATTAGCCGATGTGATGAACTTTGTTCAGGGGCCAGATTACCCGACAGAAGCAGAGATCATCTCGCCGAAAGCTGAACTGGAGAAGATCTATCGCACGGGGCGTGGCAGCATTAAAATGCGCGCGGTCTGGCATAAAGAGGGCGGTGACATTGTTATAACGGCACTGCCACATCAAGTTTCAGGTGCTAAGCTGCTTGAGCAAATTGCCAGCCAGATGCGAGCGAAGAAGCTACCAATGGTCGATGACCTGCGTGATGAATCGGATCATGAAAACCCGACGCGTATTGTTGTTGTTCCTCGTTCAAATCGTATCGATTGCGATCAGTTGATGAACCATCTGTTTGCTTCGACAGATCTGGAGAAAAACTTCCGCGTTAACCTCAACATGATCGGTCTCGATAATCGTCCACAAGTGAAAGGTTTGGTTCAGATCTTATCTGAGTGGATTGAGTTCCGTCGTGCAACTGTGCGCCGCCGTTTGCAGCATCGTTTAGATAAAGTTCTTGCGCGTCTGCATATTCTTGAAGGTTTGTTGGTTGCCTACCTCAATCTGGATGAAGTGATTGAGATCATCCGAACTGAAGACGATCCAAAAGCCGTACTGATGGCTCGTTTCGGCATTACGGATATTCAGGCTGACGCGATTCTGGACACCAAACTTCGTCATCTTGCCAAGTTGGAAGAGATGAAGATCCGTGGTGAACAGGAAGAGTTAGAAAAAGAACGTGAAAAGCTTGAACAGTTATTGGGCTCTGAGCGCCGTCTGAATACGCTTTTGAAGAAAGAAATCAAAGCGGATGCAGAGAAATACGGTGATGATCGCCGCTCTCCTCTCGTTGAGCGTGCTGAAGCGAAAGCCTTGACTGAACGAGACCTTGTTCCGAGCGAACCGATTACTGTTGTGCTTTCAGACAAAGGCTGGATTCGTCACGCTAAAGGGCATGATGTCGACGCCGAAGGGCTTAACTATAAGTCTGGGGATAAATATCTGGCCCATGCTCGCGGTAAGAGTAACCAGCAAGCGGTGTTCCTCGGCAGTGATGGTCGAAGTTACTCGCTTGAGTCGCATTCTCTGCCGTCTGCGCGCAGTCAGGGCGAACCGATTACCGGGCGCCTGAACATTAATGCAGGAACTAACATTCGCCATGTGGTGATGGGTGAAGAAGACCAATTATGGTTAGTGGGTTCTGACGCGGGCTATGGTTTTGTTTGTAAAGGCAGTGACCTTTTATCGAAAAACCGCAGTGGTAAAGCACTGGTAACACTCCCACAAAACTCGGAAGTGATGACTCCCGACACCATTAGCAACCTAGATAATGATGAAATCTTAGCGATTACCAACCAAGGCAGAATGTTGTTGTTCCCGATTAAGGACCTTCCTCAATTAGGTAAAGGTAAGGGTAATAAGATTATCAATATTCCAGCAGCTAAAGCGAAAGAACGTGAAGAAGTAGTATCACATCTGATGTCGTTGCCTCAGGGGGCTTCAGTAACCCTTTATGCAGGTAAGCGTAAGTTAGGTTTGAAACCGGCAGATCTGGACAATTTCCGTGGTGAGCGTGGCCGTCGAGGCAGTTTACTACCGAGAGGGTTGCAGCGAGTGACGCGTATAGAAATAGAGAGCTCTACGACAGAACAAGAAAGCGAATAAAACAAAAATCCCATGCTAAAGAGCATGGGATTTTTTTATTATTCAATGTTTAAATTTCTCGGGTATCTTCTGCGATTGTGACGCTAAGGGTTCGCTCTTTGCCCTTACGTAGGATGAGCACATCGACGGTTGTTCCCGGCCTCAATTCGGTGACTATATCCATTACGCTTTGACGACCATTGATTTTTTGCCCATCGATTTTAAGAATAATGTCCTGGGCTTGAAATCCTGCGTCGGCGCCTGGCCCGTTAGGATCAACGCCGAGTACAACAATACCGCCTAAATGCTCATTACCCAGTAGACGTGAGGTGACGGAATTAATATCTTGACCGTCGATACCTATATAGCCTCGAATAACACGACCGTCGGCAATGATCTTCTGCATGATCTTATTGGCGAGAGTGTAAGGAATCGCGAAAGAAATGCCGTAAGTTTCAAGCTCGGTTGCTTGTTGGAAGGACGCCGTATTGATGCCAACCAATTCACCTCGTGTGTTCACCAAGGCTCCGCCAGAGTTTCCTTCATTGATGGCAGCATCTGTCTGAATAAAGGCTTGTCGGCCGCCGGCGCTGATTGAAGAGCGACCCGTTGCGGACACGATACCAAACGTGGTCGTTTGACCTAAGTTGTATGGGTTTCCGATCGCCAATACCACATCTCCCACTGTCGGTGAGTAGTTCGGGTTAAGTGGAATCACAGGAAGGTTGTTGCCTTCGACACGCAGAATAGCGATATCAGTACGTCTGTCTGTCCCAACTAATTGCGCGGCAGCGACGCGACCATCTTGTAGCGCGACGACAATTTGATCGGCCTGCGCGACAACGTGGTAGTTGGTAATGATATAGCCTTTATCACTGACGATCACGCCTGAGCCTAGCCCTTGAGTCAGTAGCTTTGAGCGATCATCTTCTTTGTACTTTCGGCTATAGATATTCACCACTGCAGGGGCGGCTTTGCGGACTGCACTATTAAATGAGATTTCTTGTGCTGAAGTGATGTTGATTTCGTCGCGGAAATTCTGAGGAAGAATAGTGGAACGCAGAGAGGGGATAGCTAATAGCAACAACGCAGCTGTCGCCAACCCTAAACCTATTGAACGCAATAAGAATTGCAGCATATCTTCCTAACCACTTCAAAATTCAGACAAGTGGCGAAAGAATAGCATTAGATGAGAAAATAACAAAAGGACGGCAGGAGATCCTACCATCCTTTGACATTGACCTCGCGTTTTTAACGCACGACTAGATAAATGGTACGTTCACCACGTTGAATATTCAGAGCCAGTACGCCAGGTTGTTTCTCAAGCACTTTTCTAAACTCTGCAAGATTTTTGACTCGTTTGCGGTTCACACCAATGATGATATCGCCTTTCGCCAGTTGATAAGCTTCGGCTTTCGACCCTTTCTCAACGGAAGCGACTTTCACGCCTTGCACGGAATCATTTGAGGTGGTGTTGGTCAGCTCTGCACCCGATAGACCTTCATGCAGTTTATCTGCTGACGCTTTCACATTTTGCTGCTCACCTAGAGTGACGTCAAAGCTCTCTTTCTTACCATCACGGATAATGCCGAGTGAGACCTTCTTGCCAGCACCGAGTGTCGCAACCTTGGCTCGCAGCTCACTGAACGAGTGAATATCTTTGCCGTTGACTGATACAATCACGTCACCAGCTTTAAGACCTGCTTTGTCTGCTGCGCTGTCCGGAACTACTTGGCTAACAAAAGCCCCCTTGCTTGACTCATAGCCGAGCGCTTCTGCAAGCTCAGAAGTGATTTCACCGCCTTGCACACCCAGCATACCGCGTTTAACTTCACCAAACTCTAAGATTTGTGCGGTTAGGTTAGTCATCATATTGGATGGAATCGCGAAACCGATGCCAACGTTACCGCCGTTAGGTCCTAGAATCGCGGTATTAATACCAATCAGTTCACCTTTTAGGTTAACTAGAGCACCGCCCGAGTTACCACTGTTAATCGCAGCATCGGTCTGGATGAAGTTCTCGAAGTTTTCGATATTCAAACCACTTCGACCTAACGCAGAGACAATCCCTGAAGTCACCGTTTGGCCTAAACCGAATGGGTTACCAATCGCGACAGCAAAGTCGCCGACACGTAATGCATCGGAATCTGCAATCTTAATTTCCGTTAAGTTTTTGGCTTTCTCAAGCTTCAACAGAGCCACATCTGACATCTGGTCTCCGCCAACTAGCTCAGCATCGTACTCACGGCCATCATGCAGTTTCACGCGAATTTTTTCCGCGCCATTGATGACATGGTAGTTAGTGACTATATAGCCTTTATCTGCATTGACGATAACACCTGAACCGAGTCCTCGGAATGGACGTTCTTGCAACTGCTCGGTCGGAAATTCAGGACCGAAGAAGAAACGGAACTGCTCAGGAATGCGTTGTTTGGATACCTGAGTGCCTTCTACAGAAATACTCACCACCGCAGGGGTGACTGTTTCTAGCATAGGGGCGAGGCTAGGCAATTGCTCTCCATCTACAGACAGAGGAAGGGCCGCTGTGGCTTGTATGGGGGTGATGATTGAACTTAAGCTTAAGGACAGGACGGTTAAAGCAAGCAAAGGTTTTTTCATCTGATAACTCCTAGTTAAGTTAAGGCCTGAGATTCAATATTTGTTTGAAAAATAAGAAATCAATCGACGCTTATGGGAGTTATGACTCAAAAACCTTTGCAAAGTTCACCAAGAGGTAAAATAGAGTTACGACGCTTTAGCGGTCACCGCTTGTGCTGAGTTGAGTACTTCTTTTTTCTCTTCAGCTAACATGCCTGTTGCACCTGACGCGTAATCTTTAGGTGCTTCGCTTAGCACCGCTGATGGTTGTTCAGGCTCAGCAGGTTCTTCTGTTTGAGATTGCTCAGCGACTTTTTTATTGAACGGATTGTCTTGCTCAGGAATGTTTGGCAACAATTCTGCAGACGTTTTCGTCATGTGTTGGTAAAGCTTAGTGTATTCCTTACCCAGTGAATCTAACATTTCGGCTGTCTGAGCAAAGTGATCAGCAAGATCTTGTTTTTGTTGCTCAAGCTCGAATTTGGCGGTTTCCAAGTCTTTCTGGATGGTCTTCTGTTTTTTGTATCCCGGAGTGGTAATGCGCGAGATGATGATTCCTAAAACAGCGCCAACAAGCAAACCTACGAGGGCATAAATCCAAGGCATATTCGCTCCTTATCATTGTTATTTAACATGTTTTTTACCGGTCGGTTACACATGCTCATCGGACATGTTACTATGAGAATTCGAGACGATAAAGAAAAATGCGTGTGCTCTGCATAGCAGTTTCAATCCTTCTATAGCACGTGAGTGAAGTGATGACACCCTTAGAGATCTATACAAAAGATGTAAAAGAACATGGCTTTCAACAAGATGAAGCACAGCTTCAAGCGGTGAGAGCTTTGGATAATCTCTACCATGAATTTATTCAATACATAAACACCTCGGTCGAGCCTGTCACCGGGTGGAAGAGTTGGTTTGGTAAAAAAGCATCGTTGCCCGCTGCGCCCAAAGGGCTGTACTTTTGGGGCGGGGTAGGGCGTGGAAAAACGTATTTAATGGATACCTTTTTTGAAGCTTTGCCCAGCGACAAAAAGATGCGCGTACACTTCCACCGATTTATGTATCGGGTGCATGATGAATTGAATGCGCTGGGGGATGTGAATGACCCTCTCGAGTTAGTGGCGGATAAATTTAAATCGGAAGCGGAAATTATCTGCTTTGATGAGTTTTTTGTATCAGATATTACTGATGCGATGATTTTAGGCACCTTGTTCCAAGCGTTATTCAAACGTGGCGTGGTGCTGGTTGCTACGTCTAATATTCCACCTCAAGATCTTTACCGAAATGGTTTACAAAGAGCGCGCTTTTTGCCTGCTATTGATTTAATTAACGCTAATTGCCTGATATTGAATGTCGATAGCGGCATCGATTACCGTCTCAGAACGTTGGAGCAAGCAGAAATTTACCATTTTCCTCTGGATAAGCAGGCTAATACCAATCTGTGCCACTACTTTGAACAACTGGTTGGTGAAAACAAGCAAGGTGAAAAAAGCATTGAAATTAATCATCGCCAGATAGAGGTCGTCAATTCTTACGAAGGGGTATTACACGCCACCTTTGCCCAGTTATGTCAATCGGCCAGAAGTCAGAATGACTATATTGAGTTATCACGGATCTACAATACGGTGTTGCTCGCAGACGTCCAGCAAATGGGGCGGACAATCGATGATGCGGCTCGTCGTTTCATTGCGCTGGTGGATGAATTCTATGAGCGAAATGTCAAATTAATTATTTCAGCGGAAGTGGCATTAGAAGAGTTATACACGCAAGGGCAGCTTGAGTTTGAATTTAAACGTTGTCAGTCTCGATTGATAGAAATGCAAAGCCATGATTATCTGGCGAAAGAGCATTTGGCATAAGGGCTTGAGTGTTTCTACGAGGAGTAAAAAAAAATTAAACTTTTTACCCAAAAAGAGGTGATTTTTTCAACTGACTTCTCTATAATCCTGCGACCCACCGTTACTGCAGACCAAATCCATAGCGGATCTAGGGTCGAGAGTGCCAACCACTCGAAGGGGTGATGACTGGGCTCTTAGTCAGTGGGAGCAATGCTCCTGAAGTGTAAATTTAAATTAACGGGTTATTATTAGCATGAAAACTTTCGTTGCTAAACCAGAAACTGTAAAACGCGACTGGTACGTTGTAGACGCTGAAGGTAAAACTCTTGGTCGTCTAGCAAGTGAAATTGCATCTCGCCTACGTGGCAAACACAAAGCTGAGTACACTCCACACGTTGACACTGGTGATTACATCATCGTTGTAAACGCGGAGAAAGTTACTGTAACTGGTAACAAAGCTAAAGGTAAGATTTACTACCGTCACACTGAATTCCCTGGCGGCCTAAAATCAATCAGCTTCGAGAAGCTAATTGATCGTAAGCCAGAGATGGCGCTTGAGCTAGCAGTTAAAGGTATGCTACCACGTGGTCCTCTAGGCCGTGCTATGTACCGTAAGCTGAAAGTTTACGCTGGTGCTGAGCACAACCATGTTGCTCAACAACCACAAGTACTAGACATCTAATCGGGGATTTCGAAAATGGCAGAGAATCAATACTACGGCACTGGCCGTCGCAAAAGCTCAGCTGCACGTGTTTTCATTAAACCAGGCAGCGGCAACATCGTAATCAACAAGCGTAGCCTTGATGAGTACTTCGGTCGTCCAACTTCTCGTATGGTTGTTAAACAGCCTCTAGAGCTAGTTGAACTAACTGAGAAACTAGACCTATACGTTACTGTTAAAGGTGGCGGTATTTCTGGTCAAGCAGGTGCTATCCGTCACGGTATCACTCGCGCTCTAATGGAATACGATGAGTCTCTACGTCCTACTCTACGTGCAGCTGGTTACGTTACTCGTGACGCTCGTTGCGTTGAACGTAAGAAAGTTGGTCTACGTAAAGCACGTCGTCGTCCACAGTTCTCTAAGCGTTAATCTTTTTTCGAAAAGATTGGCCTTCGGTGTTTTCACCGGAATGTGGTCCCAAAAGCCTGGCTTCATGCCAGGCTTTTTGTTTTTCTACGCAAAAAAATCCCTTCTCCCAGACCAGTTTCGCGAACTTTTATATTACTTATTCCCCTTTTGTGACCTCATAGGCGATTTACTTCACGATTGTTACAAAAAGGTAGCTTTATCTTGTCAAAAAGTAGGGTTTTATTTATCATTTGCCATCAAATAAATACAACTAAATTCGTATTTTGTTAGCCATGCTCTTTAAGCGGAATAACAATAATCCAAAAGGAGCAAATGGGAGAATGTTTGGATGAGCAATGCGCCTTTAAATAACGGTCGCAGACGTTTCTTGACAGCTACAACCGCGGTTGTGGGTGGTCTCGGAGCAGCTGCTGTCGCCGTTCCTTTTATTAAATCTTGGAACCCAAGTGAGAAAGCAAAAGCTGCGGGTGCCCCTGTTGAAGTTGACATCGGTAAACTTGAAGAAGGGCAGATGGTTCGTGTCGAATGGCGTGGTAAACCTGTATGGGTTGTCCGTCGTGCACAATCGATCGTAGACGCGCTGAAAAATATCGACGGTCAGCTTCGTGACCCAGCATCAGGCGAAGAGCAGCAACCAGCATATGCTCAAAATGCCTACCGTTCCATCAAGCCTGAGTACTTTGTTGCTGTAGGTATCTGTACCCACCTTGGTTGTTCACCGACTTATTTACCAGACAGTTTTAGTGAACAGGTTCAGGGTGTTAAATCAGGTTTCTTCTGTCCTTGTCACGGCTCTAAGTTTGATATGGCTGGTCGTGTGTTCCAAGGTGTACCTGCTCCACTAAACCTGGTTGTTCCAAAGCACATGTATCTCAGTGATACTAAGATTATCATCGGTGTTGACGAAGAAGGGGAGGCATAATGCAAGCTCTACTTGATTGGGTAGAAAAACGCATACCCGCAATGAATGCGTACAAGAAGCACCTTTCTGAATATCCGATGCCGAAGAACTTTAACTTTTGGTATCTGTTTGGCTCACTAGCAATGCTTGTGTTGGTTAACCAGATTCTGACAGGTATCTGGCTGACAATGAACTACGTTCCATCTGGCGATGGCGCGTTTGCTTCAATCGAATACATCATGCGCGACGTAGAGTACGGTTGGCTACTCCGTTATATGCACTCAACGGGCGCGTCTGCGTTCTTCGTTGTGGTTTACCTGCACATGTTCCGTGGCTTGATCTACGGCTCTTATCAGAAGCCTCGTGAGCTGCTGTGGATCTTCGGTATGCTTATCTTCCTTGTGTTGATGGCTGAAGCTTTCATGGGCTACCTACTTCCATGGGGTCAGATGTCTTACTGGGGTGCACAGGTAATCATTTCACTGTTTGGTGCAATTCCTGTTATTGGTGATGACCTAACGCTATGGATTCGTGGTGACTACGTGATCTCAGGCGCTACCCTGAACCGTTTCTTTGCACTGCATGTTATCGCACTTCCTATCGTACTTCTGCTGCTTATCGTTTTGCACGTCTTGGCACTGCATGAAGTAGGTTCTAACAACCCAGACGGTATCGAAACTAAGCTACCTAAAGGTTCGATGGGCGATGACTACAAAACTCAGTTCCCATTCCATAAGGATTATACGAAGAAATACGACATCATTGACTCTATTCCTTTCCATCCTTACGGTACGGTGAAGGATATGGTTGGTGTAGCAGGTTTCCTATTCCTGTTCTGTTACGTGTTGTTCTTTAACCCAGAAATGGGTGGATACTTCCTTGAGCCGCCTAACTTTGAAGCCGCTAACCCACTGAAAACACCAGAGCACATTGCTCCAGTATGGTACTTCACACCGTTCTACGCGATTCTACGTGCCGTTCCTGATAAGTTACTAGGTGTTATCGCGATGGGCGCGTCTATTGTCGTGTTGTTTGTTCTACCATGGCTAGACCGTTGTAAGGTTCGTTCTTACCGCTACCGCAGTAAGTTCCATTTATTCAATATCATCCAGTTTACGATCAGCTTTATTGCGCTAGGTGTTCTTGGTGCGCTACCAGCAACACCAACATATACGCTATTAGCTCAGATCTTCAGCTTAGCTTACTTCATGTTCTTCGTACTGCTGTACTTCTACAGCAAGAACGAAGCGACTAAGCCACTACCAGAAAGGGTGACATTCAAATGAAAAAATGGATTGTAATTTTGTTTGCAATGCTGCCTTCTCTGGCAATGGCAGCGGGCGCAAATGTACCGCTTGATAAAGCAAACAACGACCTAAGTGACCAAGCTTCACTGCAAAATGGTGCCAAGCTGTTCATGAACTACTGTTTCGGCTGTCACTCAGCGCAGTATCAACGTTACGAGCGTGTTGCTCGTGATATCGGTATTCCAGTTGAGTTGCTAAAAGAAAACCTGATTTTCGATCCTAATGCGAAAGTTGGTGATCTGATGGAAAATGCCATCCCGGACAAATCAGCAGCGAAATGGTTTGGTGCAACACCACCAGATCTAACACTAGTTGCCCGTGTTCGTGGTTCTGACTGGCTATACACATACTTGCGTTCTTTCTATGAGGACCCATCTCGTCCGTTTGGAGTGAACAATGTTGTTTTCCCAAGTGTTGGTATGCCGCACGTATTGGAAGAGCTTCAGGGCATTCCTAAGCCGGTTTACGAGACTCAAGTCGTAGAAGGCGAAGAGCATAAAGTTGTGGTTGGTGTTGAAAGTGATGGCACTGGTGAGTTGAACCAAGAAGAGTACGACGATGCAGTTCGTGATTTGGTGAACTTCCTAGAATACTCGGGTGACCCTGTGAAACTAGAGCGTCATGCACTAGGTTGGTGGGTAATGGCATTCCTCGTTATCTTCACTATCGTGGTTGTTCTGCTCAAGAAAGAGTATTGGCGTGATGTGCACTAATTGTGCTATCATGCTGTGCTAATTCCCAATTTTATTGTTGATAATGGAGGCTTAGCCTCCATTATTTTTTATATCTGTAAGTGTGCTGGAGGGCTCCATGGCTGTAGCTGCCAATAAACGTTCTGTGATGACTCTATTTTCAAGTGCATCTGATATGTATAGCCATCAGGTACGTATTGTTCTGGCTGAGAAAGGCGTAAGTGTTGAAGTTGAATTGGTCGACGAAGCAAATCTTCCTGCTGAACTGATTGAACTGAACCCATATAAATCAGTACCTACTTTGGTAGATCGTGAGCTTGCCCTTTACGACTCAAAAATTATCATGGAATACTTGGATGAGCGTTTCCCACATCCACCTTTGATGCCTGTATACCCAGTTGCTCGTGGTAACAGCCGTCTGATGATTTACCGTATTGAGAAAAACTGGTATTCACTGGCAGAGAAAGTTGTCAAAGGCAATGCTGAAGAAGCAGAAGCTGCACGCAACAAGTTACGCAACGACCTTCTTACTCTAGGTCCGGTTTTTGCTGAATTTGAATACTTCATGAGCGAAGAATTCAGTCTGATCGACTGTTATTTAGCTCCGCTATTGTGGCGTTTGCCTCAGCTAGGTATCGAGCTTGTCGGTCCTGGTTCTAAAGAGCTGAAGGTTTACATGAACCGCGTATTTGAGCGTGATTCTTTCCTAGCCTCTTTGACAGAAGCTGAACGTGAAATGCGTCTGAGTCGCTAATTGGAAGCGAAATGGACATAGAAAAAATGACACCACGCCGACCATACATGCTTCGTGCTTTTTATGATTGGCTGGTGGACAACGACTTAACTCCGCATTTAGTCGTAGCTGCTACTCTTCCTGGTGTTCGCGTGCCGGTTGAGTTTGTTCAGGATGGTCAGATTATTCTTAATATTGCTCCTCGAGCTGTGGGTAATTTAGAGTTAGGCAACGAAGCGATTACATTTAGTGCTCGCTTCTCAGGTCGTCCTCACTCTGTCATTGTTCCATTGTATGCCGTGCAAGCCATCTACGCCCGTGAGAACGGTGCAGGTACGATGTTTGAGCCAGAAGATGCTTACATGGATGACTTCGAAGAAGAAGACATGGCGGATGTCGAAGATTTGTTAGAAGAAGAATCAGGCCTGTCATTAGCGACAGAATCTGATGATGACGAACCGACTCCAGATGATGAGCCGCCAAGGCCGAAAGGTCGTCCAAGTTTGCGAGTAGTCAAATAAACAAAAAAGCAGCGAATTCGCTGCTTTTTTTGTGCCTTGAGAAGTGACTAGCTTCCAGTTTGAAATGCTTTGATGACTTGTTTGACTCCGGATATGTTACGTGCAACATCCACGGCAATATCCGCTTGTTCAGGAGATACATAGCCCAGCAAGAAGACTTCTTTGTCTTCTGTAATCACTTTCACTTTAATGCCATTAAGCTCACCATTTGTGAGTAAGGCGGATTTCACTTTGGTTGTGATCCAGCTGTCATGACTGATTTGACCAACAGATAGTGGAGCTTTAATACGGACTTGATTATGAATTGTCTCTACGCCTTTCAGCTCTTTGGTTTTAGCGACAAACTGGTTGAGCAGATCCTGATTACTTGCTTGGCCCATTAGTACCACTGTGCCGTCGTAGGAACTGGCGGTAATTCTGACCTCCCGCTGAAAAGGTGGCTTATTCGCTAAGCCTGCCACTTCAAACTCGATATTGTTGTCATCCCACATCTCTTGTGTCGTGCGGGTGTCGGTGACAACATTGACGGTCGTTGCTGCGCCAGCAACAAACAAACCTGCACAGCCAGTTGTGCTGAGTAGCATACAGGTTATGACAAAAGCTTTAAGGTGTTTCATAACTTACTCTTCGTGAGCTGGGAACAATACTTGATCGATAAGATCGCATAAGCAGTGTAGAGTCACCATATGCACTTCATGAATTCTCGCCGTTCTGTGAGATGGTATCCGAATTTCCACATCGTTTTCTCCCAGTAAACCCGCCATCTCGCCGCCATCCTTACCTGTGAAGGCAATGATCGTCATATCGCGCGTCACGGCTGCTTCCATGGCTTTGATGATGTTTTTACTGTTACCACTGGTCGATATAGCCAGCAAGATATCTCCTGTTTGGCCAAAAGCTCTGACCTGTTTTGAGAAGATTTCCTCATAATGGTAATCATTGGCTACCGCAGTCAGGGTGGTATTGTCGGCCGTTAACGCCATTGCAGGTAGGCTTGGACGTTCGGTTTCAAAGCGGTTGAGCAGACACGAGACAAACTGTTGTGCATTAGAGGAAGAGCCACCGTTACCGCAGCATAAGATCTTATTCCCATTGAGTAGGCTGGCGACCATGGCCTGTGCGGCGTGGGTAATCGCATCTGGCAGAGCTTCTGCGGCGGCAATTTGAATCTGAATACTTTCTGTAAAGCTGTCTTTAATGCTGTCTAGCATTGATTATCCTTGAGTTATTGCGTTTTTTATCCACTCGATTTGCTTACCTTGCTGATGCATGGCCACCAAGTCAAATCGAAAATCGGTTGTGTGTGCGGACTTACCCTGTTTCATCAACCAGACGTTGGCTGTTTTGATGAGCTTGTGCATTTTGCTTTGGGTAACCGTTTCTGCAGCGTGGCCATAGTGTTGGTTTGAGCGGTAACGTACTTCAACAAACACTATGGTCGAGCCTTCCTGCATTATAAGATCGAGTTCACCGCCTTTGGAATGGAAGTTTCGCTCAATCGGTGACAGGCCTTGGCGGATGAGGTATTGCTCCGCCAAAGTTTCGTAGTGTTCACCACTTTGGCGTTTACTTAGCCACACCATGTTCGGCCCAGCTGATTTCTCGTTGTACTACGCAGTCTTCGTTGATGCTCAGTACACCAGTGTTGCCCTGCAAAGTA
This sequence comes from Vibrio sp. RE88, assembly GCF_013113835.1. Lineage (GTDB taxonomy): Bacteria > Pseudomonadota > Gammaproteobacteria > Enterobacterales > Vibrionaceae > Vibrio. The sequence goes on along the minus strand of NZ_VTYQ01000007.1, from coordinate 148,692 downwards.
TGGCCTTGGACAACTTTCATTTGTGGCAATTGTTCCATTAGCAGGTATGCATCCATACCTAGCGCTTGAAGGCGTTTCTCTGCATTAGAATCTTTCGGCCACAATTGCTCCATTTGCGCTTCCAATGCTGCATTTGGCTGTATTAATAGCGGGATGTCACTGTACATCACGCCTGTGAGGTCTTCATATTGCTGGCGGCCACTGTTACTGCGTGAGTTTGAGAACAGTTTAGGTGGTGCGGTATCTGGGTTCACTGCTACTTCTATAAATGGCTTGATCAGTGTTAGCTCTGAACTACCTGCCACTATGTATACTGCATCAATATCGCGACGGCTGCGCGGTTGGCTTTCGAGAGGTATATCAAGTAGTGATTCCATCTGGGCGATATGCTGCTGGCTTTCTTGTAAGCCAAAGACTTTATTGATATCACGTTGAAGCTGGCGTTTGTCGCCAAATAGATTCACCGCGACTTTATCTTTACTGTATTTCTTCCATTCCCCTTCGAAGGCTTCAACAACACGGGTGCCAAGCCTGCCTTGTGGAGCGAGAATTAGCGGGTAGCGATATCCTTGAGCAAATAGGTGTTTTGCCGCCTGAGCAACTTCTTGCTCTGGTGAGAGCGCCAAATAGCAAGTGTTATTGCCCGCTTCCAGGTCATCTGGAATGTTTAACGCTAAGGTAGGCAGTGGGCGCGAAAAGCTCGCTTGTGCTTGCTGTAGCTTTTCGATGTTACTTTTAATCAGTGGGCCAACGACAAAGTCGATGTTTTTCTCTACTAAAGTTTGCTCCAGCTGCTCTGGTGTCACAGTGTTGGTGTCGATCACAGTCAGGTTGGCATTCTCATCACGTTGCGTATCGTTCATCATTTCTAAGATGAAGCCGTCACGAATCAACTGAGCTTGTTTGGCGAACTTACCGGATAAAGGCAGGAGTAAAGCCGTACTGACAGGTTTGACAATTTCGAGAGAGAGAATATCGCTAATCGCTTGCGGAGTATAAGCTGCTGCCGGGTGATCTGGATTTTCTTCTAGCCACTTCTCTAGGGTGTTTTTCAGCTGAGGAATGTTGCTAGATAAGGTTTTTGTGTATATCGCTAGCTGCAACCAACCGTCAAGGATGGCCTCATTCGGCTCAGCTGAATATTGGGTAATTTGGTACTGACTGTACTGATTGAGGTTACTCCACACACCCTGAGCGATAACTTCTTGTTCTGCTTGGTCAACATACTCTGATGATTTAGTCAGTTCGCGAGCTGCTTCGAAAAACTGGCCTTGTTGAGTCAGGAGTTTTGCTCGTGTCTGATGGTAGTCTTTCCACTGTTCATCGGCCAAATTCCACGATGGCTTGAAGTTAAGTTTGCTGAGTGCCTCTTCGTATTTCTCTTGTTTCATTAACACATCAGCACGCGCCAGTTGCCATTCTGCTTGCTGCAGTTGGGCTAAGTTTTGTCGGCCGAGTCGCTTTATTAACAATTCAGCCTGAGTGATATCATTTGATTCAATGGCGGCTTTTAAAGCCATGATTAACCAATCACTCTGAATACTGCCTTCACTGCTGTCTGCACGCATTAGGTAAGTCTGCATGGACTGGTTAGGGTCAAGCGTAATATCAACATAAGTCGGTGTTGAAGGTGCAGTAGAACAGGCCGCCAGTGTGACAGCAAGGGCTACAGGAGTCAGTAAGCGTGTTACACTGAGTCGCTTTTGGTTTTTCATGGCCATGAGTTATTAACTAATTCCGTATAAAATTGTGTCTATATTAATCGTTGAAGTGATGGTAAACAAATGACAGATAACAAAACCTTACCAACTGAGGTCCCAACTCTCTATATTGTCCCGACTCCAATTGGCAATTTAGGTGATATCACTCAACGAGCGCTCGACGTTTTAACAAATGTTGATCTGATAGCTGCCGAAGATACGCGTCATACTGGCAAATTGCTGTCTCATTTTGGCATTCCGACCAAAACTTTTGCACTACATGATCATAATGAGCAGCAAAAAGCGCAAGTTTTGGTTGAGAAACTGTTAGCTGGGCACTCAATTGCCCTAGTTTCAGATGCAGGAACGCCATTAATCAGTGACCCAGGGTATCATCTGGTCACAAAATGTCGTCAGGCTGGGGTTAAAGTTGTGCCACTTCCTGGCGCGTGTGCTGTGATTACTGCGTTAAGTGCGTCTGGTTTGCCTTCTGACCGATTTAGCTTTGAAGGGTTTCTGCCAGCGAAAAGTAAGGGTCGAAAAGATAAATTTCTTGAGATTGCAAAGGCAGAACGTACTTGTATCTTTTATGAATCTCCACATCGTATCGTCGACTCTCTCGAGGATATGCTGGATATTCTCGGCCCAGAGCGTGAGGTTGTACTCGCTCGTGAGCTCACGAAAACCTTTGAAACCATTCAGGGCTTACCGCTTGGCGAATTGATTGAGTGGGTAAAAGCAGACGAAAATCAACAAAGAGGTGAGATGGCACTGCTGATTCATGGTTACCGCGCCGCTGCAATGGACTCTCTACCTGAAGAAGCGACTCGCACGCTGGCTATTTTGACGAAAGAGTTACCATTAAAGAAAGCCGCTGCCATGGCTGCTGAAATCTACAACCTCAAAAAAAATGCGCTGTATAAGTGGGGATTAGATAACCTCGATTAAGAAGGTGAATCTAGATGATAGAGTCTGGAGAAAGTAACCTCGACTCTGTGTTTTGTTGCTCTTCTGTGTATTTCTTCACCACTCAGTCTCTCGTTTACAGCAAATCTGTGATCTCGCTAGACACTTTGATTCAATCTCTATACAATCCGCCTCGGAGTTGACTGGGTAGTCGCTGCTTCATTGATGTCCTTTAGCCTTGTGCTGGGGAGACTGATGAAGGGGAGGAAAGTCCGGGCTCCATAGAGCAGGGTGCCAGGTAACGCCTGGGGGGCGCAAGCCTACGACAAGTGCAGCAGAGAGAAGACCGCCGATGGCTCGTAAGAGCACAGGTAAGGGTGAAAGGGTGCGGTAAGAGCGCACCGGACGACTGGCAACAGTTCGTTGCAGGGTAAACTCCACCCGGAGCAAGACCAAATAGGCTTCCACATTGCGTTGCTCGCGTAAGGAAGCGGGTAGGTTGCTCGAGCCAGTGAGCGATTGCTGGCCTAGACGAATGGCTACCACCGCGCAAGCGGAACAGAACCCGGCTTACATGTCGGCTCCACCTATTCGAGACCCATCGTAACCTCAGCGTTATGATGGGTTTTTTGCTTTTTATTGACGAAATTAATTCTGCAAGCACTAAACTTAGCGCAATATCACGTGTTCCAGTTCGCTATGGGTGGCGATCACCTTCTAAATCAGTACACTGGAGAGTTTGAGCGCGTCGGTGCGAGAGCGAGATAAAAAATCATGACCGAAGAATTTAAGCACATTTCTGTATTACTGCATGAGTCTATCGATGGCTTAGCGATTAAGCCTGATGGTACCTACATTGACGGAACCTTTGGTCGTGGTGGTCACAGTCGCCAAATTCTTTCCCAACTGGGTGAACATGGTCGCCTTTTCAGTATTGATCGCGATCCGCAAGCCATTGCTGAAGCTCAAACGATCGATGACCCTAGATTTACGATTATTCACGGCCCTTTCTCCGGCATGGCTAAGTATGCAGAAGAAAGAGGTTTAGTCGGCCAAGTCGATGGTGTCTTGCTTGATCTTGGTGTTTCCTCTCCTCAGCTTGATGATGCCGAACGTGGCTTCAGTTTTATGAAAGATGGCCCACTGGATATGCGTATGGATCCGACATCGGGTATTCCTGTCTCGCAGTGGCTGATGGAAGCCGATCTTGATGACATCACATGGGTTATCCGTGAGTTTGGTGAAGATAAGCATGCTCGTCGCATTGCTAAAGCGATAATTGCTTACCGTGAAAATGAAGAAAACGAGCCGCTGACGCGTACAGGTCAGCTTGCAAAACTTATTTCTGACGCGGCGCCAAAGAGTTTTAAAGAGAAAAAGCACCCAGCCACGCGTTCATTCCAGGCGTTCCGTATTTACATCAACAGTGAGTTGGAAGAAATCGACACCGCGTTGAAAGGCGCAGCCAGTATTTTGGCTCCGGAAGGTCGTTTGTCCGTGATCAGTTTCCACTCCCTTGAAGATCGCATGGTGAAGCGTTTTATTCGCAAAGAGAGCAAAGGCCCTGAAGTGCCTCATGGTATTCCAATGACGGAAGCGCAAATTAAAGCACTGGGCAGCGCTAACTTAAAGCCGATCGGTAAAGCGATTAAGCCTTCCAAGCAAGAAGTTGACATTAATACTCGCTCTCGCAGCTCTGTGCTACGAATTGCGGAAAAACTTTAATAGTAATGAGCAAACCCACTCCTAATCTCGCCAAATTGATCGCTCTCGACCTACTTACTGTGGGGCGAGTGCCTTTGCTGGTGCTGATTTTGATCTTTGCATCAGCCATGGGAGTGGTTTTCACCACACACCACACGCGACAGGCCATTACCGAAAAAGATCAAGCCTTGCAGGAACGTGAACGGCTGGATAACGAGTGGCGCAACTTGTTGATTGAGGAAACGGCATTGGCTGAGCATAGCCGAGTGCAAGAAATTGCTAAAGACGAACTGCAAATGAAGCGCCCGGACTCAGATAAAGAAGTGGTGATTGATCTCCCATGAGTAAAAACAAAGCCTCCTCTGCGCCTAAGAAAAAAGCGGTTGTTGAGCCGCCGAGCTTGATCCGCTGGCGTTTTTATCTGGTTTTATTTTTTGTCTTCAGTGCTTTCGCTGCGCTGGTCATCCGCATTGCTTACATCCAGATCGTTGAGCCCGATAACCTGATCCAGCAAGGGGACTTGCGTTCCGTCCGCGCAAAAACCATTCACTCTGCACGAGGGATTGTTTCCGATCGCAATGGTGAGCCGTTGGCGGTCAGTGTGCCCGTAGAAGCGGTGTGGGCAGACCCTGCGACCATCTTTAAACGCAATGGCTTTGCTAATATGGATCGCTGGTATGCGCTGGCTGATGTACTTGGTCTCGATCGTAAAGAAATGGTCGACAAAATCCGCAGCAATAAATCCCGCCGTTTTGTCTATCTTCAGCGCCAAGTTAGCCCTGCAATGGCCAACTATATCCGCGAGCTTAAGCTCGCAGGTGTTGGGTTGAAAGCGGAATCTCGCCGCTATTACCCGACAGGTGAGGTTAGTGCTCACTTAGTCGGTGTGACAGGAATTGATGGGCACGGATTAGAAGGTGTTGAACGTAGCTATGATAAATGGCTAACGGGTGAAGCAGGTAAACGCATTATCCGTAAAGACAGATATGGTCGAGTTGTTGAAAACATTTCATTGGAAGAGCGAGAAGAAGGCAAACCGCTCGAGCTGACAATTGATCAGCGTATTCAGGCCATTGCCTATCGTTCTATCAAGCAAGCCGTGGCGGATTACCGAGCTACCTCGGGCACTGCGGTAATATTGGATGTGAAAACCGGCGCTGTGCTAGCTATGGTTAACGCGCCGTCTTACAACCCAAATAACCGTTCTGACCTTCAATCGGCAAAAATGAGAAACCGAGCCATCACCGATGCGTTTGAACCTGGCTCAACGGTGAAACCTTTTGTTGTCTTAGCTGCACTGGATAACGGTGTCGCGGATAAAGACACCGTCATTGATACTGGCAATGGCATTATGCCAATCGGTGGTCAGAGAGTACGTGATACATCCAAAGTAGGGAAGGCGGATCTAACTACCATATTGAAGAAATCGAGTAACATTGGTGTCGCTAAGCTGGCGCTCGACATGCCTTTAGAAGCCTTACTTGGTATGTACAGTTCGGTCGGATTTGGTGAAATGTCCGGGCTTAACTTAGTAGGTGAAACCCCGGGAATATTCCCCAACCGACGTCGCTGGTCTAAGTTTGAGATTGCGACCTTAGCGTTCGGTTATGGTCTGACAATTACGCCTCTTCAACTGGCACATGCTTATGCGACGCTAGGCAACTACGGTAAATACCAACCGATTCACATTATCGAAAACAATCAGCAAGACTTGTCACGTCAGGTGATTGACGAAAATAATGCCCATATGGTGCTGAACATGTTGGAAACCGTGACTCAGCCAGGCGGCACCGCGACCAAGGCCGCGGTTCCAGGTTATCGTGTGGCGGCAAAAACAGGTACTTCTCGTAAAGCAATCGCGGGTGGTTATGGCGATGAATACTTCGCTTATACAGCAGGTGTTGCCCCTGTGAGTAATCCACGAGTTGCTGTAGTGGTGGTAGTCAACGAACCACAAGGGGATAACTATTACGGTGGTTCGGTTGCTGGCCCTGTGTTTTCCGAGATTTTAAAAGGCACACTACAGATATTGAATGTAGCGCCTGATGAAAACCGATTTAAAGAAGAATAAGTGAGACGTTAAATGTCCAAAGAACTCACACTGACTCATCTGCTTGCACCTTGGGTATCTCTTTCACACCAAGTCGGCAATGATGTTGCTATTCAAAGGCTAGAGCTCGATAGCCGTAAAATAAAGACGGGCTCGACGTTTGTTGCGATTAAAGGCCATACGGTAGATGGTCGACAATTTATTCATGCTGCAATTCAGCAAGGTGCGAACGCGATTATCGCTGAAGCAGATGAACAAAACGTGCATGGCAAAGTTGAGCAGCTAGAAGGCGTTCCTGTAGTTTATATTGCGGGTCTGAACCAGAAGCTGTCTCAACTGGCGAGTCGTTTGCAACCACTCAGCCATAACCAGTTGATCGCAGTGACTGGAACCAATGGCAAAACCACCATCACACAATTGATTGCTCAGTGGTTGGAGTTATCCGGCCAGCGCGCAGCTGTATTAGGCACAACAGGCAATGGCTTTCTTGAGTCGTTGACGCCTGCGTTGAACACCACAGGTAATGCGCTTGAAATTCAGCAAACCTTGTCTGAATTAGAAGACCAAGGCGCACAATACACGGCGATGGAAATTTCCTCTCATGGCCTCGTGCAAAATAGAGTTAAGGCTCTCAGCTTTTCGGTAGGGGTGTTCTCAAACCTGAGTCGTGATCATCTTGATTATCATGGCACGATGGAAGAATACGCCCGAGCTAAACTATCACTGTTTACCGCGCATGATTGCGCTAAAGCGGTGATCAATATTGATGATGTGGTCGGTGCATCGTGGGTTGAACTGCTTGATGATTGTATTCCTGTTTCTTTGTCTCCGATTCAAACGGGCAAAGGGGTCTTCGCTACACAAGTTCAATATTCTGAAGCGGGTATTACCCTGAGCTTTTCTGGTCAGTATGGTGATGGTCGTTTTACCGTTCCTTTGATCGGAGAGTTCAACGCTAGCAATGTGCTGGTGGCTTTTGCTGCCTTGTTGTCACTGGGTATCGATAAGCAAATATTGGTTGAAAGTGCCAGCCAACTTAAACCAGTTTTGGGACGTATGGAACTGTTTCATGCACAAGGCAAAGCCAAGGTCGTGGTGGATTATGCCCATACACCAGATGCATTGGAAAAAGCGCTATCAGCTCTGAAAGTCCATTGTAATGGACGACTTTGGGCCATATTTGGTTGTGGTGGGGATAGAGACACAGGTAAGCGCCCGATGATGGCTTCTATCGGCGAAAGGTTAGCTGACGTGGTGATCCTGACCGATGATAACCCTCGTAGCGAATCGCCGTCTGCGATAGTAAAAGATATGCTTGCGGGCATGGCTTCACCTGAAAATGCCATTGTTGAACATGACCGCTATAACGCTTTGGCACATGCACTAAAGCACAGTAACGGCGACGATATTATTTTGCTCGCTGGTAAAGGCCATGAAGATTACCAAGTGCTGGCTAATGAAACAGTTCATTACTCTGATCGAGAATCCGCCCAACGACTTCTGGAGCTAACATTATGATTACTCTGATGCTGTCTCAGCTTGTTGATGTACTGGATGCCCAACTTATCGGTGATGATACCGCTATTGAATCTGTCTCGACGGATACTAGAACGATTGAGTCGGGGTCTCTGTTTGTCGCATTGGTGGGTGAGCGATTTGATGCCCATGACTTTGCAGGACAGGCTGCTGCGGCTGGAGCGAGCGCTTTGTTGGTCAGCAAAGCGGTTGACGCTAAGGTGCCTCAGCTATTAGTCGAAGATACCAAAGTCGCACTGGGTAAGTTGGGCCAGTTTGTTCATCAAGTGTGTCAAACGCCAACCGTTGCGATTACGGGGAGCTGTGGCAAAACCACAGTGAAAGAGATGGTCGCTAGTATCATGACTCAGAAAGGCCAAGTGTTGTATACCGCTGGCAACTTTAACAATGATATCGGTGTTCCACTGACTCTGTTGCGTTCTCAACCAGAAGATGACTTTGCAGTCATTGAGCTCGGCGCCAACCATGTTGGAGAGATCGCTTATACGACGCAACTGGTTAACCCGGATGTCGCATTGGTTAATAACGTTGCGGCAGCGCACTTGGAAGGCTTCGGCTCAATGGATGGCGTTAAACGTGCTAAAGGTGAAATTTATCAGGGGCTTAAACCTGGTTCTGTCGCGATTGTAAACCTAGACAGCAATGGTGGAGAATACTGGCGAGAGGTGCTGTCTGACAAAACAGTGAAGACATTTTCACTGTCTGATAACAGTGCGGAATATAATGCGCGTAATGTAACACTTAACGTGAATGGTGAAGCGTCTTTTACCATCCAAATGCCAGAGACGTCTTTCGACGTCAAACTTGGCATTATTGGTCAACACAATGTATCGAATGCATTGGCGGCGACGGCGTTGTCACTGGAATTGGGTGCAACACCAGAAATGATCGCCTCTGGCCTCGCCAACTTATCAAAAGTGAAAGGTCGAGTTGAAACTGTCGACCTAACCGATAGCATAAGACTGATTGACGACAGTTATAATGCCAGTGTTCCGGCTATGAAAGCGGCTGCAGATCTGCTGAATAGCTTTGGTGGAGTACGTTGGCTTGTTTTAGGCAATATGGCTGAGTTGGGGGAAGAAAGTCTTGCACTTCATCGCCAAGTCGGTGAACATGCTGCCCCATTTAAATTTGAACATGTGCTTACCTTTGGCGCTGATACTAAAGCGATCAGCGACGTTTGTCAGGGAATGCACTTTGATACTCATGACCATATGATTGAGTTTATTGAGCAGCAGCTCAACCAGCAAACAGGCCCTCATACATTACTTGTAAAAGGGGCAAATAGTGCAGGAATGAGCAAGATCGCCGCTGCTTTGAAGGAGATGTATACATGATCATTTGGCTTGCAGAGCTTCTACAGCCATACTTTTCATTCTTCCGTTTGTTCGAGTACCTATCGTTTCGTGCCATCGTAAGTGTTTTGACCGCATTAGGCATATCGTTATGGATGGGGCCACGCATGATCCGTCGTTTGCAGATGCTGCAAATCGGTCAGGTCGTACGTAACGAAGGTCCAGAGTCACACTTTAGTAAGCGTGGTACCCCGACAATGGGGGGGATCATGATCCTGACGGCGATAGTAACGACCGTTTTACTTTGGACCGATCTTTCCAATCCTTACGTTTGGGCGGTGCTGGCTGTCCTGATTGGCTATGGTGCTGTCGGTTTTGTTGATGATTATCGAAAAGTCGTGCGCAAAAATACCGATGGTCTGATCGCGCGTTGGAAATATTTCTGGCAATCGGCGATTGCTTTGGTTGTGGCGTTTGCTTTGTATGCACATGGTAAAGACACCTCGGCGACTCAACTGGTTGTGCCTTTCTTTAAAGACATCATGCCTCAGCTTGGCCTGATGTACATTGTATTAACTTACTTCGTTATTGTCGGTACCAGTAATGCGGTTAACTTGACCGATGGTCTTGATGGTTTGGCCATTATGCCAACAGTCTTGGTGGCGGCAGGCTTTGCGGCGATTGCTTGGGCAACAGGTAATGTTAACTTCGCCAACTACCTGCACATTCCTTATGTCCCTCATGCTTCCGAGCTGGTGGTCGTCTGTACGGCAATAGTCGGTGCGGGTTTAGGATTCTTATGGTTTAACACCTATCCAGCCCAAGTCTTTATGGGCGATGTTGGTTCACTTGCCCTAGGCGGCGCACTGGGCACAATTGCAGTCCTTGTTCGTCAAGAGTTTGTGTTGGTGATCATGGGCGGTGTATTTGTGATGGAAACCCTGTCGGTGATTCTTCAGGTTGGTTCCTACAAGTTACGTGGTCAACGTATTTTCCGTATGGCGCCTATTCACCATCACTATGAGCTGAAAGGTTGGCCTGAGCCTCGTGTGATAGTGCGTTTTTGGGTTATTTCCATTGTTCTGGTTTTGGTTGGTTTAGCAACACTGAAAGTACGTTAAGGAAAACGGAATTTGACTATGGATCGTTGGCAGAACATAGAGAGTGTTGTCGTTGTAGGGCTCGGTATTACCGGGCTCTCAGTCGTTAAATACTTAGCAAAATTGCCTTACAACCTCACCATTCGCGTCATCGATACCCGTGAAAATCCACCGGGAAGCGAAGCTCTACCTCAAAGTGTTGAGCTACATGCTGGCGGCTGGAATAGCGACTGGTTGCTAAATGCGGATTTAGTGGTGGCGAACCCAGGCATCGCGCTTGCTACTACTGAAATTCAACAAGCGCTCAACGCAGGCGTACAAGTGGTTGGAGACATCGAGCTGTTTGCTTGGCAGGTGGATAAGCCAGTTGTGGCCATTACTGGTTCGAATGGGAAAAGCACGGTTACGGACCTGACGGGTGTCGTCGCCAATGCTGCTGGCGTGAAGACAGCGATTGGCGGCAATATCGGAGTGCCTGCGCTGGATCTGCTGGATCAAGATGCTGAGTTATATGTGCTCGAACTCTCCAGCTTCCAACTAGAAACCACTTCTAGCCTTTCTCTAAAAGCCGCGGCATTCCTGAATTTATCGGAAGATCATATGGATCGTTATGACGATATGGAAGGATACCGTCAGGCAAAGCTTCGCATTTTTGAGCAGGCACAGGCGTGCATTGTCAATGCAGATGATCCTGCGACCTACCCAGATAAGAAAGATGCCCCTCTAGTCGAATTTAGCCTAGAAAAAAGTTGCGACTTCCATGTCAAAGTAGTGGAGGGAAGAGAGTACTTGTGTCACCAAGATGCAAAAATATTGGCGTCTGACGAGCTAAGCCTAGTAGGAAGACATAATGTTGCTAATGCGCTGGTCGTACTCGCTCTACTCGAACAAGCAGGTGTTGATGTTTCTCTTGGAATAGATGCACTTAAGTCTTACAACGGTCTGACACATCGATGTCAGGTGGTTGCGGATAATAACGGTGTTAAATGGGTCAATGACTCGAAAGCAACCAATGTAGCGAGCACTTTAGCTGCGCTGTCAGGCTTATCACTCTCCGGTAAACTCTACTTGTTGGTTGGCGGAGATGGTAAAGGCGCTGATTTTTTAGAGTTACAGCCCTCTTTGGACCAATTGGATGTCCAGCTATGCTGCTTTGGTGCTGATGGCGACAAGTTTCTTCCTTTGCACCGCGATGCAAAACGTTTCGAGACTATGGAAGACATAGTGAAATGGGCCAGCCCAAGAATGGAAGCCGGTGACATGATTATGTTATCTCCAGCTTGTGCCAGCTTTGACCAATTTAAGAACTTTATGGTGCGCGGCGATGCTTTCACTGCGCTAGCCACACATTATGCGTAGATAAGCCAACGGGAATGCAGATACGACACTTGCTAGCGAATACTAAACACTGGATGACCACTTCGTCACCAGAGGCTTTATTCGACCGTCAACTGGTGTGGATATCTTTAGGATTGATGTTGACGGGCTTAGTCATGGTGACATCCGCTTCGTTTCCAATCAGTTCGCGCTTAACTGATCAACCTTTCCACTTTATGTTCCGCCACGCGATATTTTTAGTGTTAGCGTTATCGACGGCAAGTGTGATCCTCCAGGTGCCACTGAAGAAATGGTCGCAGTACAGTACTTTATTACTTGGGCTGTCGTTTTTCCTGCTTGTCGTGGTACTTGTTGCGGGTAAATCGGTGAACGGTGCTTCGCGCTGGATACCTCTCGGGCTGTTTAACCTTCAGCCTGCTGAAGTCGCCAAACTGTCACTATTCATTTTCATGTCGGGCTATTTGGTACGTAAGCATGAAGAAGTGCGCTCTAGCTTCTTTGGCGGTTTTATTAAGCCCATTATTGTATTTGGAACCTTAGCAAGTTTGCTACTGCTTCAACCCGATCTAGGTACTGTCATCGTTATGTTGGTGACCTTGTTCGGTATGTTGTTTATTGCTGGGGCCAAGCTCACCCAGTTCTTGGCATTGATGGTAGTCGGGATTGCCTCGGTTGTCGGCCTTATCTTGGTCGAACCTTACCGAATGCGCCGTGTGACGTCATTTCTTGATCCTTGGGAAGACCCGTTTGGTAGCGGTTACCAGTTGACTCAGTCACTGATGGCTTTTGGTCGCGGAGAGTGGTTTGGTCAGGGGCTAGGTAACTCTATTCAAAAATTAGAATACTTGCCTGAAGCGCATACAGACTTTGTCTTTGCCGTATTAGCCGAAGAGCTTGGCTTTGTCGGCGTGGTATTGGTGTTAATACTGATATTTAGTCTGGTGGTCAAAGCGATTTTGATTGGGCGAAAAGCGTTTGATCATGATTTATTGTTTGGCGGGTACCTCGCATTTGGTATTGGGATTTGGTTTGCTTTTCAGACTTTGGTCAACGTAGGCGCGGCGGCCGGTATGGTGCCGACGAAAGGCCTAACGCTGCCTTTGATTAGCTACGGTGGTTCTAGTCTGATTATAATGTCGACTGCCGTTGCTATATTGCTCCGGATCGATCATGAATGTCGATTGATCGCATCGCATAGCGAGCTGCAACAGAAAGATGAAGATGAAAAAGAATAAGAGATTAATGGTGATGGCCGGAGGTACCGGTGGTCACGTATTTCCGGGTTTGGCGGTTGCCAAGAAGCTTCAGCAACAAGGATGGGAAATCCGTTGGCTGGGCACTGCTGATCGTATGGAAGCGGAACTGGTACCTAAGCACGGTATCGACATTGACTTTATTAAAGTCAAAGGATTACGTGGTCAAGGGCTGAGTCGCCTTATCAAAGCACCGTTTCAAATTGCGAATGCTATACTGCAAGCAAAGAAACATATGCAGCAATGGCAGCCTGATGCTGTACTCGGTATGGGCGGGTACGTCAGCGGCCCCGGCGGTATCGCGGCTAAGATGCTAGGGGTTCCGGTTGTTCTGCATGAGCAAAATGCGGTGGCAGGATTAACCAACCAGTGGTTATCCCGTATCGCATCGAAGGTTTTTCAAGCGTTTCCCGGTGCTTTTCCCAGCGCTGAGGTGGTCGGAAACCCTGTTCGTGAAGATGTTGTTGCTTTGTCTGAACCAGAACAAAGAATGGCCGAGCGCAAAGACACAATCCGCATCCTAGTGATGGGGGGGAGCCAAGGCGCGCAAATTCTCAACCGCACCATGCCAGAAGCAATGTCGAAACTTGGTGAAGGATACGAAGTACGCCATCAAGCCGGCAAAAATAATCAGATTGACGTGTCAGCGGCATATCAAACGGCTGGTGTAGATAAGGCTGACACAACAGAGTTTATCGATAATGTCGCAGAGGCTTACGCATGGGCAGATCTCATCGTTTGTCGTTCCGGTGCTTTAACCGTCTCTGAAGTGTCTGCTGCAGGTATCGGCGCGGTATTTATCCCCTTTATGCACAAAGACAGGCAACAAGCGTTGAACGCTGATCATTTAGTGGAGTGTGGCGCGGCGAAAATGATCGAGCAGCCAGATTTGACCGTCGATAAGTTGGTGGATCAGATTCAGCAATTAGATCGAACTAAGCTGCTTGAAATGGCGAACAAAGCACGAGCGGTAGCAAAATTAGACGCGGATACTAAAGTGGCTGATGCCATCATAGCGCTAACGAAATAACGAGAAAGATTCATGACAATTCAACATACTCAAGACTTAGCGCAAATTCGCGCCATGGTGCCAGAAATGCGCCGAGTTAAATGTATCCATTTCATCGGCATCGGTGGCGCAGGAATGAGTGGGATTGCCGAGGTCCTACTTAATGAAGGTTACCAAATTACCGGTTCTGACTTAGCAGAAAACCCTGTCACAGAGCGGTTAGCTAAAAAAGGGGCGACGATCTTTATTGGTCATGCTGAAAACAATGTGCAGCAAGCCAGTGTTGTGGTTGTCTCGACGGCCATCAATGAAGAAAATCCTGAGATTAAAGCGGCAAGAGCGGCGCGAGTTCCTGTTGTCCGCCGAGCGGAAATGTTGGCGGAGCTGATGCGTTTCAGGCATGGAATTGCGGTTGCGGGTACACATGGCAAAACCACTACAACGGCCCTTGTGACACAGATTTACTCAGAAGCGGAGCTTGACCCAACGTTTGTCAATGGCGGCCTAGTTAAAAGTGCTGGGACTAATGCTCGCTTGGGCTCTAGCCGTATTCTGATTGCTGAAGCAGATGAAAGTGATGCTTCTTTCCTTCACTTGCAGCCGATGGTAAGCATTGTGACCAACATTGAAGCGGATCATATGGATACCTATGGTGGTGATTTTGAAACGCTGAAGCAAACCTTTATCGATTTTCTGCATAACTTGCCGTTCTATGGACAGGCGATTGTGTGTATTGACGACCCGGTGGTTCGTGAGCTCATTCCTCGTATCAGCCGCCAAGTGATTACGTATGGCTTTGCGGAAGATGCTGATGTGCGAATTGAAAATTATCGCCAAGAAGGACAGCAAGGCAAATTTACTGTGGTACGTCAGGGGCGTGCGAATCTCGATATCACCTTGAATATCCCTGGCCGACACAACGCGCTGAATGCTGCAGCAGCCATTGCGGTTGCGACAGAAGACGATATTGACGATGAGTCTATCTTACGTGCGATGGCAGGCACGCAAGGCACAGGACGTCGTTTTGATCACCTAGGCGAGTTTGACACAGGTAATGGCAGTGCCATGTTGGTCGATGACTACGGTCATCATCCTACCGAAGTGGATGTGACCATTCATGCTGCTCGCAACGGATGGCAAGATAAACGACTCGTTATGATATTCCAGCCACACCGCTACAGCCGAACTCGTGATTTATATGATGATTTCGCCAATGTACTAGAGCAAGTTGATGTGTTGTTAATGCTCGATGTCTACTCAGCGGGCGAAAAGCCAATTGCTGGTGCTGATGGACGGGCACTATGCCGAACCATTCGTAGCCGAGGCAAAATTGATCCTATTTTTGTTTCAGATAGCGCTACCTTACCCTCTGTTTTAGCGAATGTTTTGCAAGATGGTGACTTAGTTTTAACTCAAGGTGCTGGTGATATTGGCAAAGTAGCAAAGCAATTGGCTGCTTTTGAGTTAAATATCGATAAGATGCATAAGGCGTGATTGAAAACGTGAGATTTCGATTATTTGAACGAATTAATGCAATTAAAGTGCGATTTCTCAATTTCAGTGTTTGATACTTTCAATGACGCCAGTATAATCCGAAGGTTAAAGTAATTGCTTTTGCCTTTTTTACGAAAAATGAGATAGGGATTAGAGTTGCGAGCGACTAGCAGGGACAACGGACTTGATTGAAAGCGCATTAAATGAAAGCCGTCGTTTTACTGATTCACCACTAGTTAAAAAGCATACCTTGGGTGGTGCATTTTTGCTGGTGGTTTTGCTGTTGATAGGCTCAATCCTCCACTCTACTTTGTCTTGGATGTGGGATGACCAGCGTTTACCGCTTTCCAAAATCGTCCTTGAAGGAGAGTTGAAGTACGTTTCAGCTCTGGATGTGCAACGTGCCTTTGCTACATTGCAGCATGTTGGGACCTTTATGTCTCAGGACGTAAAGGTGCTCCAAGATACGGTTGAAGCGATCCCTTGGGTTTCTCATGCTTCAATTCGCAAGCAATGGCCCGATACTGTGAAAGTATTCCTAACTGAATATAAAGCTGTCGCTATCTGGAATGGAAACGAGCTGCTAAATAGTCAGGGACGAGTGTTTAACGGTGATATTGGCAAGTTGTCAGAAGAGCGCGTAAAGCTCTATGGCCCAGCTGAAACAAGTCAGGAAGTACTGGCGGTTTGGCGAAAAATTAGCCCGGAGTTTGCAGCGCTGAATCTGAAGATCTCCTCGCTGCTGCTAAATGATCGCAGAGCTTGGCAAATCATTCTTGATAACGGTATCCGACTTGAGCTGGGCAAAGAATCTTTAGAAGAGAGGGTGGAAAGATTCCTCTCTTTATACAAAAACTTAGGTAGTGACTCGCAAAGAGTCAGCTATATTGACCTCAGGTATGATACGGGAGCCTCAGTTGGTTGGTTCCCTGAGCAAGAGTTAGAACAAGAGAGTACAGATGACTAAGACCGCTGATGACAACATTATTGTTGGTCTTGATATAGGCACTGCAACCGTATCGGCTCTGGTTGGAGAAGTATTGCCTGATGGTCAGATAAATATTATTGGCGCTGGAAGTAGTCCTTCTCGTGGCATGGACAAAGGTGGTGTTAACGACCTTGAGTCGGTAGTGAAATCGGTCCAACGAGCCGTTGACCAAGCTGAACTGATGGCAGAGTGCCAAATCAGTAATGTATTTATTTCTATCTCTGGTAGACATATTGCTAGCCGTATAGAAAAAGGCATGGGAACTATTTCTGACGAAGAAGTTTCTCAAGAAGATATGGACCGTGCGATTCATACTGCTAAATCTATCAAAATAGGTGACGAACAGCGCATTCTGCATGTAATTCCACAAGAATTTACGATTGATTACCAAGAAGGGATTAAAAATCCGCTAGGTTTATCAGGAGTAAGGATGGAAGTTAGCGTGCATTTGATCTCCTGCCACAATGACATGGCAAGAAACATTATCAAAGCTGTTGAACGTTGCGGTTTGAAAGTTGAGCATCTGGTTTATTCTGGTTTAGCAGCGAGTAATGCTGTGATCACTGAAGATGAACGTGAACTGGGTGTTTGCGTTGTCGATATCGGTGCTGGCACTATGGATGTATCGATTTGGACGGGTGGTGCACTGAGGCATACGGAAGTCTTTTCCTATGCAGGTAATGCGGTAACAAGTGATATTGCCTTTGCCTTTGGTACGCCAGTCAGTGATGCTGAAGAAATAAAAGTTAAATATGGCTGTGCTCTCAGTGAGCTGGTCAGCAAGGATGACACGGTTAACGTTCCTAGTGTGGGAGGTCGACCATCGCGCAGTTTACAAAGACAAACTTTGTCTGAGGTGATTGAACCTCGTTATACTGAGTTGATGGGACTAGTTAACCAAACTATCGATACCGTTCAGGGAAAGTTGCGTGAAGAAGGGATTAAACATCACCTTGCAGCTGGTGTGGTACTGACTGGTGGTGCTGCACAGATTGAAGGGTTGGTAGAGTGTGCGGAACGCGTATTCCGCAATCAAGTGCGAGTCGGCAAGCCTCTTGAGGTTAGTGGGCTAACAGATTATGTAAAAGAGCCGTATCACTCGACGGCGGTGGGTTTACTTCATTATGCAAGAGACAGCCAAATCAATGACGATGCAGAATACAATGAGCCGAAACGCCAATCTGTAACGACATTATTTGGACGCTTGCGTAACTGGATACAAAAAGAATTTTAACCTGAGCAGCAGGATAAACGGAGATAACACATGTTTGAACCGATGATGGAAATGTCTGACGACGCAGTAATTAAAGTCGTTGGGGTTGGTGGCGGTGGTGGTAATGCCGTTGAACACATGGTACGTGAATCCATCGAAGGCGTGGAGTTCATTAGCATCAACACTGATGCGCAAGCGCTTCGTAAAACAAGCGTTAATAGCGTAATCCAGATTGGTGGTGACATGACCAAAGGTCTGGGTGCAGGCGCTAACCCTCAGGTTGGGCGTGACGCTGCTCTCGAAGATCGAGATAGAATTAAAGAAGAGCTCGATGGTGCCGATATGGTATTTATCGCAGCTGGCATGGGTGGCGGTACAGGTACAGGAGCTGCTCCAGTTATTGCAGAAGTAGCAAAAGAGCTGGGCATTCTTACTGTCGCTGTTGTCACTAAGCCATTTAGCTTTGAAGGCAAAAAGCGTTTGGCTTTTGCTGAGCAAGGAATTGAAGAGCTATCTAAACATGTAGACTCATTAATTACGATTCCTAACGAAAAGCTACTGAAAGTACTGGGTCGTGGTATCACTCTACTTGAAGCTTTTGCTAGCGCGAATGACGTACTTAAGAATGCAGTCCAAGGTATTGCAGAGCTTATTACTCGTCCTGGCATGATTAACGTCGACTTTGCGGATGTTCGTACCGTTATGTCGGAAATGGGTCATGCAATGATGGGTAGCGGCGTTGCCAAAGGCGAAGACCGTGCTGAAGAAGCAGCTGAGATGGCTATCTCAAGCCCACTTCTAGAAGATATCGATCTCGCTGGTGCTCGTGGTGTTCTGGTTAACATTACAGCTGGTCTTGATATGCGTCTGGATGAGTTTGAAACAGTCGGTAATACAGTGAAAGCATTTGCTTCAGATAATGCTACAGTTGTTATTGGTACTTCGTTAGATCCTGATATGGCTGATGAAATCCGTGTGACTGTTGTTGCGACTGGTATTGGCACAGAGAAGAAACCGGACATCACATTGGTGGCGGGTGGAAAAACGAAAGTAGCCTCTGTTGCTCAACCACAAACTCAGCCAGCAGCACCTACTCAGCAGCCAGCTGTCAATAAAGTGGAAGAAAAACCGGCACCAAGTTTGCAAGAGAAACCTCAGGTGACTCCTCAGCCGACAAGTTCTGCTCCTTCGAGCTCTGGTGCTGGTCAACAAAGTGCTGCACCGAAAGCTGATAAGGACACTGGGTATCTAGATATTCCAGCATTCTTACGTCGTCAGGCTGACTAAAATTAAATCATAATTTGACACTGTTCAAAATTATGGTACGATTCGCGGTCAATATTGCTTATTGACCGTGTTTTGTAGCAATTAGTACTGAGGCAAGCAGATGATCAGACAACGTACTCTGAAAGAAATGGTGAAAACAACTGGTGTGGGTCTCCACTCTGGTCGTAAAGTGACACTTACTCTTCGCCCAGCGGCTGCAAACACAGGTATTATTTACCGCCGTACGGATGTAAATCCACCTGTCGACTTTCCAGCAGATCCTGAATCCGTTCGTGACACTATGCTTTGTACCGCATTGGTTAACGATGAAGGTGTGCGTATTTCAACGGTTGAACACTTAAATGCCGCACTTGCTGGTATGGGCGTGGACAACATTATTGTTGAAGTAGACGCCCCTGAGATTCCAATCATGGATGGTAGTGCTAGCCCTTTTGTTTTCCTTCTTCAGCAAGCAGGAATTGAAGAGCAAAACGCGCCGAAGCGATTTATTCGTATTAAAAAGCCTGTACGCTTTGAAGACGATGATAAGTGGGCTGAGTTTGTTCCATTCAACGGCTTCCGCATGGACTTTGAAATCGAATTCAATCACCCAGCGATTGACGCTGACGAGCAGCATTTATTGTTTGACTTCTCTTCACAAGGCTTTGTGAAGGAAATCTCTCGAGCTCGCACCTTTGGCTTTATGCGTGATATCGAATACCTACAATCTCAGAATTTGGTGTTAGGCGGTAGTTTTGATAACGCTATCGTATTAGATGAATACCGTATTCTTAATGAAGAAGGTCTGCGATTCGAAAACGAATTTGTAACTCATAAAGTATTGGATGCTATTGGTGACCTTTACATGTGTGGCCACCCAATCATTGGTGAGTTCCGTGCGTTTAAATCTGGCCATGGTTTAAACAACCAACTGTTGCGTTCTGTTCTAGCAGATCAAGAAGCGTGGGAGTGGGTAACGTTTGAAGAAGAAGCGGTTTCACCAGTCGCTTTCGCAGAACCAAGTATGGTTGTAGCGTAAAAAGCAAAAAATTTAAAAAGCCAGGCGAAAGCCTGGTTTTTTTGTTTTCGCCGTTTGCCGCGTGGCAAAGATCTGCCCAGAACGGCTGAAAAGATCTCGCCGATCACAATGAGTTTTTAGGTCCAATCGACAAATATATCCGGTTTGACGGGCATATTTTTATTCTCAGCGGATAAACATCCATCATATAACGAACAAAAATAAAGAATGCTTCAAACAAATCACCTTGTTATTGGTCGTTAGAGGCAAAATTCCTTAAACTAACCGCCACTTAAGCCTTGAAATCTATAGTTCTCATCGCAATATCTGAGTAAAGTGATTTATCTCAGTATTCTTAGTTCAAAACTGTTAGAGACTGAAGGCATAGAATGTAGATCGGGCCCGATCTAAGTAAAGAGAGATGCATAGCAAATGATAACTAAGCTACTGACAAAGGTAATTGGCAGTCGCAACGACCGCACGTTACGTCGCCTTAGAAAAATTGTAAAAGAAATTAATAATTATGAGCCAACCTTCGAAGCGCTTTCTGATGAAGAATTGAAAGCCAAAACGGTTGAGTTCCGCCAGCGTCTTGAACAGGGTGAGACCCTAGATAAACTATTACCAGAAGCGTTTGCGACAGTACGTGAAGCATCAAAGCGTGTCTATGGTATGCGCCACTTCGATGTTCAGCTTATTGGTGGTATGGTGCTTAATGCTGGTCAGATTGCTGAAATGCGTACTGGTGAAGGTAAAACTCTGACAGCGACATTGCCAGCTTATCTCAATGCTCTTGCAGGAAAGGGTGTTCACGTTGTTACCGTGAACGACTACCTAGCAAAGCGTGACGCAGAGACAAACCGTCCTCTTTTCGAATTCCTTGGCATGACAGTTGGCGTAAACGTGCCAAATATGCCACCACCAGAAAAGAAACAAGCTTACCTAGCAGATATTCTATACGGAACCAACAATGAGTTTGGTTTTGATTACCTGCGCGATAACATGGCCTTCCGTGCTGAGGATCGTGTACAGCGTGCTCGCTTCTTTGCGGTAGTGGATGAAGTTGACTCGATTCTTATCGATGAAGCACGTACACCTTTGATTATCTCAGGCCCAGCAGAAGACAGTTCTGAACTATACACGCGTATCAATACCCTTATTCCACATCTTCAGAAACAAGATCAGGAAGACTCAGAAGAGTATCGTGGTGATGGTCACTACACGGTTGATGAAAAGTCGAAGCAGGTCCACCTGACAGAGACTGGTCAAGAATTCGTTGAAGAGCTGATGATCAAGAATGGTCTAATGGAAGAAGGGGATACGCTATATTCTCCGGCAAACATTAGCCTGTTACATCACGTAAATGCAGCTCTACGTGCGCATGTTCTGTTTGAAAAGAACGTTGACTACATCGTCAATGAAGATGGCGAAGTGGTGATCGTTGACGAACATACTGGCCGTACTATGCCTGGTCGTCGTTGGTCAGAAGGTCTTCACCAAGCGGTTGAAGCTAAAGAAGGCGTGAAGATCCAGAACGAAAACCAAACGCTCGCATCTATTACATTCCAGAACTTCTTCCGTTTATACGAAAAATTATCAGGTATGACGGGTACTGCGGATACGGAAGCGTTTGAATTCCAGTCTATTTATGGTCTTGAAACGGTAGTTATCCCAACCAACAAACCAATGATTCGTAACGATATGCCAGATGTGGTTTATCGTACTGAAGCGGATAAATTCAATGCGATCATTGAAGATATCAAAGAGCGTGTCGCAAAAGGCCAACCTTCTCTAGTGGGTACGGTTTCGATCGAAAAGTCTGAATTGCTGTCCAACGCACTGAAAAAAGCGAAGATCAAACACAACGTCTTGAACGCTAAATTCCACGAGCGTGAAGCGGAAATTGTTGCAGAAGCGGGTACGCCGGGCGCGGTGACAATCGCTACGAACATGGCAGGTCGTGGTACTGATATTGTGTTAGGCGGAAGCTGGCAGGCGAAAGTGGATTCAATGCAGAATCCAACGCAAGAGCAGATCGAAGCCATCAAAGCAGATTGGAAAGAAGTACACGATAAAGTTCTTGAGGCCGGTGGCCTGCACATCATCGGTACTGAACGTCACGAATCTCGCCGTATTGATAACCAGCTACGAGGCCGTTCAGGTCGTCAGGGTGATGCAGGTTCTTCGCGTTTCTATCTATCAATGGAAGACTCACTATTACGAATCTTTACGTCTGATCGCATGGCCAGCCTTATCCAGAGTGGTATGGAAGAAGGAGAAGCGATTGAATCTAAGATGCTATCTCGCTCCATCGAAAAAGCACAACGTAAGGTGGAAGGCCGTAACTTCGATATCCGTAAACAACTGCTTGAATACGATGATGTAGCGAACGATCAACGTAAAGTGGTTTACGAGCTTCGTGATGAACTGATGAGTGTTGAAGACATCAGTGAAATGATTGAGCAAAACCGTGCTGATGTAATCAGCGCTGTGATTGATGAGTACATTCCACCACAATCTCTGGAAGATATGTGGGATGTAGAAGGGCTTCAAGAGCGTCTGAAAAACGACTTCGATCTGGATGCGCCAGTTAAACAGTGGCTCGAAGAAGACGACAAGCTGTATGAAGAAGCACTGCGCGAGAAAATCCTTGAAACCTCAATCGCTGTCTACAAAGAGAAAGAAGCGGTGGTGGGTGAGCAGGTTCTGCGTAACTTTGAAAAATCCGTCATGCTACAAACGCTGGATACGCTTTGGAAAGAGCACTTGGCAGCAATGGATCATTTGCGTCAAGGCATCCACCTACGTGGCTACGCGCAGAAGAACCCGAAACAAGAGTACAAGCGTGAGTCGTTTGAGCTGTTTGAAGGTCTTCTAGATGCGCTTAAGTCAGATGTCATTACTATTCTGTCGAAAGTACGAGTTCAACAGCAAGAAGAAGTTGAGCGTATGGAAGCACAGCGCCGTGCCCAAGCGGAAGAAGCGGCTCGTCGTGCTCAAGCTCAACATGCATCAGCTGAGAATCAGCTTTCTGACGAAGAGAGTAATGACGGAGCACATCAGCCTATGGTTCGTGAAGAACGCAAAGTTGGTCGAAATGAGCCATGCCCTTGCGGTAGCGGTAAGAAGTACAAACAATGCCACGGTCAAATTAACAGCTAATTTGAAATCGTCAATGAAAAGTAAAGAGTCGCTTAGGCGGCTCTTTTTTTAAGGAAAATTACTATGAAACGTATTCATATTGTTGCTGCCATCATTTTTAATTCCGACCAGTCGGAAGTGTTCATTACCAAAAGGCCAGACGACAAGCATAAAGGAGGCTTCTGGGAGTTTCCTGGTGGCAAAGTAGAATCGGGTGAAACCATAGAGCAAGCGATTGTTCGTGAGCTGGATGAAGAAGTCGGAATTCAGGTGACAGAGCAGAGTTTGTTTGAGCACCTTGAGTACGACTACCCAGAAAAATCACTCAAGTTTGATTTCATCAGCGTGACCAGATTTGACAACACTCCTTATGGTAAAGAAGGGCAACAAGGGGTCTGGGTTCCAGTACCTGAGCTTGCTGACTATGCATTCCCAGAAGCTAACATGCCTATTTTACGTCGCGTGATGAACGAGTTTGCATAGAGATAGCTAAGGGTTGATCGTTTTGAGAAAAATTTAGTCATGAAAGATCATCCGACCCTAGCCAGCAGTGCTTAATGTTGGTAGTTTTAATCCACTAAGCACAAGTAATGATAATAATGGAGAGATGCAATGGTACGTATTGCAATTGCAGGAGCTGCGGGCCGTATGGGCCGAAACTTAGTTAAAGCCACTTATTTGAACCAGCAGGCTCAGGTAGGTGCAGGCTCCGAGAGACCAGAGTCATCTTTAGTCGGTGTGGATATTGGTGAACTGTGTGGTGAAGGGAAGTTTGACATCGTACTGACTGATGATCTAGCAAAAGACATCGAGAACTTTGATGTGATCGTAGACTTTACTGCACCCTCAAGCACGCTTGCCAACCTAGAGCTCTGCAAGCAGCACGCAAAGGGCATTATTATTGGTACGACAGGCTTTACCGAGCAAGAGCGTGAACAAATTGATGCGTTTGCTCAGCACGTACCTGTGGTTATGGCACCAAACTACTCTGTGGGGGTAAACCTAGTCTTTAAGCTCCTCGAAAAAGCCGCCAAGGTGATGGGGGATTACTGCGATATTGAAATTGTTGAAGCACACCATCGTCATAAAGTAGATGCCCCATCAGGCACTGCAATTGGTATGGGAGAAGCAATTGCTGATGCTATGGGCAATAAGCTAAGTGATGTGGCGGTCTACGCACGTGAAGGTATCACAGGTGAGCGTACTAAAGATGAAATTGGCTTCGCGACCATCCGCGCCGGTGACATCATTGGTGAACATACTGCAATGTTTGCTGATATTGGCGAACGTGTGGAAGTGACCCATAAAGCCACAGATCGTATGACTTTTGCTAATGGTGCAATTAAGGCAGCGGTTTGGCTCAATGAGAAGCCAGCGGGCTTTTACACTATGACAGATGTATTGGGTCTAAACGAGCTTTAGTTTGAAGGGATTTGCCCGGCTTCTTAGTATTAAAGTGAAGCTAGAAACTAAAAATAAATAATTATGCGCTGGGCTTGCCCGGCGCTTTTTGTATCTGGCTCAAATTGGCAATCCAATAAACTAGTTGAAGTACGATATCTGCATCTAAGTTTATTGCTTGTTTTGGTTGTTTCTGTGTGGATTTTTGTTTAGTTGCTTAAAAGTTGTGGTAACTGTGTGTTGTTCAACGTTTGCGCGAAAATGATAATAAAAACTGTGATCTCAGATATGTTGAAAATACTCCATTTCATAAATTGTTCACCTTATCTCCTTGTTAGTGGAACTAAACTGTATATTTTAGCCATCTAAAAACATTTTTGGTTTTAACTGCTCTAAATGTTAAATTTATTTTCGCGTCTCTGTTGACACTTCTTTATCACCTCATTAGAATACCGCCAATTTGTCTAAATAACCTGAAAGCGCTTTTTTATTGCGTGAAGGAAGGCAAGTTTGCAGTTTAATTTATTATTTTTGCATTTTTATTCTGGAGGTTGTCTTGAGTAAATCAGCACTGTTAGTCCTAGAAGATGGGACAGTGTTCCGCGGAGTTTCCATTGGAGCAGATGGGTCGTCCGTTGGTGAAGTTGTTTTTAATACCTCGATGACGGGGTACCAAGAAATCCTCACTGATCCTTCCTATTCCCAGCAAATCGTCACACTTACTTATCCTCACATAGGCAATACCGGAACCAATTCCGAAGACGAAGAATCCTCTTCCATTCATGCACAAGGCCTTGTGATTCGCGATCTCCCTCTCATCGCTTCTAACTTCCGTAACGAACAATCCCTTTCCGATTACCTTAAATCGCAAAACATCGTTGGCATCGCTGATATTGATACGCGCAAGCTAACTCGCATTCTGCGTGAAAAAGGTGCACAGAACGGTTGTATCGTTGCGGGTAACAACTTAGACGAGGCTCTAGCGCTAGCTAAAGCGAAAGAATTCCCTGGCCTAAAAGGTATGGACCTTGCGAAAGAAGTTACAACAAAAGAAGCGTATCAATGGAAACAAGGTTCGTGGACGCTCGAAGGTGGACTTCCTGAGGCGCAAGACGACAGCGAATTGCCATATCACGTTGTTGCCTATGACTTCGGTGCAAAACGAAACATCCTGCGTATGCTTGTTGACCGAGGTTGCCGCTTAACAGTGGTTCCTGCTGAAACCAGTGCAGAAGAAGTTTTGGCACTTAACCCAGACGGTGTGTTCTTATCAAACGGCCCTGGTGACCCTGAACCATGTACTTACGCTATCGAAGCGACCAAAGTGTTCTTGGAAAAAGGTTTGCCAATCTTTGGTATCTGTTTAGGTCACCAAATCCTTGCGCTAGCGTCTGGCGCGCAAACCGTTAAGATGAAATTTGGCCACCACGGTGCGAACCACCCAGTTAAGGACCTAGAGCGTAACGTTGTGATGATTACTTCTCAGAACCACGGTTTTGCTGCAGATGAAGCAACGCTGCCTGAGAACCTGCGCGCAACGCACGTATCACTATTTGATGGCTCTCTACAAGGTATTCACCGTACAGACAAGCCAGCATTCAGCTTCCAAGGTCACCCAGAAGCGAGCCCTGGTCCGCATGACGCAGCGCCGCTATTTGACCACTTTATCGAACTAATCAAACAACACAGCGCTTAATTCGGAGTAGTAGAGAATGCCAAAACGTACTGATTTAAAAAGTATTCTAATTCTAGGTGCAGGCCCGATTGTTATCGGTCAGGCATGTGAGTTTGACTACTCTGGCGCTCAAGCGTGTAAAGCACTGCGTGAAGAAGGTTATCGAGTCATTCTGGTTAACTCGAACCCTGCGACGATCATGACGGACCCAGAAATGGCGGATGCCACTTACATCGAGCCAATTCAATGGGAAGTTGTGCGTAAGATCATTGAGAAAGAGCGTCCAGATGCTGTCCTGCCTACTATGGGTGGTCAGACGGCACTTAACTGTGCTTTGGATCTTGAGAAGCACGGTGTCCTCGAAGAGTTTGGCGTAGAGATGATCGGTGCAACGGCCGATGCTATCGATAAAGCCGAAGATCGTTCTCGCTTCGATAAAGCAATGAAGTCGATTGGCCTAGAGTGTCCGCGTGCGGATACGGCTAAGACGATGGAAGAAGCTTACAAAGTGCTCGATATGGTTGGCTTCCCATGTATCATTCGCCCATCTTTCACTATGGGTGGTACTGGTGGCGGTATCGCGTATAACAAAGAAGAGTTCGAAGAGATCTGTCGTCGCGGTCTGGACCTGTCGCCAACTAATGAACTTCTCATCGATGAATCACTCATCGGTTGGAAAGAGTATGAGATGGAAGTGGTTCGCGACAAAGCGGACAACTGTATCATCGTATGTGCTATCGAAAACTTCGACCCAATGGGCATCCACACGGGTGACTCGATCACAGTCGCACCGGCACAGACTCTGACCGACAAAGAGTACCAGCTGATGCGTAACGCATCGCTAGCGGTACTGCGTGAAATCGGTGTTGAGACGGGTGGTTCAAACGTACAGTTTGGTATTAACCCGAAAGATGGCCGTATGGTTATCATCGAGATGAACCCACGTGTATCTCGCTCTTCTGCGCTTGCTTCTAAAGCAACAGGTTTCCCAATCGCTAAGATTGCAGCGAAACTGGCCGTTGGTTTCACTCTGGATGAGCTACAAAACGACATCACGGGGGGCGCGACTCCGGCATCATTCGAACCAACTATCGACTACGTAGTAACTAAGATTCCTCGCTTTAACTTCGAGAAATTTGCAGGTGCTAACGACCGTCTGACAACTCAGATGAAGTCAGTTGGTGAGGTTATGGCTATCGGTCGTAACCAACAAGAATCGCTACAAAAAGCACTGCGCGGCCTTGAAGTAGGCGTAAATGGTTTTGACGAAATGGTTGATTTGGATGCGCCTGACGCACTCACAACAATTCGTCACGAATTAAAAGAAGCGGGTGCAGAGCGTATCTGGTACATCGCAGACGCATTCCGTGCTGGTATGTCTGTCGATGGCGTATTCAACCTGACTGCAATTGACCGCTGGTTCCTAGTTCAAATTGAAGAGTTGGTTAACCTAGAAAACCAAGTTAAAGCCGGTGGTTTCGCTGGTCTAACTCAAGATGTATTGCGCAAGATGAAACGCAAAGGTTTCTCTGACGCTCGTCTATCTTCAATTCTTGGTGTGTCTGAAAGTGAGATCCGTCGTCTACGTGACCAGTACGACATTCACCCAGTGTACAAGCGTGTAGATACCTGTGCGGCTGAGTTCTCTTCTGATACGGCTTACATGTACTCATCTTATGATGAAGAGTGTGAAGCGCAGCCAACTGACAAAGACAAGATCATGGTTCTTGGTGGTGGTCCAAACCGTATCGGCCAGGGTATTGAATTTGACTACTGTTGTGTACACGCGTCACTAGCACTGCGTGAAGATGGTTATGAAACTATCATGGTGAACTGTAACCCTGAGACAGTTTCTACTGACTATGACACATCAGACCGTCTGTACTTCGAACCAGTTACACTTGAAGATGTGCTTTCAATCGTACGTGTTGAGAAGCCAAAAGGCGTTATCGTTCAGTACGGTGGTCAAACCCCACTTAAGCTGGCTCGTGCTCTAGAAGCAGCAGGTGTACCAATCATAGGTACCAGCCCTGATGCCATCGACCGCGCTGAAGACCGTGAGCGTTTCCAAGCTGCCGTTGACCGCCTAGGTCTTCTACAGCCAGAAAACGCGACCGTAACGACAATCGAGCAAGCGGTTGAGAAATCGAAAGAAATTGGCTTCCCGCTGGTTGTACGTCCTTCATACGTACTCGGTGGTCGTGCAATGGAAATCGTATACGACGAGCAAGACCTACGTCGTTACTTTAACGAAGCGGTGAGCGTGTCGAACGAGTCACCAGTGCTTCTGGACCGTTTCCTAGACGACGCAACTGAAGTTGATATCGATGCTATCTGTGACGGTGAGCGCGTAGTTATCGGCGGTATCATGGAGCACATCGAGCAAGCGGGTGTTCACTCTGGTGACTCGGCATGTTCATTACCTGCTTACACACTAAGTCAGGAAATCCAAGATAAGATGCGTGAGCAAGTTGAGAAGCTAGCTTTCGAACTTGGTGTACGCGGCCTGATGAATACTCAGTTCGCTGTCAAAGATAACGAAGTTTACCTAATTGAAGTAAACCCGCGTGCTGCTCGTACCGTACCATTCGTATCTAAAGCAACGGGTGCTCCACTAGCGAAAATCGCTGCACGTGTGATGGCGGGTCAATCATTAGAGTCTCAGGGCTTTACTAAAGAAATTATCCCACCTTACTACTCAGTGAAAGAAGTGGTACTTCCGTTCAACAAGTTCCCTGGTGTTGACCCACTGTTAGGTCCAGAAATGCGCTCTACTGGTGAGGTAATGGGTGTAGGTGCAACGTTCGCAGAAGCTTACGCGAAAGCGGAACTCGGTTGTGGCGCAGTTTACCCAGAAGGTGGTCGCGCACTACTGTCTGTTCGTGAAGGCGACAAACAGCGTGTAGTAGACCTGGCGTCTAAGCTAACGAAGCTTGGTTACCAACTGGATGCAACGCACGGTACTGCAGTCATTCTAGGTGAAGCGGGTATTAACCCACGTCTAGTGAACAAGGTGCACGAAGGTCGCCCTCATATTCTTGACCGTATCAAGAACAACGAGTACACCTACATCGTCAACACGGCAGCAGGTCGCCAAGCGATTGAGGATTCAAAAGTACTACGTCGTGGTGCGCTGGCTGAGAAAGTGAACTACACAACGACACTGAATGCAGCATTTGCTGTATGTATGGCTCACACTGCTGACGCTAAAACGTCAGTGACTTCAGTTCAAGAGCTACACGCTAAAGTGGCACAGAACGAAGCGTAATAAAAACCAGTAGGCTCGCAACAGAGCCTATATGACAACCTCATTGCCCGCTCTTCTGAGCGGGCTTTTTTATGCTGTGTATTAGAATGATGAAAAAATGGAATAGGTCAATATCGATGCTTTCCTTATCCGACTGGAAAGGTCAGTGTTATGGTTATGGCCACTGTTTCGCTGTTTAGACAAACGTCATGGAAATCTCTCTCGAAATACTGACCATACTTTTCTTTGTTGCTACTGCTGCAGGCTTTATCGATGCCATGGCTGGTGGCGGTGGGTTATTAACGCTGCCTGCGTTACTGGCGGCGGGTGTTCCCCCGACTCAAGCTTTAGCCACAAACAAGTTGCAAAGCTCGTTTGGGAGTTTTTCTGCTAGCTGGTATTTCGTGCGCAACGGCATTGTCAGTATTAAAGAGATGCGCTTAGCTATCTTGTGTACTTTCATCGGTTCGGCGATTGGCGCAGAAGCAGTACAGTATATTGACGCGAGTACCCTGACCAGTCTTATTCCCATTCTTCTTGTGGCAATCTCGCTTTACTTCTTACTGATGCCGAAAACGAAACAACACTCGGGGCAAGCCAAGCTGTCAGAAGTGATGTTTGCTTTGTCCGTAGGCGGTGGGGTTGGGTTTTATGATGGCTTCTTTGGCCCAGGGACAGGCTCTATTTTTACTGTGTGTTTTGTTGCCATTGGGCATTTTTCACTGGTCGATGCGACCGCTCGTACTAAGGTGCTGAACTTTACCTCTAACATCGCTGCGTTACTGTTTTTTGTTCTGGCAGGGTTGCCGATTTGGGAGTTAGGGTTGGTGATGGCGGTCGGTGGGTTCTTTGGGGCTCGTATGGGAGCGAAAGTGGTCGTGACCAAAGGCCAAAAATGGATCCGTCCTTTGGTGATCGTAATGTCGATGGCGATGGCATTTAAACTGCTTTGGGAACAGCATCAA
This sequence comes from Vibrio sp. RE88, assembly GCF_013113835.1. Taxonomy (GTDB): domain Bacteria; phylum Pseudomonadota; class Gammaproteobacteria; order Enterobacterales; family Vibrionaceae; genus Vibrio. The sequence goes on along the minus strand of NZ_VTYQ01000007.1, from coordinate 118,393 downwards.
CAATGGTTGCTATCAGCTTTTTAACCCGAGGTGACTGATAGACACTTTGTCTAACACAAATATGGATAGGTCGGATTAGGTGCTGTAACTGGCTGAAATGAAAGCAGTGTTTGTCAGGGATATTGAGCGCTTTAATGATTGAGTGAGGGATCAACGCTGGTGCTGTCCCACCTAATGCTAACTGAGCAGCAGCGGTGTAAGCATCCATTTCCATGATTGGCTTGATACCGAGCTTTTCCAGTGTGATGAGTTGGTAGCTGTTGGCCGGATTGGTCAAATCGTTGGTGATGATCTTGTCGGGTAATTGCTTCAACGGTGTGTCGTTGACGATAGCGAAAGGCTCATCGAATAAATGAAAGGCCATCAAACCATGGTGGGCTGGCAGTAAACCCGCACAGAGGCCCAGCGTCGCTTTGCCAGACTGAACATGTTCTACAATGCGAGGTGTGTGGTTGGTCGTGATGGTAATGTATTGGTCGCTTTTAATGTAGTCGCCGATGGTCTTGCCCAAGTACCCTGCAATCAAAGACTTTGAGCTATCGAGTTTGATGAGGGAGGTATCTTCCAACTCTTGTTGTTCATAGATAAGACCTCGAAGCTCATTAAAAGAAGGGCCGATATTGTTAATAAGAGCCTGTCCATCGGGCGTTAGTTTGATTGAACGGCCAGAAGGTTCGATCAATTTCTTGCCGAGTTTTTTTTCCAGATTGGCGATTCGTTTACTGACTGCTGATTGACTGATATACAGCAAGCTGCCAGTTCGGCTCATGGTTTTCGCTTTACTAAGAACCAATAAAGTTTCGATGCCTTCAAGTAACATAGCTACTGATGAAAACTAGGAATGGGTCAATCAATGTAACGGAAAAAACTTCCTTCTGCACTGCTTCTTTTTACCGCCACAAAAAACGGCGCCACTAAGGCGCCGTCGTCATGTTCAATGTACCATTCAGTGAATTATAGAGATTCAGTAAATGTACGCGCAATGACGTCTCGCTGCTGCTCGGTAGTCAGAGAATTGAAACGTACTGCGTAACCAGATACACGAATGGTTAGCTGAGGGTATTTCTCAGGGTTTGCAACCGCATCTTCTAGAGTTTCACGCTTTAACACGTTTACGTTTAGGTGTTGACCACCTTCGATGCGAGGTGCTGCCTCGATAGCAACTTCGCGGCTTTCGTATTCGCCAAGTTCGTTGATTGCTACAACTTGGTCAGTTTCAAAACCTGAGTTGGCAGCCACACAGCGTGCCTCGTTTTTCTCACTATCAAGTAACCAAATAGAGTTCAGTAGTGCATCGTTTGCCGCTTTAGTAATTTGAATGCCTTGAATCATCACAGTCTCCTATCCACATTAGTGGTTTTATTGGTGTTAATTTCCGAATCTCGTCGAGCTGAGTATTATATAACCCGAATTGAGTTGTGGGGTTTTGATGTAAGTCAATTAACTACATATAATATTGATTTATAAGAAGTTGGAATCTTGATGTAAGTCAATGATGGGTTATATGGCAATACCATGTGTCTACTTCTCAAGATGTGGATTGAATTTAATGATGCTCATTTTGTTGTAAAATAACTACATTTCGAGCATTGCTATTGAGATGAAACTGATAACTTGTTGTAATTCGTGCCGCATACTGAAAGTCAAAAGTGATAAAGCAACAATGTTAGAAAATTCGTACGGTAATAAATTCATCGGTGCTCACGTTTCCGCAGCAGGTGGTGTTGATCAAGCACCATTGAGGGCAAAAGAGATAGGCGCAAATGCGTTTGCCCTATTTACTAAAAATCAGCGTCAGTGGAACGCCAAACCGCTTGATGAAAAAACTATCGCTGCATTTAAATCTAACTGTATCAAGCTAGGTTTTACTGCTGAGCAGATCCTCCCACACGATTCGTATTTGATTAATCTTGGTGCTCCAGAGGAAGAGAAGCTTGAGAAGTCCCGAGCTGCATTTATAGATGAAATGCATCGTTGCCATCAGCTTGGGCTGACATTGCTAAATTTCCACCCAGGGAGTCACTTAAAAAAGGTCTCTGAGAAGGAGTGCTTAGCTCGAATCGCTGAGTCGATCAACCTTGCCCACCAATCCGTACCAAACGTAATAGCGGTGATAGAAAATACCGCAGGTCAGGGCACCAATTTAGGTTGGCGATTTGAACATCTCGCGGAGATCATCGAACAGGTTGAAGATAAATCTCGAGTTGGTGTCTGCATTGATACCTGCCATACCTTCGCAGCTGGATATGACCTGACCAGTTTTGATGCTTGTGAGGCGACTTTTGCTGAATTTGATCGTGTTGTTGGTATGCATTACTTAAGGGCAATGCACATTAATGATTCAAAGATTGCCCTAGGTGGGAAGGTCGATCGCCACCACGCATTAGGCAAAGGAGAAATTGGTTGGGCATGTTTTGAGTATATCGCCAAAGATCCTCGATTCGACCGTATCCCATTGATTCTAGAAACAATAGAGCCGGAAAGCTGGCCTGACGAAATTGAGTTTATACGTCAGCACCATGTTACACAGCTCAAGGAACTGGTCTGACTGTTTAAAAGTGGCACTAATTTTTCATAGTGAGTGTAGGTACTCAGACAAACAAGGATGCCACTATGCCTTACACTTCTTTTTACACTACCGCTCGCTCGACACGCCTTCCTGTTCCTAATCGCCATGTGACGGGGCAGGGGCATTATCGGATTCCACAAAAAAGCTAGTTCACTTTATCGCTTTGTTCCTTCATGACTTTTTGCGACAATTGCTTGAGCGTAAATAGCAGAAGGAACAAAACATGACCCCATCACTGACATGGCAAGACGTCATTGGGGCTGAAAAGCAGCAGGACTATTTTCAGCAGACGTTAAATTTTGTTGAATCGGAAAGGGCAGCAGGTAAAGCGATCTTTCCCCCGGCAAAAGATGTGTTTAATGCCTTTCGGGCGACTGAGTTCAATGATGTGAAAGTCGTGATTCTGGGACAGGATCCTTATCACGGCCCTCGACAGGCTCATGGTCTGTGTTTCTCTGTTTTACCAGGTATCAAGACTCCTCCCTCTTTAGTCAATATGTATAAAGAGTTAGCACAGGACATTGATGGTTTTCAGATTCCGGCGCATGGTTACCTTCAAAGCTGGGCTGAGCAAGGTGTTCTGTTACTCAACACTGTTCTTACGGTCGAACAGGGAAAAGCCCATTCGCATTCCAAAACTGGTTGGGAAGCCTTTACCGACAAAGTCATTGAAGCGGTTAATCAGCATCAGTCTGGCGTGGTGTTTTTGCTTTGGGGCTCTCATGCGCAAAAGAAAGGGCGTTTTATCGATCGCAATAAGCACCATGTATTAGCTGCGCCACATCCTTCCCCGTTGTCAGCGCATCGTGGATTCTTCGGTTGTGGGCACTTTTCTCAAGCAAATCAAATTCTTAAATCACAAGGTAAACCAACGATCGACTGGCATCTTCCCGCTCAGGTCAGTGTGTAGCCTTCTCTGAAGTTAATTGCTCAATTTTCGAGCAATATCAAGACTTGAATGGTGCTTCTTATATACACTTACTAAAAGTAGGTGTTAAAGGAGAAGCGCTATGATGATTGAAAGGATACGGCGAGAGCACGGTTACATGGTTCGGTTGCTGGCAGTATTGAGGCAAAAGATTGCCTTACTAAAGAAAGAACAGACCATCAATTACAGCTTGGTGAGAGAAATAGTGGACTATCTGGCTCACCACTCTGAGCGTGTCCATCACCCTAAAGAGGATATTCTCTACCACTATTACTTAGAGCATTACGGCCATCACACGGATATCGAAAATCTTGAACTTGAGCATGAGGCACTATCGCAACGGACTCATTCTTTTCTCGATACCGTCGATATGATCCTCCAAGATGCAGTAGTCCCTCAAGACCTGTTTGTACAGCAACTCGAAGATTTTATCCTGACGCAAAAACGTCACTTAGATCTTGAAGAGCAGTCCATATTGCCTCTCATTAATAAGAGATTCACTTTGCACGATTGGCAAGCCGTCGAAAAACGTTGGAGCGTCACGGAAGACGACCCTGTTTTTGGTGACACCATTGCTGAGCAGTATCAGCAATTAGCGCAACGCATTAGGCAAGTCGATCAAGAGTGTGTCTGACACCCTAGATATCGGTAAACAAAAAGAGGCGCATAAGCGCCTCTTTTTTAATGTCAGTAATCTAGGTTGTCGATATCGTCGAATCCGATGTCCATATCTTTTAATTCGCGTTGAAGCCTCTGCCTATCCTTTATTGCTTCGATTTCTCGCCATTTACGCTTTGCAGGTTTAGAGCGTGTTGCCCGAGTTTTTGGAAAATCCATTTCCATGATTTCTTCAAAGTTTAAGCCTTCCATAAGCTACCTCTTTTAATTATTACTCTTTGAAGGGGTACTGTTTAAATACCATTCCGTTTGGAGAGTAACTTTGATTCGTTTCTCATTTGTTACGATTTAATGAAGTTTTCACGCTGTTTTAGACTTTGCTTCACAGAAAAATGGGCGTTGATTGGTGTTTTTTTGTTCGAACGACTTACCGAAAACGATTAAATTCTGAAAAAATGAATGTTAACGCGGTGTGTGAAAAATCAGCGGTTCGTTTTGCTATGCAATTAGATTTATTTAGAGTAGTTGAGTAACTGATTTTGCAATTTGAATGTCTGGGCAAACTCTTCCCTCAGTCCTTGGTGACAAAGGAGTGTCAAATATTTGAGGCTATGTCATTTCATATGGAGTTGCCTGTTCTGTATTGTTGTTAAATTTTGATGTTAATGTTCTGTATTTGTGGTTTTTATGTTCTTTTTTGTGTTAACTAATGGTGATTTTATAGTGAAAAATAACAATAATATTAATTGGGTTGCATATTGATTTTTGATATTCTTGACTGCATTATCCGCCCGTCAAAAAATACGCTGGTACGTAAAATGGAAGCATGAGGCGCGTTTTACATATCTGAGTTGCACAATAATTACACAATAATACTAAGCAGAATTGACACTTGGTTTGCAACTGGATGGAAGGCTGGGAAGCAGAGATCAGCGAAAACTCACTACGAGGATCTTATGACAGATTTAATTAATTTGATGAATGACCTACTTTGGGGCTCTATTCTTGTTTATCTCCTAGTCGGTGTCGGTGTGTACTTCACATTCAGACTGGGCTTTATCCAGTTCCGCCATTTTGGCCACATGTTTTCGGTACTTAAGAACAGCCGTAAAGCGGATAAAGCAGGTATCTCATCATTCCAAGCTTTGTGTACTAGCCTAGCTGCCCGTGTGGGTACAGGTAACATGGCGGGTGTTGCTGTTGCTCTGACGGCTGGTGGCCCAGGTGCAATTTTCTGGATGTGGCTGATCGCCATGCTGGGTATGGCAACGTCGTTTGCCGAGAGTACATTGGCGCAGTTATACAAAACCAAAGATGATGACGGTAACTACCGTGGTGGTCCTGCGTACTACATGGAGAAAGGTTTGGGCATGCGCTGGATGGGCGTATTGTTCTCAATCTTCCTGATCATCGCTTTTGGTTTGGTATTTAACGCGGTTCAAGCTAACTCAATTGCTGGTGCAATGAATACGGCATTTGGTTGGGATGAAACCTATGTTGGTATTGCCGTTGTTTTGTTATCTGCTGTGGTTATCTTTGGTGGTATCAAGCGTATCGCTCGCGTAGCAGAAATGATTGTTCCTGCGATGGCACTGCTTTACCTAATACTGGCGCTGTTCGTTATGTTTATGAATATCGACAAGCTGCCAGCGGTGCTGAGCTTGATCTTCAAGAGTGCCTTTGGTCTGCAAGAAGCAGCGGCGGGTGGTCTAGGTTACGCAATTGCCCAGGCAATGATTAACGGCATCAAACGCGGCCTGTTCTCAAACGAAGCTGGTATGGGTTCCGCGCCAAACGCAGCAGCATCAGCAACACCTTATCCGCCACACCCTGCGTCTCAGGGCTATGTTCAGATGTTAGGTGTGTTTATGGACACTATCGTGATCTGTTCAGCGACGGTGGCGATTATCCTGATGTCCGGTGAATACGTACCGCATGGTGAGATCACGGGTATTGAGCTGACTCAAGCAGCGTTGAGCTCTCAGGTGGGTTCGTGGGGCGGTATCTTTGTTGCTGTGGCGATTTTCTTCTTCGCCTTTACGTCTATCATTGCCAACTACTCATACGCGGAAACAAACCTTATTTTCCTTGAGCATAACCATAAAGCAGGTCTAGGCGTGTTCCGTCTGGTTGTACTGGCGATGGTGATGTTTGGTGCCGTTGCGTCACTACCTATCGTTTGGGCGCTGGCAGATGTCTCCATGGGCATGATGGCGATTGTCAACTTGGTGGCGATCCTGCTGCTTTCTGGCATCGTGATTAAACTGGCAAAAGATTACAACCGTCAGTTAAAAGAAGGCAAAGTGCCAACATTTGATTCGAACGATTTTCCTGAGCTGAAATCTCAGCTTGAGGATGGTATCTGGGATCAGAGCAAAAAAGATTAATATAACCGTCTTTCTTGAAGCCGTAGCGTCGTTGGCCGCATAAATTCCCCGGAGCGCCGGCCGCCCTAATCACATAGGGAAAACTATGCTCATAGGGCTGAATTGAATTGCCGCCTAGCTACAGCTCCAATTATTTAGGTTATAACTTTTGCCTATTAAAACGATTCAAAAAGCCATGCAGACATTGCATGGCTTTTTTTGTAACCTATAGCCAACAAAAACAGAACGGATAGAGTAAAGCCATGCTAATCGTCGTTTCACCAGCGAAAACCTTAGATTACGAATCACCACTGGCCACAGAGAAATTTACTCAGCCAGAACTGATCGAGTACTCAAAACAACTGATTGATGTGTGCCGTAAGCTGACGCCTGCCGATGTCGCGAGCTTGATGAAAGTCAGTGATAAGATCGCTGACCTGAACGTTGGTCGTTTTCAGGAGTGGAGTGAGACGTTTACGACGGAGAACTCACGCCAAGCGATTCTGGCTTTTAAAGGCGATGTGTACACGGGCTTAGACGCACAAAGTTTGTCGGACGATGACTTTGATTATGCTCAACAGCACTTACGCATGTTGTCTGGTTTATATGGTCTACTTAAACCGCTTGATTTGATGCAGCCTTACCGTCTGGAAATGGGGACGAAACTTGCCAATGAAAAAGGCAGTAACCTGTATCAGTTCTGGGGTAATGTGATTACTGACAAGATTAATCAAGCCATTGTAGAACAAGGTGATAATGTTCTGATTAACCTGGCTTCAAACGAGTACTTTAAAGCCGTAAAACCAAAATCGCTGGATGCTCAGGTGATTACGCCAATTTTCAAAGATTGCAAAAATGGTCAGTACAAGGTGATCAGCTTCTATGCGAAGAAAGCGCGTGGCATGATGGCGCGCTACATCATTGAGAATCGTATCGAGAGCGTCGCGGATCTGACTAAGTTTGACACGGCAGGCTATTATTTTGTTGAGGATGAGTCTTCACCGACCGAATTGGTCTTTAAACGCGAAGAGCAATAAAGGAATCAACAGATGCTAGCTTGGTTTAAACAGTGGATTGCGCGATACGATGCGTGGTGTCAGTCGATGGGGCTGACACCGGAGAATAAACGCAGCTGTGTTCCTTATCGCACAGACCCCGTTCATCAAGCTTCTCTATCCAATAAAAAGGCGCAGCGATAATGCGCCTTTTTGATACCCATTGCCATTTCGATTTCCCCCCTTTTTCCGATGATTTCCCTGCTCAACTTCAACGGGCCAAGCGAACAGGTGTTGAGCGGTTCATGATTCCGGCCATTGGCCCCTCCAATTGGCAGCAATTAATCTCACTGTCTTCTTCATATTCATCTCTTTATATTGCGCTGGGGATGCACCCCTATTTTCTAACGGCAGCCAGCCAGCAGCATTTACCAGAGTTACGCGCTTTGTTTGAAACAAAGCTTGAACGTTGTAAAGCTATTGGTGAATGTGGCTTAGATGCGATGGTCGATGTTGACGAAGAGATACAACGACAGGTGTTTATTGCTCAGATTGAACTGGCGAAAACACTCAAGTTGCCGCTAATCCTTCACGCGAGAAAAACCCACAATTCGGTTCTTCAGTTGCTGAAGCGCCATAAATTTCCTTACGGTGGGGTTTTACATGGCTTTTCGGGGAGCTATCAGCAGGCAATGCAGTTTGTCGAGTTGGGTTTTTATATTGGTATTGGGGGCGTTATAACTTACCCAAGAGCCCAGAAAACGCGCCAAGCGGTGATAGATTTACCTCTTGAATGTATTGTGCTGGAAACGGATGCACCTGACATGCCCCTTTATGGTCATCAAGGCAAACCTAATCATCCGGAAATGTTAGCTCAAACCTTGTCCTGCCTTGCAAAACTGAAGGGTATTACTGAGCAAACGATTGCTGAAAACGTTTGGAAAAATAGCAATTCGGCGTTCGGTATTTGTGAATAGTTTCTAAAGAAAATGTTCTTTTTATGAGTTACAGAATGAAGAAGAGTGATCTCCTTCACGTAAATGAGTGAACGCATGATGAATCTTATTAGAAACTGTGAAGGCAGCATTACTTTATCATTGGACGGATGAGTATAATTGCCTCCGCTTTAGAGCTCCATTTTGTAACACGCCAACAAATAACATATAAGGAAATCATAAACTATGAGCCTGTTTATGAGCCTAGTCGGTATGGCAGTATTGCTAGGAATTGCATTACTACTGTCTGATAACCGCAAAGCTATCAATCTAAGAACTGTGGGTGGCGCATTTGCTATCCAATTCATCATCGGTGGTTTCGTTCTTTACGTACCATGGGGTCGTGACCTTCTAGCTGGCTTCTCTGCTGGCGTACAGAATGTAATCGACTACGGTAAAGACGGTACTGGTTTTCTATTTGGCAGCCTAGTTAACTTCTCAGTTGACGGTATTGGCTTCATTTTCGCGTTCCAGGTACTTCCAACGCTAATCTTCTTCTCTGCACTTATCTCTGTACTTTATTACGTAGGTGTTATGCAGTGGGTAATCAAGATTCTTGGTGGTGGTCTACAGAAAGCACTTGGCACTTCACGTGCGGAATCAATGTCTGCAGCAGCGAACATTTTCGTAGGTCAAACTGAAGCACCTCTAGTGGTTCGTCCGTTTGTTCCTAAGATGACGCAATCTGAGCTATTCGCTGTAATGTGTGGTGGTCTTGCCTCTGTTGCTGGTGGTGTACTAGCTGGTTACGCTTCTATGGGTGTTCCTCTAGAGTACCTAGTTGCTGCATCATTCATGGCAGCACCTGGTGGTCTACTATTCGCTAAGATCATCAAGCCAGAAACTGACGCTCCAGATGAAGAGCTAGGTGGCGACATCGACGGTGGCGACGACAAGCCTGCTAACGTTATCGATGCAGCGGCTGGTGGTGCTTCTGTTGGTCTACAGCTTGCTCTAAACGTTGGTGCAATGCTACTAGCGTTCATCGGTCTAATCGCACTTATTAACGGTATCCTAGGTGGCGTTGGCGGTTGGTTCGGTATGCCTGAGCTAACTCTTGAAATTCTACTAGGCTACATCTTCTCGCCTCTAGCATTCCTAATCGGTGTGCCATGGGAAGAAGCAACGCTTGCTGGCTCGTTCATCGGTCAGAAACTGGTTGTTAACGAATTCGTAGCTTACCTAAACTTCGTACCTTACGTTGGTGACGCAGCACAAGTTGTCCCAGCAACGGGTGAAGTAATGTCTACTAAGACAGCCGCTATTATCTCGTTCGCTCTATGTGGTTTCGCAAACCTTTCTTCTATTGCGATTCTACTAGGTGGTCTAGGTGGTCTAGCTCCAAACCGTCGTCACGACATCGCTCGTATGGGTGTTAAAGCGGTTTGTGCTGGTACGCTATCTAACCTAATGGCGGCGACAATCGCTGGCTTCTTCCTATCTTTCTAATTAAGTAAGCGAAAGATTATATAGACGCCGTTTTAAAAAGCCCCGTAGACACACGTTTGTGTGCTACGGGGCTTTTTTGTTTTTCTTTCCCTGATTATTGCTTCCTAAGCCTGTTAGTAGGCTCTTGGCAGGGAAAGGCTCGAATACAAGCAGGTTGAGTGTTTGGCTTGATTCGAGATGAGTCTGGAGTGGATTCAGACAACTGGATTCATAGCGTTTGTCGGTCATGAAGATTGAACAAACGTTGCACGGAATCTTTTTTGAGATACAAACCGTTTGCGCTCTATGAGCCACTACAGTTCTGCGACGAATATCTATAATGTATGTAAATATAGAGAGTAGGGTAAAACTCATGAATGGAGTTTTCCTCGCAGCCCTCACGGGCTTAGTCGTTGGAGTCCTGTTTTCTGCTATTAAGCTATCCATGCCCATTTCACCAGTATTTTGGTGTGCCGGCGTTGTTAGGATTGAGCTTGGTGGCGTAACTTATCAATGGATTATTGAGAAGTTTTTAGCTAGCGCCTGTTAATACAAGGAGTATGATTGGCGTTGGTTGTAGCGTTGCCTGTACATTGGGCAATTGGCTACAGATACCGTTAGACACCGCAATCGCAGATTGTTGTGCCATAGACCAAACTGGTACTGTGCGGTGACAAGGATAGCAATTGGGGGCAAATTCGCTGTTTGTTCCTAAGTCTTCAGGGAACCAAGTCCGTTCATTAATGACTGCGCAACCCACACTGGGTTGAGCAGATACTTTTATGAATATTGATCGGAGATAGAAATGAGCGATTTAAAAGCAGCAGCACTACGTGCACTTAAACTTATGGATCTTACTACGCTAAATGATGATGACACTGATGCAAAAGTGATCTCACTATGTCATGACGCAAAATCAGCTGTCGGTAACACAGCTGCGATCTGTATTTACCCTCGCTTTATTCCTATTGCTAAGAAGACACTTCGCGAGCAAGGTACACCAGACGTTCGTATTGCAACAGTAACGAACTTCCCACACGGTAATGACGATATTGATATCGCTGTTGCTGAAACGAAAGCGGCCGTTGCTTACGGTGCAGATGAAGTGGACGTTGTATTCCCATACCGTGCTCTAATGGCAGGTAACGAGGAAGTGGGCTTCGAGCTAGTTAAGCAATGTAAAGCAGCGTGTGGCGACATTCTTCTGAAAGTCATCATCGAAACCGGTGAGCTGAAAGAAGAAGCACTAATTAAGAAAGCTTCTGAAATTTCAATCAAAGCAGGCGCTGATTTCATTAAGACTTCAACGGGTAAAGTGCCAGTCAATGCAACACCTGAATATGCACGCATGATGCTAGAAGTGATTCGTGATATGGATGTTGCAGCATCTGTTGGTTTCAAACCAGCAGGTGGTGTGCGCACGGCTGAAGATGCAGCAGCGTACCTAGCAATGGCTGATGAGATTTTGGGCGACAACTGGGTAGACGCTCGTCATTACCGCTTTGGTGCGTCAAGCCTGCTAACTAACCTACTAAATACATTAGAAGTAACAGACGAAACTGCAGACCCTGCAGCGTACTAATTTACTCGTCATATTTGACGCTTCAGCGTTGTTGACTGCATAAGTTCATCCTAATCACATAGAAAACCTATGCTCATAGGAATGAACTTATTTGTCGCCTAGCTGCAACGCCAAATGTTTAGAGTAAGCAATCACTAAGTCTGTTTGGTGGGGTAGCGAATCGCTGCTCCACAATACCTCTTTACCTTACAACCACCGCTACTTTTAGCGTGGGAGGCTCTAATGTATTTACCTCAAGAAATCATTCGCAAAAAACGCGACGGCGAAGTCCTGACTGCCGACGAAATTAATTTCTTTATCCAAGGTGTGGCTAAAAACACCGTTTCTGAAGGTCAAATCGCAGCATTTGCGATGGCTATCTTTTTCAATGAAATGACAATGCCAGAGCGTATTGCACTGACGTGTGCGATGCGTGATTCCGGTATGGTTATCGACTGGAGCCATAAAGAATTCGGCGGCCCAATTGTAGATAAGCATTCAACCGGTGGTGTTGGTGACGTGACCTCGCTGATGCTTGGCCCAATGGTTGCGGCATGTGGCGGTTTCGTTCCAATGATCTCTGGTCGTGGCCTTGGCCATACAGGCGGTACGCTAGATAAGCTGGAGTCGATTCCGGGCTACAACATCACACCAACCAATGAAGTGTTTGGTGATGTTACGAAAGACGCAGGTGTTGCCATCATTGGTCAAACAGGCGACTTAGCGCCAGCCGATAAACGTGTTTACGCAACCCGCGACATTACCGCAACGGTTGACAACATTTCACTGATCACGGCTTCAATCTTGTCTAAGAAACTGGCTGCTGGTCTTGAGTCATTGGTTATGGATGTCAAAGTGGGTTCAGGCGCATTCATGCCAACCTATGAAGCATCTGAAGAGCTTGCTAAATCTATCGTAGCAGTAGCAAACGGTGCCGGTACCAAGACAACGGCTATTTTGACTGACATGAACCAAGTTCTGGCTTCTTCTGCGGGTAACGCAGTAGAAGTACGTGAAGCGGTTCAGTTCCTGACAGGTGAATACCGCAACTCTCGTTTACTTGAAGTTACGATGGCGTCATGTGCCGAAATGTTGGTGTTGGCTAAACTGGCTGACGACACAGAAGATGCACGCGCGAAACTGATGGAAGTTCTGGATAACGGTAAAGCTGCTCAGTGCTTTGGCAAGATGGTCGCAGGCTTAGGTGGCCCGGCTGATTTTGTAGAAAGCTACGACAACTACCTAGAAAAAGCAGAAATCATCAAACCAGTCTTCGCTGATGAAGACGGTGTTGTATCGGCAATGGACACTCGTGCAATCGGTATGGCGGTTGTTTCCATGGGTGGCGGTCGCCGTGTGGCAACAGACGAAATTGACTATGCAGTGGGTTTTGACGGGTTTATCCGCCTTGGTGAAAAAGCATCGAGTGACAAACCACTGGCTGTGATTCACGCCCGTAGTGAAGAGCAATGGCTTGAAGCGGCTGAAGCGCTTAAGCAGGCTATCACTATCGGTGGTGAATATACGCCAACGCCTGAAGTTTATCGTCAGATCCGCGCAGAAGACGTTTAATCAAAAATTACACTAAGGCCCGCCATATAAAAAAAGATTACCGGTGGGCCTGAGGAAGAGCAATGAAAAGAGCATTTATATTAGTACTGGATTCATTTGGAATCGGTGAGACAGCAGACGCTGAGAAATTTGGTGATGTTGGCTCAGACACTCTGGGTCATATCGCAGATCAATGTGATCAAGGCTTGGCGGATAACGCTGATCGTAAAGGTCCACTGACATTGCCTAACTTGTCAAAGCTTGGCTTAGCAATGGCCCACAAAGAGTCAACGGGTCGCTTTGCGCCGGGTTTAGATACTGAAGCGGAAATCATCGGTGCTTACGGTCATGCTGCTGAGCTGTCTTCTGGTAAAGACACGCCGTCAGGTCACTGGGAAATTGCTGGTGTTCCGGTTCTGTTTGACTGGGGCTACTTTACCGACAAAGCCAACAGCTTCCCGAAAGAGCTGACGGATCGCATTCTTGAGCGTGCTGGTTTAGACGGTTTCCTTGGTAACTGTCATGCATCAGGCACCCAGGTATTGGATGATCTTGGTGAAGAGCACATGAAGACAGGTCAACCTATCTTCTATACGTCGGCGGACTCGGTATTCCAGATTGCTTGTCATGAAGAAACCTTCGGCTTAGATCGTTTGCTTGAGCTTTGTCAGATCGCACGTGAAGAGCTGGAAGACTACAACATCGGCCGCGTTATCGCCCGTCCATTCATTGGTCCGGGTAAAGGTCAATTCGAGCGTACTGGTAATCGCCGCGATCTGTCTGTTGAGCCACCTTCAGCGACGATTCTACAGAAGCTTGTTGAAGAGAAAGGCGGTGAAGTTCACTCGATCGGTAAGATCTCTGACATTTACGCTGGTTGTGGTATCACCAAGAATACTAAAGCAACAGGCATTCCAGCACTCTTTGAAGCGACAAAAGAGGCAATCAAAGAAGCAGGTGACAATACAATCGTCTTCACTAACTTTGTTGATTTCGATTCTGCTTATGGTCACCGTCGTGACGTTGCAGGCTATGCTGCTGCGCTTGAGTATTTCGATGGTCGTATCCATGAAGTGATGGAACTGATGGAAGAGGATGATGTTCTTATCCTGACGGCCGACCACGGCTGTGACCCGACTTGGCCGGGTACTGACCACACACGTGAACACATCCCTGTGATTGTTTATGGTCAGAAAGTGCCTGCTGGTTCTCTGGGCTTGCGTGAATCTTTTGCTGACATCGGTCAATCATTGGCAACGTACTTTGGTACCTCACCAATGGATTACGGTAAAAACTTTTTGTAATGAGACAGTTAGAGAGGCAAGCGCCTCTCTGACAACGTTTAACTTAGTTAAGGAATTAACAGACATGGCAACTCCACATATTAATGCTGAAACGGATGCATTCGCAGATGTCGTTCTTATGCCGGGTGACCCGCTACGCGCGAAGTACATTGCAGAAACCTTCCTAGAAGATGTCGTTCAGGTCTGTGATGTGCGTAATATGTTCGGTTTCACAGGGACTTACAAAGGTCGTAAAGTGTCTGTGATGGGCCACGGCATGGGTATCCCATCTTGTTCAATCTACGCCACTGAGCTAATCAAAGACTACGGTGTGAAGAAAATCATCCGTGTAGGTAGCTGTGGTGCAGTGAGCGAAGACATCAAAGTACGTGATGTTGTGATTGGTATGGGCGCTTGTACTGACTCTAAAGTGAACCGCATTCGCTTTAAAGGTCATGACTTTGCTGCAATTGCTGATTATAAAATGGTTCGCGCAGCCGAAGAGGCAGCGAAAGCACGTGGTATTGAAGTGAAAGTCGGTAACCTGTTTTCCGCGGAACTATTCTATACGCCAGATCCAGAGATGTTCGATGTGATGGACAAGTACGGTATCGTTGGTGTTGAAATGGAAGCGGCGGGTATCTACGGCGTTTGTGCCGAGTACGGTGCGAAAGCACTGACTATCTGTACTGTATCTGATCACATCAAAACGGGTGAGCAGACTACGTCGGACGAGCGTCAGACGACGTTCAATGACATGATGATCGTTGCCCTAGACTCAGTACTACTTGGTGACGAAGCGTAAGATGCTGTTGGCCATCTGAGCTAGCCAGACCTTGCAAACATAAAAAAGGGTTGACCTAATGCGTCAACCCTTTCTTTATCGCTCTATATATCTTTTAACAACAGGTTTTCACCTTTTTTCTTTGGCTTGCGACGGATGACGACCGCAAGTAATAAACCCGCAATAAAACTCATCCCAACCATGGTATACATGTAACGATCGCTCTTGCGGTAATAATGATCAGAAAACGCAGTCACTTTACCTGTTTCAAAAGTAATGCGTACAAAACCTAGAACTGCGTTATCGTGCATGATCGGTTCGACCAGTTGCTGCTTGCCGATCCGAGCGGTTTCAAGCGGAGTATCTAAGCCAAGAATTTCACGTACACTTTTGCCTTTGTCACTTGATGCTAAACGAATACCTTCCGCATCATAAATGGTGGCATCAAATACCAAATTATCCTGAGCCAACTGGTTAGTCAGTTTCAATAACCGTTCCTGATCTTGATTGACGATCATATCGCCAGCTGACAATGAGG
Source organism: Vibrio sp. RE88 (assembly GCF_013113835.1). Lineage (GTDB taxonomy): Bacteria > Pseudomonadota > Gammaproteobacteria > Enterobacterales > Vibrionaceae > Vibrio. The sequence continues at coordinate 102,777 of NZ_VTYQ01000007.1, read as the reverse complement.
CTTGGGATACCAGAATTTTAATCAGCGTTTCCAGCTGATTTTTCTGAATCTGCTCATTACTTTTTGTAATTTTAACGCTGTTGACACCTATGACCGCCACCATAGCAATCAGGGAAAGAATGGCGAGTGCTCTTAAGGCCATACGAAATGAAAACAGAGAGGATTCCATACACACCCAAACCGAGGTTAATTTTGCTATAGAGCATATTGATACTTGCGCAGCTAAATTGCAATAGGTTAACGTGTGAGGAGATTTTTTAGGAATAATTTACATGGAAACGTTTAAGACTCTTTCTATTCAAAGGCATACTTCACTTTATAACCGACTACCAGAAGCGCGCTTAGCGAACAACTTCGATAAAGCCAAAGCAAATTGGATTGTGTTTGCGGAATACTTGTCGCCAAAGCAGTTTGAAGATATCGACTTTTTTACGGGCTACTATAACGCAGTCGTTGACGTGTGGAAGGTTGGTCAATATGAAGTGGCGCTGATGCAAGGTGAGTTGACAGCGGAACACGAGAAAATTCTTCAAGGTATTGAACTTGATTATGCCCCGCTGAATGATCTGCCAGATCTATCGAAACCTGGCTTGATCGTGATGGATATGGACTCGACCGCCATTCAGATCGAGTGTATTGATGAAATCGCTAAGCTAGCTGGTGTGGGTGAAGAAGTCTCCGAAGTAACCGAGCGAGCCATGCAGGGTGAGCTCGACTTTGAACAAAGTCTGCGTCAACGAGTAGCGGCGCTGGCCGGTGCAGATGAAAGCATTTTATCCAGTGTCCGACATGAGCTTCCTCTGATACCAGACCTGCTTGAACTTGTGCATACTTTGCATCAGTTTGGCTGGAAAACGGCGATCGCTTCTGGCGGCTTTACTTATTTCTCCGACTACCTCAAGGAGACGTTGAAGCTCGACCATGCTCAATCCAATCAGCTGGAAATCATTGACGGTAAGCTGACTGGTAAGGTACTGGGTGATGTGGTTTCTGCACAAACCAAAGCGGATATTCTTGAAGAGCTGGCGGAGCAATATGAGATTGAACCACACAATACCATTGCAGTTGGAGATGGGGCGAACGATCTCGTTATGATGTCAGCTGCTGGTTTAGGTATTGCTTATCACGCTAAACCTAAGGTAGAGCAGCAGGCGCAAACCGCGGTGCGATATTCTGGGCTGGGTGGCGTGTTGTGTATTCTTTCCGCGGCATTGGTGAAACAGAAGAAGATAAGCTTCAAGCCCACACCATAACAAACACAAAAAAGCGAGGGTATACCCTCGCTTTTCTATTTAGTCAGTTCAAGACGAATCAACACTTCTTCCGTAATGTCGGTAATTTCGCCGTAGCCCATAATGCCGTTAATCTCTTTTTCCAAACTTCTCGCCTGATGCATACTGATTGGCGCCAGCTCTTTAATATCTTCTTGCAGCAGGGCGCTCATAGGGTCGAATACCGGGGCACTGCATACTCGCAGGGCATAAAATTCCCCCATAGACTGAGCATTTTTAATAAACGCCACTCGCTCTTTGAGAGAATCAAACTCACTCACCAATTTAGACTCATATGACTGAATGCGTGTACCAAATTGAGTGGTCGACAAATAGACTTCCTGAAATTTTGGCTGTGCACCATCAATACGACGCATCGGCTGCGCCAGCAAGGTATTGGTGTGGCCTTTATAGATAGGTTCCAGAGAAAAGTTCTCTTCCTGTCCAAGCTTTGCCAATACGACTAAGTGCGGAGCTAGAGGGAAGTTGACCCCAATAACTCGAGGCTTGAGGTTTTTACCCCGCTTTTCGACGAAAATTGGTGAGCTGACAATTTTATCCAAGAGTATGTCATGTAGCCCTTCGAGCAACAGATTGCTTGGCAGTAACTCTTTCTTAGCGATAAGTTTGTCTTGGTTATGCTCGATTAGACGACCAAAGAAAGCGATAGTACGCATGGTATTGCTATCTTCAAGCATCACCAATTGCAGACGTTTCCCTCCCGGAGAGATTCTAATTACATCATAAGGGACGCTGTCCAGCGGCAGTTTCTTGTCGTAAAGGCTCAGCTCTTTGAAGTTAACCTTACAAGTATGACCCGCTTTTAACGCGCATGGCGAGGTTAGCGCAAGACTGATACCGCGCTTAGAGATATCCAGCGTGACTCCGGTGTGAACCGTGTTGTCGCTGGTTGTGAGTTCTAAAGGAGAGCGGAACTGATAGCGGGGCTCTTTACGGCGAGACTTTGCATCGAAATAGAGGCAAACCGGATTGTTTTCTGGGTTACGAACATGACGGAAGCGATTTAATTCGCTACTTGGCAAGCGAGGTTTTTCCGTTAACAGATAATCCTGATTGGTAGCCTCTGTTGAAAGCTCCTGCAAGATACCGCAATGAGTCAAGGTTTTGGTGTCAAAATCCAGCTCAGTGGAGTGATTGGCTAACTCGCTTCGTTCGCTGTCTGACAACTCAAAAACATGCAGGCGGAATGCGCGCCAGCTTTCTTTTTTCGCCCCCACATGCCAGAAAAGTTGACGCACTTGGCGGGTGGCTTCTGGCATCATCATCGAGAAGAATAAGGTTTTTCCCTGATGTTCATGAGTGAACGAATAAAACACGTTGTTACTGCCACGCATGCCCGGCTTAGTCAGATGCTCGATTCTTTCTTTGTTAAACAAGGTCGTCAGGGCTTGTTGGTTGCGTTCATCCTGCCAGTACTGCCAGATAGGTTGGTTGTTTTCAGTCATCAACGCCAGCTTGAGCTCATTGCCGCTGAAGAACACGGGTAAATTGCAGGTGTGTTTCAGGAAGGTATGCTCATACCCCCTTGAACGGGCGCGGATGACTTTGTCTTGATTATCGTGACGAGAACGCTGGCTATCATTTTTAAGTTGATCTTCGATAACCTCTTCAACAACCGTCGACTCATCAAGTTTGAGCAGACGTAGGTATTTCACTGCATCGTTCTCGTAAGACTCATCGATGCCGACAATTCGGTAGTTAATCGGTGTATCCAATCCTTCGACTTCGCTGTTTCTTGCGAGTTCAACAAAGCGAACGGCAATGATTTCACCCAGCTTGTAGCTAAAGGCAGAAGGGACTTTAAATTTGGCGCCAGACGGGGAGATATCCACGGTTGTTGCGTGGACTAATTGGTCTTTATTGACCTGAAATTCTATTTGAGAGGAAAGCTTGAGGCGGTTTTCACGTCTCTTAAGGTCGTAGCCTAAGTTAATTGCTTCAACGTCGTAGGCCGTGCTTTTTTCTGAAAACTCAATACCCTGTGGCTTGCCACGCTTCTGCATGACTCGGAAGTTGTTATGGGTGTTACACAAGGCTTCCCAAACCCCTTCGGTATAGCCGCCAAACTTACGGGTATTTTTGTGGTAGGCATTAAAAGCTACGTCGTCTAGCCAGTGTTTAACACCATCCAGCTCGTATTCGCGGCATTCACCCTTGACGCGCCCGCGCAGATCAACACTTTTGGTGCAGGGAGCCATCACGCGGTTAAGTTCCATCTTAACCAGAATTTTGACCGATGGCGCCTCTCCTTCGGTCATTTGGGCGAGAAGGTATTCAAAATCATCGGAGTTGTAAGCAGGAATCAGTCGTTCTGCTAAAGATAAAATCTCTGGCTGCTGCATATATTTTTGTTAGCTTGTCCCTTACTCTGAATATCGGCCTTGATATAAAGATCTTTAATGATATGTTACACCGAATCAAGGTGAATAGGTGACGAATGATAACTGCATTGTCACAAATACAGGTCCGAGGTGATATGGCAAAGGCAAAAAGAGCATACGTATGTAACGACTGTGGCGCGGATTTTCCGCGATGGCAGGGACAATGTAATGCTTGTGGCGCATGGAATACGATTAGTGAAGTCAGGTTGGCTGCATCCCCTGCAGCGGCGAGAAATGAGCGACTGACTGGCTACGCAGGAAACTCGGGTGAAACTCAGGTTCAAACCTTATCCGAGATAGATTTACAGGAAGTTCCACGTTTTACCAGCGGCTTTAAAGAGCTTGACCGAGTTTTAGGTGGAGGGGTTGTACCCGGAGCGGCGATTTTGATCGGTGGTAATCCTGGTGCAGGTAAATCGACGCTGTTGCTACAGACAATGTGTTATTTAGCATCTCAGATGCCGACTTTGTATGTCACCGGTGAGGAATCGCTTCAGCAGGTCGCGATGCGGGCTTCCCGTCTGGGGTTGCCTAAAGACAATCTGAAAATGCTTTCAGAAACCAATGTTGATCGTATTTGCCAGATTGCAGAAAAAGAACAGCCTAAGATTTTGGTGATTGACTCGATTCAGGTGATGCATGTGGCGGATGTTCAATCTTCGCCGGGCAGTGTGGCGCAAGTAAGAGAGTCAGCGACTGCGCTAACCCGCTATGCTAAGCAAAACAATGTCGCGGTGTTCATTGTTGGCCACGTAACCAAAGACGGCACGTTGGCTGGGCCTAAAGTGCTTGAGCACATCATCGACTGTTCAGTGCTGCTTGATGGCGGTACTGATAGCAGGTTCAGAACGCTTCGTAGTCATAAGAACCGTTTCGGTGCTGTGAATGAGTTGGGCGTGTTTGCCATGACAGGGCAGGGGCTGAAAGAAGTCAGTAACCCTTCGGCTATTTTTCTCTCCCGTGGGGAAGAAGAGACCTCAGGCAGCTCCGTTATGGTGGTTTGGGAAGGCACTCGTCCACTGCTGGTGGAAATTCAGGCACTGGTGGATTACTCCCAGTTGGCAAACCCAAGACGTGTAGCGGTTGGCCTTGAACAAAATCGACTGTCGCTGCTGTTGGCCGTTTTACATAAACATGGTGGTCTGCAGATGGCGGATCAGGATGTGTTTGTGAATGTAGTAGGCGGGGTTAAAGTAACGGAAACCAGTGCCGATTTAGCTTTGGTGATGGCACTGCTATCCAGCTTCAGAGATAGAGCACTACCAAAAGACGTAGTGGTTTTTGGTGAAGTGGGTCTTGCCGGCGAGATTCGTCCGGTACCTAGCGGGCAGGAAAGGCTGAATGAAGCATTTAAACATGGCTTTAAAAAGGCCATCGTTCCGGCTGCAAATATGCCTAAAGGCGGTATTCAGGGAATGCAGATTCACGGCGTGAAGAAGTTATCAGAAGCGATTGAGGCCTTTGACGAACTTTAAGCTCGGATTATATTTATAGTCTTTTAAAAAGGGTTGGCGTTTATCGTCAACCCTTTTCTATTTCTTACTAAAGCATATCCGCGGCTTTCTCTACGGCGGCGATCAGCCTGTCCACGTCTTGCTGTGTATTGTAGATGGCAAAGGAAGCGCGCACGGTGCCTTTAACTCCCAGTGCGTCCATTAGAGGGTGAGCACAGTGGTGACCAGCACGAACGGCAACGCCTTGTTGATCAAGTAATGTTGCGAGATCTTGGTGGTGCACACCATCAATGATAAACGACAGCACAGAAGCATTGGCTTGATAGCCTAACACTCTAATGTCTTCGATTTTAGATAGTCTTTGATAAGCGTCCTGAACCAGACTATGAATATGACTCTCTACATCGGTATGCTCAAAACTCTGATACCAGTTTATCGCCGTGGCTAAGGCAATCGCACCTGCCACATTGGGTGTGCCAGCCTCGAACTTGCCAGGCAATTCGCTGAAAGTGGTTCCAGAAAACGACACCTTTTCGACCATTTTCCCTCCGCCGTGCCACGGAGGCATAGCATCAAGCAGCGACAATTTTCCATATAAAACGCCAATACCCGCAGGTGCGTAGAGTTTATGACCAGAGAAAACATAAAAGTCCGCATCTAACGTTTTTACGTCAACAGCTTCATGAACAATGCCTTGAGCACCATCGACAACTACTGTCGCTCCGACTTGATGCGCTTGAGCTATCACCGACTCAATCGGTAGACGTGTTCCCGTCACGTTGGTGATATGAGCCAGCGACACCAGTTTGGTTTTATCGGATAGCAAAGCTGAAAACGCCTTCATATCCCATTGGCAATCGTCGGTCATTGGCACTTTGATGACTTTTGCTCCAGTCTGCTCTGCAACGATTTGCCAAGGTACGATATTGGCGTGGTGTTCCATTTCACTAACCAGCATTTCATCACCGGGCTGTAGTGTGTTACGAGCATGGGTTTGTGCGATTAGGTTAAGCGCTTCTGTCGCTCCGCGTGTCCAGATGATTTCTTTACTGCTCTCCGCGCCGATGAAGGTTGCGACGGTTTGACGAGCGGTTTCAAAGTGGCTGGTTGCTTGTGCAGTCAGACTGTGACTACCACGATGAACATTGGCGTTTTGAGAGCGATAGTAGTCTGAAATCGCATTGATAACGCAATCAGGTTTTTGTGTCGTCGCTGCACTATCGAGATACACCAGTTGTTCCCCATTAACGTTTTGAGTTAATGCAGGAAACTGTGAACGGATGGCATGAACATCTAGCATGACTCAAGGCCACCCAGCTTGTGATATTGCAGGGTTGGGATCGTCACCATAGGTTCGGCAACCGTCCAAGCGTGTTCTTTTCCTGAAAGGTTAATGATGATTTCCATCGCAAATTCTAGTGCAGTACCGGGGCCTTGGCTGGTCAACAAGTTGTGATTAATATCGTAAGTGACGCGTTTAACTCGCCAATTTTCCTTACTGATATGAGATTCAAAACTAGGATGGCAGGTCATTAAAGCGTCAGGGTAAAGCTTATGGTGAGCCAGTACCAACGCTGGTGCGGCGCATATCGCAGCAACCAGCTTCCCTTCGTACATTTGTTGGCGAACAATCTCAACTAACACCGTGCTGTCGCGAAAGGTTTCCGCTCCGCCAACGCCACCAGGCAAGATCACTGCATCGAATTCGTCATCGGCGATATCGACGAGTTTACAATCAGCAGTGAGCGTAACGCCTCTGGAAGCTTTCATTGTCAGTTGGCCAGCAAAATCAGCACTGGCCACAGTCACGTCGTAGCCAGCTCGTACCATCATGTCGATGATGGTGACGGCTTCCATTTCTTCCGTACCCGGTGCAATCGGGACCAGTACTTTTTTATTCATTGTGATTTCCAGCTTTGTTCGATGTGATGGATCTGGGTATAGAGAGCTTGATTTTCAGGGGCTTGAATATTGTGAATTTTAGCCTGTTTCAGCAAGTAACCGGTAATAAAATCAATTTCAGTTTTGCGTTGATAGTGAATGTCTTGCCTCATTGAAGAGAAGTTTTCGGCAGTGGCACTGATCACTTGCTGAACCGTCGATTCCAACGTGGACTTCTCGACAGGGATGGAGCAGGCGCTCATTACTTGAAAGACTTCTTCGATGACATTGGTAAGTTGGTTTTTATATTGCTCGGAAGCCAACTCACCGTTCTTAACTTGGAAAATAGCCGTTAAGGGGTTGATTGCGCAGTTGACGGCCAGCTTAGACCATAAAGCATGCTCAATATTGTCACACCAAGTGACTTCTGGAAGCGCATGCTGCAAAACTGGTTGGAGAAAGTGGCATTGTTTCCCCGAACGATTGACACCACCTATTTGGGTTAAGCCCAAGCCAGTGTGGATGACTTGGTGTTTAGTGGGCTTATAGGCGCCATGAGTGGTTGTCGCAAGGAGCAAAGGGTTGCCAGGAAAAGTATCGTAAACCCAGTCTGCGGTCCCCATGCCATTGTGCATCAGGGTAATCATGGTTTCTTGAGCAATATGCGCTTTTAATGGCTCAAGTGCGTTCTCAACTTGCCACGCTTTTACTGTGACTAGCAATAAGTCAGCCTGCTCAATAGAAGCGATATTTCGGTTATCGAATTGAATCGTCTGTAATTCATCAAGCCGTAGACTCAGATGGCGATCTGTTGAGGTAGACCACACAGCGATATTGTGACCTGAAAGCGAGAGTTTAGTTGCCCATAGCGTACCAATAGCACCGGGGCCAAGAATGACGATATTCACACTGATTTGCCAAACAGATAATTTCCCACAAGGATAATCACCGTTTGGGCGAAAGCAAATAAAAAATGGTACCCGAAGGTACCATTTTGAAGGCAATGAAGTTCTTTTAGTGGCTTAGAACTTGTAAGTAACCGCTAGGTAGTTAGTTGCACCTGATGAACGGAAGCCCGGAGTGTCTTCGATACCATAAACATCTTGGTAAAGTTTTAGGCCGTAACCAACAGCAAAGCGATCTGAGTGCCAGTAGATACCGTTAAACATTGCACCGCCAGTTTTTGACGTAGAGTACTCACTCTTCATGCCAAATTGGTAATCAATGTAACCTTGGTAAGAAATGAATGAACCATTTTCGAAGAAGTAGAAAGGCTTGAACCAGTTGGTCGAAACTTGAAAACCATTCCAGTCTTTTTTGTTCGAATCGTAAGTACCGTATAGGTTCAGGCCGACTTTGCCAAACCATGGAACGTTTACGTCAGAGCCAATACCTGCTTTCTGAGTGTTTACACCTGAGTTACCGCCCCATTCCATAAGTGTAGAAACGTATAGCTCTTGAACAGGACCGAAAGATAGGTCTTTACCAGTAAGTGCATCTAGAGACATACGCGGTGCAAACTTCATAAAGATCTTTTCTTTCCCAGCTTTGTCGCTGCCTGGATCTGAAGTTAGGTTAAATACGTCTACGTAGCCGTATAGGTCGAATAGACCAGAGCGACCACCAAATTCCATTTCAAGGTAATCGTGCGTTGAGTTACCTGGTTTTTCGTTGAATGCACCCATTAGGTTGAACTGCATCCATTTGTAATCGTTCTTGTGGATATCGCCGTCGGAGTAATCAGCTGCCATCGCAGGTGCAGACATTGCTGCTACAACACCAAGAGCTAAAAGTGATTTACGCATAGTGGGACTCTCTATGTTTATTCAATACCAAAACTTATTCATATAGCCGTTGTTGCACAATCTGTGTTGTGCTTTTACTGGAGCGCATAATAACGATAAAAATCTCAATTAATAGTGATACGGAGTGTAAAAATACATAAAACTAGTGACTGAGATCTCATTAACGATCATTTTTCAGGAATGTAACGGAACTATAATTTTTTTGCACAGAAAGTGATATGGGTATCGTTTACGCAAGCGCTTGCGCTGATTTTTATGCTTGTCAAATAATCAACACGTTTGGTGATTGATCGAACTCTCACTTTTCACGTAATTAATTTTAAACTGATTAAGGGTGATTAATAGTGTCTGAGATTATGCTGTTTCCTCTAGGTTCAATTCTTCTCCCTGAAGGGAAAATGAAGCTCCGAATTTTTGAGCCTAGGTACAAAAGACTAATAAAAGAAGCGAGTCTGTCCGATGGTACGTTCGGTATATGCTTAGTTGAGCATGATGAGTTGTCCTCCATTCCTCGACTGTCGTCGGTTGGATCGCTAGCTAAGATAGTCGACTTTGAATTGCTGGAAGACGGGTTTTTAGGGGTGACAGTTGTTGGACTTAGATGCTTTGAAATAAAGAGAGTTAGAACGGAATTCGATGGGTTGCGAAAAGCGCGTGTCGAATGGCGGACAAGCTGGGAATTTTCTCGATTGTCTGAGCAGCACAAATATTTGAGCGATCAATTGCGTACCGTTTACAAGCAGTTCCCTCAACTTGGAGAATTGTACGACCAACGCTTCTTTGACGATGCAAGCTGGGTGAGCCAGCGTTGGCTTGAGCTACTTCCCGTTCCTCAGCATCAGTTTGATTTTCTCCTGAGACAAAAAGATTGCAATGAAGCAATAGAATTTCTCTCTCGATCGATTGAAAGCTAAACTTACAGAGTGATCCATTCACTTCTTTCGTACGTAAAAATCCAAAAGTGCTGACAAGGACCTGAACATGGCTTCTACGGACACGGAATCTTTTGCAAAACAAGACTGGCTGCTCTGTATGGAGAAAGTTAAAGATAAAGACAAATCATCTTACGCGTTGGTCTTCAGGCATTTTGCACCACGTTTGAAACAGTTTACCTACAAGCACATGGGTAACGAGCAAGTGGCGTTAGAGCTAGTGCAAGAAACAATGACGACGGTATGGCAAAAAAGTCATCTATTCGATGGCTCGAAAAGTTCGCTGTCGACTTGGATCTATACAATTGCTCGTAACCTATGTTTCGATACTCTTCGAAAGCAGCGTGGTAAAGATTTACACATCCATTCTGAAGATATATGGCCAAACGATTACTGTCCGCCAGACTTAGTTGAGCACTATGCGCCTGAACAAGAAATGCTTAAGGATCAGGTCGTAAAATTTTTAGATGTCCTTCCTGACGCCCAGAAAAAAGTTGTTCAAGCAGTATATCTGGAGGAACTTCCACATCAGCAGGTAGCGGATATGTACGATATTCCAGTCGGAACAGTGAAATCTAGGCTGAGACTTGCAGTTGAGAAGTTGCGTCATTCAATAGAGGTAGAAAGGTTATGAGCTATCATCCAAACCAGCATATGTTACAGGCTTATGTTGAAGGCAGCCTGGATGCAGTCGATGGTTTTACTGTTGCCACTCATTTGGAGAGCTGCCCTACTTGTAAAAAACAGGTCCAAGAGCTGGAGAGTCGTTATGGTGAAGCGTTAGTGTCGCTTGTTGCTTTCGATGATAACAACTTCGACGATATGTTGAACGATATCTTGCAGACTGAACCTGCTCCAGAAAGCGCCCGACCAATCAGAAAACCAACAAGCATTGAAGTCAACGGTAAAACATTTCAGTTGCCACTTTCTCTATCTCGATTCCGAGACAAGTTAGGAGATTGGAAAAGCTATGGCGGCAAGGTATATAGTGCACCAATCGACATTGGCGATAGCGTTAGAGTGAATCTAATGTACATTTCAGAAGATGTGAAGATACCTCAGCATACGCACAAGGGAGTCGAGTCTACATTGATACTGCATGGTGGGTTTAGTGATGAAGACGGTCATTATGAAGCAGGGGATTACCTCGTTAAAGACGCTTCAATTAAACACAGTCCTTACACGCAAAAAGGAGAGGACTGTTTGTGTCTTACCGTGTTGACAGAACCAATGATTTTCACCCAAGGTGTTGCGCGTATCTTTAACCTATTTGGTAAAGGTATGTATCCATAAGAATGACTTTAAAGTAAAAAGGCTTGGCATTTGCCAAGCCTTTCTTTTTTACGAGGATTTGACTTCTTTTGCTTCTTCTTCATCTCGCTCTTTGGCTTTATTCAAAAGGTCGGTGAAGTAATGACGCAGTGAATAGAGCATAATTAAGCTTGGAATGACCATTAGTGAAGTGATGATAAAGAACAGCGACCAATCGTTCAGGAAGTCAACCAGCTCTCCACTGAATGAAGCTAACGTTGTTCGCCCAAAATTCCCCAGAGAAGCCAGCAAGGCATATTGCGTTGCGGAGAAGGCCTGGCCTGTGAGTACCGTGAGGAAGGAAACAAACGCAACAGTTGAGAATGCTGTTGTAAAGTTATCGACGATAATTGTAGCGAGGAACAAGTGCTCACTTGGCCCAACAGAGGCAATCCAAGCAAACATTAAGTTACTGCCCGCCATTGCGATACCGCCGATCATTAAGCCGCGTACGATGCCAAAGCGAACGTTAAACATGCTGCCTACTAAGGTGAAGAGTATGGTTGCTCCCCATCCAATCAACTTAGAGTAATAGCCGATTTGTTCATTGCTAAAGCCAACTTCTTTATAGAAGGCGATGGACATTCTACCTAAGAAGGCTTCACCAATCTTAAACAGGAAGACGAACAGCAATAGAGTTATTGCGACTTTGACGCCATTGCGTTTAAAGAAGTCGAGGAAAGGCTCAACCACAGTTACGCTTATCCAAGATGCTGTTTTAGAACCGACGATTTTGTTGTGGCGAGCTTCCGCTTGTTGTTGCAGTGCTTCACGATTGGTTGTTGGTTCACCAACTAGCAGAGTAAACAGCATCAAAATGCCGACGATAGCCGCCATTCCATAGTAAACACCGTTCCAACCGATGGAATCTGCATTGATGAAGGCAACGTAACCCGGTAGTGAATAGCCAGTCCACCAGCCAATCACCGCCATTGCTGAGGCTTGAGGTAGCTTGGATGAATCGGATTTAGGGAAAGTATCGATACGGAATGCATCGATGGCGATATCCTGAGTGGCAGATGCAATTGCAATCCCCAGAGCCAACATCGATGTGAACATCAAGTTTTGTGACGGGTCGACACCTGCAATAAACAAAGTGCTGACCAGCACCAGTGACTGACAGAAAAAAATCCAACTACGGCGTTGACCTAGTACTGCGTGTAGAACTGGAAGTTTGACCCGATCCACGAGTGGTGCCCACAAGAAATTAATCGCGTAAACCGCGAAAACACTGCCGAAGTAGCCAATCGCAGCGCGCGTTAAGCCAGCATCCTTTAGCCAACCAGACATGTTGGAGCCGATCAAAACCCATGGAAAGCCACTCGAGCAACCCAGCATAAACACCCATAGCAGGCGTTTATCATAATAACTACGAATCGTTTCTAGCCAAGACATTGAAGGAGAGTTGGCAGACATAAAGTCTTCCTTGTTCGTTTTATAGTGAGTGTTAAGTTAGGGAAAATAGGTTGAATTGAAAAGGCTCCAACTGGATAAGTAGGAGCCTTTTTAGATTATGGGAGTAAAGTCACTTTCGTCACAACTATAGGTGTTGCTGGAACGTCACGGTAGCGACCGACTGTTTTGGTGCGCTTTTTCGCCATTTGTTGCACTACGTCGAAACCCTTGGTGACTTTACCGAACACGGCGTAACCCGGCGGGCGCTGGTCGTAATCAAGAAAATTGTTATCGACATAGTTGATAAAGAATTGGCGCGTTGCAGAGTTAGGGTTATTAGTTCTTGCCATTGCAACGGTGGCCGTTTCATTCTTCAGGCCATTAGAGGCTTCATTTTCAATAGGCGCGTAAGTTGGTTTTTGCTTCATATCTTGATCAAAACCACCGCCTTGCGCCATAAAGCCCGGAATCACTCGGTGGAACTGGGTACCCACATAGCTGCCGTCTTTGACATACTTAAGGAAGTTCTCCACTGTTACTGGGGCTTTTTCCTGATTGAGTTCAATCGTAAATGCACCTAGTGTAGTTTCAAATTCGACTTTAGGGCCTGCAAATACCAGATTGCTGACTAACGCCAGTGAGGCAATAGCAACTTTCCACATTAGAAGCGCTCCTGCATGTAATTCTTCAATTCACGGTCGCTGGCGACTTCTTTCAGAACCAGATTAATCACATCATTAAGCACGATTTCGATTTCTTCGTTTGAAGCACTTAAAGCGCCTGTACGTTTCGCTGTACCTGTGTAAGTCTTAACTAGCTTACCTTGAGGAGTCTCTGCTGTGACTTCAAGGACGACTTTTCCATCCATCTCGTTTTCCATCACTGAGTGTTTGACGGAAACCAATGCTTCTTGCACTTCAATCTTTACTGAATTTTCACTGTTAACAGTGCTGCGGAAACCTTGAGATTGGAACTGTTCCAGCAATGCGTTTTCAATTGCAATACGCACATTTTGCTTAGAATGAATTGGCTCGATGTTTGAACGGCCGCTATCTATTAGTGCGACATATTGAGCTGAACGTACGTCTTTACTTGTCAGAGTGAAACTTGCGTCTTTTACGATGTCGCTATTGCTCAGAACTGGCTGAGGCATAAAGTTGATCTGTTCTTGTTGCGGTGCGGCACACGCAGTAAGTAAGGCCATTGACGCGGCTAGAACCAATTTTCTCATTGTAATTTCCTTTAATCGTAACTCTATACGTATTAGAGACATGATAGTGAACTATTTAGTTGCTTGTAAAATAACAAATTTCTTATTTGAAGCGACAAGTTTTACGTTCGATTTTCCAAATAGCTTAGATAACTTCACATCGTAGCCGAGGTGACGGTTACCGATAACTAATAATTGCCCACCGTTGCTGAGAACATGCTTTGCATCACAGAACATCTGCCATGCGATATGATCGGTAATGGCTTGCTGCTGATGGAAAGGCGGGTTACATACCACGATATCAGCGCTGGCGTTTTCAAATCCGTCCAAGCAGTTGTTGGGAATACACTCAATTTTTCGGTCTTTGCCAAGTGTGCGGGTTAAGTTTCTCTTGGCTGATTCAACGGCCATAAAGCTTTCATCGACACAAGTAAGTTGTATGTCTGGATTCAACAACCCCATCTTTACGGACAGCACACCGTTGCCACATCCAAGGTCCACCACCTTTTCACCGCCGAGATTTTTAGGCAAGTGCTCAAGCATAAATCTCGCACCCTGATCCAGCTTTTCACCTGAATAGACATTGGGTAGGTTGTCGAGCATAAAGCCGTGTTCGTCGATACTCCAGCGAGTGGTGGGATCGACGGTAACATTCGTCGTGCTATTAGCCTGAGAGAAAACCAGACGATGTTTTTTCCATGCTAGAGATGTGGTTGTCGTACCGAGGTACTTTTCAAATAGATTTAATGTAGAAGTATGAATCTCTTTAGCTTTGTTTACCGCAATCACTGGTACCGAAACGTCAAGCCTTTGTCTTAACTGACTCAACTGCCATACTAAGTGGCGGTTGTTTCGCGGGATTTGCATCAAAACGCAATCCACACCTTGTGGAATCTCATCCATGGTGTGAAGCAAGGTGATATCACTGCAGTGGTTACGTTTGAGGTTGGAGAGTGTTCCTTGATGAGCAATGTAGGAATCGCTCATCATAGTGACCTGATGTTTCTCTGACAACCAACAGCTCAACGCGCCAAAACTGTCATTTAGAATCAGAATGTGTTTGCCAGTGAGACCAAGTTCTTCTATATGATTAATAAGGTATTCATCGCCAGCATCCCAGGCCTGAAGAGTTTCATTATTGCGTTGAGGGAATCGATGCAAAGTTAAGGTGCGCTCATGGAGCACAAGTTCAGTTTTCATATTTGGAACACTTGGACAAATTCATGACGTAAATTGTCGCAGAAGGTAGGGCGTGTGAAAACTAAAACCTTTTGCTTTACGTGTAAGACGATTATTATCTGTTCTTTCATGCTGTTCATATTTAGATGGTGATACACAATGCTACAAGAAGTGATTGAAACTAAACTTCAGGAGCACTTCGAGCCTGAATTTCTTAACGTGCTAAACGAAAGTTACATGCACAATGTTCCAGCGGGTTCGGAAAGTCATTTTAAAGTGGTGGTGGTCAGTGACAAATTTGAAGGTCAACGCCTGATTGGGCGCCATCGTCAGGTTAATCAGGTGCTGGCTGATGAACTCGCTAACCATATTCATGCTTTGTCGATGCACACATACACGCCATCGGAGTGGAAAGAGCAGAATGAGTTGGCACCAGATAGCCCAATGTGTTTAGGCGGCTCCAAATAGTTGAAAGAAAAGAGGTGGCGTTTGCTGCCTTTTTTATTGGCTGCGATTTAAGTAGACGTTAACAATGTAGAAACAAATAAACAGCTGAATTAGTTTTAACCAGAAATGTTTCACAATGTGAATAATTAAAAACACCAAAAAATATAGGGTTATTGGTGATTGTGCGATGGTTCAAACTTATGACCAATACTTAGCCTTTTAAACTCAAATCCTTCGAAATATCTATCTGATTCCCTTCATTGGTCATGGCATAGACTTCTAAAAAGATGATAGACTATCGCACCTGATAAATCTCGACTAAATTTGTAGCGAGGTTTTTAATAGGATGTTGCGATTTTGGTGTTTTAAACTGCGCCAAAACCGGACACTAGTGTCGTGTCTAAAAGTTACGCAATCAAAGAATCTTTTTCCCGATAAAAGTAGTGCAAGTGCGTATGATTACAATAAAGAAGGGTCTGGACCTTCCTATCGCAGGAACTCCTACCCAGGTGATTAATGATGGTAAGACCATCAAGAAAGTCGCCTTGCTTGGCGAAGAGTACGTTGGCATGCGTCCTACTATGCATGTTCGCGTAGGCGATGAAGTAAAGAAAGCCCAAGTTCTTTTTGAAGACAAAAAGAACCCAGGTGTGAAATTTACTTCACCAGCAAGCGGTAAAGTGATCGAGGTTAACCGTGGCGCTAAACGTGTCCTTCAATCTGTAGTGATTGAAGTGGCAGGTGAGGAGCAGGTAACGTTCGATAAGTTTGAAGCCGGCCAATTAGCAGGTCTTGACCGTACCGCGGTTAAAACTCAGCTTGTTGATTCAGGTCTTTGGACAGCTTTACGTACTCGTCCGTTTAGCAAGGTTCCAGCAATTGAGTCTTCAACACAGGCTATTTTTGTAACTGCAATGGATACTAATCCGTTGGCAGCTCAGCCTGAGTTGGTCATCAATGAACAGCAAGATGCGTTCGTTGCTGGTTTAGATGTGCTTTCAACTCTAACAGACGGTAAGGTTTACGTATGTAAATCTGGTACCAGTCTACCTCGTTCTTCTCAGCCAAATGTTGAAGAGCATGTTTTTGATGGCCCTCACCCAGCAGGTCTAGCTGGCACCCACATGCATTTCCTATACCCGGTAAATGCAGAAAACGTGGCGTGGAGCATCAACTACCAAGACGTTATTGCGTTCGGTAAGTTGTTCCTAACTGGTGAACTTTACACGGATCGTGTTGTATCTCTGGCTGGCCCAGTAGTGAACAACCCTCGTCTAGTTCGTACAACTCAAGGTGCAAACCTAGAAGATTTGACGGACAGTGAGTTAATGCCAGGTGAAGTTCGTGTGATTTCTGGTTCAGTACTGACAGGTACTCATGCAACTGGTCCTCACGCTTACCTAGGTCGTTACCACGTACAGGTTTCTGTATTACGTGAAGGTCGTGACAAAGAACTGTTTGGCTGGGCGATGCCTGGTAAGAACAAGTTCTCGGTAACCCGTGCTTTCCTTGGTCATATCTTCAAAGGTCAGTTGTTCAACATGACAACAACCACGAATGGTAGTGATCGTTCAATGGTGCCGATTGGCAACTATGAACGCGTACTGCCATTGGATATGGAACCAACTCTGCTACTTCGTGATCTATGTGCAGGCGACGTTGACAGTGCTCAAGCACTGGGTGCGCTAGAACTGGATGAAGAAGATCTAGCATTGTGTACCTTTGTATGTCCGGGCAAATACGAGTACGGTGCGTTACTTCGTGAATGCCTAGATAAGATCGAGAAGGAAGGGTAATTTTCATGGCTCTTAAAAAGTTTCTTGAAGACATCGAGCATCATTTTGAGCCTGGCGGTAAACATGAAAAATGGTTTGCCCTGTACGAAGCTGTAGCAACAGTTTTCTACACGCCAGGTCTTATCACAAAGAAAAGCTCGCACGTTCGTGATAGCGTTGACCTAAAACGTATCATGATCATGGTTTGGTTCGCGGTATTCCCAGCAATGTTCTGGGGTATGTACAACGCAGGTGGCCAAGCTATTGCAGCACTTAACCACATGTATGCTGGCGAACAGCTAGCAGCAGTTATCGCAGGTAACTGGCATTACTGGCTAACCGAAATGCTTGGCGGCACCATTGCAGCCGATGCAGGGGTTGGCACTAAGATGCTACTGGGTGCGACCTACTTCCTACCGATTTACGCCACGGTGTTTATTGTTGGTGGTTTCTGGGAAGTGTTGTTCTGTATGGTGCGTAAGCACGAAGTTAACGAAGGCTTCTTTGTTACTTCTATCTTGTTCGCGCTAATTGTTCCGCCAACGCTGCCTCTATGGCAAGCGGCTCTAGGTATCACATTCGGTGTTGTGGTAGCGAAAGAGATCTTTGGTGGTACAGGTCGTAACTTCCTAAACCCTGCACTGGCTGGTCGTGCTTTCCTATTCTTCGCTTACCCGGCTCAAATCTCGGGTGACGTAGTTTGGACTGCTGCTGACGGCTTCTCAGGCGCTACTGCGCTTAGCCAATGGGCTCAAGGTGGTAACGGTGCTCTTGTTAACACAGTAACAGGTGCTCCGATCACTTGGATGGACGCGTTTATAGGTAACATCCCAGGTTCAATCGGTGAAGTATCAACGCTAGCGCTAATGATTGGTGCAGCGATGATCGTTTACATGCGAATCGCTTCGTGGCGCATCATTGCTGGTGTGATGATGGGTATGATTGCAACCGCGACGCTGTTCAACGTTATCGGCTCTGATACTAACCCATTGTTCAACATGCCATGGCACTGGCACCTAGTTTTAGGTGGTTTTGCGTTCGGTATGTTCTTTATGGCAACAGACCCTGTATCTGCTTCATTTACTAACAAAGGTAAATGGTGGTACGGCGCGCTAATCGGCGTGATGTGTGTACTAATCCGAGTAGTTAACCCAGCCTACCCAGAAGGTATGATGCTGGCGATTCTATTCGCGAACCTATTTGCACCTCTGTTCGACCATGTAGTTATCGAGAAGAACATCAAGCGGAGACAAGCACGCTATGGCAAGTAATAACGACAGCATTAAAAAGACGCTGGGTGTTGTTATCGGGTTGAGCCTTGTTTGTTCAATCATCGTATCAACAGCAGCCGTAGGTCTACGTGATCAGCAAAAAGCTAACGCGGTACTGGATAAGCAAACTAAGATTATTGAAGTTGCTGGTATCGATACTGCTGGTAAAAAAGTCACTGATCTATTCGCTGAGTACATTGAGCCTCGTCTGGTTGACTTCAACACTGGTGACTTTGTTGAAGAAGCGGCAGATGGTTCTACAGCTCAAAACTACGATCAGCGCAAAGCAGCCAAAGACCCTTCAGAGTCAGTGAAACTAACTGGTGAAGAAGACAAGGCGAAAATCATCCGTCGTGCTAACACAGGTGTTGTATACCTAGTCAAAGACGGCAATGACGTGTCTAAAGTTATCCTGCCAGTTCATGGTACTGGTCTATGGTCTATGATGTACGCATTTGTTGCAGTCGAAACTGATGGTAACACTGTGTCTGGTATCACTTACTACGAGCAAGGTGAAACACCTGGACTTGGTGGTGAAGTTGAGAACCCAACATGGCGTGCTCAGTGGGTCGGTAAGAAATTGTTTGACGACAACCACAAGCCAGCAATCAAGATTGTTAAAGGTGGCGCTCCAGAAGGTTCAGAGCATGGTATCGACGGCCTTTCAGGTGCAACACTAACTGGTAACGGTGTTCAAGGTACATTCGACTTCTGGTTAGGCGATATGGGCTTTGGTCCGTTCCTAGCAAAAGTTCGTGACGGAGGTCTGAACTAATGTCTAGCGCACAAAACATTAAAAAGAGCATTATGGCGCCGGTGTTGGATAACAACCCAATCGCGCTACAGGTTCTTGGTGTATGTTCTGCTCTTGCAGTAACAACTAAACTAGAGACAGCATTCGTAATGACACTAGCGGTAACGTTTGTAACTGCGCTGTCAAACTTCTCTGTATCTCTAATCCGTAACCACATTCCTAATAGTGTGCGTATTATCGTCCAAATGGCGATCATCGCGTCACTAGTAATCGTGGTAGACCAAGTGCTGAAAGCATACCTATACGATATCTCTAAGCAGCTATCGGTATTCGTAGGCCTGATCATTACGAACTGTATCGTAATGGGTCGTGCTGAAGCATTCGCTATGAAGTCTGCACCTGTACCATCTCTAATTGATGGTATTGGTAACGGTCTTGGTTACGGTTTCGTTCTTATCACTGTTGGTTTCTTCCGTGAGCTATTTGGCTCTGGCAAACTATTTGGCATGGAAGTTCTACCTCTAGTGAGCAATGGTGGTTGGTATCAGCCAAACGGTCTGATGCTTCTAGCACCGTCTGCATTCTTCCTAATCGGCTTCCTTATCTGGGTAATCCGTATTCTGAAACCAGAACAAGTAGAAGCGAAGGAGTAAGGGCGTCATGGAACATTACATTAGTCTATTAGTTAAATCGATTTTCATCGAAAACATGGCTCTGTCTTTCTTCTTAGGTATGTGTACATTCCTTGCGGTATCTAAGAAAGTTAAGACGTCTTTCGGTCTGGGTGTAGCTGTTGTTGTGGTACTGACTATCGCAGTTCCGGTTAACAATTTGGTTTACAACCTTGTACTGAAAGAAAACGCTTTAGTTGAAGGTGTGGATCTTAGCTTCCTAAACTTCATCACCTTTATCGGTGTAATTGCAGCACTAGTACAGATTCTAGAGATGGTGTTAGACCGTTTCTTCCCACCTCTGTACAACGCGCTGGGCATCTTCCTACCGTTGATCACAGTAAACTGTGCAATCTTCGGTGGTGTATCTTTCATGGTACAACGTGACTACAACTTTGCTGAATCTGTTGTTTACGGTTTCGGCTCTGGTGTGGGTTGGATGCTAGCAATCGTTGCTCTTGCAGGTATCCGTGAGAAGATGAAGTACTCTGACGTGCCTCCTGGTCTGCGTGGTCTTGGTATCACCTTTATCAGTGTAGGTCTTATGGCGTTGGGCTTTATGTCTTTCTCTGGTGTTCAACTGTAAGTCGGGTAAACCGCAACAATTAAGGAATAGTCAATGGACATTATTCTTGGTGTAGTGATGTTTACTCTGATCGTACTTGCGCTAGTACTAGTGATTCTTTTCGCTAAGTCTAAGCTTGTACCAACAGGTGACATTACAATTTCTGTGAACGGCGATCCTGAGAAAGCGATCGTTTCACAACCAGGTAGCAAGCTACTGAGTGCTCTAGCAGGTGCTGGTGTATTCGTATCTTCTGCTTGTGGTGGCGGTGGCTCTTGTGGCCAGTGTCGCGTAAAAGTTAAATCTGGTGGTGGTGACATTCTACCGACCGAGCTTGACCATATTACTAAAGGTGAAGCACGTGAAGGTGAGCGTCTAGCATGTCAGGTGGCAGTGAAAACTGACATGGACATCGAACTTCCAGAAGAAATCTTCGGTGTTAAGAAGTGGGAATGTTCAGTTATCTCTAACGATAACAAGGCAACATTCATCAAAGAGCTTAAGCTTCAGATCCCAGATGGCGAATCAGTACCTTTCCGTGCTGGTGGTTACATCCAGATTGAAGCACCAGTTCACCACGTGAAATACGCTGATTACGATATCCCTGAGGAATACCGTGAAGACTGGGACAAGTTCAACCTGTTCCGTTACGAGTCTAAGGTAAACGAAGAGACTATCCGTGCTTACTCAATGGCGAACTATCCGGAAGAAGAAGGCATCATCATGCTGAACGTCCGTATCGCTACACCGCCACCAAACAACCCAGACGTACCACCAGGCATCATGTCTTCGTATATCTGGTCACTAAAAGAAGGCGATAAGTGTACGATTTCTGGTCCATTTGGTGAGTTCTTCGCGAAAGACACTGACAACGAAATGGTATTCGTTGGTGGTGGTGCAGGTATGGCGCCGATGCGTTCACATATCTTTGACCAGCTTAAGCGTCTGAAATCTTCTCGTAAGATGTCATTCTGGTACGGTGCTCGTTCTAAGCGCGAAATGTTCTATGTAGAAGATTTCGACGGCCTACAAGCGGAAAACGACAACTTCGTATGGCACTGTGCTCTATCTGATCCAATGCCTGAAGATAACTGGGATGGTTACACTGGTTTCATCCACAACGTACTGTACGAAAACTACCTGAAGGACCACGAAGCGCCTGAAGATTGTGAGTACTACATGTGTGGTCCACCAATGATGAACGCGGCTGTAATCGGCATGCTAAAAGATCTTGGTGTTGAGGATGAAAACATCCTACTCGATGACTTTGGTGGTTAATTTCCCTAAGTGATTGAAATATATGGCTGACTCGTAAGAGTCAGCCATTGTTTTTTCCTGCTGTTAATTTTTTAAATGGCCATAGTCGATGTGCTCTTAAACAGAGTCATGTGCTATTTCCGTTTCTCTTATAAGGAGTCTAACAAGTGAAAAAGTGGCTTGTTGCATTTGCTTCTCTATTGGTTCTTGCTGGCTGTGAAAAGCCAGTAGAACAGATTCACCTAAGTGGCCCGACAATGGGCACAACTTACAACATCAAATACATAGAATCTGAGGGTATCCCATCGCCTGAGGCCCTACAGAAAGAAGTTGACCGCTTGCTGGAAGAAGTGAATGACCAGATGTCGACTTACCGTAAAGATTCCGAATTGAGTCGTTTCAATCAAAACCAGACATCAACGCCATTCGAAGTGTCACCACAAACTGCCACGGTTGTGAAAGAAGCTATTCGTTTGAACGGTCTTACTTTAGGCGCTTTAGATGTCACGGTTGGGCCGCTGGTTAATTTATGGGGCTTTGGACCTGAAGCGCGCCCTGAAGTGGTGCCAACAGATGAAGAACTGGCCGCGCGTAAGGCCAATACCGGTATTCAGCATTTGACTGTAGAAGGTAATCAACTGACTAAAGACATCCCAAATCTGTATGTTGATCTTTCAACAATTGCAAAAGGTTGGGGGGTAGACGTCGTTGCGGACTATATTCAATCACAAGGCATTCAAAATTACATGGTGGAAGTGGGTGGTGAAATGCGCCTTAAAGGCATCAATCGTGAAGGCGTGAAATGGCGTATCGCGATAGAAAAACCATCTACGGACGAACGTGCTGTACAGGAGATTATCGAGCCGGGGGACATGGCCGTTGCGACTTCTGGTGATTATCGTATCTATTTTGAGCGTGATGGTGTACGTTACTCGCACATCATTAACCCTAAGACAGGAAAACCAATCCGTCATAAAGTTGTGTCTGTGACGGTGCTAGACAAATCGTCGATGACTGCTGATGGTCTAGCGACAGGATTGATGGTACTTGGCGAAGAGCAGGGAATGAAGATAGCCAACGAGAATAATATCCCTGTGTTTATGATCGTTAAAACCGAAGATGGATTTAAAGAAATGGCATCGGAAGCGTATAAGCCATTTATGAACAAATAATATCAAGTGAGCATGTTATTATGAGTACATTTCTGATTACTTTCGGCATTTTTATTGCCGTTATCGCAGCCATGTCTGTCGGCTACATTTTCCAGAAGAAAGTGGTAAAAGGCAGTTGTGGTGGTCTTGGTGCTGTGGGTGTCGACAAGGTGTGTAATTGCCCTGAACCATGTGATGCACGTAAAAAGCGAGAAGCCCGCGAAGCCTTAAGGGCAGAAAAGCTTGCAGCCCGTGAGGAAAAACTGGCGGCATGGGAAAAAGACCGTATTGCCTAATCAAATACAAAGCCCAGAGTTCACTCTGGGCTTTGTTTATTCTGTCGCGATGATTTGATTGCGCCCTTGTTCTTTGGCGACATAAAGACAATCGTCAGCCAATTTAATTTGTTGTTCCAAGGTACCTTCTAAACTGCATACACCAATACTGATCGTCAGCGTGATGTCTTGACCATTATGCTTAATGATCGAACTCTCTATTCTCTGACGCATTTTTTCTAGGCGAGTGACAAACTCATCCAGTGTTGCGTATGACTGCACGCAAAACTCCTCCCCCCCAAAGCGCACCACCACATCTTCTGGAAAGTAGATTTTTAATATATTGGCGATGGTTTTAAGCGCCGCATCTCCGCCATCATGACCGAAGGTATCGTTGACGGATTTAAAGTGGTCGATATCCAACATAGCGATGTATCTGGCACTGCCTTCAGTGCAAGATTGATTGAAAAGAAAGCGACGATTCCAAAGACCAGTCAAGGTATCCTGATTAGCCAGCTTGTACAATTCGTCAGTAGCTTCTTTCATATCAAGGAGTTGATTGACTCGGCAAAAAAATTCTTCTTGGTTAAATGGCTTGTGCAAAAAGTCATTGGCGCCAGCTTTTAGAAACCTAGCAGTCAGCGTTCTGTCGCCACTGCCCGATAGCCCTAATATGGCTAGGCTATTCTTATCGTACATTTGCCTAATCTCTCGCGTCATTACAATACCGTCTTTGCTGGGCATATCGTGGTCGGTAATGATGAAGGTTATGTCTGGAGTTTCCGCGAGTTTATGCAGTGCGTCCGAGCCGTTTTGCGCTTGAGTTGTACGAATGTATTGGTGTTCAAGCAGTTGCGTAACATGCTTTCGAACAGTTGGAGAGTCATCAACTACCAAAGCATGATGATTGACGTTGTTCATCAATCGCGTTGCCAACGGCAGCAGATACGAGACAGAAGCCATACTGTCTTTGAGTAGATAATCCATCACACCTTTGGCGATAAAACGTTCGCGTATCTTGTCGCTAAAGGTTGCTGTAAGTACGATAACCTTTTGTTTATTATCAAGAACAAGATCAATGACTTCACCATCCTGTGCGTCAGGCAGGCAGTAATCGAGCACGGCAAAATGGAAATTGCGATGCTCATCTAGCGCTTGTTGAGTCTCTGCGTATGATTCACATCCAATGACATCACAGCCAATAGTGGTCAACTGCTGTGTCAAATAGTTGCGATAAGCACGGCTGTCTTCGACCACCAACACTTTATGGTTCACCTGAGTCCTCCTTATCGCAACTTATAAATTAATAATAACTGCATATTTTGATAGTTCTATTAGAAACGCGGAAAAAAGTTTTGCTTTACGTGCCACAGTTGGCGAGTGGAGGGATAAAAGCTATACTGTGTTTATGTACAGTTTATGTGTGTAATTATGTCCGACGAAAAAGTAAGAAAGATCATTCATGTTGATATGGACTGCTTTTATGCGGCGGTGGAGATACGTGATAACCCGAGCTATCGTGGGCGGCCACTGGCCGTTGGTGGGCATGAAAAACAACGTGGCGTTCTAAGCACTTGCAACTATGAAGCGAGAAAGTTTGGCATCCGCAGCGCGATGCCTACTGGGCAGGCGTTAAAATTGTGTCCTCAACTGCTGGTCGTCCCGGGGCGTATGCAAGTGTACAAACAGACCTCTCAGCATATTCGTGAGATTTTCTCCCGCTATACAACATTGATTGAGCCCTTGTCCTTGGATGAAGCCTTTTTGGACGTGACAGATTCTGAGCAGTGTCAGGGCTCAGCGACGTTAATTGCAGAAGCCATCCGGCGAGATATTTTTAATGAACTTCAACTGACAGCGTCGGCTGGTGTCGCTCCGGTAAAATTTCTAGCAAAAGTCGCTTCGGATATGAATAAGCCCAATGGGCAGTACGTGATACCTCCGGACAAAGTCCAGCAGGTTGTTGATAAGCTGCCACTAGAAAAAATTCCCGGTGTGGGGAAGGTGAGCTTAGAAAAATTGCATCAGGCGGGCTTCTACCTCTGTGAGGATGTCAAAACCAGTGATTACCGTGAACTGTTATTGCGTTTTGGCCGATTAGGCGCCTCTCTGTGGAAAAAGAGCCATGGTATTGACCGGCGAGAGGTGGTCATTGAGCGTGAACGAAAATCCGTCGGCGTTGAGCGAACTTTCAGTGAAAACATCAGTACTTATGACGAGTGTTGGCAGGTGATTGAACATAAGCTCTTTCCTGAGCTGGAAACACGGCTGATAAAAGCCTCTCCTGAGAAAGCCATTATCAAACAGGGCATCAAACTCAAGTTTGCGGACTTCCAGCTCACGACGATTGAACACATACACCCTGAACTTGAACTGGATTACTTCAAAGATTTACTGCGTGATATTCTTAAACGCCAACAAGGGCGAGAAATCCGGCTATTAGGCTTAAACGTGATGCTTAAGCCTGAAGAGCAAACCAAGCAGCTAAGCTTTTTCTGACGTCAACTAAAGTGCTTCAACCTCTCTCAGTACTTGCTGATATGGATGGTCACTGAGTTTGCCAAACCCTGTTAAGCTGCGTGCTTTGACTTTGGTAAACCAAGGGGTAGCAATACCGCACAGGAACTTCGTTTTGAGGTTGTTGGATAATGGTGAGGCGGATTTACCTTGTAGAGGCGCCAACCAGTCAGCAATCTGCTGGCGTTCTAGCTGTGGGTTTAGCGCATCTGGCCAAGCATGTTGTTCTCCACGACATACGCTGCAGTGACCACACTGTTCAGGGGCTTGGCTGTCAGAGAAGTAGTTTGCTAACGCCTTACTCAAACAGTGTTTGGATTTGAACAACGCTAACAGGTTGTGAATACGCTCGACGTCACTGCGCTCTTTGTTGTTAAACAGTTGCCAAAGCTGCTCACTGAGGTCTTCGATAGATTGTTGAGGTGGGCTGATCCGATACACTTCGGTCATTAACTTGCTTTCCAGCTCAATCCATCCATTTTGGTGGAAATAATCCAGTGCGGCGACAGCACGCGAGCGCTCGCCTTGGTAGCTCTGCCACAGAGCGTCAAAATCAACCTGACACCAGAGTCTGGCTTGCGGTGAACAGTGAAACAGCGCTTCACTGAATTGGCGCCTCTCGCCATCGAAGTGTTCAATAATATCCTGCTTAGGCCTAATGAATTTGAAGCGATAATCGGCGAAGTAACTGTATTGGGCGGTGATGACCTTAGCCATCTCCATGTACACGAGCAATGTTTTCAGTGGCAACTGACGAATATTGCTGTCAGATGAGAGGCGAGAGATCACCACTTCCCAGTTTTGCTCTGACGAAACGGCTTGCTGAATGACGTTATAGATTTCATCGTATTCAGGAGTATCGCCGTAGACAAAGTTTTCCAACGTACACACACCATCCTCGTTGGCGAGCAAAATGCATTGTGAAGTTTGTCCGTCTCGACCTGCTCGGCCAATTTCTTGCGCGTAGTTTTCAATTGATTTAGGTAAATCAAAATGAATCACTCGGCGGATATCCGATTTATCTACTCCCATACCAAAAGCGATGGTAGCGGCAATGCAATCTGTCTGACCAGACATAAAGTTCTGCTGAATTCGTTCTCGGGTTTCACTGTCTAGTCCCGCGTGATAAGCCGCTGCTTTAACGCCTTGTTCGGCTAATAACTTGGCAATACGCTCGGCACTGTTCTGTTGAGTTACGTAAACAATGGTAGGTAACTTTGGAGCTTGGCTGATGACCGATAACAAGGCGTCATCTTTTTCCGTTTGCGAACAGGGCATGACTGAAATGTCCAGATTAGGTCGATAAAACCCAGTGACGGTAATGTCATGCGGCGCTATGCTGAATTTCTTACTCATGTCATCCAATACCGCTTGCGTTGCCGTCGCGGTTAAAAGGAGAACTTGAGGAATCGCGAGTTCTTGTTGAAACTGAGGAAGCTTTAGGTAGTCAGGGCGAAAATTGTGCCCCCATTCTGAGATACAGTGTGCTTCATCGACAACCAATTGCGAGATACTGAGCTGAGATAAAAAGTGACGAAAACGCTCGTTTTTCAGTCGTTCGACAGACACCATTAAGATCTTCACATCACCATTACGCACTTGTGCCATGATCCGTTGGGCTTCTTCCTTGCTTTGGCTGGAGTTGAGAGAGGCTGCTGCTATCCCTTTGCTGTGCAGGAATTCGAGCTGATCTTTCATCAATGCTAGTAGAGGAGAAATGACTAAGGTCAGGTGTGGTAAACATAAAGCAGATAGCTGATAACAAAGAGATTTTCCTGAGCCAGTCGGGAAAATAGCCGCACAGGACTTGCCGTCCAAAACCTTATCTATTACTTGATATTGCCCGTCTCTGAGTTGCTCAAAGCCGAAAGCGGTGCGTAATGTAGCGTGGATTTTATCTTGGTTGCCTGATGTTTGCATTTGCCTGTTACCAGTATGACGAGAGTGCCTGACGTAGTATTCTAGAGGGATTAGACGGGAAGGAACATGATTTTAGTATGAATAAATCGGAGTTACTGCAAACCATATTGACTGCGATGCAACACTCTCTTGAAGTGGCCAACAGTGCTACTCAACGTGCGATTGAATCTGCCACTGATGAAGAAACTGTTCCAGAGCACAAATATGATACTTTGGCGCTGGAGGCATCCTACCTTGCTCACGGTCAGGCGATGCGTGTACAGGAATGCGAGCGAGATCTGGATGTCATGACTCATCTTCAACTACCACAGCATTCAGAGCGAATAACCCTTGGTAGTCTGGTTTCTTTGATTGATCTTGAGGATAACCGTCGATGGTTTTTTGTTGCGCCTTGCGCGGGTGGTTTGAAAGTCCAGCATCAGCAACAAGAAGTCATGTTAGTCACGTTCGATTCACCACTTGGCTTTGCTATGAAAGGGAAGTCTATGGGGGATGAAGTAGAGTATCAGGTCGCGACAACCACCTTTAGCTATGAGGTAGATACAATAATTTGACGCAAGAGCGTTGAGTTTTTGTTAGGGTAGCGAAGAGTCAATACGGTGAGATTAAAATGAAACGAGTACTAATGACCATCCCGTTACTGATGGCGAGTCAGGTATACGCAGCTCAGTGTCAGGTCGATTTGAAAAATGATATCCGCATCAATGGTGAGACGTTAGAGATCCATCAAGTCAGTGGTGACAGTGCGATCGTGAATGCCGATAACACCTTGACTATTCATGGTGAGGTCATTCCTTTAGATGCGTCACAGCAGCAAGCGATCGCTGACTATCGCAGCAATTTAAATGATTACTTGCCACGAGCAAAGCAGATTGCTCAAGATGGTCTGGCTTTGGCGAACGACATTATTGATGATGTTGGCCAAAGTTTCGATGCACCGGAAGCTTTTGATAGTGTGAAAGCCTCCATGCAGCAGTTTTACGCTGATATTGAAGCCCGTTATTACCAGAATGGCGATTTGGTTTTACCAGCGGACAGCTTTGGCTCACTGCGCGAAACGTGGGCGGAAGATTTTGAAAGCGCGAAGAAGCTGTTCAATGAAGAGTTCATCACCAGCGCATTCAATGCGATGTCGGAAAAAATGAAAGCGGAAGGCGGTCTGAACTTGACAGAAATGGCAGACACTATGAGTGAGCTGAAAGAGCGAATAGCAAAAAGACTTGAAGAACACTCCGTTGACGTGGAGAAACAGAGTCAGGAATTCTGTGACTCACTTGATAATATGGCTGAGCAAGAGCAGGAATTGCATAAGAAAATTCCACAGCTAAAAGATTATCAGATTTTCACTATTTAACTCCCGATAAGAGAAGAGCGCCAAATGGCGCTCTTCTTTTTTATTGGCTGTTATTCATCTGGGTCAGCTTGTCGCCGACAGGACCTGAGAAGATGAAGCCATCGTGCTCATCCCAGTTAATCGACCAGGTCATCACACCCGCATAATTAGGATAGTTAAAGGCAGGAATAACTGAGCCACAGCTGGTGCCTTTAGTCAGACAATCCAATGCATCAAGAATGTTCTGAGTCGGTGCTTGCCCTGAGTTCGCTGAGCTAGGACCTGATGGCAAGCCGATAGCGACTTGATCATCTCGAAGCGGCGCAAACTGAGTGCCATCTGCCAGCTCAAAACCTTCAATTAGCATCTTAGATTGGGCAACCATCATATCGACAGAACCTTCAGCAGCGCTACCTTGCGTGTAAGGATTTGGCAGGCCGCCATTGTTGTAAAGCTGTACGTGGAGAAGGTCTAGTGTACTGCGTGTGTCATTAATGACCGGAATGTACGCCCCCCAAATGCCACTGTAAGCCACGAATCCGCCTTGAACATAAGGGTGTTCTGGCGCCATAGTCAGGTACATATCCCCACCCATGTTTTGCTCGATTTGCAGTAGTGCTCGGCCTAAGCGTGCCTGAATTTGCGAGCCATGAACCAGATTAGAACCACTCTCTAAGTCGACATCAAGACCATCGAAACCCCATTCTTTGATGATGTCAGTCAAGCTGGAGACAAAGTTGGCCTCATCCTGATCAGTATTGAGTGTAATCGTGCCTTCTGCACCACCAAGAGAAAGGACAAACTTTTTACCTTTAGCTTGTAGCGCTGCCATGTCTTGTTTGAACTGCGTTGGGTCAAGTGCAGCACAACTGCTATGGATATCACCAGAGTAAAGGTTAAAGTGGACGGTACCATCGCTGTTGCGATCATTCTCGGCAAATGCAATGTCGATAACATCCCAAGCGTCCGACATATCCGCCAATCGCATTGGGCAACCTGCACCGTTGACGAAGTTATGCCAATATCCGATCAGCTTGTGCGTTTTTTCTGTCTGCTCCACGACAGAAATCGTCGCAGCATCGGACGTCACTACGCTGCTGGCCGAGTCTGTGGCTTTAGCCGCAACGGTATAGCTACCTACCGCACCTGCAGTCCAGTTATAGCTGTATGGTGCAGTGGTATCTGTACCGACAATCGCTCCGTTCACTAAGAAATCGACCTGCGATACGCTGGCAGACAGCGATGTTGCATCGGCGGTAAACTGGACCGATTTACCTAACCCGACGGTTTGGCCCGGTGCTGGCGATGTCAATGCAACCACTAAGTCTTGGTCACTGACTGTTACCGAAACCGTCGCTTCGCCCGTGTTGTTTTCATTGTCTGTCGCGACGGCTTTGAGGCTATTTAGGCCAACCTGAGTCGCTGTCCAACTTACTGCGTAAGGTGGCTGTGTCACCACACCGAGGCTGTTACTGCCTGCGAAGAATTCGATTTGGCTTACTGTCCCATCAGTATCCGAAGCGTCAGCAGCGAAATTGACTGTGCTGCCTGCAAGCAATATTTGACTGTCACTAGGGCTAGTGATGGTTACCGCCGGTGGAGCGGCACAAGCGCCTAACCCCGTCCAGGCTTCATCCCAATAGTCTCCTTGTCCTGGCTCATATGCCCAAGCTGAGGCTGAAGAACACCAACCAGCAATGTCACAACGGTATTTTTGATTATGGTTCTGTACTAGCTGACCTGCACTGTAGCTGGTACCTGCGGTATAAGTCGGTAGTCCTGCACAGCCACCTGATGCGTTGCTGGCTACAACCAGCGATACTTCTTGTGTTGAAGTCGTCTGGTTGTCGTTGTCTGTGGCTTTGGCCTTGAAGTTATGAGTGCCACTGACTGAGGTCCACGTGGTTTCGTAAGGTGCAGACGTATCGCTGGCAATCAATTGTCCATCGACAAAAAATTCAACTTTATCAACGCTACCATCTGTGTCGGAGGCATTTGCGCTTAATGTGAGAAGGTCGCCTTCCGTCAATTGCTCGCTGCCTGAAGGGCTGGTTAAAGCGACAGAAGGAGGAATAGGCTCGCCAGCTAAGGTGACACTGATTGCAATCTGCGTTTCTGATGTTGCGTTTTCATTGTCAGTGGCAATAACGGAAATGGTGGTCGCACCTGCGACCGCCGTCCAATCTGTTTGATAAGGCGCTTGTGTGACCGTCGCGATGTTCTGGCCATCAACCAGGAAGGCCACTTGAGCGATGCTGCCATCGCTATCACTGGCGGAAGCCTGTATCGTGGTGACTGTGCCTTCGGGGATCTCGGCGTTATTGACAGGAGAAGATATGGATACCTCTGGAGCTGCGTTACCACCGCCAGTGTCACATTGTCCAAGGTCTTTCCATGCTTCCCAATCACCGGAGTTGCTGACGGGGTCATTGCCTTGTGTCCAATGACTGGCTTGATAAGCATGGTTGGATGTCTGAACTAGATCTCCGGATGTGTAGACCGCAGTGCTATCCCAAACCGCCAAGCCAGCACAATCATAGGCGTGCGCTTGGTAGCTTAGCCCTAGCGCCGCGATGATGGCGCCTCTGAGCAGATTTGAACCCATTTTTCTCTCCTTCATGGATTTAGTAAACCAACTCATAACCAATAGCGAAAATGCTGAACTTTGCTCGCTAACTTAATGATTATTTAGATTTTATTCGTCGGATATCACGGTGAAAATTGGTAGGATTCTTTCATTACATTGGTTGTTCGGCGCACTTCACGCTTCAATTTTTGCTTACTGGTTAGTTAAAAATTCTTTGTATGAATTAATTTACAGCTTAATTTCCTATTTATTTGCCTTATTCTGGTTGCTTAATAACCTCATAGCTGGAGTGAATAAGAGTTTTGTAATATTGTACTAGTCAACTAGTTTATGGGTGCAAGTTAAGCGGTATGGCACAAGCAGACAATTTTCAAACACGTGAGCACTTTGGCTCTCGTTTAGGCTTTATTCTGGCGGCAGCTGGTGCTGCGGTTGGTTTAGGTAACATTTGGGGCTTCCCAACTCAAGCTGCCAGTAATGGTGGCGGGGCATTTTTGCTGGTTTATCTGGTGATGATTTTGGTGGTGGCGTTTCCAATGCTGGTGGTCGAAATGGCGATAGGTCGTCATGGTCAGGCTAACCCCGTGGATAGCATGCGCTCTCTCACCGCTAATCCTCTGGCGAAAAAAGTCGGTGGGCTTGTAGGATGGATAGGTTTAAGTGTGCCCAGCGCTGTGTTGGCGTTTTACAGCATTGTAGGCGGCTGGCTGATCTGCTTTTTGCTTGGTGCTGTGGCTGATGTGATAGGTATGCAAGCCGCAAGTGCCTGGTTTAAGGGATTCAGTGTTGAGCGTAACCTGTTTGGTACTGTTGTTTTCTACGTGCTGACGATTCTCATCGTGCAGGGCGGGGTGAAACAAGGCATCGAAAAATGGTCAACGCGCCTTATGCCTGCTTTGTTCGTTCTATTTGGTTTGTTGTTCATCTATATCATGACTCAATCCGGTGCGATGGAAGGACTTAAGCATTATCTTGTCCCTGATTTTGACAAGGTGATGGATCGCAAATTGATTCTCGCTGCTATGGGGCAGGGCTTCTTTTCTCTGACCATTGGTGGCTGTTCTATGCTGATCTACGGTTCTTACCTCAGCAGGAAAGAGAATTTACCGAAAATGGCGATGAACGTGACTCTGGTCGATACCGCGGTTGCGTTTATCGCAGGTTTGGTGGTTATGCCAGCGATGTTTGTAGCGATGCAGAAAGGCGTGCAGATCTATGCTGAGGATGGTTCTCTGCTCAGCTCAGATACCTTGGTTTTCACCGTATTGCCTTTGATGTTTGATAGCCTTGGTTTATTAGGCCAGCTATTTGCGATTGTGTTCTTCCTACTGCTGACGATTGCGGCACTGACTTCTTCCATCTCTATGTTGGAGTGTCCGGTCGCGCTGGTGGGGGAGCGCTTTAACACTAAACGCAGTACCACAAGCTGGGTGCTTGGTGGTTTAATTGCCCTGTTGAGTCTCGTGATCGTGTTTAATTTTGGTGCTTTGTTTGGCTTGGTCGCAACCGTCGCAACCCAGTACCTTCAACCTGCTGCAGCGTTACTCTTCTGTTTGTTTGGTGGTTGGGTGTGGAATCGTCACTCGAAAATCAAAGAACTTGAGCATGGCTACCCAGAATTTACGCAAGGCTGGTTTGGAAAGCTCTGGCCTGCTTACGTGAAATTTGTCTGCCCTGTATTGGTTACCACGGTGATCTGGGCGTCTTTCGGTTAATCAACTTGAAAGTCGATACTTGAAGAGAAAACCGCTTACATCATAAAAGGTGTAAGCGGTTTTTTTGCTTAGGTTGAAGATTGAATTTGACCTGTTGTCAGCGGTTCCAGATCGGCGTCGATAACTTCTTCAATAAACTCTTCTACAACCTGCTCCACTTGTTGGTCATCTTCGACAAAATAAGCCAAATGAAACACGGCATCCCCTTCATTGACTAAGGGAAGAGTTTGTTGGCCAATCACAATGCCGCCCTTATGGGCTTTAAGCTCAATCTCACTGTGTCCCAGCGGGGCGCTTATGAAGGCTAACGTTTGGCCTTTCGCTACTTTTTCACCCAGTGTCACTACAGTACGCAGAATCCCGTCGCTTTCCGCTCGTATCCAACTGGTGGACTTGGCGATCACGGGCTCTGGAAGCTTTTTACGGCCTGGTCGTAACATGCCAATGGCTTGCATCACACGTTTCACGCCAATAAAACCGGCATTGATGCAAATAGGCTCAAATCGCAGTGCTTCTCCTGCTTCGTAAGTCAGCACTGGGATCCCCAGACGCTCGGCCTCACTGCGCAGTGAGCCATCTCTTAAAGGAGCATCAACAATGACAGGGGTGGCAAAGGCCTGTGCAATTCGCAGTGTTTCAGGATTGCTTAAGTCCGCCCGAATCTGCGGTAAGTTAGTGCGATGAATCGCGCCAGTATGTAAGTCGAGTATATAGTCACAACGTTTTGCCACCTGATTGAAGAAAGCACTTGCCATTCGAGAAGCCAGTGAGCCTTTGTCGCTGCCGGGAAAACAGCGGTTCAGGTCACGCCTATCTGGCAAATAACGTGATTTATGAATAAAGCCAAACACGTTAACGATAGGCACTGCGATCACAGTGCCTTTTAGTTTTTGTGCATCAATGGTGTTGATTAACTGACGGACTATCTCCACGCCATTGAGTTCATCACCATGGATGGCGGCATTAACCATCAGCGTTGGCCCTGCAAATTTCCCATTGATGACTTCGATTGGGATCGACAAAGGAGAGTGGGTATAGAGTTTTGCTGACTCTAGCTCTACCACCTTTCTTTGTCCCGGCGAGATTTGCTCGCCGAGAATGTCAAACACGCGATTGATCTTAGCCTTTGCCACGAGTTCTAGTCCTTTTGGTTGAGGCATTTTTCTCGATAAACTCGACGATCATGCCTGCAATGTCTTTGCCTGTTGCTGCTTCAATACCTTCTAAACCTGGTGAAGAGTTGACTTCCATCACCAAAGGGCCCCGTTCCGATCTTAGTAGATCCACTCCAGCAACGTTGAGCCCCATGACTTTTGCCGCAGCAATCGCAGTACGACGTTCTTCTGGGGTTATTTTGATGAGTGACGCGCTGCCACCGCGGTGCAGATTAGAACGGAACTCACCTTCTGCGCCCTGACGCTTCATTGCCGCGATCACTTTATCACCAATCACAAAGCATCGAATGTCAGCACCACCAGCTTCCTTAATGTACTCCTGAACCATGATGTTGGCTTTCAGTCCCATGAAAGCCTCGACAACACTTTCTGCTGCTTTACGTGTTTCAGCTAACACCACGCCAATGCCTTGAGTGCCTTCAAGCAATTTGATCACGACTGGAGCTCCGCCGACCATGTCTAGTAAGTCTTTGACATCATCGGGTTTGCTAGCAAATCCGGTAACCGGCATGCCTATGCCTTTACGAGACAGTAACTGCATAGAACGCAGTTTGTCGCGCGAGCGCGTAATAGCCACTGACTCGTTGACTGGGTAAACCCCCATCATTTCAAATTGTCGCAGTACAGCTGTGCCGTAAAAAGTCACGGATGCACCAATACGTGGAATAATTGCATCGAACCCCGATAACTCTTCGCCTTTAAAGTGAATCTCAGGTTTATCCGAGTTAATGTTCATATAGCAGCGTAGCGCGTCGATCACTTTTACTTCGTGACCACGTTTCTGACACGCTTCGATCAAACGCTTGGTTGAGTACAGATTGGCGTTGCGAGACAGAATACCGATTTTCATTGTTGGTTTTCCTCGAAGGGGACTAAAAACGATTTAACAGGGTCGACAAGCATGCGATGGTGCATTGCAGTACGGCCTAACAACATGCGAAATGCCATGTTTTCACGATTGGTTAACGTCAACTCCGCTTTCCAACTTTGCTGACCGAGTCGGATTGTCGATTCAATTACATAACGTGTTTCCTCATGGCCTCCAGAATCGCGCACAACACGTTGGTCGATGACTTTTGCTTCGCACACTACCTCTTGTGAGTTATCACGCTGCAAAGGATGAATCCAGAATCTGACCCATAGCTCAGCATCCTTATGGAAACTCTCGACTTTGAATGTGTGCAGACACGAAGTTCTGGCTCCGGTATCAATTTTTGCCTTGATCTTTTCTATACCTAACTCAGGAAGGCTCAGGGTTTCTCGCCAGCCCACTAGCAGTTTTTCGTTCATTGCATTTCATTTACATTGAGAAAGTAATCAAGATGCTCTGAGAACCGAGCATCCCCCGATATAACGGATAGCGTGTATCTGTTATAGGGGTTGAAGTGGGCAAGATGGATTGCCTATGGCGCTTCAACGGCGGCGACTGTATCAGCGAGAGTTGAGGGTGACTAACGAATTAATTTCACCGTGACGACAAAAATTGATTATCAAAGTCGATAACAAAAAAGCCAGCGGTTTCCCGCTGGCTTTTGACTAGTTTTTCTATAGGACGAGCGGGTTAAGCTTTCTCAGGAATCGCTTCCAATAGCGCGACCATTTGATCCCAGAATAGAGCAACCGTGTCGATTTTCACTTTCTCGTCTGGCGAGTGTGGGAATTTGATCGTTGGACCAAAAGAAACCATGTCCATGTTCGGGTACGGTTCTTTAAACAGGCCACACTCTAGACCAGCATGAATGACCATGATGTTTGGCTTATGGCCGTATATGCCTTCGTACATATCACGGAAGATAGCCATGATTTCAGAGTCTGCATCTGGTTTCCAGCCTGGGTATGCGCCAGAGAAAACAATCTTAGCTCCTGCCAGCTCCGCTACGGATGTCAGCATGCTTTCAACTTGATGACGACCTGAGTCAATCAATGAACGAACTAGGCAAAGTACGTTGATCTTATCGCTCTCTGTGGTCACAACGCCCACGTTCAGAGATGTTTCTACCACGCCTTCGATCTCGTCACTCATGCGGATCACGCCGTTAGGACAAGCATTCAGGGCAGCGATAAAACGTTGCTGATCAGCGATGGCCAGTACTTGCTCGCTGGTTTCGATGGCTTCGTTGAATGAAACGATGTCTGTTTCTACTTTTCCTAACTCCCGCTTCAGCAAGTCAGTGTAGAAGTTGAATAGTTCAGCCAGCTTAGCTTCATTTTCAGCAGGGATTGCGACAGTCACGAATGCTTCACGTGGAATTGCATTACGCAGGCTACCGCCACGGAATTCAACCAGACGTAGATCCAGCTCTTGTGCGTGACCTGCTAGGAAACGAGCGACAAGTTTGTTCGCGTTACCACGACCAGTATGGATATCACAACCAGAGTGGCCGCCTTTCAGACCTTTCAATACTAGCTGACGAGTTACGTAGCCCGCAGGGATCGCTTCGCGCTTGATGTCGAACGTCATTTCGCCATCAATACCGCCCGCACAGCCCATGTAGACTTCGCCTTCTTGCTCAGAGTCGGTGTTTAGCAGAACCTCACCTTCTAACCAGCCAGCTTCCAGGCCAAAGGCACCTGTCATACCTGCTTCTTCATCAATAGTCAGAAGCACTTCAATCGGGCCGTGTTTGATATCGGTAGATGCTAGCACTGCTAGGCAAGACGCCATACCCATACCGTTGTCTGCACCTAGAGTGGTGCCTTTTGCGGTTACCCATTCGCCGTCTATATAAGGTTGGATAGGATCTTTAGTGAAGTCATGATCCGTGTCTTCATTCTTTTGCGGCACCATATCGATGTGTGCTTGAAGAACTACGCCTTTCTTGTTTTCCATGCCAGGTGTTGCTGGCTTTTTAATGAAAACATTGCCCGTCGGATCGCGACGGACATCTAGGCCTTGCTCAGTCGCCCAGCCCACAATGTATTGAGCGAGCGCTTCTTCATGTTTAGAAGGGTGAGGGATAGAGCAGATCTTATCGAAAAACTGCCATAATGGTGCAGGTGATAAGTTGCTGATTTCAGAATGGAATTCAGACACGGATGACTCCTTAATCATAATAATGCCAGATCTTGTTAGGCAATTGTGTCAATTAAACAGAACAAAAAACCAAATCTGACCTATTGGGTAGAGAGGCACAGAATAGCACTACCTAAGGTTAGGTAGTAGTAAAAGCAGAAACGAAATGTTTCGCTGTCATCACAGAACCTAGATTCAATGATTTTTCTATGTGAGACTAAGTTCTTATTGAGTGTAATAAAATTAATATTGGAATTGATATTCCCTGTAATTTAATTACCAAATTCATTTGATTTAAGTCATTTTTTGAAATTTATGTGACTTTTGTCACTTTTGTTGTTGTAATTAATTTTCTTTGGGGTATATTAGTAACCAACTTCGAAAGCGAAGAGAAAATGCTCAAAGGATGAGTCCGATTTGTCGCCTCCAAGGAACCGAGAAATCAATATTTGTTATCTGTTTTCATTGATTTAGAAGGTGATAGTTATGAAAGGTTTACCAAGTGCAACATTCTGGATAAACAACTCTGTTTACACTGGCAATTTTGCATACCCAACGAGCTTCGGTTACTAATTCCGAGCTTGTGACTCTCGAACAAGTTTGTTCACCCCTATAATTGGAATTTTATTACAGCTCCTAATTTGCTGACATGATTCAACCGCCACTCAATTTGAGTGGCGTTTTTTTATCTGCTGAAAAGATCTGCTGCAATGGCATGATTTCTCTATTCTCATCAGCTTTGCTTCTTTTTATTCGCATAAACACATATCCAATCCCATTTCGGGGCTTTTTCTTCGATGTAAGTTTGCTACATGGTCGAAAAAATCACCTTTCACAAACTCTGAGATACACCAACGTTATTTATTGAACTTAGGGGATTTTTTACTAATGTTCACTAAGGTGGGGTGTTTGAGACAGAGTTTTACAGATAGAAATATTGATTAGAGTCCTAATTCTATCTGGAATTTGCCATTTGTAGACTCTATAATCCCGCCAATCGATTACGCAACCGTTTACTTTTACCCTTTGGAATTCGATTATGTTCGAAAAAATATTCAAGCTCAGTGAACACGGCACGAATGTAAAAACTGAGATCATAGCCGGTATGACAACCTTCCTTACCATGGCTTACATCATCTTTGTAAACCCGGCTATTTTGGCTGATGCAGGTATGGATCGTGGAGCTGTCTTTGTGGCGACCTGTCTGGCAGCGGCTATCGGCTGTTTCATCATGGGTTTTGTCGCTAACTACCCAATCGCTCAGGCACCGGGAATGGGTCTGAACGCCTTTTTCACCTACGCCGTAGTTCTGGGTATGGGCTATACATGGCAAGTTGCTCTAGCAGCAGTATTTGTATCCGGTGTGCTATTCATCCTATTGAGTGTGTTTAAGATTCGAGAGTGGATCATAAACTCCATCCCACTTTCTTTGCGCACGGGTATCTCGGCGGGTATTGGCTTGTTCTTAGCATTTATCGCGTTAAAGAATGCAGGCATTGTGGTTGATAACCCAGCGACGCTTGTTTCTCTTGGCTCGATTACTTCATTACCTGCAGTACTAGCTTCAATTGGCTTCTTCCTGACTATTGCACTGGTTCATCGTGGCGTAAAAGGCGCGGTGATGATCGCTATTTTGGCGGTCACTGGCTTAGGTTTGGCGTTTGGTGATGTGCAGTGGGGTGGCATCATGTCAACACCACCAAGCATTGCTCCGACCTTCATGCAGTTGGATTTTTCTGCAGTATTTGAGATCGGTATGATTTCAGTGGTTTTTGCTTTCCTTTTCGTCGACTTATTTGATACTGCTGGCACGCTAGTGGGTGTGTCTCAAAAAGCGGGTCTGATGGATAAAGATGGTAAAATTCCTCGCCTGAATAAAGCTCTTCTTGCGGACTCAACCGCTACTTCGGTAGGTGCTCTGTTGGGTACGTCAAACACGACTTCTTACATTGAGAGTGTATCCGGTGTTGCCGCTGGTGGCCGTACAGGTCTAACCGCTGTTGTGGTTGGTATTTTGTTCCTACTTGCTCTATTCTTCTCGCCATTGGCTGGTATGATCCCAGCATATGCGACGGCTGGTGCGCTATTTTATGTTGCGATTCTGATGCTTTCTGGCTTGGTGAGCATTGACTGGCGAGACCTGACAGAAGCGGCGCCTGTTGTTGTGACGTGTTTGCTGATGCCTCTGACTTTCTCTATTGCGGAAGGTATTTCTCTTGGTTTCATCGCTTACGCGGCTATCAAATTATTCAGTGGTAAAGGTCGTGATGTTTCCCTCAGTGTGTGGGTAATGTCGGCCATCTTTATCTTCAAGTACATTGTTGCTTAAAGAGCTTCATCAAGGGGTAGTGCGTTCTACGTTGAGTTGAATGAACTGGCCCTCAACTTTTTATTATTAGGTTTAGAACAATGAGTAAGAAATTCATTATTACTTGGGATCAAATGCACAGTTATTGTCGTGAGCTTGCTGAGCAGCAAATGCCAGCAGAGCAGTGGAAAGGTATCTGGGCGGTAAGTCGTGGTGGTCTTGTTCCAGGTGCAATTCTGGCTCGTGAACTGGGTATTCGTTACGTTGATACTATTTGTATCTCTAGTTACGACCACGATCACCAACGTGATATGAGCGTATTGAAAGCACCAGAAGGTGACGGTGAAGGCTACTTAATCGTTGAAGATTTGGTAGACAGTGGTGAT
Organism: Vibrio sp. RE88; assembly: GCF_013113835.1. GTDB lineage: Bacteria > Pseudomonadota > Gammaproteobacteria > Enterobacterales > Vibrionaceae > Vibrio. Next base: position 62,817 of record NZ_VTYQ01000007.1, on the reverse strand, counting down.
ACCGCTCGTAAGCTGCGTGAGCTGTACCCGAAAGCAAAACTGATTGCGGTATGTGCGAAACCATCTGGCGCCGCTCTTCTTGATGACTACGTGGTTGATATCGCGCAGGAGACTTGGATCGAGCAGCCTTGGGATATGTCGATTCAGTACGCTGAGCCGATCAATCGCAAGCAAAAATAATCCTCACTGGATTATTGAGTAAACGAGAAATGGCCCTTAATGGGTCATTTTTTATTGGGCTGTCATTTGCCTGTTGTAGTTTCCCAATGTTGCCTCTCTTTTTTCTATTTTCCTATCATCACTTTTCGTGAACTAATCCAGTGAACCTTGACTCTGGCCTGCCTTTTACATCGTGACAGGTATACAATGTAGAAAATTATTCTAACTAGGCCTCCTTATGTCTGAAGAAGTGAGCAAAAACCTCTCCGAAACCCTGTTCACCAATCATAAACAAGCCAGAGAAACCTCCGCACTGACGCAATACATGCCCAGCAGCCAGTCGATGCTGGATGAAAAGCGCGAACAAGATGGCTTTAAATGGTATCGAAACCTGCGTCGAATGCAGTGGGCATGGCAAGGTTTAGATCCTATTGAAGTCGAAGCGGTTCTGGCAAAGATTGCCTCCTCAAAGCATTCACGTACTCACGACGAGTGGCTGGATACCGTAATGGGTTATCACAGTGGTAACTGGACTTACGAGTGGACCAAGCTGGGTATGCTTCACCACAAGCGTTCAAATGAATTGAAGGGTGAGGAGGCCGCGGATGAACTGTTTAACGCTTCTTTATGTTTTAGCATTGCCGGTTACCCGCATCTAAAGAATGATAACTTGGCGACTCAGGCTCAGGTTCTTGCCAGCAATGCTTATACGGAAGCGTCCAAGAAAACAAAATACATCGTTAAGCAGATAGAAGTTCCCTACCAGAATAAACGCATAATTGCCCATCTTCATTTGACTAAAACCGATAAGCCGCAACCTGTGGTCATGGTCAGTGCGGGGCTAGACAGCTTACAAACCGACATGTGGAAGTTGTTCCGTGACCATTTAGCGAAGAAAGACATCGCAATGTTGACTGTCGATATGCCCTCAGTTGGGCACAGCAGCCATTGGACACTAACGGAAGATACCTCTTGCCTCCATCAGGCCGTATTGAACGAACTGTTTAACATTCCTTGGGTTGATCACCATAGGGTGGGGCTGATTGGGTTCCGGTTTGGTGGCAATGCGCTAGTCAGGCTGTCTTTTATGGAGCCAGACAAGATTAAGGCGTGTGTCAGCTTAGGTGCACCGATTCATGATGTGCTTTCTTCGCCGGAGAAGCTGAAGAAAATGCCGAAAATGTACCTTGATGTTTTAGCGTCGCGCTTAGGGAAGAACGCGGTAGACGTCAACAGTTTGGCGGGCCAGTTGATGGCTTGGTCGCTTAAGGTTCAGGGCATTTTATCAAACCGAAAAACTAAGGTGCCTATTCTGGCAATGAGCCTCGAAAGCGATCCCGTTTCACCCTACAGTGATAACCAGCTGGTTGCCTTGTTTAGTGATTACGGAAAAGCGAAGAAAATCAGTGCAAAAACAATTACACAAGGATATGAGCAATCCCTCGATTTGGCGATTAAGTGGTTGGAGGGCGAGCTAATTAGATGACAAATCTAATAAATTAGGCAAGACTCATATAAGGGCAATACCCAAACTAAGTAGTCCTGTTTATTTGCTCGTCATAATTACAACGAATAATCATTACAGATATTGAATATGGAGATTCATTATGTCTGAACAGCCAAAAAGTCCAACTCATTACCGCTTGATGTCTACGTTAAAGGCCATTGGCCCATATCTGAGAGAATCACAAAGTGAAGAAGGTCGTTACTTGTTTGATTGCCTTTCTGTCTGTGTGAATGACAAAAAATCGCCGGAAGAAAGAGAGTTCTGGGGGTGGTGGTTAGAGCTGGAACAAGAAGGGCAGACATTCGCTGCTCGTTACCGCACAGGCCTCTATGATGTTAAAGGGGATTGGGTGGACGAGAAGTTACCGAAAAAAGCCATTGAAGAAGTTAACCGTACCCAAGAAGGCTTTCATCAAAAGCTGATTGAAACCCTACAGACACAATTTGATATGACGCTAGATTTGCACAAAGAATCTGTTGAGTTCGTCTAAATTTATTCCACTATCTATTTTATCCACGAAAAAGGCGCCTCACGGCGCCTTTTCTGCTTGTGAATTTATGCTTTGATTGTTAAAACATCAGGTCTGATAACCATTTTGCTGCTACTGCGTGTTGCTATGCAAACCAGAGCAATGGGTGATGACTTTTAATTTCATAGCAGAGAGACAATGAATCAAGAATGCGGAAACACAACACAGCGCCAAACTGTGGTTGTGAAACTGGGTACCAGTGTATTAACTGGTGGGACATTGGCGTTAGATCGCGCTCACATGGTTGAGTTGGCGCGCCAGTGTGCTGAGCTGAAGAAACTGGGCCACTCTGTGGTCATGGTATCGTCTGGCGCAATTGCGGCTGGCCGAGAGCACCTAGGTTACCCCGCACTGCCCAACTCTATGGCCAATAAGCAGCTATTGGCTGCGGTGGGGCAGAGCCAATTGATTCAAACCTGGGAAGCCCTGTTCGGCATCTACGGAATTAAAATTGGTCAGATGCTGCTGACTCGTGCAGACATGGAAGACAGAGAACGCTTTCTTAATGCCCGCGATACCATCAATGCTTTGGTCGACAATGACATCATTCCTATTGTGAATGAAAATGACGCGGTAGCGACCAGTGAAATCAAAGTGGGCGATAACGATAATTTATCAGCCTTAGTCGGCATTCTTTGTGGCGCAGACAAATTGCTCCTACTGACAGATCAGAAAGGGCTATTTACCGCTGATCCGCGCAAAGACCCAAATGCTGAATTGATCAAAGAAGTAAAAACCATTGATGACACGCTACGCAAAATCGCTGGAGGTAGTGGCACAACGCTGGGTACTGGCGGGATGGCAACCAAACTTCAGGCGGCGGATATTGCTCGACGAGCTGGAATTGAAGTGATCATCGCAGCTGGTAGCGCACCTAATGTGGTATTCGACTCATTAGGTGAAGAACCGCAAGGTACGCGCTTTCTGCCAATTGAAGAAGCGCTCGAAAGTCGCAAACGCTGGATTCTGGCTGGGCCAGCCGCGTCAGGTGATATTGTCATTGATGACGGAGCGGTAAAAGCAGTCATCGATAAAGGCAGCAGTCTGCTGGCTAAGGGAGTAACTCACGTGAGTGGTGAATTCGCCCGAGGTGAGGTGGTACGTGTGACTGATCAGAGCGGCGCTTTGGTGGCGCGCGGGATTTCCAGTTACTCCAGCCAAGACATGACCAAGATAATTGGTAAGCACAGTAAAGATATTTTAGGAATTTTGGGTTACGACTATGGCAGCGAAGTGCTGCACCGTGACGATATGGTCGTAATTCAGGAATAATTGAGGGAAAGATAGTGGAACTGATTTCTATGGGTCAAGCTGCCAAAGACGCAGCTTTCCAACTGGCAACAGCATCAACGGCGCAAAAAAACCAAGCGTTAGCGATCATCGCCGACGAACTTGAAGCCAACGCAGACACGATTTTGGCGGCGAATGCGAAAGATATTGAACTGGGTCGTGAAGCAGGTCTGACAGAAGCGCTACTTGATCGCCTGCTGCTTAACGAAGCTCGTTTGTCGGGAATTGCCAATGACGTACGTAACGTGATTAGCCTTAACGATCCTGTCGGTAGCGAAATTGATAGTAAAGTCCTAGAAAACGGCATGTCTCTGTCTCGCCGTCGAGTGCCATTAGGGGTTGTTGGCGTCATCTACGAAGCACGCCCGAACGTGACTATTGATATTGCAGCCTTGTGTTTGAAAACGGGTAACGCAAGCATCCTCCGCGGTGGTAAAGAGACATTTTTCTCCAATATGGAGCTGGTCAAGGTTATTCAGTCTGCGCTTGCTAAAGCCGAGCTGCCTGCAGCATCGGTTCAGTATATTGAGAAGCCGGATCGAGAGTTGGTTTCTCAGCTGCTTAAGCTGGATGACTACGTTGACATGATCATTCCGCGTGGTGGTGCTGGTCTTCACAAAATGTGTAAAGAAAACAGCACGATCCCTGTCATTATTGGCGGCTTTGGTATCAGCCATGTATTTGTCGATGAGAGTGCTGATCTCCAGAAATCTCTAGAAGTCGTCGAAAACGCGAAAGTGCAGCGTCCTTCGGCTTGTAATGCGCTGGATACTTTATTGGTTCATGAAGCTGTCGCAGCCGAGTTTCTGCCAATGTTGAAAGCTCGTATGGAAGAGAAAGTCACCTTTGTTGCAGAGCCTCAAGCAAAGGCTTTGATGGCTAACGCTAAGCAGATACGTGATAGTGGCGAAGGGGACTTTGATACAGAATGGCTCAGCTACACCTTAGGTGTCAAAGTGGTTAAGGATGTCAAACAAGCTATCGATCATATGCGAGTCCATAATGCCAGCCACTCTGATGCAATTATGACGAACAGTCTGGTAAATTCAGAGCTGTTCATCAATTCAGTGGGGTCTGCGGCTGTGTATGTTAACGCTTCTACTCGATTTACCGATGGCGCGCAGTTCGGCTTAGGTGCTGAGGTTGCTGTATCGACACAGAAGCTGCATGCTCGTGGCCCAATGGGGTTAGAAGAGCTTACCAGCTATAAATGGGTAGGAAAGGCTAACTACCTACCGCGTAGTTAACAAAACTCAGTATTCCGATATGAAAAAGGGGCGATTTCGCCCCTTTTGCTTTTCTTCACTTTACCAAATCCGCTACACTAGCTGCGATATACTCAAGTGACTTCGTTTGCGCGTTAACAACTTATCCTAAAAGGGATTCTCGTTGATATTTGCATAGAACAAAATCTCTTTATTGGTTCTATCAATGTGCGTTAAGCGCAGAGGTTGTTTGAGTATATTATGGAGGTGATATGCATTGTCCTTTTTGCTCTGAGAATGACACGAAAGTGATCGATTCTCGTCTGGTGGCTGATGGTCATCAGGTTCGCCGTCGCAGGCAGTGTCTAGCTTGTAGCGAACGCTTTACCACATTCGAAACCGCTGAGCTGGTGATGCCTCGCGTGATTAAATCAAATGGAAATCGCGAACCATTCAATGAAGATAAAATGGTCGGTGGTTTGCAGCGAGCGTTGGAAAAACGCCCAGTGAGCGCGGACTCTGTTGAGCTTGCCATCAGCATGATCAAGTCTCAACTACGGGCGACCGGAGAGCGTGAAGTGCCTAGTGAAATGATCGGTAATTTGGTTATGGATCAGCTTAAAGAGCTGGATAAAGTCGCTTACATTCGCTTTGCGTCCGTTTACCGTAGCTTTGAAGATATTCGTGAGTTTGGCGAAGAAATTGCCCGATTAGAAGATTAACGTAAACATGTCTGAATTCACCCCTCAAGATTATCAAATGATGTCGCGTGCGATTGAATTGGCTAAAGGCGGCATCTACACCACGGCACCAAACCCGAATGTTGGTTGTGTTATTACCCTTGATGGCGACATCGTCGGTGAAGGCTTTCACTACCGCGCTGGCGAACCCCATGCGGAAGTACATGCATTAAGAATGGCAGGCGATAAGTCTGTGGGGGCGACCGCTTATGTCACCCTTGAGCCTTGTTCTCATTACGGCCGCACCCCTCCATGCGCTGAGGGTTTGATCAAAGCTAAAGTGGCGAAAGTGATTTGTGCCATGGAAGACCCAAACCCACAGGTGGCGGGGCGTGGCATTAAAATGCTGCGTGATGCGGGTATTGAAGTTCAGGTTGGATTGCTAGAAAGCGATGTGATGGCTCTGAACTCTGCTTTCATCAAACGGATGAAAACCGGAATGCCATTTGTGCAGCTGAAAATGGCCGCAAGCCTCGATGGCCAAACCGCGCTGAGTAATGGTCAAAGTCAGTGGATCACGTCTCCTCAGGCAAGGCAGGATGTACAAAACTACCGTGCTCAAGCCGGCGCTATCTTATCGACAAGCAAAACGGTGATTGAGGACAATGCATCGCTGAATGTTCGTTGGTCTGAGCTACCTGAGTCTGTGCAGGCTAAGCTGCCTGAAAGTGATGTGCGCCAGCCTGTCAGAGTGGTGTTGGATCGTCAGCAGCAGCTATCTTCCGAACTCAAATTCTATTCGACTGACGGTGAGCGTATTGTCATCTCTGCACAAGGCGATGTAGCTCTCTTACTTAATGACTCAGAGCAAATCGATTTGAAATCAACATTTGCAAATTTGGTCTCCCATCACAATATTAATCATCTCTGGGTTGAAGCGGGTGCCACTCTGGCAAGCAGTCTGATTAAAGAAGGCTTGGTGGATGAGTTAGTATTGTATCTAGCGCCTAAAATTATGGGCAGTGACGGCCGAGGATTATTCGGTGCACTTGGCCTAGAATCGATGGCAGAGGTCATTGAACTCGATATTCAAGATATCAGACAAGTTGGCCAAGACATTCGCCTTGTAGCCCGACTTAAGAACAAAGAAGCGTAAATATGTTTACAGGAATTATTGAAGCTGTTGGGACGCTAACAGCAATTACTCCAAAAGGTGAAGATATTAGTGTCACCGTTGAAGTGGGTAAGCTGGATATGTCAGACGTCAAACTCGGCGATAGCATAGCAACGAACGGCGTGTGTTTGACGGTTGTGGATTTCAATTCAACCAGCTATAGCGCCGATTTGTCGTTAGAAACATTGAACAAAACTGGGTTCACGGATTACCAAGTAGGTGGCAAGGTCAACCTCGAAAAAGCCATGCTGCCAACCACACGCTTTGGTGGTCATATTGTTTCTGGTCACGTGGATGGCGTTGGTGAAATTACTGAACGCAATCAGGTGGGGAGAGCGATTGAGTTTTGGGTTTCCATGCCTGAAGAGCTATCTAAATATGTGGCTGAGAAAGGCTCCGTTACTGTGGATGGTATCAGCCTGACGGTGAATGCTCTGCGCAAAAATGCCTTTAAACTTACGATAGTGCCACACACCGGCGAAGAAACGACCATCGCAGATTTCCACGTTGGACGAAAAGTGAATTTGGAAGTGGACGTATTAGCACGTTACATGGAACGTTTACTGACCAGCCAAAAAGAGCAGCCAGAATCGCGTTTGACCATGGAGTTTCTCCAGCAAAACGGTTTTGCATAAATTAACCGACGCCCAGCCTAAAACGCTGGGCGTTGACACAGAATAAAGTCGCCAAGTGCCCAGATAACAGGAACAGAGAAATGCCAATTAGTACGCCTCAAGAAATCATCGAAGACATTCGCTTAGGGAAAATGGTCATCCTGATGGATGACGAAGATCGTGAAAATGAAGGCGATCTAATCATGGCGGCCGAACATGTCACTCCAGAAGCGATCAACTTCATGGCAACTCACGGCCGTGGCCTGATCTGCCTGACGATGACCAAAGAACGTTGTGAGCGTTTAGGCTTGCCACCTATGGTTCAGGATAACAATGCCCAGTACACGACTAACTTCACTGTTTCTATTGAAGCGGCGGAAGGCGTGACAACAGGTATTTCAGCAGCAGATCGTGCGCGCACCGTGCAAGCTGCGGTTGCAAAAGACGCCAAAGCGGCGGACTTGGTTCAACCAGGACATATTTTCCCACTTGCCGCACAAGACGGTGGTGTCCTGACTCGTGCTGGCCACACTGAAGCAGGTTGTGACTTGGCGCGTCTGGCTGGTTTTGAACCTTCTGGTGTGATTGTTGAAATCCTCAATGACGACGGCACAATGGCTCGACGCCCAGATCTAGAAATCTTCGCTGAGAAACACGATATTAAGCTAGGCACTATTGCTGATTTGATCGAATACCGCAACAACACAGAGACCACTATCGAGCGTGTTGCAGAGTGCAAATTGCCAACAGAATACGGCGAATTTGAACTGGTGACCTTCCGCGATACTATCGACAATCAGGTCCACTACGCGCTGTGCAAAGGCAATGTGCAAGAAAACGCCCCATTGGTTCGAGTACACCTTCAAGATACGTTTACTGACCTACTGCGTAGCGACCGTAATGCTGAAAGAAGTTGGACGCTAGATAAAGCAATGAAGCGCATTGGTGAAGACGGTGGCGTCTTGGTGATTCTTGGTAACGAAGAATCAACGGATCTGCTTATCCACCGCGTGAAAATGTTTGAAGCGCAAGATAAAGGTGAAGCGCCAACCTTGGCGAAGAAGCAAGGGACATCACGACGTGTTGGTGTCGGCTCGCAGATTTTGGCGGATTTGGGTGTGCATGACATGCGTCTACTTTCTTCAACCAATAAGAAATACCACGCTTTGGGTGGTTTTGGTCTTAATGTGGTTGAATACGTTTGCGAGTAAGCAGGTAGAAAGTAACTAGATTGGATAAGAAGGCAAAGGGTGATGAACCAATTGCCTTCTTTGTTTTTAACGCCGTTCTGCTAATTGAGGAATGCTAAATTTCCATTAGATATTGCTCACAGATTTGTGCTAGAATCCGGCGATTCTCACTTGATGAACATAGTTAAAGGAAGGCTTATGAAAGTGATCGAGGGTGGCTTCCCAGCGCCAAACGCAAAAATTGCTATCGTTATTTCTCGTTTCAACAGTTTTATTAACGAAAGTCTATTGTCTGGTGCAATCGATACTTTAAAGCGTCATGGACAAGTCAGCGAAGATAACATCACCGTTGTTCGCTGTCCGGGTGCGGTTGAACTTCCATTGGTAGCTCAGCGCGTAGCAAAAACAGGCAAGTTCGATGCGATCGTATCACTAGGTACTGTTATTCGTGGCGGCACACCTCACTTTGACTATGTTTGTAGTGAATGTAACAAGGGCCTTGCACAGGTGTCTCTGGAGTACAGTCTTCCAGTGGCGTTTGGTGTACTGACCGTTGATACAATTGACCAAGCTATCGAGCGCGCAGGAACCAAGGCTGGTAATAAAGGTGCAGAGGCTGCACTAAGCGCACTTGAAATGATTAACGTTCTATCTGAAATCGATTCCTAATGGGGGCCAGTGTGAAACCAGCCGCACGTCGTAATGCACGTCGATTCGCTCTACAAGCGATCTACTCATGGCAAATTACTAAAGAAAATGTTGCCACTATTGAAGAGCAGTTCTTATCTGGTGGTAAGTATGATGAAGAAGAGCATCATGCTGCTGAGCCAGCGCTTGTTGCACCAGATACTGACGTTGCATACTTCCGTGACCTGCTAACAGGTGTTGTGCTAAGTCACACAGAGCTAGACAGCAAGATTCGTCCTTACACTGCTCGCCCAATGCAAGATTTGGACATGATGGAGCTGGCTTTGCTTCGTCTTGCTATGTATGAAATGACGCGTCGTGAAGATGTGCCTTACAAAGTGGTAATCAATGAAGCAATCGAACTGGCTAAAGTGTTCGCTGCTGAAGAGAGCCACAAGTTTGTCAACGGTGTGCTAGATAAAGCCGCACCACACGTTCGCAAAAAATAAGCCGAATTGATAGAAAAAGGTCAGCAAATGCTGGCCTTTTTTATGCCTAACGTTACATTGAGTACTATGTCTGGTGAATTTAATTTAATCGAAAAGTATTTCGTTGGCCGACAGGCGTCACGTAAAGATGTCCTGCTGGCGGCCGGTGATGATTGCGCCTTAGTTAAAGTACCTGAGGGGCTTTCTGTCGCGATCAGCACAGATACGCTGGTGTCAGGGACTCATTTTCTTGAAAATGCCCCCCCTGCTTGGGTCGCTCATAAAGCGTTAGCATCCAACATCAGTGACCTTGCCGCCATGGGCGCGACACCAGCATGGGTGTCATTTGCCTTGACGATGCCTGAACCCGATGAGGCTTGGTTAGCGCCTTTCTGCGATGCATTTTTTGAGCTTGCGGATTATTATGGGGTGCAGTTGATTGGTGGTGACACCACTAAAGGCCCGTTAAGTTTAACGCTTACAGTGCAAGGATTGGTTGACCCAGATAAGGCACTACGTCGTGACGGCGCTCAAGTGGGTGATTGGGTTTATGTAACGGGTGATTTAGGAGACAGCAAAGCCGGTTTGGATATTGTCCTCAACCCGGAACTGAAGTCTCAGCCTTTTGCTCAGGAATTAGAACAACGCCACTATCTCTCGACACCTCGCGTTTTGGTTGGTCAAGCACTCCTTAATCTCGCCAGCTCAGCTATCGATATTTCAGATGGTTTGATTTCAGATCTGCAACACATTCTGAAACGTTCTTCTGTTGGGGCAAGCCTTGACGTCTCGCTGTTACCTGTCTCTAATGCTCTTATCCAATTTACGGGCACTTTAGCTAAAGCTCAGCAATATGCCTTGTCCAGCGGGGAAGAGTACGAATTGTGCTTTACGGTACCTGAGCATAATAAAGGCTCTATCGACAGTGCTCTTGCGCATTGTGGCGCTAAGATTACCTGCATTGGTCAAATACGACCACAAGGGACGTTTGAGTTGCACCAGCAAGGGCAAGCATTAGATTGGGTGTTGCAAGGCTATGATCACTTTAAATAATTCTAAGTAGTACAATGACAAATCCACTTTTACTCATCTCATTGAAAAACCCGTGGCACTTACTCGCTACAGGCTTTGGCAGTGGCCTTTCTCCTGTCGTACCAGGTACGATGGGGACGTTGGCTGCAATCCCTTTCTACTTCTTTCTGGTTCAGTTACCTTTACCTGTATACATAGTGGCGGTGATTGCCTCTTGCCTGATTGGTATCAAAATATGTCAGGTGACCTCGGACGACATGGGTGTGCACGACCATGGTTCTATCGTATGGGATGAATTCGCCGGCTTTTGGATAACCATGCTGGTGGTGCCATTGTTTCAACTTTCAGCAACGGATTGGAAATGGCTGCTGACCGGGTTCGTGCTGTTTCGTTTCTTTGATATGGTCAAGCCATGGCCGATTGGCTGGTTAGATAAGCGTGTTCACGGCGGCTTAGGTATTATGCTGGATGATATCGTCGCGGGTATCATGGCAGGTGTGGCGCTTTACTTTGTGGGAAAATACGCAGGCTGGCTCGTCTAGTTTGATACGGTGAGAGAGTAGGCTTTAAGCTCCCCAAAACCTAAAAGAAAAGGGCTGATGCTCTCACATCAGCCCTCCAAATTGTTTTAATTCTCGAAGCGATTTCGCTAAGTCTTTATTTAAGTTTTTCTAGATCAGCTTCGATCTCTGTGATCTTACTTGAAACCACTTTCTCTAAGTGACGAAGATCGGACAGAATCTTTTGCTTCACATCCACTTCAGCGAGTTTCTCTGGCTTGGTGAGTTTGTTCAGCTCATCGATCACTAGAGTCAGGTTGCGATTAATTTCGGTCACTTCTTTGTACTTATGGCTTCCGCTGTCCACAAGAACGTTTTTAACCTGACGGGGATATTTGAACTTTACGCTTTTAGCGAATAACTCGCCTTTCTGCTTGTAGAAATAGATCTTTAACACATCCTTGTGCGCTTCTTGGCGTAGTGAATAGCGCTCAATCTGTTTAGGATCGTGAATACCTAAACCAGTGAGGTGTGGAAACATAGGCTACCTCTTTGTGTTGATTCAAAATCACCCCGCGCACTTATGAGCAGGGTGTACAAATATTGTTAACATCAATAATGTAGCAGCCTAATCACGTTGTAGATAGCTGATTTTTAGTACACCTTTGCAACTTGTGGGCAAGATCGCTTACGGCGCCAGCTCGGCCACATTGGCGGTCAAACTTTCCCTAAGTTGCGCTTCTTGCTCTTCGGTTAGCTTGCCGCCTTGCTCACCAGTGATGATAAACAAATCCTCTGCTCGCTCACCAATGGTGGTGATTTTTGCTGCATGAAGGTGAAGGTCTAAATCCGCAAAAGTCGCCCCGACGGTTGCCAGTAACCCGGGGGTATCTAAGGCGACAAATTCCATTAAAGTGCGTTTTTTGCTCTTTGTTGGTAGGAAATCGACCCGTGTTTTGACTTTAAAGTGCTGAAGATTACGTGGCACACGGCGGTTTTTAATCTTTGTTGGCCTGCCATCTTTCAATACGTGGGCTAAATGTTTAATCACGGCCTTGTGACGACTTTCATCAACCGCCTGACCGTGTTGATCCAAGACCATAAAAGTATCGAGTACATAGCCATCTTTACTGGTCATAACCTGAGCGTCATGAACGTTAAAATTGCGTCTATCCAGCTCGGCCACCACTGTTGCGAATAAGGCGTGTTGGTCACGGCTATAGACAAACACTTCCGTGCCTCCTCGGGTCGCTTTCTTTGAGACTAAGATCAGCGGTTTGGCATGATCCTCATGGCGCAGCAGGTGCATACAGTGCCAAGCGATCTGCTTGTGGGTGTGGCGGAGAAAGTAATCCGCTTTGAAACGCTGCCACAGCACTTCAATTTCTCGCGCACTAAACCCTTCTTTGCGTAATAGGGCAGAGGCAAGCTGTTGGTTGTGGCGAATACGCTCTCTCACGTCAACAGGGTTCTCCAGCCCGCGGCGCAATGCTCGTTGCGTGGAGTAGAAGAGCTCTGCCAATAGGGTCCGTTTCCAGCTGTTCCATAGTTCGGGGTTAGTCGCGCAGATATCGGCTACGGTTAAGCACACCAGATACTCAAGGTATTCTTCGTCACGTACCTGTTTGGCAAATTCAGTGATCACCTCTGGATCATAGATATCGCGGCGTTGCGCAGTGACTGACATAAGCAGGTGATGTCTGACTAGCCAAGCGACCAATTTGGCTTCTGGTTTCGACAGGCCGTGCTCGATACAAAAGCTGTAGGCTTCCCCCTCACCAATTACTGAGTGGTCGCCGCCGCGCCCTTTACCGATATCGTGGAAAATAGCCGCGATGATCAACAACTCTTTCTTTTGAATACGCGGGTACACTTCGCAGCAGATAGGGTGCTTGTCGTAATTCTGTGAGTTGCCAAAAGTGTTGATGTGTTTGAGTAACCTAACGCTGTGTTCATCGACGGTGTACACATGAAACAGATCAAACTGCATCTGACCAACAATCTGGCTCCATTGTGGTAAGTAAGCGGCGAGGACACCAAGCTTGTGCATTAAGCTGAAAGCCTTGTGCAGAGCGTTTGGGTGGCGACAAAGCTCTATAAACTTTTCTCGCGCCTCTGGAATGGTATGGAGGAACTTGTTCAGGCGGCGACGAGCGGTTCGGAGTTGACGTAGCGTCGGTGGTGCAACCCCTTCAATGCTCGAGTCGTTAGCGATATGAAGGAACATATCGAGAATGGTTTCTGGACGAGCTTGGAATAAAGCTGGCTTTCGAGCTTCGATTAAATGACCACGACGCTGAAAGTCTTCACTAAGGATCTCAGGTTGACATTCAACCCCATTGTTTAAAATGGCCTGGTCAAACAGCTTTAGCAGCATTTTGTTGAGTTCAGCCACGCGCCTGAGCGTGCGGTAGAACTCCTTCATCATCATTTCAACGCCGCGATTCCCTTCACCTTCAAAACCCAGACACTCAGCCACTTGAGCCTGGTGGGCAAAGGTCAGACGATTATCGTACCTTTTCAGATGCAAATGCAGTGCAAAGCGCACTCGCCAGAGATAATCCTGACACTCAACCAGCTCACGATATTCAGCGTCGGTTAGAAAGCCATACTTGCTCATTTCAAGCAAAGACGTCGCACCAAAATGGCGTCTGGCAACCCAGCTCAAGGTATGGATATCGCGCAGGCCGCCCGGTGTCGATTTGATGTCAGGCTCAAGATTGTATGTGGTGTCATGGTATCTGGCGTGACGGCTACGCTGCTCCTGAATTTTCGCTTTGTAAAAGGTTTCACTTGGCCAAAACGATTCGGAATGAATTTCTAACTTTAATTTTTGGAAAGTCTCTTCACAGCCGCACAGTAATCTGGCTTCCTGTAAGTTGGTGGCAACAGTGAGATCGTCGCGACCTATAGCCGCACATTCTTCAACCGTTCGTACCGCATGACCTATTTCGAGTCTAAGATCCCAGAGTAAGGTAATGAATTCACTGACTTTGCTCGCTAGGTTATCAGGCAAGCTATGGCGAGAAACGATCAAAATATCGATATCCGACAGTGGATGAAGTTCGCCCCGTCCATAGCCACCGACCGCCACTAAGCTGATATTCGGCAGGTCGGAAAAGCCAAAGTGTTGCCACAGGCGGTTGAGAAGTAAGTCAATATAATCAGAGCGACCTAAAACGAGGTCGGTCACAGGGTGATGTTCGAGAAATTCCTGCTTCTGATAGAGAGCAAATTGCTCCAGTTGAGATTTGAGCTCATTGACTGAGATCTGATCATCTTCGAATGTCAGAGGAGACTGAAAGGGCATACCGCGAGTCCGTGCTAAATATCCATTAGATACCAATCTATCAAAATGGCGCTGATAAAAAAATATCCCCGTAAAACGGGGATATTAAATCAATAAAATCGGATTAGACGTTGTTCATTATACGAGGGATGGTGTCGTCACTGCGTAGAGTCATGACTTCACAGCCAGTTTTGGTGACCAGCAACGTATGCTCGTATTGTGCTGACTTCTTGCCGTCACCAGTATAGACAGTCCAGTCATCTTCAGCATCGACTGTGACGCCAAACTTGCCCGCGTTAATCATCGGCTCGATAGTAAAGCACATGCCTTCTTGAAGAACACGGCGATCGTTGTTCTTGTAATGGACAATCTGTGGTTCTTCGTGGAACTCATTACCGATACCATGACCACAGAAGTCTTTTACAATAGAGAACTTATTACGTGGGTTCTTTTTGTTGTTTTCTTTAATGTACTTTTCAATCGCAGTACCAATGTCACCGACAGTTGCTCCTGGTTTTACCTTGCGCATTCCCACATACAGTGCTTCTTGCGTGACCATACACAGGCGCTTATCAGCCGGAGACACATCACCGACGAAGAACATCTTAGATGTGTCGCCATGATAACCCTGCGGGCGCACACTGAGGTCGGCATTTTCATCGTTAGGAACAATGACAGTAATATCAACGTTGATGATGTCTCCGTTTTTCAAAACGGCAGGTTTCGGCTGACCATTGCTACCCACTTCGTCTTCTGACGCTGGGATACCGTGACACACAATGTGGTTGATTGAAGTACAAATGGATTTAGGGAACCCGTGGTAATCAAGAGGGGCAGAGTAAGCGCCTTTTTCGATCCCGTAGTCGTGACAAATTTGGTTCAACTCATCTGTCGTTACCCCTTCTTTAATGTGAGGTTCGATCATTTCTAGGATTTCAGCGGCCAGTGCGCCTGCGATTCGCATGCGCTCGATTTCTTCAGCGGTTTTGATCTTGATTGACATCGGTTTTCTCTATTTCATTCAGTGGCACTCTATGGTGCGAATGGGCGCATTCTAGCAGGAACCGTACATAATGAGAATGATTCTTCATGTAGCTCTATACGCAAGCTGGCAATGAGAGAGCTAGCCTGTGCAATGAATAATCGTTTTTTACTAGCCATTAAGGGCAAAAATATGGTATAAAGCGCGCCGGAAATGTGGTCTGTTCTCTCTGCTTGGTGAAACCTCGCGGCGAAGCTGACGACTTCCAATTAACTTATATCTTTAAATCACACACATTCCGTCACATATTCCGGGGTGCTGGGCAGAAGCCTAGTCGGAGTTATGGGGGATGTGGAGGCCTAACCCCATAGAGGATTTTAAAATGGCAACTGTATCAATGCGCGATATGCTTAAAGCTGGTGTTCACTTCGGTCACCAGACTCGTTACTGGAACCCAAAAATGAAGCCATTCATCTTTGGTGCTCGTAACAAAGTTCATATCATCAACCTAGAAAAAACTGTACCAATGTTCAACGACGCTCTAGCTGAGCTAGCTAAAGTTGGCGAAAAGAAAGGTAAAGTTCTATTCGTAGGTACTAAGCGCGCTGCATCTGAAGCTGTTAAAGAAGCTGCTATTGCAAGCAACCAGTTCTACGTTAACAACCGCTGGTTAGGCGGTATGCTAACAAACTACAAAACTGTTCGTCAGTCTATCAAGCGTCTAAAAGACCTAGAAGCACAGTCTCAAGACGGTACTTTTGACAAGCTAACTAAGAAAGAAGCTCTAATGCGTACTCGCGAAATGGAGAAGCTAGAGAAATCTCTTGGTGGTATCAAAGATATGGGCGGCCTACCAGACGCTCTATTCGTAATCGACGCTGATCACGAGCACATCGCAGTTAAAGAAGCAAACAACCTAGGTATCCCAGTTTACGCTGTAGTTGATACTAACTCTAACCCAGATGGCGTTGACTTCGTTATCCCTGGTAACGATGACGCAATCCGTGCGGTACAGCTATACCTAAACGCTGCTGCTTCTGCAGTAACTGAAGGTCGTAACAAAGATGTTGCTGTAGCTGCTGAAAAAGACGGTTTCGTAGAAGCTGAATAATAGCGGCTCCGCGTCACACTTGGTCTATGTGAAATCTAGTTGTCGCATAAACTAAGTTATAGTTATCAGCAGGGGCCGAAAATGTAGGCCCCTGTTTTTTACCAAATCCAGATTTAAACTGAGGAATAGAGAATGGCTGTTACTGCTGCTCTAGTTAAAGAACTGCGCGACCGTACTGGCGCAGGCATGATGGAATGTAAGAAAGCGCTAGTTGAAACTAACGGCGACGTTGAACTAGCAATCGAAAACATGCGTAAATCAGGTGCTGCGAAAGCTGCTAAGAAAGCAGGTAACGTTGCGGCTGAAGGTGCAATCATCATCAAAGAAGACAACGGTGTATCAGTTCTTCTTGAAGTTAACTGCCAAACTGACTTCGTTGCTAAAGATGCTAACTTCACTGCATTCGCAGAGAAAGTTGCAGCAGACGCTCTAGCATCTAAAGCTTCTGTTGAAGAGCTAGTAGCTAAATTCGAAGAAGAGCGTGTTGCTCTTGTTGCTAAGATCGGCGAAAACATCAACATCCGTCGCGTTCAGTACGTTGAAGGTGCTGCAATCGCTTCTTACCGTCACGGTGAGAAAATCGGTGTAGTTGTTGCTGGTGAAGGCGACGCTGAAACTCTTAAGCACGTTGCAATGCACGTAGCTGCTTCTCGTCCAGAGTACGTAAACCCAGAAGACGTACCTGCTGACGTAGTAGAAAAAGAGAAAGCTGTTCAAGTAGAAATCGCTATGAACGAAGGTAAACCAGCTGAAATCGCAGAGAAAATGGTTGTTGGCCGCATGAAGAAATTCACAGGCGAAATCTCTCTGACTGGTCAAGCTTTCGTTATGGAACCTAAGAAGTCTGTAGGCGAAATCCTGAAAGAGCGCGGTGCTTCAGTAGCTACATTCGTTCGCCTAGAAGTAGGTGAAGGTATCGATAAAGGCGAAGAAATGAGCTTCGCTGACGAAGTAGCAGCTGCTCAAAAAGGTTAATCCTTAGAGAAGCGCATAAAGTTTAGACCGTAGCCAAGGCTGCGGTCTTTTTACGACTGGCGTCTAAACGATTAACCGTGATGAATGGGCAAGAACTCAGCGTTTTTCAGAATAGAAAATGCATCTCTTGTCCATCCATGACTGTTAATCAACAACAACTCTCTTTTGGAAGGTAAACTCCATGACTACGAACCCTAAACCAGCGTATCAACGTATTCTGTTAAAACTGAGTGGTGAAGCACTTCAAGGCGAAGAAGGTTTTGGTATTGATCCTGCGATCTTGGATCGTATGGCTCAAGAAGTAAAAGAACTGGTTGAACTGGGTGTTCAGGTCGGTGTGGTTATCGGTGGTGGTAACTTGTTCCGTGGTGCTGGTCTTGCTGAAGCGGGTATGAACCGTGTTGTTGGTGACCACATGGGTATGTTAGCAACAGTAATGAACGGTTTGGCGATGCGTGACGCTTTGCACCGTGCATACGTCAATGCTCGTGTTATGTCTGCAATCCCACTAAAAGGTGTGTGTGACGATTACAACTGGGCAGACGCAATCCGCGAGTTGCGCCAAGGCCGTGTTGTTATCTTCTCAGCAGGTACAGGTAACCCATTCTTCACAACAGATTCTGCTGCATGTCTACGCGGAATTGAGATTGAAGCTGACGTAGTTCTAAAAGCGACAAAAGTTGATGGTGTATTTACGGCTGACCCAGTAGCCAACCCTGACGCAGAGCTGTATGATAACCTGAGCTACGCAGAAGTTCTTGATAAAGAACTAAAAGTGATGGATTTAGCAGCATTTACACTGGCTCGTGACCATAAAATGCCAATCCGCGTATTCAATATGAACAAACCAGGCGCACTACGTCGCGTGGTAATGGGTGAAGCAGAAGGCACTCTGATTAGCACTGCTGAATAATTCATTCAACCGCAGCGTGACTAATTCATGCTGCGGCATTGCCTTTTGAAGAATCCTGATTAGGCTTTCTTCTAAAAAGAATTACACATTAAGGTGATATTGTGATTAACGAAATCAAACAAGACGCTCAAGAGCGCATGGAAAAAAGCGTAGAAGCGCTAAAGAACAACCTTTCTAAAGTACGTACAGGTCGTGCTCATCCAAGCCTACTTTCTGGTATCTCGGTAGAGTACTACGGTGCGCCGACTCCTCTAAACCAGGTAGCAAACGTAGTAGCAGAAGATGCTCGTACACTAGCAATCACAGTATTCGATAAAGAGCTAACGCCAAAAGTTGAGAAAGCGATCATGATGTCTGACCTAGGCCTAAACCCTATGTCTGCAGGTACTATCATCCGCGTTCCACTTCCACCGTTAACCGAAGAGCGTCGTAAAGATCTCGTGAAAATCGTTCGTGGCGAAGCTGAAGGTGGTCGTGTGGCTATCCGTAATATCCGTCGTGATGCGAACGGTGAACTAAAAGCGCTACTGAAAGATAAGGAAATCTCTGAAGATGAAGATCGTAAAGGTCAGGACGAGATCCAGAAAATCACTGATGCAGCTGTTAAGCAAGTCGATGAAGTATTAGCGGCAAAAGAAAAAGAGTTGATGGAAGTTTAATTCCATCTAGACTCTGGATACAGAGAACGCTGTGCTCGCAGCACAGCGTTTTTTTATGCTACTCTTTGTCCCCTGCTGGTAATCATAAATCCTTGTATGCAAAACTCTCAACTCTCACCAGAATCACTTCCTAAACATATTGCAATCATCATGGACGGCAATGGCCGCTGGGCGAAAGCGCAAGGCAAACCGCGTGTATTTGGCCATAAAAATGGTGTTGCAGCCGTTAGAAAAGCGATTTCTACCTCTGCCAAGCTAGGCATTAAAGCCATTACTTTGTTTGCTTTCAGTAGTGAAAATTGGCGTCGCCCAGAAGAAGAAGTGGGTGTTTTGATGGAGCTGTTTATTACAGTTTTGTCGACAGAAGTAAAAAAACTGCACAAAAACAACCTACGTTTGCGTGTGATTGGTGACACAAGTCGATTCAATGAGCGTTTGCAAAAGAAAATTGCCCAGGCTGAAGCATTAACGGCGGATAACAGCGGGATGGTCATCAATATTGCGGCCAACTACGGTGGCAAGTGGGATATTGTTGAAGCAACTAAAGTCATCGCAGAAAAGGTATCAAAAGGTGAGCTCAGTGCTGATGAGATTGATGAAGCGCTAATCACACAACACCTGACAATGTCAGATTTACCTGAAGTTGATTTGCTGATTCGAACCAGTGGTGAATGCCGAATCAGTAACTTTATGCTGTGGCAAATGGCTTACGCTGAGATGTATTTTACGCCAATTTACTGGCCAGAGTTCGATGAAAACAGCTTGATTGAAGCAGTGACTTGGTTTGTTAATCGAGAGAGACGATTCGGTTGTACCGGTGAACAAATCAAGGCATTGATGGAAAGCGATTAAAGGAATCAAGTTTGAAACAAAGAATTATAACCGCGCTTATCCTTGCTCCATTAGTGATACTCGGCATTTTTGAGCTATCGCTTCCCTTATTCATGCTCGCGATTGCAGCCGTGACAGTGATTGGGTATTGGGAATGGACTCAGTTTGTTGATTATAAAACACGTCTTACCGCGTTAATCCCCGGTCTTTTAGTCAGTGTTGCAACACTGACCCTGCTTCCTTTTGATGCTCTGAGCTTAAACGCGGTGACTGAAGGCCATTTAGCAGTACTGCTGGCGGGGGGCGTCTGGTGGTTGGCTTCCAGCAGTTTAGCCATCACTTACCCTAACTCAGCCAAATTCTGGCAGCACTCCAACGTGCTTCGTCACCTGTTTGGTATTTTGACCTTGCTCCCCTTTTTCTGGAGTGTCTTATTGCTTAGAGCGGAAGGCATCAATCAAGATACCTATCACGGGGCTAAACTTGTTCTGTTTGTATGTTTTATTGTTTGGGCAGCAGACAGCGGTGCCTACTTTGCCGGAAAGAGCTTTGGTAAGCGAAAAATGGCCCCTCATGTCAGCCCGAATAAAACAATTGAAGGTTTGATTGGTGGCATTGTTACTGCGATTGCTGTTGGTTGGGCAACGGCGAATTGGTTTGAAATTGAGTTCAGCAGCCCCGTGGCAATGGTGATGATTACGCTAGTAACCGTAGTGATATCTGTTCTGGGAGATTTAGTTGAAAGCATGTTCAAGCGTGTGTCTGGTATCAAAGATAGCAGCAACATCATTCCAGGCCACGGCGGTGTACTGGACCGAATTGACAGTCTGACAGCTGCGTTTCCGGTCTTTGCTCTTCTATACTTCATATTCTAATTTATAAGGCAGGCTAGAGCCTGCCGTTATACTCTCATTGGTTTCTAGCTATGCGTAAGCTGACAATTTTAGGTGCAACCGGTTCGATAGGTGACAGCACGTTTAAAGTTATTGAACAGAATCCTCAGCACTTCTCGATTGTGGCCCTAGCTGCGGGTAATAATGTCGATAAAATGCGCCAACTTTGTCAGAAATGGCAGCCTAAATATGCAGTGATGGCCAGCGATAGTGCCGCGATGACACTGAAAACACAGTTGCAAGAACTCAAAATTTCAACGCAAGTGTTAGCGGGTCAAGAAGCCATGTGTCATGTTTCTTCATTTGAGGAAGTTGATACCGTGATGGCGGCGATTGTTGGCGCGGCAGGTTTGCTACCGACAATGGCGGCAGTTAAAGCAGGCAAGCGTATCTTACTGGCTAACAAAGAAGCTTTGGTCATGTCAGGGCAGCTATTTATCGACGCGGTGAAAGCCCACGGTGCTGAACTGATGCCTGTAGATAGTGAACACAATGCGATATTCCAATGTTTGCCAGAGTCGATTCAGACCAACCTTGGTGGTTGTGATTTAAGTGAGCACGGCATCCAACATATTTTGTTGACTGGTTCCGGTGGTCCTTTCCGTTACAGCGATATCAGTACGTTGCCAGCTGTCACACCTGAGCAAGCCATTGCCCATCCAAACTGGTCGATGGGACCAAAAATTTCGGTCGACTCTGCCACCATGATGAACAAAGGTTTGGAATACATTGAAGCTAAATGGCTGTTTAACACATGCCGAGAGCAGCTCAAAGTTTTGATTCATCCTCAATCCGTCATTCATTCAATGGTTCAATACAAGGATGGTTCGGTGCTGGCTCAAATGGGTGAGCCCGATATGGCGACACCGATTGCGCTAACACTGTCTTATCCAGAGCGTGTGTCTGCAGGCGTTAAGCCTTTGGACTTCACCACTGTGGGTGAATTGACTTTCTTAGAGCCCGACTTTAAACGTTACCCTTGTCTGAAACTGGCCATTGAGGCTTGTTATGAAGGGCAGCATGCGACTACTGCATTGAATGCGGCTAACGAAGTGGCGGTCGAGCATTTCCTGTCACGCAAGCTCAAATTCACTGACATTGCTGTTGTCAACGAGCGAGTGGTGGAGCAAGTTTGCTCTAACAATAATCATTCAGCTTGTGATAGCTTGGAAAGCATCTTAGAGCTGGATAAAATGGCGCGAGCGTTGGCCGTCGAAATCATTGAAGAGCGTGCATTATGACTGGGATATTGTGGAATTTCGCATCATTTATCATTGCGTTAGGTATTTTAGTTGCCGTGCATGAGTATGGCCATTTCTGGGTTGCGCGCCGTTGTGGTGTCAAAGTCGAGAAGTTCTCGATTGGTTTTGGTAAATCAATCTGGAGCAAAATAGGTAAAGACGGTACCGAATACAGCATTTCAATCATCCCATTAGGTGGCTACGTCAAGATGCTCGACGGACGTGTAGATGAGGTGCCTGAAGAGCAGAAAAAGCACGCGTTTGATACGCAACCTTTATGGAAGCGTACATCGATAGTAGCGGCAGGGCCTGCATTTAACTTTTTCTTTGCTGTATTTGCTTACTGGTTGGTATTCATGATTGGTGTACCAGCAGTTAAGCCCGTGGTTGGTCAGGTAGCGCCTCATTCTATCGCTGCTGAAGCAGGTTTAGAATCTGGAATGGAACTAAAAGCCGTCTCTGGCGTCCAAACTCCGGACTGGGAATCCGTCAATATGGGATTGATTGGCCATATTGGTGATGAGCAGTTAACGATGACAGTGGCCCCGGCTGACGGTGTGGGTGTTGAAGAAGTTAGAACGTTTGATTTAACCAATTGGAACTTTGACCCAGAACACGAGTCTGCTATGTCAGCGTTGGGTTTTAAGCCTTTTACTCCTGAAATCTCAACCACACTAGTGACGATTTCTGAAGGAGGTGCTGGTGAGGCGGCAGGCTTACAAGCTGGAGATACATTGCTCGCGGCTAATGGTCAACCGATCACTAATTGGCAGCAAGTAGTTGAGCTGATTCAAGGACATCCGAATCAAGCCATTGACTTGCAGATTGAGCGTGCTGGTGAGGTGCAAAACCTCATCCTAACTCCTGATAGTCGTGAACTTGCGGGTGAGCGAACGATTGGATTTGCCGGAATCGCTCCTGAAGTCGCAGAATGGCCGGAAAATTATCGCTTCGAGCTCCAATTTGGTGTATTTGAATCAGTCGGAAAAGCGATTGATAAAACCGGACAAGTTATCGATCTGACGATCAGCATGCTTAAAAAGCTGATCGTTGGTGATGTTGGATTAAATAACCTAAGTGGACCTATTTCGATTGCGAAAGGAGCAGGGACGACCGCCGACTACGGGTTGGTATATTTCCTTGGTTTCCTTGCGCTAATTAGTGTCAACTTAGGCATCATTAACCTTGTGCCATTACCTATGTTGGATGGTGGACACTTATTGTTTTTTGCTATTGAAGCAGTGATCAGACGACCAGTTCCTGAACGCATTCAGGAAATGGGGTACCGCATTGGTGGGGCAATTATTTTCTCTCTGATGGCAGTGGCGATATTTAATGATTTTGCTCGTCTGTAACAGGGCAAAGGTTGTAGTAAGGAATAACTAAAACAAATATGGCGATGAAAAAAATTCTATTTGCAACGCTATTGGCAACGAGCGTAACTGCAAATGGTGCCGAGAACTTTGTTGTTGAAGACATACAGATTGACGGTTTACAGCGTGTCGCACTGGGTGCGGCATTGCTAAAAATGCCGGTACGCATCGGCGATACTGTCGATAACCAAGACGTGTCTGAGATCATTAAAGCGTTGTATGCGTCAGGCAACTTTGAAGATATCAAAGTACTACGAGATGGTAACCAGTTATTGGTGCAGGTCAAAGAGCGTCCTACGATTGCTAACATTTCCTTTTCTGGTAACAAGGCTATCAAAGAAGAGCAATTACAACAGAACCTAGATGCATCTGGTGTGCGTGTAGGCGAAGCTCTGGATCGCACAACGCTATCGAACATTGAAAAAGGTCTCGAAGACTTTTACTACAGTGTTGGTAAATACAATGCGACGGTGAAAGCGGTTGTCACTCCTTTGCCTCGTAATCGCTCGGATCTGAAATTTGTTTTCTCTGAGGGTGTGTCGGCCAAAATTCAGCAGATTAACTTTATTGGTAATGAAGTCTTTACTGATGAAGAGCTACTAAGTCGCTTCAACCTGAACGTGGACGTCGCTTGGTGGAACTTCTTGTCTGATGATAAGTATCAGAAGCAGGTATTAGCGGGTGACATCGAAGCTCTTAAGTCTTATTACCTAGACCGTGGTTATCTCAAATTTAAAGTCGATTCAACGCAGGTTGCAATTTCACCAGATAAGAAAGGGGTTTATATTACCCTCGCGGTCAATGAAGGTTTACCTTACACGGTGAAAGACGTGAAGTTCCGTGGCGAGCTGATTGGTAAAGAAGCGGAGTTTGAAGCTCTGGTTCCGTTTGAAAACGGTGATGTCTACAACGGTTCTCAGGTAACAAGCTTAGAAGAAAACGTGAAACGTGTTCTTGGTGAAGCGGGTTACGCGTATCCTCAGGTTCGTACTATTCCTGAATTTGATGATGAGACTCAACAGGTCTCTCTAGTGGTTAACGTTGAAGCAGGTAAGCGTATCTACGTGCGCGATATCCGTTTTGTCGGTAACAACGCTACTAAAGATGAAGTCTTGCGTCGTGAAATGCGACAGATGGAAGGCAGCTGGCTTAACTCAAAATCGATTGAAACCGGTAAGAACCGCCTTAACCGTCTAGGGTACTTTGAAACAGTAGACGTTCAAACTGTCCGTGTACCGGGTAGCGAAGATCAAGTTGATCTCGTTTATAACGTTAAAGAAGCGAACTCAGGCAGTGTCAACTTTGGTATCGGCTACGGTACAGAGTCAGGCGTGAGCTTCCAAGTTGGCTTGCAACAAGATAACTTCTTAGGTTCAGGTAATCGTGTAGGCGTCAGCGCAATGATGAACGACTACCAGAAAAACGTGAGTCTTGATTATCGTGACCCATACTGGAATCTTGATGGTGTCAGCTTGGGCGGTAAGATTTTCTACAACACTTTTGAAGCTTCTGAAGCGGGCATCGTTGACTATACCAATGAAAGTTACGGAACCAGTTTGACATGGGGCTTCCCGATTAACGAGCTGAACAGTTTAGAGTTTGGTATCGGCTATACGCACAATAAGATTGGGAACGTCCCTACTTACGATCAGGCGCAATTGTTTGCCCAGAGTATTGGTCAACCTGAAGGCGATATCATTACCAACGATTTTGATTTGAATATCTCTTGGACGCGCAACAACCTTAACCGTGGTTTCTTCCCAACTGCCGGTAACTATCAGCGT
This sequence comes from Vibrio sp. RE88, assembly GCF_013113835.1. GTDB lineage: Bacteria > Pseudomonadota > Gammaproteobacteria > Enterobacterales > Vibrionaceae > Vibrio. The sequence continues at coordinate 37,771 of NZ_VTYQ01000007.1, read as the reverse complement.
GCATTTGCCAAAGCAACTATTCCAAGCTCGGACGCGCAGTACTTCAAAGTTCAGTATGACGTGCGTCAGTACGTGCCAATCACTAAGAAGCACGAGTTTACTCTCTTGATGCGTGGTCGTTTAGGTTACGGTAACGGTTATGGTCAAACAGACGGTAACGATAATCTGTTCCCATTCTATGAAAACTACTACGCGGGTGGTTTTACTTCATTACGCGGTTTCCGTTCTAACTCAGCGGGTCCAAAAGCTGTGTATACAAATACATCGGGCTCTTGCGGTAACAATGGTTGTGTAGATGCTACCGATGATTCTGTGGGTGGTAACGCGATTGCGCTGGCGAGTATGGAGCTTATTGTACCGACGCCATTTGCCTCGGATGAAGCGCGTAGTCAGATTCGTACCAGTTTATTTGTCGATGCAGCAAGTGTCTGGGATACCGAGTTTGTCTATAGAGAAGGGGTAAGCGACCCGTACTATAACGATTATTCTGATCCAACCAATTACCGAGCATCTTATGGCGCCGCACTGCAATGGATGTCTCCAATGGGGCCATTGGTCTTCTCTATTGCGAAACCAATTAAAATTTATGAAGGTGACGACGAAGAATTCTTCACTTTCACTATCGGCAGAACCTTCTAAATACAGAGGAATATACAGTGAACAAAATGATTAAAGCGGCTGGTCTTAGCCTTGTTGTAATGTCGTCTTCATTCTTTGCTAATGCAGCAGAAGCCGCGCAGAAAATTGGCTATATCAACACAGCTCAAGTTTTCCAAGCACTTCCTCAACGTGAAGTCGTACTGCAAAAAATGCAGGAAGAGTTCAAAGATAAAGCCGATGAACTGAAATCTATTCAGGCTGAAGCTAAAACAAAAATTGAAAAGTTGCAGCGTGATGGCGAGTTGCTAGGCCAAGAAGAAGTTGAAAAGCTGCGCGTTGAAGTTGCTCAACTTGACAGCAAATACAAAATCAAAGCTCAGGCTCTAGAAAAAGCTTCAGCTCGTCGCGAAGCGCAAGAAAAACAGAAACTGTTCAAAGTAATTCAGGACGCTGTTAAGAAAGTGGCAGAGAAAGAAGGCTACGACATCGTTGTCGACATTCAGACAATGCAATACGGTAAGCCAGAATACAATATCTCTGAACAAGTTATTAACTCACTGAAATAATTGGCTATGACAGCAATTACTCTAGCCAAACTGGCTTCGATTACTGGGGGTGAATTGCATGGTGACGCCGATGCAGTCGTGACCAAGGTAGCCCCCATGGATAGAGCGATGGAAGGTCATGTTACTTTCCTATCTAATCCTAAATACGCTAAGCACCTTGGTGACTGTCAGGCGACCGTCGTAATGGTCAAGGATGCGCAGCGTAAGTTGTGTACCGGTAATGTTTTGGTGGTTGACGATCCTTACATCGCTTTTGCTAAAGTGACACAAGCTTTGGATACCACGCCACTACCGGCCAATGAGATAGCTCCGTCTGCGGTTATCGCCGATGATGCTCAGCTTGGCAACAATGTTTCCATTGGCGCGAACGCTGTGATTGAGTCGGGTGTTCAACTGGCTGACAACGTTGTGATTGGCGCTGGCTGTTTTATCGGTAAAAATGCTCAAATTGGTGCAAATACCAAATTGTGGTCCAATATCAGTATCTATCACGATGTTGTGATTGGTTCTGATTGCCTTATCCAAGCGAACACAGTGATTGGCGCAGACGGATTTGGTTACGCTAATGATAAAGGTGAGTGGATTAAAATCCCTCAACTGGGTACGGTGCGTATTGGCAATCGTGTTGAAATTGGCGCTTGTACAACGATAGACCGTGGTGCTTTAGACGATACTGTGATTGAAGACAATGTGATCATTGACAACCAAATGCAGATCGCTCACAACGTACACATCGGATATGGTTCAGCTTTAGCTGGTGGTACGATTGTCGCAGGCAGTACTTCAATCGGCAAATACTGCATTATCGGTGGTGGCACTGTTATCAATGGCCATATCGAAATTGCCGATGGCGTCACTATTACCGGTATGGGAATGGTCATGCGCGGCATTAAAGAAAAGGGTATGTACTCTTCTGGTATCCCACTGCAGCCAAATAAAGAGTGGCGTAAGACCGCAACTCGGGTTCATCGAATTGATGAGATGAACAAGCGTCTTAAGGCGGTTGAAAAACAGCTGGATCAGGGCGAAGACACTTAATCTGATTCTGAATAAAAAGACTCGCGATGTGCGGGTCTTTTTTTCTGACTGATTATGTGGACTCAATACAACAACATCGCAGTGCGTACGTAGCATATTGGGATGACTTGGGTATAATGCCTGCCAGTTAATTTAGCATTCAAGATAGGAATATGACTTTGACTACTGAAAACAAAACGATGAACATCACTGAAATCCAGGAACTGTTACCACATCGCTACCCATTCTTGCTGATCGATCGTGTTATCGATTTCCAAGAAGAAAAATACCTTAAGGCGATCAAAAACGTTTCAGTGAATGAGCCTCAGTTTACAGGTCATTTCCCTCAACTGCCGGTTTTTCCAGGTGTTCTAATCTTGGAAGCGATGGCTCAGGCTACGGGGCTTCTAGCATTTAAATCGTTTGGTGCGCCTTCTGAAAATGAGCTGTACTACTTTGCAAGTGTTGATGGTGCTAAGTTTCGCAAACCAGTAACACCAGGCGATCAGCTGGTTATTGAAGTAGAATTCATTAAAGAGCGTCGTGGTATTGCAGCGTTTAACGGTGTTGCGAAAGTAGACGGCGAAGTTGTGTGTTCTGCAGAGCTTAAGTGTGCTCGTCGAGAGTTTTAATATGATTCATGAAACAGCTCAGGTACATCCTTCTTCAGTGATTGAAGGGGATGTGAAAATTGCCGCTAACGTGACCGTCGGTCCTTTTACCTATATTTCAGGCAAAATTGAAATTGGTGAAGGCACAGAAATCATGTCGCACGTGGTTATTAAAGGCCATACCACGATTGGTAAAGATAACCGAATTTTCCCGCATGCCGTGATTGGTGAAGAAAACCAAGATAAGAAATACGGTGGTGAAGATACAACGGTTGTTATTGGCGACCGAAACGTGATTCGTGAAGCTGTGCAGATCCACCGTGGTACCGTGCAAGACAAAGCGACCACAGTTATTGGTGATGACAATTTATTGTGTGTTAATGCACACATTGCTCACGATGTGATTGTTGGTAACCACACTCACGTTGGCAACAACGCTATCTTAGGTGGCCATGTGACAGTTGAAGACCATGCTGGTGTGATGGCATTGTCTGCGATTCATCCATTCTGTAAAGTGGGCGCATTCAGTTATATCGGTGGCTGTTCAGCGGTAGTGAAAGATGTTCCACCATATGTGCTTGCTCAAGGTAACCATGCGACACCATTTGGGTTGAATTTGGTGGGCTTGCAGCGTAATGGTTTTGAAAAGAGTGAACTGCGCGCATTACGCAACGCTTATAAAGAATTCTATCGAGCGGGCAAAACACAGGCTGAGGCCAAAGAAGTTTTGCTGGAAATGGCACAACAGTGGCCGTCCATTAAGCACTTTATTGATTTCGTAGAAAGTTCAGAGCGTGGCGTTATTCGCTAACTGTTACTGAATCCAAATTGAAAAGATCGCGGCCCTAGGTTGCGGTCTTTTTGTGTTTTTGAGGTTAGGGATTATGGATAACAAAAAGCCACTTCGCGTTGGTATCATTGCCGGGGAGCTGTCTGGCGATACCTTAGGTGAAGGTTTTATCAAAGCCGTTAAACAACAGTATCCAGACGCAGAGTTCGTGGGTATTGGTGGCCCGAAAATGATCGCTCAGGGCTGTGAGTCTCTGTTTGATATGGAAGAACTTGCGGTTATGGGGCTTGTGGAAGTGCTAGGCAGGCTCCCTCGCTTACTGAAAGTCAAAGCTGAGTTGGTTCGCTATTTCACCGAAAATCCACCGGATGTCTTTGTCGGAATTGATGCTCCAGACTTCAACTTGCGTCTTGAACTTGACCTTAAAAAAGCGGGAATCAAAACCGTACATTACGTCAGCCCTTCCGTATGGGCATGGCGTCAAAAACGTATTTTTAAGATTGAAGCGGCTACTAACTTGGTGCTGGCTTTTCTGCCATTTGAAAAAGCGTTTTATGATAAATATCAGGTGCCATGCGAATTTATTGGCCATACCTTAGCCGATGCTATTCCTCTAGATTCTCCAAAAGCGCCGGCCCGTGAGCTGCTAGGTCTTGAGAAAAATAAAAAGTGGCTCGCTGTTTTACCGGGGAGCCGTGGTAGTGAACTAAAAATGCTTGCTAGTCCCTTTATTGAAACGTGTCGTCGTTTGCATCATAAACATCCGGATTTAGGCTTTGTTGTCGCCTTGGTCAATCAAAAACGCCGTGAGCAATTTGAACAAGTCTGGCAGGAGCTGGCTCCAGAATTGGATTTCAAATTGGTCAATGATACTGCCCGAAATGTGATCACTGCTTCTGATGCGGTAATGCTGGCATCGGGTACAGTGGCATTGGAGTGTATGCTGATTAAGCGACCAATGGTGGTGGGGTACCGGGTGAATGCTGTGACTGCGTTTATTGCTCGAAAAATGCTCAAAACTAAATACGTTTCTTTACCCAATATTCTTGCTGATCAAGAGCTGGTCAAAGAGTTGTTGCAAGAAGACTGCACGCCTGAAAACTTAGAGATCGAAGTTGAAAAGCTGCTTGGTGAACAAGGGCAGTGCATGATTGAGAAGTTTACAGAAATGCATCACTGGATTCGAAAAGATGCAGATAAACAAGCCGCCAAAGCCGTATTGAACCTGATAGGTAAATAGCCATCATGACAAAAGAAAAAAAAGAACTGCCACCATTCGAATACCCACAAGGGTATCGCTTGATTGCCGGTGTGGATGAAGTGGGGCGTGGTCCGCTGGTCGGTGATGTGGTGACTGCGGCCGTGATTTTGGACCCGAATAACCCTATCGAAGGTCTCAATGATTCGAAAAAATTGACCGAGAAGAAGAGACTTGCATTACTGCCAGAGATTAAAGAGAAGGCACTCGCTTGGTCTGTTGGGCGCTGCTCTCCGGAGGAAATTGATCAGCTCAATATTCTCCAAGCGACCATGGTCGCGATGCAGCGAGCGATAGAAGGGCTGGAAGTGGCGCCTGACTTTGCACTCATCGATGGAAACCGCGTACCTCAGCTCAATATGGATGCTCAGGCAGTGGTTAAAGGTGATATGCGCGTCGCAGAGATCAGTGCAGCTTCGATTATTGCTAAGGTGGTGCGCGATCAAGAGATGGAAGAGCTCGACAAGCTTCATCCTCAATTTGGTTTTGCAAAGCATAAAGGCTATCCAACCAAAGCCCATTTTGAGGCCATTGAGCAACATGGCGTAATTGATCAGCATCGTAAGAGCTTCAAGCCCGTCAAAAAAGCCTTGGGTTTAGATTAGAAACCCTCACTGACTGGGGTATATCTAAGATTTTATATCACGTAAAATACCCCAGTAATCTCTCCGAATAAGCAAAACTGCGGAACCATTGATGTCAGATCCTAAATTTATTCACCTAAAAGTTCACAGTGACTTTTCCATGGTCGATGGCCTATCGAAAGTGCCTCCTTTGGTTAAGAAAGTGGCTGAAATGGGAATGCCAGCCATGGCATTAACTGATTTCACCAACTTATGTGGTTTGGTAAAGTTTTATGGAACGGCTCATGGGTGTGGCGTGAAGCCAATTATTGGCGCTGATTTTGCGATGCAGTCAGAAGAGTTTGGTGAAGAGTTGACTAAACTCACCGTGCTGGCAGCAGACAATGAAGGGTATAAAAACCTAACCTTGTTGATCTCTAAAGCATATCTGCGCGGTCATGTTCAGCATCAACCTGTTATTGATAAACAATGGCTAGCTGAGTTGTCGGCAGGGCTGATTGTTCTATCAGGGGCAAAAAGTGGAGAGATTGGTAAAGCGTTACTGAAGGGGAACCATAAAGTTGCTCAAGACTGCGCGGATTTTTATCATCAACACTTTGCCGACCGATTTTTCCTTGAGCTGACGCGTACAGGACGAGCAGATGAAGAAACTTATCTTCATTTCGCCTTGGACTTTGCAGAGAAAGAGCAACTGCCTGTTGTCGCTACTAACGATGTCGTGATTCTAGATGAAACGACGTTTGAGGCACATGAGATTCGAGTAGCGATTCATGATGGTTACACGTTAGAAGATCCTCGCCGCCCTAAAAACTACAGTGCTCAGCAATATTTACGTAGCGAAGAAGAGATGTGCGAGTTGTTCGCCGATATCCCTGAAGCGCTGGAAAATAGTGTTGAAATTGCTAAGCGTTGTAATGTGACGGTACGTTTGGGCGAGTACTTCCTGCCTGCATTCCCGACAGAGGGGATGCAGGAAACCGAATTTCTGGTCAAAAAGTCAGAGGAAGGCCTTGAAGAGCGCTTGGAATTTCTGTTTCCCGACGAAGAAGAGCGAGCGAAGCGACGTCCTGAGTACGATGAGCGTCTAAAAATCGAATTGGAAGTTATCAATAATATGGGCTTCCCAGGCTACTTCCTGATCGTAATGGAGTTCATTCAGTGGTCAAAGGATAATGATATTCCTGTTGGACCAGGGCGTGGTTCGGGTGCCGGTTCGTTGGTGGCTTATGCATTGCAAATTACCGACCTTGACCCGCTGGAATACGATCTGCTCTTCGAGCGATTCCTCAACCCAGAACGTGTCTCCATGCCCGATTTCGACGTTGATTTCTGTATGGATAAACGAGATCAAGTGATTGATCACGTAGCAGAAATGTATGGTCGTGACGCGGTTTCCCAGATCATCACTTTCGGTACTATGGCCGCGAAAGCGGTAATTCGTGACGTAGGACGCGTACTAGGCCACCCATTTGGCTTTGTTGACCGCATTTCTAAGCTTGTACCGCCTGATCCGGGAATGACTCTGGAAAAGGCATTCAAAGCAGAACCAGCGCTACCTGAACTGTACGAAACCGACGAAGAAGTGAAAGAGCTTATCGATATGTGCCGCATCCTTGAAGGGTGTACACGTAACGCCGGTAAGCATGCGGGTGGTGTGGTAATCTCGCCAACCACCATTACTGACTTCGCGCCAATTTATGCCGATGCAGAAGGTCACTTCCCGGTTACTCAGTTCGATAAGAACGACGTAGAAACTGCTGGTCTGGTCAAGTTTGACTTTTTAGGTCTACGTACCTTAACCATCATCGACTGGGCTCTTGGCTTGATTAACCCACGCCTTGAGCGTGAAGGTAAAGATCCCGTTCGCATCGAATCGATTCCATTGGATGATGCGGCATCATTCCGATTGTTACAAAACTCGGAAACGACTGCGGTATTCCAGCTCGAATCACGCGGTATGAAAGAACTGATCAAACGCCTGCAACCGGACTGTTTTGAAGACATCATCGCATTGGTGGCACTGTTCCGCCCGGGGCCGCTGCAGTCGGGCATGGTAGACAACTTTATCGACCGTAAGCATGGTCGAGAAGCGATCTCGTACCCAGATGAAAAGTGGCAACATGAATCGCTGAAAGAAATTCTTGATCCGACTTACGGCATTATCCTCTATCAGGAGCAGGTAATGCAGATCGCACAGGTACTGTCTGGCTACACCCTTGGTGGCGCGGACATGCTTCGTCGTGCGATGGGTAAGAAAAAACCAGAGGAAATGGCTAAGCAGCGTGCGACCTTCGAAGATGGTGCGGTAAAGAACGGCGTCGACGGCGAGTTGGCGATGAAAATCTTCGACTTGGTAGAAAAGTTCGCAGGCTACGGTTTCAACAAATCACACTCCGCCGCCTATGCATTGGTGTCTTATCAAACACTGTGGCTGAAGATGCATTATCCAGCCGAGTTCATGGCTGCTGTAATGACTGCCGACATGGACAACACCGAAAAAGTGGTCGGTCTGGTAGACGAATGTTTCCGTATGAAGCTCAAGGTGCTTCCGCCGGATATCAACGCTGGCTTGTACCGTTTTAACGTCGATGAAAATGGTGCGATCGTCTACGGTATTGGGGCGATCAAGGGGGTTGGTGAAGGTCCGATTGAAGCTATTCTAGAAGCACGCAACAAAGATGGTCACTTTAAAGACTTGTTCGATTTCTGTGCTCGTATTGATCTTAAGAAAGTGAACAAGCGCGTGATAGAGAAGCTCATTTATGCTGGCGCGCTTGATCGACTTGGTCCGCACCGTGCGGCGATGATGGCATCGCTTAATGATGCGGTAAAAGCTGCCAGCCAATACCACCAAGCGGAAGCGTTTGGTCAAAGTGACTTGTTTGGTGTTCTGACCGAAGCGCCGGAAGAAGTTGAACACAAATATACCAAGGTACCCGCGTGGCCAGAAAAAGTTTGGCTGGAAGGAGAACGTGATACACTTGGCTTATATTTGACCGGGCACCCAATAAATGCCTACATAAAGGAACTTGGTAAGTACACCAGTTGTCGACTAAAAGATGCGACACCAACAAGGCGTGATCAGAGTGTCACGGTTGCTGGTCTGGTGATTGCGGCTCGAGTGATGACAACCAAGCGTGGTACTCGTATTGGTATTATGACCTTGGATGACCGCAGTGGCCGTATGGAAGTTATGCTGTTCTCCGATGCGCTTGATCGCTACGCTGAATTGCTCGAACAAGACAAAATTTTGGTCGTTTCTGGACAGGTCAGCTTTGATGATTTCAATGGTGGTCTTAAAATGTCCGCGCGCGAGGTTATGGATCTCGGCACGGCGCGTGAAAAATACGCCCGTGGCTTATCGGTATCCATTGAACAATCTCAAATTGATGATCAATTTTTTGAGCGCTTTAGTAAGATACTAGAGCCTTACAAAGCAGGAACGGTTCCTGTCCATATATACTACCAACGCAGTGACGCGCGAGCGCGCTTAACGTTAGGTACCGAATGGCGTGTGACGCCTAGTGACGAATTAATAGACAATTTGAAACAACTGCTTGGTAAGAGCCAGGTAGAACTCGAATTTAACTAAGTTCGGCAGTCGAATGCCGAATCAGAAAGGATCTATAGATGAGCCTGAACTTTTTAGAATTTGAAAAGCCTATCGCAGAACTTGAAGCTAAGATTGAAGCACTTCGTGGTGTTTCTCGTCACGGTGGTGACTCTGGCGTTGATCTAGACAAAGAGATCGAACAGCTAGAAAAGAAAAGCTTAGAACTGAAGAAGAAAACGTTCAGCGACCTTGGTGCATGGGAAACAGCTCAGATGGCTCGTCACCCGCTACGCCCATACACGCTTGATTACATTGAGCACGTCTTTACTGAGTTTGAAGAACTAGCCGGTGATCGTGCTTACGCTGACGACAAAGCGATTGTTGGTGGCATGGCTCGTCTTGATGGTCGCCCTGTGATGATCATTGGCCACCAGAAAGGTCGTGAGACGAAAGAGAAAGTGAAACGTAACTTTGGTATGCCAAAGCCAGAAGGTTACCGTAAAGCGCTTCGCTTGATGGAAACGGCTGAGCGTTTCAACATGCCAATCATCACTTTCATCGACACTGCAGGTGCATACCCAGGTGTTGGCGCAGAAGAACGCGGTCAGTCTGAAGCAATCGCGAAAAACCTTAAGGTAATGGCTGGTCTCAAAGTGCCTGTTATATGTAACGTGGTAGGCGAAGGTGGTTCTGGTGGTGCACTAGCTATTGGCGTAGGTGACTACGTGAACATGCTGCAATACTCGACTTATTCTGTTATCTCACCTGAAGGTTGTGCCTCAATTCTTTGGCGCGATTCAGATAAAGCGCCACAAGCAGCAGAAGCGATGGGACTGATTGCTCCACGTTTGAAAGAGCTAGAACTGATCGATGAAATCATCGAAGAGCCTTTAGGCGGTGCGCATCGTGATCACATCCAAATGGCTGCTAATATGAAAGCGACTTTGGTCAAGCAGCTTGATGAGCTACAACATTTTGACAATGATGCTCTGCTTGAACGCCGTTACCAGCGCTTAATGAGCTACGGTTACTGTTAATCATGCAAGATTGAAGACAAAGGCTGAACTTAGGTTCAGCCTTTTTTGTTATGGGTGGTAAACTAGCAGCATTGAAAACTCTCTTCTTTGTGTATGAATTTATATCAGACATTTTCTTCTGTCATTAACCAACACAGGCAGCCTGGAGGTAAGTTAGTGCTTGCTTTGAGTGGTGGTCTGGATTCCAGAGTCCTGTTGTCGCTAATGGCGAGATACTTCCGTGAGCACCAGCAAAAGGGGCTAGCAGTACACGTCCATCATGGCTTAAGCAGTAATGCCGATGATTGGGCCGAGCAGTGTCAGCAGTGGTGCTCAGAAGACGGTATTCCTTATAACCTTGAGAGAGTGACGCTGGAAAAACACGGAAAAAGCATTGAAGAAAGTGCACGAGAGGCTCGCTATCAGGCTCTAAGTAAGTATGTTTCCAAGGGAGATTTATTGCTGACGGGGCAGCATAGCGACGATCAGTTTGAGACCTTCTTGCTGGCATTAAAACGCGGCAGTGGGCCTAAAGGGCTATCCGCTATGGCTCAGGCTATGCCTTTTGTTGAAGCTCTGCTTGTTCGGCCATTGCTAGCAGTAAGCCGATCAGATGTAAAAGCCTATGCGATAGCTGAACAATTGCAGTGGGTTGAAGATGAAAGTAACCAAGACACGCGATTTGATCGCAACTTCATTCGCCATCAGGTCGTGCCTGTCATCACGCAACGTTGGCCGCATTTCTCTCAGGCCGTGCAGCGCAGTGCCGAGTTGTGTGCTGAGCAAGAGCAACTTCTTGATCAATTATTAACTGAGCGCTTAGCAGAGGTGCTGCATCAAGATGGCAGCTTATGGATTGAGCCTTTACAGAATATGACGCCGTTGATGCGAGCTCGCTTACTCAGGATGTGGCTCTCTCATCATCAGGCACGCATGCCCAGCCGTGAGCAACTGAACAAGGTGTGGCAGGAAGTAGCGCTCAGTCGTCAAGATGCCAACCCAGCACTCTCCATATCGGGCGGTCAAGTTCGTCGTTTTGAACAGCGCTTGTATCTGGTTGAGCAGTGGCAAGAGCTGTCGGGCTGGCAGCGGGATATTGCCATTGGTACAGGGCTGAACTTGCCTGACTCATTGGGCTCTTTATTACTCCAATCTAGTCATAATGGGCAGCTTTCAAAAGCTGCACTTGAAGCCGCGCCATTATCCGTTACGTTTGAGCCTCAAGGTTTGAGCGCGAAGCCTACTGATCGCAACCATAGCCGAAAATTGAAAAAATTGTTTCAGGAATATGGAGTGCCGAGTTGGTTGAGGCGCCGTGTACCGATTTTAATGTGTGGAGAGAAGGTTGCCGCTGTCGCTGATTTATTTGTTGATCATCACTTTGCAGGCCAAGACTGTGAACTTGTCTGGGACAAGCCAGTACCATTTGTGTCAAAATTGTATACATAAAAACACACAAATAAAATGGAATTATAAGGAAGAGCAATGAAGAAAATCGCTATCGGACTGGTCGTTGGAATGAGTTTGTTTGCTGGGCAAGCCATGGCGGCAGGTGATGTCGCAGCCGGAAAAGCAAAAGCGGCGGTATGTGCCGCGTGTCACGGCGCAGATGGTGTCGCTGTTATTCCAGGTTACCCTAACCTGAAAGGCCAAAACGAACAGTACATTGTTACGTCAATTAATGCCTACAAAAACAAAGAACGTAACGGTGGATTAGCCGCGGTTATGCAGGCACAAGCTGCGGCGTTAAGTGATGCGGATGTGGCCAATTTAGCGGCGTACTACGCGAGTCTAAAGTAAGTCATAGGCAATAGTATTTAGCCCGAGCATAAAAAGCTCGGGCTTTTTATTGCCTGTTTATCATGGGATAATGAGACAAATTGCTGAAGTTTAAGGGATGAACATGAAAAAAATCGAAGCCATAATTAAGCCATTTAAATTGGATGACGTTCGTGAAGCATTGGCGGAAGTGGGTATTACTGGCATGACGGTTTCTGAAGTGAAAGGCTTTGGTCGTCAGAAGGGGCACACGGAACTGTACCGTGGCGCGGAGTACATGGTGGATTTCTTACCTAAGGTGAAGCTTGAGATTGTTGTGACGGACGATGTTGCAGAGCAATGTGTCGATACCATTGTTGAGACGGCTCAAACCGGTAAGATTGGTGACGGCAAAATCTTTATCACTGATATTGAGCGTATTGTCCGTATTCGTACTGGTGAAGAAGACGAAGACGCAATCTAATCCGATTTTCTTAAAAGAGCCGCAAGGCTCTTTTTTCTTAATGGTCGTTCCAAGTGAAAAAAAAGCGCCTGCTGATCTTACCTATTGTTGCTATCGCTGCTGTGGTTGGTGGTTTCCAACTGATTTTTTCTCTGCCTAAGCAGCCTCAACTTTCGACTATTTCCCAGTCAGGGGAAGATGTGTCGCTGCGTTGTGCGCATGCCTCTCAGGTGGAGTCCATTGACAATAATGGCGACATAAATCTGCTCGTTTGGAATATATATAAGCAAAATCGCGATAATTGGTCGCAAGAGCTAACCAAGTATTCTGACGACAAACAGTTGGTTTTGCTCCAAGAAGCCAGTATGACGCCCGAGCTCAAGGAGTGGATGAAACAGCAGCTTTGGTTTGGTAATCAAGTGGATGCGTTTAAAGCGTTTGAACGCAGTGCAGGGGTGCTGAATTTATCTAAGTCTCTTCCGAAGCTCGCTTGTGCTTACACTGAGCTGGAACCTTGGTTGCGTTTACCTAAATCGGCCATTTACGCCACGTACCCTTTATCTGATGGTCAGGTGCTGTCGGTTATCAATATCCATGCGGTGAACTTTACCTATGGTACGGAGGAGTATCAGAGGCAGCTTGGTACACTGGTTGATGAGCTGAGCAAGCATCAAGGGCCGATTATCATCGCCGGTGATTTTAATAGTTGGAGTGCAGATAGGATGGCGGTAATGAGAAGCGCACTGGACGAGCTTGGAGTGAAAGAGGTGAGCTATCGCCCTGATCATCGTACTCAATTTATAACCGGATTGCCGCTCGATCATGTTTTTTATCGTGGATTAACCCTGATAAAAGCAGAGGCGCCGGAATCCGACGCCTCTGACCATAATCCTCTTGAAGTCACGTTTCGCTTAGCTGATAACGATATATAGCGCCCAGATAATGTAATACGCCACCCATGGCAGCGCTGAAATTGCCAACGCTTGACCACGTTCGAACTCAGTCCAAGTTCCGACAGCAGCGTAGCCTAAAGCGATATACCAAGGTAAGAGCAGCGGGAATGAACTGGCAAATTGTGACCACTCATTGGTCAGCGGCAGCTTCAACAGGCCATTGAGGCTATTGAGGTCCGCTGCATACACCATTACCTGACCATGCTTGAGAAGCAGGCTGACGTAACTCGCCAGATCGCCAATGATCGCTGGAAATACGACGACAGTGCTTGCAGCAAACCAGCGCCAGAAGCCATGTTGGTGCTGGCTGGGTTTGGTGGCTAAATTGAACCAAAACGCCAACATCATAATAGTTAATGTTCGGCCTGCTACGTCGCTGATGATCTCACTGGCCATCAGAGTGTTCGCATCAAGCAGCTCCAATTGTTTCGGATTGGTTTGTGCGAGTTGAGCAGACAAGCCCTGTCGCAGCCACTCAAAATCGACAATATCAAAGTAGGCGCCCCAAAAGAGAAATGGGGACAACATCAACACGATATAGGTTTGCCAGCCCCAAGCACCACGTTGGTAAAGTGCGAGGAAACAAGCGCTGGGTGAACGAAATACGTCAACCAGCATCACGAGAGGGTTTGAAGAAGGCGTCATACACTCACCTTAGTTACATCGACATAGAGTTTCAGCTTTTGACCAGGCTGTAGGTATTTCTTTTTGCTTAGTCCGTTCCACTTCACGATGTCATTAGATTTCACTTTAAATTTGTTGGCGATGCCGCTGATGGTATCGCCAGATTTTACGCTATAGAAAACGGTACGGATGATGGCGCCATCTGAACTGTTTTTCCAGATAACCAGCTTTTGTCCAACACGTAACGTGTCTCTTGGTCCCATGCCATTCCATTTTGCGAGAGACTGATGGGAGACCTTATTGGCACGCGCGATGCTCCATAAGCTATCACCAGAGCGTACAGTGTGAGTGAGCTTATACTGGCCACGTGATTTGGCCTGAGTTTTTGCCAGTCGGTTGGTTGCACTCAGTGTGTAGGCCTGATTATCCTTGGTTGATGTCGGGATCATCAAATGCTGGCCGACACGGATGTTGTATCCGTTAAGGTTGTTAGCACTCTGAATGACTTTCGTTGTGGTGTTGTATCGGGTGGCTAATACACTCAAGCTATCACCGGATTTGACCTTATAACGAACCACTTTCATGCCTTTGCCACGGTTTTCAGCCACTTTGGCCTTAAACGTGTTGATTTTTCCAACTGGCAGCAACAGTTGGTGTGGGCCATCAGGGGCAGTTGCCCACTGGTTGTATGCGGGGTTGAGGCTCTGTAGCTGCTTGACGCTAATGCCTGCGTAGTTTGCGGCAATCGCTAAATCCAGTTGTTCCTTAGGATCAACCAGTTCCACGACTGGTCGGTTGGCAACGGCAGGTATATCGATGCCGTATTTGTCTTGGTTTGCGATGATATCTGCCAATGCGAGTAGTTTCGGCACATATCCACTGGTTTCCTTAGGCAGGTCCAGCGAGAAGAAATCGGTTGGTTTGCCTAAACGCTTATTCTTGCGAATGGCGCTGGACACACGGCCACCACCGCTGTTGTATGCCGCTATTGCGTGATTCCAGTTTCCTTCAAAACGCTTATTTAATACTTCTAAATAATCAAGAGCCGCATCTGTGGAGGCCGCGACATCGCGACGCCCGTCATACCAGAAATTTTGCTTTAAACCGTAATATTTTCCTGTACCGGGAACAAACTGCCACAGGCCAGCAGCGCTGCCGTGAGAGTATGCAAAGGCGTCAAAGGAGCTTTCAACAATAGGCAGAAGAGCAAGCTCTAGTGGCAGGTCACGTTGCTCAATTTTTTCCGTGATCAGGTAAAGAAACGGCTGGGCACGTTCGGAAACGGTTTTAAGGTGGTTGGGGTGTTTGAGATACCAGGTACGGTAGTAATCCACCATTTTTTCATCGGGAATCGGGAAATCCAATTGCATGGCAATGCGATGCCAAACATCTTCCTGAGATTGAGGTGTTACAACAGTTTTAGATGACTCTACCGACTCTGAAGGTTTGGTGGTCGGTTTTGAAGAACTTACCGTTGGTGGATTATTGGTCTCCGGAGAAGCAGTTTTATCGCTCTCTGTCTGCTGGGTAAGCTGACATCCTGTTAGTAGCAGTGCTAATACCCAGCTGTGTTTAACTCGCATTTCACAGCCCTTTTTTTATTTGGCTGCTGATAATACTTGTCTAAATATGGAAGTGACAAGTTGCAAAACGTTAAAATTCGTTCTTCCACTCACGTAACGCCGAAAAAATGGCGAGTGAGTCCGTTTGTTGGGTCCGGTTAGCCACGGAACGCATGACGCTTTGCTGGTCTGTGCGCAGAAAAGGGTTAATCCATTTTTCCTTGCGAATGGTGGTCGGCAGAGTCGGTTTGTTTTGCGCTCGCAGGCGATTCACTTCGTCACGGTATTGCTGCAGTAGTTCGTTGTCTGGTTCTACCGCAAGGGCAAAAGCGACATTGCTGGCCGTGTATTCATGTGCACAGTAAACTTCGGTCTCTTCGGGTAGGGCAACCAGTTTATTGAGCGACGTATGCATTTGTTCCATTGTGCCTTCGAATACGCGCCCGCATCCGGCGGAGAACAGAACATCGCCGCAGAACAGCTTTCCATCGCCAACATAACCAATATGCCCTCGTGTATGTCCTTCTAGGCCCAAAACGAAAAAGATCTCGCCAAACAGTTCGATTTGGTCGCCGGCCTCAACGGCGTGGGTCAATGTTGGCACGGGTTCATTGGCTGGGCCTACCACGTCGACATCTGGAAATTGTCTGACTAACTCAGGAACGCCACCGATGTGATCATTATGGTGGTGGGTAATTAAGATCGCCTCTAAGCTTAACTCGTGCTGTTTGAGGTACTCCAACACTGGGGCCGCGTCTCCCGGATCGACGACAGCACAACGCTGATCGCTATTTTTAATCAGCCAGATGTAATTGTCGTTAAATGCAGGTATGCTTTTGATATCTAACATAGTTGTCTCTCCGGTTACCAAGAGTGAAGCAGGTTAAGTATGAAGCCAGCACGCAGTACTAAGAAGCTCGAAAAGCCTCATTCATGGTCTCAGCTTAAGAATGGCCAATGGGTCAGTGAATCAATACAAACTCGTGTTGATGAATGGTGCCCAAAATTATTTGGCTATCATATGCTTAAGTTGGGTGGGCTGAGCTGCGAGTTAACCAGCTTTAATTGTAATATTCAACACCAAGTTAACCTCGATATCCAGAACCCTCTGCACAATGTGATTGCAGATGGTTATGACCTACCGTTTCTTGAAAAAAGTTTCGATGCTGTTGTGATGGCGCACCAGCTGGATTATTGCAATGACCCTCACCGAATGTTGAGAGAAGTCGATCGGGTGATGATCGACGATGGCTATTTGATCATCACTGGGTTTAATCCTATCAGCCTCACTGGTTTGGCTAGCCTGATGCCGTGGCGCAAGAATAACTTGCCTTGGAGTGGGCGTATGTTTACCCCGAATCGTATCCGCGATTGGTTGAGTGTCTTGAACTATCAGGTGATTGAGTGCGACAGTTATGCTCTGTTTCCAATGCAGAAATACCGCACAATCTGGACTTGGCTGGAAAACGGTTTAGGGGATTGGGCGTCTCCTATGGGTAGCCTGTACTTTATTGTTGCGCGCAAACGTACCTACCCACTAAAACCTATCAAGCCACATTGGAAGCTAAAACGAAAATTGACGCCGATTGGCGTCAATTACAAAATTTCGAGCAAGCGAAGTAGCTCTAACTAGGCTGATAACCTGTGTCTTCGTCAGTTGGATTTTCAGCGGCAGCCCGGGCGAGTTCATCACACATTTCATTTTCTCGGTGGCCTGCGTGGCCTTTGACCCAGCGCCAGTCTATTTTGTGGCGTCCGGTTTCCGCATCGAGCGCTTTCCATAAATCGGCGTTCTTAACCGGTTTCTTATCGGACGTTTTCCAGTCCCGCTTTTTCCAGTTATGGATCCATTGAGTAATGCCTTGGCGAACGTACTGGCTGTCAGTGGTGAGTATGACGTCACAAGGCTCTTTTAATGCTTGCAGTGCTACTATAGTAGCCATCATTTCCATGCGATTGTTCGTGGTTAGGGTATAACCTTTAGCAAGGGTCTTTTCTACTTGTTTGTAGCGTAAAACAATGCCGTATCCGCCGGGCCCCGGATTGCCTAAGCAAGAACCATCTGTGAAAATTTCCACTTGTTTCGTCATGATTTGATACTATTGGGTTAAGCACATTATTGGCATAGTCTGACACACAATTTGTTATGAATACCAGCAACAATTCCAACCACAATCGCATCGTGGTACTCGATACCGAAACCACAGGTATGAACCGTGAAGGCGGCCCTCATTATCAGGGGCACCGTATTATCGAAATCGGTGCGGTGGAAATCATCAACCGTAAACTGACCGGACGTCATTTTCACGTTTACATCAAACCCGATCGTGAAATTCAGCCTGATGCGGTCGAAGTTCACGGTATCACTGACGAGTTTCTGGTCGACAAACCTGAGTATCAGGATGTCCATAAGGAATTTCTCGAGTTTATTAAAGGCGCTGAATTAGTCGCCCACAACGCGCCCTTCGATACCGGCTTTATGGATTACGAGTTTGGTATGCTCGATCCTACGATTGGTAAAACCGACGATTACTGTAAGGTGACCGATACGCTTGCCATGGCGAAGAAAATCTTCCCCGGCAAACGAAACAACCTTGACGTCTTGTGTGATCGCTACGGTATAGATAACTCTCACCGTACCCTCCACGGCGCTTTGCTCGATGCGGAGATACTGGCTGACGTTTACCTGTTAATGACAGGTGGCCAGACATCACTGCAATTTAACCCGGGCAGTGCAGAAGGCAATGTGGGAGGTGACTCAATAAAACGGGCTGCTGGTGGGCGAAAATCGCTAAAGGTTATCCGTGCAACGGCCGATGAACTAGAAGCACATCAAAATCGATTGGATCTGGTGGAGAAGAGCGGAAGCTGTCTCTGGCGTCAGTAGGAGAAGGAATGTTGAGGATTTGGTTTGCCCTGCTGGGCTTGTTAGTCAGTACCTTTGGTTATGCTGAGGAATCCTCAATGTCGCTGCTCGACAACCGTTTTCGAGTCGACCCAACCATCAAGCAAATTACCTTTGTTATCTATCGTGCGGAGCGCTCACGCCCGGTCGTTTTGGTGCGCCCAGATGGTAAAAAGTACTACGCGTGGCGCAGTCCGGATAATGTCCGCTGGTATCAAGAATCGTCCATGGACATTATCTCGATTGACAATCCTATGCCCGGCCCTTGGCAGGCAATAGGTAAAGTTACACCTAAGAATAAAATCATTCTTATCTCCCACCTTGAATTGTCGACGGATACTGTGCCAGCGCGGCTATTTCAGAATGAGCAAATTAAATTTACCGCTCGCCTGACGTCAGATGGCAAACCTTTGGTGCTCAGAGACTTCCTTGAGCGAGTCAAACTGATGGTCACGTTTACCAAGTATGTGGAAAACGAAGAGGCGCTGATCAAAGAAGCGAAGCCTATTCCCTACACGATTGGTGAATTCGCTGACGATGGTCGTGGCTTGGACGAAGTGGCAGGGGATGGCGTATTTACCGTTTCTCTGAACATTTCTCCTGAGCCGGGTAAATATCGCGTTCGTATTACATCCGGTAATGGGGTATTCCTTCGTGCCCAAGAGCAGGAAGTGCTGATTTATCCAACACCGATTGAAACCACCTTTATCCAAAGCCGAGAAGAAGGAAAAGATCATCAAGTGGTCTTCTCTGGAGAGCAGGGCATGATTCAACCGGGCACTTTGGCCGCGCAGATTGAGCATAAGGCGCCGGATAACCGTGAAATTTCTGCAGCAGAAAGCGCTTCTGAGGAATCAGAAAAAGTGGTGCTGACCATCCCTTATAACGGTGAAATCGGCAATTATTCTTGGATGGGACAAGTGTTTGCGACTGAAATGGGTTCAGGACGCCCACTGGCGTTTCCAATCAAAGAACACACTTACAGTGTGCTTGAAGAAATCGACTTTGCTGAGACGCGTCGACTGCAGGAAGAAGAGCGCATGATGCAACAGAAGTTGATGGAAGAAATGCGCTTGATTCAAATGCGAGAAGAAAAACGCACTCGAACCTTCATTATGATTGGTGTCGGAAATGTCGTGATGATTATTCTTGGCTTAGCGGTTTGGTTTGTGATGCGTAAGCTAAGAGCCAAGAAAGAAATGATGCCGGAAATGCAATTGGAAATGCCAAAGAAATAAGATAAACCTTAGGTAAAATAAGATGTTACCCAAATAAAAAGGGCTGCCTACTTGGCAGCCCTTTTTAGTGAGTGTGAATTTTACGCCACTTCATCCATTTGAGGTTTTATCTCTAGCGGCTTGGCAGCCAAGTCCTTTGGGTCAAAATCATCCACGTTAATCGCATACAGGCGATGCTCTTCTGCTTTACGTAGCAGTTGTGCATCAGCAGAATCGATAATGCCTTTTTCTAGACCGATGTCTGCGATTAAGTCCAGACGTAGGAATGGACGTCGTTCGTTGATGGCTTTACAGACTTTCTTAAATACTGGCTCTGCTTCAAGAATGATGTGCAGCGCCTCTTCAATTTTACCTGCTGCATTGAACTCGCTTGCCTGGAAGTATTGATTGCGGCCCAGTCGGTCACGTGTGGCTGACGGTGTTTGAAGAATCTGAGCAACTTGGCTATCAACCTTATCGCTTGGCGCATTACGCACTCGGCCAAATGGTAAGATCATCACGCGTAGCACCTTGCCTAGCCATTTGTTCGGGAAGTTAGCAAGGAATTCATCAATCGCTTCTTCTGTCTGCTTCAGGCTATCTTGTAGTCCCCAGTGAACCAGTGGAAGATCGTCGGCGATACGGCCATCGCTCTCATAACGTTTGAGTGTTGCTGAGCTGAGGTAAAGCTGGCTGAGAATATCGCCCAGACGTGCTGATAAACGCTCTTTACGTTTCAGCGAACCACCTAATACAGCCATTGAAATATCTGACAGGAATGCAATGTTCGCACTGTAGCGGTTAAGCTGCTGGTAGTAGCGAGTAGTGGTGTCTTTGACTGGTGCTGATGAGAAACGACCATCAGTGAGACCTAGCCAGAAGCTGCGTACCAGGTTACTCATTGTGAAGCTGACGTGACCTGCAAGTGCTGCGTCAAACTTATCTAGTGCATCAGAAGCGTCTGAATAAGCCGCATTCATTTCTTCAAGCACGTAGGGATGGCAACGGATAGCACCTTGACCATAAATGATCATTGAGCGAGTTAAGATGTTTGCCCCTTCTACGGTTACAGCAATAGGCGCACCTTGGTAGCCACGTGCTAGGAAGTTGGAAGGTCCCATACAGATACCTTTACCGCCCACAATGTCCATGGCATCAATGATGCTCTGCTGACCACGGTGGGTACAGTGGTATTTTACAATCGCGGAGATAACGGAAGGTTTTTCGCCCAAATCAATACCGGCGACAGTTAGGTTACTGGCTGCGTCCATGACGTAGGCGTTGCCACCAAGACGTGCTAATGGCTCTTCCACCCCTTCCATCTGGCCGATTGGCTGTTTGAACTGGCGACGAATGCGAGCATACGCTCCTGTAGCAAGTGCTGCCGTTTTAATACCACCTGTAGAGTTAGAAGGCAGTGTGATACCACGACCAACCGATAGACATTCAACCAGCATACGCCAGCCTTGGCCTGCCATCTTAGGGCCACCGATGATGAAGTCGAGTGGAACAAACAAGTCTTCACCACGAGTTGGTCCGTTTTGGAAAGGAACGTTCAGTGGGAAATGGCGATTACCAATCTCAACACCTTTAAGGTGGGTAGGAATCAGAGCACAGGTGATGCCCAGCTCTTCCTGTTCACCAAGTAAGCCTTCAGGGTCACGCAGTTTAAAAGCAAGGCCCAGAACCGTAGCAACGGGCGCTAAAGTAATGTAACGCTTGTTCCAAGTTAAGCGCATACCTAGGACTTCTTTGCCTTCCCACTTGCCTTTACACACCACGCCGAAGTCAGGAATGGAACCCGCATCAGAACCAGCCTCAGGGCTGGTTAGGGCGAAACAAGGGATTTCTTTACCTTCTGCAAGGCGTGGTAGGTAGTAATCTTTTTGATCTGTCGTACCGTAATGTTGAAGTAGTTCACCCGGGCCTAAAGAGTTAGGCACACCAACGGTGGAAGAAAGAACACCAGATACGCCGGTCAATTTCTGTAGTACCAAGGATTGGGCATACGCAGAAAACTCTAAGCCGCCGTATTTCTTTTTGATGATCATGGCGAAGAATTTGTTGTCTTTGAGGTATTGCCAAACTTCAGGGGGTAAATCAGCCAGTTCGTGCGTCACTTGGTAATCATTTACCATAGCGCAAACTTCGTTTACTGGACCGTCAAGAAACGCCTGTTCCTCGGCACTGAGCTGAGGGTTTTGAATAGCATGCAGTTTGTTCCAGTCTGGCTTGCCTTTGAAAAGCTCGGCTTCCCACCAAACGGTACCAGCATCGAGGGCTTCTTTTTCCGTTTGCGACATCGCTGGTAAGACTTTTTTAAACAAAGTCAGCGCTTTTTGACTGATCAGAGATTGGCGAACGGAAGGAATCGCGATTACCGCAGTAGCTGCGATGAAAAGAATCCAGCTGAGTGAGCCTGCGGTGCCAAGTATAGAAAGCACTGCCAGAGTGGCGGTAAGAGCAGCAATCGACTTCACCAGCGAAGTGCGATGGTAGAGACAGATCGCCAGAACTGCAGCAAATCCAAGTATAGAGAGCAAGATGTCCATAGTTAATGTTCCTTGTTCGGCGCTTGATATTCAGATTACGCCGTTATCTAGTAAGAGGTCATACCAGTTAAAGTGTAATCAAAATATTAAAGAAATGTAAAACCCAAATGTGTTCAAAAAGTGATCTTGGTAGAGTGAAAGTTCTAAAAATGAAGAGGCAAGCGCTTTTTGATGGTGCAGAAACGGAATAAAGACGCAATTGTTTGCGGGCAGCTATCGACAGTGAGAATTGTTTGAGTAAACTCTGACTATAACCTTGGCGACGATAAGCGTCGGCCTTTTTAATACAAAATAATTAGAGAAAAACCTATGTACCAGGATCTGATTAAAAACGAACTTACCGAAGCTGCTGACGTACTGAATAAATTCCTTAGCGATGAAAGTAACATTGCGCAAATCGAAGCGGCGGCGAAGATGCTCGCTGACTCATTTAAGCAGGGTGGCAAGGTGCTTTCTTGTGGTAACGGCGGCTCACACTGTGACGCTATGCACTTCGCTGAAGAGCTGACAGGTCGTTACCGTGAAAATCGCCCGGGTTTGCCAGGTATCGCTATCTCAGATCCAAGCCACCTATCTTGTGTAAGTAACGACTTTGGTTACGAGTATGTGTTCTCTCGTTACGTAGAAGCAGTTGGTGCGAAAGGCGATGTTTTGTTTGGTCTGTCGACATCGGGCAACTCTGGCAACATTCTTAAAGCGATTGAAGCCGCTCAGGCCAAAGGCATGAAGACGATTGCTCTGACCGGCAAAGATGGCGGTAAAATGGCGGGCTTGGCGGATATCGAAATTCGTGTTCCTCATTTTGGTTACGCTGACCGTATTCAAGAGATCCATATTAAGATCATCCACATTGTGATTCAGTTGATCGAAAAGGAAATGGAAAAGTAATTTTCAAACTGGTTTAGCAAGTGCCAGTGTTGTTTAAGCTGGCACTTAGGTAGTGCAAGGGAGTTTTATAAACCATGTGTGAATTGCTCGGAATGAGCGCCAATGTACCAACAGACATTTGTTTCAGTTTTACTGGCTTGATGCAGCGTGGCGGCAATACCGGCCCTCATCGCGATGGCTGGGGGATCACTTTCTACGAAGGTAAAGGTTTTCGGACGTTTAAAGACCCGAATCCAAGCTGCAAGTCTAAAATTGCTGAGTTGGTTCAGAATTATCCGATCAAAAGCTGCGCAATAGTCAGCCATATTCGTCAGGCGAATCGTGGTGGCGTCAATCTAGAGAACACTCATCCATTTACCCGCGAATTGTGGGGACGTTATTGGACTTTTGCTCACAATGGTCAGCTGTCTGATTATCAAGATCTGCATACGGGGCGTCATCGACCTGTGGGTCAGACAGACAGTGAATTGGCGTTTTGTTGGTTGCTTAAGCAGATGGAAGACCGATTCCCAGAACCGCCTCAGGATATGATTGGTGTGTTCCGCTTTGTGGCGAAATGTTGTGAAACCCTGAAAAGTAAAGGGGTGTTCAACATGCTGTTGTCAGATGGCGAATACGTTATGACGTATTGTACCAACCATCTCTACTGGATTACTCGTCGTGCTCCATTTGGTAAAGCTTCTTTGATTGATGAAGACGTCGAGATTAATTTTCAGGAAGAAACGACACCTAATGATGTGGTTTCAGTCATCGCGACGCAGCCGCTAACTGATAATGAAGAGTGGCATCGAATGAAGCCGGGAGAGTTTGGCATTTTACATTTTGGTGAGATTGTAGATGGCAATGCCGATGAGCTCATTGATGTACCATTTGCTCCGAAAAAGGTCGAAAGTCAGGCGCCAACTGAGCCGTTGGAGTGAGACAACGGATTGGGCTTGATGCAAACTCCAAATAAAAAAGGCTGATGCACTGCATCAGCCTTTCTGCTTTTAAGCGTCAATCAACTTAAGCCAGTTGAGCTTTGATGTGTTCAACGATGTCAGCCATCGCAACAGGTGTCTTGTCACCAGTGCGGCGGTTTTTGTACTCAAAGTTGCCTTCTTTCATCGAACGATCGCCGATCACGATAGTGTGAGGGATACCGATAAGTTCCATATCAGAGAACATAACACCCGGGCGCTCTTTACGGTCATCGAATAGTACTTCGATGCCCATCGCCGTCAGTTCAGCATACAGCTTCTCAGCCGCCTCTTTCACTTCTTCTGACTTGTGCATGTTCATTGGCACGATAGCCACTTGGAAAGGCGCAAGTGCGTCTGGCCAGATGATGCCGTACTTGTCATGGTTTTGCTCAATCGCAGAAGCAACAACACGGGATACACCGATACCGTAACAGCCCATCTCCAAAATAACGTTCTTACCATCAGGACCAAGCACGCCACAGTTCATCGCTTGAGAGTAAACGTTACCTAGCTGGAAGATGTGACCCACTTCGATACCACGTTTCAGTGCGATAGTACCTTTACCACAAGGGCTTGGATCGCCTTCAACTACGTTACGCAAGTCTTCAACTTGGCCTAGCTCAACATCTCGACCCCAGTTGATACCGAAATAGTGTTTGCCGTCAACGTTAGCGCCTGCGCCAAAGTCACTCATGACTGCTACAGAGCGATCAACGATAAATGGCAGTTTAAGTCCAACAGGGCCTAGTGAGCCAGGGCCAGCACCGATTAGGGCACGGATCTCTTCTTCTGTTGCCATCTCTAGAGGCGCTGCAACTTGAGGAAGGTTTTCTGCTTTTACTTCGTTCAGCTCGTGGTCGCCACGGATGATAAGCGCGATTAGGTCAGCTTCAACTTCATCTGACGCTTTAACAAATAGAGTCTTAACGGTTTTCTCAATTGCTAGACCGTGTTGCTCGACTAACTCTGCGATGGTTTTCGCGTTTGGTGTATCAACAAGTTCCATCTCTTGAGTTGGAGCGGCAGCTTCGTCAGCCAGAGCTAGCGCTTCAGCTTTTTCGATGTTCGCTGCGTAATCCGATTCAGTAGAGAATGCGATCAGATCTTCACCGCTTTCTGCTAATACGTGGAACTCTTGAGAACCGCTACCGCCGATTGCACCAGAGTCAGCCAGTACTGGACGGTACTCAAGACCCATGCGGTCAAACGCGTTACAGTAAGCATCATGCATTGCATCGTAAGATTTCTGCAGACCTTCTTTATCGATATCAAAGCTGTACGCATCCATCATGCAGAATTCACGTGCACGCATTACGCCGAAACGTGGGCGGCGTTCATCACGGAATTTAGTTTGGATCTGGTACAGGTTTAGCGGCAACTGCTTGTAAGAGCTCACTTCATTGCGCACAAGGCTAGTGATGACTTCTTCAGCAGTTGGGCTAAGAACAAACGGACGAGTATGACGGTCAGTAAAGCGAAGTAGCTCAGGACCCATCTTTTCGCTGCGGCCTGTCTCTTCCCATAGTTCAAACGGCTGAACAACGGGCATCAAAGTTTCGACTGCACCTGCATTGTCGATTTCCTGACGAACGATGTTTTCGACTTTACGCAATACACGTAGACCAGTAGGTAGCCAGGTGTATAAACCTGAAGCCAGCTTACGGATCATACCTGCACGTAGCATGAGCTGGTGGCTCACTACTTCTGCGTCGTTTGGAGTCTCCTTCAGAGTAGAAAGAAGATAATTACTGGTACGCATTAAATTTATCCGTTTATTTAAGTTAGATACTCAAGCCAGAACGAGCTGGAGTAAAGAGATCCCATCAAGGGAAATTAGTTAGCCG
The DNA here is from genome assembly GCF_013113835.1 of Vibrio sp. RE88. GTDB lineage: Bacteria > Pseudomonadota > Gammaproteobacteria > Enterobacterales > Vibrionaceae > Vibrio. Next base: position 12,048 of record NZ_VTYQ01000007.1, on the reverse strand, counting down.
CCTATAATATCAGCCAATTGGCTTTGTCAAAAGCGTTCAATGGTCGTAACCGTCACTAAGTTGCCTTCAACACGAAATTTCACGTTCAGATCGAACAAATTTACCGCGTATTCCTTATTGTCGGGTTTGTTCTTCTTATAAGCAGGGCGAGGATCCTGAGCCAGTACTTGTTCGATAACCAAAGAAACGTGTTGGCTGTCAGGAAGGGGGCTGAGTGCCGCTAACGCGCTATCGGTGAAGACGACATCTGAGTTGGACGGCGCTTCGTCGGCATAACCGCTACTGCTGCCTGTAATGGCATCTGAGTATTCGATGTAAGGTTTGACATCGATGACAGGGGTACCATCAACTAGGTCAACACTTCCAAGCTCAATATAAAACTGGTCACCACATTGTGACACGCCTTTGAGTTCCACCGCAGACATGCCAATCCCGTTTGGTCTGAATGTCGAGCGTGATGCGAACACACCAATGCGTTCGTTTCCGCCTAGTCGTGGTGGGCGTACTGTCGGTTTCCATCCGGCCTGCAAATTCTGATCGAACATAAACAACAGCCATAGATGGCTGAATTGCTCAATACCTCTGATCGCTTCTGCACAATTTGCTTCGCCCGTTAAGCGCAGCCTTGCTCTTGCCTCGGGCACTAACCTCGGCTGCCTTGGCACGGCAAACTTCTCTTTATAAGGGCTTTCAATAAAACCGATCGGTTCTACGGAATACATTTGTTTTCTCTCAAATACAGTGATTCGCAAAAAGTATCACAAAAAGGGTAGTAAAACCTTTTGATAATGATTATCATTTATTACGTTATAACATAACAGTTTATAGTGAGGTAACTATGCAACCTAATATTCACCCTGAATACAGAACCGTCGTTTTTCATGACACAAGTATTGATGAGTACTTCTTGATTGGCTCAACGCTGCAAACACAACGCACGATCGAGTGGAAAGATGGCAAGACGTATCCGTACTTCACGATTGAAGTTTCATCAAAGTCACATCCTTTCTACACAGGCAAACAGCGTGTTATTCATCAGGAAGGTCGAGTCGCTAACTTCAAGCGTCGATTTGGCCAATTCTCGAAAGGAGATAAGTAAGTGAAAGTCGTAAAATCTCTTAAAAGTGCCAAGAGCCGCCACCCAGATTGTCAGATTGTGAAAAGAAGAGGGCGTTTGTATGTAATATGTAAAACTAATCCCAGATTCAAGGCTGTTCAAAAATAGTGGAGATATTATAAATTTCGATGAATTTGTGTAATTTATAATTCTAATGATTGTTATATATGTGGATGAAACTGCTGGTTTTTTGTTTTTTTAGCGTTAAATATAATGATCTGGATAACACTTTATTACATTTCCGATTTCTAATTGACCTCTTTGTCGAGTAACCTGCGCGAGTTTTGTGGCACCTCGTCACAATGACGCGCAGGAATAACTACAAGGAGGGAACAGATGAGTTCATCTGCTTCGATTAAACAAAACTCGCCTAAGAGGCCGATATTTACGCGCTTTTTAGATGCAGTCGAATATTTGGGGAACCTGTTACCCCACCCGATCACACTTTTCGCCATCTTCTGTGTTGCTATATTAGTAGCTTCCGGTATTGCTGGTTACTTTGAAGTGGCGGTGGCAGACCCTCGTCCGGAAGGCGCACCTGGTCGTGCCGCTGACGGTATGATTCAGGTTGTCAGCTTGTTAAATGCTGACGGTCTTGAGTTGATTGTTACTAACCTAGTTAAAAACTTTGTCGGCTTTGCGCCACTAGGCACCGTATTGGTTGCACTACTAGGTGTCGCAGTTGCTGAATACTCAGGCCTACTGTCTGCAGCAATGCGTGGTTTGGTGATGGGTGCTTCGAAGAGCATGGTAACTGTCACAGTAGTGTTTGCTGGTATCATTTCTAATACGGCATCTGAGCTAGGCTATGTGGTACTTATCCCACTAGCGGCTATGCTGTTCCACTCTTTAGGTCGTCACCCTCTTGCGGGTCTAGCAGCTGCATTTGCAGGTGTATCGGGCGGCTATTCAGCAAACTTACTGATTGGTACAGTTGATCCACTGCTTTCTGGTATTACAGAAACAGCAGCGCAAATGATCGACCCAACTTACACGGTTGGCCCAGAAGTTAACTGGTACTTCATGTTCGTTTCTACTTTCTTTATCGCAGGTATGGGTGCCTTCGTAACGGAGAAAATCGTTGAGCCTAAATTAGGTAAATACAACGAAGAAGAAGCGTCAGAAGATTTGTCTAACGATTCAATGGGCAAGCTGACCGACGTTGAGAAGAAAGGTCTGAAAATGGCTGGCCTAGCGGTACTGGCGGTTTCTGCTCTACTTGCTTGGACAATCGTTCCAGCAGACGGAATCCTTCGTTCAGACGCAGGCACGGTTGCAGGTTCGCCATTCCTTAAGAGTATCGTTGCTTTCATCTTTGTCTTCTTTGCTATCCCTGGCCTTGTGTACGGTAAGGTAGTTGGCACAATGAAGAACGATCGCGACGTGATTGACGCGATGTCTAAGTCAATGTCTTCAATGGGAATGTACATTGTACTGGTGTTCTTTGCGGCTCAGTTTGTTGCGTTCTTCAAGTGGACTAACTTTGGTCAGGTGTTCGCGGTAGCAGGTGCAGACTTCCTACAGAGCATTGGTTTGACAGGTCCTATGTTGTTCTTCGCCTTCATTCTGATGTGTGGCTTCATCAACCTGATGATAGGTTCAGCTTCTGCACAATGGGCTGTGACTGCACCAATCTTCGTACCTATGCTGATGCTAGTCGGTTACGCGCCTGAAACGATTCAAGCGGCATACCGTATCGGTGACTCAACGACCAACATCATTACACCAATGATGAGCTACTTTGGTTTGATTCTGGCCGTTGCATCGCGCTATATGAAGAACCTTGGTATTGGTACGCTGATTGCGACCATGTTGCCTTACTCAATCTGCTTTATCGTGGGTTGGAGTCTACTGTTCTATCTATGGGTATTCGTATTTGGCTTGCCAGTTGGTCCTGGCGCAGCAACTTACTACACACCATAACGTATTATCGAACGACAAAACCGGAGCCCAGTGCTCCGGTTTTTTGTTTTTGGTATTGTGAGTAGACCTAACATTGTACAACTTACGATTTCTAGTGGATAAGGGTGATGAGAGAGCCAATGGAAGTAACAATTAGAGAAGTCAAAATCGAGGATGCTGATAGTGTTCGTGGTGTATTAAATCCAATCATTGAGCAAGGCAAATTTACCGTGATTGATACCCCGTTTTCACTTGCCGAAGAGCAGGACTTTATACGCCAGTTTCCTGAGCGAGGTGTCTTTAATGTTGCCGTATCAGAGAATCAACAGGTGCTAGGGTTTCAGAATGTAGAGCCGTTTGCGTCTTATACTCAGGCCTTTGCCCATGTTGGAATTATAGGGACCTATGTGGATGAGCAGTTTCGAGGGATGAAGATCGCCAGCCGTCTATTTGCTGAGACGTTTGCAGCGGCAAGAAATAAGGGATACGAAAAGCTGTTTGCTTACGTTAGAGAAGATAATCCAACGGCGTTAGCGGCGTATCTTAATCACGGGTTTGAAGTGATAGGGACGGCAAAGAAGCACGCTTATGTGCAAGGTCAGTACATAGATGAAGTGCTGATTGAGAAGTTCCTTTGAACAATAATCAAAAAGCTGAAAGAAAAAGGGCTGACGCAGTAACGTCAGCCCTTGTTTTATTCGGCGAGTAAGTGATTACCAACCTTTAACTACGCCACCTTTAAAGATGTCTGAAGCGGCTGTGTATACTTCGTCTGTCTGGTAAGACTTAACAAAGTTTTGTACGTTTTCAGCTTTGACGTTGTCTTCACGCGCAACAATCAGGTTTACGTATGGAGACTCTTTGTCTTCAACAAATACGCCATCTTTTTGTGGTGTCAGGTCAATTGAGCTTGCGTAAGTCGTGTTGATGATAGACAGAGCTACATCGTCAAGAGAACGAGGAAGCTGAGCGGCATCTAGCTCAACAATGGTGATGTTTTTTGGGTTCTCTGCGATATCACGCACAGTTGCCAGTAGGCCAACGCCGTCGCGTAGTTTTAGCAGGCCTTGTTGTTCAAGAAGCAGTAGAGAACGACCTAAGTTGGTTGGATCGTTTGGCACTGCGATACGTGCACCATCTTGAATTTCATCAACTGATTTCACTTGCTTAGAGTAACCAGCGATAGGGTAAACAAACGTATTGCCTGCAATCGTTAGCTTGTAACCACGGTCAGTCACTTGCTGATCTAGGTATGGTTTGTGCTGGAAGGCGTTGATGTCGATAGAACCATCATCCAGAGCTGCGTTTGGCGTTACGTAATCTGTGAAAGTCACTAGCTCTACATCCAGACCGTATTTTTCTTTTGCAACTTTAGCTGCGACTTCTGCTACCTGAGCTTCAGCTCCCGCCATAACACCAACTTTAATCTTGCTGGTATCTGCTTGCTTTTCACCACATCCTGATAGGACAAGTGCAGAAGCAACTGCTGCGATGGCGAGTAGACCTTTTAATCCAAATTTCATGACTTTCTCCTTATTCTAACTCTGTAAATTTATTATCTGTGATCGACGCGGCGCACAATGGCATCGCCGATAGACTGAATGATTTGTACCAAAACGATGAGCATCACCACGGTTACTGCCATGATAACTACATCGTAGCGATGGAAGCCGTAACGAATGGCGACATCACCTAAGCCGCCGCCTCCAACTGTTCCAGCCATGGCTGAATAGCTGACTAAAGTGACCAATGTGATGGTGACCGAGTTGACTATCGTTGGCATTGCTTCAGGAAGCAGTACTTTGTTGATGATTTGCATCGGAGTGGCGCCCATCGATTGTGCCGCTTCCACTAAGCCTGTTGGTACTTCCAACAAGGCACCTTCAATAAGGCGAGCAACAAATGGGATAGCGCCGATAGTCAACGGCACGATAGCTGCCGTAGTACCAATAAAAGTGCCGACCAGAATTTTAGTGACTGGAATGATGGCAACCATTAATACTAGGAATGGCACTGAGCGGCCAACGTTGACGACAGCGCCTAGAATGCTATTAAGTTTGGTGTTCTCAAGTAGGCCACCTTTCTTCGTTGTATGAAGAATAACGCCCAGTGGAATACCAACGGCAAAGCCAACAATACCTGCCACTGCGACCATGTAGATGGTTTCCCAAGTCGCACCGATTAAAAGGTTACTGTTAAGGCTCAGCCACTCAGAAATTGTGTTAAAGGACATAACCCAGTACCTCTACTTTTACATTGTGTTCACGGAGGAATTCGATTGCCGCGTTGTCATCTTGCTCGTTACCAAACAGCTCAGCGACCATCATGCCGAATTTAACACCACCAGCGTAATCAAGGTCAGAGCTTAGAATGCTGACATCAATATTGAATTTACGAGCGATCTGGCTGACGAGTGGCGCGTCTACAGTTGCACCAGTAAACTCAAGTCGAACTAATGGGTAGCTACCTTCAACGCGGGTCTCTTTCAGGCGTGCTTGGTAATCATCCGGAATGGATAGATCAAGCGTAGAACGGATGAACTCATGTGCCAGTTCTGTTTTTGGATGAGCAAATATTTCACCTACCGTGCCTTTCTCGACCAGTTCTCCGCCGCCAATGATTGCCACTTCATGACAGATACTCTTTACCACGTCCATTTCGTGGGTGATGAGCAGCATAGTGATATTCAGTTTACGGTTGATCTCTTTGAGCAGTTCGAGAATAGACTGCGTGGTCGCAGGGTCCAATGCACTGGTTGCCTCGTCACACAGCAATACTTTTGGATCAGAAGCCAGAGCACGTGCGATAGCTACACGCTGCTTTTGACCACCACTCAGGTTAGAAGGGTAGCTTTCATGCTTATCAGAAAGGCCTACCAGTTTGAGCAGTTCGGTGACTTTCTCATCGATTTGAGTCTTATCTTTTCCTGCGAGCTCTAGCGGTAGAGCAACATTATCGAACACAGTACGCGAAGATAGTAGGTTAAAATGCTGGAAGATCATGCCGATGTTACGGCGCGTTTCACTCAGTTCAGATTTGGACTGCTTAGTAAGATCAATACCGTCAACAATGATCGAGCCCGACGTTGGGGCTTCCAGCATATTGACACATCGAATAAGCGTACTTTTCCCTGCTCCTGATGAGCCAATTACACCGAATATCGTCCCCTGAGGGATATGAAGGTTGATGTCCTTCAGGGCATGTATCTCTTTGCTTCCTTGAAGAAATACCTTGTTTACTTGATTAATTTCTATCATCGAGAAATCCGCTATCAGACTGCTTTGGGAAAAAGTAGATAATTTTGAACTACCTCTCATTTAGTAGAGGATGCTATGGTTTTGCATTAATTGTGTCAATAGATATTTTTACGGCTAGACGTCTAAACGTTCATTTCAATCAAACAGATTAGTAATTAGATAGTGATGAAAGAAATAAAGCGTGTAATAATTCTGGTAATAAATAGTAGACAGAGAAGCAAATTTTGGCGAAACCAGCAGTCTTTTTGGATCGTGATGGCGTAATCAACGTCGACCACGGATATGTTCATGACGAGCACGACTTTGAATTTATTGATGGCGTGTTTGAAGCGACGAAAAAGCTCAAAGAGATGGGCTATATGCTTGTATTGGTGACCAACCAGTCAGGGATTGCTCGTGGTAAATTCAGTGAAGATCGTTTCCTTTCACTAACGCAGTGGATGGATTGGAACTTTGTTGATCATGGCGTTGAATTTGATGGCTTCTACTATTGTCCACACCATGGAGAACATGGTCAGGGTAAATACAAAGAAGATTGCAATTGCCGCAAACCTAAGCCTGGCATGTTCATTTCTGCTCGTGACTTTCTCAAAATCGATATGGCGAATTCTGTTATGGTCGGCGACAAGGCTGAGGATATGATGGCCGCAGAAGCCGCTGAAGTGGGTACGCGTATTTTAGTACGTACAGGCAAGCCTGTTACGGAAAAGGGTGAGGCGATAGCCTCTGTTGTACTGGACAGTATCAAAGAAGTCCCTGCCTACTTAGCGAAGTAAATTATCGAGAAAAGAGGTCGCTTGAGGCGGCCTTTTTTCTATTGGAGAGTGTGGATGAAAATGAATGCCTTGTTAGCGTTTCTGGCTGGAACGACACTATTTGGTTGCAGCCACTCAGCGATTGAACGCGAAGCAGATGACACGCATCAATTCGTGACCTACCAGTGTGAATCAAACAAGCAGTTTGAGGTCGCCTATCTGATTGAGGAACAAGCGGCGCTTTTACGTTTGCCTAAACATGACTACCGCCTCACTCAGGTCCCATCTGGTTCTGGTGCAAAATACATCTTAGATAATGGAACAAAGCCGATTCTTAATCCGGTGACGTTACACTCCAAAGGTGATGATGCGCGGTTAGAATTAGGCAGAGTCGTTTACAAAAACTGTAAAACCCAATAGCGTTAATCTTCTGTACACTCTGCTTTGTCAATTGAGCGAACCCACAGCATTATGAATAAAAAACTGACCATTCTTGATATCGCGAAACTTTCTGGCGTTGGTAAATCTACGGTTTCCCGTGTATTGACCAATGATCCCAAAGTTAAACCGGAAACTCGTGCCAAAGTTGAGCGTGTGATTGAAGAGTCTGGCTATGTGCCTTCTAAGTCGGCGCAAGCGATGCGTGGCGGCAGTCAGAAAGTGGTTGGGGTTATCATTTCGCGTCTTGACTCGCCATCGGAAAATAAAGCCGTTAGCAGCATGCTGCAAGTTCTCTACAGTAATGGCTATGACGCGGTGATCATGGAAAGCCAATTCGACCGCAAGATGACCAATGAACATCTCGACGTCCTGCGCAAGCGTAATGTTGATGGCGTGATTGTGTTTGGTTTTAGTGATTTTGACATTGAACGTCTCTCTAGTTGGCAACATCGTTCACTGGTGATTGCTATGGATACCGACGCAACCTCATCGATCAACTACGACAATACAGGTGTCATTCGTTGTGCATTGGAACACCTTCAGCGCCAATCGGTGAGTGAGATTGCTTTTATTGGTGTTGATCCTTCAGACCGAACCACTGGGCAGATTCGTCTCAATGCTTATTTAGATTGGTGTTCAGAGCATCGATTATCCCCTAACTATCAAACTGGCCACCTTCACCACGAAAGTGCTTATCAGCTGGTGGATAAAGTGTTGAATCCAACCACACAGGCAATTGTGTGCGCTAGTGATACTTTGGCACTTGGTGTGATTAAGCGTCTTCAGGAGTTGGATAGGGAAGACGTGATGGTCACGGGGGTTGGTGGTAATGAGCTGCTGTCTTTTCTGTTTCCGAGAGTATTCAGCATTGACCCGGGTTATGCTCAGGCTGGAGAAAGAGCTGCCAAGCTATTGATTTCTCAGCTTAATGGAGAGTCTGAGCTGGTGCACCTCACTCAGGAACCAATCCTGAGTTAAGCCTCTCTTTTCTCAATGGTTTAAAATTATACTGTGATCTCATTCAATTAATGGGATTGTTCCCATTTATCTATTTCGATGGATTTGACAATATAATAAATACAAATGGGAATGTTCCCAAATTAATTATAACTAACCTTTTGATCAGAGAGTTCTGATCTGAACGAGAAACCAATTTAGGGTGGACAAGGATATGAGTAAGATTGCGAAACAAGAGGTTGAGCGTCTGATAGAACTGGTTGGCGGCCGCGATAACATCGCCAGTGTCAGCCACTGTCTGACACGCCTTCGCTTCGTGTTGAATGACACGGATAAAGCCGATACCAAAGCATTGGAAGCACTGCCGCTCGTGAAAGGCTGCTTCACCAATGCGGGGCAATTTCAAGTCGTTGTCGGCACTGAAGTTGATGAAGTATATAAAGTCCTGATTGAATTGTCGGGTAAGTCTGAAGCGTCGAAAGATGAATCCAAACAGGCTGCACGTCAGAATATGAACATTTTGGAACGTGGTATCTCCCATCTTGCTGAAATCTTTGTACCACTGTTGCCAGCGATCATTACAGGTGGTCTGATATTGGGCTTCCGCAACGTGATTGGCGACATCAAGATGTTTGATGGACAATCATTGACGGAAATCAGCCAGTTTTGGGCGACCGTTCACAGCTTCCTATGGTTAATTGGTGAAGCCATTTTCTTCTTCTTGCCTGTTGGCGTGTGTTGGTCAACAGTGAAGAAACTCGGTGGTACACCGATTCTCGGCATTACACTTGGTGTCACTTTAGTCTCCCCTCAACTGATGAATGCGTATCTGATTGGTAAGCAAGTGCCAGAAGTGTGGGACTTCGGCTTATTTGCTATCGAGAAGGTGGGCTATCAGGCTCAGGTTATTCCAGCCATGTTAGCGGGTATCGCGTTAGCGTTTATCGAAACGAACCTTAAGCGCATTGTTCCTTCTTACCTATATCTGGTTGTTGTTCCTTTCGTTTCTATCATCGTCTCTGTTGTATTGGCGCACTCTCTGATTGGCCCGTTCGGTCGCGTATTGGGTGATGGTGTGGCATTTGCCGCGAAAGCTGCAATGACGGGTGATTTCGCTGTGATTGGCTCAATGGTGTTTGGCTTCCTGTATGCACCTTTGGTGATTACCGGTATTCACCATACAACCAACGCTGTCGATCTACAGTTGATGCAAGACCTAGGTGGCACACCAATCTGGCCATTGATTGCACTGTCTAACATTGCTCAGGCGTCAGCGGTTGTCGGCATTATCATCATCAGTAAAAAACATGGTGAACGCGATATCTCAGTGCCTGCGGCTATCTCGGCTTATCTAGGTGTTACCGAGCCAGCGATGTACGGCATTAACCTTAAATACAAGTTCCCAATGCTGAGTGCGATGATCGGTAGTGCTGTTGCGGCAGCGATCTGTGGTAGTGCCGGTGTGATGGCCAATGGTATCGGTGTGGGCGGCCTGCCGGGCATTCTGTCTATCCAACCACAATTCTGGGGCATCTACGCGATTGCCATGCTGGTGGCGATTGCACTGCCAGCAGTATTGACCTTGTTCTTCTACAAACGTGCACAAATGAAAGGCGAGCTAGAGCCTGCAAGCGCTTAAATGCAAACAAAAAGGAGCGATCGCAATTCGGCGATCGCTCCTGCTATTTTTTCGATTTTTTATTTTTTGGTAAGTGAGTTTAGCAATGACAATAATCACAAATGATGTGAACTGGTGGAAAACGGCTTCGATATATCAGATTTACCCGAAGAGCTTCTGTGACAGCGGCAGCAAGGGAACAGGAGATATCAAGGGCATCATTTATAAGCTCGATTACTTAAAATTGCTCGGTATTGATGCTATTTGGCTAACACCAGTCTATCAGTCTCCAATGATTGATAATGGTTATGACATCTCAGACTACTACGCTATCAACCCTCAGTTTGGCAGCATGGAAGACTTTGAATGTCTACTTAGTGAAGCGCACCAGCGTGGTATTCGCATCATCATGGACATTGTCGTTAACCATACTTCTACCGAACACGCTTGGTTCCAATCTGCGCTGGGGGATAAAAGCAGCCCATACCGTGATTACTACATTTGGAAAGATTCGGTTGCAGGTGACGTTCCAAACAACTGGCAGTCCAAGTTTGGCGGAAGCGCCTGGGAAATGGATGAGCAAACAGGCCAGTATTTTCTGCACCTCTTTGCCAAAGAGCAGGCGGATCTCAATTGGGAGAACCCGACAGTTCGTGAGGAAGTGAAAAAGGTCATCAGCTTCTGGGCTGAGAAAGGAGTGGATGGCTTCCGTCTTGATGTGATTAACCTGATTTCCAAGCAGCAAGATTTCCCGAATGATGAGATTGGTGACGGTCGCCGCTTTTACACAGATGGCCCTCGTGTGCATGAATACTTACAGGAAATCAGCGAAGCTGTGTTCCAGAAATATGGCAGCGTTACGGTTGGTGAAATGTCGTCTACCACATTGGAGCATTGCCAGCAGTATTCCTCTCTGGATAACCAAGAACTGTCGATGGTATTTAACTTCCACCATCTCAAAGTGGACTACCCAAATGGCGAGAAGTGGACCAAAGCGCCTTTTGATTTCTCACAACTAAAGCAGATCTTTAATCATTGGCAAACAGGATTGAACGGCAAAGGTTGGGGGGCACTATTCTGGTGTAATCATGATCAGCCACGTGTCGTTAGCCGCTTAGGCGATGACAAAAACTATCGAGTGGAGTCCGCCAAAATGTTGGGAGCCTCTGTCCATATGATGCAAGGCACACCATACATTTATCAAGGGGAAGAGATCGGGATGACCAACCCCGGCTATACGTCGATAGAGCAATACCGTGATGTGGAAAGCACCAATATGTATGACATCATGGTCAACCAGCAAGGTGTCAGCAACGAAGAGATGATCGATATTCTGGCTCAGAAGTCCCGTGATAACTCACGCACGCCAATGCAATGGAATGAGGAGCAGTATGCTGGCTTCTCTCAGGCTCAACCTTGGCTGGCGGTGGCAGAAAATTATCCTCAGGTGAACGCAGCTAAAGCCGTTGATGACAGTGACTCGGTTTTTTACTTCTATCAGAAGTTAATTCAATTGCGCAAAGAGATTGAAGTGATCACGACAGGGGACTATCAGGATCTGTACCCGAATCACGACCAGATCTTTGGCTATCAACGTAAGAGCGCCAAACAGACGCTGATTTGTCTCAACAACTATTATGGCGTGGAAGCGCAATGTGCACTGCCAGAGTCCTTCAAGGTCGAAAATGCTAAGTATGTGTTAGGCAACTACGCTTTGCCTGAATCCGTAGCTCAAACTCAAACTCTACGTCCTTACGAGACACGCATTCTTTTGATTGAAGAGTAAACACACCCCCTATAGTGTTTTCTTCATTGCCTCGCTTGTGCGGGGCATTTTTTATGCGTAACTGGAAAGCAGAAACGAAAAAAGCCAGCTCAATGAGCTGGCTTTTCGCTGATATGGTGGAGGGGGACGGATTCGAACCATCGAAGGCAGTGCCAGCAGATTTACAGTCTGATCCCTTTGGCCACTCGGGAACCCCTCCAGGGTATTTTTATCCT
>NZ_VTYQ01000006.1 GCF_013113835.1 Vibrio sp. RE88 | reverse complement strand
GCTGCCCAGAGGGTTCGGCTAAAAGCGTTTTACTCTTTGTTGAGAGGTGTTTTGCTTAGGTCACTAGGCGACAAACCTCTCGCCGCGACTAAAACGCTTTTATCTCGAACAAAATTTAACCGCAAAAGGTCAACAGACCCTAGTGACTACTTATTAACGACTAATAACGTGAACAGTGTGCGGACACTATCCGCACACTCCAACCATTCTTACAATAACAACAGGTGGTGAGCAAAATGGATGCACATCGTTCTACTTACACTGAAACATCGCTGCGCAATGCAGAGGTGGTCATGGCGCCAGAAAGGCTAGGAGCTATGCACCAAAATCGAATCAGTTTTGTACGCAGTCTGATTCGTAAAATGGCTAGACAACAATGGCAGGTGAGCCGTCATGATTGGCAACTTTGCCCGCAAGGGTTTGGCTATGTCATTTACCGACTTAACACCCCACACCATGTTTATCATCTCGTGGTGTTTTGCGATCAGATTGCAGACGAGGAGCGCAATGATAGAGTCATCGCGGAAAGATGGGATGTCACGTTTGCCTTGGTTTATGGTGATGTTGATGTGAGTTTGCTTGAACAGTTGCGTGCCAATGTTCCGCTTCAGGAAGCTGGGCGCAATCCAAACAATGTGTTGGTGCTGGCAAGAGCAAACAAAAGTGTACGAGTGTTTGAGCATATTGTCTCGGCGCTGGCAAAAGGCCTTCAACCACAAGGCGAAGAGCTGGCACAGGTGGGTTATATCCTCAGAACAACAGCCGTGTATGGCAACGGTAAGTTTGGGATTGCGGACTTCAAGCTACTGGAGAACAATCCGGACTTCAGTCTGTCCTTCAGTGCGCAGATGTGTGCTGTGTACCTGCTACGTGAGTTCAGTCTCGATTGGGTGCATTACCTTGCACGTCAGCAAGGCGGTGAAAATGCAATCGAGCTAGACCGAGGGCTGCAACGTTATCTTGGCGTCGGCAATGCCACCGGGCTGGGAATGGCGCCTTATTTGATTAATCACCCATGTATCGTTGATCAATGGATGACGGCGCGTGAAAGTGCTCTAGCGCAGGTTCTAGCAAAGCCGTGCGATTCAGAGATGCATGGGCTTTTGAGTCAGTTATTGAATAAAGCCATCAAACACTTAGAGCAGGTCGTGACCATCAATCCGCATCAGGATACGTTGAATCAACAGGCGATTTCTGAGCTGACTCTTATTCATAAAGATCTGGCGAACATCACCTCACAGCAGCCCAACTGGAAGGGTGTGATGGAGGGTTTGACGACCTACAGTTTGGAAACTCAGGAGATTGTCACTTCTTGTTTGATCGAGCTTTATCCAGAACTGGTTAACCGTTTTGAAGAGCAGATGAACACCGACGAAACGTTGTCTGTTGCTACCGGGAAAAGTGTTGGTGACTTGCTTGATGTGCTAAGTGATAAATATCGCTGGGCAATTGACGCCGATTACTCGCTGGCAGAAAACAACTATTGGTTCTGGTATCGCTCTCAGGATAAAGAAGAGCCAAGACTTGGGGTTCGCGGGGAGGAATCCGGTGAAGACCGAGAGCTGCCACTCGATATTGGTCGTCAGGTCAACCTCCTGTTTAGCGCAGCCTCTCAGCAGCCGAGTGAGATGTCACTGGCTCAGTTTCTGTTACAGCATCCTCAATATCGCTCTGTGGCGCGTCGAGTCTGGACCTTGGGCCATCGCCAGATGGGCGATATTCAGATGAACGTGTTACGCCAAGATGCACTGCCTATGCACTTGCTGCGCTGTAAACTGTCTTTCTTTGGTGCGATGAAATTTGATCCCCGCTCAGATCGCTGGGTACGGGTGACCTTCTTTCAAGGTGCGCCTTTGCTGGATGAAATCGGCTCAGAGCAGTACAACGACAACTGGATCTTCCCTTTGATGCCAACCGAAAGTGAGATCCAGAATCGTCAGTCGAACAAGGCCCAAGGAGGAAACGCATTATGATCGTGTCACACAATGAGCTGGTTGCAGCAGTCAATAAAGCGTTCTTAGGCGCACGTCGTTTGTGTGGTGAAGCGGATGTTATTGCCAACATGGTGGCCGATTTACAAATGGCGGGGCTGCATGGTGTTCGTCACTTTAATAATGCCAGTCGTTTCCTCGGTTTAGACTCTGACTGCGCGGTGTCTATTTCGCAACGTTCTGATGAGAGCCTAGAGGTGGATTTACACAATAGCAGTGTGGCTTGTCACTTACCTGCCGTGTTGGATTTTGCGCTGGAGAAAATGGTCCAATCTAAAACCATTACTATTGAGCTCAAGCAGTGCCATAACCGTTGGTTGGCGTACAGCGAGTTAGTGAAGCTGGCAGCCAAAGGTATCGCGTGTCGGGCCCGCTGGACCAACGGCACCAGCCCCAAAAATGTATTGTACGTCTTGAATCGAGGCAATATTGCACCAGAACTGTATTTCTCAGAAGAGAGCCGTGGTTCGATAGAAAGTTGTCACTCGATGACGATTGAACTTGCGGTGAGTGACTTTGATGTCAGCGCCAGTTCGCAAGGCTACAACGTGTATGTTGATGCTAAGGAGCTGGTCGACGCGCAGCAGTCCTCGTGGCGAGAGGGCATTTTCGTTGAAGACGAAGAATGGGAATTACTAAAGCAGACCGCGACAGTGTTTTTGGTCGAGAATAGCGAACGATCAAGGCAGGGTGCTGGAGAGCTGGCCTAATACTGAAAAAGCCAAGGTCAAGACCTTGGCTTTTTCATTCAATCACACATCCAGTGGTGGCATGCCATGCAGGGATGCAAGTTGTGAGAGTGAGAGGTTGCTTTTCGCCAATGAACTGCGAGAGGCGACTGCTGGTTTTACCGCGGCGGGTTTCACTGCGAATTCGTGTCCATCCAATATACCTTTACCTTTCTTGAGTTCATTCAGTCGAGCGTTAACCACGCCATCGGTGCTGGAGAAATCAATTTTGTAACTGCCGACGTACTCCTGAACGTATTTGGTCGAGAGTGATTTAAGCTTATCAATGTAAACCACAGCTTTATCATACTCGCCTTGAGACACGGCATCTAACTTGGGCGTAAGCAACTGCGCAAACTTCATTGGATGGCCGACAAAGCCACTGCCCATCACGAGCGCGACTACAATCGGAGTAGTCACCACCGCACTCTGAAACCACTCAGAGAACATCTTGTGATCACTGACCAAACTGCCGTTGGCGGTGCGATTGTGCCATTCTTTTTTCGCACGCTTGAGGACTTTGTCGAGTAGGGCGCGCTGAACAAAAAAGTCGACCAATTTGATAATACGTTCTAAAACAGCCACGATAAGGCTGATGATAGAGCCAATGCCTGCGGCGGTTGCTCCCGCGATTCCAGCAACGCTTAACGCAACACTTTTGATGCCACCAAGAACACCCGTTGCAGAATGGCGAGCCAACGTTTTGGAAATAATACTTGGATGTCCTCCCAGTAATTCAACGCCACGGCCTTTGTAAATTTGAGTGATGAGATCTTTCGATTTCAGCACCGATTTTTTAACCGCTGAGTAGAGTGCTGAAGCACTCCTTACGTGCCCCCAACCAGGAATCAGATCTGCGAAATTGCCGGCAAATTTGCTAATCAGCCAAGTTCCAACCTCGGTTAGCCACTCTAGGCCATGAAGTAAATCGCCATAAACATGGCTGACTTTGTTGAGTAAAGTACGGAAAAAATCAGACAAGAGATCTTTGATGCCGTTTTTCATTGAAGTGGTGACTTCTGCGACTTTTGAGGCTGCTTTCGAGATCTTTTTCGCTGCTTTGCTGTTTTTGAGCTTAGTCATGGTCTCAGTGTTGTTGAGCAGACCCATGGCAGCGTCTTTAAAGTCCGTGAAAGGTTCAGTGCCAACAACAAACGCGCTAAAAAAGTGTGCATTCGAAATTTTGGCGACTTTAGTAATCTCCGTGCTCGCTAGCATGTACATTGCGCCCATGCGAGCATCCGCCATTTGTGCAACCTGAACACCGCGCGCAGTATTAGAGGTATTACCAAAGATCTTATCTTTGATGAGGCGTTTAAGTAGTTTTACTTGCATAGAAACCTCCACTTAACGATGTCGAACACACCAGGTCACGTTTGAACAGCCAACACTGAGGCTTGAGGGTGTATTGACTACATTAATGATAACGAGGCCGACGGTCTTCGACTTTTGGGTAAAACTTTCTCATTAGAGGTACGACCACTCAATTTTAAGCTTCGTCCAATGCTCACCCATAAGCATTGAGAATATAAAGCGTGATAGGCAGCGTAAAGATGGCGAGGAAGGTTTGATTCGCAATGATCGATGCCATGGCGGTGCTGTTTCCGCCGAGTTGCTTTGCGAGAATGTAAGCCGAAGGAGCGGTTGGAACTGCCATCATGATGGTAACAATGGCGAGTATCATGCCCTCAAGGCCGAGCGAAAGCGCGAGCACAAAAGTCATTGCCGGTTTAATAAGCAACTGCATCACAGAAGCAACGACGACCATTTCTTTGAATGATTCATTGCGGTCTGTTTTTAGCGCCGCGCCAATAGCAAGCAGTGCTAACGGCAGTGCGCATTTACCTAACAGGCCGAGGGTCGCATTAATTTCATCGGGTAGAGACAGTGGGCTTAGGTTAATCGCTAATCCAATCACGCAACCAAGAATAAGGGGATTGCGCGATAGGTTAACAAACACCGATTTCCAGCTTTTCACTTCCTGACTATAAAAAGAAAACACCAGAAGACACAGCAAGTTTACGGTGATGATGATTACTGACATCGATATAGCGGCGGCAACGATGCCAGACTCCCCAAACAAGTTGTAGACGATGGCCAACGCCACAAAACTATTAAAGCGCACGCCTCCTTGAAATATTGACGTAAAAGACGCTGGGTCAACAGAGCGCACATAGCGTTGCCAGACGATGAGTAAAACACTGCAGATAAGAAGGACGACAACCAAGACGCTGGCAATGCTGAACCATGGCAGATCATCCAATGGCTTGTTGCCAAGCGAGTAGATCAATAAAGCGGGAGTGAGGAGAAAATAGGTCAACTTGGCCAATTCGTCCCAGAACGAATCACTAAAACGCATTAAGCGACGAATCAAATAACCCAATAATACGATGAACATGACCTGCAGTAAGGCCGAGATAGCGACTGACATATTCTTTCTCCTTTCCTTATCCAAGAGTACAAAGAAAGAAGATGAAAAAATAATTATGGATTTTTAATAAAAACGTAAAATTAATTTATAGGTAACAACTCGTCGAGCAAGACTTGAACCAGCTCTTTTCTGCTGTGATGTTCTCTCTGGTACAGCCCCATATTGCGGTGCAGCCTTGGTACACCAAAGGGAACAAGTTTGTATTCTTCTCTTAGTTTGTTTGCTCTGGCTTCACCTAAAGCCATAACGGTAACGCCCAGTTTTTCCTGCACCATGATCAACGACGCTTGGAGGGAATCCAGTTCCATCACCGTGTCTGTGATCAAATTCCTACGTTTGAGTTCGTTATCAATCATAGTGCCAGCCCAAGCTCGCGCGTCCAGCTTTATAAATGGGTGGTTTTTGAGTAATTCGCTATCGGAAGTTTCGACTGTATCCTTATGAGCTACAACGTAAAAAGGTTCTTGCTCGATGGTCGTCCAGCTAAAGCCAGTCGGTATCTTCCGTTGTGGTTCAGTAATTAAAACCGCGTCCAATTCTCCGCTCTCAACCCGCTCTGCCAAATCGACTGACATACCTCGGAACACTTTAATCGCGAGTTTGGGGTATTGCCGACGGGTTGAAGCAAGGGCAGGGCCGAGCGCACCAACCTGAACGCTGAATACCGCCCCCACCAACAACTCGCCACTGTAGAGGCCGTTTTGACCTAAGCCATCCCCGAGAGCATCATACATTGATAAAATTTGCTCGGCTCGTTGCATGACTTTTTCGCCATCACGAGTTAGAACCAAGTTGCGACCTATCTTCTCAAACAGCTTGGTATCAAGTTCTGTTTCAAGCTGTTTCATTTGGGTACTAACCGCCGCCTGCGTTAAACCTATTTTATCGCCTGCTGCAGAAAAGCTGCCGTGCGCAATAATCGCCCGCAAGGTTCTCAACGCTTTGATAGACATAAATAAAGTACCCCAAACTTTAACAACAAACGACTTTGAGAATACCATAGCTGGTGGAGATGTTAATCGGCCGTCCAGCTGTATTGATAATCTGCTTCAAGCTGATTTGGGAACGTCAGATCACATTCTTACGCGTGCTGATTGTTTTGAGCTGAGCCATCATTCATCGTTATGATTCTTAGTGCGAAAAATGTGAGAGCCCATGACATGAGAAGTATCTTCGAGCACACACAAGAGAACATATTAGTCATTCCTCAGGGATTGTTTGCAATGCGGGATGTTCATGTACTTTATTGTCACAAAGACTCAATCATATGCCGTAAGCAGCTAGAACACGATCTCGTTGATGTAGAGTTTTATACCAACAGGCCCTGTTTTATCTACATCGAAAGGGGCTCTGAATTACTGACTGATAGTGACAACCACAATGTTGAACTGAATTCTGGATCCGCTGTATTTTTGCCACAGGGAATGAACCTTCACTCAGATTTTGTCAAACACGCGCATGACCTTCAGGCTTACTTAGTCTTTTTCGATCCAAGTGTGATTGATGAGTATCTAAGCAGGTCAAAACCTTCTGAGACAAACTTGTCTTCGGAAGGCTTTTTCAACATCGAAGACAATCAAGATTTGTTGAAGAGTTATTTCCAGTCTCTGTGTTATGACATCAATGAAGCCGATTATATGCACGTGAAACTTTTGGAGTTACTTCACGTCATTTCCTATCTGGCTGGGCCGAAAAAACTAACTGAATTATTGCTAGGTGTCCGAAAAGGGCTGAAACGTAATCTTGAACGTTTGCTGGCAAGCAAGAATGTTATTCATCTGACAGTGACGGATTTAGCTCAACTTTCCGGGCGCAGTTTGTCGAGTCTAAATCGTGATTTTAAAGCCTTGTATAAAGTGACGCCTCAAAAATGGTTACGTGATAAGAAACTGGCCCATGCCATGGAACTCCTTAATAATCATGGCTTTTCAGTGACCCAGACGGCTAATGAAGTGGGATATGATAATGTCTCGCAGTTTAGTCGGGCGTTTAAATTGCGTTATGGCCTGTCCCCAAGACAAATTAAAAACGGTCAGATGACGGGTATGGAGTCGTTATGACTGTTCTTGAGTAGTTAGGGCTGAATGGTTTCCATAACCTAAACACGAATTCACTAGTTAAGGATTGGATAATGAGTATTCGTGTTACGTTAAACTGCCCGCTAATTCCCGAACGTGTTGAGGAATTGAAAGGATTTCTCGCTGAAAATTTACCTAACGTTCGCTCTTTTGAGGGAAATAAGCGCGTTTCTGTTTTGTTTGCGTCAGATAATAAAGAGATGCTGTTGGATGAAGTTTGGCTCTCGGTCGAACAGCATAAGAGTTATCTTCGATTTATTGAAAGCAATGGTGTCCTCAGCCAGCTTGCTTCATATTTAAAGTCACCACCTGAGATCAAGTACTTTCAAAGCAGTGAGCTATAAAACCAAGTTAAAGTAGCGACGCTGTGCATCGCTACTTTAAACCTGTATTTTCTGGAACTATTCTGGTGAAAATCTCGCGATCAAGTAGTAACATTTCAGCCGTTTAGCAGAATTTGTTTAAGAGAAAAGAGTCGCCAATGTTGTTACCTGCAAAGTACGCCATTACCCGTAATGAGAAGAGCCTAGATGAGTTGGCGCAATTACTTACTTTGCAAAGCGTTAGTGGTTTATGTCAGCTCAGAGCGAAGTCGCACAGTTTATCGTCTCTAAAGCAAGTAATTGACCCCTATGTGAAAGGGATTGTTTTAGTCAATTCTGCTTCCTACGACGGCTCGGACGTAGCTCCTTTTCATGGTGTGCACCTTACTTCGAAAGACCTCTCAGATAAGGCTTTGATTCAGTCGGTTCGTCACAGTGGCGCACAATATCTGGCGGCATCGTGTCACAATGAGCAGGAGATTGAGCTGGCAAATCAAGCGGGGTGTGACTTCATTACTATTTCGCCAGTGGAAGCGACGAACTCTCATCCTGATGCCACTCCGATTGGTTGGCAGCGCTTTGCGGAGCTATCCAAATTGGCGAACATGCCAACCTTTGCCCTCGGTGGGCAAAGTACCCATAACGTAGAACATGCACAAAGCTACGGTGCGCACGGTGTTGCCGGGATTTCAGACTTTTGGCAGCTTGAGAAATAAAAAAGGCTGGTGAATTCACCAGCCTTTGCGTTTAGCCTAGGTAACGATTCTTTAGATGATCTTTAAAGAATTGCGCGTTGAGTGTGTCACCTGTTGCTTGCTTCACTAACTCATCTGTTGTGAGTAAGCTTCCCTTGCTCCAGATATTGTCTGATAGCCAGCTAAAGATTGGCGTTAAATCGCCAGATTGAATGGCTGCATCAACATCGACAGTTTGCTTCATCGCTGCCATAAACTGCGCGGCGTACATGGCACCTAATGTGTAAGATGGGAAGTAGCCGAATGCGCCGTCGGTCCAGTGGATGTCTTGCATACAACCGTTCTTGAAGTTGTCTTTGGTCGACAATCCAAGGTAAGCCTGCATTTTTTCATTCCACAGTTCAGGCACATCGGTATGTTTGATTTTACCGTTGATCAGATCGCGCTCAATCTCGTAGCGCAGAATAACGTGTGCAGGGTAGGTAAGCTCGTCGGCATCAACACGAATGAAGTCTTTTTTCACGCGGGTGTATAGTTTGTGGAAATTTTCCTGCGAGAATAGCGCTGGGTTATGGCCATCGAAATGCTTGGCCGCAAAACCTGCCAGATGAGCGATAAAGGCGTCGCTACGCCCGACCTGCATTTCAAAAAATAGCGATTGTGACTCGTGAATACCCATAGAGCGAGCTTCACCAGAAGGTAATCCAGCAAGAGATTTTGGTAGTCCTTGTTCATAACGAGCGTGGCCCGTTTCGTGCACAATGCCCATCAGTGACTGAACGAACTCGTTTTCATCGTAGCGAGTCGTAATTCGTACATCCGATGGCACACCGCCACAGAATGGGTGCACACTCTCATCTAAACGACCATGTTCAAAGTCGAACTGCAGTAGCTTCATCACTTCGAGACCAAGTGCTTTCTGCTTGTCTGTTGCGAATTGCCCTTCTGGTTGAATAAACTGCTCAGTAGACTGCTTTTCTATCACTTCATCGATTAGCTCTGGCAACCAGCTTTTCACATTGCTAAACAAGGTGTCTAGAGAAGCAGAGCTGGTGCCGGGCTCGTAGATATCCAGCATGGCATCGTATGGAGTGAGTCCGTTTGCTTCTGCTCGGATTTGCGCTTCTTCCTGAGAAAGTTTCACTACCTCAGCCCAGTTCTTCTCGAACCCAACCCAGTCATTGTCCCCACGTTGTGTACGCCATGCATGTTCACATTTGGAACCTGCGAGAGATTTAGCTTGAACCAATTCTTCTGGGAGAAGATTGGCTTGCTGCCATTGGCGTTTCAGCTCGCGAAGTGTCGCCTTGTCATCTGTGTTGAGTGATTCACCTTCGGCTTCTGCAAACCAGTCTGCCAATTGAGGCTGAGTATGAAGGCCGTGAATATGAACCGAGAGCTCCGCCATGGCTTCAGAGCGAGCTTGGTTACCGCCGCTAGGCATAACTGCTGCTTGGTCCCAACCACAAATAGAAGCAAGGTGGCTGAAATGAGAGATTTTTTTAGAATGTGCTTTGAGTTTTTCGAATGCGCTCATGGGTCGCCTTCCGTGACTATTTAGGAGAAGGAAAGTGTATCAACCTCGCGTAGTCAGACCAAGTACTATCCGGTTACATCCATTGGATTGAGTCTCTGTTAAATCACACTATTTCGAGCATTTAGTGATTTAAATGTTATTGGCGTGTCGGAAAAGAATTCCGTTTCGTGGTTTATTCGCTGACGTTTTGATGATAGAAGAGGGTTATCAAATGGCCTTGATGAATTCGAGCAGAGGCATAGAAAGGAGTAGATGTGATTAACAATATGGAAGCGTTTCTGATCGCCATTACCATTTTAACGCTAACACCGGGGCTAGACACCGCGCTGGTGCTACGCAATTCCTCCCGAGGTGGAATGAAAGATGGCGTTGCCACCAGTCTAGGTATTTGTTTAGGCCTGTTTGTCCACGCGACGTTTTCAGCAATTGGTATTTCCGCCATTTTGGCTCAGTCGGCAGAACTGTTTAATGCCGTTAAAATGGTTGGCGCCGCTTATCTTATCTGGCTGGGGGCGACAACTTTAAGAGAGGTCTGGAAAGGGGATGTTGCTCTATCGAACATGGAGTCTCATACGCATAATCTGGATATGAAACGCTCTCTTCGAGAAGGGTTTCTGTCAAATATCCTTAATCCGAAAACAGCGGTTTTCTATCTCGCGTTCTTGCCTCAGTTTATTAACCCCGAGGGTTCAGCATTTTTGCAATCCAGTTTGATGGCAGCTATCCATTTTGTGATTGCAATGATTTGGCAATGTGGCTTGGCAGGTACTTTAAACTCAGCGAAGAACTTGCTGAAAAGTCCTAAGTTTATGCGCCGGATGGAAGCTACAACAGGAGTGGTTCTCGTTGGCTTAGGTGTGAAATTGATAGTGGAAGAATAAAAAACAGCGGCTTAAGCCGCTGTTTTTTATTGGTTAGCTCTGCATCTGAGGTTGCTTTAAGTTATCGACAGCGGCTGAGAAATACGCTTTCGTTTCCTCAATCACTACATGACGGAGCAAGATCAAACCAATCAGGTTAGGTACCGCCATCAAGCCGTTAACGATATCGGCGATAATCCAAATCATATCGAGGTGTAGGAAAGCGCCTGATGCCACCAAAGCAAGGAAGATAACCTTGTATGGCAGAACGGCTTTGGTACCGAACAAGAATACGACACAGCGCTCACCATAGTAGTTCCAACCCAGAATGGTTGTGAAGGCGAAGAAGATCAAACCAACAGAGACCAGAATAGGGCCAAGCGTTTCTGCATTCAGGCCAACTGCAAAAGCGTGAGTCGTCATCGCTGCACCAGCAAAGTCACTTTGCCACGCACCAGTCAGGATCAGTGCAAGACCTGTCATCGTACAAATGATGATGGTATCGAAGAAGGTACCTGTCATCGAAATCAGACCTTGTCTCACACACGAATCGGTTTTCGCAGCCGCTGCTGCCATAGGAGCACTACCAAGACCAGATTCATTAGAGAAGACACCACGAGCAATACCCGATTGGATGGCTAACATGATGCTCGCACCAAGGAAGCCACCTGTTGCCGCTGTTTGTGTGAAAGCAGACACCAGAACCAGTTCGATAGCATTGAGCAGTTGATCGCTGTTGATGATAATCACGCTCAAACAAGCCAACACGTAGAACAGCGCCATCGTTGGAACGACTTTTCCTGCGACTTTAGCAATAGACTGAATACCACCCAGCGTGACAAACGCCACTATTAGCGTCAGTACCACTGCGGATGCTTCTCGCGGCACGCCAAAAGAGATCTGGCTAGCGTCTAGAATCGCATTTACCTGAGGGAAAGTACCAATACCGAAGCAGGCAACACCCAAAGCGAAGAAGGCGAATAGCGATGCGAGCGTACGAGAACCCACCCCATATTGGAGGTAGTACATTGGTCCACCAACCATCTGGCCTTTGTCATCTACCTTGCGGTATTTAACAGCCAATAAGCATTCCGCGTATTTAGTCGCCATTCCGAACAGAGCAGCAAGCAACATCCAGAATAGTGCACCCGGGCCACCAAGTTTTATTGCGGTTGCGACACCAACAATGTTACCTGTACCGATGGTGGCAGAAAGCGCGGTACAAAGAGCGGCGAAGCTTGAAACATCACCTGGTTTTTTGGAATCATCTTTGCTGAAAACCATTTTCAGTGCAGTCGGTAGGTGTCGAAACTGAAGTAAGCCTAAGCGAAAAGTAAAGTAGACACCGGTTCCCACTAACAGGATAAGCAGTGGTGGACCCCAGACAAAGCTGTCGATAGTTTTAAGTAAAGATTGAAGGTTATCCATGATTTCCCCTTAATTGATAAAGCATTACTAAGGAGAAGAGTGAAAGGGTAGAGACGACAAGTCTCAACAAACGCTACAGGCAGAAAAGCGATCATAGCTAGGTTGTTCTTTTCACTCCTCTGTCCTTTTGCCTGAGAGTTTCACTACACACATTGATAGTATGAAGCTTGCTCCTTCGGCGACCGATTTAACGGTTCTCTCCAGAGGTTCCTCCAACTACAGTCCTCGCTGTTTTCACAGCACCTGAAAGATTTACTTCTTCGGTAGGTTATCTTGCCCAAATGTTAAAATTTGGTAAATAACCACTCTCCTGCAGTCTTCATCGGAACGATTGCTCGTTTAATGAGCAAAAGTTGGTTGATAGCACTGGTTGCTACCAACGTGTGAACTCTATCATTATTTTTGTGTAATTCAATTAGTTTTTTGCATGAATAACAAAATGGGGGAAATGAGTGGAAATGGGGATAATTAGAGCCTTTGAAAGCTTCAAAGGCTCTTAGTTAAAACTTATTCTTTGTTTTGAGTACGGATGCTAAAGATGGAATTTCCATCAACGAAGTCATACTCAATTTGTGAAGGGGTAACGTCACAGACTTCAGAGACAGGTGTTAAGGTGCCGCTCGTACCATAGCGAAGATCAAATTGAATAAATCGACTAAAGACATTGTCTTGATCTCCTCTAGGAATCTCCTCTATGTACATTTCAGTATCGCGGCAGCTTCCTGAGATGGTCATGATGGTAGGAAACATAATCGGTTCTGAAATAGTAAAGTCTTCGAGCGTGATATCTCGATATGTTCGATTTATTCTTAATTTCTATGAAATGACTTAGATGTGTCCTTTTGACTTGATTGTTGTAGTGTCTTTTTGACTTTATTTGATTTGGTGGTGTTTCTATTTTATTGATTATATGGGGATTTTAAAGTTGGCAAGAAGAATGCACTGTAGAGAGAAAAACAAAATAATCTAGTGAGGTCTCTATGTTTGCTCAACCAACTCGCACTACATTCAAAACACTTTTGACTGTTTCAAATATTGGACTGGTCGTCACTTTTCTCGCACTGGTGGTCAGCGTGCTGATTTCTTATCCATACGCTAACTCCTTCAGCCTGAATGCTCAAATTGCTGCGCATATCAGTACCATCGTAATAGCTGCATTTTTGAAAGTGAGTTATGTCACCCGATGCTTGGCGCAATACAATCTAGGTTTAGAAGTGAAATAGACATGACATAGTAATAGCGCCCTAAGTAGGGCGCTATTGCAAAGTTTAGAAGTAGTTCGCGTCAACCAGCTCGCTTACTTGCACTGATTTCACATCAGCGCGCGCATCCAGCCACTCTGCGACTTTTGCTTGTTGCTCTTCTGTTACACTTTGGTATCTTTCTGAGTGACAGATAAAGCCTTCAAACAATTCAAGACCACCGCCGCCAAAGCTTAGGCCAAGCGCATCAATGTAATCAATGAACTCGTCAACAAACGCGTCGTAGTTGTCAAAGTCAGTGATCGTTGTTTCACAGCTGACTTCGAATCCAAGCATCGCGAACTCACCCAAAAATAGCTTCTTCTGGATACGACGTTTCTTATTTTCTAACTTAAATGGTTTCATTATTTTGCCTCAAACTTTCGAGTTAGCTCCTTATACCTCAAATTCTATGCAAGCCCAAATATAATTCTGTTAAAGGGGTAAAATTCTAATGTTGTTTGGGAAAGGTCGCGTTTTGTTACGATTAAACCACGTGGAAGTGGAGGAAGCGGGAGTGGGAGTGTATATAATTAAATCAAATGGGTATAAAACAAACCTAACTCTGACCCAATGCTCTTAAAAAATGGTATAAATGAACGAGTTAACAGGCCATTGAGGTTCGCGCAGAGTCTGGCTAAGGAGACAGTATGACAAGATTGATTGCGATTGTTTTTTTGGTGGCATTGGCGTTTGTTCTGATCCGGTATCGAACCAACGAAAAGCTGCAAAAATATGTCGTTGTTACTCTGATCTCCGGCTTTTTAGTTTATACCGCCACTTTGGTGGTAACCGAACTCATGCGCTAAACCAGTAGGAGCAAAGAAGTGAACAACGAGTCTGAAATGGATAACAATGATGATGTGGTAGTTATCGAAGAAAGAGATAAGCGCAGTTATTTATACATCATTATTGCGAGTGTCTTAGGATTAGCGCTAGGTGGGTTAGTTGGCTCCGTCGTCACGGCCGGTAAATGGCAAAATGCCTACAATGGGCTGGAAGAAAAGTATCAGTTACTTGTCGAAGATAAAAAACAGCTGGTTGTTGAAGTCGAAGACAAAGTGGCGAAAGTGGATGATGAAATCGCAGTTAAGCTGCAACAAGCCATCGATGAGCAACAGCAAGAACACGAAGATGCATTGGCCGCGCTACGTTCAGAGGTTTCTGAACTGGAAAAAGTCAATCTATCTCTTGAAGAGCAACTGAATCAACAGAAGCAGAAAATTGCTGAGGCGAACCGAGAGAATAATCAGCTAAATCGACAGGCTGATATGCAAGCCACAATGTTTGAGCGGTCACGGGAGTTATTCCAACAAGAGCTTAAAGTTAAGCAAGAGCTTGAAGCATTAGAAAAAGAGCGCGAAGAGCTTGAACCTAAAGTAAAACAGCTGAAAAAAGATTGTGATTTGTATCTGTCGGGAACGTCATGGGATGCAAAGTCTGATTCATGTGATAAGCAAGATGAAGCAAACTCACGCTTGAGTCAGGTGAATCAGATGATCAGAGTGCATCAGATGGATCTCAAACAAATGAAAGCGCTCACGGACGAATTAGGTTTGCAGTAACATCGCACTGAGATTGATATGAAACCTCCCACAAGGGAGGTTTTTTTATGCCAAAAGTAGGCAATTAATAGATTTATTACTAATTTTAATGGATAGACCGATAACCTCGACAAACGTGCTTATGCAGTTAAGGAAGCAGCGTGCAGAAGAATAATGGTACAGAGTGGGTAAAAATCATTGCTAACCTTGCCTTTCTTTGCGCGGTAGGGGTTGTCTCCTATGGACTGGTAAATCAGGACCACAGTTGGTCACGCATATTCTTTATTTTTCCGATATTGATGATCTTGGCTTTGATTGCTAACGATCTTACTTTACGCCACTTGTTTGCATTTTCTTCTGTAGCGATGTTTCTGATTGGTGGGTTGGTTCAACCATTTGAAATCGGTTCCGTCAGAGACGCCTTAATACTCATCCCACTCTGTTACATCGTACTTTTCCCGGGGACTTTGTGGCCAATTGCTGTTGGTGCTGCGTTAGTGAATGGGTATCTTTACCAACTCACTTCAACGGACTTACAACTCTTTATTGAGGTGGCGACGGAAGTCAGTGCAATTACTGTGTTCGCGACCATCATGGCGTATTTTTATGTCAAAGTTCGCGAACAGGCCATGGCGTATAAGCAAGAGAGTGTAACGGATTATCTGACTAAGCTGCCAAACCTTCACGCTTTCTTTAGCGACATTAAACAAGTAAACAAAGAAAACGCCGAGCATTTTGGTTTACTGCACATTGGGCTTGATGGGTTCAAGAACGTTAATGATCGTTTGGGATACCGTCATGGTGACATTTTACTTGTGGCGTTTGCCAATCACATCAATGAGTTGATTGGGGGCTATGGCAAACTCTATCGCTTAGGAGGTGATGAGTTTGTACTAATCGCTGAATCCCATGATGTCGAATTGGTCTTAGATGAAACCATTGAAATTCTGCTCAGGCATAAGAAGACCCTTTTCAATGTTAACAATACCTCTCACCGGCTCGGGTTCTGTATTGGGGTGGCGTTTGCCAGAGATGCGGCCGACAATCTCGATGTCTGGGTCAAAAACGCAGACTTTGCTTTATATAAAGCCCGCTCAGAAGGGGCTGGTTCTGTGTGTTGGTTTGATGACGAGTTGTTAGGTGAAACAATTCGGCAGCATCAAATTGAAACGGAAATCAAAAACGCGCTGGCTAAAGACCAGTTCGTTTTGTATTACCAACCTAAAGTGTCAGCGACGACGTCAGAAGTGGTGGGAGCAGAGGCGCTGGTACGTTGGAAGCATCCTCAACTTGGCTCAATAACGCCCGCTGAGTTTATTCCAGTGGCTGAGAAAACGGCTCAGATTGTTCCCCTTGGTCATTGGGTGTTGCGTGAGGCGTGCAAGCAAATCAAAGAGTGGCACGATGCGGGTGTGGATCTGTGCGTGTCCGTCAATGTCTCAAACGTGCAGTTTGATCATACTGACTTGTTCAAAGTGATTTGTGAAATCTTGCGCGAGGTGCGTTTGCCTTCACATCTACTTCAGATTGAAATCACCGAGTCAGCTTTGATGAGTGACCCAGATGCGGTGACCGATATCTGTGGGCAGTTGAGAGCATTGGGTATCTCTGTGGCGATTGATGATTTCGGGGTGGAGTATTCCTGCTTGCGCTACTTAAAACAGCTCCCTGTTGATGTGCTTAAAATTGATAAGTGTTTTGTCGATGAGTGTGCGATTCACGAAGCAGATCGTATGCTACTCAGAACGATAGTCCAGATGGGTCACAGCTTAAATATCAAGGTTATTGCAGAAGGCGTCGAGGACGAACAGCAGCTAGAGGTACTGCGTCAGGAAAACTGCGATGAGTATCAGGGTTATCTCTTCTCTCAGCCTCTGTCTGGTAAAGAGTTCTTTTCGCTATTTAATGTCAGCTCTGACCCAAGTAAAGCCTCGGCATGAGCCTGATTGTCAGGTAGAGTATCTCGGTTGTCCGTTAACTGAGCCCTGCAATGCCATCAGAAAACCTTGTTATCTCTCTCCCTTCGCTTATTCATAGAATTGGTGGTGACGCGAACAAGCAGCTGCGTATTGTCGCTAAACAGCACGACTGTGAGCTCAAGCGTGTTCGTCGTTCGAGAAACTGGCAACTGATTGGTCAACCCGAGGCACTACTTGAGTTGTTTAATAACCTATCTGAGCAATCGACAGAATTCGACTTTGTGTTGAGTAAGTTGAATGTACAAATCAATCAAAGTGTTACACCACGAGAATCCACTGAAGAACGTCTTAAGCGCATACTGCTTGCCGACCCGACGATTACACTCACTGAGTTGATGGAACGCACTGGCTGCTCACTCTCAGAAGCTCGTACCGCTAGGTTTGAGTCAGAAGTTCTGTAATTTAGTTCAAGTTATCCAAAGGACTGACGGTTCCTGCATAGTGTTGACCGATAACATGGGTGTAGATCTGTGTCGTCTTAACGTCATTGTGACCCAACAGCTCCTGAACACTGCGAATGTCTCTTCCTGCCTGCAATAGGTGTGTTGCAAAGCTATGACGAAACGTTTGATGCATCAACATGGTTGTGTTATATGCCCTGGCTAACTATTAGATTATGGGTAATTATGTAGTTATGATGATTGGTGTTTTCTTTCGGGCTTTTGTGGTTCCCTCTATGTTCATTATGGGATCTTCTTACTTGTCAGCATACGAGATCGACCTGCAAAGTTCAGGAATCACGGATTACTATCCTAGTTGTAAACTTGAAAAGAAAACCAGCCTTTGTATTGAAGGAATTAGCATCGATGATGAAAAAAGAGTCCTTATTGAAGTAAAAAGTGATTTTGATTCTGCACCTGAACTCTTAGTTCATAACTTAACAGATACTTCCTCTAAAGTTAAAGTTGCTACATCTGTCATGAGGAGTCTAATTGAAAGGTTAAACCCCAGTGCTGACAATGAACTTCAATACAAACAAGTTCCAATAAGACTAGAGCACGCAAGCTCAAAAAGTATTGTTATTTTAATGAAAGTTAATATTAATGACTCGAGTTATGCAGGGTTCTCATACATTCATGATGATGGAACTATAATAATGGGAATTAAAGAG
The DNA here is from genome assembly GCF_013113835.1 of Vibrio sp. RE88. Classification (GTDB taxonomy): domain Bacteria; phylum Pseudomonadota; class Gammaproteobacteria; order Enterobacterales; family Vibrionaceae; genus Vibrio. The sequence goes on along the minus strand of NZ_VTYQ01000006.1, from coordinate 367,908 downwards.
ACAAAACTTGAACCTGATGATTATTTCTACTCTGAGTTAGTGTCTGAATGAACTAGTCATAAGCTAACCCTTGAGTTTAAATTTCATGCCAAACCTCAATCTAGTGCTAGCACTTTAGATGATGCATCATGTAATACTTTCAAATAGGTTAGTACGATGGCATATAGGTTGGTGATGTGTAACGATTTGTAGAGTTTAATCCCCTATGCTGGCCATGGCGTAACTAAACTCCCACTTACCTCACCATAACCTTGAAGCTAGTAGTTTTAGCACATTACGAGGGTTGGCGGAAAAGGATAGGTTTTCTTCTGGCCCGTTTGCATTAGATGACTTTCAATGGGTATTTTATGCTTGTTATTAAGCTCAACCCGCACGGAATGTTTCGGAATTCACTAAATTGCTATTAACCTTTGGTTATGAAAGGAATCATTTTGTATAATTCCTTTTATTTTCAGCTACTCAGCACCTAATTCTAAGCAAATCACCATGCCTTTTTTTATTCTTATTGCGCTCCTTTTTGTTCTATTAACCCTCTTTGCCTTGTACTTCTATTTTGAAGCTAAACGTAAGAAGGAAGCCCAAGACGCGAAAAAAACGTTGACCACTCGTGTTGAAAAAATGAAGAAGCGATTCAAATCAGAAGCACAGCAATGGGTGTTTTCTGGCGCCTTATCAAAGCAGGATGAGAGCTCGATTATTCGATTGCCTAACTACTTTTTCGTGTTTCAACCAATAACGTCTGAAAACGTCGAACATTACGAACAGTCATTAGAAAGCGTATTGTTGACGGTGAATGAGAAGGTGTTGCTCATCCCGAATAGTAGTGATGATGAATCCACAGTGCCTTTTGAGCCATTGTGTCAGTTTGTCCAAGCTTTACCATCTGCTGCGCAAGGCTACAACTCAAGCTTTTATCGCAATGATCTACCTGTGCTTATACAAAAGCTAAGAGATGCTGAAGTTGCAGATGAACAAAATCAAGAAAGCGCCGAAATGGCTTGACGAAAAAAGCGATACCAATCTTGGTATCGCTCTAAGAGGGCGTTGCATGAGTCCGTTATCTATCAAGTCCGCAGTGGGGCCCCCAATTTGCCCTTGAGCTAACTTTTAAGAGTACAGACACACGCAACAATCTTTAAATTCAGTTTTCACCCACAAGTCGCTACTGGCCGAGGCAAGTGTCACCAATACGGGCAGGTGCGATCTTATCCAGCACTTGGTTGAGCTCTTTCCAATCACTTGCCATCTTGTTGGCTTGCTCTTTCGTTAGAACGGCACCATTTGCAGCGATACGATCTTCTTCAACTTTGGTGTAGTGGAAAATCGTCATGTCGACAGAAGCATCATCTTTATACGCTTCTTCCATGTTCACGATGTTTTTCTTACTGTCATCAATAAATACGACACTGCTGAAGCTCTGGCCTGTCTTATCCAGAATATAATCCAGCATGGTGCCCTTGTTCATACCTGTCGTCATCATGATGCCGTTGATGTAGCTCAGAGGACGCTTAGGGTTATCAATGTAAACAGGAAGCTGGTCAGAACCCTTCTCTTTGAGTGCGGTACGTGTCATGTCGTATTGGTTGCGAATCATTTCACGCTCAGTTGCATAGCGATAGTTTGGTGAACGGGATGTCAGAGCCATGACGGTTAGCCCCTTGTCCTGCCAACCGCTTACCGTTGCTGGCACGTCGTCTTCAATGATTTTCATTGGTACTAATTCGTAGAGTAGGCCAATAGAATCTTGGAAAAGACAGTCAACTTTATCGCCTTCCGCAGGTTTTACATCCAGCTTACCTCGTTGCCATTGGTACCAAATGTCGCCACCGATATCAGAAGTAGAGGTCAGAAGGGTGTTATCAATATCAATAACAATCAGCGGTTTCTCACCTTGTTTCGTTAACTGATTTACTTTCGCAGCCACATCCTGAAACTTGGTTGTTTCCTTCACGACTACGTCTGCCATTGCACTGCTTGCAAATGAAAGCGCACAAAGTGCTGCTACTTTTTTTAGCATCATATGGAAAGTCTTCCTTAGATTGGTTCTTCTTTGGCGACCTGATGAACGCCAAGTAATATAATGGTTATGTTATAACATTGCAAAACATATCGCAGATTGTCGATCGAATCTAATTTTCAAACTAGATCGGCATCACACTAGAAGAGGTTTTCTGGCAAAGAAGCGAAGGAACAAGTGCGCAAACCATTAATCAACACAAAGCGTTATATTCTGTAGCGTTAGTTGTTTTGCGTTTGAAGGGAAATGGTTTAGCTTAGTGGTGAGAAGCCAACACAAGGTGCGTGAAAAGTGAAAATCAACACAATGAGAATCCCATGTCGTTGTTTAATCGAGTCAGAAAATTTCTACACGGAAAAACTTGGACTCAACAAGGTATTCGGCTCCCCAGAAGAAGGGTTCATCGGTTACCAGTTGGAGAACGTTCAGGTGTTGCTGGAGGAAGAAGAAAGCGGTGAGTTTGAAGCGGGGCGATTTTTAGGTTTTAGCCTGGAAGTCAAAAACATCCGTAGCTTCTACGAGACCTTAACAGCAAGAGACGTTGAATTTACGGGCCCACCTGAAAACCAGTTCTGGGGCGGATTGATGACTCATATCGTAGACTGCAACAAGAATAGCTTCTCCATCGTACAAGTCGATTTGGCAGAATAATGAGTTGTTGTATCAGAATTTATTTTTTGGATAAGGTTTAAGAAATGGAACTTACCTTATACGTGTCCGCTTTGCTGCTGATTGCCATTTCGTTCATTCATTCCTACCTTGGTGAACGCTATATCCTGATGCGGCTATTCAATCGAGACAACTTGCCTAAGCTTTTTGGGAGCGATGACTTTACCAAGCGCACTTTGCGTTTCGCTTGGCACCTAACCTCTGTCGCTTGGATAGGGTTTGCTGCCATTGTTTTCAGCCTCACTCAGCCTGGGTTTAGTCAATCGACAGTCGTAAAAATAATCGCGACCACATTTGCTATCCACTGTGCTGTGGCTTTTTGGGGCTCGAAGGGCAGGCACCTTTCGTGGATTGTATTTGGAACAGTGAGTGTTCTGCTCTTTTTCTATTTAATGGCTTAGATAAGGAATCTCTATGCGCCAACAATATCATTTTCGCCAATCTGAGCAGGGTTTATTGGCGTGGGATGTTCTTAGGTTAATCGAAATTACTAAAAAGCTTCCCATTATAGACGTGCCTATCTCTGATATCAGTGAGCTGGATGAAGAGTTTTGGTATGAACTCGGTGGGGCGAAACCGACTTGCCGAAGTGTCCTTGAGCATGCTGCTTTAATTAACTATGTGGATTTATCCTATCCAATCATATTGTGTCATCAGGGAAGGATAATGGATGGTATGCATCGAGTATGCAAGGCTTTACTTATGGGGCAACATTCGATACGTGCGGTTCAGTTACCCGATTATGTTGAGCCTGATTACATCGGCGTAGATCCTGAGGACCTGCCATATGACGACGAAACAACCTGAACCTTCCAATTAATTCTGATTAAGCGCGCTCGTCTCTTGGCGTTCCTAAGCATTACTAATACAATTCTCACTTTTTGAGGGAGAGCACGTATGTTCATTAATGAAGAAGAAAGGGATGCACTGTATAAAGTGATCTTTTCCCGTCGGGATGTACGTCGCGATTTCATTCCTAAAGCAATTCCAGAAGATGTGTTGTTGAGAATTCTTACCGCTGGGCATCATGCCCCTAGTGTTGGTTTTATGCAGCCTTGGGACTTCATTCTTGTCACCGAAGAGGAAACCAAGAAGGCTATCAAGCAGGGGTATGATAAGGCTAGGCTAGAATCAGCTGAGCAATTCTCCGAAGAGAAACGTGAACAATATCGTAGCTTCAAACTTGAAGGCATCTTGGAAGCACCGCTAGGAATATGCGTCACATGTGACAGAGAACGCAATGGCCCTGTGGTCATAGGGCGGACAATTAAGCCTGAAATGGATCTCTATAGTACGGTTTGCGCCATTCAGAATATGTGGCTGGCAGCCAGAGCAGAAAACATCGGTCTTGGTTGGGTTAGCATTATTCATGATGAAGTGCTTAGAAGTGTGCTGGGTATTCCTGAAGACAAGGATATTATCGGCTATTTGTGTCTAGGTTACGTGTCGAAATTTAATGATAAGCCCGAGCTTGAAGAGTTTGGTTGGCTCAAGCGAGAGGAGCTCAACCAGCTGATTCATAAAGAAAAGTGGTCACAGTAAGTGGCCACCTTATTTTGATTTTGTATAATTAATCAATGCCTTAAATGGCTTAACACTCCAAATTTTCCCATCTCCTCCCTGATTTCTAGTTGAACAAATTATGAGCTCTTTACTCGGTTGTCAAACCGATAACTAGCTCACTTATTAATAAGCCTAATAGTTACGCTGATCACAATAATCATGCTGATTACTTTCCTTGATTAAATTATCACTTCAGGATGGGATCGATCCCATGGGATTGTTCCCATAAATCATAAAATATACAAACTTGAGTGAATCAATTGAGCTTTAACGCTACAAGGAAAGGATTATGAAACTATTACCTATTGCCAGCGCACTTTCCGTTGCCATCCTGTCAACCAGTACATTAGCCGCCACTTCTCCCGTCGAATTTTACGGCTACATGCGCGGTGGTGTCGGACTGAGTAACGAGGGCGGTTCTAACAGCAAGTGGGAAGTGAACAAGGTCGGTCGTCTTGGTAACGAAGATGATCTGTATGGTGAGTTTGGCCTGAAAAAAGAAGTGTACGCAGAGGATGATGTGTCATTCGTTGTTGACTCGATGCTTAAATACTGGGAAGGGCAAGACCAAAACTCCAAAGATCGCAGTGTTGAAGTAGCACAGCTGAACGTTCAGGCAACAGGTTTATTTGAAGATAAAGACATCACTATTTGGGCGGGTGAACGTTACTACCAACGTCACGATGTTCATATCGTGGATAACTACTACTGGGACGTCAGCGGTATCGGTGGTGGTGTTGAACACATTAATATGGGGCCGGGTAAGCTGTCTGTTGCGCTTCTACAAGACACTGTGGCTGGCGATCTAGATGACGGTCAGGAAACGACGGCTGTTATTGCCGATGTTCGATACGCTGGTATCCCAATGTGGGAAAATGCAGATTTGGAAGTTGGCTTGGATTATCACGCAGGTAACGAACGTAGTGGTCAGTCACTGGATGCCGACAACAGCCTGATGTTTACGGCAAGCCTTCAGCAATCATTAGATAGTGGCTTCAATAAAACAATCCTTCAGCTAGCGAATTCTGGTTACGCGGAGCAAATGACGACATTTGGTCACGGTAATGGTCTGGTTCGTGATGCCGCAAACAATGATGCGAAAGGTTACCGTCTGATTAACTGGGGTGTTGTTTCTGTTGGAGACAAAATTGAACTTGGTCACTCTATCCGTTATGCCGCAGCCACAGATGTGGATGGTACTGCGACGGATGATTCCACACTCAGCGTTGTAGTTCGTCCGCTCTACAAATGGACAGATAGAATGCGTACCATTCTGGAAATTGGTGGTTTCTCAGAAAAGATCAATAACGTAGACAGTGCAGGTAGCAAGTTTACTGTTGCACAGGCTTGGGTACCTAAAGCGGGTTTTTGGTCTCGACCTGAGATTCGAGTATTCGCTACGTACCTGAATGATGCAGAAAATGATAATGCTTTTGGTACTGGTAAAGACACAGAAATCAGTGTTGGTATGCAGGTAGAAGCTTGGTGGTAAGCGCTTCGTAGTCCACTAACTTTTCTTGCTGGGCGGGATAGAGTTATCCCGCCTAAACTCTTCAAAGTAGCTCTTTCCAAATCTCACTTCTTTCTTAATATCACATCATTGCTGCACCATTCGCCTGTTTTATTAAGTTGCTATAAATTAAGACTTATTCTTGACGTTAGTTTGCCAAACTTGGGTACTTATCTCATTGTCATCTTGATAAGATGAAAAAACGTGAAACCACTGTCGTCAGGGAATAATATGGACATTGCTGTGTTAACTTTCCAAGGCTTTAATGAGTTGGACTCATTTATTGCTTCTGGGATCCTCAACCGAATGAAAAGTGCTGGCTGGAATGTTCAAATTACCAGCCCAAGTGAAACTGTCACATCAATGAGCGGTGTGTCCATTGCTGCCCAGCAACCTTTAGAGTTTGCTAACCAAGCGGATGCGGTGCTTTTTGGTAGTGGAAGCCTGACCCGAGAGATTGCTAAAGACAGTGCTGTGCTATCCAGATTATCGCTGGATCCAAGTAAGCAACTGATTGGAGCACAGTGTTCAGGAACCTTATTGTTATCTGCTCTGGGGCTTTTAGATAACACGCCCGCATGCACCGATTTGACCACCAAACCATGGGTATTGGAAGCTGGTGTGGAAGTTCTGAATCAGCCATTTTATGCCAATGGAAATATCGCAACCGCAGGCGGTTGTTTAGCGTCTAAGTACTTGGCTTGCTGGACTATTAGTAAATTGGCTGGAGTAGAGCAAGCAGAGAGTGCTATCCATTATGTCGCGCCAGTGGGAGAAAAAGAACAAACAGTCATAAAGTGCCTATCAACTGTGACGCCATTCTTGTAATTGAAGGAGTGAACGCTATGGCATTGGGTGGCCGTTCATCCGCCTTTTCCTTCAGCTAATAGGAATTCAATGGAACGTTTTATTGTATTTACAGGTGGGCCTGGCTCAGGGAAAACATCGGTTATAGAACACCTGCAAAGCCTGGGGTACAAGACCGCTGACGAAGTTGGTCGACGAGTGATTCAACAGCAGGTTGAGAGCGGTGGTAGTGCCCTTCCATGGTTGGATAAAACCGCTTTTCGTGACGCCATGGTTTCAGCAGAAATAGACAAATATCGTCGAATTGGTGTTGGGGAAGAGTTCGTGTTTTTCGACCGAAGTATTGTCGATAGTTACGGTTATAGTTTATTAGAGGACTTGGCCTTCACTGAGAGTCTCATACAGCACTGCTATCAACTCAGATATCACCTACAGGTGTTTGTTTTCCCTCCTTGGAAAGAGATATTTGCCAACGATGCGGAAAGGAAGCAAGACTTTGCCGAAGCCGTGACCACTTATGAAAAAATGCGCGAAGCTTATCAATCATTTGGCTACACCTTAACGGAAGTACCAAAAGGTAGCGTTGAGCAAAGATCACGATTTGTTCTTGATGCGCTAAGCTCTCGTTAACCTCAATCAATAAGTAACTGAAGAGATAAGCATGACTTACAAGCAGTTTAATCAGTTTTGTTCTGAGCTTCCCGCGACTACCCATATTGTGCAATGGGGGGATTCTCATGTTTGGAAAGTAGGGGGTAAGGTATTTGCCGTCGGCGGTTGGGGCAAATCGGACAAACCCGCCTTTACGTTTAAAACCTCCCCGCTAAATTTTGATTTTCTCAGCGATCATGACGGGTATATTCCTGCACCTTACTTTGCGAACCGAGGAATGAAATGGATTCAGCAAGTGGAAACGTCAGGTGAACTTGATGAAGAACTAGAGTATTACTTGCGCGAGTCTTACCGGCTGGTGGCTTCAGGTTTGAGTAAACGTAAGCAAAGTGAACTTGGGTTGAACTTGGAAGCGAAAAGTTAGCATCCTGTCATTTCCTTTCTCCAATCTATACTTTGTTTCTCGCGGTTGCTAGGATCCGCATTCGCGGCTGCACATGGATACAACTTACGAATTAAGTGACTCATTATGAATGTAGAAAATGTGCTTCCTGAAAATTTCGCAGAGATGCTGGATGTTTGGGAAAACTCAGTCCGAGCGACTCATGACTTCATAACAGAAGAAGATATTGAGTTTTTTAAACCTATTATCATTGAACAAGCTTTTCCGGCCGTCACACTGAAGTGTATAAAAAACGAAACCGGCAATATTCTAGGCTTTGTGGGTGTTCATAAAGCAAAAGTAGAAATGCTGTTTGTGTTAGACACCGCGAGAGGCAAGGGCGTGGGGAAAGCATTATTGCAATATGCCATTAAGCATCTTGGTGTAAACAAAGTAGATGTGAATGAGCAAAACCCCATGGCGGTCGACTTTTACAAACACATGGGGTTCCATGTTGAGTCGCGCTCACCTGTTGATGATATGGGAAAACCATTTCCAATTTTGTATATGACGCTCTAAGTCCCGGTTTGTCGTCACTCAATCTGTTAGAAGAAACGCTCAAAGCTAATAACTTTGAGCGTTTCCGTATATATTCATTATTTACAGTGACTTATATAGCCTAAATGATAGGTTATTTACGCAATTTAATTTTCATATAAGGAACCTAATGGCTGTCTTAAAGATTCTTACCGCACCAGATCCAAAGTTAAAGATAAAAGCTGAAAAAGTATCGGACATTCAATCCGTTCAGACCCTAATCGATGACATGCTGGAAACACTCTACGCGACAAGTAATGGAATTGGTTTGGCGGCAACTCAAGTGGGCCACCGTGAGGCTATTGTGATTATTGACCTGTCGGAGAGCCGCGATCAGCCACTGATATTAGTGAATCCAGAAGTAGTAGAGGGTAAGAATCGAGCGATGGGACAAGAAGGGTGTTTATCCGTCCCGGATTATTATGCTGATGTTGAGCGTTACACATCCGTTGTCGTTGAAGCTCTAGATAGACACGGCGAACCTGTGAGGATTGAAAGTGATGATTTTCTTGCGATTGTCATGCAGCATGAAATCGATCACTTGGCAGGTAATCTGTTTATCGACTATCTTTCTCCATTAAAGCAGCGTATGGCATTGAAAAAAGTGAAAAAACACATCAAAACAATGGCAAGCTAAACATGATAAAATGATAAATACAGGGAGTGTACTTAATGCAGCCTTTTGAATGTGTGTCATTTCTTTTAGTGGATAACAACCAAATACTGCTGGAAAAGAGGTCGATACATAAAGCGAGTGACCCTGGCTTAACCTGTATTCCCGGTGGACATATCGAAGATGGCGAAACTCAGCCACAAGCCCTGTGCCGTGAGCTAAAAGAAGAATTGGATCTTACCGCCAATAAGTATCATTACTTGTGTTCTCTTTACCATCCCACCTCTGAGTTACAGCTTCTGCATTATTACGTTGTGACTGAGTGGCAAGGTGAGATTAAAGCACTGGAAGCGGAGAGCGTAAGTTGGAAAAAGCTTGAATCAGATTCAGTTTCGATTGAGGCAGATAAGCGAGCGATAGAAGAATTCAAACGAGTGAATCATCATCTTTGCTAGTGACTTGAGAGGGGGGGGGACTATGAATCAAGCTGCGGCATTGTTACCTCTCTTCTGGCGTGAATCCCATGAAGAGCTGCGTGAACTTAAAAATATAGACAAAACGGTGCAGGCTAGTGATTGCTATGAAGCGTGGTTAGATGAAAAACGTCAGCTCACGTTTTGTGATATTCAAGATACGCATTGGATTAAATCCTGCACTGGCGGCTACATAACTGAAGTCGTCTTTCATGCTAACGGGACATTAGAAGAGTTCCGTTTGTTTGACCGATTTCCGACTCAAGGTCATTGGCAACTGCACGACGGTATTCTGCATGTGGAAATCTATAAAGCGAATAACTGCTACACATTTGCTGTGATAGGCTGCCAAGCCGTCAATATTCATTCCGCCATCGAATACAAAAACGGTGAGCTACACTCATATCTCAAGCTCGTTCAGGTTAAGCCAAACTAGTGTTTTAGAGGTAGAGGAATCTTCCCTATGTCAAAAGGCCTCATTCTACTGACTTCTGCCGTATTCTTTTTCTATGGTCTGGCGTTCGCTATTGCACCGAGCAGTATGCTTAACCATGCGACTGGTGGGTATGCGACTTCTGCATCTATGTTGGCTGATATACGGGCAACCTATGGCGGCATGTCTGTCGGTGTTGCGCTTATCCTTTTCCTGCTTTCGCAAAAGCCGTCAACACTCACAATAGGCTTGCTGGCTGTCATTTTTGTCAATGCGAGTATGGCAACAGGGAGAATCATCGGCTTAGTGAGTGATGGTGAAACCAACAGCACGATGTATTTCTATCTCATGTTAGAAGTTGGAGTGTCGCTGCTTGCCCTATATCTGTTTAAATCAGAAAAAACAGGGGGCTGATATGCCAATAGCACATTGCACAATCTTGTCGGATTTGGTTTCCAAAGCAGAGACCGGTGAAGTTATTGAGCGCTGGGGCAGTTTGTCTGAGCAGCCTACCACAGATATGACCATTAATTTTGTTCGGGCTGAGTGGCAAGAGGGGAAGTCGTACTCAATCATTGCGAACCTTTGTTTGCCGTCAGTCTGGTCAGAAAAATCAGTGAGCGCGCTACAGCTGGGGTTGGCAAAAGCCTTATCAGAGAGTTTTTCTGTCGAGCCCAAAAACGTATTGGTTATGACAACGATTCTAAGTTCAGGCTTCGTGGTGGAAAATGGGCGCGAAGTGACTTGGTAACGTCGCTCCCAGATTTTAATCTTCGTTATGAAGTTAGTTCTTCATATTAAGAATGAGTACCGCTGCTAACGCTAGAAAAGCGGTCATCATCAGGAAGACATCGTTGTAGGCCATGATCGCGGCGTCGCGTTGCATGGTACTGAGTAAACTGGCTTCAGCTTGCATCATAGCTGTGGCGGCGTCACTTCCAGATTGCATAAAGAAGGCTTGCTGCTGATGCAGCGTATCCCAACCTAATGTACTCACCGATGGCAGAGATTCTTTAATATGTGCGAGGTGTTCACGGGTTTTGTTGTCGAGCAAGGTCGCAATGATAGCAATACTAAAAGCACCGCCAAGGTTACGCATAACATTGGTCAGTGTTGAGGCATCTGGAGTGTCTAGCTTGCTGATGTTTTTCATCGCGACCAGAGATAACGGCACCATAATGAACGGGCTGCCAATAGCACGTAGAATCATCGACAGAATCAGCTGGTGACCACCGAAATCTATCGTCATGTGAGTATTGACGTAGCAACTCAAGCCGAACATCGCGAAGCCAAAGGTGACTAAGTACTTAGGTTTGATGATTTGAGTCAGTTTAGGAACCAGCGGAAAGATCAGGAGCTGAGGAAAGCCCATCCACATCAAGACCTCACCAATCTCCATTGCGTTGTATTGCTGGATCTGAGTTAAGTACAGAGGCAGCACATAGATTGAACCTAGCAAGGCCATGCCCAAAATCAGATAAGCAATACACGACATGGCAAACTGTCCGTCACGCAGCAATCTCAAGTTCACTAGCGGTTTCTTGTGCTGTAACTCATTGATAACGAAGTACACTAAACTCACGGCGGAGATAATGCTTAGCGTAATGATAAAGCTAGAGCTGAACCACTCTTCACGGTTTCCTTCTTCCAATACTACTTCGAGGCAGCCCAAACCTAACGCCATAGTCGCAATGCCGAACCAATCGGCTTTTTTGAGGGTATTTAGATTTAGCTTCTCGTCATCCAAACCATAGCGAATCATTGTAATCACCAGAAGCGCTGGTGGAATGTTGATATAAAAGATGTAGTGCCAGGAAAGATTTTCCGTTAGCCAGCCACCAAATGTTGGACCAATGGACGGAGCAAACGTAGCGGTAACACCAAACAACGCCATACCAACGGCTCGCTTGTTAATCGGCAGTAGCTGAATAACCAGAGAGAAGGCGAGAGGAATTAATGCACCGCCACTAAAACCTTGCATTGCGCGGAAGACGATCATCGAGGTCATGTTCCATGAAAAAGAGCAAAGCAGTGATGACAGTGTGAAGATTGCTGTAGTCCAAGTCAGGTAACGACGCTTGCCCAGCGCTTTAGACAACCAACCACTGAGTGGGATAGCAATCATCTCAGCGACTAAATAGGATGTCGAAATCCATGAGCTCTCATCCAGAGTCGCAGACAGCGCACCTTGTATGTCTTTCAGTGACGAGTTGGTGATCTGAATATCGAGAATGGCCATGAAGGCGCCAATCAAGCCACCAAATAAAGCGATCCAGTGGCGTGTTGGCACTTCACTGCCTTGAGCTGACGGTGCGTTTAAGGTTGCTTCCGACATGGATTAACCTCTGGTATCAATGGTTGCCACAACTGATAACCCCGGTAGTAATCGGCCTTTCAATGCTTGTTGGTCGGGGATGGTGATTTTAACTGGTACGCGCTGAACAATCTTGGTGAAGTTACCTGTCGCGTTCTCCGGAGGCAATAGCGCAAATTTAGCGCCAGTGGCAGGTGAAAAGCTGTCTACGATGCCTTCTAATGGTTGGCCTGGAAAGGCATCCAGCTCGATCTCAACTTTTTGTCCCTGATGAATGCCGCTCAACTGAGTCTCTTTGAAGTTAGCTTCTATCCAGACGTCACTCGTCGGCACCAAGCTCATTAATGGTGTACCAGCTTGAACCAACAGACCTTCACGCACACTGCGCTTGCCCACGATACCATCGACCGGCGCATAGATTTTGGTGTAGTCGAGGTTGAGCTGAGCTTGCTCGACGGCTGTTTGAGACTCAACAATGGATGCCTGAGCTTGTTTAATGTCGCTATCGATAACCGCGAGCTGATCGTGAGCAGCAACCAGACTCGCTTTCGCTTCATCCAGCTCGGCCTGAGTGACTTTTTGTTGAGCCAGCATGTTGTCGACTTCATCTTGCGACGCGTAGTTGCGTTTAAGAAGGCTGCGTGAACGTTGTACTTGCTGAACAGCGCGATCATATTCCGCTTTTGCTGAATCGACGCGGCTTTCTGCTTGATGGATTTGGCTTTGTTGCAAGGTTTGCTGTGCTTTCAAATTCTCTACGCTGGACTGTGTGACGGTGAGGTGTGCTTTCGCTTGTTCGAGAGCAGTGCGGTAGTCACGGTCGTCAATTTGGACTAACAGATCGCCTTTTTTGACTTTTTGGTTGTCATTGACAAAAGAGTGTTCAATGTAGCCAGCCACTTTAGGGCTAATCGTGGTGATCTCTCCCTGAAGGTAGGCGTTGTCGGTGGATTCGAAGTACTGACCGTATCCAAACCAGTACCCACCGCCCAGTAATCCTAGTGACAGCATAATGGCTGTCGCTATAAGAGGGGCTTTTCTGGATTTTGCTGGCTTAGTCTCGGTATGTGTATTCGTCATTATTTTTCTCGTAATCAGTTTTCGTCTTCGGCGGATGTTACAAAGTGTAAATGATTTGGATTGATTGATAAGATAGGAAAAAAGAGAAACACTGTTGCAAAAATTTAACTAATGAAGGCGTGAGGTGATGAGATGGATTTGAATGCGATTGCTGTTTTCGCACAAGTTGTTGATTGTGGGAGTTTTACTCATGCAGCGGATGCACTGAATATGACCAAGTCAACCGTGAGCCGAAAGTTAGTTGAGCTGGAAAAGCATCTAGGTGTGCGCTTGATCACGCGTTCAACGAGAAGTTTAGTGTTAACACCGGAAGGTGAGCGGTTTTATCAATCCAGCCTGCAAATGCTGGAGATTATGAATCAGGCTGAGCTCGAAGTGTCTGCCAATCAGGATCTGATTCGCGGACCATTAAATGTGGTGTTACCAGTTGAGCTGGGTCATCAAATCATGGGCTCATACATCAACGCTTTTCTCAAAGAATACCCCAGCGTCACCATTAACCTCGAACTGTCGAATCGAGAAGTGGACATCATCGCTGAAGGCATTGATTTGTACGCGCAAATTGGTGAATTAGAAGACTCTGCTTTGGTTTCTCGTCCACTGACAAAATCACAGCGTGTATTGGTTGCCAGCCCAGAATATCTTGAGGAGCATGGAGGAATTGAGTCTCATCGTGACTTAATTCCACCGCATCAAATGGTTGAGGTATTTAACCGCGCGGTGAGGTTGCCTAAGTGGCATCTGATTCCGGAAGACGGAGACTCCTTGCAAATTGACCTGCCACACCGATTACGAGTCAACACCATTACCGCCTGTCTGAAAGCCTGTCTGGACGGGCTTGGCATCGCAGTATTACCTGAATTCATTTGCCGAGAGCACTTTGCCAGCGGGCGACTTATTCAACTGCTTCCTGAGTATCAAATGCCAGAAGTGCTTGTGAGTTTGGTCTACGCAGATAGGCAACTCATGCCGAAGCGTAAAAAGGTCTTTATCGACTTTTTATTAGAGGCATTCAGCAAAGACCTTGCTGCACGCGGGTGAGCCAAATTCGCAAGCCTCTGTTATATATGCTGGACTAGACTCTATTTAGAAGGATTGATAAAGGTAAGGTCTGCGAATGAGGTTGAAGCCTTGGCTTGTTAGTGTGGTACTACTGATGGTTACATCAGTTTCCTACGCCAGTGATAGTAAACGAATTAAAATAGTTAGTCAGGAATGGCTAGGATACACCAATAGCGACGGCACAGGCCTTTACTGGGAGATTGTTAAAGCCGTTTTCCAACCTTTGAATGTTCCCCTTACCCTAGAAGTATTGCCATGGAAACGAGCCAAGCATCTTGTCCGAAAACAGGAAGCCAGCGCTTATTTGGGCGATTACTTTTATCCAAACGCGGATGCGTTTCTATATCCACAATGGCACCTTAGTGTGGAAGAAGATGTAATTGTTGTGTTTGCTCGAGGCTCGCTTGATTGGGAAGAGCAGCAGCTTTCATCATTGGTAAATAAGAAAGTCGCTTGGGTTCGGGGTTACGGTTTTGAGAAGGGCTTCCTTAAAGATATTCCGCTTGAATTGGTAGAGGTAGACAGCGCCGAGCAAGGGATGAAACTTCTAAAAAAGGGCAGAGTGAGCGCTCTAATAGATTATCCATCAAGCATGGCTAGTTCAGAATTGTTAGCGACAGACGCGTTTGTTACTGAAGTTGCCAAGAAAGGGGAGAAACTTTACGTCGTATTTTCTAACACCGAGTCATCAAACACACTCATTGAGATGTTTGATACCCATATGCCACAACTTATCCAGTCTGGTGAACTAAAACAAATTTATCTTACTCATGGTCAAGATTATGAGGCTTACATGTCATCGATTGGGGAGTGATCTGTCAATTTAGAACTGACAGATCACTGGTATCATTATTCGCACTCTGGAAAATGTTCCCTTAAATCTTCCAGATCGGTTAGCACTGCAAGGTAAGTCGAAGCTTTGGAGTTGTTTGCTGGGCCTACGACAGTACCTGTTTTATGTAGCATTCCCATGCTAGAAATTGTACTGGCGGACTTTAATGAAAGTTCTAAAGCGAGCAACTCTTTCGAAAACCCTTTTAAATCTTGCGCAATTTCTTTGGCATCCAACGTCGCGGCAAGTTCTGATATTTTTGATTGGGTGTTGATGAAAGAAATAGAATCAGCGGCAATGGTTTTAGTGACGACTTTCAAATGATCCGATTTGCTTGCAGTAATCGCTTTGCTGTTGATACATGAGATCTTGAGTTCATTGATGCTGTAACCATTAACGATAGTGATCCCCTGAGTGGCGGATTCTCCTGAGGCTTTTAGGCTTTCCGAACCGCTGTCGGCGGAATGCTTGATAGTATCACTCCAGTTGTAGACCCTTACGTTTGTTCTATTCAATTCTGCCTGAAGAGTATTGGCGGCTTTATTTATACTCTTACTACTCGAAGTGAGCGCATTTTGGCACTCTTTTTCGTTACAGGTAGCCAAATTAAAAGTAGCGTCTGTAAGGGCTTGATTTAGGTTAAAGGAAAGAGCTGAAATTGCGATTGGCCCTTTGCTATCCGATTTATATTCATGCTTGATAACGGTTGCGTTAACAGGGTTGTTCCTCGATGAGTGGTTAAAACAGTTCGAAGTCATTGGTGAACGATTTCTGTCTGAATAGCATAAATCTCCAATCTGATAAGTGAGCTGGCCATCGAGACTTATTTGAGTGGTTTGCAGAGGATAGAAACGTATCGGGTCGTTAATCCCTCCTTCGTTTTTGGCGGTGTAGGTTAGTCCGTCAAAAACGGTCAGTTGGTTTGAGCTGCTGCACGCGGTTAGGCTGGCAAGGCAAGCGGCGACTAGGATTCCCCTTTTCATTTGAATCCCTCCTTGGTGTCATATGAATTTAGATTAATATTGAAAGTTAATTATTATAGAAAGCTCAATATTTATAAGTGATCTGTATCATAGTGTTTAATTTCTAGACTTCACCTTTGTCTAAATAGATTGTCTCTAACCTCCAATGTTGCGCCTTTTCTTGCCGGTTCTGATCTACTGCTAGAGAGTGAGGTGGATGTGAGTGTGTAACTTAAAAGAGCAGGGCAGGACTGTTGATAAACCAGTAATAATACCGCGCCGTTGCTAAGCGATGGCGCGGCACAAAGCTTAAGAGCGTTGCATAGGATGTGCTGTTGTATGAGTCAGAGCGTTGAGACTGCTGCCTTGCGCAGCGAGAAACTGCTCAAAGTGAGGCAGTAAAGGCCCTAAGGTTTCAGCGACAGATGCTTTGATGGTATCGACAACCACTTGAGTTCCACGGTCAATTTCAATGTTAACTCGGTCGCCAACCAACTTGCTACCCAGCGTCGTCTGTCGTCGGGTCTCGGGAATAAGCCAGACTTCAAACCACTGAGCTTGATGATCGACAGCGGACACGGTCAAGCTGGCACCATTGATGGCGATGTATCCTTTTGCAAACACATAAGAGCTCAAGCTTTCAGGGAGCCCAAAACGCAGACGATAATTGCTGTCTATTGCTTCGATTAAGACAACCGGAGCTTGCGCATCGATATGCCCGGACAAAGGATGACCACCAATCTCGGCGCCGTCTTTGGCAGCCCGTTCCACATTGACGAGTGAGCCGACCTGCTCGCGACCAAGAGTCGTGATCTGAATGCTCGGTAGGACAACATCAAAAGACGCTCGGGTGTCACTGATTTGGTCTGTGACCGTTAAGCAGACACCGTCAACGGCTACACTTGCTCCGATGGTTAAGTCCTTACAAAAGTCATCGACAAACTCAAGCTCAAAGGTTCGAATTCCTCCGCGATCGTCAATCCGTTGGATCGTCGCGATGGAGGAGACAATTCCTGTAAACATAGGCGTTACTCCTTACGATCAGCTGGCTAAAGCGCTGGTGTTTTGTAGTCGATAGGCGACGATGTCTTCGATCGTTAATACCGGCATCCCATGCTCTCGTGCGAACTCAACAATCTGTGGAGCGCGAGCCATGGTGCCATCAGGGTTTGTTACTTCACATAGAACGCCAGAAGGAGCTAAGCCCGCTAGAGTCATTAAGTCGACCGTTCCTTCTGTGTGGCCGCGGCGACTTAAAACGCCACCAGAGCGTGCACGTAAGGGAAATACATGCCCAGGGCGCGCCAAATCCTGCGGCTTTGCATCTGGCGCAATAGCGGTCTGGATAGTGGTGACGCGGTCATGGGCTGAGACGCCGGTGGTAACGCCTTTTTTAGCTTCAATTGAAACTGTGAATGCCGTCTGATTCGCACTGTCGTTACGGCTAACCATAGGCGGTAAATCGAGTTGAGTGGCTTTGTCATCCGTTAAGCACAGGCAGACAATCCCGCTGCATTCTCGAATCATTAGTGCCATTTGCTGGGGTGTGAGATGTTCAGCAGAGTAAATTAAGTCACCTTCATTTTCTCTGTTTTCATCATCAAGTAATAAAACGCCTTGTCCGCGCTTTAGAGCATCAAGAGCCGCGTTGACGCGGTCGATAGGAGTGCCAAATTCGGCAAGTAAAGATGTCTGATTCATGGTGTTTCCTTATTGTTTACCAGAATCAGGGCAATATGGGATAGAAGACAACGCAAAATGCACCAGCGTTTCGCAATGAAACATCTGGTGTGCATCAATTCTCTCTCATCCGGACTATAACCGTCGGCTCTGGCATCTCACCAGATCTGCTGACCTCGACGAATCGAGCGCTCGCGGGCTCATCTTGTTAAAGATATACCGCCGGTGGGGAATTTCGCCCCGCCCTGAGAATAAATATATGTATTAAGTACCCATTGTTATGGGCGGCCTTAGCATAGTGCATTTCGGGATTGCAGGGAATGGAAAAGTGACACAGAGTCTTTAGAGACCGAGTGAGCAATTTGGACTCTTTCGTAAACAAGGTGCATCTAAGAAATTGGTTCTTGATCTCAAGTTAGGTTGAGGTTTTATCCTGCGTTTTCTTAGTTTCAAGGAGGCCCAGAGATGGGCCATCGCTGAGCACAGGATTTTGATAAGGAGCAACTATGAACCCAAGGAACTCAACATTGCGTGTCGCTCGACCAACGAACGATCTAGATACTCTCACCAATATGTATATTAACGGCTTAGGCTTTGAATTGCTGAGCAGCTTTACCGACCATGAAGGCTTTAGTGGAACCATCATCGGTCATCCAGCTCATCCCTATCATTTAGAATTTACACACCACTACGGCAGCCATGTAGGGCCTGCACCAAGCCAAGATAACTTACTGGTGTTTTACGTACCCGACGAAAGTGATTGGAAGCGTTGCTGTCAGAATATGCTCGGTGCGGGTTTTCAGAAAGTGACCTCATTCAATCCTTATTGGGAAAACGTTGGATGTACTTTTGAAGACATCGATGGTTACCGCGTTGTATTGCAGCGTCAGGTTTGGGAGGCGTAATGGGCAATTTAGAGCATGTAAAATTAGATCGAGATATGCGAATCGCGATTGTACTTGGCTCGTCAAAGGCAGATGGCAATACACATCAATTCGCTGAAGCTGTTGCTGCGGTTTCCGGGGGGCGCGTGTTTGACTTGTCAGATTATGACATCACATATTACGACTACAAACATCAGAACGAATCCGATGATTTTCTTGAGTTGATGCGTACATTGGTGGATGCAGACCATATAGTTTGGGCGTCCCCTGTGTACTGGTATTCGATGTCAGCTCAGATGAAAGTGTTTTTTGACAGGTTGTCGGACTTGACGGAGAACGACAAGCTTTTAGGTCGGCGATGGGCAGGAAAAAGCATGTCGGTCATTTCTACGGGCTATCAATCTACGTGTCCATCGTGTTTTATTGAACCATTTGTGATGACCGCTCGGTATTTTGATTTAGATTTCAGAGGCCACCAATATCTCTCTATTCAAACGGAAGCTGATCTTACGCATATAGAATCGGCTGCTCAAAAAGCGGCAGCGCATATCAACAGCCAGCAAATTCGTGAGAAAGACGTCAGCGTACAATAACTGTGAAAGCGTTCAATCTGGGCGTTGAAACTTTCGCCCAGATTGAAGCCGAGCTATTCGTAGTCGCTAATGATAAGTGACTGTTAACACGGGGCCCATTCCCAGTTCGCGGGAGCTGATATCAAGACCATTGAGGCTCTTGGGTACAATGATAAGCCCAGTATTTTCTCCGTTAAGCCAAGATTGAAGTAAGTCCGAGTTGGTCAAATCGATACGGTAAACACCAGTCTCTTTTGGTGAGAAGGTGGTTAGGTAGTCGCCAGAACCGCCATTATCGTAAATCGATTGCCAGGTCGCCGTCTGCTCATTCCAATTTTGATTGACGCGATACAATTCAAAATTGCCAGTCGAAGCATTGGTCACGTGTAATGCCAATATCACTGAATCGAATTCAACGCCTTCAGGTAATGCAGAGAAATCAAACTTCATCAGCGCATTGGTTTTTCCATATTTGGTATCAAGCAAGTCAGCAAGTAAGCCGTCTGCATGATTGTTGAAGTTTTCAGAAGCTTTGCTGGAGGCGATAAAGGTATCGTCGCTGGTTGGTAACGATAATGAGTTAACAGGTGTCTCACAGTCTTTGCGTTCGTTGTAGCTCACGACTAGTGCTGGTGGTGTACCTGTTTCGCTTGAATCAAAGTCAAGGCCATCTGTCGTACCGGCTGACGCGATGACTAGGCCAAAATTGCCATCATGCTCCCATAAGTCGAGTAGGTGGCTGTCGGTTAGATCAACATCGACCGTTCCCGTTGATGATGGTATGAATTGGGTCAGTGTTCTTCCGGCGATTTGTTCACCATCCACTGAATTCCAGGTCGCCGATGAGTCTTTCCACTCCTCTGCAGCGACATGAACGCCATACTCTCCATAAGATTTGTTGGTGACTTGCAATTCAAGCTTAACACCGGCTATATCGACACAAGTTGGAATGGATGAAACGTCAAAGGTCATTAGGCTCATAGTTCGGCCGTAGGTAGAATCAGATGCATCGGCGAGCAAGCCATCTTCGTGTCCATCAAAGTTAGTGTCTGGCTGTGATTGTGCGACAAAAACATCTTGTGTGGCGGATAAGCGAATGAACGAAGGAGATGTATCAGGATCTTGATTTTTAAGTATCGAGAGACGATCCGCGGATTGAACCAATTCCATCGTTTCTCCGACTTCGTTGAGTGACCACCAATTCACGTTCTCTGGTAAACGGAGGCTATCCGCTTCTCTCTCCTCTCTTGTCAGCGTTGAAGCTGAAGTATCAAACTGCGCAGTTCGGACGGTCATGGAGTCTTTCAATACTTGAATGACTTTTACTTGCTGAATACTTGCTGCGTCTAGAGTCCAGCTTTTAGGGTCATTAGCAGAGCGGGCTGCTGCCCCCCAACTGCCTTCACCGATGTACACTGTTCCTCCGGTTGGCGAACTAACAAAGTTGTTACCGTCCGGTTTTAGTTCTCGGGTCGCTTTGGTTAAGTGACTATCTGATTCGACAACGAGATTCATACTGTGCTGGTAAAACAACTCTGCCCACCAGCTAAACAGATCTGGGCTATCAGACTTGGATGAAACGTGAGGAAACATTGGTCTGTGGTATTGTGCCACGCGCCAGATGTTCTCTTCGCCATGAGTGGCCAAATCTTGTTCTAGCCATTCGTTCATTTGGGAGGCATAGCTTGACCAGCCACTTTTGCGAAATTGGCTGTTCAGCGTGTAGACGCGAAGTAATGGCGAAATGTTAACAACGTTGTAGGTATCAAAAGGATTACACTCGCCATTACCGTCAGCATCGACTCCAAACACTTTACACAGCGTTGAGTAATCGTAATCTTCGTGGTTGCCGTGGGTTGGAATGAATGGGTAGGTACGTTTGTACGCTTTGCCATCTATCTGGTCACTGGAAAAGGTCAATGCCCAATCTTCTAAGTACTGAGCCATTTGCGACGCGCTGTTTTGGCTGGTGTAATCGCCGCCGTGAAGAATGAATAAGGGGCGAACCTTCGCGACTAGTTGATTCCCCATTCTTCGGTTGGTCCACCCTGTGCGAGTATCGCCCCCAGCGATCATGACAAACTCACTATTGTCTATAGGAGCGGTGCGGAACCAAAAGCGCTCACCACAACCTTGTTGGTCACAGACACGATAGTAAACGGGGGAATCCGGCACCAGGTTATCCAATCGGACAAAATAGCTGAGTAAGTCGCCAGCAAATACATGATCGTAGCTAGGTTGTTTGGTTAGCCATGTGGCTTCATCGGTTGACGTTCCATATTGCACATAGGGTTGTTCACTCTCGCCGTTAGGAGAGAATCCAATGACCGCTTCTCGCGCAGGGTCACCGTCCCAGACTACTCGATGATATTGTGTCGCGGCTCCCGCATTCAGGCTGGTGAGCCCAGCTACGGCTAAAAGTGACAGTGTTGCAATCCTTCGAATCATAATAAAGTCCATAGTTTATGGGTTAGAGTCGGTCTAAACTGACCATGAAAATTCGACTATCGGGCTTGAGTGACCAAGATTAAAAAGGCGGCATTTCGATAGGGAAGGGTTTTCACTTGCCCATCACGAAAGTCAACGGCGTTTGCCCCTTCGCCCAATCGAGAGTAAAAGCCGCTTAAAGGAATCGAATGGTCTGCTGTCCAGTAATCACCTTTGCGCACCCTAGGAAAAAATCCGCCACTGATTTTGGCCTGCCCATTTGGAACCGAGAGGTTAATTAGTGTGTAGAGCTCGTCCGTTGTGGGGACTCGCCAATCACTGCGGCCACACAAGGATTCGGCATTGGTTCGAGTGACATGGTCGAAACTGTCGCAGCGACCATCGTCAAAGAAACAATCGCCGCGATCTGGGACACCTCGCGAGCCATCAAACCATGAGTACGACCAATACGAATCATGGATGTTTTCAGAGTCTGTTTTTACTTCCCAGAGTAATCCCGTTTTCTTATCCAATACGCAGCTCCAAGGCCCACTCCAGATATCGATGGGTTGACCTCTCATAGTTATCTTTTGCCATCGTGATGGTTGTGGTTCTTCTTGCTCAATAGGGTTGAAGTAAGCGATGACTACTAAGCTTGCAATCAAAGTAGCGAGTATCGACAGTCGTTTGATCATTGTGTTACCTCAAGTGCTAAACGTATGCCTTGAGCATGTCGTGTGTGTGCTATTTGGGAATGGTCAAAAGCGGCAACCCAAAGACATACACCATCACGTATTGCAATGTCCTGAGCTGATCCTGTATCTAATTTTCGAGCGATTTCGAGTGACCATGCTCCGTTGTTCCACTGCCCAAATGCACGGACATCACCTCGGTCACCTTCAAACTGATTGGAGTTATGTAATACCGAAGGAAGGGTCGTCTTGAGGGGAGATTGGTCAATGTTATGTGAGTAAACCTTAGTGTCGTGCCAGCTCAGGTAAGGAGCGTGATTCGTAGATTGGTTGATAGACGAAAAAGAGCCGGTTAGGTTTGTATTAGGCAGTCGTTTCGGGGTGACGCCATTAGGTGAATACCACTGCCAATTCATGACGTAAGCCCCAGATTCTTTGCCGTCAGTCATATAGCCAGCGGTATAGCGCCTCTTAGCTGGGTCAACTTGCTGAGGAGTAGTGAACGAATTGTCATCCGCCTGATACATGCCATTGGTTCGTACAGCCTTCCAATGCCATAGATCACGAAGGCTGTTATCTGGCGAATAGTGATAACCTTTGCCGTGCCAATTGGCAGGTTTTCCTTCTAGTGGCTTAGGCCCAAGGTGAGCGGTTCCATCGGCGCCTAGGTTGCATGAATTGGAGATCATGATTGCAAGTTTGTCTTCATAGAATTGCTTTTCGTCGAAGCGATAAAAGCCGTCTTCTTGGACTTGCCAACCTTTGTCTGTTTTAACCAAAGGGAGGTGATCCAGACTTTCGGTTGGATCATCCCAAGTGATGTGGAAGAAAATATCCTGCTGGTTGTGGAGCGCTTTGATGCTGATGCGAGTATGCCCATTTTCAAACCCTTCTCCACCATAGGTTTCTACGTAGGTCGACGGTGTATTTTGCCAAATGGGCTCTTCGGCAATGCCATCAATGTTGATAACTTGCTCTGAAGGTAGGGTTGTGGCCGTCAGTACTGAAGAGGAAGTCAGAAAGATTCCCGCCCAAGGGAAAAGGGTAAGCGCTAATACTGATAATATTTGCAGTATTTCATGCTTGGTTATTCGAGTTGAAAAGATAGTGAGAAATGCCGCCACACCATATTGGAGAAAGTAACCGCCAGCGTGCAGAAATACGTAAAGTAGTGCCCCGTGTGCAAGATAAAAGTGAACCTTGCTTGCTTCACCTGCGTAACCGCCAAGCAGCAACCACCCTGTCAAGATTAATGCAGGGAAGAGGAGGTAGCTGACTTTAACGAAGCGTTGATTAAATGCGTTGATGCCTCGACGCTGGCTCGATTTAACACTCGGCTTGAGCCTCCAACGATAAATACAATATGAGAGCGCCAAAGCACTTAACGCAATACCGGAATAGATGTGGATGGAATGCAATTGCCCTTGAGGAAGCCACACCGAGAAGAAAAGCCATTGCGGATGGCTTACTGTTGCAATGCGAAAGCCTGTTAAAAGATTCATCAGAACACACAGCATGGCAAAGCCATGCAGCACGACCCAAAGTAGTGTCCGTTTCATTAACCAGATTGAGCAAGTTGATAAGGGTGAGTCAACTTTAAAGTAAATGATTCAAAAGGATAGGATATGAATCACATATGAATAATGTTTAATATGAATTTATTGCCATTGTAATAATTCATCGATGTCAGACCAATATCAAAGCCGACCAAAGAAAGGTGCGTAAACAAAACGGAGTGCTACACAATGGCCTAGGTGAAGGCCACTAGGACTGAGATTCACTGATCTATTTTGGTCATTCTCTTTTTCAATTCTCTTTGAAGAGTGTTGATAGCGTAAGGCTTCATTGTCTTCCAGTTTTGACACTCTTCACGTGTTCGAGCACACCCCAAACACCAACCTTTAGGGCCTGAGAAGTCACACACATCAATACACGGGCTTTTTTGTTTCTTCATATCTTAAATGCGCCTGTAATTGCGGTTAGGTCATAGCCTCTGTAGGACTTGCTCGATGCTGGCTTCTAGCATTCGAAGGCGATTGAACTCTTCAAAGAGCCTTTGTTCGAGATTTTTAAAGTTCAGAGGCAGCGTACGCTGACAAATACCATAGCTATTATCCAGAGCTTTATAACCTTTCCAGCCTTGGATTCGCTCACCTTCTAGCTCCATTAACTGGCGAATAAATTCAGATTGAGATGGGCAATCTTCCTCAGCGTGTACGCATACCGGAAACTGTTTTTGCTTGATTTGCGGTGCTTCTATGAAGGTCTCAAAATGGACACCGCCTTGGTTGTGATTGAACCAATTTTCTTTGTAAAGCTGAAGGTAATTTCCGCGATTGTAAATTTCCCAGCCGTCATCAAACCAGCTTGCTTGCTGGAGCATTTTCTCAAGGTTACGGAAGACACCTTTAACATCTTTCATCGGTTGATTCTCTTGTTTTACTTCGATAGCAGATACAAAGCTCAGTGCGTTATGGGGGAGAGCGTTTGTATCTGAAATAAACTATACTCCCCCATAGTATAAAATACTACCCCCCAGTATAATGTGAGTGCTACATTATCAGGTAGAATCTCGCCACTGAATAAAGGGAGTGAGTAAGCCATGTCACACATAGCGAAAGATCAAAAGAAGCTCAAGGCACGGGTTAGCAAGATACAAGGTCAGGTAAACGGCTTAAAAAAAATGTTGGATGAAGAGCATGAGTGTCAGAATGTGCTCCAGCAAATAGCAGCGATTCGTGGGGCGGTGAATGGCCTGATGCGTGAAGTGATAAAAGGCCATCTACAGGAGCATGTTGTGCTTGAAGAAGATACTAAGCAGAGAGAAGAAGATATGGAGATCGTGTTGAAAGTGTTGGATTCCTACATCAAATAATCTTGCTCAAACGATCCCATTGAAGCTTTAAACCTAGGCTGCTCGTTACATCCCTCTTCAGAAAATCGCCTTCTTCCTATGTTTGATATAGAAAAAAGCGCTGATTGCGATGAACAGAAACGTAAAGTAATAGAAAAATGAAGAGAGTGAGGCGATGAAGTCGATGTG
The DNA here is from genome assembly GCF_013113835.1 of Vibrio sp. RE88. Taxonomy (GTDB): domain Bacteria; phylum Pseudomonadota; class Gammaproteobacteria; order Enterobacterales; family Vibrionaceae; genus Vibrio. The sequence goes on along the minus strand of NZ_VTYQ01000006.1, from coordinate 342,684 downwards.
CTGTTCTATCTCCAGCTCAGTATGGCTCTGAGACACCAGCTTATAGTAGTAGGCGTATAGAATACCAATTGAGCCGTATCCTAGGTTGAACATTAAACCTTTGAAACTCAACACCGTTGCTCTGTTGTGAGACTCGGTCTTTTTATTGAGGTGATAACTAATGAAGATGTTCATCGTCATGATGATAAAGATGAGTAACAAGGCAGGGATTACCCCATAGATTGACCACCCTAGGCTGATCCAATAGTACGTCGCCATGCTTGCTAAGCCCATGATCGCAATAAACCTTTTGGGGGCGATACGTTCCGCTAGTTTACGACTTTGCCCAGCCAGTAATATTTGCAAGACGCTTATCCCCGCGCCGATCAAACCGAAATAGATAATCGGAATATCGATTGCGCGATAGTATTGGCTGTTCATCGTTAAGAACATCCGCGATGTATGCTCAAACAAGCTGTAGTAGAGCAATATGAATAACACGTAAGGGGTGGAAAGCACCCACTTACCCGTATTCAGTGTTAATTTGAGGCTGGCGATTGTGGTGGCGAATTTACTGTCATGCACTGGCAATGCACTGTTGTCTTCTTCCATATTAATTGCGGCATAAAAGGCGATAAGTGCAACGAACAGAGTGGCATAGACCGGAATACGCATGATGTCTTGCGTCTTTTCTGGAGCGTCGAGGCCAAGGAAGTTAAACACCGACGCCATAAAGTTCACGTCATACATAGCTGCGCCGATTAGGGTGACCAAAATCCCCACGCTAGAGGAAATACGCAGTTGGATCTGCAGCACTTGTGGCCAGACGTCTTCTTTACCTTGCTCTTTGAGCGTGTCGTATGCCAAAGCTTCGTCGGCGCCACTCGCCAATGCCATCGCCAAGCCACTCAACACTCGGTTAATCAAGAAGACAAAGAAGACAATAGTAGGGTTACCCGTTGGCACGAAAGCGATCATGGCGATCTCTATAAACATGACCACTGAAGATAGCACCACCAGCTTTTTTCGCCCCAAGGTATCAGCAAAAGCGCCAGATGGGACTTCAGCTAGAACAATGGTCGCCGCCCAAACGACGTTAAGCATCGCGAACTGAGACAGGGTTAAGCCATAATCGAGATAGAGTAGGGTGAATACAGGGTAGTAAAAACGCGCAAAGTAACTGCTCCGAAAGATTAAGAAGCTGCGGACATTACGGATTTGAAGAATTTCTCTGAGCGTCATGAAGTATTCAACATTTTGATGATCTTAAGATTATGTATATACCTTTTGTGGTTCGATGGTAAAGGTTTGTGCTTGATTTAATTAGATTATTGCCACGGTTAACCCGTTAGTGAAGGAAAGCGCATTCAGAACTTGTCTTGCAATGAAACCGCTTTCCAGTTGAGTGGCCGTTATTCATCCATAGTAAGTGGTGTATTTGTCAGCATGGAAAGCAGCCTTGCTACTCGTTTTCTCATATCACGTCTATCCACAATCATATCGATTGCCCCGTGATCCAAAAGAAACTCACTTTGCTGGAAATCTTCGGGTAATGTCTCACGTACGGTTTGTTCAATTACGCGACGCCCAGCAAAACCGACTCTTGCCTTAGGTTCGCCAATATTAATGTCTCCAAGCATCGCTAAGCTTGCAGAAACGCCGCCGTAAGTTTGGTCAGTGAGTATTGAAATGTAGGGTAATTTAGCATTTGAGAGTTGTTTCAATGCTGCACTGGTTTTAGCCATTTGCATTAACGCCATCAAGGACTCTTGCATCCGAGCGCCGCCACAAGCCGAAAAGCAAACCAAACCGCAGTTGCTCTCTATAGCAGTGTTAACAGCGTGAACAAACCGCGCACCCACCACAGAACCCATCGAGCCGGCCATAAATGAAAACTCAAAGGCGCAGGCTACAACGGGTAGGCCCATAAGCTCACCTTTCATCGCAATTAACGCATCTTTTTCGCCTGACTCTTTTTGAGCCAAAGCAATACGGTCTTTGTACCGTTTTTGATCTTTAAAACCCAGCGTATCTCTTGGTTCATGTTGACTTGCAATTTCAATCTTTTCCCCTGTATCTAAGAAGCTATCAAGCCGGTAGCGTGCTTTCATTCTCATGTGGTGATTACAGTGAGGGCAGACGTCCAAGTGAATTTCCAGTGTTTTGTAGTAAAGAACTTGATTGCACTGAGGGCATGTTTTCTATAAGCCTTGTGGTATTTCTGATTTTCGGGCACGGACAACATTCTTTTTATGTATTAGCTTTTCAAGCCAACTCATGAGTCACCTTTAGTTGTTTAATCCAGTTCATGCATTGTATAAACCCAATCTAGGTAATAAAGTGTATTAAATGAGTTAGTAAATCCAACTTAATGGGATAGTCAATCGTGCTTGAGAAAATTGAACAGCAATGGCTGACAAGTTTTCATTCTGTATATGAAAACATGAGCTTTAAACGTGCATCCGAGTTTCTCCAGTTGCCGACTTCCAACGTCAGTCGCCACATCAGTATGCTCGAAGAGCGACTTGATACACGACTATTTGACAGGACGACCCGAAAAATAGCTCCGACAAACGTGGGAGAACACCTATATTTGCTGACGCAGCCGTTAATGAGCAAATTGAACGATGCACTTGAAGAGGTCACTCGCCACTCTCAAGAAGCTGTTGGGCAGCTTAGGGTATTGATGCCAGACTCGCCGCCATTAGCGAATGCAGTGGTCAGCTTTTGCGAGCAATACCCATCCATCTCATTGTGTTGTGATACGAGCATTAGCCCTAAAGAAGATTTGTTCGATGGGTTTGATATTATCTTGAAATTCCATCGCGGGCGTCTTGAGGATTCAAATCTGGTTGCGAGAGAGATTAAGCGCTGGCCGAGTGTTGTTGTCGGTTCTCCTAAACTGCTAGAGCGGTACCCGACACCTTTCCAGACGACTGACTTACAACACATTCCATGCATCAGCAGCCTAACCGCAATAAACGGAACACCGTGGGTTTTCAAAAAAGATAACGGCGAACTTAGCACTCAGAAAGTACGATCTTCGTTTAAGGTCAACAGTGGTCATCTGGCGAAAACGGGAGCGATATCAGGGTTAGGGCTTGCGATACTACCAATTGAAACGTGCCAAGCTGCAATCAACTCAGGTGCTTTAAAGATCATAGAAATGGAGTACCAACCCGATGACTTGGTTCTTTATGCCTTTTATGCATCAAGAAAACACGTTGCCAATAAGATTCCTATGTTCATCGAACATATTAAGCAGCATGCGAATTTTGCTGGGTGAGTAAGGCTAAAGGAGCGAAGCCGTGAAATGTTCCCATCATAACCCAAGCGCAGTGTAAACTAATCGACTCAATAAAACAGTGAGGGGGATGGCTCATTAATACTGAAAGAGGATACGTGTAAAACTCACTTAGGTAGATACGAACGAGCATGCATCAAGGTGGGGCTAGAGCGTGCACATGGCCTGAGACATGCGTATACGCACCAGCGATACCTTGATTTCACGGGTATTAACGCTCCTGCTGTGGGAGCGTCGAGAAGAGGAGACTGCTGTTTATCTAGATCGTTAAAAAGGGCAACACCTAAAGCTTTTAATTAACGCAAAGATTAGAGGTTAGGGAAGCGATGACTGATTAAAGGATGCTTACTTAATAATTAGGTCAACATATGTAGCGTTATGGTCAGACATTCGTTGATCTTTTTCATTGATGTGATTCCATGTACCAACTTCAATTTTCCTGCATTTTCAACCAGAAGTGCAGAGATACAAATGTGGCTAATGTTTTGTCTAAGAATATCAGTTTTACGGTCAGGTAAAGCAAACCTTGTTCTTCAAAATCAATCTCAGTAAGACAGTTTAAAGAGTTGTTGGATAAAGCTTCTATTAACTGGCCTCTACAGTATTTAGGCTCGTACCTTCTTGGTTTGGTATTTCTCACCTGATTAAAGTCTTTTTGGGCAATTAAAAGATTGCCACTATAAACGGTAAGCATACCGTATGGGATGATATTTACACAAATACAGCGATGCCGCCTATTGGAGAATTAATGCGTTCGCAGATAGTCACTTGGGGGTTATAAGTTTCTATTATTTCAATCAAGGGCCATTCTTAAAATAGGCCAGAGGATATATAAAGAGACGGTGACTCGAGAGGCTATTGTAAATAGAAAATACTTAAACTCTTTAGGTGCTTTGCCTGGAGCGATTTCGGTTATTCAACAATATCTGCATTGATAGCTTTGGACTTCTCAAGGGCTCGCTCACTATTGAACAACGTTCTGATATCAAAGGGAATAACTGTAGAAAAGGCGGCAAGCTGGGATTAAGTTATCTCCTGAGGCTGTACCGCCTTTATTTCTTGGTATTAATTGGTCAGTCGCGATGTTATTGGTACAGCCGCAATAGCAACAAGTATTCGAGTGCTCGATCTCTGCCTTTTTATTATAGATTTTTGTCTAACGCCGTAATGATGGGGGAGGTACCTTTTAGCTGACGCATTATACTCAATGTGCTCCATTGCTAAGTTAGCATAATCTCAATAATACATCTCTCTGAAAGTTCTATTTTCGTATCCCATGAACTAGCCAGTCTTGTTTATCTCAGAATAAATATTATGTTTTATGACTACTTTCTAGTGTAGTTATCAGAGATAATTGTCGTTTATACATATAATCAATATTGTATGGCTGAACTATTACTGGTAATGGGGCTCTTGCTACCAGAGAAACGATGGAAGTAAGACGTAATAAACCTCATACTTCATTTGCGACTTGCTCCCTTTATAAGCTTATAAAGTCACTTTTTGAGGCCAAAGCTATAGTCTGTAGTGACCTTTTGCTGGTACCCATCTCTAAGTCACTTTCTGTAGGTTAGGACTTGATTTAGAGTAAGTTAAATAAATTCTTTCAATTTATAAATATCTTTTATGTTGTGGTATGGCGTGTCGTTAATATAGAATCCGCCCGCCACTAGCTTGCCTAATGTGAAAATATGACAAATTCAATTGCTTCTTTCATTGCATCATTCTCGGCTGATGCAATTTCAAATGCTTTTATCTACTTAATCCTAGCTTTACTTGCTGTGTCAGTTGCTCTGGCCGCTGTCGGTAAGGTGAGTCGCTTTACCGCTGCCACCACAAATATACTCACCTCATTAGGTATTTTAGGTACCTTTGCGGGTATCGTGGTTGGTTTGATGGACTTTGACCCAACGAATATTGATGGAAGTATTGAATCACTGTTGAGTGGTTTGAAAACAGCGTTTTTAACTAGTCTCGTAGGTATGGCCGCGTCAATTCTATACAAAGCTATTTTAGGAGTATTACCTAAAAAGGATGTAGACGCCCAGCAGGCGGTAGGCCCAGAAGAAATTTTTTCAGTCATGTCACAGCAGCTAAAGGCTTCAACGGATCAACTGAATGCTTCAAATGAACTCATTGCAGCCATTAAAGGTGATGAAGACTCGTCACTGACATCACAAATTAAGAACCTACGTACTGACATCAATGACGGTCAGCGCGCTTTGAACGAACAATTCAAACAGGTTAATGACAATCACAATGAGTTTAAAGAGACATTATGGGGCAAGATGGATGAGTTTGGTGACTTACTGTCTAAGTCTGCAACTGAGCAGGTTATTAACGCCTTAAAAGAAGTGATTGTTGAGTTCAATGATAAGTTGACAGAGCAGTTTGGCGAAAACTTCAAGCGATTAGATGAGTCGGTGAAAAAGCTAGTGGATTGGCAAGAAAATTACCGAGTTCAACTGGAAGACATGGCGACCAAATATCAGCTTGGGGTGGATGCAATCTCTTCAACGGAAAAGTCGGTAGCGCACATCAATGAGCGTGCGGAAGCAATCCCTGTAACAATGGAGAAGCTGCACCAAGTTATGGAGCTAGGTCATGGCCAAGTAACCGAGTTAGAATACAGACTTGAGGCATTTAAAGACTTAAGAGATAAAGCTGTTGAAGCAATGCCTCAGATTCGCGAGCAAATGGATGCGACTATGTCAGTTATTGGTGACTCAGTAAAAGCAGCCTCAACGCACTACGAGTCTATGTTAGTTGAATCTCAAAAGATCATTGATAATTTCAGTACGACAGCGAACCAAAGTGTTGAATCAATGCGAACAAACCTTGAGGAAGGCGCAACTAAGGTTTCACATGAGCTAGAGAATCGAGCGGTAGAAATTGGTGGCCGCTTAGCTGAAGCATCTAACGATATTACGGACAACGTAACAACAGCCTCAGGGGCACTTCAGAATAGTGCAACCTATCTCACCGACAACGCTGAACAAATTAAGCAACAGCTTGAAGACTCTATTGTTGAACTAAATAGTCAGCTTCGTGTTTTAGTCGCTGAGATTAAAGATGATGCAAAAGATACGGGAACAGTATTAAAAGAGGCAAACCAAGAGCTAGTCAATAGCACTAAAGAAATTCAGCAGGAAACAACCAACGCTATTTCTAAGCTTCATGAACGTCTAGAAACAACGCTAGAAGATGTCTTCCAAGTACAAGCTCAAGCAGTGCGTAGAACCTTTGATAGTTTAGAAGACCAAATTACAGACTCTGTTGGTAAGACAGGTAGTGCTGTAGAGAAGCAAGTTGAAGTGCTTGACCTTCAAATGCAGCAAGAGATTAACCGTACCATGAGTGAAATGGGTGAAGCTCTAGCAACGATCACTCAGCAGTTTACTCGTGATTACCAAAAACTTGTTCGTGAAATGAATAACGTTGTTACAAACAGCAAAATGGCAGTGTAATTATGGATAAGGTTTTCGGAAGTTCGAAAAAGCACAGCGATAGTGGTGAGCATTGGATGTCCGTATCAGATCTAATGGCAGGTCTGATGATGGTCTTTCTCTTCATTTCTGTTGCTCTAATGCGGGATGCCATGGTTGAGCGTGACAAAATAAAAGAAGTCGCTGAAACATATCAGCAGACACAAAAAGCGATTTATCTCGCTCTATATGAAGAGTTTGAAACTGACTTGCAGCAATGGGGAGCGGAAATTGATCGTGAGACGTTAAGTTTCAACTTTACTGCTCCTGATGTTTTATTTGCTAACGGCAAAGCGGAGCTTAACGATAAGTTTCAGTTGATTCTCGACGATTTTATCCCTCGCTATTTAACTGTATTAGAATCGTATAAACCCATCATTCAAGAAATCAAAATTGAAGGTCACACTTCAAGCCGTTGGAATCACGATTCAACGGACTATGAAGCCTATTTTAATAACATGAGACTTTCTCAATCTCGCACACGAGCAGTTCTGGGCTATATCATGAGCCTAGAGTCTGTAGTGATTGAACACTATCACTGGGTAAAGCAAAACGTAGCCGCAGTTGGTTATTCTTCATCTAAAATCGCGTTGGATAAGTTAGGTGCAGAAGATGAGCAAAAATCACGTCGAGTATCGTTTAGAGTTATAACCAATGCCGAAGAGCAGATTCGTAAGATCCTAGAAGAGGTTTAATTTGAAACTCAATATTAGCTTCAAAAACCTTAATGCGGCAGTGACCCTAATGGCGCCAGAAAAGAAAGGCGACTTCAATTTAGCATTTGTCGAAACCAGTATCGAGAAACTCGACCTTGAACTTGCAAGCGGTAAAGATGTAGAGCTAAAAGATGTCGATGTAGATTCAGGCTTACTAAGTTACAAAGGCCGACAAGTGCTTTTGTACATCAAGGATCACGGTTCGTCTGTACAGAATGTTATTCGAAAGCCTGAAACTGGCAATAAGTTTCATGTAGCGGATTGCTCAAAACTGAAATCGATGCGTTCTGAAGGTCGATTTGAGCGCTATGTTGTAATCAATGATACTTCTGGAGAGTTTCCGATCTCAGGATCGTCCTATTGTGAGGGGCAGCAAGAAGAAGGAAAAGCGAGGCTTAAAATCTGTAAGTTCTGTTTAGGGCAGCTTAACTATCAAGGTTACTCCTCTGGTAGTGACCGAAATACTATCTTTGATGGATTCGATATGGCTGAATTCTTCGCAACATACAGCTCTTTCTTCCCTCATATGCCTTCACGTCAGGCAGAGACGGCGGAAACAGGGTACAGTGAAAACTGGACGAAAGTGTCTTCACATTATCGTGTTGATAAGAATTTCACTTGCGAACAATGTGATGTAAATCTTCGCTCACATCGTCATCTTCTTCATGTGCACCACGTAAGTGGAGTGAAGTCTGACAACCGTCCCAAAAACCTTAAAGCTCTATGCATAGATTGTCACAGTAAACAGCCTATGCACTCGCATATGGCTGTAAGCCACTCAGAAAGGCAGCTAATTAACAAACTACGGAACGAACAAGGATTATTAGAAGATCTAGGTAATTGGCAATGTCTATTTGATTTTGCAGACCCTGGCTTACATGGTGTTTTGCATGCTTGTAAAGACTTTGGAACAACTTTGCCAGAGGTCGGGTTCTATATCTCTGATTCTTTCGGTGACCTAGCCGCAAAAATTGAGCTAGCTTGGCCTAAGCACAAGTTTGGCATTGCTATATCAACGAATGATATTGAAGATGCAAACAATGAAGGTTGGCATGTGCTCACGGCCAATGAATTTTTAGCAGACTATCGATCTCAAGCGGGGAATTTACGTTGGTAGGTTATGTATTAGGAGAGACAACGTGAGAATACGTTTTGATGAAATCCTTGAGAGAATAATTACCATCAATCATGCATGGAAACTATCTCGTGATGAATTTGGAAACGATTTTGTTGCTACAAAATCTTTTCGCGATACAAAGTCATCGTTGCAAGCTACCTTACTACGTGAGTTCCCAGAATACGTCTATTTAAAAGTGGCAACCGACAGCGACGACCATGGTGAGGTCATGTATAGCGTCAGGCTCAAGAACCCTATACGTATTAATGACACATTACGTACCGATGCTGAGCACCTTCCGGTAAGAATCGCCGAAGAGCTGTTTACTCCCCAAGAATTACAAAACTTACTAAATCAATAGGCCTATCATGTTTCAATTTATTTTGAATTTATTCAGCGAACCCGTGACTGCAGTGATCATAGGTACAACTATAGTGTGCTTTAATTTTTTTCTATATAGAGAGTGGAAGACTAACTCTGATGAGAAAAGTAGGCTATCTGCCATAGCATCGCTTAGCGAAAGGTTCAGCGATGGCCGGCTACCAATAGCTAAATTGAGTAAAGATGAATTAGTTTGGGTAACAGAACACTTAGTTTATGACGTTGAAGGTGAGTCGCTTTTAGTCGAGTCTAAACAAGGTAAGTGGTTATCTAAATCTCCAGTAACACAAATGCTACCAAGCTTTGATGCCAGTCGATACAAATTAGTACCAGCACTTCTAACGAGTTTAGGTATTACAGGTACTTTTTTAGGTATCACTTTGGGTCTCAGTGAGTTCTCCATGACAGGTGAATCGAAAGCCCTTTTAGCATCAGCCGCGTTATTATTGGAAGGCATGAAAACTGCATTTTACACTTCGTTAGTTGGCTTATCATTATCCGCTGTATTTATGGCTGTTATGAAGGCATCTTCGAGTACGATTGCGAAAAAACAGGGTGATTTTATCTCTATTATTGCTAGCCAATATCTAGAAGCTAGCCCAATCATGTATTTGAAAAACATTTCCAATGAAAACCAACAAGAAGTGATTGATGCTCAGCTAAACTCTGCGCTTGTAATGGAGAATTTGGGTGGGAGCATGGACTCAGTTGTCACTCAATTGTCTGCTTTAGGGCAATCATTTGATGGTGAAATCATAGCGAGCACGATTTCAACAGCAGTGACAGAGTCAATTGAAAAACAGATGTCACCCGCCTTAGAAGGAATCAAAAACGAACTTTCTCTTCTTAAAGAGATAAAAGAGCAAAATCAGAAAGATCTGATGGAGCTTATGATCGGTGAAATGAAAACCCAGCTGATTGAACCTGTTGTAGCAGAACTAGAGAAAACAGCGAGCGCAGTAGAGAAAAACAACGAAGTATCGGAGCTACTCAACCGCAACGTTGAACAAGTAATGACGCGTACTGCTGAAACAGTAGAAACAATCGACAGATTCCAACAAGAAACCATGGTTAAACTCCAAGGTTTTGCTGAGTCGCTTAAAGAGATCTTAAGTAGCTTTAAAGATGACACCCAAGGCGCTATGGGAGCAATTGCTAACGAGGTGCAGCAAATGCTAAATAGTGCAACAGAGGGAATGGATAAACAGCGTGTTGCTTTTGAACATAGCTCAGAAACTGCTGCTTCTGCTTTCGAAGGTATTAAAGACTCAATGGATAAAGCGCTCTCAGAACGACAAAGTGCTGAGCAAGCTCTATTCAACAATGTTGAAAGTCGAATTGCTTCTTTGTTGAAAGAGTCGCAAGACATTTTTGATAACCAAACCAAAGTATTGGAGACGGTAGGCGAAGAGGCGAGTGGCCTGATGTCATCTGCAAAAGATGAGTTGATTTCAGGGCTTGGTGATATCGATAAGAAAGTTATTTCAATGTCACAAACAGTACAAACTGAGCTAGAAGCGTTCCGCGAACAGTATCAGCAAAACTTAACCAATTACTTCAGCCAGCAAAACACGTTATTAGAAGATAGTCTTGGCAAGCAACGTGATGGTTTAAATGGCGTAGTCGAAAACTTCCGTAAAGTCTTTGAAAGTGAGTATCAGACTCGTCACAACTTGCTGCAAGAACTAACGGCTCAGCACACTGAATTACAAAAGTCAGCGAAAACGATTGAGCAAGTAGCCAAAGCTATTGGTTTAAATGAAGCTTCGAAAATGGCTGAGCTGCAAGATGCAGCGCGTACTATGGGCCGAGAGATTGGACAGCTTAAATTAGAATATTCAAAAGCGGCTGCAACGTTTAACGACGTTACCGAAAACCTACCTAAAGCAATGGATGAATATTTCACAAGGGCGAACCAAAGCTTTGAAAGCTTCTTCAGTGATTTTGATACAGCAGCAAGTTCTATCCATAACAAGCTATCGCAAGCTGCAGGTTACTTGATTAACTCTCAAGTACAGCGTCGAGAATTTGAAGCCGACGAGCGAGCTGTAACTAAGGTGGAAGCGTAATGCGTGGGTTGAGAACAAGCCCGAGAACAGCCGACGCTGAAGAGTCAGGGGTTTGGTTATCGATCGGCGACCTGATGTCCGTGCTTTTGATGATTTTTGCATTGTTATTGATTAGTGCCTTAGTACAGATTTCGGAAGTTCATGAAAATAGTCAAACTACCCGAGTTGTGATTATTAAAGGTATTAATGATGCGTTAGAGGGAGCGGGTATTGAAGTTCAAGCTAATTCAGAAACTGGTGATATTTCTATATTGGATTCCATTCTATTTGATAGAAATGAGTACCGTTTGAAGCCTTCTGGTAAAGCATTTCTCGATCAATTTATCCCCATCTATTCCGACGTGATATTCCAATCTGAGCAAACGTCTGATGAAGTAAGCCGTATTGTGATTGAAGGGCACTCAAGTTCAGAAGGTTCCTTTGATCGCAATATGGAGCTTAGCGTCTTAAGAGCTAATAGTGTAGCGAAGTACATAAATAGTATGGACTTTGAACATAAACTTCCTTTTTTTGACAAAGCGATAATCTCAGGCCGTGGGCCAATAGAGGCGAACCAAGAAGCGACAGATCCAGCAGATCGAAAAGTGAAATTCAGATTCCAGTTTAAAGACGATGAGTTCTTAGGTTATTTCTCTGAGGTGAAATCAGTTGAGTAATAAAGGTTTTACTTTTAATCAGCCTGTCGTCCCTGGTGCAAATAGCCTCGACAGAATGTCATTTGATGATTTCTACAACATGGGAGATCTAGAAGGTCACTTACCGAGCTTCCCTCCTAAAACGATAAAACAGATCATCCAACTCGTAGACCAAGGGAAAAGTGACCAAATTTCGATTTTGGAGTGGCTAGATGCATTAGATAACCAGAGTCAGTGGGATGAGCTCGAAGCGAGTGAGGTTAACGATGCTTGTCGTGCTATTTGGTATGCAATGTGTACCAATGTCGCGTTGGGGGACATTGCATTTTTTAAAGTAGCATTAACGCTTGACGGTAAGCCAACGTCTATTATCCCCGATCTGATTCAAAGTATGGACATTGTTCAAGGTGTGTCTGAACTTGCAGACTTAGAAAGGAAAAAGATTGACTGGCTTCAAGCAATGAGAAGCCAAAACTACCAATCAATGAGCCAATATTGCTTTGACAACAATCGAACTCCGAGGAGCTACGTGAGGTATCTACGCCTTCCCAAAGCGAACTCGTATGAACGTCATTTATCATCTGAGCTAGTTAAAGCCGCTCCGAGGCCACTCACCAGCGCAGCGGACTTATGGCTGCAAGAATGTTTTCGTAGCCTAAAAACGACCAATGATAAGTTGGCTTTTTGCGATACAGCAATCAGCTACTTCAAAGACTTTGATTACGGAAAAAACGTAGAAGACATTCTCGAAGAAAAATGCTTACCAACGGGTGATGACTCTTTCTGGTACTCCTTGTCTGAACAAAGCAAAAGCATACTCAAAAAGAAATTCAACATTTCAAGTTATTACGAACTTAAGAGTATATCTAGATTGTTGACGTCAGAACATGGCAAAGAGCATCTTGAGTTTGAGGAGCATGAAGCGAGACAGGTTCATAGCCGAACTATGTTTTGGTCTAACTATAGCTCTCGATTTAATCGAATAAGAGCACTATTACCTACGCAAACTCTTCAATACCTGATGAGCCAAGGGTATTCACCTTCTGGTCAAATTGAGGCGTTGTCTGATAAATCCAATTATCAATGTGAAGTGTTGATTTTTGAGTTAGACAAAATTATTGCCGTTGAGTTTTTGAGAGGAGACCTGAGCGAAACTCGCTTTTTCAAAAATACAGAGTGGAATGCAAAGCGTCTGTTTGAATCGGTAGACTTGACCATTGAAGCCATACGAGAAATGTCGCAGCTCGAAGTCCATGACCATCTGACATCGTGGCAGTATTTCTGTGAGAAACTTTTACGAACCAAATTTAAGCTGTTACCAAATCCCGATATTCCTTATTTCAAAGGCTTACCTCCAGCCGTCAATAGTTACAGCGAAACTCGTGGTTTACCAAAGCCTGAACAAAGTTATTTAGATGAAAGGGCGAGGAAATTAGAGCGTTGGGTAGAACACTTTTGGGAAACTGAATTTAAGACATCTAAATATGGCGAGCAGTCTGGTTTACGTCAAAAAAGTAATGTTTACTTATCCAAAGCTCAAGTGGCGAAGCAGCTCGGAAATGATGAAGATCATGAGTTGTATATCATGAAGGCAGCGAACCAAGGCAATGCAGAAGCTATGTGGCAATTAGGTCAAAAATTGATGCTTGGCTCTCAATCAACACCAAAGAACAGACAATATGGTGAGAAATGGATTGCTAAGGCGGCTTCGGAAGGACATGAAGTTGCACTTGAAACCGCGAGAAGATTCAATATTGTCCCTAGTGATTTAGCGGCTAGGTTGCTGTCAGCAGTAGAGGCGTATATACCTGCGAATCAAGAAGCTGCTATGGCGAGAGAAGAGAGGCTTCAGCATTGGAGCGATGTAAGAGTATTAGATAAAGTGAATTACTTCTTCACCCGAACTCAAAATGTAATGAACGCGGCGAATATTATGATTTTACTTAATGAGTTAGAACGTCGTAACACCGCCAGTGCTGATAAAATGCTTAAACCATTGTTACCAAAAGCGAAAGCTTTGCTGGATGAATTGAAAATACCAAACTAGTAGGTATTTGTCGTGCATTATGATTGAGCCTGTACTTTCACAAGCTTACAAAACTCACAGTTTTCTGCGCACGTCGTAGAATTCGCACATGATAAAATCTAGTGAGATAAAGCAGTGAAGAATAAAACGATAACAGCATTTTCAAACAAGCTGGGTGTTCCAACTCGAGAAACCAAAAAAGCGTTGGCGTGGGACATTACCTCAGGCTTTGGTGTTGTTGTGCAAATCGATCAGCCTAGCACTGGCGAATACGCCTTGGTTTGGCTGCCTCACAATATAGACGCATTGGAGGAGCTTTCTTGCGATAAAGTTTTGTATCCAGAAGAAAAGGGCAGACACAGTAACACGTACGCCTCTCCTGGTTTAAAGCGTGGTGATGCGGCTATTCGTGCCAAGATAAAAACAGAACACGAACTTAATGAGCTGTTGAACTTCTTATTCGGCCCATTTTACTAGTCTTGGAGATGTTTGGCGCTGTGAGGGGTATTGGTATTGCACCCTAGTCTGAATGTTGATAACGCAACTGTAAGAGCTATAAGGATGCCATGTGAGCAATGGTCACATCTTGTAAAAACTAATAGGCCGCGTGCGGTCTATTTAACCGTTTTATATAAGGTTTTTATTGTAAGATACGGTTTATCCGATAAAAATTACATTCAAAATTACGACGAGTCGGTTGGTATTTAATGCAAAAATCAAACTTCGAATTCCTCAAAGGCGTTAACGATTTTTTGTACGCGATTGCTCGCGCAGCAGAAAAAAACTATCCAGATGACCCAAACACTACGTTGGTAAAATTGCGTATATTTGGCGAAGCTACGGCTAAACATCTCGCCAAATTGCTTGATATCGATGTCCCTGAAAACCAGAACGATCTCCTTCGTGAACTGGGTAAAGTCCCCTTTGTCGATGATTCCATTCTCAGAGTGTTTCACAAACTTCGTAGAATAGGTAACCAAGCAGTACACGAGTACCATAACGACCTAGACGATGCAGCAATGTGTCTGCGTTTAGCCTTCCGCATAGCCGTTTGGTATTACCGTTTGGTCACTAAGAACTATGGTTTTGCCGTTCCTGAGTTTGCTCTACCAACTTCGCAAAGCGGTCAGCAGTTTGAACAAGAAATCCTGTCACTCAAGCACGAGCTTGAATTAGCCAAGCAGTCAGAGACACAGACTAAAGCTGAAGTGGAAGCCCAAAAGGCCAAGCTTACTGCACTTAATGGCTACATCTCCGTCTTAGAAAGTAAGCAAGAAGAAACCCAAGAGCAGTCGGATGCTCGCATTGCAGCGTTAAGTGCCAAGCTCAAAGAGAAAGAAGTCGAGCTCTCAACCAAGACAGAGGTAGAACGTAAAGCCTACCGTAAGCAAATTGCCAATGAAGCTAGCAAGCGCTCTCTAAGTTTAGATGAAGCAGAAACTCGCTATTTAATTGATGCTCAGCTTCGTAAAGCAGGCTGGGATGCCGACACCAACAATCTAAAATTCTCAAATGGAACTAGACCAGAAGCTGGTCGCAACATGGCGATTGCTGAATGGCCAACGGGTGTTGATGAAACGGGCAAAACTGGCTTCGCTGATTATGTACTGTTCGTTGGGTTAAAACCCGTTGCGGTTGTAGAAGCCAAACAGCAAAACAAAGATGTGGCAGCAAAACTCACCGAAGCCTACCGTTACAGCAAATATTTTGAGCACGACTTCTTACGCAGTGAATTAGAAGCCCTCGCGAGTGATCAAGAGCAGCTAGAGAAAATTGCCGAAGCCATTCCAAAGTATATCCATACTTGGGATGACAGTGCTATGGGTGAAACATATAAAGTTCCTTTCTGTTTTTCGGCAAATGGTCGTGATTATCGTGCGGCAGTAAAAACCAAGAGTGGCATTTGGTATCGCGATGTACGTCATGCCACCAACATGCCTAAGGCGTTGCCAGAATGGCATCGTCCTGAAGAGCTGATCGCCAAACTTGAAGACGATGTTCATTACCAAAACAGCTGGTTTAGCAAGAACGCAGATATGAGCGATCTTGGTTTGCGTTATTACCAAGAAGAAGCCGTGCAAGCGGTAGAAAAAGCCATAGTTGCAGGTCAGCAAGACATCTTACTTGCCATGGCGACAGGTACGGGTAAAACTCGCACCGCTATTGCGCTTATGTATCGCTTAATTCAGTCACAGCGTTTTAAGCGTGTGCTGTTCTTAGTTGATCGAACTTCACTAGGTAAGCAGGCTCTAGACTCGTTTGAAGATACCAACATCAAAGGCGATACCTTTAATGCCATATTCAACATTAAAGGGCTAACCGACCGTTTCCCTGAGGACAGCACTAAAATCCATGTTGCCACAGTACAATCACTGGTTAAGCGCATGTTACAGAGTGATGAAGTGATGCCTGTAGGCCGTTACGACTGCATCATTGTTGATGAAGCGCACCGTGGATACATTCTCGATAAAGAGCAAACCGAAGGGGAAGAGAAGTTCCGCAATCAGCAAGACTTTATCTCTTCTTATCGCCGTATTATTGATCACTTTGATGCCGTAAAAGTTGCACTGACCGCAACGCCAGCGTTGCACACTATTGATATCTTCGGTGGAGAGCAGCAAAAGCCCGTTTACCGCTATAGCTATCGTAAAGCAGTGATTGATGGCTACCTGTGTGACCAAGAGCCACCGATTAAGATCATTACCAAACTTAGTCAAGATGGGCTCTACCTATCTCAAGGCACTGAAGTTCAGCGTTTATCCAATCAAGGTGAGCTGCTCAATGATCAGCTTGAAGACGAACAAGGCTTTGAAGTTGCTGATTTCAACCGTACCTTAATCGCCTCCAACTTCAATAAAGTGGTATGTGAAGAGCTGACCAACCATATTGACCCGGTTAACCATGTAGATCCGACCAATCCGCAAAAAACCTTAGTATTTTGCGTAAACAACACTCATGCAGACATGGTGGTGGAAGAACTGCGTACTGCGTTTAAGGCTAAGTATCCTGAGCTTGAGCACGACGCCATCATTAAAATCACCGGTGATTCAGATAAAGACTCCACCAAAGTGCAATCCATGATAACTCGCTTTAACAAAGAGCGTTTGCCAAACATCGTGGTTACCGTAGATTTGCTTACCACTGGTATTGATATTCCAAGCATTTGTAATTTGGTGTTTATGCGTAAGGTTCGCAGCCGAATTCTCTACGAGCAGATGAAAGGCCGTGCGACTCGTTTATGTCCACAAGCGGGTAAAACCTCATTCCGTATTTTTGATGCGGTCGATCTCTATTCTACGCTGCAAAGTGTCGATACCATGCGCCCGGTGGTGGTGCGCCCTCAAGTGGAATTGCAAACACTGGTCAACGAAATTACTGACTCAGAAACTTACAAAACCATCGAAGCTGATGGTCGCAGTTTTGCCGAGCATAGCCACGAGCAACTGGTGTCTAAGCTGCAACGCATTGTTAGCCATGCGCAGTTTAACCGCAATAAATCCAAACAAGTGGATGAGCACATCAAACGTATTGATGAAGTGTGTTTAAACAGTGCAGGGTGTGATTTTGCCAGCTTACCGAAAACCCTTAAAGACAAAGGGCCAAAATGGTCGGCAGAAGTGTTTAACAATGTAACGAACTTAGTCAGTAGATTAGAGAGCTTAAAGAGTGACATTAACGCTCTGCGCGATATGCCGATCTTCTCTGATGTCCATGATGAAATTGTCGAAGTGAAACAAACGTATGGCGAGTTCGATAATGCGGATGACTTCTTGGAAGCGTTTGATAAATTGGTCGGAGCCTCAAGCAACCAGCAAGAAGCTCTAGAGATTATTATCAACCGTCCACGAGATTTGACCCGTAAAGGATTGATTGAGCTGCAAGAATGGTTTGATAACCAAAACTTCAACGATTCGACCCTGCGCAGCGCATGGAAAACCGCCAAAAACCAAGACATAGCAGCTAAGCTTATTGGCCACATTCGTCGAGCCTCGATTGGTGATGCCCTGATGCCGTTTGAACAACGTGTTGATCTGGCATTAGAGCGTATTAAAGCCGCCAACGACTGGAATGACGAGCAACTAAGCTGGTTAGATCGCTTAGCGTCCTCAATCAAAGAGAAAGTCGTACTTGATGAAGACACCTTTAAAACCGGCAATTACAAGCGCAAAGGTGGCAAACGTAAGCTTATGAACGTCTTCAACGACGAATTAGACAGCATACTCACTCAATTCAATGAATATATGTGGGATGAACCCGCTTAAAACCATACAATACCTCCAGAAAGAATATTGAGCTGACGGTTGGTTCGAACAACCGTCAGACACAACCAATTAGAGAACAAACATGAACAACAATGATCTAGTCGCCAAACTGTGGAAACTGTGTGACAACCTGCGTGATGGCGGTGTCTCTTACCAAAACTATGTTAACGAACTGGCGTCATTGCTGTTTCTTAAAATGTGCGAAGAGACAGGCCAAGAAGATGACTTACTGCCAGAGGGTTACCGCTGGGCGAACCTGAAAGGTAAGCTAGGCCAAGAGCAGCACCAGTTCTACCGTAATATGTTGGTTCAGTTAGGCGCAGATGATCATGCGATTGTTCGTGCAATCTTTCAAAACGTCAACACTACCATTACCCAGCCAGCGCAGCTTACCGAGCTGGTGGACAACATGGACAGCCTAGAGTGGTTTGAAGGCGATAAAGGCAAGAGCCGTGATGACTTCGGCGATATGTACGAAGGCTTGCTGCAAAAGAACGCCAACGAGACCAAATCGGGTGCAGGCCAGTACTTTACGCCACGTTCGCTAATTAGCACCATTGTGAAACTGCTCCAGCCTCAGCCTCGTGAAATCATTCAAGATCCAGCAGCAGGTACAGCAGGCTTCTTGATTGAAGCAGATAAGTACATCAAATCGCAAACAGATGATTTAGAGTGGAAAGTCGTCAATGGCGAAAAAGTCCGTATGGATGAAAACGACCAAGAATTTCAGATGAAACAAGCTTTCGTTGGCTTGGAACTGGTGCCAGAAACGCGCCGTTTAGCTCTGATGAACTGCCTACTGCACGATATTGAAGGTGACCAAGACGAAGGCGCGATTCGTTTAGGTAACACCTTGGGTAGCGCAGGCGAAAACTTGCCAAGTGCCAATGTAATTTTAACTAACCCTCCATTTGGTAGCGCAGCAAGCACCAATATTACTCGCACCTTTGTTCACCCAACCGGTAACAAACAGCTTTGTTTTATGCAGCATATCTATGATGCGCTAGAGCCAGGCGGCCGAGCAGCGGTGGTAATTCCAGATAACGTACTATTCGAAGGCGGTAAGGGTACCGATATTCGCCGTGACCTGATGGATAAGTGTAACCTGCACACCATTTTGCGTTTGCCGACGGGTATCTTTTACGCTCAGGGCGTAAAGACCAATGTTCTTTTCTTCCAAAAAGGTACGCCAGAGAACAAGAACCAAGATAAAGGCTGCACCAAAGAAACATGGGTATTCGATATGCGTACCAACATGAACACCTTTGGTAAGCGTCGCCCACTGACTGAAAAGCACTTTGAAGCTTTCATCAATGCTTATGGCGAAGACAGAAACGGGCTGTCACCTCGTGAAGAGGGCGTTTTCGAGACCCTTGGCAACATCTTTGCTGAAGGTGAAGACGCGGTAGAAAACGTAATTGAAAATGCGCGCTTCCGTAAATTTAGCCGTGACTACATTCGTGACCAGAAAGGCGATAGCCTAGATATCTCTTGGTTAAAAGACCTAGAAACGACTAGCGCAGAAAACCTACCAGAGCCAGAAGTGCTCGCCGGTGAAGCAATGGCAGAGCTGACCGAAGCCATGTCTGAGATTTACCAATTGATGCAAGCACTGGGCGCGAATGATGAAGCAGAAGGGCAAAAGCAATTACTTGAAGAAGCATTTGGCTTGGCAGAAAAGCCGGAGGCAGAGTGATGAGTGAGTTGCCGAAGGGGTGGAAGCTGCTTCAAATAGATGAAGTTACGGATGTTGTAAGTGGCGGTACGCCCAAATCAACGGTTCCTGAGTATTATACTGAAGAGCATGATGATGCTATCGCGTGGGTAACACCGGCAGACCTGAGTGGATATTCAGCATGCACTATTACCCATGGCAGGAGATCAATAACTCAAGCGGGATATGATTCCTGTTCAGCCAAATTGATGCCTGAGGGAGCTGTACTTTTTAGTAGCAGGGCACCTGTCGGATATGTGGTCATTGCGGCAAATGAAATATCAACAAACCAAGGCTTTAAGAGCTTTGTTCCTTATCTAGGGGTTGATAGTAAATATTTGTATTACTATCTAAAGTCGATTAAACATCTTGCTGAAAGCTTGGCAACGGGCACAACGTTCAAAGAATTGTCTGGGAAGGTTGCAAAAACGCTACCATTCCCTCTAGCACCACTAGCCGAACAAAAACGCATCGTTGAAAAACTTGATGAGGTCTTGGCACGGGTCGACACTATCAAAGCCCGCCTAGATGGCATCCCAGACTTGCTAAAACGCTTCCGCCAATCGGTACTCGCTTCTGCGGTGTCGGGCAAGTTGACGGAAGACTGGCGTGGGGAAAGTGAATACGAAAACTACGATCTCCAATTGGCTAAACGAGACAAGAGTATTGATATTCCAATCACTTGGAAGTCAAAAAAACTGGAAGATTCCTGTGTTATTGTTTCTGGTAATGCTTTTAAAAGTAAAGAGCTACTAGAAAATGGGGATGTTCCTGTAATTAAAATTTCTAATGTTCAATATGGTAAGTTCGAGGTGAAAAACCAACAATTTTTACCGTTGAATTATATTGGTAATTACAGAAGGTATGTAGTTACAGGGGATGATTTACTTATGGCGCTGACTCGTCCTATAACCAACGATACTTTAAAAGTCTGTAGATATCCAGAGCATCATATAGATGGACTTCTCAACCAACGAGTCTGTAAGTTTGAATTTAAAAACAACTTTGAGAAAGATTTTTTTGAGTTGTTGTTTCAGTCTTCATATTTTAAAGAGCAAGTAGAAGATAACTTGTCAGAAACGTTGCAACCTAACCTTTCTCCTCGAGATTTAAAGCGACTTTTAGTTTTTATTCCAAAATTAGAAGAACAAAAAGAAATCGTCCGCCTAGTCGATCAATACTTTGCTTTCGCTGACACCATTGAAGCGCAAGTGAAAAAGGCGCAAGCGAGGGTAGATAACCTCACCCAAAGTATTCTGGCAAAAGCCTTCCGTGGTGAGCTGGTGGCGCAAGATCCAAATGATGAGCCAGCCGACAAACTGCTAGAGTGCATTGCCGAGGCTCGCGCCGATGCCGAAGCCCTAGCTAAGGCAGCCAAAAAAGCCGAAGCGGCTAAGAAAAGAGCCGCCAAGAAAGCTGCAGAAAACTCTTAATTTATAAATATATAAGCACGCTGAGAAGCGTGCTTTTTTGTGGGTGAATTTAATGTCGACATATCTATTAACGTGGAACCCAAAGCATTTTTCGACGGGTGGTGAAGGATCTGAGGCCGGAACTTTAAACTATACAGTTGGCGAAAATGTTCGTTGGTCTTGCCATAGTCAACAACCAAAAATTGGTGATACCGTTTATCTGATTAGAGTTGGTGTAGAGCCAGAGGTATCGTTGCAAAAGGAACAGTAAGTAAAGAGAGCTATTTAGCTGAACATTGGTCTGACGCTTCAAAACAAAAGCGTTATATCGATTTAAAGTTGGAAGGCTTGCGCTCTAACTGTGAGCAAGGTTTATTGCCAATGATGTTGCTTCAAGGAGCAATGCCGGATCAAAAGTGGAGCCCCCAAACATCAGGGGTCGAAATCAAACAAGGCTATAGAGAATCATTACACAGTTTATGGGAAGGCGGTGATGACCAACACTCTCTCGAACAATTCTTTCGCTGGTATCTAACAAATGAGTTTCACCCCGATGGTTGGTACAAAGGTTACGTTGAAACATGCGAGTTAGCAAATCAGATACAAAATGGTAAAGAAATCTCCAAAGAAGACGTTAAAAAGCTTTGGTATGACGCAAGCAACGGCATTGCCGGGGTCGGTCAAGGTTTTATGTATCAACGAGAGTTTGATTCGAATTATGAGTTCCTCTCTGGAATAACTGACGAAATACTGACTAGTCCAACAGAAGAAACCTATCAAAAGGTCATAAATGATTGGAAGCAAGTAGGTAGTTTTGAGCGTGTATTGTGGGGAGTTATCCACCGTGTCTTTGCAGCAGCAGACCCTAAGCAATACACAAGTGTGGTTGCACAGTCTTACTTGAATGATGTTTATACGTGCCTTAAAAAACAGTATCAATTACAAAGTAAGCGAAGTGGTTCATGGCTGGCAGATAATAAAGTTCTACTAGAGCTTACCAAGCCATTTATGGATGCTAGTGTCGATGACCAAACTCGCAATATTCTTTTATGGAGCTTGTACGAGTGGAAAGCCACCAATAAAAGCGATGATCTCAAACAGAATGATCAGGTAAGAGACAACGAAGCCGAATATGAGGTGAGCCCACCGATGATTAACTATACTACTAAACCCCTAAATCAGATTCTTTATGGCCCTCCAGGTACTGGTAAAACTTATCATACGATAGAAGCTGCGGTGAGAGCTGCTGAGCCGAACTTCTATCACAGCTTGAAAATTGAGACTTCAAAAGGGGCAACGAAAGAGCAACGCTCTCTGCTTCAAGCAAAATTTAAAGATTTGTCAGACTCCAAACGCATTCGTTTTGT
Organism: Vibrio sp. RE88; assembly: GCF_013113835.1. GTDB lineage: Bacteria > Pseudomonadota > Gammaproteobacteria > Enterobacterales > Vibrionaceae > Vibrio. The sequence continues at coordinate 320,217 of NZ_VTYQ01000006.1, read as the reverse complement.
TACTTTCCACCAAAGCTATGGCTACGAAGAGTTTGTTGAAGGATTGAGTGCCACATCTATTGATGGGCAGATTTCATACGAAGTTAAATCCGGTATTTTTAAAGATATCTGTGAGCAAGCGAGTCGTGGTGTTGAGCAAAGTAATGATCCCCTAGAGATCGCGATTGAAAAATTCAAGGCTGAACTTGAAGAAGGTGCGCCGCTGTCATTAAGTACTCAGCGCGGGAAGAAGTTTGATGTTCAGTATCACGGAAATACAACATTTAGAGCGTTCCCACACGAGACTACTCACGAAGATTTAGGTAACGGTTACCCAGTTTCTATCGACAGTATACGTAAGCTGTATAGTGGAGTAGATGCGAAAGAGTTTTATAATCCGTCGTATGTAAAGGCGATACTCAACCATCTAATTTCTAAGTATCAATTGCCAAAAGAACCCACCGCTCAACCAGAAAGTTTGAAAAACTTTGTGCTTGTGATTGATGAAATCAATCGAGGTAATATTTCTAAGATTTTCGGTGAGCTCATTACGTTAATTGAAGACTCTAAACGGTCTGGTAAAGGTCAAGCAGAAACCATAGAAGTGGTGCTTCCACATTCAGGTGAAAAATTTTCGGTTCCCAACAATCTACATATCATTGGCACAATGAACACCGCTGACCGTTCACTTGCCATGATGGACACGGCATTGCGTCGTCGTTTTAATTTTGTCGAGATGATGCCAAAGCCTGAATTACTGGAAGGTGCAGAAGTTAAGGGCGTCGATTTACAGCGTCTGCTCGAAGTGCTGAACCAACGTATTGAAATCCTCTATGACCGTGAACATACACTCGGTCACGCATTCTTATTACCGGTTAAGGCGCTTGTTGATGCTGACGAAGAAGGTAAGGCATTTAACGTACTTGTTTCTGTATTCAAAAACAAAATCATCCCTCTTCTGGAAGAATATTTCTTTGAAGATTGGAGCAAGATCCGTTTAGTTCTGGCTGATAATCAAAAGCCGGCTCACTTACAGTTTGTTGAAGAAACAGAACAAAAGGCTGAGAACCTGAGAAGTCTGTTTGGTAAAGGGCATAACCTGGATCAATACGGACAGTCAGTGGTGAAATATACACTCGCGGGTAGCAACGCAAATGTTTGGCGAGACACTGAAGCCTACATCGGTATCTATAAGCCAAGTGAAGGGGTATCAACTAAGTCTCCTGATTCTCAGAACGAAGCAGACGCTGAGCTTTCGTAATGCACACCACCGTATTTGAATATGGCTATTTAACGTATGACAAAGCTGCAAGTGAAGAACTAGGCGCAACGCCTATTTCGAAACGTGCATTTGAGTATTTAAAGGATGTGAGTTTAAGCGCCGGAGAATCTGATACCAATAAGTGCTTAGGTTTAACCAAGCGTTTTGGCCATGAGTTGCTTCAAGTGAAAAACTACGTTGGTGTATTGTTCGCACCGACAGGAGAGCATATTGAAGTGCTACCCAAAACAGGGCGCAAGTCCGAAAGCATTGAACAAGCAGTTTCAGAATCCCGCGATATGTTGTTGATGATGCTGCAACATTTGGGTTCATTTCGCTTCGTTTCTTCCAATCAAGCTAGTATCGCTACAAAGCAAATGCCCCTTTTAGAGGTATTCATTAGTCAGTTTTTGCAGTCGGTAAATTCTTTGGTTAAGCGAGGGCTGAAAAGTGACTATGTCACTCAAGAAGATAACCTTCACTTCCAAAAGGGCAAGCTGCGAGTTTCTCAGCAAATTAGGTTCAACCTAGTTAACAAACACAAGTTTTACGTCGAGTTCGATGAATACTTGCTTAACCGTCCGGCCAATCGACTTGTTAAAACGGCTTTGTTGAAGTTAGGTCAGTACACAAGGCTAGCGACTAACCAGAAATTGTTGCGTGAGCTACAGTTTGCTTTTGCAGATGTCCCAAACTGTAAGTCAGTTAAACAAGATATCAACGACCTTAAGCTGGACAGGGGAATGAATGATTATCATCAGCCTCTTGAGTGGGCAAAACTGATACTGGATGGCTTCTCACCGCTGAGTATGAGAGGCCACAGCAGCGCGCTTTCCTTATTGTTCCCAATGGAAGCAGTATTTGAAAGTTACGTAGCGTCGGTACTCAGGAAACAACTCCCTGGTGACGTTGAGTTGACCACTCAGGCCTCATCAAAGTACTTGGTTACTCATAACGCTCGCGATCAATTTCAACTTAAACCTGATTTGTTGCTCAGTTTACCAGATGGCTTAAAACTGATTCTCGACACTAAATGGAAGCTGCTTGATATCGAAGAAAACAATTACGGGCTTTCTCAATCCGATCTCTATCAAATGTTTGCTTATGGGCATAAATATCTAAATGGGAAAGGTGACCTTTTTTTGATTTATCCCGCTCACCAATTTTTTAATAAACCCATAGAATGCAGTTTCGAATTTAGCGACACACTAAAGTTATGGGTTGTGCCATTTGAGTCAGATCTAAATGGCGATAGTCGTCTCATTTTGCCAGATAAATTTTCGCGTAATACATTGTTTTCGTAAGCTTACGTACAGCATTTATTCATTAAATACCGTAAATTATCAATTACAAAATAGGTTCGAATCGAGCGCATTTTAAGGCGCCACACTATGTCAGGGTTCATCATGCAAACATACAGAAAGGTTCTTTCTTCAATACTAGATGCAAGAGAGTTGACCAAACCAAATGCTCAACCTGTTTACAGTTATAAAGTGACCGCATTGGAGTTTGAGTTACTCAAGCAGTCATTAATAGCTAGCGTCGAAAGTAATGGTATTCACACCTATTCGAATAGGCCAACAAGGGAATGGGCTGGGTGTTTTGTATTGTATGCGGCTGAGTGGTGGCGCACGTCTTTTCAAGGCGGTGTTTGGGCTTGGGAACCTGTACTGGAGTCTCTCGGCTTGCAGGCCAACGAAATTTCACCAACTCAAAGAAGTGAGATTGTTGCTAAGGGTTTAAGCTATTGGGGACGAAAGGTATTGAGTAACACTAAGGGACGTATGTTACTTGGCACTGTGGCGGTTGAAGGTGGCTTGCCACAAACTCTTATCCAAGACCCTAATAGCAGGCTTGCGCATTATTTTGAACAAGTGATTCACGATTATGGGCAATTTGCTAACTCACGATTAAGCGCGGCATCTGTTGCTAAAGCACATGCGAATTATATCGCGGCTTCATATCGTGATGAGACGGTTTATAGTATTGTCGCCCAAGTTGCTGAATCCATTTATTATCTGGTCGATAAACACGGGCTAGACGAGCAAAGTGACCCGCTTCATTACTTGAATACGGTCGATGCTAATTGGTCGCAAGGTTTACCTTTGAACATGGAACCTGAAGCCGCTCGAACTCTTTTGGGTAATGCGCTTGGTCTTGCAGTTGAAGTTCAACGTCGATTACCAAACTCTATTAAGATTCTTCGCTCCCTGCGTAGATCGTATTCTCATTACGCTTCAATGATGGATATGTCGGCATCGGATGACGACTATCAGTGGCAGAACCAAATTGACATCACGCTGAAGTCTCGTCTTAATGCCATTTTCTTACAGCAACTGTTTAATAGCGTGAATTTGCCTGACCGTATAAACCTGTTTGCAGTGGGCAATAAGAGCCTTTTATTGGCAAAGGCATTTAAGCGCGGGGCTAACTCTGAGTATTACTTATTAGATGTTTATACTAAGTCTCTTCCTGCAGAGTGGTTCGACAGCGATATACAATTGAAAGCAACGGATGACGTTGGTAATGAATGGTTCGCTTCAGTGCTTGGTAGCGCGGGAGTTGATGCTAATGAACCTTGGGTATTCACACAACATAATGATGAGTGGCTGCTCAAAGGTGCCGGAAGTGTCGAATGTGCAGAGGCGAACGCTCTAGTTTCAGTGCCAGTTCACTTGTCGCATTCAACACTTGCTACAGCAGGTCTAATGAATGGACGTGTTCTTTATGATGTTAATACTCAAATAGGTACGGAATTTTATTTTGACGACTATTGTGTGTCACTTGAGCAAGAAGATGGAAAATCTCTTGAGTTCAATTTAGTTGGTAAGGCCATTCCTTATCAAACTACCCCAAGGAAGTGTTTTATTGGTGTGCCTAGCTTGATCGCCATTGATGAAAATGGTCAGCAATCACAATTGCCAAACACCCAGCTTCGCTGGCGCAACACAATGCTTGAGCAATGGCAGTCAATGAATACGGTACCTTTTGGTAAGGTTGAGATCGCCTTGTTTGAAAACAACAAACCTGTTAAGCGTTTTACCGTAGGTTTGTTACCGGATGATTTTTCTATTGAACTGCAACCGAGCCACACGGTACAAGTCGGTCAAATTGGCTTCTATTCTAATAAACCACTGCCATCCATTGCATTAAAGGACGCAGAACAACTCGATGTTCTGCCTAGTTCGGTCTTATCGTATTCTCAGCAAGACTCTAATGAACCTAAACGTACTTTGGATATGCGCAGTCATCAAGCTCACCCACCAGCACAAGTTGACGTTTTATTATGGTGGCAAGATCAAGCAAAGTCGTTGTCGATAACATTGCCATTCCCTGCTAAAGGTATCTGCCTGATTAGCTCTGGAGGAGAGGCGATTCGTAATGCTGAAGCGATTTTAGTTGATACGCTTAATCGGTATGAGCTATTTGGTTATGGCGTTAGTGATTCGTTAGAAGTGGAGTTTAAACTCCTCGCTAGAGACATTTATGGTGCTTTTTCTAAGTCAGCTTACGTGAAGCGAACTTTGCCAAAAGGTGATGTTTTATCTACTGGATTTTCCTTAGCAACGTTTAAAGAGGATATTGAGTCCCTTCTAGCTCTATCATCTTCATTAGATGCCGGGGTTAGGGTATCGGTATTAGACAATGCACATTCCATTTTCCACTTTAGTGTTAATGCATACAGCAATGCTCTCATTCCAAACAGAGCCCAAGGCACGGTTGAAATCGAAGACGATAGATTCATGGGCACACTTTCGATGGTGCCTTTGGATAACCCAACTTATGCACCGATTACTTTAACCAAGAATGACGGACAGTGGTATTTCCCAGAAGAAGATGTATCGCCCGGTGCTTGGCTTATTTATGCTGATGAAGCCGAACAGGGTGTAAGACCTTTGATGTGGAGTAAAGACCTTGAGCTGTTATCGTCGCCAAGTAATCGACTAGAAGAAGCGGCATCTATTGGGGCCCGTAAGGAGCGTCTAGAGAAGTTTTCTGCGGTTTGCGGTCAGTTGGCGACAGAATTTAGTGCGCCTGAATGGAAGTACATCAAAGCGTTGTTGGCCTTCGATAGTGTTCCACTAACTGCGTTTGATCTGTGGAGAGGTGCAATCAATAAGCCTGAATTCATGCTCGCGATGCTACTAAGCGCAAATAAGAAAGAAGCCGAGCGTATATGGCAATTTAGTCAGCAGTTTCCTTTCTTATGGCACTCTATTAAAGCTCGAGATGCGATCGCGGTAGTGAGTGCTTTCTATACTTCGCGTATCGAGATTTACGGCAACGACTTTTCGGACATTATCTGCGGTCAAATTGAATCGGTATTAGACGAATTAGTAACTCGATACCAAGGCTTACAAAGCCTTAAGGCACTTTTGATGCATAAAATCGATGCTAATCGAGAGAAGCCTTCTCTTAATCCTGCCGCCTATATTCAGCAATTGTTTGACCTGCGAAATGCATTGAATAATCAATACAACGAATCTCAGTGGCCTTGCGAATTTTCAGAACACATATTCAAGAGTTCAATTAGAGCTGTCGACCAGCAGTTAGCTGGAGTGTGTTTCACGAATAAGGACCTGTACCGCAATAACGTGATGAATGCGCCAGTACTGCTGGCTTTGTCTACTTGTGGCTCTGCATCGCTGAGAATGTCACCAGAGGTAGTACATGCGATAAGAGAATACAAAAGCTTTGACCCTGAGTACTTTGAGCAAGTGTTCGCTCTTACACATAAAATGATTTTCGGCCTAGTGAATAGCTAAATAAGGTAAACCAACCATGCAATATTTTGAGTCTTTAGTTGACCAACTGACTAAACGCGCAGCGCGCGCTACTTTAGGCCAATTTGGTTTGCGATCTAAGCCGTTGCGGGAGTTCTTGTGGCAGTCGTTTTCTCAATCCCCAGGTAAAGACGGGGCGTTTCTTGCTGACCCTGTATTTGAAGCTACCTTTGGCTGGAAACCGCATACTCAAAGCATGCGAGACCTATCGGGTGGGTTGTTAAACAGCTCGATTGTAAACGCAATGGCAAATCCACCGAAAGAGCTTAAAGAAGACTACCTTTTTGATAGCAGTTGGTACCCGTATTCCCATCAATATGAAGCATGGTCTCATCTATTGGAACCATCTCCTAAGTCTGTAATTGTGAGTAGTGGTACGGGTTCTGGTAAGACAGAGTGTTTCTTAGTGCCAATTCTGAATGACATTGTTGAACGCAACAGCAGGCCAGATGGCGTAGAGGCTCTGTTCTTATATCCACTCAATGCATTAATTAACAGTCAAAGAGAGCGTTTAACAGCATGGACTCACCAGTTAGGTGATCAAGTTAAATTTAGCCTGTTTAACGGCGATACGCCTGAATCAGTAAGTGTAGCAGAGCGCAAAAAGCACCCAAATGAGCAGCTTTCTCGCAAGGAATTGAGAGAAAACCCAGCTCAAATACTAGTGACCAACTCTACGATGTTGGAGTACATGTTGGTTCGCCAAAAAGACGCAAATATTTTGAACCGTTCTAAAGGCAAACTGCGTTGGATCGTTTTAGATGAGGCGCACACTTATATCGGTTCTCAAGCTGCTGAGTTGTCCCTTTTGCTTCGACGTGTAATGCATGGCTTTGGTGTCACGCCAGATCAAGTGAGGTTCGTCGCTACCTCTGCAACGATCGGTGGAAAGGACTCTGATACGGATTTAAAAGCGTTTTTGGCTGATGTAGCTGGTGTCGATATTACACAGGTTCACTTGGTGAAAGGCGAGCGTGAAATCAAACCATTGCGGGAACTTGAGCAAATTAAGGCGATGAACCTTGATAGTGTTTCAAGCATAGCAAACGACATAGAACGCTACGATGTATTACAAAGCTTACCACCTCTAAGAACCTTGAGGCAGCGCCTAGGTTCAACCGATAACAGAATGACGTTGAGCGAGATAGGGAAGTTACTGTCTGCAACTGAGGAGCCGTTATCAGAGCAGGAGTCACTTCAATGGCTTGATATCTGTGCTTCGACAAAGAATGCAGATGGCGATGCATTTATTCCGTTCAGGTTGCACTTGTTCCACAGGGTTGCTGGTGGACTTTGGGCTTGCTCAAACTCGGATTGTTCGGCAAAGGTAGGTACGCCTTTAGAGTCGATTGATTGGCGATTTGGTATGGTTCATATGTCACGCCGAGAGAAGTGCTCGTGTGGTTCGCCGATATTTGAAATGGTTAGTTGTAATGGTTGCGGAACCAGCTTACTGGCTGCGACTGAAAAAACAGACTCAGAGACCAGTCATACTCAGCTACGACTAACTAAACCAGATTCATCGATTGATGACTTTGCCTTGGACCTTGTTGGAGAAGAAGAACTCACCATCGAAGATGATGAAGAACCTTCCGAAGAGTATGACCGTTTTGCTCTCATCTCGCCGCTAAGTTTTGAGGAAACTGGTGAATATTGGATAAACAACCAGAGACATGTAAAAACCGCTAAATTTCCAGGCGCGCATTTAATACACCGAGTGGAAGGGTATCGTAAAAGTGACGGTGCTTTGTCGGTGCGTTGTCCATGCTGTCAGCACACCAAGATCAAGAATTTCGAGTTTTACCGTCACTTCAGAAATGGTGCACCATTTATGCTGTCTACGGTGATCCCTACATTACTAGAATATTGCCAAGATGGTAAGAAAGAGCAGTTGAAAGGCCCTTGGAACGGTCGTCGCATGATTACTTTCACCGATAGCAGACAAGGTACTGCTCGCTTTTCTGCCAAATCACAGCAAGATTCTGAAAGGCAGTTTCTGCGTTCGACAATCTATCATTTGATCTTGGATAAAGCGATCCGAGAAAGTAGTGCTAGCTCTGAACCTAGCCCAGAGCTTCAACAGTATCAAGATATGCTCAAGATGGCTCAAGAGAATGGCAACGAAAGTATGATTGAGTTCCTTGAAGGGAAGATTTCAGAACTTGTGGGAGGCTGTGCAAAACCAATTAGAGTTACTTGGCAAGAAGTTGAAGAGTTTTTAGCAGAACAGAAAGAAGTAAAACTGTGGATCAAAAAGTTTTATGAGCATTTCGATGACCGCATGGATATGGTTGCGAATCCTAAGTTGCTAGCTCGTCTATTACTGCTGCGCGAATTCAATAGTCGACCTAAAAGGCAGAACACACTGGAAACCATGGGCTTAGTCTGCATGGAATATCCGGTGTTAGAGAAAAGGGCGAACTCAGCCCCTAATGAATGGATGCGGTACTTTGATAGTGCGGAAAAAGCGCGTGAAGAATGGATTAATTTCCTAACTGTTTGTGTGAATTTTCATGTTAGAAGCATGAAAGCCGTGAGGTTGACGGATGAGCAAATAAACTGGATTGGGGCTAAGTATTCGCCAGCTTTCTTAGTAGGACAAGATGAACCTACTCATATTTGGAATGTGGAGGTATGGCCAAAAATTAGGCGCAATGGGCCACGCCAACCAAGGTTAGCTAGGTTGGTGGCTACAGCATTAAACATTGAGGCAGAGGACGCGGAGTCACGTGCCGATATTAATGAAATTTTACGCCAAGCGTGGATGGCTTTGCAGTCGTCTGTACTGACACCGAGTGGCGATGGTTATCGTTTAGAGCTTGAGCAACAAGTGAGTTTCTCTTTAGTTGCAGATAAGCACCAATGTCCTCATACCCAAAAAATCATAGATAAGCCATTGTTAGGGGTGACCCCATATTTGAATTTATCTGGGGACCGTACTGAACATTTGTGTAAACAAATATCTACCCCAAGTTATCCGTTCCCGTTTGGCCGCGACCCCGAAAGTGGTGAAACGATTGATCTAAGCAAAGTTAGAGATTGGCAAGAGCAATCAGAGTTAATTGATGTTCGTAAAGAAAATGCTTGGTCGGATATAGCTGACCGTGTTGTAGAACGAACTCCTTATTTTAGAGTCGCAGAACACTCTGCACAGCTTAAGGCGAGTCAGTTACGTGAGTATGAAAAAGAGTTTAAAGAGGGAAAAATAAACGTTTTAAGCTGTTCTACAACAATGGAAATGGGAGTGGATATTGGTGGTATATCGGTAGTCGCGATGAATAATGCGCCGCCTAACCCTGCGAACTATTTGCAACGTGCAGGTCGTGCTGGCCGTCGTGGAGAAACAAAATCGATTGCACTTACGTTATGTAAATCTACTCCACATGGAGAGCATATCTTCTCGAACACTCGATGGGCGTTTGATACAGAAATTAAAGTACCGAATGTATCGCTATCAAGTGACTACATTGTTTGTCGTCACGTGAATTCGTTACTACTTTCAACGTTTTTAAATCATGTCGTGAAATCAGAGAATTCGTTGAAATTGAATTGCGGCAACTTTTTCAAGTCTGATCATGAATCGATGGCTTCTCAAGCTGATCAATTTGTTGACTGGTGTGTAAATGGAGCATTAGGTCTTATACAAGACGGATTGGATACGTTGTTACGTCGAACCTCGCTTGATGCAACATCACGTATCGAAATTCTAGATGCTTCTGCTGAGCATATGAAACGCATTGTCAAGACTTGGGCCACTGAGCATCAATTGCTAAAAAAACAATCTAAAAGTTTAGAAGCGAGCCCCAATTCGCTATCAACAGCTCAAGCTGCAGTAGAAAGCCAAATTCAACGCTTAGAGGGGGAGTTCTTACTTTCCGAGTTAGCACGTAAAGGTTTCTTACCCGGATATGGATTCCCTACTGACGTGGTGTCTTTAAATACCGATCATGTCAAAGTGATCGAAAGGCGAAAACGTTATATCAAGATGAAGCAAGACCAAATCACCGATAAAACGTCTCGCAAAGATAATTTGTATACCTCTGGTGGTTTTCCATCTAGAGATCTTTCAGTTGCTATTCGTGACTATGCTCCAGGCAATGACGTTGTGATTGATGGCCGTGTGTATCAGTCGAAAGGCGTGCTTTTGAACTGGCATAGTCCCGCGTCTGCCGACCAAGTAAAAGAAATACAAGCATTAAGATGGGCATGGCGTTGTGACAAGTGCGGCGCCAGTAACACGTCTTCGTTAAGGCCAGAACAGTGTGAGTGTTGTGGTAATGAATTCGACTTCAATGATGAGAAAACAACAGAGCGGATTCACCCTTACATTCAGCCAGCAAACTTTGCCGTCGACATTAGAGACGAACCTCATAATGATATCTCGCGTCTGAATCACGTGCCTTTCAATGACCCTTGGGTGACGGTAGATGGTTCTGAATGGAATGAAGTAAGTGTGAACCCTGGAGCATCATATCGGTCAAGCCACAATGGTCATGTTTATTATTACAGTGCAGGACCTGTCAACCAAGGATACGCGCTTTGTCTAGAATGTGGCCGTATGGAAGCAATGCCCGAAAGTGGAGATAAGTCACCAAAAGAAATTTTAATGGGACATACTCGCTTACGAGGTGGTAAGGGACATTTAACGAGCACTAGCGAAGTCTTGTGTGGTGGTAACGACAGGGAGTTCACTGTAAAAGGTCCGTTAAAGTTGGGGCACAGCACCTATACGGACGTGTTCGAATTACTGTTGTTTGATGAGCTGGGTAAACCACTAGTAGAGAGAAGTATTGCTCGTTCAGTCGCTGTGCTGATGCGAAACCAGTTAGCGGAAAAGCTTGGTATTAACAATGATGAAATTGGCTGCACCACAAAGCCAGTGAATCATAAGGGACGAGAAGTACAAGCTATCGTGTTGTTTGACAATGCAGCTGGTGGTGCAGGTTTTTCAATTCAAGCTTCTGAGTATGTGGTTGAGTTGCTGCAAGGCGCAAAGAAGGTTGCATCTAGCTGTCACTGTGACAAGGCATGCTATCGTTGTTTAGTGGATTATTCGACTCAACATGTCCTTGATTTACTTGATAGACGTAAAGTTACCACTTATTTGAGTAACGGATTTTTTAATAATCTCAGTTTGCCAGCACAATATGAATTGTTCGACCATCACAATAGGCGTGAACTACGTCCGTTAATGATCGCAATAGAAAAAACGCTTGCTAAACATGACGACTCAGACCTTTATGTTGAACTTCCTATTAGTCAATTGAGCGATCTAGGCGATTGGCAACTGTATCAAGCATTTAGTCGTTGGGTTGCCGATCGAAAGGTAAACTTGATATTGACAGAGGTTCAAGTACAAGAGTTGTCACTAGAGCAAAAAGTGACGTTGTCTTGGTATCAGAACCACCCAAATGTGGAGCTAATGAGCAAACTACTGAATGATAATGTCGATCATCAGGTGTTAGCATCGGTGGCGAATGAGTCATATTGTTACCAATGGGGCCTTCGTGAAGACGACCTTGAAACTTTAGTGGTTGGCATTGGGTCTTTGGGTGAGTTGGTGAACTTTGATCCTATGCGTTTGCGTCAAAGTTCTGATGTAGAAAAAATAGTGATTGATAATGAACTGGATGGAAAAGCTTCTGAGTTCGGATTCAAGTTTTGGACCCTTGTGTTTAAACGCTCACCTGCATTAATGGCGTTGATGCAAGACCAAGTTATCGAATCGGCTACTTATTCTGATCGTTACCTGGCCGCAACTTTACCTGTTTCTCTATGCTTTAATACCTTGAAATTTTTAGGGGAACATTATAAAAGTTGCCAGGTCGAAATTCACACTGGGGAGTTAAGCCGAGGTTACAAGCCAACGACAGTACAAGATAACTTTTTCGATGATTACTCACGTGACAAGGTAGTAGGTTTGGCATTTGAAAGTTCTACAGCAAACATGATCTTCAAAACGACCTCGAAATACAAGCTGCCTCACTCGCGAACGCTCGTGTTATCTTTTGACAACGGCAAGCAAGTGACGTTGTGGCTTGATCAAGGATTTGGTTATTGGTTCGCAGACAAGAGATTATCTGAAAATCAACTTCCTTATGACTTGACTGATACGGAACATGCAAGAATTGTTGTGGAAGGGCGCTCTCAGATATCTTCAGGAGATTTTCCAACCGATATCTTTGTGTCTTTTACATAGGGTGATAATACGATGAAGCAGATACTTATCGCTGTTATAGGCGCTAGCCCACAGGTCCTAACTGAAACGGTCTACGCGCTGCACAAGCAAGGTAGTCCAATGCCAGAAGAAGTTTTTGTTATCACCACTGCTAACTCTAAGCCGACGCTAGAAAAGAGGTTGTTTGAAGAAGGTCACTGGCAGCAGCTTTTTGATGACTATCAGCTACCAATTATTCGCTTTGGCTCTGAAAATATTTGGTTGATCGAAGATGAGCACGGCAATGCTTTGAGTGATGCTAAAGCAGAATCAGATCAATCAGTGATGGCTGACTTTATTACACGTAAAGTAGCTGAACTAACATCAGATGATAATCTGGCGATTCATGCCTCTATTGCCGGAGGGCGAAAAACCATGGCCTTTTACATGGGTTACGCAATGTCTCTATATGGCCGCGATCAAGATATATTAAGCCATGTATTTGTTGACGATGATTTTGAGTTTGTCAGTGAATTTTACTATCCGACACCTTATGACAAATACATCGTTGGTCGAGACAAGAAAAAAGTGGTGAACAGTAAGGATGCTACAGTAACACTAGCGCAAATACCGTTTGTACGCATGCGTCGTCAGGTTGACGAATCGATGTTTGCTCAGATGAAACAGCATTCATTTTCTAAAACCGTCTCAGCGATGAATGGTGCTAGTTGTAATGAGTTATGTGTGAACATTAATTCTTTTAGTAAAACATTAGAAGTTGCAGGAATTACTTTGCATTTGACGGGTAAGGAACTTGCAATTTATATGTTCTTTTTAACTAAACCTGGCCGTAAGCAGACACTAGACAGGTACTTTGAAGAGGACGTAGCTCATACGCAACACTATTTGGAAGTGTTGGACACGATCAAAGCTGACGTGAGACTGTATAAAAGCATGGGCTTAGAGGACGAAGGGCAGTGGAGACAAGAAGATTGTGAAATCTTGCCTATGACAAAAGATTTCGTTCGCCAGTCACTTAATGCATTCCACAAGGCTATTGAGCGCTCATTGGTGCTCGACGTTGTAAAAAAAATCAAAGTGCACTCAGATGGGGCTAAATCGGGAGCAAGCTATAGTATAGACCCATCACTCAAAATAGTTATCGATGGGGATTTACAGTGATTTTTGCATTTTTTTGCATCGCTAAAAGCAATCTCTTCCTTAACCAACTCATCAGCATGTACCGTATGAACATCCAAACCTTTAGCCTCATTAGAGCGTTTTAGGCGTATATATGGATTAAAGAATAAAGTAGGGAGAGTGAGGCAGCAATTTGAGTAGTGATGAAGATACTTGAGAGATAAACTACTGTATAAGTCCATCTTTCGTCCACACCTCAGTCGAATCAAAACAGATGCGGCTATTGCAGGTTGATGTTAAGTAACTAAGTGTTTCAGCAAGTTGAAGAGAATTGAGAACGGCTTTGAGAGCCCAAAAACGGTGAAACCCCGATGTTGGTAGCATCGGGGTTTCGAATTTTTAGAAGTCTCGGTTGGTAAGGCCGATATTCTTTATGCAAAAGGCTGGATGTAATCCGATTTAATTCCTTGGTAGGGAATTAGATGCGGATGAAGTCCATGTGCTCAACTTTTGGCTTGTAAGCGTGACGTTGAACGTCTTGTGGCTTAACTTTAACTTCAGCGCCGTCGATCACTAGAACGATACCTTCGTAGAACTCAGGCTTGTCCATTTGGTTAACAACGTCGTCGTGGTTAAGAACGATAGATACTGGCGCAGCCTCACCACCGTAAACGATAGCAGGGAATTGACCAGCGTGACGTAGGCGGCGGCTCGCACCTTTACCTAGTTCAGTACGTACTACTGCTTCAAATTTCATAGTATTTACTCTCAAATATGAAAAAAATAACGTCACATTCTGCGATGCGACCTCGCGTGAATGTGGTAAACGCTTTCGAGTAATTGGTAGTAACTCTTCAAGCGAGCGCGGATACTATCACTCTCTCGATTTTCCCGCAATAGAAAACCCGTTTAACTGGCTATCTTTTGAGTAAATATTTTCAGTCGCTTACCGTTGTTTGAGGCAGGCACAAGATACTTACATTTTTACACCTAAACAAGCGGTCAATATGAACCGAATCTGAACATTCTTCTCACGCGTGATTAAGTCTCACCACGGTATTGTTCATATCGTGAATGATAGATTGATTGAGGAGTTCGATATGGGACCAGTAAGTATTGTTGTCATTACCTTGAATGAAGAAAAGCGCATTGGGCGTTTGATGGAAGATTTGAGCAAGCAGACGCATCGTGACTTTGAAGTGATTCTTGTCGATTCAGACAGCGAAGACGCGACAAGAGAAGTGGCGAGCGCGTATGAGGCTTCTTTACCTGCATTAACCGTGCATAAAATGGATACACGCGGTGTGAGCCTAGGGCGTAATACAGGCGCGTCTATGGCAAAGCATGAGCGTTTGTTGTTTCTTGATGCGGACGTTCAACTAGCGCCGAACTTCTTAGCCAACGCAGTCAGTCAGTTAGAAGAAAAGCAGCTTGAGGTTGCGGGTGTGTATATGGGCGCCAAAGATCTGCCTGTGGTACACAAGCTAGGTTATGGTTTGTTTAATTTAGGTCTGTTTACGACGCAGTTTATTTTTCCCACCGCGGTTGGGGCGTGTATTTTCTCGACCAAACGCGTGCATGAACAACTGAATGGCTTTGATGAGCAAATCGTGTTGTGTGAAGACTGTGACTACGTGAAGCGGGCAAGTAAAACATGGCGATTCCGCTTCTTGAATCTGACGTTCGGCTTTGACCCTCGCCGCTTAGATCAAGATGGTATGTTCAAAATGGGCATGACTTACTTTAAAGCCAATGTGCGCCGTTTCTTCTTTGGGGAAATGCGCAATAACGAAATGGAATACAAGTTTGGTCACTATAAAGAGCAGTAATACTCAGGGACTTTGGTTATGTTTGAAGGAGCTAGCCTGTTTATTGGGGCCTTACTGGATGCGTTAATAGGCCCCAATCTATTTGTACCGGGAGAGCCTTTTCTGATCGCAGCGGGTTATCAGTTGCATCAGGGGATTATTACTGGCGTTTTCGCGGTACTACTTGGTGGCTTTCTTGGCGATCAGGCGAGCTATTTCATTGGGCGAAAAGTGGGCGTACCTGCTCAGAAGAAATTGGTTAAGTGGCAGCCTAAGACCAGACGCCCGATAGCCCGATGTCGCCATTTGATGGCGAAACGGGGGAACACAGTATTGGCGTTTGCTCGCTTACTAGGGCCTATTGCTTGGGTCGTGCCGTTTATTGCGGGCACCAATAAGATTACCTGGGTGCGATTTAGCGTTTTTTCTTCTATTGGGCTGGTGTTGGGCGTTGGCCAGTTTGTGATGTGGGGCTATCTGCTCGCTTATGGCATCGATAAATTTCCAATGATCGCTGAAGTCAAAGCCGTCATTGTTGAGCACCAAGCCAGCCTGATTGCTGTCGGTGCCAGTCTTGTTTTTCTGTTTATTGGTAAACGCTTAAAGTGGCGTTTAATGTTACCTAAATTCTCGCTGTTTCTACTGGGCGCGATGCTGTACGCCAACTACACGCATTTTTTCCATATGTCCGATGATTTTGTTGTGCAGGCAGGGCCGACGCCAAAAATTGTACCTACAGCGCTTAACTTCAAAGCGTATCCGGGAAAATCATCGGTGTTTGATGCACAGGCTATCAATGTGCTCTACTTTGGTGACTCTCCACGTGAGCTGATGTTGCAGCTTGGCTGGATTGAGAATCACACATTTTCACGTCATGACATTGACCCATCAGTGTATTTAGATTTGATTAACAATCAGACTCCGCCGGTGTCTGACTTGTTTTGGAACCAAACACCTCAAGATATGGCGTTCCAGCTTCCCGGAGATTTGGTTCAACGGAGCCACATTCGCTGGTGGAAGGGGGGAGTGGATCCACAAAGTCATCAGACGATTTGGCTTGGAGCAATAAGCTACGACAACGGATTAAAACTCACTGCCTATTCGGGTATTTTCACTGTGCTGCACAGCATTGATCCGAACGTAGATGAAGAGCGAGATAAACTTGCCCAACAGGTGAAGTTGGCATTACCTCGGCAAACGATCGCTTTTCAACCACTATCTACACCTACCGCGATAGATGACCAACATGACTATTTTACCGACGGTCAGATATTGGTCATTCAAGAAACAACAATGCCTCAGACTGGAAGCTAGCTAGCAAAAAAACTAACGAAAACTCAGTCTTAATCGGTTGAGTTTTTCTTTTTTATAAGTTTTAAGATATGGTTAAGGTATAGAAAGTACCTATATTCAGTCTATTACGATGCTGATAATTAATAATAATCATATTCTCAACTTGCTTGCTGGTTCAGTGGAAGACGCTGATTCCGGTCAAAAAACTATGCTTGGTGGTAACGAAGTCGCGTTACTTCAATACATGATCGAGCACCCCCATAAGCCCCTCTCTAAATCAGAACTTCTGGAACAGGTCTGGCATAAAAAAGGTGTCATCGTTGAAGAGAGCAGTTTGCTGCACTGTGTGTCGAGCTGCCGAAAAGCACTTCAAGATAAAAACAGTGAAATCATCAGTACGATTCGTGGTGTTGGTTATCAATTTAACGGTGAAGTCAGAGATTACGAACCTGAGGTTATAGCTGATGATTCTGCGCCTTCACCTTCGGCAGAAAGAGAAACGGACGTACCGTCAACGGTATTGAAAAAGCGTAATGCGCGTTATTTGGTGGCGTTTAGCCTGAGTGCATTGGCGGGGTACCTACTTATCTCAACGCTACGTACGCCTTGGGTTGAAGCCGACTATACCGAAACGCGCTACTTAGGATGTACGATTCAAACGGACGAGCCTATTACACTGGCCAATGTCCGTGCCTTCCAGACTGGAAATCAGGTGATATTGGTTGATCAGGATGGAACGTCAGTCAGTTACCTTCCTGAAGAAGTGGAGGTGATTTGTGAATAAGACAATGACGATCGCCAGTGTGGTAGCGGGCCTAGCGATTGGTGGTGTGGCGGCTTACGTCAACTCACCGACCATGAATCAGAACTTCGAAAGTCGTACTCAGGTTGTTGTTCCTCATCAAGAAGGAAGCGAACTGGTTAAGATGCGCGCTTCACTAAGCTTGAAACGCTCTGGCCAGTATGAACTGTACTTTTTAACGGGGAATCTGATTGGGTTCAACACCACAGGTAACTATGATTTCAATTCTTATGGGCTCTCGCTGATGCCGATTTCTGCAGAACAAGTGATCCCTGAAGGAAAAACACTGAACCTGATGGAAACTATGTTCAGCCAACGAGGGATGCATTCAATGGAAGATCTGAAAGTCATCCGCATCGACAAAGAACAAACCATCTTGGTTGCGCCAAGATACTCCTACTTGTTTGTTACTGCTGAAAAGTAATGTTCAAAAATAGTGCAAAAGCCAGCATTTAGATGCTGGCTTTTTTTGTGCCTTTTCTCCTTTAAAAACATGGCTTTGATGTTTTTTAATAATGGTTCATGATTAAATATCATCCACCTGACAAAGCCCTAACTTAGCAAGAAAAATCTTAGGTATAACAAGCGGCAAGTTTCATCAATTAGAGACAAATCATGAAAAATTCTAAGGCTTTGCCGCTGTCTATTTTATGTACTGCTAGCTCCGTTTATGCCGTTAACGCGACAGCAGAAGATCAAGTTCCTGCGACTCCGGTAACCGTCGAAGTAGTTGCCGAGCAATCAAGTGCAGCTTCACTAAATGAAGTTGGCAAAATTAAAGCAACAGATTCCGCCGCGCTGACGTTCAGTGCAGGTGAAAAACTTAAGTCGTTAAAGTTCAGCGATGGTGATGTGGTTAAGAAGGGCGAGTTAATTGCTCAACTTGATGATGACCAAGCTAAAGCTGAACTCGATAAAGCAGAGAGCTCACTGGCATTAGCTGAGTCTAAGCTAGACCGTGTGTTGGCATTGCTAAAGAAACAACCAGATTCCATGTCTGCTCAGGATGTAGAAGAACTTAAGCAACAAGCAAACCTTGCGCGTGCTGATTTCCGTCAAAAGAAAACTGACATGCAGAACTACCAGTTGGTTGCGCCATTTGATGGTCAGCTGACGAACTTTACTCATTCTGTTGGTAGCCGTGTTGAAGCCGCAACTGCATTGGTTAGTCTGATTAAACTTGACCCGGTTGAAGTGCATTACTCAATCAGCCAGTCAGAAGTGGGTAAAGCGGAGCTGGGCCAGACTGTGTCTCTAACCGTTGATGCTTACCAAGACCAGACTTTCACTGGCAAGGTAAACTACATCGCTCCTCTTGTTGATGAAAGCTCAGGCCGCGTAGAAATTCATGCGCACTTTGATAACCCTGAAAATGCTCTAGTTCCGGGTATGTTCGCTAAGGTTTCACAAACGATTGGTGAAACAAATTCACACCTTGTGGTTTCTCAGACGTCTATCGGCGCTGACGGCGACCAGCGTTTTGTTTGGGTCGTTGAAGACAACAAAGCAATTAAGCGCCCAGTCGAGCTTGGTGAGAACACTAATAATGGTTACGTGACGATTGAATCTGGCCTCAAGCTAGGTGAAACCGTTGTTGTTACAGGTCGACAAAACCTAAACCATGAGGCGCCTGTATCTGTTCAGAGCACTAAATCACCTGTGACTTTGCCGTCACGCACTTTACCTGCTCAGCCAGTCAAAGAAGCAGAAGCAGAGAAACCTGCCGCTGAACTTCCGACCGAAGTAGAAAAAGAAGAAAAAAAGGTAGCTGAGCCGGCAAACGAAAAGCCAGCGGAGGTAACGAATGAAGCTGCCTGAAATATGTATTAAACATCCAGTGCTCGCCTCAGTGCTGAGCATTGCGATTGTTCTACTGGGGATAGTCTCCTACCAAAAACTTGCGATTCAATATTTTCCTGAGCGCCAGACCGCGACGGCAACAGTCAGTGCCTCAATTACCGGTGCGAGTGCAGAGTTCATGTCACAAAATGTGGCAGAAGAACTCATCACTGCGGTCACAGGTCTGGATAAGATCAAAACGATGACAACGGATTGTCAGGAAGGCAGCTGTTCTCTCAAGATCCAATTTGAAGATGGGATCAGTGAGGTTGAATATGCAAGCCTGATGAACAACCTGCGTAGCAAGGTGGATGGTATTTCTGACTTCCCGCCAGCGATGACAGACAAACCTACAGTAACGGATGACTCTTCTGACACGGCGATGCCAAGTAACATTATTACATTCGTTAACCGTGGTGATATGGAGAAGCAAGAGCTGTTTGACTTCATCAGTCAGCAGATTGCTCCTCAGTTCAAAAACGTACTGGGTGTTGGTGGTGTGTGGGGGCCATATGGTGGCTCTAACCGAGCGATTCGTGTTTGGCTGCAACCTGAGCGTATGGCGGCTCTGAACGTCAGTGCTTCTGATGTAGTAGGCACGCTGAGCACTTACAATGCGACGTTTACGGCGGGTACGATTAAAGGTGAAGTTCGTGACTTCTCAATCAACCCTGTCAATCAGGTAACGTCTATTGAAGACGTACGTGACCTTGTTATTCGTGTTGATAATGGCAACATTGTTCGTGTTAATGATGTCGCAGATGTACAGATGGGAGAGGAGAGCCTTGAGCCAAGCATGCTTCATGTTGATGGCGACATGGCGATGTCTCTGCAGGTGTTACCACTTAAGTCTGAAAACCCAGTAACGGTAGCAAATCGCGTAAAAGCGGCCATGGAAACCATGGAAGTGCCGGACAATGTTGAGATGAAGATGGTCTACAATCAGGCTGACTTTATCGAAGAAGCGATTGACCAAGGCTTTATGACGCTGGTTGAAGCGATTGTTCTTGTATCGGCGATTGTTGTTTTGTTCTTAGGTTCACTGCGTGTTGCGGCGATTCCTCTGGTCACCATTCCTGTTTGTGTCATCGGTGTGTTTGGTGTGATGGCAATGCTAGGCTTTAGCATCAACGTGTTGACCATTTTGGCTATCATTCTCGCGATTGGTTTGGTGGTTGATGACGCTATCGTTGTGGTTGAAAACTGCTACCGACACATTGAAGAAGGCCTTTCACCATTTGAAGCAGCACTTAAGAGCTGTAAAGAGATTGTTTTCCCAGTTATTGCGATGACCTTAACTCTGGCCGTGGTGTACTTGCCGATTGGCTTGATGTCAGGCCTGACGGCGGATCTGTTCCAACAGTTTGCCTTTACGCTAGCGGCATCAGTCATCATTTCAGGCTTTGTGGCATTGACTCTGTCTCCAATGATGAGTGCCTACATGCTGAAGTCAGTGACAACGTCACCAAAATGGTTCCAGTGGGTAGAAACCAAACTGAACGCCATGACTGACAAGTATATGGTGTATCTGAATGCTTGGTTTAAGCGTCCACGTCAGGTTCTAGCGGGTACAGCTGTACTGACTATTCTGTCTGTGGTTGCGGTGTGGTTTATGCCAAAAGTACTTCTGCCAACAGAAGATACTGGTTTCATTGAAGTGACTTCTCATGGCCCAGCTGGTGCTGGTCGTCTATACGACTTGGACAACGCTGATCAAATCAACGCAGTGTTTGAAGGTAACAAAGAGATTGAAGCGAATCTGGCTTACATTGAAAGTGCTCCGACTAACCACGTGCTGCTGAAGCCATGGGAAGAACGTACTAAGAGCGCGGATGAAATCATCAATGAGATGATTGCTAAAGCGAAGGAAAGCATCTCGGCTTACACGACGTCTTTCTCTGTACGTTCTGCGGATAACCTTGATGTAGCGACTAACTTGATTCTTGAAGTGACCACCGTTAACCGTGATCTGGATGAGTTGTCTGATACCGCAGCGAAAGTCGTTGAGCTACTTGAGGATTACGAAGGTCTGTCGAACGTTGATAACTCAACGCATCGTGACCAGCTACGTTTCGATCTGTCGATTGACCGCAATGCAATTGTGTTGTCAGGCGTAGACTACGGCAACGTAACCAATGCCATCTCGACTTTCTTAGGTTCGGTGAAAGCTGCCGATCTGCAGGCGGATGACGGATTTACTTACCCAATTCAGGTACAGGTAAACCGCCAAGCGTTAGGTGACTTTAAAGTTCTAGATAAGTTGTACGTGAGCTCTGAATCTGGTCAAAGATTGCCATTGTCTCAGTTCGTATCGATCAAACCTGTAACGGCAGAATCGAACATCAAAACCTACGGTGGTAAAGACGCTGCGGAGATCACTGCGGACTTGGTTCCCGGTTACAGCGCGAATGATGTACAAGCATTCCTGGATGAGAAGCTTCCTGAGTTGCTAAAAGCGGGTCAAAGCTACGAATACAATGGTGTGATTAAAGAACTTAACGAGTCTTCAGCGGGTATGCAGATGCTGTTTGGCCTGGCATTGATCTTCATCTTCCTGATCCTTGCCGCTCAGTTTGAAAGCTTTGTTGACCCATTGGTTATTCTGATCACCGTTCCTCTGTGTCTGGTGGGTGCGATACTGACGCTGAGCGTCTTTGGTCAAAGCCTGAACTTATACTCAAAGATTGGCTTGCTAACTCTGGTTGGCTTGGTAACCAAGCACGGTATCCTGATGGTAGAGTTTGCCAACCTTAAGCGTAAAGAAGGTATGGAAGTGATGGAAGCGGCGTTGATGAGTGCACGCTCTCGTCTTCGTCCTATCCTGATGACGTCTCTGACGATGATTATCGGTTCTCTGCCTCTCGCTCTGGCTGAAGGTCCGGGCTCATTGGGCCGCGTAAACATCGGTCTGGTTCTAGTCGGCGGTTTGACGATTGGTACTTTCTTCTCACTGTTCTTTGTTCCAATGGCTTACGTTGCGGTGGCGAATCTCCGTGAAAAAAGCGTAATGCGTAAGCTGCTCGTTGAGGGATAAAATATGTTACTGATTAATGAAAGCCATATTCTCGATGTTGAGCAAGGCTATATTCACAGTCAGGGAAGCAATGTTCGCCATCCGATCGGAATCAATGAGATTGCGCTACTTAACTACATGATCGAGCGAGCTGGCGAGACGCTGACTAAGCACGAGTTGATGCATGAAGTGTGGCTAAAGCGCGGCATCGTAGTGGAGAGCAGTAGCTTACTGCATTGTATCTCCAACTGCCGCCGAGCTTTGGAAGATCGCGCCGGTGAAATCATCCGTACGGTTCGAGGTACGGGTTATGAATTTGTGGGCCGAGTAGATACTTATCAGCCAGCAAGCGAAGTTGATCAAGTTGAATCCGTTGTTCCTGAGGTGGTGGAAATTCCTGCCCCTCAGGAGCCGAAAGAGACGTTACGTAGTCGCATGGCGCAGTACCGTACTCAACTTGTTGCGACTGGGTTGTTTGTCTTCGGTGCCGTCGCGAGCTACTCAATTATTGAAAGCTCACGCTCACCTCTGGCTTATGCATCTTTCGAACAGCAAGAGTTTGCCTCTTGCTGGTTTACTCCAGAAAACAACGGAGCGAAAGTGCACTACCAAAATGCGACCTTGTATGACTTCGGCGAACTGACGTTGTTAGTGGATGACCAGGGGCGTTCTTTAAGCTTCAGTCAGAAAAGTGGGGTGATGAGTTGTGAATAAATTACTAGCCATTGTACCGCTTGCTGCGGGTATCGCGTTCGGGGCGGCGGTCTCCTACAGTGATGACAATCAGCTTAATCGTCATATGATTAGCCATACGGTAGTACACGTGTCGTCAGCGGATCCTGATGATGATTATGCGACGACGTTACCGCTGCGTCTGGAGCTGACGTTGAAAGAGAACGGTGGCTACGATGTCTATGCGGTGCTACCTAAAAGCCGCGTTGGCTACACAGGTTCGGGCCGATATGAGCTCGACAGTGATGGTGTTTTCTTTGCTATGGAAGAGCACAAACCGTTGGATATTGAGCCGTTACGTAAGGGTATGATTGAACAGTTGTTTGTCAGACCAGGCTCATTCGATGGCCACATGAAAGTGGCTAAGTTGGGTGAGAACAATGCGGCACTTGTCGGGCACAAAGTGATCCTTCATATGACATACTAGTCACTGGTTAAATAGAATCAAAAACGGCAACTAATAAGTTGCCGTTTTTTTTAACTTGAAGAACTGTTGGGGCTAAATCGATAAACGATGATGCCCGGTTTGCTTTTTAGATACTCCAGCATCGGAGTGTCGACGACTTTACCTTCGACAGAGGATGCATGACGGAAAATCGGCTCGTCACCATTTTCAACGAAGATGCCCGTATGAGAAACGTCTAGTCCACGTTTGTGGCTGTATATACCGATCAAGTCACCGCTTTTCAGCTCTTTAATTAAAGTATCATCGACAAATTCGCGCGGAATAAAACTGATGTCCTTATCTTTAATCGGTACCGAAGGGATCCAACGTTCGCCTTCAGGTGTTTTCTGATTAATGTGCTTCACGGTCGTGACTGCTCGGGTATCGAGGGTGAGCGTGATGTCTTGGACATTGAATGGACTATTTTCCAGCCAATCAGAAAAGAAATGGCGGCGCATGAGAAAGTCTACGTTGCCGTATAAGTAGCGCGCGAGCTTAAGGTTCTTATCGAATTGGCCGAAGGAATCAGAAAAGGCGAGGGAAGTGACGTAGTCGAGCAGAGTAAAGCAGTCAACGTGGTTGAAGTTTTTGACCAGCACTTCTTTATCTGAATTGATGGAAGTGAGCGTATTCGCTTCATAATCGACACCGATAAACATGCCAGAGGTTTGAACGATGCGATCAGGTGTGCTGAGTTGGTTGTCGTTCTGAATCGCAGTCAGAATCTCTTGTTCATCCACACGTTTGTCCTGCTCCATTCGCAGGTAACTGGTGAAAAGGCTGCCACCGGCAATGGTGGTGGCAGTAATTGACAACACTACGAGGGCTTTTTTCATACAATCATCCTTGTGTAGCCTCTTGCTTTTATGAGTTTTGACGTTGTTTCCTAACTCAAACCTACCCGAGTGCAAAGCTAATTAATAAATGAAATAACCTTAAAAATCGTAACTAAGACTCATCGTCGAGTAGATTTCATCATTAGATTGATCGTCAGCGACGGTGGTGTTGTAGATGTATTCCACATCGAAAACTAGTGCCAAACTGCCCATCAGGATGTTCTTTACATACGCTTTGGTATTGTAGTGGGTATTCTCTTCACCGTGTGCCACGTCCATAACGGCACCGACAGAAAAGGTTTCTGAAAACGATACAGAACCGTCCAACGTTGAGGTGGCAATTACTTCGTAGTTACGTAGGGAAGGGAATTCACTGTCCGTGGGTTGACGTTCAGATATTCGGTAACCCGGACCGAGTGACACCGAAAGTTTGGCGGTATCGGTATTATGTAAATAGAAACCGAGGCCACTCATCAAGACCCATTGTTTGCGATACGTGCCGTACAGGTCGTTCTCAAAACGAGTGGCTGCTCTTAAGAAGCTGGTTTCTGTGTAGTCGTAAGTTGAACCGGCATTAATTGTGTAGCGGTTGGCACCATCGTCAGCGTTGTCGGCGTCCGTATAGTAGCTTTCAAAGCCACCTTTGTGTTCCCACTGGTCTTTGCTGTAGCCTAAAATCAACGCGGTGTTGTAAGACAGCGATGAGCTAGTGTTTTCGGTATAGATAAAGCCCAACTTTGTCTGAGCTGAAAAAGGGTCTTGAGGAAGTGTTTCTTCTTCCTCTGCATGTGCTGCACTTGTAGCCAGAGCGACAGCCAAAGCAATCATTGATTTTGTTTTCATTTGAAATAACTGACTTTGAATAATATTTGTTCATTATGTTTGCGGCCCTGAAAAAGTTAACTGAATCATCATAAATCATGATTGACTCAGTTTTAGTCTTCTCAAATGTTGTCAATTGAAGGTCGTTGGAGTTCTGGACGGTATGGCTATTTATTCAAGAAAATGGAATGAAGTTTAATGAAACGTATTAGCTGAAATAGAAAATAGCAAAGCAGGCTAGAGTGCCTGCTTTGGTAGTGTGTTGTTGGGCGATGGTTTAATGAGTGGTTTTCATCGATAGAATGGCTTTTAGCCCGCCCATTGAGCTTCGGTCGAGAGTCAGCTTGCCACGATAACTGTGGGCCATTTCACTGACAATATTCAAGCCTAGCCCCGTGCCCGGAGTCGTCTCATCTAAACGTACACCACGTTTAATAACTTGTTTGAGTTTCTCTTCAGGGATGCCTTGGCCGTCGTCTTCAATGATGATGTCGATGGTTTCGGCGTCTTCACTATTTTGAGTTGCATGAACGCGGATGATGCTGTCGGACCATTTATAAGCGTTTTCCAGAATATTGCCGACCATTTCGTCAAGATCAGTCTGTTCGACCGCTGTCACCAAGTCAGAATCAAGTTCGTTGATCAGAGTGATATCGCGCTCCGCATAGACTTTATCGAAAGCCATCGAGATTGCATCAACGCGCTCAGACGGGCAGGATTTCACAGAAAGAATGTTCTTAGAACCCGCCATTCGGGCGCGGCCTAAGTGGTAATCTATCTGGCTTTGGATTTGATCGAGCGAAGGTTGCAGTTGCTGTTTGGTTTGTTGGTCTTTGTTGGCGACCTCATTCTTTAACACTGAAAGCGGGGTCTTCAATGCATGAGACAAATTACCTGCATGGTGACGAGCACGCTCTAACAGTTCCTGATAGTGGAAAACAAGGGCATTCAAATCTGATACAACAGGTGCGACTTCGCGTGGATAATCTTCTTCGAGCTGGGTCTTCTTGCCTGAACGCAGTTGAGATAGCTCTTTGTGCATCTTGGTCAGTGGGCTCAGAGACCATTGTACTTGAATGACGATAAGCGTCAGGACGCCAAGGTAAAGCAGCGCGAGTATGACCCATAGCTGGCCCATTAAGCTTCGTACTGTATCTTCTATCGGTTGTTCGTCAATACCAATAGTGACTTCGATGGGGCCATCGTAATCAGGGTAATAGAGTGTCGACTCGATATAGATGAGCTTCTCATCTCGCGCACCCAGCATGTCATGATCGCCTTTTTCGGTCAGTACTTTGTCCCAGAGAGAGCGAGAACGCAGTAAATCTTTATCCGTTTTGGCGGACCAGTATAGGCCACTGTAGGGGCGGTTGAAGCGCGGATCCGAAAGGGGAGTGCCGATGGTCACATTGCCTTTCTCATCCGCTTCAATTGTCGCGGCAATTTCGTCCATGTAAGTTGCCAATTGTGCCTTGGCATCATCTTCCATGTAGACATACACCTGAGAAGGGACCATGACACCGGCGGCGATGATCATCGCGGTTAGCCAGACTACCGCCGCCAGAACGAGGCGGCTTTTGAGGCTGAGTTTTTTAAGTAAATGCGCTTTTTTATTCGGCATTAAGCTGGTATCCCAGTCCTCGGACGGTTTTTATCACTTTAGGTGCGATTTTTTTGCGAATGCGCCCGATAAACACTTCGATGGTATTGGAATCGCGGTCAAAGTCTTGTTTGTAGATGTGTTCTACCAACTCGGTTCGCGAGATCACTTTTTCCGGGTTATGCATAAAGTAAGCGACGACTTTATATTCGAGTGCCGTCAGATCAATTGCCTGACCTTGCCACATAACTTTAGAAGAGCGGGTGTCTAAGCTCAGGCTGCCCACTTGCATAACTGGAGACGCGTTACCGGATGCGCGGCGAAGCTGGGCGCGAATGCGAGCGATCAGTTCAACCATTTCAAACGGTTTAGTCTGGTAGTCGTCTGCACCGGCGTTAAGACCTTCAACGCGCTGAGTTAGGGTATCACGCGCACTGAGAATAATGACGGGTGTATTGATGTTCTCATCTCGAATACCTTTAAGAACGGTCAGACCGTCAAGCTTTGGTAGGCCAAGGTCGAGTACAATCGCATCCCACTCCTCGGACGTCGCACGATAGAGTGCGTCAATGCCATCTGCTGACAGTTCAGGTACCCAACCATTCTGTTCAAGGGCTTCTATGATTTGTTCCCCAAGACGAGGTTCATCTTCCACTACAAGTATTTTCATGACGTTCTTCTTCTAATTCTTCAGGGCTTGTTTGAAATTGCGACCTTTGATGAGCATCATTTCCAGCGTTTTCGCGTTGTACTCAACTTTGATGATGTTGTTGTTGTAATTTAACTTTAGTTCGTAAATCCAAATATCATCGTCTTCTTCAAGTTCGACTTTGATAATGCGTCCGTGAAGGTCTTGTTCCACCGCAGCGTAAAGATCGGAAAATGGGCGAATATAGCCTTTACGAACAGCGTCGTAGACCTCGTCCTGATCTTCTTCAAATTCAATTTCTGTCCCTGCTTTATGGACATCCTGCACCAGAGCATGACCATCTTTATCATCGTGTCTGTCAGCGTAGGTAGGGTAAGCAAGCACCATACAAAACGTGACAGCAAGGGAGCAAATTAACTGCTTATGAAACATAGCGTTACCTTCTCGGAAATTCTATGACTCAGTATAATGAATCTTTTCTGAATACAAAGTGAATATTAAGTATGAGCTGATAGAGTGCTTAGGTCACTAGGCGACAAACCTCTCGCCGCGACTAAAACGCTTTTATCTCGAACAAAATTTAACCGCAAAGGTCAACAGACCCTAGTTGGTTAGTTCATCCTCAAAGATTTTGTCTCGCATTTTCCAAAAGCGCCCAGCTTTACGCGCGATCACAAATTGTGGAGGCCTGAAACGATGCTGATTATTGACCACCTTGGTTGGAGAAGCATCGTCGAACGGACGATGTTTGTCAGCGAGATGAGGACGAACAAACATATCTTTGAATGTCTGCTTCTGTTTCTTGGTCGTTAAAGACCAGAATTCGTGCACCTGAGCTTGGTTTTCCCCCACATAAGAGACCTTGAGGCTGCTTTTGCCTTTGTCATCTTTGTGGACACTCAAATCCATCGACAAGCACTCGAATACCAAAGCGTCTTTTAAGCTTAACGCCTCTTTAAGCTTCTTGTCAGGATCCACCAATGTCGCATCGCATTCGTGACAAATTCGCGCAGCAATGTCATTGTCTGCGCCGCATTCCCCGCAGTATTTGGCGCGGAAACGATAATTACAATGCTCTCGTTCACCAGTCTCTTCGTCTTCGAAAAAGCCCTGACATTTTCGACCGTAATGCTCAATTAAGAAGCCATTGTTATCCAGCTTTCCCCAGAAGTTGTTGTTGAAGCCACAAGCTGGGCAGGGGATGGTAATGATTTCGCTGTCGGAGTCAGGTTTGGCGTCACCGACTTCAGGCTGATAGAGATCGTAGCTGTTGCCTGCATAATCCAGTACCAGACACTCTTCTTTGCCCGGAGAAAGACGCAGCCCTCGTCCAACAATCTGCTGATACAAACTGATTGATTCTGTTGGTCGCAGAATTGCTATCAGGTCAACATGAGGGGCATCAAATCCTGTCGTTAACACAGAGACATTAACCAAGTATTTAATTTTACGGTCTTTAAAATCTTGGATGATGGCGTCGCGCTCAGGTGTTGGGGTGTCGCCAATCACAAGTGCAGTTTGGCCCTCAGGAAGAAGACCATAGATTTCTTGAGCATGTCGAACCGTTGCCGCGAAAACCATGATGCCTTGTTTGTCTTTAGC
Source organism: Vibrio sp. RE88 (assembly GCF_013113835.1). Taxonomy (GTDB): domain Bacteria; phylum Pseudomonadota; class Gammaproteobacteria; order Enterobacterales; family Vibrionaceae; genus Vibrio. The sequence goes on along the minus strand of NZ_VTYQ01000006.1, from coordinate 291,455 downwards.
GAGGTGAATGATTTGCTCGACAATTTGAGGTGTCGCCCGTTTGGCTTTGTCGATCACCATGTCCAGCTCCGCCTCTTTATAGCGGCCTGTGGTTGCGGGTTTGAGCTGTGAGAAGTCATAGCTCAGTACGGGAGCGTCCATCATTCGAGCAGGGGTGAGGAACTTTTCATCAAGTAAGTAACGAATAGGCAGCTCGAAAATGCAATCTCGAAAGAACCTTGGTTCCTCTGTTCTGACCAGGCCGCGCGTGTGATATTGGTAAATCCAACCCATTCCAAGTCGATAAGGCGTGGCAGTTAAACCGAGCACTTTGATGCCCGGATTCAGCTCACGGAGGTGAGAAATCACTTTCTGGTAGCTGGTGTTTTTGTTGTCCGGCACGCGGTGGCACTCGTCAATCACCAGTAGCGAGAATTGGTTCTTGAAGTCATCAAGGTTTCTGACCACAGACTGAACTGATGCAAACACCACTTGTTGGTCAGTTTCTTTGCGGCCTAAACCCGCAGAGTAGATTGACCCTTTGAGATCGTACCCTTCGTACTTAGCGTGGTTTTGCTCTACCAGCTCTTTGACGTGCGCCATGACCAATACCCGACCTTTAGCCAGTCTGGCGAGTTCAGCAATAACCAGACTTTTTCCTGCTCCAGTTGGTAGTACAAGGACGGCTGGGCTGGAGTGTTTACGGAAATAGTGAATAACGGCTTTCACCGAGTCGGCTTGGTAAGGTCGGAGTGTATACATAAATTGTGTGAAATAGCTCAACTATTTAGTCTAGTGGCTCTATAATACCTCACCTGATTGAGATGAGGTATTCATGCGTTTAGATAAATACTTGTGTGATGCACTGGGTGCGACACGTAAAGAAGCAACAAAAATCATTAAAAGTGGTGACGTCACCGTCAACGATATCGTGCAGAAAAGTGGTGCGGTGAAAGTGACGGACGACTGTATTGTCGAATGGCAAGGACGTGAGATCCAAAAGCCAGGTCCTCGTTACATCATGTTGTTTAAACCCGATGGTTTTGTCTGTTCGCATGAAGATGGATTTAATCAAACAGCCTTTATGTTACTCGACGAAGTGAAGATGGAAGATCTTCATTTTGCAGGGCGCTTAGATGTAGATACCACGGGTTTAGTGTTGATCACCGATGATGGTCAGTGGTCACACCGTATTACTTCGCCAAAACACAAATGCGAAAAAACGTACCGCGTTTGGCTGGTTGACCCGATTGGGGCTGATTACGTGTCACAGTTTGAACAGGGCATCGAGCTTCGTAATGAAAAGGCGGCAACGTTACCAGCGAAACTGGAAATCGTTGATGAAGAAGAAAAAGAAGTACTGCTGACCATCACTGAGGGTAAATACCATCAGGTGAAACGCATGTTTGCCGCACTGGGTAACAAGGTGGAGCACCTACACCGTGAACGTATCGGTAACATCGTTCTGGATGATGAGCTGGAACCAGGCGAATATCGCTATCTGACGCAAGAAGAAATTGAATCAGTTTGGAACTAATCATCTAAATTGGAAATAGTTTAGTTCCAATTAGGAACTAGTCTTTTATAGAGATATCGCTCAATATAGATCGGCTACAAGACTCGCGGATGCGAGTCTTTCTTTTCTGTTTGGTTGCAGCACGGAAGCTGCATATCTAACGCAACCGAGTAGGAGATTTATGTCTGCTGCATTAGAGCAAACCAAAGCACCCCAAATCACTTTTCTTCTTTTTCTTGTTCTGGGTGCAATCGGCGCGTTAACGCCGCTAGCCATCGACATGTACTTGCCAGCGATGCCGACCATCGCCCGTGACCTAGGTGTTGCTGACGGGGCAGTGCAAATTACCTTAACCGCGTATACCGCAGGTTTTGCCATTGGCCAGTTGATCCATGGCCCGCTCGCCGACAGTTATGGCCGTAGGCCTGTTTTGATTCTGGGCGTTCTATTTTTTGGACTTGCTTCCGTCGTCAGTGCAACCACGACCGGCATTGAGGCGTTGACTTGGGTACGCACAGCACAAGGTTTTGCGGGCGCAGCGGCGGCTGTCATCATTCAGGCTGTGGTTCGCGACATGTTTGATCGCGAGGATTTTTCTCGTGCTATGTCGTTTGTGACCTTAGTCATTACGATTGCTCCTTTGATAGCCCCTATGATTGGTGGTTATATCGCCGTTTGGTTTGGCTGGCGCGCGATTTTCTGGATTCTGGCCGCGTTTGCAGCGGTAGTGATCGCTTTGGTTTTCTGGAAGATTCCAGAAACGCTGAGTGAAGCGAACAAGCAGCCTCTTCGCTTTGGTACGACCATACGTAACTATTTCCGTTTGTGTAAGAACTCAGTCGCTATGGGCTTGATTTTATCAGGTGCATTTTCTTTTGCCGGTATGTTCGCCTTTCTGACCGCAGGCTCATTCGTCTACATTGATATTTATGGTGTACAGCCGAATCACTTTGGCTATCTGTTTGCCCTAAACATTGTAGCGATGATCATTATGACCATGATCAATGGCCGTCTGGTGAAGAAGGTCGGCTCCCATGCCATGCTCAGATTTGCCCTGTTGGTACAACTTGTTGCTGGATTGGGGCTATTTATTGGTTGGATGCTTGACCTAGGGCTGTGGGGCACTGTACCTTTCGTGGTCCTTTTCATTGGTACCTTGTCGACAATTGGTAGTAACACCATGGGCTTATTGCTCAGTGGATACCCAGCGATGGCAGGTACGGCTTCTTCTCTGGCAGGAACGCTGCGTTTTGGCACGGGTTCTGTGATTGGCGTTGTCGTTGCTATGTTGCCTGATGGAGCGACTTGGCCAATGATTACTGTTATGACGGCGTGTTCAATTCTGTCCGCCGCATTTTACTGGATATTTGGAAGAAAGGCGTAATGTCTCAGTACACTGTTGAAATACAAAACTTGGTCAATACCGCTCTGGAAGAATTGGCCGTGGATCATAAATCAGGTAAGGCCGTGGATGCACCTGTGGCAAACAATCATTATCTGGTGCGTTGGGTAACCCGTGCTTTGAAGTCGCAGCGTTTCCATCGCTGTGTGGTTGATGATCTTACTCGTTGGCAAAAAGCGGGGCGCTCGAAAGGTAACGAAGCTGGGCTGATGTTCACCTTCCTGCGTATTTCTAAGTTCTACGCTGAGTTTTTCCCACAAGGGGAAGCGGAGCGAGTGATTAAAGACAGTGAAATCAACGCGTTTCTTGATCAGATGGAAGAAGACGGTTGGGAAGTGTCAACGTCAGAGCCGCTTCTAAACTGCGGTAAAGTTCAGATTTTTACTGAAGGCCCAAACTCTTTCGCGCTGTGTACTAACCAGTGTGATGACTGTTTTGACGGAGAAATGCTGATCAAACCAATGAGTTGGTTTGTTCGTGGTAACCACGCGCAGTTTGTTGAAAAAGCATCGGCAGCAGGATTCATGCTACACAAGATTACCGACTACAAATCAAACGTTAAGTACCATGGGGAATATCTGGTTTATCCGGGTAACCAAGGTAACCACTTGGCTGAGATTCCAATTGGTTATCAAGTTTAGTTTGCTGTGCTTTTAGCTTAGAAAAGAGCTTCCATTAAGGAAGCTCTTTTGTTTTTCGAACAATGGCTTTCACCATGCCTTTAAAAACAAATAAATGTGCAGGCATCATGGCGAACCAGTAAAGTAAGCCTCTTAACCCTTGCGGGTGCCACCATGCTTTGACTGTCAGTTTGCGCTTGCTGCCCAAGTCTTCCAATGAAAACTCCAAGCGCCCTAGGCCGGGGCCTTTCATACCAAACAGCAGGGACAGAAACTGCTCTTTTTCACAGCGAATCACTTTCCAAGAGTCTATATAATCACCCACTTGCAGCTCTGGCCCAGGAGGAGAGCGCCGTACAGGTCGTCCTCCACCAAAGAACAGATCGAGCCACTCCCGTGTTCGCCACATCAGGTTGGCGAAGAAGTAGCCCTCTTTTCTGCTACCAATTTGTTTCACCACTTTCCACAGTTGTTCAGAACTCAAATCCGTTTCTATGCTGGCCCCTGTTTGTTTTGGGTAATAGCCATAGCCTGCTTGCCAGCGCTTGAGAGCCGCAGGGTCAAACCCCCAGACCTCACTGCGAACAAAATGACCTTCTTCATCTATGCTTTTTCTGACCATTTGTTTGTAACCGACAAGCGTTTGAGGGTAGCGTTGACGAATGTCATTGGCGTCGGCAATAAAGTCGTGCTCTAGGCCAGACAGCAACGCGGTACCAATACTGGAAGGAACGGAAGTGACGATACCCAGCCAGCGTGATGCGAGCTGAGGCGTTAGTAATGATGTTGACCAGAGCTTGATGGGTTTCCGAATTACAGCGCTGATGGTCTCGAATTGTTCGCGATAGCTGAGAGTATCTGGCCCGCCTACTTCGTAAAGCGCATGGCTGGTAGGGGATTCCTCGATAAGGGATAATAAATAGTGGTTGAGGTTTTCCAGCGCGATAGGGTTGGCTTTCGAATCGACCCATTTCGGAGTGATGAGTAGAGGCATGTTGTAGACAAAATCTCTCATGATCTCAAAAGCCGCAGAGCCGGGGCCTATAATGACGCCCGCACGGAGTTCAGTGACGGGAACTCCCGCTTTGCGAATAATGTCACCCGTCATTCGGCGTGCTTTGAGGTGCTCAGAATTGCCAGTCTGAGGTTGAATCGCGCTGAGATAGATAACGTGTTTAATAGCACTGTTCTTTAATGCCGATTTGAAGTTTTCAGCAAGGGATATTTCATACTCAAGAAAGTCATGGCCGTGCGCCATTCCGTGAACCAAGAAATAGACGACTTCATACTCTGGCACAACGCGCAGTGTCGCCTCATGGTCAGCGAGATCGAGATAAATCAATTCAAGGTTAGGGTGAGGGGTGACTCGGGCTTTCAAATACTCGATTTGCCGAGCTGCTGCCGTCACCTGATAGCCTTTGCTACATAGTAGAAGCAGCAATTGCGAACCCACATAGCCGGATGCGCCCAGTACTAGCACTTTTTTCATCTCGACCCCCTATTAATAATATGGTTTATGCGCAAGGCTGATCATATAATAAACGATACATTTTTTCCCTTCCTAGCATAGCGTTGTCGTTTGAGGTGAGTAATTGAGCACGGTCTCACAGATTCTATTCCATACACGCGGTGAGTTTTTGCGACGAATGATCGCCATTGCCTTACCCATTACGTTGCAAAGCATCATGTTCTCTAGCCGTGGTTTAGTGGATGTGTTGATGCTTGGTCAATTAGGTGAAGCAGAAATCGCAGCGGTGGGCGTCGCGGCCAGAGCAACCTTTGTTACGACGATCATGCTGGTGGGAGTGACGACAGGTGGAGCCTTGCTTACCGCCCAATATTGGGGAGCCGCTGATCGTCAAGGGGTCAAAGAAAGTACTGCCCTGACTTGGCTGGTATCGATGATTTTTGCTGTGTTCACCGTAGCGATTTTTGTTCTTTTCCCGAGCGAAATCATGGCTTTGACCACTGAATCTCAGGAAGTAAACCAGTTAGGTAGCCAGTATTTGGTGATTACAGCGGTCACGATGTTTGCTGTCGCATGTGTCGCCAGTATGTCTGTTGGTCTCCGCTCAATGCACAAACCTGGCATCAGCACCTTTTTCAGTGGTATTGGTATTGTTTCCAATATCTTTCTTAACTGGGTACTTATCTTCGGTAAGCTAGGTTTTCCCGCCATGGGGATCAAAGGGGCAGCTATAGCTACAGTGCTAAGTGGAGCGATTGAAGTGGTGACACTGTTTGGCTACATCTACGCGAAAAAGCACCTGCTGGCTTTTGGGGTTAAAGATCTTAAAGCGGTAATTCAATGGGATAGAGTAGTACGCTTTCTGAAGCTTTCTTTACCTACCACGTTTAACTTTCTTGCATGGGCCGGTGGGTTGTTTGCCTACCACGCGATCATGGGGCAGTCCGGTGTTCAGGGATTGGCAGCGTTGTCGGTTATGTCGCCAGTGGAATCGATCGCTTTGGCACTCTTGATCGGTATGTCCAATGCCGCTGCTGTACTAGTGGGCAACCAGATCGGCGCCAAGAATTATGAGGCAGTCTATTATCAAGCGATTGGCATGACCATACTCAGCTTGATTGTAGGTATTGTTGTCGCACTGATCTTGTACTTGTGTCAGGGACTCGTGCTCGATGCCTTTAGTGCATTGACCGATGAGACTCGCGCTCTCGCTGAGAAGTTCATGGTTATTTTGTGCTTTGGCATTATTTTGCGCTCAATTCCCATGATGGTGATTGTCGGTGTACTACGAGCAGGTGGCGATGTGAAGTTCTGCCTTTACCAAGATTTGATTGCTCAATGGCTGATAGGTATTCCGCTCGCGGCGTTTGCGGCCATTGGCCTAGGGTGGGAGCCGCAATGGGTGTATTTACTCTTTTTAACGGAAGAAGTTATCAAGTGGGGCGGCTCGCTGTATAGGATGAAAACACAGCGTTGGATGAAAAATTTGATCGAAAATTAGACATGAATCGTCCAGGTGGTGCGTTTTGATGCATATCTTGTGATCTAGTATCCAAAATACTTCCTCCCAGCGTGGTTTTAGTGTAGATTCACAGTCCAATTTTGAACGATTGCGAGACTTTTAATGCTTCAACTAACAGACCTATGTAAAGGCTATGTAGATGGAGGTGAATTTCACCCTGTCTTGCAAGGTGCTGAGTTGTCATTAGAACAAGGCGAGCAAGTCGCTCTGATGGGCGAAAGTGGTTCAGGAAAGAGTACATTACTGAATTTGATCGCTGGGTTGGATACAGTTGATTCTGGCGAAATTTGGTTTCCGAATTTTTCTATGCATGAAATCGCGGAAACCAAACGTACCGCATATCGTCGCAACAACATTGGCCTCATCTTCCAGCAATTTAACTTACTTCCAACGCTCAACGTCGCAGACAATATTCGTTTTTGTCGCCAGCTTAAAGGGCTCCCTGAAGACAAGGGGCTGTGGCGTCAAATCCTCTCTGCATTAGACTTAATGCCATTGCTGGGGCGCTATCCGGAAGAAGTCTCGGGTGGCCAGCAGCAACGAGCAGCTATTGCCCGTGCTCTTTATATGGAACCTAAAATCCTCCTCGCCGATGAACCAACCGGAAGCCTTGATGAGCGAAATGCCGAAGCAGTGATGCGTCTTCTTACTACGCTGACTCGCCAGTTAGAGTGTACATTATTACTGGTAACACACAGTGAGCGAGTGGCAGAACACATGGAAGGTCGAGTGCGTCTTCAAGGAGGACAGCTTCATGTTATGGCCCGTAGTTAAAGCACTGCTCGGCCACTACAGACGCTACCCTTTTCAAATCCTTCTTGTCTGGCTCGGTCTTACGTTAGGTGTGTCCCTTTTAGTGGGTGTGACTTCCATTAACGATCATGCGAGGCAAAGCTACGAGCACGGTGAAAAACTCTTTTCTAATCCTCTTCCTTACCGTATTCGCCCTAAACACGTCACTAATAAGATTCCTCAAGGTTTCTATGTTCAGCTTCGCCGCGATGGGTTCAACCAGTGCGCACCATTTGAAAGCCTACGAGTAAATATGGCCAATGGGACGGATCTGATGCTGGTTGGTGTCGATCCTGTGGCTATGTTGCAATTCCGCCCAGCAACGATTCTGAAAGATTTCTCTTCTCTGCAATTGATGAACAGTCCATACCCGATTTTGGTCAGTTCTGATCTCGCCGCGCATATGAAATGGCAGGATAACGACTTCATCTCGCTGAGTGATGGCAGCAAACTTGGGCCGATTGTTGTTGATACCCAAGACAGGTTGAACGGTACTCGGATCATCGCCGATATTTCACTGCTTAGAATGCTAGAACGCAGCTCTGGAATCTCTGTCATTGCTTGTGGTGAAATACCTCCGGAAAAGCTAGCGCGCCTAAAAGAGTACTTACCCAACGGCATGAGCATCATGCGTAATTCGCGTACCGAGCTTGAATCGCTGACGCAAGCTTTCCACATGAATTTGAGCGCAATGGGGATGCTGGCGTTTCTTGTCGGTCTGTTTATCTTTTACCAAGCAATGTCACTGTCGTTGACTCAAAGGCAACCATTAGTTGGTGCGATGCGTCAAACCGGCGTGTCTGGTTGGCAACTGGCTAAAGCACTCTGTCTGGAGCTTTTGGTGTTGATCACCGTCAGCTGGTTGTGCGGTAACGTGCTCGGTATTTTACTTGCTAATCAGCTTATTCCAGCTGTTTCGGCCAGCTTGGGCGATCTGTATGACGCGAATGTTGGTCTGTTGATCTCGTGGAGCTGGAAATCCAGCATATACAGCTTATATATGACGGTCATTGGGGCTTTTGTCGCGTGTGCCTGGCCTTTGGTACGTTTACTGCGTTCACAGCCGATTCGATTAACTGCGCGTTTATCTTTAGTTCGCTTTGCGGGTACTGAGTTTACTATCCAAGCCTTGCTTGCTTGCGCTCTGTGTGTGGCAGCCATTGCCATTTATCAGGCGCCGCAAACGCAGGAATCTGGTTTTGCGATTGTTGCTTTGATGCTTCTGAGTGTCGCGTTGTTTACTCCGTTTTTAATCTGGAAGGTGTTCGACAGTCTTTCTTATTCGCTTAAATGGGTGAAAACACGCTGGTTCTTCGCTGACGCGGCAGCCAGTATGAGCTACCGAGGTGTGGCGACCATGGCCTTTATGTTGGCAATGGCGGCCAACATTGGTGTCGAAACCATGGTTGGCAGTTTCCGTGATACAACAGACAAGTGGTTGAGCCAACGTTTAGCCGCTGATTTGTACATTTACCCGAATAATAGTGCGGCGGCTCGCATGAGTGGTTGGTTGTCTAAGCAGCCGGAAGTCGATTCCGTTTGGTGGCGCTGGGAAAAAGAGGTCAACTCTAATAAAGGCGTCCTTCAGGTCGTTAGTACTGGCGCCTCAGAAGGGGAATTGGATTCCCTAACCGTGAAACTGGGCATTCCTAATTACTGGTATCACTTACATCATTCTAAAGGAGTGATGATCAGCGAATCGATGGCACTTAAGCTGGGTATTCGCCCGGGTGACTCTATCGATTTGTCTGGCAAGCTTGGCAAAGGCTGGCAGGTTGTTGGTGTCTACTACGATTACGGCAACCCCTATAACCAAGTTCTGCTTTCACATCGTAACTGGCTGTATGCCTTTGCTGGCGGCGGTACCGTCGCTTTAGGTACTGTTTTGAAAGATGGCGTTAATTCTGTTGGCCTTAAACGGCGAATGGAGTCGGTATTTCGTTTGAACTCGGAACGGATTTTCGACAATAGCCATATTCACAAGCAGGCGATGAGGGTGTTTGACCGAACCTTCTCTATAGCCGATACGCTAGGCAACATCACATTGATCATTGCAGTATTTGGTATTTTCTTTGCGACTGTCGCTGGTGAGGTATCCCGTCAGCGTCATGTCTCTTTGCTGCGTTGCCTAGGGATGTCTGGCAAAGAATTGGTTGTCATGGGCGGTCTGCAACTGTTCGTCTTCGGTGCGATATCGATTCTAATTGCGTTACCACTTGGCTTAGCTTTGGCTAATTTAGTGGTGGATATTGTCATCAAGCAATCCTTCGGCTGGACACTTGAGCTTCAAATAATCCCAGAAGAATACCTTCATACCAGTTTGATGGCGATGGGCTCTCTCATGCTGGCTGGCGCACTGCCCGTATTGAGGATGATTCGAAACACGCCAATGAAATCACTAAGGGACGCGTTGTAAAATGAGGAAGTCCATTCAAGCGAAAACCCTTGTGAGAGCTTTGCTATTGCTCATCGTGGTAGGTGTGATCGTTTGGGCAGCTTATCTTAGATATTACGTTATGCCTCAAACGGCGAAAAACAGCTCCGTCAGTCACGTGATGCAGTCAGAGCCGACTCAGGTGTTTGAGCCTGTCCTGCCTAATGGCCCGGTCAAGATTCCAGCGGATTTTCGTTTTCATAATGAGTACCAACATGAGTGGTGGCATTTCTTCGCAAATGTGAAAGACCAAAAGGGTGAAGAATATGGCATCCAGTGGAGCTACTTTCGAGTCTCAATGGACGATAGAGATGGTATTGGATGGCAAAGCCCGCAACTCTACATCTCTCACATGGTGGTTTCCAATAAGGATAAGGTCTGGAAAGAACAGCGCCTCGCGAGAGGTGGAATCGGTCAGGCAGGCATGACGAATCGCCCGTTTCGTATTTGGATTGATAACTGGTTTTGGCGTTCGCTTGGCAAAACGCCATTCCCCGGACAATTAAGTGCTGCAAGCGATAGCTTTAATGTCCAGCTTCAAACTATGGCTCACGGCCCTTATGTATTACCGGGTGACAAAGGGTATGTTGAAAAGCACGATTTGCTGCCGATTGCTTCCTATAACCTCACCAATCCATTTCTGAAAGTGAAAGGTGTGCTTCAACTGGGCTCACGTAAGCTGATTCCTGTCGAGGGGGAAGCTTGGATGAGTAAAGAATGGGGCAGTGGCTTAATGGCTGAAGGCCAAAAGGGCTGGGACTGGTTTGTACTTCATCTGGATAACGAAACCACACTCTCAATCAGTCGCTACCGGCATGCTCAACAGTTGCCTTATTTGTTTGGTACCTTGTCCCGTAAAGATGGTAAGACAGTGACACTGTCAGCCGAAGACATGTCGATTGAACCCCATGAACCTACGCTGTTTAATAACGGCAAACATATCCCGCTGCAGTGGGACATCAAGATCCCTGAATACGATATTAACCTTACAACTCAAGTGCTTAATCAACAGCTTTGGCTGCCGTTTGTTGTTCCGTATTGGGAGGGACCTATTCAAACTTCGGGCAGTCATCAAGCGAAAGGTTTCATGCAGTTGACAGGTTACTAAATTAAAAAAGCGTTGCTAAGTGACTAAAAACGCAGTTTCTCATTAAATGAGAAGCTGCGTTTTTGTTTGTGTTGGTAATTCTCTGAATTTACCTATACTTACGTAAGGAATAAACGTTGCATTAGAGTTTTTATATCGAAAATTCCGAAGTTAAACATCCAAACAAGCGATTTTTCCTTAAGATTCGATATATATAAACTCAACTCTATTCTTTGTTAATCGTTTATTAACATAATAAATAAAAGGACGATATCATGAGTGATATTATTCGCGATTTCTTCAAAATGGAGTCAGCAGGGGGGATTCTCTTAGTAATCGCTGCTGCAATCGCAATGACCATTGCCAACACGCCACTGAACGAATCTTATCAGGCAATATTGCATTCTTATGTGTTTGGCATGTCTGTATCTCACTGGATTAATGACGGCCTAATGGCTGTGTTCTTCCTTCTTATTGGTTTAGAAGTCAAACGTGAACTTCTCGAAGGCGCGCTTAAATCCCGCGAAACGGCTATTTTCCCTGCTATTGCCGCCGTTGGTGGTATGTTAGCCCCGGCATTGGTTTATGTCGCATTCAACTACAGCAATGCTGAGGCCATTCAAGGTTGGGCAATTCCTGCCGCAACAGACATCGCCTTTGCCCTTGGCATCATGGCGCTGCTAGGTAAGCGTGTTCCTGTCAGCCTGAAAGTGTTCCTACTCGCGCTGGCAATCATTGATGACCTAGGTGTTGTTGTCATTATCGCACTGTTCTACACAGGAGACTTGTCGACTTCGGCATTAGCCGTCGGGTTTGCCATGACCGCCGCCTTGTTCATGCTCAACTCGAAGAAGGTCACCAAATTGCTCCCCTATATGATAGTAGGCGCGATACTCTGGTTCGCAGTTCTGAAATCGGGAGTGCACGCGACCTTAGCTGGTGTGGTGATAGGTTTTGCGATTCCTCTAAAAGGAAACAAAGGTGAAGGTTCTCCGCTGAAGCACATGGAACACGCACTGCACCCATACGTTGCTTTTGGTATTCTTCCAGTGTTTGCGTTTGCCAACGCAGGTATCTCTCTTGAAGGGATTTCGATGGAAGGGCTGACTTCGATGCTGCCACTGGGTATTGCACTAGGTCTGCTGATCGGTAAGCCTCTAGGAATCTTCAGCTTTAGCTGGGTTGCGGTTAAGTCAGGTGTCGCTAAATTGCCAGAAGGGATTACCTTCAGACATATTTTCGCAGTCTCGGTGTTGTGTGGTATCGGCTTTACCATGTCGATCTTCATCTCCTCACTGGCCTTCGGTCCGGTTAACGCCGAGTTTGATACCTATGCGAGATTGGGCATCCTGATGGGCTCGACGACAGCAGCGGTCATAGGTTACGTGCTACTGCACATTTCTTTACCAAAAAAGACAGTGCTGGCAGATAAGCCAGCGACCGAAGCAAACCACTAAGTTTGAGACAAACAAAGCAAAGCCCCGATGTGAAAACATCGGGGCTTTTTCTATTGGCTAGATTATCGGTCTATGGCAGAAAATATGGTCCACTCTTCAACGACCGTCTCTGTTAAGCCGACGACCGTTGCTGTTACTCTACGATTAAGCGCGTGGTCCGTTTCGTCGTGGCCAGTAGATTCCAAATGGGTGGCCCCAAAGCCAACGATAGTCACTCTCTCAGGGTCGATACCATATGAAAGTAGCTGATCCTCTACAGAGACCGCACGTTTCTTTGACAGCGCTACGTTGTAATCAGGATTACCTGTTTTGCTTGCATAGCCTTGGATTTCTATTGAAGCGGAGCGGTACGTATCCATAAAGTCCGCCATCGCTCTGATTTGATCTGAGAACACAGGGCTTACATCATAAGAATCATTGGCAAATAAAATCCTTAGCTGACGCTCTTCCTCTCTGGTGACTTCCAAACTACAGCCATCGTTATCGATTTGAGCACCTATTGGTGTGTCTGGGCAGAGATCCCGCGCGTTGACGACGCCATCCCGATCATCATCGGTTAAATCAGAAATTTGTTCGGCATCTGGCGTTTGAATGTATTCGTACTGATCATCATAAGCGAGGACGGGAAAAGCCAATGAAGCGCCTAAAAATGGTAAAGAATAAAGGATTGTGCGTTTCATAATCAGTACTCCACCTTTTCAGTCCACTCTTTAGGGACATCAACAAGCAAAGCGTTCAGTAAGTTTCCGGTCGCATTCATGACTCTATACTTGGCGTATTGCTCTGAATAATGGGCGTCTAAATAATCTTTACGCGCTTCGAAAAGTTCATTCTCCGTATTGAGGAGATCAAGTAATGTTCTTTGACCGATACGGTACTGCTTTTCGTAGGCAATGACCGTTGCAGACGCTGAATCGACATGGTCGGCGAGAAAGTTTTTTTGCTGTAATGTTAAGTCAAGCGCGCTCCAAGATAAGCGTAGGCTCTCTTCCACTTGGCGATAGGAGTTGTCTCTCAGGTCTTTAGCTTTATTGAGCTGGTACGCGGCTCTCTCTGACAAATCACTATCAGAGCCGCCGTTATACAAGTTGTATCTTAGCCTTAACATTGCCAGAGATTCGTTGCTACTGCCCACATCACCTCCAGCATCGTCGCGCCACGTCTGGCTCGCTTCGACAGATAAAGTAGGGTAGTAGTTGCCTTTTGACTGTTTGTATTGATAGCGGGCGGAGTCGACATCGGCTTTAGAGACTTGTATGACAGGGTGCCGCTCGAACGCAATATTGATGGCGTCTTCTAGGGTGAGAGGAAGTTTGGATTCGTCTGCCCTTGGGTATATCAACCCAAGAGGTTGCTGCCCGACAAGGCGTCGGAACTGAGTGTGAGTGTCAATAAGGTTGTTTTGCGCCGCCAAGAGGTTGCCGTGTGCTTTGGCAAGCCTTGCTTCTACCTGAGAGACGTCGGCTGTGGAGCCTATCCCGGACTCTGCGCGTCTTTTAATATCTCGGTATATATCTTTGTGTACGGCTAGGTTGTTCTCAGATAATGTTAGCACTTCAGTGGCCTTGATCGACTCTAAGTATATATTGGTCACTTGAAGAGCGATATCAGACGCATCGGCTAGGAGTTGTAGCCTAATAGATTCGGCTTCTGCAGCGGTCCTACTCATGTCATTGATGGTGGCGTTACCATCCCAAAGCAATTGAGTCAAACTCAAAGTGGCTTCTTTTCTGGTCAGGTCTGTATCATCTTGCCCGGTTGAATCTGCAGGGTTGATACCTTCATAGCCAATACCAGCATCCAAATCTAATGATGGCAGATAAGCGCCCTCGGAAGCGTCTGCTTGTTTTACTGCACTTCTGTATTCGTTGAATGAACTCTTAATTTCAGGGTTGTTCGCTAGCGTGAGAGCGACGGCTTGTTCAAGTGTTTGGCCAACAGCATAGCTATGGAGAAAGACGAGTAGAGCAACGATTGGTGCAAACTTGGTGGTAGACACATCGTCCTCCTTATTGAAAGGCATACATGGAATTTCGATAAATTATTAAAATCGTAGTACATGAATACTCAATAAGGAGAGATTATCGTTAATTTAGTACTATAAGGTGAGTTCAGAAACTTGAACCTTAACTGAGTGTGATTAGTTGCTACGCTCATTTGGTCAGTACTACGTATTACTACTAATATTTTTATTAATAGTGTTAATTGTAAGAGAAGGTGAGCTATGGGATTAAGTGCACTTGTTTTAATCGCTTTGGCCAACACCACTGTGGTTATCGATATCAACGGACAAGTTCGTGAACTATTACCTGGGGAGATCCCCAACCCCGGAGAAGTGATTGTCATTATGGGAAGCGGCGCGACCGTCTATACCGATGTAGAAGCATTACAAGTTGAAGATGATGGAACGACTGTCCCCATCGCGATCAGTGATGAACTTAAACCTCTTATTGATGCGATTGACCAAGGCATCGATCCGTCGAAAATTGAAATATTGTCTCCTGCTGCTGGCTACGAGAGTTCCGCAAAACCCACTAATGATAAGGAAGATAATTAGAAGGAATTTTACACAAGTTGGGGTTTGAGGTGCTCGGATTCAAAAAATGTTGCGAACCGTTTTCATTTTGTGATAACTTCGCGCGCAATCTCGGAGGTGAGTCGCAAAAAGACATTCTGGGGGATACGCGTAGTGAGCATTCAGGCTGAGTGAACATTACGTAGGGTAGGTATCGGCAAGTCCTTTTGTCGATAGACGGGATACTGTTGTCGCTGTAGCGACATGTTTATGGGAAACCCAACATTGAATTCACATAACAAACAACCATTAATCAGCTTAGTTCTTCCTAAATGCCCTGTTTTGCAAAACAGCAGCATTACTGAACCTTGATTTACCTATTGAACATGTAGTCCATCGAAATGATGGAGCGATTTCGTGTACGCGCTATTTGGGTTGCTAACACGAAAGGGATAACTGTACCTGCTATTTGCGTTTCACGTATGGCAGGAGAATTACATTTCAAAGGGATTAAATCATGAGCACAGCCTTTGAAGTCGATAATCCAGTGAACGACACTGTTATCGCAACACCATTTTCCACCCAGATTCCTGCCGTAGAAGGCGTTTATGACCTGACGCCTGATCTGGTACTACAAGATCAGGCCGAACACGAATCTGCGGTACGTTCTTACCCTCGTCGTCTTCCGATTGCGATCAAACAAGCTTATGGCGCTTTGGTTGAAGACACTCGCGGTCAAATATTTTTAGATTGTCTTGCTGGTGCTGGTACGTTGGCTTTGGGTTATAACCATCCGGAAATCAACCAGGCACTAAAAGACCAACTCGACTCTGGTCTCCCTTACCAGACACTGGATATCGCAACAGAAGCAAAAACAAATTTCATTCGCTCGGTGAAGAATTTTCTTCCTCAGGAGTTGAGTGATGACTGTGTACTCCAGTTCTGTGGCCCTTCAGGTGCGGATGCTGTAGAAGCCGCAATCAAACTCGCAAAGCAAACAACAGGTCGCAATACCATGTTTGCTTTCCGTGGTGCTTATCATGGCATGACAAACGGCACGATGGGTATGATGGGTAATCTAGGGACGAAGGCACGTCGCACTGGCTTAATGTCAGACGTGCACTTTATGCCTTTCCCATACAATCTACGCTGCCCGTTTGGCTTGGGCGGAGACGAAGGCGCAAGAGCGGGTATTCGTTATATAGAACGTCTACTCAATGACGATGAAGCCGGAATCATGAAACCAGCCGCTATGGTTGTTGAGCCTGTTCAGGGCGAGGGCGGTGTTGTACCTGCTCCTGCGTTTTGGTTGAAAGAACTACGTCGTATCTGCGATGAGCACGGTATCTTACTGATTTTTGATGAGATTCAGTGCGGCGTAGGTAAATCAGGTTACAACTTTGCGTTTGAAGAAGCGGGCATTGTGCCAGACATTCTTTGCCTGTCGAAAGCGATTGGTGGTGGTATGCCGATGTCGCTACTGGTTATCAATAAGAAACATGATACCTGGCTGCCAGGTGAGCACACGGGCACATTCCGTGGTAATCAGTTGGCGATGGTGTCAGGGGCGAAAGCACTGGAAATCATCGAGCGAGACAACCTTGTTGAGCACGCGAATGTTGCTGGTCAATACTTGCGTTTAGGGCTTGAGTCGATTCAGAAACGTGTCAACTGTATTGCTGAAGTCCGTGGCAAGGGCTTAATGCTTGGTCTGGAAATCCGTAAACCCGGTACAGAGCGCAACAAGTTTGGTGAGCCAGTCGCTGATGGTGAATTGACTTTGGCGATTCAGAGAGCTGCTCTTGAACGTGGATTGATGGTTGAAAAAGGCGGGCGTGACGGTTCGGTGATTCGATTCCTGCCACCATTGATCATCACCTTTGAGCAGATCGACTTTGCACTTCGAGTGTTGAAAGAAGCGATTCTGGTTGCTGGTGGGAGCCATGTTGAGCCACAAGACACCAATCAACAATGGAAACAGCATTTCATTCATACCGGTGAGTCTGGTAGTGATGAGTTCAGCAAAGTCATGAACCACACAACAGCGGCAATGAAACAGGTCTTTGAACAAGTCGATGCGCCTTATTCAGGTCTTGAACCAAAGCAGTTAGAGCAGGCGATTAATGCGATTGATCTAAACAACAAAAATACCAGCCTAACGGATGTGATCACGGATACCGCTGATCTGGTAGCAAAGAATGCTATTTTTACTCAGCACCCTGACTGTATTGCTCATCTTCACACCCCGCCGTTAATGCCTGCAGTGGCAGCAGAGGCAATGATTGCCTCTCTAAACCAGTCAATGGACTCCTGGGATCAAGCCTCTTCTGCGACTTATGTTGAGCAAAAAGTGGTGGATTGGTTGTGTGAGAAGTACGAGCTTGGCACACAGGCTGACGGCATATTTACCAGTGGTGGTACCCAAAGTAATCAAATGGGGTTAATGCTTGCTCGCGACTGGATTGCAGACAAGCTGTCAGGGCACTCTATTCAGAAATTTGGATTGCCGGATTACGCCGACAAACTGCGTATTATTTGCTCGAAAAAATCTCATTTTACGGTACAGAAATCAGCATCTTGGATGGGGCTGGGCGAGAAAGCGGTGCTAACCGTTGGTGCTCATAGCAATGGCACGATGGATGTTGCTCAGCTTGATGAAGTCATTAGCGAGGCGAAATCTCAAGGGTTGATTCCATTTGCCATCGTTGGGACGGCAGGAACCACTGACCATGGCGCTATTGATGATTTGAATGTGATTGCCGATGCGGCGCAAAAACATCAGATGTGGATGCATGTCGATGGTGCTTACGGTGGTGCACTGATTTTGAGCCGCCACAAAGATCGTCTAGTGGGCATCGAGCGTGCAGATTCAGTCAGCGTTGACTTCCACAAGCTGTTCTACCAAACAATCAGTTGTGGATCTTTGTTACTTAAAGACAAACACAACTTCAAGTATCTGCTGCATCATGCGGACTACCTCAATCGTGAGCATGATGAGTTGCCTAACTTGGTAGATAAGTCGATTGCGACGACGAAGCGATTCGACGCATTGAAAGTCTTTATGACGATGCAAAATGTCGGCCCAGATACATTGGGTGCAATGTATGACCATCTTCTCGAGCAAACTCAACAAGTCGCGGATCTTGTACGCAGAGACGACAACCTAGAATTGCTGGCTGAGCCATCGTTGTCGACTGTGCTATTCCGTGTCGCACATGCTCAAGTAGCGGATCTGGACGAGTTGAACAAAGTCGTAAGACTGGAAGCCTTGGCTCGTGGCGTCGCGGTATTAGGTGAAACCATTGTTGATGGTAAAACCGCATTGAAATTTACGATTCTTAATCCGTGCCTGACGATGGCTGATTTTGAATCTTTACTAATTAAAATCAATAAGCTAGCTGCTGAGCTGGCGTAATTAAGGTAACGGAAAACTATGGCAATTCTACAGATTGGTGCAGGCGGCGTTGGCTGGGTAGTTGCACATAAAGCAGCGCAAAACAACGAAGTACTGGGTGACATCACTATTGCATCACGTACTGTGAGCAAGTGTGAAAAAATCATCGAATCTATTCAGAAGAAAAACAACCTGAAAGATCCATCGAAAAAACTGGAAGCGCGTGCTGTTGATGCG
Source organism: Vibrio sp. RE88 (assembly GCF_013113835.1). Lineage (GTDB taxonomy): Bacteria > Pseudomonadota > Gammaproteobacteria > Enterobacterales > Vibrionaceae > Vibrio. The sequence continues at coordinate 273,032 of NZ_VTYQ01000006.1, read as the reverse complement.
GATGACGTTGATGCATTAGTTGCTCTTATTAAAGAAGTTCAGCCTGATCTTGTCATTAACGCGGGCCCTCCTTGGGTTAACATGACGATCATGGAAGCGTGTTACCAAGCAAAAGTGAACTACCTAGATACTTCTGTTGCTGTTGATCTATGTTCTGAAGGCCAGCAAGTTCCTCAAGCTTACGATTGGCAGTGGGGCTACCGTGAGAAGTTCGCTGAAGCGGGCATCACAGGTATTTTGGGTGCTGGTTTCGATCCGGGCGTGGTTTCGGTATTTGCAGCGTACGCAGTGAAGCATCTGTTTGATGAAATCGACACCATTGATGTAATGGACGTGAATGCTGGCGATCACGGTAAGAAGTTCGCAACCAATTTCGACCCAGAAACCAACATGCTAGAAATCCAAGGTGATTCTTTCTACTGGGAAAATGAAGAGTGGAAACAGGTTCCGTGTCATTCGCGCATGCTTGAGTTTGAATTCCCGTTAGTGGGCAAGCACAAAGTGTACTCTATGGCGCATGATGAAGTTCGTTCTATGCAAGAGTTCATTCCAGCTAAACGTATCGAGTTCTGGATGGGCTTTGGTGATAAATACCTGAACTACTTCAATTGTATGCGTGACATCGGCTTACTAAGCCCAGACCCTCTGACGCTTCACGATGGTACGGTTGTGCAGCCTCTACATGTACTTAAAGCTTTGCTGCCAGATCCAACTTCTCTTGCTCCGGGCTATACAGGTAAAACTTGTATCGGTACTTGGGTTCAAGGTACGAAGGAAGGCAAGCAGCGTAGCGTATTTATCTACAACAACGCTGATCATGAAGTCGCGTACGAAGACGTTGAGCATCAAGCAATTTCTTACACCACAGGTGTGCCTGCGATCACCGCTGCACTGCAGTTCTTCCGTGGTGAATGGGCGGATAAAGGCGTGTTCAATATGGAACAGCTAAATCCAGACCCATTCCTTGAAACTATGCCAAGCATTGGTCTTGATTGGCATGTTCAGGAACTAGAGCCGGGTCAGCCTGTTATCCACAAACTAAAGTAAGCACTTATTATTCTTAATTTGGATTTATAAGATTAAGCCGATGCACTAGTGTCGGCTTTGTTCGATTTTTACGGTATTGATTTAGGTAAAAACAAAAATGCAAAAAAACGAACTGAAAACACCATACTTTATGATCAATGAAGATAAGTTGGTCGAAAATCTAGAAAAAGCCAAGCAACTCAAAGAAATCTCGGGTGTGAAGCTGGTATTGGCGTTGAAGTGTTTTTCTACATGGGGTGTATTCGACATCATCAAGCCTTACTTGGATGGCACAACGAGCTCAGGCCCGTTCGAGGTCAAACTGGGGCATGAAACTTTTGGTGGTGAAACTCACGCATACAGTGTCGGATACAGTGAGGATGATGTACGAGACGTAGCTGACATTTGCGACAAAATGATTTTTAACTCACAAAATCAATTGGCTGCCTATCGTCACATAGTAGAAGGAAAGGCTTCGCTTGGTTTACGCCTTAACCCAGGTGTGAGTTATGCAGGGCAAGATTTAGCAAATCCAGCACGTCAGTTTTCTCGCCTTGGTGTGCAAGCGGACCATATTGAGCCAGAAGTCTTTGAAGGTATTGATGGTGTGATGTTCCACATGAATTGTGAGAACAAAGACGTCGACGCGTTTATCGGTCTGCTTGACGCCATCTCAGAGCAGTTTGGTCACTACTTGGATAAGCTTGACTGGGTCAGTATGGGCGGAGGTGTGTTTTTCACCTGGCCGGGATACGACATCGAAAAACTTGGTTTAGCGCTTAAAGCTTTCTCTGAAAAGCACGGTGTTCAGATGTATCTTGAACCGGGTGAAGCTATCATCACCAAGACAACAGACTTGGTCGTGACCGTGGTGGATATCGTTGAAAACGTTAAAAAAACCGCGATTGTAGATTCTGCAACGGAAGCTCATCGCTTGGATACACTGATTTACAATGAGCCCGCTTCCATTCTAGAAGCCTCGGATAAAGGTGAACATGAGTATGTGATTGGCTCTTGTTCATGTTTGGCTGGTGATCAGTTTTGTGAGGCTAGCTTTAATAAACCATTGGAAATAGGCCAGCGTCTACATATCTTAGATAGTGCGGGCTATACAATGGTGAAGCTCAACTGGTTTAATGGTTTAAGAATGCCTTCCGTGTACTGTGAACGCTCAGGCGGTGAAATTCAAAAGCTCAATGAGTTCGATTATTCAGACTTCAAACGCTCGCTCTCGCAATGGAGTGTTGAGTAGTTCAACGAAAAAGAGCAGCCGAAAAAGCTGCTCTTTTTTTACGCTTCAACCATCACTCGCGTATCTTCACTGAGAGCTTCGAGTTCTTTGGCCACATCGTCTATCTGAACTTCGGTCGGCAATTTCAACGCAATATTCGCTGTAAACAAGCTGGAACTTACACCTCCGCCACCGGCGATAAACACGCGTTGGCAGTCCATATCCAGAATATTGATGCCTTGATTGTCCAGTACATGGGTAATCTCATTTACAATACCAGCTCGGTCATTGGAGTCTAAACGGACCTGATATATGGCATCGGCATTGTGTGTGTGACTATCAGAATCGACAAACTGGGCCAGCAGATCGTCATGACTGCGAAACGCCTCTTTGACGAACTCCGCTTTTTCCTCGGGCAATTCAACTTTGATGACCGCCGCGACTTGATCTTCAATAAAGTTCACTTTGCTGATTAGCCACTTCCCTCCATTTTCGTGGGTGACGGCCGCCAGCTGCTTGATTGTGGCAGGTGTCGCTTTACCGACGAAGTTGACGATAAAAGTGCTATTCATAACGGGCCTCCTGAATGCAAGCAATTCTTTTTATAGGGCTAAATTTAGTGTAGGAGTAGGGGGGAAGTTAGGTTTGATTCAGGTCAAGTTTTTGACCTGATGGCGGATTGTCTTGACCATTATGGTATGGCAGGCACAAAAAAGCGGCAATTCGATGCCGCTTTTTTGGTTCAAGTGTCAGATTAAAAACTGATTTTCATCTCGACGCCATAAAATACGCTGTCATAGCTAGCGCCAGCATCCATTGCAAACTTCGCTGCGTCTTGGTTACCAAACCAAGGTTTACTGTTGTATTGGAAGTCCGCGCTGCCGCCCCAAGCATCGCTTACCCATCCGTGGATGTGGCCTACAGGGTTGAGGAAGAACAAGGTTACGTCACCCATGGTTTGAGAGCCCCAGACCTCACCACCAGTCGCAACGATATCTTGCTCAGCTTCAAACATCATCTCACCCACAACGGCACCGAAGAATGGTGTAATGAACAGGTCCTGCCAAGAAGGGACTTCTGCAAAGGCTTCAACACCGTATTCCCAGAAGAAGGTCGACAGAGTCGCAGAATACAGGAAAGATTCGAATTCATTGAAGCCAGCGTGACGGGCTGCCGTATAGTAAACACCACCAAAGTAAGGGTGCATCACATAGTTTAGGAAATGGTCATCTCGGTCCCAAACCGGTCCTGAGGTCACGTTATCCTTCCACTTTGTGCCTAAGCCACTCAAATCGCGGTCTTCTTCATCCCATTTTGTAATAGATTCTGGAAGGAGAGTCATCAGGCCTACGGTCGCAACACTAAGACCCAAAATCGTGTAAGTTTGGCCTTTAAGGTAGTCCCAATCTTTCTCACTTTGTACGGTGAGGTATTTAGGCAACTCAGGCTCTTCCAGTTTTAATTCGCTTTCAGTTAAACCTAAGGCATAACTATTGCTAGGCTTATAAGAATAAGAGTTGCTGAAAAGACTGTAGTTTTCGGTGTTATCTACGGTGTATGAAAACTCAATGTGTTTCGGAGAATCGTAGGTATTGGCATTGGCGCAAGCAGAAGCCGACAACATCAAAGCGGTGATGTGTTTTTTGTACACGGATAAACTCCACAGTCTATTTCTAATAATGATCAGGCTCACAATTATCCACCAAAGCAAGAGGAATGGAAACCGGAAATTGTCCTAATTAAGAAACTTAGTTTCTAAATAACACTCAAACAATGAAAACGATCAGTTTGATTGTTCATGTTTGTGACTCAGGACCAGAGGTTTCCTGAAAAGGAAAATTATTATGTTGAAAATAGCGATGTTAAGTACCGGTGAAGAAGTGCTTCACGGCGATATCGTTGATACCAATGCGGCGTGGTTGTCTGAAAAGTTTTTTCAGCACGGTTTTTCCCTGTCGAAACGTTCAACCGTTGGTGACAGTCAGTCAGCGCTGGTGGAAGAGCTGATGATGCTGAGCTTTAACTGCGATGTGGTGATTGTGAATGGTGGACTTGGCCCAACGTCGGATGACTTGAGCGCAGAAGCGGCCGCTCAGGCGTCTGAGACAGAGCTAGAGCTTTACCCTGAGTGGTTAGAAAGGTTGGAACAGTTTTTCGCTGCAAGGGGGCTTCCTATGCCGGAAAGCAACCGCAAGCAAGCGATGCTTCCGCAAGGTTCACTCATGCTCGACAATCCTGTAGGTACAGCCTGCGGCTTTTTAGTGAATTTCAATGATTGTGATTTTTACTTCACGCCCGGCGTGCCGAGTGAATTCAAATTGATGGTTGAAGCGCAAATTATCCCGCACCTCAAGCAAAATCACAGCAATGTTGTTGGCTATGAATGCAGTAAGCTCCATACCTTTGGCACTTCTGAATCCGCGCTTTCAGATAAGCTGGACAAAGTACAACTGCCAGAAGGTTACTTCTTGGGTTACCGCTCCTACATGCCTTACATTGAGGTTAAGTTGTTTGGCCCTAAGGATGACTTGGACAATCGTGTTAAGTTACTTCAGCTAGTCTACAACTTGATTGAAAGTAATGTAGTGAGTGTTGATGAGTCCATGCAAGACAATGTTGGTCATTTGATTCTTGAGAAGAAATGGTCAATTTCAACTGCAGAGCAATCTACGCACGGTAACTTGTCATTGTGGCTTCACTCCAACGAAGAAGCGGCAGACTACTGCGGACACGGCTGGGTTCTGGGCAATAAGGTCGATGTCGGTAATAGCGATAACGATGACTTGGCGGCTGCATTTGCTTTAGCCGGGGCAACGAAAGACAAATGTGCGACTGATGTTGCGATCGCAACGGGAAAAGTCAAAGAGCGCACATTTTCTGTAGCGATTTCTGCAAGAGAAGGCGAGTGGGGGCAAACGTTGACCTTTAATCGTCACTTCTCAAGAGCAGATCAAACCACGATCATTACCACGGTGGCTGCGGACATGTTAAGGCGTTATTTGTCAGGTAAAACCATGTTCCCTAACTACAGTTCACTGACGCGGGACAAAGAAATGTATGTCCCTCAAAGTGTTATTTCTGGCTAGAACAGAGCCGAATATCTGTCAAACCCCTGCCGAGTGGCATGCAGTAATAAGTGAATGAATATGTTTCTTATTACTCGCATGCCTTCATAAATATTTCTTAGAAGAAAATCATCTATAGCTTAAATGGATGATTTTAAATAGATGCCAACTTTGTCTCCTAATTGCAACGTGCATTTGTTGCAATTGTGCTTAAAATGATAGTTCGTCGCAGGTTTTGCTCAGGGAGGTTAGCATGTTCCATCATTCAAAAATAATGGTTTGGTATCAGGTGGCGAGTCAGAAAGTTGTTTTAGGAGAGGCACTTAGCGATGATACTCAGGACGTTATCTCTATGTGGCTTCATGCTCCGGAAGAAAAAAATCAAGAAAATTCATTAGGCTATCGCTTGTCCCTATTTGACGATGATGGGAGAGAGATTGCCGACAAAGCAGTGTCTATGTTGACCGCCGATGAGTTCTTATCCGGTATTCAGATTCGTGCCTAAATAATAAAAGAAAACCCGGCAATGCTAGCCGGGCTTTTTATGAAATGCATATTTATGCACGCTTTTCTTTCAGAGAATAATTAACATCTTCAATTTCAATGTCTGATTTTGCTTTACAGATGCAAGGCAAAATTTCATCACTCTGAGTGTACGCCATCGCAAAACCAACGTATTCCACTTCGCCTTTGACTAACTTACAGCGGCATGCGCCACAGTGGCCATCTCGGCAGTTATATTCAGGTTCAATCCCTGCTTTTTCCATCGTTTCAAGGATGGTGTTTGAAGGGTTAGATTGAATCGCAGTAATACCGTTGATTTTTATGCTGGGCATTACAGTTCGAAGTCCTTAAAGTCGTCCGCTTGCACATCGCTGTCGATCTGACCAACAAGGTAAGAGGAGATCTCCGCTTCCTGTGGGGCAACCTGTACGTTATCTGAAGACAACCAAGCGTTAATCCATGGAATCGGGTTCGATGTTGCTTCTGGGTAAGCAGCATCCAAACCAACGGCCTGCATACGGATGTTGGTGATGTACTCAACGTACTGGCAAAGGATATCTTTGTTTAGGCCAATCATAGAGCCATCTTTAAACAGATATTCCGCCCATTCTTTCTCTTGCTCAGCCGCTTCTTTAAATAGGTCAAAACACTCTTGCTTACACTCTTCAGCAATCTGCATGAATGAGAAATCATCCTGACCGTTGCGTAGAAGGTTAATCATGTGCTGTGTGCCCGTTAGGTGAAGGGCTTCATCACGCGCGATAAGCTTGATGATCTTGGCATTACCTTCCATCAGCTCACGCTCTGCAAAAGCAAACGAACAAGCAAAGCTGACGTAGAAACGGATGGCTTCTAGCGCATTGACAGACATCAGACATACGTACAGCTTTTTCTTCAATTCGTGAAGGCTGATTTTAACGTCTTCACCATTGATATTGTGCGTACCTTCGCCGTAGCGATGGTAGTCATTAGTCATTTGGATCAAGTCGTCGTAGTATTGCGAAATGTCTTCAGCACGCTTCAGGATGTGCTCGTTTTCGACGATATCATCAAACACTAGGCCTGGATCGTTAACGATGTTACGGATGATGTGGGTGTACGAACGTGAGTGGATCGTTTCAGAGAACGACCACGTTTCAATCCACGTCTCTACTTCTGGAAGTGATACTAGAGGAAGTAGGGCAACGTTCGGGCTACGACCCTGAATGGAGTCCAGCAGTGTTTGGTACTTCAGGTTAGAAATGAAAATATGCTTTTCATGTTCTGGTAACTTGTTGTAGTCGATGCGATCGCTTGATACGTCAACTTCTTCTGGACGCCAGAAGAAAGACAGTTGCTTCTCTATCAGTTTTTCGAAGATCTCGAACTTTTGCTGGTCGTAACGAGCAACGTTTACTGACTGACCTAAGAACATTGGCTCTTTTAGCTGGTCATTTTTGTTTCGGTTAAAAGTACTGTAAGCCATGATGCCTCAATTCCTTTTAAGCCCCTCAAGCGAGGGGCAAATAATCTGTTAAGCCTTGCTAATCCTATTGTCGGATTAGTGATTAGATCTTACAACCGCCGCCTGCACAATCGTCGTCTTGTGGTTGTACAGCGTCTTTCTGGTCATCGCTCGCACCATCGCGAGTGTTATGGTAGTAAAGTGTTTTCACACCAAACTTGTACGCTGTTAGCAGATCTTGTAGCAGTTTCTTCATTGGCACTTTGCCACTGTCGAAACGGCTTGGGTCATAGTTAGTGTTAGCTGAAATTGCCTGGTCGACAAACTTCTGCATGATACCAACCAGATGCAGATAACCGTCATTAGAACCAATGTTCCAAAGAAGCTCGTAGTTATCTTTGTATTCAGTAAACTCAGGAACAACCTGCTTCAGGATGCCGTCTTTCGATGCTTTTACAGATACGTAGCCGCGTGGAGGCTCAATACCGTTTGTTGCATTTGAAATCTGAGAAGACGTTTCAGAAGGCATTAGCGCAGTCAGAGTTGAGTTGCGCAGGCCGTGAGTCATGATCTCTTCACGAAGACCGTCCCAGTTGTAATGCAATGGTTCATCACAAACCAAGTCCAGATCTTTCTTGTAGGTGTCGATTGGTAGCAAACCTTTCGCATAGTTGGTTTCGCCAAATAAAGGACACTTACCTTGCTCTTTTGCTAGCGCTACAGACGCTTTTAGCAAGTAGTACTGAATCGCTTCAAAAGTACGGTGCGTCAGGCCATTAGCGCTGCCGTCAGAGTATTTCACGCCATTCTTAGCTAGGTAGTAAGCGTAGTTAATCACACCCACACCTAGAGTACGACGGTTCATCGTTGACTTGTACGCCGCTGGTAGAGGGTAGTCTTGATAATCCAGTAGGGCATCAAGTGCGCGAACAACCAGCTCAGATAGCTCTTCAAAATCGTCTAGAGATTTAATTGCACCCAAGTTGAATGCTGAAAGCGTACATAGGGCAATCTCACCAGAGTCGTCTTCTACGTTTGTCAGAGGTTTCGTTGGAAGAGCGATTTCCAAACATAGGTTAGACTGACGAACAGGTGCGACTTCAGAGTCAAATGGGCTGTGAGTATTACAGTGGTCAACGTTCTGAATGTAGATACGACCTGTAGACGCACGCTCCTGCATCAAGATAGAGAACATCTCGATAGCTTTAACGGTTTCTTTCTTGATTGACGGATCGTTTTCGTACTTAACGTACAGACGTTCAAACTCATCTTGATTCTCAAAGAACGCATCGTATAGACCCGGTACGTCTGATGGAGAGAACAGCGTAATGTTTCCGCCTTCAACCAAACGCTGATACATCAGGCGGTTTAGCTGAACGCCGTAGTCCATGTGACGAACACGGTTTTCTTCTACACCACGGTTGTTCTTAAGCACCATTAGCGCCTGAGATTCACCGTGCCATAGAGGGTAGAATACGGTTGCTGCACCACCACGAACACCACCTTGTGAACAACATTTAACCGCAGTCTGGAAGTATTTGTAGAATGGGATACAGCCCGTATGGAAAGCTTCACCGTTACGGATCTCTGAGCCCAGAGCACGAATACGACCAGCGTTGATACCAATACCTGCACGTTGAGAAACGTAGCGTACGATAGAGCTTGCCGTTGCGTTGATAGAATCCAAGCTATCGCCACACTCGATAAGAACACATGAGCTGAACTGACGAGTAGGAGTACGCACACCAGACATAATTGGTGTTGGTAGAGAAATCTTGAATGTTGAAGTCGCATCGTAGAAACGCTTGATGTAATCAAGACGCGTTTCTTTTGGATACTTAGCAAACAGACACGCCGCTACAAGGATATACAGGAACTGAGCACTTTCGTAGATTTCACCAGATACACGGTTCTGAACGAAGTACTTACCTTCTAGCTGCTTAACTGCTGCGTAGGAGAAATCAAGGTCACGTTTGTGATCTAGGTACGCATCTAGTTCATCCAGCTCAGCTTTTGTATAGTCTTCCAAAATGTGCTGATCATATTTGCCCATGTCAATAAGGCGTGCCACATGGTCATGTAGCGTTGGTGGCTCGTATTGACCATACGCTTTTTTACGTAGGTGGAATACAGCTAGGCGAGCGGCTAGGTATTGGTAATCTGGCGTTTCTTCTGAGATCAAATCGGCCGCTGATTTGATGATAGTTTCATGGATATCAGTCGTAGTGATTCCATCGTAAAACTGAATGTGAGCGCGCAGTTCTACTTGAGATACAGAAACATTGTCCAGACCTTCAGCAGCCCAGGTAATTACTCTGTGGATCTTTTCCAGATCAATACTTTCTTTGCGGCCGTCACGTTTGGTAACGGTTAGTTGTTGGTTCATTCTGCTTAATTTCCCTAACAAAACTGATAAAAGCCGTGTTTTCGTGTAATTCTTGTAAAAAATGTTCCGGCTTTGTGATCAAAGTCTATCTATATATTGTAGTACAAACACAACATATAGGGGTGCATTGCTGTGCGAGTTACAAGATAGTGCTATCCATACACCTTTTCAAGGAGCAGATCTGGGATGACTTGTGGATAACTAACAAAAATGAAAATTTCAGTAAGTGGATACTAACCGATGGGATTAGAGTCTAATTGATTGTATAAAATTACCGTTTTAGGATCGGTTTATAAGTAACCACAAACAAAAAAAAATTCCTTGATCTTTCAGCAATTCTGAGCGTGATTTTATGGTTGTGTATTTTGGAATCAGAGCCCCAAAAATGGGCGAAAAAATAACAAAAAAAGCGGGGCAATATGCCACCGCTTTCTATATGTTTGATTTATGAATGATACGTGTTGTTATTAAAACTTTTGCGTATGAACAATATAATTAACATCCACTTTGTTGCCGAGCTTATAGCTATCCGTTAATGGATTATAAAGTAAGCCCGTGATCCCCATTTCTGTCAGGTCAGTATGATCAATCATCTTAATTAGCTCTGCTGGGCGAATGAATTTCTCATGATCGTGCGTGCCTTCTGGAACGATACGCAGTAGCTTTTCAGCTCCAACAATGGCGAACAGGTAAGACTTAAAGTTTCGGTTCAGTGTGGAGAAAAACACGTGACCACCGGGTTTGACCAGTGCGGCGCAAGCACTAATGACTGATTGAGGGTCGGGAACATGCTCAAGCATTTCCATGCAGGTGACGACGTCATACGTTCCTGCATTATCGCGAGCATGGTCCTCAATGGTACTTTGTATGTAAGTCAGTTCAGTGCCAGTTTCCAGAGCGTGCAATCGAGCCACCTCTAGCGGTTCCTTACCCATATCAAGGCCAGTCACTGTAGCGCCTTCCTTCGCCATGCTTTCAGCTAGGATGCCGCCGCCACAGCCCACGTCGAGAACGGTTTTGCCAAACAAGCCATTCGCATTATCCAATACGTAATTCAGTCGTAGCGGGTTAATTTGATGCAGAGGCTTGAATTCACCCTCCAAATCCCACCAGCGTGAGGCCATCTCTTCAAATTTTTTGATTTCGTTCGGATCGACATTTTGTGACTGGGTCATAACTACTCTATTTACTTAACGACTTCCTTGAAACAGGTGAGCATTATAACCCTTAACTCTCAACTCTCCATAGAAGGGATCACTTTTCTCAAGAGGTGGCGAAAATATAGCCATTAATCAGCGAGATAAATTCAGAGTGTGCAATTTCTCAGCATTTGATTCACAACCAAGCTCACAACCTGATAAAAGGAGAGGGAAAGTAATGCCGAACTGTTGATTTGTGTGTTATATTTTTGCACCTTAAACGTATTGTACATACGATCTATAAATAGAGGGATATTGGCTCTATGAGCGATCTAGCTAAAGAGATCACGCCCGTAAACATTGAAGATGAGCTTCGAGGTTCGTACCTTGACTATGCGATGTCCGTTATCGTTGGTCGTGCTCTTCCAGATGTGCGTGATGGCCTAAAGCCTGTACACCGCCGCGTTTTGTTCGCGATGAATGTACTAGGTAATGACTGGAATAAACCATACAAAAAATCTGCCCGTGTAGTTGGCGACGTAATCGGTAAATATCACCCTCATGGTGATAGCGCTGTGTACGACACTATCGTACGTATGGCTCAGCCGTTCTCACTACGTTACATGCTTGTTGATGGCCAAGGTAACTTTGGTTCCATCGATGGTGACTCAGCGGCGGCAATGCGTTATACCGAAGTCCGCATGGCGAAAATCGCCCATGAACTTCTGGCTGACCTAGACAAAGAAACTGTCGATTACGTACCTAACTATGATGGTACGGAGCAAATCCCGGCAGTTCTCCCGACAAAAATTCCTAACTTACTGGTGAACGGTGCTTCTGGTATCGCGGTAGGTATGGCAACCAACATTCCTCCGCATAACTTGACTGAGGTAATTGATGGCTGTCTGGCTTACATCAATAATGAAGAGATCACTATTGATGAGCTAATGGATTATATTCCTGGTCCTGATTTCCCAACGGCAGCGCTTATCAGTGGTCGTAAAGGCATTGTAGACGCGTACAAAACAGGTCGCGGTAAGATCTACATGCGTTCTAAAGCGGAGATCGAAGCAGACAAGAATGGTAAAGAAACCATTGTTGTCACAGAGATTCCGTACCAGGTTAACAAAGCTCGCCTAATCGAAAAAATTGCTGAGCTGGTTAAAGATAAGAAAGTTGAAGGTATCAGTGCACTACGTGACGAGTCTGATAAAGACGGTATGCGTATTGTCATCGAATGTAAGCGTGATGCGGTAGGTGAAGTTGTCCTGAACAACCTGTACGCAAATACTCAGCTACAGACGACTTTCGGTATCAACATGGTTGCGCTGAACAATGGTCAGCCACAACTGTTTAACCTGAAAGATATGCTGAAGTGCTTCGTTGATCACCGCCGTGAAGTGGTGACTCGTCGTACTATCTTCGAATTACGCAAAGCTCGTGAGCGTGCTCATATCCTTGAAGGTTTGGCGCTTGCACTAGCAAATATCGATGAAATCATTGAATTGATCCGTCGCGCTCCAACACCAGCTGAAGCCAAAGAAGGGCTAGTAGCTCGTGGTTGGGACTTAGGCAATGTTGCAGCAATGCTTGAGCGTGCAGGTACAGACGCAGCTCGCCCAGAGTGGCTAGAGCCTCAGTTTGGTATCCGTGATGGTCAGTACTTCCTGACTGAGCAGCAAGCACAAGCGATTCTAGATCTTCGTCTACAGAAACTGACCGGCCTAGAGCACGAGAAGATTCTTGATGAGTATAAACAGCTTCTAGAAGAAATCGCAGAGTTAATGCACATCCTTGCAAGCACTGAGCGCTTGATGGAAGTGATCCGCGAAGAGCTTGAAGCCGTTCGTGATGGTTTCGGCGATGCACGTCGCACGGAAATCACTGCAGCAATCCATGATATCGACATGGAAGAGCTTATTGCTCGTGAAGACGTTGTTGTGACGCTGTCTCACGAAGGTTACGTTAAGTACCAGCTACTAAGCGACTACGAAGCTCAGCGACGTGGTGGTAAAGGTAAGAGTGCAACCAAGATGAAAGAAGAGGATTACATCGAGCGTCTGCTTGTTGCTAATACTCATGACAACATCCTATGTTTCTCTACTCGTGGTAAAACATATCGCTTGAAGGTATACCAATTACCGCAAGCTAGCCGCACTGCACGTGGCAAACCAATCGTGAACATTCTTCCGTTAGAAGAAAATGAGCGTATCACAGCAATTCTACCTGTTTCTGAATTCAGCCCAGAGAAGTTCATCTTTATGGCAACGGGTGATGGAACGGTTAAGAAGACTTCTCTAGATCAGTTTGCGAACGTACGTTCTAATGGTCTGATTGCGGTTAACCTACGTGATGAAGATTCACTAATTGGTGTTGATATCACCGATGGTGACAGTGACATCATGCTGTTCTCTAAAGCAGGTAAAGTGGTTCGCTTCAGCGAAGACAAAGTTCGTGCGATGGGCCGTACTGCGGCAGGTGTACGTGGTATGAAGCTGGCTGATGATGATCAGGTTGTTTCACTGATTGTTCCTTCTAACGAGGGGGACATTCTGACAGTGACACAAAATGGTTATGGTAAGCGTACAGAGCTGGCCGAGTATCCAACGAAAGGTCGTGCAACTCAGGGCGTTGTGTCTATCAAAGTATCTGAGCGTAACGGCAGCGTCGTTGGTGCAGTACAGGTAGAAGAAGGCGACGAGATGATGATGATCACCGACGCTGGTACTCTAGTTCGTACACGTGTTGCGGAAGTTAGCCAAGTTGGTCGTAACACACAAGGTGTTACTCTTATCCGTACTGCTGAAGATGAAAGCGTTGTAGGTTTGCAGCGTATTGACGAAGTTGAAGAGTCTGATTTGCCTGAAGGCGAAGAAGTAGAAGGCCAGGAAGGTGAAGTATCCGAAGCCGCTCCAGAATCTACACCAGACGCTGAGGTTGATACTGACGCAGACGAGCAAGAATAATCGTTGACGTTATGTTTAAAAGCCGGGTTTAAACCCGGCTTTTTTGTGTCTGAAATTCAGAAATCTTACCTTCCAAAATCACTACGTTGTACATCAGTTTACGCTGATCGTCGCGAGGTTTTTGCTCATCTGAGCAACAAATTAATGGTATTCAGTCGGTTAAATTGAGAGTGATAGATCTCATCAATAACCCATTGATAAAACTGTTGGTGACAAAGGTATGACGCCAAAAAAATAACATTATTACAAATAGTTACAGGTAAATAATATTTCAATAATATTGCGTGCATGAATGAGAAATTGTCTATAAAATTCGCAGCTTCTGTCTGTTCCACAACCAATATTAACTATCATGAAACTGTCACTGAAACAAAAACTCATCGGTGCCAGCTTATTAGCCGTTGTGCTAATGGCGAGTGCACTGACCTGGCTTTCTGCCGACCAACTTTTCCAGCAAACTCGTAACGGCGTTAATGCCAGAGCAGAAAGTCTAGCGACCGCTGCCTCGGAAGGTATTTCAGACTGGATTACCATCCGTGAGGATATTGCTAAAGCGTTTAACGATTACAGCCAAGAGCAAGACGTTGTCCCTTATCTTCAACAGGCCCGTAAAGCGGGTGGCTTTGATGATATTTTCCTAGGTACGCCAGAAGGTGGAATGTACCGCTCTCATCCTGAGCGCAACCGCGCGGATTACGATCCACGTGTTCGTCCTTGGTATAAGGATGCGAATGCCGCTGGTCGTCAGATCATTACCACAGCGTATAAAGATGCTATTACTAACGCACTGTTGGTCACTATTGCAGAACCCGTTCGCCGCAATGGCAAATTGGTGGGCGTAGTGGGTGCCGATGTATTGATTGACCAGCTCATCGACGACGTAATCAACCTAGATGCGGGCGAAAATGCCTATGCGATGCTGATTGATACGCAAGACGGCACCTTCCTTGCGCATCCGAACAAAGACCTTTCTCTTAAGCCTGTCACTACGCTATCCAAAAAACTGACAATGAGTGCGATTGAACACGCGGCGAATTCAGGAGCAATGGAAATCATTGAGCGTAAAGGTCAGGAGAAATTCTACTTCTTCAAAAAGGTCCCGGGCACACAGTGGATTTTCGCCATTGAGATGGATCGTCAAACAGAAGAAGCAGCGCATACCGCATTACTTGAAAACCTATTGCTAACCGCAACGATCATCACAATCATTGTTATCGCTGTTGTTTCTTGGCTGGTGAGCTTCTTGTTCCGCGATCTTGGACGCGTATCTCACGCACTTGAAGAAATCGCATCTGGTGAAGGAGATCTCACGCAGCGCCTAGAGCCTCGCAGTGATGATGAAGTGGGCCAATTGGCGACGAACTTCAACACCTTTGTTGGCAACATGCATGCGATGGTTTCCAAGCTAAGCCATGTATCGGCGTCACTGTCTGAGCAAGCTAAGCAGACGGCCGAACATGCTGAAGAACGTAGCGCACGTATTCGTCTCCAGCAAGATGAGATTAATATGGTAGCAACTGCGATCAATGAAATGGCAGCAGCAACCCAAGAAATTGCAGGCAATGCAGATAACACTGCACAGAACTCAACGGAAGCGGTGACAGCGTGTGTTCATGGTGGTGAGCAGGTCGTTCAGACTCAGTCTTCGATTCAGAATTTGGCCCAAGAAGTACAAGTTGCCACAGATGTTATCCAAGAACTTGAAACGCACGGCAATAGCATCAGCACGATTCTATCCACGATTCAGGGTATCGCTGAACAAACGAACCTGTTAGCACTGAATGCAGCGATTGAGGCGGCACGTGCTGGCGAACAAGGTCGCGGATTCGCGGTTGTTGCTGATGAAGTTCGTGTTCTTAGCCAACGTACTCATGCGTCGACGCAAGAGATTCAGCAAATGATCGAAACATTGCAAAGTACAACGGGTAAAGCGGTGAGCATCATGGGTGATAGCCGTCAGCTTGCAGATACCAGTGTCACCGATGCGGATTCAGCAGCGGTCAGCTTAACTCAGATTCAATCAGCGGTTGAGCAAATCAGCGATATGGCGACACAGATTGCCTCTGCTGCGGAAGAGCAAGCCTCGGTAACCTCTGAGATTACACGCAATACAGTTGGCATTCGCGACGTATCAAACGAGCTTGCTGATGAAGCTCATGATGCTGCAGCGCAAGCCGCTCAGCTTTCGGAGCTGTCTCATGAACTAGAACAGGAAATTGGCCGCTTTAAGCTGTAAGTGTCTAATTCAAAAATAAAAAGGCTCGGTTTACTACCGAGCCTTTTTGCTTACAGTGGTTTTCCAAATTGGAAAAGAGGCTTTAAATATATTTCAATTGTCGACAAGGAGAGTGTGCATCTAAAATCCTTAAAAACAATAAGGAATATACAATGTCTGAAGCTCTTAACTCTTTCCAACAGCGTGTACAAGAAATTGTCACCGATGCCAAATTAAACCCTAAACAGAAGAATCAATTCTTAGCCTTAGAAGCAGAGGCTAGCCTCCCTTATATGCCTGTTTCAGAGCCTGTTCGTCTTGCAATGGAAGAAGGCATTTTATGCGATATGTTTGAAGGTCACGCACCATTTAAACCGCGCTATGTCTTGCCTGATTATGCCAAGTTTCTTCAACAAGGTTCTGAGTATCTAGAGCTAGAGCCAGCGAGTGATTTTGACGATGCGATTAACCTGCTGACCATCATTTATCATCATGTGCCGTCAGTGACTAATATACCGGTATATCTAGGGCAGCTTGATGATGTGTTGCTTCCTTATGTGGGTGAGTTAAGTGAGCAGGCGATTTATCACAAGCTCAAGCGATTCTGGATCATGCTAGACCGAACACTGCCTGATGCTTTTATGCACGTTAATATTGGCCCCTCGGATAACATCATTTGTCGAACGATCTTGAAAATAGACGCTGAGCTCAAGCAAATCGCGCCAAATCTGACCTTCATGTATGACCCGGCTGTGACACCGGATGATTTGTTACGTCAGGCAACCAGAAACATTTGTGAATGTAGTAAACCTCATATTGCTAACTATCCAATGCATGCGAGTAGCTACGGCGAAAAGCGATTTGGTATTGTGAGTTGCTACAACTCTCTGCCTTTGGCTGGTGGGTCGAACACTCTGGTCCGAATGAATCTTAAGCTGTTGGCGAACCTAGCATCAGACACTGAAGACTTTCTCAATCAATTGCTGCCTTATTACAGTGAATTAATGGTCGAGCTGATGGACTCACGCAGCTCACATTTGCATGAGAAGTCAAATTTCTTTAAAGGCTTTTTAACCAAAGAAGGTCTGATTGACGAAGCGCGTTTTGCGCCAATGTTTGGAATCTACGGCATGGCTGAAGCGGTTAATCTTCTTATGGAGAAGTCGGGAGAAAAGGGTTGCTATGGGCATGATTTAGAAGCGAACGAGCTAGGCCATCTAATTTCTGAGAAACTGGCTGAAATCGTGCAAGATTCAAAGGTGAAATACGGCCTTGAAGGTAAAGCGCTTCTACATGCTCAAGGGGGCATCAGCCTTGATGAAGGAGTGACACCGGGAGTTCGCATTCCTTATGGCACCGAACCAGACCCAGTTGCTTATGTACAAGCAACCGCTAAGCACCATCAGCATTATACCTCTGGTATTAGTGATATTTTGACGATAGATGAAACGGTTAAGTCAAACCCGGAAGCGATGTTTAATTTGTGTAAGGGGGCGCTGAATTCAGGGTATAGAGAGTTCACGGCCAATGTTGCTTCAAATGATTTGGTGCGAGTTACTGGCTATATGATCAAACTGTCAGATATAGATAAGTTCTCAGAGCAAGGTTCGCGCAAAAATACGACTTTCCTTGGCGCTGAAGCGGCTAACAATACAGGGATTTTGGATAGAGCTCCACGAGTTGTGAGTATGGAAAGTCAGCCGGTTTACAAATAGGGTAAGCATATGAGCGAAAGGCAGGCCATTGTTAGCCGTATCCTCAAGTTCTCGTGTGTAGATGGACCAGGTAACAGACTGGTCCTTTTCCTACAGGGATGCAACTTTAACTGCATTAATTGCCATAACCCCCATACGATTAATTATTGTAATCACTGTGGGGATTGTGTCGCAGGGTGCCCAGAAAATGCGCTGTCATTCGACATGAACCAGAAAGTCGTATGGGATGAGAGCAAATGTACGCATTGTGACCAGTGCATTGATGTTTGCACACATCGTTCTAGTCCTAAAGTGCGTTACTACTCGGTATCAGAAATCATCGAGCTGATAAGTGAGCAAAAGTGGTTTATCAGCGGTGTCACTATATCCGGTGGCGAAGCAACAATGCAGCTGCCTTTTATTGTTGAGCTATTCAAACGTATCAAATCAGACAAAGAGCTTTGCCATCTTACCTGTTTCATTGACAGTAATGGCTACCTAGGTGAGTCTGGTTGGGATAAGGTTCTGCCTTATCTTGACGGTGCAATGATTGACCTTAAATCTTGGCAGGAAGAGACACATCACTGGCTAGTAGGGCGTGATAATCACAAGGTGGTTGACTCAATACGATACTTGGCAGATAAGCAGAAGTTGCATGAACTTCGCTTACTGCAAATACCAAACAGAAGTGACTTAGACAAAGAAGTCACAGAAGTCGCCCGTCTTATTAATACGCTGGCTGACGACGTTAATGTGCGGCTAAATGCGTTTCAGCATCATGGCGTGATGGGTGAAGCGCTAGAGTGGCCGAAATGCAATGAATCGCAAATGTTGCAGTTTCATGATGCTCTACGGCCACTGATTAACCAGCACATTCAGCTACCCAGTGTTTATGTTTAAACCGGTTTAATCAGCTGGGAGTGCAGCCATTTCAGAGCGGGATCATTCAAGCTCGCTTGGTTCCAGACCAAGCTGTAAGCTACTTTTCCATAGGAAAACGGCAGAGGCTTCTGGATCAGAGTCTCTGCCTGCCGCGATTTCTCTGCCCACATCTTTGAGCAAGTCAGCAATAACTCAGTTTGGTGACAGATAACCGCCGCGGAGCCAAAATCAGCGACGGAGATAGCGATGTTTCTCGACGTGTACTGCTGGGTGAGTTTTTGCTCAAAGTAGGGGGCGGACAAATCCTTATCCAAAATGCCGATGTGTTGGTAAGTGAGATACTGTTCAGTGTTCATCGATTGGTTAGCCAGAGGATGCGTTGGACTCATCAAACAGACCATTTCATCCTCCTGAATTTGCTCCCAGACTAGGTCACGGCTGCGTGTTGGCGGCTGGCTGATATCGTGAGGCAAAATCATAAAATCAACTTGTCCACGCAGCAGGGCATCAAAGCTAAGTTGTTCCTTAGCGAAAATCTGGATGTTAGCTGACGTTAACTGACTGCCAATCTTGGAGATGCTCCCAGAAAAAAGCTCGAAGGTGCTCTCTCGCATCGAAAGTGACACCGTTCCGGAAAAATTCTTAGGTTCAAACTCCCCTTGGTGGAGAATTCCGTTCATACAAGCAAGGATCTTGTGTACGTCTTTGGCAACGGATAACGCAAAGGGTGTGGGGACCAGTGATGTTCCTTCCCGATAGAAAAGTTCATCCTTAAGTTGTTCTCTAAGCTGGCTGAGTGTTTTACTGACGCTTGATGGGGTAACACATAAAACTTGAGCGGTACCACTGACACTGTGCGTACTTAATAGTACATGCAATACCGTCAGGTGCTTTAAGCTGATTCGAGAAAGGGCAACGTAATCCATTGAAAAGGCCAGAAAAGAAAGACGGGCCAGTTATACCTGTGATGGCCTAAATTAGATACGAGCCTGATCAAAAATTCTGCCAGTTGTAAGTGGCCGATTTATCTAGGAACCGTTTAACCACGTCATGCTAGGATTAGGCAGAATGAGAAATTCAGAAGAATGAAATGGAAAACTACAGCGACAAGATAATCCAATGGATTGAAAAAGACAGTTTTCGGATGCGCGCTTTAGCGTGTGTTTTTAAGTCCGAGATCCCTCAAGCTTTTTTAGCCGCAGGATTTGTCAGAAACCTCGTGTGGGATGCGCTACACCACAAAGAAGCCCCGACTCCACTCAATGATCTTGATGTGATCTATTTTGACTTGGATGAATCCGATCCAGAACGATATAAAGCGTACGAATTGAAGCTTCAGGAGTTGATGCCGGATGCGAACTGGCAGGTTAGAAACCAAGCCATGATGCATGAGCGCAATGGTGATCGCGCATATACGGATTTGATTGATGCGATGAGCTTCTGGCCGGAAAAAGAAACCGCGGTGGCAATTAGACAACTCGTTAGTGGGAAGTACCAGTGCCTTTCATCATTTGGTTTTGATAGCTTGTTCGCGTTGAAAGTGACGCACAACCCTAAGCGCTCTCAAGCATTGTTTTATCAAAGGGTGAAAAGTAAGCGCTGGATGGAAAACTGGCCTCGATTACGAGTTGTGCTAGACACTGAGACGCCACTACTGTGAACCGAAATACACACAGGGAGTGACGCCAAAACGCGCTTTAAAAGCAGTGATAAAGCTGCTGGTATTACTGTAGCCACAGGACAGTGCGACGCAAGTGATACTTAAACCTTTTTCCAAGTTAGGCAATGAGCTGACGAGTCTGGCTTGTTGTCGCCAGAAGCCAAAAGCCATCCCGGTTTCTTTCTTGAACAACCGACTCAAAGTCCGTGTACTGGTACCAAAATCAAGCGCTAATTCTGTTTGCGAACGGGCGTCATCTGGTGTTTCTAATAGGGTATCGGCGATTTGGCGCATTTTTGCCTCCTTAGGTAGAGGTAAATAGAGATTACTCGCAGGGGCAAGGTGAATCTCATCCAGCAGGACTTGAAACTGTCGCTGTTGAGGCTCTGTCATCGCTGATAAGTCGAAATGGGTAATTCGCTCAATGAGGGCTTGAATAAGGGTGTTGGATTGAATGACTTTCGCTTGTTGCGAAAAGGCATTGAGCCAAGTTAAAGGTACGTAGATCATGACAGCTTCTATGTCAGCCACAACATCAGATCTGTGTTGTAAATGGGGAGGAATCCAGCCAAGGCATGCGGGAGTAATCGTCCATTGCTGATCACTTGTTTCAATCGTAAATATACCCTTGTTCACCCAGTAAAGCTGCGCATATTCATGCTGGTGCCATTCGGTTTCGGATGTCGCTGGGTGATGAATTTTCAATAACTCAATGCAATTCATATGGCGTAATAAGTAAATATTATGTCTATTTGAAGAAATTATGCCTGTTCGTTAGCCGTTATTCTATCCCTGTGTTTGAGGTTGCAAGCGTTATGACTTGGCAACCTTAGGTAACTGTAATCAACAGAGGATTGAGAAATGGATAAGAATACATCACTAGCACAGCAGCTTTCGGCGGTTAACCACAAAATAGTTGCTGAAGGTCAGGTACTGCCGATCGTAACATTGAAAGATGGCACTAAGATTCCAACCGGAACCGTTGGGGCGATGCTACACAATATAATCAGATACAACGAAGGGGAGCGTGGCGAAGTTGTGCAGGATTTAAAATTAGCCATTCCAGCATTGGCAAGCTTTGGGCTGTTTGAATTGTTTACGCCAGAAGAATGGATCCTAGGGGATAATCCGGGCCGTTGTTTTGTAGGGCGTTTGGCTCAGGCTTTCATGGAGCACGGTGCCGTAGAAGATTCTAAGGGATAGTAAGTTAAAGAAAGACGCCCAAGAGATGACTTGGGCGTTATTTTTTAGTCGACCAAACCGTATTCTTGGCTCAGTACATTGATAATTTCTTGTTTCGGATTGGCACTCAGTTTGATCGGTTGTCCGGTGATCTTCTCTGCGATGCCTGTATAAGTCTGTGAAATGTCCATCAGTGCTTCAAGCGGAAGCTCGTTATCGCGAGCTAAAGCTTCACGTTCAGGCATGCGCTCTTTGTTAAGCAGAATATCAGGGTCAGGGAAGTAGTTAAGTAAGAACTGGCGGAAGCCTTCTTTAGAGTTCTCAACAATATGGCCATTTTTGTATTCTTGCTCATCCCAAATACGAGAAGAGTCTGGTGTGCCAACTTCATCCATGTAAATCAGCTTTTCATTACCTGAGGCATCGTGCACGTAACCAAATTCAAATTTGGTATCAACGAAGATTTGCTCTACTTGGGATAGGGCATTACTGATCACGGCAAACCCATCACTCAGCAGTTTTTCATACAGGCTGATATCATTCGCGCTAGAGAAGTTGAACGCAGCAAAGTTATCTTCGATGTTCTGACGCGTGATATTCACATCATCAGCTTCAGGGACTCCGGGAATGCCTTTCAGAATGCCTTTAGTTGACGGTGTCATCAAAAGTTCAGGTAACGCGGTGTCTTTCTCTAAGCCTTCTGGTAGCTGAATTCCACAGAAGTCACGCTCGCCTTTGTCGTAAGCGCGCCACATGGAACCTGTGATGTACTGACGGCATATCGCTTCAATCATGATTGGTTTCGCTTTTTGCACGATCCAAACCAAAGGGTGGGGAATATCCAAAATATGGCTGTCCGCCAGACCGTTCTCTTTGAAGAGCTTAAACCAGTGATTGGAAATCGCGTTGAGTGCAGCACCTTTACCGGGAACGCCCTTTAATCCGCCTTGTCCGTGCCAGATACAATCGAATGCAGAGATGCGATCGCTGATGACCATAATGGCAAGCGGTGCATCTTCCGCAACATCGTAGCCTTTTTCCTTAATCAGACGTTGACTGTCTTCCTCTGTTAGCCAGTACACAGAGCGTACTTTGCCACTATGAACGGGTTTGTTGGTACGAATGGGAAGATCATCATTAACAGCAAGAACTTGATCAGCGAGACTCATTTAGACATTCCTATCTTTGTCAAAAATGGAAGGTTGCCGGTGAGAGGCAATCGATTTGCAGAGAATCATACCAGAACTAAATTAACCTTCCAGAGAAAAAGCAAACGTTTGCTTGTAAATATTCTTTAGGAATTAGAAATTAGCTAAAAACAAAAAAGCCTCTCGAAAAGAGAGGCAGAAGACAGTGCAAATGAAATTAGTGAAATTGATTGTGGCTTTCAACAAAGAAGACTTCGCAATGGTATTGGCTCGCGAGATCACGAAGTAATGATTGTTCTACGAGTTCAATATTATCTGAGGCGACAACGGCGCTGGCATTACCCGATTTAATTGCTTTTACTACGATTTCAAACTCGGACTGTGTTTGCGAAGATTTCATCTGAATGATCTTTTTACAGCTGACATTGTATGAAGAGAACTGTTCGTAATCTGGACGAGGGCATTCGGCAGTGAACAAGATCCATTGCTTCTGGTTAGACAACCCTGCTAAACGGCTGAGCGTCGAGTCTGCAATGTTCATTGGTTGCGTTGGTTGAGCCAATACATTGAATTTAGAAACTGAGCGATTTGTAGTGTGTACCTGAAACATAATTACTGTCCTTACATACATGCTGTATGTCTATACAGTAGTTTGATTGTGTCAGTTGATCAAGCAATATTTGTTGTCTTTTTGTACGTTTATTTTGCGCGGTATCTGAGGTTTATTGTTTAAGTCTTTGTTTTTAAGCGTTAATTTTTATTCCTGTTGTGGCAAGGTGATGAGATGGAAGTATGAGGAAATGTGATCTAAAACACTATTTTTCATACAGTGTTATACAGTGGTTTTCGAGGCGCTTGAATAACGTCTAGTGATGCGGCAAGTAAAGAAATGCACATGTTGAGTATCATGTGACCTTGGTATCGGGGATTCTTTTCATCAAGTGCCACCATATTCTCAGTAGATATATTATTGAGAATGAAAATAGGATCGGACTTTTCTTGGTAATTCTTGAACAAATCTGCGACTATCGGAAATTCCCAAATTAACAGAATAATAATTAAAGAGAATTTGTATTGAACTCAGAAAGCAAAGCCGCTTGGATCCTTGTTGCCACTACCGCATTGGCCGGTTTAGGGTGGATTTTTTCCAAAGAAACGATTCAAGGTTTACCGCCATTTGGCTTTGTCGGTTTACGCTTTGTGGTCGCTTCAATATGTTTGCTTCCTTTCTGTTTCAAATCACTCAAACAACTCAGCCTAAAACAGCTCACTCAAGCAATGGGTGGCGGTTGTATTCTGGCGCTTGCGCTTCTTGCTTGGGTACATGCTATCGCAGTCAGTGAAACCCTTGGTGAAGGGGCGTTTATTGTTAGCTTATCTATGATTATTGTTCCTATTGTTGCTTGGGCGCTGTACAAGGAACGGCCAAAGCGTGCGTTCTGGATTGCGATGCCGATTGCGGTATCCGGTCTGGCATTTCTTTCTTTACAAGGAGAGTGGAACAGTTCAGCTGGGCAACTCTGGTTCTTAGCCAACGCCTGTCTACTTGCTTTGCATTTCAATGTGAATAGCCGACTGGCACAAAACCTACCGGTACTGACACTGACTTGTATTCAGCTATTTGTTACTGGCGTTATTGCTTTAGTGGCTTCCGCTTTGTTTGAAACCATACCTGTTAGTGTGGATGCCAGCATTTGGGGTTGGTTTGCCGCCAGTGCCGTTCTAGCGACCAGCTTGCGATACGTGATGCAGACGCTTGGTCAGAAACACAGCAACCCAGGAAATGCCGCCCTTATCATGCTACTTGAACCGATCTGGACCGTGATACTCAGTATTCTCTGGTATGGTGAACAGCTCTCAGCCAACAAGCTACTAGGGTGTAGTCTGATTTTGCTCGCACTGATTTTCTACCGCACAGATGGACGTCTCTTAAGACTCAAACGCTAATTCGTATATCCAACTAACTGGTCCGATGTCACATCGTAGAGCATTTGCTCTGTTCATTTATTGGCTTATTGCTAAATTAGTAAATGTAAATACATTGTTAAATTGGCAGTTCGAATGAAGCTTCATACCATTGATGGTTATATTCAAAAAATGTACCTAGCCGAGTATCCAGATAAACTGATGCTACTGGATGGGGCGAGTAGGGCAGATGTTCCATATTTAGAGCGCTACATCACTGAAACACTCGGGAAGCCTTTTCATTCCCTCAAGGTGGTGGTGGTGACCCACATGCACCCAGATCACGCCGGAGCCGCTCATAAGCTGAGAGAGCTGACGGGCTGCAAAATTGTGTCAGCTGAGAAAGACAAGCAATGGTACGGTGGTTGGGATGGCATCTTAATGCACTTGACGGATCTGGCGTTGGCTCGCTGGGTCGCTGGGAGAATGAAGCGTCCTAAGCGAAAATTATGGTATTCACGAAACCTGCACCCTGATATTAAGCTCACCGATGGGCAAGCCATTCCCTGTTTTGAAGATTGGAAAGTGCTAGAGACCCCAGGTCATACTGATCGAGATCTATCTCTTCATCATGAGCAGCAAGATATCCTTTATGTCGCTGACTTAATGGTTGAAGTGAAGAAACGACTGATCGCTCCTTTTCCTATTTTTCATCCGAACAAGTACCGCCATTCCCTCCATCGTGTTTACGAAATGGAACCTAAAACTTTGTTACTTGCCCACGGAGGCGAGGTCCAGTTTGATCAAAGCGCTTATGATCATTTACTCAAAGTCGCGCCGCGCACTCCTGCTACCCATTGGCGAGCAACCAAAGTGAAGTTACGTGGTTTACTTGGCGCGTTCTGGGCATTTGGCGTGAAGGAAAAGCGCTAAATGACAACGGAATTGAATAAGAATTAGCATAACAATAGGGGCGGATACAGAACGGTATTGTCACTGATAATAATGCAGATTAGAATGCGAAATCTTTTCATTTGCAATATAACAAGATGTCCCGAATTCTAGTCGTTGATGATGATATTGAACTGTGTGCACTGCTGGTGGATGTACTCTCTGCGGAAGGTTATCAAGTAGAGAGTGTTCATTGTGGTGAGAGCGCGCTGCAATACATTGAGAAAAAGCCTGTTGATCTCGTCCTCCTTGACGTGATGTTACCTAAACTCAACGGCATGCAGGTCGCCAAGCGTATCTGCCAACGATTTGCCACACCGATATTGATGCTAACGGCACTGAACGATGAAGCGTCTATGCTTGACGGTTATCAGGCAGGCGCAGACCAGTACATTGCTAAGCCTTTTAAAGTACCTGAGTTACTGACCCGTATTAAAGCAATTTTCCGTCGAGTTGGATTGGAAAAACAGCGCCAATCAGGCTGCCAGAGCAGCGTAGGTTTTGCTGAACACTTGTCCGGTGTGCCACTGACTGGCACAGAATCCGATCTACTCAACTACCTTATGCGTAATGATGGAGTGGTTGTGTCCAAAGCAGAGCTTCAGATTGAAGTACTGAAAAAAGAACTCAGCCCCTTTGACCGAAATCTGGATATGCATATCAGCAATGTTCGCCGCAAGTTGGTTGAAGCGGGTTTGTCGAAACAACACATCAAAACAGTACGTGGCAAAGGCTATAGTTTTGTTGACTCTGTCAGGGGCTAGCCGTGTTTTCTCTTCGATGCCCTGAGGCCATTGCAACGCGTAAGGATGCATTGGTCTTTCAATTATTCAGCTACATGTCCGCTGTTATCATTTCAATTTTGCTTCTTCAAGCTGTAGCGGAGCAAGCGTTAATGAAAGCGGTACTAAAAGTGCCGCCAGCACTGAAAGCGCAGATGTTAACGTTAGCTGAAGAGGCTAATGTACTGATCGAAGAAGGGGACATGGACGACTTAGCCGATTGGGCAAATGCGCAACCCTTTTATCTGTTCGTTTTGAATGAAGAGAGCAAGCCGCTTTCTCATCGTCAGATGCACCCACATTTTGAATTCAAGCTGCGTTTCTTGCGTGAGCTTGATGGACCACTCAATGATCAAGTCAGTAAACCGCTGATAGGTATCCCGCTTAGAGAAAGAAACACTCTGGTTATTCAGCTGCCTAGTGAGGTGCATCCGGCTCACCGCTTTATTGTTTATCTGACGGTGAGCAAAATTATCATCGCCATTATCATGCTGATTCTTTTTTCTCAGATATTGGCGCGCAAGTTACAAAGGCCTCTTGATCGATTACGTGAAGCAAGTAACAAGCTTTCTCAGGGCAATTTTCGAGTCAATGTCGTTAGTGAGTTGAACTCCAATATTACCGAGTTTAACCAGCTCGCCCATGATTTCGACGGCATGACCCAAGAGATTCATTCGCTGGCTGAGAAACAGCGAAGGTTGATTCGAGACGTGTCTCATGAACTGAGGACGCCTTTAGCTAGGCAAAACTTAGCGCTGCATCTACTACGCAGAAAAGCCGGTGAAGAAGAGCAAGCTTTGGTTGACCGACTAGAAAAAGAGGTCGATGAAATGGATAAGTTGGTCGGTGAGATCTTAGAGTTCAGCCGATTAGAGAACTCTCGTTACGTGACAGACGTTCAGCCTGTCTGCCCAGAAAGCATTGCGAATACGCAAGTAAACCAAAGCCGACTTCAGCTGGGAGCGGAGCAAAAACTGGTTCTCAATGTAGCGCCCTCTCTTCCTATGTTACATGCTGACGAACGTTTAATTTTGCGCTGTCTTAGCAATCTAATATCAAACTCAATGAAATATGCAGGGTTGGATGCGCACATTGAGGTGTCGATTAAAGCCTCTTCTGAACACGGCAATCAGTATTTAGTGTTTGATGTCGCGGATGATGGTCCGGGTATTCCAGAAGCCGCGTTAGAGGATATCTTCAGCCCATTTACTCGGATGGAGTCGGCACGCGACAAGCAGTCAGGGGGCTACGGTTTAGGATTGGCAATTGTCAAAGAAGCCATGACTTTGATGAAAGGCGAGGTCAGGGCTCAGAATCGTTCGCCCCATGGCCTGAGTATTCAGCTTTATTTCCCAATAAAAACACAGCCTTAATGGCTGTGTTTTTCATTATGGATGTAAGTATTTTCTGTATTGATACCCGCATAAGCAAGATGTAGCTTAATAAGTAAGAGAGTGTTGTCGTTGTTGTGACAGGCGTGACTGCTCTCAAAATAAAATTAATAAAGCAAAATGCAATATTGATTGTATTTTCTAAAATTCGACTTATATATCTTGGAAGTTCATCTTGTTTTTGGTTGGAATTTGGTGAAGGCTGATAATGGGTAGCAATTATAATATAGGAGATAGGTATGTATTCTACCCTAAAAGAAATGAGTTGGTAGATTTACATAATGATTGTGACGTTGTTGTATTAGGGGCGAATGAATGTCGGCTTCTAAAATATTTGGTTAAAAATAATGAGCGGGCGTTACCTCGTAATGAGTTAATTGAAGTCTTATGGAATGAACGAGAGATTTTTGTCGATGGGTCTAGCTTAACCCAATCTATATCTATCTTGAGGAGAGCTCTCAGCGATCCGGTTAAAACGCCCACTTACATCAAAACGGTGCCTAAGTTTGGGTATGAGTTCATTGCTCCTGTTCAAGCTTCCAAGCCGACTGTTTATATTGAATCAGGGATGGAAGACGATAGTGGTAGTCTGCTTGGTGATATAAAAGAAGCCAGAGGTATTTTACTACCTAATTTTTATTTGTTTAGTTCAATGTTTCGAAGAATCACCATTGCACTTATTTTTCAATCTTTAATCACAGTGTATCAGGAAGAAATAATTAATATCATTAGAAGTCTCTAGTAATATTTTAATTATAATTAGAAATGAAATTACGTAATTTATTCGTTGGATTATGACTTTGGGTACCCGTCATTAATCGTTCATTGCATTAGGTTATTTATCTAGAAATAGCAGTAGAAAGCAGAGTGGAGTTTTAATTATTGGTGGCGCCGCATACTTTTCCTAGGTAAACGAGGTGATTTGATGTGTCAATACTGTTGGATCTGCCAACTGTCATAGGCTGAAACATAGATAGTCGTATTGCTTTAGCTCATTTTGTGACCTTACGAGTAAGCTTGCCCACCCCCTTAGAGGCATTCATTCACCAGTAAACTTAATATTTCTGCATCGATAAATTTACGAATGCAAAGAATGTAAATTTAATGCAAATGATATTGGTTATCACTTATATTTTCGCCGAAATGATTAGTCAGGCGGCTTTTGGGGTCGTCATTTAATTCGGAGATGAATATGTTTACTAAGAGTCAGTTAGCACTGGTCATCGGTGCTGTATTAGCTGCACCTTCAGTTAGCGCGCAAACCACTCAGACTGATGAGCACATGGTTGTTGATGGCCGTGAGTATGGTTATAAGGCTGACACAAACTCGACATCAATGCGTATGGAAATGAGCCAGTTGGAAACGGCTGGTCAAGTGACCGTCATTGATAGTCAGGTGATGGAAGAGCAGCGTGCAACGACTCTTGGAGATGTTCTGAAAAACGACGCTAGCGTGAGCGCGGGTGGCACAGGACGTAACCGTGAGCGCTTCTCACTGCGCGGCTTTGACGTTCAAAGTTCTTCTGGTTTCCTTCGTGATGGCCATCAGCACTGGTCTCACTACCGTCAGCCTGTCGAATTGCTGGAACGAGTAGAAGTACTAAAAGGGCCGTCTGGTCTTCTTTACGGCATTTCAGCTCCGGGTGGTTTAATCAACATGATGGCGAAGAAGCCAACATACGATACTCAGGTTCAAGTCAGTCAAGATATTGGTTCAGATGACCAGTCTCGTACTATGGTAGATGTGAGCGGGTCACTCAATGATGCTCAAACACTGCGGGCTAGAACTGTCGTATCGAAAGAGAGCTACAGTTCATGGCGCACGTATGGTGATGGTTCAAAACCTCAAACTGAGCGACTTGTCGCTGGTCTGTTCGTTGATTACGACGTGAATGATGACATTACAGTTTCTGTTCACTACGACAAAACCAACGATAAAGGCAGCGTTGATTCGGGTGCAGTTTATACGCTGGACGGCCAACTGGTTGGCAGCAAAGAGCACATCTGGGACGCACAATGGTCTGAGATCGAAAATGACGTAGAAAACATTGGTTTCAACGTAAACGCAACACTGACAGACGTATGGAGCCTGAAAACAGGTTACAACTATCAGGATTTCGAACGTGTAGATATTGAAAGCTACCCGGGATTCTCTAACCTAAATTCTGATGGAACGGGTACTGTGTCTCATGGCGGTAGCAACCGTCATGATAAATGGCGATTCCGCACAGCTTATGTTGACCTAGTTGCGAACACTGAGATGTTCGGTGTCGAGCACCAATTCCTAATGGGGTCTAACTGGCTAGGATACAGTTATGATCGTAACCAGAAAGGGTTCAATAGTCAGGATGTGGCACCGGGCGAATCCGTCTCTGTTCCAACATTTAGTGGAAGCGATAAAGTGAGCCACAGCGCTTACGATACTTGGGGTTTCTACGCTCAGGATATGGTGACGCTGAACGAACAATGGCAGGTTATTGCAGGCCTGCGTTTTGACCGTAAAGTCGCAAATGGTGTTGCAGAAGAACACGTCGCTCCAAAATTGGGCGTGATTTACCACCCAGCTGACAATGGTAGTGTTTACCTGTCTTACTCAGAAAGCTTTGAGCCTCAAGGTCAGGTATCAAGCGGAAGCCGTACTTACCTTAACGATGGTGCTTTGCTGGATGCGAAAACAGGCGTTTCCTATGAGCTAGGGACTAAGTGGGAGCTGCTGGACAATCGTCTGTTTGTTTCTGGTGCTGTATTTGATATCACTCAGGAAAACATTTCGATGGATGTTGAAGACACAGCAACAGGGAACTACATCAAGACTCAAAACGGTCAGCAAGAACACCGCGGTGCGGAATTGTCAGCACAAGGTTTTGTGACAGAGCGTTTCTCGCTAACGGGTTCGGCTATGTACTTGGATGCTGAAATCACACAACACGAGACTTACGCAGGTAACCGCCCTGTGGATGTACCTGAGTTTGCGGCGAGCGTTTGGTCCAGCTACGCGGCAACCAACGCAGTTGATCTCAATGTCGGTGTGATTTACGAAGGTTCTCGCTACGGTGACGATGCGAACACGTTCAAGAAAGACGCTTACACACGTGTCGATATGGGTATGGCCTACACGCTCAAATACGATGAAAACCTTGATATGGTGGCTCGTTTGACGGTCGAAAACGTGTTTGATACAGATTACCTTGCTGGTGGTGGTTCGACATCTTCAAAACACGCTTATGCCGAAGACGTTGTGATTGGTGAAGGTCGAAACTATATGGCGACTCTACAAATCAAATACTAAAACACAATACGGTTAATCAACTTTGATACATTAGGGGAAAGGCATGGTCTTTCCCCTAAATGCATATTGAGCATATGGTTGATTGAAATTTTATGTAATCGCGTTACTATGTCGTGCGAGTGAAAATGAGATTGCTTCTCACTAATCAGTTTGACATCATTGAAAATTACACGTTATGAATCTATTTAAAACCAGTTTGGCGTTGATGGTTGCGACAGCAGGCTTCAGTGCAACGGCCTCGAGCCTTGATAGCGCTCAATCCATTCAAAGTAAAACCAATTCCTCATCCGCTGCGAGTCAGAAACGTATTGATGTCAGTGCTGAAAATACACTTAGCCTTCAAGCTGAAATTGAACAACTTCAGGAAGAAGTAAAAAACCTTGAGGTTTATCGCTCTCACCTGACGGCGTTAGTCAAAAGCCAAGAGCAGGAAGCGGGTAATCTTGAAAATCAAATTGATGAGATAAAAACCACTCGTCAGGGTGTGGTTCCGCTGATGTATCAGATGATCGCCGGTCTAAAAGCGTCGATTGATGCTGATATGCCGATCAAACAAGAGCAGCGCCAAGAGCGTGTCGCGAACTTGGAAAAAATGATGACTCGCGCTGATGTGAGCGATGCAGAGAAGTATCGTCGTATTCTGGAGGCGTATCAGATCGAGCTTGATTACGGTACCAAACTTGGTTTGTATCAAGACCAGATTGCGGTAAGTGAGGGCTCGCGTGAAGTCGACATCCTTCATCTTGGTCGCGTTTCACTGGTAGCTCGCAGCCTGAACGGCACGAAATTCTGGTCATGGAACCAGTCTGATAAACAGTGGCAGAGTGTCGATAGCTCGATGAAATCAGAGTTAGACAAAGCGTTTAACATCGCAGCGAAACAAGCGGCGCCAAGCTTGATTACTCTCCCGGTTTCTCTTAACGTTGCGGAGGCAAAATAATATGAAACGTACGTTAATTGCTTTCCTTATCGCTCTAGCTGGCCTGTCGTTTAACACTCAAGCCTCTTCTGATCTGGTCAACAAAGCTCAGGCTGAAAACCAACAGCAGGCTCAACATAATGTCGCGCGCGAGTCAGGCTTTAAGCAAACTGAAAAAGAACTTAAAGCGCTCAAAGCACAACTGATCAAGCAGCGTGACGATTTACAAACGCAAAATGACAAACTGGCGGCCAAGTTCAGTGACAACGAAAATACTTTGGCTCGTCTGGAAGAAAAACTCCGCTTAGAGACAGGAAGCCTAGGTGAAGTATTTGGCGTTGTGCGTCAAAACGCCAAAGAGTTGGAGTCTGAACTGCAGTACTCAGTGACCTCAGCAGATGCACAAACTCATGCCAGTGTGGTTAAAGAGATTGTCGCAGCGACAAAACTACCTTCTATGTATCAACTCAATGGCCTTTGGAAAGCGTTGGAGGAGCAGATCAAAGCCAGTGGTGAAGTGGCATCAACCGAAGTCCGTTTTGTTAACGGTGATGGGGTGGCTCAAAGCGAATCAGCCCTTCGACTTGGTTCGATTGGCTTAGTTGGCGCGCAAGGCTACTTAAACTGGAATGCCGCAAAAGGTGAAGCTCAGGCTTATATTAAGCAACCTGAGCAAGCGCCAACCATTTCATCTCTTTCTCCTTTAACAAATGGTCAGGTTGAAAACATTGTTCTAGACCCATCGCGTGGCGTGATGCTGGAGCAATTGGCGCACAGCCCAAGCCTGATGGACAGGCTACAAGCCGGTGGTGTGGTCGGTAAGATCATTCTTGGCCTGCTTGCGATTGGCTTGATCATCGCCGTAGTACGTGGCGTGAGTTTGTCTATTGCTCGCCAGAAGATTCGTGCTCAACTGAAGTCACCTCAAAATCCGGGTAATAACCCACTGGGCCGTGTGTTATCTGTATACGGCAAAGAGAAAAACCTCAGTGTTGAAGCGCTTGAATTACGCTTGCTTGAAGTGGTTGTTGATGAACAGGTAACGCTG
Organism: Vibrio sp. RE88; assembly: GCF_013113835.1. GTDB lineage: Bacteria > Pseudomonadota > Gammaproteobacteria > Enterobacterales > Vibrionaceae > Vibrio. Next base: position 240,205 of record NZ_VTYQ01000006.1, on the reverse strand, counting down.
GAAAAAGGCTTGTCCATGCTTAAGCTGCTGGCTGCTTTGGCACCAATGCTGGGTCTTCTGGGTACGGTTACGGGTATGATTGAGACTTTCCAGGTAATCACTCAGTTTGGCAATGGCGATCCTAAAGTCATGGCTGGTGGTATTTCGATGGCACTTGTGACCACAGTACTTGGTCTTGTTGCGGCTATGCCACTTCTGCTGGCTCACAATATTCTGAGCTCGCAAGCCGAAACGATTCGTAACATCCTTGAGAAGCAGGGAATCTCTCTAGTCGCTGAACAAGCGGAGAAAGATCTCAAGCCAGCTCAGGAAGCGCTAGGGAATGTCGCCTAATGGATGCAATCTTTGCATTGTTACCTGAAGCCTTAGCTGGCAGTGACTGGCTACTCTCGCTGCAAAACTTTATGCAGCAGGGGGGGCAGGTGCTGTGGTGGCTGTCTGGCGTGGTAGCGTTATGCTGGCTATTGATTCTAGAGCGCATCATTTATCTGTTTGTCGAGTTTCCAAAGCATAGGGCAAATTGGGTCGACGCTTGGCGTGAACGGAGCGACCAAACTTCTTGGTATGCTCGCTCTATCCGCGAAGGGTGGTTATCACAAGCACACAGCCAGCTGTATCAAAACCTGAACATCATTAAGGTTCTGGTTGCCATTTGCCCAATGTTGGGTTTGCTGGGCACAGTGACGGGTATGATCTCCGTTTTTGATGTGATGGCTAACCAAGGTAGCAGCAACCCTAAATTGATGGCTTCAGGCATCTCACTAGCCACATTACCAACAATGGCCGGTATGGTCGCCGCATTAACGGGTATGTTTTTCCATGCGCGATTAATGAAAGCCTGCCAGTTGAGAGAAATTAAACTAGAAAAATCTTTAAGGAGTCAGCGATGAGACTCGGTCGACGTCACCATAAACAAGATGAAGCTCAGATTGACCTGACTTCTATGCTTGATATCGTTTTTATCATGTTGATCTTCTTCATCGTCACTAGCTCGTTCGTACGTGAATCTGGTGTTGAAGTGAATCGCCCTCAGGCATCTAATGTGGTGAGTCAGAAAGACGCGGGCATTTTTGTCGCGGTGACTTCTGCAAACGACATTTATATTGATAAGCGCAACGTTGATATTGAACGTGTACAAGCGACACTAGAGCACTTGTTGTTGGATAAACCTGATGCTTCGCTGGTCATTCAGGCAGATGAACATGCCTACAGCGGTACTGTAGTGAAAGTAATGGATGCGGCGAAAGGGGCAGGCGTTAAGAACATAGCGTTGGCGGCGGAGAAGAAGTAGTGGGACGTTTGTTAATTGCAACGCCACTGGCTGCCGCATGTGCGTTAGCTATTTTCAGCTTTATGGCATGGATGGTGGACAGCGGTCATCGCAGAGCTCCTGAGCCAAGCGAGTCGCTGAGCTTTAATATGGTGATGGTGGAAAATGAGCAGGATGTTCAACGTCGCCAGCGAACGGTGCCAGAGCAGCCGAAAGCACCAGAAGTACCAGAGCAGATGCCAACTTCCCAAGCCAATACTGAATTGTCGCAAATTTCACCGATTTCGCAGCCGTCGCTTAGTCTGAATACCAGCATTGAAGGTTTGGCGATCAGCGCACCAACGTTTGGTGACTTTGGCGTCAACCAACAAGTCATGCCTTTATATCGAGTCGAACCGCGTTATCCAGCTAAAGCCTTGAAGCGTAAAGCAGAAGGCTATGTGATCCTGAAGTTCACTATCGATCCAACGGGTAAGCCGAGAGATATCGATATCGTCGAAGCTAATCCGAAGCGTATGTTTGAGCGTAATGCAATACAGGCGCTTCAGAAGTGGAAGTATCAGCCTAAAGTGGTGGATGGAACCGCTGTAGCTCAGGAAAACCAAACTGTGAGACTGGAGTTTAAGTTAGCCAAATGATGAAACGATTAGCCCTTATCGCTTTGCTTCTGGCTTCGCCATTAACCGCGGCTCAGGAGCTGACTCAATACACTGCGGTTCGTGTTCAGAAAGCCAATGAACTCGCTCAGGAAGAGCAGCTGAAAGAGGCGATTACTTTACTTAAAGAAATCGACATCTCGCGCGACTACGACAAAGCGTTTGTCGCTCGTATGTTGGCGGTTTTCTACTGGCAAGATGGCAACACCAAGCAAGCTATTTCGAAAATGGAGTATGCGGTTGAAAGTGGTTTACTGCGTGATGAACAGGCATGGATCAGCCAACGTATGCTGGCGGACCTATATCTGAATGACCAGCAGTTTGCCAAGGCGCTTAAGCACTATTACCAGTTAGTTAAGTCTGTACCTGAAACCCAAAAAGCTCAGGATTTGTGGTTGCGAATTGCTCAGTCGCACTATCAACTAGAGCAGTGGGATAAAGTGGTACCTGCGGTCGATAAGTACCTAAAGGTGGAGAAAAAAGAGATTCTTCAACCGCTATCACTCAAGCTGGGAGCACAGCTTGAGCTGAAACGCTGGAGCGCAGCTATTCCGACCCTTGAGTTACTCATCAGTATCCAGCCAGAGAAACTGAGCTGGTGGCGCCAACTGGTTGGCTTGCAAATGAAAGTCGGCAAGGACAAAGAGGCGCTTGATACCTTGGCTCTTGCAAAGATCAATGGGTTACCGTTGAGCCAGAGCGACAGACGTATGCTGGCCCAGATGTATGCCAAACGTGGTATCCCAGAAAGGGCCGCGATTGAAATAAGTGAGCTGGATGAAGCGCAAACGGATGTTCAGTTGTTATCGGAGCAGGCCACTTACTGGCAGTTGGCAAAAGAGTGGGATAAATCTTTGTCTATCTGGAAGTTAGCGGCCAAGAAAGACGCTAAGTATAACTGGAGTGTCGCTCAGCTCATGGTTCAGCAAGGCTATTACAAAGATTCGTTGTCGGTGCTAGATAAAGTGAAAGGCCGTGATGCGGACGTGGCGCTGGCCAAAACGCGTGCTTTGTACAAATTGAATCTGCTTGAGAAAGCGCTGGTGCAAGCGAAAAGAGCCAACAATATCGAACCATCAAGTCAGGCGAAGAGTTGGATTAAATACTTGTCTCAACTTAGGGCTGCCGCTCAACAGACGACAGGGTAATCGATTAAAAAAGGGAAGCAATTTGCTTCCCTTTTTGTTGTCGTTTACTTTTGGCTTAAGCAGACATATTCCGCTCGCCATAGTAATCGCTTGGAGGATTTAATCGTCGTCAGCAACTCCTGCCCGGATAATTGTGGGAAGGCATGCATAACCTTCACGTCGTTATCTAAGTTGGATTTTTCATAGGCCCTTACATGAGTAAAGGTGCTGGACAGATTACGTGACAGCATAGATTTTGACAGGCAGATGCCAAACATATCCCGTTTCATCGTCTTTCCCTCTGACATTGTGTCGTAGACAGTTATTTATCGTGTTTTTATTGGTGCTCACTGCCCACTTCTAGCGTTCCTGCACTTTCTGTGCTCAATAATTATACAGTCAAAATAAGTGGGCAGTACAAAAAATGTTCTAAAACTCTTGTGATCAAAATCAACTATTCCATTGGTTTTATATAAAAGTGTGTTTAAAACTATCAAATAACACACAAAGCGAATCGTTGTGAGTCACTCAATAACAGCACGCAATGATTAGGATTGTAGGCTTCACAAAATAGCGCCCAGTAACTCGTATAAGTGTTAATTGGATGTTAGCCTCGCTAGGTTAAATGGGAGAGTTTATGAAATGGAGTAGTATCAGTTTTCGCAAGCGAATGCTGATTATCATGACGCTTTCTGGCTTGATTGAGTTGCTGTTGCTTGCTGCCGCAGGTTTCTTCTACGTTAAGCAAGAGCAGGAAGAAAAGATGGGGAAGCAAGCGCTTGGTGTCGCCTCATTTCTGGCAAACTCTCCTTTTGTCGTCAAAATGATAGAAGATGGTGGCGGTTCAGAATACCAGCTTCGTTATCGTAATCTTACCGAGTTAATTGGTGCCGCGTTTATTGTGATTGGCGATAAAGACGGCATTCGTATCATCCACCCCATTGACGAACGTATTGGTAAACCAATGAAAGGGGGCGACAACAATCGTGCTCTGGTTGAAGGTAAGAAATACGTTTCTTTTGCCCAAGGCTCATTGGGTTACTCCGTTCGAGGCAAAGCCGCCGTTTTTGATGCGGATGGCAATATCATTGGAGTGGTATCGGTTGGCTATCTCATTGACCGTCTTCAGGATCGACTTGAACCCTTTCTGATATTTCTGATTTTGATGGCGTTATTGGTGGTTGCGGCGAACGCTATTGTTTCAAGCTATGCGTCTCGGCGTTTCCAGAAAGCTATCCTTGGCTTTGAACCTGAAGAAATCGGTCGTTTGTACGTTGAGTTAGACGTGACGATGGAAACACTTAAAGAAGGCATTTTGAGCATCGATCAGTCAGGCAAGCTGCGTTCAATTAACAAGAGTGCGTGCCACATATTGGGTTTGGAAAAGTCTCAATGTCTGAATAAGCCGTTAAGAGAAGTATTGCCTGAGAGTGACCTTCATACTGTTCTGACGACAGCCCACACCGATCACGACATAAATCTTTATCTCAACAAGCAAAGATTAATTGCAAACCGCAGCCCGATTATTGTTGAAGGAAAAGTGGTGGGGGCCGTATCGAGCTTTCGCTTGAGGGATGAGTTAAATGAACTTTCTGAGCAGCTAGCGAAAACCAAAGAGTACGCAGAGATGCTTCGCTCTCAGACTCATGAACATCGTAATAAGCTGAACACTATCAGTGGTATGGTTCAAATGGGTGAGCTGGACGCGGTTCAGCATCTGATTGGCCAGGAAACCGCGCATTACCAATCTTTGATTGAGTTCTTACGTGAAACCGTTAAAGAGCCATTGATCGCCGGCATGCTGCTGGGTAAGACGGAGCGTGCCCGAGAGCTGGGACTTGAACTTATCGTCGAAGAGGGCTCCCGACTTGAACCTCTGCCTGAGCGGATTAATGCAGAAGATCTTGTGACTATTCTGGGCAACCTTATTGATAACGCCTTTGATGCCACGCGCAGTGCGATTACTTTGGATGCGATGTTTGCCCCAGTACGAAGACAAATTGAAGTTTCTATTGGCGATTTTGGGAATGAAATCATTCTCGAAGTCACGGATCAAGGTTGTGGTTTACCCGAAGAGCTCTCTATCGAGCATTTGGTTGAACGAGGAGTGTCGACCAAAGATAAGGCGACCCGAGGGGTGGGCCTTTACTTAGTGAATGAATTAGCAGTGCGCTACCACGGCGCATTGGAAATCACGAATAACGAACAGCATGGAGCTAGAATGACAGTGTATTTACCGAAGGAAGAGCTGGTATGACGTCCGTAACACGAGTGATGATTATTGAAGACGATCTCAACATTGCTCAATTGCATCAGCGTTATCTGGAGCAGATGGAAGGCTATGAGGTGATCGGAATTGCCACGACGAAAGTCGAAGCCGAGATCCAGCTTGATGTGCTTAGCCCAGATCTCTTGCTACTTGATGTGTATCTTCCGGATGGAACAGGGTTGGAGCTTTTACAGGAACTGCGTGCCCGTAACCAAGGCTGCGATGTCATTCTTATTACCGCAGCTCGTGATGTCGATACACTGCAGCAGGCGATGCGTGGTGGTGTCGTCGACTATCTACTTAAGCCTGTTGTATTCCCTAGGCTGGAAGCGGCATTGAAGAAATACGTAGTACAAAAGCATCAGTTCACGAGCGCTTCGGATCTTGACCAAAACTTGGTGGACAAGATGCTACAGAGCCCATCTACAGCAGAACCCAGTGTTCAAAGGTTGCCTAAGGGTATCGACAGTGTCACTCTCGACAAAATACGTGCGTTGTTTTCTGGTGCAGAAAGTATGACAGCAGACGAGGCAGGAGAGCGCATTGGTGCGAGCCGTACAACCGCTAGACGCTATCTAGAATACCTTATCAGCTCTGGTGAATTAGTGGCTGATCTTAACTACGGTACGGTCGGGAGACCCGAGCGCTGCTACAAACGATCATAACTACAACTTTCGATTAGATAATTCTCACCCAAATTACCTAGACGTATTTTGTATCCACCTCTAGAGTTTTATTGATAGATATAATATTAGTTACTATTAGAGGCGGCTATGAAATCCTTAATCAGCCTGTCTTTATCGCTCTTGTTTTTCTCATTTCCGATTGGAGCGATAGAGCTCAATGAACTTCAGTTTTTGACCGAAGAGTACCCCCCGTATAACTTTACCCAAGATGGCGAAACAAAAGGCATTTCGATCGATTTGCTGACTGCTGCAGCTAAATCTCAAGGGATAGAAATCAAGAAAGAAGATATCAAGGTTCAACCGTGGGCTAGGGCATATCGAACCACCTTGATCAAACCTGACACGGTACTGTTTTCGACCACCAGAACAAGGCTGCGTGAACACTTGTTCCAATGGGTTGGGCCTTTGAGTACAACGCGGATCGTCGTAATGGCGAAAAAATCGCGCCAGATCAGTATTGAGAACACAATGGACTTTGCTCAATACCGAATCGGAGTTATTCGCGACGACGTGGGTGAACAGTTGATGTTAGAGCTTGGCGTGCCAAGAGACTCAATGCAAGAAAACTCCGTCGCAGAGACCTTGGCTCAGCAGTTAGCGAAGGAACGTATTGATCTATGGGCATATGAAGAAAATGTCGCTAAGTGGTGGATAAAGCAAATCGGCTATGACACCAGCGATTTTGAAGCCGTGTTTGTACTCAGAGAAGGAGAACTCTACTACGCTTTTAACTTAGCGGTAGATGAAAAATTAACTGAGCAGCTGCAACGTGGCATCGATGAAATGAAGAATACCGTCGATGAAGCGGGGATGTCTAAGTATCAGGAGATTGTCGATACCTATCGCTGATGCTTTATAGTTCAAGAAACCAGGAAGCGGTATGCGTATAGTCGTCATTTTGCTGTGCATGATATGCCAGCACGTTTTTGCTAAAGATGAAATTGTGCTTACTTTGCCATCGCAGATGGATGGTGGGCACGTCTTCTATCACGAGTTGCTGTACACAGCGTTGGATGCTGTAGGTTACGCTGTCACTATATCGACGCCTCAAGAGCACATTCCTCAGAAACGTTCGACTAAAATGGTGGAAAGTAATCGGCTATCTCTAACTTGGCTGATTGAGACAGAAGAAAGAAATCAGCATTATGTACCAGTTAGGGTACCGTTAACCAATGGTCTAATTGGTAAGCGTGTGCTACTTATTCCACCTCAACTACAGAATGAGTTCAACGCAATCAGAAATCTGAAAGACTTGCAGGACTCGGGGCTAATCGCAGGGATGGGAATGCAATGGTACGATGTAGAGGTTTGGCAAGCCAATCAACTGCCTGTGCATTTAGAAGATGGAGAGTGGCGCTCTCTTTACTCCAAGCTCACCCCAAAAGGCGATGTGAACTACTTCCCGAGAGGCATGACCGAAATACTGGCAGAAGCAACACAAAACCCCCACCTAGCGATAGAGCAACGCCTCCTTTTAAATTACGAAAAAGACTTCTATTTTTATCTATCTGATGAAGCAGCGAGTTATCGACCTATTTTGGAACACGCGTTAAAGCAAGCCAAAGCCAGTGGCTTGATAGATCGATTGGTTCGTAAGTACTGGCAACGGACGTATGAACAAATTAAGCCGGATGAGCGGGTAGTGATCAATCTGGCTTTACCCGAGGCTGGATCCCACAAACAATAAGCCATTCCTACATAAAAACTGACATATCCACCAAGTTAGCGTATAAATTCTTTAAGAGTTTCATGCATTTCCTCAGTGGTGGGAGTAGTTAAAGCGAAATGGAAAGTGTTTTCATCGTTGTCGTTTTGTTGGTTTTATTTTTTGTCTTTGTACAAAAGCGTTATTTGAAACAAGATGAATTAAAAGACAGCGCCTATAAGAAAAAAGGCCCTTTGATGAATATGCAGGAATCGGCATTTTACAATGCTCTGATGACTGCGGTAGGCCAGCACGGTGTTGTTATGGCTAAAGTGAACATGGCAAACATTGTTGCCCCACTGGCTACCGATAAAAAGCAGTGGTTTATTGCCAACAACCGCATTGCCAAGAGTTACTTTGATTACGTAGTTTGCGACCCACGCACACTTCAGGTTCGTGTAGCAATAGAACTGGACGATGGCAGGACGCTCGACAAAGGCAAAATAGAGCGCCAGAAGCTATTAATGCACGTGTGTAAATCGTCAGGTATTCCTTTGATCGGCACTTCAGTTAAGCACAGCTATCAGGTTGGTAAGCTGCGCCGTCTACTGGCGTCTCATATTGATTTGATTGAACCGGAGAAAGAGATCCGTTTCTGTAAGCGCTGTGGCAGCCCAATGGTGATTAAGACTGCCTCTCAAGGTGAGTTTAAAGGCCGTCGTTTCTTTACCTGCAGCCGTCAGCCACAGTGCACTTATACAGAAAACTACAATGTTGTGTTTGATGAAGATGGAATAGATGAGTAGTCATCGGTAAGTAACAGTGATTAAGAGCAGGTCATCATGGCTTGCTCTTTTTGATTGCACACCATGACTTGGTTGCGCCCGTTCTTCTTGGCTTTATACAGCTCTTTATCTGCTTCTTTTAGTACGCTTTCTAGATCGTTGTATAAATCGCACTGATATATACCAATGCTTGCTGTTAGTGTGATGGGTTGCTCTTTACTGTTGAATCGGTAACGTTCAATCGCCATTCGGATTTGCTCAGCTTTAATCATGGCGTGTTGAATATTGGTATTGTGCAGAGCGATGCAGAACTCTTCCCCACCAATGCGATACACCAAGTGTTCATCACTTAATCCATCAATTAGTGCAGCTGTCTGAACGAGCACCTTATCACCAATATCATGGCCGAATTCGTCATTGACCTGTTTAAAGTAATCCAAGTCCAAAACCAGAAGCGACAAAGGCAATTTTTCGCTTTCCTGTCGGTAGCGGTCAAAGTTATGAATCAGGGCGTGGCGATTATAGACACTGGTGAGAGCATCGCGTGAAGCAAGTTGCCCCAGTGAAGCTTCTGATGTCTTACGTTTGACTTCAAGAATGTGGCTAGCTAGCCAGACGCTGAGATAGGCGAGCGCAAAGTTCACGATGAGCCCTAAATAGCTGACAACGCCATCCACGAACGATTTATCAACTACAAGGAATAGCTGACTAACGAAGCCAATCAAGGTTGCGACAAATCCGTACCGTTTACCCAGAATAAGATAAAACAAAACAGGGTAGAGGAAACTCCAGAGGAACAAACCATTCTCTATCGGGTACACCAATGTCGTGAAATAAACCAAACCTATGATGCTATAGACGTAACAGTTTGAGAGGAAAAGAGAGGCAGAACTTCGGTAGCTATTAAAAGCGACGTAAAGAGAAAAGCTACAAAAAAGACTCTGAATGATGGCCAAGAGATGATAAACGCCAAAAAAGACATTAATAGTGGCGATAATCAATGACATCAGGGCAAGAAGCATACTTAGCCAGAACAAGACTGCTCGACGTAACTGTCTGGAAGGGTTAAATATGTCAAGCTCCATCTTGAGTAGCCTTTGTAGGAATATGCTTAAGTATGAATATCAGACAATAGTATGCTTTTCGTATAGGGAATCAAGCATAAGACTGAACAAAGATCACACTTTAAAGACTATAAATGATACAGCGTATTAAAACTATACGGGGGTTATGTGCACAAGTTAATGTAATGTATACAAAATAGTCAATTTATATCATCTTTTTACCAGTCTATACTTAATCAGAAAATTATCAAATAGTGGAACTAACATCACCTTTAATGATGAGTTCAGTTTCTTAAGTTAAGTCACAAAAATGCGACAAAAAGTAGATAAATGCTACTTATGAGGTTCGATTAAGCTGAAGTTTGTATCATTGATAAGAATGTTGGGCTGATTTGACCTGTTTTTAGTGATCTTTTTGTAGTTATCAGAGCGGGTCGATATGAATAAAAGAGCCCGAAGGCTCCTAACTTATTTCTGGAATTGCTTCATTAATCGTTCAAGTCCTTCGAGGTTGTCGACCAAGTGACTGGTTCGTTCGATTGAAGATTGTGATGTTTGAGAAGTGTCTTCCGCTAATTGTTTAATATTGATGATGTTGCGGTTGATCTCTTGAGTCACGCTAGCCTGTTGCTCGACAGCTGTGGCGATTTGGATGCTGCTGTCGGTGACTTGGTTCAATTTGTCTGAAATGGTACTGAGAACTTCCCCCGTTTCATCCGCGCGATGTTTGCATCGACTTGAAAGAGTAATGCCTTTTTCCATTGCACCTACCGCATTTTCAGCGGTCTCTTGCAATTGGCGAATCATGGTATGAATTTCACTCGCGGAGGAGCCAGTTTTCGATGCCAGATTTCGCACTTCGTCCGCGACTACAGCAAAACCGCGGCCAGCTTCTCCGGCTCGCGCCGCTTCGATTGCGGCATTCAGGGCGAGAAGATTGGTCTGCTCTGAGATGGTTGTGATTACCTCTAAGATGCTGTCTATCTTTTGGCTATCTTGGGACAACTGATTGATGATCGTCTGTGCTTGTGCCAGTTCAGCTTCAAGGGATGTGACTTCCGCAATGGTGGAACGTATGCTGCTTAGCCCTTTTTCAGACTCTTGATCGGCTTCTTCAGCGAGCATTGATGCCGCAGATGCGCCGCTTGCGACTTCATTGATGGAGTGGGTGAGTTGTTCAACGGCTGCTGCAACTTGTTCAGTTTCATGACATTGCTGATCTAGGCTTTGTCCGATTGATTGAATCGTGCCAAATTCATCTTCTGCTGAAATCAGGATTTCTCCGGACGTTTCCGTTGCCCTAGCGGTCACTGCTCGCAGTTCGGCTTGCTTCATTTTTAGCGCTAATTCGACTTGAGAGTAGTCATCAAAGTGGTTGGTGTAGGGCTTTTCCATCAATGGGTTGCTATAGGCTTGCTGGGCGAGAGCTGCCATGCTTTTACTGCGTCGGTACTGGTACGCGAGGCCAAATGTCATCATTGCGGCAACTAAGGTAATTGCAGCGCTGAGAACACTCGGGGTCGTACCCAGCATTAAAAGCGACAATAATGCCAGTAACGCAGAAGAGCCCAATGTGAGCTTGTGCAGTGGCAGCCTGGGTTTTGTTGCCGATTTATTTTGTTGTAGCCGACGATAAAGCGCTTCAGCTCTTTCAACCTGTTCTGAATCGGGTTTAGAACGAACCGACTGATATTCAACGATGTCACCTTCAGGGTTTTTAATCGGAGTTACAAAGGCAGATACCCAATAGTGAGCTTCATCTTTACATTGATTTTTTACTAGACCCATCCAACTTTTACCTTGTTGAAGGTAGGCCCACATCTGTTCGAATGCTTGCTTGGGCATGTCATCATGACGAACCATATTGTGGGGGTTGCCCACTAATTCGTCAGTTGAATAGCCTGCAATATCGCAGAAGTCTTCATTGGCATGAGTTATTAGGCTGGATCGATCCGTGGTTGATATCAGATTGGCATTGGCGCAATAGTCTTTGTTGAGCTGTTGGTTGTTCATTTTTATTGGTTATCTCAAATAGTATGACGGCGTATTTCAGCTAGCGGTCTATCACCATTTGCTAAATTACTTCTGGTTTTTCCTTGATTTACCGCGCCATGCTATCCCTAGGGCAAAAGTTCTATAAATGACCTAAATCAATTTGAGTTAACTATTCACAAACTGCTCAGCGAACTTTGACTGCTCGCAAATAATTGCTGCAAAAATAACCTTGTTACATATTGTTTCTTTTTGTTGAGAGGTTAATTCCAATTATTCATATGTGCTCGATTGCAATTGTATTCAGTTTGTTAAGCCGAGCATTGTCGTTCTGAGTTTCTGTGAAGATGTGTTTACAGAAAATACACATTATTTCATTTTATAAGGGATCTAAAATTCATTATTGTAATTTACATACGTAAATTATCTGTTTAAATCTTGTTCCTACCCCTTTGGGGTAGTTCAATTTCGTAATTGATTTACATCATGTATTAATTTCCTTTCACATTTAACAATGCACATAGTGATAAGAACCTAACCCTTAGGAAGTACTATGAGCAAGTTGAAGCTGGTCATTATAGGTAACGGCATGGTCGGGCACCGTTACATAGAAGACCTCGTTGAGAAGACGGATGTTTCTCAATATGAAATATCTGTCTTCTGTGAAGAACCTCGTGTCGCTTATGACCGTGTCCATCTCTCTTCTTACTTTTCCCACCATACTGCTGATGAGCTCTCTCTTGTAAAGGAAGGCTTTTACGAAAAGCACAATATCAATATCTTGATGGGCGAACGTGCTATCAATATCAATCGTGAAAAGCAGATCGTTTATTCAAGCACTGGACGTGAAATTCAGTACGACAAACTTGTTATGGCCACCGGGTCTTTTCCTTTCGTTCCACCAATTAAAGGTCACGAGAGCAAAGACTGTTTTGTTTACCGTACCATTGAGGATCTCAAGGCGATCGAAGCGTGTGCTAAGAACAGCAAAGTTGGCGTTGTTATCGGTGGTGGCTTGCTTGGCCTTGAAGCAGCAGGTGCACTGAAAGCGCTAGGTGTGCAAACTCATGTGGTGGAGTTTGCCCCTAAGTTGATGGCTGAGCAGTTAGATCAGGCTGGCGGTGATCAGTTACGTCAGAAAATTGAACGTATGGGCGTAACGGTGCACGTTAGCAAGAACACCCTAGAGATTGTATCAGAAGGCAAAACAGCAAGAAACGTAATGCGATTCGCTGACGGCAGCGAATTGGAGACGGACTTTATCGTGTTTTCTGCCGGCATCCGACCACAAGACAAACTTGCTCGCCAAATGGGATTAGGTATCGCACCACGCGGTGGTGTGGAGATTAATGATTCTTGCCAGACCACCGATGAAAATGTCTATGCTATCGGTGAATGTGCATCTTGGAATCGCACGTTTTATGGTCTTGTGGCACCGGGTTACAAGATGGCGACAGTCGCTGTTGACCATCTATTAGGTAACGATAGCAAGTTTGAAGGCGCGGACATGTCTGCGAAACTTAAACTACTTGGTGTCAAAGTGGGTTCAATCGGTGATGCAAATGGGCGTACACAGGGGTGTAAGAGCTACGTTTACCAAAACGAAGAGCAGGAAGTGTACAAGCGAATCATCGTTTCTGAAGACGGCAAGAAGTTGCTTGGCGCGGTTATGGTGGGTGACACGTCAGATTACGGCGATTTACTGCAACTTAAGCTCAATGAAATCGAGCTTCCAGAACATCCAGACACGCTAATTCTTCCGGCTCATGCTGGGGCAGAAAAGCCAACGCTAGGGGCTGATGCACTTCCTGAATCAGCGGTTATTTGTTCTTGCTTTGATGTCACAAAAGGCAAGATTGCTGAAGCCGTGGCCCAAGGTCATCACACCATCGGTGATATCAAAGCGGTAACTGGTGCAGGGACGGGTTGTGGTGGTTGTATTCCATTGGTGACATCCGTGCTAAACGCTGAATTAGCCAAAGTGGGTGTCGAAGTAAAAAATGATGTGTGTGAGCATTTTGCTTATTCTCGCCAGGAGTTGTTCCACCTTATCCGTATTGAAGAAATCAAAACATTTGATGAATTGCTAGAAAAATACGGCAAGGGATATGGCTGTGAAGTGTGCAAGCCACTAGCGGGCTCAATCCTCGCGTCGTGCTGGGGTGAGCACATTCTAAAGCCTGAATTGGTAAAACTTCACGATACTAACGATAACTTCCTTGGCAACATGCAAAAAGACGGAACCTACTCTGTGATTCCTCGTATGGCTGGTGGCGAAGTGACGCCTCTGGCGCTTAAGGTATTGGCTGAAGTTGCTGCCGAGTACAACCTTTACACCAAAGTTACCGGTGCTCAGCGTATTGGTCTGTTTGGCGCTCAGAAGGACGACCTACCTGCGATTTGGAAGAAGCTGATCGCTGCAGGCTATGAAACAGGGCAGGCCTATGCCAAAGCGCTTCGCATGGCAAAAACGTGTGTAGGCTCAACTTGGTGTCGTTATGGCGTTCAAGATTCTGTTGGCCTTGGCGTGATGATCGAAAACCGCTACAAAGGCATCCGTACCCCACACAAAATGAAGTTTGGTGTATCGGGTTGTACACGTGAATGTGCAGAAGCACAAGGCAAAGACTTAGGTATCATCGCGACAGACGCAGGCTGGAATATGTACGTGTGTGGTAATGGCGGAATGAAGCCAAGACATGCTGACCTTCTAGCGAGTGACCTCGATAAAGACACCCTCATCAAATACATAGACCGCTTCATGATGTTCTACATTCGTACGGCCGCTCCACTGCAGCGAACTTCAGTGTGGATGGAAAATCTCGAAGGTGGTGTTGATTACCTGAGAGAAGTCATCGTCAACGATAAACTCGGTATCAATGCACAACTGGAAGCCGATGTTGCCAAGCTAGTAGAAGAGTTCCGTTGTGAATGGACAGATACCATCAACGACGAAGCCCAGCTAAAGCGCTTCGCACATTTCATAAACTCAGATGAACGTGATGACAATGTTGTCTTTGTCCAAGAGCGTGAACAGCATCGTCCGGCGACATACACAGAAAAACATCCAGAAGAGAAGGGTGACATCCTTCACGTCGAGTTAGTTTAGGGAGACAACATCATGGCATTTACAAAAGTATGCAGTATTGAAGACATCACCCCGGGCACTGGCGTGTGTGCGTTGGTTTCTGGGGAGCAGGTCGCCATTTTCCGTCCTTCTCATGCTGAAGAAGTGATGGCAATCAGCAACACTGATCCGTTCTACCAGTCGAATGTCCTTTCCCGTGGGTTGATCGTCGAACATAAGCAGGAGTTGTGGGTCGCTAGTCCTCTGAAAAAGCAGCGCTTTAACCTATCAACGGGAGTCTGTATGGAAGACGAACAATTCAGTGTTAAAGCTTACAAAACACGTGTTGTTAAAGGTCAGGTTGAAGTTTCGGCTTAACTGGGTGCTAGAAGAGATTTAATAGCTTAAAGGCTTGTTGCTTCCATTGGGGAGCAGGTGAAGCAACAAGCCTTTCACTATTCAATTTCAACTTTTAACTTTCAAATTTTTAATAAGGACGTAGCTATGTCTTCTGCATTAAAACCTGCCGAATTCGTACAAACCATGATCGATGTCGGCGAAGCGAAAACCAAAACAAGTACGCGTGACTTGATTTTGCGCGGCACGATGGCAGGTATCATCTTATCTTTGGCGGTTGTGGTCGCCATTACGACTATCGTACAGACAGGCATCGGTATCGTGGGTGCTTTAGTGTTTCCAGTCGGCTTTTGTATCCTAAGTCTGATGGGCTACGATCTGGTCACTGGTGTATTTGGCCTCGCACCTCTCGCCAAGTTTGATAACCGACCAGGGATCACCTGGAACCGGATTTTCCGTTGCTGGGGATTGGTTGGCCTTGGTAACTTGATTGGCTCACTGATTGTTGCTTACCTGGTTGCCATTTCTTTGACGGGCAATTTCTCATTAGACCCTAACGCTGTGGTTAAGAAATTTATCGCGGTATCAACAGCGCGCACCGTTGGTTTTGAAAACATGGGAATGGACGGATGGATTACCTGCTTTGTACGTGGCATTTTCTGTAACCTGATGGTCTGCCTTGGTGTGATTGGTAACATGACTGCCCGAAGTGTAGCTGGCAAGATCGCCGCAATGTGGCTACCGATTTTCATCTTCTTTGCCTTGGTGTTTGAGCATACGGTTGTGAACATGTTCTTGTTCCCACTGGGTATGATTCTTGGTGCAGATTTCGGTATTGCAACTTGGCTGAACTTCAACCTTATTCCAACGATTCTGGGTAACATCGTTGGTGGCCTGTTGTTCACTTGTATTCCTCTTTACCTGACTCACGCGAAAACTGCTCCATCAATTGATTCTGAGCAGGAAGTTAAAGCTAAGCCTGCAATGGCGAAATAAATTGATGTGGCCCCATGGTGCAGCATGGGGCCTTCGCAGAGTCCTTTTATACGGTTAAAGGTTTGGCGATAAAAAGTCGTGATTCGATGAGTACTTTGATTGAGCGCTACTTTTTATATCCAAATTTGAATCAGCAGGTACGGCTATGAGTGCTCATCCTAACTCTTCTCCAAAACGTGGTTTTGTTTCTCTTGTTGGCGCTGGCCCCGGTGACCCAGATTTACTAACCGTGAAAGGCTATCGAGTGATACAGCAAGCAGAAGTGATCGTTTATGATCGCCTTGTCTCTAAAGAGATATTGGCGCTAGCCAATCCTCAAGCTGAGATGATTTATGTCGGCAAGAAACTCGATTTTCATTGCGTGCCTCAGGAGCAAATCAACCAGATTTTGGTGGAAAAAGCACTGGCAGGAAAACGTGTTGTTCGGCTCAAGGGCGGTGACTCATTTATTTTTGGCCGTGGTGGTGAAGAGCTGGAAGAGTTGGCTGTCCATAGCATTCACTTTGAAGTGGTACCGGGCATAACAGCGGCAGCTGGCGCAACTGCCTACGCTGGAATTCCATTGACACACCGTGACCACGCTCAGAGTGTTCAGTTTATTACTGGTCATGTGCAGAAAGATGGTCGGGAAATTGAATGGCAGTCACTGGCCCAATCTAACAACACACTGGTATTTTATATGGGTCTAAAGCAGAGTCAGCGAATTACCACCAAGCTTATCGAAAACGGTTTGGATGAGCAGATATCTTGCGCCATTATTGAAAACGGAACACGCAGCGAACAGCGTGTATTCACTGGGCCGCTAAAAGACTTACCCAAGCTGGCAGAGCAAGCGAACAGCCCTGCGCTTATTGTTGTTGGTAGCGTGACCTCGCTGCACGATACGCTTAAATGGTTTAATTAAAGAGTCTTTGCCTATCGCATCAGAATCCATAGAAAACCAACAGCTTGAGTTCAATAACTGTTACTATGCCTGCGTTATTGATTAAACAGGATTCCTGATGGAAAAAGTCGCCATTTTCGTTGATGTCCAGAACATCTACTACACAACACGAGAAAAGTACCGCGCAAACTTTGACTACAATGAGTTTTGGTACGTTGCAACGGAAGGTCGAGATGTCACTGAGGCTCATGCGTATGCGATTGCTTCACATGACCCGAAACAAAGACAGTTTCATCATATCCTTCGCGGTATTGGCTTTAACGTTAAACTGAAGCCATTTATTCAACGACAAGATGGCAGTGCCAAAGGCGATTGGGATGTGGGTATTGCTTTGGATGTGTACGAAGCTGCCAGCAAGGTTGACCGAGTTATTCTGTTATCTGGAGATGGCGACTTTGACGTGTTAGTCAAACGAGTCCAAGAAAGGTTTGGCACCAAAGTGGATGTATTTGGTGTGCCGGGCCTTAGCGCACAGTCACTAATCGACGTGTGCGATAAGTTCATCCCGATTGAAGAGGAATTATTGCTCAGACGAACCTGAGTCTACGCTTTCTTCATTTTCCGCTTGTGCAGCGGTTTGCTGTTCTTGCTCTTCTGCTTCAAGCTTTGCTCTTTCCGCTTTTGAAATGTAGCGAGGCTTGTTGCTTTTATGTAGCTTAGCGTTTTGCTTTTTCTGCTTCGCTTTTAGGATCTGGTTAATTTTCTTCTTACGGTTCATCGTTGTCGCCCAGTATTCAGAGGGGCGCGCATAGTAACAGACTTTGTACCACACTTCACCTTAACAAGATTATCTGCGTTTTTGATGAAAGAGATCTGACGTTAGTACGGTCTGGTTAAATCATTGAACAATCGATTTGTTTCTTGCTCAGTGAGTAAGTCGTATCAGGGGAAGACTATGTGGATAAAGAAAAATCATCGCTGGGCGTTATCTGAAAACGAGGCAACACCAGAGTCGGTGTATAAAGAGCGAAGAGACATTTTAAAAAAACTGGGTATTGCTGTTGTCGGTGTGCCGTTGGCGGCGAACTCTCAGGCGGGTGTTTTGGATCTGTTCTCATCAAAAGAGGAGCCTGTCCAAGATCGCCGTATTGATTTATCTGCCTCAAAGCCGGATAAGTATCAAGCTGACCTTTCATTAACACCTGAAGACAAAGTACTGAAGTACAATAACTTTTATGAATTTGGAACAGGGAAGTCAGATCCTGCGGAAAAATCAGGTGGTTTTGTTTCCGATCCTTGGAGCGTCAAAGTTGATGGGTTAGTCGGTAATCCGATAACGTTGAATTATGAAGATATTTTCAACAAGTTCACTCTTGAAGAACGTATCTATCGCCTGAGATGCGTAGAAGCATGGTCAATGAACATACCTTGGATTGGCTTTCCGCTGTCTGACATCATCAAAATGGCCAATCCGAAGAGTGAAGCGAAATACGTTGCTTTTGAAACACTCTACGACCCTGAGCAGTTCCCCGGACAAAACTCTTGGGGCGGTAGTATCGATTACCCCTATGTTGAAGGCCTGAGACTGGATGAAGCGATGAACCCGTTAACGCTTATCTCAGTAGGTTTGTATGGCAAAACCTTAGCTCCCCAAAATGGCGCGCCTTTGCGCTTAGTTGTGCCATGGAAATATGGCTTCAAGAGTATCAAATCTATTGTGCGTATTCGTTTGACAGATCAAGAGCCACCAACCACTTGGAATAGACTTGCACCCCATGAATATGGTTTTTATGCCAACGTGAACCCGCAGGTCGATCATCCACGATGGAGTCAGGCGAGCGAACGTTTTATCGGTGAAGGTAACTTATTTAGCAGCCGCAGACAGCCTACATTGATGTTTAATGGCTATGAAGAAGAAGTCGCTCATCTCTACAAGAATATGGACTTGAGGAAGTTCTATTGATGAGGTTGTCTCCAAGGGCGATTACGTGGCTGAAGGTAGTTATCCATGGTGTGTCTTTGAGTTTCTTGCTGCTGTTGGTGCTCAAGGCTCTCGCGGGTGATTTAGGTGGTGACCCAGTGCAGGGAATCATCCACTACACGGGTATCAGTGCACTCAATACGCTATTTGTTTCTTTACTGGTCTCGCCATTAGCGAAATGGACCAAGCAAGGGGCGTTAGTCAGAGTCAGACGACTGGTCGGGCTGTATAGTTTTTTCTGGGCGGTATTACATTTAGTCGCCTATGCGACGCTGGATCTGGGCTTGGACTGGAGTTTACTGGCTTCGGAGCTCATCAAACGTCCTTATCTCACCGTAGGTGGAGCTGTGTGGCTGATATTGTTGTCGCTGTCTGTAACATCGACCAAAGCAATGCAGCGTAGACTGGGAGCAAAATGGCAAAAGCTACATAATTGGGTTTATTTAGCCTTGCTGCTTGCACCGATACATTTCTACTGGTCGGTAAAGTCTGAGGTCACTGAACCAACAATCTATATTCTGATAGCCCTTGTGTTACTTGGTGTTCGTTGGAAAACGCTTAAACAGCGATTACTTCGCTAATCGTTTAAGGGAAGTGTTGAAAGGCCAGCAAACCAAACGGTTTACTGGCCTTTTATTAGTCGGAGATAATGGCGTAGCCGCGGTATCTGTCAACATCGATTGTATTCATCGCTTTGATCATGCTGGTGGCATCAACCCAATGCCACAAGTAGTCAGCGTTGTTAGGATCTAAGATGAGAAATGAATCCGAATCTCCATCATAAGCCGCCACTGGCGCGTAATGCCCACCACCTTTTTGCTCAACGCCTTTTCGAGCATAGTTTACCACCAGATAATGTTCTGGCTGACTCAGTGCCGTGACCATATTGGCCTTAATTGCGTCGATATCGTCAATGTTTTGTAGCTCGTAGCTGACGACTTTAGCGCCATTGGATTTAACCAGATCGACGAATTGAGAAAGCTGCAACCCGTAGTCGTTAAACTGGCTGCCTTTCGCGGGCTTGCCTAGGATTTCAATTCTGGATTTAGGTGAGTGGATTAACACGGTGTTTTGAGTATAACGGTGAAACAGAGGAGACCAGCTGACATAGGATTTATCTGAGTGCTCGACATTGCCACCGCCATTTGGCAGGTAGCCGGATTCCAATGTTGAGAACTGACTTGAATCAAGTGGGATCTGCTCTGGTGTCCTATCAACACGCAGCGCATTGAGCACCATCGCAGCCGATGCGACACCACAGAACATTTTGTTTTCTTGCGGTTGGTAGTAAACCGAAAGGCGAGCAAAGTCTGTTTTGTTTTCTGACGAAACCAAGCGTTCAAAAGATTCAGCATCGTCCCAATAGACAATTTTTGCCGCCAGTGCGTTAAAACTGCAGCTAATAATCAAAGCTGCCAGAGACCATTTAATAGAGTGTTTCATGAGATTGTATTCCGATGATGATTGGGGAGTGTAGAAAAGAACGGCGCAAACGCATGCACCGTTCTGAGTCACCTATTCGTGACTAGAATGTGTATTTCAGGCCAACTGAAACGGTTGAATTGTGGTTATCCAAACCAGCGCCATTAGGCACTACTCCAGAGTCACCAGAGCTGTTGTCAACGATGGTGGTATCCGCTTTCGCTTCAGAGTATTTGGTATAAACATACTCAGCGTATAGCTTCATGCTTGGTGTAAAGTGGTAACCATAGTTGAGCGATAACGAGAGAAAATCGGAATTACGATTGCTTTGCTCGTAGAAGGTCAGATCGCGCATGTTGTGATGGTCTACATCTTTTGCATCAACCCATGGACTCCATTTGATTTGCGCACCAAAGTCCGATTTATCCAGCTTGTATTCTCCAGATAGTCCAAGATATAGCACGCTGAATTCCTGCTTATAGTCTATGCCTACGACGTTTGGGAAAGAGCCTACGTCAGCTCCATTATTGTAGGAATAAGTGCCACCAATGCCGTCCCACTTGAAGAGATTATATTGATAGCCTGCCAGAGCACCGACTTTGTAGCTGCTTTCGCTGAGCAGCCAGTAGGTTGCATTGATGTCAACCTCATGAGCATCTCGCAACTTAGTGTCTGGGCTTATGGATATGTCTGTCGGTGATGATTGATTAGCATTAAGCCAATCGCGGTCCTCCATATGAGCGTCGCCATCATCAGTCAGCACAGACCAAAAACTACCCTTTAGCGTCCAGTTTTCATTAATATCCCAAGCAGCGCCTAACTTGATGATCGGGACATTATCGATCTCCCAGTCAAGCTGACTCAGCTTCCTTCCTGTACTGTCGTAAACCAGTTCCGTTGATGAGCCATTCAAGACGCCAAGAGATCCTTCTAGCGTGACATTATTCGTATCGCCTGCTGCCATAGCTTTAGGCGCCAGTGCGAGCGGAATTAGCATCAAAGTTAACTGTTTCATAAGTGTTTTAAATACTCCGGTATGACAAATGTTTAACCAAATGATTGAAATAGTGGTGAATTCCAGAGGCCTACTAGCTTGACTAATCAGCATGAAATTGGATGGAGTATAAAAATTGGACGAAAAGCGAAATATCAGGTGATTACCTGAGATTGAGGTCAATACTGAGGAGCGAAAACCAGAGAGCTGGTTTGTGTTGCATTAACCTCCTTGTATTAAGGAGAATTCGCCGCGAATAGTAATTATGGACATTAAAGAAATGAACTATAGACAATAAGTCTATAATCATTATGTAATTCTTTGAGTTAATATATCCGCCTTATCAATAAGTAAGCTTGGCTGTAATAAACTGGAGGTAGTATGGACTTTGCAAATCGACTGGAAATGTTACTTGAGGTCT
The DNA here is from genome assembly GCF_013113835.1 of Vibrio sp. RE88. Taxonomy (GTDB): domain Bacteria; phylum Pseudomonadota; class Gammaproteobacteria; order Enterobacterales; family Vibrionaceae; genus Vibrio. The sequence goes on along the minus strand of NZ_VTYQ01000006.1, from coordinate 218,590 downwards.
CGGAGTCAGGGTCATTTGCAAAAGCAGCTGAACGTTTACATATGGATCGCTCTGTCTTGTCTAAGCAGATCAAAAAACTGGAAGAGACACTGGGTGTGCGTCTGCTCAATCGCTCGACACGTTCTTTAGCGCTGACATCAGCAGGGCAGGATATTGTTCACCAAGCCAGAAAAGTCAGAGAGTTATTGGCTGATACCCGCAATATTGCAGATACCTACCACAATGAGCCCAAGGGCCACTTAAGAATTTCAAGCGCGACGGTTTTTGGTCGTATGTACCTTCAGCCTGCTATCGAAAAGTTTATGGCGAAGTATCCGCAAATCACCATTGAACTGATTTTGGATGATCGTAGGGTGGATGTGATTGGTGAACGCTTTGATGTTGTGTTCCGCATCGGCAAACTTCAGGATTCAAACCTTGTAGCCAAAAAAATCGCACCGAATGACTTTTCACTTCTCGCCTCTCGAGAGTTTGTTGAACTTCATGGCAACCCAGAAACGCCAGAGGAGCTCGTTTCTCTCCCTTCTATTGTGTATACCAATGGCAGCATGACCGCAGACCGATTCCAAATGTCTAGTGGGACAAATGGGGATGAACTTACCTCATACGAAATGAACGGTAAGTACTTTGTTAATGAAGCCGAGTTGATGATAGAAGGTATGAAAGCGGGTATTGGTTACGGTTTGATCTGTGATTTTATGCTGCCAGAACCTCTCAATGAGATGGGGTTGGTGAAGCTGCTCCCCTATGCTGATATTTACACACAGAGTGGTATTTACGCCATGTATTCACATCGAAACCAGCCACCTTTGGTTAAATTTTTCATTGAAGCTGTTGAAGAAATCATAGGTACCCCGCCAATTTGGGAACAACGGTTTCATTGATACCCAGTTCAATCTAGAGCGCCTATCAGGCGCTCTTTTTGTTTTCACTCTACGTGCAAAATCCAACCATTTAGTGACATTGGTGTGACATATATTGGTGCAATATTTTCCACAATGAATGGACAGAATGCCTATTTACTGCACGACTGTGCAATATAAAATGGGCTCTGTCGATTGGAGAAACATTCTGTATAACCAATCTTACTAAATACAAAATGTGAGGAAATAATTATGAAACGTTTAATTACTCTTACTTCTACTATGTTACTAGCAACTTCTGCTTTCGCTTCTTCTTTTGTTAACATCAGCGGTGAGCAAAACATTTCTGCGGGTTCATTTGATAGCAAAACGGCGGCTTATGAAGCTGGCTTCAATTTGAAAGATTCTATGCAGGACATGTCCCAAGCAGAGCGCAAAAACGAGTTTGCAACATTAGGCTATTCACATGTAGGCGACATCAAATTGGATGACTTCAAAGTGAAAGTAGAAGAGTACGCAAGTAATCGTGGAGAGGTGAAGTATCGCTCTATCCTGAATTTCGATTACCAATTTAAAGCGAAACAAAAAGACTAATATGAGTCTATTTACTGCCTTAAGCCTAGGAGATAAGGATTTCCCTAGGGCTTACGTTCCGAATAATTTTTAACCGCAAATCAATCTATAACGTCATTAACTTCTCGTCACACTGAATCAACCACCCATATAATTCAACTTCTATCATTTAATTTATATAAATACCAATAAATTAGTATCTTAAATAAAGATGTTATGGTTTTATATTTTATAAATTAAATATATTTATTCGTTTAAACTCATAGGGATAAATATTCTCACCTCGCTTGCTCAGTTTTGAACAAGTAAATATCTAAATTCACAGGTGAGGATTAAATATAAGCTCTACTAATAAAAATACAAGATTGCATCGTTCAAGTTTATTAGCGTGTAGCTTGAGTCTTATGATTGGTCTGTCAGGCTGCGGTGATAGTGGAGAGCTGTCACAAAGCGAAGTTGACGGCGGAACGCAAGGTACATCATCAGGCACAGATGAAAACCACGATAACAATTCCAATCAAGACAATGATGTAAATCAAGACGCGGAAGATGATGAACCATCTAATGGGCAAGGTGAAGAAGATAGTGGAACATCTAACCCTGAAGAGAACTCAGATTCTGGTGATGGAGGTTCTGATTTAGATTCCCCTGAGGAAGACACAGGCCAGAGCGATGAGGACTCCAGTGGTGGCCGTCCAGATGACGCGGATACACCAACGGATACTGCAATACTTCATTACCAATTTACACGCTCACCGATGCCACCAAATTCTGCTCCTCATGTTCAAAGACAAAATCAAGAGCTGTCAGGACGTCCTTTTCAAATCGAGATTTATTCATTAGACGATGATTTAAAGCTGCAAGAGGTAACTGCTGAAGTCTCGTGGAATGCTGTTTCAGAAGAGTGTAATGGAGAGCCTTGTTATACCATCGACTCTGAAGGTCGATTGATTGCTGGTGCGAAAGGTAAGTTTAGTGCTCAAGCAGAGTACAATGGCTTACTCACACCAGTGATTCTATTTGAGACACCAAGGCAGTTGGAAACTTGTGGTGTGGAAGGGAACACAGATAGGACCAATCTAACAGAAGAGTGCTTGCATATTATCGTAGGCAGTTCAGGGCAAGCAGACGGAAAGTGGTTTACTGAACCACCTAGAGTAATGGTGATGAACTACATGTGGTATTACTCTGACAACACAATGTATAACTCAGGTTATACACATAGCGGGTTTACGGTTGACGGAGGAAGTGGTTCTAATGCGTTTGCTCTAATGAGAAATGATGGGTACGACCAGAATGTAAAAGATTTTGGTAAGCCAGTTGATGAGGGGCAGTTTGGTCAGCATGAACGTTATTGTGCAGATTTAGCGGCGATCAACTTCAATGGGAGAAGCAACTGGCGAAAACCTAATCTTGAAGAACTGACTGAATTAACATCAATGTCTGTAGGTTCAACTTATGGTTGGCCAATGTATAACTTTTACTCTTCAGGAATGCCACATGTTAGGTCTGAGGATAAGGGGGGCTTCATTACGTTAGTGTAAATATGCTGACAGGACAGAGGTTAAGTTTGTTACCCGAGAAACGAACTTACGCTACTTGTGTTTCAGAACAGTAGATAAAAAAGTGGGGTGAGAAGAGTCACCCCAAAGCACACAGCTAATCACGTCTAGATGTCCAAACTAGCTCTGTAGGGAAAGGAAGCAACGACGAACCACAAGACGCTGTAAATTGAGCAGTTGTCGTCACTCCACGAAAGTCAGCTTACGCTTCTACAGCTCCATATATTAGTTATTAAGGATTAATTATCTTTTCAAATTAATTTTTATAGATTAAATGATGATTATTTCATAAGTGTTGATATGAAGCTGAATTATTATTCTTTGGTTATGTGTTTACTGTATCGTTGAAGCGATTTCCCAGTTATTTAATCTTTTGATTTCTGTCGAATCGCTAAGCAACACTCGTCACTCATGTTCATGAGGAACTCAAGATATGACCAAGTCCAACACAGGCCGTAAAAAACAATGGCTAGAGCAGGATGTATTCGAAGCTGCTAAAAGCAGAGTCTCCTATATATTTGATCATTTTAATCACTTTTATGTATCTTTTTCTGGAGGTAAAGACTCTGGTGTACTACTTAATTTAGCTATTGAAGAAGGAGAACGAAGAGGCCGTCTACCTATTGATGTTTTAATTGTTGACTTTGAAGCTCAGTACATGGAGACGGAAAGGTTTATTAAACGCATGATCAACTCCAATAAGATTCGTCCATATTGGGTCTGTTTACCGCTCAGTTTGCGTAACTCAGTCTCTCAGTTTGAGCCCAAATGGTTATGCTGGGACCCAGAGAGTAAACACCGCTGGGTCAGAGGACTCCCGAATTCTATGGGTGTGATAAGTAGCGAGCAAGCTTGGCCCTTTTTTTATGCAGGTATGGAATTTGAAGATTTTGTATTCGAATTTGCTAGCTGGTATCAGCAATGTAAAGTAGAAAAAATAGCGGTACTCATCGGTTTGAGAGCTGATGAATCACTTAATCGTTTTAACACAGTCAAAAATCGAAAAAAGGAGAAGTACCAAAGTCGTTCATGGACAACAAAAATGCAGAAAGACGTCTTTATGGCTTACCCCATTTATGATTGGAAAGTGTCTGATATCTGGGTTGCCAATGGACGTTTCAGTTGGGACTACAACCATGTTTACGATTCAATGCAAAAAGCAGGAGTTCCACTTTCTCAACAGCGATTGTGTCAGCCTTTTGGGGATGAGCAACGAAAGGGCTTGTGGTTATATCAGATGATTGAGCCTGAAACCTGGATTAAATTGCTTTCAAGAGTTGAAGGTTGCAATTTTGGGGCTCGTTATACCAAAGAGCAGGGAAGGGTACTAGGTTACTATCGTTTTGAGTTGCCAGACGGCTTCACTTACCGTGAATACAGTGAGTATCTATTGAAAACCATGCCCCCACACCTGGAGCAGCATTACCGTGAGAGAATATTCAAGTTTTTGTGGTGGTGGCGAAAACATGGTCCGGATAAAGGAATTCATTACATTCCAGATGCAGCAGACAGAAAACTTGAATCAATGAAGCAAGTTCCGAGTTGGAGGAGGATATGTAAGGTACTGATAAAAAATGACTATTGGTGTCGAGGCCTCTCGTTTGGTTATACCCGAACGGTTAACATTATGCGTAGTGATACCAGTGTTCGTGAGATGTTTTAGGGAGATAGTCTGATGACCAGCGAAAGCAAAGCTTTTTTCAAGCAGGTGAGTCGCCTCAATCAACAGCTTGACAATATCGGTGCATGGGTTGAGCTCTACAATAACGTTACATCCTGTCTGTTTGAATCCATCCCTGCGCTTCCTCCAGTTTGTAATGTTCAGCTATTGCCGACCCACCTCATCCAATCCAATAGTTATAACCCCAATAGAATGGCTCGACCAGAAGGAAAGCTTCTAAGACACTCTATAGCAATAGATGGTTTAACGATGCCAATCATCGTTAATCGGATAGAACACGCAGGCAACTACATTTTGATCGACGGCTTTCATCGTTTTGAACTGCTAAAGTCTCATCCTGAGCTTCAGCCTATTCCAGGCTATATTCCGTGCGTTGTTTTTAATAAAACATTGGAAAACAGCATGTCGACATCAGTCAGGCACAACATTGCGAGAGGAGTCCATCAGGTTGAGCTTACCTCAAGTTTGGTCATGACACTTCGGCAACTCGAATGGAGTAACGAACGTATTGGTAAAGAGCTTGGTATGGACAAGGATGAAGTACTGAGAATGCAGCAAGTCAGCGGATTAGCGGCTGAATTCAAAGAACAGCATTTTTCGCAGTCTTGGGAATGACTGCTTCGTCATCAGCAATAGTGAATGAATTCTTACATTTCTTGAATATATTATTGCAATTATGATCCTGTAATTGAACGACGTTTTATTTTATAAATTACGCAATAAGAGAGTAACGAGGTTAAAGAAATGAAGAAGTCTCTATTGTTAATTGCTATGTCTGTTTGTGTACCATTAAGCGTTAACGCTGCTAGCTCGGGGGATTATTCCACCTACTTTGGCATGAGTTATGATCATTCTCATGTGAACTTAGATCATTACGGTGAGAACATGGATGGCCTACATGCTCAGGCTGGGACGGATATGGAAAACTTTGGCATCAAAGGAAGTGCCACAACATTGTCTAATCATGGTGAGGATCTTGATAACTACTCTTTTGCTGTTGATAAAAAGTTTGCACTTCTTGAGCAAAAAGCTTACATCGCTCCAGAAGCTGGTATTAATTACGCGAGGTATAGCAGTGATTTATTAAAAGTAACAGATTTTGGACCCGAAGCGGGGATTAATCTTGGATACAACATTAATAAAAACTTTGTGATAGAAACGAGTTATAGACATTCATTCGGCTTGACAAATAATGAGATTAACATTGACCAAGATAGCGTCAATCTTGGATTAAATTACCGATTCGATTAGTTGTTAATTTAATGTTTAATTAATAAATAATTATTGATTGCAACGTAAATCCAAGCGCTAGAGTTACATCTCTGGCGCTTTTTATTTTAAAGGTGACCAGAATAAAAAAGTAGCGTAATGACAACAGGAAGGTAAAAATATGGATTATGTTGAAAGCAATGCTCAAAGTAAAAAGAAGCCATCGACATTTGGTGGAGCCTGCATCATTGCGTGTGTTTGTGTAGGGGCAGGGATGTTGGGGTTGCCTACCGCTGGAGCAGGTGCATGGACTTTGTGGTCTGCTATTGTGTTGAGCATAACGATGCTGATTATGTCTGCGAGTGGTTGTCTGCTGTTAGAAGCACTCAAAGACTACCCTTATCGGTCGTCTTTTTCTTCGGTCACTAAAGATTTATTAGGTAAGCGTATTAGTTTTATCAACAATTTAATGATTTATTTTGTCGGAGGTACTCTACTTTACGCCTATATTACTTCATCCGGTATGATTATTCATGATTACATGGGAATCGATCCAAAACTGGCTTCCATATTGTTTGTTGTATTCTTTTCTATTTTTGTTTGGCATTCGACTAAAGTGGTTGACCGAATTTCGGTCATACTTATGTTATTTATGGGGTTTAGTTTCGTATTTTCTGTTACTGGGCTAGTCAAAAACATTGATATTAATATCTTAGTTAACCAAACCAAGTTCGCTCAAGGTCAATATATATTTGCTTTATTGCCTATTGCGCTGGCTTCATTTGGCTATCACCACACAGTATCGAGTATGCGTGACTATTATTTGGATGAGCGTAGAGCTCAGAAAGCGATTCTGGGTGGGACTTTTATCGCACTTTGCATATACCTAATTTGGCTTATGAGCGTTTACGGCAATCTATCTAGATCCGAGTTTCCCGAAATCATTGCTCAGGGTGGAGACATCAACGTGTTACTCCAACACCTAAAGACGTCACTGTCTGCTGCAGATCTGTATAAGGTCATCAGTGCATTTTCAGCTGCTGCTATTCTGTCGAGCTTTATCGGCGTTGGGCTAGGTGTATTCGATTTCTTAGCGGATGCTTTGCAGTTTGAAGACAACAATAGAGGGCGAACTAAGACCTGGGTCGCCACATTTATTCCTCCATTGCTCATTTCGTTACTTTTCCCATTTGGTTTTTTAGTCGCGATTGGGTATGCCTCGGCGGCGGCAGCTATTTGGGCGTGCATTATTCCGGCGATGCTAGTCAGAAAAGTCAGACTAAGAAATCCAGTATTGAGTGAGAACCCGAATTCATCTTATCGAGTCATCGGTGGTGACTGGGTGTTGATTTGTGTATCACTTTTTGGCGCGCTCATCATTTTTATTCAAATCGTTTCTTTTTTCGGTGGACTGCCAACTTATGGTAGCTAGTGCCCGTCTCATAATTGAACTGTGTTCAAAATAAATCTATTGAGCTCATCTTTGTTACGGTAATCCTTATAGCTTTAAGCTAATATTATTCCATCTCAAATTCAGAACTCTGGTTAAATAGTCGATGAGCTCTTTGCAATCCTTATTTATTGTTGAAGACGACGTAAAGCTTCGCTCAATGCTGGAAGAATACTTCGTGAAACAAGATTTTGAAGTTACGACTTTCGAAGACGGTAGCAGCGCCGTTGATGCTATTGTTGAACAGCAGCCTGATCTGCTTTTACTTGATCTGATGCTGCCGGGAATGGATGGCCTGACAATTTGTAGACAGATTCGAGCGAAATACTCCGGTAAAGTCTTAATGTTGACGGCAAGTGATGATGATTTTGACCATGTTGCGGCTCTTGAAATTGGTGCCGATGATTTTGTCAGCAAACCGATAAAACCACGCGTATTACTCGCTCGCATGCGGATGCTATTAAGGCGAGGCCCAGTTGGGGAACAGTCTGCTGAGGTTGATTCCAAACCAGTGAATACTCTGACATACGGCCAACTAAGCCTGAATCAAGCGCGCAAAGTGTGTGTTCTTGATGACGCTCAGGTGAGCATGTCTGACAGCGATTTTGATCTGCTTTGGATACTGGCTAGCGCTCCGGATGAAGTGTTATCGCGCGACTTTCTGACCCAAACGTTGAGAGGTATCGAATACGATGGTTTGGATCGTACGATCGACAACAAAGTGGTCAGTTTGAGAAAAAAACTGGGTGACAATTCCGCGACACCTAAACGCATCATCACTGTCAGAGGTAAAGGTTATTTGTTCGTACCAGATAGTTGGTAAAAAATTTTGAGGATAATGAGGTATGCGCCGAATCTACATTGAGGCATTTTTCGGGTTGTTGGTGTTGTTCACCCTGAGTCTGGTGGCGTATGAAATCATTATTTATCAACTGAATACAGACTATGACTATGTTCTAGAAGACTTAGAGGGCGCCGCATTTAGGGACGTCCTAATGACAATTTCAGACCATCAGGGCAAAGATCAAGCTTTGATAGTTCTGAATGAGTTTATCGCCAATACTGCGAAAACATTGACGGCTTTTCCGAGTTCTGATGTGCCGGAGGAAGTGAAAAACTACTTCACTAATGACCGTATTCACCCATTCACATTTTATGACGATGAGCGTGATTTCTGGTTCATGTTATCGTCGCCAGACACCATCTACCGAGTCCAACCTGACGTCGAGTCTGATCTTCGCAAAGCCATAGAGTTTGATGACGATATTCTCTGGGGTTTTATTCTGGGCGGGTTCTTTATCTACACCTCAGGGCTTATTTGGTTCTTAAGCAGGCGAGTTCGCACTCTTGAAGAGGTTACGATGAAATTCGCGCAAGGTGATTTTAACTCAAGAGCGCCAACGGGCAGTAGACATCGCGTTGGCTCTCTCAATGACAGTTTCAATTACATGGCCGATAAGATCTCTGATCTTATTACCAGTAACCGATCGCTTACCAATTCCGTCGCACACGATTTAAGAACCCCCGTTTTTCGTATTCAGTGGCAGGCTGAAATGCTCCAGGACGAGAGCCTAACTCAAGAGCAGCACGATAAAATTGCCAGCATTATTGAAGATACCGAAGAGATGGAACAAATGGTCGATGAGCTTCTCTATTTTGCTAAGGTAGAGCGCCCAGACTCAGTACTTAACATTGAAGCCATTGAGCTCGACCCGTTTATGCACGGACTGACGAACAAACTGCCCGAAACTAAAATGAACTTGGTGTCGTTAGATATTCAAGATAGTTTGTTTGTCGAGGCAGACAGCGCACTGCTCAAACGGGCAGTCAATAACCTGCTTTCTAACGCGTTGCGCTATGCGGATCAGAAAATCCAGCTTTCGGCGAAGTTAGAAAATGAAACCATCCTACTTACTGTTGAAGATGATGGCCCAGGAATTTCAACCGATCACTGGAACTTTATCTTTGACCCTTTCTATAGTGCAGACCCCTCTAGGAACAAAGCCAATACTGGCTTTGGGTTAGGACTGGCGATTGTCAAATTGATCGTTGAGCGTCATGGTGGAGGCGCCGAAGTGGGTGCAAGTTTACTTGGTGGAGCCAAATTTACTCTACAAATCCCACGTATGTCAGATGAGTCTGACAAACGGTGACAAAGGCGTGACAAAGTAAAGATATTGTCAGGGTGAATCGTTTTGTACAGTGTTCATAACAAGTTAACACAAGGACAAAACGATGAAAAAGCTAACGATTCTAGTTTCAACTCTAGTAGCAGCAACAACGGCACATGCTGCTGGTGATACATACATCCGAAACGGTAACATTTATACCAAAGAAAATAGCTGGATTGCTGAACTAGGTGGAGCAGGCGTAAGCGATCTCTACAAGGATCAGAAACATAACGCGACGCTTCTTGGTAACTTTGGCTACCAAGGCGAAGATTTCAATGCGAGCCTGCAAGGGATCAACTACCGATTCCTAGGTAATACTGGTGATATGTTCAACATGAGCGGTTACTTGGGTACCTCTGGCTTGATGTATGACCATGACACCTCAGATTTCCTGAAAGGGATGGATAAGCGCAAAGCGAGTCTGGACCTTGGTATCAACGCTGACTTCCACTTATCTCAAGGCACCATTTCTACTTACGCTCAGCATGATGTTACCGATACTTACGATGGCTACCTAGCGGGTGTCACTTACTTCTTGCCAATGAGTGTTGGCAGCATGGACCTAGTCCCATTTGCTGGTTTGACTTATCAAAGCAAAGATTATGTCGACTACTACTTTGGCGTAAAAGACAAAGAAGCGACTCAAGCACGCAAGGCGTATAAAGGAAGCGGTGATGTGTCTTACAACTTAGGCTACAAGCTTATCCTTCCAATTAATGACAGTTGGGAACTTACCCAGACGACGGCTTACACTCGTCTTGGCGACAACATTGCGGACTCTCCAATTGTTGATAGCGCAAACCAGTGGACCGTTGGCGCAACTGTCGCATACCGCTTCTGATTTCAGCGAGTACCTCCCAAGGCCTGACTAATTGTCAGGCTTTCCTCCTTTTGTTTTTAACCGCTGCGTCTGAGTATTAGTGATTCTATGTCTGCCAACTACTTCCATTTTGTTAAATCTCTCCCTCGCGTTGCTGAAAGTGTTTACCCAGATATCCGAGGGGCAAAAAAGCTTCGCTACAACGCCCGTTTTTGTTTGTGGTCAATGTTCAAACCTAATGTGCTGAAACAAATGCAGCAGTTATTTGATCAGCCGGAGTTTCGTCCGATCAAAGAGACAAACCCAAGGATGTTTGAAAAGCCCCTAAAGCCATTCGTTTGTCTCAAGTGGCGTCCTCAACAAAGGGCTGCAAAAATCTATGAGCACTTTCAGACGCTACACCAAATGTACGGACGCGCATTCCTCGACTTTTATTCTGAAGAGGGTTGGTGTTTGATGGATATTCAGGATTGCAGACTCATGTTGTGTGCGGGTCCTGAAAGGGAAGGGTCTTTGGCTTTGAAGTTGGTCGATGCAAATAAACAGGATTTATTTACTTTAGCCTTCAATATCTCATCGTCACCAAAACGCGAAATCCACATTGGAGCCTTGCAAGGCCCGGGCGATCACATCACTGATCGTGGTGAAATTATTAAAAACCTGACGCGCGGAATGCATGGGCTTCGCCCCAAAGCGCTTATGCTAGAGGTACTTCTGATACTTGCACGTGAGTGGGATGTTGAATCGGTGTATGGTATTACCAACAAAGGCCATGTCTACCAAGCACTAAGATATACGGGGTCTAAGCGCTCAAGTATCACGTACAACTATTCTGAATTGTGGGCAGAATATGGTGGCGTAGAGGTATCAAAATATTTGTATCAGATACCTGTTTGTCCTGCCCGTAAAGATCCAAGCTCATTGAAAAAAGCGAAGCGACGCCTTTACACAAAACGTTACGCCTGGCTTGAAGATGCCCACACAACAATTCGTCAGCGCCTTGGTGAACTGCTTATTGACTAAGTAGATTTAACTCAAATAGCCCGATGATTATCGGGTTTTTAATATATGATGCTAGTTTCATTGTGACAGTGTAATTCCAATGAGATAAGCATAATTTACACATAACTTACTCTTCTGTTTTAGCTTCCGACCCTATGTTTTGGCTTAGCGACTGAAGCATATGCGACTTAGACGCTTACTAAAAACATAAACAAAACAGAAGGTAAATTTTATGCCAAATCCACTAGAGTCTTGTAAAGCTCAGTGTGTTAATAGCACCGACAAACGTATGGACTACATTCCGGAGCCATATCGAATCCGAGTAGTAGAGCCTGTACGTAAAACAACGCGCCAAGAACGAGAAGAAGCGTTAAAAAGAGTTGGCTATAATCCATTTTTGCTTGATAGCGACTATGTATTTATTGACTTGCTCACTGATAGTGGGACGGGCTCTGTAACCCAAAACATGCAGGCGGCGACATTGAAAGGTGATGAAGCATACAGCGGAAGTCGAAGCTATTTTGTTTTAAAAGAAGCGGTGGTGGATATTTTCGGATATCGACACACTATTCCAACTCACCAAGGGCGAGGGGCGGAGCAGCTTTATGTACCTGCGCTAATAAATAAGCGTGAGCGTGAAAAAGGTTTAGAGCGTCAACATATGGCTGCGATCTCAAACTACTTTTTCGATACTACTCAAGGACATACGCAGCGACACGGTTGTCGAGTAGTGAATGTTCCAACGGAAGAAGCATTCGATACCTCAGTTGAAGCGGACTTTAAAGGCAACTTTGATATTGAAAAGCTTATCTATTCAATAGAGGAAATTGGTGCCAAAAATGTTCCTTATATTGTGAGCACTATTACCTGTAACTCTGCGGGCGGGCAGCCCGTCTCTGTAGCAAATCTCAAAGAGGTATATGAGATCGCACAAAGTTATGACATACCTGTCGTGATGGACTGCGCAAGGTTTGCAGAAAACGCCTACTTTGTGAAACAGCGAGAGCCGAAATTCAAAGATTGGACAATCGCGGAGATTACCCGTGAATCGTTCCAGTATGCCGACATCTTGTCTATGTCGGCAAAGAAAGACGCGATGGTTCCAATGGGTGGCCTGCTGGGCTTTAAAGACGATAAGCTCTCTGATGTTTTTCAAGAATGTCGGACTTTATGCGTTCTACAGGAGGGGTTTCCGACTTATGGAGGTCTCGAGGGCGGCGCAATGGAGCGGCTGGCTGTTGGGCTTTATGATGGTATGCGCGAAGAATGGCTAGCTTCTCGATTACAGCAGATTCGTTATCTCGTTGATGGGCTGGAAAGTCTGGGGGTTGAGTGTCAGCAAGCTGGGGGCCATGCTGCCTTTATTAATGCAAGTAAGATCTTGCCTCATATCCCCGCTGAGCAATTTCCCGGGCATGTATTAGCGTGTGAACTCTTCAAGATAGCAGGAATACGTGGTGCTGAAATAGGTTCGTTATTGTTAGGAAGAAATCCTGAAACTGGAGAGCAATTACCTTGTCCGACGGAGCTACTCCGGCTTGCTGTACCACGAGCAACATACACTCAAGCACACCTCGATTATGTGATTGATGCCTTCAAAGAAGTGAAAGAAAAGGCTTCCGGTATGGAGGGATTGAAGTTTACATATGAACCACCTGTTCTGAGGCATTTTAACGCTGAATTCGAGCCTGTATAAAACGAGGAAAGCCGACAATGAGTCGGCTTTTTATGTTACTGGGCGAGCATGTCACGCTTATTTGCGGCATTAATAAGTAATATGCCTACAAGAGGGACGATAATGGCTGCGTAAGGGATCATACTGGCTCCCAGTTGACTGTCCAAAATAGTTCCGCCAATAAACCCTCCAAATGCGTTAGCTAAGTTAAAAGCAGAGATATTTGCAGTTGCCGCTAGTTCCTGTCCTTTACCGCCGTGCTTCATGACTCGCAGTTGCATTGCTGGTACATTGGCGAAAGAAGCAATGCCGAAAATAAAACTTGCGACAACGAACAGCCATTGATTCTCTGATACCAGACCAACAACGATTAGTGATAGAACCATGGCAACAGACCAAAATAGTGATGCCTTTGCTAAGTCTTTATCTGATGAACGCCCGCCAAGATGGTTACCGACAATTAGGCCAAAACCGACGACGACCAAAATCCAAGTTACAGCATGGGAAGAGTAACCTGCGACATGTTGAGCAATAGGGGCGATATAGCCGTAAAAGGTCATGAAACCTGACCAAGCAAGCACAGTAATAGAAAGGCTAATTAGCAGCATCGGATTCTTAAAAGCCATGAGTTGATCTTTCACGTCAGATTGAGATTGAGCGTGATCGGGCTTGATAAATAAAGCAATGGCCAAGAATGCAACAATGCCGAGTATTGAAACCGTAATAAACGTTGTGTGCCAGCCAAACTCAAGCCCTATCCACGTACCTCCGGGAACGCCAAGCACATTCGCGAGTGTTAAACCTGCGAACATTTGACCTACAGCACGACCTGCCATTTTTTCTGCCACCAGGCTAGTTGCGACAACGGAACCTATGCCGTAAAAAGGCCCTTGTACCAATCCAGTAATGACTCTGCTCACCATCAGCACGGTATAGTTTGGCGCAAAAGCAGAAATTAAGTTGCCTGCGATGAATAGCAACATTAAAAATAGCAAGACGGGCTTTTTATTAAATTTAGCCAGATAGATAGTAAGAATCGGTCCGCCGAACACGATAGCAAGAGCGTAGGCGCTGATAAGATAACCTGCTTGTCCTTCGGTGATTCTCATAGAGCCGGAAACTTGGGTGAGTATCCCGGCAATTACAAACTCTGCGGTGCCAATAGCAAATGCAGAGAGAGTGAGTATCCAAACCTGCAATGGCATTTTCTGATTCGTCATAAATGTATCTCGGTAATGAAATTGATGATTCCATTTTATGTATTTGCTCATTGTTGATAATTGGGTGAAAATTGAAATCATAATTCAGCAAATCTGAATAATGATAAAGAGAAAGAAAATGGATAAATTCGCGGATATGGAATTGTTCACTCTGATCGTCAAGCATCAGGGGTTGGCAAGTGCCGGTAGGGAACTTGGTCTGTCGCCAGCAAGTGTGACATCAAGGCTTCAAGCGCTTGAAGAGAGGCACGGAGTGAAGCTTCTCAACCGCAGTACGCGGCATATTGCGCTAACAGATTCCGGTCTCAATTATTATGAGTCTTGTCTGCAGATATTAGAAAGTGTCCGTGAAGCGGAAGCAAAACTGCACAACACCACGGTTCAGATAGAAGGGCAAATACGAATTTCAGCCCCCAAAGACATTGGCAAGCAATTTGTGATGCCAGTTATTGATACTTTTCAGCAGCTCTATCCCAAAGTAGTACCTCACCTGTTGTTGCATGACGACTTATCTAGCTTGTCTGAAAGCAACGTTGACCTCCAGATTCGTTATGGCTCTCCTCCTGATAGTGGCATGATTGCCAGAAAGCTAGCAGTGAGTGAGCGTGTTTTAGTAGCCTCTCCTGCTTATATTGATAAGTACGGTTTGCCAAATGAACCTGAACAACTTCAGTCACACCAATGTTTGTCTTTGCTTAGGAATGAGCAGGAAATGAAGCTCTGGCACTTCCAGCACAGGGAATCTCGTTCAAGTTCATCCCAACAGGTTTTGAGCTTCCGTTGTTCTGATGATGGTGAAGTGATAAGGCACTGGGCGAAGGAAGGTAGTGGAATTGCGCTTAAATCGAGGTTAGATGTTGAAGCCGATGTTAGGTCAGGGGCATTGCAAATTCTTCTACCAGATTTTCGCGTCGACTTTAAACCAATCACCTCTATGAACGATTCTGAGCTTTATGTTGTGTACCGCGAGCGTAAGTATCAGCCTAAACGTCTAAAGCTGTTTCTAAAATATTTGAACGCTGTTTTTTGTGAAGAAGCAGGGTAATCAGCAACCCTGCTTAACAAGCGAAAGCTACTCCCAAATATCCAGTTTTCCTTCTATCTGCCCTTTGTGAATATAAAAGCGTGGGAAAGACTGAAATATATAAATATCATTGCCTTGGCGTATCAATCGATAAAACAGGAAGCGATAACCTGAGGATATTTGGTTGAAGTGGTCATTGGAATCTTCTTGGTTGTCATCGATGAGCTTTGTCCTTGAATAGACAAAATAAACAGTTTGCTCACCAATTCTCAATTGTCTGGCTTCAACCTTCCATTTTGATAGGAAGTTCCCTTGTTGGTCTTGCTTGGTTTGCAGAGCTACCACTTTGCCGCGATAACAGGTCATGAATACATCTCGTTCGTCATCAGGAACATGAAGATTTATTGAATACTGACAGGTAGAACCATTCAAGAAGGCGTAAGTAAGAATCAGAAATAGCGCGCCAACAGTGAGAAAAGAGATGGGTACGAGTTTTTTTATCATCTTACTCTACCTCCATAAGACCGCTATGTGACGAGTAAAAGTAATGACCTGACTTACCGTTCACTATTTTAGGATTGAATGTTTCTCCCTTAACAGTACATACCGTGGCTTTATTGTTGTATGTACGGCAATCAAGGCTAACCCATGAAAAAACAATATAGAAAACACTATAAAGAGTAATAATAATGGTGAGAAAACATAGGTATAGTTTGGCTTTTGAAATGGACTCTGAAATAGGGTTAGCATCAAAAAACAATGGATCAAGATTATTACTTTCCTTTTCAACAGGTTTTAGTATCGGTTCATGTTCAGAGAAATCTAGCCTATAGCCTTTTCTTGGAACGTTGACGATCTTTATATTGTCCATTTCCAGAACTTTTCTTAAATTTGTTATGGCGACAGGCAGGGAGTTTGGACCTATAATATCAGGTCTTCCCCATGCTTCGACAATTAAGTCATCTTTGCTTACAACGCTATCTTTTTCGGTTATTAGCTTCTTTAACACGCTACTTTCTGGAATAGTGATAGAAAAGGATTTATTTGCATCTAACACAATCTGCGCACCCGTATCGCTTCGACATAGGATGCAATTACCAACAGGAAGACTAAAACTGTCTATATGTGGTTTTGTCATATTTTTTTCCTTCTACAAAAGCATGCATTACTCATCTGTATCATTTAGATGTTGTAATTATTATTTTGATAAATGAAGACTAATTTATATCTAAATTAGTATAACTATATGCTTGTTTAGTGATCTGAAGCACGATCATAGCACCTTACAGAGATGGGTTTTGTAACGATATGTAGAGATCATTTAGAATATTTCTGACGTATTTACGATAATCAGGTTAAAAATTATCAAAAAGAGGGCTTCGGAGGATGTGATGCCCTGGAAAATGGTATATATATCTTAGTAACTTAAATATCTTGTAGGAACAATGTTACGGAAAGTCTCTTTCCTCCTTTTTCAATTAAATATTCTTGCATCCATGTTGCATCGTCTTTTAATAATTTAAATGTACAGTGAACATTAGCGCCTGAAACTAGTTTGTTATCACACATATCCAAAAATGATTGGGTAGAACGGCATATTAGAGTTTTCAATATCTTTGACCTAGTTAAATACTAACGTTTTATATATTAAAATTAATGGGTGTCTTTGTTACTAATAAATGATTAATTTATATGTATTTAGCTATTAGATAACTTTAAAGTTGATAAAAACTAACTAATTAGTAAAGGACAATGCTGGAAGTGAGGAATCGATATTGTGATTAGCAATGCTAACAGGCTACATACGCAAGACACCCGTTTGTCACTTTTGTGCAAAACAATGAAAATCTTGTAGGAGCAAGGTTAGAGATCTGTCAGACTCTCTAAAGTATAAGAAATCAAAGAGTTCAGGGACGATCATGCTAGATGCTCAACTCGCTCAACGAATTGTTGATCGCACAATGCCGATTATTGGCTACAACATTAACGTGATGAACAATGCAGGTCTTGTAGTCGCCAGTGGAGAAAGCTCGCGTATTGGTCAGACACACGACGGGGCATTGTTGGCATTAAGCAGAAAGGCTTCAGTTGAAGTGACCTCAGAAGACTGCAAACTCCTCTCTGGCGTCAAACCTGGTGTTAACCTTCTGCTCAAACATAAAAATGCCATTCTAGGTGTGGTTGGCATCACTGGTGAGCCTAATGAGATTCGTGGTGTAGCCGAACTTGTGGCAATGACGGCGGAACTTATCATCGACCAAGCCGACTTATTGGAAAAAGTTCAACGTGATAGACGATACAGAGATGAGTTCATCTTAGCTTGTCTAACAGGGCGCTTATCTCCCTCCGAAATGCGAGATGGTGCTGAACAAATCTCGGTGAATCCGAGTGATTCATGGGAGCTGTTGCTGGTCGAGATGCCCACTCAAGATAGTTCCACAGCGACACTCACAGAACGTCTTTACCAAAAACCAGGCCATCATCTTTGCGCTCATTTGTCTGCACGCCATTTAGTCATCTTTGTACCAACAGAACAGCCCTTGAGTGCAGATAGCGTAAATGAGTGGCTTCACTGGTTAGAGCAAACACCATGTCGAAATCTAAAGGTTTCAACGGGAAAATTTGCCCGCAGTCTTGAGGAGTGGCAAACCGCTTACAATTCGGCGCTTCAGGTTATGAAAATAGGGAAGGCGGCACGTCCCAAGAATACAGTGTACCTTCTCGATGATTATCAATTGCCTGTTTTGTTAGCGCCATTACATGGTACTTGGCAGGGAGAGCAACTGTCACAAATGACAGCGACCTTGGTCGAGCATGATAAATCAGGCCAGCTTATCGCGACCTTGGAGGCCTACTTTGATGCAAATGGCAGCGCAAATGACACGGCATCCAAACTGTTTATTCACCGAAACACTCTGAAATACCGTTTGGACAAGATCACTGAAATTACAGGATTTGAGACAACAGATTTCTCTCATATGGCGCAGCTTTATCTGGCTATTCAGCTTGGTAAGCTTAGTTAGGTTATGCATATTTACCATAATTGAGTTTTATTTAGCTTGTTTTTTGTTGATTTGCACAATGATGCGGCTCTTGTTTTGTCCCATAATGTCTACAGTCATCAGTGGAAAGGAATAGGCCAGTATGAAGATTGTTATCGCTCCAGACTCATTCAAAGAAAGTTTGTCCGCAATAGAAGTTGCTCAGTCAATCCAGACGGGATTGGAAAGAGTATGGCCTGATGCTGAGTTTTTAAAAGTGCCAGTGGCAGATGGTGGTGAAGGGACGGTACAGTCTTTAATTGACGCCACTTCAGGACAAAAAGTATTCACTGAGGTAACAGGACCATTAGGCAAGCCAGTGCAAGCTTTTTATGGCGTTTTGGGTGACGGCAAAACCGCTGTGATCGAAATGGCTGAAGCCAGTGGTTTACACCTTGTCCCAGCAGAAAAACGAGATCCTAAGATCACAACCAGCTTCGGAACTGGCGAGCTGATTAAGCACGCGTTAAATCAAGGTGTAACCAAACTGATTGTTGGGTTGGGGGGCAGCGCGACCAACGACGCTGGCGCTGGGATGCTTGCCGCATTAGGTGTTACTTTCTTAGATAAAACAGGCGAAGAGTTTGTGCCTGTTGGCGGTGCAAGCTTAGCAAACCTAGAAAGTGTTGATACTTCCAAGCTGGATCCGCGACTACAGCAATGTGAAGTGGTCGTCGCGTGTGATGTAGATAACCCTCTTTGTGGTGATAAAGGTGCATCCGCTGTATTTGGACCACAAAAAGGGGCAACTGAGCAAGATGTGGCCTTGCTGGATAAATCTCTAGAGATTTTTGGCCAAGTAACAGAAAAAAATGCTGGCGTTGATGTGCTTACTGCGGCTGGTGCCGGTGCGGCTGGTGGAATGGGTGCGGCTTTGCTTGGTTACGCTAATGCAGCGTTAAAGCCGGGTATAGAGATTGTTCTGGATACGGTTGAGCTAGAATCGAAACTGATGGGCGCGAATTTAGTGATCACTGGTGAAGGTAAAATTGATGACCAAACGGTTCATGGCAAAACTCCAGTAGGCGTATCAAAACTGGCTAAGCAATTTAATCTTCCCGTCATTGCTATTGCAGGCTGTACTGGGAATAATTTCCAAGCGGTTTATGAGCACGGTATTGATGCTGTCTATGCCTGTTTACCTAGGCCAATGTCGCTGCAAGAAGCATTTGATGAAGCCGCTACTAATCTAGCAAACGTTGCAGAAAACGTAGCTCGGACTTATCAGATAAGTCACTAGGTTCATACGGCAGTGGTTAGCACTGCCGTCTTCATACTGCCACTTTAGATAGACAAATCACACACTGTTGAAACCATGCATAGTGACTCTCCAAAGCTTTAGAAATTCCTTTTGAAATCAGATACTGGTTCGATTCGAACCTTAAACTATTTTTACCACTTTTCACTAAACGCACGACATCGAACTCAAGGATCTCCTGAACTTGAGGGTAGATAGCTTTGTAGAGTGATTCTTTCGCTGAAAACAATAAAGTGACCGCTTCATTTCGACTCAGGCCTGTTTGAGCAAGCAGATCTATTTCTTCTTCTATCGCAATAAAAGCCTGAGTATCTTCTACTTCCTGACATGAAAGGAGACGTTGGATGTCGACACCAATATGATGAGCTGCCAGCTTTTCTTTCCTCTCTACCACAGCAACCGCGTAGTTTTCACAGTGAGAAATTGAGCCGCTAAGATGAGGTGGGAAATTGGGAGAACGATCTAAATTTATGCCTATTAGATGAGATTCTCCAAGGAGAGCAAGAGCATTGTGAGCCGCAGAGCGACCTGCGACAAATTCAGCCTGACGTGAAAAGTGCGCCTTCTGTATGGAATAGGGTAGCTCTTTTCTCGGATAAAGTGACTTAGGGAACAGTGACTTATCGTATGACACGATGCAAACCACCAGTTCCGTTTGATTAACAGTGAATGGCAGGTTTGGAAGCCCTTGAAGCCAGTTTTTTTTATTTTTAGTACTTTCAGTCAGCGTGTTCATTTCTTAAATCTACCGCTCTTAACCTAAGCTCAGGCCTTATGTATCAATCAAATACCTTAACAATTGTGTATATAATTGCAAATGAAAATGGTTTGCATTTATATATTTACTGTTATATAACTTCCACCTTGTTAATCAGTCGTTTTTTATTGATTAACCCTATGTAAAAAGAGAGTTTAAGGGAACGGATATGCTCGAAGCTAGAAAACTAGCATTTAGCGTTGGCGACAGAAGCTTGTTGTCAGATTTTGATATGAATTTTGAACCAGGCAAGATTTACGCTCTGGTTGGCCATAACGGCTCAGGTAAATCAACGCTACTTAAACTTCTCGCACAGCAACAAAAATCCACCAGCGGAGATGTCTTGCTACAAGGCAAATCAGTTTCCGATTGGTCAGATAAGAAATTCGCTCAGCAAATCGCCTATCTTCCTCAGCATTTACCACCTACCGATAGCCTTTCAGGAAAAGACCTAGTGAGTTTCGGTCGCTACCCATGGCACGGCTTACTTGGGCGTTTATGTACGAAAGATAAAGAGTTCATCCAACAAGCGATGCAGATGACGGATACGGAAAAGTATGCAGACCGCTTGGTTGATACTTTGTCAGGTGGTGAACGTCAGCGAGTGTGGTTAGCCATGCTTCTGGCTCAGAGAACTCAATATCTGCTTTTGGATGAGCCTTTGTCAGCTCTAGATATCGCGCACCAAGTGGAAATGCTTGAGCTAATAAAGAAACTGGCAACTGAACTCGAATTAGGCGTTCTTATCGTGATACACGATATCAACATGGCCGCTCGCTTTTGCGACCATATAGTGGCACTTCATAGCGGTAAAATGATCGCTCAAGGCTCTGTTTCTGAAGTGTTTAACGAACAGCATCTAAACGATATTTATGGTATCGAAATGCAGATCACCGACCACGCTGCAGGTTATCCGGTTGCAATGCCATGCTAAACATCAAACGAATGACAATCGCCTGTCTTACTACGTTGACGGCAATCATGCCTGCCATGGCTGGATCAGAGGTTTCACAAGATAAACTACGAGTGATGTCCATTGACTGGTCTCAGACGGAAACCATGATTGCTCTTGGCGTTACGCCTGTGGCATCGGCTCAACAGTCGGATTACAACGACTGGGTGAGAAGTCCGAAAATACCGGATGAGACTGTGGATGTTGGCCTGCGCACTCAACCCAACCTAGAAAGATTATCTGAGCTAAACCTAGACACCATATTCCTGTCTCCTCGTTTCTCTTCGCTTGAGACTCAGTTATCTCGTATTGCACCCGTCAAAATCCTTGGCCTGTATAAAGTGGGTGAGGTTAACTGGGATGCCGTCACTGATTTCACACGCCGTATGGCAAAAGAGGTTAACGCTGATAAGCAAGCTGAACAGCTCATCGCCAATAGTGAAGCTGAGTTGAATGGCCTCAAGGCAGCACTGCCTGACAACCTGCCTCCAGTGCTTTTAGTGCAGTTTATGGACACCAAACATGTTCGAGTATTTGGTGAGAACAGCATCTATAAAGTGGCATTGAATCAGTTAGGTATTCAAAATGCTTGGGACAAAGCCACTAACGCGTGGGGCTTTGCTCTCACAGGTGTTGATAAGTTACAGGGTATCGATGCGCAATTTGTCGTTATAGAACCTCTTCCTGTTGGCGTAAAGGAACATTTAGCGCAAGACCAATATTGGCAATATTTGATTGAGCAAACGGGTCGTCCGGTAATCACCGTAAAACCAACATGGAGTTTTGGTGGTTTACCCTCAGCGATGCGTTTCGCTAATTTTGTCACCTCTGCTCTGGCTGAGGAGGTCACCCAATGAGAATCTTATCTCTAAGTCTTGTCGCGATACTCGCGGCATTTATGCTGACCATTGTAGGCTTTCAATTGAATGCCTCTGGCAATTTTTCAGCAGGCGTGAATAGCCTTTTCCAAGCAGATTGGATGTCGCCAGAATCAGTTAGATTGCATCTAACTTGGTGGCCTAGATTTTTCACGACACTGATTGCAGGTGCTGCTTTGGCTGCTGCTGGCGTACTGATGCAGCAAGTGTTGCGTAACCCTTTGGCGTCACCATCCACTTTGGGTGTGGCAAGTGGTGCCAGTTTTGCCCTTATGATGGCAACCTTGTATGCCCCTTGGTTACTGACGTTTTCTAAATCACTGATTGCTTTGCTTGGTGGCGTGGGAACAATGGCACTGGTATTTGCACTGTCATGGCGTCGTGCACTTTCACCGACAGTTGTGGTGGTTTCGGGTCTGGTCATTAACCTCTACTTCGGCGCCGTCAGCACTGTTCTGTTAATGATGAATCAGGATAAGCTAGCTGGTTTAATGATTTGGGGTGCGGGTTCTCTCGTTCAGACAGGATGGTCTGATATTGCTTATCTCGCGCCAAGACTCGGATTAGCGATTGGTATTTCATTCCTATTCGTTAAGCCGCTAACCTTGTTGGAATTATCTGAAGAAGGTGCGAAGAGCCTTGGCGTGTCTCTGGCGAAGCTGCGCGTCATATGTCTTGGTCTCGCAGTGTTACTGACATCTTGGGTGGTTTCTAAAGTTGGCGTGATTGGCTTCGTAGGTCTCGCTGCTCCAGCGATTGCTCGTGCAACCGGTGTGCATCGTCTTGTGCCTAAGTTAATCGTCTCCATGCTGTTAGGTGGTTTACTACTAACGCTTACGGATCTGCTTATCCAGCAGCTCCCAGGTATTGCCGCCATGATTGTGCCAACTGGTGCCGCAACTGCCGCATTAGGTGCACCTCTCTTATTGTGGCTGCTACCAAGGTTGTCGATGCGTAGTCAAACCCAGACGCAAACAGTCATGACGCGTCATAGTGAGCAAGTTAAGAGCCTCAACCGTCATGCCATTGCATTGGTTGCGCTCGTTATTCCAGTTGCTCTATTTATCTTTAGTACCACTTCAATTCAAAGCTCTGGCTGGCAGTGGCTAGTGTTCTCAGGTGAGTGGAACCTGCTTGAGTGGCGTTGGCCCCGACTTGTTGCCGCCGCCTTAGCTGGTGTGATGTTGGCTACCGCAGGTACGGTGATCCAGCGTTTAAGTGGCAACCCAATGGCGAGCCCTGAAGTGATCGGCATCAGTTCGGGTACCGCTTTGGGTTTGATTATTGCCATGTTCTCTGGCATTGGCGTTAGTCTCGTTGGCTTGTATTTAGGTGGACTTGTGGGCGCGATGGCTTCGCTCTCCGTGATTGTTCTTTTGAACCGTAAGTCTGGCTTCCAACCTGAACGTGTGCTGCTGACTGGTGTGGCGATCACAGCTCTGATGAACGCGGTACAAAGCTTCGTATTGGCGGGCGGTGACCCTAGGAGCTACCAAGTCCTAGCCTGGCTTTCTGGTTCAACTTACTTTGTTACAGAGGCGACTTTACTTCCTTTAGCAGTCGCGACTTTCGTGCTTGTTGGGTTCAGTTTCTTAACGGCTCGTTGGTTGGACATATTACCTTTGGGAGAGGCCAGTTCTCGCGCACTTGGAGTGAAAGTAGGGCAGGCGAGAGGCTTGCTATTACTGCTGGTGGCATTGCTGACAGTTAGTGCCACTCTCGTTGTTGGCCCATTGAGTTTTATCGGTTTGATGGCGCCGCATCTCGCTCGTTTGTTTGGTTTTAGCCGAGCTCGAGAACACCTGATTTGTTCAGCTCTTGTCGGTATGGGACTAATGCTTCTCGCTGATTGGCTAGGACGCCAAATGTTGTACCCACAAGAAATCCCAGCTGGTTTGGTGGCGTCTCTGATTGGCGGTATGTATCTGATGTGGGGACTTCGCAGACTCTAATTTTTAGTCATGAGGGAGGCAATGCTCAGCTTTCCTCAATGCTGTTTTAAAATTTGTTGATAATGATAATCACAATAATAATTAATACATGGATTTGAGATGAAATTACTTTTTCAGTTGGCCCATAAACAACATAAAGCGCTCGCTTTGGTTATTTTGCTGAGTGTGGCAAGCGCCTTTCTCAGTATTGGCGTGATTGCTTTTATTCAATATGAACTGTTGAGTCAGACAACCAGTGTTCATAGCGCTATCTGGCAATTTGCTGGATTACTGGTGTTGCTATTGATCACGGCGACTGTTGCGCAGGTGTCACTGCACAAGTTAGGCCACCAATTTGTCTATTCAAAGCGTTGTCAATTGGTTAAGCAACTGATCAACACTGATATTGAACAAATAGAAGATGTCGGTAGTGCTGGGGTGCTGGCATCACTGAACACCGACATTCGTAACATCACTATTGCCTTCGTTACCTTGCCGGAAATGATTTACGGCTTAGTACTTACCGTAGTTGCATTGTCTTATCTTGCGTTCCTTTCACTACCTCTATTTGGTGTAAGCCTGCTGATGTTAGGTGTGACTGGTGTTATCGGCTATGGATTGGTGACTCGAATCACTTTCCACGTTCGTCAGGTTCGTGAGTTGGAAGATAAGCTTTATCACGACTATCAAGCATTGATTGACGGGCGTAAAGAGTTATCACTGAATCCTAGTCGCGCTCGCCGTTATTTCGACGATGAGTTTGGTCCAAATGCAGCGGGTTATCGAGACGAAGTAACAAGAGCGGACATCTACAATGGTTTTGCTGCCAACATGGCTAACACGATTGTACTGGCACTGATTGGTCTCAACTTTTATCTGGCGCTGGGTTTAGGCTGGGCTGGCTTTGACGTCGCTTCTACCTTTGCTCTTGTCATTTTATTTATGCGTATGCCACTTATGGCCGCGGTCGGTGCGCTGCCCGGTCTGATTAGCGCCAATATCTCTATGCGCAAGCTTGAATCTCTCGATTTAAGTGACAATGAAAACCTTGTTGAGGCTAACGAACAACCAGAAGTATTTGAAGGTATCGATCTCCAACAGGTGACTTACGAATACCGCGCTGATGGCGATGACCGTCCGTTTAAAGTTGGCCCGATCAATTTTAAAGCTTCGAAAGGTGAGATGATCTTTATCATCGGTGGTAATGGCAGCGGAAAATCAACGTTTGCTCGTTTACTGACCGGCCTTTATCGCCCGCATACAGGTAATGTTCTCTTGAACGGTCAACCTATGACCGAACTCAACTGGCCTTACTACCGCCAGCAATTTTCTACGGTATTCAGTGACTTCTACTTGTTCCATCAGATTACCAATGGACAAGGCCAAGATGTTCCAGAGGCCGATATCAAAGAGTGGATGGACCGTCTGGAAATGAGCCACAAAGTGACTCAAGAGAATGGCCGCTTGTCGGATGTTCGTTATTCTCAGGGGCAGCGTAAGCGTCTTGCGTTGCTGATGGCCGTTGCTGAACAGCGAGGCTGCATGCTTCTTGACGAATGGGCGGCAGATCAGGACCCTCGCTTTAGAAAAGTCTTTTACCAACAGTTACTGCCTCTGCTTAAAGAGCGTGGCGTGACTGTAATCGCTATTACCCACGATGACCGTTACTTCGATGCGGCAGATCGCATTTTCAAAATGGACAGTGGGCAACTGACGGAACTGGACACTGCGGATAAATCACAAGCTCAACAAGCAGTAGAAAGTGTCGTCGCTTAACGAAACAACAATCCAGAAAATCAAAACAATAAGAACAACGATCTAGTTGAGGATATTATGAGTATTGACAGCCCAAACACAGAATTTACCGTCGTTATCAACCCACAAGAACAGTACAGCATTTGGCCTACTTATCACCCAATTCCAAATGGATGGAAAGCCGTTGGTGTTACTGGCAACAAAGAAACTTGCCTTGCCCACATAAATGAAGTGTGGACTGACATGCGTCCGAAAAGCCTGCGAGAAGCGTTAGCTGAATAAGAGCACGCGCTTTTGCTTAATTTTGGTACCTGCTGTTTAGGTACCTGACATTTAACAGTTTTTAGGTATATGTATGTCAGTGGATGATATCACGATGACTCCGGCCAATGGTGGTTGGAGTCCACTTTCTCATTCTCAGCAACGTCTATGGTTGTTCCAGCAGCTCATGCCAGAAAGTATTGCTTACAATACGGGTGGCTTGTTACGTTTGTATGGTGAAGGTCTCAGCAAAGAAGCCATCTTTGAGGCATTCGATGCTCTGGTAGAACAACAAGATGTTCTTAGGCTAAGACTTAAAGAACATGATGGCGTGCCTCTTCAACGAGTCTCAGATTCTGCTCCCAAATTAGAATTTGTAGACGCTCAGGAATACTCAGACCCTGAAGCCTTCGTTTTAAAAGATGCAGAAAGACGGGTTCGAGAGCCTTACATCATGGTCGGCGAAGCTTTGAATAGGGCGTGCCTATATCAAGTGAGTGGCCAAGAGTTTGTCATGGGAGTTGCCGCCCACCATATTACAACGGATGCTTGGTCTTTACAGCTTGTTGTTCGCGCGTTGGTCGACCGCCTCGCTGGCAAGCCAAAGCGTAAACTACGAGGCCAGAGCTTCGTTGAATTCGCTTCAATGCAAGGAAGTGAAGAACATGATGAAGCGATGCTGAAATGGCAAGCATTGAACCTAATCAGCGATGAACCTTGCGTATTGCCGGCTTCCAATCAAATCGACGCCAGTGCTTATACCGCTACTCATATTGAAGAGTCATTGACGCTGGAAGAAACTGAGCGCGTGTCTGAAGCTGCAAAATCTTTTGGTGTCACACGCTTCGAAGTGCTTTCGACGGCTTTATTATTGACTCTGTCTAGCTACTCAAATCATGCGCATCCTTCGATCACTGTTCCTGCCCTAAACCGAAATTCGAAAAGCCGCAGAAATATTGGTTTCTATGTCAATAATGCTGTTTTAGGTTTGCAGATTGCTCCTGAAAATACGCTTGCTGAATTGGTTGAAAATGTCCGAACTAACCTGACAGAGTCAATGAAGTTCGAGCATTTACCTCTAGAGAAATTGGCTGGGCAACTTCCACTACCGACCGTCGCATTCAACTACCGCAGTCATGGTGACAAGCTGGTCGTAACTTCTGGAGAGATTCAGGGTTCATTCACAGAGTTCCCTCTCGCTGAAACACCGTTTGAACTGGTGTTGGATGCAGTAACGGGTGAGCAACTATCGCTCCGACTTGTTTATGCACAAGAGAAGTTTACTCAAGCTCAAATTGACAGCATTTTAAGCACATACAAAAATGTTCTGAACCAGATCTGCCAATCTCCTCAACAGTCTCTAGCACAGACTAACGCGCTGTCTAGCTCAGATACAGTGGCCTTGGAAGCGCACGCAGCGGTACAACAAACATGGAATCCAGTGACCTTTATGGCGCTGGTGGCTGAGCAAGCAAAACTGCGTCCTGAAAAAGTTGCTTTAAAACATGGCGATAAAACGCTGACTTACGCTGAGTTAGAGGCTCAATCGAATGTAGTCGCGCACTCATTGCGTCAAAGAAAGGCTCAATCAGAAGGTGTTGTCGGTGTGATGATGGAGCGTGGCACCGATATGCTGGTTGCCATGCTGGGCATCATGAAAGCAGGTTGTGCATTCCTACCACTTGATCCGGATTACCCTGCTGAGCGCATCAGCTTTATGCTTGAAGACAGTGAAGCTCAGCAGTTACTGACTCAGCAGCACTTGATGGATAAGGCTCAAGATCTTTTCACTCAATCCGATAGTGCTCAAGAGTGCATTGCTATTGAATCATTGTTAGCAGCTGAGGTTACAGCATCTGAGCTTGCTGAGTGTTCATATCAAGATATCCACCTGGACCAGCTGGCGTATTTGATTTACACCTCTGGCTCAACAGGTAAGCCTAAAGGCGTGGCAGTCAGTCATCGCGGACTGACAATGCATGTCCAGACGATTGGCGAGCAGTATGGCATGACGCCTGAAGACACAGAGCTGCATTTTGCCTCTATCAGTTTTGATGGTGCTGTTGAGCGTTGGACTGTGCCACTGGCGTTTGGCTCAACACTTATCATTCGTGACCAACAGTTGTGGACACCAGAAAAAACGACTCAAGTATTGGTAGATGATAAAGTCACCATCGCTTGTTTCCCGCCAAGCTATGCAGGCCCTTGGCTAGATTGGGTTGAACAAACTCAGCCAGACTTATCTTTGCGTTCATTGACACTGGGTGGTGAGGCATTTACCCGAGAAACGTTTGAACGAATTCAACGTGTGGTCAATCCACCTCGCATCGTCAATGGTTACGGCCCGACAGAAACGGTCGTTACTCCGATGATCTGGCGTGCTTATCCAGAAGATAAACTGGAAAGTTCGTACGCGCCGATTGGTCAGCCTGTGGGTGACCGTAAGTTGTATGTGCTGGACGAGAGTCTTAAACAGGTACCATTTGGATCGGTTGGAGAGCTGTACATTGGTATGGAATCTGGCCTTGCTCGCGGTTACTTGAAACGACCTGACTTGACCGCTGAGCGTTTTATTCCGGATCCATTTGCCGCTAACGGCGAGCGTATGTATCGCACTGGTGATTTGGTTCGATTTAGACAAGATGGTGTTGTTGAATACCTTGGTCGTGCCGACCAACAAGTAAAAATTCGTGGCTTCCGTATTGAGCTAGGAGAGATTGAATCCCGCCTGCAAACGCTTTCTAACGCTGAGTTTTGTGCCGTTGTCGCACATGAGTCGCCGACAGGAAAGCGCCTAGTCGGTTACGTTCAATTGAGCGAAACAGAGCAAAAATCTGAATCTCAATGGCGTTTAGAGTTAGCCTCCCAGTTGCCAGATTATATGGTGCCGTCACGCATCATTGTTAGCCAGACACTCCCTCTGACACCTGCTGGTAAGGTGGATCGTAAGCAACTATCTGCACCGGATTGGGATGAAGAACAGAAAGCGGGTGCGCCGCTGGAAGGGGATATCCAACATCAGCTGGCTGAAATATGGCGTGAGCTCCTTAAACTAGAGTCTATTGGCTCTGACAGCCATTTCTTTGCACTTGGTGGAGATTCAATTACTGCGCTACAAATGGTAGGGAAGCTTCGTCAACGAGGTTTGATGCTGACACCAAAGCAAGTGTTTGACCATCCAGTAGTCGCTGAAATGGCGTTATGTGTTCTCGATAGCCAAATCAAACCAGCTGAACAAGGTGAGCTGAATGGCAAAGTATCCTTGCTGCCAATGCAGAAGCGATTCGTTGAACGAGGCTATTCTCATAAAAGCAAGCTAGATAAAAATGGCCAGCTAGAACTATGTAACCAGTACGCAAAACTCAACTTGCCAGCTCCGGTTAATGCAGACGCGATTGCCCGAGCACTCAAGCAAGTGGTGCAACATCATGATAGTCTGCGCCTTTCTTTCGAGGCTCCTAATACCACAACACCTAATGCAGCAGAGTATCTCGCTGAATATGTTCCTAGTGCAGATTTTGCATTCAACCTTTATGCAGAACAGATTGACATCGATGCTGTGCAGAGTGCGATTAATCCGTCTGCTGGTAAGCAATTGTCGGTCGGCTTGAATATTGAGACGGGCGAGATGTTGATTGCCGTTCACCACCTTGTCATTGATGCGCTTTCTTGGCCTGTGCTTATTCAAGATTTGCTGGGGAGTTATCAGCAAGAAATGGGTGCCGATCCTAATACGTTCGCCTCTAAAACTCACAATCAGGCTGACTGGTATGAGGCATTAGAGAATCTTCATATCAGTCATAAACAGTCCGAATTCTGGAATGCTCAGCGAGCTGAGCTTGCTTTCCATGGAAGTACTGATAAAGAAAGTAATGGAATTCATAAGCGCAGTTACCATATAACCAAAGAACTCGCCGAACCACTGCTTGCATCGACTCATGCCTTTGCCAGATTGAGCAAGGAGCAGACGTTGATGGCATTGTCTGCGCTTGCAGTAAAACAAATAACCTCTGCAAACGAGATTGTCATTCATCGTGAAAGCCATGGTCGATTCAGTGAGTCGTTTGGGTTGGATCTTTCACGCAGTGTTAACTGGCATACTGCGCTGTTCCCGCAAAAAGTTGTGTTAAGTGACAGCATTAGTGAACTGTTAGCGAGTGTAAAAGATGGCTCACATGCAATCACCGATGGTGGCTTGAGTTACTCAGCGGGTGTTGTTCAGCAGCAATGGCAGTATCAAGACCATGTTGATGTGCTATTTAACTTCCTAGGCCGAGCAACGCAGGTTGATGTGAAAGGGGCTGAACTGGGTGAATTTGGCCTATGGCGACCAGAAGACGCTAAAGCTGATGCCGCAATTGCATTGAATATCAGTGAAACTGATGAAGGCTTTGATGTCGAATTGGAGTTTTCACTTTCTGCTCTGTCGAAATCTGAGTGTGATGCGTATGTTCATCACTTAGAAGCGGCAATCAAAGCAGTGACGGAACATTGCACGTCTAACTCCGCCGTTTTGACACAAGCTGATGCGCCAAACACTAATCTGAGTCTCATGACGCTAAGCCATGTAAGTGGTAACGCTCATCAACTTCCACATCAAATTCTACCTTTGTCTACGCTCCAGCAAGGTTTGTACTTCCACGCTCAGCTATCGCAAGAGACAAGCACCTACGTCAACCAAATTACCTTACCTATATCGGGAGCTGATGCTGCTCAATTAGAAGAGGGTTGGAAAGCCTTGATGAAGCGTCATTCGATTCTACGTAGTACGCTGCATCAAGTAGAAGGTCAGGCACACCTGTATGTTTGGGATGACCTTCCTATCACGAGCAGAGTCTTTGATGGGCGAGAGGAAGTAGGCTTTGAACTAGAGTCGTATAAACGTTCGCTCATTGAACAAGGTTTCGAACTGGAACAAGATGCCAGCGCGCAGCAACTAAAACCTTTGTGGCGAGTAGATCTAGTGACAACGGGTGACAATGAGATCGCTTGTATCTTCACGATTCACCACATTCTGATGGATGGTTGGAGCACCGGTGTTCTACTTAGCGAACTATTTTCTCACTACCAAAACATGAGTCTGCCTGTCGTCAGTTATGATTTTGCCGATTATTTGGAATGGGTTGTACAGCAAGAACCAGAAAGTGCTCAAGAGTACTGGCGTGGTTATCTGAATGGTGTAGAAGCGCCAACAATGTTGGTTGAACAATACGGTTCGAACACAGATAAACTAGGGCATGTTCGCCACAACGTGGACTTCAGTGCTGAGGTACTGAGTAGTTGGCAGTCTCAGTTGAAGTCATCTGGCATCACGCTAAACACTCTCATTCAGGGCGCATGGTTACTAACGCTTCAACGTTACACGGGTCAGTCTCAGCCTGTTTTTGGCAACACGGTTGCAGGTCGACCATCGTCACTGGCAAACAGTGAAGCCATGGTTGGGCTTTTCATTAATACCTTGCCTGTTACATCGATGGTGGACTGGCAGGCGAAAACCAATCAATGGCTTGCCGATATACAAGAGCAGGCTAGCGCGCAGCGTGAATTCAGCCATGTCTCTTTGTCAGAGGTACAAGCACAATCACCACTGGCTGGTGAGAATCTGTTTGATTCGTTGGTGGTGTTTGAAAACTACCCATTGGATGAGAGCCTGTTTAGTGAAACTGGCCTTAAAATTGGCGAGCCTGACAGTTATGAGTTTACGCATTACGCGTTAACGCTGGCGGTATTGCCAGGTGAATCATTACGCATTGTTTTTGCGTACGACTCAGCGAAATTCTCACAGTCAGATATTGATGCGCTGTCCGCAACGACGTCTCATTATCTTGAGCAGCTTGTCGATAAGCTGACTCATAGCCTGAGTGATCTTGATGTATTGGACGCCGAGCAAGAGTCTCGCTTGTCTGGTCATGTAAAATCGTCTGAGCAATGGACTTACAAACCCTTCACAGAACTGTTAAAAGAGCAGGTGCTTGCGCAACCGGATAGTGAAGCGCTTGTGGCGAATCCTCTTGGGGGAACGGCCTTATCAACTAATGGCACTGAACGGATCGCATTGACATACCAACAGCTGGATAACTTCAGTGATGGCGTAGCCGCTGAGCTAATTGCGCGCGGCATTCAACGAGATCAGCGAGTTGGTGTGATGTTTGCCCGTGGCGCCGACATGCTGGTGGCAATGATCGGCGTCTTGAAAGCCGGAGCTGCATTCCTACCTTTAGATCCTTCATACCCTCAAGACCGACTGGCCTACATGGTTGAAGATAGCGATGCTCAATGGCTGATTTCTGACAGTAGTTCGCAACAATTGGCACGTGAGATTTGTCAGCCAGATAACATCATTGCGTATTCTGAAATCGACCTTCAGCAGCCTCTCGTAACTCGTCCTGAAATTTTAGAAGAGCAGCTGGCGTATGTGATCTATACCTCGGGCTCAACGGGTAAACCTAAAGGTGTGTGTGTTTCTCATTCTGGTCTGAGCATGCACGTTCAAACTATTGGCCAACGATATGGCATGACACCACAAGACATCGAGCTGCACTTCGCTTCAATCAGTTTTGATGGTGCAGTAGAGAGATGGACTGTGCCTCTGGCATTTGGTTCAAAACTTGTGATTCGAGACCAGCAGCTTTGGAGTGCACAAGAGACATGTGAAGTGCTTGAGCGTGAAGCTGTGACCATCGCGTGTTTCCCGCCAAGCTATGCTGGACCACTGCTAGAGTGGATTGAGGTTGAACAGCCAACATTAGCTGTACGCTCTTGGACTCTGGGTGGTGAAGCCTTTACACGAGAGACCTATTTCAAGCTTCAGCAGGTACTGAATCCTAAACGCATTATTAACGGGTACGGCCCGACGGAAACAGTCGTGACGCCAATGATCTGGCAGGCTTATCCTGAAACACCGCTAGAAAGTGCTTATGCCCCTATCGGTACTGCTGTCGGTGCGCGTAGTCTGTATGTATTGGATAGTGACCTTCGTCTAGTTCCTTCTGGCGTCAGTGGCGAATTGTACATTGGTGAAGAAGTTGGCTTAGCTAGAGGCTATCTTGATCGTCCAGACTTAACAGCTGAGCGTTTTGTTCCAGACCCATTTGCGAATAATGGAGAGCGTATGTATCGCACTGGCGACTTAGTTCGCTGGCGCGAAGATGGCGTGATGGAGTATCTGGGTCGGGCAGATGACCAAATAAAAATTCGAGGCTTCCGTGTCGAATTAGGTGAAATAGAGTCACGATTACAGAGTATCAGTGGCAGTAAACTGA
Organism: Vibrio sp. RE88; assembly: GCF_013113835.1. Classification (GTDB taxonomy): domain Bacteria; phylum Pseudomonadota; class Gammaproteobacteria; order Enterobacterales; family Vibrionaceae; genus Vibrio. The sequence continues at coordinate 185,245 of NZ_VTYQ01000006.1, read as the reverse complement.
GTGCTGTCACCGCCTTTGAAGGTTCAACTGGAAAATACTTGGTCGGTTACGTAGAAGGTCAGGCTGACCTAATAAACGGCGATGATATTCTCGCTCAAATGGCGAAAGCACTGCCTGACTACATGGTGCCTTCACAGCTTGTGGTTATGGATTCGATGCCATTGACGCCAGCAAGTAAAGTCGACAAGAAAAAACTGCCGCAGCCTGATAACCATGTTCAGCACAAAGCCTATGAAGCGCCAGAAGGTGAGATTGAGCAGCTTCTTGCACAAGAATGGCAAGCCTTGTTCGGGCTAGAGAAGGTGAGTCGTAATGACGACTTCTTTGCTCTGGGTGGTCAGTCATTACTTGCTACACAGCTCGTTGGACGTTTGCAGCAAAAACACCAGATTCGTCTTTTACTTCAAAGTGTCTTTGATTATCCAAGACTAGATGTGATGGCAACTCAGTGTACATCACTCAAAGAGCCCGCAGTCACGATCAAAGCAGTGCCGCGCATGGAATACATGCCAGTGAGCGCTTCGCAAAAGCGTTTGTGGTTTGTTCAACAGCTGATGCCTGAAAGCTCTGCTTATCACATGCCGCTTGGCCTTAAGTTAAAAGGCGAAGTGAATAGAGACTGGCTAGAGCAGTCGTTGCGCACTGTGATAGGACGTCATGAGGCTCTGCGTACCAGCTTCGTGCAGGTGGATGGCGAGCTGATGCAGTCTATCCATTCTGATGACGACGCATGTCAATTCGCATTAGCAGAATACTCAGCTGATGAGTTCTTCGACCTAGAGGCTCAGCGCTTCAACTGGATCGGTGAAGCTTTTGATTTGTCATCGCCTTCATTATTGAGAGCTTATTTAATCAAGCATTCAGAACAGGAATTTGAGTTACTTCTGATTGTCCATCACATCATCTCTGATGGCATTTCGATTCAAAACCTAATGCGAGAGCTGTCGGCGGTTTATTCGTCGTACGGTCATTCAGGTCAGTTTGAATCAAACATTGAAACTGACGCACTGGATTACGCCGATTACGCTAGCTGGCAGCAAGAGTGGTTAAAGTCAGATAATGCCAAAGAATCACTGTCATGGTGGAAAGCGGCGTTAGCGAAAGATATTGAGCCGCTTGTTCTCCATAGCGATGTCGCGAGAGACCAGCTCGAAACTACCGGTCAGCGTCATCACTTCACTCTGACCAAGCAGCAGGTCAACGCGATTGAGACTCTTGCTGCACAAAGCGCAACGACTCCGTTTAACGTTATGTTAAGCCTGTGGCACTTATTGCTTCACAAGTATTCTGGGCGTGATGAAATTCGAGTCGGTATCCCTGTTGCGGGCCGAACACAACCGGACACTCAGCAGATGCAAGGCTGCTTCATCAACAACTTGGTGATCCCTTCGCATTTAGACGCGGCAATGAGTTACGACAACCTGCTCCAAGAGACAAAACGTTTTACTGAGCAGGCGTTGACGCATCAGGATGTGCCATTTGAGGTATTGGTAGAGTCACTTGGTGTGACAGGTAATTTGCAGCACCATCCGTTGTACCAGACGAGTTTCAACTTCCAAAGTATTGAGCGCTCAATTCTCGCCGAATGGGGAGGATTACAAGCAGAAGCGTTTGATCCGGGCGTGGTCGCGGCTCAGTTAGAGTTGAGCTTAGATGTTCAGGCCTATGATGACGGTGAATGGAGTGGTTTTGTTAACTATGCAGCACCAGTATTCGATCAAACGTTTGTCGAAGCGTTGCTTGGTCACTGGCTCAAGCTGCTTGAACAAGTTGTATTGAATCCTAACGCGATGCTGTCTGAACTCAAGTTGGTTGATTCTGACGAGTTCGTACAAATTGAAGCATTCAACGCGACGAAGAAATCTTGGGGTGAAATGCTTCCTCCACCAGTCGCTGTTGAAGCTCAAGCACTGCGCACCCCAGAGGCGATTGCTTTGTCCATGGGTCAGCAGTCAATGACTTACGCTGAATTCGACAGCAAAGTGAATCAGTTGGCTCAGTGGCTACGCCAACAAGGTGTGGGCGAAGAAACCAGAGTCGGACTTGGTTTACCACGCTCGTTTGAACTAGTGATTGGATTACACGCGATTACTCGTGCTGGTGGTGCTTATGTGCCATTGGACCCAAGTTATCCAGCAGAACGTTTGAATTATATTCTTGAGTCTGCGGATGTATCCATCTTACTGACCGATAGTGAGACCTTGCCACAATGGCCGGAAAATCCTCAATGTCAGTATGTGGCTTTAAATCAGGCTGAGCTCTTAAAGCAAATCAACGAGCAGAGCACTGAGGCTCCAGTTGTAAATTGGCAGGCTGAACAGTCGCTGTATGTCATCTTTACTTCCGGTTCTACAGGACTACCAAAAGGCGTGGTAAATACCCAGTCGGCACTGAACAACCGTTTGGCTTGGATGCAAAATGAGTATCAGTTAGCTGTCAGTGATTGTGTCCTTCAGAAAACACCGTTTAGCTTTGATGTCTCTGTGTGGGAATTCTTCTGGCCGCTTATGTACGGTGCGAGATTGGCCATTGCTGAGCCAGATCACCACCGACAACCTGAGCTATTGCATAACACTATTCGAGAGCAGGGCGTAACGACGATCCATTTCGTTCCTTCAATGCTTCATGCTTTTGAAAGTGAGACTAATATTGGAGAGTGCAACAGCCTGCGCCGCATTATTTGTAGCGGTGAAGCTTTACCTGCTGAGTTGACTGAAAAAGTGTTGACGGGTGCGCCAGATTGTCAGCTGCATAACCTCTATGGTCCGACTGAAGCGGCTATTGACGTGACTTACTGGCAATGTGAATTGCCTGTCGGTAAGCGCATCCCGATTGGTCATGCGATTAGCAACACTCAGCTTCATGTATTGGATGATTGTTGGAATCCAGTCCCAGTCGGTGTGCCTGGTGAGCTATACCTTGCGGGCGATGGCCTCGCGCGTGAGTACCTATCCAGACCGGATTTGACCGCCGATCGCTTTGTGCCAAATCCGTTTGCGTGCGAGCAAGATGGGAACATTGGTTCTCGTATGTACCGCACCGGTGACCAAGTAGTTCGCATGTCAGATGGCAGACTTGAATACTTGGGTCGATTGGATCATCAGGTAAAAATTCGTGGGCTTCGTATTGAGCTGGAAGAAATTGAGAATGTTCTTAACCAACATGATGACGTCGATGAATCTGCAGTCATTGCTTATGAGCATCAAACAGGGACACAGCTTGTCGCTTACGTGGTTTGTTGTGAGTGGAATTCAGAAAAAGAAACGGCTGCTAAAGCACTCTTGAATGACCACCTTCCAGACTACATGGTTCCGGCCATCTACGTTGCACTGGATGAAATGCCTCTTTCACCAAATGGCAAGCGTGACCGCAAAGCGTTGCCTTCTCCAGAGTGGAGTCAGGTGGAATATCGCGCCCCAGAGAGTGAATTGGAAATTTGGTTTGCCAATACATGGCAGCAAGTCCTTGGCTCAGAAAAAGTCGGTTTAGACGATAACTTCTTTGCGCTTGGAGGCCATTCTCTGTTGGCTACACGTATCGTCGCTCAAGCACAAAAAGAGCTCGACTTAGCGATTTCATTAAAAGACTTCTTTGCCGCTGGGACGCTACAGGCGTTAACGGATGCACTTCAGTCTCAGTATCAGGCAAACAATGAACAAGAACAGGATGAACTCGACGCCATGGCAGCACTAATGGACGAGTTGGAATTGTTATGACCCAAGAATCAAATTCAAAAGCACAACAAAAACCAAAAATCGACAAATTTGCATTAGCAAAACGTTTTCTAAACCTTGGCGAGCAAGAGCAGGCGAAATTTATCGCTCTGCTTGACGCCAAAGGAATGAGTTTTGAAAAGCTACCGATTGTCTCAGCAGAAGAAGTGCGTGATGTGCCTCTTTCTCCGGCACAGAAACGACTTTGGGACATCTACCAGCTTGATGCTGGTAATAGTGCTTACCATATCAGTGGTGGTTTTGAGCTCACTGGTGACCTATCTGCCGATAAAATGGAACTGGCGCTTGCTGAGGTCATGAGCAAGCACCACGCCTTGAGAACACGCTTTGTTGTTTCGGACCAAGGTGAGCCGAAGCAACATGTTGTCCAGCACTGTATTGCTCACGTTGAGCTTAAAGATGCTAGGCACTTAACGGAAAGTCAGCTGGGCGAATGGACAGCGGAATTTATCGCTAAGCCGTTTGATTTGCTTCATGAGATGCCAGTGCGAATGGCGTGTATTCGTGCATCTGAAGACAAAACCCATGTGATCATCGTGATGCACCATATTGTGTCTGACGGTTGGTCTATCGGATTATTCATGCGGGATCTGGTCACCGCCTATCAGGGTGAGCCTCTAGAGCCATTGAGTATCCAGTACAGTGACTTTTCTGTCTGGCAGGATGCACTACTAAAAGCGGGCAAAGGTGACGAGGACCTTCAATTCTGGCAGCAAGAGCTGGGTGAGAAGCAGCCGCAAAAACTGTTTGAGTGGACGGGCGATATTGCACCTAATCAGCGTCGAGAAGCACAGCAGGTAAGCCTAAAGTTTGATGGTAATGTTTCTGAACGCATTGCACGCCTTGCAAGGCAAAATAACGTCACCACTTCGAGCTTCTGGCTAGCCATTTGGCAGGCTGCGCTGTTCAAGTTGACAGGACGTAACGATATCAACATTGGTATGCCAATGGCTAACCGCGCCCGACCAGAAGTATCTGACGTTATTGGCTTTTTCGTAAACACTAATGTGGTTGCGCAAGACGTAAAACCTGATCAGAGCTTTGGTCAAATCATGACTAGAGCTCACAGCAAAGTGCTGGAGATTCAGGAGTATCAACTATTGCCGTTTGATCGTGTGGTTTCGTCATTGTTGATGGAAAGATTGGTTGGTGAAACGCCTTACTTTCAAGTGTTGTTTAACCATCAGGTCAATCAAACCGAGTCGGTTGAATTTGCTCCGGGTGTGGCGGCAAAGCCGTTGGCGTTTAAAGGCAACTTCGCCCTGTTTGATGTCGCTTTGGATGTGTTGGAATCTTCGAGGGGTACTCAGGTAACGCTGACCTATGCCAAAGATCGTATCGACCCCGAGAAGATGGTTTCGCTTACTAGTACTCTGAATCTGTTGGTCTCGAAAGCAGAACAAAACCTGAATATACCATTGGCTGCGCTTAACTCACTGGATGAGTCTCAACTCGCCAGATTATCGGAACTGTCGCAGCCAGAAGGTGAGTGGCGTTATCAACCCGTCACTGAGTTGTTTGATCTTCAGGGGATTGAGCAACCGTCAGCCATTGCATTAAGGCACGGCCAGCAAAGTGTCACGTTTAAACAGCTGGAAGAAAAATCGAACCAGCTGGCGAACCAGTTAGTAGAGCAGGGTGTCGTTCGCGATCAAGCTGTGGGCGTTCTTTTTGAGCGCGGCAACGATATGATCATAGCGATGATCGCCATTATGAAGGCAGGTGGAGCCTTTCTACCACTTGATCCTGATTATCCGACCGACCGACTGGCTTACATGATCGAGGATTCTGCTGCGAGCTTGGTCATCAGCGATCAATCATTAAGCTCACGTTGGGAAGAGATTGATTCACACGTCCTCTCACATTCGGATCAGGCGGCTTCAGTTTCACCGCTTTATATGGATACGTTAGATTGGCAAGGCCTATCAAAAGCCAAGCCAGAAGTAGAACTCTTGCCAGAGCAGTTGGCTTACATCATCTACACATCAGGGTCGACGGGTAAACCTAAAGGTGTGGCGATTGCCCATGATGGCCTGAGTATGCATGTGCAGACGATTGGAGCTCAATATGGGATGACGCAAGATGACGTTGAACTCCACTTTGCCTCCATCAGTTTTGATGGTGCGGTAGAGCGCTGGACAGTACCTTTGGCGTTTGGTTCTCGCTTGGTGATTCGCGATCAGCAACTCTGGAGTGCGGAGAAGACCTGTGAAGTCCTCAAGCAGGAAGGGATTACGATAGCCTGTTTCCCTCCAAGTTATGTCGGTCCTTTATTGGACTGGATTGAGACGACTCAGCCTCAGTTGAATGTACGTTCTTGGACTTTGGGTGGTGAAGCCTTTACCCGTGAAACCTATGACCGCCTGCAATCTGTTGTAAATCCGCTACGTATTATCAACGGCTATGGGCCAACAGAAACCGTGGTGACACCAATGATCTGGCGTGCTTACTCACAAGATAAGCTAACCAGCGCCTATGCACCTATCGGTCAACCTGTTGGGGCTCGTAGGCTTTATGTGTTAGATGGTTTGCTTAACCAAGTTGCCGAAGGCGCAGTCGGGGAGTTGTACATTGGTGAAGAAGTCGGCCTCGCACGTGGGTATCTGGGTAAGCCGGATATGACCTCTGAGAGATTTATGCCGGATCCATTTACCAATAATGGCGAGCGTATGTATCGCACTGGTGATTTAGTTCGTTGGCGAGAAGACGGTGTGATGGAATATTTTGGCCGTGTTGACCAACAGATAAAAATCCGTGGATTCAGAATCGAGCTGGGTGAGATCGAATCAAGGCTTCAGCAAATATCCGGTGTCGAGACATGTGTGGTTGCGGCGCATCGTCATGGTTCTATGACTCACCTTGTGGGGTATCTGCATGGCGCTGATGCAAACAAGGCTGATAGCGTTTCGATATTATCTGAGCTTGCTGAGCATCTACCTGAATATATGGTTCCAGCGCATCTTGTGGTGCTAGATGATTTGCCGTTAACTCCAGCAGGTAAGGTGGACCGAAAAGCGCTGCCGGAACCAGAACTCAAATCTGAGCTGTCGCAAGGTTTGCCACCAGAAGGTGAGAAAGAAACTCTCCTTGCTGAGATTTGGCAAGAGCTACTGGGTATTAATTCTGTCAGCCGAGAAGATAGCTTCTTTGCGTTAGGTGGGGACTCTATATTGAGCCTTCAGCTAGTGAGCAAATTGAAACTGGCAGGTCTCAACGTATCTCCAAAGCAAGTATTCCAAGCACCAGTACTGAGCGAGTTAGCACAAGTACTTGAAGCAGCGGTTGAGCAAGAGCAAAGAGAGTTACCAAAAGAACCGTTTGGTCTGATGCCAATTCAGGTTCATTTCATGGCGCAAAACTTTGCTCAGCCAAATCACTGGAACCAGCATGTGTGTGTTGAGTTGAAGCAGGATATGGATACTCAAGCACTGGATACTGCGCTTAAAGGGTTAGTAGAGCACCATCCTGCGTTGAGATTGTCGTTTTCTCAAAATGAGGGTAGATGGCAGCAGCAATACGTTGAACATGTTTCCCATGACCTTCTATGGAAAACTCAGCTAAATAGCTTAGAAGCATTCGAAGTGTTTGCTCACGAGTTGCAAACAAGCCTTGATATCGAAGCAGGCCGACTGATTCAAGCAGGCTACGCTCAAATCGAGGGGCAGAAATCTCGCTTGATGATTGTAATTCATCACCTAGCTGTAGATGGCGTCTCATGGCGAGTCCTTATGGATGATTTATGGCGAGCCTATCAGCAAACGCTTTCTAGTGACGAAAAGTCAATGAAAACAGTTGAGTTACCACCTGTTTACACCTCTCTGGATATGGCGGTGGATAGCCTCAACGAATGGGCATCAACAGAACAGGGCAAAGCTAGGAAAGCCGTTTGGGATGAACAAGCTTTCCACGCAGAAAATACACACGCTAAAGCAACTTATGGCAACAAGTGCTCACTAAAAGTTGAGCTAAGCCGAGAAGTAACGTCAGCTTTACTGAGTTCTGAAAATATCACCGTTGAACTTGTCTCTGCACTATCTGCGACTATGGGGAGTAACGAAGGTACTCAAAGCGTATATCTAGAAAGTCATGGTCGTGACGAGTCTGTCTTTGACGGTTTAGATCTTAGCCGCATGGTGGGCTGGATGACGAGCCTATATCCGATGACTTTAAATACCTCAGATTCTCGAGATGATATCGCTAAGCGTATGGCACTTTTGAGCCAAGACTCAGGCATTGGCTATGGAATGCGCTACTTAGAGGATGAGCCTCAAGAGCAAACGGCGGAGCTAACATTCAATTACCTAGGGCAGTATCAAGGCAATAGTTTTGCTCATTGGTGCCAACCAGTGTCGTCAAACTCGCGTGATCAAGCAGATGATAATACTATGTTGACACCTTTGGTCATCAATGCCCAAGTTGTGGATGGTGTATTGAGCGCTGATTTTGAATATGCAACGAGTCATTATTCGAAATCAGATATCGAGACCAAAGCAAATGCATGGCAAGAAAAACTTGAATCGATACACTCGGCATTTAAATCGCAAAAAGGCGAGGCGATAGCAGTCAAAGCTGACCTCAAATTGATCGAGAAGCTTAATGCTAATGTTGAAGGGATTGCACCTGTATTCTGCATTCACCCAGTGACAGGCAGAACGGTTGGCTACCAGAAATTAGCTCAAGCACTGGCGGGCAAACGCACCGTTTATGGTGTTCAGTCTCAAAGCTTCGTCTATCCAAATCGCTTTGACACTTCGTTTAGCGCAATGGCTGATACTTATTGCGCGACTATTCGTGAAATACAGCCATCAGGGCCTTACACATTGATTGGTTGGTCGCTTGGCGGCGCGCTCTGTCAAGAAGTCGCAGCTCGTCTCGAAGCAGCCGGCGAAAGTGTCGCTTTCCTCGGGTTGCTGGACTGCTATGTGCCGGGCACTGAAATTGCTGAAGACCAATGGGAGTCGCCGAAAGCAAAAGCCAAGCTGATTGAGCATCTAGAATTGCTATTAGGTAAGTTATCGGAAGGGCAAAAGCAAACCTGTCTTACAGGGTTTGACCAATCATCACCGGATAAATGGCCAAACGTATTCTCATCTTGGCTGGCGTCACAAAACTTCGATCACTACTTGTCTGAAAGTGCACAGCAAATGCTTTACAGCTGGGCGGTAGAGCAGCATATGAGAGCGCTGTGTCATGAGTATCAGTTACCTGAAATCAATACCAAACCAACCGCATATTGGGCAGGGCAACCTGAAGGTCGACACAAACTGCTGAGTTCGGAATTGTCGAAAGTTAACGCTCAGTTAAGCAGTGAAGTGCTGGATACGGATCATTTAGGAATAGTGCAAGACAGTGCACTGATCGAGAAATTACGCCACTTATTAATAATCAATACATTATAGATCCATAACGACTAATTTATAGATTCCATTTTTCTATAAAACTCGTTACACTCCATTCGCATTCGAAATGCTAATGATAATGGTTATCATAATTATTAATATAATATTCGGTAAAACCGAGAGTTAAGGAGAAAGACATGAATCGGCAGTTTATGCTGAGCCCGGCTTGTTTGGCAGTAGCGTTCGCTCTGTCTGCTGGCGTAGTTAACGCAGCGGAAGACGAAACAGTAGTGGTAGTAGGTCAAGAGCACGATAGTGCCGTTGGACCAGATTTCAGTTATCTAGGACAAAAAAGTCGTACAGCAACCAAAACAGATTTAGCAATCCATGAAACGCCACGAGCAGTTTCGGTTGTTACTCGCGAACAAATGGATGATCGCGCGTCAATTAGCATCTCAGATGCTCTTCAGTACACCCCAGGCATTCAGACCAATTTCTACGGCGATGACAACAAGCAAGATTGGTTTGTTATTCGTGGTTTTACACAAGCGAATAACGGACTTTACCAAGATGGCACACGCCTATATTCGGCAGGCTTCTACAGTTGGCAGATTGACCCGTTTGGTTTAGAACGTGTAGAAATCCTTCGTGGTCCTGCATCAGTTTTATACGGACAGAACCCACCGGGCGGTGTCATCAATACCGTCAGCAAACGCCCTCAGTTTGATGGTGGTTCAGGTCAAGTATCCGTTGAGTATGGTTCATATGACAGGACTCAGATTAGCCTAGATGTCAATCGTGAACTTAATGAAGATGTTGCTTTCCGTCTTGTCGCTATGGGGCGTAAGAATGGCACGAAAGTCGACAATGTTGATGCAGAGCGTATTCTAGTTGCACCATCATTAGCGTGGAATATTAACGATAAGAACAGTATTACATTTCTGACAAGTTACCAAAAAGACGATTCCAACCCTTATCTACAGTTTTTGCCTGTCGAAGGTACATTGACCAGCAACCCTAACGGTCAGATTAGTGATGATGTAGCAGTTGGTAACACCGATTGGGAGAAGTTTGAACGCGAACAACTTTCTTTTGGGTATGAGTTTGAACATCAGTTCAATAGCGCTTTGAGCTTCGGTCAATCTGCTCGTTATAGTCGTATGGATATTGAACTTCGTCAGATGTATTTTGCGGCGTATTCAGCGGATGTAGATCAATTGGGGCCACTGTTAGATCCCACGAGCTCAAGACAAACGATTGTGAGAAGAGCATCTACAGATAAAGGGCAGTCTGATGCATTTAATGTGGACAACCGCTTAGTGTATCAATTCCAAACTGGGGATGTTGAGCACACTTTACTAGCGGGCTTTGATTATCAACAAATTGAAATAGATAGTCAGGATTATGCAGCCGATCCTACTGTCGCTGATGGTAACAGCTCCCTAACCGTCCCGGGTGTTGGTACTGTTGCAGATCCAAGGTTTAATATCTTTAATCCAAGTTATAGTAGCAATGTGGTACTTCTCCATCCAACATCGCTTCAACAATTAACGGACGCTGACCTTCAAACAACAATCACAAAGAATCGACAGATCGGTTTTTACTTGCAAGATCAAGTGCGGTTCAATGATTGGGTAGTACAGGCTGGTGTTCGTTATGATGACACTTCGAATAAACAAAGTAATCAAACGACAGGCAATACATATGAAGCAGAGTATGAAGAGTGGACATCTAATATAGGCGTTGCTTATGTTATGAGTAATGGTTTTACTCCATATGCTAACTACTCTCAATCATTTGAACCTCAAGTTAAAACTGTCGACAATCAAGCATCGAAACCAGAGCGTGGTGAAGCTTTCGAAGCAGGTGTTAAGTTTCAGCCGAGAGGCTTTGATGGCTACTTTAACGTATCTGTTTATGAAGCCACTAAGAAAGACGTTGTTCAAGTTGATGGCTCTGAAGTAAAGCAAGTGGGTGAAATTCGAAACCGAGGTATGGAACTTGAAGCGGTTGCCAATGTAACTCAGGCCTTAACGTTAATCGGTAACCTATCTTATGTAGACTCTGAAATCAAAGATGATACGGACACTTCTATTATAGGTAATCAACCTCAACAAGTGGCAGACAGTTTGGCGTCCGCTTGGGCGAAGTATCAATTCTTCGGTGGCACATTTGACGGTATGAGTATCGGTGGAGGCTTCCGCTATACAGATGATACATACGCTGGTAACAACAAAACCAATACAGTGCCATCTTACACACTGTACGATGCAACAGTTAGTTACCGATTTGATGACTATAAATTCCAAGTCGCAGCAAAGAACATCTTTGACAAGGAGTATATCGCTACTTGTACCAGTAGCAACTGTTTCTACGGTGATCGTCGCAATGTTATCGCGAGCGTGAGCTATGACTGGTAACAGTGATACCCTCAACACTCTGCCCTTTGGGCAGAGTGTTCAGCAACAAGGGGATACATGTTGCGTTGAGATGCCAAGTGGTCAGTTAACACTTAGCAAGGAAAGTGGTGGTTATTGGCGTGTAACCAGCAGTGCCATCAACGATAAGGAAGTGGTTCAAGCTTTTGTGCTTATGCTTGAGCACCGTACGGATATTCGTTGTATTGATCTCGGCGAGTTTACTTTCTCATCGTTAAACGACATCACTCATGTCACAGGTGAAGGTATTCGTCTGGTTTGGCGAGAAGCTTTACTGCAGTTGCCAGAGCTTTGGCTAAAGCAGCAGCGTCGCGCTATCCCACATAAGCAGATTCTCGCTTCTAATGGCTACCATCCTCTTCGTCCAAGACCTCAAAAAGGTGAGCTATACAGCCGCTATATTCCAGAACTAGAGCAGACGCTGTCTCTGGTTGGGCTTGATGCAGAGCAGCATGCTGAGCTGTTTTCCAAATGGCAAAACAGTGAACGAGTGGCTGCGTTTTGGGAGCAGACTGGCACTTTAGAAGAGCATAAAGCTTATTTGGAAGAGCAGTTGGTCAATGATAAAAACCAGCTCTTGATTGTATGCCTCAATAACGAACCCTTTGCTTACATTGAAGCTTATTGGACAAAAGAAGATCGCATCGCGCCTTATTATGCAGCAGGCGATTACGATCGCGGTATTCACATGCTTGTTGGTGAAGAGCATCACCGCGGCAGTCATAAGGTGGCCGCTTGGCTTCCTTCAGTATGCCACTTCCTTTACCTGTCCGATCCAAGGACAGAGAAAATCGTCAGCGAACCAAGAGCAGATAACGCCAAGATGATTGGCTATCTGCAGACATTCGGTTTCGCCAAATTAAAAGAATTCGACTTCCCTCATAAGAGGGCAGCTCTAATGTGTCAGTTGAGAGATACCTTCTTTAGCGATTGCTTTTAGTATCGCGACCCAGTTTTAGGGTGTCTCGGGGATAGAGAGCCAAAGAGCTCAACGGAAAAACATGAGGTTACAAAAATGACAGACCAGATTAAGGAATATGATGTGCTTGGCGTGGGCTTTGGCCCTGCTAACCTGTCAATTGCGATTGCGTTAGAAGAAACGGCGCAGAACCAAGAATTAAGCTACTGCTTCCTAGAGCAGAAATCTCATTTCGAATGGCATGGTGGCATGTTGCTAGATGGCACTCGAATGCAGATTTCTTGTCTGAAAGATTTGGTGACGCTGCGCAATCCAACCAGCCCTTATTCCTTTGTGAACTACCTACATTCACATGACCGCTTAAGCTCATTCATTAACTTGGGCTCTTTGCACCCTTCACGCGTCGAATTCAATGACTACCTGACTTGGGTTGCAAACCAGTTTGATTCTGTCGTGACCTATGGACAACGCGTTATCGACATTGAACCGATTGAAGTCGATGGCGAAATTACCAAAGTTCGCGTTGTTTCAACGGATATCAACGGCAACCAAACAGTACGTGTTGCGAAAAACCTACTGATTGGTATGGGTGGTATGCCGAAGCTTCCAGAGCTGTTTAATGGCTTGAATGATGAGAAAGTGATCCATTCATCGAAATACAAGGTGTGGCGTGAACAGTTTAATGCTGGTACGGAGACACCTAAGATTGCGGTTGTCGGTGCTGGTCAAAGTGCTGCCGAGATCTTCGTTGACCTGACAAACCGTTATGAAGAAGGTGAAGTTCACTTAGTGAACCGTAATTTTGCTCTACACCCAGCAGATGACAGTGCATTCGTAAACGAGATCTTTGATCCTGAGTTCACGGATCACGTATACAAGAGCACTGATGAAGAGCGTAAAACCATCCTTTCTCGCTTCAATGGCACAAACTATTCCGTTGTCGATACCGAAGAGCTTAGCGCGATTTATGAGCGTCTATACCTTCAGCGCGTGACTGGCGAAGGCAAGCACCAACATCTACGCTGTCACGATATTCAAGAAGTAGGGCAGAAAGAAGGTAAGATTGCACTTCGTTATAACGATCGCATTCATAGCGAGCAAAACTGGCACGACTACGATGCGGTTGTCCTTGCTACTGGCTATCGCTACGACCAGTTCAACCAAATGTTGAACAAACTTGAACCACTAATGTCGGACAAGCAGGTTGAGCGTCATTATCGTCTACCAATGCAGGCGTCTTGCAAAGTGAATGTATTCCTTCAAGGCTGCTGTGAATCATCACACGGTCTGAGCGATACTTTGCTTTCTGTCCTGGCAGTGCGTTCGAAAGAGATTGTTGACTCGCTATTCGCGAACTTTGAAACAGAAAAAGTCGCAGAAGAAGCTTAAAGCATAAAACAGACTATAAGGGCCGTAACATAAAGTGTTACGGCCTTTTTGTTTTTTGGGTTACTTATTGATAATTAAGAGCTTAATAAACAAAAACATTCTTTATAACTAAGAAGAATCAAAGAATTGTGAGCGAGCTCTGACGGTTGTTTCTTCATCGTGCCTATGTTTGTGCTGGTTGTAAAACCACCATTTTAAACACAACGTTGGTCCAGAGGCTTTTATGAAGAAGAAAATAATAACTACCGTCCTACTCAGCGCTCCTATTTCGCTCAATGCAGCAGAGCTCCCACGATTGGATGAAGCACTGCCCAGTTTGATTGATATATCGGCTCAGGTTCCTGTTTTCGATTGGGATGGTGATGGCTGCTATCCCGCTGCGGGGATAAGCCGCAATGGGGAAATGAATCCGGGGTTGAAACCATCTGGTGCGCTCAATGGAAGTTGTAGAGATGCAGGCTTTCTCGATATTTCCAATACTCTTCACCGTTACGCTTGCATACAGGGAAGTGATGGGCAGGAGTACTGTGCTCAAGCCTATGACACCTATTATGAAAAAGATCAGGCAATTCCGGGGATTGGGTTAGGGGGCCATCGCCATGACTGGGAATCGGTCATTATCTGGACCATTGATGACACTGTCGCATATGGTTCAGTGAGCTGTCACGGTGATTTGGAAACTAAGCCAAGAGAACAATTACCAATGGAAGGCGAACATCTAAAAGTGGTTTACCACAAGGATGGTATTTTGACTCATTGCATTCGTTTTGCCAAAGACAATGAGGTTGCAGAAAACCACTATGGGCAGTTTGTAACGCCGCCAATAACTTCTTGGTATGAACTGTCAGGTGATAATCTCTCCAATGAAGCTATGCGCAATAAACTCAATAGTTTTGACTACGGAAAAGCGTCAATCAAAGTGAAAGACAGCTCTTTTCTGACTCACATTAATCAGTGGCGACCAGCTGGGTTCCCGCAATTTACCCAGCAGAGTGTCGAAGCGTCCAATCCTTATTAAACGTAGTAAATAGAATGGCCTAATCCGTATTAGGCCATTTATCTTCTTCTATGCGTGATTCAGCATGTTCGGTCAAATTGAAAAATTGACACAATCTTCATGAAGCAATTAATCAACGTGTTACTTTCGGTTGGATTATATCTCAACGTATTGCATGAGGAAGTTGAATAGATGCAAGTACAAGCGAAACCAGGGTTAAAGCTGATTGCGATTCTCGAAGCACTGAAAGGGCTGCTGTCGTTTGCGGTAGCATTGGGATTACACCTTTTAGCTGGAAAAGATTTGCAGCAGTGGGCTGAGTCTTTAGTGCTGCATGCTCATTTAAACCCTGCCCATCATTTACCAGGTGTGTTTATAGAAGCGATGGGGCGATTTCCGCAAGGCAATGTTCAATGGTTTATGCTGGGTGCATTGGCGTACACGATTATTCGATGGGTTGAGGCTTATGGCTTATGGAAAGGACTTCGTTGGACGGAGTGGCTAGCACTGATAGGCTGTGTGATCTACGTGCCTTTCGAAGTGTATGGCCTGATTCATCACCCGGGCATAATTGGAGCTGTGATACTTATCGTTAATCTCTTGATAATTGCCTATATTGCAAGAACGTTACAAGCCAAGCCTGAATTTGCAATAGAAAGTTAGCTTGTGCTGGAAATCATATTTGTTATGCAAACATGATGATGAGTACAGCAGATACTGTAATAGAGTGTAAAAAGCTGTAAACCCGAGAGCGGTATCGCTGGTTTCGAATCTGAAAATAGCTAGAGTGACTAGTGCAGGGTTATGAACCTGTATGTACAAGGCAGACAACGTCAGGAGGTTGCCATGGATAGACATTGCCCGAACTGTGGAATAGAGATGATCGATAAGAATCATGTTTCCATATGTCCGCGAAACGATATTGGAGAGTGCTCTTATGATGGATATCAGAACACGGTAGAGCGTTCTAGCCAAGAGTTTACAATACTCGACAATGAAAAAAGGCTAGAAGAAGCGCATTAGATTAACTCAATCTAATGAGGTATCTCCAAAAACAACAAAGCCCGCTATAAGCGGGCTTTGTTATAAAATTTGGTGGGTCCGGGCGAACTCGAATCGCCGACCCCTACCATGTCAAGGTAGTACTCTAACCAACTGAGCTACGGACCCAAATTTTTGTTCTTAGTGCATTTAAGCAAGGAGTGGTGGGTCCGGGCGAACTCGAATCGCCGACCCCTACCATGTCAAGGTAGTACTCTAACCAACTGAGCTACGGACCCATTCCTTAAGAACGAGATGGATATTACCGAGACTTTTTGGGTCGTGCAAGAGCAAATTATTGGTTTTTAAACTGTTTGCTTCACAACTAATCGAATTGGCGTTTTTTTATACCAAAATAGAAAAGGAGAGCGTGATTGCTCTCCTCTAAATGATTGATTTATCGTCCTCGCCCGTCGACCATGACGATGAGTGTTTTGGTAATGATGCTGATATCCATCAGAATCCAAGACTTTAGCGAACGCAGTGATAAGGCATAACTATGGTCAAAGCCGACTTTTCTGCGAACGTCATCGATACAGGTGTCATAGCCTTGATTAACCTGCGCTAGCCCTGTGATGCCTGGCATTACTCCATAGGTACGGTCAGCAAAGTAAGGGATGGCCGTTTCTAGCTTATTATAAAAGCTAGGGCGTTCAGGGCGTGGGCCGATCAATGACATATCGCCTTGGATGACGTTAAACAACTGCGGGATCTCATCTAGGCGTGTCTTTCTCAGGAAACGACCAACTGGAGTAATTCTTGGGTCGTTCTCTGTCGCCCAGACTGCACCTGTACGCGTTTCTGCATCGACATACATGGTACGAAACTTAATGATTTCAAAGAACATCATTTGTTCTGGTGTCGATTTGCCCACACGCAGCTGCTTATAGAAAATGGGCCCTTTGGAATCGAGTTTTATGGCTAAGGCAATCGCGGGCAAGATGGGTGACAGCATCAAAAGCCCGATTACAGCGCATAGAAAATCGAAGATACGTTTTGCTAACCAGATTGAATATAAAGAAGATACGTTGCTCATAAGATGCTCCTTATCATTGAATTCTTGTCCAACGAGTGGCTTCGAAACCGAACAAATAGCGTAAGCCACCAATTAGGTTGGCAAAGTGTCCTGCTACTATGTATGTGATTAACTGACAGTATTTATGGCTAAATATGTGTGGGAACACATGCCCCAGAATCGCAACTGAGTAAACGGCGAGCTGTGCAATGGTCGCGATGAAAAATAGTGGATGGTGAATAAGTACGACAGAAAGCGCCAGACACAGAATCATGAGGTATGGTGTTATTAGTCTTAAACCTTTGCCTGAAAAGAAAGCAAAAGCGACGCCTTTGTATCGTGGCAAAAACAATTCCGCCAATTGCAGGGCTTGCTGCATGTTGCCAGCAGAAATTCTGAGTCGACGTTTAAAATCGTTGTCGGTGTTGGTTGCTTCAAGCTCTAATGCAATCATGTCCTTGTCGTAATCCACTCGATATCCTTTACGGATAATCTCCATTGGAATGATGAAATCGTCGTTGATAACGTTTTGCTTGAGCGGTTCAAACAAGTGAGTTCTGAACAAATAGAAAGCCCCATGAGCGCCAAGTGTGCTACCCAAACTCGCCTCATGCAGTTTCATTCTGCTTTGGTATTGCCAGTATTTGCTTTCACCTTCACTACCACTAGAAAGCAATTGGTAATGTCCGTTAACAGCACCTACAGTTTTATCTTTGAAGTGCTGGTTGGCGACCAGCAGGGCATCGACAGAAACCAGAGCTGATACATCGCTCAATGCTGTAATGTCACTTGATATCGTTAGCATCTGCTCATTCACTAGTGCAACCTTTCCGCGGTTCTCTTCAAATACTCGAATTTCAAAATGTGTATCACAGCAAATGGCTTCTTGAATCGTGTTCTGAGCCACTTGAGCAGTATTGTCAGTACAACCATCACAAGCGACGATGACGTTATAATGTTCTTTCGGGTAATCCAGACAGGCTAAGTTGCGAATTTTGTCTGCGATCCACTGTTCTTCGTTATATGCAGGGATAAGAATGGTAATGTCAGCACATTGTCTATCTGAACGAGCGATCTTGTAACCACGTACGATTGGCTTTACTTCTTCCACAGGGTGGCGCTTAGAATACCAAGCAAGCACAAGAGGGTAGCCGACATGGTGATAGACGATGAGCCCAGCACAGATTGTGAAGAAAATTCCAATAGACATATCAATCATGCGTATTCCTCCTGTGTTATTGCGCTATAGGCATCCACCATTTTTCGAATGTCGTTATTGTTGACAACAAACTGGCGTGGTGAGGATTGAGGGGACTCAAGCAACATTTGGGATAGCTTTAAAGCAAGCTCACTACTATTTTCTGCTTCCGCGAGCTGACTTGTTATAGGACATAACGTTTCATTGGTGCCACCAACGTTTGTCGCGACGGTAGGAACGCCACACGCTTGAGCTTCCAGTGGAGCAAGGGGGAAACCCTCGCATCTTGATGGCATGCAAAATACATCGAGAGCACGATAAAAGGTTGGCATGTCCTCAACTAAATCGAGAAACCGTATTTGATGAGAGATAGATAAGTCTTCAGCCAGTCGTGCTAATGCGTCCTTTTGGCTTCCTATGCCTGCAATAGCGAGAGTCACATTGCTATTAATGAGAGGGAGGGCCTTGAGAAGGATATCGTGACCTTTTACTTTTTCGAGGCGCCCAGCTGAGCCTATGATTTTTCCATGCGTAGGTAGGCCAAGCTCACAGCGTGCCTGTGCCTGAGATCCCGGTTTGAATCTTTCACAGTCTATGCCGTTTTTTATTACTGTGATATTGGCATAGTTGAGCTTCTCATCTAATTGCTCTTTAACTAGCCCAGCATCTGCCACCAGATTAGGACGGGATAGCTTTAAGGCAAGGCTTTGCAACAGAAGATGTTTTTGGTTGTTAAGGTGCCAAGCGTCGTGTTCTGTGTGGACTATGTGTTGAACACCTGCCAGTTTAGCTGCAGTCGCTCCGTAAATTAGAGGCCCAATGTGGTGAGTGTGAACGACTCTAGGTTTAATTTGTTTGAATAGTTTACGCAGTTTAGATATCGCCTCAAAATCAAAACCGGGCTTCTTGGTTAGAAAGATAAGTTTATCTTCAACGTTCTTTAAGCTAGGCCAGTTTGCCAATGTTTCGCAGCGACTTCCTTCGAGACTGATCAGGAAAACGTTCTCGTCTGGTTTAGCAAACTTGAGCATGTTGATGGCTAATGTTTCTAATCCACCTGGTGCCAAATGCTGAACAACATGTATGGTTGTTTTCGGTTGACTGGTCATGCGATTTCCTTGGTGTGCGATGGTTTAAATTAGAAATTGCATAACCTGTGCCAAAAAAAAGTACCTATATAACAGTGTCTTAAGTTTCCATGTGTGAGGTGTTTTATTTTGAGATTCTTTATGATTGAAACGGTTTTATTTTAGGAATTGCAGTGATCACCTGTTTGCCTGTTAAAGATTGCAACTCACTCGCGCTTCGAACCGAAGTATCAAAAAGCTCAATGAGCGTAGCGATACCACAGCCTAGGCCAATACCTGCGACGAACCCTGCGATAATGAATATGACTATGGGTAGGTTAGCTGGTGAACTTGGCGTATAAGGTAAATCAATGATCTTGACCCGCTTATTTTGCTCAAAAATACCTAGTGATCCTGTAAGTTGAGCCATCTCATACCTTTGAATCAACTCATCGTAGAGTTGTCTTTTAATTTGAACATCCCTCTGCAACTGAAACATGTCTTTTGCGTTGTCGCCGAAGCGGTTCGCTTGCTGTTCAAGTTCTTCAATCATTTTACGCAAGCTTTTGGTTTCTTCACTCAGGGATTCAAACCTTCCCCGCACTAGCTGAAGGCTGTGTAACTGGGTAACGAGCAAAGGTTGAATTTGGCTGATGTCAGATAAAGTGTTGCTACTCGCGATATCCCAAAGCTGGTCGCTGCTGATATTTGGCTGCTCAACTTTAAGAAGTTCCGAACGTTCGTTTTCAAGTCGACGAAGTTCCCGCTGTTTGCCGAGTACAGCGCTATGACTATCAGTATATTTAGCTCTTAGTAAAGTTAGCTCACTGCGAATTTCTATGATTTGATCTTCAATTTTACCAACGACGGGGTTGGTTTTAGACAGTTGCTGATCGAGTGAGCCCAGACTCCGCTCAACCCCAGCAAGTTCCGCCTCTTTCTCGGCTAAGTTTTGCTTCAGGCTAGCAAGCCTCGCAAGACTCTGACTTTGCATTTCAGGCGTAACGGAGGCGTTTTTGTTCTTAAAATCGGCAAGTGCTGTTTCTGCTAAGTCGAGATCTTCTCTTCGCTTATCAATATGCATGGTGAGAAACTCACTTGAATCTTTGATTGAAGAGCGTTCTGGGGCCAGCATTTGCTCTATAAAGTGCTCGCTGACAGATTCTAATAGTTCTTTCATGCCTTGAGGTTGAGTAGAAGAAAGCTGAATTTTAAGGAAATCCTTTCCAGGCTGAGTAACCGTTAAGCTTGCTGCGAGCTCTGCGATGACTTGATCCACTTGAAAAGGGGACATTGAATCGTCAATCAGTCCACGCTCTTTGGCAACGGATCTTAAAATATGTCGACTCTTGAGCAAGGTACTCAGAGCTGCCAAACGCTCCTTGAGCATGGTTGAAACTGCGATATCTTCCAGAAACGGGTTCATTTTTGCCGTTTCCTGAATCAGCATACTGGTATGGGAGACGTATTTCTCCGGAGCCATTTTCCCGACGAAGTATCCAGAAAAAGGCATGATCAGCATTGGTAGAACAATCACGTACCTCTGTCTCCAAGCTGCATTAAGGATAATGATAAAGCGCAGTTTCAGTTCATTCATAGTGACTCCAGAAGCTGATTGACAACTCGACTTCGAGCATCCCAGCTGTCGCGACGAACAATCTCGGTATCAGTGTTTTCTATACTGAGAACCTGATTAAGTGATTGGCTAAACTGTTTCGCATCGCTGGCAATACTAACGTGTGATCGATAAGGAGAAAGTGCTGGAAACGGCGTTGTAACAACAGGTGTTCCGGCTGCTAGATACTCCATCAGTTTTAAAGGGCTACAGGCTTGAATCTGATCATTGAACAAGAAAGGCAGCATGCTCGCATCCCAGTGCTGACTGTATCGAGGCAACTCTCGGTGTGGTTTGGGGCCCAAGTAAAATACATTTGGAAAATTCGGCAAAGGATTATGATCTAGCTCCAATGGCCCGATAAAAACGAAGTTCCAGTGAGGATTATCCAAACAGACTTGATCTATCAATTTATAGTCCAGCCATTGGGATATGCTGCCGTAAAAACCAGCAATGGGCTTACCGTCTAAGGGAAGGTCTCGAGCACGGCTTACTGAGGTGTTAAATAATTCATAGTCTACGCCATGAGGGATATGCGCGGTTTTTAATCCGTCAAACTTTTTGCAGATTTCCTCGCTTGCACCCAAGATAAGGTGAGCTTTCTCAGCCAGCCTTTTCTCATGATTACTCACTGTTTCATGATCAACACCAGCAAGCGAGTTGAAATCGTCTCCACAGTAATAAACAACCGCAGCTTCATCTAGGTTGCCACATAAGTCCGCTGCAGTCGGAAGAGAAGTCCACAAAATCGGTTTTGCTAGCCCCAGTTTTTCGATGATGGGCTTGAGTTGAGCTAGTAGCATAGACTTTGCTATTTCCCTTGCCCACGAAGATTTTGGAGCAGGGATAGTTTTTAAGTTTACGACAGTGATATTTGTACTCAGTTGCTCATTCTTCGACGAGTAGCCTTTTTTGCTTTGGCCTAGTAGTTTGGCGAAAGCACGAGCAAAATCTTTTTTATTAAGCTTAGGCTGACGTAGGCCGATTGAGTTAACCCAAAGCACTTTTCTATTTGCAGCTAGTCGAGAAACGATGTGTTGTGTACTTGAAGGTAAGCCTCCAAAGTCTTCGCCAAATACGATGAGATCACGCATTATTCCATCTCCTTACTCGTTAGTTTACGAACTACTTTGGCGGGGTTGCCAGCTGCAACAACATAGGAAGGAAGGCTTTTCGTTACGACACTGCCAGCTCCTACAATGGTACCTTGACCGATAGTGACGTTCGGGCAGACGGTAACATTTGTACCTAACCAAACGTCTCTTTCTAAGGTGATGTTGCCAATGTCTCTTTCACTATCGCCAGCCCCCAAGGCTCTTTTCCCCGCGTGTAAAGAATGGCCAGAATAACCAAAGAGAAACGCTCTACCGGCCATTCTTACGTTGTCGCCAATAACAATGCGTTTACCAACCGCTATTGTAGTTTGCCATCCGATGTCGACGTTATTGCCAACGATAAGCTCTGTTTCTAATGATTGGGTGCGACCGCTGAATGTGCTTTGTCCTGAGATCCTGCAGTCGTCTCCCAAATAAATTTTAAGGGGGCCGGTTACGAGTGGAACACCACCAAATAGATAAAGTCGTTTGCCAAATTGGGTGAGGCGGCCTTTAAAGGCTGGCGTGTGAATCAGAATTCTAACCATATTGGCAAAGAGGGCTTTGCTTCCGTTGTAGAGAAAAGCAGTTGTTTTATTGAAGATACTTGGAGTTGGAAGGTCGCAAGCGCGAATGTTTTTCAAAATGACAAACAATTTGCGATAAACAGGGTTCGGGTTCTCTTTTAGCCAAATCTTGACCTCGTTAATGTGTGTAGCCAGCATAAGCGCCTCCGCATTTTTATATTTCAATAGGAGGTGTTACACGTAACGTGCCAAGAATTAAACTTATTAAAAACAATTGGTTATATATGAATCTTGTCGTTCTTCTGCGTATTCTCATTTTGAGAATGGTTTTGAACAATACGATTCAGGGCGATGCATAGAGCGGCAAGGATATAAATAGGCCAGGTAAAGCCTTGAGTGAGGAATGTGCCCGACACGATTGTCCCCATAATGCCAGCGTATACTGCTGCGGCTGTTGCATGAAGGTAAGGAGAGTAATTATCTGGCACTGCATCTAGAAGTGACAGCGTTTGTTTGCTGGTTTTGACCAGTGAGTAAATACACCCAATGAATACAATCAGGCCAAGGAAACCTGTTTCTGCAAGCACACCAAACCAGGTCGAATGTACGGCATGGTTTAGTCCGTCCCAGTGAGGGCTATAGAAAAAGTAATTAGCGTAGAAGTTGTTCAGTCCAACGCCTGTTAAAGGATTGGCGACAGCCATACCAAATGCCGCTTCCCAAGCATAGAGCCGACCCATCGCTGAAGCATCAATGCCTTCTTCAGCGGCGCCTCCTGATTGTCTATCAGAAATCCCCGCTGCTGCAAAAAGAACAAGTAAACCGATAGTTCCAATCAACGCGAGCAGAAACTTCGAACGTATAATACGCAAGCCGAATATTCCGAATACCGCGATTGAACCGAGTAATCCACCTCGGCTTTGGGTTGCGATAACAGCACTCAACGCCAATATCGTCGCGACTAAACCTAGAAGTCGAACGCTGCCAAGATTTTTTGTGGTCATCAAACTGATGGCAAAGGCAAGGGGGAACATAAGCACTAGTGACAAATCATTTGGGTCACCCAAAACTGAACCAAGTTGACGGCCAATGGTGACACGTGTTCCTTCTACTAGGCCAATGCCATTAATGGAGTTGGATAGGGCTACAAATGCAATCAGACTTCCTGCTAATACGATTAGAATACTAATGCGTTTGACATTTTGAACGCTATTTACGAGCCATGCGATTGCCAGAGTCATGACGATGATCTTCCAATAGATCGACTTGAAGTAGGTAATAGCTAAACCGGGATTGGATGATAATACGGCGCCAACAAGCACCAACAGCCAAAACACTGCGAACCAAGTCAGGCTCTGATGCCAGAACATCTGAAGATTTTTGCTGATTAAACTATGCCACAACAGAGCACTTAAGGCTCCGACTGAAAGTAACAAAGGGATTTTTAGCGAGTAAAGAGCAGGGATGGCTTCGTGAATTCTGAAAAATGAAAACAGGACAAATAAGCTGACCAACCAAAAAGTTTGGTTTAGCACGAAAAGTATCCCAAGCGGCATCATGCTAAGCACAATGGCAACAGCGGGATGAGGGACGAGCTTCCAAACCAGTGCAATAAAGATACACACGCCAGAGGTAATGACGGCCGGATAAAGCTTATCTGCATGTATCATAGTGTGCGCTCCACATGATTATGACGATGAGCTTTTTGGACAGAACTTGCAGAAAGTGAAATAAATCTTAGTTTGTGCAGCAATGCGATTAGCGCCATAGGTTGCAATACAAGCATTACCCCAGCCGTTTCTAATGAATGATTGAACCACCCACTGATCGTGAATATTGAACTAATAAGAACAAACGCCAACAATGCGCCATATCTATAGGGAATATGGCATAGTGACTGGCTTAGGTGGTATATCAAAGTAAGGCGAATAAATTGGCCCATACACAGGCAGAGTAGGATAGCTGTCACGCCTGTTTCTTTAGTCAGCCAAGCACTGACGAGTGCCACTACTGTCGCAACAATATTGATGACAAAAAGCTTGCTTGTCTGCTTTGCATACAACACTCCGATATTGAGCATTTCTACCATTTCTTTGAGCAACATTATTACGATACACAGAACAACAAGCTGACCTGCAGATTGGTAGTCACTGGGTAGCGCAAGGCTGATAAAACATTGGCTCATCCACATAACAATGACACTCAGGAAACACAAAGCGATAATGCCGTGTTGAGTGTTAAGCGCGACTTTTTCTTTGCCGAGGGTTTCAAGTACTTCGAAGCGCTTTGGCATCCACCACATATGGAAGGGTTGAATCAGAATCCCCAACGCAAGGGCAAATTTGGCGGCAACTGCATAGATACCTAAGGTTTCTAATGTGTGCGCTTCGGCAATGATCCATCGTTCGGCACCAGAAAGTCCAAATGCGACTGCGGCTGATAACATCAAAGGGAACGAGTATTGGATGTAGCGTTTGTAGTGAACAAGTGTAGGCAGTTTGAAAGAAAGCTTGTTGTGGAAATGGAGATAAGTTACCTGGAGTACAGCACACAGAACGCCAACGCTAAATAATAAAGTAACATCTGGATTGTTGGTGAGTATCAAAATGACCAGAGAGACCTGAATGAGCAAAGTAACAAAACTGATTTTGAAAAAAGTTACCGCCTTGTTGTTTAGTCTTAACCAAGCTAAGCAGATTGCGAGAGGGGCCTCAACTATTACTACGATCGTTATCAGTGCCATTTGTTCAGTGTTGATGGTTAACGCTGCATGAGACACGGCAAAATAACCTGCGAATAATACCCCTGCGAGTAGCAAGGATGTCGAAAAAGAACTGGAGTACAATTCGCATACTCGAGCAAAGCGAGTTGATGTATCCTTTATCGTACCAATGAAGCGATAAAGATTTTCGTGCATTGCTAAACCGACCATCAGGCTGAAAAAAACAGTGGTGATAGAAAGTAATTCAAGGTGGCCAAACTGTGATGGTGTTAAGTAACTTGCCATGAAGGGGAGCATGAGTAGTGATGTCCCTTTCATCATAAGCAGGCTCAGAGCATAGAGCGCCATACTGGTGACGTTGTCTTGTTTAAACCACTGCAATATTCTATGTCGCATAACATGTTCCTTAGTGGCTCTGAGGTTTAGGCTCACGAGATAGCTTTAGGTACGGATTAGGGTCTATGGTTTTAACAAAGTCTAAGTAGCGCTGTTCTGCTCTATACTCTTCAGCAATCATCATTCCATTATCAATACAGCGTTTGAAGTTGGTGCGATCTTTAACGGCATATAATAGGGCATCACACAACGAGTTAGCATCATCAGGTAAATATTTGATGCAGTTGAGATTGTGTGTCAGGCGTTTATCCCAGTAAGAACCATCTTGAGGGATAACGACACACATCCCCGCAGCTAAGGCTTCTAAAATGGACAAACCAAACGGTTCTTTGTGGCTGGTGGAAACAAAGATGTTGGATTGGCTTCTAATCGTGTCTAATTCTTGCGGGTCTTGGTACCAATTTGTGTATTTAATTACAACGGGCGCGGTACTTGTCGGAATGGCTGTATCAACGGGCCTGATGTAACAGATGTTAGATGCGATTGGTTTGATATGTGCAGCATGTTTAAGTGCCTCGACAAACAAGTCCAGCCCTTTCCATTTTAATAAAGATGCAGCCCAAAAGCAGACGGGGAAATCTGTTTGGCAACGTGTTGGCCATCTGTCCTCGGGTAAACCGTTAACGAAGGTATGGTATTTGCGAGACGTCAAATACATCTCCACAAGGGAACCTGAGTCTTCTATGGACGTTTTGCGCTCCAGATATGTTCTCAGCGCGACAGAAATACTTGGTCTGCAGGAGGGCAGATAAAACACTTTGTCAGCAACAGTTAAGCAGTAACCGATAGACCTTGAGTTTCCAACGTGTCCATGAATAAACTGAACTAATTCAATGTTTTTTAATAACTTTACAATGTAAAGTGGCATGTCCATACCGGGCCCAGATGCACCGATAGCTCTGTCAATGCTCTTGTACTTGATCAAGAAAAATAGAAGGCATAGGGCGGTATAACACTGGCTTAGCCAATATAGGAGGCCGTAATGCTGCTTAGCCAATGGTTTTATAAGAGGCAGTGCAACTATATCTACTGAGTGTGATGCTGTAAGCTTACAGCTCTTCCAGAATTCCGTATCAGCTGTGGCGATAACAAAGTGGTTGATATCGGCCCGACACAAACTTAACGCTTCGACAGTGGCGATTTTTGATCCGCCTTTGAATGTTATTGGGTCGAAGATCAGTGTTTTTGTCACGTTTGAATTAACCATGCTGACCTCCCATAGCAATGCGCTTTGCCAAATAGGTTTTTAGCGGAATAAATGTGCGCCAGAAAGAGACTGAAGGTTGGTGGGATACCATAATTTTCTTGTAAACACCGATGATACGATGGCTTGATAGCGAAACATTGAATTTGGTTCCGATGTGTTCACTGGCATTACTGGCGAGTTGTCGCCCAAAGTCAGGGTTGTCGACTAATACTCTCATTGCCTTGCTTAATGGACCCACACCACTGTTGGGGTAGAGAATACCGGTCTCGCCATGTTGAACAAACTCTGGGATACCACCTTCAAAAGGTGCCACAACTGGAATCTTGGCGACAGCGGCTTCAGCAATAACGAGTCCAAAAGCTTCGCTTCTAGCACCGCTTACAAAGGCATCACAGCCTTTTAACCAACCTACTGCATTGTTTTGTTCACCGACAAAGTGAACCCTGTTTTCCAAATACAACTTCTTGGCGTGTTTTTCTAGCTCGTTTCTGAGTGGACCGTCGCCAATGACTAAAAGGTGTGTATTCGGATATTCAAAGTTCAAATGTCTTAACGCTACGATAAGCCGATCGATACCTTTGCGGTGAATTAGAGAACCGACTGTCGCATAAAGGAAGTCGTCGTCGTTAATGCCGAGTACTTTTTTTGTTTCGACAGTCTGTTGCTCGTCGAGTTTAGAAACATGCAATCCGTTATGAATGACTGACAAATGCTCACGAGGGTACCCCTCAGATTTGAGCTGGCTGGCAACATATTCACTGACAGAGATGATGTGTGGGGATAAATGCAGGCCTAATGTTAATCGGTCTCTAGCAGGATAGGGGCTGTGAAGCTGAGCCACCATTGGAACCTGTTTGATTCGAGCTGCGAGTACCATCCATTGACATGGAGCACCACTGTTGACATGAACGACGTCAATGCTTTCTCTTTGGAGGATTTTACATGCTTTACGGACCAGGTAGCCCCAACCTAGAAAATCAAATCTGGGGGCGAGCCAGCCAAGTAGGAGAGGGAATGCATCGGCTTCGGATGAGATGTTGTTGCGTAAGGCATAACGGTGCAAAGAAGAGTTATTGGTCCATAGATGTACAGAGAACCCTTGGTCAGAGCACTGTTCCATTAGGTCAATGAGGCACTGCTCGCTTCCGCGAATCCAGTCATTTCCGTAGTGAACAAACAGTATTTTTTTCTTCATTGTTATTCCCCTTTGCCATTTATACGAGGAACAACGCAATTGAGATGCCAAGATTTAAGGCTGGCTAACTTTATGAAAAGTATATAAAAAATAATTTAACTATTTTATGAGAGTGTTTTTCTCAATATGAGAATCAGATTGACGACCAGATTTTTTGTAGAGTTGTAGCAATTTAGGAATGATTGCAGAAGAGGAAAATTGTTCTCGAACTGTGCAAATCGCTTGCTTAGATATCTTTTGTCTTTCGTCGTCTGTTAACTGTTCTAGAGTTCGTAAAACATCAGGAATCTGAGCAGCCGTATCGACCAAATATCCATTCTGACCACTGGTAATCAGTTTAGGAAGGTCTCCAACCCTTAACGCGATGACAATACACCCTCTGGACATGGCTTCAAGTGCCGCCATTGGCAAGCCTTCAAATCGAGAGCAAATGATAAGTACGCCTATGTGTTTCCATACCACATCCATGTTGCTTTGATGACCATGGAGTTGAACATTTTGCGGCGCTAATTGAGAAATCTCTGGCTCTAACGGACCTGAGCCATAGATGTGAAAGGATAAATCTGGGCGGCTTTTAGCGCATCGAATGAACCTGTCTGGTCCTTTTTCATGGCTTAGGCGACCAACAAAGGCGATCTGTTCTCCTGTGCTCACACAGGCCCTTGAATCATCAATGAAATTATTCAACCTAAGGGTGGTAGCAGGGATCTTTTGACTCACTTTCTCACTGACGGCAAGTGAGAGCGTAGAAATAAGCGCCGTGTAGCGGTCGATAAAATCATAAGCCCAGACTTTACCTGTTGGTGTTTCGCCAGCGTGATAGGTTGTTATTTGTTTGGCTCCGGTAAAAACACGTGCACATTTAGACAGCAGACTAGCTTTGTACCCATGAGCATGGATAAGAGCCGTTGGTGATTGTTTAATTTTTTGGATAAGTGCGAACAAAGGTTGAGTGGCCAGGTCAGATAAGTACTGGTAAGGGACCGCTTCTTTTTCCAGTTTTTCTACGAGGAGAGAACGCGTTTGATACCGTTTTACCAGCAACACCTCAACATTTGTGTTGTGAAGCTTGAGCCCTTTAGCGAGCTCAAGCACGTAGGTTTCAATGCCGCCAAACGTCAGGCTATCGATGACTAGCCAAACATCAATCCGCGTATTGCTGCTCATCTTCTTCGGCTTCCCAAGCCTGTTTTTTACGATAAACGGTTGATGGACTCAACTCGAGCAATACCGCTGCGTTGAGGACATTACCATCGCAAAAATCAATTGCTTGCTGAATGGTTTCTCTCTCTACCTGCCACATTGGACGTATTGTTACCGGCGTAGAGCTTTGCGTGTTAACACTTTCTATCACTGGAGTTGATGCTTGTATTGCCGTCTCCACCGCTTCTACTGGTGACGCTTGAGCAGGAGCTTCGTGGTGGATTATTGCTTGGACTGCTCTGGGCTTAGCCGATTTATTGATTTTTGAAATTTGATCAGGAAGGTGAGCGACAGAGAGCTTTGATTCGTCGTTGAGAACAACTATATTGCGAATGACATTTTGCAGTTGTCTCACATTACCAGGCCAGGAGTAGTGCTTGAGCAAAGATTCCGCGTCTCGGTTGATACCATTAAACTTCTTACCATCTTCTTTAGCGAACAGTTTAAGGAAATGAGTCGCTAGTGTTGTGATGTCATTCCCACGCTCTCTTAAAGGAGGCATCTCAATCGGCACAACATGAATGCGATAGTACAAGTCTTCTCTGAATCGGCCTTCTTCAACTTCTAACAACGGGTCACGGTTGGTCGCGCAGATTATCCGCACATCGACCTTCATTTCTTTCGAGCCCCCGAGTGGGGTAAAAGTACCTGTCTGCAGGAAACGTAGCAGTTTCTTCTGCATTTCCAGCTCCATCTCACATAACTCGTCAAGGAAGAGCGTTCCTCCATGAGCTAAAGATGCCGCGCCTTTTCTGTCCGTAGTCGCCCCTGTGAATGCACCTTTTACATGGCCAAAAATTTCGCTTTCCATAAGATCTTTAGGAATAGCACCACAGTTGATGGCGATAAAAGGTTTATCGTTTCGTTTACTTTCTTTGTGAATTGCTTCTGCGCATACTTCTTTACCGGTGCCGCTTTCTCCAATGATGAAGACACTCGCTGTTGTTGGTGCAACAGAGTCGATGATTTTGTATACGCCCTGCATAGGTAGACAAGAGCCGATGAATCCATGGAAGCGATTTCTGTCGAATTTCGCTTCGATATCTTCGACTAAGTGTTCGAGTTTAGCTTGCTGTAAGTGGAGGTTTATCGACGTTTTGAGTCGGTCTGCCTGAATCGGCTTTTCGAGAAAGTCTTTAGCCCCTTTCTGAAGCAAGCTTACCGCGATATCCACGGAACCGTGTGCGGTTGCAACGACGACGGAGGTTGGTACTTGATTCTCGTTGATCCAGTCCAGGATATCTTCGCCGTTCATGTCCGGAAGCTTGAGATCTAAAATCACAAGTTGTGGTACGTTTCGTTCTATGAATGCTTTGGCATCACGACCTGTTTCAACATGAAACAGGTCAAACGCTTCATCTTTTACGTACTGTTTGTAAAGGACTGCCAGAGATGTGGAGTCTTCAATCAGTAGTACTTTTGCTCTCATGTGACGTCATCCTTGTTGTATCTAGCCAGCTGGTTCGATGAAGCCCAGCGTTTTTCTATATTCAAGAGCAGCGAGCGACTTTTCAGCTAGCTCTTTTAATTCTTCAGAGAGTTCAAATGCTTGTTGTTCATGATTCTCCAAACACATACACTCAATCTTTCGTGCAAGATTGGACAAGACTCGATTTCCTAACGCTAGAGAAGAGCTGCCTAATGTGTGGCTTTCAAACTCTAGTGTCTCTTTGTCTCGGTCTTCCATTGCTTGATAAATCTTTCTTAAGCGTTCATTAGATTCTTCGATGTAATGATCAATTAGCATAGGAAGAACATCAGCACTTGTGTCTTCTATCATTTGCTCTAAGACTTCTTCGTCGACGAGTTCTAAATCCACTTGTATGTCCTGATTCATAGAATGATTGATTACAGCCTGCGTAAGAGTTTGCGATTCACTCTCTAAATTATCAGATTTTTCAGTAGAGTTGATCGCGCCATCACTTAAGAATAGATTAATTTTTTCAATTAGTTGTGACAAGCGAATCGGTTTTGACAAATAGTCGTTCATCCCTGCATCGAGGAACTGCTCTTTATCTCCAGATAAAGAGTGGGCTGTCAGTGCAATGATAGGTATCTGACATGTCTTCTCATCAGTCATTGAACGTATGGCTCTGCAGGTCTCCATTCCGTCCATCTCTGGCATAGATATGTCCATAAAGATAAGATCGTAATGGTATTGTTCGACCATCTCGATGGCACGACGACCATTTTCTGCGATGTCCATCGAGAGCCCCATGCGTTTAAACATCTCGCTTATTACCAATTGGTTCGCTTTGTTATCTTCTGCCACTAATATGCTGGCATCTGATACCAGCAACTCGGTATTGTTTTGGCTCTGGTGAGTTGAGCTAATGAGTTGGTCTGCGAGTTCCAGTTTGATTGAAAAGGAGAAAGTGCTGCCAATTGATGGCGTACTCTCTGCCTCAATGTAACCGTCCATCAACTCACATAGGCGTTTGCATATAGCAAGACCCAGCCCGGAGCCTTCCTGACTTCTAGAATAGGTTTGATCGACCATGGTGAACTCATCAAACAGATAATCCATTGCGCTGCGGTTGATGCCGACACCGGTGTCTATGACTCTGCAAACTATTTTGACTTGATTTCCTTCATGGGTGTCTGCGTGTACCTGAATTGTCACGCTGCCTTCTTTGGTGAACTTCATTGCATTACCAATCAAGTTGTGAAGGATCTGCTTAACGCGGTTTTCATCGCCTTGTACATTGGCGGGTACTGAACCATCAAGAATACAGTTCAGGTCAATAGAGCGGACTTTCGCTGATGGTTGAAATGTTTCAACAACATTTTCGACACATTGACGAAAATTAAACGGCTTGTGTTCTAATCGTAGTGTGTTGGACTCCATTCGCGTGAAATCCAAAATGTCATTGATGATACTAAGGAGGAATTGGCCTGACTCAGTTGCTGTGTTGACTAGTTTTTTCTGTTCGCGAGAGAGTTTTGATTCTTCAAGAATGTTCAAAATGCCCAACACACCGTTCATCGGTGTACGAATTTCGTGTGACATCGAGGCTAAGAAGCGACTTTTCGAATCGTTTGCCTGTTCTGCTTCAAAGCGAGCGCTCTTAAGATCATGATAGCTTTTTTCGAGTTTTACAGACATATCGTCAAATGCTCGTGCTACGTCCCCCAGCTCGTCTTTAGACTGATCATTAAGCTGGAAACCAGGCCCTTGTTCACTGACGGTATTCGCTGCCTCTATAAGCTTGACCAAGCTTTTGGTTAAGTAGGTTCCAAGGAAGAACGAAAAGATTGCTACCAATACGACTTCGATGGAAGCAATACCTATTATTGCTTTCTGGGCGCTGGTCAACATAGAGTTGATGGCGGAGACTTCGAAACCAATGTCTATAGTGCCATAGTTTGCACCTCCGCTAGTGACCTGAACCTGAGTGTCGAAGATTCCATCATTGACGGAATCTAATCTGTAATCAACAGACATCATTCGTTGTAGCAGCGCTTTATCCCCATCACATGAGAGCTCTTTATCACCACGCATCACCCTTATATATGCAATGTCTTCTATGGTCATAAATTCTTTTACCAAGTCATCCAGAGTCGCAATGTCGGTAGAGATCATTGCATCCTTGGCTGCGTGGGCGAACATGGAAGCAGTTGAGTTGGCTCGTTGGATAAGTTGTTTTTCATTTGAGTTGGAGAGAAAGCTCATTGCGCTGAATGTGAGCGCTACCAGCATAACGACCTCAATAAAGGCGATCCCAAGTATGGTTTTCATTCTAAATGACATAGCAAGGTACTCCCGTCGATGACTAATCCAATAGTGTAATGTTGAGCGCTCTAACGTCATTCCAATCACTGTCTTGTGCCGAAACAAACCCCTTGAGTTTAAGTTTCTCCAGATGAGCGAGGCCTTCTGGGGAGTCGTCAAACTCTATAAGCGCTTGTTGAATTTTGCTTTTCACGTTGCTATCGAGATTGGGGTGAGCTGCGATAGCGTGGGGGGTATACCCTTTGGTGGTCCAAATCGGAGTCAGTTGATCACGAGTTTCCTCAGGTAACGCCATATAGGTTCTTATTATTCCGCCACCTGCGGGGAAGAAGCCTTTTGCGACAGCTAAGTAGACGGAATCATGAGATGATACGTAAGACGGCTCAAACGTTATGTCGCTTTGTTTCAGATAGGCTTGAGTCAATACAGTTGCCGCGAAGGCTGCAGGTGAGGGGAAAGCAAGTTCTGCATTTTGCAGTTGTTCAGGTTTGGAAATATCACTGTCTTTTCGGACGACAATGATACCTTTAAGCCGTTTGTCTTTAGCTTTTGCAATCGCTTTGTAGCCAGGCAATTCGCTGAAGACGGTGTAATGGTAGGGGTTCATATAAGCGAGATCATACTCCCCGTTTTTCAGCCGTTGTTCGAACGTTGGAATGTCAGATGCCGTGCTAAATATGATCTTTTGCCCTGTTCTTTCGGAAAGGTACTCGATGATAGGGGCCCATTGTTTGGCAAGCTTGCTCGCAGAGTGCTGGGGAACAACACCAAAAGTAAGTGATTCAGCTTGTAAGGACGCTGAGAGGAGTGTAAGCAGAGCAAGATAAGTAAATTTTTTCATAATCAATCCTTAGGCTGAATGAGCCAGAAACTCGTTAGTAAGGAGTTTTTGTGCCCATTTTTCTCTCCATGATTGGGGAAGAAACCTCAGTCTTCTTATCTCTCTTGCCATTTCCTGACCGAGTGTTGCTTGGTTCTTCAAGTTCAAGATGGAGCCTAGTAGTGAGATTTTCGGGCTTTGGAGGAGCTCTTGTGATTTCTGGATTTGACCGGTTGATGTTTTCCCTCCCATGACCACTAATACTGTTTGGTCACATGCGCTGGCGACGACTTGAGCGGGTATATTCCCTCGGTTTACATGAAGCAGAGGCGAGGTGTCGCAAATGACTCTATCGTAGTGCTGTAACCATTTATCTACTGAGTTGCTCAAAACACTTGGATCTTTATAAGCTAGAAGCGTCGAAGTCTGTTCCGGTACAGGTAAGCCAGTGAAAAGCTGGTGGGATGATTTATGTTCCAGTAACACACCTATGTCATCACCCTGGTCAGCGTTGACTAGTGCAGGTTCAAACGCAGGATGGAATAAGTTCAGATCCACCAGAAGTGTTTTATGCCCACCGAGTAAGTATCTTTCCGCCAAAGCAGATGCAATTGACGTGACACCGTCACCTGAATTGCAGCCTGTGAGACAAACTGAACGCGCCTCGGCCAATTCGGCCGCGAGGTAGATTTGCTCTACCTCGGTTAATGTAGCAGGAATAATCATTACAGCGCTCCTATCAATACGATGGTGGTTGTCAATCGTAGGATGTCTTCAAGGCCTACTCGTGCTCTTTCAAGAATGCTTTCGCTGCGGTCTGGGATGTAAATCGTGTCACCTGCACGAAGCACTGGGAGCTTGTAAATATTGGCAGTTTTGCTGAAGTCTATTAGGTCAAAGGTACGGGCTTGTCCTTGGCAGCAGGACATATTAACGATTGAAATCTTTTCTAAATATGCACGATCAGAGGGGCCACCAGCTTCAGCTAGAATGTCCAGAATCGTCATGTTGTCATCAAAGACATAGCGACCAGGGCTGTTAACTGCACCCAGCACTCGAACAGTTGACTCTTTGCTGGTATCCAACCAAATCTTATCTTTCTCAGGGATGTAAATGGTGTCACCCATGGTTATCTTTGGTAGAAGGCTCTCATCCCCCGTTTCGAAATATAGGGACAAGTTAAGTTTGCTGACTTTTGAATAGGTTTTGTCTCTGTGAGTGATTTTTATGTTATGGATATCGGCATCTTTAGTTGGACCATCAGCCGCAGACAGGATGTCCAGAAAATGCATTTCTTTTGTAAAGCGGTAGCGGCCCGGAGCATTAACCTGACCGAAGACGTATATAGAAGCATCTGAGCTCTGGCGTACCCATTGTGATTTATTGTCAGATGGATCCTGAGGTAAATCGTGGACACGAATAATGGTACCAGCGCTGATGACAGGCAGATCCGCCATAGGTGCTCCATTTAAAATGAACTCGTCAAGATTGAACGTCTTCATTTTTCCGTTAGGTGTCACCACTTCTATTTTTGACGTGTCGGCTCGGAGAGTTGGCCCTCCAACATGTGCCAGCAGGTGCATCATGTCCATTTCATCAGACCATTCGATGCGTCCTGGGCGAACCACTTCACCAATGACATTAACAGCACGGTCTGGCGAGATCTTTAGCCACGACTTCTCATTCATGTCGGTTTTCTCTGGAACAAATATCGCATCACCGGGATTGATTTGAGGTGGAGCTTTGGTAGTCAAACCTTCTGTGTAAGCCGTTAAATCAAACTTGATAACTTGCCCATTCGCTTTGATAAGGCGAATTTGACGAGATTCTGCGTAACGGGTTGGACCGCCAGCGTTGGCCAGAATGTCCATAAACGAAGCGCCTTTTTTCCCTTCGTAGGCGCCAGGGCTCTTCACCTCACCCATGATGTAGATAACGTTCGAACCTGCGCGGATTTCCTCTTCCTGTTTAGGGACGAAAATCGTAGTGCCTGGTTGAAGGTTAGGGAGTAGAGAAGTATCCCCACTGTCTAAGTACTCTTTCAGATTGAAAATCTGAGGCTTGTTATTGCTGATAACACGAATCTGCTCCACAGAAGCGTAACGTGTCACTCCGCCGGCGCGCATGAGGATATCAACCAAATCTGCAGTATTTTTGAAAGTGAAAGAACCCGGTGCATTTACTTCACCAAATACCTTGATCGCAGTTCTGTTGTCAGCACTATCACCAGAATTAGCTAACTTACTGGCATCAAACTGTTGCTCGATGTTACCCACCAAGGGTGAAGCTGGTACAAATATAGTGTCTAGAGATTTGAGTTTAGGTAGCAGGGACTCATCACCTGTATCTAAAAAGCTTTTGTAATTAAAAGGAAATTTGTCTTTTCCGCGCTTAAGAAGCAGATTATTTAACTGCGCACCCGAACGTAATCCACCAGCAGCGTGAATTGCCATTTGAACGTCTGCACTTTTCGATAAAGTGTATTCGCCGGGAGAGTTTACGTACCCCTGAATAGAGATAAGAACTTGCTGCTCTGAGATGTAAACCGATGCAGTAGAAAGATCTCGATAAACTTTGCTTAGTGCATTTAGGACTGACTGCTGAAGCTGGTTCTCTGTATATCCTACGACGTATAGTGCTCCCACTTCAGGTAGGTTGATTCGGCCTCGTTTATCAACTGGGAATCCTTTATTTAATGTTTCTTCGCCTGGTAGATTCACCTGAATCATGTCACCGACTTGAACTCGTTCCATCTCAGCATTTACGGAAGCTGCAAACAGGAATGCTAGGGTGATTAATATGAGTTTATTCCACATGATAATAGCCTCCATTCAACTTGTTTTCTGCTAGCTCGTTGGTTTCAACGACTTCGATGCTAACCCTACGGTTTGTGAGTCGAACTCCGTCTGATTCACCTTCGAAAAGAGGTAGAGATTCACCAAGCGATTTTGCTTCTATTCTTTTCGGCTCAAGGCCAAATATGGTCAGGTAGCGTTTCACTTGTTTTGCTCTGCCCATTGCGAGCTGCTGGTTCTGGAGTTCATCGCCAACCGAATCGGCATGACCAGTGACTGTTAGGTTTAGTGACTTATGCTCTCGCAGAATGTTGGCTGCTTGGGCAAGATGACCCATATATTTGGGGTTCACTTCTGTAGAATTGAACGCAAACTGATTATCAACGTTTAGCAGGTTGTAGAGCTTGTCGATGATTGCCAATTGTTGTTGGAAAGAAAACTCATCATGTGGTGGGACACATTTAGCTTGAGATGTCACATAATCAAGCTGCCTCTCAAGTTCATCCAGGCGTTTACGCTGAATAACGATGTCGTTGGCGGCGTCTAATAACAAACCACCTTCTAGTTCTCTTGCAATTCGATTCTGTTTTTCAAGAGCCTGAACGACAGCTGCCGGGAAACACCAACGAGCACCTTCACGAATGAGTGCATCAAGGTGGAGTTTTGCTAATTGCCAATCGAAGCGCAGACCATGCTCTGGGCCAAGAGGCTCGTCTGGCATGACCGGAGTGAAATTAGATTGGATGTACTGCTCAGCAAGGCCTCCGCGACCCTCTTCGGGGTAACTGCTGCAACCAATCGAGCTTACTATAGGTACAATTAGGGCTATGTGTTTGATGTAATTAACCATGCCAACTTCCTCTGTTAGTGGGTGAAATCTCGTTTATTGTTTTAGTGAGTGCGAGAGTTCACAGGGATTGCTTTGTCGATACGAAGCAGATTGATGATTTCTAGTGGTTGGCCAGTGACATTCTCGATGCGCATCTGACGCTCGCGCTCGACTAGGCGTTTGTATAGGTAAACCAGTGCACCAACACCTGAAGAATCAAGAAAACGAACATTGCGGAAATCAATTTCAACTTCGCTATGTTGATCAGCGATAATTTCATCAATGTGCTGTTGAGCGTATCGACTGCCGTCAGCATCTAAGTTGCCATCAATTTGAAGGGTCAGAATTTCATTTGTTAGTTCAATTTTACGTAGTTCCATGACGATATCTCCTCAGATAGTTTTCTTAGATAAGGCACTTTGTGTGCCAAAAAATATGCACTTTAAAATCAATTGGTTAAATTCATAGTTCTTACGTTTCTCAATTTGAGAAACGTGTTTTCTCAGACTGAGAATCATGTCTATAAATGAAAAATGGCGCTGGAGGCTGTAATTGATACATCTGTAGGAGGAAAGAACTTTTGATGTTACTCGTATTGTTAGCTGGCATTGATTGAACTTATGCATTGAGCCTTGAGAATCACTTCGGATGAAAATATCTGGAGTTAGGGATGCAAATTAAGTTAACCAGTGTCGCAATTGCAGTTGCTATATCATGCAAAGCTTGGTCAGACAGCCACTCATCAAGTTATATGCCTTTGGTTCAGGCCAATCAATACGAGTACGGCGCGGACATTGAAGACTACTGGAAAAGTGAAAAACTGGATGGCATCCGAGCGATTTGGGATGGCACTCAATTGACGACCCGCAGCGGAAAGCTCATCCATGCTCCTGACTGGTTCACTAAACCGTTACCAGATTATGCCGTGGAAGGAGAGTTGTGGGCAGGGAGGGGCAAGTTCCATATTGTGCAACAAACGGTTTTAGATAAAGAACCCGTTGAACCATCTTGGAAGCAGATTGATTTCATGCTGTTTGATATGCCGCAAGCAGCGGGAGACTATCAAAAGCGCTATTACAATATTCGTTATCTGGTGGACTCTATCGACGCACCACACATCAAATTAATTGAGCATACGCCGATTCGCTCTGAGCAGGAGCTTTTTCATTACTTAGACAACGTCAGCGAGCAAAAAGGCGAAGGATTGATGTTACGGAAGATCACAAGCCGCTACCAAGCTGGTCGTAGTAGTGATTTGCTGAAGATGAAGAAGCATCAGGATGCTGAAGGTTTAGTTGTGGGTTATAAAGCCGGAAAGGGAAAGTTCAGCGGGCAGATGGGCGCACTACTTATTCAGTTGGATTCAGGCTTAGAATTTTATATAGGCAGTGGCTTTACTGATGAACAGCGTCGCCAGCCCCCTAAACTTGGTTCAATCATCACATTTAGATACAACGGTTACACGCAAAACGGTATTCCTAAATTTGCGCGCTATATGAGAGAAAGGCCAGAACATATTAGCGAGTAGGAGACGCTCCACAACGTTTGAATAAGGTTTGCCAATACTCAACATGTTCTTTGGTTGCAGCCCTGAAGGCTTGGTGATACTGCCTGATCGGGTATTGATAGTTGGCGTGGCCTGTATCGACAAAGTCAATCATTGGGTTGAGTTCATTGTAAATGCTATCAATCTTGGCGAGGTAGGGTTGTATGTCGCCAATGAAAAACTCATTAAACACGTTTCTGAGATAGCGAAACTTAGTCGTGTTTCTTCCTTGGCCGCATATGATGGTTTCATCATAAGTTTTTAGCTGTTGGGTTATGATGCTCAGCTTATTTCCAGCGTTGAGCATTGAATAGCTGAGCGGACCTAAAACGGCATTTTTTTCCAAGACTTCTTGATAGGGCGTAAGTGCGTTTAAGGTGCTGGTGTAATCCAGTGTTTTACTGGCTGAAAATCCGGAGTCCAGTTGATTGAGCGCTTGTATGACTTGGGTGCTGCCTCTGCCTTGTTCGACAGATAGCCACTCTGTTGCTTCTAACTGGTGGCGCATTGCGTCACTCGAAAACACCAAATTGGCGAAGTGCGCTGGTAATTGATTGAGCTTCTGCTGCTGGATTGAAGCTAATTGTGTTTTGAGTGCAGCAGAAATATCAGGGCTCATTAGGCAGCGCTCTATGCCGTAACTCACTTTGACTTGGTAATCGAAGTTTCGAAATTGGTCCTGAACTTTACCTAATACTGAATTCTTTTCTGCCACAAGATTGAATAAACCGCACTTTCGAAGTTCATAACTGTCGAGCAGGCCTATGCTGATGCTGGGGATGGAAACATGCAATTCTCGTTTGGTCGGCAGTAAGACATTGGTGTTATCCGGCATTGGCATCGCAGGTCTATCTTGGACATTGGCGATACGGCTTAAATAGGTGTCGAGGCTAGCGTCCATAGGGCTCTTGATAAAATCACAAGCAGAAAGCGACAAGACGGAAACCAAAACAACAAAGATACGCATAGGTGTGATAAATAGTGAAACAATCAAGGCTTGTTATTAGTCTACGAGGAAAATGAAAAAAGGTCAGCACTGCTGACCTTTTTGGGGTTATTTAGAGGCAAATTCCAATTGGATATCATCAGGTTGCTTGTGCATCCAGCGCAGTCTCAGACCAAGCATGATGGCCGCTGATGAAAGACCAATAATGAAACCCATCCAGAAGCCATGAGCGCCCATAGGTTCAACAATCCAGTCCGTCATTCCTAAAACGTAGCCAATCGGGAGGCCTAGAATCCAATAGGCGATAAAAGTACGATTGAAGATCGCAGCCATGTCTTTGTATCCCCTCAAAGCGCCGGCTGCGACAACTTGTACGGCATCCGTAACTTGATAGATGGCAGCAAATAACAGCAATTGCAAAGCAATCTCGATAACGGCGCGGTTGTCAGTGTAAAGTAATGCAACTTGTTCTCTGAACAGAACCGTGAAGAGTGCCGTTGATAAGGCCAGTAACACCGCGACAATGACACCTACACGAGAGGCGATTGCCGCCCCTTCAACATTGTTCTCTCCAAGACTGTGGCCGACACGAATACTGGTCGCTGCGCCAATGCTCATCGGCAGCATAAACACTAATGACGAA
Organism: Vibrio sp. RE88; assembly: GCF_013113835.1. Taxonomy (GTDB): domain Bacteria; phylum Pseudomonadota; class Gammaproteobacteria; order Enterobacterales; family Vibrionaceae; genus Vibrio. The sequence continues at coordinate 144,837 of NZ_VTYQ01000006.1, read as the reverse complement.
AAGTTAATTGCAACCTGGTGCGCCGCAACAATCAATGATCCAAGTGGTGCAACCAAGAGTGCAACGACAGCAAATAGGGTAACTTCAAAGAATAGCGCTGCTGCAACTGGAAAGCCTAGCTTGAATAAACGAACAAGAGGTTTCAATTGAGGTTTGTGGAATTGGCCAAACAGGTTGATATGGGCCACACGTTTGGACGTCACGACATAAAACAGCAACATAAACAACATTAGCCAATAAACAATGGCTGTTGCGACACCACAGCCCACACCACCCAGTGCTGGGGCACCAAATTTACCGTAAACAAAAATCCAGTTTAACGGGATATTGAACAGCAGCCCAATGAAGCCAATGACCATTGCAGGCTTTGTGAGTGACATACCATCAGTAAAACTGCGTAACGTTTGGAAAAGCAAAAAGGCCGGCACAGCATAAATGACAGCATGCATGTAACCGTTGGTTTTCTCGGCCATTAGCTGTTCGACATTCATCAAGCCCATTATATTTTGAGTCTGAAAAAGCACACCAATAATGGGAATAGAGATGATCAATGCCATCGCGGCACCTTGTTGAATCTCAAACGGAATCTTAACCTGTCGGCCTGAGCCATTGAGCTGAGCGACAACCGGGACCAATGCCATGAGTAGACCAACACCAAATAGTATTGAAGGCAGCCAGATACTTGATGCAATGGATACAGCCGCCATATCGGTCGCACTAACACCGCCTGCCATGACGGTATCGACGAAGCTCATGCCTGTCTGCGCGACGGAAGCAATCAATACGGGCGTGGCCAGTTTGATCAGCTTATTCGCTTCTTGTTTATATCGATGCACGTAAAAACTCCAATGAAAGCAAAGATGCTTTGACTTCTGCAGAATCAAATTATGGAATCAACACGAAAATCAAAGAGGAGAGCACCACTGTTATCGATAATTTATACATGGTGCTGTTGTGCTAAATGATAATTAAATGTCACACTAACCTCCACGAAAAACTGCTGGAATTTGCAATGTTTACTGGAATTGTTCAGGGAATGGCGGAAGTCATCGCTATCGAGAAGAAAGAGTCGTTTCAAACTCATGTAATTCGATTGGATTCATCAATGAGTCATGGGTTATCTATAGGTGCGTCGGTGGCGCACAATGGTTGCTGTCTGACGGTCACCAAAATCGACGGAGAACATGTTTCTTTCGATCTAATACAGTCTACTTTGAAGTTAACCAACCTTGGTGAGTTGGAGGTTGGTCATTCGGTTAACATTGAGCGCGCTGCCAAATTTGGTGATGAGATTGGTGGTCATACAATGTCTGGGCATATTTCGATGGTGAGCGAAATCGTTGAAGTGATCGATACACCGAACAACAGGACGGTTTGGCTTGAGTTACCTGAGGACATGATGAGATATGTGTTAGCGAAAGGTTTTATTGGTCTAGATGGTTGTTCACTTACCATTGGCGAAGTTGAAGGTAATCGCTTCTCTGTCCATTTAATTCCAGAAACTTTGCAAAGAACTTTATTTGGTCAGCGTCAGCAAGGTGACAAAGTGAATGTTGAAATTGATCCTCAGACTCAGGCTATCGTAGATTCAGTCGAACGTGTTCTAGCGGTCAAAGAGAGACGCTGAGTATACAGAAATACAAAAGCGCCTTGCGGCGCTTTTTTAAAAAATTTGTTCATCGTCGGCGTCGATGTAGAGTTCAATCTCATCCAGTTGCTCGTTAACCATCATGCTCAGGTGAATGGCATTACAGCAAGCCGGACAATCATCGTAAAAATTCTGACTGCCATTGGACGCGTCTAACGTGATACCAATTGAGTGCCCGCAATGTGGGCAGGTAACTCTTTTCTCAGTGTATTTTCGCATAGCTCTCTTCCTTACGTCTTTGATGAGATCAATGCCCAAGCCTTACATACCTACGGTTTAATTGGTCACGCTTTGGCGCACCACCTTGTGTATGTACAATCCGTTACTATTGGCTCCGACAAATTAATCTTAAGTCGTTAAGTTAGTAATAGACGTAAATTAAGTACAAAGTTTGAGATAGCTAATAAAAAACACCGAGGCTGAGCTCGGTGTTTTGATTTGGATTGACAATTTTCTGATTAGTTGCTTCTAATTTGTTGTTAAATAAGAGAATTCCTACAATTTAATATGTAAGTATCTTATTGATTAAGCGTTCGCATTGATCTAGGTAATGACCACCAAATTGATTGTAGTGGTTGAGTAGGTGATAAAGATTGTAAATGTCTTTACGCTCGCTATAGGCAAGATCTAAGGGTAAAACGCTCTCATAGCCTTGGTAGAATTCTGGTTGGAAGCCTTCAAACAGCTCGGTCATCGCAATGTCGCACTCTCGATCTCCCCAGTAACAGGAGGGGTCGTAACAAATGGGGCCAAATACTGAGTTTGCTGCGTTGCCGTGCCAGAGATCACCATGCAGTAACGACGGGCGAGGGTTGTGGTTACCTAATCTGTCTTTTACGAGATGGGTAAAGTCACCGATATCTACCAGAGTGACCCCTTTCTCTTTCATTAACTGAAGTTGCCACCCAATCCTTTGCTCAGCAAAAAAACGCCCCCATTTTCTGTCCCACTTATTGGGCTGCATAGTAGAACCAATGAAATTATCCTGATCAAACCCGTACTCTTTCTGCTCTCCCCATTGGTGGAGCTTGGCAAGCTGTTGGCCAAATTTGTAACTGTTACTGCTATCATCGAGCGGTTTGGTCGGGAGGTAATTCAGAATGAGGAAGGCATGCTCTTTACTCTTGCCAGTAAGAATATGTTCAGGAACGGAAACGGTGGAGCTTTCTCGTAAGATTCGGATATTTTCCGCTTCTATTTCAAACTTGGGGTAAAAATCTCGCAGATTGACCTTAACAAAATAGCGCTGCTCGCCATCGCTTATCATGTAGCAGTCACTGATATCACCGCCGTGTAAGCGGCTTTTCTCGACAATATCAAAAGAAAACATTAATGCTTCAGACAGTTGCTCAGTTATGGCTTGCCACATATCTAGACCCGTTTCAGCAGTTGAGTATTAACATTGTAGAATAAGGAATTGGTTAATTCTGAATCAGACTGCAAAAAATTCAATCATTTAGTGGGTGGATTCATTAAGCTTATCAATTTGTGAACTTTGTCATATCCGAATTGAGCCTATAAACTAGTAAAATAGTTTAGTCCTGATAAAAGTTGATCCTAGTTCAAAGCAATCAGTTGGAAATTAAACCAAACTCTTCAACTAAGGTATAAACAACTTTCGAATTTTATCAGCATCCGAGTCGAGTTGAGTTGTGAAAACTCATTGATATGTCTTAGTATTAGAAAGTGACTCGCAAACAGAATAATGAAATGGAGAACGACAGTGGTTGTTGAAACCGATGGCTACCTAGCACTCATTGAGCATCTGGCTTTTAATCTTGATGTCTTTTCATCTGACGATGGAGACACAGGTGCTGAAAGTGTCGAAGATGTGGTTACCGATATGGTAGCAAGTAACATCATGGCCATTTTTGAGCAGAATCCAGAACTACACTCAAGTGTTCGCTTCCAATTGCTTAAAGAAGCAGATTCAGTAGTAGAAGATTTAGGGGAAGTATTAGCGGGTGTTTGGTCTAAACCTGCAACAAACGATCAGATTACATTCCTTGATGAGTACATCGCACTGGTCAAAAACCTATTTGATTCCGCAGTCGCCAAATACGACTGATTTCAATTCACCGCAGGCGGCGTGGCAACCCGTCTGAAATGCCAAAATTTTGAAGCCCAATACGGGTTATCCAGCCTAGAAATCATGACGCCTTTTGATGTTGAAGCATGCATAAATTGCTTGTTACCAATATACACACCCACATGACGAACCTTTCTTGACGTTTTGAAAAAGGCTAAGTCTCCAACTTGAACTTGTTCATAACTCAACTCATCACCGACGTTTACCTGTGCCAATGTGGTGCGTGGTAATTGAATGTTCAGCGCTTCTCTGTATGCCATTTGTACAAAAGCGGAACAGTCAATACCGCTGTAGGTGTTGCCTCCTAGGCGGTAAGGAACGCCTTTCCAATCTTTATAGACCTCAAGAAACTCTTGTTGCACGCCTTTTTCATAGGAAGAAATGTTCTTAGCGCTATCTAATTCATTGAAATCTTGTGGAGAAGGGGAATTGGAACACCCTGCTAAGAGGAGAATTAACAAAGTGATTGAAAATTGCGGCGCAACTCTATTCATGGTGCCTATTTCACCTCTTAATGACATTTATATGTAATATTATCTAAATAGAATCGCACACTGATTAAACTTTTGTATGATGTCGGTTCAAAATTATGCCCAAGCAAAAGACGAGTTTCTCACTCTCGCTCATTCAAACTATCAGTGCTGTGTTCTTAACGATCACCATACTGGTCATTGGCTTATCTGTCACCAGTATTAAAGGGATTGAGAGAGTTGGCGCTCAATTTGAGACGCTTTCAGATCAAGCCCTTCCCCTTGCAATGACCAACGCAAAGCTCACACAGGCCATTTTGGAACAAGTCAAACAACTCGGTTATGGCTCTCAAGTTAGTGATATTGAAGGTCTTAATACGATCAAGGAACAAACCGTTAAAAATATCGATGAAACGTTGACGTTAGTTGAACAAGTCTTTGTGATTTCTTCGGAATTCAATCAAGCCATATCACAACAACAAGAATCTGAGCTTAGAGAGAATATCGAAGCGTTATCCGGTATCACCAATAGAATACTTTCAACTCAGCAATCACTGCTGACAATGCAGGGAGACATAGACTCGCAAGTGACAGAGTTCCGCTATGGCTTGAGCTCAATAGGCCCAGAAATGAATCGAATCAGTTCCTTTCTTGCGGTTGATAACCCTGAATCTTCAGATGCGGCGAATCGATTTATTGCCAGCGCGAGCTCTATGGAAAGCACATTTCTGGTTCTGATGATGCAGAAGGACCTAGATAAAGCAATGCAAGAGTACAAGGAAATGCGCAGTCGTATCGCTGGGATTAATCTCGCGTTTGATGATTTTTCAGAATGGCACCCTGAAGTTAAAGAGTTTGCGAGTTTAGTTGCCCCATACGATATGGTTCAGGCTGGGTTTTCTGAATCAGGGGTGCTAAAGCAAATTTTGAAGAAATTAGAGCTGGCGCAAAATCAGAGAGCTCAGCTAGCCCAAGCGGCGGTTTTGGCCAATGACACCATTCAATTACTTAACAACATTTCCCACACAGCGGAAACCCTAATTGATGACAGTAAACGTGTCGTGAGCAACACGATACATTCCATCAATACAGTACTGATTATTAGTAGTTTGGTATTGGTGGCTATTATCGTTATTTCTTGGGTCTCTCTACGAGCTTGGATTAATCGAGGCTTGAAAAACATCATTGGTAGCCTGAACAGGCTAACAGAGCATGACTTTACCAGCACGGTTACTTTGCTTGGGCCATTTGAAATGAAAGAAGTAGCGCGCAAACTTAATCAGGTCATTGAATCAACTCGCGACTCTATCTCGACCGTGACGCGAAACTGCGAAACGCTATATCAAACAGCGGAAATCAGTCATGATGCAGCGGAGCAATCCAACTTGAGCTTGGCTCGCCAGAACGAATCTCTAACCAGTATGGTTGAGACGGTAACGCAGCTCGAAGCGTCGATAAAAGAAATCGCGACCGTGACCAATGAGTCATATAGCGAATCTCAGCAAGCGGCAGAGTATTCTGGAAATGGGGTGAAAGTCATTGAGTTAAACCAAGTCAGGCTCCAGTCTTTAGAAGACACACTCAACATGAATGAACATTCCATGGTCGAGCTGGACAATCGAGTGAAACAAATTCGTGAAATGGTCGATATGATTTCTGGTATTGCAGAAAATACCAATCTACTGGCGCTCAATGCTGCGATTGAAGCTGCACGAGCAGGAGAGCAAGGGAGAGGGTTTGCTGTGGTTGCTGACGAAGTACGTAAACTGGCCAGTGATACATCGCAGCAGACGTCAAACATCCGCGACCGTATGAGTGAATTGGTGGCTGCGGCAGAAAAATCACGCAGTGCAGTTTCAGCTAGTCGTGAGGAAATGACGTTTGCTCTGGAGTCCAGTGAACAAGTAAAAAGTACCTTTGAAGAGATTGAGAAAGCGGTTAATCAGATCCGCCTTCGAGTGGAGCAAATTACTGTTGCGACAGAAGAACAGGAGAGGGCAACGGCGGATGTCAGCCAGTCCATTACTCATGTATCGGAGCAGGGAGAACAAACCAAGCTTCAGCTCGAATCAATGGTTGAAAACTCAGAACACGTTGCGGAAATTGCAGGTCACCAACAAGCTATGCTGCACAAGTATAACTTAGCGAATTAGATATGGAACACTGACTGGTATCCGTTATTTCCAGTCAGTTAACCCATAATTTTGCATGATTTGTTGAACATCACCTCGAGACCTGAGAGTACGGATACCTTCATCGAGTGCATCGACAATTAGCTGCGAACGATCGCTATTGGGGCCGCAGGCGACATAAATCTTGGTGGGGTGCCCAACGTTTCCTGCTGGCATCACCTCAGTAGAAAGCCCCATCTGTTTTAATTTGGCTCGCATAACAGCGCTGGATTCAATGACTGTATCAAGTCGGTAAGAAAGCAGCATTTTTATGTTTTTATCTAGCGCTTTATTACCCGACATTTTCTTTGCGTTCAGTTCGAGCCAATCATCCACCTCGGGCGCATAAGCGTATCCTAATATCGCCCCCACTTTTTTGTCAGTCAAAGATTGTTTTGACTGGTAACGCCACAGGTCATCGTGTCTGACGTAAAAGGTTGTATCGTACAACCCATACTCTTCTTGGCCAAAAATGAAGTCAGGCACGTCGTCAACAGAAGCACCAACAACGCAGTCAATCAATCCGCCTCTTGCTTGCAGTATCGCTCTTTCCCAAGGCATCACGCGATACTCAATATTCATCCCCTTAAGTGCAAGTGCTTGATCTGCCAAATCGATCATAAACCCACTTTCACCAGCTTTGATATCACCGTTCATAGGGTACCATTCGTCGGCCGCAATAGTGACGGTTTGAGCGACTAGGGAGGTGGAGTAGATTGTCATCAAGGCCAAGATTAGCTTCATTTAAGCTCCTATGGAATGGTGTATTGATAAAGCGCCTTAGCCTAATTCTAGATCATGTCTCGATGTGCCGACTCTCTTCTGTTACCGAAGATAAAGTTGTGGTTAATTTTCCCTAAAGGGTTGCGTGAGCATCTTGTCCAGCCATTGCTCTCGTGGGCGTTGGAACAATGGAATGCCTATCTTGACCTCATCGTGGCCACGCTCAGGTTGAGCGATGTAAGTACCGAACCAGCGATCCCAGATAGAGAGGAAAAAACCAAAGTTAGAATGGGTTTCTCGAGTTATTACTGAGTGGTGCACGCGATGCATGTCTGGTGTGACAATCACTTTGCGCAGAGCGGCATCCACCTTGAATGGTAGCTTGGCGTTACTGTGATTAAACATCGCGCTTGCATTGAGAATGATTTCAAACACGATGATTGCGAGAGGAGAGATACCTAGAGCGACCACAAGTGCGATTTTAATCCACATCGACAGGACGATTTCTATTGGGTGGAAGCGGCTACCTGTTGTGACATCGATATCCTGATCCGCATGATGCATTCTGTGTAATCGCCATAGCCAAGGGACTTTATGAAAGACCAGATGTTGGAGGTAGATTGCCAGATCGAGAAAAATGACACACATGATGACTTCCGCTAAGAAGGGGAAATCTAGGTGATTGAGTAATCCCCATTGCTGTTTGATAGCAACGTTTGCTGCCTCAAAGGCCAGCACTGGCATAAAAATGCCGAGAAAGACAGAGTTAAACGCGACTAAGCCAAGGTTGTTCATCCAGCGGTAGAGCTTATTCTGAGTCAGCTTTTTTCGTGGAGTTAGCCACTCCCACAATCCACACAGAATGAGCACGGAAAGAAAAAAGCTTAGGCGGATAAGATCTGGATTCTGCATACGAGGTTTTTCTCCCACATGGAACTTGCAACGGATTTGTCTCAAGGTAAACTCTGCACCCTTTATCATTATCCATCAACTTACATGAGAATCCACGCTTTTCACCGCCTCTATCAGCATCGCCTAGAGCACTCGACTAAGCCGTTCAATGCAAGAGGCTGTAAAGTCCAGCGTTGTCAGTACTGTCAGGTAGCTGAACACTTTTGTATCTGTGCTTACCAGCCAGATGTCTCCAGCTCGGTGGCGGTGATGCTGCTAGTGTCTGAAAATGAAGTCTTCAAGCCAAGCAACACTGGGCGGCTTATCCTTGATACGGTAAAAGAAGGTTATGTGTATCAATGGAGTCGCACAGAACCCGATCAGGCGATGCTGTCGTTGATCAATCATGAAAACTATCAGCCCATCGTTGTGTTTCCTGATGAATATGTTGAAGATAAGTCTCGCTTGCTTGGAGAAGACGCCCGTCAGCAGTGTGGTGGTAAAAAACCACTACTCATCTTTCTTGATGGAAGCTGGAGAGAAGCTAGGCGCATTTTTCGAAAATCGCCATATCTGAATGCGCTTCCTGTTTTGTCAGTGTCGCCAGAATCAATTTCTCAATATGTCATGAGACGTTCTGACAATGAGCAACATCTTGCTACGGCAGAAGTCGCCACATTGGTACTTGAACAACTGGGTGAAGAGCAGACGGCGCAAACGCTTAAACTGTGGTTTGATGTGTTTAAAGAAAGCTACCTGTTAAGCAAGACCCGAATTAAGCCAAATTTCGACCGACCACAGCTGCAACATTATCTTCAGAAGATGAAAAACGAGAATTCAGTCTGAAAATAATGGGCTTGTTGGCGATAGTCTGCACAGTTAAGCCTAGGTAGTGGTTAAATTCGTTCCACGTCACGGATTGTAGGCGTACCAATGTGGATAATGAACCGATTTTGACTTTTTTATATTTGTTTCTGGGAGAGATACGATGTACTACGGCTTTGACGTTGGAGGCACTAAGATTGAATTTGGTGCGTTTAATGAACAATTAGAGCGTGTTGCCACAGAGCGCGTACCAACGCCAACGGAAGACTATTCTTTATTAGTGAGCACGATTGCTGAACTGGTGAATAAGTATGACAAACAGTTTGGCTGCGAAGGCAAGATCGGTCTAGGTCTACCTGGAATGGAAGACGCCGATGATGCTACCGTTCTGACGGTCAACGTGCCTGCGGCTAAAGGCAAGCCACTTCGCGCTGATCTTGAAGCCCAAATAGGCCGTAGCGTTAAGATTGAAAACGATGCGAACTGCTTTGCACTATCTGAAGCATGGGATGAAGAGCTTAAAGACGAGCCTTCGGTTATGGGGCTAATTCTTGGCACTGGCTTTGGTGGTGGATTGATTTACGACGGTAAAGTATTTTCTGGTCGTAACCACGTAGCGGGTGAGCTTGGCCATATGCGTTTACCGATTGATGCTTGGTTCCACTTGGGAGATAACGCGCCGCTACTAGGTTGTGGCTGTGGTAAAAAAGGTTGTCTGGACAGCTACTTATCAGGTCGAGGCTTTGAGCTAATTTACGAACACTATTACGGTGAAGCGAAGAAAGCGATTGATATCATCAATGCTCATCAGGAAGGTGAAGTGAAAGCGGTCGAACACGTTGAGCGCTTTATGGAGTTATTGGCGATTTGCTTTGCTAATATCTTTACCGCTAACGATCCACATGTTGTAGCGCTAGGCGGTGGGTTGTCTAATTTCGAACTCATCTACGAAGAAATGCCAAAGCGTGTGCCTAAGTATCTGCTGTCTGTTGCTAAGTGTCCGAAAATTATTAAAGCAAAACATGGCGATTCTGGTGGTGTGCGTGGTGCTGCCTTCCTCAACATCAAATAATCTTGATTTGATTGAGTAAATTTGAGAGCTTGCTTAGGCAGGCTTTTTTTATGGTAATCACAATGACTTTGCTCGCCTTTCAACAAGAACACTATAATCAGCTTATCGACTGGATCGATTCCGCTGAGCTTAACTACCTGTGGGGTGGACCTGCTTATCAGTATCCATTAACGGTTGAAAGCGTCGATGCCCATTGCTCGCAGGCTGAGGTTGAACCGTATTTGTACGCTCATCAGGGCCAAGCGGCTGGCTTCGTCGAGCTATATCGTCATTCGAATGATATTGCTCGTATCTGTCGGGTCTTTGTTGCTCCTCAATTTAGAGGGCAGGGAGTAGCGAAAACAATGTTGCAAGCGTTAATTGGAGAAGCTAGAAACCAAGGATATCGTGAAATCACGTTGTGCGTGTTTAGCCACAATCATTCTGCTATTCGCTGTTATCGGTCCCTAGGTTTTGTCGAAGTGAAGAGAGAGCAAGGCGTTCGAGAATTCGACGGAGAGAGTTGGGAGCTCATCTACATGAATAAGCCCCTTTAACCAAAAGTAGATCTATAGAGTCAGACGAATAATGACGTCTAGCATTTCGTCAAAACATGGGCCCAATGCTTCCTCATCGACTGCGTGGCAGTACACCCCTTGAAGCTGATCGGCTCTGAAATCACCCGCTAAGTCTGCATCATCAAGCATTCTAGGGTCGTTCGCCATACGCATCAGAAGATCTTCCCCTTGCTCGTTATCCGGTCCGGTTGACGAAGTGAGAGATGAGCCTAAACCTAACGTGAACACGTATATATCCTCACCACGAGCTGCTGTTGCGATATCTTCAAGTAAATTTCGAGCGACACGATTAACACGAATGTAGAGATCGTTGGCAGAGTGTGTGCTTGGATTGTATTGAGTAACAGGGCGGTCAGGGTGGCTTGGGTTGAGTATATTGAATTCAGTCGCGCTAGCGCTGTGGGCGGTGTAGTAGTCAGGCAGCTCGGCAATATAGTCATCAATATCGCTACCTTCATAGCCCGCTCCTGGTAATTGAGTGGCAATGGCATCGTGATACCACAGCCCTCTTGGCGTACCACTCGACCCATCACTAGATCGTATCGAGCCAGTGTAATTTGTGCTGGTGCCAACAAAATCAAACTCTGAAGCAAAGGTGTTTGGCGCGCCATCAGTAAAGAACACAATGACTTTTAGATTCGCAGGATCGGTTACATTCCTCAGAGCATCTAATGCTAAGTAGATACCTTCTGAAGAATTCGTGTATTGCAGGCTGGAGAGGCTACCAAAATCGAACGCGTCAATCTCGGTTGTGATGTCGCTGCGGCTATGGCCTCTGGAGCTTTGGAAGGCAACGGGGACTTCGGCACCATAGGCGTATTTGACCAGAGCGATTCGGTCAAAGCTCTCATTAAAATTGGTAATGAAGTCCTTAGAGCGGGCGACGACATCGTCTGTCACATCACCAATTGAACCTAGCATCAAAGAAGTGGTGTTATCGACAACTAACACCAAGTCAACGGGGCGGCGCACGGTTTGTGCCGAGGCACTTATTGCTAAAGTACTGTGACCAAACACACCTAAGAACGTCGTACTGACCTCAGAAGATACGGACAAATCAATGGAAATGTTACCAAACGCATCATAGCCGAATGTGACTGTTGGGCTTGGAGTTGTACTGTCATGGTAGTCCGACGGTAGGTTAGCATTGAAAAACTTAATGGCGGCATCTCTGGCGGCGTCTTCTCCTTCCGCGACCGCCCGTGCTGCGGCAATACCAGCGGCATCGACAGCGGCGAATAATTTGGCTTTGACTAAAAAGGCACGACCACTGTCAATAGCTGTCCCTGTTGCCAAGATTAGGAAAGGTGCGGCTATTACAGATATTAATGCCACCAAACCTTTTGACTTACGTATGCTCGCTAAGCGTTGTTTGAAAGGCATAAACTTCGTCCTTATAAGTAGGTAAAATCGCTCATCACAAATGAGCTGTCGTATAGATAGTTAGTCAATGGCGTATATTCGTAATGTATTTCAACCACATAAACGGATTCGTTATCTGCCAAAGTGATTGGAAAATCAGTCAGCTCAGGAAGTGGGTCAGGCAGTTCACATTGATTATTTGTCCAAGTCGTACACTGGTCCCAAGTTGAGCTGCTATGAACTAGCCCCGAGTTACTCCACACATATTGTTCGCTAACATATGGATCCGCAGCTTCTTGCCCAACCACCAGCGTGATGTACATAATCCCATCACTGTTCATGTCTAATGGCGCAGATGTTGTCGCGACCAAAGTCATAATCTCATCCGGGGTATTGGTACTGGTTCGCGAGACTAAGTTTGCGGCCTCTCTGCTCATCCCTATCATCACACTGTTGGATTGCAACAATTGCGTCACCTCAATGATTCCCCCAATCAAGACCAACATAAAAGGTGTGATTAGCGCCATTTCAACGGCGGCAAAGCCACCTTGTTTTTTGGGGAGAGATCTAGATATACGCATAAATCAAAATGCCTCGTTTCTCATCGCCGTACTGACGGTAAATTGGTATTTACCACCTTCAACAAATGGGTAGGTGAGTGGGCTGGCAGCAGGCCATTCGCAGTCCAAATGAATCGCGATGATGTCACCGGCACTACCAAAAGATGCGACAGCGTTGCCATCGATATCTTCAACACGTATGTCGTCGACATTCATCACTTGTTCTAGATAGCCGTTAGAGGCGTCAGAGATCATTTGAATGACGGCCGCTTCACGATCACCGTTGCCATCAGGGTCTAGGTCTGAACGGCCTGTGACGGCGTAACGTGCACCTTCTCGGACCGCATTCTGCATAGTCAGTTTGACGTAGCCGTATACCGAAAGGTCAAGGATGGTCATGAAAATAGCGAAGAAGAAACTTGCTGCAAGGGCAAACTCGACAATAGAGCCACCAAATTGCTTGCGGCGATGTCGTACTGGGCGGTGTGGCTTGTTTTCAGACGAATTGATTCTGCAATTTGACTTGCCAGTTTGTACCTGTATTGAGTTATGGATGTTCGATCTCATACTCACACCTACTTAACCTAAAAACAGTCAATCACACAAATGTGTTGAGCCTCAAATCAGAAAAAGGCCAATGTAGTAGGTATAGCCTGATTTGGCCCAATTTCCAGTGGTAAATTGGGGGTTAGACTAGGTGCTCTAGTGCAAATCTGGTAGGTAAGAAAGGCTTGTGTTGATAGATTTGAAAATAAACTTTAGTTGTTCAGTATATTAGATGTTATGGAGAAGATTATAGTTTGATAAAGGAATATATCCCGTCTAGGTGAAAGAACAAAAAGTTTTCAGGATTGAGAGGTATAAACGTGTTTTCTGGGGAAGCAGGAACGAAGGGGAGACAATCTAACTCATACTTTCGTTCAGATGCTCTGAAAGGAAAGGAGCCCAACTGGCGGGGCTCCTGCATTGGTTACTTGTTTTTCTTACCAACACCGAGATTTTGCTTCTGTTGAAGCGTGATTTTTTCAAAGCCTAGCTTTCTAAAGTGGTTGTCGCGGTAATTGCGCATTGCCTTAGTATCTGACACCGCTTCAATCTGCTGTTCCATCTTAAGGAACTCGGAAATATCGATACCTTCTGCTTCGGCCACTGCTTCATGAATATTACGATGTTGCTGATATGAAAAAGTCAGCGTTTTGTCTTCAGCCTTATAGGTATATAGGATTGTGCGAGCCATATGTCTTTCTCTTAAGATAAATGAGGCCAGCTGAGCTGGCCTTTGATTGCGCTAGATTCTGCCTTGAAGAGGAATGATTGTCACGCTTTCTCCGATTTTTACTGTATCGATCGCTGGCGAAACTTCAATTAAACAATTGGCCTCACTCATTGAGCGCAAAATGCCAGAACCTTGTTTCCCTGTGCTTCTGACGGTCAATTGTCCCTGAGGATCTATCTCATAAACGCCACGGCTGAATTCGGTACGGCCTTGACGAGAACGTAAGTCTTCAAGTGCGACCGCGTTGACTTTCAATGGCTGCCAAACTTGCTCTCCTTGCATTTTACGCAGCGCAGGCTCAACAAAGTTAATGAACGACACCATCACGGCTACGGGATTACCCGGTAGGCCGAAGAAGGGTTTATCGTTCACCTGACCAAAGGCCAGCGGGCGACCCGGCCTCATATTGATGCGCCAAAAGTCAATGCTGCCCAATTTATCTAAAGCGAGTTTGATGAAGTCGGCATCACCGACAGAAACACCACCTGACGTGATAATGGCATCCGCTTGAGCCGAGGCTGCTTGCAGGGCCTCCGTCATGCTCTGTTCATTGTCTTCGAGGATACCAAGGTCGATGATCTCACAGCCCAATTTTTCTAACAGGCCAAGTAGGGTAAAGCGGTTGGAGTCATAAATAGAATTCGGAGCTTGTTCGGTTCCCGGCGCCTGCACTTCATCGCCCGTAGAGAACACCGCGACTTTCAAGCGGCGAAAAACAGGGCACTCTGCAAAACCCAATGAGGCGATCATCCCCATTTCAGGTGACTCTAGTCTTTTTCCTTGGCTGAACACCACACTGTCTACTGAGAGGTCTTCACCAGCCTGACGAACATTTTGGCCAGCTTTAATTGATGCACCCGCAAAAGAAACCTGATTTCCAGTTTGGTTTGCCTGCTCACGCATTACTACGGTGTCCCCACCTTCTGGCGTTGGCGCACCAGTCATGATTTTTACCGCTTCACCTTTGTGAAGAGGCGCGTCGTAGGCGTGCCCAGCAAGCACTTCAGCAACGACGGTGTATTGTTCTCTTTCCAGATCATCGCTGCGAATGGCATAGCCATCCATTGCAGAGTTAGTATATTGAGGTACATTAATTGGCGAGTTCACATCTCTGGCGAGCACGCGTCCGTAGCTTTGCTCAATAGTGCATGTTTCCACGTCTGTCAGGGATTGAACTGAGGAAAGGATTTTGTCTTGCCCTTCGCTGACAGAAAGAAATGCAGGAGACAAAGTGTCGCAACAGCCTGAAGTCTTAACGGGTTGCTCTCGCTTCTCGGGCTTGACGTAGTCGCAAACAAAACGCGCGATTGCATCAAGATCATTAATATTCATCTGAGGCAGGGATACATCTTCAACATACGTGTCTGCTGCGATAGCGATGATGTTACTGTCGTTAGGGTGCAGCCAAGGTTTGCCCACTTCTTCTCTGTGCAGCTCGATTTTTGGAAAGGCGATGTTTTTGCACCCTTCAACCAAGATGACGTCTAACGTGTCCGTATCGAAGCGGCTAAGTAGGTACTCAAATTCAGATTCAGCTTCGGGAGTCTCAGTCATTAACGCGTATCGATTACGAGATGAAATGAGCATCTGAGAGGCGCCAGCTTTACGTAGTCGGAAGCTGTCTTTGCCTTCTTTATCTACATCAAAATTATGGTGTGCGTGTTTTAGCATACCAATGCGTAATCCTGCCTGAGTTAATCTTGGCAACAAAGTTTCCAACAGCGTGGTTTTACCGGTTCCAGAATAAGCAGCAAACCCCAGAATTGGGATAGGGAGCGAGTGTTTCATGAATGTATGGTTCCAAATTGTGCCAGTTCTTCAGGGGTGTTCAGGTTAACGAAACAATCCGTCGCATCGCTAAAGTCCACGTAGTGCGTCTTGCACTCTTTATAAAGAAGAATGATTTTTCTATCGCCACGTTCAAGAAACGCGGTTAGTTTCGGCAGTACACGCTTGTGGTAGAGCGTGAAGACGGGCTGCTGATAGTCACCGTCATGGGCGACCAGAATGTCTGAATCTTCTTTAACTGCAGAGCAAAAACGAGCGACCAAATCCATGCTGATTTGTGGGCTGTCGCACGGAACAAACCCTACCCAGTCTTTAGTTGCAGCCGCTAGGCCTGCGTGAATACCGCCCATAGGGCCAGGGAAACCTTTGATTTTATCGCCGACCACGACACCATACTTTGAATAGGTATCCTGGTTACGGTTTGCATTGACCATGATGTCAGAGACTTGTGTGGACAGCCGTTCATATACATGTTGAATCAAAGGCTTATTGTCGAGTTCAATAAGGCCTTTGTCTTTTCCGCCCATACGTCTGGCCTGACCGCCAGCTAAAATAACCCAACTAGTTTGCGTTGGAAGAAGCATAAGTGTTCTCTTGCCTTGTATCTTTAATAACGTGTAGCAGGGGCGACTCTATCAGAGTCGTATCTTTAATCCACCACTGCCTGCGGCATAAGTCTGTCAGTGCATTTTCTTGATGGCTAGTGACAACGATACTTGATCCTCGAGCCAGAAGATCTTTTGCCATTATCACCAACCGATCAATGGACTCTTGATCGAGAGATGCACTGGGCTCATCCATCAAAAGAATCGATGGTTTGAGTATCCAGGCTCTGGCCATCGCAACGCGTTGTTTCTCGCCGCCCGAAAGTACAGAAATATGTTCATCCGCTAAAGTTTCCAAGCCTACCATGCGTAACGCAGTAATAACTTGAGCTCGCTTAATTTTAGGTGATTCTTGTTGGTATCTGATGCCATAGACGACGTTTTGATAAACCGTGCCATCAAACAGGTAAGGCGACTGGTGCAGATAGATGACGTCTTTTCTTCCTGTTCGGCTAAAAAATCGCTTAACCCAAGTATCATAGGGGGCGTTGACGTGCCCAGTTGTGGGCTTCGCCAGACCAGACAGAATTTTGAGTAGCGTCGTTTTTCCAACCCCGTTGTCGCCCTTTAGGTAGATGGCATCGTTTGGACCAATGCTCAAAGAGGGAATATGAAAGAGTACCCGTACTTTAAAGCGCATCGAAATATCTTGTGCCGTGATTTTGATGGTCATAATTCGCCTTTACGTTCTGAGGTAGCCTTTGCCGCGCATACTGGTGAGGAAAAAGTTGAGGACAAGTGCCAGCGCGAGTAGAACCATGCCAAGAGCCACGCCTTGGGCGAAAGCGCCTTTATGGCTCTCCATTGCGATCGCGGTTGGGATGTTACGCGTCATCCCCATAATGTTTCCGCCCACCATAGTGGAACAGCCAACTTCAGTCACAATGCGTGAAAACGCTGCGATAGTGGCTGCCATGAGTGGAAACCTTGTTTCCCAAATCATGGTCGCCGCAAGGCGTGAAGGGGATGCTCCCAGTGTAATGGCCGTTTCGACAGCGCGGCGATCACTGGATTGCAGCGCACCGTGCATCATAGAGACCAGAACCGGAAAGCCGATCAACATTTGGCCTACAATCATCGCTCGCTGGGTAAACAGCATTTGCCAGTCCCCGAGAGGGCCTGAGCGAGATAACATCATGTAGAGGAGTAGGCCAATTACAACGGTTGGAACTGCTTGTAACGTATTGACCAACGACAAAAAAATCCACTTTCCGCGAAAATCTGTGTAAGCAAGAATGAAAGAAAACAGAATCGCTGGCAGTAGAACCAGTGAAATGGCCGTAATGGAGACGCTGAAGGAGACCGCTACGATCTCCCATAGCTCCCGATCAAAGCTGGCCAATAACGCCAAGGCGTCTATTGTTGTCTGCCCTAAGTTCATCACGGGTTACTTTTCGTTTGCATTGGCAACAAACAGTTGTTTACCATGCAACTTATAATCGTTGATCAGCTTTTGGCCTTTAGGGTTGACCAACCAATCACTGAAAACTTTAGCCCCTTGATAATTGATGTTTGGGTAACGTTCTGGATTCACCAGAATTACCTGATAAGGGTTAAACAACTTTTGATCGCCTTGAAACAGGATCTTGAGATCGAGTTTATTGTTGTACGCCAGCCAAGTACCACGGTCAGTCATGGTGTAGCCTTGCATCTCATTCGCCATGTTTAGGGTAGGGCCCATTCCCTGACCCACTGAGCGATAGCCGCCAAAGTTTGGTTCGACTTTGGTCTGTTGCCAAATCCCTTTTTCTTTTTTGTGTGTGCCTGAATCATCGCCACGGGAAATAAAGGTCGCGTTCATATTAGCGATGTGCTTAAACGCTTCCGCTACGTCGTGTGAGTCGTGAACCTTGGCTGGGTCAGCGTCTGGTCCGACAATTACAAAGTCGTTGTACATGAGTTTACGAGGTAAGACGCCATAACCCTTTTGAACGAAATTGGCTTCTGCTTTAGGGGCGTGAGTCATGACTAAATCGACATCGCCATTTTCACCCATTTTGAGTGATTTCCCCGTGCCCGCAGCGATGACATCGACTTGGTAGCCCGTTTCTTTTTCAAACTGAGGGAGTAAATAATCCAACAGTCCAGAATGGTAGGTACTGGTGGTGGTCGCCAAGCGAATGTGATGGCTGCCATCCGCCGCAAAGGCTGAAGAATTGATAAAGGCTAAAGACGCCGCTGCAATGGTAAAAGTTGTTGCTTTCATGGCTATTCATTCCGTACTAACTTTATTGCTCAAACGACCGCTTCTGAGCGATCTATCGAGGGCTTTATGTTTAACGCCTATGAATAGCAATCTTGATGCCAATAAACACTAAATACCTTTATCTTAAATATCAATGAGATAGTATTTGCAAATTTGATGTGGGACAAAATGTCGCACGTTAATTCTCGTCGTCCTAAATTTTCTTGGTACACTCTGTCCCAATTATAAAAATGAGTAATGAGTCAATATGTCCCCAACGTTAGATCCCAGTAAAGTGGCGCAATATCAAGCATTTTCCGTATTAGTGGTTGATGATGAAGTCGGAATGCAGACGATTCTCAAGAAAGCACTCAGCAAGTGGTTTTCGAGAGTGGACACGTCGGGGAGTATTGAGGAAGCGGAGTCGCTTAGGGTCGTTAACCACTATGATTTGATCATACTGGATATCAACTTACCGGGGCGCTCAGGAATCGACTGGGAAGAGGCATTTAACGACGAAGACCGAAAGTCAGATGTGATTTTCATGACGGGTTATGCCGATTTGGAAACGGCAATTTCAGCACTTAAGCTCGGCGCGTCCGATTTTATTCTCAAACCTTTTAACCTTGATCAGATGCTCAAAGCCGTACAACGCTGCATGGATAAGCGTTTGAACGAGCGGCTTCAATACGCACTAAAACATGACTTCAAGCGCCTTATCAAAACTGACATGGTTGGCAGTTCAGAAAAGACGCGCCAACTGAAACAGCTTATTACCCAATTTGCCCCTTCACGTGCGTCCGTATTAATCGAAGGTGAATCCGGCACAGGTAAAGAGCTGGTCGCTCGTGGTGTTCACGATGCGAGTCAGCGAACAGGGCCGTTTGTACCTATCAACTGCGGTGCGATAGCGCCCGAGTTACTTGAAAGTGAACTGTTCGGTCATACATCCGGTGCTTTCACTGGTGCGAAAAAAAACCGCGAAGGGTTATTTAGAGTTGCTAGCGGCGGCACTTTGTTTCTTGATGAGATTGGCGAGATGCCATTGCAAATGCAGTCGGCATTGCTGCGTGTTCTCGAACAACGAACGATTCGCCCCGTGGGCAGTGAAAAAGAGATCAGCGTTGACGTAAGAGTCGTGGCAGCAACGAATCGAAACTTGGCAGAGGAAGTGTCGAAAGGTAATTTTCGCCAAGACCTCTTTTATCGATTGAATGTGCTTAAAATCGACGTCGCACCGCTTAGAGAACGCAAAGCTGACCTGCTCGATTTAGTGCCTTTCTTTACCCGTTTATTAGCGGCTGAATTGGGTATGCCTGACCCTAAATGGGCGCATGAAGATATTATCGCGATGAACGACTATGACTGGCCGGGCAACATTCGTGAACTTAAAAACTTGATTGAACGTTGTATTTTACTTGGTAAACCTCCGGCGCATTATTGGCGAGAAGTGAATGGATACCTGCCTCAAACGCATGTGTCTGTGACTGTATCTAGCGGCAGTGCTGTGCTGGACTTACCTGATGATAGCGGAGCCAAAGAAGGTTACCCCAATAGCTGGTCGCTCAAGGAAGTTGAAAGAGCGCATATTCAACAACTGGTTGATTACCACGACGGAAACAAATCCGCGGCCTCACGTGATTTAGGTGTCGCGCGCAAAACACTAGAGCGCAAATTTAAAGAGTGGGAAATGGCGGAGTCTAACTATGCCGAGTAAAGGCGGCTTGTGGTCCAAATGGCGTTATCGATTCAAAACCATGGTTCGATATCGCCTCATGTTTCTGACTTCTGCGCCAATCCTACTCACATTGATTGCTCTCATTGGAATTACAGTTTACTGGTCAATTCACTACACATGGCAGAGTGCATTGCTTGATGTCTCTGAGCGCTTAGGTGTGGCGCAAAATAGCATTGAATTGATACAAGAAAAACAAGCCAATCACGTTAAGGCGTTTGCTGAGTCTTATGGGTTTGTATCGAGAGTGAAGCAAGTCGGTGACACCCAAGAGTTTGAACGTTGGGTTTCCGAGCAAAAGAAGCGTTATAAGTTGGATTTTCTTCGATTTCATCGCGTTGATACGATTGAAAAAAAGTTCCGCTATCTCGATTTGACTCGTAAGGAGTCGTTCTTTGATGTCTTAGAACAAGATGAGCTGAATTGGCTTGATCCTGAATTGGCCAGACGAGCGCAAATTCCGATCCTGAAAAGTCAGCGAGTCGAAGGTCGAGGGCTGGTCAGCCGTACAGTAATTACGATTTACAACCGCCATAATGACATCATTGGTTTTCTTGATGGAGGATTGCTGCTCAACAACAGCACGGTATTGGTCGATCAAATTCGTGACCTGATATATCCAACAAAAGAAGACAGCTTGCGCCCAGTTGGCACCTTGACAGTCTTCCTTGATGACCTTCGAGTCAGCACGAATGTTCCTCTCGACAGTGAAGGAAGAATCGGTCGTGCGATTGGTACTCGCGTATCACCTCAGGTTAATCGAACGGTGCTTCATGAAGGCAAGGAATGGGTAAACAGAGCCTATGTTTATGATGCTTGGTATATAACCGCATATCAGCCGATTCGAGACCAATACGATAATGTTATTGGCATGCTTTATACCGGGTATTTGTTGTGGCCATTTGTTGAAGCTTATATGACCAACATTGCTGAAATCTCCATTACAACTCTAGTTCTGCTGCTGGTATCTGGGTTAATGGTTTATCGAGGGTCGCGTGATTTGTTCAATCCAATCGAGCACATTCACCGCGTCGTAAAGATGATTCAGCTGGGGAAAGAAACGCGCATTGGTCCGCTTGGGCTCGATGAAAATCACGAGTTGGCGCAACTGGCAAAACAGTTTGATAACATGCTCGATTTGCTCAACCAAAGAAAGAATGAGCTCAAGGCGGCTGCAGGAGAGCTGGAAGAAAAAGTACAGGAGCGGACGGCGAGCCTAAAAGAAAAAACAGAAGAGTTGGAACTTCATATTCAACTGCTTAATCAGACCCGGGACAAATTGGTCATTAATGAAAAATTGGCGGCACTAGGCGAGTTGACGGCTGGTATCGCCCATGAAATTAACAACCCCACAGCGGTTATTCTTGGCAACGTTGAATTGATGCAGTTTGAATTAGGTAACGATTCTCAGCGAGTACAAGAGGAAATTGACGCGATCCACGCTCAGATTGATCGAGTCAGGAATATCACCCGAAGTTTGCTGCAATACAGTCGCCAAGGTGGAGTACAAGACGAGATCACTTGGCAGCACATCAACCCGATTATCGAAGAAAGTATCATTTTGGTGAAAACGGGTTCTAAAAAGCGTGCGGTACAATTCGTCACAGATCTTAAAGCCAAAAACTCTGTCGAGGTTAATCGCCATCAACTGCTGCAAATTCTGGTCAACCTTGAAATGAATGGCATTCATGCGATGAATGGAGAAGGGGCTCTGACGATAAGCAGTGAAGACTGGATTGAAAACGGTCAGGAGTTAGGCGCCATCATTCACGTTGCTGACGAAGGTTGTGGTATTAAACCCGAAAACTTAGCGCGTATTTTCTCACCTTTTTATACGACGAAGCGGGAGGGAACGGGGCTAGGCTTATCCGTTTCCCAGAGCATTCTTAGCCAAACTGGCGGGGAACTCAAAGCTGAGTCTGAATGGGGCATAGGCAGTAAGTTCAGTATATACCTGCCACAGCGCGCCGACACATCTTTGAAAATCACCAATCTGTAATCATCTCCAGTGTCGGCGCTGGGTAAAATCGTCCAACGCCGACACGTTTTGAAAATATTTTCTTTTTACTGCATCCAAATTGAATCGCCGTACGTCTCTTGTCTGAAACTGTCGTTTATTTAAGGAGAAGACATGAAGCGTCACCTGACTTTGACTAGCCTAGCCATGCTAATTGCAAGTGCATCAGCATTGGCGTCACCTCAGCTCGATGCAAGCATCACGCATCAGCCTAAAGACAATGTGATTAACGTCTATGGACCAGGAGGCCCTGATACCGCTTTACGTCATGCTGCAGAAGCTTTTACCAAGAAAAGTGGCGTACAGGTCAATGTGATTGCTGGCCCTGAGTCGAAATGGACTCAGGATGCACAAAAGAAGGCAGATCTAATCTTTGGTTCCTCTGAACAGTCAATGAGTGCCTTTGTTGAAACGTATCCTTTCATCACCAATCAGGATGTGAAGCCTGTGTACCTTCGCCGTGCCGTTATCGCAGTTCCAAAAGGCAACCCCAAAAACATTTCGGGGATTAAAGATTTACTGGATAAGCCCGCACGTATTGTCGTCACCGAAGGACTAGGCGTGTACAACACCTCTGGAACAGGTGTCTGGGAAGATGTTGCAGGTCGAACGGGGTCACTGGCTGATGTGCAAAATTTCCGTGAGAAGATCATTGCGTACGCCAAGGGCAGTGGTGCGAGTTTTAAAGCGTTTCAACAGCAGAACGCGGACGCTTGGATTACATGGATTCACTGGCCTCTTAATCATGCGGACAAGGTTGACTACGTTGAAATAGAGCCAGAGCGACGCATCTACCGTGATCTAACCCTGGCTAAAACGAGAGGGGCAGACCCACAAACTCAAGACTTCATCAACTTTGTCAATAGCAGCGAAGGTAGTCCCTTTTTCACCCGCGAAGGCTGGACCCGATAATAAGGAAAACAACAATGAAAGCACTATTCGTTTCAACACTAATGCTCATTCCAACCAGCTACGCCATGGCGTCAGCATCGACAGTCGATACTGGCTTCGGCGAGGTATACGCGGATGATACAGGTAAATCTCTTTACACTTTTGCTAAGGACCCAATCGGGAAATCGGTATGTAAGGGAGACTGTGAGGCGTTATGGCCACCACTATTGGCTGAAGGGCACAATAGTATGCAGTTCGCGGGTCAGGCAGGTTTTAGCCAGATTGTTCGTGCAGATGGCGCCAAACAGTGGGCATTAGAAGGAAAACCACTGTACCGATGGGTTAAAGATAAGCAGCCGGGGGATATTTCGGGAGCAGGTGTCAAAGGTGTGTGGCCACTTGCCCGAGCAGACGATGTGACGATTAAACTGTTTAACGATGGCAAGCGTCGCTTCTTGGTCGATAGCAGTAACCAAACACTCTACACCTTCGATAAAGACAAATTGAACAAGTCAGCGTGTTATGGGGATTGCGAAGTGAAATGGCCGCCTGCATACGTTGATTCTAAGCTGACCGAGAAAGGCATCGACAGCCTAAAATTAACCGGAGGGTTTGGGATTACGCAGCGAAAAGATCACTCATACCAATGGACATTTGAGGGAAAGCCGCTTTATCGTTGGTTTAAAGACCAGAATCCGGGTGACACCAGTGGTGATGGTGTGAAAAACGTTTGGCACCTTGTTACCCAATGAGGAAAGTGTGAGTACAGATAAACAGCAAATAGGTTTACTGCTTTCCAAAGTAGCGCTTCGAGACCGGGAGGCTTTCGAAGCGCTCTATCAGTTAACCAGCACAAAACTTTTCAGCTTGATTTGTAGTGTTGTAAAAGACGAGCAAGTCGCAGCGGAATTACTTCAGGAAGGCTTCGTTAAACTTTGGTATAGCGACCACCGATACCCATTAGATTATCCATGGGCGTGGCTGTGTCAAAGTATGAGGAACCTTGCTATTGATGAAGTCAGGAAACGTAGCAGGCGAGGAGAAGAGCCGCTGGAAAAGTCATTGGATCAAGTTGATCGGCAAGCTGTATCGACTTCAGACTCTGGGCTCGATCGCTGTTTACATTCACTCAGCGAAGAGAAGCGAAATGCGATAGTGCTAGCGTACCAACACGGGATGAGCCATCAGGAGATCGTCCAACACATTAAAACACCACTTGGCACGGTAAAGTCTTGGATTCGCCGTGGGCTACAGGAGCTGAAACGATGTCTGACCGATTAACGAGCCGCCGTTACCAGAACTCTGAGCTAAGAGATAAGCTGGCCAGTGAATACGTCTTGGGGACGCAAACGCCTCGGGTACGACGAAGGTTGGAAACTTTGATGCAAGCAGACCCGACGTGGTGGGAGCATGTAGAACAGTGGCAACAGCATTTATCTGGTCTAAATCCTTCCACAGAACTTGGATCGTCTGAACATGGCTTAAAACGCCCACCAAAACGGGTTTGGAAAAATATCGCTGAGCAAACATTTAGTCCTAGTCGTGGGGCAAAGCGTATACGTTGGTGGTGGCTACCAACAGGTATGGCGCTCTCTTTGTTTGCGGGTGTTTGGCTGCAACCGATTTTGTTGCAAAACCCGTTCCCCATTGAAGCCGCTCAGGTACGTCCTGTGAGTTATTTGGCCATGATGTCTTCAGACACCCAGAAGAATCATTTTGCGCTGGTGGCATATCAGGGCGATAAACCCGGTCAATCAAGTCTGCGCATGCAACGCAATCTAAACATGGATAAAGTTCCGATGGATAGGGCGATGGTGTGGATGAGAAACTCCGAGAGTGGTGAACTCCAACTGATCGATAGCTTGCAAAGCGTGAATGACGTTCGTTATATGTCGCCTACAGAATGGCAGGCGTTAAAAAACAGTTCTGAACTATTGGTGACCGCAAATCGCGATCCAGAGAGTGAAGTCTTGTATCGCGGACATTGCGTCGAGTTAAGTGAAGGATAGGAGGAAGCAATAAAATGTGTGATTCATAGAGATGCTTTCAGTTTTCTTAGCTGAAGATCGAGCTTGTAATTCTGCTCTTGAAACCGCTCTTTCTTGATCTGGTAGTGCTGAGAGACCTCTATGGTCGGATAAAACTCACTTGTATCTGTTTTCTTCGAACGTTCCACTTTGCCATTCAAGTGAGGTGAGCCAGGCTTATTTGGGCGAAACTTGATTCGATAAATCATGAGTTGTCTGTGGATTTTCTCAGCAAAGAATTCACGACTTCTGTCAGTCTGAATGCGCTGGATAGGTCTTCCACGATACAATCAATAAAGCCGACTGTGTTTGCTGCTGTGCGCGGAGAGTAGCACCTTAGAACCCGATAGCGAGAGCAGTCATCAATAGCTGTATATTGGTAAATTTTAGCCGCTATCTTAAAAGTGTTCATCTGGACTCTATCGCCAGGAATTGGGCGTTAATATCTTTGGAAATCTTTTTGGCGTCGGAAAGTGACGATGGGTTTGACTGATGTTTCAGATACAACCTTATGGAGTGTCGCGGTACTTAGGTCTATTTGGTGAAGTCGGATTAAATCCGTTTGTAAACGCCGCGCCCCTATATTGCGCTTCTAACGCATGGTAAGGATCAGTGCTCTTAGCTCATCAGTGACTTTGGTATCTGGAGGTGAATGAGGGCGTCTGCTCTGACTTTCTAGACCAGCGATTCCACACTGCTTGTATCGCTTGCTCCACTTGCGTAATGTTGGCCTAGAAATACCACAACATCTACATACGAGGCCTGCATCACCACAGACTCCTTAATTATTTTTATCCATATATGAAATGTACTTTGATTCTAATTGAATGCATCTAAACAAAAAATCATTGTAATAGTTTTCGCTTTTTTTATATTTTAACTCTAGTTCACACTTCGAGGTTGCGGTTGTAATCGCAGACGATATCTGTTTAGGTAGTTTAGGACCTAAGGTTGTTTTATTTTCTAAAAACTCATCGATTAGAGACGATGAGGTTTTATGTACCTTATTTGTGTCATTATCTAGATCTTGAGCAGCGACAGTAGCACTCTTAACAAAGCAGGATTTAAGGTGGTTTTCCATGTCGTAGCCTTTAAACTCTGTCATAACGTATCGGGCCATACACCAACCGTACATGTCATTTGCCTTGTCCCATACTTCAGAAATATTTTTGTCAGTTGCCTCAATATTGTGTGAGTTTCTAATTGTGTACTGTATCCTTTTGAGTTCACAACGAGCTATAGCATCCTTATCACTTGCCTTACTAGAAGTAATGCAAGCTTCGTAGAGATTTTGATTTCTAATATTGCCGTTGCTAGTTGTTTCTCTATCAGCTACTAACGCTTCCGCAATCTGAATGTATGATGATCTTACTGTTGAGCTTTGGGCTGGTTCAGTATACCCAATGAAAAACAATAAAAATGGAAGAAAGACAAACAAGTTTTTCAAGAACTTTCTAGAAAGCATATGTACCAATCTCTGCATTAAACTTCCATCTTATACCTAAAAGTAAAGATTCTATACCTGAGTTTAAAATAAAACGCAAAATCACCATGGATATGGTTAAAATAGAGCGTATTTATCCGGATTTTTTAATAATATTGCCAGGTTTTAAATGCAACTTATTATAATCATAAAGGTTTGTATTTTTTGTTTTAAATTGCCAAATAAAATCATTGAGCTTCGATTCACGGAATTGACGTTATTCTATTGAGCAGTGTAATCTTTTGCTTATGTATTTCAACTGATCGAAAGTTTGCAAAACGTGAATGATGTTCGTTATGAAGAATAGCTCTGAACTCTTGGTGAGCGCAAATCGTGATCCAGAGAGTGCAGTCTTGTATCGCGGACGTTGCGTCGAATTAAGTAGCTGGCAAGCAATTTAAACCACGTAAGAAAAGCGCCCTTTAACTAACGGTTGTGGTAAGTCGACTTTCATGAAGGTTCTAAGAGGTGAGTTAGACCCGACAGGGGGTAACGTTAGTTACGATCCAAATGAGCGTGTTGCTAAGCTTGAAGTTGAGTTTGCTGAGATGGACGGTTACATGGCTAACGCAAAAGCAGGTGAACTTCTTTTAGCAGCTGGTATACCAGAAGAGCAGCATTACGGTTGATGAGCGAAGTTGCTCCTAGCTGGAAGCTGCGTGTGCTTCTTGTATATAGAAAGCTTCGTCTGTTTTTATAGTAGAATTTACAATAGGTTAGGTTTTATTGAATAAGGGAAGATAATGCAGAAGTTACAGCCAATTCTTTTAATAGGATTATTTTTACTGGTAGGCTGCGAAAAAGAACCAACCCCAACACATCCGCTTAATCGGCAAGAATTGCTTGAAATGATCAAAGCAGGTAGAGACGTTACTCAGGTAGATGTTTCTGAAATAAAAGACATGAGTAGTCTTTTTTCTCATAAACGAAGATTTAACCAAGATATCTCTGGGTGGGACGTGAGTAACGTGACTAACATGTCCGATATGTTTTATGAAGCTAAAGCATTTAATCAGGATATCTCTGGATGGGATGTAAGTAACGTTACCAATATGAATGGTATGTTTAGCTTTACTTACTCTTTCAATCAAAACATATCGAGTTGGGATGTGAGTAATGTGAAGGACATGACGGCTATGTTCTTTGCGGCTAGGGCTTTTAATCAGGACTTGACGGCTTGGAATGTCTCAAATGTCGCCAAATATATAACTTTTAATTACGACGATGGTAAAATGACTTCTGCATTAACGGATGAGCATAAACCCAAATTTCTTCCAATGAAGGTTACTGTCAACGATATTAAGCATATGCTCTTCTTCAAAGAAGATATATCAAACGTTGATACTTCTGAAATCACAGACATGAGTATGCTTTTTCATGAAATGCATTCCTTTAACCAAGATATTTCTAATTGGGATGTGAGTAATGTAACCAACATGGCGGGAATGTTTCAGAAAGCTGAGTCTTTTAATCAAGACTTATCAAAGTGGAATGTCTCTAATGTGACCAACATGAGAACCATGTTCGGTGGTGCCAGCTCTTTTAACAAAGATATTTCAAACTGGGACGTTGGCAAGGTCGAGGACATGAATGGGATGTTTGCTAAAGCAAAGTCTTTTGATCAGGATATCTCAAGCTGGAATGTAAGCAAAGTGAAGACGATGGAAGGTATGTTTGCTGGTGCTGTATCATTTGATCAAAGCATAAATCTCTGGGATGTCAGCAATGTTGAAAATATGTCCTACATGTTTTATCTGGCGAGAAAATTCAACCACGATTTATCAGAATGGGATACAACGAGTGTTAGAGACATGTCGAATATGTTTCGTGGAGCAAGTAAATTTAATGGCGACATCTCGTCTTGGAATATAGGTTCTGTGGGCTCAATGAAACGTATGTTTTATCGAGCGGAGAACTTTAACCAAGACATATCCAAATGGGATGTTTCGGGAATACATGATACTCATGCCATGTTCTACGGCGCCAAATCTTTCAATCAGGACATAAGAGATTGGGATATAAGAAACATTAGCACAATGTGGGGAATGCTTTATGGTGCAGACTCCTTCTCTTATGATTTATCCCATTGGGCTCGTGACTCTATTATATACGTAGATCCTGAAGCTTCTGATTTTTAATCTTTCTATCTACATTTCCTATAGTTAAATCACTTATAAAGTATGTGCCTTTGCGTGCATACTTTTTTCTCTAAATAAGCGGAATGATAAACGGATGGATCTAATTGGGACAGGCATCAAAAGGATACAGTGCCAACACACAATGGGGCAGAACCAGTTTAGCGCAACCTGTCAGATCTAGTCACATCGTGGTAACGAAACTGACAGATTGCATTTAGACTAATTGATATTATCAGCGTCATGAATAGACTTGTCTAAATGATGCTTACCCGTTCTTGGAAGGTCTGCCACTTCTTCTATGGCCAGTGTTCTAAATTTCTCACATGTTAACCAGAGCTTCTTCATTTGCGTAGCGCCATATCTGTGCCTCATCTTGTAAGTTAAGTCTTTTGGCTTACGACCGAATAACCGCACATATTCAGGCAGTGTCATCGGCTTACCTGCCAGCATTGGGACATACTTCATCTACACCTCCGATAAAAAGCGACTGAAAACGAAAATGGGCGACTAGCACCCCATTCGATATTACTGTTGTTGTAATTTGGATTCGACCAGCGAATGTTGTTGACGAGCTAACCGTCTTTCATATTTGAGAATGGCATTGTCTGCCGCTTTTCTCTGAATCAAATGATTAGATATAAGCGTGGACTTACTCTTAATCATCGATGTCAGAAGTTCTTCAGACACTTGGTTAACCGCGTGTCTTAGACTATTGGCAAAACGTACACGGTCATCGTAAGAAGCTTTGGGATTATTGGCTGTCGCGTTAATGAGAGTGTTAACCACGTCATCAATTGTCTTGCTTTTATCTAGAAGTCTCTGAATGCGTTGCGATGGTTTGCGCATGTTCATCAGTTCATGAGCCTTGCCAGTTAAACCAAGATGAGCAGCATCAACAGCTTCTTCGTGTGACGTGGACTCCGCTCCCGTTTTTAGTGCAACTCGTTGAGTGATGTTCTGCTTAAGAACTAGCTCACGCTTATCATCCCTTTCTTGGTAGGAGCACTCAGGACAGCTTTAGCTGCTGCCATAGGCGTGAAGACATAAGCCTTTGCATTGTGGAGTGATTTTTTCGCCGTAACATCATTGTTACGGTAAATTTGGGAGGGTGAACTGCTACGTAGTCTCGTCCTTCCACTAAAGAATTACTCTCAATAACTCTGCCAATTACCACTCTAAAGTTAGACTCAAAACTTAAGCCCATAGCTTCTAGTAAAGCCTTACCTTCAACATATCGCTCATGCGTTTCGCTATGCTCGATAACTAATCCTAATTCTTCAAGCAGTCTCTGGGCTTGTTCAATCGTTTGCACGTCTAAGATTTGATGCATCGATAACCTCTTTCTTGTCGTCTAGTGGTGACGCTGATAGAGGTGTTACCTAGACAATGATATACACTCTCATCAACGCCACCGTAATTGGTGGTGTTTTTGATTGCGGATATCAGAGTCATTGAACCGTTAGGTCTTAACATCTGTATTCCTCCAAAAGTTAAAACTCCTCACGTCTACTCGACATTGAACCTCAATGGTCATAACTTTCGAGTGAGATAAATGGCATCTCTGCCATGAAAAGATTGTTTCTTTTCCTTACTTATTCTTTGTTCTTAAAGAGCCGCCAGAGACTAGACATTGACCGTAAGTCATAATTTTCACTGGTTCACCGAGATACCTAGCTCTGACTGCTGTGGTCGCTGCTAACCTCAACTCTCTTGGTATTTGTACACATTACGAACGGATGAATAAAAATAACAGCCGTATAGATGGTTAAATTGAGTGAGCGAAAAACGCTCAAATCACGCTGAACCCATTCGTGATACTTGCCAATGAAATTTCAAGCAGATTTATTCCTCAATTTTCGTGTTTGATGCCTCTGGATTGGTATAAAAATTATTTTAGGAAGCTTAAAAGGTTATGAGATTATCGTGATTAATGTCACAATAGCCGCCTTTTGAAAACGCCAATCCATCCAAGGACATTTCCCAACATGATTACAACGGCAAATATTACACAACAGTTTGGTGCGAAACCTTTGTTCGAAAACATCTCTGTTAAGTTTGGTGGCGGTAACCGCTATGGCTTAATTGGTGCAAACGGTTGTGGTAAGTCTACGTTTATGAAGATTCTATCTGGTGAGCTGGAGCCAACATCGGGTAACGTTTCTTATGATCCAAATGAGCGTATTGCAAAGCTAAATCAAGACCAGTTTGCCTATGAAGAGTACACAGTAATCGACACTGTCATCATGGGTTACAAAGAACTGTGGGAAGTTAAAGTAGAGCGTGACCGCATCTATTCTCTACCCGAAATGTCCGATGAAGATGGAATGCGCGTTGGTGATCTTGAAACTGAGTTCGCTGAGATGGATGGTTACATGGCTGAGGCTAAAGCGGGCGAGTTACTGCTTGCAGTAGGCATTCCAGAAGAGCAGCATTTTGGTCTTATGAGTGAAGTGGCACCGGGTTGGAAGCTGCGTGTGCTCTTAGCTCAAGTATTGTTTGCAGACCCTCATGTGATGCTTTTAGATGAACCTACGAACAACCTTGATATGGACACTATTCGCTGGCTTGAAGAAACTTTGAATCAGCGTAACTGTACGATGATTATCATCTCGCACGACCGTCATTTCTTAAACTCGGTATGTACTCATATGGCTGACCTAGACTACGGTGAGCTGCGTCTATTTGCTGGTAACTATGATGAGTATATGGTTGCAGCAACTCAGGCTCGTGAGCGTTTACTGGCTGATAACGCTAAGAAAAAAGCCCAAATTGCAGAGCTAAACACATTCGTTGCGCGCTTTTCTGCTAACGCATCGAAGGCTAAGCAGGCAACTTCTCGTGCTAAGCAAATTGACAAGATACAGCTAGAAGAAGTTAAACCGTCTAGTCGACAGAATCCGTTTATTCGTTTTGAACAGTCTAAAGAATTGTTCCGTAATGCTCTAATTGTTGAAAACTTATCTCAAGGTTACGAAGACGATTTGTTCTCGGATTTCAATGCGATTTTTGAAGTGGGTGAGCGTGTTGCGATTATCGGTGAAAACGGCGTAGGTAAGACAACCTTACTAAACACTTTGGCAGGTGTACGTGAGCCACGTACCGGTGAGTTCAAATGGTCTGAAAACTCCAACATCGGTTATTACGCTCAGGATCATTCTGAAGATTTTGCTGAAGATATGAATCTGATGGATTGGATGGGCCGGTGGCGTCAAGAAGGTGAAGATGAGCAGGTTGTACGCAGTTTCCTTGGGCGTATGCTGTTCTCTCAAGACGACATCAAAAAGTCTGTTCAGGTGCTGTCTGGTGGTGAGCAGGGTCGAATGCTGCTTGGTAAAATCATGATGCATAAACCAAATATGCTGTTAATGGATGAGCCAACTAACCACATGGACATGGAATCCATCGAGTCGTTGAACTCGGCGCTTGAGCAATACAAAGGTACCTTGTTCTTCGTTTCGCATGACCGAGTGTTTGTTGACTCTTTGGCTACGCGCATTATTGAAATCAAAGACAACAAGATCACTGATTTCAAAGGAACGTATGCTGAATTCCTGAAATCACGTGGTATTGACGGTTAATTAGCTGACGTCACAAAAGCAAAAAGCTCCATAATAGATATGGAGCTTTTTTTATGGCTTATTCACAACGAAACTTACCTTCCAAATCTTACTTCTGCTTTTTACTTCAAAGAGTTAAGAATGGTTAAGCATTATTAATCATAAAGCTTTCTCTAAATGGTAGATTAGCGAAAGGGATAGAGATACTTTCAGTTGCATTGGCTAATGTCCGAAGTTTATCCAAGGTCAGCGCTAAGCTGGCCAAACTGAAAGGTGTCTCTCATGAAAAAATTACTCGTCTTGTTAAGTGTTGCTGTAGCTGCAGGTTGTGCTTCTTCATACACCGCAGAAGTGTCGCAAAAAGTAGTCGATGGAAAAGTCCAAGTCACCTACACAGATGAAGAATCGTTTGACGAGTCAACGAACCTTCAGCGCTTTGCTCAATGGAACAAAGAGCTAAGTTACTGCCCGTCAACGTATACGGTAAAATCAACGTCGACGACGTCTGACCGATTTACCATTACTGTCATGTGTGACTAAGTGGTGGGGATATTTGTGACTTATGATTCTGGGTCAAAAGTCACTTATCATGCCTTAAAGGAGCTTGAACAAGCTCCTTTACAAAGTAGATAGCCGCTTACAGTTCTTCTGTTGATAAATCCGAAGCTGTGGCTATGTCTGCAATGCGACTGAGCATAGCGAGGGAAGTGGAGTGAGCTTCTTTTGAAGAGGCGGCACAACAGTCTTCCAAGATGGTGATTTTATAGTCTCGGTCATGACCTTCTCTGGCTGTGGATTGAATTGCCCATTCTGTACTTACACCCGCAAGATACAGCTGTGTCACATGGTTAGC
The DNA here is from genome assembly GCF_013113835.1 of Vibrio sp. RE88. Taxonomy (GTDB): domain Bacteria; phylum Pseudomonadota; class Gammaproteobacteria; order Enterobacterales; family Vibrionaceae; genus Vibrio. The sequence goes on along the minus strand of NZ_VTYQ01000006.1, from coordinate 111,914 downwards.
TCGTAGCGTGGCCTCTAATGGTGTGCTGTAAAACGCGCTAATTCTTGGTTTCACAATGATCGAATCATCTTCTCGAACGTCGACATCGCTATGAAATTCGGTACCAAAGTTCCCCAGTTGTAATGCTCGATACTGATCTGCCTTACCAAATACAGGCGAGGACTTGGGCTGCGCCGAATAGTTGGCATCAAAACCTACTTTGATGTGAACCACTAACCAGTTGTTTTTTCTCGCATAGTTCAATGCATGATTGGTATTAGTGATTGTCTCCATCTCACTAGCAAGCTGAGCACAACTTGGTATCTTTCCGTCGGGATGAACAATATCGTTGATTAAATCGATTATTAGGATCGCTTTAGACATAGGAATCTCCTAAACATGATCTGGCTTGAAGGTGGGCGTGGATTGATTAGCGATAGTATTGAATCGAGCGATGAAATAATGGTGTTAAACTTTAATTTCCAAAAATGGAAAAAATTTAACCGATGATTCCAAAAACGAAAAGAGCCTCAGACGAGGCTCTTTTAAAATGGAATTACTTGTTTACTGCTTATGGCCCCATTCCTCTGGGTCACTGATGTAAGTGACGCCGCCATCCATCATCAGATCGCTGGTGGTCATAAAGGCAGAGTCATCGCTGGCAAGGAATAGCGCAGCGCCAGCCACTTCTTCGACCGCGCCTTTTCTTCCGAGAGGAATCCCGTCTTTAGCAACTAGATCAACCTGGTCTCGGTAATCAACCTTGTCCCAAATTTCAGTTTCGGTTACGCCGGGTGAAATGGTATTGGCGCGGATCTTTTTATGAGTGAGTCCACAGGCAAAGCTTTTAGTTAGAGAAGAGATAGCAGCTTTTGAGGCGTTGTAAGGCGCTTGGTTCCAACTGGCATGTATTGCACCAACAGAGGAAATTGAAATAACCGATGCTCCTTCACTCAATAGTGGCGCTGAATATTGCATAGTAAAGAAAGCCCCTTTAACGTTGAGTGCAAACATGTCGTCAAAGTCTTGTTCAGTTGTTTCTGTAAACGGCTTTAGCTGATAGGCCCCTGCATTGACAACCAATACATCCAGTTCAGAAAACTCTTTTCCAAGCAAATCATACGCGGAGGCAATATCTTCGACTTTGGAAATATCTGCGACCACTTCGAGCGCTTTGTTCGAGAAATACTCTCTATTAATTGATTCCAGCTTTTCGGCATTTCGTCCGTTAATAGCAATCGTTGCGCCTTCCTCAAAGAAACGACGCGCAATAGCTAAGCCGATGCCTGAAGTTGCTCCAGTAATGAACGCTTTTTTTCCTGTTAGTTTCATAATATTCCTTCAATAGGTGAGTGTTTGAAGATGGTAAATCTCTAGTGTGATAGGGCCCGTAATCCACTACTGTTAGTTAGGTATGTAACGAGCTTGTTGCATTTTAGTGGTGGTGTTTACATTTTGACGACTGATTAACGCTTACTAATATAAAATGTTCTAAATGGGTTTAGTTATTTTAAAACAATATTTTAACCGAGATTTCACTATGGGTGTAAAGGGAAAGTCAACAGTGTTGAAAGTTTGATTTGTGCTACAGTAAGTTGACAGGGTATTTATGCAAATGTCAGTTCTGATTAGAGCCTCATGTGAGGCTCTTTACGCACTAGGTTCGCTATTTTCTCTCATACCACGAGACTGAAGAATTTGTTCAATCTCTGATAACTCTTCAATAGACACGGGATGTTTCCAAGGGTAGCTATTGGTCATACGAATCGTTGCACGTATCAACGGGTGCTCAAGGGAAAGTGGAATATTAACGTTTCGCTTTGACTCTGTGATTGAGACGTCATGTGGGTGATTAACGATTTGCGGAAAACCGATACTGATTGCCCAGTTAAGGAGTAAGAACTCTTCGATGAGTGATTCTTGCTCGTCTTCATTGCAAAGCAGTTCTTGGGATTGAATAGCTTGTCGAAGTGCTTGTTCAAAACAAAGCCTAATTTCTTCTGCTGCAATGCTCAGCTTATTCAGCCATTTTTCTGATGCTTTGGCCAATAAATCCTGGCTACTGAGCATTGTCATCAATTGATAACCGAAAGGGTAGAGATACATGGCTTTTTCGGAAAGAAGATTAATTGCAACAATCTTCGTAGGGAGAGAGTACGGCAGGCTTAAGACTTCTTTTACAGCGGCAGTGGCTTGTTTATCCAAACGCACAGATAGTGCAACAAGCACATCCTCTTTGGACTGAATATGCTTATATACCGACCCCATGGACAAGCCCGCATTTTTAGCAATGTTGGACATCTTAAAATCAATCAGTGAACTTTCTAAGATGCTTTGAGCGGCGGCGTCTAGCACGAGTCGTTCTTGTTCGGCAAATGAGTGTCTTGGTGCGGGCATATTGGATCTTCATTCGAATAACATTCGCTTGAATGCTAAAGAATCTGATTGGACGAGTCAATCTTTACCTCAAAGCTGTACTCAAGTAGCAATTAATGTCAATTGATATATTTTTCATATCAATGATAAGGCTCTATCTGTTTGTTATCTAAAAGATAAATTATTTTCCTCACGGTTTCTTTTATGACTATCCGCCTCGCTATGGTTTGACAAGATAAATCTGTAAAATTAGTATTTGAAACACATTCGAATGATATTCGAATGTGTTTCATAAGTGGGTTGTACAGATAATAACGGTGAGGTTATGAGAAAAAATCGGTCTTCAATCAAAGCGTGGCTTTTTGCCGCGTCTGGCCTAACCGCAGTGATAGGTGGCTTGGCATACTTCAAATATTCAGAAATCACGACAGCGATTGCTATCGCGGAATCTTTTCCAGAGCACTATGAGGTGGTGGAAACGGCTTATGTAGAAAGGGCCGAATACGTACCTACGGTCAGTGTGTTGGGAAATACAGTTTCTCCATTGCAAACAGAGCTTTTTACTGAGCTTTCAGGGAAAGTCTCGCATGTTGGTTCGATGGCTGGTCAGCGTGTACAAAGTGGCGATCTCTTGTTCCAACTCGATATATCCGAGGAACAAGCACGTATTCGCTCAGCTAAAGCACGTGAACAGCACGCACGGTCCGTCTACACACGCTCAACAAAACTTCTTAAGACCAACGCGATCAGTCAAGAACAGCATGATCAAGCTTATGCGGATCTGATTGTAATTCAGTCCGAAATTGACGTACTTGAAACAACGATTGAGAAAAAGTCAGTCTATGCCCCTTTCACCGGCATGGTGGGGATGCATAACGTCAAAGTCGGGGATTACGTTTCTGCGAATGAAATGCTCACCAGCTTTGTAGGGATTACAGAGTACAATTGGATCGAGTTCAGCGTGCCTCAGTTTTATCCAAGTTTAAGCGTCGGCGATCAAGTGGAGGTGAGACACATTGACGCGTTTGGTCAGGCAGCCTACCAAATCGCAGATGTCATTGCTCGTGACGTTCGTGTTTCTGACACGTCAAGAAGCCTAAAGTACCGTGCTCAAATTAGTCGAAAACAGGTCGACTACGCCCCGAATACGCCAATGGAAGTTCAGATTCCTATCAGTGCGGACGCGAACGTATATAGAGTACCCGTTGCAGCAGTGAACCAAGATCTCTATGGCGCGTACGTTGTCAGTTTGTCTGAGGAAGGTGAAGGTTCAGGCGCTTTTCGTGCGAACCGCCGCCCTGTAGAGGTCATTGCTGAAAGAGAAGGCGCAAAATTCATTCTGAATGGTATCGAAGAAGGTGAGCGCATTGCGGCTGCAGGCGCGTTCAAGCTCTATGATGGCCTGTTAGTACGCACGAAGTCCCCAGAGCAAAGCGATCCAGTATCTATTGTGGCTAAGGTTGGAGAGTAAACATGGATGTGTTTGTTAAAAAACCTGTGTTTGCGATTGTCATTTCATTGGTGATTACAATCGCAGGGTTAATGGCATCTTCTCGATTGCCTATCTCTCAGTTTCCTCAAATTGAGAGCTCATCTCTGATTATCACGACAGAATACGTCGGGGTTTCGTCTGACGTGGTTAAAGGCTTTATTACTGAGCCAATTGAAAAGGTCGCGATGAGTGTACCTGGTGTTGACTATGTTGACTCCTCGACCACCGCGGGCGTGAGTAAAGTAACCGCGTGGCTGAAACTGAATGAAAACAGCACGGATGCACTTGCAGAGCTGAATTCAAGGCTTAGCCAGATAGCGTATGAATTGCCTGAAGGGGCACAAGACCCGAGTGTCTCAGTGGCTCGTGTTGATCGACCAAGTGCGACCTTCTACCTGAACGTCTCAAGCGAAACCATGGATCGACCGGCGCTGACTGACTATCTGGAACGAAATGTGACGCCATGGTTCGCGTCGATTGAAGGTGTGCAAAGTTCAGATGTATTAGGTGGCCGTAAGCCTGCAATCCGAGTTTGGCTGAACCCTCTAAAAATGGCGAGCTTGAACATCGGCGCGCAAGAGGTTCATCAGGCCCTGAACGATAACAATGTTATCGCGTCGCTGGGCAGTGCGGAAAATGATGTTCAGAACATCAGCATCATGAGTAATGCCCTGCAGCGGGATGCAAAGGACTTTCGAGATCTGATCATCAAGAAAAATGGCGATACAGTGGTTCACTTGGGGGACATAGCCAGAATAGAAATGGGTGAAGACCGAGGCTCTGACACGGCGCGTCTTGACCTGAATGAGTCTGTCTTTATTGGCATTGTCACTTCTCCGGGGTCAAATGAAATCACAATTGGTGACGAGTTATACCAGCAGTTGGCTGTCGTTAACGAGCGTTTACCACAAGGCACAGCGATAACGATTGGTTATGATGGTACTTTGTACATGCGTGATGCACTGCGTGAAATTTTTACCACGCTGGCGGAAACAATACTCTTAGTGGGCATTGTGATCTTGCTGCTGATGGGGTCGTTCCGCACCGCATTAGTTCCTTTGATCACGATACCGATTTCCATTTTGGGCAGTGTTGCTGCGATGGCAATGGCGGGCTTTTCACTCAACCTTTTGACCATTCTAGCCATCGTCCTATCTGTTGGCCTTGTCGTCGATGATGCGATTGTTGTGGTTGAAAACGTTGCTCGCCATATGCGCAGTGGGAAAGGGCGTATTGAGGCTGCCTTGATCAGCTCACGTGAGTTGTTGCGCCCGATTTTCTCCATGACGATCACACTTGCACTCGTGTTTGCGCCAATAGGTTTTGTTAGTGGTCTATCCGGTGCTTTGTTCAAAGAATTTGCGTTCACGCTTGCGATTGCGGTGTTGTTCTCTGGCGTGGTCGCCATTACGTTGTCACCTATTATGAGCGCCTATGTGTCGCCAGAAAAAGGCCAAGAGGGCAAGCTGACACAGAAGATCAACTCTGTATTTGAGCGTTTATCGACGGCTTATGAGTCTGCATTACGTGGTGTCTTTGTTCATCGCAGAGCGATGCTGTTTTCAGCGGTTGTGTTGTCATTGCTTACCGTTCCTTTCTATTTGTTGTCCCAGAAAGAGCTCGCACCGGTTGAAGATCAAAGCTCTATCTTTGTAATTTCAGAAGCGCCATCAGGTGGAGCACTGGAATATAACAATCGGTACATGCAGCAGGCTGTCGGCTCAATTTTACCGATGGAAGGTGTGGACATCGTCTGGCAAACCGTGACTGAGCAAGGTGGTTTCAGTGGGATTAATTTTGTTCCCTATGAAGAGCGTGCTTACTCGGTGTCGGATATGCTGCAGAACATTTACTTTACGTTAAAAGATGTTACGGGTCTTCGCGTTTATCCAACCATGCCGAAGCCATTGCCTACTGCGGGACAATTTGATGTAGAAATGGTAATTCAATCTCAAGACAGTTACGCGAACATGCTTCAGTACGCGTATCAACTGCTTGAAGCCGCGCAGCAAAGCGGAAAATTCATGTTCGTCGATACCGATCTGAAAATTGATATGCCACACGCTCGGCTAAACTTCGACAATAAGAAAATGGTGGATCTTGGCCTGACAACCAAAGCAGTGACAGACCAAATTTCATTAATGGTGTCTGAACAAGAGGTAACGCGTTTTGACAGCAACGGGAAAGCCTATCGAGTGATTCCTATGGTCGATGTGCAGTCTCGCTCAACCAGTGAATCACTGCTTGATCTCCAGATCAAAACGCCCGCAGGAGACTTTGTGCCTCTAAGTAGTGTCGCATCGCTGGAGCAGACCGTTAATGTACGCAGCATTTCAAGATTCAATCAGCTCAACTCATTCCGAATCTTAGGTGGATTGGTCCCTGGAGTGACTCCGGATCAAGCGCTTACTCTACTGGAACAAACCGCGAGTGACATTTTGCCGAAAGGTTACCAAGTCAACTATGCAGGCAGTAGTCGCCAGCTAAGGCAAGAAGGTAACAGCCTGTTTACCGTACTGGCTGTGGCATTGTTCGTTGTCTATATGGTGTTGTCGATTCAATTCAACAGCTTCCGCTCACCTCTGGTTGTATTGTTAGGGTCAGTACCTTTGGCGTTAGCTGGTGCAATGTCGTTTGCTTTTCTCGGGCTGACGAGTATGAACATCTATGCCCAGATTGGCTTTATCACCTTAGTCGGGTTGGTGGCTAAAAATGGCATCCTCATTACTGAATTTGCCAATGAACTTCAACATCAGGGCCACCAGAAACTGGAAGCTGTCATTCAAGGGGCAAAGATTCGTCTAAGACCCATATTAATGACGACCGCAGCAACGGTTTTAGGGCATTTCCCGCTTGTACTGGTGACAGGAGCCGGGGCAGAAGCACGAAACAGCATAGGCATCATATTAGTCGCAGGCATGATTATCGGCACCTTGTTTACCTTGTTCGTGTTACCCGCTGTGTACCTTGCTATCGCTGAAGATTTCAATAAAAACAAAGTCAGTGAACCACAGCGAACGCTGACGACAGAAGCTAACGCTGTATAGCAAACTGGACGGTAGGTAATGGTTTCCTACCGTTCTTTCCCATTCATTTACTTGTGCTAGGTTAAATTGCGATGGAAAGAGTTTATAACATTGGCAATCAATTTCTCTTTAGGCCTAAGAAAAACACGCTGAGCTACATCGAAGGCGACGATAGCGACATCCTTTTAGGTTCAAACGAATGTCGTTTACTGGATTACTTTGTCGAGCATAGTCATCGAACGATTCAGCGTAAGGAGTTAATCGAAGTGCTCTGGATTGAGCGAGAGATTTTTGTCGATAGCTCCAGTTTGACTCAATCAGTATCGACGTTAAGAAAAGCGCTCAACGACTCTACTAAGTCTCCAGCCTTTATCAAAACAGTTCCGAAGTCTGGTTACGAGTTTATTGCGTCAGTCATCACGTTAAGTGCAGTCAATCCGTCAGAAGCTAGCGAGTCGAGCAACGAAAACAGCCAGACTGAAAAGCGTGAAAACCGAGGTATAAAAGGTATCGCCCAGCCTCAGTTTTTGGTGGTGAACTCAATACTACTGCGCTTCGAATTCTTCATTCTTGCATTGTTTTTGCTGTTCGCGTTTAAGAGTACTGCAGCGGAAATACTCAACATTCTGTAATCAAAGGTTGAACATGAACTTAAAACCCTGCCCATTCTGTGGAAGCACGCATTTGGTAAAGGAAATGAAGCCGAGCGCGTGGAACTCTAACGAGCTGGAACACCATATTATTTGCAATGATTGCGCAAGCAGTGGCCCAGTTTACATTTGGAATACCAGAGTTGAAGACCAAGGTTTACGATCGGAAAAGATGCCGGCGAGAAAACAGAGCGTTTTAGATCAAGTTACTTAATCACGAATTGAAACCGCTAATTGATTGAAAAAATTCAAATTGCTCCAGATCGTCAACTATATTGATGAAGACGGTCTATACAAATAGAAAATGCAAAGACTACTGGAGCATAAAATGGGTGAATTTTTTGTCATCGGGATCGATCTATTCTCAGGGCTTTTCATTATCGCGATTGGGCTTGGTGTAATCAGTGTTTTGTACATGTACGTTGCAGACAAACGCCAGCACAAACATGCCATTCGACACAACTATCCTGTCATTGGGCGTTTTCGCTACTTGTTTGAGAAACAGGGAGAGTTCTTCAGGCAATATTTCTTTGCTATGGACAGAGAGGAAATGCCATTCAATCGTGCAGAACGTAGCTGGGTATACAAAGCAGCGAAAAATGTTGATCGTACGATAGCTTTCGGCTCGACCCGCAATCTGGACGCGACGGGCACCATCATGTTTATGAATTGCGCGTTTCCCACGTTAGAGGAAGACGCTGTATCCCCGGCTGCGGTCACCATCGGTGAAGGTTGCCGAACGCCTTATACCACGTCATCGATTTTCAATATCTCCGGAATGAGTTTTGGTGCCTTATCAAAGCCTGCGGTTCGAGCCTTGTCTAAAGGCGCAAAGATCGCAGGATGCTGGATGAACACGGGAGAGGGTGGCTTAAGCTCGTATCACTTGGAAGGTGACTGCGACATTGTGTTTCAGATCGGGACAGCTAAGTACGGTGTTCGCGATCAAGATGGTCAGCTCTCTGATGACAAACTGCGAGAACTGGCCGCACATGATAATGTAAGAATGTTTGAGATAAAAATCAGTCAGGGAGCGAAACCGGGCAAAGGCGGCATGCTACCCGGGCGCAAAGTTACTGCTGAAATTGCTCAAATTCGTGGTATCCCTCAGGGGCACGACTCCATCAGCCCAAACGGACATAAAGATATCCGTAATGTGGGTGATTTACTTGATATGATCCATCGTATTCGAGAAGTGACGGGTAAACCCGTTGGCTTTAAAAGTGTCATTGGCTCACAAGTATGGTTCAAAGATCTTCTCGATGAAATAGAAAAGCGAGGCCATGACAGTGCCCCCGATTTCATTACGATTGATAGCGCTGACGGTGGTACCGGAGCCGCGCCTCAACCACTCATGGATTACGTTGGGCTGCCGTTAAAAGAAAGTCTGCCTCTAGTAGTAAATTTACTTAATGAGCGTGGTCTAATCCCGAGAATTAAAGTGGTTGCCTCTGGCAAGCTCATTACGCCTTCCAAAGTAGCTTGGGCGATCGCTCTAGGTGCCGATTTTGTTGTTTCTGCTCGAGGCCACATGTTTGCACTGGGCTGTATTCAGGCGCTGCAATGCAATAAAGACACGTGTCCGACAGGCATCACCACTCATGACGTGCGCCTGCAACAAGGATTGAACGTTGAAGACAAAATGGAGCGTGTCGCAAATTACAACAAATACATCCACTACGGTATTGGCCTGATCGCTCACTCATGTGGCGTGACCAATGCACGCGATTTAGCTCGCGAACATATCCGCATTGTCAAAGAAGACGGATTATCAGTCGCGCTGGATGAGTTGTACCAACATCACCGATAGCCTCAATGTGCTCATTGTGTAAATGAGCACACTCTCTTTCTCTCATGAACTTCCATTCCATAAATCACTTTTGCCGTTTTTCTTGTTGTATTTACCTGGTCAATATGAATGTTGTTACCTACTTGTTTTTGCTGAATGCATTCACCCCGCAGATATGTGTGTTGTTTGATATTTAAGCTGCTGAGATAATTCTGCTCCTAATTGAAACAGCAGACAAAGCTATCGAGTAACTCCTTGATAGCCGTATTATTCACCAGTAAAGGAGCTACACGTGTCATCTGTTGTGGAACAGGTTGATTTGCATCAGCCAATCGAACTGCGCAGTGGCCTTGGCCATCATTCACGCATCGTCCCGCAAATTCTTCAGCCTCAAAATGGTATGGAGCTGCAACAAGTTATTGAACAGGCGTATTTAAAAAAACTGCCTGTTTATCCTGTCGGGAAAGGCAACAACTGGGGGTATGGTTACAAAACGCCTGCCAGTGATGGTTGTACGTTACTCGATCTTAGCGGCATGAATCGAATACTGAGCTTTGATGAAGAGCTTGGAGTTATTGAGGTCGAGCCGGGTGTAACACAAGGTCAAGTGTCTGGATATCTCAAACATACGCCATGGATGTTGGATTGCACGGGAGCAGGGCCAGATACCAGTCTGATGGGGAATATATTAGAGAGGGGATTTGGTCATGGTCCTGTTGGTAACCGAAGCCAGCACTTTACGATTAGCGAATTAATCTTAGCCAGTGGCAAGGTGATGAAGCTAAATCAGAGCGCGCGATATTGTGGTCGAGCGGGCCTTGCTGCCAATCTTCACGAGTTGTTCACTCAGAACAATATCGCAGTGATCAGCAAAATGAAGTTCGAACTGATGTTTAGGCCAGAAGCGAGCTTGCGTTGTTTAGTACGCCTTAAAAGTGCGAATGATTTATCTGCCTATATCGATATCATGCGCCGCCTGAAATCAGAAGGCAGCATTGATGGTTTGCCTCACTTAGGTAACACCTACCGAATGCTCACCATGATGGAACGATTCGATTTTACCAAATGGAGCACGAGTGATGGTGCGAACCAAGCGGATATTGAATCGCTGTGCAACCAATACAACTTATCTCCTTGGTCAGGTGCGTTTGTGATCACAGGCACTACGGCAGTAGCAAAAGCTAAAGCCGCACGTGTAAAAGCACTGCTTAAACCCATCGCTAAAGTAAATGTAGTTAGCTTGGCAAAGCTGAAACAAATGAACCAAATAGCAATCAGTGCCAGTCGTTTGCTTGGGAGCTTGCCCGTGTACCGGCGTTTGCAGAGTAGTCTCAATGATTTTACTGAGATGATGGCGATGCTAGAGGGGAACCCTAAAGATTTGGCACTCAAAGGTTGTTATTGGCGCTATCGCGGAAATATTCCGGAAAAAATGAACCCAGTGGAAGACGGGGCTGGCTTTTATTGGGTTGCACCTACGTTGCCGATGGCGGGCGAAGACGTTGAAAAATGTATGCGTTTGTCACAGCAAGCCTTCGACAAAGCAGGGTTTGAATTTGGTGTCACGTTAACCGCCGTCAATGCTTACCTGTGTCAGGCGATTATCAGTATTTACTACGACTCAGGTAATCCGGATGAAGTTACCAGAGCGACAGACTTAGTACGTAAATTGCGCGCCTTATATCGACGCTACCAGTGGCCGTGCTATCGACGTGCCGTTGATGAAATGCCGTTCAATAGTGACTTCGAGCTGGAGCAAGACGCATTAGAACTGCGCAGCCGTATTAAAGCCGCGTTTGATCCCGATGACATTGTTTCTCCGGGCCGTTATCAGATGGCGGTTTCTTACCAATTTTCGGAGGACAGTTAAGAATGATCTTACCGAGCAAACGCCTTTCCAGAGACAGTGATTTTCTGGAGTTTGCCAAGCACTATCAATCCATATCAGGCAATACGAGCAAGATAGAGCAATTGAAGAGCCGAACGTGTGTTCGCGCGTTTTACGACTCAAAAGGAGAGATGTGCGCAGGGTATACCGTCAACTGCGACAACCCTTTGGTTTATATCGCGGATTTACCAAAACACATGGAAGCTCACCCTCTCCAACACGCGACGGAAAACATTGTTGAAGGTGGAGGGCTTTGGGTAGAGCGAGAACTATCTGATTTTGAGCGCGGTTTTGTCTTTATCTATGCCAGCTGGGACGCGTATCGTATGAAGAAGCGCTACTTCATGTCAGGTGCCCGCAACCCAAAAGTCGCTGAAAGACAAAAGTATATTTACCCCAATATCCTGTTTGAAGGCCCAACTGAGAAATTTGATTATGTCTGTATGCTTTACTGCCGGCGTCAGTATATTCTGTTCCAGATTGGGCTCTTCATTTCGCGATACTGGATTGTCCAACCGATTAAAAAATGGTTTAGAAACCTGAAAGCAGCGACGACCTGACTCCAATGGAAAGAGCCTTAAATAAGGCTCTTTTTCTACCTAGTGCCGCTAAAAAGTTCTCGTTAAAGCTGCCAGCACAATACCAAGGGTGATGGATGTCAGAGGTCGTTTAAAGGCCAGTGTGCCAATAGCCGTCACCAGCAAGGCGACCTTAGCGCCCATGTCTCCGGTAATAAGCAGTGGCGCTATAATCGCTACTAACACTGAACCCGACATAGCGGCGATAAACTGCTGAACGCGCTGGCTGATGGGAATGTAAGACATCACATAGATGCCACCCCAGCGAGTAATAATGGTGACGATGGTCATAACCGCTATGATCGCCAGGGTGCCTAGATCCGTTGTCTCAATGTTCATTTTTCTTTTCTCCTACAAGCACACCAGCAATGCCTCCGGTTAAAGCACCAACAATCACGTGAGCGTTCTCTGGCAGATACAAATATGCGGCAATGGATGAGAGCGCCGCAGACGCCCAGATAATGTAAGTGCCGTTGTCTTTATTACCCTCAAGCACCATGGTAAGCAGGAAACACCCCATGACCATATCAATGCCATAAGCGGATGGTTTTTGAATCGCGTTACCAAAATAAACGCCGATCCAAGTGCCGATAATCCAGAAAATCCAAATCGCGAGACCGCCACCAAACAAAATGCCTAGCCCTTTCGAGTGCTCGTTGTTAGCAAACGCCTTCATCGACATCGCCCAGTTGGCATCTGAAGCGAGTAACATCACGCCGTAACGTGGCAAAGCCTTCATGGTTTTAATGTGAGGATACAGTGTGGCGCCGATAAGAAGGTGGCGGGCATTGATGGCAAATACCGTGATAGCTAAAGGAAAAACAGGGACATGCGTTCCCCACAGATCTAACGCGCCAAACTGAGATGCGCCAGCAAAAACCAGCGTGCTCATCCACAAAGAAGAAGATTCGCTCAGCCCGACCTGAACGGCCGCCAGACCAAATGCAGTGCCAAAGACTACAACGAATATTGAGATCGGCAGTAAGCTGATGAAGCCTTGTTGTATGGATTGATACTCTAGTTTTAATTCTTTTTCGAGCATGGAGTTAGCCATTTTTATGAGTGATGCAAAGTGAATCAAACAGTAAACTGGAATGATGAAATCGAAAAGCGCATAATTCAGAAATAATCCATTCGAAAATCGAATAATGAATAATCAAGATCTTCAAATTGACTGGTTAAAGAGTTTTGTAGCCATTGTTGACGCGGGCTCTTTGTCTAATGCCACGGCAAGTGTCCATCGTTCACAATCTGCTGTGAGCATGCATCTGAAAAAACTGGAAAATGCGACGGGTAGGAGGCTTATCGTTAGGGGTAGTCGAAGCATCGACTTAACTGAAGAAGGTCAGGTGTTGCTGGGTTATGCTAGACGCATACTCGATTTGCATTCGGAAGCGCAGGCTGCTTTTCATGGTAATGAGTTAGTCGGCCAGGTGAAATTAGGAGTGCCCGAAGACTATGCTGCTGAGTATTTAACTCCCATATTAAGAAACTTTGCTTCTCGCTTTGCGGGCGTTGAAATCGAACTTGATTGTGAGCAGTCCACTTCATTGATTCCTAGAGTTGAAAGTAACGATCTGGATTTGGCTTTGGTTTCAAGAGATAACGCCAGTAGGGGGACACTGCTTTTTCAGGAGCCCATGGTCTGGGTTGGAGCGCCACAATTTGAAGTTTGGCGCAGAGAAACTCTGCCTATTGCTGTTTATGAAAGCTCAAGTCTCGCAAGGCGCAGTGCAATCAATTCTTTGGCTCAGCATGGCAGGCCTTATAAAGTGGTTTACAACAGCTCCAGTGTTGCTGGACAAATTGCAGCAGTTGAGAGCGGGCTTGCTGTAGCGATGTTTACCCAGTGTAGTGTGCCCGAGCATCTTGAAGTATTGGGGCACGAACATGGATTGGGCCCATTGGAGCCAATGGAAGTCGCTGTTTATCGTAGCAAAGCATCAAAAGGCTCCAGAGCCGTAGACTATCTTCATGATTTGCTGGTCAAGACGTTGAAAACAGCGTCTGTTCGCTAAAATCGATAGAGTGCGGGAGAGATTGAAATACGCTTGATTTTCAATTATCTCCGTTGATGTGGTGGTGCTGAAGCACCAACCACACATTGTTTCTTACCATAAATTGCTTCTTACCACTCCATTTCTCCCTTATGGACTTTTGCTCCAATGCTGAGAGCAACAGGCAGCGCCGCATCTCCATATTTCTCATTCATTTTTTCAATCAACTGCTCGCTGTTCTTGGTCGTTTTCTTAGCTTGCTTAAAGTCCTGAAGATATTGCTGAGAATATTGAACGGAACTCACGTTTAACTCAGTGCCTGAGATCATATGGCCCGGGACAACGATTTCTGGTTTCAGTGACTGAATTTCCTTCAGTTGTTTAGACCAAAGCGTTTGGTTGTTATCGCTTTGGGCATCTGCCATCCATAGGTGGAGGTTCGTGCCATATATTGAAACGTTACCCAGTACGGCTTTTTCTGATGGAATCCAAAGATAAGGTCGGTGGGCAATATCTCCATCAGTGTCATGAATCTCAATGGTATGGCCGTCAATGGTTAAACTAGAGGCGGTGTATGCTGTAGGAATATAAGGTGTTACCGGAGCGTTATCGCCCATGCGCGGCGCCCACACCTTAAGTTTGGTCGGCAGTTTTTCCTCGATAACTTTTCTTACAGCAGGCGTTGTAATGATTTGCGCTTCTGGGAACAAGCTATGCAGTACTTCTGCACCAAAGTAATAATCTGGGTCCGCCTGGCTAATAAAGATCGTTTTCAAGGTTTTACCTGTATCCAGCACTTTGGCTGCAATGCGAAGTGCATCTGCTTTGGTGAATCCAGTGTCGATAACCATAACCTCAGTTTCGCCGATAATGAGCGTTGAATTAACGTAGAAACTGTTTTGATCAGCGTTGTAAACATCAAAAGTGAGGTTTGATTGCTCAGCTGCCAAAGTATTCGTCGCGATCAGCATCGAAGCAGCAAGTAGGGTAAGTCTTTTCATCGTTCTCTCCATTAACAGGGCTGTGTTGGGACAAGAGGATGATAGGAAATTGACCTGACCGGAAAAATACCTCAAAGTTAACAACATTGTTTCTTAAATCGAACATATGGATGGATAGACTTACCGCTGCTAAGGTATTTGTCGATGTCGCACAGTCGGGCAGTTTTACTGCCACAGCAGATAGGCTGGATATGTCGAGACCAATGGTCACTAGGTACGTTGAAGCGATGGAAGACTGGCTTAGTGTGCGGCTTCTACACCGGACGACTCGAAAAGTGTCTCTGACCACCGCAGGGGAATCTTGTCTCAAGCAGGTCGAACAATGGCTGGAGCAGGCTGATAAGCTAACCGCGACAACGGACACTGGTGATGAACTAACAGGAACGGTGAGAGTTGCGACCAGTATGTCATTTGGCTTTTCTCAGCTCATACCTGCGATTGCTGCGTTTATGAAGTTGCATCCCAAGGTCAGTATCGATATCGATCTTCAAGATTCAGTGACAGATATGGCAGACAGCCAAATTGATTTGGCAATCAGAATCGCGTCTAACCCAGATCCGTCTTTGATTGGCAAGCCGATAGCCGTATGTGACTCCGTGATTGTTGCCTCTCCGAGTTATGTTGAGCACATTCAGGTGAGTAAACCGGAAGATTTATCGCGACTTCAGTGCTTAGGGTACAAAAACTTCCAACGTCATGTTTGGCATTTGAGTAAAGGTGACGAGCACAAAGCGGTGGAAGTGCATTGTCAGCTAACCGCGAATGAGGCTACCGTGCTATTGCATGCAGCACTTAACGGGGCTGGTTTAGCGGTTCAGCCTAGGTACTTAGCTGATGAACATTTATCGAGTGGTAAGCTTGTGCAAATACTCCCTGAATGGCGGCCACAGCAGATGAAGGTGTATGCCTTGTATTCTTCCCGAAAGCACTTGTCACCGACGGTAAGAGCTTTAATTGATTTTCTACAGAGTGACTTCGAACAAACTAAATGGCAAACAACGCCAAAATCTTCTTAAAGATAACATTGTCAGGTGACGCTAAAAGTCTAGATACAGTGTAGTGGTTGTGAGTATCCAAATTGTGGAATTCACTTTCTACCTTCACTGCTTCCAATTTTGCGAAATAGTGTTCAGATTGACGAATAAACTCGTTGGTTTCATTTCCTCCGACTGCAACCAGGGTGGGTGGAAATCCTGCGACAGGTGAAAAGATAGGGCTTGCTTCAATTTCTTCCATAGTTAGGTTTAATGAGTCGTTAAGGTACGAGTCTTTCACTTTGGTGAGATCGTACACACCGCTTAACAAGGCCAAACCTGAAAGTGAGTTCTCTTCCGAGCAAATATGTCTGTGCTCTGCAATCTTGGATGCGAGAAACGCCCCCACTGAGTGACCACAAATGACGATGTTATCTGCGTTGCCATTCCAATTGTGTATATGGGATTTCACCCAATCAAAAGCGGCTAGGTTCTGATCGATTATTTGCGCGACTGACACAGATGGCGCTAGGTCGTAATTGATTAGTACGACAGTGCAGCCTGCATCTACAAATGGTTTAGCTAAATAGCTGTATTGACGTTTATCCAGTGCACGAAAATATCCGCCATGGATGAAGAACAATACAGGAGCGTCCGGCGTATTAGCTGGGAAAACATCCAGCTTTTGTCCGGGTGTCGGGCCATATTCAATATCCAAACTACACGTTAAGTGCTGTCGGGCGAGAGTGCTTTGCCATTCATTCTTCAGTAAATGCCATCGCCCGAATGGATGACGTTGACGCAGATTAAATTCGTGATCGTAATTTGGCATAACGCTTTCGCTATTCACTATCCGTAGGGCGTGCGAGGGAGAAGTTACTAATGTGTTTCAATTTAGCAGGAGCAATAATCGCTGTATATGATGAGATGAAATTCCGCAAAAAAAGTAAGCAGCGACATTGTCGCTGCTCGTCAGTGAATTACTTCTTAAAGGTCAGGGTTAGGTTAAGCGGCACACGGTCTGAAATCTTAATACCACCGACTGTGGCAGCAAGGTTTGTTAGGTTTTCAGCAGGGATACCAAAATCAGAAGCACCGACAATAACTGGAGAAAGCGAACTCACCATTACGTGACCGTCTGATTTGAACGCTACGACTGGAAAATCAATGGTTTTGGTTTGTCCATAAAGGGTGACCTGCGCAGGCACTGTTAATTTCTGCGGTGCGTCAGATAATGATTGTGTATCAACATTACCGCTTACCGTTACCGCCGGAAACTTGGCTGATTCAAAGAACAGCTCGTTCAGGCGACTATCGCGAATTGGAATGCCTGTTTGGATACCTTTTAAATCAATCGACACTTCAAACTGACCACTACTGTCAAACGTGCCCGATAAAGTGTTAATTGTTGCAGGTTCCACAACAAACTGATTTTTAATCGTTGCGAAGCTGACGGAAGAGAGTGCGGGATCCAGTTGGTATTTATCTGCTGCAAATGAATGAGCAGACGATAGAGCCAGAGCAAGACTTATAACAGGTAGAACTTTTTTCATTATTGTAATCCTTTTAGATAAGTGTTCGGGTTCATAGTAATCCCAAAGGTGATAAGGCAATAATGAATTTATTCGATAGATTTTTATGCTTTTTTCGATGGAATATTGAGCAGGCGTATAAGGCCTAAAAGACAACAGCCTGATAGATAACTACCAGGCTGAAACAACTACTAAGTTATGAACTAGATACGATTCGATGTTTTTACGTAACCGTCACCACGGCTCCCCGTTGATTTGTTAAATACGATCCAGTGATAGTTGCCATTGGCCGGGTATGCAGTGATGCTTCTCATTGGCCCCGCCAGGATCGTTGTTCCCGTGTAATCGAACAGGTATAAATCCAGTGAGGCGTTTGACAGATTCGTCAAGCTTGCCGTTGCGGCTTTATTGGCACACTTTTGTTCAAAAGAATGCGCAATTGTGGCAGTTTGAGGCTGTAGATTTGTAAAGTAGTGGTTATTAGAAATGGTGATACGACAGCTGAAATTGTAGGCAGCGGCCATTTCCGCAAAACCTTTCTGTTTGATTTGCTGCTGTTCCTTTTGAGTGATATTGAGTTCAACGCTGTTGTTAGTGGTCTTTTTCGAATCCAGTTCAACCAATGGGTAGGCTACGCCATCCAGATAAACAACGGATGGAAGTTCGGAAGAAGCAAGTGCGTTAAAAGAAATTGCAGCAAGGGCGAGAGTGGTTGTTACGAGTTTCATGTTTTCATTCCTTTTTATTGTTCGAGAAAATATTAAATTGATTTCATATAATTCAAAAGAATGAAAAGGTATTGCTGTGATAATAAGATCAAAACTATGTAACTAATAATTATCACTTTTTAAGAATAATTGAACTGAGTTTTACTCAGGGGTGGTACATTATCTTGTCTAGCTCTAGACCAATGCGGTTTGGTGTACGAGTACTCAACGTTGGGCAAACTTTTCTCGAATTAATGGTGTCGCATACTCGAAGAACGCATGAACTTTCGCACTACGCCTCATGTCTGGGTGTGCCAGCAGCCATAGTTCACTGTCATATTGGCTCAAGTCCCTGTGTATAGGATGCAAGTTAGGGTGACCTTCGCACAAATAGCATGGCAGAGCGGCAATGCCGAAGCCCGAGACAGCAAATTCATAAACTCCCATCAATGAGTTTGAAATCGTTACTGGAGCATCAGCGTGTTTGAGTTGGTGAACGATCTTGTTCATCGATGACTGATTGAGGTTGTCGATCAGTCTTAACCAGCGAAAGTTCTCCGGTTCATTGTCAGCCATACTTTCGATACAGCTGTCACTGGCATAGGTAGCGTAAGATATTTCGGAGAGCTTCCGTCCAACCCAGTGTTCTGGTGGGTTTCGTGTTGGTCGTAAAGCGATGTCGGCTTCTCGCTGAACCAAATCCAAGTTTTTCGCACCAGTCAAAATACACAGTTCGACATCTGGATAGGCATATTGGAATCCTCTAAAGATATCCACCAGCGTATACATCAGAGAGTCTGTGGTCGTAATGGTGAGTTGGCCTTCGAGTCTGGAATTCTGACCGCCCAGCTCTCTGTGAATGCGGTCAACGCCTTCTCGTAGTTCTTGAGCGTAATGGAAAAATTTTTCTCCTTCAGCGGTCATGACATAGCCAGTCTGCAATCTCTCAAAGAGTGTGACGCCAAGTTTTAACTCGACGCCTTCGATACGGCGAAAGACGGTCGAGTGATTCACTCCCAGTTTTCTCGACGCAGCAGAGAGTGAGCCTGTCTCGCAAACGGCTAACACAAAAGGAATGTCATTCCAATCTAAGTCCTGTGCATTCATGCAAGCATCCTTTGCAATTATCTTCAATTTACGTGCACAGACTATCGAATTATATTTTCTTCATCAACTACGGTTTGCCAAGTAGCAGTCGGCAGCCGAAAGGTTTGAAACTTAATAATGGCTTAGGAGAGAAGATATGAAAATTTTGGTTATCGGCGCAACAGGCACCATTGGTAAAGCGGTTGTTGAACAGTTATCAACTCAACATGAGGTTATCCGTGCAGGTTACAAAGAAGGAGATGTTCAGGTTGATCTGTCTTCAAAGACGTCGATTGAGGAGCTATTTAATCGAGTAGGAACATTGGACGCTATTGTGAGTACAGCAGGGGCAGCTAACTTTGTTTCGTTAAACGAAGCTAAAGATGAAGACTTTCAACTTGCACTTGGCAATAAATTGATGGGACAAATCAATCTGGTGAGAGTAGGGCAGAAGTATTTGTCTGATGGCGGTTCAATCACTTTAACATCAGGTGTGCTATCGCATCAGCCAATGCCGGGTTCGGTCACATTGAGTATGGCTAACGGCGCTTTAGAGTCGTTTACCAAAGCGGCTGCGTTGGAAGTAGAGCGTGATGTTCGTATTAATGTTGTTAGCCCTGTCTTTGTTAAGGAAACCATGGAGATGATGGGTATGGATCCAACCTCTGGCCTTTCTGCTGACGACACCGCTAAAGCGTACGTCGCATCAATCGAAGGTAGTGCCAATGGAGAAACGTTAGACGTTTTAGATTTTGTGTAAGCCACTGTGACTATCTAATAAAGAGCCTCTCGTGAGGCTCTTTGCTTAACAAGGTTCGAGTTATTCGCTAAAGAAATCTTCGAAGTTGTTGTTTTCTGGGTTATCGAAGAAATCAGAGAAGTTGTAGTCCTTAAGGTTAGATAATGAGTATTTCTCAATGGTTTGCGAATCTAATCCATGCTCATAAACTTGGTAGCTATAAACCAATCCATTGAGAATGTTGTGATGGTCAGAGCCCGCAATGATAAGAGGGTTTGCGGATTGAATATCAACAGAGCTGGTCAGCGAGTCATAGAGTGGCGTAGTGGTAAGCTTCACACCGTCGAGATATAAACTCATTTGCTCGTTTCCATTGCTCGGTGAGCGATCAAACTTCGCTGTAATAGTATGTTTCGCGTCTTTCAGATTCTCAGAAAGGGTTGCTTGTACCCCGTATCGGTTTACTGCATCCGCAGCGCGAAACTTAAGTTTTCCGTCCTCAATGAATAGACCCCATCCAGCGTCTTGGGACAACGGGTTACCTTTTCGGGCTAAGAATTGAGTATCTTGCGTATTGGCGGTCTCAGCTAACGTAAAAGTAACATTAACGGTTAAATCTCCAGTTTGTGGATCGAGCCCAGTTTGATCTTCATCTGCTATCAGACCATCATTTGGCGAGCGTCCATCAGCGTAATGCTCCCTAACAACGGTTGGAATATATGCGTCTTTGGAGCCAGTGATTTTTTCAAGGTTGGCTTCTATATAGTAAATTCCATTGTGACCTGAGTTACCTTCTTCGTACAGAATACCTACCGTATTGTCGTTCGTTTTAACCAGATCACTGTATTGCGACTCGCTACTGTTGTAGCGATAGGAGTGACTCCATGTTTTCCCTTCGTCATAGCTGACTCGAATGGTCCCTTTTACACGGCTTGATGTATCGGCTGGATTAGAGAACAACAGTCGTGACACACCGGTTTCTCCTTTATCTGACGAAAATCGCAGAACGGAAGATTGAACGCGAGGTGTGATCAACGCAGGATCGTAACCGATATTACGCCAATAATTGCTGCTCCCTTCTTCTGGTATATGGTCATACTCTGTTCCCATCCAGTTTTCACCATAGTCCTTACTGTATGTCACAGCACGATAAGCGCCAATAGAGCGATGGTTGTTTCTCATATTCATGTATATCCAACCATTATCGAGCTGTTCTGCCATCACTTCATTGGTATCTGGGCCTACGATGTCATTCAGAGAGAAGGTGTCTGTTGTAGGATCGAGTGTAATCGCGTGTGAATAATAGCGATATTCTCCATCGGGTAACCCGTGTTTGTATTCAGCATGGTTGGCGGGGAAGAACAGTTTACCGTTATCCAAACGCAGTGCGTGGCCAGGCGTCATTGCATACCATGCCCATAAGCCATTCTCATAGGAACTATTAGCAGCATAAGGATGGACGGTGGCATCAAGGTTAGCTGGCTGTGAAGCAAAATCTGTCCATGATTCACCATTATCTGAGCTGCGAATGTAATAGACAGAGGCTCGGTAGCGGTTGTTGTTTTGATTGATGCTGCTTTCGCTGACGGCATCATCACTGTCTGGGTTTTGAGCGTCATAATTGACGTTATACACTAAGTGAACATTGCCCGATTCATCGACAACAGGAGCTGGGTTGCGTGTCACTTTGCCACCGTGATCTGCCACAATTTTAACGGGTCCCCATTGTCCTGATTGATCGCGCTTTCGCATGACAATATCAATATTTTCATCATGATCTGAGCAGCTGTGCTCACGGCCTTCTGCAAACGCAAGCAACTCGCCATTATTCAGTTTGACGATAGCGGGTATTCTATAACAGGCGTAGTTGGGAACATTAGCGGCAGGGTTGTTCATCCCATTCTCAAACACCCACTGTTCTTCCTGCTCTTCTTGACCAATTCCGTTTCCTGCTAATGCCGTGAAACTGAGCCCTAGCGTAGCAACACACACAATCTTTGTTCTCATGTTTATTCCTTGTTATTGAATAGGTTCACTGTATGTGAACGATTTAAGTAATAAGAAAATAGCCCCTTCTGATATACCTGTTATACCAGCTAGATCGAGATAATCTTATCGTGATGGATCTTTCATTGGTTTTCTCAAAGCAAAATGCACTTGGATGAATAACACTATACCTGTTATACCAGTCGGACTTGTGTATTGATCACAAATATTGAACAAGAAGTGAGCAGGGAAGTGATTGTGTGATCTTGCTGTAAAGATCTTATTAGTTGAGGGCAGGCAGAGTGTTAGCTCGATCGCCTTGGTTGCATTGGCCGCGTTACGCAAGGCTGTGAATGGCTAATCGATTTGCCCTGGTAGGTGTTCATGTTTCATTCACGTAGTAAATAGTAGTTTGTTCCTGTTGCTAGTTATCATTAGCGGAGAAAGGAAAATGGATACCAAAGAAAAACTATCATCGATTACCATCACACTTCACTGGGTCGTAGGTGTATTAATGCTCTATATGGTGATGTCAGGCCTATTTATGGAAGACATCGGAATTCAATGGCTGTTTGATTCTCATACCTCGTTTGGTGTGGCAATCTTATTGGTCGTCATTCCTAGAGTTATCTGGCGGTACTCTAATGGCTGGCCAGAGCATGTAGGAGACTACACACAGTTTGAAAAAATAAGTGGTAAGGCAGTGCATTGGGCACTTCTGATTGCGACCTTACTTATGCCGTTATCAGGCATGATGATGGCGATTGGCGGCGGGCATGGCTTACACTTTTTCAGTTTAGATCTTTTAGCAGCCACGCCAGACCCAGCTAATCCAGGAGAAAGTCTGGTTATTTATCCGCTTCTTGATGATATTGGGGATACTATCCACTCCTTCATCGGCGAAACACTCTTACCTGCTGCGATCGTTCTTCATATTGTCGGAGCACTCAAGCATCACTTAATCGACAAAGACAAAACGCTGCTGCGAATGCTAGGTCGATAACTGCAAAATTGCGACGCCGTGCATATGTCTCGCGCGGCGTTATTTTTTAGGTGAGTAAGCTTGGTTTAATTCCTGCCAAAAGTGATTCGCAACAGGGCCGTTGGCACGGTTTCGACGACGAAACATGAACAGCTGTGCGTTAGAGTAGGTAGCGATGCCTTCTACACTAATAGGTATCAACAATCCGCTCTCAAGCTCCCGGTCTATCAAATGTTGAGGCATTCTTCCCCAACCAAGCTTAGCTAGAATCAGTTCTTTTTTGGTCGCGAAGTCATTGACCCTCCATGAGTCCGTATTTGGCGCAACATGGATGGAAGCTTTATCAACGCTTCTTGAGCTATCACGTACGATGATCTGCGAATAGTGATTCGCGTCTTCGAGAGAAATCTCAGCCTTTGAGTCTTCAGAAAAGTAGTCGGGCGCGGCAATATTGATGAAGGTAACCTCGGATATTGGTACTTTTTCATAGGTTGTGTCTAAGCCAAAGTCAGGTCCGAAAGCTAAATCAGCGCGTCCTTCATCGATGGACTCAGTTACACCGTTTAGCACTTCTGTCGACACGGTAAATTGAGTGTGAGGAAAGCTGTCGCTGATGGTTTTTATGCTGCCAAGTAATGGTGGTAAAGGAAACACAGCGCTAATAACTATGTTGAATGCTGGCTCAACCCCTTTACCAAGCTGCCGACCCATCCTATCTAAGTGTGAAAAATGTTCCATCGTCTTCTTGGCACTTAGGTAAAACTGATGACCTGCATGAGTGAGCTTAGGTCGATACTCATCCCTGCTAAATAACAGAATATCGAATTCATGCTCCAACGAAGCAACAGATGCGCTGACGGCAGCTTGAGTTTTGAAGATAGCCTGAGCGGCTTTACGAAAGCTCCCTTGTTCGACAACAGCAAGAAAGGCTTTGAGTTGTTCATTCGTCATAAACACCACTTTTAGGTAAACATGATAACTTTAAGTATTCATGTTGAATATAATTATTCGTTATCTATTTATCGTCAACGATTTTATAGTTTTCCCATCAACAAGCGACGCTCTAGAAGCAGTGAGTCGCTTGTTAAATTGAAAACTCATAAAGGGGAGAGTGATGATGAAGATGTCGACGAGTTTTAAAGTTTCATCTGTACTATGGGCTGTTTGGGGTGTGTTCCATTTTTTCATGGGTGCCGCACTTATCTATCTGTTCTCGCTAGGTGAGCAGGCATTGACCATTGAGGCTATAACTAAAGACCCAATGATGGTTGGAATGCTGACCGAGTATACGCCTATAGTGACAGCAACGCTCAAACAACATTCCTGGAACTTAGCTTGGTTCGGTTTAGTAACCACGGTAGGTAGCGTGTACGTTTGGAAAGGGAATGTAACCGCGATGTTTATCTGCGCATTGGTCGGAGGTTTAGCTGACCTAGGGTATTTTGTCTTTGTTGATCTAGAAGGTTTAGCACCTCCAGTGGGTACTTTAATGACGTTCTTTAGTGGTGGCGCGATCTTGTTTGGTCTCTATGGCTATTTGAACAGAAACAAAGCCCTAGCGAATGCACAAGTGTAAAGAAGATCCGTAAAGTCGAATTGGTGAGCTTGGCGCACAAAAAAGGTCGTATCATTTTCATTGCCCAAATGATACGACCAAAGCTATCAATCGATTAATATTTGAAGTTAGCGACAATTTGCTCCAGTTTATGGCTAACACCTGACACTTGTTCACTACAACGAACTGAGCCAGCAACAATCTGGTGTGTATCGCTTGCCAAATGCGCAATCTCAGTGATGTTGCGGTCTATCTCCGCAGATACCATAGATTGTTCTTCAGAAGCGGTCGCGATTTGCGTATTCATGTCTGACATTTCGCTGATACGTAATGTCATCGCGTCAATCGCACTGACCACTTCCTTGGTGCTGGTATTGGTGTGGTGCGCCTGCTCTAAGCTTGAAGACATTTTCGTAACGGTCTGTTGTATACCGGATGTCAGAGTCTGAATGGTTGTTTCAATTTGATGGGTAGAGTTGTTCGTCATCAACGAAAGCTGTCTGACTTCATCGGCTACGACAGCAAAACCTCGTCCGTTTTCGCCCGCCCTAGCGGCTTCTATTGCAGCATTCAAAGCAAGCAGGTTTGTTTGTTCTGCAATTCCTTGGATGGTCGCGATGACCTGATTAATCTCTTTGCTCTGTTCAGCTAGATCCTCGATTAAGGCTTGGGACTCTTCAATATTCGTCGAAAGAGTCTGAATACTGTCACTGGTTGAGTGGGTGACATTCAGCGCGCCGTCGGCTTCATGTTTCATGCTCTCGGCGTTCTGCGCGGCAGATTCGATATTGGCCGTAATCTCGTTGCTGGTCATTACCAGCTCATTGACGGCTGTAGCAACCGATTCTGACTGAATCTTTTGCTGCTCAGCATTGTTCATACTTTTAACGGCGGCATGCTCCGAGCTGCATGAGCTTTCACTTAATACTGACATCACATCGGCCAACTCCTTAATGTGGCCATGCAGTTGGGAGATGAATCGGTCAAAAGAGTTAGCAAGCTGAGCGAGTTCATCATCACCTTTCGCATTCATGCGCACTGTAAGGTCACCATCTCCGCTGGCAATGTTTTTCATAAGCACGTTGATGGCTTGAATGCGGCTTAAGATGCTTTTACCGATGAGGAACAACATACTAGAAAGTAAGGCAACAATTGCTCCACCAATTAAGAAAAGCTGGCTTTTGATGTCGGCGGATTTTTGAGAAATGACTTGGCTTATCTCAGTTTGAAGTCCATTGATGGCCTGTTCAGTATTGTGAACGTTCGATCTTAACGCACCTCTAAGCCCTTCGCTGGAAGTCAGCCCTAGAATTTCACACGCTTCGACTAATTTTTCTGCGCTGCGTCGGTAGTCAGTAAACACAGGTTGAAGTTCTTGAGGGACATGTTCACTCGCTGAGAATTTATCGAGAGCGGCGAGGAGAGATGCGCTGGTTTCTTTATTGGTATTAGCGAGATACCTATAATCTGCTTCCATCAGTTCAAGCAGCTCCACCTCCAAAGCAAAACTGTCTTTGTCGGCCGCGGCTGCCTTTAATGCTTTTCTAGAGTTCTCCAGTTCTGAGACGAAATTGGAAGAAACATCGACGCCTTCAATCGCGTTGACTTGATTCACCAATTGGTGGAACTGAATTTGATACTGGTTGAGAGTGGAGACAATAGTGGAAGTACGGTCTTCCATATGAAGGTTATGGGACTTTAAAATGATAGCAAGCTCGGATAAGCGCTGAGAAAGTTCCTCGAACGTTTTGTCGAACCGTTGGGGGTACTTCATATCTTTACGCGCAAGAAAATCCTTTTCGTGACGACGTAACATAAGCAGATCGACGGAGCTTTGTAAGTTGTTTATGGCTGCATGCTCTAAAGATTCGAAACTGTTAAAGCTGGCTTGTTCGTAATAGGCGTACAAGCCGACACTAACGAGTAAAGTCAAATTGATGAGAATTAACTTGGCACGAATGGAAAAAGAAAAAGCAAACCGCTCTGTATTCGGTGAGCCGTTCATGGACACCTCCCTGTAGCCTAATGACGTTGAATATCCGCTAAAATTATGTGCTTCATGACAATATTATTAATGCGAATATAAAACTAATAGCACTAGAGAGGTGTTTTTCAAGTTAGCCGACTATAAATGTCATTTCATATCACCTTTTACGTCAAATTCGATTTTTTCTGCTCCAGTGAAAACCTGAAATCTCAGCCCTTTAGCCCTTGCTATCGTCGTAATTCCAAACTTTTGGGCGAGATCTAACCCCATTTGGGTAACACCTGAGCGTGAAAGTAATACTGGAATACCCATCTGAGCTACTTTTATGACCATTTCCGACGTGAGTCGACCCGTTGTGTAAAAGATTTTGTCGTCACCGCTTTGATTCTCTAACCACATTTCTCCGGCCAGCGTATCAACGGCATTGTGTCGGCCGACGTCTTCCACAAAAGACAACACTTCATTGTGTCGGCAGATGGCGCAACCATGAACTGCACCGGCTTTTTTGTAGGTGTCGTTGTAGTGGGTGAGCGCCTCAAGTGCAGAGTAAATCTCGGATTGCTTGAGTTTCACTTGTGGTACCTGATAGTTCTCGAGCTGCTTCATGACATTGCCGTACATGGTGCCCTGACCACAGCCTGAAGTAACGGTTTTCTTTTTTAGTGCACTTTCAAGATGCTCAGTGTTTTCTTTCGTGATAACCGCTGCGCTATGGGTTTCCCAATCAATGATGACTGACTCAAGTGACTCTGGGTCTGAGAGAAAGCTTTGGTTTTTTAGGTATCCAAGCACAAGAGACTCAGGGCGCGATCCTAATGTCATCAGTGTGACGACTTCTTTCCAGTTAAGCATCACAGTTAGAGGGCGTTCACAGGCGATCTGTTTGACAATTTTTTCACCATATTCATCGCAGACTTCTACTTCCATGGTCTGCAGCGGATTCTCACTGGTTCGGATGATGTTAGGTTTCACTACAAGGTTTCCTGCTTCTGATCGTTTGTGGTTATGAAGGAGTAAGCAAATACCGTTCCCGTCATGTAATCCAACCACAGACCTTAGGTACAGTTATTGCTAGAAAGCAACAAAATGAATATTTGAGCGGATAAATATGTCAAAACAAGAAATCGTCGGTGCTCAGCTAGAGAAATCTGAGTCTGTATGGTCCATAAATTGTGACCTTAAGTCCCACGAAATCTCAACAGGAATATGGTCAACAACGCAGTGGCAACTGCTCGGGTTTGATCTTCAACCTGACCGTCACAGCGAAAATACAACGACGCTACAGCTACATAGAGATGAAAGAACAGATTACCGCTTCAACCTGAGTTCTCAACAGCCAAAGCTTTTTTTGATCATGGATGCTGTGGACAGTGAAGAACAACCTCATATCGTTTCACTGACGGCTTCGCAGAGTGCGGCTGGCCAGTATATGGATGGTGATTATCTGGTGTTATCTAATGAAATGCCATTGCCTGTTCAAGCTTGGATTGAGGCGTACATTGGTCGTCATGGTGAACTGCTTGAAGTAAGACGTAAAAAGCGTAAAGGAGCGGGGCGTTCAAGTGGCAAGTAGCTTTATATCGCGTTGGTCTAAACGCAAGCTTGATGGAGAGCAGGACCAGAACGCTTCGCTCTCTGAGCTGCCTTCGGAAGAAGTGGTAGAGCAAGCCGAAGGTGACGATGGGTCTACAGACAACGAGTTAGAACAAGACTCTGAAGAGACGAGTGTGGCAGCGTTATTGGTCTCTGAAGCCGAATCAGCTGTAAAGAAAGCGGCGTTGAGAAAGCTGTTCTTATCCGGTGAGTTCAGTGAGGTCGACCGACTCAATGACTATGATCACGACTATAAAGCGGTGAAGAGTTTATCCACCGACGTGGCCGCCAAGCTTCGGGAGTGGGTGAATCAAGATCACGAGCAAGAACAATCCAATGACGTGGAGTCTGATAGTTCAGATGTTGAACAGCCTTTGAATACAGAAAGTGATTTAAGTGCTGAAACCGATGTCGATGAGATGGGACAAAATATACCACACAAAAAATAGGTACATTTTGACTAAACAATCAATTACGAGGGTGGGACAAAATGTCTCACCCTTTTTTTATTCGGTTTTCTAGTAAGAAGAATAATTGTAACTGGCTGATAATTAACGATATTAAAATTGGTATAGCAATTGCTAATGAACGAATAAAACAAAATTCATGTTCTTAATGCTGGAACAGAGCAATGCTAAAACAACTATTACAACAATCTCAGTCAGCGAATGGTAAAGCGCGTCTTTATGCGTTTGAGAATACCGTTGAACTGACAAACCTCATTCCTCCCACGGTCAGTTATGAGAGTGGGGGACATACACTCATCATCGGGCCGACTTCAATTATTGAAAGCGCCGCAGAGCAGTTGTCTCAAATGGGAAGCATAACACTGCTATCTACTGATGGTGAGCCTGGCAGCCATGGCAATATTTACTACGCCAATCAGGTTCAAGTCTCAGGGTTTCTTGGCGCATTTGATGTGCATACACAAAACCACGGCTTGAGCAGCAATCTGGCTCAGGTCGCCATCAACCAACAATGCTTCGATATCGTATTAGATCTTTGCCTTAACAGCTGTATGGGTGAAGAGGTACCTGTTCCGGGCTACTTCCCTGTAGGCAGAGGTTATCCAAAGCTTGCGGATGCTCTGGAAGAGATCCCAAACTTAATGGGGACGTTCGATAAACCGAAGTTTTTTCGATTGGATACCGATCTCTGCGCGCATAGCTCGCGAGGGGTTAAAGGCTGTGAGCGCTGTGTTGACGCTTGCCCCGCAGGTGCTTTGTCTAGTGAAGGGAGTGACAAAACGGGTCATCGCATCGAAATCAACCCGTATTTGTGTCAGGGCGTAGGTACGTGTGCAACGGCTTGCCCGACAGAAGCTATCCACTATGCATTGCCGAACCCTCAAGAGACTCAGAAATTTATTGAGCGTACTTTGGCGAATTATCACCAAGCTGGAGGAGTTGCTCCGATTGTACTGATATGCAGTGAGCGTCACGAAAACTTTAACGTTATGGCGCTAAATGTGTTGCCGGACTACGTTGTTCCTATTGTGGTTGAAGATCTTCCGTCGGTAGGTATCGACTCTTGGTTTGCAGCTTTGGTCAATGGAGCAACACAAGTGTTGTTTGCCGCAAGCAAGCGTATGCCAGCGACGATATTACGCGTTTTGCAAAATGAAGTTGCCACAGCGCAGGAGTTACTGTCTCAAATCGGCATTGAACGAGACATTATCGATATTCTCTACATGGAATCGCTAAGTGAGAGTCGCCCACAATTGCGTGTTGACTCGTTTGATTTATCACTCGGTGATTTACAAGGCAATAAAAGGCAGCGACTTTTTA
This sequence comes from Vibrio sp. RE88, assembly GCF_013113835.1. Classification (GTDB taxonomy): domain Bacteria; phylum Pseudomonadota; class Gammaproteobacteria; order Enterobacterales; family Vibrionaceae; genus Vibrio. The sequence goes on along the minus strand of NZ_VTYQ01000006.1, from coordinate 82,210 downwards.
CCGCTCTTGATTCGCTCGCCCAGACTCGAACGCCTATTGAAACTCTTGTTGAGCTTCCTGCTAATGCGCCTTACGGCAATATCTCTTGCGAAAGTAAAGACTGCACATTGTGCATGAGTTGTGTTGCGGTTTGTCCAACCAGAGCACTTCATACCGACGGCCAATCACCATCGCTGAAATTTGTTGAGCAAGACTGTGTTCAATGTGGGCTATGTACCAAAGCCTGCCCTGAAAACGCTCTCACTATGACGCCTCGAATGAACTGGGATGCGGCTGCTCGGCAGTCAGCTACGACGATTCACGAAGAAAAGGCGGCGGAATGTATACGCTGCCATAAACCTTTCGCGCCTCAATCTATGATCGATATGCTTCAGAATAAGTTACGCGGTCACTCTTACTTTAATGATGACAGTGCGCTCAACCGTATCGCGATGTGTGAGGACTGCCGAGTCATCGATATGTTTGAAGCGATGGCTGACGATCCAACCAAACAGCTGAACTATTAGGAGATGAAAGTGGAAGAACAACTTACTTTAAGAGCTGACATCTACTTGATGTTATCAGCGTTGTATCGCCAATGTCCTACTGTGGATTTAGTGCAATTTTTGGCTGATTTGGAAATTGAAAACGCGCCTAGTGACATGCAGTCGGCATGGCAGGCTCTCAAGCAGGCGGCACTCGATGTAAATGCCTCAGAACTTGAAGACGAGTATCACGAACTGTTTATTGGTATAGGCCGTGGCGAAGTCGTTCCGTTTGCATCGTGGCATCGTACTGGTTCTTTGATGGAGAAGCCGCTTGCCAACATCCGCCATGATCTGAAGTTGTTAGGTCTGGAGAGAGAAGACAGCATCAAAGAACCAGAAGACCATATTTCAGCCTTGTGTGAAGTGATGGCGGTGCTTGTACGCGAGCAGGATTCTCATCAACAACATTTCTTCAATACTCACATTTCGCCTTGGTTCACCTCTTTTGTTCATCAGGTTAAGCGGGCTCAGCACGCACGTTTTTACCTTTCTGTGGCTCAGCTATGCGAAGCGTTCTTAACACTAGAACAGGTGCGGTTCAGCGCAAAGGTGAAGGGCGGTAAAACTCATTCAAGAGTTGATGTGAAAAACGCCGCTGAATACGAGCAGACTCAGCGATAAAGCATTCACGTCGAGAAGAGAGACAACAGTCTCCAGATACCTTATTGGTAAGGAAGCAAAATGAAAGACAATAAAGATGTTAATACCAGCCGTCGAGACCTTTTAAAGGGGCTGACTACCGCTGCTGTTGCCGGGGCTGTCGTTGCAGGAACAGCCAATGCTGCGACAGCGGCTGAAGTTGTACAGCCGGAGAAAGAGAACGCGAAATCAAAAGGTTATCGTGAAACCCAACATATTCGTGATTACTACGACACGCTGTAAGGAGCAGAGCAATGAAATTAACCAAACGCTCAGACAGCGTGAGCAAAGAACGGAACCCGCTTGGCGTATCACGTCGTGCATTCATGAGAAACTCTTCCTTGGCGGCGGGTGGCGCTGTGGTAGGCGCTGGATTGTTTGCTCCAGGGATGATCAGAAAAGCAGAAGCAAAGTCTGTGGATCCTCAAGCGAAAACCGAAGTTAAGCGGACGATTTGTTCTCACTGTTCTGTCGGTTGTGGTATTTACGCTGAAGTTCAAGATGGGGTTTGGACAGGTCAGGAGCCTGCATTCGACCACCCGTTTAACGCTGGCGGGCATTGCGCTAAAGGCGCAGCTTTGCGTGAACACGGCCACGGTGAACGTCGTTTGAAATACCCGATGAAACTGGAAGGTGGTAAGTGGAAGAAGCTTTCTTGGGATCAGGCTATCGAAGAAATTGGCGATAAGATTCTGGATATCCGAAAAGACTCAGGTCCAGATTCTGTCTACTGGCTAGGCAGTGCGAAGCACAGCAATGAACAGGCTTACATGTTCCGCAAAATGGCTTCATTGTGGGGAACAAACAATGTCGACCATCAGGCGCGTATTTGTCACTCGACCACGGTTGCCGGGGTAGCGAACACTTGGGGTTACGGAGCGATGACCAACTCGTTCAATGACATGCACAACTGCAAATCGATGCTGTTCATTGGTTCTAACCCCGCAGAGGCTCACCCTGTAGCGATGCAGCACATCTTAATCGCCAAAGAAAAGAACAACTGTAAGATCGTTGTCGCAGACCCACGCCGAACACGCACTGCTGCGAAATCTGACCATTATGTGTCACTTCGACCAGGATCAGATGTAGCGTTTATCTGGGGTATCCTTTGGCATGTGTTTGCCAATCAATGGGAAGACAAAGAATTCATTCGTCAGCGCGTTTTTGGTATGGATGAAATCCGTCAGGAAGTCGCTAAATGGACGCCAGCAGAAGTAGAGCGTGTGACGGGAGTGACTGAAGCGGATGTATACCAAACCGCGAAGCTGCTTTCTGAAAATCGACCGGGTTGTGTTGTCTGGTGTATGGGCGGTACTCAGCATACGACAGGGAACAACAATACGCGTGCATATTGTGTGTTGGAACTCGCATTAGGCAACATGGGTAAATCCGGCGGTGGTGCAAACATTTTCCGTGGTCACGACAATGTTCAGGGCGCAACCGACCTTGGGGTTTTGTCGCATACTTTGCCCGGCTATTACGGCTTGTCAGATGGTGCCTGGAAGCACTGGTCGAAAGTGTGGGGGCTCGATCACGAATGGGTTCAGAAGCGTTTCGATCAAAATGAATACCGCGGCAAAAAGCCAATGAACAACATGGGGATTCCTGTTTCGCGATGGATTGATGGTGTTCTTGAAAACAAAGACAACATCGAGCAAAAGGATAATATCCGCGCAATGTTTTACTGGGGACACGCAGTGAACTCTCAGACTCGTGGTGTTGAAATGCGCACTGCGATGAAGAAACTGGAGATGATGGTCATTGTTGACCCTTACCCAACGGTAGCTGCGGTCATGAACGATCGCACCGATGGCGTGTACCTTCTTCCCGCGACTACGCAGTTCGAAACTCACGGCAGTGTGACAGCATCAAACCGTTCAATTCAGTGGCGAGACAAAGTCGTAGAACCACTTTTCGATTCCAAACCTGACCACGAAATCATGTATCTGCTGACCAAGAAACTCGGGTTTGCTGAGCAGCTATTTAAAAACGTCAAAGTCGAAAACAACCAGCCTGTCATCGAAGATATCACGCGCGAATTTAACCGCGGGATGTGGACTATCGGATATACCGGCCAAAGCCCAGAGCGTTTGAAGTCTCATCAGCAAAACTGGCACACCTTCCATAAAACCTCGTTGGAGGCAGAAGGCGGCCCAGCACATGGTGATACTTATGGACTTCCTTGGCCGTGTTGGGGCACCCCAGAAATGAAACACCCAGGGACACATATTCTCTATGATACCTCCAAACCAGTTGCGGAGGGAGGTGGTAACTTCCGTGCAAGATATGGTGTTGAGTATGAAGGCCACAATCTTCTGGCGGAAGACAGCTACTCAAAAGGCAGTGAGATTGAAGACGGCTACCCGGAATTCAGCGATAAGTTGTTAAAATCTCTGGGGTGGTGGGATGACCTAACCGCTGAAGAAAAAGCCGCGGCAGAAGGCAAAAACTGGAAGACAGATTTGTCTGGAGGCATTCAGCGGGTTGCGATTAAGCACGGATGTATTCCTTTTGGTAACGCGAAAGCTCGTGCCATCGTCTGGACATTCCCTGACCGCGTACCTTTACACCGTGAGCCGTTGTATACGCCACGTCGAGATTTAGTGGAGGATTATCCGACTTGGGATGACAGTGAGTCTATCTACCGACTTCCAACCATGTACAAATCAATTCAGGATCAGGATAAATCTGGCGAGTATCCGATCATCCTGACTTCAGGTCGCTTGGTCGAATATGAAGGCGGCGGTGAAGAGACCCGTTCAAACCCTTGGCTTGCTGAACTCCAACAAGAAATGTTTGTTGAGGTGAACCCGAAAGATGCTAATGATCTTGGTTTCCGCGACGGAGACATGGTTTGGGTTGAAGGTGCCGAGAAAGGCCGTATTCACGTCAAAGCGATGGTGACACGTCGAGTGAAGCCGGGCATGGCATTTATCCCATTCCACTTTGGTGGCAAGTTCCAGGGTGAAGATTTACGAGATAAATACCCAGAAGGGACGGACCCTTACGTCATTGGTGATTCCGCCAATATTGCCACTACCTATGGCTACGATCCTGTCACTCAGATGCAGGAAACCAAAGTCACCCTCTGTAACATTCGTAAAGCGTAAGGAGTTAACCAATGGCTAGAATGAAATTCCTATGTGATACCAAGCGCTGCATCGAATGTAACGGCTGTGTCACTGCGTGTAAGAACGAAAATGATGATGCGCTTGAGTGGGGCATTCAGCGTCGTCGCGTGGTCACACTAAATGATGGTGAACCGGGCGAGAACTCAATTTCAGTAGCGTGCATGCACTGTACTGATGCACCTTGTATGGCGGTGTGCCCGGCAGACTGCTTTGAACACACCGAAGATGGCATTGTGCTTCATAACAAAGATCTTTGTATCGGTTGTGGTTACTGTTTGTTTGCCTGTCCTTTTGGTGCACCTCAGTTTCCTAAGCAGGAAGCGTTTGGCGAGCGTGGAAAAATGGACAAATGCACTTTCTGTGCTGGTGGCCCTGAAACCGAAGCAGGGTCAGTGGAAGAGCGTCAGAAGTACGGTGCAAACCGCATTGCTGAAGGTAAGCTGCCTATGTGTGCGTCTTTGTGTTCAACGAAAGCTTTGCTAGCGGGTGATGCAGAGAAAGTCTCGGACATTTTCCGTCAACGTGTAGTTGAGCGTGGCGCGAAGGGCGCAGGCTGGACGAACGGTAATGACCTGTCTTACGACGCCACCAAAAGCTAACGTTGGAGATGGTCATGTTTTCAATGTTTAAACGTGCATCTCTTTTAATGCTGTCGATCATGGCAGCATTAATGTTTGCTTTTTCATTGCCTGCTCAGGCAGAGCAAAAAGAAGCTGATGTTGCACAACGAGAAATGTCTCAATTGGCTGGCGCGGACTTCTGGCGTCAGGTTCGTCAGGGAGAAGAGGGCTACACTACTTCTCAATTCCCAGAGCATGGGATGCTGATCAGTGCTCCCGGCCAGACTTGGTACATTCTCAAAGAAAAGTGGATGTCTCCGGCAGGCGCAGTCGCCATCTTTGGCAGTATTGCGTTCGTGACACTGATGTACATCGTGATTGGCCCTCTGATGCTCAGTGCGCCAAGAACAGGTAAAAAAATCAAGCGTTGGTCTCGATTTGATCGAGCATTGCACTGGAGTATGGCGTTTACGTTCTTAACATTAGCCTTTAGTGGATTGATGTTGGTTTACGGTAAACACTTCCTTAAGCCGTACATTCCATCAGAGTTGTGGGGTTTCATCATTATGTTGGCCAAGCAATACCACAACTACATTGGGCCAATCTTCTATGTGCTGCTGATTTGCGTACTAGTGAAATGGTGGCGCAAGTCGATCTTCAAGAAAGTCGACCTTGTTTGGTTTGTGAAGTTGGGTGGCATGGTCGGTAAACACAAGGGCTCTCATCCTTCTGCTGAGTTTTCCAATGCAGGTGAAAAGGCTCTGTTCTGGCTACTTATCGTAGTTGGAACCGCGGTTGCGCTGAGTGGCTTAGTTCTGGACTTCCCGATCTTCGGACAAACGCGACGTGATATGGAGATGTCGAATCTCGTCCATATGGTTGCTGCTCAGATCCTGATTTGTGGCTTTATTTTCCATATCTACATTGGTTTGTTTGGAATGGAAGGCGCACTGGAAGGCATGGTGACGGGCGAAGTCGATGAAACTTGGGCAAAAGAACATCATGACCTGTGGTACGAGGAAATGAAGGCGAAAGAGCACCAAGGAGCTTCGGAGCTTGATAGCGTAAAAGGAGTGCAAACCAATGAACAAACCTCATAAAGGAATTTGGATAGCGTACATCCTAAGTATTTTTACGCCACTTACTTGCTTGATTTCAGGTGTTGTAGCGATTGTCTATGCGGGTTACAGGCTGGATAAAGGTCAGGATGGAGAAGTAATTGATTCACACTATTATGGTTTGATTCGTACTTTCTTTCTCAATCTGATCTATTTCGTTGTTCTTATCATCACTGTCGCAACGTCTAATGGGGTTTTGAAAGGCGTGAATGATTACTGGTATCAGAACCATATTATTGATGATATCGCTTACTACATTCCCTATGTAGGTATGCTCTTTGGGGCAATAGCGATTGCTGTCTGGTTTGTACGTATGTATCAAGGTATGACCAAACTACGGGCGAATCAGCCGTTTTCATTCAATAAAGGACCGAACCTTTAAACCCAATATCGCCCTAAGGTTTCAGGGCGATATCTTTCTGGTGAAGATAAAATATACGGTGTATTTCAACGCGACCTTCGGGTCGCGTTTTTGTGTAACTTCACATAAATGCAGTTGATCTTGAACAGGTGCGACTATGGTCTAATTCCAATAGCTTCTGAAGCTTACCTCTAAGTGCTAAGCTAGCAAAAAGCATAAGAGAAAGGAATGTCGTATGAAATTTCCGTATCGAAACGTCGTTATACTTACTGGTGCAGGTATCTCGGCTGAGTCAGGGATTCAAACTTTTAGAGCTCAGGATGGTTTATGGGAAGATCACCGTATTGAGGATGTCGCAACGCCCGAGGGGTTTGAGCGTAACCCAGATCTCGTGCAAGACTTCTACAATCAGCGCCGTTTAAAATTACAGGAAGAGGGTATAGTGCCCAATGCCGCGCATCTCGCTTTGGGTCGTCTTGAAAAAGAACTCGAGGGCACAGTAACCATCATCACACAGAATATCGATAACCTTCATGAGCGTGGTGGTAGTGTGAATGTAATTCATATGCATGGAGAGCTACTGAAAGCACGATGTAGTGAGTCCAATCAGGTTGTTGAAGAGAAGGGTGAAGTTAACACCGGTGACTTGTGTCATTGTTGTCAGATTCCTTCTCAGATGCGTCCTCACGTTGTCTGGTTCGGGGAAATGCCTTTACGAATGGGTGATATCTACGAATCATTAGAAAAAGCCGATTTGTTTATCTCGATTGGCACGTCTGGGGTCGTATATCCAGCTGCAGGTTTTGTGCACGATGCTAAAATGCATGGCGCGCATACGCTTGAAATCAACCTTGAACCTAGTGCGGTTGAGAGCGAGTTTGAAGAAAAACGCTATGGCAAGGCCAGTGTCGAAGTACCTAAATTGGTCGAAGAGATACTAGCGTTGCAAGAGCCAGACGTTAAACACGCTTAACTCATTCACTCTCAGCGCGTTTGCGTTGAGAGTTTTTCATTTCATACATAGCTTTATCGGTCTTTATCAGGTTCTCTTTTAAGGTTTCAGGTGTAGAAGCTTCAATGCCGTAACTAAACAAGACTTGCTCCTCAATCAGATCTTGTTTGATTCTATCGATGAAGGCTTCACCTTCTCCCGGGCCAACCACAATCACAAACTCATCTCCGCCGATGCGAAACGCTTTATCCGTTGGATTTACCGATGCATTGACTGCTTGTGCGAAGCGGATAATGGTTAAATCGCCACTGGCGTGCCCGTGAGTGTCGTTGATTTGTTTTAGGCCGTCTAAATCTATGTAAATTAAATCGAACTGCTGGCGAGCGATAGAGAAGAGTTTTTTGCGGTTAAACAATCCCGTTAGCTCATCGGTGTAAGCATGTTCACCCATTTGGCGAAAAAGCTGGGTGACGCCGAATGCAATTAGCAGGTAAGCAATTTGAATCCCACCATCTTCGATCAAAGTATGAGTAAATTCGTTGTTGTCGGTCCATTGGTCTAAAACGGGGATTTCCGTCAAAATATCATAGGCTTGATTGAAAACGAGCAGTATTAGCCCCCATTTTAGGAAGGTATTGCTACGGTACAGCTCCCGAGAGATGGAATAGATAAATAGAAGAACGAATAAAGTATTCGCCTCGAAAAGAAGGTCACTATAAGACTCAGGGTTGGTTTGATAGCTGATTGTCGTAACCAGTATCGCAAGCCCGGAAAGCACGCAGAAGCCAGTCAGGAATCTTTTGTACCTTACAATCATAGCGTCCTCTATCCATGAGAAAACAAATAAAGCGGCCGGAGCCGCTTTATAAAGTATATAACTGAAAACGAGTTTACGTTTTAGTTGTCGACTTTTAGCTTTTGGAAGTACTCGTCGTAAAGAACACTAGCTTCGCCGACTTCGTCTTGCCAAGTACCGCTGTCCATCACTTCTTGAGGTGGGAAGATGCTTGGATCGTTTGCAAATTCTTCCGGTAGCAGTTTATGAGCGGTCGCGACTGGAGTCGGGTAACCGATTTCAAGAGCGATCTTCGCTGCATTCTCTGGGCGTAGAAGGAAGTCGATCATCTTATGAGCTGCATCCACATTCTTCGCTTCTGCTGGAATCGCTAGGCTATCCATCCAGAAGATGGTGCCTTTTTCGGGCCAGATAATATCAATCGAAGCACCTTCTTGGCGTGCCATGTAAGCAGAGCCGTTCCACAGCATGCCTAGAGACACTTCACCAGCTAAGTATGGGTTTGCTGGGAAGTCTGAGTTGAACACCAATACATTTGGCATCAGCTTCTTCAGTTCTTCGTAGGCTGCTTTAATTTCGTCTGGGTTCGTCGTATTTGGTGAGTAACCCAGTTTAGTCAATGCAATATGGAAAACTTCACGTGAGTCATCCATTAGCATCAACTGACCTTCCCATTTGCTGTCCCAGAAGTCATCCCATTTGGTGACGGAAGACTTGTCCAGCATGTCGGAGTTAATACCAATACCAGTCGCACCCCAGATATAAGGGATAGAATAATTGTTGTTCGGGTCGAAAGGCTTGTTCAGGAAGTTCGTATCAAGGTCAGCGAAATGCGACAGTTTTTTCTTATCGATTTCTTGCAGCATACCTTCTTTACGCATCTTAGAAACGAAGTAAGTAGACGGTACTACTAAATCGTAACCCGCTCCTTGAGTCTTAAGCTTGGCGTACATGCTTTCATTTGACTCGTAGGTAGAGTAAATAACCTTGATTCCAGTTTCTTTCGTAAAGTCTTCAAGAACTTCGTTTGGAATGTATTCAGACCAGTTGTAGAAGTAGAGTTCTTGATCAGCAGCCATTGCAGGTGAAGCGATTAAAGTCGCTGCACAAAGTGCACTTGCATAGAATTTACTTTTCATTCTTTTTCCGTTTTGTTTTTGCTGAATCAGTAAACCGTCAGCCCTGACGATGTTTGGAGATAAAGCCGTGAGTAAGGATGTTTATCGTAACGACAAACCATACAGAAAAGAATTATATCAGCCAATAACGAAAATAGGCAGCTAATGCTGCCTATTTCGAAGAAAATGAATGCTTATTGACCCGCTTTCAGCTTCATGAAGTAATCTTCGTATTTCACTGTCAGATCGCCAACAGCATCTTGCCATTCAACACGGTCTAGATCTTCTTGAGAAGGGAAGAGCGGGGCAACATCTTTAAACTTCGCGTTCGACGCTTCAACGGCGGTTAGGTAGCCAGTGTCACGAGAGATTTGCTCAGCTATTTCAGATCTTAGAAGGAAATCGATCATCTTATGCGCTGCATCTACATTTACTGCACCGGATGAAATCGCAAAGTTATCCACCCAACCAATTCCTCCCTCTTTAGGGAATACCAGTTTAAGGTTCATACCTTCACTTTGAGCCGCCGCCGCACTACCATTCCACAGCATGCCTACGCCGACTTCGCCTGACATATAGGGTGCACCCGGATTATCAGAGTTAAACACTAGTACGTTAGGCATTAATTTTTGCAGCTCAGCGTAAGCTTCATCGATTTGCTTCGGATTGGTTGAGTTACCCGAATAACCCAGTTTGCGTAGTGCAATATGGAACACTTCACGCGTGTCATCCATCAGCATGACCTGACCTTCAAGCTCTGGATTCCACAAATCTGCCCAGCTCTGAAAATCGTTCGGGTCATACATATCGGCGTTAACCGCTAGGCCGGTTATCGCAACTACGTGAGGGATAGAGTAGTCATTGTTAGGGTCATAAGGTTTATCCAGATAGTTTTTGTCCAGATTATTAAAGTTGCTTAGCTTCGATTTATCGATTTTTTGCAGCATACCTTCATCGCGCATTTTGGCGACGAAATACGTCGAAGGTACAACCAAATCGTAACCTTGATTGTGTGTCTTTAGCTTGGCGTATAAGGTTTCATTTGACTCATAAGTCGAGTAGATAACCTTAATACCTGTCTCCTTGGTAAATTGTTCCAGAAGGCTGCTACTGATGTATGGCCCCCAGTTCATAAATACCAATTCTTTGTTTTCATCGGCGAGCACTGAACCTGAGAACAGTGAAAGCGCGCATGCACTACCAGCTAAAAAAGTAGCCCATTTTTTCATTGACGTTAGCTCCAAACCAAACGTTGCCGAATGCTCTTGAGTAATCGCGTGAGCATAAGCGGCGGTCGATAGAAAAACAGAATGACATCAAGCCATTCTGTTTCATGAAAGAAGATTCAAATCTATTTAACTTTTTCTCTCGCCAGAAGCTGAGAAATCACGACTAAGATGAGTGACACAATCAGCATGACGGTTGCCAGCGCATTCACTTCTGGAGAGATTCCCACTTTAACCATTGAGTAGATCTTGAGTGGCAATATCTCATAAGTTGGCCCGGTCACGAACGAGCTGATGATGACATCGTCCAGAGAAAGCGTAAAACTCAGCAGCCAGCCTGCTGCCACGGCAGGTTTCGCCAGCGGCAGAATGATTTGTTTGAGAATGACCCATTCGCTAGCACCAAGGTCTTTGGCTGCTTCAAGCATCTTCACATCAAAGCCATTTAAGCGGCTGTAAACCGTAACCACAACAAAAGGTAAACAGAAGGTGATATGCGCAATCAATAACGTGAAAAAGCCCAGTTGTGCACCTAATACCAAGAACAGCGCAAGCAGAGAGATCGCCATAACAATGTCTGGTGACATCATAACAACGAATAACATGCCATTGACTGCACCTTTTCCTTTAAACGTATAGCGGAATAGGGCAACGGCCGTTAGGCTGCCGATCACAGTCGCTGCTGTCGCTGAAAAAATAGCGACATTCAATGAGTGCCAAGCTGCTTGCATCAAGCTGTCATTGTTAACTAAGGTTTCGTACCACTTAGTGGTAAAGCCTCCCCATTTCATGCCGAATTTATTGGCATTAAACGAGTTAACGATCAATACGATGATTGGCAGGTACAAGAACGCATACACCAACGCCATAAAGCTAAATCTAACTGTACGTCCCATCAGTCTAGCTCCACCTTCTTGTTCAATAACTTACCTGCTCGATAGTAGGCATAGAGCATGATCGCCATCGCAATAGTGAGCGCGATACTCGTCGCGGCACCAAACGGCCAGTCTCGGGCATTGAGAACCTGACTTTTAATCACGTTACCAATAAGCAGGTTTTTCGCCCCGCCGAGTAGATCAGCAATGTAGAACATGCCTAAAGCAGGAAGAAGTACTAATAAACATCCGCCGATGATACCTGGCATGGTAAGCGGCAGAATGACTTTAGTGATCGTCTGAAACTTGTTTGCTCCAAGGTCTTTCGCCGCTTCAATGTAAGTGTTATCGAGCTTTTCGATGGCAGAGTAGAGCGGCAAAATCATAAATGGCAGTAAGATATAGACTAGGCCGATCATCACCGCCGTCTCTGTGTACATCAGACGAATAGGCTTATCGATGATTTCCATTGCCATGAGTGACTTATTCAAGACACCTTGGGTCCCAAGCACAATCTTAAGACCATACGTTCGGATCAGTGAGTTGGTCCAAAAAGGCACTATGACCAAAAACAGCATGATAGGTCGCCATTTCTCAGGCATTTTCGCAACGATGTAAGCAAAAGGATAACCAATCACCAAACACAATAGAGTTGCAATGATTGCCATATAGAAAGAATGCCAAAGCACTTTCGCATAGAGCGGATCCATCAGGCGAATGTAGTTGTCGAACGTGAAAGTGAGTTCAATTAGATTCGCTTCATCACGAGTCAGAAAACTGGTACCAATAATCATTAGGTTGGGCACAAGCACAAACAGCGCTAGCCAACCGACGACCAGTGTGATGATGGCGTTCTGCAGATTAAGCTTCTTGCTTATCATTGAGAACGACCTCCCAGCTTTCAACCCAAGTAATCGCCACTTTTTGGCCCAATGAATGGTCCACATCAGGATCATCTTCGTTAAAGAACTCGCTGACCATAACGCGCATGCCTGATTCCAGTTCAATGACAGAATCCAGCGTCATACCTTTGTAAGTGCGTTCAGTGACGTGGCCAACAATCCCTTTTTGCTCGGACTCTTTGATTTCTTCTAGGCGAAGATCTTCTGGGCGAAGCAGAACTTGTAGTTTGTCACCGGTTAGTGCTTCTTTATCGTAGTAAACAATCGACTCCACACCTTCGATTTCAGCGCGAATTCGTTTGTCATCCATGCGTTCAATCATGGTTGCATCGAATACGTTAATTTCACCAATGAAGCGGGCAACGAACAAGTTCTTAGGCTCTTCGTAAATCTCACGTGGAGAGCCATCTTGTTCTATAACGCCATCACGCATAACAATAATGCGGTCTGACATGGATAAAGCTTCTTCCTGATCGTGTGTCACGAAGATAAAGGTGATGCCAAGCTGGCGCTGAAGCTGTTTAAGCTCGATTTGCATCTGTTTACGGAGTTTGTAATCTAGTGCAGAGAGAGATTCATCAAGCAGTAGCACCTTAGGTTTATTGACGACAGCGCGCGCAATGGCGATACGTTGCTGCTGACCACCTGAAAGCTGGTGTGGTTTGCGCTGAGCCATTTTCTCAAGGCGCACCATTTTCAACGCTTCCATCACACGCGGTTCGATGTCAGCTGCTGGCACTTTTTGCATACGCAAGCCAAATGCAACGTTTTCAAACACTGTCATATGCGGGAACAGGGCGTAACTTTGAAATACAGTGTTGACGTGCCTTTGTTCAGCAGGGACTTGAGTAACATCCTGGTTATCAAGAATGATGTCGCCATTATCAGCGGCCTCAAAACCAGCAATCATCCTCAATACCGTAGTTTTACCACAACCGGATGGGCCTAAAATCGTTAGGAATTCGCCGTGGTTCACATCGAGGTTAAGATTTCCGATAATTTCTTTACCATCGAAACTTTTGCTGATGCCAGTTAAACGGATAACTGGTTGTCCTGCTTCTTGTTTAGCGTTCAACGTCTGTTTTTCTCCCACATCGGTCAACAGAAAATGACCCGTAGTTACACAAATTAGAGGCGCGCATCATAATCACCAAAAGTGTGAAATCAAAGCATTTTCTTACCTTGAAACACAAAAAATTTTGCAGGTAAAAGTAAACATTCCTTACCATACTGTTTTTAGACAAATTTAATGCCTCAAACATAGAAAACCTAAGGCAAATTTTGGCTTTACTTGCGCATTTAATGGTCAATTATCAACCATGTAGGCAATAAAGCAAGCGGATGAGCGTGAATCGATTTTGGACTTGGAAAGGATTCAGTATAATGTCGGGATATCGCAACATAACTCTTAATCAACAAGTTAGCTTAGTGGAAGAATCATTAAGCACCGGATTCAATAATGAATAATGACATTGAAAAAGATTTCAATTTAGGTGGAAGTGTCGAACGTGCTCTTTCCGGTAACTACGAACTAAAAGCTGGGGAAGTTTTCAGAGAAGCGTGGGGTCATACGATCAAAAACTTCTTGTCGTTTTCTCCCGCTATTATCATTTTGCTTGTCGTTCAACTCGCGATTTTCTATGTGGCGTTAAAACTGCAACTCGGTGACCCTTCAATCATTCTTGATGCTGTGACAAACCCTGAAGGCTTTGATCCAAGAATCATCCAAGCAATATTTGTCGCAAACTTCAGCTATGAAGTAGTGAGCGCACCTATCTATGCAGGTATTAGCTTAATGGCAATGAGCCATGCCGCTGGCTTATCAACAAAGCCTCGCCATATTGGCAAAGGGCTTCAATATACGGTTCCTGTTATTTTGGCGACCTTGTTTAGCTTATTGCTTCAAGGAATTGCAGGCATGCTCCTGCCGTTTCTGTCTATGTATTTGTCTCTTGCATTCAGCAATTCCATCCTTCTCATTTGTGAGAAGCAGATCCCACCAATGCAATCTTTATTACTGTCTTTACGTGCGGTGAATAAAAAGATTTTTGTTTTGGCAGGGATCTATTCATTGGTTATGTTAATGTTCGTGGCAGGAGCCATGTTCTATGGTCTGGGGTTAATCTTTGTTTTACCGTTCTTCTTCCACGTGAAGGGCATCATCTATCGCAATATGTTCGGTATCAAACTCAAGGTTGTCGCAACGGACAGACCGAAAGATGAGGATGACAATGACGACGATTCACAAGTGTTCAATGCGTAAAAGTGAATTCATTGCTATCGCTGCAGCTGGCCTAATCGCCAGCTGTAGTTTTTATAGCTACGAGAAAAATGAAGCTCAGGAACGTGAGCGTAGAAAGCAGGCCCAGACGACAGAGCAATCTATATCGTTTGATGGTCATTCTGTAGGTCAAGCGCCTGACTTTTCAGCCATCACCAATGTGACGGAAAAGAAACAAACATTTTTTGACTATCTGCGCCCAGGTATTGCTCTGGAAAATCAACGAATTCTTAATGAGCGAAGTCGATTAGACAAAATACAAGCTAACTTCCAATCTGATCAGCTTTCCAATGATGACACGAGTTATGCAAAGCGATTAGGAAAGCTCTATAACGTCGAGCTGGATTCCAAAGGAATTAGCCAGCAATGGCTTGATCAAATGTTTCATCGTGTTGACGTTATTCCAGAAGCGTTAGTCCTAGTGCAGGGCGCGAATGAATCTGCTTGGGGGACGTCACGATTTGCCACCCAAGCCAACAATTATTTCGGCCAATGGTGTTATAGCTCGGGTTGTGGTCTCGTTCCGTTACAGCGGGGAGAGGGCATGACACATGAAGTCGCAAAATTCAGTTCTGTACAGCAGTCCATACAGGGCTACTTTATGAACGTTAACCGAAATCGTGCCTACGAAGAATTGCGTGAGATTCGCTACCAGCGCCATCTAAGAGGTGAAAGCCTGACGGATACCGATGCTGCTATTGCGTTGACCAATGGTCTGCTGAAATACTCTGAGCGAGGTGAGGCATACGTCAAGGACTTACAAGCAATGATCAGGCACAATCAGGCGTTCTGGGAAGACACCCTTACTAAAAAATAAGTATTACATTCAATGAAAAAATTATCGTTAGCCCTTTTAACTGCCGCGGTGACTTCTGCTGCGGCGTTACCTGTCTCTGCTCAAGAATACATGTTTACCTATTCAAAGCTCTTCACTCATATGAAGCAGAATGTGAAAGAAGGGCATGAAGATGTCAAAGTTGGTTTCTTCTTCCTTAATGCAGATACAAAGCAAAACTGTGTTATTGAGAAAGCGTGGATGGAAAAAGAAGAACACTATGAAGAGCTGAAATCTTCGCCATACCATGAATTGATTGTTCCACTGGACAACAACCTTAAATCAGCTAACCCACTTGTTTTTGTTCAAACGCCAATGGATCAGCGATGTGACTTCTCTATGGTTGTGATGACGAAAGAACCCTTTAACGGTGAGATCGCGTACGCTGATGTAGAAAAGCTGATGCCGCAAATGCAGGCCATGCTTGAAGATTTGGGTGGCATGTTTGCAAGCTGGTTTACTCCAGATGTAGAAGGGGTGACACTTGAGTTTGCTAATAAATTGAATTCAAAAGTAGAATTCTCTAACGGTTCGAGCAAAGACATCGTTGATGGAAAAGTGCAGGTCGCACTATCAGATATCGGTGAAGGCGGTACGATGACACTGCCTCAAGAAACAGCACGTGTTCTGCCTTACCTACCTAAAGCGGACTAATCCGCTGGGTGTTTATGCAAAAAGGGTCGCTGCTGCGACCCTTTTTTAATTCTAAATGCGTTTAGATGTTGGTGACATCAAGTTGTAAGCTAGGATCAAATTCCTGAACCATATCTTCGTCAACAATAGGCTGCTTTGGCATTTCTTCTTTGTCGAAACCGATATCGCCGCCGTTAATAACACCAGAGTCTTTGTCGATCGATTTAAAATCAAAAAGCTCATGGTCCGCTAAGTGACTTGGAACAACGTTTTGCATTGCACGGAACATACTTTCAATGCGGCCTGGGAAGCGTTTATCCCAGTCGTTTAGCATTTGTTTGATATTCTGACGCTGCAAGTTTGGCTGAGAGCCACAAAGGTTACATGGAATGATAGGGTAACCACGCATGTCGGAGAACTTAATGATGTCTTTTTCACGACAGTAGGCAAGTGGACGAATAACAACGTGTTCACCGTTATCAGAGACCAGTTTAGGTGGCATGCCTTTCATCTTTCCGCCGTGGAACATGTTTAGGAACAGTGTTTCCAAAATATCGTCACGGTGGTGACCTAGAGCAATCTTAGTGGCACCTAGTTCATTCGCGGTGCGGTATAGAATGCCGCGACGCAGGCGAGAACATAGAGAACAAGTCGTCTTACCTTCAGGGATCTTGTCCTGAACAATCGAGTAAGTATCTTCCTCTACAATTTTGTATTCAACACCTAAAGATTCTAGGTATTCAGGAAGAATATGGCCTGGAAACCCCGGCTGTTTTTGGTCTAGATTAACTGCAATTAGCGAGAAGTTAATCGGCGCGCTTTTTTGCAAACTCATCAGAATATCAAGCATAGTAAAGCTGTCTTTACCGCCAGACAGACACACCATGATGCGATCGCCTTCTTCAATCATGTTGAAGTCTTGAATCGCTTGGCCTGTATTACGACGAATACGCTTTTGTAACTTGTTGAAGTTGTATTGTTGAGCTTTTGTTAGCTCTTGAGTTTGCTCAGTCATTCGCTTGCAGTCTTAATCAATCATGAAACCAAAATGAAGTGCGTATAATACGGATAAATGAGTCAGATGCCAGTTCTAATAATAGAAGACAATAAAAAATCCCCCCAAGTTACCTTGAGGGGATTCGAAGTCCTAAGTTATACCGCTGTTTTAGGGTCTAATGGGCTGATATAGCCTTTAGGTTTCAGAGCCAGAACGTCACAGTTGATTTTATCAATGACGTGTTCTGCGGTATTACCGATAAACACAGCAGACAAGCCTGTTCGACCAGTTGTTCCGACGATAACCATTGCTGCATTAAGCTTTTCAGCGGATTCAGGAATGACGTCTTCAGGTAGTCCTTGCTCAACAATAGTTTGTTGCTCGTCGTAACCATGCTTTTGGCGCAGCGCTTTCATTGCGGTTAGGTGATGGCCGCGTACGGCATCGCTATAGGTTGTCGGATCGAACTCAGGCAGTTCAATTGTGATATTCGCAGGAGTCACAGGGTAGGCGTTAACCAGATAGGGTTGGGCACCTAGGCGTTCTGTGAGGCTCTTGAGCTGTTCGACCATGCTGTCGTTTAAGCCTAAGTGGGTGTCGTTTTCAGAGCCTACATGGACAGAGGCGAGAATACTGGCATCTTCAGGCCAATCTGCATTTTTCACCAATAACACCGGACAAGGGCATTTACGGAGTAAGTGCCAGTCAGTCGGCGTGAAAATCACTGACTCGAGAACATCGTGCTTACGCGTGCCCTTGATCACAATGTCATGGCTACCTGCGAATGTCTCAGCGACGATGGCTTCATACGGGCGATTGTGCCACACGACTTTTACTTCAAAATCAATGTCTTCGTTAATGTAGGGCTTAGCCACGTTTTGCATCCATTGCTCACGTTGGCCAATGACACCACGCCGCATTGCGTCACGCTCATCGATAGACAGCATTGAGGTCATGTCATAAGAAAAGTCGTAGATGGATAGGAAGAAAGTCACATGACTACGAGAACGACTTTTCGCAGCGAGCTGCATGGCACGGGCTAAAGCGGGTTGTTCATCTTTATTGATGTCAGCAACAACTAGTATTTTGTTATAGATACTCATAGTAACTCCTTAGGAGTGGGAGAGTTATATGATTAATGTAGCCTAGCTAGATGAAGATTTTTAGAAAAACAGTGAGGAAGGTGAAAAAAGTATGACGTAGCTCAGTTTTGAGCTACGTCATTGAAGTTATTACGATTCTGTTGAAACGCCAGCCAGTTCCATAAGGGTATCATGATCAAGAATCGTGATGTACTTGCCCTTAACACTGAGGATTTCTGATTTCTGGAAACGACCTAGCAAACGAGAAATGGTTTCAACCGTTAAACCTAAGTAGTTACCAATGTCACCACGCGTCATAGTTAAACGGAACTCACGAGGGCTGAAGCCGCGTTGAGAGAATCGAGTTGACAGGTTGTATAGGAATGCCGCCAAGCGCTCTTCTGCATTCTTCTTAGATAGCAGCAGGATCATTTCTTGGTCGCCTTTGATTTCGTTACTCATCAAACGCATTATTTGCTGACGAAGTTTAGGCATTTTACCTGAAAGGTCATCTAAGATTTCGTATGGGATTTCGCACACCATCGAAGTTTCAAGTGCTTGCGCAAAACTTGGGTGTAGGTCGCCAGTAATGGCATCAAAACCAACCAAATCACCAGCTAAGTGGAAAGCGGTAATTTGCTCGTCACCTTGTTCTGTGATGGTGTAGCTTTTGATTGTGCCAGAACGAATCGCGTATAAAGACTTAAGATCATCGCCCGCTTTAAAAAGCTCTTGTCCTTTTTGGATTGGCTTTTTGCGTTCAATAATCTGATCTAATTGGTCAAGTTCAGACTCATTCAGTGTAAATGGAATACACAGTTGGCTGATACTACAGTCTTGACAGTGAATAGCACATCCGCCGGATTGGATGCGTTTTGTTGCAGGCTTTTCAGAAATCATAACAACCTTTCACGATTTGATATACATCAATATTTTAGCACTCATTAATACTAAAGGGTAGCTAAAAAAACCGTAGAAAAACAGGGGTATATCATGTTAATGACAATATAGTTACCGCACCGTAAGCAGTGTAGATCCCGTAAGATAAGATCAATAACGCCCCAAAGTTACGAAATATCGTTGATTGTTGCAGCTTGTGTAAATATGTTGCGCCGAAGCCCATAAGCAGCATCGCAGGTAGAGTACCTGCACCAAACGCCAACATGATCAAAGCACCATTTAACGCACTTCCAGATACCGCAGACCAAGTTAACGTTGAGTACACTAACCCACACGGTAACCAGCCCCAGATAAAGCCAAAAGGAAGAGCATGGAGCGGGGATTTTAATGGCAGTAAGGATTTACCTGCTGGAGAGATGAACTTCCACAGTTTCTGACCAATCTTCTCAACATAAAGCAGCCCCTGCCACCATCGACCGATATAGAAAGCCAATAGAATCATGAACACAGCGGCACCTAGCCTTAACCATGTTAACGCATTATTCATTGTGCTGACTTCAGCGATAGAAGAGATAGCACCACCGACGATGGCACCAATGATGGCATAACTTATAAGTCTACCGAGGTTGTAGAAGACAGGAACCAACTTCGAGCTATTGGCTTGCCCCATGGTAAGCATGGAGGCAATGCCTCCACACATCCCCATACAGTGCCCCGCGCCGATAACGCCGATCAGCAAGGCACCTAACCAGTCTGGAGTCATTTAGTTTTGCTCTCGTTTTTCTCATCTTCATCGAACAAAATATTGTGACCCTGACGCTCTAAATCCTCAAACTGATCGCTTTTTACTGCCCAGAGGAAGATTGCAATGGCGACACAGACCAAAACGATAGCGATTGGGATAAGAATATAAAGGCTTTCCATCTTATTTACCTTGTTCTTTGAGCAAGCGTAGAGAGTTAGATACTACAATAATTGAGCTCGCAGACATACCAACAACCGCAAAATAAGGTGCAACAAATCCTGCGACGGCTAATGGCAAGATCAAAACGTTGTAGCCGAGAGACCAAGCGAGGTTTTCACGAATAACCTTACGTGTTTGCAGAGCGAGCTTACGAGCTTCAAGAATACGGTCTAATTGATCGCCAAGTAGAACCATATCAGCAGACGCTTTAGCCACATCAGCACCGCCACCCATCGCGACAGATAGATGTGCACCCGCGAGAGTAGGGGCGTCGTTGATTCCATCTCCAATCATCATGGTCACATCGCTGTCGTCGACGTTTTGCAGGTATTCCAGTTTGTCTTGAGGTTTGGCACCTGCAACCACTGTCTCAATACCGATCTCTTTGGCAACGACGTCTGCGTTAGATTGGGAGTCACCAGTGAGCAAAGTGACCTTGATACCCGCCTGCTTAAAGCGTTCAATGAATGTTTTAGATTCTGCTCGAATTGGGTCTTGGTAAGTGAAGGTAGCGACATGTTGGCCATCTAAGGACAGATACACGGAATTAGGTTCCGCTTGTGCTTGCTCACCCAAAATGAAGCTTGCACTGCCGATCTTAACGCTTTGGCCTTGGTAAGTACCTTGAATGCCAGAGCCAATAATGTTTTCTACATCATTTACCTGAACTTCCAAGCTTTGATATGACTTAAAAGCTCTCGCGATTGGGTGGTTTGCGTGGGATTCCAGTGAGGCTGCAATTGCTAAGGCTTCTTCTTTTGAGGTATCAGAGAAGGTATTTACTTCGCTGATCACGATGTCGCCATGCGTCAGCGTGCCAGTCTTATCAACGATAAGGTGGTTAATCTTACAGAGTGTTTCGAATACGTGCCCTTTACGGAGAAGAATGCCTAGGTTACCCATTCGAGAGGTAGCACAGGTTAATGCTGTTGGTGTTGCTAGAGATAACGCACAAGGGCAGGTAGCCACTAAGACTGAAAGCATGATCCAAAATGCGTCATCTGGCTTAGTCTGGTGCCAGAAAAACCACGTACCTGCTGCAATTACTAAAATAATCGCCACAAAGTAACGAGCGACAACATCTGCAATTTGAGCGATTTTCGGCTTCGACAACTGCGCTTCGTCTTGTAAGCGGACAATGTTGGAAATCATCGAGTCGGCTTTAGTTGAAGTCACTTCTAGCTCGAACGACTCTTCACCATTTAATGTGCCAGCATATACGTAGTCATCGACATTCTTGACTACCGGCACCGACTCGCCAGTTAACATGGACTCATCAATATGGACACGTCCTTTGATGATCTTCCCGTCTGCAGGAACATGCTCGCCCGGAAGAACGCGAATTTGGTCACCGAGTTTAAGCGTTTTAACTGGAACCTGATCGCCATCTAACTTAGTCGCAATGGCGGGGATGAGCTTGAGCAAGTTACCGCTGGCAGCGGCAGCTTTGCGTCGAGCACGCATCTCAAGAAAACGACCTACGAGGAGGAAGAACGCAAACATAGAGATGGATTCAAAGAAGACTTCACCCTGCTCGGTGACTGTTGCTACCAAACTGGCAAAGTAAGCAAAGATCATTGCCAATGAGACGGGAACATCCATGCCCAGCGTTCGGCTGCGAATACTACGCCATGCATTGAGGTAGAATGGAAGGGCAGAGTAAAGCATCACCGGCGTTGCGAAGATTAAACTCACCCAGCGAAAGTAGCTTTTAAACTCAGGCTCCAAGTCACCAAATACTTCAAGGTAAAGTGCGACAGCCAGCATCATGACTTGCATTGTTGCTAAGCCAGCAATACCTAGTCGATAAAGGTATTGCTTCATGGATTCATGATAAGCGGCTTCTTGTTTGTCTGCTTCAAACGGCGCAGCTTTGTAACCGAGCTGATGAATGCTAGAGAGCAGTTCGCTGAGTTTAGTTTGGGTTTTATCCCATGCCAGAATTGCACGGTTTGTCGTGGTATTGACTCGAATAGAGAGAACGCCAGTACGAGTTGAGACTTGCTTCTCTATCAACCACGCACACGCGGCACAAGAAACGCCTTCTAGTGACAAGGTCACTTCGGCTTTGTCTTCGGCGTTTCTAACAAACTCAGATTGGACTTCTTCGTTGTCATAATGAATCAGTGCCTGAAGTTGTTCAGGCACTAAATCCGCTTTTTCTGCAGGGGCTGTTCGATACTGGTAGTAGGAGACCAATCCACTATCGACGATAGTTTGAGCTACCGTTTCACAGCCAGGACAACACATATCGCGTATGTCACCCAAAATTTCGACTTTGAAATCCGTGTTGGCTGGTACATCTTCACCGCAGTGATAACAGGATTTACACATAGACGTTTCTTAATTGGTTAGTTGTACTGCTGACGATGCTGGGAACTCTACACGGCCTTGGATTAGCCATTTCTCGTCATGTGGGGTTAGCTCAATAAACCATGGACCTTGCAGTTCGTTATCAAGCTTAAGTCGGTACTGACCACTAGCGTCTGATGTCACAAGCTTTGTGAAATCATGGTCAGGAAGGGTTCGGTGAGCAAACATAGCGGTGATCGCAGGGTAGTGCTCTAACTGGCCTTTTTCAAATTGAATCACCACAGTGTCACCTTCGGAACGAACTGTAGCATCAAGGCCTAACTCTTTCGTCACTTTGACTCTAGTGATGTCGACGTTAATACCTTTACCTTTTTTATAATAATCCTCAGTCACTAAGTGAATTGAGTGGTTGGTAAGTATTGCGACTCGAACCAAAGTTAATATAGACACTCCAACCGTTAAGGAGAGTATAAACCAGGGCCAAAACTGCTTATACCAAGGCTTTTCCATACAAAAGTTCTCAATAAAAAATTAAATAAAAATTAGGGCTTTAACTGTAAAGGAAAGACGGCCCCTTCAAAAGGGGCCGTTATTGAAATGTTACTTATTATCCGAGTTGCTTAAGCTCCAGACATAAGCTGAAACAAGTTGGACTTTATCTTCGCCCAGAATGTCCTTCCATGCTGGCATTACACCAGAACGGCCATTCATTACAGTTTCAGTTACGTCAGCGCGTGAACCGCCGAATAACCAGTCCTGATCGGTCAGGTCTGGTGCACCAACAGCAGGGTTACCCTTACCATCAGTACCGTGACACGCAGCACACACAACGAAGCGAGCCTTACCAGCTTCGGCTTCACGTGCGTTAACAGAACGTCCAGAAAGGCTTAGCGTGTAGCTAACCACTTCTTTAACGCCTTGTTCGCCTAGCGCATCTTTCCATGCAGGCATCTGACCGATACGACCTTGCATTACAGTCGTTACGATTGCTTCAGGCTCACCGCCGTACAGCCATGCATCATCAGTTAGGTTAGGGAAACCTCTCTGACCACGAGCATCAGAGCCGTGACACTGAGAACAGTTCTGTAGGAACAAACGTTGACCTACTTTTACTGCTTCTTCATCAGCGGCAATTTCTGGAATAGGGCGTAGTTCAGAAGAACCATCAACATATGCTAGACGCTTGAAAGCTTCACCGAAGTAAGTTTCTGCATCGTCTAGCTCTTTCGCGTATTGCACAAGTTCTTTGTTCTCTTGAGCTCTAGCGATAGATGCTTTTGATTCCTCAAGCGTTGTTACCAGTTGGTCAGAACTCTGCCAACCAAGTACGCCTTTGAAACTACCCATACCTGGATAAAGTGTGAAGTAAACTGCTGCAAATACGAATGTACTCACAAACAGATACGTCCACCACTTTGGCAGTGGGTTGTTTAGCTCACGAATACCATCGTATTCGTGACCCATATCTGCACCTTCTTCAACGCCCATTTTATCTTTAAGGCACCAAAACAGTAGTGCAGCACAGCCGACCAGTGTACCGACTGTGATGATGATTATCCAAAGACTCCAAAATGTAGTCATTGCTTAGTCACTCCTTGTTCTTTTGAGGGCGTTTGCTCTTCATCGGCAAAAACAAGGTTCGCAGCTTCATCAAAGCGAGATTTACGGCTCTTGCCGTAGGCCCACCAAACTACACCTATAAAGCACACGAAAAGCACTATGGTCCAAATACCATGAATAGTACCGATATCCATAATTTCACCCCTTTATTACTTCATTGCGTGACCAAGAGACTGAAGGTAAGCGATGATGGCATCCATCTCAGTTTTACCTTCTACATCTTTAGACGCGTTTGCGATTTGCTCATCAGTGTATGGAACGCCAAACTGATCGCGGAAGATTGTTAACTTCTTCTCTGTGTTCTTACCATCAAGAACATTGTCAGCCAGCCATGGGAAACCAGGCATGTTTGACTCAGGAACAAGCTCACGCGGATCAATTAGGTGAACGCGGTGCCACTCATCAGAGTAACGACCACCAACGCGTGCTAGGTCTGGACCAGTACGCTTAGAACCCCATAGGAATGGGTGTTCCCAAACACTTTCACCAGCAACAGAGTAGTGACCGTAACGCTCAGTTTCAGAACGGAATGGACGAATCATCTGGCTATGACATACGTTACAACCTTCACGGATGTAAACATCACGACCTTCCAGCTCAAGAGCTGTATATGGGCGTAGGTTGTCAACAGGCTCAGTGGTTTGTTTTTGGAAAATAAGCGGGGTGATCTCTACAAGAGCACCCAAGCTAATTGCAAAAACAATAAGAATCGCTAGCAAACCGACATTGCGCTCAACAATTTCGTGGCGATTGTTAGAATTAGAACTCATTCTTTTAATCTCCTTATGCCGGCTGCGGGATAGCTTTTAGGCTATCTTTTGGCGCTGTTACAGTCTTGTACGTGTTGTATGCCATTAAGAACATACCAGTTAGGAAGATGAAACCACCTAGGAAACGTACGAAGTAGAACGGGTAAGAAGCCTGTACAGATTCAACGAAGCTGTAAGTCAACGTACCGTCAGAGTTAACTGCACGCCACATCAGACCTTGCATTACGCCAGAGATCCACATTGCAACGATGTATAGAACCGTACCGATTGTTGCCAACCAGAAGTGCGCGTTGATCATGCTCACAGAGTACATACGCTCTTGACCAAACAGGCGGGGAACTAGGTGGTATACAGAACCGATAGAAACCATTGCAACCCAACCAAGTGCACCAGAGTGTACGTGGCCGATAGTCCAGTCAGTATAGTGAGACAGTGCGTTAACTGTCTTAATTGACATCATTGGACCTTCAAACGTAGACATACCGTAGAACGATAGAGATACGATTAGGAAACGAAGAATTGGGTCATAACGAAGCTTATGCCAAGCACCAGATAGCGTCATGATACCGTTGATCATACCACCCCAAGAAGGAGCGAACAGTACCAAAGACATCACCATACCAATTGACTGCGTCCAATCTGGAAGAGCAGTGTAGTGCAGGTGGTGAGGGCCAGCCCAAATGTATAGAGATACAAGAGCCCAGAAGTGAACGATAGATAGACGGTAAGAATAAACAGGACGTTCAGCTTGCTTAGGAACAAAGTAGTACATCATACCTAGGAAACCCGCAGTGAGTAGGAAACCTACCGCGTTGTGTCCGTACCACCATTGAACCATCGCATCCACCGCACCTGAATAAATCGAGTACGATTTACCCATAGACACAGGGATAGCCATGCTGTTAACGATATGAAGAACCGCTACTGTGATGATGAAGGCTCCGAAGAACCAGTTCGCTACGTAGATGTGAGACGTATTACGCTTGATCAATGTCCCGAAGAACACGACAGCGTAAGAGACCCAAACCACCGCGATAGCGATGTCGATCGGCCATTCCAGTTCAGCGTACTCTTTGCCTGAGGTCATACCTAAAGGCAGAGTGATAGCTGCTGCTAAGATGATTGCTTGCCAACCCCAAAAGGTGAAGGCAACAAGAGGGCCACCAAATAAACGAGTTTGACAGGTACGCTGCACAACGTAGTAAGACGTTGCGAACAGAGCACTTGTACCAAACGCAAAAATAACCGCATTAGTATGCAGAGGACGTAAACGACTGTACGTCAACCACGGCGTATCAAAGTTTAGCTGTGGCCAAACTAATTGAGCGGCAATCAAAACACCAACGCCCATACCGACAATACCCCATAGAATGGTTACTAGGGTGAACTGACGGACGACCGTATAGTTGTAGTTTTGTTCAAGCTGCTTTTCTTGGCTCATTTGCATGCTTCCAATTTCTAATTAACTACACTTTACTTCCAACACGACACATGTCGTAATGCCACCCAAACCATAAAGAAAATGACGCCGAAACAGTCGGTTAAACTTTCTTGCCGATTTTAATAAAAAAGTGGCATTTTCAGCCGCCAACTATACTGCATTTAACAATTCAATGACAGGGTAGTAACCTTACAGTCGGTCAGGTTTTGACCTTTTATTTTAAAACTTTGAAGTTTGTTACACGGAGAACCGTACCGAATGGCAGCCGAAAAACTCACACGTGGTCGTTTTGCTCAAATAATCATCATGTTAACCCTTTTAATTACTGCGTTTATTTGGCGAACAATGGCCTACAAAGAGCAAGGAAATGTGGAATGTGAGTTGAAACCAAGTTGTACTTTTAATGTTAAAAATAGTTCTATCAATGCCGTTTTGGAAGGCTCAAAACTGGTAGTGGAAAAACCGACAGGAAATTGGCAGTTAACCAGTGAAAATTCCCAGCTAAAAGTCGAAAGTAAAGAGAAAAGTTGGGAGGTTGAACTCTCATCAAAAGAAGACTTTGAACTAACACTTCAAGATCTCGAAGAAGCAAATATTATTGGTGTTAAGTTCCGTCTTTAAATTTTAAATCAATTTAATATATCTGGATTTTCTTTTTGTCTGGATATATTTGCTGTTTCTATTTGTGGCCATTCGCCCTCTATATATAAGAGTGAATGGCCTTTTCTTTGAGAATTTCTAGGTGAACAAATTATTATTCACTTTGTGTGATTTTTTCACTGAAATTATCGTAGCTGACGTTAGCTGGTTGATTGGAATGAAAAGCTACCTTTAAGTTCTGTGTTGAGTTATACGGAATAGTGACCAGTGTTGATTCGGCCTCATACTTTATGTCTATAGTGTTAACGAACGATTGAATCATGTGGCTGTTCCTTAAAGGCAGTATCAAAGAGACAATTTTAAATGACTCGCCTGTTTCAAGTGGCTTTGAAGCGCTAAACCAATCCCTTTCTTCATTGTCCCAAATGTTTCTGGTCAGTTTCACCTCAACGTCTTCATCGGAAGCTTCAAACACCAATAAGGTATCAAGTTGCTGTAGCTCTCCTGAGGGTAAGGTAGTTGGTAGCATTTTTTGTTGCCCTTTAAGAAGGACCCAATTGTCACCTTGTGACGATTTTAACTGCGGTAACACCTGATAAAGCGCGCCACCAATATGATCCCCCGAGTAAGTTGGTGTTGTCGATAGGGTGTCCAACACCACTAAAACACCATTGTGGAGTAACACAGTTTCACGCTTAGTAACCACACCTTCATATTGGTAGCGACGATACTTAGCCACCCCATAGGCAGCGTCATCAGAGAGTTGCTGTGCACTATATTCTTCAATCTCATAGCCAGAGGAAGGTTTATAGTTCATGACTTGCTTAAACCGTTCATTGTCACCGGGCGCTGATACTTCTTTTGAAGGATAAGGAGCTGAGGGGTACTCATATTGAGCTGGGTTAATGTATATCCCGTTGGTTTTATTGGCTTCAGCCCACCGTTTCATTCTAGTGACCGTATGAGCGCCATTGAAGTTGTGATTATCGATACCAGAACGATGGTCATGTGCGGCTTTGTGTTGCGTATAGCTCAAATCCATCAACATATAAGGTGCTCTTGGGTGATGCCCAGTTGAAAGTACCAGCTTATCTTGAACATCCACGTAGTTGGTATCACCGCGGCCAAGTAATAGTCCGTCATACTCACAACAAGAAGTTATGCGAGGAGTGGTACGAGACAGTGCGTCGCCAATGTTTGGTTTAGCTAACTCGATATTGAATGC
The DNA here is from genome assembly GCF_013113835.1 of Vibrio sp. RE88. GTDB lineage: Bacteria > Pseudomonadota > Gammaproteobacteria > Enterobacterales > Vibrionaceae > Vibrio. The sequence continues at coordinate 54,344 of NZ_VTYQ01000006.1, read as the reverse complement.
ATCAATGCCCGCAGGCCAAAGATCTGGTGAATAGTCACTGCCTGAAAATGGACCATGGTCTTGATAAAGAAAAGCCTGGTATTTGCGAGCCATGTAAAGGTAATGAGGATGATGCCATAAGCGGTAGCCCATTTTTAAAACCCACGGAAGGTTAGCCCCAGCAGATATCCTTATCTGACCGGAAGAGATACTCTCCATCGATTTTCCCCATTTCGCAGATTGACCGCTCGGCATCACTGTTCTCGAAATACGATCCATGATCCTAAGTAGGTGCTCAGACTGAATTACATCCTGTTCAAGGCCATGCCTTAACGCCATATTCAAAATGATTTGGAAGCCGGTGCTGTTGTCGTAGTGTGGTGAGTTGTCACCGTCGTATGACATTTGGGTTACGTTGTGCCAGAAGGAATGAAAAGCCTCTTTCATATTTGGAAACTTGCTCGTGCCTTTGTAGAGCAAAGCAACTGTTGATGCTACGTCCATGGCAAACACTTCTTTATTGTAACCAGTGGTGTAATACGCCCCCTTATAGTAAGGATCGAGCCCTTCAAGGTAGCGAGTAACGAAGTCTTCGAATTGGGTACGGAAGCGTACTGAATCTTCGGTATTACCATGAAATGCTCCAAGCATATAGAGCCCCCATGCGTAGTCCATGTAGCGACGAATGGGAGTGACTTGCCTAAGGTCGTTGACCTTGCCGTCGCTTTCAACAATGACTCGTTCGGCTTCAATGCGCGCAAGTTCTCCCTCGACATAGAGTCGACTAACTGTGTCACCTCTCCAATGGGGGAAAAAAGATTCATCAGTTATCAACATAATCAGAGTTCGAAGCGCAGACTTTGAGTCATCCTGTTCGTTATTCTTGGTGATCAGTGCATCGATCTGTTGTTGGCTATGACCAAGCCTGTCTTGCTCAAATAAGTAAGCGATGTATTGATTACGAATATTCTTGAGCTTTGCTTCACGTGCGTGGATCTCTTCGTCACTTTCATAATGCGGTACATAGTCCATTGGAAATAGATGGGAGACAGGTTCCGGTTTCTGCTTTGGTGAATTCACTAACTCATCAAGTTGATTTCCATCACCATCTTTCGGCGTTTCTTCCATGTCTAACTTATGGTCGAGGCTGAAAATAAAGCGATCGAGTGCAAAGCCTTTCTCTCGGTCACGGATTGAAAACGTCAGAACCCTTCCTACGTCTTGCTGAGTGACGATGAAATCATTGTTGACTCGATACCAAAAGAATTTTCCTTCTGAAGGGTTGCGCTCTGGGTTGGATTCAACATCACTATCCTGAGATTGACGGCTACCATGCTGAGCAAACTCATCTCCATCAAATTCGTTCGCGTAGAAAAATGAATCTTCTCCACCGTAGGAAGACCCGTCATCCTTTTCAAACATAGAACGTCGGTAATAAAGGCGATAAGTTCCAGGTGTTTGAAAAACGATTTGGTACTTAACGGTCGATTGGTTCATGTCATACTCGTAGCGAAAATCAGCCAGCAAAGCGCGGTTCTCTGAAGCGAGGTAGGCAGAATGTGCGGGTAAGACTGACGTGCCAAATTCGGAGGTGAATTCGTCGATTGAGACAACGTTGAAACCGTCATTGTCTCCGTTGTGCCGAATAATATCGTGGTAGTCCTCCGCTTCGAAAGCGAGGTAATGAGTGTCAGTATCTTGATAAGAAGGGCTTGCATTGGTCAACCACGCCATGGTGGTTGCGACTAGCCCGAGACTAAGCGTTCGTATATTCATCTTCATATGTCCTCTAAGGTTTATTTAGCTTTAAAGGATATGTCGAAGATTCAGAAGTGATTGATTATAAAAAGTTATATCTCCATTTCTATCCAATTCCATGTCACTTATATCTCAGGTCCTGACCTGATACTACGCAATGGCTATCTAGTGCAAACTCACCATGTAACCATCGTTGGGAGGTGTTTATGGCCTTATTGGATAATCCAATTCAGCTGATCGCAGTATTATTTTTCATGTCGCTTTTACCACTGTTCGCGGTCATGGGGACATCATTTTTAAAACTCTCGATCGTACTGTCCATGCTGCGAAATGCACTGGGTATTCAGCAAATCCCACCTAACATGGCAATTTATGGTTTAGCGCTGATTCTGACTATGTTTACGATGGCGCCTGTTGGTTTAGCTATTCGAGATAACTTAGCCGCACATCCGGTGGATTGGGCGTCACCAGAAGTGTTTAGCCAGATCAGCGATCAGATCATCGCGCCATATCATCAATTTCTCAGTCACAACACCAGCGATACCCAAATTCAGTTTTTCTCTGAGATTGGACACAAAATCTGGCCTGAGCAATACCAAAGCGAGCTATCTAAAGATTCACTGTTGGTCATGGTCCCGGCATTTACCATGAGCCAATTGATTGAAGCGTTCAAAATTGGTTTCTTGCTTTATTTGCCGTTTGTCGCCATCGACTTGATCGTTTCAAACATCTTACTAGCGATGGGCATGATGATGGTATCGCCAATGACGATTGCTTTACCGTTCAAGCTATTAATTTTTATCCTAATGGGCGGCTGGGACAAACTGATTGGTCAACTGATGGGGTCTTTCTCATGAACGAAGCGGTGATTATCCATTTTACTTCTGAGTTGCTTTGGTTAGTGCTTATCCTTTCTTTACCTGTGGTCGTCGTGGCTTCTGCGGTGGGGATTCTGGTGAGTTTGTTTCAGGCACTGACGCAGATACAAGACCAGTCTTTGCAATTCCTTATTAAATTGGTGGCTGTCTGCATCACGCTTGCCGTGAGCTATCACTGGATGGGGAGCACTCTGCTCAACTACGCCGGACTGGCTTTCGACCAGATTGGATACATAGGGGGCTAAATGGCAACCCTGATGCAACATGTTCCGATTCTCGCACTTTGCATGATGCGACCACTGGGCATGATGATAATGCTACCGCTTTTCAAAGGTGGAGCGATGGGAAGCGGGTTGATCCGTAATACACTCGTACTGATGTTTGCATTGCCCATCATCCCGATGATGCAAGCTCACCCTGTTGACTTTGCGGCCAAGCCATTGACAGAGCTAACATTCATTTACGGTGAAGAGCTCTTAATTGGCCTGATTGTTGGTTTCTGCGCCGCCATTCCATTCTGGGCGATTGATATGGCCGGATTTGTTATCGATACAATGCGTGGTGCATCGATGTCAACGGTACTCAACCCGTTGATGGGGTTACAATCCTCAGTGTTTGGTATGTTCTTCACTCAAATACTAGGAGTGTTATTTCTGGTTTCTGGTGGGTTTAACGCCTTGTTAACCGCTCTATATCAGTCCTATACCGTGTTACCCCCTGAGTCTGCCTTGTCTTTTAATCAGGATCTGCTGTCATTTATCAGCCAACAGTGGCAGATGATGTCTGACATGTGCTTAAGCTTTGCACTGCCTGCAATGGTCGTCATGATCATGGTCGATGTCGCGCTTGGCTTGGTTAATCGTTCTGTTGAGCAACTCAACGTGTTCTTCCTGTCGATGCCCATAAAAAGCATCTTAGTTGTTTTCCTACTTTTGGTGAGCATGCATTTCGCACTGTCTCACTACCTCAATCAAATCAATCAGTTTGAAAGCAACATCTCAACGCTGTTCCAATTATTTAAGGGCTAGGTATGGCTGAGAAAACCGAAAAACCAACCCAAAAACGCTTACGTGATGCGCGAAAAAAAGGCCAGGTCATTAAAAGCAATGAGATCGTGACAGGCTTTCAGATGGCGGTGATTCTCGGTTACTTCATTATTGAAGGGCAGGGCATGATGGAAGCGATATGGAAAATGATCGACCTCGCCATCACTTCTATCGATTTGCCACTTAAAGTGGCGGCAGAAACCGTGGTTGCGGCGTTTGTTTATATCCTGATTCGATTCATTGCGGGATTAGTCTTTATTTTGGTGATTACCGTCACGTTTAGCTGCATGGTTCAGACGGGGCCAGTTTGGGCATCTGAAAGCTTAAAACCAAGTTTTAACAAAGTGAATGTCATCAACAATGCAAAGAACATTTTCTCAATGAAAAGCTTGTTTGAGCTGTGTAAGAACATGCTCAAGATTTTGGTGCTCAGTTTGGTCTTTTATTACCTGTTGCATCAGCATGTGAATATGTTCCAGTATTTGCCTACATGTGGTGTAGATTGCGGCGTAGAGATCATTTTCACTCTGATCAAATGGTTATGGGGCGCCTTCCTTGTTTGTTACCTTGTCTTTTCCGTTGGGGATTACGCTTTCGTCCATTTCCAGACAATGAAACAGCTCAAGATGTCGAAAGAAGACACTAAGCAGGAATACAAGGAAACAGAAGGCAACCCTGAAGTGAAGCAAAAACGTCGCGAACTACAAAGAGAAACGGCGAACGGATCTTTAGTGTCTAGCGTGAAAAAATCGACAGTCATTGTCCGAAACCCTACACACATTGCGGTATGCCTATATTACCAACCGGGTGAAACACCGTTGCCGTTAGTTTTAGACAAAGCGCAAGAACATATGGCCCTACATGTTGTTGAAATGGCGGAGAAACATGAGGTTCCGCTGGTTGAAAACATTCCGCTAGCACGTGCCTTGTATCATCAAGTTGAGCCCGGTCAGGTCATTCCCGAATCATTGTTTGAGCCTGTTGCTGAGTTACTTCGCGTGGTGATGAACGTCTCTTACGACGATGGAGAAGACTAAACGCGCCCTTCGATCTGCCTCGTTATGAGAACCCATGTCACTTAAATGAAAAACGCTCTTGATAACTTCACGTTGAATGATAGATTGAATATCGATAACAACAATAAATTCGTAGCAGTTTGGTTATATTGAACCTTATATGCATCGATTTCTGACGTGGAGAATGACGATGACATTTGGCGAGTATTCACATTTAAAAATCTTGGTCGTGGATGATCATGACCTTATATTCGACGGTTTAAAAAGCTGCCTTTCTCCATATCCAAATTTGGAGTTAGTAGGATTCGTGACAGATGGGCTGGGAGTATACGAGGAGTGCCTTAAGCTCAAACCGGACATGGTCTTTATGGACCTTAACCTTCCGGGCATGTCCGGTGTAGAGGCAATTCGACAGTTACGTAAACGTTGGCCAGACATGATGATCATCGTATTGACGGCCTCTGAAGAAGAGCGCAAAGCACGAGAAGCGTTAGATGCCGGTTCAAACGGTTACGTATTGAAAAATGGCTCTAAGAGTACATTACTTGCTGCAATAAAGAGTGTGACACGAGGCAAGAGTTTTCTAGACCCAGCTTTGGACGCCAAACATATTGAGGCACTAAGTGGTGTCGAAGAAGGGGATATCCCGGTTTTAACGCCGCGGGAAAAGCAGGTTCTCAAATTGATCTTCGAAGGTAAACGTAATCGAGATATTGCTGAAGCCCTGTTGATTGGTCTGAAAACCGTAGAAACCCATCGGATGAACATTATGCGTAAGCTAGACGCCCACAATGTTGCCGATTTAATGAAATGGGCCCATAGGATGGGTATCTAACTTAGATACAGTTTAACGAAACGGCGAATTCAGCCTTTACTGAATTCGCCGTTTTTTACGCTTAATTGGTTAGGCACAAGGTTGTGTGTTTAACCCTTTTACAAGCCGAGTCTGACAAAGCCAAAGCACGGGTAAAACGCAGAGTGCAGTCGTGATGATATCTGAAAACGTATGATAGTGTTGGTACATCATCAAAATGGCATAGGCGATCATAGACGCCACGCTGACCCATTTTAGTGCTTTGCTATGGGTAAACAGATAGGTGACGAACACCAGTGCTAACGCAGTGTGGGTGCTATAGTCCATCCCGAATGAAGGCCAAATTTGGAAATAGTTATCTGCAAACATCAGTGCATAGATGTACAGCGTTGATACTAAAGTTGCGAGCAGCTGCTTAGTACCGGTTCTCAAACCAGACCTAAAACCCGTAATCAGGATTACGATCAGGCTAATGCAACCTATAAGTGGAATGTAGACATCAGCAATTGCGTCCCATTGTTCGTATGTCATATTTTCCTACTTCGCTATGAACGTGATTGATAGTTTTCTAAAGCGCGGAGCAGCGGATCAAGTTCTTCGCTTTCAATATGATTGGTTTGCTCCAATTGCTTTTCTAGATCGGCAGCAGCGCTCGAAACATCATTGATACCAGCGAGACCAGCACTTCCTTTTACGTTATGTAATATGTCTCTGAGTTCTTGCCAATTCTGATCCGCTAAGCTCTCACGGGCAGCTTGAGCCATATCTTTGAAATGATTAGCGAGTCGTTGGGTAAATTCGTCTTCGGCGAAATCCATAATAGGGGTATCTGAGTCTGTATTGATATCTGGCTGCATGTCACGATCTATCTGAATTTCTGCCGCAACATCAAGAGCTTTTGCTAGCTCTTTCAATGAGACAGGCTTGGTGAGGTAGCCATTCATTAGGTGCATAGACTGATCGTGTTCTGAGTGATTGGCGTTGGCTGTTAATGCCATGATTGGGCAGTCGGTATCTAGGATGGTTTCACTTTCACGCCACAGTTGTGTCGCTTGATATCCATCGATACCCGGCATACGAATATCCATTAAGACTAAATCGAAGATATGGCGTTCGCCGGTTTGCAACGCTAGCTCACCGCTCTCCACGCAAATCACCTCTTGGCCAAGTTCTACCAACATCTTAGTGATGATATCGCGATTGGTTTCAACGTCATCAACCAAGAGCACTTTCAATTTCCACGGCAACATCTCCTTGGCTGGAACGATGGTTTTCTCGGTTGAAATACCATGCTGAATTTCGTACAAACGCTTCCAAAGTCGCCAAGGCAGGTAGTTGAGTTCGTCGTTTTGAAGTGAGTCAGAATGCTTATCGACACACTCTCCGCCCCAAAGTGAAATTTGCGTATGCAGATTTTCTGGTGCATCAATGACACCTTGTTTAAGGCGTAATCGCATTCCAGGTTCGGTCAGTGGCATAGCGAAAATAAATGTTGAACCGACACCAAGCTCACTTTTCAAAGACAAGCTACCGCCCATGATACTGGCGAGTTTTCGAGAGATCGGTAACCCCAGCCCGGTGCCAACCTGATGCTGGGAAGACTGCCTGAATGGTTCGAAAACTTCATCCAGCTTATTGGCTGCAATACCTGGCCCTGTATCTTCGACTGTGAAATATAGCATGTCGTCTTTGCTTTCAATGTAGAGGAAGATATGTCCTTGCTCTGTGAATTTCGCCGCGTTGCCCAGTAGATTAACCAGTACTTGCCTCACTCGGATCGGGTCGAATACGCAGCTTTCAGGAATGTTATCGGCAACAACGGTTTTTAACTCAACAGGCTTGTTGATGACATTAGATTGAATCGTTAGCATCGCTTCATCGACTACTTTGAGAAGGGGATTGCTAGCAAGATTAAGCTCAATCTGGTCTGCTTCAATTCTGGAGAAGTCAAGCAGGTTGTTGATGATGCTCAGTAAGGATTTAGCACACGTGTAAGCCGTATTTCTTAAGTCAGCTTGTTGCTCGTTCATCTGAGTATTGCGAAGTAACTCAAGCGAACCCGTGATGCCATTTAAAGGTGTACGCAGTTCATGGCTTATGTTAGTCAGATGCTCGCTTTTCCGCGCGGTTGCTTTTTCAGCCAGTTGTTTGGCGTGAGCAAGTTCAACGGTTCGTTGCTCAACTTTAGATTCGAGTTCGTCATAGCTGGATTTGATCGTATCGAGCAACATGTTGTAAGCACGAGCGATGTCACCAAGCTCATCTTTCCTAGATTCTGGTAGGCGCCTTGAAAAGGTTGGTTGACGATCACTTTTAATGATGCCGACAAAGTTACGGATGGTTTGGGCAAGTGATTTCCACAAGATCCACAACATGACCAAAATCATTACAGCAAAAGAGACTAGTGACCATTTAAGCTCATTGTAGAACGGCGTGTAAGCCATCTTTTCAATTCTTGATTTGGGCACCATGGAAATCTGCAACCAATCAGGCCCATCGATGAATTTACTGACAACGTAGTACTTGTCGATTTCAAAAAACTCTCCGACATTTTCAACACCACCGGCGTTAATGATTTGGCTATTCAGTTGAGCTCTGGTTGGTTCGTCCGGCTTAGACTGGCCATGAAATGGTACAACGCCTTCTGGTGTAAGAAATACATTTTGGTCGCCTTTAGTATAAACATTGGAGACGGTAACGACGTCTTTGATATCAATGGCAAAGCCGACCTGACGCGCCATTTCATCTTCCGGATTTAAGGTGTAACTAAGGAGAATGTAAACGCTGTTTCTACTGGCATCGTATTTGGGCTCGCTCCAGCGAAAGCCATCTTCCGTATCAAGTTGAGAGAGGTCGATGATCTCAGCGACGCGTTGATCAAGGTGAGAACGTTCAATTTCGGATGCCGCATAAATAGACACTTGCCTGTCCGGCTCAATAATGAAGCTATCTACATAACGTTGTTGGCCTGCGATACCAAAGGTTTGTAGCGCCCAAAGTTGTTTGCGCTCTATAGGTAGATTGGCATCACCAATATTGAACTGATGGGCAACCAATTCAGCGTTAGAGTCCACTTCCATGGTCTGGAACTGCTCAAGGCGCTGCTCAAATTGCTCGGTATCATCCTTTGCTTGAGCGAAAAGGCTGCGATTCATCTGCGCTCGAATCTCACTGATTTGGTCGTAACTCTTCAGCGTTTGCTTTAAGGTGCCGTTGTAGGTGTTGTCGAATGCATTTATTTGAATCAGTACCCATAGGCCGACAAACACCGATATGAAAGCAATGGTGAGTTTGGTAACCAGTGAAGAATTCCAACGAGTTTTCATGTCTACTCCTGTAGTCATTGATTTTTAACGCAATCATTTCAAGATTCGCTCTTTCTACCTTAGCGTGAAGCATCACGTAAGATCCATCTTTACCTTGATGTAGATAATAAAACTTTTCCCCTCAGGTGAGACTAAGGTGTTCACCTGATACCGAACAAAAACCTCTCGATACATACTGAATCCGAAATCAGAGAAAGAGGTTCTCAATGATCGAACGTTTAATTGCGATGGGATATCTGGATACGGATAGCACATCAGATGACAGCCAGTGGCAAGGCCAATGCGCAAGCAGAAGACTTCGATGGCTGCAGTCAGAGCATTACGTGACGATTGGTATGCAAATTGAGCCACCACAAAACCGTCTTTGGTCAACGCAAGCGTCTCTTGTGCTCGCTATATGTGAAGAAGGCTGGGATTGCAGCCTCGAAAATCGCGATGATGAGTGGATATTGTGGCGCTGCTACCCAAATAACCTTGATGACGAAACACTGATTTCCTCTATAAAAATGCAACTGGCATTGTCCAGATATCTGGAGCAAGAAATGTTGAAGCCTGTTCCAGCCAGCAAACCTCGTATTTGGAGGAGCAAACTATGAAGAAATTACTATGCTGGTTACTTCTTTTTACGATCAACTTTGCTCATGCTGCGCCGATATCAGCAGTTCAATGGCATGGTGAGCCGTTTGTATTCTATAGCCGTGGAACGCCATTGAAGTCAGTGATTGAAGAAGTGGGCAAGAACTATGGAATCCCGATGGAAGTCAGCAGCCAGATTAGCGAGTCTTTCAGTGGTCAAATCGATGGTCAGACACCAAAACAGATCCTAACCATGCTTGCGCAGCAGTACGGCTTAGTCTGGTACTATGACGGGGATTTGTTGCATGTTAACAAAGCAAGAGAAGTCACCAACGAGGTAATTTCGCTGTCTTCTCTCTCTAATCAGGAAGCGACTCGCTACATCGCGAAAGCGGGTTTCATTGACAAAGTGGCGTGTGAAGTGACATCGATTTCAGGCTTACACGCCATCCAAGTTAACGGTGTGCCAGCATGTGTAAATACAGTGAGTAAGTATGTTCAGCAACTGGACAACGATTCTAAGCAACACGCGCAATCACAGAAGTCGGTCAAAATCTTCCCACTGAAATACGCCTCTGCAACAGACACCGTATATAGCTACCGTAGCCAAGACGTTACTGTGCCAGGTGTGGTCTCTGTTCTTAAACAAATGGAACAAGATGAAGGGCCTGATGCCAGTAATCAAGGCACAACCAGTTTCTCAGCAGACTCACGCCAAAACGCAGTGATCATTAGAACCAACAAGATGGATATGGCGATGTATGCCTCGTTGATAAAGCAATTGGACATTACGCCAACCATGATTGAAGTTTCGGTCACCATTATTGATGTCGACACTTCGGACTTTAATCAACTCGGTATCGATTGGTCTGCTGCAGCGAAATTTGGCGGAGGTAGTGTCACATTCAATCAAGGTAGCTTGAGCAGTGATAACTTCTCGACTGTGATTGGCAACACCGGGAACTTCATGGTTCGACTCAATGCACTAGAGCAGAACTCAAAAGCAAAAGTGTTATCAAGACCTTCCGTTGTGACACTCAACAATGTTCAAGCGGTGTTGGACAAAAACGTAACCTTCTATACCAAGATTGAAGGAGAGAAGGTGGCCAAGTTGGAATCCGTAACCACAGGTTCGCTTTTAAGAGTGACACCAAGACTGGTCAATGAGAACAACTTTAAAAAAGTGATGCTGTCACTAAATATTCAAGATGGCCAACAAGCAAAACCCGTGAGTAGCAAAGATCCATTACCTCAGGTTGAAAATTCAGAGATTGCAACGCAAGCCACGCTAAAAACCGGTGAGAGTCTATTGTTGGGCGGTTTCGTTCAGGACAAAGACCATACCGTAGAAAACAAAATTCCATTACTGGGTGATATCCCGCTACTAGGAGGACTTTTCCGTAGTACAGACCACAGCAAACAAAGCGTCATGCGTCTGTTCCTAATTAAGGCAGAACCCGTCAATCAATAAGTGGGAGTGGCTATGGAAAACAGTACCAAACTCTTATGGCTCACAGGCCCAATGCAAGGTAGAGAACTGAGATTACCTCAGGGCGATCTATCAATGGGGCCTAGCGGCGACATTATGGTGCCACTTGCTGAGCGTGAGTTATTGAATATCAGGGTTGATGAAAAAGGTGTGTTTGTCAGGGATACAGTCAAAGTCTGGGCAAATGGTTCTCTGGCAAATACCGAAGAAGCCTTACCGATGGGAGAGCCGATAGAGATTTGTGGTGTTGGCCTAGTCCTTGGGCAGGCAGAACAAGCATTAGAGTGGCAAAAGTTACCGGCGCACGTGAAAACCAACAAAAGCCGATGGAGAAATATGGTGTTGCTGGCAATGACGCTGATTGCCATCGTTCTAATGGCATTTACCTTGATGTTACCGGCGAAAACACAACCCGTGTTCGACCCGCAATTATGGTTACAACATCAACTCAATGTTCCGGCGTTACATCAGGTTGAAGCAAACTGGGGCTCTGATGGAGTAGTGACATTGACAGGTTACTGCGACAACTCAACAGCGATGGCCAAATTAAAAGAAGGATTGAAACTGCATTCGATACGTTTTACCACCACGGCGGTTTGCACCGATACATTGATCAGCAACGTGGAATCGGTATTGAGCGCAAATGGTTATCAGAACATCAACGTTCTTCCATCACGAAGAATGGGTGAAGTCAGAATCTCAGGTGCGATTCAATCTGGTGAAAAATGGGACAAAGTGACTCGTGAACTAGAACAAATTCAAGGGCTGAAGCACTGGCAAGTGGCAAACGATATTGGTGGTTACGTGCAAAAATTCATTGAAGCACTTAGGGAGAAAGGATTGCTTCAAGGACTGATGGTAGAACGTCGTCAAGACAGCATCATGGTGACGGGGCAGTTTCAAGATGATGTCCGCAGTCAGATTCGTCAGGTCAGTAGTGAGTTGATGGCGAACACAGGCCAAAGCATTGATGTCCGATTTGAGAACATTCCAGTAAGGGACAATTTATCCCGTTATCTGTCTGGACAAATCGTCAGTTTTGGTGGTAACAGCAGCCACCCATTTGTCGAGCTTAGCAACGGAACTCGACTTAAATTGAACAGCAAACTCGATAGCGGTTATGTGGTAAGTCACATTGATTTGAAAGGGCTGGACCTCAGTCGAGATGGTGAACTTATACACATACCATTCATTTTATAGGAGGCGTTATGGCTCGAATTACACAACTGGAATCCACGCTTAAGGAAAACCCTGAAAGCAAAGACGAATTGATTTCTCAGTTAGAAGCGGCTCGAAATGAGTTGAATAAAGGATCAAAACAGACTGCGGAAAGTCTCTACCATGCCATTTACGCTGCTCAAGACGTGATCAGTATTTTGGCTAAGCGATATCAGTAACAAGCTCTATATATCAAACGAACTCTACCGTACCACTTTAAAAACTGGAGAAAATTATGGATACATTCAACGATATTAAATCCGTAATGGATGACCTCAACAGCCGTCGCAGTATGCTTGCTGAGCAAATGAAGGAATTCGAGCAACTGCAGAATGAAATTCAGATTCTGGTCGAAAAATCTGCGCATGATCCAGAAGCGCGTAGAAAATTAGAAAAGCTGAACCAGGCATTTCCCGAGGGATTTCAAAACTCTCAGCAAGCCATTATGTCAAAAGTAACTCAGCTTGAGAGCAACTTTAAAAGCTTGGAGGAAGGGTTCAAAACCATGGGAGATTCAGAAGATCAGCAGCCGGAATCATCTCCTAAGCCCAAAAAACGAGTGTTAAAGAAATATATGTAACTCTCTAAAGTTCATCTCTTATTCGTCAATGACCACTGTGGTCCCTTACCGGTATAGCGATATTGTTATGCCGGTTTTTTTATACCTGTTTTAATATTCGAAAATATATCTAATAAACTGGTCGAACCACCAATTTATACTAGTTAGGGATATTAGAAATCAAAAGATCAAACGAGCGGTAATATAGAATTACAAACTGAGATGCTAAATGGTGATTTCCAATTTAGAACCCAGCTTGTAGTAATAACCTATTAATAAGAGGAAAATATTATGGCTGTTAATCTTAATGATACATCAGGTACTCAAGGTACTAGCATCATCAACTCTCAACAAAGTGAAGATATTAAAAATACCATTGCATCACGTGGTGATACTGTACTGTCCGGTGGTATCGCCGTGCTTTATATGTTCATGAATCTGCTGTCTGAAATGGCCGACGCAAAATACTCTCAGATGCAGAAAAAATCTGAAGTGTCACGTACCGCTCAGGATATGGCAAACCGTGTCGATGAGAAAGTCGCGGAAGCCGCTAAAGAAGGTGATAAGGCCACAAGACAACTGGATCCTGAAGTGATTAACTATATGAGAGACAACGGGTTTACAGTCGATGGAAAAACCATTGATAAATACCTAGAGGCAAATGGTAAGGACCTTGATCAGGGCAAACTAAAAGCAGTTAAAGCCTCGCTAGAAACCGTATCGAATCGAGCGTCAGATTTCGTTTCACAATCCCAACTTCAATTACAAAAATTGATGCAGACATACAACGTGACCGTCAGCCTTTTAAATAGCATGCAAACCATGTTGGCTGAAATGAATAAATCCATCGCTCAGAATATTCGTTAATTACTTAAACGATAAATCTGTTCAATAAAATAATAGTAAGGAGTTGTTATGCTTCAAGTTGATAACGGCGTGAGTGCTCCTTTGTCTAAAGAAAATGACAAAGTAGAAATTGAAAACGCTATTAAAGGCGATAGCGTATTGTCAGGTGGCGTAGCGGTATTGTATTTATTCATGAATCTTCTGTCTGAATTAGCTGATGCTAAATACGGTCAGATGCAAGCCAAAGCTGATGTATCTCGCTCTGCTCAGGATATGGCTAACCGCGTAGATGAAGTGATTGCCCGAGTCGCTAAAGAGGGCGACAAAGCAACAGGTCAGCTACCACCTGAAGTCATCAAGTATATGAAGGACAATGGTTTCTCAGTCGATGGTAAGTCGATTAGCGATTACCTCAAAACCAACGATCCATCAGCTAAATATCTCGACAAGCTAAAAGCAAAAATTGACGCCAGTGGCCCAGAGGGGATGCAGTCATACAGCTGGCAAGATGTTGTGAGCTATATGGATCAACACGGCATTAAGGTCGATGGAAAGCGGGCTTGCGACTACATCTGGAGCCTACCTGAAGTGGGTTACATGTCTGGTCAGAGGATCAACAAAGAACACATGCAGCACATCGCTGACACACTGCAAGCGGCTGGTGGTCTAGATCAGGGCAAACTCAAAGCGGTAAAAGCAGCACTCGATACTGTCTCTAACCGTGCGTCCGACTTTGTTTCTCAGTCGCAGCTTCAGCTTCAGAAAATCATGCAAACCTACAACGTGACTGTCAGCCTGCTGAACAGCATGCAAACCATGCTGGCAGAGATGAACAAGTCCATTGCACAGAACATCCGATAGGGGGCCGTTATGGTAGAGAAAGACTTTGAAACTTTGCAGACATTCTTGCAACAAGGCGGCTCACTCAAAATGTTGGCTGATGTTGAAGAGAAAGATCTCGATCTTCTGTATCGATACGGAACCCAGCTAATGAACTACGGGGACTACGAAGGTGCCAAGCGAATCTTCTATTTACTAATGAAAATCGACCAGTGGAACTTCGATTACTTCTTTGCACTAGGCACATGCTGTCAGCAACTCAAAGAGCACGAAGAAGCGATTTTCTGCTTTGGTCGCGCAGGCATTGTCAAAGTGGAAGACCCTCGTAGCCCTTATTATGCGGGCAATAACTATCTGGCTGTTGGTAATAAAGAGTACGCCATCAAATCCTACAAAGCGGCATTACGCGTATGCGATTGTCACCCAGACGGAGTTTGGGATGAGATCGCAGAGAAAGCCAACAAAGCTTTAGCTCAATTTACTCAGGAGGTGCATCATGACTAGTGTTAACTTCAATACTCAAATGCCAGTAACGGGCACATCGGATACTGAGCGTCTTGATAAAACTAAGGAAACCAAAGCACGTTTACCTTCGTCCGGAACCCCCGGTGGCCTTGTTGATGTAATCGACCGCGAAACAAAAACGGGCGTGGTCAGCTCAGACATAGCAAGTCAGGCATTGCAGCGCGTATTATCTGCATTCCATAAGGGTGACAACGTCACAGTAAGTCAGCTAGAAAAAGCCTCTATGAACGACATGGTTCTTATGGCAGCGAACCTAGGACTGAAGACATTTGGTGATACGGCAAATTCAGCGGCCAAAGCCGGTCGACTAATGACAGATACCCAAGCCGTACTGCGTGACCAACAAGTCAAAGAGTTTCAGGAGCAGCTCGCTAAGCGAATCGAGCAAGCTGAGAAAGCTCACAAAGGCGGCATCTTCGCTGCGATCTTCGACTGGATCGTCGGCGCGGTCGAAGCCATTGTCGGTGTATTCAAACTGATTGAAGGCGCTGCGCGAATAGCCGTAGGGGACGTAGCAGGCGGGGCATTGGATATGGCCAGCGGCGCGGCTTACCTTACTGCGGGTATTGCCGGCATGGTCAAAGCTGCCGCGGAAACAGCAATTCTTTGTGGCGCGGACAAAGAGAAATGTCAGCAAGTCATTGATGTCGCAGGCAAAGTGCAATTGGGTGCGGAGATCGTGGGCATGGCACTGGATATCTTCCAGGCAGGCCGAGCTATTTCAGCCACTCGCTCTATCGCCAAAGGCACTGAAACCGCAATGAAAGAAGCCGCACCGAAGCTAGTCGAAAGCATCGGCAAAGGCTCTACTCAAGAAGTCACAAACATTGCGCAGCAAGTTGGTAAACAAGTCTCCGAACAAGTGGCAGAGCAGGTCAGCAAACAGTTGATGAGCGGCGTGAGCAAGGGCGTAGAGCAAGTCGCTGAACGGGGTGGCCAAATCGCTAAGTCTTTAGGTAAAGCGTTCAGTGAAGAAGCGATTCAGCAACTCGTGACTAAATCGGTAGAAAAAGCGGCGACCGCGGCCATCGAGAAAGGCGCGCAGGTTACTGCCCAAGAGATCACTAAGCAGGTAACTACCATGGTGCGCAATGAAGTCATCAAAACCGTCATCAAAGCGTGTACCTATACCTCACTTGATCTTATTCGTGCATCAGCAGGTTCGGGCAAAGCCATCACCAGCGGTATTGTGACTGAAGAAAAAGCGAAACTTCAAAAACAAATTGAAGATTTGATCCTGAAACAAAACCTGATGGAGTTCTGCTACGACTGGTACGACAAAGCCAAAGAACAACAATCCAAAACCATCAAAGACTTGGTTGATAAACAAGGCGACACCTTAGATGGTGCAAGCAAAGTGATCAATGAAACAGGCATGTTACAGGCTCGCATTGCCACATCAGCAGTGTAGCTAAGGGGGAAATTATGAGTGAAGTACAAGTTTCAAACAACGCACCAGTGAATGCTGCAAGCTCAACGAACTACGACCATGATGTCTCTGGCAGTGAAGCGATGGATGCGATTGCTCAGCTTAACGAACTGATTGTCAAACTGGCAGAGATCTTTAAAAAGCTGCGTAACGTGCTCCAAGAGTATAACCAGAAGCAGCAATTGCTTGGATGGGATGTGCAAAAAGCGTCGATGGACACTAAACGAGATGCAATTAAGAGTGCATTTGAATCCGCAGCTTGGTCCGGTGGCTTACAGATCCTATCAGGAGTCGTTGGTATGGTCGGTGTCGGAGCAACGTCAAAATTTGGCGAAGGGGCGACCCACCTAGGTCAGGCGCTCGGAAAAAGCGTTGATGGGGCAGGCTCTATGGTCTCAGCTTCCATTACTAAAGACGCTGAGATGGAAAAAATGGACGGCGAATTCAAAGCGATGAACGCCCAAAATTACGCCAAAAATGTCAACGAACTCAGTGACAAAGCACGTCAAATCTCAGAGCAGATGCGTTCATTAGTCAAAGAGTTAGTCGAACTTCACGGGCGTATCGCATCAGCGGTTCACAACTAATCCGTTCTTTACGCAAACCAAATGTAGGGCACCGTTCATTCGGTGCCTTACCGATGATGGAATATCTCATGACAACTACAAATTTCCTTCCAGTCGACATTAACCAAGTCGCCGAATCCATTCAAGACGTCGTTAATGGGCATAAAACTCTGGCGCAATTAAATGGTGTTGAAGAGTCAGAATTAGATCAGGCATATCAAAGCGCACTAGAGCGATATCAGGATGAAGATATGCCTGGAGCCCTGACACATTTTACCTATCTGGTGATGAACAACCCTTGGCGACGCGAATACATGTTTGGTATGGCCTCTACGCTGCACGCGTTAGATCAATTTGAACATGCGCTGATCTTCTACGGCTATTCAACCTTAATGAATGCATGTGACGCTGGGGTGACCTTCAGAATGGGTCAATGTTATCTTTCGCTGGAAAAGCACTCAGAAGCGGTAGATGCGTTGCACACCTGTATTGAGCAAAGCTTTATTACTCCGGAGCAACCGGAGATTCGTGCGCTTGCTCAGTCCTTACTCGATGAGATTACTCAGTAACAAGCAGTAGGAGTATTACCATGCCAATAGAGATTTCTTCTCAACAGCTCGCAGGCCTCAATTACTTAGACTTAGCGATGCCGAAATCTTCCTCTAAGCAAGAAGCAAGAAGCTTTGATATTTCACAAGTGCCTTTAAAAAGCCAAACGGATACGGTCGATCATCTAGATTTAGCCACTACGCCAGCTCAGAAAGAGTATTTAAGCAATCATGAAACTTCGACGACAGAATCAAAGCAACTGCTAGAAAAATCGACGGCTCTCTACGATCAAGCTAAGAAAGCAGGGGTAGACGTAGCAAAATGTACATTCTTTAAAGAGCTGTTTAACGTTGCGATAGCAGGAGTGGGATTAGGGCTGGCTATTGCGGCAACTGTCTTTAGTGGTGGCCTTGGGGTACCGCTTGTCGCTGCGGCAGGAGTGGCATTTGCTCTCGCGGTTTCAGATGCAGGTTGCGCAGCCGCAGATTGGTATAGCAAGGCGCATGGTGGTGAAGGGCTGAAAATGGGCTCAGATACCATCTCCAATTTAACGTATAAGCTGCTTGAAAAAATGGGCATGAATGACGACAGAGCGCAGTACTGGTCCAAAGCCACCTCGGCTTTACTAAGACTTGGGCTGACAATAGGCACACTATTCGCTGGCACTGTTTCTGTACCGTCCGTGCTCGGTACGGCTGGCAGTGTGATGTCGACGACTAAGCTAGCCAAACTTGGCGCTGGTGCGGCAGGGGACAAGATACTGGGCTTTAACTTAGACAATACCAAGAAGGCGAAAGAAAAAGCGGACAACGAACTCAAACAGCATAAAGATAAGATCAAATCCCAACTTACAGTTGAAGTGATGTCTGGTGCGACGTCTATGAGGACGTCAGATATGTCTAGCAAAATCATTGGTTTATCTACCAAGGTGTCTGGCTTGTCTGATGAGTTGACCTCAGTTAAGCAGGAGCGGGATGAACGTACCCGTGAAGTTCAAGACAAAGACGAACAACTTCACCTAGCAAGTGAAAAAGCCAAGCAGCAGGAACAGTCTAACGCTATGTTGCTGGCTGCGAAAAATGCGGCTAATGCTTCGTTAAGAAAGGATTTAGAAAAGAGAAATCAAGTCATTGATAACTTACAACAAAAACTAAACCAATTGATGCTTTCAGATGATGTGAGCCCTGGTATCCGTCAGCTTGCTCTGCTGCTTCAGTAAACAGTCAAAGATAGGAAATCAATCTGGGCTGAGAGTAATCTAGCCCAGAAATAATCTCGATAGATTGCTCTAACTCATTCTTGCCCCAAACCTTTTATAGGCAGTTAGCTCTTCGATAAAATGGGATAATGTGCAGCCCGCCCATAAAAATCACCCACGTAGCGATAAGTGCGGTAATAGTCCGCAGCCAAATTACGAAACCACCGTTCCGCACTTATTTCTTAATTGTTCAACAAGGTTGCTGCACAACTGTTTTTAGCTCCAGAGACGACAAAGTCACGGCAATGCCTATGGCTTTATAAACAGCTACAGAATGTTTGTCATTGAAGTTGAAGAGGGAACACATTCGGTGTGCAAGGCTGGGAGTGACAAGTATCTGGGCTCATAATATACCTTCAGTGGGCGCCTTTGAACGTAGGGAATATCACGGCGTCGATGATAACAATTAGTGACGCTATCGCTTCTTGTTTAGAGAGCTCTGCTTGTTGTGATACACGCTCAATCAGTTGTTTACGGTTCATAGGATGATAATTTTATTGCTTAGCATGTCGGTGATAAGTGCTCATTCCGCCTAGAGAAACGCAAACCTTAGACCCCTTCTTCATTCACCTTTCAAACAAGTTGTGCTAACCACTGAGGGGAAGCCCCTTCAGGTTACTTGATCAATTAGGTAGGGTTTACCGACAGCTTGCGCCATTACAACACATCAAAAGAAAGAAACAATTTGCACAATATGAAACCATATACATATTCTATATGATTCCTGAAGGGAATTTATAAACAGTTACCTGTCTATTTAATAAATAGGATATTACTCATGAATGGAAACGATAACGCGGATTCTTCCAATATTTATCTGACCCCTGCATTAGTGCAAGACTTTCCCAATGATCCAACACTACAGAATAAGCTGGATGAATTGTGGAACACAGGTTTGGATGCTGCCAACCAAGCTGCTATTGTTAGCAACCCATGGACGGCAACCTATCAGGCCCCTTGCGACTGGTATGCCAACAGGACAGATATTCAATTTCCACTTGCCATCAATGTCGTTGAATCAGTGTTTTGGACGGCATTTCCAAACCGTCTGAAAATCTATTTTTCAGCCAATGAAAAAAGCCCCTACAACATGACAGATGGCGAAGTGTTTCATCTAGCTGATTTTGGTGATGTGGATTACTCAGGTAAACTGCCCAAGTTTCCAACCAACAATGGACTTCCCTTTAAAATACCAGAAAAAACTTGCCCGCAAATGTCATGGGGAGATGTCACCAGTGATTCAACTGAACTACCAGATTCCTGGAATGGTTACGATCCACTTGGACCAAGAGGCTGGCTGGATGAGTATTGTGAATGGTCTGTAGTGAGAAATGACAAGGGCCAAATTACCCAAATCAACTATACCTGCGAAAACCCTGAATACTGGTACACCCTTTGGAAGGTGTCACCGCAAAGAGTGGCAGATCTATATAACGAGTTACTCAACACCGGTAACGTCGTCAAAGTAGAAGATTTACAGCTCACTGATGAAAACGGGAATGTTGTTAACGATCCCTTCACTGGCGTCCCAGCTTATAATCCACTTAACAAATGGAATAGTGGTACCATTGCCACAAAAGATGGCGGCGGAGCAATTCACCTGACCAGTCCGCCCAATACCATTGGCGCTGAAATCCTACTGGCTTCTCAGGCAACTCTTCTTAGAGACCTAGCTCCTGAGAACTACAACATGCAAAGCCTCGTGTGTGCTGGTGCCTTTGGACGCCCCTATCGTAACAGTGATCCCCACATTGGTCAGCAGGTGAATCAGGTGGTTAAAAACGTTGGCGTCAAAGTTATGCTGACCAATCCACTTGGATTGTATTTACAGGCCCCGGACTTTAGTAATTATACATTTCCGGAAGGAACCACCGTTGATGACTGGTTTAGTGTAGTACGTGGTCGTCGTGCTGAAGAGGACGGACAAACCTATGATCAGATCCTGCACATGCGATTTTCAGCACCAGAGGGCTATACCCTGGAAGATGTGACTATTGGTACTTTAGTTGAAGGTGGTAGTAGCGGCCCAAGTCAACAACCCAAAGCCATTAAATACGCAGGACAAATTGCCGATACTTTCAAAGTAGGTATTGCCGCTACGGCTGTGCCGGCGGGCGATGCTGAGCCTCAAACACCGTTGCCTGCAGTAGGGCAGAAAACCGGTGAGCCCAATGGTTATCCCGCTCTTCTCATTGGCGATTCAGTTTACAAGGCCATGACTAACGTCAACCCCAACCCTCCATTTGTGGCATTGCCTGTCACGATGCAAGCAGGCGAAATCTATTCCGATGTACTTTTGCAAGCCTACTACATAAGTGATTCAGATAATGCCAATACGGCAACCATCGAAGTATATGAACGTGATGGTACGACTATTGACCCAAACGTAAGTGTCGTGGTCAATAAAGTGCTGACCTCGGACGGTACGCCTGTGGGTGGTGGTTCAGGTAGTCAGGGGGGCTACTTCAACTTTTACATCACGGTGAGTGTTTCGGCCTTTGCGACAGCTGGACTTCGAGGGCTCGTTCTTAAAAACCCTGCGTCGACAGACGCAGCTCAGCCCATGCCAGGCTTAATCTACATCAATGCATAGGAGGGCCAATCATGGAAATTCACCACTTGAACAAGGAAAAAACCATGCGTTATTTGAAAGCCGCTGCCTGTGCATTAACGGTTGTCAGCTGTACGTTTGCCTCCATGGCCACCACTACATCTTCTGGTGGCTCATCATCACAACAGTCATTGACTTCATTTGCCTGCTTAAATGCACCATCCGTATCTGACTTTGTGCCAGGCGACACCATGATCACCTCTCAAAATGGTGTGAACTGCTTTGCCTGGCAGGTATTCATTGGTCTCAACTGGCCAGCCGATACTAAAACTCCCGGACAGCCCAGCTCCAGTGCTAAGGCTACAGACTTTGGCAAACCGGGTAGTGGAAATATGCAACCAGTATCGACATGGGAAACTTACGCTAACTCTGATGCGGTGTTTTTACCTAACGGTGCAAACCCCAAAGCCTTTGGTGCGCGCACATCCCCCTGGGGAGATGGACCTACACCGGAAAGCTGCGTCAGCGATGACAAAGCCTACCGAATCATGAGCTCTTCCCGTAAGGCTAGTATCTCCGAGGGAAGTGGTGGTACCTTCAATATGTCCGGAGATATGGCTCAGGCATTCCCCAGTGATAACCCCAACTGGCTGGCTGACAAACGTGGCAATCTGGTGTATTACGAGATCTTGTTCAGCAAGGACCAGTACGATTTCATCGTAGATAATGAGCTGTACAACACCAATGGTCAGGTAGATATGATCAAAGCTAACAAAAACATCGCAATGCCTCTGGGTATTGGGGTGAAGCCCTCGGACGATGTGACTCTGGGGGGACTAGAACTAAAAGCCGCTTGGCTGGAAGTGGAAAACCCTGAGACAGGCAACTGGAAGACAGATTACAAGCTCACTACAGCATCTGTTTACGATGAAACTACACAAACATGCAGCGATAAAACCCTCGCTTTAGTAGGGTTGCACATTATCCATAAGACCGCATCCCAACCACAATGGATATGGGCAACTTTTGAACATAAAATGAACGCACCAGACAACGCTGACCTAGCAACTGCCAAAAACTTGGGTGATTACAACTTTTATTCCGAAAGTTGCACGGAGATGGACGTTCCACCCCAATGTACTGCGAAAACGGTCAATGATGTGCCTACCACTAAAACTAGCTGTGACGTTAATGTATCACCCGCATTTTATCTAGATGGTACGAAAGACTGTAATCCGTATCCTATCCAGGTATCGCGCTTGTTTAAGATCCAAGACACCACAGACAATAAGGTGGCTTCCATTAATGCCGCCGCTCAGGCCCTGATTACAGAAACCAACGCCAGCTCTGTTTTCGCTAACTACCAACTGGTGAATACCCTCTGGTCTTCAGCGGCAGTTAATGACAATTCACCTCCAGGAAAGCCGCCGATTACACCGCTATCTACCAGCGGCGCAACGCCAACCTTGAGTGAAGTCCCCGTGGCAAACACCATGCTGGAAACCTATGCTCAGGGTTTTAACTGTTTATCTTGTCATGCTTATGCCAGTGTGGCTCAAGACGCCGAAGAGGAGTTGGGTAAGTCTTACGCCACCGACTATTCATTTGTTTTTAGTCTGGCGAACCCGTTGCCCAGCTTAAGCTGTTATTGGATGGAGAATTATGACAATTTCTCCTGGGTGCCAGCGCCTCAAGGGGAGCTGAGCAAGCAACAATGCTATGAGCTTAATAGTTGCGGCGATGGCGGCAAACAATCCGGCGGTGGTTGCTACAAATGGGCATCGGGTCCAGAACAACCCGCTCACCCCTGGAAGTAACAAAAATATTGGAATGGCAGCGGTCTCATCGGTACGCTGCCATTTCTCAATGTATGAGCGCAGTAAAGTTAGGGGCTTGTTGCCAAATCAATGTCTAATTGGAGGTGTGTCTTCAGCCTCAATTGGGAGCCTCCATCAGTTTTAACAGCTCTTGGTGAAGCCTTTTCATTCTAGGTGTCCACGTATCTGGGCGAAGTGCAATTTCAGCCTGTTTTATCGCCGTACGTCCATTATCGAAATCTTTATTCGTGTACAGACCTTTGGCCGTTTTTAGGTGTTGGTAGGCGGCATGTTCTTTTCTTACCTCGTCGGCGACTGACTGAACGCCTTTTTGCCTGACATAGGCTGCCCAAACCATGAAAGAGAATATTGCCTGACTTTTCATGGCTGTCTGATATGCCTCATCAGTTGGCGTATCGGGTAAACCGGGCATAGTGGGTAAATAAGATTCTGGATGCCACTGGACTCCTAAAACAGGCGTGCCATATAGAGACTCAAAGGCTTCGACCGTTTTCGTATCCTGACATACTGCACTAACTTCTAAATGCCGACTGACTTCAGTTGTGTCTTTGTCCCGACTTTCTAACAGGTGATCTCTTGTTACGGCTACTGCCCAATGAGTGGAGTTTACTTTCGCTAAATCTGAAGGGCTGACTCCTTTTTTGTGCATGAGTTGAGTTAGCATTTTGCCGCCAAGCAACTTAACGGCATGAGAGATACTCCACGGATTTTTTGGGTTGTGGTGTATCGCTCTCTCATTGAGTTCCATCGTTCTGACTTTACCACCGTATGCTTCTAACAAGCGCCAAGAACCGGCGCACACAGCGAGAATAGGAATACCACGTTGTCTGGCATAACCAATCATCTTAAGCTCGAACTGAGTACGGAATTGGTGTTCTTTATGCTTTCGAATATCAGATGCTTTAGTCGGACTTGGGTTAACTCGATTAAAGTTTTTTTCTTTTAAATAGTCAGTAGACGACTCTGCTGATGTGGCCACTTGGGTATCGTTTGCAAAAGGCCCGCCTGGAATATAGAGCATATCGATACCATCGAGGTCCGTCCATGAAGCATCATGGATTGGAGTCTCAGAGCCAGAAACACCTTTTGGCAAAGTAACAGCTTCGACAGTAAAAGGAAAAAGGGGCTCTCCTTTGTCATTTTTTAACAAATTGATACTGTTGATAGCAGCACAGTCATAGTTAGAATGAGCGTCACCTCTGCCATCAGTCCTGAATGTAACCCCGATTTTTACTTTCATGAGAACATACCTGTTTATTTGCCTTTGACGTATCGATATCTCAATCACTTTCAGCAAGGTAATATAGCAGTATCAGTACCTTGAAAAATGTGTGATTTTTCTTACTTTAGCTGCGGCTATATCGCTGCATTCCAATAGCTTTTAGAACTGTGATCAACTTTCGTTAAGAAGCAGCTAACTATTAGGGTGAATGGTCAGCAATATGCGCATATGCAGAACTGCGTAATTGGAATTGATACAGGTATACCTTAGCCAGAATCGCTTGTGAATGATTCTTAGACGTTTTTATAAATTCTGTCTTTCTATGACATTTTGTCATTATTCCTTGAGTCGATGATTTTCATTTGGTGTAAGAGCAGGGTGTGGTAGTCAAGCGCCATACCAAGTTATTGAATGCTCAGCTAAATGCATATAAAAGCGTACTGTTTGAACATTCAGTATGGTAGTCTCGCATAGATTAAACACCTACGTTTAATTCTAAAACGGTAAAGGCGGTGGAACTTTGGCTATTGATTGGCATTAGGGAGAAAGGAATGCGCTTAATTCTATGTTTGATGACAGTGTTTTTGTCAGCATCAACATTTTCTCAAACGGGTATACCTAAGATGAGTGCTGAAAACGGCTATATCGAGCCGTTTAAGATGTTCGACAACGTTTATTACATTGGCGACAAATGGGTTTCTTCCTATGCGATAGAAACATCATCTGGATTAGTGATTATCGATACCCTGGATTTCCCATACAGCAAATGGATTCCCAAAAACTTACACAAGTTGGGGTTAGGCGATAAAGCGGTGAGCTATATTATTGTAACGCATGGACATTCCGATCATGTTGGTGGGGCAGAATTTCTCCAGTCCATCTACAATTCAAAAGTGATCATGACAGAAAAGGGCTTAGAGCTAACTAAAAAGCAATCGGAAAAGAGTAAAGGTGAGAATAAATTCATGCCACCTAAAGTCTTTAAATTTGCTGAAGATGAATCTGAAGTTTTGTTAGGCGACACAAAGTTTAAGTTTTACATCACACCAGGGCATACCGAAGGTGACTTGTCGATTGATTTCTTAGTTAAAGATGACGGAAGCGAATATCGCGCTTTTGTCGTTGGTGGGCATGGAGTCAATTTCCAAAATCCTGCTCTCGCTAAGCAATACTTCGCGAGCATGAAAAGAATCAAAAAAATCGCCAAGAGTAGCCCAATAGTAACGGTTAACTTGTCTAATCACCCTCATAAAAACAACCTGTTCTCCAACCGAGATAGAGTGGGTGAGGAGAACTCTAATAACCCTTTTATTAGCGCAGATAACTTTTTCAACTTCGTTGACCAACAAGTGGATCTAGCAACAAAGGAACAGCAGAAAGCGAGCGACTGAGCTAAGGATCGTCTCAATTCACGTTAGCACAGTTGATAATGCTTCCTTAGAACCGCGAACATTATCAGCTGTGCGTTTGAAGGCTGCTTTTATTTTCAAACCACTTCTGCAAGAACTCGATACATAAAACCAGCTTTGCTGATACATGGTGCCTAGCGGGATAAAGGGCGTACAATGTCAACTGGAGCTTCTTCGAATCGGGGAGTATTTCTACTACCTGACCGCTGTCGATTGCACTTTGTGCAACAAAATCCGGTATAAAACCAATCCCAAGTCCTTTCTTGATTGATTCCATCATGAACATCGTATTGTTGACCTTTAAGCGGCCATTTATCGCAACGCCATCTTCAATTGGCCACACATTTTTACCCTGAAAGTAGCTGTAAACGAAACAATTATGCTCTTTGAGATCTTTAGGTTTCAAGATTTGGGGGTGACTTGAAATGTAGTCTGGTGAGGCACAAACCTTATAGCTGAACTGAGTTAGTGGTTTACCAACGTAATTAACATCAATAGGCTGACTTGACGCTCTAAAACCGAGGTCGAAACCATGCTCGACAAGATCTACCTGCTCGTCACCAAGGTGGATATCGAGCTCGATATCTGGATGGGAAGACATAAACTCAGCAAACAAGCTGGATAAATCCGTGATCCCTAACGCCATCGGTGCGTTGATCTTTAACTTACCACGCGGTTGCTCCTGTAAGTCTTGCACAAAGCTGTCTGCATCGGCCATCTTTTCCAAGATATTATTGGCTCGTTGCAAGTACCCCTGCCCGACAGGGGTAAGCTGAACGTTACGAGTGGAGCGATGCAGTAGGCGTGCACCTATATCACTCTCCAAGCGAGAGATCTCCTTACTGATCATCGATTTTGAATGGCCCGTTTGCTCGGCAACTTTAGTGAAACTGCCTATATTGGCTAATCGTACGAAGAGCTCTATTGCACGTAACTTGTCCAATTTAATTCCTTTACATGTGATTTACTGTCGTCAATTTGAGAACAGTATATGCACATTATGCTTATATATGAAAACAAATCGCTGAACTAGTATGGACACATCACTGGAATTGGTCGCTGACCAAAAGGTGAGAACAAGAATATCAGTATCTAGTTTAGGAGAATCTAATGTATAAACTTTATTATGCCCCAGGTACTTGCGCTATCGCGACACAAGTTATTTTGTTTGAGCTTGGGCAAGAAGTGAAAATTGTTGATAGAGCACAAGCCGCAGATTTTGAAACGTTGGCACCAGTTAAAGCAGTTCCGGTACTGGTTGATGGAGAGCACACGCTGACCGAAGGTGGCGCAATCATCATCCATCTGTTGACTAAGCACCAAAGCGCTATGTTACCCACTCATGGTTTCGCTCGCCAAAATGCCATTCAAAACATCATGTTTGCCAATGCCACAATGCATCCCGCGTATGGTCGTCTTTTCTTTATCTCGGCCAATATAGACGACGATGAAATCAAACAATCAACGATGAACAAAGCAGCAAATGATATTACGGCTTTGTGGAACTATGTTGAGAGCAAACTTGAGTTGCAAGCATTTCTAGGTGGAGATGTCCCAAGTGCCGCAGATATATTACTTGCGGTATATGCAACTTGGGGAGAGTACTTTCCGGTTGATATCCATATCGGACCACGCAGTCGCGGCATGATTGAGGCAATTCATGCAATGCCAAGTTTCGTTCGCACAATCGAGTCGCAGCGTATCGCATCTGAGATAAATAAGGGCTGATCATGCATGGGAATAGATATAACAAGGAAGGGCATCATCAGATAGAAGCCATTATCGAAAAATACTTCGACGGGCTGCATAGAGGAGATGTCGTATTACTGGAAAGTATTTTTCATTCAGATGTTTACCTTAAAAGCCCAAACCTGCGTCGCAGCATGACACAGTGGTTAACCGATGTAGCAGAAAGGAAAAGTCCACATGAATTGGGCCTTGAATTCAAATTCAAAATTGATTCTATCGATATAGTTAAAGATCAGGCGATGGTGAAGCTTCATTGTCCGTTATTTAGCTTCAACTATATTGATTTCTTGGGGCTCCTAAAGGAAGAAAATCAGTGGCGTATAGTCAGTAAAATGTATACCGATGTATCAGATTAGACAATTAAGTGCAGGAGAAAGGAATGCCTTATATCAATGTAAAAGTTACAGATGACGGTGTCACCAAATCGCAGAAGCAAGCCATTATTAAAGGTTGCACGCAGCTCATGGTCGATGTTCTAGGTAAGGAACCAGAGAAGACCTTTGTCGTTATCGACGAGGTAAACATAGACAATTGGGGTATTGGCTTCGAACAAGTAACCGAGCTGCGGCGCTAGGCACTAAGTAAGACAACGTGATCTATTCGCAGAGTGAGGTGGGTTACGTTGTTTTACTCAGAGTAATAGGAGACGTCTTTTAATCTTTCTTGGTTCTATCCCTCGTTTTTCTACCAAAGAGATTCTCGAAACTGGAATAGCTTTATCAGTCCAACTATGTTCAAAAAGTGGCGTGAAAAATGCATTATTAAATCAAGCAGTTGTACTAGAATTCAGCTTCAGTTATTGAAAAGGGAGAGCGAATGATGGGAGAAAGATGGATCCGTTAACGCAGGGGTTAATTGGGGCGGCGTTGCCTCAGTCAGTAGGCAATAAAAAGCACTTACTCGTCGCTGGTGGTTTGGGTATGCTTGCAGGTATGTCACCAGATTTGGATGTGCTTATTCGCTCTTCTAGCGATCCTTTATTGTTTCTGGAGTACCATCGACAGTTTACTCACTCTCTTCTATTTATCCCTTTCGGTAGCTTACTTTGTGCTTTGGTCTTGCATTGGCTCTTTGCTAGAAGGTGTGGGCTAAAGTTTGGTCAAAGTTGGTTATATTGCGCACTTGGCTTTAGTACCCATGCGTTGCTTGATGCCTGTACGTCCTATGGCACTCAGTTGATTTGGCCTTTTTCTCAAGAGCGGTATGCATGGAACATGGTGTCCGTAGTCGACCCCATTTTTACTTTACCGATTTTGATATGCCTTGCCGTTACGTTCCGAAAGCGAACACCTTGGGGAGCAAGGATCGCTTTGCTATGGGGGTTAACCTATCTATCCCTTGGAATCATACAAAAAGAGAGAGCTTACAATGAGGGCTGGCAATTGGCCCAAGAGAGAAATCATTCTCCAAGCCGAATGGAGGTGAAACCGAGCTTTGCCAATTTGCTGGTGTGGAAAGTGATTTATGAAATAGAGGAGCACTACCACGTAGACGCCATTAGGGTAGGCAGCTCTACCAAAGTTTACACAGGCGAATCAATTGCCAAATTAAACACGAATAGAGATCTTCCATGGCTAGAGAAGAATTCACAACAGGCTAACGATCTTCAGCGCTTTCGCCTGTTTTCAAACGGTTATCTGTCTATCCACCCAAATGACAAACTGAGCGTTATTGATGTTCGCTATTCCATGGTACCAAACCAGATTGACCCAATGTGGAGTATCAAGCTTTCACCATCAGCGGCTTCGAAATCACACGCCCAGTACATCACACACCGAGACAATTCTTCCGCGACTAGACAACGATTTTGGGAAATGTTGGTTGATTTTTGACGATTTAATTGCCATAAGCTAGGCGCAATTGATGATGTTTAAAGGATGTTTCCTATGAAATTTCAGCTTAGTGTTCCATTAGCTTTAATGATTGTTTTTACGGGTTTTGTAGATGCCAATGAGTTAGATTTTTCTCAATTTAAAGGAAAGGCTTACAAAGTGGTGAAAAGTGAGCTTCTAGCAAAAGGTTGGGAGACTTTACCCAAGCAAGAAGGCGAAATTTCATTAAGTCAACGCTATCCCGAAATTACATGTGGCTCCGGTTCCATGGCTATTTGCTCTGCGGGCTTCCGGAAAAAACAAGAGTCAGTTGGCATTATAGTTACAGATTCGGATATTGGAATAATGGTTTTGGAAGTGTACTGAGTGCGTTCTCGCTAGGTGTTTAACGTCGATTCGTAACGTTTGGCATTTTTGAATTGGATCAGCGCAAGTCTTTACGGCATGATAATTTGAATGAGTTAGTAACGCGATTCAAATGGCTAACTCTGTATTATATTTTAATCATAATTCATAAGTAAAATCATGAAGTTAGAACTAGATAACTATTACCTGCGTTCGTTGGATATCGCGGATAGTGAAACGTTTTATAGATGGTCTTTGGACCGCGAGGTCACGCTATACAGCTTGTCGTCATATGCATACCCTCAATCGAAATCAGATATAGAACAATGGTTATCAAAAATAAATTCAAGCTCAAAGAGTGTTACCTTTGGTATATGCTCAAAGGCTAATGATCAGCTTATTGGTTATGCGGGTATATCTGATATCAGTGTGCTTAATCGCAGTGGCGAATTTTTCATTTTAATTGGTGAAAAGGAGTTTTGGGGCAGAGGTGTAGGCACACAAGTGACAAGAGTGGTCACTGATTATGCTATTCAAACCCTTGGCTTACATCGAGTTCAGCTTACCGCGAGTGCCTTAAATATTGGCGCAGTAAAGGCTTATGAAAATGCTGGCTACAGGCATGAAGGCATAATGCGAGAATCAGGTTTTCGTAATGGCCAATTCGTTGATAAGGTATTAATGTCGGTGCTTTCTAGCGAATGGAAAGGTATATAGCAAATCATATATGGCCTCAAAGTCCGCTCATATTGATTGGGATGAGTTAGCGCTGTCGACTAACTCATTTTATCTAGCTACTTCGATTTCTTACTATCCATCACAGCGTAATACAGCCAGCCCACAATTAATCCCCACAGTGTTGAATTGATGCCGAAGATAGTCACTCCGGAAAGGGTAACAAGAAAAGTAAGCAGAGCAGCCTCACGAAATTTCTCCGTTTGAAATGCGGTGTGTAAACACATCATTAACGTACCTAATAACGCAAAGCCTGCGAGCATCTTCGTCACTTCTGTCGGGAAAGACAAGAATATAGCCACAACAGACGAGGCAAGCATGCCCGCGATTAAATAGAAGCCACCTGCCCACAAAACTGCTCGATATCTTGCGTTCTTATTGCTATCCACAGTCTCATTCATACACAAAGCTGCGGAAATCGCGGCTAGATTAATGCTAAAGCCGCCAAATGGCGCAGAGAGAATATTGGTCACTCCAGTGCCGATTAAAATGGGCTTGACCGGCGTTTGGTAGTGATAGCTTTTCATCATCGCAATCCCAGGTAAGTTCTGCGATAGCATTGTCACAATGTACAGCGGCAGCGAAATGTTCAACATCGCTGATAAAGCAAAGTGGGGAATGACGCCATCGAATGTTGCCAATGCCATCGGTGTTGCCGCGAGCAGAGTACTGTCGATCATAAGCGCACCCATTAAGCCGATAATCAGTAAGATCAGCATTAGATATCTGGGGGCAAAGCGACGGCAGACAATATAAGCGGTAAACATTGCAACGAACATGACGGGCATAGTCGTCACTGGTTCAAATGCTTGAAGGCAGAAGGGCATCAAGATAGCAGCCAACATTGCCGTTGCCAGTGGTGATGGGATTCGCTGCAAGGCGCGAGATAAAGGAGAAATCAGTCCGGTTAGGAAGATCAAAACCCCCGTGATCATAAAAGATCCGATAAGCACCGGTAATTCATATTGAGGCGCTGAGGTAACCAGTATCGCAGCTCCCGGAGTCGACCACGCGGTTAAAATAGGAGTCTTGTAAAACCAAGAATAGCCAATAGAGGTAAGACCCATTGTAATGCCAAGTGTCAGTAACCAGCTTTCAATTTGGTTCGGTGATGCTCCCGCCGCAGAGGCCGCTTGCATGATGATCACGACCGAACTGGTGTACCCGACTAAAACCGCAGTAAAGCCTGCTGTAACGTGGTTTAGTGTGGATGATTTTTGGCTCATGCTTACTCCTCAAACTGTGATAAACTCCTTTTGTGCGTAATAGCGCACAAGATTGAAGATAGCATCGTGCGCTATAACGCACAAGATTGAAGATAGCATCGTGCGCTATAACGCACAATAGGAAATGTATTTATGAAAGACTCGAAATTTAAGTCTGAAATCGCTCTCCACCTGAGAAATGAGAGAAAAAGAAAGCAACTCAGTCTGGATGCCGCGGCAAAACTCACAGGCGTTTCTAAAGCGATGTTAGGTCAAATTGAGCGCGAAGAGTCCAGCCCAACGATTGCCACCTTGTGGAAAATTGCCAGCGGTTTGGGAACATCATTTTCAGCCTTCTTCGCCAATGAGCCCAACCTTCAATCACCAGAACGTGTCTTTCCTGATGATCCAAGAATGAAAGTGAAGACATTGTTTCCGTTCCAAGACGATACGGGTATAGAAGTATTCGAAATTTCCTTGTCTGAGCATCATCAACAGATGTCGACACCCCATAGTGTCGGCGTGATCGAACATGTACATGTGATTAGCGGTGAGGTGAGAGTTTACTTTAACCAAGAGTGGCACTGGCTTGATACTGGCGAAAGTGTGCGCTTTTACAGTGATCAGCCCCATGGGTACGAAGCTGTGACGGAGCGAGCAGTGTTTCACAATATCGTGTCTTATCCCAAGTAATTCATGCCTTTCAGAAAAACTTATATAAATCAAAGGGTTTACAGTGCACTTGGGTTACATTGTAACGCAGGTGCGGTCGTTATGTGCTAACTACTCTCCGAAAACTGACCGATCATGAGCGATCCAAATTATGGGGTTTAGTACGACGATATTCGCAATGCGTACAAATTGTTTTTCTCTACAACCCCATTAGTTTTACTTCCGTTTTGAAAAGGCCACTACTGACACTTCCATTATCCCTGTTGCTATATCTTATTCATATTTTATATATGAAATTTATCACATATTGAACGGTCGTTCAGGTTGAATTGACTCACATCGCCTAACTTAATGAGTGGTTGTTTAAACGTGAGTAATAATTATGAATAAAGTAACTAAAACGTTAGGATTGGCTTCTCTTTCAACCTTCTTACTGTCTGCTGCTAATGCAAGTGGTAACTTAGACCAGATACTGGATGAGAGGTTAAAGCAGTTAAACGTTTATCCCGTCACTAAACCACTTAAGCAAGATGCCAACCTAGTGGAATTAGGAAAAAACCTATTTTTTGAGAAAGAATGGGCTGGCCGTAGGAACATTTCTTGTTCTACCTGCCATAGCCCTGTGCTGGGTTCTGCC
Organism: Vibrio sp. RE88; assembly: GCF_013113835.1. Taxonomy (GTDB): domain Bacteria; phylum Pseudomonadota; class Gammaproteobacteria; order Enterobacterales; family Vibrionaceae; genus Vibrio. The sequence goes on along the minus strand of NZ_VTYQ01000006.1, from coordinate 21,477 downwards.
GATGCGCAAAGCCAGTCCCGTGGCCAAGGAGCGATTGGCCTTGGCCCTCACCGACGACAAAATCAAGACGAGTTTTTCCAGTTTCTACCGAGAAACACGCTCAGCCTTTGGAACCGAGGTGTTGAGGGCTGGGATACGATGTTTTGGGATGGTCGATTGGGCGAATCCAGCGATGGAAGCTTTTTCTCCCCAGCAGGTAGTGATACCCCGCAAAACTTTACCAATGCATTGGCGGCTTTCTCGATTATTCCGGTAACGCCGGATGAAGAAATGCGCGGATTTCCCGGCCAGTTAGATGTGTTCGGTAACGTCAATGAGTTGGCTGACCCTAATATCACCAACGACGATTTCGCAGCAATATGGCCTTTGGTCACAGCTCGCATCACGAACCATCCTGGGTATTCTGAGTTGTTGATGAACGCTTTTCCTTACACCAACACGGAAGACATCACGATAGTGGAATTGTCAGAAGCTTTGGGTGCATTTATGACGAAATCCTTCACTGCGTTAGAGAGTGATTTCGACCAGTACCTTTCTGGGGATAAGACTGCAATGTCAGATCAGCAGAAGAAGGGAGCCATTCTATTTTATGGTGAGGCTAATTGCTCCCGATGCCATAGTGGCGCTTTGCAAACCGATTTCGGATTTCACAATATCGCAGCTCCTCAGGTTGGAACGGGTAGAGGGGCATCAGCCGATGTAGGCTTAGATCTTGGAAGAGGGGTCATCACAAACCGCCCCGAAGACAATTTTAAGTTTCGTACTCCATCATTACGAAATATTGAGCTTGAGGCGCCGTACTTCCACAATGGTGCGTATGCGAATCTTAGAGATGCCGTCGAGCACCACATCAATCCACTAAAGTCATGGCTGACATACGAAAATGATCAGATTGAACCGGAGTTGTCTGAAGCAAACTTTGCAACAGGGGACTTCACAACTATCGTCGAAGGTTCGCCTTTGCTGTTTCAGAAACAATCGAAGTTTCAAGTATTTCAAACATTGTCTAAAAAAGAGCTGTTTGAAGGGAGGAAATCTCTAACAAAGCAGGATGTTGACGACATCATGGCGTTTTTATCCGCGCTAACTGACCCCAACTCTCTCAATCAACTGGATTTGGTGCCAGATAGTCTCCCCAGTGGCTTAACGTTAGCAGATTAGACCTAAGTGGTTCGATGACCAATAAGGGGAAAGAGCAGCCATCTTTCCCCTTATCTTTCTTCCTAGCCAATCCCAAAAACCTTCATAAATTCCTACTTTTACCCTCCTTAGAGAGAACTCAGGTGTTCACCTGATACCGACCTTAGCTTGACCTAGGCAAACTAAACACAACAACAAAAACAGAAGGTCGTTGATATGAAAGCATTACAAGTGGTTTTGTTTTATAAGCCTGGTCATATCGATTATCAAGGAAAGCGTACTGAGGTGGCAGCAAACCAGCTCGTTATGGTCGGGGAAGAGGCCGAAATACATGCGGCAAACCGCAATGACTGGACGAGCGTGTTCTTTTATCCGGGTGAAATCTGTTTAGTTTATCCACTGCTGACAGACCTTATTAAATCCAGCGATGCGGCTACCCAACCCGAATTGGGTGAAGTGAACGCGGTTCCTGTGTTTGATGAACTGGTGAATGTCATTCAGCAGCTTCACAAAGTCAACAAAGCCGTGATGTTACGGTTCGTGTTTACCTACTGCCTTGAGATGGATAAGCCTTACTTCTCCAACCTACTTAACTTATACGCAAATTCTAACGACAAAGTTTTTGATTTTGTAAACAAGCACCTATACGAGCAGTGGACGGTATCCCGCTACGCAGAAAAGCTTGGAATGGAGGTTACCAAGCTTAACACCGCTTTTTACAGATACTACGGCCAATCAACCAAAACCTGGCTGACTGAGCAACGCCTGAACTACGCAAAACAAGTGATTTTAGAAACGGATCGTAAGATCGCAGACGTCGCTTTTGATGCCGGTTTTAGTAGCCACTCCCACTTTATCGGCGCCTTCAAAAAGCGCTATCAATGCAGCCCATCCGAGTTTCGTGCGGGTAGTAGAAGATAGGAGGTCGTCATGGATCTTAATGCGATTATCAATCAACTGTCCCAAATGTCTGCCCAATCAGCACAGGACATTAAAACCAAAATGGCACAAGCGGATCCCAATAACCCAGATCAAATGCTGCAAGCCCAATTTTCGGTGCAGCAGTATTCCAACTTTCTTGGGTATGAGAGCGCCTTAATCAAAGCAGTCAAAGACATGGTGCAGGGGATCATAGCGAAGATATGAACAGTTCAGACAAACAACTGCTTGTTGAAGCAGCATTGGCTGCGGCAAATCACAGGCTAGAAAAACATGCACTTAGCATCGTCAATGCGTTCCCTTTGCTGATTGAAGATGAAGAAGACAGACGCGTATGTGCCAGCTTGATCTATTTTGCTCTCGACAAAAGAGCTCAGGCAATTCGTTCTCTGAACGGGTTGCATACGCCTCAAGCTGAAGGGTTACGTTATCTGTACGTGTCGACCGCTGAAAGTGCAGACACACACAAAATTTGTTCACTGATTACCGGAGGTCAACATGGAACTGAGTGCAATTGCTAAAGCAACCTATTCGGCTCTGGATAAGCAGGCTGACACCGTTAACCCAGATAAAGCTATGGTGGATAAGTTCAGCGAGTTGATGCAGCAAGGGACACAGGAAACAGCCAAGCTCAATGACATTGTTGGCCCGATGCCTAACTCGAACGTCCCAATGGGAATTTCACCCGATCAGGCTATTCAGAGCCAAACCATGGTGACAAGAGCTTTAGTGGAAGTCGACCTTGCTGCCAAAACGGCGGGTAGTCTTTCTCAATCGATCAACAAACTGGTGACAATGCAATGAAGAAGTTCAAATGGCTAGCCTTAGTAATGGCTTTGCTGTTGACAGGTTGTAAAGTCGAACTCTACCAGAACCTGCCGCAGTCTGAAGCCAACCAAATGGTGGCGTTGCTCATGCTCAATCACATTGACGCAAGCTCAGAAACTGACGCGAAAACGGGCAAGGTAACGCTGAAGATCGAAAAAGATCAATTCATTAATGCGGTTGAATTGCTAAGACAAAATGGTTATCCGAAGGCCGAATACGTTGGCATCGAGCAGCTATTTCCTTCTGGTCAGCTTGTCTCTTCCCCAGCTCAGGAAGACGCCAAGATGAGCTATTTAAAAGAGCAACAATTGGAGAGAACACTGTCCAGTATGGACGGGGTGATCAGCGCACGAGTCTCTATTGCGCAAAGCGATAAGAGCACCAATACGGGACGTGCAGCACCGAGTGAAAAATCGGCTGCTGTGTACATCAAGTATTCTCCGGAGGCGAACTTAGGCAACTCAGAGTCCCAGATACGGAATCTGATCAAAAACGCAGTTCCTGATTTGCAATACGAAAACATCAGCTTGTTCTTACAACCCGCAGACTTCCGTTATCAGCCAGTCGTACAACCTACCTCTGACTGGGACGACGTCCAGAACTGGCTCGTCGCAAACAAAACTCCGGTAACCGTTGGTTTGGGTAGTGTGTTTATTGCAGGCGTCGCTGGGTTGGGGTTGAGCCGAAGAAAAGAGGGCTGAAGATGTTTGTTGATACGTTATCGCCGAACAAAATGTTAAGGCAAGTGAGCTCAAGATTGCATCCGCAATGGTGGTCAAAGCTGGATCTGGAGACTCTTCAATCTGTTCGAGAAAATAATCAATTGGTAAGTAAGCGCCTTGATAACGTTATTCTAAGCCGCTCTGGGTGTCAGTCAGTATGGTTAGATGAATGCTCAGAGGAAGTGAACAAGTGGCTGTCTGTTTTACCAAGAATCTCTCTACTTGCGACAGCGGCTGGGTTGTTGTCGCAAAACTGCCCAGATTACTTGTGGGATAGCAGCTATCGAAGCGTCTTACTACAGAAATTTACTCAACCTCAAGTTGAGCAGTTGATAGCACTATGGCCAACAGGTAGCGAGCCTCCAGCATGGTCAGCAAACAACGTATTGGAACAGGCCGAGTTCTTTAGTGCCAGCGCGATTTACCACCTTTGGAGCGATCAACCTTTTTGGTCGCTATTACGCCTGAGCCTACCGGTACTTGATACACCGATGATGCTCACTCAGAGCGATATTGAATGGGTCGAAAGCTGGATATTCAGATTGGAGCGTTTTTTATGAAGCCATTCACCATATCAGTAACGCATTGTGACTTAGATAAATCCGGTGATACGGTGCCAAAACATAAAATTGAATCAGCCATTCGCAGAACGCATTGTGAATCAAATGCTCGTCAACGAATAGCAGCAATTATTCGTCAGGCACGTCTAAAAAGAGATGCGGCTCATCAGCAAGCTGAAGGTATTCTCCAGACAGCTCATCACAACGCAGAGCAATTGGAATCGACATGGCGAGAACAAGCACAGAAACAAGCAATAAAGGAATCGGTTAGCTGGCTTGTCGAACAAGGGGAGCTTGAACGTAGCCTAATCGAAAACTTGAAAGGGCGGATTCGTCAGCAAGTACGCAATGTTATTGAGCAATGGTCAACCGAGCAGGACATCAGCCAGTTTTTAGTAAAGCGAATTAGCGATCAAATCGCCACTCAAACAACCAAACAGAGCCTGACTCTTTTTGTTCCTCAAGAACATTATTCGACGATGGAACAACAGTTTGGTGAGCATTTAAATGTCCGGGTGAAAACCGAGTTGAATCGGGCTCAAGCAGAGCTTTCATCGAACAGCTTGGTAGTCAGGATCGATCTTGATCAGCAATTGCAAATGCTACTCGATTCATTCTCCCATCCTAGTCAGCAGTCGACAGCGTAAGAGAGGGTTTAGCAAATGAGAGTTGATGGAAACGCCAGTGCAGAGTTTCATGCATTCCCGCAAAGTACGCCCAATACCGCGCCAGCCAATGAGTCAACCGCCTCGCTAGCGAGTGCCGCCCTTGCTGAAGTAAGAGCCGAAGCCATGGAAGAAACCATGGAAGGGTTGAGCCTTGGGCTGAGTAGCATGATGAAGCGTTTGAACCTAGCCGCTAAAGCGCAGGATCCGATGATGAATGGCATGGAAAAACTTCTCCAGCAAATGGACGAAATGGCACGCCAGTCAATCAATAGAATCTCAGAGCAGCTTTCTCAAATGAAAGACGCTTCTCAGGTATTTTCTGCGTTAGAAAAATCGGGGTTAGACAAGGGAAAGATCGCCTTAGTTTTGACGTCTCTTCTGGGTTTTAAGGGGTTAGACCCAGCAATGAAGAAACAGCTCAAGAAACGCCTCGCTGAACTACTCGCGGAAGAAGAAATCGAGTTAGAAATCTTGGCTGCAGCACAAGGGATGAATGTTGATAAGGCGGGATTACGCGCCGTTCGCCAGCTCTATCAACATGCCAAACGAGGTGAGAAAGGTCTAGCACATTGGTTTGAGCTATTAGAGCAGCATGAAGACCGGCGACAGTATATTCGCATCCTTATTCGCTCCATGGCTGAGCCGCTTGACGAAGGCCAAAGACGTGATGATATGACCAAAGTTGCGGCCACGATTGAAGACTTAAAACGGTTATTGCTGTTTCTGACGTTTGAAGACCATTGCATCTCACTAGCGAAGGCGATGGCTTTGGATCCTCATTCCGTTATGTCCGCCACGATAGAGTTACTTGAGCAGTCCTGGATATACCCAGATGCGCTATCGCTGATTATCAATCAGTTAGCGCTGGTTGATGAACGTAAGGTGGTGTTTCTACGCCGCTGGAAAGACTTAATGGCGGTGATGGCTGAAGCCTGTTACCGAGATCCAGAACAAAAAGAGCACGTTCAGGAAGCCATGCTCGAACTTCTAGACCAATTGAACGAATGAGCAATCCGCTAAGGGGAGAACGACGATGAATCATGAACTACTACTAAATCGCCTTGGTGAAAAATTGGGGCTACCTTTGGTGTTTGACCAGTCAAATCAATGCATGTTGCTGTTGGATGAGCATCTCATGGTGTCAATGACACCGGACGATCAGGATTGGTTGCTGAACTGCATGCTTTTGAAAGTGGAACCAGAAATAGAGGGGAAAACTCTTAAGCGAGCATTACAGCTTAATCACGCGTTAACTAAGGTGGGTGCAGGTCATATCTTCTATGAAGAGAGTAGCCGTGCGCTTCTATATCAAGTTCGTATTCACTCTCCGCAAAGCGGTGATGAGATCTTTGAACAACTCACTGAAGTGGTCAATCAATATGAGCAATTGCACAACGACTTTCATCAACACGATTCATCCAATGACCATGTCGCATCACTAGGAGGCGTTTGCTATGCCGATTGAACTAAACCAATTTACAACCAATGTTGAAAATGGCCATCTAGTCTTGGCTGATAGTGGTTCAGGCGACCCAATTATCGTCGAATCTCAGTTTAGTTTTGCAGAAAAAGTGATGCAGTGGCTAACAAACATCCCTTTACTTGGAAATCTGAGCGCAGTTCAGGAATTTGCCCAACGCCAAACTGAGGGAAACCTTAAAACATTGGGGGTATTCCTGAGTGCGCTTGCGCATGAATACGGTGAAAAGTTTGCAGGTGAGGTGGCCAACAAGATGGATTTTAGTGGCCAGACACCTCTAACCGCTCGTTTAATTAAACAAGTGACGAAAGATTCAATAACCGATGAGAAGAAAAGCGCGAAGTTGGTCAACAGTAGCTTAAATCAAGCGATTTCCAGTTCGGTTGATGATAAGCCACTCGCACCTAAATTGACTCGGTTATCTCAATTGGAACAAGCGGCAAAGTCTCTAGGCGGTTATCTATGCCCAGTGCAGCTGCCGATTCCAAGCACATTATCGTATTTCTCTAGCTTTATATGGAGTGAAGAGGGTACGATGCAGAATCTTCAAAAAGAAGTATTGGCTTATAATCAGGCTGTCAAAGAGGCTTCTCTTTATGAAGAAGCCCAAAGGCTCGCTCAAATTTTCAAAATACCTCTTTCTACTCAACAAGTGACGGAAAGACTCTATACCTTTTCCGCTTCAAAGGTGGAAGTATTGCGAGATATTTTATCGAGAGTTGAGTCTGCCACAGAGCAGCTTCCTGAAAACCAGCAGCATAATGCTGCGCAGCTCAAACACGCTGTGTTTAAAGAAATCGAGCGACTAGAAGCGATTAAATCACTGGCTAGTCAGTATGAAGCCGCATGGGAATCGGAGTCTGCCGACTATCAAGCGCTTGAACAGTTTTATGCAGACTGTTCACCCTCACTGAAGTCTTCTCTCACCCCTGAGTTAACAAGGCTAAGCTTTGAATTTGTCACCAACTCGCCAAGTTTAGACAGCGAGACACTCGCCAATCGTCTGTCACAGAAACTGGTCCAGTATGCTTCAGACATGTCGACCGTCAATCTTCGAGTGCTGTCTGAAATCTTGGCGGAAAAAGTTCCTTCATTAGCGGATGAAGTGAGCACCCCATTTCCTAAAGAAGAGCAAAAGGCTCAACTTGGTGCGATCAATCTGATTCGACAAGCACTTAGCCAGAGCCGTGCGGAACTGCAGGAAGAACAAAAAGGCATCGAAGCCCGATTGGATATTCCGAGTAAAATGAGTCAGCTTCGCCACAGTGCAGCTGTTTTTGCCAAAGAAATGCAACAATTTATTGAGTCTGATTCAACGTTGGAAAATCAGTTTGCCGCTACGTTAGCTGTGTTGACAGGTAAGGACTGGTCAGTCGCGAAAGGTGATCGCTTAATGCCCGATGATATCACCGATTACGATGACTTAGCGTTAACTGCTCAGGTAAGAAACGAGCTTGAGCATTGCGATATCAGTGATAAAACACGCCTGCTCGCCGAAGATGTTATTCAAGCGCAGCATAGACTTCATTGGCTGGATACAGAGAACACCACAACTCATGCGCGAAACAATCGAGCGGGTGTTGATATCTACGCTGACATTGAAAGCAAACAGTTGGCAGACAACATTACCCAGAACTTGACTCGATACACCGAATATCTCGATGAGAAGATTCACGCAGCACAAGCCTATGTGGCTTCATTAGACGCTTTAGCACAGGAAGAAGTTAGTGACAGCGTCACCAATCAGGTTATCGCAATGCGCGAAGATGCTGAGCGTCGGCTGACTCGTTTAACAACGTTTGAAGCACAATGTAATACCGTACAAAAGGCGCAAGATACCAAAGTGTTGCTGAGTAATAAGTTAGCGCGTCTGGATACCATGTTAGATCAAACAATCGACGCCAATACCAAAAGGCTCAACCTACAAGGATTCTTATCTTTCTTAGCGCCGCTGAGGGCCAATAACGATCAGGTACGAGCATTGATCATAGAAGGTAAAGAACTACAAAGGGAATTAGATAAACAAGAAAAATACCTTGTTGATCTACATGGAAAAAACTGGCGAAACCAACCTGAAATTTCGTCAGAAAAAGAAGTCGTGCAATTCAAAAATCTTGAGTTGAGCATGGCGTCTCTGGAGAAGGACATTGAGCTTCTTGATGATGAGCATGAAAAATCAATGCTGGAGCTGAATCGTTTTGATCGGCTCGTATCTAGAGAGAAAGGCTACCCAGGAGTCAGTGGCAATAGTCTGGAGTCGTGGTCAGCGTGGATAAAACAAAATGTAGCGGGTAACTGGTCAGGGGATTATCGCCCTGATTTGAGTACCTTGATTCTGGAACGTCAGATGGCGAAGTCAGGAATAAGCAACTACGCGGAGGCTTATTCAAAACTTTTTAACACGCTGCTTTCTGGTGACGATGAATCTAACTATGCCAGCGTCATGAAAACACTCGGACAACTTCATAACTGGGCAATGGCACACCCTGTCGAGTCACAGGTGCTTGCAGGCAACCTGACCCATGCTTATCAGATCATTAGTGCCAATAACGGTTGGTTTGGCGCCGACCTTGCAGCTATGGCTTCGACTGTCTGGAAAACAGGCACGATAGAGAATCAGGTTAAGGACATCTTACAAGGGCGTCGTCAATTTTTGCCTAACCATGAGTCCATGTCGATGAGCGCAGAAATGATCGCGTTATTACACCTGACCCAGTGCTTGCCATACCTGGCTGGTGCAGGTAAAGGTGTTGCCGGCAGCGGTGTTATTGCGACAAGTGTAGGTCAGCTTGTGACGGTATTGGGGTTAGGGTCATCAATCAGTAAACCTCTGGCCAGTATGTTAGGTGGCATGGTTCAAACATGGTCAGAACGTAAAATGGCCAACGTCGTTAATCGACATCGTTCTACTGAAGTGATGGTCAATGCTCTGATGGCTGGCATTCATACACAAGGCAGTTTCAACGAGCGTGCACAAGCAGCGGCGTCTTATACAATGCAACGTCAGGCTCTACAGGACGTTGGTACTCTATCCAGAGATTGTTTTGAAACCAATAAAGCGGGTGCAATGAGTCGGATGTGGCAGGACGCCAAGAACACCTGGCAAGAGATGAACTGGAAGGCGAAAGCTTTTTCCGTTGCGACCACAGCTGCATTAACAGTAAGCGGGGCTTCGATTGTGGCTTTGATGGTCTTCGCAATTGTAGGAACTGGCGGGCTTGCCATCGCAGTCATTGCTGGTGTTGGCACAACACCAATTAGTGCTTATTTTTCCAGAACAGCATTGAACTTAATTGCTTCGACTAATTTCCTAGGAATGAATGATGCGCATAACAGGGCAAAAGAAAAAATGACTCAGCAGCGTATCGATGAAGCACTAAAACGGCTTGCAAACAAAACCAAAGATGATCAGCGCTTAGGGGATTTACTTGGTGACTCTCTCAAAGATGCCGGTCAATTGATTCAGCTTAGCCACCTACCGGAAGATCAACGAGAAAAGTCATTTCGTTACCAGATCGCGAGCATAGCTTCAGAGCGGGAACAGCAAGCGATTGAACAAAATGTGCGTAGTAAAGCTGAGCTTATCGACCTAGCGAAATCTTATGTACCAGAGTCTTTGCTGGGCGACCAAATTGATTGGGATACGTGTTACCAGCAAGTAGAAAAAGCATTGGTTGAACAAACCGCTTAAACTCATGTCGCCTCGGAACAATCCGGGGCTTATTTCAGGTGTAGACCTGATATCCCCAGAACCTTAATCCTCGCATCATAGAGCCATAGGTAATTTATGGAACGGTTATGGATCTGCAAATCACGAGAAACATTGAACAGCTTATTGCGTTGCTCAGACTGCCAGAAGTTCAGGTTTCAGACATCATAGAAATTCACCGGAAACCTTTTGGCTTAAGGCTGGAAGTGCAGGGCGCTCGACTCATGCTGACTTCGTGGTTATTAGAGAGTAAAGGCCATGATTTGGACAATGCACTCACGCGAAATCAGCCCGAACGATTCAATGGATTACCTCAACGTATTTTTCCGATTAAGAGCCAACTGTTTATTAGCGCACTATGCCCTGAACAGTTTGATGCACATCAGTGGTTTCGTTTGTGTCAGAAGCAACGTCAGTTTCTGTCGCAGCTAGGTGGAGGAGAGTAGCTATGTCAATCGCAACGCGTTGGTTAGCGAAAGTAGCCGGAAGACAAGACATTATCCTCAGCGCAATGCTGGTGATCGCCGTGTTTATGATGATTCTACCTTTGCCGACAACCTTGGTGGACGTACTTATCGCTGTCAATCTGGGGATGTCGATCATCCTGCTTATGATTGCAATCTATATTCGTGATCCGCTTGAGTTCTCAGCGTTTCCTTCCATGTTGCTGATCACCACCTTATACCGCCTTGCGTTGACCATAAGCACCAGTCGACTGATTTTGCTTCAACATGACGCCGGTGAAATCGTGTATACCTTTGGGGACTTCGTAGTCGGTGGGAATCTGGCCGTTGGTATTATCGTCTTCGCCATCATCACTATTGTTCAGTTCATCGTTATTACTAAAGGTTCAGAGCGTGTCGCAGAAGTCAGTGCACGATTCTCGCTTGATGGTATGCCCGGCAAACAGATGAGTATCGACGGAGATATGCGTGCTGGAATCATTGATGCGAAAGAGGCCAAGCGTCAGCGCTCAGTGGTTCAAAAAGAGAGCCAGCTTTACGGCGCAATGGATGGGGCGATGAAATTCGTAAAAGGTGATGCGATTGCCAGTGTTATCGTGATCTTAACTAACATCTTTGGTGGTATTGCTGTTGGGGTCCTTCAGCACAATATGTCGGCGTCAGAAGCACTAAATACTTACGCCATTTTATCCGTTGGTGACGGGTTAATTGCTCAAATTCCATCGCTGCTTATCTCTATTACTGCAGGTTTAATCGTGACTCGTGTTCCGGGCGAAACCAAAAACAACCTTGCCAATGAATTGGTTCAACAAGTTTCCCGTCAGCCCTCATCACTCCAGATGGCCGCAGCGGTGATGTTTGTGTTTGCGATCATTCCGGGTTTTCCATGGTTTGTATTTGGTCCTCTAGGTTTAGCGGTGTTGGGTGCATCTTTTTGGTTAACTCGAAAAGAGAAAAACAAAGAGGATCATCAGGGCTTTGTTGCCAATGAGAATGTTGAAGCCAGTGGTGAGCAAGAAATGACGCCCGGAGCTGTGCCTCTTATGTTGGCGATAGGGGAAGACCTGATTGAAGAAAATCTAAGCAAATCCCTACAAACGCTTAGATGGAAAATGTTTGAAAAACTGGGTTTACCTCTTCCTGAAATTCAGATGCAAGTGCTTCGCAATGGCCGTCAAGATGAATTTGAACTGCTCTTATATCAAGAGCCGATCATTAAACTGAATCTGACGAAGCAGAATATCCTGACACTGAAAGGCATCGATGGGTTCGACAGTGAACAGAATAAGCTGGCGTTTAATCAACAAATCTTATACTGGTATCCGCTCGAGGCGTTAGAAACCATTCAACTTTCAGGGCAGGAGTATTATCAGGGTAACGATATCGCTACTCGCCTCGTTGAGATGGCCGCCCAGCATTACGCCAAAGAGTTTTTGGGCGTGCAGGAAACACGTTATCTGATGGATTCCATGGAAATGCGCTATGCCGAACTGGTCAAAGAGCTGCAGCGCTTATTACCTGTTAGCAAGGTGACCGAAATTCTTCAGCGTCTGGTTGAAGAAAACATCTCAATCCGCGACTTACGTACCATCTTCGAAACACTTGTGGAATGGGCGTCGAAAGAGAAGGACACCATTATGCTGACGGAGTATGTGCGTGTCGCCTTGCGCAGACATATCCGGCGTAAATTTACTGTTGAAGAGGGCTGGATTCCGATGTTGTTGATTGGTGACAGTATCGAAAACCAAATCCGTGAATCTATTCGACAGTCAGCGGTTGGGGCATACAGTGCGTTAGATCCGGAAGAAGAACAAAAGATCATTACATTGATTAAAGACAAATTGCCGGGTCACATGCCTTGTGTGTTGCTGACGTCATTAGATGTGAGGCGTTATCTGAGAAAGATCGTTGAGCCAACCATGCCGATGACACCGGTGCTCTCTTTTCAGGAGATAGGCGACGACGCCAGCATCAAAGTGATTGCGCAAGTCGACACATTAGCGGAGGTGCCAAATGCAATTGCCGGATAAAACGAATTTAGCCGAAGCGCTCAATCAGCAACTGTTTCCTGATCTGCCTCTGGCACCGACATTTCGCCGATTTGGAAAGATTCTGGAAGTCACGTCGACGTTAATTCGTTCCACCTTACCCGGAGCAAGACAAGGCGAGCTGTGCATGATTGGTAACGATCTCAAAGCAGAAGTGGTGGCCATTAAAGGTGAAGAGGCGTGGCTATCACCTTTTCGCTCAACAACAGGGATCGGGACTGACATGAATGTAGAGCCCATGGGGCATGGTCACAGAGTGATGGTCGGTGAAGAATTACTCGGGCGTGTAGTAGACGGGTTGGGTCACCCGATGGATGAGAGTAATTGGCTTGGTAAATGGCGAGAAAATCACGGCGAAGCTCCCGATCCATTAAAGCGTAAGTTGATCAGTAAAGTTATGCCTACCGGGATCAGAGCTATCGACTCAACGCTCGCGTTAGGCGTGGGTCAGCGTGTTGGTATTTTTGCCGCAGCTGGTGGCGGTAAAAGTACGCTGCTTGGCATGCTAGCGGGTCACTGTGAAGCGGATGTTATCGTGCTGGCCTTAGTTGGAGAGCGGGGAAGAGAAGTCCGAGAGTTTATCGAATATTGCCTTCCACCAGCCGCGAAAGAGAAAACAGTGTTGGTTGTCGCGACATCGGATAAGCCGCCATTGGAGCGCATGAAAGCAGCAGTAACAGCAACGACGATTGCAGAGTATTTTCGTGACCAAGGTAAGAATGCTCTGCTTATGGTTGATTCATTAACTCGTTTTGCGCGAGCGGGCCGCGAAATTGGCCTTGCCGCAGGTGAACCACCTGTAGCTAACGGGTTTCCGCCGAGTGTGTTTGTACAACTTGCTTCTTTACTTGAACGTGCCGGCCCAGCGCCTGTCGGGAGTATTACCGCTATCTACACCGTGCTGGTGGAAGGAGACAATATGAACGAGCCTGTTGCAGATGAAGTACGCTCAATTCTTGATGGTCATATTGTGTTATCACGCAAGCTAGCAGGTGCGGGACATTATCCAGCGATAGATGTTAACGCAAGTGTAAGCCGCGTTATGGATCAGATTGTCACTGCCCAGCACAAAGATGACGCCAAGCACCTAAGGCATTTGTTAGCGCTCTATCAGGAAGTACAGTTACTCATTCGAGTCGGTGAATATCAGCCGGGTCAAGATCCTGCCACAGACGAGGCAGTAGCTAAGTTTGACTCAATCGAGCGCTTTCTCTGTCAGGGGGCAAACGAACTTTCACCGTTTAAAGAGACACTTCAGCAGCTAAATCAATTAAACGGAGGGTAAGTGAATGGCACTATCCAGTCAGGAAATTGATCTTATCGAACAACTGCTTCATGTGCGTAAACGTAAAGAAGAGCGGCTACAAGCCCAATGGAATCAGCTCAATGAACAGCAAGATAAATACAAGCATGAAAAACAACGCTCGTATCAAGAGTGGCTTGTTTCACGGGAGGCGTTAACAAAACCTCTGCAAACTGAAGATGTTATGGGTCGTAGTCAACTGAACCAACTCCTAGGAGAAAAGCGGAGTCAGTATATTGAAGAGCGTTCTAAAGCTGATTCAGTCGAGGACTGGCATAAACGAATCGAGCAGTTGGAACGTGAAAAGTCAGAACTATGGAGCCAGAAAACAAAGCTGATAAGAGGTCAGGAAAAGCTAAAAGAGGTACTGGATGAGTAATAAAATTGAACACGTGAATAGTACTGCTTGGCGTGTTGAAGGCGTTGCTGGTCGTCATGACGCCGATCCTGAGCTTAGACAGCGATTTATGACTCTATTCCATACACAGCAAGATGTAGAAGCACAAACCGATACACCAGATACTTCCGCGCGGGTGCCACCTTCCATTTTAAATGAATTATCCGCAGTGAATCATGTTAGCAAATGGGGAAATGCAGAGCTTCACAGAGGTGAAAATAGCCTTTCGTTTAAATTGCTCAATGGCCCGATGTCAGGCTTAGTGATCTTTGCTCAATGGGACGCACAAGGCGTTGCGTTAACTCTGAAACCCAAGAACCAAAAACAGCAAGACGCACTGAATCGCATCATGCCGAAAATAAAAAGCCGTCTCAATGAATCCGCGTTAAAAATGACAATAGAGGTAAACCGCTATGACTGATCTAATTGAAATGAGCAAGGTGATTGGCACTGGTTTAGAAAACCAGCAGTGTCAGCTGTCGTTACAGAAAGTTGCGGGGGAAGGTCAGTTTTGGTCATATCGAAGTGATTCAAAGAGCGGCATATGGTGCAGCCATTCCGATTGGAATCAGGGTGTTACTGAGATAACCGCTATCGAATCGTTAAGCATGATCCCTGAAGATCTTTTCCCAACACTTGTCGCTGCCATGTTTTCCGCAGTGAGCATTCCGTTTGTCAGAGATATCAGCACGCAAGGTGCAGAGTGCTGCCTGCTTGATGGCATCTATCCGGTCGTTCAGTGTCAGGGTTATCAGTTCGTGTTGGTTGGGTTTAGCGCCACATGGCTAAAGCGTCTGACTACGCATTGGACGCGTTGCTCAGGGGAAAGTATCAAAGTCAGTGTGCCTTTGGTCGCAGGCTACACAACGGACATCAATTCAATCTCACAGGGCAATGGAGTGTGGTTAAAAGAAGGTGTAGACCCTGATGAAGGTAAAGCGATCTTGTGGTGGGATAAACCGCTGGCAATCGTTCAGTTCGAGGGAGAACAAACATGGTCTGTGGAGCAGGTATTCGCTCCATACTCATTTTCTGAAGCGGTTAGCTATGTCCAGCTAGCCTCACTCGAGGTTGATTTACCTACGTTGCTGCAATTGGTTGAGGGGCAAACTATCGAAGCACCACTGACGTGTGAAACTGCCTGTAAACTCGTGTCCGGCAACCATTGCATTACCTCAGGCGAACTCTTAGTCAGTCATGATGGGGGGGTTTTCTACGCGAACAATACGCATACAGAAGCCGCTTAAATCTAAAGGAATTTTGGGGCTGAGCCGGTTGGTCTGACTTACCGGCTTTTTGTATAATAAGCCTCAAAGCCAAAGACTCACATCTGGTCAAACCACATTTCTCGTCTATTTTTCCTGTTTTGATATTGAACGTTTGAAAGCCATTTCATAGTAATTACCACAGCATAGGTACTCCTTTAGTTACCCGTTTCAGGACTCCGTATGTCAATCTAGAGGAGAGGTTCTTATGTCACTCAATATTAGCGGCACTTTTGACCGCACCATTAGCGATGCTCGCATTGAACATGTAAAGCAAGCGAATACAAAGGAAGAAGCTACCTACATGGGGCTTTGGGATAAAATCAAAGATTGGTTTTGTGGGACAGATAAAGCTCAAGCGCTTGCACATCTATATGAAATCACACATGAAGTTGATATTGAAACTTCTGAGTCCGCCTCAAAGAAAATGGAAGCGTTCTGCAAGCTGAATCAATTGGCGGGTAGTGGCTTTACCAATCGCTTTCAAGGAGAAGTTATCGATAACCATGATGGCACATACAGTTTTGAGTTTGAAATCACGGATGTGTTGGCAAAAACGCGCGTGAGTTATGGTGAAGTATCGAAAGAAGCGGATAGTATCCTTGGGCGAGAGCTGACGAATCACTCCCAATATTTGCTTGAAGATAACGTCAGTCGCAACGGGCTACAGGGCGCATTGGCTCGCGTATCATTTAACGATGAGAACGATACGTACCAAGGTGTTACGCCTTCCACACAATATCAACTTGCGACGGAACTCCTCAGCCCACAGGCAAAAAGTCAGATGTCTAGAGACAGCCAACTTGCTCAAAATTGGGTAGCAGTGCAAATGAAATGTGTGGATCACTTCTCTGATCAACGCGCTCGTCTAGAGCAGTTAGAAGGGGCAGGGAATGGTACTCCAATAGAATGGGTGCAACGAGGGTTAGCTTCACTCAATCAAATTCACACCTCCGTCAACAAGTACTTTGCAAGCCAACAAGAACCCGTTGAGCCTATGTCACTAAGCCGAACATCAATAAAAGAGGTAGGTTTGAAGTCAAAACCTTTACCACCAACTCAGGTAGAGAGGTTATTGCCAACACTGACTCTACCACCCAGAAATGACGAAGCGTGGAATATGGGACGCGATGAAGACGGAGAAAAACGCTACCGTGATATTGGGTTAATTGTTCATTTACTAGAATCGTTGAAGAATTACCAAAATACTCACTGCGAATATCAGGCTGAGCCAAACTTTCAATACAAGGCTGAAAGTGGAGGTGTACGATCAGATTTTCATCGCGCTGGAGACATAGCAAGAGAGCAATTCTTTAACGCTGCAATCACGGCAGGCTACGACCTCAACAACCAAGAGATTTATCGACAAGTCGACCATATCGCCGGAATGTATCATTCATTGAATTATGAATCACTGTTGACCACAACAGGTACTTTGCTGAGCTAACTAAAATAAGAAAACGGAAGGTAGTACCTTCCGTTTTTGGTTCATTTCAAACAATTTTAAAAACTAGGTTTCAGTTATTTCTAGTTATTAGCTTATCGCGAGTCAGACTCCGCAGTAATGTGTTCTAAGTCAATGAGATAAGGAGGAATGGTGTAAGCAGAACCGTTAGGTATGTCTCCAATCAAACTCTTGTTCGCTATCATACCCGATGGAAGCTCCCCACTCTTGTTTACGATATCAGGACGAAGCAGCTCTATCCCTTCAATAACATTAGGGTTCTGGGCACTTGTTGCAATAATCCCGTTTAACATACCTGACATCATCATCGCCTGTTCTGCTACCTGCACAACAGAATCACGGTAGCTTTGATCGGAAAGATCCTGCGGCTTACTAGGATGAACCACTTGCAGGTGCTCGTTGATTCTGTCTCTACTTACAGATGTGGTTGCTCCCATTAACGGAACGGTGCCATTTTCATCATTGTGATAGTAACTTTGCTCGAAGTTCATATTTCCTAAGCCAAAGTCCACATCAAAATGATGGCCGCCTTTTTCCTTTAAGTAAATCAAGCGGGAGATGTCCGAAAAATGCTTGATGCCGTCCCACTTATCACTACCACCTTTTTGTAAATGGTCACATGCTTTTCTAACCATATTATTCAGTTCAGATTTAGACAGCACACCCGGCTCCGGTTTAGGAAGCGGTTTCTTTCTTAAACGATCGAACGTGCTTTGTGTTGGGTCTGGCTTAAACATCGTATCGATATCACAAACCTCATACCCATTCGCACGCAGTATGGTCCTTTGCGTATCTCGTTTGTCGATTTCTTCCTCTAGGAGCACGTCACGTTTCATGAGTTCAGCTTCTAATGAAGAAGAGTACCACATGCTGTGCTTAAACTGGCTCCCCTTAGATTTGTCTGCAGACTCGAGCAGGACATGCATCGCTTCCTGGCTCATCGCGCCACCTGACCAAAAACGATGAATGGTTTGTGGAATAGGTTTGCTCTTATTCGTACCAATCTCTACCCCCGCTACTGTAGAAAGTATGTCTAGTAAAGGTTGGCGTCGATGATCTCTTTGGGAAGTGAGATCTATTTTCGCATCCATATCCCCAACAACATTAAAGTTGTTTTGACCTGCTTTCGGCTCGTAATTCTGTACATTTGCCTGCTCGTGTTTATGTTGTTGAAACTTCGCTTTATGATGAGCGCTGCGACCGATGATTGGATCGATCTCTTTACTCTGACTGGCTTGTAGCGGTTTGCTCCCTAGCACCTGAGGAATACTCTCAGTTACAGGTGAAGCACCTTGCGAAGGTTGAGAGGAAGACATACTCAAGTTGCTTGTGGTTACTCCTGTTACTTCACCGTATTGTACGCCTGATGATTGACTGGTAGAAGCAGTAGAGGAGGTGGCAATACTATGATTAGCTTGAATTTCGGGCATAACTTAGCCTCCCAATTGAAGTTCATGTTGGAGTAACGCTAGCTTGTTAGTAAATCCTCGGAAAACCGTCTCTAAACCATTTTCTTCAGCTAGCATTTGTGAACTGACCAAAGCTTTGAGTTCATATCCGTTGTCGCCTAAACCCAAAGTGACTTGACCACCTTCGACGCCTTCTAGCGGAGGTATGATTAGAGAGAGTACGGAAGCAGCGTAATCCATCAGTTTTGAGTCGGTCAGATCTGGTAACTGGCTCCAAAACCATAGGCCGCTATTCATCCTCGATAACATGACATCAGGCAATCCCTGAATCTGAATCGCCAATGTATTTTCAGCGTGCAGATCACGCAGTGTTTCCGGTGACAATCCTATATTCACCAAAAAGTGACTGATCAATGTATCCAGTTCCTGATTTAGAACCGGTTGTGAGTTCATCGAGTGAATTGGAGGAGGCATAGGGCTACTCTCGTGTTGAAATATGACACATTCACGTTATAACGTGCCCAACAAACTCAATATCTAAACTCATATGACTCTTATTAAAGCTGGTCTGACCTAAACCATTAAAAACTCGGCATTACTGCAATTTCTTATGCGGTACTTACAACAAAAAAACGGAAGGCAATGCCTTCCGTTTTTGCTTCATTACAAGCTTAAAGTTTGATTTGCTGTAGCGTTGGTTTCCATCTCGCGTGTGTCGCTTCATCTTCAGGTGTCACGCCAACGTTACGACCATCCAGAATGTTAAGCACATAACGCTTGTTGGTGCCATCGACGTAGCGACTGATCAGCTTGTCGTCTTCCCAGAACCATTTTTGAGCAAGGTTAGAGCTACATGACTCAACGGTTAGGTTCTTATCATCAGAAACCGTCAGACAACGATCTGGTGCAACACGGCTACGGTAGCGTTCATCGCTATCTAGACCCCAAGTCTGGTTCCAACTTCCGTGACAGCTCCAGCCATCCACTTGGCCACCCTCGGCTTCTTTGTCGCCATTGGTACCATAAACGTCTAGGCACAGGTCGTTGTTGCTTAGCGACTGCAAGGTCACATGTGCTTCAGCTTCAAACAGTGGGTGACTCCAGTCTATACGAACTGTACGTGGAATTGACCATCCTGTCGTTGCCCAACCACCGGGGCCGTACACAGAGAACAGTGCTGATGGGATAACATCACCATAGCGTGCTTTAGCAATGAACTTCGCGCCAATCTCAAAATCCGTAGTTCCGGTCTGAGAGACAGGAGCTTCGTATATGACGTCATAGTTAGGCTTAAAGTTAGCGTAAGAGATTGGGTTGAATTTCGATTTATCGAATACCCATCCGCTTCCCCAGTGCGCTGATGTAAAGTAGCAGCCAAGTTCTTCACGGCGTAGCTCTTGACACTCATCAAACTCACGCTCAAAAGCAATTTCAAAATCGCTTAATGAAGAACGGTTGTTTACGCGGTAGTCTTTGGTATCAAATACCAGTGTTTTTTCATTCTTATAGCTGAATGAACCGCTCACTTCTGCACTGACTTTAGGGCCATCTTTGCCAACTTCCGCACCGGCTGAGCCGTTAATACCGATCGAATAGCCGTGGGTGTCACGATGTTGGTAGTCTTTGTTTTCGTTATGAGGGAAATCGCTGACTTTCTTAGGTACGTAACCAGACACTGGTTTAACCCATAACTCATAGCTGCTCGCAAATGGGCCAATGTACGTGCGACGATTCGCCCAGCTTTGGAACCAGCTGTGATCTTGTTGCAGATCATCAACGAGATGGAAGCCTGTTCCAGCTTTATCCGCCTCAACAGTAAAACGTACGATCTTAGCGTCTGGTGTGAAGCCTTGCGAAGTAGAAGACTGAACCGAGCGCATCTGTGATACGTTGACGCGAATATCAACCGACGCGCCTGCGTTACACCAATCTCGCTTCGTATCGAAATCTTTACTCGTATAAAGATTACACGTCAGCTTTGAGCTGGTGATGTAGTAGACCTTTTCAACAACAGGGACGTAGTCGTCCGCGAACGCATTGACAGAAGCAGCAAGTAAAGAAAGAGTGAAAATTGTAGAAGTTTTCATATTACTCACCTCCAAAGCCAAGACGATCAAGAGCATGAACCAAAGACTGGTTAATACTATCTAACTCAGCCGCTGGGTTATTCACTGGGTCACCATTCTCATCGCGGACGTCCGCAACAATAGAGTTGATGATGTTATCGCCTTGATACATGCCAGTAACCACAACAGGTGCATCACTGCCAAGCCCAGTTAACGATTGGCTAAGGTCAATCTTGGCATCTTCACCTGAGACTTGTCTCAGGTCGATGACGACCGTATCACCTTTAACAACATGTGATTTTGCCAACGCAATATCATCATCTGATGCGGTTCCCACATTGATGTAGAGTGCATCGGTTTTAGCCAAATTTCCGTTGTAAAACTGAGTTGATTGCTGATAGTGCTCAGTGATTGATTGTGAAACTTCACTTTCACTTCCAAGTATCTGAATATCAGCAAATGCATGTGCAGCAAACAAAGAAGAGAGTAGGGTAAGTGTCCCTAACACTTTAGTTTTGTTATTGTGCATACAAAGATCCTCGTAAAGAGTTATTACTTAATAACAATTCAAACGTCAGTTAACTTTCCATGATATTTTGTTGTCATCCTTGAACGAGAATAAATACCTCTTGGAACCAAGCTATATTCCAAATCAATCCCCGTGTTTTATTTAGTAACATGATAAATAGATTTCCGAAAAGAGATTTTTTAGATGGATTCACTGAATTCTTATGTCCACCAACCAACACAAAATGTGATCTCCATTCAGCATAAAAGCATTGTGAAACCTCCTCCCAATTGCTCATAAATGATACAGATATTGTACTGTTAATGATCTAAATGCGATTTTTGTTATTTAAATAAAGAGTTTAAAAAAGCGAGTTGAAAAGTGTGATTTTCACATTAACACAAATACAATTAGTTATTTTTCAATAACTTAAGATATTTTTGGAAGTTTTGTATTACGATTATCAAAATAACGAATAGGTCTTAATCTAGTCATAAATACAATTC
>NZ_VTYQ01000005.1 GCF_013113835.1 Vibrio sp. RE88 | reverse complement strand
GTTATCGGCTTATCAGGTAGGGCAACTACATTTCAAATCCTCTGCCTTGTATAAAGAACCCACAAACTGCTGCAAAAATCAGCTCAAAAGGTCAACAGACCCTAGTACCCTTGTGCCTTCGCCATCTTGATTGCGATTTGTGGCGCATTCCAAAGTGATGGCAACAGTATCAATGACACCGGAACCGCAGTAATCACGATAAAAGACTGCAATGCGGAGATCCCGCCAGAACCCAGTGAAATCAGAATCAGCGCCGTCACACCCATGGCGACACCCCAGAATGTACGCACGATGGCATTGGGCTCAGTTTCTCCGCTGATCACCACGCTGATGGTGTACGTCATGGAGTCACCGGTTGTAACGATGAAAATCGTTGTCAGGATAAGAAACAGCACCGACACCACCATAGGTAGCGGTAGTTGTTGAGTGACCGCCAAAAGTGCACCTGGCAGGTTGAAACCTTCGAAGGCTTTACTGACACTGCCCGGCTCGGCAATTTCAAATGCCAGACCTGTACCACCAACAATGGTGAACCAGAAACAAGTCGCCAGTGGTGCCACAATGCTAATGGTCGAGATTAACTGGCGGATACTGCGACCGCGGGAAATGCGCGCAATAAAGATCGCCATCATAGGTCCATAGCCAAGGAACCAGCCCCAGAAAAAGACCGTCCACCAGCTAAGCCAGCCTTCATCCCCACGATAGGTCGCCATTGGGATGAAGTTATCGAGCATGCTGCCCACACCCTGAATGTAGCCGTTGAAGATAAAGTTCGTTGGGCCAAATAGAAGAATGTAGATCATCAGAGCGATAGCCAAAATTACGTTGTAACGGCTAAGCATCTGCATTCCACGATTCAGACCACTCAGAGCGGACAAAGTATAAAGTGCGATGGCAAACAGAATAATGATTAGCTGAGTGGTAAAGCCGTCAGGAATATCAAACAATGCGTTTAACGCATAGCTAACCTGTAGACCTAGGAAGCCGATTGGGCCTATCGTCCCTGCAGCAACCGCGATGATGCAGCACGCATCAATGATCGCACCCGTATGACCTTTCAATGCACGTTCACCAAGAACCGGATAGAGAAGAATACGAGGTTTCAGCGGCAGACCTTTATCGTAATGCAGATGCATCACCACAATAGCGGTAAGGCTGCCAACAATGGCCCATGCAAGGAATCCCCAGTGCATAAAGGATTGCGACAGTGAGTTGACGGCTAACTGTTGAGGGTTATCTTGTGGGCCGTAGAGCGGTGGTGGGCTAACGTAATGAGCAATTGGCTCTGCCGCAGCCCAGAACACACCACCACCAGCGAGTAAGGTACAGAAGATGATCGCCGTCCAGCGGAAAGTGTCCATTTCGGGTTTGGTTGTGCCACCGAGTATCACCTTACCTGTTCGCCCTGCAGCGAGCCCAAGGCCAATAAGAAAGGTGAGAAGCAGTAGCAACTGCCAATAGGGACCAAACACTTTCACTGACCAGCCAAATCCTGCATTGACCAGATTAGACAGCAACTCGCCATCATAGAGCGCTAAAGCAACAAACAGAGCGATGAACCCACCGCTATACCAGAAAGCGGGATTGCTCAGCCCAAGCTTGTCAGGCGAATTTTCATTGGCAGACGTATTGTGCTTAGCCTGTGATTTGTCAGATGCCATGTTCATTGCGGCAGCTTTCATGCTATTGGTTAAATCAGACATATGCTGACTCCAGAAGTTTTTCGGTAGTGGCCATCAGGCCAGCTACACGAGTGTATTCAACGACCCACCTTGTTTTAGTTGTAGTGGTGGGCTGCTCCATGTTTGGGTTAAGGTTTATGAAATAGGCTCAAGTCCTTCTTTCAGGAAGTTAAACCAGTTATCACCCAGTATTTGTCCCGCCTCGGACTCACTGAATCCATGGCGAATTAATCCGTTGTAGATGTTCTCCATCCCTTTGCTTCCGCTAAACCACGGCAGCGCATCTGGCCAACCCGAATTGCTTGCGGAACCTTCGCCATAATCCATCGCTTTAGACCAGCGTCCATTGCGCATCCACTCCAACACTTGTTGTGGTTGGTTAAGGCAAAGATCGCTGCCAATACCAAGGTGTTCAACACCAAACAGTTCAGCCGTCTTCGCTACCATCTGGCAGAAGTCTTCTAGTGAACATTGGCTGCCGTTTGGCAAGTGAAATGGGTAGAGACTGAAGCCAATTAGGCCACCACGCTCGGTCAGCGCTTTAATCACTGTGTTGGATTTGTTACGAAGCGCATCGTGAGCAAAGCTCGGGTTCGCATGGCTAATGCAAATCGGGCGAGAAGAAAGGTCAATCGCTTCCAGCGTCGAGCGTTCCGCGCTGTGGGACATATCAATGATCATCCCCACTCGGTTCATTTCTGCGATGGCTTGCTTACCAAAGCGAGTAATGCCCGTATCGTTTGCCTCATAACACCCGGTCGCAAGCAAACTTTGGTTGTTGTAGGTTAGCTGCATAATCAGCAAACCTTGGCGGCGCATCACCTCAATCAGGCCAATTTCATCGTCAATTGGCGAGCAGTTTTGCGCACCAAAGAAGATGCCGACCTTGCCTTGTTGCTTAGCGGTTTCCACATCGGCCATTGAGTAGATGGGCATGATGAGATCGGAGTTTTGTTCAAAACGTAAATTCCACTCAGCAAATCGGCTCAGGGTTTCACGTGCATTTTCGTGATAAACAATGGTCGCATGTACTGCGGTGATTCCACTGGCCTTGAGAGTTTGGAAATACTCTCTGTCCCAGTTGCAGTACTGAAGTCCATCAATGATGATTCGTTGTTGGTACATAACCATTCCTCAATAATTCTTAGAACCGCTCTATGTCGGGCAGCGCAGCGGCTGCCCAATGCAGACTTAGTACGGGCGTTGATAAGCCGTTTTCACTACGGTGTAGAACTCTTTGGCGTATTGACCCTGCTCACGAGGACCAAAGCTAGACTCTTTACGGCCACCAAATGGAACGTGGTAGTCTGTCCCTGCTGTTGGTAGGTTGACCATCACACAGCCGGTTTGCGCTTGTTGTTTGAAGATGGCACTCGTGCGCAGGCTTTGCGTCACAATCCCGCCAGTCAGACCAAAGCGAGTATCGTTGGTGACAGCAATCGCTTCATCCAAGTCAGCAACTCGAATCACGCTCGCCATTGGCGCAAACACTTCTTCCTGATTCACTTCCCAGCTGTTTTGCGTGTTGAGGAATAACGTTGGCGCCATGTAGTAGCCATCATGCTTGAGGTTCAAACGCTCGCCACCAAACGCTAGTTCAGCACCGCTTTGACGTGCTTTCTCAATCCACTCGAAGTTTGCCTCTAGCTGATTTCCATCGACGACAGGGCCCATAAAGATGCCCTCTTCCAACGCATGGCCTACCTTAAGTTCGCTCATGCGTTTGATCAGCGCTTCTACGTAAGCGTCATGGATCCCGTCCATCACCACTAAGCGTGAAGACGCAGTACACTTCTGACCCGCGCCGGAGAATGAACCCGCGATCGTTGCTTCGACTGCAATTTGAATGTCTGCATCATCGGCAACCACTAGGGCGTTTTTGCTGCCCATTTCAAGCTGGCAGCGAACAAAGTTTGGTGCTGTTGCCGCTGCCACTTTGCGCCCTGTATCGACGGAGCCAGTAAAGCTCACGCCATTCACGTCTGTCGAATTAATCAGTGTGTTACCGACTTGAGAGCCGCTACCCAATACCAAGTTAAATGTGCCTGCCGGCAGCCCTTGGCGATGAATAATTTCAGTCAGTGCCACGGCACTGGCAGGCGTCAAGTTGGCAGGTTTCCAAACTACGCTGTTACCAAACGCCAGCGCTGGCGCAATCTTCCAAGCAGCAGTGGCAGTCGGGAAGTTCCAAGGAGAAATAATGGCGATAACGCCTACGGCTTCGCGAGTCACTTCAACAGAGACCCCTGGACGGACGGAGGCAGCGTTATCGCCAATCTGACGCAACACTTCAGCAGCAAAATATTGGAAGAACTGGCCTGCACGGTAGATTTCACCGCGACCTTCAGCAAACGGCTTGCCTTCTTCACTCGACAGCAACCTTCCTAACTCATCGCAACGGGCAATCAGTTCATCACCAATCGCTTGCAGTACCGCCTGTTTGCGCTCGATGGGTGTTTTTTCCCACTCAGGTTGAGCCTGCTTGGCCGCCTGAATAGCTTGTTGAACCTGAGCTTCGCTTGCCTGAGCAAAATCACCCAGATTCTCGCTGATGTCGGATGGGTTAATGTTGGCAACGGTATTGATGCCTGATTGCCATTCGCCGCCAATGTAGAGCGATTTTTCGGCCTGAACGTTGTTTAATGATGTCATGATTGCTTCCTTTGTTCTTGCTGACGGCCTAACTCGCCATCAGACCGTTATTCGTAATAAGGGGTTACTGGGTTTGGTTCGCAGAAGCGTAAACGACAAACTCCACCAACATCTCTTCTCTTGCCAGGCCAGCAACGACCATGGCAGCGCGATTTGGGTACGGCGCGTCAAAGTACTCGGCGTAAACTTGGTTAACCGTTTTGAGGTATTCGCGGTCAGTCACGTAAATCAGCACTTGCAGAACAGAGTCCAGTGACTCGCCTGCGCATTCTAGGGTGTGCACCAAGTTGTTAAATGTCTGACGGGTTTGCGCTTCAATACCCCCTTCCACAACAGCACCAGTGGCATCAATCGGGATTTGCGCGGTGTACAGGGTGCCATTGTTAACAATCGCCCATTCCAGTGGAGCCTTTGAGGCGAACAGTGATGTTTTGACTGGGTGTTTTTGAGTTTGAGTATTCACGTGCCTTCAACCTTTTGTAACCAAATCGTTTCGGAATAGTTAAATCCTGCACTTTGACAGACGATAAATCGAACGGTAAATTTCTTACATTCGATAAAAAAAACTTATCACCCTACTGAGACTATGGTGAATAAAGGGATGGCGAGGAGTCCGACTTGAGCATCAAATTTCAACAATTAAAGCATTTTGTGATGGTGGTCGAAGAAGGCGGTTTTCGCGCGGCGTCACATCGCGCCAACCGCTCTCAGGCCGCATTATCCACATCAATAAAAGAGCTGGAAAAGATATTGGGACAAGCATTATTCGAAGCAGGTAACAAAGCCAAATTAACCCCATTTGGCGAAATCTGTTTGCCGAAGATCATTCAGTTTCTCAATATCTATACGGCGCTAGACAATGATTTGCGTGCTGCCGCAGCCGGCCAGCAAGGAAGGGTAAAAATTGCCAGTGTGCCCTCTGTCGCCGCTAAACTCATTCCGAGCGTTTTAGGGGCATTCTGCGAGCAGCACCCAAACGTAGAAGTCAGTTTGATCGATGACAATGCCGCAGGGGTCGAAGCGAGATTACTCTCTGGCGAAGTTGATTTAGCGTTGGGAAACCCGTCTCATCTCGATGATGACAACATGACATTCACGCCATTATTGTCCGACCCGATTGGTGTGGTGTGTTTGAGTGATAATCCGATTGCGACTAGCCGAGAAGGCATTGAGTGGCAAACACTGCTCAAGCAACCATTTATTCGTAACGGGACCTGCACTTTGCTTGACCCGACGCCTGCCCGCGCTCTAAGTCAGCAAGCCCTTTACTCGGTAGAGAACATTACCTCGCTGTTTTCCGTATTAGAACTGGGCATCGGTGTTACAACCCTGCCGAAATTGGCCTTCCCTACCAATGAAACCAGATTGGTGTGGATACCGCTTATCGATCCACCGTTGGAAAGGCAAATCGGTATCTTCACGCTCAGCGACCGCACCATTTCTCCGCAGGCACAAGCGTTTCACGATTTATGTGTGGAGTACTTAAACTATCAGGATGATGACAGTCGGAATTGATTGGTCGATAAAAGAAACCCCGCCAAAATCAGCGGGGCCAGGACTAAAACCATTGTGGCTGATTGAGTGCCAGCCAGTCGGATACGCGCCGCGCTACAGCGTCCGGCAGCTCCATACTGGAGAGATGACCGCAGTTTGCTAATACGTGCAGCGTCACATCTGGGATGTGCTTGGCCATCAGTAGGTGATTGTCGATAGGACACAACAAATCGTCTTTGCCGGTAATGACGAGGGTTGGCACCGAGATGTCTGCCAAAAGTGGCTGGGCGTCGGGCCTTGTCGCCAAAGCATCAGCATGAGCTTGAAAAGCTTCTAGACCGACATTGAGCGCCATTTGCTCGATTCTCGCCGTCAGATCCAGCTCGTTAACACGACTCGGATGAATCAACACTGACATCAACACCTCAGGCGTAATCTGATCAAATTCACCTTTTAACGCTCTATTAACCAGTGCGTAGCGTTTCTCTGAGACTTCCGGTTTTTCATCCGCCGAGTTGGTATCCATCAGAATCAAACCTTTGACTCGCTCCGGCGCCTGACGATACACCTCAAACGCCAAAATACCCCCCATGGATAAACCACCAAGCACAAACTCTTGTGGGGCTTTAGCCAACACATCAGCCGCTAGTTGTTCCATGGTAGGCAAAGCACTCAGTGAAACGCACTCAGGCGCTACCCATTGAGGCAGTGCCTGATTCACATCTTCAAACAGTGCACCATCACACAGTAACCCGGGTAACCAGATCAAAGGCAGTGGTTGTGTCATGTTGCACTCCTTACAGTTTGGCTGGCTTGTCAGAGCCGAGTACACAGTATGTGAAGCTGTTACCACGCATGTTCGTCAGTGAGTATGAGGCACCTTCCGGTACGCTAAACACATCACCTCGGGTCAGGATCAGGCTGGCTTGTTCGCCTTGATGGGTCACAACCACTTCGGTATCACCATCAAAGTTAATCAGTACCTGCTTATCATCACGGCTATGCTGAGGAATGGAGCCACCCTCTGTGAGTTCATACGCCATGATGCTGACCTCATCTTCACTTTTTACGTGGAAATCGTAATCAGCCAGCGGATGACCAGTTAGCGCGTACTGTTTGACGTTTGGCGCTGAAAAGTCACTTTCAATCGGGCGGTAGTCGTTCTTTAGCGCCACGAAAGGCATCATCTGCTCAGCGGTGTAGCTATCAAACGAAGCCATCTCTTCTTTGGTTAGCAATGGCATCAGTTCAGACTCTTGTGGAACCGCATCACCGTCAATGGTATCGACCAAAGTGCCGTCCGCTTTTAAGTACAAGCCATAGCCCTGACTGTCTTTGATAACGTTAGGGTGCCAAATCACACCACCGCCTGAATCATCGCCACCCAGTACCGAGTACATGAAACCATAATCGCGGCCGACAACTTCAAAGCCACGGAAAAGGTTGGTCGGAATTGAAATCACATCTCCATGAGAGAGCACCGCTTCATGTTCACCATCATTACCCCAGTAAAAGCGGAATTGACCTTTAAACACGACGAACAGCTCAGCAGTACGGTGTGAATGGAGTGAATTTTTAATACCCGGCGGCTGACCTGCTGCGCCGATATTGAAGCCTGCTGTTTCGCGGATGTGAACATGCTGACGGCTGCTTTCAGCGACGCCTGCGCCTATGATGCAGAAGTTGTCTTTCAGGTCACTGCCCGGAGTACGCGCATCGATAAACGCACTGGTTCCCGGTATCAGCTCCATGTAACGAACAAGATTGTCGTTAATTCGATTTTGTAGAGTCATAGATAATCCTAATTGTTCTTTCTTTTCTTGGGTCTAGCCATTGACTTTGTTAGCGCTTTGCTTAGCTGGCTCTCATATCAATGAGATCAGGAACCAAGAGGTCTGCCACCGTCGACGGCAATCGTGTTGCCCGTTGAGAACGTCAGCACTTCCGCAGCGGCATAGACTGCACTTGCCACCTCGTCATCACTGGCAAGACGTTTGAGCGGTGTCGATTGCTCCTGCTGATTGCGCCAGCTGTCATCGAGCCCTTTAACAAACTCGGTGTCCACCAGCCCCGGAGCAACCGCAAGGACGCGAATGTCCGGTGAAAGCGCTCTTGCCAATGAGCGAGTCATATTCTCTGCGGCGGATTTACTCGCACAGTAAGCAATATTGCTGCCCATCGCGGTTTGCGCGGCGATGGAAGTAATGTTCACCACGCAACCTTTGGCCTCACGCAGTAAAGATTCACAGGCGCGAACCATGGCAAACGGCGCGCGAACATTGACTTGGAAGATTTGGTCAAACAGCTCGTCGTTCAAACCGCTCAAATCTGAATGCGCGACAAACTTTGTCATACCGGCGCAATTGACCAGCAAATCCAGTTGGCCGTTAATTTCATTGACCTGACTGGCTAACGAGTATATTGCTTGCGAATCCGACACATTGAGCTGAAAAGCTAAGTGACCTTCACCAGACAACTCTGACAATACTTTGTGCGCCGACTGTTGATTGCTGTTGTACGTTAAGACAACTCGGTAGCCGGAATCGGCCAGCTTGTGACATATGGCGGCCCCTAGACCGCCACTGCCGCCTGTAACTAAGGCAAGTTTCGACATATTAAGCCTCTTCTACTTTGCCTTTGTAACGGCGTACACGAATATCCGCTTGCTCTTTGTGCCCAGCAAAACCTTCCAGTGCACACAAGCGAGAACAGTATTCGCCCACCTTCAGAGATGCCGCTTCAGTGACACGCTGATACGTACAAGTCTTAATGAATTTACCTACCCACAGACCACCGGTGTAGCGAGCCGCTTTCTTTGTCGGAAGCGTATGGTTCGTACCGATACATTTGTCACCGTAAGAAACGTTGGTCTCGCGACCTAAGAACAGCGCACCATAGTTGGACATGTTGTCGAGGAAATACTTTGGATCTTCCGTCATCACCTGAACGTGTTCTGAGGCGATGTCATCTGCAACTTCAACCATTTCTTCATAGCTGTCACACACGATCACCTGACCGTAATCTGCCCATGCTTTGCCTGCGACTTCCGCCGTTGGCAGAATCGTCAACTGGCGCTCAATCTCTTTGATCGTTTCCTCGGCAAACGTCTCGCTGTTTGTTAGAAGAACAGCCGGAGAGTTGTAGCCATGCTCAGCCTGACCCAATAAGTCTGCTGCTGCCAGTTCTGGGTCACAGCCCTTTTCATCAGCAATAACCAGCGTTTCCGTTGGACCAGCAAACAAATCGATACCCACGCGACCAAACAACTGACGCTTAGCTTCAGCAACAAACGCGTTACCTGGGCCAACAATCATATCTACAGGGGCAATTGTCTCAGTACCCAGTGCCATTGCGCCTACTGCCTGAACGCCACCAAAACAGTAAATCTCATCAGCGCCAGCCATCGCCATCGCCGCAACGATTGCCACATTTGGCTGGCCATTAAATGGCGGAGCACAAGCGATCACTCGTTTTACGCCTGCCACTTTTGCAGTGAGTACACTCATGTGAGCAGACGCGACTAGCGGGTACTTACCGCCTGGGATATAACAACCTACGCTATTAACCGGAATATTCTTATGACCCAGAACCACACCCGGCATAGTTTCAACTTCAACATCTTTCATTGAATCGCGCTGAATTTGAGCAAAGTTACGTACTTGCTCCTGAGCGAATTCAATATCGTGGCGAGTTGACTCATCTAACGCGTCAACACATGCCTGAATCTGGTCTGGTGTTAAACGAAACTGCTCTGGTGACCAGTTATCAAATTTTTCTGAAAGCTCGCGTACGGCGCTGTCACCTTTCGATTCAATATCAGCAAGAATGTTCTCTACGATCTGACGCACTTTCGCGTCATTTGATGCTGATGCTTCTTCAGTGATTCCGTTCTTTAAAATGCGTGCCATGCGATTTTCTCCTTGAGGGTTTAGACTGACAATTGCTTATTTGTAGTTTTGGATACGAATGCAAAATTAGATTAAACACAATTTTAACAACTTTCAAGATAATCGTACGCAAGCCCAAAAAACTCTCTAATTACTTGTTTTAATAAGATTAAAAGACAGAACAAAGCATCATAGACACAATCAATCGATGATTTAATAATCAAAAATGGTATTTAGATCACATAAAATTCACTGATCATTTACATTTGTTCGTGCTAATTTTTGCATACCTTTGCAATGGAGTGTTTTCATGACTAATTTCAAATCTACGCTAACCCAGCCTTCCTTACTGGGAACATTTGTTAAAACCCCTCACCCCCACATTATCGAAGTGCTAGCACTGTCTGAATTGTCCTTCATCATTCTCGATGCCGAGCACGCTCCGTTTGACCGTCAGTCTCTCGACCTGTGTATCCTTGCTGCCCGTGCTAATCAGTTACCCTGTCTGGTTCGAGTTCAAGACAGCCAGCCTGCCACCATTCTTAATGCTTTGGATTGTGGTGCGACAGGTGTTCAGATCCCACATGTCTGCAATGCAGAACAGGCAGAGAAAATCGTTAAGATATGTCACTACGGTGAAGGGGGGCGCGGCTATGCAAGCTCCAGCCGCGCTGCAAGCTACGCAACCAAGCCTATGGCTCAACATCTGGCTGACAGTAAAGCGAATACTGTGGTCGTGGCTCAGATAGAAGATCCCGAAGGCGTCGACAATGTGGAAGCCATCGCTCGCGTCGATGGTATAGATGCCCTGTTTATTGGTCAGGTCGACCTCACCGTGGCGTATGGCGCTAAAAGCGTAAACGACGATCAGGTGCGAGAAGCAAGCATCAGAATTATTGAAGCCGCCAAAGCCAGTGGCAAGCCCGTCGGTATGTTCGTTGCCACAGCGCAACAAGCAAAAGACTGGGGCGAGCTTGGCGTCAACTTCTTTGGCGTGGGCTCGGAGCACAAAATGATCATCGATGGCTTCAGGCAAGAAAGAAATGTGATGAATTCCTGAGTTTTATCCGATATTTAATCGCTATCAATGCACAGCGCTAGACAGAGAAATCCCCTAACCCATACACTCTGGCAGATAAAAGGGTCAGCAAACCCACGGAAAGGAGTATCACCATTAAAGCGAAAGTAACTTCGATAGACGTCGCGAAAATGCTCGGCGTCTCTCAGTCGACCGTATCAAGAGCGTTCAGCCCGACCGCTAGCATCAGCGAGAAGAAACGTAAGATGGTGATGGATGCCGCCGCTAAGCTCGGTTACACCCCCAACGCTATTGCTCGTAGCCTGATCTCAAATCGCTCTGGTCTTGTTGCCATCGCGTTAGACAGTGAGTCAAACCCAATGTATGACTTGCAATCACGTGCGTTAGCAATGGAAATCCAAAAACGTGGCGGTCAGGTGGTTCTGTGTCCAATCGATAAAGACGACCTTGATCTGGCGATTTCCCGTGCGATTGAGTATCAGGTTGATGGCCTGATCATCGCCACCAGCCGTCTGACTTCACGAGCTTTTGCCCAGTGCGAAAAATTTGGCGTTCACCTAAGTCTTATCAACCGTTATACCAATGGCATCAATGCTAACTGTGCCGGTGTCGACAACCGTCAAGCCGGCCAAGAAGCGGCCGAGTATCTGGTGAAAAAAGGCTATAAACAACTGGCGTATGTCAGTGGCGATTCAGGCTCAATGACCAGCGAAGAGCGCTGGCTTGGATTTTCGTCAAAGCTCAAAGAGTTAGGTGTTCCAACCCCTGTATTTATTCAAGCTAAATACTGCTTCGATGCGGGGATGGAAGCCGCAACAGAGATTCAGTCACACGCGGTGAAACCGGAAGCGATTTTCTGCGCCAACGACATCATCGCTCTGGGTTTAATGGATGGACTAAGAAAATCAGGCGCATCGATACCGGAAGATTATGCGGTAATGGGCGTTGATAACATCCCGATGTCTGGCTGGCCAGCTTACGACTTAACCACGGTCGCCCAACCTGTCGACAAGATCGTAAGCCGCGCTGTCGAAGATTTGATGGATCGTATCAACAACAATACCGACGCGTCTGGCGACTACCTACTGTTATCGGCTTATCAGGTAGGGCAACTACATTTCAAATCCTCTGCCTTGTATAAAGAACCCACAAACTGCTGCAAAAATCAGCTCAAAAGGTCAACAGACCCTATTCAACTCCACTAAGCCTTGTCTCCATGACGAGGCTTTTTTATGTGACCCCCACTGTATTTTCGTCAGTTTTTACTGAATTCCGTATCAAGTTACGCATCTTGTTATTGACTTGTTAACTGCATGTTTTATTTTTGGATTCGTATGCAAAAGGATATGAATTGCTCTATACGTTAATAAAACAAACAAGCCTGTATGATCTTAAAAATGAATGCTCAAAGGTCATACCAGATACAAGGAAGAACAATGAAAAAAGCAATCATCACATCATTAACCGCTTTTGGCCTAACCATTAGTGGCATGAATACGTTTGCAAGCAATGTCATCCGTCTCGGCCATGACAGCCAGGAAACGTCACCTGTTCACCAAGCAATGCTCTACTTCGAACAAGAGCTGGAGTCTCGCTCAAACGGTGAACTGGAAGTAGAGATTTACCCTGCGCGCCAACTTGGTGATGTACGCGAAACAACAGAACTGGTTCAGCAAGGTAACCTGCAAATGACGTTTGGAGCCTCAGTTCTCCTTGCGCCTTATGTACCAGAATTCAACGTTCTTGATACCTTCTACCTGTTTGACAGTGAAGAGCAGGCACACCGAGCGCTAGACAGCGATAAAATCGGCCAGCCTCTGCTGAAAGCAATGGAGTCAAAAGGCTTTCACGGTTTAGGCTTTATGGAGCTAGGCTTCCGTAATGTCACCAACAACAAAGCCCCAATCAACACACTCGACGATCTTCAGGGCCTGAAAATTCGTTCAGCACCTAATCCAAGTCAAATCAACGCTTGGAAATCCATCGGTTCAGCGCCAACGCCACTGTCTTGGGGTGAGATTTTCACCTCGCTACAGCAGGGTCTGATCAATGCTCAGGAAAGCTCTATTTACTCCATTTATGCCGAGCGTTTTTATGAAGCGCAAAACTACTTGTCGCTAACCAACCACATCTACAGCAACTATGTGTTGTTTATGAATAAGTCCTTCTGGGATTCACTACCTGCAGACCAGCAAGCACTCATCAATGACATCACCAAAGAAACCATCGCTAAACAACGTGTTTTGGCGGCGCAGCAGAATCAGGATGTGATTGAAGACCTGAAAGCGAAAGGCATGACAGTGAATGAAGTACCAGAAGCCGTGCGCGAGCAGATGAAGAACAAAATGAACGCAGCGGTTTACCAAGACTTGCGCAGCAAGACAGGTGAACAGTTGTTTGACAGCGTTATCGCTGAAATTGACCGCCTGTAATTCTCACCCTGTGTTTCCGGGGAGCCGAGGCTCTTCGGAAACGAACTGCTTTGGGAGGTGAACATGAAGTGGTTTCGCTTACTGGATAAATATTTTGAACCTAGCCTGATTGTCATTGCCATTTCGACCATGACGGCTCTTCTCTGCTTGCAAATCGCTTTGCGCCTGTTTGACGCCACAATTGCTTGGGCTGAAGAGCTGTCACGATACCTGTTTGTGTGGGCGATGTACCTCAGCATCAGCTACTGCATCAAACATGACCGACATATCCGAATTCGCGTATTCGTCGATAAATTACCCGGGGGTTTGCCCAAAATCAGCCTGATCATTTCAGACGTCATCTATCTGGTATTCAGCAGTGTCGTGGCCTGGTTTGGTTTTAAGGTCATTAACCGCAGCCTTCAGCTTGGGCAGATTGCGCCAGCAATGGAGATCCCCGTGGCCTGCTTGTATGCCTCAGTGCTGGTGTGTGCGATTCTCAGTATCCTGCGTTTAATCGTCAGTATTTATCAGCGCCTCTGCGGGCTGTCGGCACCCTCTCAGCCAACGCGCTTTTGCAGTGATAGGTATCGCCAGTTAAAAGCGAAATACAAAGCATCTAATCGAATGCAGGAGCTTAACGCATGACATCTGCACTCTTATTCGGCAGCTTCGGACTGCTACTTTTAATCGGCGTACCGGTCGGCATTGCACTGGCAACCGCCAGTATGATTGCGATCATGAGCCTGCCTTTCCTGAACGTAGAGTTCTTAGTTCAAGGATTGGTTACTGGCCTAGACTCTTTCCCCCTACTGGCAGTGGTTCTGTTCACTCTGGCGGGTAACCTGATGAGTCAGGGCGGTATATCCAAACGTCTTCTTCATGTCGCCGAAGTCTTTTTCGGTCACTTCACCGGCGGGCTGGGTATTGTTGCCATTGTTGCCTGTATGCTCTTCGCATCGATTTCAGGTACCGGTTCCGCTACCGTTGCCGCCATCGGCCTGACGATGATCCCATCGATGGTAAAAAAAGGCTATGACCGCAGCTTCGCTGGTGCTCTGATTGCGTCTTCAGGAGGAATCGGGGTGATCATTCCACCTTCGGTTGTGATGATTGTTTACGCGATTACCGCGGAAGTTTCTGTCACCAAAATGTTCATGGCGGGAATTATCCCAGGTTTGGTGGTCGGGCTGGTCTTGATTGGCTACTGTGTGATGGTATCCAAAGTGCGCGGCTATTCGGGGAATGATAAGAAAGCCAGCTGGAGTGAACGGTTGTCAGCACTCAAAGACGCAAGCTGGGCCATGTTACTGCCTGTGATCATTCTGGGTGGCATCTACTCAGGTATCTTCACACCCACCGAATCAGCCGCTATTGGCGTGTTGTATGGCTTGTTCTTCGGCATGTTTGTTTACAAAGAGCTGAACGTCAAACAGGTCGTCAAAATCATCTTGGAATCTTCTCTGTTAGTGGGAGCTGTGTTGGTGATCGTCGGCGCCTCAGTAACCTTTGGTCGAATTCTGACCTTGGAGCGCCTGCCCACAGAAATCGCTCAGTTCATTCTGACCATTACCGAGAACAAGCTACTGATTTTACTGTGTATCAACATCCTGTTGCTGTTGGTTGGCACCTTTATGGAGACATTAGCGGCCATCGTGATTCTGACCCCTATCCTGCTGCCGATAACCTCCGCACTGGGTATGGATCCTGTTCACTTTGGTATTGTGATGATCGTTAACCTAGCGATTGGGTTTGTCACGCCACCACTCGGAGCCAACCTATTTATGGCCAGTCAGGTCGGCAAAGTACCGATTGAATCGTTATCCAAAGCCATCATTGGCTGGATTGGCGCAATGATTGTTGCACTCATGCTGATCACTTTCATACCCGCCATTTCCTTATCCTTGCCGGAATTGTTGTCATAGCAGCAGAGACATATTAAGCCACCTCGTGTTACCACTGGGTGGCTTTCTCAGCCCTCAAGGCATTCGTATGCAAGCACAATTCAATAAAAGATAGCAGCTCGTCACAGTGCTGAATTATTCGCCTAATTAACCCATTTCTACAATATGGTGATAAGTTTCTCTCGCTGACTTTTGACATTTCAATCATTAAGTAGCAAAACAATCCACCGACCTGTTATTGGCGTGATCTATCGTTGAACACGAGCCAGCTACCTCCTTTTTCAATCGCCAAGTTGAAATCAAATTGGCGTATTTACTCTGAACGCTTTTCGAACACTTGTTAAAAACCCGATCTTAAGCACGATATTAAAACATCACAGGAACAATCTATTGACAAAATTGCAACACAACTTCATTTTGGATACGTAACCAAAAATAAAGTAAACAAGAATTCAACTCAGGAGGTGATTTATGGCTATGGTTGGCTTTGACGAAAAATGGCGTGATTTTCCCGATTATATTTTGGGAATTACAAAAGAGATTTGGGAAGACCGTGGCCTAAATACCCTTGAGCACTATTACTCACCCGATATTGTTGTGCGTACACCTTTGTCTATTGTGCAAGGTAACGACGACGTCATCAGCGCGACCATGGCTACACTGGCTGAGTTCCCGGATCGTACGCTTTACGGAGAAGATGTCATCTGGTCTGGCTCACCTGAGCAAGGCATGTTGTCCTCTCACCGTATCATTTCGACTGCCACACACAGCAGTGATGGGTTCTATGGCAAAGCAACGAACAGCAAGTTACGTTTTCGCATCATCGCCGACTGCCATGCGATCAACAATCAGATTAACGATGAGTGGCTAGTGCGCGACCAAGCAGACATTGCCAGACAGCTCGGCATGACGTCCGAAGAGTTCGCCCGAAAACAAATTGATTTCGAAGGTGGCGTAGAAAAAGCCTCCTTCCCTTTTACTCCAGATGTCGATATGCAGGGCCCTTACACGGGTGTTGGCAATGACAATCAATATGGTCAGCAATACGAAGCCATTCTAAACAGCATCATGAATGCTGAGTTTTCCGCCATCCCACGTGAATACGACCGAGCCTGTATCGGTGAGTACAGCGGCGGCCGTACCGCCCTATCACACAGCGAAATTGATCATTTCTGGATTTCACTGCGCTCTTCATTCCCAAATGCCGAGTTCAAAGTCCACCATCGCATTGGTCGAGAAGATCCAAAGATGTCTCCACGCGCCGCCATTCGCTGGTCTCTACATGGTAAGCACGAAGGTTATGGCGCATTTGGTAAGCCGACAGGTAAAGACGTTTACATCATGGGCATCAGCCACGCTGAGTTTGGCCCATGGGGACTGCGTCGCGAGTTTACACTGATCGACGAAACCGCGATCTGGAAGCAGATTCTGCTTCAGCAAGGCTAAGCCGCCCAGTCATAAACCCACATTCAGTAAGGAAGCAAAATGTCACTCAATATCATTGAACAGTTCTACCAACAGTACTTCAACGCCGCGCTTAGTGAGCAGGCAAGTGTTGCCCAGCAAGCGTTGAACCCAGACGTCAAATGGTGTGTCGCGCACCCAGTCAATGACCTGAACGGCCCAGAGGCTGCACACACTTCGTTTCTATCACCTTTGGTAACGGCAATGCCTGATGTTGAGCGACGCCCGATGATCGTGATGAACGGCGAATTTGAAGGCCGTACTTGGTACAACTCAACGGGTTACTTTGTTGGCACTTTTGAGCAACCACTGTTCGGCATTCCAGCAACGGGAAAAACCCTGTATCTCAGATACACAGAGATGGTGTGCGTCGAAAATGATCAGATCACTGAATCTTACATGATCCCAGATTTTATCGATGCCATGAACCAATCACGTGTAAACCCTCTGCGCAAAAGCTTAGGTCACGACGGTTTAATCCTTTCACCCGCAACTGCAGATGGCATTCAAAACTCTGACGTATGTGAAGAACACAGCGCAAAGAGTGGTCAACTGGTGCATGACATGCTGGCATGTCTTGGTCGTTTTGATGGCAAAGATCTCTACTCAATGGATCTGGAAAACTACTGGCATAAAGACTTTATGTGGTATGGCCCAGCAGGTATCGGTACCACACGCGGTATCAAAGGTTTCCGCAACCACCACCAAGCTCCATTTGTCTTCGCCTTCCCCGATCGAAGTGTTGATATTGAGCTCAATTTTTTGGCTCAAAATGACTACGTATCCACTGGAGGTTGGCCTCACATGCATGGTACTCATACTGGTCACAGTGGCTGGTTAGGCCTTGCGCCAACAGGAAAAAACATAGAACTTCGCGTCATGGATATCTGGCGACGAGAAGGTGACTTGCTGAAAGAAAACTGGGTAGCAATTGATATCGTTCATATCTTGCTCCAACTTGGTTATGACGTTTTCGGCCAAATGAAAGAACAATTAGAAGGACCTAATTATGCATGAGTTTGGTGTACTTAACTGGACCATTCTTGGCGGTTACATTGCCCTCACCTTATTGTTGGGGGCTGTGGTCGGCAAGAAAGTGACCTCGGCGAGCCAGTTCGCTCTCGGTGATAAAAATATCCCATGGTGGGCAATCGGTATTTCTGTAGTCTGTACCTATGTCAGTGCGATGTCGTTCTTGGGCGGTCCGGCATGGTCATACAAAGAAGGCTTGTCGGTTATCGCAATTCACCTTAACTACCCGTTGGTGATCTTCTTCATCGTTGCTGTATTTATGCCATTCTTTTACAACAACGGTCTGACTTCTATCTACGAATATCAGGAAAGACGTTTCGGCAAAGCGTCACGTGTGACTTTATCATTCATTTTCCTGATTAAGCAGGCGTTAAGCTCTGCTGCAGTACTGTACGCGACAGCGATAATACTGGAGTTCATCACAGGTATAGACGTGGTGTACTGCATCATGATCGTTACTGCCATTGCGCTGATTTATACCGTCATGGGCGGCATCGCCGCCGTTATCTGGACTGATGTGATTCAAGCCGTGATTCTTTTCATTGGTGCCTTCATCATTATCGAAGCCGTGTGGAATGGCATGCCAGAGCCGATGACCGACGTGATGGCCGAGCTAAAAGCCAAAGGCATGACAGATGCTCTGCAAACCAGCATGGATTTGAGTCAGGTGACGACTATCTGGGCTGGGGTGATCGCCATGACGATGTTCCACACAACGGTCTACGGTGGCAGCCAGATGATGGTTCAACGCTGTATGGCAGCAAAAAGCATGGGTGATGCGAAGAAAGCCATGCTGATGATGGGTTACGTCGCCTTCTTCATCTACTTCGTGTTCATTCTACTTGGCGTTCTGTTCAATGCGTATTATGACGGTAAAGAGTTTGAAAACGGCAATACTATTATTCTTCACTACGCCAGTGAGTATGGTATGCCGGGTCTTATGGGCATCATTGCGGCAGCGATTCTGGCAGCAAGTATGTCGAGCCTTGATTCAGCATTCAACTCGATGGCAACGGTATCCGTAGCGGACTTTTACAAACGTTTTTACAAGCAGAACGAATCTGAAGAGCACTACCTGAAAGCATCTCGCGTCTTTACTGTCGCGTGGGCGATTCTGGTCATCATTCCCGCTCTGATGTTCGCGACCAGCACAGGCTCGGTGCTTGAAGTGTTGAGTAAAGCCGGTTCTTATTTCGTGGGTGCGAGCTTCTGTATGTTTGTGCTGGGATTCTACTCAAAGCACATCACTGAAAAAGGTCTGCTTATTGGTGTCGTCGCCAGCTTTATCGCCATCTGGTATGTCGCGGTAGCAACCGACATCTCTTGGCCTTGGTACTGTGTGATTGGTGTCGTCGTCAACGCTGTTGTGGCTTACGTTGCAAGCTTGCTTCTGACAGGAAAACAGGAAGAGATGCACCTATACACCATCAAAGGGCAACAAGCGGAATACGCTCGCCTGAACAAGCCTGTCAAAGAAGACGGCTGGTATGTTATCCCAGGAAAGATTGACGCACCATGCTATGGCTTGCTGGTCATGTTCGTCTTCTCACTGGTTCTACTGTGGGGTATCAACGCCTTCACCGATAACGCGCCAATGCTCATCAACTTTGTTCGTGGCTGTTCAATCGTGGTAGCAATCAGTGTTGTCGCTTACGCTGTCTATTCACTACGAGGCTCTAAAACGGCCAAACCGGATCAGGTTGAAACGGCTGAATAGTTCTGGGTTGTACCCAATTCAAGCAATCTGATAAACCAAAAGCCTTATTTTCTCTAGAGTAAGGCTTTTTCCTTTTATGACTACGTACCTATTTATGTTAGGCTTGCTGTGAATTTCTCACCAGAAGAACCATGGTCCATGAACTCAACTAAGCAGACGGTGACGTCGAAAGATGTCGCAAAACTCGCCGGCGTTTCTCAATCGACCGTTTCTCGCGTATTTATCTCTGGCAGTTCAGTGTCAGAGAAAACGAAGCAGAAAGTCTACGAAGCGGCGAAAGCGCTCAATTACCGCCCTAACGCGTTTGCACGTAGTCTGACAACCAACGAATCAAAACTGATTGGCTTGGTGTTTCCTGATGCCGATTATCCGATTCATATGAAAACCCTGCAGCTCATTTCGTCGGAACTGCAAAAACTGGGTTACTCGGCAGTTTTGATTCCGTGGCAGGTTGACGACAAAGAGAATCACTCTATTCCGAATATTTTCCAATATAGAGTGGATGGCGTGATTGCGGCTTCAGCCACATTCAACAAAAGCCTGTATGAAGAGTGTGAAGAGTTCAATATTCCCATTGTTCAGTACGCGCGTGTCGTAGAAGGAACCAAGAGCAGTTACGTGATCAGTGATAACTACGAAGCAGGTCAACAAGCTGCTCAGTTGTTAGCGGAATGTGATGTGAAGCATCCTGTTTATCTGACGGGGGAAGTACCTACTTTCACCAATGCTGAACGACAGAAGGGGTTCAGTAGTGAGTTTGAAGATTTGACAGGTACGCTCCCTCAGGTTGTTGAAGCCAACTACGACTATACCGCGGCGCTTGATGATATTCGTCAGCTACTAAAACGAAATGATCGCCCTGATGCGGTGTTCTGCGCAACCGACAATCTGGCGATGGCATTAATGGACGTGGCTCGCTACGAATTCAACTTACGTATTCCACAAGACTTACAGGTGATCGGTTTTGATAATATCCCTCAGACGGAATGGCTGAGTTATCAGTTAACAACGTTCAGGCAAGACTTCAAACGTCTGGCACGGGAAAGTGTCAAAATTGTGGTAGACCAAATCAACGAGCAAAACACCAGTATGGTGAAAATGATGGTGCCGGTGAAACGGATCGAGCGAAGCACCACCAGCCGTTAAACGAAAATCGAAAAGCGGGCACCTTTACTTCAACCAACTCACTTTCAGGGCATGTATGGACGCATTACTTCAGCAATTGAGTTTCTCACTGTCGATTACCGGCCCTATTTGTTTGATGCTGTTGTTAGGTGTATTTTTCAAACGAATCGGCCTGATTAACGACAACTTCATAGAAGTCGCCTCGAAATTAGTGTTTCAGGTGACCCTACCAACGATGTTGTTCCTCAGTATTGTCGTATCTGAACATAACTTCTCTGCTGCAAGCCGCTTCCTTGGATTTGGCGCGCTCACGAGCATTGCCTTTTTTATCTTTACTACGGTTTCCGTCGCGCTGTTATTTAAGTCTTCTCCCGACAAAGGCGTCATCACCCAAGGCGGCTATCGCGCCAACACAGGCATCATTGGCATTGCTTACGTGGCGAATGCGTTTGGAGAACAGGGCATCGCGCTCGCCGCACTTTATGTCGCCATCACCACTTTCATTTACAACGTTCAGGCCGTTATCTGTTTAGCGCCCAAAGGCGGAACCTCCCCTGCCGAAGCCGCTAAAGTTATGCTGAGAACGCTAACCAAAAATCCACTGATCATT
Source organism: Vibrio sp. RE88 (assembly GCF_013113835.1). GTDB lineage: Bacteria > Pseudomonadota > Gammaproteobacteria > Enterobacterales > Vibrionaceae > Vibrio. The sequence continues at coordinate 484,388 of NZ_VTYQ01000005.1, read as the reverse complement.
GCCATTGTCTCTGGTGTGGTTTTCTATCTGCTTTCGATACCAGTCCCAACGGTCGCCGTCGATGCGGGTAACTATCTGGCGAAAATGACGCTACCACTGGCTTTGTTGTGCACTGGTGGCTCACTGGATTTAAGTAAAATGAGAAAAGAACAAGGGCCAGCTTGGTTTGCCAGTAGCTACAAGCTTGTACTGGCTCCTCTGCTGATCACCAGTGCCGCCTACTGGTATGGATTTAGAGGGCTAGAACTTGCGATCCTGTTTTTTATGAACGCCTCACCCGTTGCAGCGGCAAGCTATGTAATGACCCGCTCAATGGGAGGAAACTCAATACTCGCTGCTAACATTGTTGCCATGACGACGGTCATTTCCACCCTCACCTGTACCGCAGGACTAGTTCTACTTGTTAATATTGGGCTGATTTAAGTCAGCGTCATCAGGTAGAGAGAAATGTAATTCAACACGGCGACCTAAATCGGTTGCGCTATTGTCGTAATACCAACCGTACTGATTGATCAATCGCTCGGTTAGCTCAAGACCTAACCCAAAACCCAGCTCCTCTTCTCTGTCGCCTTGGGATACGTTGTGATTGGTGATAACCAGTCGACTTCCAGACTGCTCAATAATCACCTCACCCTGATAGGTATGCTGAAACGCATTACGAATCAAATTAGTAATGATGATTCGACACAGCCCATGTGGTAATGAATGCTGCGTGGCATCCACTTTGATACTCACTTTGACCTCTTTTCCTTGCAGTAGGTATTCGAGTTCATGATCGATCTGAGTAACGAGATCACCAATAGCGAGATCACTGAATGGCAGAGTTTTGTCTTCTTGTCGGTTGAGCCACAATAGAGTTTCAGTTAGATCTGTCATTGTGTACCCTGCCCGCTCAATGCGTTCCAAGACTTCAAGCTGCTTGTCCTCATCCAACTTCTTGATGATCATCTTTTTCAGTAGCTCAGAATTGGTACGGGTGACAGCAATCGGTGTTCTTAATTCATGACTGGCATAACCCAAAAAGCGCTGCTCTCGTTCAAGGCCTTCCTGTACACAGCTCAGACTGGATCTAATGATTTCTGCCAAGGTGTTGAGTTCACTGTAGTCAAACCCCGGAATCGGCTGGCTGAGCTTTTCTTTATCCAGAGATTTTGCCCAGTCTTTAAGCTCCTCTACGGGAGTTGAGACACTGCGAATAAAGGCAATAAGGATCAACGAAAACAATGCAATCGCGCCCAAAGCGATGAGCAAAATGTACATGAAATGCGGGACATCTTTCGGTGTAAACTCGTTTTTCTCCAGCAAGATAGACGCATAGCGAATTTTGCCTTTGTACTCAAACCTCATGGCAAAATAGCCCGCTTCAGGGGGCTCTATGATGGGAATCCCTTCGATTTTTCTCAGTAGTTCACCCGTGACCAGCTCATCAGGGTTGAGCTTCGTTTGAATTTTGGGAGGCAAATCTTGCCATCGGGTGGCGACAGTCAGCTCATTGATCTGCACTGGGTGGCCATCCGTGACTTCAATCTGGAGAGCTTGTGAACGCATAAAGCTGGACGTCACCATTTCCATCCCATAAAAGAAGTAACTTAATGCCAGCCCAGACATCGCCGATATCGTGATTGTCCCGGCCAGAAGCATGGCGATGAGAAAATGAAGCCTCAGGCTACGTCTAATTTTCATTGAGAAGCCTCATGTTTCAATGCAAAGCCGCGTCCCGTGATCGTATGAATCAATTTGGTTTCAAAGCTGCTATCGACCACTTTCCTCAGATTAAACATGTGCACTTTTAGGCTATTACTGTCTGGTTGTTCATCTCCCCACACACTCTGCATCAATTTTTCACGAGAGACAGTGTTGGGACTCGCCCTAACCAAAGTTTCAAGTAACTTGAAGCCAATTGGCGAGAGCTTTAATGACGTATTAGATCGGGTCGCTGTCTGAGTTTGCAGGTCCACTTCGAGATCGGATACAGAGAGCTTAGTGACTTGTCCGCTGCGCCGACGAGACAAAACCTGCGCTCGAATAATCAGCTCTTCCATAGCAAATGGCTTCACCAAATAGTCATCCGCTCCCTTCGAAAAGCCCGTTAACTTGTCATCAAGGGTATCTTTTGCCGTCAACATCAGAACAGGCACGTCAATCCCTTGCTCTCTAAGCCTTGCACACACTTCTAGGCCATTCATTTTTGGCAAATTCAAGTCTAGAATCACCGTGTCGTACTGGCCTTGTTGAATCAAGTTTAATCCGGACAATCCATTGGCAGCGTGGTCACACTGAATGTCTTCCAGAGCGAGGTAGTCAACGATCGCCTTAGCTAAATCCAGATCATCTTCGACCAGTAACAGCTGCAAGTTTTCCATGACTACCTCTTACTCTATGAAACTACTATTAATTTAGACGTTAAACACTCTGAGCGATCTTTTTCTCACCCAACACCGCCGCCTTCACTTTGTTAAGACCATTGTGAATATCACATTGGATTAATAATAGTGATGGGGTCAGCACCAATGTAATCATCGTCGCGAACAAAATACCGTAGCCTAATGCAGCGGCAGCTGGAATTAGGAACTGCGCTTGCATCGAGGTTTCGCTCAACAATGGTGCCAAACCAGCAAAGGTCGTGACTGATGTCAGCAACACGGCCCTGAGTCTACTGCTGCATGACTCAACAATCGCTTCACTCACCGGAACGTTATGCTTTCGCGTCAGTTCGTTGAAGCGTGATACCAGCAATAAGCTGTCATTGACCACGACACCACTCAAGGCAAGGATACCATTTAGCGACAGGATACTGATCGTCAGATCATTCAGCCAGTGACCTAAGATTGCGCCAACAATGCCAAACGGAATCGCCACCATAATGATGATTGGTTGAACGTAAGACTTTAACGGTATCGCCAGCAATGCAAAGATCACTATCAACGCCATAAGGAAGGTTGATTGCATAGATTCCGTCGACTCTTGCTGCTGCTCCGCTTCCCCAGTAAAGTCAATTTTTAGCATCGGGTATTCCGATTTAAGCTGCGGAACCAGTGTTTTCTCCAACTGAGCCACCAGCTCATTCGACGACACCACATCTTTATCCACCACCGCGGTTAAATAAACAGCACGTAAGTTGTCAATACGCGTAATTTCCGCTTGTTGATAGTCCGAATAGACATTCGCGACCGATAGCATTGGAACCACTGTACCATCTGGAGTGCGGACACTCGATTGTTGAATATCAGCCAGCGTTTGGCGATCACCTTCTGGATAGCGAACTCGAACTTTGACTTCATCTTTCCCACGCTGGAAGCGCTGAACAATGTCACCACCGAAGGATTGTAATACCTGCTTTGCTAGACTCGAAGTATCCATCCCTAGCGCACGCCCCTGCTCGGTCAGCACAAAACGGTATTGCGGCTCCCCAAGATCTAAGTTTTCATCAATACCACTCACACCTGGCGTTTGTTCCAGAGCTTGTTTAAATGTATTGCCTGCCTGAGTAAGAATCGTGTCGTCGCTGGCTTTGAGCTCCACTTTAAAGTTATCGACCATTTCCATCGACGAGAGAACCTTAAGCTTCTTCATCCCTTCCATCTGCCCGGACATCTGCAACCACAAGTCAGCAAACTCACCTGAGCTGTATGTCGCATCCGTAGAAAGTTCTACTTGGACGGTTCCAGTGCGGTCTTCATCGGCAATCACCTGAAGGCTAGTAATGTAAGATGTATTCTGATCGTTGCTCTCGCTACTCGCTCTCAACTGCTGATCAGCCTTAAGCGCATTGGCTTCCAATTCAAGAAGATTTGTTTGAGTCTGACCAAAGCTGGAATCGTTGTACATGCTGATTTCAGCACTGACCGTATCGCCTGCAATCTCAGGGAAGAAAGCGATTCTCACCGCTCCAGTTAATGGCATACCAATCACCAAAATAAACAGAGCGATAAAGGCCATGACCACAGCATAACGGAACTTTAACGCCTGCTTAATCACCTGTTTGTACACTTTATGATTGAACCATTCCAGCCCGTTGTCTGCACCTTGCTGGATGCGGTTCCAGATGCCTTTTTTCTCACTTCGATGCGTATTGATATGGGCAAGATGCGACGGAAGAATAAACTTGGATTCAACCAACGAAAGTAGCAAACAGATGGTAACCACAGTGGCAAACTGAGCATAAATCTGACCCATTTTTCCATCAACCGCTGCAATAGAAAGAAACGCCACGACGGTTGTCAGCACGCCAAACACGGTCGGTGCCGCCACCTTTAATGTTCCGACAATCGTGCTATTGAGCGAGTCTCCCTCTTTCCGTCGCGTCGAATAAATACTTTCCCCGACGACCACGGCGTCATCAACGACGATTCCCAGTGCCATGATAAAACCAAACGTGGTCATCTCATTGATGGTTAAGCCAACGAAGGAGTCGGTCATAAAGAACAATGTGCCGAAAAATACGAACGGTAAGCTCGCCGCAACCCAAAATGCGACACGAATGTTCAAAAACAGCGCCAGTACGATAAACACCAGAGCAATACCTGTGAGGGCATTTTTGGCAAGAAGAGACAATCGCTCTTTGATCAGCGTACTTTTGTCATACCAAGTCTCAACACTGACGTTGTCAGGCAACAGGTTACTGCTACGCCACTGTTCTACCACTTGTTTGGCTTGTTCTACGATTTGCACAACGTCGCTGTACTCATCCATGACAATCTGAATGCCCATCGCGTTGCTTTGGTTGTATCGTGACAGGCTGAAAGTGTCTTCCTCAAAAGTATCCGTGACACGGGCAATATCGCCTAGCGTAATTTGGCTGCCGTCGGAATGGGTAAGAACAGGGATCGCTTTAAAGTCTTCAATCTCGTAAGCCTGCTCAGAGACCTTAAGACGTACAGTTTTCTCATCATTGCGCAAACTGGTTGAAATACTAGTGGATGACTCCGCATTGATCGCATCCGATACATCGGTGAGCGTTAAGCCATAGGCTTGCAATCGACTTTCATTGACCTCGACCGAAATCATAGGATCAATTTCTGCTTTGATCTCCAGATCACGAATCGCACTTTCGGCAAGCAAATCGGCTTTTAGCTGCTCCGCTAAATCCTGCAATGTAGCGCGGTCTGAGTCACCATAAAGTTGAACCCACAAAGCGTGATCCTGCATCCGAGCCTTATCGATCACAGGATTGTCGGCTTCCGCAGGTAGATTGTTGATGGCGTCCACTTTGGTCTTCACGTCAGTCAGCAAAGTATCTAGACTGTAGTTGGTCTCTTTTTCGATGGAAACGTGGCTACCCGATGCGCTGGAAGTCGACGTAATGCGTTTTATGCCGGCGACCGTTTCCAGAGCTTCTTCAATCTTTATCGATATCCCCTCTTCTGCCTGAATAGGATCGCCACTGTCATAATTGACAGACACAGTCACGATGTCCGGTTCTAGACTTGGGAAGGCTTCCTTGCGTAATGAATTGACCGAAAACAAGCCGACAATAATCACCCCTAACATGAGCAGGTTAGCGGCAACCGGGTTTTGCGCGAACCAAGCGATCATGCCCTTTGGCGTTTTGGTTTGGTGCTCCATATTACCCCTCCTCCGTTGGCGTGACTTTCATACCTGGCTTGAAATTACTCAGCGGCCTGACAACCACTTGAGCCCTTTCTTCAGCCAAACTCGGAGTGACGTACACTTTGCCATCACGACCAAACAGTTTGCTGGCGTTCGATTTGTGCAGCAAACCTTGCTCATCTACCGTCCAGATTTCGCCCTGCTGAGATATCGCTGACGCCGGCACTTCCCAAAGGCCATTAACTTCAGCTCCGCTCAGTGTCGCTTTCACAAAGGTCCCCGGATAGAGAGGCGAGTCGGCTTCGAGAGGTTTATCTACAACCACAACCAGTGAGCGCTGGCGCGTGTCCTGAGTCACGTGTTGGAACTTTCTCTCAACCTGACCAAGCCATTGGTGAGCACCGCTACTGTCAGTCAATGTCACCTGCCAGTCCCCCATATCGTTGGAGGTTGGCAGATTTGCCCATTGCTGCTCTGACAGTGGCACTTCCACTTCGACACGTTCTATACTGTATAAAGTGGCGACTGCGCCGCCCGCACTCAAATAGCTCCCCGGCTGAACCTCTCTGCTCACGACTAGCGCCGTGAAAGGCGCACGTATTACCGTGTCTTTGAGGTCTTTTTCTGCTTTGTTTAATGCCTGTTTTGCATTGGCTAATTTTGCTTCAGTGCTGGCAAGTTGAGGCTCTCTAAGGACCAGTGGTGAATTCGGCTCGCCACTCAGGCCTGAACGCAGCCATTCCGATTTCGCCTGCTCTCCTTCTCGCTGCTCTTCCAACAACTCAAGCTCAGCCGTCGCGACATCAGATTTGGCCTGAGCCAACGCCTGCTGATATGACGTATCATCCAGCTTTGCCAGTATCGTACCTTTGGTGATGACTTTTCCTGTCTCAAAGTCATCAGATAGGCTGATCACTCGGCCACTGATCTCACTGGCATAGTTAAGCTGGTAACGCGATCGAGTTTCACCATAACCCACAACCTGAGCCTGATAGCTGGCACTGGTTGTCATCTGCACTGCAACTTGCTGGAGGTTTAAGCTTTCTTTCACCAATGGTGGCTGCAAAGTTTCCGTTGCTTGTTGCTCAGGTTGGCTATTCTCACTCGCTTGAGCCATATGGCTACCGTTATAGCCAATAGCGGCAAAGATGCTTCCGGCAGCGACAAGTGTCACCGCTAGGGTGATGGCATTTTTTTTCATGATGATACTCCCAAGCCCAGAGCTAGGCCTAAATCGATTCGGTTTAATAAACGTTGATAAGTGGCGTTAACCAGTTGTGCTTCGGTGTCGTAGGTCTGCTGCTGAACGGTCAGTAAATCAAAGATGTCGACCAGACCTTTTCGATATTTCTCTTCGTAACTGACAAAGCTACGCTTCGAACTTGTGAAGGCTTGATTAAGATGCAGTTGCTGCTTTTCAAGTGAATACTCCTGCCCGACAGCGTTTTCCACTTCATTGATCGCCGTCAGCAAGGTTTCCTGATAAGCCCAATAGCTTTGCTCTGTGGTGAGTTGAGCAATTTCAGCCTGGGATTTAAGCTTTCCGCCCTGAAAAAGCGGCGCTGATAGCTGTCCGAGTAGGCTCCACAATGGATCCGTTAGCAATGCTTCGCTGGGTGACTGGGCAATATCCGTCAAACTTGCCGTCAAGCTGAACGATGGCAACATGGCTTTGTAAGCTGCGTCGGTACGAAGAGCTTCAGCCTCGATATTGTAGAAAGCTTGCTGTAGATCTGGTCGGCCTGCCATATTCTGCTGGGCAAGAGAATCGAGAGGGTTGACGACTTGTGGAAACGCCATCGCTACCTCTGGCTGCTGCAACTCGGATTGCCATTGCCCGGTTAACAGTTGGAGGCTGCGTCTGCTCTGTTCTAGATTTTCTTCATACTCAGCGACAGTTGAGCGCGTCGATGCTGTGCTGGTTTTCGCGTTATCTAAGTCTTCCAGACTGCCTAGTCCCACTTGATAGCGCTCTAATACCAACACCTCATTGTTTTCCAACACATCCAGCCTTCTCAGCTCAATATCAAGTAATTGCTGATTGACGCTGATTTCTAACCAGTTGCGCATGATATTGGCCGCCAACAAATCTTTTGCTGATTGCAAGCTTGCCTGAGAGGCCGCAACATCTTTTCGTGCTGCCTCACTGCTATCTGCCAGTTTGTGCCACAGATCCAGCTCCCAACTCACGGTCACTTCGCCGGTATAGCTGTCGTCGGTATCTTCTTTGGATTGACCTGTATAGCTGGCATTCGCCGTAGGTAGCTGGTCTGCCACCGTGACTCCTTGCTGAGCATAAGCAATTTTCAGCGCGATCACGCTCTGCTGCAAACTAGGGCTATGAGCAAACGCGGCTTGTAAGTATTGCTCAAGCTCAGGGACAGAGATCAGATCCGTCAGTTGAGTCGGTTGGCTGATGTCGCCAGCCTCAAGTGAAAGTTGTCGCTCGGCTACCACCTGCGCCAGCAGTTGCTTAACAGACTGAGCACTATTCTGCTCAGCCTGTGTGGCAAATTCGGCATCGGTCCCCGTCGCACAGCCCATAACGCCTACCAGCGTCAGAGCAAGAATGGAATATCGCAATGTCATCGTTGTTATCTCCCGCTAATCTACAGGTACGGTAACAAACGAAGGGGTTAAGACAGGGTTAAAAGGAAATTATGATTCTTGTCGCAAAGTCATTCACAACATGAATGCAATGCAGATTGTGGAACTTCAAAGCTTGGAGCCCTGATGGATAAAGGCTCTAAGAAATCAATCTCAGAGCCTTTAAAGCAATGTCTCAATGAGAGCTATTCGCTACGCATCAGGCTAATCGAAAGCGAACCAGATTAGCCGCTCACACTAACTTATTTGTTATTTGACTGAAGCTTTCACTGACTTGATCAATATCCCCTCATCCTCTTTTTGGCTTGTCGAGATGAAATGAAGGTAACTCACACCATTTGGACTGACGTTACTGATGTTGATCTTTTCTACCTTCTTCCCATCTAGCAAGACTTTCGCGGTCGAGTTTTTCTTCACGCCCTTCCAGTGGATGCTAAGCGTGTACCAACGATTGGCTTCGAGTTCATGTTTGCCAAGCTTCTCGCCCGGTGCGACACTCAACGTATACACTGCATAATGCGCAATGGTTTCGTCTACAGCGTTGAACAGACGTTCCGTCAGACTGATTTGAGTTCCACCACTGTCTTCATTAAGCATAAAACGAATATCAACTTGGCCAGCCTTCCCGTTCGGGAAGTTCCACGTCGCGCCACCTTTCTCGTAATTGAGGTCGTTTTCGATATTGATGAGCTCAGCATCACGTACCCGCCGAACCTGAAGTGCTTTATGTCCCGGTTTATCAGCATGCTCTAGAAGTTGAGCTGAGGGTTTACGATTGTAGCTGACGTGCCCTTCCACCTCCGGGATATAGCTATGGATTGTCCAATTCTCAAGACCGTTCTCAAAGTGCTCACTTCGTTCTGTTTGATAAAGCCAGCGCGTATCCATCACCATCAAGCGGCGATGCTCTTTATGCTGCCCAACAGAGACAAGCACTCTATGTTCATCCAATTGAACAAGTTCACTTTGTTGCTTACCTCGGTCACCGGCGCCTTCAAACACGGCGTAATCACTTCTGTTGCGATGTTCATCTAGAATGATCTCGCGAAATCCAGTCCACGTTCTCCCGTCATCATCTGAGATCGCAGCATGGTGGGAATCACGATTAGTAAACACATCTTCCCACATGTCATCCTGCGTGCCTTTGTGTTCAGGTAAGGGCATGGTATTTGTCCAGAGAGCAAGAAGACGTCCATCTTTCAAGCGGCCAATGGTTGGCATGGTCAAAGTACCAAAAAAGCGTGAAGGCTGTGCCTCTGTCCATGTTTCGCCAAAGTCTGAAGAAAACGCTTCGTAAAGCTGATCTTGAGAAGTGCGGACAAGAATCCACAAGCGCCCGTCTCGCAGCTCGACAATCGAGCCTTCAACGCCACTATTTCGCCATCGAACACCTTGGTGTATTTCATCTTTTTCATGGGGAGGAGCAGAGATAATATCTTGCGATGTGCGCCAAGTCAGGCCGCCATCATCGGAAATATGAACGACCGTACCTTCACGCATTTCATGCGATGGAATCAAAATGCGTTGACCATTGTTCACAAAAGTCGGGCGACGCATAATACCGCCAAGAGTCAGGTAGTTCTCTTTGTCGGCGTGCTCCCAATCATAGTCAAGCTGACCATCTTTGGTCACCGCGGCCCATTCGCCATCAAGCCCTCCATTGGAAATAAACACATAACCATCGATAGGTTGTACCCGTATGTACTCCCCTGTCACAGGGTTAGGGACGATGGATGGCGACTCAATCTCAATCCCTCCAAAGTTAGGTGGATACGACGATGACGCCAAGCTGTCCTGCCACGTACGACCATTGTCATGACTGACCAGTATTTTACGTCCATCGTAACCTTCACCACCGCTATAGTGTCGGATTTCCGTCTCGCTTGCGCGTACCAAACCTCTTCCCGCATCAGCAGGAGGAACACCAACGACCTGTGGCGGCTGAATATCCTTAACCGCAGCCAAAGCAGCTTGCGGGAGCAACAGCGCCAGTATTATCACTTTATGCAACTTCATTTAATCTCCTTATCGCGAGAGAGCACCATGATTCAGACCGTCATGGCGTGACTGATTGCCTTGAAAATGCCACAAGTCAGTTATCCTTTTGACCGTCTTTGGTGAGTGTTTTCAATATTGATTCCCAATGAGCCCTTGGCTGCTAGCTATCCGGCGCGCTTTTCGCGCCGGATAGCAGCTGGCTTTCCTTAATGTATTTGGCTTTTGGGCATCATTCGCTGAGATTGGCTAACTCAGGCTTGCTGGCAGCGGATCAAATCACGATGAATCTTCACCACCACTTTTTTGATCGTGTGTGGCTCGGCGACAACGCAGCCCGGTTTATGTGGTTGTTCAGGGAAGAACACCACGAAGTCTCCACTTTTGAGCGCAACGCTCGAAGCACAAGCAAAGTCGTTGACCAATGCAAAGTCATCTTCTGTGTTGTACTCAGTCGCATATTGGTATTCGCCGTTTTCAAGGCCGTATACCACCTTCTCTTCACCCAAGACCAAGTATTGCAAATCGATGTATTCCTGATGGACTTCCGCTTTCTTCTCAGCCTCTTCAACGGTTGAGAAAGCCATCACATTGGCAAACATCTTGTCTCCCTCAAATTCGTAGCGGCCGGGAGCGAGCTGATCCAAGTCGTGCTGTGACAAGTATTGCAATGCGCGCGTCACCGCGGCAGGCAAAATAGAGGTATTGAGTGCATGTATCGAGCCCAATAACATTTCATGATTCCTATTCAGTTTAATCAGTTAAGCGAGTTATTTTTCAGAAGACGTTAATACAAACGATTTGCTAACATCTTTCGGCTCTTCTTTCAGTAGCAGGGCTACCAGATAACCAACAATCACAACAGTCATGGTGCCGATCGCACCGTAGAAGAAGAAGTTCAGGTCAGTAAAGTAGCGCGCCCATAGTGTTGCGATCACACTGACAATCACCCCGACAAGTGCGCTGCGTGCTGTCGCTTTACGGACAAACACACCCAGCATGAACAGCCCTGTCATTGGGCCACCCATTAGGCCAAGTAAGCTATTGAATGCATCCCAGATCTGACTCTCTTCAGAGAAGATAAGGTAAGTCGACGCTGCAACACCCAGTAGTCCTGCGATAACCGTGACAAAACGACCCGTTTTTAGCGCATTTTCGGTAGAACCACTGCGGCCTAAACGGTGGTAGATGTCCGTGGTGTAACATGCCGAAATACTGTTCAGACTACTTGAAATACTCGACTGAGACGCGGCAAAGATGGCAGCGATGATCAGCCCTGCAACACCTGCTGGTAGCTGAGTGATGACATAGAATGGAAGAATACCGCCAGTGTTAAAGTTCTCTGGCAATAGAGTCGGATTCTGTGTGTAGTAAGCGTACAGACCTGCGCCAACTGCAAAGAAGAAGATTGGAATGACAGCAACGAACTTAGCATTTGTGATCAGCGCTTTCTTAGTTTCTTCCACTGAGTCTGTGACTATGTAACGCTGCACCACATCCTGACTGGCTGTGAACTGTTGCAGTACCGAGAAGAAGAAACCAATCATCAGCACAGGGATCGTGGCATCTGACCAGCTCCAGCTAAACTGCTCCGCAGGAAAATACTTGTTGGCATCTGCTGACATCGAGAAGATTTCACTCATTCCGCCATCGACGTTAAAGCACAGCATGATGAAAATGCCGACAGCCGCCAAAGAGAGCATGATTCCTTGCATCACGTCTGTCCAGATCACCCCTTCAATACCACCTAGGAAGGTATAGATGATACACAAAACGCCAATCAGAAAGACGATGGTCAGCGGGTCCATGTCGATGAACGGCATCAGCGCTAACGCCGTTAGATAAGTCACGATCGCAATTCGGCCAACATGGAACAACATAAATGAAATACTGCCGAACAAACGCATTTTCAGATCAAAGCGCTTTTCCAGATACTCATAGACTGAGGTCAAATTCAGTCGGCGGAAAAATGGAATGTAATAGATAAACACAAACGGCAGAATCGCGATTGCAATGTATTGGCCAATTAAAAATGTCCAGTCATCGGTGTACGCTTTCGCTGGAATCGACATAAAAGTGATCGAGCTTAACGTAGTCGCGAAGACACTGATCCCTGCGGCCCAACCGGGTATGCGACCTCCCGCTTTGAAATAGTCGTCGCCAGATGTCTGGCGGCGCGCAAAATACACGCCCACACCCATGACCCCAGCGAGGTATAGGAAGAGCACTACATAGTTAAGGGTTCCAAAGGAAGTTGCTTCCATCGTTTATCGTCCTTTTAAAATTCGTTATTGAAATACTGTTGCGACCACAACGCAGCGCCGATCAAACCAGCATCATTGCCAGCTTGAGCCTGCGTGATAGTCGGGCGGTAGACTTCTGGATTGTTATTGATTTCTTTTTGGACTAGTTCCAGATAGCCATCCGCAAGCCCAACGCTGCCGCCTAGCACAACAACGTCGAGATCAAGTGAAATTCGTAAATCTGCAATCATTTGAGCCACGGCTTGTGCCGACTTTTCAAAGATTGCTAAGGCCTGTTTTGAGCCGTTTTGCCATTCGTCGTGGACACGCTTGCCACAGCAGTCCGTTCCCCAAAGTGCCTGACCCGCTTTGGCGATTGCTGTTCCTGAGGCAATTGCTTCGACGCAGCCAACTCGGCCACAGCCACATACTGGGCCGTTAGGATCCGCCTGAATATGACCGGCATGGCCAGCGATACCGCGACGACCTACCAGCAGTTGACCATTCAGCACAACCCCAGCACCAACACCGGTTGAAATGGTAATAAACGCCATGTCCAGCTTCTGTTCGGCGTATCTTTGATACTCTGACCAACACGCCGCCTGCGCATCATTGAGGACATAACAAGGTAACGACGTCAGCGTCTCAAGCGTGGCTTTGAGCGGATAATTGTTCAGCCCACCCAAATTATCTGGGTTTAAAGCCATCAGTACGCCATCGTTGATGATGCCCGTAGACGCCACTGCCACGTAATCTGCCCGTTCAAGTAACGGATGCACCAGCTCACTGAGTGCCGCGGTTAACTCTTGCGGTTGTTTGGATCCAGGCGTTGGCACTTGATGGCGCTCCACAAGCGTTGTCCCTTCAATCAGAGCCGCTGCTATTTTGGTACCGCCAATGTCAATCGCGAGACAAATCGTCATGCACTCTTCTCCAGTTCTTCTCTGCGTGCGGCTTGTACGGAGTCAGCAAACCACGAACAGATGTGCTCAATGCGGGTAATGGCCGAACCAACAGTGACTGATGCCGCGCCCGCTTCAATCGCTTGCTTAGCCAGTTGCGGCGTGTTGTAACGCCCTTCCGCCATCACAAAGCAGCCTGCCTGACTGAGTTGTGACACCAACTCCAGATCAGGTTCTATAGGTAAAGTATCGCCAGTGTAACCAGAAAGTGTCGAGCCGATGACTTCAACTCCTATCTGTTTGGCATACATGCCTTCACTAAAGTTGGAGCAATCCGCCATCGCAATACAGCCCAGTTGATGAATTGATTCCACTAAGGTTTGAATATCCACAGGGCGAGTTCGGTCCGATGCATCAATAGCGATGATGTCTGCGCCCGCAGCGTGGAGTGCCGCGACATCTTCAACAAACGGCGTAATTCGAACTGGTGAGTCTTCTAAATCACGTTTAACAATCCCGATGATCGGCACATCCACCGCTTTTCTGGCGGCTTTGAGGTTTTCCACGCCTTCAATGCGAAGCGCTATCGCTCCCCCATCAACACTTGCTTTTGCCATGGCAGCAACAATCTGTGGATGATCCATAGGGCCATCGTCCACAGGCTGACAAGAAGCGACAAAGCCACTTTGCAAAACTTTTAAAACAGTCGACGTCTCAGATTGCATAGAAACAAAACTCCAAAATAACTTTAAGTTTGAAATATAACTTCAATATGACAGAATGGAGTTTTACTTCAACTGATAACTTTAATATTTGCTGACAGACGTCACAAACTCGCACAGGATTGCAGATAATCGACGTTTTCAGCGACCAAATCACGAATTATCGAGTTATTCTCGTCTAAATTAGATACAACACAGATATTTTTTGGAGTTATACTCCTTTACTTATAAAGAGCGTCCCTATGTCACCAGCTACGCCTCCTCAGCCATATGCCTTAATCAACATCAACGTTTTTACCGGTGAAGAAACGCTTCACCATCATGCAATCGTCATCGACAATAATCAGATCGTTTCCGTCACTCCAATGGAGGCGTTACCTGATGGCCTGACAACCATTGATGGTCAGGGGCAATTGGCTTGCCCGGGTTTTATAGATTTGCAGTTAAATGGGTGTGGAGGCGTGCTGTTCAACACAGACATTCGCTATCAAACGCTCGCGACAATGAACCGAACTAACCTGCGCTCTGGCACTACGCAGTTTTTGCCGACACTGATCACCAGTGAAGCCAGTCACATGAAGAAAGCAGTAGAAACCTTGAACTCAGCGTCACAAGCAGAGAATGATGGTATTCTCGGGCTCCACCTTGAAGGTCCTTTCATCAATGCTGAGAAAAAAGGCGCACACAATCAATCGCACATTCGCGAACTCGACGAATCAACGCTGGCTTACTTGCTTGAAAATCAGCAGCACATCCGTTTGATTACCTTGGCGCCAGAGTGCAACACCACTGACGTCACCGATCGTCTGGCACAAGCCGGAATGCATGTTGCTTTGGGCCACACCAACGCCACCTATCAGCAACTGGCCAAGCACCCAAATGTCACCATGGCCACTCACCTGTACAATGCGATGAGTCCACTCAACTCGCGTGAGCCCGGCGCGGTCGGTTATGTCCTAGATAATGCACTTCATGCTGGGATCATCGTGGATGGCATTCATTGTGATTACGTCAATGTGCGACTCGCGCACAGGCTACTGCAAGAGAAGTTGTTCCTCGTCACTGACGCCGTTACGCCTGCGGGAACGGATATGACAGAGTTTGATATGGCGGGAACGCCAGCATTTGTTACCGATGGCCGCTGTCACTACCAAGATGGCACGATTGCTGGAGCGGCAATCACCATGATTGAAGGTGTAAGAAACTTAGTGCGGCATGTTGGCTTACCGCTAGATACGGCCTTGAAAATGGCGTCTCGCTACCCAGCAGAAGCGATAGGTATTGATGATCGTTACGGCAGATTGGAAGCCGGATACTTTGCCAACATTGCCTTACTGGACGATAAGCTGGAGGTGAACGCCACCATTCAAATGGGTGAAATGAAATATCAATCAGGAGATTAAAATTGAAAATGCGGGTTTGATAACCCGCATTAATTTGTTATTTGATGCTCAGTGCTTGAGTCGTTTTCAGCTTATTAGCATGGGCACCGGACTCATCCGCCTGAACCAGCAGGCAGTAGATCATATCCAAAACAAAAAGTTGTGAGATCTTGGTACCAATCGAATCCCCTTGTAGCTGCCCCTGACGGTTACCATTCACCAGAACATAATCCGCATAATCACAAATTGATGAGCGCGGATTATGGGTAATCGCCACTGTCATCGCGCCAGATTGTTTGGCAACTTTCAGTGCCTTGACGGTCTCCGGCGAATTACCCGAATGGCTGATACCAATAGCAATATCACCTTCAGACAGCAAAGCGGCCTTCATATACATATAGTGGTTAGTCGTTAGTGCATCGACATTAAGACCGATGCGCATATAGCGATACTTGGCATTCTCCGCCGAAATTCCAGATGATCCGACGCCTAAGAAGTACACCGATTTGGCTTCCTGTATCGCCTGACAAACTTCAGCCAAGCAACCATAGTCGAGCAAGTTTAGCGTTTCATACAGAACGTTATCGATGGTTTTACGCAATTTTTTACCAATCAGTTCAGGGTTGTCCTCTAACGTGACATCCGTATCGAAGATGCTCTCTTCGTTCTCCTGCTTAGACAATTCAATCGCGAGCGCCATTTTGAATTCGTGGAAACCCTTGGCTCCTAGCGCTCGACAGAAACGAATGATTGAAGCATCACCTGCCGATACTACTTGTGACAGCTCTGCTATCGATAGTTTGCAAACCTCTTCCGGTTTTTCCAGAACAAACCCTGCAATACGTTTTGATGCTGGCGTAAAGCTATCGTATAAGCTGCCAATCGTATCAAGTATTTTACCGGCCTGAATGGCTTCGGAGCTTTCCGCCATCGTTACTGTTTCCTTATCATTATTCATGATTGCAAAGCTATTAACCTGTTTCAGCACAAGTTCCCAAACCAAGCATATGCATCTGTCATTATTCTCCAGATTATAATCATGATCTGGCGCACAACTCCACAAAAAACTCCACTAACATTAAAAACAGCCATATACAAAGGAGTAAAACTCCATAAAATAAAAACCAGTAGAGTTAGACGCCATTAAAGGCCGTCTTTGATATATAAAAGTGGATGCATTATGACAAAGCTAGCAGGCTTGATTGCCGCCCCTCATACGCCTTTCGATGGTAACAATGAGGTTAATTACAACGAGATAGATAAGATTGCGCAGCACCTGATCCGAGACGGAGTTACAGGCGCTTACATCTGTGGTACCACAGGGGAAGGCATTCATTGCAGTGTTGAAGAACGTAAAGCCATCGCGGAGCGCTGGGTGACGGCAGCTAAAGGCCAGTTGAGCCTGATCATTCATACGGGCGCACTGAGTATTGCTGACACACTTGAGCTCACACGTCATGCAGAGACTCTGGACATTCTGGCAACGTCTGCCATTGGTCCGTGTTTCTTTAAACCTGCTAACGTAGACAGCTTGGTCGAGTACTGTGCCACAGTGGCTGCTGCCGCCCCGTCTAAAGGTTTCTACTACTACCACTCAGGTATGTCAGGTGTAAACGTCGATATGGAACAATTCCTACTGGCTGCGGATAAGAAAATTCCAAACCTATCAGGTCTGAAATTCAACAGCCCTGATTTGTACGAATACCAACGCTGTCTGCGTGTTTGCGATGGTAAATACGATATTCCATTTGGCGTGGATGAATTTCTTCCAGCGGCATTAGCTCTAGGCGCAACAAGTGCTGTCGGTAGTACGTACAATTACGCCGCTCCTCACTTCCAACAAATCATTCAGGACTTTAACAATGGTGACCTGGAGAAAGTGAACCGCGGAATGGACAACGTCATTGACCTGATTCGTGTATTGGTCGAATTTGGTGGCGTAGCGGCTGGTAAAGCTGCCATGGCATTGCATGATATTGATGCAGGCGACCCGCGCCTACCGATTACGCCGCTCAGCGAAGAGCAAAAAGAAACGGTCATTGAGCGCATGCGCAAGGCAGACTTTCTAAAATAATTGCTCATATTGTGGTGGGCGTTCTCGCCCGCCAATTTATCGATTCTCCATCCTTATGCCAACCCTATTTGGCTTTATTCTAGGCCGACCACTCAACGCTCACTCCTTTACCCACGACTCCGTTGCGGTCACATCAACGCTAACTACCACAAAAAGCGCAATTTTTGCTCTATTCTTACTTTGACATTGCTTCAAAAATGATGTGCAACTAGATTTATAAAAAGAATGAACTCACGGAAGGTACTAAGTACCTGTAAGAGTGGACATAAAATGGAAAAGAAAACGTTATTGTGGATAGGGCTCTTTATTACGGCTGCCTCTATTGGTCTTCTACTCTATGAAGGCTTCAGCTCATCACATTCAAAACACAATGACGCAGAGCATGATCACGCCTCAGAACCCGACCACCATGACTCACACCAGCACGACCATAAACACAGTCAAACAGAACAAAACAAACGCTACGGCTTGGTCTCTCCCATTCCAGAACACCCAGAGTTTGACCGTACTCAAGCCAAGATCGGTTGGGTGCTTTTTCGTGATCCTAACCTTTCATCTAACAAAAAGGTCAGTTGCGAGAGCTGCCATAATCTACGCACTAACGGCGCTGAAACGACGGCGGTTTCTACTGGAGTAGAAGGCCTTGGAACCCGTAACTCCCCTACCGTATTTAATGCGAGCCTGAATTATCGTTTTTTCTGGGATGGTCGGGTAAACAGCCTCCATGATCAGCTTGATGGCCCCATTCATGACCCAGTTGAGATGGACTCAAATTGGTCAAAAATTACCGAATACGTCAGCCAGTCTCCTATCTACCAACAGTATTTTTTGCAGGCAGAGCTTCCTATTACAGAGCACAACATTAAAACAGCTCTGGTTGAGTTCATGAATGCCCTCAACACACCAAACTCCCCGTTTGATCAGTATTTAGCAGGCAATGAAAACGCACTCAGCCCTGAAGCGGAACTCGGGTGGCAAACCTTTCAGAAAGAAGGGTGTGTTCGTTGTCATCAGGGCAGCAACATCGGCGGCGGTATGGTCATGCGATTTGGCTACTTTGGCCAGTCGACTACTGGAGAAAATCGCAGCTCCGATAAAGGACGGTTCAACACTACTCAGGATGAAAACGATCTTTACCTCTTTCGTGTCGCCAGCCTAAGAAACGTCGCCCTGACGCCCCCCTACTTCCACGATGGAAAGACACAGCACCTTTCAGAAGCAATTAAAATCATGGGTGAAAGCCAGTTAGGAAAAACGTTTGACGACGAAACCATAGCCCATCTCGAAGCTTTCCTGAATTCGTTAAGTGGAGATAGACCAGCCATCTTGCAGGAGTTTGAAAATGAATAAAATCAGGCTCGCCTTTGCAGCATTTATTCTCATTTTTATCGCCATGTGTTCATACGTCTATATGGCCTATGGCGAATTGAACAAATTGGCCAAATACGATGAGCAAGTGCGAACCATGGGACATGAAGTGATTGAACTGCGTGATGAACTAATTGGTGCTTCCATCCGCGGTATTTCTGACCCTTATCAAATGGCCAATCAACTTGTGGAACTCGAAAGAGAACTGACGGAATTTCAGAAAAGACATCAACAAGCAGACTTGCATTCAACGCTTTTTCAGAACTTGCCTACCCAAACGCTACTCAATAATTTCCATTCATCTGCCATGAGTTTGGCGGGCACACTCGATCAAACAATCGGCTTAATCGTTGCTCGCGAATTTGTTTTACACTCCCTAAAGAACAAATTGATGGATGGAGGCGGGTTTAGATCCGACAACCAATCACGTGAGCAAATTATTTCCCATATGCTGGATGAAAACGCAATCGGTGCCGATGAAGAAGTCACGCGATTTGCTCAAACTTTTGTTCAGGTCAATGCACAACGAGAGCGGCTGTTATCCACCTTGCTGTCACACGACAGTGTTGTGTTTCTTGAACAAGCGGAGTTCGGCCTCACTGCGACATCAGCTCGACTTAGAGACACTATCTCCCAAGTCTTGATTGGTGCTGCCATACTGTTTGTTGCTTTGGCAACGCTTGGCTTTATTGCCCGCATCGCCGAACTCAACCGTAACAATAATGCCTATCAGGTCGCCACTGAAAACGCAGAAAAAGCTAATGAGGCGAAGTCTATTTTCCTCGCGACCATGAGCCACGAGCTGCGAACACCCATGAACGGTGTATTAGGTATCGCACAAATCATCAAAGATGAATCTCAAGAGCTGGAAACCAAGAAGCAGGCACAGATCCTTATCGATTCAGGTCAGCACCTGATGACCATACTCAATGACATACTTGATTTCTCTAAAGTCGAGCAAGGAAAATTGGAGCTTGAGATTCATCCGTTCTCCATAGGCGAATTAGTACTCAGCCTAGAAAAAACATTAGGTCCTCAAGCGGCAAACAAAGGTTTGAAGTTTGTCACCCAGAATAAAGTCCCCGCCAATATCGAGCTGCATGGTGACCCTGCACGAACCCGGCAGATTCTATTTAACCTAGTCGGCAACGCGATCAAATTTACCCAAACGGGTAAGATTGAAATCGAATTCGCACTCGACACGTCGGCGCCGCCCAATGTCTGTATTAGCGTCACCGATAGCGGCATAGGAATAGAACGAGAGAAGCTCGACACCATTTTTACTCCATTTGAGCAAGCTGAACTCTCCACGACACGTAAATTTGGTGGTACTGGGCTGGGTCTGTCTATCGTTAAACGTCTGGTAGAAATAATGGGGGGAAAAGTGTCCGTTTTCAGCCAGCCGAATGTTGGAACCCAATTCACCCTCACTATCCCATTTGAACTCAAAGAGTTGGAAATGAGTGAAGTGCAAGTGAAGTCCTCAGATGAGCTTTCCTTACTTGATAACTTCACCGTCCTACTGGTCGAAGACAACCGAGTCAATGCCATGGTTGCGAGGAAGTTTTGCGAGTCCATGGGGCTATTGGTTGATCATGCTAATGATGGTTTAGAGGCAATCAGTCGTCTTAAGCATTCCAATTATGATCTGATCATCATGGATAATCACATGCCCAACATGAATGGTCTGGATGCGATTGAGCATATACGCACCAAACTCAAGCTAAGTACTGTCATCTTTGCTTGTACTGCCGACGTTTTCAAAGAAGCCCACGATGAATTCATCGCCCGAGGCGCCGATTTTGTCCTGACTAAGCCTCTGCAAAAGAGCAGCTTACAGAACGCATTAAGTCAGTTTTCACGACAGTTTTCCACCCACAGGGAAGTGGTTGAAGCCGTTAAGCATTTACCTCAAAACGCCAGCAACAATATATCAACGCTTATCCGCTTCCCAGTTGATAAGTTGCCGCTCACTGAAGAGGAAGTCTCACAAAGCCCACTGCTCAACCAACTTGAGCTTCAGGATAGAGAGAAAGTTGAATTACTCGAATCGTTGATATTTGAGCTGGACACGAAAACCGACTCTCTGATCGAGCTGCATTCCAATACCACGCCAACCGAACTTCACGCGATTTTGCACGCTATCAAAGGCATCGCGCTCGAGTTCTCGATGGGAGAAGTTTTACTGCTAACGAAAAAGACGGAAGACATTGCGAGACAAGGGGAGATTCCTGAAATCGAGCTGCTGCAAAAACTAGTCAACCGACTGATGGTGAATAGCCATGAAGCCAGCCGATTGATAACCCGATTAAATCCACACAACAAGACTGGCTAAGGTAAAGCAACGTTATGAAATGGACCTTCACAACAAGTCAATACAAGCTACACGCTGCTCTCACACTACTCGCAGGATTGTTCTTCTATCTTGATTTGATCATGCCAGCAGAGGTGGCTTCAGGCGTCCCTTACATCGCCATCATCCTGATCTCCATGGCATTTAGAAACCAACCCTCCACCATTGCTTGGGCGATTATCTGCACCTTACTTACACTCGCGGGCCATTACGTTGTTTCAACTGAAAACGCGGCTTGGGGCGTCATTGCCAATCGTCTGCTCGCAATTTTTGCCATATGGGTTGTCGCAATCGTATCGCTGGCGATCAAGGATCGAGAAAAGAAGTTATCAAAGCTTGAAACCGATCTGGTTGTTTCTGACTTCCGTTCAACACAGGGATTTGTCGCAGAATATGCCCGTGATGCTATTGTAGTGACCGACCCCGAGGGTTACACCACATGGGTCAATGAAGGTTTTGTGCAACTGACGGGTTACCAACTGGACGAGATAAAAGGCAAAAAGCCAGGCGATATTCTTCAGGGATCCAACACCAACATTAAACAAGTCCAAGCACTGTCAGAAGCCATCAAACAAGCGAAACAAATCGATTGTGAGCTGATTAATTACAGCAAGGATGGCACCGAATACTGGATAGACATGTCAATCGTCCCTGTATTCAAGGACGGTACACTCACCCGCTTCGTGGCTGTCGAACGAGATATCACTGAACGAAAACAGCTGGAAGAGCAACTTAAGAAAGAGGTTCAACTGGCGAAGTCAGCCATCGAGAACAAGTCACGTTTCATGCGACTGATTAACCATGAACTCAAAGTCTACAGCAACAGTGTCGTTATGCCGTTGAAACAAATCGAACGTAGCGACGACATTTCACAGATCAAATCACTAGCCACTCGACTCAAGCATTCCGGTGATTTACTCCACGCTTCGATCAAACATATTCTCACCCTGTCGGCGACGGATGTGGATTCACTAACAAGCGAAGCGAAAGAGATTAAATTGGCCGAACACTTGCAATCATTGGGCAATAAGTTGGCACCACTCGCCAACGGCAACGACGTCAACTTCTCTACTCAATTTAATATCAACGACAGCAAACAGTATTTGCTTGATGGGAACTTACTAAACCAAACCGTATGCTTTTTCGCCCTCACGACAATTAACCAAGCCCCCGGAGGCGACGTCGAAATCAGTGCGAAAGTGGTTGACGAAGGAGACTCGGAATCTCTCATTGTACAGATTCGCTCGACCGACAAAGGGGCATGCTGCCGCTTAATGTCTGAACTGCCAGGAAGCGCCTCACATCGCCATGGTTTAATGGAAGGCATCTGCGCTGGTTTCCACAAAATAGAAGCGCTCATTTGCCAGAATGGCGGAAACATCCAATTAAGTTACACCCCTGAAGGACATTCACTTATCTCAGCCAGAGTGCCACTGACACATACAGAGACAAACACACCAGATCAGGTTTCGAACGGTACTCGTATTCTGATCGCCGAAGATAACCAAGTGAACGCACTGATTTTATCTAAGTTTCTCAAAGGATTAGGTTATTTCAACATCGACTGGGCAAAAGACGGCCAAGAAGCCGTAGAGATGGCACTGGCAGGCCATTACGAATACATCTTTATGGATAATCACATGCCACGACTAACTGGTTTGGAAGCAACCAAACTGATTGTTGAATTTCACAACATTCCAACCACAGTCATCGCCTGTACGGCTGACACAACCAACACCGCAAGACAACAGTTCTATCAGTACGGAGCGAAAGAAGTACTGCTCAAACCTGTTAAGAAAGATGCACTTTATGCGGCGCTGGAGACTTCCTCCCAATCAAAAGACCAAAGTGTTGGAAATGGTTAGGTGTAAAACTTCAGGCGTGAGCTACGGCTATGAGACTAAAGCGGCTTATTAAATTTCTTGCGTGCCTCTGTTGCTTTGTGTCTGAACTCGCAGTGTTCAGCATGATCATTGACTAGACCCATAGCTTGTAAAAAAGCATAAACAGTAGTTGGCCCAACAAATTTCCACCCTCGTTTCTTTAACTCCTTCGAGATAGCGATAGACTCCGCACTTGTCGATACAGTTTGTGGGTTTGATATTGGCTTATCAGGTTCATAGCGCCAAAAAAATGCGGCAAGCGAGCCTTCTTGCTTCACCATCTCTTGGGCTCTTTTAGCGTTATTAATGGTTGCTTCTATCTTTCCTCGATGGCGCACAATACTTTCATCTTGAAGTAACCTTTCGACATCGTTTTCAGTAAATTTAGCTACTTTGTTAAAATCAAACTGCTTGAATGCTCTACGAAAATTTTCTCGTTTAGCTAGTATTGTTCTCCAACTCAGTCCCGACTGGAAACCTTCAAGGCAAATCTTTTCAAAAAGCCGCTGGTCATCGCTAACAGGGTAGCCCCATTCATCATCATGATAGGCAATATATTCATTGCTACTTGTACCCCACTTACAGCGAAGCTTTCCATCTCCGCATTTAACTGTGTTGCTCATTTATCTAACCCACCAAAAATTTGAGTTTATCATTGGCCATTGACGGCGTTATTTCATTAATTTCAGCAGTTACAATATCTTCAATAACAAACGGATCTTGATTCACTCTTAATTCAATACTTTCTCTATCAACATTACTCGCGAGAATACAGCCGCCCAAATTAGGCTTCAGGCTCCCAACTAGATGAAATACTTCATCATCAATGCCTTGCTTTATCCACGCCTTATGTCCTGACATAAACTCTTTTGCCTTGTCTTTATTGTCAGAAAAACGTAGAAAAATGATAAACATAATTCTTTCTCCCTAATTTTATTAGCTATAGGTTTCCAACCATTCATTCAAAATATCAACTTCTGTATATAGAAACTTTTCATCCTGAAAAGCACTGGCTAAGGTTGCAATGCCCTGGCTTCGAGCAAGTAAATGCAAAGCCAATTCTTT
The DNA here is from genome assembly GCF_013113835.1 of Vibrio sp. RE88. Classification (GTDB taxonomy): domain Bacteria; phylum Pseudomonadota; class Gammaproteobacteria; order Enterobacterales; family Vibrionaceae; genus Vibrio. The sequence continues at coordinate 460,244 of NZ_VTYQ01000005.1, read as the reverse complement.
TGCATTCTCTTTATGGCCTAATTCTATAAATTGCTTTTCTAGCCAGTCAGAAAACAGTGAAAATACTTTATTTGCGCCAATGAGTGACGGGTGCTCCAATTTGGCTAATTCCGTCGCTAGAGTCCCTACAGGGCACCCATAACGCTTTATCTTCGCTCGATTAAAAATAAGGATATTGATGAAACATTTAATTCTTTCTGAGGCTGTTTGAACTTCTAGTTGCCAGTCTCTCAACATTCTTTCTGTATTAGACAAACGCTGATTAATGACGGCTGCTAAAATATCATCCTTGCTTTTGAAATGATGGTAAAAATTACCTCTTGAAATACCTACTTCACTTGCGATATCGGCAAAAGAGGTGTGTTCATAACCTTGCTTATAAAAAAGCTGATCAGCAACATCAATAATATTTTCTTTAGTCGTTTTATTGGGCATAAACACTCCTAGGGCATTTGACCTAAACATTAGGTCAAATGTCCTACTAGATCAAGTATGGTCATAAATTATTCATAATTAGCGCCTGCTTTAGCTTCTTTCCTACGAATAAGAACAGCGAACTTGAAAGAGTGCTTTTTATTAATGGTGTCAGATGAGATTAAGGCTAGCATCGAAAATATCAGATTGGTTGTGGAGTTTTACAGGTTAGGGGCAACAGTGTGCCCTTACCTGCCTTACACTGCTTTTATTGCTAACGTTTTGTTGATTCCGGTGTCATCGACAAAATCTTGATCATGACTGACCAAAATAAAAGGGCCTGGGTACGTAGATAATGCTTTTGCCAACCGTTGCTTCGAGTCGATGTCGAGATGATTGTCTGGCTCGTCAAGCAGAAGTAACGGCGAACAAGATTGGTGGCTCACCATCAATACCGCTAACTTCATTTTCTCTCCACCACTCAGCATCGAGACCATCTTGTAGACACTGTCTCTGCGAAAACCTACCCCAGCTAACAAAGTTCGAGCGTCACTCTCCTCCAGCTTGGGACAGGAATTGCGTAACGTATCCAACATACTCATATTCGGGCAAAGCAAACTAAAATGTTGATCTAGATAGATGGTCTTTACATTACATTTAACCCCTTGCTCAAGGCTTCCCGATGGTGAATTCAGTGCTTTCAATAAAGTCGATTTACCACAACCATTGTTGCCAGATAGGTGTATTCGGTCTTTTGTTCCCACTCTTATGCTCACGGTTTGCCAACGACTTTTATCTACGCTGAAATCCGCAATGGAAGCCAGATTGTGTCTCTTGTCCCCTTGAGCATGGGCAAGATAAAAACTCTGCTCCTTCCCGCCTTCCTGCTGGCTTTTTAACGTCTCCAGCTTGTGTTGGTTCCGCTTCAACTGATTGTTTTGATTCGTGATAGCAGCAGAACGGGTGACTTGCGCACTGTCTTTCATCGCGTCCATAAGAATTTTTGGCTGACTGCCTGATCTTCTCTTGCGGTTGCCCATCGCCTCTCGCTGCTGAGCTTTTTCGGCATTGAGCTGGATCTGACGCTCAATCTTCTTCTTTTCTGATTTGAGGTGGTCGATCTTGCTGCTTAAAGCCTGTTTCTCTACGTCATATTGGCACTGGAATTCATCATAACCACCACGATAGCTTCTCAAACCTAATGATGAGAGATGACATATAACATCCGCACAACGTAGTAACGCTCTATCATGACTGACCAATAGGATCTTACCGGGGAATGCTTTGAGTTTATTCATCAACCACTGCTTTCCTTGGGTATCGAGATGATTGCTTGGCTCATCAAGCAACAAAATATCTGGGCTTTGTTCGAACAGATAATAGAGCTGAAGCTTGGCCAATTGCCCTCCACTTAGGTGGCAACAAACGTCGTCCAATGACAGCACAATGCTCAACTGAACCATAAGCTCTATTGCTCGTTGCTCTACCTCCCAGTCATCGCTAAGGCGGTCAAAGTCCTCCTGTCGCGTACTTCCTTGCTCTATCGCCCTCAGGGCCTGACGTTTGTCATCAATGCCAAGGTATTGGGCAATGGTCATATCGCTGACTAACAACTCTGAAGGTAGCTGTGAGTACGTAGCAATCTTCCCTTGGCGATCGACATTGCCAGTGTCAGGCGAGCGCTCCCCCATCAAGATGGAAAGCAACACCGACTTACCACTGCCATTTATTCCAGTTAGGCCAGTAATACCATGATTCAACGATAGATTGATCGAACGGAATAACCATTCACCCGTTTCGAGTTGATGCGAAATTTGAGATGCAATTAATGCAGGCATATCGCCTCCTTTTTAATTCAAAAAGGGGTCGCCATTGTGCGGTGATATGGCCGAGCGTATAAAATGCCGAGATGAGCCAGATAAACTGGCAAGAACCACCATTGGTGGATTTTAGAAATGTACTAAGATTGCGGCAACGCCCACTAACCCCGAGTGTCCAAAGTGTTGTTTATATTGGATGTCAGGAAGTTAGCTGTTCATTTAGGCATTGGCTCCTAGTAAAGTGATGCGCGGATTATAACCAGCTTCATTCAAACGTTTCAATATGGTAAAACGGATAGTGCCAATTAAAAGATAAGATCTAAAAGGTCGCGAACACCCTTTCTAGATCACTGCTGAGATTGTTTTTGTTTATAGACGTTACTGCCCCTAAAAACTTGGCAGCCTGCAGGCTGCTTTCCGCCGATGCATGTGTATAGCCACTCGACATCGCTATAACAGTGGTGTTCGGATGAAAATTCTTAAGATGCTGTATCACCTCGTAACCATCCATTTCGGGCATAAACACATCGGTCAAAACAACATCAAATTGATTTTCAGCCAAGAGCTGAGGGACCTCTGAACTATGTGTACAAATTTCTACTTCAAATTTGTCTGCAAAGCGTTGCTCCATGAAGCTGCCGATCAAAGCAGCGATCGTCGGCGAGTCATCGATAATCAGTAGTTTCATTTTCTTTCCTAGCCAAGCTAACTCTGGGTTATCAAATTTCTTTTATCTGTATGAGTTAAGACCTATTTCCCTCACTTATCAATACCTCTTACTTGTTGTTTTGAAAGACGTTGAACGGTAAAGCCTAACAACATAAAAATATTGGCATCAAACGCCTCATCAAACCCTAGTGATTCCATCCCATCATCATTCCATTTTTCAATCTCAACTTCTTAGCGAAATAAGAATCAAGATGCATAAACCCTCATTATTTCTCACCTCCAAATAACTTAACATTTCGTAATAACCATGAGTATAAGCTCTAGTTTTCCCCTTGAGAAAATCACCTAAATTGGACTTTTTTCGAATAAAAATCGTCCATTTGTGACTTTCTTTCCACAAATGTTAATTTCATGTTACCAAATAAATGCTAGTGTCTTGGTGTTATTTTTTGTCGCGAATTTAATCCACATCCATCTCCACGACTAAGAAATGGGACCAAATTATGGACAGCTACGTCACTGAAAACTTCAAAAAGCGCATTGATACTCGGCTACCGCGGCTAAACAAAGTGGTTTTTGTCATCAAAGGAGAAAAAGGAAAAGGTCTTGGGCACTGCTATAGAGCATGGACGATTGCGCAATCCTTACCCAGTTTCATTGAATCCACGTTCGTACTGACTCCAAATAGCTCCCTTGGTTTATCCTTTTGTGAGCAAAAGAACATCTTACAATACCAACTAGCGGCAAGCGACGACGACTTATTGGACATCATCGCGCAAGCAAAGCCTGATCTGATTATTAATGATGTCCTCAATACATCCGAAGCGTATGTGAGTGCGCTGAAAAAGATCAACACTCCCATCATCAATTTTGAAGATCTCGGCACTGGTGGAATACATGCAGACTGCGTCATTAATGCCGTCTACCCGAAAACCGGGCTGGGCCAAGAGCTGTCTGGCCATGATTATGTTGATATAAGAAAAGAGTTTTTTCTCCACCGAAAAAACAGCACCACCTTAAGCCCTTCAGTCCGTAGCATTCTGCTGACTTTTGGTGGCGAAGATCCAAGCAATCTAACCCAAAAAACCTTGGAAGTTATCGCCCGCAACGACTACCTCTGCCAATTGAACTATGTCATCGCTTTAGGCGGCTCTTATCAACAGCCAAAAGAAGTCATGCGGTTCATACAAGAAAAAGCACTTAATGCGGAAGTGTTTATCGGCCAGGACATCGCACCGCTGATGGCTCAGGTGGACATGGCGATTACTGCCAATTGCCGAACTGTCTTTGAAGCCGCTTTTATGCACTTACCTACCGTGGTGATCTCGGCTAATGCGAGAGAGTGCCTTCATACCTTCTATCGAGATGCTCTTTTTCCATACTGCGGAAATGGCCAGCTGGTGGATCATTCTGTTATTGAACGTCAGATCTTACGACTCGCCACCAACAATCAACTGAGGCGTGCTATCTCACACCGGCTCCAAACATTCGATTTGAGCAACGGCATGAACAGAATCATCAATCAAATTATCCAACTGCTCAATCGCAGTTCTTCTAATTGCAACACCGAATACCAACACATTACAGAGAAAGCATTATGAATGAGCAACACACAACAACATTCCCCAAGTGGCCTGCATTTCACCCCGACTCGCTTCAGGATGTTATCGAGCCACTCAAGTCTGGTGAAGTCAATTACTGGACCGGAAACAAAGGGCGGGAATTCGAAGACGCCTTTGCGAAGTGGTGCGGCTCTGAGTTTGCCATCAGTTGCTCGTCTGGTACTTCTGCTCTGCACACCATCATCAGTGCGATGGACATTGGCCCGGGCGATGAAATCATCGTGCCTTCTTACAGCTTTATCGCCTCTTCCTATGCGGTTTTACAGGCTGGCGCGATCCCGATTTTCTGTGATGTAAGCGCCGATCACACGATCAATCCGGACAAAATTGAAGCTTTGGTGACTAAGCGTACCCGCGCGATTATCGTCGTTCACTTGTATGGCGTGGTCTGCGATATGCAACCAATTATGGAAATCGCTGAACGCTATCAAATTAAGGTGATTGAAGATGCCGCGCAGTGCATTGGTGGCCAATATTACGGCCAGAAAGTCGGTACATTGGGGCATGCAGCGGCCTTTAGCTTTTGTCAAAGCAAACATTTCACCACTGGTGGTGAAGGTGGAATGATTACCACCAATGACGAGAGCCTAGCGTGGGAATGTCGCTCATTTAGAGACCATGGTTTCGACGTTAAACACAAGCTGGCGTTACTGGAGATGGAAGAGAAGGAAAAATACATCCATCACCGTGTTGGCTACAACTATCGAATGACCGAAATTCAGTCGATTATCGGCCTCAACGAGTTGAAGCGTTTTGACGATTGGAACCTACTCAACCGACGCAAAAATGCCTTCATTTATCGCGAATGCTTGTCTCAGTGCCAATACATTGAAAGCCTGCCGCTGGATACTCCAGACAGACAAAATGCTTACTGGCTATTCCCGATTGTTTTCGACCAGTCATTTGATGAGCAACGTACAGAGTCCGTCTACAAAAAGCTGGTCGAGAAAGGTATTCCGGTAACCAAAGTGCTGTGGCCTGAAGCATATCGTGAAAAAGCCTACACGGATTTGATTGGTTTCGGTAAAGCCAACTTCCCATTCCACTCAAGCGAATATACCGACCCTCAATCGGTTCAGTATGACAATCAGATATGCCCAATGGCGTACTCACTTTCTAAGCGCACACTCAACCTGCACCTCCACCCGATCTGGAATGCAGAGCACATTGAAAAATGCGCATCAACACTACTCGACGTATTGGCAGAAATTCACGGAGACAATCATGGAAAGTAAAAATGCCCGTTACTGGGATGAGAAGAGAGCGCAGCTTGCAGAACAAGGCTATACCGTGATCGAATCCGTTGTCCCGCAGGAGTTATGCCAGTCATCCATAGAAGCGATCTGCTCTTTTATGGAAGTTGATCTCAACAATAAAGACACCTGGTACAAACAGGATCCAATCAATGACACGGGTTCGGTCCCGATGCATCATCACCCAGCGTTTTGGCAAGTTCGTCAACATCCAGACGTTTATCAGGCCTTCGCTCAGCTTTTAAATGAAGAGCAATTGTGGGTCACCATGGATCGCGCTTCTTTTAAGCCGCCGTGCCGCTATGACCTACCGCAATATGGCAATGATTCGAATCGAATGCATTGGGATTACGATTTCCGCCAAATGGATACTCCTGTCTACCAGGGATTGATCTACCTGACTGATACAGAAAAAGAGCAAGGTGCCTTTGGTGGTCTCCCACAAGTGTATCGCCAGATTATCGACAACACGTTCCACGATCCAAGCTTGTTTGATCAGTTCACGATTAATGGATTGTATCTGGAGGATGTCTACCCTTTCACCGAGCAAGACATCACGAAGATAGATGCTCCTGCTGGCAGTTTGGTCATCTTTGACAGCCGTTTACCTCATGGCAACGTTTGTACTCATCACCTCAACCCTCGTCTTGTTCAGTTTATTGCTATGTACAAAGCCGACAGCCAAGAGCACGTGCCCCCAGTGCTGTACCAATCACGAGAAGAGCGCGTAAATTGCTACCAAAACGCTCGTCCACCAGCGTGGCTACGTGGCTGGCGCGGTCAGCTCGATCCTGAACCCTTTACACCACTTGAACTCTCGCCTCTTGGCAGAAAATTGGTAGGGCTAGAGTCATGGTAAAGCCAAGTCACTCACCAAAGCCGAGTTGGTTGGCAGTCACTATGCCCGCTCTGTGCCTGTTCTTTGCGTTAGGCTTGAACATTGGCAGTTGGGCATCGCGACTTGCGGACTTGAAAATCGCCATGAGCATTACCGACATGGAGCTCGGTTTTTTCCTTCTCGCGACAAGTCTTGGTGCAATCTCCGCTTTTCCGCTCACCATCTGGCTACTGCGCCATGTAGGTGCTCGAAAAATGGCACTGCTACTAGGAAGTATTGCCGCTTGTTTGCTCCCTTTAATCATGAACAACACTTCCTATCACTTAGGTATGGTTTTGATGTTTATTGAGGGCATATGCTGCGCAGGGCTTAACGCCGCGATTAACACTTACGGCAGTGACATCGAACGTAAACACGACATTAAATGCATGTCCCGCTTGCATGCCGTGTTCAGTTTGGGATTGGCGGCAGCGGCTTTGATTTCAATGGGTCTGATTCGCTTTGTTTCGTCCGAACTGATTGTTCATGGCGCCGTCATTTGTGTATCACTTCTGACGTTGTTTGCCGTTGCATATCGAACCTCAGAACAGTGCAGCACTTCCGATTCAGACGACAAACAGCCTGAACCAAAACTGATCAACAAAACAACCTTAGTGCTTGGCATCATCGTCCTGAGTGCAACCATCATCGAGGGCTCAATGAATGATTGGAGCGCGATTTATCTCAAAGATGTGATTGACGTTAGCCCGTCACTCGCCCCTTCGGGTGTGTTGGTGTTCTCCGCTGCGATGTTTATTGGCCGACTCTTTGCTGACAGCCTGCGATCGCAATACAACGACGCCATCCTGATTGCCTTTGCCGGACTTATCGTCAGCTTTTCACTTGCAACAGGCGTGTGGCTGTCTGGGCTTTACGCTTCATGGATATCATTCGCTATTGTCGGCTTAACCGTCTCTTTGGTTTCACCCATCATTTACGCTTCAGCGGCTGCCATTGGCCCCGGGTGTTTATCGCTGATTTCCACTTTTGGTTCCATTGGCGGTTTAGCGGGTCCACCGACTATCGGTTTCATCGCCACGCATTTTGGCCTGACCAGCGGCATGTATTTCGTCGCCGCCAGCGGCGTAGTCATTGGTATTGCGGCCTTAAAGCTTGCCAAGCATCAGCACACACCTCAATACGCATCACTTTAGGAAAACAGCATGTTAATCAGTATCATCATTCCGACTTACAACTGCGCGAACCTTCTAGAGAAGACGCTCGAATCACTTTGCCAACAGTCATTACAAACCGAGTGCTTCGAAGTCATCGTTGCTGATGATGGCTCGTCAGATAACACCGAACAGATGGTCAAAAGCTTTGCTTCTCGTCTGAACATCGGTTACTGCTTTCAGCCCGATTTAGGATTCAGAGCGGCGAGCGCACGTAATCTCGGCAGCCAACAAGCGGTTGGCGAATACCTATTTTATTTGGATAGCGGCGTAGTTCTTGAACAACACGCACTACAAATACACCTTGCCGAAATGGAAAGAAACCCAGATCACATCCAGATTGGATTCTGCCACGGTTTTGAAGAGCACTTCGTCGCTAACAATACTTTCTCTCAGTTACTCGATAGCAACGATTTCAACACGTTGTTTGACTCTTTGACGCAACAGGACTCGAACTTGGATTGCCGCCAGCAACTGCTCAATCAAATAGGGCATATGAGAGGCTTCGACACTCATCCGTGGCTGTTTTTCTGGGGCGGGCATCTATTTGCTAAAACCTCTGATTTTATTGAAGCCGGCGGTTTCGATGAGAACTTTACCCACTGGGGCGGCGAAGACGTCGAGCTGGGACTGAGGCTATTTAACGCTGGACATAAGTTTACGCTACTGTTGGATGCCAAGGCCTACCACATCCCACACCCCAAAGCAGACACTGCCGGGTCGGAAGCGACACATAACAACTGCCATTACATCCACGATAAGCACCAGTTACCGATTACAGAACGTATGTTGGCGGAGAGCTGGGAAGACATCGTCCGGAGCGTCAGTTAATCAGGGCAATCAACCCAATGAGCCGCCCAGAACCTTTTTAACATTATCGGGCATAAAACATTGCTATTGAGTGAAATCAGGAAGCGACCATGACAAGTGTATGTGATATTTCAAGCAGAGAGCCATTACAACCTGCGGCGATGTCTGCTGAAGGCGTTGCCAAACTAGACCTTAGAACCGGAGGGCAGCAAGAGCCTGTTATCGTAAAGCATTCACCTCCACTGAAGGATCCTAGCCTGAACATCGCCGCTTTACTCGGCCGTGAGGCGATCACGTCAAACCAGCAGCTACTGGCAAAAAATATTACCGGCAAGAATGTCATGGTGACAGGCGCTGGCGGCTCGATTGGCTCGGAGTTGTGCCGACAAGTGCTCAAGCAAAACCCCAAGAGCCTGATTCTTTTTGAGCTGAATGAATATAACCTCTATCAAATTGATCAAGAGTTAAGCGGCGGCGCGAAAAACAGCACAAGCACAGTAAAAATTATTCCAATACTGGGCTCAGTCCAAACCGAGCAACGCCTGATAACGCTCATGAAAAACCACAAAGTGGACACCATCTACCACACTGCCGCTTATAAGCATGTTCCGTTGGTCGAAGACAATATCATCGCGGGCATCCAGAACAATGTGTTTGGTACGTTATCATGTGCTCAAGCCGCGATTGAGGCCAAAGTAGAAAACTTTACCCTTATCTCTACGGATAAGGCGGTCAGACCGACCAATATCATGGGCGCCAGTAAACGACTGGCTGAGTTGGTTCTGCAAGCCTTAGCGGACAAGAAGACCGCGACTACCTTTACCATCGTCCGATTTGGCAATGTCCTTGGTTCATCGGGTTCGGTTGTTCCACTGTTCAAAAAGCAGATCGAAGCAGGCGGCCCAATCACTATTACCCATCCGGAAATCGTCCGCTATTTCATGCTCACTCAAGAAGCGGCGGAACTGGTCATTCAAGCCAGTGCTATGGGCCACAATGGACAGGTGTTTGTGCTGGATATGGGCGAGCCAGTCAAAATCATTGAGCTGGCACGTAAGATGATTCAATTATCGGGTAAGAAAGAAGGTTTACTGGGCAACACGCATCACGATGAAATTGCTATCCAGTTCATTGGTCTTCGTCCGGGCGAGAAACTGTATGAAGAGTTACTGATTGGCGGCAACGTAGAAGAAACCTGCCATCATAAAATAATGACGGCCATGGAAGAAAAGCTCAACTGGCAGGAGATGATGTTAGTTTTAAATGAGCTTGAACGTAACTGCAACGAACATGATGTGGTCGCCATCAAGCAGACGCTTCTGTCAGCGCCAACAGGCTACCAAACCGCTAACGTTCACAAAGAAACCAGCGACGTTTGCTAACGAGATAAAACGAGCCGGAAGCCCAAATGGGCTTCCGGTTTAATTTCTTATAGTGAAACGGTCTTTTTGCTACGCATTGATTCCAGCGCCGCATCGGCCAATCTGAGTGCATATTCGCCATCTTCACCTGAGCACTCTGGCTCAGCGCCATTGAGCACATCAACAAAGTGTTGCCATTCCGCGATGTAAGCGTCTTTGTATCGCTCTAGGAAGAAATGCATTGGCTTGGCTGATTGCCTGCCCTGGTCGCTAAGCTGGCTAACCAAGTTTTCATTTTGGTTCGCTGCCTGAAGCATGCCAAGCTCACCATGAAGCTCGATACGCTGATCATAACCATAGCCTGAACGGCGGCTGTTCTGGATCGTTGCCATTGCACCGGAAGGAAATTCCAACACCAAAACACCAGTGTCGATATCACCCGCAGCTCCGATTTCCGGGCTCACTTTACAGCTGCCATGCGCCGCAATGGAAACAGGATCTTCTCCAAGAATAAAACGCGCCATGTCTAAGTCGTGAATCGTCATGTCGCGGAACATGCCTCCAGACACCTTAACGTAATCAGCGCCCGGTGGTTCTGGATCGCGAGACGTGATAGTCAGCGTTGCCGGCTCACCAATTGCTCCCTGATTCAGCTTGTCTTTCAGCGCTCTGAATTGAGGATCGTAACGTCGGTTAAAACCGACTAGCATCGGAACTTGATGCTGGTTAACCACCGCTAAACAGTCTCTGACTCGGCTCAAGTCGAGATCGATCGGTTTCTCACAGAAGATGGCTTTCCCTGCTTTTGCCGCCAGTTCGATCAAATCTGCGTGGGTATCCGTTGCAGAACAAATACACACAGCATCAATCTCACTGTCTTGCATTGCTTCTTCGATACTCTGTCGCTTAGCGCCATGCTGCTGACACAGCAGATTGGCATTAACGTCATAAGGGTCGATGACAGAAAACAAACGGGTTTCTGGGTGATTGGCAATGTTAACAGCATGCACTTGTCCAATCCGCCCTGCTCCAAACAGTGCGATATTAAACATTCTGTACTCCTTACAGATTAGGTAGGAAAGAGGCCCACTGGCATATCTCAGTGGGCATAAACGTGCGTGATTGGGGGTGACGCACTTTTCAGGAGCGCTAATGTACGCTCAAACTTTAGCGATATAAGTTCTTACTCAGACTAATCACTCAGTATCGGAACCCTTGGCGTATTGCTCAGAATTGATCCAAGCGTGGTCTTTTTCCCATGTGAACAACCATTTTCGGGTTGGGCCAGCCATCACATTGAGGTAGTAGCTGTTATAGCCCGCCATTGTCGCTACTGGGTGGTAACCTTTTGGCACCATAACCACGTCTTTATTATAAACAGCCATGCACTCATCCAGCTCGCGATCATCGGTATACACGCGCTGCATACAGAACCCTTGCTCAGGATCGAGTCGGTGGTAGTAGGTTTCTTCGAGATAGGTTTCCGCAGGCTCTGCATCTTGATCGTGTTTATGACTCGGATACGAACTGGTGCAGCCTTCATCGGTGTACACCTCAACCACTAACAAGCTGTCTGCTTCTTTGTCGTCAGGAAGAATATTGTGCACATAGCGCTGATTCTGTCCCTGACCGCGGTGTTCCGCATCAATATCTTGCGGAGCGATCAAGCGAGTTGGAAAGTTTCCCTTCCCCGGCGCCTGACATACGGCCAGTTCAAGCTGAGTATTTGCCACAACCTGCACCGTTTCTTTTGGCGCCACATACACAGCGTAAGGCTTTGTTTTTTCAAACGGAGACATACGCTGACCGATGTTTTCAAAACTCTGGCTATCGGTAGAAATGGTCGCTTTACCAGCGACCAATACCAGACAAAGCTCATCCTCATTAGCATCCAGTTGTATCGAATCACCAACGTTCAACTCATAGACCTTAAAGCCAACGTATTGCCAACCAGCCGATTGCGGCGTAATAGACTGCACAAGCCCTTGTGCACCATCGGGCTGATATTTGGAAAGCAGATACGACATTGCGAGACACTCCATTCTTCACAATAAAACGAATTTTCCATTACACTATCAAATGAAATAATTATTTCACTAATATTTTAGTTTGAAATATTCATTTTGTGGACTGAGTAACAAATAGCCCAAGGTGGTTCAAATACTGAAACGACTAGCTAGTTAAAAGTAAGCCCTTCATACGCTCTAACATCGCGGATGCGACATCATGATGATCATGTTCCCACAGTTGATCATTTAGGAACTCGCCGGAATAAAATCCGCCGTAGCCAGTGGCACGAATAGCATCAAGATATTCTCTGAGCGGGATATCGCCATCACCCGGTAAATAGCCGCGCAGTGACCTTTCGTCAGGCCATTCTTGATTAGGTTCAGGACGTTTGCCATCAGAAATGTGGACGTTATAAATCAGGGATGAATCCAACGAGGCGAACTCTTCTGGTGATGCGCCGCGGCAGGCCCAGAAATGCCAGGTATCAAGCACAAAACCAAAATTGTCTCTAGCCACCGCATCATGCAATTTGAGGCAATCACTGAGTTTAGCGATGGGTGTCCATGCCGCACCTTCGTATTGAAAGCGGATGCCAAAGTCTCGGCCAATATCGGTAATGGAACGTATGTTTCGTGCCGTCAGTTGAATATTGTCTTCGACGCTAAGCCCGTTCAGCCCTTCAAAGGCGTTAAGCTGAATGGTTGGCGCACCAATATCGGCGGCAAACTGACACAAGGTTTCTGTCTCTTTCCACAATGTTTTCTGCTGGTTTTTATCGGTTGTTTCAACACCACCAATAATATCAATCGCACTGGGCGTGATACCAAACTGGTCAAGACGAGATTTAAACTGCTCAGCGGTAAATCCGGCATGAATATAACGCCAGAGTTTTTCGGTATGGATTTCTAATCCCTGATATCCGGTTTCTTTGGCAAGGCGAATATCGGACAGGATGTTACTGTGCAACGAGCACATGCCATGAAGTGCAAAACGCATAAGAGCTCCTTAATGGGAGTCTGAAAGATTTTGGGCCACACAGAGGATAGTGACCCTTCGATTAAGTGAGAATTAACCGATTTCCCGACACATCAGGCTGACTGCCAGAGTTTGTGCCAGATACATGGAGCTACTGAGCGAGCGGAAGCCCATGACTTCCCCTTCCTTCACTTCAAAACAAACATCGTACTTGCTGCCATTTTCCGTCATTTGGTTGTCGGTAATAGCAACGATAGGCACCTGCTTCTCATGCGCACTTTCCACCAATTCACTGGTTTCTGGTGCGTAAGGCGTGAAAGTCACACACAACAGGACATCTTTTTTGTTCATACGCTTTGTCAGAGGTTTCAGCATACCGCCATGATCATCGATTAAGACCACGTTATTGTCTGACTTCATCAGTGCGTACCAGAGATAGAATGCAACCGGATATGCGCGGCGCATGCCTTGAATGTAGATGGTTTCTGCTTCATCAAGCAGAGAAACCGCTTTTTCGAGTTTTTGTGGTGAAACGGCTATTTGTAACTGCTCAATAGCTTCAACATTGGCATGGCCGAAGTCTTGGAACACGGCCGCTGGCGAATCCGATGCCATATCATCGTGCTCACGAGCCTGTCGCACACGCTCTTTATAATCGCGCGGGCGATTCAGGTACTGCTCACGGAACAACGCCTGCATCTGGCTAAAGCCTGAGAAGCCCATAGTATTGGCAAAACGGCTCAGCGTAGAGAGCGGCACGTTCGCTTGCTCGGCAATGGTCGCCATGGTTTCGACAGCCACCAACATAGGCTGGGCCATCACAAAATCCGCTACCTGCTGTAAACGCTGGCTGAGCCTGTCGTAGCGCTTTACCACACGATCACGTAATGTATCTAAATCCGCAGGAACCAATTCCACCTGGCTGTTTTCCACTGTCATACCCTGCACTTCTCCTCGAAAAGCTTTTCTAATTCAAATAATAACTGATTGGTGCACAACTGAATACATCAAGCTATCTATTCTGGAAATTCTTTAAGCCAGAATTTCAAAGTTTCGGATTGCTTCCTGTCTTACCGCGGGTATGACTTTCTGCATAAAGTACAAACGATCGAACTTATCCGGCTCTTGATTGAGCAAATCGCGCAGTCCGTGACCGAATGCCTGTCTCAGACAGGTACCGATATTAAATTTGGCAACACGGCTCTGCTTAAGCTTGAGCATGTCCACTTCACGAATACCGCTGGTGCCGTGAATCACCAGAGGAATATCAACTTGCGCAGCAATTTGATCAAGCAAGCCAAAATCTATCTCGCAGACAGGCTGAGTAAGGCGGTGAATGTTGCCGACCGATATCGCGACACAATCAGCTTCACTTTCTTCAGCAAATCGCTGGGCATCTTGCGGGCTGGTGTATATCGACTTAATGTGATCACGACCTTCTTCATACGGCACTGAACCGATTTCACCTTCAACACTCGCTCCCAAGGCATGAGCAACGCGCGCGACATTACGCGTACGACTGATGTTCTCATCCAGTGTCAGTTGCGAGCCATCAAACATGACTGAGCTAAAGCCAGCTTTGAGTGCACGGAAAACAATCTCTTCCTCGTAAGTGTGGTCAAGGTGCAAACAAACCGGCGCACTGCTCTGCTTAGCAAGATTGAGAAACATGGATGCTGCAGTTTCAACACCATAAAAATCCACCACGTCTTTGTTGCACGCCAGAATGACCGAGCGATTGGTTTCCTCAGTCGCTTCAACAACGGCTTTGGCGTCTTCATAGCCAAAAACGTTAAAACAAGGAACAGCAAAATCCCCTGCCGCCGCTTCCGGCAGCAAATCCTTTAAATTAACCAGCATAAAAGCTCCCTATTTGAATTTGGCGATCATGTCCTTGATGCCCGGAATGGTTTCAACTTGATACTCATGATGCGGATCAAAGTGTTGAATCAGTGACTTAGATGTCTTACCCACGATGATCGTGAAGTAATACATTTCGTACCCAGGGGCAGCAACACTCGGGTGGTACCCTTTGTCTATCGCTATGACAGAGCCAGTACGCACGTGGTAAACCGGGCCAAAGTCGTCTTCATGTTCATACAGAAACTGAGCACCGAAGCCGAAGTCTGGGTTAAAGCGGAATTGATACACCTCTTCATAAAGGGTTTCTTTGCTGCCATCTTCTTTGACGCGGTCTTCATCGTGCTTATGTGGCGGGAAGCCCGACCAACCACCAGCGCCAACCGTAAACAACTCACTCACCAGTAGGCGACCACGCTTGTCCGCGTTGCTCTGCCCTAGTACGTGCTTGATCTTACGGTGTGTTTTTGTATCGTCGGATCCGTATTGAACGATGTCGACATCGTTTTGACGAACACAGAAAGGAGACAGTGCCTCTTCAAATCGACCACCTGCGATCATGATATCCGCATGGTCACTGACACACTCAAGCTTGGCTGTCATACCCACAGGAACGTAGACGGATTCAGGGTTTCCGTTCCAGACGGATTCACGCTGACCAATATTGTCGAAAGCATGTGTTTGCCCGCTTTGTTCAGTGACAGTTACACTACAAGTGCCTCCAGCCAGAACGACAACCGTCTCGTAGTCGTCTAACGTGTAATCGAACGTTTCACCCTGAGCAAGGCGAACGTGATTGAAATAACACAACGGCGTAGTGTCATCATTGACATCAATAATCGCTTCATTGTGGTTATCAAAAGGTGGAATATGCTTTCCCATTGTTCTTCCTTTAATACTGACTGACCAAAAGAAAGCCGGGCCACGATGGTAGGTAGTCGGTGATCATTATTGATCACACTGGCCCGGCAAGACCTAAGACGCTAGTGGCATTCCGACACTTAACGTTGTTCTCTGGTCTCAATAAAATTAAACAGCGCTTCTCTGGTTGGCATGGCTTCCGTACAGCTGGTGCCACTGACATTGATCGCTGCAGCCGCAGAACCATGTTTGACCGCTTGCTCCAGCTCACCGCCGTTGACCAGTGTCCAGATGACACCTCCAGCAAAGGAATCACCCGAACCAAATGGCTTGGTCACTTCGACTGGGAAAATCCCCTGCTCGAAGTAACTGCCATCGCGGCCATAGACTTTTGAGCCTAGTTCTCCGGCTTTGATGATGACGACCTGAGTTGAGCCCGTCAGGAACCGCTGCGCGGTTGCGTCATCATCTTTATTACCCGGTGCGACAACGGTTTCCATCATGTCGAACTCTTCACGGTTACCAATCACGATGTCTGACAGTTGAGATGCAATACCAAAATAGATAGAAGCGTCGACGTCTGTGCGCCATGAATATGGGCGGTAATCTACATCCAGTACCACCAAGGTGCCGCTGGATCTTGCATACTGCATCGCAAGCAACGTCGCCTCTCGGCTTGGGCTTTGTGCTAACGCCGTTCCCGTAACAATCAACACCTTAGAGCTGGCGATATAGTCAGCGTCAATTTGCTCCGGTTTGAGCGTCAGATCCGACGCGTTGTTACGATAAATCAGCACGTCGCAGTCGGAAGGTTTCATCTCGGTGAATGCAACTGAGGTCCGTGAGCCAGAATCATCCGTCATCATGCCGTTCAGATTGATCCCCAAACCACTCATATAGTGTTTGACGTAATCACCAAATGAATCTTTTGCCACACAGCCAATGAAACCGACTTTGCCTCCGAGCTTGTTTACCGCGACCGCAATGTTAGCGGCAGAGCCACCCACGAACTTGTTGAATCCGGAAATATCCTGAATATCAGTATTCAGTTCGCGCGCGTAGAGATCCACACCAGCTCGTCCCAGCACGATGGCATCGAGTTGACGATCGTGTTCGATAGTAATCTTGGTCATATCGTTCCCTCTCTGTGATCTCTGGACTATTTGTAGTCAACCCAAGTGGCGTTCTGGTCAGCGGATTCAACACACTTCTCACACAGACGCACGCCTTCGATACCCGCATCAATGCCCGGATACCATAGGTTTGCCAGAGTTTCTTGATCGTCGTTATTCGCCGCCTGAAACGCGAGAGCAAAACGGTGGTAAAGGTTCGCCCAAGACTCGAAGTAACCTTCCGCATGACCACCGCCAATGCGGTTCGAGGCCACGCCCTCGGCGTCATTATGCAGGTAACCCATACCACGGTCTAATAAACGTGGTGGCTCACCCTGAATTTCATACTTCAGTTGGTTTGGATGCTCATCCCACCACTCAATGGATGCTTTTTCACCAACGATGCGAATCTTCTGCTGATGCATAGCCCCCGAGTTAACCGCAGACGCCCACAATGTACCTACTGCACCGCCTTCAAATTCCATCATCACATGAGCGTTATCTTCCAGAGGAGCACGTGATTCAATGAAGCTTTGGCGCATACAAGCCAGACGTTTGACCTCCAACCCTGTGATCATTTCGCACAGGTAAAAAGCGTGGGTACCAATGTCACCGATCACATAAGTAGGGCCCGAGACTTCAGGACTCACACGCCACTTCAAACCAGGGTCATTCTTTTCATGCTCGATGTTGTGGAAACCATGCGCAAAGGTCATGTTTACGACACGTATCTCACCCAAATCACCACGTTGAACCATCTCACGCGCCTGCTGAACCATAGGGAAACCCGTATAGCCGTACATGACGCCAAGCACGCGGTTGTTCTGCGCTGCGATGGTTTTCAGTTCTTCGGCTTCAGCCACAGTAAAGGTGATCGGTTTTTCGCACACTACGTGCAGATTAGCTTCCAGCGCCGCTTTACAGATCTCGTAGTGAGTTGAGTTCGGCGTTGCGATTGACACTGCCTGAATACCGTCCTCTCTCTTCGCTTCGACGGCAAACATCTCTTTATAACTTGAGTAGCAACGATCGCTGTCCACACCTAAATTGGTGCCGAAATCACGACAACGCTCGGCATCCAAATCTAATGCACCCGCAACTAACTTAAATAAGCCATCGCGCTGCGCAGCGTTACGGTGAGAATAACCAATCTGGCTACCACGCCCGCCTCCGACCATCGCCCAGCGAATAGGTTGTTCAAATCGACGCTCTTCATTAAACATGTTTCAATTCCTTCTTACCGCCGCACTTTTCAGTGCGGCTTAACAATGTACTAATAAGTTTTTAGACGCCACGACGTTGATTGACTCGGCCTTCTTCCCACTCAGACACAATGCTGGCGGTCTCTTCGCTGCGAGTCACTTCTGGTAGCCCAACTTCCCACCAACAGTCGCATTTAGACCAAGTCGCAGGAGAGATAGGATCGATATCGACCACAATCACGTAGGTGCGATCCGCCTCTTTAGCGCGCTGGAACGCAGCATCAAACTCAGTAATGTCGGTCAGTTTCTCGCTGATCGCGCCTTGCGCTTCCGCATGCTTAGCGAAATCAACACGTGCCAGCTCACCGTCAGGGCGTCGACAGTCTTCCAGTAAGTTATTGAATGACTGGTTACCTGTGTTGGTTTGCAGTTTATTGATCACGGCGAATCCGCCGTTGTCACACACCACCACAATCATCTTGTGACCCGTCAGAACGGACGAGTAGATATCTGAGTTCTGGATTAGGTAGGAGCCATCACCGACAAGCACGACTACGTCGTTGTCTGGGTTTGCGACTTTCGCACCCCAGCCCCCTGCGATTTCGTATCCCATGCAAGAGAAACCAAATTCAATGTCAAACTTGCCAATCTGGTAGTTCTGCCAGTTCATAGCCAGCTCAGCAGGTAAACCTCCTGCCGCAGTGACAACGGTGTCACCTGGTTGCATGGATTTATTAAGCTTGCCAATCACTTCTGCATAAGAAGACATGCCTGGTAGCAAGTCGCCTTCTTGTGGATTAGTCCGGCGTTGAACGACCGCTTTCCACTCGTCGGCTTGCGCTTTAGCCGTCGACGCCCAGTCATCACTACTGCGCCAGTTTCCAAGCAGTTGTGACAACTGCGCCATGCCACGTTGTGCATCACATTTTACCGCCAGAGCTCGGTGCTTAATCGCATCAAAACGGGCAACATTCATCGCGATAAGCTTCATGTCTGGATTACGGAAAACGCTCCACGACCCGGTGGTAAAATCTTGAAGACGCGTACCGATTGCCAACACCACATCAGCATGTGCAGCCATGTAGTTGGCTGAATCCGAGCCAGTCACGCCGATTGGACCAGCGTTCAGTGGGTTATCCTGCAACATGGTGGCGCGGCCTGCGATCGTCTCAACAACCGGAATGTTATGCTTTTCAGCGAACGCTTTTAGCTCATCGGTTGCCAGTGAATAGTGAACGCCACCGCCAGAAATGATCAGCGGCTTCTCCGCCTTCATCAGCGCAGCTTTTGCGTCTTCTAAGTCTGCTAACTCAGGCTCAGGGCGGCGGATACGGTGGATTTTTTCTTCAAAGAACACTTCTGGGAAATCGTACGCTACTCCCTGAATATCTTGAGGTAAGCTCAGGAATGCTGGACCACACGTTTCCGGATCTAACATAGTGTCGATCGCTTGCGGCAGAGTATGAATCAACTGCGAAGGTGATACGATTCGATCCCAGTAACGCGTCAACGGTTTGAAAGCGTCATTACAGGTGATAGATGGGTCGTAAAAGTTTTCTGGCTGCTGTAAAACAGGGTCTGGCAGACGACTGACATACGCGTCTCCTGAGATAAGCAGCACTGGCAGGCGGTTAGTATGGGCTATCCCTGCTGCTGTCACCATATTGGTTGCGCCAGGGCCAATAGATGAAGTTGCAATACCGATGCGGCGGCGCTGATTAGCCTTGGCGTAGGCAATAGCCGCTGTCGCCATCGACTGCTCATTCTGACCACGCCAAGTAGGAATTTTGTCTTCAATATTCTTTAGCTGCTGACCAAAGCAAGTCACATTACCGTGGCCAAAAATGGCAAATGCACAGCCAAACAACTGCTCGACTTTACCGTCAACTTCAATTTTCTGTGCAGCCAGATATTGTGCCAGTGCTTCTGCTACCGTAAGACGTATGGTTTTCATTATTGTCTGTCCTTAGTTTTGTCCCTAAGCCTTGTTAAGCCACTCGTTTGAGGCCAGGGTCGACCTTTAATTCACATTGATATTTGATGCGCATTTAAGCAAAGCGTCCCTGCTTTATGCGTGCTTCCTGCATGACGTTGTTAGCCGTTATAAGCCGTATTTTTCTGCATAACCTGAGATATTTTCGTAAGCGGTTTTTGCAAAAGTGAGCGGATGTGCTTTGGCTGGATCTTGTTCCGCTTCCACCAGTAACCAACCTTCATAGTTACGCGCTTTCAAAGCTGCAAAGACATCGTCATAGTTAACATCTCCTGTGCCCGGAACGGTAAAGACACCATCAAGCACGGCATTGAGGAAAGATTTATCCGCGTCACGAGCCGTTTTCATCACATCAAGACGCAAATCTTTAAAGTGCATATGGCCGATGCGATGTCCCCAACGCTCAATCATAGTGACTGGATTACCACCGCCATAAGTCACATGTCCGGTGTCTAACGTTAGGAATACTTCTGGCCCCGTCAACTCCATCAGAAGGTTGATGTCATCTTCCGTTTCACAGATGGTGCCAACGTGATGGTGGAAGGACAGCTTGATATCGTGCTCTTCCAAAAGGTACTTTGCCACTTTGGTCAGCTTTTCACCGTACGTTTTCCATTCTTCCATACTGAGGATGACACGCTGTGAGAGCGGAGTATCGATATCGCCATGAACGCTGTTGCTCACTTCTCCATACACCATCGCTTTACAACCAGCGGCTTTTAGCAAGCGAATGTGCTGCTGCATAGCGTCGATTTCTTCATCCGCTGTAAGCGTCATCAGGTTACCGCTGTACCACCCTGATGCGAGAACCAAATCATGCTTTTCTAAAAGCGGGATAAGCACTTCTGGCTCTCGCGGGTACTTTGTACCCAGCTCAGTACCGGTAAAGCCCGCTTGCGCCATTTCACTCAAACATGTTTCCAATGGGATCTCCCCCCCCAACTCAGGCATATCATCGTTGGTCCAGGTCAGTGGGCTAATTCCGTATTGCACCTTGCTCATGTTTGTACTCCAAAGATTTAAGTTTTCGAAAAACGGATTGAATCAGAGCGCTAAAGCGGCGTTTTTTGAAAAATGCTTTTCATCTCTCGTTCAATCGCACCAATTCGTTGAGTTGCTGCTTACTATAAAACAATACTCATGATATGAAAAATATTTTTCAAACGATAAAAAACCTTCAAAAACTGCTGAAAAAACCTGCTAACAGTAATCACAATAAGGCCTCAAGCATAAAATTGACCTTGCTCACATTTAAAAATAAATACAATATAATTAGTCACTTAGTTCAAACACCTGCCATTGGAAAATATTTTCCACAATTTGATTTGCGTAACAGTTTTCCGGAAAACACGTTAACTGCACTTCCCGAACAAGTTTTGAACGACTAGGATAAAAAACCGAAACAATGAAAAATTCTTATCATTAACAAAGCCAACAGAGCTGCAACATTCCAATAAGTCGTCAAAGACACTCAGCAGCCAACTGGAATTGCCATTACGTGAACAAACATCCAAACCCTGCTCACACTGTTCGATGGTAGAGCGAGAGACGGGTTCTCATATAAAGGAGTAGAGAAACATGTCATCGAGTCATTCGACGGATAAGAGTCAACGAAACTTTGCCTACATTATTAAAATCTGTTGCGTCGCCGCGTTAGGTGGGATCCTTTTCGGTTACGACACTGCGGTCATATCTGGTGCCATTGGGCCCATTACAAATTACTTTGGCCTAACACCTGCGCAGACAGGCTGGGCGGTTTCTAGCGTGGTACTAGGCAGTATTGTTGGCGCGGTCAGTGCAGGCTGGTTCTCTCTCAAATATGGCCGTCGTAACACTTTATTCTTGGCCGCTATTTTGTTTGCTATATCGGCTGTTGGTTCCGCACTCGCCCCAACTTTCACTTTCTATACCTTGTTAAGAATTGTTGGCGGCGTCGCAGTTGGTTTGGCCGCCGTTGTCTCCCCCATGTACATGTCTGAAGTCGCACCCAAGGATTTTCGTGGCCGTGCAGTGAGTATGTTTCAACAATCCGTTGTTGTCGGCCAAACGGTGGTGTTCTACGTCAACTTTGTGATTGCTAAAGGCATGACAGAAATGTGGCTTCAGGATCTGGGTTGGCGTTGGATGCTGGGTTCAGAGATCATTCCCGCAATCATATTTGGCGCTCTACTTTTCACCATTCCAGAATCGCCACGCTGGTTAGTACTGAAAGGCCAGAAAGACAAAGCAAAACAGGTCCTTACCCGCATTTCTGATGCAGAACATGCGCAGCGCGTAATCAATGAAATTGAAGACTCTTTGATGGCGAGTCGTGTAGTGAAGAAAAGCCAGGTCAGCCTTAAGTCTCCTCTTATGCTGTCAATCGTCGCTGTGGGTACCTTTGTTGCCGCAGCGCAGCAATTCACTGGGATCAACGTCATCATGTACTACACGCCTGAGATCCTAAAACCCATTGTTGGCGGCACAGAAAACGCACTATTCCAAACCACCTTTATTGGCTTAGTGTTTATTCTCGGTAATGCGCTGGGTATGTACCTGATCGATAAAGTGGGAAGATTACCGTTAATGAAATGGGGTACGCTTGGCTGTGCACTCAGCATGACCTATGTCGGTTTCGTGGTTTACAACCAGTCTGAAGGTTACTCTGCCCTGTTTGCTCTTTGCTTGTACGTGGTTTCTTATGCGACCTCGTGGGGCTGTGCGTGCTGGACTATGATTTCAGAGATTTTCCCGAATAGTATCCGATCACGAGCAATGGCGATCGCCGTCGGTGCTCAGTGGTGTGCAGGCTTTGTCGTCACGCAATCATTCCCAATGCTCAATGAAAATGCCTTCCTCAAAGAGCAGTTTAATGGCGGGTTCAGTTTCTGGTTATTTGCTGCTCTCTCTATGATCTGCATGTATTTTGTGGTCAGATATGTACCAGAAACCAAAGGTGTTGCGCTGGAAAAAATGGAAGAAGTGATGGCTCAGAAGCTTGGCAAAGCCAAACCCTCCACCACTCAACAGGAAAGCGCACACGTATAAAAATAATGGAACTACCGCGAGCACTAAGGTGCTCGCTTTGGCGCATAAGGAAGTCGCATGCTGGATAAAATGGCCTTTTTTGTATACGTGATTCGAACCGGATCCATCTCCGCCGCATCGCGTCATTTTAATCTCAGTGTTTCCGCTGGCAGCCGTTGGTTGCAAGAGCTCGAAAATCATTTTGGCGTGCCACTTTGCCACCGCTCCAACCGACTTCTTACCGCAACACAGGCAGGCCAGACTCTATTCGATGAGTTTTCACCACTGGTCGATAACGCTGAGCGCATCAGCCGTAAGTTGGAAGACTTTCAGGCCAGCGACAAAGGCCATATCAATATCGCCGTTACACCCGTTTACGCCAATCATTTTCTGATCGATAAAATCGCCGATTACATGACTGAAAACCCAGACGTAACTTTCAACTTGAATGTCACGCCCTGGGCTTTAGATCATGCCAGTGAGTGTGATTTGATGATCAGCGCCAATGCCTCATTTCAGGGGTATCGCGAAAAAGACCTGCTACTTGTGAAGCGTGAAGTGATGCAGTGCCCGTTTATCGTTGTCGCTTCACCAGAATACCTACAGCGCCACGGTGAGCCTCTGCACCCCCAGGATCTCACTCAACATCATTGTTTATTCGCAAGAACATTAACCGGCAGTAACGATTGGATATTCCGACAAGACACAGAAACCTTGCAGATGAAGGTACCGAAAAGTGTCGAAGTCAACGACAGTGACCTTCTCCTGAAAGCGGCGCTCAAAAGTACCGGAATCGCCTATCTTCCCCAGTTTGTTGTCGAAGAAGCAATATCACACAAATCGTTAGTTCCTTTAATGGAAGATTACGAAACCAGTATCTGGAGCCTTAATCTTTATTATCATCCTCCCCAAAAAGCCTCACCACTCGTGACCCGCTTCAAAGATTTTCTGCTCGGGAGTACGGGCTCCTCCCTATAAGGCTTAAGTAAGCGTTATAGATCACCCTAAAAACATTCATGTCAGTAGGATGTTTATTGTACATCTTCGCGTTTTAATCCTTCTGATAACAAAAAAGAGAAGGAATAAACATGAACGCGAGACAAAAAGCTCAACAAGACTTCGACCTCAGTGGCGAGCCGCTTATCGTTGGCGACAAAAGCCGCTGCCCATTGCCACCGGAAGAGCTCATATCACTGACCGATGAGTCACCCTATGTGGTTAAGATTGTAGATTCTGGACTGACCGCTGAGATCTTCCATCTGCGTATCAACGGCCGAGACTACAATATGAAAAAGCGTCGCCCGACCGCCAAGGTGAAAAACTTAGATGGCCAGTATTCATTTTTGAATGAAGTCCAGCGCAGGCAGCGTTTCCAACAATTACGTGAAGACCCGACCACATCCGCTCTGTTTCAGAATATTGTGCCCACTTTGTACGCCGACTATCGCCTTGGGTTTATGATTTCACCTTGGATAGAAGGTGAACATGTGCAGACGCTCACTCCGTCGATCATCAAGCAATTGTTCAATACTCTGGAAGCGTGTGAGCAGCATGGTTTGATGGAATGGGACCTGTGCAGTGGCAACCTGCTAGTGGATAAAGTGGGCAAGCTGTGGCTATTTGATTTTGGCTATATGTACCCGTTTGATCCACTCTCTGAACTCAACAGCAATGGATTGAGCGACCCGCTTTTTCACTTTGTAGAACGCTTTGAAACGCGTTTTTTCTTTGGCTGGTTACTAGAGCAAAATCTTAGCTCGGCACACCAATTATCCCTTTATGAAAGCGTCAAGCAACTCGGGCTTGAAAGCTACCAGCGAAAGATTCAGTGGTTAACCTCACAGGCAGCTTTTCCCGAAGTTATTACTCACTTTCAATCCATTGCTCAGCGCTGGAAAGCAGCATTGGATAACGAACAAGCGCTTAGCCAACAGTTTAGGCTTGAAGCGTTTCGCTCTTACGTTTTGGACATTGAAGACGATTTGCACGGCCAATCTTGTACGCCAGCAACGCTGAAAAAAATCGATGTTGTGCAAAAAGAAGTCGAGCATGGTTATGAGTATCTGGCAGAGCATGGCGGCCTGTTTTATGGCAATGCCGATAAGAGCCAACCAGAGTTATTAGATGACTACGCGAAAAAGTACCAGCTCGCGCTTAACTACCAGATAAAATAATCGGTGAATACCTTGCCCCATCGAATTTATAGTGATGGGGCTGCTTATCCAAGGATTCCATCCCAACACAGTTTTACACCTGACAAAAACAAGAACAGATAGCACAGCTGATAAATGCTTTGCTGGCTGACTCTGTGGAGTAAGAACACCCCCAGCTTGACCCCGACTGGCGCCAGTGGAACCAGCACTAAGGCGGTCAGCAAATTCGTCTTATCAAACTCACCTAGTGCCGCGTAAGGGATCAACTTGAAAAGATTAATAATGGCAAAAAGCACAGCCATTGTTGCAATAAGGCGTACCTTTTCTAACTGTAAAGGCAGAAGATAAATACTTGCTGGCCCACCTCCGGCGTGAATCGCCGTGCTGGAGAAGCCACTCAATGAACTCCAGAACCAAGCACTGACTTTACCCGGTGTTCGAGTAGAAGAACGACCGCCCAACCAGTGTTGCAAACAAAAGCCAAGCGACAGTAACCCAATCGTCAGTTTCAACCCGGTTTCAGGCGTCACACTGAGAAATCCCCACGCCAAACCAACACCCAGAATAGCGCCGGGCAACATTGTCTTGAGTACGGCATAATCGGCATTTCGGTAGTGCTGTTTAACCGCAAACGCATCCATAACCACCAAAATAGGCAGCAATATTGCCGCCGCTTGGGTTGGTGAAATCACCAGGGCCATTAAGGGTACAGCGATGATACCTAAAGCGCCACCTAGCCCGCCCTTGCCAATCCCGTAAATCAATACTGCGGGAATCGCCGTGGCATAAAACCATGGGTCCGTCACTAGCGTCATTCCAATACTCCAGTGTCGATGGCGATACAGGTTTCAACAGCAGAAATAGACATAGAAATGCTCTTATCTCATTAATTTTCAATACATTAATGAGTAAGTCATCAATCAACAGTGAACTGATCCACATTGTTGTTTTGCATATTTGCAAAGTCGCTTTGAATTCCTGGGGATAACACCTTGGTGATGGCTTTCCATAGACTATACCCATCGAATTCAGGCAAAAGGATTGAGAAATGAAACGTGTCTTTATCGTCGCGGCTAAACGTACCCCGATTGGAAGCTTTAATGGTTCGCTAGCGCCACTGTCAGCGGTAGAGCTCGGCGCACATGCTATCCAAAGCGCCATTGCACAAGCTAATCTCTCCGCAGATTTAGTTGACGAAGTCATCATGGGCAATGTTCTGACCGCAGGAACAGGCATGGGACCGGGAAGACAAGCGGCCATCAAAGCGGGCATCCCAGAGTCAGTCCCTGCTTACACCATCAATATGATTTGCGGTAGCGGCCTGAAAGCGGTGATGGATGGTGCCAGCCATATTCGTGCTGGTGATGCAGAAGTGGTCATCGCAGGCGGTATGGAAAGCATGTCTAACGCCGCGTTTATTACTAGCGGGCAGATTCGTCGAGGCTACCGCATGGGCCACCAAAACCTCGAAGATTCAATCATCAAAGATGGCCTGACCGATGCGTTTCATCACTATCACATGGGTATTACAGCAGAAAACGTGGCCAAACACCTCGACATCAGTCGCGAAGCGCAGGATGAGTTTGCCCTGTCCAGCCAAAACAAAGCGGCGGCAGCGATTGAAAAAGGTCACTTTAAGGCCGAGATAGAACCCATCACTGTGACTCAACGCCGCGTGCAGACGGAAGTCTCTCAAGACGAATACCCGAAAGCCAATGCGACAATAGAAGGTCTAGCAAAACTAAGAGCCGCTTTCGATGCAGAAGGGACGGTGACTGCAGGCAACGCTTCAGGGATAAACGATGGTGCTTCAGCCATCATTCTTGTTAACCAAGAAGCACTAGAACGTTACAACCTCAAACCATTAGCTGAAATCGTCGAATATGGTCAGGGGGCGCTGAAACCCGAAGTCATGGGTCTTGGCCCAGTCACTGCAATCAATAATACCCTAGAAAAAGCGCAGCTTAGCCTGAGTGACATCAATGTATTCGAACTCAACGAAGCCTTCGCTGCTCAAGCTTTAGGAGTAATAAAAGAGCTTAGCCACCAGCACAACGTCGAGCCGCAATGGCTACTCGACAACAGCAACCTGAGTGGCGGTGCGATTGCCCTAGGTCACCCCATCGGAGCTTCTGGTAACCGAATTCTCACTACTCTTGTCTATCAACTAGAAAGAAACAACAAGCAAATGGGTTTGGCCTCACTGTGTATCGGCGGCGGTATGGGCGCGGCAGTGATCTTAAAACGTTGTGAGGAACAATAATATGAAGAAACGTATTTCATCCGATCAGATAGGCCAGCACTTGCGCGATGGCATGACGATTATGATCGGCGGCTTTATGGGCACAGGCGCGCCTGAAAAACTCATCGATCTACTGATTGAAAATGATGTCCGTGATATTACCTTGATCAGCACAGATACGGCCTTGCCGGGTATAGGCACCAGTCGCCTGATTGCCGAGCAGCGCGTCTCCAAACTGTACGCTTCACACATTGGACTCAACCCTGAATCTGGTCGGCAGATGAACGATGGCGTACTCGATGTAGAGTTGGTGCCCCAAGGCACACTAGCCGAAAGAATCCGTTGTGGCGGCGCTGGTCTGGGCGGCGTTTTGACGCCAACGGGGTTGGGAACTCTCGTTGCAGAAAGTAAGCAGCTTATTGAAGTGGATGGCCAGCAGTTCCTACTAGAGAAGCCCCTCAAAGCGGATCTTGCCCTGATTCGCGGCTCTAAAGTCGACCTCAGAGGCAATGTGTTCTACAGCAAAACGACCCAGAACTTTAACCCATTAATGGCAACTGCCGCTGAGTGCGTGATTGTCGAGGCTGAACAATTGGTCGAGATTGGGGACATTCAGCCAGAAGCCGTTCATACCCCGAGCTTGTATGTTGATCATATTTTTGTGGGAGAAGCCTGATGAGTCACAGCGAAAAACACCTTATCCGTAAACGTATTGCCTCCCGTGTTGCTCAAGAACTGAAAGACGGAGATATCGTTAACCTTGGTATAGGCTTACCGACTCTGGTTGCCAACGAAGTCGACAAAGACATCGAAATCTTGATGCAAGCAGAGAACGGTCTACTGGGCATTGATGAGCTGGCCGATGAAAGTAATCAAGATCCAGACTTAGTCAACGCCGGCGCACAGCCGATCACCGCAATCGAAGGCGCGTGTTATTTCAATAGTGCTGACTCCTTCGCCATTATCCGAGGCGGACACGTTGATGCGACAGTGCTTGGTGCACTGCAGGTAGACCAGCAAGGTAATCTGGCTAACTGGATTATTCCGGGAAAAATGGTTCCGGGAATGGGTGGCGCAATGGATTTGGTTGTCGGTGCGAAAAAGGTCATTGTGGCAATGGAACACACAGCAAAAGGCAAACCTAAGCTTTTGAAGCACTGCACCCTACCGCTCACTGCGATGAATCAGGTCAATTTGATTGTGACCGAGCTGGGTGTCTTTACCATCACACCACAAGGTATTGAAATCATTGAAATAGCTCCAGACACTGACTTGGATTATGTGCAGTCAGTAACAGCAGCCGAGCTAATCGTCTCCCCTAACCTCAAAGCCATGCCTTGCTAAACGATCAAAAACGGGAATAGCACTTCCATGCTACTCCCGTTCACTCTCTTTTGAATCTAGGGCTAGATCAGAACTTAATATTCATACCAGCAAAGACCACATCGGATTCAAAATCATCAGCCAAAACAAACTTTCGGTACTCTAGGTTCAGGCCAACAGTACTAAAAAAAATCAGTTCAGTACCCGCTCCATAGTATGGATGTAATCCGGTGTGAGAATCGGTTCGCTCCGTTCCACCTGAAGGCGTATACGTTTTCTCAACATCAGAATAGTTCGCGCCACCGACAACATAGAGATTGAGGAAAGAGACAGGCGACACGCCTGCTTTCAAGCCCGCAAAGCCAGTAGAGTATTTCACTTCTTGCTTGGTCGTCCCCAAAACGGTTGTGACGATGTTGCTTGTCATACCATCAACCGCGGCATATCCGATCTCCGCAGCGAAGTTGGGGTGGAATTGATACGCGTAATCAATTTTGCCCGCAAAACCCGAGTCACTCCAGCCATTAGGGCCATCCGTACTACCGCCCCCAATGCCAAAGCCGATTTGATGATTCCCCGCGAACGCCGTTGAAGACAGCAATAATGGCAAGAGTAAAAGCGCTTTTTTCATAGTTGAGTATTCACCATAGACACGAAACAGAGCTGGAAAATACGACAACCTTTCAATAAGTTGTATATCGTTTTTGTAAGGCTTTGTCAGAAGAGTGTATAACGGAAAGGATGTTAGTTAATGGCGGAAGAATACCGACAATTTCATCCAGTCTGGATGAAATTGTCGGTTGAAAAGAGGTTGGTTCAACTTTAAATAGACTCTTGTATTTCAGTCGAGAGTTGCTGAAGACCTTCAGTTAACGCTTCAACCAGCGCATCATAGCCATCCTCTTTTAACGGTATCTCGAAATAGAAACTTTCGTTGCGTTCCAAATTGCCATCGATGTCGGTAATCAACCATTCCCCTGAGACTTCGGCATTGCCTGAAAACGCTCCGTTGAATTGGTGAAAGCGGATCGTTAACTGTGGGCTCAGCTCCGGTTTAAGAAACGAACCCAATTCGACTGGCCAGTAAGGAATGTCTTTCATTCTGAGGTCACTAATCACCCAATAAGTCAGTTGTTGAGACAGGTCTTGTGCCCATTGATGGTTTTTCGCATAAACCACCTGAGTATCTGAAGTGCGATACACAATATGACGCTGATTTAGATAATCGGCCAATTCGGTTTTCACTAGCAATACCGGATAATGGCTTTGAACGATTTGAGACTTATTTTCGGCCAATAAAAGGTAACGCTCTTGGACAGCTCCCATCTCTGAACTGCACCCTGAAACAATCACCAGAAGTAGTAAAATCAATCGTTTCATTAGTTTTTCCCTTTCATTGGTTTAGGATCACTCACTGAGTCCTCTCCGAATACTAACGAGTTCGGTTTAACATTAATCTGTTGCAGAACGGGCTGAAGTTCTTTCATTGTGTTTTCCAGCTCAATTAGCGCCTTATCAAGATTCTGGTAAACCGTCGAATTTGCACTAAAACCGTCTAGCGTATTCTGTAACTTGTCGAGACTGTCTTTTAACTCCTCTGGTAACGCCTGCGCATCACGTTGAGCAACAATGGCTTCAACGGCATCCATTACCTTTTGAGCGGATGAAAGCGACGTTTCTAGCTGAGACAACGACCTATTTAAAGTCACCACTGTTTCATTCAGGGGTAGCTCATTCACTTTGTTCAGCATGGTCGCAATGCTTGCTTGTATCTCAGCGAGCTCACTCGGGCTATCAGGAAATACGGGATAGTGATCAAACATGGAAGGCTCGTATTCTATAGCTTGCTCGTCGTAGTCAACATCTATGAACAACGCGCCAGTGAGTAAACTTCCCGCACTTAATCTCGCACGTAACCCCTTTTGGAACTCCATCTGAATCTGCTGCATCAACTGTTCGTCGCTTAAGTTATCGCTATCTTCAAAAACGCGCTGCGGTTCAAGCTTAATCAACACAGGGATTTTAGGGATATCAAAGCCATCTTTGATGCTTACACCTCTTAGAGGTACTTTAGACACTGAGCCGATCTTCAACCCACGGAATTCTACCGAGGCGCCTTGGGTTAGCCCTCTCAAGGTTTCGTCAAACATCACAATAAACTCAATGCTTCTATCAAACTGATCTTCTTTCACTGATTGGAAATCTTCATACAAAGTGAATTCTTGATTTTGAGTCGTCACCGTTTGACTAGGTTTAGATCGGTCCAAAACATCGAAGCTCACCCCG
Source organism: Vibrio sp. RE88 (assembly GCF_013113835.1). Classification (GTDB taxonomy): domain Bacteria; phylum Pseudomonadota; class Gammaproteobacteria; order Enterobacterales; family Vibrionaceae; genus Vibrio. Next base: position 429,223 of record NZ_VTYQ01000005.1, on the reverse strand, counting down.
CCTCCAATTAGGGCTTCAATAGAGTCAATACGTACATTAAACCCTTGGGCATCCAATCGCAGATCAACGCCGCTATTGAGCCAGAATCGACTGTCTGTTTTGACTAACTCATCAAAAGGCTCAAATATAAACAGCTGATATTTCGCACTTTTCTTTTCGATATCTACTTCAACTTTTTCCACTCTTCCAGCTGTGAATCCCTGATAGATGACAGGATCACCGATATCCAGCTTGCCTGCCAACGGATGGCTTAACACCACTCTAATCCCTTTAGCGTGAGGAGGGGCGACGGGCGGAGTGTCCAATACGACGAACTCATCCTGATCAATCTGTGACTCACCGGGTTGGATCTGAATGTATGAACCAGACAAAAGCGTCTCAAGGCCAGAGATCCCCTCTTTGCCGATTCTCGGTTCAACCACCCAGAACAAAGTGTCACTATGAAGCATCCGCTCTGCATCTTTCGTCATCTGAGCGGTCACCTCAATGTGATCATAACTTTCACCAAACTTCACCGATGTCACGACACCCACACTGACATTTAGAGACTTAATCTCTGTTTTTCCAACTTCAATGCCCGCCGCATCTGACATGATCAACTTTATCTCGGGGCCTTGGCTTTCTACGAATTGGTACAGCATCCATATTCCGATCGCCAGAGCAATCAAAGGGATCAACCAGATCGCAGAAACGTTGGACTCTCGTTCAACATCAGCCTGACTAGAGGCGTTTTCGTTCATTTTAAATCCTTGTTTTTGCAGGCCACAGCATTCTGGAATCAAAAGCCATCGCTGATAGCATGGTGAAAATCACAACAGCGGCAAACGAAACTGACGCTGGCCCAGGGTAAATCGCCATTAAGCTTTGGAGCTGAACTAGTGCAACCAAAATCGCGACAACAAAAATATCTATCATCGACCATCGACCGATAAACTCGGTCACACGATAAAGTTGCTGCTGTTTTAAGGCAGTATGTTCAGAGGAGGCATTTATTCGTTTAGCTATCACAAAAATCCACGCTAAAACGAGCATTTTCGCCAAAGGAATAAACACACTCGCGATAAATATAATGGCGGCTATCGGGTAGGAGCCAAGCTGCCAGAGTAATATGATGCCTCCCATTATTGTGGAGGGTGACTCATTGCCTAAACTCACCGTATACATGATGGGATACAAGTTTGCAGGAAAGTAAAAAACAGCCGACGTCAGCAATAATGCCCAAGCTTTTTGGAGGCTGGCCGCAGGGGCATAATGCACTATGCGAGCGTTACAACGGCAGCATCGAATCGCCGTCATGGCGTTAACTTGGTTACACACTCGGCAACTTGAGTGGTTGCGACTGTGATGGTCATCGCCACTGTCTACATTGTCTATGTGGCGTAGTGGAGACAGACTGTTCCACAGCCAAGACCTGTCGACCAACGATATGCATTTTACCACCAACGCCGTATAACCACAGAATGCCCAGAATGAGTACCCCATGGCGATATCTGCCAAAGCTGCAATTTTAATTAGACTAACAAGCACGCCAATCAGAAAGACGTCTGCCATCAGCCATGGCTCCGCCCAGAATACAATTCGCCCCAAGTATTTAATATGTTTTGGCAGTTCATTGGGCAACCCTTTGCCCTTAAGCGTATAGAGATACAACACCGACATGATGTATATAGCCGGCAATACAAATACAGTGAACAAAAGAATTAACGCGAGAAAACTGTGCTTAAACTTATCCAGCATGGTTACCGTCTGAAGCAGACTTATTTCCTGAGTCACTCCCTGAACACTAAACGACATAAAGGGAAATGAGATACTCAACACGAGCATCATCAAGCAAGCAACGGAATAGGCGGCCAACGTTTGTCTTGGGGATTGAATCGAAGTCGTTAATGTATGATGACAACGAGAGCATTTCGCTTTAAAGCCTTCCTGCATATGAGGAATACTTGATACCAAGCCACACTCTTCACAAGCGATCAAATCGTCTTCTTTCAATTCACACCTCGTATTGGTTCAGTGTCTTTCATCAGATTCTAGCTTGAATGAGAAACGTCATTCATCTAACAAGCTTAGAAACAAACTGTTCGTCACTCAAAAATGCGCACCACCTGTTTCTCAAAGTGGTACGCGATACGTTCAACTTTAGCTAGGTACCTTAACGTTATGGAATAGACGATGAAGAACAGGTACAACGATCAGTGTCAGTATCGTGGCAAACCCAAGTCCGAACATAATGGTCACTGCCATAGGCTTGAAGAAGATATCCGGAAGCAATGGGATCATCCCTAATATCGTCGTAATGGCTGCCATACAAACAGGTCGTACACGGCTTATCGCAGCATCCATGATGGCAGTATAAGGTTCTTTACCTGAGTTCATTTCTATCTCTATTTGATCGAGCAAGACGATGCCATTCTTTAGCAACATTCCGGATAAGCTCAGGAAGCCTAGTAGAGCCATAAAACCAAATGGAGTGTTCAAAACCAGTAACCCTGCCGTTACCCCTATTACAGCTAATGGAACAGTTAGCCAAACAATCAAAGGTTCTTTTACTGAATTAAACAGGAACACAGTGACACAGAACATAAACAGGTAGCCCAGTGGCATTGTGGTAAATAGCGACTCTTGAGCATCAGCAGAAGATTCATATTCACCTCCCCACTCTAGAGCGTAGCCAGGTGGAAGCTTTATCGCTTCAATCTCTGGCATCAGCCGAGCTTGTAACGTCGCGGCAGTTTCTTCACCCAATATGTCGGGATCGGCCATGACGGTTAGCATCCGCTTTCTGTTTTTTCGCATGATGATTGGGTCTTCCCAGACAATGTCATACCCTAAGGTAATCTGTTGTAGAGGGATGTACTCACTCTTTGCTGGGCTCCATATTTTCATCCCTTCGATGCTACGAATGTCCACGCGCTCCTCTTCAGGTAGTCGCGCGACAATTGGCATAAGCGTCGTTCCGTCTCGATAAACGCCCACCGCTTTCCCCGAGAATGACATAGCTAAGAAGTCATCTACATCAGCCTTGGTCACACCAAAACGGCGCGCCTGACCTTCATTAAACTGCGGTTCAATGACTTTGGTGCGCTCTCTCCAGTCATGCCGAATGTTTGTTGCCTCAGAGTCAGCGTGCATGACTGCCATCACCTGAGCAGCAATTGAGCGAAGTACGGTTGGATCTGAGCCTATGATTCGAGCTTCAATTTTCGCTCCACCACCAGGACCAAGCTCTATTTGTTTTAGCTTGTAGTTCACCTGCGGAAAGTGCGCCTCAATATGCGCGCGGAACTTAGCCATTAGACTATGTAACGCTTCATAGCTGGTCGTCCTAGTTGTAATTTCACCATAAGCGGTATAGCTTTTCTCAGGTGAATAGGTCAGCATGAAACGCTGTAACCCCATCCCTGTAGTCGATGTAATATGCTCTACACTTTGCTGTTCACTTAGCCAGTTTTCTAATGCTTTAATCGTTGCATTGGTTGCTCGAATATCGGTTCCTTCTGGCATCCATATGTCCGTTTGGAACATAGGAGTGGTAGAAGAAGGGAAGAAAGCCTGCTTCACTTGAGTAAAGCCATACAAACTCGCAACTAAACCAATAAGCAACACTGCGACCGTCGACCAAGCATGTTTCATTGTTAACGCGAGAAAGTTTTTGTATACAACGAAAATAATCCCGTTGTAAGGATCCTTACCGTCTCCCTCTTCTGAGGTATTTTTCTGTCCTTTAAAGAAAATGTCAGCAAAGAATGGGGTCAGTGAAATCGCCGTGAACCAACTCAGCATGAGTGAAATGAGCAACACCGCAAACAAAGTGCCACAGTATTCACCCGTTGCATCATCAGACAACCCGATAGGCGCAAATGCAGTCACGCCTATAACCGTTGCTCCAAGCAGCGGCCACTTTGTCTGTGTGACGATGTCTGTCGCTGCTTGTAGTCGAGTTCGGCCTTTTTGGGTGCCGATTAATATCCCTTCAACAACAACGATCGCATTGTCGACTAACATACCCAAAGCGATAACTAACGCACCTAACGAAATACGCTGCAGGTCAATCGCCAGATATTGCATAAAGATGAAAGTGCCCAACACCGTTAAAAGCAGAATCAACCCTATTAGTAAGCCAGATCGCAAGCCCATGAAAAACAGCAGTACAATTATTACGATTGCCACAGACTGACCAAGGCTGACTACAAATCCGCTGACTGATTTATCAACTTCTTTCGGCTGACTGTAGATCTCCGCTACCTTCATTCCAATAGGCTGATGAAACTGCAGTTCAGCCATGCGACGATCAAACGCTTCACCAACTTCAACAACATTAACGCCTTTGGCAAATGAAACGCCAACATTCAACGCTAGGTGGCCATTGAAATTGATGATGTTCTCAGGTACTTCAACGTAATCACGCTTGATTTCGGCGACATCACGCAAGTAAATCAAGCCTTGAGCACCGTTTTCTGTGATGATTAAGTTTCCGAGCTGATCCACATCCGAAAACTCACCTGTGGGATGAATTCGGATGTATTCGTTACCAATTCGTACCGCACCTGAATCAGAAACAACGTTTTGTGTCGATAGCAAATTAAAAACGGTATCAGGTGATAACCCAAGGCTACTTAAGCGTTTCATCGATATCTCGATGAATACTTGCTCTTGCTGCTGACCACTTACGGAAACTTTGCTGACACCGTTGACCAACTCAAGTTCACGGCGCAAGTAATCCACATAATCAAGTAACTCTCTGTACGAGTAACCATCCCCAGTAACCGCCAGCAAAATCCCATATACATCGCCAAAATCATCAAACACCTGTGGAGGATAGACTCCAGGTGGAAACTGATTATTTAAGTCGTTCACTTTTCGGCGCAATTCATCCCAGATTTGCGGAAGATCATCGGGTCCATAGTTGTTCTTCATTGTCACTGTGATTTGTGACAACCCACGACTCGACACAGAATTGATCTTGTCAACATAAGTTAATTGTTGAATGGCCTTTTCGAGAGGATACGTCACCTCTTCTTCAACTTGCTGCGGAGTCGCACCCGGGTATGCGGTGACAACCATTGCTTCTTTAATCGTAAATGCAGGGTCTTCTAAACGACCTAAACCGAAAAATGCCGATATTCCACCAATAAGGAAAATCAATGAAATCATCCAACTAATTACACGATTTCGGATGAAGTACGCTGCAATACCTCCAACCTCTTCATTGTTTTGGTTTAGTTTGATCTCCTGACTCATTGACCTGCCCCTCCGGAAATAATGTTCACATGAACTCCTTCAACTAATTTCCCTTTTCCTGCAACTACCACTTTTTCATCTACAGCCAGGCCTTCAAGCACTTGCACGCTATCCATGCCTATTTTCCCGACTACCACTCTTCTTTTGGTCGCTATCTGGGTTTCATCAACAACCCAGACAAATTTGTTTTCGCTTGTCAGCGCATCACCATCAGCGTTAAAGATGGCTTCGATAGGCACACTCACACCTGAGTCGAAATCCAAACCAACATCTGTTTCCTTAGAAGTCACTTCGACGGCCATGCCATCAAGAATGTATTCAGACGCGGGCATTGGCATAGTAAGGGTCACGTTAAACGTACCAGTCTTAGGATCAGGTTCAGTCGTAAACTCTTTTAAAGTAGCGTCGTATTGATTCCCACTTTGTACTCGAACGGTTGCGCTAATATTCTCTAGGCTCTCTCCCGTTGGCTGCTTAACATAAAGCATGTCTGGCAGTTGGATGACAATCTCGACACTTTTAGGACTATGGATATTGAAAACCTGTTGACCGACTTGAACACTCTCGTGTGTTTCGGCGTTAACACGGGAGATGACGCCATCAATAGGGGCAACGAGTTTGGTATAGGACAGATGTAATCTGGCGAGCTCAAGCTGTGCTAAGACAATCTCACGGTTGGCCGCAATTTCATCAAATTGAGATTTGGCAAGCATGCCTCTTTTAACCAAAGGCATAGAACGTTGATATTGGCTATTGAGTACCGAGTACTTTGCTTCAATATTGTCCACTTCTAGTTCGTAGTCAGTTGGATCTATTTCCGCAATGACATCACCCGCTTTGACCTGTTCGCCTTCTTGAACATTTATATGAATTATTTTTCCCGCCAGGCGAAAACTAAGCTTCGCATGCTCTGCTGCTTTGGCAACAGCTGGAAAATAAATACCGTCACTGACGGGCTCGGAGATAGGCAGCACTACCGAAACGTTTGGTCGGCTTTTCTCGAGTTCAATAACAGGTTCACTGCAACCACCAGTTATCAATATTGCACTCAGCGCCGCTGATAACTGGTGCATTTTCGCAATCACTTTAATCATAACCCTCGCTCCTTAACCCAAGGGCGAACTTTAGTTTCAGCGTTGATTTCCTTAACACCTGAGCTAACAATTTGGTCGCCATCTTCTAGTCCCGCGATGACCTTTCCTTCTGAGTTGAGAGTCACCAGTATTTTTTCAACGTCCCCCTGATGTTTCACACGCCACACATAAGTTTCGCCACCTTCTTCAAATAGGGCAGATTGAGGAATAAAGACGTCGGACATTCCGCCCGCCATGACATTAACCATGCCAGCCATCCCAGGAAGAACGCCTGAATCAGTGGGGTAATTCATACTCATCGTCACTTTGAAACTGCCAGTAGCAGGGTCGGCTTCAGTATCAACTTCTTGGAGGTCAAGACGGTACTGTTGATTTGGATATGCGTCGAACACCATGGATGCCGTCATATCAGTTTCGAAGACGAATCGATTAAAAAGATGGGCCGGAAGCTGGAACATCACTTTTAGCAGTCGATTGGATTGAATTCTCATCACAGTCTGGCTTTCAAGCACAAACTCATGTTCATCCGCTGAAATGAGAGAAATAGCACCATCAAATGGCGCTACGATAGAGGTGTATCTCACATTTTCTTTAGCGTGCTGAAGCTGGGCCTTCGCAGCCTTATACTGTGCCATCGCTTGGTCAAGATCTTGTTCGGACACCACTTGGTCTTTATACAATTTCTGACTTCGCTCTAAATGTACACGAGTCAGGTTAAATTCAGCGTTTGCTTGTTTAGCAAGTAACTTATATTCAGCCGAATCAAGCTCTGCAAGTACCTGACTTTGTCGAACAATCTGACCCTCCGCGACGTCAATCGAACGAATTTGCCCAGAAACACGAAAAGAAAGCTCCGCACTGTCGCCTGCTTCTGTAATTGCAGGAAAGCTTCGCTCAAATTGAGCGCCACCTAATGCAACCTTAAACATTTTTACCGGCCTAGATTCAACCGATATTTCCATAGGCTTATCCTGTCCGCAGCCGGACAGCCCCAGCAACAAGGCTAGGAAAGCAATTTTTTTAATCACATCAATATCCACTTATATTTTGAACGAGTATTGCGCAGGTAAAAGAATCATTTATGCACAAAAGTAGTTTGAAATAAGAAGTCAAAACTAATAATTCAAATCAACTCTCATAAATATTTGTTGGCCATAATGGCCATTATTTCTCAGGCCAGACCCGAAACTAAACAATGAATTAGAATGAACGCGAAATCCGAAGTTATATAGGCTATGACTATGGCTTCCGTCTGCTAATATCCCTATGTCTCCATAGGCTTCTACACCTCTAAAGACCCAGATTCGACTACCAACTGCAAATTCAGGAAGATACTTTTCTTTCAGATTGTCTTGTCCCTTCTCCTCAACATTGTGAAGAAATAATCGACCATAAACATCCGATAGCTGGTTGGCTGGCCCGTTGAAACCAATACCACCAGCCAGATCCCAATCACCATCGAACTTGCTTTCAACTAATCCTATGAAATGCATATTTTGTGTGTATTGAAAGGACGCTTCTAAACTTTGCGATGATGGGCTTGCAGATAACCTTAGTGCGGTATAATTGTAATTAAAATTAGAAGCCTGGGCTCCAGAGCTTAATATAGAAAATAATAAAAAAATTCGTACATTTTTCAATTTAAATAATTTCAATATAACCACCTCTATCTAATTAAGTAGAAAAATACGAACTCACTTTCTGCTGAAGTAAAAAGTCAGTTTCAATTACAAGCTCATCATTTCTTGGTAGCAGGCCTACCTTTCACTGTTAATCCAACACACTCCTTATAAAAGATCGCGATTGGTCCTAGATTTCAGGTTCAAACGAGAACACTTACTCAGCCAAACAAAAAGTGACCAACCAGTCACTTTTGTGAAACATAGCACAATAGTGACCACTCAGTCACTATTGTTTACAAATTTTATGCGTTCTTTCTTGCATAGAAGTGAGAAATACTGGCAACAAAGTTGATAAGAAAAGCAAATGGTGTAGTGCGCAGAAGCTTCAAAACCTGTGAGCAAAAGAGCATCAACGGTCGCCGCATTCAGGTTGTATCTCGGAAAGTCGATGTTTGATCCAAACTTCCACTTTTTCGGTTAGGTAACACAGAGTAAACTAGGCATTAATTATTTGGTTTATGAGCATAAAATGACAGCGAAGAGCAGACCTATTAAAGGAAGCAGCCATAAGTCTCCCTCAGTTAGAAAGAGAGAAATTACCGATGCAGCGGCTCTGTGTTTTGGGCATGCCGGCTATTACGCCACTTCTATTGATCAAGTCGCCAAAAAGGCAGGACTCTCCAAGGGAAGTGTCTATCGAGCGTTTGCCAGTAAAGAAGAGCTCCTATTGGCGATATTGGATCACTTTGAAGAAGACATAGACAAAATCATGCTGGAATCGGCTCAATTTGAACTTTCTCCGCTGTCAAAAATAAAGCTCACTATGGAAAAGATCGGCATTTACTTAAAAGACAATGAGCATCTGCTGAGGGTATGGAACGAATTCATGTACCTCGATTTTTCCAGAGGCCAATACGGGAAAATGATGGAAAAAAATCGAGCAATGGTAACGGGGCTTGTCGTCGAAGGAGTAAATGAAGGAGAAATTCGAGATCTTCCCGTTGATGCAGTGGTCGATATTTTGATGAGCTTTTTATTAGGCCTTTTTGAACTGTCAGTAACCTTTGACGATTTTGAGCTTAGTGAGAGGCTTGAAAAGTCTTGGGGAGCGCTGTCAATTATGCTCTTGAATGATCAATAGCTCAACAAGCATCAAATCGCCAGATTAATAAAGTTATCTTTGATAAACAATAACTTAATGTTCTATCTATCTGTAATGGTGACAATTAGATAATTTTATTTATTGAGCTATATTTAAGAATAGTTAATTACAAAGCTATTGCTCTTATGCTCGCACAAACTGCTTTATTATACACTTCAATTACTGTTACCACGTTTGCTTTTTGTGCCGCTTTATTTATCCAAGAACCTGTCGGAGAGCGAAAAGCTAAGCCATTCTACCTTTCTTTTTATCTAATGACGATTATTCTCCTATTCTGGGTTATACGGATACCAGAATTTCAATATATTTATGAATCGATACTTCTTGACATAATTTTTGGCCTTTATATCGTTTCTCTTAGTATAGGGATATCAATTCGATACAAAAGTAAGAATATAGAGAATTTGATATATCTATTATTATCAATGTATATATTATCGTCGGTCTTACTTCACATATGGATTGAAATAAACTATCCAATTAACTTCTTGCTCATGCTCACAGCATCTTGTCTAAACATTTATATGATTTACAACCGAAAGCCAAAACCCAACAAAGCGGATTTTGGCTTAATCATCACTATGTGTTTATGGTTCTTTATGTCAGCGATAGAACTACATCATGCAGACAATGTGAATCCACAAAGTTACTTTTCCAGTGATATGATCATTTTTCAGCTGATGTTTTTTCCAACCAGCATATTCGGTATTACTATTTTTCTTCTAGCCAGTTATTTAATGGACAATAATATCTTGCTAGAGAAGCTCGCAACAAAAGATGAGTTGACCGATATGTTGAATAGGCGAGCTTTATTTGACCAAATATCTTCACAAGTCAATTACTTAAAACGCAAACAATCCAAAGCCTGTGTAATTATTGCCGACATCGATCATTTTAAAAGAGTCAACGACACTTATGGACACGAAGCCGGTGATAAAGTCATCAAAAAATTTGCATCAATCATTAAATCCTCTACAAGAATTTACGATATCTCTTCAAGATACGGTGGAGAAGAGTTTCTTATCTTCTTACCAAACTCCAACCTTGATGTTGCCCAATCCGTCACAGAGCGGATCATAGATGAGACTCGAAACGCTGAAATAACCTATGAAGGCGATGTAATAACCTTTACTGCAAGCTTCGGTATCTGTGAGTATGACTTTGAGCAACTTTCAGATGTTTCTATAGCCAATGCGGATAAAGCGCTCTATCACGCCAAAAACAGCGGACGAAATCAAATGAAGACGTTTCCAATCTCATAATCTTTATCACGATTTGTTTTAGAGATTCTCATTCACGTCAATTTAAACTGTCTCACCAAGGTATTTAAATCGTTCACGATACTAGACAACATCTCACCGCTTTGCATGACGTGATCTGAAGCTGTTCTCACATAAGCAACATTGTCAGTGATGCCGAACAAGCTGGTGTTTATCTCCTCAGACACAGCACTCTCTTCCTGAGTCGAGTTTGCAATTACAATGTTCATGTCATTAATGTGGCCCGCAGATTCGGATATCACAGTTAATGCCGTGTGTATTCGAGCGACACTTTCAACACTACCTTCACTTTTTTCGAGGCTGGAATCTATCGCCACAACGGCTTGTTTGACGTCATGCTGTAGCGCATCAATCATCTTGTGCGTATCTTGCACTGAATTATGCGTTCTTTGGGCTAGGTTACGTACTTCATCCGCCACAACCGCAAAGCCTCTACCCGACTCACCTGCCCTCGCCGCTTCAATCGCTGCATTGAGCGCGAGTAGATTGGTTTGTTCAGCAATTTCTTCAATGACATGGAGTACTTCGCCAATACCATCACTTTTCTTGGCCAATTGACTGATCTTTGCGGAAGCCAGATTTATCTCACTCGCTAGTGATTCAATCGCATCTATCGCAGCTCCTACTGTATGAATACCTTCTTTGGCGCTTTGGTTAGTTTTATCCGCAACGAGCATGGCTTCATTTGTCGTTTGAGCCACTTCAGCGACAGAGCTAGTCATTTGGTTCATAGCCGCAGCAATACTGCCTAACTCAGAATCTACAGACATGACCGTGCTGTTTGTACTCTTGGCCGTAGAGAGACACTGAGAAGCAGCCGCAGATAGCTCAATCGAAGACTCACTGACTTTATTCATTGTGCATTGAATCTTACTAACAAAAACATTGAACGAGCGTGCTAATTGGCCCAACTCATCTTTACGCTGTTCATGAAGCCGAACCGTTAAGTCACCGTCACCCTGCGCAATGTTATCCATATGCTTCACTATCTGGTTTACGGGTGAAACTATCGCTTTAATTAGGCCAGCGATAAAGAGAATAAGTAGTATCACAATGGCTATAATTACGGCCATGGCGAAGTCTCGCTCAGCGTACATCTCGGCAACAATTTCACGCTCCAGCTCTGAAGAAAACTGATGAAGAAGATTTATTGAGACCTCGTATGGCTTTGTCGTAGTGGAAGATGCGGTTTTTGGATCGCTGTTCGCCACTCGATGTACAGCTTTAGCGTATTGATTTCTGTGCACATCAAATTCTTCTAGGGTTCCTTTAGATAGCCCAAACTCGTCAAGAACGTCTATCAAAACTAGGTAGTCTGTGTCGATTTGTTCATTCAATTGACCAAATTGACTCAAGTACTTCGGGTTTTCCGTCGTAAGGTAATCTTTCTCATGATGCCTCATCGTTAGAACCGCGATTTCTAGCTTATCGAGCAGGAGCTCTCCATTTTCCAGTTTGGCTAAATTCCATGTCAGTATGGCCCCAGTACTCGCCACCACTGCAATACTCACTAAGGTCGCTCCTGCTAAAAAATAGAGCTTGTTTTTAATTGAGTTCAACATATTTTCTCGCTCGTCAATGCTTATCAAATCAATAGTGACCACTCAGTCACTTTTATGGCTACTATGCCTATATAAGTTCATTGAGTAAATAGTTGAACGTTCTTTTAAGGGTCGACCTAATAATTGACGCACTTGCTCCGCTCGAATCGCAAATGTAAGCAGCTGGGTGTTTCGATAAGTTCGCACTCACAACCAAGGTTCAACACAAAGCATTTGTGAGATTCACTCAGTTTAAGGCATAGCTATTGTGCTAGCATTTTTTCAACGCAGACAAACAAGGAAGAAGTTATGCACCGCAGTCGGTTAGCAGCAATCGTTATAGATAATGAAGTGGACGACATAGAGCATGCGAATACATTTTGGGAGGGTGCTTTGGGGTTGAGTTGCAAACGCTCAGATGAGCAGTGGGCTGAACGATATTCAAGCCTAGATACCAAGCAAGGCCATCCTCATATCCTGATACAAAAAGTGGATCATCCGAGTCGGCTTCATTTTGATATAGAGACAGATAATATTGAAGCCGAAGTCATTCGCCTTAATGCCTTAGGAGCTACAGTTGTAAAGCGATTCCCACGATGGGTAGTGATGGAAGCACCAACTGGTCATAGGTTTTGTGTTGTGCACCCTCAACGCGAAGACTTTTCAACCGCACTTGATGTCAATCAGTGGGAATAACAAAAATACTATCAATAACCGTCAGATTTCATGCTCCTAGAGCGAAGCTGCTCTGACCTCAACTACCCGATATTCAATATAGTGCGGTATTTGCCTTCAAGTTCTTTCAGGGCAGCTTCTAAAGTGGGTTCTGGTTTGCTCAAGTGAGTAATCAGAGTCATAAAATAGCAGTCCATAATCAGCGGCATTTTCTCTGCCACGTTGGCCGGCAAATTCGAGTTTGCAAACACCGCATCATTATAAGACTGGTAGTAGTCCATATCCCAGACCACTTCTTTAAGCAGCGCTCGGCTCAGGTTCACATTGGAAAAATAGTAACCGTAATACGTTGTCGCAAACTGCATCCCCATTTCCATCGCATCGTTCACAGGGTTGGCCAAGCCTTGTTCAGCAAGCTGAGTTAGCTGGTTTAGCATGCCTTCACGCAATATCGCGAGCTTGTTTTCAAAGTGGCTAAAGACCGTGCCATCTGCCACTCCCGCTTGCCTTGCTATCTGACGCGTAGACGTTTCCTGATACCCCTGCGTTTCAAACAATTTCCATGCCGCGCTAAGAATCCGCTCTCTCGTTTGTTCTCTTTTTCCCATGCTCTTTTCACCCAAAATATTGCTGCCAGATCATACCTCTACCCAGACAAGTTGACAAATTGAGCGCGCTCATTTATTAATTGAGCACGCTCAATTTTGTAATTTGGAAAGACTGCAATGGAAGATAACCTCAAGAAAGTCGTGGCTCTATTAGGCCAGTGGTTGGTATTTATGCCGAGCTTGTTTTGTTTCTCCTACGTATTAAGGCCGATAATGATGGCGCTGTTGATCCCGGGAGGCCTTTTGTTTCTCGCTCTCATTGGAGGCTCGGAAGTAAGAGACGCGTTAAAACAGATGATGCAGGAGGGATGATGAAAACACTCGCAAGCAGTGAGCTCCCAGCACAAAGTGCACTGGTTGGGCGCTTAAAGAAACGGGGCTTTTGTGACGCATTGAGCTTTGAGATCCCAGACCAACAACGCTCCCCCAGTCAGGTTTACGTGGATGTATTTGGCCATCTTCCACACATCGTTGAAACACTGATGGCGCTGAGAAACCGTTTGGTCGCTCCGTTAGGCTTCGCTGCGTCAGCAGAAAGGATGACGTTACAGGTCGAAGATTTACGGCAGGGACAAGGCATCGGATTACATCAAGTCGAATTACTCTCAGAGACAGAGATCATTTGCACCAGTGAGGACAAACATATGCAGGTCTCCCTTTCAGTAGTCAAGCTCGCTCCGGGGCGGTTCACGCTCTCCACTTTAGTCAATACTCGGACATGGATTGGTTACGCGTACTTGTTGGCGATCATTCCTTTTCATAAGTTGATCGCCGCTGCTAGCATTCGCGCAATGCTTAAAAGGGTCAACACTTAGGGTCTGCTTACCCCACTCTCAGGCATTTGAACATAAAAAATCCCAGCGATTTATGCTGGGATTTTTGTAAGTGAGTCGGAGAAGTCACTTATTCCATGGTCGGCATAGTAAAGGCACTCGCATGTTGTTCGAGTCTCACGCCCGTAGGCCAACGGCTTGTTACCGTCTTCATTCGGGTGTAGAAACGAACACCATCATTGCCGTGGACATTGAGTGGGCCAAACACCGAACGCTTCCAGCCGCCGAAGCTGTGGAACGCCATAGGTACTGGAATAGGCACGTTCACTCCAACCATGCCAGCCAGCACGTCTTCACCAAACTGACGAGCCGTTTCACCATCACGGGTAAATATTGCGGTTCCATTGCCGTACTCGTGACGATTGATTAGGTCCAGCGCTGTCTCGTAGTCTTCAACGCGCACTACCGACAAAACGGGACCAAAGATTTCTTCTTTGTAGATCGTCATGTCTGGTGAAACATTGTCGATCAGCGTCGGGCCAACAAAGTAACCTGTTTCGTGTCCTTCCACCACAAAATCACGACCATCAACCACTAGCTTGGCGCCCTGTTGTTCACCTGATGTGATGTAGTCACAAATCTTCGCTTTGTGCGGAGCTGAGATCACAGGCCCCATGTCATTTTCTGGCCCGTCTACGATACCCGGCCCGACACGCATTTGCGCGATCTTCTCTTCGAGCTGAGCAATGAGCTTGTCACCGGTTTCATCGCCGACCACAACCGCCACTGACAACGCCATGCAACGTTCTCCTGCGGCACCAAAGGCCGCCCCCATGATAGCGTTAGCTGCCATATCAAGGTCTGCATCCGGCATTAGCACGCAATGGTTCTTGGCTCCCCCTAATGCCTGACAGCGCTTACCGTGTGCAGAAGCGGTGCTGTAGATATACTCGGCAATTGGCGTCGAACCAACAAAACTGACGGCTTGAACTCTAGGGTCTGTAAGCAGTACGTCCACCGCTTCTTTGTCGCCATTAACAACGTTGAACACCCCGTCAGGCAACCCTGCTTCTTTCAGTAGTTCAGCCATAATCAGGGCCATACTCGGGTCTTTTTCCGATGGCTTAAGGACAAAGGTGTTACCTGTCGCAAGGGCAACTGGGAACATCCACATTGGTACCATAGCTGGGAAATTAAACGGCGTGATACCCGCACACACACCCAGAGGTTGCATCAGTGAGTGGCTGTCGACACCCGTCCCCACGTTGGCTGAATGCTCCCCTTTTTGAAGATGTGGTATGCCACATGCGAACTCAACCACTTCCAGACCACGCGTCACCTCTCCAACAGCGTCTGAATAGACTTTACCGTGCTCGTTGGAGATCACTCGCGCCAAACGATCCATGTTTTGTTCAAGTAATGCTTTGAATTTGAACATCACACGGGCACGTTTGAGAGGCGGTGTCTTCGCCCATAGAGAGAAAGCCCTCTCAGCTACAGCAATCGCTTCTGCGGTTTCCGCAGCTGAACTTAACACGACCTGACGACTTTGTTCGCCCGTCGCGGGGTTAAATACTGGTGCGAAGCGACCAGTATGACTTTCGCTTAGCTGACCATTAATAAAATTCTGAACCGTTTCCATTTATCGAGCTCCTTCCCTGTTCTACTGATTAAACAAACCAGCATCAGAGGCAAATTGATGTAAATTTTTGAATCCTAATTTGGCGTAAGTCAGCGGATGTGCCACCGATGGATCTTGCTCCGCTTCCACCACTAGCCAGCCCTGATAACCGTTTTCTGCCAGCAGTTTCAATACGGGTGGGAAATCAATCCCACCATCACCGGGCACGGTAAATACGCCATCCAATACCGCATCAAGAAAGCTGGTCTTACGGTTCTTGACGTCTGCCAGAACATCGAGACGCACGTCCTTGGTGTGAACATGGTTGATACGATGAGCCCAGCGCTGAGCAACAGCAAGCGGATCCGCACCAGCAAAAGTGAGATGTCCGGTATCCAAAAGCAGCCCAACTTCCTTATCGGTGTGCATCATTAGATTGTCGATGTCTTGTGCCGACTCGATAACCGTTCCCATATGGTGGTGATAGGCAATTTGAACACCCTGACTTTGGGTGTATCTGGCAAACTCAGACAGTTTTTCGCCATACTCCTGCCATTTATCTTCTGGGAAATGAGGACGTAAATGCGCTGATGTTGTTTGATCACCATGAATGCAGCCTGTCACTTCGGCAAACACCATGACTTTTGCACCGAGTTCACGCAGTAACGTTAGATGAGGCTGTGCGGCTTCAATCTCTTCTTCAACACTACGAGTCAGCAACTCGCCAGAGTACCAGCCAGAGACTAATTGCAACTCGTGTCCGGCTAGGATTGGCCCTAACTGGCTAACTTCACGCGGGAATTTATTGCCTAGTTCAAATCCGGCAAAACCTGCCAGTTTTCCTTCCGACAAACACGTTTCAAGTGGTGTTTCAGCCCCAAGAGACGGCAAGTCATCGTTCGTCCACGTCAGTGGATTAATTCCTAGTTGTACTGTCATGATTGTTTCCTTAGATAACCTGATGTTTCTTGGCCGCTTCGTAGCGTTTACGCGCTTCTCTCACTGGCTCACGAACTGAGACTTCTGGCACAGCGACCTCCCACCATGAACCACCAGATTCAGTGGTACTGAGCGGATCGGTATCCAGCGTGATGACATACGTATTGTCTGTGGCCTTCGCGCGAATCAACGCCTGCTCCAGTTCAGCGACGTTGCCCACTTTTTCTGCGCTAGCGCCAAGTGAGCGAGCGTGTCCGGCGAAGTCGGTCTTCGGTGCCCCCGCCTCAACGGTATTACAATCCTGAAGCAGATTATTGAAACCCGCACCGCCACAAGCTTGCTGAAGGCGGTTTATACATCCATAACCGCGGTTATCTAACACCACCACAACCAGCTTCTGACCTAACATCACCGAGGTGGCGATTTCAGAGTTAAGCATCAGATATGAGCCATCACCCACCATGACGAAAACCTCTGAATCAGGCTTCGCCATTTTGACGCCAAGCCCCCCAGCGATTTCGTACCCCATGCACGAAAAACCATACTCAAGGTGGTAGCCCTTGTCGTAACGTGTCCGCCACAATTTATGCAACTCACCCGGAAGGCCGCCTGCCGCGCAGACAATAATGTCTTTCTCCTGCGCGGCACGGTTAACAGCGCCAATCACTTCCGCATCGGTGGGTAACTCGCTTTGGCGATCAGTCATCGCAATCTCGACGGTTTCATTCCATTTCAATCGCAGTGATTCCGCTTTGCTCTTCCAGTCAGGGCAAATGTTCCAGCCAATCAGACCACTACTGAGCTGTGGCAAGGTACGTTTGGCGTCAGCAACCAAAGGGGCACTGTAGTGCTTGGTCGCATCGAATCCATTGACGTTGAGTGACACAATTTTGGCATCAGAGCGGAATAACGCACGAGAGCTGGAAGTGAAGTCCTGCAAGCGAGTCCCGACAGCGATGACAACGTCTGCCTCACTGGCGAGTGTATTGACGGCTTCTGATCCCGTAACTCCAATCGACCCCAGATTACTCGGGTGATCCCAGGCCAATGCGCCTTTGCCTGCTTGTGTTTCACCGACGGGCAAACCAAAGGCTTCGACAAAGTCGCTGAACTCCTGGGTTGCTTCTGCGTAATGAATGCCTCCACCCGCGATCACCAGCGGCTGCTTAGCCTGCGCTATGGTCTCAATAGCAAGTTGGAGTTCATGCTCATCTGCTCCTGGTCGGCGTATCCGATGGACTTTTTCTGCAAAGAAATGTTCAGGGTAATCAAACGCCATGGTCTGCACATCCTGAGGAAGAGAAAGCGTCACAGGGCCACATTCAACCGGATCGGTCAGTACGCGTATTGCCTGAGGTAAGCTATTCAACAACTGCTCAGGGCGAGTAATGCGATCAAAAAAGCGGCTCACTGGCTTAAAGCAATCGTTCGGCGTGATGGTGGCGTCACTCCAGTCTTCGACTTGTTGAAGGACGGGATCCGGTTCGCGAGTCGCAAACGTATCACCCGGTAAAAGCAAGACGGGTAAACGGTTAACGTGTGCCAAAGCCGCAGCAGTTACCATGTTCAACGCGCCCGGACCAACTGATGTTGTTGCTGCCATCATGCGGCGGCGATTGTTGGCTTTTGCAAAGGCAATCGCACTGTGCGCCATTGCTTGTTCATTGTGCGCGCGATAGGTTGGCAGTTCATCATTCACGTGGAACAACGCCTCTCCTAAGCCTGCAACATTGCCATGGCCAAAGATGGCAAACACGCCTTCAAATATCGGTTTCAGTTGACCATCTACTTCCACTTTCTGCGCCTGCATAAACTTCACCAACGCTTGTGCCATGGTCAGTCGGATTGTATTCGCCATTCTTTAACCCTCCTGACCACGTTCACGCCACAGACTTATCAGATTGTGGTAATTACGTTTAATCTGGTCGATGAGTGTTTGATCATCAATCTCATTAGCTAACCAGGCTCGAGATGGCTGACCAAAGATGGTTCGCCCTACCGCAAAGCCTTTGACCACATTATTCTGCGCAGCTTGCTTAAAGCCTTCACGCAACACCTCTTCCGGTGCATCTAACCCGAGTAACACAACGCCTCGACAATGCGTATCGCGCTCGTTGATCAGTGCCTCAGCCGTTTGCCAGCTTTCTGTTTGCATCGGTGGAAGCTTCCACCAGTCAGGTTTCACACCTAGGTTATAGAAGCGCTGCATGGCGCGAAGGTAAAGGGCGTCATCGCGCTCCATGTCGGCGGGTAGAATAATTTCCAGTAGCATTTCATGGCCAGATTTGCAGCAGGCGGTGTAGACTTCCTGCACCTGTTTTTCCTGCTCCAAACGCAACGCATGATTGTCTTCAGGGTGGAAGAACACCAAACACTTAACGACATGCTCAAGTGGCCAGTCGATCAATTGTGAACCGATGTTACCGTGCTCGAGTTCTAGTGGGCGCGAACCCGGTAGCTCGACTGGACGCCCTATCCACCAACCGCTACCCGTAACCTGATTCAATACCGATTGACCGAAAGAGCCATCGCACAATAAACCAGCTTTACCTTGCAAGTCGGCCTCACACGCCACTTCCTGACTGGCTTTATATATCAACTCTTTAAGGGGAGAAATCCGACTAATATCAGCACCAACTGAACGCGCCATATCGACAAATTGAATACGGTGATCGAACGCCAGCACACACAGCTCATCCCACTCTTTATCTCGCGTTGTTACTCGATGAAGATGATTAAGGTGTGAGTCAAGATCCGGACGCGGTACCTCTTCTGCTCGCGCCAGATAATCGTCCAGTTCCTCTTTGCTTGGCATTGCCGGTGCACAGCCGTGCCTTGAAACCACCAGCGCACCACACGCATTTGCATACGCGCAAGACTGCTGCCAACTCTCACCATTGAGGTAGCCACGCAACAACCCAGACATAAATGCATCCCCAGCTCCGAGCACATTAAGTACTTCAACTCTTACGCCGCGAGCATTGATACCACCGTCGAGATCGTCTGGCAGTTCACCACTAAATACTGAACAGCCAAGTGGCCCTCGTTTGCAGACCAGTTCCGCATCCGATACTTCACGTACACTCTTCAACGCTTGCAGTGTATCTTCCGATCCCCCTGCGATATGGAATTCTTCTTCTGTACCGACAATAAGGTCAAATAATCCCAGCACCTCTTTAAGTGATGCTGTAACGTTTTCTGACTCAATATAACGTGTTTCACCATCACCAATGGAAGTCAGCCCCCACAATACTGGTCGGTAATCGATATCCAGTGCTGTTTTTACACCATGTTTTCGGGCATATTTCAGTGCGGTTAGCACTGCTTCTCTGGTCTGGGGATGAGACAAATGCGTGCCTGTGATCGCCAGACAACGGGCTGAAGCGATATATTCTTCGCTTACATCGTCAGACGTAATTGCCATGTCTGCGCAGTTATCACGATAAAAAATCAGTGGAAACGTGTCCTCATCTTTGATCCCTAAAATCACCAACGCGGTCAAGCGCTGCTGATCGGTGATCAAATGGCTGGTGTCTACGCCGAGCCGTTGCAGCTCTTCACGCACGAATCGGCCCATATGTTCATCACCAACACGCGCTAGCATAGATGACTTCAAGCCCTGACGCGCCGTACCGTAGGCAACATTGCCCGATGATCCACCGAGATATTTTGCGAACGATCCCATGTCTTCTAGACGGGCACCAATCTGTTGTCCATACAGGTCAACGGCCACGCGCCCCATACATATAAGATCGAGTTTCTTATCGATGGCCTTCATTTGGTTACTCCTTTAATACTTTGCTTGTTTAACCGGGGACACCAACCCAGTTTCCAACTATCGCCGAATAAGGTTATTTGTGTTTCACAACCTTTATACGAAACATTTATTTCATTTTCAATGAAAAATGAAACACAAAATCCAGACTGTGATCCATGGCCGTTTTTTACTCAAATCCATTCTTTTCATTTCTAACAAACACAAAAAATGAAAAATATTTATCAAAATGCCACTCAATATTTTCCGCTGAAACAAAAATTCCACAAATGAAAGACTCAATTAACACAAATATCAGAATCAGGTCACAAAAATCATTAAAAACTTAAATATCATATGTTTAATAAAGAACATCGTATTGAAATATAAGTTTCAGTGAGATCGCGATAACAGTTTTAACAATTGAGAAACAATTCGACTGGTCAGAATTCGAACATCAACATATAGTTTCTCACCGACACCGATAAAAAATATTTTTCAAACCCGCAAAACCTGTTTTGTAATTTTGAAAACATAACGATTGAAACAGCTGAATAGGACTCACAGCCGTATTCACGAAAAAATGAAATAAAAATTTCATTATGTGTGGAACGCGGTTGAACAAGAACGAAGGAGGCAATGATGCCATCATTACATCAAGGACTTACCATGCTGCTGACCAAGGTGAAACAACTCGCCACTACCTCTAAAACCCTACTTAAAGGCCTACTCGTGACTTCCGGATTACTTCTACTGACAGCTTGTGGTCAGGAAGAAGCCAAGTCGGACGTAACACGCGTCGGCGTTGCCATTCCCAACTTTGATGACACCTTCATGGTGTACATGAAAGATGCAATGGACAAATACGCGCAACAATTTGATGGCAAGGTTGAACTGACCTTTGTCGATGCAAAGGAAGACACAGCGAAACAGTTGGGTCAGGTGGAAAACTTTATCGTCCAACAAATGGACGCCATCATTCTCGTCCCTGTAAACACAGACGCAACTCAGCCAATGACCGACCGCATCCTTAATGCCGGTATTAAGCTGGTGTATCTCAACAGACGCCCTTCATACCTGCCGGAAAGCGTTTTCTACGTTGGCTCAGAAGAGCTGAAGTTCGGTGAAACACAGGCTGAATACGCCGCCAACATTAAAGACGGTGGCAACGTGGGTATCCTGATGGGGATGCTGACTCAGGAAGCCGCCATCATGCGCACTAAAGGTGTGGAAGACTTCTTCCAAGACAAGCCAAATTTCGATGTGGTTCGTAAGCAAACAGGTTTATGGCAGCGCGCTCAAGGAATGACCGTTATGGAAAACTGGCTCAACTCTGGCGATCAGTTAGACATTATCCTAGCTAACAACGATGACATGGCATTGGGCGCAATTCAGGCTCTGCGTGCGGCGGGTAAACTTGATGACACCTTAGTTGTTGGTGTTGACGCTACGCCAGATGGTCTGATAGCGGTTAAGAACGGTTCTCTGAATGCGACTGTATTCCAAGACGGTGGTGGTCAGGCTCGTGGCGCAATTGATGCCGCCGTTGATGCTGTTAAAGGTAAACAGCACGATCAAATCACTTGGATTCCAGCTGAGCTGGTCACACAGGACAACCTAGCCGCGTTCGAAGCGAAACAAAAAGGTTAATGGAATAACAGCGCTCTGCACCTTCAGTGCAGAGCACTTTTTGGAGTAGTAGTTATGAGTCAAGTTTTACTCGAAATGCGTGGTATCACCAAAACCTTCCCTGGTGTCAAAGCATTAGACAACGTTCAGCTTACCCTAAAACAAGGCCGCGTCATGGCATTGATGGGGGAAAATGGCGCTGGTAAATCAACCCTGATGAAGGTGATGTTTGGTATTTATCAGCGTGACAGTGGCACCATTCGCTACAAAGGTGAAGCCGTTGAATTCTCGGGTGCAAAAGAAGCGCTGGAATCAGGTATCTCTATGATCCATCAGGAGCTTTCTCCTATCTTACACCGCAGTATTGCAGAGAACATCTGGCTGGGACGCGAACCGCTTAAGGGGCCGTTAAAGCTGATTGACCACGATAAGATGTACCGTGATACCGAAGAACTGCTGAAAAAACTCGATCTGGATTTAGATCCACGAACCCCGATGACTGAACTGACGGTAGCAACGATGCAGATGGTTGAAATAGCTAAAGCCATCTCCTATCACTCAGAAATCATCATCATGGATGAGCCGACTTCCGCTCTAACCGACAAAGAAGTCGACCATCTGTTTGAAATCATTGAAATGTTGAAAAGTCGTGGCTGCGCTATCGTCTACATCAGCCACAAAATGGATGAGATTTTCCGCATCTGCGACGACATTACCGTCTTTCGCGATGGCTGCTTTATTGGTGAACGAGAAGCCAAAGAGACCAATAACGAAGAACTCGTGCAGATGATGGTGGGTCGAGATCTTGGTGACGTATTCCCACCTCCGACAGCCAAACCGGGCAAAACTCGCCTCGAAGTGCGAGATCTCTCCGTTGAAGGCGCCTTCAGCAACATTAACTTTGACCTTCACGAAGGCGAAATTCTTGGCATTGCCGGGCTGGTGGGTGCAGGTCGTACTGAACTGATTGAAACTCTGTTTGGTGTTCGCGAGAAAGACACCGGAGTGATTCGCATCAACGGCAATGAAGTGGAAATCAAAACCCCACAAGACGCAATCAGCCACAAGATGGCTTTCCTAACCGAAGATCGTCGCCATTCTGGCTTATATCTGATGCTCGATATCTTTGCGAATACATCCATTGCTCATCTCGATGCGTACCGCAACAAAGTGGTGAATGTGCTTGATGTCCGCAAGATGCGTTCAGACAGCGAAGACCACTGTAAAAAGCTCAGAGTTAAAACCCCCGGCATGTACGAAACCATCGACAACCTCAGTGGCGGTAACCAACAAAAAGTGCTGCTTGCCCGTTGGATGCTAACCAAGCCTGACATTTTGTTCCTTGATGAGCCTACACGCGGCATTGATGTTGGTGCTAAGTCTGAAATTTACAAACTTATGCGTCTGCTTACCGGCATGGGTAAGAGTTTGGTGATGATTTCTTCCGAACTGCCCGAAGTGATGGGGATGAGTGACCGCATTCTGGTCATGCATGAAGGTCAGTTAAAAGGTGCAATTGAAGGGCAAGAAGCAACGCAGCAGAAAATCATGTCTATGGCGCTCAATTAAGGTCTCAGATCGTCATTCGTTTATCAGGATTTGTTCACCTGCGTGACAGGTGATTAAGAAGTAATTCAAGGAATGCAGTTATGATTGCAAAACTGATTAAGGCTACCTCAACCGAAGGCGAGCCAAACAAAAATTTCAAACGTCTTGTCTCTAAGTACGCGATTTACATTGTCTTTGTTGCCATGTGTATCGTGATGACGATTTTGTCTCCGGTATTTTTGACCGTAGCGAACCTGCTCAATGTGGTCACTCAGATGGCCAGTATCGGTCTGCTAGCGTTGGGCGTGACCATCATCATTATCACTCGTGGTATCGACCTTTCATCTGGCTCAGTGCTGGCCGTCGCAGCGGTGGTATCGGCCAGTATGGCGCAAACACTCGACTGGAGCATGCGCATGTACCCGAACATGCCAGAGTTTCCAGTGATCGTGCCCATCATCGCAGCATTAGCGGTAGGTGCATTGTGTGGCTACATTAACGGTGCCTTGATCGCGTACACAGGTATTCCGCCATTCATTGCAACGCTAGGGATGATGATCGTCGCTCGTGGCGCGGCCCTGCTCTACTCTGACGGTCGCCCAGTTAGTAGCCTGATTGACTCCTATCAGTGGATTGGACAAGGCAACATTGCTGGGCTGCCCGTACCTGTGGTGATCTTCATCGTTATGGCTTTTGTCTCCTACATACTGCTCAACTACACCCGTTTCGGTAAGTACGCTTACGCGATTGGCGGCAACGAAACCGCCGCTTACGTCTCGGGTATCAACGTCAATAAATACAAAATTCTGGTTTACACCTACGCAGGCCTTCTGGCGGGTATCGCAGCCTTGATTCTGGCTGCACGCATTAACTCTGGTCAACCGGGTCTTGGGGTGATGTATGAGCTGGATGCGATTGCCGCTGCAACCGTTGGTGGTGTATCCCATGCAGGCGGCATCGGCACAATTCAGGGCACCATCATAGGCACTATGATCATGGGTGTGCTCCAGAACGGGCTCGATTTGCTCAATGTTTCTGCGTACTGGCAGCAAATTGTCAAAGGCTTAGTCATCATTTTTGCTGTGATGTTCGATATGAAACGTCACAAGAAAAGCAAATAACGTTTTGTAGGGCTGAAGCTATTGTCCTTTCACGAATATCTTGTCTGACGCTGCGCTCACAACGTCAGCCCTGATATGACAATAGCTTCTGGGGATTACCCTGTTTGCGCCGCTTTACGTTGCGGCGCTTTTTTCTTCTCACATCCAGCTTCTGACCATTTTTGGAAGCCATCACAAACCTCGTTCTGAAACAAATATTTCACGACTTTCGAATTTAAGGTATCTTTACGGAAGATTTATTTCAGATTCCGAACCTAGGAGAGTGACATGAAAGCGGCCAGTTCGCTCGGAGAGCTGCAGGATCAGATCCGCAATAATTACTCTGACCTGAGTAAGCGACTCCAGCAAGTAGCTAAGTATGTACTTGATAATTCTAACAGTGTTGCATTTGATACTGTTGCCGTAATTGCTCAGCAAGCCGAAGTACCTCCATCGACTCTAATTCGTTTTGCCAGTGCATTTGGCTTCAGCGGATTTAATGATATGAAACAATTGTTTCGTCGCAATCTGGTTGAGGAAACCACCAGCTATACCGATAGGGCCAGACTGTATAAACAGTTAGAGGGAGAGCCTCACCCACCAGAAACACCAAAAGACATTCTGGAGGAGTTTGCTCGCGCCAACTCTCAGGCAATGAATCACCTTGCCGCTCAAACCTCAGCTGAAAAATTGGAGCAGGCGGTTGATATCCTGCGTAATGCGGAGAATATTTATCTTATTGGGCTTAGACGTTCGTTTAGCGTCGCGTCATATCTGACTTACGCGCTGCGTCATCTGGATAAGCGCGCTTTCCTTATCGATGGCCTTGGCGGAATGTTCAAAGAACAACTGAGCATGATCGGCCCGAAAGATGCCATCGTGTCCATCAGTTTCAGCCCTTACGCGCAAGAAACTGTGATGCTAAGCGAAGTCGCCTCCAAAGCCGGTGCACATCAGATTGTGATTACCGATAGTCAGATCAGCCCGCTCGCAGCGTTCAGCGACGTGTGTTTTGTGGTTAAAGAAGCCAAAGTGGATGCATTTCGCTCTCAGTCAGCGTCTTTGTGCCTTGCGCAAACTCTCGCGGTGTCCATGGCATTCGATCAGGCTAAAAAACTCTAATCATGTCAGCGGCAGTGGTTGCTCACTGCCGTATATTTTTTCTTTATACCTGCCAACGTCAAATCATTGGGTTAAGTGAGGGTTTGATCACTTAATTTTTACAATTCCACGTTTAAGACCTCTTATTGATTATGTAACTTTTGGAAAAAGACAATAATACTTCTTCCAATAATAGAGAAATGACACTCACTTAAGTGATTGATATTTGGTGACTCTGCTTCCAAGGCGTGTTTTATTGACTGAAAAAACACACAAGTGTGAATTTCTGCTTCTGGTTCGAATTGAGTTTCGAATTTAAAATATGCAAAACCATAAAGTAACAAGCACGTCACACAGGAAGTAAAAGGACGCCATGAGTAATCAAGCGCTAATTCAGACATTCATCGACATTGTCGGCCAAGACCATGTATTAACTGATAACAAGAAAACCGAATATTACCGCTCAGGCTTCCGCTCGGGTAAAGGCAAAGCGCTGGCAGTTTTGTTTCCCGGTTCATTAGTTGAACAGTGGCGTCTACTTCAGGCTGCAGTAGAAGCCAACTGCATTGTAATCATGCAGGCCGCCAAAACCGGTCTGACCGAAGGCTCTGCACCAAGTGGTGACGATTACGACCGTGAAGTTGTGGTGATCAACATCATGCGTATCAACTCGCTGCACTTGATTGAAAACGGCAAACAGATCATCAGTCTGCCGGGCGTGAGCCTTCACCAGTTAGAGAAAAAGCTCAAGTCTGTCAACCGTGCGCCTCATTCCGTGATTGGTTCTTCTTCAATTGGTGCGACAGTTGTTGGTGGTATTGCCAATAACTCCGGTGGTGCCTTGGTCAAACGCGGCCCTGCGTATACGGAATTGGCGCTGTTTGGTCAGGTCACCAAAGAAGGCAAACTGGAGTTGGTGAACCATTTGGGCATCGAAGGCCTTGGGGACACGCCAGAAGAGATTCTGACCAATGTTGAACAAGGCAATTTTGACCCATCTAAAATTGTCCACAGTGATGCGATGGCATCAGACAAAGAGTACGAGGCTCGCGTTCGTGACGTCGATGCAGAAACCCCTTCCCGTTTTAATGCTGATTCCAGACGCCTGTTTGAAGCCAGTGGCTGTGCAGGTAAACTCGCAGTGTTTGCAGTCCGTGTCGATACCAACCCCGTCGCTGAAAAAGAGCAGCTTTTCTACATCGGCTGTAGCGATCCAGCGAAGATGACGATGCTGCGTCGTGACATGCTGAGTAGCTTTAAACATCTGCCAGAAATGGGCGAATACATGCATCGCGACATTTTCAATCTGGCGGAAACTTACGGTAAAGATGTCTTCCTGTCGATTCATCACCTAGGCACTGACAAGCTGCCTAAGTTCTTTGCGCTAAAAGCAAAAGTTGAGTCGATCCTGAAACGCATTCCGTTTGTGTCAAAAGATTTGCCGGATATTACGCTCTACTGGCTTACCAAACTGTTCCCACAGCACCTTCCTAATCGCATGCTGGAATTCAGAGATAAATACGAGCACCACCTAATCCTAAAAATGAGTGATGGTGGTATCGATGAAGCGAAAGAGTACCTAGAGAACGTTTGGTCTAAGCAGGACGGTTGTGAGTACTTTGTATGCAGTGCCGATGAAGGCAAAAAAGCTCTGCTTCACCGCTTTGCAGCTGCAGGCGCAGCGATTCGCTATGAAACCATACACTCCAATGAAGTGGAAGACATTCTGGCGCTGGATATTGCCCTGCGCCGAAACGATATTGATTGGGTAGAACAACTTCCTGAAGAGATCACCAAAGACTTGGTTATGGGTCTCTACTACGGCCACTTCATGTGTCATGTTTTCCATCAGGATTACATCTTCAGAAAAGGGGCGGATACGAAGAAAATCAAACAGAAAATGCTTGAGCTTTTGACTCAGAAAGGCGCCAAATACCCAGCAGAGCATAACGTAGGCCACCTTTATGAAGCAGAAAAACAGCTTCAGGAGTTCTACCACTCATTGGATCCAACCAATACCTTTAACCCGGGTATCGGTAAAATGAGTAAGTACAAACGTAACTGCAGTTGCTGTGGTGGTTAACAGAAAAGAAAACGGAGCTCATTGAGCTCCGTTTTACGATTAATTCTTCACAAACATGCCTGAACCACTCAAGGCTTGATGCTTCTCCAAATCGTCTTCCTGATAAAAGCCTGTGTGATAAACCGCCATCTGAGATTGCCCACTGGCACTTTTCACAAAACCAATCAGAATGCCGTGTTCACCTTCAAATGGCTTGGTACCTGACTGTCTCAGGTAAGCTTTGCACGCCTCAACGCCAGACGCTTCCAGCTTAGTTTCTGAACGTATAATTTGGTTGTCATTGTACGTGGCGAAACCCTTCGGCTCAGTCTTACAGTACTCGACGCCATTGTCTTCAATAAAAGCGGTGACCATCAATGGGCCGTTGTTGACTTGGGTAAATTTGTATCGGTTATAGGCGTTAGGCTGGTTGTAAGCATCAATGCTTTTCCATTCGGTATCTGGTAGAGAAGCC
The DNA here is from genome assembly GCF_013113835.1 of Vibrio sp. RE88. Taxonomy (GTDB): domain Bacteria; phylum Pseudomonadota; class Gammaproteobacteria; order Enterobacterales; family Vibrionaceae; genus Vibrio. The sequence continues at coordinate 400,998 of NZ_VTYQ01000005.1, read as the reverse complement.
AAAACGTCAATCAGTTTTTCAGTTTCAACTTGTTGATACCAAACATTAAAATCTTCTCCTTGGATACCAGAATCTTCTGAAGTCATCCGAAAGCCATAATCCAGTGTATTAAACTCATAATCATCCAAGTGAATTGACTGAATTTGCGCCTTTTGCACAGCAGAAAGATCTTTTCGCCACTCGCCAAATATCCAGCCTAAGTTTGACAATTTGGCGTTGCGTAATGAACGACTAAGCACCTCACCACTTGGTTTCACTCGCGTAGAAGCGTATTCCATTGCGTCACTCACTGTAGATTGAGCGACTTCATACCCAGCCGACACCTCTACTTTGTGGTAATCGTCTGAAGCATCCACACTCACCGACTGGCTCCAAAATTGTTGCTCACCAGTATAGTGATAACCAATGCCTATCCCCATGTAGCGCGGTGATGCATCACTGGCACGTAGAATATCGTCACTTCCATTTCCTAGTGTCGCAACATAGATCCCCATCGGATAAACAACACGGCTTTGACCACCATTAATATTATTTTTGCCAGTGCTTCCAGCATCGCCAGAACCACCACCGCCACAACCAACAAGTAACGTAGTTAGTACCGAAACCGAAATCGCCGCTCTTTTAAACATAAGTTTTCCCACTCATCACATACTCAACTGAGACGTATGCACACCAGAACATCATGGAATCTGACGTGTACAAATCGATGGAGGGAAGTATCCGCACGGATGTCGTTAAATCAAAAAACGTTTCAACACTAAACTTAACAGCACATTTATTTACATCTAACACACTGAATAATATAAGAAATAAAGGATAATTTTACAGAGCGTATTTAGCAATTTTTACACCACAGAGAGGGAGAAGAACACCCACTCCACTGGTTAGAATGGTGAGTTCAACCCAAGGTCACGTCTGTTTGGCTCCAGCCAAATTTGTCGCACAGCACTTTGAGTTGGTTCAGCTCATTTTGAGTCTGTTCGACCAACCAGTTAAGGATTTCACTGATCATGGGAGAATGATTGCGTTGATAACAGTAGTACTGCCAGTCGCTATGTTGAAGTGAAAGCTGTTCAGGGCATTTGAGAAACTCACGCTTGAGTTCAGGTAATACCAACAGCAGATCCGTCACAGTCACTCCCTGACCGGACAAGCAGGCACTTAGCGCTAAATCCAAGCTGAAAAACACGGTATCCCTACCCTTTTTCGCCCCTTTCAGATCAGCGTTGCTTAACCAGTTTTTCCAATCCTGATGGTCGAGTGTGGCGTGCAGATGTGGCAACGTCAGAACGTCACTTAACTGAATATGCTGTTTAGAGAGGGATTCAGCGTAGACTGGAGCCATAAACTCATCACGGAGAAAGGTCACATCTGAGCGATTCTGATATCGTTCACGTTTCTGCGTGTTAACGATCAACAGATCGCAGTCTTCAGAATCAAGCGGTGGGTCTTCTTCAATCGATGGGATTATGACAATTTCGTGTTCAGGGTATCGCTCGTTGAGCATCGCAACCTTAGGCATCAGAATACGCGTGGCGTAACTGAGCGCGCTTTTTATCACAATACGCTTCTTATTCGGCACCGCCCACTGAGCAATCAAGCTGTCTAGCGCAACGTAGTTTTTGCGCAACACTTCATAGAGATCTTTCCCTTGCGTCGTTAACTCAATCGCTCGGTGTTTTCGGATCACTAGAGATGCTTTTAGCTCATCTTCAAGTTGCTTTATCTGACGGCTGACTGCACTTTGGGTAACGTTGAGCTCATCAGCCGCTTTGGTAAAGCTCATAAGGCGCGCCACAGATTCAAAGACTTTTAATCCGTTGTGTGAATAAGGGAGACGGTTGTAAGGGGACATAATTCACTCGCATGATCTGAACTCATGTAAGAGTGGCATAAATGTCATTTGAAGGCCAGCCAGCAAACTCGTACCTTATTGTGATAACGATCACGAGGCACACAATGAAAAAAATTCTCTCTCTGGCATTTCCACTGATAATTTCGCAGCTCATCGCAATGGCACTGGTTCTGACTGATGTCTGGATGATGTCGCGACTCAGTGTGTCTGCGCTAGCAGCCGGAGGATTGGGGGCGTCCATCTACAGTTTCGTCTTTATTGTGGCGAGCAGCACCGTGGGTTGTGTGGCGAACTTAATTGCGATTGCTTATGGTCAGCGTATTGCGAGACCGGAATACGGCAATCAGCAAATCCGCTTAGCGGTAAAAGGGGCTGTGCTACTGACGGTGATCCTGTCTGCGATCTTAACTTTATGCTTTGCTTATGCGCCGCAACTACTGGCACTAGCGAAACAGCCTCAGGAGCTGGCTGGCCCGGCCATGGAATACCTAGACGCATTAAAATGGGCCATGTTGCCGTCTCTGATGTTACTAGTACTACGCGGCTTAACCAGTGCGCTTGGTAATGTTCGCTCGATCATGGTGATGTCATTACTGACCGTTGCGCTCAACGTCCCTATCAGCTATTTGCTTGCTTTCCAGCTAGGGCTCGGCTTAGCTGGACTTGGGGCGGGCACCGCTTTAGCAGCGTTCATTGTGATGCTGGGCTACGGCTACTGGGTGTTTAAACGCCCTGAATACATGCCGTTCGCACCGTGGAAAAATACAGATGAATACTCGCTGTCATTGCTTAAACCTTTACTGGCGATGGGCTTGCCTATTGCACTGGCTGCGCTGCTTGAGCATGGCTTGATTTACGGTGGCACTTTGATGGCAGGTACCATCAGTATCGCCGCTCTCGCATTGCACCAAATTCTGCTGCAATGCCTGAGCTTCACCTGGAACATCAACTTTGGTTTCTCGCAAGCCGCAGCAATTTTGGTCGGTCAGGACTACGGTGCGGAAGACTATGATGGTATTAAGCGCACAGCACTGCGAAGCTTTGGCCTGACGACAGTACTCAGCGTAGTGCTGGCAGGCGTGTTTATGTTGTGGCCTGAGCTGATTGGTTCCATTTTCAATCTGGATGCTGAGCTTTCAACTCTACTCGTCGCCGTTCTCTGGGTAGTCGCGCTCTCTTTCATTGTTGATGCATGGCAGCTACTGGCGATTAACCTACTTCGCGGTATGAAGATCGTTGTTGGCCCGACTGTTGTGACTGCTGTTGGCTACTGGCTGTTTGGCCTGCCTGCTGCATGGCTGCTATTGCCAGACTTTGGTTTAGGCGGCATCTGGGGCGGTATCGGTATTGGTCTAGGCGTCACAGGTGTGTTGCTACTTGTTCAGCTTCTGCTGGCGATTAAAAAGCAACGCAATACAGATTCTCTTGCCGTAGCCATGGGTTAGTCGGTAGTATCGCTTCGACCATGAGTGAGAGAAGCGATGACAGACCTCGATATTGAATTTGAACATATTTTTCTGGAAGTAAAAGCCGAACGCTGGCACAGCATCGAGCGATTCTATTTCAGCTACTTTTGCTTCCGGGAAAATTACCTCACCAAGAAAGGTAAGCCCGATTGGGAGCTCGCCCGCCAGCGCTGCCCTCGTTCCCGCTCCCTAACCATCGTTAAGCACGCTGAACTTGAGCCACTGGTTCCGCACGAAGTGATCACCGGAGAAATCAAACGTTACTGGCGAGATGGTTTACTCACGCCAAGAGCATTGCGCCGCATTCTCGACAGCCTTCTGGATTACGTGACCATTACCAAAGCAGAAAAGAACACCTTAAAACAAGCAGGCCTTCTTAACGCAATGCCCGCTTGTTGGTATGACAGTAGAGAAAGAGACCCATACGCTCGCTTGCTCGCAGCCCAGATTGACATAGCAAATCAACCTAGCTGAAATTCCCTAACGACGCGGAAACTCAATAATGCAGGGAACACTTCAATACCCTCACAACTCGCTCACCCAAGCATTGGAATTGGTGATGCAGGTCATAACGGTTTCTTCATTGAGGTCCGTATCCTTCAGTAAAGATTCCAGAAGCTTCCAGTTAGAACTTTCTATCGCTTCCGCTATTGAGAGCAAGGAACCTAATACCCCTTTCCTATGTATAAGGGCATCAGTAATCACATCAGATAATGACAAGGACGAGACAATGTCTTCCAATGCCATATCTAACAGGCCTTCAACAAGTGAGAGCATTCCACAGAGATAGGCAGATTCGGCTAAATGAGGCTGTTTAATGTTAACCGCTAACTCATCGAGCAGCTTTGCTCTTGCAAGTAGATTCCTAAGTATGATGTTGGGTTTACTGGGCGAAAGCGCTGACAACGTTGTGTAAGTGACATACTTTCTTATTCTGTCATTGCCTAAATAGGCCAAAGCTTGTTGCGTGCTTTCTATCGATCTGTTGAGTCTGGAATCATTGTTAACAAAATTGAGTAGCTGTACCGATAAGATTGGATTTCTTTCTATGACTTGATTGACCTTGTGCACTTCAATGTCTCTTTTTGCAACAAGGGCCGAGAGCTTAAAAATATCAACGGCAGACGCAGACAGCTTCTTCGTTTTGATCAACTCAGGTTTTTGATAAAAATACCCTTGAAACAAATCGAAGCCGCACTGACAAGCCTGCTGAAATTCCGTGTTATTTTCTATTTTTTCCGCAACAAACTGAATGTTGGAATGCTGAAAATCACGAATGATCCCGGCGCATTCTTTCATCGAGAGCGCCCTGAGATCTAATTTAATAAAATCAACGAGTTTGTAAAATCGGTCCCATTCAGGAGTGGGTTCAAAATCATCCAGTGCCACGAGGTAGTTTTTTTGCTTTAGTTCACTCACCGCTTTAAACAGCTCATCAGTTGGGCTGCATGACTCAAGGATTTCTACGACGATATCGTTAGAAGAGAAATCAAAGGGGACGCCTTCTATCAAATCTTTATATTCAAAATTCACAAAGCCTTGTTTGTTATCTAGGTTTTTCTTCTGAAAGGTAAGAAACTGCTCAGAAAGAAGACGCATGGTGACTCTTTTTGCATTTTCGGCCTGAAACGCATTTGTATCACTTTCTCTGTATAGCAATTCATAGGCGAACAATTCCCGATTCTGATCGACAATAGGCTGCCTCGCGACAATGGATAGCTTGCTGCTCATAGTATTACCTGACGTTTTTTAATTAGAATTCTTAATAGGTTTGCTTAAAAACTATAGTACAGCGCAATTGCCTCTGTGCGATTTGAAGGGCAGTAAGTCAGAAAATGAGACATAGCTTATTCTCTTCACTGGCTATTTTAGACCAATAAAAAACGGCGCCCAAAGGCGCCGTTAGAAAGACAAGGTAATGCACTTTACTCAAATACAGGTCGGAAGAAGCTCCTTTCGTAGCTAACGATACAATCGGTCTCTTCGGCAAACTTAAACGCCTTCATACACGCTTCATCTTGGAAGGATTTATTACGATACTCATCATAAGCCGTCAGACTTTCAAAAGTGAACAGGGCCAGAGCGACGTTGCTGGCGCCTTCTGACGGCAGAAAATACCCATTGTGCTGGCCGCCAAACTTCTCTACCAGAGGAATCCACATTCTGGCGTATTCCTCAAACTCTTTGACCTTCTTTGGGTTGATAACGTATCGAATGTAACAGGTAACCATTTCTCTACTCCTTGATGTGAATCCATGTCCTAATGTCTGGCTAATTAACTTACGCCTTAAAGCGGTCAATCGCTAGTGTCAGATCCGTAGCTTGACTCGCCACTACAGTGGCGGACTGCGCGTTTTCGGACACAGCCCCTACGTTGGCGTAAGTCAGGTCGCGAATAGTATTAACGTTGCGGGCGATCTCTTCTGATACCGTGCTTTGCTGTTCCACCGCCAGCGCAATTTGTGTGCTGCTGTCGAGGATGTGTTTCATCTCTTCCATAATCGCTTTGATATGGCTAAGGGCCTGCTCAGACATGTCTACGCTGTCGGCACCTTTGTTGCTGCATGACTGGATAGTAGAAACAACCGTTTGAGTCTGCTGTTGTACCGCGCTGATAATATCGGAGATTTCCGCGGTTGAACGCTGAGTTTTTCCTGCCAGTGTTCTAACCTCATCTGCGACTACTGCAAAACCACGCCCCTGCTCCCCTGCTCGCGCCGCTTCAATCGCAGCATTGAGAGCTAGGAGGTTAGTCTGCTCTGCAATCTCACCAATTACGTTCAATACACTGCTGATTTGATCAGACAGTGCGAGCAGATGATTCACCTCACCGCGGGCCGTGGCTAAGTCTTCCGAAAGCGAAGAAATGGTATCGCGTGTTTCGACGATGTCATCAAAGCCAAGCTGAGCCGTATCGTAACTTCTCTGAGTGTTGCCCGCTGCACTTTCCGTTGTACTGGCGACGTCTTTGATTGTCTCGCCCATTTCAGTCACCGCTGCTGCAACGCTGTCGGTTTCAAGCTGCTGCTGGCTTAATGCCTGTTCGGTATCTACGCTGCTTTGCTGGAGCTGAGTAGAGGCGGCACCCAACTCATTGACGCTGCCTTGTACACGGGAGATCAATCCCTGAATGCTCGCCAAAAGTATATTGAGTTGACCGGCCATTTCTGCAATTTCATCTTTTCTATCAGTGTTGGCTTTGAGCGTGAGGTCATGCGTATTGGCAATGGTCGACATCATATCGCTCAACTGCTGGATGTTGCCCTGAACACTGCGAATAAGGAAGTACGAGCCAAACAGGAGTAGCCCTGCAACAAGAATGACAGAGCCGATAATAAAGCGCTCGATACTTATCTGTGCACGTTCAATTTCCGCATCCAGTGTCGATTCAATACCATGGAAAATAGCGAAAATGTCAGTGAACAGACCTTTCATTTCATGCTTGAGGTGTTCGACCTGAGCGGCGTCAGAACCATAACTCGCCGCCAGCATTTCCAGATCTTTGCGGTACAGAGTAATTTTCTTACGTAAGATCGGCAGTTGACGAGCGACAATCCCGAGTTCATCAAGATCATTGGTAAGCATGCCTGATAGAGTTTGGAAGTCCGCATACTCGGCTTTAAATTCTTCGAGTTTGCTCGCTTCTGGTTTGTCTAAAAACTCGTACTCGATACGATTCATCTCTAATAGCGAGACTTCCATATCTTTTACTTCGATTAGGGTTTTCTCAAGATTGAGCAGTTTGAGGTTGCTCAACTCTGTAATGGTTACAATGGTAATAAGCGCAAGAATAGATAGGCCAGTAAGGCCAAATAGTTTTGTTTTTATGGTCATGGTCTTTCTCAATGAAGCAGGCTCAATAACTACTTATTTTTATAATGGTTTTTGCGCTTTGTAACATGTTGTTACAACCATGTCACCCTTACATTGGCGCAAATTTTCTTTTTCTTAATGGTTGTCTATTGTTTGATTCTTAATCTACGGCTTAAAGAGGGAATTTTCGTCATTTAAGCTGCAATTCGTAGCACAACAAAGCTGGTGTTCAATCTCCCACGCTGCAAGCACCTGGGTGACTTTTAAACTCAGAAAGTGTCTTTTTCGAACGATTTGTAACTCTATTGTTCAAAAAACAGGTATGACCACACAATGAAAGCGCTATAGGGATTGATCGAGTTAGATACGCACACAAAGATTAAAGTATGAGCAATTCGACAACATTGGCGGATGTATTAGTGCTCACCTGAGCTGTGGCTCTCACGAGAAGGTCTAGAACTATGAGTATGACATTGTATGAAGCGAATCGTTTTCAATCAGATATCTGCAAGTCTCTGACAACAGAGTGGCTTGGTGAAATGATGAAGGGCTCGCACTATGGAAAGCTCTGGTGTACTCACGCCAACGGAGCGGCAGAGAATGGCGAATTTTATCAGCGGCATCATCTTGATCAGGCGCAGTTAGAATGCACTCAACAGATCCAGTCGATGAAAAACATTCAGACCTTGTTATCCAAGACGCCATTTATTCAGAAACATCCTGCGGAAGCTATGAACTTATTGTCAGCGCGTGGCGCTGCAATAGAGTCTCTCTCAACTCAGAAAACGCAGAAAGTGATGCTGTCGCGAGTGAGAAACATGAAAGTGGTCCGCTCAACAAACCAAATCGATATCAATGGGTTGAAAGCAGAGTTTTCCAATCTGGATAGCAATAAGCGCTTTTATCTGATTTCAGTGCGCGCGAGCAGTGGTTCACACGCCATTGCGGTGGCTTCAAGTAAAGCCAAAGGCTTTTTCAGCCCGTCAGGTTACCTCTATTACTACGATCCAAATCTGAAGAAAGTCGTGAGATGGCGCAGACGCACCGATTTAAAACGCTTTCTGGATAAGTCGCTACTGTCGGACTACCGCTCCATCAACGGCATCTGGCAAGTTGCGCCTGTGTAGACCACAGCCCAAAAATACTTCTAGCATTTATTTCGTCTTCTCCAGTGTACATGCGTCTTACCTCTCGTAGTCAGAATCAAACGATCTGTGAGGAGTAAACAATGATTAAACTGATTAGCTTTAAAAACTGCCCTTTCGTTCAACGTGTCATGGGCGCTCTAGAAATGAAAAAGGTCCCTTACGAGATCGAATACATTGAACTCAGCAATAAGCCACAGTGGTTCTTGGATATTTCACCTAATGGTCAGGTACCTGTCCTTGTGACTGAAGACGAGACTGTCTTGTTTGAGTCAGATGCGATTGTTGAGTATTTGGATGATAAATACGCACCAATTGAAGACGTCAGTGCAGAACAAAAGGCATTGGACCGTGCTTGGTCATACCAAGCAAGTAAACATTACATGGCTCAATGCAGCACCATGTCTAGCAAAGATAAAGAGACTTACGAGACCCGCCTAGCGAATCTATCGAAGTCTTTTGCGAAAGCAGAAGCAAAGCTTGGCAGCAGTTCGTTTTTTAAAGGCGACTTTATTTCTAATGTTGATATTGCTTGGCTACCTCTTCTGCACCGTGCTGCAGTGATCAAAGAGCATTCAGGCATAGATATGCTGGATGGTTTTCCTAAGGTCCAAAAATGGCAAAAAGCGATGATTGACTCTGGGCTGCCATCGAAAACCATTCCTAGCGACTTCATTGAACGCTTTGGTGGCTATTACATGACAAACAATTACATTGCGTCTGTCATAGAAGGAAATGAAAAAAGTACAGCAGCTTGTAACCCAGCAGAAGCTAAATCCAGCTCTTGTTGCGGTTAAAAGGCCACTAACTTGTCACTAATGAAACAGGCCAATCAGCCAACGCTGGTTGGCTTGTTTATCTAACTGGAATTCGAGAAGCCTGCTGCTTTATAAGATCGCTCAAGACCTCTATTTCTTTATCATTCCTCTTCGTTGAACATTGAATACTCAGCTCACACTTACTCTGTGGCGTAAACTCTTGCCTTTGCACGATATCTTGCCAATTTTCCGGAAATGCTAAACCAGGCACAATCGAAACCCCAAACCCCGCTCCAACAATTGCAAACAATGCGTTCATATCTGAGACTGAGGTTTTCACATTAGGCTTCACTTCATACTCCTCGAACATACGACTGATTGCATTTTCACAGCCAGACGATGACATCACAAAATCTTTGCCACTTAATAATGAGAGTGGAACACGCTTAGGCAAAGACTGGTAACGTCCTGTTATGGCGTAGTATTGATCTGCAACAATGGCTTCACCCTCCGGTAAATCATAAGCCACTCCAATATCTGCAATACCACTGTCTACCCATTCTTGCACCTCAGTATCTGTACCTATCAACAGTTCTATATCTAAGTCTGGGTAGTTCCTGTCTACATGCTTTAGTACCTCTGGCAAAACACAGCGCGATGCACTCACCACCGTGGCTATTTGGATATGTCCTGACAAAGCCTGTTTACCAAGCCGCTGAATGTCACCAATGGATTTAAGCGCAATAACAGCACTATCACAGGCACTGTTGCCCGCTTCTGTTAACTCGACACCTCTGGGTTCACGAATGAGCATAGGCACTCCGACAGCAGACTCCAGCGCTCGTACCGCATGGCTGATCGCCGATTGGGTCACGTTCAACTGCTTTGCTGTCACGCTGATGCTCTTGGTCTCACGCAGAGAAACAAGAGTTCTAAGCATCATGATATTGATATTATTTTTGTTCATAATTTAAATATTTTTGTTCATTTTATTCATATCAAACTAATGGCTACATTACCGACTCAGGGTGAATACTACAACTAAGAGGTAAATGACATGAATGGACACAAGGTAGACAGGCTCAGGATGCTTAAAGGGACGCTTTTTGCACTTGGAGCCATCAGTATCTGGGCTGGATGGATGGCGGTGACACGACTTGGCGTAACAACCTCGCTATCTGCTTACGAGATTACTTTGCTGCGATTTAGCGTCGCTGGCACACTACTACTTCCAATCATTTTGAGAAAAGGAACTGGCTTAAAACAACTCGGACTAACAAAGCTGATGATATTAGTTTGCGGAGCTGGTGCTCCCTACTCTCTTATCGCTTCAAGCAGTTTAATCTACGCCCCCGCAGCCCAAGCCGGTGTTCTGATCCCTGGGGTAATGCCTCTTTTTGTCGCACTTCTGGCTTTGATCTTTTTCCGCGAGCGCTTTAACCACAAAAGAAAAGTAGGCTATTTTCTAATGATGGTTGGCTTACTCATCATTGTTGGACTGAATGCTATTATTGGCGCTCACTCATACATTACTGGGCAAATCTTAATGCTATTGGCATCCTTTATGTGGGCAAGCTACACCTTGGTCTTAAAACAATCCAAACTTGACCCACTCCACGCTGCTGCCATTGTTTCATTTTGGTCTTTGATCGCCTTTGTTCCATTTTATTTGTATTCATCAGAGCCTTCTGCATTATTGACAGCACCGCTTGATGACATTCTGCTACAAGCGTTATTTCAAGGGGTAGTCGCTACTATTCTATCTCTCTATTTATTTGGAAAAGCAATTCGTTTGTTAGGTGCTCCAGTAGGGTCGTCATTCGGAGCACTGGTTCCAGTACTCGCCGCCCTCTTTGCTATTCCTCTCCTTGGCGAGGTTCCCACTTCAGCCGACTGGGTTGGTATTGGTTTAGTCTCAACTGGCGTCTACTTAGCAAGCGGCGCCAATTTGTTCAGTCGACTAGGTGAGCGTGCGTTAAATGAGCAACAACAAACTTAGCCAGACAACAATAAGAAACACCGCCAATGAGGCGGTGTTTAAGCAGGAGACGAAGGCCCAATACTATTTAGTCTGATACTGTTGGAAAAGCGCTTTTTCTTCCTCTAACCACTTGCTTCGAGAATACTCTTTGGCTGGCATTTCAACATCAGCTAAGTTTTTTTCGGTTAACTCTAACTGCTGGTCAATGATGTCATTTTTATAAAGCAGATAGGCAGTCAGCGCATACACTTCATCTGGCTTTAATGATTTGACATTCATTGGCGGCATCGCTCGTCGAATGTAGTCAAACAATGAAGTTGCATAAGGCCATGAAGATCCTGTTGACCAAAATGGCGCTTGGTTTTCCCTGCCCACCAGCTTTGGCCCTAAGCCACCTTCACCGTTGGCCCCGTGACAAGCAAGACACTGAACTTTATATAAAGCTTCGCCTTGAATCGCGTTGCCAGCCCCCTTAGGTAGCCCTTGCCCGTCAGGGAAAACCGTAATACTTATTGATTCGACTTCTTGTTGTGTCAGCACCTGCTCAGAAGCAGCAAAGCTCATCATAGACACCAGAAGAAGCCCAGTAATAACGAGCTGAAGTTGATTAAAACGCATTGCGAACCTCCCCTTGTTTAGACACCGCCCAACTTTGTATGGCATTGTAGTGGTTGTAAGAACCGCCAAGATATTTGCTCTTCCAAACTTCATGGGTTGGCTGCACATTGCCAAATTCGTCGGTCGCTCGGCTTTGCAGCTTCGCTGCACTTCCATTCCACTTCCACGGTAAAGTGAATCTTGTTAGTGATTTGCTTAATACAGGCTGCTGAATATCAGCTTCAACCCAAGTTTTCCCACCATCGTCCGAAACTTCAACTTTGGTGACTTTGCCGGCTCCCGACCAAGCAAGACCGGATACTTCGTAAAAACCCGGTGCTGGCAGTTTTTGCTGACCAGAAGGGTGAGTGATCAAAGACTTAACGCCCATATAAAAACTAAACCTTTCGATTGTGCCGTCAGGTAAAGTCTCAGTGTAAGCCCGTGATTCATCTTTCGTATATGCTGGCCTGTCGGTTAACTCCAGCCTGCGTAACCATTTGACGTTCATATTGCCTTCCCATCCCGGAAGAAATAAACGCATCGGATAGCCCTGTGCAGGTCTTAAACGATCACCGTTTTGGTACAGGGCAATGATGGCATCATCCATGATTTTCTCTATTGGGATACTGCGAGCATGCGTGCCTGCATCCGCCCCTTCTGCAATCACCCATTTTGCACTAGGCTTTACTCCCACGGTTTCAAGCAACAACTTGACAGGAACACCAATCCACTCCGATCCCGAAACCAAACCATAGAGCTCCTGCGCAGATTTATCCGGAGCGGACTCTGCTAATGCTTGACTCCAAGTGTTTCCACTGCATTCAAGAAACATGATGCCGCCCGAGTGTGGGTATTTATCCAACTGTTCTAGGTTGAATCGCATTGGTTTATCTGTCAGTCCATGTATGTACAGCTCATGCTCATTTGGGTTGATTTCAGGTATCCCAGAGTGGTGTGCACCAAAATGTAGATCAGAAGGAGTAATGATGCCTCTTTGATGAGCAATAGGCGTAAACGAAGCATTTCCATCAGGATTCACAGTGCGTTTAACATCCTTCTCATGTTTGGAACGAGCACCGTAAGCGGTATCAAATCCGCCAGGTACCAGCATATTTTTTGGTAACTCAATGGTTTTTGCTAATGCAGATGGCACCGCCAGCGCCGTTAGGAATGTCGCCCCCGATTTCAAAAAATCTCGACGGGCAAGAAACCCTGTTTTATTCGATTCATTCATAAAGCATCCTTCGCTTAGTTAAAACGATAAAACAGCCTTCGGAATGTTCGGAAACAGACCTTGATAAAATACAAATTTTGGCTGCTTAATAGTAAGACGAAGTTCAAGTACAAAAGACGAAAATCAGAGGCGAAAAAGATGAATATTTATCTACCGTTAGATACTAAGAAATAGCTTTGTCTCGAAAAACCTCTTATCCTTCAAGTAAATATAATTATATTGTATACTTTCCATCTATTTTAAATCACTTATATCTTGATGGTTAAAATTATCGTCTCTATCATTATAAGCACAGTACTCTATGATGGTTTTTTATTATGAATGAGAATAATCAGGTTATCACCGACAAAGATAAGCTAATAGCACTAGTCAATGAGCTACCTGCAGGAAGTGCAGTTGGAGATAAGTCTGGGAATATCATTCATTTTAATGAAGAGTGGGCTTCTCTACCTGAAAGTCTCCAGAATTTCACTAAGAAAAAAATTAAAGAACAGAAAGTTGGTGATTTCAATCTTGTAGTACGATGTTGTTCAGTAACAATTATTCAGTTTTTTAGTTATTTTGTAGCAATCACTAATAATGAAGATCAACGACTAGCGATTAAAGATAAGCTACTTATGGCTTTACTTCCTTTAATATCAAAAAAAGAAAGTATTTCCGAGTCTATTGTCGAACAAATCGGGTTGTTATTAAATTGGAAAAGAGTAGGTGTAACTCAACTTAAAAACAATGATCAAGTTAATGTTATTTCCATGTGGGAAAATAATGTTCTATTACCTAGTTCAAGCTACTCATTGAAAAACGAACCTTGCCACAAAGTGTTTAGTAGCAAAAAATTCACTCGCGCAAATCGAAAAAATAACCAAGACTTCTCTAGTTCTATAATCATGGAGGGACAATTAGTTTATGCTGGATACCCTTATTATGATTCTGCTGGAAATATAACAGGTCATATATTTTTAGTTAATGATAATCCATGTGTTGATTGGCAGTTAACAGAAGACATACTACACATCGTTTCATCTTTCCTTAGTGCGAACATACAGCTCATTGAAACGGATATGGAAGCCGATAAACAGAAAGAACTAGCTCGAACTGACAGTCTAACGTCTCTCAATAACCGAATGGCTTTCGATACCGATATTGCCTACCACATAAAGAAAGCCTCATTGGTAGCAGAAGAATTTGTACTAGCCATCATCGACCTTGATGGCATGAAGACAATTAATGATAGTCTGGGACACGATAAAGGCGACCGATTTCTGCAAGAATTTTCATCTCAATTGGTTCATGTCGGTAGAGCTAAAGATAGATTTTATCGGATCGGAGGGGATGAGTTTGCTTGTTTATTCCTAGATACCGATTTATCTATAGAAGTTTCTGTTAGAAAAAGAATTAAACATATTATTGACTCTATTAGGGAACTAGAATTTAAAGATGCAGGGGCAAGCTGCGGATTTGCCAGTTCTGGAGAGTTTTCATCTTTAGATAAATTAATAAAATCTGCAGATGAACGAATGTATGAAGACAAGTCAAAAAACAAGAACAGTTATTAGTTTAGCAATAATTAGTAACAACCAAAATTGCAACACTGCTTTTCTTTTCGCTCATGCCCAATAATATAGCCATCTTCATTTCTTAATAAGTAACAACACTCCAATATCATTCTATATAGCATCTCTCTGCCCTTACGAACCTGAGACTTTAAGGTTGAGTAGTTTACTCCTAACAAGTCAGAGTGCTCTTTTTGTGAATAACACAATATATCAACATTCAAAATAAGCTCTGATAACTCGTAAGGAAGTCGACCAATAAGAAATGGTAAACAGGACGACATCTCTTTGTAAAAATCATAGTCATCAATGTTCATCTCAATTTCATTACCCGAAGCGAGCGATTGATACTGTCGTTTTTTGTAGAAATCTATCGCACAATTTTTAGTTACTTTTAATACCCATGATTCAAGTTTTCTTTTATCTCTAACCCCATTAACCCCTATATGAATTTTGAGCATAACTTCTTGAATAATATCCTCTAAGTCATCGGTGCAGCCCGCATATCGGTATAAGCGTCTACGAATTTTTGCTTGGTATTTTAACCAAATGTATTCCGTGTCAATCTTCATAGTACTTGCTCACCAGTAACGAAGTATAGAATCGTAATAGACGCCAATATGAAGAGTGTAAAAAGCATCAACTTTTTTACGAGATCATCCAATTGTTCGATGTAAGACGTTTGGTTTCCGGACCTTGTTATCTCTATATTTCCGGCAGTAGGCTCCTCCGCTATATGAGCTGGTACCTCTGCATTACCTAACTCCCTATCATCATTGATAAAATCATCGCTACATGGCATACCATTAGAATTTTTTTCGACAAGTGCAATGAACTCATAACCTTTTTTCGGGACTGTCTTGATGAACATTGGCAGTTTAGAAGAGTCACTCAAGGCTTTACGAAGAGTAGAGACTGATTGAGTTAAGCTGCTATCATCAACGAAGATTTCCCGCTCTTCCCACAGTACTTTAACTAATTCATTCCTAGATATGGTTCTGTCACTATTGGACAAAAAATACGTAAGCAGCCTGCTCTCATTTGAACCAAGAACAATATCTTCTGTATTTTCATTAACATGGGTTAGTTGGTTTTTTCTAGGGTAAAAGATGAAATCACTCCCTAGTTTGTAGCTTGTCTCAATCATAAATTAACCATCGTATTAGTGTACTAGAACCACTTTTTAGATCGGAGACTCAATCTGATGACCTTCTTCTTTCCAGCGTGCAATCCCTCCTTTCAAGTTATAGGTATGAGATATACCCATGTCATGAGCTGTTTTCGCGGCAAATGCAGAACGCCATCCAGTTGCGCAATAGAAGATAAAGTGCTCGTATTCAGAAAATACTCTAGAAGACACAGGGGTACTGGGGTCGATTTTAAACTCTAACATTCCCCGAGGGATGTGAACTGAATGAGGTATCACTCCATTTCGCTCACGCTCGTCTTGGTCCCTAACATCAATCAAAATGGCTTTTTGAGCCCTTAGTAATTCCTCAGCTTCTTCCGCCTGAATGGTTTCTATCACGTTGTCTGCTTCTTGACGAAGTTGACTGATTCCCTTGCTGATTGTTTGAGTCATTTATTGTCTACCTGTTATTTTGGTCATTCGGTACTTTGAAACATGATCCTCTAGGATCACTTGAAAGGTAAGACGATAAAGGACAAGAAAAGACGAGTTATCTGGCGAAGTTATATCTATAAACTTTTATCTCTCCTCGCCAAAACATGCTTCTGACTCCACATACGTGAAGTGCTTTACTTTTTAGTAACTCCCATTCGAATATGAAGCTTAACCAACATCGGTAACGCCAAATAGGACACTATAGGGACAATGATTCCAACTGAAACAAAGGTCATCACAAACGGATGCTCAGTGACATAGTTTTGTACCCAGGCAGGAATAAAAAATACCAATGGTAAAAGAATAATAAAAGTATATAGCGCCACCCAATGACGATTAGGTGGCGAACCATTACGCTCGCCACTCATGATTATCCCCTTGCGAAATAGCTGTTCATCACATAACCGTATTTGGTGGTATGCTCCGCCAGAACCTGACCTAACGCTTCGCCGTGCTTACTGCGCCAGTCGTTCATCAGCTCAGCCAGAACAGAAGCCCATGTTGTTACTTTCACGCCAGCCTGAGTCAGTCGTTGTATCGTCACTTCCTGAACCGTTTTGTTCCACGTTCCAGATGCATCAATTACTGCGTAGACATCGTAACCTTCTTCAACTGCTGACAGTGCAGGGAAAAGTAGGCATACATCCGTTACGATACCCGCCATGATGATCTTTTTGCGACCTGTTTTCTCAATCGCCTGTTTGAACGCTAAACTATCCCAGGCGTTGATTTGCCCTTCACGCTCGATCACTTCCTCACCAAGTACTTGGGTAATTTCCGGCATCACTGGACCATTTGGACCTTCCGGTAAGCTTGCCGTTACAACTGAAGGCAGTCCGATCGCTTTCGCTGTTCTGGTCAGGCCGACAATGTTGTTTTTCAGCACAGTCGGGTGTTCATCACCAAGCCCCACCATTAAGCCAGTCTGGTGGTCAATCATCGCTAATACAGAGTTGTCTGCTGTTAAGAATTCAGAGTATTTTGTTGTCATGGTCACTTCCTCACTATTGTGTCTAATTAAAAAGATTCGGTAAAAATTAGGATAAGCTGACTGTCTTTATGAGCGACGAAATCCAGCTCTGTTGTTCTAACCAAAGTTCCGGCCTGAATCGTTTCACCGTTGATGCGTGCTTCACCGCTGCTTAGGTAGGCCAAGACCTCACCGTTATGTGTTGTTTGGTAACCTTCTGTCGCCTGAACCATTTCGATCACCGTGTGGCTATCAAAAGTCTCCGTCTGGTTTTTACTTCCACCATAGATACGTGTTCGAACGTTGATTTCTGGGGTATAAGCTTTGTAACCTGCTGGTTCGCCTTTAGTTTCCGGTAGAACCCAGAGTTGAATCAGTTGGTTTGGTTCGTCATCTGGGTTGACTTCGTTATGCGCAAACCCTTCGCCACCAGCTCGCTGCACTTGTGCTTCACCTGCGACCAAACCTTTGCCATGTTCTAGTGAGCCTCCATGGCTTACTCGACCTTTTGCCATCACACTGATGACATCAATTTCGTGATGAGGGTGCATACCGGTCTCGCCATGTGGCAAGAAGTTAGCGTCAGCAAGATAGACGAAGTTGCCAATCCCATTCGCTGTTTCGGGACGTTTGCGCGCACCAAACACACGGTAATCTGTCACTACCTGTTTCTCTTTAAGCCCAGCGAATCCGCCTTGTGGTAATTGGTCTAATGTCAAAATTTCCATCGCTCAATCCTTGGTTATCTCGTTAAGTGATGAAGCTAGATTAGTTTGTTACCTAAAATTGATATATATTCATTCAGATACAACACTGTTCAATATTTGATAACAAATGACTGACCTTAATGATCTGATGGTGTTCGCGACAGTAGTAGAGAGAGGTAGCTTTACTCAGGCAGCGGAAGCACTGAATACACCGAAATCCAACATCAGCCGTAAAGTTACTCGGTTGGAGTCACAATTAGGTGTGCGGCTACTGGAACGCTCGACGAGAACACTGCACCTGACTGAAATCGGTCAGCGCTACTATCAATATTGCAAACGAATCAAAGAAGAATATGAAGCCGCAGGCAGTGCGGTGGAATCTATGCTGGAGAAGCCTCAAGGCCGCCTTAGGGTGTGTACATCTCTTGGTGTTGGCCAGTCATTACTAGGGGACCACCTTGCCGAGTACTGTCGACATTATCCGGATGTTGAACTCGATCTAAGCCTAACGAATCGACGTGTTGATCTCATTGAGGAAGGCTACGACCTAGCATTCCGAGTTGGAGATCTGCCAGACTCGGGGCTGATCGCTAAGAAGTTGTGTTCCATTAATCTTCGCCTTTATGCCGCGCCAAGTTTTGCAAAACATAGAATCAACACGCCCAGTGACCTGCTAAAACATCCACTAATGCTGATGAGCGCAAAAGAGCGCAGCCCCGACTGGCATCTACGTTGCGGAGTAGGAAAAACTGCATTGAGATTTGAACCAAATGTACGTTGCGATGACTTCTCTATGCTGATGAGAATGGCGATAAAGGGGTTAGGTATCACCGAACTGCCCGAGTACATGGCGAAGCGTGAGCTTGCAGAGGGTACGCTCATTAATATTCTTCCCGACTGGCAATTCGAACCTGTTGATTTGTATGCGCTCTACCCTAGTCATCGAGGGTCAACGCCTAAAGTTCGGGCATTACTGACTCATCTTTCGCAAGCTCTGTAATTTTCCAGCCGCAAAGCAATGAAAAAAGCCCGCCTAAGGCGGGCTATGATTCCAAATAAGAAAAATATAATTGGCAAGAATATAAATATTCCCCGATTAAAAAGGTGGCGACTCTAAACAGGTCAATTAACTGATAATTAACTCTGGATTAATAGTCTAAAAACATTTAGATTCTCGGGAAACAATTAAAAATTACACATTACATAAAAATAAATCAAAGAAATTTATTTTAATGAAACACAAGCATGAATTAAATCACGTTTGGTTGGCTAGTAGATGATAGATAAGATAATAAGGCTTATAACTGAAAGTAAGCACGATACAGGTGGTGTTAAGTTTCTCGCTCAGGAAATGGGCATAAAGTATAGTACGCTGTACAGCCTATATTCAGGCAAGAATAATAACCCTACAATTGACACGGTCGGAAAGATCTGTGATTACTACAACATCACTTTCTCTGATCTCTCCGATGAAGCGGCGCCGCCTCATCATTTTGACTCGTTGCACCCCGAGATTATTGAACTATCTCAGCAAGAAGGTATTGATGTATTCATTAAGAATAATCACCTTATTGATAGTTTACCCAAAAGTAGCCAGTTGATTTTTGAACCATTCATTCCTCCTTTGAAAAACAAAAATCATTATATTTGCCTCACAGAAACTGGTGAAATTGTCTTGAGAAAAGCCATTGAAGAAGATAATAAGTTTGTATTTATCTCATCCAATAGAATAATTCACAAGAATGATAATCCAATAATGCAACTTAAGAATGTCAAAATATAATTTCTTCAAAATAAGGAAAAAATGCTCTCGACTCTATTCCATCGATGGACTGGTGGGATTTATAGACAAGGAGATGTTTCGACACGCTTATATTGATAAACACGACGTCGATCTTCACAACGGAAAATACTCTATTTCCGACAAGCGGATCCGTGCGATCAATGTAAAAGAAAAAACCATCGAAATGGAAATATCCGATATTCCGGTGACCGTGACGATGAAAAGCCTGCTTACACCTTCAATCAGACAAGAACTCAATATTAGTAATGAAAATTTTGTCGCTATCTATCGCCAGATGGAGCAATAACCAATGAACGTACTAGAAAAGTCGACCATGCTCGCGACTCTAGGGCTGTTCTGTTTCCTAACTGCTTCAAACATGGCCGCAGCAAAAGCTGTTGAATTCTTCGGTATCCATCTTACGGCGGGGTTCTTCACCTACCCGTTTGTTTACCTCTTCTCTTCCATCATCATGGCGACGCGTTCTCCAGACGTGTACTTCAAATGTATTACCTTTGCCTATTTCGGTTACCTGTCGTTTATCAGCCTGATGTACATCGCTGCGATTCTGCCCGGCGTCAACGCCGAGTCGACTTACAACAAGAGTTTTGACCTAATCTACAATCTCAGTAATTACCGAATTTACTTATCCTCATTGTGTGCCTACTTCGTCTCAATGTTCCTGTTTGGCGTGCTATTTAACTCATTGAAGATTGAAAGCATCGCAATCAGAATTGCGTTGGCAACGCTGATCGTGGCACTCGCTGATGTAAACCTGTTCCTCATCCTGGCTTTCTGGGGTGTTAAAGCAAGCAGCCTACTGATGGACATTATGTTCTGGGCGAGCATTAAAAAGCTGGTTGCACAGCTGGTTCTGCTGGGGCCAACCCTCTTAATAATTAACCTGATCAGGAATAAACATGAGTACTGTGTTTCAAATTAGCGATTGCCATTTGAGCGATGAGTCGAGCTTTCAAAACCTAGAGAAGGCGCTGAATGTTGCAAATGCTGATGGTGATTGCGACACAATTCTGCTGACCGGTGATATCTGCTGTGGTCCTAAAACAGGCGACTATGCAAAGCTGCTGAGTTTTGTTTCCCAGCACGTTGATAGCAAAAAACAGGTTTATGCCATTGCAGGTAACCATGACGATATCGTCTTGATGAAAGATGAGCTGAAGGGTTCTTTGATTCAGGTGGTGGATCAATGTGAGATTGCAGGGCGTGATTTCATTTTCCTCGACTCAAGTCAGAAGCCTATTGATGCTCGACACCCTCTCGGCTCAGGCAGAATAGACAATCGCGGTATCGCTCACCTGAGAAAGCAAATCCGTAAGAAGAAAGATCCTATTGTGGTCGTACATCACCCTGTCATTCGTGTTGGCTCAGAGTGGATGAAAGCCATCTGCCTTGAGAACGACCAACAGATATTCAACATCCTTAAGCAATCTGGCGTCAGAGAAGTTATTTGTGGTCATGGTCATGATCATATCACCTGCACCAAAGAAGGTGTTACGCAGTACATGGCGCCAGCAACCGCTTATGGATTTGATCACTCCATTCCTGAATACAATCGAAGTGAACGTATCGGAATGAACAAATTTACTATTTCAAAACAAACAATAACTGTAAATGAGGTTGTGCTATGAGATTAAGCTTGGTTCTCGATATTTCGAAAGCCGTTGTCGCGATGTATGTGGGCGTATTCTGCGTACTGGTCAGCTATAACAATGTGATTGACTACAATACAAACTTCCAATTTGTGCAACACGTATTGGCTATGGACCAAATGAAGGCATTTTTTACAGGCGATAACCTGTATGGACGTGCGATCACTTCTCCGACACTTCACACTGTGTTTTACAATCTGATCATCGCACTTGAGTTCCTTGCGGGCGCTTTGTGCGTTATCGGCGCGGTAATTATGTTCTTCAAACGTGAAGCAGCTGGATTCTCCAAAGGTCAAGCTTTCTATGTAGCTGGTGTTACCGTTGCTTTAGGTGTGTGGTATTTCGGTTTTGGCGTGGTTGGCGCTGAGTGGTTCTCGATGTGGGCAAACTCATGGAATGGCCAGATGAAGGCATACACCTTCGCTATGTTTATCATTTTGACGTTGATTTATGTCCTGATGCCAAGACCAAACAACGACTAGTTCATTACTAACAGTAATTAAAAACCCTGCTGATTGAGCAGGGTTTCTTCTATCTAATCAGAAGTGATTAGTCACGCAGTGACGCACCAAACTTCTCAGAGACGTGAGCTACGATAGCGTCAACCACACCAGCAATATCAGCATCTTCAAGCGTACACTCAACTGACTGTAGCGTCAGTGCGATTGCTAGGCTCTTCTTACCCTATTATCTAACCTCTTCATACTTTAGGCTAACTCTACGACTAATGTCTAACTCACTGAGACTATTTGTTTTTTTCAGTTTGGTTTAAGGTACTAACAACTTCGATAATTGCGTTTATTTATAGGGTACTTGTTCTTTATCTTTAACAGTGAACCTCAAGCTTTTTACACCAATACCAACGATATTCTTGCTTGTTTCCGACCCTATTCTTAGTCAGTCATCTTCACTTTTTGATAATAACTCAAGTTACACCTAATAGAGATTTGTCGCATTCTTTGTAGCAAACACTAACTACTCCGCTACCTCTTAATGCCGGGAGTAAGTTACGTTTGTTGGAACAACACACCTCAGAGTGTGAACGAAAGGAATCAAAATGAGCAGTACTTTAGAGTCCACACATATAAGAACAGATAAGCCTCAACCCAATGAGGATCAACTAACTTATGAACAACAACACAAACCAAGCTCTGAATTTGAGTCTCGAGAGCAGTACCTAGAGCACGAATTGCAAATTATGTCGCCTAAACGCTGGCGCCCAAACTTGCCGTTTAAAGATTATCGATTTGAGATTGAAGACACCATCCCAGCAATGGCAGCGACCATTGGTAAAGTGGTAATGGTGGGTGCTATTGCAGCAACCTTTGCCGGATCTCTGGGGCTAAACGAAGGGTTTATTCTAGAAAATGTTCGTTATGAATTACTTATCGCTTCAGTTTTCATTATTCTTTTCTCTGGTTTTTTATTGCCAACCGCTAACCTCGCAGGTACACACGGCCCTCTCATCCCTTTGATTCCAATTGTTGTTGCCGCTGGCGGGCACCCGATGGCCTTTGGCTTGCTGATTGGCGCGTTTGGCTTATTGCTGGCCATCAGTAAAGGTGGCAGCATGTTGGCTAATCTCACCAGTAAAGGCGTGTGTGGCGGCTTATTGCTCTACCTAGGCTTTGTTGGGACCGTTTCTCAAGTCAAAAAGCTATTCGCTTGGGCTGAAGGAATTGGTATGAGTCACATTGCTTTCGTCGTGATCTTTTGCACCATTATTTTGTATGCGTTATTGGAACATTTCCGTAAGCGTTGGCTAGCCGTACCTCTTAGTTGCTTGCTGGGTGGCACGTTAGCTTTTGCGATGGGCGCACCGTTTACTTTTCAAACCGAGCCTGGTTTACCTAACATGAACCCTATGTATTGGTGGGGAGAAGATACAGGTTGGATGCTTGGCCTACCGACAATTGAACACTTCATGGTGGTGTTACCCTTTGCGATTTTAGCAGTGGCTATGTGGTCACCAGACTTCTTAGGACATCAGGTCTTTCAAAAAATCAGCTACCCAAAACGTACCGAAAAAGTACACATGAACATTGACGACACCATGACCACGGCTTCTATTCGTCAGACGTTTGGTTCTTTACTCGGTGGCACTAACTTCACCTCTTCATGGGGGACTTACATCGTGCCAGCAGCAATTGCTAAACGCCCTATTCCTGCGGGTGCTTTGTTGACGGCTCTGTTTTGTATCATCGCCGCAATTTGGGGTTACCCGATGGATTTAGCTATCTGGCAACCTGTACTTTGTGTTGCGCTAATCGTTGGTGTATTCGTCCCATTGCTAGAAGCTGGAATGGAAATGACGCGCGAAGGGAAAACCACTCAATCTGCCGCCATCGTTGTATTTTCATCAGCGCTAGTAAACCCTGCATTTGGTTGGTCGCTCACTATGCTGTTAGACAACTTAGGCTTAGTCGGTTGTAAAGAACGTAGCGGTGAACTGAGTAAAATGAGCCGCTGGGTGTTGCCGGGCATTATGTTTGTGGTGCTAACCAGTGTGATGGCGTTAGTTGGGCTTCTGCCAGGGATACCTGCGATTATCCCAAGCTTTCGATAACCTTTAGATACGAATTGAAGCTTTTGGGTATTTTACCTTTAGGCTATAGCAGTAAAAACACTAAGGCCTCGCAATGCGAGGCCTTTGGTTTCTGAGGTAATGACCAGCTAGCTCATTTTTGCCCCGAAACGTGTTATGAGCTAATGTACGAACATAGATTTTCAGTTAATTTTGACATACGAAAAAGTAATGATTGTCAAAAGGCAAGACCCGACCCCGTTATTCCTTTTAACGCAAAAGCAATAATAAACCGCCCAAACGCGCTATATATATTTATTCAGGTTTGTTATCTTTGATGCTGATTTTTTTGTTAAAATCATTAATTAATTCCTAAATAGTATTATGTTCATATCAAATAAAAAAATTACAATAGCGTTGTCAGTTGTGTTGATGTTGGCTGGTTGTTTATCTAGTAGTACAACGCCTAATAAAATATCATTAGAATTTGACCTAATCACAATCTCACCATCAATGGACGATAAGGCAACAACTTTTACATGGGTAGCTTCTGACAATGCCAATGAGTACTTACTGTGTAGAAAAGATGTATCAATGCCAAAGTCTTGTGATGTACTCGCAACATCTACGACTACTAGCGTCATCGTAAATGATATTGGTGTCATCAAAAATTTAACATCTGAATATTTTGTTATTGCAAAGAATTCTTCTGGTGAAATTGTATCAAATAAAAGGTCCTTGACACCTCAAGAATTAACGCCCCTCATTCAGTACATAAAGGCCTCCAACACTGATTCTGGTGACGCATTTGGTAGTTCAATCGCCTTATCATCTGATGGCAACACGCTAGCTGTGGCGGCGCCGTATGAAGCTTCTGGTGGAACGGGGATCAACTCAGGTCACCAAGATGACAATAATGCTAAGATTGGTGGCGCGGTTTACCTCTTTCGGTATAGTGCATCCACATGGATTCAGGAAGCTTACATAAAACCTGAACTTGGTGATAACTTTGGTAGTGCAGTCGCCTTATCATCTGATGGCAATACGCTGGCTGTAGGTGCGTTTTTGGGAGGTACGGCAAAGGTAAGAGGAGTCAAATCTGGCCACCGAGATAACAATAATGCAACCAAGTCTGGCGCTGTTTATCTCTTCCGCTACAGTGCATCTAAATGGGCTCAGGAAGCCTACATCAAGGCCTCTAATGCTGAGTATGAAGATAGGTTTGGCCATTCAATCGCTTTATCATCTGATGGCAATACTTTGGCTGTGGGTGCTTATGGTGAGGACTCAATTGGAACGGGGGTCAACTCTGGTACTCAAGTTGACTATAATAATTACAATTCTGGCGCGGTTTATCTCTTCCGCTATAGTGCATCTAAATGGGCTCAGGAAGCCTACATCAAGGCTTCTAACACTGATGGTAATGATAGATTTGGTAACTCAGTCGCCTTATCATCAGATGGTAATACGCTGGCAGTGGGGGCGCATGGTGAGGGTTCAAATGGAACAGGAGTCAACTCAGATACTGAAGCGAATTATAGTGCATCCGATTCTGGCGCGGTTTATCTCTTCCGCTATAGTGCATCTAAATGGGCTCAGGAAGCCTACGTCAAGGCCTCTAATACCGATCATTATGATAATTTTGGTATATCCGTCGCCTTATCTTCAGATGGTAATACTCTGGCAGTGGGGGCGTATGGTGAGAGTTCAGATGGAACGGGAGTCAACTCTGGTACAGAAATTAACAATAATGCAACCAAGTCTGGAGCGGTTTATCTCTTCCGTTACAGTGCTTCGACATGGGCTCAAGAAGCCTACATAAAGGCTTCTAATACTGAAATGGGTGATAGGTTTGGTTATTCAGTAGCCTTATCGTCAGATGGTAATACACTGGCTGTGGGGGCTATTTATGAGGCTTCAGATGGAAAAGGGGTCAATTCTGATGCTGGAGCTAACAATAATGCTGCCAAGTCTGGCGCGGTTTATCTCTTCCGTTACATTACCTCGACATGGGTTCAAGAAGCCTACATAAAGGCTTCTAACTCCGAATATTTTGATTACTTTGGTTTTTCAATCGCCTTATCATCAGATGGTAATATGCTGGCTGTGGGGGCGCCCTACGAGGCTTCAGATGGAACAGGGGTCAACTCTGGTAATGAAGAGAACAATGGGACTTCCACGTCTGGCGCGGTTTATCTTTATTAACTCGATGTTACTGCATGAATGTAACAATTTATCGTATCGGCACTTAGTGCGCACCTAAAACCACACTTTCGCTAGTGTTATGTCATACATCGCACTAGCTCTCACAACTGAATTTGCCATGCCTGTAGTTATCCATGAATTATAAGTTTAGGGCGAAGCACTGGCACATTTGTAAAAAGTGCTCGGGGTCAGGTCTTTCATTTTGCCCTAGTCAATTTTATCCGAAAGCCCGACATTTACCAGAAATTGTAACACGAAAATGTCCACTAATGAGTTAGCGCACTACTCCTTTTGCCCCAAGTAAAAATCCACCTGCATAGCAGGTGGCTTTGGTTGGCCCCCTATAAGGGGGCTCACTGCTATTTATCTAACCCTAGAAGCATTTGTCGCTCCTCTTCTTCTTTTCCCACACGATCTTGATGCCTGACATATCTACGTATAATTTCCTCGTTCATCCCTACCGAATCAACAAAGTAACCTCGTTGCCAGAACTTATTACCCCAGAGCTTTTTCTTTCTCAAATACGGAAATTTGTTAAACAACCTAATCGCTGTACGACCTTTAACAAACCCCATGTAATTTGAGATACTCATGCTCGACGGAAGCCTCACGACTAAATGGACATGATCAATTTGGACGTTAAGCTCGACAACCTTGCATTTCTTCATATTGCTGTAAACGTAGATACTCCGATAGAGCTCTTTGCCTAAATTTCCTTTCAGAATCTTTAGTCGATATTTAGGTGTCCAAACAATATGATATTGGCACCGATGATAAACGTGTGAAGCGGATTCATATCTGCTCATGTTCGTTATTTCCTTCATTTGTTGGTTGCAAACGAGGACATCTTGAACATGAGCGTTCTTCGGGCACAGCCCAAAAGAACGATCACCACCTTCTAAAGAAGGTGGTTTAGGGCCAGAAAACAAAAAGGCCTCGCGATTGCGAGGCCTTTGGTTTTCTATCTAATCAGAAGTGATTAGTCACGTAGTGACGCGCCGAACTTCTCAGATACGTGAGCAACGATAGCGTCAACCGCGCCAGCAATGTCGGCATCTTCTAGCGTACGCTCTACAGATTGTAGCGTCAGTGCGATTGCTAGACTCTTCTTACCTTCTTCAACGCCCTTACCAACATAAACGTCGAATAGTTTCGCGTCTTTCAGGAACTCGCCACCTTGTTCTAGACATGCTGCAACGATGTCGCCAGAAGCGACTGCTTCGTCAACAACGACCGCGATGTCACGACGGTTTGATGGGAACTTAGAAAGCTGCACAGCTTCTGGAATCACTTTAGTGTTGATTGCAGACCATTCCACTTCGAATACGATAGTACGGCCGTTTAGACCAAACTTACGCTCAAGCTCAGGGTGAACTGTACCGATTACACCTACTTGCTTACCATCAACGATGATTGCAGCAGATTGACCTGGGTGAAGTGCTGGGTTCGCTGCTTTATCTTCAGCCGAAAGCGCAGCAAAAGAGTAAGCGTTTTCGTTTGCAGTAAGCTCAAGAACGGCTTCTAGATCGCCTTTCAGATCAAAGAAATCAACCGTGTTGGTTTCGATGTCCCAGTGCTCTTCGCTGCGAGTACCCGCGATAACACCTGCAAGCATAGGCTCTTGGCGCATGCCGTTTTCAGCAGACTCACAAGGGATGAAACGTAGGCCGTATTCGAATAGACGAACACGTGGCTGTTGACGTTTCTGGTTGTGAACAACAGTGTTTAGTAGACCTTGGATTAGGCCTAGACGCATTGCTGACATATCCGCAGAGATTGGGAATGGCAGGATTAGCGGCTCAACACCTGGAACAACAAGCTTCTGCTGCTCTGGCTCAACGAAGCTGTAAGTGATTGCTTCTTGGTAACCACGGTCAACAAGTAGGTTACGAACGCGTTTTAGCGGAATGTTCGCTTCAACGTGGTCGTGCATCTTAAGTGCTGCCGCTGGGTTTTGGTTAGGGATATTATCGTAACCGTAGATGCGACCTACTTCTTCAATTAGGTCTTGCTCGATTGCGATATCAAAACGCCATGTCGGTGCTGTCGCTGTCCAACCAGTGTCAGTTGTTGATACTGTTAGGCCAAGACGCTCTAGGATTTCAACAACATCGCTGTCTGCAATGTGGTGGCCTAGTAGGCTGTCTAGTTTAGTGCGACGTAGTGACACTGTATTTGCTTTTGGTAGGTCAGCTTGTGACTCTTCAGCAACAACAGGGGCTACTTCACCGCCACAGATCTCAACGAGAAGTTCTGTTGCACGCTCCATTGCGCTGGTTTGTAGTGCGAAATCGACACCACGCTCAAAACGCATTGAAGAATCAGTGTGTAGACCGTAGCTACGAGCGCGGCCACGGATGTGGTCTGGTGCGAAGAATGCACACTCAAGTAGCACGTCTTTAGTCTCAGTCGTTACACCAGACTCTTCACCACCGAAGATACCTGCGATAGCAAGTGCTTTGTTGTGGTCTGCGACAACGAGAGTATCTGCGTTTAGCTCAGCTTCGTTGCCATCTAGAAGAGTTAGCTTCTCGCCCTGCTCTGCCATACGAACGACGATACCGCCTTCGATCTTAGCAAGATCAAATGCGTGCATTGGCTGGCCTTGCTCTAGAAGAATAAAGTTAGTGATGTCTACCACTGGGTCGATAGAGCGGATACCACAACGGCGCAGTTTCTCTTGCATCCATAGCGGAGTTTCAGCTTGAACGTTTACGTTCTTAACCACACGGCCAAGGTAACGTGGACATGCAGCAGGTGCTTTCACTTCGATAGAAACAGTGTCGTCAATCGCTGGAGCAACAGGGTTAACTGCAGGCTCAGTTACGTCAGCACGGTTCAGTACGCCAACTTCACGCGCCATACCACGGATGCTGAAGCAGTCAGCGCGGTTAGCTGTTAGGTCTACGTCTACTGTTACGTCGTCAAGGCCTAGGAATTCGCGGAAATCAGTACCGATTGCTGCGTCTTCTGCTAGTTCCATGATGCCATCTGATTCAACGTCGATTCCTAGCTCAGAGAATGAACACAGCATGCCATGTGATGGTTGACCACGTAGTTTTGCTTTTTTGATTTTGAAATCGCCTGGTAGTACAGCACCAACAGTCGCAACCGCAACTTTGATACCTAGGCGACAGTTAGATGCGCCACAAACGATGTCTAGAAGTTCTTCAGCGCCAACATCTACTTTGGTTACGCGTAGTTTGTCAGCGTCTGGGTGTTGAGCACACTCAACCACTTTACCTACTTTAACGCCAGTGAAAGAACCAGCTACAGGTAGTACGTCGTCTACTTCTAGACCCGCCATTGTGATTTGGTGTGTAAGTTCGTCAGTCGATACCGCAGGGTTTACCCACTCACGAAGCCATGATTCGCTAAATTTCATAGTGATGGTTCCCTTGGATTACTTGAACTGTTTTAGGAAACGAAGGTCGTTCTCGAAGAACGCACGAAGATCGTTTACGCCGTAACGAAGCATAGTCAGACGCTCAACGCCCATACCAAATGCAAAGCCAGAGTATTTCTCAGGGTCGATGCCTACGCTGCGAAGTACGTTCGGGTGAACCATGCCACAGCCTAGAACTTCAAGCCATTTGCCGTTCTTACCTTTCACGTCTACTTCTGCTGAAGGCTCAGTGAATGGGAAGTAAGAAGGACGGAAACGAACTTCCACTTCTTCTTCAAAGAAGTTACATAGGAAGTCGTGCAGAATGCCTTTAAGCTGTGCGAAGTTTACGTTTTCGTCTACTAGCATGCCTTCCACTTGGTGGAACATTGGCGTGTGCGTTTGGTCGTAGTCGTTACGGTAAACGCGGCCCGGTGCGATGAAGCGGAATGGTGGTTTACCATTTTCCATCGTACGGATCTGAACGCCAGACGTGTGCGTACGTAGCATTAGATCTGGGTTAAAGAAGAACGTGTCGTGGTCAGTACGCGCTGGGTGATCTTCTGCGATGTTTAGTGCATCAAAGTTGTGGAATGCATCTTCAATCTCAGGACCAGACTCAGTGTTAAAGCCTAGCTCACCAAAGAACTGTTCAATACGCTCAACTGTACGAGTCACAGGGTGAAGACCACCGTTCTCGATACGACGACCCGGTAGAGTCACGTCGATAGTTTCTTCAGCCAGCTTCGCTTCTAGCTCTGCACGTTGCAGTGCGTCTTTGCGTGCGGCAATCGCTTGTTGAACTGCACCTTTCGCTTTGTTGATCTCTTGACCAGCAGTACGGCGCTCTTCTGGTGGTAGTTTACCTAGGCTTTGAAGTTGAGCCGTTAGCTCGCCTTTCTTACCTAGATACTGAACACGCACTTCATCAAGTGCGACTAGCGAATCAGCAGCTTCAATTGCTGCGCCCGCATTAGCAATGATCTCTTCTAGATGTTGCATCGTTTCCTCATCTACCTTTAGGTAGTTTCCATAAGGGTTCCCGCGAGGGATTTTTGGTATTTTCAAATAGCTGTACATAGTAACGAAAGCGAGGTCTAAATCCAATCTGAAATCGGGATTCGACCTCTCTTTGGGTAAAAAATCAGCTTAATGATTGTTCGAGTTCATTAAGCCCAGCTATTTGGGTCTGTATCGACGAGGAAACTGGCTGGATTAGACACTAGCGTGAAGTGTCATAGGCAGAGGAATGGAGCGGTTGCTCACACGTCGCAACACAGTTGCGTCCTTGCGATTTGGCTTTGTAGACCGCGTTATCTGCCCCCTTAATGAGATCATTGAAATCTCTCATTTCATAGGTACGTTCTGCTACACCAACACTAATGCTGCCACACCAGATGTCATCACCTGCGGGCACACGCATTTGAGCAACAATTTGTCTCGTTTGTTCCGCCACATGCGCGCCTCCTTCGACGTCAGTATTAGGGCAGATGACGAAGAACTCGTCCCCGCCCAAACGACACACCAGATCATCACTGCGAAATGAGTCATTTAGCGTCTGAGCTAACTCCACCAGCAAGCGGTCGCCAGCGTCGTGCCCCGCGCTATCATTCACCTGTTTGAAATTGTCAGCATCAATCATGATGCACACCAAAGGCTCTTGATTGAGGGTTGACTCATGCCAGTATGCTTTCAGTTTGCGAATCGCACAGCGTCGATTGGGAAGCTGAGTGAGTGGGTCAGTTAAAGATAGCTCTTCAAGCTGCTTATTCGCTTTGGATAACTGTTTAGTCCGCTCTTTCACTTTATCTTCTAAGCACTGATTCAGTTCCAGCAGCTCTTTGTTTCGGTCAGAAACCTGTTCGAACAAACCATTGAGCGCCTTAAGAAGCGGTTCCGTCGAACTGTCTTGTTTCTTCTCTTCACGCTCATAAGCGGTCTTTGGATCCACACCCGCCTGAACCTGCTTAACCTGACGAGACATATTCTGGTCGATGCCAAGGATATGGTAAGCCAACCAATGAATCAGAAAGTTAAACAACTGCTCAGAAGCTTTCTTGTTTTCATCACTGATGAACGCCTGCATGCTGATAATATCCGTCATAAAAGCGCGGTGTATTTTGACATGGCCTTCAATATGAGCGGGGTGAAGCCCTACCGAATGCATGAGCGCTTCTTCTTCTTTGAAATGAAATTCTGCGTATCGAGATAATTCAAACAACGCCATGCGAATATCTTGTAATGACATATTATTCTTGGTGAGCAACTCTCCATATCGATTGATGATCTCGACTAGGTATTGGTGTTGTTCATCAACATCGTCTAAGCCGGTTTCGTAGCAGTTATCCCATTGAAATGACTTCATTCGCTAATAGCCTTCAGAATTATATTTATCACATTGCACTGTCAGCACGATGCATAAAAACCATAAATGATTTATGGATTTTACATAGGAATGTAGCGATGCTAAGGACTTAAATACAAAAAAGGGAGCTGGATCAGCCCCCTAGAGTTTGGAATAAAGATCACGTTTAAAAAGTGTTATTGAGCTCTCACTTAGAAGTAATACTCTAACGACACTTCAATGAAGTCATCCTTGCGCGCGAAGTACAATAAGTCGTCAGGTGTGTCATTCTCAAACCACCATCCATCAACTCGCCATTTAAGGTGATTGGTCAATCGACTTGACGCTTCCAACTTAGCACTGAACACATCACTGTTGTCCAGATCCTGAGTGAATCCGAGTAATATTTCGGTACCATCCTCATCGTTCAGCTCGAAACGTGAACCGAAGAACACATCGTTTTGACCGGTACTTTGAGCATTGTTGCCTCGACTGTCATAGAGATACTCTGCGATAAGCCCGACATCCCAGACACTTTCCAATGCACCAACAATGGTGTATTCAAACCCTGAAACCAACCCAATGTGGTGATCAAAACTGTCACGATAGATGCTCTCGAGTTTCCATAGCCAGTCGCCGACAATGCCTTGAACATCCACGCCGACTTGCTTCGCCTGAGCGTAGTAAGGCTTCAAGTCTGCCCCTTGAAGACGGAAATACGGGTCGCGATTGGTCCCTTGAAAGTAGCTCAACCCTAGATCCCAATCTCCAAACATCTGGGTGTATCTCAGCGCATAATCAACGTGCTGCTCCTCACGCGAAGATTCATAAATCGCACCCTCTGAGACTGGCAATGTCGTCCTCAAACGCCCGTCTTGGCCTGCAAAGGTACGTTCACGGAAGTAAGGAAGAAGCATAGCGTCAAGAATTCCCCAATCTTTGACTGAAGTCAGGTGCAACATGGATTGCCCTAGCTTGTCTTCGCCGTCCACCGCTTCAATCGAATCGGTTTGATTCACCACATCGACCAGATGTGCAGACTCAGTGACACCCCAGAAAACCTTTCCGATCCCGGCACGCAGCTCGTAGTCATCCCAGTAGGTTAAATAAAGCGCTTCTCGAATGTCGCCGTGACTTCGCTCATGATCTTCGCTGTCCAAACGATAAAAAGGTGTGAAGGTAAAATCTGAATTGTCATCAATCTCCCAATAAAATTCAGGCTGTAAGACGATTGAACTTTGACCTTTACCTTGCCCCTGAAGTCCGTCGGAAAAGAACTGTCGATGCTCAAGATTGACCTGGCCTGAGAGCTCGAAACCATGGCAATGTAAGGCAGCTAGCGTCAGTGATACACAGGCCGCGAGGCGACCTGTCTTATTCCATATTTTGCTCATAGCGATCCTTATTTCACCCGTTTGAGGATATTCTTCTCAAAATCTCTTGCTCTCAAACCAGTCTGAAACTGGAGATCACTAGTAGTAAGCAGCGTACTCTTGCCTGTTTGATGGTTCGTCATCGCCATGGTGTGGGCACGCCAATATTTATCTAGATAAAGCTGGTAATCATCGAATTTAAGCGTTTTCAGCAGTGACCCTTTTCGGTCATAGAATTCAACCTGCATTGGTCGGTAATGCTCTTTATCCAGCCAAACTTGCTGTTTGGTGTAACCCGAGTTTTTGTCTGTTGGTATCTGCTCGACAACGAAAGTGCTGCTTCCTCCGAACTCTTCATCACGGAGGTAAGTGAAGGTGTATTTCTCCAGCTCAAACGAGCTCAAGTCTTCGTAAGCAAATTCACTGCCCATAAACGGGCCGGATTTATTGCGTGAGGAAATCCGTTTAACTCGTTTAAGCGCTGGTAGATATAGCCATTGGTCATCAGCATCGATAGTATGCGAGTGGTTGAGAAATGCCGTTCCTTTGACGTCTCTTGGCTGATCGAAAATCGTCAAACCTTTATCGCCGTCATCAGCCACTTCAAATGATTTCATACGCATTTCGCGAGTGCTACTCTCACCTTGAGCATTTTTCAGTACCATTTGCATGGTTGCGATTGAGTCACCCCACCCTTCATCTCGCGCTTTGCGTTCGGTCGCAATTTCCAGTCCTTTTTCTGCGTTAGCAAACGCCATAGACTGACCGCCGATTGTCAACAACGCAGACAGCGCGACCGATGTGATCAATGAATAATTTGAACGTTTCATAGTGTATTCCCTTAACTTTGTGTCTGAGGAGCCGTTGTTGGCTGAGTTGAAGTGGCGGCTGATGTCAGTGATTCGTTTTCCTGCGCGTAGCTCGCGGTATCAAAGCGCATCAACAACGCTGGTAGGAAAACAAAATCAACGACAAGAGCAATAAAGATCACCATGGCGCTTAACTGGCCCATATCTGCATTAAGTCTGAACGTGGACATGGCCAGCACAGTGAACCCTGCAACCAGAACTATGGTGGTGATCCATAGAGCTCGGCCTACAGTGTGAAAGGCGTAGCGAACGGCTTGTTCGGCGTTTTGCCCTTGTTTACGTGCACGTTGATATTTCGAGAGAAAGTGGACGGCATCATCAACAACAATACCCAATGTCAGAGTGACAACCACAGACAGACCTAGGTTTATCTCACCAGAGATCAAGGCCCATAAACCAAAGCCAATAATTGCCGGAGCCATATTAGGTACAATACTGATCACACCAAGTCGCATTGACCTCAATGCAAAAATCATCAAAGCAGAAATCAAGATCAAAGTGATAGGCAGTGTCGACAGCATGCTGGCCATGTTGGTCTCACCAATGTGTGCAAACATCAGCGATGGGCTTGAAGCCAACACGTCGTACTGCGAGCCGTTTGCCTTAAACCAGTCGTAAATTCGATTCTCTAAATCGACCAGTTCAACACTGCCCAAGTTGTCGATGGTCACCACCAGTTTGATCGACGATTTATCGACATTAATCTGGTTATTAAGATCAAGGCCATATGGCAGTGACATTTCATACAACAGCAAATATTGTGCAGCGAGTTCTCTTTGCAGAGGCAGCTTGTAGTAACTGTCATCATCGCCATGCATGTTCTTGTTCAGGCGTTTATAGACATCGGAAAGCGTGGCGACATGATCCGTTTCTGGCTGCATACGAAGCCAGTCAGTAAAATTGCTAATCGTCTGGAGAAAAATAGGATCCGCAATCCCTTGGGACTCATGGGTTTTCACCGCAATACTGATGGTTGTCATGCCACTGATGCGCTCTTCCATGAAATCTGCGGCGCGGCGAAACTCATTGCGCGAATCAAAATACTTCACCGATTCATCATTCACCTTATTCAGTGGAATCAGTGCTGCTGATACCGCAATGACAACGACAGAAATAGGCAGCAAGGCTTTGCGATTATTCACTACCCAATCGCCAAGCTTATCCATCGAGTCGCTGGTTTTCCCATTATCGGTCTCTTTTCGCTTCACTTTAATTGGCAGCAATTTGAGTAGCGCTGGCAACAAGCTGACTGACAGAAAACACGCCAACATAACACCGAGCGCTGCCAAGTTACCGAAATCTCTCAATACCGGTGAATCCGACATATTCATCATCAGGAAACCAATCGCTGTAGTCACTGAGGTAATGACGATCGGCATGAAGTTAATCGAAACACTGTGGTCGATCGCGTACTGCTTAGAATGGCCTTTCTGCATGCTCTGACGCATCGTTGCGATAACATGAACGCAGTCTGCGACAGCCAACGTCATCACTAAGGTGGGAATATTGACCGTAGCTGTACTGAGGAACATACCAGCCCAACCCGATAACCCCATGGTTGCAGCGACTGAGCCGATGATCACCACAAGCGTGGCTATCACACTCAGGAAGGAACGCAGCATAATGGTCAAAAACACCAGTATTACCAGCAACATGGCTGGCACTAATGTTGAGCTGTCATCCTGAGCGGCGACCATGAAAGCATGGTTCATTGCAATGATCCCTGCTTTATGGAACTCGACATGAGGATACAACTCACTGTATTTGCTTAACAGTTCATCGACTCCAGCAACCACCTCGAGTGCTTCCGCCGTCTCATCGATTTCAGGTAACTGAACGGTGACATTCACCACTGTCACATCGCCTTTTTCAGAGATCAGGGCGTGCTTGACCACAGGTTCAGACAAAGCAATCGCCTTAACCTTTTCGATGCGTTCTGGCGTAAGAGGATAATCTTCCAACAGAAGATCCTCGACAATCAGGTCATCTTCAATGGCTTCGGTATGCTGATAATTGGCAATGGAGTCGACTCGGCTTGAATAAGGTACTAGCCAGGCTTCTTGGGTAAGCTGTTGAATCAGCTCTAGAGTTTTTGGCTCAAAAACGTTGCCGCTTTGGGGGGAAATGATGATTGCGATGTTATCGGATTTGGCGAAAGTGGTTTGTATTTCCTCATAAGCGAGCAGTTGTTGGTTTTTTCCGTCAAAAAAGATGTTGTAGTCACCACGGAAATAGAGATTCTTTCCTCCAAAAGTGGCAGCGGTGACCAGTGCTATTGACAGTAGGAGTACCCAACCGCTAAATCGGGTGGGTAAGGTTAACCACGGGTGTGGTTGATTTGGATTAGAGTTGGCTGATTTCATCACACTCTCCGTTTGTGACGTTTCGTCAAAAGTTGTTATTTAAAAACCAGCTAACGCTGGCACTTAAGTAACAAAGCTCGTGTTTGAATGATTCAAACCTTATCGAGTGTCTTTTTTTGACGATTCGTCATTTAGAGAGTCAAATAAAACCCATAACGGGCTTTATTTTAGGCTGAAGTAGATTAGCGTCCGACGGAGTTGAGATATTCAACCTCTTGACTAAATAGCTCCTGCTCTACTCGGCGCCAGGTTTTCTTGTAATCCCACTCACTAGAGAGAGGTTTCCAGTTCAACCCATCTAACAGCATATTCGCATTATGGAGCACAGAGAACGGGTCCTGTAGGCGATTGATACAATGGCTATTGGACGCGTTTTGCGTAAGGGCGTTAGACCCAAAAGCAATCGACCAATTGGCAAACACTATCGCATCTGAGCTGATACCTGGTGAGAACTTGAGGTCACCACTTTCAACCGCGTAGTTAACCAGTTGATCGGCGCCTTCTATCACTTGCTCTTCCAGCTCATTTAGCTCTTTAACACGTTCTGGCGACGCCTTCTCAAGTACAAAAGGATTTTTCGCCATTAGTGCACACATGGACAAAATCGGCTCCATGCGCGTGTAGATACGATAGCCTACATGCATCGCTATGATTTTTTCCCGTGTACAGCCTTCAAAATCTGCAGCGCGGGCGAATAACACAGCTTCGCTTTTCAGAGAATGAATACAAAGCGCAACAATCGCGTCTTCTTTACTACTAAAGTGATTATAAATCGTACCTTTCGAGTAAGGGCTTGCTGCCGTTAGCTTGTCCATGGTCAGGTTACTCCACCCTTCCTTTTGAACCAGCGCTTTCGCCAGTAAAATCAGCTCTATTTCTCTATCGGCAATGGCCTGTTGTTTCTTGGTTAACCCAAAACCACAACGGACGCCGTCTTTTTTATCACTCTTTTTACAGCTAAAGCCAAACATGATTATTTCGATCCGTACCCGTATGTTGCTCCTTAACTTTCTAATTGTACCACGAATCATAATATTGCGATAAACCACAATTATGACGACTCGTCATTTTTGACACTTCGTCATAATAGATCATATATTATTCAAATAAAAGATTTATTCGTAGATACATACATAAAAACTATGAATTATTATCGTGCTACACTTTATGCACTTATCTGAACTGGAGAGACAATCCCACGTGTTCAAATACTTAGCTTTACCGCTTGCTACTTTTACATGCTGGACCAGTCCGGCATTGTCAGCGGACTACTCAACAGAAAAAATTGCTTCAGGTTTACTGGTTCCTTGGGGAATGACGTTTGCTGACGACAACACGTTGCTGGTCACCGAACGCAACGGCCATATTCTCTCGGTCGATATCGCTACAGGGAAAAGTACTCAGCTTATGGAAGATCCTGCTGGCCTTTATGCCAACGGTCAGGGAGGGTTGCTCGATATCGCGATGTCTCCTTTCGAACCGAACAAAGCGTATGTGACCTACAGTAAACGCACCACTAGTGGTTCAGATACCACTCTTGCTACCTTCACATTTTCAGACGGTAAGCTCACAAACTGGAGAAATATCCTTACGACAACATCCAATTCCTCGACCAATCGCCACTATGGTAGTCGGGTGACCTTCGACGATCAGTACCTCTACATGAGTGTCGGCGATCGCGGAGAACGAGATAATGGACAGGACTTAAGTACCCATGCGGGTTCGATTCTCAGGTTGAACCCTGACGGTTCAGCAGCCGAAGACAACCCTTTCGCCGAGCAAAAAGGCGCGCAAAAGGAAATCTGGAGCTTTGGTCATCGTAATCCACAAGGCTTGTTTTACGATTCAGCAGCTGGCGCTTTGTGGTCGATAGAACATGGCCCAAGAGGCGGCGATGAAATAAACCTTATTCAACCGGGCTCAAACTATGGCTGGCCAATCACTTCTCACGGTAAAGAATACTGGGGGCCGATTAATGTCGGGGAATCTAAAGAAAAAGAGGGGATCGAGTCACCAGTAAAGGTTTATGTTCCCTCCATCGCTCCCTCAAGTTTGCTTTTGTATCGAGGAAAAAACTACCCTGAACTGAACGGGAAGCTTCTCGCACCCGCTTTGAAACTAACCCATATCAATGTCGTCACGCTAGACAAAAACAATCAAGCAGTAGATGAAATTCGAATATTGTCAGAGCTTAACGAACGTATTCGCCATGTCATCGTCAGCCCTAAGGATGAACTCATCTTTAGTACTGATCAGGGCAATATATACCGCCTTGTTCCAACTCGCAGCTAAGAAAAAGGCCCGTTATTACGGGCCTTTTTCTTAAGCACTGATATGCTCCAGTAGTTCATCCTTGAGCTCACTTAACACTCCAGGCTTGGGTTGAGTGTGAGATAAAGTCCGCATGCCATAGATGCCCATCACCAAAAATTGAGCCAACTGAGCTGGCGATTTTTTTTGAGATGCTTGACCCGCCTGCTGCGCCTGAGCAAGCTTCTCTTCAATAGACTGATGCCAATCTTGAAGCATCATGCTGATAAGATGTTCCACTTCATCATCCTGCTGTGCCATCTCACTGAGTGATTTCTGCAGCAAACAATCTTTGATTTCTTCCGTTTCACACTCTTCGACCACCCAGCTTAAA
The DNA here is from genome assembly GCF_013113835.1 of Vibrio sp. RE88. Lineage (GTDB taxonomy): Bacteria > Pseudomonadota > Gammaproteobacteria > Enterobacterales > Vibrionaceae > Vibrio. The sequence continues at coordinate 362,132 of NZ_VTYQ01000005.1, read as the reverse complement.
TATTTCTCAAAGCCAGCCATCACTGTTGGTTGAGAGTCAAACAAGGCCTGAAACTCTTGCGATTTATCATCACGATACTGTTCCAATGCCGCAATCAATAAGCCCCGCTTGTTCTCAAAGGCACAATAGATCGAACCGGGGTGCAGTCCAGTTACCTTTTTTAGGTCTTGCATGCTGGTCTTAGCGTACCCTTTAGCTACAAAAGCATCCATTGCAGAACGTAATACTTCTTCCCGATCAAATTCAGCGCTGCGCATTGGTTCTCTTATCTCAATTATCAATATGGATTGATTCTACTTTATTTTGAACAAGCATTCAAAAAAGTAGTTGAATGCTTGTTCAAATTAGACTAACTTGAATGGGCATTCAAGAAAAACCACAAAGGGAACGTCATGAATAACCTATTTGAACCATTAGCGCTGAACGACACCATTACATTGAACAACAGAATTGTAATGGCACCACTGACTCGTTGTATGGCTGATGACAGCCTAGTTCCAACTCAAGCGATGGTGGATTACTACGCTCGCAGGGCAGACACTGGTTTGATTATTAGTGAAGCGACCATCATTCGCCCAGATGGTCAGGGATATCCAAATACCCCTGGAATCTTCAGTCAGGAGCAAATTGCTGGCTGGCGTAAGGTGACAGACGCGGTTCATGAGAAAGGCGGTAAGATTTTTGTCCAGCTGTGGCACACTGGCCGTGTTGCTCACCCTCATTTCTTCAATGGAGAATATGTACTTGCGCCTTCCGCAGTCAGCGTTGAAGGCAGCGTACCCCGCATGCGAGAGCTGACCTACACCACGCCTAAGCCAGCGACCCGAGAAGAGATTGAAGAACTTGTTGAAGATTATCGTCAGGCCGCTATTAACGCTCTAGAAGCAGGCTTTGACGGGGTTGAAATCCACGGAGCAAATGGCTATCTGATCGACCAATTCCTACATTATTCAAGCAATACTCGAGACGACGAATTTGGTGGCTCAGCTGAAAATATGGCACGTTTCCCGTTGCAAGTGGTCGATGCAATCGTTGATGCCATTGGTAAAGATAGAACAGCACTACGACTCTCTCCGGGTGCTTACTTCAACATGGAGCCAGACAATCGCGATCGTCAGGTTTCAGATTACTTGCTCAAAGAACTCGAAAGCCGTGATCTAAGCTACCTTCACGTGGGAATTTTTGACGATAGCATGTCATTTGATTACCTAGATGGCACCGTTTCAGAATATATGCGTTCAAACTACAGTAAGACACTAATGGGGGTTGGTGGTTTTACACCAGAAACCGGAAATGCAGCTTTGGAGTCTGGCAAATTTGATTTGCTGGCAATTGGTCGCCCATTAATCGCCAACCCTGACTATGTCGAAAAAGTAAAATCAGGCTCAGTGTTGACTGAATATTCGGATGAAATGCTCGCCGAGCTTGTATAAACCATCCACCTTTTGTGAGCTAAAATTCAGCGGCTTTTTGCCGCTGATTTCTTATGTAATGAAAATACAAAAAAGCCCTGACCAAATGGTCAGGGCTTCGTAATTTGGAGCGACACACGAGGTTCGAACTCGTGACCTCAACCTTGGCAAGGTTGCGCTCTACCAACTGAGCTAGTGTCGCATAATGCGTTAGTTAGATGGTGCCCCGGGCCGGACTTGAACCGGCACAGCGCGAACGCCGAGGGATTTTAAATCCCTTGTGTCTACCAATTCCACCACCAGGGCACACAAATCTAAATTTGTGATGGAGACACCATCTTTGACATCGACCCATTAGGAATCGCTATCATAAAATTTGGAGCGACACACGAGGTTCGAACTCGTGACCTCAACCTTGGCAAGGTTGCGCTCTACCAACTGAGCTAGTGTCGCAAATGGAGGCGCGTCCCGGAGTCGAACCGAGGTCCACGGATTTGCAATCCGCTGCATAGCCACTCTGCCAACGCGCCTTCGTAACACCAATCGTCTCGCTTATTTCGCTGCGTTCCTCTTGGGTACGGGATGCATTCTACGGATTCGAACTAATGAGTCAACACTATTTTTAATTTTTTGAATCGTTTGTCTAATTAACAGTCAAAAGCTTCTAATTTGATTAATTTACTTTCAAAATTCTTTTGATTTTGACCAAGTTAACTTAAACAAAGTAGATGAGAGGTATAAAAAAACGGGCTATTGCCCGTTTTCTTTAATGATGCTCTTCACTGAGAAGATCGTCTTTTGCTGCCATTAAATACTGTGCCATAGACCAATAGGTCAATACGGTAGCAACATAAAGCGCGGCGTAACCTAACCAAATCATCCAGTCATCATAACGCCAGATAAGCACCCATAAAGCAAACATTTGGCTAAGCGTTTTTACTTTACCTACCCATGAAACTGCCACACTGGCACGTTTACCGATTTCTGCCATCCACTCACGCAATGCAGAAATAATGATTTCTCGAGCAATCATAGTCACAGCAGGAATTGTGACCCAAATGGAGTGGTAGTGTTCAGTGACAAGGATCAGAGCGGTCGCGACGAGGACTTTATCAGCAACAGGATCGATAAAAGCACCAAAACGGGAGGTTTGCCCCAACTTTCGCGCTAACATTCCATCTAGCCAGTCCGTGAACCCTGCAACCCAGAACACCATTGCCGCTGCAAATGGCGCCCAGCTGTAAGGAAGATAAAAAACCACGACAAATACTGGAATAAGGAAAAGTCGTAACAAAGATAAAATGTTAGGGATATTTAAACGCATATTTATTGAGGCTCTTATCGTTTGCGTATTGCTCTGTTCACTGCTTAAAAACAGGGCTCTTATGGTGCGGGATTTTTCCTATTGTTTCAATGCTTGATAAATGTTTTCTGCTAAAGAAACACTAATCCCAGGGACTTTGGCGATTTCTTCAACGCTGGCACGTTGAAGTTCCTGCAATCCCCCCATGTATTTGAGCAATGCCTGACGTCGTTTCGGCCCCACCCCTTCAATGCCCTCTAAGGCACTGGTTCTTCTTGTTTTTCCACGTTTGGCCCGATGCCCCGAAATAGCATGGTTATGGCTTTCATCACGGATATGCTGCATCAAATGTAGAGCTGGTGCGTCACTAGGCAAGTTAAACTCTTCACCGTCTGTAGTAATCAAAGTTTCCAATCCTGGTTTACGCGTCACTCCTTTCGCAATACCAATCAAACGTGGCCGCTTAGGCCAATCTCCCCAGTACTGTGAAATGATTTCAAATGCTCGGTTAAGCTGCCCTTTACCACCATCAATAAACACAATATCCGGGATTTTTTCCACATCCAGCTGCTTAGAGTAACGCCTCTCGAGAGCTTGTCCCATCGCGGCGTAATCATCACCACCGGTAATCCCAGTAATATTGTAGCGACGGTATTCCTGCTTCACTGGTCCTTCTTGATTAAACACAACACAGGAAGCAATCGTGCTTTCACCCATCGTATGGGATATATCGAAACATTCCATACGAGTGATGATATCCATACCTAAGACTTCCCGTAGCTCTTTAAAGCGTTGGGATATCGTCATCTTGTGATTGATTTTGGTAGTAATGGCTGTCAGTGCGTTGGTATTCGACAGCTTAAGGTAGCGCCCACGAGTTCCCGTCGGATTAACATGAAAATGGACTTTACGTCCGGCAATCTCGCCTAAAGCCTCTTGTAATAGCAGCGATTCTTCCATCAGGCCGGAGTTAAGGATAATTCGTGTCGGGATAGTTCGTGCTTCGTTGTGGCTCAGGTAATACTGACTCAAAAAACTATAAAACACTTCTTCTTGAGTCGTATCATTGGGAATCTTAGGAAAATGGCTACGGCTGCCCAAAATCTTACCTTGGCGAATCATCAGGATATGGATACATGCAATGCCGTTCTCTTGAGCAAAACCTAAGACGTCCATATCATCTTGAGAGTCTTCAGAAACAAATTGCTGCTCCTGAACACGGCGTATCGCTTGAATTTGGTCCCTGAACTTCGCCGCGTCTTCAAACTTAAGATTTTTACTGGCCTGCTCCATTTTTTCAACCAAGGTCGTGAGAACTTGCTGATCTTTTCCTTGCAGGAACAAACGAACAAAGCCCACCAGCTCTGCATAATCTTCATCGGAGATAATACTGCTAACACATGGCCCCGCACATCGGCCAATTTGGTACATCAGGCAAGGTCGAGTTCGATTACTGTAAACCGTATCTTCACATTGTCGAACCGGGAAAATTTTTTGAATTAGGTGTAGCGTTTCCCGCACAGCTCCCGAGTCAGGGTAAGGCCCAAAGTATTCTCCTTTGCGCTTTTTTGCGCCGCGGTGCATCGATAGCCTCGGGTGCTTATGGCCGCTGACAAAAATGTAAGGGTATGATTTGTCATCACGCAGTAATACATTGTATTTAGGTAAATACTGCTTAATGTAGTTGTGTTCAAGTATCAGGGCTTCGGTTTCGGTGTGCGTTACCGTGACATCAATCTTGTCAATATTACTGACTAAAGCTCGTGTTTTTTCGCTGTCTACTTTCTTACGAAAGTAACTAGAAAGGCGCTTTTTGAGGTCTTTGGCTTTACCTACATAAATGACAACAGCCTCGGCGTTATACATTCTGTACACGCCGGGCTGATTAGTAACGGTTTTTAGAAAGGAAGCCGAGTCGAATGTGGCGGTCACTACAATGTCTCGGTGTCTAACATTCCATGGCGGATGGCTAGATGCGTCAACTCTACATCACCGCTGATATCCAGTTTATTGAACAAACGGTAGCGGTAGCTGTTGACGGTTTTCGGGCTCAAATTCAGCTGCTCTGAAATATCGGTTACTTTCTGCCCCTTGGTGATCATCATCATGATCTGCAACTCACGCTCAGAAAGATCGGCAAAAGGGTTTTCCGATGCTGGAGAGAATTGGCTAAGCGCCATCTGCTGAGCAATTTCAGGAGAAATATAACGTTGGCCGCTATTTACAACACGAATTGCGTTGACCATTTCATCTGGCCCCGCACCTTTAGTCAGGTAACCTGCGGCACCTGCTTGCATCACTTTAGTTGGAAACGGATTTTCCGTATGAACAGTTAAAACGATGATTTTCACATCAGGATTGAACCGCAAGATTTTCTTGGTTGCTTCTAAGCCACCAATACCCGGCATATTCATATCCATCAAAATGACATCGGCATGATTGCTACGACACCATTTCGCTGCGTCTTCACCGCTTTCAGCTTCCCCTGCTACGTTCATTCCACGGACGTCTTCAATAATACGTCGTATCCCTGTGCGAACCAGCTCGTGATCATCTACAAGGAAAACACTTATCAAACTTGTATCTCCACACTTCTTGATTGGCTCTGCACCCACTATTCGTAGTGGATAACAGCATGGCAGCCTATTTTAACTTAAATTACGCTTTTTACTTACTCTGAATATGTGCTCAAACGCAAACTTTAGCAAGTACTTATTTTCATATCTGCTGCTTAGCACGTTAATGACCATGCAATCAATAAGTTAAGTCATACGTTGAGGTTATGATTCAAAAATCGGCATACGGACACACAACACGAGGCTTACCATTGAAAATGAATCTAATTTCACTTATTAATACACGGTGCAGTACATATGGTTGCACAGATAAAAATACATTTTAAATATTATCTTATAAGGATATGTTATGAAAAAGCTTCTAGCAGTGGCAGCCCTAGCAACAACTCTTCCTATGTCTAATCTAGCACTTGCTGACAATGATATTGGTTGTGGTTTGGGTACTATGGTATTCGACGGTAAGTCAGGTAAAGTTTCTAAAATTCTAGCGGCTACAACTAACGGCACTTCTGGTAACCAAACTTTTGGTATCACTTTCGGTACTCTAGGTTGTGACGGCACGGGTACAATTTCTTCTTCTGAAAAGCTAGCGATGTTCATTGATGGAAACATGGACAACCTAGCACGTGATATCGCTAAAGGCGAAGGTGAAACTCTTGCAACGCTTTCTGAAGTTTGGGGCATCAATGAAGCTGACAAAGCGACATTCAACACTCTAGCTCAAGAAAACTTCGCGCAAGTATTCAAATCTGAAAATGTCACTTCTCAAGAAGTATTCGTAAACCTGAACAACGTTGTTGCGGATAACGCACAACTAGCGGGTTACGCTATTTAATCAATGCCCTATTAAGAGGTGCCTTTCTAGGCACCTTTTCCACACCACCTTAAAGCCTCCCTATTATTTGTTGTATCCTGACGCTAAAAGTAGAAGCTCAATCGACCTGTAAGACTGTGTATTAGATGAAGTCCCCTTTGCTAAAAACCTCTTTGTTGTGTGGCTTAAGTTTGAGCCTTTTATTGCCTTCAGCATCAATCGCTAGTGAATTCGATGTAGAACAGCTCTCCAAGCACTCATACTGGCATAAGCTCGGCCACTATTTGCCTGCGCTTCTATCTGGATACGAAAGTACCGTCGATAAAAGCGAATTTTTTCTTTCGGAACAGGGAAAGTACTCTCCAAAAGCGGAGCTTGAGGCAACCATCAGTCAGCTTTATTCCGAGGATAAGCAACTTGCATTAGAGACTCAGTGTCAATATCCAGCACGCTATAGCTGGCTTGAGCAGCAACAAGGTCGCCAGGCGATATTGAACTGCCCAGAGCTTGAAACTTGGAGCCAAGTCATCGACCCGGCTGGTCTTACGCTTGTTTTCCCAACAGCATTTATGAACAACCCTTCTTCGATGTTTGGTCACACCCTATTGCGTGTCGACGCTAAGGATCAAACCAGATATAAAGAATTGGTCGCATTTGCCATTAATTTTGCTGCTGAGCCAGAAACGGATGACAATCCCGCTCTTTTTGCGATCAAAGGGTTGATCGGCAGCTACCCCGGTCGTTACACCGTGATGCCATATTATCGAAAAGTTCGTGAATACAACGACATCGAATCGAGAGATATTTGGGAATACAAACTTAAACTCAATGAAGAGGAAGTAAATCGGGTTTTATTACACTTATGGGAAATGCAAAGAGCAGAGTTTGATTACTATTTCTTAGACGAAAACTGTTCTTATCAGTTGCTGTCGCTATTGGATGTCGCTCGGGAAGACTTACGCTTGACCAAAGACTTCTCGATACAGGCCATTCCGTCAGATACGGTTTATGCATTAGCGGAAAGCGGGTTATTGGAAGAGCCTCAATATCGCGAGGCATTTGGCACCAGATTGCTACATCAAGCCAATGAAGCCGATGAGAAAATCTTCGAGGCTGCTAAAAAAGCGACGCAAGGCGAGTACCCGAGTGAAAACGAATTCTCAGATAAAGAACGAGCCGCGATTCTAGAGCTCGCCTACGAGTGGTTAAACTTTCAATTGTATGACTCCGGTTTAGAACGAGACCCGACAGCCAAACGGCTAACCAAATTGCTCTATCTGCGCAGCAGAATCAAAGTAGAGTCTCCGTTTACCCCAGTTCCTCAGCCTGACGTTCCACCAGAAAAAGGGCACGCTTCCGCCCGTATCGGACTGAGCTACCAATACTGGGATGAGTACAGTAATCAAGCCACCATTGAATGGAGAGCGGCGTATCATGATTTGCTTGACTCACAGGATGGCTTCATACCCGGCGCACAGATCAACTTTCTAGATACTCAAGTGAGTATTGATCAGCAAGGCACTTCTCGACTCGATAGGTTTTACTTTATCGACACGATGGCGCTTGCTCCAAGTAATAGAGTATTCGACAGTTGGGCTTGGAATATTCGCACTGGCTTTGACAGGCAGCCTCTGTCTAATAAGTTGGCAGGAAGATGGTTTGGACAAGGTGGCTTTGGCAAGGCCTGGGGCTCACCAGACAAAGTCCACGTATACACACTCTTTTCAGGTGCAGTCAGTGGCGGCAACCTGACGGAATATGACGCAGTCCCTGGGATCGGCTTGGAAACGGGAGCAATTTTCCAAGCTGGACGTAATCATAGAATAGGATTACAAGCTCAATATATGGCGCTGATTAACTCTCAGGAAGAGAGCCATGTCGAAATTGATGCAAGCTGGAACTGGAGCTTTAATCGCAATTTTGCTGTGCGAACGCAATTGAGTTATCAAAGTTGGCAGTCTGAGAACATTGGCGCCAAACTGACAGGCTTTATCTATTATTAAGAGAACGCCTGCTTATGCTAAGCTAGTGAAACCAAGCTTCATCCGTTGCTTGGTTTTCATTTAGAGCAGTACAAATGTCCGTCCAACAAGGTTTCCTACTTACCCGCCACGCCAGAGATGTTTCTGGTCAAACTCAGATCGATTTATGGTTATCTACTGATAATGGGCCTGTACAGCTTGTTGTACCGGGAGAAAAACCCGTCTTCTTTATTCCTCAAGACGATATCGAACAATGCCAAGCTTTGGTTAACGAGTTATCCATTCAGGCTGAGATAAAACCTTTGGCGCTGCATAGCTTTGATGATGTAAAACTTGCGGCTTGTTACTGCTTAACCGTTAAAGACGGACAACGGCTAAGTCAGAAATTCAAACATCATGAAATTCTTGTACTCGAAGACGATATACGCCTTGCTGATCGATATTTAATGGAGCGCTTTGTTCAAGGCAGTGTCGAATTTACCGGTCACCCTCAACGCAGGAAAGACTACACTCGCTTTTCAAACGTCAAATGCCGTCAGGGTCACTATACTCCTCAATTAAAGGTTGTCTCGCTCGATATTGAATGTTCAGAGAAAGGCGTTCTTTACTCTATAGGACTCGATAGTCCTATGGACAGCCGCGTCATTATGATTGGAGAACCGCAAGCTGCTGAAACCGCTGTTGAGTGGGTCCAAGACGAGAAACACTTATTGCTCTCACTGATCACGTGGTTTCAACAATTTGACCCCGATGTCATCGTAGGTTGGAACGTCATTGACTTTGACTTTAGGCTGCTACATAAACGTGCCGAGTGGAATAAAGTCAGATTAGCAATTGGGCGTGCGAATCAGGCGAGTTTTTTCCGCACCTCAAGTAACACTCAACAAGCATTCATATCAATCCCAGGTCGCGTGGTTTTAGATGGTATCGATACGCTAAAAACCGCCACTTATCACTTTCGAAGCTGGTCGCTAGAATCAGTGTCTCAGGAGTTACTCGGAGAGGGTAAACAAATCCACAACGTTCATGATCGAATGGACGAAATCAATTACATGTTCAAAAAGGACAAACCCTCACTTGCAAAGTACAACCTGCAAGATTGTGTTCTGGTCAACAAGATTTTTGCCCACACCCACTTGCTTGAGTTCGCCATCGAACGCTCTAAATTGACTGGCGTTGAACTGGACCGTGTCGGCGGCTCGGTCGCGGCATTTACCAATCTTTACCTGCCACAAATCCATCGTGCTGGGTACATTGCCCCTAACCTACATTCTGAAAACTGGTTGGCTAGCCCAGGGGGCTATGTAATGGACTCCATCCCAAACCTGTATGATTCGGTGTTAGTTCTGGATTTTAAGAGCCTGTACCCTTCCATTATCCGTTCATTCCTAATTGACCCAATGGGTTTGATCGAAGGATTGAGATTGGACGTGGGTAAACAAGAGAACCAGGCTGTTGAAGGATTTCGCGGCGGTCAATTTCATCGTAGCAAACACTTTTTGCCCGAGATGATCGAAAACTTGTGGGCGGCGCGCGATATCGCCAAGAAAAACAACGAAAAGGCATTCTCACAGGCGATCAAAATCATTATGAACTCCTTCTACGGCGTACTGGGCTCTTCTGGCTGTCGCTTCTTTGATACTCGCTTAGCATCAAGTATCACTATGCGTGGTCACGAAATCATGAAGCAGACGAAAGTACTCATCGAAGAGCAAGGCTATCAAGTGATTTATGGGGATACAGATTCGACGTTTGTTTCTTTGAACGGGCAATTTTCTCAAAAGCAAGCAGATGAGATTGGCCACCAGCTTGTCGAGCATATCAATTCGTGGTGGACGACCCATCTCAAACAAGAGTACGGCCTTACCTCAATCCTCGAACTGGAGTATGAAACCCACTATAAGAAGTTTCTGATGCCAACTATCCGTGGTCAAGAAACAGGATCCAAAAAGCGTTACGCAGGCTTGATTGGCGAAGGCGACAGGGAAAAAATTGTCTTTAAGGGATTGGAAAGTGCTCGCACCGACTGGACTCCGCTCGCTCAGCGCTTTCAGCAAGATCTGTATTCACTGGTTTTCCATGGTAAAGATCCCTCTGACTACGTTCGGGATTTTGTCGAAAGAACCATGGCGGGCGAATTTGATGATGAGCTGGTTTACCAAAAAAGGCTACGCCGGAAGCTACACGAGTATCAGAAAAACGTACCACCACAAGTGCGTGCAGCTCGGTTAGCAGATGAAATCAATGCCCAGTTAGGCCGCCCTTTGCAATACCAAAACAAAGGACGAATTGAATATCTGATTACGATTTCTGGCCCTGAGCCCAAAGAATACCTTAAGAGCAACATTGATTATCAGCACTACATTGATAAACAGCTTCAGCCTGTTGCAGAAGCTATCTTGCCTTTCATTGGTATCGACTTTTCAACGCTCAGTGAGCCTCAGCTCGGTTTGTTCTGAACGAGCCAAGCTCTTAACCTATCTTAAATTCGGTTTTCTTGTACTGTTTAGCTAGCCACTCACCGAAACCATCAAGAATGCCAACGACAGAGCGTTTTGCGATCACGCGTCCCGTGAGCAAAATCCCTAATCGCTCAATTTCGACCTGTTTATCAGGATAGTAGCGAAGAAAGTTCTGCCCGCATTCAATAGGATCATCAAACCAATTTTTATCTTTGTACATCACCAAGGAATAACTCGCACGCAACAGTTTCTTGGCAATAATTATCTGTGCTTTTGACTGCTCCTCTGGCGTTGCAGAACGTGCAATACGATTACGGTACACTGCGACCCAATCTTCAACATCCATATTCCAATGCTTAGCGATTTCCCAGCTTGGCTCATAATCACCAAAACACTCAGAAAGGTCCTCACCGTAAATACACACCGAGCAATGACGAAGCTGAAATCCCCAAGAAAAAATGCTATCTAAGCTCGCCACTTCTTTCGCAAGCGTATTTTTTAACGACACATCTGTTAGGAATGGGTAAGACTTCTGAAAACGCCATTTAATAGAGTTAAACAAGGTAGTTCTGACATCACTAAAGCTGTCATGCGTAACGACCAACACATCTAAGTTAGAACGATTAGGCTTTGCCCTCTTACGAGCAACACTACCGTAAAGATAGACACTGTGCAGGTTGTCGCCCAACCCTCCCTTTAGAAAAGCGATAAGATCGTTAATGGCAGGTTGATACCTTTCTTGAAAAGGTTGCTTAGGGTCAATAACAGAAAGATGCATTTAGTTGATAACAATAATTTTTAGGCTTTCGATTCTTTAATGTTCGCCCACACGCAGGCACGAATCAAGATATTCCTTCCCTTAAACACTATGTATATAATACGACGATTCCATTCCACACTAAGGAAACACTTTTATGCCAAGGGCAAGTGAGCTTAAAAAAGGTTTTGCTATCGAATCGAGCGGCAAAACACTCCTGATTAAAGATATCGAAGTCACCACTCCGGGTGGTCGCGGCGGCGCAAAAATCTACAAACTGCGCTGTACTGATCTTGCAACAGGCGGACGTGTCGATGAGCGCTTTAAATCAGACGACGTAGTTGAGACGGTAGACATGTTTAAGCGTGCTGTCGCTTTCTCTTACGTTGATGGTGACGAGTACATTTTCATGGATAACGAAGATTACACTCAATACACCTTCAAGAAAGAAGAAATTGAAGATGAGCTGCAGTTTGTCACTGAAGAAATTCAAGGCTTACACGTGATTGTCGTGGATGGCAATGCAGTAGGGCTAGAGCTTCCAGCTTCTGTTGAGCTTGTGATCGAAGAAACTGACCCATCAATCAAAGGCGCTTCAGCTTCGGCGCGCACAAAGCCAGCACGTTTCGCGACAGGCCTGACAGTTCAAGTCCCTGAATACATTGCAACAGGTGACCGTATTGTTATCAATACCACTGAACGTAAATACATGAGCCGAGCGTAATTATGTCTGAACTGATCTCCTACGATGACGCCATTGAAACGGCCTATGACATCTTTCTAGAGATGGCTCCAGATAATCTGGAAGCCGCAGACGTTATTATATTCACTGCTCAATTTGACGATCGTGGTGCTGCTGAGTTGGTTGAAACTGGCGATGATTGGGCAGGTCATGTGGGTTTTGAAGTTGACAAAGAAACCTACGCGGAAGTCCGCATTGGTCTAGTCAACGAAGAGAATGATGTCTTGGATGAAGTGTTTGCTCGTTTACTGGTAAGCCGAGACCCGGAACATAAGTTCTGTCATGTCCTGTGGAAACGAGACTAAACATTAAAAAATACCCAAGCTTAAAGCTTGGGTATTTTTTAGAAATAACTAGAAGACGAATTACAGACTAATTCGTCTTCTAGAATTCTAGCGGTTTCAACTGACAAGCAGAGTGCCTGTTAGTCTTCTACCTTGGCATTTTCTACACGGGCTTTTAGTTTTTGCCCCGGGCGGAAGGTGACAACGCGACGAGCACTGATTGGAATGTCTTCACCCGTCTTTGGGTTTCGACCTGGACGTTCGTTTTTTTCTCGAAGATCAAAGTTACCAAATCCAGACAGTTTTACCTGTTCGCCACTCTCTAGTGCCTTACGAATTTCTTCGAAAAACGCCTCAACCGTTTCCTTGGCATCCCGTTTACTGTATCCAAGCTTCTCAAACAGGTTTTCAGCCAAATCGGCCTTTGTGAGCGCCATAAAACTTTCCTCAAAGCTGTGTTAAACAATGCTGCCGGATTGGCAGCGCCAAAGCATTTTGCCCAGCCAATCAACAACATATCGGCTTTACTTGGGAAAGTGTATGCCAACCTTCTGATTTTCGCCAACTTTTTTATTAATTGAACACACTTTAATCATAAAAAACAAACAGATAAGCACACTGCCCTAATGTCTCAAGCAACACACAAACATTGTTAAGCTTTTGTTTTATATATGAAATAATTAATAAAAATTAAATTCATCAGTATTAGGGACTGAAATAATTGGCAAAAAAATTTTTGGTTTGACTTGATAGTCAATTCAAACAGTTAACTAAAGTTAAAATGCTCAGAGCTACATATCGACTTACAGTATGGCAGAACCATATACTCAAGCCAGTTAGCTTTAGAGGAAGCCGCAGCACATTTTCTTCGCTATGCTCGTCATCAAGCAAGTTTTAATCCAGATGCTGGCTTGCATGTCTGTAAAAGGTGCACCACTCATAAACTGAACAAGAACAGTAGGAAGATCAGAGGCTTTTCCGCCTATGATTTTAGAGAGTTTATTGGTAAAACACAAAGTTGTGGTAACTTATCGAGCTTAACTTAGACGGCAAAGCGTTAGAGCTTCGGCTGAATGATGAGACTAAGACTGGTACAAAATTTAGTTGCATAAATAATTTTATTATATAACAAGACTAGCTTGCTTTGAACAAGGTACAATAGCAAGTCTATCCTAATGTTAAATACATCAATAATGTTGAGGTTTGATAATAGCTAGAAGTCATAAAAATAATAACTTATAAACATACATTACCAAAAAATATCGTACCTAAACATAATAAATCAAACTAGATATGGCTTAAATAAATTAAAAGTTTGAATGAGATACGATATATCGAGAATTAGGGTAATGATGTATCACTCGATTTAATTAAATAAAATGACGTTAGAAATTGGTGAAATTAGAACATTATGTTCACTTATCTATTAGATCAGGTTTTATACCCTAAAGCTATAGTCCTGATTATCGCAGCGCTGACCTTGTTGATATGGGCAGTATACTTCTGTTCAGCGCTCATCAAGCGCTACGGCAAAGCGAGCATACGGTTATATTCCTATTACCTATCCTACATGGCAGGGCTGTTTGTTTGGATTCTAAGCAACAGTTATTTTCATACAGACTTTCTCAAAGAGTTTGGCAGTCACGTTGCTGTAAACATGGCAATTATTGCAAACTTGTCTGCACTCATTGCATTCGCTTCTGCGTATTTATTTTCAGCCAAACTGCATAGTTTCTATGCTCAACAGTCTATTGCTCGTTGGCAAAGCACTATTGTCGTTATAACAATTGTATTCGCCATTTCTTGTAACTTGATACCCGGCTTAACTGTACGTGGGATAAGCATTGTAGGCCCAAGCAACTTTGAGCTAGATTTTGGACCATATACCAAGCCATTTTTTTTAGGACTTGCTATTTTAGTTGTACTCACGCTAGTTAACCTAATATGTCTAAAAAACAACCCAAATATAATTCGCAGAACTCGCGTCAACTACATGATTTTGGGAATGACCATATTTATGTTTTCAACAGCGATAATACAACTGGGATTTACGCTGTTTTTTGACGACTTTTCATTAACCTGGCTACCTCCTGCATTATCTGTCCGAGAAGTTCTGTTTATGGGGTATGCCATATTAACCTCTAGATTTTACAGCCCAAGGTATATTAGCTATGTCTTAGTCAGTGTGACGATAACTGCATTTATTTATGCTGGCTTTATTTCCTCATTCTATTCTTTTGAGGGTGCGAGTGTATCAGGGATCGCAATAATCGCTCTAATAATCGGGATATCTTGGCCAAGACTCTATAAAATGGTTAGGGGAATGAGCAGTCGATTGTTCTATGGCGAATCACTATCTCCTGTCGAAAAAATAGCTCTTTTGGAAGACGATTTTCATCAATCGCCAACCCAAGCAATGAAAAAGCTCGCTGAGTACCTTGGAGTACCCAAAGGAAAACTTCGCTTATTAGACAACTATCAAGGGGCGAACGTCTATCAGCGCTATTTTGAGGAGCAGAATACTCCATTGGTGATTGATGAAGTTGAAGAAAAACTGTCACAAACCGAAGATACAGTACTCAATATCATACACCGTAATATGAAGGAAACTCAATCCTCTCTCGTTTTACCCATCTACGATAGTACCAAACAGCTTTCCCATGTTTTGGTTTCAAGCTCAAAACCAGAAGGCGTCTATTTTTCCTATGAAGAATTAGCTGCGTTAGAACGTGTACTTCAGAAGGTTCAACTTCATATCACTTATGAACAAAAAGTACGTCAATCACAAGCATTAGCAAATTCTATCGCTCATGAAATGCGTAATCCTCTCGCCCAAGTGCAGTTTGAGTTTGAAAACTTAGGACAGAAAATTGAAAGCCAGCAGCCGTATAATAATCTCACCATACACGTAGATAAAGGCAAGCAGGCAATTAATCGCGGTAGTCAGCTCATTGATATTATCCTACGAGAGGTAAATAGCTCATCTCTTGATCAGGAACCTGCGACACCAACATCTATGTCTTTAGCAATTCAAAAAGCGGTGAATCAATATGGTTTTGACGATGATTTGATGCGTCAAAGAGTTCATCTGGATATCAGCCAGGACTTTGTCGTTAATCTCAACGAAACTCTTTTCAATTTTGTCTTGTTCAATCTACTTCGGAATGCAATGTATTACTTCGATTCTTACCCTAACAGCACCATTTGCATTCGAACAAAGCAAGGGGAATATGAGAATCGAGTGATTTTTTCAGATACAGGCCCAGGTATCCCTCAAGACTATCTCGCCAGAATCTTCGACGACTTTTTTAGTCATAATAAGAGTGGCGGAAGTGGTTTGGGACTAGGTTACTGTCAACGAGTGATGAAAGCATTTGGAGGATCAATTCGCTGTAAATCTCAGGTAGGCGAATATACAGAGTTTAATCTATCATTCCCAACTGTCACAGGTGCATCACAGATCGAGGTAGACATTGCTCCCTCCACGACTATACAAAAGCAAACAACCGATTTAATTGCTAATTTGACGCAATCGATTGAAAGATCTAATAAACACCTAATTTTGGTTGTCGATGACAAAGAGGTTCAACGCTCTCTCGTCAAATTGTACCTTGCTCAATTAGGTTACGATGTCGTTCTGGCCAACAATGGTAAAGTCGCCGTTGAGATCATTCGTAACAACCCGGTTGATCTGGTTTTCATGGATATACAAATGCCAATAATGAATGGCTTTGAAGCAGCGAGCATCATAAAACTATCTAATCCAACAATACCTATTATTGCCTTATCTGGAGAGTCTGGAGAAAGAGAACTAAGTATGATCAGTGAGCTAATGGATGGACGGCTTTCAAAACCTACGTCCAAACAAGCACTTGATCAAATATTAACATCAGCTCTGCCTATGAATGCCCATTAGCCGAACCTTTACAATCAAAAGCAGAACAACACTCCATAAAAGCCGAAATATCAGAAAGCGGTAAAAAGGAAAACAATGCACTTTTTCCGCTTTTTGATTCATCATAATGTTGATCGTCGCACTAAAAATTTTAACCTAGCGTAGCTGTATTCGAGCACGATCCCCTCTAAAACTCTTCTTACAAGAAGCCTTTAATGTCAAAAAATGAGACCGGGCTCAGACACAAATAAAAAATCAGTTGCATAATCTTTTATGTCATGTAGACAAGACTACCAAGCGTTGATCCACTAAACATATCGTCATTGACTGTCTTAGAATTTTTCACTCTAACCTTGGTTAGCGACTAAGACCCAAATGAATATCGACGAAGACTACAAATAAAATTCGGGCCAACGATCGCAACGTCAAAAACTGGTGAAAGCAGAACATCATGTTCAGTTATTTATTGAGTCAACTTATGTATACCAAGGCGGTCGTTTTAATTTTCACCGCCCTACTCGTGCTGATTTGGGCTGTCTACTTTTGTACAGCGCTTGCAAAACGTCATGGAACATTCAGTTTGCGGCAATATAGCTACTATATTTGCTACACAATTGGCGTTTTCATATGGATCCTTAGCAATAGCTATTTCCATACAGGCCTACTTGTTCATTTTAGTGATGAAGTGGCGGTTAACATGGCTATTGTTGCCAACTTAGCCACCTTACTTGCATTCGCTTCCGCGTACTGCTTTATAGCGAAGCTACACAAATATTACACGGGCCGATCAGTACCCCATTGGCAAACGGTATTAGTTTCGGCTATTTCTATCTTTGGTGTTGCCTGCAACCTACTTCCAGACTGGACTGTAAAAGCTATAGAAATCACTGCCCCAAGCAACTTTCAACTAGAATTCGGTCCTTATACTAAGTACTTTTTCCTAGGTTTTACCACACTAGTTGTACTGACGTTTACCAACCTACTTTCACTGAAAAATAGTAACAGCCCTATTCGTCGAACTCGCATCAACTACATGATATTAGGCATAACAATCTTCATGTGTTCGACAGCTATTATTCAAGTTGGCATAACCTATTTTTTCAATGACTTTTCACTCACTTGGTTACCACCTGCGCTGTCGCTCAGTGAAATGCTGTTCATGGGTTATGCGTTGCTTACTTCTAGATTCTATAGTCCAAAATACATTTGCTTTATTGCTCTGAGTGTTGCAATAACAGCCCTTATTTATGCGAGTTTGATTTCAATACCTTACCCCTTTGGTGAGATGACATTGACCGACGTATTATTATTGGTCTTGCTCGTTGGTATGACCTGGCAAACACTCTACAAAAAGATTCAAAAAGGTGTCAGCCTACTTCTATACGGCGATTCATTATGTCCGGTGGAACGTATTTCTCGTTTGGAAGAAGAATTTCAGCGCTCACCTGCTCAAGCAATGGAAAGCCTTGCCGATTATTTAGAAGTTCCCAAAGACAAGCTTCGTTTACTTGATGACTATCAAGGAGCAAATCTTTACCGTGCATATTTTAAAGGTCACAGCGCCGCACTCGTCATCGAAGAAATTGAAGAGGTGTTATCGCAATCCGGAAATCATACGTTAAGCCTGATTCACAACAACATGAGCAAAACGCAATCTGCCCTTGTTCTGCCTATATATGAAAGTAAAAACAATCTTTCACATGTTTTAGTTTCAAGCTCTAAGAGCGATGGTGTGTATTTTTCTTTTGAAGAGCTATCAGCATTAGAGCGAGTGTTTCAAAAAGTACAAGTACATATTAACTACGAACGTGAGATTCGTCAGTCACAAGCTTTAGCCAGTTCAATTGCTCATGAGATGCGTAACCCCTTTGCCCAAGTCCAGTTTCAGTTTGAACATCTAGGGTCGGGAATCAATAACAACCGACCACCTGAGGAGCTTGTGACGCATGTGAACAAAGGAAAACAGGCAATAAAACGCGGTCACCAGCTAATTGACATCATCATGCGAGAAGTGGGTAATGCATCACTCGCTCAAGAGCCTGTGATCCCTTCATCTATGTCATCGGTGATACTTGCAGCAGTGAATCAGTATGGTTTTGATGACGACTCTATGCGTCAAAGAGTCCACTTAGATATTGAACAAGATTTTGTCGTCAAAATAAACGAAACCTTATTTAATTTCGTTCTCTTCAATTTACTACGTAATGCGATATATTATTTTGACTCCTACCCGAACAGCACAATAACAATACGAACGTTAAAAGGTGATGACCAAAACCAAGTCGTATTTTCTGATAGTGGTCCCGGAATTCCTGAAGCATACCTATCTCAAATATTCGACGATTTCTTTAGCCACAAAAAGAGCGGTGGCAGTGGACTAGGATTGGGATACTGTAAGCGAGTCATGAAAGCCTTTGGTGGTTCTATACGTTGCGAGTCGCAGGAAGGTCAATTCACAACATTTTATTTGTCTTTTCCATCGATGCCTGACACCACTAATGTCAAAGTTAATAACGAGATTTGCCCACACTCAGAGGTCGTTACCTGCACACCAGCAATCGCGATTTCAAACCAAGTCGAGACTTCAGCCAAAGTCGAGGAAAAACCGTTAATCCTCGTCGTAGACGACAAACGAGTTCAGCTCTCCCTTGCTAAGCTTTATCTTGAACAGTTGGGTTATAGCGTCCTATTGGCAAATAACGGGAAAGCCGCGGTCGAGGCGATTCAGAATAACCCTGTTGATCTCGTATTTATGGACATTCAAATGCCCGTCATGGATGGGTTTGAAGCAGCCAGCATCATCAAGCGCTCACACCCGTCTCTACCCATCATTGCTCTGTCAGGGGAATCGGGAGAAAACGAGCTAAGAAAAATCAGTGAGCTTATGGATGGACGTTTGTCCAAGCCGACATCAAAGCAAGCGCTCGATCAGATCCTGACATCGGCTTTGCCTGCAACGATGCAATAACAATTATGTAGTTTCAAAACGACTCGCAATTTGCGTGTCGCTCAGAAGTGATAAAGAAAGACACAAGCTTTCTTTATCATCTTTTATCTGGCGTTTGAAATTTGACGCCTAAACTTAGCCCTCTAACTATTTAATAAATATAGTAAAGATTCGTCATAACTCTATGTTATTCGGTTGTGGCACTCATTATGCTTCTACATCACTATGTATCAACAAGTGGCAATGTTTTGTCTTCGCCACTTTCTCAGCCTGAGGCTGTTGTCAGGCTGGCATAGATAAGAG
The DNA here is from genome assembly GCF_013113835.1 of Vibrio sp. RE88. Taxonomy (GTDB): domain Bacteria; phylum Pseudomonadota; class Gammaproteobacteria; order Enterobacterales; family Vibrionaceae; genus Vibrio. Next base: position 342,655 of record NZ_VTYQ01000005.1, on the reverse strand, counting down.
AGGCAGCTTATGGAAATTCATCGTCATACGTATTATCGCCTTATTCATCATGGCATTAAAAGCTTGTTGGTTGACCGCATTGGTCATTTTACCGAGCACGAGTACCATGATTACCTCAATTACATGACTGGCAAATCCAGCTGTTTCGCCATGACCAATGAAGAACTCGAAGTTGCCGTCATCAACCTGAAAAACGAAGGCTATTTGGAAGACATCAAACCCTTGATTCGACACCTCGAAATGCACTCTTAGTCTGCGGTTCTAGGTCAGCAATGTATCGCTGGCCTTAAGTTGTTACGACGAGTACTACTTAAGCGTTTGTGATTTGCTCAGATTTGGTTAGACTGAAGGCAACTTCGGAATCGATAGACCTGACAATGAAACAACTGATTGATTTTATTCCGCTCATTATATTTTTTGTCCTGTATAAGATGCACGACATCTACGTGGCTACAGGCGCTCTCATCATCGCTACTGCGATTCAAATCATCGTTACTTACACCTTGTACAAAAAAGTTGAGAAAATGCAGCTTGTAACCTTTGTGATGGTGGCATTTTTTGGTGGCCTGACCATATTTCTACACGACGACAATTTCATTAAGTGGAAAGTCACCATCGTATATATGGTCTTCGCCATCGGTCTTGCCGTCAGCCATGCCATTGGCAAATCCGCGATTAAGAGCATGCTAGGTAAAGAGATTAGCCTACCCGATCAAGTATGGGCAAAGGTCACTTGGGCGTGGGTTGTGTTCTTTTCTGTCTGTGCTGGTCTTAATGTGTACGTGGCTTTTGAGCTACCACTTGATGTGTGGGTCAATTTCAAAGTCTTCGGTCTACTCGCAGCGACTTTTGGCTTTACCTTGCTGACCGGTATCTACATCTACAAACATCTGCCAAAAGACAAACCCGAAGCCAACTCTGGTGATTAGTCACGCGCTTTTGATATAATCCACACTAATTTTTCCCCATTGGGGTATTACAGTGGCTCTATTGGCCGCTGTTTAGTTTTATGGATGTCAAAATGAGTAATGAAATCACTTCCCCTCGTGGACAAATGCTTTTACGCACCCTTGCCATGCCTGCAGACACCAATGCAAATGGCGATATATTTGGTGGCTGGATCATGTCACAGCTCGATTTAGCAGGTGGCATTCTGGCAAAAGAGATATCGGGTGGACGTATTGTCACTGTGTCTGTTTCAAGTATTACGTTCAAAAAGCCAGTTAAGGTTGGCGATGTTGTCTGCTGCTACGGTGAATGCACCAAAATTGGCCGTACATCAATGAGCATTGATCTGGAAGTGTGGGTAAAACCGGTCAAAGAGCACGGCGTAGAAGATCGCTTCATGGTGTGTGACGCGACGTTCAACTATGTGGCGATTGACACCGAGGGTAGACCCCGCCCAATCAAACAAAACTAATCTCACACTTTGCTGTCAGAAAGTCTTTAAAAAGCTGTTACATTCTGTAGAGTTAGGCTAATCACACAATAAGCGACTTTGCTGTCGCTTATTCATTATAAGGACATCAATACATGTGGTATGTAATTTTCTCTCAAGACGTTGAAAACTCATTGAAAAAGCGTTTAAGTGCGCGCCCTGCTCATCTTGAGCGTCTACAAACACTTCAAGACGAAGGCCGACTGCTGACCGCTGGCCCAATGCCAGCCATCGATTCAGACAACCCTGGCGAAGCGGGCTTTACAGGCTCTACCGTTATTGCTGACTTTGATTCTCTTGAACAAGCTCAGAGCTGGGCTGATGCGGATCCGTATATCGAAGCAGGTGTCTACGAGAAAGTGATCGTCAAACCTTTCAAGAAAGTATTTTAAGATGAAATTGAAGATTGTCTTAGGTGCGCTTTCTGCTGTTCTTTTGGCGGGATGTGCATCGCCGGAGGGAGACAAGCAACGAGAGCTGGAGTTACTTGCGAGCAACCGTGCCAGCCTACTGGCTTCAGAACTGCCAATGGAAGCCGGCCCGCTTTCTATCATGAGAGCCACTGCGAAAGGCACTATGATAGAAATCATGATGGTATACAACCAAGATGCCAGAGGCGCCAAACCCATCCAGCAAGTGCTTCGCCACAGCATCAACAGCTACTGTACGAATCCTGATACCAAAAACAATTTGGATGTCGGGTTGAGCTATCGATTGAAGATGCGTAACAGCCGCGGACAATTAATGGTTGATGAAATAGTGACTCAGCAGACTTGCCAAGCGAAACCGTAACCTTCCCTTCAGAATGGTAACGACTCCTTAGACCTCGCGACGCGGGGTCTAATTTATTGAAGCATCTGATCACGTAATCTCACCGTTAGATTGGATAACAACCTAGTTGAATAATGGACCTAGCACGAGTAAATGAAGTTTTTATGACACTGATATTGAGTCAAAAAACGGACAAAAGTTGCTAAGTGCATATTGCCTATCAAAATAATCCACCTTAAATCGACCATTTACCCAACAACGAAAAGACAAATAATCTTTAAAACTGTGATCTTGCATTGACGCTTACCCAATCGCCTTCTAACTTTTCATATTAGTGTCATAACCAAGGAGGATCACCCAATGAAGCGCGCAAGCAATTCCTACCGTCTGCAATTAATAAAAGAAGTCGCCACCCGGCAAGAGCGGCTGAGCTGCGGTGATCCCATGGCCAACTACATCCAACAACTATTAGACTCCAAATCTGAGTCTGAGCTACATGAAGAAAAAAATTATCGCTTTAGCGGCAACCACTTCGACGATCATGTCGGGGGGTGGGTAAGTGACAAGTGGGGATTAAAATAACCCGTGAGATTAGGACCATAAGCGAGAGGACACACTTCTCGCTTTGTTGTTTAAAGAGAGTGTTAAAAGAGATCTTGCTGAGGACTTTTCGGATCGGATTCCGCTTGCTGCTCTATTCTAGAGCCTAGCATTTTTCGGCGATAACGCTGTCGACAAAGTTTAATAATGTGCAATTGCTCGGCTGGGGTAAAAGTCAGCCAATTGAAGCGTTCTTCACGCTTACGCATACAGCCCTTACAGTAGCCTTTTTCATCTACTGTGCATACGCCTACACATGGGCTTGGGACGACAAAAAATTCTAGCTGCTCCATTTGTGCCTCTTCATAGTTTTCTCAGCTACGCTTTAAGCACCTATTACTACTTTATTGCATCTATAATTAAATAAAATTCAATAACTTTCATTATGTGACTGTAAACAAACTATGACCTTAACCTGACAAAAACAGTGTTTTATAACCTATACTTTGTGCCATTAAAGTCGACAAAGCGTCGATTAACGTTTCTATATTTCGGAGTTCATTACTATGAAGTTTAGTCCAAAAACATTACTTGCAGCTGTCACCCTACCGTTTGTTATGACTGCTTGCGCGAGCAATGGAGGCGATGTGAAGCAAATAACAGTTCAAGATCTTCAGCATCATAACTGGGAACTGGTTAGTATTGATGGCAAAGAAGTAAAAGCGGAAGGCCACCAAAAACGACCTCGCCTAGAACTGGGTGAGAACATGATGGCCAACGGTAACGCAGGTTGTAACAACTTCTTCGGTCAGGCTGAGCTCAAAGATAATCAGTTCCGTATTGAGAAAATGGGCATGACGATGAAGATGTGTATGGGTGACGCGATGGATTTAGAGCAGTCATTCTCGAAAACACTCGCTGAATGGAGCGACATGTCCCTGACCAACGAAGGTATGGTACTAAAAAATGACCTTCATACTCTGACTTTCAAGCTAAGTGATTGGAAAAACTAATCACCCACAACTAGAAACCAAAGCAGTCAATTATGACTGCTTTTTTGTTGCCCGTAGAAAAAGAGAACAAATCTCATACAACCCGCCTACAATTCCTTCAAATACATAAAAAAATTAAATTTTTTCAGTCATAATGAATGAAAAACATGGATAGCACGGTCTATCACAAAACTTATAGATTCATTCAAAGGGTAAGGACAACCATGAAAAGGCTGATCACTCTCATCTCCACTGTACTTCTGTCTGTTGGAGTAACAGCACAAGACAATTGGCAGCAAGTAACAGAGAAAGCAAAAGGACAAACCGTATACTTCCATGCTTGGGGTGGCAGTCAAGAAATCAACAACTATCTGCGCTGGGCAGATAAACAGTTGCAATCACAATATGGCGTGACACTAAAACATGTCAAAGTTACTGATATCGCCGAAACCACAACACGCTTGATTGCAGAGAAAGCAGCTGGAAAGAACACTGGCGGCAGTGTCGATATGGTTTGGATCAATGGTGAGAACTTCAAATCAATGAAGAACAACCAATTGCTTTTCGGTCCTTTCGTCGAACGTTTACCGAGTTGGCAACAAGTCGATAAGTCCTTACCCGTTGATAGTGATTTCTCAGAGCCTACCGAAGGATTAGAAGCACCTTGGGGGGTAGGTCAGTTGGTATTCATCCACGATAAGATGACACTCAACAACCCTCCAGCATCGTATGCTGAAATGCTCAGCTATGCTAAAGCATTCCCGAACAAATTGAGCTACCCTCGCCCACCCGCATTCCATGGAACCAGCTTTCTTAAAGCCGTGTTAATCGAACTGACCGCTAATGATCCGTCTTTAGCCAAACCCGTTGAACAGGTGGATTTCAATGCCGTCACTGCGCCTTTGTGGAAATACCTAGACGAATTTCACAAAGTCGCATGGCGCCAAGGCAAACAATTCCCTGCGAGCTCTGCTGAAACAGTGCAATTGCTTGACGATGGGCAATTGGACTTAGCCATCACATTTAATCCAAACTCAGTTTATTCAGCACAAGCGAACGGTAATCTGGCTGAGACTACCACTGTTTACGCAATAGATGGCGGCGCTTTGTCGAACATTCATTTCCTAGCGATTCCATGGAATGCGAACGCTACAGAAGGTGCATTAGTCGCGATTAACTTCCTATTGAGCCCTGAAGCACAGTCACGCAAGGGGGATTTGTCTATCTGGGGCGACCCATCCGTACTTCAAAATCAATACCTGACAGGAAGTGCAAAGAAAACGACGTTGTTTAAATCCGTTGCCGAACCACATCCTAGCTGGCAGGCTGCTCTGGAAACAGAATGGCAAAAACGCTACGGTAATTAAGAACAATCATTAGGTTACGAGAGCCAGATGTTAAGAGCTGCGTACATAGTACTAATTTTGCTTTGCATTGCACCAACAATCCCCGGATTAGTTGGTGTATTGCTCTCATCATTTGGCTATGTTCCTCCTGTCGGCCTGTTCAATTTCTCACTCAGCAGCTATCAGCAGTTTTTCGAATGGCCGGGGATAGAGCACTCCATTGGGCTTACGTTATTCAGCTCCATAACCAGTACTTATCTTTCTTGTTTAATTTGCTTTGCGATTCTTCAAAGCCTTTGGTTAGACCGCCATTGGCGTAAAGTTGAAGCATTGCTATCACCTTTACTGGCAATGCCTCATGTCGCTTTCGCGATTGGATTTGCTTTTCTGTTCGCCCCTACAGGCATGGTTGCACGTTTGCTGGCTCAAACCTTAGGTATTGACGTCGACACACATGACGCAACTTGGCTGGTGCACGACCCTTATGCACTAGGGTTAGCCTTGGCACTTTCATTTAAAGAAGTACCATTTTTGCTGCTCATGAGCATTCCCGTTTTGCAGCAGATTAAAATCGACAAGCTGTATCAAGTCAGCACCTCTTTGAGGTATTCACCAGCACAAATGTGGTGGAAGGCGGTCTTCCCTCTTTGGTTAGTAAGAATGCGCTTCGCCTTGTTTGCCGTGATGGCTTATGGCGTTTCTGTAGTCGATTTGAGTTTGATCTTGGGCCCAACCAATCCACCTACTTTAGCAGTATTGGTTTGGCAGTGGTTTAATGACCCCGATTTATCACTGATACCTCGTGCGGCGTCAGGTGCGGTTATGTTATTTGTATTAGCCAGTTTGCTTTTAGTCTTAATCGTACTGGTCGAAAAACTTCTCGTCGGCCATTTTGGTCAGTGGCAATACTCAGGTCGAAGAGGATTTAGTCTGCCCGGGAAAACGCTTTTTACCTTTTCGGCCATTTTAGCCGGCGTCATGTTTCCACTGATGTTGATCTGGAGCTTCGCTCATCGATGGCGCTTTCCGGACCTTCTCCCTACCCGATATAGTGACCGCTTTTGGAGCAATGAGTGGCTCAATATATTACCGACGATTAACCAAAGTTTGATCATTGCCGCCGTTACCGCTTGTTTTGCTTTGATATTGGGCGTGGTGGCTCAGGAAAGCCGTATCCGCTTTCGCTTACACTTGCCGGGTTATGTCATTGCTTTACCCATGCTTATCCCGCAGCTTTCTATCTTGTTTGGTATCCAGATTACCACTCTCTACTTGTCCGGTGATGCCTATTACATCTGGGTCATTTGGTCACACGTATTCTTCGCTTTCCCATTTGTGTATTTAGCACTGGATGGCCCGTGGCGAAGCTATGACAACAACTATACCCGAGCGGCATTAAGCCTTGGCAAAACGCCACTTTTCGTCTTTTTTCATATCAAGGTTAAGTTGTTGCTCCCTGCCACCTTGTACGCGTGGGCTGTCGGAGCCAGTGTGAGCTTGGCGCAGTATCTACCGACTTTAATGCTCGGTGGGGGCAGGATTGCAACCGTGACTACCGAAGCCGTCGCTCTTTCGAGTGGCTTCGATCGACGCGTTACTGCCATCTACGCTATTTGGCAAGCCATCTTGCCATTTGTTTTCTTTGTCTCTGCCATCCTTATTGGTAGATTCGCATTGCGACAACCCGATTATCAACAACAAACGAACAAGGATGCCCTAACGCATGACGCTGTCTCTAGAAAGCCTCGCCATCCATAAAGCAAGCGGTGAAGCCCTATTTTCTGATTTAAATATATCCGTTTCAGCGCAGGAAGTCGTTTGCCTAATGGGCCCCAGTGGATGTGGAAAATCAACCTTGTTGAGCTTAATTGCAGGACATATGAGTAGCGAGTTTGTCCATTCTGGACGCGTGCTACTGAATGGCATTAACTTGGCTGAACTTGAACCCCATCAGCGACAAGTTGGAATTCTGTTTCAGGATGATTTGCTGTTTCCACACCTAAACGTGTGGCAAAACCTCGCTTTTGCACTTCCTAACTCGATCAAAGGCGAAGAAAGACGCCACCAAGCTATGACTGCATTGAACAAGGTTGAGCTCTCACAACTCGCAGATTCATTTCCTGACCAGATCTCTGGAGGCCAACGTGCTCGTGTCAGCTTGCTCAGAATGCTGCTGGCCAAGCCTAAACTAGCGCTGTTAGATGAACCGTTTAGCAAACTGGACAAAGAGCTTAGAACACAGTTTCGTGACTGGGTCATCGCTCAACTGGCAGAAGCAAATATTCCTACCTTGATGGTCACGCATGACAAGGATGATGTTCCTGAGAACGGGCGGGTATTAAGTTGGCCGTGGGAGACTCATCATGCTTGATCGATTCAGTATCAAAGTCATTCGCTCCCCTTTGGCCGTTGCCGCCGCAGGTTTAGACAAGCTCGGTGTGACCGCAAACCAAACGACGCTAAGTGGTTTTCTTCTTGGGTGTCTGGCGTTTCCTGCTCTGTACTTTGAGCAATACGAGCTGGCACTTGTGTTCATCGTTATTAACCGAGTATTTGATGGTTTGGATGGCGCGTTAGCTCGGCGTCAGGGCATCACAGATGCAGGTGGATTTCTCGATATCAGCCTCGACTTCCTGTTTTATTCTCTGATCCCATTTGGCTTTGTGGTTGCTAATCCAGAGCAAAACGCAGTTGCGGGCGCCTTTCTCATTTTCTCATTCATTGGTACTGGCTGCAGCTTTCTTGCTTTTGCCGTCATGGCAGGGAAACGTGGAATTGAGAATCCTATTTATAAAAACAAATCCCTTTACTATATGAGTGGGCTGACTGAAGGCACTGAAACCATAGCGTGTTTCATTGCGTTTTGTCTTTTCCCGCAGCACTTTGCCATCATTGCATACCTGTTTGGCACAGCCTGCTGGTTCACGACCTTTACTCGCATCTATTCAGGTTTCCACACTCTGAAATAGACATAAAAAAGGTCGCTCAATGCGACCTTTGTTAAGAGACAAAATTGATTATCACTGCGGCCAACAATCCGGAGAAGAAACTCGGAACATGAAACTGACGTTTCGGCATAGATTGATATTCTAGTGCAGGCTCTTCCTGAAATGTTTTCTTTGATAATTCCTTGATGTAGTCATTTTGCATATCCGTTCTCCCAACTGAAGTGATTCTGACTTCAGCATAGAAGCTCAAGTTAAGTTGAGGTCAATATGGAATTACAAAGATCTCAGTAAATTTAGCGGAACAGCATCACTTTAAGCGCCGCTTCACTATCAACATCAGCAAATTCTGGCGGATTATCTAACCGTTGAACAAAGCTCAGCTCTGGCGCTTCTTCCTTCATGCTTTCAATTAGGAAATCGCTACTGACCTGAGGAGAGTTCACACACGCAAGTACTTCGCCCTTATCGGTAAGCAACTCAGGTAAACGACGCAGAATTCTCTTGTAGTCTTTGGTTAGCGCAAAGCTACCTTTTTGAAATGACGGTGGATCGATGACGACTAGATCATACGGCCCTGATCTTTTGATTTTTCCCCATGACTTGAATATATCGTAAGCCAGAAACTTCACTTGATTTAGGTTGTGCTCATTCAGCCTATGGTTATCTCGCCCTTTCGATAATGATGCTCTTGCCATGTCGACATTAACTACTTGATCTGCACCACCATCGATAGCTGCAACCGAAAATCCACAAGTATAAGCAAATAAGTTGAGAACATTTTTATGCTTAGCATGCTGCTGAACCCACTCTCGGCCTAGGCGCATATCGAGAAACAAACCAAAATTTTGGTTGCGACCAATATCGAGTTGGTACTTCAGCCCTGACTCAACCACAACAGGTTTAGTGTTCAGTTCACCGATAAGCACTTCCGATGGCGCACCTTCGCTGTATCTATGTTGGATAACCACACACTTGACGCCTTTCTCCTGCCAAAACGCAGTCTCAGAAAGCCCATGCAATCCCTGTTTGAGCTGTCCAAGAAACTCATCGTCAACACTCTTGAATATATTGATCAGCAATTGGCAATCGACCCAATCACAAGTGATCTGCTCTAAACCTTGGTAAACACGGCCTCGACCATGAAATAAACGCCTGACTTCGTTGGAAGCACTCGATAACTGCTCCGAAATGTGAGCGAAGAATGTAGGAAGTTGTTCAACCTGCATACTGGTTCCTGTTATTTTTTGATTTTCGGCCATGAAAGCTCCCAAGGTTTTAACCAAGCATCAATGCCTTGGCTGACATTTTCCTGCTGCCATTTTTCTCCAAGCAGAGCAGTTTCTCTCGGGTCACAGACAAACTGGAATGCTTTTCCATAAAGCTCAAATTCAAGCGCAAATGCATGGAGGTAACCTCGGTCTGATTTACTGGCGGGGGTATAAATCGCATCACCGACGATAGGTGAACCGACCGACTTTAGTGCCACCCTGATTTGATGAGTTTTACCTGTGTGGGGCTTGCACAAAAACAAACGCTCACCCGGTTCTGCGCTAGTTGAAAGAAACTGCGTGATCGCAGGGTTTGAATGAGAGCTGGTCAGTTTCCATGCCGAGCGACGCGAGCGCTCCATATCACCACTGACAAGCCCTTGTTTCTTCTTCGGCTTCTTACTACCTATCGCCAAATAGAACTTTTCCACACGGCGCTGAGCAAATTGTGCCGATAACTCACTCGCAGCCGTAGCGTTGCGCGCCAGCAAAAGAAGCCCAGAAGTCATCTTATCCAATCGATGCACAAGATAGAGTTGCTCATCACCAGTAACTAATGCCACTTCATGTAGCAACATGGTTTCGCCATCATCTTTATGAACGGAAACATTGGGGTGTTTGTTAATGACGACAAAGTCTGAGTGAGAAAAAACGATATCAAACATAGAGGGCTCCACTTTGGACGCATGAGTATACCTGTTATGCGATCTAATTCCATAAGTAGATAAGCAAATAAAAACGGGGAGCCATGCAGGCTCCCCGTTTATGCTGTTATCTGGATTCAGCGTTACAGTTTCTTAGAAAGAACACCTGCAAACGCAATGATTCCGATACCCAGTAGCATGATTTCACCTTTGCCACTATCGAAGCCGGACTTGATGCCCATGAAAGCAACGATTGCGATAGCAACAGGGATAACGTATTTCACTAGGTTGTACCATAGGCCAAACAGCGGGAAAGAAACTTCACCGTCGTTAGTGATTTCTTTCTCAAGGTCAGCACGGCTTAGACGCCAGCCCGCAAAGATACATACCAACATACCGCCAACTGCTAGGAAGATCTTATCAGTCAGTAGGTCGAAGATATCAAATGCACCAGTACCAAACAGAGTTGGACCAACGCCACCCAGAGATAGAGAAGCAAACACACACAGTGCTGCCATTACTGAGCTCGCTGCGATTACCGCTGTTGGGCGCTTCATACCTTTCTCATCGATTAGGTAAGAAACCACAACTTCAAGCAATGATACAGAAGATGTCAGTGCCGCTACTGTTAGACCAATGAAGAACAGTAGTGCGAACAGAAGACCAATAACGCCGCCCATTTCAGCAAATAGCTGAGGCACAACAACAAACACCAGACCAGGACCTGCTGCCGGCTCCATACCGAATGCGAACATTGCTGGGAACATTGCCACACCTGCTAGGATAGCAACACCCGTATCCATAGCCGTTACCATACCGGTAGTCTGAACTAGGTTCTCTTTCTTCTTCAAGTAAGAACCGTACGTCATCATACAACCCATACCAAGACTTAGAGAGAAGAACGCCTGACCTAGCGCCGCTAGCACTACGTTACTATCCACTTTGGAGAAGTCTGGCATGAACAGGAACTCTAGACCTGCCATCGCACCTGGAAGCATCAGACCTTTCACTGATACAACGATCAAGATAAGGAATAGCAGTGGCATCAGAATCTTACCTGCTTTTTCGATACCGCCAGAAATACCTTTCATTACGATAACGATGTTAAACATCAGGTAAATACCCATCCACATCAGTGGTTGTACTGGGTCAGAGATAAAGCCACCAAAACTATCACCGATAGCTTCTGGCGTGCTGAGCAGACCACCACCTACTTTAAAGATGTATGCCAGTGCCCAACCACCTACTACTGGGTAGAAACCCATGATAAGCAAGCCACTTACAACACCGATAACGCCGGTAAATGTCCAACGACGATCAGTAGACTTAAACGCGCCTACTGCAGATAGACCTGTCTTACGGCCAATAGCGAATTCTGTCAGCATAACGCTAAAGCCGATGAAAATTACAAAAATCAGGTAGATAGCAACGAACGCACCGCCACCACTCTCACCTGCTGTGTATGGAAACTTCCATATGTTGCCCAAACCTACAGCAGAACCTGCTGCGGCCATTACGAAGCCTAATTTAGACCCCCACGTATCACGGGGCTGTGCACTTGTACTAGTAGCCACGGTTACTCCATTAAAAAATTTTATCAGTTGTGTTTGCTACGTTAGGCGTCGAAAAGTTGAGTGTATAAAAAAATTTACACTTATTAGAATTCTAGGTGACCCTAACAATGTGGCAAGTAAACCAGTTTGAGATTAAAATTGGAACCCCAAAAAGTGTAAATTCCCACCACCGCACTGTATAGCATGCTTAAACGCTGCTTTTTTAACCAAAAACCTCCCCTTTTATCTACATTTTACATTGTCATAACATAATAATTCTATTCCTGACATTTATCTAACCACTTGTGTCACATTACTTGTAAGAACATTTGGCAACGAAATGTTTGTTGTCGGCGCTTCGAACTGGATTTAATATCTAGGTTGAACATCAACCTTACTCAAGCGATTGATTTACGCAGGAAATTGAATGGAAAAGTTCTATCACTTCCTCACATTGGCGGGCATTGTCTTTTACTGGATCCTAGTAGCAGGGGTGACTTTGCGCGTCGTTCTGAAACGAAGAGCGGTGAGCGTCTCTCTCGCGTGGCTGATGATCATCTATATCATTCCCATTGTCGGGGTCATTTGCTACTTCCTATTTGGTGAGTTGAATCTCGGGCGAAAAAGAGCCGAGCGCGCAAAAGAGATGTTTGCCCCTTTTGCCAAATGGTTTTCCAGCCTGAATGAATGTCATGCCCACGACACAACCAGCTTTGGCCGTCATATCTATCGCATTGATGAGCTTTGCAACAATCGCCTAGGCTTACCTGCCTTAAGTGGCAATACTCTGTCTTTGCAGAGCTCGCCCAACGAAATACTCCATTCGATCATTGATGATATTGAGAATGCACAAACTAGTGTAAGAATGGTGTTTTACATCTGGCACCCAGGTGGGCTCGCGGATGCCGTGGCTTCAGCGCTGATAAGAGCAGCCAAGCGAGGTGTAGAAGTGAAGCTGCTTCTCGACTCAGCTGGTAGCCCGCGCTTTTTTCGCAGTCAGTGGCTCAAGATGATGCAAGCCGCCGGCGTGGAAGTCGTGCAAGCCTTAGAAGTGAGCCCTTGGCGTATTTTCCTGCGTCGCCTCGATCTTCGTCAGCATCGCAAAATCATCGTTATAGACGACAAAATTGGCTATACAGGCTCAATGAACCTCGTTGATCCAGCGTTCTTCAAACAAGAATCAGGTGTCGGGCAGTGGATCGATATGATGGTCCGCGTGACTGGCCCGACGGTTAACGTTCTTTCTGCTATTCACTGCTGGGATTGGGAGGTGGAAACCGGCTCGCGTTCACTCCCTCAATTACCTGAATGCCAGCTGGATCCAAATGAACCTCAACATCCCGTGCAAGTTGTGCCTTCTGGTCCAGGAATGCCAGAGCATCTCATTTCCCAAGTACTGACACTCGCCATTAATCAGGCCAACCAGTCGGTGAGGATCACCACACCTTATTTCGTTCCCAGTGCCGATTTACTCGAAACGCTGAAAATGACGGCACAAAGGGGCATTACCGTTGAACTTATTATCCCACACAAGAACGACTCGCTCATGGTGCAATGGGCTTCACGAGCGTTTTACGCTGAGCTGATGGAAGCAGGTGTAGAAATTTATGAGTTCTACGGTGGCCTGCTGCACACCAAATCTGTTGTTATCGATCAGCAGTTCTGCTTAGTGGGAACAGTTAATATGGACATGCGCAGCCTATGGCTCAATTTCGAGCTCACATTGGCGATCGACGACGAAGCTTTCACTAAAGAGATGTACTGGCTTCAGCAGAACTACATGGAAACCTCCCATCAAGTGAAGTTAGAAGAATGGAAAAAGCGCTCTCTATATTCACGCTTCTTAGAGCGTACTTACTACCTATTTAACCCACTTCTGTAATCCGTTATTTCTTACTCCTGACCCACTTGCTATTAATGCGTTGCCATGTTTTAAATAGGGCAACGCATTTTCAGATAAGGACTTCCAATGTCAGAAGGTAAGCAAACAAAGCTGGTCACCGCGGGTCGTGACGAAAAATGGACCAATGGTGTCGTTAATCCACCAGTTCAACGAGCTTCTACTGTCGTGTTTAATACGGTTGCCGAAAAACACCATGCGACCGTCAACCGCGCAAACAAAACACTCTTTTATGGCCGTCGCGGCACCAACACTCACTTTGCTTTCCAAGATGCAATGGTTGAAGTTGAGGGCGGCGCTGGTTGCGCTTTGTACCCTTGCGGTACCGCAGCTATTTCCAACGCAATTCTCTCTTTTGTTGAGTCGGGCGATCATATTCTTATGGTGGATACCTGCTATGAACCAACCCGTGATTTCTGTGACAAGATCATGAAGAAGATGGGAGTGGAAACCACCTATTATGATCCGGTGATTGGAGAAGGTATTCGCGATTTAATTCAGCCTAATACCAAAGTGCTGTTTCTAGAGTCACCTGGCTCTATCACTATGGAAGTGCAAGACGTTCCAACATTAGCCAAGATTGCTCACGAACATGACATCATTGTAATGCTCGACAACACTTGGGCGGCTGGCGTGAACTTCTCGCCTTTTGAACATGGCGTTGATATTTCTATTCAGGCTGCGACCAAGTACATTGTTGGCCACTCCGACGTCATGTTAGGTACAGCGATCGCCAATGAGAAACATTGGGATCAACTGCGTGAACAAAGCTATCTGATGGGTCAATGTGTTTCACCAGATGATGCCTATCTCGGGTTACGTGGTATTCGCACTCTGGATGTCCGACTACGTCAACATGCCGAGAATAGCCTCAAAGTTGCACAGTGGCTGCAAAGCCGACCTGAAGTCGATCACGTGCGCCACCCAGCTTTAGAAAGCTGTCCTGGTCACGAGTTTTTCCAGCGCGATTTCACTGGCGGTAACGGCCTATTCTCATTCGTACTAAAAACCAGCTACCCACGTGCTACTACAGCACTGCTTGATGGTATGAAGCATTTCAGCATGGGCTATTCTTGGGGCGGTTATGAAAGTTTAATTCTGGCCAACGAACCAAAAAGCTTCAATAGCTTGAGAACCATTGCCAATCCAAACTTTGATGGCACATTGATCCGTCTGCATATCGGTTTGGAAAATGTTGAGGATCTGATCGCTGACCTTGAGCGAGGTTTTGAACGCTATAACTCACTCATTTTAGAGCAGTCCGCGACGGCTTAACACTAGCCAATTCAATCAAGCCCCTGACTCAGGGGCTTTATTTTTAACTCAATGATATTATTGAATATTTTATCAATTACCTACTTAATAATGACACGTTAAACAATTGTGTTGTTTTCCATCTCCAATTCACAATTCTATTGCTTACTTTTCATTCAAATTTCGTATAGCTCATTTTCTATTCTACTGTTTAGTTACTCATCAGAGGTCATACCAGAAGGAGCTAATTTTGAAACACAAACTGATACTTGCTGTGCTCTGTATCTTCAGTTTAGGGCTATCGGCAACTGCTAGCGCATCCAATGCTAGTGGCTACACTCAAACTCAATACCCCATTGTGCTAGTTCACGGATTATTCGGCTTTGATACATTAGCGGGCGTTGACTATTTCTATGGCATTCCGCACGCCCTAACCAAAGACGGTGCAAGCGTTTACGTTGCTCAAGTCTCTGCGACGAACAGTTCTGAAGTTCGTGGCGAGCAGTTGCTAGAACAAGTGGAAACTTTACTTGCAGCGACAGGCGCAGCAAAAGTTAACTTAGTCGGACATAGCCACGGTGGCCCTACTGCGCGTTATGTAGCGTCTGTCAGACCAGACCTCGTCGCTTCTGTGACCAGTATCGGTGGTGTCAACAAAGGCTCTAAAGTGGCTGATCTTGTTCGCGGTACCGTACCAGAAGACTCGGGTTTAGAGGCCTTGGCAGTAAAGCTGGCTGAAGGACTGACGACACTGATCAACCTATTGTCTGGCGGTGGTGACCTCGACCAAGATCCTCTTGCCTCTTTGGATGCATTAACCACCGAAGGATCACTTGCGTTTAACCAACATTACCCAGAAGGCATTCCGGCCACAGAGTGTGGCAACGGTGATTTGCTCGCTGGTAACGGTGTTTATTACTACTCTTGGACGGGTTCATCTACCTTTACCAATATCTTTGATCCAACGGATGCCGCAATGACCATTCTTGGCCTCGCATTTAATGAACCGAATGACGGTCTGGTTGGCGCTTGTAGCACTCACTTAGGTCAAGTTATTCGTGACGACTACAAAATGAATCATTTGGACGAGATTAATGGCTTACTTGGTATCCACCACTTGTTTGAAACCGATCCAGTGACCCTTTATCGCCAACATGCCAACCGCCTGAAACTGCAAGGTTTGTAGGAACTATAAGATGAAAAAGACCGCTCTAATAACAACAGTGATGATCGCCTCGATGAGTCTTGGAGCGGTCTATTTTATCAATCAAGAAGGCAGTGAAGAAATTGCAAATCAATCGCATTCCCAACGAGATACCCAGATCGATACCTCCTCAAGTCGAGATTTGTTTGATTACGCTTTAAGCAGTTTAGGAGAACAAGAATTAGACCAAATTAAAGCTCGGATACAAAGTCTTCCTAAAGACCAACAAGGGCTAGTCGTCGATGAAGCACTTTTCGAGACCTATTTACAATACAAAACCGAACTTGAAACTCTGGAGTCTATAACCTCACAACAAATCACCTTGACCGATTTAGAGCAGCTTCATCAGCAGATTATGGCGCTGCAAAGCCAGTATTTTACTGACGAACAGATACAGACATTGTTTGGTGAAGAAAATCGATTACGCCAGCTCGCGATCGATAAACTCGCGATAGCCAATCAAAACTTGGATGCGGAGTCGCAAGCGCAATGGTTAGAAGAGACCTTAGCCGACCAACCTGACTACATTCAGCAGGCAGAACGCAACAATCAGCTCATTATCGGGCTTAACCAATCGGCTCAGATGGATGAGCAAAACAAACATTTGACACGTGTCGAGTTAGTAGGGGAAGAAGCCGCAGAAAGGCTGGATAAACTAGACGCCAAACGTGAACAATTTAACACTCAGCTCGACAGCTACTTGCAGCAAAGAAGTGTAATCCTATCTGACAACACCTTATCGGACGATGACAAGCAATCTCAAATCGCATATCTGAGAGAGCAAAGTTTCGATTCTGTGCAATGGCGAAGAATCGAGGCATTAGAACGCATCCATGATCAAAATTTGTAGTCGTAGGATGCGTCTAACCCGTTAATACTTAGGTTTCTTAGGGCAACTCACCATATGGTCGTCGACCATACCTACCGCCTGCATAAACGCGTAGCAGATGGTCTCGCCCACAAATTTGAAGCCTTTCTTTTTCAGGAATTTGCTCATAGCCTTTGACTGCTCTGTCGAGGCTGGCACTTCGCTCATCTCCTGCCAACGGTTGACCTTAGGCTTGCCATCCACAAACTGCCATAACGCCTGTGATAAGCTACCGTATTCTTCAATCAGCGCTTTCGCCGCTCGCGCGTTACTGAACACAGATTTAATTTTTCCTCTGTGCTTCACCACATCATAATTTTCGACAATATGCTCAGCGTGCTCGTCCTCAAACGCTGCCAATTTATCCAGATCATAGTTTTCAAAAGCTTGTCGGTAGCCTTCGCGTTTTTTTAGGATGGTGATCCAACTCAATCCTGCTTGGGCTCCCTCTAAAGTAATAAACTCAAACAATACCTTATCGTCATAAACGGGAACGCCCCACTCTTTATCGTGGTATTCACGCTCAAGCTCATGGTTCATCGCCCATGCGCAAGTGGTATCCATTGCTTTCTCCTTAAATAAAACGCCCCCGACAAAGTCAGGGGCGTCTTCGATCTTAGTTGAATCAGTTTGGCACTTTCACTTTGTGGAATATACGATACAACACTGGCACGACAATAAGTGTCAGTACGGTCGCAAATCCCAAACCAAACATGATGGTCACTGCCATTGGTTTAAAGAATATGTCCGGTAGCAGCGGAATCATGCCCAGAATCGTGGTGATGGCAGCCATACAAACTGGACGTACACGACTGAGCGAAGCATCCACAACGGCCAGATATGGGTCTTTACCTGATTTCATTTCGATTTCTATCTGGTCGAGCAGTACGATACCGTTTTTAAGTAGCATGCCCGATAAGCTGAGGAAGCCGAGTAGCGCCATAAAGCCAAACGGAGTATTTAACGCCAGCAGGCCAGTTGTCACACCAATAATGGCGAGCGGAACAGTTAGCCATACGATCAGAGGCTCTTTCACGGTATTAAACAGGAACACCGTCACGAGGAACATGAACAGGTAACCCATCGGCATGGTCGTGAACAACGATGCTTGTGCATCACCAGATGACTCGTATTCGCCCCCCCACTCCAATGCATAGCCTGGTGGAAGTTCAATGGCTTCAATCTGAGGCTGCAAGCGTTTTTGTAAGGTTGCTGCCGTCTCTTCACCAAGCAAGTCTGGATCTGCCATCACCGTCAGCATGCGTTTTCGGTTCTTACGCACGATGATTGGGTCTTCCCAGCGCATGTCGTAACCTAGCGTCACTTGTTGCAATGGGATGTATTCGCTTAATGCCGGGCTCCAAATTTTCATCCCTTCAATGTTACGAATATCCACACGCTCTTCTTCTGGCAATCGAGCCACAATTGGCATCAGCGTCGTACCATCACGGTACACACCGACCGATTTACCAGAGAATGACATAGCAAGAAATTCATCCACATCTGACTTGGTGATACCGTAACGTCGAGCCTGACCTTCGTTAAACTGTGGTTCCAGCACTTTCGTACGTTCACGCCAGTCATGGCGGATGTTGGTCGCCCCCGGGTCGGCATGCATGATGTCTTCAACTTGCTTCGCAATTGTTCTCAGTACGGTCGGATCTGAACCGATCACACGAGCTTCTATCTTCGCACCACCACCCGGGCCCAATTCAATTTGCTTAAGCTTATAATTGATTTCCGGGAACCCTTTTTCGACGTGAGCTCGGAAATCAGACATCAACTTAGCTAATTGGTCATAGCTCTCAACCCGAGTCGTGATCTCACCATACGCCGAATAACTCTTCTCTGGGGCGTAAGTAAGCATAAAACGTTGTAAGCCTTTGCCCGCTGTCGTCGTAATGTGCTCAACACCATCTTGCTCGGATAACCAAGACTCCAATGCTTTCAGCTTTGTGTTGGTTGCTCGAATGTCTGTCCCTTCCGGAAGCCAGATATCCGCTTGAAATATTGGCGTTGTAGACGATGGGAAGAATGACTGCTTAACGAAAGTGAAGCCGTAGATACTGACTACCAAGCCAGCAATCATCACAGCAACGGTCAACCAAGCGCGCTTCATACAAAACTCTAGGAAACCCTTGTACAGCACGAATATCATGCCGTTATATGGATCGCTGTCTTCTCCGCCACCTTTAATTTTTTGCCCTTTAAAGAAGATATCTGCAAAGAACGGCGTCAGAGAAATCGCAGTAAACCAGCTGAGCATGAGAGAAATTAGGAGCACGGTAAATAGAGTGCCACAGTATTCGCCCGTTGCATCCTCAGACAGTCCAATAGGTGCAAACGCTGTCACAGCGATGACTGTCGCCCCCAGCAACGGCCACTTGGTCTGGGTAACAATATCAGTGGCCGCCTGCATTCGCGTTCGGCCTTTTTGCGTCCCTATCAGTATCCCTTCGACCACCACGATGGCATTATCCACCAGCATACCGAGAGCGATAACCAGTGCACCAAGCGAAATACGCTGTAAATCGATGGCAAAATACTTCATGAAGATGAAGGTGCCCAATACAGTGAGCAACAAGATCAAGCCAATAAGTAAACCTGAGCGCAGACCCATAAAGAACAGCAGGACGATAATGACGATCGCTACGGCTTGCCCTAGGCTGACGACAAAGCCACTGACTGACTTGTCCACTTCTTTTGGCTGGCTGTAAATTTCAGAGATCCCGACACCAACAGGTTGTTGATATTTAAGCTCTGCGAGACGGCGATCAAAGCGTTTACCCACTTCAACCACGTTAACGCCTTGTGCAAAGGAAACACCTACGTTCAACGCCAACTTACCGTTAAAGGTAATAATGTTGTCCGGTACGTCGATATATCCGCGCTTAATTTCCGCAACGTCACGAAGATAAATCAGCCCTTGAGCACCGCTCTCGGTAATGATCAAATCTCCTAGCTGATCGACATTCTGGAACTCACCCGTCGGCTGAATACGTATATACTCATCGCCAACCCGAATCGCACCAGCGTCGGACACCACGTTTTGCGTCGACAGTAGGTTAAACACGGTATCAGGGGCCAAGCCCAAACTGCTTAAGCGTTTCATCGAAATTTCGATGAAGACTTGCTCTTGTTGTTGGCCAGAAACAGAGACCTTACTGACGCCATCAATCAGCTCCAATTCACGCCTTAAATAGTCGACGTAATCGAGTAACTCCTTATAGCTGTACCCTTCCCCCGTCACGGCTAGCAAAATACCGTAAACATCACCAAAATCGTCAATCACCTGAGGGTCATTGACGCCGGGAGGAAACTGGCCTTTAAGGTCATTCACCTTACGACGCAACTCATCCCAGATTTGCGGTAAATCGTCCGGGCCGTAGTTGTTCTTCATCGTCACAGTAATCTGAGATAACCCGCGACTAGAAATTGAGTTTATCTCATCAACATAAGTGAGCTGCTGAATGGCTTTTTCTATCGGGTATGTGACTTCTTCTTCGACTTGTTGAGGCGTAGCCCCCGGATAGGACGTCACGACCATGGCATCTTTAATGGTGAAGGCTGGATCTTCCAAACGGCCTAAACCGAAGAACGCCGCTACACCACCAATAAGGAAGATCAGTGAGATCATCCAACTGATGACGCGATTGCGAATAAAATACGCGGCGATGCCTGTTACATCTTCGTCCTTCTGAGACAGTTGATTATTTTGCTCACTCATTGCCTGCCTCCTGCTTCACGACTTCCACCTTCATTCCTTCTCTTAGGCGGGAAATTCCTGCCACAACCACTTGTTGTTTACTTTCGAGGCCATCCAGAATCTGCAAATCTTGTTTGGTGACTTTACCAATCGTCACTGCTTGCTTAGAGACGGTGTTGTCATCATTCAGCACCCAAACATATTTATTCAGCCGATCAATCTTATCCCCATCGGCATTGAACACAGCTTCAATCGGAACCAAAACACCAGCGTTCAAATTCAGCCCTACGTCATCACCTTCCGAAGTCACTTCAACGGCCATACCGTCCAGAATGTACTCCTCTTCTGGCATAGGAAGTGACAGAGTCACGGTAAATGTGCCAGTAGCAGGATCTGGCTCAGTGGTGAACTCTTTGATAGAGGCTGAATATTCATTACCACTTGGTACTTTGACCAATGCTTCAATGCGTGACAGTGTTTCCTGATCAGGCTGATTGACATACAGCCGGTCAGGCAATTGAATCAGAACTTCAACGTTTTCGAGACTATGGATATTGACGATCTGTTGCCCAACTTGAATGTTTTCAAACTGGTCAACATTAACGCGAGAAATAATGCCATCCACAGGAGCAAGTAATTTGGTGAAAGAGAGCCTGAGCTGAGCAAGCCTCAATTCCGCAAAAGCAATCTGTCGATTCGCCGCAATCTCATCGAATTGAGATTTTGCCAACAGGCCTTTATCGACCAAAGGTTTAGAACGCTTGTACTGGCTATCGACCACGCTATATTTCGCCGAGGCATTATCGACATCCAGTTTATAATCTGTAGGGTCTAGCTTGGCTAATACATCACCCTTTTTAACTTGGTCGCCTTCTTTAACATTTAACTCACTGATTTCCCCCGCAACACGGAAACTGAGATGGGAGCGTTCTGCGGCGTTGGCCACTGCCGGGAAGTACAAATTGTCGCCTTGTATTCCACTGCCGATCTCCATGATTTTTACTTTAGGTAAACCAAAATCCACATACTGAGTTTCTGTACCACAGCCAGCAAGGACTGCAGCTGTAGAAAGCATACCTAGGCTAATCCACTGCTTCATATTACAACCCTCGCTCCTTGACCCACTCTCTCACTTTGATGCCAGGCTCAATACCGCTAACACCAGAGATGATGATTCGATCGCCGTCATTCAAACCGCTTTTCACCTGACGCTTGTCGTTTAACACAATCGTGGCTTTCTCAACCACGCCTGTCTGCCCGACGCGCCATACACAGGTTTTGCCGTTTTCTTCGAAAATAGCGGCACTAGGAATTCGAGTCGCACCCGTTGCATCCACTTTGACGTGCACTTCACCCGCCATACCCGGAAGAATACCGATGTCGGTTGGGCGCTCCATCACCATGGTGACTTTGTATGAGCCGGTTTTTGGGTCTGCTTCAGTATCGACTTCTTGGAAAGTGAGGTCGTAGCTGTTCTCGGGGAAAGCATCAAACTTCATCGTAGCGGTAAGGTTGATACCACTCGCGAAACGATTTAAGAGATGATCAGGTAGTTGGAATTGCACTTTCATCAGCTGATTGGTCTGAATGTTCATTACGCCTTCTTTAGCCGCAATGTATTCATAGTTCTCAGCTGGAATGATTGAGATCGTGCCATCGTATGGCGCAACCAATTTGGTGTAGCGCAAATTGGCGCGTGCTTGTTCCAAAGTGGCTTTTGCCGAATTATGGTTGGCTTTGGCTTGGTCAAAGTCTTGCTCAGAAACGACTTTATCAACGCGAAGCTTTTTATAACGTTCATATTGAACGTCGGCCAAACGGTATTGTGCCTCAGCCTGTTTAGCCAGCAACGAATATTCGTCTGGGTTTAATGACGCCAGTACTTCACCTTTACTCACAGGCTGACCTGAAAGCACATCGATAGATTGAAGTTGCCCTGGGACTCGGAAAGCTAAAACAGCTTTGTCACCGGCTTCAGATGTGGCGGGAAAATGTCTTTCAAACTGAGCGTTGCCAACTGAAACGGTAAAGAGTTTTGCGGGTCTGGATTCGGGTTCAGGGACAGGAGGGAGCTCCTTACCACAGCCACCTAGTGTTGCGGCAATGGCAAGAAGCACGAGATTTTTGTGCATAGTCAAACATCCATTTGTCACTTTTAGTTACAAAGATAGATGAATGATTACGCGACTGCCAGAGACATACCAGTAAATTATTATGAAAATTAATAATTTGCTGACAAAATATAGCTTAAGTTCTCATTATTGAGTTATAAGCTTTTAAACTCTCGGTCGACCTTAAAAGTATCAGAAGTGACGTATGCCTCAAGGTCACGGATTTTACCTTCCAGCCCGTCAAAGTCTTTCTCCAACGTATCCAAAAGCGCTTCTGGGGTCTGCCCTTGCTGCCACGGTTTACTTTTCAGCTTATGTTCTTGTTCCGTTTTAATCGACTCTACGTAATTCGCGGGCTGTTTTTCTATCATAAACGTCATTGCAATATAGGCCAGCAAGACCAAAAAGCTGCCACCGAGTAATGCCGCCGAAATAACCAGAATTCGAATTAACCAAACTTCAGTGCCGAAGTAATTTGCCAATCCAGCACACACACCAGAGATCTTACCATTGGCGGTATCACGATATAGCTCTCGCTTATTCATATCGGCGTCTCCAGTTAGGTGTTTCGGCATCCAAAATACGCTCTAGTGTATCGACACGCTTTTGCATTTTTTCTGCCTTTTCAGACAGTGTCTGTAGCCTTTGAAAATCATCTTCTGACAACCCACCTGCTGTTTTCTTCTTACTGCGGTAGTGAAGTATCAACCACAGAGGTGCGACAAAAATCAGAAATACAATCAAAGGTCCGGCAATAAGAAAAGACGACATACGCGACTCCTAAATAGACAACAGTTTTACGTGAGTAGATCCTCTACTCTGCCGTAAGATGTTATAAAATCAATTAAATAAAGGTAAGAACTTCGAAATAAAAATGGAAAGCGGTAAGAATAATCTGAGACTGGTCAGGCGACAGACGCCCGACCTATCGTGCTTTCTCGCTCGCGACTTTAATTACTTTTTGTCGTTCATCTGTTGCTTAAGATTCTCTAGCTCTTTTTCAATTTCGTCTTGAGCTTGTAACTCAGCAAATTCTTGTTCCAAGGACTTAGAGTTACCTGTTTTAGCGTACACATCTGCTTCCGCTTCCAACTCGTCCACTTTACGAGAGTACTGCTCAAACTTTGCCATAGCTTCGGAAGTACGTGCGGTGTGGAGATGCTTTTGCACATCACGTCGGTTAGACGCCGCCTGAGAGCGGATAGCCAGCGCTTGTTGCTTAGCTCGTGTTTCCGTAATTTTGCTTTCAAGCTTGCTAATCTCACCTGTCAGCTTCTCAATGGTTTCTTCTACCAATGTCTGCTCAGTGTGTAAGCCTTTCAAAACGTCTTGCAGCTTCTGCTTTTCAATCAAAGCAGCACGAGCAAGATCTTCGCGTTGCTTGGTCAAAGCCAGCGTTGCCTTTTCTTGCCATTCGCTAATTTGGTCTTCTAGTGCTTCAACTTTACGTGCCAACTCTTTCTTATCGGCAATCGCTTTGGCTGAGTTAGTACGCACTTCAACCAAGGTATCTTCCATTTCCTGGATAATAAGGCGAATCATTTTTTCAGGATCTTCAGCCTTGTCTAGCAATGCGCTAATGTTTGAATTTACGATGTCGGCAAAACGAGAAAAAATACCCATAGTTTACTCCTTAATTCTACAGTCAATCACTTCTAAGGCGGTTTGGCTGTATCTGATGTTCATTGTAGGTTTCACTTACTTATCTAGTAACCAAGATACGTGCCAACTTATAAACTCATATAAAACATTAAGTTACGAAAACAACCATTGTAATTCAATCTAATCTATGATGAATTTAGCTAACAGTAGGTAAATTTCACCAACGGAGTGGTTTCATGCAACAAAATCTCATCGGCGAGTCACCCGCTTTCCTTTCAGTGCTCGACAAAGTGTCGAAACTGTCCGCCATAGAACGACCGATATTGATCATTGGCGAGCGAGGGACAGGTAAAGAATTGATTGCTCAACGCCTGCATTACCTCTCCAAACGTTGGGATCAATCGCTGATATCACTTAATTGTTCGACACTCAGCGAAGGCCTGATCGATTCTGAGCTATTTGGTCATGAACAAGGCGCGTTTACCGGTTCTAAAGGCCGACACAAAGGCCGATTTGAGCGAGCGGAGAATGGCACCTTGTTTTTGGACGAACTGGCTACCGCTCCACTGCTGGTTCAAGAGAAGCTACTCAGAGTGATCGAATACGGCCAGTACGAGCGTGTGGGTGGGCATCAATTGCTCAATGCGAATGTAAGGCTAGTCTGCGCTACCAACGCCAATCTGCCTGAAATGGCGGCCAATGGTGAATTCAGAGCAGACTTGCTCGATAGGCTGGCGTTTGATGTTATTCATTTACCGCCACTGCGCCAGCGCAAAGAGGACATTCTGCTGCTAGCTGAATACTACGCAATAAAAATGTGTCGTGAGCTAAGCTTTGAATACTTCGTTGGTTTCTCTCCCAAAGCCGAGCAAGCATTACTCGATTACCAGTGGCCGGGTAACGTACGAGAACTGAAAAACGTCATTGAGCGAGCAGTCTATCAACACGGGCAACAAGAACACCCCATCCACGACCTGATCTTCGATCCCTTTGCGACTCAATGGCAACCTGAACCTGAAGAAGTCATTGAAGCAGCCGAACCAGAGACCGCCAGCACGAATTTTACCTTTCCAATGGATTATAAAGCTTGGCAAGAGAGCCAAGACATTCACCTGCTAAAAGTGGTGTTGGAACAGAGTAAGTTTAACCAACGGAAAGCGGCCGATATGCTGGGTCTGAGCTATCATCAGTTAAGAGGGATGATCAGAAAGTATGACCTCTCGACACTCTCCTGATCGTGCGCGTGTTATTTTAAAAACCATTAAACTAATAATGGTAAACTACTGAGATATTAGGGCATAATGGGGAGTTCTATTATGCTTTGTCTCTGGCAATTGTTCTTTCTATGAAAGCATTCATTCAACTGACATTGAGTATCTTCGGCGTCACCCTGCTTACAGGCTGCGGTGAAGAACTTGATCACAACAAAATTCGTCAAAACGGCTTCGTATACTGTGGTCAAGGCGGTCCGACAAGTTTTAACCCTCAATTGGTCGATAGCGGAATTACATCTGAGACATTGAGCCCGCAGCTCTTTGATACGTTACTGACGTTGGACTCGAATAACTTCAAGCCGATACCAAACCTTGCCACCAGTTGGTCGGTGAACAAAGCAGGCACGGAATACACCTTTAATTTGCGCAAGGGCGTGAAGTTTCAGAAGACCGCTTGGTTTACGCCAAAACGTCCAATGAATGCAAAAGATGTCGTGTTTAGCTTCCGCCGGATTATCGATTCTTCACACCCTTATCATTACGTTGGCAGTGGCTTGTACCCTTGGTTTAGTGGTATCGACTTTCAAAATCTCTTGATTGATGTAAAGGCCATATCTGAATACCAAGTCCGATTCACCTTAAGCCGCCCAGACAATACTTTTTTATCCAACATTGCTACCAGCCATGCTGTAATTCATTCGGCAGAATACGCCAGCATGCTTGAATTGACCGATGACAAAGCGATGCTTGATAGCCACCCTGTCGGGACCGGCCCATTCTACCTTGATGACTTTCAGGTCAACGATTTAGTACGCTTAAAACGTCATAATGATTACTGGAAAGGTCGCCCTAAAATGGCTCAGGTGGTGTTCGATATTTCTCACCGTGGTACAGGAACACTCGCTAAGTTGCTGCGCAATGAGTGCGATGTGTTAAATTCACCGCTCTCTAGTCAAATCCCCATCATTGAGCAGCAGAGTGATATTGAATTGATGGCGAAACCCGCAATGAACATTTCGTTTATTGCCGTCAACACCACTCACCCAGCCCTCAACGATCCACGAGTACGTAAAGCGCTCAACTACGCGATTAACCGCCAAAACATTCTGGAATCTGTCTATTACGGCACGGGCAGTCAGGCCTACTCTGTTCTTCCACCCAGCTCTTGGGCTTATCTAAAAGACAGTGTCCAGATTCGTTATGACCGAAATTACGCCATCGCGTTGATTAAAGAAGCTGGGTTCGATAAAGGGTTAGAACTGACCATGTCAGTGCCGCTGGAACCAAGAGCATACAACCCAAGCCCACGCAAAACCGCTGAGCTTATCCAGGCAAACTTGGCCGATATCGGTATTACCCTCAATCTGCTCACCGATGATCGCTACGATCGCACAGACGTTGCCAGCAACGCTAATATCGACCTTTATCTAACAGGCTGGATTGCCAATACCGGTGACCCAGATAATTTCTTGCGACCACTACTGTCCTGTGACTCAAAAAGAGTGGGGCTAAACGTGTCGAGCTGGTGTAATTCTGATTTCGACTTCCTGCTCGACCTTGCTTTGGAAGTCGACAAGCCACGCTACCGTCTCAACCTATACAAGCAAGCGCAAAACATTCTTAATGAAGAATTCCCTGTGATTCCACTCAGTCACGGCATGCAATTCCAAGCTTATGATGCTTCGTTACAAGGGTTTAAAGTGAGTCCATTTAACGCACAACCTTTCGATGCAGTAGAGAGGGTCAAATAATGTTTCTCTATACTGTTCGACGTATCAACCTGTTTATCATCACTTTGCTAATTCTGACCATGGTCGGTTTTAGTCTGCTTAGGCTAGACCCTAACTCTCCATGGGCAATTCAGGATTTCTGGCCCGGCTGGATGACCTATATTGGCGAGCTAATGCACCTAAACTTTGGCGTCACCAAAAGCGGTGTTCCTATTGCCGACGAACTGGCATTGGTCTTCCCAGCAACACTAGAGCTGTGCTTGATCGCCTTTGTCCTATCTCTTCTGGTCGGCATTCCAATTGGAACCTTGGCTGGCATGAAACAGGGTAAATGGATTGATACCGCGATCTCCTTTACCTCTATGTCTGGCTACTCAGCGCCGATTTTCTGGGTCGCGCTCTTGATGATCATGGCCTTTTCGCTGCATTTTGAAATATTCCCCGTTGCTGGCCGTTACGACCTTCTCTATGAAATAGACCACATCACTGGTTTTGCCATTGTGGATGCCTTTTTCGCTCGTGGAGAATACCGCGCCCACGCACTGCAGAGTGTGCTGGAGCACCTAATGCTGCCTTGCTTGGTACTCGCGCTTGCACCAACGACGCAAGTCATCGGTTTAATGCGCACCTCGGTAGCAGAAGTCATGGGGCAGAACTACATTAGGGCGGCGCGTATCAAGGGTCTTTCAACCCATGAGATTGTGACTCAACACGTACTGAGAAATGCCATCCCGCCAATCATTCCTAAGATTGGTGTGCAGCTTTCAAGTATGTTGACGCTGGCAATCATCACTGAATCAATCTTTAACTGGCCGGGCATTGGGCGCTGGCTTCTGGATGCGTTGTCCAATCAAGATTACGTCTCGATTCAGGCAGGTGTTATTGTGGTCGCCACGTTAGTGCTGACTGCCAATATTCTTTCAGATTTGATTGGTGCTATGGTCAATCCGTTAGTAAGGAAAGAGTGGTATGCTAACCGATAACGTATATCAGGAAGAACAGATCCCAACCCAGTTCGAGCGTTTCTGGCGCAGCTATCGAGCTAATGGCCTGGCGATGTTTGGGCTCTGGTGCCTTGGTTTAATCGTCTTAGTGACTATCGCCTCTCCTTGGCTTGCACCGCATGATCCTCAAGCTCAAACAGGTGAGCTACTGGTTCCGCCGTCATGGAATCCAGCAGGCACTGTCGAATACTTCCTTGGTACGGATGATTTAGGCAGAGATATTCTATCTCGTCTCATCGTTGGCTCTCAGCTGACCTTTGGTGCTGCAGTCATCATTACCCTCATCGCAACCGTTGTTGGCTGCTTGATTGGTATTCTGGCCGGAATGACCAAAGGACTGGTGTCGAGTACGCTGAACCACCTACTAGACACGGTTATGTCGATTCCCTCGCTGCTGCTCGCGATCATTTTTGTCGCCTTTCTGGGCTTCGGCGAATTCAATATTCTCCTCGCGATATGCCTTGCGTTGATACCTAGGTTCGTTCGCTCGGTTTACATTGCCGTGCACACAGAAGTGGAAAAAGATTACATCATGGCAGCACGCCTTGATGGAGCAAACGACTTCTACCTGCTTTGGAACTCAATCTTGCCCAATATATTGGTGGTGATTGCTTCTGAGGTCACACTTGCCTTATCGATCGCCATTCTTGATATCACCGCCCTTGGTTTTCTTGGCTTAGGCGCACAAGCGCCTAGCACGGAATGGGGAGCCATTCTTGGTGATTCAGTCGAGTTAATTTACTTAGCACCTTGGACCGTGACACTGCCGGGCCTCGCCATCATGTTCATCGTGATAGTCATCAACTTAGTCGGCGAAGGGGTTCGTCAGGCACTCAACGCGGGGATCGAATAATGCCATTACTAGATATTCGCCACCTGACGATTGAGATTGAAACGCCTCAAGGACTGATGAAAGCTGTAGATCGCATGAGCCTTACCATGAACGAAGGGGAAATTCGTGGCTTGGTAGGCGAATCGGGTTCAGGTAAAAGCCTAGTCGCTAAAGCGATTGTTGGCGTATGTAAAGAAAACTGGAAAGTGACTGCTGACCGAATGCGTCTGGGCAATGTTGACTTACTCCAACTGACACCAAAAGAACGTCGCCGCGTAATCGCACGAGATATCGCGATGATCTTTCAGGAACCATCGACCTGTCTTGACCCTTCGGAAGAAGTGGGCAGCCAGCTGATCGAATCGATTCCTGCGCATTCTTTTGATGGCAAATGGTGGGAACGCTTTAAGTGGCGTAAGAAACAGGCAATTACCCTACTACACAAGGTTGGGATCAAAAACCACGAGCAAATCATGTCTAGCTACCCGTACGAGCTGACTGATGGTGAATGTCAGAAGATCATGATTGCCATGGCTATCGCGGCGAAGCCTAAGCTTCTGATTGCGGACGAGCCAACCAATGACCTCGACCCAATCACTCAATCTCAGATCCTACGTCTGCTAAGTCGAATGAATCAGGTCAACAACACATCGATCATGCTGATCGGTCACGATCTGACAACCATTACTCAGTGGGCAACCAGAATTACGGTTATGTACTGTGGCCAGTCCGTTGAGTCCGCAGACACCAAAAAGATTTTAGAAAAACCAAAGCATCCGTACACGGTAGCTTTACTCAAAGCGATGCCGGACTTCAGTGAGTGGATCCCTCACAAAGAGAAACTGCAATCTCTCCCCGGTACCATCCCTCCATTGCAGCACTTACCGATTGGCTGCCGACTCGGACCACGTTGCCCTTATGCACAGCGTCAGTGTGTTGAGATGCCAATGACACGACGAGTTAAGAACCACAAGTTCGCCTGTCACTTCCCGCTGAATATGGAGAAGAAAAAAGTATGAGTGCGCTGCTAGAAGTTAATGGCCTGAGCAAAGAATTCGTTACCCGTTCAGGCTTGTTTCGTAAAAAGGTCCATCAAGCAGTAAAGCCCGTCAGTTTTACGCTTGAAGCAGGCCAAACCCTTGGTTTTATCGGCCAGAATGGTTCCGGAAAGTCGACGTTAGCGCGCATGCTAGCAGGCATGGTCGAGCCCACCGCCGGTGAAATTCGAGTCAATGGCGAGCTTTTAGAACACAAAGATTACTCAACTCGCTGTAAGTTGATTCGGATGATCTTTCAGGACCCAAATACCTCGCTCAATCCACGCATTCAAATTGGTCGAATTCTTGAAGGTCCTTTAAAGCGAAACACCAATATGACACCTGAAGCGCGTATGAAGCGGGTCAAAGATGTCTTGCTGAGAGTCGGTCTACTTCCTGAACACGCCTACTTTTATCCGCAGATGTTAGCGGCAGGGCAGAAACAACGTATATGCCTAGCACGCGCTTTGATTCTACAACCTTCGATTATTGTTGCCGATGAAGCGCTGAATGGTCTTGATATGGCCATGCGTTCCCAGATTATTAACCTATTCTTAGAATTACAGGAAGAGATGGGCGTGTCGTTTATCTACGTATCGCAACATCTGGGGGTCGTGAAACACATCACAGACAAGGTGATGGTCATGCATAATGGTGAAGTGGTCGAAGCAGGAGAAACTCAGCAGATTCTAAGCTGCCCGGACAACATCATCACTCAACGTATGGTGGAAAGCCACTTCAATAAAGCGACCTGTTTTAAGTAATCTGTTTGAAGATTGACAGGAGTCCCACATGCTAAGGATAGCGATTGGGTTCGTATTTGGTTTGCTTCTACTCAGCCCCACACTGGCTTACACCACCACCAAAACTTGGCTAGATCCTAGCTTTATCAATCAAGCATTTTTGGATGTCGCGTTAAAGAACGAGTACTCAGAGGGCAATAAACCTCTAGTTAAATGGAAACAACCGATCAAGGTTTGGGTTGAACACAAAGTGGCCGACCAAGATCTCCATGATGAGCTAACCAATGCTCAACTTAGAGATCTCTCGTCGATAACTCGCCACCCAATCGAACGTGTATCCAGCAGAGAACAGGCCAATATCATCTGGATCTATACCCGCGAATCAGACTGGCGAAAAGATATCGAAAAAGAAATCGGCCCGAGTGCTCTCAAAAACATTCATGGCGCCCTTTGCAAAGCGGGATATAGGGTAAACCAGGCCACGAGTGAAATTGATTCTGCAACTGTCATTATTCCGGTCGACCAAGCAAGAGAGCATGGAAAATTGTTGGCTTGTATTGTAGAAGAAATCACTCAGGTGATGGGATTGCCCAATGATGCCGAGTCAGCCTATCCATCCATTTTCAATGATGAAACGCCCGAGGATCTACTTTCACCGTTGGACGTTATTCTATTGAAAATGCTTTATGACCCAACGTTAGAGCCAGGGATGGAGCGAGCTCAAGTGAAAAAGCTCGCTAAGAAGATATTGGATCAGTATCAACGCCAAGGAGTGCTGAATAACGCCGTTGCTGTGTCCAAGTCAGGTGAGTTGTTTCAGATTGCAGGGTATTAATAGGCTAGATTAGTTCCTATTTTCCTGCTTTTTTCAGCTCAAACTCGAACTCATCCGGATAGAGCACTAAACCTTCTTCATTTTGGTTTGGGAATACCACGATAGACAGTTCATCGTCTTCAAGGCCGTAAGTCCAGCGGCTAAACCATTTTGCCGTCGAGATCGACTCTGCTTTACAGTGTTCCCAATCACCCGTTGCCCACTGATTGGCAAACTCTTCGTGAGGCCAAACAGGTACACAATCCTCATCTTCAGTGTTGAGCATCACACAGCCGTGTTCATCAGTAAGAATCCAAACTTTTCTGTGCTTAGCGATTTCTTTAACTGTGTACTTCAGTCGCTCGTCTTCACGCATTTTAAGCACGGATTCAATCTGCTGCGGTGAAAGTGGTTCTGACATTTCCTTACTCCTCAAATAAAACGCCCACGGAAGTCCGTGGGCGTCGAATTTTGTTAATGAACCGGCGAATTAAGCCAGTTCAGTCTGAAGCCAAGGCCAACCTTGCTTCTTACGGCTTAGCGTGTTTTCCATCATCAGCATGCCGTCTTGCTCGTGCTGAGTCAGTTTCTCTGCCCACTCACCTTTGTATAGTAGACGAGTTTGAGCTGTAGTGATGTCAGTTAGCATTACTGCAGCAAAGGCTAGGCTTTCTTCAGCACAGCGGCGTTCTAGATCAGATTCCAGCGCTTCAATCATGCCGTCTACTTGCTCTAGAGTCGCAAGTTCAACCTGACCGATAACAACATCACGGCCGTTAAATGGATAGCCTTTCAGATCTTTTTCTACAAGCTCAGCCGCCGAAAGACCTTCGATGTTTGTTTTTGCGATAAGAAGATCTTTAATGAAAGCGTCAACATCACATACGTCTGCAATTTTCGCTAGCTCTTCAACAGCATCTTTATCTTTCTGTGTGCAAGTTGGAGAAGCAAAGCCGACGGTGTCAGACAGGATAGCCGACATCATTAGCTTAGCGATTTGCGGTGAGATTTCATGACCTTCAATTTTGAACATGTTGAAAAGTACTGTGTTCGTACAACCAACAGGCCAAATCCACGCTTCCATTGGGTTTACAGTCATAACATCACCTAGGCGGTGATGGTCAACGATACCTAAGATTTCTGCTTCGGCCACGTCATCCGGTGCTTGCGCTAGATCTGAGTAGTCAACCAACCAAATTTTCTCACCAGCAACAGAGGTGCGAAGTTCAGGTACTTCTGCGCCTGCGACTTCAAGAATGTGCTGTGTTTCACGGTTGATTTCGCCTTGGCGAATTGGCATTGCTTCAACGCCACGAGCTTTTAGCAGCTCAGTTGCTACCAATGCACTACAGATGCTATCACTATCAGGGTTCTTGTGACCTACAACTAGAATCATCTTTTTTCCTATTACGACTTAAATAGGCCCGTATTGGGCAATTACTCACAAAGGCCGATACTTTACCTGAATTTTGAAATTTGTCATGAGTTAGCAAAAAGAAAAGTGTAAATCACAACTTTTAGTTGCAAATAATTCTCATTAACATATATTGAGAATTATTCGTATTTGCATTTAAAGCTCAATGGACTCGATAAGACTTTCTCAAACACTGCCAGGTTGGCTGTCTTTTTCCCAGTTTCGGCCTGCCTATAAACGCCTTCTCCTGCCTGTGACTCTACTGGCACTGGTACTGAGTGAAACGACACGTGAAGTCACCGTTTCTACTCTGTCTGATGCCTTCTGGGCAGTGTCTGCCTACGTTGCTTTTACTCTGGTCATCTATCACTACGTTTCCCTGTGGATGAACAAGGAGAGCAAGCTGGTTAACCTATACCAGAGCTCACGTGGCTATCAGGTTTTCTTTGCTTCTTTACTGGGCGCCCTGCCTGGGTGTGGCGGTGCCATTATAGTAACAACTCAATTTGTCAGCGGGCGGGTTGGCTTTGGCGCCATTGTCGCAGTATTAACCTCCACTATGGGTGATGCTGCGTTTCTGCTGTTGGCTAGTAAACCTGATATTGGTTTGGCCGTTGTTGCACTGGGCGTTGTGGTAGGCTCGGTGTCTGGATGGGTCGTCAACGCTATTCACCAAGATGATTTCCTAAGGCCGACCGTTAAGTCGGTGCTTGCGGATAAATTTTGTTGTCGTTCAGAAACAAGCGATCCTTCTGGTCTTGAAAAGAAAGCCATCAACCTGCAAGGGGCCTTCTGGAAGTGGCTCATCGTTCCTGCGACTGTGGTAGCAGTATTGGGTTCATTCCAGGTCGATATCAATGAGCTTCTTTCTCTACCTGCTATGAGCATTGAGTGGCTCGGTGCTGGGCTGATAATTCTGAGTATGCTGCTTTGGTCACTGACTAAAGAAATCAAAGATTACGAGTCAACAGTATCAGAAGATAAGAAGACCGTTTCATCACATCCTCTACAGAAAGCCGCTCAGGATACCAACTTCGTTACCGCATGGGTTATTCTGGCCTTTATGGCGTTTGAGCTGATTGCTTTCTTTGGTCACATCGACTTAGCCACGACCTTTTCCGGTTGGGGAGTGTGGATGCCACTGATGGGGCTAGCGGTTGGCATGCTGCCTGGGTGTGGGCCTCAAATTCTGGTAACCAGCTTATATATTTCTGGTGCCGCGCCACTGTCTGCTCAATTAGCCAACGCGATTTCAAACGATGGCGATGCACTATTCCCAGCTATCGCTCTGGCACCAAGAGCAGCACTGGTGGCGACGATCTATTCCGCTATTCCTGCGCTGTTCGTCGGCTACGGCTACTATTTCTTATTCGAGATATAATAACGTGTTGGCTAATACGTAAATACGAAAACGCCCTCAATTGAGGGCGTTTTTGATCAACCTACGTTATAGCGTTGCTGCTACCTCGTCAGAAATGTCACCATTATGGTAGACCTCCTGTACATCATCTAAGTCTTCCAATGCATCGATCAAACGAAGTAACTTCGGCGCGGTATCAGCGTCTAACTCAGCTTTAGTCGA
This sequence comes from Vibrio sp. RE88, assembly GCF_013113835.1. Taxonomy (GTDB): domain Bacteria; phylum Pseudomonadota; class Gammaproteobacteria; order Enterobacterales; family Vibrionaceae; genus Vibrio. Next base: position 308,140 of record NZ_VTYQ01000005.1, on the reverse strand, counting down.
TGGAATCAGTGATACTTCAGCGTTTGCCGCTTCGAATCCAGCAGCATCGAGTGCATCTTTTACCGCACCAAAATCATGAGGCTCCGTAAAGACATCAATGGCGCCATTTTCTGCAGTTTCAATATCATCTGCGCCACTGTCGAGTGCCACTTCCATTACTTCATCTTCGTCTAATCCGGGAGCATAAGAGATCACGCCTTTCTTATCGAACAGATAATTTACGCTGCCATCCGTACCTAGGTTTCCGCCTGCCTTAGAAAATGCGTGACGGACACCAGACACAGTTCGATTACGGTTGTCTGTCATACACTCAACCATTACCGCGGTACCACCAGGTCCATATCCTTCGTAGATGACGGTTTCCATGCCATCATCCCCTTCGCCACCAGCACCACGAGACACTGCGCGATTCACCGTATCACGCGTCATGTTATTGGAAAGAGCTTTGTCGATAGCAGCGCGAAGGCGTGGGTTATTCTCTGGCTCACCGCCACCTTCTTTAGCTGCAACTACGATTTCTCGGATCAGTTTAGTGAAAATCTTACCGCGCTTTGCATCTTGTGCTGCTTTGCGGTGACGGATGTTAGCCCATTTACTATGACCAGCCATAAATGAATACTCCCTAGCAAAAAGAAAAGCCGTAAGTGATGCTTACGGCTTTGAATTTTCTTCAGTTTATCACAATGAAGACAGCTTTACTTGTGACGCTCTTTCAGCTTATTAACCACGTCGTTCATTGATAAACCTTGGTCCTGAAGTAGAACCAGTAAGTGATAAATCAAATCCGCTGACTCACACACTAGCTCCGCCTTGTCACCCGACGTCGCCGCAAGCGCGACTTCAACGCCTTCTTCGCCCACTTTCTGCGAAATACGCTTGGTGCCACGGGAATAAAGGTTGGCAGTATAAGAGGAATCAGGGTCGGCACTCTTGCGGGCAGCCAATAACTGCTCAAGTTGATGAAGCCACACCATTTGCGACTCCTCTTGCGGATCGACGTCCCAGCAAGTGGTGTTGCCCAAGTGACACGTAGGGCCAATGGGATTCACTTTCACCAGTAGCGTATCGTTATCGCAATCTAACTGCATGTTCACCAATTGCAATACGTTACCTGAGGTCTCACCTTTGGTCCAAAGACGCTGTTTGGTACGAGAGAAAAACGTCACTTGACCCGTTTCACCCGTTTTTGCCAACGCATCTTGATTCATGTAACCCATCATCAGCACTTGGCTTGATTGGAAATCTTGTACGATGGCAGGCACTAAACCATCCACCTTGTCCCAGTTGATGCGCTCAGCTAGAGAGCTGACTTCGGTGGTGTTCAAACTCATAGTCGCACCTCAATACCTTGTTGTTTCAAATACTGCTTTAGTTCACCAATGTTGATGACCTGTTTGTGGAATACCGATGCAGCAAGCGCACCATCCACATTTGCTTTTTGGTAAGCTTCCGCGAAGTGATCCATGGCACCTGCACCACCTGATGCAATCAGCGGTACGTTACACACTTCACGCACCATGTTCAGTTGTTCGATGTCGTAACCGTTACGCACACCGTCTTGGTTCATCATGTTCAATACGATTTCACCAGCACCACGCTTTTGCACTTCTTGCACCCAATCACGCGTTTCCCATTGGGTCGCTTTAGTGCGTTCTTCATCACCCGTAAACTGGTAAACCTGATACTTGCCCGTCTCTTTGTCGTAGTAAGAGTCGATGCCAACTACGATACATTGAACACCAAATTTATCAGCAAGGTCGGTAATCAACTGCGGGTTCGCCAATGCCGGTGAGTTGATCGACACCTTGTCCGCGCCAAACTCAAGAATGCGTGCTGCGTCTTCGGCTGATTTAATACCACCAGCGACGCAGAACGGAATATCAATCACTTCTGCAACGCGAGCGACCCAGCTTTTATCGACGACACGTCCATCACTTGAAGCGGTAATATCGTAAAACACCAGCTCGTCAGCGCCTTCTTCCGCATAACGCTGCGCGAGAGGAACGATGTCGCCAATGATTTCGTGGTTGCGGAACTGAACGCCCTTCACCACTTGACCATCGCGAACATCAAGACATGGAATTATTCGCTTTGCCAGCATGCAAATGCCTCCTCTGCTGTGAACTTGCCGTCTAGCAGTGCTCGACCGACAATCACGCCAGCTACACCACTACCTTTTAGTGCTTTGATATCCGCTAGCGAGCCGATGCCACCTGAAGATTGGAACTGCACTTGTGGGTACTGTTTACATAGGTCAACATAAAGCTCTACGTTTGAGCCTTCTAGCGTACCGTCACGTGAAATGTCGGTACAAAGTACGTGCTGCAAACCTACTGTTAGGTAGTCATCGATCAGAGCTTCAATCGTCACGCCTGAGTCTTCTTGCCAGCCGGAGATTGCCACTTTACGCGTGCCGTCTTGGTCGATATTGATGTCGAGTGCAAGAACAATTTTCTCTGCACCGTATTTTTCCATCCAACCTTTCACTAGCTCTGGCTGTTTGACTGCTGTAGAACCTACTACAACGCGCTGTGCGCCTGCCTCTAGCAGATCAATCACGTCTTGCTCGGTACGCACGCCACCACCGATTTGGATGTTCGCTGGCGTACTTGCTAATAGCTTTGCAATCAAGTCCAGTTGGCGCGCTGTGGTGTCTTTTGCGCCCGTTAGATCGACTAAGTGAAGCCAGTTAGCACCCGCTTGGTGGTACAAGTTAAACTGCTCTGCTGGATCAACTTTGTATTCGGTAACTTGGCCGTAATCACCTTGATAAAGGCGAACCACCTGTCCTTCAATTAAATCAAGAGCTGGAATAATCACACTAAATCCCTTTTATAATTCTAAGAAGTTTTGAATAAGCTTCGCGCCCGCTTTTGAAGAACGCTCAGGGTGGAATTGCACACCGTAGTAATTACCGCTTTGTACTGCTGCCGTGAACGGATTTCCGTATTCACATTCTGCAATGGTGTAGTCCCCTACTGGCATGGCAAAGCTGTGTACAAAGTAGAAGTACTCACCTTCTTCAATGCCTTTGAACAGCGGGTTGCCTGATTTTGCGGAGACTGTGTTCCAGCCCATATGCGGCAGCGGCAAGTCGCCAGTTTGTAGTAGCTTCACTTCGCCATCACAAAGTCCAAGACACTCAACCAATTCATCTGCTTTCTGCCCTTTCTCTTGAGACACTTTACCTAGCAGTTGCATGCCTAAACAGATGCCTAACAGCGGCTTCTCTACCTGTTTTACCAAGCTGATAAGAGCACGCTCAGCTAGGTTTTTCATTGCTTCACTGGCGGTTCCTACACCCGGTAGGAATAGCTTGTCAGCCGACAATACAATTTGTGGATCTTTTGAAATCGTTACGTCATAGCCTAGGCGTTCAATGGCAAACTTCACCGAAGAAACGTTGGCACAGCCAGTATCGATGATGACAACTTTCTGTTCTGTCACTGTTTTTCTCCTTGCTCGCGCTAGCCTTAAAGCACGCCTTTACTACTTGGCAGCTCAGTACCTTCTACTTTGATTGCTTGGCGCAGAGTACGACCAAACGCTTTAAATAGACTCTCAATGATGTGGTGATCATTGTCGCCAGCAGAAGAAAGGTGCAGCGTACACGCTAGGGTGTCAGTTAGAGAGCGGAAGAAGTGAACGACCATCTCGGTTGAAAGGTCACCAACTTGCTCACGGCTGAACTTCGCGTCGAACTTAAGGTAAGGACGCCCTGACAGGTCTAGCGCACATTGTGCCAAACACTCATCCATTGGCAGGCTAAAGCCAAATCGGCCAATACCACGCTTATCACCTAGCGCTTCTTTCAGCGCTTGGCCCAATGCAAGTGCGGTGTCTTCTACTGAGTGGTGATCGTCAATGTGTAGGTCGCCCTCCACTTTACACACCATCTTAAATCCACCGTGTGTTGCGATTTGATCCAACATATGGTCAAAAAAGCCTAGGCCAGTAGAAATATCATTACCGCCTTGGTCATCAAGATTTACCGCGACTTTAATATCAGTTTCTTTCGTAGTACGGACTACTTCAGCAACGCGGGCTTTCACCGTCAGATCTTTCAGGATCTGTTTCCAGCCCATGGTTTCTGGGTTGTACTGAATGCCACGAATCGCCATGTTTTCTGCAAGTTGAAGATCGGTTTGACGATCGCCAATCACAACAGAGTTTTGGAAGTCCACTTTGCCACCTTGAAGGTACTCTTTCACCATGCCTAATTTAGGCTTGCGGCATGAGCAGTTATCTTCTTCAAAGTGAGGGCAGATCAATACGTCATCGAATTTCACACCTTGAGATTCGAAGATTTCCATCATCATATCGTGCGGTGCATCAAAATCTGCTTGTGGGTAGCTGTCAGTCCCTAAACCGTCTTGGTTCGTTACCATCACTAGACGGTATCCTGCATCCTGCAACGACAGCAGACTTGGGATAACAAATGGCTCTAGCTTTAGCTTATCTAAACGGTCTACTTGAAAATCAACCGGCGGCTCAACAATTAAGGTGCCATCACGGTCAATAAAAAGGATTTTTTGTTGTTTGCTCACTCGAACTTCCTTATTGCTAATCTTTGGCGCCCCCACTATTTAGTGGCAGCGATAAATTCTGTCTCTACTTATGAGTAGTAGTTTCTAATAAATCCGAGTGTTTTTTCGCACTCGTCGCGGTTACCTACACTGATACGTACGCAGTTCTCAATTGGCGAGTTACGCAAGATAATGCCTGTCTCCCAAGCGGCTTTGAAAAGATCATCGCCATCTGGAAATTTCACCAATAGGTAGTTACCCCACCCTTCAAAGACTTCCAAACCCGGAATCATCGACAAGCCCACCTGCAAGTAAGCACGGTTTGCGTTCAAATCGAGAACTTGGAACTTCGCTCGCGCTAAACCTGCTTCAGAAAGCGCTTGAGTGGCAATTTCCGCAACAGGAACTGGCACTGGGTATGGTGCGATAACTTTAAGAAGTACATTAATCAGCTCTTCGTTCGCAAGCGTAAATCCACAACGTAGACCCGCAAGCGCAAAAGCTTTCGACAGAGTACGCAGAATTGCGAGATTTGGATATTGTGTCAGTAAATCTACCGTTGACGCTTCTGGGCAAAAGTCGATGTATGCTTCGTCCATCACCACAATGGCTCGGTCTTTTGTCATCTCAAGCAGAGAGACAATATCTTCACGCTTAACCAAGTTACCCGTTGGGTTGTTTGGCGAACACACAAAAACCAATTTGACGTCATCTAGGTTGGCTTCAATACCAGCAAGATCAAGCTGCCAATCCGAGGTTAACGGGACGGTTTTACGCTCGACACCAATGGTTTCAGCGCTGATAGCGTACATACCGTAAGTCGGTGGGCAGTAAAGAATCGCATCTTCACCTGGCTCACAGAAAGCACGAATCAGTAACTCGATGCCTTCATCTGCACCGCGAGAAGTCAACGTTTGTTCTGGGTTCACCCCTGCATACGCAGCGTATGCAGAAATCAGTTCTTTAGGCTGGCATTCGCTGTAACGATTAAGACGAGCAAAATCTGTTTTGTATTCATTGTTGAACGGCGATTCGTTGGCGTTCAGCCATACATCACCCGTACCACCAATACGACGAGCCGATAAATAAGGGGTCAGTTTTTGGACCTGTTTACGCGCTAGCTTTTCCATCTCATTGCCCTCTTACTTAGCTGCTAGTTTTTCTACACGAATAGTCACGGCACGTTTATGTGCATCCAAACCTTCTGCTTCAGCCATGGTCACCACTGTTGGAGCAAGGTTTTTTAGACCATCAGCAGACAGCTCTTGAACTGTCATACGCTTAGAAAAATCCGCCAAACCTAAGCTTGAATACGTACGTGTGTAACCGTAAGTTGGAAGAACGTGATTAGTACCCGATGCGTAATCACCCGCTGATTCAGGAGACCAATCACCGAGGAAGATGGAACCTGCGTTATCGAGTAAAGGTAGAAGCTCGCGAGGGTTCTTGGTCTGAACAATCAAGTGCTCAGGGCCGTAGTAATTTGAGATTGAAACCGCCTGAGTCAACGACTCTGCGATGATAACCAAGCTTGAAGCGAGTGCCTTCTCAGCAATATCCGCACGAGACAGTTCTTTGAGTTGGCGCTGAACTGCATCAGTGACTTGGTCCGCAATCACAGGTGAAGGCGTCACAAGCACTACTTGAGAGTCAGGGCCGTGCTCTGCTTGACTGAGCAAATCGGCAGCGATGAAGTCAGGGTCCGCAGTTTCATCAGCCAAAACCAGCACTTCTGAAGGACCCGCAGGCATGTCAATCGCTGCGCCGCGAAAATCATTGCTCACCTGACGTTTTGCTTCAGTCACGTAAGCGTTACCCGGGCCAAAGATCTTATCAACTTTGGATACTGTTTCTGTGCCATAAGCCATCGCAGCAACGGCTTGGCCACCGCCGACGTTGTACACTTCATCAATGCCGCACAGCTGCGCGACATACAGAATTTCATCTGCGATTGGTGGTGGAGAACACAACACCACTTTGCGACAGCCCGCAATTTTCGCAGGGACGCCAAGCATCAAAACAGTCGATGGCAATGGCGCGCTGCCACCCGGAATGTACAAGCCCACTTTTTGAATTGGGCGCGTTACCTGCTCACAAAGTACACCCGGTTGAGTTTCTACTTTGATAGGTTGTGGCTTCTGCGCTTTGTGAAACTTAGAGATGTTGGCATAAGCTTGCTCAAGTGCGCTCTTCATCTTCTCGGAAAGACGCGCTGACGCTTCCTCAATCTCTTGAGCCGACACACGAATGGATTCCGGTTTCACGCGGTCAAACTTCTCAGTCAATTCAAGCAGGGCCGAATCGCCCTCACTACGAACTTTCGCGATAACTTCAGAAACCGCAGCCGTGATGTTTGCACCTTCAGTAATTGCCGGACGCTCTAAAATAGAATCTTGCTGCGTTTCACTTAGTGACTGCCATACGACGGTTCTCATTGCGATTACTCCATCATTTTCTCAATTGGTAGTACCAGAATTGAGCTCGCACCCAGTTCTTTCAGTTGTTCCATGGTTTCCCAGAACAGGTTTTCAGTACTGACCAAATGAACCGCCACTTTCTGTTGGTCCGCAGAGAGGGGTAATACAGTTGGATCTTCCGCACCAGGTAGCAATGACTTGATTTGGTCTAACTTATCCGTTGGAGCGTGTAGCATGATGTACTTCGACTCTTTCGCTTGCTGTACACCCTGCATTCGAGTCAACAGTTTTTCGATTAGCGCCACTTTGTCCGCATCGAATTCGCCTGTACGTTGAATCAACGTTGCTTTTGATTTAAAGATGATTTCCGCTTCTTTTAGGCCGTTGGCTTCCAATGTTGCACCAGTAGAAACTAAGTCAGCGATGGCGTCAGCAAGGCCAGCACGTGGAGCAACTTCAACAGAGCCAGTCAGCATACAGGTAGAAAATGGTACACCTGCTTCATCCATGTACGCTTTAAGAAGTTGTGGGTAGGTAGTTGCAATTCGTTTGCCTGCCAGATCTTGAGGGCCGTTGTATTCTTCATCTTTGTCGATGGCGATAGACAAACGGCAACCACCGAAATCGAGACGACGAAGTGGCACAAACTCGCTTGGTTCACCCAAAGCGATACGGTCAAGACGGACTTCTTCAAGCTCGTTTTCACCAATGAAACCAAGGTCAACGACACCATCCATAATCAGGCCAGGGATGTCGTCATCACGAACTAACAGTAGGTCAATAGGCATGTTCAGCGAGTGAACGACTAAACGCTCACCCATGATGTTGAATTTTACGCCGCACTTTTTAAGCAGTTCTTGGCATTCTTTGCTTAGGCGACCTTTCTTTTGGATTGCGATTCTTAGGCGTTGTGTTTGCATTGCTTTTATCCCTGTGCAAATTAATTTTTAAATCGTTAAAACTAAAAAACCCTCGGAAGAGTTGGTCTCCCGAGGGTTCTGAATCTTGTAGTTTGCGATTTCTGCCTCCGGGAGTTTCCTGTCCCCCGGGTATGCGTACATCTCCCGAAAGACTAGACTGGGTGATGATGGTGATGAATGTTCATTACAAAATTACGCATACTTATAAGCTCTTCAGTTCGCTTGCTTGGTAACCACACTAACCAAGGCAAAACCATTTTTCAACTAAAAATTGAAGATTTTTTTAATTTGTATAAGACAAATAAAAAGGGAGCGAATGCTCCCTTTAAAATTCTTTTATCGTTCAAATCATTAAACGTTTTGACAGCTTGCCATCTTCGCTTTTGAAAGAATCGATAGCAGGACACAGACGCCAACAAAAGCAACTGCGGATACAGCGAACGAGATGCCTACAGATGCGGTCATACCCAACGTGATGAAACCAATACAAGAGACAGCAGCGACAGATAGTGCGTACGGCAGCTGAGTGGCTACGTGATCAATATGGTTACAACGTGCGCCCGTTGAAGAGAGAATCGTCGTATCTGAAATTGGTGAACAATGGTCTCCAAATACCGAACCTGCCAATACAGCGCTTAGCATAGGCAGCATCAAAGCAAGATCCGTGGCTCCTGCCATATCACCAGCAATTGGTAGCATGATACCAAACGTACCCCATGACGTACCGGTAGAGAACGCCATCAGACCAGATAGCAAGAAAAGGATAACTGGCAACCAATGAGGGTTGATATTACCTTGTGCTAGTGTCGATAGGTATTTACCCGTGTTCATATCACCGATCACAGAACCAATAGTCCAAGCAAATATTAGGATCAGAATCGCACCAAACATCGATTTCGCACCGATCCAAAGCGTGCGAGATATTTCGCTAAATGCGATGCCTTGCTTAAGCACTGTAAACAGAGCTACAGCCAACCCGACAAGACCACCGTAGATCAACGAAGTACCTACATCTGTGTTCTCAAAAGCGCCCAGAACATTAAAGGCTTTGTCGTCTGCGGCTAATGCCTGCCCGCCCGTATATAGCATTGAGGCGATCGTTGCCACAATCAGGAATACAATCGGTAGAACTAAGTCAGAGACTTTGCCGCCTTCACTTTCCTGGATATCTAATTCTTCGTTGATATCATGCGCTTCCTGAGAGTCACCCGCTTGTTCTTTTTCAAAGCCATGCCCTTGAGACGCTGCGATTTCGTGATTACGCATCTTGCCAATATCAAGGCCAAACCAAGCCACTGCAAATACCATTAGCAAAGCGAAAACAGCATAAAAGTTCATTGGAATAAGGCGTACATAAGCACCAAGAGCCGAATACTCAGTGATGCCATGAGAGACGAGAATGCCACCAATGATCGTCATGATATAGGCACCCCAACTAGACGCTGGCATGATCACGCACATAGGTGCAGCGGTTGAGTCTAAGATGTAGGCCAGCTTAGCGCGGGATACATAAAAACGGTCCGTGACAGGTCGGGAAATCGCGCCAACGGCTAGGCTATTAAAATAGTCATCAACAAAAATAAATACGCCTAGAAAAGCCGCCAGTAACTTAGAACCGCGCTTACTTTTAACACGTGATTGTGCCCATTCAGCAAAAGCGCGAGTACCACCTGATAACGTCAACAACGCTGTCATCATGCCTAGCAATAGCAAAAAGCCGACAATACTCATGTTCCAAGTATTGATACCGCCATCTTCGATAAAGACGCTTGATACTGTTGAACCAACGTAACTTAGAGTATTACCCACCGAATAGTCATTAAGAAGGATGGCCCCAAGAGCGATACCAACACCTAAAGACACCAATACACGGCGAGTAATAATTGCCAGACTCAGAGCTACCAAGGGAGGTAACAAAGAAATAGGAGATGATGCAAAATCAATTAAATTCATGATCTTCAAAAACCAGTAATAAATGGTTAGAGATCTACTGCAGACAAATTGAAGGAAAAATTTCCAAGCAATTAAGTTGAACTAAGCGAAAGGGAAGCGAAAACTTCACCCTGCCCTACAGTAGCGCTCCATAGTTTTACAAAATTATAGACTATGGCAGTGTTACCCCTTTCGAGTGTAACCCCAGCAAGCATCTTTGATTTGAATACTCACTTCGGCGAAACAACCTTTCGTATTTGTTCATTGGCATCACCCCAACAAATACTACTGATTTATTTCGCGCCTCTACCGCGAATGTTGATATTTTAAACTGTCAAAAACAAAATTTAACAACAATTTAACCAACACATCGCATTAGGTGGCGTCCATTGTACTCATCTAAAGCGCCATTTCAATACATCATGCCAAATTTACTCACCCTATTGTCAGCGCAATAATGCGTAAGGTTTCTCAACAATTGCATAGCCATCAACCAATATCATATTCAGGCTACTCTACATGGCGCTAATTATTCACAATTTGAGTCACCAATACAGATTTGCACATCTAAAACTAGGCCTTAAGCTCTAACAACGAAAATTAGAGTGAAAAATTCGTGAATTGATGAAGATTTGTTACTATCTTGATAAATAGCTGACAAAAGGATAATCCAAATTATTTTGACGTTATAAAATAAATATCGTCCAACGTATGAAACTTATCCGCTATAAGTATTGTCAAAATCACAAAATCCCCGATATTTTATGCAACAAGAACTTGTTGATTAATTTGAAAGGCCTCATTATTCAAATGAGCTAGCGATTAATTAATAAATTTTTATAACAATTTAACCAGAAAATATTGTATTGCTAATAATACGGGTTTAATATTTATTTTATCGGCTCCTTAAATAAGTGGGAATTTACATGTCGGAACTAACAAAAACTCTATTAAACATTCGCAGTCTACGCGCATTTGCGCGTGAGCTAACTCTGGAACAACTAGAAGAAGCTCTAGACAAGTTATCAACTGTTGTAGCTGAACGTAAAGAAGCTGAAGAAGCTGAACGTGAAGCTCAAGCGGCACAAGAAGCTAAATTAGCCGATATCGCAGAACAAATTAAACAACTAGGTCTTGATAAAGACATGGTTATTTCTGCACTGGCAGGTGAAGCAGCAGGTAAACCAAAATCTAAACGTGCTCCTCGCCCAGCAAAATACAAATATCTAGATAACACTGGTGAAGAAAAGACGTGGACAGGCCAAGGCCGCACGCCTTCAGCAATCCAAGAACAGATAGACGCTGGTAAGTCTCTAGATGACTTCCTAATCTAATTAAATTTATAAAGTGCTAGTTGTTAGCATTTTATAACCCAATAAAAAAGCCTCGCAATAGCGAGGCTTTTCTGTAATTAATGCCTTAATTAACGTTCCCAGTACGCCTCTTCTAAGCTGTCTTCTCGCTCAGGTAAACCTCGAGACAAGCGCGGTGAATGCTGTACTAATACTTCGTAACTGGCACGATTTGAATATTTACATACTTGAGAAAAAGAAGAATATGTCAGGTAAGTATGGGCATGCTTACTCGAATTAGGCACATTTTCTTTGTGGTATTTATTCGCAGCCATATCATGCAACAGCGCAGATAATGCAGCATCGCCAGCACCGTTGGTGTTTTTAATTTTTTCCGGCCCGCCCATGTAAGGAGATATATGTGAATACACTTTGATTGGGTTGTCACACGCCCATTTTGCAGCAGGGCGGCTGAACTCATATCGGTTAAATTCAGCAATACTACCGGGAAGTAATGGCAGAGAAGTCTGACGCTTAGCCGCTTCTTCCGTATAACCCGCCATAAATAAACCTACAGGGCCTGCGGTACAAAGCACCAAGTCCACCCATTCAAGCGTTTTATCTGATGCCGCTAGTGGATCGGATTCGCCCGTTAACGCTTCTGCTTCATCTTCATTCATCGCAACAACGCTGACGTGGTCACGTAAAAAGTTTTGCCAAAATACAGGGTCATCCTGAATAACGAATTTTGTTCCAAGTGTTAGTACGACAGGAACATTATATTTCTTCGCATATTCGATCGCTTTCATCGTTGCTTCTGGCATTGGGTCGCCTTCTTTACAACGAACCAAATAAGCTGTGAGTACTAAAGCAGAAGCATTTTCAAAAATATGTTCCGGAATACTATTTGGGTGAAGCTGATTCATCTGACCTTCACTGATGGCAAATGTGCGCTCACCATCATCGGAGATCAAAGCAAAACAGCGACCAATTGCGCCATCGACACCTTGTAAATAATTCAGGTCCATTCGACTGGAGGTATTACACAAATAGCGGAAACCATAGCTCCCGATCTTAATATCTTGGCTCATGACACCCAAAAGTGTTGAGCGGTCATCAGCTAAAACAGAATAGTTATGAAGAGTATTACCAATGGTGCCACCGGCGTATTCATTGGTAATCAGTTCATTTTCCTTTAGCTCATTGTAAAGCGCTTCCGCAGTCACATCGTCAATAACGAGTGAATGACCTTTACTCAACTGATACTTCTCAATGAGTTCCGAACTTACTTTCGCTTCAATGTCGACCAAAGTTTGGTCAATACCAATAATGTGCGTGCTGGACATTTTCTTGCTTTCTTGAGATTGACTCACTAATGGGTCACGCGCATGAACAGGAAAATAGTGCTTGGACTTTCGTTGGCCTGGAAACTTCATAACAAAATATTCTGAGTAAGGGGTCAAAGGATGCCGGATTCTACCGCGCACTATCTAACGCGGCAATAACCGGAATTATAGCAAACGATTGCGATAAAAATTAAATTCTGCCTATCGAGAGGTAATAAATAAGAAGCGCTGAAAAGGAGAGAAAATTGTTGGTGATTAGCACACAGATAGCAGGCAAAGCCAACTGACCACCAGCTGGCGTTGGATTACAGCTTATTCACCTTCCATAAAACTAATGTCCGGCAAGCGGTCAAGGTGCTCTGAGTAACGTTTGAGATTAAACTCACCTTCGTTTTTCATTACATCGAAGATCTCAATAGAGACAGCACAAGCCATCATTGCAACAGCCTCGTCTCGCGGTGTTCCTGTCATCATCAAACGCATCAAAGTTTCTTTCACTTTGAGCGGTTCACCATCTTCCAACTGATTCTCAACAATTTCAATCAGCTCTGCTTCTGCCATGAATTGACTGTCATCACTCATGTTTTTGTACCTTGTCTAACTTGAATTTTGCCAACTATGCCACATATAGCCTGTCTATAGTGAAAATTCGCAGATTAAGATAGTGAACGAGTAAAATTGCGGCAAATTTGAAGTGTGAGTTCGATCTCGGATCTGTCACCTCGAAACGCTTTCTGTTAAGATCTGCCTCCAGTTAAATTGTGTGGTGTTTAGTAATGTCTGAGAACTGTACTGACAACAGTAAAAAGAAAGTTATCGTCGGCATGTCTGGCGGTGTGGACTCATCCGTTTCCGCGTATCTCCTAAAGCAACAGGGCTATCAGGTCGAAGGTCTGTTCATGAAGAACTGGGAAGAAGACGATAACGAAGAATACTGTACAGCTGCAGAAGACTTGGCCGATGCACAAGCGGTTTGTGACAAGCTGGGAATACACCTTCACACCATTAATTTTGCTGCCGAATACTGGGACAACGTGTTTGAGTATTTTCTGGCGGAATACAAAGCGGGTCGCACACCGAACCCAGACATCCTTTGTAACAAAGAAATCAAGTTCAAAGCTTTCCTTGAGTTTGCAGATGAAGTACTAGATGCAGATTACATTGCAATGGGTCATTACGTTCGACGTACTTTCCCTGATAACGGTGAGAAGCCTCAAATGCTGCGTGGCCTAGATGGCAACAAAGATCAAAGCTACTTTCTATATACGCTGAGCAGCGATCAGATAGCTCGTAGCCTATTCCCTGTCGGGGAACTAGAAAAACCTGAAGTACGCCGAATCGCAGAAGAGCAAGACCTTATTACTGCGAAGAAAAAAGACTCGACTGGCATATGCTTCATCGGTGAGCGCAAGTTTACCGACTTCCTATCTCGTTATTTGCCAGCTCAGCCAGGCAAAATTGAGACACCTGAAGGCAAAGTAATCGGTGAACACCAAGGTTTGATGTATCACACATTGGGTCAGCGTAAAGGTCTGCATATCGGCGGTCAGAAAGGCGGCGGTGGTAATGAAGACCCATGGTACGTGGCAGACAAAGATCTTAAACGTAACGTACTAATTGCGGTACAAGGTGCTGAACACCCACTGTTAAAATCTCAGGGATTAATTGCTTCTCAGCTTCATTGGGTTGATCGCGAGATTATTAAAGCACCGCTTCAATGCAGTGTGAAAACACGTTACCGTCAAACGGATATCCCTTGTACCATTATCCCAATTGATGATGAAAATATTAAGGTCATTTTCGACGACCCTCAGGTAGCCGTAACCCCTGGCCAATCTGCGGTATTTTATAAAGATGATGTTTGCCTTGGTGGTGGCATCATTGAAAAACGTATTTAATTCAATGTATTTTCAGGAGTAATACTACGTGGCTAACGCTCTTTACGACCGCACCATCGCATTTGCAGGAATTTGCCAAGCTGTCGCTCTGGTTCAACAGGTCGCGAAAAACGGTCACTGTGACTCTGACGCATTTGAAACTTCGCTCAAAGCTATCTTAAACACAAACCCAAACAACACCGTGGGTGTTTATGGTCGAGAATCAGATTTGAAACTCGGCCTAGAATGCTTGGTGAAAGGCATCGATAGTACGCCTTCTGGCAGTGAAGTAACTCGCTATATCATTAGCCTGATGGCGCTTGAACGTAAGCTAAATGGACGTAACGATGCAATGTCTCAATTGGCTGATCGTATTCAAATGATAGAGCGACAACTTGATCATTTTGAGCTTCTAGACGACCAGATGATCAGCAACCTTGCCAGCGTATATTTAGATGTCATCAGCCCGATTGGACCGAGAATTCAAGTAACTGGAACCCCTTCTGTACTGCAACAGACAGGTAACCAACATAAAGTTCGAGCCTTGTTACTATCAGGTATTCGCAGTGCTGTACTATGGCGCCAAGTCGGCGGAAAGCGTCGCCACCTCATTTTCGGACGCAAAAAAATGGTTGAACAGGCTCAAATCCTCTTAGCCAGAATGTAATGACTTAACAATACAGCTCGCGCCTATCGCGAGCTGATTTTTTCTACCAAAATAAACTTAACGCAAACGATTGCGCAATCTGCGTGACAATCTATGCGGTTATTGGTATAAAGCACACGAAATTTAGAAACTCAATTCAGGAGAACATCATGGAACTGTCAGCACTGACTGCTGTTTCACCAGTAGACGGCCGTTACGGAAGTAAGACGATTGCACTTCGCAGCATCTTTAGTGAGTTTGGCCTTCTAAAGTACCGCTCTATCGTTGAAATTCGTTGGCTGCAGAAGCTTGCTGCAACTGATGCAATCAAAGAAGTACCAGCTTTCAGTGCAGAAGCAAACCAGTTTCTTGATGATCTTGCCGCTAACTTCAGTGAAGAAGACGCTGCTCGAATTAAAGAAATTGAGCGTACGACGAACCACGACGTAAAAGCTGTTGAATACTTCCTGAAAGAAAAGGTTGCAGGTGTACCAGAGCTCCATGCCGTCAATGAATTCCTTCACTTTGCTTGTACTTCAGAAGACATTAACAACACGTCTCACGCACTAATGCTTAAAGAAGCTCGTGATGAAGTAATTCTTCCTGAGATCAAAAACATCATTGACGCTATTAAAGCACTTGCTGTTGAATACCGCGATATTCCTCTTCTATCTCGTACACACGGCCAGCCAGCTTCTCCATCTACTATGGGTAAAGAAATGGCGAACGTTGCGTACCGCATGGAGCGTCAATACAAGCAAATCGCTAACGTAGAAATCCTAGGTAAGATTAACGGCGCTGTAGGTAACTACAACGCTCACCTATCAGCTTACCCAGAACTAGACTGGCACAAGTTCTCTGAAGAGTTCATCTCTGAGTCTCTCGGCGTAACTTGGAACCCATACACAACTCAAATCGAACCACACGATTACATCGCTGAACTATTCGATGCGGTTGCACGTTTCAACACTATCCTAATCGACTTCGATCGTGACGTCTGGGGTTACATCGCACTAGGTCACTTCAAGCAGAAGACAATCGCTGGTGAAATCGGTTCTTCAACCATGCCTCACAAAGTTAACCCAATCGACTTTGAAAACTCTGAAGGTAACCTAGGCCTTGCTAACGCGGTATTCGGCCACCTAGCACAGAAACTGCCGATCTCTCGCTGGCAGCGTGACCTAACTGACTCAACCGTTCTACGTAACCTAGGTGTTGGTGTTGGCTACGCAATCATTGCTTACACTTCAACGCTAAAAGGCATCAGCAAGCTAGAAGTTAACCGTGAAGCACTACTTGCTGAACTAGACCAAAACTGGGAAGTTCTTGCAGAGCCAGTACAAACTGTGATGCGTCGTTACGGCATCGAGAAGCCATACGAGAAACTCAAAGAGCTGACTCGTGGTAAGCGTGTTGATGGTGAAGCAATGCGCAACTTCATCGACGGTCTTGAGCTACCAGAGCACGAGAAAGCTCGCCTAAAAGAGATGACGCCAGCAAACTATATTGGTCAGGCAATCGAGCTAACTGACAAGTTATAAGATCAAGCACCAATAAAATTTAAGGGTTGACGTGAAAGCATCAACCCTTTCTTTTTTATACCTACTCGTAGATGGGCATCACATTAACTACACATCTGACTTTTGAAAGAACAAAGTAATTTTACCTACTTCAATACCTAACTTTCGGATGCTCGTAATATTAAAGACATGTCGCTCGTCTTGCCTGAATAACCAATCGTCAAAAGCGACAGTTACCTTTGAACCATCCACGACAAGCTCAAAGTCATATACCCAGTGGAGCGCATTACCCATTTCGTTACCTTTCGCCGTACCTAGTATGTCTCCAGCGTCTCCTTCGTAGGTACTATCGCTCAATCGCTTAATCTTCCAGATTCTCTGGTCAAGCTCGCCATCGTCAAATACGAAATCCTCCACAAGTGTTAAAGTATCTCCATCGATTGAGCCTACAATATCGACCCTAAAACGACGTTGCTGCTTGTTGGTATAATCCTGAACCATCCCCCAAGCGATCACCTCGCCGTCAAAGTACTCGAATAGATTGAAAGCAGGTGTGCTGTCTTTATATTCAGAGATATCTGCCGAACACCCCGTTAGTAAGATGAATAGGCTAGCGACAATTAGCGTTTTAATCTTTCGCATTCTACTCACCTCCTATCAGCTCTTGTCTGAGTTTTGGGTATTGCGTCTGTGGAGACAGCCAGATCGCGAGAAACGCATCATTTAACTGAGGATCGGTAATAGAACCTATCAACTGATTTTTTTCGCTATGAGAGGAAAAAAAGAACCTGCCTATGTCTCCATCGGAGACATAGGTCAGTTGTTGGCCATCTTTGATGTCTGGAAAAATGTCTTCGAGCTGAGTCACCCAAGAGCTAGTGTCGGAATAACCCAGTTTTTCCCATTGCTCAATGGTGGCATCGACCAACTGTTTTTGACTAATATCTCTTTGATACTCAATGGATAAAGCGAGTGGATGTGGTGAAACATCTTTACCCTGCGCGTAGTCTCCAGAAGGTGTGAGAAGCTGAGATTTGTATACGTCAAAAAAGAAGTAAGTGAGCTGTGCGCTACCCACTTTACGCCATTCATGCCATTGTTCATCGTTAGCAGTATTTGCTTTTACACTTGCGCTAACAATCAAAGAGCTAGCGATCAACCCTGCTGCCAGCGTACCCCATTTTATCCGATGCATTTCCATAAACCTTTATTATGACTGCCGCAATAAGCAGCCATTCCACCATTAATACAAGAAGTGTGGTTGTCGTTGGTAAAGGAAAATAGACTGCACCCAATTTTTCTCCTGCTAAATAACTGAGCGCTCCTCCGACTCCCCCGAAAATAGATACGAGTAAGATAGAAAATCGGCTCACTATTGGCACAAGAAAATACGCATACCAAACAAAAATAAACCAAAGTGCCATAAGCCAAATAGGGAATTCATTGAATTCAAAACGAAAAACGCCAAGCGCCATATTGGCGTAATCGACCATGACACCGAATAACGCCATCAAAAACACTCGCTCAAGCTTAATCGGTGCAACTAATTGGCTGTATACATAGGTACCGACGACAAGACTAACTGCTAACCACTGCAGTTTCTCCTGTCCAAATACTGCGATGATCCAGACAATTTGAAACCAGAGAGAATAGAGAATTAGCCTCTTCGTCGTCATATTCACGCCTTTTGAAAAGTCATGTGGACAGTGCTTATACTTTTCGCTCGAAATCCACCTTCGCAGTAACAGAAATAGTATTTCCACATACGGATAAAGGTGTCATCAAAGCCTAATTTCCTGACATGGCTTTCGGCTGCCATAAATCTTGTGTGCCATTCTTTCAACGTCTGCGCATAATCTAAGCCTATGTCGAACAAGTTCTTCAAGACTAAGTCGCTGTGTGCAGTTGTTGCTTGAGTTAAAGCAGTAATAGAAGGCAGGAAGCCACCCGGAAAAATATACTTCTGGATAAAGTCTACGTTATTACTGTAGTAGTCGTATCTTTGGTCAGCAATGGTGATGGCTTGGATTGCCATCAATCCTTTTGGCCTTAAAAGAGACTGACACTTTTCAATGTATGAGCCCAAATACTCCTTGCCTACTGCTTCGATCATTTCAATGGACACCAGCTTGTCGTAATGCCCCTTTAGCTGCCTGTAGTCCTTTTTTAGCAGTGTTATCTTATGCTCGAGTCCCTTTTCAACTATTTTCTGCCGAGCGTACTGATACTGCTGCTCGGAAATCGTTGTGGTTGTAACGTGACAACCATATGTCTCCGCCATGTATATCGCCATACCACCCCAACCTGTACCAATCTCAATAACTCGGTCGCTGGATGTGAGTTCAAGCTGCTGACATAACCTTTCCATTTTGTTGATCTGAGCCTGCTCTAAACTATCAGCAGCCGAGCTGAACACTGCAGCGGAGTACAACATTTCTTGGTCAAGGAACGTTTGGTAAAGCTCGTTACTCAAATCATAATGAGCACTAATATTTTTAGCAGCATTCTCCTCAGTATTTCGATTGAACCAATGCCCAAGCTGGTAAGATATTCGAGAGATAAAGCTACTCTGTCCTTCAATAGAATCGAGAGTTTTTAAATTTAAGGCCATTAGTTCCATAAGCTTGGTTAAATCTGGGCTATCCCACCAGCCTTCCATATAAGCCTCCCCTGCTGCAATACTCCCACCTTTTAGCATTCTTGCGTAAAAGCCCGGATTTTTGACTTCAATTACCGCGTGTAAGCGTGACGTCTGGGGTGCACCAAAGGTGGTCCTGTATTCTGACTGTGAGAAAGAATCAATCACAGTTAATGAACCTGAGGTGATTTTTTTTAGGAATGACATTGCCAAACTACGCGCTGTTTTTTGTCCTGTGCTTAGTGACGATGAGTAACCTAAAGTTTGGGAGTTCATCATGTCCTATGCTCCTTAACCTGTTCTCTCGATTTATATTTTTCAGAAGATGCTTCTGGCTTTGTTTTGTATTTAGGATGAGAGTAAAACGGAGCACCTTTACACCAGAGCTTAAACGCATGCCAGTAGATACCGACCAACATTTTAGCTGCCATTAGCGGTGTCCTAATCAGTTGTTTTAGGAGTATCCTTGATGTAAGTGCTTGCTTACTCATGCTGAGCGTGGCATCAAATTCCTTTTGATCCCGATGGCACTCAAGATGAATCGAAAGCTTTTTCCCTAAGGGTTTTAACCGCCAAACATATTCTTGTTCTAAGGGATTAAAAGGTGACACGTGAAACGCTTTGCTATGCCGCCACAAAGTTTCATCAAAAGCAGGAACAGCATAGTAGTGCCTTTGATTCCAGGGAGTATTACTTACCTCAGCCAACAGATAACGCCAACCTCCATCCTTGTTATAAACATAATAGAAGTTTACCGGACTGAAATAGATCCCGAGATATCTAAGATGGATGACTGCCTCAACATGACCGTCTACTTTCTCTCCTGTCAGCTCTTTTATCTTGTCAAATACCGCGTGTTTTAAATCTCCCTCTCCCAGATAATCATCACGTTTGAATCTCGCCCAATGCCACCACTTTTGCCCGAAACCCCACACAGATTTCTCCACCGCGCTGATCTGGTCTAAATCGATACAAGGCATAAAAATTGGGTATTTTAGCTGATGCTCTACCGGACTAAAGCGGCGATGTCTTACCTCCCCGACAAGCAATGAGCAACTGTGCTCTGAGTTCATTATGCCGCACCTCTTTGGCGCTCAACTTTGTTGAGCTGTTTAAGCTCTTTCACAACATCTAAAGCACTTTTGACCCCATCCTCATGAAATCCGTTGTACCAATACGCACCACAGAACCATACCTTGTCCTGACCATTTATTTCTTGACGTCGTTTCTGAGCCTGCATCGATTGCTCACTGAAAACAGGATGATGATAAGTAAACGTTTTGAGCACTTTGTTCGGCTCAATCAGGTGCGCGCTGTTTAATGAAACACAAAATGTCACAGGCGCTTGTATATGTTGCAATATGTTCATGTTATAGGTGAGCGTTGGCGGGCGTTCGCTCTCACCTTGCGCTCCATCTAACCAATAATTCCAAGACGCCCAAGCTGACTTTCTCTTAGGAAGTAAGCTCTCATCAGTATGAAGTGTTACCTCATTCGCTTGATACTCCAACTGACCCAAGACTTCACTTTCAATGCTATTAGCATCGCTAAGCAGAGCTAGCGCCTGATCGCTGTGACACGCGAAAATCACTTGGTCAAAACGTTCGGTTCGATCGTCGAGTTCAATTCGCACGCCAAGTTGCTCTCGACGGACAGACTTCACGGGTGTAGACAGCTTTATGTTATCGGCGAAATCTCTTGTTAGCGGCTCAACATAAGCATTTGAACCTCCTTTAACTACATACCACTGTGGTCTGTTCAGTACGTCTAGTAATCCATGATTTAGGAAGAAACGAGCGAAAAACTGAAGAGGGAAAGCGCGCATGTCTGCAAGTGTGGAAGACCATATGGCAGCCCCCATGGGTAAGATATAATTATCACAAAAGTAGTCGCTAAACTTCTCTTCTGATAAAAAGTCTCCCAGCGTTTTTTCGGACTCTTGAGATTGTTCAACTAACCTTTTTACTTGCTTGTTAAAGCGTAAGATCTCGAATATGAAAGCGTAAAACCTAGGATTGAACCAATTTCTTTTTTGCGCAAAAAGCGTAGATAACGTGTGGCCGTTGTACTCCAATCCGCAATCGTCATTCCGCACACTGAAGCTCATCTGCGTCGGTATACCTTCCACACCAATCTCTTCCATCATGGCAATAAAGTTCGGATAAGTTCTGTCGTTATACACAATGAAACCGGTGTCTACTGCATAGCTCCCGCCTTCAACCTCAACATTGACCGTCGCAGTATGCCCACCGATGTAGTCGTTTGCTTCAAAAAGAGTAACATCATGTTGCTCTTTGAGATGGTAAGCACATGTCAACCCAGAAATACCCGTCCCGATTATGGCTATTTTCATTTTGGAATCCTCTTACTCTGAGATCAATTTAGTGGTTATTCGCTTTTGCCAGCTGTAAGGCATGGCACCGATGAAACGCAATAGCGTTGTGAATCTTCGAGGGAAGTAAATATATTGTTTTCGAGCAGCAAGCCCCTTGCGTATGGCTCGCGATGCCTGTTGTACACTTACCAACATCGGCATAGGAAATGTGTTTTTATCTGTCAAAGGCGTTTTCACGAAACCAGGAAATATTACTGATACACAGATGTTCTTACTGCCTAAATCGAGCTGAAGCGTTCTGCCCAGATAACTCACAGCAGCTTTGGATGCGCCATAGGCCTCTGCTCTAGGCAATGCCACTTCGCTGGCGATAGAACCCACCAAAGCCACCGTGTGACCAGCTTGAAAATAGTGTTGGCTTGCTTCTATGGCATTGGCAAGACCAACGACGTTGATATCAAACACGCGCTTCACAAGCTGAGCGTCTACAACGCCATCATTTATGTACTCACAATCACCAGCATTGAATATCCAAATATTCGGCGTGACAGCCAAATTCTCTAACACCTGTTTTGTTATGGATAAGTCCGTTAAATCGAACTGAAGCGAAGTAATTAAGGTGGAGGATGATTCAAGCTCTTCAAGAGCTTGTTTGTTTCTTCCGCAAGCAACAACTTCGTAGCCTTCTCTGGCGTAATCCTCGGCCAGTTGTTTGCCGATGCCAGACGTAGCGCCTGTGATTAAAACGCAAGTCATTGGCCTAGCCTCTGCTTAATCGTCTTTATAACCGACCCAAGCAGTGGAAGATTCTCGTAAAGCATTTCGCCAAGGTCGAAGTAATCTCTGTGATATATGACTTTGCCATCTTTAAACTTCAGGTGACTAACACCGTTAACTACAACCGTTTTACCTTTTCGTAGCTTGGGGTGCTCTAGAGACATTGACCAAGTCAAGAAGCCACTGTCGCCCGATTGCTGGTGCTCTTTGATGTCAAAGTCACAGCGCCTGACGTTGGTGTAAAGGCTATCGAAATAGCTTTGCAAAGCTTGCCAGCCTTGAAGACGATGTGCTGAATCTTCAAAGACAACATCTTGATGATAGACATCATCTAAAAGATAGAGGTTGTTCTTGCTTAGTTGCTGATATATGTGACCAACCGACTCGACGTTCATGTCCTCTCCAACTAGTTATACAAAATATTTTCATGTACAAGACATAATGAGATTAGGCAACTTTTATGAGTTGTACAAATATAAATTTTGTAAAAGTTTAATTTGCAGAGTTGTACGGCGGTTAAATTAGAAGGGATCAAAAAAGGCTTGATATTTAATCAAGCCTTTTAGTTAAATCGTGAGCTTATGAGTTACGTAGGGCTGAAATACGCTTATCTAATGGAGGATGGCTCATCAGCAATTCAGTCATTGAACGCTTACCATTAATACCAAATGCCATCATTGAACCTTCTAACTGAGATTCATGACTCACTTTTAAGCGCTCCAAAGCTGCAATCATTTTGTGCTTACCTACCAACTGCGCCGCACCTGCATCAGCATGGAATTCGCGGTGGCGGCTGTACCACATAGTAATGAAGCTTGCTAGGAAGCCAAATACAAGTTCAAGAACGATGGATACGCCAAAGTACACCATCATATTGCTGCCACCTTCTTCTTCATCATTAGATGAAACGATATTCGCAATGAAGCGTGATAGGAAGATGACGAACGTATTCACAACACCTTGCATTAGCGTCATCGTGACCATGTCACCATTTGCAATATGGCTCACTTCGTGAGCTAGCACTGCTTCGGCTTCATCTCGAGTCATATTGTGCAAAAGCCCCGTTGAGACCGCGACCAAAGAATCGTTACGCTTAGCGCCCGTCGCAAATGCGTTGATATCAGCAGAGTCATAAATGGCTACGGTTGGCATACCAATACCCACTTGCTCAGACTGACGACGAACCGTTTCCAGTAACCAATGCTCCGTCTCATTGCGAGGACTTTCGATCACCATGCCACCTACAGAACGCAGCGCCATGCCTTTCGACATCATCAATGAAATGAATGAGCCACCAAAACCGAACACTGCGGCCATGATAAGCAGACCAGACAGACTGCCAGGCTGCATACCTGTGACAGCATAAACAATATTTAGAACAACACTTAGGACCAGAACAACGGCTAAGTTGGTTGCCAAAAATAACATTACTCGCTTCATTACTTTTCTCCGAAACAGGAAGCTTAATTATTTGCCTTGGCAATACGAATTTTGCACTGAGGCTTTATATCTAACTCATAGATATAGTCTATCCCTTTTAAATACAAGGGATAGATGCAAATTGAAACATTTGTTTTCTTAACTGCAAAAATTGTGAAAACTTTCAGTAAGAATTCACACCAAAAATGCAGAATGTCCGATATATTAATCAACAGTAGTAGCATTAGACTTTGGTCTTATTGTACCTAGACTAAAGCGTGCTAGATTGTACTCAGATTAAAATATCCATGTGTGAAAAGGACAAAATCATGGTTGAAACTAACAACTATCAAATGGCTATTGACCTACTATGCTGCCACCTTGGTATTTCAGAGGAAGAAGCAAAGCAGCAACTTGGTATTTCTTCAGAGCAACAAGCACAAAAACGTATCTCTGATACCCAGCAAGCGCTCATGGGTCTAAACCAAGATAAGTAAGTGTCAGATTATAAATACAATAAAGGCTGCCATATGGCAGCCTTTCTGTTTTAGGTCACGAGGAAAAATCAGCTTTCAATTAACGTGGACACATCAATATATTTCGCTAGATCTTTTTGTTTAACGCTTGGCACGTAAGGAATTTCACCCAGCTTTGGCGCGCCAATTTTCTGTTCCAGCATTTCAATGATTTCTGCGTAATGCTCTGTGCCAGGGTTGACTCTGTTCGCAACCCAACCAATCACTTCCAACCCATCCGCCTTAATCGCATCGACAGTCAACATAGCATGGCTTAAGCACCCCAATTTGATGCCAACAACTAGCACCACAGGCAATTTCTCTTGCTGTACCCAGCTAGACAAACATTGAGAATCCGTGACAGGCACTCGCCAACCGCCAGCCCCTTCAACCAGAACCACATCCGCTTTATCTTTATGCTCTGCCAATTTTTCACTCAACACTGAGTACTGAATTTCAATACCTTCACGCTGAGCGGCTATATGCGGTGAAGCAGGCAACTCCAAAGCGTATGGATTGACCTCATCATAGTCGACGTCAAGTGTGGAGGCTTTTTGCAGATACAGAGCATCTGAGTTTCGGTAGCCTTCGCTTGTTTTCTCGCTACCCGCTGCAACGGGCTTGTAGCCAATTGTTTTTAAGTCCTTTAACGCGAGTGCGTTAAGAATTGCTTTTGAAGCAACTGTTTTACCAACATCGGTATCCGTACCAGCAATAAAAAATGCATCAATCATAGATGAATAACCCCTAAACAAACCTGATAAGTTGCAGGTAGAAGACCTTGATGGTTTTTAAACGTTTGATACGCACGCTCAACCTCGAGTAATGTGCGACGACTCGTTAACCCATGCGAACGGCCGCTTACATGGTTGGCTCCGATGCCTTTCAAGTCGCGCATCAAAGAAAATGCGGTATCGTACCAAACCTTTATGGTAGGCAAGTCTAGATGATGACTCTGACAACCGGATTGCGCTAACGCAATTTTTACCTGATTAGCGCCGATAAAATCGTTGACGTGTTGATATGCGTCAATTTGGCGCCAAGCACATTTCAGCTCTTCCAATGACCCCTCAAGCAAGGTAGAAAAATACACTTTGCCCGCTGGTTTAACAACTCTACGCATTTCTCTCAAGGGACTTGACAAGTCTTCACACCACTGCAACGCTAAAGTTGAGAATACATAGTCAATAGAAGCGTTTGGAAACGGCAAAGCTTCAGCATCTCCAAGCTGATACTGCATACCTGCAGAGCCGCACCTTTCCTCGGCCTTCTTCAACATCTGCTGTGAAAGATCGCAGCAAATAACCAACGCGCCACGCTGGCGCAGTTTTTCGGAAAAAAAACCTGTCCCACAACCAAGATCGAGGACTGTTTTATTGCTTAAATCTTCAGGTAACTGATTCAGTAATCGCTCCCCAACCATTCTTTGAAAGGCCGCATGGGAATCATAAGTATTGGCTGCTTTACCAAACGCTTCTGCAATGGCGGTTTTATCTTGAGGCCAAGACTCATGCATCAAAATAGCGTGTTCCATCAATGCACCTTTTCCATTGAAATTTCTATGCTTTTTGCGAGTTCTTTAATTTGCATCACCGAATGATTCGCCGAGAGCGTCACTCTTAACCTTGCTGAGTTACTAGGAACCGTTGGAGGTCGAATAGCCGTCAGCCAAAAACCCGCCCCCTTTAAGTCATTCGCGACTTCCAATGCAGCGCCACTTTTCCCAATCAACAAGGGTTTAATAGGTGTTGAGGTCTCTACATAACCGTCAAACGAAGAAAAGTGCTGGGCGTATTCACCCTGCAGCTCCGAAAGCTTTTCTCGTCGCCAATGCTGAGTTTGAACCATAGTGATCGCATGAGTTAATGCATAAGCTTGTGAAGGCGGCATAGCCGTAGAGTAAACGTGATGTCTAGCAAACTGCGTTAAATACTCACCCAATGTTTTGCTGCACATAATCGCCGCTCCTGACAAACCCAGAGCTTTGCCGAACGTCACTATCAGCACATCAGGTTGAACGTTCGCTACGTCACAACTTCCTCGACCATCGCTGCCCAGAACGCCAATGCCATGCGCGTCATCAACGGTAAGCCAAGACTTGTTTTCCGTGACCGCATGAATATCGGCTAACGGTGCGAGATCACCATCCATGCTGAATACCCCTTCTGTCACAACTAACGCGCTTTGCTTCATGATTGTCTTCAAATGCTTAGCATCGTTGTGGTGAAAGCGTTTCATCGTCGCAGGAGAAAGCATGCCAGCTTCCATTAAAGAGGCATGATTTAATTTATCCTGGATAAGCAGGTCATCTTTTTCCAACAAGCTGAAAAGCAGCGCTTGATTGGCCGAAAACCCGGAGCTAAACAATATCGCTCGCTCAAAGCCAAGCCACTCGCATAACGCGGCTTCTAGATCTGAGTGCGCTTTGGAATGCCCTGTAACCAGAGGAGATGCACCACTTCCGTTGCCATACAGATTCAAACCCTTCTGCCAAGCATTTGATAGCTCTTTGTCTGTTGCCAGACCTAAGTAATCGTTGCTGGAGAAGTTGGTATACAGGCTGTCTCCATACGTTAACGTCGTGCTATTACCTGAGCCAACCGTGCGCATACTGCGCTCAAGCCCTTGACGTTTTCTTTCGTCCAGGAATTGAGCAATGCGTTCACTAAACACTGGCATCGTAAAACAGGTCATCCTTGGCTGGACGTGCAGCAACACGCTCTACCACACGATCAAGCAGATCATTTTCCTCAATTTCATCTGGTCGCTGGGACACTTCTTGGCTATTGATACCCAGCTTATTAAACAACTGCATATCTTTGTCTTCGGAAGGGTTAGGTGTAGTCAGCAATTTGCATCCGTAGAACACTGAGTTAGCACCGGCCATAAAACACAGCGCCTGCATCTGCTCGTTCATATCTTCACGGCCAGCAGATAGGCGTACTGCGGACTTAGGCATCAAAATACGTGCGATAGCAATAAGACGAATAAAGTCGAATGGCTCAACATCATCGACTTCTTCAAGTGGTGTCCCTTTGACTTTCACTAACATGTTGATAGGCACGCTCTCAGGGTGAGTCGGTAAGTTTGCTAGCTCAACTAACAGACCAGCACGATCATTGGCACTCTCCCCCATACCAATGATCCCGCCAGAACAGATTTTCATACCGGCATCACGTACGTGAGATAAAGTATCTAGACGGTCTTGGTATGTACGTGTGGTAATAATACTGCCGTAAAACTCAGGAGAAGTATCAAGGTTATGGTTGTAATAATCCAAGCCTGCATTAGCCAGTTCAGCGGCCTGTTCAGGTGTGAGCATGCCGAGAGTCATGCAGGTCTCAAGCCCCATCCCCTTCACGCCCTTAATCATTTCTGTCAGGTGCGGCATGTCACGAGCCTTAGGATTCTTCCAAGCGGCTCCCATACAAAAACGTGTAGACCCAGCACTTTTGGCTTTTTGGGCGGCATCAAGCACACGTTCTACTTCCATCAAACGCTCTTTTTCGACATCTGTCTGATAACGAGCGCTCTGCGGACAATACTTACAATCTTCAGGGCAGGCGCCAGTTTTAATTGAGAGCAATGTACTGACTTGTACGTGGTTGTGGTGCTGATATTGGCGATGAACTAGCTGCGCTTCAAAAAGAAGATCCATAAACGGCTTTGCCATTAACTCGCGCACTTCGGCTACCGTCCAGTTGTGACGTACTTCCACGTGTATTCCTTACTATTATTGTTAGTTTCTTGACTTGGCTAGTCTACTGACGCGATGTAAACTGTCAACACTATTAAATTTCAAAAGTTTACATATGGTTATCATATAACCACCTGTCATTAAGGAAATATTGATGGATCTCGACTTTGACCGCCGCCATATCTGGCATCCCTATACATCAACGCTAACACCTCTGACCTGCTATCCAGTCACCTCGGCGAATGGTGTTTATATACAGCTTGAAGGTGGAAAAGAGCTGATAGACGGTATGTCTTCTTGGTGGTCAGCGATTCACGGCTACAACCACCCTACCTTGAATAACGCGGCTCAAGATCAAATAGGCAAGATGTCCCATGTCATGTTTGGCGGCATAACTCACGAGCCTGCGATTAATTTATGCAAGAAGCTGCTTTCTCTCGCGCCCGGTAATCTCGAACATGTATTCTTAGCTGACTCAGGTTCAGTGGCCGTCGAAGTAAGCCTAAAAATGGCACTTCAGTACTGGCATGCGAAAGGTGAGAAACGCCCTAAGTTCTTAACTCTAAGGGACGGCTATCATGGTGATACCTTCGCTGCAATGTCAGTGACGGACCCAGACAACTCAATGCATTCGCTATACAAAGGCTTTCTTCCGGAACACATATTCGCTGACTCTCCAAAAATCGGTTTTCATCAGGAGTGGGATGGAGCTGATCTGGATGATTTCAAATCTAAACTGGAAACTCATCACAACGAGGTCGCGGCCGTCATCTTAGAACCCATTGTCCAAGGTGCTGGTGGCATGCGGATATACCATCCGAGCTTCCTAAAAGGTGTAAGGAAATTATGCGACCAATTTGGTGTTCTGTTGATTCTTGATGAAATCGCGACGGGTTTTGGCCGCACAGGGAAAATGTTTGCTTGTGAGCACTCAGATGTAGAACCCGATATTCTTTGCGTAGGTAAAGCGCTGACAGGCGGGTACATGACACTGTCAGCCACTCTCGCATCAAAAGACGTCGCTGACACTGTATGTGGAGGCGAAGCAGGCTGTTTTATGCATGGTCCCACGTTTATGGGTAATCCGCTAGCTTGCGCAGTGGCAACAGCCAGTTTAGAGCTATTAGAGATCGGAGACTGGCAACATCAAACACTTCAGATTGAAACTGCATTTTCAGAGTTGCTGCCTAGATTAAAGCAATATGACTTAGTCGCCGATGTGAGATGGTTAGGCGCAATTGGAGTCGTTGAAACAACCAAACCAGTCAATATGGAAAAGATACAACAACTATTTGTTGAGCAAGGGGTATGGATCAGGCCCTTCGGCAAACTCATCTATATGATGCCACCGTTAATTAGCGAACCCGAACATATAGAAAAGCTTGTTGGAGCAATTGAAGATGCCTTATTGGAACCGACTTGCTTCAATTGAATACGTATTGAAAAGGCTTCCTATAAGAAGCCTTTTCAAATCAAATTAGTCTTGCTCAATCATCCAGCGTTTGAATTCTTTCTTTTCTTCCTTGGATGCTTTTGAATACCATATTTTCAACTGCAAGCTCGTTTCAGATTCTTGAATTGTATGCTGATCTTGATCTATTGACACAGTTTGAACAATAGCCAATTCCTTCTTCAAAGAGCGAATTTTACCGGAATCAAAAACTAATCCCTGCTCTTGGTTATAGTTTTTTACTAACTCAGGAATATCGCCATAAGGAAAAACTCCCTCAGCAGGAGGTAAAACTTGTTGCTTAAGTTCGGTTACATTTCCATCGATGCTAGCAGAAAATATTGGTTTCTTCTTATCTACGTAAGACTTTATCTCACTGAATTTCTTGGATATAAGCTTAATTTCTAATTCCGATTTGGCAGGAACATCAACTACTAATATGTAAGGAATGGAGCTAAAAAACTCACGTTTACCTCTTTCACTTAAATAGCCTGTATATTCAACAACCAATTGGTTTTGGCCAGTTATAAATTCTACTTCCTCTATTTTCCCAACAGATTCACCATTAAGAACTTCTAGACTAATTCCCGAGTCAAGATTAATACTTGCTATCACAGAGTGAGATATAAGTAGACTCAAGGCACCAAGTAAATATCGGTTCATTTAGCGTTTCCTTTTATTAAAAATAAAAGAGCCAGCATTATGCTGGCTCTTAATCGACCATATTAGCTTATGGGATTAGAAAGTGTAGTAAACACCTGCTGTAACACCATCAGCTTCATATTTTGACGCCGTTGTTACATCTTGCTCGGCTGTTTGGTATTCAGCGAATAGTAGAACATTCTCCATAAACGCGTAATCAACACCAAGAACTAAGTTATTACCATCTAGATCCGCGATAGAAGTTACTGTGTTAGCAGTTTGTAGCTCATCTGTAGTGTAAGTTGCATAGGTAGTGTATAGACGCACTTTGTCAATAGTGTATGCAGCAGCAACACCAATTGTATCACCATTAGCATAAGTAGATGCCGTTTGACTTAGATCTTTAAGATCCCAGTAACCATAGCCTTGGTTGCCTTCGTACTTAGCATAAGTAGCCGCTAGGAATAAACCACCAAACTCAGCAGACGCAGAGATACCAGCAACACGGTAATCAACATCCAATGCAGCATCACCAGTTACAAGAGAAGCACCGACAGTGAAGTTGTCAATTGAGTAATCTAGAGACACACCGTAAGTGTTATCAACATTTTCAGTTGAGTCTGTCATCACGTCAGCTACAAGAGTTAAACCCTCAACAAACTGACCTTTAAACACAGCACCGTGGCCAGACGACTCTTTGTGGTGACCACCAGTAGAACCCATGTAGTTACCTTCGTTAGTGATGTCATCCTTTTGGATTGCATCCATAGAGTCAGCTAGATCACCAACCTCACCAAATGCCATACCCCAAGTGTCTGTTTTAAATCCAGCTAGAACATCATCAAACACTGCGTTGTTGTCTACGCCAGTTGTGTTCTTAGTTTCAACTTCAAAAGAACCAAACACTGTGTATTTGTCATTTACTTTGTGTTCAGCATCAACTTGGATTTTGGCCCACGTTGAGATATCAGCTTCTTTTTTCTCTGTTGCTGTAGCAGAAGTATCTTTCTCTGACTCAGTAAGGTAGATATCAATCTCACCTTTTAGAGAAACACTAGATGTGTCTGAACCGTAAATTTCAGCTGCATTTACGTTTGCTGCTGCCGCTAGAACTGAAAGAGCTACTAGAGTCTTTTTCATAATAATCCACTGCCTTTTCTATAGAATGGGGAAATCCTTATCCGGTTCCCTTTATGTTTTTTGATGACAACTCTGAGCTCTAACTGGTCAGATGTTGTCGCCACTAAAATTCGGGGTCTAGATTGCAAAAGATTCAGCTACCTGTCAAATGACCTAAATAAAACAAATCAAAAAACATAAAACACTTTAAATACATACAGTTACATATAAACGAAGCATTTTTTCGAGCAAGTTCTAATCAAATTAAGTAAATTATCATCAAAAAGTAAAATGCAGTTTTGCAATATTTTAAACCAATCAAAGTAAACACATGGTTAACAGACAGAATTTTCATCTACATAAAAAACACTTATGAAGAGATATATTTTTAAATCTAAAAATATGCTCTAAGTTTATGAAGGTTCAGTTTTTTTTTGTGAAGGAGATCTAGATTTGATATGAAATACTCTCATTTCGTGAACTACTTATCATTTAAAAAAATGTGGTAACATCGCCTTCCCTAATTAAAGGCACCAGTATGACCACCAGTAAAATCCAGCAATCCATACGTACCAGTTATCAAAATTTACAATCTCAGCTGGATAACTTTGTACCTCGCAGAGCTCAAAACTATTTAGTCGCTGAAATCACCAAATCTCTATGCGGTGAGTATCACAAATCAACACGAATGATTGTCGCGGAAGCAGGGACTGGCATCGGTAAGTCACTCTCTTATTTGATGGCAGCGATCCCAGTGGCTTTGTTCAATAACCGTAAGGTTGTGATCTCGACGGCGACGGTCGCGCTGCAAGAGCAGTTGATCAATAAAGACCTCCCTTTATACAGAAGACTGATTGACAGAGAATTTTCTTTCATACTGGCCAAAGGCAGACAACGCTATTGTTGCGCAGAAAAACTCGCCGCTGCATGTGGAGCAGATGGTGGTCAAATGGCGATGTTTGACAGCAAACCAAAGCGTAAAGATGTCGAGCAGCTTGAGCTGATGTATAAAAAGTTCGCGCAAAACAAATGGGATGGTGACAGGGATTCTTGGCCAAAGCCGATCTCCGATGAAATTTGGCAGTCCATTGTCAGCGACAAACACAGCTGTAACAACAGCATGCCCGTTCACCGTGACTGCCCTTTCCAAAAAGCGCGTTCAGAACTCGATAAAACCGATGTGATCATTGCCAACCATAGCTTAGTTATGGCCGATGCCGACCTTGGGGGCGGCGTCATTCTTCCTGAGCCAGAGAATACAATTTACGTATTTGATGAGGCTCATCACCTTCCTCATGTCGCACGAGACCACTCGTCAGCCGCAGCAAGTTTAAAAGGCGCGGCAAGTTGGCTCGAGCGTTTGAATCAGTCTGTAACTAAGTTTGCCAACCTTGCAGATGAAAAACGCGTAGGCCGCTTTCGCAATGATCTGCAAGATGCAGTACAACAATTGATTCCTTCACTGACTCAACTTGCGAGTCGTTTTAATGGTGACCAATTTGAGGATGGCTGTTATCGATTTGAGAATGGTGAGTTACCCACATGGTTAGAGGAAGAGTCTAAACAGTTAAAGATTGTCACCCAAAAAGGAGCACAGTCTGTCGCAAAGATTGCAGATCTTATTGCTGAGCGAGTGAAAGATGGCGAGCTTGCTAACCGACTTGCCGAACCTGCTTTAGCCGAGCTTGGTTTTTACATTCAACGCATGGATAACCTTGCTCAAGTCTGGAACTTAATGGCTGAGCCTCAACGAGAGAAAGGCGCCCCTCTGGCAAGGTGGCTGGAAGTCGCACCTGAACGTGAAGGCGACTTTGTTGTTAATGTGTCACCGTTGGAAGTTGGGTGGCAATTAGATCAACAGCTTTGGAGCCGCTGTATTGGCGCGGTGCTTGTCTCAGCAACCATGCGAGCGCTTAACTCGTTTAGCTTCTTCTGTCGACAAGCTGGGATAAGTGAGAAGCCAGAAGACGGCGTGAGATTCTTAGCTTTAGCTTCTCCGTTCGATTATCAAAACCAAGCGGAGCTTAGAGTGCCTAAAATGGCTTATGAACCTCAAGCTCCTCAGTTTACCGATAGCTTAATTGAACGACTACCAGAATTGATTGAAGAGAACAAAGCTAACTTAGTGCTCTTTTCATCCTATTGGCAAATGAATCAAGTCACGGACGCGTTATCGTCATATTTTGTAAAAAAAGGTTGGTCACTACAGGTTCAAGGTAAAGAGTCACGCTCAGAGATTCTAAAAAAACATAAAACCTTAGTGCAGTGCCAGAAAACCAGCATCTTGTTTGGCACCGGAAGTTTCTCAGAAGGTCTTGATCTACCAGGAGATTTACTTGAAAACTTGATCATTACCAAGATACCTTTTGCCGTTCCCACTTCACCAGTAGAACAAGCTCACGCAGAGTATATTGAAAGCAAAGGTGGAAACCCATTTATGCAGATAACGGTACCTGAAGCGAGCAAAAAAATGATTCAATCCGTTGGTCGTCTACTGCGAAAAGAGCGAGATTCTGGTACAGTCATCATCCTTGATCGTCGCATCGTTACTAAGCGATATGGCAAAGCTCTACTCGACTCACTGCCACCATTTAAACGTGTCATCGAATAACTAGAATATAAGAAACTGTATGGAACTTTTTGAACCAACAATGTTGTTGGTGTTAGCGCTGGTTGCTTTTGTCGCAGGCTTTATCGATGCCGTTGCTGGTGGTGGCGGTATGCTTACCGTACCAGCTCTGCTTTCTCTTGGCTTACCGCCTCATATCGCGCTGGGTACCAATAAGCTGGCAGCTACTTTTGCATCGTCTACAGCGGCGTTTACTTATTATAAGAAACGCTTGTTCAAACCTCATTGCTGGGGGCGAGCATTCGTCGCGACTTTAATTGGCGCAACACTCGGGACCCTAGTTGTCGACCTAATTAGTACCGAATGGCTGGAGAAGATCCTCCCTATCATCATTCTACTGGCTGCGATTTACACCATTTGGCATAAAACTCCGCAATCAAACAGTAATGAGATGCCACAACCTTGCCCTAAGTTTAATAAAAAACAATATATACAAGGGTTCAGTATCGGCTTCTATGATGGTGTTGCAGGCCCAGGAACAGGCGCGTTTTGGACTGTCAGCTCAATGGCACTGTATCGATTGAACATTTTGCTGGCGTCTGGATTGGCAAAAGCGATGAACTTTACCAGTAACTTCACTTCGCTGATTACTTTCGCCATCCTAGGTCACATTGATTGGGTGCTGGGGCTGACTATGGGTGTTTGCCTAATGGCAGGTGCATTTGTTGGCGCACACTCAGCAATACGATTCGGCGCTAAGTTTATCCGTCCTGTTTTTGTTACGGTTGTAAGTATCCTTGCAGTGAAACTTGCTTATGAAGCGTGGTTTGTGAATCTATGAAGCAATTTGGCCAGCTATCATCGCTATTAGAACAGTTGGAGCAAGAAGCCACTTTGTTGGATAACCAAAGAGGCGAACATCACCAAGCTCTCTTCGATCAAAACCTATTTCGATGCCAATCCAAGCTGCTGACACCCTATGCTTACGAAGCGCATGAAACACTCGACAAAATTCTCTGCGAGCAGTCAGCAGCAACGCTATCAGCTGAACAAGCCGAGTTTTTGTCTGAAAAACTCTTGTGCCAGATTAGCGCAATTAAACGAGAATTAGCGACAACGGTTCTCAGGCAGAGCGAGCCAACTGGCAAGTCATTCAGTCAACGCAACCTTAACGAACTTTACCAAAGTTTGGCTCAGCACCAACAATGGGAACAACGGCTCAAAGCGTTGGTGAAAAGCAAAGAGCAAGAACATAAGCTCGCCACGCCAAGAGATAAGTCTCTCGCCGCGCAAACTTTGCAGTCTGCTCAGCGTCGTTTGCAACGATGCCAGCACGCTAAAATCAAAATTGAAAAGCAAATTAGTTACAAAGAGCGAAACCAGTAATATGTCCTCAAACTCGTCCGAACTGGATCAAGCGCCTGATGAAATAAAACTCGCAGTGGATCTCATCTATTTAATTGAAAGCAATGAGATAGATCCCGAAGTAGCATTGGCGGCCATCAACATTGTTAAATCTGATTTGGAAAACAAATTGGAGAAGAAGTCATGAGCTATCCACTGAGTTTTGACATGGCTGAGTTTCTTGCTCAATACTGGCACAAGAAACCGACTGTGATTAAAGGCGGATTCAATGATTTCATTGACCCGATTTCTCCAGACGAGTTGGCAGGGCTTGCTATGGAGGAAGAAGTAGATTCGCGCTACATTTCTAACATTGAAGGTAAGTGGTCAGCGCAACACGGCCCTTTTGACGATTCTCTGTTTGAAAACCTGCCTGAGTCCCATTGGCAATTAGTGGTACAAGCTTGCAACCATTGGCACCTAGGCGCAGCCGAATTAATAGAGCCATTCAAACAGCTGCCTAACTGGTTATTTGACGACTTAATGGTGTGTTTTTCTGCCCCTGAAGGTGGCGTTGGCCCTCACATCGACCAATATGATGTTTTCATTATCCAAGGCAGTGGTAAACGCCGCTGGCGTGTTGGCGATCTAGATAAAGGTCAGTATAAAGAGTCAATTCAGGCCGGCGCTTTGCGTCAGATTGAAGGCTTTGATGCCATCATTGATGAAGTATTGGAGCCCGGCGACATACTGTACATCCCGCCAGGATTCCCCCACGAGGGGAATACACTAAAGCCGAGCATGAGTTACTCAATGGGCTTTCGCTCCCCTAAGGAGCAAGAACTGCTCAGTAATTTCGCTGACTATGTGCTAGCGAATGAAAAAGGCGATGTTCACCTGCATAACCCAGAAATGACTGCTCAGCATCAATACGGCGAGATACTCAACGCTGACTTAGATAAGCTGACAACCATGCTTCGATCTGCCCTGCAATCAGAATCCGATATCCGTGAATTTATGGGGGGTATGCTAAGCCAGTCTCGCCACCAGCTGGATATTGTTGAACCTGAAGAGCCGAGCGATGCTCTGGAAATCTACCACCACCTAGAATCACTAGGCAGTTTACGCAAAGTTTCTGGTTTACGTGCGCTGTACCATGAGAATGAATCTGCACATGTTTACATTAACGGTGATGCTTACCCAGCTGAGTCACCGCACCTCGTCCACCTACTGTGTAATCAAGAATCGATTGAGATCGAACACATCGACGGCAAGTTATCTGACTCACAAATGCAGCTGCTAACAACACTGGTTAACCTTGGTTACTGGTATCTAGATTAGATAGCAAAAGGGCCTCATCAAGAGGCCCTTTACTTTTATACTTTAAACTGACTCACTAGTTGTTGCTGTCTTTCTGAGAGATTTCCGATTTGCGTGCTGACGGTTTCAGACTCTTCTGCTTGAGATAAAATCTGCGCGCTCAAGTCACGGATGTTGCTGACGCTCTGATTTACTTCCGCAGATACCGATTGCTGCTCTTCAGCGGCTTTCACGATCTGCGAGTTCATATCATTGATGGAAGCAATCGCATCAAATATGTTATTGAGCTGAGAAACCGCTCTTTCAACTTGTTGAGCGGAATCATTTGCCAAGTCGTTACCATCTTGAATCGCGTTGACCACATCCTGCGTCCCTTTCTGTACATCTTCGATCACCTGACGAATTTCACCAACTGACGATTGGGTGCGACTGGCTAAACTGCGAACTTCATCGGCAACTACCGCAAAACCACGGCCTTGGTCACCCGCCCGCGCGGCTTCAATAGCAGCGTTCAAGGCCAGTAGATTCGTTTGCTCTGAAATACCTTCAATAACCGTCAATATCTCGGTTATGTTGGCGTTGTTTTTCGCTAGCTCTTCAACGACAGGAACCGCTGCCGTCATTCTCTCTACTAATCGAACCATTTCGTCTTGAGACTGCTCGATAACCTTCTTACCGGAATCTGCAGCGACGTTAGCTTTTTCAGCTTCGCTCACTGCGACTTCTGCGTTTTGAACCACCAGACCTGCTGTTTGAGTCATTTCCTCAGAGGCTGTTGCCACCAAATCCACTTCTTTAAACTGAGAATCACTGCTTGAGCGAGTTTGTTGAGCCGCAATTCGAGACTGTTCTGTTGTCGTACCGATCTGCAACGTCGTTTCTACAACATCACTAATAATTGATTGAAGCTTATCAAGGAATTTATTGAACCCTGTGGCAAGCTGACCAATCTCATCTTGAGATTTCACATCCAAGCGCTGAGTTAAATCCCCTTCGCCAGATGCAATATCATCCAACCTCGCAACCACTTCACGAATTGGTTTAACCAAACGAGAAGCCATCACCGCGATGGTCACTAAACCGAAAATAACCAAAATCGAGCCAGCAAGTACTTCGGTTTTCACGCTCGACTCCACTTGATGGCTGATGGTTTGATCGAGCATTTCTGCATCTGCCAACACGCTGCTTCTTGGCATATCAAATAAAACACCCCAAGTCTGATTGGCAACCATAATAGGGGCAAATACGCTCAGCCATTCACCATCACTACTCCATTGGGTTTGAACTTCCTGCCCAAACAGAAGATCAGTCAGTTGATCACTGGAAAGTGTTTTGCTGTCGAACGATTGTCCAATGGCACGAGAGGAGTCATCACTGGCAATCAATGAACCATCTAGGCTGATGATATTGACATTACCACTGCCGTTGAAGAGTTGGCTGTCTGACTCGACAACAATACCCGACATCGCATCAAGTCGAAGATCAATACCAAAGAAGCCAATCACAGTATCATCGATCATAATAGGAACGGATATTGAGGTAGCGAGAACCTGTCCACCAGCTTGGTTAATGAGTCTTGGAGTGCTGACACATGAATCGCCACTGGAAAGGGGACAAAAGAATCGCTCGCTGTTTTGAGTATCTTCCAGCGCCGCTTCACTCAGCACATTAGACACGACATTCTCACCGTTTTGAGCGGTTACCCAGTAAGGTGCAAACTGCCCTCTTTCGTTCGAGCCTACATACTCCGCATCCACATAGTTGCTGTCTTCACCATCTAGCATGTTAGGCCTGAATACAAGATAAGCACCCTGAATCGAATCAAAGCTCAGTACCGACTTGCGAACCATTTCATCCAAAGCCGTACGCAATTCCTCGCTGTCACCAAAATTTTCTTCCGTATTGGTTTTCAAAAACAGCGCATTGGACGCCAGCATTTCCGCTCGATATAAGGCTTCATTAAGATATTCAGCTACTTCAGTGGCATTCAGTAGTGCTCGTGTTTCAAGCAGTTGCTCAGACTTGTTGATCACAGACTCAGCACTTTGTGCCTTAATCTGTTGTTGGTTAGTCACTGCGTTGTAAACAGAAAATCCGATCAGGGATAAAGAAGTAATGAGCAGGCAGCAGCCTGCAAGAAGGGTAATTTTCCATTGAACGGAAAGGGTTCGCATAGTACATCCTTATGAGCAAACTCATTCATATCGCATGAGAACGAAAGCTAAATTCTACATTTCGAGACCAATTACAACATATTGCAATCAATTATCAATCGAAAGTTTACATATATGTTAATACAAATACACCAACTGTTAACTTTAGGCGGTTACTAAAGAAAGTGGTAATATCTGAAGAAATTTCGATTCGTTGAATTATTTCAATAACAAGGAATAAAAATGAAAGTTATCAGCTTTAATATCAATGGTCTTCGCGCACGCTTGCATCAATTGCAAGCTGTCATCGACAAACATCAGCCAGACGTGATCGGCCTTCAAGAGATCAAAGTGCATGATGAAGCCTTCCCTATCGAAGACGTTGAAGCTATGGGCTACAAAGTCTACTTCCATGGTCAGAAAGCACACTACGGTGTTGCTATGCTATGTAAGAAAGAACCGCTTTCTGTTCAGAAAGGCTTTCCAACCGATAATGAAGATCATCAGAAACGCATGATCATGGCGACGTTTGAAGACGACAATGGCGAGAAAGTCACCGTACTCAACGGCTACTTCCCACAGGGCGATAACATCAGCCACGAAACCAAGTACCCGTACAAACGCCAGTTCTACAAAGACTTGATGACTTACCTTCATGATCATCACAACAGCGACGAACAACTTATCGTTATGGGTGACATCAATATCAGCCCGATTGATGCCGATATCGGTATCGGTGAACCTAACCGTAAGCGCTGGTTAAAGACGGGTAAATGTTCTTTCCAACCAGAAGAGCGTGAATGGTTGAAAACATTAATGGACTGGGGATTCGTAGATACCTTCCGTCAGCTCCACCCTAAGGTAGAGGATCGTTTCTCGTGGTTTGATTACCGCTCACGTGGTTTCGATGACAACCGTGGCCTGCGAATTGACGTTGTACTCGCGACACCAAAGCTCGCCGAGAAATGTATCGAGTCAGATATCGATTACGAACTGCGCGGTATCGAGAAACCATCAGATCACGCCCCGATTTGGTCAACGTTTAAGTAAAACAAAAAATCCGGAGCCTAGGCTCCGGATTTTGTTTCTAACGCAGTGCAATCAATTAGATAGCAATAAAGTCTGCTTTGTAGTCTGGGTTAACATCAGCATCGTAATCAACGCCTTCTGCACCAAAACCAAATAGCTTCAAGAACTCTTCTTTGTACTCTACGTAGTCAGTCAGCTCTTTTAGGTTCTCAGACGTGATTTGTGGCCACAGGTTACGACAGTGCTGTTGAATATCGTCACGCAGTTCCCAGTCATCCAGACGTAAGCGGTTCTTGTCATCAACTTCAGGTGCAGAACCATCTTCTTTGTATAGACGCTGGCTGAACATGCGGAAGATTTGTTCCATACAACCTTCGTGTACGCCTTCTTCACGCATTTTCTTAAATACCATTGCGATGTACAGTGGCATAACAGGAATCGCTGAACTTGCTTGAGTCACGACAGACTTCAATACCGCTACGTTTGCTGTTCCGCCTGTTGCTGAAAACTTCTCGTTTAGAGCAGTCGCCGCGCGGTCTAGGTCCATCTTAGCTTTACCTAATGCACCATCCCAGTAGATAGGCCAAGTAAGCTCAGTGCCGATGTAGCTGTATGCCACTGTCTTACAACCTTCAGCTAGAACGCCAGCTTCAGAAAGCGCGTTGATCCAAAGTTCCCAATCTTCACCGCCCATTACTGTGACAGTGTCTTTGATTTCTTCTTCCGTTGCAGGCTCAACGCTTGCTTCGATGATGACATCTTTGTTGGTGTCTACGGCTGTTGAAGTGTAAGTCTCACCGATTGGCTTTAGAGACGAACGAATCACTTCACCTGTTTCTGGCATTTTACGTACTGGAGAAGCCAGTGAGTAAACCACCATATCGATTTGGCCTAGATCTTCTTTAATTAGGTCGATTGTTTTTTGCTTCGCTTCGTTAGAGAAAGCGTCACCATTCAGGCTCTTCGCGTAAAGACCTTCTTCACGTGCAAGCTTTTCAAATGCAACTGAGTTGTAGAAACCTGCTGTGCCTGGCTTTTTCTCTGTGCCTTCTTTTTCAAAGAACACACCGATAGTTGAAGCGCCGCCACCAAATGCCGCAGCGATACGAGAAGATAGACCGTAGCCACTTGAAGCACCAACAACAAGAACACGCTTAGGCGCGTTTTTGATTGGGCCTTGTGCTTTTGTGTAAGCAATTTGTTCTTTTACGTTAGCTTCACAACCCACAGGGTGCGTTGTAGTACAGATAAATCCACGAATTCTAGGTTTGATGATCATATTCAACTTCCTTTAAAAAACTTCGCTAGGATAAAAGGTTCAACGCCAGTTCGCATCTAATTTCTGTAAAAATGTCGGTAAAATGCAAGTGGTTGGAGCTCTTTCATACGAGTTTTAGATTTCGAGCAAAAAGAAAGGCACCGGTTAAGGTGCCTTTACTCAATATCGGTTAGCGAGCTCTAAGCCACGCTATCTAACTTTGGCTTTACCCGAGCTTGTCCTGTTCTCACTTCGCTAAAGTCATGGCTAAAGTCATCGACTTGAATCGCTTTATAGCGCAGCGCATCTGCTGCAACAATTTGGTCGACTTCGTCCTGAGTTAGTACGTTTGCTTCTAGCGCTTGTGCCAGACGATCTTTAAGTAGGCCTTTACGGGCAACTTTGCCCTCTTTAGCAGCACGCATCAGTTTACGTTCAAGGCTCTTCACACCATACATCGCAAGGAAGGCATTCTCCATTAGACCAACGCTATCATCCGCTTCTTTGCCAACATAGCAAAGGTGCGTCAGACGATCTCGGTGCGCTCCCGGTGTCATCAAACTTTCTGCCAATTTCACTGTCAGTGTGTCACTTGGCTTAGCAAAGTGATTCCCTAATGGGAAGATCAACACTTTCAGTAGACGGCCAACCGCTTTTTGTGGGTAGTTGGTAAACGCTTCTTGCAGTGATTTCGCGGCGTTATGCAGACAGTGTTGAACCGCGTAATGCACGTAATCAAGATCTTGCTGCTGACGCCCTTCGTCTTCATACTTCTTAAGCGCGGCTGAGCCCATGTAAAGGTAAGCCAGCACATCACCAAGGCGGGCAGAAATCATTTCTTTACGTTTCAGATCACCACCCAAAGTGGCCATTGCAATATCCGCACTCACTGCCAACGCACGGCTTATGCGAGTCAGATCTTTGTAGTAACCCTGAGTTGGACCACTCATATCGGCTTTAATAAAGCGTGACCCCGTCAGAGCCGCACCAAATGCGCCAAAAGTATTCTTAGTCGCATGAGCGATGTGTTTGAACAACAACTCATCAAACTCTTTAGCACCTTGCTTCTCATCAGGATTTGCCGCGGCTTCCATCTCTTTCAGTACGTATGGATGACAGCGAGTCGCACCTTGACCAAAAATCATCAGGTTACGAGTCAGAATATTTGCCCCTTCCACCGTGATTGCGACCGGAATACCAAGGTAAGGCGATGCCAGATAGTTCATCGGACCATCCTGAATGGCTCGACCAGAGTGAATGTCCATTGAGTCATTGAGAATCGTGCGCGCCATTTCTGTCATATGGTATTTGGCAATCGCAGTCACAATGCCTGGCTTCTCTTTAAGATCCAGAGACGTTGTCGTTAGAGTACGCGTCGCTTCAAGCAAGTAAGTCAAGCCACCGATTCGGCCCATCGCCTCAGCAACACCCTCAAACTTACCAATCGACATACCAAACTGTTTACGAACATATGCGTAAGCGCCCGTAGTGCGCGACGTTAAGTGGCCAACCGCAGTACCTAGTGCAGGTAGAGAAATACCACGACCTGCAGACAGACATTCCACCAGCATACGCCAGCCTTTACCTGCGTAATCCTGACCACCGATCAGCCATTCCATTGGAATGAAAACGTCTTTCCCGCGCGTCGGACCATTCATAAACGCAAGACCTAATGGGTCATGGCGTTCACCGATTTCAACCCCTTTGTGGGATGCTGGGATAAGCGCACAAGTAATGCCTAGTTCTTTCTTATCACCCATCAAACCATCGGGATCGTACATCTTGAATGCAAGGCCAAGTACCGTTGCCACTGATGCCAGTGTAATGTAACGCTTATTCCAGTTAAGGCGGATACCTAACACTTCTTTGCCTTCGTGTTCGCCATAGCAAACGATGCCATCATCAGGGATACCGCCAGCGTCAGAACCTGCTTCAGGGCCTGTTAAGGCAAAACATGGAATGTCGGTACCGTCGGCTAAACGTGGCAGCCAGTAATCTTTTTGCTCTTGAGTACCATAGTGTGAAAGCAGTTCACCCGGGCCTAAAGAGTTAGGCACCATGACGGAGACCGCCGCACTAATGCTGCGTGTTGCGATGCGTGTCACGATGGTTGAGTTGGCTAGCGCAGAGAACTCTCGACCGCCGTACTCTTTAGAAATGATGAGTGAGAAGAATCGCTCCTTACGCAGGTACTCCCAAACTTCAGGTGGCAAGTCACGGTCTTCTTTT
Source organism: Vibrio sp. RE88 (assembly GCF_013113835.1). Classification (GTDB taxonomy): domain Bacteria; phylum Pseudomonadota; class Gammaproteobacteria; order Enterobacterales; family Vibrionaceae; genus Vibrio. The sequence goes on along the minus strand of NZ_VTYQ01000005.1, from coordinate 265,170 downwards.
ACGATCTTATGATCGTCCAACATGCTAAGCAGGGTTTCCAACTCGTTATCAACGAAGGATTGCTCCTCCGCAGTCAACGTTGGTGTTGGATACTTGTGTAGCTTGGAGAAGTCTGGGCGACCTGAAAACAGCTCCCCATCCCACCAAACGCTACCCGCTTCCATAGCTTCCTTCTCCGTGCTGGATAGCGGTGGCAGTACTTTTTTAAACATTTTGAAAGCTGGGTCACTGACCCATTTTCTACGTAGAGAGCACATAATCAGATCCTTTTGTTCACAGTTGGTGGTCCAATTTATATTTGTTTTATGTTTCGATTTTTGTGTTACTCAGCCGCTACGCCTGCGGCTAAGTATGGAATAAGCTGATCGACAACAGATTTCGCGTCCATCTGCTTTCCGTATGCATTTTCTGCGATTTCTATTAACGCTTGGCTTGAAGCCATAGTGAATACACACGTACCCAGCGTGAAATGAAGTCGCCAAAATAATTCTTCCTGAGACAGCTTAGGATTCGCTTTCATCACTGACTGAGTAAACAGAGATAACGCATCCTGATAGCGAGTGGTGATGAACCAACGTAAGTGGCCTTGCACATCGGTATAGCCACGACCAATCAACAACATAAAACGGCTGGTTCCATTCGGTCTTACATCGTTGAGTGCACGCAGTGGCCCTCTTAGCGATTCAAACACATCCGCCATTTCGTAGCTTTCATTAAGATTAAGATTGATCAACGCATCTTGAACCGCTGGCATGAAAGCTTCCAGATAACGGTTTAAAACCGCTCTAACCAGAGTTTTCTTGTCGCCAAAGTGATAGTTCACAGAAGCCAGGTTGACACCCGCTTTGCTGGTAATCGTGCGCAATGACGTGTCATTGAAACCATGTTCAGCAAACAGAGCTTCCGCAACATCTAGGATTTTCTCTTTGGTCGTATTTCTCATCGACATTTCAATCACTCGTATTAAACAACTGTTTGAAATATACAACCGAAACAATTAACCAACAAGTTTTTAACATCACATTTTTGAAGATTGGTCCGACCAGATTGCAAGTTATGTGTTGTAAGCCTCTGAAGAAAAAATTAAAAAAATTTTCACTGTGAATGGAACTGAATTGAATAAAGAAAGTCTGAATAAGTGTAGTTAGCAGAGCCTTCTTAAGTTTACAGGCCGTAAAACTTGTTTTCTTGACTGACACTACTAATTTACGCTGCTTTTTCTTATTAACTCCTATGTTTTGTATCAGCCCAGAGCCAGTTTGCTCTGGGCTTTTTTTATTTGCTACTACCGCTCAGTTTGTAAGTGACGTTGAGTACGAAATACCCACCAATGACTCAGCAAAAAATTACTCAACATTCCAGCAAGCACACCCAAAGCCAGTGCGAACATCGCCAACACGCCTTCACTTCCCCAGTAATAACTGGTGAGTTTGAATACTCCGAAATTGGGCAAAGCGGAAAACATGGCACACCCCATAAATTTTACCCACTGCGAGAATTTCCCAGATGGATTTCGACTCTCAAAGGTAAAAACACGATTGCCTAACCAAGTTACCGTTGCCGCAAAGAGAAAAGCCACAATACGCGAGTCCAATATCGGCAACCCAATAGCATAAAACAGTAAGGCAAAAAGAGAGGCATCAGCGATAAAGCCAACGCCCCCGACTAGGGCAAAACGCCATAATTTGTTGATCATGAGTTTCGATCACATCGATATAATGCACGTTTGCTCTCGGCGACAAAATCAATCGCGCAACTCATCTTCTTCTCTTTGACCAGTTGCTCCACCTGACTCTTCTCACCAATCAACTGAACCTTATCCAATCGATTCAGAACAGAACTGTCTGTGAGCTGCTTGGCCTGACCATGGCTGTAGAACTGACCTGAGAACGGGCGGTTCCCTACGTAATACGTTACTACCTGAGGATCAGCATTACGGAAAATAACCTTGTCACTTTTACGATCCCCTACTCCTAGCTGAATGTAGATAACAGCGGCAATTAACAAGCACGGCAAAATACCTGCCGTTACTTTGAACCACTTCTTATCCTCTTGCACATCCGAGAGCAGTATCGCCATAAGCATTCCAATCGCGGGAACACCCGGTAACACGTAAGCAGGAAGAATGTTGCCTGAAAAGGTAAATAGCAGCATAGGAGCGAGCATCCAGCACACGAGAAAACTAAAGATGCCATCTTTGAGTGCGATGTCTCGCCCCAACTGTTTGCGTTTTAGCCAAAAAACGACGGGCAATACTATCGACCATGGCGCTGCTGAATAGAGCCAGAACAGCCAGATGGTTCCTCTCGGTTCATCGTGCGCTGTGCCGTAGAGATCGCCCTGCCAGCCACTCACCAGAAAACGGTTAAAGTGTTCGCCAACAATAAAGTAATCTAGAAAACCTGGGGTTGCCGCTTCAGCGGCGAAATACCATGGCAGAGCGATAATCAGCATAAGTAGACTGCCTCCCAAAACTGGAAAGCGTTGCCAAAGCACTTTGAATGCACCCAGCAAACCATGTTGAATCACCAACCATGGCACAACCGCTAAGCCCATCAAGACAATAACCAGTGGTCCCTTTGCCAGTAAGCCAATCGCCAAGCCAACAAAGCCGAAATACCCCCAAGGCTTAGAGCCTTGCCAGCACAAGTAAAAACCTATCATCGCGAGCGACAGCCCTAACGTCAGCGCCATATCCGTCATCACCGCGCCTGCCGCAATGGAAAAAATACCGCACGTGGCTAAAACCAGCGCTGTGATCAGCCCACTAAAGCCTTGTCGATTTGCAAAGTACGCCATCAAAGCGATGACTATGACTCCAGCTAACCAATGGGGAGCACGCACCGCAAACTCATTAATACCAAACAATTCGATACCACCAGCACTTAACCAAGTGAATAAGGGCGGCTTACCCCAAAAAGGCACGCCATAGTCAAACTGCGGAGTGACCCAGTTATTGGTTTCAATCATCAGACGCGCCATTTCACCGTAGCGAGCCTCTGTCGTATCCATCAGCGGGTAAGCACCTAAACTCAACAAGCGAATAAGTAATGCAACGCCAAGCAGCGCCCATAGGTGGACTCGGTTAAAACTCACGCGCGTTTCTCCAATTGTTGATATTGAGTGGTTGCTGGTTTCTCATTGACGGATTGAACCAAATAAAGCGGTCGCCCTTTGGATTCAATAAAAATGCGGCCGATATACTCCCCAAGCACACCAATGCAGAGCAGTTGAATCCCTCCCAAAGCGAGTTGGACCACCATCATTGACGGGTAACCTGTGACTGCTTCACCAAAAAGCAGAGTTTTAAACACGATAAAAGCACCGTACCCAAAAGCACTTCCAGCAATCAGAACGCCAAGCAAGGTGGCCAAGCGCAGTGGTTTAATAGAAAACGAAGTGATGCCGTCCACCGCCAGCCCGATCAGCTTGAGGTAATTCCATTTGGTCTCGCCACAGAAACGCGCATCACGTTGAAAAGGCAACGTCGTTTGTTTAAATCCCGGCCAAACGAAGATACCCTTCATATAACGATTGCGCTCAGGCAGTTGGTTTATGTGATCCACCACTTCACGACTTAACAACCTAAAATCACCCACATTTTCTGGAATGTCCGATTTGACGAGTGTATTGAGCAAACGATAGAACGCGGCAGCAGAGGCTCGTTTAAACCAAGTTTCCCCTTGTCTTTCCGTACGCTGCATATTGACCACGTCATAGCCCTCGCGCCACTTGGCTAGCATTTGAGGAATCAACTCGGGCGGGTCTTGCAGATCAGCATCAATAAGTATCACCGCCAGCCCACGAGAATGCTCCAGCCCAGCGCTCATGGCTGCCTCTTTGCCAAAGTTGCGGCTCAGCCCAATACTGCGAATCGTACAACTTTCAGCGGTAAAGGATTCGACCAACTGTAAGCTGTCGTCGCTGCTGCCATCGTCCACATAGATGATTTCGCTCGAATCTGGCAAAGCGCTCAGCACCTCAGTTAACCGCTGGTGCAGCTCAGGTAAAACCTCTGCTTCGTTGTAGTAAGGAACAATGACCGATAATGTCACTGCTTTTAGTCTGTTTGGTACCGAATTGACTAGCCCCATAGCAAGACTCACTATAGTTGCATACGTACCATGAGATGCTTCACTATACGTATTGATTATCTAAAAGAGACTGAGATGGAATCCTAACTCGCTGTTCCACCCAGCCTCTGCGACTTTTTGGCAGATTATCAATCGCAACGTGAAAACGATGTTGTTCACGTTTTTTCCACGCAGGTTTTGCTGTCATAAGGCCACAGAAATAGAGAGCCGTTACATGAACAAAATTTTATTGGTCGAAGACAACCGGGAAGTAGCCGGTATTCTGTTTGATTACTTCGAAAGTATGGGGATGGAGCTTGACTACGCAGACAATGGCGAGCTGGGTTTACAACTTGCACTCAGCGAGAACTTTGACCTGATTTTATTAGACTTGATGCTACCGAGAATGGACGGCTTAACGGTATGCAATAAACTCCGCGAAGCAGGCAACAATACTCCCATTTTGATGCTTACTGCTCTGGATAATCGAGAAGACATGCTCAAGGGGTTTGAGCACGGTGCCGATGATTACCTCACCAAACCTTTTGATTTGGAGATTCTTGAAGCCCGTATGCATGCGTTGGTAAAGCGCTATCGGGGACAGGTCGCCAACACCGTATTGAGTTTTGGCAGCCTGAAAATCGATCAAAAAACGCGTCAAGCGTTTCGAGAAGGCAAGTTACTCGCACTCAATCCGACCACCTACACCATCCTTGAGGCACTATGTCATAAAGCGCCAGAGATTCTTACTCGCCAAGAGATTTCTGAAAAGCTTTGGCAAGAAAAAGAACCCAACAATGACGTCCTGCGAAGTCATATCTATCAGTTACGTAACCAGCTCGACAAACCATTTGCTCACCCCATGTTGACCACCTTACCCAAAATTGGCTTTCGTTTAGAGGACGTCTAACGTGAACCGAGTTCTCTCTAGTACACGTTCGCTGACTGGTCGATTGGCGCTGTTTTTCACGACGATTTCCTGCATCATTGGCGTCGTCATTTTCTTCATTTTTACCCTATCACTCCAATGGTCAGAAGATCGAGTGGGTGAGCGGAGGATTCTGATTGACCGAGATGAAGCTGTCGCGCGTTTTATAGCCGGTGAAGATGGAGAAATTCAGATTGATGCCCTTACCCGAGCCTATAACGACTTATCGTTAGTGCCTGATTTTTATCGAAAGTATACGGATACTTACGACACTTATCTTGGAGAGGTTGGCTCCACGTTGTCTCCCAACGGCCACATGGTTTACAAGGGCTACTACACAGATCAAGGTGAAAAGAAAGTCGTCGTTCTGTTGTCTCTGATCGATCAGGTTGAATTCGATACCGATGAGTTTATCTATTCTGGTGTGATTGTCATCAGCTTTGTTTCAGTGTTGATGTTTATGTTTGGTACCTTGTTATACCGTCTCTCGACACGCTTGATTGAACCCGTCAATGAAATCGCTAAACAGCTGGAAAGCCACTCGGGTAGCGCCACACAACCCTTTGCGATTCGTGAAGGTGCCGCCGACGAATTTCAAGCATTAACCGAACAACTCAACCAATACCGGCAAGACCTTAACCTTGCACTCAAACGTGAACAAGCCTTTGCACGCTACGCCAGCCATGAGCTGCGCACGCCACTTACCGTCGTGAAAGGCGCCAACAAGCTGCTGTCTCGTTCGGAGCACTCCGAATTTCAGGAACGGCAAATCAGTCGGATAGAAGATGCGACGACACAAATGACAACTATGGTCGATGCCTTGCTCTCCATCGTTCGCTACGAGCGAAATGTCGATGACGCACCTCTACGAGACATCGAAGAAGCCGAACTTCAATCGATTGTCGATGCCAATTCCGTTCAAGCGACTGAGAAAAGCATCGCTATCCAACTCACGATTTCAGGGCTGCCTACCGTAAGGGCTACTCCTGCGGTCATGAATATGATTCTGGGCAATTTAATCCGCAATGCGATTGCAGCGACCGCAGAGGGAGAAATTACCATAGACGTGTCCGAGCAGCAGTTGGTGATTGTCGACGACGGCCCGGGATTAGGTGAAACGCCCGATGCTGATGGACACGGGCTAGGACTTCTGATCGTCGATGATTTAAGCCAGCGCTATAACTGGTCATTTGAGCTGGAAAATCACCCTAGCCGAGGCTGTAGCGCGCGCATCCTATTTTGATCCATATTCATGCTTTTAAAGTGAAATCAGGTAAGATGAGCATTCATTTTACCTCTTAACGACCCAGATGAAACTTTGCGATACACCGATAACACAGCACCAATTTGATGGAACCACGTTTTACCTCAAACGGGATGATCAACTGCATAGCCACTTTAGTGGCAATAAAGCTCGCAAGTTCATGACACTGTTAGAGGGAAACTATCCAGACATCACCACACTGATTAGCTATGGCAGTGCTCAAGCGAACTCACTGTACTCATTGGCGGCCCTATGCGCTATCAAAGGTTGGTCTCTGGAGTTTTATGTTGACCACATTCCCCAATGGTTAGTGGAAAGGCCGATAGGTAACTATCGAGGTGCGCTCGACCTTGGTGCCAGCATCATCCCCGTCAATGAGCTCAAGCTCCATCCTGCTGAATTCATTAAAACTGTCCGTCAGCCGGATTCCACCTGCCTAATCGTCGAAGAAGGTGGTCGCTCCACCGATGCCCAATTGGGGATTGAGCAACTTGGCCGTGAAATACTGTCTTGGACTCGATACGAAACAGGTAAAGAGTTTGTCGTCGCACTACCATCAGGTACTGGCACAACAGCATTGTACTTGCATCGCTTTCTAAAAGTTCATGGCATCAAAGTGCTGACCTGCCCTTGTGTCGGCGGCAAAGGCTACTTAATAGCGCAATTTAAACAGCTCGGTGAAACCGACTTCCCTCAGGTACTTGAGCTTGAGAACAAGCACCATTTTGGCAAACTTTATCGTCAAGATTATGAAATCTGGCGTAAACTTCTGGAACAAACGGATGTTGAGTTTGACCTGCTTTATGACCCAATGATGTGGCAATGTTTGCAATCTTGGTCTGCAGAAAACCCAAAAAAAACGATCATTTATGTGCATCAAGGCGGCTTGCTGGGGAACGAAAGTATGTTACCTCGTTATCAGCGCAAATATGGAGACTGAAGTGAAACAAACGCAATCGAATATTTTATAGGTAGCGATTTAATTGCGATTCAGAACTGGTCGCCTATAGCCTATGGTTAATCTAAGGAGAGTTTATGCGCATCAATCTATACGCTTTGCTGGTACTGGCATCGGCATCCGCTTCAGCGAACGTTATTACGACGCCCGGTAAAGCCGTCATTGCCATTGATGGTAGCGACGCCGCCAAGCGAGTGTGTTACTACCAAGATCAGGGCTATTCTCTGGGCGCAATACTTCAAGTTGGCGAACACTATATGATTTGTACCGAAGCCAACGATTTTGAAACCAATGGCGCGTTAAAATGGGCGCCTCTCAACAGCCAAACTCAAGCCGAGCCAAAAGAGATCAACCCAAATGTAAAAAGCTATTCGATTAAATGATTGGTGAATTAGCTAAGTGAATGCAAAAACGCCGCGCCGCGCACGCCGGACGAGTCACCATGGACATTCTTCACAATGCGCGTTTTTGCAGATTTGTTAAAGGTGTATAAGTTCAACTTATCGTTCACCAGCGGGTAAATCGCTTCCACATTCGACATGCCTCCACCAAGCACTATCACTTCTGGATCGACAAAATTGACGATGGACGCACACACGCGCGCCAGTTGATCACAATAGAGATCAAAATGCTGTTGCGCATCTAAATCGCCCTCGGCACATAACGACATGATTTGTTTGGAATCCGCTGAATAGTATTTTTCTGAGAACGAGCGACCAAATCCGGTACCAGAAACAAATGACTCAGAACAGTTCAACGACCCGCAATAACACTCAACAGACTGACCATCTTTGTCCTTATCGTATCCCGGCAAAGGATTGTGCCCCAGCTCTCCACCCAGCTTGTTTAAACCTGTCACTAAACCGTTATTGATGACCACACCTGAGCCGCAGCCCGTGCCAATAATGATAGCAACACACGAATGCTGTGCATCTTTCGCAGCCCCATCTTTGAACTCTGACAAAGCAAGGCAATCAGCATCGTTGGCTAAAGCAACAGGAACATCAATGTAGCGGTTTAAATCGCCAATAAAGTCCTGACCATTGAGCACGGTGACATTGGCCCCCTGCATCAAGCCATCATTGCCTACCGAACCACAACATCCGATGCCGATAGAATGGATTTCGCCGTGCTTCTCTACCTCTTTTATCACGGCTAATACCGATTCCAGAAAACCCTGATAGCTTTCTGTATTGGTCGGTTCACGATGTTTGACTAGGGTTGCATAGCTCTCCTTACCAAGACCCACACCTTCTATTTTCGTACCACCAATATCTAGCCCAACTAGCATAGTTTTCCTCTTAATAAACACCTGAAAGTTTCACCTCATCATGACACAGTCACACTCTTATCTCTTTTATCTTGCTCATGATATTGGCAAGTTTGTAAACTACGTTTGTTTAGGCCTATTTGTTTGGGATTTTTGCTAGCTGCATTTGTTTTGTAAGGTATAAGAATGTCTAACTCTGCTCCATTTTTCCTTCTGGAAAACGTCATTCAAAACTACCCTTGGGGTAGCCGAGATTCGATTAACACGCTATTTGGTATTGCCAACCCAGAGCAACAGCCTCAGGCTGAAATCTGGATGGGTGCCCACCCGAATGGATGTTCAAAAATTCAGGTAGAGAATGAGACCGTCCTGCTGTCTGATTTTATCAACCAGAACCCAGAGCAAACCATTGGCGCAGAAACTCAGCAGCGATTCGGTGAACTACCGTTTCTTTTCAAAGTACTGGCCGCCGCGCATGCACTCTCCATTCAGGTTCATCCGTCCAAAGCACAAGCAGAAGAAGGGTTTGCCAGAGAGGATGAAGCGGGCATTGAGCGTAATGCTTCTAACCGTAACTACAAAGATCCTAATCACAAACCTGAACTGGTTTACGCTCTGACACCTTATATGGCCATGAACGGTTTCCGCGACTTTGAAGAGATGATTGTGCTGTTTGATCAGCTCAATGCTCATACTCTGCAGCAGGATATTGACGCTTTTCGCGAAAATCTTACGTCAGAAGGTCTGCAGGCATTCTTCAAAGCCATGTTAGAACTGGATGGCGACAAAAAGGCCGATGCCTTAGATGCACTGCTAAGCTGGGCCAATAACAGCGAAGATTCATTAGCAGCCCTGGTTGTGGAATTAAACACCCAGTACCCTAACGATGTCGGTCTCCTCGCCCCCCTAATGCTTAATGTGCTTGAGCTTCAATCAGGCGAAGCGATGTTCTTAGACGCGGGCACCCCTCACGCCTACATCAAAGGCACTGGCCTAGAGATCATGGCCAACTCGGATAACGTGTTGCGCGCAGGCCTAACACCAAAATACATGGATGTTGAGGAATTGGTGAGCAGCTGCAAATTTGAAGCACTGGATAAAGACAAAATCCTAACGCAACCTGTCGCTAACGATGGTGAGCTCAACTTCCCAGTGCCTGTTGAAGACTTTAAGTTTTCTGTTCTCAAGCAGCCAGAAAGCAAACAGCTCAAACTAACCCGCGCTGAGATAATCTTCGCTGTGGATGAGGACGTGACACTGCAAGCTTGTGACGACATCCTAGTCCTGACGAAGGGGCAGTCTGCTTTCGTGCCTCTATCGACCGAGACGATCACCATCAGCTCACAAGGCACAGTAGCTAGAGCGCATTAAGCTTCTGCAACGCATACAACAACGTAAAGGAGCAATTAATTTGCTCCTTTTTGCATTAAGCACAACACTTTATCACCGAGAGCACACTATGATTCAGCCAATCGCCGTTCGACTCACCAAAGGCCAAGACTTAAAAAAGCAAATCCAGTCATTGGTGGCACAATATGATATTCAGGCAGGGTCTATTGCATCTTGTGTAGGGTGTTTGGAACAAATCAGCATTCGCCTCGCTGGCGCTGAACAATCCATCACACTAACTCAACCTTTTGAAATTGTTTCCGTGATGGGAACACTGACCCCAAGCCACCAACACATTCACATTTCCGTTGCAGATAGGGAAGGGAAAGTCATTGGTGGCCACCTTCTCGAAAACAGCCTCATAGACACCACCGCCGAACTGGTCCTTCACAAGTACCCGAATCTAAACTTTTCAAGAGAACAGGATGAAACAACAGGGTATACCGAGTTAGTGGTTGGGGAGTGTTGAGGCAGAAAGTAATAGGTTCTAGATAGCAAAAAACCGCTACTAAGTAGCGGTTTTTTTAATGTGGCGGTGAGTGAGAGATTCGAACTCTCGATACGTTGCCGTATACACACTTTCCAGGCGTGCTCCTTCAGCCACTCGGACAACTCACCGAATCAAATTGTGGTTGGTTTTGCTCACCAACGAGGCGCTAATTTAATGATTCTATTAGGTTAGGTCAAGCCTATTGAGGAAAAAAAACGTCACTCATTGATCGTTTGATTACTTAATGGCTAATTCGACCAGATTTCCTGCAAAATCAGGCTTGCTGATAGTAACCCGGTACTCTAAACCACTTGCGGCACATATCGAGAAAGTACCCATACAAGACACCCATTCCACATGAGATCACTGCATTTGAGGTTACCGCCGTTAGGATTTGATCACTTGATGCGCCAACCGCAAACAAGATCGCAGCATACACTGGCGATTGAAACAGTACATAAGCAAGCAAGTCAGACATATTCTTCATCATACTTGTGGATGAGACTCGCTCACCTTGCCTGAGCATGAAATCTCGGAACATGCCATATGGCCAAGCAATCGCAATATTCACGGGAATAGAAAGGGTTCGTGAAGCCAAAGATTGTTCGAACGTCATCCCGGAAATAAAGATTTCTATGATCATCCCAGAAATAAAGCAGAATACCACCATAGCAAAAGTGTCTGCTGCGGCATTACGAATACAAAACGGCCCACGCGGCTTCATCTAAAACCTCAGTATATAAATCCAAATTAAAACAACAAAGATAGTGATATAAACTGGATGAAATTTAAATTACCAGCATATAAGTCTATTATTTCATGATTTATATAGTTTTAGATTTTAAATAAAAACAAAGGTGGTAAATAAACCACCAAACTCAGTAAAAAAGTTAGAGTAATTCGCTACAAATCTTAAATTCGCTCACAAATCAATCAAAATTAAGTAATTTACTTACAGAAGTCTTTTAGCAGAACCGTTAATACGTCCAAATCTGACTGGGAAGGAACCTCCCCTAGTGTAAGTTTCATCTGTATCGCTTTCAGGGTTTCTTCTAAGTGGTTATCTTCAATGCCTGTTGTTGCCGCTTTCAAGGCTTGGAAATTCTCTTGTGCTTCTTCTAGGCCGCCATTCTCTAAAGCCATATAGAACGTCAGCAACAATGATTCTGTCTCTTCATCGTCGGCTTGCGAGTTTTTTAATAGTGTGGGTTTATATTGATAGAGACGTTCAGAATAACGATAGAGTGCATCGTCAAGTTCATTTTCATCAATAGGCTTCGAGACGATGTAATCAACCCCGACTCCAAGCATACGCTCTCGGGTTTCTTTAAATACGTCAGCCGTACACCCTAATATTAGGATTTTCGATTTAGAGCTAGGGAGTGAACGGATCGCGGAAGTGGCTTCCACACCATCCATCACTGGCATGTGATTATCCATCAGGATAAGGTCATATTCATTATTTACTATGGCATGGATTGCCAACTCGCCATTTTCTACCACTTCACACTCAAACCCTTTGTTACTCATGAAAGTATTAATGATGATGGCATTGGTTCGGTTATCTTCAACGATCAGCGCCGTCAGACCGTTGTAGTTCAACTTGCGGTGTTCTTTAGCATCATGGTTTCGCGGTTCGCAGCGGTCCATAGCAACCAGAGCATCAAAACTGGTGCCTATACCGAGTTCACTGGTCAATGTCACGCTACCGTTCATTAGGCCACATAGTTGCTTGACGATCGCCAAACCTAAACCTGTGCCACCAAATCTGCGAGTCGTGGAAGACTCAGCTTGTTCGAACGGTTTGAATATCTTTTGCTGCGCTTCTTTTGCAATTCCTATCCCCGTATCTCGAACTTTGATTTCTAAGTAGTTTTGCCCCTGCTTCTCTACTTCCTTGAAATACACCTCAACATATCCGCGTGAGGTGAACTTGACCGCATTGTTAAGCAGGTTGAACAGTATCTGACGTAAGCGCGCCTTGTCCGACATATACCAGCGATCATGTGGCACTTCGGAGTAAACTTTGAACTGCAATCCTTTTTCAGAGCACAACGTAAAGTAGACACTGTTAATACTGCCTATAATGGCCTCTAGTGGGAAAGGGTTGTTTTCGAGTTCCAAATGGCCTTGCTCAATTTTGGAAAAGTCGAGAATTTCATTCAGCAACGTCATCATATGATCGCCAGACTCATAGAGCGTTTTCATGTGCTTTTGCTGTTCTTCACTCAAGTCTGTTTTAAGTAATATCTGAGCAGTACCTAGTACGCCATTCATCGGCGTCCTGATTTCGTGTGATAAGGTGGCTAAGAAGGCACTTTTTGCTTTAGTTGATGCCTGAGCTTTCTGTTTTTCGGCTTCTAGAAATACGGTTTTTTGGTTAAAGGTGTCGATCAGGTGCTTAATCTCATCTTGGCTGTTGTAGCGTAAATCGATAATGCCTCCTTCTATAGAGTCATCCACCTTCTGGGCAATAATCACTATGGGTGAAATCAGGAAGCGATTGATCAGGAAATACCCCATCATCACGCAAACAAGCATAATCGGTATGATGCCCGCTTCAACTTTAGAAACTAAATCATAGACTTGCTCTGCCACTAAGCGGTTCGCATTCACAACATCGATGTACCATTTAAAGTCACCGAAATCGGTACTACTGATGTAAATACCTTCCACTACCTGAAAGTTGTGTTCAGTAATCACATCTCCATAAGAGTCTTTTAGCACCACGCCTAATTCATACTCTTCAGCATGCTTGCGTACAAAGGCGACCAGACTTTCCAGTGATATGTCTACCGTTGCTACACCAGCGAAAACATTGTCGACGTAATAAGGAGAAGAAGCGGTGATCATCTGGACATGGGTAAAAGGATCGATATACACCTGTGACCAGGACACGGTGCCCATAGGCTTACCGACGACCGAGGTATACCAAGATTCTTTGTCATAGCCACCGGATTCTGGGTTATCCCAAGAGAAGACTTGATCTACCTGCCCATCACTGGCTCGATTGAAAAACAGGCTCTTATATGCCCTGCCTTTTTCGATTGAATAAGGAATCGGCCACAAACCGCCACTGACCGCCACACCATCGATTACCGAGAATAACTCAAATAGCATCTCTGCCTGATGGCTCTGTGATTCATCAGTATTACCGATACTGACCACACTCTGCAGTATGCCCAGCGAACTGTTCAAAGGCTCTTTGATCTCAGCGGCGATGATCTGCGTTCTTAGGTCTAAATTCTTCTCTAACTGATCCCGAATCGGTGGCTCTACCACCAAATAGCTTACGGTACCAATGATCGCAATCACTAACGCCATATACATGGCGAGCGCCAAAAAGCTCTTTCTTTTGAGGGAGGAACGAATTTCCATAAGCCTTTGAATTTTGTCCGTTTAACTCCAATTATAGCGAAGATAACAAAGCTGCCACCTTTTTATGTCTCGTTTTGGCTGTTAGTATTAGCTCAATTTCATTAAACCCTTTTGGTATTCATTTTGACACTACAAGAAATCCTTTCTCAGCCAGAACTGGAAAACCGACTGATCAACGAACCAAAAACCCAAGGATTCGTTACAGCTATGGCTGCTGCGCCCAATGTATTGCCGCCTCAAGAATGGCTTCCTTTTCTATGGGGTGGAGAAGAAGTTGCGCCTTTTTCTGATGGTGAGCAGCTAGAAACCTACATTGAACTGATTATTGCAATGTGGAACGAATACCGCCCTGCTTTACTAGAAAACCAGTGGGTATGGCCAAGCGAGTGTTCACTGGATGAAGCGGATATCGTTAATCAGGCAGCACGTGATTTCTGTGAAGGTGTTTTGCAAGGCTGGCAGCTAGCCCGAGATGACTGGGAAACCATCATGCCAGAAGATAGCGAAGACAGCGCCCTTCTTGGCGGAGTGCTGCTTTCTCTTAGCATGCTTTACGATCCAGAAACTTCAATCGCTACACTGGCTGAGCAAGGCATTGAAGGCCTAGAGCAGTTTGAAGAGATATTTAACGCGATCCCAACTATGTTATGTGGCCTAGCAATGCGCGGCTCCATGTTGGTGGAAGCGGAGTAAAAACAAAGCCGGCTTTATAGCCGGCTTTTTACTTACTCACTTTCGAATAGCCTCACCCTTCGGGTTACTGACCGTAATACGCTTATCCTTTATTGACTCCAATAAAGGTAGCTCAAACTCTTCATAAGCAGGCATTCGTTTACAAAGGTCTTTCTTGATTCGAACTATCGATACCCCGGCTTTCTCTGCGTCCTCACTATCAACACGAATTACAAAGTCTTCATTCGAGCTGCATCCTGTGGACACTGCCTTAAAAGATATTCGCCCTTCGCTAACCTTATGGTTTTCAAGAGGCACTACAAGATTAGTTTGATTCACGTTACTAGACGTTGAGTTACACGCAGCCAGACTTAGCCCTGAAAGAACCAACATTAGGTTAGCACACCACTTAAACATTTTTTCTCTCTTTCATTCTGCTCACAAAGCCCAATAGAGCTAATAGCATTAGGCCGTAAGACGTTGAACCACCGCTTCCACCACTATCATTTGCAACAGTGTTTCCATAGCTATATACGATATGCATATCCAATTCGCCAGCCACACTATGGTCGGTAGCGACCTTCATCGTGGCACGGTTTGATGACGCGTAAACGGTAGAAGCATCTACTTTAATGTCTATAGAACAAGAATCACCTTGGTTTAGAGTTGACGAGCAATTATTTGAAACTAAAGTGACGCCTGACGGAGTGGTAATGTTCGTCACATCAAAGGATTCTGCTCCGTAGTTTCGGATTGGTAGACTATAGGAGTATTCGCCACTTTTAGAGCTCAGTAAAATGTCTTGGGTGTAGCTGACGTTTGCAGTTTTCTTGTTGATCCAGCCATTGGTATCAAAATATCCAACGTTTGAATAAACACCATAAGCGTTAGCTTGAGCGCAACCATCCCCCCAACTTACGACACCCACTTGTTTATAGGTACCGCCGTCATTGACAACTAATGGCCCACCACTATCCCCCTGGCAAGAGTCTTTTCCACCGGCTTGATAACCCGCACAAATAGCATCTGTTCCTACAGTAGCGTAATTGCCACCTAAGTTTTGGCAAGTGCCTCTATCAACATAAGGTAGATCAACCTGATACAGTTCTGTTGGGTACACTTTACCTGTAGTACTTTGGTTACCCCATCCCATGACAGTCAAGCTTTGGCCTACAGACAAATTGTTCACTTCTGTTTCAGTTGCAAGTGCTACTTGAGTCGCCGTAACATCGTTTACCAACTCTAGAATAGCGATATCATTCACTGCAGTTGATGCGTTGTAATCTTGATGTATGTAATGAGCACGTACTGCTACACGCTGACCTTCTGTCGCTTCATTGTTTAGATCATGAATACCAATCGAAACATCAATTTCACTCGCCGCTTTATCGTCCACACAGTGTGCCGCAGTTAATACATACTTCCCGCCAATAAAACTGCCGCCACAAAACTGGCCGCTATACGCATTGCTTGATGTGTTTTTAATAAGAGCTGTCATAAATGGCCAGTCTGACTTTCCAGCCACTGAACCATTGATAATCCTAGTATTAATCTCATTCAGAGAGGTCATTGACTCTTGAGCACTAGAAGCCATAGGCATCATCATACTCACAGCAAAAGCCACTAACGTTTTTTGCATATATTTCTTCCTTTATTATTGATAGTGCAAATACTCAGCAACACAATAATCATTAATTTTATAAAATCAACAGATAAAGTAAGAAATATACGCAAGCATAAAGGGACGTCTTGATCTTGGGAAAATCAACTCTTAAAGAATTGAGAAAATATAACTAAAAGAACAATTAGCTAGATCCGCATACCTTCCCAATCAATCAGCTCTATCCTCTCATCAGCTATATAAAACAACTTAGTTCCAGCAGGAATAACCGTTTCTAAATCCGGGTTGAGTTCGATCCCTTTTCCGGTATCAATCGCGATAAGTGTCGCTTGGTAAGCGCGTTTAATGTAAACAAAGATAGACTGAACATCTGTCGCAGACGCGCTTTCAGGGTAGGTGGTTGAGTACTGAGTCATCCCTCTAGTGGAAGCGAGCAGCTCCTGATGAAGAGCACTAGAGCCAGGGTCCACCGCAGCTTTGGCAAGCATTTCGGCTCCAACAGCAGGAATACACTCGGCATTCGGGCAATGTTGATTGAGCAGTTGGCTTAACGCTTCATCCCTAAAGTACGCCAATAAGTGGGCATCAGGATTCACATTGGCGGAATACAAAGCCGCGGATAACGTAACATCGTCTTCCAAGTTATCGACCACGATGCAACTGGCCTGTGTGATCGCGGCCTTTTCCATCTCCTGCTCGTCGGTGTAGCTTGTCACCTTTACAAAGCCGATCTCTCCGGGTAAAGGGTTTTCGATGTCAGAGCGACTGCACAAAACGATAGGCCGCTTCCCTTCTTCTTCATGCTGCAGCATACGAATTAAATGCATGGTACGCTGACCGTTCCAACCTAAAAGCAGAATATGATTTTCCACACCAACTCTCCGTTTTCCTAATATTCCTGCGCGCCAATAATCGACTGATGCTGAAGCTAACCTGCCGACTAGAGCGGCAAACAAGGTTAATCCGCCAGGTATGACGAATAAAATCACCACCCACTTCCCTGCTGCCGTTGTCGGGGACAGATCGCCGTACCCAACTGTTGATGCCGTGACCATGAGGTAATAGACAAAAGTGGAGATATCTTCAGTCAGCGCCGCTTCACCACTAACTACCAACATCCCCCAAGACAAAGCCACATACGCCAGCAGCAAAATGATCAGATTGCGATTACTCAACTGGAACAATCGTGACTTCAACCATTTTTTGAAAACAAACCAAACCGACATATTTCCTGTTACTCGACTGATTACTATCAATATTCTGACAAGACTAACTCACTTAGGACCGATGAGCCAATTCCCTGTCTTAAACTGTTGCTCCTCTGTCACTTCTATATGGTTACAGCAAGCAAAATAGGCGTAAGACTATTCGAAAGAGTAACTTACCCATCGAAACTCGCTTTCTGCAATCTTAGGTTTTGCGTTTATCTATCGAATCTCACATCGGCTGGGTCTATGTTAGGGGTAGACGAGTACTAAACTCGCTTTAATCAAGATAAGAAAGTAAGGGTTTTCACATGATGTCTTTCATCTTTTTAGTGCTTTTTGCTGCGATGCTTTTTGCATTCTGCGGCAAAAAGTCACTTGGCTACATTCTGTTTGCCACATCGGTAGTGCTTGGTTTGTATTGGTTTAACCACCATGCTAACGACGCTCTTTCAATTTTGTTGTAAGGAGAGAGCACGATGAACCGAAATCAAATCAATATACTTAATACGCTCGGCCTTTTTGGCATGACATTAGTCTTACTAATTGGCTTTGTCCTCCAATTCTCGCTCAACGAGCTGCCATGCCCCCTTTGCCTACTTCAGCGCATTGGTTTTGTCATGGTGATGTTTGGCTTTCTACTCAACGTAAAATACGGTCCACAACAACGACATTATGGTGTCGTGTTGATAGGGGCACTGTTTGGGGCAGCGACCGCACTGCGCCAAGTCTCATTGCACGTTATCCCTGGTACTCCAGGGTATGGCAGCGCTATCTTTGGTATGCATTACTACACTTGGGCGTTCGTCTTGTTCTCAGCAACTGTTTTGGCTGTCGCGATACTGCTTATGCTGTGGAACGAGGCTTGGAATACGGAACCTTTCGAAATGAGTAAGATCGGTCGTTGGGTGTGTCTGCTTGCGATATCGGTAGTCGCTCTCAATATGCTATCGACGTTTGTTGAGTGCGGGCCATACCAATGTCCAGATAACCCAGTGAGCTACTGGTTGTTTAACTGAGCCATGAATAATTAGAGACAAAAAAGCCAGCTTAATTAAGCTGGCTTTTGGGATCTTAACGTACGGGTTTACGCGTTACCTTTAACCTGCATGTTCAGCTGCTCTGCAAAATCAAGCATACGATTTAGCGGAATAAGTGATTTCACACGTAATGCATCATCAACGAAAATTTCGTGTTGCTCTCCACCATCACGCAGCGCTTCTTCGATTGCTTTCAGGCCGTTCATTGCCATCCAAGGACAATGTGCACAGCTACGACAAGTGGCACCTGCACCAGCAGTAGGTGCTTCAATCAGTTCTTTTTCAGGCACCAGTTGCTGCATCTTGAAGAAGATACCTTTATCAGTCGCAACGATCATCTTTTGCTGAGGTAGCTCTTTAGCAGCTTTGATCAGTTGGCTGGTTGAGCCGACTGCATCCGCCAACTCGACTACACTCGCTGGCGATTCAGGGTGTACCAAAATAGCCGCTTCAGGGTAGAGACCTTTCATCTTACGTAACGCGTCAGCCGAGAACTCATCGTGTACGACACATTCGCCTTGCCACAACAGCATATCAGCACCGGTTTGATTGGCGATGTAAGAACCTAAATGACGGTCAGGCCCCCAGATAATAGGTTTGTCTTCAGCGTCTAAATGCTCAACGATCTCCAAGGCAATACTTGACGTCACCACCCAGTCAGCACGAGCTTTCACCGCGGCTGAGGTATTCGCATAAACCACGACAGTGTGATCAGGGTGCGCATCACAGAATTCTGTGAATTTGTCCGCTGGGCAACCTAAGTCTAATGAACACTCCGCCTCTAGCGTTGGCATCAAGATGCGTTTTTCAGGTGTCAGAATTTTTGCAGATTCGCCCATAAAACGAACGCCACCAATGATCAATGTACTCGCAGGGTGGCGGTTAC
Source organism: Vibrio sp. RE88 (assembly GCF_013113835.1). Classification (GTDB taxonomy): domain Bacteria; phylum Pseudomonadota; class Gammaproteobacteria; order Enterobacterales; family Vibrionaceae; genus Vibrio. Next base: position 245,996 of record NZ_VTYQ01000005.1, on the reverse strand, counting down.
CAAACTTGGCCATCTCTAGCGAATCACCAACAAATCCACCGGTCTCTTCAGCAAGCGCTTGAATTTCAGGGTCTGTGTAGTAGTGGGCGATCAGTACCGCGTCTTTCTCTTTAAGCAGCTCTTTAATGTTTTTAATGTGCGCTTGCTTTTGGTCATCGGTCAGCGGTGTTGGTTTTGGGGGGAATGGGTAAACAGTTTCGATTGTATCTAAAATGTGGCTCATTGCTCTTGCTCTACGCAACTTCCAGTAATCCGGGTATTGTAACCTTAACCCAGATCAAGATGCCAGTTTCCGCAAGAATTACTTGTTGAGTAAATAGTGAATGGGTGTCTGTGCAGCGGGCACTAAAAAGGAGCGACACTGCGCTCCTTTGTTTATCTACTTGATACGTTCTGCCGCAAGTTTTGCAGAGGCACTATCTGGGTACTCATCAAGTACCTGTTGATAGTACTTTTTCGCTTGCGCTGCATTGTTGTTACGCTGCGAAAGGTCACCAAGTTTCACCAGAGCATCTGCGCGCTTATTCGAGTCTTTATAAGACACAACCGAGGCAAAGCTCTTAACTGCTTCTTTATCCTGCTTCTTAGCAAAATAAAGCTGCCCTAGCCAGTAATGGGCGTTTGGCGCAAACGTTGAATCAGGGAAGTCTTTCTGAAATTGCTGGAAGGCAGCAATAGCACCCGTGTAATCACGTTTCTTAAGGATAAGATCAACGGCATTCTGATACGCAGTCTGCTCATCCACATTGGTGCTGAATTTACCAACAGGCTTAGCTTGATCATCTTTAGCTGCAGTATCGACTGCTGGTGCGCTGTTGATCTGGCCGCGAAGCTTATCAAGCTCGATAAACAATTCGCGCTGACGCTGCAGCATCTGCTGCATGTCGTAATTATTCTTTTCTAGCTGACCGCGAAGGTCACTAATTTCCAACGCCATTTCATCAAGCTGTTGTTGCATTTGCAGCTGAACGCGATTGCGGTTTTCCAACAAGCGTTCTAGACGTTGAACTTCGGTTTCATTTGCCGGTACGGCAGAAGACGATGGTGCTGAATTGCTACCACCAAGATCAGATACTGGAGCTGGTGCAGCGAACGCATTGTTCGCTGCACTTGCCAGTAACGTAAGCGTAACTACGCGCTTAAGGTTACTGAACATAAGGTCTTTCCTTGATTAGTATACTAGAACCGCACGACGGTTCTTAGCGTACACATCTTCAGACTGACCTAGTAGAAGAGGCTTCTCTTCACCGTAGCTCACGATTGAGATTTGGTCTGCTTGAACACCTAGTGCTTGTAGGTACTTAGCAACTGCCGTTGCACGACGCTCGCCTAGTGCGATGTTGTACTCAGGAGTACCACGCTCATCAGCGTGACCTTCGATAGTCACTTTTAGTGCAGGGTTTTTGCTTAGGTAAGCCGCGTGTGCAGCTAGCATTTCTTCGTAGTCACCAGCGATGGTTGCGTTGTCAAACGCGAAGTAGATTGTTTGAGACTCACGAAGTGCCTGCTCTTTAAGCTCTTGCTCAGAAAGTTGGCCGTTCTCACCGATTGGTGAAACTACAGTTGTATCAACACCGTTAGCAGAGCCAGACGTTGATTGGTTAGTTTCAGAACCAGAAGCGTTAGCTGCATCATCGCTTGAACTACATGCTGTAACAGCTAGAACTGGTAGCGCAATCAATAGCCCTTTAAGAACTTTGTTTAGTTGCATTGTTATATTTTCCTTACTTTTTGATACTTATTACTTGCTACAAAAACGGTGACCATGCAGGTGCACGAACACGACCGTTTGTTGCCGGTAATCGAGCTTTAAAGCGTCCATCTATTGAAACCATTGAAAGTACATTGGTTTTATTGAAGATAGAGCTATAAATAACCATACCGCCGTTTGGCGCGATACTCGGTGATTCATCCAGCAATGTTTTTGTCAGAACCTGAACGGCGCCCGTTTCAAGATCCTGTTTCGCCAAATTGAAGCCCGAGTTACTACGATTGACCATTACCAGGAATCGTCCATCAGGTGTAATCTGCCCACCTAGGTTCTGGCGACCCTGCCAGGTAAGGCGGTTGGTTGAACCACTTGCCAAATCTACTTGATAAATTTGAGGTTTACCACCCCGATCCGAGGTAAAGATCAGTGATTTGCCATCAGGATGCCAGAATGGTTCTGTATTATTTGATCTACCACGTGTTATTTGCGTCAACTTGCGGGTTTTCAAATCCAATGTATAAACTTGCAGGCTGCCTGTTTTCGACAACACGAGAGCGAGTTTATTACCATCAGGAGAGAATCGTGGCGCACCATTGTGACGAGGGTATGACGTTACTTTTTCACGCTCACCCGTGTAGATGTTCATGATGAAGATTTCTGCCTGGCCATTTTGGAAACTCACATAAGCCAGTTTCTTGCCATCTGGTGACCAAGCTGGAGACATAAGTGGCTGCTTAGAACGTAGAACCAATCGCTCGTTATAACCATCATAGTCAGCAACACGTAGTTGATACGGATAGCTGTCTTTATCGTTAACCACAACGTAAGCGATTCGAGTCAGGAACGCACCACGCTCACCAGTTAACTCTTTATATACCAAGTCTGAAATTCGGTGAGCATATTCACGCATACGCTCCCCCGGCACTGTTGCACGCTTGTTGAAAAGCACGTGATCTTTAGACAACACGAGTTGGCCATCAGTACTTAACGCTTTACTTTGCCCTTGAGTTAATTGACCACGAACCACGTCCACTAACTGGTAGTTGATTACATAGTTACCTTCCGCATTTTGCGAAATGGTGCCCGTTAGTAGCGCGTCAACACCTAACCCCGTCCAAGCATCAAAATTAATTTCACTCTCACTGTATGGCGTTTGTGGCATCTTGCTGGTCGCAACTGGGCTGAATTTACCGCTGCGTTGCAAGTCAGAAGCAATAATGGCGGAAACATCATGAGGTAATTTAGTTGAACCTTCCCACTTAAATGGGACGATAGCGATCGGACGTGCAGAGTCAATGCCGTCTGTAATCACAAGTTCCAGCGCCGCATTGGCTACCTGAAACGCGCTCATCACTGTGAGCAAACATCCTAATATTAGTCGCTTTAACACAAGCTTTTCCTTATGACTTAGGTTCTACGGTTAAATTGATATTCTTTAACTGATTGATGACGTCTTGTTCTTTAGGTAATGGGAAACTTCCTACCTGCGCAACCGCTCGTCGCGTCGCCGAACACAGTCGATTGTCACCATCAAGCACGCTTAGATTACCGACAATGGCGCCAGCACCTGTAGGAATCAGGCGCAGATTAACTCGGCATGACTTTCCCCTGAAACTGTCCTCCAGTAACAGGTTCTGCTGTATCAATTGGGTATAAATAGCGCCGTATCGTTCAGCTTCACTACTCACGTGTTGCTGTCTTGCCGAGCTATTTTGCTCTGCTTCAGTTTCCAGACCAGAGAAGATGTTATCTAAAGCGGCTTCTTGCTCTTTACGTTCACGTTCCAAGCGCTCTAAACGCTCTTTCTCTTTACGCGCTTTCTCAGCAGCTTCTTTAGCGGCTTTCTCTTTCGCTATACGTTCTTTTTCAGCTTTTTCAGCCGCTTCACGTTGACGACGTGCTTTTTCTTCCGCTTCTTTTGCCGCTTTCTCACGCGCAACGCGCTCTTTCTCTGCTTTAGCGATAGCGGCTTCTTTCGCTAAACGTTCTTGTTCCGCTTTTTTGATCGCCTCTTCTTTCGCTTTACGCTCAGCTTCCAATTTAGCCGCACGTTCGCGCTCTTTCTTAACTCGCTCTTCAGCGGCTTGGCGCTCTTTTTCTTTCTGCTGCCTGGCTTTCTCAGCTTCACGTGCTGCTTTCGCTTCTCGTGCTTGCTGTTCTTTCAGCTTACGAATGCGCTCTTCTTCCGCTTTGCGGTTTTTCTCAAGCTGCTCACTTTCGCGGCGCAACTTATCTAAACGGTCTTGTTCTTTCTTTGCTGCTTCTTCGCGTTGACTACGAATTTGCTGAGCTTGCTGGCGCACCAAGTTTGGGTCAATAACAACCGCCTGAACCATCTGACCAGAAGGCTCTGGCTTTGACATGGTAAAGTCTGTTCCCCAAATAAGCGCCACAGCCAACAGTGCATGCAAAGCCGCAGATATCGCTATCGGCTTGGTGTAATCACTCTTTTTCTTTGGTTTGGTCTCTTTCATAACCTGAGAGCGCTTATTCCTTTATGTCCGTAAGAAGACCCACTTTAGGGATCCCGGCACGGCTTAATTCGTCCAGAACCAGTACCACTTCAGCATAAGGAGTCGCCGCATCACCACCAACAGCGACAGGTGACTCTGGCTTCAAGGACAGTTCTGCTTTCACACGTACAATCACGTCCTGCAGCGAGATACCACGCATGACTTCTTCATCGTTCACACTCAGGCCTAAATTGCCTTCGCGATCAATTTCTACAATGATGAAGCTTGAGTCGCTATCTCCGGCGAGCTCTGATGCAGGTTTCGCTGTTGCTGTTTTTGGCAACTCAACATCAACACCCTGTGTTACGAAAGGCGACGTCACCATGAAGATAATTAACAGCACAAGCATAACGTCGATGTACGGAACAACGTTAATCTCTGCCGTCATCTTACGTTTTTTAGGTTGATAGCCTGCCATATCCATTAATCCCTGTTGGCAGAATCACGTCCAGCCATCGCTTGGCGGTGCAGGATGCTGTGGAATTCTTCAGAGAAAGTGGCGTAGTTGTGTTCCAACTTACCCACTTTATTGCTTAATCGGTTGTAAGCCATCACAGCTGGAATCGCTGCAAATAGACCCATCGCAGTTGCAACCAATGCTTCAGCGATACCCGGCGCAACCATGGCTAAAGTAGCCTGCTTAACTTCACCAAGTGCGATAAAGGCATGCATGATACCCCAAACTGTACCAAATAGACCGATGTAAGGGCTGATTGAGCCAACCGTTGCCAAAAATGGTAGGTTGGTTTCAAGCTCATCGACTTCACGGGCAACAGCAACACGCATTGCGCGGCCAGTACCTTCCATAATGAAGTCAGGTGAATCGGCGTTGGATTTTCTTAGGCGAGCAAACTCAGTGAAACCGGAGTAGAAGATCTCTTCCGTTCCTGCCAGTTCGTCTTTGCGCTTTTTAGCGTTTTGATAAAGGACGGAAAGATCAGTGCCTGACCAGAACTTATCTTCGAATGTTTCAGCTCCTTTCGCAGCTTGGGATAGCACTTTACTGCGCTTAATGATCATTGCCCAAGAAACAATCGACATACCTAACAAGGTCAACATCACCATTTTTACGAGCAGGCTTGCTTGCAAAAACAGGTCAAGCATTGAAATATCAGCGGTCACTGTGAGTAAACTCCATAACTATTGATTGAGGGATCGCTTTTGGCCTCATTTTTTCATTATCGATGCATGCTACCTTAACCATTGCTTTACACAATGTTTTGCCGGCAGGATTTACGATCTCCTGACAGAAAATAAGGCTTGCTTTCTTCGCTTCTGCAACCGATGTCTTAACCGTTAGACGGTCTTCGAGACGAGCGCCTTGCAGAAAATCGATGTCCATGTGTCGGACTACGAAACCGATGTTTTGTTCCAAAAGAGTCGATTGTGAAACACCAATACTGGACAGATATTCAGAACGGCCACGCTCAAAATACTTAACGTAATTGGCGTGAAATACCAGCCCACCGACGTCAGTATCTTCATAATAAACCGTTACAGGCAGCTCAAATACAGCAGGTTCGCTTTGCACATCAATCCCTTTCTAACAATTGAGGTGCTTTACTATAACGCAACTCATTGCCGTTTATGCAAGGGTTAATGGAGGTTTTCAAAGATTGAAACAAAAAAATAGCGCCAGCTATCAAATAGTGGCGCTATTGTGACTAATTAGTGGATAATTTTCAGTCAGTTCAATTTACAAAACACGTATTAGAGTTAAATAAATTAGAATCGTTAAGGAAAAATAAGGACTGAATAATACTTGCCAATACCAGTTTTTTGGTTTGAAGCTCAAGCCAAAGATCATGCTGGAACAAATTGCCCAAATCATCAGCGGTGAGATCAGTGCATTGAAACCGCCTATTGAAGCTGAATACTGCTCCGGATCCCACATCACCATAGCAACATGATAAAAACCAAGAATCAGCGATAAGGCTCTAAACAGAGCCTTATCCATTGGCGCATGCAGCTTAGCTACCTGCTCAGCGAGATTACTCACTGTCTTTATCCATCATTTCTGAGTGCTCTAGCCAAAGAGCATTGATGATACCGAATGCGCAAGCAAGTAGTACACCTAGAATCCATGCGAAATACCACATAGTAATAGCTCCTTAGTAAAGTGAGTTTTTGTTGTCTTCAATGAACTTGCTGTCCAGACGACCGAACATCTTGTAGTAAGTCCAAATTGTATACGCCAAGATAACAGGCACCATGATAAAGGCTACACCTGTCATTAGGTTGAGCGTCAATTCAGATGACGTTGCATCCCACATGGTCAGGCTGTGGTTAGGCATCAAATCAGAAGGCATGATGAATGGGAACATCGCCAGACCCGCTGTGAAAATAATACCTGCATTACCTAGACTTGAAGCAAAGAATGCGATACCACCACGCTCAAGACGTGAAGCCAGTACAGTAACAAGAGACATCACTACACCCAGCGCCGGAGCAATCCACATCAACGGGTACTGCTCGAAGTTGTTCATCCAAGCACCCGCTTCACGAACTACTTCTTTAGCAAGTGGGTTAGACGCGCCATTATGGTCAATAGCGCTGGTAATCACGTAGCCTTCAATGCTTTGAACCCAGAAACCAGCAGCAACGAAAGTCGCAACCGTTAGTAGACCCATGATTTGTGCAACACTGCGTGAGCGAGCGTGAACTTCGTCTGTGGTCTTCATCTGTAGCCAAGTAGCGCCCTGCATTAAGATCATGAACAAGCTAACTAAGCCACATAACAATGCGAATGGGTTTAACAGACCAAAGAATGAACCGTGATACGTTGGCATCAAAAATTCAGTCAACTGGAATGGTACACCTTGTAGTAGATTACCAAACGCCACACCAAAGATAATTGGTGGAACGAAGCCACTGATAGAAATACAAATATCCCACGTTTGACGCCACTTAGTATCTTCAATCTTTGAGCGATAAGAGAGGCCCAACGGTCTTAGCCACAAAGCAGCCAACGTTAGAATCATCGCCAGATAGAATCCAGAGAACGACGTTGCGTAAACTAAAGGCCATGCAGCAAATAGAGCACCACCCGCTGTCACCAACCAAACTTGGTTGCCTTCCCAGTGAGGTGCGATCGAGTTGATCATCACACGACGTTCAGTATCATTTTTTCCGATTACAGGTACTAGCGCGCCAACACCCATATCGAAGCCATCAGTCACTGCGAAACCTACCAGGAGAACACCGATCAGAACCCACCAGATAAGTCGCAAGATTTCGTATTCAAACATATGTTTCTCCTTGCTTTACGCGTCTACTTGACGACTAACTTTGTCTTCAACAGAGTCAGCGTTTTGCTCAAAGTGGTAACGACCTGTCTTCAGGCTGCTAGGACCTTTGCGAGCAAATTTCAGCATCAAGTACACTTCTGCAATCAGGAAGACGGTGTATAGCGCCAAGATTGCAAACAGTGACGTCCAGATTTCTCCAGCGGTGAGTGCAGATGCCGCCACATGTACAGGTAGAATTTCACCCACAGCCCATGGCTGACGACCGAATTCAGCAACAAACCAACCTGCTTCGATAGCAATCCAAGGCAGTGGAATACTCAACAACGCGGCTTTTAGTACCCATGGTTTTTGCTCGATCTTCTGGCGACAAGTCTGGATGAATGCGGCACCGAATACGAATAGCATGATAAAGCCACACGCAACCATGATTCGGAACGACCAGAATAGTGGCCAAACTGTTGGGATAGAATCATCCGCCGCCGCTTGGATTTGATCTTCAGTCGCATCAACTACGTTTTCTGTGTAACGCTTCAGAAGAAGGCCGTAACCTAGGTCGCCTTTCACTTCATCAAAGGCAGCCATGTTTTCTTCTGACTTATCGCCTGCACGAAGCTTTTCAAGCAGTTCATAGGCGTACATACCAGTGCGAATACGGTCAACGTGTTCATCACGAAGGTCACGTAAACCTGTTACTTGCTCATCCAAAGAACGAGTCGCGATGATACCCATGACGTAAGGAATCTTTATCGCATAATCAGTATGCATGGTTTCCTGATTTGGCAGGCCAAACAGAGTGAAAGCGGCTGGCGCTGGTTCGGTGTGCCATTCAGCTTCTACTGCCGCCAGTTTTACTTTCTGTACTTCACCTAGTTCATAACCAGATTCGTCACCAAGTACGATTACAGACAGGATTGCTGCCATACCAAATGAGGCAGCGATGGCGAATGAACGACGTGCGAAAGCGATGTCACGACCTTTTAGTAGGTAGTAAGAACTGATGCCAAGAATAAACATCGCGCCTGTCGTATAGCCAGAAGCTACTGTGTGTACGAATTTCACCTGAGCAACTGGGTTAAGTACTACCTCAGCAAAGCTCACCATTTCCATTCGCATGGTTTCAAAGTTGAATTCTGCGCCAACTGGGTTTTGCATCCAGCCGTTTGCCACCAAGATCCACAGCGCCGAGAAGTTAGAACCTAAAGCGACTAACCAGGTTACGACTAAATGCTGTCGTTTGGTCAGTCGGTCCCAGCCGAAGAAGAAAAGACCAACAAAAGTGGACTCGAGGAAGAAGGCAACCAGTGCTTCGATGGCCAGCGGTGCCCCGAAGATATCCCCGACATAATGAGAATAGTAAGACCAGTTAGTACCAAACTGGAATTCCATGGTCAGGCCGGTGGCAACACCAAGTACGAAGTTAATACCGAAAAGCTTACCCCAGAACTTTGTCATGTCCTTGTAGATTTGCTTGTCCGTCATTACGTACAGAGATTCCATGATGGCGAGAAGGAAAGCCATACCCAGAGTCAATGGTACGAAGAGGAAGTGATACATCGCAGTGAGCGCAAACTGCAACCGCGACAGATCGACTACATCAATCATGTTTACTCCTATGTGTCGGCTGAAGACACTTTCTACATTCATGCAGCATAAGTAGGCGTTGTGCCGACTTAAACAATGTTGCTAAAGAACAGTATGTTGTTGCAAAAATGTACCGTAACGGTTAGTTAATTGTTAAGCATCAGCTAATATAGCTGGCGCTAATGCTACTCCTAAAAACTGTCTGTTTCAAAAGGTTTATCTTTAGACTTCGCTTTGATTTGTATCAAATTTTGTGCGGCATTTTTGTCTAAAAATCCATCACATTGATCTACATCAACAGTTTATACGAGGTTTTGTTAATTTGCGGTTATTTGGGAGGGAGACCAAGGTATTTATGCAAAACAAGCGCTTAACAACTCATGCATTTTAGTTACCTAATTAGTAGTAGCGAGATTTCATTATTGTGATCAAGGTCACCTATAGTAAAAGACCAGCTCATAATGAGCTGGCCCTGAAAACTTATTTTTCAATTCCGAAATGAAGGTATGCCCTATCGGTAGCAATCCGCCCTCTTGGCGTCCGCTGTAGATAGCCTTGCTGTATCAGATACGGCTCCAAGACATCTTCAATAGTGTCCTTCTCTTCACCAATGGCGGCCGCCATGTTATCCAGCCCAACTGGTCCACCACCGAACTTCTCCATAATGGCCAGCAGTAACTTGCGGTCCATATAATCGAAGCCTTGCGCGTCGACATCCAACATGTTGAGAGCTTTGTCTGCAATGTCTGCACATATATGGCCATTGCCTTTCACTTCAGCGTAATCTCGTACACGGCGTAATAAGCGGTTGGCGATTCGTGGCGTACCACGAGCACGTCTTGCCACTTCAAGCGCGCCTTCGCTTTCCATCGACAAGCCCAAGCAGTCGGCGCTACGCTGGACAATATGCTGGAGATCAGGAATTTTGTAATATTCGAGGCGCTGCGTGATACCAAAACGATCACGAAGTGGTGAGGTCAACGAACCAGCGCGTGTGGTCGCGCCGATTAAGGTAAACGGCGGTAAATCAATCTTGATGGAACGTGCGGCAGGACCTTCACCGATCATAATATCAAGCTGGTAGTCTTCCATCGCAGGATACAACACCTCTTCAACCATCGGGCTCAAACGGTGGATTTCATCGATGAACAACACATCGTTTTCTTCGAGGTTAGTCAGAAGTGCGGCCAAATCACCCGCTTTTTCCAGAACAGGGCCAGATGTAGTACGAATATTTACGCCCATTTCATTAGCCACAATATTCGCCAATGTGGTTTTACCCAAGCCGGGAGGACCAAATATCAGCAGATGATCCAACGCTTCTTCGCGTAAGTTCGCGGCCTTGATGAAAATCTCCATCTGATCACGAACGTGATCTTGTCCTTGGTAATCCGCCAGTTTTTTCGGACGAATCGCCCTATCAATAACGTCTTCTTCTTTATAAACCGCATTTTCCGGCGCGATTAGACGATCCGCTTCTATCATTAACAGTTCCTAGTCGTCACTTAAACCATGGACTTCAGTGCTTCGCGGATCAGTTCTTCGCTGCTCATATCCGCGGTTTTGACCTGAGACACTACTTTAGAAGCTTGTGTCGGTTTATAGCCAAGTGCAAGTAATGCGCTGATTGCTTCTTCCTCGGCGTTAGCTTGATCAACTTGAGGTGCTGAATCGACTGGCGCAGCGTCCGTATGCGGTGTGAACAAATCACCCGCTCCCCAGCCTTTAAGACGGTCTTTCATCTCTACGACGAGACGTTCCGCGGTTTTCTTACCAACACCCGGCAATTTAACCAATGTCGAAATGTCTTCACGTTCAACACATGAAACAAATTGGCTGGCGGTCATACCTGACAATATACCTAAGCCCAGTTTCGGACCAACACCATTGGCTTTAATCACCTCACGGAATAGAGCACGTTCTTTAACGGTATTAAAGCCATACAGTAGCTGAGCATCTTCGCGAACAACGAAATGCGTGTAGATGATTGCTTCCTCACCAATATTCGGCAATTCGTAAAAACAGCTCATCGGCATCTGAACTTCATAGCCAATACCGTTTACTTCAATCAACAATTCAGGGGGTTGCTTTTCAAGCAGAATGCCACGCAAACGTCCAATCACACTCAATACTCTTTGGAAATGAATTTGCGACAGGATAATAAAGAACTGGATAGACATCCAGTTCTTTATACTGTGTATCTAGATTTTTGAGACCACCAGATCAAGTTGAGATGTGAGAGTGCGTACTGTCTCGACCTGTCCGTTTAACTGAGCACCATTTTGTGCAACAAGTTCTGAAATGGTCTTGGTTTGAACCACGCCATTGGCCACTTCGCTGCTCGCCTCATCCAATTCTTTGAGTGCGGACATTTGGCTGGTCATGATGTTGGCTAAGCCGTTTACGTCCTTCGAGATGGCCGTCACTTGTTCAATGACTTCTTTCATTCGAGTCGCACTGGCATGAACCACCTCTTGGCCATGACGCACTTCCTGTTCGCTGCGGTCGAGCAAATTACGGATCTCCACTGCAGACTCACTGCTCTGAGCCGATAGTTCACGTACCTGATCCGCTACCACTGCAAACCCTCTACCTTGTTCACCTGCGCGTGCCGCTTCAATCGCCGCATTCAGTGCCAGTAAATTGGTTTGCTCCGCGACAGACGTGATTAAATCAGCGACTTTCATGATTTGCTCATGGCTGTTGATGATCTGGCTTATCGCACTGGTAGAAGCTTCAAGCAGCTCTGAGCTTTTCTCTGCCTGCTGATGAACGGCGTCACTTCGCCCGCGCAACTCTGTGACAAAGTGGCTGGAATCTTCAAGCCCCTCGGTCATCTGGTGGACTTGCTGGCTCATCTGCTCAGCTGCACTTGCCTGAGACTCACTATTGATGTTGAGCTGACTGACCTGACTGTCGAGGGCTTCCGACTGAGATTCCAAAACCTGCGAAACTTCTTTCAATTGATGAGAATTCTGATTTGCCTGATCTAGCACACTCGATAAATGGCGTTCACCTTGGGTGGCTTTGTCGGCTACCGCTTCACTTTTCTGTTTGGCGTACTCCGCCAGTTCAATCGCCTGATCACGCTGTTTCGCCGTAAATGCTTGAGCAATGCATATCACCACCAGCGGGAGAATCGTTCCTGACCATATTTCAATGCGCAATGCCGACTCAGACAGAACCAATTGAGGAAAGCTAAAATCAGAGAGATGAAGATGGGTCATGGCTGCTGACAACGAAATGACAATCGCACTCCAACAGATCGCCATGAAGCGGGTTCCCGAGAGGAAAAATGCAACAACCAGTAAAGGCACCCAATAGGTTTGAGTCGACTCGACGACGCCACCACTTTGATAAATGATGTTGAGCGCATGGACCGTCATGCCGACAAACCCAAGATTGAGCGCAAAACCGGGATGTTTAAACCACTTCAAACACGCTGCAGAAAACAGCTCTAACACAATAAGAAACACAGAAGTCAGCACCAAGCTGTCATGGCTGTGCTTACTCCATTTAATAAAGCTGTAAAGGCCGACGAGGAACGCAATAAAAGTGAATAGAGACAGGATATCAGCCTGTCGCTGTTGTGATTTTGTCCAATTGTGTTGGCTCGGCATGCACGCACGACGCCAGAGAGTGGCTGGGTTCATTGTCAATCATCCTTGATTGAAAGTTGTAAGACCTCCGACCACTATATATTTGCAACATTTCCATAACAAATTGCATTGTTAGATCTGTTTAGGACATCTCAATTTTGACATCGATATCAACAATCAGCGGTAACGACCTCGTCGTGCACTGGTTGCTTTGCCAGCTAACGCAACTAAGGTTTTATTGGTATTCGCATGACAGATAGCAACGCCTAGGGCATCGGCCGCGTCCGCTTGAGGCTTGGCGGGTAACTTGAGCATTGACTGCACCATGTGCTGAACCTGTTCTTTATCCGCGCCACCAGTTCCAACAACCGCTTGTTTGATTAAGCGAGCCGCGTACTCATAGACAGGGAGATCGGCGTTGACGGCGGCAACAATCGCACTGCCACGAGCTTGACCAAGCTTTAAGGCAGAATCCGCATTGCGCGCCATGAACACTTGCTCAATAGCGAACACGTCCGGTTGGAACTGGGTAATAATTTCTGTCACTCCGGCGTAAATTTGCTTCAGGCGCCCGGGCAGCTCTTTTTCTGATGTTCGAATACAACCACTGCCCAAATAGTGAAGGTGACGTCCGGTCTGGCGGATCACGCCGTATCCAGTAATGCGGGAACCTGGGTCAATGCCCAAGATGATTGACATAGTGCTTCTAAAACCTATTCGTTTAGCCAGCGCGTATCTTAGCTTACCCCATGATCTTTAGCGAGGTTTCAGCGCGCGGTCACAATCGCTCTGCTTGATAATCCAGCATCCAAAGTGACTTCGATCACCGCAGTACGCTCATGGCTGAGTTTCTCGCCGCTCCAGTAATCATACCAATACACTGGAAAGTCAGAGGTTAAGGTCACTTCTCGAGCAGGTTGCTGGAAATTAAACAGACAGTGCAGATCATTCTGATCCGTCATTTTCAAATACGCATGGTGCAAACTCAACGAAGTAAATCGAGCCGCATTCTGGCTGTGTTTCTGGCGGATAAACAGACGCGAGAGCGTTCGCTGAGCAAAGGATGTCAGTTCGGGCAACGGATCGCCAGACAACAACAAGCCACCGCAGGCTAGCAGCGTATCCCGATGAAACTCGTAATAACGACGCTCTGTGGCCTGATTTGGCAAAGAGACAAACGTGGCGCAGTCTGGGTCAACCTGCCACAGCTTTCTATGCTGCCAGCTACGATAAAACGTTTCTTTTGCGATTTGTTCAAAGCGCCGTTCATCGCGCTCGACATCATCAGACACTCGCATGGCGTCGACAACCCCAAGTGACGGCCACATTGGTGCGTTACAGCCAAGAATTAACGCATCACCAGCCCCTTCGGCAATGGCTTCCATACCCAGTCGATACGCTTCAACACCCGTGATGCCGCTCTGTTCTCGTCGCCCTTTTAGCGTTCCCCAGTAGTTCGCATCAAGCTTGAACAGCTCTATCCCCCACTCTTCACGCATCGTTTTAACCACTTGGGTAAGATGCTCCTGCACATCTGGGTGTGACGTATCCAAGATATACCAAGGAGTACACCGCCAACCAGCATAAGTCACGTCTTCAGCTTTCAGTAATGAGCCATCTTCATGAGTCACAAACCAATCTTGATGTTGCTTGAAAAGCTCCGATTCTGGCTGAGCAATAAAGGGGGCTAGCCAAATCGCGGGCTTCTTGCCCTGAAGTTTGATTTCTTTGATCAGCGCTTTTACGCCGGAAGGGAATTTGTCAGAAGGCGTGAGCCAGTCTCCCATAAAGGCTTGATAGCCGTCATCCAACAGCACATATTCGAGCGATTCCAACTCACCCTTCATATGATTCATGTTATCGAGGACATGGCTTTGCGTAACGTCGGCATAGTAAGCGTACCAAGAGCACCAACCAATAGGCGCCGCCTTCTTCACGCCAGCTCTTGGCGGATGATGACGCGAAATCAATTGTGCATACTCAGAAAAGAGTGTTGATAATGACTCTCCCTGAAGTACCACGACAGACTCCAACTGATTAGATGCCCAATCCAGTGGGTAGGTATCTTCGCCATCAATGCATATCTTCAACCAGTTGTGATTCTCTAACTCAACCACTTCAAAATAGCCGGCAAAACGATGGCAAGAGGTAAAACCAAATAAGGTGTAACCTAAAGAGTCTTCAACCACCAGATAATTGTAATAACGCTTTGATCCTGTTGAAGAATAGATACGATAACTTGAAGAGTTGTCTGGGCAGCGTCCAATGTCCACAGGGTTGTCGACAGTGCCAGTCGTCTGGGCGAGCATCTGGAAGCCGTCACCTAGCAGCGTCGCAGTATGTTCGAATTCAAACTCAGTGATCGCCAGAACATAGCGCCCACTGATGCGATCGTTATTCAAGCCTTGATAACTAAACGCTATTTCATTTTGATGGAGCTCGGCTTGCAAATTGATGTCTCTGACCCGCAGAGTACGACCATTTTCCAGCCTGACTGAAAACGACATAAATCAACTCCCCAGATCAATATAATTTGCTGTACCCTTAATTAAATTAGAGCACTAGGTTTTTTTATTGTCCAATCACTAACTTAGGTAATATTGGTCTAGGTCACGAATTGTTTACCTCCCAATTGGAAGGTAATGAAAAATCGCGTTTAGCTGCGTGCTTGCATAAAGCAGTATTAGCGCCCATTCAGAGGTAGATCTTCTGAGAGTAGTAATGCACAAATTTCTATAAAGAGGTGGGTATGAAGCGTGTCTGGAAACGAAAAAGCCCTCCAACTCCGGAGGGCGAAAAGGCAGTGGATTATTGCGATAAGCGTCCTGCTTATAAAAAGCCCACCTTCGTGGGCTTTAAGAGATATGAATAAACCCAGTCGTTAAATTAGAATGCGTAAGCAAGTTTAACGAATGACTCGATGTCGCCTTCTTCAGCGCCAACACCTGTCGTAGAGTTGAAGCCTTCATCAGAGATGTGATAAGCAACATCAACTAGTGCTGTTACGTTGTCAGTAAATGCGTAAGAACCACCAAAGTTCACTGCTTCACGAGTGTCTTCAATCGTTACGTAACCTGCTGCTAGGTATAGTGCATCAATGGTGTAACCAGCAGATGTGTTATACATCTTAACTTTCTTACCACTTGCAAATTCTTCTTCAGCAAAAGTAGCACCGATGCCAACTGAACCAAGCTTCACAGAACCATTCACTAGGTATAGCTTATCTGTATCGCCTTGATCTTCATCGTTGTCTTCGTAACCAAAGTTAACCATGAAAGTGTCATTTTCGTAGCCTAGGTAACCGTTGTAACCCGCTTGGCTATCACTACCTTCGTAGTTACGGTCACCATAGTAAGAGATACCGTATTTAATGCCTTCTTTATCGCCTTCAAATTTAACTACCTGACGTGCGTCAGATGCGTCATTTGGTGACCATAGGAACTCGATCGTTTGGTCCGCTGCACCGTCAACCGCGTCTAGAGCTGTGTCGTTAGCGTAACCAGCAGAAACAACGCCAGCACCAGTTTTGTAACCAACCCAAGTGTCAGTAATGTTGAACGTTGAATCTGATGTGCCGTAGTCGTTTTCTACGTCAAACTCACCGCCAAATTTACCAACGATGTTACCGTTTTCGTAATCAGCGAAGATATCAAAACCCGTTACACCACCGTTGTAAAACTCTTCGTCTTTTTGATTTTCGAAGTTGTTTACTTTCTCGTTTTCTTTACGGTCTGTTTGGTAGTAACCACCGACTGCGACTTCACCAGATACTGTGAATTGGTCGCCTGAAAGTGCGTCTGCTGCTACGGCTGAACCTGCAACAAGAGATAGGGCTGCTGCTAATGCTGTCTTTTTCATTTTCTATGTTCCTATAGATTTTTATTTATGAGCGTCAAATACCATCTGCTCGCTCTGGCTATAGAAACTATTGGTGCCAATCATTATTAACAAATAAATCAATAAAAAATAAACGTAGTCACCTAATTAAGATTAAAGCAAAAGATCAAGCATCCTTAATCACTAGTGATAAGCAACTCAATACAAAGAGAAAATTTCAATCCGAACGTAAAGCCCTAACGCCACACTCGAATACGCGTAAGAAAATACTCGTGGCGAAATGAGCACAAAATTAACTCCGATGATAAAAATATTTTTAGCTTTCCCAACCTCAACTAAACTTAATTACTAAGAGGTTTGATGGAACAGACTGGTGTACAGATACCAAATTGGAAAATTGATTTTCCTTACTCTCAGCCTATGGAGTGGCCCAGGATGGGCTGCACCATTGCGGCTCGCGCAAGACTTGTGGCCTCCTTACGTTATGAATTCCGCATTGGGCAGCGGAATCGCCCATGATTTGGTGACGGAAGCGTTAGTCTCTGCAGGTTTTGAAATAGAATATTCTGTCAAACCTTGGTCTAGGGTGCTTAAAGAAACCATTAACGGCAAAAACGACGTCATCATTGCTATCTGGAAAACGGAACAACGTAGCAAAGATTACTTGTTCACAGAGCAATACATGTACAACCAGATGGCCTTTATTTCTCGCACCGACACCAACTTTGAATACGCTTCAATGAGCAGTTTGAAAGGCATGCGCGTTGCGTTGATCAATGACTACGCCTATGGCGCTGGCTTACGCGATTACAAGGAAATGATTCCAGCCGACTCGATTGACTTACCCAATAGCATCCGCTTGGTGCTCACTGATCGGGCAGATGTTCTCGTCACAGACGAAGCGGTGGGAAGATGGACGGTGAAAGAGATGCGGATCAAAAAGGAAAGGCTTCATTTTAGCGAAGCCTATCTTGACTCAACCCCATTGCACGCCGCAGTGAGGAAAGATCACCCTCAAGCGGAGCAAATCGTTGCTGCTCTCAACCTGTATTTCAAACATCACGCTGAGCAGAAACTTCATGACCTGAGAATAAAGTACGGCTTGATTGACTAGTACTTTAAATTTAGGGGATGAGAGACATTTAAGCCCGATTGATTGTAATGTCAGAAACGAAGCCATTACCGAGGCTAGACAACGACGAATGAATCATCTCAGCAACATCCGCTGCTGCCATAAATCCGGTTGTGTTCAAATCCTTGCCGCTTGACGGCCAGAATTCAGTATCCATACCACCCGGGTATACCGCAATCAACTTGATTGGTTTGCCTTTCAGTTCTAGGCGCACCGATTCCAACAAACCTCGAACCGCCCACTTGACCGCACAATAAGTCGATTCCTGAGCTTTTGGTTGTTGAGCTGCTGTCGACATCACCATAACCACATTGACCGGTTTATCTTGATATCGCTTGACCGCTTCTTGCAGCACATTAATTGCTGATTTCAGGTTATTGTCAATTAACGCTTGAATAGCATCAGGCTCTTGCTGCTCAAACAAACCAAAGTAACCGGAGCCCGCACAGTGAATCAAAGTAGTTGGCTGGTCCTGAAAACCATCAAACAAATCAGAGACCGAGTCGTGATTAGCCAAATCACATGTTTGGTAACTTGATTGGCCCGATAACTGCGCGTCGACTGCTGCAAGCTTCTCTCGACTGCGACCAGTTAACAAAACCGTTTGCCCATCCGCATCAAGTCGTTTTGCTAACGCCGCGCCCAATCCGCTGCTGGCACCTGTAATTACAATCATAATATTCCTTTCATGTTGGACCTAACCATGCTGAACCTAACAAAGCGTGCGAATGTCGCTCAAGAGGTCTGCCAAGATTTAATCGCCGGCTATTGATGCCTTTTACCCATTACCGACGTATCATTGCTGATAGATTCTACTTGCCGCCAGGAATTATAAAAAGCATGAATAAACAGGAAGGGATGAAACGCCCAGTAGATATTGATACCTTGACCGATCTTGCTCAGGCCTCTGACTATTCTTTGCTCGATACGCTGATTTGCGACCCGGATGCAACGGAAGATGGTGAAGATCACTTCCCAAGGCAAGTGTTTTCAGGCCACTACGTGCCAGTGAAGCCTACTGCCATTTCTGACCCCATCTATGTCAGCCACAGTCGCCCGTTTTTTAAACAGCTGGGCTTGCATGACAACATTGCACTCACCGAGGAGTTCAAACAGCTATTTTCTGGCGATATGAGTCAGGTACCCGCTCCCATGCGCAGCATCGGCTGGGCGACAGGTTACGCCTTGTCTATCTTTGGCAATGAATACACCAAGCAGTGCCCATTTAGAACCGGCAATGGCTACGGTGATGGACGTGCTATCTCAGTCTTTGAAGGTATTCTCAACCACCAGCGTTGGGAAATGCAGTTAAAAGGCGGCGGCCCAACACCATACTGCCGCGGTGCAGATGGCAGAGCCGTTCTACGTTCAAGCGTCCGCGAATTCCTTGCCCAAGAACATATGCATGCACTTGGGGTTTCTTCGTCACGATCTTTAAGCTTGTTTGTATCCCAATCTGAAACGGTTGATCGCCCTTGGTATCGTGAAGGCTCTCGCTCTCAAGATCCTGATGTCATGGTCTCAAACCCTGTGGCAATCTCGACTCGCGTTGCGCCGTCTTTCTTGCGTGTTGGTCAACTTGAACTCTTTGGACGTCGCGCTCGTTGTCAGGAACATCCCAACGCGTTAGTCGAGCTGGAGATGATGGTTTTACACATGATTGAGCGAGAGTATAGCGATAAAATAGATGTTCACCTTCCTTTGGCTGACAAGGCGATCCGATTAGCCGTCGAGTTTCGCGAACGGCTCACGACATTAGTCACACACTGGCTACGCGTCGGTTACTGTCAGGGCAACTTTAACAGTGACAACTGTGCGGTAGGTGGCTTCACCTTAGATTATGGTCCTTTCGGGTTTTGTGAACGTTTCGAACCCTATTTTCAGCCTTGGACAGGTGGTGGCCGCCATTTTGCCTTCTTTAACCAGCCCTTGGCTGCCGAAAAAAACTTTGAATCTTTCTGCACCGCGATAGAGCCTTTATTGCAGTCTACCCCAGAACTCATCGAACAATTGGATGAGATTCGCGATGGCTTCTCTTCACTCATGCAAGAAAAAATCACTCAGATGTGGGCAGACAAATTGGGGCTAGACACCTTTGATGCTCCGCTGTTTAACTCGCTACTCGCTCTGATGATGAAGACCCATGTCGATTACACGATGTTCTTCCGCGAGCTTTGTAACATTCCAGAGGATGTCTCTGAAATTGCCAAGAGCTTTTACGCTGAGCCTGATGAGTCATTAGAAAATGAGTGGAGTGAGTGGTTAACATCATGGCATGAATCACTGAATGTTGAAAAAGGTATCGAGGTTATCTCTCGTAACATGAAGCAAGTGAACCCTAAATACACTTGGCGCGAGTGGCTTATTGTCCCCGCTTATGAGCTAGCTAGGCAGGGAGATTTTTCGCTTATCCATGAGTTAGAAGAGATATTAGCTGACCCGTATGGCGAACAATCCAAAGAGGTCGAAGAGAAATACTATAAGCTAAGACCGTTAGAGTATTTCGCAGCAGGCGGTGTCTCTCATTACAGCTGCTCTTCATAGAGCCTGCACCTACAAATTTAACAGCACTGAACCTTACTTAAGTAAGCAAAGCCAAGTTATAAAAAAACCAGCCAGAGGCTGGTTTTTTTATTCTCTACTTCGAAGTTTAAGCCACTTCGATTGGGCCACCGAATGAGGTTACAGGTGGAACCTTACCAGTGAACTTCTCGAAATCAACGATACAGGTGTTGGCAGAGGTCGCCTGAGCAAGCTCTGAAGAACCGATATCCATGGTTAGTGTGTTCGGGTCACCGTAGGTACAGATCGCACCTTCTTTCTCGTTTAGAGGACCATACCATGCGCCTTCTTCGATACGGATAACGCCACGAGAGTAGCTATCCATGAGAACAGCGCCTGCCAGCAATTGACCGCGGTCGTTAAACACACGAACCAAATCACCGTCTTTGATGCCTTTCTCTTTGGCATCCTGAGGGTTGATGTAAACCGGCTCACGACCTTGCACCGCGTAGGTTGCACGGAATTCTTCCGACTCACACATCTGCGAGTGCAGGCGTTTGTCAGGGTGACACGATTGTAGCCAGAATGGGAACTTGTCTGAACCCGGTCCACCGTGTGAACGTTCTGTCTTTTCAAACCACATTGGGTGTTCCTGACAGTGCTCATAGCCGTAACGGCCAATTTTACGAGACGTAATTTCAATGAAACCAGAAGGTGTGCCCAGCGCGTTGATTTCTGGATCTTCACGGAAATCAGCGTGGCGAACCCAAGGTTTACCTTCACCAAAATCTAGAACGCTCTGTTCCCAGAAATCATCGAACGATGGCATGTCGAACTTACCTTTGTTAGCCGCACGACAGTCATCATACAATGAACGAACCCATTGCATTTCATCCATACCACGCGTGTACTCGTTATGGCGACCAAATCGACGGCTGAGCTCGGTGAAGATCTCGAAGTCTGTCTTAGACTGGAACAATGGATCCACTAGACGGTGCATCGCAATCAGACCTTTACCTGAATATGAGCCGTAAACGTCGATGTCGTTACGTTCAAACTGGGTACAAGCTGGTAGCACAATGTCAGAGAATCGACACGTTGCCGTCCAAGCAAACTCGACGGTCACCACGGTCTGAAGCTGCTTGAAGGCTTTCTTCATGCGGTTACGATCTTGGTGGTGATGCCATGGGTTGTTACCCGAAATCACCATCATTTTGTAACCCGGTAACTTCACTTTACTGCCGTTGTAACGAATTTCTTTACCTGGCTCCAGTAGACAGTCAATCCAACGGGCAACAGGAATAGTTTTGCTGTAACCGTTGTAGTCGTTGTTGTCCCATTTTGGCTTCATACCTTGGTCAAGGTTACGTGGGAAACCACCCGGTGCTGCGAAACCAGTTGAAGGTACGCCGATACCAGAATAGTGGTGACCATAAGAAATACCGCCACCCGGAAGACCAATTTGACCGACCATCGCCGCCACAACTGCCGCCGCCCAATAAGGTTGCTCACCGTGCTCCTGACGCTGAATACACCATCCCATCAGGATCTGTGTGCGACCGTTAACCAGCATGCGGGCGAATTCACGGATCTTATCCGCGCTTACGCCACAGATTTCCGCCGCCCATTCAGGTGTTTTTTCAAGTTTGTCTTTCGTCTCACCTTGAACGTACTTAATGAACTCGTCGAAACCAAGACAGTAGGTATCAATGAATTTCTGATCGTGAAGCTCTTCGTTGTACAACACATGAGCGACTGCCAACATAAACGCGACATCAGTCATTGGGTTAATGTACAAGTGATCATTTTGTAGGAAACGCTGCGTCTTGTTCTTCACCGGATCAACAGAAAGCACGTTGATTTCGCCTTTAGCGACTTTCTCTTTCAATTGCTCCAAGTAAGGGAACGACTGGTGAGTTTCACAGTTCCAACCAACCTGAAGGTTCTTCACCGGATCATTAGCCCATAGGATGATGTTGTCTGAGTTTTCCAGAATCTCAGACCACGACGTACCTTGTGCGTAAACTTCCGTTGAGCCTAAAACGTAAGGCAGAATCGTCTGACCCGCACCTGTTGAGTAGTCACCAACTTTAGTAATGAAGTTACCATGCATACCTACCGCACGTTGCATGTGGCTGGTACAGCTATGGAATTGACCTGTCTGACGCCAACCAGTTTGGCCTGCGTGCAATGCCCAAGGTCCGTAGTCTTTCTGAATGCGCTCTAACTCACGGTAGAACAGATCCAAAGCTTCATCCCAAGTGACACGAATAAAACGGTTATCGCCGCGAGTTTCGGCGCTGTATTTGTGCTTTTTCAGCCAGTCTAGGCGCACCATTGGGTAGCGGACACGAGACGGGTTATAAATAACACCCTTGATACCGTTGATCATATCAGTTGGGTTGGTATCGGTTTCTAGCGGTTTGATCTCTTGAACTTTACCCGCGTAGATATGGGCGCGGAATGCGCCCCAGTGAGAACCGGAAACTTTCCAAGTTCCTGTTGTTTCAGCTGCGCTTGCAGAAGCAGATGCCAATAAGCTTGGACCGATTACTGACGCTGCACTGGTCGTTGCTACACCTTTAAGAAAACTTCTTCGTGTAATAGCCATTTCAATTACTCCATCCGACGCTTATTAGTGGTGACCTTCAGCAAAATCTGAAGAGTGCTTCTGTAGGTACTTCAATACTAGGGCTTCGCTGTCTGTGTCGAAGTTAACGAATGCAAGCATACCGTTGAACATACCTGGCCAAGTGTTCGCATCGAAGTGCGCTTCATCAGGCTGAGTGTGACAAACTGAACAGTTGGTCTTGTACGCTTCGCTCGCTTTTTCCCAGATTGGAGTAACGTCGTTCAGCATTGCTTCTTTTTTCATCCAAACCGTTGCAGCCACTTTCTCCCATGGAAGACCAGTTAGCTCATCCACCTTTTTCTCGCCTTTCGTCACAACATCGTCACTGGTTGCAGCTTCTTTAAGTAGTGAACCAACTGCGATGTTCATACCAAAGTCTTCCTGAATGACTCGACCAAAGCCTTTCGCTTTTCGCCAACCATCAATCTCAACTTTCATCATTTCGCCCTTGTCTTCTAGGACCGTAACTGTGGACGCAGGGTTAAGCAGACCCGCTTCTTCAGCACCCGTTTCATCAAAGTAGACAGGTAGGTGACGCACACTCACCAAAGCATTACCCACAGAGTAATCTGTGCTGGAAGTCAGCTGTTCAAGTTCACCGACGATACCGCCAATGTTTTCCATACCAGCAGGCAGTTTGTGTGCGATGCCTTTGTGACAATCAACACAGCTTTGATCTTTTTCCGCCGCTTGCTTCATTTGGATACGAGCCGTTGGTGACATCTGTTCGAAGTCCATCGACTCATAGTTGTGACAGTTTTTGCACTCTAAGGATTTGTTGGCAGAAAAACGATCCCATTCGTGTTTAGCAAGTTCGATACGACGCTCTTCAAATACACCGGGTTCGTCGTAGTTACCAAACACTTGGGCAAACACTTCTTTAGAGGCCTGCATCTTACGAGCGATTTTGTCTGTCCAATTGTGAGGAACATGACAATCAGGACAAGTTGCACGAACACCAGAGTGGTTTTTCCAGTGAACGGTTTCCTGAAGTTCAACGTATACGTTGTCACGCATGGTGTGACAGCTGATACAGAATTCTTCAGTGTTGGTGGCTTCTAGTGCTGTGTTGAAACCGCCCCAGAAGATAACACCTGCGATAAAGCCGCCCATAGTCAGCACGCCAAGGCTGATATGCACTGCAGGGCGCGTCATGGTGCGCCACAGTTTAACGATCAATGATTTCATGGTTTGCTCTCTTAAAATCTTTTCAAAAATGTGGAAATGAGCTCACTGGCTTACATGCCATGGGCGCCAGGTGGTCCGAAGAAGAACACTTGCAACATCCAAACAATGAATCCGTAGCCACCTACGAAAGCCACACTTAGAACTGGGAAGAGAACAACCGCAATGAAGAGAAAAGACTTCCACTCCAGCGAGCGTTTTTCGCCACTCTCAATTTTGTTAACATCACTCATACATTTGCCTATTTTGTATTTAGTGTTATTGGATAGCTCTTGTAACCGAGCTAACGTTTTTACAATCTCTAGGTAAAAATGTTAGACCATACTATTCGTAGGGTTCAATCAAATCCGCCCCACCACACCTTGTTATTCAACACTTTTTTGAGCTCATCCAGAGATGTGTTTGATTAATAATTCATATATCAATATGCATAAGGTTGTGAAAATTTATTAACAGCAGGATATTGTTAAAAACACAACCAACCGATAACAATCAAGCAACGTTTTACGTGGTTTTTCAGGGATGTAGCACGTCATTCACCCTCACAGGAACACGAAAATGTTAAACAGTTGTATCAGAATATGTATCAAGATCAGGCAACTTAAGTAGTGTAAAAATCGAGTTCTCTTGAATCAAAACGAGCAGTTTTTCGCGGAATTCGACCCTTGATAAAGTTTTTAGGTATACAATGCGCAATGAAATTTGGGAGGAGAAATCATGAGCGGCGTTGTAGATATTTCGTGGCCACTGCTGGCATTATTTTTTTGTACGCTAACGATCCCAATACTCATCAGTCGCTATTACCGACTCAATATCGAAAGAGAAGCGCTCATTAGCGTTGCGAGAATGACCATACAGCTATTGCTGGTCGGGGTGTACCTTCAGTACTTATTCACGATCAACAGCCTGCTTATCAACATTCTGTGGTTGCTGGTCATGACCTTAATCGGTGCGAGCTCCATCATCAGTAAGGCTAAACTGCCTAGGCGGCCTTTAATGTATCCGGTTACCACTGGGTTGCTGGTCGGCCTTTTACCTATGCTACTGCTCATCTGCGTCGTGATCGTCCAGCCACAACCACTCTTTAATGCACAGTACCTGATCCCTTTGGCGGGAATGCTGCTAGGGAATTCACTGAGCGGCAATATCGTCGCATTGCAGAGTATGTTTACCTCAATCGACACTCGACGCAGCGAATATGAGGCTGCGATTGCCTTAGGCGCTTCCCCACAATTCGCCACATTGCCGTTTGTCAGGGAGTCAATAAAAAAGTCCCTAGCTCCCACTTTGGCCTCAATGACCACCAGCGGCCTAGTGACCCTGCCGGGCATGATGACAGGCCAAATTTTGGGAGGAGCAAGCCCACTTATCGCGATCAAATATCAGCTAATGATCATGGTCGCGATCTTTGTCATGCTGTCCGTCTCTATCAGTTTGACCCTCAGCTTATCTGTTCGAAGCTGTATTTCTAAAGAAGGAAGAGTCTTAGTAGATCTCGATAACACGCCGTCTTGATGGTGAGGATCCACGAGTAGAAAAGATCTTATCCACAGAATCTGTGGATAACCATGTCATCCTATTCAGGATAACTTCGATTGTTCCTCACCTACGTATTCCAGCCAGTAAAAATTGTTAGTATTCATATGCATATAAACTAGTTCAAACGACGTCATAAAACCGTCAAATCCCGAGATTATGCTTCAGATATTCGATCTTGTGAGGATAAAAACATGCAACTTGGCGCTTGCTATCGCTCTAACGACGCAGTCCAACTGGAAGACGAAGATACTCGTGATTGGTTGGTCTCACTACCAGAAGAGATATTGGAAATGGATGACATCATTGAAGAGCCGTGGGGGCAGCTTCACTGAGATCCACAAGATCAAAAAAGGCTCGTGTTTCTACGAGCCTTCATTCAATCAGTCCGAGTTAGTCTCTCAGGTAAATCATCCAATACCACATCCCAACAAAGACACCACCCCCAATGATGTTACCGAGAGTCACAGGTATAAGGTTGTTGGTAATAAAATTGAGCAAATTCAGATCCGCGTAGTCAGCAATGTTTGCTCCTGTCATCTGCCAAAACTCGGCAGGTGCAAAGAACTTAATACCAATAGCCATCGGCACCTGAAACATGTTTGCGATGCAGTGCTCAAACCCAGCGGAAACGAACATCGCGACAGGTAAAATCATCACGGCAATTTTATCTGTCAGTGTCCGGCCACTGAATGTCATCCAAACCGCAATACAGACTAAGACATTACACATAATGCCCAGCGCGACCGCAGAGATAAAACTGTGATGCAGTTTATGCTGAGAGATGGCCATGGCGTTGAGACCGACTTGACCGTTATCGAACATATACTGCTTGGTTAGCAGCATACACACCACGAGCAACAGCGCGCCGATAAGGTTTCCACCGTACACGACGGCCCAGTTTTTCATCAGCATTTTCCACGTAATCTTGCCACTTGCACGAGCAACTAGGGTGAGAACTGAACTGGTAAACAATTCACCGCCAGTCACAACAACGAGGATCAAACCTAAGCTGAATGCTAATCCACCTAACAAGCGCGTAAGACCCCAAGGTAGGTCCCCAGCGCCTGTCGTCACTATGGTGTAGAAGACAAACGCGATACCAATATGAATACCTGCCGAAATGGCCAGAAGAAACGACTTCATCGGGTCTTTCGTCACTTTACCTACACCGATTTCAGCGGCACGTTCCGCCATCTGTGGCGGTAATAGAGAATCAAACTGGTTTAAGTTCATCATGGAAAAACATTTAAATTAATGTGGATTTGTGGGCGCGGATAATTACTCTTATTGTGATCAATTTCAAGCGTTAATTCCCTGCGCGCAATGAAGCTGCTTTAAAACAATAAAAACTTCGCGTGATTAACTGGTTTAAGATGATAAAAGAAGGTAAACCAAGAACATGACAAATCAATAATACTCAATATTATCAATCAGTTAAACATCATAGAAAGTCAGTAATATTTTCATCAAAGGCATTTAGTCAATTTCTTCATATCAACCTTCATCGTTATGAAGTTTAAGCATTAAGAAAAACACCTTAAACACAGTTAAACAGTTGGTCAATAACTAATCGAATTAACGTCTATTTTTATGCAAATTAAGGGGTAGATAACATTTCTCTCAGCCCATAATTGATGAATACCAATACGAGGATTATGGTTGTTTTAGTACTTTCTCTAAGGAAATCATTATGAAATATAACGCTGATAAGATCGCCGAGTTAAACCTTTTACTTCAATTCGACATTAGCAGCGCCGCGACTGGCATTAAAGTTCATCATGATGCATCAGAAGATATGCAATCGGCAGTGCAACGACTATTTGATAAGGGGCTGTGTACTTTACCTGACGGTGGTTACCTCACCGATGAAGGCATCGAAGTTGCCGAGCATGCAGACAAAATTTTACGTGTTTTATCTAGTTAGGTTTCTCTATTGTAGGAACACTGCTTAATGCGCGCTCATTGTCAGCCGGTTTTTTCAGCCGACTGACAATTGCGTCTATATCTATTTTTTCCAATCCTTGATTAAATATTTCTCTGATCGCCTCACCTTCAGGTTGGTTTTTAAACGCAATATAAAGCTGCTTGTTTTCAAGCAATCTTGCATTCATTCTCAGGCGTTTCCTCAACAGCTCCTCTCTCAGGTCAACACTGATGAGGTATTCCAAAACGTTTGGGTCAATCACAGCCGCATCCAGCCTTCCTTTAGCCACTTTATGAATGTTTCTGGTGTCATTAGCCGAGGCCTCAACCTGCAGGTGGCCTTCTGCAACCATTTGATCAAACTCTTTGGTATTCACATATCCTTGTACAACACCAATACGAAGGAATCGAAGATCCGACAGACTTTGCCACTCAATCGGAAAGCGAGTATTTTCAACAAAGCCCAATGGGCCACTGCCTATAGAGTCAGAGAAAACAAAGTCAGAAGTTTCAAAAAAATATTCGGGGAAATACCCCATATACTTGTCAGATTTAGTCGCTAACGCCACGGCTCTGACCCAAGGTTGGAAATCAACAACCAGTTCGTACCCCATTGCTGAAAAGGCCTCGCGAGCAACGGCAACAGAGTAGCCATTCTCAGGCAAGTCTGCGCCCGAATAAGGTGGCCACTCCAGAGATGTCATATAAACTTTTTGTTCAGCCGTTACACTTGAACAAAACAAGACGGCCAATAACAAACACCACTTCATACACTTACCTAAAAAGTCGGGTGTCAAAACGCACCCAATACTTAATAATAGACTCAATAATAAGAGATGGAACTGGTTGGTATTGGCGAAATAAAGGGGATGAAATCCTAAAACTCACTGTTGATTATTCTCAACGTCTTTAAGATAGTTAAATGGAAACTCACTTTGGACAAGGACTTAGTGTGAAAAACATATTGATCATTGGTGGTGGATGGCTAGGTAAGCCTCTCGCCCATTACCTAGAAACCATCGGACACAAAGTGTATGTGAGCCGCACTACTGACGCTGGTGTAGTAGAACTCGAAGCTCAACATCTCACAGGGCTCAAAATCGACTTACAGAGTGGCCCAGATACTATTGCTCAAGTCATCAGCGACACTCAAGCAGACATTGTGATTGGCTGTTTTCCCCCGGGGTTTAGAAAAGGGATGGGACAACAGTACGCTCAACACTGGAATATGCTCTGCCAGGCTTGTCTGCACGCTCAAGTTAAGAAAATCATCATGGTCAGCTCGACCACTGTGTACCCCAACCTAGCCGACGCCTTAGATGAAGATGCAGCCTCTCTCAATAGAGCGCACAACAGCAGCTTATTTTCAGAAAAAGCAACCATGATGCTGCAAGCCGAGCAGTACGTGATTGATTCAGAACTTGATTACGGCATTGTACGTTGTAGTGGGCTCGTTGGGCCTGATCGCCACCCTTCTCGCTTTGTCGACAAGTTGAAACAAGTCAGTGAACTTGCTCCAGCCAATATGCTGCATCTGACCGATGCAATAGGAGCAACCAGCTTCGTTGCGCTCAACTGTAAGAACGTTGTCATCAATGCGACGACACCCAACACGGTTAGCAAGGCTGAGTTTTATCAAGCGGCACTCAACAGTGCCGGCTCCGATGTGCGCCTACCACCCGTTGTACAGCAAGCAGACAAACGAATTCTGGCTGATCGCTTGCAAAGATTAGGTTATCGCTTTCATTACCAGCACACTTTAGAACTTGTATAACACTGGGAATCCGATATGAGTACCAAGCTTTTCCAACACATCGAAAACCTTTGGGATTACATGCAGCTCGCTCAGCCATTGCGTAAAGCTGACTGTCTATTTGTGCTTGGCAGCAACGACGTTAGGGTTGCAGAACATGCAGCAAAACTTTATCACGATGGTTGGGCAACCAAGATTGTATTCTCTGGTGGCGTCGGACGACTGACAGACGGTATTTTTGATCAAACCGAGGCGCATACTTTTGCAGCCATCGCTAAAGATCTTGGTGTACCCTCAGCCGATATCATCCTCGAAGATCAAGCGACCAATACCGGTGAAAATGTTCAGTTAACGGCCAAACTTCTCACCAAGCTTCGCTGCAATTTTCGTTCATTCATCTTGGTCCAAAAGCCCTACATGGAGAGGCGAACTTACGCCACTTTCATGAAACAATGGCCAAATGAAGTCGACCATGTCTGCGTAACGTCCCCTAAAACCACCTTCATTGATTACTTTAGTGAAGAAATATCTCTAGATGTTACCGTCGAAGCTATGCTGGGTGATTTTGAACGAATCAAAGAATACCCCAAAAAAGGTTTCCAGATAGAACAAGAAATCCCACCACACGTTGAAACGTCCTATCTCGCACTAAAATCCGTTTTCAATTGATACAAAAAAGCCAGAGCTTCAAACGCTCTGGCTTTTTCATTAAACACACGACTTAGTGTACAGCCGCCTCTTTTTCACTTAAGTATTTAAACTTAAGCTCATCTTTCTTCAGGTTGACTTTCACGGTGCCGCCGTCGACCAACGTACCGAACAGCAGCTCATTGGCAAGAGGTTTCTTAAGTTGTTCTTGAATAACACGTCCCATAGGACGCGCACCCATCGCCTTGTCGTAACCTTTTATTGCTAACCAATGGCGAGCATCATCCGATACTTCCAGTGATACACCACGCGCATCCAGTTGCGCCTGAAGTTCGACAATAAACTTATCAACCACCTGGTGGATAACATGTTCATCAAGGCTGTTAAACCAGATGATGTTGTCCAGACGGTTACGGAATTCTGGTGTAAACACCTTCTTGATCTCTGATATCGCATCATGGCTGTGATCCTGCTGGATCAGACCGATGGATTTCTTGACCGTTTCCTGAACACCTGCGTTGGTTGTCATCACAAGAATGACGTTACGGAAGTCCGCTTTGCGACCGTTATTATCCGTCAAGGTACCATTATCCATAACCTGAAGAAGCAGGTTAAAGATATCTGGGTGCGCTTTTTCAATCTCATCCAGAAGAACAACAGAGTGTGGGTGTTTGATTACCGCATCGGTTAACAAACCACCTTGATCGTAACCTACATATCCAGGTGGAGCACCTATCAAACGGCTCACAGAGTGACGTTCACCGTATTCAGACATATCGAAACGAAGTAGCTCAATGCCCATCAATTTAGACAGCTGAACCGTGACTTCCGTTTTACCCACCCCAGTTGGGCCTGCAAACAAGAATGAACCCACAGGTTTGTTATCGGCACCAAGACCAGCACGCGTTAGCTTGATGGCTTCGCTCAGAACGTCGATGGCATCATCCTGCCCAAATACCAGCATCTTCATCTTCTCATCCAGATTCTGAAGAATCTCTTTATCGGAAGAAGACACAGACTTTTCAGGAATACGAGCCATTTTCGCTACCATAGCCTCAATGTCGGCCACACCAACAGTTTTCTTACGACGGCTCGCAGGCGCTAGACGATGTCGAGCACCAGCCTCATCAATCACGTCGATCGCTTTATCTGGCAAGTGACGCTCGTTGATGTATTTCGCCGAAAGTTCTACCGCAGCACGCAGTGCTTTATTGGTGTAACGCACTTCATGGTGAGCTTCATACTTAGGCTTGAGACCCATCAGGATTTTTGTTGTGTCATCAAGTGATGGTTCAACAATATCAATCTTCTGGAAACGGCGAGACAGAGCTCGTTCTTTTTCAAAGATATTGCTGTATTCCTGATACGTGGTTGATCCGATACAACGTAATTTACCACTACTTAGCAGAGGCTTAATCAGGTTAGCTGCATCGACCTGGCCACCAGATGCTGCACCAGCACCGATAATGGTATGGATTTCATCAATGAAAAGAATCGCGTCGTCTTCTTTCTCTAGCTGCTTAAGAATGGCTTTGAAACGTTTTTCAAAATCGCCACGATACTTGGTGCCAGCCAGTAACGAACCAATATCCAGAGAATAAATTACACTATTCTTAATAATTTCAGGCACTTGCCCTTCAACAATTCTCCACGCTAAGCCTTCTGCAATGGCTGTTTTACCAACGCCCGCTTCACCCACTAGAAGTGGGTTGTTTTTACGGCGGCGACACAATACTTGAATGGTTCTTTCTAGCTCTTTATCACGACCAATGAGTGGATCAATCTGGCCTTGCTTAGCAAGCTGATTCAAGTTGGAAGCAAAACTCTCTAGGCGCTCTTCCGAACTGGCTTCTTCAGTACTGTCACTGCTACTGAAAGAATCCGATGAAGAGGAATCATCACCAGAGCTTGATGCTTTAGTAATACCGTGGGAAATAAAGTTAACGATATCCAGACGACTAATATCATTCTTCTTCAGAAGGTAAGCCGCATGAGATTCTTGTTCACTAAAGATAGCGACCAACACGTTGGCGCCTGTTACTTCACTGCGTCCTGAGGATTGCACGTGGAACACCGCGCGCTGCAGAACACGTTGGAAACTTAATGTAGGTTGGGTTTCGCGAGTTTCGTCATTTTCAGGGATAAGAGGAGTTGTCTGATCAATGAAGATATCTAACTCGCTTCTTAGTGCATCGATATCTGCCTGACAGGCAAGAAGGGCTTCCCTTGCAGCATCGTTTTCTAACAATGCTAGCAGGAGGTGCTCGACAGTCATGAACTCATGTCGTTTGTCTCTAGCGCGGGAGAATGCGCCGTTTAGACTCGACTCTAACTCTTTATTCAGCATAAGTACCTCCTTTGGCAGCAACTTGGGTTGCTTGATTCAGCTTTACGCTTGCTCCATTGTACAAAGCAAAGGATGCTCGTTTTCTTGAGAATACATAGTGACTTGCGCTACTTTGGTTTCCGCGACTTCGGCAGTGAACGTGCCACATATCGCTTTGCCTTCGTAATGCACTTTGAGCATCACTTGTGTTGCCTTGTCTATATCCATAGAGAAAAAACGCTCTAGGATTTCAATCACAAAGTCCATTGGTGTGTAATCATCGTTATTCAAAACAACGTTATACATGGACGGCGGCTTTACTTTTGTTTTTTCTAGCTCCAGTAAATCAGAGTCTGGAGTGACCCATTCAAATTGCTTGCTCATGACTAATCGTGTTTAGAAAGTTGCTTAAGATAATTTTACCACTTCACTGTGCGGAAGTTATCGATTTAGCTCTTATAAGTAAGAACAAATTGAGCCAAGCAAATTTGTGCCCTTACTTAGAGACTAATGCAGCAATTGTATCGCTGCAAATAAAAGATTTCTATCAAACAGCATTCTCTATCTAATTGATTAAAAAGACACCAAAAACCATTCAGAGCATAAATACAACAGACCGGATTACGCTGAAATTCGTTGCAAAAATGTAAATCTTAAAAGTGATTTGTTTGCAAATATGTTGAGTGTGATACGTTTTTCCTATTGACTGAACTCAATCATTGGCTACATTGGTCAAATAGTGACTCAAAATTTGGCAGCGGCTGAATGGATATTCACTTTTTGTTTACACACGGAATCATCGTGTAATCACACAACTTCAGTAACAATATGCATGAGGGATGTATAGCATGGCTACAGGTACAGTAAAATGGTTTAACAACGCCAAAGGATTTGGTTTTATCTGTCCGGAGGGTGAAGACGGTGATGTTTTCGCGCATTACTCCACAATCAAAATGGATGGGTATCGTACTCTGAAAGCAGGCCAACAAGTCACATTTGAAGTGGAAGAAGGTCCTAAAGGGTATCACGCAAGTTCTGTGGTACCAGTAGAAGCTCAAGCCATTAAATAATACGCTGCCAAACAACGTTCGACACCTAAGGTGTCGCAATGGAGAAATAAAAAACCCGCCACTTGGCGGGTTTTTCAATTTCAAAATGACTAATTAGTCATTGATGATAGCGTTTAATGTTGCGCTTGGACGCATCAGCGGTGCAGCTTTATCAAACTCAGGTGCGTAGTAACCACCCAGTTCACCTGCCACGCCCTGCGCGCCGTTAAGCTCAGCAACGATAGCGTCTTCTTTTGAAGATAGCGCTTCAGCAACAGGAGCAAACTCTGCTGCTAGGTCTGCATCAGCAGTTTGAGCTGCTAGTGCTTGTGCCCAGTATGTAGCTAGGTAGTAATGGCTTCCACGGTTGTCCAACTCACCGACTTTACGCGAAGGTGACTTGTTGTTATCCAAGAATTCACCCGTTGCTTTGTCTAGTGCATCAGCCAGTACCTGAGCTTTAGCATTGCCAGTCACTGTGCTTAGGTGCTCTAGAGACGCCGCTAGTGCAAGGAATTCACCCAGAGAGTCCCAACGTAGGTGGTTCTCTTTCTCAACCTGTTGAACGTGCTTAGGTGCCGAACCACCCGCTCCAGTTTCAAACAGACCACCACCATTCATTAGTGGCACGATTGAAAGCATTTTAGCTGACGTACCAAGCTCTAGAATCGGGAATAAGTCCGTTAGGTAATCACGCAGTACGTTACCTGTTACAGAAATAGTATCCTGACCTTCTTTGATGCGCTCTAGAGAGAACTTACATGCATCCAGTGGTGCTAGGATCTTGATTTCTAGACCTGCTGTATCGTGGTTAGGTAGGTAAGCATTCACCTTCTTGATTAGCTGAGCGTCGTGTGCACGATTTTCATCTAACCAGAACACTGCTGGTACACCTGTTGCGCGAGCACGTGTTACCGCCAGTTTCACCCAGTCTTGAATCGGAGCGTCTTTCACCTGACACATACGGAAGATATCGCCTTCCTCAACCGCTTGCTCTAGTAGTACTGCACCAGCAGCGTCAACAACACGGATTGTACCGGCTTGGTCAAGAATGAAAGTCTTGTCGTGAGAACCGTACTCTTCCGCTTTCTGAGCCATTAGACCTACGTTTGGCACGCTACCCATTGTCGTTGGATCAAACGCACCGTTTTCTTTGCAGAAATCGATAACCGCTTGATAGATGCTTGCGTAGCTACGATCAGGAATCATCGCTTTAGTGTCTTTCTGCTTACCATCTGGACCCCACATTTGGCCAGAAGAACGTAGCATTGCAGGCATAGAAGCATCAACGATGATGTCGCTTGGCACGTGGAGGTTAGTGATACCACGATCTGAATCAACCATAGCTAGTGGAGGCTGAGTTTCGTATACGGCTTGCAGCGCAGCTTCGATTTCTTCTTTTTGAGCAGCTGGTAGGGAGGCAATTTTAGCGTAAACATCGCCAATACCGTTGTTCACGTCTACGCCTAGCTGATCAAATACGTCACCGTATTTAGCGAACACATCTTTGTAGTAAACTTTAACCGCGTGGCCGAAGATCACTGGGTCAGACACTTTCATCATGGTCGCTTTCATATGAAGCGATAGCAGAACATCTTGCTGTTTCGCATCAGCAATTTCTTTTTCAAAGAATTCTACTAATGCTTTTTTGTTCATTACTGAACAATCAATGATTTCTTGGTCTTGCAGAGCGAAAGGCGCTTTAAGCTCTTTAACCGCACCGTCAGCGGCAGTGAATTCGATTTTAACTTCCGTCGCACCTTCTACCGTGTGAGACTTTTCGCTACCAAAGAAATCGTTACCAGACATGCTTGATACATGGGATTTAGAATCTTTAGACCACGCACCCATTGAATGAGGGTTTTTCTTCGCGTAGTTCTTAACCGACAGTGGCGCACGACGGTCTGAGTTACCTTCACGTAGTACAGGGTTTACTGCGCTACCTTTGATTTTGTCGTAAGTCGCTTTGATGGCTTCTTCTTCATACGTGCTTGGCTCTTCAGGGTAGTTAGGCAGATTGTAGCCTTTGTCCTGAAGCTCTTTGATTGCCGCTTTAAGCTGTGGGATAGAAGCAGAAATGTTTGGAAGTTTGATGATGTTAGCTTCAGGCGTTTTCGCTAGCTCACCCAGCTCAGCCAGTGCGTCACCAATGCGTTGTTCTTCAGTCAAATGCTCTGGGAAGTTTGCAATAATACGCCCAGCTAGAGAGATATCACGAGTATCAACATCAATACCAGATGAAGCCGTGAAAGACTGAATGATTGGTAGCAGTGAATACGTTGCTAGTGCAGGAGCTTCATCAGTGATGGTGTAAATAATTGTAGGTTTTTCTGTAGGCATGAAATTTCCCTATTGTTCTTACAAAGCCCGTCGGATGAACGGCTTTGGGTTGTGTGTCCGCCAACAAGTTGAATTGTCATCCCCTCACTTGTTTGCGATTTATTGTCTCTTTTGTTTTTTCCTTACGTTTGCTTAAGCGTAAGATCCGTGAGAACTGTACTTTTATAATTAAACAAAATCGGAAGAATAGTCTATTATCTTGTGCACCAATCCTGTTTTCGGGCGCGCACATCATAGCCTAAAACGGATGGTTTTGAAAATTTTCGCCCACACTTCGTTTACATTTTTGCAAGGTAGTTAACATGTCACCACGCTCACGCAGTGAGTCCTCCTCGCCCTCTTCTCGTTCGCGTAAACCCGGTTTTAAACGCCCAGCTTCGACCAATAAAACCAAGCATCATTCATCAAAGAACCGTAAAAAACCGGTGAGCAGTAAGCCTAAAATCTCGCCCAAAGATCGCAAGGTGATCGTGTTTAATAAACCATTTGATACTTTGAGCCAATTTACTGATGGCGAAGGCCGAAAAACACTCGCTGACTTTATCCCAGTAAAAGATGTCTATGCCGCTGGACGCTTAGATAGAGATAGCGAAGGCCTATTGGTACTGACTAATGATGGCATATTGCAGGCAAAGCTGACTCAACCAAAATCTAAGTCACCGAAAACGTATTGGGTGCAAGTTGACGGTGCACCGTCAGAGTCTGACCTCGATAAATTAAGGAAAGGGGTTGAGCTTAAAGATGGCATGACTCTCCCCGCAAAAGTTGAAGTGATGGCAGAGCCCAGTGTATGGGAACGCACCCCTCCCGTTCGCTTTAGAGCTAACATTCCGACTACTTGGCTGGCTATCACTATTATCGAAGGACGAAACCGTCAGGTTCGCCGCATGACGGCCAATATTGGCTTCCCTACCCTACGTCTAATTCGATACTCAATGGGCGATATTGAGCTAGGTGAATTGCAGCCAGGTGAATGGAAAGAAATCCTGATCTAAATGCAGGCACGATGACTCCGCACATACAAAAACGGCGCTTCAATTGAAGCGCCGTTTACTTTTTCTATGAACGAAAAGCTTATTCTGCGTCTTTCTCTTTTGCAGCCGTTACTGCAATCGCAAGCTCTTCCAGTGCAGCTGGGTTTGCAACACTTGGTGCATCAGTAAGTAGACACGCCGCGGCTGTTGTTTTAGGGAACGCGATAACATCACGGATGTTCTCTGTACCACATAGCAGCATAACCAGACGGTCTAGGCCGAATGCAAGACCAGCGTGTGGAGGCGTACCAAATTTCAGAGCGTCAAGCAGGAAACCAAACTTAAGCTGCTGTTCTTCTGCGTCGATACCAAGAATATCAAACACGGCTGCCTGCATTTCTGCGTTGTGAATACGAACAGAACCACCACCAACTTCGTAGCCGTTGATAACCATATCGTAAGCATTTGAGTTCGCTGCTGCTGGGTTTGCTTTCAATTCTTCAGCATTCACACCTAATGGAGAAGTGAATGGGTGGTGCATTGCGTGCAGGTTGCCTTCGTCGTCTTCTTCGAACATTGGGAAGTCAACAACCCATAGCGGTGCCCAAGCGTTCTCGTCTGTTAGTTCAAGGTC
Organism: Vibrio sp. RE88; assembly: GCF_013113835.1. Classification (GTDB taxonomy): domain Bacteria; phylum Pseudomonadota; class Gammaproteobacteria; order Enterobacterales; family Vibrionaceae; genus Vibrio. Next base: position 208,870 of record NZ_VTYQ01000005.1, on the reverse strand, counting down.
TTTACCCAGTTTCAGACGAAGTGCACCCATTGCTTCTGCAACTGTGTTCGCTTTATCTGCACCGAATAGAATGATGTCGCCTGATTCAGCTTGAGTGCGATCCAGAATGCCGTTGATCACATCTTCATTTAGGAACTTAGCCACTGGAGATTGGATACCTTCCATACCTGCAGCGCGGTCGTTAACCTTCATCCATGCCAGACCTTTCGCGCCGTAGATGCCAACGAACTCACCGTAGCCATCAATCTGCTTACGAGTCAGAGAAGCCCCACCCGGTACGCGAATTACTGCAACTCGACCTTTCTCATCGTTTGCAGGGCCTGAGAATACTTTGAACTCAACGTCTTTCACTAGATCAGCAACGTCGACTAGCTCTAGTGGGTTACGTAGATCTGGTTTATCGCTACCGAAACGACGAATCGCTTCAGAGAAAGGCATCACTGGGAATTGCCCTAGGTCTACGTTTAGTAGCTCTTGCCACATATCGCGAACCATTTTCTCAGTGGTTGCACGAACTTCATCAGCCGTCATGAAAGACGTTTCGATATCGATCTGAGTGAACTCTGGTTGACGGTCAGCACGTAAGTCTTCATCACGGAAACACTTAACGATTTGGTAGTAACGGTCAAAACCAGACATCATTAGCAGCTGTTTGAATAGCTGTGGAGACTGAGGAAGCGCGTAGAAGCTGCCTTTGTGAACGCGGCTAGGTACTAAGTAGTCACGTGCGCCTTCAGGGGTCGCTTTAGTTAGTACTGGAGTTTCAATGTCTAGGAAGCCATTGTCATCTAGGAAACGACGAACAAAGCTAGAAGCTTTAGCACGTAGCTTAATGCGGTCACTCATTTCAGGGCGACGAAGATCTAGATAACGGTACTTTAGACGCTGCTCTTCCGAGTTCTTCTGGTTGAAGTCTAGAGGCAGAACGTCTGCACGGTTGATGATTTCAAGACCTTTTGCGATGATCTCAACTTCACCCGTCGCCATGTCTTTGTTGACCTGACTTTCTGGACGAACACGGACTTCACCTGTCAGCTTGATACAGAATTCATTACGAAGTGTGTTAGCTACTTCATACGCATCTGCCATATCTGGATCAACAACTACCTGAACGACGCCTTCACGATCTCGCATATCGATAAAAATAAGACCGCCTAAATCACGACGACGGTTAACCCAGCCGCAAAGTTCTACAGTTTGTCCTGCAAGGGACTTGTTCAGGTGACCACAGTAATGGGTACGCATAATGAATTTCCCAATCTCTTTAAATTTGTTAATTACTCGATATCAGCGTTTCCTAGCTGATAGCGCAAAGATCCATTTATACGCTGAAAGTCATTCAAAATCGACTACTCAGAATACAATTTATTGCTATTTATCCGGTTTTGATGCTTTTTAGCGCAATAAAAGAGCAAAACCACATCAATCAGAAAAAATTGGCGCTGATTATAGCTTGAAAGTACCGTTCTCTTCAAAACTCTCGTAAAGTGGTTAAGCGTTAAAGGTAGAGATGGCTCGATATGGATGGATTACCCCTTAGACTTGGCTTGACCATGTGGTCGCACAACAACTGGCAACAAAGCTTCTACGGCAGTGGCACTAAGCCCGCAGAAAGGTTAGAAAAGTACGCTCAGGTTTTCCATACTGTCGAAGGGAACACGACATTTTACGCCACACCAAGTATTTCAACCGTGCAGAACTGGCGAGCTGCGACGCATGATGATTTCAAGTTCACTTTTAAGCTGCCTAAAGCGATCACTCACCAACAAATGCTACGAGGCAGCCAAGGGCCACTCAACGAGTTCATGCAAATCATGGCACCTTTGCATGACCGTATCGGACAGTGGACCATTCAGTTGCCAGCGGCTTTTGGCCCAGAGCATCTAAACGATCTGCAAAGATTCTGCGATTTTTTCCCGCCAAACTTCGCTATTGGCGTTGAAGTTCGACACCCCGCTTTTTTCGCTAAAGGTGAGGAAGAGCGTCAATTGAACCAGTGGCTGCACGAGAAAGGCTACGACCGGATAATCATGGATAGCCGGCCTGTGTTTGCAGCAAAGCCGGACAATGAAGCCATCATTGATGCACAGCAAAAGAAACCTAAAGTCCCAGTGCACGCTATCGCCACAGCCTCACACCCTATGATTCGCTTTATCGGTCATCCAACGGAGTCTGAAAACTATGCTTTTTTCACCCCTTGGCTGAAAAAGCTGCCACAGTGGATAGCCGAAGGTAAGCAACCTTATGTAATGATTCATACCGCCGACAATATTATTGCGCCAGAACTTGCGAGTAATTTGTACAAAATGCTGCAAAACGATACTCAATTGCCTGACTTATCAGCATTCCCGGCAAATGATGGCAATTCGCAGTTACAGATGTTCTGAGTAGAATTGTCTCAACACATGACACGGGCGCGATTTTCTCATAAAATACGCGCCTTTTTTGATGCCACTGCGAAACTTGTCAGAGAATCGATTATGAACCCTAAGAGCAATCCAGATACGATGTTTTCCGCTCCTATCGATAAAATAGGAGACTTCACGTTTGATGAGCGTGTTGCAGAAGTCTTTCCTGATATGATTCAGCGTTCTGTTCCTGGGTACAGCAATATCATCTCTGCCATTGGCATGCTGGCCGAAAGGTTCGTTAAACCGCATTCAAACATTTACGATCTTGGCTGCTCACTCGGCGCCGCGACGTTGTCCATGCGTCGTCATATTCAACAGGAAGGTTGCCAAATCATTGCAGTCGATAACTCGTCCGCCATGGTTGAGCGTTGTAAACTGCACGTCAATGCTTACCGCAGCGATACACCTGTGGATGTGGTAGAAGCAGACATTCGCAATATTGAAATCCAAAACGCTTCTGTCGTGGTACTCAATTTCACGCTTCAGTTTCTGTCACCTCAGGATAGATATACATTGCTAGAGAAAATCTATGCTGGTCTTCGTCCGGGGGGCATTTTGATCTTGTCAGAAAAGTATGTGTTCGAAGATCAAGTGTCTAATGAACTGCTCATCGACCTTCATCATGACTTTAAGCGCGCCAACGGGTACAGCGAATTAGAAATCAGCCAGAAGCGCAGTGCGATTGAAAACGTCATGCGCCCTGATTCGAAAAAGGAACACAAAGAGCGTTTTGCCGAAATCGGCTTTAGTAGCTTCGATGTCTGGTTCCAATGTTTCAACTTTGGTTCAATGTTCGCGATAAAGTAGCGAAAAATGAGTCGTTCGCTCAGTATGTTGGGCTAAATTGTTTAATTTATTATCAGTGAAAAACTATGTTTAACTTTGCCAATTTTTATCAGTTAATTGCCACGGATACGCGCCTCCAGCCATGGCTTAATGTTTTACCTCAGCAGCTAACCGATTGGCAAAACGCAGAGCATGGTGATTTTGGTCGCTGGCTAAAAGCACTCAACAAAATCCCTGAAGGTTCACCTGATCAGGTTGATCTGAAGCACTCTGTCACTATTGCGAACGATACTCCATTCCATACTGGTGAGCTGAAAAAGCTAGAAAACCTACTCCGTACGTTCCACCCTTGGCGTAAAGGCCCATATCATCTGCACGGCATTCACATTGATACAGAGTGGCGCAGCGATTGGAAATGGGATCGCGTGCTACCACATATCTCACCACTTAAGAACCGCAGTGTCCTCGATGTTGGCTGTGGCAACGGCTACCACATGTGGCGAATGCTGGGAGAAGGTGCGCGCTTGTGTGTCGGTATCGACCCATCACATTTGTTCCTGATTCAGTTTGAAGCAGTACGCAAGCTAATGGGCGATAACCAACGTGCGCATTTGCTGCCACTAGGTATCGAACAGCTACCGAAACTTGAAGCATTTGATACCGTATTCAGCATGGGCGTTCTTTACCACCGCCGCTCCCCACTCGACCACTTGATTCAGCTTAAAGATCAGCTTGTACCGGGTGGTGAGTTGATTTTGGAAACGTTAGTCATTGAAGGTGATGAGACTTCCGTACTTGTACCAGTTGATCGCTATGCTCAAATGCGTAATGTCTACTTCTTCCCTTCTTCAAAAGCACTCAAAGTGTGGCTAGAGCAAGTCGGATTTGAGGATGTACGCATCGTTGATGAAAACGTCACTTCTGTCGATGAGCAGCGCACAACCGACTGGATGACACACAATTCCCTGCCAGACTATCTTGATGCCAACGACCCAAGTAAAACAGTGGAAGGTCATCCAGCACCTCGTCGAGCGGTACTCGTCGCTAAAAAACCTAATTATGATTAATTATTGACAGACTCCTAACTTTTTAGGTCCTTCAAATACTTAATCTAAACACTAAAAGACTCTAAAATTTAGGATGCTGACTGCGTCCTATTTTTTTGCAGTGCATCACTAATCAATACTCAATCCAATCTATCAGGGCAATGTGCCTTGTGAGACCAATGAGTAATGATCTAAACTCCTAATTTATAAACAACTTAATCTAATTCAGGATTTTCAATGTTTACCAAATTGACTCCGGTCATTGCGATTGCCTTACTTTCAGGCTGCACGCTCACCAACAGTGAGCAATACCATCAGGAAACCCTTGCAGCGATTCAATCTTCAGAAACAAATCTCACACAAAAATTTACTCGTTTAGAGAGTCAGGTAAGCGATCAAGCTGAACACATTGAAAGTCTACAATCTAAGGTCGACATGCTGGATAAAGAACTGATGAAGTTCAAATACGAAGCCATGGCCGAAGTTAAGAAAAAACGTGAGCCTGTGCTAGTACCGACTCAAGTCCAAGTTCAAGCTGCTCCGACCCAAGAAGTCGTGTTAGGTGAGATTGAAAAGGTCACCATAGATTCCATCAAGCAAACTTTTGACACTCGCATCGATACCGGTGCAGCCACGTCTTCACTCAATGCCGTCGACATCGAAGAATTCGAACGTAACGGCAAGAATTGGGTTCGCTTTCACTTATCAGACGGTGAAACCGCGCTAGATGACACGAACTGGATTGAAGCCCCTATTATCCGTTTTGTGAAAATACGACAAGCAACAAGCGATCAAATGGAACGCCGCGCAGTCGTGGAATTGTGGGTAAGATTGGGCAAGATTCACGAAAAAACACAGTTCACTTTGGCAGATCGTTCTCAGATGACCCATCCTGTGTTATTGGGTCGTGAATTTATCCGAGATATTGCAGTGGTGGATGTCAGCAAACAATACATCCAAACGAAAAACGAACAAATACAATAAGGTAGCTTATGACGTCTAAAGTCCCTTTTTATATATCGGTCGTCCTGCTTATTATTGCAGGCATCGCTTTAAGTATGTTCAGGCATCAGACTTATGGCGTTCCTTGGACACCGGGAGAAACCCGTCAGGTTTGGGATATTGAAGCTCGTGTCGAGTTCAATGCTCAGGCCAAACCCGTCAAGGCGTCATTAGCCGCACCACACACTCAGAACGGATTCACGCTAATCAGTGAATCCTCTTCGTCACCAGGTTACGGCGTTTCATACGTTAATACGGAAACAGGCCGCCGTGCAGAGTGGTCAATTCGCCACGCGGTTGGGGCACAGACTATCTACTACAAGGCACAGTTCCTTGTTGACCCTCAGGCGAAAGTAGAGCCACTCAAGCCAGATCAAGATATCACCCCACCAACCTTTGATGGCCCGACAGAAGCAGCAGCGGTCTCATTAATTGAACGTGCCAACAAACGTTCTGCTGATGACATCACGTTCACTCGCGAGCTGATAAAAATCCTTAACGATTCAGATAGCCAAAATGCCGCTCTATTGCTAAACAAGATGTCCAAAGTGGAAGCGGTCGATAAAATCCTTGCTCACGCTCAAATACCAAGCAAAGTGGTTGGTGTCATAGAACTAGAAGATGGCCGTCGACGCCAGACTATTCAGCAGATGAACCAAGTATGGGATGGTAAAGAGTGGATTCTGTTTAACCCTCAGAACGCTAATCAAGTCATTGCTGAGAACATCCTTGTCTGGGATGAGTCCAACGTATCACTGCTTGATATCATCGGCGGCCAAAACAGCCAAGTTCACTTCTCGATGATCGCTCAAGAAGTTTCACCAAAACAGGCGACTCTGGACAAAGTTGAGGCAGACGGTCTGCTTAACTTCTCTATCCATAGTTTGCCACTTGAAGAGCAGGCGATGTTTAAAACCATCATGCTGATTCCGATTGGTGCACTTATTGTGGTGTTCCTACGTGTCATCATTGGCCTGAAAACCTCCGGTACCTTCATGCCAGTCCTGATTGCGGTTGCCTTCGTTCAGACTCAGCTTGTCACTGGTATTGTCGGCTTCCTGCTGATTGTCGGTACTGGTCTGGTAATACGAAGTTATCTCTCAAGGCTAAACTTGCTGTTAGTCGCTCGGATTTCTGCCGTGATTATCACGGTCATCATGATCATCTCAGTCTTCACGGTAGTCGCGTTTAAGATTGGTTTGACCGAAGGTCTGTCGATTACCTTCTTCCCGATGATCATCCTTTCTTGGACCATCGAACGTATGTCGATTCTATGGGAAGAAGAAGGCGCTAAAGAGGTTATGCTGCAAGGCGGTGGTTCATTAGCAACAGCCGTACTGGTTTACCTAGCAATGACCAGTACTTACATTCAGCACCTGACTTTCAACTTTATTGGTCTTCAGCTGATTGTTCTGGCAGGCATTCTGCTACTTGGTACTTACACGGGTTACCGCCTAACTGAGCTACGTCGCTTTAAACCACTAGCGGAGGACTAAACGATGCTGACACGTTTAACTTCGCAGTTTACATCGCCAGATAAGCTTCGCCATAAAGGCATTATGGGCATGAATCAGCGTAACCACAGCTACATTGGTCGTTACAATGATCGCTCAAAATACCCGTTGGTGGATGACAAGCTTAAAACGAAAATCATTGCTCAGCAGCATGGTGCGACGACACCTGAGTTAATTGGCGTGATCAGTAGCCAAGTGGAAGTCAAAACCATTCATAAAATGGTCAAAGACTGGCCGGGTTTCGTTATTAAGCCTGCTCAAGGAAGTGGTGGTAAGGGCATCTTGGTTATCACCTCTCACAAGGACGGTATCTACACCAAACCGTCTGGCGCTACGATCAACCAAGAAGACGTTGAACGCCATATTAGTAACGCACTGGCGGGTCTTTTTTCGCTAGGTGGTAAAAACGATGTTGCTGTTGTTGAAAACCTGATTAAGTTTGATGACTGCTTCGACGGGTTCAGCTACGAAGGTGTACCCGATGTGCGAATCATTGTTTTTAAGGGCTACCCTGTCATGGCAATGATGCGCTGCTCCACTGCCGCCTCTGATGGTAAAGCAAATTTACACCAAGGTGCGGTCGGTGTGGGCATTGATATCGCAACAGGTCGCGCAGTAAGAGCCGTGCAGTTCGACCAACCCGTTACGCATCACCCCGACACGGGTAAAGAACTGGCTACGCTACAAGTACCTCATTGGGAACGCTTGCTAACTTTGGCCTCGAGTGCCTGGGAAATGACAGGCTTGGGCTACATGGGTACTGACATGGTTCTGGATAAAGAAGAAGGGCCTATGGTGCTTGAGCTAAACGCTCGTCCGGGCTTGGCCATTCAAATCGCCAATGGCGCAGGTCTACTGCCTAGACTGCATCATATAGAAAACCTTGGCTCACCAAGAGTCTATCCAAGCGCAGAAGAACGTGTCGCTTATGCGGCCAAGCAGTTTGGTATATTCGCCAATGAAGTGACAAGCTAAAAGCTTTCAATAACTCAAAAACCCGCGACATGCGGGTTTTTTAATCGCTGAAGTAAAACGTTCAAGCCAAATTCACACTAGCGTGTTCCTTGCACAAACCGTATTTTAACTTGATCTTATCAGCCACTTTTTCGGCAATCATGATCGTTGGTGCATTGGTATTGCCGCCTACCAAGGTGGGCATAATTGAGGCATCAACAACTCTTAAACCCTCAACCCCATACACGGAAAGATTACTGTCTACCACAGCCAATGCATCTTGTTCTGTTCCCATTTTGCAAGTTCCGACCGGATGATATTGAGTGTCAGCACGGTTTCGAATGTCTTGCTCAATCGCGCTATCATCACTCGCATCAACGGGATAAAAGCTGTCTCCTCGCACATCATCAAACGCCTCACTTTCTAGCATCCGATGCTGCTTTTTCCACGCCTTGATCATCACCGACATATCATCGGGGTGGCTGAAGAAAGCAGGGTCAATGCTTGGTGAATCATACGGGTCTGCACTTCTAAGCTTGACTGTTCCTTTGCTCTTGGGCCTGAGCAAGGTGACGTGGCTACTAAAGCCATGACTCAGGTGGATTTTCCTCGCGTGGTCATCAACGACAGCGACAACAAAGACAAATTCAAGATCAGGAACTTGTACTTCATCATCAGAACAAAAGAACCCAATTCCCTCTGCATAGTTACTGGTTAACTTCCCGCTCCGATGGCGTCGCCATTGGGGGATCGCTTTACCTATATCTGCGGCCATTTGTAATGAAATACCAAAAGTCGAGCGCTTGGCATTACATTTATAGGAATGGATAAGATCAATATGATCTTGCAGATTCTCACCCACACCTGCGAGTTCATGGACCTGGAAAATACCGTGCTTATCCAACTCTTTTTTCGGTCCAACACCGGATAGCAGCAAAATTTGTGGCGAGCCAAATGCCCCAGCTGAAAGAATGACTTCTTTTCGACACTTAATCTGAAAGCGCTTTCCTGCTATGCCATACTCCACGCCAATAGCTTGCTTATCACGAAACAGGACTTTATGAGTTGTAGCTTTAGTCACGACGGTAAGATTAGGACGAGACAAATTGGGAGTCAGGTACGCTTTAGCCGCACTACAACGCTCACCATTGAGCTGAGTCACTTGAGTTGCCATCGCGCCGAGTTGCTCAACGCCATTGATGTCCTTGTTTCGCGGTATACCAATAGATTCACATGCCTGAAGGTAGCTCTCAAGCATCTCACTTGGGCTACGGAGGTCAGTGACATTCAGCGGCCCACCCTGGCCGTGAAATTCATCCTGGTGGACTTCGTTATTCTCAGCCTTTTTGAAGTAAGGCAAACACTCATCATAGCTCCAGCCGACATTGCCTAAACTTGACCACAAATCATAGTCATAGCGATGCCCGCGTGCGTACATCATGGCGTTGATCGAACTTGAACCACCCAGTGTTTTACCACGTGGCTGATAGCCTTTGCGCCCGTTGAGGCCTTTCTGTGAAACCGTCTCAAAACCCCAGTTATTGTGCTTAGTCGGCATCATTGCGACCATTCCGACAGGAGTATGAATAAAGGGACTGGTATCTTTACCGCCAGCTTCTAATAGGCATACGCTGATGCTGGGATCTTCAGATAAGCGAGCCGCTAACACGCACCCGGCAGAGCCTCCGCCTACAATAATAAAATCATAACTGCCCATCAGTTAACTCCTCAGCACAAATTCAGGGGAATATAGAAGTGGGGAAACGCCTCTACTCGCCCAAGTACGCACTTGGATATGCAGACTGATCTGCGAATCTATTTGGCTTGCTCTTTGAGTGCAGGATCGGGCTTTCCAACAAACCATCGAACCGCCAGTTTCTGAATCGGATTTCCATAGGGCGGCGTGAACAAAGCGATTGGAAACCACCGACGCACCTGCAACACACTGCGCGCATGGCTAAGCTCACGAAAGCCTTCTTCCCCGTGATAATTACCGATCCCAGAATTGCCAACCCCGCCGAATGGCACTGAATGATTCAGCACATGCCATCCCCAGTCATTGATCGTCACGCCACCACTGTGTGTTCGAGCCAGTAACGCTTCGCGCTGTTGCTGATCATGACTAAATAGATAACACGCGAGAGGTCTTGGACGCTGATTAATGTAATCAGTGACTTGCTCCAAATTCTGATAGCCGAGGACCGGAAGCAGTGGACCAAAAATCTCTTCCTGGCAGATACGCATCTCAGGCGTTAGTTGGGTGGCGATGAACAAGGGCGTCTTACGTCCCTCTCCATCCTCTGGACATTGCGTTATGACCGCTCCTTTGCGACGAGCATCCTCTAACAATTCTTGGAATCGTTTCGCCTGAGCGTCATCGATTAGAGAGGTATAGTCATGGTTACCTCGAATCGATTTGTACATTGCTTTGTGCGCATGGGACACGGCTGTGACAAACCGTTCCACTTTATCTTCGGGGACAAACGCATAATCTGGCGCAATACATATCTGCCCAGAGTTGAATCCTTTGCCATGAGCCACACGTTGAGCTGCAAGCTCAATATCAAAGTCATCAAAAACAATAACCGGAGACTTTCCTCCTAGCTCCAACGTCACCGGAGTAAGATTCTTCGCCGCATTAGCCATAATAACTTTGCCGCTCTTCGGTGAGCCAGTAAAAACAAGATGGTTAAATGGAAGACTCGAAATATCCATCGCTTGTGGATGGCTACCCTCTACGACGCGAACCAAGTCGGTTGAATAAATCTCGCTCAATAGCTTGGTCAGTACTCTCGTCACGGCAGGGCAGTTCGGTGGCATTTTTATCATGCAGCGATTGCCCGCGGCTAAAGCAGTAACGAGCGGACCAACAGAAAGGTAAATAGGGAAGTTCCATGGGCAGATAATACCAACCACTCCTTTGGGCTGATATCTCACCTCAAGCCTATTTCCTTTGAATAGCCACTCCGTTGGACGACGGCTTGGCTTCATCCATCGTTCGATGTGGCTCAAGACATGATTGATATCTAGTATCGGGGCTAGGACATCCGCCATAATCGACTCGGTATGACTACGGCCACCAAAGTCTTCACTCATCGCATCCGCGAGAACATCTTGATATCGAGATAACTGCTGCTTAAGTGCTCTTAAGCGTTGCTTCCTGACGCTCAAACTTGGCAGTGGTTCATTTTGGTATGCCAATTGAAGCTCATTGAACCAAGTTGTCAGCTCACTTACTGAAGCGTCAGACGCCAGTGTATCGCTGTCGGTAAGTTGTTTTGTCATCGTATTCATCTGAGTGACCTCGCATGTCCCAATACCTTATTACAACATTTCGCTAACATGACGCACAGGTGTTAGAGAGACAGAAAACGGTGAAATTCGGACACAAATAACAGACCTAATGGCGTCCTTAGGCTATAAAGAATCCTCGAGCTGGCAATGTGTAAGGGAAGAAAGGAAAATGGAGTATAGTGCGGTTTATGAACCCGATATGCAGGCTTTTGGTATCCTAGATGTACAGCTGTTAACAAGGTATCTGGAACATCAGATTCCAGTCGAAGATCTGCTTAAAGGCAGTGGAATATCGCTTGCGGAGCTCTACTCTCCAGACACACATATCACCCTCGCTCAGAAGCTAATCATTTTTAGTAATGCGACCAGCCTATCAAACGAGCCTGCTCTGGGCTTAAAAATAGGTCAACAAGCGCGTTTCAGTGACTTTGGTGTTCTTGGGTATGCGGCTTTTAGCAGCAGCACGCTACTCGATGCCTTGCTACTTGGCTTCAAATATCTGCGTCTTGCCGGCCCCGTACTTAGAAAGAAAATGTGGATTGAACAAAATCGCGGTTATTTTCGCGCAGAACAACTTATCGAGCTCGATTCTCTGCTTCCTTTTTGCTGCGAGTACTGGTTTGCAACCATTCAAAATCTGTGTGAAGAAGTAATGCAACAACCGTTTCCTTCTCATGTGCTCAAATTTCCTTACCAGAAGCCAGAGTATGGAGACTTGTATAACGAGCTGTTTCGCTGCCGAATTGAATTTGATAGCCAAGATCTGGAATGGGAGTTTGACGCAAGCCAATTACACAACCCTCTGCCGTCAGCGAACGCAATGACGCTACAGATGTGCTTAAAGTCCTGTGACGAGATGTTGGCTAAAGTTAGCAGCACGCCAAATTTGAAAGAAAAAATTACTCAGATATTCATTGAACGGCCTGGTCGCTACCCCTCGATTGAAGCACTCTCTTCTGAGCTAGGAATGTCATCTCGTACATTACGTCGCCACCTCAAGGCCGAACAAACAGGCTACCAACAAATATTGGATCACGTCCGCTTTCACCTCGCGAAACATTACCTTGTTTCAACAGGCTTAAATATCGAAGAAATTTCTGAGCGGGTAGGCTTCTCAGACAGTGCAAATTTCCGCCATGCGTTTCGCAAATGGAATGGCTGCTCACCGAAGGCGTTTCGTAACCAAGCCGCTGACGCTAAACAAAAAAATACCCGCTAACTCAGCGGGTATTCTCTATCAGCTTGTCTTTATAGCTCTTCAATCAGTTCTTGAGCTTCCGACTTGTCTTGCTCAGCTTGTCCAAAGCCTCTTAGACCAACTACATGAACATGCTCATGGTCTTTAAATACTTTACGTACTAGCTTGTAAGTGGTGCCCTTCTCTGGGCTGATGTTTTCTGGTGCCGCAATCAACAATTGCATATCCAGACGGTCACACAGTTCAAACAGAGTCGAAATCGACTTAGCATCCAAACGCGCAGCCTCATCTAGGAACAACAGTCGACAAGGAACAATGTCTTTACTGCGTAGACGACGAGACTCTTCTTCCCAGCTCTGAACAACCATCAGAAGAATCGACTGACCAGTACCGATCGCTTCACCCGTAGACAACGCACCAGATTCCGCTTGTAGCCAACCATCTGAACCACGGCAGACTTCAACACTCAGCTCAAGGTAGTTGCGGTAGTCCAGCAGCTCTTCACCCAGAACTTGAGGGCTGCGTTGCCCCATATCAATATGTGGGTTAACGCGCTGGAACAACTTCGCCATCGCCTCTGAGAAGGTATAGCGAGAGGTCTCAAACAAGTCTTTGTGCTGTTCTTGCTGTGAAGCTAGACCATGAAGCAAAATTTCGTGGCTTTCACGAATCTTCACATTCAAACGAACACTTCTTACCTGACCAAAGGCAATGTTCGACAAGCCTTGGTTTAGCATACGGATGCGGTTTTGCTCACGCTGAATCGTTTTCTTGATGATGCTAGCGACAGATTCAGAACTGATCGCGAGGCGATTTTCACGTTGCGTCAGTTCTTCGGTCAATCGCGCCAGCTCTACTTCCATCTCTTCAATGGCCTCAACCGGGTCATCGGTATGGATGATATCCTGACGAATGCGTTCACGCAGATGCTGGTACACTGCGATATAGAACAGTACCTTACGCTCAGGGCGTGCATTGTCTTCCGACAGACGTAGGGCATCACGTAAGTCATCGTTATCTGCCACCGCCAGACGCAACGCGCCCAATGATTTATCCGACATCGAGCGCAGCTCATCCGCTGACATATAGGCCAGCTCACGTTTATGCAGACGACGTTCGACGTCGTTTTCACGTGCTAAGCGCAGTACTGAGCACCAACCTGCTTTCGCTGCAACCACAAAGGTGCGCAGCTCAATGTACTCTTTCTGGACCTTCTTAAGACGTTTTGCCAGACCTTTCATTTCCAGCTCTGTCGACGTGATGGTACGCTCGTATTCACTCTTACGACTGCGTGACGTATGCAGACGTTCCTGCAACTCGTCTCGACGACGCATGGCGCGCTCTTGTGCGCCTTCGTCTGCAGTAACACCAAACTCTTGAAGCTCTTGCTTAAATTCTTGAACCGTTTCCTGCTTAGCCTGATGAGAACTCTTCAATGAAGCCAAGACCTGGTTGTACTGGTTCATCTGACCTTGAGATTGCTTCAGTTCGTCACGAGAACGTGTACGCTGCCTCTCCGCTTCAACAAGCTTAGCCTTGAGCTGTTCACTCAGTTCGCTGCTCTTGTTTAGCAAGTCCACAGAGTCAGAATAAGCAAAGTAATGGCGACGCTCCACCAAGTCAGACAACGCAAAGATCTGCTTCTTAAGTTCCTGTAACTGAGCATCCGCTGCCTGATATTCGGCTTCTAGCGCATCGAATTGCTCAGGGTCAGCTTCAAGCGCTGAGGCGATTTTTTCCAGTTCAGAGACTGTTTTCGCGTGGCTGCTCAAAAATGCTTTCGCTTCAGACAGCTGAGCGATTTTTTCTTCAAGCTCTTCAAAACGTAGATTCAGTGAATCATCTTCAATCAGCGCCATCATTGGTGCTAATTTATCAAGCGAGGACAACGCCTGCTTACTTGCTAACAATTGAGAGCGTTGCTGCTGCTCTTTAGCATCCAAATCTGCCAGCACTCGTGACACTTGATTACGCTTCTCACGAGCCACTGTCAGCGATTGCTCTGGATCCGCTTCAAAAGCAACCTGAATGTGCTTAGCAACAAAGTTGTTGAATACCTGATACAGACGCTGAAGTTTTTGCGAATCAAACGCGGCTTTCGCATGCTGCTCAACCACTTCTTCGCGCTCATTACGCAGCAGCTCTAAACGTTGTTCACGCGCAGCACGACCAAACAGAGGAATTTCTGGGAAACGTGAGTAACGCATCTGGCGATCGTTCATGCGAACACAAACCGCCCCTTCCAATTCTTCAGCATCGAATGAGCTGTCATCAAAAGCATCGATATCGCCTTCAATGATGTAAAGGTCTTCAGGACAATCGTCTAGCTCAACCAGCTTTTCTTCAATACCCGTTAAGTCAGACACCACAATCGCATGACGAGATGGACCGTACATCGCACTGAAATAAGGCGCATCACCAATGGTGATATCGTCATAAATCTCTGAAAGCAACACACCACCTAGTGTGTCAGCTAAGCCTTTCAGGCGAGGGTCATTAGAACCGCCCGGGGAAGCGAGTCGTTCAATTTCATTCTCTAAGTGAGTACGGCGCTCTGCGAGCTTTTCTTTTGCCAATGACTGCTGCTTTTCTTGCTCAAGTACCACTTGCATGTGGGACATAACAGCTTGGCTGTCATACAGATCAGCACCACTTTGCTCTTTGAGCGTTTCCAGTGCGTCGTGAGCTGCAATCCAAGTTGGCGCAATGGCTTCAAGCTTTTTGATTTCGCTAGCAGAATCCTGCTCTAAGCGACGCTGTTCGCTGCGCTGCTCGCGTACCTCTTCCTGAGCCATCTCAAGCGATTCAACCTGCATAGCGTGACGTTCACGCTCCTGCTCAAAGGTTAACTCATCAACGAGCTCAGCATGATGTTGCTTCTTATACGCGTCAACTAACTCACGGGCCTGACGTTGTTGATTGAGATTACGTTCTAGATCTCTGTGCTGCGCTCGCCATTGTTGTTCATTTTGTGCAATTTGCTCAGCATCTCGCGCTTGACGAATCGACTGCTTTGCAACTTCAGCGGCATTTTTACGCTCCACTGAGTTGCCAGCAATCTTACGAACCAAAGTAAGCGCCGTCTCAAACTGCTCAACGGCAGCTGAGGACATATCCAGTTTGTGTTTCACCGACAGCAAAGCGGCCGTGCTTTCTGATTCCTGATTTTTCAGCTCAGAGACCAATGAGTGTGCGCGCTCAGCAGTAAGGTCCTCATCCCCCAACAAGGTTTTCGCTTTCTCAAGCGCTTGAACCGCTTGTTGGTATTGAAGTGCGCGCGTTTGCTGAACGTCCAGCGCTTGCTGATAATCCGCCAACTGAGTCTTAAGGCTATCGACCTCTTCTTCCGCAACCGTCGCTTGCTCTTCCATCATCAGAACACGCTCTTGCGCTTCTTCAACGACCATCATCTGTTCTTCAAGTCGTTCACTCAGCTCTTCAAGATCTTCTTGGTAGCGTTCGATCTTTTCCTGCTGACGCAACGCATTCTGAACAAGCTGTAAGTGGTCGGAAGCCGCTTGATAGTCTTGCTCTAAAGCCGATTCAGACTCCACCAGCAGTTCAAGCTCTTCTTGAACGCGATTAAGTAAATTGTTTTGCTCAACCAGTGTTTCACGTGAGCCAAACAATTCAGAGCGCAGAGATAGAGTCTGCTCTAGCTTATTGCGACGATCGTTTGCATGGCGCATGTAGTCAGCCGCCACGTAATTCGTCGATTCGGTGATCAGGTGTTTAAATAGGTCTCGATCTGCTTGAGTCGTTTTAATCGCTTCAAGCGTCATGCGGTTTTCACGCAGCGCCGATTCCATGTCTTGGAAAGCTTTCTTTACTCCGCCATTCTGAGGCAGTAGGTAATCACGTAATGAGCGGGTAATCGCACTCGAAATACCACCGTACAGCGACGCCTCAATCAAGCGATAGAACTTAGAACGGTCACTGGAGTTACGCAACTTCTTAGGAATCACACCAAATTCAAACATTTGAGCGTGGTATTCGACAATCGAATTGAAAGTCTTAAGCTGAACACCTTCGTATTGCGCGACTGACTCTTTGATTTCGTTGATCTGACGAACACGCGCCTGAGTCGCAGAAACACTTTCAATCAGAATATCCGTCGGCTTCACGCTGCTTGGCAGCCCTTGAATCACGAACGGTTTAATATCCACTTTCTTATCACGACCCGCGACCTGCTGCAGCTTAACCGCAAACAGTAAGCGCTGATTACGTGAGTTCACAACATCCAATGCCGCATAACACGCACCTGGCTGCAATTTACCGTAGAGGCCTTTGTCACGTGAAGACTGGCTACTGCCCGCCTCGGTCGTATTTCGGAAATGCAGCAGCGTTTGGTCAGGTATCAAGGCTGTAATGAATGCCGCCATTGTGGTTGATTTACCTGCACCATTACCCCCGGATAACGTGGTAACTAAGCCATCAATGTCAAAGGTTCGCGCAAAGAAGCCGTTCCAGTTGACCATGGTCAGCGATTGATATTTACCTCTTTCAATCATGCTTCACCTTCTTCTAATTTTTCTGATTGAGATGACTCATCACCTTGTTCTGATTCTGCCAGTAAGCTGCCTTGGCTTGGCTCTTTGGTATGCACCACAGCTTCACCATCACGGATCAAGCGTAGCTGCGCTTCGCGCATGTCATCGCCCACACGGACATCAGCACCAAAGCGGAATACCGACTCACTGATACTGAATTTACCGGTTTCACCGATGTTGATGATCATGCCAAGGCGGCGTAAACGGCGCAGAGAAGTGCGGACTTTTTCAAACAGTTTTTCTTTATCTAAATCTGAACCAGTCGCGCGGTTGGTGACCAGCTTCATCAGCTTTTTCTCATCAGATAAAGCCAACAACTCTTCATACAGTTCCTGATTGGTAAAGATTCCCTCGTGCGCTAAACGCTCTGGACTTAGGTAGAGGAAACACAACACCTTACCCACCAGCATGTCAAGCTCAGACAATACACTGCGGCTAATCAGGGACGTTGAGCGCGGGCGAAGGTAGAAGAAACCTTCCGGCGCTTTCACCAGCTCAGTGTTGTAACGCTGGTAAAATGAAGACAGTTCAACTTCAAAGTCAGACAGCAGAGCGTGATTGTCGAGATCTTCGGTAGAAATATGACGTCCGGCACGAAGCATGCTGTCCAGCGCCGGGAAAAGTGGATTTGAAATCGCTTTTGCCAGATTTTCTGACATGTAATCATTAGTATCGGTCGATGACATTTGCTTGTACCTTTGCTCCGTATTCGTTAATTGCCTGCCAGTCTGGCTGAATCGCTTGATAATCCGATTCGGAGTAACCCAGACGTACTGCTTGATCAATGACGATACGAGCTAAATCGAAATGATGTGTGCGCGGATGCTGTGCTAGATAGTCGCGTAATACAGCTCCAAGATGGATAGCTGTACCCTGCTCTTTGTGTACTTTGAGCATGTCACCTATGCGCTCAGAAAGCTCATCATTCACTTGTTGGAATTCTTCATACTCCACTTCGAGAGGCACTTGTCCGGTTACTTCGTCATCTCGAAGAACCAGTGCTTCATCGCGGAGATCGACTAACCTTTCTGCATCGGCATAAGTCAGATACCAAGGTGTGTCGAAGTAGTCTTTGACTGACTGACGCAAACGCGTACTGAAGGCACGGTTTTTATCCATGTCAATTGCGGTGCGGATAAATTTATGCACGTGTCTGTCGTAACCAATCCATAAATCAATCGCTTGCTGGCCCCAGCTTGTGATGCGATCTAGTTTCATCTGTAAGCCAAACAAGGCCTCCTCAATAAATTCCAGTTCATCTCGTCCGTAAACAATTTCCTGAATATCAAGGATTTGGGTTTGTAGCTCATCACTGGCTGCTTGCAATGTATCTTGCAGCTCACGCAAGGTGCTAGACGTTTCAGATAACAACTCTTCACAGTTGTTGATCGCTTCACGCCAGTCTTTGTTCAGTAGCTCAGCAATCTGCACTTTGACAGTTTGTTGCTGCTCATCCATAACACGTTGGTTGAGATCGATTTGATCGAATATCTCACCCACGGAATATTTGAGCACGCCATAAACGTTCTTTTTCCAGTGCCCCGGCGTCCCGCCTTGCTGAGCAGATTCAATCGCTTTCGCCATTTCATCCGCCACCATCGACAACTGAATAGAGAGACGTAACTTAGAAAACTCACGATGGCGAACATAATAGTCCGTAATCCCAATCGCGAGCGGCGACAAGCGATAGATACTTGCGCCATCGTTCACTTCACTGGTAAAGCGGCTAATCAGCCTCTGCTTTACCATCTCATTAATTGCGTTGTTAGCCCGAAAAGCAGACGCTTCTCCGGTATCCTCAAATAATCGAGTGACGATAGTAAATGCGTCGTGCAATTCACCTTCACCCAATTCTTCATCAAACCTCTCATTGCTAAGCACTGCAATAGCGATGAGAAATGCGAGACGTTCAGTCGGCAGGTTTAATGAGAAATCGTGCTGCTTAACCCAGCCAACCAATTCATCAATAGGTTGCTCAGCAGCGTTGAGAGTCATCTCACTCATTATTATTCCTGTTCTTCTTTCTTTTTGGCCCATACATGTATGTATCGGCCTAGCGAGAGGTAGGGCTCTTGTCGACACAGCTGCCGCTCAAGTGCCACCACATCCTCTGTCTTGTAGTCGCCCATGTATTCTCTGTTTCCGATGTAATCACTAAAACAGCGAATACCAGCTTTGCCACAGATTTCAAAGCCAGCGTCTTCGATCCACTTGTAGACCTCTTCTGGTTTAAGCCCTTTCTGCGGCTGTAACTTAAATCGTTTTCGATGCGGCATGCCCTCTAATACATGAGGAATATTGCCACATACGACATTCTTGTAGACCAGACCATGATGGTTGTAGAACATGATGGAAGCTGCGCCTCCCGGTTTCACCTGCTCAAGCACCGTTTCTAAAGCGGGTTTAGGGTCTGCCAACCACTCCATCACAGCATGGAACATGACCACATCAACGGGCTGATCCAGATGCTCTGCAATGTTCTGAACTGGCGAATGAATCAAGCGATACTGCTCAAGCAAGCCATTTTTTTCAATATCCTGCTTGGCTAGTTGCAGCATTTCCAAAGATAGATCACATAAAGAGACGCGATGTCCGAGTTTAGCCAGCTTTTGCGACATTTGTGCTAAACCACCGCCAGCATCCAGCACATTGAGGCTTTTCCTGCTACCATTAACCGCACAAAGTAGTTGTTCAAGTTCTTCCCAAACAATGACTTGGCGTATCTCTCCTTTATCGGAGCCGTAGATGTTTTTTGCAAATTTGTGGGCAATATCGTCGAAATTGCGGTCTTCAGTCACGGCGGCTTAGGTTATTATGTCGAATCGTGCTGCTATTCTGTCATAAGAAAGGCAGATATAAAGAGGGATTCTCTTAAATTAAAATCAATTGGTGTTTTTTCGGACTATTTAAGTATGTTTGAGCTGAAAAAAGTGGTGTCATCCCTTTTAATGCCTTTGCCAGCAATGCTGATCATCGGTTTTTTAGGTCTGATGCTGATTATGTTTACAAGGAAGCAAAAAACAGGCTGTTTTGTTGTTCTATTCTCTTTCATTGGCATTTTTCTCATTGCATTCCAGCCAGTTTCATCTCGTCTCCTGATGCCGCTTGAGCGTCAGTATTCTGCATTTTTCCCTGTCGATGAGACGATCGACTACGTTATGGTCTTAGGCAGTGGTCATGTGGTGGATGATAAAATTCCACCCACTTCTGAGCTTAGTCGCACCGGCCTGATGCGATTGGCAGAAGGTATTCGAATTATGCGCATCTATCCGGGTTCTAAACTGATCCTGTCTGGATACGCCGGAGGGTCTGAAGTCAGTAACGCACGGATGATGGCGAAAGTGGCTCTAGCACTGGGGGTTTCAAAATCCGATATTATTTTGTTGGAAACCGCAAAAGATACGTGGGAAGAGGCAAGGCAAGCGGCGGCGTTTGTTAAACGCAAGAAGCTGGTTGTGGTGACATCAGCCAGCCATATGAAGCGCGCGCTGAATGAATTCCATTCTGCGGGCCTTAAACCTTACCCGGCTCCGACCAACTATTTAGCGCATGACAAGGTGACTCAGGCTTGGGCAAAATACGCACCTAAGGCAGTCTACCTAGAACAAACAGAGCGCTATTGGCACGAGACATTAGGCCGTATCTGGCAATCTCTGCGTGACTG
Source organism: Vibrio sp. RE88 (assembly GCF_013113835.1). GTDB lineage: Bacteria > Pseudomonadota > Gammaproteobacteria > Enterobacterales > Vibrionaceae > Vibrio. The sequence continues at coordinate 188,451 of NZ_VTYQ01000005.1, read as the reverse complement.
GGCATCCGATTACGAAGAGAAAGCAATACAAGCTTCCGATAGTAATGTTTAATTAAAAAAATACCGAGGACATGCCTCGGTATTTTTTTGCTTATCTGTTTAGGTCAATCACCGGCAAACATGTACCCTTCGCCATGGACGGTAACAAAGATTTGTGGGTTCTTGGGGTCAAATTCCATCTTAGCGCGCATACGTCGAATTAACACATCGATGGTGCGATCATTAGGCGCATCAACTCTGTGGCTGATCATATTCAGGATACGTTCACGGCTCAGTACTTGATTCGGGTATGAGGAAAGGGCCACCAACAGCTCGTATTCTGCTTTGGTCAGTTTCACGGGCTCGCCATTTTTACTCAGAGCGCGGCGCTGAACATCGAAAGTCCATTCAGCAAAACGTACCACGTTACCTTCGTTTTTATTCTGCTCATTGACGTCGATGGCATTGCGAGCAGCGGCAATTCGCCACAATAGGTTTTTAACACGAACAAGCAGTTCACGAAGTTCGAACGGCTTGGTTACATAATCGTCTGCGCCCATTTCTAGGCCTACGATTTTATCAATGCTATCCGTGCGCCCTGTTACCAGGATAATTCCAATATCCGACTGACTGCGAAGTTCGCGAGTGAGCATTAACCCATCTTCACCAGGAAGATTGATATCCAGCATCACCAAGTCAATCTCATGATTTTGTAGCGTGTCGCGCATTTGCTCGCCACTTTCGGCTTCGCTGACCTGATAACCCTCATTTTGAAAGTACCCTACCAGCTTGCTGCGAGTCACTGCGTCATCTTCAACTACTAATACGTGATAGCTCATTTACACCACTTAATTACACTTGGAATTGTCTTCACTTGTATTCTATTCATAATCAGTAACAATTCTAGTCTTTGTCTGCTTACGATCCAGAAACCTGAGTGTTTATTGATTCAAAACAAACCTAGTCTCAGGCATTCATAACTTTCCATTTTCGCACTCAACCTGAAACAACCGCCATTACCGCTATTCATTTTTATTCGTTAAACTAATAGGTAGAATTTTCAGGAGTCTGAACCAATGCAAGAAATCAAAGCATTCAACGAAAAACGTGCCGAAATATACTGGTGGCTATCGAGCCTTTATGCCAAAGAGCTCACAGAAGAAAACCTTCAGCAATATCACTCAGCAGAGATCCGATCTTTCTTGACTGGGCTTGGTGAAAACCCACATCTCAAACCAGCAATAGACCGCATGATTGACGCACTAAACCGACTGATGGATCGCGACGATGCACAATTGGAACTCGCCGCTGACTTCTGCGATTTGTTTCTAAAATCAGATAAGGATTCCGCACTGCCTTACGCGTCAATGTACATCGGCAAATCCGGCCTGCTCAATGACCAGCCAGCGACTGATATGGAAAAGCTGATGGCAGAGCATGGTATCGAAGTCGAAAAAGGGCTTAACGAACCAGCAGACCATATCGCTATTGAGCTCGATTTTCTGGGCAACCTGATTATCCGTTCTAATGAGTTAGAACAAGATCGTCATATGGAAGAAGCGTTTGCAGAGCAAGAACAATTTATCCAACTGCACCTTCTGAGTTGGATTCCACAATTTAGTCAAAAGTGTCAGGCGTTGGATGAATTTGGGTTTTATTCTGCCATTTCATTGCTGTTGATCGCCTTCCTCGAGCTGGATTGCGCATATCTGAAAGGCGAGTAACCACATAGTAATTGTGTGATACGTAACTTATCACTGTTACGTTTTTTATTTGCTCTTCTGTGGTTTGCGGTCTAAAATCGTGACCGCAAACGATAAAAACGAATGAACTAGAGACAAACCGCTGAATACAGCGGTTTTTGTGTTTCTGATACTTTCTGCCGAACTATTCTACAATCTGAATATACTTCCTGGCAGTCATCGACAGGACAGAACCTTATGGCCACTATAAAAGACGTGGCACGCTTAGCTGGCGTGTCTACTACAACCGTTTCTCACGTAATTAACAAAACTCGCTTTGTTGCTGAAGCGACGCAGGAAAAGGTAATGGAAGCCGTTACCGAGCTGAATTACGCCCCCAGTGCCGTTGCCCGTAGCTTGAAGTGCAACAGTACGCGCACCATTGGTATGCTTGTGACTCAGTCTACCAACCTATTCTTTTCTGAAGTCATCGATGGTGTTGAGAGCTACTGTTATCGTCAAGGCTACACATTGATTTTGTGTAATACCGGTGGTATTTACGAGAAGCAACGCGATTACATTCGTATGCTGGCAGAGAAGCGTGTCGATGGCATTTTGGTTATGTGTTCTGACCTGACGGAAGAACTGAGCGAGATGTTGGATCGCCATAAAGACATTCCTAAAGTCGTTATGGACTGGGGCCCTGAGAGCTCACAAGCCGACAAGATCATTGATAACTCAGAAGAAGGTGGCTACCTAGCGACGAAATACCTGATTGATAACGGCCATAAAGACATCGCTTGCTTAAGCGGACACTTTGAAAAGGCAGCGTGTCAGGAGCGCATCCTAGGATTCCGTCGCGCAATGGGCGAAGCAAATCTAGCCGTGAAAGAAGACTGGATTCTTGAAGGTAACTTCGAGTGTGACACGGCCGTGCTAGCGGCAGACAAAATTGTCGCCATGGACAACAAACCAACCGCAGTCTTCTGTTTCAACGATACGATGGCGCTTGGTTTAATGAGTCGTTTACAGCAGAAAGGCATTCGCGTACCTGAAGATATTTCCGTGATCGGTTATGACAACATTGAGCTTGCCGAGTACTTCTCACCACCATTAACAACGGTTCACCAACCTAAACGTCGTGTTGGTAAAAATGCGTTTGAAATCCTTCTTGAGCGTATCAAGGACAAAGAACACGAAAAACGCGTGTTCGAAATGCATCCTGAAATTGTTGTGCGTGATACGGTGTTCAACTTAAACAAATAGCATGGTCAGTAGTCCGACTAATAACTCAATCTATTAGTCGGACATATCATTTTGACGCAATTTCCTTGAACCAAGATCACATTTGATCAATCGAGATGTGATACTTACCTCAAATTTTATTTATCCTTAAAATGTTCGACTAATGCCACGAACAGGGCAAACCACTTCGAAAGAGTGGGACGCAAAGCTTCCGGCCTGACTCAGGAGACTGAAAGGTAGCGGGGTTGCCGATGGGCAAATATGCAAACGATCCGTATCGTTTAAAACAGTACACTGTAATTACTATCTAGAGTTAAGTGACTAACGTGTGAGTTTTATTTCGGTATGACACCTTACTGACACTTTATCTGCATTATTTTGCTAATCTCTCGGACCTGAATTTGGTGGCGTATAATAATATACACCGAGATAACACAGCATGGATAAACCAATACTTAAAGACTCGATGCGGCTTTTTGATCAGCTTGGTCGTATAAAATCGCGTTCGATGTTCGGCGGATTCGGAATCTTCGCAGACGACACAATGTTCGCATTGGTGGTCAACGATAAACTTCACATCCGCGCCGACGACAAACTGGCTAGTCAATTCAAATCTGAAGGCTTAGAACCCTACGTTTATAAAAAACGAGGCTTTCCGGTCGTTACCAAATACTTCGCTTTAACTGACGACGTGGCTTCTTGCCCGACTCGTGCGCTCGCTCTGGCACAAAGTGCATTGGCGATCGCTAAGAAAGAGAAAACGTCGCAGGCTAAAACACGACCAAACCGCCTCAAAGACCTACCGAACCTTCGTCTGGCGACAGAGCGTATGCTAAAGAAAGCAGGTATCGATAGCGTTGAAAACCTTGAGGAGGCAGGATCGGTTGAAGCGTTTAAGGCCATTCAAGCAACGCATTCTGCAGAAGTTTCTCTTGAACTGCTATGGGCGCTTGAAGGTGCGATTAACGGCAAACACTGGTCAGTGATTCCACCAGAACGTCGACAAGAGCTGGTCAACAAACTGAACACCTGATCGACAAAATTGATGAAAAGCCAACCACTCAGGTTGGCTTTTTTATTGTTTGTGAAATTTAATCTTTGCCAAACGGTTCTTATTTGTTAACAATTTTTATTGAGTCGTAAGCCTGAGACTCGAAACAGAGGAAGTCGTTATGAATAAGAAACTTGTGCTGGGTGTGCTGTTAGTTGGCCTGATCGTTTTTCTCGGTATTAACTTTGGTCAGTACCTCACGTTAGAAAACGCGAAAGCCCAGCAAATCGCGCTTTCTGAATACATCAACAACAACTTTGTACTCGCAGCCGTTACTTATTTCTTAGCTTATGTCGCTATTACCGCCTTTTCGATCCCCGGTGCAGCGGTAGTTACTCTCCTCGGCGCGGCTTTGTTTGGTTTCTGGACTAGTCTACTACTTGTTTCTTTTGCCAGTACCATAGGTGCGACGCTGGCCTTCTTGAGCAGCCGTTTCCTATTGCGTGACTGGGTGCAGAGCAAGTTTGGCGACAAACTGAATGCCATCAACCAAGGCGTTGAAAGAGATGGTGCCTTTTACTTGTTTTCATTACGCCTGATTCCTGTATTCCCGTTTTTCCTGATCAACCTTCTAATGGGTTTGACACCACTTTCGACAGCGAGATTTTATCTTGTTAGCCAATTAGGTATGCTGCCAGGCACTGCGGTGTATTTGAATGCAGGTACACAATTGGCACAAATTGACAGCCTATCAGGAATCGTATCTCCTTCCGTGTTGGCCTCATTCGCGCTACTTGGGCTTTTCCCAGTTATTGCTAAATGGGTGATGACAAAAATTAAAGGTGCGCCTCAGGCACAAAATGGGAGCCCTTCTTGAAGATATTCACCGCCAATAACCCACCAGAAGCTCACATAGTCTGTGAGCTTCTCAAATCAAACCAGATTCAGTGTGAAGTACGAGGCGAAGGCATGTTCGGTTTACAGGGAGAAGTTCCTTTTGGTGAGAACTCCCAACCCTATGTATGGCTCCTCGATAACAAGATGCAAAATCATGCCAGCGCTATCATTGAGCAATATATGCAGCAAGCACCGTTTGGCTCTGAGTGGCAATGTGAGCAATGCGGAGAAACTAACGAAGCACAATTCGCTATCTGCTGGCAGTGTGGCGCCGCTGGCCCGGCTTAATTGATAACGGCTTGTTGTTTAATGAAGGCAATAGAGTGTTGATTAAACTCTTCTGGACGCTCGACATTGCACACGTGACCACAGTCGGGAATTTCCAGTAGCGTACTCTTCTGGTGCGCTGCAACCATTTCTTTGACCGGGCGAATAAACATGTAGTCCCTTTCCCCCATTAGATACAATGTAGGAATTGGCAGTTCACGCTCTTTGAAGTATCGCATCATCGGATTTACATCAGCCGTCAGGATAAACCAGCGTTTAAACTCTTTCTGGCATAGCTTCTTCGCTTCGCGGATAAATAGATGGCGAGATTCTTTTTGTGTACGCTGTGGCATGACGATATAAGCAAATAAGCTGTACAACCACATATAAGGCACTATGTGCTTACACAAGTTACCCAACTTCACCAATACTTGTGAACGCGTGTTCAGACGCGTTACAGCGCCTCCCAGAACCATAGATTTAACCCGACCTGTCGACATTTCTGCCAGATTTCTTACGATAATGGTTCCTAAAGACATACCAACGAAATGCGCTGATGTGATCTTCAAATGGTCCAAAACCTTAAGAATATCCGCCGTCACCGCTTTGAATGTATAGCGATTTGAGATCAACTCTTTGATGAACGGGTTCGACTTGCCATGTCCACGAAGGTCCACCAACAATAAGTTAAAATGCTGTCGATAAGCCTTGATCTGCTTGAACCAGATAGATGAGCTGCCGCCTGCACCATGCACAAAAACCACCCACTCATTACTGGTTGGGTGCAAATATGTTTTATGGAAGAGAAGCGTTTCGCTCATATTCTCGCAGTCAGTTAGGTCAATAATTTTGTGTCGGGCAGAGTACCACAAACTCTCAATATTTTAAGTCAGCTTATGCCAATTAAGCCCACAATTACCACAAATTAACCCTAAATTTAACTCAAAAAAGGCGCCATATAGGCGCCTTTTTTCATAGCAATTGTTATTAATCTAATGCACTGTGGTACAAACTCAAATACTCATCCGCTGCTTTATTCCAGCAAAAATCTTGTTGCATTGCGTACAGCTGAACACGCTTGAGTTCACTGGGCTGCTGAGCGTACAGCAGCAATGAGCGTTGCAGCGTTAAAAGCAGTTCTTTTGGCTCTGGTAGTTCAAACACAAAGCCAGTTGCTGTCTCTGGGTCAGAGTCGTAATCGTTAACACTGTCTTTTAACCCTCCAACACCACGAACAATCGGCAATGTTCCATAAGCCATGCTGTAGATCTGATTTAAGCCACAAGGTTCAAACTCTGATGGCATTAAGAAGAAATCAGCTCCAGCTTCCACCAGATGAGCTAATTCGTTGTCGTAGGCCTCTATGAACTTGAATTTATCACTGTGCAAAGCTTCGATATCTTTAAGCTTAGATGCCAGCACAGGGTCACCTGTACCGACAATGACCAGCTGAACCTCATAACGCAAAAACTGGTCGAGTATCGGCAGTAAGTAATGAACGCCTTTCTGGTTGGTCAGGCGACATACCATGCCATACACTGCTCCGTCATTTTCCACTAAGCCAACACGCTCCTGAAGGGCTCGTTTACAGGCTTTTTTGCCTCGCACCATACTTTGACGATTCGCCTTATAATTGGCAGGCAAGTAACGGTCAGTTTCCGGGTTCCAAGCGGAATAGTCACAGCCGTTCAATATACCAACTAAGTCACCCTCTCGCTGTTTGAACTCAGCAGCCATACCATGGCTACCTAGCTCTGTTTTAAGCTCTTCTGCATAAGTTGGGCTGACAGCATTGATCTTATCTGCATTCATTACACCCGCTTTCAGCATGGTCACGTGAGTTGAACTTACTGCCGCATCCGGAGCATAACGAGTATGCATTTCAGGCAAAACCTGAAGCTCCTCGTAGCTGAATACACCTTTAAATACGGCATTGTGCACAGACAGAATACTTTTGGTTTGGGCAAAAAAGTCTGCGCGGCCATATCGGTGTTTGAGCAGATAAGGAACAAATCCCGTATGCCAGTCATTGGCGTGAATGATATCCGGTTGGAAACCCAGCTTAGGCAACATATCCAGACAGGCAGCACTAAAGAAAGCAAAGCGCTCACCATTGTCGCTGTATGCCTGATTGTTTTCGGCATACATCTCTGGGCGGTCAAAGTACTTAGGACAATCAATCGCGTAGACTTTTAAGCCAGCAACGTGCAGCTCTCGAACCAGATACTCTGTATGAGGCCAGTGATCGAGTGTCGCTTCCAACACCACTGGGGCTGACGTGACTTGAGGTATTTTTTGATAAGCAGGTAATGTTACTCGTACATCTTGATTAAGTTTGAGGAGAGCTTCGGGTAGCGCCTTGGCCACATCGGCCAAGCCACCACTCTTGATGAGTCCTTCAACTTCCGATGCTACAAACAGAATAGATAAATTCTTAGTAGCCAATTCGTGCTCCTTTAGGAATGACAACAATGCCATCGTCAGAGACGTGGAAGTGCTTTTTGTCTTCCATGAGGTTCACACCAATTTGCGTTCCTGGTGCAATATCTGCGTCTTTGTCGATGATGACGCGACGTAGTACACAACCCTCGCCTACTTTCACGTCGCCCAAAAGGATACTTTCGCTAATATCACACGCAGATGCAATATTACTGCGGAAACCTAGTACAGATTTTTCGATTCGTGAGCCACGAACATAACTGCCGTTACATACTAGGCTGTCAATGATCTGCACTCGACCGTTATCAGAATCAGTAAATGTTGCAGGAGGCAGTGCTGGGTAGAATGTATGAAGTGGCCACTTTCGGTTGTAGAGGGAGAATGGAGCATCTTTCTCAAGCAAATCCATGTGTGCTTGCCAGTAAGCATCAATCGTACCGACATCGCGCCAATAAACTTCTTCTTTCTCGCCAGTAATTCGGTTGGTACTGAAATCATAGACAAACACATCACCACGCGGGAACATTTTCGGAATGATGTCTTTGCCGAAATCGTGAGAAGAGTCTGGGTTATCCGCGTCTTCAATCAGTTCAGCAAACAGAGGTTGGGCTTCAAATACATAGTTACCCATTGAAACCAACGCATGTTGAGGATCACCAGGAATCGGCTTAGGCTGCGCAGGCTTCTCTTCAAAGCCGATCATTCGGCCATCTTCATCTACTTCAATAACACCGAACTGAGAAGCCTCAGACAGCGGCATACGCAATGCCGAAACCGTCAGTGATGCTTGTTTTTCTTTATGAAAATCGAGCATCTGTTTGATGTCCATTTTATAGATATGGTCAGAACCAAAGATGCACACTTGATCGGGCTCAGCCAGCTCCATAAAACGTAAGTTCTGATAGATCGCATCCGCTGTGCCTTCATACCAACGTTTACCAGTGCGCATCTGCGCAGGGATTGGGTCGATGAATCGATCAGTGATACCGCTGATATTCCAGCCTTTCTTAAGGTGATGGAACAGGGATTGGGATTTAAACTGAGTCAACACATAGATGCGCATCAAATCAGCATTAACGAAGTTGTTTAAAGCGAAATCAATAAGACGGTAACTACCGCCAAAAGGAACCGAGGGCTTGCTGCGAGACTCTGTCAACGGACGAAGGCGTGAACCTTCACCACCAGCAAGGATCATTCCTAAAACACCAGCCATTATTTATTCTCCATAATAATTTTTTAATTGCAGATAAGTTTCTATTTCGGGGGCTTATCTTTGTCTTCCTAGTTGCTAGTCTGATTTCACGCAGACATACGATATGGAATGCTTAGCCTGTTTTTCGAACATAAATCCATTTTATGTTTCGTCTAATAGTTATAATTCTTTGTGCACAGGGTTTACTATAAATTACCGTATTTCGTTAAATTTACAATTTAAAAGATGCTATACCTTGAACGTGACGAAGTTTACTTTGCGCTGCCCTGAAGCAGCTCACAGAATCACGGACTTTTAACACAAGTCGTTAACACGACACCTACAAAGTGGTGACTTTGGTCGCAGTTCGAAACTTATTGCCAAGATGATATGACGACCAGATGGCAGTTTCATGAATTGTTCAATCCCAATGCCAGCCCATTAAACTGAACATCGTCCTTCAATTGTCAACGGATAATAAAAAAGCAGCCTAAAATGGCTGCTTTTTTCAACGTGGAGCAATGGCTTTATTTCGCGGACTTCTTACGCTTATCGGTAATTTCCCACTTTCCATCGATGTACAGCGCCGTGTAGCCTGATGGCTTACCATCAACCTCTGAGCGAACATAGTTCTCTTTCGATTTACGGCTGAAACGCACTACCATAGGAAGGCCGTCTGGATCTTTTTCAGGTGCCGTTGCCAGATAATGGAATTTCGGAGAAATACGATCTTTGAATCGAACCAACTCTTCCACAAGAGGAGCACGAGTTTCACGCGATTTAGGGAAAGTGCTTGCTGCCAAGAACAAACCAGAAGCACCATCACGCAATACAAAGTATGCATCTGAGTTTTCACACGGTAACTCAGGAAGATGAACTGGGTCTTCTTTAGGCGGTGCAACTTCGCCGTTTTTAAGGATTTTGCGCGTGTTCTTACATGTCTCGCTAGTACAGTCCATGTATTTACCAAAGCGACCGTTCTTTAGAACCATGTCACTGCCACACTTATCACACTCAACGACAGGGCCATCGTACCCTTTCACCTTGTATTCGCCATGCTCAACAATGTAGCCATCACAGTTAGGGTTGTTACCACACACGTGTAGCTTACGCTTATCGTCGATCAGGTAGGCGTCCATTGCAGTTTCACAAATCGGACAACGCTTCTTCGCACGAAGTGCTGCTGTTTCGACGTCTTCTTCTAAAACGTTAATGATGCCTTCTTCGTCACCCAAGTTGATAGTGGTCTTACAGCGCTCTTTTGGTGGCAGTGCGTAACCTGAACAGCCAAGGAATACACCTGTCGATGCCGTTCGGATACCCATTTCGCGAGAACAAGTTGGACACTCGATATCGGTGTAGACGATATGGTTTGGCTTCATGCCACCATGATCTTCGTCCTGCTCCGCTTTTTCCAGATCTCCGGTAAAGTCACCAAAGAAGTTATCCAGAACCTTCTTCCAGTTCGCTTCGCCTTCAGCGATTTGGTCAAGCTTTTCTTCCATGCGAGACGTAAACTCATAGTTCATCAACTCATGGAAACTATCATCTAAGCGATCCGTTACGATTTCACCCATTTTTTCAGCGTAGAATCGACGTTGTTCAACTTTAACGTAACCACGATCCTGAATGGTCGAAATGATAGACGCATACGTTGACGGACGGCCAATGCCTCGCTTCTCAAGCTCTTTAACCAAAGCCGCTTCAGTGAAACGCGCAGGTGGCTTGGTAAAGTGCTGTTTAGGATCTAATTGAATCAAATCAACCTTGTCACCAACCTGAACGGCAGGCAGGATCTGGTCTTCATTCTTACCTAATGGACGCTGAACACGAGTCCAACCATCAAACTTAAGAATGCGACCTTTCGCTTTCAGCGTGTACTCAGCAGCTTTGACGCTCACTGTTGTAGAGTCGTACTTTGCAGGTGTCATCTGACACGCGACAAACTGATTCCAGATCAGTGAATACAGTTTATGCGCATCCGCTTCCATGCCTTTCAGGTCGTCAGCTTTAACCGCCACATCTGAAGGTCGGATCGCTTCGTGCGCTTCCTGTGCACCTTCTTTGCTGCCATACACATTCGGCTTAGCCGGAAGATAAGCGTCACCGTACTCATCGCCAATGAATCCACGAACCGTTTCTACGGCTTCAGCACTCAGGTTTGTTGAGTCGGTACGCATATACGTGATGTAACCCGCTTCATACAGACGCTGAGCTAACATCATTGTTTTCTTAACGCCGTAGCCTAAACGAGTACTGGCTGCCTGCTGAAGCGTTGACGTAATGAACGGAGCAGACGGTTTGCTCGACGTTGGGCGGTCTTCACGTTTGCACACTTCGTACGCTGCTTTTTCCAGTACAGCAATCGCTGACTGCGTTTCAGCTTCGTTGGATGGCTTGAATGCCACACCATCTTTCTGTGCAACCTGAAGACGGAAATCAGTTTTGTTGGCCGTTTTGGTATCCGCGTGAATATCCCAGAACTCTTCTGGAACGAACGCTTTGATTTCACGCTCGCGCTCTACCAATAGTTTTACCGCGACCGATTGTACACGGCCGGCAGACAAGCCACGCGCGACCTTTTTCCACAATAGTGGAGAGACCATAAAGCCCACAACACGGTCCATAAAACGGCGCGCCTGTTGGGCGTTAACGCCATCCATACTGAGCTCACCCGGTTTTTGGAAAGCCTGTTGAATCGCGTTCTTAGTAATTTCGTTAAAGACAACTCGTTTGTATCGCTCTTCATCGCCACCGATGATCTCACGAAGGTGCCAAGCGATAGCCTCTCCCTCGCGATCCAAATCGGTTGCGAGGTAGACGCTGTCCGCGTCTTTCGCGAGCTTCTGCAGCTCAGCAACCACTTTTTCTTTACCAGGCAAGACCTGATAATTCGCTTCCCAGCCGTTAAATGGGTCGATGCCCATTTTTTTGATCAGTGCTTTGCGGTCTTTTTCTTTTTTGATTCGAGCTTTTTCTTCAACACTCAAACCTTTCGTAGAGACAGCCGCTGCCTTCTGGCCGGTACTCTGACCTGCGGTAGGTAGATCGCGTACGTGACCCACACTGGACTTAACAATGAAGTCCTTACCTAAATACTTATTGATGGTTTTAGCCTTAGCCGGCGACTCCACAATAACGAGTGACTTACCCATATTGACTCAAGTGTCCTTAATATGATTTCGGCGATTTAACGCACGACATACTTAATATATTGCTTCTTTTTTTACTATTGAGCGAGAAACCAAGAAGATCAATATCTTTTTTTAAATTCAACATTGACTGGTCGACAATTCGACGAATGGTAATTGTCTCGATGCTTAGAAAGTGCCACATACTAAACGTGGCAAAGACGCTTTCGCTAGTACAACAAAAAAATTTTTGCCTCCGGTCACAAAACCCGTCGCGTTGCCCGTTCAACATTGGCTCAAGCTAGATTGATCTGACGCAATTGCTTTCGCTGCTAACCCTTCTACAATCCCCTCTATTATATATACGCGTTGATAAGCGAGTGATAAATATGAGCGAGAAGAAAGTCATTTCCAAATTCGAATTGTTGCTGATAGCCAACCACATCATTCAGGAGCATGAAGACTACCTTGAAGGAATGCGCGCAGACAGTGTCGAAGAAAAAGATGAAGTTTTAGTATTCAAAGGGAATTACTTTTTGGATGACGCCGGTCTGCCAACAGCAAACACTACCGCTGTATTTAATATGTTCAAATACTTAGCGCATCACTTGTCGAAAGAATTTACCTTAGAAGATTAGAACGTTGAATAAAACCCTGATGACGAGCATCAGGGTTAATTACATTAGCAGCTCAGTGAAGCCAGCTTGTCAAAGTAATCCGGGAAGGTTTTTGACGTACATTTCGGGTCATTGATCGTTACAGGTGTATCACTCAATGCAACCAGAGAAAAACACATCGCCATACGATGATCATCATAAGTATCAATAGCCGCATGAATCAGCTGTTGAGGTGGCGTCACGACGATGTAGTCTTCGCCTTCTTCCACTTCTGCGCCTACTTTGCGCAACTCTGTTGCCATCGCCGCCAAACGATCGGTTTCTTTCACTCGCCAGTTGTAGACATTACGGATCGCTGTTGTACCTTTAGCGAACAATGCAGCTGTCGCAATTGTCATTGCGGCATCAGGGATATGGTTGAAATCCATATCAACGGCATTCAGTTCACCAACGCGAGAGATAACGTAGTCGTCACCCCATTCAATTTCAGCGCCCATCTTTTCTAACGCATCAGCAAATTGGATATCACCTTGGATGCTCTTTTTGCCAATCCCTGTCACTTTAATTTCGCCGCCCTTAATGGCAGCAGCAGCAAGGAAATAAGAAGCAGAAGAAGCGTCGCCTTCGACTAGAAACTCACCCGGGGCAACGTAAGACTGGCCTTTACGGATGACAAACTCCTGATAATCATTGTTCTCTACCTCAACACCAAACTGCGACATGATGTGCAGCGTAATGTCGATATAAGGCTTCGACACCAACTCACCGACGATTCTAATAGTCACATCGTCTTGTGCCAGCGGTGCAGACATCAAGAATGCCGTTAGGAATTGACTTGAGATTGAGCCGTCAATTTCAACTGTACCGCCCTTGAGGCCTGTTCCTTTAATTTTCAGAGGAGGAAAGTCTTCATTTTCTAAGTATTCAACATCAGCGCCAGCTTGACGAAGTGCTTCAACTAGGTGACCTATTGGGCGCTCTTTCATACGAGGCTCGCCCGTCAGCACATACTCTCCGCTACCCAGACATAAAGCAGCAGCGAGAGGGCGCATTGCCGTGCCCGCATTACCTAAGAAGAGCTCTAGCGCTTCCGGAGCATCAAAGGCTTTACCTAGCCCTTCCACTTCGCAAACCGTTTTGTCTTGCGACAACGTATAATTCACACCAAGTTGAGTCAGTGCATTCAGCATATGGCGAATGTCGTCACTGTCTAGAAGGTTAGTTAGACGAGTCGTCCCTTTAGCGAGTGCTGCTAGCAATAACGCACGGTTAGAAACGCTCTTAGAACCGGGTAAGTTGACCTCACCATTGACTTTGTTGATAGGTTGTAACGTAAGGCTTTCCATTAAATTCAGTTATTCCTTGATCGCTTTGCCTTCCTAAGCAAGCGATGAAAAATTCTTCGTAGTTGCAGCCTATCTAAAATCGACATCTAAAACTAGACCAAAATCACAATTAGTCGCGATCTTTTATTTGGTTTATGCAATAGCAATACACAGGGCGAATCAATACTCTTTATCAACCCTAACACCGTTATCGAAATACAGGATTCGTATCTTGTCGCCCCGCTCAAACAGCATGGTGTTGTCGACATCCTGAATGACATCGATCAGCTTATCGTCGTCCGTTTTTATCAACAGTTCGACCAGCTTGTACTCCACCTTATATTCCTGATTAGCGCGATTGTGTGCGATACCCGCTCCTGCTACAGCGCCAACACCAGTGGCGACTTGTTTACCCGTACCACCACCAAATTGATTGCCAATAACACCACCGACAACAGCGCCAAGCAGCGTTTCCCAACCTGAGGATTCAGCTTTAACAATATCTTGTTGAGTGAGATAACGAACGGAATCAACTTCACCAAACACGACTTGATTCACAGGTCTGGCCTGATTTCTCTCGTATGCCGCATTGGCAACGAGCGGAAAAATGAATAAGATCCAAAGCCATTTTTTCATCATAGTTCTCCTGCGTCATGGCGATTTATTTAACTGAACTCGACGAAGACAAACTTTGGTTTCCATCTCCATACGAAGCCCTAAATGACCCTAATGGGTTGCTTGCATTCGGTGGCGACCTGTCTCCTGACCGTCTATTGCTCGCTTACCAGAATGGAATTTTCCCTTGGTATGGACCAGGTGAACCTCTCCTTTGGTGGAGCCCATCACCGAGAGCAGTATTTGATCCTAAGACATTCAAACCCGCTAAAAGTCTTAAAAAGTTTCAGAAAAAGCATCAATATCAGATCAGCATCAACCTCGCGACCGAGGCCGTTATCGATCATTGCGCATCAATGAGGCCAGAACATGAAACCTGGCTCAATGAAGAAATGCGCGCCTCATACAAGAAACTGGCAACGCTAGGGCACTGCCACTCAGTGGAAGTGTGGAAAGATGAAGCGCTTATTGGGGGCTTGTACGGCCTCTCCATTGGACAGGTTTTCTGTGGCGAGTCGATGTTCAGCCGAGAAACCAACGCATCCAAGATTGCACTATGGTATTTCTGCGAACATTTTAAGTCGATGAAGGGGCAATTAATCGATTGTCAGGTGATGAATCCACATTTGAAATCCCTTGGTGCCAAGGAACTCGATAGAGATGACTTCATGCAAAGCCTGCTATCCTTAAGACAGGAAAAGGTTGTTGAGAACAGCTTTAAAGCTCAGTGGCTTGAGCTGTCTTCAGAGGAGAATCAATGAGTTCTGATCTGCAACAAATCCGTATAGGGTTAACAGATAGCCACCCTTGTAGTTATCTTCAAGACAAGCAAGAACGTGTTGCTGTGGCTCTGGATCCAACTATGCACACAGCATCAAGCTATGAAGTTCTGCTAGCGAATGGATTTCGTCGAAGCGGCGATACGATATACAAACCCCATTGCGACCAGTGCCAATCTTGTCAAGCTCTCAGAGTCTCTATACCTGACATCCAGCTTTCAAAAAGTCAAAAACGCTTAAGGAATAAGGCCAAACACCTAAAATGGGAATTACGCGATGAAATGATTCCAGGTTGGTTTGAACTTTATTCTACGTATATTGAAGCACGTCATCGCAATGGCACCATGTACCCACCTAAACAAAATGAGTTTGCCCAGTTTTCACAATGCCACTGGCTCAATACACAATATCTGCATGTTTATGACCAAGATCGACTCATTGCGATAGCGGTAACCGATATTTTGTCCAACTCTGCCAGCGCTTTTTACACCTTTTTTGACCCGGATTACGAATTATCTTTAGGGACACTCGGCGTGCTATTTCAGCTTGAATACTGCCAGCAGCAAGGAAAACAGTGGCTCTATTTGGGTTATCAGATTGACGAA
This sequence comes from Vibrio sp. RE88, assembly GCF_013113835.1. GTDB lineage: Bacteria > Pseudomonadota > Gammaproteobacteria > Enterobacterales > Vibrionaceae > Vibrio. The sequence continues at coordinate 172,687 of NZ_VTYQ01000005.1, read as the reverse complement.
TGCCCTGCAATGAATTACAAAGTCCGCTTTCAGCGCCATCAAAGGCTAGTAAATCAGCGTTGGCAAGGGTAGAATACGCCCCAACTTTACTTATTTCATTTTTATCGGCGAAATTGGCCGGTTGAAATTATCCATTTTTAAAAGAGGATTAAATGGCTAAAGAAGACGTAATTGAGATGCAAGGCACTGTCCTTGATACTCTTCCAAACACAATGTTCCGTGTTGAGCTAGAAAACGGTCACGTAGTTACTGCTCACATCTCTGGTAAAATGCGTAAGAACTACATCCGTATTCTTACTGGTGACAAAGTAACTGTAGAGATGACTCCATACGATCTATCTAAAGGTCGCATCGTCTTCCGTGCTCGTTAATCTCTGATTGCTTTGCGCAATCCGAATTAGTCGAATACAACAAAAAACGGAGCTTGAAGCTCCGTTTTTTGTTGTATTGCGTTTGCGCTCCTATTTACCAAGCGCTTCTTTGTAATGCTGGCGACACACTGATACATAGCGATCGTTACCACCAATCGCAACCTGATCACCTTCAGCAATGGCATTACCGTGCTCATCCGTACGGATAACCATATTCGCCTTGCGTCCACAGTGACAAATGGTTTTTAGCTCAATCAGCTTATCAGCCCAAGACAACAAGTATTTACTGCCTTCAAATAGCTCGCCCAGAAAATCCGTTCTCAAGCCATAACACAGTACTGGAATAGTCAGCTTATCTACTACTTCTGTCAGCTGATAAACCTGCTCTTTAGTCAAAAACTGGCACTCATCAACTAAAATACAGTGGCGCTTTTCCACCTCGTTTAAGGCGGCAATATCCTGATAAAGATCAGAGTCAGGACGGAACAATTGAGCATCCGACTGTAAACCGATACGAGAGCTCACTTTACCGACGCCGTATCTGTCATCCAATGCAGCGGTAAAAATCACGGGCGTCATGCCTCGTTCTTGGTAGTTAAATGAGGATTGAAGAAGAGTGGTGGATTTACCCGCGTTCATCGCAGAGTAATAGAAGTACATCTGAGCCACTGATTGCTACCCGTATAAATATATAAATAAAAAGAAAAAGGGCTGAATCAACAGCCCTCAATAAAATTCAGTTACTTACGGCGCCAAGTCGTCCCTTCTGGGCCATCTTCAAGCACGATTCCCATCTCGGTTAGCTTGTCACGTGCCATATCGGCATTTGCCCAGTCTTTAGACGCACGCGAGTCATTACGCAGTTTGATAAGCGCTTCAATCTCAGCCACTTCATCATCATTACCTGCATCACCTTTTAAGAACGCTTCTGGCTCTTGGTGAAGGATACCAATCACATCCGCCAATTCACGCATTAATGAACCCAACGCACTCGCCTGCTCTAGGTTATCGTTCTTAACGCGGTTGATCTCGCGGGCCATATCAAATAGCACGGAGTAGGCTTCAGGCGTATTGAAGTCATCGTTCATGGCTTCGGTAAAACGCTTAACGTACTCTTCGCCACCAGCAGCAGGCACTGTTAGGTCTAAACCACGTAGCGAGGTGTATAGACGCTCAAGAGACGCACGTGCCTGATTGAGGTTTTCTTCACTGTAGTTCAACTGGCTACGGTAATGCCCTGACATTAGGAAATAGCGAACCGTTTCTGCGTCATAATGACTAAGCACGTCACGAATGGTAAAGAAGTTACCCAGTGACTTCGACATCTTCTCTTTGTCGACCATCACCATGCCACTGTGCATCCAAGTATTCACGTATTGAGTGTCGTGCGCACAGCAAGACTGAGCGATTTCATTTTCGTGATGCGGGAATTGGAGATCCGAGCCACCACCATGAATATCGAAGTGATTACCTAGAATTGATGAGTTCATTGCTGAACACTCAATATGCCAACCTGGACGACCCGCGCCCCATGGCGATTCCCATGTTGGCTCGCCTGGCTTAGACATTTTCCACAGCACAAAGTCTAGCGGACTGCGTTTCGCGCTTTCTACATCGACGCGCGCACCAGCCTGAAGCTGATCTAAATCTTGCTTAGATAACTTACCGTATTCGTCAAACTGGCCAACTTCAAACATGACGTCACCGTTGTCAGCAACGTATGCAAAACCGCGCTCGATCAGTTTTTCCACTAGCTCGATAATTTCAGCAATAAATTCTGTCGCACGTGGCTCAACATCTGGGCGCTTCATATTCAAAGCGTCAAAGTCAGCGTGCATTTCACCAATAAGGCGCTCTGTTAAAGAGTCGCAGCTCTCGCCGTTTTCATTGGCGCGCTTGATGATCTTATCGTCGATATCGGTGATGTTACGAACAAACGTCAGATCATAGCCGAGGTAACGCAGGTAGCGAGACACTACATCGAAAGAAACGAATGTACGACCATGACCGATGTGACAGAGATCGTAGATGGTTACTCCACAGACATACATGCCAACTTTGCCAGCATTGATTGGTTTGAATTCCTCTTTCTGTCTTGTGAGTGTGTTATATATCTTTAACATGATCTCTATCTAATTATTTAGGTGAAACAAAATAGTGGCTCAGTATACCAATATGCTTACCTTCAGGTCATCCCTGAAATGTGCAAAAAGCCACCACCAAACTCATTATTCACCTCTAGAGAGCCACTTTTCACGTATAAAAGTGGCAAAAGTTAATATAGAATTCAGTTTTTAAGTCAAAGTCATAAATAAAGGACATCATCATGATCACCCTTCACACTAATTTTGGTGACATCAAAGTTGAGCTAAACGAAGAGAAAGCACCAGAAACATGCGCGAATTTCCTGCAGTACTGCCGTGATGGTTTCTACGACAACACGCTATTCCACCGTGTTATCGACGGTTTCATGATCCAAGGTGGCGGCATGGAATCTGGTCTGCGTGAAAAAGCAACTCGCGCACCAATCAAAAACGAAGCGAACAATGGCCTGAGCAACAAAGTGGGCACGCTAGCAATGGCACGTACCATGGAACCGCATTCAGCAAGCTCACAGTTCTTCATCAACGTGAACAACAACACTTTCCTAGATTTCCGCAGCGAAAGCCTAGACGGTTGGGGTTACTGTGTATTCGCTGAAGTCGTTGAAGGCATGGATATCGTTAACCAGATTAAAGGTGTAAGCACTGGCTCTCAAGGCATGCACCAAGACGTACCTCTTGAAGACGTTGTCATCACAGGTACCACAATCGAAGAATAATGATTGTTAGGGAGAGCATTTTGCTCTCCCTAGTTGTTTCTTCAGGTTAATAAAATATGACCACATTATTTATTTCAGACCTCCATCTCTCCTCTACCACACCCGACATCACTGATTGCTTTATTCGCTTTATGCGTGAAGAAGCCATTCATGCTGACGCCTTGTACGTTCTCGGCGACCTGTTCGAGTTTTGGATTGGCGATGATGACCGATCAGATTTTGCCAAGCAAATTCGTAACGAATTCAAGCAACTGACCTCGCTTGGCATTCCTTGTTATTTCACACAAGGCAATCGAGATTTTCTCGTCGGTAAGCGCTTTGCCAAACAAACCGGTGTCACCTTACTGGGTGATGAGACAGTGATTGATCTGTACGGGAAAAAAGCCGTGGTTTTGCACGGGGACACACTATGTACTGAAGACGTAAAGTATCTCCAGTATCGAGAGAAAGTGCATCAGCCTTGGTTGCAATGGGTGTTTAATCGCATCCCAATGTTCATAAAAAAGAAGATCGTATCGAAAGTTCAGTCCGATATTAGTACCGATAAACAAACCAAATCACTCGACATCATGGACGTGACACAAACGGAAGTGGAAGCGGTCATGGCACACCATAACGTCGATTTGATGATTCACGGACACACTCATCGCCCTGATGTCCATGTCTTCACCGCGCACAATCGTAAAAAAACCCGAATTGTTTTGGGGGATTGGTACACCCAAGGTTCAGTTCTGGTCTATGCTAAAAATAACTTCGAGTTAGAAGCTAGGCCATTTCAACCTTCTCAAGAAAAGGTTGATTAAACGGTTCAATAATCATTGGATTTTGGCTGGTCCAGAAAAATATAAGAGACGTTGGAACTAGGTTTTGAAAAACTCATATATTGCCAGACAACCGATACTGAACAGTGACAAACAGACTGTTGGCTATGAACTGCTCTTTAGGGATGGTCCTAAAAATACCTTTCCTGAGGTAGATCCGGAACAAGCCACCAGTCGATTATTATCTGATCACTTCCTTAATACGCATTACGAGACGCTCGGGGACAAACTTGGCTTTGTTAACTTCCCGTACCAAAGCCTATTAAATCGAGTGCCAACGTTGTTCCCCTCAGAAAACTTTGTCGTCGAGATTCTAGAAGATTGCCCTCCAACCGAAGAGCTGCTTAGTGCGATCAGAGACATGGCCGCCAAAGGTTATACCATCGCATTAGACGATTTTATTCCTAACAAGGAATGGCGCCCTTTTCTACCCTATGTCGCGTTGATTAAGTTTGATATCCGGTTAGTGCCAATTGAGAAAGCTCATGTCTTCATGAAGCGACTTGAAGGCAGCAACATTCGTTTCCTTGCCGAAAAAGTTGAGACTTATGAAGAATTTGAACAAGCGAAAGAAGCTGGGTTTGAATACTTCCAAGGTTACTTTTTTAGCAAGCCTGAAATGATCAGTAAAAAAGCGTTGGAACCTTCGTTCATGACGGTAATTCAATTGTTGACGGAGATTTCAAAACAGGACATTGACTACAACGCAATTGAATCTTTGATCAGCAAAGATTTGTCGCTTTCCTATAAACTCCTGACTTTTGTCAATTCCTCAGCCATCGTACAGACACAAATTCAGTCTTTCCACCAAGCGTTGGTTTACCTTGGTGAAGACAAGTTGCGTAAATTCATTTCTTTAGTCTCGCTGGCATCGACTCAGGATAGCAAACCCGACTACCTGTACGGGCTGTCTATTCAACGCGCTCGCTTCTGTGAACTGATCGGCGCGAAACTCCAAGTAGAGCTTGAATCCGGACAGGCTTTTCTAACCGGTATGTTCTCACTATTAGACAGCCTTCTAGACAAGCCGTTGGAGCTGATAGTGAATGAAATCCCTGTTGAAGAAGCCGTAAAGCTAGCATTGACACAAAATGAAGGCATACTAGGCAGCATTCTCATGTTAACCGAAGCGTATGAGTTAGCTGAATGGGAAGAGGTATCCAATCAATGCGAGTCTTTAGGCTTGAATCCACAGGATTTGAGTGAATGCTATGACGAGTCCGTTAAGTGGACAGCAGACCTTCTCTCAGTGTCAACGAAATAGCGTTTCATTGGAGCCATCATGCAACACTGCCCTTGTGGTACAGCAAAAAGCTACAGCGAATGCTGTGAGCCAATTCACCTCGATCATTCTAAAGCCACAACGCCTGAAAAGTTAATGCGCTCCCGCTATAGCGCGCACGTTAAACGTCTGGTCGATTATGTCGTGGATACTTACCACCCAAGTTGTCACGCCAGTGAACAACTTGAAGGGATTCAACAGTCGGTTGAAAGCGATTGGTGCAAGCTGGAAGTCATCAGCACTGAAGCAGGCAGCGATGCAGACGAAGGCTTTGTCACCTTCAAGGCCTATTTCAATGAAGAGAGTGAGCAGCACTGTCTCGAAGAGCGCTCACGCTTTGTGAGAGAAAATGGGCTATGGTACTACATTGATGGCACCTTTCCGCAACCAGACATCGATCCACGGCTTAATCAAACGGTAAAAAACCTTAAAGTCGGCCGAAACGATCCTTGCATCTGTGGTAGCGGTAAAAAGTTTAAGAAATGCTGCGGTTGACTACCGCTAGATAGCAAAAAAGCAGGATGAATATCCTGCTTTTTAGTTTCTGAGCTTAATAGAGTACTAAACGTCTTTATTTGGGTTAACTCTCACAATATCTTGTTGATCTTGCTTGAATTGCTTTTTCAGTTCCGCTTTTGACTTAAAACTGATCTCGCCCCCTTGGGCCACTGTCATATGTTGCGCTTCTGCATTATGCTTAGATTGATACAACATCACAGCTTGCATACACGAATCTCGCTGCTCTTGAGAAAGTGGTGTACCCTCAGGCCACTTCCCCGTTTCTACAGCATAGAGTAGACGCTCGTATGCCTCTGGTGTAATGGCATTAATTAACTGCTCTGCGTCCATGGTCTATCCTTAAGTTGTAACTGAGATGGAAAGAACATAACTGGCTGGCATTCTGAGTCAAGATTGCACCTAAGAATAAGTGTAACGGATCACAAGCAAATCAAAATATGAATCATATAAAAGCACTACTAATCTTCAGTCTGGCTATTGCGTTATCAGGGTGTTTCGAAAACCGTCAGAACACCGACAAACTGTGCGCTGATAACCCTAGCTTACAATGTGAACGGCTTAATATGAACGATGGTCAATGCCGAGTTCCTAGAACCGATTTGATTTGGCATCGTTATGAAGTTCTTAAACAGCCGACCGACAGCAATATTATTGATGAATACCACTTTCTAGCCGCCTATAAGAAATGTCTAGAATTGGCATCGCAAATCCAACCGATTGAGCAAGCTGGGCTCAAGGAGCGCCGATTTAACGCCTTGATTAACTCGGGGGAAGATTTAGAAAAGTTAGTTGAGCGGATTCGTCAATCTTCTTCACCAGAATCACTCTATTTCCTATGGAGCCAAACTGGCGATGATGAAGCACAAAGAAGCTTCCTCCAACTCGAAGGCACACCCGCTTTAGACACGCCAGAAATGCAGTATGCACTGGCCACTTTCTATACCAGCCGCGATCTGGAGAAAACCATAAACCTGCTCAACAAATCACTCGAGCTGAGTAAAGGTAAGAACCTCAACACGGAAATTTTCAAAACCCTTGCCAGTATTACCTATCAACTGAATCGCAAAGAACAAGCTTACATCTGGGCAATGGTCGCCAATCACTTTGAAGTACCGATTATTGGCTCAGAGCAGGAAATGCAGATTCTTTATGGCTTCAGTAAGGACAAGTATAAGCAGCTTGATGGTATTGCCGATGATGTCGAAAGCGCACTAGATAGCGGCACTTATCAACGCAACATGGTTCCAAGCTTCAATTAGTGTTGTCAATTTGAAAGGATTAAACAATGAGCGGTGATTTAATCACCGCTTTTTTATGAATTGTTGAAAATTAACGACACAGAATTTACACAAAATCTTTCGCCTGTTGTCTTAGGTCCATCTGGAAAAACGTGACCTAAGTGGCTATCACAAGTTGCACATCTGATCTCTGTTCTCACCATTCCGTGACTTAGATCTTCTAAATAACGAATAGCCTGATCATTGATAGGGGCATCAAAACTCGGCCAACCACAGCCTGAATCATACTTGTTATCTGATTGAAACAGAGGGGCCTGACAGCAAGTACAAGAATATACCCCTGTTTTCTTATTATGCAGTAACTTACCTGTAAACGGAGCTTCTGTTCCCTGCTCTCGACATACTCGATATTCTTCTTCAGACAGTTGTTCACGCCAGTATTCATCTGGTTTGATGACTTTTTTGTTATCCTGTTCCACTTTGTCTTTTTCTCCGAATTAATCACTATTACTGTGACTTTTTTTTCAAAAACTTGCGCAATTTATTGTTTGTAGCACATACTTTGAATCCATAAAAGGACGCTTAAACTTTGATCAAAAGTGAAAGCGTTTGATCTATTTTACGTCAACTGGTTAGACAAAAAACCTATAATCCGTTCAAAAGATAGTCAATTACGACTGATTGTGAAAAAAAGCGACGCTTTTTTTTGACTTTAAACAAGTTAAGTCCGATTATCTGTTGCAGATTTTGACTGGATTCTGTAATTTTACTACCAGTTATCTTTAATCAGAAATTAAGTTGTGGAGCAACTATAATGACTATCAAAGTAGGTATTAACGGTTTTGGCCGTATCGGTCGTTTCGTATTCCGTGCAGCACAAGAGCGTAACGACATCGAAGTTGTAGGTATCAACGACCTGATCGATGTAGAGTACATGGCATACATGCTTAAGTACGACTCAACTCACGGCCGTTTCAACGGTACTGTTGAAGTTGAAGGTGGTAACCTAATCGTTAACGGTAAGACTGTACGTGTTACTGCTGAGCGTAACCCAACTGACCTTAAGTGGGACGAAATCGGTGTTGACGTTGTAGCTGAAGCAACTGGTATCTTCCTAACTGACGAAACTGCACGTCAGCACATCACTGCTGGTGCTAAGAAAGTTGTTCTAACTGGTCCTTCAAAAGACGCAACTCCAATGTTCGTAATGGGTGTTAACGACAGCACTTACGCTGGTCAAGACATCGTTTCTAACGCTTCTTGTACAACTAACTGTCTAGCGCCTATCGCTAAAGTTCTTAACGACAAGTTCGGTATCGAATCTGGTCTTATGACAACAGTTCACGCTACTACAGCAACTCAAAAAACTGTAGACGGTCCTTCTGCTAAAGACTGGCGCGGTGGTCGTGGTGCTTCTCAGAACATCATCCCATCTTCAACTGGTGCTGCTAAAGCTGTAGGCGTTGTTCTTCCAGAACTAAACGGCAAACTAACTGGTATGGCTTTCCGCGTACCAACTGCTAACGTTTCTGTAGTTGACCTAACAGTTAACCTGAAAGAAGGCGCATCTTACGAAGCTATCTGTGCAGCAATGAAAGAAGCTTCTGAAGGCGAGCTAAAAGGCGTTCTAGGTTACACTGAAGACCAAGTTGTTTCTCAAGACTTCATCGGCGAAGTTCAAACTTCAGTATTCGATGCTAAAGCTGGTATCGCGCTAACTGATAACTTCGTTAAAGTTGTATCTTGGTACGACAACGAAATCGGTTACTCAAACAAAGTTCTAGACCTAATCGCTCACATCTCTAAGTAATTAGATAGTTAGCAATTAGCGAATAACTTCGTTAAAGAAAAGGCGGCTCTAGAGTCGCCTTTTTTGTATCTGGAATTTGCGAGAATACAGAATCGATATAGCATCTGTTCTACAAGTATCGACAACGCTCTCCCCCAGCTATAGGAAATAACACATGGATTTAAAAACTCTCCCAGCACTGACCGTGTTATCTGACAACGTCACTATCGTTGAGGTTGAACAGGTTAAAGTCGTCCGCGTGATTCACGACAAAGCAATGGCAGGCATCGCGCTACACGGCGGCCATGTCGTATCGTTTACACCTGCGGGTCAAGAAGACCTGATTTGGATGAGCGACAGCGCCATTTTCGATGGCAAAGCAGCGCTTCGTGGTGGCATTCCAATTTGCTGGCCTTGGTTTGGCCGCATTGCTGCACCTGCACATGGCTTTGCCCGTACCAGTGAGTGGTCATTGCTCCAGCATCGTGAAAATGAACAAGGGGTTGTGATTGAGATCGGCTTGAAGCCTTCAGAGCAAACACTATCGATTTGGCCACATCAATTTGACGCACGCTTAATCATCGAAGTCGGCAGTGAACTTAAAGTAACGCTCGACGTCACCAATACTGATACGACACCCTGGGTATTTTCAGGGGCATTACACTCCTACCTGAATGTGAGTGATATCCGTACCGTCACGACCACAGGCATGGGGCCTGAATACATAGACAGCTTGCAAGACGCAAAACTGTGCCAAGGAGGCGATGTATTAACACTGACGGATACTATTGACCGCGTGTACACCAAACCTGAAGCACAAATTAGGATACAAGATCAAAGCTACCAGCGTTCGTTAACCATTGAGAACCAAGGCCACAACTCCGCCGTGTTGTGGAACCCGTGGGCGCAAGGTGCCGAATCTATGTCCGATATGACCAATGACGGCTATCTGACGATGATGTGTGTAGAGTCAACCCTCCATGCACCAAGTATTGATCTAGGAAAAACACTTCAACCCGGTGAATCACATCAACTTATCACCTCTATTTCCGCTCAATAACACTGATTGACTGCAGGCCTCTGCGCCTGCATTACCCTTCCATCGAAATTATTCTAAGTCGAATCAGGTCTTTTACTCTACACACGCTGTACAAACACATTTTTTGACTTGCTTATTGTTTAAATAATTAATAAGAATCAATTTCACAAAATTGATAAGTCGTTATTATTGCTTTGAATTTACTAATCAGAGCTCTATTTTTCAGCGATAAGACTCGTCTACAAAGACAGGATAATTAAAAAATGTTCGAGAAATTCAAAAATCAAAGCGTTGGCTTTCAATTAAAGTTGGTGATACTGCTTTGCTTGCTGGTCTCATTTGTCGGGACTGCAACCCTCGTTTACCGTAACGCCTCGAAAGTGCTCCTTGATACCACACTAAAAGGACACCAGTCAGAGGTAGAAGCCATGGCAATGACCATTGCTGGGCAATTTAACGCTTACCTTCATACCGCAAAAGTTTTGGAATCCACCTTTAGAAACGGTTATCTGGCTGGCGTTTACGTAGAAGACTATACGGTCGACTTCAATGGTAAACAGGTTCTAAATGTGACTCAATATGGTGAGAGCCTCATCAATGATGAAAAGCTGGTTGATAGTTTTACCCGTGATACAGGGGCAGTAGCCACGCTATTTGCTCCGTTAGATGGCGACTTTATTCGTGTCTCAACCTCACTCAAAGATCCATCAGGTAATCGTGTGGTTGGCACAACATTAGGTAAAAATCATCCGGGCTACAACAAACTTATGAGCGGCCAGCCTTACTACGCTCAAGTTAAGCTTTTTGGCGAAAACTACATTACCTATTACGCCCCCCTCAAAGACTATCAGGGCAAGGTGACCGGCGTGACCTTTATTGGCTTACCAGTCGAACAAGCGACTCAAGATCTATTTGAATCATTACGTTCAATAAAATGGGGCGACACAGGTTATAGCATTGTGGTTGATAACCGAGAGGACAATTTGGGTCGCTACCTATTGCACCCAATTCATGATGAAAACGCACCGCCCATCATCGATGTCGCCGACTACAATGGCAATAAACCTTTTCATCAGATTTTCGAACAAAAAAGTGGCCTGATCCGTTACCCATACGAATATCAGGGCACAGTTGGAGAGAAATATCTAGTCTACACAGAAGTACCTGGTTGGAACTGGAAGCTGCTTGGGGGGACGTTCATCAAAGAAGTCACTAAAGGCAGTGACACCTTGCTCAAGCTGATCATTACCATTGCGACGGTAGTGGCGATTGCCACTTTCATCATTTTGACCATTTTCCTTAACCGTAACCTCAAACCACTAACGGTACTGAACGGCTATATGTCTCGCCTAGCTAAAGGTGAAGTAAGCCTAGATATCCCAGCAACAGGCAAAACATCTAAGAATGAAATCATTAACCTGAATAATGGCGTCGCCAATATGGCAGGGCAATTGAACTCCTTGGTCAGCGAGATCCGTTCTACAAGTGACGCAGTTCAGGACGCGTCGCGTAGTGTCTCGCAGGATGCCAATCAGAATCTCAGCCAGTCGGATCTACAGCAGCAACAGGTTGAGCAAGTCGCAACCGCTATTGAAGAAATGGCCTCTTCGGCACAATCGGTTGCCGAGCAAGTAGAAGCGATTGCTGAAAACGTCCGTCTCACCAACGAAGACAGTCAATCGGGGCTGGAAAAAGTCGAAGGGGTTTGTATTGATGTCGCGCAGCTCAACAATCAGCTAGATAATTCCGCGCAGGCCATTGAGCAGGTCAACAAAGACAGTGAAGCTATCCAGACCGTCACTAAGATGATTGATGAAATCGCCGAGCAAACCAACCTGCTCGCTCTGAATGCTGCGATTGAAGCAGCGCGTGCAGGAGAGCAAGGCCGTGGCTTTGCCGTGGTAGCCGATGAAGTCCGTACCTTAGCGCATCGTACACAGACGTCTGTTCAGGATGTGGTATCGATCATCGAGAAGCTGAAAACCTCTACAGGCAACGCCGTGAATCTGATGACTCAGAGCCAAAGCAATGCCAATCAGGTGTTAGATAAAGCCCAAGAAGCAGGTTCAGCCTTGGAGGCCATCGCGTCACAAGTGCAGTCCATTGCCACTCAGGCTGACACCATAGCCGCTACTTCTGAAGAGCAGGCGAATGTGTCGCAGGAGATTGCTTCTAATGCCAATTCAATCAGTGAATTGAACCGAGAAAGCCGCGCAACCAGTGCTAAGACCACTCAAAGTGCCGAAGAGCTACAAACTCAAGCTGGTTCGTTGAAACAACAAGTCGACTTCTTCCATTAATACGATAAAAACGGGCAGGAATTTTCTGCCCTTTTTACCGCTATGCCGCCTTTCCCATGCTAGTCTGAAAATACGGTTCCTGTTAGAATTCGCGCTCATTTTGTCATCCTGAGATCGTTATGTCTTATACCTGCCCTTTATGTCATCAAAGCCTGTCACTCACAGACCGCACCTATCGCTGTGAGAACAACCATGCTTTTGACTTAGCCAAAGAAGGCTACGTCAACTTGATGCCAGTTCAGCATAAGCGTTCTAAGGATCCGGGTGATAACAAAGAGATGATGCAAGCCCGCCGTCGCTTTTTAGAGAAAGACTACTATCGCCCGATGAAAGAGAAAGTGGCTCAGGTCTGTGCTAAATACCTTGAAGGTACTCAGCACCAGTTACTTGATATTGGCTGTGGTGAGGGATATTACACCACGGAGATCGCGACACAGCTTTCAACACAACACGCAAAAGCGGTGACTTATGGTCTCGACATATCCAAAGTGGCTATTCGCTATGCGTCTAAACGTTATACCAACTGTTCATTTAGCGTAGCATCGAGTACTCGCCTGCCTTTTTCAGGCAACAGCCTTGACGCCGTGCTACGTATCTATGCACCTTGTAAAGCAGAAGAGTTAGCACGAGTCGTGAATGACAATGGTGTGGTCATCACAGTTACACCTGCGGGTCGTCACCTATACCAACTCCGAGAGCGCATCTATCAAGACGTCAGATTACATAGCGAAGAAGCAGAAACCATTGATGGATTTAGTCTTGAAGAAACACTCAAGCTCACCTATACCATGCCTTTGAAAAATGGTGATGCACATGACCTGCTCCAAATGACACCTTTTGCGTGGAAAGCGAATGAGGAACTGCGCGATTGTCTGAAATCAGCTAAGTTATTTGAATGCGAGGCAGATTTCATGATTCGTATCTATCGTAAGCAATCAAATTCGAATATAGATAATAATTCTCATTTAGATTGAGTTATCCTCCTGCCTCCATTAGTATGCTCGCATCATATTTTGGAGGCATTTCATGCGTAAGCTTCTCACTGTATCTTTGGCTTGTCTGACTTTGTCAGCTTGTTCCACTGCTCCTCATCAAGAAGTCACCAGTTTCTACGACTATCAACTCTTCACCCCAGACGCTAAAGCCGTTTCCCTAACCAGTCTTCCTGAAGACATTCAAAATGCTGACGTCATTTTGGTGGGTGAATGGCATACCCATTCCGGTGTTCATCGCTTTCAAGCCGACTTAGTCAAAGCGCTTATTTCACAAGGCCATAATGTGGCTGTCTCTATGGAGCAATTCTCACGTGACAGCCAAGATATCGTCAATCAATACCTGGCTGGTGAAATTGGGGAGCAAACGCTGATTAAAAACGCCAGCGCTTGGCCAAACTACGAAAGTGACTATCGCGCGCTAGTCGAACTAGCCAAAGCCAATCAGATCGATGTTATCGCGGCAAATGCACCGAAACCCATCGTCCGCTGCATTGGGCGGCAAGGGATTGGTTACCTCGATAAACTTGCCCCGGAGCAACGCGCGAATGTTGCCGAGAAAGTGAATGTCGCATCGAGCCCATACAAAGATAAATTCATGGCTTCGATGCACCATGGCAAACCTGAACAGACAGAAAAACAGTTTGCCGCTCAGGTGACTTGGGATGAAACCATGGCAGAAAGTATAACTCGCTATCTGGAGCAGAACCCTGCCAAACAGATCATCCATATCGCCGGTAAGTTTCATATTGAAGACGGATTAGGGACCAAAGCGTCGATTCTCTCTAGAAAGCCGGATTTACGTGTTGTTGTGATTACGCCGACAGGCGATGTTATCTCTGATAGCCGAGATTACCAGCTAGAGGTTCTCGACCCTCCAGTGCGATATGTTCAAATGGAAAACCGAATGAAGGCTTACCACAGTCTGACGAAAAGAAACGAGGGCTTATCTTGCCTCTAAGCCGGCACCCATTTTGCTCACTTTGATAAGACCCATTGAACTAACATCATGTAAATTCAGTAAATAACAGTTTTTGATATGTAATAGATAAATCAGGCACACTTTGTGCTTGAATCTATTTCATACAAAATCGACATATTTTGCACAAGTTTTTCGCTCATTGGTCGATATATTCCATGAGGATGATGTAAGGAGATCGCTATGACACCAGTAGGAATGGAGCCAGCAAAGCTGACACCAGCCCAGCAGGTCAAGCCTCAAGCGAATCAAAGTGAGCCAAATAATGGCCCAGCTCCGCTTAAAGTGGAGCAAAATAAAGTCACGCTTTCCGATGAAGGAAAAGCGTTGCTTGCCGCTTTGCAGGAGATTGATAAGGAAGCGAAAGCCGCAGAGAAGGCGGATAAAACCGTCAGCGATCAAGTAGAATCCTTCACGCATGGTGCGTTAGGCATTGATAAACCTGACGAAATCAAAGAAGAAGACGATGGTGCTTATTCTGCGGGGCAATATCTTTCCGCTGCGGCAACAGTGGGCGGAATACTTCTGGCGCTGATATAGAGTTATTCCGACCAATTGCCCTTTTCCGTCATCAAGCTTCATGGACGCTAAGTTAACTAGTGTCATCTTTCTGCGCCTAGCCTAAACTCCACAAATTGTGCACGTCGTATTTTGGTCGCGCCAGTATGGAACCCTCGCTTTCACTGCTCTATAAACCGACCTTCTTTGGCGTTTACAGAAAAGCGCGCTTCACCACAACACCTGTTTGCCCTGCTTCCAGCCAATTAAGCGTCATTGATTACATTCCAGTAACACCGTTAATCCTTGTTGTTAGATAACTCAATTCACTGGGCTTTATTTCGTGCCAATCAACACAAAAAGCAACCATGCAAACGATTTTATAAATTAATTCATTGATGACACAAATGTGAAATGTAACAGTGATTTAATCAGGACGCTTTTACAAATAAGGACAATTCGATGAAGCACTTAACAAAACCTCTTGTCGCGGCAGTCGCGACTTCTGCGCTCTCTTTTAATGCACTTTCTGCAGAAATTAAAAACGTTATCCTGATGATTGGTGATGGAATGGGCCCACAGCAGGTTGGCCTGCTAGAAACTTATGCCAATCAAGCCCCGAACTCTATTTACCAAGGTCAACCGACGGCACTTTTTAAACTCGCTCAGGAAGGGGTTATTGGTTCCTCACTGACCCACCCTGAAGATGCGATTGTGGTTGACTCAGCATGTTCGGCAACCATGCTTTCAACGGGTATTTATACTGGCTCAGAAGTCATTGGTATCGACTCTCAAGGTAACCATGTTCAGACGGTTTTAGAAAAAGCCAAAAGCATGGGCAAAGCAACCGGGTTGGTTTCTGATACCCGCCTCACTCATGCTACCCCAGCCTCATTTGCCGCGCACCAACCTCACCGCTCTCTAGAGAATGACATTGCATCTGACATGTTGGAAACGGGAGCAGATGTCATGCTATCCGGCGGTCTTCGTCACTGGATTCCAAAGTCGACCAACGACAAAGGTGAGACATACAACCAGCTGAAAACGCTGACTCAGGGCGATGTTTACCTTAAGTCTAAGCGCAAAGATGACCGTAACCTGCTCAATGAAGCGCAACAAGACGGTTACTCGCTTGCCTTTAACCGTGACATGATGACAAAAGCGCAAGGCGATAAGTTGCTTGGTCTGTTCTCCTACTCTGGTATGAACGATGGTATTGCGTATAGCGTGAGTAAAAATGATCCAGAGCGCACGCAACCAAGCCTCAAAGAAATGACGGATAAAGCGCTGGATATCCTTTCGAAGGACGAAGACGGCTTCTTCCTCATGGTTGAAGGCGGCCAAATTGACTGGGCTGGACACAGTAATGATGCCGGTACCATGCTGCATGAAATGATCAAATTTGATGAAGCCGTCAATACCGTTTACCAATGGGCGCAAGGCCGTGAAGATACCATTGTCATCGTTACCGCTGATCATGAAACGGGATCGTTTGGCTTCAGCTACTCCTCTCAGGACCTGCCAAAACCTGAGCAACGTGATGGCGAAGCTTTTGCCGAGCGTAGTTACGCCCCTAACTTTAACTTTGGTGCATTTCAGATCTTAGATGGTCTATACAACCAGAAGAAGAGCTATTACGGCATCGTGAGTGAGTTCCAAAAGCTGGATAAAAATCAGCAAACTGCGGCTAAATTTGCAGAAATGGTGAACAAGAATACCGATTTCCCAATCACTTCCGGTCAAGCAGCGAATGTCCTTGCCAGCAAACCTAACCCATATCGTTTAGCTGGGCATAAGTATTTGTCTGTTGAAGAAGTCCCAGCAATTAACGACTTCGACGCCTTCTTCCCATACAACGATCGCGGTAACCTACTTGCACGTGAGCAAGCCACTGGCCAAAACATCGTATGGGGCACAGGTACGCACACACATACACCAGTGAACGTGTTTGCCTGGGGGCCAGCAGAAGCCATTATTCCTGTGTCTAAAATCATGCATCACTCGGAGCTGGGTGAATACATCAAGACGCAAGTTAAATGAGCAAACCTTGAGACTTCAGCAAAATAAAAACGCCTTTCGGGGCGTTTTTTAGTGACATTGTTTTCTGTTGACTCGTACTGCATGGCAGGTTAGTAATAGCGGTTTATCATTGTTCAGCATCGTATTATGTGTGAAATATTTTCTAATCAACCTCAAGAAAACTATCAGATTATTGCCCGCTCGATCCGAATTGATGGCCACGCGACCAGTATTAAGCTCGAAGCCAGCTTCTGGCAGATCTTAGAGGAAATCGCGCAGCAACAATCAATGACACTGCCCCGCTTTATCAGCGCGATTTACGCTGAAGCATTGAAATACAATGGGGAAATCAAAAACTTCACCTCCCTACTTCGCTGTGCTTGCCTCATCTACCTTCTCCAACCCGATGATGTTATGGCAGCCGTCAAACAGCAGCTCATCGTAAACAGTTAAAATCTTTTCGTTGTCGTACTCCGGTACTACCTTCCGCTAAACATTTCCCCTTATTCTTCTCACCAACAGAGCAAGGGGGAAGATAATGACGAAGCTAATTCACACTATGGTGAGAGTACAAGACCTTACCGCTTCGATTGAGTTTTATCGCACAGCACTTGAACTTGAGGTGAAAGACCAATTCGTTTTTGACGGCTTTACCCTTACTTACCTAGCCAACCGCGAAACTGGTTTTGAGTTAGAGTTGACCCACAATCACGATACGAAAGAACCCTATAGTCACGGAAACGGCTACGGGCATATTGCAGTCTGTGTCGATGACATTCATCAGACGCATCACAAACTCAGCACGCTAGGATTAGCTCCCTCTGAAACGAAAACCATGCAGCACCAAGGTATTGATCTCGCTACTTTCTTTTTCATTACCGATCCCGATGGATACAAAATCGAATTCCTACAACGTCAGGGAAGATACCAATAAACAACAACGAAAAATTCATAAATACAGAGTAAACATAATGATAAATTTAACCGCGACTTTTCACGCAAAAGCTGGCCAAGAAAGCGTACTGCAGTCATTGTTGGTCGCCATGCTAGAACCTACCCGAAATGAGCCAGGATGCCTTCGCTATGACTTGTTAAAGGACAGCAGCAACTCGGCAATATTTATGTTTCAGGAGCAGTTCACTGACAAGCAGGCTTTTGACGAACATTGCCAACAGGCGCACTTTCTCAACCTTTTAGACAGTTTGGAAGGTTTGCTAGAGCAGGAACCGACCATCACCTTTTACGACCAGCTATAAACGCAAAAGAGCGTCATCGGCGCTCTTATTCTTATCTAGTCAAAGTGATTTAATCACCCTGTTTAACCATATGTAAGTGCACATCTTGTTGAGGGAAAGGAATCGATATGCCTTCCTGATCAAATCTCAGTTTCACTTCACGTGTGACATACCAGTACACATCCCAGTAATCATCGGTTTTCACCCAAGGGCGAACGATAAAATCGACCGAAGACGTGTTCAACAAATGTACACGAATATTAGGTTCGGGATTACGTAATACCGCTGGATGAGAGTCGACAATTTCTTTTAGCACTTTCTCTGCTTGAAGAATGTCATCGCTATAACCAATGCCAAACACCATATCAACGCGACGCACTCGTTCATGGGTAACATTCTTAATCACATCCCCCCAGATCTTGCCGTTCGGCACAATAATGATTTGGTTATCGAATGTCTTAATGGTGGTGTTAACCAAGCTCATGTGACTCACCTTGCCATCAACGCCACCAGCAAAGACAAAATCCCCGACATCAAATGGGCGGTAGATGAGCAGCATCATACCTGCTGCAAAGTTGGAAAGCGTATCCTGAAGCGCAAAACCGACAATCACCCCAGCAATACCAAAACCCGTCAACACAGGCGTTAGATTAAGCCCTATTTGAGACAGCCCAATCAGAATACCAATAATCCATACCGCATTGCCTGACATGGCGATAAAGAAATCTTGCATCAGCTGTGACATTTTGAGGTTTTTTGAAACCACCGTTTTGCTGACGACTTTACGCGCCAGCTTAGCAAGCATCTTGGTGACCAGTAGAATCAGAATAAATACGAACAGCTGAAACAAGTGCTGCGGGGCATTGTTGGCAATCCAACTCCAGAAATTGTCCGACCAATGCGTTACCACAGAGAGTGCAACCTGCCAGTCCAACAAATCCTGGGTCACACTGCCTGTAACTTCAAACATCAGACGCTTATACTCTGCGGTCTTAACCGATAGCTGATCGGCAATGGAGACTAGAGAACTCAGGCTATCCCCAGCAATATTGAGCCTTTGCTGGGTCACCAATCGACTGAGTTGTAGGCTGGATTTTTCTGATTCTGGGCTAATGGAAAGCTGCTTATCAACCACATCAATCTGCTGGCTGAAGTACTCCACCGACGCAGAGACCAGACGCAATCGCTTGGTGATAATACTTTTAAATTGCTTTTCTTCTAGAGTCTCATCGACACCCAGCTGCTTGAGCCACTGAATATTCTGCCAACTCGACTCAACCACTGTATCAAGATAGTGCTGTAGCTCCTGATAGTCATTGAGCATCGTCAGACGCTGTTCATCTTTCGCTTCATTGAGCTTCTCGCTGAGTGACTTTATCTTACCTTCAAGATACTCGGACGCCCCTTGGGAATAGGCTTGTTGGGTCGCTACCTGCTCAATCAATGTCTCTTTGGGCAGGCTATTTTGCTCGATGGCGGTGGCCAGGATCGACCTTAGTTCCTCATTTTTTTGGAACAGTTTCAGCTGCAGCGCATCTCTTTCATCACCAATCGCACTCTCAAGTGTCACCGTTAGTTCTTTCAGGTCAGCGTTTATCTTGGTGATCGCCGCTTCAGCCCTTGATAGCGTAGGAGCTTGCGCCAATGCTTGAAAGCTCAGCATCCACGCCATCAGCGCAACAATGAACAGACTGGTAAAAGACCGATTAGTGAATCCAAAGTTGTGGTTCATATACACCTCGAAAGCGGCACCCTTCATGTGCAAGCTTTTGTTTAAACAATGATTACTAAACAGTGTATATCAACAAAGCATATTGGCGAGTCTTTGCCGTGTTAGCGATTGGCAAATACAAAAACAGCCGCAATTAGCGGCTGTTTTTGTATGGAATCTATTATGCTCGATCAGGATGGTTAAGAATGTGGTCCTCCCAGTCCACCACGTCGATCTCGTATACAACTTTGTTACGAACACTTTCGCCTGCCGCATGCATCGCAGACTTAGATCCTGTAATCAGAGGGTGCCATTCAGGAATCGGCTGCTTTTCCGCTAACAAGCGGTAAGCGCAGGTGTGCGGCAACCAAGTGAAGTCATCAATATCATCGCGGGTTAGTTTGGTACATTCCTCACCTGATGTGAATCGGTTCGGGTAGTCTTTGCACGAGCAGGTTTTACTGTTTAACCAACTGCACGCCACATTGGTATAGTAGATTTCGTCCGTGTCTTCATCCATCAGCTTATGCAGGCAACACTTACCACAACCATCACAGAGAGCTTCCCACTCCTGCTCGGTCATTTGTTCTAGTGATTTGCTTTCCCAAAATGGCTGGCTCATAACATTACTTCGGTATCGGACAAGGGGAGCGTTTATACCGCTTAGACGCGTAAAGTTCAAGGGCAATTTTTGTACGGAACAGAGAAGTAAAGGCTGCATTTAAAAGGCTTTCCGAAACTCTCTCAGATAAGCAACAGGTTAGCGAGTTCAACGGCCCCTGGCACGATGACCAAGCGCGTAAGTCTTTGGTGATTGTTTGAGGTATTTTGCTTTGTAATTGCCATTGAGATGCACCAAAGTCCCTCTTAATCTATCGAGATGATAACGCTGCTCACTGCTGCCTAGATTAAACTCTAACGTTTCCCCATCAAACGCAAAGTGTGTGCTGATTAAATCTTCGTTCCAATAGATCCCTTCTTCCGCCACATGCAGCGTATTGGCGGCATAGGTCGCCACATTCGACTCTTCCCACACACCAAGCAATTCCTGGCGAGCCTGCTGGTGTTCGTAATCAATAACAAAATAGATGCCAACACCAACCATAACTGCGCCAGCTATGCCAAGGGCCGTCGCGACTTTACTGGAATGTTTTGTCCAAAAGCTTTTATCGCTCATATGACGAGACACTCCCGATTGTATTTTTCATTTCAAAACGCCTAAAAAGCGTTTCCCCTAACCTTTAAGTCTAGTGGAACACGCTCAAAACTAACAAAAATATAGATTAGAGGGAGGCTGCTTCTACTCACGCTCCTCTCATATAGGCGACCAAGCTATGAATGTCATTAAGTAATCAAATGATGCATTGAGCGAATTTCATACTGCTAACGGCAATCTTTTTTGCTACTATCGCGCCCCTGTTTTTGATGAGGTCATCAATATGGAATGCCGATTAGGCTGTGGAGCGTGTTGTATCGCGCCAAGTATTTCTTCGCCGATTCCGGGCATGCCGAAAGGCAAACCGGCTGGCACAAGATGTATTCAGCTCAATGAAGATAATTTGTGTAAGTTGTTTGGTAAACCAGAAAGACCGAAAGTGTGCCACGAATTTAAACCCTGTCCTGTCGTCTGTGGTAGTACGAACCAGCAAGCGATCGACAACATTACTGAACTTGAAAAACTGACATAAAAAAGCCGCTTTATCATAAAGCGGCTTTTTCGTTTTAGAGGCTGAGTATCACACCAGCGATTGAGGCACTCATTAAGTTGGCCATTACCCCTGCTGCAATGGCACGGAATCCATACTGGGAAATAAAGCTGCGACGCTCAGGTACCAAGCTGCCCAGCCCACCAATCAGCATTGCCATTGTCGAAATATTCGCAAAACCACACAAAGCGAACGTCACAATCGCCTGTGAATGCTCATTAAGCTGAGATTTCACTTCCATTAGCTGAATAAAGGCAACAAATTCATTAACCACCACTTTGTTACCAATCAGAGAACCCGCGGTAATCGCTTCACTCCACGGAACACCCAGCAGCCAAGCCACTGGTGCAAACAAGTAGCCTAAGATGAGCTCAAAACTCAGCTCCATGCCGACCAGACCACCAATCCAGCCCAGCATGCCATTAAGCATGGCAATCACACTGATGAACGCCAGCAAGGTGGCACCAACCGCGACAGCTATTCGTAAGCCGGACATCGCACCATCCGCCATCGCCTCAACGACATTGGTCGCTCGTGGCATATCGACATTGTCCATTTCAACCTGAGCGTCAATTTTTTCCGTTTCAGGGACTAATATTTTTGCCATCAGCAAACCAGCAGGGGCCGACATAAACGCTGCAGCGATCAGGAAATTGAGCTCCACGCCCAGCGACGCGTAACCAACCAGTGTACCACCAGCTACGGAGGCAAGACCGCCTGTCATCACGGCAAAGAACTGAGAATCTGTCATCTGGCGAAGATAGGGCTTCACCACTAGAGGCGCTTCAATCATACCGACGAAAATGTTTGCCGTAGCAGACAGGGATTCTGCACGGCCTATTCCCAGCAGTTTTTGCAATCCGCCGCCGATCACATTGATCACTTTCGGCATTAGGCCAATATGGTACAGACCGGAGATCAGCGCAGAGAAGAAGACAATAATACCCAACACGTTGATGGCAAATGTAAAACCACCGGTTGCCAACCCACCAAACAAAAAGGCAATCCCTTCCTGACCATAGTTGATCAGATTCGACACTGCTCCAGTGACATTGTTCAGCACTTCTTTACCTGCTGGCACATAGAGAACTAACAGCGCAAAGGTAATCTGCAGAGCAAAGGCTAAGGACACCGTTGTCAGGTTAATATTTTTTCTGTTGGTGGAAAGTAGCCATGCCAGTGCAAGAATGGCGATGATTCCGAGGATCGAGTTCATGGAGGTATCCGACTAAAAGGGGATTAAGAATGGCGTCGGATAATATTCCGTTACAAATGAGATGCAAATCCAAGTTGTTAAAATCCGGTTTACTTTCCACAACTCAAACTTTAATCAACGCGTTAAGCTGCTGTTTTCAATCAAGATAAACGTTTGCTTTTCGTTATTTTTTCCATATAGCAAAGATGTTTCCAAAAACAGAAACAATCTCAGGGAGAAAATTAGGCTTTAGGTCGATGGATATAGGGAGACAATCGTTTATCCCAGTAGCAAGGTGAACCAATTTTATTCTTAATGAACTCAATCACTGCCGTTGTCTTTGTCGACAGATAACGACGGCTAGGGTAAACCGCATAAAATGGCATGTTCTGACTGGGTAACCACTCAGGTAAAAGCTGAATCAACTGACCTTGTTTGAACTCGTCACGAATCAGATAAGTAGCGAGGTAGGCGACTCCCCACCCAGCGACAGCGGCATCCCGCACAGCTTCAGCCAGATCGACCGAATAATTTCCCGACACCTTCACATTTAGCTGATCGTCACGATTGGAGAATGCCCAGCTGGTGTAGTCTCGCTCCCAACTTCGATAAATCAGGCAATTATGCTCAGCCAAATCGTTCGGGTGATGAGGGGTATCGTGTTTCATCAGATATTCTGGCGAAGCGACTACCACAAACTGACTGTCCGCTAACCGCTGTGCAACGTATCCTTCAGGCAGCGTCTCGTTGTTGGTGATCCAGAGATCAAGCCCCTCTTGTAACATGTCGACCTTGTAGTCAAACAAATGCATCTCTACTTGCAGATTAGGGTACTGCATTCGCAGCTCATCAATCGCAGGGAGAATATGCAAGGTGCCAAACGACTGCGATAAGCCGATTCGAATCAAACCCGCCACTTCATCTTTTTGGCTTTCAACTTCCAGATGCGCTTCTTCGACACTTCGCACTACTTTTTGGCAATGATAGAAAAACTGCTCCCCTGCCTCAGTCGGCGTAAAAGTCCGTGTGGTGCGTTGGACTAACTTAACCCCTAACGACTCTTCCAACAGCGCCAGTTGCTTACTGACATGCGATACAGAGACCCCTAGACTCTTGGCAGCCTGAGTAAAGTTTTTATGAGTAAGTAAGGCGGCGAACACCACCATTTGAGACGCGCGATCAGACAGCACAAGGACTCCACAAAATAAAAGGAGCTCCGAAGAGCTCCTAATCAAAACGATTAAAGTGCGATTCTATCGGCCAGGTGGCTAACGGCTAAAGCGAAGTAATAAGAGCGATTCCACTTCATCAACACATTGTAGTTATTGTATACCAGATATACGCGGCCATTGGCGTCATCAGGAGCAATCAACCAAGCTTTAATATCTTCATCCAATTGAGGCAGTGGACGTCCGTCATAGCGAGTGACCCCCATTTTGCTCCATTCCTGAAGGTATTTCCCTCTCTCTTCACTGCGACCCTGAATGCTGGTATCAAAACCTTGTGGCAGCTTAACCTGACGCCCCCAAGTATAGGAATCAGTCCAGCCAGACTGGCTCAAGTAATTGGCTGCGGAGGCAAATACATCGGCTTCGTTATCCCAGATGTCTTTCTTGCCGTCACCGCTGCCATCCGCGGCATAAGAAAGAAAAGAGCTTGGCATAAACTGGCACTGGCCCATCGCCCCTGCCCATGACCCCTTCATGTCCTCAGGCTTGATATGCCCTTCATCAAGAATCGTTAATGCTGCCATGGCTTCATTACGGAAAAACGCTTCACGGCGACCGTCATAAGCCATGGTCGACAGCGCATCAATCACGCTGTAATTGCCGGTGAATTTGCCAAAATTACTCTCAACGCCCCAAAGCGCGACAATAAAGCGAGGTTGAACACCGTACTCCTCACCAATACGCTGCAGCTCTTCTTTATGCTTCACGTACAGCTCTTTGGCCTGTTTTACTTTCCAGTCAGGCACTGCACGAGGAATGTATTCATCCAGCGTGAGTTTTTTTTCTGGTTGGTTACGATCGGCTTTCACGGCTCGTGGTTTATACGTCACATCCTCAAAAGCCGCAGAAATTGTTTGCTCAGAGATGCCTTTTTGTCGCGCCTCTTGTTTTAATCCTTCAACGTATTGCTCAAAGCTCAGCTCATTAGCCCAAGCTGAGCTCGCAATCGTCGCACCTAGTATGACTGACAATAATTTTTTCACATTGCCCTCCTTGAGCAACATTATGATTCGCCAACAACTTCCCTATTATAGATGAGAGAAATTATTCTGATTGCTGGCGCGCCTTTTGTTCTTTGTATTCGTCCAACAGGTTCTTTGGCGGTGGCGGTAACTGAAGGAAAAAGCCTTCATCTTTCATCGATTGCTTCACTTTTTCAATGTCGACTTGAGCCAGTTCGCGACCGTCCAAATTCACCATCATGACCATGGTAGGTTTGCCAAACATTTGCATCAATGTGTCAGGAACTTGTGAAAAATCATCCTTTTTCGGGATATATAGGTACGCGCCTTCTTTTTTAGAACTTTTGTAAATTGCACAAAGCATGGGAAGCCTTTTGTCTGTTTAGATTCAGAGAACGTCAATGTTTCGCTATTTTTGAGAGCAAAACACTCAATTGAGCGCAAGATAACTTGCTGTGCTTATTGTGGGAATATAACATGACAACCCTAGTCTCAGGCAACGTCCTTACGAGGTTCCCAAAAAAAGATGTCGAATTCACCGGACCTGAAAGGTAGTAGTTTTACTTTGTCCGTTTTACACCTTTCAAATAACGATGTTGAAAACACACTCCAATTTCTCAGTGAAAAAGTCGAACAAGCGCCGGCTTTCTTCGCTCAAGCCCCTGTTGTCATCAATATTTCAAAAGTTGATGGTGATATTGACTTTACGAGACTAAAGCAAGGGATTTCACACGCTGGGATGATTCCCGTTGGTGTGACTGGCTGTCGTGATAAACGCACTCAGAATCTGGCTTCAGAGGCTGGTTTTGCGGTTATGTCTGCCAGTAAATCCCCTTCTCAGGCTCCAGCAAAAATGGCACCAACCAAGATTATTCGCACTCCGGTACGATCTGGTCAGCAGATCTACGCCAAGGACTGTGATTTGGTGGTGTTAAGCCACGTCAGTGAGGGTGCCGAGGTTATTGCAGATGGTTCTATTCACATTCACGGAACACTTCGTGGTCGTGCGATTGCTGGTGCCAGTGGCAACACAGGTGCAGTGATCATCTGCAATAAGCTTAATGCCGAATTAATGTCAATTGCCGGTCACTATTGGCTCACAGAACAGTTTGCTGATGAATACTGGCAGAAGAAAGTTATGTTCAGTTTGGACAATGACTCGCTCAAGTTCGAGTTGTTAACCGTTTAAAGATAATAAGGAACACATAATGGCACGCATTATTGTTGTCACGTCAGGTAAAGGTGGTGTAGGTAAAACCACGTCAAGTGCCGCTATTGCTTCAGGCCTGGCACTTAAAGGAAAGAAAACCGCAGTGATCGATTTTGATATCGGGCTACGTAACCTCGATTTGATCATGGGTTGTGAACGCCGCGTGGTTTATGACTTCGTTAACGTGATTAATGGCGAAGCAACGCTCAATCAGGCAATGATCAAAGACAAGCGCACAGACAACCTCTTCATTCTGCCAGCCTCTCAGACGCGTGATAAAGATGCACTGACTCGCGATGGGGTTCGCCGCGTATTTGATGAACTGGATGAAATGGGCTTTGATTTCATCATCTGTGATTCTCCGGCAGGCATCGAGCAAGGTGCACTGATGGCGCTATACTTTGCAGATGAAGCTATTGTGACAACGAACCCTGAAGTTTCTTCGGTTCGTGACTCAGACCGTATCTTAGGCATTTTGGATTCGAAGTCTCGCCGTGCTGAAGAAGGTCTAGAACCTGTTAGACAGCACCTGCTACTAACACGTTACAATCCAGCACGCGTGACACAAGGTGAAATGCTGAGCGTCGAAGATGTCGAAGAGATTCTGCATATCTCATTGCTTGGCGTTATCCCTGAAAGTCAGGCGGTTCTGAATGCTTCGAACAAAGGTGTTCCTGTGATCTTCGATAACGAGACAGACGCGGGTATGGCTTACGACGACACTGTCGAGCGCTTATTAGGATCACAAGTGGATTTCCGCTTCCTAACCGAGCAGAAGAAAGGGATCTTCAAACGACTATTCGGAGGCTAAATGTCATTACTTGAATTTTTCCGCCCGCAGAAGAAAACGTCTGCCAATTTAGCCAAAGAGCGTCTGCAAATCATCGTTGCGGAACGTCGTAGTCAGGGTGACCCGTCACCTTCGTACCTACCACAGCTCAAAGAAGACATTCTCAAAGTAATTGGTAAATACGTCGCTGTGGATCCTTCTATGGTTGATCTCTCTTTTGAACACAAAGACGACGATATTTCGGTACTGGAGCTGAATGTCAAACTTCCGGAAGACGAGAAGTAAAAACAGTGGAATAGAATTCAAAAGCCAATGCGAGAGCATTGGCTTTTTTAATGGCTGCAAGCTATGCCGCGCGTCACTTTTAGCGATACACCCTCGCCACTCTCATAACGAAAAAAGCCCCAATCTCTCGATTGGGGCTAAACCTTTTCCCGATAGTTAGGTTTCGTGCTAGCGAAAACCTATCTCAACACTAACGCGCCTACTTATGCGTTAGCTTTTGCTTTTTTTGATTTTGGTGCTGCTTTTGCGGCTATTTGGTCTGCTTTCTTCTTGATAACAGTTGTGCCTTCGAAAGTCTCACCTTCAACGAACGCTTTACCGTAGTAAGACGCTAGTAGAACTTCTTTCAGCTCAGTGATTAGAGGGTAACGAGGGTTAGCACCTGTACACTGGTCATCGAACGCTTCTACCGCTAGTTCATCAAGCTTCGCTACGAAGTCAGCTTCAGAAACACCCGCTTCTTTGATTGACTTAGGAATGTCTAGGTCGCCTTTCAGTTCGTCTAGCCATGCTAGTAGACGTTCGATCTTCTGAGCAGTACGGTCACCAGCTTGGCTTAGGCCTAGATGGTCAGCCACTTCAGCATAACGACGACGTGCTTGTGGACGGTCGTATTGAGAGAACGCAGTTTGCTTAGTTGGGTTGTCGTTCGCGTTGTAACGTACCACGTTAGAGATGAGTAGTGCGTTCGCCAGACCGTGTGGTAGGTGGAACTCAGCACCAATCTTGTGCGCCATAGAGTGACAAACACCTAGGAATGCGTTAGCAAACGCGATACCAGCGATAGTTGCTGCGTTATGCACTTTCTCACGAGCAATTGGGTCAGATGCACCATTTGCGTAGCTTGATGGCAGGTACTCTTTAAGCATCTTAAGTGCTTGTAGAGCCTGACCGTCAGAGTATTCGTTTGCTAGAACCGATACGTAAGCTTCTAGAGCGTGAGTCACGGCATCGTAACCACCGAATGCTGTTAGAGACTTAGGCATGTTCATGACTAGGTTAGCATCTACGATAGCCATGTTTGGCGTGATTTCGTAGTCAGCTAGTGGGTACTTAGCACCAGTCTTGTCGTCAGTAACCACCGCGAATGGTGTAACCTCTGAACCCGTACCTGAAGTTGTCGTAATACAAACAAGCTCAGCTTTTTGGCCCATTTTAGGGAACTTGTAGATACGTTTACGGATGTCCATAAAGCGCATTGCTAGCTCTTCGAAGTGCGTATCTGGGTGCTCATACATTACCCACATGATTTTCGCTGCATCCATCGGAGAACCACCACCTAGCGCGATGATAGTGTCTGGTTGGAAGCTCTTCATCGCTTCAGCACCTTTCTCTACCACAGATAGCGTTGGATCGGCTTCTACGTCGAAGAACGTTTGCACTTCCATGCCTTGAGCTTTAAGCAGGCTAACTACGTCATCAGCGTAACCGTTGTTGAATAGGAAACGGTCAGTAACTAGGAACGCGCGTTTCTTACCTTCTAGATCGCTCAGTGCGATTGGAAGGCTACCACGACGGAAGTAGATAGACTTAGGTAGTTTGTGCCACAACATGTTTTCAGCTCGCTTCGCTACAGTTTTCTTGTTGATCAGGTGCTTAGGACCTACGTTCTCAGAGATAGAGTTACCACCCCATGAACCACAACCTAGAGTTAGAGAAGGTGCAACGTTGAAGTTGTACAGGTCACCGATACCACCGTGAGTCGTCGGGATGTTGATTAAGATACGCGCGGTCTTCATCTTGTCGCCGAAGTAACGGATGCGGTCTGCGTTAACATCTTGATTAGTGTACAGACCAGATGTGTGTCCGATACCGCCAATCTCAACCATAGTCACAGCCTGTGCCACGGCATCTTCGAAGTCATCTGCGCGGAATAGACCTAGAGTTGGAGACAGTTTCTCGTGAGCAAATGCGTCATCATAAGACACTTTGCCTAGGCCTTCACCTACTAGAACTTTAGTGTCTGCCGGCACTGTCACACCAGCCATTTCAGCAATGGCTGGCGCTGGTTGACCAACGATTTTCGCGTTTAGTGCGCCATCGATAAGCAGAACTTTGCGAACTTTCTCAGCTTCAGCTTTAGTCAAAACGTAAGCTTTGTGAGAAGCAAAACGCTCTTTGACTTCGTCGTAAACAGAATCAACTACGATTGCCGCCTGCTCAGAAGCACATACAACGCCGTTATCGAAAGTCTTAGACATTAGGATAGAAGCGACTGCACGTTTGATGTCAGCGGTTTCATCGATAACGACAGGAACGTTACCTGCACCTACACCGATTGCTGGCTTACCAGAAGAGTAAGCGGCTTTCACCATGCCAGGACCACCCGTTGCAAGGATAAGAGCGATATCATCGTGCTTCATTAGCGCGTTAGAAAGCTCTACAGATGGCTGATCAATCCAGCCGATGATGTCTTTTGGAGCACCCGCTGCAACTGCTGCATCTAGAACCAGTTTTGCTGCGTCGTTAGTAGAGTTTTTCGCACGTGGGTGTGGCGAGAAGATGATACCGTTACGGGTCTTCAGAGAGATGAGAGATTTGAAGATTGCAGTAGAAGTTGGGTTAGTCGTTGGTACGATACCGCAGATGATACCGACAGGTTCAGCGATAGTCATAGTACCTAGGTTGTCATCCTCTTCAAGGATGCCACAAGTCTGTTCGTCTTTGTATTTATTGTAGATAAACTCAGAGGCAAAATGGTTCTTGATTACCTTATCTTCAACAATACCCATACCAGACTCTTCAACCGCTTGTTGAGCTAGCGGGATACGTGCTTGGTTAGCTGCAAGAGACGCGGCGCGGAAGATCTTGTCGACTTGCTCCTGAGAGTATGTCGCGAACTCTTCTTGCGCTTTTTTAACGCGTGCAATCATTGCATCTAGTTCAGCCATATTAGTTACAGGCATAGGGAATCTCCTAAAATTAACAAATATTAAAAACTTTTTAGTAAGTAAACTGTGTGCTGGTTGTTAGTTGATTCAACAGTGTTTCTTAGTAAATTGCTTTCAGTGCTGATTATATTATTTCAGGTTGTGAAAAAAATTGACCCAGATCAGTTCTGAAATACTATTTACCCACTTAGTAGTACGCCGCAACTCAAAAACACCCTAACTCACTGTAATTTAATAATTAAATTTAAACCCTCTCGATAGGTAAATTTTCTCTCAATCAGCAATTCGCACTATGAGTTTCTCGAAAACTGTAAAAAAGTTTCATCATTTAGCTACAAACTTACATATACCCCACTATTAATGTGCCACTAAGCTTATATCCAATGACCGATGAGGCACTATAATCTCCCACTTTTTTTATCAAAAATGTGCAAATGTTAACGTTTGTGTCAATCAAACGAAACAGCACACATATTGCGCATAACAAAGTCTGTTATTGGTGTTTACATTTGTGTCAGGAATTAGATTTTCTCAGTAATGAATTCAGATTAGCTTTAGATTTTTTCATTCGTGAGTCAGCAAATTTTCGACTATATTCCGCCTATCACTTTGGTGATCCTGTTCTGGTCTTTACTTTGTGTAGGCAAACGCAATGCAAACGTTCGAAATCGCAATTTTTTTACAGTTCTTTCTAGGCTTGGTCGCCGCTGTTAACCCTGTCGGAATCATGCCCGTATTTGTTTCCTTAACTGGCCATATGACAGCGGAAGAAAAGCATAAGACAGCCACTACCGCTAACCTAGCGGTTGCGGTCATATTGATCGTGTCTTTGTTAGCTGGGCAAATGCTGCTGGACATGTTCAGTATTTCCCTGGATTCATTCCGTGTTGCCGGTGGCTTACTGCTACTTAGCATCGCTTTTTCTATGATGAGTGGTAAGTTAGGTGAAGATAAGCAGAACAAGCAAGAGAAGTCGGAATACGTAAGCCGCGAACAAATTGGCGTGGTTCCTTTGGCAATGCCACTGATGGCCGGACCCGGTGCAATCAGTTCAACCATCGTTTATGGTGCACGTTACCCGACCATGATGGATACCGTCGGTATCATTATTACCGTCAGCTTATTCTGCCTTTGTTCTTGGTTCCTATTCCGTTCAGCGCCGCTGATTGTGCGTTTTCTTGGTCAGACAGGAATTAACGTCATCACACGTATCATGGGCTTGATTTTGGGGGCACTCGGCATTGAATTTATTGCCAATGGCTTACGTAACTTATTCCCTGGATTAGCCTGACAAGAATGTTGCAGGTATGATTAGTGCTATCGATTAAAAGGTAGCACAGTCATGCCACGCAAATCCCTGAAACACCATCTCTATATCATTATTTTTGGCACGCATACGAAGGCCGGTCGTGTCTTTGATATCGCATTAATTATTGCGATTCTTTCATCATTATTGGTGCTGGTTCTGGAATCCATTCCAGCGGTTGCCTCCCAATGGCGAACCGAACTACGTTACTTGGAATACACATTTACCGCGCTCTTCACCATTGAGTACCTGCTGCGCCTGTATTGTTCTCCAAAACCCGTGGCGTATGCAAAAAGCTTCTATGGTGTCGTCGATCTGTTAGCCATTCTGCCAACATACCTAGCCTTTTTCTTCCCGTCTGCGTCATTCATGGGTGTCATCAGGTTACTGCGCGTGATGCGAATCTTCCGCATACTTAAGTTGGTGCGTTACCTGCAGGACTCCAATATTCTGTTGCGTTCATTGCTCATGGCGAGAAGAAAGATTTTCATCTTCTTCAGTACGGTCGCCATCCTTGTCACCATCTTTGGCGCACTGATCTTTGTCATTGAAGGGCCAAAAAACGGCTTTACCAGCATCCCTAAAAGTATCTATTGGGCGATCGTCACCATCACGACGGTCGGATATGGCGATCTTGTTCCTCAAACCAATTTGGGCAAAGCCGTGGCATCCATCACTATGTTGCTTGGTTACTCTATACTGGCCGTACCAACTGGTATCATCACCGCCGAGCTCAATCAAGAAATGCGCACCCACAAGTCTTTGGTCAAATGCCCTAACTGCTCAAAGTCAGGCCACGAATCAGACGCTATGCATTGCAAACATTGCGGGAGTGAGTTGGCCGATCCTGACCAAAGGATAATCGTCGAAGAAGATTAGAAGCTAGGCAACTAAACAAAAGAAAGGGTTGACGTCAAACGTCAACCCTTTCTATTTACATCAAGCTGGAACCTCAAGGTATTCCCGCTTTGATAATTACGCTTTCTCAGCAAGGATGATGCGTAGTGTACGACGCAGTGGCTCTGCCGCCCCCCATAGCAGTTGGTCACCCACAGTAAAGGCATTGAGGAAGTCATCACCCATCGCCATCTTGCGTAGTCGACCGACAGGAATAGACAGCGTGCCCGTCACTTTCGCCGGCGTTAGCTCTGCGGCTGTGATGTCGCGATCATTAGGAATCACTTTCACCCAATCATTATGGGTAGCAATCATCTCTTCGATCTCATCCATCGGTACATTCTGTTTAAGTTTGATCGTCAGTGCTTGAGAGTGACAACGCATCGCACCGATACGTACACAAGTACCATCAATTGGAACAGGCGCATCTTGGAAGCCAAGAATCTTGTTCGCTTCAACGCCCGCTTTCCACTCTTCTTTACTCTGACCATTGTCGCGCTTCACATCGATCCATGGGATGAGAGAGCCTGCCAGAGGTACACCGAACTTGTCCGCTGGGAATGAACCGCTGCGCATGGTGTCAGCCACTTTTTTATCGATATCAAGAATAGAGCTTGATGGGTTTGCTAATTCTGAGCTTACTGAGTCGTTGATAACGCCCATTTGAGAGATCAGCTCACGCATATTTTGCGCACCCGCACCAGATGCGGCTTGGTAAGTCATCGCACTGGTCCATTCAACCAAGCCTTTTTCAAACAGGCCACCCAAGCCCATAAGCATCAAGCTCACAGTACAGTTACCACCAACAAACGTATTGGTGCCGCCATGGATGCCTTGTTGAATCTGAGCCATGTTAACTGGGTCAAGAGTGATGATAGAGTCTTGCGCCATACGCAGCGTGGATGCTGCATCAATCCAGTAACCTTTCCAGCCCGCTTGACGAAGTGCTGGGTAGACTTTCTCTGTATAGCTACCCCCTTGACAGGTAACCACTGCATCAAGCTGTTTTAAACTTTCGATGTCAAATGCATCTTGTAGGAGACCTGCTTCTTTACCAAGGTTTGGAGCAGGGATACCTACCTGAGAAGTGCTGTAAAATACCGGCTCAATAAGGTCGAAGTCTTTTTCTTCTACCATACGCTGCATAAGCACCGAACCTACCATGCCACGCCAACCGACTAAACCTACTCTCATTCTCAACTCTCCGTGTACAATATTTAAAAAAGGAATTCCTCAATATTTCAATTTTCCCAACAAAATCTCAAGGAAAAATTCACTTATTTCTGTAACTTTTGCATCCTTTTTTTAAATATCTCCTCCAAATGGCTTTTTGCCTCTTCTTTGCTCACCCATCCCGAATTACAACAAAACATACGATTTAATGTACACAAGAGATATTTTCGTGCTACAAACTATTCACAAAACAACTCATTTCAAACCATTAAATTTAACCAAATTTAATATATTTAACTACCAATAAATACATCAATAGATTTAAATCACATCGGAGTTGTATTTGTTCGAAATATTATTCTGAGTCATGTAAAGTGCATCGAGTACCCAAATGAGTAAACACTCTCTATATGTTCCTTCCCCATACACATAGGAGCATATGGCATATAACACATATAAGAGGCTCTGCATGACGCAACTCACTCCCCGTTTACCAAGTCTGATGCAAGTTATCGTTGCGCTTGGTTTGTTTTTGCTAATGGCTTTCTCTTTCACAGCCCAATTGGATTTGCCTATTCAGCTGGCTCTCTACATAGGCTGGTTTGTCATCATGATTCTTGGTGTTCGCCTCGGCCACCAATATAAAGATTTAGAAAAAGCAGCACTTAATGGCATTTCTAATGGTCTAGGTGCTGTTTTAATTCTTCTTGCGGTCGGCGCTTTGGTCGGCACCTGGATTTCAGGTGGTATTGTTCCGACCATCATTTACTACGGTCTAAAAGCGATTCATCCGTCTATCTTCCTGTTGGCAACCATGATCATCTGTTCTCTGACCGCGCTTGCAACAGGGACATCGTGGGGCGCAGCGGGTACTGCTGGTATTGCCATGATGGGTATCGGCCAAGGTCTAGGTGTACCTGCACCAATTACAGCAGGTGCTGTCCTGTCAGGTTGTTACTTTGGCGATAAAATGTCTCCACTTTCGGATTCCGTGATTTTGGCATCATCAATGTCTAACGTTGAAGTCGTTGAGCACATCAAGGGCATGTTACCAATCGCTCTGATCAGTTACATCATCACTGGCATCATGTTTACTGCATTTGGCTTCCACTACGCAGGCAATGTTGACATGACACAAGTGCAGTCAGTGATCGATGCTATGGAGAGTCAGTTCTACATCACGCCATACTCGTTTGTCCCTGTCATGATCGTCCTTGGTCTGTTAGCGATGCGTATGCCGTCTTTCCCAGTGATCAGCTTTGGTTCACTACTGGGGATTATCTGGGCAGTGATGATTCAAGATGTTGACTTCCTTCAGGCATTTAACACCGCATGGGCTCCGTTCCATATCGAGTCTGGCGTTGGGTTTATCGACTCTATTCTCAACCGTGGCGGTATGTCTTCTATGCTAGGTTCTGTCGCTGTGATCGTCTTTGGTCTGGGCTTTGGTGGTCTATTGGATAAAGTCGGCGTATTGGAAACCATCGCCAAGCTGTTTGAGCGTCGTGTCCAGAGCTCAGGTTCACTGGCAACCAGTACGATTGGTACCGCTTTCCTCGGCAACGTGTTTGGCTCAGCGATGTATGTTTCCCTGATCCTTACTCCGAAGATCTGTGCGAAAAACTACGATCGTCTTGGCTACAAGCGTAAGAACCTGTCACGAAATGCCGAATTCGGCGGTACGCTGACATCAGGCATGGTCCCGTGGAGCGACAACGGTATCTATATGGCAAGCATCTTAGGTGTTGCCACGCTTTCATACGCGCCATTTATGTGGCTAAGCTTTGTGTGTATTTTGGTGACGATTATTACCTCGTACATGGGCTGGTTTGTCGATAAGTGTGAACCGACTGCTCCTGCAAACACAGAAGAAAGCCCAGAGTTAAGCAAACAAACCGCTTAACAGATAAACCAAAAAAAAAGCGCCTAAACGGCGCTTTTTTATTGACTCTATAAGGAGTAATCATTCTTCTGGTCAGAACGCTCTGATAGGTATTCAATGAACTCAAATTGCAGATTGTGATCATCCATATAATAGGCGTTCTTGCGATGAGGGTGTTCGTCTCCTCGATGATCAACAAAGTAACCTTGCTTAGCTAATCTTGCTTCCATCGCATCTAGATCGGTAACCACGATTCCAACATGCCTAACCCCGGTGAAGCGCGTTTGCCAATCCGGTGCCTCTCCCTTTCCTGTAGAAGAAAGTGCTATGTAAGAGTTTTCATCGCCAACGTGACACCATTGAATAGTCTCACCCTGAGCGTTCTCGTACTCACCTCCACCACGGATCCACCATTCAGGCAAAGCGGTAGTGAGAAATTTCACCGTTTTACTTGGATTAACAACACCAATATTTGCATGCTCAACGTAGCTTTTCATAATTCAGTCCTTTTGAGTAAATAGATAGTTAATATAAGAATCAGCGCCTTATCGCCTAATCTTGTCTCCACTGATTTAACTCTAATTCCTCAAGTTAACTTTAGGTAAAGCACTTTTTTAAGTTTAATTCGATTGGAAGAAGACAGAGAAAATACTCGCTTGCGCCAACACTGAAAACGGGTAATCTGGACCTATCACTCTTTGTTTTCCGACCATTATGCACCTCATCGATCGCTTGAAAATCTACCTATTCCATAAAGAAAGAGTTCGGCGCTGGAAAGGAACGAGCCATAAGGTGCAAGGCTGGTCCAGCCACGAAGAGCAACAAATGCGCTTTGAGACTATGGCCCGAAACGTTGATTTCAAAGGTAAGCGCGTTTTGGATCTCGGTTGTGGGCTGGGAGAGTTGTATGACTATCTGTCAGAGCGTCAACGTCCTGGGTTTTATCTCGGTCTCGATCAGCACTGGTCATTTCTCCGCCAAGCCAGAAAAAGGATAGGCTCACCACAATGTCGATTTCAGTTCGGCGACATCAGTCAAACCACTTTGCCGGAGATGGACATCATCGTCGCCAGTGGCTCA
This sequence comes from Vibrio sp. RE88, assembly GCF_013113835.1. GTDB lineage: Bacteria > Pseudomonadota > Gammaproteobacteria > Enterobacterales > Vibrionaceae > Vibrio. Next base: position 136,467 of record NZ_VTYQ01000005.1, on the reverse strand, counting down.
CTGAATTACCGAACGAAAAACCCAGACTACCTGAATGAGATGGTCATACGTATGTACTCTGCTTGCAGAGAAGTGACCGTCTTTAATCTTCTCAATATTGAAGCTTTTCCTGAACAAGAGGTATTGCAAGCCTATGACAAGCTTGAGGTGTTGCAGTTTTGCCAAACAGTGACACCTAATGTCACTTTGATTGACGACTACTCTGAAGCTGACTTTACTCTGGTACTTAGAAAATAAAACAGAGAGCACTGGGCTCTCTGTTTTGGTTATACGCAACTTAAGCTAACTGTGGACCAATCAACCGTTGGCATTTTGTTCCTTAAGAAACGTCTGCGCTTCGAGAATGGCTTTATCTAAACGTACTTTCAGTTCATCAAGCAGATCGGCAACAGAATTGATGTCATCTTTGATCGCCTGCTCGACCTTACCTGCTGATTCACGAAGCTTTAGTGCTCCTAAATTACCGCCCACTCCCTTTAGGCTGTGAGCCTTGCGCAGCGCCTCTTCTGGGGATTCATTAAGTAACTTAATGATACTCTCAGCATCACCAGTATGATCATCAACAAATACCTGTAGCAGCATACAAACTGATTCGTAATCATTACCTAACGATTCCAGCATCCCATCCAAATCAATTTCTGGCCCATCATCCAATGCGGCCACACCGGTAACTAAGGGCGCCGATTCTTTAGTTGTTTCAACTATAGATTGAACTTCTCTATGAGAGTTGTCTGCAACTTTTTCTGAACGTTCAACCATACGTTGGACTCCTGTAAATCGATAAACAATAAGTATCATCGCTAGCAAACAAACCCCACTAAAGATGACACCGATAATGACAAGGTTACGCTGCTGTGACTGGTATTGCATTTCTACGACATTGATTTGCGTGTGGATGGTATGTGTCATCATTTTTTCGATGACATAGCTTCCTTGCGCATAGCCACCCAACACAGCTGACGTTTGTGACAACAACTGCTGAAGGTCTTGCTTTTGCAGCGCTGGAAGCGCTTCAGATTCCACGTACAGCTGATCAAGCTCACGGAATACCTGAGGATTAGATTTGTTGGAACTGAACAAGGCTTCTAAGACATTCGCACTCAAGTGATAATAATGTGCCATCAAGTCCTTGTTATCTTGGTATTTTGCGCGAACAAACTGAACTTGATCCACCAATGAAATTAAGGCGAGTTCGTTATCAAGGAAAACTTTGGTCTGCTCTATAAATCGATCAGTGGTGTAAAGCAGTTGGTTGATATCTGGCGTCAGCCAGCTCTGCTCGTAAGTCGCTTCTATTTGGAGGCGCAGGGCGTAGATAAGCTGTAAGTTGAGAGACTGGTCATCCGTCAACTCAGCCCTGTAGGCAGGCTCCTGAAACAAAGAATACTTGAGTTCATCTATGCTATTACTCAATTCCCCAACCTGACTCATTGTCGCTATGTTTGAGCGATAGCTCAAAGACAAGACCGTTGTCCCTATCATCCAGACAACAATAATCAGCCAGCTCAGCTTGAGCGCTTTGCGTTCCATGTCATGCTCGTATTTGAATAAATTCCATAATTACAAGCATATACGCAAAGTTTAAGATTAGTAGGACTAAGTGCATATTTCTTCGACTTAGTCCTGATTTAGTGAGGAATTAGCGGTTACGTGTTAACTGATCACGTAGGTTTGGTGGCGTACCTTTGATCGTCAGGGTGTCGGTTTCCGGATCATAGAAAATACGCTCGCCAAGCAACAGGCTATCAAAGTTAATCGTTAAGCCACCGCCTGCACCAACATATTTAGTCAGTTTGCGTACAGCTGTTCTGTCACCAGGGAAGCTCTCTTCTAACTCGTAGCCTTGCTCCTGAGTGTAATCAAGGAAGCTAGTGCCATCTTGAGAAGGAGGCAACTCACCCGATAGCTCACGAACCTGAACTTCATCACCACTTTTGATCTGCTCGTTACAGTAGTCCGCGACCTGCTTTTTGTAACTGATGGCTTCATCTTTCTCTAACTTAGAGTCTGTACAAAAGTCTTCAACCGCCTGCATCAGAACTTGGTTCTGTTGCTTGGTATCCAGCCCAACTTCGGCCTGCAAGAAATCAAGGAAAAAGTCAGCGACTTTGCGCCCTACTCGACCTTTAATATAGGCAAGGTAGCGATTTGACTCTTTGTCCGTCTCGTAACTGGTCAGGTCGATACGCGCTGCGATATCCATTTTGCTCAGGTCAAGATAATCGGTCGCACTAATTTCGAGACCTTCTGTCACTTTTAGGCTTTCATTTGAAGGAATGATGGCAACAAACAGGTAATCTGTCGCCAGAGACTGATACTCTGCAATGACCAGAATACCTTCATCAGCAAACGGGTACTTACTTAACTCATCTTTCAGACGGTTTGCACTTTCTTGTGAGAAATCATAGAAACTTCTCTCACCTTTACGAAGTTCATGCAACCAGTTCTGGAATTCGCTGTCAGATTTGAATGAGCCAAACCCTTTGCCAGCTTTAGAATTAAAGACACGATGAAGCTCAGCCACTAGGTTTTCAGTCGATGCGTCATTAGCCAGAGAGTCAGCTCGGAAGTTAACAACAAGTTCGTCTGAATCGTTTTTTCGTAGCTGGTGTAAGATAACGTTTGAAAGATGAAGACTCATGATGAATTTTTATCGTCGTGTAGGTTTCAGTTGCGACGCATTGTAGGTTATCATAAGCCGCTTTACTATCACCATTAGAGTCTTTATGCCGATTACATCTAAATACAGCGACGACAAAGTTGAAGCTATTCTATCAGAAGTGGCTGCAGTGTTAGACAAACACGGTGCGGGTCCTGAATTATCTTTGATGATTGCGGGAAATATCGCTACCAATGTCTTAAATCAAAACGTTAATGCTTCACAACGTAAAGCACTTGCTGAAAAATTTGCTCAGGCGCTGTTGTCTTCTATTGAAGAAAACACTCACTAGAAAAATAAACGGACAATAGAACAATACATGGTAGATAACGGAAATACATACGGCGAGCGCGTATCGCGTTTAGTGGGTTGGGGGCATTGGTTTGCCTTTTTCAACATCATAGCGGCCATGTTAATTGGTACCCGTTATATCACTCAGTCTCCCTGGCCCGACACCCTTTTAGGACAATTCTACCTGGCCGTTTCTTGGGTTGGGCATTTCGGTTTCCTCGTTTTTGCACTCTACCTGCTGGTTCTGTTTCCGCTAACCTTCTTGATACCGTCACGCAAGCTGTTTCGCTTAGTGGCGGTTTGCTTTGCCACCGTCGGATTGACGGTGCTTCTGATTGATACTCAAGCCTATCAAAAAATTAACCTCCACCTCACGCCTGTTGTGTGGGAAGTGTTGTTCAGTGAGGAAGGCAGTTCGATCAGCATAGATCTACAGCACCTGTTTGTTGTACTTCCACTGATATTCCTATTGCAACTGGCGCTATCAGAGTGGGTGTGGCGTAAGCAACGTCGTCTGTCTCACAAACATGTCGGTCGTCCAATCGCCGCGTTATTCTTTGTCAGCTTTATTACCAGCCATTTGATTTACGTCTGGGCTGATGCTTATTTCTACAACCCAATTACGGCGCAAAAAGCCAACTTCCCTCTTTCGTACCCAATGACGGCGAAGTCCTTTATGGAGCGTCATGGTTTATTGGATAGAGAAGAATACCTTCAACGTCTGAAAGAGAGTGAAGCTAACACAGATTTGGTTCGCTACCCTCTTGAAAAGCTTGAATTCAACCGTCGAGCGAACCCACTCAATGTTCTGGTTGTCAGCGTCAATAACCTACGTGGTGATGTCCTGACGCCTCAGTTGATGCCAAATGCAGCCGAGTTTGCCTCACAAAACCTCAACTTTGCGAATCACTACAGTTCGAGCAACGATACTTTTGGTGTATTTGGTTTGTTCTATGGCCTGCCAAGTAGCTATGTCAGCAGCATCAAAACTCAGGGTTCTCGTCCAATTTTGCTCGATACTCTGCTCGATAAAGACTACAATTTTGGCCTGTTCAGTGGCGATAACTTCGACGATACGCTTTATGGTGAAACCGTCTTCCGTGGTCTGAACTTTACTGGTATTGCCTTTAATGACAGCACATCGCCTGATACTCAAGCCATTAATGCTTGGGCAACGTGGGTGTCTCAGCAGAAGAAGCAACCTTGGTTTAGCTTTATTGAACTCACGACAGTCGATAACTTTAGCGCCTATAACGACGCAGGCGACAACACGTCTACGTTAGAAACCTTGAAACAGGGCTACCACACGTCTGTGAACAACGCCGATGAAGAACTAGGCGTGCTGTTCGAGAAGATCAAAGAACTGGATATTGGTGACTCAACAGTTGTTGTCATCACGTCAAACCACGGTACTGAGTTTAACGAAACTAAGACCAATAGCTGGGGCTCAAACAGTAACTACAGCCGTTACCAACTTGAAGTGCCAATGATTATCCACTGGCCAGGCAAAGTTGCCGGAAAATACGATCACCGCACTAGCCACCTTGATTTATCTGTGACTCTTCTGCAAGACCTGCTGGGTGTATCTTCTAACCCATCAGATTTCAGCAGCGGTCAAAACCTGTTTGATGAACGCTCTAGAAAGTGGATACTTGCAGGCGACACAAGAGAGCTGGCATTAATCACAAATAAAGACACCACAGTGATCGATAAGTTTGGTAACTACAAATTGTACGACAGTAATTACCAGCGTCTAAAAGACGAAAACCCGACATTGCCAGTTTTAATGCAAGGTCTGACAGAGCTACAGCGTTTTTACGTAAAAAGTAACTAAATCAGAGCCTTAGTAATTGACCTCGTCGTAAATTATGGTTAGATTATTGGCATCGGACTGTAGCGCAGCTTGGTAGCGCACCGTCATGGGGTGTCGGGGGTCGCTGGTTCAAATCCAGTCAGTCCGACCATTACACCTAGAAAAAGAGAGCTTCGGCTCTCTTTTTTGTTTTTGGCTATTTGTATCCCTTATCGTGTTACGCCTCGTTAGCTCAACTCACCATAGGCTAACAATAAAAAAGCCGCCTCAGTGGCGGCTTTAGAATAATAGAACTGGGCTTAACCAGTACTAGCGCAGTTTAAACTGACCGACTATCTGTGAAAGCTGTTGGTTGTTGTTAGCCAAGCCAGTGGTGCTGTCCATCGTTTGTGAGCCATTACTAGTCAGCTCGTCAACCATGCTTTGAATCGTCGTCATATTGCGGCTGACTTCTTCTGTCACTGCATTTTGCTGGCTTGCTGCTGTCGCGATTTCAAGTCCAAGATCATTTATACGCACGATAGAGTTAACCATACGATCCAGACTCTCATTGACATTTTCTGTCGTCTCAGCGGTTTCCTGACAACGCTGCTTAGTGTCATCCATCGCTTTAACAACCGTTCTGGTGCCCTCGTTAAGGTTATCCAGCATATTGTTGATTTCAGAGGTGCTTTGTTGAGTGCGGGCTGCCAAAGCGCGAACCTCGTCCGCAACCACTGCGAATCCACGCCCTTGCTCACCTGCTCGCGCCGCTTCAATCGCCGCGTTCAGTGCTAATAGATTGGTTTGATCAGCAATCTCACCGATCACCATTAACACAGAGCCTATCTTCTGCGAATCTTCGTTCATAGCTTGAATACTTTTCGCCATCGACTCAACTTCATCGATCAAGTCAGCAACACTGCGAACGGCACTGGCGACGACCAGTTTCGACTGCTCGGCTTCATCATTGGTGACGCGTGTAAATTCTGCGGTTTGAGATGCACTTTGTGCAACACTTTCGGCTGTTGAGCTCATTTCATTCATCGCCGTTACCACTTGGGTAGTTTCCATCGCATGAGATGTCAGCACTTGAGCATTGCTGTCGGTCTGCGATTTTAACAGCTCAATGTTGTCTGAAATTTGATTGGACGATTTCGACACTTCCAGCATCATCGACTGCAGGTTACCAATGAAGGTATTCACTGCCTGAGCTATCTGGCCTAAGTCATCGTCGGTTTTGACTTCAAGGCGACGTGTTAAGTCACCATTCCCCTGTGACAAATCGAGGACAGTACTCTTCAACGCCAGAATTGGACGATAGGCATAATTGAGAATGACGAACAAGATGATAAAAGCGACAACAAGTAACACCAGTGCTGTGTAGAGTGAATTTTGCAGTGCGTCATCAACTTGGGCATAAGCAATGGATTTGTTCACCCCGACCAACAAATGCCAGCTGTTGTTCTCATCCAATTGAATTGTCTGGAAGAAAGCCACCTTCTCAATGCCTCCTAAACTGTAATCCATCATCCCAGTGGGCTGAGACAACAAGGCATCAGTTAATGGATTTAATTCCGCAAAATCATACAGTTTCGTTTCACCGGGAACATCTACTTCGCCGTTAGATGCAATTGTCAGGCTGTTGTGGTCATATAGACCCATCATCGCACCTGGGAAAGGCGCTTTTCTGACCAGCTCATCCAATAAACTCAATTCGATATCGGCCAGCAAGACCCCTTTAAGCTGACCTTGCGCGTAAAAAGGTTCTGCAACACTCACCATCAGACTCTTGGTCAAAGCATCACTGTAGATTTCCGTGACAATCGTACCGCGCTTCCGCTTCGCAAGTTGGTACCAGTCACGTGTACGCGGGTCATACTTGGCTAAATCTCGCTTACCACTGTTATTGCCATAAGAACGACCATCTTCGTAGCCAACCAGAATATCCGATGCAGGAGAGGTGTTTGCGATCTGTCTGATCATCAATAAGATTTGGTCATCGTCGTAGTCTGGAACAAAATCAGGCGCATTCGCCACCAGCCCGGACTTTATCGAGTCAATCCAAGTTAAGATCGTATCGCTGGTTGTGCTGATTTTTAGCATCGAGTATTCATTAACTCGCTCGTGAATAGACGAAGAAATTTGCCTGTAAGAAAGGAAGCTAGAAACCGTAAGTGATGTTGTCAGTAAGAGAATGACAACAGCAACGATCCTGCCCTTAAAACTGTTTAAAACACTCATATCCTTTACCACTGTTTCATAATTGCGACGAATGTATCATCGTAATTGCATAATGCTCCTTATTTACACTCAAATTTTTATACCGATCACACTATTAATAAAGTTAACAACACCTTCCTAAGTCATTGTAAGTATTCATAGTTAGCAAAAATTTAATCGTATTTAAGCCTGAAAAAATACCGTTGATCGTTCCTCCATCTTTCACGATACCGTCGTCAGCTTGATGAGGGTTAAGGGCTTTCAATTACCGATATCAAACAGTCAGTTCGACAAACTATTTCAACGCTACATAGAACCTTTAGCTATTGAATATGCAGCAATTAGCTTTGCGTAAGTTGTCGTTGATCACTACTATCAATTTGAACGATCGTTCAACAAGGTATATGATTCATCAGGACAATAATTCATCCAAACAGAGGTTGCAGATGTATCTAGCTCAGTTCATTAAAACCGCAGGCGAACCCACGATACTAAAACGCTCGCTAAAGGTTTCTCTTATAGTTGGCACTATTCTTATGTTCATCAATCACGGTGACAAACTGCTCTCTAGCAACGTTGACGCAACACTGATCATCAAGATCTTAATGACTTACTGCGTACCATTTTGTGTGTCGACCCAAGCAAGTGTTTCTGCAACGCTTCAATCTCGAAAAAAGGCTGCCCAATCATGAAATTTTCCTTTAAAAAACCGTCACCGGATATTGTCGAGGTTCAAACTAACCATCTTGCAGAACTGGAGAAAATCTCTGAAAAGTACTCTCTGTTCAAACAAAATGATCCCACTGACTATGCCAAGAAAATTCACGTCAATGCGGCCAATGTCCATAAAGCGTCACGAAGTCGCGCTGAATCTATTGAGCAAAGCTACGAATTGGTCAATCACTTTATCGAGCAATCAGAAAGCATCAATAAACTGTCCTGTGAGAGCCACCAGTATTCCAGCCAAACAGCGGAAACCGCCGCCAATACCATCGATAAGCTAGAGGTTTTGGAAGAGCAGGTGCTGGTTTCTAAGGAAAAAATCTGTCAGTTCAGTGACCTTCTTGAATCATTAGATGAAATCAACAAGAACGTTACCCAATTGGTGGATTCCATCAAAGGCATCGCTGCACAGACGAACCTGTTAGCGCTTAATGCCGCGATTGAAGCCGCTAGAGCTGGGGAGCACGGTCGTGGTTTTGCGGTAGTAGCAGACGAAGTCCGTCAGTTAGCGAATACGGCGAATCAGTCCGCCGAGAGTATTGATACTGAAATGGCGTCGATTTCGAAGATATCAGACAGCATTTTCAACAAACAAAAAGAGGTCGAGGACGTCATTATTCTCAGCTCAGAAGTCACCAAAGACACCATGCATAAAATGCAGAATCTGATGGATATGTCGCTTGAAAGTAAAACTTCCTCCAAAACCATCATGGATGCCATTGAAGCTCAGCTATCCGATTCCAATACAGTTAAACAAAACATGGAAGCCCTAGTTGAAGACACCAAACTCTCAATCAGCCTTTCAGGTAATAACCATGAACTTGCGGAACAAATCGTCAACTCTTTATCTTATTTGGAACTGAGTGGTCACACAGACCGGAAGGGAAGTGCTTAACGCCGTTAGCGTGTGAGCAAACAAGGAGAAGCGCCACATGAATCAAATTGATACGAGTGTTTCTGTCTCACTGAGTGACATCATAAGTGAGCGTTCACTATCATCATATGTTCAATCTATTAGAGATCTTAAGAACCAAACTATCTATGGACATGAAGCTTTGGTTCGTGGTCCTTCAGACTCCTTGTGGCATCGCCCCGATCAATTGTTTGCTGCGGCTCAATCACAGAAACTCAGCAAGCAATTGGAAATTGTCATCCTCGACGTTCATCTTGAAAACATTGCTTCCCACGCTCCGAGAGGGTGTTTCACCGTTAACCTCGCTCCCAATTTATTGTTAGATGAGGCCGTATTTCAGATACTCAGCCACTACCCGCTCGCCGAAAAAATTAAGATCGAGCTCACCGAACACTTACCGATACAGGACTGGCAGCCAATAAAACAACGAATGGCTCAATTGAGAAAGCGGGGCTATCAGTTCTGGCTTGACGACGTTGGCTGCGGATTCTTTGATTTGGCGCTGATCGATGAAGTTAAGCCAGAGGTGGTTAAACTGTGCATCAAAATCGTCAGCAGGCTTACGTTTGATTCTACTCTGGTTGATGAGATTAAAACCGTCGTCACAGCGGTTCATGATTACGGCGGCGCGGTTTTGGCAGAGGGGATTGAAGAACCAGCGCAACTCGATATGGCGCAGCAGCTTAACATCGACCTCGCACAAGGCTATCTTTTTGATAAGCCACAGCCACTCATCTGAAGAGCCAAACTCCAACTATCAACAAAAGATGTATCCTTGGGGTTTTCTTGTTCTTATTGTTCTGTTAGTTGAGACTATAAATCAGTTTTGACTGCATTTATCCAAAAATACTGACAAGTATACTTTGCTTCAAGTCGAACAAATCCACCTAACTTGAAGAGGTCTATCAAATGTTAAAACCACTCAATACAATCAGCCGTGTTTGCTCTGCCCTTTCGATTCTAGCAGTAACCATGGGAGCAAACGCTGCAACCACGGAACACACTCATACAAGAGCAAGTGTTATCGAGCTTACAGCTCAAAAGGGACAAAACACCGCCCTTGCTGACTTCCTTTCGGTTGGTGCACAGCTTGTTAAGGACAACGAACCTGACACACTGTTCTGGTCTGCACTTCAAACCGAAGATAAAAACACCTTTGTCATCTTCGACGCCTTTGGCTCTCAAGCCGCTCAGGATGCGCATTTCGCTGGGAAAATTCCGAAAGCACTGAGTGAAAGTGCTGCGACACTAGTTAAAGGTGGATGGAACGACGGTGTGCTACCTAACATCCACAATGCCGATATTATTGCTTCAAAAGTCGGCAAAAATAGGCAGGAAAGTATCAAGATTGCCACTTTTATCCCCTTGAAGGCAAAGCCAGGTCAAGAACAAAAGCTCGCGGAATTACTCAAGCAAGGCGCTCATATCGTAACAACGCAAGAACCCGGCACACTCCATTGGTTTGCCTTACATTTTGGCGATGATCGCTTCGGCATCGTAGACTTCTTCGCTGATCAAGCTGGAGTTGATGCGCACTTTAATGGTGGCGTTGCTGCTGCGATGAAACAACATGCCTCAACTCTGGTGGAAGGGGGTTGGGAGCAAGGCGTACTCGCAGGTATCCAAACTTACCAAGTCATTGAGTTGCTCCAACGCTGATCAACGAGACCACACCTTCAACAAGCCTGCTGACTGAGCAGGCTTGGTATTACCCCTCCAGTCAGCAAACTTTTCGTAAAACCAGCGTAAACGTCATCCCGCTTGTGGCATTGTTTATCCCAGTTAACCTTCCCTGCATGTCACGGACATTGTTCGCTGCAATTGCTAATCCAAGCCCCAGTCCTTCACCGATTTTTTTGCTGGTGTAGAAAGGCTCAAACATGCGCTCTAGGTTATCTTGTTCCACACCACAGCCGTTGTCGATGATTCTGATTTCTACTTCACTCGATGAGCATTTCACCTCAATGTCTAGTTGAGGAAAGTTAGTATCCACCATGGCATCCAGAGCATTGCCAACCAAGTTTCCTAGTACGTGGCGCAGCCTAGCCTCTTCGCCAAGCACAATCAGCTCTCCGCTCTCGGTACGAAGTTCGAAGTCCACCTTGTCCAAGCGCGCTTGATGAACTTGCAGCACTTCATCTAACGCTTCCTTGAGTGACACAGGCTGTGGAGCCTCAAGTCGCTGAAATGCAAACGACTTGAGCTGACGCGTCATCAACGCCATACGTTCAAATAACGTCATTGCCAATGACATATTGTCTTTCAGTAACTCTGTTTCACCTCTCTCAAGCAACAATTGGTTACTCGAAAATAGCGTTCTGAGCCCTGTCAGTGGTTGATTAAGTTCATGCACAATGGCACTGGACATTCTTCCAAGCGCGACCATTTTGCTCGACTCAATCAACTCTTGCTGAGCATTGTCGAGTGCTTTCGTCCGCTCTTCAACTCGCACCTGCAACATCTGGTTTGACTGTTTCAAAGCCATTTCAGCGCGTTTTCGCTTGCTAATATCAATCACAGTACACAGGTAATAGCCCCTTTCATGCCAAGGTAAGGCGCTGAGTGAGAGCATCACGGGAAAACAGCTACCGTCGCTGCGCTGACCTAAAATTTCTACTTCCGTCATTTCAGCCAAATAGGTGTGCTTATCGAAGTTTCTTAGCAGTTCTAACGTGGGTGAATCCGAACGGCTGCTGTCAAACAACTGCCATACCTTGATATGACGAGTCATCGAATCTGACAAGCTAAAATACTTCTTCGCCATCGGGTTAATGTCTTGGATATGGCCACTTTCATCAATCAATATCAACCCGACATGAGTTTTACTGAGCATCACATTCAGCCTTTTCTCAGAAGCCTCCACCAGCTTTTGTATACGTTGTTGGCTACGCACTTTCTGATGTCGTTGATATCTGATCACCATCAGTAGCATGATGATCAAACACCCAACCACAACACTCGCGCTAATCCAGCGTGTAGTGCGTAACATCGACTGCAAAGGAGTGAGGTACACCAGTCTCCAATTGAGATCATCTAAGGTAACCGACTGCACTAAATATCTTTTTTCCTTTAATTGCCAGGTTTCAACACGCGTTCCATCATACAGGGTACGATACTCCATCATTTCCCCACTATCGAAGTGCTGATTAAACCAAGTGGATGAAAAGAAAGGGTTACTGGAGAGAAAAAACTGGCTATCAGGATGGTGCGCCAAAATCGCCTCCCCTTGTGAAAACCATTGATCGATTAGAAGAGTCAGATCTATCTGGACCGCGATAATACCGATGATAGTCACGCCATCGTACAGGGGGGCGGCAATAAAATAATCCGAGCTGTTTGGGCGGGTGGTCACATGAGAAATCACGCCACGATGTTGCTGAATTTTGGCCGCGATCTCCTTGGCGCTGTCACCAGCGAGCTGCCTAGATTGAACACTTGAAATCTTAAGCGTGCCTTTGTCGGTAAGTACATACCAACCTCTGGTGTTAGCCGCCTTGTCCAGCTGGAGCAGTTGCTGCTGAATCTTTCGATAAAGCTGTTGCTCACCACGTAAAAAACGCACACTCGCTTCATCTTTAGTGACTAAGAAAGGCAAGTAGTCAAAACGACGTAATGTGCGGCGAACTTCTTCGATATAACCGAGAAAACGCTCTTCTGCGTGACGTTGTTTGCTTTCCAGTTTCCACTGCTTAACCACTTCTTCACTCACGACCTGAATCAAGCCTATCAGCAAAAGGGCAACGGCAAACAAGCCATATCGTTGTGGAGCCACCATAGCAATTTCATCCTTTATCACTTATTGAGGCCACACATATTAGGTTTTGACGACTTACACTGCTTGGTTTTAAAAGGGGTAGATTAGTTGCATAAAGTGAGAGCTAGCTCCTTTTCGCCTGAGGACAATTTCCTTAACGTGACGAAAAAAGACAACGACGTTAGATATGGAACAAGTAACTAAACACTCTATAGCGCTGATCGAGGACGACCCAATCGTTCGCCAGACGACCGCTCAATGGCTGCAACTGGCTGGCTTTGATATCACCACCTTTGACAATGGTCAGGCGGCGCTGGCCGAAATTACTCAGCATAAGTTCATGGCGATCATCAGCGATGTTCGTTTACCGGGAATCAACGGCTTGGAATTGCTACAGCAGGTGAAGCAGCAAGCTCCGGGCATTCCGGTGATCCTCATTACCGGACATGGTGATGTCGATATGGCGGTCAAAGCTCTTCAGCAAGGTGCCTACGATTTCATCGAAAAACCATTTGAGCCTGAACGCTTAGCGCAAACCATCAACCAAGCCATCCTGCCTTATATCGAATCTCAGAAGTGGCAATCACGGCAGGCTTATCTCCAGAGGCTTGAAGGTATTGAGCAAATATTGATTGGCCGCAGTCAAGTCATGTGCGAGCTGCGTGAGCAGGTGCAGAAAGTCGCCGACATTGACACCAACGTCATCATTTATGGCGACACTGGGTGCGGAAAGGAGCTGGTTGCCTACTGCCTGCATCACTTTAGCACCCGACAATCGCATCCATTTGTACCGCTCAATTGCGGCGCAATACCAGATAACTTGTTTGAAAGTGAATTGTTTGGTCATGAAGCCGGGGCTTTTACAGGCGCCGGCAAGCGACGTATTGGCAAGATAGAATTTGCCGACCAAGGCACCTTATTCCTTGATGAAATAGAAAGTTTACCCTTAGCAATGCAGGTCAAGCTGTTGCGCGCTCTGCAAGAAAGTACCGTCGAACGTGTGGGCAGTAATCACGCTAAGCAGGTCAACTTGCGCGTCATCTCAGCCGCTAAGTGTGACTTGCTCAATCACTCTGATTTTCGCCCAGATCTGTTTTACCGTTTGAACATCGCCCAGCTGCATCTACCTGCCCTGAAAGACCGAGAAGAAGACGCCTTACTGCTGTTTGAACATTTTACTCAGGAAGCCAACCCCAACACGCGACGTGCCAGCCCAGCCGATCAACAAGCGTTGCTCAACTACCCTTGGCCGGGCAATGTTCGTGAGTTGCGTAATGTCGCGATTCGCTTTGCACTGGATGATTCACTGACTGTTGGTGACATTCTCTCTTGCCGTCCACAGGCTACCACAGCGGGTATCAAGCAAGGTTTACCACTCGCCGTTCAGATGCAGAGCTTCGAGAGAAAGATTCTCCACGACGCGTTGAGGCGCCACCAAGGATGCATCAATGATGTGATGGAAGAGCTGGATTTACCGCGACGAACACTCAACCAAAAGATGGTCAAGTACGCGCTAAACCGAAGCGACTATGTCTCCTCTTAGCTTGTTCAGCCGATAGGCAAAAATCCGCTTATCTGAATGTTGCACGTCTCGGCGCCATTTACCGACTAGCAATAATCGCGCTATTTAGGGGCTGATACGTCGTTCGCTGCACTCCCTTCTTGATGAGCCATTTTTTGCTTACGGCAATCGCTACAAATAAGCAACTTAATGCTTATTTAGAGCGTGACTTAATAAAAACACCTTTCATTACAATAACTTAACCTTTGGCATTCTGCTTGCTCTATGTGGTTTTCCAATTTTAATAACATCTAATGATATGGAGCATCATCATGACGTTAAAACAGATATTCACAACCACAGTACTCACACTCAGCGCGCTGGCATTTGCTCATTCAACTCTCGCTAGCGATCGCAGCTATATTCTCGCAACCGCTTCAACTGGTGGAACTTACTACCCGGTAGGCGTAGCACTGGCAACGTTAAGTAAGGTGAAGCTCGCCCCTAAGCAGCACTTCTCATTGGCCGCCATCAGCTCTGCAGGATCGGGAGAGAACATTAAGCTTCTTAATGACAATCAGGCGCAGTTTGCGATTTTGCAGGGGCTGTATGGCGCTTGGGCATGGCAAGGAGCGGGGCCTTATCAGAAGGCAGGCAGTCAAACTCAGCTGCGTTCAGTCTCCATGCTGTGGCAAAACGTGGAGCATTTTATTGTCCGTTCAAACTTAGCGCAGACAGGAACCGTAAGTGACCTTGAAAAACTAGAAGGCAAAAAGTTTTCTATTGGTAAGAAAAGCTCTGGTACAGAGAACTCAGGGCGTCAGATACTGCGCAGCCTCTCTATTAATCCGGAAGATTTCAAACTGGCCTTTATGGGCTATGGTGGTAGCGCCAGCGCACTGCAAAACGGCACCATTGATGGTATGAACACACCAGCGGGCGTGCCTGTTGGTGCGGTTACTCAGGCGTTTGCCGCGCTTGGCAGTGACATTCAAATCCTCTCTTTCACCGATGAGCAAATCAAACAGGCAAATCAGGAATATGACATCTGGACCAAATATGAGATACCAGCCAACACCTACCCAGGCGTAGACAAACCCATCACTACAATTGCTCAGCCAAACTTCCTTGCGGTGCGCGACGATATTCCAGAGGAAGACGTTTATCAGCTGACGAAAGCAATCTACGAAAACTTATCCTTCCTGCAAGGCATCCACAAAGCCACCAAGGCGATGGCGTTGGAAAAAGGCACCTCCGGCCTGCCCGTACCACTGCACCCAGGTGCTGCTCGCTATTACCGAGAAATGGGTATCGATCTTCCACCTGAGTTGATTGTGCGTTAATCCGTTCTGACCTGCACGCATGGAGTTTGTTATGAAGGATTCGCTTCAGCAAGAACTGCAAAAGTTTGAACTGCCCACACGTACTGACTTTCCCTTGGTTGGGAAAGTCATTACAACACTCGGCGTGGTTCTCTCTCTATTACATATCTGGTTTAACACCATAGCGACACTGCCTGAGTTATGGATTTCTGCCATTCACTTTGCTGGTTTCGCCATCATATGTGCACTCTGGTACCCAGCACACGGGTCTTTAAAGGGAAATCGAACGGCACTTATTGCGGATGTTGGACTCGTCATCGCCATCCTAGCTTGTGTCGTCTACCTCCCGTTTGCTGAAGATGCACTCTACGAGCGAGGCATGAGCTTTATCGCCAGCGACTGGTTCTTTTCCGTACTGGCGATCGCCATCGTCATAGAACTCATACGCCGCACCATGGGCTGGTTCATTCCGGTCCTGATCCTTGTCTGCCTCAGTTACGTGGTACTGTGGGGTAAATGGACAACCGGCTTATTCCACTTTCCCGGGTTGAGCTTTGAGACTCTGCTCTATCGAAGCTTCTACTCATCAGAAGGGATGTTCGGCCCTATTTCGCGCATAAGCTGGACGTTTGTCTTCATGTTCATTCTGTTTGGCGCCTTTTTGGTCCGTTCAGGCGTTGGTGACTATATTCTTGCCGTAGCAAAAGCTGCGGCTGGAAAAATCATAGGTGGGCCCGGTTTTATCGCCGTCATAGGCTCGGGTTTAATGGGGTCGGTATCTGGTTCAAGTGTCGCCAATACAGTTTCCACGGGCGTGATCAGCATTCCTCTGATGCAAAAAGCAGGCTTTCCACCTCGCTTTGCAGCCGGCGTCGAAGCGGCTGCGTCAACCGGAGGACAGCTCATGCCGCCTGTCATGGGCGCAGGTGCATTTATCATGGCCTCTTACACGCAAATCCCCTATGTCGACATCATCTTAGTGTCTCTGCTACCTGCGTTGATTTACTTTCTCTCTGTGGCTTTCTTTGTGCGGATTGAAGCCAAACGTAGCGGGGTACAGAAGGTGTCAACTGGCGGCGAATCATTGCTCCGTGTGTTGTTGTCCGGCTGGCATAACCTGATTCCATTAGCAGTATTAGTGACGCTGTTGGTGCAAGGATTTACACCTACTTATGCCGCAGGGCTGTCCATTTTGTCTGTTGTGGTCGCGTCGTGGTTTTCGAAACAGCACAGAATGGGCCCACGCGCTATTTTTGAAGCATTGGCACAAGGCGCAAAAAACATGGCCACCACCGCCGTGCTTTTGGTCGGGATTGGTTTAGTGGTGAATGTCATCAGTACCACAGGTATTGGCAACACCTTTTCACTCATGATTCATCACTGGGCAAACGGACAACTGCTGCTGATGATCCTGTTTGTTGCCCTAGCCTCTTTGATACTGGGAATGGGCTTGCCTGTCACCGCGTCTTACATTGTGCTAGGCACGCTGTCTGCGCCTGCTCTGTACGAATTGCTGGCAGAGAAACAGCTACTCGACCTCATGGTGTCGGGTCAACTGCCACAAGAGGCGATGTCTATCTTTATGCTCACCGCACCGGATCAACTCAGCACACTTGCCGCCCCGATGTCATTGGAAACGGCTCAGCAACTGCTCTCCCAAGTACCTGCTGATTTTATGCAGACATTACTTGAACAAAGCTTGGGACTGGAAACCGTCAGTCTGGCTTTGCTGTCCGCGCATCTGATCATTTTCTGGTTATCGCAAGACAGCAATGTCACGCCGCCAGTGTGTTTAACAGCCTTTGCCGCCGCGACCATTGCCCGCACTCCACCGATGCGGACCGGCTTTACAGCGTGGAAAATAGCCAAGGGTTTGTATCTGGTTCCGCTGCTGATCGCCTACAGTGGTATAGTCAGCTGGGATACGATGTCAGTACTGGAAGCAGGGGTGTTCGCTATTTTGGGCACTTATGCATTTGTTGGCGCGATGGAAGGTTATCTGGAAGGGAAAATTCATCTGGTAATGCGTATCTTACTTGTCGCTATCGGTTGTGCTCTCGTCTGGCCTGAAACTGCCTTGATTGTGCGCTTAGCATGCTGTGCAATATTGATTGCTTTCGTGTGGTACAGTCGAAAACATTATCAGCCTACGCCGTTACAACAACCTGTTTCCTCTTAGCCGACGGGATGATTACCTAAAGAGACCTATACTTCTGAGCGCTGTGATTATCACAGCGCTCTTTCTACTCTCTATAAACCTATTTTTTACCGGTCACTACCGAATAACTCTCTGTTTATTCGTCATATTTGGTCTAAAAACACGCACTTGATCTAGTTTTCCTCTTCAAGTGCTCACAATTAAAGCAATCAGTAAAATTAGGGGTTTACAAGAAAAACCAACCTATATATTATTCGCCTCAACAACGGAGAGATGGCTGAGTGGTTGAAAGCACCGGTCTTGAAAACCGGCATACGTTAATAGCGTATCTAGGGTTCAAATCCCTATCTCTCCGCCACATTCAGTAAAAAGCCGCTAAGCAATTAGCGGCTTTTTTCATTTTTGTTGTTCGGAAACGGAAGTTGTCTAATCACCGAGTTGAGTGCAACCCACTTCTCTATAAAAAGCCCACTCTTATCTGAGCGGACTTTTTACTCTCATGTCGCCTTCTCTCATTGGCAAAATTTCACTCAGCCTATAACTGATTGATATCTTCCTGATCGCCTTGCGCGTAGCTACCAAGATGAGTAGAAAAGCTTTCGGTCTTAATCAGTTCCAGTACTTTATCTTTAAGCTCTTTCGGATACATACGCTTGTCGTTCAGTTCAGTCAAAGGCACCCATTCCACAGACTGGATGTATTCTTCGTCGTTAAGCCCAGCGAGGTTCTCGATATGAGGTTCACCATGATAGCGGGAGACGCGATAGAAGAATTCTGAGTGATAGCGGTTTCTGTGCGTTTCAAGAAACTCGCGCACACATATCAGTTCCCCTGCTTCAATATCCAGCCCGGCCTCTTCTTTAAACTCCCTCACAACACAATCTTTGGAGCTTCTGTCGCCTTCTTCCATGCCACCACCCGGTGGGATCCAATACTCTCCCGTAAAGTCTCTGACTTTCAAAAGCAGTATCGCGTCATTGTCGATGAGTATACCTGCAGCCCGAATTCTCTGTTCCATTGTTAACCTTTATTGATTGCCATAGACCTGAAAGGCCGCATTAAGTAACTGCATGTGGATTGGTACCAATTCACTGTGGTCAGTACGGTAGCCGCCTCCAACAACACAGCCTATCGGAAGTGCATTTGTTTTTGCCAGCTCAAACATGGCAACGTCTCGTTGGTAAATCGCTTGAGTAGAAACATTGAAGTAACCGAGCTCGTCATCTTGATGAATGTCCACGCCCGCATCATAAAGGACCAAATCCGGTTGATGCAGATTAATCGCCATTTCGACAACTGAGGCAAACGAGCTAAGAAACTCTTCATCGCTGGTTTCACGTGGTAAAGCCACATCCATATCTGAGTCAGGCTTACGTGCAGGAAAGTTTTTATCGCAATGAAAGGATAGCGTCACTATGTCATCCTGATCTGCACATAGCGTTGCCGTCCCATCGCCATGGTGGACGTCACTATCAACAATCAGCACTTTTTCGATGCCTTCATATGTTAGTGCACGTTTCGCCGCCAAAACCAAATCATTGAGTAAACAGAACCCACTGCCAAAATCATAATGTGCATGGTGGTATCCGCCACTCAAGTGGATAGCCACACCATGTTCAATCGCTTTTTCAGCCGTCAGACAGGTTCCACCAGCCGACGTCAACGTGCGTTCAATAAGGCATTCACTCCATGGGAAACCAATGCGTCGCATCCGCGCCGCGGGCAAACGACCAGAAAACAGTTCAGACACGTACTGTTCACAGTGCGTCTTCATCACTTCATCTGATGTCAAAGCTTGAGGTTCGCAGTAATGGAAAAACGTCCGCCACTGCTCGTCGCGAAAGCGCGCTTTTTCGATCTCATTGAATAACAGTCGATACTTATGGATCGGGTATCGGTGGCATTGCGGTAACGGCAGCTCTGAATAGATGGAATGATAAATCAGTGGGATCATTGATATCAGTCGATATTTGAGTTTTGAGTATGGTAACAAGTTGCATCACGGTTGCAAAACAACTTAAATGGTAATAATTATCATTTAAGTTGTTTAATCTTATGCATCATCCAAAACTGTTTTTACTGCTAGGAATCATAGTCGGTTCAGTTGGCGCTATATCTTTGTTTTCCCTGATGCTGGTCTCTGCATGGTGGCTAGTTGATTTTACGTTGACCACTTAGCAAAATAGCCCAAATACTTTAACAGGGGTTCACCATGAAAACTGTTCTAATCACCGGAGCTAACCGTGGTATCGGGCTGAGCTTAGTCAAAAACTATCTTGCTCAAGGCTGGCAGGTTCACGCAACCTATCGCTCAGAGAAGAGCTCGCAGGATCTCCTTGAACTGGAAGGTGACAACCTGACGTGTCATCCGCTCGACGTGACGGATTATCAAGGGCTGAGTGAGTTCGCCAATGCTCTGCCAGCGCTTGATGTGCTGATCAATAATGCTGGCTATTACGGGCCAAAAGGCTACGGCTTTGGTCATACCGATATCGACGAGTGGCGAAAAGTACTTGAAATTAACACCATCGCGCCACTAAAACTCGTTGAAGCGCTGTTCCCCAATCTACAAAGAGGTCAGCTTAAAAAGATCGCCTGCCTCTCTTCTAAAGTGGGTAGCATGACGGAAAACACGTCTGGTGGCGGTTATATTTATCGCTCGTCCAAAGCCGCGCTTAACTCAGTAGTAAAAAGCCTGAGTAACGACCTTTCCAGTCAAGGTTTCACCGTGTTAGCGCTTCACCCAGGTTGGGTACAAACAGAAATGGGCGGGCCAAATGCGTTAATTGATACGCAAACATCCGCGGCGGGACTTGTTGAAATGATCGAGAGCGCCGATATCAGCCGCTCTGGTGAATTTATCAACTACGATGGCACCGCACTTCCTTGGTAATATCAAAATCAACAAAAAGTATCACTTTTAACTAACATTAGATTGAATGTGATACTTTTAGATCCATAGAAACAGATTGAGCTCGGTAAACTGACACTAAATCAGACACAAGGAGCTCAACATGAAAGCAACCAAATTAGCACTAATGACAGCAGGCCTGATGCTGTCAGGCAACACATTCGCCTTTGATCTAACCAGTCAGGATATTCAGGAAGGTCATCCAATGGAGAAGACCTTCGAGTTTGCTGGCTGGGGATGCTCAGGCGATAATTTGTCGCCGCAGTTAAGCTGGGACAACGCACCAAAGGGCACCAAGAGCTTCGCCATTACGGCTTACGACCCAGATGCGCCGACCGAAAGTGGCTTCTGGCATTGGATTGCACTCGATATTCCTGCCAGCGTGAGTCAACTTCCTAGAGGGGCAGATATCAGCAAGCTGGGTGGCTTAGAAACCCGTATTGACTATGGCACCAAAGGCTTTGGTGGAGCTTGTCCACCCGTGGGTGATGGTATGCATCGTTATCAGTTCACGGTTTGGGCACTACCAAAAGCGAAGCTGGAGTTGGGTGAGGATACACCGGCGGCTGTGGTTGGCTTTACCCTTAACAGCATCGCATTAGCGAAAACGACGTTGACAGCAACCTATACCCGTTAATTGAAGGAGGAGTGATGACTCACCAATTTCAGATCACTGAGTTTCGTGCCCAGCACTTGCAAGCTTTGAGAAATGTGACGATTCACTCCCCTAGCATCATCCAGATTTTATCCGGCAACAAACGACTGTTCTGGCAGGAAGAGTCTGTCACGCTAACACCTGACTCGCTCATATTGTGCAGCGCAGCCAGCTCATGGAACTTTGCCAATCTTCCAGAAAAAGGGCCGTTCCTATCACGAGTGTTTAGCTTCCACTATTTACCTAGTCAGGAAATGCTCGACTTGAGCGAAAGTGCCGTCCACTCATCGAGTCCCTCTTACTACTTAGTCGACAAACCAGTCAGAGACACACTCAATACGCTTGCAACAGTTAACTTAAAGGCGATCAGTCCCCACACTCAGCAGTATTGGTTGATGCCGCTTTATCAGCAGTTGGCAGAACAAGGCGCTCTGCATAAGATTTTTCGCTCTTCCAAAGCATCACTGACTCAAACTATCACCCAGTACCTTTCCATCGCACCAGCGGACGAACACTCTCTTGAAGGCGTTGCTGATCATTTTGGTATGAGCCGGGCAACGCTGATCCGAAAGCTTAAACTGGAAGGTAGTCAATATCGGCAATTACTAGCACAGGTGCGCCTCAGCCATGCATTGCAATTGATGCAAAAACATCAATACGATGGCTACCAGTTAGCGCAAATGTGCGGTTATCAGTCAGAAGAACGCTTTCGTCAGCGTTTTAGAGAAAGGTTTGGCGTCACGCCAAGAGAGTATCAACGAACTATTGGCAATGAACATTAACTGCTCTTACGGCGCGTGGTCGCACGTTTCTGACCACCAGTTTTCGCACTGCTTCTCCGCTTACGCTTAAAGGCAGGACGTTCCACCTTAGGTAGATGACGCAGCGACTCAGGCACTTCGCCGCCTTTCACTTGCTGCATTAAACCATCAATACGCGTTTGCAATGCCTGCATAAATGGGCTGTAGGCTTGATTACGTTCAGCCATTCCTTGAAGCTGATGCTCCCAGTGTGCCGTCATATCGGGATAAGTCGACTCGGAAGGCAATGCATGCACTAGCCCTCTTCCCGCTGGTGAACTGAGGATTGTTTTGCCCTGCCGTTGCAGCAGTTGGCGCTTAAACAGCGTGTCCAAAATCCCTGCGCGAGTCGCTTCGGTACCTAGCCCATCGGTTTCTTTGAGGATCTTTTTCAGCTCTTTGTCTTCAACAAAACGGGCAATGCCTGTCATCGCTTGCAGTAAAGTCGCTTCAGTAAAGTGCTTAGGTGGCTCAGTCTTACGGTCTTTGATCTCGCCTTCACGACAAGTCAGTACTGTGCCCTCATCAAGCGGGGGAACCGCGTCAACGCCCGTGTCGTCATCATCCACTTTTCCCATCAACGCTTTCCAGCCAGCCGAAACAAGCTGGCGACCTTTGGCAATAAAAGTCCCGCCAGCGATGTCAAATACCAGTTTCGCCTCTGCATAAACCGCGGCTGGATAAAACTGCATTAGATACTGGCGAGCAATTTGCTGATAGATTTTCATCTCATTGCCTGACAGTGCATTTACGGAAGCCTTTTTAGGCGTGGGAATGATCGCGTGGTGCGCGTCCACTTTTTTATCATTCCATGCTTTGGATTTGAGACTTAAATCAGCGCCATGAACAGCCTGACCTAACTCATTACAGTTATTCGATATCGCATCGCAAACACTTTTGGCCTGTCCATAATGTTCCATCGGCAGGTATCGGCAATCCGACCTAGGGTAAGTGATGAGCTTGTGCTTTTCATACAAAGATTGGCAGGTATCCAGAACCTGTTGAGCACTCATGCCAAAACGCTTGGCAGCGTCAATCTGTAACGCAGAGAGAGAATAAGGTAACGGAGCCGATTGCTTGGTTTGCTTTTGCTCCGACTCGACAACCTTGGCAGGCTGATTCGTAATGCGATTGGCAACGTTCTCGACCAGTTTACGATTGAGAACCCGCCCTTCTTCGTCTTGCCAAGGCTTACACGCGTCGCTCGGTTTCCAACGGGCACGGATATCAAACGCGCTATTTCCGTCCTGATAAGGAATCAATGCATGCAAGGTAAAATAGTCTCCAGGGACGAAGTTCTCAATCTCTTCATCACGACGAACCACCAGCCCAAGCACGGGTGTCTGAACCCTGCCGACTGACAGCACCCCTTGATAGCCCGCTTTTTGCCCCAGTAGCGTATAAGCACGAGACATATTCATGCCATACAACCAGTCAGCTCGGGAGCGAGCAAGAGCGGAAACCGAAAGAGGAATAAACTCGCGGTTACTGCGCATCTGATTTAGCGCGCGTTTGACCGCTGGTAAGTTGAGGTCGCTAATCAATAAGCGCTGCGTGGCTTCTTTTTTCGTCTTGCTGACTTTGCAGTAATCCAACACTTCATCCACCAATAACTGGCCTTCACGATCCGGGTCGCCAGCGTGAATGATTTCAGACGCTTCTTTGAGTAACTTCTTAACTACAGTCAGCTGTTTAGACGCCGACTTGCGAGGACGTAGTTGCCAGTGTTCGGGAACGATTGGTAAATCAGCCAGATTCCATTTTTTGTATCTATCGTCGTAAGCATCCGGTTCTACCTGCTCAAGCAAGTGACCAATGCACCACGTCACCACGTCGCCATTGCCACAACGAATAAAACCCTGATCTTTCTTTTGCGGATTAGGCAACGCCGCAGCGATAGCTCGACCTAAGCTCGGTTTTTCAGCAATGAACAGACGTGACATAAAACTTAATCAGGCAGATACAATAAGGGCCACATTATCGAATGTGGCCCTTAAAAATCAAGAAAAACTGTAAATTTAAACAGTAGTTTCTCTATTATTCTTCGTCTGCACCAGCGCGTTCAGCTGCTTCTTTAATCAGTGGCTGAAGTTCACCTTTCTGGAACATCTCAATAATAATGTCGCAACCGCCAATCAGCTCACCTTCAACCCAAAGTTGTGGGAATGTTGGCCACTGTGCGTATGCAGGTAGCTCAGCACGGATATCCGGGTTTTGTAGGATATCTACATAAGCGAATTTTTCACCACACGCCATTAGCGCTTGTGAAGCCTGAGATGAGAAGCCGCAGCTAGGTAGCTTTGGAGAACCTTTCATGTAAAGAAGGATAGCGTTCTCTTCGATTTGCTGTTTGATTTTGTCGATGGTTTCCATTACT
The DNA here is from genome assembly GCF_013113835.1 of Vibrio sp. RE88. GTDB lineage: Bacteria > Pseudomonadota > Gammaproteobacteria > Enterobacterales > Vibrionaceae > Vibrio. The sequence continues at coordinate 112,388 of NZ_VTYQ01000005.1, read as the reverse complement.
TCCTCTTCATGGAGTTACTGCAAGTTATTGACACATTTTAAACCATTGGCTGAGAATAAAAAGCCTATAATATCTATGGTTTTATAGAAGAAAGAAATTTGTCGAGGCGCTTTTATTAAAGTAAAAACTTGTTAGACTATAACGCAAGTCAGCAGAATGACATGGTTGGCCTGTGGCGAGCCATGAATAATAAATAACACTGGAAGCAATCGAGAGAGTTTAACTCTTTCATATCAATGGAGAATCGAGCAATGGCATTTGAACTACCAGCTCTTCCTTACGCGAAAGACGCGCTAGAACCACATATCTCAGCAGAGACTCTAGATTTCCACCACGGTAAGCACCACAACACTTACGTAGTTAAGCTAAACGGTCTTATCCCAGGTACTGAGTTCGAAGGCAAAACGCTAGAAGAAATCATCAAAACGTCTACTGGCGGCGTATTCAACAACGCAGCACAGATCTGGAACCACACGTTCTACTGGCACTGTCTAGCTCCAAACGCGGGCGGTGAACCAACAGGCGCAGTTGCTGACGCAATCAACGCTGCATTCGGTTCTTTCGAAGAGTTCAAAGCGAAGTTCACTGATTCAGCAATCAACAACTTCGGTTCTTCTTGGACTTGGCTAGTTAAGAAAGCTGACGGTTCTCTAGACATCGTTAACACTTCTAACGCAGCGACTCCTCTAACAGAAGGAGGTACAACTCCACTTCTTACTGTTGACCTATGGGAACACGCTTACTACATCGATTACCGTAACGTTCGCCCAGACTACATGAATGGTTTCTGGGCGCTAGTTAACTGGGACTTCGTAGCAGAAAACCTAGCTAAATAATCCTCCCCTATAGGATTTAAAATTTAGTCGCTTAAAAAGCCAGCACTTAGCTGGCTTTTTTCTTTTCTAGTCAGTCATTTCCCCTAAAGTTCACCTCGATGTTGCCGCTACATAGGCATCAAGCGAGGTAACATGCAAACTCAGATTCACACCTTAGATAAAGCGGGTATTATTAACGAACTTCAGTTCGGCAAGGGGATTAACCATGCTGTTCACGAAGGGCGTCGTGCCGACTTCGCTTTGATTCTGTCGATGTTTTCTGATGACGTTCGCGATAATACCCCCATCGAGAAGGTAAACGAGCAGGACGCAACTGAAGAAGCTTTGAGGCGCCGATTCGAACTGCAACCTCCCCAGCAAATTCGTTCTGATCAGGACTCCTACCCTATCTCGGCGATGCAAGCCGATATGTTTCATCGCGCAGGCTTACCAAGTGCCAAACTGACTCACTACCTTCACCCCGAAGTTCTGACATACATGCCAGAAGATACACACGACCTTCCTGAAGAGATTTACAATAATTTATCTGGCCATCAACGCCGTCAGTTAGGCGAAAAAGACGCCAAGGAACTGATACCTATCGATCTCTACAATCAGCTGATCAAAGCCCAGCGAACCTTCCAGATCCAAACGCAGGTTTAAAGATCAATCAAGATCACACTATCCTGTCTTTGATTCTCTTTTATATTCAATCAATCACTTATAAATGTGAATGAGTGCAAATTATTTACCCTAAGCACAAGATATGCACAAGTTATTTGAGCTTATTCACACTTAAGCAACAACTAATCTACCATGCTATGTGGACAACCTTTTTAGCTATGGACGGAGGCTCACTATATGGATATAAAAAGTGCCGTGATTTTAATCACTTCGGCAGGCTCACAGCTTGGTAGTACGCTCGCTACGCACTTTGCTTCACTGGGTGCCACCGTTGTTCTTTGCGATAAAAGCGCGGCTCAATTGAATGAAACTTTTGTCCGTTGCAAAGCCATTTCACCAGATATATATCAATACGCTTTGCCGGATCATTCAGTGGACTCTATCCACTCTCTTTTCGGATTTATTGATCAATCGGTTCATCAATCACCGGATGTCTTGATCAATGCCTTGACTAGTCAGGCTATGCCCAAGTTTTTTGATGATCGCGCGGGAGATGTCTTTACGCAGCATTTATCATTAATGGCCGCGACATTATTTAGTTTTGGCCAGGCTACAGCAGAAAAAATGCGTCAGGATAAGAAAAACGGCGTGATTGTGAATGTGATTGCTCACGCGGATTACCATGATTTATCCGGATTTGAAAATGCGACCTCTATGGTTGCCGGATTTACCCAGAGCTGGGCGAAAGAACTGACGCCGTTTAACATTCGAGTCGGTGGCGTGGTCCCTTGCTACGAACAAGAAGAAACCCACTGGGCTAAAATCCACGATGAGTTGATCCGCAATACGGAATACATTGTTTCAAACGATTATTTCAGCGGCCGAGTGATGGCCGCCTAAGCTAAAGAGATCGAAGAAGTTTTTCTGATGCTTCTTCGATCAAATCCAGCACCAACTCAAACCCCTTATCACCGCCGTAGTAGGGATCCGGAATTTCATCTTCACCCGCTTCTCCAAAGCTAAGAAAAAGCCTAATTTTATCTTGATATTGTGAAGGGCATTGCGCTTTTAAATCGGCTAAGTTGTCTCTATCAGCCGCTAAAATCAGGTCAAAGTGCTCAAAATCGCTATCCACAACTTTGCGGGAACGAATCCCTTTGAATGAATAACCTCGCTGCTCACCCGCGGCTTTAGAGCGAGGATCTGGTGGGTTACCTTGGTGGTAACCAATCGTACCTGCGGAATCGACTTCAACATCCACGCCCATTTGCTCTGCTTTCGCGCGTAGAATCGCTTCTCCCGTGGGAGAACGGCAAATGTTTCCCATACAGACAACTAATAGTTTCTTTGTCATGTCTCTTCCTAGCCTTTCCCTTTAAAACCAATGGTTTTTTGCACTGCGTTAGATGAGCTATCATAGACACAGTTTTATTAAATTAAAAAGGATTTACCGTGACCTCTGAGAGCCACAAAGAAGAACGCCATAAAGCGCGTCAGCAAAAAGTAAAAGAGCAAATCGACGCTAAAGTTGCTGCTGCTCAGGAAGAAAAAGGCCTACTACTGGTCATCACGGGTAACGGTAAAGGTAAATCCACTTCAGGATTTGGCACTATTGCCCGCGCCGTTGGCCACGGCTTCAAATGTTCAGTTGCCCAGTTCATTAAAGGGACATGGGACAACGGTGAGCGTAACTTGCTAGAAAAACTCGGGGTGGAATTCCAAGTTATGGCGACGGGTTTTACTTGGGAAACTCAGAATAAGTCCACCGACACCGAAGCCGCACAGAAAGTTTGGCAAGAATGTAAGCGCATGCTGAGCGATGAGTCTATCGATGTGATTCTGTTTGATGAGTTAACCTACATGGTCAGCTACGGCTACATTGAACTTGATGAAGTCGTTGAAGCATTGAACAACCGACCAAAGATGCAATCTGTGGTCATCACAGGCCGCGGGGCGCATCGTACGTTGATCGAGATGGCCGATACGGTATCAGAAGTGAAAAACGTCAAGCATGCGTTTGAGTCCGGGGTGAAAGCACTCAAGGGTGTTGATTGGTAACGGTTTGCTGATCAGTGGCGTAGTCACTCTACGCCACGCTTTCTTGTACAGTATCGCTATTCAATATGGATGTTGTTTTGATGCTTATAATGTCCATCAGGCCATATGTGATTGGGGTAGTGATAACGATCTGATTCCATGATGGCGACTGTACCAGGCAATTTATCGCTCAATGCTTTTCTCGTCTTAAGTCTCATCTCATCAGAAAACAAATCCGCCTGAGAGCCTGAATACGCAGCGGTTGCCAGATAGAAGAACTCGGTAACTTTACACGCATCATCGCAGGTCGGGTCATCATAAAAGTAGTAACCTTTCTGTTCTGCCGTTTGCCATTGGCGATACAGCTCACTCTGCTGCGAACTTTGATCGCTGAATACATTCGGAAACAGCCCCTGCCACCCTGCATTCAGGATCAAATGATGAATCTCTTCTTGGGAGGCATCTCGATCCGCATCTGGATTGGTTTCTTCCGCGGACAAGTCCTGCCCAACAATGCCATCGATGTCCATTTGTTCAAACGCTTGATCACTAAACCCTCTGGCACTCATGACCAAAGTTGCTCGATTACCCTGAAGCTCATTAACCATACCCGTTTGGTCAACCTGACCATCTTGATCGTTGTCCAGCCACTGTGCGGCAACATTCGCAGCGTGGCGCAGTTTATCAATCGGCACCTGGTTCGTCGCACAAATGGTAACGGCATTAAACACCGTTGCTTTTTGTGTAAAGAAATCAGCCGGGCAGCCTTGTTTAGCGTAGGGGCTAGGATCGAATTCCCCAGCCTGCGCTGGCACAACCATAAATGGTAAAAGATAAGTCAGTCGTTTCATGTTCCCTCCTTAGTCAGAGCTCCACTCTACTCACATTCACAATATGAATCTGTAAGCACTTGTAATGACTTTGTAAGTGGACCAAAAACAAAAAAAAAGCGAACCCTGGGGTGCGCTTTCAATTGATATCCATGTGGGTTAGTTGAATAGACCTTTCAGTAAGCTATTCACTGCTTCTTTGGTCTTTTCATCTTTGATCTTGTCACCCAGTTTCTCATCAAGCTTCTTCAGGCCGCGATCAATTTCTTTCTGCGCTTTTTGCTTCAGAACATCATCGAAAACAAGCTTGAATTTAGGCTGCTGCCAAGAGCCAGAGATGTTGATTGGAATCGTTACATCACGCAACTCATCAATGTCTTTACCACCCTGCCCTTCTAGCGAGCCAACGATTGAAGTACTAACCGTGAAGTCGACGGTTTGATTCAGGTAATTCGCACTACCATTGCCACGAATGCGCAGCAGTGGCGATTGCATCGTTAAATCGTTGGTCGACACATTGCCCTTGTTCAGTTTCAGCGTCGCCTTCATCGCACTAAAGTCTGTCTTTTGCGTCTCATTGCTAGACTCAACTTTCTGGCCTTTTATTTTGGCGTAGTTTTCACGAATCAATTGTGCAACGTTGATGCCGTTAACGGCACCATCGGTGAAGTTAATTCCAATAGTACCGACCAAGTTTTTCTGAATACCCGTTGGGGTTAGACTGCTGCCTTTAACGTCAACATCAATATTACCCGTCCCTTCCAGCATGTCATTATTTGCCACGTCTTTCAGTAACGGCTGAACTTTAACGCCTTTGATTTTCTTCTTCGCTGTGTAAGAAGCTGGGCTCTTACGTGCATCCAATTTAGCGGTTGCAGTAATTGAACCTTGGTACAAGTTTGACGAGAACGAAGTCAACTTTGCAATACCGCGATTGACATAGAAGCTCGCTTTGACGTTCTGCATTCTGGCGTTGCTGGCTTTGAACTTATCAATGGTAATGTCACCTTTGACGTCCAACGTCTTCAACGCTGACAAATCAGGTTCTACTTCGGCCTGTGGCTTACTTGCAGATGCAGAAGCGCTACTAGAGCTTGTCGAGCCTGTATTCTGCGTACCTGCTGTACCTGATGCTGAAGCATTCTCTGCTGGCTTATTCAGACCAAGAAACTCATCCAAGTCAATATTTGGACTGTGCAGAGCAAAGCGCACTTTTGGAATATCACCTAGCGTCACATCTGCCTTACCATCAAAAGCAAGTGCGTTGGCGGTTAATTTCTCTAACACAAAGCTCAAGTGGCTTTTTGTCAGATCAAACGTCAGATCGGACGCCATATCCACTTTCATTGGCGATTGAGGCAATGAGTCACCTTTGAATGTCGCATCCAAAGTCAGTTTGTTCATCACCACTTTAGAAATCGCCTTGTCGACCGTCAGTGCACCAGCGCCTTTCATATTGATGTCAAGGCCAGCCGCTTGGCCTGCAACGCTGTAAGTCAAAGCATTTGCTTTATCAAACTCAAACGTTTCCAACCCTAGCTTGATTGAATCCATCTTGGTTGCCTGGTCGCTAAAGCTCGCATTGAGATCAATATTACGCAGCGCATACTCAACAAAGCCTTTTGCTAGCTTAAATTCGGCACTACCTTGCGCCGTGAACTTTTGCTGGTTGTTTTCGCCTTTGGCGGCAAAATCAGCTTTAGTCCAAGTATCTACTGCAAACTCAGACAAGTTGAGCGACACATCGTAGAGCTTAGTGTACGAACCAGCCTGCTTATCCTGAATTTCAACCGCAGCATTAGAGACTGTGACTCCAGCAAGATTGATCGTCCAAGCAGAAGCTGGGCTTGGGCTTGACTCTGTCGGAGCAGAATCCGCAGGCGCTTCTGTGTTTTGCGTATCCGTTGTCGCGGCTTCCGTCTGCGTATTTTGAGCCTGAGTCAAAGCATCGATGTTCTTACGGCCATCTTTGAGCGTTTCGAGGTAAAACTCTGCGCCATCAAGAGTGATGTTGCCAATTTCAAGCTGCTGACTGAATAAAGGCATAACGGAGACATCAACGCCCACTGTTTCAACTTTGAACATGTTTGGCTGGCTAAAACCCTGCGGGTTACGCAGTTCCGTTTTGCCTAGCTCAAAGCCGATAGATGGGAAGAATTGCCAGCTGATATCGCCTTCAATCACTAGCTCAAGGCCAGTTTGTTTCTGCGCTTGCTCAACAATAAGAGGTTTAAATTGGTTTGGGTTAACCAAAAGTACCAGTGCCAATAGAGCACCGATAATGATTACTAGAGGAATCGCTATAAATAGGAACAGTTTCTTCATCAGCATTATCCTTGCTATTCGGGTATTGCCAGACGTGAGTGGACAAATATCCCAAGTATAAGTCTTGTCGGAAAACTTTTATGAGACATAAAAAGAAAGTGGCACTTAAAGTGCCACTTCTTACATAAAAAATAAAGCGCCTGAATGAGATAAGGGCTTAAGCTTTCAAAAGTTTTGCAATGTGAGCTTTTAGTACATCGATAGCAATACGGTTTTTACCGCCACGAGGAACGATGATGTCCGCGTATTGCTTTGAAGGTTCGATAAATTGCATAAACATAGGACGCACTGTTTCTTGGTACTGCTTCAGTACTGATTCCATTGTACGGCCGCGCTCTTCCACGTCGCGCTTCACACGGCGCAGCAAACAAATGTCGAGAGGAGTGTCCATAAAGACGGTCGCGTGCATCAAATCACGCAAACGTGGATCAGTCAGAAGAAGAATACCTTCCAGAATGATCACCTTCTTTGGTGTCATAGATGAGGTATTTTCTGTACGTGTGTGGTCTGTATAGCTGTATTCTGGTACTTCGACTGCTTCGCCACGAGTCAGCATTTCAAGATGCTCACACAGAAGGTCATGATCCAGCGCGCTCGGGTGGTCGTAGTTGGTCTTAACACGCTCTTCCATGCTCAGGTGACCCTGATCGTTGTAGTAGCAATCTTCCGTAATCACACCAATTTGATGATCGCCCACTTTCTCACGAAGCTCGTTGTAGATAGTGCTGGCGATTAAACTTTTTCCAGAAGCAGACGCGCCAGCAATACCGACGATGACGCATTGATTATTATCAGACATTATTCTTGCACCCGATGAATTGAATTGGTGTCATGTTCTAATACTAGCATTGTGCATAAAAGCACACATTGTGTATTAGTGTGTAATAGATAAACCGCCTGATTATAGGGAGTTCGGCTTGCAGTTACTAGTGAGGATTTAGCCCAAACCTACAAATGGATTAAATAAGCGCAACGCAAACGATTACAAGCCATAAGATGACGAAACGAGTGCTTAAAAAGCACTCGTTTTATCGTTACTCGACCATTGTAAATTGGATAGATGCCGGCTTTTCTTTGCCATGCCAGTACATTCGGGCACATACGGATTCAGCCAGTTGAATATACTGAGCTGCATGTTCAGAATCTGGACGCGCTGCTACCGTCGGACAACCGTTATCAATGTCTTCACGCATAGAGATGTGCAGAGGAATTTGAGCCAATAAGTCGAGGCTATACTCACTCGACATCTTCTCGGCGCCACCCGCTCCAAAGATGTGTTCTTTACCACCACAATGGCTACAAATGTGGTAACTCATGTTCTCGACTAACCCCACAACTGGAACTTGCACCTTCTCAAACATTGCCGCACCTTTGCGCGCGTCTGCTAATGCGAGATCTTGTGGTGTTGTCACTATCACAGCTCCGGTCACAGGAATTTGCTGCGCGAGTGTCAGTTGGATGTCTCCCGTCCCCGGCGGCATATCGATCACCAGATAATCCAGCTCTGGCCACTCTGTCTCATTTAGCAATTGAGCCAGCGCTTTAGACGCCATCGGCCCACGCCAGATGGCTGCTTCATCCTTCGATACCAGATACCCAATCGAATGTGTGTAAATGCCATGCGCAGCAATAGGCTGCATCCACTTATCATCGCGAACAACCGGTGTCGCATTTTGCTGACCAAGCATCATTGGTACGGACGGCCCATAAATATCCGCATCAAGTAACCCGACTTTTGCCCCAGATTGCGCCATGGCGAGCGCTAGGTTGACTGAAGTTGTGGATTTACCGACACCGCCTTTCGCAGATGTCACTGCGATGACATTTTTCACCCCTTTAACTTCATGGCCAACATGAGTTTCTAATGGTTTAGGTACCACGGTAATCTCGCACTCAAAAGCGGCAACCTCACCACCTTGTTGCTGAGACTGAACCCATTCAGACAACTCGTTAACGAGCGCTTTAGCAGCAAATGGAATGGCAATCTGGATAGCATTTGCTCCGACCGTGACAATATTGGCCACAGATGCCCATTGCGGAGCTAAGCTCGGGTGCTCAAATTGGTTTAACCAAGCACAAAAATCTTGCTTTGAAGTGAACTGACGCATAGGTCCTCCTTATGCATCTAATCGTAGCACTGAGCAGCGCAGGACTGAACCCCGAAAAAACTAAGGTAATCGCGCTGATGACTCCTTGGAGTCACTGGTGGGATAATGTAGTATTACTCTCTATTTTTATACACCTTAAGAAGCGATTATTAAGTATGGCAAACGATCCAAGAAAACTACTGGTCACTTGTGCCCTCCCGTACGCTAACGGTTCGATTCACCTAGGTCACATGCTTGAGCACATTCAAGCTGACATCTGGGTTCGCTACCAACGCCTACGTGGCAACACTGTAAACTTCATCTGTGCTGACGATGCTCACGGCACGCCAATCATGCTAAAAGCACAACAGATGGGTATTACGCCAGAAGAGATGATCGCTGCAGTAAGTGAAGAGCACCAGAAAGACTTCGCTGGCTTCGATATTAGCTTTGATAACTACCACAGCACACACTCTGAAGAGAACCGTGAGCTGGCTTCACACATCTACCTAGAGCTGAAAAAGAACGGCTTTATCTCTAGCCGCACTATCTCTCAGCTTTTCGATCCTGAAAAAGAGATGTTCCTACCGGACCGTTTCGTAAAAGGTACTTGTCCTAAGTGTAAGTCAGAAGACCAATACGGTGATAACTGTGATAACTGTGGTGAAACGTACAGCCCTACTGAACTGATTGATCCTAAGTCAGCAGTATCTGGCGCAACTCCAGTAATGAAAGACTCTGAGCACTTCTTCTTCGATCTACCTCAGTTTGAAAGCATGCTGCAAGAGTGGACTCGCTCTGGTTCTCTTCAAGCTGAAACAGCAAACAAGATGCAAGAGTGGTTTGAGTCAGGCCTTCAACAGTGGGACATCTCTCGTGATGCACCGTATTTCGGCTTTGAAATCCCAGGTGAGAAAGACAAGTTCTTCTATGTATGGCTGGATGCCCCTATCGGCTACATGGGTTCATTCAAAAACCTATGTGACAAGCGCGATGACCTAGATTTCGATGAGTACTGGAAGAAAGACAGCACAACTGAGCTTTACCACTTCATCGGTAAAGACATCGTGTACTTCCACTCGCTATTCTGGCCTGCAATGCTTGAAGGCAGTGGTTTCCGTAAGCCAAACAACGTATTTGTGCACGGCTACGTTACGGTAAACGGCGCTAAGATGTCTAAGTCGAAAGGCACATTCATCAAAGCCGCTACTTACTTAAACCACCTAGATCCAGAATGTTTGCGTTACTACTACGCCGCTAAACTAAACAGCCGTATCGATGATCTCGATCTTAACCTTGAAGACTTCACTCAGCGCGTTAACGCTGACGTGGTCAACAAGATTGTTAACCTAGCGTCTCGTAACGCAGGCTTCATCAGTAAGCGTTTCGAAGGCAAGCTGTCTGACAACTTCGCTGAGCCTGAGCTATACAACGAATTCGTTGCAGCTGCTGATCGTATCGCAGAGCTTTTTGAGACTCGTGAGTTTGGCCGTGCTATCCGTGAAATCACAGCACTGGCAGACAAAGCAAACCAATACGTTGATGAAAAAGCACCGTGGGTTGTAGCGAAAGAAGAAGGTAAAGACCAAGAGCTGCAAGACATCTGTTCTGTGGGTATTAACCTATTCCGCGTTCTGATGACTTACCTGAAACCAGTTATGCCAGAGCTTGCTGCACGAACTGAAGGCTTCCTAAACGAAGAACTGACTTGGGAGGGCATCGCTGTACCACTAACGGGGCACGAAATCACTAAGTTCAAAGCACTTTTCAACCGCATCGATCCTAAGAAGGTTGAAGCGATGGTTGAAGCTTCAAAAGAAGACGCAGCAGCAGAAGTGGCAGCAAAAGAAGCGGCAGAAGCAGCAAAGAACCAAGCAAGCCAGACTGAACTAGCTAAAGAGCCAATTGCGGACGAAATCGAATTCGACGCTTTCGCAGCAGTTGATATGCGTATTGCTCGCATCATCTCTTGTGAAGAAGTGCCAAAAGCAAACAAATTGCTTAAGTTCCAATTAGACATCGGCGGTGAAACTCGTCAGGTATTCTCTGGTATTAAGTCAGCGTACAAACCTGAAGAGCTAGAAGGCAAGCTAACAGTAATGGTAGCAAACCTTAAGCCTCGTAAGATGAAATTTGGTATGTCTGAAGGCATGATCCTAGCTGCTGGCCCAGGTGGCAGCGATCTTTGGATCCTAGAACCGCACGAAGGTGCCCAGCCAGGCATGCGCGTCATGTAAGTCAGCTGACTTTTAGTTACTCAAGCCCCGCTTTTATAGTGGGGCTTTTTTGTGTCCTATTTCACACTTTTGGTGAGTTCGTGCACCTTCTAGGAGCACACCAATACGCCTAATTAAAATAAACCATTGAAATATAATGGATAAAAACTTGGCACCAAAGCTGCTCTACCCATTAAGAGGTATCAAGCAACAAGGAGTCGGTCATGTTTGTACTCATTTCTATCATTATATCCATAGGCATTTTGTTGGCGCTGTTTCACTTTTCAAAACATCGTCAAACGACACTACAGAGAAAATTCGACATTCTCGTATTACTTAGGCAAGTTTTGCTGCTCAGTCGGCAGCACAGATCGCTCACTCATCAAGCCCTGTCTCAGCAAAATCAATTTCAGAACTTTCCTGAGTTAGAACGAGTCTATGACCAAATGATGGAGAAATCGGGTGAGCTGATTTCAGTTGCACAGTTTGAAAACAAGCCCATGTATCGAATTTTGCAATTGAAGCTCAAAGGGTTACATAAAGAGTGGTCGCATCGTTCTATCGCTCGTAATCAGGTTGTACACGGGCACGCCATCCGCCACTGTATGTTCTTAATGGATGAAGTCGCCATCGCTTGGTTGATCGAATCTGGGCGAGGAGAATTGAGCGATGAATACCACCTTAACTGGCAGCAAGTCCTCGATAGCATGGAAGTGCTGACTCAATTACGTGTTTCCATTCAGGAAGCTCATTACCCAGAAGGCATGCTGCGTGTGAAGTATTATTGTGATAAATCAAGGCGTAAGCTTAACCAGTTGTCATTGATTTGCCCGATGTCGCTTGCCTCACCACTAAGCTCAAAGTCGATGCATACACTGTCTGAAATCGGAGCATCCGATGAAATGGTGCTGTCTGTGGAAGAGCTCTACCAGCTGACGACAGATATCTCCCTGATCATTTCTCAGGTTTACGACCAGATGCTGTCAAACATCACTGAAAGTTTGTATTTACCCCTGCCTAAAGTTGCTTTTAACTAATGAGTAGCAGCGTCACATGATTTGTGGCGCTCTTAATTTGTAAAAATTCTATTAAATATCTTAATTCAAACTTTACAACTTAGTCTAAAATTATAGAATTGACTTAAAATCTTAATTCTATTTTTCTATGAGTAAAAACGATAGTATCGTTTATTATTGTGATGACTTAATCTTAGACAGAAAAGAAATGTCTATTCAAATAGATAGTCATGAAAACAAATTAAACTACAATGAACTAATGATTATTATCCATTTTATGGAAAATAATAATCAGGTCATATCAAAGAACCATCTTATCTCTGTAGGTTGGCCAGACAGTATTGTTACCGACTCCTCACTACACAAAGCTGTTTTTAATCTACGCTCAGCAATTAGTTATTCCAAAAGCGTCGAAATAAAAACTATTCCTAATAAAGGCTATATGTGGGTGTGCCATCATTTTGAAGCAAAGCGTATTGAGCAAAAAAGCGAGAATACGGCAGGCGTTGGACAAGTACCGCAAAAACTCCTCAAGGTAGGCATGGCTTCCCTTTCAGTGGTGTTGCTTAGCGCTGCACTGTGGTCCGTCAGTAACAGTTACTTTTTTAATATGACCTTTATCGATGACCAATACCACATTATGAAAATACAAACGAAGACGGTATTAAAACGCAAAGATCAGTCTTTACCTCAGGAGCTCATCGATAAAATAAAGGACATGCCTTGTGAGTGTTCCTATTTTTATTATAAGAACAAAGACACTTATGAATTATCAATATTTAGTTCAAAAAATAAAACCAGTAACAATTACTTTATTGATAAAGACGAATGGGGTGTATTTATAAAAGAGTGGGACAATAAATAATGAAGCGATACTATATTTTACTTACTATTAGTGTTTTGGCTTTTTTGGGTTCTATTGTTTTCGATAGTGATATTAATTTTAGAGGTGGTGTATTCAACAGCAATATTATTACTCACCCATATAAAGAAGAAAAATGGCAAGAAAACATCAATATATTGATCAATGAAGACGGTAGCTATCACGCAACGCTCATCCTAGAAGGGAATGAGCTGCCAAGAACGGAGGTTTTCTCTGTGTTTGGTCAACTCAATAAAGACACCGAATACGCCTATCAGATCGTTTCCAAAACCAAATCAATGCAAGAGACTTCGCTACCGGAGCTGATTTCTGAACCCTACACACAACTGTACTTTTCTGAGGATTTGACCTTAGTCGATTCATTCAACATTATCTATCGTGACAAAGATAAGCTGATAGTCGAAGCAAAAGAAGGCGAATTGAAAACGCTGATGATCACCAGAGAGTAGAGGCTGCCTCTTACCGAGAGGCAGCTAAATAGGTCTAGAAGGAGTACGTCGCCCCAATCTGAAAGATTTTGTCATTCGCCTTTTTTTCCAAATCAAAATCTGAAAATTTGAGTTCTCGATAGACAAAATTTGTGTTCAGCGCCCAATGACTCGAAAAGTAATAGTCATTATTTAAATGGACTTCGTGCTTGTAGATGTCCATCCCCTCCTCTTCAAAGTAACTGAGGTTATAAAAAACATTCAGCCTATCATTGTCACTTAGGTTAACGACGCTTCCCAACTCCAACGACATACCATCTTCAAACCGACTCACCTCATCAATAACAGCGACATAGTCTTGTGGGTTCAGAGGATCATGTTCTTCGTTCTTGAATGACCTTCGGCTCGTTTTGAAATCACTCCAACCAACAGCGGCATATGGCTTAAATCTTCCCAATGACAGAAAGTAGCCCAGACCAATGTATTGATTCGCGCTCGCGAAATGCTCTTTACCTGAGTACTGCGCAGACGCGTTGCTGGTCTGACGTTCTGCTCCCTCTAAGCTTGACTCATTGTAACGAGCCTGAATAAAAAGCTGATCATAGAAGTTCCAAGAAGCATCCAAATAGGCTCCTAAACCTTCTCTTGCATCCTCGTCTCCATACAGTCCCTCACCCGCATTGCTAATGTGCAGGCCAGCTGAAACGTGATCGAATGGGTTTTCTAGGGCATAACACTGACTGGTTAGAATGAGTGTGCTGATAGCGAAGAATATTTTTGACACGGATTTTCCCTCATAAAACTTGTGTAATTCCTAACGACAGGCTGTCGTTCAAAGCTGGCACAAGGTAAAGAAGCCAGGCTGAGATAGGAACGGAAGGTTTCTTACTGGTTCTGAAAAAGCTAAAACCGTGTTTTTAGCTTTTTTGAGGGCATAGGTGTTTTGAGTAAAATAAAAAGCCCCGCTCAGTGAGCAGGGCTTTAGAAAGGGAAAAGTTTGTTTGATTAAAGCATCTTACGTGCAGCTTCAACCACAACTTTGATTGAACGCGCTTCTGTTTCTTTCAGCGTTGAATGATCTGGGATCTCTTTCTGAGTACGGTTGATGATAACACCCGCCACACAGCCAGCTTTCAGGCCCGAGCTCGCACACATAGTGAGTAGTGTCGCAGACTCCATCTCAAAGTTCAGCACACCCATATCTTGCCATTCTTTCATTGAGCCTTGGAAACGCTTCACTACACGGCCTGAGAAAGTATCGTAACGTTCCTGACCTGGGTAGAAGGTATCACTAGATGCGGTTACACCCATGTGTACATCTGCACCAGACTCTTCAACTGCGGCTTTCATCGCTGTTGCTACTTCAAAATCAGCAACTGCTGGGAATTCCATCGGAGCAAAGTGCAGACTTGCACCATCTAGACGAACAGAACCTGTTGAAACAATCATGTCGCCAACATTAACGTGTGGCTGAATTGCGCCTGTTGTACCCACTCGTAGGAAAGTACGAACACCCAGTTGCGCCAACTCTTCAACTGCGATTGAAGTAGAAGGGCCGCCGATACCAGTCGAACAAACAACAACTGGCTTACCATCTAGCTCAGCACGGTAAAGCGTGTATTCGCGGTGGCTTGCCAAAAATACCGGATTCTCCATTTCTTCTGCGATCTTTTGAACGCGTGCAGGGTCACCTGGAATAATCGCTAATGTTGCACCTGCAAGATCAGCTTCAGTAACACCTAAGTGAAATACGGCTTGAGACATAGGGGGCTCCTTAGTTTGACGAAACTTGGTTCAACACACGAACCTGTTCGTTCTATAAATTTCATCGGGTACAGGATTACTTTATCTAACTCACGCCCACCAAAGAGTGATAAAACTCACAATGATGAGCGCAAATAATATTAGCATTGCACATAAAATCGGTTGGTATCACACTTTTATACAAATTGGCTGCTTGTGTTGCATAAAAAACAGCCTCTGTCCCTTGGATACAGAGGCTGAGCGTTTAATCAGAAACGTCCTTTTTGAACTAATCCTGCTGAGATTTGAATTTCAACAGTCGAAGCGCATTCAGTGTCACAATCGCTGTTGCCCCACTATCTGCTAAAACTGCGACCCAGAGACCCGTGATACCCAATAAACTGGTGACTAAGAACACGCCCTTCAGACCCAGAGCTAAGAAGATATTCTGGCGAATATTGCTTAGTGTCGCACGTGACAGCTCAATCATACCTGCCAGCTCCACCAAACGGTTGTGAGTGATTGCAGCATCTGCGGTTTCAAGAGCAACGTCCGTACCGCCGCCCATAGCAATACCGATGCTTGATGCTTTCATCGCAGGAGCATCATTGATGCCGTCACCAACCATAGCGACATTCGCGTTTGAGGACAGCTTCTCAACATAGGTTACTTTATCCTGAGGCAGCAGGCTGGCTTTGAAATCAATGTCGATCATCGAGCTGATCGCTTGCGCGCTGCGCGGGTTATCCCCCGTTAACATAATCGAATTGATACCTAAGCCTTTCAACGCTTTCACTGCTTGAGCGGAGTCTTCACGCAAGGTGTCTTGCCAAGCAATCAGGCCCATTACTGTGTTTTCGTTCTGCACGGCCACGACTACCGTTTTGCCCTGATCTTCCATCTGCTGGATACGAGATTCGATATCGCCGCTCAACTCAAACCCAAGCTTACTTGGTGCAATTGCCTGATACACAACCCCATTCACCACACCGCGAACACCACTACCAATCAATGCCTGTTTGTCCAAAGCTTCTGGTAAGTGAATACCTGCTGATTTGGCTTTGTTCACCAGTGAGACGGCCAACGGATGGCTTGAGCCAACTTCAATAGCCGCAATGTTCTCGAGCAGTTCGGACTCTTGTACATCACCAAGGGTAATGATGTCCGTTACTTCCGGTTTACCTTTGGTCAAAGTACCCGTCTTGTCGAAGGCGATGGTTTCAATCTTTCCAAGCTGTTCTAGCGCCGCACCACCTTTGATTAGAGCACCACGTTTTGCTGCCGCAGCCAACCCTGATGTAATAGCTGCTGGTGTGGAGATCACCAGAGCACAAGGACATGCAATCAACAGCAATGCTAGACCGCGGTATACCCAAGTTTCCCATGGCTGAGCAAAAAACATTGGTGGCACGATAATCACAAACAGTGACACCAGCATCATAAGTGGCGTGTACCAACGGCTAAATTTGTCTAAGAAACGTTCCAGAGGCGCTTTACGTGATTCTGCTTCTTCAATCAGATGAAGAATCCGATCAATGGCGTTCTCACCTTGTTTAGAGGTAATGGTGAAGCGCACCACTTTGTCCACCACAACGGCACCAGCCATGACAGATTCATTTTGGTAACGCTCGACTGGGATGGATTCACCTGTCAATGCACTTTCATCAAAACTGGCTACATCACCGACCAATTTGCCATCTGCAGGCAATCTTGCTCCGGGAGAGACCTCGATGATATCACCAGGTTGTAACTCACTGGCTGACACTTCAACACGCTGACCGTCAATAATTTTGGTCGCGGTTTCCGGCACCAGTTCCATCAAGGCTTGAACGCCGCTGCGGGCACGAGAAGCGGCAAAAGCCTCTAACTGCTCACCAATCAAAAACAGCAGTAATACCATGGCCGCTTCGACAGTCTCCCCCAGATAAAGAGCACCCAGTGCAGCCACACTCATTAGTGTTTCAATGGCAAAGGGCGTACCTGATTTGGCTAATACAATGGCTTTCTTACCGATAGGATACAAGCCAGCCAAACACGTTAGGATAAACATCCATTCGCTAACTAGAGGAAGAGCGGGTTTGAGCACTGCCGCAACCGCCATCGCCGATGCAATGGCGATAATCTGCGCGTTTTGCTTAAAGATATGTTTCCAGCCAGAAGCCGTTTTTTGATTAGAAGAAGAGTTGGGGCTGGCAAAGCTAAAGCCAGTATCTAGAATGGTTTGTTCTACCAGTTGCGCCACACCAGAGTGGTCTACTTTTACAACCAATTTTTCTGTCGCAAACAGAACTTTGGCTTCAACAACACCATCAACTTTGTTAACGGCAGTTTCAATTTTTCGCGCGCAGGATGGGCAGTCCATACCACCGATTTTCCAGCTTTGCGTCATTCGAGGGGCTTGTGACAGACCGGAGTCACTTTCCTCATCGGCTGGATCAGTGCCACTGCCACAACTGTCTGAGCTGCAGCAGCCAGAATCCGCCGTTTCTACGCCTGCTATCTTAATGGTTGAAATTTTTGGGCTGGCACAAGAGCCTGTATTTGAAGGATTAACCGCCACTTTGTCTGAACGACATGCTTGATGTTTGGTGCACATAAACTTATCTCCATTGAATGTACACCTTAATCATAAACCTTGGAGTCAACTCCAAGGTCAACTATTTTTTGCTTCCTGAGGCAAAATTTCTTTCTGACTGGCCACTTCATCAATCAAGACAGCGTCATGAGTACAAAACGGCTGAGAGTTGATACTGGTAATCGAGGGATCTTCCTCCACCAGCTCAGTGGTTTCACCTTTCATTAAGTCGGCCAAGTGCATGCGTAAAACAAAGGTCGCCAGGATGCCAAATACAATCGAGCCAAGCGCTTGACCATAAAGCACGCCCAGTGCCCCAAACCAACTCGAACCTAAATAAACAAACGGCAACGTCCCTAACGTCGCTTTACCTAAGTTTAATGCTGTTGAATAAAGCGGTTTACCAAGATTATTGAAAGAGGTGTTGGCGACAAATTGCGCCCCATTGAAAATGAAGCTCACAGCCACATAGGTACAAAAGGCGGAGACGATAACGGCGGCATCACCTTTCAAGCTGAACCCAGAAATCACCAACGATTGTGCGAAGTAGAGAGTGAAGCAAACCAGAATCGTGTAGGTGGTGGTCACTATTAGTGAGTTGTTTAACGTATCACGCACCCGATCAAATCGCTCTGCTCCGAAGTTTTGGCCTATGATTGGCCCGACCGCGCCTGACAGAGCAAATATCACCGCGAAACACACTGGAATTAGACGTCCGATAACCGCATAACCTGCGACAAAATCTTCGCCATATTGTGCAATTGACGTTGTTACGATTGCGTTGCCAATCGGGGTCGCGATATTGGTGATAATGGCTGGAATCGCAATAGTCAGAATCGCTTTGAGATTGTTACTCCACGCAGGCAGCGACAAGCGCGCAACCAAGTTATGAACACGAATCAGAGGATAGATAGAGAAAAACAGCACGGTAAATCGGGCAAAGACGGTAGCAATCGCGGCGCCTTCCACATTCCAGCCAAAACCGAAGATGAAAATTGGATCGAGGATAGCGTTAGCAATACCCCCCGCCAATGTCGCCCACATTGAGCGTTTCGCATCGCCAGCTGCTCTTAAGCCCGCGCCCGCGGACATGGCAATAGCAATCACAGGGCCACTCGGAATAAGGATTCTCAGATAAGCTTCGGCGCGTTCTGCCACGTACCCTTTAGCACCTATCGCGTGCAGCAATTCGGGAATATAGAAAAACATGACCGCACTGACCACGCTGCTGATGACAAAAGCGGTAGCAATAATGCTGCTGCTCAGTTGTCTGGCATGATCGCGCTGCTTAGCCCCTATCGCCTTAGAAACCAAAGCCCCCATTGCGATGGATGTACCAATAGAAATTGAAGTAGAGAAGAACACCAGTGTGCCAGCGAAACCGACCGCAGCAGCCAGCTCCACTTGCCCCAACATACTGATAAACAGCATATCCAGTAAATCGACAACAAACAGGGCCATTAAACCAACAGAACCTGCGCCTGACATCACCAAGATATGGCGCATGGTTGAACCTTCAACAAATTTAGCGCTCTGATTCTGCATGCTTCTCCCCGAACTTTACTGGTATCAATAACAACAAGAGGCGCATATTTGCGCCTCTTTTACAATTTGTAACACGTCACTATACCGGATGCTTAAAGCAATCGTCCAGATTCTTCGCCACCGCTCTGAGCACATCCCGGCGCGTAATAATGCCGACGAGCTTGCCGTTATCAATCACCGGATACACCTTTGGTTTACCCACTTGCATCATATCTGCCAGTTCAATAATCGAGGTATCTGGGCCAACCGAAATAACATCAGGGTGCATGCAATCCGACACAATGTGAGTATCCTGACAGTAGTAACTGACCTTAACCAGTTTATCTAGTAAGTCATGCCCTGAAAGAAAACCAATCACTTCTTCTTTTTCATTAATAACCGGTCCACCGAGATAACTCGACTTCATCACTTTTTCCAGCGCAGCACTTAGTGACATTTCAGGTTTGAACGTCACGGCTTGCAGTGTCATGTAATCTCTTACTTTCAATGATTCCATTTGTGTCTCCTTAACGAGCAAGTCACGCTTGCCATATTGTAATTGTTGTCTAATTTCTTGATTTTACTAAATTGAAAACAACAATTTTTCCAATAGGCGTTGCCTATCACAAAACTACTCGCCGGGGCAGTTAGCCTGAGCGTCACGTGCCGCCAACCAACTACTGAACATCGAGACACAAAATGGCACACAGTAGGTCAAAGACGCTTTGGCCCAATTGACAGAGCCTTCCCCCAGAATCGCATCATACTGATTGATTAGATTGAGTAAGGTGCCCACCACCGCCGCAATGATCAGCGCTCTTTTCGTCATTTGCACATTCATCTTATTGAGCCTTATGTTTGTATAAGTACTTTGTTCTCTGACTAAACTATAGTTAGAAGATGGAAAGCAGTTAAGGATGAGGCTCGTGAATTCGACATTTTCAGCGGCAGTCGCCAGTAACCCAGACCTCATGCATGCTGTTTTTGAATCACTGCCTGAACCGACCTTTCTGATCAATAAATCCGGTATCTATATCGAAGCTTGGGGGGGTACAGACACCAAGCGCCATCACAATCCAGCATCACTGATCGGGCTCAATCAATATCAGGTGCTTCCCGCAGACAAAGCGGTGTGGTTTAGTCAGGTTATCGTCGATGTCATCGATAACCAAAAACCCGCTGAACTCAGTTACTCGCTTGACCCGAAAGAGCTGACTTGTTTTGAAGGCGTTCAGGGACCGGTAGAAATCCAGCACTTCAGCGCTCTGGTGATCCCCTTACCCAATACAGAATATGTGCTTTGGACCGTACGCAACATTTCTGAATATCAACGCGCACTCGATAAGCTGGCAGAGCAACAAAATGAACTCGAACGGCTGACCTTAATCGAGCACCTGACCCAAGTCTATAACCGCTATGCCATGGATGCATTACTGCCGGATTCCATTGAATTGACAAGATTAAAAGACATGGGAGCCGCCGTGTTTATGATCGATATTGACTGCTTTAAAGAGTTCAATGATCACTATGGGCACATCAAAGGAGATGAAGCGTTAAAGGCGGTCGGTAGTGCAATCAAACAATGGGCGCACAACAACGATCTGTGCTTTCGTTATGGCGGCGATGAGTTTCTGGTGTTTGTTCCTGGCATATCGGAACATATGTGTATTCAGCACGCACAAGACCTGCTCGATGCTATCGCTCAAATTGCGCTAGAGCATGCGGCATCGCATGTTTCCCAATACCTGACAATCACCATTGGGATTCGTCATTGCGATCCAATTCCCGCAGATATGACCGCGGAAAAGTTTGTTGGAATTGCAGATAAGGCCTTGTTCTTTGCTAAAAAAAGCCAACGAGGCACCATCCACAAAATGTAAATCAAATAAAAAAACAGGCCCATCATCAAGAGGGCCTGTTTTTATGATTTCCAACGTTCAGCGGCTTTCGCATCCGACTCTCGGGATTCAACCCAGCGAGTTTCTTCCGTTGTGCGTTCCTTTTTCCAGAACGGTGCTTTAGTCTTTAGATAATCCATGATGAATTCGCAGGCTTCAAACGCCGCACCGCGGTGCGCACTAGACACACCAACAAATACGATTTGATCACCAATATCCAAATCACCGACACGATGAATAACGCGAACATCAAGCAAAGGCCAGCGCTGCTCTGCCTGCTGACAAATCTCGCCGAGTGCTTTTTCTGTCATCCCCGGATAATGCTCCAGAGAGAGCCCTGTAACATTGTCGCCAAGGTTCATGTCTCGTACTTTGCCAACAAATGTAACAACCGCGCCAGAGGCTGTGCCCTGTGCGAGAGCTTCGTACTCAGCGCCAACAGAAAAGTCTTCGAACTGAACAGACACACGTTCCATCATCAACCTCCTG
Source organism: Vibrio sp. RE88 (assembly GCF_013113835.1). Lineage (GTDB taxonomy): Bacteria > Pseudomonadota > Gammaproteobacteria > Enterobacterales > Vibrionaceae > Vibrio. The sequence continues at coordinate 90,898 of NZ_VTYQ01000005.1, read as the reverse complement.
TCACAGGAGGGAAGAAAGCCACTTCATCACCATCGTTCAAAGGGTGTTCCAGAGACACAATGGACTGGTTCACCGCTGCCAGTAGTTTACCGGGTTCCAGCGCTAAGTCCCATTTACCTTCACGGGTGGCGAGGTCTGCGCGCAGTGCTTCAACGGTTTCAAAACGAGGTTCCAGTTCAAGTTCATCGGTATCAACCAATTCACGGGTCTGAGCAAAGAACAGTACTTTAATCATGCATCCACCTTAAAATGACCTGACTTACCGCCGGTTTTCTCCAGTAGGCGAACCTGACCAATCACCATGTCTTTCTGCACCGCTTTACACATGTCGTAGATGGTTAACGCCGCCACTGACGCCGCGGTTAGGGCTTCCATCTCAACCCCAGTCTTACCTGCAAGTTTGCACACAGACTCAATACGAACCATGTTTTCAGATTCAATCGCTTCCAACTGAACTTCAACTTTTGAAAGAAGAAGCGGATGGCAAAGCGGGATCAGATCCCAAGTTTTCTTCGCTGCCTGAATACCCGCAATACGAGCGGTCGCAAACACGTCCCCTTTATGATGTTGACCCGAAACAATCAACTGCAAGGTTTCCGGTGCCATATGAACGAAAGCTTCAGCTCGCGCTTCACGCACAGTGTCATTTTTTGCCGATACATCGACCATATTGGCTTCACCGGAGGCATTAATGTGAGTGAACTGACTCATAGTGCTACCTGCTTATACAGAAAGGTGTGGCATGAAGTTACAAGGACGATGGCTGGCATCCAACTGCTGCTTAATGATTTTTGTCCAGCCAGTACGACAAGCACCTGTCGAACCCGGCATTGCAAAGATGACAGTATGGTTCGCAAACCCCGCAATCGCGCGAGACTGAATGGTCGATGTACCAATTTCTTCGTACGACACCTGACGGAACAGCTCACCAAAACCTTCGACTTCTTTGTCAAACAGAGGCTTAAGTGCTTCAGGTGTGCTATCGCGAGAGGTAAAGCCCGTACCACCGGTAATCATCACAGCTTGCACGCTTTCATCCGCAATCCACTGAGAAACAATTGCACGGATTTTGTACATATCGTCAATCACGATCTGCTTGTCCACAACGTTGTGACCCGCTTCTTTTGCGTTCTCAACCAGATACGCGCCAGAAGTATCATTCTCTTCTGTGCGTGTGTCAGAGACAGTTAGTACGGCAATGTTTGCTGGTTGAAATTTGCTTTCTGCGTGACCCATTTGTTCACCTACCTATTTCGATTTGTTCAGATTGCGCCAAGCTGAGGCTTAGCCCAACATAGTATGTTTGAGAATTGAGTATCAGCGTTTAGCCGCCAATCGACGCTAGATGCGGCGTCATGCCCGCATTGCCATCGTGGAGGAAGTGGCTCACTGATTTAGTCTGTAATTGATCCTGAATACGCTGAATTAACGCGGTTTCTTGCGAGTCTTGCTGCAATAAATCACGCAGCTCAACACCATGCTCACCAAACAGACACAGATGTAATTTGCCTTTGGCCGAAACACGTAAGCGGTTGCAGCTCTCACAGAAGTCTTTTTCATAAGGCATGATAAGACCAATTTCACCTTGATAATCAGGGTGGATAAACACCTGAGCAGGTCCATCGTTGTTTGCACGCGCTTTAAGTAACCAACCATTAGCAATCAGCTGATTGCGAATCGCTACACCTGAAACATGATGATTGTGGAAGAGCTGATCCATCTCACCGGTTTGCATCAGTTCAATAAAACGCAGCTGAATTGGGCGGTCTTTAATCCAATGTAGGAACGCTGGCAGCTCATGAGAATTGAGGTCCTTCATCAACACCACGTTCACTTTGACCTGTTCGTAACCCACTTCAAAGGCGCGATCGATACCAGCCATCACTTCGGTAAATTTATTTTCACCTGTGATCTGATAGAACATGCGCGGATCAAGGCTATCAACACTAACGTTAATATGCGTCAGACCAGCCTGCTTCCAGTCAGCAACCTGCTTCTCCATTCGGTAGCCATTAGTGGTCGTTGCCACTTTACCGATGCCTTTGGTCTCGGCCACGGTATGAATGATATCAGTGAAGTCTTTACGCAAGCTCGGTTCACCACCAGTAATACGGACTTTCGACGTACCACAGTCAGCAAACGCTCTAACCACACGTTTGATCTCAGGAAGCGTTAAAAAAGACGAGTTTTTCTGTCCCGAAGGTTTATAACCATCAGGCAGACAATATGTGCATTTAAAGTTACAGACATCTGTAACGGAGAGACGCAAGTAATAAAACTTGCGATGAAATCTATCTTCGAATTGTTGCGCCACGGAACACCTTTCCAAACACGGGAGGCGATAATCATTTCCAATTATGCCCTTGTGACAATTTGTCACTGGCTCAGCACGCTTATTCACTATGAACTTAGCCCGATGAGCTCGGAGTTATGGCAACTGCCTATTAAGACCAATACTTAAAAACAGTAGCTGACGATAAAATACTTAATAATTGTGCGTGTTTCTACCCTCAAGATAAAAAAATCACACCCAGCGCCCAAAATACCCCGTATTGAGTACTTTCAGCGGTTCGATTATTCTAGATTGTAGATGAATATAATCAAATAAGAACAAAATTAATGACTCTGTACTGCACGAAAAAAGTGGTCGCCGTTGGTGGTGGTCACGGCCTTGGACGCATGCTGGCGGCTTTGAAAGACTTTGGTGAGAATGCGACAGGCATTGTTGCCACTACAGATAACGGCGGTTCAACTGGCAGGATACGCAACTGTCAGGGTGGTATTGCCTGGGGTGACACCCGCAACTGCATTAACCAGTTGATTACGGAACCCTCCATCAGTTCGATGATGTTTGAATATCGCTTCAAAGGATCTGGCGAATTGGATGGTCACAACTTGGGTAACCTAATGCTGACCGGCCTCGATAACCTGTCAGTTCGACCTTTGGATGCCATCAACCTTATCCGCAACATGCTTAAAGTCGATGTGAATATCATCCCAATGACGGAGCACCCTGCTGACCTTAAAGCACTTGCCCCTAACGGTCAGTGGGTAACAGGGGAAACCAGTGTCGATGAAATGCCTGAAAAACTGGTCCGTCTCGATTTAGAACCTGAAGTTCCGGCGACCAGTGAAGGTGTGCTTGCAATAGAGCAAGCGGATGCGATCATTCTTGGTCCAGGCAGCTTTCTAACCAGCATTATGCCGCCATTGCTGTTACCTGAAATTGGCCGAGCAATCGAAAACAACCAAAAGGCCCAGCTTGTCTTCGTCGAGAACCTCTCTCCAGAATACGGTCCTGCGGGTAAGATGACTCTGAAAGAGAAATTGGAATGGTGCGAACGCGCCTGCCGTGGTCGAAAGATTGATGTGGTATTGGGCGAGGAACCTCACCCTGAGTTAAGCGATTGGAATTGCATAACAACGCCTCTCGCTTCACCGAATCGAGACTGGCGACACGACAGAAGCAAATTGCAGTCTGCCGTTGAGTCACTATTGTGCGAGTAACGCTTTATAGCGCTGTTGGGTTTCGCTCAGCAGCGCAACCATTTGTTGCTGCGTCGCTGAGATATCGAGCGTCTGACCTGATTTGGCTTTCGCATCCACTTCAACCGCGTACGCACACAGAGATTCAGCCCCAAAACTTGCCGCACTGCTTTTCAAGGCATGGCTGATCTCTTTGAGGTAAATATCTTTATCTAACCCTTCATCGGTACTGAGCTTTTCGATGTACTGCGCCAGCTCCCCAAGAAAGATATCAAGTAAAATCGGCACATTGTCCGCACCAATTTCACTTGCCAGTCGGTCTATTTTGGTTTGATTTAACACTTCCATGATCGATTACTGTGTTTCCTTCGTATTCCAGTTTTGCAGCTTGCGATAAAGCGTCGATGGGCTGACATCTAGATAACCCGCAGCTTTAGGGATATTCCCTTCACAGGCCTGAATCGCTTGCTCAATGGCTTTCTTCTCTGTTAACCACAGAGGGAAAATGTCATGTACAGAAAAACTGTCTTTGTCCTGCAGGTCGACTCTGATCTGATTTTCAACCGGCTGATTCAGTGGAGGCGGCAACATATCCATGGAGATGTTTTCACCATTGTTGAGTACCACGACGTTCCTCAGTACGTTTTGCAACTGACGAACATTACCCGGCCATTCGTATTGAGCGAACCGGCTCACGACTTCTGGTGCCAGTCGGACAAAGTCTTTTCCTTCCTCTTTAGACATAAAGCCTAGCAGAGAATAAGCAATTTCTATGACATCATCCCCACGCTCCCTTAAAGGAGGTAGGTGTAACGGAATCACGTATAAGCGATAATATAAGTCTTCACGGAAGCGACCTTCTTGCACCTCTTTCCAAGGGTCTCGGTTGGTTGCACAGACGAAACGCACATCGACACTCTTCATTTTCGAAGAGCCAACTTTCTGGAAAGTACCCGTCTGAATAAAGCGTAGCAGCTTAGTTTGCAGATCCAGATCCATCTCACACAGCTCGTCAAGGAACAGTGTGCCTCCATCAGCTAACTCAGCTGCGCCTTGTCGATCAGTGGCTGCGCCGGTAAACGCACCTTTCACGTGACCAAACAATTCACTTTCAATCAGATCTTTAGGAATAGCCGCACAGTTGATCGCGATGAAGGGCTTGTCACCACGTTTGCTTGCCGCATGAATGGCCTCTGCACACACCTCTTTACCCGTACCACTTTCACCAGTGATGAAAATACTGGCTTTACTGGATGCGGCGGAGTCGATGGTACGATACACCGCCTGCATAGTGTGGCTACTACCGATAAAGCCTTGATAATTCTGGTTGCCCGGATTATCGGCTTCATTTTTCAACTTGGTCGCTTTGCGAATAGCGTTGTTAACCGTGACACGAAGTCGGTCTGCTTCACACGGTTTGATAAGGAAATCCTGAGCACCATGGCGCATCGCTTCTACAGCGGTATCAATCGAGCCGTGCGCCGTCATGAAGATCACTGGAACATCAGGCATTTTCTGTTTCACTGCATGCAAAACATCCATACCTGTCATGTCGGGAAGACGAAGGTCCAATAGGATTAAATCAGGAGTGCGAAAGTTGAGGCTTTCAATGGCATCACGCCCGGTACCAACGATGTTGATATCGATACCCAAAGGGGTGAGATAAGAACGGTACAACGCCGCGACCGACGCAGTATCTTCAACCATCAAAAGATATTTAGACTTTTGTGTTTGCGTATTATGTTGCATAACCTAGCCGAATTTTTCTTCGCAATTTGTATAAATGATTGCATTGCGCTTTGCATTTTGCAAATTTAATGCTCAAAAAACGAGAAACGCCCTAAAATTGGCGTAAAAAAATTGGCACGTTAAATGCTGTTATAAGATTGACCCTTACGGGTCACCTAGCCAACTGACGTTGTTAGTGAACTTAGTATTCACAAATTACAGCCAATAGAATTTATTTCTACTGGCTATTTTTTTATCTGTCAGTCAGAGGTCATAACAAAAAATCAGCTATTCACAATGAACTGCTGACGCAATTTTTCAATTTGATCTCGTTTCTCAGCCGCCGCTTCAAATTCCAGATCCTGAGCATGCTGATACATCTGTGCTTCCAACTTGCTAATCTCTTTTTCAAGCTGTTGCGGTGTCATCGCATTGTAAGACTGGGACGGCTCTGCGACCTTGGACAACGGAACCTGCTTATTAGTTCGTTGTTTTTTGCTCTTAGCAATATCGCCAAGTTCCATAATATCTTTAATATTACGTTTCAGTGCCTGCGGCTCAATGCCCATCTTATCATTATAGGCTTGTTGTTTCTCTCTACGACGGTTGGTTTCTCCCATCGCCTTGTGCATAGATTTCGTTACACTGTCAGCATAGAGAATGGCTTTACCACTAATATTACGCGCCGCACGACCAATAGTCTGGATCAGTGAACGTTCCGAACGTAGGAAGCCTTCTTTGTCAGCGTCCAAAATAGCGACCAACGACACTTCCGGCATATCCAAACCTTCTCGTAGCAAGTTGATACCGACCAGAACGTCAAACTCACCCAATCTCAAATCACGAATAATTTCGACACGTTCAACCGTGTCGATATCAGAGTGGAGATAACGAACACGTACATCATGCTCCGTCAGGTACTCTGTTAAATCTTCTGCCATACGTTTTGTTAGCGTGGTGACCAACACACGTTCATCTTTAGCAGAGCGAATACGGATTTCAGACAGCAGATCATCCACCTGAGTCGCCACGGGACGAACTTCCAATTCAGGATCAAGCAGACCTGTTGGACGAACGACCTGATCGGCCACTTCGCCATCTGATTTCTCCAGTTCGTAGTTACCCGGTGTTGCGGAGACAAAAATGGTTTGTGGTGCGAGAGATTCAAACTCTTCGAATTTAAGCGGTCGGTTATCCAAAGCAGAAGGCAAACGGAAGCCAAATTCCACCAGCGTTTCTTTACGGGAACGGTCACCTTTGAACATGGCGCCAATTTGCGGCACAGTCACGTGAGATTCGTCGATCACCAACAAACCATCGTGGGGCAAGTAATCAAATAGGGTCGGTGGTGGCTCACCTTCACTACGGCCACTGAGGTAACGAGAGTAGTTTTCGATACCAGAGCAGAAGCCAAGCTCTGTAATCATTTCAATATCAAATTGAGTCCGCTGAGAAATGCGTTGCTCTTCAAGCAACTTGTTGTTATCCAACAAATGCTTTTTGCGACTTTCCAGCTCAACCTTAATATTTTCAATCGCATCCAAGATCTTATCTCTTGGCGTAACATAGTGCGTTTTCGGATAGATGGTAAAACGAGGTAAATCGCGTTGCTTGACCACACCCGTCAGTGGATCGAAGATACTGATACAGTCGATTTCATCATCAAACATTTCAATACGTACCGCGTCTTGATCCGATTCCGCTGGGAAAACATCGATCACTTCACCACGGACACGGAACTGGCCTCGCTCAAACGCGACATCGTTGCGGCTATATTGCAATTCAGCTAGGCGGCGTAAGATATCTCGCTGGTCCATCACATCACCGCGACGCACGTGCAGCATCATTTGTAAGTAAGACTGAGGGTCACCAAGACCGTAAATCGCGGAAACAGAAGCCACAATAATGGCATCTTTGCGTTCAAGTAATGCTTTGGTCGCGGACAGACGCATTTGTTCAATGTGGGCGTTTACAGAGGCATCTTTTTCTATAAAAGTGTCGGTCGTCGGTACGTAGGCTTCAGGCTGGTAATAGTCGTAGTACGAGACGAAGTACTCAACAGCATTATTAGGGAAAAACGATTTCATCTCACCATAAAGCTGCGCAGCTAGAGTTTTATTCGGTGCGAGCAAAATCGCAGGGCGCTGGGCTTGTGCAATTACATTGGCAAGGGTGAAGGTTTTACCTGAGCCAGTAACCCCCAGTAGGGTTTGATGCGCGAGTCCCGAGTCTAATCCATCCAATAGCTGGCTAATCGCTGTTGGTTGGTCACCTGATGGTTGGTAATCCGACACCAAATCAAAAACTTTGCTCATTTGCACCTCACCCGTACATGGAGAATAAATCCGGTCTATTTTGACTGTATAAATATACAGAAACAATAGCCAGAGAGAAAATAACTCTCTGTTTTAGAAATTTTGCCTTGTTAACGCTAGATCCCAATATTCAATCCTGCTATTATCTCTCGCCCTACTCGGGAACCACTCTCATATCCTTCAAAAATTCGCTCACAGCTTATTCACATTTCTGGCCAATATTCCAACTTGTCCACATTGATCAAAAAATTTCCTAAATCACAAAAACTGAACTAGATTCCACCTGACGCTTTAATATACAACAAGTTAGCCTATGATCTTTTTTGATTATTTTTAGAGCTAAACACCTATTATTGCTCAGTTTATTCATTGCTCAAGATTCATCAACACAGTTATCCACAATTTTGGTGGATAAGTAAACCTAGCCTAGACACGCCAAGGGCTACAAAAAAGTAAAGCACTTTTTAGCAAAAAAATTTAGACCATTGAGGCGATTTTGAGGTTGACAGCGTTTCATCTCGCCGATAATATTCGCAGCGCTTAAACGCAATTCCCCCTTAGTTCAGTTGGTAGAACGGCGGACTGTTAATCCGTATGTCGCAGGTTCGAGTCCCGCAGGGGGAGCCAAATTCAGAAAAAAGACGTCCTAGGACGTCTTTTTTCGTTTCAAAAGCCTTAAAGCCTCACACAACTGTACTTCCTCTTCTAAGCAATCAAATCGATTTACCAAGCTTTTCCACCTACCTAGCCTTAAATCATAAATGCCAAATAACTACCTAGCGCGAGCTAACCGCCCCTTCATCGTTACATTCTTCTATCGCCTAAAAGCCCAATAAACAATGGGATACACCATTAAGTAAATTATCAATAATTGTAAAGAAAAAGCAATTTAGCTTTATTCCGAACCAATCCGTGCATTTCCTTTCGCTTTTGACGTTTCTACCTCTACCTTAGCGCCACTTTCACCGTGATGTGAAAGCGACAACAACAAAAGAGTTAGCGAGTCGCTAGCGTTAAATGTAGGAAACACACTATGCAAAACAAATCCTTAAAACTGGTTACTTTCGGTGTCTTGATGGCGACAACAGCATTCACTGCCAATGCTTCAGAGAACTATGATTATTTCATTGGCCTTGATGCAGGTGCCCGTATTAGCGGTAAAATCGAACAGGAAATTAGTGGCGTCAATCAAGACGAAGATATGTCATCATCAGCGGTGTTTGGTTTGCGTGGTGGTGTTATCTTCAATAATGCTCACCAACTAAGTCTAGGTTATGACTATCGCGGTACGAGTGAAGAAAACAGCTCAGATGATGATCTTGAAGTCGGCACACTCTATACAAGGTACGACTACCTTGTGCCAATCACAGAGAAACTGTCTTGGACTTTAGGTGGCAAACTGGGCTACGAAATGTTCAATGCGAGCTACGATACTGACGAACTGGATGGCGTGGTGTTGGGAGCACAAACAGGCCTTAGTTACCGATTTAATGATTGGAGTGTAGGGACAGAAGTCGATTACCTTTATCACACAACAGAAGTTACCCAAGGAACAGGAAGTAATAAAGCAACCTTTAAGCTAGGTGACGAGGTGCTATTGATGACGAATATCCAATATCACTTTTAAAGTCAGCCCAAATAAACTGTCCAAATATCTCCCGAATGTTCGGGAGATAACAAACGGCGTCATATACATATCTCTATAACAATGAGTCCTTCACTAGAGTATGGTTTAAAAATGACGTTGCTTCCGCCGTCAACGTGTATCTTTTTTGGTTATCTTGTTTTATCAAACCAGACTTTTTTAATGATTGAATGTGAAAATTCAGCTTGGTGTGATCATCTATCGAAATGACGTTAAAAAGCTCACTAAACTTCATTGAGCTTGCTTTGGTTAATGCATACAAAACTTGACGTCTAGTTTCATTGGATAACGCTGAAAATATTTTGTTTTTTTCCGCAGATGAAGGACAAATGGTAAATTTCTTCTTTTCCAAGTATTTTTCGACGGTCAGTAACACCTTGTTAGCCGTGAAGGGTTTTACAATCACATCATTCGCACCATGATGCATCGCACTAATCACAGTATCGACAGTTGCGTATGCAGTTATCAATATCACTACAATGTTTGGATTTGATTTTCTGAAGTGGGATATAGCTTCAATTCCGGATAGCCCAGGAAGCAAATAATCGATGATCACAACATCAATCTCGAATATCTCGGATATATCAATGCCTCGCTCGGAGTCACAAGCTGCATAAACGTCGAACTTACTACTAGGAAATATCCTTTTTATACTGCTTAGCAGTAGCTGATCATCTTCAACGATTAATATTGATTTCTTCATTAAATTACTTCTCGAAACTTGGGATGACGATAGTTACTTTTGTGCCAAAATTGGGGTCAGAGTTGATGATTATTTCTCCATTATGTTCATCTAATATTCTCTTACATATCGATAGCCCTAAACCAGTACCCTTACCTATAGGTTTGGTACTATAGAAAGGTTCAAATATCTTATTTAGATCAGATTCAATAAATCCGGAACCAAAATCAGTGACGCTAACTTTTACCTTATCCTGATAACCAACGGCATCGATTATAATTTCACTCCTCGGTCCTGATGCATCAATGGCATTGTTAACAATATTGATAAGAACTTCTTCCATTTTGGTAGGCATTACAAAAAACGTAAGTTCAGAAGGTATATTAATTTTAAGCGCATTATTTTTTACTTTATTTGCCAATATATTCAGCGCATTTTCTACTAAGAGATATACTTTGCATTCAAGTTTTTTTTCTGTCCTATTATTGGAATAATTGAGAAGTGACTGACAGATTTTACTCGCTCTATCAACACCTAACTCTGCCCGCTCCAACAGAAGCGTTCTCTCTTTAGGGCACTCCTCATGATGCAATGCTTCAATAGACAGTGCAGTGGCGGTAAGAGGATTGTTTATCTCATGAGCAACGCCCATAGCTAAACGTCCTATCGTTTTGTACTTGTCTGTCTCATAAGAAATTCGAACTTGATTGTCATATACTTGTTGTTTCATTCTGGCATATGCTTGAAAAGCCGAAATACATAGAAGGCTCACTATTAAAAAGTACAAAAGCTGCCAAATAGGAAAGTTGAACGTGAATATTGAATCAAGGAAATAGAATATCATTGGTAAACTACCAACCGAGATACCCAATCGAGTGAATCGCGCCTTTAATATTCCCGACTTAGACTTTGAGTAATAAATGATTGACAGCCCAATGAATAGCGCCCATAGCATCAACGTACTCACAATGGCCTCACTAAACGATTCACCAAATCTAAAGTCTTGATTGCTAAAAAATGTCATCATTGATGAATAAGAAACGATCACAAAACACATCGTTTGAAACGATTTAATTAGATTGGATATCGTCTTACTAGGTGTCACCGTCAGATTAAAGCAAAAATAGAAAAGCGATAATAATGATATTGCTATCAACGACCAATGCCACAGAGCAAAAATCTCAATTTTTCTTTCGTCATTAATTCTTTCACCAAACAAAATATCGTACATTTCTGTCCATACAACACAGGCGTATGAAAATGAAAATACTGCTGCACTGCATATTTTGCTGTTTATAGAATAATGGCTAAATCTAAATTGACTTAATATTAAAATAGAACCTAGAGAAAAAAGTGACACACCCAATAAAAGGTACGTTACGAACACACTATAGAACGTCAAGACAACCTACAAGATAATGATTAGATAAATAATAAAAAATTAGGAGTAGGTTACATCAAATACGGAATTATGTGTATATCGATTAACAACCACTAACAATAAACGTAATAATCAGAACCACTCGGTTACAATTAATTTTAATTAGTTGTATTTTAAGAACTATTTTTATATTCAAGATGAAATGTTGTTACATTTTATCTAGATCTAACATCATAATTTAGCTTTCGCAGTGATACTCAACCTATCGCCTATCCTACCATCAAAGTATGTGTTTACAGGTAATAAAAACTGGTCTTCTTTGTAGACAGAAAATTTCTTAACATTTCTCATTATATTATTCATAGTATCTTGATTAATATAGCTTTTATCTAAGTAAAACAACTCATCCCACACATCAATTGTCTTATGGGTAGGACGTTTTTCACTCCTAACCAATAACATACCAATACATTCATTCAACTCTTCGAAGATGTAAAGCTGCTTGGAGTCTTGCTCTATGAACATCAAGAAATAGTTGAAGCAGCCTTTATAATCGAATTTATGCTCAACATCACAACATATTTTTCTAATATAAACATCTATCAAAGTTGAAACATCAAGCAAATTAGCTCTTCTTATTTCCAAAGCAGTAAAACTCCATACTCTTATTATCTCATTGTTATCCATTCAAAGTGTTGGTTTTTATCGAGATCTTTTTTGTTAAAAACATCTGCTACACCATAATTCTTTCTCAACAGCATATATGAAAAATACACTATCTTACTGTCAATTTTCCCATTCTCACAATTAGATGAAAAATCAATCATTAGATGTTTAAGTTTATTCACAGTATCTAAGGTATGGTACTCAGAAGTAAGATGGAAGAATTCATCCCAGACTTCATATAAATGGTGTGTAGCTCTTACTCCAGAATTTATTAGTAACAATCCTATAATTTTCCCTTCTCTACGTATTAAGTAGATACATTTACTAGCTTCTGTAATAAATGACAGTATATAGTCGTAGCTACCTTTATAATTTATAGACGAATTTTTTAATGTGCTTCTGAATGAGAGCTGCGTAAAGTAGTCTACCGTCTCGACGACTTCATCATATTTACAAAGTTTTATTGACAACATGTGTTTGGATACCGGAAATTTAGATTAACTGTTCAATTAGCAACCTGAGTCAATAATTAGATACTCAGGGTCGGAGATGGACCCTAAGCTCTCTAGCGCTTCTGTGTACTCTAGTCGACAATCATCATTTACTGATTTTCCATTTGGGACAAAACGAATCATGGCTCCCGTAGACTGAATTCCCCAACTTCCTGTGGTTATTGCCTTGTTTCCCGACAATGGTTCAAACTCTACATTAAATACCTTTTCTAAGTTGGCTATAGTATCAGACTCGCTTGTGAAGCTTTTTATATATCCATAATCAACGGCAACCAATACCCCTTCGTTAAATTCTACTGTTTGATTTCTAGACATTTTTACATTTTGTATTACTGATTTCGAATGAATAAGTGCGTTCAAAGCTTTAAGGTCTGATTGTAAACTTTTTAATTTTGATCGATGAGCATGGTATTTAAAGTCGAGGTATCTTGGCATCGACATCGCTGCCAATACTCCAATAATGATGATAACAACAATCATCTCAACCAAAGTGAATCCTTTGTATCTCACAGCATATAAGCCTCTAATAAACAAGGGTGGCCATATACAAAAGCTTTTATTATTGGCTTACAAACACCAAATTCAGGCTCATATGTACTTATGTAAGCATGCTTTAATATAGTCTTTTAATCTTGATTAAAATCGCTCATATTTCTTTAGAAATATCACTAAAAGTTATCTAGAAGATTTTTCACTATTGTCTATGATGAGGCAGTAAATAATTCGTTGTACTGCATAAATGATAAAGAAATATTTGTTCAATTCTATAATTAGAGACTTTGCATTTTCTGAGGTGTATTTCGGATTTGATAAAGAAAGAGAAAAACAATCAAAACCTTATGATGCTCCAGAAGGAAAGATGATATGCATAATGTTTTTGGTAAAAGATAACGATGTAGTCATTAATAAAATAAGGTACAAAAAAGACAAATGGTACATATGTGAAATTGACGGTGAAACCATCCTGCATCAATATGGTCCATTTAAAACGAGAGATATCGTATTCAGCCGAAGTCGTAGAATATTAGGCGTAAAGGACATAAGAAGTACCATTATTCCTAAATAGGAAAACTCATATGAAAGAAATAAATATTAAGGTTAAAACCCTTCAAACTAAGACATGTGACAGCGATACAAAGTGGCTCGCTATATTTGGTCAAGTAGTAGGAGAAGGTCCTACAGAAAGCGAAGCGATGTACGACATTATTAAAGAGTTAGGTAAAAAGCATCCGAAAACTCTAGTCGGAAAATTCTAGGCTCATAACTCGTCCAATATTATTTTAACGACAGGCAAGAAAGTGGATCATTTCAAATGTGCGATTGATATCCTTGTCATCCATACAGGGAAGTCATATGAAGAGGCTTGCCATGAGCTCGGTTTGGATCACGACAGAGTAAAGGTTGATAACTTGGCTCGGAGGGCATCTCAGAGATCAACACCTAGGAGCGAAGCTGACAAAAAAGTTAAGTCAAAGTGATAGAAAAGAGTCATTACAGAGTTGTACTGACTCTTCTTGCTTTTAGTCTCAAGCACACTGCTCGACTTTACCTTGTTCTGTTTTTGCCTTTGGCTTGGATGTTTTTTTCGCAGCGTCTAGATTAACGACTTCCTCTGTGGAGACATTCTTTGAGTTACCTAGAAAGACCCCACCTTTCTGAATGGTAAACTCTGTGGCAGACACTTCCCCCTCAAGGTAGCCGTGTTCTAGAATCTCTAAGCTTTTGGTGTAAACCTTGCCAAGGAAGCGGCCATTGATAATCAGACGTTCAGCGCGAATCGAACCGTCAACAGATCCGGTCGCACTAATGGTGACACTACGATCGGTTTCAATGCTGCCCTTTATTTGACCATCTATCTGGATGTTACAAGTAAGCTTGAGTTGTCCTTCAATATAGCCTCCTTCCGCGATGACAGTTTGAGAGCAGTGGCTATTTGATTCTCGATTCTGTTTACCAAGTAATCCCATTTTACGTCCTTATTCGATTCGAAAATCGAGTCAAAGTTATTCATTTCCCATTTGGTAAAAGGCAATGGATCCAGAGAACGCCCCACCAAACGAACCTCATAATGCAGGTGATACCCAGTCGATAACCCAGAGTTACCCGACAGGCCAATCAAATCACCTTTCTTAACGTAATCTCCACGCTTCACCTTGAATGCACTCAGGTGAGAGTAAGAAGAAGTAAAACCGAATGAGTGCGCCAGTTTTAAGAAATTGCCTGAGCCTTTATTACTTTTTCTCGCCACTTCGATAATGCCATCAGCCGGAGCGTAAATTGGAGTTCCAGCATTAACCGCGTAATCAATACCATGATGCATGGCTTTCATTTTGGTGACTGGATGAACCCTGCGACCGTAATGGGAAGAAAGATAACCCGCTTTAACTGGCCGTCCATTGGGTATCAATTGCATCATCTGATGACGAACCGCAGTACTGAGCGCGGCACTATCAACTCTATCTCTTAAGTCTAAGGACTCGTTGGAAAGCTCCAGCGCAGACTCAATATCACGCAGTTTGTCCGTCACATAAGCGAGATCTTGCTTCTTTCTCGTCAGGTGGCTTTCTAAGTCACTCTGAAATTCGTGTGAGCGTATTAGCTCTTTTTCGAGAGAATAGGCTTTGCTCAACAGTTCACTTTTTTCCCGTTCGGAATCAGAGGCATCGCCCGCTAGAATCGACAAAAGTCCAAGCAGGGTAAAGAACACCACAGCAATAAATAACAGCGAGTACTTAATCCCTGTAATAGCCCGGAACGACAGATTAAAAAAGCGCGTCCCCTCAATGCCAGTGACCATAACGGTTAAGTGATTAGATTCCATACTTTCTCAATGACACACTCTTACAATCATTAAAGTGAGAGGAATTCTATCAGGGCAAAATGACGCGAGAAGAGTCAGGTTTCCAATTCGGAAACCTTATCCCAGAGATAAAAATTGGATTTAATTGCGGTTCAAAACAGGTCGCTTAGGCTATTTTGGTCCTGAAAACAGAGTCACAACTACTCAGCCACTTTCTCGCGATTAAAACGCTTCATGTCACTGGCAAATTGCTTAAAATCAATGCGTTTAACCAACGCAGCACAGACAGGAGGAAGTGGTTCAAACATAAACACACTGTCGTGATGAAGAAGATTGTCAAAAATGAGGGTAAGGTTGTCTTTGTTAGACAAACCCGTAGAAAGAAATAGTGCATGGATTTTCGCCACACTGCTCACTTTGTCGAGCTTACGGGTAAAGCTATCCAGCACAGACTCCGCGCTTTGTCGGGCCCCCGTGAGAAATTCAGCATGAAGCTGAATTAATGCCAGATGCTGACTTTCGCTATCCGTGAGCTTGTGGCGGGACATTTCTTTAACGACCTGATCAAATTTCTTCTCATACAAACCACTCCCCTCTTCACTTCGCATCCAAAGCATTAGCAATGCGAACAGATAGTTCAGAGTGTGCTGGGCAACATCCCGATTGATCAGTTTGGCGGTATTAAGACCAGAGGAGAAATGAACCAGAGCATCATCATATCGACCGGCGGCAATGCTCATCAACGCCAACGATGTCTGATGAGCCAAACTAAGCCCCCAACGTGAGCCTGAATGAGCTAACAGGCGATAAGCATCCTGTATGCTGCCATTTTGCAACATCAGCAACGTCCCTATCTCGTCAAATGGCTGACCGAGTTGAAACTTGGCAGAATTGAACTTGTTATAAAGCTCCAGCGCGTCGTCTGACTGAGCATTTAATACCAACGCATTGAGAAACAGGCTGATCTCTAGAGAATAATCTCGCTTGCCCGCCTCTTTTATCAACGCACCATATAGCTCCGTGGCTTGTTTTAGTTCACGTTTGACCAAGTGATGGTGGGCACGATTGAGTTTGAAATCATACTGATACTCAAAGTAGTGCTGCTCAAAGAATTGGTAGCGCTTTTCCATCTCGTCAGCACACTCAATATCGTTGCGCTGAAGCAGAGGCCAAACCTTATTCTTCTTCTCAAACACCTTGCGGATAAGAACACTAATATCCCGCTGATTATCTTCCGGCTTGAGGTGGACATCACCAAAGTAATAAGAGCTGTCACGGATACTGCTGTCCGCGCAATCCATAATGATTGTCGAGCGCTCATCTATAGTCTTCGACTTTCTCAACTCAAGAATCAGATCCTGTGACTTAACCGTGTTTTTGCGAAAGCTCTGATCACAAATCAGAATATCAAAACGGCCATGGAACGTCCGATTAAGCGCTTCATGTGGGGAATTCAGATGAATAATCTTATGTTGCTTGATTCCCAAAGAGAGCATAAGACTAGATATGCTAATGTTTTTGTTCGGAAATTCTTTGATGATAAGGACGTTTGCATCTCTTAACTTAAGCATACCAACCTTTCTCTCCTCCTTAGGGTAAATCAGGCTTGATGCAGTTTAAGGTGACGCAAAGCCTTGCGGGTGACGAATTATTGAGCTTTTTGCGCGAATCGGCTATTGATAATCTCTTCTAACGCGAGCTCTTCCTTGTGTCGAATGTCAGAATTGTGCTCTTCCTTCCAACGTTCGAGAGTATTTTCCAGACCTTTGACTCTGAGGTGCTTATTTTCAAGCTGTTTTTGCAACGACGTGCATTGCGCTTGCATCACCTCCTGCTCATGTTCCTGATGGACAATCAGCTTATGAAGCATCTGATCCACACGGCTACGATTGAGTAATGCCTCTCGATGTAAAGCCATAACATGACTCGATCTTGGTTGCGTCTGGCGCTTCAGTTCCATCAGTTGTTGCAAACGCTGCTGAACTACTGTGTGCTGTTGACGAAGCGATTCCAACTGCGCAGACATTCTATCTCGATGCTTTTGCTGAATTTTCTGAAACTTCTCCACAGCACGCAATTTCGCTTCCATACGTTAATTCCTAATTTGATTGAAAGAGCTGCGCCAGTTCGGTCAGGCTTTGAGGAAAATCCACCGAGCAGTCTGCCGCTTGCTGAAGGTATGCCGTCAGCTGTGGATACAAAGCCACCGAGCGATCCAGTTCTGGATCCTGTCCCGGTTGGTAACCTCCCAGTGGCAGTAGATCTTTAACTTGAAGGTAATTCGAATAAGTCTTGCGAAACTCGTTCGCCAAGGTCAGGTGGACAGGCTGTGAGCAAGCTGTCATACAGCGGCTCACCGAAGCATTAACGTCAATCGCCGGATAATGTCCTTGTTCTGCCAGTTTACGAGATAAAACAACATGACCATCAAGAATGGCCCGCGCAGAGTCAACCACTGGATCTTGCTGATCATCCCCTGCAGCAAGAATGGTATAGATGGCAGTTAGGCTACCATTTGGGTTTTCGCTGTTTCCGGCACGTTCAAGTAACTGCGGCAAGGCATTAAATACCGATGGTGGATAGCCTCGAGTGGCAGGCGGTTCACCTAGAGAAAGGGCAATTTCTCGCTGTGCCATCGCATAACGAGTCAACGAGTCCACCATTAGCAAGACATCTTTCCCCTTATCACGAAAATACTCTGCAACTCGGTGGCATAGCAGCATAGCTCTAAGACGCATCAGCGGCGATTCGTCTGCTGGCGCAGCAATGATAATCGCTTTCTCACGCGCTTCAGGAGTCAAGTTAGACTCAATGAATTCACGGACTTCACGACCACGTTCACCAATCAGGCCTACGACAATGACATCCGCTTCCGTATTTTGAGTAATCATTCCCATCAAAACACTTTTCCCCACTCCACTGCCCGCCATTAACCCAATACGTTGACCTTTACCTACCGTAAGTAGGCCATTGATCGCTCGTACCCCAACATTGAGCGGTGAATCAACGGGTCTACGCTTTAGAGGGTTGATTGGTTTAGGCTCTAGTGAAACGCGATCACCACCTTGCAAGACAGGTCCATCATCAAGAGCTTCACCTAGCCCATTCACCACGCGTCCCATCCAGTTTTCGCTGAGCTGAACTGTGCTGTCTCCATCCAGTGGGATCACTTTCGCTCCCGCAAATAATCCACCAAGGCGACGAATTGGCATCAGATAAGCGATGGTATGATCAAAGCCCACAACTTGTGCTTCAATCATGTCACCTTCCGCTGTCTCAACTAGGCAGCGTTGTTCAAGCTTAAAGCGACAACCTACCGCTTGCAGCATCAGCCCTGTGACTTTTACCAGTCGCCCTGTGACCCTAGCCACGGGAATGGAATCCAGCGAAGCAATGGCTTCACTGGTTCGTTCAGACAGAAGATCAAATGCGAGCGTATTACTCATTGTCAGCTTCAACCACAGGTGTCACTTCTTCGAGCAAGTGCTCTTTGACGTTGTCCATGCAAGCTTGTAAGCGCGAGTCACAGCTGGCGTCCGCCTCAGCATCATCGGTCACCAAATGACACCCGCCAGTCGGCAGTTCTGGGTTGGCGACCAGCTTCCACTCTTTCGGCAATTCCGCATTGATTTGAGTGATGCGGTCAAGATCCTGAGGGTTAAGATGAACAGTCACCTTCTCTGTTTTTCCGGGCATCGCTTCGAGTGTTTCATCAACGAGCGCTAGGATTTGTTGTGGCATCAAAGTCAGCTCTGCTCGAATCACCTGTTGTGCGACCTTTTGTACCAGTTCGCAAATGATGTGTCGCTGCTGTTGCTCACGCTCAGACTGCCAACGTGACAAGGTTTGATAAAGCTCATTTACTGGCTTAGTCGCTTCAAGAAATGTCTGCTTACCGGACTGTTCACCCGATACGAAGCCTTTCTGGAAACCTTCTTTCTGGCCTTCCAGTAAGCCTTGCTGTTTCCCCTGGCTCAACCCTTGACGGAGGCCTTCTTCATGTCCCTGTTCGAGACCTGTCTGGAACCCTTCTTCAAGCTTTTGTTGCAGGTCTATCTGGGATTCCTGCCAGGAATCATCGATGGCAAATTCATCGTCGCCTGCCATTGGCTGTGCCAGTGGTGGAAAGCGATGAATGCGATAACCTGATGCTGGAACTTGCAGTAAATTGGATTTCACTAGTGACATGCTTTACTCCACTGTAGGTTCGTCATAAAGCACGAGTTCGATTTCACCCGCCTCATCCAGCTCACGTACGATCTGCATGATTTCTTGTCTCGCGCGCTCCACTCGACTTAGTGGCACCGCTCCGCGAATTTCCATGTCGTCTTCCAGTGCTTTGACCATGCGCTGTGGCATTGCACTTTTAATGGTTTGCTGAAGAAGAATCTCTGCACCTTTCAGAGCCACACCCCAAAGTTCGAGTGGAACTTGCTGAACCAAGCGATCCATTGTTTCTTCTCTCTGTCGACCTAGCACCATGAAGTCGAACATGTTTTGCTCAATTTCACTCACCACTTCTTCATCGTGCAACTTGAGCATTTCCATCAATGAACCACGGTCACCTTCAAATCGGTTAATGATGTCCGCCACTTGTTTAACTCCAGAGAGCGGCGCACTCTGACTGACCGATACTTGTTCAATACAGCGTTCAATCAGGTCATTCAGATCGCTCGCAACCTGATGGTCAATATCCTGAAGCTGAGCAATCCGATACAGGAGTTCATCATGGTAGTCTTCAGGTAAATGCTTGAGCACTGTTGATGAGCTTTCCGGTGGCAGGTAGGCTAGAAATATCGCCTGCATCTGCGGGTGCTCATTAGATATGAATCGGGCTAAAACCTCAGCTTCCACCCACTGTAAGCGCTGCATATTATTCCGAATCTCATCACCGTATAGGTTGTTGAGCAGCCCTTTGGCTAAGTCATTACCTAGCGCTTTACGCAGTGTGTTCGACAGGTACTCTTTTGACGCCCCACGGATGCCACTGTGTTGACGAAAGTCCTCAAAGAAGTGCTGGATAACGCCGTTGGCACTATCACTTTTTATCCCACTCAATTTCGCCATTGCTTTTGTCACACGCTGGGTTTCATCTCGAGTGAAGTTACGCAGCACTTTGGCAGCGGCGTCTTCACCCATGCCGAGAAGAACCAGAGCGGTTTGCTCTACGTGACTAAGCGTTGCTTTCTGCTTTGACTCTGCTGTGTTCATTCACATTTACCCATTGTTTTAGTACTTCGGCGACTCGTTCAGGTTCTTCGTTGGCAATTAACTGCAAGTGTTTCAACTGAATCTCCAGTGGCGACCCGGCTGGCGGTAACATGTCATTCCCCACGTCCAGACCAGAGGAAGCGGCAATGCCTTTTTCAGATAACTTGCGATTCAGTGCTTCTTCACGTTCACGTTCTTCACGCGTTTGCAGATTATCGAAAATAGGCTCTTCCTGAGGTTCGGCGAACTCCAATTCTTGAGAGCGCATGTCTGCACCCGTCAGATGCATGATAAGTGGGCGGAGCACGAAGAAAATCATCGCCATACCCAGCATGCCTCCTATCACGTAACGCATCGGCTGCTGAATCGTTGGATCCTGCCACCAAGGAATGGTCGGTGGCGCCTCAATCGCTAGCGGTGTAAAACTAAAACTCATCAAACTCAAGCTGTCACCACGGTCAGCAGCAATACCCACAGCGTCAGTGACCATAGTAGAAATCTGAGCTTTTTCGTCCGCAGTCCAAGCTGTACCATTTGGCGCCGCGGCCTCATTGAGCAAGACAGAAACACTGAGCTTTTCGATCTGGCCCTGTTGATAGTGTGTGCGGCGTACACTGCTGCCCACAGCGTACTGACGGTTTACTTCAGAGCGAGCATTGGTGTTCTGACTATCCTGTGTCGGTACTTCCCCAGTTACCGGAGGCTGATTGCTCAAGGTTCCCGGAACGCCTAACGCAATCTGATCAATCGAGTTGTTGGAGATGGTGTGCTCATTACGAACAATTGGTGTGTTATCAAGAATTTCCTGAGTTTCTTCCACCTGACTAAAATCCAGATCCGCCGCTACCTGTACGCGGAAGTTACTCGGTCCGACAATCGGTGTCAGCATGTCGGAAGCGCGCTGAATAATTTGTTTCTCAACGTTCTTCTGATATTCAAGATACTTGGCATTTACCTTACCCGCTTCCGCTGAGGCAACATCAGCACTGAGTAAACGACCATACTGATCAATCACCGACACTTGTTCTGGCTTCATCCCAGTCACGCTGCCGACAATCAGATTAATAATCGCTTCGACCTGTTCCGGTTTCAGATCTTCACCAGGTTTGAGTTCAAGCATGACCGATGCTGAAGGCGCTTCGCTATTTTGTCGAACAAACAGTGTTTGACGCGGTATGGCTAGATGAACTCGGGCATTAGAAACCGCATTGAGCGAGATAATGGTACGTATCAGTTCACCTTCCAAACCATGACGATAGCGTGCGGTTTCCATGAACTGACTGGTTCCAAGAGAACTGTCTTCTTTGAGTGAATCTAAACCTGTTGGCAGTTTGGCTTTCACTCCCTTTGCCGCCAGCAACATACGGATTCTGGCGACTTCACCTTCTGGCACTAGTACTTGGCCATTTTGCTCTTGAAGTCGGTAATTTATGCCTTCAGATTCAAGGACAGAGACGATTTCACCGGTATCAAATCTTTCTTGCTGACTGTAAAGCGGTCGGTAGCTCTGTGTTGAGCTCCAAAGAGCCACCACAATGATTGCAGCCACAATCGCTGCCAAAACAGCAGACAGAACCAGATTTCTCTGACTGTTTGACCACAGCTGCTTCAATTTATGAGTGAAATCTTCCATTCCTCGCGAGGAGGAAGTTTGTGTGCTGGCAGCGCTAAATGTTCCGCCACCTGCAACTTGGGTAGTTAAATCTGACATGGGTTACACCGGCATCTTCATAATATCTTCAAACGAGGTCACGACCTTGTTGCGTACCTGCATCAAAGCGTTGAATGACAGGCTGGCTTTCTGGCTAGCAATCATTGCTCCGACTAAATCATCGCTCTGACCCGTTTCTACCGCGGTCATTTTTTGGCTGGCAGCCGATTGATGCTGATTGACCGTATCAAGCACATTGGTCATCGCTGTGGAAAATGAGAGAGGCTGATTCACCTGCTGCACATCAAGTGGATTAGCAGAAACCACGAACTCCGGTTGAATCTGAGCGCGCATTGCATCCATCTTGGATAGCATTAGCTGTTCTGCGGTCATCGAACTGTTTATTGGTTGACTTGCCATAACTTATCCTCCTTAAGCAGCCGAGCCTAGGGCCGACTGTAGATCAATACCTTGTTCGCGCATTGCCGCTAATTTGTAGCGCAAAGCGCGCGTAGTGACGCCAAGCGCGTTTGCTGTCTTGGTGCGATTGCCGCCATACTGGCGAAGTTGTTCGAGAATGTACTGGTACTCAGCTTGTTTCTTAGCCTCAACATGCCCCATGCTCTGAGAAGGCGTCGATGTCTGGACAGGGCTGATTAACTCAACTGGCAACATCAGATCATGCGCAGTAATGTAGTCACCGTGTCGCATGACTAATGCTCGTTGGATAACGTTTTCCAACTCTCGAATGTTTCCGGGCCAGTGATACTGACTGAGCGCCATCATGGCATCTTGAGATAGGTGGCACTGACTGCCATCTTGATATTTATTAATGAAGAACTGACTGATCGGCAGGATATCTTCGCTGCGCTCTCGCAGTGGAGGCCAATGCAAAGGTAAAACATCCAATCGGTAATAAAGATCCTCACGGAACGTGCCATTTTTCACTTCTTCGCGCAGATCTTTATTCGTGGCGGCAATGACCCGAATATCAAGCTGAATCGGCTTATGACTGCCCACTCGCTCAACTTCACGCTCCTGAAGCACGCGCAATAGTTTGGCCTGAACCGCTGGCGACATCTCACCAATTTCATCCAGCAGTATCGTTCCGTTGTTCGCTTCTTCAAACTTACCGCTTTGCGAGTGAGTGGCTCCAGTGAAAGCGCCTTTCACATGGCCAAACAAGACCGCTTCAAGCATAGATTCGGGGATGGCGGCACAGTTTACTGCGATAAAAGGGCCACTTGATCGTGGGGAATGCTCGTGGACATAACGCGCCAGCACTTCTTTACCAGTTCCAGATTCTCCGGTCACCAAAACACTGGCATTCGTGCAAGCTGCACGGTGAGCTAGCTGAAGCACCTGTTTGCTCCGCCATGATTCGGCAACAATGTTTGCCATTGGTTTGCCAATCACTTCAACACGCCGCAATAGGTTTACTAATTGGCTGTTTTCAAAAGGACGAAGCAGGTAATCCGTCGCACCAGCTTTCATTGTTTCAGCGGCTAAGATTCCCTGCTCTTGTTCAACAATTGCAATAGCAACGCCATTGCTTGATGTCTTTTGGTGACAACTGACGAACTCTCTGACACACATGTCAGGCAAATTTGAACTCACCAAAGTAATCGGCGCAGCACCCTCAAGCAGTGCACTTCGCCCAGTCCGAGAATGAGTCACACGGTAACCCGAATCCTCTAACACTCTAATGACTGGCTGAGCAAATTCATCCTTTGGCTCAACTAACAAGATATTTGTCTCTGCCATCTTTAAGCCTTTTCCCTATCGTTCATTTTTATATTTTGTTTTGGTACTACTGCTTCATCATTGCGCACCAGCCTTAAAGTCACACGGCGGTTCTTAGCCTGCCCTTCTGGTGTTGAATTACTAGCGATGGGGTATCGAGAACCATGAGACCGTACTTCTATTCTTGCGGCCTCTACGCCAGATTTTTTAAGTGCTTTCGCAACCAAATCTGCTCGTTGCTTAGAGATGGTTAGGTTAACGACGTTGGAACCGACGTTGTCGGTGTAGCCATCGATCAAAACTTTGCTGATGTTTTTGTCGGCGCGCAGATAAGTGTAAAGCGCACCCAGAGTATTCGTTTGTTGGGCGGTTAAGTGACGTTGGCCTAGGTCAAATGAGAGAGTGAGGTTTCGGGCTTGAGCATAGGACATGCCCGGTAAAGATGATTGGCAACGACGAAATTGGGCTAATGCTTTCTGAATGCGAATCGTCGGCAGAATATAAGTCATGCTATCGGAAGCGTCCCTTCCGCCAAAAGCAAACTTTATCCAATGTCCTGATTCAATATTGTTCAATAATTCATCAATATTATACTGAAACGTAGAACGCTGATTATTAATAGCGACATTCTGACTTATGAGTCTGAGTTCATTTACCGCACTCCATGGTGCAGGAGAACTATATAACTTAGCACTGTTCCAATTTTTATTGTTTTTTTCCACTTGAGAGTGGAAATATATTTTACTGACTTCTTCAGAGCGGAAATAAAACTTCCCATAGGAAGAATCTTCATACTTCAAATTACACGCTAAGCTACTTCCTTTATAACGCCAATTTACTTCATCCATAGGGACTTCAACCTCAGTGTCAGCGAGAGAAGAAGAACAATGAAAGAGTAAAGCTAATAAATATATTTTCGGAGCTTTCGTGTTCATGATGTTATATGAGTGCCATTAAATAAACAGAAGAATCATCCATTCGAATTAAATAATTTATCTCTTGGAAGTTCGATAAATTGGAACTTGTTTATATATTGACCGTTAGTTCATGACATCATCGCGATGTAATTAACATGTAACAAATCAATAAAAATCATTTAAAACCATAAAGATAAAACAGAACAAGAGACTGATAACGACAAAAAATCGTCATTCATCATTTGTATGTATCGCAAACTAACCTGTTTTATTTTTGATGAGAAGATATATATAACGACTTAAAATCAACATATGGAGTAAAGTCACAAATTTTATAAATCGGGGTTATTTAGAACAAAAAATTCTATGTAGACTTGCGCCAATTGAGTTAGAAAATTTAAAAATCGCTTTGTCAAGACACGGTAAAATATAAATGGAAAGTAGCAGCAAGATATCTATTCCAGATTATCAGCCTCTAAGCATAGAGTCGTTAGGGAAACCTATTCACGTTATTCGAGATAAATTGGATGATTTAATATCTACCTCGTGTAATGGCCTGACGTATGAGCTGCAAAACTGGTTAAAAACTCATCATGCAGAAGCTAATATAAATCTAGTTTCACTGCATACTTTTACACCAAGTGAAATGGATAAGTCTATTATCAGTACTTTCCGACATGATGGCGGCGGGCGAGTATTTATCCATACCGATAGCCAGACACTAATTAAATTAGCTGACAGCTTTTACGACGCTAAAATGGAAAGAAGCCACACTTCACTTAACAATAGTGACTTGCGGCTTCAGGAAAAAATCGGACGTCTGATCATCAACTGGCTGGCTCCTGAGGAAATGTGGTCTGACTGTGAATTCGAGCCAGCACAGGGAACCGGTCTTTACGCCACCATTGACGTCAACCTCAACGACCACCAAGGCACCATTCACGTTAAGCTAGATGAACTGCTTGTTGCCACATTGACAGAACAGCTGGACCTACAACCCAAAGAGTCAATGTACGAACCTTTCTGTCAATCTCTTGCTTCGACTCCCGTCAAGCTCAATGTCTTACTTAGTAAAAAAACCATGCCGCTCAGTGAATTGATTTCACTGCAGCCCAACGACGTATTACCCATCGAATTATTGTCTTCAGCTCCCGTCAGTATTGGCCAAGAACATCTTTTTTCTGGTCGAGTCGCGGAGAATGATGGGCAGCTAGTTTTAATTCTTAATCAAGATAAGGAATCTTTTTAATGAGCGAGACAACAGAGACCACCGCATTTAATGGTGAAGAACTGAACTTTGATGACTTTCAATTGGAAGATACGCACACCGACATTCTCGATGCTGCAATACCAACTCCAGAACGTGATCTGAGCTTTTTCAAGAATATTCCTGTTACCGTAACTTTAGAAGTTGCCAGTAAAGATATCGCCTTGGGCGATCTGATGAAAGCTGGAGAAGGCAGTGTCATAGAGCTCGACAAACTCAATGGCGAACCTCTGGACGTTAAAGTCAACGGCTCTCTGATGGGCCATGCGGAAGTGGTTGTCGTGAACGAAAAATATGGTCTGAGACTGATTGATATCGTCGATTCAGCTCTAACTTCTGCGGTTCAGTAAGGGTTCACCGAAACATGACTAAGTCACCTTCCTTTCAGGGATGGGGGATCCTAATCGGTTTGGTTAGCCTGCTCTTCGCTTTCCCTTCTGTTGCGAATGAGTCAGGCTTAACCATTTTGTCTGTCAGTGACGGAGCAACCCAACAAGAATACAGTGTAAAACTGCAGATTCTGTTATTGATGACAGCCCTGAGTTTTCTTCCTGCATTTATTCTGATGGCCACCAGCTTTACCCGCATTATTGTGGTTCTCGCGATCCTGCGTCAGGCGTTAGGGCTCCAACAAAGCCCACCTAACCGAGTGTTAGTCGGTATTGCACTCGCGCTGTCGCTACTGATCATGCGCCCTGTCTGGACAGACATTTACCAGAATGCTTTCCAGCCATACGACAATGGTGAAATTACTTTAATGCAGGCGTTTTCTGTTGCAGAAAAGCCCGTACGCAATTTCATGTTGGCACAAACTCAGCAGACGTCTCTGGAACAAATGCTGCGCATTGCTAATGAGCCACTCGATACCGCGCTGGAGGACATCTCATTTGCCGTGGTACTGCCCGCTTTTGTCATCAGTGAGCTCAAAACCGCTTTTCAAATCGGCTTCATGCTGTTTATTCCGTTTCTAATCATTGACCTTGTCGTCGCCAGTGTCCTCATGGCAATGGGTATGATGATGCTATCGCCGCTGATTATCTCACTTCCATTCAAGCTGGTGGTGTTTGTTCTGGTTGATGGCTGGGCCATGACGGTCGGCACATTATCCGCCAGTTTTGGGTAACAGGAGTTCACATGACACCAGAAATGACCGTCACCCTGTTTTCCAATGCGGTATGGCTGATTATCACCATGGTCGCAGTGCTGGTTGTGCCCGGTCTGATAGTCGGCCTTGGCATTGCAATTTTTCAGGCCGCCACGCAAATCAATGAGCAAACACTGAGCTTTCTACCAAGGCTTCTGGTCACGTTACTCATGGTAATTTTTGCTGGGCACTGGATGCTACGTAAAATCATGGAGCTGTTCGACTACCTGTTCCACAATATTCCAGGAATGATTGGCTGATGGAGGTCACTTTCGCAGAAATCTCTCGCGTCCTTGGTCAGCTATGGTGGCCTTTCTTCCGTATAGGCGCGGTATTTATCTCCATGCCTTTCTTTGGCGATTCATTGATACCCGTCTGGGTACGCAGCTTACTGGCGCTCTCGATTGTGATGATCTCTGCTCCTTTGATGCCGCCAATGCCAGCGGTCGAGTTTTTCTCGATGACCTCGCTGTTTCTCGCCTTCGAACAAGCCATTTGGGGATTATTCTTTGGCCTGATTTTGCACATGCTGTTTACCATTTTTACGACGCTGGGCCAGATAGTCTCAATGCAGATGGGCTTAGGCATGGCGATGATGAACGACCCTGTCAACGGCATGTCCGTGGCAATTCTTGGTCGTATCTTTCTGATTTTCTGCACCTTGCTGTTTTTATCTCTCGAAGGTCATTTAGTGGTACTCGATGTCCTTATCCAGAGTTTTGTTGTCTGGCCAGTCGGTTCCGGCCTAACTTCAGCTTCTCTGCAAGGCATCGTTAATTTATTCAGTTGGATGTTTGCATCTGCGCTGGCACTCGCCCTTCCTGCCATTGTCTCCATGTTGTTAGCAAACATCAGCTTTGGTGTGATGAACCGAGCAGCACCGTCACTGAATGTCTATGCATTAGGCTTTCCAATGACCATGCTACTAGGGTTATTCAGCGTGCTCATTTCTGTGTCTGGTGTGCCGAGCCGATATACTGTGCTGGTCAACGACACCCTACGTTTTCTGAATCAATTCATGGTGGGGGGCGGATGAGCGAACAATCCTCTCAGGACAAAACCGAAAAAGCCTCCCCGCAGAAAATCAAGAAAGCGCGTCAGGAAGGTCAGATTCCCAGAGCGAAAGAGTTCACGACAGCCGCTATTTTTCTCGCTGTTGCCGTGTATTTCTATAGTCAGCTTCCAGTAATTTGGGAAAGCATTTCGGGTATCTTTCGCTTTAACATGGCACTGACTAAACAGGATTTAGCGAATCCTAAGCAAATGGTCGAGCAGCTCGGCCACAGCCTCGGCATGATCATTACGCTGCTTTTGCCAATGTTTGTCGTGATTATTGCCGTTACGCTTGCCAGTACTATGGTGCTGGGTGGATGGATGTTCCGTTTAGCGAACGCTTTTCCAAAGCTGAGTAAACTTAACCCTCTCAGCGGAATAAAACGGATGTTTTCAACGCGTTCACTGGTTGAACTGCTGAAATCTACCCTCAAAGTACTGGTTATTTTTAGCGTGCTCTACGCTTATCTCGATAACCGCCTGCAACCGTTATTGGGCATGCAGCGACTTTCGCTGGAGCAAGGTGTGGTTAACGTCATGCAAATTCTATTCGATGGTCTGTTAATGATGGGATTTGCCTTACTACTATTCGGCGTTATTGACATCCCCTACCAACGCTGGGAGCACATGAAAGAGCTCAAAATGACCAAACAAGAGCTCAAAGAAGAATACAAAAACAACGAAGGACGCCCTGAGGTCAAGCAGCGTATTCGCCAGATTCAACAACAATTTGCTCGGCGTAAAATCGATAAGATGGTACCGACAGCAGATGTGGTCATCACCAACCCGACCCACTACGCCGTAGCAATGAAGTATGACCCTGCGTTATCAGACGCCCCATTTGTGGTTGCCAAAGGCGTGGACGAAACAGCGATGCATATTCAACGTATCGCCCGTGAAAATCAGGTTGAAATCATCAACTCGCCACCGCTAACCCGTTCCATTTACTACACCACTGCAATTGAACAAGCTGTTCCAAGCCAGCTCTATATCGCAGTGGCGCATATTCTGACGTATGTCATGCAACTCAAAGCATTCCGTACCGGAAATGGAGAGAAGCCAATGCCTTTACCTCACTTCGCCATTCCAAAGCATTTGCAACACTGATCATCCGTATTTACCCAAGGACACCAACCTATGCTCAATCGGTTAAAACAGATACAACATTCCACAAAAGGCTTTGTCGGTATTCCGCTGATCTTACTAATGGTGCTGGCTATGGTCATCTTGCCACTGCCGCCATTGCTATTGGATGCCTTGTTCACTTTTAATATCGTGCTCGCCATTTTGGTGCTGTTGGTCAGTACAACAGCTAAACGCCCACTCGACTTTTCCATTTTCCCAACCATTTTGTTGGTGGCGACATTATTACGACTGACGCTCAACGTCGCTTCAACTCGAGTCGTCTTACTCGAAGGTCACAATGGTGGTGATGCCGCAGGTAAGGTCATTCAGGCCTTTGGTGAGGTAGTGATAGGCGGCAACTATGTAGTCGGTATGGTGATTTTCGTCATATTGATGATCATCAACTTCGTGGTGATCACCAAAGGTGGTGAACGTATTTCAGAAGTATCAGCACGTTTTACGCTTGACGCTTTACCTGGCAAGCAAATGGCAATCGATGCGGATCTCAATGCGGGTTTGATCGATCAGGAAGCTGCCCGTCAGCGCAGACGTGAAGTGGCAAATGAAGCTGATTTCCACGGTTCTATGGATGGTGCGTCAAAGTTTGTTAGAGGTGATGCTATCGCCGGGTTGCTTATCCTGTTCATTAACATCACAGGTGGTATTAGCATCGGTGTATTTGAACACGGACTTGCTGCCTCCGAGGCGTTTAAAACCTATGCGCTACTGACTATTGGTGACGGCTTAGTAGCCCAAATACCGTCACTGCTTTTAGCAACCGCAGCAGCCATTATCGTTACTCGCATCAACGACAGCGACAACGATATGTCAGAAACCATGCAAAAGCAGTTATTGGCTTCGCCGGCTACTCTGTTTACTGTATCAGCGGTAATGCTAATCATCGGCATGGTACCTGGCATGCCTCACCTTGCCTTCTTTACTTTTGCTGCTGTGCTTGGATTTGCAGCCTGGAGACAACACAAAAGCCCCGTTCATGATGCTCAGATTGAAGACGTCGAAGTACTCACTCAGGCCATGCAACAGGAAGAAACTCCGCTAAGCTGGGAAGACATTCCACATGTACACACACTGTCTTTAGCACTCGGTTACCGACTGGTTCATCTGGTCAACAAAGAACAAGGCGCGCCACTCACCCAGCGAATCCGCGGTGTAAGGCGTAACCTGTCTGAGCAAGTCGGCTTCTTGCTACCGGAAGTGCGTATTCGTGACAACCTGAGCCTAAAACCCAACCAATACACCATTTCACTCAACGGAGAAACGATAGAGCAAGGCTTTATCGAGCCAGAGCGTTTGATGGCGATTGCTGTTGGCGAGACGTATGGCGAAGTCGATGGCATTCTTGGCAGCGACCCTGCCTATCAGTTGCCAGCAGTTTGGATTGAGCACACAGATAAAGCCAAAGCGCTCAATATGGGTTATCAGGTGGTAGATGATGCGACTGTCATCGCAACCCATATCAGTAAAGTGATCAAAACCCACCTTTCAGAGCTGTTTAATCACGATGATGTTGATGCCATGATGCAGAGGCTGACCCAGCAAGCGCCGAAGCTGGCAGAAGCTCTTGGCGCAGCACTCAATCCAGCACAGCAGCTGAAGGTGTATCGTCAACTTTTGCTTGATCAGGTGCCTTTGCAAGATATTCGTACTATCTCGAACACCATGCTTGAATCGTCTGAAAACACCAAAGATCCGATACTTCTGGCGGCTGATGTGCGATGCGCATTGCGCCGTACTCTGGTCAACTTGATCGCAGGTCAGAAAGTGGAACTGAAGGTGTATGCACTCTCCGATGAACTGGAACAAATGCTGATGACATCTCTTCAGCAGGCACAAGCAAGTGGCAGTGTGAACCTCGACAGTTTCCCTGTGGAACCTAACATTCTGGCTCAGTTTCAACAAAATTTACCTTTGATTAAACAGCAGCTAAAACAGCAAGGGCTGGCACCAATACTCCTGGTTATGCCGCAGCTTAGACCGCTGATTGCCCGCTATGCTCGCACGTTTTCTCAAGGATTGGCGGTATTGTCATACAACGAAATACCAGAAACAAAACAAATCAACGTGGTAGGAAACCTTGGCTAACCTCAACTCACATCAGGCGATGTACAGATACATCGCCAAGCTCATGGAAGAGCACCTTAAGACCGAAGATGATCAAATCATCCATGAAGCATTGGTCCACAACGACATCCGGCATGCGTGTCAGGCTATCCGCTCTGCCGACTCAGGCGAAGTCGAATTTCAGCACCTGACACTCAGGTTTGGCGGTGACGGAGAACAAAGTGTGTATCAATTCGACCTGTCTCAAAAGGTCAAGTACTGCCTAGATTTATTCAGCCTGTACCTAGCGCTGCGCCAGACCCGCTTTCAACTAGATACATTTCATCCGGACTTAATCAGCAACGTCGTCGTCCCCCTTCAGGTCGAAGCTCTTGTCTGGCCGCAGGGTGAACATTTTTTGCAGCAAGTTATTCTCTGCCATAAGAAAGCGTTCGCGCATGTTATTCCTTCACTGCAACTTAGTCATTCATTAGGGTTTGCCTCGTCGGTAGAAAACCTGATCGAGCTTGTCGGAGAATATGCTTATGCGCTGTGGTTTGAAGTTGCTCCACCCTGCCCTTTACTTGAGCAGTTGGCTTGCTATGAGCCTGCAATGCTGAAACTCTCGGTGTCACTGGAAGATAAAGAGGACCGAATGGCCTTTTTGCCCATCGTTCGTTTTCTGAAAAAGCATAAACTAAAGTGGGTCGCCAGTCGGGTTGCCAGCCAAAAAGAGCTGAACCAATACAAATTACTTGGCGCTAGTTACTATTTTGGTTACTTCAGTGATATCCCAACCTCACTCTCTTTTAAGACGTTTACCAACGAATACGAAGCCTAGTTAATCCACTAATTGGCGCTAACAGCACCAATTAGTGGAATCAACCTCACTAAATCAGCGCCAATTCTCTAAATATTCCAGTAATTTAAACTTTTTAGTTAATCTTCGATATTTATCGTCCGCCTCCTGTTAGTGACCAGGGAAATCCTGAAGCCAAAATCTGAGTATTGTGAAAAACGAAGGAGACCATAATGGCTTTATCAATGCACACTAACTACGCATCACTAGTTACACAGAACACACTAAGCAGCACAAACGATCTACTGACTACCGCTATGGAGCGTCTAAGTACTGGTATGCGTATCAACTCTGCAGCGGATGATGCCGCAGGTCTGACAATCGCTAACAAACTTGAAGCACAAACTCGTGGTATGTCTGTCGCAATGCGTAACTCTCAAGATGCAATCTCAATGCTGCAAACAGCAGACGGCGCACTAGAAGAGCTAACTAACATTGCTTACCGCATGAAAGACCTTGCTACTCAAGGTGCGAACGGCACAAACGGTACCACTGAGCTTTCAGCTCTAAACGCAGAATATCAAGAGCTTGAGAAAGAAGCGGTACGTATTATGGGTGAAACCACATACGGCGCAGGTCAAAAGCTACTGACTGGTGGCAAACTTGCTGCAGCAGTAGATTTTCAAATCGGCGCATCAGGTGCAGAGAAGCTCACTGTTGACGTGTCTACTGCACTAGGCGACGTAGACTTCACTACAACAGGTGACCTTGATACTAATGCTAACTCTAACGCTCAAATCGCTGTTGTTGATGGTTTATTTGATAAAATCAACACTGTGCGCTCATCACTAGGTGCAAACATTAACCGTCTTGAGCACACCATCAACAACCTTGCAAACGTATCTGAAAACACGGCTGCTGCGAAAGGCCGAATCACAGATGCTGACTTCGCAATTGAATCTTCAAACATGACGAAGAACCAAATGCTAATGCAAGCGGGTACAACAGTTCTTTCTCAAACAAACCAGCTGCCAGGCATGGCAATGTCTCTACTTCGCTAATTGGCAAGAGACACTCTTCTATTTATTTACTCCAGTGATTTTAGCCTCCCTTGCGGAGGCTTTTTTTGTTTTAAGACTCCTAGTCAAAACCTTTTTCATTTAACAAACCCTGCCATTTGGTCGCCTTAAAACATTGAGCAAAGCTGAGTTTCATTCAAGGAAGCAGCGGAACTCAGCAATGGGAAGTCGTACTTCCGCAAAACCAAGAATGAATGCATAAGTCATTGATATTTAAAAGCTAACTGCATGGCATTCATCTTGCTATTTCTCTAATTAAATCAGAAAGATGATGGTGGTATGAACCACAACGGTCATACACAAAAGACAAGGGAGCACTCTGATGAGTTCGATCGATCCAGCAACCATGGCACAGCAACTGGCAACCTTTGATGTCCAGTCGTTTAGACAACGCTACACCACTCAAGCTTCCCAGTATCAATCTCAACTGGATGCGCTTGGTAAAGTCGAATCTGCATTGCGTGAGTTCCGTACTGCTGTGAATGAAATGAACAACAGCACATCAGGGATCATCAAAAACAGCGCAACTGTGTCGAGTGAAGGGTTCTTCACTGCCAGTGCTGACTCCAAAGCACTGACGGGCAGTTACCAAATTTTTGTAGAACAAGTCGCCACAACGCATCAGGTATCAACTGGCATGCCTGCCGATCTGGAGCCTACAACGGAAGTGCCACTGACTGGCACGCTCGAGTTTAAAATCAACGGCGAGACAATGACGTTGGATCTTTCCACTCTGGACAGTGACGGAGGTGGTAAGGCAACCATGGCTGACTTAACTTCGGCCATCAACAATGACCCCGATAATCCGGGTGTTAACGCCACCTTGGTTCGCTCAGGCGGCAAAACCCACTTCATGCTCTCCAGTGAAGAAACTGGGGTAGCAAACAAGATTGAAGTTTCGGCGACAGGGACTGGACAGAGTTGGTTTGAAGATGCCTTCACCAACCTCAATCAAATCAGCGAAGCAAAAGACGCCATCATTTGGCTAGGAGCGAAAGACTCAGGCCTTAAACTCGAAGGCAGCAGCAATACGTTTAGTGATGCTATTGATGGCCTCGACATCACTGTCAGCAAAGCCCAAGAAACCGGCGAATCGCCGTTAACCCTCAGCGTAGGTGGTGACAATGACGCCACTAAAGAGCAGGTCAACAAATTTATCGACGCCTATAACAAGTTGATGTCGACCGTTGACGAATACACCAAAGTAGACACGGAAAACAACACTCGGGCTGTTCTAGCCAGTGACCCTACCCTACGAGCGATTGAAAGCCAGGTGAAGTCTGTTGTGCGTGGAGATTTCGGTGGCCTTCGCCTGAGTCAGGTCGGTATTGAGATCGATCGTGACGGAAAAATGAAGCTCGACTCAGAAAAGTTCGAGCAGGCTCAAATCGATAACAGTACAGGCCTTGAAGCAATGTTCAACGGTGACGGCAACCTGCTAGATAGCATCGACACCATTATCGAGCCTTACCTGCAGTTCTCTTCCGGTTTGTTTAAATCTCGAAAAGACGCACTAAAGCAGAACATTGATCGCATCAACGACAAACAGGTCGTGTTGGACCGTAAATACGATATGGCTTACGACCGCTACCTCAAACAATTTACCCAAATGAACACCATTATGCGCCAAATGAACCAAACCATGTCGATGTTTGGTTAATGGGCACCAGGAGACGTTTTTATGTTAATGGACTCAGGCTACAACTCTTATCAGCAAGTCGATCTTGATGCTCAGGCTGCTTCGGCGAACCCACATCAATTGGTAGTGATGTTAATAGACGGACTACTCAACGAAATTGAACGAGTTCGAGGCCACATGGCCTCAGGCCGCCTTGCAGAAAAAGGGGCTGGCATCAATAAGTGCATGAATATTTTGGTTGGCCTAGATAGCGCACTTGATGCAGAGAATGGCGGCGAAATCGCTGAGAACCTCCACCAGCTATACGACTTTTGTCAGGTTGAGCTTTATCAGGCAA
This sequence comes from Vibrio sp. RE88, assembly GCF_013113835.1. Lineage (GTDB taxonomy): Bacteria > Pseudomonadota > Gammaproteobacteria > Enterobacterales > Vibrionaceae > Vibrio. The sequence goes on along the minus strand of NZ_VTYQ01000005.1, from coordinate 55,657 downwards.
GCGTACAAAACAATCTGGACAAACTCACCAGTGTGGAACATGTCATGAACAATATACGTGAGGGGTGGATGAGTTTTGGTCAGCAAGCATAAGGTGTCCCCTGAACGATTTCGCCATCTCGCGAAACTGATTCATATCGCGACAAAAACCCAGGACTGGCAAGGTCTGAAACGCTATGACCTTCAATTGAGAGAGCTGCTGGAAAGCCATCAGCCCTACCTCAAAGATCCTAGACTCGCGCCTGTCATTACCGAAGTGAAAGCTGTACACAAACAAGCTTTTGACGCACTGGATAAGGCCATTAACGAACTGGAAGCAGAGATTAATGTTGTCGACGCTCAGCATGAGCGTGCAAAAGCTTACCAGCTTGCGATGACCATGGAGTACTAGCAATGAACACACCTTCACTGCACACCATGACAGGTCAAAGACCAGAGCAGTTCTCCGCTGATGGTACGATCCAAAAAGCCCGTGGATTCGGTCAACCTGCCGAACAGAACACTGGCTTTACTCTCATGGGGCAACCAGCATCGACGCTTACTGGCAGTCAGCCAAATGCTGAACAAACTGTCGTGACCTTAACGGATGATAGCGAGGAGATGCTAGGGCAGGAAAATAGCTCAGATCATACAACTGCGCTACCGATTGAAAGCCCTCTTCTGCTGAAAGAACACTCCGCGACCACGGACGCTTTAGCTTTGCTACAGCTGAAACAAAAGCGAGTAGCAAGCGGTGCTCAAACGTTCGATGCTATGACAGGCTCAGTGGGCACAAATTCGTCAGACAGAATGACACCGCAGAGTATAAGCCATCAACTGATGAAGCAGACAAGCGGGCCTTTGAGTATCGACGCGCCTGTAAGCCAGAGCCCATCAGTTCAGAATGTTCTGCAAACCTTGGCCTCAACACAAGCGCAGCCACAGCCTCAAGCCTCTCACCAACAACCTATAGCAACGTCTGCACAAACAGCAGAGTGGGCAGCAGTTAAGGTCGATACGAGTGCAGCTAAGTGGGGCGAACAAATGATGCAGGTATTGCATGACAGAGTCTCACTTCAAGCACAACAAAGCATGCAAGAAGCCAAGATCCGTCTAGATCCGCCAGAGCTTGGAAAGCTGGACTTGCTGGTACGCGTTGATGGCGACCGCCTCAATGTGCAAATCAACGCTAATGCGGCAGCAACCCGCGAGGCCTTACTTCAGGTTTCTGACCGGCTGCGAGCTGAGTTGCAAGACCAGAACTTTGTCCATGTCGACGTCAACGTAGGCTCAGGAGAAAGTGAACGCGACCAGTCACCTCATCAAGGTGAACAGCAAACACACATTTTCGACAGTCGCGAGTTTGCCAATTCAGACAATCCCAATGATCCATCAGAGCATTGGCTCAGCACACACGCATAATTAGGAATAGGGTTATGACAAAAAAACAAATGATCGCGGTATTTTCAGCGATGATCCTCACCAGTGCCCTGGTTTCAGCCGCAACCGTAGTTGGTGGAATTTGGTTCTTAAAGCAATCGGGGAATAGTAACAATTCAGAATCATTTTTCGCAGACTCTCCCCTTGCCTTCCTTACCGAAGAACGCAACCCAGCTCAGACGCCTAGCTTCCACTCATTGGACAAAATTGTCCTCAGCGTTAAAGGAAAGCGCCAGACCCACTTCGTCATGCTGGAAGTCGCGATTGAAACTCGCCGCCCTGAACGCATTCAAAATATTGATGACTACATGCCAATTGTGCGCAATTCACTACTGAAGCTTTTCAGCGACAAAACCTACGAAGATCTGCATCAGGACGGCGCAGTTAACCTGCTCCAGAATCAGGTCAAACAAACGGTGCTGCTAGCCTTTGAGAAAACCGACATTCTTCGCGATATCGATGACGTCTTGCTGACGAAATACGTCGTGCAATAAGGAGCACGGCCTATGTTGGATATGAACTTTCAGGAAGAATACGGCGTCGAAGGTGAAATCAGTTCACCTTCCATTCCTATTGATGAGAACAAGTTGCTCAAACAGCACCAAGTGCTGGTCAACCGTATCGTCAATCAACTCAGAGCCCATGCTACACCGCATTGCAGCATCGAAGACATGCAGCAAATTGGCCTTATTGGTTTACTGGAAGCGGGCCGTCGATACGGAAACGTTGAGGACCCCAACTTCCCTGCCTTCGCGGTCTGTCGGATCCGTGGCTCAATACTGGATGAGTTGCGCCGGCTTGACTGGCGATCACGAAAAACGCGTCAACAAGCTCATGAGCTCAATGATGTCACTCGTGATCTGATGCGCTCTCTTGGCCGGCAACCGACCGATGCCGAAATCATCAAAGCATTGGGAACAGACGAACAAGATTATCTGACTCGCCAAAACGCGGCCCTCGCTGGGGAAATGCAAAGCCTAGATCAATTGATTGAAAACGGTATCGAAGCACAATCTGACGCTGTTTATGACGGAATGTCCCATGAGCAAACTCGTCGCAGTCTTGAATTTGCTCTGAATAAACTGCCCAAAAGAGATCAACTGCTGCTGACGCTGTTTTATCAACACGAACTCAACCTTCACGAAATCGCTTTAGTGCTTGATCTGACGCCTCCGAGAATTTGTCAGCTGCACAAACAAGCACTCAAACAACTCAACCACTACTTATCCTCCTAGGAGTCACAAATGCAAAAGTTTTTTGGAGCCATCACCGTCTTACTGTGTGTCTTTGGCGGATATATGTGGGCGGGCGGTAAGCTTGGCGCTATCTGGCAACCGGCTGAATTTCTGATCATCATTGGCGCCGCTGCTGGCTCGCTGATCATAGGTAACCCGCCACAAGTCCTGAAAGAGATGCGTCAGCAAGTTCGTGCCACCATCTCTGCACCACGCGAAGAATATGAATACTACATGGAGCTGATGGCTCTGCTTAACAACTTGCTTGAAACAGCGCGCAGCAGAGGCTTTAAATTTCTCGATTCTCATATCGAGGCTCCAGATCAGAGCTCGATCTTTCTCGCCTACCCGAAAGTTGGTTCAGATTACCGCCTGATTTCATTTATTACTGACAACTTGCGTTTAATGGCCATGGGTCAAATGTCGCCTCACGAATTAGAAGGTTTACTGGAACAGGAAATCGAAGCCATTCAAACAGAAATGCTACTCCCTTCTCGCTCAATGCAGAGAACGGCTGAAGCACTGCCGGGCTTTGGTATCTTGGCGGCAGTCGGCGGCATCATCATTACGATGCAGGCTATTGACGGCTCAATCGCTCTTGTGGGTTACCACGTCGCTGCGGCTCTGGTTGGAACATTCGTTGGTATCTTCGGTTGTTACTGCTGTCTTGATCCACTTAGCAATGCCATGGCACAGCGCGTGAAACGCAACATGACCGCATTCGAGTGCGTCAGAGCAACGCTTGTGGCTTATGTGGCGAAGAAGCCAACCTTACTTGCCATCGATGCTGGCCGTAAGCACATCCAGTTAGACATTAAACCGACATTCAATCAGATGGAGAAGTGGCTCGCTGAGCAGGAGGGGTAATGCAAAGACAAGAACAGGTGGTATTCAAACGAACAAAAACTGTCGATGACGATGAATTTCACGGAGGCGCCTGGAAGGTCGCTTTCGCTGATTTCATGATCGCCTTAATGGCACTCTTTCTGGTCTTATGGGTGATGCAAGTTGTTGACAAAGAGGAGCGTAAGGCGATTGTCGCTCACCTTCAGAGTGCAAGCGTGTTTGATAAGAGCTACGGTAATCCGTTTGATACCTCGCAAAGTATCTCTCCTATTGATTTGGCCGCCGACTCTTCCGTACCGAGCCGACATGATTCTACCCACATTGTCAGCTCATTCTTCCAAGGTGATGGTGAAGGTCCGGAAACAGACTCTCTGATTCCCGGAACATTCGACACACAGGAACGTCTGGCTGCACTGGCGAAAGTCATTAAGGAAGCGGTTCGACAAATCAGCGCTCAGGGGAATGTCAATGTCACCGTAACACCACAAGGTCTACGGATTGTTCTCCAAGACGATTACAAACAGCACATGTTTGGTCGTGGTGGTTCTGAATTGACGCCATTCTTTGAAGATTTGCTTCTTGCATTAGCGCCTGTATTTAAACGTGTCGAGAACCCACTGATCATCAGCGGTCATACTGACTCTACTCGCTTTAAAGGGCATGTTGAACGTCGCTCTAACTGGGAGCTGTCCGCGTCACGTGCGAATGCCGCTAGGCACACTCTGGTCGCGGGCGGGATGCCCGACGAACGAGTCTTGCAAGTCACAGGGATGTCAGATCGCGCCTTACTCAATGGTGATGAACCGGAATCGAGTGAGAATCGACGCATTGAGCTGTTTATCCTCACCACGCCAGCCGCCAAGGTATTGGAAACCTTCTTTGGTAATAATGCTGACAGCGAACTGCAAAAAGCCAAACAGAAGGCGGAATTTAATCAGCCGGTTATTCGCCAAGAAGTGATTAACTTTTCAGATACTCAAGCTCCTTCAAAGCCAAAGCTTCAGCAACTTTAACTCTCTCAGGCGCTCTTGCAGCGCCTGTTAACTCAAACGTAAAAGCACATGCCTCAATATACGGTCCGACACGCAAAAAAAGATGGATTACAAAAAGCCTTTATGTGGCTGATTGTCATCGACTACGTGTTGCTTTCTTTGTTTCTCAGTCAGCTGTATAACCTGACTCTAAACGGAGGCACGGCCATCAGCACTCTGTTGCTGCTCTACAATGTACTACTCACTTTTCTCTGCTTTCAGCGTACCGATAAACGCGACTCTTACATTATTTACCCAACGTTATCAGCAACGCTTCTGGCGTTCGTCTGCTTCCTGTACTTCTTTTTTCTAGTCTGACGCGGCTTTCCTTTAGGCAAAAAAATGCTCTTCAATTAATGAAGAGCCAAACGAGCAATAAAAATCGGTAAATTATTTTAGCTGGGCTTCCGCCTTAGCTTCTCATCAACGCCACCACAGAATGACGTTTTACGTTCGCCTGAGCATTGAGTGCCATAAAGGCTGTCGAGAATTGGCCAGAGTTCTCATCGAATAGTTTAAGTTTGTCTTCGACTTGATGAGCAGAAATAACCGAAGACTGCTTATGAAGTGTCTGCATTTGCATTGTCAATTCAGAGCCAATTACACTCGCCTGCTCTAGCCCTACCTGTACTTGACGGAAGTGCTGATTAACCTTAGCAATGGTCTGTTTAATGCCTTCTCGAGAGCTTAAATCGAAACTCAGCTCCGCAATGCCTTCTGGCTCTGCTTTAAGCGTCATAACATTGGATTGCCCTGCTGGAAAGCGATGCCCCTGACCAGTGACCATCACCTTCTGCTGCATTTGCTGATAAGCCTTCTCGGAGGATTCAAATAGAATGGTACCGTCCTCAGACAACGTGGCTCTGAGCCCAAGAGGAATCAGACTCCGGTCTAACATTTTGACGGTTTGCTTGCCCTCAGACTGACCATCAAACTGAACCATCACTGAGTTGCCTTGCGGGAAATCAAGGCGAATTTGCTCCGCTTTGTCACTCAAGCGGTGGATGTTAAGACCAGGGATTGAGAAACGGCGCATATCCGCTTTGTCGATCTTGAGCTTCAACTCGTTGTCGATCACTTTGTTACCGTCAAAACGTGCGCTGTCTAGAATGCGCTCTATGTTAGCTTTGGATCCTGTTAAGCCTTCTTTTAAACCAGCAACATTACCGGCACCAAGATTCATTGCCCGAGTGAGGCCTTGCTTGATCTTGGCCAATTCACCGCCAATGGCTTGCAAGGAGCGTGTCGCAATCTGAACTGAAGTCGCATTTTGCTGCCCCTGAGTAAGCAAAACACCAGACACCGAATACGATGCTGGTGTTTGGTTTTGGGCAGCTAGTTTACGCTGCCCTATGCCACCATGAGACTCCGAAGAACGAGGAGGAGAAATAGAAGCTCTATCGTGCCCAGTCAATCTGACATTGTGGGGGCGAACCTCAACTGTGCTCATTACCATATTTCAATTCCTGCTTATCAGATGCGGTCGAATAAGTTGAGATCGTTAATCTTAACGTAGCTGGCTTGAGTCGCTTGCAATGCGGCCATGTAGTTACTCAAACGAACTGAAGCTTCACCATAATCTAGTGCGGAGAGATCGCTGCTGACCTTATCGACAAACAACTTATTCTCACCATGAGCACTATCCATCAAATCCAGGTTGTTGTGACGACCACCCATTTCAGTCATCGCAGCTAACACGTTGCTGGATGTTGCTTCGATAGAGCTGAGCGTCGATTCAACCGTAGTTCGAAAAGCTGGTGTGGGTGATTGGAATTCTGCAATCAAAGCATCAAGATCGTTAAGAACGTTATTGCCACCTAGATCCAGAATTTCCTGTGCAGTCATATTGGATTCCATTGTGACACCTTTCGCTACTGTCACAACGCGTTTATCGCTGTTGCCTTGGATTACGTAACTACCACTCGCGTTAGACAAAGCTGCCGTGTCTGTTTTAGTTCCGGAGAACAAGTAACGGCCTTCTTCATCCTGAGCGTTAAACGATGAAACGACAGAAGAACGTAGACTTTCAAGTTCGCTGATAATGCCAGTACGATCGCTGTCGGTTAACGTACCATTCGCTCCCCATAGAACCAGTTCGTTCATCTTCTTCAGGCTTTCATTCACTGAGTCAAGTTGAACTTCCTGGTTGGATAATGCGGTCTTTACATTGGAAATATTGGTCTTGTACTGGGTAATGGCTGAGCCTTCACGCTCTAAGTTAAGCAATTGAACTGATGCCATTGGATCATCAGACAATTTGGTCAGACGTTCACCGGTAGACATTTGCTGCATAACTTGCCCAAGTCCGGCGTTATTAATCTGCAAGCTTTGCAGCATCATCTGACTGAATTGAGTATCGCTAATTCTCATCTGATTTCCCTGTAATTAGAATAACTGAAGAACGGAATCAAACAGCTGATTTGCTGTGCTGATCACTTTCATGTTGGCGTTGTGAGCGTTGGCAAACGTCATCAAGTTTGCCGCTTCTTCATCACTGTTTACTGCGCTGACGTTATCTCGGGCGGCCATTGCTTGTTCGCTCATCGACAGCTTCGCCTGATAATCCGCATCCGCCTGACGTGCTTTGATGGCTGTTTCTCCCACCATCGCAGCAAACGCATCGTTTAATGTTACTGAACCAAAACCACTGATTGACACGGCTTTATTGCTGACTGCAATTAAGCTGTCCAGCACATCGGCATTGCCAGGATTACCGTCACCAGACAAAGCAAGCTCCTCTGGTTTGAGGTCGGTAATCGTCAGGCTTGCCGCTGGGTTAGCAGGGTCGTAACTGAACAAGGGCTTACCAGCATTGCCATTGAGGTCTTGGCCGGTTACCAGTAATGCGTTGAATTCATCAGCAAGTGCCTTAGCCATATCGTCAATCGCAGAACGGTATGGTTTTAATACCTCCGTCTGATAGTCGGTCAGTGCGCCAACTTGCCCACCCGGTGTATCAGTAATCGCAAAACTCTGAGTACCAAACTCAACATGCAGATCGGCAAGATATGGATCGCTTGGATTAGGCACAGCCTTAAGCACAGCAGCATCTCCACCCATGACCAGTGGCTGTCCAGAAGAAAGCGTAACCTGCAAGCTGCCATCGGCCTGTGACGTCGTTTTCACTTCCACAACTTTAGACAACTCACCAATTAACGCATCACGAGTGTCCATTAACTGAGCAGGGTTCCCCCCTGTGCCTTCCATCTCAACAATCTGCTTGTTCACATCAGCGATGTTACTCATCAAGCTGTTGGCATGAGAAATAGCCGCATTGCGCTGGTCATTGACATCTTTATGCTGGTGAGAAAGCGATTCGGTGAGGGTATTAAAACGACGCGCGAGGGCTTCTGATTCATTAATGATTTGCTGGCGGTAAGGAACCGATTCTGGTTTTACCGTTGCATCATTAAGGGCTGAAAATAGCGTATCCAGACCAGCTGAAAGGCTGAAACCGTCAGCGCCGAGCGTATTTTCAAGCTGGCTCATCGTGCTGCTGTATCGTGTGGCGTAAGCAGAAAGACTGTTTGTCGCCCAAGTTTGCTTGACTAGAAATTCATCCGTTACTCGACGGATACTGGTCACTTCAACGCCCAGCCCTGGACTTAGCTTGTCGTGTTTCGTTCCACCAACAGAACCCATCAAGGCTTGTTGACGGCTGTATCCTGGTGTATTGATGTTGGAGACGTTCTGCGCCGTGACATCCAGTGCCACGCGATTCGCATTGAGGCCGGAAAGGGCGATATTGACGAGGTTCATTTACAGCTCCATTTTTCGAATCAATGGTTGGGCGAAGGCTGTGGTCACGCTGACTTCCCCCAACATTTGTCTAACTGAGGCGACCGTCTCCTGAGTGGAATGAAGCGCTTGGTCCGAATTAGACGTTACAGATGCTTCAGCGTGTGAACTTGCTTCCACCTCATTGAGGTTGTCATTCGCCGGTAAGGTTGACGCGCTGGTTTCAAATTCCACTTCCGAAATCGAAGGACTGAGCTGCTTAATCAACATCTCCGAGATGCCAGAATGCTGTTTCTTAGACATTTCAATCGCTAGCTGACCATCGTACATATCGCGAAAAACACCCTGTTGCTGGCTGGAAAACGGACTGTCTTCATCGGCCAACACATCACTGCTGCTGCGCATCTGGCGCAGCACCATCTGCAAAAACATCGCTTCAAACTGGCCCGCTACTGTCTCGAGTGCGGCTCCCTGTTCGTTGCTGTTCTTTATGTTCATCAGAGCGCTGTTATCGTGATAAAGCACCGAGTTCATTTGTGACTGTTCATTCAGTCCGTCAAACTTCATAAAAACTCCTTAAATCACTACCAGCTCTGCGTTCAATGCACCTGCTTCATGCAAGGCTTGCAGAATCGACATCAAATCCGTTGGCGTCGCCCCTAAACTGTTTACCGCACTGACGATCGTGTTGAGTTCTGTACCCGGAGGCCAGATCACCATTTGCGCTTGCTCCTCGCTGACGTCTAATAACGATTGGTCGACAACTTTTGTTTCACCGTCAGCAAACGCGTTTGGCTGGCTGACCTGTTGTGACTCTGCAATGGTGACCGTTAAGTTTCCATGGCTCACTGCCGCTTCACTGACCTTGACGCTTTTACCTATCACAACGGTACCGGTACGAGAGTTAAAAACGATACGCGCAGGCTTACGCCCTTCCGCCACACTGATTTCTTCCAGCATCGACATCATGACCACACGCTGCTGGCTGTCCTTGGGTGCTTTGACGCTGATACGAACATTGTTCTTTGCTACTGCGACCTTAGGTCCGAAAATGTTGTTGATTTCACGAGCAATATTCTTAGCTGTCGTAAAGCTTGGTTTTCTCAGGTTCAGTACCACGTTATCTTGCTCTGAAAAGTCATTGGGTACTTCTCGTTCCAGCGTCGCTCCACCGGGAATACGTCCTGAGGTAGGCGTATTAATGACGATTTTAGAACCGCTTTTTCCTTCAGCAGACACGCCGCCCACGACAACGTTGCCCTGTGCAACGGCATACACCTCACCATCGATGCCGCGCAATGGTGTCAGCAGTAAGGTACCGCCTCGCAAGCTCTTGGCATCACCGATGGAAGAGACCACCACATTCAATGTCTGGCCCGCACCTGCCATCGGCTCAACGGTTGCAGTAACGCTCACTGAAGCAACATTACGCAACTTAGGGTTGGTACTGTCGTCGATTTGAACCCCAAATTGTCGCAACATATTGGTGATGGATTGCGCGGTAAATTTCACCTGATTGCGGTCGCCCTGCCCATCTAGGCCAACCACTAGACCGTAACCAACCAGTTGGTTTTCACGAATGCCCTGAACATCAACTAAGTCCATGATAGGGATTTCAACTTCAGCATGAGCAGGTAACGCTGCCCCTAGTGACAACACCAGCAGCATCCCCATCAAGAATGAATCTCTTTGCTTAGCAACCCTCTTCTCTTGCGCCGAGCTAAATCGGAGAGAAAGAGAGCTAAGAACGGTGATAAACATTGTCATTTTCTGTTTCATTAAAACGGCATCCAAGGACTGTTGAAGAATTGGCTTAACCAGCCAGCAGCATTACTATCAGCTAAAGTGCCTCGACCTGAGTAAGTAATTCGCGCATCACCGATTCGTGCGGAAGAGACCTGATTGTTACGGCTGATATCATCAACACGTACGATGCCTGTTAGGCGAATGAACTCATCCCCTTGATTGAGACGAATCCATTTCTCTCCACTGATACGCAAGACACCATTAGGCAGTACTTCATGAACTGTTACTGTGATAGCGCCTTCGAGCTTGTTGCCCTGAGAGCTGGAAGCACTGCCATCAAAAGCGCGTTGAGCGTCGACGCTGGCGGCGAGCTCATCGATGGTTTTGCCTCCTAAACTCGGTGCAGCAAAACCGACGCTCGAGTTCTTGCCATACTTGGTATCGGCTTTTTTGCTCGATTCCGTTTCTTCGGAAAGGACGACCGTGAGCATATCGCCAACACGGTATGCTCGCCTGTCCTGAAACAGGGTCATGGAGTATTGATGACGATAGAGGCTGCCGTTTTGTGCAGCTGGAAGTGAATAATCCAGCGTAGGCGGTGCGTATTTTTCTTCATCAGGCTCAGGAGGCGTAAACTCCTGACGACCAGCGCACCCAGCAAGCAAAATGACGACCAGAGGCCACACTCTCAATAATGCCTTCATTCCCTGTTCCTTCATTACTTAACGGTTACACCGACTGAGCGACAAACTTCAGCATGTCATCCGCAGCCGAAACGACTTTGGCATTCATCTCGTAAGCGCGCTGAGTCGTGATCATGTCAACCATTTCCTCCACTACCTGCACGTTTGAGCCTTCTAAAGAGCCTTGCTTAATGCTGCCTACGCCGTCTTCTCCGGCGATCAGCTCATCCGCCTGACCACTCGCTTCCGTTTCACGGAATAAGTTTCCGCCCACGGCTTCAAGGCCTGCTGGGTTGATAAATTTCGCTAATGTGATTTGACCGAGTTCTTGTGGTGCAGTGCTGTCAGCTGTAGTCGCGGACACCGTGCCATCCACACCAACTGAAACCGATAACGCGTTCTCTGGGATCTGGATTTGCGGTTCTAACGGCAGGCCTTGGCTGTTAACCATCAAGCCTTCCGAATTGACATGAAATTGGCCGTTGCGGGTGTACATGATCTGACCATCGGAATTTTCGATCTGAAAAAAACCTTGCCCCATCACAGCAAGATCCAACTCCTGACTGGTGTTTTGTGTATTGCCCTGAGTGAACACCTTTTGTGTGCCCACCACTCGTACGCCACTACCTAACTGAACACCTGCTGGCAGCTCATTGACCTGATCCACCAGCGCACCCGGTTGGCGTTGAATACTGTAAAACAGATCTTCAAACACCACTCGGTCACGCTTAAAGCCAACGGTGTTCACGTTTGCCAAGTTATTGGAAATGGCGGTCATTTTGGTGTCTTGGGCTGCCATACCCGTTTTACTTACCCATAAAGCTGAGTGCATTTTCTACTCCTCGCGCCGCGCCTAGCGTGACGACATTAATTTGTTACCGGCCTGCGCCAAAGTCTCTGCGGTTTTCATCATCCGCACCTGCATTTCAAAGTTACGTGTCAGAGACATCACGTTCAGCAGTTCATCAATTGCTGACACGTTACTGCCTTCAATATGCTCAGGCGCAAGCTGAACGGTTTGGTCAACCTCAAATGGGTTGCCATCGACGCTGTGAAGCAAGCTATCGCTCTCTTTCTGCAGTTGAGTGGTTTCCGGCTTCACCAATTTCAACGTGCCTACTTCAAGCTCCGCTCCACCGCCCGGAGGGACGACAGAAATACGACCACGTTCGCTGATTTCAACTTTCTGATAATCTGGCAGAACCAAAGGGCCACCTTCACCAATAACCGCGAAGCCATTAATAGATAAAGCGCCAAATGGATCGACTTTGATGTTACCTGCGCGGGTATACGCTTCCTGGCCATCTGCAGTCTGAACGGTCAGATAGCCTTCCCCCATAACGGCAACATCCAATGCGCGGCCTGTTTTAACGATGTCACCTTCATCAAAACGAGTAGACGCAGAGTTGGTCACAACCATAGTACGGCCATCAAAACCTGAGCCCTGAAGCTGAATACTCGAGACACGCTCCATATCAGCACGAAAACCAGCGGTATCCGCATTGGATAAGTTGTTTGAGCGAACATGCTGAGCCTTGAGGACTCGACTCGCGCCAGATGTTGCAGTGAATAGCAAACTGTCCATATCAGGCTCCGTTAGATTGCGTTAAACAACGCCTGAGTCAGTTTGTCATTAGTCGAAATGGTTTTTGCATTCGCCTGATAGTTGCGCTGTGCTGTCATCAGGTTGACCAACTCGCTCGTCAGATCGACGTTTGAACCTTCTAGCGCTCCCGGTGTTAGATCACCCAAAGTGCCAGAACCTGGGACACCCATTACTGGCGCACCTGAGCTGAAACTTTGCGTCCAAGCAGTGCCGCTGACTTTTGAGAGGCCTTGAGGGTTAGCAAAATCTGCCAGCACGACTTGGCCCTGCAATTGGGACTGACCGTTAGTGTATGTGGCGTAGACCATGCCGTTATCCTCTACGCGAACACCCGCCAGTTCACCCGATGTGTAACCATTCGGGTTGTTAGTGCTAACACCAAAGCCTGTGCCAAATTGAGTGCTGCCTGACAGGTCAATGTCGATGCTCATTGGGTTTGCGCCCGCAGCCGGGAACGAAACGTTATAAGCGCCTGTCGGCGTCGCAATTGAACCATCTGGATTGAACGTCATCGCCACAGTGGAAACAGCGCCCGCACCGCCGTCAACTTGCACATTCACTTCCCATGCATTGTCAGCAGTTTTAGTGAAGTACTGCGTTACGGTATGTGGCTTGCCTTGTGAGTCGTAAACTTTTGTCGTGTAAGAAGAGTTGAATGAATCAGTATTGTTAGGGTCAAACGGATTCACTGTCTGATCGACAATCGAATTCGTTGCATCTAGGTTGGCAATGAACTCCATCTTATCAGTCGCTTTAGCCGCCAATGAGGATGTCGAGATCTTGATATCACCCGTTGCACCCGTGAGCAGGTTGTTGTTCCCATCAACGCTGTAACCTTGCAATTTGGCGCCCGTGTTACCGATGACGTAATTGTCTTTATCAGTGCCAAATACACCTGAACGGGTGTAAAACAATTGCCCCGCGCTGTCTTTGGTCACAAAGAAGCCATTGCCATTGATCGCCAGATCCATTGCACGACCCGTTCCGCTCACCGAACCATTTTTATCAAAGTTTTGGGAGATGGAAGCGACTTCCACGCCGCCTGGCTGCATTCCGTTGTAAACAGCCGCAAACTCAGTACGTGCTCCCTTGAATCCGTAAGTCGATGCGTTGGCAATATTGTGGCTGATGGTATTCAGCTCTGTGTTGGTCGCATCAAGACCGCTTAGGGCAATATTAAAACTCATAACTAACCTCTGTCTTCCTTATTGGTTAAGCACCAAACTGAGTGATTTGATAGAAAGGTACGCTGCCAACACCTTCGATGTTAACGAACGCTGCGCCGCCTGAGCTTGGGATACGAACTTGCTCAACCTGACCGGCTAAAAGAATGTTTGGAGCAGATTGCCCCTCCTGAACCTGAACAGATAACGTATATTTTCCTGGTTTAAGACCGAGCTCTTCAGGGTTGATACTAAAATCCACGTCACCCGCGGGATGAGCGCCTAAAGGCACTTTGGTTGACTGGCCGAACTCATCGGTAACAACCAGATTGACTTGGCTTGAAGGATGTTGAAGCTCAATTTTTCCACCTTGAACTGCGTCACCCATTTCAAACTCATTACCAGAAACAAAAACCGTCTGACCAACCAACCCGGCCGTAGACAGAACTTGCATGTTATCGAGCAAAACCATGCTGTTTTGCATCATTGACGCCATGTTCTCTGTACTTTGTACCTGAGAGAACTGTGCCAATTGACTAACATACTCAGTGCCATCAAGTGGGTTAAGCGGATCCTGGTTCTGAATCTGTGCCACCATCAAGCTGATGAATTCGTTTTCTAACGATGTAGCACTATTGGCATCTTGTGGGTTACCAGTCACCGAGGTGGTATTTGCCCCAGAGCCTACTGGAGTGTCAGAAGATAAAGCGTTGTAAGAAGCGATGCTCATTAGCTGCCCTGCCCTAATCTAAGCAGGCCTTGCTGCATACTTTTTACATTGCTAAGCACTTCAACATTGGTCTCGAAGCTACGGGTGGCTGACATCATATCTGCCATCTCAGACACTACGTCGATATCTGGGTAGTAAACATACCCCTCGTCGTTAGCCAGCGGGTTACTCGGCTCAAAGCGTTTTTCCGCCTGACCTGCGCTTTGGACAACATCGACAATTCTCACTTCAGCATTTGGGTAACTCTCTTTACTCGCTGACAACTGAGTTTTGCTGTACACCGTAGCAAACACAGGTTTTAGCGCCTTGTACGCGTCATCTGGATTGGCAGAGACAGCATCCGCGTTAGCGAGATTACTCGCGACAGTATTCAATCGTACTGTCTGAGCGTTCATTGCTGAGCCAGCAATGGAATAAATATCGGTAAATGACATAATTAACGCCCCTCTATCACTTTCGCCAGTCCCTGAAACTTCATATTCAGAAAGGTCAGGCTGGTCTGAAAATCCATGTTGTTTTGTGTGAATTTGCCCTGTTCAACCCCCAGCTCGACTGTGTTGCCATCTTTGCTGTTCTGATAAGGAATCGAGTACATAGAAGAGACCTGCAGTTTAGGTACTGGTTTGTTCACTCCATGAGGTGATAACTGATTCATTACAGTGGTAAAACTCAGGTCCTTAGCCAGATACCCAGGGGTATCAACATTTGCTAGGTTACTGGCAAGGACTTTGGTACGCTGAACCCGAAAATTCAGCGCATCAGGGTGAACACCCAACGCATTTTCAAATGAAATTGCCATGTCTCTTTCCTTTAAAGTCGGCTCGAATAAGGATGAATAAGACAAGATGCATGCCACAAAAATAACAAAATAAAATCAATGACTTACAAAAAAGAAAGGAAATGCAATTTCCGCATTACGGAAGTATTGAAAAGCCAGAGGAACCGAATTGCTTCCTCTCTAAACTGGGCTGTATTAGTCAGTACCATGCTGTCCAGTCAGGCCGTTTTAAGCAGTGAAAATATCGGCGCCAAGCAATCCATTATTCAAGCCGTAGAGGCCGACTTTAGACAACAGGTCCAAACTCAAGCCGACAACAGACAATGGGGAGACTATCAACTCGATTACGATATTCGCGTCCCTGCTGCTGCAGAGCATCTGCCCATTTGCCCCAAACCGCTGAATATTTCAGGTATCGACAACAAAGTGCTCCCTGTCGGCAACCTAAAACGTGCCGTCAGCTGCGATGTGCCTTCAGCGAACTGGCGTATCAATGTCGCCATCAAATCTGCGCTGACACTCAATGTGGTCGTCACCAAAACAGGCATCAATCGAGACCAAGCGATTTCACCGATGAACCTTAAGCTTGAAAAGAGAACCCTTAGTCGGGAGCAAGATTTCTTCACCCAGCTCTCTCAAGTTTCCGGCATGGTTGCCTCTAGGCGCATACGTTCGGGCCAGATATTAGATCCGAGAAAATTAGCGTCTACGCCTCTGGTCGCGAAAGGAAATCAAGTGGTGATTACCGCCTCCAAAGACGGATTTACTGCATCCACCAAAGGTGTCGCCCTTGAGCAGGGAACGCATGGTGAACAAATTGATGTGCAGAACAGTTCTTCAGGAAAAGTTATTAAAGCGGTGGTCACTGGACTCAATCAGGTACAGACCCAATTCTGATTTTTGGACTCCGGTTATCATTTTCGCTGTTTATGACTCGTAAAGAGATAATCATTTCAGGTAGATATAAAAAAGTGATTACTTTGACTTAATGTTTCGCGCATCATGGTCGCACTAAACCTGTAACCACGATGACTAAGGAACCTATTGATGAAAATCGACAAAGTTGCAGACGGCCACGTACCTCAAACCAGCCTGAACCAAGCTTCCAAGAAACCCGCAGAATCTTCGGCTGCTCAACCGATTTCAGAAGCCATGGTCAATACCAATACTGCTGCAATCGACAAAGCACAGGCAGAAATGCAATCACTGCCTAACGTAGATATGGAAAAGGTGGAACAAGTCCGTAATGCGCTGATAAAAGGTGAATTAGCACTGGATACCAAAGCACTATCTCAAGCGGTTCTTCAATTTCATACTGGTCACGAGTAACGCAGGCTGGAGTTCAATATGGCATCTGAAACCTCTCGTATGATTCAGCGTTTTCTCACCTCCATCGGCGATGACATCAAGTCGTATCGCCAATTAGTGACGCTGTTACAAGAGCAAAAATCGCTGTATTTGTCTTTTGATGCAGCGAAGCTCAATCAAAATCTTGCTGAGCAAAAACCATTGCTTAGAAAGCTTGATCAACATGCCAGTGAGCGTAGCCAGACCATGAAAGCTTTACGTCTGACCAGCGACCAAGCCGGTATTGGCAAACTTTTTTCTGTATTACCGCCGTCGTTGTTAAGCAAAGTTCATGCGCAATGGCGCGAACTAGAATCTCTGGTTAAACAGTGTCATGCACTCAATCAAGAGAACGGCCACAGCTCTGCCAGTTTTCATGAGCTGATGTGTCATATCACTCAACCAAGCCAACATACCTATGAAGAGCAGCCATCGTTGAGATGATCAATGTTCGCAGTGGTTGGAAAGGGGCATTGTGCATGCTCTTGTCGGTTTATCTTTGTGCTGTACACCCTCTCAACGCCTCACCTCTACCTACTGAATTTGAGCACGAGCTGGCTGTCCTGACGCCCTATAAAAAGCACATCGAACAACGTTTGGCGGTGAACCGACTTCTGATTGAGGACATCGCGAAGCGGCTATCATCTCAGTCCTTACCATCACAGCTCATATTGCTGCCCATGCTAGAGTCTTCCTATGATCCTAAAGCTGTCTCTCACGCCAACGCCGCCGGGTTGTGGCAACTTATGCCTGCAACGGCACAGCGCTTCGGCCTTAAAATCGATGCCAGCCAAGATCAACGATTTGACATTCAAGCCAGTACTGAGGCAGCCATCGCATACTTAGCGTTTTTGCATAATAAGTTTGATGATTTGGCCCTCACCATTGCCGCATACAACGCAGGAGAAGGCCGAGTTTCTCGTGCCATTAAAAAGTCTGGCAGCAGACAGTTTTCTACACTCGCGCTTCCTTCAGAAACGACACAATATGTGCATCGATTTTATGCCCTGCGTAACTTGATTGAGATAGAGGAGCTACTAGGAAAGCAGCCTAATACACTGTTTTTATTTGGCGAATTTAACCGGTCGCCGCTTGTCAATTTGTCTCCTCTGCCGCCACTCGTCACCTTATAAAGACTCACGGATAATCAGATACGTTAACAACTCGGCATGGTTACTTATGCTTCCAAGCTATTAGCACTTCATCCTTAATGCCCGACAGCTCTAAAGATATCCCTACTTAACGACGGTTTTTACAGGTTTAGCCACGAATTTACCCCCGAGAGCGGGAATATCCCGTATAATTTTTATTCAACAATACAAAACCCTAGCTTTCCTTGGTTGTTATTGACTCAGCAAAGCAGGATAATATCGGGATCGGATTCTCTTAAATATATAATTATGACCGAATATCTTTTGTTGCTGGTCGGCACTGTGCTGGTCAACAACTTTGTACTGGTGAAGTTTTTGGGCCTATGTCCATTTATGGGCGTTTCCAAGAAGCTGGAAACAGCAATCGGAATGGGGTTGGCAACCACGTTTGTCCTGACCTTAGCCTCAGTGTGCTCGTATCTTGTGGAAAGCTACATTCTTGAACCTTTAGGGTTGGAATATTTGCGTACTATGAGTTTTATTCTGGTGATCGCCGTTGTGGTTCAGTTCACCGAAATGGTGGTGCATAAAACCAGCCCAACGCTCTATCGCCTACTGGGGATTTTCCTACCGCTGATCACAACCAACTGTGCGGTTTTAGGTGTCGCCCTGCTTAACATCAACGAAAACCACAATTTCATCGAATCTATCATTTATGGATTTGGTGCAGCGGTCGGTTTCTCACTGGTTCTTATCCTCTTCGCCTCTATGCGTGAGCGTATCGCAGCGGCCGATGTACCTGCACCATTTAAAGGGGCGTCAATCGCCATGATCACCGCCGGACTGATGTCGCTAGCATTCATGGGCTTTACTGGACTGGTGAAATTGTAATGAGCGCTATTCTTATTGCTGTACTGGCCCTAGCAGCACTTGCTGCACTGTTTGGCGCCATATTAGGATTTGCCTCGATCCGCTTTAAAGTTGAAGCGGATCCGATCGTCGACCAAATTGATAATATTTTACCTCAAACCCAATGTGGTCAGTGCGGCTACCCGGGGTGTCGCCCTTATGCCGAAGCGATTGCGAATGGCGACGAGATCAACAAGTGCCCTCCTGGCGGTCAGGCAACCATCGAGAAACTGGCCGATCTTATGGGCGTCGAGGTCACAGACTCAGCACACGATCTGGATGACAACGTCAAAACCGTCGCATTTATTCATGAGGACATGTGCATTGGCTGCACTAAGTGTATTCAAGCTTGTCCGGTTGATGCGATAGTTGGCGGTACTAAAGCACTCCATACGGTGATCAAAGACGAATGTACTGGTTGTGACCTGTGCGTTGCACCTTGCCCAACGGACTGTATTGAAATGATTCCTGTAGAAACCACTACAGCGAGCTGGAAGTGGCAACTGGACGCCATTCCTGTTGTTGATATTACCGATTCTGCCAAGTCGCAGAATGGCGTGAATTAAGGACTGGTATGCTGTCACTCATCGAACAAATTAAGTCAGGCGCACTTTGGGATTTCCCAGGGGGTGTCCATCCACCAGAAAACAAAAAACAGTCGGTTAAAAGCGAGATTGCCAAAGCGAGTATTCCACAAGAAATCGTTCTGCCAGTGAAACAACACATTGGTAAACCGGGCACGATCACAGTGGAAGTTGGCGAGCAGGTGCTCAAAGGTCAGCCGCTGACTAAATACGACACCAGCTTCATGCTTCCGGTTCATGCGCCAACATCCGGTAAAATTATAGCGATAGAGTCTCGCACTACTGCCCACCCGTCCGGTCTGGCAGAAACTTGTATCGTCATTTCTCCAGATGGCGAAGATCGCTGGATTGAACGAAAAACAGATAACGATTTTACCCAACGCACCCCAGACGAGTTGATTGAGATCATTCGTCAGGCTGGCGTTTCAGGTATGGGCGGCGCAGGCTTCCCAACCGCGAAAAAGATCCAAGCTGGATTGGCTCGTACAGAGATTCTGATTGTTAATGCTGCAGAATGTGAGCCTTACATCACTGCCGATGACATGTTGATGCAAGAACATGCAGATGAAGTCATTAAAGGCATCGAGATTGTTGAACACATCTTAAAGCCTAAGCTGACCATTATTGGTATTGAGGACAACAAACCTCAAGCCATCAAAGCGTTAGAGCAAGCCGCAGAGCACAAAGACATCGTCATCCGCGTCATTCCCACCAAATACCCATCGGGTGGTGAGAAGCAGCTGATTAAGATACTGACCAACAAAGAAGTGCCGGTGAACAGTATTCCAGCAGATATTGGTTTACTGGTACAAAATGTCGGTTCACTGCAAGCCATTAAGCGTGCTGTTTGTGACGGCGAACCTCTGGTTGAGCGAATCGTTACTCTGACCGGAGATACCTTTAAGCAACCGCGTAATGTCAAAGCACTGATTGGTACACCCGTTCAATCACTGCTCGACGAGTTCGGCTATAAAGCGGATAAAAAGCTGCCTCGCCTAATCATGGGTGGTCCTATGATGGGCTTTACGCTTCCGCACGCCAACGTTCCAATTACCAAAACCGCAAACTGCATTCTGGCTCCAACTCGTAAAGAGATTTCACCCAATCAGTACGAAATGGCCTGTATCCGCTGTGGCCAATGTGCCGAGGCCTGTCCTGCTTCACTGCTCCCTCAGCAGCTTCAATGGCATGCGAAAGCAGAGGAATACGACAAATGCGAAGAGCTCAACCTTAAAGATTGTATCGAATGTGGTGCTTGTGCCTTTGTCTGCCCAAGTGAAATCCCGCTGGTGCAATACTACCGCCAAGCCAAAGCTGAGATGCGTACTCGCAAAGAAGAGTCCGAAGCAGCAGAACGCGCTAAAGTCCGCTTTGAAGAGAAGAAAGCGCGACTTGAGCGTGATAAAGCCGAGCGCGAGAATCGATTCAAGAAAGCGGCAGATGATCGTCGCAAAGATATGAAGAAAACCGGCGGCGATGATGCCATTGCTGCAGCCATTGCGCGCGTAAAAGCACAGAAATCTGAAGCGAAATCAGATGAATCCGCAGTTAAACCGGCGGTAGCGGCCGCAATCGCTAAAGCAAAAGCCAAGCAAGCGGCTGCAATGCAAGCAGGTGATGCGGAGCCAGACAACTCTGAAATGGCAAAACTGCGTGAAGAACGCAAACGTCAGGCAAGAGAGAAAAAAGCTCAGAAGACTCAAGAGGCTACGCCAGCCACTTCATCCGATGATAAGAAAGATGCGGTTGCAGCAGCTATTGCGCGCGCTAAAGCGAAAAAAGCCGCTCAGCAGGATAACGGTACTGATTCAGCAACTGAAGATAAAAAAGCTTCCGTTGCCGCGGCTATTGCTCGTGCTAAAGCACGTAAAGCGCAGCAAGAAGGTAAACCGGAACCCGTCACCGCTGAACCGGAAAACGCTGAAGCCGGAGAGGATCCGAAGAAAGCGGCGGTCGCTGCCGCTATCGCACG
Organism: Vibrio sp. RE88; assembly: GCF_013113835.1. Taxonomy (GTDB): domain Bacteria; phylum Pseudomonadota; class Gammaproteobacteria; order Enterobacterales; family Vibrionaceae; genus Vibrio. The sequence continues at coordinate 34,780 of NZ_VTYQ01000005.1, read as the reverse complement.
CGCTAAAGCACGCAAAGCGCAGCAAGAAGGTAAATCGGAACCAATCACCGCTGAGCCTGAAAGCGATGAAGTAGCCGAAGAGGATCCAAAGAAAGCAGCGGTTGCTGCCGCTATTGCTCGCGCTAAAGCACGTAAAGCGCAGCAAGAAGGTCAATCGGAACCAGTAACCGCTGAGCCTGAAAGCGATGAAGTTGCCGAAGAGGATCCGAAGAAAGCCGCGGTCGCTGCCGCTATTGCGCGTGCTAAAGCACGTAAAGCGCAGCAGGAAGGTCAATCGGAACCAATCACCGCTGCGCCTGAAAGCGATGAAGTTGCCGAAGAGGATCCGAAGAAAGCCGCAGTTGCTGCCGCCATTGCACGGGCCAAAGCACGTAAAGCGCAGCAGGAAGGCAAACCTGAAACTGTCACCGCTGAGCCTGAAAGCACTGAGGTAGCCGAAGAAGATCCGAAGAAAGCCGCGGTTGCTGCCGCTATTGCTCGTGCCAAAGCACGTAAAGCGCATCAGGAAGGCAAATTGGAACCCGTCACCGCTGAGCCTGAAAGCGCTGAGGTAGCCGAAGAGGATCCGAAGAAAGCCGCGGTCGCTGCCGCTATTGCGCGTGCTAAAGCCCGAAAAGCGCAACAGGAAGCACAATCTGAACCAGTCATTACTGAATCAGAAAGCGCTGAAGTAGTCGCAGAGGATCCGAAGAAAGCGGCTGTGGCTGCCGCTATCGCACGCGCCAAAGCACGCAAGGCTGAACGCGAACAGAATAATAAATTTGAGGAGAACGAGTAGTGGCCTTTTTCATTGCCAGCTCACCCCACGCTCATAGTCGCAGAAGCACCCCCGACCTGATGAAATGGGTAGCGCTGTGTGCTTTACCCGGCTTATTCGCCCAGACCTACTTTTTTGGGTGGGGTACATTAATTCAACTCGGCTTTGCCATCATTCTTGGGCTTTTGCTTGAGGCTGGTGTCATGTTGGCTCGTAAACGCCATCCGATGTCGGCATTGCGGGACAATAGCGCGATTGTAACGGCGTGGCTGCTTGCGGTTGCGATTCCGCCTCTGTCACCTTGGTGGCTCATCACCATTGGTCTGATTTTTGCGATTTTGATAGCAAAACACCTCTATGGCGGTATTGGTCAAAATCTATTTAACCCCGCAATGGTCGCTTACGTTGTACTGCTGATCTCCTTCCCAGTACAAATGACCAGTTGGATCTCACCAGCCGAGCTGCAACCGACAACGAGCTCTTTAGACGATGCGTTTTCACTGATTTTCACTGGTTTCAATCTTGATGGCTTGTCACTTCAGCAGATTCGAACAGGTGTAGATGGCATTACGATGGCAACGCCACTCGATGCCTTCAAGACCGCACTCCATACAGGTAATACCGCTGCAGAAGCCCTCCACCAGCCTCAGTTCAGTGGTCTGGCAGGTATCGGTTGGGAGTGGGTTAACTTAGCCTATCTAGTGGGTGGCCTACTGCTGATCAAATTAAGAGTCATCAACTGGCATATTCCGGTCAGCTTCGTTGTCAGCTTGACGGTGATGAGTGGCTTGTTTGCTATCCTGACTCCGGGAGAAACGGCGTCTCCGCTGATCCACTTACTCTCCGGAGCGACCATGCTTGGCGCTTTCTTTATTGCCACTGATCCAGTGTCTGCGTCTACCACAGTGAAAGGCCGACTGATTTTCGGTGCTTTCATTGGCGCTATGGTATTCATTATCCGCAGTTGGGGTGGCTTCCCTGACGGTGTCGCCTTCGCAGTACTGCTTGGCAACATGTGTGTACCTTTGATCGATTACTACACTAAGCCTCGAACGTACGGCCACTAAGGAGCAGCATGTTAAACGCTATTCGCAAGAACGGTGCAATACTCGCGATTTTCGCCTGTGCTTCAACAGGTGTCGTTGCGCTCACGCACTATTTGACTAAAGATCAGATCAGCCAGCAAGAGCAAGCTCAGCTGCTGTCTGTACTCAACCAAGTCATTCCTCCTGAGATGCATGACAACAGCTTGTACGAGTCCTGCACCTTGGTCACAGCCCCTGCTTTGGGTACCGATGCGCCAATGCCCGTCTATATGGCGAGCAAGAATGGGGAGCCAACAGCATTGGCAATTGAAGCCATCGCTCCAGATGGCTACAACGGCGCGATCAAAGTTATTGTTGGCATCGAGCAAGACGGTACGATTCTAGGTACTCGAGTTTTGAGTCACCAGGAAACACCGGGACTGGGGGATAAAATTGACTTACGTGTCGCCGATTGGATCCTAAGTTTCACTGGCAAAAAGGTCACGCCAGAAAACGAAGCCGATTGGAAGGTGCGTAAAGATGGCGGACAGTTCGATCAGTTTACTGGCGCAACGATTACCCCAAGAGCAGTCGTCAAAGCAGTGAAAAATACAGTACAATTTGTGAACAAAAATCGCACACAAATCCTAAACCAACCACTTAATTGTGGAGGCAACAATGAGTGATCACAAAACACTGATTAAAAACGGTATGTGGGACAACAACCCGGCACTGGTTCAGCTACTGGGTCTCTGTCCGTTGTTGGCTGTATCTTCAACCGTGACCAATGCTTTGGGTTTGGGTATCGCTACATTGCTAGTCTTGGTCGGCTCTAACGTCACCGTTTCTCTGGTACGTGATTACGTGCCAAAAGAAGTGCGTATCCCGGTCTTCGTGATGATCATTGCTGCTCTGGTAACCTGCGTTCAACTGCTGATGAATGCCTACGCCTATGGCCTTTACCTGTCTCTGGGTATCTTTATCCCTCTTATCGTAACTAACTGTATCATCATTGGTCGTGCCGAGGCGTTTGCTTCGAAGAACGATTTATTGCCTTCCGCGCAAGATGGTTTCTGGATGGGCCTAGGCATGACCAGCGTCCTCGTTGTCTTGGGCGCCATGCGTGAGGTGATTGGTAACGGCACCCTATTTGATGGCGCTGACCTGTTACTTGGCAGCTGGGCAAGTGCCCTGCGCATAGAAATATTCCAGTTTGATAACAGCTTCTTACTGGCGCTACTTCCGCCTGGTGCCTTTATTGGCGTTGGGTTACTCATTGCACTGAAAAACATCATAGATAAACAACTAGAAGCTCGTCAGCCAAAACAAGAAAAACCGACCATTGAACGAGCTCGCGTCACTAACCAGTAATATCTGGTTTACACACTGGAAAGCAGCTTCAAAATGAACAAAGAAAAACGAGTACAAATACTGGAACGTCTGAGGGAAAACAACCCAAACCCTCAGACTGAGCTCAACTGGAGTACACCTTTCGAACTCTTGATTGCCGTGCTCTTGTCCGCTCAGGCAACCGATGTCAGCGTCAACAAAGCGACCGACAAACTTTACCCTGTGGCAAACACACCTCAAGGGTTATTTGATTTGGGTGTCGATGGCGTCAAAGAGTACATCAAGACGATCGGCCTGTTTAACTCAAAAGCAGAGAACGTGATTAAAACCTGCCGTATCCTGCTCGACCAACACAATGGTGAAGTACCTGAAGACAGAGCGGCGCTGGAAGCTCTGCCGGGTGTTGGGCGCAAAACTGCCAACGTCGTGCTCAACACTGCGTTTGGCTGGCCGACGATTGCCGTTGATACTCACATTTACCGTGTCTCAAACCGTACTAAGTTTGCGATGGGGAAAAATGTCGATCAGGTTGAAGAAAAGCTACTCAAAGTCGTACCCAAAGAATTCAAACTCGATGTCCACCATTGGTTGATCCTTCATGGGCGTTATACCTGCGTTGCACGTAAACCTCGTTGTGGCAGTTGTATCATCGAAGATTTGTGCGAATTTAAAGAAAAAGTTTACCCAGAAAACTAGGAGAGCAAGGCAATGTCAAACGGGCGTATTTTACACACCATGCTACGTGTAGGTGATTTAGATAAATCGATCCAGTTTTATACTGAAGTCATGGGAATGCAGTTACTGCGTACCAATGAAAATAAAGAGTATGAATACACTCTCGCTTTCTTGGGTTACGGTGATGAATCTCAAGGTGCTGTGATTGAACTGACTTACAACTGGGGTACCACAGAGTACGATTTGGGTAGCGCATTCGGCCATATCGCGATTGGCGTTGAAGACATCTACCAAACTTGTGATGCCATCAAAGCCGCCGGTGGCAATGTCACTCGTGAGCCAGGGCCTGTAAAAGGTGGAACGACTCACATTGCTTTCGTAAAAGACCCTGATGGTTATATGCTGGAACTTATCCAAAACAAACAAGCGTCGGCAGGTCTTGAGGGGTAATCGCCTCCACCGTTGATTCTATAGGGCAGCATTCCGCTGCCCTATTATTTTTACTTTACATGATAATAATTATCATTTAATCTCCAGATATTGTGAATTCGGAGAGTTATAAGACAATGGGCATCGCCGAGTGGGAAAAACACACGCTACTGGCTGATCTGGCAATGAACGATGATGATCATCTGCGTAGCATCCTTCACTATCAACAAGCGCTGACACTAAGTGAGCGAATTGGTGATTCCAACGAGATTGATGTTGAAGACCGACTGATGATCTCCGTGATTTCCTGCCACAACATGGCCTCGTTTTGGCGCACTGTTGGCGATACTAAATACGAACTCAAATACCTTCAATTGGCGTCAGAAAAAGTACTCACCTTGGTACCTCAATGTCCAAATAGCGACTGTGATGCCTTTGTCGATTCAATGGGCTGCTGTAAGAAGGCGCTGATCGAGTTCATGAAGCGACACCCAAATCCAAAGATAGCGAAGTTGGTACAGGACATAGACACTGCCACTAACTGTAACCTGATCGCTAAGTTCCGACTTAACTAATCGGAATCAACAATAAAAAAGCCAGCATTACGCTGGCTTTTTTACTATCAAACTTGGGTCCGCCCCAGCGATATCACTACTCGGCGGTTTTTATCTTTACCAAGCGGCGAAGCATTGTCTGCAACCGGACGACGACGGCCATAGCCTTGAACCTGAATCCGGTCTTCTGGTAAACCGAGCGATTTAAAGTAGTCACGCAGTACGTCTGCCCGTTGCTCAGACAAATTCTGGCTGGCGCTCTTACTTTCTTCATTCGCGGTGTATGTCGACACTAAGACCAAATCAATATCCTGATTATGGCGAATGTATTCTGCTATCTGTGCTAACCGTTTCTGCGACGCTTTGTTTAACTGAACACTTGAGCGGTCATAATGCAGAATGGTGAACGCAATATCTTCGAAACTGTATGGCAACAGATTCGCGATGCAGTCGCTAAAGGCATTGTAGGAGCGCTGGAATAAGACGGAAGACAATGAGACTTCTATACGCTGATCGCGACTTTGCCATTCCTGATAACTAAAGGTTGGGTAACGCCCTTTTTCCAGCTCTGTGAGAATGCTCCATGCCGTTTGTCCACCCACGTAACCATCAAACTGCTGGAAGAAACGAATATTAGTAATACGCTCTGCGCTATCACCCGGTCGCCAAACCGGAGGCATTGAGACCAGTGACACATCTCGGGTTTTGCCCATAGGGCGCTTCATCTTCAGTTCAAAGTCGAGGTTGATTTTTTTGCTGGCGTGGGAAGAGAATACCGCGTCACCGTAATTTGGAATCGGGTGTACCATGCGACACTCTAGTGGCGTATTTGCAATCATCTGCCACTGTGACTGCTGGGGTTTAGCAGCATAGCGAACATCCATCGCCGAAACGGAGCTGGCAACAGAGGCAAGTGTTAATGTTAGGCTAGTGGCTAACAGTCTTTTCATGGGGTACGGATTCTCTTACTTAATACGGCGCGATGTTGCCGCTGATACTTCTACAACACCTACAATGCAAAAATCTCGCCAAGAACACAGTCATTGGCTGCATTTCTATCAATAACCACGGAACGTTATTAATTAGACAATCCGGTTTTTCTTGCCCTGAGAATCTGCAATAATGCTGCCCTTGTCACATAATACTAGGCCAACATGACTGTAGAAAACGAAGCATTGACGCTCAAAAAACGATTTCGTGGCTATTTTCCTGTCGTTATCGACGTTGAAACCGCAGGATTTAATGCCAAAACGGATGCACTGTTAGAAATCTGTGCCGTCACTCTTAAAATGGATGAAAATGGCGAGCTTCAGCCAGCTTCCACCATCCACTTCCATGTTGAGCCATTTGAAGGAGCAAACCTCGAGAAGGAAGCTCTGGATTTTAACGGCATTCATGATCCGTTTAGCCCATTGCGTGGTGCGGTGCCTGAATCCGAGGCCCTCAAAGAAATCTACAAGCTTGTACGCAAAGAACAAAAAGCGGCGGATTGCAGCCGAGCGATTATGGTTGCACACAACGCGACTTTTGATCACAACTTTGTGATGGCCGCTAGTGAGCGTAGCAAGCTAAAACGTGTCCCTTTTCATCCCTTCGCAACGTTTGATACGGCAACGCTAAGCGGGTTGGCTTATGGCCAGACGGTATTAGCCAAAGCATGTAAAACCGCTGGGATGGATTTTGACAACAAAGAAGCCCATTCTGCCCTTTACGATACGCTAAAGACGGCAGAGCTATTCTGCGGCATCGTCAACAAATGGAAAGCTCTCGGTGGCTGGCCATTAATCGACGAAGATGCAGAAAACAATAAATAAAAAAGTAAACACAACAATCGAGTAAACTATGAATCCTGTTGTAATTTCAGTATGTATCATGCTGCTTCTAGCACTGATGCGCGTGAATGTCGTGGTCGCCCTGACATTCAGTGCTATCGTCGGTGGCCTTGTTGCTGGCATGGACCTTAACGATGCTGTTGCTGCATTTGAAAGTGGCCTAGGTGGCGGTGCAACAATTGCACTTAGCTACGCTATGCTTGGGACATTTGCTGTCGCTATCTCTAAATCGGGGATCACCGATTTACTGGCAAACAGTGTCATCAAACGTATCCACGGTAAAGAAAACGGCTCTGCTTCGACAGGTCTTAAGTACGCAGTGTTAATCGCACTGATCTTAGTGACTATGTCTTCTCAGAACGTCGTACCTGTGCATATCGCCTTCATCCCTATTCTTATTCCACCTCTATTAGGCGTTTTTGCGAAGCTCAATCTAGACCGTCGTATGATTGCCTGTGTGCTGACATTTGGTCTAGTGACACCCTACATGGTGTTACCGGTTGGCTTTGGCGGTATCTTCCTCAACAACATCCTACTCAAAAACCTGCACGATAATGGTTTGGAGTCTGTAGTGGCGAGCCAAGTCCCTGTTGCTATGTTGCTGCCAGCAGCAGGTATGATCTTCGGTTTATTGACAGCCATTTTCTTTAGTTACCGTAAGCCTCGTCAATACAAGGAAACGGATCTGACACACGTTGAAGAAAACACACCGTCAATCAACAAAAAGAACATCCTAATTGCTTGTGCTGGTATCATCGCAGCACTTACCGTCCAGCTAACCACAGGTTCGATGATCATCGGTGCCCTAGCTGGTTTCATGGTCTTCACGTTTGGTGGTGTGATCGCATGGAAAGAAACCCATGACGTGTTCACTAAAGGCGTGCATATGATGGCGATGATTGGCTTCATCATGATTGCCGCCGCTGGTTTTGCTGCCGTAATGAAGCAAACAGGTGGAGTAGAATCTTTGGTAGAAGCACTATCGACTAGTATCGGTGACAACAAACCGCTAGCCGCTCTTCTGATGCTGATTGTTGGCCTCTTGGTCACTATGGGCATTGGTTCTTCGTTCTCAACCATCCCAATCATTGCAACGATCTACGTACCACTGGCAGCGGCCTTTGGTTTCTCACCAATGGCGACAATCGCTCTAGTCGGTACAGCGGCAGCATTGGGTGATGCGGGCTCTCCAGCGTCTGACTCAACACTTGGCCCTACGTCTGGCCTGAATGCGGATGGCCAACATGAACACATTTGGGAAACCGTGGTTCCGACCTTTGTTCACTACAACATCCCATTGATCGTGTTTGGTTGGATTGCGGCTATGGTTCTCTAATCGAGCCCAAAGCAAAACAACAGACAAAAAAAAAGCTGACTTTGATAGTCAGCTTTTTTATTACCTATTGGATGTTACTTAGCGTGCTTATCTGCAACAGCCGACAAGACTGGCACCATGTCTTTCAGCAATTCTTCTTCTACAGGCTTACCTGAAGAGTCAGTGACGTTGATAGAAGTACGGTTACCTAAATCACCAAATAGGAAAGTGTAAGTCCCTGATGATAGGCCAATCGGCTTCACGCCAATCTCAGTCCAGAATGCATCGTCCGGTGCAGCGTACTTAGCTTTCACTGTCCCTTGCGATTGGTTACGCTCTTCAATGGTAAAGCCCATCTCAGGAAGAAGCTTAGGCAGACGAGGCCACAACACGTTGTAAGGAGTACGTGCGATGATCACAGGGAAACCACTGCGGTCAGTGCCCATAGAGATCGGGATCTGCTTAACCAGCTCTTGAGCACGGCGTGCCGCTTCCTGACGAATATCTAGGTCGTAACGAGCAGTCACTAGGTTGGTCATCAAGGCGTTGTAGCGCTCTTTATTGGTCGCAGAGACTGGCATTTGTTTGCCTGCTTCGCGCCAATCGATCAGAGAGATCTTAAAGCCATAGCGATTATTCGCTTCAACACTGGTGATTTCATAGCGAGAACCGATTTCAGCGTCTTCGTCTTCAGACTTCCAGCTGACCCAATCCGTCTCGATACGGTTATCCGTTTGCTCACGAATAGCAATGTTCTGCTCTTGCAGCATCTTCAGCGCCGTTTGCCAAACTTTGTTCAGCTCGTCTTCACGCAATAGCCATAGTGTTACTTCGCCATTTTTGCGCTCCGCACGTGCGCCTGGAATCAACTCCAGAACCTGCTGCGGTGGGCGAATGTCCACATCACGACCGACACCGCCACTAAACTCTCCCTGAGGAATCTGGTAGTTGGTGTAGTTACGCGGATTCACACCTTCGATGTTATTCCACTCAGTCAGAGGTGGAGTATTGAGATACTCAAAATCGTCCTTCGCCTGACGACGCTGAGTTGCGTCACCAGAACAGGCACTTAAAACAAAAACAGCTAGCGAACTGACAACTAGCTGATGAGACAATTTCATTGAAACTCCTGATAAGTAAATGCCGAAGCTTTGTGCTTCGGCAATTCATTCTGATTTAGTAGATGCAAGCTTCCGTCATTGCCTGCGCCACAGTTGGGCGAGCATTTTCAGACAACTCTGTTAGCGGCAGTCTTAAGTCACCGTGAGCAATCAAGCCCATTTTGTGCGCAGCCCACTTAACTGGAATCGGGCTCGACTCAACAAACAGATTCTTATGAAGCGGCATCAAGCGTTGGTTGATAATCTCGGCTTCTTCGTACTTACCTTCAAGGGCAAGCTTCATCATTTTCGCCATATCTTCCGCCGCGATGTTATTCGTAACAGAAATCACACCTTGGCCACCTTGCTTAACAAAATCAAGGCCACTCGAATCATCACCACTTAGTAAGATAAAATCTTCGCCACAAAGTTCACGGTGAATTGCAATTCTGCTTAAATCGCCCGTTGCATCTTTTAGCGCCACGATATTATCGATTTCTGCCAGACGAGCAACTGTTTCTGGCAACAAATCTACCGCAGTGCGACCTGGCACGTTGTAGAGGATTTGTGGCACGTCGCTTTCTTCAGCAATCGCCTTATAGTGCTGGAACAAACCTTCCTGGGTTGGTTTGTTGTAATACGGTGTCACACTCAGACAACCGGCAATACCAGAGTTGTTTAACAAGCGACTGAAAGTGACTGATTCATGAGTAGCATTCGCTCCTGTCCCTGCAATCACAGGAATACGACCTTCAGCAAATTCTACCGCTTTGGTAACAACCTTGACATGCTCTTCAACGGTTAACGTTGCAGATTCACCTGTTGTGCCAACGGCCACAATTCCATCTGAGCCAGATTCGACGTGAAAATCCACAAGTTTTTTCAGGCTTACGTAATCTACTTCGCCATCATTATTAAACGGTGTAATTAACGCTACGATACTTCCTGAAAACATGTCTTTCTCCCTAATTTAGATACTTTCTGCATGGTACTGTAAGGCGATTGAAAAAGACAAGGGATTAAACCCGCTTAAATCACCTATTTGAGTGAATATTTATCAGATGTTAGAACTTTGGCAACTTACGCCTTTTTTACAGCCCGTTGTCAGCCTGAGGTTAGAAATACCAAGCCCTCAGACAGGGTCAGTAACGAGTGCAGAAAATTGCATCAGATTTCTCTAGAGCGGACATTTTTCTCCTCAGTAACTGTGCTAAGCTATCTCATTAATAATCATAACAATGCTCGAAGTGATATTATGACTCAACATCTGGTGATTACAGCGGTAGGAACGGACCGCCCCGGTGTCTGCAACCAAGTGGTTCACCTGGTCACACAATCTGGATGCAATATTGTTGATAGTCGCATTGCGCTTTTTGGCAATGAATTCACCCTCATTATGCTGCTTTCCGGCAACAATGCCGCGGTCACTCGCGTCGAAACTACGCTGCCTTTATTAGGTCAGGAACTTGACCTCATCACCATGATGAAACGTACATCACAACATGCTCATGCTGACAATTCTTACAGCTTAGAAGTCTTTGTTGAATCTGATGATGAAGTAGGACTGACAGAGAAATTTACTCAGTTCTTCGCTGATAAAAACATTGGCCTTGCATCGCTCAGCGCACAGACCATAGATAAAGCGAAGATTCAGTCGACGCAAAACCAGTTCCATATTGCGATCACGGCCACCGTTGACGCCGATTGTAATTTGATGCAGTTGCAGGAAGAATTCGAAGCATTGTGCTCAAGCCTTGGCGTTCAAGGCTCATTAAACTTCATAAAGAACAGTCAATAAAAAGGAAAATCAATGAACACGCTAACAGCTGGCACTCCGGCTCCGGCATTTTCCCTGCTGGATCAAGACGGCAACACAGTGTCACTCAGTGACTTTGCTGGTAAAAAGATTCTTTTCTACTTCTACCCAAAAGCCATGACTCCAGGCTGTACCGTTCAGGCACAAGGTCTGCGCGATACTAAAGCAGAACTGGATGCTCACAACGTTGTTGTACTTGGCGTAAGCATTGACCCAGTGAAACGCCTAGGTAAGTTTATCGAGCGTGACAACCTTAACTTCACTCTATTGTCTGATGAAGACCACGCAGCCGCTGACCAATTCGGTGTTTGGGGTGAGAAGAAGTTCATGGGTAAAGTTTATGACGGTCTGCACCGCATCAGCTTCCTTATCAATGAAGAAGGTGTGATTGAACACGTCTTTAATAAGTTCAAGACCAAAAATCACCATGAAGTGGTTTTGGATTACTTGAACGAGAATAAGTAATCGCTACTTATAAAAAAACGCCAGCTTGTCGCTGGCGTTTTTGTTTCATTGCACTTAAACAATAAACTTGTTCAGTATTGCATCTTGCTCTCGGACATTTTCCGTCTGTACCTGCATGGCAATATTGGCGTTTTCTGCAGAGTCAGCCACCTGTGTCGACAGGTCTTTGATCTTCACAGTATTGCTGTTGATCTCTTCCGCCACCAAACTCTGCTCTTCTGCCGCAGAAGCGATTTGCATGTTCATGTCAGTAATGCTCTGAATTGCATCACGAATGCGCTGTAAGGATTCATTGGCCGCTTGAGCTTTATCCACCGCGTCCACCGCGGTGTTCTTGCTTTCATGCATTGCTGCTGACACTGAGCTTGCGCCCGCTTGTAGCTGCTCAATCATGCTGCGAATTTCAGTTGTCGATTCCTGAGTACGCTGCGCTAGAGTTCGAACCTCATCCGCTACAACTGCGAAACCTCGACCCGATTCACCCGCACGTGCTGCCTCAATTGCCGCATTCAAGGCTAGTAGGTTCGTTTGATCGGCAATGTCATTAATCACTTTAAGGATGGTTTCTATGTTCGCGGTCGCAGACTCCAGACCTTGAACTTCTTCGACTGCTTGATCGATGCGCGCCGACAGTGCGTCAATCGATGCCGTGGTATCACTTACTACTGAAGAACCTTGCTGCGTCGCTTCATCGGCGTCCTTCGCTGCACCAGCGGCGCCTTGAGCGTTATTCGCGACTTCTGTTGCCGTCACTGCCATTTCGTTCATCGCGGTTGCAAGCTGCTCAAGCTCTTGCAACTGACTACGCATCGCTTCTGCAGACTCTTGTGAGCCCTGAACTGTCATCTCAGTACCACGTAGGATTTCAGCACCAATGGCTTTCGACTGCTGGATCTGCTTCTGCAAGGTCTCAGTAAAGGTATTAAAACCTTCTGCCAGCTCAGCAAACTCTTTATCTGTGTTTGTGTTCAGACGTTTGGTTAAGTCACCCTGACCGGAAGCAACATCTTTGATCGCTTCGTTAAGCGTACCCAGTGGGCGCATCAGGAATTTAATCAGGAAGCTCAGTACCACAACACTCAAGACAACACTGATCACAGCGTAAAGAATTGAACTGCTACGCATATCGTCGATAGCCGCGAACGCGATGCTTTCATCAACGATCGCACCGATATACCAGTTTTCACTTGGTACTTTGGTAAAGTGAACAAGGAATGACTCGCCATCTATTTCAATGTGCTGATTACCTTCCTGAATTTTTACGTCAGGCAGATAAGTCGTTAAGTTTTGACCATTGTTTTTGGCTTCAGGGTGCGCAATGGTAGTGCCGTCTGCTGTCACAATAAACAAGTAACCCGCATCAAGCAGGTTGGCACTGTTGACCAAGTCCGCCAAGCCAGTCAGCTCAAGGTCATAGAACATGCCAGCAGTAAACTGACCATTGTCGCGTACTGGTGTACCAATGGAGATAATAACTTTCTTCGAAGAAGCATCGACATACGGGTCAGTCACGACTAACTGACCTTGAGATTTAGCGTCAATATACCAAGGGCGCACACGTGGGTCGTAATCCGGCCCCGCATCCCAACCGTCATCATTCTCTATTACAAAGCCATCGGCTTCATAACCAAAACCTACGGCTAAAAAGCTGCCTTTCACCAAAGGCTTTTCCAATATTGCCTGAATACGGCTGCGATCTTGTGGATCAAGTTCAATGACTTCGGTCGTGGATTGAGCAAGCGACTTCTTGCTCTCCATTTCCGAAGTGACGGTGTTTTTTACCCCTTTGACCATCTCGGTCAGACTAGTATCGACAAGCGCTTCCACTTCTGTCTTTACCGTGCTCAATTGTTGCACTGAAAGTAACATCACAGTTACTAACAATAAGGCAGATGAAGCTGCAACGATCTTTTGACTGAATCTCATAGTGTCCCTCAAAGATTATTTCGTTTTTTAATTTATAGTTGTTATGTCGGTATCTATTATTATCGTCCTAAACGACGAAGACTTAAGAAATTTCTTACAGATTTGCCACAAAATACGTATCACTGTTGTAAAAAGTATATACGGTTTGCGCAAATAAAAAGCCTCAAAGCGAAGGCTTTGAGGCTTTTTAATCGATGAGATTGTAGGTTGAGCTTACCCGGGGTGTGAATAAACTTCGTCTTCGTCATTGCTTGGCAGTGCATTCCATACCGCTTTCACCAAAGTAGCTAACGGGATAGCAAAGAATACGCCCCAGAAGCCCCACAGACCACCAAACACCAATACGGCAACAATGATAGCAACTGGGTGTAAATTCACTGCTTCAGAGAACAGAACCGGAACCAGAACATTGCCGTCCAGCGCCTGAATGATGCCATAAGCAATCAGCAGCCAGTAAAACTGAGGCGTCAGCCCCCACTGGAACAGACCAACCATTGCCACTGGCACTGTCACCGCAGCCGCGCCAATATACGGAATCAACACAGAGAGACCGACCGCAACGGCAAGCAACACCGAATAACGCAAATCTAAAATTGCGAAGGTCACATAGCTCACGCCACCGACAATTAGGATTTCCACCACTTTGCCGCGAATGTAGTTCGAGATTTGCTCATTCATTTCATGCCAGACTTTGGTTGCCAGCTTACGGTTGCGTGGTAGTACACCACTCGCCATGGCAATCATCTCTTGCTTATCTTTGAGCAAGAAGAACACCAGTAGCGGCACCAAAATCAGATAGACCGCCAGTGTTGCAATGCTCACCAGCGAAGCGAGCGAGCCCTTAACGACTGTTTCACCCATCACAATCACTTGGTTCTTCGCGTTGGTCACCAGCGATTCGACAATCTGGAAATTATCCAACTCAGGATAACGCTGCGGAAGCTCCGCAATCACCTTCTGTAGCCCAGTGTACATCGAAGGAATATCGTTCATAAGATTGCCGACTTGCTGCCAGATAGTCGGGACGAGGCCAAATACCGCCACCAGCATCAAACTGGTAAAACCGAGAATAACTAAGATGACCGACAACGTTCTTGGAATGCCAAGGCGGGACAACTGAGAAACCGGCCATTCCAGCAAGTAAGCCAAAACAATCGCGACAAGCAAAGGCGCAATCAGATTGCCGAAGAAGTAAATCGTGATAAAGCCGAAGAGCAGAATCGCAACCAAGCTCACAGCATGTGGATCAGAAAAACGTCGCTTGTACCAACGACTCACCATCTCAAACATTCGACAAGGTTCCTTTAGTCACTTGCAAACAGTAATAACCATCCAACTCTTCGCAGACCAACTCGAAGGATTGCTTAAGAAGGAAATGTTTTATATCTGACATAGAACTGGGGTCTGAAACATAAATGGTTGCTTGTTGTCCTTCACACAGCCCTTTAGTGTGACGTTTGGCAAGTAATAGTGCCATAGGGCAGCGCTCTTGACGCAAATCCAAAAGATTCAGTTCCATTCTTCAGCCCGATGCTTATCATAGGAGGAATATTGTATAGTGTTTTTTTCCAAGCGTCAGTGCAAATACATCGATGCAACGAAAAGTTTCACTTTGACATAACTCAATTCAATGGAACACTTTACACTCGATAGATGAATGAAAGGCGCACAACTCACATAGCGGCAGCCAATCGACGGTGAAACCATCTCAGTAAAAGAGTGTCAAAAAGCTATACCTCCAGCCTGACACCGTTCATTATAACCAAATGACTCAGACTGAGTGGATAGACCAAATGATCATGGAGTATCACCAATAAAATATGTTTAGACGTACGCGCTCACTTGTCTGCTTATGCGTCGCAGCTTCGCTGGGTATACAGACACCAACCTACGCCAATACTCTCGATTTACCTGATATTGGTACGGCAGCCAGTAGCACTTTGACCATAGATCAAGAGCTACAATACGGTGACGCCTACATGCGCATGCTGCGTAACAACCAACCTATCGTCAATGACCCAGTTCTGAATGAATACATAGACAGCTTAGGCCACCAGTTGGTTGCCAGCGCCAGTGACGTAAAAACCCCGTTTACCTTCTTTATGATCCGTGACCGCAATATCAACGCTTTTGCGTTTTTTGGTGGTTACGTGGCTCTGCATACTGGGCTATTTCTTCATGCCAAAAGTGAAAGCGAGTTGGCTTCCGTTGTCGCACACGAAATAGCGCACGTTACTCAACGCCACCTCGCACGCAGTATGGAAGAACAGGCAAGACGATCTCCCGCGACAATGGCGGCATTGGCAGGCTCACTGCTTCTCGCTATCGCTGCGCCTGAAGCGGGTATCGCAGCGATTACCGCAACCACTGCTGGTAATATTCAGGGCCAGATCAACTACACACGTAGCAACGAGAAAGAAGCTGATCGCTTTGGTATCGACACGCTGGCCAAAGCCGGTTTTGACGTCAACGCGATGCCGCGCTTTTTCAGTCGCCTAGCCGATGAATACCGATACGCCAGTAAGCCACCACCAATGCTGCTGACGCACCCGCTACCGGAAGATCGTATTACTGACAGCCGAGCCAGAGCACAAAATTACCCAGCAAGAAGAGTTGACCCATCACTAAATTACAACCTTGCCCGCGCTCGTATTGTCGCCCGCTATGCTGGCATCAGTGCCAAAGCCGCTATGGATTGGTTGGCTCGAACAGAGAAAAAGGCCCCGGCAAGCCTGAAATCTTCATACCAATATGGCCGAGCTCTGGTTCATTTAGACAACAATGAGCTGGATGAAGCCAACACGATTTTACAATCCTTGATCCAGCAGCAACCGAACAACAACTTCTACCTCGACGCTATGTCCGATTTGTACATTGCGCAGAAGAAGGCTGGTGAAGCAGAGAAAATGCTGCAAAAAGCGTTGAAAAGTAAACCAAACAACGCCGTGTTAACCATCAATTACGCTAACGTTTTGATGAAGCAAGATAAAAACGAAGAAGCGGTGCGTGTTCTTCAGCGCTACACCCACGATAACCCTAACGATGTGAATGGTTGGCACTTACTGTCTGAAGCCAGTATTCATCTAGGCCGCAGTGACGAAGACCTCGCTGCTCGTGCGGAAATTTTAGCTCTGAAAGCCAATTGGAATAAGGCGATTCAGTATTACACTCAAGCCAGCCAACTTGCCGAACTTGGCAGCCTAAAGCAAGCACGCTACGATGCGCGAATCGATCAGCTTATGGTTCAGCGTGATCGTTTTATGGCTCTACAATAATGATGGAACGGATGACACGCCGTTCCCAATAACTCGGAGACTCAACTTATGTCAGTCGTGATTTATCACAACCCTCGTTGCTCAAAAAGCCGCCAGACTTTGGCGCTTCTCGAAGAAAAAAATATCCAGCCAGAAATCATTAAATACCTCGACACACCACCAAGCGTGGCTGAATTGAAGTCACTTTTCGCACAGCTCAAGCTAGATAACGTTCGCGCTATGATGCGCACCAAAGAAGATATCTATAAAGAGCTCAACCTAGCAGATGCGACAGACGAACAGTTATTCGAAGCCATGGCTGCCAATCCAAAACTGATTGAACGTCCAATTGTCGTCAGCAATGGTCAAGCAAAACACGGTCGTCCACCAGAGCAGGTTCTCGATATTCTATGAGTTGCCAGATTGTCGTCCTTTATTACAGCCGACATGGTTCTACCCGCGCATTAGCGCGGCAAATTGCCCGAGGGATAGAATCTATCCCTCACTGCGAAGCCTTGATTCGTACGGTTGAAGACATAGATGAAAGGCAACAAGCTCAAGATCCTGTAGTGACTTTAAATGAACTAAAAGCCTGTGATGGCCTAGCGATGGGTAGCCCGGTCTGGTTTGGCAACATGTCCGCCTCACTCAAACACTTCTGGGACCAGACGACGTCTTTGTGGGTCTCTGGCGATTTGATCGATAAGCCGGCATGTGTCTTTAGCTCCTCTTCCAGTTTACATGGCGGGCAGGAAACAACATTGCAAACCATGATGTTACCTCTGCTACACCACGGAATGATGATCTTAGGGATTCCTTATTCTGAGCCGACACTGCACACCACGCAAACAGGCGGTACACCTTACGGCGCCACGTCTGTAACTCATGACGGGGCTTCACTCAGTCAAGATGAAATCGAACTGGCACAACAACTCGGTAAACGCTTGGCAACCACCGCGTTAAAAATGAAGGACTGATGGCATGCAGGAAATGCAATCTCAAACCAAATTATTCCGGCTTCTAGCGTTATGTGGAAACCTCGGTCTGCTTGCTTGGGTGGCCCTGTGGCAACTTAGCTTGTCTCCTCACCCTCACATCAGCAACATTACGCTCGCCATTGCCTGGAGCATTCCGCTGCTGTTGCCGTTACCTGGCATTCTGGCGGGCAAACCGTACACACACGCTTGGGCCAACTTCGTGCTGATGCTGTACTTTCTGCATGCGTTAACCATTCTTTATATCGATGGTGGTGAACGCTGGCTAGCAGGTATAGAGCTGATTCTTACTGCTGCGGCCTTCGCCGGTAACATTCTTTATGCACGCTCCCGTGGTAAAGAATTAGGGCTTAAGCTCAAACGGTTATCGAAAGTCGAAAAAGAAGAAAAGGAACGATTCGAATAAAAAAGGTCTGGCATTTGCCAGACCTTTTTCGTTATTCAATTGCGTCTTCGAGCGCTTCTTGAGCCTCTTCTGAATCTATCGATTCAGCTTCATGCTCCATTTCTGTCGCGGGTGCCCCTAACCATTCAAATGTCAGAATTTGCTCCGATGGAATGACAGCTGGAACCTCAACAGGAGTGCCAATATTCGCTTGCGCTCCACTGACCGAATCATCAGGCGATTCAATTTGTGGCTCGTCAATAACAACGGGTTGAGACTCAGTGCTGTTTTCCAGTTGAGTCACCTGCCCCATGCGGCTGACTTCCTGCTCAAATTCCGCTTGAGAAGCCAATAGATGCACATTGAACGTTACCTGATTACCCTGAATCTTTAGAATATCCGTTGCGGCTACTGAGCTGAGTTTTTTCAGCTGTTTCTCTAACGTGAAAAAATCCACCGCATTATTTAACGAAGTAAAACGAACTTTTACAGTTTCAGAAGACTCACTTGCAACGACTACTGCGCTCTTCTTCGCATAGTAGTCACTGATCTGGTTCACCATCTTAGTCGCAGAATCCGCTCCACTGTTTGAACCAGATACTGGCGCTTGGCGCGTTATACCAATCGTCGCAGGTTTTTGATCGTACAAAGTCCAACGTAGCGAGTTACCCTGCACTCGCACGACCAATACAGCATCAACTGGGTAACGTTGGCTAGCTTCACCAACAGGGCGCGCAAAACCGCCCCAAAGATCAGAGGCAGCTACACCTGTAATATCATCAAAATCTCCAACTGGAACAGTCAGCGGTAGGCCGCGCTTTTCGGCTTCCACTCTCATCTGACCAAGCACTGGTGAATCAGAATGTTCCCAGTTGATATTACGATCGTACTGAGTCTCTTCCACCAACCAAACTAACAGATTGGCACGAGCAGCAGGCCAAATCGGTAATTGAGCCTGACTTAACAGAGAACGGATATGAGGCGCACTGAAGCCCAGTCGCAGTGTTTGCTGGCCATCAAGTTGCCCATAACTGATTTGCGAAAGGTACTGAGAGTTTTGTTTCAGAGCCTTTTGCACGACCTGATTTGATACCGCACTTTGATCGCCAGAAGCACGAACGATGATCTCTTTCATTCCATCTACACGAGCTTGGGCATCCGCATTTTCAACGCTTTGATCAAGCACAATCTCAGTCTGATATAAATCTACATTGGTCAAAGCAGCGGCAGGGAACCCCACCAGCCCTAAAGCCAACAAAACTAAATGGCGCATAGCTTTCCTAAGGTCAATTCTTCATTGCAGCTTCGGATGATAAGCAACTATCCAATCTTGAGCAACTAAAGGTCGGATTTATGTGTTTTGGCACCCTTAAACCATCACGCTTACTGATTGGTTAATTATTGTTTATTTGATCCACTTCAGATTGCAAACGATTGCCAAGGTGATAAAATCCCGCGAATTTTATTTTTCTGTTGAGTATTTAGCTAATGCTCTTCGATTTACCACATTAAGGAATAAGCCATGAAAAACGCCATTCAAGGTGCACAGATGCTATTTGTCGCATTTGGGGCTCTCGTGTTGGTCCCATTGCTGACAGGATTAGATCCTAGTGTCGCTCTATTTGGTGCAGGCGTCGGAACCCTTCTTTTCCAACTTGTCACTCGCCGCTCTGTTCCTATCTTCCTTGCTTCATCTTTTGCTTTTATTGCCCCTATTCTTTACGGAGTTCAAACTTGGGGTGTGCCTGCAACTATGGGTGGCCTAATGGCGGCCGGTTGTGTGTACGTTGCAATGGGGGCACTCATTAAAGTACGTGGTGTCGAAATTATTCATAAGCTACTTCCACCGGTTGTAGTCGGCCCGGTCATCATGGTGATCGGTTTAGGTCTCGCCCCCGTCGCCGTTAATATGGCGTTGGGTAAGGTAGATGGTTCACAGGTCATTGACGCAAATGCCTCACTGGTTATCTCTGTCGCCTCATTACTAACAACCATCATTCTCAGTGTTTTCGCCAAAGGCTTCCTGAAGTTAACACCAATTCTGGGCGGCATCGTTGTCGGATATGCGCTAAGCCTCAGCTACGGCATCGTTGACTTCACACCAGTCCATGAAGCAGCTTGGTTTGCATTACCAAACTTCACTACTCCTGAATTTAACATCAACGCCATCTTATTTATGATTCCCGTCGCTATTGCGCCTGCGGTTGAGCACGTAGGGGATATGCTCGCGATCTCGAACGTAACAGGTAAAAACTACATCAAAAAGCCAGGGCTGCATCGCACCATCGCAGGTGACGGGGTGGCAACCATTGCCGCTTCTATGGTTGGCGCTCCGCCGAATACCACCTACTCCGAAGTAACGGGAGCGGTCATGCTGACTAAAGCGTTTAACCCTGTGATCATGACGTGGGCTGCGGTGAGCGCGATTGTATTAGCACTGGTAGGTAAGCTTGGTGCGGTTTTACAAACCATTCCTATGCCTGTCATGGGCGGCATTATGATTCTGCTGTTTGGTTCAATTGCAACTGTCGGCTTAAACACACTTATCAAGAATAATGTCGACCTGCACAAATCTCGCAACCTAGTTATCGTTGCGATCACTCTAGTATTTGGTATCGGTGGTATGGCCTTTGGTATTGGCGAATTCAGCCTGCAAGGCGTCAGCTTATGTGGCATCGTTGCCATACTGCTTAATCTAGTCCTTCCAAAAGATTTGGGCGAAAACCACGTCGTGGATAACGCGCAAATGGAAGACGAAGCCAAGTAGAATCGAAAAAGGGTTGATGTCCACACATCAACCCTTTTTAAAGTAACCCATCAGACGATTCAAATTGCTCGTTACAAACACAGCTCTGCAAATTGCCCACGCGTCAAGGCAGCCAAATCTTTCGGCGCTAATTCGATTTCCAAACCACGCTTACCAGCACTGACACAAATAGTCTCTCTGTTTTCCGCGCTCTGATGAATAAAAGTAGGCAACGCTTTTTTCTGACCAAGCGGGCTAATTCCCCCCACCACGTACCCTGTCGTTTTTTGCGCGATTTCAGGATTCGCCATTTCTGCCTTCTTGGCTTTAGCGGCTTTAGCAGCCAGCTTAAGGTTCAGTTTTTGGTCGACCGGAATGACAGCAACCGCCAAGTTTTTAGGCTCTCCATTCATACAGAACAACAAAGTCTTAAACACTTGCTCCGGATCTTGTCCCAACGCTTCAACCGCCTCCAAACCATAGCTATCTGCACGAGGGTCATGATCATACTGATGAATAGTGTGGGTGACTTTTTTCTTCTTAGCGAGATTGATTGCCGGGGTCATGCTGATTCCATTAAGTAAATAACAAAAAAGCACTGCAGAATGTGCAGCGCTTTTAAGTTAATGAGATTTCGAAGTTTTAGTCAACTTACTTGTAAACAATCTCGCCAGCAGGTGCGTACTTGTTAACATCAACTGGGCTGTTCGCTTCTAGGTACTCTTTTAGAACCTCAGCGTCTACGAAACCAGTATTAACGTAACCAGGGTGACCTGTCAGTTTAGGGTAACCATCACCGCCCGCGGCGTTAAAGCTTGGGATTGTGAAACGGTAAGTCTCATCTAAACGAAGCTGTTCGCCACCGATAACAACATTAGATACCTGACCGTTTGCTACTGTCATAGAGATACCAGCAAACTGTGCGTACGCGCCAGAGTCAACAGGTTTAGTTGCAACTACGTTTAGGTAGTCCAGAACTTCTTTACCCGTCATGTCAGTGTAAGTCAGGATGTTAGCGAACGGTTGTACAGTCAGTACGTCTTTATACGTTACATCGCCGCCTTCAATAGAGTCACGAACACCACCGGAGTTCATTACTGCGAAGTCCGCTTTTGCACGCTCCATGTGAGCAGTTGCAATCAGACGACCTAGGTTAGTTTGCTTAAAGCGAACGACGTTACGGTCACCTTCAAGCTTGCCGTTCGTTTCTGCAATCTTCACATCCAGCCGCGCTTTACCTTTTTCTTGGTAAGGGCGTAGGAATTCAAGCAGCTCTTCATCTTGCTTGATTTCATCTTCGATAAGAACACGTTGCTTCTTACCATCGATCTTAACTTTCTTCTTCAAGTTAACTGGGATCAGGTCGTAGCTCACCATTTCTAGCTCACCGTTACGGAATTCGTAATCAGCACGACCTACATATTTACCCCACTCGTGAGCCTGAACAATGTAAGTACCATTTTGCAGGTCTGGCTTACACTCGTCAGAAGGCTTGAAGTTCTTCTTAACGACGTTTGGCGCTTCCATACATACTGGCTCTTGAGAGTGACCACCGACGATCATGTCCAGAGAGCCTTCGTCTAGGTAGCGTGCAAGAGCCACGTCACCCGGAGCATTAACACCACGCTTACCATCTTCGTAGTGGCCCATGTGAGTCACAGCAAAGATCAGATCAGGTTTTTCAGTTTCTTCGATCTCAGCGATAAGCTTCTTCGCTTCTTCTTTAGGGTCGCGGAAGTCGATACCACCAATAAATTCTGGGTTACCGATCTTAGCCGTATCTTCAGTAGTAAGACCGATTACCGCAATTTTAATACCCTGCTTATCAAACATCTGGTAAGCCTGGAACATACGCTCGCCAGTTTCTTTGTCGTAGATGTTTGCAGATAGCATTGGGAAGTTTGCCCACTCTTTCTGCTTAAACAGAACGTCAAGTGGGTTATCAAATTCGTGGTTACCTAATGCCATTGCATCGTAACCAATCTTGTTCATGCCTTTGAAATCTGGCTCAGCATCTTGCAGGTCAGACTCTGGAACACCTGTGTTGATGTCACCGCCAGATAGCAGTAGTACGCTACCACCGTCGGCTTCTACTTCTGCACGCAGCTCGTCAACCAACGTTTTACGAGCAGCCATGCCGTACTCACCATATTTGTTCTGCCAGAAACGACCGTGATGGTCATTGGTGTGTAGAACTGTCAGCTTATAAGTTTTATCCGCTTCCCACTCTTGCTGAGGTGCTGTTGCACAACCAGCTAGAGTTGCAAGAATCGCTGCGCTTAGTGCGGTTTTTACAATCAGGCGTTGCTTCATTGTCATACCTTTGAATTTTTGGGGATTTCCACTGCTTGATACTGAGTTTATTGAACAGACGCGCTCAGCAACCAATAGCTGAGAACTCAGTAAAACTTGAACTAGTTTAAATTAAGCCCTTGGGGGTGACATCTTGATTTCATATTTATGCCGATTAGATCACCCTAATTGACATTTAAGTGTGTAACAAAGCAGCACAATTGCATCTGTTCTACCAAATGATCACAAGCAAACGTTTTACTGTGAGTTAACATCACTGAACAGCAAATGTGAGATTGAGCGTTTACTCAACAAAGAAAGGAAACATAACCTCCCCTTGTTGGAGTGTTAACGCATTTTGGGAGGACACAGAAACAAAAAAGGTTAGCCAATTGGCTAACCTTCTTCTCAACAATAAATACTATTTAATGTCGATGTGGTCGAAACCTTTGATCAGATCATCCAGCGCTTTCATTTGCGCCAGGAAAGGTTCCAGCTTGTCTAAAGGCAACGCAGATGGACCATCACATTTTGCTTGGTCAGGATTCGGATGCGCTTCAATAAACAGACCCGCAATACCAGTTGCCAGACCCGCTTTTGCCAATTCAACAGTCTGCTCACGACGACCGCCAGATGCAGCACCTGAAGGGTCACGCATTTGCAGTGAATGGGTCACATCAAAGATGATTGGGCTGCCTTTTGATGCTTTCTTCATCACACCAAAACCCAGCATATCAACCACTAGGTTATCGTAACCATGACAAGAGCCACGCTCACATAGAATGATGTTGTCATTGCCACACTCGCTGAATTTATCAACGATGTTACCCACTTGACCTGGGCTCATGAACTGCGGTTTCTTAACGTTAATCACAGCGCCTGTTTTTGCCATCGCTTCAACAAGGTCAGTTTGACGAGCCAAAAATGCAGGTAGCTGAATCACGTCAACCACGTCAGCAACAGGCTGTGCCTGAGCTTCTGTGTGTACATCAGTGATAATTTTTACACCAAACGTATCTTTCAGCTCTTGGAAGATTTTCATACCTTCTTCTAGACCTGGGCCACGGTATGAGTGAACAGAACTGCGGTTCGCTTTATCGAATGACGCTTTGAACACGTAAGGGATGCCAAGCTTTTCCGTCACTTTGACATAGTGCTCACAGATCTGCATAGCCAGATCACGAGATTCAAGAACATTCATACCCGCAAACAACGTAAACGGTTTGTCGTTAGCTACAGGGATATCACCAACGTGAACGATTTTCTGTTCCATTTTTTTCTCTCTATTTCTTTATGTATGCCAACCTGTAGCTGGACTTAGTGAAGTGTCACCTGAGTTTCACTCATGGCGTTTACTTGATTCTTT
Source organism: Vibrio sp. RE88 (assembly GCF_013113835.1). Lineage (GTDB taxonomy): Bacteria > Pseudomonadota > Gammaproteobacteria > Enterobacterales > Vibrionaceae > Vibrio. The sequence continues at coordinate 10,498 of NZ_VTYQ01000005.1, read as the reverse complement.
AATAACTCAGCGGCCGGATCATCAGGGCACTGGTCAATAAAATATTGATAGTCGCTCAACGCTACCTGATGGCAGTCTAGCTGCTGGTAGATAAAACCACGATCGCGAATTTCATACGGATCGTCAGGCACAAACGTAAGCGCCAAATCGGTACATTTCAAAGCCAAAGTATAGCGCTCTTCACGAAGTAAAGCGCTCTTGAGCAATGCAAGCCAGCGACCGATAACCGTTGGATTATCGACAGACTTAAGATGTTCAGGTTCCAAAGTCGCAAGAGGGCCGCTGTGCCCAATTAGCCACGCACCCAGTACATGCTTGGAAACATACTCACCATTGAATGGATTAATAAACTGTGGACTCTCACCATACCATTCCAGCTTCAGCAAAAACTGGCTTGGAAAGGTCACACCACTGATTGGAAAACCTAACTTGCGCCCAAGGTACAGCAACAGTGCCCCCAAGCTCACCGGAATGCCTTTGCGACGCTCCAAGACTTTATCAATGAAAGCATTGGACGAATCGTAGTAGGCTTCCTGATCACCAGTGAATCCCCACTCGTGATAAAAGAGGCGCAGCAAAGCGTCGAAACGCTGCTTTTCGTCGATCTCTTGGCTTAATCTCAACTCAGCTTCTTTTAGTAATCGATGCAGTTCTTTCTCTGCCCACTGGTCATTGGTCGACGGGTTGATCGCTTTGTTTAAGATCAGCGCCCCTTCTGCCAGTTCAATAGCATCAAAATCTTCATCAAATAACTCAAGCATGAATATTACCTAGTACGCCTTAACCTAAAAATAATGGTGCTTTACTTACAGCTACCTTACCTGCCATCGCTAACCAACCTAGCGCGCCAAAGAAGGAGAATGTACGTAGTAGCTTGTTTTTACCCAACTTAAGAGCAAAGAAGCCCAGTGCGATGTACGCCAGCACACAGGTAATTTTTTCTGTCAGCCAAGGGGCTGCAGCAGTAAAAGGAATAAAGCCAGTGATAAAAATCAGACCAATACCCGACAACAGTAAACATGTGTCATTGATGTGAGGGAAAACTTTGAAAAACTTCTTCTCTAGCAGTTTGGAATTGGCCATCATCATCGCATAGCGCACAGACAATAAAGTGGCACTGATTGCTATCGTTAACAGATGAAAGTGCTTTAAACCTTCGTACATAATTATCTCTCTTGCTTCTCTGGAGAAAATTGACCTATGGTTACGCGGTCGTTTTCGCCGTAGTCTTTATAAGTTGTAATGTTTTGGTATCCCAGTGAGCCCAGAATCTCTCTCACTGCCACACCTTGATCGTAACCGTGCTCAAACATCAACCAGCCATCACACTGCAGAAAGCTCAGTGCCTGACTCGAAATGTGCTTGATATCAGCCAACCCGTTGTCTTTCGCCACTAAAGCGCTCAACGGTTCAAATCGCACATCTCCTTGCGTCAGATGCGGGTCATGCTCTTCAATATAAGGAGGGTTTGATACTATCAGAGCAAACTTTGTACCAGTTCCTACCGGTTCAAACCAGCTGCCCGATAAAAATTGTGCATTGCGAATACCCAGATGCTCGGCATTAGACTCAGCGAGCTGTTTGGCTTCTTGCTTGAGATCGATACCCCAAACTTGACGGTTTGGTAGCTCTGAAGCAATGGCGAGTGCAATCGCGCCAGTTCCAGTGCCTAAATCTAGAATATCACCCTGATTTTCAACCGCTTTCTCTAAAGCAATTTCAACCAAACGCTCTGTATCTGGACGTGGAATAAGTGTGCTTGGTGCCACTTTCAATGGCAGTGACCAGAACTCACGTTCACCGGTAATGTAAGCGACAGGTTCACCATTGATGCGACGCTGTAAGTTCGCTTCAAAGGCCAAGATTGCTTCTGAATCTATGATTTTGTCAGGCCACGTCAGCAGAAAGGAGCGAGGCTTGTTGAGGGTGTGGCAAAGCAATACCGCGGCATCAAGAGAGGGCGAATCACTGCCACTCTCTTGAAGCTTGTTTACGGCACTCTTTAGTGTGTATTCGACACTGTGTGGTGCAGTCATTGATTAGTTGTTCTCAGCCAGCGCCGCTAATTGGTCAGCTTGATGCTCTTGGATAACAGGATCAACTAGACTTGCTAAATCCCCTTCCATCACTTCATTGAGACGATAGATAGTCAGGTTGATACGGTGGTCGGAGACACGGCCTTGCGGGTAGTTGTAGGTACGGATACGGTCACTACGATCACCTGAACCTAACAGGTTACGACGAGTATCTGACTCTTCCGCAGCACGTTTAGCTTCTTCGGCCTGAATAATACGTGCCGCCAGTACTGACATCGCTTTCGCTTTGTTTTTGTGCTGAGAACGCTCATCCTGACACTCAACAACCGTACCTGTTGGTAAGTGAGTAATACGAATTGCAGAATCCGTGGTGTTAACGTGCTGACCACCAGCACCCGACGCACGGAAGGTATCAATTTTCAGGTCTGCCGCTTTGATTTCTGGGATTTCCGCTTCTGGGATCTCAGCCATAATAGCGACAGTACATGCAGAAGTATGTACACGACCTTGTGATTCGGTCGCTGGGACACGCTGAACACGGTGACCACCTGATTCAAACTTGAGCACACCATAAGCGCCATCACCAGAAACTTTTGCGATCATTTCTTTGTAACCGCCATGTTCTGCTTCATTAGAAGACATGACTTCAACACGCCAACCTTTCTTCTCAGCAAACTTGCTGTACATGCGGAATAAGTCGCCAGCAAAAATACCAGCTTCATCACCACCCGCACCCGCGCGAATTTCTAGGAAACAGTTGCGATCATCGTTAGGATCTTTTGGTAGCAGCAGAATCTGTAGCTCGTCGTTAAGACGCTCGATGGTTTCCTGCGCTTCTTTGATCTCTTCCTGAGCCATCTCACGCATTTCAGCGTCATCTTCCTTAGCCATTTCTTCAGCCGCGACTAGGTCTTCCTGTGCTTGCTGGTAAGCTTGGAAACACTTTGTCACTTCCTCTAGCTGAGAGTACTCTTTTGACAAGGCGCGGAATTTATCTTGGTCGCCGATCACGTCAGGATCGCCAAGCAGGTGTTGAACTTCTTCGTATCGTTCAACCAGTGTTTCTAGCTTAGTTAGAATCGAGGCTTTCATAGTTTTCTTAACTCAGGGTTCGATAGATTGGCCGTTTTCACGTCCAATAAAATTAGGAGTCTTCTAGACCCAAACTTTGTCTTAATGTGGCGAGCTTAGCCGGCTCACCTTGTTCTGCAGCACTTTGCAATGCTCGGGTCGGTGCATGAATCAGCTTGTTAGTGAGCTTATTACTTAGCTCCAGCAATACTTTTTCCGGGTCAGTCCCCGCAGCCAGAGACTGCAGACTTTTATTCAGTAGATCTTCTCTGATGTCATTGGCCGATTTTCGATAATCTCGAATACTGTCGACGGCTTGAAGAGAACGTAGCCATGACATGAATGTGGCACTTTCTTCACTGACGATCGCTTCCGCTTGTATGGCTTCAACTTTTCGCTGCTCCATATTGCTTTCGACAATCGACTGCAGGTCATCTACAGAGTAGAGATACGCATCATCAAGCTCAGCCACTTGCGATTCAATATCACGAGGTACTGCAATATCCACCAACAAAATAGGTTGATGACGGCGGGCTTTCAGCGCACTTTCCACCATCCCTTTACCAATGATTGGCAGTGGGCTGGCCGTGGAGCTTATCACAATATCAGCGCGAGGAAGATGATCAGGTATTTCTGGCAAGCCAATGATTTGGGCACCAAACTGCTCAGCGAGTGGCAATGCACGCTCTCTGGTGCGGTTGGCAACAATCATTTTGCTGCAACCATTGCTTGCTAGGTGTTTCGCCACTAGCTCAATCGTCTCACCAGCACCAACCAAAAGCACCGTAGAATCTTCAAGTGACTCAAAAATGTGCTTGGCCAATGTACAGGCCGCGTAAGCAACAGAAACGGCGTTGCCACCAATATCCGTTTCGGTACGGACACGTTTTGCAACAGAAAAAGTCTTCTGAAATAGCTTTTCCATCGCGGTATCGACCGACTTATGTTCACGAGAGTCTGAATAAGCCTGCTTAACCTGCCCTAAAATCTGCGGTTCACCAAGCACCAGAGAATCCAAGCCGCAGGATACACGCATCAGGTGACGTATAGCCGCCTGCTCTTCGTGTACATACAAACTGGGTTTCAGGTCTTCAGGGCTCACCTGATGAAACTGAGCGAGCCAATCCACCACTTTGCTTTTACCGGAAGATTTGACGTCACAGTAGATTTCAGTGCGGTTGCAGGTTGAAATGATCACACTGCCATTGACATGAGGGTTATCGCCCAGTTGCTTAAGTGCTTGAGGTAACTTCTCCGGTCCGAATGCGACTTTCTCTCGCAACTCTACCGAAGCCGTATTGTGGTTAATACCTATAGCAAGCAAAGACATGTAATCAGGGTTCTCGTTTTCAGCGAATGAACAAATAAGGACGGAATTTTACTTGATGGCCCGATTTAATTAAAGGGTATTCGGGATATGTTTTCATGACTTCGTGATTTCAATGATATAGTGTAGCGCAAGACAAGGACTCAAATGGATAAATAACCAACAATGACGACCTATTTTCGTCCCTTCTTTATCTTTCTGTTCAGTAGTTTAATTCTTTCGGGATGTGCAACTCTTGACATCAGCACCACCAATGTCGAGTGGCAAACACACCAACAACGCCTGAACAGTATCAGCCAATACCAAGCCAACGGAAAACTGGGCTACATTTCACCACAGCAGCGCCAGTCACTCAATTTTCAGTGGAAACACAGCCCAGATTTCCGCCAGCTTAGGCTCACCACTTTTATTGGTCAAACGGCACTGAACCTGAAAATTACGCCAAGTGGTGCTTCAGTAGAAACGTATGAAGACGAAACCTACACTTCGCACGATGCCCAATCACTGATTTATCGCCTCACAGGGCTCACCCTACCTGTCGAGCAACTTAATAACTGGTTCTTAGGCAGTCCAATAGACGCTGATACGTACCGACTCAATGACACCAACACCCTGGCCTCATTGACTAAGCAGGTAAATGGACAAATATGGCAACTCGATTATCTTAACTATCAAGATATCCAGTATCAGGGCAGCGCTTTACCATTGCCACAGAAGCTCAAGCTGAAACAAGGCGACATTTCAATCAACATCGTTATATCCAAATGGAATCTTGATCAATGATCAGCGAAACAACGCATTGGCCTTCACCGGCAAAATTGAACCTTTTCTTATACATCACAGGTCGCCGCGACAACGGTTATCACGAATTACAAACCTTATTCCAGTTTGTAGACCATGGTGACACTCTCACCATTACCGCCAATCAGAGTGGTGAAATTCACTTAACACCCGATCTGCCGGGCGTAACTGTTGAAGATAACCTGATTTGGCAAGCCGCGATGGCACTGAAAGCGAAAACAGGCTGTTCATACGGTGCCCATATAGAATTAAACAAAATATTGCCAATGGGCGGAGGCATCGGTGGTGGTTCATCAAACGCTGCCACAGTATTAGTCGCCTTGAATCACCTTTGGCAGACTAAACTGACTGAGCAACAGCTTGCCGAGATTGGATTGAAGCTTGGTGCAGACGTACCTGTCTTCGCACAAGGTTTTGCCGCGTTTGCTGAAGGTGTCGGTGAAGAGCTCACCAAAGCAGAGCCGGAAGAAAAGTGGTATTTGGTCGTTAGACCGGATGTAGCCATCGCAACGGCAGATATTTTCACACATCCAGACTTAACCCGAAACACACCAAAACGTGACCTGGCAACACTTCTTGACAGCCATTACGTAAACGATTGCGAAAAAATTGTTCGAATGCTGTACCCAGAGGTTGATAAGCAACTTTCATGGCTGCTACAATACGCGCCGTCAAGACTGACAGGGACCGGATCCTGCGTTTTTGCTGAGTTTTCGAGCCAAAATGAGGCCAACAAGGTTCTTGAACAATTACCTGACAATGTCTCTGCTTTTGTGGCTAAAGGGAAAAATATTTCTCCTTTATACGAGACACTGGCTAAGTATCGCTTAGCCCACAATATATCTATCTAAATACTGGACGCAACCCCGAGGTTTCCACCGTGCCTGATATGAAGCTATTTGCTGGTAACGCTACACCTGAACTAGCCCAACGTATTGCTGATCGTCTATACATCTCTCTTGGTGATGCTACTGTTTCTCGTTTTTCTGATGGCGAAGTCGCTGTACAAATCAACGAAAACGTACGTGGTAGTGATGTTTTCATCATCCAATCTACCTGCGCACCAACTAACGACAACCTAATGGAACTTGTAGTGATGATTGACGCAATGCGCCGCGCTTCAGCGGGCCGTATTACAGCAGTTATCCCTTACTTTGGTTACGCTCGCCAAGACCGTCGTGTACGTTCAGCGCGTGTGCCAATCACAGCAAAAGTTGTTGCTGACTTCCTTTCTAACGTTGGCGTTGACCGCGTCCTAACCATTGACCTACACGCAGAGCAAATCCAGGGTTTCTTCGACGTCCCTGTAGATAACATCTTCGGTACACCAGTTCTTCTGGATGATATGGAAGCGCGTGGTCTTGAAAATCCAGTTGTTGTTTCTCCAGATCTTGGCGGTGTTGTACGTGCTCGTGCAACGGCTAAGGCACTAGGTGACATCGACATCGCTATCGTTGATAAGCGTCGCCCACGTGCGAACGTTTCCGAAGTGATGAACTTGATTGGTGATGTAGAAGGCCGTGATTGTGTGATCGTTGATGACATGATCGATACTGGCGGTACTCTGTGTAAAGCAGCTGAAGCGCTTAAAGAGCGCGGCGCTAAGCGAGTCTTTGCTTACGCAACTCACGCTGTATTCTCTGGCAACGCTGCGCATAACATCAAGAACTCAGTACTGGACCAAGTCATCGTGACAGACTCCATCACTCAGTCAAAAGAAATGCAGGCAACGGGTAAAGTGACTACGCTAAGCTTGTCTCGTATGCTGGCTGAAGCAATTCGTCGTATTAGCAACGAAGAGTCTATCTCAGCAATGTTCAACTAATCTTGGATTAGATAAGAATGACTTAAAAACACCCCACTTTGGGGTGTTTTTTTATGGTAACAAACTGGCAGTCAATCCACACCTCGCCCGAGGTAAGAATTCTGTGCTATCATACTGCGCTTTTTGAGATTCCAAGAGAGATCCTAACCTTGAGTCAACAGATCAAACTTCTTGTCGGCCTTGCCAATCCTGGGCCTGAATATGCCAGAACCCGCCATAACGCGGGGGCTTGGGTAGTAGAAGAACTGGCACGCGTTCATAACATCACACTGAAAAACGAAGCGAAGTTTTTTGGCCTGACTGGACGCATCATGATGAACGGTCAAGATCTCCGCTTGCTTATCCCAACGACCTTTATGAATCTCTCTGGTAAATCCATTGCCGCACTGGCGAAGTTTTACCAGATTAAACCAGAAGAGATCATGGTCGCACACGATGAGCTAGACTTACCTCCCGGTGTCGCCAAATTTAAGAAAGGCGGCGGCCACGGCGGGCACAATGGTCTACGTGACACAATTAGTAAGCTTGGTAATTGCAAAGATTTCTATCGTCTGAGGATCGGTATTGGCCATCCGGGACACAAAGATAAAGTAGCGGGATTTGTTCTAGGTAAAGCGCCTGCCAAAGAGCAAGAGTTACTTGATGCAGCGGCTGATGAATCCGTACGCTGCCTAGACATCCTAATAAAGGATGGCTTATCGAAAGCGCAAAACCGTCTACACACGTTCAAAGCAGAATAAGGTTAATATCATGGGTTTTAAATGTGGCATCGTTGGTCTACCAAACGTAGGTAAGTCAACTCTGTTTAACGCACTAACTAAAGCAGGTATCGAAGCGGCCAACTTCCCGTTCTGTACTATCGAGCCAAATACTGGTGTTGTACCTGTACCCGATCTGCGCTTAGACGCACTGGCGAAGATCGTTAACCCACAGAAAGTCCTGCCAACAACGATGGAATTCGTTGACATTGCAGGTCTGGTTGCAGGTGCATCGAAAGGTGAAGGTCTAGGTAACAAATTCCTAGCGAACATCCGCGAAACTGATGCGATTGGCCACGTAGTGCGCTGTTTTGAGAACGAAAACATTGTTCACGTAGCTGGTAAAGTGTCTCCTATTGAAGACATTGAAGTTATCAACCTTGAGCTTGCCATGGCGGATTTAGATTCTTGTGAACGTGCAATTCAACGTAACAATAAGAAGGCCAAAGGTGGTGATAAAGACGCTAAATTTGAGCTGACTGTTCTTGAGAAGCTGCTTCCTGTTCTGACTGAAGGTGGCATGGCTCGCACTGTTGAACTGGCAAAAGAAGAGCTGGCAGCGATTGGTTACCTGAACTTCTTAACCCTCAAACCAACAATGTACATTGCCAACGTCAACGAAGATGGCTTTGAAAATAACCCATACCTAGACGCAGTACGTGAGTTTGCAGCCAAAGAAAACAACGTTGTTGTACCAGTCTGTGCTGCCATTGAATCTGAGCTATCTGAACTGGATGATGAAGATCGTGAAGAGTTCCTAGCAGACATGGGGATTGAAGAACCAGGTCTGAACCGCGTGATCCGCTCAGGTTACGAACTTCTGACGCTACACACTTACTTCACTGCAGGTGTTAAAGAAGTTCGAGCATGGACAATTCCAGTTGGAGCAACAGCGCCACAAGCAGCAGGTAAGATCCACACTGACTTTGAAAAAGGTTTTATCCGAGCTGAAGTCGTTGGTTACGATGATTTCATCGAATTCAACGGTGAAAGTGGTGCAAAAGATGCAGGTAAGTGGCGTTTAGAAGGTAAAGAATACATCGTGAAAGATGGTGATGTTGTTCACTTCCGCTTTAACGTATAATTTCTTCGCAAGTCATTGACTTTCAAAGCCAGCATTCGTGCTGGCTTTGTTGTTTTTGGATCTTTGGCGATTAAATTAAGTTGGCTAATGGATAACATTTTGTTGTCACTTTTCGATGATTAACACGCCTCTTTGTTTAAAAAGAAACCGAACAGTTGATTTATCCCGATTTATTCAAAAAAACTATTGACGGCTTTGCTGCAACTTCGCATAATGCGCGCCGTTCCCGACGATAAGGTCAATTATCTGAAAGAACAAAACATGGTATGGCTACGTAGCTCAGCTGGTTAGAGCACATCACTCATAATGATGGGGTCACAGGTTCGAATCCCGTCGTAGCCACCATTCCTAAAGACTTTTACGAAAGTATTTAGGAATAGATGCGGAAGTGGCGGAATTGGTAGACGCACCAGATTTAGGTTCTGGCGCCGCAAGGTGTGAGAGTTCAAGTCTCTCCTTCCGCACCATGTTTTGATAGCTTTTGCTATCACCTGCAGGTCTATCGCCAAGCGGTAAGGCAGCGGCTTTTGATGCCGCCATTCCCTGGTTCGAATCCAGGTAGACCTGCCATTTATTTAAAGTGTTAGGCCTTTTGGAAAAAGGGCTTGTCACTAAGAGCGCGAAGGTTTATATTGTCTCGCTCACGAGTGGCTACGTAGCTCAGCTGGTTAGAGCACATCACTCATAATGATGGGGTCACAGGTTCAAATCCCGTCGTAGCAATCCCGTCGTAGCCACCATTAATTTAGATTGCTAGCTCAGGCTAACAGTCCTGTAGATTCAAGACGCGGAAGTGGCGGAATTGGTAGACGCACCAGATTTAGGTTCTGGCGCCGCAAGGTGTGAGAGTTCAAGTCTCTCCTTCCGCACCATCTTGATATAATCTACACAAACAATTTATGCGGAAGTGGCGGAATTGGTAGACGCACCAGATTTAGGTTCTGGCGCCGCAAGGTGTGAGAGTTCAAGTCTCTCCTTCCGCACCATAAATTGAATAGTCTTTTGACTATGCCTGCAGGTCTATCGCCAAGCGGTAAGGCAGCGGCTTTTGATGCCGCCATTCCCTGGTTCGAATCCAGGTAGACCTGCCATATTCAACGTTATTGAGACTTTACCAATTGTCTTGGTAACTACAGATTAAGTTGCGGAAGTGGCGGAATTGGTAGACGCACCAGATTTAGGTTCTGGCGCCGCAAGGTGTGAGAGTTCAAGTCTCTCCTTCCGCACCATTATCTAGATAGCTTTTGCTATCACCCCGTAGGTCTATCGCCAAGCGGTAAGGCAGCGGCTTTTGATGCCGCCATTCCCTGGTTCGAATCCAGGTAGACCTGCCATATTCAATGTTATTGAGACTTTACCAATTGTCTTGGTAACTACGATTAAGTTGCGGAAGTGGCGGAATTGGTAGACGCACCAGATTTAGGTTCTGGCGCCGCAAGGTGTGAGAGTTCAAGTCTCTCCTTCCGCACCATACTTAATCACTTGGCTACGTAGCTCAGCTGGTTAGAGCACATCACTCATAATGATGGGGTCACAGGTTCGAATCCCGTCGTAGCCACCATTAATTTAGATTGCTAGCTCAGGCTAACAGTCCTG
>NZ_VTYQ01000004.1 GCF_013113835.1 Vibrio sp. RE88 | reverse complement strand
GCACCTTCTAACCTAACTATGTGGTCTGGTTCTAAGTCGGTATCGGCTGAAGATGCGTCGGGTAACTACATCCACTACGGTGTACGTGAATTCGGTATGACGGCTATCATGAACGGTATTGCTCTGCACGGTGGTTTCGTACCATACGGCGCAACTTTCCTAATGTTCATGGAGTACGCGCGTAACGCAATGCGTATGGCGGCTCTGATGAAAGTGCAAAACATCCAAGTTTACACGCACGACTCTATCGGCCTTGGCGAAGACGGCCCAACTCACCAACCGGTTGAGCAAATGGCTTCTCTACGTCTAACGCCGAACATGAGCACATGGCGCCCATGTGACCAAGTTGAATCAGCAGTGGCTTGGAAACTGGCTATCGAACGTAAAGATGCACCGACTTCACTTATCTTCTCTCGTCAGAACCTTGCACAGCAAGAGCGTGACGCTGAGCAAGTCGCGAACATTGCTAAGGGTGGCTACATCCTGAAAGATTGCGCAGGCAAGCCAGAGCTTATCCTTATCGCAACAGGCTCTGAAGTTGAGCTAGCAGTAAACGCTGCGGCTGAACTGACTGCTGAAGGCAAGCAAGTACGTGTTGTTTCAATGCCATCAACGGATGCATTCGATAAGCAAGATGCAGCTTACCGTGAAGCGGTTCTGCCATCTGACGTGACGGCACGTATCGCGGTAGAAGCAGGTATTGCTGACTTCTGGTACAAGTACGTTGGTTTCGACGGTCGTATCATCGGTATGACCACCTTCGGTGAATCTGCACCAGCAGGTGAGCTATTCAAAATGTTTGGTTTCACAACTGAAAACGTTGTGAACACAGCGAAAGAGCTTTTAGCTTAATCACTGAACCTTGATATGAAAACGCCCCGCTACACTAGCGGGGCGTTTTTTATTGAATCTCTTCTACATTCACTTCAGTACTGAACTTTACTGTGCGAGTAGAAACCGAAGTCTGAAATTTACGAATGTTCTTATCTTGATGCAATACGCGTTCAATAAACTTTTCATACGCTTTGATATCTGGAACGCTTACCACCAGCATAAAATCGTAGCCTCCCGTGATCTGATAACATTGAGTGACTTCTGGGGCTTTTGTTATCGATTGGCGAAACACGCTGTATATATCAGGTCTATCTCGCTCCATTTCGACTGAAACAATCAAGTTCATCTTATTACCGGCCAGCTCGGGATTGATGATAGAGACATCACCCGTTATCACGTTGTCTTCCCGAAGCCGTTTTACCCTCTTCAAACAAGCTGGCGGCGACAACCCCACTTCTTCCGCCAACTCTACATTCGGAATACGATTATTCTTTTGCAGTATCGACAAAATCTTCCTGTCTAAACGGTCAATTTCCATAATTTCTCCAGAGAGCACTTTTAAGAAACTTTAACACAACATTAACTCAATAAAGAAATATAAGGCAAAGGAAGCATATAAATCACACATCCATATTTCCCATGCTTTTATTAATATTCTTGCTATCGAATCATTCAGTGTGGATTTCAACATGGAAAAGTTACAAAGTTTCTTTCATGACCTTTTTAAAGAAATAATCGATGTCACCTGGACTCTGTATAAAGTGATGATTCCTATCATCATCGTCATTAAAGTTGTTGAAGAGCTAGGAGGCGTTGCATTGCTTAGCGATTGGCTGAGTCCTTTGATGAATTTTGTCGGTTTACCCGATGAAATGGGCTTAGTTTGGGCGACAACTCTGCTTACTAATATGTACGCGGGTCTATTGATCTTTATGAGCACCAACAGCGAACTCACCGTTGCTCAGGTATCAATTTTGGGGTCATTAATGCTCATCGCACACTCTATCCCGATTGAAGCAGCTATTGCGAAGCGTGCCGGAGTGAGTATTGCCATGACAACGTTGGTCAGAGTTGGGGGTGGACTCTTGTTTGCGTGGGTTCTCCACCAGATTTATCAGTTCGGCGATTTGCTGAATACGCCTGCCCAGATCGTTTGGAATCCGGAAATACTTCCAGAGCAAACTTATCTTCAATGGGCATGGTCGCAAGTCGAAAACTTGATAGCGATACTTGTCATCATTGCAGTATTACTATTTACGTTAAAGATGCTAAAGCTGCTAGGTGTGGAGAAGTTAATGGCGATGGCACTCAAGCCTGTTCTTTCTGTGCTAGGTATCAGCAGAGAGGCGACTAACCTAACCATAGTCGGTATTACGTTAGGTATTTCTTTCGGTGGCGGCCTGCTGATCAACGAAGCCAAACGAGGCCACATACCAGCACGAGATGTGTTTACCGCCGTCATGCTGCTTAACTTAGCTCACAGCATGATTGAAGACACCATTCTCGTATTGTTGATTGGTGCCGACTTCGTGACGATATTTTGGGGAAGGCTGGTATTTGCTTTTGTCGTCATCGCTGTTATGTCACAGATCCTTAAACGCATAAGCGAGCCCACCTGTCAGAGATATTTGTATAAAAGCGTTCAGCAGCAATGATCAACTCAAAGCCCAAGTGATTGGGCTTTAATATCAGCTAATCACCGGAAGCGTCTTCCATGTTCTCTCATGTAGCATTTCACAGCCGTTTTCAGTAATAACGATGTTCTCTTCGTGCACCATCATTCTATTTTTGGCAAACGCCATACCCGGCTCTAGGGTCAAAATCATACCCGGTTTGAGTACAACATCCCCCTCGGGTACATTGGATGGCCATTCAGTAAGCTGCATCCCTAACCCATGCCCCATCCTTCCTACATCATTGCCAAGAGCACCATTGTTTTCTAACACGGACCACATAGCATGCCAAACTTCACCAGTTGTAATGCCCGGCCCTGCTTTCATCAGACCCGCTTCCGTAGACTGATAAACAGCCTCATAAGCCGCGACGGTATCAGGCTGAGCAAAACCAAAGGCATAGTTTCTGTCGAAGTCACTAAAATAGCCGTCGAAGTTGGCTCCAGTATCAATGATCAATACATCGCCTTGTTCCAAAACACGATCTGTAGGGCCCATAATGATGTTGTCATAACCACCCTTTCCTGACGCTGAAATCAAATACGGACAAGCATCTGCGCCGAGGCGTAACATCTCAAGGTGCATCGCCTTGCACGCTTCTCGTTCGGTCATTCCAATCGATAAGCGGCTGCGTAAAAAGTCAAACCCCTGCGCTGTCACCTGACAGGCGAAGCGAATCTTTTCAATCTCAGCTTTTGATTTGATGCTGCGAAGATCGCGAACGATCAAAGACACATCGACGAATTGGTACTGGCTTAGGGAATGTTGCAATAGTGCATAGTTATTTGCTGGCATACGTAGATGGGTTTCTGGGCCAATCATGCTGCCAATTTTGTGAATGCCTTTACTGACCTCCTTTAATGTCGAAGCCAACAGCGAAACACCATCATCTTCTGGCCTTGGCGACGGCCAACTGCGAACATCTTCAATCCAAGTACTCTCGAACCCAGCGACACCAATTTCGGGCACAACAGCAATCGGCTTACCAACGGCAGGTACTACCAAGAACCAAGGTCGAGTTGGGCTTTCCCAAAACTGCGATTTAAAACCGCTAAAATAACGGAATTCAGGTTCTGTGGTAAAAAATGCAGCTCCAATATTATGAGCTCGCATCCGTTTTTGTAATTCCACCGTACGGTGCTCAAATTCAACGGTCTCAAAACCTCGATTCGGGGCGACTAGTTGAGTCGTATTCATACGTTCTATCCTTAGTTTGTCTGTACCATGCAAATGGATTAGCTGAACAGTAAATCTCTCGGCAGCAATGCAATGCCGGGAAAAAAGATCAGCAGTGCAGACATAAAAATCAAAATAATGAAGAAAGGCAGAGTGCCGCGAATGACTTCCATATAAGGCCGCTCAAAGATAGCAATAGCAGTGAAGATATCGCAGCCAAAAGGTGGTGTTGCTGATCCAATTGCCATTTGCAACGTCACCATCACACCAACAAGAATCGGGTCAATTCCAGCGGCATCAACAATAGGCATAAAGATAGGCGTTAAAATCAGTAGAACGACTAACGAATCAACAAACATGCAGCCAATGAAAAACGTCAGCGCGATAACAAACAAAATGTATTCTGGAGAAGCACTTCCCAGATCAAGCGGAGCCAATAACTCTTGAGGGATTTGCTCAAACGAGATGTACCACGAAAATGCCTGCCCAACACCAACCAGTACAAAAACTACCGCAGTGATCAAACCGGTATTTAACGCAGCGTCACAAATGTCTTTGACGCCGAGCTTACGGTAAAAGACACATTCAACGATGATCGCATATAAAACAGCGAATGAAGCCGCTTCGGTCGGAGTAACAATACCAGAGTAAATACCACCGATGATTAAAGCTGGGAACCCCAAAGGCAGAATTGCCTTCTTAATCGCCTCAATACGTTCTGCGGCATTTGCTTTATCAACCAACGTTAGACTATCACTACGCTTCACACTGTAGGCATAGCTATACAGTGAGAACAAGCCTGCCAGCACAAGCCCCGGGCCGATACCCGCGATAAACAATTCTCCAACACTGGCATTCGCCAACGTACCGTAAAGAATCAAACCGATACTGGGTGGAATCAGAAAAGCAATGTCACTGGCGTTGATGATGAGCGCCATGACAAAGCTATCTTTGTACCCCGCTTGGAGTAACTTCGGTCGCATAATCTGCCCTACCGATACCACCGTTGCCTGAGTCGAACCTGAAACTGAACCAAATAAGGTACAACTGATGCATGTAGTAATGGGCAAGCCGCCACGTAAATGACCAACAAACGCCTGAATAAGGCCCAGTAAGTTATAAGCCGTGTGACCGCGTGTCATGATATCCGCAGCAAGTATGAACATTGGCACCGCAATTAGCGCGTTTGGTGATATTCCGGTCACCATTTGCTGTATGAGTACTCCAGGCTCGACTTGAGAAAAATGAATCAAGCCAATAAGAGCACCAACCGCCAAAGGCACTATCATCGGGAAGCTCAAAAACAGCAGCACCACCATAACGGTCACTAAAGTAAATGTGATCACGTATATATCGAGCTCACCGGCAATCACATCTGATAGAAACTGAGCAATCTCATTCATGACAACTCACCTACTTCATTGTTTTTGTTTTCAGTCACATCGAATGACACGTAAATCTCTTTGTGCAAAAGATTCATAACGAAACTCATACTGTATTGAAGCCCAGCGATGGAAAATCCAATCGGGATGATGGCGTAGACCCAATAAACGGGAAACTGTAGTGCCGGACTCAAGCGGTTAATAGATTTGAGCTCTTCAACATAGAGCAACGAATGGTAGGCAAGATAAAACATGAGTGCCGACGTAAGCAGCGCAATAATGGTCGTCAGGATTTTCTGCGAGCGGAAACTGAGTGAGTCGTAAACGGCCGTCATTCGTATGTTACGTCCCTGTCGAACCGCGTAAGCGAAGCCGACAAAAGTGACGATCACGATGAGGAATTGATTCAGTTCTTCAGAAAAGAATAAACTCTTGTTGAACGCATACCGCCCAATGGCGTTTGCCGTCGAATTCGCCATCATCACGAGGATGGCTGTCATAATTAAAAAGCGTTCCAGCTTTTCAGTCACCACACTTATCTTATGTAAAAGGTCTTTCATAACACGCTGAACTCCATACTTCAGTCAGCAACTTTCCACACAGACCTTGTCTGACTGGAAAGGCGCTATCCGTCACTCCTTGCAACGGATAGCTGGTTTCCATTCGAGATACCGCTTCTACTGCGATGACGCCACTTTGACTTCATCCAAAATGTTCTCAAGGATGACTTTGGCACTTGCACGCGCTTCACTTTGCTGGTCGGCTGGATAGGCATTAGCGACCACGTCAAAATAGGTGTCGTGTAATTGTTCACTGAGTATCTTGAAGCGTTCGCGTTCTTGGTCATTAAGCACAACCACTTGCATGTTTGGTCGCTCTTTAAGAATCTTTTCCATATTCTCTTTGTTGATTTTGATTTGGTAATCATAAGCTGCTTTATCCGCCGCTTTGATTGCCTTATTCACCATCGCTTGTTTCTCTTTAGAGAGCCCGTTGTACCACTTGCTGTTTGTTGAAACGGTACTGACGTAAGGTTGCTGACCCGGGAACATTAAGTAGTCCTGTACTTCATGCCATTTCGCGTTGTAGATGAAGTAGATAGGGTTCACCATGCTGTCGATTGTTTTCAGTTGCAGAGATCCATACACCTCTCCCCAAGACAGAGGTGTCGGTGTCGCACCAAACGCTTTGTAGGTTTCTACTGGGATTGTTGAGGTAAAGGTGCGGATTTTTTGATCAGCGAAATCTTCTGGTGTACGGATTGGCTTGTTACCTCCCCATACCATCTCGCCTTCAGACATCATGGAAAGTAGCTTAAGATTCACACTTTCGAATTTGGGCGCAAGCTCATTGTAAATAGTCGGGCTTTCAGTCAGCACTTTGTGCGTCACTTCCTCGTCGGTACCAAGCACGTAAGGTAAGCTTACCGCCTGAACTTCAGGTACATACGAACCTAGATGGCCTGCCCCCACGGATACAAACTGAATAGTGCCTTTTGCTGCCAGTTCAACAATGTCGTTTTCGGTACCCAGTTGGCCGTAATAATAGATTCGAACACGAATATCACCATCGGACTCTTTTTTGATCACTTCAGCAAATTTTTGTGCATAAATATCCTGAACGTCAGTCTTGTCTTCTTCTGAAGCAAACTTCCATGTTTCGGCATGAGCACTCAAAACCACCCCTAAACTCAGCAAGGCTACGCTTAATCGTTTCATCCTGTCTTTCCTTTTTCCGTTCTAATGTCACGCTAAACGCTTGGTGCCGTTTAACGATCGGCAATGATGACTTCGTTTACAGATACCGCATTGCAAAATCAGCCATACAGTTCCTGTTTATTGGCCAAGGCCTAATCTGTTGTTAACCAGTTGAATCCAATAGCTTGCGCCAAGCTTCAATATCCGGTCGTTAAAATCGTATTCCGGGTTATGTAAAGCGCATCCCCCGACGGAATCTACGCCGTTGCCTAGCAAGACATAACAACCCGGCTTAACGCGAAGCATGCTGGAAAAGTCCTCTGAGATAGTCAGTGGATCGCAAGCATCATTAACGTGTCCACCACCTAGCACTTGTTTTGCCGCTTCTACTGCATATTGAGTCTGCGCTTCGCTATTAATGGTTGGATAGAATGTGTTGATGAACTCGAACTGATAACTTGCTCCTGCTGATTGGCAAATACCGGCTACGATCCTTTTCATGCTTTGTTCAATACGTGTGAGCGTTTCTTCCGTAAAACAGCGGCAGTCCCCTTTGATAGTGACTTGGGTTGGGATTACATTGACGGTGCCGTCAGTAATAAATTCAGTCGCCGATACCACAGCTGTGTCATAGATGGCGCTGAGGTTTCGAGACACGATCGTCTGTAGCCCAAGAACAACCTGCGCACCTATCACAAGAGGATCGACACCCTGATGAGGCAACGCCGCGTGGCCACCGACCCCATTAATCGTGATTTCAAAACTGCTTTCACTGGCCATCAGCGAACCAGATTTAACCATGAGCTCACCTTCAGTGAGTCCTGGAAAGTTATGAATGCCATACACTTCATCTATATTGAATCGTTCAAAAAGACCATCATCGATCATGGCCTGAGCCCCGCATCCATGTTCTTCATCTGGTTGAAAAATAAAATAAACGGTTCCGTCAAATGTTCTGTTCTCTGCCAAATAGCACGCGGCGCCTAACAACATTGCAGAATGTCCATCATGGCCACACGCATGCATCTTTCCATCATGTTGCGAGCAGTGGTCAAAAGTGTTTTGTTCATGAATGTGCAACGCATCCATATCAGCACGCAGGCCGATGCTTTTGCCTTGTTTACCACTATGAAGAACCCCAACTAAGCCAGTTTTTCCGATGTGACGTACCACTTCGATACCAAATTCTTCCAATTTCTCAGCAATAAAGTTGGCGGTAAGATCAACATCAAAACCGCACTCTGGAAAGCGGTGTAGATGCTGGCGCCACTCCGTCATACTTTCTATGAGCGTGTTTGGCAGCTGTTCAGGATTAATCGAGAAAGTTGATGACATACTTTTTACTCCGTAAATCACATGAATTAGGGGTTACGTTAGGCTATATCCGGGTTGGAACTGCTAGTAAGGTGTTGTTTAAGCAGCACCCCATAACCATTAACAGGTCGGGAATAACGCATCAGCTTAAGCGAATGCCAAGCCAAAACCTGATTGCTGGTTAAGACGGGTTTGTTCAGGTCTTCTTCAATACACTCAATGACGCTGCCTGTTCTAAGAGCAGTACAGGAGATGAACAGTAAGTCAGCGTCAGGGTCACACACTTGACTTGCAGCACGGCGAATATCTTCAGGTGAAATAAAACTCATCGCGGTGTCGTCTTCAAAGCCGAATCCAGCGATGTTCATCACTTCAAGACCTTGAGATAAGAAAAAATCAGCCACTTCCTTGTTCACCGAATCGGTATAGGGAGTAAGAATGGAAATACGCTTAGCATTGAGACTCTTAAATGCTGCTAAAGCCGAAATCACAGGGTTAGTGACGGGTGTTCCGGGCCTTGTTTGATGAACTAACTCGGTAATGCGCTCCGATCCGATAGCGATAGTGCCCGATGTGCAAGCATAAATGATCACATCAAGGTCAGTCCCTGGAAGAATGGAATCGGCACATGCGCTAATTCCCGGCTCCATTTTACGCAAATTATCCATAGTTAAAGGGTTATAGTTTCTAACCCTCCCGGTAAACGACTCCACGTCCACCGGATAAAACTGTTTCAGATCCCGCTCAATATTGAAATCCGTTGCCAGAGTAATAACCCCAACACGCCCGGCTGACGCAAGCTGATCTAGTTCAAATTGGGGAGCGATGGTTTCAGATTTCATGACAATCCTTTCTCTCGGGAATCATTATCAAGCTCAATCATTGTTAAAAACTTGTATCTACATTACCTACAAGCCAATCAATAATGACTTTACATTCTGTTCACAAGATCAATAATGCCTCGAGCACTTTAATGAATTTCATCAAAAATCCATATCATTGTGCAGTTATTCCGCATTTTTATTGAGTTATATTAGTTTTTTGTTCTCCATTGGATATGGTTCAATTCGATAGAAAAATACCTTTACGTAGGTCACAGAACACAGAGTTATTTAACAATTCAATTACACATGACAATCAGGAAGATCTGAGATGCCACAACAAGCAGAACTTACAGTCGATAGCTTTGACCGAAAGATTTTAAATATCGTTCAGGAATCAAACCGAGTGACATCAGACAACATTGCAGAGCAAGTCGGCCTCTCCCCTGCAGCGGTTCAACGTAGGCTAAAAAAAATGCGTGAACAGGGTGTCATCCAAGCCGATGTTTCTATCATCAATCCCAAGGCGGTAGGACAAGCAATGACGTTTGTCGTGCAAGTTACTCTGGAGCGTGAGCGTGTCGACTTAATGCATAACTTCAAGAAAGAAATGACGGCAAATCGTTCTGTTCAGCAGTGTTACTACGTGACGGGCAGTTCCGATTTTATCTTGATCGTGACCGCGGCAGATATGGAAGGCTATGACAATTTCACTCGCGAAGCCTTTTTCGATAATGCCAATATCAAAAGCTTCCAGACCAATGTCGTGATGGACAACGTCAAGACTGGCATGACAATTCCCATCGAGATTTCTAACGAATAAAAAACGGCGTGTAACCTCACATTACACGCCGAACACTTCTCTTGAGCTTTTCTTTGTTGTTATTCGTTTATGATTTGGTAGTAAAGATCAGGATCCGTTGCTCCTTCTGTACCAATCACCAATACTCTGCTTTCACTATTTAGCCTAAGTGCTTGCGAAAAGTCCGCATCTTCAGAAGCGATAATGGCCGCAGCTAAACCCGGAACAGCAGACTCCCCAGCTTCAACCGCAGTATCGGATTGATATCCACCAGCAAGCAGTCTCATTGCTTGTGGAACAGCTTCTTCACTGAGCGTCATAAAATCATCAGCACCGTTCTTTAGTATTTCCCAAGCTAACGTAGAAACTTCCCCACACGCTAGTCCCGCCATGAGTGTATCAAGGTCACCTTCAACGACAACGGGCTCTCCCGCTTTCGCACTTTTCTGCAAGCAGTTGGCTTGTTCAGGCTCGACAATGACAAATCGTGGTCGCTTTTCTCCCCAAAGATCCCAGAAGTAACCACACACGGCTGAAGCCAGTCCACCTACTCCTCCTTGCACGAAAACGTGACTTGGAATTGTGCCATCGAGTTGTTCAACAATTTCAGCCAACATGGCGGTGTAACCAAGTGCTACATCTTTAGGAATATCCATATAGCCTTCATAAGAGGTATCAGACACAATCACACGATTGTGAGCTTTGGCTTCACTATCTGCAGTTCTTACCGACTCATCATAGTTACCCGAAATACGAATGACTTCGGCGCCAAAAGCTTCCATCGCAGTTTTGCGCCCTTCGGATACATCTCGGTGGATGTAGATGACGCAACCGCAGCCAAACATCTGTGCGCCCCAAGCTACTGAGCGCCCATGGTTTCCGTCTGTTGCACAGCTAACAACTATTTCGGCTACTTCTGATCTCCATTTTCCATCGAGCAGTTCGGTGATTGTTGGACTCTTGCCGAACCGATTGAAGATCTCTATTTGGAGCTGACGTGCCACGGCGTAAGCACCGCCCAAGGCTTTAAAACTCTTTAATCCAAAACGTTGAGATTCGTCCTTATACCAGAGCTGCGCGATTCCAACCTTCGCCGCTATGCTTGTAAACGCGTGAAGAGGCGTTTCTTTATATCCTGGCCACTGTGAAATATCCGCAATCGCTTGTTTTGAAGCTGCAACGCTCAAAATTTCTCGCTGAGCATTCGAATACTCCAACGTAGGGTCGGACTTCGGATTTGAAAAGTGAGTCAGTGTACCTGTCAATAACGGCATAGAGAGTATCCTTATCAATGCATTGGCTTATCACACATGTCGTTAATGAAACGTATGTGCAGAATGGGTATAGGTAAAGTCTATCGACATAACACGCAGACATTATGCTTTATGAATGACAATGGTGAGGAAATTAACGGCTAAGAGACGGAGATATGCGGGAATAACGCGTTAGTGCGAGTTGAAGAGGAAAACCGCTGTTTGAAGCTGAATTTATAACATCAGGGTGCAAAAGGAAAAGGCCCCGCGTTTGCAGGGCCTAGTGTTATTTTTCTTCAAATCGCTGAGCTAACTGATAAAACTCGTTGACCTGATTGCGTAACTCTTGCGAGTGCTGATTAACGGAATGGGTCGCCGCAAGGTTTTGCTCAGCGGCTGAGGCAATTGACTGAATGTGCAGGTTCACATCACCGGAAAGCTGGCGCTGTTTAGTCGCTGCATCTTCAACCGTAGTCATCAAATCGTTCATCGATTGCATCATGGTTTCGACTTCAGATAAACGTTTCGCGCTTTCTTCTGCCACTTCACCACATGCGTCTGTTTGTTCGCGGTTAGCAATGATGTCGCGTTGCCAGCCTTCAATCGTCTTTAACATGGTTTCAATACTGTCTTTAATTTGTACTGTTGCATTCGACGTTCTGCCCGACAGTGCACGAACCTCATCCGCAACAACAGCAAAACCACGGCCCTGTTCGCCAGCACGAGCAGCCTCAATCGCAGCGTTTAAAGCAAGCAAGTTGGTTTGTTCTGCGATCCCACCAATTTCTTCCATCATCTGACTGACGTTTTGCGCCTGCTCACTCAGTTGGTAAGTAGTGTTAGTCGCTTTCTCAGCCTGAACGCTGAGTTGCTCTAAATTCACATGAGTCTGATCGATGGTATCTTTCGCAAGCAGACAGGTTTTGAGCGTCACATCAATCAGCTCATGCGCTTCATGCGTACTGGTGGACACTTCGTTAGCGGAGGCTTCCACTTCTTCGGTAGCTTCACGAACTTGGCGAATATCCTTGGTTTGCTGCTCAAGTGCTTGAGTTACCTGCAAAGTCGTTGCGCTTAAACCATCAGACAGATCTTGCAGCGGCTTAGCTGAATCCGTCATACGGCCCAAGACTGTGCGAATACGCGCTGAAAGAAGCTTGATATGGAAATCAGCAACAGAAAATTTAGTATTGCCAGAATAGATTAGGCGACTGACACTGTCGTACTTAGATTGCAGCTTCTTAAGTTGCTTTGGTGTATCAATCAATTCTTGTCTGAACAGAAGAGCGACAACAGACAATGGTAACAAACTTGAGATCCAACTTGCCGTTCCTTCCAAATCCATCATGTTAGCCAGCACTGGCGCAGACAAGGAACCCAGTAAAATCGCATAACGAAGTGAATCACTGATCTGTAGTGACCATGTCCGGCCAGACTTTTCAGCTTTAAGCAGTGATTTGTAAGCAGCATCTGCAATGGTGACCCATTCACGCTTTGGTTTCACACGAACAGATTGATAGCCCGTCATTTCTCCTCGTTCGTAAATCGGTGTCACATACGCATCTACCCAATAATATCCGCCCGACTTCGTTCGGTTTTTCACAATCCCACGCCAAGCCTTACCTTGCTTCAGATTGGTCCACATATCTGCAAATGCCGCCTTTGGCATTCCGTTATGGCGAACAATATTGTGGTTCTGTCCCAGAAGTTCTTCCTGAGTGAATTCAGCAATACGGCAAAAGGCATCGTTACTGTAGGTAATGACACCTTTTAAATCTGTGGTTGATACTAACTGTTCGTTGGTATCAAGTAGGGTTTCACGTTCCGACGAAGTTTGGCTAGCAGTCATGTGGGTAAACTTTTGTAGTAATTATGTGGCACGGAAATATAAACAATAATTTAAATTATGACAAAATATTAAAGTGGTCACATGTAACACTTTTGGATTATTTGAGGAATTTTTTTGTTTTAAACACAAGATCTTCCTCCATATGGCAGCGATCTAGCACGTTAATTACTGGCTCAGGTCGAAAATGATCTCTACAATAGCGATGCAATTTTGCTCAGTTACTCATTGTTCAGGTAGTCCGTTATTAGTGTATAAGTTAAAACACTTCAGCCTCAAACAGCTCACCATTCTGGTTTCTATCTCTGTTGTCATCTTATTTCTAACGTTTTACTTTTCGTTTAAGGCACTATGGAGCCATGAACTTGCGGTAGAGGCGTCGAAGAAAAGACAACAGTTTGAAATCGAACGTGTGCAAACTGTCCTGAAAATGGAAGAGCTTGAACTGAGAGCATCTTTAGAAGATTACGCCGCTTGGACTACACTGGCGCAATTTGTTCAGCAGCCCACCGATGCTTTTATCAAAGACAGCATTGGCCCCCATGCGTTCGAGTCCAAGCTGGTTAACGGTATGATCATTTTCGATACGCAGCTAAACGTAAAGTGGAGCGCTTTGTATAAAGAAGGCCAAGTTCGTTCAACGCAGTTTATCGCTCTGAATGATCCAGAAGTCGTGAACAAACTTCTTGAGCAATCGATCAATGCCTCAACTACTAAAGTCTCTTCGCACATCAAATATGCGGTATATCGAAGCGAGCCCTACATGGTCGCATCTGCGCGAATTTGTCTCAGTGACGGCAAATCCTGTGAGTTTGGCTATATCGTGTTTATTCGTAAAATTCGCAATGACTTTATTGCAGAAATCGAAGCTGCAACGGGAGTGGATATTAACGTCCATCCATTAAGTGAACATGATTCAGTACATGGTGTTTTGCCAAACAATGTCTCGGTCATTTATCGCGATGATTTCCTTGATAACGATAACGTTGCGATTGAAATTACCCACAACGAGAAATTGCCTGCTTTCCTAACATTGTCAGAAGCGAGCGTATTGGCTTGTTTTGCACTGGTGATGTTTGTTCTTAAC
The DNA here is from genome assembly GCF_013113835.1 of Vibrio sp. RE88. GTDB lineage: Bacteria > Pseudomonadota > Gammaproteobacteria > Enterobacterales > Vibrionaceae > Vibrio. Next base: position 489,633 of record NZ_VTYQ01000004.1, on the reverse strand, counting down.
CTGACAGTGGTCTCGAAGTTAATCAAACCTCTGGAGCAGGCACAAAAAACGCTTCGTCAGTTTCAAAAATCCGGTGACATGCTGCCAAACGAGGCCACGTTCGTTTCTAAAGAAATGAAGAGCTTCGCTCGTGATATCAATAATTTAATTACTGAGCTTGACGAAAAGCGTGAAATCCTCAAAAAACAGTCCACTGTTGACCCTCTGACAGGTATCGCCAATCGTAGGCACCTTTACGAAACAGCCCGTCATTTCATTGAAGAACTGGGTTATAACCAGATAGGCGTCATTCTGATCGATGTCGATCACTTTAAACAGTACAACGACAACTATGGGCATGTGGCCGGTGATCGTACCTTACGACATGTCGCAGAGGCATTACGTGATGTCGAATCGCCGTATGAGCACTTAGTATGCCGTTATGGAGGCGAAGAGTTTTGCGTCATCCTAGCCAGCGACATAGAACTCGACCTAGATGTTTATCTGCAGAAACTGGTTGAGGCGATCAGTGAAATGGCACTTGAACACGCATACTCACCAACCCACCCATTCATCACGGTGAGTGCCGGAGCAACATCAAAACAAATTACATCCTATGAGCATCTGACAAGCTTGTTCCAGTTCGCAGATCAAGCTCTTTATATGGTCAAACAAGACGGCAGAAACGGCTATCGAGTGCTAACAGCGAGCTAACTACTTAGTCCGCCCCCATAACACACTAGGCGCATAACAAAACGCGAGTAAGGTTGTTATCCCCTCCAGATGGGCTATACAAGTGATATACCCCGCATGGAGCACTATCGATAATGCGCACCAGACTTTTCTCCTATTACTGGTTAGCCTTACTTATGTTCGCGATTCGGCCAACCCACTCAGAGCCGATGATTATTGCTATTGGTGAGATCTATCAAAGTCCAACTCTGAACGAAGTGGCAGGCTTCACGTTAATTGAAGATCTTAAGTACATCTACCAAAAGTCAGGCATCGACGTCGATTTTGTCTATTTGCCAAATGAAAGAGCCATTCGGGCAGTCAGCGAAGGACGCTACCAAGGTTTGGATTTGCGCATAGCCAAACTTGCTAATGACAAAAATATGGTAAAAGTGGATGTCCCGTTGTACTACATCAGCATATTCATTTACGGTTTTGAAGGCCAATTTTACACTGAGCTTGATGAAATAGCCGATAAGATCTTGGTTTCTCAACTTGGTATGAGGTTTGTCGAGAAAGTCGAGCACTACAAGCATCTTTATCTGGTGGAAAAATCTGAACAAGCCGCTCTGATGGTTAACAAAGGCCGTGCAGACTTATGGCTAGCACCCAAAGTCGTTTATGACATTTTCAAATCCAAATTTCCTGATATAAAGCCCGTCAGTAGAGCCATTCTCCATGAGCCTCTTTATCACTACATTCACGTTTCTAACAAACATTTGCTGCCCGAACTGGAACAAGCGGTAAGAGAATTAGTTAAAAGCCGGCCTCAGCAGCATGTTCCGTTAAGGTAACCGCTCATAATACCCAACCAGTTTCATCGGTTGCACATCTATAAAATCCTCTGCAACAACATAGGCTTAATGGTCTCATAATCGGTAATATATGGTCGCCCATAGCTACTAACACTTCTATAATTAACAAAAGCCCTAATCGTTGTATGGTTTGGGGAAACATGCAGTTAAGTAAGGAATGTAAGATCTGATGTCTGGTTACAAATACGGGTCGTGTTACTACGGAAAAATCGAAGATGTCGATTGGGAGCGATGGCAGAAGTTAGTTGATATGATTGCCTTGCTATTCGACGCCCCTGCTGCGTTCGTCACTCAAGCGACAACCAACGGGATTGAAGTTTTGGTGTCGTCCGAAACGGCTCCCTCTCACTACGATCCCGGAGTATATGCTGATAAGAACACAAATGTTTACTGCCATAGCGTCGTACAAAAAAACCAACCCATGTACGTGTCAGATGCCAACAAAGATGATCGATGGTTAGACAATCCTGAATTCACGGAAGACAATTTTTCAAGCTATTTGGGCTATCCGATTCAGTGGCCTGACGGAAACAGCTTCGGTACTCTATGTGTCATGGATCAGCGACCAACGGATTATTCCGAAAAGCTCATGCTGGTCCTTGAATTTCTACGAGACACCATTAACAGTGATTTGGCCTACTTGTACAAAGCCAATCAACTCAAAGTAGAAAGTCGTTTTGATGAACTTACGAAAGCGCTAAACCGACGCGGTTTTACGGAATCTTTCGAGCGCCATATCAGCCTCTCGAACTCATTCAACCGTTCCAGCATGTTAATGTATCTCGACATTGATGGATTCAAAGCCATTAACGACCAATGGGGCCACGCTGTTGGAGACCAAATACTTAAAGATTTTGCTACAGCCCTGCTCAAGAGTGTCAGAAAGAGCGATTTAGTCGCCCGCTGGGGTGGTGATGAATTTGTCGTCTTACTCGATAGTGAACAAGAAATGGATAAATCCCGTTTTGTTGAAAGGCTGGATGAAAGCCTTAAAGCATCGTGCAAAGAACATATACCTCAGTACTCTATCGGCTGTGTAGAATTGGCGAGTGATGCAGATCCTAGCAAGTTGACAGACTATCTTGGCGAAGCGGATGCCGCGATGTATGACAGCAAGTCACTCAACAAAACGCAGAGTTAATTTTCCTCCTAATACCAGAAGCCCCAGAAACTAAAAGCTTCTGGGGCTTCTCTTAGTAGATAACCAACCTACTACTGCTTAAACTGCGCAACCAATTCGTGTTGTTTTAACGATAGTTGAGTCTGTTCCTGAGCAGCGACAGAAATCTGCCCACCCACTTCCGAGCTCACTTCAGCAAGGTCATTAATCGTGCGGATATTCACTGCAATCTCATTGGTTGTTGCAACCTGCTGTTCCGCCGCTGTCGCAACTTGATTACACATATCGGTAATCGAGACAATCGCACTGTTAATCTCTTCCAATTTGCCTCTTACTGAAAGTGTTTGCTCTTGTGATACTTTCACATAACCAAACGACGACTCGATGGATTGAGAAACAGCATCCGCTTCTGACTGGAACCCGACGACCATGGCTTCAATTTTCTGTGTCGATTCTTGGGTTCTTTGAGCCAACGTTCTCACTTCATCCGCTACCACAGCAAAGCCTCGTCCCTGTTCGCCAGCACGCGCCGCTTCGATAGCTGCGTTCAATGCGAGTAAGTTCGTTTGCTCGGCAATAGATTTAATGACGTCCACAATCTCATTAATTTCTTTACTTGAATCTTTTAGCTTAAGAACCTGAGAATTAGCCGTCGCCATTTGCTCATTCAACACCAACATACTCTCTGCCGTGTTCTCTACCTCGCTGACACCGTCCGAAGAAAGTGCCGCAGCCCGATTCGCGGACTCTGCTGTTGTGGTAGTGCTGGCTGCAATTTCATTAACCGTCGCCGTCATTTGCTCCGTTGCGCTCGCTGCCTGAGCCGTCTCTATGCTCTGCTTTTCAAGGCTCTTGGCATTGTCATTGACCGATGCACTGGTTTGCTCCGCCGCAGTTGCAAGTTGGATGCTGCTCGCCTCAATCTTACGAACCATATCCGAGAATATGTCGAGCATATCATTAAGGCTTTTAGCACTCGTTCCCAATTCATCCTCTGATTGAACAGGAGCACGATAAGAAAGGTCTTTATTACTCGCAACCAAATTTATAGTTTCAGAAAGTTTTAACGCCTGCCCTATTAGCAATCGAGAAACAAAAATAGAAAGGAGCAGCGTTGCCAGTATTAATACAATTGTCAGCGTTAAAGAGTAAACAATGGCTTTATCAGCTTCAGCTTTTAACTGGCTGACCAATAAATTTATATCACTGGCCAAGTTGTCTTCCAATTGCTTCATCAAGTTAATTCTATCAGTCGCAGCTTTAAACCACTCTTCGCCCTTTATACCAAAATTGCCATCTTTGTATCTTTCATTGACAACTTTTTTAATCATTGCGACTCGTTGGCCGCCTTGGCTCGTATTCAGGTCGTTTAAACTGCGAATTTGATCATGCGTTGCGAACTGAGAAAATTCATTTAAATACGCTTTTTGAAACGAATCCAGTTGTACCGCTTTCTGGTATACCCCTGGATTAAACATGTCATTGGATAAAGCAATACTAAGTATCGCTCTTTCCTGGCCTGCTGATTCTTTTGCCTGCATAAAAGTATAATAATTTCGCAGTTGCGTGGTTAGGCTCCCATAAGTAGAAAGGTTGGCAATATCTCCACTCAATGAAAGTAAATCAGCATTGAGATCAGTATAAAAGCCAGCCGCTTTTCCAGCAGAAATATCAAGCTTGTCTACTGTAGTTCGCAGTTCCGCGACCCGATTAAGTTTTTGAAGAACATCAGTAATTGAGGTGTACACTTCAGGGTTTATGCTTTTTAGCTCTGCACTTTTTGACGATAGAAGTGTTGCTTCCTTGCGTAAAACATTATCTGTAGTTTTACGTTGAGCAAGCATAGTATCCTTAAATGCAGTGCCTCCCGAACCAATAAAACCCGACGTCGCACCACGCTCTTTCTGAAGTTCATGTACAACGCGACTACTTTCAATAGAAAGAGCGACTAAAGACTGTATTTCCTCAACAGCGGCTTTATCTTTGTATGCAGCGGTTAAATTAACAGAAGAAAAAAACAGAGCACCTAGTACAGGTGGCGTTACTAGTAGAAGCAATTTCTGCCGGAACGAAAGGTTTTTTATTATTTTCATAACATATTCGATCTTTTTCGAAGGTAGATGATCGGGAATATATTAGTTATAAATATTTTCATTAATACCACCAAAGAGGTATTAATCATTCCTAGTGCACAAATTGAATAATAATGAAACATTTTAGTTATATAAAATCAAATCGAAATAACCATCAGAAATATATGGCTTTTTAAATTTACACAAATATAACACAGAAGTTCTGTGCCACTGGGTTCTGGCTACCTTCGTACTGCCAATCTCTATTTTTACCAATTTAATGGTTCAATCCGGCCTTTCGTCCAGCAAATAATCAAAGATGATCAAAATCGCATATTAAAATACCTTGCCATAAGCTAAACAACCTAAGGCAAGGCACTAGACGTAGACAAAATTTAGTAAGTAACGTAATAGCCAACAACATTCCAGTCGTTACCATCTTTAACAAGGGTAACGGTTTCAATCGCTTCGTTTTCGACGACAAAGTCACTTCGATATTGAATAACGACATACTCACCTTTCGGGACGTTAGGCAAGGATTCAATCGCTTCACTGTGCATCACTTCGCGTGATTCAATAACGCCAAGAGGTTCACGTGTTTCTTTAGCTGCTTTTACCCAGCTTTGCAGAGGAACTTGTTTACGAAAAAACTCTGCCGATTGCTCCCAACTTGTTTGATACTGTTGAGAATCAACAAGCTGCAACCAGTGGTTTGCTTCGTTTTGAGCAATGTCTTCCTGAGCCGAAGCAAGACCTGAAATCAAGGCGAGTACCAACGTTAGTTTTCTGATCATATATCAATCCTGAAAATGTAAGTCACTTATAATCGATGACGCTGACTCCAAAGATTAAAAGAGAGCCATGCCATAGGTTTGAAATCCTGACAAAGCTAATCACAACACATTGGTAATGCAAATGATTCACATTTAATTGTGATACTTATTGAATAATATGTTTAACGAAAGCTAGCTGACGGGGTAAATGCAAAAACAAGCAGCGTAAAGTGCTGCTTGTTATCGATGTGCTACGTTAGGCTATTGGCTGGTTGCCGCTTTAGATAGCGCGCCTAGTACACCAGTAATCTTAGTCAGTACTTTGTCGCAACCTTTAATTTCATGGCGCTCTTTAAGATAATTAGGATCGTTGTAAGACAGCCATACTTTTTTGTCTTCACCTTGCGTTATCAGCACTTTCTGTGGCAGATCAATCGCAACACTCTGTGCGCACTGCATCAGTGGAGTCCCCACTTTAGGGTTGCCAAAAATAATCAGCTCTGTAGGCCGGAGTTCCATATCAACTCCTGCAGCGTTAGCTTGATGATCGACTCGAGCAAAAACATTAAGTCCTTTCTTCTTTGCAATCGCTTCAAATCTATCTGCGGTTTCTTTTACTGAATACTGGCTCTCAACCTTGACGACACCTTGTGCTGCCATTACAGACATTGACGCAGAAAGCAGGATGGCAGCCAAAGAGGTAAACTTAAACATGTTGATTCTCCTAAAGTGAACAAACGGAAAGCCAACACTGATACTAAGCAGTGGCTTAACGCGTGATAAGCCATTCTGCCGTAAGCAAACATCTGGGAACAAACTGAATATTCCAGTTGTTGAATGAACCTCCTAAGTATACTGTTCCATTTACATTTTATTCTCGAGTTCGACGCTTTACTTAGTGAAGTCCAAGTCGATCGAAATCAAAGCCAGTTCCTCGCAAGTTTCATCATTGACGAGTGCACTTGGGCACAATCAACCCATTCACAAAAATAGATATAACAATACAAATAATAAGCCAATCTAAATTTAATAGACAAATACATTCACAGTGAAAATGAGTTATTTTGAGAGATAAAAAACCCTTGGCAATGTCATGAAATAGTTATTAACTTTCCAATTATTGTTAATTTTTTAATAAACATAAAAAGTTTTGAACCAGCGTCGCAAAATATAAAAATCAGATCCAACCTTTTTCTTCTCCATTTAACCAACATAGTGCAAGCCAACCTAAACCCATAACATTCAACAACTTAAAGTTGCTAGCAAAACTTATGTCAAGTTTTCAATAAGTTTGATATTTGAGATCTTAATTCACACAATGAATATAAGATCTTTATTAAGTCAAAACTCAAATTATATTTCCATCGTTTCTAATAGAAATAATTAAAATAGGAACATGTGCTAATCATTAGTGAACAACCGAATAGATGAACACATAGTCATGAATTTAGAATGCGAAGAGAATACGAAAATGACAGCGAAAAAAAACATCTTTAAATTAGCAGTAGGATTTGCAGTATTTTCTGCACTTCCATCAACTGCTTACGCACATGGATGGTCTGAATATCCAAATGCTCGACAAAACATTTGTTACGAACAAGGCGGTATCTGGTCTGGCAGTCCACCCAACGCCGCTTGTTCAAATGCCAAAGACATTTCGGGATCTTACCCGTTCGTACAGCGAAATGAATACGCAAAGAACATTACCGACTTTAACAACCAGAGTGCAGTAAGAGCCGCTATTCCAGATGGCACTTTATGCTACGCAAACGATCCTCAGAAACGTGGCATGGGAGCCCCGCATACGGCCTGGACTCGTACAGAAATGAACACGGGTACATTCGAATATGTGTTTAATGCCACGGCACCGCACAACCCTTCTTTCTGGGAATTTTACTTAACCAAACCAAATGCTGACCTGTCTAAAGGGCTAGCTTGGGGCGATCTAGATTTGATTCAAGAAACGGGCAATGTACCTGTAGAGAACGGAAAATACCGAATCAACGTAACTATCCCATCTGATAGATCTGGAGACGCCATTCTCTTTGTGCGTTGGCAACGAGATGATGCCGCGGGTGAAGGCTTCTACAACTGTTCTGATATTACGATTAAGAATGGTAACACTCCACCTCCTGAGCCAGCACCAGAACCAGATTTGCATCGTGGAGCGTCCTTTATCCCTAGTGGATTGGAAGCACCTGAAATTGGCGATGTAGTAAAATATGACATCATCAACAAGGATGGCGCGGTTGCACGTAGCTTTGATATCAGAGTAGATTCAAACAACGTTGGTGACTGGGATCGTCTCCTTGCTTCTGAGATTAATGGTTGGCACGCAGAATTCAAAGATGGGGCTGTCTTTATCGGTGATTGGCATGAAGAAATGCAGCACTACATGTATTTCCAGAATGATCCGTCACGCAATTTCTTTAACTCTAAGGACAGCCGTGCTTCAGGGCTAATGACCGTTTCCCGAGACGACAATGGCAATGTTGATCCGTTAGCAGGACAACTCTATGAGCTATCCCAAAGTGATAATGTCGTAAACGCGGGTGATAAAGTCGTCATCGTAACAGAAGAAAATGCAACGTTGACTCAAACTCAGGGCACACCTGTACAGATTCAGAATAACGGTTCTTCTTCGATCATTATCGACACCCAGTCTATTACTCAGAATGAAACGTTAATTTTCTCAGCGAGCGCGACCAACAGCGATCGAACTGAGACCTTTACGTTTGAGGTGGTTGTTGATGGTGGCGGTGTCACTCCTCCACCAACTCCAGAACCGGACCCAGATACAGGGAATGCTTGGAGCTCATCAACGACTTACGTCGGCGGTGAAGTTGTGTCATATGCTGGTAAGGAGTGGAAAGCACAATGGTGGACACAAGGCGGTGATGATCCTGAAACGACATACAGTAAGGACAAATGGGGCGTTTGGCGACCAGCCAACTAATTCTCGCAGTGTTCATCCCATCATCTAACTGAGTTGATGGATTTCTATGAAATAGCCATCGCGTCTTTACAACGCGTTGGCTATTTTTTTGCTTAGCTTCAAATGCTCACCCCTTTGAGCTTTTGAAGCCGATACACGTAGTGATAACGTCAGCCAAACCAATGGAGCTCACGCAAAGATTGAAGTTCGACTCTTACCGGACATCACTAACTGGCTACAACGTAAACGATTGATGTGATTAGTCGCTTTTCTCCTGCCCTTCGTTATGAGATTACTAAAGTCGGTGTTAATATTGCGCCCAAGTCAATCTGCCCTGCCTTATTGGGCTTCAAAAACTTGTGATAAGCGAACGCTTTGTTATGTTTAAAGTTGCACGGCAGATTAAACCATTAAATTAGAGGGCAATATTTTCAAATGGTTAACAATACAATTCAATGGTTTCCGGGCCACATGCACAAAGCCCGTAAAGAGATTGAAGAAGCGATCCCTCAAGTAGATGTCATTATTGAAGTATTGGATGCTCGCATTCCATTCAGTAGTGAAAACCCAATGATCTCTGAAATCCGTGGTGAAAAGCCAGTCGTTAAGGTACTGAATAAACGTGACCTTGCCGATCCAGAGTTAACTCAACTATGGATTGAACACTTCGAGAAAGAACACAATGTAAAAGCGATGGCGATTACGACTTCCAACACTCAGGAAGTTAACAAGATCCTAGAGCTGTGCCGTAAACTTGCGCCGCATCGTGAAGAGATTGGTAAGAACATTCGTACCATGATCATGGGTATTCCCAATGTGGGCAAATCAACCATTATCAATACCCTTGCAGGCCGTACTATCGCAGTTACTGGTAACCAGCCAGCCGTTACGCGTCGTCAACAACGTATCAACCTACAAAACGGTATTGTCTTATCGGATACTCCCGGCATTTTGTGGCCTAAAGTAGAAAACCCGCACAGCGGATTCCGCCTCGCTGCAACCGGTGCCGTTAAAGACACGGCTATGGAATACGAAGAAGTGGCTTTCTATACAGTTGAGTACCTTGCAAAAGCGTACCCTGAGCGTTTGAAAGAGCGCTATCAGATCGAAGAAATGCCAGAAAGCGACATAGAACTAATGGAAGAAATCGGTCGTCGAAGAGGCGCGCTACGTTCTGGCGGACGAGTCGATCTGCATAAATGTTCGGAAATCTTACTTCACGAACTACGTAATGGTACCTTAGGTCAAATAACACTTGAGTTGCCAGAAATGATCACCAAAGAGTTGGTCGAAGTAGAGATCGAGGCAACACGCAAAGCAGAAGAGAAGGCCAAGAAAAAAGAAGAGCGTCGTAAACGCTACTTAAAGAACAAACGCTAATCACAACAACGGCGGTATCTACCGCCGTTTTTTATTCTAACTTCCACGCTAACCTTTGATATAGTCAAAGCATTGTTATCGACGAGTTTTGCATAATGAAAATCCCAACCAATATCATTACTGGTTTTCTGGGTACCGGAAAAACCACGACAATTCTAAATCTTCTGAAAGAAAAACCTGATGACGAAAACTGGGCGGTTCTGGTCAACGAATTTGGTGAAATTGGTATTGATGGCGCAATGCTGACCGAACAAGGCGCGATGATCAAAGAAGTGCCGGGCGGCTGCATGTGTTGTGCTGCTGGAGTCCCAACTTCTGTTGCTCTGACTGCTTTGCTTCGCACGCAACCCGATCGCCTGATTGTCGAGCCTACCGGCTTGGGCCACGCCCACAAGATTCTCGCGACCTTAACCTCTGCTCAGTTTCGAGATTACATCGACCTGAGAGCGACCATTGGCTTAGTCGACCCACGCAACTTATCCAACCCTAAGTATTTGGAGAATCAAAACTTTAACGACCAACTCAACATCGCAGATATTGTGATTGGTAATAAAGTAGACGAATGTCATGTCAGTGACGTCGATGCGTTTAACGACTGGGTATCCGACCAAAATCCACCCAAGATTTACAGTCAACTCGTCAAACAAGGGCGTTTCCCTATCGAACTTCTGGACAACCAGAGAAGGGATCCATCGGTTTCAACGGATATTGCACAGCACCATCATGAACATGCTGAGGCGGAACCTCAATTTGCGCTAGCGCCAGATCAGATAATGGTTCGCAAAGAAAACAAAGGCCAAGGTTACTTTAGTTGTGGCTGGTTATTTGGTGCAGAAGTCACGTTCAATTTTGATGACCTATTTTCTATGTTATCTGACTTAACTGCCGAACGTGTCAAAGGCGTGATGAACACTGATAGAGGCTGCTATGCGTTCAATGTAAGCCACGGTGTCGTCTCTGTTAATGAGATGTCACTAGAGGGCTTCGAAAGCCGCATGGAAGTCATCGATAGCCAACTTCTTCCATGGGATCAATTGGAAAAAGTACTCAAGCAAATTGCCTCACTTAATTAACCTTCTCTAAACGACAAAAGGCGCACCTTGCAGTGCGCCCTATCCCTCGTTACTCAATCGTGAGTCTGCGAATCAAGACCGTCTGTTGATGCGTCCTGATCATAAAACGAGGATCTCGAAATGACTTGTTGAATCCATCCAAATTGTAGGTAAGGCAGAAAATCCTCCATGCGGGTCGGTTCAGATTGCCTTACCATTTAAATATGGTTCAAAACTCCCAAAGTGCAAGGGAATAAACGTGATCTCTTGCCAATTCTCAAGCTATTTTTCGATCTCTCTTATTCTCCATATTTGAAAATCAATATTTCATTCTTGACGCTATAGTTAAGCCTACACAAGCGTATAATTCTTGCTAGAGACATCATTATTTCTAATAGAAAAATAAATAAGACGAGGTTGCCCTTTTTATGACCAAGAGAGAGAAAATTAAGCAGTCCCTTTTAGCCAGTATGCCAAAGGATGCCATTAACCAGTTTCTCTCTAAAGATAAAACGCCCGTCTCTGTTCTCATCCTTTCTCTACTTGTTGGTATTCTTGCTGGTATCGTTGCTACCTTCTTCGAAATTGCGGTTCATTTTGTCTCAGAGACTCGGACTGACTGGCTAAAACAAGCGATTGGGAGCGCATTGCCACTGTGGCTCGCAGCATTTTTGATCAGTGCCGCATTGGCATTTATTGGCTACTACCTCGTTCACCGTTTTGCCCCAGAAGCAGCGGGATCCGGCATTCCAGAAATCGAGGGAGCGATGGATGGCATACGCCCTATTCGTTGGTGGCGTGTTCTACCTGTAAAGTTCTTCGGTGGCATGGGTGCGCTGGGCTCAGGCATGGTACTTGGCCGTGAAGGACCAACGGTTCAAATGGGAGGAGCCATTGGTCGCATGGTGACGGATCTCTTTCAGGTCAGAAATGATGACACCAAACACTCACTGCTTGCATCTGGCGCTGCGGGAGGTTTAGCCGCAGCGTTTAACGCTCCGTTAGCTGGCATCATGTTTGTGGTTGAAGAAATGCGCCCCCAATTTCGGTACTCACTCATTTCTATTCGTGCGGTGATCATTTCTGCCATCTCCGCCAACATTGTTTTTCGCTACATTAATGGTCAAGACGCGGTTATCACCATGCCGCAATATCACCCGCCAGAGCTGGCCGCCTTATGGCTTTTCTTACTGTTAGGTGCGATGTTTGGCGTGTTTGGAGTCGTATTTAATCGCCTAGTTACCCTGTCTCAGGACTTGTTTGTCAAACTGCATAAGAATGACCGTAAACGCTACCTGATCACCGGAAGCTGTATTGGCGGTTTTTTTGGTTTGATGCTGCTTTATCTACCGGAAATAACTGGCGGCGGCATTGGCTTAATTCCTACCATCACTAACGGCGGCTACGGAGCCACGGTGTTGCTGCTTTTGTTTGTTGCAAGAATTCTCACCACGCTGATTTGTTTTGGCTCTGGAGCTCCTGGCGGCATCTTCGCACCGATGTTGGCATTAGGCACACTGTTTGGGTATGCGTTTGGCTTAATTGCCCACGGCTTGATGCCTGAACTGATGATTTCTCCGGGCATGTTCGCCATTGCAGGAATGGGGGCATTGTTCGCGGCTACTGTTCGCGCTCCAATTACGGGCATCTTATTGGTGATCGAAATGACCAACAATTACTACCTAATATTACCGCTGATCATTACCTGTCTCGGCGCGGTTATTTTCGCTCAATTACTCGGAGGACAGCCAATCTATAGCCAACTGTTACATCGAACATTAAAAAATGAGAAGTTGAGACAAGAAGACCTTCCTTGCGAATCAAAATGACAATTGCACAGCAACCGATGAGCTTGATATGATCCCTTGCCCTAAATGATCGGTAGCACGGATCTGCTCACTCATTTAGTCCCCAATCATTTGTTTCAAGCTAGTCAGGATTAAGCCGTTGAACTGGAGACGCTTTACACAATTTCAGAGTGTGCCACCATCACAAGCCGCATTAGCGCTCGGTATGATAGGACTTGGGCACGCATGGGCGTTATACATTCCTGACATTGGTGTCTTTATCCGCCCTTATCTTGCCGCAGGCGGCGCCATTCTGCTGTTACCAGTTCTAATAAAATACTTCAGCAGTTACTCTACTTTCATCAACGATATTCGACATCCATTGAGCGGCAGCTTGATGGCTCCCATGAGCATGGCATTGTTGATCCTTTGTGATTATCTTGCCGTGATATCACCCTTAATCGCCTACCCTTTATGGTTTGCGGCGCTATTGCTCCACATCACTATGATGGTGCTGTTTTTCTTCTTTCAGATCACACGCTTCAAAGTATCGAATATTGTCCCTAGTTGGTTCTTGTATCCGGTAGGATTGATCAGTAGCTCGCTGGCAGGGACGAAGTTCGGCCACACAGTATTCTCAGAAACCTTAGTCAGCATCTGTATTACAATATACTTCTTTATGCTACCGCTAGTGCTCTACAGGCTGATGTTTGAAGGTCGGCTTCCACGCAGAGCAAGGCCGACTCTGGCCATCATGGCAGCACCGATCAACCTTTCATTAGCCACCTATCTGGTTAATTTCCAAAAGCCAGACCCTATACTTACTGGCGCTTTGGCTGGTATTGCTATCACCATGACGTTAACGATCTATCTCTGTTATTTCCGTCTAATGCGGCTTAAATTCCAACCTTCAATTGCTGCTGTCACCTTCCCTTCCGTCATTAGTGCGATCGCGATGCACCGTCTTACGAGCTTTTTCGAGCAGTATCATCCACATTGGCACTGGCTTCACAAATTTGGATTTTTTGAGCTGAGTGTTGCCACCGGACTGGTAGCTTGGGTATTCGTTGGCTATATCAAAATGTACTGGCCAGAAATCTTTATGTCTTGTAAGAAAGAACGCTCTTCCAAATAACACTTCGTACCGAATAAATAACGGGGAAATATAATAGTTAGCCTTGGTTAGGCTCGGGTCAGCGTAGGGAAAGAATTCATATACTATTATAGTTGATATTTTTATTTGTAACAGACAGCAAAATAATAAATATTAGCACTCGAACTTATATCCATTTTGGTTCATATATCATTTTGTCAGCTGGCACATGGTTTTAACAAAAAAGGATATATTTATCATGAATACGCTTAACCATTACCCTCCTTTGCCAGATTTTATTAATAATAAATTAAATTTTTATCTGGATGACTTAATTAACTCCAACAAGAATGGTAAACATTTAGTTCTTGGGAAAAGGCCGCAAAGTGGCGACCTAGTTTTGCAAAGTAATGATTACCTCGATCTATCCAATAACCCCGATATCATTGAGCACCATATTAGTTCTATTATGGCACGTAAAAATAGCCCGTTTATGTCGGGGATTTTTTTACAGGATGAAAATTCTAAGCCTGAAGTAGAACAAAAACTGGCAAAGTATGTCGGATTTCAGTCTTGTTTACTTTCTCAGTCAGGTTGGGCAGCCAATACCGCTTTGCTGCAAACCATCTGTGACAGTGAAACAAATGTCTACATCGATTTTTTTGCTCATATGTCTCTATGGGAAGGGGCACGTATCGCTGGAGCGAACATCCACCCCTTTATGCATAATAACGTCAAGCATTTGAATAAATTGATAAACAGACATGGTCCTGGGATCGTTCTTGTTGATTCGATTTACAGTACTATAGGCACTGTTGCTCCCTTAGTTGAGCTTGTGTTGCTCGCGAAGGAGTATGGTTGCGCGGTATTAGTCGACGAATCCCACTCCCTGGGCACTCACGGTAAACATGGTGCTGGTTTGTTGCAAAGCTTAAAGCTAAGTCATCAAGTCGACTTTATGACGGCCAGTTTGGCCAAAACGTTTGCCTACCGAGCAGGAGCCATTTGGTGTAACAATCGCGCTAATGATTGTGTTCCATTTGTGGCTTACCCTGCGATATTTAGCTCTACGATGCTGCCACATGAGTTAGACCGACTTGATAAAACACTGGACGTAATAAAGGAACGAGATAAAGAAAGGGCTTATTTACAAGAGTTAAGTGAGTATTTGAAAACTAACCTTGCAAATATCGGGCTAACGATTAGAAGTCAATCTCAAATAATAGCGGTCGAAACAGGAGATGAGCGCAACACTGAAAAAGTGCGAGACTTTTTCGAATCACAAGGAATATTCGGCGCTGTATTTTGTCGACCAGCGACAACACCTAATAAAAACATAATCCGATTTTCTCTCAATAGCTCTACAACTATAGAGGAAGCCAATAAAATAATTCACGCTTGTCAGGCGGCTTACGATCTTCCAGATATGTACTTTATTTAAACAAAGCTAAAAAGACCTACGTTTCGTAGGTCTTTTTAAATCCAGTTCGATATTTTATCCAGCAATACTTCTGTGCCTGCTGGCTTAATAATATAATCATTCATTCCTGACTGATGAATTTTATCAATGGCAACAGATGTCGAGTCACCAGTGTGACCTAAAATCGGAATATTGGCGTACTCACGCTCTGATGAACGAATAGCATTCGCTGCATCAAGGCCATTCAATTGTGGCATTTCTATATCCATTAACACTAGGTCGACAAGATTGTTCTGCAGTTTATCTAGCACTTCTTGCCCGTTCTGGGCTTGAATCACCTCAAATCCCTGCTGCTCTAACAATATGGAAGTGTAAGTACGAAGAGAATGATTGTCGTCTGCAATGACGATCGTTTTACCAACACGAACTTCTTTTCTCGGCAGTAAGTTACGGTCAGGTTCAGGGGATTCAAAGAACAACTCCTCCAAAACACGCCCCGGTTCTAGCGACATACGATGCTTCTCAACCGGGTAGATGGTCAAATGCCTTTCTATATCGTTGTGATAGCGGTTATTCTCGTCATAGAGGAAGACAATTCTTGCTTCAGTAAAATGCAGCTTGTTCTCTAACGCCGCAAGCTGATCTGGTGAGGTGATCACCGCATCTAAATCAATGAATATCAAATCGTATTCAAATTCATACTCTTCTCTACTGTTAGCTAACTCGAGATCAACGGTGTTGAGAGTAAAGCCTTTGTAGAAAGATTGCTCATTGAGTAATCGTGCAATGACACTGGTTTCGCCGACATAGAGGGCTGATTTAGATTTCATTAGATCCATTTTTATGTAATCCACTCTCGCTGAGTGGTATTGAGGGAAGGTCAGCGTGAACTCGGTCCATTCATTTAGCTCAGACCGACAGCTGATTCTGCCACCTAAAGCTTGCATCACTTTTCGACAAAATGGTAAACCAAGACCATAACTGCCTGATTTGCCGAAGGTATAAAAATCTTTGAAGATGTTCTCAAGAACTTCAGGTGCGATCCCTACTCCGTTATCGCGAAACACGATAGTGTTGTTTTTGTCGGAGCACTTTATCTCAACGCTGATTTTAAAATCGTTGCCATTTTGATAATAAAAGGCATTTTTGAGAAGGTTGTATAAGGCATATTTAATAAGTGTGTCACTGCCAAAGAATTCGGCATCCTGGTCACATTTGAACTGAACCGCCTGCTTATCTTTAGAGCTCTTGTAGGCAAAACTGGACAGCGAATCTTCCGTTACTCGTTTCAAAGACTGCTTTCTAAATGTCGATGTAGAGACACGGTTTTCATCAATAGAAGTTAACAGGAGATCGATGGTTTCGTTACCGTTTTGAATCACTTCGTCTGCATCACTAAGCACTTCTCTCGCAATGGTTAGTTCCTGATGAGACATTGAGTAAAACTCAGTGGTTTTAGACTTTTCATCGGGTAACAAGGAGCTAAGTACATCAAACGATGCTTTCAGTGCACTTAGCGGGTTACGCATTTCATGAGCAATGCCTGCACCGAAGGATTTAGCAATAGAGACTTTACTTTCGTGCTCAACCTGATTGCGGAAATAAAACAGGTTACCAAACACATAAGTGAAGAGAAAAATCGGCAAATATGGCCACACAATCTTCTCCATGGCCATACTGAAATCAATCCCGTAAACGGTGACAAAAGCGAGCAACAACGAAATCACGGCCTGTAGTAGCATGATTCGGGTTTGATGAACGAGGAGAATATGGAGAAAAACCGAAGCCATAAATGACATCGCCCATATCGTCGACCAGTCGTTCATAAACATCATGTAACTGAAGAAGTACGGCAGGCATATCGCTATAGAGATGAGATAATATTGCGGCATATAACGCTGTATGTGTTTAGGAAGCGCATGCCGAAAAGCGATAATGGCAAATAGAAATGAGCAAAAGAGTCTGAGTGTAAGACTCTCATATGGCTGAGGGAATAAGTAGGACCAGACATAATAATAGGTTGGAAAGCCAAGCAACCCCATCCAACCTACGAGCGTAAGGTTTGGTTCTGCATACTGGTATACTTTGCGAACTGATTCCAGAACTGCTGTCATGAATGATCCTGATGCCAACTAAAAGAGCTGTTTTTAAGGCCGCTCGACTTTTATATCTTTTAACTAATAATTAGCACATTTAGCTACTTCCGACCAGAATATCGGCCCTATTTACCGCCTCATGCAACATTTACTTTCAATTCACTTCCCACTCGGCTGGACGTGACATCAATACGCAATGACATCTGCTCTTTAAGCTCACTCACATGGGAAATTAATCCGATGGTTCTACCACTTTGCTGAAGGTCGATTAGGGTCTGGATGGCGAGATCCAATGACTCTGGATCTAAGCTGCCGAAACCTTCATCGATAAACAGCGTATCCAACCTGATACCACCACTGTACGATTGAACAACATCGGATAAGCCAAGTGCTAAAGACAGCGCTGCCATGAAGGATTCGCCCCCGGATAAGGTGGCAACATCTCTATTTTTGCCTGTGTAGCTATCTTCTACCATCAGATCCAAGCCACGCCCTGCCGCACCCTTGAAGCCTTCGGTTTTGCGCGCAAGAATGTAGCGCCCTTTACTCATCAGGCTGAGTCTCTGAGAGGCTTGAATAAGCACATCGTCCAGTAATACACCAAGAACAAATCGATGCAGACTCACGCGGCTCCCGGTTTTACCGCTAGCGACGTCATACAGAGTTCCGTACACCTTGTACTCAGCCTCTAATTCAGCATTTTTTTCGTGTAGTAAGGCAATATCACGGCGAACCTTGTCAAATCGTTCGAATTTAGAACGAGTTGTATCCAGTGCATTTCTCGCTTCAACGTACTCTTGGCTGCTTAATTCAACAAGTTTGCCTAGTTCAACTAAGTCAGGCGCTTGTTGGTCTTTGAGCGCATGTTTCAAATCTTCTAACGTCTGCTTTAGTTTGGCTTCAGTTTGCGCGTAAGCTTCCACTGATGCTTTCCAAAACTCTAATTGATCGTCTGTCGCTTTCGCGTTGAGATAGGCTTGCTCATCAGAAAACTGCGCTTTTTCAATCGAGACATGCCATTCCGTTTCCGCTTTATCTAAGTTGCGTTTTGCTTCCGCTAAAAGCTGTGTGTTGCTCTGTCTTTGCCCTTCGAGCTCAGCATGACGCTTAGCGAGTCGCTGTTGCTGTTCATTGGCTTGTTCCAGTTGCTTTTGCAAAGCATCGATTGACGCTTTGGTTTGCTTATAATCATTGTCGACAGATTCCACTGACTGATGTTGTTCACCAATGGACTGTACCAGTACCTCGAGCCTCTGTTGCAGCACTTGAACTGTTGCGTCATGAGCAGACATTTCTTCTCTCAGGCGATTGATTTCACTCTCACCTTTTTCACAACGTTGGTTGAGCGTTGCAACCTCCAACTCCATCTGTTCAAGGTTAATTGAAGCCAATCCAGCTAACTTGGCCTGCCACTCAGAATGCTGCTTCTGTACAAGATCCAAAGAAAGGTCTCTATTTTCCCCCAGCTCTTCCTTAAATGCTTCAATTTGAGTTTTTTGACGAGAGATAAGGACATTCTGCTGTTCAACAATGCGAGTTTGCTCGTTGAGAGAGTGCAGTGACTGACGCTCTTGGTTACGACGAAATTCAACTTGTTCTTTGGTCACTTCTTGGCCATTAAACGCAGCTGGGTTTGGATGCTCAGCGCTGCCACACACCGGACAAGGCAGGCCTTGCTGAAGTTTACGGGCAAGAACTGCTGCCTGAGCGCTGTGCCAGCGCATTTCATAGTCATCCGCTTGCTTGCTATGCTCTTGCCAATCAAGCTTCAACTGCTGTACACGAGCTTCAATGGGCTGCAGCCCTTGCTCTAAAGTAACTAACTCTTTGGACAGCAACTGCAGTTTATTGAGATCGGCAGTAAGGCGCTGTAGTCGCGCAAGTTCAGACTCTACCGTCGCTTTATCTGCAATAGCCAGCTTCGCATTCTCGAGTTCTTGTTGAGCTTTAGATGCTTCTTGCGAAAGCTTTTCTTTGTGTGTCTGATATTTGATTAAGGTCGAATTGAACTCTTGTTTCTTAGTAGTAGAGTCTTTCAGGTTTTTATCCAACTCCAACTTTTCGTTTAGCTTAGCTTTGATGCCTTCCAGTTGGTAGAGCTTATCTGTCAATGTCGGAATTGATTGGGCTTGCTGCGTGAACGTATTCAACTGCTGTTTGTGCTCTTCTACCGCAACATTCGAAAGTTGCAACGCTTTCTCAAGAGAACTGGCTTTTTCATTCAGGTCATGGACCTGTTTTGAGAGTGACGTCCAATTGGTGTAAGGAACGTCTAGCTTGGAAGCTTGCTGAGCGATCACCAGTTTTTGTTGAATTTGAGCGTTGCTATCGCTTTTCTCGCTATGCTCTGACAGTGCTTTCTCTGCGCTTTGTAGCTTCTCAAATTCACCTTGTAATTGGTTAGCTTTCTGTTGTGCCTCTTTGTTTTTATTTAACTTTTCAAGGGCAACCTTTTCACTCAAGCTCACTTCTTCAAGCAGCTTAGCGACAACATCAAGTTGCTCCGTTAACTCTTGTTCAGTGCTGGCTTCTGCCACTTGTAGAGCACCGCGAATCTGGTTATCAAACTCATCTTTTGATTTGCTGATAGCACTCGCTTTATCCTTAAGCACAAGCTCGATTTTCTTGTAAATGTCAGTCTGGAACAATTGACCGAAGATCTCTTCTCGCTTTATGGAGCTTACAAGCAAGAGTTCACGAAACTTACCTTGTGGTAACACCATCACCTGACGAAACTGAGTTTCATTCAGACCAATCAGTTCTGCGACCTCAATTTTAACCTGTGCTGTCTTGCTGGTTATCAGTCGCTCTTCATTTGTAATCTCGTACAAAGAGGCTGTGTGGTTTCGAGTCGTTGTACCTTCACCTCGTGCTTTAGGTGCCAATTGATCGGGTGATCTAGTGACTCTGTAGCACTTATCCTTAAGTGCGAATTCGAACACCACTTCGGTCGGTAACGAAAGCGCTGCCATATCACAGCGCATCTGCTTCCCTTCTCTTTCATTACTTGTTGTTTGGCCATACAAAGCAAAACAAATAGCGTCTAAAATAGAAGTTTTACCTGAACCTGTTGGGCCGTTAATCAAAAACAGCGGATTGGAACCAAGCAATGTAAAGTCGATAGATTCAGTGTTAGCAAAAGGACCAAATGCCTGCATTGTCAGTGATAATGGTTTCATCGCTTGCCCTTACTGCTTTGCCAATTGTTTGATGATGTCGGTTATTGCATGGTCTTGCTCTTCCGTTAGCTCACTATTTTGCGCTTCAAGGAAAAAATCTTTGAACATATCCACTTCACTACGAGCAAGCTTTGCCTGAGCCATTTCCTGTTCAACGCCCACTAACATACCTGGCTTTTCGATATGCAGAACATTTGGGTAAACCGCGCGAAGCTTTTCCATGGGATTAAGAATGGCGTGTTTATCTAACAAACGGACCAACAAGTAATCATGACTATTCGGATCTGTTTTGCCACCGGCAATAACTTCGTCTAACTCCCCTTCAATTATCCGCATTTGGTGAGGAGCAGTGAGATCAATGTGGGTTGCTGAGACAAAACCTTGTTCATTTATCTCAACCAGTGTCATTCCTTTCTTCTGATGCTGCTCAGAAAAGCTGTATTTCATCAGTGAGCCCGAGTAACGGATGTAATCTTCACCCTTTTTTTGCGGCTGGTGCAGATGGCCCAGAGCTACATAGTCAAAATCGACAAAATGTTCATGGCTGACTCTGTCTGAGCCGCCAATTGATAAAGGACGTTCGGACTCGGACTCAATCGCACCATCAACAAAGCAGTGGCTGATCAAGACATTCTTTTGACCCGGTTTAAACTGAGACTTAATCTCTTCACTCAGCAGTCGATGAGCGTCATCGTGCGTTGATACAGACTGGCCAAAATGGTGACGAACTAATTCAGGGTCGTTGTAGGGCATGCCATAAAAAGCCACCTCTCCAACATCCGTATTCATGACAACAGGTTCCAGCATCTCTTCAAAATTCGAGATAATGTGCAAACCCGCCCCTTTCATTTGCGAGGATCCAAAGCCTAATCGCTGGGCGCCATCATGGTTACCGGGTATCAAAATGATGGGTAGTTTAAGTTCGTTGCACACCTGACGGACAAATTCGTTCATCAATTCAATCGCAGCCGTTGGCGGAACCGAGCGGTCATAGATATCTCCGGCAATCACCAGAGCATCAACGGTATTAGATTGTAGATATTCTATCAATTGAGCCAAAACGGCTTTTTGATCGTCCAGAAGAGAAACATTGTGGAATTGGCGTCCGAGGTGCCAGTCAGAGGTGTGAAGAAACTTCATTTAAGCCCTGCATTATTCTTATCGTCTAAGGCAGAATAATACCATTCTGAACCGTCTACTATCCAGAATGGTATTGATTTTAACTAGCTTGGCGCATGCTCTTTACAGAACTTGATCGCTTCATCAAGCAATTCAAGTGCAGATTTATCACATTCGGGTAGCGCTGCGTCACTACTGCCCAAAGGCGTTACGCGGTCACCCCATTTAATATGGCCTGCTCCCCACGTCAGTCCAGCACCAAATGCGGCCAGTAGCAAGTTATCGCCTGGTTTAACGAAGCCTTCTTCCATGGCTTCACATAACGCCAGTGGTACAGTAGCCGCTGATGTATTGCCATATTTGTGGATGTTCACAAACGCTTTTTCCTGACTAATACCAGACAAATCACACAGTGTTTGAATGATGCGAATGTTTGCCTGATGCGGGATCACTACGTCAACATCTTCGGTAGATAGCTGGCTACGCGCAAGCACGTTTTGAGCCGCTGAACCCATGCCTTTAACGGCACGCTTAAAGATTTCTTTTCCTACGAAGTTGAATTCCCAATAGCCGTTATCTGCTGCAAAGCGATCCATCGAAGTACCAAATTTTGGTACCGAGAGAATATCACGCCCTTTTGAATCACAACCTAACTGAACTTGCTGTAATCCAACAGGTTTATCTGTTTTGCTCAGCACGACAGCACCGGCGCCATCACCAAACAGCACCGCGGTATCACGCATTGTCCAGTCGATAAAGAAAGACAGACGCTCAGCACCTATGACTAACGCGTTGTTATAGTTGCCCGCCTGAATCATACGTGTCGCTGTCTCTAGGCTGTAAAGAAACCCTGTACACGCAGCGTTTAAGTCAAACGCCGTGGTCCCAATCATACCAAGGTTCTGAGATACCTTTGATGCGATGTTAGGAATAAGAGAGTCTGGAGAACAAGTAGCGACGATAAGTAAATCAATATCACTCGCTTCAAGGCCAGCACATGCTAGGGCATGTTTGGCGGCCACCGTCGACAAATCAGACGTGTTAACGTGGCTGATGCGGCGGTTCTCAATGCCTGTACGCGTGCGAATCCATTCATCTGAAGTATCAAGAAATGTACTTAAATCATCGTTGGAGAGCGTGGTTGGCGGCACACATTTACCCCAACCTGTTATTTCTGCATAGAATGTTGTCATTCGAAGCCTTTTATTCTTATTTGAGTTAGCGGCCCATTCGATCTGTTCAGTACGACTGATAGAACTCTTGGGTAAATACTATTTTCAGAGTATAACTAGCGACTATCTGTGGTGTCACCTAATTGGTAAAATAGACGTCACACTTGCGTAGAAAAACACAAACAAGAGAAAAGTCATGTCTACATTCAACACTCGTTGCCCTTCTTGCTCTGGCGTAAACCGTGTTCCTAATGAACGAGTATCTGAAAGCCCGAAATGCGGCAAATGCCAATCGGATTTACTGGACGGTGCGCCGATTGAAGGAACAGAGCTCAACTTTGATGCTATTTTGAACAGCAGCCAACCTGTCGTCGTCGACTTTTGGGCACCGTGGTGCAACCCATGTGTTGGTTTCGCCCCCGTATTTTCGGATGTCGCCAAAGAGCGAGCAAACAATGTTCGATTTGTAAAAATAGACACAGAAAGCCAGCAAAACCTTGCTGCTAAATACCAAATTAGAAGCATTCCAACTGTCATGGTGTTTAAAGATGGCAAAAGAGTCGATGTTATCAATGGTGCCTTACCTAAAGGCCAATTTGATCAGTGGCTTAATGAAGCTTTAACGAAGTAATAGAAACAATCCCCCCTTTCAAAAAGGCCGCTAGCAATCATCGCTAGCGGCCTTTTCTTTTATCTATAGCGAGAACTCGTGTCGAAAAATGATTTTTATCGACACGACTAAAATTATTCGTTTTACCCAATATCAAAATCGCTCCATAGTCGCGCCAAAAGACGTTCCATTTTATTAACTAACTCAAGAGGCTACGACGTTGGAAAACATTCTTGCTCCTGCACCAAAAGCTCGCATCTCAGTACCTGTTATCGCGCTGGCTCTTTATGCGGTAGCTTCAGGCTATTTAATGAGCTTGATCCCACTTATGCTACCCGATTACGGGCTGGACAGCTCGTTGGCCAGTTGGTTAGCCAGTGTTTTCTATGCAGGTCTTTTAGTTGGTGCGATTGCAATTGAGCCATTGGTTACCCGATTAGGTCACAAGAACGCATTTGTTCTTTGTTTAACTCTTTTCATCGCGACCATTTTCGCGCTGCCTGTATTTACCAACTCAGTGGCATGGATGTGTGCACGCTTTTTGGCTGGTATCTCTGTTGCTGGCGTATTCGTTATTGTCGAGTCATGGTTGCTGCATGGCGATGAAGCAGCCAGAGCAAAACGTCTAGGTCTGTATATGGCGGCACTGTACGGTGGTAGTGCGATTGGTCAATTAGGAATTGGAATATTGGGGGTCGGTGGTGGCGTGCCTTTTATTGCTATCTTGACTCTACTGCTTCTCGCTATCGTGGTATTACTATTTGGAGAAACCGATCAGCCAGAGTCTGCGCATACGACCAATCTTTCGTTCAAGCAGATCACCAGATTAAGCCATGCTGCCATCATTGGTTGCATTGTTTCTGGCCTGATCCTTGGTGCTATTTACGGCTTAATGCCATTGGAGCTCGCGCAGCAAGGTATTGATCATGACGATTTAGGTGGATTGATGGCTCTTGTCATTCTTGGTGGTATGGCAGTTCAGCCGATTGTGCCATGGATGTCGAAATACTTTGGTCGAACCTTGTTGATGGCGTTCTTCTGCTTACTTGGCGCTGCGGCTATTAGCATGATTATGCTGGACGATAACATCCGAGTTTTAGCGGTAGGAATATTCTTGCTAGGTGTTGCTGCTTTTGCGTTGTACCCCATCGCAATCAACCTAGGCTGCGATAAATTGGACTCACAGTATATCGTTTCAGCAACACAAGTCATGCTGTTCAGCTATAGCTTGGGATCCGTTTTCGGGCCAATCATTGCGGACTGGTACATGTCTGGTGACCATGGATTGATGGGCTACCTGTTCGCGATACTGCTGGCAACTTGCCTATATATGCTTGTTGCTAGCATCAAGACAAAGCACCAAGCTGTCGCTGGTGAGTAAATCACTCACTTCTTTTCCTCTTATGCCGGTTAGACGCCCCCCTAGCCGGCTTTTCGGGCACTACTCTGCGCTCGTGAACCAAATGCCGAATCGCAAGAATGGGATGAGGTAACAACATGCGCGGCCCTGCATAGCGCATCACTTGGCGCATTTGTTCTTTGGGTTCTGGCTTATAACAGTGAATTGGACATTTGTTGCAGGTCGGCTTGTCTTGACCATACGGGCAGCGATCAAGCCTCTCCTCTGCGTACTCTTTCAGTTCTAGGCACGAGTGACACAAACAACCGTCTGGCAATCCATGGTGATCTCGACAATAAATCGCAATCATTGCGCTGACCGTTTTAAACTCCGTCAGTAACTTGCCTTGTAATACATCCGAATGGGTAAATTTCATTAATCTGCGAATGACAATTGATATAAAAGTAAGTCAATTTTATCGCTTATTTGGTTTTGGACTTTGATGTAAGTAAAGCCGAGTCGATTTAGTAAGCTCTTGCTCGCTTCATTGTCCGAAGATGTTATCGCCACTAATTCATCGATATCGCTGCGCTGCCTTGCGTACTCTACAACTGCTTTTCCAGCTTCTAACCCATAGCCCTGGCCCAATGAATCCGGCATAAAACCATAACCAATGTCATAGGCATCCAGCTCGTCCCGCTTAATCAAACCACAAACACCGATCGGTTGACTATCTGACTTACTTTCAACTACGAGCAAGCAAACACTTTTCGCCTCTCTCATCGCAAGCATGTTGTTACGAATATATTCAACAGCATCATCGCTGCTTCTAATATGCTTGTCGCCCACAAAGCGAAGGAAGCCTTCCGTGTTGTAGAGAGACTGAATAAAGGCGGCATCTCCCTCGGTTGGTAAGCGCAATTTCAAACGGTGAGTTTCTAGATTTTCCATATCAGGTACTTACGTATTACTTAGGTAAGTGGTGAGCTTACCACCTACACTTAACGTAGAAAGTGATTGAGGTTTAGAAGCTCAATTCTTGTTCCACGGAGGCCAACTATGCGCTGTTTGATTCTCACTCTATTACTTATTCAGAGTATTGGACTTGCGTGGAGTTACCCCGCCTACTCACCGAAATGGGCGCATAGAAGCGTAATTTACTTTGCGCCAACCAACGACGAACATGTGAAGCAGTTTTTACTAGAGACCCTAATCAATGAATGTGAACTGTCCGACCGCGACATCATCACCTTAGTCGTTACTCAAGATGGGTTTACCATTCCATCTTGGGTTAAGAACGAATTTAACCTATCAAGTATGTTCAGAGTCTACGATGTTGAACCGGGTACGCACACCGCAATATTGATTGGAAAAGACGGCTCAGAAAAGTTGCGTTGGGGCAAAGAAACAGATTGGGAAAACATCAAACAGACCATCGATTTGATGCCGATGCGTCAATATGAAATGGAGCAGAGGCAAAGCCCCTGCTCTGCATAGCTAAAATAAAACCACAGCCCCTTCGTCAACTTCCACCGGCCAGCATTTGAGCTTTACGTCTGGTTGCTCAATACATTGACCTGTTTTTAGGTTGAAATGCTGCTTATAGAGGGGAGAAGCGACACACAACTCCCCTTTCACATCACCGACGATGCCTCGATTCATCACGTAAGCTTTACCTATCGGATCCCAGTTTTGTATCGCAAACACGCCTTTGTCAGGGATACGAAAAAGCGCCACTTGCTCACCGTCAATTAATGCAGCTCTGCCTTCGTAGGGCACTAAATCATCTAACCGGCATATTTTCAGTTTTTGTTCAGTAATCATAACTCCTCCTTAACTGGAATTCGTTGTCCTCTGATTCTCTGGTAAGGAAGTGCTTGGCTCGTCGAGTCGTCATTGATGAACGGACGGAATTTGCTGAGCTTATCCGGATTTTCCAACGTACTCTTCCACTCACATTGGTAGGTTTCGACAATATGCTGCATTTGGCTTTCGAGTGAGTCACACAAGCCTAATGAGTCCTCGATTACCACTTGCTTCAGATAATCGACGCCGCCTTCAAGGTTTTCCATCCACACTGAGGTTCGTTGTAAACGGTCAGCGGTACTGACATAAAACATCAATACCCTATCAATGAGTTGTACTAACTGCTCTTTAGTCAGGTCTGAGGCCAAGATATCAGCATGTCTAGGGCGCATTCCCCCATTGCCGCATACATAAAGGTTCCAACCTTTTTCTGTTGCGATAACACCAATGTCTTTGCTTTGCGCCTCTGCACATTCTCGCGTACACCCTGAAACCGCGAACTTGATCTTATGAGGCGCACGCAAGCCTTTGTAGCGATTCTCCAATTCAATCGCTAACCCTACAGAGTCATCAACGCCATAGCGACACCATGTCGAACCCACGCAAGATTTTACTGTGCGAAGTGATTTCCCATAGGCGTGACCCGTTTCAAAGCCTGCATCGATCAGTGTTTGCCAGATCTCCGGTAGCTGCTCCACTTGTGCACCAAAAAGGTCGACTCGTTGACCGCCGGTGATCTTGGTATACAAATCAAACTTCTGCGCAACTTCACCGAGCACAATGAGTTTCTCCGGTGTAATCTCACCACCGGCAACCCTAGGAACGACCGAATATGAGCCGTCTTTCTGTAGGTTTGCCATGAATGCATCATTCGAGTCTTGGAGCGCACTGTGTTGAGGCTCCATGATGTGTTCGTTCCAAAGAGAAGCAAAGACTGATGCGGCGGTTGGTTTGCACAGGTCACACCCTAACCCTTTGCCATGTTTGCTCAATAAAGTGTCAAAGTCTTTGATTTGCTCGACCTGACAAATATGAAACATCTCTTGTCGAGACATTTCAAAGTGTTCGCAGACATGATTATTGACTTCAACACCCATCGCCATTAGCTCAGCATCGAGTACTGTCTTAACCATATTGCTACAGCCACCACAGCCTGTCCCAGCCTTGGTTTGAGTTTTCAGCGTATCTAAATCATGTGCACCAGCCTGAATCGCCGACACTAAATCGCCTTTGGAAACGTTGTGGCACGAACATATGATCGCTGTATCGTTCATTTCTCCTTGCAGCATACTGGTATCAAACAGGAGGTTGGCAGCGTGATCAGGGAGTTTAGTTTGATTGAGATAGCATTGCAGTAGCGCATCGTAGTCTGAGTTGTCACCCACCAAGATCGCCCCGAGCAAAAATTTACCCGTTTCATCGACAACTAGCTTTTTGTAAACACCGGATACCGTGTCTTGCAGCGTCATCTCCTGTGCGCCTTCCGTCGCTTTATGAGCATCACCGATCGACGCCACATCGACACCAAGCAGTTTGAGCTTAGTGCTCATGTCAGCGCCTGTAAATCCTGTCGTTTCTCGTGCTGTTAGCTTGTCTGCCACGACCCGCGCCATGGCGTATCCGGGGGCTACCAGCCCAAATATCTTTTGTTGCCACAACGCGCATTCTCCAATGGCGTAGATGTTTGCATCGCTTGTCTGGCATTCATCATCAATCACAATGCCACCTCGCTCCCCCAGTGCGAGCCCTGCTTCCCGACCAAGTGCGTCTTGTGGCCGTATACCTGCGGAAAACACTATGACATCCACTTCCAATGGTTCAGCGTCTTTGAACACCAAACGATGTCGAGCGGTTTCGCCGTCGCAGATCTTTTCTGTGATCATTGAGTTGTGAACGCTCAGCCCCATGGCTTCGATTTTTTCTTTTAGCACAGTGCCCGCTCCGTCATCGAGCTGGACGGGCATCAAGCGTGGCGCAAATTCCACAACGTGGGTCTTAACTCCAAGCAGTTTCAACGCATTTGCGGCTTCAAGACCTAGCAATCCACCGCCAATAACCGCACCTGTTTTCGCCCCTTGGCACGCTTGTTTGATCCGAGAAAGATCTTCCAAAGTACGATAAACAAAGATGTCTTCCCTGTCTTTGCCTTCAATCGGCGGAACAAAAGGATACGAACCTGTCGCAAGCACCAACTGGTCGTAGCCAAGAATATCTTCGCCATCCAGTACAATACGTTTAGCCTGCTTAGCGATAGAAGTGACCTGACTACCCAGAACCAACTCAATCCCGTGTCTCTGATACCATTCCTCACTACTCAGCATTAGATCCTGATGAGATTTTCCCGAAAACAAAGACGACAATTGAACTCGGTCGTAGGCAATAAACCTCTCTTCACCAATCACGGTGATCTTCTTTTCCAAATGCGCCCCACGCTCGACGAGCTGTGCGACAAAGTGGTGGCCGACCATGCCATTACCGACAATCACTACATGTTCCATACTCACGTCCTTATGCTGTCTTCGCAGGTGCAGGTTTGCTGTTTACTTTTTTCTTATCTGCTGGCAACTCTTGTTTCGATTGTTTTTCGTACAGGAATTTCAAAACAGATTGGCGATAGCGTTGATAAACAGGGTTATCCGCCAGTTCCACGCGATTTCGTGGACGAGGAAGTTCAATTTCCAGAACTTCACCAATGGTTGCCGCTGGTCCGTTAGTCATCATGACTATCTTGTCTGAAAGCAGCACAGCTTCATCAACATCGTGAGTAATCATAATCACGGTGTTGTTTAGCTCCGCCTGAATGTTCATTAATGAGTCCTGAAGGCGTGCGCGTGTTAGTGCATCCAGCGCGCCAAACGGCTCATCCATAAGCAAGACTTTTGGCTTGAGTGCCAGTGCTCTAGCGATCCCAACACGTTGCTTCATCCCTCCAGAGATTTCATCCGGTTTTTTATCCGCAGCCTGAGTCATCTGAATCAGGTCAAGGTAGTGTTCAACTTGCTCGCGAACCCAGTGTTTACCTTTACCACCAGCCACCTGCTTTACCGCCAGCTCTACGTTTTGATACACCGTTAGCCAAGGGAGTAAGGAGTGATTCTGGAACACTACAGCCCTATCAGGTCCCGGCCCGCTCACTTCACGGCTATCGACAATTACTCCGCCATCAGTAGGTAGGTGCAGCCCAGCGACAAGGTTGAGGACCGTTGATTTACCACAGCCAGAGTGGCCAATCAGCGACACAAATTCGCCTTTATTAATTTGGAGGTTGACGTTTTTCAGCGCGATGAACTCACCATTCGGTGTCGGGAATCGCATTCCGAGTTGCGTCAAATCTAATAGTGGTTTTGACATCATTATTTCCTTTTATCGCAATGCTTGCTGTTTGTTCCATGAAAGCCATTTCTGAAGCTGCAACATTCCTCTATCGAGCATCAGTCCAATAAAGCCAATCGTAATGACAGCGACCATAATCCGCCCTAGTGACGCTGAACTGCCGTTTTGAAATTCATCCCAGACGAATTTCCCTAACCCTGGGTTTTGCGCAAGCATCTCAGCCGCAATAAGCACCATCCATGCGATACCAAGCGATAACCTGAGGCCGGTGAAGATCATAGGAATAGCTGAAGGCAGAACAATGGTTCGGATATGCTGCCACCAAGACAGTTGAAGTACCTTGCTGACGTTAATCAGATCTTTGTCGACACTCGTAACACCTACAGCAGTATTAATTAAAGTCGGCCATAAGCTACACAAAGCCACCGTCAGTAGTGAGTTAATAAAAGACTTCGCAAACAAAGGATCGTCACTCACATAGGTCGCGCTCACTACCATTGTGACAATAGGTAACCAAGCCAATGGCGACACTGGTTTTAGTAATTGAATGATTGGGTTAAATGCTTGATAAAGCCCTTGGTTGAGCCCCAGCATTATCCCGAGTGGGATGGCAATCAGTGTCGCCAACAAAAATCCGGCTGCCACCGTAATTAGACTGGTGATGATCTGGTCAAAGAATGTCGGCTTTCCTGTATAAGGCCTTATCTTCACTTTTGCTTCAGGGTTCTTTGCCAACTTTGCTGCGTTGCGCTTTTCCTGACGTTCAATGAAAGCTTGTTCTTTGTCTCTTTCTTGCCAATGTTCATTGACTAGATTACTAAACTGTTGATATGTCTGAACTGGCCCCGGCAATGTGCCGAGTGATGTTTCGACCTGACGGGCGCTTAAATGCCAAAACATGAGAAACATCAGAATGCCGATCAGAGGGAACAGAATCAGTTTACTTTTATTAGCCACCAGCTTAGGGCTGGAAACTAGCGATATGACATTGCTAGGCATACTTACTCCTTTACTTCTTAATTCCTTTTTAAAGGAGAGCAGATTGCTCCCCTTCATTGCCTCTAAACCTTGTCTTTACCTTTCAAACCAATACTGAATTTCTTGAGGTAGGCATTAGGCTCGCGACCGTCGTAAACAATGTTGTCGATGAAATGGGTTTGAGGAGCTCGAAAGCCATCTTCCTTAGCGAAATCTGGGAA
This sequence comes from Vibrio sp. RE88, assembly GCF_013113835.1. Lineage (GTDB taxonomy): Bacteria > Pseudomonadota > Gammaproteobacteria > Enterobacterales > Vibrionaceae > Vibrio. Next base: position 458,622 of record NZ_VTYQ01000004.1, on the reverse strand, counting down.
ATCTTTCGCAGTCAGAACACCGTCCTCTATTAATGCATCGGCTGCTTGCTGGTAGATATCTGGTCGGTAGACTTTTTTCGCGATGTCCATGTACCAGTCATCCGATTGTTCCTGAGAAATTTGGCCCCAGCGGCGCATTTGCGTCAGATACCAAATAGCGTCGCTGTAGTAAGGATACGTTGCGTTGTAACGGAAAAAGACGTTGAAATCCGGCACAGCTCGCTTGTCGCCTTTTTCGTATTCAAACGTTCCCGTCATTGAATTCGCGATCACTTCCGCATCTGCACCAACGTACTCGCTTTTCGCCAGCAGTTTGACTGCTTCGTCTCGGTTCGCGTTGTTATTTTCATCCAACCAATGTGCCGCTCGAATTAAGGCTTTCACAACCCGTATGTGGGTATTTGGGTATTTCTCTGCCCATGACTTCGACACGCCGAATACTTTCTCCGGATTGTTTTTCCAGATTTCATAGTCCGTAACCACTGGTGCGCCAATCCCTTTAAACACCGCCTGTTGATTCCAAGGTTCACCTACGCAGTAACCTTTGATGGTACCCGCCTCCAAGGTAGCTGGCATCTGTGGCGGTGGTGTTACGCTCAGCAATACATCTGCATTGACTTGTCCGCTGTTATCACCCGTTTCAGGTGCGTAGTAGCCTGGGTGTATGCCGCCTGCAGCTAACCAGTAACGTAGTTCGTAGTTATGTGTCGACACTGGAAACACCATCCCCATGTTGAAGGGCTTACCTTCATCAAGGTAGCTTTCGACAACTGGTTTGAGTGCATCCGCTTTGATTGGGTGAACAGGTTTTCCATCAGCCTGTTTGGGGATGTGTGGCTTCATCTCTTCCCAAGTATCATTAGAGACCGTGATCGCATTACCATTTAGGTCCATGCTAAACGCAGTGATAACTTCCGCCTGTGTACCAATACCGATGGTTGCCCCCAAAGGTTGACCAGATAACATGTGCGCACCGTCAAGCTCACCATCAATGACACGATCAAGTAGTACCTTCCAGTTAGCTTGCGCTTCCAGCGTGACATAGAGACCTTCATCTTCAAAAAAGCCTTTCTCGTAAGCAACCGCGAGCGGCGCCATATCAGTGAGCTTAATAAAGCCAAACTTGAGATCTTCCAGCTCAGGCTCGCCGAGTTCAGCCCAAGCCGAAGGTACAGAGACCGACAATGCAAGGGGAAGAGCCAATAGTGATTGTTTAAAAGTTGACGTCCATTTCATTCGTTTTCTCCAAATAAAAAGCGCTACTGCTCTTTCGAGCAGTAGCGCCGTTGCATTCCTTCATTACCGCCGTTGATAACGTTGAATCGCGTGTGAACCAAATTTCTAAAATATGTATTCCAAGTTACGTGCCAATACTGAATTTCTTTTTATTTCATCACGTTAGCTTCCTAAAGCGTTTGATAGCAAAGATTGATGCTATTAAGTTGTGCATACTGCACCATTAAGGAAATTTATACCTAACCATAAAGAGGTAGTTCACTATTTCAAGGTTTCCAAAGTGATCAGAATGTTTTTCGCCACTTGGGCTAGGGTCTGGCTCGACTGCATTGCAGATTTCCGCATCGCTTTGTAAGCCGACTCTTCGTCCACATTATGTATTTTCATTAGCAACCCTTTGGCTTTCTCTATCATTTTTCGTTCTTCCAACTTCCCTGCTAAGGATTCAATCTCAGACTCCATCGCCAGCAATGATGCTCTCGCAACAGCGGCATGTTCTAGCCAAGGTTTAAGACTAAGATTAGAATCCGCAGGTAACAAAACGTAATCCATATGCTCAGGTAAACGATTAATATCATTGGATAAAAACTGCTTAATCACGACGAGTAGTGGCCGCTGTTTCTCGCGACAAACATCAATGATTAAACGAAGTTCCGCACTGGGCTGTTTCCAACCCGCTACAACATTGGCACCCGGTTCACGCCGTAACAAGGTTTCAAATTGGTTGAGCTGACATCCAATGACATCGTCATAATCCTGAGCCAATAAGGTGGTAAGCCTTGCTTGTTCTTCCAGCGAATCGCAGCAAACAATGGTGGGAGTTTTAGAGATTTTCTTTTGCATAACATTCCTTGTTTTATCTCTTTGCTTGTAAGAGACATAACAAGGAATGTGCCAGAGTGATTAAGTCAACTTAGGAAGGGGCTCAAAATGCTTATGAGCGAGACTCACAATGCTTTGACCATAGCTGATACGCTTGCTCAAAGGATTTATCTTTGTCGCCCGTTTCAGCAAACAGAATGCTTGCCATTGTGGTAACAACCGTGTTCGCCATCATGTTCAGCTCTTCCACTGGTGTACCTAACGGGCATTCATCAGGTAATGGAATGTCTGTGAGCATTTGTTCCGTCCAGTAGTGCGATTCCACACCGGAAGGTGTACTCATCCAAACCGTTTGGCTGACCTTAGGATTATACTCGGACTCTCCAGATTGGCCTTTGAACGACACAACAGCGTGGCGAGTCAGCCCTATCTCACCTTCTACTTCAGCATGCAACTGCTGAAATCCGGGATGGAAGCTGCCCCGAATGCCAATCTTGGCACCACCTGGGTTTAGCGCTCTCACCACGGTGTTAATTGGGGTACGCAAACCATAACGATTTTTCCAGCCAATCATGGTTTCGGCTTGAGGCGCGAAATGCTTGAGTGGTAAGTAGGCAATGTTGCTTTCTTCGAGCACATTCTTGGCGTGTTCCGCTGACTCGACCATTTTGACATCCAGTACACTCAGGTAATCTTCTGCATGCTCTCGCCCAGCGGGCCTGTCGTGATAGCCGTGCAATAGTACTTTTCTACCACTATCAGCCAGTATTTTCGCTGCCAACAGATGCCATGGTTTACCTGCGGCTTTTCTTTTACCTGCGTAACATGGCCAGTCAATATCAGCGCCAATGTTAGGCACGCGAGATTGAAATGCTTTTACGAAGCCAGCAATTTCCTGACGAGTTTCATTTTGCACTCGAATCAGCATCAGCAGCATAGCCATTTGATCATCGTCGCATCGGCCATCAAGATAATCATCCATGACATGAAAAGCTTGATCAAAAGTCAGTGGCTTACGACCTCGCTCACCTCGACCCACTGTTCGAATACATTCCTGAATAATGCTCATGTTACCTCTTGAGAAATCACCGACTCTACGGTCGCGTTAAGTTGTTCACGAAGTGTGACGACTTCCCCTAAGATAATCAATGCCGGACTCACACCTTTAAGCGCTTCTGACAGAATTATTAAGCGACTCAAACTTGATACATGGACTTTCTGTTGAGAGCTGCACCCGTGTGTCACTACCGCTAAAGGAAAGTCATCTCTCATGCCGAGACGAAGCAACCCCTCTTGTATCTCATTGGCCTTTTCCAGTCCCATATAAAACACCAACGTTTGCCCCGACGATACGAGTTGAGCCCACGCCGGAAGCGCGCCTGATACGACTTGCCCAGTCACAAATGTCACGCTTCGGGCCAACGCTCTGTGCGTCAACGGAATATAGGACGCCGCTGCACAACCAATGGCGGCGGTAATGCCAGGTACTACTTCATAATCAATGCTGTTCTGTGCCAGTAGTAGCCCTTCTTCACCACCACGACCGAAAATAAATGGGTCGCCTCCTTTAAGCCTCACGACCATGTACCCAGATTCTGCTAAATCCACCAAAATCTGACTGATTTCTTCCTGCTTTAGACTTGGCTGCCCACATCGTTTACCTACATAGATCCGTTTCTCTGCCTTTTCTGCTAACTCTAGAATCTCTCGATTGACTAAGCGGTCGTAAACCACCACATCAGCCTGCTTAATTAGTTTTAGCGCTTTGACGGTCAGCAAGTCAGGGTCATTTGGGCCAGCGCCAACTAGATAGACTTTTCCTTTTGAACGATAGCGGTCAGGTTTCTGTAGCTTACAAGAATCTTTATACAGTCGACGGTGTTCGCTGAAGCTTGCACCATTCAAATTTGTGTATGAACCTTCCCTTAGATTGATATCGTATTTCATCTTTCGCCCCTTTATTTCATCACTGCAGTCTTAGCACTATGCTCATTTACTAACGCTTCAATCTGAGGAATACACGAACCGCAATTAGTGCCGCATTTGAGCTGATTTTGTAATTGGGAAACGTTGTGACAACGACCACTCTCCAAAGCAGAAGTAATCTGTTTGTCGCTAACTCGAAAGCAGCTACATACCAGTTGGCTGGACTTCTCACTCGAAGCGACCGTAATTAGCTCAGAAAATGACAGTGGTTTACCAATCAAATCAATCAGTTTGGTGTAATCAATTTCAACAGGCTTGGGGGAGACAACAAGGATAGAAGTGACAATACGGCAACTTGAGGTCTCTTCATAATCAAAAGCCAACCAGCCTACTGGCAGATCAAGCATGATCCTCTGATGGTTAGATTTCTGACCATAAGACTTGGATACGCGTTTTGTATTAGCAAATCGCCAAATGCCAGACTGCTTTTCCGCCTGAAATGCACAGTAAGCAAAAGACTCGTTAGAGAATTGAGCACCAATGTACAAACCGTAGCTAGCAATCTTCTCTGGCAATACGTCAACACGACTGGACTTAAAAGCTGGCTGCCCAGAATGAGGGTCTACCATGCGGCTTACTACAGCATTAACTTGACTATTTCCAGCATAATCTCCAGCCCAATGCATCGACATATACAGCTGTTTTATCGGCAGATTCTCTTCAATCGTGGCTTTAGCCAGTATGCTGTTGTCACCGTTCACGACCCTAACCAACTCACCCTTTTTAGCACCTAATAGATCGGCGGATAATTGGCTCATATAAACTGTAGGCTCCAATTCGCTGGCAGCCAGATGAGCAATGTGCCCTGTCCGTGTCATTGTATGCCACTGGTCTCGCTGCCTACCTGTATTGAGCCACCAGTGCGGATCTTGAGCTTCTGGCAGCTGGTCACTGACAACAAATTTTGCCTTACCATCAGGAAAGCTAAATTTTCCATCTGAAAATGGCTGGTCTTTACCCCACTGTTGCGGCCGCCAATCGTCATACTCCTGTTCGGAAATATCTGCGTGTTCAGAGAGATCAAGCATCAATGATGAGTCTTGATTCAATGCTGTCATGGCGGCGAACTCTCTAAATACTTCCACCTCATTGGAGAAACCAAATCCGTTTGCTATTTCCATTCGTTCACAGAGCTTTTGGCCCACTTCACAAATCGCTTGCCAGTCTGGCTTGGCACACCCTGGTGGTTGAATAAATCGACGTTGTCGAGTCATACGCCTCTCTGAATTGGTGACCATACCCTGCTTTTCTCCCCAGCCAGCTGCAGGTAAAAGAAGGTTGGCGTATTTCGCAACATCCGAATCGGGCGTAATGTCGGAAACAATGACCATTGGGCAGCGTTCCAATGCTCGACGGACGTAGCCGTTATCCGGCATGGATACCACGGGATTCGTCGCCATGATCCAGATAACCTTGATATCACCACGTTCAACCGCTTCAAACATCTCTACCGCTTTTAATCCCGGTTTTGTCGCAATATCAGGTGAGCGCCAAAACGCTTTGATAACGTCAATCGATTCTTGGTCGAAGCCGCGATGAATCGCCAGCTGATTGGCCAGCCCGCCAACTTCACGCCCACCCATGGCATTGGGCTGGCCAGTAATTGAAAACGGTCCTGCGCCTTCCATACCAATAGAGCCAGTGGCTAAATGCGCATTAATGATCGCATTACCTTTGTCAGAACCAGTTTGTGACTGGTTTACACCCTGACAAAATACCGTAACCACTTTCCGTGTTTCGCTGAACCAGCGATAGAATGTCAACAGCGATTGTTTATCAATACCAAGCGTATCGCTCAGTTGAGCGAGAGCGAATTTGGAACTTTTGATCTTTTCCGCTAACTGGTTGAAGCCTGAGGTGTGCCGCTCAATAAATTCAGTATCCAAGCAGCCAGTGTCAATACAGTGCCTTATAAGCCCATCGAAAAGCGCGATATCAGCATCGTTGGGGATAGAAAGATGAAGATCCGCTTGTTGAGCCGTTACCGTTTTCCGGGGATCAATCACCACGAGCTTCAGCTTCGGATTCTTTTCTCTTGCTTGCTGGATACGCCTGAAGATCACCGGATGCGTCCATGCGGTATTCGCGCCGCATATAACAATGAGTTCGGCTTTATCTAGGTCGCTGTAGTTGACCGGTACCACATCTTCCCCAAACGCACGATTATGTGCCACTACCGCAGAAGACATGCAAAGCCGTGAATTGGTATCAATGTTTGCACTGCCAACGAAGCCTTTCATCAGCTTGTTTGCGACATAATAATCTTCAGTCAGAAGCTGGCCCGATACATACATCGCTACAGAATCAGGGCCCTCCGTTTGTATTGAGTTGTTCATGGCTTCTGCAATCACATCTGTCGCTTCATCCCAACTGATTTCTTTGCCATTGAACTTAGGGTAAAGCAAACGAGACGGCATATTGAGGCTCTCAGCTAACGCTGAACCTTTCACACACAGCGCCCCTTTGTTCGCAGGATGCACATCGTCACCTACAATCTTCCCTTTATCGACCTTCACCCCACAGCCGACTCCGCAATAAGGACAGGCTGTCTTTATACATTCCGTTGTCATCACTCACTCCTTGAAATAAAAAAGCCCCCTCCACTGCTTTAGTGAAGGAGGCTTCATTGCCCGTGACGTTGTTGTGCATTCTTTTCTAACTCGCTACTTTGAACGCGAGCAAAACCAATGCCATACTAGGATTTTATATAATTCAATAAGTTAGCATTTCAATGACTTCCCAGTCGCACCAAAATTGTGCATCGCAATACCATAGTGGTTCGCTTCATCGGTATCTTCATCAACTGAACATGCGCACTATTTTCGGCATTTGCGTACGCTCGCATACGGGCTGACGCCTTTACATTATTTACCCTCTCTCCTTAAGAATTATCTAATGACTCTTTCTCTAATTATTGTGGCATTATTTGAGTAACTTGTTCCAACAATGATTTATTTAAATAAATCATTAAAAAATTAACCACAAATATTTTACAGATATACAGTTATTTAAAACATGCGTTTGGGAAATAAATTATTAAATATTTTTGAATAACAGTTCTATCACTTAAGCTTTTGTTTTTATGAATTAATAACTATTGAGACCTTTATTTATCTGGCCTGCCATTTATTTAACTTTTACTAATTTAAATATTACTAAAAATAGAGCGAACAAACATTGATCAGCAAATTATATTTTATGTGATCAATAACGCATTCTAATCGATATCATTGCTATAGATTTAGCCAAAATGCTTGACGGAGGTAATAAAAAAACAAACTTATAAAGAACCCTATTAAAACAACACAGCTTGCTAGAAATATAAAACTCAACTCTTTTTGCTATATAAAATGCTTTAAATGGCAGGGTCGAGTACAAATAAAAATAAGGTATTAGAATGAAAAACATAAAAAAGCCACTTCTGCTATCAACACTTTGTTTAAGCTTAATCGCCGCTGGTGTGCAGGCTTCTACGTCAAATCAGGCACTGACTCCAAACTCTGCTGAGCAACAAATCGGCCAGATCAGTTACGACACCATTATGGGTGAAAACGGTGCGTTTATTGATTTGGACACAGACGAGTTTGTTCTAAATCAGAAAGAATGGTTCCAGATTCAAACATACGTTGAAGGCGCTCTGTCTTTACCAATCACAGAAGCGAGCATGAAATCCGCGTTTGATATCGCTGATGATGTCCCGTTTTCAAACTTTAAAGCGTTGATGGAACAATACGGCAAGGTCCACGCAGAGGCGTTTTACTGGAAAGAGGACCTTTACCCTGACATCGTCGATTTGGCGCTGTCGCTATCCAATTACAATGACATTCAGAAATACATGATTGACCCTCTGAGCGATCAGCTGACTGTCATCCTCACCAAGTCTATTTCTCCACTGCCAGCAGATGTTCAGGCTGTCGAGCAAGCACGTCAGCTTTCTATTGCGTACTTAAGCGCGCTGAAGAACTTCTCGGTTAATAACCAACAGAAAGTGGAAAAAGCCAGTGAAGACCTGCTGACTTTCGCTACTAAGATTGAAGAACAGAAGTTACAACTGGATGTGTTGAAGAGCACTCACAGTGGCTACCTGGAAGATGATGGCAGTGTACTGCAACAACGAGTGAACGATCTGAATGACCGTATCGATCAGCTTAATAAAGATTACGATCACTATGTGACTGTTGCTGCGACAGCCGTTACTTACGCTTGGTTCCCAGCGGTAGCCGTTCCGATCATGGGTGTTTATGGTGACAAAGCCGAGAAGGCTAGAAAGCTTCGTAATCAGCTTCAGGACGAAGCAAAGGTGCTTGAGGCTCAACTGTCTACCACTCAAAAGATCTACAACTCTTACACACGCTCAACGGAAAGCATCAACATCATTTCAAGCAAAATCGAGAACGCGATCCCTTATGTCAACAAGCTAAAGCTTCACTGGCAGAAGATGAATACCGACTTCGACTCACTGATCGTTGCGCTTGAAGCCGCTGAAGCAAATACTGAAATTCTACAATCCAACGCTATTCTGGCCGCAGCGGGAGCAATGGCAAATACCGCAGTTGCAGAGCAAAACTGGAACAGTATCAGCGAAAAAGCCAAAACATTCGCTAACAACGCATACATACAAAAAGCCGAATAGCCCAATTCAGGCATAAAACAATAACGGGATTCAATCCCTAAATACCTTCCCCACCCGCGCTTCTGCGTCGGGTGCGGGAAAGGCTACTCAAAATTTTGCTTGGGTAGCACCTCATAAGGAAATAAAAATGAAAACAATCCTTGCACTTGCTGTTACCGCAGCGGTATCGAATGGGGTTATGGCCTCTGACTGGCTGGACATCAATAACCTGCCTGCAAACACACAATATCCTGAGTGGCTTGATAACCCATACTCAAAAACGGACCCAATCACTCGTTCAACTTCTGATCTGTACGTCAATCTTAAAGAATGGGTAACACAGCAAAATCTGTATCAAACTAAACCAACCAAAGTGTATATCTTTGCTGATACCCTTGAAGTCTCCGACAACTTCAATCTGGTGATGAATAACCAAAACATTGTTATTTTTGCACGTAAAATCGTTGGTTCTGGCGTCCCAACTTTCGTCCTCGGTCAACAAGGCGCTGCGGCTTCTATTACGGTTATCGCAGAGGAGATGGAAACACCGTTTAATGTGCTCGCCTTCACCCCGGACGGAGGTGTAACGGCTGATACAATCGGAACCAGCGAAAGTACGGGTACTTCCATTATTCTTTCTGGCGAGCATTACATCAAACAACAGCTTGCCGATGACCTTGCCGCCAACTTCCAGCTCGCAAAATCGCAGTTTTCAGACATTGTGAACCGTTCATTCGATATGGCCATCAGCCTGTATGATGAACAGCCTCAGACTAGCCTAGCCTTGCTGAACTGGGTAGAGCGCAGTATGCGTAATGCAGGCACGACAGTATCTGATGACCCATTGCTTACCGATCTTTACTTGCAAACTGTTGCGTTCAAACAGTTTACTGATTTGAGTAGTCGCTCGGACAACTTCGTCCCTTACCTTGACCGTTCGCTTTATCAGGATAAATACAAAGCATATCTTGATGCGATGATCGCTTTTGAACAAAAACGCGATGTCGTTGCAGACCGAAATACTCAGGTTGAAGATAAGATTGAAAACGCCCAGCTTGCCCTAGGCAATATCGAAGATGTTTTGCAATCTCAGAACGCCGTTGTAGATCAGTCAGAACAAAACATTGCCAAGTTGCTTGATAGTGTCACTGAAGTGGAAAGCCAGTATAAAACTCAAGAACTCACCGCTTTAAGTGCTCGCAGTGACTACCTCTATGGCGTTGAAGTATGGAAGACTCAGCAGCAGCTTAACGCGGCGTTAGCGATATTTAAAGCCATCGCAGAGATAGGTAGTGCAGTCAGCGGTGTCTTTACTGGCAACTTGTCAGGCATTAACGATGTCACCGAACAGTTGGCTAAAACGCCAGAAGCATTAGATAAAGCCAAGAACCTAGTAACCAACGTTAAGAGCGTGACCGGCATTATCGATAGCATTACCAAAACGGTCGCGGGTATCGCATCTCTGACAACTGAAGTGAAATCCACAATTAAGATGCAACGTATCTCAGAGACGATGGATTCTTTCGACTTCGCGGTGCCTTCTTTGAATGAAAGTAACTTAGCCTGGGACCTTATGATCGCGGAAGTTAGAAGCAATCTACGCTACGCGGATTCCCTTGGCATTAAGGGGGCGCGGGTCTATCTACTTGAGTTAGAGAAACAGGTTTTGCTTGGCAAAGCGATTAACGCTTCACAACTCAATCTTGTTCAGGAACAAGCTAAACTGGTCGATCTCCTTTTAACGCGTAAAGTGACCATTAACCAGAAAGAACGCCTGAATCAGCTAATTGCGAATGCCTCCGATGACAGCAGTGCACTAGAGAAAGTTGAGCAGGAACTGGCACGGGTTTCACTCCACTTTAAACGCCCGATGTTTGTAGCGCTTTCAAACTACGTCGCAGCCTATGAATATTGGGCACTTAAAGACAGCGACATCAAACCAAGCCTGAACAAATCCTATCTTGATTATCAATTTGATTTAGCAGCAATTGAAAACGAGTATGTCAATGCACTCAATAGCTTCCAACCTGCTCCGCAAAGCTTCAATAATTTCAACTTCCGCAATTTCATTATTGACGATGCAAAACAAATTGAAGCCTTGTTCAAAACTGGCGAGTTCAACTTCAACATTCCTTTAGATCAACCACAATTTTGTTTCTATGATCGAGTGAGGTTAGACACCATTCGCGTATTCCTCGAAGGTGAAAACCTGCCTTATGGCAAAGAATTCAATTTGAGTATTTCCAACGACGGTAATTACTATGATCGATTCGAACAAAAAGAATTTAAGTTTAGTGCTAACCCAATGACAAGAGCCTTCTACTATCGACTCGATGATGCGGCTAACAACCAAGTGAGTATCAGTACTGACGGTTCTTTATCAGACAGGTTCGCATACGCCTACTTCGAGCCAACGCCGTTCACTAACTGGAATGTGACACTCGACAACTTTGATCACAATGATGCAGAGAATAACCAATATCTAAACTCGGTAGAGCGTTTAAGAGTCGAGTTTTCTGGCAATGGCATACCGAACGGAAGGGGTTGTTCAAACTGAGGAGAGCACGAAAAAACAATAATAATCACTATCTAAAATGATTTTTCGATACGCAGATACAAAAAAACCAGCAAAAGCTGGTCACTGTATTCTCGTAGAGAATGGAGGCGCGTCCCGGAGTCGAACCGAGGTCCACGGATTTGCAATCCGCTGCATAGCCACTCTGCCAACGCGCCTCATTTTTTAGATGGTGCCCCGGGCCGGACTTGAACCGGCACAGCGCGAACGCCGAGGGATTTTAAATCCCTTGTGTCTACCAATTCCACCACCAGGGCAACGCAATCATGCGATGGTAACACCATCTCTCACTGGCCTGTGCCGTGAGAACGAGGCGTACTTTAACGGATTGAGATTTGAGATCAATAAAAATTTTGTCTTTTTGATTCAAATGGTTAAAAACCACACTTTGCAGAGCAATTGACGATCACTTTGCGCAAAAGATGCCCGACAAATTCTTTTTTCACTCGTTGGCATACAAAAATGTCAGGCGCTGAAAGCTTTATACACTTTGCTGATAAACAAATCTTTCTGCTTCATATTAACGAGAGGCTTCAATGTGGTAACCGCAAAAGGTAGCTCCGCTACGCCCGTTTTCTGCCCCGTAGGTATCAATGCCATAAGTGGGCTTCGTTTGTAACCTTTGGTTTTTTTGTTTTTCCGTTTGTTCAATATGGTTTTGGCAACATGCTCACCCTGTTGTTGGGCCAGATAGCCAAGTTTAGGCTCGCCAACATCAGCTACATCTCCTAGGGCATACATGTTTTTCTGCTCAATCACCTCTAGCTGTTCATTGACCTTCACAAATCCGCGGCTATCGAGGATATGCCCCAGTTTCGCTTTGAGAAATTCGCTATTTGGCAAGGTCCCTACCGCTTGGAGCACTAAATCGGCATCACTTTCTCTGCCAGTGTTTTCATCAATGTAGCTGCTGCCAGTTTGACTATAACGCGTGTTAAATTCGACCTGAACGCCCAAACTTTCCAGTTGTTCGAGCGACTTACGGCGTGTTTTCGTTTTAAAACCATCTAAGATTTGTGATGAGTTGTGCGCTAGCACTGTTTGCTTATCAGGAAAGGCATACGCAATTTCACCAGCTAGCTCTACGCCCACAACGCCACCACCAATCACTAGCACCTTTTTAGCCGCCTTGAGAGCGTGATGATGTGTCGCCATCTCTTGATTACGCGCTTCCAATGCGAAGGCCGTGTTCGACTTCGCGACAGGCATCGTTGGGTAACGCGTTCCTGTCGCAATGATCGCTGTGTCGAATTCGATAACATCACCATTCTCTAGAATGGCGGATTGATCACCCAGAGTCGCCACCCCACTTTGAACAAACTCACCAGTCAGAAAGCTTGTATAGTGTTTTCTTGCATCAGATTTCGTGACTTCAGGTGCTGCAACGTTTCTTAGTGTCGCGAAGGTCACCTCAAAATAGTCCTTACGATCCACCAATAGTGTTTTCACACCCTGCTTTTCAAGTGCCTGTGCTGCTGATACACCTGCAAAACCACCACCGATTATCAGTACTTCAACTCGTTTCATCATCAAATATCCTGTGCATTACATCTTTCTTGATTGGATAACGACACGTTAAGGCATTTCATTTATGTATGAAATGAGCGAAAATTAGACACTGATGTGCATATTTGCAACGGAATAATTTATGAACAAATGGACCGAGCTTAGAACCGCTTACAAACTCGCTCAATATCAAACACTCAGTGCTACCGCAGAAGACATTGGCGTACACAGATCAACGGTAATGAGACACGTTGATGCGCTGGAAGAGGAACTTGGCGTTACCCTATTTCAACGAAGTGATAAGGGTTACATACCCACCGAGGCAGGCCTTGAAATCATGCGAATTGGCGAAGTCACTGACAACCATTTCTCCCAACTGACCGCGCAAGTCCAAAGTAAAGAACAAGAGCTGGAAGGAAAGATCACGATTACTGCGGTCAACGAAATGGCCAGTATGATCATGCCCGCCATTCAGGAGTATCAAAGCCGCTACCCGAGCATGCGTGTGGAATTCATCGGAGACATACGAAACTATAATCTCGAATATGGGGAAGCTGACATTGCGATACGTGGCGGCGACAAACCCACAACTCCGGATAACATTGTTTTCCCATTGACCACGGTTGACGTCGTATTGTGTGCTCATCGCAGTTACATTGAGAAAATGGGTATGCCAGATATCAACGACCTTCACCAACACAAGTTCATTGCTATGAAGGAGCGCCCTACCCACCTTCACTGGAACGAGTGGATTCACGATAACATCCCCGAACACAACATCGTCTTTCTCTGCTCAACGATGCATGTCGCGATGAAAGCGCTCGAAGCAGGCACTGGCATTTCTATTCTCGCCAAAGACACTGTCGATGCCCAAGAAGACTTTATCGAAGTCGCCCCCGATTTACTCTGGCAACTACCTGTTTGGGCGTTGGTCCATCGAGACATGTACCACCTGAAGAAAATCAAAGCGTTTGTCGATATTCTGCGTGAATTAGGACCTGCTCCCATTCACTTTAAGCTATAACCAAAACTCTTATCCATTTTAGACTGTTACTTTATCTGTCTCATAAATGAACCGAAATCTAAATTTCCTAATTTAGTAGAGGATATTTTATAAATATTCGTTAGCCTATCGCAGGAAACAAAACGCAATGATCAGTAGTTTTGCGTTATTGCTTTACCTTTCAGATAACGCATCGTGCAACCTCCTGAAAGTCTAATAATTACAACAATATCCAATCGGAATTTAACAAAGAGATATTCAAGTGAAAAACATCAACACACTTATCGCTCTTGCTGCGGGAAGCCTGCTACTCGTAGGCTGTAAAAGTACATCTGATCACGCGAACTCGCTGCCGAACAATGTCGAGTCAACGACAACAGTAGGAACAGTACAGAAAGAGATTCGTCAGGGTATGACGCAAGCAGATGTTGCTTCAGTCCTTGGCTCACCAAACATCGTTACTGGTGGTGGTACAGACAACGAAAGCTGGATCTACGACAAAATAAGCACGCAAACAGCGTACTCCACCAGCTCCGGTGGCGTTTCTGCACTTATTCTCGGTGGCAAAGGCGGCAAATATCCACTTCTTGGAGGTGCATCCGCAGGTTATGAAGAGCAAACTGGCGTGACCTCAACCACACAGAAGACACTGACAGTAATCATCAACTTTAAAGAAGGGATCGTAGATGACTTTAAGTATCACTCGTCTACGTTCTAGTCACCATCGCTGGCTGTTCGCGCTGCTTGTTTTGACGCTATTAGCCGGATGCGCGTCATCGACACGTCCTCAGCAACCAGAAATGACTCAACTTCAAGTACGTCAGATGCAAACCCGTGAATACTCTGAACAATCGGAGCGAAATGTGCTGCGTGCTGTGATAGGTGCCCTTCAGGACGAAGGCTACATCCTCACCGTTGTTGAGCCAGAGCTCGGGTTAGTTACTGCGGCAATGGAATTGGATGAACTTGATAACGGTACAAAAAGCTTTAATGATTTCTTTTATGGACCTGGTTCCGGTACCTACCAAACGGTTAGACGTGTAGAGGTTTCAGCAACGGTACAGGAAAAATCCCAGTCTGTTCGTGTCCGCTTGAACATTGTTGCTAAAGCGCTGACCAACACTGGCGGCACATCATGGTCTCAACCTGTTTATAGCGCTAAAACTTATCAAGATATTTTTTCTAAGGTCGACAAATCTGTCTTCTTAACGTCAAACGACTTGTAATGAGTCAGCTAAAACTACAAGGAAGTAGTTTTTCTATTTAGAATTACAAAAGTGATGTTCATACGAAATGTAATAAGAAGGGAAAAGAATGGAGGCGCGTCCCGGAGTCGAACCGAGGTCCACGGATTTGCAATCCGCTGCATAGCCACTCTGCCAACGCGCCTTTTCTTTTAACGCTTTAGTTACCCACCGCTGCGTTCGATGCATACTTTACGGATTGAGCGATGAGAGTCAAACAAAAATATCCATTTCCTGTTTGATTGCTGACATTTAAATCAAATGGTTGCTTATTTGATCTAACCAGCGAATTTTTGCACAACTCAATTCTAGTCGTACCCCAACGCGACCCTTTGTGCTTTGGGTAATTTACTGACGATCAGTTCATACGAACGCTCACAAAGATCCTGAATTAGGCCATCTTCAACGTCCCCCGGATAATAAACCGTCACCCAATGCCTTTTGTTTGTGTGGTATCCCGGTGTAATGTCTGTGAATTGGGATGTTAGCACTTCGCCATCTTCAGGCTTTACTTTCACGGTTACGTATTCGCGCCCTTCTCTCATCGACAAAATGGCGAACATTTTTCCTTTCACTTTGTAGACCAGCGCCTCAGGGCCAAAAGGATAATCAGACTCAGCGCTCATAAAGGTGTCCAGATACTCAGCAAGCTGTTTGTTGTCCATTTTCATTCACCTATAAAAAAGGAGCGATAACGCTCCTAGATCCATCATTTACTAACAAGTGCATCTGATTCGAATTGAATGCCTTGCCAACCAAACTTAATAAAATTGCGGATATTAGCGTGATCCTCTCCGTCTGGATTTTGAAGGACATCTTCACGATAAAAGCGACCAAAGCACGCTAAGGTGTCTTGCTCAGAGAGCTGATTCAGCTGGGCGAACGCGAATATTTTGCACGATCCATTGTTCTGGTTGGCTTCATTCTTTGTTTCGCCATTACTGAATGCCGTTGGCGTAAACTCGTAATTCGCATCTATCGCTGCCATTGTTTGTTCAAACTGCACCGTCGTTGGGTTTTGCTTCAGTTGCTCAATAAATACACTTAATTCCATTTTTCACTCCCGTTAAAACAGATTAAGTCTATGATATTGATTCATAATTAAAAAGGTGTTTATTCCTCAAAAACTCTATAATGGCGCTCTATAATAAACTAACAGTACAGCATTTAGGAAAGAACAAATGGTAGATACACAGCAATGTTTAACCGATCCGGACGCGCAACTGATTGACCTATCAAAGTGGCAGGAAATGGTTAACCTGCTGGCTGATTTATTTGGAGCGGCAACCGGAGCAATCGTCCAACTAAGAAATGACGAGTTTAATGTGGTTGTATCGAGCCAGAATCAAGATCACTACTTAGAAGCGCAAATGAACTGGCCATGGAACATGAAAAGCTTCTGTCGCCATATGGTCGAAACACGGCAAGATCTATACGTACCGAGTGCAGCAACTCATGAAGTTTGGTCGGCTGCCCCCCCTGTCTCAGAGGGTGCCGTTCGTTCTTATTGCGGAATACCTATTTTTTGGCCAAATGGTAAGCCTTTTGGCTCCATTTGCGTTATCGATACCAACGCAACTTCATATGACAAAACTCTAATTAGAGTGCTGTGCCAGCTCGCTCGATTGGTCACATTAGATTTAGATACCGCTTGTCGGCTCCAAGAAGCTGAAGAACTCGCATTAAAAGATGATTTAACTGGCGCATTTAACCGGCGAGGGTTAACTTTGCTCGGAGAGCAGAAAATAAAAGATGCGCCGAGATATCAGCAAGCCATTGGGATGATTTACATCGATATTGACAACTTAAAACAGGTCAATGATAAGGGTGGGCATGAGTCAGGAGACCAGTGCATACTCATACTGGCTCAAACTTTAAGAGAGGCGTGTAGACAAAGTGACGTTATCGCTCGCTTAGGCGGAGATGAGTTCGTTGTACTTTCGCTGCTCAATACGCGAAGAGAGCTAAAACAACTCGCGGCTCGGGTTTCGGCGGAGTATCTAGCCCAGACCAAGGACAAAGAGTCGCTGAGTTTAACCAGCTTAAGTATTGGATCTCATATCGAAGACTGTTTTGGCGCCCCGTGCCTTGAAGATCTTATCGCTCAATCAGACAAAGCTATGTATCAAAATAAACAGATTAAGAAATAAAAAAGCCGACTCTCAGTGAGTCGGCCATTTGCGTGTTCTAATATTTGAACTGCGATACTTCCGCATTAAGCTGCTCGGCTTGAGAAGATAAACCTTGCAGCACATGGTCTACGTCACTGACCTGACTAGACACTGCAGAAGATGCGTCCGCAATCGAAGTAATACTGCCACTAATTTCGTCGGTTACCGCTTTTTGCTCTTCGGTTGCTGCGGCAATCTGCACATTCATTTCATTCAGATCGTTGAGCATGGTCACTATCTGCTCAAGCATACCCGCGTTCTGATCACACGTATCCACGCCTTGTGATACCGTATTGTTAGCATTTTCAATACTCTTTGATACTTCATTAGTTTCTCGTTGCAAGGATTCAATTTTTCCACGAATTTCTTCGGTCGATGACTGAGTCCGGCCAGCAAGGGAGCGTACTTCATCAGCCACCACGGCAAAGCCGCGTCCTTGTTCACCCGCGCGCGCCGCCTCAATGGCAGCGTTGAGTGCCAGTAGGTTTGTTTGTTCAGCAATTCCCTGAATCACATCCAGAACTTCGGCGATCGAATTACTTTCATGATGCAGGCGCCCTATAGCATCGACAGCCGTCTGCATTTCCTCATTGAGGCGTGAAATTTCATTACCAAGGTTTCGGCCAACACCCACCCCTTCGCTACCTGTATCGTTGGCATTTTTCACAAACTCAGCAGCTCGGCTAGCAAACTGAGCTACTTCAGAGATCGAAGCACTCATTTCGTTTACGGCGGTAGCAACAGATTCGGTGCGGTGGTTTTGCTCTTGAACCGCGTCACGGGTACTGTTCATGTTGCCAGCCATGCTTTGTGTGTTGTTGTTAAGATTTTCAGTTGCTTCGGCGAATTTGCGAATAATGTCCTGTAAATGTGTAAATAGGGAATTGAGTGAGACGGCTAAATCGGTCATCTCATCTTTGCCTTCTACATCCAACCTTTCTGTCAGATCATTTTCTCTACTGATTCTCTGGATTTTCTCACTCGCCATACGGATTGGCCTCGAAATACTGCTACCAAGGAAGTAAGAAACAAGCACAGCGGCTATCACCCCAACAACTATGCTTGTCATAACCGTAGTAAATTTAGACTGCACCAGTGCATCAAGATCAGCCAATGCTTCTGCCTTATCTATTTCGGTCACAATTGCCCACTGCAAGCCAGCTGCATCGAGAGGCGAATAAACTGATAAAACTTCTATACCACGGTAATCGTCGATCACTTCAGAGCCACTTTGGCCGCGAAAAGCGGCTTTGACACTCGCAGTGTCCGCCATCTGTCGACCAATAGCCGAAGACTTACCTTGTATCTGGTCCATGATGCTTTGCGATACACCGGATGCTCTTAGCTCCTCAAAATAGAGCTCAGGTTCTTCGATAAGGAAACGCGATTCACTGCGTAGCAAACTATCCGGACCGACAAGATAAGTTTCACCTGAATTACCCAACCCCGCATAACTCCAGTTTTCACCGAAAGTCATAATGCTATTAATCTTATCGACAGGCATCTGGAAGATCAGAACGCCAATGGTTTGGTTGTCGACTTTCACTGGTGTCGCGATAAAAGAAGCGGCCGCTTCATAGGAAGGGAAATATGGCGCAAAGTCTTCAAGGTGATACTGAGATGCACCTTTATTCAGCGCATTTTTAAACGCCTTGGCAATACCGCTTCCAGCGTAAGGGCCGGAATTCAGGTTGGTTGCATAATCAAGCTCTTTAAAAACCGAGTAAACAATGTTGCCACTGGTATCGACTAGGAAAATATCATAGTAGCCAAACTCTTCCAGAAAGCCTTTGATGCTTGGATGATACTTACTGTGTACTTTGTCGTATTCAGTCCCTAACGAGTCAGCCATCATCTGATGTTTTTCACCCAAGGGGTTCGGGTTAACACCGATGTAACGTGCCTGAAGCGCCTTTGCCCTCGGTGACAGCATGTTCAGCTTTTGCAGTTCATTCGCTGAGTTACCACCATTTGCCGTTCGGTAGGTAGCGCCAAAATTAGAGGTGTAATAATTGGAAAGACTCGATAAATCACTGGCGCTCACCGACTCAACCGGATAACGCTCAAACGTGTCATTAAATGCAACCATCGCATCTCTGACACCAATTGAATTCGCGGCGGTGAGCATCTGACCACGAATATGCTTGAAATAGTTCTCTATCTCACTTTTTTTGTTTTCCCGTATGGAAGTAAGTTGACTAATAGCGCGTTGATAAAGTGCTTGCTCTGATAGCTCAGATGCTCTCCATCCTACGAAAGTCCCAGTCGCGACAACGGCTATACTGCATAACAAAGTCGACGCCAACACTATTTTAGTGGCAATTTTCATAACCAAACCTCTTTGCGGAAACTCCATCTCCGCCTCTGTTTATCCAGAAGAGTCTTGCCAGCTGACGTACTATTTATATGCATTTAGTGCTATAAGTGTAAGCACAAAAAATAAACTTTTCGATTAACCCTCAAAGGTTTATCCATAAGGTGAAAGTGGGAGCAATCCATTTGAACCACTAAGCATCTAATATATAAGGCTAAAATAGGTTTTCACTCCTACCCCTTAAGTAGTAATAAGAACTGGTTTGACCTGTGATGTTGACCGCAAATTCTCTTCTGCCATACCTATATCCACTCGGTATGGAGCCGCTATTCACTCAACGGTTAACAATTTGATTAGACAGACATGTCCCAACCCAAATTGCTACCTCATCAACCAATTTTGGCTCTGCTTTTTCTGTCTAAAAGAGGTTTTTTCGACAATTTTTGCAAAAAAATCCGGATGATATTCTTGTAAAATTCCCTAATTCGATAGTGAATATTTTCAGTTTTCGACATTCCGATTCAAAAAAACCAGCACTTTCATCTGTTTTTTAACGTTTGTAAGAATTAGTTTACTCTCGAAAAATGACTCAAATCAGGCGTTATTTAACATTTTGGTTACACTTAAATTAACTGGCATCACCAAGATTCATCACTGGATTAAGTAGATATATCAGTGTGAAAGAATGCATCTGACTTATTCTCTAGAATAGTGTTTCAAATTGAGAAAAAACTCAGATCGGCATAAAAATGGTTTTGCCCGGAGGATGTTAATTAATTGCTGCCAAAGAATGCAGCGCAACAAGGAGCTTGAGATGAACGTTCAGGCCTTACCCATGAATCGATTTATCGATCACCATGGTCAAGTCGTTAAACCACTCCCAGAGTGGGCTGATGCTGCGACACTGAAAAAGTTCTATTGCGACATGGTTGTCGCACGCACCTACGACAATAAAGCTGTCGCCTTACAAAGAACCGGAAAGCTAGGAACCTACCCTTCACACTTAGGTGCAGAGGCCTTTGGTATTGCCATAGGTCACGCCTTACGTGTGCAAGACGTCTTCGTCCCCTATTATCGCGATATGCCCGCTATGTGGGTTCGAGGTATTGGAATGGAGAAAAACCTCCAGTATTGGGGAGGCGATGAACGAGGTAGTGACTTCTGCCCAGATGATAGCCATATATCATGCCGGGACTTACCTTTCTGCGTACCTATTGCTACTCAATGTACACACGCTGTCGGCGTGGCGGCGGCATTGAAAATAGATGGTAACCATAATGCAGCACTTGTTACTTGTGGTGACGGTGCAACGTCTAAAGGTGACTTCCTTGAGTCCATAAACTGCGCAGGCGCTTGGAATATTCCACTAGTGTTTGTCGTCAACAATAACCAGTGGGCGATTTCAGTACCACGTGCTCTTCAGTGTGCTGCCGATTTTCTTTCAGAGAAAGCAAAAGGTGCTGGCATACCGGGTATCACAGTTGACGGCAATGACGTTGTTGCCATGTTCGACGCGGTTGCAACTGCACTAGACAGAGCCAGAAAAGGGAAAGGCGCGACCTTGATTGAAGCGGTAAGTTACCGACTCAGCGACCACACCACTGCGGATGACGCTAGCCGCTATCGCAGTACAGATGAGCTCAATCAAGCTTGGCAATTTGAACCCATTCTCCGCCTCAAAAATTACTTGATTCAACAAGGCCATTGGTCTGAAGAAGAAGAGCAAGCCTTGCTAGAACAAGCTAGAGTCGAAGTTGAAAAAGCCGTTGAACGCTACCTTAACCTTCCACCTCAAGCTCCCGAAACTGCCTTTGATTACCTGTATGAATCTCCTGTTACAGAACTCAATAAACAAAGGGATGAACTGATCAACAAAGCGATGCGAATGCAGGGAGGCAAGCATGTCTGAGATTACACTGGTTGAAGCCGTCAACCTCGCCTTGCATCATGAAATGAGCAATGACGCTAAGGTGGTTGTGTTAGGTGAAGATGTTGGCGATAACGGCGGTGTGTTCCGTGCAACCGTAGGCCTGAAAGAAAAGTTCGGCCTGAAACGAGTGATCGATACACCGCTAGCAGAAGCATTAATTGGCGGTGTCAGCGTTGGTATGGCCACTCAGGGCTTGAGACCTGTGGCAGAATTCCAATTCCAAGGCTTCGTTTTTCCTGCTATGGAACATCTGATGTGTCATGCGGCACGTATGCGAAATCGTACACGTGGTCGACTTACCTGCCCTGCCGTTTTCCGAGCGCCATTTGGCGGCGGTATCCACGCTCCTGAACACCACTCGGAAAGTGTTGAAGCACTGTTTGCTCACATTCCCGGTTTCAGAGTTGTGATTCCATCGTCACCTCAACGTGCTTACGGTTTATTGCTGGCGGCCATTCGTAGCAACGATCCTGTGATGTTCTTTGAGCCTAAGCGTATCTACCGTACCGTCAAATCTAACGTAATAGATAATGGCGAAGCTCTGCCACTCGACAGCTGTTTCACTCTGCGTAAAGGGCGAGATCTGACGCTTGTGACTTGGGGTGCATGCGTGGTTGAGTCGTTGCAGGCAGCACAGACGCTATCCGAGCAAGGTATTGAAGCAGAGGTGATTGACCTTGCCAGCATCAAACCTATCGACATGGATACCATCTTGAAATCACTCGACAAAACAGGTCGCTTACTGGTGGTTCATGAAGCCAGCAAAACCTGTGGTGTCGGTGCGGAGATCATCGCCAGAGCCGCCGAACACGCAATGTGTACCTTAAAAGCGCCACCGAAGCGTGTCACCGGCATGGATACAGTCATGCCTTATTACAGAAATGAAGACTACTTTATGATTCAGGAAGAAGACATTGTTATCGCAGCTAAAGAACTCGTGGAGGGATGGAAATGAGATCATTTTTACTGCCAGATCTTGGTGAAGGGCTCGCGGAATCGGAAATTGTACAATGGCATGTGAATGTCGGTGACATGGTCAAAGTCGATCAGATTATTTTGACCGTTGAGACCGCAAAGGCCGTTGTAGAAGTACCAGCACCATACAGTGGTAAAATAGTCAGTCGCCATGGAGAAGAAGGCGACGTTATCAATATTGGTAGCTTGCTTCTAGAAATTGAAGAAGAAGGCTCTGCGAAAAAAGTAGAATCAAAACAGAAAGATGCCGCCACAGTTGTTGGTAATGTGTCGAGTAAAACCCATCAAGTTGACGTTGACGATTTCTGGATTGGTGCGTCTCACAATACGGGGGAAGGCTCACCACTCACCGCGATGCCTTCTGCACGTTTGTTGGCGAAAAAGCTCGGTGTCGATCTTCTACATGTCAAAGGCAGTGGTCATGATGGCATGATCACGGATGCAGACATCTATGAAGAAGCCGGTAAGCAGCAGCCCGGGACAGAAGTACTTAAAGGTGCTCGCCGAACTATGGTGGGAACCATGGCGGAGTCACACCACAATGTTGCCTCTGTCACCATCACAGAAGAAGCGCTACTTGAAAACTGGACCAAAGGTGAAGACATTTCAGGCCGTCTAATTCAGGCGGTGGTTCACGCTTGTGAAAAGGAACCCGCTCTAAATGCTTGGTTTGACGCAGAGACCATGACTCGCTGTGTACACAGTGCCGTGAACATTGGTATTGCTGTCGACAGCAGCCACGGCTTGTATGTCCCTGTTTTACGTAACGCTAACGAAGTGAAAACGGAAGACATCCGCTCCTGGCTCAATGAAACTGTGACGGGTATTCGTGACAGAAAAATTGGTCGCGAGCAGTTACAGCATGCAACGATCACGCTGTCTAACTTCGGGGCCATCGCAGGTATCTACGCCACTCCGGTTGTTTCTCCGCCTCAGGTTGCGATTGTCGGTGCTGGTCGTATCATCGAAAAAGTCGTGATGCGAAACAACGAAGCCGTCGCTGTGAAAACAATGCCACTGTCTGTAACCTTTGACCATAGAGCGTGTACGGGTGGTGAAGCTGCTCGTTTCACCAAACTTCTGGTAGAACACTTGGAAATGAAACTTGACTAAGTTCTCGCCGTAACTTGGTTGCGGCCATTTTCCTTAGCGCTATAGAGTGCCTGATCTGCGCGCTCTATAGCGGTTTGCCAATCATCCTCTCCATTAAATTGAGTCACCCCAAAACTCGCCGTGCACGAATCGACATTACTCGGCAACATCCGAGCCCTCTTAATCGCTTCTCTGAGCTTCTCGGCCACAATGACGGCCTTCTCTACATCGGTATTCGGCAGCAACACCAAAAACTCTTCACCACCGTAGCGAAAACTCAAATCGTCTTTTCGGGTTTGAAGAATCAGCAGTTTGCCTGTTGTCCGCAACACTCTATCGCCCGCCTGATGCCCATAGGTATCATTGACCTTTTTGAAGTGGTCGATATCAAGAAGTAGCACAGACAAAGGCTGACCATGGCGGTTTGATCTCGCCATTTCTTTGGGGAGTAACTCCTCTAACGCACGACGATTATAAAGTTGGGTAAGCTCGTCTTTAATTGACGTATCATAGATGGTCGCAACGAGTCGGCCCGTTAGCATCCATGTCACTGAAAATCCGACAAATATAATCATTAATAAGGTACTGATAAACGCCAGTTGGTGCGCAGTGCCAGAAAGCATGAAGTCGTCTATCCGTTCTTCAAATAGAGTCCAAACAAAACGGAACAGATTATAAAGCCCTTGAGTTGCTAGCCCAGTCGACAATAACAGTTTAGAGGGTGCGATGTCGGCACTTTTGCCTTTCTGATTAGCAAGAATGGAGATGAAGCACATCCCGGAGACGAACATTGTCATCAGGATGACCCGTGCGTTGGTCGACGGCATAAAAAACGTAAAGTAAGTCAGGCCAACGATCAAAACCGGAAAGCTATAGAAGCCGATGTTGGCTAGGCGCCGGTCATAGCTTCGAAACTGACACACACCTAACAGAATAACGATATAGCTGAACGCCATCATTGAGTTAGCGAGAATCTTAGACACCCAATGCGTAACATGATTACCGAAGCTAAGCAGAAGAAAACTGAGGGAAAGAAGAAGTAATGCCGCCGCTATCGTACTGATACCGTTAACGGTTGGCTGAAGCTGTTGTATCAACAATAACCCTATGCAATAGCACAAAGATAATAAAACACAGATGATAGACAACGTGGTTATATCTAAGTGTATGACCATGAGCCTCCCCCACTATGCACCTAGTAGATTTAGTTTAGGAGAGTTATTGATAGTTTACTCACAAAAACGCCCACTAAATTAGCGGGCGTTCTGTTTTGGCTTTTAGATAGAGTTGGTTAGCTCTGGTAAGATTTCAAACAAGTCACCGACCAATCCGTAATCAGCAATCTGAAATATCGGAGCTTCCGGGTCACTATTAATAGCTACAATCACTTTAGAATCTTTCATCCCTGCCAAGTGTTGAATCGCCCCTGAAATCCCGACAGCAATGTAAAGCTCCGGCGCAACGATTTTGCCTGTCTGACCGACCTGAAGATCATTAGAGACAAAGCCTGCATCCACAGCGGCACGTGACGCACCGATAGCACCACCTAACTTGTCAGCAAGTTGCTCAACCATAACAAAGTTTTCTTTACTACCAAGCCCTCGTCCACCAGAAACAACGACTCTTGCCGCAGGCAAATCAGGACGAGCACTTTCGGTTTTCTGACGTTCGACAAGCTCAGACAGATCGTTGCCAATGTTGATATCAACCGGTTTGATTTCGGCTGATGAACTGTCATCTATTTTTGCTGAATCAAATGCAGAACTGCGCACCGTGATGACTTTAATTCGATCCGACGACTTTACTTTAGCCAATGCATTGCCCGCATAAACAGGCCTAATCACCGTGTCATCAGACACAATCTCAATCACATCTGACAATTGTCCCACGTCAAGCAGCGCAGCAACTCTTGGCATGAGGTTTTTACCAAACGTCGTTGCAGGAGCAAACACATGAGAAAAGTCCGCCCCAACTTGTTGCACCAGTTCTGCACAGTTTTCAGCCAGTTGGTTTTGATAGATTTCTGAATCGGCTACCAACACCTCTTTGACAATCTCGACTTTAGCAACCTGATCAACAACAGCCTGACACCCACAACCCACCACTAGTGCACTGACTTCATTACCTAAAGAGGCGGCGGCAGACAGGGCTTTCAGTGTGTCTGTAATCAAGGTCTGATTATCGTGCTCGACAATAACTAACGTTTTCGCATTCATACTCATTCCCTCACAGCACCTTGGCTTCATTCTTAAGCTTGTCGACCAGTTCACTCACGCTAGTCACCATTTCTCCTGCAGAACGCTCCGCTGGCGCCATGACTTCAATGATTTCCTGACTACGCACTAACGCGATACCTAAATCATCAGCGGATATCACATCCAACGGCTTTTTCTTGGCTTTCATGATGTTAGGCAACGAAGCATAACGCGGTTCATTAAGGCGTAGATCAGTGCTGATAATGGCAGGCAATGCAAGTTTCACTGTTTCCAAACCGCCATCGACTTCTCTTGTTACACTAACTTGCTCACCCTCCACAATTACTTCCGAGGCAAATGTCCCCTGCGGGCGACCAGTTAATGCGCCAAGCATTTGCGCGACCTGATTGTTATCTGTATCGATTGATTGTTTGCCGAGGAGAACAATACCCGGCTGCTCTTTCTCCATTAGTGCTTTCAGTAGCTTCGCCACAACCAGTGGCTCTGGTGAACCATCGGCTTCCACATGAATGGCTCGGTCTGCACCCAACGCAAGTGCACCTCTCAGGATTTCCTGGCTTGCTGCATCTCCAATAGAGACCACAATCACCTCTTCTGCGACACCTGATTCTTTTAGGCGAACCGCTTCTTCCACAGCAATTTCACAGAATGGATTCATCGACATTTTGACGTTGTTCGTTTCAACACCACTGCCATCACTCTTCACCCTCACTTTGACATAAGGATCAATCACTCGCTTTATGGCTACTAGTACTTTCACATCTCCTCCTTGGTGCTAAAAGCATTTTCCAGAACGATAACAAGTTGATAAATCATAGTTTTATGATTAGCCCAATCTTTTTACTTAGCGGCTTAAGATCTCATTAAACATGTTTCATGTCGGATTTTTTGCCTATATTCAGCTTAGTAAAGTTTACGTTTACGTCAACTGCACTATATTTATCTATAAGAATTAATTGGCAAGGTAGGTTTACACCATGGAAAGAGAATGTATGGAGTTTGATGTCGTCGTAGTCGGAGCCGGGCCTGCGGGATTGTCGACCGCAATCAAACTTGCCCAGCTCAGCAAAATCAACGAAGTACCTCTATCAATCTGTGTTGTTGAAAAAGGGGCTGAAGTCGGTGCACATATACTTTCAGGTGCAGTTTTTGAAACCAAAGCTCTGGATGAACTTTTCCCTGACTGGAAAGAACTTGGGGCACCAGTCAACAATCCCGTCACTAGCGATGAGTTCATATACATGACAACGGCAAGCAACCACATCAAGATGCCTGCATTTGTAACGCCGAAGCTAATGCACAACAGTTCCGACAATCACGTCATCAGTCTAGCGAACTTGTGCCGCTGGCTTGGTCAGAAAGCCGAAGAACTGGAGATTGAGGTTTATCCGGGTTTTGCCGCTGCTAGCGTGAATTATGATGAATCAGGTGCCGTAACGGGTATCAACACATCCGATATGGGTCTGAACAAATCAGGAGAGCAAAAGCCAACGTTTGAAGCTGGGATAGAACTGAAAGCCAAATACACCATATTTGCTGAAGGTGCACGCGGTCACTTGGGCAAGCAGCTCATCAGCAAGTTCAACCTCAGTGAAGGTCGACAACCACAACACTACGCTCTTGGATTAAAAGAAATCTGGCAACTCCCTCAAGACAGCGAACTCCATAAGGCTGGTAGTGTGCTTCATGGCGCAGGTTGGCCTCTGAACGAAACAGACTCTAGTGGTGGTAGTTTTCTTTACCACCTTGAAAACAATCAGGTCGTCGTCGGGCTGATCATTGATTTGAACTACTCTAATCCGTACCTCAGCCCATTTGATGAGTTTCAACGCTTTAAGCACCACCCTGTGATTCGACAATACCTCGAAGGCGGTGAACGGATTTCGTATGGTGCAAGAGCGATCGCTAAAGGCGGTTTTGATTCATTGCCCAAACAGCAATTTCCGGGCGGCCTACTGATTGGCTGTGACGCAGGAACGCTGAATTCAGGAAAAATCAAAGGCAGTCATACTGCTATGAAATCCGGCATGCTAGCCGCAGAAGCGGTATTTGACGTACTCCAAGCAGACGGCGACCAGAGAGAAGCCGATTATCAAAGCCAGTTTGAGTCATCTTGGCTGTTTGACGAGCTAAAACAGAGTCGAAACTTTGCCTCTTCAATCCACAAATATGGTGCGATTATGGGAGGCGCTTTGGCCACATTCGAACAAAACATCTGGCAATCTCTGTTTCACAAGGAAGCACCGTGGACAATTTCCGATCCGCAAGCAGATTACCTGTCGATGAAAGAGATTTCCCAATGCAACGCGATTGATTACCCTAAACCCGATGGCAAACTGAGTTTTGATAAGCCCTCTTCTGTTTACCTTTCCGGCACACAACATGAAGAAGACCAGCCTTGTCATCTAATCATTGCCAGTGACAGTATTCCTATTGAAAATCATCTTCCTCTTTTTGATGAACCCAGTCAGCGATACTGCCCTGCGGGCGTGTACGAAATTGTTACGGTTGATAATAGGCCCAAGCTACAGATTAATGCCGCCAACTGCTTGCATTGCAAAACCTGCGATATAAAAGATCCTTCGCAAAATATCACTTGGCTACCGCCAGAAGGTGGCGGTGGTCCCAATTATCAGAATATGTAACTGCTTTTCGCAAGAAATCCAGCACTTAGTGAAAGTGATCAAAGTTTCTATTTCTTACGTATATGAGAATGTCTCTCAACTACAAACCGTGAGGAATAAATATGATTAAACGTAGTGTTGGAATTCTTGCTGTTGTCTTTGGCGCAGTCAGCTTCGGAGCTCAAGCAAGCGCAGAATGTTCTGTTTCTGTTGATGCAAACGACATGATGCAATTCTCGACTAACAGCATTAGCGTCCCTTCTAGTTGTAAAGAAGTCACACTAACGTTGAACCATACAGGTAAGCTAGCAGCGACCTCTATGGGACACAACGTGGTTATCGCCGATACAGCGAATGTTCAGGCTGTAGGTACGGAAGGTATGTCTGCGGGCGCGGCGAACAACTACGTCAAACCAGATGATGCGCGCGTTTACGCGTTCACCAAAATCATCGGTGGCGGTGAAAGCAATTCAGTAACATTCAGCACAGAGAAAATGAAAGCAGGTGGTGATTACACCTTCTTCTGTTCTTTCCCTGGCCACTGGGCAATTATGAAAGGGAAATTCGAGTTGAAATAACTCATTTCCAAAACAAGAAAGGCACGTAACTCACGTGCCTTTTTAACGTTTGAAAGCCTAAGCTTTACATGAATATCCCGCCATCGACTTCAAATACACGCGCATTCACGTAGTCATTCTCAAAGATAAACTTAGCGGTATTCGCAATTTCTTTGGGATCTCCCATTCGACCCACGGGTACCATTCTTTCCAGACGCTCACGCGCTTCTGGTTTCATCGCTCCCGTCATCGATGTCTCAATCACACCAGGTGCAATAGCGGCCGCTCGAATGCCATATCTTGCCAGCTCTTTACCCCAAGTCGCCGCCAGAGTCGCCACAGCTGCTTTAGACGCCGCATAGTTTGTCTGACCTATATTCCCAGCACGAGCAACGCTAGAAATGTTGATGATGACCCCTTTTCGCTTGGAATTGATCATCTGAACCGCGGCTTCTCGTCCACACAAAAACGTTCCGGTAAGGTTCACGTCAATCACGGAGTTGAATTGCTCGAGTGACATTTTAGTCATCTCACCATCTTTGACTTTTACCAGTAAACCATCGCGAAGAATCCCAGCATTGTTGATCAGGCCGTCTAACTGTCCGAAATCAGTGACAATGTCACTAAATACCTGCTCCACTTCCTGCTCGTCCGTCACATTAACTTTGTAAGTCAGTGCTTTAACCCCGAGCATATTGCACTGTTCTTTGGTATCCATCAGGGCTTCTTCGTTAACATCCAGTAGGGCCAGTTCTGCGCCAGCTTGCGCTAGTGTGATAGCCATCATCTGGCCTAAGCCTTGCCCTGCACCAGTAATCGCTATTACGCTCTGTTTTAGATCCATCGGCGAACTCCGTTACTTTTTAGATTGATAAAACTCGAACAAACTTGAAAAGTCTAGCTCTTCATTGCCATTTGCGTTGTGAAAAGCGTACAGATTTCGGGCTAAAGAACCCATCGGCACGGAAGATTGACTCTGCGCAGCAGCATCCAGCCCTAACCCCAAGTCTTTAAGCATCAGTTTACTCATAAAACCTGGCTTAAATTCGTTGCTAGCAGGTGCTGTTTCCATCACACCTGGGCAAGGGTTATATAATTCAAGTGCCCAGTTTCGGCCAGAGCTCTGCAGCATGATGTTAGAAAGGACTTTCGGGTCCAATCCATTATCAATGCCTAGGTTAAGTGCTTCACACGTCCCTGACATAAGAATACCCAACATCAGGTTGTTGCAGATTTTACCCATCTGTCCATCACCTGCTTTACCAGCATGGAAGATGTTTTTGCCCATATGTTTCAGCACAGACTCTGCTTTTTCAAAGGCACCGTCTGAACCTCCAACAATAAAGGTCAGCGTACCCGCTTTTGCCCCTGCCACACCGCCAGAGACGGGGGCATCAACAAAATCAAGCCCCTTCTCTGCCGCACACTGAGCAACAATGCGAGCTGACTGGGGATCAATAGTTGAAGAGTCGATAAGAAAAGTGCCATCTTCAACCATGTTTAATAAGCCAACACCACCGCTATGGTCGCCAAGATATACCGCTCGTACATGCTCGCCAGCAGGTAACATCGTTACCACCGTATCTGCGCCTTTGACGGCATCTTCCACTGTGGCGGCAGCAACGGCGCCTGCGGACTCCAGTTTTTTTACTGCTTCAGGCATTAAATCGAACACCTGCACTTTCAAACCTGCAGCAAGTAAGTTTTCGGCCATCGGGCCGCCCATATTACCTAAACCTATAAACGCTATGGTACTCATGAATTATTTCCTTCTTTCCCTGCTCGTAGAGCTTAGTAATGGCCCAGTTGTGCCAGCGGGTGCGACTTTTCATCCCAAAGAGATGCAAACAAGGTATCAATCACGGCTTCATCGACATTATCGACACGGCTGAACTGCCATTTAGGCTCACCATCCTTATCAATCAGTCTGGCTCTGACGCCCTCTCGGAATTCCCCTAACAGCCCAGAACGTACCGAGAGATTCAATTCAAGACGGAAACAATCGGCTAATGACAGATCTTTGTATCGATTCAACTGCCTGAAACAAATATGGGATGTGATCGGGCTGCCTGAGGCATGATTTCTCTTCGCAACATCGAGCCACTTACTTTGCCCTTCCAGATCCAGAATGTTCTTACTTACTTCTACAACATTACTTGCGCTGCACGCACGTTGGATATCCTGCATAAAGGGTTGCATTTGCGGGTCTGGCTTGTGGCCGTTAACATTGTCACCGAATTCAACGAGCAAGTCAGTCACGGCTTCATAAGCGTCTTCCTGCTCGTTCCAGTACAGAGATAACAAGCGCTCAACCAGCGACTCTTTCTCTTCTGAGAGCACCATATGGTCAGCTAAATTTACATCAAGCGCATCGCTACCGTTGATCATAACTCCCGTTAAACCGAGGAATAGCCCCACCCCAGGTTCAAGCCGATTAAGGAACCACGTGGCCCCGACATCGGGATACAAGCCGATGCTCACTTCAGGCATGGCCAAGCGCGTTGATGGCGTCACCACTTTGTGGCTAGAGCCCATGTAAAGGCCCATTCCACCACCCATGATGATGCCTTCACCCCACGCGATAATTGGCTTGCAATAGGTGTGGATCAGATAGTCACATTCGTACTCAAGTTTGAAAAAAGTGGTACAAAACGCTTCGATTTCCTGACTGGATTGATCTCGCATGACATCATGCATGGTGCGTACGTCACCACCAGCACAGAACGCTTTCTCGCCTTGCCCTTCCAACAAGACACAAGCAATACTGTCGTCTTCTTGCCAGCTTTCGAGTTTCTCTTTGAGCAAAGCTAACATGTCATAGGTCAGGGCATTTAGTGAGGGCGCATTATCAAGAGTCGCCACACCAATCTTGGTATTCCCGTCCTGGCATGGCAGCTCTTTAAAATGAACGGTTGCTGTCATAGTGCCTCCTAGCCATTTTTCCATTGAGGTTGACGTTTTTCTAGGAACGCGTTGACACCTTCTGTTTGATCTTGAGTGTCAAACAACTGAATAAACAGTTCACGTTCCTTCATCAAACCGTGTGCTAGTGGGCTCGTCCTTGTGTTTTGTATCAATGATTTACAAGCCGTGACCGAAGACGGAGATTGATTTGCCACCATTTCTGCAAGGCTAATTGCCGCATCAAGAGCATTCCCTTTACTGACAACCTCTTCAACCAGCTTGATGTTGAGTGCTTTTGCCGCATCAATCTGTTCACCGCACAAGATAACGCGTTTCGCCCACCCTTCACCGACAAGCGCCGTCAGGTTTTGCGTACCACCAGCACAAGGCAATAGGCCAACTTTGGCTTCTGGAAGTGCCATAACCGCCTGTTCTTCCGCAATTCGAATGTCACACGCTAATGCCACTTCCAGGCCGCCCCCCATCGCGTAGCCATTAATGGCGGCAATAGACACACCACGGAATGCAGATAAGGTTTCAAATGCCTCACCAAACAAGCGCGACATATCTACTGCGACCGATTTGTCACCATCAGCAAACAATTTAAGGTCAGCACCGGCAGAGAAGAACTTCTCACCCTGTCCGGTAATAACTAAGGCGTAAACGTCTTTGTTCTCATTAAGATCTAAGACGAGTTGCTTCAATTGAGCCAGACTTTGTGCCGTCCACGTATTCGCTGGAGGGTTGTTCATGGTAACGACTGCGACATGGTTGCGAATCGTATGTTGAATGGTACTTCCTTCTGAATGATTCATCGTTGAGCATCCTTTCGATTAGAGTAGTTGAGAGCCTTCAGCTAGCATTCGACGCGCGATGATCAATCGCATGATTTCATTGGTACCTTCAAGGATCTGGTGAACACGCACATCGCGGAAATGACGCTCCATCGGGTACTCTTTGATATAGCCGTAGCCACCGTATAACTGAAGTGCCTGGTCACAAATCTTAAAACCGACATCCGTCGCAAATCGTTTCGCCATCGCACAATATGCCGTGGCTTCTGGGTCCTGATTGTCCAATTTGCTTGCCGCGAGGCGCACTATTTGTCTGGCCGCGACCAGCTCTGTCACCATGTCGGCTAACCTGAACTGTAGCCCCTGAAACTGAGCCAGTTCTTTGCCAAACTGTTTGCGCTCTTTGACGTATTGCATCGCCTCATTCAATGCCTGCTGCGCTGTACCTATTGAACAAGTCGCGATATTAATACGCCCTCCATCCAGCCCTTTCATTGCGAAAGTAAAGCCTTCTCCTTCTTTCCCTAACAAGTACTTTTCAGGTACCACAACGTTGTCAAACGTGATGGCACGTGTCGGTTGACTGTTCCATCCCATTTTGGGCTCTTTACGCCCGTAGCTGATACCTTCCGCATCCGCAGGAATGACAAAAGCAGAAATACCTTTTGCTGAGCTATCGCCTGTACGCGCCATCACGACTAACACTTCCGTGTCACCAGCGCCGGAGATAAAGGTTTTACCGCCATTGATGATGTACTCATCGCCCTGCTTTTTCGCAGAGGTTGTCAATGAAGCGGCGTCAGATCCCGCGTTCGGCTCTGTTAGGCAATATGAACCAAGCCAATCGCCAGTGATCAGCTTTGGACAAAACTCTTCTTTAGCTTCCTCAGTGGCAAAACTGGCGATCATCCAGGTCACCATGTTGTGAATGGTCATGAATGCCGTGGTGGAGGTGCAGCCCATCGCCAGTTGCTCGAAGATGATTGAGGAATCAAGACGGCTCAGCTGCAAGCCCCCCTGATCTTCCGGCGTATACAGGCTGAGAAAACCTAATTCACCTGCAGCTTTAAGTACATCTTTTGGAAACAGCTGCTTTTCATCCCACTCTGCTGCCTTCGGCGCTAGTTCATCCATCGCAAACTGCTGAGCGGTTTCAGCAAATGCACGTTGGTCTTCATTCAGTTCAAAATCCATTTGTCCTCCCGTTATCGCAGTTGAATGGTTAGGTTTGGCCCTGTCGGGATATCATCATCAAACCAGCGCGACGTAACGGTTTTGGTTTCGGTATAGAATCGAACCGCTTGCTTGCCATAAGCATGCAGGTCACCATAGAAACTGCCACGCCACCCAGTGAATGAGAAGAACGGCAAAGGCACAGGAATCGGGACATTGATGCCCACTTGACCAACTTGAATTTCATGTTGGTATTTACGCGCAGCCGCGCCATTTGCGGTGAAAATCGATGTTCCGTTGCCATAAGGGTTGTTGTTGATGAGTTCGATCGCCTCTTCTAGCGTCTCGACTTCCAGACAAACTAATACAGGACCAAAGATTTCCTGTTCATAGACCGACATATCAGTCGTCACACCTGTGAACAAGGTTGGGCCCAGCCAGTTCCCTTCCGGCATGCCTTCAACATGACACTGAGTACCGTCTAGTTCACACACAGCCCCTTGCGCTTTGCCTTCTTCAATCAAGCTCACCACGCGATTCTTAGCTTCTTTGCTGATCAATGGGCCGTACGCTGCGTTACCATCATCCCATGCACCCGGAGTCATCTTCGCCATTTCAGTCTTGAGATCATCGACCCACTCTTTCGAGCTGCCAACGAACACGGCAACTGAAATTGCCATACATCGTTGGCCGGCCGCGCCAATTGAGCTGCCGACCAAGTTGCTAATCACCTGCGCTTTATTGGCGTCTGGCATCACAACCATATGGTTTTTCGCACCGGCAAACGCCTGAACACGTTTATTGAAGTTGGTGCCCGTCTGATAGATGTACTGAGCAACAGGCACGGAGCCAACGAATGACACCGCGCGAATTAAAGGGTGAACCAACAGTTTATCGACCTGATTCTTACGGCCATGAACAACCTGAAGAACACCTTTTGGCGCACCAGCCTGTTCAAATAGCTCAGCCAAACGCATCGCAGTAAGCGGCACTTGCTCAGAAGGTTTAAGAACGAAGGTATTACCTGCGGCGATTGCCAGTGGGAACATCCACAAGGGAATCATGGCTGGGAAGTTAAACGGTGTGATACCACAGCATACCCCAAGCGGTTGAATCATCGAGTAAGTATCAATTTCTGTCGCAACATTTTCGACGGTTTCACCCATCATATTGCTGGCGATGTTTGCAGCTTGTTCAACCACTTCAATACCGCGCCAAACATCACCTTTCGCATCGATGGTGATTTTGCCGGTTTCTTTTGAAAGAAGCTCCGCTAGCTCATCATGGTGCTCTTTAAGTAAGTGCTGATAACGCAGCATCAAGCGAGCTCGCTCCGATACTGCAACTTCCTTCCATGATTTGAACACTTCAGCGGCATTTTGAATCGCTTGCTCCATTTCCTGTTCAGTCGCACAAGGAAGTTTGGCAATGACTTCACTGGTTGCCGGATTGGTCACCTCGACCCATTCATTGGTCTGTGACTGGCAGAACTCACCGCCAATAAATAAGGGAACTGACTGAGTCATAATGATGTCCTTTTCTTTTATAGTGGGATCTCAATACCCATTGCGGTTGCTTCACCGCCACCAATACAGAGTGATGCAACACCTCGCACCACGCGTTTGTTGTTCTGATTTCCATCTGTGCCCAAAGCTTGCAACTGACGAAGGCTATGGATCAGCGTGACAAGTATCCTTGCGCCACTGGCGCCAATGGGATGGCCCAACGCGCACGCGCCGCCTTTCACGTTGACTTTCTCACTATCGAGGCTGAGCTGTTTGACCGCGATCTGCGTCACCACAGCAAAAGCTTCATTGATTTCCCATAAATCCACTTCGTCCACCGCCCAATCTAGCTGTGATAGAAGCTGCTCGATCGCGTAAACAGGTGCTAATGTGAATTCAGCAGGAATACGGGCATGCGTTGCATGACCTTTGATAATGGCTAGAGGTTCCACCCCCTGTTGCTTGGCCGTCTGCGCGTCCATCACCACCAGAGCGGCAGCACCGTCGGATATTGCGCTGGAGTTGGCCGCAGTAATGGAGCCATCTTTGGCAAATGCAGGCCTTAACTGAGGAATTTTTTCGGGTTTGATTGAGCGTGGTTGCTCATCATAATCAAGCGGAGGATCTTTCTTGAGGGCAACAGGGACGATTTCATCGGCAAACAACGCCTGCTGCTGCGCTTCAATCGCACGGTTAACCGACAAGGTCGCCCATTCGTCCATTTGCTCTCGGGTAAATTCAAGCTTATCGGCAATCTGCTGACCGAAAACGCCCATGAGTTCACCTTCATACGCGTCCTGCAGACCATCTAGAAACATGTGGTCGTAGGTCGATTTATGACCCATACGCATCCCAGAACGTGACTCTTTAAGCAGATACGGCGCATTAGTCATGCTCTCCATACCCCCTGCAACAATGCAATTGGCACTGCCCGCCCGAATAAGATCGTTTGCCAGCATCACCGCTTTCATACCGGAGCCACAAACTTTATTGATGGTCGTACAACCTACCGCTTTCGGTAGGTCAGCCCCTAGAGCCGCTTGTCTCGCTGGCGCTTGCCCACAACCTGCGGGCAACACACAGCCCATATACACTTCATCGACTAAATCTGGCGATAAAGATTGCTCTTCCATTGCCGCCTTTATCGCGACCGCCCCTAGCTTGGGTGAAGAATATTCAGAAAGCATGCCCTGAAAACGCCCCATTGGCGTTCTCTTCGCTGCAACTATCCAAATCTCTTTCTCTTGCATTGCCTGCTCCTCACAAGATTGTTGAGTAACGGCTTTACTACCTCAGCGACTACAAAGCAGCTTAATTCACGACGCCGCTTTCACTTTTCAAAGCCATTTGTTTTTTGCACGGTTATTTTCTTGACGTTTACGTAAGCATAGCACTAACATTTACGTTAACGTAAAGAAACACATTCACAACCTGTAAAATCTTTTTTACCGTCGTAGTGGAAAGTGTGATTGTCTATCACCTAGCAGTTGGGGAGTTTCATCTGGTGGAAACATACAAAATCAGCGAGCTCGCTAAAGAGTTTGATATCACAACAAGAAGTATCCGCTTTTACGAAGATATGGGCCTAATTCAACCTGATCGCAAAGGCAGTATGCGGATTTATCAGCGTAGAGACAGGGTTCGTCTTAAGTTGATTTTACGAGGGAAGCGACTCGGTTTTTCGTTAGCCGAGATTCGCGACTTGTTAGAGCTTTACGATACTAATCAAATAGATACCCAGTTGATTAAGATGCTCAAGATCATTGATGAGAAGGAAGCAGTACTCAAACGTCAACGTGAGGACATCACCATTGTTCTTGACGATTTGAATACTGCTCGTCAGCGATGTGAAGAAGCGTTACAGCGTTCAAAAGCCAGCTAAGCGCCTCACGAGACATCATTAATCTGCCAGGGATCGTAACCAGCAATAACCGCTGAATCGGAGGCGATATGATATCTCAGTACACCCCCCTCAACTTTGGGCTCGATGAGTCTGTGAACATGTTGCGGGAACACGTGAATGCTTTTGCCCGCGAGCACATTGCACCTATCGCGGCCAAAGTGGACGAGGAAAATCAATTCCCGAACCACTTGTGGTCACTGATGGGTGAAATGGGCTTGCTTGGCGTGACCATAGACGAACAATATGGTGGCGCTGCAATGGGCTATTTAGCACACGTGGTAGCCATGGAAGAGATAAGCCGTGCTTCTGCTTCTGTAGCACTTAGTTACGGTGCTCACTCTAACCTATGTGTGAATCAGATTTTCCGTAACGGAAACGCTGAGCAACGAGAAAAATACCTACCTAAATTAATTGATGGCTCCTACATTGGTGCGCTAGCAATGAGTGAACCCAATGCAGGTTCAGACGTTGTCAGCATGCAGCTCAAAGCCGAATTAAACGGCGATCATTATGTGCTGAACGGCACTAAAATGTGGATCACCAACGGCCCTGATGCAGACGTACTCGTCGTTTATGCCAAAACCGACCCTAGCGCGGCTTCACGAGGTATCACCGCTTTCATCATCGAACGTGATTTTGAAGGATTCAGTCACGCTCAAAAGCTCGACAAACTCGGTATGCGAGGCTCGAACACCTGTGAGCTGGTTTTCAACAACTGCAAAGTACCCGTTGAAAACGTACTTGGTGAAGTGAATCAAGGCGTCAAAGTCTTAATGAGTGGCTTAGATTACGAGCGTGTGGTACTTGCCGCTGGCCCACTAGGCATCATGCAGGCTTGCTTAGATCTTGTCGTCCCTTACGTTCATGACCGTAAGCAATTTGGTCAGTCCATTGGTGAATTCCAGTTAGTTCAAGCCAAAGTGGCGGATATGTACACTCGTGCCAACGCGGCACGCGCTTATGTCTATACCGTTGCCGCTGCCTGCGACCGCGGTGAAACGACAAGAAAAGATGCCGCTGGCGCGATTCTTTACAGTGCTGAATTAGCAACACAGCTTGCACTCGATGCCATCCAGTTGCTAGGCGGTAATGGATATATCAATGAATTCCCTGCCGGCCGGTTATTAAGAGACGCCAAACTCTATGAAATTGGCGCGGGTACTTCCGAAATTCGCAGGATGCTTATCGGGCGTGAACTGTTTGAAGAGTCACGCTAACGAGGATGTTATGGCAATCATAAAAACTAAAATCAAAACCGACTCTCCCCTGTTCACTAAAAATCAGCAAGCGATGAGTGGACTGGTCGAAAAATTGAACGCAGATGTTGAATCCATCAAACAAGGTGGTGGCGCTAGGGCTGTCGAAAGACAGCGAAAGAAAGGCAAACTTCCGGTACGCGAACGTATTGACCTTCTGCTCGATCAAGGATCAGACTTTTTGGAAGTCGGTCAGTTCGCTGCATGGAATGTTTATGAAGAATCAATCCCTTGTGCAGGTGTCGTCGCAGGTATCGGCAAGATCAAAGGGGTTACCTGTATGGTGCTGGCCAACGACCCATCAGTCAAAGGTGGTACCTACTACCCACTGACAGTAAAAAAACACCTAAGAGCACAAGAAATCGCTGAACGCTGCCACTTGCCATGTGTTTATCTAGTCGATTCGGGTGGTGCGAACTTACCTCACCAAGCTGAGGTGTTCCCAGACAAAGACCATTTCGGGCGTATTTTCTTTAATCAAGCACGCATGTCCGCCAAAGGCATACCACAAATAGCGGTTGTTCTTGGGCCTTGTACCGCGGGGGGCGCTTATATTCCGGCGATGGCAGACGTCTCCGTTATCGTGAAAAAACAAGGCACCATTTTCCTTGCCGGGCCTCCTCTCGTTAAGGCTGCCACAGGTGAAATCGTGACTGACGAAGAACTCGGCGGCGCGGATGTTCACTGCCGTAAATCAGGGGTAGCAGACTACTACGCAGAAAATGAGCAACAAGCTTTCCATATGGCGCGAGAAGCACTTGCAAGCAGCAACCAAGAACCTGTGATACCGCAGACGGAAAAGGTGTTGCCACCACGTCTACCCGCTGAAGATATCTACGGCATCGTCAATGCCGATCTGCGCTTGTCTTTCGATGTAAGAGAAGTGATTGCGCGCATTGTTGATGATTCCGACTTCGATGAATTTAAAGCCCTGTTTGGCACAACACTAGTGTGTGGCTTTGCTCGTATCGAGGGCAAACTGATTGGTATTGTCGCCAACAACGGCATCTTGTTTGCGGAATCAGCGCAGAAAGGCGCCCACTTTATCGAGTTGTGTGCCAAGCGAAAAATTCCATTGCTGTTCCTACAGAACATTACGGGATTCATGGTTGGCAAA
Organism: Vibrio sp. RE88; assembly: GCF_013113835.1. GTDB lineage: Bacteria > Pseudomonadota > Gammaproteobacteria > Enterobacterales > Vibrionaceae > Vibrio. The sequence goes on along the minus strand of NZ_VTYQ01000004.1, from coordinate 419,107 downwards.
AAAGTTGAGGAAGGTGGCATCGCCAAACATGGCGCCAAACTCGTCATGGCAGTGGCTTGTGCTGATGTGCCTAAATTCACCATCATCATTGGCGGCTCGTACGGAGCGGGCAACTACGGAATGTGTGGGCGAGCTTACGAACCAACGATGATGTGGATGTGGCCTAACGCTCGCATCTCTGTAATGGGCGGTGAGCAAGCAGCTGGCGTACTAACTCAAGTGAAGCGTGAAGTCCTGAAACGCCAAGGGGAACCTTGGTCAGAGATGGAAGAAGGCCAGTTCAGACAGACCATCGTTGATCAGTATGAAGAACAAGGCCACCCATACTACGCCAGTGCTCGCCTCTGGGATGATGGCATCATCGATCCGAAAGAAACCCGACATGTTCTCGCCCAAGCGCTCACCGCGACTGAACATGCTCCGATGCCAGATAGCCATTTCGGTATCTTTAGAATGTAGGAGCATGACATGACCACTTTGAAAGATACCGACTACCTCACTTGCAGCGTCGATGCATTCGGCGTTGCCAATCTGTCACTTAACCGGCCAGACAAACACAATGCGTTCAACGCTCAGGTTATCGAGCAGTTGATAGAATCGATTAACTCACTGGCACAGAGGTCGGACGTTAGATGCTTGATGTTACGTGGTAACGGAAAACATTTCTCCGCAGGCGCTGATCTTGGCTGGATGCAGTCAATGGCAGATAAAAGCGAACAGGAAAATCAGGAAGATGCGTCAAGACTTGCTCAGTTGATGCGCTGCTTGGATAACTTCCCTCACCCTACTCTCGCTGTTGTTCATGGCTGCGCGTTTGGTGGAGCTCTGGGGCTCATCTGCTGCTGTGATGTCGCGATTGCTGATCATAGCGCCTTGTTCTGTCTCAGCGAAGTAAAGCTAGGACTTGTTCCAGCGACCATCGGGCCCTATGTGAACCGCGCGATTGGTGCGCGCCAGTCTAGGCGTTACATGCTGACTGCTGAACGTTTTGACGCTAACAAAGCGCTTGAGATTGGTTTGATTCATGAAGCTGTCGAAGCCAGCAAACTGGAGAAAACCGTCACTGAAATAGTAAATCAGTGGCAGCTTAATAGCCCTGCTGCGCTTACGCAAACCAAAGCTCTGATTCGAGAGTGTGATTCTCAGGTGCTTGACGATGCTTTAATTGAATACACCAGTCAATTAATCGCAAAAGTCCGAGTGTCTGAGCAAGGGCAAGAAGGTCTTAAGGCCTTCTTCGATAAGCGACCACCAAATTGGGCGATGGGAGGCCGTGAATGACGACGACCTCGTTACTACCAGAGTCAGTCAAGATAGTTGAAGTAGGTCCTCGCGACGGTTTGCAAAATGAGCAAGCCGTTTCAACCGAGGCAAAAGTCGCGCTAATCAACCAACTCTCTTCTTGCGGACTCACCCACATCGAAGCCGGATCGTTCGTCTCACCAAAGTGGGTGCCACAAATGGCGGACTCGTTAGAAGTCATGTCCAAAATTACTCGCGCGCCGAATGTTACGTACGCCGCTTTAACACCCAACATAAGAGGGTTTGAGCAGGCACTCGACGCCAACGCCAGCGAAGTTGCGGTATTCACATCCTCTTCAGAAGGCTTTTGCCACAAGAACATCAACTGTTCTATAGAAGAAAGCCTTGAACGATTTCGCCCAGTGGTGGCTCAAGCAAAAGACAAAGGCATTCCGGTTAGAGGTTACTTATCCTGTATCGTCGATTGCCCTTATGACGGTCCAACCGAACCCAGTCAGGTCGCTAAGGTTGCTCAAGCACTGCTTGATCTTGGTTGCTATGAAGTGTCTCTTGGAGACACGATTGGTACAGGTACGCCAGTACGAGTTGCGAACATGCTCGACGCGGTTTTTGAGAAAGTGCCTTCACAACAGGTCGCCGTTCATTTTCATGACACTTGGGGGCAAGCGCTTGCCAATATATACCAAGCCCTTCAAATGGGCGTACGTGTTGTAGATAGCAGCGTAGCAGGTTTAGGGGGATGCCCTTATGCAGCAGGCGCTTCTGGTAACGTTGCGACCGAAGATGTGGTTTATCTTTGCCAAGGTTTAGGTATTGAAACGGGCGTGGATCTAAATCGTCTCGCCCAAGCCGGATGGGAAATCAGCGACGCCTTAGGGCGCCAGCCGACTTCCAAAGTTTCACTGGCTTTGCGTAGCTAACAAACTCTCTCTATTTTTGGGCTGATAGGATTGAAGTAACAAGCAAACCATTATCAGCCCAATTCCTCCCCACCCCGACATGCCAATATGCTCTCCGACTACAACTACGGCAAATACTGCTGCTACAGCAGGCTCAAACAACGTCAACAAACTCGCTTTGCTGGCAGACACTGTTTTTAACCCATAACCAAAGCAGACATAGCCAAGAAACATTGGAACAAACGCCATGTACAGGGCGACGGATGTATTTATAGGTGTCACAAACAAATTACCACCAGTAAAAAACAATGAAGGTAACAGCAATAGTGAACCCAGCCCGAAAATACTCCCCATCGCAGATTTGGAATGTACGCCTTCAGTGATGAGCATTTTGGCTGCCCACGCGTAAGTGGCATAGGTGAAACCCGCAAGCAACCCGAGCGCTATTCCTATGTATTTTATGTGTTGAATATCAGTTTGTGTGGAAGTTGATGTCTCTGATAGAGTCAGTAAAAAGATACCAGTTGCGCCCACGATAAGGCTTATCACCCAGCGAGTATCGATTGACTTTTCTTTGCCAAACAGGCACTCCAGAAGTGCTACGAAGAATGGCGCACTCGCGATAGACACTACCGTTCCAATTGCCACGCCCGCCATTCTCATCGAGCTATAAAACGCGAGAGGGTAAACGGCCAAAGCAAGTGCTCCAGTCAACAAAATAGCTTTATTGGATTTCAATATGCGCCGATCTTTTCTGATCGTATTACAAGCAAACAGAGCCAGTAGAAGTCCACCCACACCCATAGAAAAAGCACCAATAGCCAACGGGCTTATATCAGGCGCATACGTGGCTGCCGTACCAGTCGTCCCCCACAATAAAGAAGCGAACAGGATGACCAAAACTCCAAGGTGTTCATTGTGTGTTTTTAGCGTCTGACTCATAGCTGTACTCTTTGTGTTTATCATTTTGATAAGCACAGCTTAAATAAGCGAAGCGCATTTAACTTTGCAGAAAAGACACTTTACTTGATTTTATAGACTCAATTTCATCAACCGCGTAGCTCTCGGGGAGAAAGCCCAAATGATGATGAAAAACGTCGGCTAAAGGCTGACAGGTCAGCGTACCCTACTCTCTCTGCAATGAGCTGAACTGGGATATCTGTGTGCGTAAGTAGTGCCTTGGCTTTTTCCATTCTTTGTTTAGTCACGTATTGGAGGACACTTAATCCAGTAGATTGTTTAAAGATCTTTTTAAACTGCGTCGGGCTCAAACAGGCGACCTTAGCCAAGTTATCAACCGTGATCTCTTTTGAAAGGTCTTCCTCAATATGATGCAGCACCGCTCTAACCCTATGATCAAGTTGCTGCCCGGCCTGCTGCTCCGCCAAAAGCTTCATAAACATGTCGACCATTGGCTCTTCGATGGAAGGGGTTACCCGATGCTGAAGCTGAGATTCAACAAATGTTAGGTAGGACTGAAGTGGTGAAGAAATCGGAAAAACCAGAGTATCCATATCCAACAAATTCTCTGGCAAGGTGTTTAAATCAGCGACAATGAAACGCGCCGCTTCTTTAGCGCGGAAATGGTGAAAAGTATTGGCTTGTATCACCACACATTCACCGACCGACACTTTTCCTTGGTAACCTTCCAACTCAATAATGATGGTACCCAAAATAGGAAGCACAAGTTGGTGATGCTCATGAGCGTGGCCTCTACGTTGGCGAGTATAGGCTCGAATAGTGAGATTGTTTTCCAACATCGGACTGGATTCACTCCACAAAGTGAGACTGATAAAACTTAGGTGTCACAGCAAGTTTCTTTTTGAAATGTCGCTGAAAATGCGCCTGATCTGAGAAACCCAGGTTATTGGCAACATCAACGATGCCTTCCCCGGACTTGAGCATCACTTTCGCTCGCTTGATTTTCTCATCCATTAGATAAGCGTACGGCGGCAACCCATAGTGGTCCTTGAAAGCACGTAAAAGCTGATATCGGCTCATTCCCGCCTCCTCGGCTAGCTCTTCTAAGGAATGAGAGTTACTCAGTTCATCCATTAACTTCTCGCGCACCACCACAAGACTCGACAAACCGGTCTTTGCCATCGGTTTAACTCTCTGTCGAGAACTAAGCTCAATAAAATCATACAAACAAGATTGAGCTAACAACACATTTTCTTCGCTCTGAAGGGCGGAAAAAAGTGCCAAATACCGTTGCTGAAATTCCGGATGACGCTCTAAATCCTTCTCAAAAGCTAAGTAGTCATATTGTTGATTCGAACTCATTTCTCGCTGAATTTCTCCCATCTCCAACGCATCAACAAACAACATACTATAGGACCAAGTACCTTGGTGTGGATTACACGAGTGAATATCTGCAGGGTTAATAGTAACGATATCCCCCTGACCAATCTGATGTGTATTGCGCCGATTTCGGTAATCTGCACGGCCCTGATTGATAATGCCAAATGAAAATTCATCATGGGAGTGCGCGTCATAACATGCCGTCGACTGATTGGCGACACGCAACTCGATCCATGGAAGAACCGTACTCTGCTTGAAGCTCGCACTTTTATCTTTCTTCATTCTCTCACCATCGTATTCAGAGCCAAATCATCACGACAGACACGCATAGCATCATTGCCATGAATCTATTAAATTGGCGATGAGCTCGTGGATTTGCAAGTCGATTCGCTAAAACACGGCCAATCATCGCCCATATACCAACACCGATCACACAGACTAATAATGAAACCAGAGTAAATAGCCATAAGGAATATTGTTCATTTTCCTGCCCTATTACGTAAAGACTTACGCCGGACATCGCGACCAACCATGCCTTGGGGTTGAGTATTTGAGTCAAACATCCAGTCACCCAGCCTGAACTTTGCCCTTGCTGGACAGCGACACCTTGTACCGGCGCTACAAAGATTTGGTAAGCAAGGTAAAACAAGAAGCTACTGCCGATTAACTGCATCCAAAACTCAAGCTTGGGTAACGTTGAAGCCAGCGTTTGCATCATCTGCCCAGTACCAAACACGACAGCAGCATACGCTATCGATGCGCCCAGAACGTGCTTTGACGCTGCCCTTAATCCGTCATTTACCGCAGTGGTTGTCGCCAATAAATTCACTGGGCCAGGTGTCACGGCTCCAACGAATGCAAACACCACCATCGCCAATATCAAATTTTCCATCTCGTATCTCCTCTTTTTCACCAAGATAACGACTAGGAGAAAAACAGTATTGAACGATATTGCAGAACATCGAATACCGTTAGCATTGCGGTAACCAATCCAATCTTGTCAAAATCCCCTAGATTTTGAATCTCCCCTCTCTCACAACACACTCATTCAAATATTTCGAACGAGTATGTTAGTTTTCTCCGATTTTTTCTCACCTCATCAGCACCTAAACTTAGTTTCAATCATTGAGGGAGAGGCATAAGCCCCCTATTGCTGAATTTGGAAAATTTGAGGATGACACGATGAAAGCTCTACTGAAAACACTGACAGAATCAAAAGCAGGTTACAGCGCGCTGGCACTACGTATTCCCGTTGGGATTATTTTTATGGTGCATGGCGCACAAAAACTATTTGGCTGGTTTGGTGGTTATGGGCTGGAAGGGACTGGTCAGTGGATGGCATCTATAGGTCTAGGGCCTGGTGTTCTAATGGCATTGTTAGCGGGCAGTGCTGAGTTCTTTGGTGGTCTTTTCATTTTGCTTGGCCTTCTTACACGTCCGGCTTCCATTGCTCTTGCATTTACTATGCTCGTTGCCATTTTCTCAGTTCACTTTGAGAATGGACTTTTCATGTCAAACAACGGCTATGAGTTTGGCCTAGCACTTATGGCAGCGAGTGTTTCACTAGCATTATCAGGTTCGGGCAAAGCAGCTGTTGACCAATTCATCGCAAAGAAATTCGCTTAACAACGAACATTGGAGGGCAATCTTATGATTACAGTTAGACACTCAGATGATCGTGGCGGCGCAAGTTTTGGCTGGCTGGATAGTAAACATACGTTTTCCTTTGGTGATTACTATGATCCAAAACACATGGGATTTTCTGCTTTACGAGTGATTAATGACGATATCGTTCAGCCAAGTGCTGGGTTTACCACACACGGTCACAGAGATATGGAAATCATCAGCTATGTGTTGGAAGGCGCCATCGAGCACAAAGACAGCGAAGGCAATATTCAAACCTTGCCTGCTGGAGAATTCCAGCTAATGTCCGCTGGCCGTGGAATTTATCATAGCGAGTACAACGCGTCTGACTCCGAAACTCTACGATTTCTACAGATTTGGATTCAACCAAATACGTTCGGTAATCAACCTGGCTATCAGCAGAAAGACTTTGGTAAAGCCGAGGGGTTAACGCCTATCGCAACACCCGATGGTCGAAATGGCACCCTGCATATAAAGCAGGATGCCTCTCTTCAACAGTTGATTTTGACTGCTGGTCAACACATTGACTATGAGATTACACAAGGCAGAAATGTCTACATCCATCAAGTAGAAGGACAATTGACCGTCGACAGTACCGTACTGCACTCAGGTGACGGAGCAAAAGTTGAGGCGACCACATCGGTTTCTTTCAAAAACTCGGGAGATGCACCAGTTACTGCTCTAATATTTGACTTACCTTAACAATTTGATCGAGCCTCAGAGCGAGCTAACCTTCTCTGAGGCTTAAAAATTCTCTACCCTCAGCTTATACAACGGCAGATTGGGAGATAAGCTTCAACATAAGCGCCTCTCTTCGAAGCTCAAGGATATCTTCAATGATTCGCTCTTTTGCATTGAGACCAAAGTGTTCGGCGTAATTCTTAATCGTATCCACTTCATGCTTTTCCAGCTTATACACATTACGCTTTAAATACGCTTCAGCTTCGCTTTTGATCAATCCGTTATCTTGCAGGTTCTTGATGATTACATCATCTAGCTCACTCAACTTTCTTGTCATTTTCTTCTGCTTTTAGTTACAAACTACGTACATCATTCCAAAAACAAAGCTCGAAATGACATCCGGACTGAAAAGTACCGAGAGACTATGACAAAAAGGTGACAGTGCGAGACTCTAAAGCAAATCACTTCATATTTTGATGTAGTTTTGTGCAGACAGCCTTATTAGAGCCCCAACAAGAACAATTTGAAATGCCATATCATGCCCTCTTGTTACGTTAACGAGAGAGAATTTTGATGACCAAATAGTGAGTTAGATACGTGAACTATGTGGAGTAGTAAGATTATCGTATAAACGCGATGAATCAATATTCACCATAAGAGTATAAATCATCACAAATCACTTCCAATGGGCCTTAACGCAAATTTGTCTGCTGTTCAAACTTTAATCACACAGTTTTATATTTTGGCCTTCAATACAGTATGAACGACCACATGGAAAACTAAAATATCGTCAATAGTTCCACCTTTTATCAAAAAAGCAGTTGAGAAGTTCAATTTACCCTTCTGGAGTTAGCGAATATCAGAATTGTTTGCTGGATCAAGTTTTCCGTCAAAGATGTTGCGGACCTATTTATAAAATGAATAATACCAAATTGTTACACACATGTAACAAACACAGCATCTATATAAATAATATTCATATAAACCATAATGCATAGGCAGGAAAAGCATGACAAAGCGTATATCGCTTGCCGTTTTGGCAAGTCTTTTTGCGGGTAGCGCTGCGGCATCCAACTTGGATGACAAAATCAACGAAGTCGTTGCACCTATCGTCAACCCATTTGTAGGCATGATCTTCTCGACCATTCCTTTCCCTTTTACAGACGTACAGGTGCCTTGGATCGTTCTTTGGTTGGTTATTGCAGCAAGCTTCTTTACCTTTTACCTTGGCTTCATCAACTTCCGTGGGTTCAAACACGCAGTTCAATTAGTCTCCGGTAAATTCTCAGATCCAAAAGCCAAAGAAGATGGCGAGGTATCTCACTTTCAAGCACTGACTACGGCTCTGTCTGGTACGGTTGGTCTTGGTAACATCGCTGGTGTTGCGGTCGCTGTTTCTATTGGTGGCGCAGGTGCAACATTCTGGATGATCCTTGCTGGTCTTCTGGGTATGTCGAGTAAGTTCGTAGAGTGTGCTCTCGGTGTGAAATATCGTAACACCAACCCAGACGGCTCTGTTTCAGGTGGTCCTATGTACTACCTAAGCAAAGGTCTAGCTAAACGCGGTAACGCTGCATTTGGCCGTACTCTCGCTGTTCTGTTCTCTGTGTTTGCGATCGGTGGTTCTCTTGGTGGCGGTAACATGTTCCAAGCTAACCAAGCGTTCAAGCAGGTAGTCGGTGTAACAGGTGGCGACGCTTCATTCTTCGCTGATAAAGGCTGGTTGTTTGGTCTTATCCTGGCCGTCATTGTTGGTATTGTTATCATCGGTGGTATCAAGTCTATCGCTAAAGTTACTGAGAAAGTCGTACCTTTCATGGCGTCTATTTACGTCGGTGCTGCTCTTATTATCATCTTGATGAACTTTGATCGCATTGATGACGCTTTTGGCGCTATCTTTAACGGTGCATTCACGGGTGAAGGTATCGCTGGTGGTGTAATTGGCGTACTTATCCAAGGCTTCAAACGTGCAGCATTCTCGAACGAAGCAGGTGTCGGTTCTGCAGCCATCGCTCACGCTGCGGTGAAAACGAAAGAACCAATGTCTGAAGGTTTCGTTTCTCTACTAGAACCGTTCATCGATACCGTTGTAATTTGTACTATGACAGCCCTAGTTATCATCATCACAGGTCACCTAGATACAGACACAGGCCTAGCGGGTGTTGAACTGACTTCAGCAGCATTTGGTAGCGCAATCGGCTGGTTCCCTTACATTCTTGCTATTGCCGTTGTTCTATTTGCTTTCTCTACAATGATCTCTTGGTCTTACTACGGTCTTAAAGCTTGGACTTACCTGTTTGGTGAGAGCAAAACAGCGGAGCTTATCTTCAAGGTTAAATTCTGTATCTTCGTTGTGATTGGTGCAGCAATGAACCTAGGTCCTGTTATCGACTTCTCTGATGCGATGATCTTCGCGATGGCACTAGTGAACATTATTGGTCTGTACATTCTGGTTCCAGAAGTGAAACGCGATCTAGCTGATTACCTAGAACGATTCAATGCGGGTAAAGTGTACAAAGTTCAGCAGAAGCAATCTCAGACTGAAGCGGTTGAGCAGTAAGTAATCTCAGCCTCTAAGAAATTCAAGCCCGGCACTTTCGCCGGGCTTTTTATTTTCGTTTTATGTCCTCTTGCCAACATTCAACCAGATAGTCGATAAACTGTCGTACAAGGGGCTGCTGATAGCTTCGCGACAAATACACTGCCCATAGCGCATAACTTGGATAGTGATAGTCATTTAGAATGGAGATCAACTCCCCTTTCTCTATTAATGGGTTGGCTAAGTCGCACGGTAACCGAATCACTCCCTTTCCATTAACCGCGACCCTCACTAAAGTACTCAGATCGTTCGCTCTAACATTGCCCGATACTGCAACATCCACCGTTTTATTGTCTTTAACGAACAACCAGTTTTTGGCATTTAAATGTGTTAAACAGTTGTGGCCTGCTAACTCTTCGGCGTGTTTAGGTTCTCCAAATTCGGTTAGATACTCCCGCGATGCGCATATGGCCGTATCAATTGCCATTAACCTTCGAGCAATTAGGTTGTCCGCTGGTTTATCAGTGAAGCGCAATGCAACATCCACTCTCTCATCCACCAGCTCTGAGTTTTGATCGGAAGCCAATATATCGATTACAACTTGTGGATGGCGTGACACAAAATTTTGGACTCTATCGATTAGCAGATTCTGTGCAAACCCAATCGGTGAAGCCACCCTAATGGTTCCCGCTAAAGCCTCTTTACCATTCATTGAGTCTAATTCTAGTGCCGCAGCTTCATCTAAAATGCGCTGGCACCGAACAAACGCCTGCTCACCAGCGTGAGTTAAACTGACCTTTCTCGTCGTGCGATGAAGCAAACGCTGTTGAAGCCAGTTCTCGATCTCCTGTACATGTCGAGACACCTGCAACCGGCTGATATCTAGTGATTCCGCTGCCTTGGTAAAGCTCTTAGCATTCGCGACTTCAACAAAACTTCTTATTGCGACTAAGCGATCCATACGCCACCATTAGTAACTTTTATTGATACAATGTGTATCACATACGCTCATTTATCGCTAGATATGTATCTATTAGACTGCATTTGTTGTTACGAAATACTGAATTACTGACAGGAGATATGAAGATGAAAATTGCAGTTTTAGGTGCATCAGGTTGGATCGGTAGCCACATCGTGAATGAAGCAAAAGCACGTGGACATGAGGTTATCGCTTTAGTAAGAAACCCAGCTGGCTTCGAAATAGAGAATGTTGAAGCACGACAGTTTGATTTACTGGACCAAAATTCTGATATCACTGCCGCAGTTGATGGTGCCGAAGTGGTGATCTCTTCCATTGGCGGACGAGCGGCGGGCAATCACGACATCGTAGCGAAAACCGCAGAAACTCTGTTGACGCAATTGCCTCAATCTACTGCTTCTCGACTACTTTGGGTCGGTGGCGCAGGTTCTCTGGAAGTTGCACCAGGAGTTAAGCTTGTGACAATTCCAGAATTTCCTGACGAGTATAAGCCTGAAGCGGTCGCTATGGGTGAAGCATTAGAAGTATTTCGCTCTCTAGAAAGTACCATCAATTGGACCTTCGTTAGCCCTGCAGCGGATATTTTCCCCGGCGAGAAACAAGCACCTTACCGCATAGGCGGTGACATGTTGTTAACCGATAGCGACGGCAACAGCCGTATCTCTGTCGCTGACTACGCCGTTGCTATGATAGATGAACTTGAGTCAGGCAAGCACGCCAACCAGCGTATTGGTGTCGCGTACTAAGTAAAAAGGAGCCTAAATGGCTCCTTTCTGATTTCTAAACATTAATCGACTATCTACTGATCTAGGTCATATATCCAGAATAATGAAGATGTTAGCTTTCTGCGATCACACTACGGAAGCAACAAATCTATGAACCACATAGAAACAACAAATATAACAGAAGAATCGATCCTAAAAGCAGTCACTAAAGTCGAGAACATCCATAAAGTACGACTGGACAGCTTTAAGCAATATCTTCACAACCACAGCTCAGAAGTTATCGACTCATTAAAAACGATTACAACCTTTTCTTCACTCGATGAGAAATATCTGCGCATTGATAAGGATTTCACCCAATTTTCCGATAAATCAACGCATTTACTCGAAGTCTCTCTTTTGCTTGGCTCATAAATGGGGATTCAATACCATTCAATCTTAAAACAACAAAGAATAGTCACCCTCAATTTTCCAATACAGCGTTGGAAGCAAACTCCAGCCCGCTCATCTTAATGTTGCTGATGTATTTGAGATACTCAACAACTTCATCTTCTGGAAGCGGGCGAGAAAACAAGAAGCCTTGAATGTAGAGAAAGCCCATATCTAATAGAATCTGCAATTGAATGTCCGTTTCTACACCTTCAACTATCACGGTCATGTTGCGGCTTCTTGCAAGGTTGAGCATCGATTCAAGGACAGGCTTCGTCGTCTGTTGCTTATCAAGATTCTTCACAAACACGCGATCAATCTTCATGATTTCAAACGGCAGTTGACTGACAAAATTCAAACCAGAGTAACCCGTTCCGAAATCATCAACAGCAATCCGGATACCAGCACGACAGAGCTCCTGAATATGGTTCTTGGCGAGTTCTAATTCCTCATCGGTATATTCACCATTCTCAGTAATTTCAAACACCAGTTTCTTTAGTACATGCGGATGGGCTTTCTGGAACTGCTTAACGATACGAATCAGTCTCGGCGCAATTAATGTTTTACGGCTTATGTTAATGCTAACGTATTTGCCGATTAAAACATTTTCATTTTTAGCAATAAAATCAACAACCTGATTAAACACGTAATAGGTCAAGCGATTGATCAAATTGAGCTTTTCAGCTAAGGGGATGAATATGCCGGGCGACACGAAGCCTCGCTTAGGATCATTCCAACGTAGTAACGCTTCACACCCTATTGCCTTGTGACTGTCCGCATCAATTATGGGTTGATAATAACATTCGAAATACCCTCGATTCAGTGCATCTACAAGGGAAAACTCCAAGCTATTTTTGGCGATACGTCGTTTGCTAGAAAAAGAATAAGAAACGATAACGACACTAGAAACTAACAGAAACACCCAATATTTATCGAAAATGTAAGATAGATAATACGCATGACCAACTTGGGATTTTAACGCAAACGGAAAACGTTCCCCCTTGTACTCGCTCAGGCCAAAAACCTCTGAATCTAATGAAGTCATTGGAGATTTGTTGTTTACCAGTTGCCCGCTTACCCAAAGATCAAAACCAATTCCTTGAGGAGCAAAATTCTGTTCAATTAACTCGAAAAGATAGCTAGGCGGAATCAAAATACTGACGCCACGCTGTTGATCGTCCAAGAACAATAAACCGATGGAGTTAAGACGGTTTATCGCTGCTTTAAAATAGGCCACTGTTTGATGAAGCGGTAAAGATTGAAGCTCTTGATAGATATGCGGATAGAGATTAAACGATACCTTACCTTTGTTGGTCGCACAGAAGAACTGCCCACCCTCCCTAAAGACCGCGACCTCCTTCGCCATATGCGTTTCAAACACAGACTGTCGCATATCAACTAACAGCACGTCACAGCTTTCAGCCAGCTTGTTGTCTTTCGCTAAATAATTAAAGTCACCTCTAATTCGATCGAAGTGTGTTTCAATTTCTCTGGCTGCTTGCTTGGTGGAAGAATCTAAGTGAAGATTGGCACAAACGATGAGAACCACAGCCAATACTACATTAAATAGACAGAGTAATAATATTGAAAACAAGCGCTTACGAGGTACATTAATACTGTTCAGCCATGCCATCGCACTCATTTTTCAAACACCCTTTATTGCTCCAGTTCATATTGATATCTTTATTAAAATCATTCTTCGAAGCGCTGTAATTCAACGCCACATGAAAGCATTCAATATAGCTATTTGTTTTTGTTACTAATTAATATTAAGAATAATTTCGAAATGTAACAAAAGTAAGACGTCCAGACACCCTGACATCTTGGTTACGTGATAGTAGTCTCATTATAAATTGAGACTCCGCTCCATTTGAAAGCCGTAAAGATCGTTCGGTTCACGTTGCTGGTGTGAACCCGATCTTTGTTTAAACAGTGTATGTGACTCGTTGGGGCGAAGATTGTAGTTACTCATTAAGAGATCAGCGTAATCGTCTAATCGCTTGATTTAGGCGTTGCATAAATTCAGGATGATCTTCGAGGAAGCGTTTCGAGATATACAGACCAAACTCTTTTTCTTCTTCAAGGATAATTCCATAACCGCTCAAGTTACTGAAGTTATGAAGGAAAACGACCTCAGCCACTAAGATGGCATCGACTACTTTAATGTCTAGCTTTTCGATTAGACCGTAGATATGGGTCGCTGGGGGGACCATTTGATAACCTTGATTTTCTAACCAATAAGCAGTGTTGGTATTGAGTAAACTGGTGACTTTCGCTTGGCTCCTAAAAGCTGAATCATGAGGGGCAAACCTTTCGATATCTTCACTACGAACTATCCAAACCCAACGATTGCTCATTACTGGCTCTGAAAATACCGCGTACTTGTCACGCTCTTCATTCTGTGACGCCATAAAGAAGCCATCTGAACGCTGTTTTCTCAACTCAGACAAAGCTCTACCGTGGTTTGATGAAACGGTCACCGTGTATTCCACGCCTATCGACGACAAAATCGGTAGGACCTTATCAATGCCAATACCCGTCGGTTTACCCTGTTCATCTGTGGTCGTATAAGGTGGGAAATCAGGGAGGAAGAAATGCATATTGTATGCAGCGTAGACCTTGGCATTTGCACAAATGAAAACCAAAACGGAGATAAGTAACGGCTTTATCATCATTGGGCTTGAGCGTCTCTTGATAGTTTTATCTAAGTATAGGTAGAGAATCTCTTTACGTTGTTTCGATAGGTTATACAGTGATGAAGCTCAAACTGAAGCTTGTGCTTCAACACCAATATCAGGTTCGAACAGACAGATGACATCTTCAATTAGAAGGTTATGGCAGCTTATATTCTTCACCTGTCATGCATACAATCCAAACCAGACTTCCACCGTTGTATCTGATAATTCCCGTCGAGTCGATGTCTTTTACGCTTGGAACACCGTCGATTTCTTCGTTAATACCTTTCGCGACTTCCTCTGGCACACTCCAGATGCACGCGGCTATTTTGCATGATGTCGAGTTTTCGTTGCAGCCTTCGGGCGTACTCCCTTTATTCCATTCTGTATCTTCTTTCACCAGTAATTGAGCAGCTATGTATTCTGGATGGCTGACGTACTGCTCAAACCCAAACCAATCATTGCTGTATGGTAAGTACGGCCCATTCCAGCCTTCTATACCGGGATCTTCGATTAAATCGTCAATCGCCAAATAACCGTATTCGACATTCGTATCTGACGTAATTTCAAGCGCTCTCCCGGTATCTAACTGATACTGTTTGGCAGCGTTGAGCATTGCTTTCAGCTCACGAGTGACCTGCTCCTGCTCGGTGTTACCATCGTCGCTGGCTCCAACTGGTATCGAAACAGAACCAAGTAGCAATGCGAAAACAAGGTAGATAATTTTAGCGTTCATGTTAGTTTCTTTATGCGAATTAATAGACAGGATGATACAGCCTCCATGGCATATTCCACCACAGAGGCTGTCACTTAATTAAAGTACACGTTTCATCTGCCCGTATTCACCACTCGTTCGTAAAATCACCATTACGGTGCTGTCATTACGATTACGGAAAAACCAGCCGTGATTACCGGTAAAAGCAGCCACCAGCTCCCCTTCATCTTCAGGAACGCCTCGACCTTTCTCATAGCTGATTGAGTTTCCGTTCCCATCTCCATGAGTATCAAAATTGACCGGCCCACCCTTCGACGTCCAGGCGAACGTCGCAGTTTTCCCTTCTTCCATGGTGAGTTTTACTTCGGCTCCTTGACCTGGTTTTAATGAGATCATGATTTTGTCTTTCCATTCTGGTGCTGAAGGGGCCTCTTCCACGGTTTCTGGTTGTGGTTGAGCAACAGGCTTGGCCGCTGCGAGTGTTGAGGCGACTTCACTTCTGGCTTGATCTTCAGCGGCCTCCTGAGCAAGCTGCTCTTTGATCTCTCCCATTTCCGTTAACCCAAGTAAACGGCCCGCACCTGTTGGGTCGATGGCGTACTCTGCTGGCAGCACCACTGTAATGAGTACGGCAACAGCAGCCACAAGGGCGATAAGTGTGGAGCAAACGAGCTGTTTATTCGATGGCAAATCAGCGCGCGATGGTATTTCTGAGTTATACATGAATCTTTCCTTTTCTTGTTACTGAGCGACAACATAGCCCGTGAGCTGATAGCCAATGAGCATAAAACCTAAGCTCATCATAATGACGTTGGCTGAATAAGCCTGACGATAAAAGAACGATTGTCGACGCCAAAAGCCCATAACAATTAAAATGATGCCAAGCGCGATAAGTTGCCCGATTTCAACACCAATATTGAAAGCCAAAAGGTTAGGCAACAGCCCATCTGGTGAGATGTCATAGTCGATAATTTTTGAAGACAACCCAAAACCGTGGCAAAAGCCAAACAATAGTGTCGCGAGTTTTGTGTTTGGCTGAACGCCAAACCAGCGCTGGAAAGCCCCTAGATTATCCATCGCTTTATAAACAACAGACAGTCCGATGATGGCATCAATGATGTAGCTATTGATACCGATATTGAAGTACACCCCAAGTAGCATGGTTGACGAATGCCCTAAGGCAAACAAACTGACGTAAAGGGCGATATCTTTCATTTTGTATAGAAAGAAAATCACACCAAATAGAAACAAAACATGGTCGTAGCCTGTCACCATGTGTTTTGCTCCTAGGTAGATGAAGGCAATAATATTAGTGCCTGTAATTTCCTGAATGTAGCCTTTGTCTCCTTGCGCTACGGCATGAGCCAACGCTTCGCTGCTCATAAGCATCAAGAAAGCAAGGATGACAACGGCAATTCCACGACGAAGGTGTTTTCCTGATGGTGCAAGGAAAACACTTTCTTCGCGTGAAGAAAGTAAGTTCATAAATAACTCCATTGTTTAAATCTGTAATAAGCCGCGAACACTGCGGCTCCTATCAAACAAACAATTGAGTTCTTGGGGGGCGTTCTATCTTAAAAGGGCTTCGGATAGGTAAACCATGAGCTTGCCTATTAATATCGGCTTCTCTCAGATGCGAAAAAACAATCAGACTTGCATCTTTGATGTCCGCTTTATCATGGGAATGGCTGCTTGCATCGTGCTGGGATGTAAGGTCGGTTTCTATAGCACTTACAGGGTGATGGGCAGAGTGCGTGTGATGATGTTTCGTTACAACGACAGAAGTAAGCCCGTGAGAGCGAAACTCACCAATCGTAGAGGCCGTCATACCCATAGCAACAACGAGTAGCATTAGCAGGCTAATAATTTGTGTTAACGCTTTTGAGTGCATAGATCGTCGCTACAGTATGGATACGCTTAGTAAAAGTTTAAATCGAGAAATTCGAGAGTTCGTCATTGTTATAATATAACAAGGTGGGAATATCAACCGTTGTTCAGGTACCTAACCTACCCATAGTGTTCAGAACAGCAATCAAATACAGATTCTAAATCAAGATGACGTCATTCTACATTCAGTAACAGTATCAAGTTAATTAGATCTTGATTCAAAATTTAATGCTTGATGCATCACTTCAACATTAGACGAAAATATAAGCACTCAGGTTGAATCGCTCTTCCATTTAGATATTCCAATCAAAATATCTAAATTTTAATTAAAAACCCTTCACCGAATATATCTTTTTTTAAAAGATAGTAGCTGCCACTTTCATCAGATAAGTAACCATATTGTAACAATAACAAATTCTCCACCCACAATATCAACCATTTGTAATTTATAAAATAAAATTTTTTCTATTGCAATTCGGAAAATAATAACGTCAATAACGTTAAATTTAAAAATAACGTTCCATAACGTAGAAACACGCGCCTCATTGTAGACAAGCGAAAGCCCATAAAATAAGGAATCATAGGTCATAAGGCAATGATGACGGGCTCCCTCCCTTAATTAAGCACTAACACTCTTAAACTGCTTTAGAAACCAGAGAAATTAATATAATTAACATTATAGAAAATAGGATAAAAACAATAAATAAATTTATCATATATCTTGGAAAAGAAAGAACCAATTTAAATCATGAATCATTGCAAAACGATATAATTTATCGACACAATAAAATGAATTGAATGTACATTTTATTAAGTTAATAACCAATCTAATGTTTAATTACTTTAAATAAATATTTAAATTTTTTAGGTTAGATAGATAAGTAGTTAGAAATCAGATTATTAGCTCAGTTCTAGGTCATTAAAATAATGAGGATGCATCTAATGCAAATTAATAAGAAAAAAGCAGTATTGCAGCTGAGTCTACTCACTGCAGCACTGAGCAGTGTTTATGTTACACCAGTTGCGGCACACGGATATATGGTCTCACCCCAAGACTATGCCTTTAGCTGTTTTGAAGGAACGACGACTGACCCGACGCTTTGTAATGACACGGTCAAAAATCAAAAGAACGAGATTAACAACGGTAACGCCGCAGGCGACCATCAGGCCGTCATCCGAGACCAAGAACTCTGTTCGGCATCTAAACAAGGCAACTACGCTGTGCTTGATATTCCAAGCCCTAACAGACACACAACAGAAATTGAGCTAAACGCTAACGGCGAATTTGAAGTCACCTATAGGCACACGGCAAAGCACAGAACCTGGTATTGGGATCTGTTTGTTACTCGCAATGGATTTGACCCAGATACAGACAAACTCACTTGGGCTGATTTAGAACGCCTAACGGTCGTAGATGGTCAAGGCAAAGAGCCTGATGACTACATCACTTATAAAGTGAAGTGGCCAGAAGGCAAATCCGGCAAACACATTATCTACCAAGTTTGGCAACGCCCTGACCCTAACCACAAACCGCATGATGAATTAGGCCCGTCACCAGAAGGTGTTTGGGATAGCGCAGAAGCATTTTATAGCTGTGCCAACGTTATCGTCGGTGATCACGAACCTGATCCAGATGAATCACCGTGGGTGAAAAGTGAAGATTTTGCGACTGAAACCATTGAAGTCTCTTCGGGTGACCAAGTCAAAGCTCGCTTGATGTATGAGGGCTACGAGGACTTTGAAGTCTTGCAGGATATCACTCCGCAGAACGAAAATAACGAGCAGTGGAAGATTGATTTAGCCGAATCCATCAACAGTAACGCTACAATCTCACAATACGTTCAAGTCGGTGTGTTAAACGACGATGATGAAATCATTCTTAGTGATGATCCGTCAGAGAATAACATCTACTACACCAGTGACAATTGGTCGCACTTGGTTGAAAAAGTCGACCAAGATGCCAATGACACATCCATCGAATGGTCGAACAAAGAAGATCAATATGAACTGACACCAGGAGAAACACTGTCTATTCCTGTTGAAGTCACGGTCATCAATGGCGAAGCGACCACGTACACCTACACAGCGATATTGAGAACCGTTGGCGCATCCGAGCCTGAACAGGTGATTGAAGGGACCACTGAAAGCCCTGCTTCATTCGAAATCAGTACGTTAGGAGATTACAGCGTTCGTATTCACAGCCAAGTTGATGGCTCACCAGAACAAGCAGCCTACGAATTCTCTGTTGTTGAAGAACAAGGCGAGATCGAATACGACTACCATTACCCTGAGGGCTTTGGCAGCTATGTGGCAGGCGATGTCGTCAAGTTTGATGGAGAAGGCATCTACGAATGTTTCGGAGACTGGGCAGCACACTGTAATGACGAAGAGTTCTTACCGGGTGTTGCGATTGACCCTAACTGGGTTGATCAGCAGTGGAGAAAATTAGACTAAGCAATGAAAGCCACCTGCTTGCAGGTGGCTTACTCCTTCTAAGCCCCTTCCATGAATTTATTTATCAAAGCTCTATTGCCATTATTACTGTGGCTGCCGACAACATCAGCCCTTGCGGAGAGCATTAGCGCTATCCAGGAACTTGGCCGTCACCTGTTCTTCGATACCCAGTTATCACTTAAAGGCAATCGAAGTTGTGCGCTTTGTCATTCCCCAACCCATGGCTGGAGCAACACGTTTACAAAAACGATAAACATTAACGGTGAACCCGACACGTTAAACACGCCCTCTTTGTTGAACATTTCTCAGCAAAAAGCGTTTTCGCAAACCGATCCCAACCGGACCGAAATTGAAGTGGCCATCACAACCCCTATGTTTTCAATTGATCCATTGGAAATGGGGCTGACTCCTGATTTGCTTCTCACTCGATTAAAGAAAAGCGCTTCCTACACTGAATTGTTTGAGCAAGCCTATGCGGATCGTGACATCACCTTGGAGCGCGTCGTTAAAGCGCTTGAACATTACCTCACACTGATTAAAAGTCGGAACACGAGATTTCATCAGTATCTTGCCGGAAACGAGCAGGCTCTGACGAACACGGAACAGGAAGGCTTTCGACTGTTTAGCAGCTCACGATTACAATGTTCACGCTGTCATGGCGGGTCTTTACTCAATCAACCAGAGGCCGCAATAAGCCAATACCAGAATACTGGCCTTTACGGAATCAGTCGGCATGGGGCCCCCCCACACTACCCTGCCACGCAGCCGGGGTTGCGCCGTCACACCAGCCATCATCAAGATGACGGCAGGTTTCGGATTCCCTCGTTAATTAATGTCGCGAATACAGGCCCATGGGCGCATGATGGCAGCGTGCAATCTTTAACGTCTGTGATTGATAACTATGCAAGAGGCGGCAGAAAAACAAGCTATGGTCCAAATCAGGGAGACGGCTTCCACCACCCTAACAAAAGCTTCTTAATCAACGGATTTAGCCTGACTCGTAGCGAGAAGACAGCGCTCATCGCATTCCTGCATTCACTTTCCGTTGAAGACGATTGGACGCGATACCCATTCAATTCTCCATTTTGCGTCTCGAATGATAAGCAAACCAACACGCGTCCAGACAGCACTTGTTCACTCACTAAACCTACCCCAGAGCAACCGAAATGAACGTTACACAACTTACCAAGGTCGGCTTGTTAGCCGCACTAATACTACCTAGCACGCAAGCCTATGCGGATATGAATTCTGCTCGAAACCAACATTTTGCGCGAGAATATCGCACCTTATGTGAAACCACAGCAGAACCTTTCGAAACGGCCAATTCCCCCGATGAAGCGGCTCAGCAAAACCTCCGAGTTTCAGAACCGTTTGCAAAATCACTGACGCTAAATGAACAAGGGCATGCCTACCTGAATTTGTCGATAGAAAACTGGGACGAAAAGCTGGTGCTGTTCCATAGCACACAAGCCAACATTGAAATTAAGGACGCCGATGTAACGGGCAAAAATATTACCAACCAACATTGCGATAAACCGGATATGACCATCAGCCACATCAATACCCATGAATGGGGCAGCTACCCGGTTAAGGTTTCTGGCAAACCCAATCAACGTGTTACGATTAAACTCTACCGCGAGCAAAGTCGTTAGACTGAAAAGCGAGGCCTTGTGCTAACAAGGCATTTGGATAGTTCTGAGGACAAGTTTTTATTAGTCAACACACATTACCTAAAGGATGGCAACCTCACGGTATCTAGCTTCCAGTAGTCAATAGCATCGAACTAATGATCGAAACGCAGCTTTGAGTGTTACTCACTTATAAACACATACAGATCACCACGACAGTGGTTGATACTGTATTCAATCGGACAGCCTGAACTATCAAACGCCGTTTGCTCGATAAGAAGTACTGGCGTGGTTGAGTCGATATTCAGTTTCTCGAGTGACTCTTCCGTTGGCATTTTCGCAGATACGCGACTTTGCGTTTTTGAAGGGGTGATATTTTGACTGTGGAAGTAGTCATACAGTGACAATTGGATTTCGTCAGGATCGTGAATCAATTGAGAGGGTACGTAAGATTCCTCAATTGATACCGCTTGTTCATCAATGTAACGAACACGTTTTAGGAGAAACACTTCCTCGCCCTCTTTCAGGTTGAGGGTTTCTGCGATTTCAGCAGAACAAGGCATGGTGTCCTTCTTAATCCACAGCGTATCTGGCTTTTTCCCTTTTAGAACAACTTGCTGTGAGAACCCTGTCGCGGCTTTACCCGAGTATTCAACCGTATCGGCAATCATGGTACCTAAACCACGAGAGCGAACAATCACCCCATCCTTATCGAGAACATCTAACGCTTTTCGAACCGTAATTCGAGAGACGCCCAATAGCTCGCTAAACTCGCGCTCTGTAGGGATAAAGTCTCCGCCTTTTAAGATTTTCTGTTCGGTCGCTGTTTTTACTGATTCAGAAATCTTCATATATAGCGGTGACTTGTCTTTTTGCTCGATACGAGCCTTTATGAGTTCGATAAGAGGTTGATAGGTTGTCATAAGGTTCTTATTTTTATCAGCAATTTTTGCATTATACCCGATATTAGAATGGGATAGATAGGGAGAAACAAAAAGCGGAAACCACCGAGCTTCATCCCTACTTTCTCCTCTAAGTCAGTACGATAGTTTGTTCTGACTTCGCGCGGGGCTTAACCAAAAACAGCAATATTGCGGCAACAAAAACGAGGACAGCACAAAGCGAATACGCAAGATCGTAGCGACCAAAAGTATCTACCGACCAACCCGCGAGAACTGGACCAATGAACCCGCCAACACCCCAAGCGGTGTATAAGATCCCGTAGTTAGTGCCAAAGTTTTTCAATCCATAAAGATCAGCCATAACAGAAGGGAAAACAGCAAGCAAAGTGCCGTACCCAATGCCTGCAAGGCCAGCACCAATAATCAAGAAAAACGAGGAATCAAAGTGGGAAAACAGCAGCATGTTGACGGTTTGCAGCAACATGGCAAGACTTAGCGTTTTAAGTGCGCCAATCTTGTCGCTCAATAGCCCTGTTGCCAATCGTCCACCAGAGTTAAAAATCGCTAAAGCTACAACCAAGTAAGCACCATCCATAATGCTAGCTTGCTCTGCTGCGATGGAGGTAATGTTGGCAATGATCATCAGCCCCGCTGAAGCTCCAAAAGCATAAGCAAACCAGAGTAAATAAAACGGACGTGTAGCAAGCATGTCTCGCCAGGCGACGTCATTACTTGAATTGACGGCTTGGGATTTTTGCTTCGTTTTCGCCGGAACTGGTTTGAAATCCGTTGGTGGATTAGTAAAAGAGCATGCCAACGGAAACGCAATCACGAGTAAACCGCCCCCCAAGATTTGTAAGCTTACTTGAAGGTCAAACTTAGTAATCAGGAAGCTTGTCAGTGGAGCAAGATAAAGCGCAGCCAAGCCAAACGCAGTAGCTAACGCACCATTAACCATCCCCTTGCGTGAAGCGTGAAACCACTTCATCGCAGTTGGGTTTAGGCACGCATAAGAAAAGCCAATACCTGTACCTGTAAGCACCCCAAAACTCAAACACAAGTTTACTGGGCTAATCGATAGGCTGGATAACACCATACCAATTCCCGCTATGAGCGTACCAACCATGAGCACTTTCTTAGGACCAAATTGGTCTTGTATACGACCTGCCACCAGCAACGCAAGAGACAGAGTAACGATGGTAATCGTGTAAGGTAGTGAAGCTTGAGTATGGCTCCACCCTAAATCAATGAGGGCGTTTTTAAATACGCTCCATGTATAAAGTACGCCGATGCACAGATTGATCCCGCAGCCAGCGGCGAGAATTCTTATCGCTTTATTATTCATGATCATTACTTAGAGACATCGCTGTCAGGTAAGCGACATTCGATTGATGTGTACGAGAAAATGATGAGGCTTAATAGAGCATTAAGCCTCATAGAGAGTAATATTCAGTATTGGCGAAGGTAGTCAGAAATTTGCTCCACACTCGGCGCGCAGTCTCCACCTTCATGGCTCACCACATACGATGCAACAGCATTGCCAAGAAGGACAGCATCCGCTAGTTCCCAGCCAGAACTCAAGCCTGCAAGCACGCCACCAGCATGCGTATCACCAGCGCCAATAGTATCGACCACTTCAGCAGAAAATGGCGCGACCATACCGTGTGATTCTCCGTTGCTAAACAGTGCGCCATCGCTATCAATGCGTAACACTAAAGGACAGGCATAGCGGGAATACCATTGTTTAACAAAGCTTTGGCTATCTTGCATACCAAGATGCTCCGCTTCTTGGCGGTTAAGTGAAATAATTGGTTTGAGTGCAAGTAAACGCTCAAGTAAGGTGGCATCAATGTCGGCAATACGAGGTCCAAAATCGATAAACAACTGGACTGTGCTTGGTAAGGGTTCCAACCAATTAACGATTTCAGCGCCACAAGCAGACGCCAATTGATAACCAGAGAGATAGATAATCGCATCGTCATTGATTAATAGCTGACTCAAGGTCTCTTGGTTCCAGTTGTTTTCAACCCCGCTGACAGACAGGAAAGTTCTTTCACCGTCCGGCTCTACCAGAGCCAAGCACCAACCGTTATCACCACTTGGGTCCGTTAAGCTGCTTTCTAGACCTTTCTCTTCCATAGAGTGGCGAATCAGATCCGCCCACTTACCATTCCCTATCGGCAGTGCATTGGTCGATTGAAGACCAAGTCGATTTACCGCAATCGCAATATTCAGTGCGCAGCCACCCACGTGAATGCCCTTTTCTTGCATTTCTAAATCGCCACCTCGCTGAGGTAAACATGGCGTTTCCGTCACGATATCAACCACAGCGGCACCAATTAAACACAGTTGACGCTTGTTGTTAAGTGTAGGAATTAACTCGATTAATGCATTATGAGGCATAGCCCTGCTCCTTAACTTCTCGCAGAGAAAGGAATTTGCGCGTGTATTCATCAAAGTCTAGTTGGTTTTCATCATCCAACTGCTGCTTCAATTCTGCGTCAATCGCCTGAATACCGTTCAACGCACCACAAATTGCTGTCGCCATCGCGCCGATGGTGTCGGTATCGCCACCTAAGTTCGCGCACAAGATCGCGCAACGATTCGGGTCAGTTTCAGCAAGCTCGACCATCGCTATCGCCGCTGGGACAGATTCAATGGTACTGACTCCCGCACCCACTAGGTTGTAGATTTTCTCCATACGCTCTTCAATACCACTATCTTCACTTGCCACCATCAGAGCGAGCTCAATACGAGAGGACATCGACGCACTAAAAGTGGTGATGTTCTTGGTTTGCGCAGCAAGGGCAATCGCAGGTAACTGGTCTTTGATAGCGCCCCAAGTGTGTCCTTCAATAGCTTTCGATACCGCCCAAGCAATCACTACGGCACCAGAGATAGCGACATCAGATTTGTGCGTCGGGCTCGAGGCTAACGCCACTAGCTCAATAAAATCGTCCAAGCTGTTGGTTGGTAGCAGACAGCCCATCGGTGACACACGCATAGCAGCACCATTAGTGACGCCGTTGTTCTCTAGTTCGCTGATTGCCACACCGTCTTTGATTGAACGCATTGCCGCTTTTGAACTTGGACCAAAAATGTTTTTGTTAAATGCATCGAAACCTTCTGCCCAAGTCAGTACGTTTCTTGCGATCACTTCTGGGACAATTTTACCATCGCATTCGATGATGGCATCAGCGAGCGCCAAAGCCATAGAGGTATCATCTGTAAACTGACAAGCTGTGAAATAGCAGGCCGCGTTGTTTTCTTTAGGGCCATCAAGGAAGCGGTCAATCCAGCCAAAGTGCGCTTTTACTCGACTACGAGGCCACAATTCAGATGGCATCCCCATTGAATCACCAAGTGCTTGACCATAAAAAGTGCCGAGGATTCTGTCTTGTTTTGAAATTGTCATCTTACTTACCAAAATAGGGGTTAAATATCCTACCCACTGACATAGAAACATTGGGTAGGGTTAAAACTTAAGCTTGTGCTTTTTGTTGTGTAGTGGAGTCTGACTGATCGTCCATTTTGATTGGTTTGATCTCACCACTAGGTTCACGGAAGAAGTACATGAAGATAGCGAGGATGACAGCAATCATGACACCGCCGAATCCCCACATGCCAGCCCAATCAAACGTTAAGCCATTCTGCGGTGTATCGTAGGCAAACATTTTTTCCATTAGTAGGCCGCCAAGACGGTAACCCAGTAAACTACCAATGCCCTGGCAACCCAGCGTAATCAAACCTTGAGCCGCAGTACGCATGTGCGCTGGAGCTTTCTTATCAACATAAATATATGCCGTGACGAAGTAGAAGTCGTAGCTCACACCGTGCAACAAAATACCCAAGAACAACAATGAGTACAGGTACCAAGTGTCTGCACTACCGTAGACAAAGAATCCATAACGGACAGCAGCCGTAGCAAGACCAAGTAGCAATACCTTTTTAATACCAAAACGTTTGGTAAAGAAAGGTAGTGCAAGCATGAAGAAGATTTCAGAGAACTGACCCAGCGTCATCCAGCCTGTTGCATTGCTCATACCCACTTCTGTTAGGAAGCCGTTTGCAAAGATGTAATAGAATGCAAGAGGCATGCTAAACATGAATGAACACACGAAAAATGCTAAGAAGTTTCTGTCTTTAAGGAGCACCATTGCATCCAGACCGAGCATCACTTTAAGGTCTAGCTTGCCTGTACTTTTCGGTGGTGTGTTTGGCAGCGTTAGAGCAAAGACACCCAACAGCGCTGAGCTCAGAGCAGTAATAATAAGGGGAATATTGCTTGAAGAAATATCGCCATAACCTAGCCAAGATGGCAAGAAGCCAATCGCAACGCCTGACGCAATCCAACCAATTGTGCCCATGACACGGATACGCGGAAAGTCGCGTTCAACATCGTCTACGTTGGAAAAAGCGATACTGTTAGTCAGCGCGATTGTTGGCATATAAGTTAATGAATAACCAAGCAAAAGTGGGAAAAACGTGGCGAACTCGGTTTGTTGTGACGCTAAATACATAAGTACTGCACCAGCAAGCAACATAACAGAGAGTACTTTCTGTGCAGGGAAGAATCGGTCAGTGATCGAACCGACTAAAATTGGCGACAAAATCGCCGCAATTGCAGTACAAGCGTAAGACCAAGCAATCTCAGTTGGCGTGAAGCCATTGGTATTGAGAATTTGCCATAACGGAACGAACCAAGCGCCCCATATAAACCATTCAATGAACATCATTGAAGAGAGTTTGATGTTAGTCGTTTTCATTTTTTATCCTTAGGTACTGTAGGGTACGGTTCGAATGGTACGATCTAAAATAATACCAATACAATACCAAGGTGATACTTTTGTGATCAATGCGCCATTTAGGTTAGCGTCTCTGGCTCTTGTAATGATAGTTAAAGTGAAACAACAAGAAGTCATAATAGCGATGGTTGTTGATTATTCTATAAGAGAGATAGCCAGATAAGATCTGAATTCCTATAACTAAATACGTAGTCAGGCTCTGGATGTGCTGTAAGTATGCATCTTGTTAGCAGCCTGACGTGCTAAACATTCTGAAACGTCTTGATACATAGGCTTTTCTGTACAGTATTCTTGAGAATGTGGTGTGTAAAAGTAGGTAAATAAAGCGACTGGAGCACATGAGACGTTTGACTCTACAACGGCTTCAATTTACTTTCTGAGTCAACTGAACCTATTAATGATATAAAAATACGAACAATATGGACTCTGTTACTCAAGCTGCGCTAGGCGCAACGGTCGCTGGTGCTATTGCTGGAAAACAGTGTAATGCAAAGGTTTTACTCGCTGGAGCGCTTTTGGGCACATTGCCTGATTTAGATGTCATTCTGGACTATGGAGACGCGGTTCAAAACACCATTAAGCACAGAGGTTTTAGTCATTCTTTGTTCACGCTCCCACCTTTCGCACTGTTGATTTCATGGCTGTATTGCCGTCGTTACTCGGATTCTTTCTGGACACTTTCAAGAGTGTTCTTCCTAACGGTCAGCGTGTTTGTGACCCATACCTTGTTGGATGCAATGACCACCTATGGCACGCAGCTTATTTGGCCGTTTGAAGGTTATTTTGAGCTTCGCAACGTCTTTATCATCGACCCTTTGTATACGTTACCGTTATTGTTTGCGATTGGTGTTGCTTTGGTTTCTAAGCAGAAAGGAGGGGAATGGTGCCAAGGTGTTGTGTTGCTCTCGACTCTCTATTTAGGCTGGGGTTACCTGTCACAGCAATCGATTGCTGATCGTGTTGAGCAGAACTTAGCAGCCCAAAACCTACCTAACCAACAAGTGCTGATTACGCCAACAGCATTCAATACGCTTTTATGGCGCGTTGTTGTGATGGATGATGGAAAGTACTGGGAAGGGTTGGCGTCGGTGCTTGATAAAGACAAACACATCGATTTCATCTCTCGCCCATTAGGCCATTGGCCCATGGAAGAAAAGCCAAGTACATTGAAGGGACTGGAAGCATTTTCTCACGACTACCTAAACTACAGAGTTGAAGATGACACGTTGATTGTTTCTGACTTGCGTTTAGGGATGGCGAATAACCTTTCGTTTGAATTCGTATTTGCGGAGAAAGATAGCAATGGAAAATGGGAGCTACTTGATGCTACTCAACGTTACCCTAGTGAACGTGGATTTGATTTACTAGCCCCACTTTGGCAACGCCTGAAAGGCGATCAAACCATTAATGCTAACTTACAGACGATGGAAGTCAGCTATCAACAATGAAAATGACAAGTAGCTCGTAGATTGCGCTCGCTTCAATGAAAGTTTAAGTATTTTGCTCACGAAACTTGTCGCCAACTTCCTTGAATGTGGAGATATGCTCTTCAGCATGATATGCAGCAGCCTGAGGGTCATTATTACAAATCGCATCGACCAAAGGTTTATGTGCATCAACGATAGTTGCAGCCTCATAGCTTGCTAAGTCGATATTAAAAAACAGCAGCATCTGGTTGGAGACATGACGATAGATATTCACGAATCGGCTGTTGTGGCTCATAGCAACAATCAAAGAATGCAGCTCAAGTTCGTATTTACTGAGTGTCTGCGTGGTCACGTTGTCCATTTTTGCAGCTTTCTCAAAATCGGCCATTAGCTCTTTAATCTGCTGCTTGTTCTCATCATCAGCTTTTATCGCCGCAAGCCAAGCAGAGCGTGATTCTATCGCTACTCTCAGGTGGTAAATTTCCCATAAGTCCTGCTCGTTTATTTCAATAACTTGCCAGCCTGCATAAGGTTTTTGCACCACTAACCCTTCATGAGACAAAGTATTCAAAGCCATGCGGATAGTACTTCGAGAAAGTTCTAGCTCTTTTGCTAGGGAGCTCTCTACGATTCGCTCACCCATTTTATAGCTGCCATCCAGGATCAAGTCTCGTAAGTAACTGACTGCCTGATCTTCCAAACTGCTTTTATTGAACTTCACCATCACTAAATCCGTTAAAAACCAACGCTTAAACATTTTAAATCAACCAATTACATACTGCCAAGCAGCATTTATTAGTGATTACTTGTATTGTTTAATTTAGTGACGATTGTCTAACAATCCGACAAAAAACACCAGTTCTTATATTTCCATGATCCGTTTCTCATTTCATTCAATCATAATTTGTATAATTGTCACCAAGTCGATTGTCCGACAATCAACAATAGGTAACATTATGAGCAACATAAAAAAGGCGATAAGGTTATCGCCCTCCGATAATGTGGCTACCTTGCTTTCAGATGTAAGCAAAGGTAATCCAGTAGAGATCATTGACGATCAAGGTGAAATGGTCGGCACATATATAGGCCTTCAAGCCATCACGAAGGGAAACAAGATTGCTCTTGAGGATTTTGAATCCCAAGTCGTCGTGAAAAAAGGCGGCTATCCAATTGGAATAACTTGCACTGAGATCCGCCTCGGCGACCTCGTTCACGTACAAAACGTACGCAGTACCCGAGTTGATATTCCAGCCCCCATCATTGAGCAAATCATGCAGCAAATGCAGATCGAGTGTGAATCATGAAAACTTTTCAAGGCTATAGGCGCGCCGACGGACAAGTTGGCATCCGTAATCATATTTTGATTTTAGCAATCGACGAATGTGCTGAAGGCATTGCTCAGGCAATAAAGCAGAAGCTCTCCAACTGTGTCGTTGTAACCAACCACTACACCTGTATGTATGGGGGTAACGAAGAAATGGTCAACGTCATGATCGGTGCTGCACTTAACCCCAATATAGCGGGCGTACTAGTACTAAACATGGGGTGTGGCAGTATCGACCCAACGATTATCACCGATCCGATCAAACAAGCTAAGAAACCCGTTTTCAGTCTTTCCATCATCAAATCAAAAGGCACTCGACAAACTATCAATGAGGGAGTCCAAATTGTTGATGAACTAATCAATATATCCAACCAAGTGAAGCCTGAGCCTACCCCAATTTCCGAATTGATTGTCGGAGTCAAGTGTGGCGGATCAGATACCAGCTCTGGTATTGCTTCGAACCCCGCTGTAGGGCAAGCCGCCGATCGACTGATAGAAATGGGGGCAACTTGTATCGCAGGAGAATTAATCGAGTTGATTACCTGCGAACAGATTCTCCGCGAACGAGCGGTGAACCAAAATGTTGCTGACAAAATTGAGCGCTTGATTGCCGAAGAAGAACGCCGCTGGCACATCGAAGGAACAGATGTAGAAACCATGAGCATCGGTAATAGCGTTGGGGGCCTCACGACACTTGAAGAAAAAGCCCTCGGTGCGCTACATAAAACGGGCACCAAACCAATTCAGGATGTACTTGAGATAAACCCCATCGGCATCCAAAAACCAACCCAACCAGGCTTTTATCTCGCCGAAGTCACTCATTTGTGCGGAGGCTCAGGGATGCATTTTGCGGCCCTAGGCGCGCAGGTCATTCTTTGGACAACGGGCGGAGCTGGATTTAGTAACCCGATCGTACCCGTTATTCGAATCAGTGGGAATGACGAGCAAATTACTGACGACATTGACGTGGATGTCAGCGGCATTATGTCAGCAACTCTAAGTGTCGTCGAAGCAAGTGAGCAAGTTTTAGAACAACTAGACAACGTTGTTCAAGGCAAAAAAACCGCAATCGAAGATGTTGGCTATGCCTTCTGCTCTCTTTATCAAAAAGATCAAAGGCTTGAGAAACTCATCAACAAGCAATCCGTTTAAGTACAACAACAAAAGTCAGCACTCTGAAGGATCACCTTTAAGAGGAAAATCAATGAAAATTACCAATATTGAAGTGATATGTCTTCGCGTTCCACAAAACGACGAAACCTGTGAATGGGGCGAAGACGCTGTAATAGTAAGAGTTCACACTAGCAATGGACTTGTTGGAATAGGTGAAGCGGACAGCTCCCCTGCTGTCGTTAAAGCTTGTATTGAGACTCCCCATTCCAACCTCTATTGCTATGGACTAAAAGAACTTTTGCTCGGTGAAAACCCACTAGAAATCGAGCGTTTGTGGAACAAAATGTACTGGGCCTCCAACTATGTAGGCCGCCGAGGCGCTGGGATACACGCCATTAGTGCGATCGATATCGCTCTATGGGATATCGCTGGTCAATTCTACAACGTGCCTGTTCATACCTTGCTAGGCGGTAAATATCGTGACCACATTCGGGCTTACGGAACTTTTATTCCAGCCCGAAAGCCTGAAGAAAACCGAGACATCGCATTGCATCTGGTCGAACAAGGATTTACCAGCATCAAATTTGGTGGTGGTGTGTTCGGTGACGACCCAGAACTCGACTATCAAATCGTTAAGCATGTCCGAGAGGCTGTCGGGGATGATATCGAAGTACAAATCGACCTTGCGTCGAAGTGGCGCACGTCAGGGCACTCAGCATACATGAGTAAGAAGCTAGAACCTTTTAATCTCAATTGGATTGAGGAACCCGTTCTTGCGGACGATCTTAAAGGTTATGCAAAACTGGCTAGCAAAACGGAAGCTAAATTAGCGGGCGGCGAGTCACTGACCACCCGTTACGAGTTCCTCGACTTTCTCGAACGTTCTCATGTTGACATCGTACAGCCCGATATTACTCGATGTGGCGGGATCACCGAGATGAAAAAGATCTATGACTTGTCCCAGCTACACGGGGTACAGCTTGTCCCCCACGGCTTTAGCACAGGTATTTTACTCGCAGCATCTGTTCACTTTCTAGCCTCCTGTGAACACGGTACCTTAATGGAATATTCACAAAGTTCCAGCCCTTTGTTTACTGATCTGGTCACCAATCGACTTCCGTTTCAAAACGGTTTCGTCCCCGTACCAGACACTCCAGGACTCGGTATTCAGCTCAATGAAGACATCATAGAGCAGTTTCGTACTGAGACTTATTAAATAGTTAATATTACAGGGATTATCCAATATGAGACATAAAGATAGACAGACAGATAAGCCTTTGATGATGATAAGCTTGACGACGATATTTGCTATCGTCGCGGGGCTTTCACTCTATCCTGAGCAAGGTAATGCAATCGCAAAAAGCCTATTTACCATTCTCACTGAGCAATTTGGCGAAGTGTTTCTTCTATTTGGCTTTTTCAGCGTCATTACTCTTGCTTGGCTCGGTTTTGGCAAACACGGCAGTATTAGACTTGGTGAAGCAACGCCTCAGTACTCATTCTTTACCTACCTAGCCATGATGATATGCGCAGGCCTAGGTTCAGCAACGGTTTACTGGGCATTCGTTGAATGGGCCTACTATTATATGGGACCACCTATGGGTATTGAGCCATTTTCAACCAGTGCTGCAGAGTGGGCCACCAGCTATAACATGTTTCACTGGGGCATTTCAGCTTGGTCTCTTTACTGTATTGCTTCATTGCCTGTTGCTTACTCCTTCCATGTACGAAAGAACCCTCAGCTGAAACTGAGCGCTGTGTGCGAGAGTATCTTGGGGAAATTCTACAACCCAGTTGCTGGCAGAATTATTGACACTATTTTTATTTTCAGCTGCGTTGGAGCAATGGGGATCACTCTAGGCTTAAGCGTGCCAATGGTCACAGAAGGTATAGCTGATTTGCTTGGTGTTCAGAGTAGCTTTGGAATGAACGTGTCATTAATGCTGGCTATCACTGCTCTGTTTACGGTGAGCTCGTATGTTGGTATTGAGAAAGGAATGGCAAAGCTGAGCGACATGAATACCAAGCTAGCTGCCATCTTTGTCCTTCTTGTACTTATTGTTGGACCTACGTCTTTCATCATTGATCAGATGACAAATGGCTACGGTTTGATGCTGCAAAACTTTATCCGCATGAGCTTGTGGACGGACCCAATTGAAGGTGGCTCATTCCCAACCTCATGGACCGTGTTCTACTGGGCTTATTGGATGACTTACGTACCATTTATGGCTCTTTTTGTGACTAAGGTTTCACGTGGTCGAACTCTCAAAGAAGTCATCATTAGTATGGTTCTTGGAGGTAGTGCTGGTTGTTTCATTTTCTTTGGTGTATTAGGCAGCTACAGCATGAGCACACATATGAATGAGCTCGTTAACGTGACGGATATACTATCCAATGTAGGTGGTTCAGAAACCGTTATTGCGGTGCTCAAAACGCTACCGCTTAGCTCGATATTCATCCTAATTTTCGTTGTAATGTCGACACTGTTCTTAGCAACAACCCTCGATTCAGCCTCTTTCACTCTTGCAGCAACAGTGGCTAACCAACTCGATGAAGATGCTAATCCTCCAACTAGCCTAAGGTTATTCTGGTGTATGATCCTCGCTGCTGTACCACTAGCAATGATGTTCATCGACGCCCCGTTAAGCACAGTACAGACTCTAGCCATCGTGACATCTCTACCTTTAATGGTGGTCATATTTATCATGCTGTATGGTTTCTTCAGATGGATAGGAAATCCAGAGCAAGATTGCGTATCTAATGAAGCTGATAAACAAACTGATTCTATTCAAAATCTGAAAGCAGACTGTAATACCTAATAAGGGTGGGTACATTTTTTTGTACACACTACAAAGCCCTTCTAACGTTACTATTAGAAGGGCTTTGTTTTATATACTGCTTTTCTTAGTATTATTTAGCACGGTCTCAGTTTTGAACGTGAGCTACGAACGCTCAAATACAACGGTTTTGTCGTTATACATGAACACGCGTTTCTCAACGTGATATTGAATGGCTCGACCTAGTGTGAGTGATTCAACATCCAGCCCTTTTCTTGCCAAATCTTCTGGGTAATAGGTATGGTCAACCGTCTCTAACCCTTGAGTGATAATCGGCCCTTCATCAAGATCATCACTTACATAGTGCGCAGTTGCACCGACCAGCTTAACGCCTTTGTTGTATGCCTGATGATAAGGTTTAGCCCCTTTGAAGCCAGGCAATAGCGAGTGATGAATATTGATCGCCCTGCCAGACCAACGGCTGCACATGTCATGCGAAAGCACCTGCATGTATCGTGCGAGTACCAGCAATTCACAATCGGTTTCGTCCAGCACTGATTGTACTAACGCTTCCTGTTGAGGCTTGGTTTCCGCCGAAATAGGAAAATGGTGATAAGGAATATCATGCCACTCGACCAGAGATTGTAAGTCCGGATGATTGGAAATCACCGCTTTGATGTCAACCTTGAGATTCCCCGTGCGGTAGCGGTAAAGCAGATCATTAAGGCAGTGATCATACTTAGAAACCATGATCACCACTTTTGGCCGATAATCGGAGGGCGTTAATTCCCAGTCCATATCAAATTCTGAAGCGCGCTCTGAAAATGCCGCCTCAAACGATGCGCGGTTTAGCTCTTGGCCGTTTTGTACGCTGAACACAGCGCGAATAAAGAAACGTTCGTTTAGCGTGTCGTCAAATGAGTTTAACTCTTTGATGTAGCATTCAAATTCTAGTAATAATCGGGTGACTACATCGACTGTCCCTGCGCGACTCGGGCAACTAGCCGTTAAAATATAAGTTTTCATCTGTTTTCCTAACGCCGTATTAACCAGCTTTTGTTTCCCATCTTTCATGCTGCGTCCTAGCGTACGCAGCATAACTCTCCTCTCCTATTTTACGGTGATTTATCACTAAAGCGTCAATACAACTCCATATTCTTGACCAGCATCCACTAACCAATTCCATAAATGGTCAGCGATGCGTGATGCTGTCACGTTCGTACACTTACATGTACGAAGATCTTTCGCTAGAACGCTTTGGGGTAAATGAGTTACAAAAAATTCTGCTACGACTAAATCTCTACGTTCTCCCATGATAGTGATACAATCTCCGCATCAAAATTATCGAGAAACTCTATGTTTATCCACCATGTGAACGGCATCGACTGGCTGGTGATTACCGCCTTTGAAGAACTGAAACCTATATTTATCGAAGATGCCGGTACGATCCCTTCTTGCTTCTCTATCTCCAGTGAATTGAGCCTGATTGATCAAGCTAAGCGCGCATATGGGTATTTGCCTAAACTCAGCGGCGTAGTCACTGATACCGGCACGTTTCAAAGACAGAATAACGAAGAAGATTTAAACCCACAGCTTGCTTGTCTGGTTGAGGGACGTGGTCGGGTGTTTATCTATCACGGCGGCTTTGTCGCTTTTGTGGAAGACGAGCAAACCTTTATTACCCGAATGGACTGACAATTATTCAGTCAGTTGGAATCGGCGAATTGAATGGATCCCTATCCTAGCTTCAACAAGAAAAGCTATGCTGCGGTTAGCTAACGAGCGGTATCCCTAGCAAGGAATGAAGCATACTGGTCTCTATGACTGAGGGAGACGACGCGAGTGAATCGTCGGGCTCAATGTAGTTATTAATGGTTATTTCGCCGTGCGCGTACTTAACGGCAGCCTATCCAACATATAAATCAAAAAAGCGAGCACTAAGCTCGCTTTTTATTACGAATTGTAAAGCCTATTACAGTAACTCAACCGACTGCTGGGCGATGACAAATTCTTCGTTGGTCGGAATTACCATAGCCACGGCGCCTAGTATGTCAGACTTAGCGATGATGCCAGCGCTACCGAAACGTGCATCTTCATTCCCTTTTTCGTCTTCAATGAAACCAAGTAGCTTTAGGTTATTCAGGATTTCTCGACGGATCGGCAATGAATTTTCTCCAATGCCACCAGTAAAGATGATCGCATCCAACGCACCAAGAGGAATAAGATAAGAGCCGATATACTTAGCAACGCGATAAGTGAAGACTTCGAACGCCAGTTTGGCGCCTTCGTGGCCGTTTTCCATTGCTTCCAAAATGCCGCGAGCGTCAGATGTCAAACCAGACACACCAAGGAAACCAGACTTCTTGTTCAACGTTTCGAAAACTTTTTCCTGACTCCAGCCTTTCTTCATCAAAAACTCGATAATGCCTGGGTCTAGGTCACCAGAGCGTGTGCCCATCATCAGGCCCGCCAGTGGCGTAAAACCCATCGACGTATCGACAGATTGGCCATTACTGATTGCACAAACAGATGCACCATTACCTAAATGCACAGAGATAAAGCTGGATTGCTCAACAGGCTTACCCAACATTTTGGCCGCTTCACGACTGACGAAGTAATGACTGGTGCCGTGGAAACCGTATCGGCGGATGCCGTAATCCTTGTACAGCTCGTTTGAAATCGCACCAGTAAACGCCTTTTGAGGCATCGTCTGGTGAAACGCCGTGTCAAAGACAGCAAATTGAGGGAGACTTGGGAATGCTTGCATTGAAGCTCTGATTCCCTTTGCGCCTGCTGGGTTGTGGAGCGGTGCCAGATCAGACAAGGTTTCAATTTCAGCCAAGACTTCGTCGTCAATGCGAACTGTTGAAGTGAACTTTTCGCCACCGTGCACGATACGATGTCCCACAGCAACCAGATCATGAGTAAAACCTAATGACTCCATCAGGCCTACAATTCGATTAATCGCGTGTTGATGATGATTGTCTGGAGCAGTGATGGCCTCTTCTGTTTTCTCACCCTTGTATTTCCAGCCGATGACCGCTTCGGAGAGACCAAAGCATTCCCCTAATCCAGTTATGACTGCCTCACCGGTGACGGAGTCGATAACTGCGAATTTAAGAGAAGAACTACCAGAGTTGATAACCAGCACAAACGAGTTAGACATGGAGTGTATATCCTGTTTCAGACCGAATTTTGAAAGCAAAATGCTTTTTGTTGTGTGCCTTACATTATTCAATATTTTTTGAATGATTCAACTTTATTTTAATCACAACCTCAACAGAAACGATTTTTTGTTGATCTAACGCAATCTGCGATTTAATTCGAACTCTGAATTTATTGTCAATTTTATAAATATGCGATCCAGACCTACACTAAACTCTAGCAAAGTAACGTTCTGAAATAAGCGAACGCTGTTCCTATGGTTTAAATCGTGTCGACGTTATCAATTTTTCTGGTCATATCAGGCATCATCATTCTATTGGCGGGATACATTCCAGCTAACAAAATTTGTCGGAAAATAAAACACGTAGGCTGGCAGGTTCTGAGTTATCTCATCATCGGATTTGTTGTCGGCTATACCTTTGTTTTAGGGTCAATTTTCGCCGATCCTGTGGTCACTCCCGTCTTGTTTGGCTTATGCATTATTCTGTTTAGCGGCAGCATATTTGTGTACATGGTCACTACCTATAGCTTGCAAAGTATTGAGCAACTTCACTTGCTTGCCGATGAAGAGAAACACAATGCTCTGCATGATTCGTTAACCACCCTACCCAACCGAAAACACTGTATTGAAACCATCGAACTACTTATCGAATCAGATAAACCTTTTGACTTGATGCTGCTTGATATCGTCAACTTCAAACAAGTTAACGACGGAATGGGCCACTTTTGCGGAGATCAACTTCTCATTCAGATTGGCCAGCGAATTTCCTCTTTGCTCCAAAAAGAAGACTTCATAGCCCGTATTGGTGGTGACGAATTTGTCATCATTTGCCTTGAAAGCAATGAAGCCAGCGCGAAAGCACTGGCGAAGGATATTGACGTCGAACTGCGCAAACCATTTGCTATCGATGGATTCGAACTCAGTACCAGTGCTGTCATAGGGCTGAGCGAATTTCCACGGCACGGAGACGATGCGGAGCAAGTCATCAATGCCGCAGATGTTGCCATGTACTGGGCCAAAAAATCAGGCCGTCTAGTGGCATGCTACGACGACAAAATGAGCCAAGGGGCGAAACGTAAGCTTCGTATTGCAAGAGAAATAGACGCCGCACTGCTGCATGATGAGTTTTGCGTTTATTACCAGCCGATCCTATGTGGAACGAATGCGATTGTCTGCGGCTATGAAGCCCTGATACGCTGGCTAAGGCCAGATGGCACGCTAGTCAGCCCGGTAGAATTCATTCCCGTTGCCGAACAAAGCAACAAAATCACATCCATTACCAGTTGGGTGCTTGATCAAGTTTCGACGGACATTGAAAAACTCAAAAAGAATGGAATTGACTGCCCTGTGCACGTCAATCTATCAGCCAAAGATTTAATGGGGAATAACCTCAAACGTAAGTTGGAAAAGCTTATTCAGATTTATCCTGATATTACCGAAACACTCATCTTAGAGATTACAGAAAGCACGGCAATTAACCGATTGAGAAGCCCGGAAAAGTTGCTAGAAAGCCTGAAAAATCTTGGATTTAAAATCAGCTTAGATGATTTTGGTACTGGCTACTCTTCTCTGTCACTATTGCGTGATTTGCCTGTTGATCAAATCAAGATTGACCGCTCATTCCTCTATCAATTGGAAACGAACCAACGCAATGGCTCTATAGTGTCTAATGCCATCGCGCTGGCTCATGGTTTAGGCTATACGGTCGTCGCTGAAGGTGTCGAAGATGAACGCGTATTAAACATGCTCAAACACTATGGCTGCGACTATATCCAAGGTTTCTTATACAGCCCCGCCCTCAAGATTGATGAAGCCATCCGTTGGACGCAGGAACATAACCCGCCCCATATTGTTGAGTTGGCTAAACAGCCATAACAACCCAATCGAGCTGAAGCGGTTCACGTCGGGAAAACAAATGCACGTGACCATCGATGATCGCCAACACATGTTTGAGCTTTACTTCATCATCAGCCTCGCACTCAATTCTTAACGTCTGACGCGACTGGTCAGCATAAAATTGCGCCTCGCCCATAGGGAAAATGACATGCCCCCGGTACTCATCCCATACAGACTCTACTTTACGAGAAAAGTGACGACACAATACGGTCAGATACTTACTTGCGTGCTCAGAATGGATAGTTGCTTCTTTTTTCATTGCTATTCTTCATGTAAAAAAGCTGCCCCATAAAGGGCAGCAAATTGTTCAAAACAAATGGATATGGAAAGTTAAGGATTAAAATTGGTATGCCGCAGACAATTTGAAGTTACGTCCTGGTTCATAGTCATCAATTTGGTTTCCTCGCGCATTGCCAGTACGAGATGCGTGAGAGATGTACTCTTCATCAAACACATTATCGATACCAAACGTCAGGGTCAGCTCTTCGGCTTGCGAAGGTATCCACTGGGCATAAAAATTGTGCACGTTGTACCCTTCTTTCTTCTCAGCACCCGAGACAACGTTGTCCTCGTCGAGAACAACAATGCTTGTCCAACCGAAGATGGTGTCAATGGAGTCGGCTTGGTAATCAAGTGTTAGAGCGATATTGTCACCAATGTCTGTACTGCGTCCGTTAGAATCAACAACAGGCCCACCATTGGTCACATCTTCATTATCAGAACGAGAATAAGAAAGCTTAGAATTAAACATCTGGTAACCATATGAGGCGCTGACTTCAAAACCGTTTAATTCAACGTCACCTAAGTTATCGATCAGGTAGCCAGTTCCTTGCCAAGTTTCATGGATATCGTCATCAATTTGAGTTTTGAATATGGTGAGGTTTGCGCCGAAGAAATGCTCATCAATGCGCTTGTCGAACTTTACACCACCTTGGGTGTTCTGCCCTGTTTCGGCTTTAATGTCTTCAGCCAAGTGGCTGGTTTGTTGGTACTTGATAAATGTTTCAAGTAATTCTGGCCCCTTGAACAAACTGCGCGTGCTCGCAAATAGTGTCCAATCACTCGTCACGTTCCATTCACCTGTCAGTGACCACGTCACGTCATCGAAACTTTTTGTTCCTGTTGCCGCTTCGCGTTTGTAATCGTCAAAACGCATCCCTGCTGTTAGGTTGAAAGCGTTTGTCACAAACAACTGGTTCTCAATAAAAATGGCAGCGTTCTTTGCGCTTTCATCGGCAAATACAACCCCACCATAAGTGCTCTTACTGGTTTTATCGATGTAATCTACGCCGTAAGTGGCGACATTTTCCAATGACGCAATAGAGAAGTCTGATTGAAACTTCACATTCAAGCCGTCATTCCGGTTTTCAGCAGTGTTAACAGACAAACGATCACTTGGCCATCGTCCCGTCACCACAGATTCATCCCGAGTGATTTCCGTTTTGCTCGAATACAGAGACGCTTTGCCCTTGTGCCTCTCACCTTGCAGCTCATATGACAAAGTTATCGTATCTCGATCATAATCTGTCGGAATTAGAACACTCCCGGAATTGCCTTGGTTTGCTTCACCAGACCAATCTGGACGCGGACTA
Organism: Vibrio sp. RE88; assembly: GCF_013113835.1. Classification (GTDB taxonomy): domain Bacteria; phylum Pseudomonadota; class Gammaproteobacteria; order Enterobacterales; family Vibrionaceae; genus Vibrio. The sequence continues at coordinate 379,289 of NZ_VTYQ01000004.1, read as the reverse complement.
TAATCTCCACTGTCACGATAGATATCGTAGCCCAACTCAAAACGATGTAGATCTGAAGGCTCAAAACCAAGCTTGCCCAGAACATTGTACGTATCACCTTCTACGCCAAATGTTTCAACACCTCGCCCATCTTCAAAGTTGTCGCGTTTGACCAAGTTGCCGTAGAGCATTGCATCAAAGCCATTACCAAGCAGCCCATAGACCGTTAGTGAGCCTTGTTGGCTCGCATTGCTGGCATACCCACCATGCACGCGTGCACCAAAGCTTTCATTGTGGCGAAGAAGATCTTTCGCGTCTTTGGTTTCAAAGTAAACCGAACCGCCTAAACCACCTTGCGTAACCGAATTGTTTCCGACCTGAATATCTGCTGTTTTAAGAATGTCTGGGTTAAGAGTGAGATTGCCAATATGGTGGAACATATTGGCGTGCTGTGACGCACCGTCAAGGCGAATATCTAGATCCGTTTCTCCCAAACCACGAATATTAATACGTTGGTTGACTGAGTGAGTTCCGCCGACATCCACACCCGGAATATCACGTAGCAAATCAGACATATGATCCGCTTGCTTGAGAGACATGTCTTGTGCGCCGAGAGATTCAGTATTACTCGAAACTTTCGTCCCCCACACAACCACTTCATCAAAATAGCTGCTTTCTTCTGCTATTGCAGGTACTGACAATGCGCAACCTACTGCCACACAAACCATTGTTTGCTTTAAAGGAGTGCTTTTTACCCTTCCCATGAGATTTACTTCCTAATTGGTAATGATAACAATTCGCATGTATGATAAATGTCAGTTTTATTAACTAGAAGAAAAGAGAGTTATGCGTAATCGCATAACGCTTATGAGGAAACGCAAAGATGGTGAATTCTGCTAGTGATCCTATATGCAGACACAAAGTCGCACTCACGAAGACGCTTATTGAAGACAATAAACGAATCATCATCAGCCAAAATCGGAATCAGAACGCCCCAATTGTTGAAGGCAAACTCATCAATTATGGCGTACCAAGTAGCTTCACCTTGTACGGTGGAAGAAGTACTGAACTGCTGAATTCACACGTTATCGCTCCGACAGTGGCGTCTGTAATCATTACTGTTGTTCTGGAAGGAAAACTCAGTTTTGGCTACGACAATTTGGATTTTAATCTGAATGGTGAGCAACAAGCTGAAGCAGTGATGGTCAACCTCTCTCACGCGGCGCACTTTCGAAGAAGTATTGCCAAAGACAATCAACTCGCCAAAGTGAATCTGATTCTGCACCCACAATGGATAACATCGCGAATCGGCAAAGCAGATCAAGCTAACGAGTTTTTCTCAGGACACTTGAATCACATCCGAATCCCTGTCTCAGCGGCTCTCAAACATCTCGTTGAGCAAGTTCTGGATAGCGAAGATGAACAAAACCTCGCCTCGCACATCAAGCTGGAGTCCTTGTCGTTACAGATTCTATCGGAAATGTTTGCTCACCTAGATCAACAGCGAAGTGTTGAACGTCAGCCCTCCAAAGTGCTCAAAAAACACAGCCGCATAGATGAGATAATTAATTACATCGAAGCACACCTTGAAGAATCACTGACGTTACAGCATATCGCGGCTCAATTTTCGATGAGCAGCTCTAACCTACAAAAGAGATTTCGCGATCACTTGGGCCTCACCGTCAACAGCTACATTCGCAGCCGTCGACTCAGAATAGCAAAGCAGCACCTAGAACAAGGCCTTGTGACCATCACAGAAGCTGCATATGAAGCGGGCTACAAGCACCCTGCCAACTTCACCAATGCATTCAAGAAGACGTTTGGCTTTCCTCCAACAGCAGCGGTTAAGCCTTAGATGTGTATAAATGCGTAAACCCCATCTTGTTGCGCTTTGTGATGACTTATTTATTAAGTAAACAACTTATGGCTATTAGGTATCATTTTCATGATTGAATCGTCGAATTTATCACTGAGCAATTCCCACTCGATATCACCAAATTACGACCAATAAACCCAATCTATAAGTAACAAAATGTATCTATAAAAAATACAAATATAAAAAAATATAACGGCATCAATCCATTGTTATTTAAGGGTTTTCTTTCCCTCTAACTTTTTATTTTATTTTTTGAAGAACCAAGGAACTTTCGCAGTAAAGTCTTTCGCATCGTGTATTCACGAGCAAACATCAAGCCAATTAACTGGCTAAATAATATGGACTTTATTATGAAAAAAACGATTTTAGCTGTTGCAATCGCTTCCCTATCTGCCACTTCTTACGCTGTTGAGCTATACAACAACGATGGCACCACTTTCGCTATTGGCGGTCACGTTTCTGTAAACGTTAACGGCTCAGAGCAAGGTCACACTGACGTAGGCACAAACTCTCCACGTATCAACTTTAACGCTACTCAGGACATCGGCCACGGCTTCACAGCAGACGCAAAAGGTGAATGGGCGCTTAACTACCTAGATGGTGGCGATCAGACGTTTACTACCCGTCTTGGCTATGTGGGTATCACTCATGAAGAACTAGGTCGCGGTGTTGTAGGTACTCAGTGGGCGCCGTACTACGACGTCGCTGGTGTGGCTGATATGCCAATCGCGTTCGCTAACGAATTTATCTACGACGATCACGGAATCCTTGGTACTGGACGTGCTGACAAGATGGTGAGCTACCGCAACGGTTTTGATTTCGGTGAAATGGGTAGCCTGTCGTTCGGTCTAGGCTGGCAGGGTTCTAAAGACGAAGTGAATACAGAAGTGACTCCTAACGTTACGACTGTATACGATGACCGTGGTCAGATTGCTTTGACCTACACTATCGCTGATTTCGGCTTAGGTTACACGTTTAACACTGGTGACTTCACAACAGGTACTTCAACAAAAGAAACAGCAGAATCTCACCTAGTGTCTCTTAAGTACGGTACTTACGGCAACGGCCTATACCTAGCGGGTGTCTACGGTTCAAATGAATACATGAACTACAACGGCTCAACTCTGCTTGTAGAAAGTGATGCATACGAAGCACTGGCATCTTACGCATTCGAAAACAGCCTTAACCTAATCGTGAACTACGAACAAGTTGAAGGTAAAGAAACTAAAGGTGGTACAACGGTGACTGCACGTGAAGAAATGGCGCTACAAGCTGAATACAACTTCACACCTAAGTTCATTGGTTACACGGCGTACCAATTCGACCTGAAAGACGAAACAGGCTACAACTCTGATGACAAATGGGTTATCGGTGCTCGTTACTACCTGTAACTCTTAGAAAAACTGTCCTATTCCTGGCGTAGAATACGCATGCCAGTTTTTGCTCACTCCCGTCGGAGTGAGCTTTTTCCGTTTCTGACGCTAAAAAGTTTGGCGTAAGGATCATAAAGTAGTACAACTGAATAGAGATGTTTCAGCGCTCGCAACGCTATCTGTGGCAGAGGTACACCATGAATATAGGCTCCGTGGCAAAGCTCACCGGATTATCCAGTAAATCCATTCGTTTGTATGAAGAAAAAGGCGTCATTACTCCCCCAACTCGCAGTGATGCGGGTTATCGCGAATATGGCGAGCAGCATGTTCAAGAGCTTAATCTGGTTTCCAGAGCAAAAAATGCTGGGTTTTCATTAGCAGAATGCAAAGAGTTTGTGGAGTTAGCTCATAACCCAAAACGCAAAAGCAGCGAGGTGAAGGCCAAAGCTCAGGAGAAGCTCAAAGAAGTTGAATTAAAGATTCGAGAGCTACGTGAAATAGAGAAACAACTAAAAGGTTGGGTTAATGCCTGCCCCGGTGATGAAAATAGCGATTGCCCGATCATAGAAGACCTGACTAAGTAACAGCTCACAAACGGCTGTTGTTTTTCTTAACCTTTTCAACAACCCACCATGAAGTACATCCTCAGATCATGTAACATTGAAAGACTACACAGTTACTTCGGATGTCTTCATGGAAGCAGAATTACTGGAAATAAAGAATTTCCTCTCTCAGCACCCACCTTTTGATGAGCTCGAAGATGAAGTGCTCAACTTCGTTACCAAGCATGTTGAAATTTCTTATTTCCGTGAGGATACGCCAGTCATCCACTTTGGCGACGAAATCCACGATTTGTACATGGTGCGCAGTGGTGTTGTTGAAGTTTATCGACGCAAAGGTGAACTCTACAACCGACTGGATGAAGGGGCGCTGTTCGGGCAAATGGGCCTACTCACCAATAACAAAGTACGCTTTCCAGCCAAAGCGACCAAAGATACATTGGTGTACTGCATTCCTGAAGCGGTTTTCCAAGAGCTCTACGACAATCACGAGACCTTTGCAGATTTTGTTGAAGTTGAAGATACCGCCCGACTTCGCCAAGCCGTTTCAAGTACCAATGAACAAAACGACCTAACGACATCAAAAGTTCGCACGCTTCTCACAGGCGACGCTCCATTTTTGGAAAAAACAGAAACAATCCAGAATGCAGCGATCAAAATGGCTGAAGAGAATGTTTCTTCACTATTGATCATCGATCCCGACATTCTTGAAGACAACGAAGAAGACAATTCACCGCTGGTTGGCATCATCACCGACCGAGATCTGTGCACCCGAGTATTGGCTGAAGGTTTGGATGCAAATGACGAAGTGTCCAGCGTGATGACAACGGAAGTCATTTCCCTTGACCACAATGCGTACGTTTATGAAGCGATGCTCACCATGCTACGCTACAACGTGCACCACCTGCCGGTTTTAAAAGATAAAAAGCCTATTGGCATCATCGAAGCGACAGACATCGTCCGCTACGAATCTCAAAACTCTCTACTCCTAGTCAGCAGCATCTTCCAGCAGCAATCGATTGAAGAGCTCGCGTCATTATCTGAACAGGTAAAAGACAGCTTCGTACGATTGGTCAACGAAGATGCGAACTCTCACATGGTCGGCAGTGCCATGTCGGTGATTGGTAAGAGCTTTAAACAACGAATTATTGAACTGGCAGAAGAAGAGCTGGGCGAACCTCCTATTCCATACTGCTTTCTCGCTTTGGGTTCCATGGGCCGAGATGAGCAAATTCTGGTCACCGATCAGGATAACGCCATCATTCTTGATAATTCCTATGTTAAGGAAGAGCACGACGAGTATTTCTCAGCGCTGGCAAAGAAGATCTGTGATGGACTAAACGAATGCGGTTACACCTATTGTACAGGTGACATTATGGCCACCAATCCAGAATGGCGCATGACCCGAAGCGAATGGGAAGAGTGCTTTGCCGACTGGATAGACGACCCGAACCCGAAAGCCCTATTGAATGCCTCCATTTTCTTCGACTTAGTGGGTGTATATGGACGCCTGAAATGGGCAGAACAACTCAATGGGTTCATTGTCAGACGTTCACGCAAAAACAATCGTTTCTTGGCCTGTCTGGCTCGCAACGCCATGAATCGAACCCCACCACTCGGTTTCTTCAAAGACTTTGTGATGGAGAAAGATGGTCAGCACAAAAACTCCATCAACCTCAAGCGTCGCGGCACTGCCCCACTCGCCGACTTAATTCGCGTTCACGCATTAGCGGTAGGATCTCGCTCTACCAACTCCTTTGAGCGCTTAGATGATATTCATGAAGCGGGTATTTTGCCCAAAGGCAAAGCGCGCGATTTACGCGATGCGCTTGAATTCATCTCCATGGTACGAATTCGTCACCAAGCACTCGATGTAGAGAATCAAATCGAACCGGATAACAATATCGAACCGGAGAACTTATCTGATTTCGAACGACGCAACTTGAAAGATGCTTTCCAAATCCTGAGTAACGCACAGAATTTCCTTAAATTCCGTTACCAAGCCAGCAACAACTTTAAGTAGGTGAACGATGTTCAAAAGTATGATGCGTGCACCAGCGATTGATTGGGAAAAGAAGTTTGAGGCGAAGCAACAGACTAGCCGAAATGACTCACTCAAGCGTTACTACAGTGCTGGAGTTCCAAGCGCCGAGACCAATCTGGAAGATGTGACCTTTCTAGCCATGGATTTTGAAACCACTGGTTTAGATTCAGAGCAGGATGACATCATCACCATTGGAACAGTGCCGTTTAACCTCAACAGAATCTTTATTAATCAAGCTCATCACTGGACGGTACGCCCTCGTCAGCAACTGGCTGAAGAATCCGTCATCATTCATGGTATCACCCACAGTGATATTCTCGACGCACCGGACTTATCGGAAGTATATGATCAAGTTTTGCAGCAGATGGCAGGCAAAGTCATGGTGGTGCATTATCAGCGAATTGAGCGAGAGTTTTTTGATCGAGCACTCAAGGATCGAATTAATGAAGGGATTGAGTTTCCTGTCGTCGATACCATGCATATTGAAACACTTTATCAACAACGCCTGCGCGGTGGTATTCTCAATAAGGTATTAGGTAAGAAGCCTGATTCAGTCAGACTTGGCGCCAGTCGTTCGCGTTACGGGTTGCCTCCCTATACTCCCCACCATGCCTTAACAGACGCCGTGGCAACCGCAGAGCTACTTCAGGCGCAAATTGCGCATCATTACGAGCGCACAATGAAACTCAATCAGATTTGGTTGTGAGTCAGCATACGATACAAAAAAGGGACGATAAATCGTCCCTTTTTCAGTTTCATCATTTCAATTAGCGATCGTATTTTTCCGTGCGCATGCCCATCAGCAGGCTGACACACATCATCAACAATACAAAGGTGAACGGTAAGGCCGTTGAAATAGCACCTGCTTGTAGCGCCTGAACCGCTTCAGTACCGCCAACCCATAGTAGAGCGACTGCAATTGCACCTTCCATAAAGGCCCAGAATACACGCTGAAGTACAGGCGCATCGACTTTACCACCAGCAGTAATGCTGTCGATAACCAGTGAGCCCGAGTCAGATGACGTAATAAAGAACACCAAAACCAGAATCACCGCGATGATTGATAGAACAGTACCGAAAGGTAGTACATCAAACATCTGGAACATTGCTAGCGAAACATCCGTCAGACCATTTGCACCTAGTTCACCGATGTTGTTAACCACTTGGTCAATCGCAATGCCGCCGAATACTGACATCCAAAGTAGCGTTACCGCTGTTGGAACTAACAGAACCGCCGTCATAAATTCACGTACTGTACGACCTTTAGATACACGTGCGATGAACATACCAACGAATGGTGACCATGAAATCCACCACGCCCAGTAGAATACTGTCCAGCCTTGGAACCAAGCTTCGTCTTGACGACCATGAGGGTTACTTAGCGGAATGATATTCTCAACGTAAGCCATCAGCGTCGTACCAATGTTGCCAAACGCTACAGCATAACCAATCAGAGCAACCAAAATCAGTAGCAAGAAGGCTACGATCATGTTGATGTTACTGATAACCTTCACACCGCCATCAATCCCACGAACAACGGATACCACAGCCAATAAAGTCACAACCGCAATCACGACGATCTGTAGACCCATACCTGCATCAATACCGAATACATGGTGGATACCACTCGCCGCTTGCTGCGCACCTAAGCCAAGAGAAGTAGCAAGACCAAACAGCGTCGCCAATACCGCTAAGATATCAACAATGTGTCCAGCCCAACCCCAAGCACGGTCACCAAGAATAGGATAGAAAATAGAGCGGATTGATAGTGGCAAACCTTTGTTATAAGCAAAGAACGCCAAAGACAGAGCAACAACACCGTAAATAGCCCAAGGGTGAAGACCCCAGTGGTACATCGTTGCACCCATTGCCAGTTTTGCTGCTTCAGGCGTATTGGCTTCAACACCTAACGGCGTTTCAAACCAGCCAGTGTAGTAAGCAACAGGCTCAGCAACACTCCAGAACATCAGACCGATACCCATACCCGCAGCAAAAAGCATCGATAGCCACGAGATGAATGAGTAATCTGCTGTCGCGTCTTGACCACCAAGACGGATTTTGCCCAATGGGCTAACAATTAGCGCAAGACAGAAAACAACAAAAATGTTTCCTGACCAGATAAATAGCCAATCAAAGCTTCCGATGATTTGAAACTTCAGACCATCCAGCAATGATTTTGCTGACTGCGCATCCATCACCAACACAGCAAACAGGAATAATCCGATGAATCCGGCACTCACGCCAAATACGGGGTTGTGAACATCAAACCCCCACTTTTGTACATTATCTTGCCCGATGGTGTAATCGGTACTATCGATACTGTACTTGTCTATACCTTTAGTCATCTTTCCTCTCTCGATGAATATTCTTCCCTAATCAAGCCTTCAGATAGAAAAATCGTTAGTGATAAAAACAATTTAATCTATATCAAGACTTGATCGACTAAACACCATTGTACGCCTAGATACAGATCATTCCAGTAAATCACTATTATTTGTCCAGTTTTTGGACGAATACGAATTCAAGAGCCTACTATTTACACAACAATCAACTATCCCTCTCCCTGCATTCATTTTGACTTCTAAACATTTGAGAACATCACATTTACGCAAAAAAATTTCTTTCCGATTCTCATAACTATTCATTCCCTCACTAATATGAGAAATAAGTATGATATTTATGAGTTTTCAGGCTTCATTTCGCGGGAATTTTCATGTATTTTCTCGCCTCCAAACGCTTCGCTCATTAAGGATTAACATTGGAAAAGCACGAAGAAGTTCTTATCTCTATTCGACAGATTATCCGCGCCATCGATCTGCACTCGAAAAGGCTAAGTAAAGAGTCTGGGTTAACAGGCCCACAACTGATTCTAATGCGCTCAATAAGAGAGCTTGGAGAAGTGACGATTCGAGAGCTTTCTAACCATACGAATATGAGTCAAGCGACAGCAACGACAATATTGGATCGCTTAGAGCGCCAAGAGTTGGTTAAGCGTGTACGCAGCGTTCAAGATAAGCGAAAGGTTCACGCACACCTTACTGAGAAAGGTCTGGCGGTACTCGACCAAGCGCCAATGCCTTTGCAGCAAAACTTCATCAATAAGTTTCAACGACTGGAAGAATGGGAACAATCACTGCTTCTTTCTTCGGTGCAACGTATCTCATCGATGATGAACGCTGAGGACATTGATGTAGCACCTGTACTTGAGCTAGGAAGCATCACCAAGCCAGAATAACTACCTGCGCCAGAATTGATTTAGCAACACTTTAGGCTTACTTTTTATAAAGGCGTAAAGGACAGCCAAAGGTGTTGCATGGTGAAAAACGAGACGCTTCAGACCCGACAGAGTGATGCTATCCTCGACATCAGACAACAGAAACAAGTTCTGAAGTTTATCGCCGCGATCACGCTTCTCTTCTTCGTTCCACTCGGAATCAAAAACCTTCTCATTGGCGAAACCATGCTCGGCGCTGTTCTACTGGCGTTTGAGATTACCTTGCTCCTAGAAATTGCCGCCATTATCTATAATAAAGTCAGCCTCTTCGGACACTTTATCCCTCTTTCTCTGCTCGTCACCTCAATCATTATGGCAGTGAACATCTTTGGCACATTGGCCACCTACTGGGTATTCCCTATCATTGTGAGCATTGTGTTTCTCCTACCAGCCCGCACCGCCACCATCGCGAATATCGTGATGTGTCTAGGTTGCACCATCGCTGTATTACCTCATCAGGAGTTATCAGAAACATCCCGCTACGCCTTTTCCTTACTCGCTACTGCGGTCATTGTCCATGTGGTTGTTAAAGCGGTCAGACAGCTACAAACCGACCTTCGCTATTTGTCCGTGAGAGACCCGATGACTGGCGCGTACAACCGACACCAACTACAAAGCTCACTTGAGAACATTCGTCAGCTCTATACAACCTCGTCAATCGCGCTCATTGATATCGACAAATTCAAAACGATTAATGACCTCTATGGGCATGATGTCGGTGACCAAGTCATCACACAGGTGGTTGAAGTTATTGATGGCGAAACCGAGCACTCAACTATGTTATTTCGCTTGGGGGGCGATGAATTTCTTTTGCTGTTTCCTCAAGCCGATCAATACGCGGTTGAGTCTTCAATGGAAGCAATCAATCGCGCCGTCAAAGAGAGCGATTATCCTCAAGAGGCGAAAGTGACCCTAAGTTCAGGTGTGGCAGAGTCTCAGCCCTTTGAATCCATTGAAGACTGGGTCAAACGTGCTGACATAGCCCTTTACCAATCAAAACGTCTGGGTCGAGATCGGGTTTCACTGTTTTCTCAACCCGACCGCATGAACAGTTACGATCGAAGCGCTTACCAGCGCGCCTCACGCTAATTAGTTGAAGATGGGCAGTTGTCGGGCTTCTTTGACCTGCCGAATTGCCAAGTGTGTATGGATATCCTTAACATTTTCTAAACGCTGAATTTTACGCGTAAAAGCTTCGTACCCGGCCAGATCATGACTGACGACTTCCAAAAGGTAATCATAAGCACCCGAAACAACATGGCAACTCACTACTTCCTCCATATCCTGAACAGCTTGCTCGAAGTCATCGATAGAAGAGGCTTGGTGGTTACTTAGGCTAACCTCGACAAATACCGTCATCCCAACCCCAACCTTATCTTTACTTAAGCTTGCTCGGTAGCTGGCGATCACTCCCTCTTCTTCAAGCCGTTTAATCCTTCGAGCACAAGGGGAAGGTGACAAACCGACTTTGTCGGCAATATCTGCTGTCGACTGACGGGCATCCTTTTGTAACAACATCAAGATGTGTTGATCGATCCTATCCATGGTTCACGCCTCTAAATAGCAAATCTTATTAATAAATTAGCTGATTCAGCCAATACTCATATTATTATTAGTTAACTTTGCCATATTTGGTCTTAAGAAACGACTCATAATTACTAACACCAAATTAATATACTAACAACGTTATGATCTCAGGTTACTTGGCAATGGCTGCCACACTGCTGCTCTGGTCTGGCTTTTTTCTTTCACTTCGTGGTGGCGCACATTCGGAACTCACAACAGCAGATATCGCATTGGCTCGATTTCTCATCCCTTGTATCGTGCTGCTCCCTTTGGTACTTAAATCAATAAAACTCATTCAAAAAGTACCGAAACGCTACATGCTAGGGATGTTTGTTGGCTGTGGTTTGCCTTACTTGTTGGTTGCCGGGACAGGCATGCAGCTGGCGCCAGTTTCCGACGGTAGCGCGTTAATACCGGGCACACTACCACTTTTTGTGTCAGGCATCGCGGTAGTACTATTTCGACAACCGTTAAGCTCTCACCGTATTTTGGGACTTATGCTAGTGCTCGGTGGCATCGCTGCTTTCCTCTTTCAGGGCTTTGGACACTCTGGCAATGGCTTATTGACCGGATACTTCCTGTTCCTGTTGGGGAGCATGATGTGGGCAACGTTTACGATTTGCGCGCGAGTTTCTAATCTGAACCCTTTAGTTGCCGCGGGAGTTATTTCGTTACTCTCCACACTCGGATTAATCACCCTTATCGCCAGTGGTATGCTAAAGAGTCATTTAATCGCAACCAGTGTGGCCGATTGGCCATGGAAAGAACTCGCGGGTCATATCACCCTACAAGGCATTGGTGCTGGTCTGGTTGCTGCATTTACCTATTTACATGCGATTTCAGTATTGGGCGCTGAGCGTACTGCTGCGTTTGGTGCTGCAACGCCCGCGATAGCAACATTACTTGCTATCCCTGTGTTCAATGAACAGCCCACTTTATTGGGATGGTTTGCGCTTGGAATGGTGTGTGTTGGCAGCTTGATCGCCAGCAATATATTTATGAAGCAAGACGCTTCTCTGCTGTATCAGCCACCAAAGTTTAAATGATTCTAGGGATCAGCGTTAAGCTGGGAACGAGAACACACAGAACGTAAATCTGGCGCGCAAGAGCTTTGTTCTCCATTTTGATAAGGAAGGGAGAAGCGATAAACATAGAAACCAGAACGTGCAGTGCCATATTAGTGACAAACTGTTCCAGTACGAGCGTAAACAGCAACCAGATCCCGATCTGTAGGCGGGAGATACGAATTTTAATTCCTAGCCCTACAATAAAGACTGAAGCTGCAAGCGAAGAAATCATCAACAAAACTACTTTTTGATATTAATTATCATTTGCAACAAATACTAATGGGAATCATTATCAAAAACAACTGATTTTTTGTTGTTACACGCAGAGTCCGGTATAGTCTGCAGCGAAATTTCTTTGCGTGGATGACCATTTTGAAAACGCCCTGTATCGCTGCATGCAAAAATAATGGTGGAATATGTAGCGGTTGCCATCGAACCATTGATGAAATCGTCAACTGGCGCCACCTTTCAGATGATGAAAGAGACACCGTTATGGATGCGCTTCAAGGAAGCACCACAAGCCATACCTGCCCGTCCTGTGGTGAGTCAGCCCAGTGTGACATCAGCGCAGGTAAAGACACCTGCTGGTGTTTTTCGCTTGAAAAACGAGATACATCTTCTCTCCCGTCAAATGAATCTTGCTTGTGTAGAAAGTGCCTCAACCAACTGCCTCTAGAATAATTATTCGTTCAGTAACCTCTCAAAATTTGGATTAGTTTATCTAATCCAAATCATAGAAATTAATCTTGCGTAAGATCACATTTTTCAATTGCACGCAAACCAATCTCCTTCTAATATTCTGCGCCTAAATCATCCATTTTTCTTTATTTAGTTAGGGTTGCATTACGCAGCACCTGTGGTTTCGTGCGCTTTAAATTTAGGTATGTCTGAAAATGTCCGCATCATCTCAAGTTATAAAACTGACATTTTTAATTGCAATACTGACCGCGGTAGGTCAGATGACTCAAACCATGTATGTGCCGTCTATCGGTCATATGGCAGATGAATTTCTTGTGTCACCCGCTGCACTTCAGGCAGTCATGGCGTGTTATCTAATACCCTATGGTCTTTCACAATTTTTCTATGGTCCGCTATCCGATCGTTTAGGCCGGAAACCGATTATTATTGCTGGTTTGCTTATCTATATTGTCGGTGCAATCGTTGCTCTGTTTGCACAACAATTCGAGTGGTTCCTTGCTGGCAGCTTTATTCAGGGACTGGGAATCGGCAGCGGTGGCGCTATGTCGAGAACCCTCACACGAGATGTCTTTTCGGGAAGAGAGCTTCATCAAGTGAACAGCTTGATCAGCATGTGCGTGATTTTTTCTCCACTATTGGCCCCTGTTCTTGGGGGATACCTGACGGAAACTTTAGGCTGGCGCTCTGGCTACATGTTCCTAGCATTGTTTAGCATCGCTGTGGTGATCATCATGATGACCCGATTCGAAGAAACCTTGCCTAAAGCGAGTCGGCGCAATGAATCTGCACTAAGTAGCTATGGCTTTGTGCTCTCTAACAAACGGTTCCAGGGTTATTTAGTGTGCATCGTGGCGACATTCTCTGGTGTGGCCATCTTTGAGGCCGCCGCAGGCGTTCTACTTGGTGGCGTGTTAAAGCTGCCTGCAACGACGGTCAGTATGTTATTTGTCTTACCTATTCCCGGTTACCTCGTCGGCGCAGGGCTATCTAGCGTCATTGCATCCAAAAGAGGCGAGAAAGTTTCGATGATGTTTGGTTTACTAGCCATCGTACTTGGCTCACTCATTGTACTGGTGCCTGGACTCATGGGACAAACCTCCGCGATGACGTTGGTTGGCGGGGCGACTATCTATTTTTTGGGGGCTGGCGTTCTATTCCCTGCTGCAACCACGGGTGCCTTGTCACCTTTTCCATACCATGCGGGAACCGGAGGAGCCATTCTGGGCGGTATGCAGAATTTAGGTGCAGGCTTAGCCACCCTAGCCGCCTCAATCATCCCTTCGCATGACCAGATGCCAGTAGGTGCATTAATGTTGCTCATGTCATTGCTGGCGTTGCTCGGGCTGATTCGTGTATATCACAAGCACGATCCTTCCAATGAAATACCTTTGGCAGTCTAACCAACGTAAAAAAGGAGCATGAACTGCTCCTTTTTTATTTAGTCTGATTCGGTTAAGCCCAACTAGCCGTTACCATTTTTTCATTATCCGACCGACCAGATTAGGATGATATGCCCAGCTGTGGTCAAACATAGACATCAGTTCGGGATTGCCATATTTGGATAAGCTAATAGCGTGAAAACGGTTCTTACGCTTTTTAAGCTTAGCGACTTTCGCCAGCATTTCATCCGATTGCTTGGGCGCGATAAAGTCAGAAATCACTACCATATCGGCATTTTTGTATCTATCGCCACCCATTAAGTCGATAGACTTCATTAGCACAGGCTCTAAGTCTGTTCCACCATGAAAACTGTATGTGAGAAAGTCACTCGCTTCTCGTAAACCATCTTGTCTCGTCAGCTCATAGGTGATTTGCTCCGTAGAGAACAAAATAACAAAGCAGTCGCGATCTTCCGCCAGTGCAATCTGCATTAGCGCATACGCCATAGCTTTCGCGCATTGTTCAGGGAAGCCGCTCATCGAGCCTGAAGCATCCACACAAACAATAAAAGGCCCCTTTTCAACATCGACCTGTTTGTTGTCTGGCCTGTGTGCCTTAACCTTGCGCAGCGTACGAGACTTACCCTGCATACGATAATTCATTAAACGTTTATCGACTAAATGCTTATAGAACACGACTTCTAATTCAGGGTAAGCCAAAAACATGGTTTCGTTAGGCAGCAGTTTGTTGAGGTCATCGCTTTCATGAATACCAACAATGTCGTCCGTCGCTTCGTCTGACTTTTCCTCGACCATTTGTAGCTCTTCAGCTGGCGCCCGATTTAAATCGGGGTCATCAACCTGACCTGCCATGCGGCCCAGCTTTTCCGCGATTTCCTGCAGCCCTTGATTCTTTTTCAGAAACTCAGCATGGCGCTTCATCACAAATAAATCTGTTTTACTCAGCTTAGCCGCTGCCATATCCCATAAGCGGCCAACGCTGTTTTCATCCCCTTCTTCAGTGACTTTATCCATGTTTTTCATGGTTTCCATTCGCTGATAGAGATCTTTCAAAGCCTTTTCTTTATTCGCTTCAAGCTCTGTTACCTGAGCCTGACGAATCGCCTCAGACAGACTTTGGTACCACTGATCACAGAAGTAATGTGGGAACATCGGGTTGTTCACCCCTTTGTTCTTTTCCATCAGGCGACGAGCTTGCAGATAGAATGCTGAATGCCATTCAAGCTTCTTGATGATATCGGGGATTTTTTCAAAGAATGTCGCTTCGTCCCAATGAATGACTTCTTGATAAAGTGCAAGTTCTTGCTGGAATCGCTCTGTTTCACAAACCTTGGTTATGCGCTTCTTCACGCTACCTCGCCACTTAAGCAGATGGTTTTTAACTTTCGTTTTCATCCCTCTGTTTTCTGTGATCGCCATGACTTGAGAACGAGCCATTAGATCGTTGACCGCAGAGTCTATGATCCCTGAGTCTGCAATCATTAACGCTAGGTTTAAACCGTCAGCTCCTAACATTCATAGCTCCTTTAAGAGAAGAATTGATTTAGGTTTCTAAAACGGAAAACCGTGCGTTCGCATTCGGTTTTGGTCGATTCCAGTACTTGCTGAATGTGCTGGAGACTGGCTTCCATCGCGCGAGGTAAGTCCTGGTCAATAAAACTATGCGGTAGAGCGCCATGAAAGTTAGAGCGTACTTTAAGAAGATGATGCTCAGCGTGTTCAAGCTGAGCCAAGGCTTGCTCTGACTTGGTCAACCAACTTTGATACAGACCGTCGTCGAGACCTTTCTGCGTAACAACAGAAACCAATACCGCGCGATTAGCGATGTCTTTAATGACGAGATTGTTACCAGCATCAATATCAAAACGTAAACGACACATGTTGGTGTTCTGATTAACATACCCGTACACATCTCCATGGCCTTCTTTAATCACGCGCTCCAGTTCATTCTTCGGAACGTAAACCCAGCGGCTGTCCCCTTTCTCAGATTCAGACACTGACATGTTACTTTGCAATAGCACCAGTTTGACTAGATCAAAGGCGCTACCCACTTTGTAGCTTTTCGCATCTGAGATGTCATAGCTATGGACTTGTTTCTTTAACAAGCCCGTGGTCGATTCCATAGACAACATAATGCCAAATTCAGACTCTAATTCTTCCTGAACTTCCGCTAACTCCTCACGGCATAAGCTGATCTGTTGCTCCACTTCTTGCTGGTCAAAAGCCTGTTTAAGAGCAAACTCTTTCACGACTCGCTGCACCACTTCTCTTGACTCTGGGCTATTCCATAAGCAGTCTTGCAACAGCAAGAGATCGAGTGGATTGACGCTATCGCGACCATTAAAATAGGCACTTGCTTTAAGTAACTTAACGGCTTTTTTCCAACGGCGGTCTGAGACATACATATCGGTATCAGAGACATCAACGCCCATTCCTTCAGTTGCCGATTGCTCTAGCATTTCTTTGAGCTCATAGAGTTTTTCAAAGACTTCGTCGCTCAGTTCGAGCTTTTCAAGCTCAGATTGCCACAAATGATACTCTTTATCTGTAATCGCCAAACCTTCAGGGATTTGTGCTTCCTGTGGCGTACCCACTGTCAGCATTGATTTGAAGTTTTGTTTGTTCTGAATGCGATTAACAAAGATGCGGACTAACATACGGTCATATAGCGCTTCCAGACCACTGTCTTCATCCGGAAGTTCATTGGATGCGGATACCAGCAGACGCATAGGAACGCGTTCTACATCGCTACCATTTTTGAAGGTCTTTTCATTCACCACCGTCAATAGGGTGTTGAGAATCGCAGGGCCAGCCTTCCAAATCTCATCCAAAAAGACAACTTGAGCCGTCGGCAAGTACCCTTCTGTCAGGCGTAAATAGCGTCCATTATCCTTAAGCTCTTGAATGCTCAGAGGTCCGAACACCTCTTCAGGTGTTGAAAAGCGAGTCATCAAGTATTCAAAATAGGAGGAATTGTCGAATGCTTGGATCAACCGCTTCGCAATGAGACTTTTTGCGATACCCGGTGGGCCTAATAGGAAAACACTTTCACCCGCCAATGCGGCGAGCAAACACATTTTGATGGTATCTTCACGCTCGTAGACACCATCAGATAAGGCGTGAGCCAGTTTGTTGATTCGTTCAGAGAGCAACGCTTTTTGCGAGTGGGAGACTCTGGTAGGGCTAATCATTCTGCGCTCCTCTGACTTCGACCAGAATTGAATATATGTATATTTTTATACATTTGTTATCACTTTGTTACAAGTGCATTTTTTTAGTTTTGACCCATCTTTATAACAGAAGCAAATTTGACGTAACTTGTTGAAATCAAAGTTTGCAATTTTGGGAGACAAGTCACTGGGAGAGTGTCTCATATTTGAGTCACGCTCACTATTAACCTTTTATTCACTATTTGTAGGCTGTAATGTAAGGCCGCATCTCAATTAATGAGTCACGATAAGAATACTATGGACACACCTTTGAATATTCTACACACTTGGAAGGGCATCTCCCTTCAGGAAGAGCAAACCACACTACCTAACGGTAAAACCATCACTCACACCACGATTTCTCACCCTGGCGCTGCCGTTATCTTACCGATAGAAAATAATGGCAATATTATTGTTATCAACCAGTACCGCCCTTCTCTCAAAAAATGGCTACTTGAATTACCTGCTGGCACGATTGAACCTAACGAACCTGTTGAGCTCTGTGCAGTAAGAGAATTAGCAGAAGAGACTGGTTACAGCGCAGAAACCATGATATCTCTAGGGCAAGTCACACCTTTGGCTGGGTTTTGCGACGAGATTCAATATCTGTTTGTCGCAAAAGGCCTGTCCGAGGTAACAAGATTTAATTGCGACGATGATGAAGTCATTGAGGTGTTGTCTCTGCCTGTTAGCGAAATCGAACAAAAGATTATCGAAGGCGAGATCACCGATGCCAAAACGATCGCATGTTTAAGTAAAGCAAAACTGTGTGGATACATATAGGAGAAAGCGCATGGATTTCCGTTCGGATACCGTCACCAAACCCACCCAAGCAATGAGACGAGCCATGGCTGACGCGTTAGTCGGTGATGACGTATACGGTGACGACCCGACCGTTAATGAACTAGAAGCGTGGGCTGCGGAGCGCCACGGGTTTGAAGCAGCACTTTTCACCACATCAGGCACACAGGCAAATTTGCTTGGTTTGATGGCACACTGTGACCGTGGTGACGAATACCTGTGTGGCCAACAGGCGCACAACTACAAATACGAAGCTGGCGGTGCTGCCGTGTTAGGGTCTATTCAACCACAACCCATCGAAAATATCCCAGACGGTACCCTTGATTTCGACAAACTAAGAGCGGCAATCAAACCAGATGATAGCCATTTTGCCCGAACTAAATTGCTAAGCCTAGAAAACACCATCAATGGCAAAGTGCTACCACTGTCTTATCTCGCACAAGCCCGAGAGTTTGTTGATCAACACGGCCTATCACTCCATCTAGACGGAGCTCGTGCATACAATGCAGCTGTTGCACTCGATGTTGATATTCAAGAAATCGCCAAGCACTTTGACTCGATGACAATCTGCCTGTCAAAAGGCCTTTCTGCACCTATCGGCTCATTACTTCTTGGCAGCAAGGCTTATATCGCTAAGGCTCGTCGATTACGCAAAATGGTTGGCGGTGGTATGCGTCAGGCTGGTATTCTTGCTGCGGCAGGTAAACTGGCGTTGACCGAGCAAGTCGAACAGCTGAAAGTTGACCACGCCAATGCAAAACTGTTGGCTACGGAGTTAAGTCAACTTCAAGGTTTCCACGTCAATCCTGAGTTCGTTCAGACTAACATTGTATTTGCTAAGCTGGACGACAACGTTGATATCCACGCTATTGCAAATAAATTGAGCGAAGACGGCATTACCGTTTCGCCAGGAAACCCAATACGCTTTGTAACTCATAAAGACGTTTCTGAATCTGACATTAAGTTGCTTGTTGAAAAGCTGAAAGCGTATTTGTAGTTTTTGACTTTTCTCAGTTTAGAAGCCAGTCACTAAAGTGGCTGGCTTTTTCTATAGGTGAGAACGCACAAATAAGATTGCTTCCCGGGAATATCGAAGGAATTATTATTGAGTCAGATTTTCAGCTAACAATAAAAAGAACGCTGTTTACCCAAATCACCTGAAAACAAACCTGCTAGTACGAAGAACACTGAATATGAAAAATTATCTTATCACTTGTGCGACAGGTGGAATCGCATCCAGCTTAGCAATCGAACTCGCCCGAGAGCATTCACTTTTTTTGGCCGCAAGAAATATTTCTAAATTAAATGATATTGTGTCTAGCCATGAGTTTCAGCACCCCGTACAAACAAGTGCACTTGATTTCTTCAGCACCGGTTCCATTGATGAATGTGCTTTAGCAATCAAAGACTCTGATAAATTCGATGGTGTGGTGTTCTTTATCCCAAGAATCCCACCTTCCAAAGAAGTGTTTCCTGACGATGAAAAATGGCAAGAGTATTTCAATAATTACTTTATTTTGCCCCTACGTTTGCTTCGCCAGATTGTCGAGCAAGATAAGTTGAAGGAAAACGCTTCCATCGTTTTCGTTTCAGGAATCAGCTCCAAAGCCGCACTTCCACACTACTCGATAAACAATTGCTTACGCAGCGCTTGGGTCGGACAAGCGAAAACCATGGCGTTGTCACTGGCAGAGCAAGGTATATCCGTTAATACCCTCTCCCTCGGTGGCGTAATGACTCAAAGCTATACACAGAAGATGGAGCAAAAAGCCCTCGACAGGAATCTATCGTTTAAAGAACTGATGGAGAACGAAACGTCTAATATCCCACTTAAAAAGTACGCATCGGTAAAAGATGTCATCGATAGTATTGTGGCGCTGCTCGGGCCAATCTCTAACCATATGACAGGTCAAAACATAGTGCTAGACGGCGGTTTTAATCGGGCCTACTGATCCATTCCTTTCAATTCCTAGTTCATAGGATTCGGGCTACGACGCTATTCAAATCAGCGAGAAATACACAACCTTCTCGCTGAGTCGTACATCAATCTTTCTTCATTCTATGAGAATCCTTAGCACTGCGCTATATACAATACATCTTCTCAAATTAAGTAAAACTGCCACTATGTCATATCATTTTATGATGATTTACCGTTAATGATTGGCCAAGAACTGTTGAAAAAGTCACACTACAAACAGTTCAATACAGCTATTTAGCGACGTCAGCGACTATTAACACATTACAAGTTTAAATAAACTTATTTCTTTGATGTTTATTAAACTAAATACTCACTCCGACAAAGCCGTAAAAATTCCACTCTCTCGTTTTTAACAATATTGCCGAGAATTATAGAGCTTTAATTCTAATTCGGACTGCCAGCTAATTCTGGATAAGTCCAATAATCATTTATGAAATAATATTAATTACCACCTCTAGTTCCATATTATCAAATTGGAGTTTTCCCCTTCAAAAAAGCCCTTCTAAATTAAATTTGTCTGCGAATTCGAATTCTACTGGGATTAGTTTTCAGATTGACCATAGGGTTGAATAAAAAAGAAGGAAAAAATAACAATGGATATAAAAGACAACCGTCAGTGTAGTAAGAAACGTCTACTTAAACCTCTGTCTGTAGTGATCGCACTCAGCCTAGGTACAGCCAGCATGAATGTACATGCAGCTCCCGCTTCAGCAGCGTTGGACTGGAATATGACCAGTGTAAAAAGCCAATCATTTGTTGAGATTAACGGAGAGGCTGGCCAACAGTCATACAAAAAAACTGTGGTTAGGCATGAGCAGGTCACCTTCCCCGTTGAATGGGATGTATGGTACAACGGTGGGACGCCTGCAACGGAGTGGCAAGTCAGGCTAAACAATGAAGTGATCTTTTCAGCTCCCATTAATGGCCCTACAGGTTCGGCTTTTTCTGGCGATACGCAAGTCCAGATAGAAGAAGCGGGCCAATATGATATGACCGTCAATATATGTGATGAGGACGGAGAGTGTTCAACTTCACCAGTACACAAGATTTCGGTGACGGATACTAATGGCAAAGGCATGGCTCCACTGGTTATGAACGTCGACAGCAATAACCAATCTTTTCCTCCGCAACCAGATGGCACGGTTGTGGGCACCTATTTTGTCGAATGGAGCCAGTATGATCGCAAATTCACGGTTGATAACATCCCAGCAGACAATCTGACACACATCATCTATGGGTTTATTCCAATTTGTGGCCCAAACGAGTCATTAACCGATCAGAATTCGCAAAGAGCACTTCAACTCGCTTGTGGCGATTCTCAAGATTATGAAGTAGTTGTTCATGATCAATGGGGCGCTTTTGGCTCTAGCCTTCCTGGCACTGCAAATTCTTCGATCAAAGGAACATACGGTCAGATGATGGCGTTAAAGCAGCGCTACCCCGATCTAAAAATTCTCCCGTCGATCGGTGGCTGGACATTGTCTGACCCCTTCTACGGATTCACTGACAAAAAGAATCGCGATACCTTCGTTGCCTCTGTCAAAGAATTCCTTCTAACATGGAAATTCTACGATGGCGTTGACATAGACTGGGAATACCCTGGCGGTACAGGTGCAAACCCAGATTTAGGTGATCCAGATAAAGACGGCCAAGCGTACGTTGATTTGATGAGAGAGCTACGCCAGATGCTGGATGGGCTGTCCGCTGAAACTGGCCAGACGTATGAACTAACCTCTGCTATTGGCGCCGGCTGGGATAAAGTCGAAGACGTACACTATCCAGACGCAGCTCAGTACATGGATTACCTCTTCGTCATGACTTATGACTTCTACGGAGCATGGGATAATAATCTCGGTCATCAAGCCGCTCTTTACTGTGGTTCACACATCACAGCAGCTCAATGTGAAGGTACGTTAACACCCGATGACGGCCCAGAATACACCACGCACAACGGAGTAAAAGAGCTGCTTAAGCAAGGCGTATCTCCGAGCAAACTGGTATTGGGCGCTGCGATGTACGGCCGCGGCTGGAGCGGAGTCACTCGCGAAAGTATGACGGATACATCCAACCCTATTACTGGCGTGGGTAATGGCCCAATTGTTGGCAGTTGGGAAGCAGGTGTAATCGACTACAAGGATATCGTCAGCGATTATCTTGGTAAATCTGGTGTTGAAGAGTTTTACGATGAACCAGCAAAGGCCCCTTACCTATACAAAGAGTCTACTGGTGAAGTGATCACCTATGACGATGCACGCTCTGTTGAAGCGAAAGCTGCTTATGTACGCTCTCAAGGATTTGCGGGCTTATTCTCATGGGAGATCGATGGAGACAACGGCGATATCCTCAATGCCATGCAACGTGGACTACTTGAAGGTGGAGAGCCGGGCAACCAACCTCCGGTCGCTGATGCGGGTGATGATATCGTCGTCGACACAGCTAAAACTGTTCAGCTTGATGGTTCAGACTCGCGCGACAATGATGGCAGCATCGTTTCCTACAAATGGGAACAGATTGCGGGCAATGATCTTAGCATCACTGATGCAGACAAAGCTGTTGCGTCCGTTGCCATTCCGGATACAGGCACGAATGAAACCTATAGCTTTAAGCTAACTGTGACGGATGATGAAAATGCAACTTCTTACGACACGGTTAACATTAAGGCCGAACTTGGCAGCGAACCAGAAAATACGCCACCTGTCGCCGATATCAGCGGCCCTACTCAAGCGGAAGCTGGCGACAATGTCGTTTTAGATGCATCAGGCAGCTCTGATGCGGACGGTGACGACCTAACCTATAGCTGGTCTTCCTCTGACGTTACACTTAATGAGAATGGCGACAGTGCGAGCTTTATTGCCCCTGAGTTTACGCAAGATACCAATGTTTCCATCTCAGTGACTGTTTCTGACGGCATAGCCTCAGACACCGCAAGTCTCTCAGTTCTTGTCAAAGCCAAGGACGATGGTGGCAATCCGGGCGAATACCCTCAATATGTTGAAGGTACTTCATATGAAGCTGGTGACCGCGTAACTAACGCAGGAAACAGTTATGAGTGTAAGCCTCATCCATACACAGGATGGTGTGCAGACGCTGCATGGGCTTACGCGCCAGGTACGGGGCTTTACTGGGACCAAGCGTGGACAGAACTATAATTCACTAAACCCAAAACATCCCGCTAGCGCGGGGTGTTTTTTTAAGTGCGGTACAAAACCTTCACTACGTGCCAGCCAAATTTGGTTTTCACCAAGTGTGGCACTAGCGTTTCCCCACTAAAGCAGACTTTATCGAATTGAGGAACCATCTGGCCTTTGCGAAACTCACCTAAATCGCCACCCTTTTTACCAGATGGACACGTGGAGTATTTTTTTGCCAGAGTCTGAAACTTCGCACCTTTTTTCAGCTGTTTGATGATGTCTTCAGCCTGTTCTTTATGCTTTACCAAAATGTGTAAAGCTGCTGCTGTATTTGCCATGTCAAAATCTCAATGTATTGGGCCTATCTGAGGGCGCATATTGTAACGAAATAGCGCAAGATCACCATCCTAATGGCTAAATATCCACACAAATTATCAAAGAATCCGACTTAATTGACCTATCTTAATTGATTCGAACTGTAGATGCGTTACCATCTCGTTTTATAAGTATCAAATTTGAGAAACGTCCGTCATGGCAAAAACAATCAGTAAAGCAAATCAGTCTCAAGGCATGTTGATGTTCACACTGACTCGCAGTGAACAGCTATTTGCGATTGGTACACTAAAGGTTCGTGAGATTGTCCCTTATCAGTCGACAACTCAAATTCCTTACTCACATCACCATGTGATTGGTACGGTCACCATCCGTGATAAAACCATCCCTGTGATTAATATGCCTGCCGCTATTGGTTTTAGACCAATCCAACCTGAAGAATACGATTCTTGCTATTTAATCGTCACTGATTGTCTGAGGACCGTTGTAGCCTTCATGGTGCGTTCGATTGAAAAAATTATCGAGTGTGACTGGCGCTCTATTGAACCCTCCCCTCAATCAGCAGGTAGCAATGTTTTCGTTACGGGTATCACCCGATTCGAAGATCAGATTGTGCAGATGCTCGATGTGGAGCTCCTTCTATCAAAGATCTACCCTCAATATGAATCGACTAAGATTCCGATGTTGACCGATATCGAACGTGAGCGACTCAAAGCACTCAGTATTTTACTCGTTGATGACTCCTCTATTGCAAGAAAACAACTCGCCGATGCGCTCGATAGTATTAATATTTCTTATCAGATTCGAAACAATGGTATTGAAGCACTGGAATTGATGCGAGAAGAAGCGGAACGAGGCCAGCCAATTCAACTCTTGGTAAGCGATATTGAAATGCCAGGTTTGGATGGTTACGAACTGGCTTTTGAGACTCAGAGTGAACAGCAGCTTAGTAATGCCTACATCATTCTTCACACTTCACTATCGAGTGAAATCTGTGTTGATCGGGCTCGTCAAGTTGGTGCACACGAAGCATTGGAGAAATTCAATGCCGGTGATCTTATCAAGGCAATGCTTCGCGGTGCGGCTATGTTGGAATCAGGCAGTACAACTGAGCGAATAGAAGTAGCCGTTTAAGCGTAAAAGTGGGCGAAACTGAACTTTAGAATGGTGGACTTTGTTAAGATAAGTTCATCATATTTATTAAATATTCTAATTTTATTGACATTAACTCAAGCATCTCAGGAGTAAATCCGCTAATCTTAAGTTAATCGGTAGTTAACGTAGAATTCTTATAATCAGATGACAGAAGACGATTTTAAAAAATCGACCGCTAACTTAAAAAAAGCTGTCCCCCTCATGATGCAAAACCACGTAGCGGCAACGCCAGCCAATTATGCGTTGTGGTATACCTACGTGGAGAATGCCATTCCTCAAATGAACCGTGAGCTCGAGACCATTCTGGAGAATTACGGCATATGCCCACCAGCAGCAGGTGAGCAACTCTATAACAATTATGTCGCTGCCAGAGCAGAGACTGACATCAAAGATCTGCGGGCTAACATTGAAGTGTTAGTTGGGCAAGTAGCCTCTTCAATGACAGATACATTGGCCGATACATCGCACTTTTCTAAGGTAATAGACAAAAGTTTTGAAAACCTTGAAAAAGTTGACGATGAAGCCATGTCTATCGACGAAGTGATGAAAGTCATTCGTCAGTTAGTGGCCGAATCTAAAGAGATCCGACACTCAACCAATTTTTTGAATAACCAGCTCGAAACAGCAACCGAAGAAATTCAGCGACTCAAAACGCAACTTGCTGAAGTCCAACAAGACGCCTTGTTTGATGGACTAACTAGCTTGTATAACCGTCGTTCATTCGATAATGATTTGGACACGCTGTGCCGCTCAGAACAGAAAATTTGTCTGATTCTAGCCGATATCGATCACTTTAAGAGCTACAACGACACTTATGGCCATCTATTTGGGGATGCAGTGATTAAAGGCATCGCCAAACGGCTTCAGATTAGCAGCCGTGATGGTATCCATGCCTACCGCTTCGGCGGTGAAGAGTTCGCCTTAATTATGCCCAACAAGCAATTGAGGATCGCCCGTCAATTTGCTGAGAGTCTACGTCGTTCAGTGGAAAAACTGTCGATTAAAGACAGACGCTCCGGCAAGCAAGTGGGTAACATTACTGCTTCATTTGGTGTAGCCGAATTGCAAGCGGGCGAAATGCCTCACTCAATCATTGAACGAGCGGATAAACTTCTCTATGAAGCGAAACAGCTCGGGCGAAACCGAGTAATGCCACTTTAATCAAAAACACTTTAATCAAAAAAGAGCCCCTAACAATTAGGGGCTCTTTTTTATCCTTTGTTGCGTGTCAGCCATCCGAAGTAATGGCCTCAATGAGTTCTCGTTCCACGCTTTCCGCGTTTTCGTTCTCAATCTGACAAGTACCCGCGGCTTTATGACCGCCCCCACCGTATTTCAGCATCAATTCACCCACATTAGTCTTGGAGCTTCGATCGAATATCGATTTACCTGTCGCAAACACAGTGTTCTGCTTCTGAAATCCCCACATCTTATGAATCGAAATATTGCATTGAGGGTATAAGGCGTAAATCATAAATCGGTTACCGGCAAAGATGACATCCTCACCAGTAAGATCAAGAAACACCAGATTGTCGTAGACAGTCGCACAGCGTTGAATCTGCTCTTTGAACAAATTCTCATGCTCTTTGTAAAGGTCAATACGTTCCCGGACATCAGGGTGATCCAATATCTCTTCAATGGAGTGCGATGTGCAGTACTCAATCAGGTCCATCATCAGGTTGTAGTTGGAGATCCTAAAGTTTTTGAAGCGCCCCAACCCTGTTCTGGCGTCCATAAGAAAGTTAAGCAGGTTCCAGCCTGTGGAATCCAACACTTCATCTCGCGAAAACTGAGCTGAATCTCCTTTATCAACCGCTTCCATCATACCGAGCCAATCCGTCGGGAAGGTTTGTTCTCCCCCATAATGCTCCCAAACCACACGCGCGGCTGAAGGCGCATTCGGGTCAATAATATGATTAGGTCTCTCACCCGGGTTTCGAATCATTTCAGATAAATGGTGGTCAAACACAAGATGAGCTTGTGCGACGTATGGGAGGTTGGTGACAATATCTTGCGGCGTTATCTCTATGATGCCATCTTGCATGTCTTTTGGATGAACAAACTTTATGTCATCGATAAGTTCAAGTTGCTTCAAAAGAACGGCACATACTAGTCCGTCAAAATCACTCCGTGTCACTAAACGATGCTTCTGTTCCGACATCTTTATATCCTTATCTTTAACAGCTCAATGCACACATTTCGAATAACTGGTACTTTTGCTTCAACACTTATTTCATAGATAAGTACTATGAGTACATTTTTAATTTTAGACACCTTCGATCTTTTAACAAACTTAAGGCAATGTTTTTTATCTACTCTTCTATACTCGATATGCGACTGATTGATTCGATTGGAGAACAGAATGAAAAAAGCGACTTGGGTTTTGACCTCGGCAGCAGCAATAGCACTCGCTGGCTGCGCTAGTGAACCTGATGAATATGAAGTGAAAGGCTACACCTCTATTGCCAATCCGGCTTCCGTCTACTGTGCGCAGCAAGGCGGGAAACTAGAAACCGTGAGCGAAAATGAAAAACGTGTTACCTACTGTGTCCTTTCTTCGGACAACCGAATCGAACAGTGGGAATACTATCGCCAACACCAAAAATCTTCAGATAGCTAATACATATACCTACCTCGATTAATCACCCCAGCCACTTGAAGCTTCTAATTCGAGTGGTCTCGGGACAATTCAGCCAATAATTCCTTTACCAATCGATTCAATCTGTAACAATATGCAACTAATGAACAGTGTTTTATTTATGACATTTTCCTGACAAAACAGTGAAAGTGAGGAATAGAATGTGTCGCACATCACATTTATACCGTTCTACACTGGATGTCATTATGAAGCACAAAACTCCCTCACTGCACGAGGAACAAGCAACTACCTCCGAATCAATTTCGCTTCAATCCAAAAAAATTATTTATAAATCAGCACTCAATGCGCTCATTATCGTAGCAATCAGCATTTTGGTTAACTTATCGATTCGCGCTGATTTCAGCTACCTAAACGCCGGATTTGGTGAAGCGTCCATTACAGAGTCATTACAGCTGATGATGTTGGTGATTTCAGTCTGGGCCTTTTACAGCTTGATGCGAGAGCGAAAAGACATCACCCATGCTGCGGCCTTAATTAGTGGCTTTTTCACTGTATTAACGATACGTGAAATGGATGTCTGGTTTGATATGATTTTCCACGGTGCTTGGGTGCTTCCAGCATTAGCCGTCACTGCCGTTGCGTGTATTTATGCTTATCGAGGCGGTAAGAACACTGTCAACGAAATGGCTACGATTTTAAACGCTCGTCACATGAATATATTGATTGGCGGCGTCGTTTTACTGATCGTCTTTTCTCGTCTGTACGGCATGGGACATTTCTGGCACTCAGTCATGGGCGAACATTACATTCGAGAAGTTAAGAACGTATCCGAGGAAAGCATGGAGCTGCTATGCTACTGCCTCATTGCGCTCGCCGCTGTGAAAACTCGCATTAGCTTGAGAGTTCGTTAACGCTAAAGTTTGGCTGGTTTTCTGGATCAAGCTGCCTGTTTAGCCATGTCAACGTTTGGTGGAAATACGTCAACTGCGATTCTATTGCATGACAGTCGACTTTTGAGGTTGTTGTAAGAACAACCTCTTTCATGGACTGTAACTTATCCTGTATTTCCACCGGCAGATTTAACACTTCCAATAATGACAAAGCACGCAGAGCCAGCGTTTCGGGCAAACACCTGACATCATCTAACGGCCTGTCAAACGCTCTGTTCACCACCCCTTCTAAATAAACTCGATACGTCGTCAACTCATCTACCAATAAAAACGCTTGAGCATACAAACCTTGATGCGGATACATAACACTGCAATGCTGATCTATGTCTTGGTCAATATGCAGATTTAATCCAGAATTTGCACAGTGCTGTTTAAGGGTACGCAACAAGCCCTGTTCATCCATCAATGACTGGATTTCAAAAATACGCTTGAGATGGTAATCATTGGACACGAGTGTCACATCAACACGTTGATCTTCTAAGCCGAGTTGCTTTAACTTCAAAGCAGCATTGTGGATGTTTTGTACCGTATTCTGAGAATCGCTTTCTAGAATAATGTTCAAGTCATGGCACATCTGCGCCGACGGTAATTGCTTGAAGTAATCCCTCATTGCCATCGCTTCTGATATGGTTTGACCTGGCGTCACACCACCACAAAACAACAACGCTGTTTCATTCAGATCACAAGAACTGAGTAATTTTGGCAAAGCTTCAACACGCGACTTCCCTTCTGCGGTCAGAGCATTGCCAACAAGTCGCTTGCCAAGAACAATAACCACATTACGAATGTTCATTATTTACTCACTTCTCAATTATTAATACTAACTTGCTGAAGTACTGTACAAACATCTTCTTTGAAGATAGCGTTAGCAAGGTTAATATTTTGTTAACTATATTTAAATAGAGTCTGATCAACAGGCCATATCAACAGGAAGTTAGTTTATGCTGTCGATTTTCGATATTTTTAAAGTCGGAGTTGGACCATCCAGTTCCCACACCAACGGGCCTATGCTGGCCGGTTACCACTTTACGCGCCTGCTCAACGAATCTCTGTCGAAAGTGCATAGAGTACAGGTTGATCTGTATGGTTCTCTGTCTTTGACAGGGATAGGTCACCATACGGATCGAGCGGTGATTCTCGGGCTTATGGGTAATAGGCCAGACACCATCAAGATCACCAGTGCTAAGCAGTCACTCCAACAGACGCTGGACGAAGGTACGCTGCTATTAGCTGACGCACATACCATTGCATTCGGCTATGAGAGCGACATTGTATTCCATAGCGACAACCTGCCGTTACATGAAAACGGCATGACGATAACGGCTTATGATTCGTTTGGGACGCAGCTCGCATTTGAAACCTACTACTCTATCGGCGGCGGCTTCATTGCCACAGCGGCAGAGCTGGAGAATGGTGGCAGTGAGCAATCGGTCGACGTGCCCTATCCATTTACCTCTGCAGACGAAATGCTCAACATGGCAGAGGAAAATGGATTCAGCCTTGGCGGTATGATTCTGCAAAACGAAGTGTGCTTTTTCGACGCCGATGAAATCGACCGCAAAGCAGAACAGATATGGAAAGTCATGTCCCTCTGCATGCAACGCGGCTTTGAAACGGAAGGGATTCTAGAAGGTGGCCTAAATGTTACCCGACGTGCGCCTAACTTGCTCAAAAAACTGGAAGCCAACGAAGCAATCGAAAACGATCCAATGGAAATCATGGATTGGATTAACTTGTTTGCCTTTGCTGTCAGTGAAGAAAACGCTGCAGGTGGTCAGGTCGTCACCTCGCCTACCAACGGTGCCGCAGGCGTTATTCCAGCAGTATTGATGTATTACCATCGGTTTATCAAAGAGCTCGACCTTAAGCAGATTAAAGATTTCCTCGCGGTCGCTGGAGCGATTGGTATTCTTTATAAAACCAATGCGTCCATTTCTGGTGCTGAAGTTGGCTGCCAGGGTGAAGTTGGTGTTTCATCTTCTATGGCGGCGGCAGGTTTGACAGCACTTAGAGGCGGTAGCAATGAACAGATCTGTATTGCAGCAGAGATTGCTATGGAGCATTCATTGGGTATGACGTGTGACCCAATTGGTGGCCTAGTGCAAGTTCCGTGTATCGAGCGTAATGCGATGGGGGCAATGAAAGCGATTAATGCGTCGCGCATGGCGCTCAAGCGAACCAGCAAGTGCTTAATCTCTCTGGATAAAGTCATCGCTACTATGTATCAGACGGGTAAGGATATGAACAAGAAATATCGCGAAACGTCACTTGGCGGATTAGCGGTTATTCATATGGCCCCACCGTGTGAGTAATCAAGGCTCTTGGTGATCCACTCGGAGAATTGAGTAGCCAGTGGATTGTGGACATCACGCTGCAATAAATAGTGCCCATCTCGACTGGGCACTTTTTTATCACCTACTTTCATTAGACTGCCCTGAATAAGCTGCTCTTCGACCAACAACTCTTTCACTAACAACACACCCAACCCCGCAACAGCTGCTTCAATAGAAAGAAGGGAGTGATCAAACTGCAGTGACGGCTCTTTCACAGCTCCCATATACTGGTGGTAATCGAACCAGAATTGCCAGTCTTCTTTGTAACCCGTTGTGGCAATTTTTTCACACCCGGCAAGTTCTTCCAGCGTGTTCAACGGCCTTGGTTTTACGAGTCGTGGAGCCGCAACCAACACCCAGCTTTCTTCCGTAAGAACCTTGGCCTTCACTTCATCTTGAGGTAAAGGTCCATTAATGATTTCAATGTCCGCTACTTTGCTCCCATTCGGATAAGCATTAGATGTGGTGAATACCTTGAGCTCCACATTGGGATATTCGCGCCGAAAGTCTTCGAGACGTGGAATTAACCATTGAAAACAGAAGCTTTGCGCAATACTTATCTTCAGCATTTGACGTTGTTTGCGTTGAAACAGTTGCTCTGTCCCGACCGACAGCGATTCAAACATTTGCGTCAGTAGCGGTAAGTAGTATTGAGCATCTTGCGTTAGCAGTAGCTTGGCGCCTTTACGTTCAAACAAGGTCGCATCAAGATAAGTTTCCAGTTGTTTAACTTGCTGACTTACGGCAGCCCGAGTCACATTAAGTTCTTCCGCAGCTCTGGTTAGGCTCTGTAACCGAGCTGCAGATTCGAAAGCTTTTAAAGCATTAAGAGGAGGGATAAAACGCATAGTTAGGCAGATGTTCTAACAAACACTCAGCATGCCAAGGCTTTATGACAGATGTATTACTCAACCTTATCTGCTTTGCCTGCAGCACCTGCAAGTTTCGCCAACCACTTATCCCAAATCATTGGCGTTTGTTCATTATCTTCTGCTTCTTCTTTTCTTCGTACCGCATTTCTCACCGTCATGGCGCCTAGCCACCTTATCGGCTCTGGGGGAAAACACCCTAGCGGCCCTTGTGCTAACCCACTTCGAGTCCAATCATTATTTTCCCCAAGCACAAGAGAAGACAATATCTTTCCGCCCATGCGGGTCTGCACTACGCCACTACCTGAATAACCGAAACCATAAAAGATGTTTTTCTGCCCCTGAAGACGACCAAAGAAAGGCAATCCCGTTACCGAGCGGTCAGATCCACCTGTCCAGTTGTAGGCAAATTTGGCCTCCTTAAAGTGGGGAAATAACTTCTTGAACGACTTATCCAAAATGGAGAAATATCGGGTGGGTTGGTTGAACATGTTCTCAACCCGATTACCAAACGAAAATCGATTACCACCCTTACCTAGCATAAGCCGTCCGTCTTTAGTATCTCGGTAATAGTGAACAAAGATACGAGAGTCTACTATCGCTGCACCTCGGTCAAACTCACTTTTTTCAAGAGTATTTTCAAGCGGTTCAGTAATGACCATATCGGAAGATACCACCACAATGCTGCGCTTAAACTGTTTAAAGTGTTCAACCATCCAAGCGTTTAAACCGAGTACCACTTTAGCCGCTGTGATTTTGCCATTTGGGGTTATAACGGTTGCAGGATCGCCAAAGTTAAGCTGCGTCATTGGCGTATTCTCAAACACTTTGATGCCTTTCTTGATTGCGACTCGGCGAAGGCCACGCACCAATAATGCTGGCTGAACACTCCCTGCTGCAGGCGAATAGTACCCTTCAATATGCTGCGCAGAACCCGCTAACCGAGCGATATCGCCATCATTGCATTTTTGCCAACTGCTGATATTTAGTCGCCTAAGTTCATCGACCACTGGCTGCATCGCGCCCCGCTGAGCGGTGTTGGTTGCCGTGTAGTAAGTGCCCTGTCGACGCAGCTCTGCGTCGATCCCATGTTGTTGGCAAAATTGCTCGATTTCGTATACCGCAGCTTCAGATTCTTTAACGAGTCTTTTCGCTTCATCCTCACCAAATAAACGTTTCATCGTTGGGTACTTGGTAGACCAAGTCAGCATACAGCCACCATTCGCACCAGATGCCCCGCTGCCACACAGCCCTTTATCAATCACTGTGATCTCAAGTTCAGGTTGTTGTTCTTTGAGCATGATGGCAGTCCATAAACCGGTATAACCGCCGCCAACAATAGCCACATCAACCGTAATATCCTGTGACAAGGATTGCGTATCAAGGGGATGCTCTCGCTCTAGAGCCTGTTTGAACCAAAATGAGGGATGCTGTGACATAGCTGAATACCTTATGTTATCGATACTCAAAAGGTACGCATATCGGTGTCAATCGCCCAGCGAGGATATCTTTCGCTCAGCGATAGTATTACTAACGCGAACAAAAAAGCGCAGACTGGCTGCGCTTTTTACATCAAATGATTTCTAACTAGATTTTGTCAGAAACCGCTAACGTTGCAGACAAGGTATCTGCACCAAACTGAAGACTTCGCTCTGGAGACCAACCATAAAGAGGATCAGGGTAATCGTTGTTGTCTTTAAACGGCATTTCAATGGTGTAAGACAAGCACTTGAATTCTTCCGCTACCCAATTTGAGCCTACCGTTAGGTTAGCTTTACCCGGCTCATCTTTGTCGTAGCCAAACTCATCTTGGAATTCAGGTGTCACGGTGTGTAGTGCCTGTTTAAATGCAGTCTCAAGTGAAGCCAGTCGCTCATCATAAGAAGGAATGCCTTCAGAACCCGCAACAAAGTTGTAAGGAATCGCTTCATCGCCGTGAATATCAAGGAACATGTCCACACCAGTTTCAAGCATCTTCTCTCTTACCAAAAAGACTTCTGGGCTTTTCTCCATACTTGGAGATTGCCATTCACGGTTAAGGTTTACACCAATCGCGTTGCAACGTAGATGGCCACGGATACTGCCATCAGGGTTCATGTTTGGCACAACATAAAGTACCGCTTTATCCAGTAACGCACGTGCACCTGTGTCTTCATCATCAATCAGGCGCTGAATCATCCCTTCCATAAACCATTCGGCCATGGTTTCACCTGGGTGCTGCCTGGCGATAACCCAGATTTTCTTCTTACCTTCTTCCGGTTCACCAAACGTCAGTAGGCTCATGTCATTACCATCAAGGGTATGCCCTAGAGTTTCCAGTTTGCAGTGATGAGCGCTTTGCGCTGCATGCAACAGATCTTGGTGTCGGTCATAGCTATAAGGCGCGAAATAGGCAAAGTAAACTGAGCCATGTTCTGGAATGACGGTAAAACTGAGCGTATCTCCGTCAAATTCGGCAGGAATTCGGAACCACTCTTCTCGGTCATAAGAGGCCACCACGTCATAATCCTTCCAACCCTCTGGGTACGCAGAGTTTTTCAGGTCAACTATCTGAATAGAATGTGACTGCTCGGCTTCTGTCTCCAGTCGAAAGTGGAACCACTGATAAAATTCAGATTGGTTGTCATTAGGAATCTTAAGTTGAATTGCATCTTTGTCATCTGCATTGACGACTTCAATACTGCCACTTTCGAAATTGCTGAAGATCTTCATTGAATTACTTTCCTTATCAATAAGAGCGAGATTGCCAGACAGGCTAACACAAAGGTTAGTGCACCAAAATGAAAATGCAGACTCCTGACAAAAGGTTTGCAAGTGATATTTATCCAACGCAAACGTTTTGGATCAACTTCATTATAAAAAGTTATGCGAGATTTAGAAAAACTCGTGCATCGAATGCGTTTTCTGCGATAATTGTTTCAATTTATAACATGCCACAGATGATATTATTATCAGATGTTAATTCTGTGTTATACCAACTATATGAGACTATTATGTGGAATAAACTCAACAAATCAATGATGTTCTGCCAAGCGATGTTTGGCTTATCATTCTACGGTGTGATGGTTATCCTGACCCGCTTCTTCTTAGAAGATCTGGGGTATAGTGAAGCGGACACCATGATGGTTGTCGGAGCTTTCTCTTCTATCGGTCCACTGTTCGCTATCGCGGGTGGCTTTATAGCAGATAAATTCCTTGGAGCCTACCGTTCACTTACCATTGCTTACGGCACTTTTGCAACTGGTTACACGCTACTCGTGCTAGGTGCATCAACAACGAACGTGCCAATGAGCCTTGTCGGTATCGCACTGGCGAGTTACGCGCGTGGTTTGATGTCTCCTTCTTATCCAAGTCTATACAAACGCACTTTTTCTACTGAAGAAGACTTCGAAAACGGCTATCCCGTCAACTACTCGGTCAACAATGTCGGTGCACTTCTCGGTCAGTACCTGTTCCCAATGTTTGTTCTGGCAATCGGGTTCCATGGCAGCTTTATGCTATCTGCGGTAATGGCTGGTTTCGCTTTTGTTACTCTGGTCATCTTCAACAAACAGTTGGTTGGTGTTGGCGCAGATATCGACAAGAACTCAGTGAGCATGAAAAACTGGCTATCGTTCTTTGCCCTTTCGGCAGCAATGGTTGGCTTAGTGTTCTTCATGTTCTCAAACATGGATATTGGCCAGAACATTGTCTACGCCATCGGTGCTGCAGCTATCCTGTATTTCATCACCTTAATGATCAAGTCAGGTAAGTCAGACGCGTTGAAAATGGGCACAATCCTTATCATGACTGTACTCACGACCTGCTTCTTCGTGTACTACGGACAAATGATGACCTCGATGACCATGGTGACCATCAACACCATGCGTGGTGATCTGTTCAACATCATCCCTATCGCTCCGGAAGCATCAATGGCAATGAACCCACTTTGGTGTATTGTTGCGGGCCCTGTGATTGCGATGACGTTTTCTTCTCTGGAGAAAAAAGGCATTAACTTCTCCACTGCAACAAAGATCGGCTTTGCATTTATCTTCACTGCCATTGCCTTTGGCATTCTGACAATGGCTGTAATGAACGTTGGTGAAGATGTTGTGATTCGTCCTGAAGTCTTCTTAGCGATTCACTTCTTCCAAGCATTTGCCGAAGTTATCGTTGGTAGCTTGGTAGTAGCCTTTATCCTTTCAGTCGCTCCAAAACACATTGAAGGCTTCTCCGTGTCGCTCTTCTCAGTAGCGATGGCACTGAGTGGTATCGTAGGCGCGGTATTCTCAACCTCAATCGCACTCGAAAAAGGCCAGGAAATCACGCAAGAGATCGTACAAAACGTTTACGGCGATTACTTCCAATTGCTGACTGTACTCGCCGTAGTCATGGTCGCAATTGCTCTGATTTCTTCTGTCATCATTCGTAAGATGCTAGATGCAGCTCGTGCAGATGAACAGCCTGAGTTAGTTGAAGCAGAAAGCTAATAGACTCAAGGAACAGAAAGCCCCGGTTTAAGTCCGGGGCTTTTTATTAGGTGCTAGCGAAAACCAAAAAATATTCAAAAAGAGGTGTTAGAAACGATTTCCATCTCTATCAAATGAGCGGTAGTTGTAATCAACGTGAACAACTGGTTGATAAGTAATCTGACCATCCGCACCCATTTTTTCTGTCAAAGTGACTGTTGAATCTTTGATTTCAAGTGAGCGTGTTACTTCTGGCTGCCAAAGACCAATGCTTAAATGCCCTGTAAGCTCTTCTGCGGACATAGAATCAATCTTGTTGATGATATCTCGGCCTTGGGCATACGCCGCTTCTTTCGAAGTTGCTGCCTCACCGTTAACCACTTTTGTATCTGAATACATACGGTAGCCACCAGCGGTTGCTGCAGTTGAGGCGATCATTAAGATGGTTGCAATACTTACTACTTTAATCATAACTGACTCCTTAGTTACCTTAAAATCGAGCCTTGTGCTTCGCTCGAATACCTAAATGGTACGTAAAAGAAGACCGATAGGGATTAGAAAATCTTGCACTTGTTATTCAACAAATTCGACGATCGCCTAGATATCGTTCTTGTATAAAAATTAGGGATTTAGTGGTCTAAGATATGCTAGTAATAAAAATTTATGTGACTTCAATCACTTATTATTTCGAGTCTAGAACGAAGAAAGCTGATGTTTTTTAACCTTTATAATTATTTCTCATAAAATAAGTAATAAATGTCATAATAAAAGCTGACAGATTTACTCAACTATTGAGAACAAACCACCCAATACATGAGTTGTAGCCCGTCAAAGCACGGTCAAAACTAAGCCACCTAAGATCAACATCGTTCCTGTTAGGCGGGTAACTAAAAACTTTTCAGATAGCCAAATAATTCCAAATATCATCCCAAACACAATGCTAAGCTGACGCAACGCGACCACATAACTCACATTTTCCGTCATCGTCATTGCGTAAAGCACCAACCCATAAGTGGTTGACATCATTGTACCAGCGATAGCGGAAGGCTTCTTGATAGCCCAAGCTTCTTTAAAGTCATCAAATCGCTTAGCAAAAACTAAATAACTCGCGATACACAACGCAATTGACCAAAACTGTATCCCTAGATAGAAAACCGCAGAGGCTTTATCGCTCACTACTTGTTGAAAGGCAATACCCAAAATCAATAAGGCTTCTTTATCAAGAATCGAATAGCCCGTGGTTCCAAGTGCAGCGATAAACGCACATAACACACCTGCATTGAGGTAACCCTGCAAGTTGAACTGCCTGAACGATTCTAAAGGAACAAAAAGACAACCGAGCGTGATCAGCGTGAAGCCAACCCAACTAAGCGTTGCTAACTCGTAACCAAGAGCAACCGTACCTGCGCCGACCATCAAAACAGGTAGTGCCCGCGCAATAGGATAAATCACGCCAATATCCGCCTGCTTATAAGCGAACCCGAGCCCCAACATGTAAACCATCTGGGCAATACCACTAACCAGAAGAATCCACCAGAAAGCCTGAGGGAACGCACTAACGCCAACTTGATTGATGTACCAGATGATATAGGGAGTGAGCAACAACGCCGCTGCTGAGCTACTGGCGAGAAAAAACGCAGGTCCCGAAGCTTTATTGCTTTTGCTGAGCAAGTTCCATCCTGCATGGAGAAAAGCAGAAATAACAACCAGAAACATAGCCCAAACAGACATAGAAAATCCTTGTAAAAAAGGGCTTCCACAAACGGAAGCCCAGCAAATTAAGAGAAGAGATTAGTGGTTTAGTGCAGCGATAGATTCGATACTGATCGCATCGTGGCGCCAATACTCGATATCACAATCGATAAGTTCACCATGCTGGTTGTAGTTAATACGCTCGACGACCATAGCTGGAGTGCCAGAGGTGGCTCTTAACGCCTGAGCGGTGTCTCCGAGCAAACTACTGGTGCTGATGCGATACCGAATTTTCTGATACACCATGCCGAAGTGGTCACGATAGATATCGGTAAGCGATTTAGATAAATCGAAGTCCAAAAGATTAGGAAACAGTTCCGGACGAATATAGTTAGTGACAAACACCACAGGGCGATCTTCCAGATACCTCACCCTATCCACTTTATACACATCTGAGAATGGTTGAAGCCCAAGCAGGCTAGCAGCCTGCTTATTGGCGAGAATGCCCTTCGCTGCAATCAGTTCAGTCTGTGGAGAACGGTTTTGTGCCAGCGCCATATTGGTAAAGTTCAGCGTTTGCGTAGGGTCATACTTCAAAGGCTCTGGAGAAATGAACCAGCCACGGCGGTCTTCACGATAGATACGACCTTCCGCTTCCAACAATGACAAGGCTTCACGTAATGTCACACGAGTGGTATCAAACGATTCTGCCAGTTTACGCTCCGCTGGCAATTTTTGCCGCGGTGAAAGTAACCCTGATTCAATCTGCTCGACAATAGAATCTTTAATTTTTACGTACTGCACCCGTTGTCCTTATCTTTTACGCCACGCCTGTGTTCTGTTTTCCAACCATTTCCCTAGCGTCATGTGCACCAGCTTTGCGACTGCTGCTGAAATCATGATCATCACCGCCATCGCGGCTGCAGCGCCCGTTTGACCTGCATCGTCCATATTCAATACAGAAACAGAAGCCGGAATGGTTTCAGTTGAATAGATGAATACTACCGCAGAAGTGGTGGTTAATGCATTAATAAACAGATACGTAGCGATATCCAATGTCGCAGGGACACAGACGGGCAAAGTCACTTTAAAGAACAGCTTATATTGAGGTAGCTTAACGGAAGCCGCTGTTGCCTCGATTTCTGCTGGAATCTGCTTCAGCGCCGTCACCGCTGTCATATGACCGACGGTGTAATAGTGAACCACCGTATTGATTACCAGAAAGGCCATCGTGCCATAGAGGAAGCTCAGCGGGTTATTGGCATCGTTAAAGTAGAAAATATAGCCCAAGCCTAGCACCATGCCCGGCACGGCCATGGGTACCACACTCAGCATTTGCATTGCCTGCCTTACAGGAGCAAAAGCGCGCCCTTTCTCGATGCAGTATGCTCCGACAAAAATTAGTGCGGTACCAATAATGGCAGTCCATGTCGCCAGCGATAATGAGTTGAAGTAAGGTTGCCAACCATAAGTGCTCATCTCGGCAAAATTATAGTTGTTCAGCGTTAGTGCTTTATTCCAAGGCCAGAAGGTCACCAGAGAACCATAAACTGCCATACCCAATACCGTAATGACCGCTAATGAGATCAATGAACAATACAGGAAACACGCGCCATCTCGAACTTTGTTCGGTTCAGGTTGATAAGGTACGGAACGCGTATCAAACAAGCTCTTTTGCTTTTTCTGCACCCAGCGGTCTGCCACAAATGCTAACAACGCGGGAATCAACAGCAGAATACTGGTCACAGCGCCCATAGAGAAGTTTTGCTGCCCTACGACCTGCTTGAAGATATCCGTGGCAAGAACGTTGTAGCTGCCACCGATAACTTTTGGCACACCAAAATCACACACAACCAGAGTGAAGACAACGATCAACGTACTGATCAAACCGTACTTCGCCGCAGGCAAAGTCACCATAAAGAACGTTTTCAGTGGAGATGTTTTCAACGCACGAGCGGCTTCATACAAACGCGCGTCAGATGTGCGAAGCGAGGTAGTCAATATCATCAACGCATGGGGGAAGGTCCAGAAGATCAAGCCTAACGAAATACCAATTAAACCATACACCGAATGGCCACCCAGCACTTCTTTCGCTATACCCTGATTACCAAACAAAAAAATCAGGCTAATTGCTGGTAGCAGCGAAGGTGCAAGAATAGGCGCAGCGCCCAAGACATGAAACAAGCCCTTCATCGGCATACAAGAGCGAGTCAGTGCGTAAGCATAGCCAAACGCCAATACACCAACCACAGCGGTTACCAACAAACCCACTGTCAATGTATTACCGAGAGACTGCCATAGGCTCGCCTGTGAAAAGTAGCTGGCAAAATTGGCTAAACCAACAAATTCACCTTCCGCGCCTTGCACGCTCTTCGCTAACATCGCCCATAGAGGCATGACTATAAAAATCACTAGCAACGAAAATAGAAGCGCAAGTAAGCCAAACAAGACGATGTTATCGCGGCTGATACGTTTTAAGTGGCTGGTAGAGTGATTCTTCAGAGCAATCAGCGTCGAATTATTCATTGTATTACTGTCCATTGCATTCATCCTAAGCCGCAATCGCTTTGTCGCCATTTGCACTTAACACTGGGTAGGCTCTGGCTCCGCGCTCAGCAAACTGAATGTAGCGAATGTCGCCAACACGCAGCTTCATGTTTTGCACTTGTTCACCGGAAACGTCAACAAAGATAGGAGCGGCGAGCTTGTCGTGCTGTAACTCACATTCATATCGGCAGAAGGACCCTAGAAACTCATAGGTACGAATACGGACTGGCAACGCATCTTTTATTTCTTCGGAAAAGCGAATGTTCTCTGGACGGATTGCTAAGTCAAAACGATCACCACGGACCAGATTTCTGTTTTCCAACACCGGGGCTTGAATGAGGGATTCTGCAATGCGTAGCTGACTGTCAGTTGCCACCGAAGCACCAATAAAATTCATGCTGCCGACAAATTCCGCCACAAATCGAGTAGCAGGCTGTTGATAGATTTCCTGCGGCGTGCCAACTTGCTCAATTACGCCGTGATTCATCACCACAATGCGATCTGCCATTGACAGCGCTTCATCCTGATCATGAGTCACCATAATGGTGGTAATACCCAGCTTACGTTGTAGTTTACAAATCTCATCACGCAAGTGAACGCGTACTTTGGCGTCCAGCGCAGATAAAGGCTCATCAAGCAGTAACAAACCAGGCGAGAGCGCCAATGCGCGAGCAAGTGCAACACGCTGCTGCTGGCCACCAGATAACTGATTTGGATACTTTTGCCCAGATGTCGGCAACCCAATCATCTCCAG
Source organism: Vibrio sp. RE88 (assembly GCF_013113835.1). Classification (GTDB taxonomy): domain Bacteria; phylum Pseudomonadota; class Gammaproteobacteria; order Enterobacterales; family Vibrionaceae; genus Vibrio. The sequence goes on along the minus strand of NZ_VTYQ01000004.1, from coordinate 338,652 downwards.
CCAGTAATCGACTTTCTCCAGTGCTTCTTGATTCGACATGCCTTGGTTCTTCAGGCCAATAGCAATGTTTTCCTGCACAGTCAGATTGGGGAACAGAGCATACGATTGGAATACAATGCCAAAATCGCGCTTTTCAGGTGGTAGGAAAGTAGTCTCTTCACCGTGTTGTGAAATTGAACCTGAAGTTGGAAGATCGAGCCCAGCAATGGCTCTCAGTAGCGTCGTTTTACCGCAGCCAGATGGCCCAAGGAAACAAACAAACTCGCCTTTTTCAATAGCAAGCGAGATATTCTTAAGCGCTGTAAATTGTCCGAATTGCTTCACAACGTTTTCAATCTGTAGATAAGGTTGGTTAGTTGGCATGACACACTCTCCAAATGGTATATACCAACTCTAAATCTGGTTTATTTCAGACGCATTACAAATTTATAGACCAAAGATGACAAAAGCATGAAGGCAGGGTGATTTGACCACCAAGACTGACTCAGATTAATCCCAAGCGACAGACATTTTGTAATATGGGATATCCCCCTTGTAAAAGCGCTCACCCTGTTCTGTCATACCAAATCTTTTATACAGCGATAATGCGCTTTCACGAGCATCACACCAAAAAACGATAACGCCCATATTTTGCAATTCACTAATTATAACCTTGAGTACGTTTGAACCTATCCCCTGCCCTTGATACTCCGGAGAGGTAGCAAACTTTCTCAATCGAGCGACATTGTCAGAGACGAATACAGAAGCGACACAGACTAACTCTCCAGCGGCAAACGCACCAAAATGTAAACCCACGTCATCTTCTTCCACACGGCAAAAATCGATACTCTTTTCTGGCCAGAGTACCCGATGCCGTAAAGCAAGCGTATCTTCTGCTGATATTTTTATAACGTCCATGACTTCTTCTACCTCGAATAACCTTTGAACAAATTTGCCTGTGATGAAGCCAAAATGCAAAAGGGAGAGCCTATGCTCTCCCTCAAATACTCAGTCGTAAGAAACCAGTAAGGTTATCTAGACCTTATGATTTTGGCTCTGATTTAGCGTCAAATTTCGCCGACCAGGTTGCAAGAATATCTGCGCGCTTGCTACCCATTTGAGCAAAATCCATCTCTGCCATGTTCTCTTGTACATTAGGGAAGTTAGAGACGCTTGCTTTGACATCTTTATGCGCAACAACCGGGTACATTTCTACATACAGCTCGTTCGCTGCTTTAGAAATAGACCAATCAACAACACGTTTCGCCGCTTCGGACTCTTTGACCAGACCTACAGCTTCTGACTCCCAACCAATGCCCTTAGGTGTGATCACAGCCAGAGGTGCGCCCTGAGTCTTCAGCTTAGCACCACGGCTAGCCATAGAAATACCAATCGCTACTTCGCCCATACCCGCTTGTACACATGGCTTAGAACCTGAGTGCGTATAATGTGCGATGTTTTTATCCAGCGCCTTCATATAGTTCCAACCTTTGTCTTCACCCATGTTTTGTAGCCATGCAGAAACCTGCATGTAACCTGTACCTGAAGACGCAGGGTTCGGCATCGCAATGTGACCTTTGTAAACCGGATCTGTCAGGTCTTCCCATGATGTAGGTTTAGGTAGGTTCAACTGCTTCGCCACAGCTTCATTGAAACAAACAGCATTGAAATACGCGTCATTACCAAACCAAGCTTGATTCGATTGCGGGTCGTTAAGATTCGCATGTAGAGACTCCGCACCTTTTGGCGTGTAAGGCTTAAGTAACCCTTGCTCCTTCAACAGCGCCATTGAAGAACCTGCTAGACCCCAAACAACTTCTGCACGTGGATTGTTTTTCTCTGCCAATAACTTTGCAGTCATGATACCCGTAGAATCGCGAACCCACTTGATCTTGATGTCTGGGTTTTCTTTCTCAAACGCAGACTTGTACTTTGCAAGAATGTCCGTTTCGAAAGCGGTGTAAACCGTTACTTCCTGAGACGCCATTGCATTCGTTGCTAGCAGAGAGACAAGTGCAGCCAGCGATCCTTCCATCAAACGGTTTTTCATCATTTTCTCCAATTAAGACTATTTGTTTGAGACCGATTGACATTGCATCCTCTTTGCAAAAATCGATTGGTCTGTACCAGTTGACGATATACACCCTAAAATGGCTTTGTGACGATTCTATGAATAAAAAATGGCACTTTTTAGAAACCTATCCAAAAATTTGACCAAGTTAAAATCCCACAACAACGCGATATGAAAGTTTTATGAATTTGAGTTTTTGTCTATTTACTCATCGTTTTCTGCCCTGTTAGAGTGAGCTCTAATTCTGGTGTATACCAAAACAAACAATCATGGATATTGGAATGAAAAACGAATACTTACTGCTAACTCCTGGGCCACTCTCAACATCAGAAACGGTCCGTGAAGCTATGTTAAAAGACTGGTGTACTTGGGATGATGAATACAACAAAGACATCGTAGAAGTAATTCGTACTAAATTGACAAAGCTGGCGACTCAACACCAAGGCTATACGAGTGTACTTATGCAAGGCAGTGGAACAGCGTCAGTTGAAGCAACCATTGGCAGTGCGATAGCAAAAGAAGGCAAACTCCTTGTTGTTGACAACGGTGCCTACGGCGCTCGAATTGCACAAATCGCGCAATACCTGAATATCCCTTGCCATGTAGTTTCCCCGGGCGAAACATCACAGCCACACTTGAACGAGGTGGAAACTGCATTGGCAACGGATCCAAGTATTACTCACGTTGCCATTGTTCATTGCGAAACAACCACTGGCATGCTGAATCCAATTGAGGCTATTACTCAATTGGCAAAACAGCACGGTAAAGTTGTCATCCTAGATGCGATGTCTAGCTTTGGCGGTATTCCGATGGACATTGGCGAAATGGGCGTCGATTTTATGATCAGCTCTGCCAACAAATGTATTCAAGGTGTACCAGGGTTTGGTTTTGTCATAGCAAAGCAAAGCGAGCTGGAAAGATGCCAAGGACAAGCCCGTTCATTGAGCCTAGATCTGTATGATCAGTGGAAGTGTATGGAAGTGAACCATGGCAAATGGCGTTTCACGTCTCCAACGCACACTGTACGCGCTTTCTACCAAGCTCTATTAGAACTTGAACAGGAAGGTGGGGTTCAGGCACGTCACACTCGTTATCAGGCTAACCAGACAACCTTAGTCGCAGGCATGCGTTCATTAGGCTTCGAACCATTGTTAAGCGATGACCTTCACTCACCAATTATTACTTCTTTCTACTCCCCGACTCATCCGGACTACCAATTTAAGGCGTTTTATGACCGCCTCAAAGAGCAAGGGTTTGTCATCTATCCGGGCAAGGTATCCAACGCAGATTGTTTCCGAATTGGCAATATTGGCGAAGTATACCCGCAGGATATTGAGCGTTTGATCGGTGCAATCAAGAACGCCATGTACTGGAAAGAAGCGCAAACGGTAGCTTAATCATGACTCAGTCGATAAAACTAACCCACTTTCGCAGTGAAGGAGACGTGAATACCACGCCTGCTCGACAAGCTTGGAACGCATCCTTAAACGACGAACGAACGCAAGAACTGCTACAACGCGATAGCGACGTCTTTCTGCATCAGGCCATGTCTACACCGTGTCTGGACGCACTTGAAGCAGCCGAAGGAATCTATATTCAAGATGCCACAGGCAAAAAGTACATGGATTTTCATGGCAACAACGTTCACCAGCTTGGCTACAGTCATCCACATGTGATTAAGCGAGTCACTGAACAGATTGCGAATCTACCATTTTCGCCTCGCCGTTTCACCAACGATACCGCGATTCAATGTGCTGAAAAACTCACGCAGATCTGTGGTGGAGAGCTCAACAGGGTCTTGTTTGCCCCGGGCGGCACATCGGCAATAGGCATGGCACTCAAGTTAGCTCGCCATGTCACTGGCAACTTTAAAGTGGTCTCTTTGTGGGATTCTTTTCACGGTGCCTCTCTGGACGCGATCTCTGTCGGCGGTGAAGCCTGTTTCCGTGAAGGTATGGGCCCTTTAATGGCAGGAGTAGAACGTATTCCGCCAGCTGTATCCTACCGCGGTGCTTTCCAAAATGTCTCTTCTGAAGGTAGCGATGTTCACTATGCCGATTATTTGGAATATGTGATTGAAAAAGAAGGTGGCATTGGCGCTTTTATTGCCGAAGCTGTGCGTAATACCGATGTACAAGTCCCCAGCAAAGCCTACTGGAAACGTATTCGTGAGATATGCGATAAGCACAATGTCATGCTCATTATTGACGACATTCCTAACGGCATGGGGCGCAGCGGAGAATGGTTCACGTATCAAGCCTATGACATCGAGCCTGATATATTGTGTATTGGTAAAGGTTTTGGTGGTGGATTAGTTCCCATTGCCGCGATGGTAACCAAAGACAAATACAACACTGCAGAGCAAATTTCTATGGGTCATTACACCCATGAGAAGAGTCCAATAGGTTGCGCCGCTGCACTCGCAACTATGGAAGCCATTGAGCAAGAAGGTTTACTGGAAAAAGTAAAAGACGATAGCGAATTTGTACGTGAAAAATTGCTTGAAATGAAAGAGAAATACCCAGTAATCGGAGACGTTCGCGGCATCGGTTTACTTTGGGGCGTAGAACTCGTGACAGACAGGCAAACCAAACAAAGAGCGTTTGATGAAGCGGAAGCCGTGCTTTATCAATGTCTGAATAATGGCCTGAGCTTTAAAGTTTCTCAAGGCAATGTTATTCAGCTCAGCCCACCATTAATTATTTCACGTCAACAACTTACCGAAGCATTGGCTATCTTTGAAGAAGCGATTGCCAATGTATGTAATGAACACAACTACTGATAACAGGATATCAATTATGACTCACTCTCACTCACCGATTCAGGCTGTCATCTTTGACTGGGCTGGCACCATTGTAGATTTTGGTTCATTCGCACCAACCAGCATCTTTGTTGAAGCGTTCAAACAAGGTTTCGACTTTGATATCAACTTAGCAGAAGCACGCGAGCCAATGGGCCTTGGAAAATGGGACCACATTCAGGCGGTAGGTCGTCTTCCTGCTGTAGACAAGCGTTGGAATGAGCAGTTTGGTCGTTCCATGAATAGCGATGACATTGACCGCATTTACGCGACCTTTATGCCCCTGCAAAAAGCAAAAGTCGCTGACCACGCAGAACCCATCCTGAACGCGATTCAAGTCGTCGATGATTTAAAAGCTCAAGGCATCAAGATTGGTTCTTGCTCTGGTTACCCTCGTGAAGTCATGGATGTGTTAATCCCTGTCGCTGCTGACTATGGTTATAAACCTGATTACGTGGTTGCTACTGACGACCTCCCTCAAGGCGGTCGCCCTGCACCTTATATGGCGCTAAAAAACGTCATCGAGCTGAACGTAACGGATGTAAAGGCATGCATTAAAGTGGATGACGCGGCACCGGGCATCGACGAAGGACACAATGCAGGTATGTGGACGGTAGGTTTGCTTCTGTCTGGCAATGAAGCTGGTTTAACGTATGAAGAATATCAGAAAGCTGATGAAGCAACATTGAATGCTGCTCGAGAAAAAGCGAAAGTAAAACTGATGAAGAGCGCGCCACATTACTTGATTGACACAATCTCTGAGCTACCTGACGTGGTTAAAGATATTGAACGTCGTCTGGAAGCGGGTGAGCGTCCTTAACCCAGCAGATCGTTCATAGCAGAAAAGCCAGTAGTCCTTTGCTACTGGCTTTTGTTTTTAAAAAGACAACAGTCGTTGCATTTCAGCAAGGAATTCAACCATCACAACAGTACCTTCCTCGGTGAGTGTCCAGCAAAACAGGCCAAAGTTGGCAAACAGCGTTAACCAGAACAAACTCTTAAAGCCAATGTCATTGTACTTATGGTGCAATACAGATTGAGCAAGCAGAGCGCCCGGCCAGCCTCCGACAATATTCAAAACGTGAAAAGTCAACGAAGGAACACGCCACCCACCAGTATGAAGTGCATGTTTGTCCAGTGCATAAACCATATAAGCAATTGTACTTAACGCGATGTAAAGGACAAACGAGAGCGGTGGGTAATCGAGAAGAAACACACTCGCTACTAAGGTGGTAAAAAACCAGATCGCAATGGACAAAGAAAAATTAAACACAACCTGTCTTTCAATGTTCACAGCACGAATACCGCCTTGGGCATCTTTCGCCAATCGAAACTGAACTCGCTCACTGATTCTTGGGGGATGACCGTATGCTTCTAGGTCACAAAGATGAAACTTGATTTGTGCTTCCTGATCATCAACCGAAATATACCCGTAGCCCTTAGTATCGTGCCACTCACTAATGGTTCCTTGAATCGCCATTATGGTCCCTCACTCTCTCAGGCTCCCTGCCTAAGATTCCTTAGCCAAACACAACGTATTCTCGTTTTACTTCTTAGTTCTAGTTTAGTTGCATAATCAACAAGTCACCTAATAAAATACTCGATAATACATATCCCACTTAATATTCAGATCAAAAATCAATACTGACAGGTTCTGACACTCCCCTGCCATAAACTCAGTTTCGAACTCAACACTAATAGAAAAGGAGTAATACAATGGAAAACGTTATTGAAATGGTTAGCTTTACGCTACTGGCAGGAACAACATCTGAAGACTTTATCGAAGCGGCTAATCAAAGCCAAAAATTCGTTGCGACATTAAAAGGCTTCCAATATCGTTCTTTAAGCCATGATGCAGAAAACGATACATGGACCGATGTGGTTTACTGGGACTCAATGGAAGACGCTAAGTCGGCGGGCGAACAGTTTGTAAACTGTGCAGAGTGTCAGCCGTTAATGGCATTGATTGATTCTGAATCGGTCAACATGCAACATCAAGTTCTACGTATGAGCGATCTGGCCGCTAAGTACCAGTAGGATTGACTTAACGCTAGCTTAAGGAGGGTGCATAATGTGCCCTCCTGTAAGGAGAAAGGAACAAGATGAGTAAATCTGAACGACTGTTTGAGCTGCTGACTTTGCTACGCTCAAAACGTTATGCAGTCACTGCTTCTGAGCTAGCCCAAACTATGGAAGTGAGCGAACGAACTATCTACCGAGATATTCAATCACTCATGAATTCCGGGGTTCCAATTCAGGGCGAAGCAGGCGTTGGTTATATCTTGCAGGCAGGCGCGCATTTGCCACCATTGATGTTCTCAGAACGAGAAATGATGGCTCTGGAACTCGGAATGAGGATGGTTCGGGCTTGGTCAGACAGTGATCTAGCTGATGCGTCCATCAGCGCTTCAAACAAAATCCTCTCCGTATTGCCAGACAAACTCAAACAGCAGGTTGAGAGCTTTCCGATATTGGTGCCTGACTTTTATACGCAGACAGAATCTGCTCGCCACGGGCAAATGCTCAGGCATGCGATTGATGCAAAGTTGAAAATAGACATTGATTACGTCGCAGAAAGTGGGTCTAGAACGCACCGTACTCTGCAACCTCTCGGACAAATGTTCTGGGGAAAAGTCTGGACGCTAGTCGCATGGTGCGAACTAAGAGACGATTATCGTCATTTCAGATTGGATCGAATTGAAAAGCTGAGCATCCTAGACCAGCAGTTTGAGACCAATAAAACTAAGTCTCTAGAGCACTTTATTACGCTTTACTCACCAAAAGATTAACCAGCAAGCTTAAATATTACAGGAGTTATATTTACCGCCATCATACACCCGTTAAAGTCATTAACCACGTCAAACTCAACGTATTCCATTATGTACGGGGGCCCGTTCTCTCTACTCATATCTCTGACGTGAAAGAAGACCGTCTGATGTGAGTTTCTCTTGAAAGAGATTAAACCGTAGCCACGTTTGGCATCATACTTTACGATTATTCCCTGCATATTCGTGCTACATATCTGCCGCCTATATTGACAATAGATACTCACTGCAGGGAATAATGGATCACACAGTAATTAAGCGCGTAGAATACTCTTCAGTTCAAGTAGTGATTCAACCGTGTAGTTTGGTTCAATCCCTTCCACTTCATCTTCTTGGGTTGTATTTAACCAGCACGTCTCAATCCCAAAGTTAATTCCACCTAAGATGTCAGAATGAGGGTTATCTCCAACCATCAACACTTTACTCTTACAAGGGTTACCCATCTTTTCTAGTGCGTGAGAAAAAATCCCCGCATCAGGCTTAGCAATACCGACTTCTTCAGAAATGATCACGTGCTCGAAGTAATCTGTCATTCCTGTTCGTTCTAATCGAATCGCCTGAAGTTCGGTAAAGCCATTGGTAATGATCCCTAGCTTGGCTTTGCCTTGTAATGCCTCCATGAGCTCTTTCGCTCCAGGTAGCAAGGTACAAATGTCAGCCATTGCATCAAGGAAAGCACTGTTCAGTTCAGAGGTCGTTGTCTCAAGCTTCTCAGCCCAGCCTTTAAATCGGGTGTGCTTTAATTCATGTGCAGTGATGGTGCCATTCTGGTAATCGACCCAAAGTGGTTTGTTTACTGTTTGGTAATGGCTGTAGTCTTCTTGGGTAAATTCAATCCCTTTGCGAGAGAACATCAGCTGCATCCCTTTAAAGGCATCAAAATGGAACAGGGTTTCGTCAGCATCGAATAAGATCCAATCGTATTTCATTTTTCTCTCCTCAATTTTCGTCGCTAGTGTAGATTGTTTTCCTCAAGATGATAATCTACTAATCAAGAAACTGATTGTTTACTATTACTCAACCAATGCAAGCCTATTCATCGATACCTGTTTTTGTCGCCGTGGTAGAAAGTGGCAGCTTCTCCACTGCAGCTGAGAAGCTTCATATCACCAAGTCTGCGATCAGTAAGCGCATTAACCAACTAGAAGATGAGCTGGGTATTCGCCTTCTCAATCGTACCACTCGCAAATTAAGCCTCACCGAAGCCGGACAACGCTATTACGATTACGTCGCTCAATCACTTAGCCTTGCACAACAAGGTATTGATGCCGTTACTGAGCTGCAAGGAAAGCCAAGGGGTAAGCTCAAGATTACGGCACCGATGTCCTTCGGTGTTCTACACGTTGCACCTTTGGTCGCAGAGTTTCTGACTCTATACCAAGATCTAGAAATTGACCTGCAACTGGAAGATCAAATGGTAGACTTGGTCCAAGACGGATTTGATTTAGGCATTCGCATTGGTCATCTACCACTTTCTAACCTGGTTGCTAAGAGGCTAGCCACTTGTCGTAGTATTCTGTGCGCCTCTCAATCTTACTTAGACGAGCATGGAGAGCCAGAAAAACCCAGCGATCTGAGCCTTCACAATTGTCTACGTTACGCCTATTTTCGTGGCGGTAGCGAATGGACTTTTGAAAGCCCTACAGGACCATTTAGTGTGGTGCCTAAAGGTAAACTGGTCGTAAACAACAGTGAAGCAATCCGCAGAGCTCTGTTGGAAGGCTTGGGGATTGGTCAATTGCCCACATTCATCGTGGCAAAAGATATTGTCGCAGGTAAGCTCAAACCCATTATGACGGCATACGCACTTCCTTCTCACTCTGTTTATGCTGTTTTTCCAGAAAGAAAACACCTACCACTAAAAGTCCGCGTGTTTGTGGATTTTATCGCCGAGAAATTTGGGTCAGATGTCCCCTATTGGGATTTGACTCCACCAGTACATAAACCTTGAACAATGAGTCAATCAAGATGTGACTCTGTCCTCATATAGCTGTGAATTACTCGACTCTAACTCGATTTCATGACCTAAAACAAAGGCGAGAACACCATAAAGGCACACAATTGAGCGACTCATTGTTCCGCTGTATCCGAGGTCTTTATGAAACGATTTTTTCCTTCCAGTGTGATGCTCACCCCATTCGTGGTAAAACATTATTCTCAGCCAGAACAAGACGATATAGATATTGAACCCAGTGATGACTTTGACGAATGCAGCGAATCGGAAGAGAAAGAATGAGACCCACTTCCGGTCCAAGTAGCATATTTTCATCTAACCTATTGGCGTCAGTTCGATAAGGAAACAATAATGAAAAAAATTGCAGTTATCCTCAGCGGCTCAGGCGTATTTGATGGCGCTGAAATTCATGAATCCGTACTTGCGCTACATGCCATCGAAAAACAAGGAGCAAGCTGGCATTGCTTCGCGCCAAACATTGAGCAGCTTCATGTGATAAACCATATTACTGGGGAAGAAATGGCGGAGACACGCAATGTCTTGACTGAAGCTGCTCGTATAGCACGGGGCAACATTGAAGATGTGGCGAAACTCAATACTGAAGAATTTGACGCACTCCTTCTGCCTGGTGGATTTGGGGCGGCAAAAAACCTAACTGATTTTGCAGTCAATGGAGCCGAGTGCAGCATCAATACTCACGTCGCTTCTGCTTGTCGAGCTTTCGCCCAAGCCAGAAAACCAGCCGGCTATCTGTGCATTGCACCGGCTATCATTCCGATGATTTACGACAATGGCGTCAAAGGGACGATCGGCAATGATGAGGTCACTGCTTCTGCATTCAATGCATTGGGAGGCGAACACATCACTTGCGAGGTGGACGACATCGTCTTCGATGAAGAACACAAAGTGCTTTCAACACCTGCATATATGTTAGCGGGCAATATTTCTCAGGCAGCCAGTGGCATCGAAAAACTAGTAAGCAAACTTGTAGAAGTTGCTTAATTTCTCCATTCAACACTACAGCCCTCTGCTCAATCAGAGGGCTTTTTTTCATTTTTCATACAAAGCCATCACTGAAAAACATTACGACAATCACGGTTCCTGTTGAACAAACGGTTGCGGTAACCCACTAATATTTAACATTTTTATCATTATCGGAATGCTCATCTGACCAAGCTCACAAATCCAGAGCATACCTACCACTTTTGGGTAGGCAAATTGTTTGAGATCAAAATTGCTACGACCTTGGATATGCCAATCTATCTGCAGTTTTTATTCTAAATATATTCGGAGCAAGTCGATGACAAGTGCATTTTTTATCCCTACTGTAAACTTAATGGGTGCTGGCTGTTTAAAGGACGCAGCAGACAGCGTGCAGTCTCAGGGCTTCAAAAAAGGTCTGATCGTTACAGACAAGATTCTTAACCAAATCGGTGTAGTAAAACAGGTTCAAGATCTACTGACAGAACGTGACGTCCAAACTGTAGTTTTTGACGGGAGTCAGCCTAATCCAACCATCAGCAATGTAAACGACGGCCTGGCTTTATTGGCAGACAATGACTGTGATTTCGTTATCTCTCTAGGTGGTGGTTCACCGCATGATTGCGCTAAAGGAATTGCATTAGTGGCTTCAAACGGTGGCAAGATCGGTGACTATGAAGGTGTTGATCAATCTGCAAAACCAATGCTGCCACTCATTGCCATCAACACAACTGCTGGTACTGCGTCTGAAATGACTCGCTTCTGCATCATTACTGATGAAGAACGTCACATTAAGATGGCCATTGTTGATAAGCACACAACCCCACTGATTTCAGTGAATGATCCAGAGCTGATGCTGGCGAAACCTGCTTCATTAACAGCAGCAACAGGTATGGATGCCCTAACCCACGCCATTGAAGCGTATGTTTCTATCGCTGCAACACCAATCACTGACGCCGTCGCCATCAAAGCAATAGAACTTATTCAGGCGCATCTACGCGCCGCTGTAGAAAATGGTGAAGATATCGAAGCTCGCGAACAAATGGCTTACGCGCAATTCATGGCGGGTATGGCATTCAATAATGCGTCTCTTGGCTACGTTCACGCAATGGCTCACCAGTTAGGGGGCTTTTACGATCTGCCACACGGCGTATGTAATGCGATTCTTCTACCACATGTGCAGCGCTACAACGCGCAAGTGTGTCCTGAGCGTCTATGTGATGTGGCTAAAGCAATGGGTGTTGATGTTGAAAGCATGACAGCAGAGCAAGGGGCTGAAGCGGCAATCGATGCGATCGTAGCGCTTGCGAAAGACGTGGGCATTCCAGCAGGCATCAAGGAACTGGGTGCGAAATCTGAAGACATCCCAACGCTAGCAGACAATGCGCTAAAAGACGCGTGTGGCTTCACTAACCCGAAACAGGCGACCCACGAAGAAATCTCATCAATCTTCGAAGCCGCCATGTAATACCATTTTCTTTTCCTAACTCAAGCCTCCTTCGGGAGGCTTTTTTGGTCAGCGAAAAGCTCAGTATGCGCGGGTGAGAAGCCCCAGTATTGAAGCGTCAGTTTCACCAAAATACAAAGTCACCGACTTGGTCTCGCCTTGTGCAAAACTGCCATCTTGATCGATACGCGTTGGCGACACATAGTGCTCGTTACCAAAATACGCTTTGATTTGTTTAGGCTTTAAAGTGATCCCGCCACCAGAGTTATTGGTCACCATAGCTTGTACCATACGCTTCCCACCCTGACTGCTATAGATGTCGTAAGATTCTAAACTGAAGTAGCTGTGTGCAGGTTTATCGCGATTGTGTTTCGGTTCAGGAACATAAACCGAGCCATCTATTGTTCGAACGTAGTGCATCGTGTCCTGAGACTTTTCGATGCTGTTTTTAATATCTCCCAGACCAATATCATCACTATTATCTGTAGCGTATGCAGAAAAAGAGCCTATTGAGACGATTACCATGAGTAAATAGCGAGCTAGCATTACGTATCCTAATTGCGTTGTTGAAGTTCAACGGCGCACAAGTTTAAGAAACACCTAGTCGCATTTGTCAATCAGACGTTAAATTGCCTTCATTAACAAGTTAAGATCTCATAAAAGCAACCCAAAGCAATTCATCGAAAAATACGCCAAATATATAAGATAGAAACACATCAAAGAACGTAATCATTTCACGCAATTATTGATAATTATTTCATTAAAACCAAGCTGTTACCAAAAACTCTTAAGCGATGTAGAATGTTGTTATCCATTCAATCAAGGAGTGTGGCACGATGAAAGTGAGTATTATTGGTTTAGGCAGTCTTGGAGGGTTTCTCGCCGCTCGATTGTCTTCTTTTCCCGATATTCAAATCCAATGGGTCTATAGAGAGAGTTCCATCAGGCAAGACGAACAGGTGTTGCTTACCTATCCGGAAACCGATGAGCCACTGATTGGTCAAGCACACGCCACCAGCCACGGGGTAGAACAGGTGACAGGTGATGTCGTCTTTATCACCACCAAAGCACACGATAACAGCGCCTTATTCGAGCAAGCCAAAGCCTGGACAAACAAAACTATCGTTTTACTCCAAAATGGCATCGGGGAAGATGACAAACTCGCTCAAGCCCTAGACTCGAGTAACGCTATCATCAGCGCGATCACTCATTTAAAAGCCAGTTACACTACCGCACCTTATCAGGTCACTTTGCATAATCAGTTACTGGATTGTGTTTACGCTGTCCATCAAGGCCAAGCGAACCCGTATCTGGATTCCATATTGAGTCACGCCTTTGACGAGGTAAAACGCGAAACAAGCACTTACCATGCGAGGCTGCCAAAACTTATGATTAGCTTCGCTGCTAACGCTGCGTCGTTTATCTTTGATTCGGACATGTATGGCCTAGCCAATAACGCCAAGTGTCGTGAGTTAATGCTAGATATTGAACAAGAGTTCTTGGCACTGTTTGATGCGTTGTCTGTTCCGCATCCCAAACTCACTATTTCTGAGCTGCTCTCTTTGTTAGATGCCCCCAGCTACCAGAATGCCTATTTCAGCATGAAAGAAGATTTCGACAATGGAAAACAAGTCGAGTTTGAGACCATTTTTGACGCGAGCATCCAATTAGCAAACAAGTACCAATTACCTTTCAAATACTGCTCGGACGTACGTGACAGAGTAAAAGCGCTGCTTGAGACTCAACGTCAGCACATAACAACATAATGCTAGATGAGCTGGATAAAGAAGCCACACTTATTCATTGCGAAACGCCCCTGTGCCCCCACATGGCGATAAGCAGTACCAGCAAGTGTGGCTTCCTATCCGCTCATATGCATACGTGCTCAAGGCACCCTAAACAAATATAGAGTGCCAGTGCTGCAGCAAAACAATTATGTCTAAGCGTTAACTAGAAGGATTGACGCCTAAAGGTTAGATACTCAAATCTTCCAGTAGATCAGACTTGGTACGTAATTTGGCGGGAAGTTCGATATTCGGCTCTTTAAGCACTTCTTGGTTGGTGACCTTGAAAACAAAATGAGCAACCCGCTGTGCTATCCCCTCTAAGTCCTGAGCCGATGTAGCAATAAAAGATTTCGACGTTTGCAGCGCTTCCAATGCAGGGTCGGTTCCGTCTATTCCCACCACTTTGATGCGGCCAGAGTAGCCCAGTTCGTCTATCGCCTTGGCAGCAACCAATGCCGGCCTATCCCACGCTGACCAAACTCCTCGGATTTTTCCTTCACTATCAGCGGTAAGAACTTTCGCCAGTTTCTGTTTGAAAGCTTGATAATCAGATTTAGCAACATCTGGCTCTATAGTGCTGTGCACACGAATTTGGTAATGGTTTTCAAACTCTTGCTTTGCTGCTAATTCGCGCTCGTAAACAGGTGGGTAGGCTCGATAACTCACCATCACTACCTCCCCTTGAAAATTCATATCCTTCGCAAGGTAGGCTGCCGTTTCACGTGCCATCGCGGTATTGTCACTGGTGACGTTCGCCACAAAATGTCGTGAATGTAACGAATCCATACCGACGACAGGAACGCCTTGCTCTTTAGCGATCATTAAATACTCTTCAATAGAGCTAGGGTCTGCATTAACGACAATGGCCGATGGTTTGGACTTAGCATAAAGACTTTCGCCCAGTTCAACGGGATCAGAGACCAGATTGATGTTCCAGTGTTTATCCCATGAGACTTCCTTAAGCTTGTCTACCATGATTCTAGTACCAGGCTCCTCAAGCCATGGGGTATAAAGAAGGATATCTTTGGTATCACTAGCATACGCGATATTGCTCAGTTGCAGCATAGGTGCGAGCAAGGCAGATAACTTGAGTAGCTTCATTTTCTTCCATTCAATTTTAATGACTAAGGTTTAGAACATATCAAGCCCACCACTCGGTTCAATAAACTCAAGTTTAATCAAGTCATTTAAACTTAATTAATCTTATGTAAATTGTCTTAACTGTCTAAAACTAAAACAATATCCACCCAATCTAAGATAAGGAGTAGTCATGATTTTTTGGGTGTTGTACTTGGTGGCAATTTACGCAGGAGTGTCTTTATTTGTTCCCGAGGTTCGAGAGCTGGTGCTAACCGCAGCAATCCTTTTCAGCCCGTTGTGCTTGGGGTTGCTTCTGCTGTTTAGCAGAGAAAATGAATATCGCTTTATGGTAGTGATATCCTTATTAGGTTCTATCATTCTACTAGCCCTGATTCTCGCTCAGCAGCATCTATCGCCGTCAACTCGTGGGGTCGCCTTCTTAGCCTTTGTGATGCCGATTGCGTTCTTTGCCGACAGGATCATCATTGGTTTGAAAAATAAGTACACAAAGCGAACTCAGGAATTCTAAAGGGCGGCCATCATTACGACAGCGTAACTGATAGTCGAATTGAATTTGGTTCAGAAGGAGTGAAACGGAAAGGATAAGCTCTCATCAATTTACGCAGCGCGCTCTGGGCATAGTGCCCAGAGCCTAGTCTTTAATCTACTTTTTTGTAGAGATACGCGGCTCTTTCAGTAAAGAGTACAAACCCGCTGTTTGCTCTTTTAATCGGTACAACCATCATATCTTCTCTTCCCATGGTTCCTGGGCCAATGATCACCTTTTCTGTAAATGGAATGTCTCTATCCGAAGGCTGGAACGAGACATGCTCCTGCTCATATAGGGACAGTCGATAGTCATCGTAGACATAGACGCCTTTAGTAAAGGAGCCGCTCTTTCTTCGAGTATATAAGTTGAGCTCATACACATTTTTTGAGTTGAGCTCCAATTCAGTGCGTAGACTGAGGAACAAAGCCCCGTTCGAGTTCTTCGTTTCAACATGAGACTGAGTATCGGAGTAATAGACACCCGAAGAAAGACCATAATTTTCTGAATGGTAATACCAACCCGTCATGAACGGCAAAGTCGACACTAAGACAAACCCCGTTTTATTCACAGATGACCTCTGCGATCTTCGACGGAAAGCTCAGTGATTCTAACTGTTCATTGATGATAATAGAGATACCATCATTGGTAATTACAGCTGACCGGCCGAAATCTTTCCTGTTTCCGCTGGACTTTGACACATACGAGCAAGACTCATAAATGCGATAGGAATAGTCCTTAGCAGCATCTGGGCCAGTAAAACCCTTAAACACAACACTGGAGTATATACCTGCAGCAAAAAACAACGTGGCAGAAGACAAGTAGAACACAGCCTTCTTAGTGCTCCACTTCTCCAGCAACTTATGCTTTTTGGCTTCTACGTGTTCGCCAGCATCTTCGACAAGCGCTGATGCTTCCTGAGCACTGTTGATTTCGCCGACGAAACGATAGCCTCTGCCCCGCTCGGTCTTAATCACTTTGCCATATTTATCGTCAAAAGCCTTTCTGCAATAAGACAATGCATTCATTAAACTGCTTTCTTCCACAAAAATGCCTTTGCGTGTCCATACGTGGTCCAACAAATCCTTTTTGGACAGCAAAGTATTAGAGTTATCTATAAAGTAAGTTAACAGTTCAATTTCGTTAACACCTAAACTAATGATGTAATTAGTCTTTGTGTTTTTGACGATTCCTTTTTCAAGATCAACCTCGAAAGATCCATTAATTGTAATCATTATCCTTGCCAGTTTTATATCTATATTTTATTTATAATTTCGAAACTAATTGTAAATTTCGATAAAGGGCAATTTATATATAATGCCTCTACTACTGTACTCAGGAGGGGATAAAAACTTTGTTTCTACTACCTATTCTACACTTTAAACGTTTATTGATGCCGACAGCATGGCAATCGCAACAAAGAGTACAGCAACTGAACAGAATACTAAAAATGTGACCAAAATCCGACAGTTAATAATCTAATTAAGGTTTATATATCTTTAATACTCGTAAATTCTTCTGATATCCGCATAAAAATACATCAAACATACATAAAAAACATGCAAGATAAATAAATATCAAAACAACCAATAGGCATGACCACATTAGAATTAATGTTAATCTGAGAGCTAAGCATTCAACATTTGGACGATAAATATTCTGTTCTATTAGGTTTTGAATAACGCCTTCTGACCTCAAAATAGACACCAGATATATGGTTAATTTTAATCCCTACTTCTTTATGGTTATTATTGGCTCCCAATATTGATAGATTAGAAATTACAAAAAGTAGGTTAAGTACTACACTCTCTAAACCAACGGAGGTGGTTATGAAAATACAATTGACCGTTATTCTCGCGCTTGTTAGCGTATTTGCTACAGCTGGCGAAAATAAAATTTACAATGTAAATGGTAATGAATATGAAGGGTATTGGGCAAAAGTCAGCGATGACGCCCCACTCATATTACTGGTTCATGATTGGGACGGGTTAACCGATTATGAAATGAAACGCGCGCAAATGCTTAACGACCTAGGTTACAACGTTTTTGCCGCCGATTTATTTGGTAAAGGCGTTCGACCAACTGAAGTAAAGGATAAAAAGCAACACACTGGCGAACTGTATAAAGACAGAGATAAGCTTAGAGCTTTAATGCAAGGGAGTTTAGATTACGCTGCCACTCTTGGTGGTAATGCGAGTAATACCGTTGTTATGGGTTATTGCTTCGGTGGAGCTGCAGTATTGGAATCCGCACGAGCTGGAATGAAGGCCAAAGGCTTTGTTACCTTCCATGGCGGATTGCAGACACCTCAAGGCCAATCTTACCAAGAGACCACAGCTCCCATACTGGTTTTGCATGGCACAGCTGACAGTGCGATCCCAATGGAACAGTTCGCAGCATTAGCAAGCGAGTTAGAAGCACAGAACGTAGCCCATGAGATGATCACCTACAGCGGTGCCCCTCATGCCTTTACTGTATTTGGCAGCGAGCGCTATCGAAAGGAAGCCGATGAAAAATCCTGGCAGCGTTTTACGGAGTTCCTCGCCTCTTCGACAAACTAGCATCGATTAAACCAGAGCCTCAACACCTCGAATCCATCTAGGTAGATTCGCATTGAACCAATCTAGATACTTTTGAAGTTGAGGCTTTTGTCGTTCATATAGCAAATTAGTGACCTCTACCACTATCCAAGCTTTAGCAATCATCACATGGCGGAACAATTCCTCTCTTGGCATCGCTTTATGTACATCCATGTAGCTATCTACAATGCGCAGCATGGCTTCTTCATCCCCTAACCCTTTGATTAAGGGAACAAGATCAATCGCCGGGCTACCTGTGCTAAAACGTTCCCAGTCAAACAATACCAATTCCCCATTCTCTCTGCGCCCCCAGTTACCATCGTTGGTATCACCAGACAAGAGCGTTGGGTAATCAAAAATGATATGACTTTGCGACTGCAACTTTTTCAGCACGCTCTGTTCTTGAGAGTTGAGAGATAGGAGCTGAAAGGCTGTACGTAGAGCATCGTCACTCCAGCAATGCTGTTTGAACTTCCAGTCAGGATCTATTGGTGTTTGGTGTATAGCCGCGATCTGGCTAAACACTTGGCTTGAACGGGTTAGCTCCTCGAGTGTCACCGAATGAGGGATATACTCGATAACGATGGAATCAGCGTCAGCTTGGATAAAACGAGGTGACTGCACTCCTCGTTCCTTCAACGCTTTAGCAGCAGTGAGATAGAAATCCCGCTCTATCTCATTCACGCCTTGCTTCTGAATGTACCTCTGCCCTTGCCTTTCAATCAAACGTACTTTCGCGCTGCCCATTTGTGACAATTCGTTGTCTGTACCCATACTCTCAATCGCCGAGAACGTTATTAATCTATGTTCATACACTACCTGACTTTCAGTAGTGACCAAACAAAAACGCCCCATAACTTTGTTACAGGGCGTGTAAGTTTCACTTTAACGAATGTTAAGGCGCTGAATCCACTTCGACTGGAAGGTAATGCTTAGGTTCCAGCTTAAGCCACTCTGGCAGTACGGTACCAATGGAGATAGAAGACCAAGTGCCCGACAGAATGCCAATAAACATCGCGATCGCAAACCCTTCAAGAGCATTACCTCCCATAATCCACAAAGCGGAAACCGTTAGCAAGGTTGTGCCTGACGTCACCATGGTTCGAGAGAACGTCGCGATTACCGCTTGGTCGTTAATTTCGTCTATAGGCGTCTTCTGTTTGGCTACCAGTAACTCTCGAATTCGGTCTGCGATAATGATGGAGTCATTCAGCGAGTAGCCCAGTATCGCCAAAATCGCGGCAAACACGGTCAAATTGAATTCCATTTGTGTCGCAGCAAAGAAACCTAACACCAATACGACATCATGCAGTAGCGCAAGCAATGAGCCACTCGCTAGTCTCCATTCAAATCGGAAACACAAATAGCCCAGAATACACAACATCGAAATCAGCAAAGCCAGTCCGCCTTGGTCAACCAAGTCCTGTCCGACTTGCGAGCCCACCATGCTATTGCTGACTACATCAACCTGATGAGAGACCCCAGCTAGTACAGAGGTGATGTCTGGTGCCGTCGCTTCATCTTCTGGAATTGGGTAGCGTATGATCCAACGACCATCCTGATCAGAATGCGTCACTGAAGTAAACTCACCTAATGAAGGCTGAAGTGCTTCAAGTAAATCGTTGTTATTCAGGTTTTTGTCCACCTGCACTTCTGTCACCATGCCTCCGGTAAAGTCCAACCCCATATTGAGGCCTTTTACCGCGAATGCACCAAGAGAGATAACCATGAGTGCAACCGAAACAAAGCTGGTGATGTAACGGATACGACGGATATTTTGTTTTAGATATTCAACCATAATTAAACCCTTACATCACGACGGCTATCGCGTCCCCAAACTAAATTGATAATTGCACGAGAGGCAAACACGCCACTGAACATACTGGTTAGCAATCCAAGCCCTAACGTCAGAGCGAAGCCTTGAATTGGGCCGTTACCGATTGAATACAGAACAACCGCGGTGATCATAGTTGTGATGTTGGCATCGAGAATGGTGCTCAGCGCACTCCCAAAGCCCAAATCGATGGATTGAGCAAAGGTTCTCCCCTCCGCCAATTTGTCTTTGATCCGTTCGAATATCAGAACGTTAGTATCCACCGCCATACCCACGGTTAACACCAAACCAGCGATACCCGGTAGTGTTAATACCGCGCCCGGCAGTAAAGCAATTAAACCCAGCAGACTGACCATATTGACTACAAGTGCAACATTAGCCACCCAGCCCAAACGTCGGTACCACAACGCCATGAACGTCAGTGTCATCGCCATGCCCAAGGCTAACGCAGCAAAACCATTTTCAATGTTTTCTGCACCAAGTGATGCGCCGATGGTGCGCTCCTCAACGATCGTGACAGGCGCAGTTAGTGAACCTGCACGAAGCAGCAATGCTAAGTTCTGTGCTTCATCCAGAGAGCCGGCTCCTGTGATTCGGAACTGACTACCCAACTGGGATTGAATGGTTGCAACACTGATGACCTTCTCGCTACGTTCTGTCTCGCCATTAGCATTGGTGGTGTACTCACGGTACACGGTCGCCATTGGCTTACCAATATGCTTGCCGGAGAAGTCACTCATGGTTTTACCACCCGAGTGATCCAGCGAAATGTTAACTTCTGAGAAGCCCATTTTGTCCACGCCAGCACGTGCATTCACGATGTGTTCACCGGTTAACACAGGGCGTTTTGACAGCACTACATCACGGCCATCATTATCCTTAAGCACAATGTCCCCATAAGACACGCCTTCGGATGGCGATTTCGCTTCATGGAAGGCCAACGTCGCCGTTGCGCCAATGACGTTCTTCGCCTGAGAAGGATCTTGCACACCCGGCAGTTCAATGCGAATACTGTGCTCGCCCTGGCGTTGTACCAAAGCTTCCGTGATCCCAAGCTCTTCAATACGATCACGCATAATTTTCAGGTTTTGCTTGATGGTGACAGTTTGAAACTCAGATTTGTTCTGCACTGTCGGCTTAACCGCTAGGTAATCTGAATGACGTTTAATGTCCCAACCCGGATAGTTTTGACGAATATAGTTCGCAGACTTAGTTAAAGCCTCGCCTGAATTACTTTTCAGATCAAAACCATCCACGCCGACTTGGGCAAACTTAACGCCTCGAATGTGCTCTTGACGCAGCATGTCACGCATTTCATCGACGATAGTGTTGCGTTGCTCTTCAAACGCTTTATCCACGTCCACATTCAATAAGAATTGCACACCACCACGTAAATCCAAACCAAGCTTGATTGGGCTGAAACCCATATCACTTAGCCATTTTGGTGCGACAGACACGTAAGAGAAGCTAATGGCGTCTTGCTTACCCAATAAACCATTCAGTGCTTCGCGTGCATGGGTTTGATCGGTTTCGTTATCGAACACCAATGTGGTTGAGTTCTCTTGCTGAGTAATCTCGTTAGCGTGAATGTTTCGTTGTTCCAAGTAGCGGTTTAGTTCCACTGGATTGTCGATAACTTTATTTTTTTGTGACGCTGTCACCTGAATGGATGGTTGCTCACCGTACCATGTGGGGATCGCACTGAGTGCAAGCACAATAACTGTCACGATCAGCACTGCGTATTTCCATGCCGAGTAGCGGTTCATCACTCTCGCATGTTTCGTTTTAGGCGTATTTTTCTTCATAGTTATATCTTTACATGCAGTACCCAATCAAAGTCTTAGCTGAGATAGGTACAGAAAGTCATCTGACTCTTAAGTTTGGTCAGTCGTAAAACAATGGATTGAATCTGCAAGAGGGTGACGACTTTGTGCCAATGCGTAAGATGGCTACACATCAGAGGTGATAAGTGAGGAGCCAAAGGGCTTAAAGCGAGCCGATAAAACTAACCACACCTGTCTTACAGATTTGATAGAAGTAGTTAGACGAATTGAGCGTTCAGGGCTACATACAGCGCGTTGGATTCTTTCCAACCCGAGATGCGATGATTTGAAGTGAACGAATTAGCGACCCAGTAGTCGTTGTGAACCAGTGGGTAAAAGTAAAGATAATTTAGAGGCAGAGACGCCTGACTGGAATAATGGCCATCGCTGGTTCCCGGTGCTTCTCCTTCCTCTGAATGACGATCAGATAAGCTCCAGCGGTTAAACTGAACAATGGCCAAAACATCGGTGTCAATTTCAGACTGTGACACCGGGCTCTGAGATGTTTCTTCTTGTTGTGACTCTTCAAATAGAGTCTGATAATCCGCTTGGGATTGAGGTAAAGCATGGGCCGTATGGCGATTTAAGCGTGCGCTGGCTTCATTTTCGGCTTGCGCAAAATACGCCAATGCTTGCGTTGGTAACACCATCGTAAGCAAAGTAAGCCAGAAAAATTTGATTAAACGTTGAGCCATTCACGACACCAATACTAGAAGACAACTGGATGGTAAGTCCAAGTCTGTCTATAAACAACTAAAATGTTCTAAAACCTAATATTGCACATTTAACCGCTAAACCAAATTGATTAAAATCCGTAAAACACCTGAGTTGTCTGTCGCTAGCGATAGAATATCTCTCCGGTTTGCACGTCCAGATAGATCTTGTTTGCCTGCTTAAGCCCACCGCAGTATACAAAGTAGACATCTCTTTCTTCAAACGTCAAAGAGCGAACCCAACCACTGGTTTCTTCAAAGTCTTCTGGTTCACACGTTTTTTCTTTGAGCAGTTGATCCGTCTTTTTCACAAACATCTCAAAGTACTGTTTGAAATCATCAGACTTTTCTATGTAACTGCTGACAGTCTCAACCCGCTCCTCTTTGGTAATGGTTGGCGCGACTTCCAACAGTGCTTCCATTGGCACCCATTCTGCGACTTCTTCCCCACCCTCTTCGTAGACATAGTAGGGAGAAATTCTTCCCCAGCCGTCTTTTTTCTCAAGAATATGCAGTTTGTCTCCGCGATAGGCCACACTTTCGACGAACGCGTCATACCTCGGGTATTCTCTAATCCCGAGTTTAGGTGGGCTAACGTAAAAATCTGTCACTTCAGGTTTCGGTGGTGGCGGCGCTTCTTCTTTCATCGGCGCTGGCGGTGGTTCTTTGTTTTCTTCCATCAACGCAGCCGCAGCGGCCGCATCTTGTTGCGGTTTTAAGTAGAAGATGTAATAACCACCACCCGCACACGCAATGCCGAGCAACAGAAGAACAACCATGAGTATCTTTTTCATATTGAGTTAGCGTCTTATCTATACTTAAGCCATCTTTCATGAACAATATAGCTAATATGAAATGGCACGGGCTATATCTCACTGTAGCGGCATTCTGGCTGATCACTTTACCAATAAAAAGTTTTGGTGAGCATTGTCGTGAAGATACGTGGAATCAAGCCCTCAAATCTCAGGCGGAAGTCGAACATTGGTATAATAAAAAAGCACTGAGTTTCAATCAATTACTCGAGGCTCATCGCCAGCAGGTATTTTTGCATCAGGAATTTTCTGAACAAGAGATTGCAAGTTTCTGGCAACCGGGCAAACAAGCCCTCCACGACAAAATGAATCGCCAGATAGAAGCCGCGAACATCGTAATTCAAACGCTGAACCAGGAGATAAACACGCTCAACAGTGAATCTGCCATCATAGATAATGCCATCATGATGTGGGAGAGCATTCATCACCACTGCAAAATCGCAGGACATAAACTTAATAGCTCTTCTAGCCTGACCTACATACAGCTTAATCAGGCGTTAATGCACGACTCTAATACATTACTAAGAAAGGTTGATTTGATTCGAAGCATCTACCAACAAGAGATCGTTACTTTGGCAGATGCTAAAGAGCACAGCCGTCATTGACTTGGATTCAAGCACAACTCACCAACTTATTGTAGTGGGCAGCACGGCCATGCTTAAGTTGAGGTTTTACAAACTCCCTGAGTTGATTAATCGAGAAAGGTTTATCCAGACACTCTAAACCAAAGACCTCTCCTAGTTTCCTGTCGTTACCCAGCAGTACCAGTCGCCCACCCTTTTCGAATAAAGAGCCCGTATGAAGCTGAGAGCAAAGCATTTCGATATCGCGTTCTGAACTAAGTTTGCTATCAGTATCCAACAATATTAAGTCTGGCGCTCCTTGGCTCCAAAAATGCTTTATTTGATGGCGCCTGTGAAGTTTCAATGCTTGAGGGTGGGAACATGCCAAGATCTTTGGATCTTCGCAAATCGATACTATCGTGTTTCGTATCGTCGTACATATCAGTGGGTATTCACTGATGATTAATACATCCAACGCTCGTTGCCTCTACTTCCTACCAATTAAAATGCCACAGTTAGCGTGGCAAGGGCGACGAGATTCCACAAACTTCAATAGGAATGCAAATGATTAATTAACATAGAATATCAACAACAAGCCAAAAACCAATAAACTATATACATATCAATATATTATTATAATTTATAATGATAATTCCTGAGCATTATGAAGTTTTCTGAACACAGGTTTTAAGGAAAGTCATACCTGCTTATTGATTTGTAATTGGCCAGCACTGTTGACTCCATTTCTTTAACCACAACCTTTGTTCAGGCATTAAAGGCATCAGCACTATACTTCTCTATGTTTTCATAAACTTACTCAGCCAAATTACAGACTTGATATGAAAGTAATAGGTGTTGGAAGGTACTTGAGTCGATAAGCATTACCGGATCAATGAACTTCAATTACTACCTCTTTTGTAAAACGCCACTATCATCACCAACAATAGGAACAACACCTGAGTGTTCAGTAAGGTCAATCCGCGTCTTACCCCACTTCAAACACAACACTTAGCACCGTTCAACAAACAACACCTCATCAGTGACGCTCTGGTAACAGGCCTTTTATAATGCAAGCTATAATTCACACTCATACACAAAGAACTCACTGTTGATCATGGTAGGGGTTGTCACCGCCTCTCTATTACACATAAACACGATCACTGAGCCAGTAGTTCAAATCACTGCCGTCATCCTAATTACGTATTTGATGGGGAACACGCTAAAGCGCAGCCTAGCTAGAAATATGCGTTTATCTATCCAGCGAGCAATAAAACGAAATGAGTTTCTCCCTTATTATCAGCCAGTGATGGATGTATCCACACATCGTGTCGTCGATATGGAAGTCCTTCTTCGCTGGAAGAAATCTCAGGAGATTGTCCCGCCGTCTGAATTCATTCCGTTTTTGGAGCAATCAAAGTTGCTCCACACGGTGACATTGCAACTTATCCATCAGGTCCTGCAGGATATCGATTGCAAACAGGTGGCGTCAGTTAGTATCAACCTGCCACCTATGTTGCTTGAAGACGTCAGCTTTACCAGCCAGTTGATTGAAAGGTTAAAGCAAGAGCCCTTGCCCCCAAAGTGGCTCAATCTAGAAATAACGGAAAGACAGCCCATTGCCGATCTGTCGGTTGCCAAAAGGCATATGGAAGCGCTAAAGGCTGTTGGAGTCGGTTTTAAACTCGATGATGCTGGAACCGGATACGGAGGCTTCAGCTATCTGCAAGAACTTCCGTTTGATGTGATGAAAATCGATCGGCTATTTGTCGCGAATATCGGCAAAAACAAAGCGAATCGTTGCGTCATTGACGAAATTATTCGCTTCGGAACCAATATTGGTATGACTCTCATAGCGGAAGGTGTCGAAACTGCCGAACAATCGGCGTACTTGCTGTCGAAAAATGTACATCAACAGCAAGGTTTTCTGTTTGCTAAACCTATGCCCTATGAACAACTCACGGATTGGCTTAACCAATACAAACATTCTTCATGTTAAACGTCTCTAGAAGTATGACTGGCAGGCTCTGAACAAGCCGAATGACGGCCTCAACCTATCGTGCAATTAACAATGAAGTTGTTGTTCCACTGCAACTGCTAATGCAACGGTTGCTCCCACCATAGGGTTATTACCCATTCCGATAAAACCCATCATCGCGACGTGGGCAGGTACTGAAGAACTGCCAGCGAACTGGGCGTCTGCGTGCATTTTACCCATGGTGTCTGTCATACCATATGACGCAGGGCCTGCTGCAACGTTGTCTGGGTGAAGGGTTCGACCTGTGCCACCACCTGACGCAACTGAAAAATAGTGCCGACCTAGTGCATTGCATTCCGATTTATAGATACCAGCGACGGGATGCTGGAAGCGTGTCGGGTTGGTTGAATTACCAGTGATACTGACATCTACCGATTCTCGATGCATGATGGCAACGCCTTCACGTACCTCGTCGGCACCGTAACACAAGATATCCCCTCGTGTGCCTTCAGAGAATCGCTTGCGTTCAACTTCGATGAGTTGATTAGTTTGGTAATCAAACTCTGTTCGAACATAGGTAAATCCGTTGATGCGGGAGATAAGATAAGCGGCATCTTTGCCTAAACCGTTCAGGATAACCTTAAGTGGCGTTTGTCGAGATTTATTGGCATTGAGCGCAATTTTAATAGCCCCTTCTGCAGCAGCAAATGACTCATGCCCTGCCAAAAATGCAAAGCACTGGGTTTCTTCACTGAGCAGGCGAGCAGCTAACGCTCCATGCCCTAGCCCAACTTCTCGCTGCGCCGCAACACTGCCCGGTTTGCAATATGCCTGCAAACCTTCTCCTATGATATTTGCTGCGTCTACCGCTGTCTGGGCTTTTCGGCTAATAGCGAGTGCGGAACCTAGTGTATAAGCGTCGCATGCATTATCAAAGGCTATGGGCTGGGTCTCCAGCACGACTTTTTTAGGGTCAATACCAAAGCTCATACAGTAATCATGAGCTTGCTCGATGGAAGATAAGTTCATCTCTTGAAGTAATTGAGTCATTGAAACGTTCATAACGACAGGCTCCTATTAAGCGGTACGTGGATTGATGACTTTGCTGGCTTCGTCAAATCGGCCATAACTGCCCGTCGCCAGTATCATGGCTTCTTGCGCATCCACACCCTGTTCAATGTCTGCCATCATCTTGCCCAAATTTAGATACTGGTACCCAATTACCTCATTTCCTTCATCTAGTGCCAGTTTAGTGACATAACCTTCCGCCAGTTCCATGTAACGCACTCCCTTAGCAATCGTTGAGTAACTAGTGCCTACTTGGCTGCACTGTGATTTACCTAAGTCTTCAAGAGCCGCCCCGACTTCTAACCCGCCTTCAGAAAAAGCCGACTGTGTTCGCCCATAAACAAACTGAAGAAAAATTTCTCGCATTGCAACGTTAATGGCATCGCACACCAAGTCAGTATTCAGTGCTTCCAGAATGGTTTTACCTGTGAGAATTTCCGCCGCCATAGAAGCAGAATGCGTCATGCCTGAACAGCCGATCGTTTCGATTAACGCTTCTTCAATAATGCCTTGCTTCACATTAAGCGTCAGCTTTGCAGCCCCTTGTTGCGGGGCGCAAGTACCGACGCCGTGGCTTAAGCCCGAGATGGCTATGACTTCTTTTGGACGAATCATTCGCCCTTCTATCGGAATAGGAGCAGACGGATGTAATTCCCCGCGTTGAATCGGGCACATGGATTGAATTTCAGAAGAGTATTGCATGGCGTTTTCCTTTGATTTCGGAAAACAAGCGAAAATTGGCTGCGTATTTAACTGCTACAGAACCGACGACCTGTGTATAAACAGAGTGTCTATCGACGAATCACTTGTTTTCGTATTCTGTAGGAGTCATCAGCCAGATTGGCGGTTAAGTAGGTGGAACCCCATCACCTTGCGTAATTAGAATAGATCTCTATGACATTTGATGACAAGCGCTCTCTTAGAACGATTATGTATTAAAAATGACCGCGTTAGATTGCGAAAAAAAGAAAGGCTGCTTCGAAAGCAGCCTCACCTTATTACACGCATCGCTTACTAGGCGTTGTAACGATCTGGTCTTTAGTGCCCGCATAAAATACGATGATTTCAGCTGGCTCATCACCCTCATTGCGGCCGTAGTGACAGGTGTTCACGACTTCAATAAGTGAATCACCCGCTTTCATTTTCAGTACTTTCTTGCCTGCAACCTTGTCTTGAGTAATGACCGTCAATTGACCTTTGGTTAAAACACCAGCGTTGATTGCTGGGTGCTCATGTAAAGGAAGCTGCGCTTTGGCTGGGATAGTAATCTTCAAGACTGTGATTTCAGGCGTTCCTTGGCCATAAGCTGGCAGTTCAGTGCCTTCCCAACTCAGCGTAGATTTTGCTAGCTGTTCAACTTTAGGCGCTAGTTTGTCACTTAAGCTTGGCTCTTCGTTCGCCAAAGCCTGACCAGAAAAAGTGGCTGCAAGACACGCTGCTACAAGTAGTTTTTTCATCATTTCATCCTGAGAATTGGTTGTTTGTTATTTGGTTTTCTATTGATTGCGATCAACCGTATTTAATACCATTTATCCGCAACGGCGAAAGAATATATTTTCAAACAGGAAACCTGTCAAACAAATACATATCCAATCATTAAAATTTAACTTTAATAGTTAAATCAGTCAGTTAAATTACAAAAATACATAAAGATACATTACCATCCACCTATCAAAAAAGCCGCCTCTTTATAAACCAAAGCAACGACAACATAGTGAAAAGCTTCAATAAAAATCGCTAAGACAATATTATAAACCAGACGAAATTATTGGTTCATTTAAATAAATCAAAATCTAATTAACACTTAATTAAGGTTTAATTCAATGATCTGGTATGAATATACATTTAACAAAGAGAGATAAGGATGCATAGTGAGGGGAATGATGCAAAAAATGGCCTGAAACACGAAAGAGGAAGGGAGTAGCTTCAGGCCTGTTCAGAATTAGTCTGCTAATTTGTCACACTTAGCTGCACAAATGAAATCATTGCGGTGCAAGCCTTTAATAGAATGACTCCACCACGTTACGGTCACCTTCCCCCACTCCAATAAAATGGAAGGGTGATGAAACTCGTCCTCAGCCAACTCAGCAATTTTGTCAGCGAATGCCCACGCAAGCTTAAAATTCTTGAACGTGTATTCTTTTTCCAACTGAGGAATACCATCACGTTCTAAAAGCTGCCAGTCGTTAAGCTCGGTGAGCAGGAGTCTTTGTTCTTCTTTATTTAGTGCTACAGCGTCACTGCTGCAAGCTTCACAACGTAGTTCATTAAGCATGTGTTATTTCCTTAGGTTCAAACAATGGAGGTAGCAACCCCTCTTTCATCGCTTGGTGTACATGAAACATTAAGTCTGTCTTACTCAGCTTGTACAACTGCTTGATATCTTCGAGAAGAAAATACGCTGGCTGCATTATATCGATACGATAAGGGGTACGTAGCACCGTCAAGATATCAAACCCTTCTCTCAATGGACGCTCATCGTCCAACGCATACAGCGTTTCACCAGGCGAGGACAAGATACCGCCACCGTAAATCTTGCTCTCAGAGCCTTCTTTAACCAAACCAAATTCAACGGTAAACCAGTAGAGCCGTGCGAGATAAACGCGCTCTTTACTGCTGGCCTTTTGTCCGAGTTGACCATAAGTGTGAGTGAACTCGGCAAACTCAGGGTTGGTGAGCATGGCGCAATGACCGAAAATTTCGTGGAAAAAGTCAGGCTCCTGCAGATAATCAAACTCATCACGGGAACGTAAAAAGGTCGCTACCGGGAATTTTTTATCCGCCAACAGAGCAAAAAAACGGTCGAAATTTATCAACGCAGGGACAGGTTCAACTTGCCACCCCGTTTCCTTTAACAAAACTTTATTAATTTCAGGCAATTGTGGAACGCGGTCTATCGGTAGATCAAGCAACTCCAAACCGCGCAAATATTCCTTACAGGCACGTTCATTCACTAAGTCCAACTGACGAGAAACCAAATCGTGCCAGATCTGATCTTCCTCGCTACTCCAGTCGACAAATCCTTGTTTATTAATAGGTTTAGATACGTACTGAGTCATCACTTTTCCCTTTAACAACTCCTTTACATTAAGCCTATCGCCTCACGAAATCGGTGACAATTCACCTAGGGACATCCTCGCCCAAACGCCTGTAACATAAATTTTACATTTAACTGTTTTTTGCTTATTTATCAGCGATATGTTTCTTCGCTGATTGTTTGACTTTGGCTGTATTTGCAACAAAACTTAGCCATAGTTAGGGAAAAGTGTGTAAGACGAGGAAGTCATGTCCACTCAAGAGTCAGTTGAGCTGGTCCCTCTTTGGGATCCCAGCGAAGAAAGAATGGCGTCATCTAATCTGTATCAGTTTATTCAGCATATCAACATGCAGGGTGAAGCTATCGAAAACTACAGCGAATTGCATCAGTGGTCTGTGGATAACAAAAAGCACTTCTGGTTGGAAATCTGGCAATTTTGCGATGTTATCGGCTTCAAAGGCGACTGCATTCACGGCGAAGGCGTGGCTCGTTGGGGGCAATTCTCCTCCAGCCGTGACACCATCTGGTTTCCTCAGTCTCAACTGAATTACGCTGAAAACTTGCTCTCGTATGCGTTTCAGGAGCCTGAAGGTATCGCTATCTGGTTCAAAAACGAGAGAGGTCAGAACCGTAAACTGACTTGGCAACAGCTGTGCGATCAAGTCTCTATCCTACAACAGTGGCTAAAACAAAACGGGGTTGAAAAAGGCGATGTCGTCGCGGGTTATCTGCCACACATGCCTGAGACAGTCGTCGCGATGCTGGCGACCACCAGCCTAGGTGCGATATGGACATCGACCTCTCCGGATTTTGGCGTCGAAAGCGTGAAGGAGCGCTTTGGTCAGGTTCAGCCTAAGATTCTGTTTTGCTGTAATGGCTATAGCTTCAATGGCAAAACGTTCAAAATGGATGAAAAAAACGACCAGATTGTAAAAGCGATATCTAGCATCCAGAACACCTGCCACATTGATTATCTGCAAATTGGTCAAGAGAGCCCATTTGGCAATGAACAGTTTTCAGACTGGGAGTCCATTCTAGCCAGTTACATCCCTCGCGGTCTTAGATATCAGCGGGTCGGTTTCAACGATCCGCTGTTCGTTCTTTATTCATCAGGAACAACCGGCAAGCCGAAGTGCATCGTACATTCAGTTGGTGGCACCACACTTAACCATTTAAAAGAGCATCAGCTCCATTGTGATATCCAACCACGTGACCGAGTGTTTTACTACACTACCTGCGGTTGGATGATGTGGAATTGGCACGTTTCAACCCTTGCCAGCGGTGCGACCCTTGTTATTTTTGATGGCAGTCCAATGTATCCAATGCCAAGCGTGCTTTGGGAGCTCGCCGAAGAAGCTCGAGTCAGTTTATTCGGTACATCAGCCAAATACCTTGAGGCACTGCAAAAAGCCGAATTCAATCCTAGTCGCTACTATAATCTGGATAATCTTAAAACGCTCTGCTCCACTGGCTCAGTTCTGTACCCTCAACAATTTGATTACGTCTACAGCCGCATCAAAGCGGACGTGCATCTGGCTTCAATCTCGGGTGGCACGGATATCTGTGGCTGCTTCGTGATTGGTAACCCGATTTCTCCTGTCTATCGTGGCGAATGTCAGGCCCCCGGTCTTGGGCTGGATGTACGCGTATTTGATGAACAGGGGCAGTCAGTTGTCAACCAGCGTGGTGAGTTGGTCTGTTTGAACAGTTTTCCAAATCAACCTGTTGGCTTTTGGCACGATGATGGCGAGCGCTATCACAACGCCTATTGGGATAAGTTTAACAACACTTGGCACCATGGCGACGATGTCGAAATGACCGACAATGGTGGCATGGTTTTCTATGGGCGGAGTGATGCAACACTCAATCCAGGCGGTGTAAGAATCGGAACCGCAGAGATTTATCAGCAAGTAAATCAGCTCTCTGAGATTAAAGATTCCATTGCTGTAGGCCGTGTGCACAATGGCGATGAAAAAGTCGTTCTGTTTGTCCAACTCGATAGCGATAAGACGCTCAGTGACGAGTTGATTTCAACCATAAAGCTGCAACTGAAAACTCACTGTTCCCCAAGGCATGTTCCCGCAGAAGTTTACGCTATCAGCGAAGTCCCGAAGACCAAGTCGGGTAAGCTTGTTGAGTTGGCGGTCAAACAGGTGCTGCATGGTAAAGATGTACAGAATAAAGGCGCTATCGCCAACCCTCAGGTTCTGGACGAAATCGCTCAGTATGCAACACAAGCGGTTTCCTAACGCAAAAAGCCCGAACGGTTATGTTCGGGCTTTCAAAATCTGCTAAACCAGTATTACTTTTTGGCCACTGCCATCAATACGGTTAATTTTCCTTGAGGTGTATCGATACTGAATGGTGTCGTCACTTCAACCTCATCAAACCCAACACTACTGAGTACTTGTAATACATGGGTTGGTGTCATTCCACCTTCTTCATCCTTCTCCGATAACCAGTCCCAATGAACAAAGTGGTTTCCTTTGTTGAGCAGGCTGTAAACGATATCGACGACATCAGAATAGTTTGGCAGAAAGCTGCATACTGACGATGCGACCACCAAGTCAAATTGATTTCGGAATGCGGGGTGCATTGCGACCAAGCCACGTGACAGCAGGTCAACGACTGGCTCTACGTTATCGAGCTCTTTCTTATCTAACTGCTCAATCATAGCCTCTGAGCTATCTAACGCTACGATATCTTTCGCGAAAGGAGAAAGCTTCTGGCTCAGTAGTCCTGTACCACAACCAAAATCGAGAATGCGCTTCCCTTGGACACCGACAATTTCCTGTAGAGAGTCAAACGCTTTCTGTGCATACAATACTGCTGAAGGCTCGTTTTCCCACTCTGCTGCGTAATCATCCCAATTAGTAGCCATCATGATCTCCCTGTTACCTCATTCATTTGGCGTCAAACAAGAGTATCAAAACTACATGAAATTCATAGCTTTTGGCGCCAGAAAACAGACAAGCGTAGTGTATTCTTATAACATTAGCTTATATAAGCACCAAATACGCGAATACCCCAGATGAACCTATCGCAGATTGAAGCCTTCTGTACCATTGCTGACACTGGGTCAGTCTCTGAAGCTGCCAGACAACTCGAATGCAACCGCACAAAGCTGAGCATGTCGATAAAAGCCCTAGAAAAGGACTTAAATATCGAGCTTTTTGTCCGAACAGGCAATCATGTTTCTCTCTCTGAAGCGGGCAAAGCCATCTATAAAGACTGCCAGAATTTGTTGGTTACCGTTTCACGCATTCGTCAGACTTGTGCTCAAGTCTCTGGTGAATTCAACGCTGAAGTCTGGATCGCTCGCGATGATTCATTGCCAGATGACATGTGGCAAGATCTATCGCATCGGCTCAATAATAAGTTTCCTGCTACTTCGTTTAACATCGTCCTTGCGTCCAGTGGCGATCTGGCGAATTTGGTTGCTACTCAACAAGTCGACTTTGCTTTTGGCGTCGATTATGAGCGCATTGATGACCCCCATATTAGCTATCACCCTTTAGGCAAAATCCGACTCATGTCAGTATGTAAAGCTGATCATCGTCTCAGCCAACTTCGACGCGTTTCGGATGATGAGCTACGTAACGCAATGCAGGCAGTCATGGTTTATCTCAACGAAAAAGACAACCCTGAGCTACAGCCGTTCTCACTGCGTCATATTGGTTTCTCCAGCTTTGATTATATGCTCAGTACCATTCTCACAGAGGATGCTTGGGGCGTGTTGCCTGAACCTCTCATCCGCCATCATTTACGTAAGCAGGAACTAGCGGTCATCAAGCATACTTACGGCTTAACGCAGGAAGACTACTGTATGTTCACTTCAGCAGGCATGGCAGAGCACCCTGGCATGTCATGGCTGGCGGATAAACTCAACGAATATTTGTTTGATTTCTAACTGTTTCGCCATCGTTTTCTCGGGCTACGGTGGCACTATACTCCTTTCAGCTTTACAACACGACAGTCAGTGTCAACTTTAATGACACCAAAATAACAACCCATTTTATTGATTTTAAAAGACAAAGTGTAACACGCCACTATTTTCGTCTATTTTTAACACAGATCAAGTTTGTCAAATACGCTCAGTGTGAGAAGAATAAGAGTATGTATAGCGAAGAGAATACTCTATGTGTGACAGGACAAGCTTAAATGAAAAACGAATACTGATTTTCTCAGCCCTTTTGGCTTCTGGCTTTGCGGGCGGCGGATTGGTACTCGGGATGCTTGTTGGATCACTGGTTATTGTTTTTGACGGTGTTTATTCATCGATCAGCCTGCTGCTAACTTTATTGTCGCTCGCCGCTTCTAAATACATTCAAAGCCCTTCAAAAAACCATTTCCCATTTGGTAAAGCCGTACTTGAGCCAGTCGTCATTGCCATTAAAGGCACGGTTATTCTCGCGGTAGTCGGCTACTCACTCTATTCTGCCATTATTGCCGTCTTCAACGGTGGACGTGAGGTAGATGCGTCAATCGCAACGTTATTTGGAGTGGTCAACGTATTGGGCTGTGGTTACGCTTGGTGGTACATCGCCCGTAAATCAAAGCGCTTTTCCTCTGGCTTGATCGAAGCGGAAGCCAAGCAATGGCAGATGGATACCCTACTCAGTGTTGCGGTCACATTAGGCTTTATTGTGGCGTGGGGCGTCGCCCTATCACCGTTGGCTGAATATTCTGTCTATGCCGACCCTATGATGATGATCCTTATGTCGTTTTACTTCATAAAAGTACCTTTTGACATGCTGAAAGAAGCCGTTAGAGAGTTGCTGATGATGTCGCCGAGTGATGAAATTTGCGATGTCGTTGATCAGGAAGTCCTAGCATTGGATCAAGAAGTGAAACAACACATCGAGCTTACCGCCGTCACTAAGGTAGGTCGTGAACTTAGAGTAAATCTAGATGTTCATTCCACCGGAAAGCAGGTGGCCGTGGCCGATCTCGAACGAACTCGTCGTATTTTGAAAAGTAAGCTGGCTAAGCTACCACTGGATTTAAGGCTTAATTTGAATATTGCCAGCTAATCAAACAGTTGTTTGTACACCGTAAACTCCCTCTTTAGAGGGAGTTTTTGTATATAACCCTACAAAAAGCGTCAGTTAGTTCTATTATTATGTGTATGATTTCATAATAAACATCTCCAGACCAAAATGGAGAGACAGTAACACGAGATACATCAAGGTTGGCGCCTATGAAGAACCCGTTTACGTCACTACTGGCAGACAAACAATCAAAGAAGACAACACCTCAGCAAGATGACAGTATAAAAACCAGTGTCTTAGACTTATTGTCTCACGGCATGGTGATATTCGATGGACAAGTCGGTTCCAACGCCATTTTCTACGCTAACCCTGCTTTCCTTAAATACTATGGTCTTCCATCCAATCAAGTGATTGGCCGCAACATCATCGAGTTCTATTCGCACTATCTTAACGATGATCATATTGCTGAACTGCACAGTGCCGTTCACGAGGCCATTTCACACACCTCAGAAATTTGTGTCAATCAAGAAACCAAAAAAGGCTGGCTGCGCATCAACTTAGAAGCCATGAAGAAGCAAGGTGGCGGCAACCATTATCTTATACTCAGTCAGGCCGACATCAACCAAATGAAGCAGGTTCGCCAAGAGCTGAAAACGTCTAACCAAAAACTTCAACAGTTAGTCTCCAACCAAAATCAGCGTATTAATGAGCAAGAAGTGCAAATGGGGGTCATGTTTGAGCAGGCCGTCGACAATATGCTGCTTCTCAACGCCGAATTGAAGGTTCTCGACGTTAATGACTCGGCACTTTCTCTTTTTGAGCACAGCAAAACTGACTTACTTGGATTGGACCTGACCTCACTCCTTTACGACTTTAAAGAAAATAATATTGAAGACAAGCTCTCAAGTGTTGAAATGTATCAAGAAGTCGCACTGGACGAAGTCATCAAGGTCAGCCGAACCAACGATGTGTTGAGCCTACTCGGCTCTGTCCGATACATCACGATGAAAACGCAAAAATACATTGTCTTAACCTTACGCGATATCAGCAAAGAACAAATCGCTCAGAACGAGCTGAGAAGGAGCCAAAGTGAGCTTGAAGAAGTCGTACGAAGTCTGAACTTGGCCACCCAAGCAGGCGGCATTGGTATCTGGAGTTGGGACTTTAGCACCAATGAAGTGTCATGGGACGACCGTATGTTTGAAATATACGGTATTGAGCGCTCAGACTGTGGCAATAATTATGAGATGTGGCAGAAATGTGTCCTAGAGGAAGATCTTTTTGACGCTGAAGAATCACTCAACAAGGCTCGAGAACAGCTCACGCAGTTTAATTCTGAATTTCGAATCAACCTACCAGATGGCAACATCCGCTGGATAAAAGCCGCGGCTGACGTGTTCTTCGATCAAGATGGCACAACGCCTATTGGTATGGGCGGTATCAACATCGATGTCACCAAAGAAAAAAATGCCCAAGCGAACTTAAGGCATGAAAGTGAAATCGCCTTAGCAGCCAGTGAAGCGAAGTCCATGTTCTTGGCCAATATGAGCCATGAAATACGGACACCAATGAATGGCGTGGTCGGTATGTTGAGCCTTCTCAGCGAGTCGGAGCTCAATGGTGAACAGAAAAGCATGGTGACAACCATCAAAGACTCTGCCCTTACCTTACTGCACATCATTAACGACATCTTAGACTTTTCAAAAATTGAAGCCGGTCAAATGTCGCTGGAAAGTGTCCCCGTTGAACTACAAAAGCTTATCGAAAGAACATTAGATGTACTCTGCTTGCAAGCCAACAACAAAGGCATCGAGCTCTATTTAACTTATGATGCTAGCCTGCCTAAAGTCATAATGAGTGACAGTGTCAGGCTCAGCCAAGTGTTATTGAATCTCGTCGGTAATGCGGTCAAATTCACAGACAGCACCGATGAGATGAAAGGCAAAGTGTGGGTTTCTGCCACATTAAACCAACACGACATCGCTCCCTATGTCGAGATCATCATTGAAGATAATGGTATCGGCATGACCGAAGAGCAAACTGAAAAGCTGTTCAAAGCATTCAGCCAAGCGGATACCAGTACCACCAGACTTTATGGCGGGACAGGTTTAGGGCTCTCCATCACTCGCTCTTTGCTTGAAATGATGGGGGGCGATATTCATGTCGATAGCCGCTTTGGCGTAGGCAGTCGCTTCTCCGTCGAGCTTCCTTTCATTGAGGTGGAAGAAGCACCTCAAGATCCAACCCCCAACTACGTTAACGGCTCCAGAATTCTGTTCGTCACTAATGACCAGAACATTTCAACTTTCTGCGATATCAACTTGGCTAACTTCCGCTGTAAAACCAACTGTGTGGCTAACATGCAAAGAGCCATTTCTGTGCTGGATTACGCGAGCAACGCTGGCGCAACGATCGACCTAATTATTGTTGGCCCTGATTTATATCACCACTATGACGAAAAGCCGCTTTCCCAGTTCAAATCCGCACTGCTTGAAGAGCAAAAATTCATCTTTCTCTCTCGAGACCCTAGCATTGAGTCTGGCCTGAAAAAGCCCAACTATTATGTGATGCCATGTAGCCCTTTCAAGCCCAGTGAACTGACCACCGCAATAGGCGTCATGCGCGGGCTTATCAGTTGCGAGAAAAACATAAAACCTATCGAGGGTGAGTCAAATCAAGGCGTTCGTGAAAGCAAAGCAGGATTAATCTTGGTAGTCGATGACCAACCCACTAACCGTGACGTAATACAGAGGCAATTGAATCACTTGGGCTATCAATGTGAAATGGCAGTCCATGGTCAGGAAGCCTTGCACAAATGGAAAAAAGGTTCGTTTGATTTGATCCTCACCGACTGCCACATGCCCGTCATGGATGGGTATGAGCTTGCGAAACAAATCAGAGACATCGAAAGGAAAAATAAACACTTAGGCCACACTCCCATCGTTGCGATTACCGCCAATGCCATGGTTGAAGCCTCTGAGCAATGTATCGCCTCAGGGATGGATGACTATTTGACCAAACCCGTGGAACTCAAAACCCTCGATCAATCGATCGAAAAATGGATGCAGCTCTCCCCTATTCCTTTGGAAGAAAAAACGACAACAGAGCCTATCTCAGAACCCGAAGACGTTGAAGTACCAGCAGAGGAGCCTCTGCAAGATCCGATCTGCATGTCCACGCTCGAACAGATTTTAGGCACAAGAGAATTGTCTATCGTGGCACCTTTGCTTGAAGGGTATTGGGAATCGGTTAACGAAGACATTGAAAAAGTAGAGCTTGCTCTTACCGATAAAAGTGATGGTGAGCTCCAACAGATCGCGCATGCGGCTAAGGGTGCAGCTCGATCAGCGGGGGCTGAAGATCTCGCGGACAAATTTGAAGCGCTGCAAAACACAGCACACCTGAAAAACTGGCCAGAACTGTCTGACACACTAAGCAGCGCCAAAGTAGAACTAAAACGCTTACACAGCTACCTTGTTGAGCACTCAATTATCGAAGACACGGAAGTAATATATGAGTAACTATGACCCGACCAATTTTACGATTTTAGTCGTAGAAGATCACAAATTCTCCCGCCAAGCACTCGTCGGAATGCTAGTGAGAGGTGGTTACGAAAATTTGCTTTGCGCGAAAGATGGTATGGAAGCCCTGACAAAATGCGCTGAAAACAAAATAGATTTGATCATCACCGACATTAACATGCCTAACATCAACGGGCTGGAGCTCATCAAAACCATTAGAACAGAAGAAGCTGAAATTGCCTGTGACACAAGGATCATAGCGGTGACGACTCTTTCCGATACCGCGACAATTTCCGCTTGCATGACATTAGAAGTCGACGCGTTCCTCGTAAAACCGATTAACATCAAATCGGCCAAAGAAAAAATCCAGAGCGCGATTACTGAGCCCAAATGTCTGTACCAACAACACTTTTATAACGATGTGAATACCAGTATTGATTTAGCTCCCCAGGAGAGCGAGCCTGACGACACCAAACGCATTCGCTCAATTGATAGTCGTGTGCACGAGCTATCTCAGCTTTCTGAGCTCAAAGAAGGAATGACTCTGGTTTACGACATCAACGCGATATCAGGGGGCTGTTTACTCAGAGCAGGAACCATACTCAATAAAAAGCTAATTTTGCGTTTGTTTGAACTGAGTAAAATTGTCGACACAAATAGTATTGTCGTACGAGAAGATAAGACTCAAATGGCTGTCTAGGCATGTTTTCTAAAATTGAGAATCAAAATGAGAACTTGAAAATGTTTCCAACTCTGAGAGAAAAATGACAACTTTCTAGTAACGAAAACGCTGCACAATAAAACCATAAGACATTGATTTAAAATAACAATCACTTAATCATCATCCAAAAACAATAATTGGTTCGATATTTGCTATTCTATTGTTAGACAACACTATTCTCAGCTTAATCTCGTTATGAAGGAGAGCTTTATGGCAACATTCGAACCTAGCAAATTTACGATTCTGGTTGTGGAAGACAACAACTTGTCTCGCAAAGCGTTAATAGGCATGTTGTTCAAAAGTGGCTATGAAAACATCCTGAGTGCACCAGATGGTCGAAGCGCGATAGAGAAGATTGAACATAATCATATTGATTTAATTATTACAGACATCAATATGCCTCACATTAATGGCCTGGAGCTGATTAAGTCCGTGCGCATGGGACAAACCAAAGCAGTACCCGAAACAAGCGTTATCGCGGTTACCGCCCTGTCAGACACAGAAACTATTTCTACTTGTATGCGCTTTGAGATTGACGCCTTTTTGCCTAAACCAATCACGGTGAAAGATGCTCGCGAACAAATAGAGCAAGCTGTCACTGGTCACACTGAGTTGTATCAGCAGCACTTATACAATGACGTCGATACTGAACTGAACAGTGGCGATGAAACAGACGCACAGGCGAAGCCGCTCCCAGATGCCAGCCAAATCACCACTCTGCAAAACTTGTATGAGCTACAATCGGGTATGATTCTGGTCGGCGATATCTTCGCGAATAATGGGGGCTGTCTGTTAAAAGCAGGGACTCTTCTCGATAACCGTTTAGTGAAAAGGTTAAGAGAGCTCAGCTCAATCATTGACGATCACCCAATACAGGTTCACCTAGAAGAAAACCAAGCGGAAGAAGCCTGATACCTCAGGCTTCTAGTATTTTTATCTCTTTTCTGGCTTAGGTGTCAGGGTGTACTTGCTTCTTATCACCTTATGACCAAATGCCTCACCTAATCGTCTCTGCACTTCCTCCAGTGTGATGGATTCCGTCATCGTTTCTGCATCCAGTAACGACTCGACGCCATAGTCATGCACCAAATAACGAGCATAGAACCAAGTGCGATCCACAGGTTGATTTTCCAATGCTTGAAGTGCCACGGCTAGCTGACGTGCAGCTGCGTCAACATCTGACTGCTTAACATCCGTCAGCAGGTCATTTAGTACTTTATCAATGGCCTGCTCGATGCGCTCAATGTCCTGTGGGGCTACTTGCGCTTCAACAAACCAATCGGTAACTGGCTCCTGATCTTGTTGAGCAGAGTACGCTTCTGGCGCATAGTCCAACCCCAGCTCTTCACGAACATACGCCGTTAGACGCTTCGACAATATTCGTTGAATCATATCGTCAATGTAGGCTGTGCGAAAACTTGATTGAGAGGCAGAAGGGTTAGTAAGCCTAATCAGGTAGAAACTGTTCTGTTCATTGTAAATATCAAGATCAATCTCATGTTGAGCGTTCTTATTGTAGTCAACTTCGAAGTCTATCGGCAGAGCCGTTTCAAGATTGATGGAAGCTAGATATTGGCGCAAAACGTCATCGAGTTCATTAGGCTCCAAGTCCGCTATGATCACGACCTTATTACCACGGAACTTACCGAACAGTTCTTCGTGTACGGAGCGAATTTGGACTTCAGAGACAGACTGATACCCAGAAGCGGAGGACATATAGTGTCGGCTCGACGGCAAATAACTGTTGTGATTAATGGCCTGATTCCATTGACCTAATGGCGTTGAAAGGTAGGTCTTGAGTTCTTGTTGATACTCTTGTTTTACCGTTTTAAGGTGGCGAGGTTCGACATTCACATCACTGGCTAAGTTAAACAACACTTTGAAGCCTTGCTGCAGTTTGTTTTTGGGTACACCCACTTCCACACCGTGATGGCTGAAGCTAATAAATGGGTAAACCTCAATGCTGTTGCGCTGCAAGAATGTGTCCAATTGAGGTCCAGAGAATTCCCCTAGCCCGCTGCGGCTGATGACAGGTATAGTGAGTTCAACGGCTGGGTAAAGTGAAGGGTCAAGGGCCGCTTTTCCTCCCTGACTACCATAAACGACGTTTACCCAATCACCAGCGTTCGGATCTTGCTGAAACCAGACTTCAATGCCATTTGACAAAGTCCAGACCTCAAACCCTAACTCATTGCTTTCCTGTGATAAAATCGCACCACTTTGACTAGGCTCCGCCAGCTCGCTTTCTGCCACCGACAATATCATCGGTTGCGTGCCCGGTTTCGCATATTGCGCTCGGATTTCAGGTATCTTCGCCTGCCACGCGGCAATAGAGTCACCTTGTTCAACACCGATAACGACCGAGTACGTCGCCGATAACAAGTCGTGCAACTGTTCGTTAACCGCTTTGAGCGTCGCCAGATTCAAAAAACGTTCTAAGCTTTGTCGATAATCTTCACGCGATTGTATCGGTTGCTGCAAAGACAAACTCATTACCTTAGATTCAGCAAAATCCAGCGCTTCTTTGTGTCGCCAGTGGTAGTCCACATCGTTGAGCAACTGCTGATAGTAGGCAAGTGAAACATCCACTTCCTCCTGAGTGACACCGTAATCTCGCATTGACGCAAGTGTGCCAAGAAATAGCCCTTGCGCATCAACACGCTCAGCAGCAGGAAATGAAGCCGACAAGATTCCATAGCGACGGTAGTTAATGTAGTAATTTGAGATATACAGGTCATGCAGTGGAATCGCTGCATCACTGTATGTACGCTCCATACGCTGATTAATCAGATGCAATGCGACTTCATCCAACCAGCTTTCCATCAGCTCGCCTTGCGTTGTAATCGCAGTTTTGCCTCGCTGAGTCATAAAAGTGATGCTTGGCGCTTCATACTCTCCAATTTCATCGGCTAAATCACTCAATTCGATGGGTACATAGTCGATGCGGGTTTTACTCATACCGTCGCGGCCTTTCCAAGAGGAAAATTGCGATTCGATCAGAGCTTCAATCGTTGTCGTATCGATATTCCCTGTGATGATCAACTCAGCATTTTCTGGGTGATACCACTTTTGATAAAAGGCAGAAATAGACTCCGGAGTCGCGTTTTTAACCGACAATGCATCACCAACCGGGTCCAAATTTTCTAGAGCAGTTCCTTCTAGCAAATAATCATAATATTTATCGGCCAGGCTTTTGTGCTCTGGTCGTGTCCGACGTATTTCGCCCTGTATGACCCCTTTCTCTTTTTTAACTTCTGCTGAGGCGATTGTTAAGCCATCGCCAATATCTCGCATCCATAACAGCGCATTGTTTAACTGTGTATTGTCGGGAAGATCGAGTTGATAGACTGTCTCATAGTAGGCCGTATAGGCATTGATATCGGCACCAAAAGTGAGCCCCGCTTGTTCAAACAGGCTGACCATTTCATTTGAAGAGAAATGACGGCTGCCATTAAACGCCATGTGCTCAAGAAAATGTGCATAGCCTCGTTGCTGATCCGTTTCTTGTGATGATCCAACTCGCACAAACAAACGAATAGAAACAGAGGCACCGGAAACGGGATATATGTGATATTTCAACCCGTTATCCAGTGTCCCTTCAATCCAACCACTGTCCTCCTCAATCGGTGGGTCATGAGGAAAAGAGGCACAGCCAGAAATAACAACGGCAATGAAGAGCAGAACAATTCGCATACTCAGGCTACTTATTTCTATTAAACCTAATAAAACTATACTTCAAAGCTATGTTTTATATATAAAACCATGCACATTTTCTTCTATTTGTACTTTTTAGTTGCGCCGATAAAATCGCAGGCGTATAGTTAATCGCAATTCGACGATTAACTATAAATAGACATATCATGACAAACCAATGTAGCCTCGCAAACCAGCAGGCGTTCTCGACGACAGACGCTGAAATCGCATTAGAAACGGCCTTCGCTTTAAAGGCAAAAGCGCTTTCACACCCAGCCCGAGTCAGAATTCTTAAGATTTTGGTGACATTGGATAACCTTGGCGGCTGTCTGAACAGTGATTTGGTGTCCCAGTTAGGCCTTGCTCAGTCAACAGTGTCTGAGCACTTGCGTATCCTAAAGCAGGCTGAGTTCATCATCGCGGAACCAAACCCACCTAAGGTTTGCTACAAGGTTAACCGAGAAGCCATTTCCGAGTTTAGCCAAGCATTTAATACCATTTTTAACTGAACTGACATCTGAGTATGTAACGCTACTACTCAGATTTTTTACACCTTCATTAATCGCCTTTCGACGATAAACGAAAGAGAGAAACACAATGAAAACTGAAACTGCAGTAAACAACGCCGCAAACAACATGAGCTTCCTTGATCGCTACCTTACCGTGTGGATCTTTGTTGCCATGGCCGTTGGGGTCGCCATAGGCGCCCTATTCCCTCAGGTAGCCGATTGGAATGAAGCCATGTCTGTTGGCAGCACCAATATTCCTCTAGCCATTGGCCTGATACTGATGATGTATCCGCCTTTAGCGAAGGTGAATTACAGCCTATTGGGTAAAGTTCGTCAGGATAAGAAAGCCATCACATTATCATTGGTCATGAACTGGGTTATCGGCCCTATTCTGATGTTCGTTCTGGCACTGACGTTTCTTGGTGATCACCCAGGCTATATGGTTGGCATCATTCTGATTGGTTTGGCCCGTTGTATTGCGATGGTTTTAGTCTGGAATGATATTGGTGGCGGTAACAAAGAATACGGTGCCGCTCTGGTTGCATTAAACAGCGCTTTCCAGATCGTAACCTATAGCTTCATGGCTTGGCTGTTTATCTCTGTACTGCCCCCAGTATTTGGCTACCAAGGTTTTGAAGTGGATATTTCAATGCTGGATATTGCAGAAAGCGTGATGATTTACCTTGGCATTCCATTTCTAGCAGGTTACCTCAGCCGTAAATGGTTAGTCGCGGCTAAAGGCGAACAATGGTACAACGAAGTGTTTATTCCTCGCATTTCACCTATCACTCTGATTGCCCTACTGGCGACGATTGTACTGATGTTCAGTTTAAAGGGGGAGATGATTCTGGAGCTGCCGATGGACGTGGTTCGTGTCGCTATTCCACTGGCAATCTATTTTGTCCTGATGTTCTTTGTCAGTTTCTTCATTGGTAAGAAAATGGGCATCGAATATGATAAAAACGCCTCGATTGCCTTTACCGCTACAGGCAACAACTTTGAGCTGGCGATTGCAGTATCGATTGCGGTATTTGGCCTGAATTCAGACCAAGCATTTGCTGGTGTTATTGGCCCACTGATTGAAGTCCCTGTACTGATTGCTTTGGTTAATGTCGCCCTAAAGATGAAACAGAAATACAAACTAAGAGCGCAACACGCATAACTTTGCCTCGCCCGCCAACCATGGCGGGCACTATTGCCCTCTCTCTTTTCTACGCTGTTCACAACGTATCAGCACCGCCTGTTTTTCCTCATCAGTGTAAGAGCGCCATTCGAGGATTTCATTGAGGGTACGAAAGCACCCCAAACAAATATCCTCACCATCCAAACAGCAGTTTCTCACACACGGAACGGGCACCTTTTCCACATCTGTTGTCATCATCA
Organism: Vibrio sp. RE88; assembly: GCF_013113835.1. GTDB lineage: Bacteria > Pseudomonadota > Gammaproteobacteria > Enterobacterales > Vibrionaceae > Vibrio. The sequence goes on along the minus strand of NZ_VTYQ01000004.1, from coordinate 293,959 downwards.
TCCTCTTACTTTAAAGCTAGCGCTAGAGGCTCAAACTGTCGACTTCACACATACCCATGCAAAGGCACAAAAAAGAGAGCCTCAGCTCTCTTTCGTTTCTTCTTTCTCAGACTGGAACCTCTCTTCGTAGAGCTCCATAAAGTCTTTCCTGATTTCCTGCTCTAGGTGCGTCGCCTTATCGGTCGGACAGAAAATCATAAAGTGCACGACCTGTTCACCTGTTGAACCGCTGGTAATGTGAATATGCGGCTCTGCACCGGGTAAATCGACGCCTGCGTGCTTCTCGATCATTGCATTATATCGTGTCGCAACGTCACTAAAGTAGTGGCAATGCCCCTCAATTTTCTCAATCATCACAGGAACCAAAGGGTATAAATTGACAAATTCGCTCACGACAATCGAGAAGTTGTGGTAGACGTAGCGCTTCATAAAGTTAAGGTTTTTCACTGGGTAGGTAAAAAACATACTGTTTGGCAACGTCGCTGTTTTTCCTGTGTAGTGATACTGGCCGTGATGAAGGTCAATTTCCTGAATCACGGTTGCCATCATATTGTGCTCAATCACCTCACCACACAGTTTGCCGACTTCAATCCAGTCACCAATTCGAAACGAACGTGAACTCGCTCTTTGGATAGAACCTGTAAAACAAAGGATGATCTCTTTTGACGCCACAACAATGGCAACCGCAATCGCCGTCACCGACAGGGCAAATTCATTGATCTCAGACTTCCATAGAATGAAAAGTAACAGAACGGTAATAGCAAATGCGCCGTTCTTCGTACGCGACATCCAGTTACGTTGCTCTTCAGAAACAAAAGCAACATCACCACGAATTTTAGATAAAACAATACGGCGAACTATCGCTATCAGAACGATAATCAGCGCCGTAAAGATAAATTTATGAGTCAGAAGAAAATCGATGACAGCTTGTACTTTCTCCATTCCCGGCTCCTGTTGTTATGACAAAGAAAAGGGGCCGATGCCCCTTTTAAGAAATCCGTTTTAAACGAGAATAACTTCCCATACTTATCGAGAAGGATCTAGTTTACATTTCTATTAATGCAGACTAGATAGCGTTCATATGCTACTTGAAGCGCGCAGACGTAATAAACTCTCCGAACGTTTCACACCAGACAATGACGGTATTGTATTCACCCAAATCGACGTCTGTTGGCAAGTTGAGAGCGAATCGATCAAACGTCTTCACCTCTCCCACTTTTACCATGGTATGTTTCTGCTGATTAAAGTCTGCTTCAGTTTCAATAAACTGAGGCGATAGGTAAAGTTTATAATCAGGCCCCGGGGCCAATTCACCGACAAAAGCGATTTGGTCATTGCTGATAGAGACAGAGCCCTCTCCCCAATGGAGAAAATCACTGTCTTTTCGGTCACGCTGGAACGTTGCAGTATATACCGCGTTGTTTGTCACACTCTCGACAGAGCTCATTGAGGGAGAATCTGGTTGGATAAGAATGGGCAATGCATAGATACCAACAGCAAAGCCGATTGCACCACAAATAAGGTGTGTAAACAGTAAAAAAATCCTTTTCATCCCCGAAACCTCTGTTTATCAAGCATACATAGTAAATGTACACGATAATCAATGAGATAACAGGGACATATCGAAATTTTATCTGTAGTTAAGTGCAGTTTTCTCAGACAAGGTCACAATAACCTTCACTGCCTGCTCCATACCTTCAATGCTAATAAACTCATGAATACCATGGAAATTATAGCCACCAGTGAAGATATTCGGACAAGGTAAGCCCATAAATGACAACCTTGCTCCATCCGTACCACCGCGAATAGGTTTAATTTTAGGCTCAACATCGCAAGCAATCATCGCTTGTTTTGCGAGCTCAATAATATGCGGATGAGGCTCAACCATCTCTTTCATATTGAAATAGCTGTCTGACAGTTTCAGTTCAACTCGCCCTTTGGTTAACTTATCATTGAGCTCGTCCACTTTACTCTGCATAAAGACCTTTCGTTGCTCAAGCCCGTCGCGCTCAAAGTCACGAATGATATAACCTAGCTCACAACGTGCTACAGCCATTTCTGCGGACTTCAAATGATAGAAGCCCTGATAGCCTTCCGTCGCCTCAGGTGTTTCATCTGCAGGCATCATCATTTGGAACTGGGCAGCAATGTTCATGGCATTCACCATTTTGTTTTTGGCGGTTCCAGGGTGAACATTCACCCCATGGCAGGTCACATCGGCACTGGTCGCATTAAAGTTCTCATATTCCAGTTCACCAACTGGTCCGCCATCAATGGTGTACGCCCATTTCGCACCAAACTTCTCCACATCAAACAAATCTGCACCACGACCAATTTCTTCATCCGGAGTAAATCCGATACAAATATCGCCATGTGGAATGTCTGGGTTCGCTTTCAATTCAGCAATGGCGGAAATGATCTCTGCAATACCGGCTTTGTTATCCGCTCCGAGAAGCGTTGTACCGTCTGTCGTAATGAGGTTGTGGCCAAGAAGCCTACGCAGATCAGGATACTGAATTGGAGACAGTACTTCGTCCCCTTTGCCCAATGCAATATCACCGCCCTGATAATCTTCAACAATCTGAGGTTTGACATTTTTCCCTGACGCATCAGGTGCCGTATCCATATGAGCCACAAAGCCAATAGCCGGGACATCGTAGTCAACATTGCTCGGCAGCTTTGCCATCAGATAACCATTATCATCGAGTGACACCTCACTCAGACTAAGCTCCAGCAATTCTTGTTTTAGAAATTGGGCAAAAGTGAGCTGCCCTTCACTACTTGGGCAGGCGGGATTGGAAGGGTTGGACTGCGTGTTAAATGTCACGTAGCGCAAAAAACGTTGAACCAGTTCATTCATAGCGGTATCTCTTATAATTTTTGGAAGGCTCCCAGACGGGATGAGTAGAACTATCCTACGCCTACGCCAAATCGAAACGTTGCTATAAATCAGTTTTGGTGAAAATAGATAAATAAAACCCGGCAATGTCTAAGCCGGGCTTTAAATTTAACTGAGATAATTTTCGTTACAGCAGGATAAAAATACCTGCCAAACAAGCACTCATAAGGTTCGCTAACGTACCTGCGAGAACAGCCTTGATGCCAAGATTGGCAACTTCAGAGCGGCGTTCTGGCGCAATCACGCCGATAGAGCCAAGCTGAATAGCGATTGAGCCGATGTTTGCGAAACCACACAGTGCAAACGTGACGATCACTTGAGTGTGTTCAGATAGCAGCGCTTTGTGCTCAACAAAGTCGATGAAAGCAACAAACTCATTCATCACAATTTTCTGGCCAATGTAAGAGCCCGCCATCAGCATTTCATTTGCCGGTACACCAATCACCCATGCCAGAGGAGAAAATAGGTAGCCGAACAGAGTTTGCAGAGTAATTCCGCTAAAACCTGCCACGTCACCCAAACTCTCCAGGCCCGTGTTGACCATGGCGATAACACTCACGAATGCAATCAACATTGTACCGACGGCAACGGCGACCTTCATGCCGTTCATCGCGCCGCTTGCCAGAGCGTCAATTACATTGCTGTCTTGCGCTTTGTCCATTTCAATATCAGATTGGTCGATTGGCGTTTCACGCTCAGGCACAATGATCTTTGCCATCATCAGACTGCCCGGTGCTGCCATAAAGCTCGCGGCAATTAAGTATTTCAGCTCAACGCCTAATCCAGCATAACCACCCAGCACACTACCGGCGACAGAGGCCATACCACCAGCCATCACAGCGAACAGTTCAGAGCGAGTCATGCGCGAAAGGAAAGGTCGAACAAGAAGTGGAGACTCACCTTGAGATAGGAAGATATTACCTGTGGCAACCAGAGATTCGGCTTTACTGGTCCCTAGGAACTTTTGAATACCACCACCGATAAACTCGATAACCTTTTGCATAATGCCAAGGTAATAAAGTGCAGAAATAAGCGCACTAAAGAAAATGATGATAGGAAGAACACGAACCGCAAAGATAAACCCTGTATTGGCTAGATCACCAAACAAGAACCCAATGCCTTCATCAGCAAAGCCTAACAGGCTAGAAACACCATTACTTAAACTGGTTAGTGCGGTTTGTCCCCAAGGGAAATACAACACTAAGGCTGCAAAACCAACCTGAAGTAACAACGCGCGAGATACTGTTTTCCAGTTGATCGCTTTGCGACTTTCTGACAGCAACACAGCACACAATAACAGTGCAGCAACACCGATTAATCCGAATAGGACATTCATTAAAGATAACCTCTACAAGCATTGGAAAATAGCTGGTCCGGTCCGTGGGGTCATTCACCATTCCATGTGACGGCTTGTATTGGCAGAGCGAGGGCTCTTAACCGGGCGGAGAGTATAGCGTACAGAGTGAGATATTCATCACATATTTTCACGCAAACGTTCAAACGTTCACTCTATGAACAGTTTCTTCTGAAACTGACATAATTGAGCAGACAAAATCTGATTACAGAAATCACAAAATATGCACTTCATTGCTATAAAACCATGAACCAAGATCACATTTTTAAATGTGTAACCAAATTCATTTACTGAAAAAGTTTGGCAACTTACCATTTGGCATCTAGGTTTATAAAAGTGTCAACTAACGTACTAGTGACAAAGACAGATTCTCTAACAACGTCAGCAGCTAACAACGCAAACACAACTACATATTGCCCCACCATTTGGTGGGGCTGTTTTATTTATTCACCTACCAAAAGAAGCATCGTAGAAGCGCGCAGTAAAACCTGTGTTATTTTGAGCTAGATTTATGTCACTAGCGGTATAGAATAACCCGCCCTTAAACAGATGCCAGAGATCACCATGCAACGCGATTACACCCTCTCATCCTTACAAAGTATTCCTAGAGAAGAGCGGGAAGAACTGAGTCTACGAATGATCCACCGATTGATCGCAGAAGAGTCGATGACTGAGCTTTTTACTTTCGATGCAGATGAGACTGAATCTGAAGACAAACTACAAGAAGCACAGTTTGACGCCATGTTGAGGATGAGTGCTATCGCACTGAGCGAACTGCCTGCCCTTTTCAGCGAGTCAGACAATCAACAGCAAAACACGCTACGCATGCAACGCTTACTCCTATGGCATTTCTATTCCGTTTCATTCCACCTCGAGCAGGCAATACCACTTGAAGTCCATTGCCAGCATGTGGAAGTGCTTCTTAAACAGGCACCAACTAACGCACTTGAATGGGTCACAACCTTAACGGATTTACTTCGCCAATATGCGAAAATTAGCCAAAGTAGCTAATTCAATCTCCAGAGATAAAGTTAAATGCCAGAGTTGTCTGGCATTTTTCATTTTTGAGAGTGATTTATTGGCAACATTTATCGATTCAAGACATACTCAAAGTTATATTAATTAAATTATAAATTAAGTCTATTTGCGTTATTACCTTCTGCTTGTTTGCACCATTTCATCAAGTGTTTTAGCCGAAGATGAAATTGATTACTCGTCCTGCCATAGTCAGCCAGACAGCGCAGGCATCCTCGACTCAGCATTCAGCTATGTGAATGCCCGCTTATGCGAGCCCGCAGTTTGGTTTGATAACTTCTTTGTCGATGACCGTACTGAGGATGATGCTACGGCCGGCAGTATCGTTCGCTGGACCAATGACTTTGCCTATGTCGAAGCCAAAGGTTATGAGTTCAAAACACGTTTCAAGGCGCGCTTTCATCTGCCTAAAGTCACGAAACGTCTTAAGGTAGTGTTTGAATCTGATGATGAAGATGATCTACGCGATCTCTTTCCACAAAACTCAAGTGATACGGAAAGCAAGCTCGCGATGCGATATGACTGGCTCAGTAATGCCAGAACCAGCTTTAATATAAAGCTTACGGCTAAGCCGGGGATTGAAGGTCGCTTTCGCTACACTTATCCAATCAATGAAGATGTGGTCCTTAGGGCAACTCAAAAGATATATCAGAGAAAGCGCGTCACGGGCGAATCGACAGAGGCCGATTTAGACTATTCCATTAACCCAGACTTTTTGTTTCGCTGGAGTTCATTCGCAAGTTATGAAGACGATATCAAAGGTTGGGAATTAGGCACTGGATTTACCTTATACCAACATATTTCAGACCATCAGGCACTGAGTTATCAAATCAGCACGACCGGAACCAATCGCCCCTTTCGTTACATCCCAAATACCCATGTTTCCATCACTTATCGTCAGAGCTTCTGGCGACCGTGGTTATTCTATGAAGTGATACCAGAGTACAACTGGAATCGAGAAGAAGATACTCAGCGTGAAGGCGAAGCAAAAGCCACATTGAGATTAGAAGTGTTGTTCCACAACATCTGAAAAGGCCGGGATACCCCGGCCTTGTTATTTAATCGTTGGTCAAAACGACACGAGCGTTCTGTTTCTGAATTGGGCGGTTGTTATTACCCATCACCATCTGCATTTGTTTTGCCTGTTCCGTCGTTAGCGTTTGAGCGGATTTAAGTACAAACCAGCGTACTCCCTCAGAGCAAGGCGGCGTCGTCAGAGAGCCGTTAAAGCGATAGTACTCTCCCGTTGCAGGCAGCATATCTTTTACAGCAAAAGGCGTTTGTAGCCGCACCGTCTCACCCGGCTCAGGCACCGTCGCTGTCAACTGTGTTATCTGGTTGTTTTCCCCCGGTGCTGCATTGTACATCACCGCAACAACAGCAAGATTGCCATCTTGATCAGCATTCACAAAGTGCGCTTCCAATGGAAAATTTTGACCACGGATGTGGTTTTCTGAAGGAGTATGGAAGTGGAACTGTGCTAAATTAAACCCTACGCCATCCACTGTCACAGCGTTATTGCCTTCAACAACCGCTTGAAGTGTGTGCCCGTTATTAGTGAGCCCAGTTACCATTCCCTGATATTCAATGTTCAGTGGCATTAACTCTGCATCAACCACATCCTTGATATCAATCGGGCTTTGGTTTTTGCCAGTAGCACACTCTTTGGCAACGTCTCCCCAATGTTCAGGCCCCTTATCACCTTTGTAACCCCATTCAGCTGCCTGAACCGTACCCGCCATCGCAATCATCAAACTTGCGGCAGTAAATGTTTTTTTCATGTTATTCCTTATTATCGTCACCAACTGGTCGGCCACCATCATAAGTCCATGAACAAATCCATGAGTAGTACGAAAACTTTTGTTACCTACGAATTTTGGAACAGGATACAAAAGCAGTGAAAATTATGGTTTTATCAATTTCAGCCAAATTTGGTCAGATTAAGCTTAATCATTCTTTTCAACCTCACGAATGTTAACCCCATTATTGACCAACCAATCAACCGACACTGCAAATGGTCAACATAGAGATGTTTCATCCAGAATCATTTGTATCAAGCCCGCCTTCAACAGAAACTTAGAACATATCAATACACTACGTATTCACTATTCAATTTTGATAGGAAAACATCGGAGCACGTCATGCAAAGAATACCAATGTTGCTCACCGTGGCTTTATTGTCTGGATGCAGTCAACACCTCAACACCAGCTCTTCAACCCAAGTGCCAGACTACTACCATTACTATCCTTATTGGTACGACGATCAAGGCAGTACCATCGTCTACTACCCCGGCTGCTGCGGAGAAATAGACAATAACGAGGCGCATAAAAAAGTCGAGTTATGGTGGAATAGCCTTGAGGAAGAGGAGCAACAACAGGTCATAGACAAAGTTAAAAACTGGAAGGAGAACCGACCGGAACCGAAAGTCACGGAGAAACCAGTCCCTAGCATAGAAAAGCAATGGAATACTTTGCCAAAACATAAAAAAGCGACTATTAAACAACGAATTAAGATGAAAGCGAAACCTATCGTCCCTGTCGTACCAAAAGCGAAGAATGACTAACACAAAGCCTAGGGGCTCCCCTCTTTTTACGTTATCTAAAATATTCTAAAAATTTGGATTGGCCTGCCTAAACTATAGATTCCTCTGATTTCAATCATTAGCCTCTTGTTACAATTGCACCCCACTACTCAATAAAGTGCATAAGGATTAATGAGATGAACCTTGCTAGGGGAACATTTTTGCTGCTGATGATAACGAGCCTTCCAAACGCTCTTGCAGCCACCAACAATATCACCATTCCGGTTGAACTATCACAAAACGCATTTGATTTTGTCTCTAAAGGCAAACTCGACGATACGGTAGTAAGTCGCCAACAAATTAAATCAATGAACCGCGAGTTTGAGGAGCAGTATTACTACCAGTGGTCTGAACAAGCGACTCAACAAGATTTTTACTATGTACCGGGAGAGCAAAGCACCAAAAATAGCGTTCTGCAATTGGAGTGGGAAACGATTGAGTACTACCAAGATCGCGTCGGCTATGGCCGTAACTACATCCCCCACTCCAGTGACTGGGTGTCAGACATAGCTGAAAACATGGATCTTGCGAACTTTCCCAATGTTTCATGCGAGGAGTCTTGCCTAGGGATTACCACCGATAATGTTCTGGTTCGTTCTTTGCCTACTCAAGAAGAGTTCTATAACGATTTCACAACACCTGGCGAAGGTTATCCTTTCGATTACATTCAGCTGTCCAACCTGAGAATCGGCGCGCCGATCATGCTTATTCAAACAACCAAAGACAAACAATGGACGCTGATCAAATCACAGGGCACCATGGGTTGGGTTCCTACAGTGCAAGTGGCTAAAACGGATCGTGAGTTCCGTAATAAATGGCAGCGTTCTCAATTTGTCACCCCAACCGTTCGAAAACAGACCGTGACGCTGAAGGACACTGACACCAGCCTAACGATTGAATCGGGCGCCATTCTCCCCATTAAAGGCTCTAAAGTGAGAGTCCCAATTAAAAAGCACGACGGCTATGCAAATTTAGCTAAGGTGGAAAAGCAGCCTTTTGCTGTCGCTTCTTGGCCACTTAAACCAACGTATGAAAACTTTGCTAAGCAAGTCAGCAGCTTAACGACTATGCCTTACGGCTGGGGCGGAAAGGACTACAATGACGATTGCTCTGGTTTGTTGGTGCGAATGTTCTCCGCATTTGGCGTTTGGCTACCACGTGCCTCTTACTGGCAAGCCAACTACAGTGGCGCCCGCTATAGCCTTTACGAAACCTCTCAGGAAGAAAGGAAAAATTGGTTGGTTGAACAACAAGGCCCCGCTGAGCTTATTCCGTTTATGACCTTGGTCAGCTTTGGTAACAGTGAAGACTCAACTAGCCATATCGGGCTTTACTTAGGCACCACTCGCTATAATGGTGAAGAAACCGCCGTTATGTTCAACACTGCATGGGGCGTTGGTATGGTCAACTCTCTAACCCAAGTATCAGGAAGAGCACTCATCAGCCAAACACTTATCACGCCTATAGGTATGGGTGATGCTTTCGCACCGAGTTTGTCTCTTCAGAATTGGCAGCTGTCATCCATGTGGGACAAAGTCGGCTTTAATGTCACTTTGCTAACCGAGGAGCCTGCACCTATCACTGCGCGCAAGGCGATGAGTTACTCTCCACAAGCTACACCCTCCATCGAGCAATATCTTGTCTGGAAATAAGCGAACACTCTAAAACAAAAAACCAGTGTTGTATCACCAACACTGGTTTTTGAGCAACACTAGAGATCAGAGATCAATCAACGAAGTAAGGTAGTTGCTCTTGTGTTAAAGCACTGTCAACAGCAAACTCAGCGTGCTCTGTCACATTGATCACATTCCAATCAGTCAGATCTTGGGAAAATGCCTTTGCCGACTTAAACATCCATTTCATATTGGCGACTTTGGACGTAACCCAATTGCTTATATCTTGATTGAAGCTTTTGGCATCATAAAACATAAAAGACATATCAATTACATTTGATGTATCCCAGTTGCTTATATCCTGATTAAATGCATAAGCACTTCTAAACATATTAGACATATTAGTTGCACTTGAGGTATCCCAGTAACTGATGTTCTGATCAAAGACTTTCGTCAGTGCGAACATGTATGCCATATTGGTTACACTTGATGTATCCCACCGACCAATATCCTGATTGAAGCTCTCTGCTTCATTAAACATCCATTCCATCTTGGTGACCTTGGAGGTATCCCAATTACCGATATCCTGATTGAAATTTTCGGCCAAATAAAACATATAGGACATATCGATTACATTTGACGTATCCCAATCGGCTATACTTTGATTAAACAGGAGTGCCCTTGAAAACATCCAAGACATATCTGTTACTTGGGAGGTATCCCACCGAGAAATATCATGATTAAAAGCTTTTGCCGCATCAAACATACCGCGCATATCACGTACCTTCGACGTGTCCCACCGGCCAATATCTTGGTTAAACATATAGGCCTCTTTAAACATCCCACCCATACTGCGCACATTAGATGTATTCCAGTGGCCAATATATTGATCAAAAGCATAGGCGCGATGGAACACCAGCGACATATTCGTGACATTTGAGACATCCCAATAACCAATATTTTGGTTAAATTTACTTGCTCCCCAAAACATGCCTGACATATCCGTTACATTGGACACATCCCAATAGCCAACATCTTGATTGAACTCTTCCGCTAAGTTAAACATGTGGTGTATATTTGTTAAATTAGAAGTATTCCAATAGCCAATATCTTGGTTAAATTTTTTTGCGCGGAAAAACATTAAGTTCATATCCGTTACATTCGATACATCCCAATCACTGATATCGGCATTAAAGGATTCTCGATCATAAAAAACCCTACTCATGTCCGTGACTTGCGTGGTACAAAAGCGGATCTGGCCACGCTCAAGATAATCCAACATGGTCTTGTCTCTGATAAGTGTGTTGTCGACCACAACATAAACCTGCCCGTTCTCAAGTATCACAGAGTTGACAGCTTGGTCTGGGCATTTTACTGAGATATCGGCGGCAAAAGCGGAATTGCCAGCGAGCGCTAACGCGCCGACGAAAAGTGACGTAAGTGTACGTTTCATTTATTTTCCTAGAATTGAATAGACGTTATTGAGGAAACTGTGGAAGGTCGTCTTGAGACAGACCGCTGTTTTTAGAAAAGTCTGAATGTCGTTTGACTTTACTAACATCCCAAACGGTTAAATCTTGGTCAAAGCGCTTAGCACCTAAAAACATGCCGTCCATATTGGTGACGCGGCGCGTATCCCATCGGCTGATGTCTTGGTTAAAGAATTCGTCTTTAGCAAATAAATGGCTCATATCCGTGACATGGCTAGTGCAAAGTTGGATATTGCCATCAAGGAAGTTTTGCCAGTAATCAGAGTTGCGGATAAGTTGGTCATTCACAACCACAAACAACTCTTCTTCTTCAATCAGCACAGTTCCCGGGGTGTTCGATTCACAGGTGATACTTTGTGTAGCAAAGGAAGAGGCGCTGCTAAGTAACGCACACGCAAGCACGATAAGTTTTAATTGCATTTGAGATATTTTTCTTATCAATGAATAGTGCGTGCGATTATATTTATAAATTGATTGTTATATAAGTCGGGGTTGTTTTATTATTTATACCAATAATTTTAATTGAGACATTCAATATAATATTCTTCAATATTATTGATTTAAATAATTATTAGTGACAACTATTGTTTTTATTATCATTTATTTAATTTAAAACCTTCCCGCTATATGTTCATTACCTAACCAGACAGTTCACTGATATAGCTTGAACATTGACTAAGAAGTAGTAGGCGGCTCAAATAACAAAAAAGGCGACAGTTTAACCTATCGCCTTTTACTATTCAGAATCTAGATTCCATTATTCCCAGTCAAGAATCACTTTACCTGATTGGCCGCTACGCATTGCGTCAAAGCCTTTTTGGAAATCGTCAACCTTGAAGTGGTGAGTGATGATTGGCGTCAAATCCAAGCCCGATTGAATCAATGATGCCATCTTGTACCAAGTTTCGAACATCTCGCGGCCGTAGATACCTTTAATTACCAGACCTTTGAAGATCACTTGGTTCCAGTCGATACCCATGTCTGAAGGCGGAATGCCCAGCAGTGCAATTCGGCCGCCGTGGTTCATTGTCTTCAGCATGGTGCTGAATGCTGCCTGAACACCTGACATTTCAAGGCCCACATCAAAGCCTTCCGTCATGCCCAGCTCTTCCATTACGTCTTCAAGCTTTTCTTCCGCAACGTTGACTGCGCGCGTCACACCCATTTTACGTGCAAGCTCAAGACGGTATTCATTCACGTCTGTAATCACAACATGACGAGCACCTACGTGCTTAGCGACTGCCGCCGCCATGATACCGATTGGGCCAGCACCTGTGATCAGTACGTCTTCACCCACAAGGTCGAAAGACAGAGCCGTGTGTACAGCATTGCCGAACGGGTCAAAGATTGATGCTAGATCGTCTGAGATACCTTCAGGGATTTTGAATGCATTGAATGCTGGAATCACTAGGTATTCAGCGAATGCCCCTTCACGGTTTACACCCACACCAATAGTATTACGACATAGGTGAGTACGGCCGCCGCGACAGTTGCGACAGTGACCACAAGTGATATGGCCTTCGCCAGAGACACGGTCACCGATTTCGAATCCGCGGACTTCTTGACCAATAGCAACCACTTCACCCACGTATTCATGACCAACGACCATAGGAACAGGAATCGTGTTCTGAGACCACTCATCCCAGTTGTAGATATGAACGTCTGTACCACAAATTGCGGTTTTCTTAATTTTGATCAGAATGTCGTTATGGCCAACTTTCGGTTTTTCAACCTCAGTCATCCAGATGCCTTCTTCAGGCTTTAGCTTAGATAGCGCTTTAATTTTCATTACTTAATGATCTCCATGTCACGACCCACTTCGATGAAGGCATCGATGGCGCGATCAAGTTGCTCACGCGAGTGTGCCGCAGACATTTGTGTACGAATACGTGCTTGGCCTTTTGGTACTACTGGGAAAGAGAAGCCAATAACGTAAATACCTTTTTCTAGGGCGCGCTCTGCGAACTCAGCCGCAACTTTCGCATCGCCAAGCATGATTGGAATGATCGCGTGGTCAGCGCCACCCATAGTGAAACCAGCGGCTTCCATACGAGTGCGGAAATGTGCTGCGTTTTCCCATAGACGGTCACGTAGGTCACCACTTTGCTCTAGAAGATCAAGAACTCGGATAGAAGCATTAACGATGGCTGGTGCTACCGAGTTTGAGAACAGATATGGACGAGAACGCTGACGTAGCCAGTCAATCACTTCTGCTTTACCTGAAGTATAGCCGCCTGATGCGCCGCCCATGGCTTTACCTAGCGTGCCTGTGATGATGTCGATACGGTCAACCACATCGTGGTACTCGTGAGTACCTGCGCCTGTTTTACCCATGAAACCCACCGCGTGAGAGTCATCGACCATAGTCAGTGCGCCGTACTTATCAGCAAGGTCACAGATAGCTGGCAGGTTAGCGACTACGCCGTCCATTGAGAATACGCCGTCTGTAACGATAAGGATGTTACGAGCGCCTGCTTCTTTAGCCGCGATTAGCTGCTGCTCAAGCTCTTCCATATTGTTGTTTGAGTAACGGAAGCGCATTGCTTTACACAGGCGAACACCATCGATGATTGAAGCGTGGTTAAGTGCATCAGAGATGATCGCGTCTTCTTTACCCAGAATCGTTTCGAACAAACCAGCGTTAGCATCAAAACAAGAGGTGTATAGGATTGTGTCTTCTTTACCAAGGAACGTAGAAAGCTTTTGCTCCAGCTCTTTGTGAATATCTTGAGTACCACAAATGAAACGAACAGACGCCATACCAAAGCCGTGCTTATCCATGCCTGCTTTACCCGCTTCAATTAGCTCAGGGTGGTTAGCTAGGCCAAGGTAGTTGTTAGCACAGAAGTTAAGCACTTCTTCACCTGTAGAGATTTTTACAGCCGCTTGCTGTTGAGAAGTGATGACGCGCTCTGACTTGTAAAGACCTTCAGCCTTTACTTCTTCAATCTGTTGTTTGATCTGTTCGTAGAATGCAGAAGACATTTCAAATTCCTTCCTAGTTATTATGTTAAGTACATTGCTTATTCATCACCTTCGTTTTCAAATTCGAAGGCGTCAAAAGTTGCCCTAAGTGTAATTCAAGCACGCTATTTTCATTATCCCACCAGATGGAAAAACATTAGTGAATTTCAGGCACAAATAAAGAATTTTTATGATAGCAATCACAATCCATGTTTTGTGTGATGAAATTTCGCGCTTCATATCAAATAGAAAATTTCTGTCTGAAAACGATATGGAGCCTTAAATCACAAGCCCTCACAATGCCCGCCCTTAACTTTTAACTAACGAGCATTGCACATGACCTTATCTGATCAGCTAATCCGTGACGCTTTTTCGAACGGTTGGCATACATGCGTTTATCAACCAAAAGTGGAACCGAGCTTCGAAAAGATTCAAGGCGTGGAAGCACTGTTCAGGCTAGACATTCCGGGCCAAGGCATCTATCTGCCTTCGCGCTTCATTGAGAGAGCTTTTGAGCTTGGTTATGAAGAAGCTATATTTTTCATCGTCTTGGAGCAATCTCTGAAAGACGTTAAAGGCATTGGTGCCAATATTGGCTTAGCGATCAATATCAGCCATCAGGTGCTCGTTAACCCAGAAAACATCGAACGCGTCCGAGAACTGCTTTGGGAATTTTCATTCCCAGCCTCACGCCTGACTTTTGAACTGAGTGAGAGTGAAGAGTTGGATGAGCAAGTTTCGCCACAAGTGAAAGCATTCCAGAACATGGGGATTAAAATCTCTATCGATGACTTTGGTGCTGGCTATTCAAACTTTAATAAAGTGCTCAGCCTGAACATCGATGAGATAAAATTTGATCGTTCCATTATCAACAACAATGAGATGCGCAGTGCGGCACTCATCAAAAACATTCTTCAATTTTGCCGTGACTTTGGTATCACCTCTGTTGCTGAAGGCGTGGAAGATTCTGACACTCGAATTTACATTCGCAATCTGGGGTTTGATACCTATCAGGGCTTTCATTTCTCAAAACCAGTACGAATCCACGAACTAAGGCAGATTGCAGCATGATCATTCGCGCATCCACCCCTGCCCCATTACCGCATCAAGAATCGATTAAGCAGTTTCGAGTATTGATTGTTGACGACAGCACCCTATTCATTCAAAGCATCCGAAAAATGCTCAGTCAGCTCAAAGTCGAAGACAAGAACATAAGCCATGCGTCTGATACGCGCTTGGCTTCTTGGTATCTGCGTGATCGCAAAGACTCTAACGCGATGTACGATATCATCATCTGTTCTTACACCTTCAAAGGTAAGCCGATGGGAAGAGAATTCCTACGCTATCTGGAAAAAGAAAAAGTAAGAGAAAAGCTGACCGCCTTGATCATGACGGACAACGCCATGGATCTTGAAACGTTACGAGAGGTTGATACCTTTCTGCCCGATGGCTTTATCACTAAACCATTTAACCACAATCAGTTCTTGAAAAAGTTCAGCCAGATTACAGATAAAGGCATACGTATCAAGGCGGTAAAGACGGCCTACTACCAGCAACAGTATGAAGATGTTCTGCGCTTAACTCAGAAAGGGACTAGCGTAAAACCGTCAATTTCAAACGAGTTACTCAGGCTACGTTGCATGTCTCTCAGTAAGCTTAAACGCTATGATGAAGCCATAACGTTGTGCACTTCTTTGCTCGATTCAAAGCGTGAGTGGCCGTTGGTGACCCTGATCGAACTGTACAGTTTGAAAGGCCAAAACCAACACGTTTCTGAGTTATTGGCGAGCACTCCCGCCATTAAGGAACACCCACGAGTGAACTGGATGCTTCGCGAAAGTGAAGTCACAGCGGACAACTTTCAAAAGCTGATTGGAGATTACAAGAAAGCCCCGAGTGATCATGAAAAGACCATTAAGGCTGCGATGCTGCATTTGTATTCGCTTGACTATCAGGCTGCCATCGATACCTTGACCATGTTTATCAGACACAATCGCTCTAACCCTTTACTCGATAAGCGTACTATCTTTTTTCTCAAAGGGCTGAAAGCGCTCAATCACGTTTTTGTGGGCGGAAACACTCAAGCCGAATCCAAGGAGCTCAGCAAACTCACGGATACCAAAGACCCGCAGTATAAGCTTTACTATCTGTTCCTCTACATTTTGAAGCACTACGATAAGAAAAACTTGTTTGCCACTGGGCAGCGAATTGAAGCGTTTCGCAATCGCGCCATTTATGCCAAAGACAATATGGTTTTGCTGTTGCTAGCGCTGGCATGTCATCACTTGGGTCTGCACTCAAAGGTGACCACACTGTTTGAACAGCGCTTAACGTTCGTCGAAAACGACTACTTATCCATTGTCACGAACAAGGTATTGTCCAGCCTAGTGCAACTAAACGATGACAAAGAACTGCATTTTGATACTAAGCGGGACGCCGACCTCTCCACACTGGTATCAATGACGCACTCATCACCTTTAAATCGTCAATACCATGAAGGGTTTATTTCCCAACTGGCAGACATCGTAAAGAGACGTAAGGTGAAAAAGAGTAAGGAAATGATTGCTCATATCGAGTCAAGTATCGCGTATCTGAAAGACTCATACGAAGAACTGGGACAAATCAGTGAGCTAGTTAGACTCAAATCCGAATATGAGCTGATCAAAGTTAACTTGTAACAAACTCAACACTTTTCTTCTTTTGCTTCAGATCATGGTAGCGAATGTACTTAAAGTAGACATCGTGTCTATTTTGTATCGTTTGAGAGAAAGGATTCTCAATGACTTTCCTAATATCTGCACGATAAAAGATAAAACCGTGCTGATGGCAACAGGGCTCAAAATACAAGTCATATAGAAACTGGCTCATTGCAGGGTCTATGGTCGGGAAGCTGACGTATGTATCTTCAAGGTTTCTAGAGAGATAGTCGAAAATTTGCCGACGTATAACGATGCTCGAAGCCCCTAAGCTGAGAAACATATTGGAGGTTTTATCGTAAGCAAAATGCCCGACTAAAAGGCCTTCACTTCGAAAACAGATCACTACGATATTGTCCTGAGAAAAACCCAGTTGTTGAGTGGTCGCGAGAAAATCATAGCCATAGAGCTTAGTGTGTAATGAGCGTATCAGCCCCAGTTCCTTCGTAGGTAAAGACGAGAAGCTATACGTATCAACGTGAGTGACTTCATAATCATAAGCGACATCCGAGTTAAATGGCCGATTCATCAACTTAATCGCCGCCTTAACTTGAGTCATTTCATCGACAGAAAAGTCATACTCAACTTGAAAGAAACTCGCTAAGCCGACGCGACGAACGAAACTCGGTGTGGTTTTCCCCCTCTCCCACTGACTGATCATCACCTGATTTACCCCAGAAAAGGCGCGATGGGAGTTGGAAAGTAGATCTGCTAATTCTTCTTGAGACAATTGTCGCTCTTCGCGTAACTGCTTCAAACGCTCGCTGAAATTTTCTTTATTCATCGCCAACTTACCGAAGTTTATTTTTAGTGTAGTTTATACTGGAAATGAATTGGAGACATCGTAGAAACACAAAATAGGCGCTGGTTAATCTAACCTATCCGCCTGTTTTGGTGACATAAAAGAATGCGCGTGTTACTTTTCTAACACTAAGGTGACTATAGTGAGCAATACGACAGCGAGTGCGGCCAGCAAGATATCTTGCATCATTGAGCCCAAGTCAAGAAGAAAGCCTGGTTCTTGCATTTTGAGTACCTCTTGCTGTTTAACATTTCGCCACCTTATCGATTCAACAATTCATTAACAACCGATTTAATTCTCAATTTAAAGACATATCACGGTTTCAATTTGGTTAATTCAAAACTTATCGCTTTGCTCCCAGATCTTGCATCCTTCATTTTGATCGTTGATGAAGGTAGCTTTACTGCCGCTGCAAAAAAGCTCGATGTGACCCCTTCCGCACTGAGTAAATTGATCACTCGGCTTGAGTCAGCCCTGTCCGTAAAGCTGTTTGAGCGCACGACACGAAAACTCGTTATCACGCCCACTGGGCAGCAGGTTTATGATCAGGCAATTGTGATGGTAAACGCCGCCCAGCAAGCTTGGGAGCTATCAACAACCGATCACAAACAAGCGACAGGCTCTCTTACCATTGCAGCACCGGAAGCTTTCCTCAACTCAGTTTTGCAGCCTTTTGTTGTGCCGTTTTTACAGCAGTATCCGGATATTCAGTTGAAGCTACGTGTCGCTGATGGCGAGATCGATCTACTCAGAGACGGGATCGATGTTGCGTTCAAACTCACCGATAAACCCGATGAAAACTTGGTACTTAAGGAAATCGGAAAAACGAACCTTGTCCTTTGTGCCAGCCCTGAATACATAGATAAACGTGGTATGCCATCCCACCCGACTGATCTACAGCATCATGACTGCTTGTATTTGGCCGAAACTGAGCGAGACAACATCTGGGACTTTTTCAAAGGCGACGAATTCCATTCAATGAATGTAGCTGGCCGCTATGCAGTGAACCACTCTCAAATGCGCCTCACTGGAGTGAAAAATGCACTCGGCATTGGCATCTTCCATGATTTTGTTATCGCGGAAGCCATCGAAAAGCAACAAGTTGTCCCTGTTCTCTCCGACTGGACAATCAAAAGTAACTACCATGGCGCAGTCGCTATGCAGTACCCGCAAACCAAATACATGCCCGCTCGCCTACGTGTCTTTATTGATTACATCAGTCAAGTATTAGGCGATAAACTCGCCAGCAAATAACGAGAACCCTATGTTTAATAAAATTCATCACGTTGCGATTATTTGCTCTGATTACCCAGTATCTAAGCAGTTTTATACCCAAGTATTGGGGTTAAAAATCCTAGCCGAAAACTTCCGAGAGGCGAGAAGTTCTTACAAGCTCGATTTAGAGCTCCCAGATGGCTCGCAAATTGAACTGTTCAGCTTTCCCAGCGCTCCAGAAAGGCCAAGTTTCCCAGAAGCGCAAGGCCTTCGCCATCTAGCCTTTGAAGTCGATAGTGTTGAAGAGGTCAAAAGCTATCTCGAAAGCAAAGGGGTTGAGGTGGAGCCTGTGCGCATCGATGAATTCACCGGAAAAGCCTTTACGTTTTTCCAAGACCCAGACGGCTTACCGCTGGAGATTTATCAGGCACAAACTAAATAGGGTGGTAGTCATTGCCGATTGGCGATTGGCGACAACCTACTCACGATGCCCTTGCTTACGAAACCATATAGACACTTTCTCAAGCAAACTGCGCCGGACTCGCTTTTTGATGATCCGGCGAGGTTTAGGATGATTCATCAACTTTCCCTCGTTTCACGTCTGATGATAGAGCGCCACTTCTGTAGAACAATCCGCTCTCCAAAATCACACAAAGAACGCCTCCCACGCTATACGCAAACAAGTCCTTCCAGTCAAAAGTCGCTCCCAGAACAACGTAAAGCGGAGAAGTAGGGGCAATCCCCAACCATTGTGCCAACTGAAAGTACTGGCTAAGCTCAACCAAGGTTGCAATCCCGACCACCAGCATTGCCAAAACCTTAGGATTAATTCGAATCACTGACGCTATGGTGTAGTAGAGCCACATCACAACCAGAACATCTCCAAACGTCGGCCTGATGAAACTGTCCCGAACATGACCAGCAATAAAAATCAGCACGACAAGCATCATCAAACTCACCAGAGCATGATATTTCGAAAAACGGACATTAATGCGGGAAGAAGAGCCGCAATTACGGCTCTGACTAATTTCATGCGACTTCGTGTTATGCATCTGTACTACCCGCTTGTTCGTCGTTCGCTCTCTCTACGGCTTTTTTACTGCGTTCATACCAATCTACGTTTCTGGTTATCACCATCACGAAACTGAGAATCACGAAGCACAATAACGTCCCCATCAGGAGTGCGTAGCTTTCAGCCTGAAGTAGCCCGAAGAGTAGTCCGTATAGACACAATAAACTCACACCAAATACTGTACCGTGCTTGGTATTGTCCAACATACCGCCTACATAGACACTGAGGAGACAGGTAGAAGCCAACACAGAAATAACATATGCCCAGTTAAACCCGGTATGTTCACTGAGTGAAATCAGCAATAGATAGAACAGCGCCAGAGCGAGACCCACAAAACCGTATTGAACAGGGTGAACGGGGCGAGCCTGAAATAACTCGAGCAAAAAGAAGCTGGCAAACACGAGCGTAATAACTAAAAGCGAGTAGTTAATGGCACGATGCGATTTGAGGTAATGGTCGACCGGATCAATTAGGTCAACACCCATTTGACGTTGTTCCAACTCATAGCAGGACGATTCTTCTTCCATGCAGTTTTTAAACAGCTGCGTGATATTGGATGAAAAGTTGTTGCTCGCCCATTGAGCGTTGAACCCAGATTCAGACACGGTTGATTCTATCGGCAGGTAATCACCGATGAAGCTCGGATGCGGCCACTCTGAAGACAATTCCACGGTTGTGGTTTTCCCGATAGGTGTTACCTGAAGCTTCCCCATCCCCTGCAATAAGAAGTTAAGATCAAAATCGAGGGGCTGAGAAAGGTCTAAATGCGCTACATTTAGCTGAGTATGAAACCCTTGAGCCAGTTGCTTGATACCGGTTCCCGGCACAACATCAAACGCCTCGCCTCCCAGCTTCATTTGATCCAATTTCACTAGCCCACGGCTGTCTTTTACGCCAACCACCATTTTAATTTGTTCGATCTTATATCGCTCAAACTCGTGCAATGCCGACAGATCAAAGGATCCTTTGAGCGCACTTTGCGCTTTGTACAAGCGAGCTTTGTAGATACCACGATATTTCTCGAAACTTTCCAGATGAGCAGACATATCAAAAGTGTTTGGCAAAATGTAAGCCTGACGCTCAACGTTGTAAGTTCTGTCTTCACGACGAACGGTTTCCGTGAAATCAATCGCGATAAAGGGGCCAATAATGCGTTGTTCACCACTGCTGCTGCGTGCGATCTCATCTCTAACTTCTTGTTGGCGATAAGAGCGCTCAGAAACAAGGCCACTGACCATAGACACTGGAATCTGTAGCAAGACAAACAAAAACAGCACAAAGCCAAACTTCATGCCGAGTTGATTATTGAGGATTTTCTTCATTTTTCTTCTCCTTAACTGATGTTTTAACTGTAAAACAGCAAGTTGGAGAAAAGATGGAGCGTTTATGGAGTTTTTATGGAGAAGGAAAGCTCAAGGTGACTTTGACGCCTTGTTCTACGTTCTCGATAAGCAATGAGCCTTTGTGTAGCTTCACGACCTGCTCCACAAAATTTAGCCCTAGCCCAGTGCTTTTCACGCCATTTTGACGTGCAAGCGAGTAAAACCGTTCTGTGAGTCGAGGCATTGCGTAATCGGGAATCGGAGGCCCTGCATTAAATATCGACAAAGCGACGTGTTCATTTGACTGTGAGTACTGCCAAAGAATCGAACCGTTGCCTTCAACAAAATCAAGCGCATTGTCCATGAGATTAAACAGTGCCTGCTGGAACATAAAGCTATCACCGACCAGCTCAAAGTCAGAGCTAATTGACGCTTCACATGCCACTCCTTTGGCATTAAGCCGTGCATCTGAAGCCGATACGATCTCGTCGAGCATAACCTTGATGCTGATTGATTCCTGCTTATCTAAATGTGGTTGCTTCTCTAGTCGAGCCAGCTCCAGTAGCTTATCGATCAAAGACTGCATCCGATCGCTTTCACGCTCTATGTTAGTCGCAAATCGTGCCACTTTTTCGCCAGATAAAGGCATCTGCAATATTTCGCTGGCTCCCTTAATGGCAGAAAGCGGGCTCTTGAGTTCATGGGTTAAGGTTTGCACATACTCTTCGACATACTGCTTGCCATCGAGTTGATTACGCATGTTTTCTAATGCATCACTCAAGGTGCCGTATTCATAAAACATGCGAAATGTTGGCTTGGTGACCTTCTCACCCTGACCCATTTTCACCGCGTAGTTTTCCAACTGATTCAGTGCTGAGTGAATGCGCCAAGCGAATAAAGCACCAGCCAGTAGCACTAGGCCACTCATCCAAACCATCCAGAACAAAACGTT
Organism: Vibrio sp. RE88; assembly: GCF_013113835.1. Taxonomy (GTDB): domain Bacteria; phylum Pseudomonadota; class Gammaproteobacteria; order Enterobacterales; family Vibrionaceae; genus Vibrio. The sequence continues at coordinate 271,963 of NZ_VTYQ01000004.1, read as the reverse complement.
GCGCTTTGAGAGGTCAATAAATGGCTGAACCGAACGGTTGGACTTTGCGACTGTCACACTGCCAATGATTTCGCCTTTGTGATAGATGGGAGCCGCGACATGCATCACCGTTGATAGAGGATCATCTGGGTCTTCAGCGGTGCTTCGCGCGCCGTATTGGCCGCGCAGCGTCAGATAAACATCATTCCATCTCGAATAATCTTCTCCGACATCTTGTTGCCATGAGTCCGCAATCACAATCCCATTTTTGTCTGTAATGTAGATACGATGATTGATCGCCTTTTTGCCGATTTCCCAGATGCGTGCTTCTGGTTCTCTTAAGCCATACGCAGTAAGCAGTTTAGAGAATCGACTTTCTGAAATCTGACCATTCGCCACGTCTTCTTCTGCAAGCACAGCCAAGAGATTGGCCATGTCCACCAGCGTTTCTTCAGTCGTTTGACGAACCGTCGGTTTAAGCTCCTGAATCACAGTGGTACTCACGGTGTAGGCCGTCATACCGACAAGAACGAAATACAGAAAAAACAGTCTTAATCCGAGTGGAATTTTAGGCCATTGCATCGTTACTCACCCGCTTTATCGAAGTAGTAACCGAAGCCGCGCTTGGTGCATATACGATCAGCCATCGAGAAAGGCTTCAGCTTGTTGCGTATCGCTTTAATGTGGGAGTCGATATTACGCTCGTAAGATGCATGCGGTGTCATGTCAGCGGCGAGCATCAACTGCTCACGACTTAAAACACAGCTGGATACGGAGATGAGTTTGCTTAGGATCTTAAATTCGACAGCGGTCAAACCCAGTGGCTGGCCATCAACGCTGTAATCAAAGTTGTCTGCCTTTAGGCCACCATCAAACTCTTGTTCATTCGAAGATTGGGTTGTCGTCGGGCGTGATTTGATGCGCAGTTTGATTCGCGCCAACATTTCCCTTGGGCTAAAAGGCTTAGTGACATAGTCATCGGCGCCAATCTCCAAGCCCACAACGCGATCGATTTCGTCATTTCTCGCCGTCAGGAAAATGATGGGTACATCAGAAAACTCACGAATGGTTTTGCAGAGTTCGAATCCATTGCCATCGGGTAAGCCGACATCAAGTACCAGCAGCGCCGGCTCACTCTGTTTAATGAACGCCAGCCCTTCACCTGCCGTTGAAAACCACGCCGGCTGATAGCCATCCATTTCGAGAACATGAATTAAGTTGTCTGCAATGGCAGGCTCATCCTCAATAATGACAATCGTTGTTTTGTCGTTCAATGCTTCAACTCCGCGCGGCCACGTTTCCGTACTATGACTGATACATGATTACAGACAATCATTTGCATGAATAGTTTAGAAACCAAAGAAGCGCATAGGCCAGGTTACTTCGCCCATTTCGATCAAATCATAAATGGTGAAAAACACGGCACAGATAACCGCCAATTTGAGAAGACGATAAACGATGAACATAAAAACTTCCTTAAGCATGAAAAAAGCCGCTAGCGCGGCTTTTAAACGACATTTTTAAGTCATTATATTGAGTTCAACACCAGCGTCGACTGATATTTTTGTTTCAGGCCAAGAGCCTTGATTTAAACATCTGAGGCAACCTGCTCTGGCTTGTTGGGACGAAGTTTGAAAAGCGATTTCGGAGCCTTCGTCAACAAGATTCCGCACAACAAAGGGAGCATCAGAGCCAGTGATTGGTAAGACAACATCTCGCCATTGATGTACGCAGAAATAAACAGAGCAACAACAGGGAAAATCAGAAAGCAGATTGACGCCTGAAACGGTGTAGATACTTGGCCAAGCTTAAAGTAAGCCACAATCCCGCCAACGCTGGCTATTAAACCTAGATAAACGACAGCAGAAATAGAATCCCACGTAAAAGACTGCACATCGACTTGTTCTCCCATTGAAGACACGACGAACAAAAATATGGAAGCCACCAAACACGGCAATGCGTTATAGGTGAGTACTTGAATGTCCTTACAATGTTTCTGAACAAGCACGTACATAACCGCATGAATCGCAACAGCCAACCCTAGAGATGCCGTACCAATCAGGTAGTCGGAGCCGCCCATCTGCATTTCATTACCCAGAATTAAACACAAGCTGATCACCGCCGCGATAAGCCCAAACACCTGATGCTTTGCAAGTCGAAGCCCAAGGAACAAACCAGACATCAACATCACAGCTACGGGCATGTTAGCAAAGATGATGGAAGCCAAACCGGAGGAGATATATTGCTCACCGTAGATCATCAAAGTGAAAGGAATCGCAAAATACATTAGCGCTACAATGATAACCCACTGCCCTTTTCCTTTCGGAAACAGTAATGGTTGACCAAACACTTTAGCCAGTACAGCTAGAAGCGGTGCAGCAAGTAGAAAGCGCAATGCGGTAGCAAAAATCGGCGGAATAGAATGCAACGCCACTTCCATAGCGAACCAGGTGGTTCCCCAGATTAAGCAAACAGAAACAAAAAGCAGAAAAGTTAGAGACTTCGAATTCATGGTGACTACTACTCATTTAATAATTGTTGTAAATCATCAGCTTGTAGAGCAATAATGACGTAGCACAGTATACGGGGTTCACCAGAGAAAATTTTTGCCTTTGAATCTATAAATCATTCAAAATGGGGAAATTAATTCTTTTATAAGACATATTTTAGAAAAATATACCACCAAAGGACTCTTTAAAAATATCATTATATTCAGAATGGATATAAATTATTTTCATTACTTTAGGTGTTAACCAAGAGACATAACCCAGAACAATGCAAACTTCAAAGTACTGTGTGAAAAACAATGTAGCGCATTTTTGTGTGCCCTATACCCAGACACGCAGGAATGCATGTGATTGAATATGCTTTAAGCTTCAACAATTATTTATAAACTTATGGCTAAACGAAATGACGGCATCCTAATTCACTTGTGCAGTGCACCTTGGTGGGTCAGCGTCACAGTGTCTCTTATCACCTACTTTGGGCTTGCCAGCGTCTTACCAAGAATCTTTGCATCCTCAGACAATTTTATTCTGAATGCGATTGGGCCCAACTTGCCAAATCTAGCGCCTTTGTTTGGTTTTTTGTTTCTAATTCCCGCTCCAATCTCGTTAATTGCTCAACGTAACAAAAAGCAGAGGTACAGCCGAACCACCGCACAACTTAAAACTCAACAATCCACCGCTGCATTAAATGACCTGATCTGGATTGAGTTTGAGAGTTACATAGGAGAGTTTTTTAAGAACAAGGGTTACCACGTAAAACAAGCTTTCTCTTCGGCTCCCGACGGCGGGGTCGATATATGGCTTACCAAAGATGGAGACGTAAGCTTAGTACAGTGCAAACACTGGAAAAGCAGAAAGGTTGGCGTTCAGGTATTGAGAGAAATGTACGGTGTTATGCTGGCTAATCAGGCCAAACAGATGATCATCGTAACCTCCGGCCACTTCACTTCGGAAGCAGCCCGATTCGCCGCAGACAAACGCTTTTGGTTAATTTGCGGCGATGAGCTGGTGAACATGGTGGAAGACGGACGCTACTTCATTGACAGGTCGTCATCCGAACCATCAAAACACGACGAAAATAGCGTCCAGTGTCCTAAATGCCAGTCAGAATTAGTACTCCGGACTGCGAGGAAAGGCAAGAATTCAGGCAAGCAATTTTATGGCTGCTCCTCTTTTCCTAAATGTCGATTTACTTTAAACACCTAACGATTAAAAACGTGGCTGTTAGCAGCAAGAGTAGCGTTACGCATTCACTCCTTTCATACCTTCAGCGGTATAACGATCACCGACAGGCTTAAAATGGTTGATGGCTCGTTCCAGCATTTTATGGTCCTGAGTCGTCAGCTCAATATTTACCGCTCCAAGGTTATCTTCCAAGTATTTAAGTCGCTTCGTACCCGGAATCGGTACTATGTCTTTACCTTCGGCAAGCAACCAAGCTAAAGCGATTTGGGCCGAAGAACATTCTTTCTCAACCGCCAACTTCTTTACCGCGTCGGATAGCGGTTGATTAGCCTTTAAATTTTCAGTGGTGAAGCGTGGAAGTGCTTTGCGAGCATCGTTCTGGGAAAAGTCCTTTTCTGACTGAATATTGCCAGTCAGAAATCCGCGCCCTAACGGCGAATATGGCACGAACCCAATCCCAAGTTCGCGACAAGTGGGCAAAACTTCAGCTTCGACATCTCGAGTCCAAAGTGAATATTCCGTCTGAACCGCCGTTATCGGATGTATTACATGTGCTCGTCTCAGCGTGTTTGCGCTCACTTCAGAGAGTCCAATATGTGCGATTTTCCCAGCAGAAACCAAATCACTTAGCGTCTCCATTGTAGTTTCAATTGAGGCATTAGGGTCCAAGCGGTGAATGTAGTAGAGATCTATACACTCAACGCCGAGCCGACGCAGTGAGCCTTCACAAGCCTTTTTTATATACTCTGGGCTGTTATCAATACGTCGCTTGTATTCTCCCGGTTCACGTATAATGCCACACTTGGTTGCCACTTTTACGTTGTTGGGATGAGCCCTTAAGAATCTGCCAATCAGTTCCTCGTTATGATGGTCACCATATGTATCCGCTGTGTCCAAAAGCGTACACCCTAGATCAACAGCTTTGTTCAATACCTCTAATGATTCTTGGTCATTTCTGGGCCCATAGAATTCGCTCATTCCCATGCAACCTAGACCGATCGCAGATACTTCTAAGCCATTTCCCAAGATACGTTTTTCCATCATCTAAATTTCCTTGGTTTGTTGTGTTGTTCACAGTATGCTCTCCCCAAAAGGAGGTTCATATGGCCAATAAACGCAATCAACTTTCCGAATTCGGAAACCATAAACACAGTAGACTTAACTGGGATGATGCGCGAGTCTTCTTGGCCATAGCGAGAGCAGGAACACTAAGTGGCGCATCCAAAACACTAAGAATTGGTATCGCGACTGCGACTCGTCGTCTCGAACGCTTAGAAAATGCACTTGAACTGCGGTTGTTTGTGCGTGACCAGCTAGGTTACAAACTTACCGATGAAGGGCTGTCACTTATTCCTCAAGCGGAAGCTCTTGAACAAGCCGGATATGCATTTGGCTCTGCGGCACAAGGTACTGATGATGGGGTTTCAGGCCACGTTCGTTTAGCAACCGCACAAGGACTGGCTGATCACTTGATCATCCCAGCCTTACCAAATCTACTAAGCAAGCATGATGGACTCAATGTAGAAGTGGAAACCAGTGTTTCAACCGTCAACTTGCATCGCAGAGATGCAGATATGGCTATACGTATGGTTAGGCCAGAGAGAGGAAATGTAACTATCCGCCGCTTAGGAGAGTTAGGTTTTGGGCTTTACGGATCTGAAAGTTATATAAACAGAAGGCCTCGTTCAAAGCAGACAAATCCCTATGTGAATGATGACTTCATTGGCTGGACGGAAACTCAACAACACCTTCCTGCTGCGCAATGGATACAAAAAACACTACGTGGCAGAACTTGCAAGCTCACTACGTCCAGCTTGTCCGCGCAGTTCAGTGCCGTTCATGCTGGCCTTGGGCTCTCAATTCTTCCTCACTTCATCGCTAAACAACAAGGTCTCATCTGCATTGAAAATGAAGTAGGCTGTAATCAACCTATCTGGCTAGCTATTCACGCAGATTTAGCACACTCAAGACGAATAAGAGTGGTCGCTGATTTCTTAAGCGAGCTAATTTATGAGAATCGTGAATCACTGGAGTTTGGGAAATGAAACTAGGTTGCCGAAAAGCCCATGAGTACCTGTTGTAACTTGCAAGCCCATCGAATACTAAAAAAGCCGCTTAAAGCGGCTTTTATTTAACAATTAGGTTCTAGTGCACTGGCTTGTCGGTTTTTGAGTAAAACTTGCCGAAGTACTGTTCTAGGATTTCTGGCGTTAGCTCGCCTGCTTCTTCAAGCTTTTTCAGCTCTGCCGCGATAGCTTTTTGCTCTTCAAGTGATGGAAGCGCTACCTCAGGCTCATCACTCATTTCCTGAGACATTTGCTCTAGCTCTTTTTCAAAATCACTCATGATATTACTTACCTAATCAATATAAAAACTGGGGCTAAGTTTACCCACTTAGCCCCAGTTATTCTAGCTTACGAATGGTTTTATAGCTTAAAGCTGCCCACCATACGGTCCAGACGTTCTGACAACTCTTTCAAGTCAGAACTCGCGGCTGCCAGCTCTTCTGCCGTACTGGTTGTCACTTCGTTGATGGCGTTAATCTCTTCAATGTTTTGGTTGATGGTATGCACAACCGTGGATTGCTCTTCTGTCGCCGTTGCAACCTGAGTATTGCGATCAGAAATATCATGGATTCGCTCAGAGATATTCACCAGCACTTCTACTGCTTCATCCGATGACGACACACCTTCATGCGTGACAGATTTGCCTGCTTCCATCGCGGTTACCGCATCTTTGGCGTCGCTTTGAAGCTGGTTGATCATCTTCTGGATCTCTTCTGTCGAATCTGCGGTTCGGCTTGCCAGATTGCGAACTTCATCCGCAACCACAGCGAAGCCACGCCCTTGCTCACCCGCTCGTGCCGCTTCGATTGCCGCGTTCAGTGCCAACAAGTTGGTTTGATCAGAGATATCACGGATAACATCCAGAATTGAGCCAATCTCCTGCGTTGTTGATGCCAACTGTTCAACCACTTGACCGGTGTTTTCGATGTCCATCGCTAAGCGGCTGATGGCATCCTTGGCCTTGTTAACAACATTTTGTCCGACTTGAGTGTTATCTGACGCTTGGTTCGCGGTTTCTGCAGCGGTTGCCGCATTCGATGCAATCTCACTAATCGTTGCGCCCATTTCATTAATCGCCGTGACTACCTGAATGGTTTGGTCGCGCTGAATCTGGCTGTTATCGTGAGTCGTGTTAGCTTTGTGAGAAACACTATCAGCGGCGGTTTGTAGCGCACCACTGGTTGACGCCACTTCTTTCATCGACTCGTGTATCTTCTCGATAAAGCCGTTAAAGCCTTCAGATAGCTGACCAATCTCGTCGCTGCTCTGAACTTCGATACGCTGTGATAGATCACCATCACCACGGCCAAGGTCGGTAAAACGAGCGGCAATGGATTTGATTGGGCGTGTGATGCTGTTGGCTAAGAATAAACCCATGAAGATAAACAGAGCAGCAACCACAATCGTCGTAAAGGTCATCTGCTTAGCAACATAGTTAAGGTCAGCAAACACTTCATCAACAGGGGCTACACCAATTACAAACCAGTCCATTGAAGGAATATACAGGCTTGAAACGAACACTTGCTCGCCTTCGTAGCTCGCTTCAATCAGGTTAAAGCCAGATTTATTGAGAAGCGTAGAAGCTTCGCTTCCATACAATTGAGATAAAGTCGAACTAGCTTTGTCCTTCTGACGATGAATTTGTACCTGCCCCTGTGAATCCGTCAGGAACACAAACCCCGTGTCTTCGATTTGGAAACCGTTAAGCAACCTAACCATGTCATCCATTGACTTAGACAAGCCAGACATGCTGAATCCGTTTACAAACTGGAAGTTAGCGAACATTTTCACTTCACCAGTCGATTCCTGAAACATGCTGACCATGGTTGGCTGGCCCGATTGTGTGAAGCCAAAGAACCAGCCATCCTGCTGTTGGTTTAACTGACGCAAGAAGCCATTTTGGTTCCAATAGTAAGCCGTTTCACGGTTCGCAACAGAGGCATCATTCAAACTGTATTGGTTGCGAACGTTGTTGAGCTCTTTAACCAGCATCGCTTCCACTTGAGGGTCGATATTGGTCGTACTGACCGCTTGTTTAATAAATTCATTGTTTGCTATTTGCTCGGCGGCACGCAGTAGCTGAGTCACATCGTAGTCGATTTGTCCTTTGATCTGGTCCAGCATAGAAGGCAGTTCGATATCTACCAACCTATGTTCGAGGACTTCACGTGCCTGACGCTGTGCCATCACTCCGACAATAATTGTCGATGCGAGAACAGCAAAAGTGATACCCGCAACAACCTTTTGCTTAATACTGATCGCGTTTAGTTTCATCATTCGAGTTGCCCTATAGCGCTTTATGATTGTATGAAAGTGGAAATCACGATGAATTTTTGGCTTAGGAGGAGAGCAAGCCCAACTAAATCGTGACGCACTTGTTTATATCGGACAAAAAATACATTCCTTTACTGAATAAGTCATCAATTTCACACTAATTTGCAAACCAATTTTTCGATATTGAACACTTGCATGAAGAGTGAAAATCCCCATATTGTAAGCAACTGAAATTATAGAACTTATGTTGCACGACTAAGTTGGCTAGTTATTAACCACCCAGTGCGCGACATCAGTCAATGGATGAACTTTTTCACTTCAAAATCCACTAAGTGAAAAAGCGAGGAGATAGACATCGATGAACTCTCAGTCATTTCATAATCTACAGCAATACTTGGAAAGCCAAGTTATTGGTCAGACTGAACTTGTTAAACAACTTTTAGTCGCTCTACTGGCCGATGGCCACATTCTGGTTGAAGGCCCTCCTGGGTTAGCGAAAACACGCGCCGTAAAGTCATTAGCTGACTGCATTGAAGGCGACTTCCACCGGATTCAGTTTACTCCCGATCTGCTTCCTGCCGATTTAACCGGCACTGATATTTTCCGTCCAGAAACGGGCGAATTTACATTCCAAGCAGGGCCGATCTTCAACTCACTGATTTTGGCTGACGAAATCAACCGTGCCCCCGCGAAAGTTCAGGCCGCGATGCTTGAAGCCATGGCAGAAAAACAAATCACCGCTGGTCGTCAAACATACCCACTGCCAGAGCTATTTCTGGTGATGGCGACACAAAACCCAATTGAGCAAGAAGGCACCTACCCGCTTCCTGAAGCGCAATTGGATCGCTTTTTACTGCATCTCAATGTGGACTACCCGAATGCAGAAAGTGAGCTGGAAATACTTCGCCTGAATCGCGGTGAAGCAAAAGGCGAGGAAAAAGTCGCTCCGCCTGTCCTTTCTCAACAAGATATTTTCTCTGCGCGTCAGAAAGTGTTGAACATCCACATGGCGGAAGGGGTCGAGAACTATATTATTCGTCTCGTTATGGCGACACGCCAACCAACACAATACGACGATACACTGAGTAACTGGATAGAAATGGGAGTCAGCCCTCGCGCAACCATCGCGTTAGATCGCTGTGCCCGTGCTCACGCTTGGCTCTCTGGTCGTGACTATGTATCGCCAGAAGATGTGCAGGCAATGGCTTTTCCAGTTCTCAGACACCGTATTCTGCTCAGCTATCAGGCTCAAGCCGAAGGCATTAGTGCCAATCAGGTGGTTAACCGCCTTCTGTCTCTGGTGGGCAGTGCATAAGGGTTACAGATGGATAAACAATTATCCCCATACTCTGACGGCGTAAACTTGTGTCTTGACGAACTGCTTTACTACAAGCAGCAAGCGATCAAGTGGTTACCTCCTGCTAAGAGTTTATGGTCTCAAATGCTGGGGCAACATCAGAGTAAGCAACTAGGCCGAGGCATGGACTTCGCTGAAGTCCGCCAGTACCAACCTGGTGATGATGTGCGCAGCATTGATTGGCGCGTAACCGCTCGAACTGGCAAACCTCATACCAAGCTTTTCACAGAGGAACGAGAGAAGCCCATCATTGTGTATGTGGACTTCAGTGCCAGCATGATGTTTGGTTCTCAGCTGATGTTCAAATCGGTCTTGGCATCCCATATGGCAAGCCTGATTGCGTGGTTGTCTGTTGCTCAGCGAGATCGTATAGGTGCAATGATTGATACCGGCGACCAGCTGACTGAGCTAAAGCCGACCAGTCGTAACCAAGGGCCGCTCGCGTTAATTCAGCATCTGGTGAAGCTTCATCGGGACAAACTGCATCAATCGACTACGCCCCACTCCTCAGATATGGGCCATGGTTTACAGGCGCTGAACCGCCTTTGTCCCAAGGGGAGTGAAGTGGTCATCATCAGTGACTTCCTGCGTTTCTCAGAGTCAAACCAGCCATTACTCACTCGGCTGCGTGCCCACAACCGCGTACGATTGGTTCATATTTCCGATCCTTTGGAAGCGGGTATCACCAGTTATCGTGGAGTCGAGCAAGTTTCCGACAAACGTCAAACGCTGTGGATGGACTTTTCTTCACGAAAAGCACGCGATCAGATTAAGTCTGTTTTTGAACAAAAACAGCAAGACCTGAAAGATTTATCTATTAACCATGGCTTGAGTTTTACCCGTATCTCTACCCAAGAATCATTACTACAACAATTATCTGGACGTAATCAATGAGCACCAATAACAAGGATTCACTATTACCACTTAATCCAATGCATTTACCGGAGGTGCCCTCGTGGTTTCCACTGGCATGGGGATGGTGGGCGACCGCAGGAGCGATTGTCTTTGGCACATTGATAATTTGGCTGACCTATCGCTGGAATAAAAAGCGCATGGCACCAAAGAAAACCGCGCTGAAGCTTATTCAGGCAGGTGACAAACCTGCTGAAGCCATTGAATTATTACGTCAGGCCGCGCTGTGTTACTACCCAAGAGAAGAAGTAGCGCAGTTAACGGGCAAAGAGTGGTATGCCTTTCTTGATACTCAGGTGAAATCACCCGTGTTCCTTGAGAACTATGAACTCTGGCAAGAGGCTTTGTATTCAAAAGAGCCCGTAGGAAACGCTTCTGAACTGATTACCCATTGCTCCCTGTGGGTCGATGAGGCGCTTCCGCCAAAAAGAAGGAGAGCCAAAGTTGGCTAACATCGAATTCGTATGGTGGTGGGCATTTCTGCTGCTACCACTCCCCATACTGATTTATTTTTTACTGCCGCCAGTTAAACAGTCATCTCCCGTTTATATGCCCTACCTGCCCGACTCAGCGGTAGGCAGCGCGCCGAGGAACTTATTGGCTAAAGTTTTGGCAGGTCTGGTTTGGGTTTGTCTGGTTACCGCGGTTGCAAGACCTGTCTGGTATGGCGACCCTGTCACGACACAACCGAAGCATAGAGACATGATGCTGGTTGTTGATCTGTCTTACTCGATGAGTAAAGAAGACATGCAATTTAACGGTGACTACATCGACCGTTTAAGCGCAGTCAAACAGGTCTTATCTGACTTCATTTCCAAACGTCAGGGAGACCGATTGGGCCTAGTGCTGTTTGCCGATCACGCTTATCTGCAAACACCATTAACGCTTGATAGACATACCGTTGCCGAGCAGCTCAATCAAACCGTATTACGCCTTATTGGGACTAAAACCGCGATTGGTGAAGGCATAGGGCTAGCGACCAAAACGTTCGTCGATAGCGATGCACCGCAGCGTGTGATGATACTACTCAGCGATGGCAGTAACACTGCGGGCGTACTTGACCCAATCGAAGCGGCCAAAATTGCCAAGAAGTACAACGCCACGATATACACTGTTGGCGTCGGCGCCGGAGAGATGATGGTTAAAGAGTTTTTCATGACACGTAAAGTCAACACAGCTCAAGACCTAGACGAAAAATCTCTGATGGAAATCGCCAAGCTCACAGGTGGGCAATATTTCCGTGCCCGTGACAGCAAAGAACTGGCGACTATCTATGACACCATCAATAACCTAGAACCTGTTAGCCAAGCCACACAAACCTGGCGACCACAACAAGAGTGGTTCGGGTTTCCACTTGCAATCGCACTGGCGGGCTTCTTCGCACTTATTATCATCAGGAGGAATCATGTCTGATTTTCGCTTCCTCTATCCAGAGTGGCTGCTGGTACTCCTTCCATTATGTGGGTTAGTTTTTTGGCTCTCAAAACGCAGCCGTAACCAGACGTTAATTGCCCCCCATCTTGCCAAGGCAATGGGTATACAACACAAATCGGCACGCAATGCTGTCACTAGTGCAATCGCCATCTGCGGTTTAATCGCCACAATTGCTCTCTCTGGGCCAAGCTTTACCAGCTCTGAAAGGCCTAGTTTCAGCAACGACAGTGCTCGTGTGCTAATCATGGACATGTCGATGTCTATGTATGCCACCGATATCAAACCTAACCGGCTGACTCAGACTAAATACAAGGCCAGTGATCTACTCAAAAAATGGAGTGAAGGTACCACGGGTCTCGTCGCTTACGCTGGCGATGCGTACACCGTTAGTCCGATGACTTCAGATACGCGCACCATTCAAAACCTGATCCCCAACCTCAGCCCCGAATTGATGCCCTACCCCGGTGCCGACGCAGTAAAAGCCGTCCGTTTAGCTATTGATATGATGAAGAACGCCGGCTTGTCTCGTGGTGACATCATACTCTTCAGTGATGATTTGGATAATGCGGAAACCCAAGGAATTAAAGATCTTCTTGAGGGTACGCACTGGCGACTGTCCATTCTGGGTGTAGGTACCCGCTCAGGAGCCCCGATACGACTCAGTGATGGCACTCTGCTCAAAACCGATGCTGGGCAAACCGTGGTGGCGAAATCCAACTTCAGTAACATGAATAGCGTATCCAAATCCCTTAGTGGTTTCTTTACACCTATTCAGCTCAATAACAGCGACATAGACGCCATAGCCAATCGCACAAGTAGCATTGAAAGCACGAGCAAGCTAAACCAAGCACAACAAATCAGTGATCGGGTCAACAGTGGTATCTGGTTAGTACCCTTGCTTATCATCCCGGCGCTTCTTATGTTCCGTCGTGGTTTTTTGTTTTCGATGATCATCTTGGCTTACCCACTACTATCACCTAAACCAGCGATGGCTTCAGCTTGGCTTAACAGTAATCAACAAGCCAAACAGCTCTACGATGCCGAGCAGTATCAAGAAGCGGCGGATCTGTTCGAGAACAAAGAGTGGCAAGGTATAGCGCAGTATCAGGCGGGCAACTTCCCTGCCGCCATCAATGCACTTAAAGATTCGCAGACGCTAAACGGAAAATACAACCTCGCTAACGCCTACGCTCAAAACCGAGAGTTTGATCAAGCCATTAGCCTTTATAAGGACGTGCTCAAACAAGATCCGAGCAACGAAGATGCAAAGAAAAATCTGGAAATTGTCAGACAACAGCAACAGCAACAGCAACAGCAACAGCAACAGCAACAGCAACAGCAACAGCAACAGCAACAGCAACAGCAACAGCAACAGCAACAAAAGTCTGGCGATGACTCCTCATCAGAGCAAGAGAATTCCTCTCAATCTGGGCAAGATTCATCTTCAAATGAGAAATCCTCTGACAAGCAATCTCAAAAACCTCAGCAAAACCAAGAAGAGACAAGCGAACAGCAGAAGCAACAGGAATCAAGTTCCGAAACTTCTCAGCAGCAACAAGAGCAGGACAAGCAACAGCAAGGTGCTTCAAAATCGGAACAAGAGCCCGATCCGCAAGATAAAAGCGCGACTCAACCACAAAGCGCAGCTGAGCAGGAGCAAAATTTAGAACAGATTGACCCTGCACTTCGCAAACTGGAACAGGTCGAAAGCGCGCGTGACCCTAGCCGTTTACTCAGAGCTCAGATGATGTTGCAAGCTCAGCAAAAACAACCACCGCAGAATACAGGTAAGAAGTGGTAACTATGAATCGACAAATAATGAAACTGATTAGCTTATTGGCGCTGGCTTTAGCCTTTGCAAGCCCTGCCGCTATGGCGGCTAATGTCTGGGCGACCGTCAGCAAGAATAAAGTCGTCAAGAACGAAGTGTTCCAACTTCGCGTTGTGGTCGACGAAAAAGTCTCTTCCGATGATATTGATTTCAGCGCACTGGAAAAAGATTTTTATGTCGGACGGCCTAGTTTTGGCTCTTCGATCAACATAGTCAATGGTGACCGTAGTACACGCAGTGAATGGAACCTAACACTGGCCGCTCAAACACTTGGTGTCGCCAATATTCCCGCCTTCACAGTTAATGGGGCAAGTTCAAAACCTATTGCTATTCAGGTGACTATGGATACCGATGAGCCTAAAGTATCCGATTTAGTTGAGCTGCGTAGTTCACTTGATAAGACGACGCTTTACCCAAATGAAAGTGCCTCATTACGTACTCGCCTGATCATTAAAGCAGATCCAAGACGCCTGCAAAGCCCTAATGTCATCCCTCCTCAAGTCGACGGATTGACCTTAGCTCAAATCGGTGAACCAAAGCAGTATCAAAGCGTTCTCGGTGGTGTGGAAGTCACCGTACTTGACCAAGCCTATCGCGTAACGGCAAACCAGCCCGGTGAATACACACTGCAAAGTGCCGCATTCAAAGGTTCCGTTGTTTATGGCAATGACCGAACAGGAACCACCAAACTTATCTCGGTTGATACGCCAGCAAAAACCTTTGCTATCAAAGTCGAAGATAAACCCGCTGGCTACAGTGGCGTATGGCTGCCGACATCAGAACTAAAGCTAACCCAAACATGGGTTGCGGCGAACGGGGAACCGATTCCTTCATCAACCACGCATCAGGCTAAAGTGGGCGATTCGATTACACGACAAGTCACCTTGGACATTGAAGGGCTCTCTTCTGACCGTTTCCCGAATCTGAAGATCAGCTATCCGCAAGGCATTCGTGTCTACGAAGAAAAGCCTCAGTTCACCCAGCTAAAGAATGGTTTCACGCGCATGACATTGAAGCAGGTACTCATTCCTCAGCAAACTGGTGATGTTCAACTTTCAGAGATCAATCTCAATTGGTGGGATAGCCAGAACAAACAGCAAAAGACCGCTCATCTAGATGGCATAGCGTTAGCTGTTAGCCCGGGAGAAAGCCTAAATATTCCTGTGCCCGCTTCTCAAATTTCAGCACCAGCCGAAGTAAAAACGGTTACTGTCAAAGATCCCGGTTTTTGGCCTTATCTCACTGCGCTGTTCGCCCTGCTTTGGGTTATCACAACCGCTTTATTGTTGAGAAAACGAAACACTACAGTGGAAAACCAGCAGAGGCCAATCGCACCACTCGATGCAAGTGGCCGCTTAGCTTCAGCGCTTGAAGAACAAGATCACTTTAAAGCACAACACTGCGCATCTGAATGGCTTCAAGAAGCCCAGATTAGCGATAAGGCGCTTCTTGCCGATATCCAAAATGAATTGGATGAAATGCAAAAATCACGTTTTTCTCAGCAAGAAACTGGCTGGAATGCTTCAAAACTGCTTAAACTAATTAAAAAGGTGGACAAAATGCCTCGAGCAAAAGGGAAGCCTGAGGAAACATTAGCGAAGCTTTAATACCGCGAAGGCACTGGTAGAGGCATTGTTCAGGTCCAAGTTCATTGTATCAATGAATAGCTGGAGGAATGATGTCGGCAATTGAAAAGCCAGATCCCAGTACTCATTATGTGATCCTATATTTTGATGGGTCCCAAATGACTTCGTTTGAAGTTGATGCGCATAGTCGGAATGAAGCGATAGAAGCGTTTAAAGACTTGGGATTTGCGGAGCGTGATATTTTCTCGATTTCTCCCTGATGACATCACGTAAACTCGAAAGGTAGCTTCACGGCTACCTTTCTGTTTTTTGGAAGAATAGTAAGACAATGAATGGCACTGCATTAAGGACGATAGTGACATTAGGGGCGCTACTTTTTACCTGTGCCTCATCCGCAATGGTCGACTTAGTTAAAGTCGACAAGTCCAAACGTCGCATGTATCTGATTGACAATGGTCAAGTAGTGAAAGAGTTTCGCATCGCGTTAGGTAAACACCCTAAAGGGCATAAAACTCAGGAAGGGGATCATCGAACGCCTGAGGGCCGCTACTACCTCGACTTCGTGATTGATAATTCAGAGTTCTATCGCTCAATCCACATCAGCTACCCTAACCCACGAGACATTGCTTATGCCGCAAAACTTCGCGTCGATCCGGGTGGTGACATTAAGATTCATGGATTAAGAAACGGGGAAAAGCGGCCCGCCAAGTTCGTACAAAGTTTTGACTGGACCAATGGCTGCATAGCCATTACCAACGAAGAAATGGATGAACTGCTCACTCTCGTGAAAACAGGAACACCCATTGAGATCCGCTGGTAATACTCAATCTTTACACACTTCTGGTTCAGCCGATTCCGCTTTTTTCTCTCTTGTGACCCACCAGCACAGCAGTGAACCGATTGTCACTAGAGCGACGCCTTGCAAAAAGGTATCCGTAAGAACCAAACCAAGGATCACCGAAGAAATAACGGTTGAAAGAACGGGCGTAAAGTAAGATAGCGTCGCTAAAAGCACCATGTTGCCGCCGATAATTGCGTAGTTCCAAAGCGCGTAGCCACTCCCCATCGCAATACCTGTAATCAGCAATAAGCCACCGGATTCAAGGTTAACGCTCATCCCTGTTTCGTTGCTGAGCGCGTATTTAATCCATAAGGTCACGGCCGTCATGATAAAAAACAGCGTAATCGGATTTTGCCCTTTGGAAATACGCTTAGTCAGATTGCAGTAGATTGCCCACAAAAACGCGCCTACAAATGCCATGGCGTAGGTTACAGGGTTAGTCGCCACATTGGCCGCAATCTGGGTGAAAGATAGCCCCTGATCGCCTGTGATACTCCAAGCCACACCAAAAAACGCAAGTGCAATAGCAGGATAAACGAGGATATTGGTTTTCTTCGGGCTGAACGTGACAGCCAATAAAACGGTCAGAGCTGGCCATAGGTAGTTAATCACCAGCATTTCTATGGCTTGTTGGCGAGAATTGGCCATAGCCAATGCAAGAGCCAAACATATTTCATAGGCGACAAACAGCCCACCACCAATCAATACATAGGTCAGAGAATAGCTTCTGATTTTTGGCAGACCCATTACCATCACTAAAAACAGAGAAGCGACAGTATAGATTGAAGCAGCGCCACCAATAGGCCCTAAAAACTCAGTGACCGTTCGCGCCAACCCCATCACACTGCTCCAAAGCAGGATGGCTAACACACCGCACAAAGTAAATTTATGTTGGCTCACTCTATTCTCTCAGATTAACAGCAAAGGAGCTTAACCTAGCGTTAACTGTCATTCTCTGTCAAATGTCTTATTAATTTTGCCGGAGTTCCACCATACAGGCTGTCAGGTGGCACATCACGCGTTACCACTGAATTAGCAGCGATGACACTGCGCGCACCAATAGTCACGCCTTGGTTGATTACCACATTGCCACCGATCCAGACATCATCTTCCACAATAATAGGCAAACAGGTGGTTTCCCAACCTCTTCGGCTTCGATAGTCCAAAGAATGACCCGCGGTATAGAACTGAGTGTTTGGGCCGATAAGTACATGGTCGCCAATCGTAATCTCAGACCCATCCAACATGGTCACATTCATATTGATGAAGGTGTTATCGCCAATTGATATGGTTTGGCCAAACTCACAGAGAAAAGGTGAGCGGATCATACTCGACTCACCAAAACGCTTCAGCAACTGGCGACAGGTTTCAGTACGCTGACTATCACTGGTATTGTGATTTAACTCTTGCAAGAGGCGTGTTGCTTGCTCACGAATGTTATTAACGCTGGGATCGGCCCCGTTAAACAACTGACCTGTGACCATTTTTTCAAACTCTGTCATAACGTTTTCCAATTAACTGCTTGAATGGGAAAGGTAAAATAGCGCGAATAAAAGATTGGAAAAAGAGAAAACCTAACCCGTGAACATTTCCGTAATTTACAAAAAAGCCGGGCTGTAAACCCGGCTTTCCATCTAAATAGAACAGGTTAAACTATTTCCCAACTGTGGGTCATTTCTACGCCAGCACCTAGCATCAGACACACTGAACAGTACTTTTCCAGAGAGTCTGCTGTTACTTTTGCGACAACGTCTGTATCCAGATTGTCACCCGACACTTCAAAGTGGATATTTACTTTGGTGAAAATACGAGGAGCTGCTTCACGACGCTCTGTCGTCAGTTTCGCAGTGCAGCTAGTCACCTTCTGCGAAGCTTCTTTAAGCCCATCAACCACGTCAACGGAGCTACAACCGCCTGCCGCCATCAGCACCATTTCCATTGGGCTTGGTGCTGTTGCACCACCATTGCCATCCATTACAACTGAATGACCAGATTGAGAGTGACCTAGAAACTTAAAATCTTCGATCCATTTAACTTCGGCTTGCATATCTTTCTCTCTTATACGTCTGTCGGGAATGTTACACCCGTTTGCTTGCGAATCTCTGTCAGCAATTTAGCCACAATCAGCGAGCGCTTCATACACTCTTCGTCAATTTTTTTCGTTTCAAATTGCTTAGCAAAAGCCAGTGCTTCGTAATACATAGGATTTGGATCTTGTTTAACACTCAAATCGACGCCTACACCACCTCTAGCAATCTTAGTCAGCTTTTTGCCCGTTGAAATCATCTCCATAAGCAACGCCCCTTCTTCACCTTGAATTTCACTCGGTAAATAAGAGTCACTGGTCTTGGAATGTTGCAGCACCACTTCAAAGCCATCGTAACCTAAGATAACGCTCCCGCTGCCATCGACACCACTGTCCAGCATCTGAGCCTGTGCTTTCACACTGAGAGGTTCGCCAAACAATTCAACTGCTGAGCCAACACAGTAGTAGCCAATGTCCATGATCGAACCGTTTGCAAAAGCAGGATTAAAGGTGTTTGGGTTTTCACCAGCCAGATACTTAGGGTAGCGTGACGAATACTGGCAATAAATGATCAACGCTTTTCGAATCTTACCAATGTTCTTACTATGCTCTTTCATTAGCTTGAAGTTCGGTGTGTGTGGCGACATGAACGCCTCAAAAAGAACCACATCATTCGCTAACGCAGTCTGATACATCTGTTGTGCTAACTTGTCATTCGCAGCCAGTGGCTTTTCACAGATGACGTGCTTACCTGCTTCAAGTAATTTCAATGCTTGTGGAGCGTGTAATGAGTTTGGGCTAGCAATGTAAATCACGTCAATCGACTTTGAAGTCGCTAACTTATCAAAATCATCAAAAAGAGTTGGTGATGCGTATTTCTCAGCAAACTCTTTCGCTTTCTCGATAGAGCGAGAATACACGCCAGCCAAAAGATATTGCTCTGTCTTCAACGCAGCTTCAATGAACTGATCGGTGATCCAGTTCGTCCCGATAACAGCAAGTCTAATCATCATTCCGTCTCCAATCATGACAAAAGGAGCCGATGGCTCCTTTGTTATTTATTTTTGTTCGTGTTGGCTATCTTACACTGTCATCACAACTCGTACCGCTAAAAATATCAGCACGGCGCCAGACAGGCGATCAATCAGTTGTGCTTTTGAGCGAATTTTGTCTAAAAGGCGTGGGCTCGATAGCAAGAAAGTAATCAGGGTATACCACAGACCGTCGATCACTAGCGGGGTCAGAACAATTAATGCTTTGGCCGTTAGACTGTCCCCAACCGCAACAAACTGGCTGAACAACGCGATAAAGAACAGCGCAATCTTAGGGCTGAGAATGGAGATAAGAAACCCTTCTTTTGCAGACTGCCAAGCCGATGTGTGCTCACCCGACTCCAGCTTCGCTGCCACACCACCTTTTGAGCGCAACGCATTGTAGCCAAGGTACGCCAGATACGCCGCACCAGAGTAACTGATCGCTTTAAAAAGCAGCGGTGACTGTTGCAGGACAACGGCAAGGCCAATCAGAGTAATGAAGGCGTAAATACCAATACCAAATGCATGTGCCCAAGCAGCTGCTAAGCCATTTTTTCGCCCCCCTGCGAGGCTATGTTTTGCGACCATAGCGAGACTCGGGCCGGGCGACATCGCCCCTAAAATACAAACCGTAAAAAGTGATAGCCAGATTGTGAGTGTCATTGTTTTTTCCTGAGGCTGAATCCATGTCGTTAAACTATCGCAGCGAATTAATGATTTGAAATCAAAGTTTATTATATCGGCTATGATTTAAAATCATACCTACAGAATAACTTGACGTGCGCATCGCGCGCAGAACCATCTCACGCATCCATTGATGCGCTTTGTCCTGATCGTATTTGGGGTGCCACATGAGCCAATACTGGTGTGCTTCTGTCTCAAATGGCAGAGGACGATATTCAAGGTTGTAATTCGCCGACAAGTTCAAAGCAATGTGCTCAGGTACCACCATCAGATAATCACTGGAAACCAAGGCATTGACCGCAGCGGAAAAGAACGGGACTTTTAAAGCAATTCGCCTTTCATACCCAAGAGATTTGAGGACAATATCGGTACTTGAATCCTTATCTCCTCCCCCAGTCACCTTCAAATGAGGGTAGCCCACCAGCTCTTCTTCTGTCAGAGTCTGCTTGGCCGACAACGGGTGAGATTTACGCATCAGGCAGACTGATTTGTCCTCACCGATTTTCACACTCGTCACATTAGCGGGCTTTTCTGGCTGCATGGTCGAGGCTAAGTGAATACCGGTTTCACCAAATTGTTGAAGATATTCTGGCTGCCATAAGCGATAGGCGAGATTGACGTTCGGCGATTGCTCCACCATAACGGCAACCACATCGGGCACTATGTATTGAGCAACATAGTCACTGGAAGATAGAACAAATTCTTGCTTCCAGGTTTGCGGATCGAAAGGTTTGTCATGCAGTAGTTGTTCAAACTCTCCTAATAAAAGATTGAGTTTTTCCTGCATGGCCAGTGCTCTTGGTGTCGGCACTAAGGCATTGCCTTCGCGCACCAATAAAGGGTCGCCACACAAGTCTCGAAGCTGAGCGAGCTGGCGACTCACGGCTGATTGAGTAATGTTGAGTCTATCTGCAGCTCTACTCACGTGGCACTCTTCAAGCAACACCTGCAATGAACGTAACAAGTTGAGGTTGATATGATTAAGAGACATGGCGTGTATTAAAGAATTCCGTGAGTACAGTGTGAGTCATCAGATGGCGTAGCTCGGGGATCGCCTGCAGTTCATCACGAATCTCATTGAGCCTTGCCATGGTAGGCACTTCGACAAACAACATCATGTCGGTCTCCCCTGTTATCGCATGACACCATTTCACACCATCAATCTTATAGATTGTCTCAGCATAGGACTCACAATAATGAGAGGAGGCTGACATGTCGAACTTTAATGCCATGTATGCCTGTATAAGATCCGGTTCGTCTTGAGCGATATTCGCATGGTAGCCAAGAATGACTTTTTCCTGTTCCAGCTTCTGAATTCTTGCCGTCACGGCTGAGCGTGACAAATTGACCTGTCGAGCAATATCACTGACCGAAGCTCTGGCGTGGTGTCTTAAAATATCGAGAATTTGATTGTCGAACTTATCCATATTACTTCCTGTCATACCTCAACTTATCCTGTTGATTTCAGGTAATGTGACACAAAAAGCCATTGGGCGAAAGAGTGCAAATTGTCTATTCACTCACCTGACTTCCGCCAAAGTGACATATAACTACGACAAATTGCTTGCTGTGTTTTTCCATATGTTTGAGTAAGCTATCAAAAAAAATATCAGGAAAGGAAACCATGAGTCAGCTAAAACAAGAAATCACATTACTCTCAGGCGTTGGGCAGCTCTCAACGACCTTGCTGGGAACTGGCCTTTTCATGGTACCAGCCATTGCCGCTGGTATTGCAGGTTCACTCTCACTTTGGGCATGGCTAATTCTATTTATTGCGATATGTCCGATAGCGTTGACCTTTGCTCAACTGGGAAAGCGCTATCCGAATGCAGGTGGCACGGCGCACTTCGTTCGCCAGGCATTTGATAAACGCCTAGAAAAAAGCGTTGCTTGGTTGTTTGTCAGTGTCATTCCGGTCGGTGTCCCTGCCGCGGTGGCGCTAGCCGCTGGCTTTTTACAGCAATTACTGCCTGAAGCGCTGAACTCCTCTATTTTCGCCCAACTGCTGACGGTGTTTCTGTTAATCGCTGTTAATCTGGCAGGCACAAAGTCATCGGGACGCCTTCAGACGCTTATTGCGCTCAGTATCTTCATCTTGGTCGCGGCATTTTGGTGGAAAGGTGATATTGGCGCGCAAGATCTGACGATGCCAGCGCTCTCCTCCGAATCAACTTGGAGTATTGGGGCTGCACTGGCCGTTATGTTTTGGTGCTTTGTCGGAATTGAAGCATTCGCCCACATGGGGGAAGAGTTTAAGAATCCACAACGGGATTTCCCTATTGCGATCATCATAGGCTGTTTTGTGGCGGGTGCAGCCTATTGGGCATGCTCTGTCGTCATACTCAAATACGGGGCTTACGGAAGCAGCGAATTTGACAGTACTTCCATACCTTGGCTGTCAGAGATGCTATTCGGTGAACAGTTTAAGCTTCTTATCAGCGTTCTCGGTTTTGCAGCCTGCTTTGCCAGCGTCAATCTATATACACAAAGCTTATCTAGGATGGTTTGGGCGCAGGCGCGCGAGTATAAGCCTCAAAGTGCGCTAGCTAGAGTCTCAATTCGAGGCGTCCCTGCAAACGCCACGTTGGCCGTTGGTGTAGTGTTGGTATTGTCATGCCTAGTGGGCGAAATTTCAGGGCTGGACTTAGAGTTCTTCCTTAAGCTGGCAAATGGTATTTTCGTTCTGGTGTATTTATTAGCGATGTTATCTGCCTACAAGCTCCTGACCGGCATCAGCAAATGGCTTGCGGGCGTGTCATTACTTATCTGCACAGGCGTGTTTGTCTGCTTAGGTTGGTCAATGCTATACGCTGTTGCTGTCTTTGTTTTATTGTCCCTACCATGGGGAAAGCGACAAACGCTGGACCAAAGTCAGGCTAAATAGCATAAGAGGTGACGGCGTCACCTTTAATTTCCAAAATGCTTTGAGGAAGCACCGCCTTCCAGTCTGAGCTTTTCTCCAGCGGCTCTGAGGCCAAAGCGATGTTCGCGCCCTCTTGTCGTATGAAGACGGTTGGCGCGTCATCATCAGAGCTATAACGAACCGCCCAAAACTGTTCTCCATCTGAAATACAAATCGACGCTTTTAACGGCTCTTCAATACCTTTCGATTTCATCATTTGGCTAATATCAATAATGGTTTTACGAATCGCTTCAACAGGCTGTTCACACAGGCCATTGTGGAGCATCAAAAGAAAAATCAGTTCACTGTCGGTCGTACCCATGCGTTTAAGGAACAATGATTCCGGTAACTGACTTTGCAGCTCATATTTAACGCGCTCAAATTCACCAATCTGACCATTGTGCAGAAACATCCAGTTGTCGATGATAAACGGATGGCAATTAGAGCGGGATACCTGTGTACCCGTAGATGAGCGAACATGCGCCATAAACCGATGAGAACGAATGTGATGTGCCAGAGAACGCAGGTTTTCATCTCCCCATGCCGGTAAGACTTCGTGGAACTGCCCAGGGGTGTCTCGCTCAGTGTACCAGCCTAACCCAAAGCCATCGGCGTTGACCCTTGTCACAGCTTTTCTTGCATCAAGGCTTTGATGCACCAGCGAGTGCTCAGGTTCATACACCAATTCGTCTAAGTAAATTGACTCTCCCTGATAGGCTAACCAACGGCACATATTCTCCCCTCAATTGATGACATTTTGTTCAATACAATCACGATTCAAATAATCGGGCAAGTGCTTGTATCCCGGGTTCGAGCTCTTGCAATGGCGTATTACCAAAACCGAGCACGACCGCTCGCCACTCTCGATGACTCTCCTTGTTATGTTCATAATAGCTCAGTGGCCGCAGCACGATCCCTTGCTTCTCTGCCCTAGTGACCCACTCTTGCTCATCTATTCCACCGTTCCATTTGAGCGTGACATGCAAACCTGCCGCCTGGCTGATGATCGTAACCCGTCCACCGAATGCTTGCTCTATTGCTTGGCTGACAACTTCATGCTTTTGTTTGTACAGTCGGCGCATTTTTCGTATATGACGCAGTAAATGGCCTTCAGCAATAAAGTCAGCTAACGCTTCCTGAGTATGCGATGGGGAGTCACCGCTCATGGCATCTTTTATTTCAAGACAGCGCTGAATTAAATTATCCGGCACCACCATATAACCTAACCTTAAGCCGTTAAACATCACTTTACTTAGTGAGCCGATATATATCACGTGCTCATCTAGCCCCATTTGGCCCGCTAATCCCTGTAAGCTGGTATAAGGCCGGTGTGCAAACTGAAACTCACTGTCATAATCATCTTCGATAATCCACCCTTGATTACTCGCCGCCCATTCAATCAACTTCAGACGATTTTCAGTGTTGATGGTCGTTCCCATCGGATATTGGTTACTCGGGGTGATGTATAGCGCTCGTGCTGTACTTTTCAGGACATCGCTCAACTCAAAGCCTGTTTCTTGGTACACCGTCAAAGGTTCCAGCTGATATTGGTTAAGTTCAAGCACCTTGGTCATTTGGGCATACCCGGGCTGCTCCATCAGAACTTTTTCACCTTGTGCCAGAGTCGCCGCCATCGCAATGGTCAAAGCCTGCTGAGCACCTGAAGTCACAATAACCCTTTGCGCTGAACAGTGAACGGAGCGGCTGGAAGACAAGTAATCAGACAGCGCCGCTCTAAGCGCTTCACTGCCCTGAATGTTTTGATTCCCGAGCAGCACTGGGCGTAGAACATGCCTTTGCAACAATCGTTGCCATTTACCAAGCGGAAACTGTGAAAGATCTGGAACGCCAGGTGCAAATGACGAATTGATATCAAAACAGTTGGACTCGACTGAAGAGGTACCCTGAGTCACGGTCGCTGGCACATATTTATCCGGTAGCTCAACCGCAACGTAGAACCCCGAGCCTTGCTTGCTTTCTATGTAGCCTTCCGCCAACAGCTGCTCATAAGCCGCCGTCACTGTATTACGACTCACATTGAGCTCACTGGCGAGCTTGCGCGTCGAAGGCAACTTACCCTGCAATGGCCACAAACTTTTCACTATTTTGGCTCGAATCGCATGAAATAACTGCTGTTGTAAGGTGTTCGCCCCACCTGAGAGGGTCAGATCTCCAATATCAATCAACGCCATTAACTGGACCTATAACTTTGTCAAAACTGGCTCTAAATAACATACCAGTTAAACATTAGATTGGAACCATAAATTACAAGCCAATGGAGAAACGCAATGCTATCAAACACAGAAAGGACCCAAATAAAAAAAGGCGCTCACAAAGCCGTGTTCGAAGACAAACATCTTGAACAAATTATTGATGAATCATTAATCGCCCATATCGCGATTAATGACGCTAACGGCCCTATTGTGATTCCTATATTGGCATGGCGTGTCGATGAACATGTGTATATCCATGGTGCGAACAACAGCCGATTACTACGCTCGTTAAAACAAGGCCACCAGACCTGCCTGACATTCACACTTTTTGATGGCTGGGTTTTAGCAAGATCGGCTTTTCACCACAGCGCCCACTATCGTTCAGCTGTGGTGTTTGGCCAATTTGAAGTAGTTGAAGAGAAGCAGGAGAAAGATCGTCTGCTCAATCATTTTATTGAGCAGATTGCCCCCGGAAGAACGGAGCAGGTCAGATTAAGTAGTGACAGAGAACTCGCCGCGACCATGGTGCTAAAGATGCAGTTAAGCGAAGCGTCGGTCAAGATCAGTCGTTTTGGTGTCAACGATGATGAATCCGATTTGGACCTTCCTGTGTGGGCTGGCGTCTTACCTTATCGGACGACAGTTGGCCCACTTGAGCCAGTAGAAGCATCCACACACCTGGAAGAGCCCGATTACAGCAGTGCTTATGGTGAGCGTTGGCACAACCCAGAGAACTAGCACTCAATCAAAACCGTAAAACGAGCCCCGCCTAGTTCGCTCTCACCTAAAGAAATACGCCAGTTGAGTCGCTTGGCGGCTTCTGAAGCAATGGTCAGCCCCAACCCAAAGCCGTCACTATGGCGGCTTTCATCAAGTCTGGAGAATGCCAGAAAGATCTCATCATACTTATCTTTTGGGATACCAGCCCCGTCATCTTCAATATCAATCACTAATGTGTTGTCAAAACCGATTAAAGTGATCGCGACCGCAGCATCTGCATAACGGAATGCGTTTTGAAGCAGATTATCAATCACCAAATTAGCTAAGGTTTCCAATACATCCATAGCTGGGGCGGGCTCAGTCAAAGAGGCATGAAAGTTGATTTGTTTGTTGTGATGCTCTTGCCTGTCAATACGCTGTTTAAGCCAGTGTTCAGGGAGAAGGTTTTGTGTATCAAGCAATTCGCGCTCCGTCAAACCTCCGACTCGGGAGATTTGTACCACGCTGGCAGTCAGCGAGGAAATATCGTCAACATATCGGTCAATATCATCAAAAAACGGTTCTTGCTCATGAACGGCATTGCGCCTAGCCATATCACTGGCTAGCTGAATTCGGCTGAGCGGCGTTCTGACTTCATGAGGAATAGCCTGCGTGTAGATCTGACTCTGCCTCACATGGCCTTCAATATCATCCGCCATATGGTTGAAACTCTCGGCCAGTTCCTTGAGGGGAAGTCGGAAGTTGCCACTGTCAATACGTGCACTAAACTCACCACACCCAAAGCGACGAGACGCACGGTTAAGCTGATTAATTTGGTTGTGTAGATGGCGAATAGGGACATAAACAAATACGCCTAAGCTGACAAATATCCAGGCAATAAGGCCAATGACGAACATCACTTCGGAGTCTTCATACCATTCAAATTGAGGTTCGAAAAAATCTCGATTCTCACTGAACATGAGACTTTTCGCCGAGTTGGGCAACGGAAATACCGCCGCATACAAGTTATCTTCGACTAGATAAATGGGAATCGATTTCAATCGGTACAGCTCACGACAATCTGAGCATGGCAGCGCCTCAGGTTTTACATTAACCAATGACAGATTAAAGATGTAAAACTGCTGCTGCCCCGTGTTGGTCAACTCTTTATAAAGGGAGTTGGGCTGACCACGTTGTTCGATGTATTGATTAACGAAAAACTGCCCATCATTGAGGAATATCTCGACTTCACTTCTGCGCATGAAGTCAGAGCCCAAAATAAGAAACGCAACAACAGTGATCACAAGTCCAGTTGCCAGACTAATGTACGCTTTGGTAAAAGTGGAACGAACCATATTCGATTACGCCGCTGTGAGCATATAGCCCTGATTGCGAATGGTTTTGATCTGAGCGTTATTTACATCTGCTCGGGCTAATTTTCTCCGTAAGCCAGAAATACGCATATCAATGGAGCGATCATTGAAGGTGTATTCTATCCCACGGGATGACTGACAACAGAGATCTCGTGATACCGCTTTGTCGGGTGATTGAACCAGCAAAAGAAGAATGTCGAACTCCGCCTGAGTCAGGTCAATGTTTTTGCTGCGATAAAAAGCCACTTTACGTAAAGGGCACAACTTAAACCCATAAGCTTCGTAGTTATGCGTCGATGGCTCCTGCCCCGCTGCCGCATAACGACGTAAATGAGCTTCAAGACGCGCAACCAAGACATGGCCACGAATTGGTTTAGTCAAATAATCATCGGCGCCCAATTTTAGTAAACTGACTTCACTCAACTCCTCTTGAACCGCTGTCTGTACAATCACGACGCCCTGATAGAAGGTTCGTAGCTTTTTAAGAACCGTCGCACCGTCTTCTCCCGGTAACATGAGATCCAATAACACAACGTCAGGCTGGTAGCGCGTCACCGCATCTACCGCTTTATCACCTGAATACACCACCTCAACACCATATCCTTCGGCTTCAAGGTACATTTGAGTCAGTCTTGCGATTTCCTTATCGTCTTCAACAAGAAGCACTCTGTAATTCACAATCTACTTTCGCAACCATTTATAAATTGACGCAAATTATATATTAGACGATTACCTGCTCAAGCGAGGAAATTGAGATTGCGCCCTCTGCCACACTGGATTTTGTAAGAGCTCACTTACAATCGATTACATTATTCGCTTTTTCCACTCGAATTCGATGTTACTCACAGCCCCACTCTAGGCTTCATATCGTGCCCACACCGAATTCAGAAGGCGCTGTCTTTTGAACTGAATGTTTATGCTCTTACAAATCGCAGTGGATCTATTCGACAATCTAGTCACTCTCTTTATCATTCACCGAAATTATCATTTAATCAGTAAATAATGAAATGAACCCTAGCCGCTCTCTTCTTCTCTCGACACTAACCGTCGCCTTGTTATCTGGCTGTAACAGTGATGATACGAATCCAACATCAACAACAGCCAGTGCCGTTAATGTCTACAGCTCAGCAACCAACTGTAGTGTTCAGACTGGCGCAAATGCTTGTCAGTTCGATAAAGGCATTTATGTCCTGAGTATTGGGCCAAATGTCTCTGAAACGCAGCGTGCTCGGGTACAAACCCAAATTAACAATCTAGCTAGCTGGGCACACAGTGATGTGCAAAAGCAGTTCGCCCAGAAAACCTTGGTCATTGGCGTCATAGAAAAAGAGCCTGCGGGAAGTGCTGACTATGAAACCTTCGTCCTTAATTTGGCAAAGCAGGTAAACACATCCTCAGGTATTGACGGCATTGAGCTTGTTTACACCAATAACGGCGGTGGTGACGAAACACTAAAAAACACCTCTTACCAAAAGATGTTGCAGCTTTACGATTACTATGTCGATGAAGACGCGTTAACCACACAAGGCGCCGAAGTCGCCAGTGCATATCAAGAGTTCCAGCGCCTTCTGTCATTGCAAACTGGCGCGACTAAGCTCGAATACGACCCATGTAACTACGGAAACGGTCAGCTCGCCGCCAATACATGCCCTGCCCCAGATGACAAAGGGGACGAAGACCCGATCCACACGGTCAGCAAGGATCTCAACCCAGGCGCTCTATTGGGTTCGATGTATGAATACAAAGTTGACCCAAGCCTAGGCACCTATCCCGGTGAGCTAAAACCTTCATTTACAGCAACCGGGGATGTGGCTAGCCAAGACTCAAACGCAACAGATAACCCTCTTAACTGGACGCATAGAGCGTTTGCGCCACTGAACAACTTCCTTAATAGCTGGTTTTTCGTCAATAAGAAGTAAATAGATATGAACAAACACCTACTCGTTAGCGCTATGGCGCTTGCCCTTACCGCTTGTGGTAGCACCGCTATCATGGATAAATCGGCCGCTGTCAAAGCTCAGCCAGAGATCAACATAAAGACCGACAATAATTTATGGAAGCTCGGCCGAGAAGGCACTTTTGATATCGCTGGTATTTATAAAGGTAAGTACTCTCGCAGCGCCTCTTCATCAACGTGGTTCAACAAACTGTCTTTTAAAGATGGAGAAATGGCCGCAGAAGTCACTCGTAACAGTGATGGAAAAACATGGGTGCTGACCTGCACAGGTGGCGGTGTCTCGTACAACTACATGGGCGTAGAATTCGGTGGCAACGATCCTTATACCTGCGATATCAGCTCAGATGAGAAAAACGTTGGTGAATACAAAATTGAGCCAGACGCTGGGGTACTGGATATCGGCTTCGATAAAACAGAGAAAGGCTTAGTAAGAATTGGCACCACCCACTTTAACGTGAAGACCATTCATACTGGTGAAGGCTTACTTGTGCCAGTCGACACACCACTTGGCTACAGCTTTGAGCGTGGAACACAAGAAGTCGCAGCAGTGCAAACTAATGGCGCACTCACAATCCAGATGCTTGACTCGCTGAACGATGACGAGCGAGACACTTTGGTGGTCGGCGCGATTGCTAGTGCGCTCGGTTGGCGCCCGCAAGAATAAGCTAATTGATAAGCGCCATTGCGGCGCTTTTTTGTTCTCTGCGCTTAAAGGTAATAACGCTGTACGTACTGGTTTGGTGTCAAACCCCGATGTTTTTTAAACATACGATTAAAGCTAGCGATGTTTTGATACCCTAAGCGCTGAGCAATATCGTCAATCTCGATACCATGACGCAGCATTTCTACCGCAATGTTACTCAATACATAACCACTCACCGTGGTGAAGTTCATTCCTAAATTACGCAACCGACGTTGAAATTGCTGCACTGACAGCCCGAGTAAGCTCGAAACATTTTCCACCGTTGGCAGCCCATAATGACGGCTGTAGTTTAGGATTTCATAAATCACTTTCACTTCGTCTTCTGGGTCAGGCATATTAAGCAGCTCGTCCAAGTCGGCAAAATTCATCGCTAGGCGCCCTTTCTGCAGCCTCGCCTGCTGCTTGGTGGCTAAACGCAGTTCCGAATGAAACCATATCTCCGTGGACGAATGACTCCATTCCACCTCACAGCCAAAATACGCTTCATATTTAGCTGTATTCTTGCGAGAACCAGACAGTTGTACTCTGAGTGGAGAAAAATCCTGACCAAGATACGTACGTAAGATCTTGGTGAGTGCCATCACCATACGGACACTGTCGTGTACTTTACATTCAGGTTCGATCATTGGGTTCCGATACGCCCACTTGATCAGTGAACCACTCAGGGATGCAGATAGAAATGCTCCGCTTTGCAGACTACTAAATCCATAATTCACACGTCGAATGGTCGACGCGAGATCGCTGCCAGAAAGAAGCCAGTGAGAAATAACACCTATCTGCCCAACATCAACATCACGGTTGATATCAAGAATCACATCGGGGTTGCCTGTAACCCGCTCTAACTTTTCAAACCAGCGATTCACTTCTGCCATTGGGATCAACGTCATCGGATTACGAAACGCCGACTCCGGAATCGCCAGTTCGTCTTCATCGATTTGGTAGCGTAACCTCGCTTCCTGATGAATGTGCCGAATTCCTAGCACACGCATAAAGCGTACTTTATCCATATACAGATCACATCAATTAGGCATTCAATATGAATCAATCTGTCATATCCAAAGCTAATTTTCAAATCCGAAACACAATACAGATCCTTATTAATAAAGGAGCCTTGAATGAGTTTATTAAGTGTCCCGTTCGTGGGAACCGGTGCAGACACCGCATTACACATCGTCGCAACTGTTGTCTTGATTGCGACTGTCGGTGCGGCTCTGTTTGGATTCTGGAAGTTTCACGAACTACCAATCAACAAAGCCCATAGCAAAGATCATCATCAAATAGGACTGATAACGGCGCTGACATGGATTGGTTTCATCTGGCACTGGGTTTGGGTAGTCGCAGTCATTGTTGCTTTCGTCGATATGGACAAAGCCATTGTGAACCTACGCGACACTTGGCGTCACGCCCCCAACACAAAAGATAAACAGGAGGAGGCTTAATGTTAGAAGGTTTAGCTGTCTGGGCACTTTTTATTTACCTGCTAAGACTGGTGGGTATGCCGTGGAATACCGCGACCAAGTCATTCGCCTATTTAGGTGGCGTTTCTTGGTTGATGTTTGTTTGGGTCGGATTGATCAACTATACACCAATGGATTTATCTGGCGGTTCGGTGGTGCAATCCCCCCATATCCAGTTACGCCCGGATTCTCCTAACGTAACAGGCAAAGTCGACAAGATTTACATTGAACCCAACCAAAAGGTAAAGAAAGGCCAACTGATTTACGAGATTGACTCGACTCAATACCAAATCGCCTATAACCAGGCAAAAGTAGAAGAAGAGTCGGCGATGGTGGAGCTTGAAGTGGCATTTGAGGATATTTCAATCTCACAAGCAACGTACGAGTCAATGGTTCAAGATTTAGAGACTACAGAAAGCCAACTTGCTGCTGCCAAAGCCGACTACAGTCTGCAAAACAAAATGTTAAAGCGTTACAGAGAGCAAAACCGTGTAGTGAATAACACCATCACCGCGAGCGATATTGATAAGCAGGAAACAGCCGTCACTAAGGCGCGACACAACGTCTCAACCATAGAATCAAAGCTGAAAACGAAACAGGTCGACACTGAAAAAGCCAAACTCGCGATCGCGAAATCGGAATTAGCGGTTAAATCCAAGCACGCCGATTGGAAAAAGTCACAAGAGAAACTCGCAAAAGCAAAATGGGAGCTGGACAGCACCAAAGTTCACGCCCCTGCCGACGGCTTTGTTACTAACTTCATCTTACGTGAAGGGCAACGTGTCTCAATGTTGCCAAGGTTACAGATGTACACAGATGAAAAATACGTGCTAATGCGTGTGAATCATCAGGCGATTCGCAACGTTAAGCCGGGGCAAAATGCAGAATTTTCTTCCTCAGTTTATCCAGGTAAGATCTTTTCTGCTCAAGTCGAGGGCATCGTGGAGGCCACTGGCGAGTCACAAAGCAACTTGCTTGGCCTGGATGACTCGGTGCGTGTGACGACGGGCAAGAACTTGCAAAACAAGCATCACTTCGTCCGTTTAAAAATAGAAGAAACCGATGGCTATGACATTCCCGTTGGTTCTGTCGGGCTCGCTTGGGTAAGTGGCGAAAAACCCGTTGGCTTTATGGCATTCCTTGATGTCATTCGAGGTATCATCATTCGTATGAAGTCTCAGCTTTACTACTTCTACTCTATTTAACACTCCCCTGTAAAAAGCTCGGTTGACCCGAGCTTTTCTTTTGCGTCCAGTATTACGCCAATCAATAGACTTTGTTACTGCTTTTAAGTGTAATATTGCATATGCACCTTAGCTCGCCTGTTTCACTCTATTCTACAAGTTCAACTTTCACGAAATTATGCCAATCTACTCAATCTGAGAGCCTCCATCTGCCCCTATTCTTTTGTATCGATTAAACATGGCCTCATTCTCAGTGATAAGAATGGCAAGCGTTACAAGAAACATTCTAAACAAAAAACGAGACTAATAGGGCTTGAATGCCCGCATAAACTGTGTGATATGTCATTAGCAATATTGAGGTTATTTGCAAAATGCAATTTCATATTGCAACCGTTTGCTTCCAAAATGGCGTTTAGTGGTCAAATAGTGGGCAATTACGCTCTATAAAAGTTGGCACATATACTGCAAATACTAAAGTGACCCTTCTTAAGCCGAGGGTCACCTAGCCAACTGACGTTGTTAGTGAACCGAATTTGTTCACACTTATTTAAGCCAATCTTACTTATTGAGGTTGGCTTTTTTTCTACCTGCTGCCAATAAACTTATCATCTACTTTGATTGCTACATTGATGTGTCAGTTCGATGATCGTCACATGGCACTGACTCGCTCAATAATTGCACGCTTTATCTTTTATCTTCGGTCGATTCATCGAATTTCTGACGTTTTAATGTGATAAATAACCGCTATAGACCTTATTTCCCTCCAATGACTAAAAATCAGATATTAATTGGCACATCCACACAAGAAACGTTCAAAATCACATCAGAAGACGATTGGAAAAGAAAAATGTGAAGCCAATATATGATGGCACTCTTACAGATACGCATTCACAACGAACTTGTTCAAATCTATCAAGCTTTCCTCCAAAAAGATCATTTAGAAACCGATTACATCATCTTTAATATTTTTTTTATTAAATTCACAATAAAACTATCTATTTGTTTTATATAAATTTAATTAGACCAACAAACCGAGCAAACGTTAAACCTTATAGATTTAGATTGACCACGTGACATTTATCACCATAATAGCGGCCGTTTATCTAGAATTTGCTCACTAAAGTTTATTTTATCTATTTGTGGAGGTGATAGATGTCCGGAGATAACAACTACAGTCTGGGACCCGTTCCAACAACGGCCAGAAAAGGCGTCGTTTCACTCACTATGGTGATGTTAGGCCTGACCTTTTTCTCTGCAAGCATGTGGACGGGAGGCTCACTCGGTACTGGTCTTTCATTTAATGACTTTATTCTCGCAGTCCTCATTGGCAACCTCATCCTCGGTATTTACACTTCTTTCCTCGGCTACATCGGCTCTTCTACTGGCCTCTCAACTCATCTTCTCGCTCGATTCTCATTTGGAACTAAAGGCTCATGGCTTCCTTCAGCTTTACTTGGTGGAACACAAGTTGGTTGGTTTGGCGTGGGTGTTGCGATGTTCGCCATACCTGTTCAAAAAGCGACAGGCATTGATACTAATACATTGATCATTGTGTCCGGCCTGCTAATGACAGCGACGGTTTACTTTGGCATTAAAGCGCTGATGGTACTTTCAGCGATTGCTGTTCCTGCTATTGCGATACTAGGCAGCTATTCAGTATCCATGGCCGTCGATAGCGTGGGCGGATTTGAACAACTAAAGCTTATTCAGCCAGAAACGCCTATGGATTTCTCTGTCGCATTAGCAATGGTCGTAGGCTCGTTTGTTAGTGCAGGGACACTCACCGCAGATTTTGTTCGCTTTGGTAAAAAGCCAGCGGGTGCCGTGCTGGTCACCATGATCGCTTTCTTTATCGGTAACTCACTCATGTTTGTCTTTGGCGCAGCAGGAGCAGCAGCAACGGGTATGGCAGATATTTCGGACGTCATGATTGCCCAAGGCCTGCTGCTACCAGCAATCATCGTACTTGGGCTTAATATCTGGACTACCAATGAAAATGCTTTATACGCTTCGGGGTTAGGCTTTTCTAACATCACCGGACGCTCAAGTACTATGATGTCTATTATCAACGGTATCGTGGGCACCATCTTCGCATTGTGGCTGTATAACAACTTTGTTGGCTGGCTAACATTCCTATCGACAGCCATTCCACCGATTGGCGGCGTCATCATCGCGGATTTCTTGATGAATAGAAAACGCTACCAGAATTTCGCTACGACAGAATTCAAAGACGTGAATTGGGCTGGTATCGTGGCGGTGGCAGTAGGTGTTGCTGCAGGTAAGTTTATCCCTGGAGTCGTGCCAATCAATGCCGTATTGGGAGGCGCATTGTGTTACGTCGTACTCAACCCACTTTTAAACAAGAAAACACTCAACGCGCAATCCGCGTAAGGACGCATAATGACTAAGTTATTGATCAAAAATGCAAAACTACAAAATCAAGAAGGATTGAAACAGATCCTGATTGAAAATGGTCAATTTCAACAGATCCTCGATAACGACATCGCTGTTAACCACTCTGGTGACATTTTAGATGCAGAAGGTGGACTCGCCGTTGCGCCATTTTGTGAGCCACATATTCACTTAGATACAACTCAAACGGCCGGAGAGCCGAGCTGGAATATTTCCGGTACGCTTTTCGAAGGCATTGAACGCTGGGCTGAGCGCAAAGAAATGCTGTCTGTGGAAGACGTTAAAGCTCGTGCAAAGCAGACTCTTAAATGGCAAATTGCCAACGGTGTTCAACATGTTCGCACTCACGTTGACGTATCGGACCCGACACTTGTCGCTTTAAAGGCGATGGTTGAAGTGCGCGAAGAGATGAAAGAGTGGGTAGACATTCAAATCGTCGCTTTCCCTCAGGAAGGCATCCTCTCCTACCCAAATGGCAAAGAACTGCTTGAAGAAGCAGTGAAGATCGGCGCCGACGTGATCGGGGCGATTCCTCATTTTGAGTTCA
Organism: Vibrio sp. RE88; assembly: GCF_013113835.1. Taxonomy (GTDB): domain Bacteria; phylum Pseudomonadota; class Gammaproteobacteria; order Enterobacterales; family Vibrionaceae; genus Vibrio. Next base: position 236,800 of record NZ_VTYQ01000004.1, on the reverse strand, counting down.
CTCGCGAGTATGGCGTTGAGTCTCTCCACTATGTCTTCGAGCTGGCAAGAAAGTATGACCGTTTGATCGATGTTCACTGTGATGAAATTGACGACGAGCAATCGCGCTTTGTCGAGACCTTAGCCGCTCTTGCCCATAAGTATGAGATGGGAGATAAGGTTACGGCCAGTCACACTACAGCGATGGGGTCCTACAACGGCGCTTATGCGTCGCGACTGTTCCGCTTGTTGAGAATGTCGGGTATTAACTTTGTTGCCAATCCTCTGGTCAACATCCACCTACAGGGCCGCTTCGATGATTATCCGAAACGCCGCGGCGTCACTAGAGTCAAAGAGATGCTCAAAGCCAACATCAACGTGTGTTTTGGTCATGATGATGTATTTGACCCGTGGTATCCCCTAGGGACAGCGAACATGCTTCAAGTGCTCCATATGGGCTTACATGTTTGTCAGGTGATGGGCTACGACCAAATCAACAACTCACTGGATCTCATCAGCACGAATTCGGCACGTTCGCTGAATATCCAAGACAAGTATGGGTTAGAAGAAGGTAAGCCCGGCAGTTTGCTGATCCTGCCTGCCGAAAATGGATTTGATGCAGTGCGACGCCAAGTGCCCGTTCGTTACTCGGTACGCCATGGTAAGGTAATCGCGCAAACTCAACCAGCGGTAACCTCTATTCACCTTGATAGTGAAGAAACCATCACGTTTCAGCGATAACGCTAGTTAGAATCAAAAAAGGGAAGCTTGAGCTTCCCTTTTTCATTTACGACGTTGTTGTGCCTGCTTTCAGCTTAAATGGTCGAATTCGCTTGATTTGGATAGCATGCTTTTTCTTAATCCGGATATGACACAGTTCAAGAACTAAGCCAAATGCCATCGCAAAATAGACGTATCCTTTGTTGATGTGGATAGCGAAACCTTCTGCCATCAACAATCCTCCAAGCAACACTAAAAACAGCAATGCTAAGGTTTTAAAACCAGGGTAGCGGCTCACTAAGTTATTAATCTTCTCAGCGGTTAGAACCATAACCACTGCTGAAGATAGAATAGCAGCAACCATAATGGGCACTTCACTTGTCAATCCAACCGCAGTAATCACAGAATCCATCGAGAAAACGGCGTCCACAGACACTATCTGTAGTAAGACCACAGCAAGTCCGGTTCGTACATGAGTTGAATGTCCAGCTTCTTGGTGTGCTAGCCACGCCCAAAGTTCCTTGAGACTTTTCAGCAATAAGAAGGCACCGCCCGTGATCATTATCAAGTCACGCCCGGTAAAGCTCGATGACATGATTTCCAACACAGGTTGTGTGAGCGACATTACCCATGAAATCGAGAAGACTAGGACAATGCGGGCAATAACAGCCAACGAAATACCCAAGTTACGGGCTAGTTTTCTCTGATGAGCGGGTAAGCGTTCGCAAAGCACAGATATAAACACAACATTATCGACACCAAGTACAATTTCCAGTGCAAAAAGTGTGGCGAAGATAACCCAAGTTTCGGGCTGCATGAAAAGTTCTAACATAGAGTTGCCTCCTCGGATGAAGAAGCCAGAGGTGTGTTCAGTCGACTAAAGGGGTCGTCCATTTAAGTTTATTACCTTTATTGCTTAGGGATCGTCAGTAAACCATTCGGCAAGGTAATTCACAATAGCGCTATTTGTAACAATTCGTAAAAGAAAACCCCACTAAGCTCTCGCCTAGTGGGGTTCTATTCTTACTCGCAGCAATCCGGCTACTAATAGGTGCTCCCTGCATCTATTCCTTGATAGTACGCTGATTCCTTCAGCACTTTCCTTATCATCGCCATCCTAGCGGTGTCCTTGGCAATCCAGCCCGTTAGCTATCCTCGCTAACTCTCATCGCTTTATCCTTAAGCGGTGTCCCTGACTCTATCATCCTGATAGAAATTGCCTTAGTCCGTTAAGCGTCCATTGTCTTTCCTTGTGTAACCATCCTAGTTACTAGCGTCCAGCCAATGTCCTTCGCTTTCCATGCCAATTATTCATCCTGAATAATCGAATCTTCGTCCTGAAGATGACCTATCCTTGGGTCTTTCCTGTTCCGTGTCTGCTTCCTGCTGACAACTTAAGATTAAGTCAGTAGCGCTTTTTAACAATGGTCGATTTCGCGCAGCATGATAACGCCCCAAACTTAGAAAAACAAAACAATTATTATTAATCAATCACTTAAGTAAAAGCAATGACGGTTTCCTAGCTTTTTACCATCATTAAACTTACGCATTTGTAAGAGATCTCGCACAAGAGTCATGGTCGTTTACTCCTCTCTCAGAGCCCCTCGCGAGCAAGAAATCGGGATGTAAATCACATTTGTAACGCGTTATCATTTTCTGAAATCGCTAAGGTACTGAATTTTACTGGACTAACTCAGCCGAAATTAGGATATTATTACCTGATCTCCATCACATTACGTTTGTTTATCTCCCTACACAGGGTTTTCTTTCCTAGAGGAATGACTGAATGATTTCTAAATGGGCACAACGCTTTTATCAGATGGCTGTCCTTGTGGGCTCTTGGAGTAAGGACCCTTCGACTCAAGTTGGAGCTGTCATCACCAAGCAAAATCGTATCGTTTCTGTTGGGTTCAACGGCTACCCACATGGAATCTCCGATAGTGCGATGACCGATGAGAGAGAGATGAAATATCTCAAGACGCTCCATGCAGAAGAGAATGCCATTCTTTTCGCTAAGCGGGATTTAGACGGATGTGAAATTTGGGTCACGCATTTCCCGTGCCCTAACTGCGCAGCAAAAATTATCCAAACAGGCATTTCAGCAGTGCATTGCCCTGAGCAAACCGAAGACTTTCTATCTCGCTGGGGTGAGAAAATCAAAATCAGCCAAGATATGTTCCTTCAAGCAGGCGTCAAGGTAAACTGGCTACCGCTAGAAGACTTACAAGGTAACGTGTAGCCTTTCAAACGTGTCAAACAGTTGCTGAGACTTATACGGCTTAGGTAAATAGGCATCCATACCCGCTTCAAAACAGCTATCAATCTCTTCAGGCAGGACGCTCGCCGTTAGAGCGATAATAGGCGTTCTGCCCCGCCCTTGTTCCGTTTCCCATTTTCTGATGCTACGCGTTGCTGTCAGGCCATCCATAACTGGCATCATGCAATCCATGAGGATCGCCGTATACGGCTGCCCCGACTGAAACATATTCACTGCTTCTGCACCGTTACTGGCAATCTGGTAATTCATTCCGACTTTACTGAGAAAGAAGCTGGCGATCTTCTGATTCATCAAGTTATCTTCGACAATCAGCACGCAGCGGCTTTCATTTATTGGGTAAGACTGAGGCTGTTCATTATCAGAGTAACTGGTATTGATCTGGATAGAGTTGAGGGCCTTTATAATGGCCGCTTCAAATCGGCTTCCCAAGAAGGGTAACGTCAGGTTGGACGATACAAGCGCTTCGGCATCCGGCAACATAAACAAGTGGTGCTGAAGGCCGATGATTTCCGAAAAATTAAAGCGGGCTCTCAGAGACGCAAGATCACGACGCGAGCTGTGGTGTGGATGGTAGCAATAGAAAATCAAATCATACTGTTCATCAAGCATCGTCGCTTCACTGGTGCTTTCAGCGGCTGTCACCGACAAACCAAAGCGCTCCGCTTCACTCTTTATTAACGATTCATACTTACTGTCATTTACAATAAACAACGCTTTGCCCTTTGTTTTATCCTTGCTCGTTTCAACAACAGAATGCGCAGGAATGACAAAGCTAAATCGGCTACCCAGACCGGGCGTGGAGCTTGCGGTAATACTGCCTCCCATTAACTCGGCAATCTGACGACAAATCGCTAGCCCCAAGCCAGTGCCTCCATAGCGACGAGTAATACTGCCATCTTCTTGGGTAAATGGTTGGAAAATCTCTTCCAATTTTTCTTCATTTATCCCTACTCCGGTATCCACCACACTACAGTGTAGATGTGCCCTTTCATTTTCGTTCATGAGCTTGACCACCACAGACACCGTTCCATCCTGTGTAAACTTCACTGCGTTACTAAGCAGGTTCATCAAGATCTGTTTAAAACGAAACTCGTCAATGTACAGGCTATCCGGAATATCTGGAGACAATGTTGCTTTAAGCTCAACTTGCTGTTTAAGGGCTTTGGTACTGACCATGTTCATCGCTTCAAAAACCGCTTCGCGAACATCGGCGTGACTGGGTGATAACGTCAGGTTGCCGGATTCGATTTTCGACAGGTCTAGAATGTCATTGATAAGCACCAATAGCGCATGAGAGGAGACATCAATATCGTTGAGAATGTCTTTTTGCGAGGAATTGAGGCGGCTGTCTGACAAGATCTCGGTCATGCCGATGATGCCATTGAGCGGGGTTCTGATCTCATGAGACATGTTAGCCAAAAATACGCTTTTTGCTTGGTTGGCAGCCTCCGCATTTTCTTTTGCAACGACGAGCTCCCGCTCATAGTCTTTCTGAGCCTGAATAACATAGTTGATGCCATGAGCAAACTTAGAAAACTCATCCTTGCCATCCACAGACACTAACTCTGTGCTACCGCTATTACGCATACTGCCCATTACAGAAAGGATTTTTGCCAGCTTGGAGTTAATACGATACAGCGTACTCGTTGCCCAAAAAAACATCACTGCAAAAACGATGAAGCCACCAATGGCGATGGCGAGAAGCGTATGTTCACCGCGCTGAATACTGCTCTGCAGTTCTTCATGCAACTTGGATGAAAACAAACCAAGTTGCTTTTCTACCAAGGCATTACGTTGTTCAATCGCTAGCGCAAAATCTCCTAGCCGCCCTCGGCTCCCTGCATTGAGCAACATATGTTGTTTGTAATAACTGCCACGCTGGAAATCGCGACTCGCAAAAATGTTAAGTAGCGTGTTTATCTGATCGGAGTCCGCACCTAAGTTGATGAACTTATCGAGGTAAAACTGCTGCCTCTCACTGATCTTGAAATACTCGGTGGCGTACTCCGCATAGGAAAGGCGAATACCTTTGATTTCCTGGGCCAGCCACGCCTCTTGCTCCATCCAAAAGTACAGCCAGCTAAGATCACTCAACACAAGATCCAGCTTATGTACTTTTAACTCGGTGCTGTGGCTTTCGACAGACTGAACGTCACTGTACAAGTCATACAAAACCGCATAAATGAGTCGACCTAGCTCTAGGCTTCCATGGGAGCTGACTGTAGCCAGTTCAGGTAGAAGTTCGTTGAGCTCCTTAATGTAGCTCATGGTGTGATTCGATTGGGGTATGCCGCTTACGTGTTCTTCCGTATGTGCGACGTTAGCGATTGAATTCAACGATTGCTGTGCCATCCCAAGCGCAATGGCTGCACTTTGCCCTTCGATTCGGAATGCCAGCGCTTCATAGACGTAACGAGAGAAAGCAGACAAATGCCTTAGTGTCTGATTTTTTTCATTAATAACAGCATAGCTGTGAAGCCTGTCCTGAATACGTACCACCGTATTGGCGGTGAACAAAATAATAACTAATGTAGGAATAAGGCATAAAATCAACAACCGACTTTTTATTGATATGTTAGTGAGGAGCATTGAGACTCGTTCCTTCGAATCATTTTTTGAACCACTAGACCTATAATATTAGTTCATATTAAATTTGCTTCTTATTAACAAGAGTAGAATTAAGGTGGTTTTTTCGAGCTACAAGGGATATTTTTGTTTAAGTATTTGACAGCATTAACATTACAATTTTTCTGTTTTCAGTCTCTGGCATGCAATTTTGCCATCGTCACCCTGAACCCAGAGATTGATGTGCTGCGTTCCAATCAAGTCAAAATGCTTTATCGAGGCCGCACCTCCAGCATTGGCGGCCAACCTGTGAGGCTGATGGATCTCCCTAAACACTCCAAGCAACGCCGAGAATTTTACCACTCGTTGTTAAACAAAAGCCCAGCCCAGATGAACGCTATCTGGGCGCGCCAAAGCTTTTCAGGCAAGGCGCCAGCACCCAACGAAATCGCTCACACTTCAATGAAAACTATTACCCGATGGCTGAGCGAGCACCCCAACGGCATAGCCTATGTTCCCGTCGATATGATTCCGGAGCACGCTAATGTCCTCTTTAAACTCTGTAATAAAGGCTAGGATTATGGAGAATCGAAGAAGATCATTACTGATAGTCGCACTGTTAAGTCCCCCAGCACTGGCGCAGATACCTCTGAGCGATGAGCTGAGCCTGAGTGGCTTTGGCACCTTTTCAGCCGCTAAGAGTGATAACAACACACCAGTATTTTTTGGCCGAGATATAACCGACGATTGGTGCTTTGACTGTGATAGCACGCTAGGCCTACAACTAGACTGGAGAATAACCCCAGAGCTTCGCTCCGTGCTGCAAGTACTCAAACGGCCTCAGGACACCTTCTCTTCACCGACACTGGAGAGAGCCTTCTTAGAATACTCTGTTTCAGACCATAGAATAAAGGCTGGGCGACTTCGCTCTCCCATGTTCATCATGTCCGAGTATTACTATGTTTCAAGCGCTTATCCGTGGTTACGTCTGCCTGTCGATGTGTATGGCGGAAATCTCGGCATCACCCATTTTGAAGGCGCTTCTGCCGAACTCAATTACGAACTTCTCGGTCAGTTTCAACTCAGTCTCACACCCTTTTATGCCTTAGCCGATGAAGAGCAGTACGAACTGTATGGCCGACCTTTCACATTAGATATCAAAAATTATTACGGCCTTAGCGCCGATATCTACCTTGAAGACAGCCAGCTTCATTTGTCCTATACCGATGTTGAAGCACGACAGATATATACAGGTCAGCCTGATGTTTGCTTCAACCTTCATCTCTTTAGCCTTGGGATCAGCCATACGATAGACGATTGGCACTTTCAGGCTGAAACCCTTCTGTCCAACGACCTACATGCCAGCTGGTATGCTGGGATGGATTACCGGGTCGCCAATTGGACCCCATATATTCAATATGGTCAGACTCGAAAAACCAAGACGAGTGACAGCTACTTGCTCGGTATCAGATACGATTTTACCCCTCAATTTAATGCTGTAATGGAGTGGCAACGAATAGAAGGTCAAAAAAACGTGATCAGCGGCCAGTTCACATTGCCCCAAGACCCGAGTGAAACGTTTGCTTCTAAGGTCGATCTAGTATCGGTAGGCTTGTCGTTTACCTTTTAAGTAGTTAGCGTGCTGAAGATCAAATTATGAAACATAGTTACATCGCATATTTCATAGATTTTGAGGCGCAAGTATTTTTTATCGAAAAAAAAGTGTGGCACATAGAAAATGTCAATAGGCCATATTGGCAATAACCTTCCTATTCTGAGCATGATATCAGCAAATTACTCTGCAATTATTTTTTCTAGCAGAATAAGATGTTAGGTATTACAATCCTGCCGCATAAAAATTACATAATTAAAACACTTTTTATCTCTACTCACTCCCCCTACACAGTGAAGTAGAGTCAGTCCCCAAAACGTGAAAGGTCCAAACAAACAATGAGTCCAGAGAAACACCTCCTTGACTGGCAAACGAGCCAAACGATTGCGGAAACTATCTCTCCCCTACTAGGTCAACTTTATCGCGAAAAAGGCGTCGAAGTTCTACTGTTCGGTAAAACTCTGGTGAATGCAGCGACCATCGATATTATCAAGACACACCGTCTTGCTCGTCGCTATACAGGAACTCCACTATCTGCAGATCAAACGCTTCCTCTGATTAAAGCACTATCAGAAATGGAATTGTCACCATGTCGTATTGATGTCGGCCAACTGGCTCACCAATTCTGGCAAGGTCGCGACGATGAGCATGGTGTCAAAGACTTCCTACATTCTTCTCTAATGGGCGCGATGAACGGTGAAACCGTTACTGAGCCTCGTGATGTTGTTCTATATGGCTTTGGCCGTATCGGCCGTCTACTGACTCGCCTATTGGTTGAGAAAAGTGGCCCAGGCTATCCGCTACGTTTGCGTGCGGTTGTCGTTCGCGGTGGTAAGAAAGGTGATCTTGAAAAGCGTGCTAGCCTACTACGTCGTGACTCAGTTCATGGCCAGTTCAACGGCAGCATCATTGTCGATGAAGAGCGTAAAGCAATCATTGCAAACGGTAACTACATTCAGTTCATTTACGCTAACAAGCCTGAAGAAATTGACTACACCACGTACGGCATCAACAACGCTTTGGTTGTCGACAACACGGGTGTTTGGCGCGACGCTGAAGGCCTAGGCCAGCACGTAGCCTGTAACGGCGCTGAAAAAGTGCTACTTACAGCACCAGGTAAGGGCGATATTAAGAACGTTGTGTTTGGCGTTAACGAAGAAGTTATCCAAGCTGAAGATACCATCATCTCTGCGGCGAGCTGTACCACTAACGCAATCACGCCAGTACTTAAAGCCATCAACGACAAGTATGGTGTACTATCAGGCCACATTGAGACTGTTCACTCGTTCACTAACGACCAGAACCTGATTGACAACTTCCATTCAGGCGAGCGTCGTGGCCGAAGTGCATCACTCAATATGGTTTTGACCGAAACAGGTGCAGCGAAGGCAGTGGCTAAGGCGCTACCAGAACTTGCTGGTAAGCTGACTGGTAATGCTATTCGCGTTCCTACTCCTAATGTTTCAATGGCGGTTGCTAACCTGAACCTAGAAAAAGGCACCGACAAAGAAGAGCTAAACGAGTATCTTCGTGAGATGGCGCTAACTTCTAAGCTGTCTGCGCAAATTGACTACACAGACTCGACAGAAATCGTTTCAAGTGACCTTGTTGGTTCTCGCCACGCGGGCGTAGTAGATGGCGCGGCAACAATCGCTCAAGACAGCCGCTGTGTATTGTACATCTGGTATGACAACGAGTTTGGCTACAGCTGTCAGGTTGTTCACTGTATGGAACAAATGATGGGTGTACGTTACAAGACTTACCCGAGTAAGTAATCGAATATCGCCCCTGAAAGATTCAGGGGCAAAACTCCACAACACTATTATAAAGATATACCCCCCGTACTTGCCGTTTTCTTGATGAAAGCGGCTTTTTTGTTACTGACGAATTTATTCATCTTTCATTCATTTCGATTTGTTTAATATTGAGGATAAAAGAGAGGTGTAAATTATGAATAGAGTGATTTCGAGCGTATTAGCGCTGTTTATTGGATTCTTTACCATCATTTTTGGCCTGATCCTAGCAATTCCCTTAACTATCGCGGCTCTGATTACAGGTAAAAAGATCGAAAAAGCGATTAAGAAAAACGCATCAGCATTTAACAACCAGCCATCGAAAGGATCTGTGTTGGAGGGAGAGTATGAAGAAGTGTCAAAGTAAAAAGGAAAAGCTGGAATACATCATGCGTAAAAAAACCGCTCTGGCATTTTACTTTGCTGCAGCCGTCACCGCAGGCCTTGTGGGCTGCAGCACGCCTTCTAAAGATCCAGCTTATGACAAAGCTGACACTTTACCTGAATATCAGCAGAGTAGCTTTCAGGAATATATCGCTGACACCAAAACTTGGCTGACGGAAAATCGCTTGTTTCTAACGGGAAATCAGCAGCAAGAGCTAGCACAGGTTTCACCCCGTGAATATGTGCCTTCAGAGCCAAACGGACAAGGTGTACTACTGGTACACGGTTTGGGCGATTCCCCCTACTCTTTCACGGATGTCGCCACACACCTAGCTGAGCAAGGTTACTTGGTGAGAACGGTTTTGCTGCCCGGTCATGGCAGTAAAGCTGGCGATCTGCTGTTACCCAGTTTAGAAGACTGGCAAGGCGTCGTTCACCATCATATTAAGCTTCTTAAGCAAGACACCGATTCAATTTGGGTTGGCGGTTACTCTACCGGCGCAAACCTTGTCACCTCTGAAGCATTGTCTGATGAAGACATCAACGGCGTATTATTGTTTTCACCCGCCTTTGAGCCGGGTTCAACGACCGTCCAGTTTGCCGAGCTCGCGAGCTACTTCATTACGTGGGCCGATCAAGATCCAGAGGACAACCCACTGCGCTATAACTCGTTACCAATGAACGCAGCAGCCGTTTATTATCAAACATCGGCACAAGTGAGAGATAAGCTGGCAACAGCCAATTACGACAAGCCCGTGTTTATGCTAATGAGCGAAGCAGACAGTGTCATCAATACCCAGTTTTCGATTGATACCTTTACGCAAAAAATGCAGAACCCGAACAGCCGTATCGTCTGGCAAGGGGAGCACGATCTCACAGAGCCGCGTTCAACCCGATTCTCAATGAATCTGCCTGAACAGCGTATTTCTAACGGTTCTCATATGGGGCTGCTCTTTTCGCCAAATAATCCTAATTACGGCATCAATGGTACGAACATAATTTGTTCCAACGGTCAGGAAGAAACCGATGCGGCAAAATGCGCTCAAGGTGAACAAGTCTGGTATTCGGCTTGGGGTTACACCGAACCCGGTAAGATTCATGCTCGCCTGACGTACAACCCTTACTTTGACGAAAGCATGCAAATCATGGATTCCGTCATGTCATCTCGAATCTAATCACTCTCCACCATGCCCTGAATTACTAGGGCATGGTGAACACCACTCCATTTCTGGGGCTCCTGCGTTTTTTCGACTAAGCTGGAATTATTGATTGCAGTTTATTGAAGTGTTTGTTAATAAGTTTAACAAACACATAAAAACAAAGGATTGACAGATGAGTAATGGTCAACGCGATATAACGCTACGATTTCTAGCTGAACCCGGAGATGTCAACTTTGGTGGTAAAGTTCATGGCGGCGCCGTCATGAAATGGATCGACTTGGCAGCCTATGCTAACGCCGCAGCATGGAGTGGAAAGTACTGCATAACGGCATACGCAGGTGGTATCCGCTTTGTTGCCCCCATACACGTCGGTAATTTGGTCGAGGTTAGCGCCAAGGTCATTTACACCGGTAAAACGTCAATGCACATTGCCATTGATGTTCAAGCCAGTGATCCAAAAGAGCTGAAAAATCGCCTGACAACGCACTGTATTGTCATCATGGTTGCGGTGGATGGAGAAGGCAAACCTTCACCTGTCCCAGAGTGGATTCCAGAAACCAAAGACGATATTGAATTAAGAGATTCCGCGATTCGCTTAATGAACATGCGTAAACAAATCGGTGAAGAGATGGAAGCGCATGTAAAGTACCTGAAATAACATTCCTATCAAGAAAAGAGGCCTAAAGGCCTCTTTTTCGCTTTTTTATGTCAGATTAATGTCATCGCAACACATCTGTCATTTTTCCTTCATCTTGATTTGATTAAATCCGCAATCGATTGAGTAGAATGAAGGAACTGGCGTGAACCTTAGCCATACAACACTGAGCGAAACCACCTTAGCCAACCCAAAGGCTGTTGAATACCAATGGGTGCGCACTATGTATGTTGAAGGCTACGCTGATGCTGAAATCAACCACTATATTCAAACCTGTTTTGGTGGTGACGATACCTTTGCCGACCTGTTCCGCCGAGTCGCGCTTTCGCAAGAAAGTATTTACGTGCTACTGCAATATTTAGGATGCGCTCCCTCCAACCGAGAGTTCTAAACTCCTTTTCACCACTTCCCGCAAAAGTATGTAAGCACCTTCTGTGTTACATTTAGTTATGATTACCGTCTCGCAATCGGTATAAGTCATTCTATCTATTGGTTATTTCATCAATATACTGCTTGAGCAAAACGGATATACCACAGGTATAAAAAAACCCGAGTAAGCTCGGGTTTTGGTTACAAAAACTGTTAGTAGTGAAATAGTAAGGAATCTAAGCTAACAGCCAGCTATGCGTAACGCCAGTTTTGCCCTCTTCTTAACTGATCGGCGGCCAAACCAAAAGTGTTAAGTCGAGAAACAAAATGGGCGACCTCGCGGTCGCCCTTATCGTTCTTATTAACCTTTCACACCACCGGCGGTTAATCCTCCGACCAACCAGCGCTGCGCAAGTAAGAATACGATGGTAATTGGTAGTGCAGACAATACTGCTGCTGCTGCGAAATCACCCCATAGATAGTTCTGAGGGTAAAGATACTGCTGCATACCAACCGCTAATGTGTATGAGTTTACATCAGAAAGTAGCAAAGATGCCACCGGAACTTCACCGACCACCATAATGAATGACAAAATAAATACTACCGCAAGAATTGGCACCGACAGAGGAAGTAGAACCAATCGGAATGCCTGCCAAGGTGTTGCGCCGTCCAATGCTGCTGCTTCTTCGAGCGAATTATCAATCGTCTCGAAGTACCCCTTAATCGTCCACACATGAAGCGCGATACCACCGAGGTATGAGAAGATCAAACCGCCATGCGTGTTCAGACCTAGGAATGGAATATACTGGCCTAGCTTGTCAAATAGCGCATAAATCGCCACCAATGCCAGTACAGCTGGGAACATCTGAAAGATCATCATCGCCTTAAGGATGGTGTTCTTACCTTTGAACCTCATACGTGCAAACGCGTATGCCGAGGTTGTAGACAGTGTCACGATAAGAATCGAGCTAATGCCTGCGACTTTTACCGAGTTCCATAGCCATGTTAGAACAGGGAATGGCGGTGGAGTAACCGAACCGTCAGCATTAGTCACGGAGAAACCTAATGCCAGCTTCCAGTGCTCTAAAGATGGGTTTTCTGGAATAATGCTCCCCGTTGCGAAGTTACCTTCACGGAAGGAAATCGCGATGATCATCAACAGCGGGAAGATAATCAGTGCTAGGAACGCCCACATTGCGATGTGAGTAGCCCAAACACGGTATTTTAATGACTTGCCTTGTACCATTGCCATTGTGTCTCTCCTTAGTCCTGAGCTACTTTTGTTACGCGAAGGTTCAATAGCGCGAGTGCACCAACCAACAAGAAGATAAGCGTAGCGATTGCACTTGCCAGGCCAAAGTCCTGACCACCAGCACCTTCAAATGCGATGCGGTACGTGTAGTTTACTAGTAGGTCTGTGTAGCCAGCAGGCTCCGACGTACCAATCATGTTCGGACCACCTTGAGTCAGAAGCTGAATCAATACAAAGTTGTTGAAGTTAAACGCAAAGCTCGCAATTAGTAGTGGCGTCAGTGGTTTGATCATCAGTGGCAGCGTAATACGACGGAAGTTGTCGATAAAGTTTGCTCCGTCAATCGCCGATGCTTCATACAAATCTTCTGGAATCGCTTTGAGTAGACCCATACACAGAATCATCATGTAAGGGAAACCTAACCAAGTGTTCACGATAATGATCATCAATTTTGCCAAAAACGGGTCAGAGAACCACGTTGGGCTGATACCAAACATCGCCTCCAAGACCATGTTCACTTCACCAAAGCTCTGGTTGAACAAACCTTTGAAGATAAGAATCGAGATAAATGCCGGAACAGCATAAGGCAGAATCAGCAGTACGCGATAAATAGCTCGCCCTTTCAGCTCTTCCCACTGAACAACACTTGCCAAAACCAAACCAATCAGAACCGTCAGAGCGACACTGACTGCCGAAAACACAATCGTCCAGATGAAAATACTGATGAAGGGTTCTTTGATGCCGTCATCTTTCCAGACACGCTCAAAGTTATCAGTACCAATCGTTACAATGAAGCCTGGTGAGACGGTTGAGCCATAGAATTGACCATTCTCATCCACTGATTGGTAGAAACCGACATCGTTGTTTGGACGTAAATATTCACCGTTTTCATTGTTATGAAGCGTTTCTCCGTCCGCTTGCAGCGTATACAGAGGCACCACAGCGGCAAACTTGCGTAAACCACTCATACGGATGTCTTCACCTGACGGCATGTGCAGGTCTACAGAGCCAAGAACAGATTTGTTCTTGATGATGGCTTTAATTTTCTCTTTTTCACCCTCTACCTGCTCAACGGGAGACAACGACATATCACCAGACAAAGTAGCGAGGTTAAATTCTTCCGTTGCCAGCAGCTGGTCACCTTTCTTCACAGAGATGCGGTGACCATTCTCTGTCTTGATCAGAGAGAACGGGTAGCTATCACCACTTTGATAAGTACGATCAAGCAAAACAGACTGAGCACGTTCAAAGGAAAGCTGGTTTTTCGCACTGTAGTTAGTGAAGGCAAGACCAACGGTATACGCCAGCGGGAACAGGATGAATAAAATCATGCCTGCGATACCTGGGTAAATGTAGCGATGTGCGTAAGTCTTTTTACTACCAAAGATATAAAGAGCAAGTGCGGTTACGATAAGGGTAAGAAGTGCGAACGCAATCTCACCACGTGAATACATTAGAATCGTCGCGTAGCCATTAAGAATACCGACTGAGCCAAGAAGCGCCCACTTTATGAATACATTTTTACTTGAAGGCAAGCTCGTTGTTGGTGATGTCATAGCATCTGTACCTTGAACTGACTGCATAAAAGAACCTGCTAGCGATAATAAAACAAAGAAATGAAGGAGGGGTTACCCCCTCCTTAAAAAGGTCGACAATTATTTTGTCATTTGTTTTTCTGCGTCAGCCAGTGCTGCATCTACAGACTGACGACCATCAACGATGTTGATGATGGCGTTCTTAGCACTGCCCCAGAACGCGTTCATTTGTGGGATGTTTGGCATGATTTCGCCATTCATCGCGTTGTCCATTGTCGCTGCAATACGTTTATCTGAGTCTAGCTCACGTTGGAAAGAGTTCAGAGCAACCGCACCCAATGGCTTGTCATTGTTCACTTTACGCAGGCCATCGTTTGTCAGCAGGTAGTTTTCAATGAACTCAACCGCTAGGTCTTTGTTTGGAGACGCAGTGCTGATACCCGCAGTCAGAACACCAACGAACGGCTTAGAAGATTGGCCATTGAATTTAGGCAGAGTTGTAACACCGTAGTTGATACCTGATTTCTCGATGTTACCCCAAGCCCAAGGGCCGTTGATGGTCATCGCTGTGTTGCCCTGGTTAAACGCAGACTCAGAAACTGAGTAATCCATATCAGAAGAGATCACGCCTTTGTCTACCAGACCTTTTACAAAGTTCATTGCGTCTTTTACGCCATCGTTCGCGATACCCGCATCTTTGATGTCGTAGCCTTCAGCGCCGTATTTGAACGCGTAACCACCGTCAGCCGCCATTAGTGGCCATGTGAAGTACGGTTCTTTCAGGTTCCACATGATGGCAGACTTGCCTTCTTTCTTCAGCTTGGTGTCGAGTGCTTCAACTTCTTCCCAGCTCTTAGGTGGGTTTGGCACTAGGTCTTTGTTGTAGATAAGAGACAGAGATTCAACCGCAACTGGGTAACCGATGATTTTGCCGTTGTATTTAACCGCATCCCACGCGAAGTCTACGATGCCTTCTTTCACTTCTTTAGACGGCTTAATTTCACTTAGAAGACCTGCTTCAGCGTAACCACCAAAACGGTCGTGAGCCCAGAACACAATATCAGGACCATCACCGGTCGCCGCAGTTTGAGGGAACTTGTCTTGAAGTGCATCTGGGTGAGCAACTGTTACTTTGATCCCCGTTTCTTCTTCGAACTGTTTTCCTACTTCAGCAAGTCCGTTGTAACCTTTATCGCCGTTGATCCAGATAGTTAATTGACCTTCTTCGATAGCAGCATTTGCACCAAATGAGCCAAGAGCAACTAGGGTACCTAGTGCCACTGTGCTTAGGGCATTTTTCATGATCATATCCTTTTTATATTTGTGTTGTAGGGCTCCACCGTTCAGAGGTTTCACCGTATTTCGACATATATTCTTAGCTAAACTGTCAATTAGCTCATCCTCCTACTCCCTACGCCCTCGGTATTATGGCCTATTTTCGTGATCGTCATCCTTCGACGAAGGCGACAAGAATCACAAAAATGATGCTTAACGTGATCGATTTCACTATCAAACCCAAGATTTCTTTGAACTCGATCTAACTCCGTGCGATCAGCCCTCCTCTCCCTACTCCCCGCCTACTACCCCTATAAAAAAAAGCATCAGGAGGATGCAGTAACAGGGCAATAAAGCCAAACTACAGTCATCCAAGAGTGGATGGTAAGAACCCTTTCCAGTGCGTTTATGATTGCTTTGCAATCGAACTAAAGCTGGTTTGCAATGCCGTGGGGTTCGCTGTTATGAAGTAGATGTTCGTAGTAATTCTGGTGTCATTACCAGTTTGGATTCAACGGGGGAGACAGTTACTTTCATACGGGGGAAGCGAACTTTATTTTGGCTTTGACGGGTGATGCGATTGAATCCATCACCCTTATTTTCTTACACTTCAATTCACCTTACCGAATTCCTACACTTACTGCTCGCGCGATAATTCATATAATGATGGGCAGTAAAATAAAAATATTGATCGAGGGCGAGCTAGATGGCGAGTGTCACGTTAAAAAATGTATGTAAAGCTTATGGCGACGTTTTAATCTCAAAGAACGTTGATCTGGACATTCAAGAAGGCGAGTTTGTTGTCTTCGTAGGTCCGTCGGGCTGTGGTAAATCAACTCTGCTACGTTGTATTGCTGGTCTAGAAGACATCACTTCAGGTGATCTTTACATTGGTCAAGAGCGTATGAATGACGTTGAGCCTTCTCAGCGCGGCGTAGGCATGGTATTCCAATCTTACGCGTTATACCCACACCTGAACTTGTACGACAACATGTCGTTTGGCCTCAAACTGGCGAAAGCCGATAAAGGTGAAATCGACAAGCGCGTTGAACACGCAGCGGAAATTCTTCAACTTAGTCACCTTCTGGATCGCCAGCCAAAAGCCCTTTCAGGTGGTCAGCGTCAGCGTGTGGCAATTGGTCGTACTCTGGTTTCTCAACCTAATGTTTTCCTTCTGGATGAACCACTATCAAACCTAGATGCTGCTTTGCGTGTTCAGATGCGTTCTGAAATCACTAAACTTCAGCGCAAGCTAGGTTGTACAATGATTTACGTAACTCACGATCAGGTAGAAGCTATGACTATGGCCGATAAGATCGTGGTATTGGACGCAGGCTATGTGGCTCAGGTTGGTAAACCACTTGAGCTGTACCATTACCCTCAAAATCGCTTTGTAGCAGGCTTCATCGGCTCACCTAAGATGAACTTCATGAGTGTCTTCATTGAAGCGGTAGAAGACGATCGCGTCATGGTTCAGTTGGCTAACGGCACCGCGTTCTGGATTCCGGTTGATGGCCGCACGGTAACACGTGGCGAGCGTATGTCGTTGGGTGTGCGCCCAGAACACTTGCTTCCAGCCGATCAAGGTGACGCCGCTATCGAAGGTGAAGTCAACATCGTAGAGAAGTTGGGTAACGAAACTCAGGTGTACATGCACATTGATGCGGCCGACGCAGATATGATCTATCGCCAACCAGACACGCTTGCGGTAGAAGCTGGCGACAAACTGATGGTAGGTATTCCAGCACACCGTTGTCACTTGTTCCACAGTGACGGTAAAGCGTGTCGCCGCCTGTACAAAGAAGCAGGTGTCGATTTCGAAGCGTAATCGACAACCGATTAAAACAACGCCCGGCTCAATGCCGGGCGTTTTCATTTCCGTTACCCCATACTATTTTGGCATTGGATAACTTTTGCTAACGAATTCCGTTTCAACGACTTGGTGCATGCGGTTGGTATAAGAAGCCAGCGTATACATGACATTCGCTAGCAGATTAGCATATCGAAACAAAATAGGATCAGGCGATTTTTTACCCGCATGTTCGACCGCTACAAGAGCACGGACAACTTTCTTCGCTTGTGTCCTGCACAAATGCAACTCTGCTGAAATAGGATGCCCTCCGGGCAATACAAAGCCTTTAAAACCTCCGTCTAGCTTTTCACGCAGTGTATTGTAATCATGATAAAGCTCCTGCAGGTTATCCTCAAAAATTGCCAGTTTTCCTCGCACCGAACCATTCAAGTGATAAACATAAGGCTGGACTCGTTGCAGCACATCTCGGCTATAGTCATCCAGCTCCATCGTCAGGACCAGACCAATCCTTGTACACAGCTCATCCGCCGCAATCTCAAAGTCACACACTGGGCTGTCTTCATAAATAAAGGGATAACAAATTTCCCCATGATCCTTGCTTACAGGTTTCACGCTTTTCCCTTTCAGATACAACAAAGGGAGCCAGTATAGCTCCCTTATCAGACAGTTTTCGACTTAATTGGACAGCTTAAGCGTTTTCTACCTGCTTATGTCCTTCTTCAAGGTGGACAAAATCAACCAGATCATCACCTGATACCTGATAAGCTTGACCAAAGCCTTTTACAAACAGACCTTTCTCCGCTTTCAGGTTGAAAAGAACAAAGTCTTGCAGTTGGCTCAGACCATCAATGATTTCACCGAAGCGCTCTTTCATCTGGCCCACAATTTGTTGCCACTGCTCAGACTCTCGGTCAACGACGGTTGCTACCGCATCAAATGTCAGACGCTTACGCGCAAACAGCTGCTTTGACGTATCTTCGTCTTCGATCATCATGATAGAAACATTTGGGTTAACCTGAAGGTTGCGAGCGTGGCGCGCAATTTCCGAGATCAGAATGAAATAACCTTCCTGGTTTTGAACAAATGGCGCGTAGCTCACGTTCGGTTGACCATCAGCATCAACGGTGGCTAGCTGAAGCGTGCGGCGCTCTTGGCGAAACTCTTTGATTTCCGGACCAAGACGACCTTGAAGACGCTCTTGTTTTACTTGTGGATCCATTTTGAACTCCTGACTTTTCAATACTTTTTATTTCTAATAATGTTGGCTTCCGGCATAACCTGTCATGCCGGAGCTCCTATTTATTTGCGTAGCTCTTGCTGCCACTGCTTGAATGTTTCTACCTGTTCAGCGATCAGCTCACGCTTTTCGTTGCGTCCTAGATAGATTTTAAAAATGTTATTACCTTGTTCACAGAAAAAGCCAAAGTAGTGACTCTCACGCCCCATGAACGGCTTGCTAACTAACGCAATATTTTTCACGTTGTCTAACTTAAGATGACCATGAATCTCGCCTTCTTTACCCATCAGGTTGTAGTAGCCTCGAGCAACTTTGCCTTTCGGGAATGGGGCCTTCACTTCAAAGATTGAACCGAACGAATGAACAATGGTTGTCACTGGGCCAAAACCGACCAAGTTTTCCAAGAAAGACTGAGCCTGCTCTCCCGGAGCCAAAGCAATCATCTCTTCTGGTAGAGCCGCTACCGCTTCGAATTCAGACACCTCTAAACGCTCTGCAATTGCAGCAGGTAGAAGTGTCGGTTCTTGCTCGATCAGTTGAGCGACTTGTTGTTTTAGTGCTTCCATAATAATTCCACTTAGAGTGCCACTTTGTGTGACGCGGTTACTTCAGAATGTGTTTTTTGCAATACTTGAATGCAGGCTTGCGCCAGACTGACTGCCCAGAAGCTGCCAGCTAAAGTCAACGCTAGGTAATCTCCTTCAATGCGGGCTAAGCCTTTGTTCTGCCATACTTCAAACAGCGGCATAAAGAAATCAAACGTATCTTCACCTGCTAATAAAGGTAGTTGATGACGGCTAACGACACCTTTATCGAAACCAGACTTGATGGCAGCAAACAAAGGTTCCAGCGTATGCTGCTTGGTCATCATCGCGACGACTGAATCACCAGACTTCATCGCGTTCATGTAAGTTTCTAATGTACGGTGGTTCATCATTCCATAACCACCAATGTTGCCACCAGCGCCACAACCGATAGGTAATACTTCAGCGTATGTCTTAGCGAGGCTGTTGTACTGGCTGCGCTCTCGATTGTCTCTTGCCCAGTGGTTAACACTTAGCTGGCTCATATAATGTTTGTCCATAAAAGCGACGCCAAGTTCATACATTGATGCTTTATCTGGTGTCGTTGCTGGTGGTGGCATCTTGCCTTTTTCAACCAAATTCAGCATCGGCGCGGTTCCACCGACCACAAGCTGATAGAGATCTAACCCGTGAGCGCCTGTCGACATGAAATCATTCAAGTCCTGCTCAAACACATCTAGCGTCTGATACGGAAGACCATATAGAAGGTCGAGAATGATTGGCGCTTCTTCGGTAGCAGAGAGCTGCGCGACACGCTCCAAGACGACTTCACGATCATCCAGACGTTTTGCGCTACGGCGGACTTTGGTATCAAAACTCTGAATACCAAAGGAGAAACGGTTAAAGCCGCCTTCCAGAGCTCTTTCAAACATTTCGTCGCTGAATCGATTGATTCGCCCTTCTAAGGTGATCTCACAATCTGTAGAAAGCGGGAAGTACTGACGAATGGCTTTACCCAGGAGTTCCACCTGCTCAGCCGAGAGATCGGTCGGCGTTCCACCACCAATATAAACGGCGTGGAAAACACCGGTCTGTATCCAAGGCAAAGCGCTCTTCAGTTTGATTTCATTAATCAGTGCTTCGAAGTAGTCATCGACCAGTTTTCGACTCGCAGCATTTTGGAAGAAATTGCAGAAAGTACATCGAACCCGACAGAAAGGAATATGAATGTATAGGCAACGCTTTTTGTTACGTTGACCTTGTTGTTCATACAAGGTGTTGAGAAGTGGCACTTTTTGCTCAGGCATGATGGGAGATGCCATACCGCCCGCATGAGCAGAATGCTTTTTGGGGAACGCAAATCGCAGTGGATCTGGCGTATCCTCTCCCAAAATCGATTCATCAAATTTATAAATATCTAACATCACATAACATCTCTTAACGCTTATGCTACAAGGGCTGGCGCTAAATCTTTCAAAACTGCCAACGATCATAAAATGGCATAAATGATAATGCAATTGATAATTGATCTTATTTCGATTGTAAGTAATAATCTCATTCCATGTTGTAAAAAATGATTCATTCGTGAGGCTGGTAGTGAACCTAAAAAGATATGCGATAGCAGGAGGCGTTTCCCTTGCTCTTCATACCGCAATTCTCTTTGTCGCTGATGAACCAAAGCTTCATGCGATGCCTGCTGGTGCACAATCTTCCACGGTCTCTATCAATTTCAAAGCCGTACCCACTCCACAACCACCAGCAGAACCGGAGCCTGTCGCTGAACAACCCGTAGAAGCACCTGAGCCTCCTAAACCAGCTGAGCCGGCGAAAGTCGAACCGCCAGTGAAAAAGCCGGTGGTGAAAGAGAAGCCGGTAGTAAAGAAAGAGGCACCTAAACAACAGAAAAAGGTGGTTGAGAAAAAGGCCGACAAACCCGTTAAGAAAACAGCGCAGAAGAAACCACAAGAACAGCCTGTTGCTAAAAAACCTGTAGAAAAGCCAGAAAAGAAAAAAGAGGTTGTCGAACAAGCGAAACCTCAACCTGCTGAGGTAAACCAAGGCGTTAGCCAAGAACCGGTGCTGGTAAACAGACCTAGCTTCTTATCTAAACCGACTCGACCTGTCTATCCAAGACTCGCACAGAAAAGAAAGCTTGAAGGCGTAGCTATGTATGAAGTCTGGCTGGATGAGAACGGTGATCAGGTCAGACAAATCTTAATTTCTTCTTCCGGAGCAACCATCTTGGATAACTCTGCTCTGAAAGCCATCAAAAAGTGGAAATTTTCCCCGCACATCGTTAACGGACAAAAAATGGCCCACCGCGTCAGATTACCCGTTCGCTTTAAATTGGATTAACAATGGAACAACTACATCAATTACAAGAACAGCTTGGCCTGATGACATGGCCACTGATCATTTGTTCAGCATTAACCGTTATGATCATCACCGAACGTTTGTTTCAAGTCATGATCAGTCTGGGCGTGGGTAAGCGCGCTATCCGCAATGAGCTCAACCAAATTTCCCCTTCCGACAAGCAGCAACTAGAAGCCCTAGCAGAGAAACTCTCTCCACGCCGCCCACTGCTATATAAAGGCGTAGCGATGCTGTTAGCCCACCATTCGTTTTCCAAAGTTTTGCGTGAAGATGCCGCGGGTATGTGGCTTCAGGAAAAGCGTCATCAACTCAATTCTGGCCTTCGTTTGCTGACTCTCATCGGTGTGATCAGCCCATTAATTGGCCTGCTGGGGACGGTACTTGGCCTTATTGAAATGTTCAAAGGTGTTGCTGCATCAACGGGCAGTATCACGCCCAACGATCTCGCTGATGGTCTTGGTTTGGCAATGCGCACAACCGCTGCTGGCCTGCTGATCGCTCTACCAGCCATTGCTGGCGCTCAGTTACTTGGCCTGTGGGCGGATAAAGTCATGGCGAAGCTAGAACACACACTCAACTACGTTAACTTGTGGTTGGAAGGCATCAGTCTCCAACACGTTT
This sequence comes from Vibrio sp. RE88, assembly GCF_013113835.1. Classification (GTDB taxonomy): domain Bacteria; phylum Pseudomonadota; class Gammaproteobacteria; order Enterobacterales; family Vibrionaceae; genus Vibrio. The sequence continues at coordinate 214,656 of NZ_VTYQ01000004.1, read as the reverse complement.
CACCTCAAGTATCAACGAAAGCCCCAATACCAGTGACCGAGGCGTCATCATGATTAAAGTATCACAAGAGAAGAGTAACTTCGGTCTAACTCCTGATCTCACTCCTCTACTGGATATTATTTTTATCGTCATGGTGTTCCTGATGCTCACCGCAGCCGTCAAGCTCGATTCACTGGAAGTCGATCTTCCAACGACTGACTCACAAGCGGTCGCGGAAGTGGATACTAAGTCTATTACCGTCAATATTCTCGAAAATGAGCCTTACTGGGCAATCAACGGCAAAGAATACATTGATTGGGAAAACTTCAAACTTGCTCTGCTGGAAGAGCATAAATCAAACAATCATCCGATAGTGATTGGTGCAGAGAAAACCGCTGACGTGCAATACCTCGTCAAGCTACTCGCCTTCTTACAAGAAAACGGTATTCAGGCGACACAACTACTTACGGAAGAATTAAAACAATAGAGTCTATTATGCTTAAGAAAACATTGATCAAAGGAATTGCCGCCCTATCCCTTTCTGCAGTTGCTGCAACAGCAATGGCAAATGAACGTATCATCAGTGCGGGTAGTGCGGTGACAGAACTTATCCTCGCCTTAGAGCAGCAAAACCAGCTGGTTGCCGTAGATGTCACCAGCGAACTGCCACAAGATCTAAAGCTTCCAAAGATTGGTTACCATCGCCGTTTATCCTCTGAGGGCTTAATGGCACTCAACCCAACACGATTGATTGGTTCCGATGAAATGGGGCCAGAAACGAGCCTGAGCCAACTAAAAACCGCTGGTGTTGAAGTCGATATCGTCAATACCCTACCGACTCCTGAAGGCTTGCTGGAACGCATTGATGAAATCGCGGCGCTAACCGATAGCCAGAAGAACGCTGAAGCGCTCAAAGCGGAAGTAAACCAGCAGATTTCGAGCCTTGAGAAAAACAAAGCTAAAACCAAAGAAGCCAAAAAAGTCCTGTTTCTGCTGATTCATGAAGGACGCCCGGCCAATGTAGCGGGAGCAAGCACAACGCCAAACGCGATCATCGAGCTGGCGGGAGGCATTAACCCAGCGGCAAGTAAGCTGGATTCATACAAGCCACTGTCTACCGAAGCCATGGTAGAGATGCAACCTGATGTCATCCTGGTTAGTGGTCGTAGCTATGAGAAGATGGGTGGCGCTGATGCCATTCTGGCTAAAATGCCACTATTGGCGGCCACACCTGCTGGTCAATCAAAGAACATTATTACTGTTGACGGTCATGCACTTGTCGGCGGCCTTGGTCTGAAGAGTCTTTCTGAAGCTGAGCGCCTAAGCCAGATCCTGACTACCGTAGAATAAACGCCCGTATTTATGTTGTTACGTCGTATTCCTCTATCCGCAATTTTAACGCTGTTCGGCTCCATACTGGCGCTGACAGCGTTAACCTCTGTGACCGTCGGTCCCATGAACATCAGTTTTATGGACAGCGTATACAGTCTGATTATTCGCTCTAACGATCTCGCGCCTCACATCAATATGGTCATTCACGAGATTCGCTTCCCTAGAACCGTGCTTTGCATGCTGGTAGGTGCCATATTGGCGATTTGCGGCACAGTGATGCAAGGGCTGTTTCGTAACCCACTCGCAGAGCCGGGCATCATTGGTGTTTCTGCCGGTGCTTCTTTGGGGGCCGCTTTCGCGATCGTGATGTTTGCAAAATTCAGTATTGATTATCCTCAATTAATGAACTTTGCCGCCGTACCTCTTTTCGCTTTCTTTGGTGGCGCTCTGACAACCATCATGGTGTATAAGCTCGGGACCAGCAAAATGGGAACCTCAGTGACCATTATGCTTCTTGCGGGTGTAGCGATCAGTGCTTTGTCTGGCGCTGGTATCGGCTTTATGAGTTTTGTCGCCAATGATCAGATGCTTCGGGACTTATCGCTGTGGCAAATGGGCTCTCTGGCTGGTGCTAACTGGACCAGCATTACGCTTTGTGCCGTCACTCTATTGATACTGATGGTTATTTTTATGCGCAAATCTATGCCACTCAACGCCTTATTGCTGGGTGAGGCAGAGGCCAACCACCTTGGTATCCCCGTACAGAAGCTCAAACGCCAACTCATACTGCTTACTGCCATTGGTGTCGGCGTGACCGTCAGCGTATCTGGCATGATCGGTTTCATTGGTTTGGTTATTCCGCATTTAGGTCGGATGTTGTCTGGCCCAGATCACCGTACCCTACTACCAATTTCTGCGTTGATGGGAGCTTTGCTATTGACCTTCGCTGATATGTTCTCCCGAGTGGCTTTAGCGCCCGCAGAACTCCCTGTTGGTATCGTCACCGCTATCATTGGCGCGCCATTCTTTATCTATCTGCTGTTCAAGCAAAAAGGGAAGATCTTGTAATGGGAAAAGTTGTACTGTCCGGTGAAGGTATCTCAATGCGTTTTGGCAAACGCAAAGTTTTGGACGATGTAGATATCAAGATTAAAGCAGGAGAAGTGACCGCGTTACTTGGTCCCAATGGAGCAGGAAAGAGTACGTTGCTCAAGTTGCTCTGTGGTGAAATCCCATCCAACAATAACATTCAGTATTTTGGTAAGCATCGAGAAGAGTGGCAAGCAGGCACACTAGCCAAACATCTTGGAATGCTGCCTCAACACAGCACCTTGAGCTTCCCGTTTCTGGCGCATGAGGTGGTTGAGCTCGGTGCTATTCCACTTAACCTGCCTAACAAAGAGACTCAAACGTTAGCAAAACAATACATGGAGATGACGGATGTTGGGCACCTTGCCGAGCGCCTCTACCCTTCTCTATCCGGTGGTGAAAAACAGCGCCTGCACCTCGCACGCGTATTAGTTCAATTGTCTCACTCAGGCGATGAGAAAATTTTGATGCTTGATGAGCCAACATCTGCGCTGGATCTGGCCCATCAACACAATACGTTGAAGATTGCTCGCCAACTCGCAGACGAGCAGAACACCGCCGTAGTCGTGGTCTTGCATGACCTCAATTTGGCTGCTCAATATTCTGATCGCCTTGTGGTACTGCACGACGGAGGGCTGGTGTGTGACGCAACACCTTGGGAAGCTCTGACATCCGAAATGATTGAATCCGTCTACGGTTATAAGTCTTTGGTAGACAAACATCCATCACTGGATTTCCCCATGGTTTACCCAGCAGCATAAAAGTAAGGAGCGCATCAAGCGCTCCTTTTCATTGGTTGATTAAGCCGTCGCTGGACACGGTACTTGGCGTTGCTTTTTGTTTAACTTGTAAGCGAATAGAGATAGCAGCAGATACGCTAGCACTATCGCGAACAAGCAGACATAAAAAGCACTGTAGTAACTGAAGAGCTCTCCAACAATGCCAACGGCTAAACTGGCGGCTAACATACTAACGTTGAGTAAATTTGAAAACAGCGTTGATGCAGTTCCCAACCTGTCACGCATCATGTCCTGTAGCGCAACCATTCCCAACGTTGCACAACTACCAATGAAAATGCCATTGAAGATCTGGGCAGCAATCAACATGGCTTTGTCTGTTGCGATCAACATAGTCACAAAGAACAAACAACCACTCACCAAACCGACCGACATAACACGTACGGTACCGAACCTAGCAGCCAGCTTTCCGGCGTAGAACATGACTGGGATCTCGCACAACGCTGCCACTCCAAACAGCACTCCAAGCCAGTTTGCTTCCACTTTTAACTCCTGAGACAAATAGAGCGGCATACTGACGATGTATAAGTTGTTTGCCGCAAAGGCGAACACCACAACAAAGGCATACAACACAATCAGAAAGTTTATTGAACTAGGAGCTGTCACTTTATCTTTTGCTTCGATATCAGGCTTTACAACACTATCTGGCAGGTAGCATGCAATAACGACAATCGCTGTACAGACAATAAAGGCAGACGCAGCAAAAGAAGCATTGAAACCAAACTGTGCTTTAAGGATAAACGCCACCGGAGGGCCAAATACCCAAGCAATCGCAATCCCTGCCCGCATTATCGACAAAAAGCTGGTGCTATCTTCAAACCGACTGTCGCCATACTCTCTGCCTAGCGCAAACAATTGACCAAAAGAAGCACCACTGATACTGCCAAATAGCGTCACAACCACTATCGCCAACCAAAATTCGCGAATAAAGATAAAGCTCACCACGGTCACCAAATAGCAGCTCAACGATACCATCAGTATTCGCTTTCTTTGCCAACCCTGATCGGAGTAGCAGGCTATGACCTGCGAGACAATCACTGAGCTAACAACCGCTGTCACCATGTAAACAGACAGCATCATTGGAGAAGCCCCTAAAGCTTCCACTATAAACAGGCTCGAGAGCGGGTAAAAAAAGGCACCACAAAGCCCAGAAATGAAGGCTGTGATTATAAAAAGTATCGCGGTTCTGTCTTTATGCATATTCTGCTCTTTATGCTATCTGGAGATAGAGATTCACTTTAGAAAACCGCTTAAGTTTAAATAGTATCGTACGACCAAATTAATAGTATTCGACCTACATCTGATACTTTTCCACCAATAGATGTATTTTCATTGACAGTTTTCGCGCAGTTTCATTAGCCTAATAAGGTGTCAGGGGAGAACTTCGAATTGAAACCGTTTATAGAAAACATCAGCAATCACCCTAGCTTTAACTGGTTGGTCAAACACTATTGTTGCGATGTTATCAAGCAAGAGTATGCCTGTGCCTGGCACTACCATTCTGAATATGAACTGGTGCTCTACCTAGATCCGCACGACGCCTTTGAAGGTAATTACTTTGCGGGTGATGCGGTGGGTAAGATCGATCACAACACACTGCTGTTATACGGGCCGGGGTTACCGCACATGCTGAGTGGTCGTTTGTCACGAGAGGAACACGGCACACATCACACCGTTGTCATCTGGTTTAAACACCAATGGCTAGAGAAACTGCAAGACCTGATTCCAGAAGCCCATCACTTTAAACGCATATTGACAGAAGCCGCCTACGGAGTCAGGTTTAGTAAGGAAACCGCCCAGAGAGTCAACGTCATTACTCAAGACTTAGAGCAACAACCCCTGCCAATACAGGCCGTCAGAATCATGGAGATTGTTTTGCTCCTAGTGGAAGATCAAAGCCGGCAAACCCTCTCAGTGACTCCCTACCATTTACACCGCTTTGAAGATGATAAAGAGTCCTATCAAAGAATTCAGCAAGCTAGGTTGTATATAGAGGAGCACTACGCCCGCCCTATAAAGGTTTCCGATCTTTGCCAACTTCTTCATATGAGTGAGAGCTCTTTGTATCGCATGTATGAAAAGCATTTTGGGGTAAGTTTTTCCGAACATTTAAAGCAGTATCGAATAGGCAAAGCGTGTGAAGTGCTCGCAAGTTCAGTAAAACCAATCGCGCTAGTTGCCGAACTGACAGGTTTTCAGAATCTTTCTAACTTCAATCGCCAGTTTAAAACCATGAAAGGCATAACGCCTTCAGCATTTCGTAAGCAATTTCTGTAATACTGCCCAACTTAGGCCATCACCTTAATCAATACGGCGCACTGCCATTGACACAACAACACTACACACACCTCAAATGTTATGTTATAACATTTCTATAATTTCATAGATAACACCTGCTATGCTTTCAAAACGATCTCTACTAGCACTCATCGCTGTTACTTGCTTTTCCATCGCTGCATTCATTCAAGTTGAAGCAACCAAAGAGACACTCTCTCCTGAAATTAAAATCCCCATAGTGCCCTACCAATCTCTTCCCGATGCGGTGGCTCCAAAGTTTCAACCGATGAAAGTCCACTACATCGTGAAAGTGGGTGACACATTAAGTTCGATTTTCTCAGCTTGGCATCTGCCTTATCAGACGCTACAACACATTCTAGAAGCAGATCTGGTTTCACTTAAGCTGGATACGATCAAACCCGGCGATCATTTAGAGTTCGTTATTGATAATGAAACACGCAAACTCAACGCACTGGTCTTCCATGAGAGTTTGGTAGAGCAAGCAACTTACGAAAAAGACGACAGTGGGCAATTTAGCTATCGTTTTGATGAACAGCCCGGTAGCTGGCGTTCAAAGCTCTACTCTGGTGAGGTCAATGGCAGCTTCTCAGTGGCGGCGCATCGCCTAGGATTAAGCACAACACAAATCGCAAACATCACACGAGTGTTAAGGGACAAGGTAAATTTCGCTCGTGATCTGCGCGCGGGTGATTCGTTCAACATTCTAATTAAAGAACAGTACCTCGATGATCATAAAACTGGGAATGCCGAAATTGAGGGGATTTCCTTGTCGATGCGAAGTCACGAAATAGCCGCTTTTCTCGCTGACGATGGACGCTTTTATGACAGAGAAGGTAATAGCTTAGAGCAAGCCTTTGATCGATACCCGATAACCAAAGCCTATCGCCGTATCACCTCGCCTTTTAACCCTAAAAGGAGGCACCCGGTCACAGGCAGAATTTCACCTCATAACGGCACCGATTTCGCTACGCCGGTCGGCACTCCTATCTACTCTACGGGAGATGGAAAAGTGATTGCTGTACGAAACCACCCCTACGCAGGCAAATATCTGGTTATCGAACATAACAGCGTATACAAAACCCGTTACCTACACCTCAGCCGTTTTCTGGTTAAGAAAGGGCAGCACGTGAAGAGGGGACAGAAGATCGCCCTGTCTGGAGCAACAGGTCGTTTGACGGGGCCACACCTTCACTTTGAAGTCTTGGTGAGAAACCGTGCCGTTGACCCAATGAAAGCCAATCTACCGTTAGCGACTTCTATTCCTAAAAGCATGTCAGCGGCATTCACAGATCGAGTTGCCAGCTTTGACGCAAGTGTTGCCGCGCGGCAAAAGAGCCTAAAGAAAGAGGCTTAGAAAAGCAGAAGGACAAAGAGCTAGTCTCACCCTATGGGTCCAGACGGGCTAAGCTCAGACTTAATAGACCAGATACGAAAAAACCGCTGTATAAACAGCGGTTTTTTATCGAAAGTGGCGGAGAGATAGGGATTTGAACCCTAGATACGCTATTAACGTATGCCGGTTTTCAAGACCGGTGCTTTCAACCACTCAGCCATCTCTCCGTTGCGGGACGTATACTAGGTATTGGCATGAGTTTTGTAAAGGATTAATTTGCAGTTATCTGTTTAAGTGACGACAAACTAACCATCTGGTTTTTGGGACAAATATGGTCAAAAGAAATCAAATACACGGGTAAATACTCTAAACTGCATTTTCTAATAAAATAATGTTTTATTAGAAAACCTTTGATTTATATAAGAAATAGCACTTTGAGATAACACATGTACGCCCGAAAGTCATTGCACATAATTGTGAAGTATTTCAAAATTAACGGGTTGACCTTTATCAATATAAGATTTCTGAGGTTTATATGAAAGTCGCAGACCTATTTAAACATCGTGGTGATAAGCAGCACTCAGAGCTCATGCAATGGGTTTCTCCTGCTGTACGTGAATATTGGGGTGAGTTTTTGCACAAGACAAACAACCGCCACCTGTTTACTCGCCTCAGAGATCTGCAACGCCCAGCAGTCAACGATGAAGTGCAGGCACCTGCACCAAAACCTATTGAGCTAAAGCCAGAAGCACAAAAGCTCTTTGATGAACTACAAGGCAAGCTCGGTGAAGTTATTCACACAGGTGACTGGCTCGACATGTCTCAGGAGCGCATTAACCAGTTTGGCCAGGTAACGGAAGATATGCAATGGATCCACACCGATCCTGAGCGTGCTGAAAGCGAATCTCCATTCAAAACGACCATCGCGCATGGCTTTTTGACACTGGCAATGCTGCCAAAATTAACTGACAGTGTCGATCCAGACCACACGTTATTCCCAACTGCAAAAATGGTGGTGAATATTGGTCTTAATCAGGTTCGCTTCCCATATCCGGTTAAAGCCGACAGCCGAGTTCGTGCAGTAAGCCGACTATCGAAAATCACGCCAATTCGCAAAGGCTTAGAAATAGAGCGCGAAATTAAAGTAGAAATCGAAGGGGTTCGTCGCCCTGGTGCCGTGGTGGTATCCGTGATTCAATTGCACTTTTAAAGATTGACAGTTTAAAAAAAGGAGAGCCGATGCTCTCCTTTTTTGTATCTATTACTTACTGATTGGTGTGTAGCCATACTCGCTTATTAGAGCTTTGGCTTCTTTACCTTTCAGATACTGAATAAACGACTGAGCATCTTTGCCTAAGTTTGCTTTTTTGTATAAAACAAGAAACGGACGTGACAGCTCATACTTGCGGTTGGCAATCGTCTGGCTGCTCGCTTCAACCCCTTCAAATTGAATCGCCTTGATTGAGCTATCAACAGAACCAGTCGAAATGAAGCCAATTGCCTGCTTATTGTGGTTCACTATGGTTTTCACCATGCTATTGCTATTTACCACCAAGTTGTCTGGGTTGATATCAGAGACCTGACGGCCGTTGACGATCTTAGTTAATCCAAGCAGGCTCTCGAAGCTGTAACGTGAGCCTGAAGACGCTTCACGCGTTACCACGGCAATTTTCTGATCGGCACCGCCAATCTCTTTCCAGTTTGTGATTTTGCCTTTATAGATATCAAATAGCTGCTCACGGCTGACATTCTGAACCGGATTCGACTTGTTCACAACAACCGCCAAACCATCAAATGCCAATGGAGTTACCGTGAGCGTTTCATCCTGCTCGCTCTCCGTTAGGTATCTTGAACTCATGCCGATGTCAGCCACGCCCTTTTTAAGCAACGTGATACCTGCTGAAGAGCCGATGCCTTGAACAGCAATATAAGTATCAGGGTGAGTGGTGTTGAAATCTTCTGCCAAAACGTCCATTACGCGTGCCACGGACGTTGAACCAGACACATTGACTTCACTCGCTAGCGCAGGAAAAGTAAGTAAAGAAGAGGACAATATTGCCGCCAGCGCAACACGAATCATAATAATCTCCAATCTGATGCGGATAAGTTAACTGGCGCTATCATATTTCGATTAGATGACATTTTTGTGAAAACCTATGCAGACTCTTCATATTCTTGTACATACTATGAATAGGTTAGCGAAAATAATGGAGCCGGTATGGGACTGGTCAGTTTGCTGCAAAAACAAGTAGAGAGCCGCGCACAAGTCATTTGTGAACAGCGTAATAAAAGCTTGCCTGCCGAGTTAGGTAAAGCGAGTTATGAAGTGACGGATAACGGAGTCGTGTTCATTAAACAGCACTTTTTGCTAGATTCCGCCCATTGTGACTACATGTTGCCTGTGGCTAAAGTGCAATGGAACGATGAACACAGTACGTGGCTGCTATTTATGGCTGACGAATTGAAAGAAGAGAATTGGTTGCCCTACCCTTATCTAGCACAAAGCCATGATCTTACAGCCATTATGCGTGAAGTGGACAAAGATCCTAAATCAGTATTCTGGGAAGATTAATCTAGACTTAGTCTAATTTACTCATGAAATCACGATCAAAAAAGGGCGCTTTGAGCGCCCTTTTATTTATCAAGAATCGAATTATTCCGCTGGTGTTTCTGCTGCTTCAGGTGCCTTTACATCTTCAAAGACTTGAGTTGGCTTCGCGACAATACTGCGTGTTTCTTGGTTGACATCATTCAATACCAATTCAACCACGTCACCCAAACGGTAGATAACTTCCTTATCGATAGATACAGTACCCGCTTCACCATTGCATTCTAGACGTTCTTTGTTTGCCAGAATCAAGGAGCCTGGAACAAACGCCGCAGCACCATTTTCAATCAGGCGAACGCGAATGCCTGCACGAGACACGTCAAAGATTTCGCCATTAAATACCGTCTCTTTTGCCGGTTCTTCAGCTAACGTGCGAGCATACAACCAATCACCAACATTGCGCTCTGCAATCTTATGGTGTTTACGATGCAGTGCGAGTTCTTCGCCAACACTTTCATCCGCTGTTTGTACCGGCGCTTTACCTAGAATGTGTGCTTTCAGCATACGGTGGTTAATCATGTCACCGTACTTACGAATTGGAGAGGTCCATGTTGCGTACAGCTCTAAGCCCATTGCATAGTGAGGCAAAGGTTGGTTACCAATTTCGCTGTAAGCTTGGTATTTACGAATACGGTTATCGAGGTAGCTCGTCTCTTGTTTTGCTAACCAGCGACGAAGTTCCGCAAACCCTTCCAGAGTCACCACACTCTCAGCGGTAAATGGCAGCTCACCTTCTGGGTTAACCAGCTCAATCACGTCAGCGATCTTTTCTGGTTTGAAACCTGCGTGAGTATTAAATACACCTGAATCAAAGCTCGCCTTCAGCGCTTTACCTGCACAGATGTTTGCCGTAATCATAGATTCTTCAACCAAGCGATTCGCTGAGCGGCGCATATCTGCATGAATAGCCACGACGTCGTTATCTTCACTTAGCTCGAATCGGTAATCAGGGCGATCTGGGAACACTACCGCGTGCGTTTCACGCCACTCAGCGCGAGCTTTAGAAAACTCATACAAGTCACGAACAATTTCAGCAATCTCTTCCGTTGGCTGCCACGCTTCAGATTGACCTGTTTCAAGCCAATCAGACACATGATCATAAGCCAGACGTGCGTGGGATTTGATGTTCGCAGCGAAGAACTTAACGTCATCGCCAATAACACCATCTTTGCTGATTGTTACTGTACAGCACAGTGCCGGACGTTCTTCGTTTTCAATCAGAGAACACAGCTCATCAGCCAAATCACGAGGTAGCATAGGGATGTTGCGACCCGGAAGATAAATGGTAAAGCCGCGCTCTCGGGCGACCTTGTCCATATCGCTGTCCGGCGTGATATAAGCCGTTGGATCTGCAATCGCAATTGTCAGCTCAAAATCACCAGATTCAGTCTTCTTCGCGTACAGTGCATCGTCCATATCTTTGGTTGATTCACCATCGATAGTTACAAACGGCACATGCGTCATGTCGACACGTTCTAATTCCGCGTCATCTTTGATTTCCCAGTTGTCGATACCTGCAGGTTCACTGTTTGGTAGATCATTTTGCGCTAACGTTACCCACCAAGGTGCGATTTTGTCGTCCGCATCAGTGATCTTCTCTGAGATTTCGACAAAAAAGCCGTTATCGCCTTTCAATGGGTGGCGAATTAAATGCGCAACAACCCAATCACCTTCTTTAAAATCGTCACTTTTCAGGCCTTTTTTAACCCTAGCTTTCAAAGAGAGTTTTTTAAGCTGCGGGTGATCAGGCGCAACATTCAGTTTGCCTTTAAACAATTTAACGCGGCCGATAAAGCGAGTAACGCCTTGTTCCAACAGCTCTTCTGGCTCCGCCACTTCGCGCTCTTTTTCCGTACGGATGATGGCTTTTACTTTGTCACCATGCATACATTTTTTCATGTATGGCGGCGGAATAAAGAAGCTGGTCTTGCTGTCGACTTCTAAGAAACCAAAGCCTTTTTCAGTCGCTTTGATCGTGCCTTCCTTCTTCGGAAGGGTTTCCTGGATTTGCTGCTTAAGTTGAGCCAGTAGAGGGTTATCTTGGAACATTTTAACTTCTAACTAATTCGTTCTTTATTCCGAATGCCAAACGCATGCGGCGCTATGTTGTTCCCAAGTCAATAAGCTTTCGTCACGAGGTAGTGACGAGCCCATTTTTGGGAGTCAATCTATTGCGCCACATGGTACTAGGTAATGTGCTGAATGTATATTGCAGAAGCGTTTTATCATCGATTGTTCATACTAAAACCACAATGACAACGCTTTGAGGTATCGCCACAGAAAACACCATTATTCAAACTTGTGATTAGTGATCATCTCGACCACATTTCGCGCCGCCCGCGCAGCATTGTGTACCCCACCCCAATCCTCTTCATCAGTGTGGTAGGCTTCCCCGGCAAAGAACACTTTACCCTTCACAGGTTTAAACAATTTAGACGGCCAGCGATACGATGCGCTGTCAGCAAGGTACGCCCCCATCGCGAAAGGCTCATCATTCCAATTTTGTACGGCATGCTTCACGTAACTATGACGAACTTGCCCACCAAAAACAGGGGTCAGGTCGGCAAAGATTTGATTGATCAGGTCAGCGTCATTAAGGCTTTGATAGCGACGAGCCTGCTTTCCAACGGCAAACAAACCCATCACGTGTTTAGAGCTATTGTGTCCGTAAGCAGCATCGTAATAAAGATACTGGCCGTCATCAGTCTCGCTATCGGGAAAGGCTAAAAACGTCGGATAGAAGTGGTTCTCAAATTCAATAAACACCTTAATTCCTCCCCAAAACGAAGCCTGATTTATCGCATCTCGTTTGTAGTCTGGAAGTGAGGGTGAAAAGCGAAGGCGCTCATTGCGAAGGATTGGCAGTGGAACAGTGACGACAACAACATCAAACTTGTGCTGCCTCTGTCGGCTATCGGTCAGCACTACGCCCGCGTCAGCATAATTTACTTGAGTAATCTCAGTATCGAAATGCAGATTGGATTTTACTTCTGGCAATATATATTGCTCAAAGAAGCCAAGCCAACTGCTGTTGGTAAATCTTGCATCCTGATAGTCTCCGATTTCGTCCTCATAGAGGCTTCCATCTTCAAAATAGGCAACTTTGGCCGTTTTTGGATATGGGCTAAGCCGAACATTAACTGACTTTTGAGCGATACGATCGAGCTCACTCGGCGCGACATGTAACCATTCTGCGCCCATTGATAAGGGAAAGTCAGCGAATGTGTTTTCTTCTTTGATTCGCCCACCAACTCTCGATGATGCTTCAAACAAGGTATATTCAACACCAAGTGCCTTGAGCAGATAACCAGTACACATTCCAGCAGCACCAGCCCCAATAATGCCAACTCTTGTGTTTTTCAGTTGTGACCTGAGCGCAGCACTTATCGGAAAGGCAGCACTAATGCCGAGCAAGCCGCAAAGTTTAGTAAAACTTCTCCTGTCCATTGATATTACCTATCCGTTTCGAAAGTTGATAACGACTATTTTGCGCGCTAATAGATTCATATATTCACTATTTTTGGTCATTGAATACTCGCTTTAATCAATAGTGAGAAAAATATGTGATGTATTTCAATTTTTTCTGGCTTTTTTTGTGCATTTAGGGAATAATTCCGCCCCCTTAGATATGTCCCTAGCGGCTTGATGCGATTTACGACTTATCCGCATCTGAACGGATTCAGCAAAGAACTGGATTGGTAATGGAATTGGTAGAGCTCGTGGGACCTTTTGTTGACATTAATTTAGTAGGATCCCAATGACAGATTCTGTAATTCAGTTTAGCGACTTAGCGCTTAACGACTCTATCCTTTCTGCACTTGACGGAATGGGTTTCGTTTCACCAACTCCAATTCAGGCTGCGGCTATCCCACACCTGATGGAAGGTACTGACGCACTAGGTAAAGCTCAAACTGGTACTGGTAAAACTGCAGCTTTCTCTCTACCACTTCTGAACAAGCTTGATCTTTCTCAGCGTAAACCACAAGCCATCGTTCTAGCGCCGACTCGTGAGCTAGCGATTCAGGTTGCTGCTGAAATAAAGAACCTTGGTCAAAACATTTCTGGCCTTAAAGTGCTTGAAATCTACGGTGGTGCTTCAATCGTTGATCAAATGCGTGCACTTAAGAGCGGTGCTCACATTGTGGTTGGTACACCAGGCCGTGTTCAAGACCTTATCAACCGTGAACGTCTACACCTAGATGAAGTACACACATTCGTTCTTGATGAAGCGGATGAAATGCTAAACATGGGCTTCGTTGATGACGTAACTGAAATCATGGAGCACGCTCCTGAATCAGCACAACGAGTACTCTTCTCTGCAACTATGCCTCCAATGCTGAAAAACATTGTTGAGCGCTTCCTACGTGACCCTATCACTATCGACGTTGCAGGTAAAAACCACACTGTAGACAAAGTAGAGCAGCAGTTCTGGGTTGTTAAAGGTGTAGAGAAAGACGAAGCAATGTCTCGTCTTCTAGAAACAGAAGAGACTGACGCGTCAATCGTATTCGTGCGTACTCGTCAAGATACTGAGCGTCTTGCTGATTGGCTATGTGCTCGCGGCTTCAAAGCATCTGCACTACACGGTGACATTCCTCAGTCTCTACGTGAGCGTACTGTTGATCACATCAAACAAGGTGTTATCGACATCTTAGTTGCAACTGACGTTGTAGCACGTGGCCTTGATGTTCCACGTATCACTCATGTATTTAACTACGACATCCCATTCGATGTTGAGTCTTACATCCACCGTATCGGCCGTACAGGTCGTGCTGGACGTAAAGGTAAAGCGATCCTTCTAGTTCGCACTAACCAAATTCGCATGCTTCGCACTATCGAGCGCGTGACTAAGTCTTCAATGGAAGAGATCCAACTTCCACTACGTGACAAGGTTGCAGAAGCTCGTCTAGTTAAACTTGGTGCTGAGCTAGAGCAAGAGAAAGAACACAAATCTCTTGAGAAATTCGGTGAGCTTGTAGAGAAGCTACAAGACACACTAGAGATTGATGCAGCAACGCTTGCAGCAATCCTACTGAAACGCCAGCAAGGCAAGCGTCCTCTATTCTACATTGGCGAAGATCCAATGATTGAAGCGATTGAGCGTGACAAGCAACGTCGTAAAGAGCGCCGTGAAGGTGGCCGTGACGGTCGTGGTCGTGACCGCAACTTCAACAACCAAGACTGGGATACTTACCAGCTTCAGGTTGGTCGTGAGCAAGGCGTTCAGGTTAAAGACATTGTTGGTGCACTTGCAAACGAACTGGGCCTAACGAAAGGTTCTATCGGTGCAATCAAACTTGCTCAAGGCGAAACTTACGTTCAGCTACCAAAAGCAATGTCTTCTGAGACTGCTGGTAAGCTACGCAAACTACGCATCCGCCAGAAGCAAGTAGATGCAGTAGTATGTGACTTCAACGATTTCCGTGAACCACGTCGTGGCGGCGGCCGTGATGGTGGTCGTGGTGGTCGCGATGGCGGTGGTCGTCGTGACGGTGGTTACCGTGGTAACCGTGACGGCAACCGCGAAGGTGGCTACCGTGGTAACCGCGAAGGCGGTCGTGGTGGACGCGAAGGTGGCCGTCGTGATGGCGAACGTCGCTTCGATCGTAACCGTGGTGGTGACCACCGCGGTAACTACCGTGGCGAACGTGGTCATGGCCGTGACCGTCGCAGCGAAGCTTAATTAGCTAGCATTAAAAAAGCCCCACCAGCGCAAGCTTGTGGGGCTTTTTGTTATCTGTTTTAATCAATAGGCTGCCAATGAGAGGGTGGCTTTAACCCCCAACGCTGCATTTCCGCCGTCGAGTAAATGGCTCTGCCCTGCTCACCAATGGCGATTGGGATTTGATCAGCTATCTCGCCAGCCAGTATCCGATTGACCAGAGTGCCCGCCTGTTGCCCTTGACTTTCTCCAAATAAAACAACACCACCACTTGTCTTCCCGGCACCAACAGCAAAATCCCAGAAAGAAAACAGTGGAATCGTCGAGTTTTCATTGGTCCACTGCAGCACTTGCTCAGAAGGCACACTCTCACCCGCTTCATCAATCAAGGTATGATACAAACCGATAATGATGAAGGCCACGTCGTCAGCTTCAGCCCCCATAATCGCTGCTTCCCATTCACTCTGAGTTGACAACAGTAATATCTCTGTTTCGATACCAAGATTATCTTTTATCATCTCGTATTGCCGTTGAATGTGCTTAGCTGCAATTTTAGAAGTCACCCCTGAGTCAAACATCACACGAACTTTAAAATGTCGCTCGGGATGGATGAGGCTAAGATCACCAAGATTTTTAATATAAAGGGGGAGCTCTAACACGCCAGTAATCTTGGCTTCGCCCCTATATTGGTACAGCAGATAACGTGGATTGGAGTTGACACCTAAAAACACAATGGAAATAGGCTCCTTATACAACCTTGGTAACATATAGCTCAACGCATTATCGTCCCCCAATATCACAATGTCGGGCTGCAAATCATAATAGTAGGCCAATGCTTTATCGGCACGTGATTCAAAATCTTGTTTAGGTAAGCGTTTGGTGTCCATTTGGAATCGATACAACTGTGCAGAGCTGGTCAATACTTCCTCAATCCCTTTCACGTAGCTCGCATCCCAAGGATACTCAGCATGATAGCTCTCTATAAGTAGCACTTTCTCCGCTTGAGCAAAGCTGCAATGCAGTAACAACAAAAACGTCAGTACTCTCATAGATCCCCCTCAAAAACCACAAGTCATACTTTAGTTTAGGATTGAAAACTATCTTTGGTATCAATAGGTCGTTATAAAAGTTAATCAGTGCAGGCTATACTCAAGTTAAAACACGACTTTAGAGCCCTATGAGCCGCAGCAGAAAAGTAGAAGAAAGCATCAATAACCCTTTATATAGCCGAATTGGTCGTCGCATCATCCTACTTATGGTGACATTAAGTAGTGTGGTAACACTGCTCACCACTTTGTTGCAGCTATCTTGGGATTATGAGAAAGAGTTTAATGACGTCGACCAAAGACACATTGAGATACGCGACGTGCACGCCAGCTTGTTGGCCTCATCTCTATGGTCTTTCGACTTAGTCGTTCTTCAAGAAAGACTTGATGGATTAGTCAACCTGCCCAAAATTGACTACCTTGAAGTTCACTCAGGGAACTACACCTTCAACTCCGGTAAAGAGGTAGAAGGCAATGTCGTCAAAGCCACTTATTTACTTACCTACCGCGACCCTGAGGATGGCCATACTGAAGATATCGGTTCAATTTATGTTGAATCAAACGCGCAGGAAATCTATGACTATCTGATTCAACAGTTTATTTCCACACTTCTACTCAACGCTTTCAAAACGCTACTCGTTTGTTCAGTAATGCTGTTTATTTTTCATGCCAGCGTAAATCGTCGTGTGTTCCAAATTGCTCAGTATTTACGAGCGTTTAATCCACGCCATCCAAGCGCTCCATTGGTTTTGGAACATACTCGCTGGATTACAGAAAAAAATGACGAGCTGGATTGGCTAGGAGAAGGCGCAAATAAAATCAGCAGCAATATTACTTTGCTCTACAACAATATAAAGAGCGAACAGGAACGCCTAGCCGACTTTACGCATGTCTCTTCGGATTGGTTATGGGAAACCAATGATCTAGGCCAGCTCACTTACTGCTCGGAACCAATGAAAGAGACACTAGGACTGACTGCGGTAAATGGCCTCAGCTTCTCTGATATCGAAGATTTACATGACGCAACAGGGCTGCATCAGGCCATTTCTAGGCGTAATGACTTCACACAAGTTGAAGAAAGTGTCACCATCAATAGCATCACTCTACATCTTTTGTTCCAAGCCAAAGCGCGTTATGAAAATAGTCAGTTCTTGGGCTTTAGAGGCACGGCCATCAATATCACTGAGCTGAAACTGACTCAGATTGAATTAGAAGAGCTTAACCAAAACCTTGAGCGTATGGTCGCTTCAAGGACACTCGACCTCAAACAAAGTATGGAACAACTGCAAGAGACTCAGGACAAGTTGGTTGAGTCAGAAAAACTCGCAGCCTTAGGTGGTTTGGTAGCAGGTGTGGCTCATGAAGTGAACACCCCGCTAGGCATCGCGGTCACCGCGACCTCAGTAATTAGAGACGTAACCAGCGAACTCAACGCCGCCTTTGCTGCCCAGACTCTAACCAGCACGCAGTTTGAGAAGCTGATGGAACGTATGTCTGACAGCAGCCAAATGCTTGAGCACAACCTCAGCCGCGCGGCAAAACTGGTGAAGGACTTCAAACAAACCGCCGTCGATCAAGTCTCCGAAGCTCGCTCTCAATTCAACGTCATGCAAGTATTGGAAGCACTGTTAGCTAGTTTGCACCCTGAAACTCGTAAGATCCCCGTTGAACCCAAATTAACGGGTGACCGGACTATTTTGATGAACAGCTTACCGGGCGTGCTGACACAGATTGTCTCAAACCTCGTGATGAACAGTATCAACCACGCCTTTGATCACCAACCCCAAGCGGAGATCAGCATCTCTTTCTACCAAGTAGATGAATCCATAATCGTTGAATACCTCGATAACGGCAGTGGCGTGGATGCCTCATTGCATCAAAAGATTTTTGAGCCTTTCTATACCAGCAAACGCGGTTTGGGTGGTTCAGGGTTGGGGCTTAACTTGGTGTTTAACCTTGTTAAACAAAAACTCCAAGGAGAGCTGGAATTCAACTCTCAACCGGGTGGAGGGGTACATTTTAAGCTTACTCTTCCGGCAAACTTACCTTTGGAAGATGAAAACTAACGCAAGAAAATTAATCTGGTAGGGAATTGCGGATTTCAATAAACTCATCCCAATGTAGGACAAGCAGTTCAACTAATTCTGGTTCGAAGTGCTTGCCTTTTTGGGCAACCAACTCAACCATAATATCTTCGTCACTCCATGGTTCTTTATAACTGCGTTTTGCCCCCAGAGCATCAAACACATCGGCTAACGCGGTAATACGACCTGTCACAGGGATGTCCAAACCAGATAAACCATTCGGGTAACCTGTACCATCCCATTTCTCATGGTGATAGCCAGCAATTTCCTTCGCAACGGTAATCAGGCGACGCTTAGATTTACTCAGAATATCCACGCCATAATCGACATGTTTCTTCATGATCTCCCACTCTTCCGCATTGAGTTTGCCGGGTTTGTGAAGGATCGAATCAGGCACCGCCACCTTACCCACGTCATGCAGCGGTGAAGCGTGCTTGATGACAGACGCCTCCGCTTCGCTTAAACCATACAATAGGGCGAGTTTTTCACAGAATAATGAGACACGCTGAACGTGAGCGCCCGTCTCTTTACTGCGCGCTTCGACTGCATTAGCAAGGTTGTACACCAACTCTTTAGACGTTTCGCGAATATCCAGCATCAAGCTGAGATTTTCAAACGTTAAGCCGATGTTCTGCATGTAGATCTCAAGCAACTGCATGTCTAATTCTGTCAGTTCACGCTTAACATTCACATATAAAATGCAGTCAACCCCTTGCTCGTCATGCGTATACAACACATAGGCATCACCAAATTTCTCTGACTCTTGTGCTTCAAAGACACGTTTACAACGCTCGGACACTTCTGCTGGCAGCTTTTCAAAAGCACACTCACTGTAGAAATCAACAAAATCACCGGTCGCAGCAAGCGTTAAGGCTCGTGACTCTTCGCCATTTGGCCTTGGTTGGACAATACAATATAAAGCAGACTGCTCAAGTTTTAGCAGCGAGGTCAATTGTTCTAGAACGGAAGTAGCGTAGGTCTGAAGCGTGTTGGTGTTTTGAACATACGCCGATGCTTCAATTACTTTACTAAGCCCCTTCTTCTGTTGCTCAATCAGACAAAGGTCGCGATAAGAACGAAGCATAGAATAAAGTAGGGTTTTGAGCTTTTGTGTGGTCAGCTCGGTTTTTTCTTTGTAGTCATCGATTTCATATTCACGAATGACGGTATCTTCTGGCGCCTGCCCCGCCTGCCCTGTTCGCAAAACAAGACGAACCAAGCTGTTGCCTAGCTCTTCACGAACATATTTGACCAGCTCTAAGCCCGCATGCTCCGTTTCCATCACCACATCGACAAGGGCGAGAGCGATGTCATCTGATTTCTCAAATATAGCTTTCGCTTCCGCTCCAGAGTGGGCGGATATCAGCTCCAGATGCCTTCCTTCGAACTCAAAATCGGAAAGAGCCAGCTTAGTGACCTGATGCATTTGTTCGTCGTCATCAATCAACAGTACTTTCCATGGGGGAGCCAACCGCTCTACTGAACCTCGTTCATTGGTAGCAGGTTGTTGTGACTGTCGATGGTCTGCAAACAATTCCATTTCTTGTCTAACCCCTAATACTATTTCTCTAACTTAAGGTTTAGCACAAACTTATGAAAAAGGTGTAAATGGCACTCAATATGCAGTTTTAGTCCACAAATTTTTATTTCAAAATTAGCCCTAAAAAAACTGTGGAAACTGAAAGACTTGCGATGGTTCTAGGAAAGCGCGCGAACCGTTTTACGC
This sequence comes from Vibrio sp. RE88, assembly GCF_013113835.1. Lineage (GTDB taxonomy): Bacteria > Pseudomonadota > Gammaproteobacteria > Enterobacterales > Vibrionaceae > Vibrio. Next base: position 194,702 of record NZ_VTYQ01000004.1, on the reverse strand, counting down.
TCAATCAGCGTTGGTTCGAGCTGGACAACTTGCGGCTCCGTCTCTCCACCATCCAATTTTTTCAACAACGCTTCCACCGCCGCTTTACCCAAGCGGTATTTTGGCTGATGAATGGTCGTCAGTGAGGGAGTCATAAATTTAGAGATTTGAATATCGTCATAGCCGATGATCGATAAATCTTGAGGTACACGAATACCTTTTTCGTTGGCGGCATTAATCACGCCCATCGACATCATATCGTTACAGACAAAGATGGAGCTTGGCAGAGGCCCTTTCGCATGCATCTTGTTAAAAGCGTCATAGCCGCCTTCACATTCGAAGTCAGACTCGATAATCCAATTTGGGTTGAACTCTAAATCTGCTTCTATTAACGCGCGTTTGTAGCCTTCATAACGCATCTGAGCTTGATGCTTCACTAACGGCCCGGTAATACAGCCGATATCCTTATGGCCAGATTCAATCAGATGCTTGGCGGCAATATAGCCACCACGCAATGAGTTGTCCTGAATCTTGTCACTGGTAAACAACATCGGGCCCCAATCCATCACAACCACTGGAATATCAGGATATTTCTCGAACACGTCTATGCGCTCGCCTTCCAAAGAAGAACACATAAGGATCAAACCGTCTACGCGCTTTTGCAATAAGGTGTTAATTGACTCGCGCATGCGTTCGTTATCCCCCTCGGTGTTACACAAAATGAGGTTATAGCCTTGTTGGTAACAGCTGCGTTCAACCCCCTTAACCACTTCACCAAAGAAGGGGTTTGTAGAGGTCGTCACTAACATGCCAATGGTTTTGGTGCGATTGATTTTGAGGCTACGGGCGAGCGCGGAAGGCGTGTAGTTGAGTTCCTGAGCGGCTTTGTTCACCCGCTCAGAAATTTCTTCACTCACATAACGAGATTTGTTAATAACATGGCTGACAGTAGAAGTGGAAACACCGGCAAGCCGGGCAATATCTTTCATTGTAGCCATGTAATTATCTCCTTATATTTGACTAATTGTGTTGCTCCAGAAAAGCATCGACTTCATCTCGACTAGGGATTGAAGTCTGAGCGCCAAAACGTGTGACGGAAATGGCAGCAGCAGCGTGAGCAAACTTTATCGCAGATTCTAGAGGCAAATCTTCTAATAAACCAGTGACCAAGGCCCCATTAAAGGTATCGCCTGCGGCCGTTGTGTCTGTTGCTTCGACTCTGAAGCCTGAGATTAGTTCACCACGTCCATTCTGACTTAGCCATACCCCTTTAGCCCCAAGCGTAATCAATACGATTTCAATACCTTTACGGTGAAGCGCATTTGCTGCTTCTTGTGCTGACTCGTTATCTGTTACCGTCACACCAGTAAGCACTTCTGCTTCAGTCTCATTTGGTGTAATCACATCAATACAAGCAAGCAGCTCATCCGATAACTCGCGCGCTGGCGCTGGGTTAAGGATAACGTTGGTTCTCGACGCTTTCGCAACTTGGGCGGCTTTTTCAATGCCACACATCGGCGTTTCCAACTGCATAAGCAGATAGTTGGCCTGACGAATTCGCTCTAAATCAACCTCAATCGTGTCTTCCGTCAACTTTGCGTTCGCCTCCGCGGAGATACAAATACTGTTCTCACCGCTTTCAGCTACCTGAATCATGGCAATTCCGGTCGGACAATTTGGCTGCATTTTGACGCCAGCAATGTTGATGTTGTCCATTTTGAAGTTTTCACGAATATTGATACCAAACGCATCATCACCAACGCAGGCGATGAATCCTGTGTCTGCGTTTAATCGGGCCGCCGCTACGGCTTGGTTTGCCCCTTTACCACCTGGGATAACTTGATAGTTGCGACCATGCAACGTCTCGCCTGGGCGAGGAAAAGAAGGCACTTGGAGAACATGGTCAGCGTTAACACTACCTAATACCACTAACTTATTCATACGGTTATCCTCGGTTCAATTGAACCTTACTAATTTGGAACGGGAGTAATAAGTTTGCGCTCTCGCAAAAGCGCAAGCTTATTTGCCCTCCTCCCCGAAACGACAGATTAAAATGGGGAGAAGGGCAAAATTCACATTACTTAGTGATTACTTTCAGAGGCACTGGGATGTACTCTTCAACAGACTCACCTTTCAGTACTTTGTCTGCAGTTTCGATACCTAATGAACCGATAAGATCTGGCTGCTGAGCAACCGTCGCAGCCAGTTTGCCGCGGTTAACTGCAGCGATACCATCATCAGTACCATCGAAGCCAACGATCATCACATCTTTGCCTGATGCTTGAACAGCACGCAGCGCGCCTAGTGCCATTTCATCATTTTGGGCAAATACCGCTTGTACGTTTGGATTTGCAGCTAGCAGGTTTTCCATTACGTTTAGGCCTTTGGTGCGGTCGAAATCAGCAGGCTGACTGGCCAGTAGTTCCATTTTACTGCCTTTCACAGCGTTCATGAAACCTTCGCCACGTTCACGTGCAGCCGACGTGCCCGCAATACCTTCTAGCTGAATAACTTTCGCTTTTTCACCCACTTTTTCCATGATGAAGTGACCCGCCATTTCACCGCCTACTACGTTATCTGAAGCGATGTGGCTTACAACGTCACCACGGCTTGCACCTCGGTCTAGAGTCAGTACAGGAATGTCAGAGCGGTTTGCCATGCGAATCGCATTTGAAACGGCATCAGAATCTGTTGGGTTGATCAGAATCGCCTTTACGCCACGTACCGTCAGGTCTTCAACGTTAGACAGCTCTTTACTTGGGTCATTTTGTGAATCCAGAACAATCAGGTCGTAGCCCAGCTCTTTCGCTTTTGCTTCTGCGCCATCTTTCATCGTAACGAAGAAAGGGTTGTTCAGCGTCGACAGTACGATAGCCACCGTATCTTGCGCCTGTGCTGAAATAGAGACGGTGGATGAAAGAAGTGCAGCAGAGATAAGAGTTGCGAGTTTTTTCATTGTGTTTAGTCCTTGTGTAGGGTGGCTCGGAGTACTTACCTCCAAGCCTTTTTTTGAATTACTTATTCTTGTTGTCGACCAGTACAGCCAGCAGAATAACTACGGCTTTAGCAATCATCTGGTAGTAAGATGAAACGTCGAGCAAGTTCAGAGCGTTGTTTAGGAAGCCGATGATGAGTGCACCGATTAATGTGCCCATGATTCGACCTTTACCGCCCATTAAGCTAGTACCACCGAGTACTACGGCTGCAATGGCATCCAGCTCATAGCCCATACCGGCGGTTGGCTGAGCAGAAGAAAGACGAGATGTGATAATGATGCCAGCCAGTGCCGACAACAGGCCACATATGGCGTAGACACCAATCTTAACGCGATCAACATTGATGCCAGATAGGCGTGTCGCAGATTCGTTACCGCCTAATGCATACACATAGCGACCAAAGCGCGTGTGGTTAAGTAGGTACCAAGCCGCAGCGAAAACGATGACCATCAACCAGACTGGAACCGGAATTCCCAAAGCGTAACCTGTACCAAACCATGCGAAAGCATCAGCGGTATCAGTAAAACCTGTCGAAATTGGGCGACCATCGGTGTAAACCATAGTGACACCACGCAACAAGGTCATGGTTACCAGTGTCGCGATAAACGCTTGCACCTTGCCTTTGGCGATGATGATACCGCTGATAGCACCCAGTGCTGCCCCAGCAAACAAGGCCGTTGGAACCGCCACCAAAACTGGTACTTCCACAGCGATCAAACTGGCAGCAAAGGCACCACATAAAGCCAGAACCGAGCCGACACTCAGATCAATACCTGCGGTCAAGATAACCAAAGTCATACCTACCGCAATAATTGCGTTTACTGAGGTCTGACGCAGAATGTTAAGAATGTTGTCGACCGTAAAAAAGTTGGGGTTAAGGAACGATACAACAACAATCAGGAAGATAAGTGCAATGAGAGACTTTTGTTCAATCAGCCACTCTTTGCTGAACAGCTTCTTGCTGCCCGCTTCATTTGGTTTGCTCATGGTATTAGTACTCATGCTGCTTCCTCATTTATTTCTTTGCCTACTGCACACGCCAACAACTTCTCCTGATCGGCGTCTTTGGCATCAAACTCACCACTAATGCGGCCTTCGTGCATCACAATGATGCGGTCGCTCATTCCCAACACTTCCGGCATTTCTGAAGAGACCAGAATGATACTCATGCCTTCGGCCTTGAATTTGTTGATGAGCTGGTAAATTTCTTTCTTTGCACCGACATCGACACCACGTGTAGGTTCGTCAAGAATCAGTACCTTAGGTTTAGTCATCAGACCTTTCGCTATCGCCACCTTCTGCTGGTTACCACCAGATAGATTGCCAATGATCTGATCGCGAGTTGGAGTCTTGATGTTGAAAAGCTTGATAAAGTCTTCGACAGCAACCACTTCGTCGCCATGCTGAATTCGACCACCTTTGGTTAACTTATCCAGAGAGCAAAGCGACATGTTCTCTTTTACTGACAAGCCTAAGACTAAGCCATCACCCTTACGGTCTTCAGAGATGTAAGCAATACCATTTGCAAGGCCATCTTGTGGGCTCACCGGATTAATCGTCTTGTTATTTAGATTGATTACACCGCGCTCACTAGGTAGAGCGCCATAGATGACTTTCATCAATTCAGTTCGACCAGCACCCATCAAACCCGAGACACCGAGTATCTCACCGCGCTGGAGTTTAAAACTGACGTCGTGAACGCCAGAGCCTGTCAACCCAACCACTTCAAGGCAGGTGTCACCGTGTTGAACGTCAATACGTGGATATTGCTCTTCCAGCTTACGGCCAACCATAATCTCAATCAGTCCATCTTCGTCAGTCGACGCTACAGCGCACTCGCCAATGAACTTTCCGTCACGAAGCACTGTAATGTCATCGCAGATTTCAAAAATCTCTTTCAGACGGTGAGAGATATAAACAATGCCGCAGCCCTGCTCACGTAATTCTCGAATCACGGCAAACAAAGACTCGGTTTCGGTATCCGTCAGTGCATCGGTCGGCTCATCCATAATGATGACTTTCGACTCAAACGACAGTGCTTTAGCAATCTCTACCATCTGCTGTTCACCGAGGCTGAGCTCGCCTAATAGTTGCTTAGCACTGTGCTTTACGTTCAGCCTTGCTAACAATTTGTCCGCTTCAGCGTACATTTTGTCCCACTGAATTCGACCCATCGCGCCTGTAAACTCTCGGCCAAGGAAGATATTTTCTGCAATCGTGAGTTCAGGGATCAGGTTTAGCTCTTGGTGAATAATGCTGATTCCCGCTTCCTGCGAATCACGCGGGCCTTTGAACGCAGCTGGTTGGCCTTGATAATGGATGCTACCCGAATCTTTGCTGTAGATTCCCGTCAACACTTTCATCAACGTTGACTTGCCCGCACCGTTTTCACCCATCAAAGCCATCACTTTACCGGGATAAACGTTCAGGCTCGATTTATCCAAGGCTTTAACGCCGGGGAAAGCTTTCTCAATTTCACTCAGTTGTAGAATAGCTTGAGTCATAATTGGTCCTCAGTCTCAAACGGCTTAAAACACAACACCAGCTTGGAAAATTACATTGGCGTAAGGTGTACACTCACCCGTTCTTACTACGGCACGGCTTTGCTGCGTACGCGTTTTGAATTCTTCATGTGGCACATAGACCACCGAAATGGTTTTTCCTGTCTGCTCTTCTTCAGCACGCAGCTCAGCAATCAGAGTTTCATGATGCGCAGGACTGACGGAAGCAAACTCTTCAGCGATGATCACCCCTTCTATTTGCGACTCTGAAAGAATCACTCGCACTGTTTCCAGAAAGCTCGGCACTCCATGAGTCAACGCGAGATCCACACGCTGCACCTGCTCAGGAATCGGCAAGCCTGCATCACATATCGTGATTTCATCAGTATGGCCTAGTGTCGCCACGAGGTAAGAAAGTTCAGAGTTTATCAGGGTACTTTTTTTCATTTCATCGACCTATCGATTACACGTTCAAACTGCGTTGAGTTTCTATTTCGTACTGGATTCGTTATTAACAGAAAACTCATCGAAACGTTTCGATGAAATCATAATCGTTGACATCAGTTTTGCGAGTCACTCATCTTTAGAGTGTGAAACGGATCCTTAATTGATGATTTTAACAGCGCCAAACAGTGACACAATTCACCAAATTTGATGCATTTCTTAATGCAACAAGCCATCGAATAAGCCGTAAATTACACACTTGAGAAGCAAATTTGGGTATAGTGACGCAAACAAAAAATTGAGAGAAACGATGAAAAGAATAGTTTTCGTTCTTGCTGCAATGATAGCACTGAGCGCATGCCAAGAAGAAGTCGGCACACAGAAATGGTGTGACAACATGCAGGATAAACCAAAGAGCGAGTGGAATGCACAAGGAGCGCTAGACTTTGCTAAGCACTGTGTTTTTCAGAATACGGTCGGTAGCGAGGCTTGGTGTCAGGACCTAGCGGATAAACCGAAAGGCGAGTGGACGGCAAACGAAGCCACCAGCTACGCCAAACATTGCATTCTGTAGGTGCGAAACGACCTAGAAGCGAAATGTCATCCGCTTCTAGGTAACTTGCGTCATGATTTGGTTAGATTCGACGATGAGGGGTCATTTCACTTCCAGCTTCTGATACATTCCCTGTATTACTTATGACTACAAAAACAATCAGACCTAACTATAAATAGGTTCAACAATGGCTAGAAGGTTTAAGAAATGGAAGAAAAATCATTAGAATACGCAGGGTTCTGGGTGCGCCTTGGAGCCTCACTTATTGATACCGTCCTCCTACTACTGCTGACTACCCCACTCATGCACTGGGTATATGGAGAGCTTTACTGGAGTTCAGAGGATTTCTTGTTGGGGGGTTGGGATCTCGTACTTAACTGGGTTTGCCCGCTTATCGCAACCGTCGCATTTTGGATGTATCGCTCAGCCACACCGGGCAAAATCGCACTTAAGCTGGAAGTGCGTGACGCAGATACAGGTGAAAGGCTGACTTTTTCAAAATCTGTTCTCCGTTATGTTGCGTATTACGTCAGTGCAATTCCTCTTTGTTTAGGCTTCATCTGGATAGCTTTTAACAGCAAGAAGCAAGGCTGGCACGATTTGATTGCCAACACAGTCGTGGTCAGAGTCGTGAATCAGCCTGCAAAGCAAGCAGAGTTTCTAGGATAACGATGACAAGGGGCATGGCTCGCCCCTTTCCCTATTGCGACCTTGTAATCCTTACACTTGTCGACCAATGGAGTAGTACTGAATACCTCGATTGGACAAGCGCTCTGGCTCGTATAAGTTGCGTCCATCAAAAATAACCGCTTGTTTCAAAGTCTGCTTGATAAAATCGAAATCTGGCGCTTTGAAATTCTGCCATTCCGTACAGATGATCAATCCATCTGCCTGATTGAGCGCCGCTTCCTTCGTCCCCATTAAACTGAGCTTTGAACAAGAGCCGTATATACGCTGCGCTTCTTCCATTGCTTTGGGATCAAAGGCCTGAACGTTGGCGCCCGCCTCCCACAGCGCTTCAATTAATACACGACTCGGAGCTTCACGCATGTCGTCGGTACGTGGTTTAAATGCCAGCCCCCATAAAGCAAATGTTTTGCCTTTCAGCTCCGCCTGTCCACCAAAGTGTTCTTGAATTAAATCGAATAATTTACGCTTTTGATAATAGTTGACGTTCTCCACCGCCTTTAGAATGTCACTGCTGTAACCAAAACTTTCGGACGTTTTGATCAGAGCTTGGATGTCCTTGGGGAAACATGAACCGCCATAACCGCAACCAGGATAGATAAAGTGATAGCCAATACGCTCATCACTGCCAATGCCTTTGCGCACATCCTCAATATTTGCTCCAACACGTTCCGCAATATTCGCCATTTCATTCATAAAGCTGATCTTAGTTGCCAGCATGCTGTTCGCCGCGTACTTAGTTAATTCCGCTGATTTTACATCCATAAAAATCAGTTTTTCATGATTGCGATTGAACGGCGCATAGAGTTCACGCATCAGTTCTTTGAGTTGCTGATAGCGCCCATGATGTTTGTCTACGCCAACAATGATTCGGTCTGGGCGGGTACAGTCGGTAACTGCGGTGCCCTCTTTAAGAAATTCAGGGTTGGACAACACCGCCACGTCCAACGAGTTCAATCCTCGACGGGCCAGTTGAAGCTTAATTTCACACTCTACAGCTTGAGCGGTTCCCACAGGCACCGTGGATTTATTGATCACCACTTTGTCTTCGTGAATGTACTTACCAATTTCTGACGCGACCGCGAGTACGTAGTTGAGATCAGCAGAACCGTCTTGATCCTGAGGAGTACCAACCGCAATAAATATAACATCTGACCGATCCAGTTCATGCTCTGCACTAACCGTGAAAGTGAGTCGTCCAGCAGAAGCATTCTCGGCAACCAGCTTTTCTAGTCCTGGCTCATAAATGGGGATAACGCCATTTTTCAATTGTTCAACGCGCTCTTCATCCACATCGATGCAGCACACATTATGCCCCGCATCACTCAAAACTGCGGCCTGTACCAGCCCCACATAACCGCTTCCAAAAATTGCTACTCTCATTGTCATACCAGCTTTTAATATCACCAGCACTCAGTGTCTCGGGGAAAAATGACAAGCCGCTTAAGTTTTTGAGGCAATAATTTTACAGGCGTATATGAATCAAACTGAGAAATAGGGATTGGAGTTATTGAGCCGCAGCAGATCCAATAGTATCGAGAGACAGTGCAATGCGAGTACCTTTATTCACCTCACTCTGAACATTAATCGCGCCAGCAAGTTTCTGTGTACAGATGTTGTAAACCATATGTAGACCAAGGCCTGTGCCACCTCTTGCTCGTAGGGTAGTAAAAAATGGCTGAAAGATTTTCTTCTGATTTTCCGGCGCAATGCCGACGCCATTATCCTCAACAATGATGTCGATACGATTGCTGGATTGGTGCACATTCACCATAATCACGCGTTGTTCTTCGTCTTGCCCGCCATTGAAGCCATGCAGTGCACTATTGTTGAGCAGTTCTTCGACCACACACTGCAGCGAAATCGGTGGCAAATATGCCTGCAATGTCTCTTCACAATCAATTTCAACCTCGATCGATTTCTGCAATAGCGTATCTTTAACATGGAGAACCGCATCATTAAGCATGGGTTTAAGAGCAATCAACTTAGGCTCTTCTGTCGTCATTTTCTGATTGATTTGTTTAAGCTTACTGACTAAATCAACCGAGCGTTCGATATTGTTGACTATCATTTCAACACATTCATTGGCGACGTTGAGAAAACGGTTCAAGTCATCAGTGGTGATAGTACGTTCAGCAAACTTCTTCGCCACTTCATCAAGCTGTTCACTGAGAACAGAGAGGCTCGTAACAGAGATACCCAGCGGAGTATTAAGCTCGTGTGCCACCCCAACAACCATCCCAGTCAGCGCAGACATCTTCTCCGCTTCCATAAGTTGATCTTGAGTGCGTTTAAATTTCTCGATGAGCGTTTGAATCGAGTGCTCACTGGTTTCAATTTGCATGGCTTGATTTTCAATTTCATCTTCCACTTCATCAATCAGAGAGCGCAAACTAACGATCATCGAATGAAGTGAGTTCGCCATAACGTCCTTATCACTACTCGGAACAATATCGACATCATCAAGATTGCCTTTTGCGACATGATGTAGCACTTCGATGTTGGCCTCTAACCTATCCATTAGGTGATTAAAGGAAATGGCAACATCACCCGCTTCCGTACCGATTTCTACAGGTACACGCTTAGAGTAATCACCATCCCGGCTGATTTCCTCTATGACTTTGAGTGTCTCTAGCCAACTCATCTTAATGCCATGCTCTGTGACATTCAGACCAAGCTTCTCGTCCTGAAGCGATACCCGGTCGAGATGGAAATACTTCAACAGTTGAAAACACGCATAGGAGTTGGCGCCAGACCAAAACAAAATCACCAGAATACCAATGATTTGCACCATCACATCCCACACCAGATCCCCGTTTTGCGTCAGGCTCAGAGAATAGCCAGTGTAAATGACGCCTAAAACACCACAGAACAAATGCACCGGAGTTGCTCCGACCGGGTCATCTATCTTGAGTGAGATCAGGATTTTTTCGCCGTAGTAGACGGTGAAAGATGCGAGAATACCCAGCAAGACTACTTCATACGTATTAAAGATATTCGCACCAGCCGTCACTATCACCAGCCCCCCAAGCACACTATTCAGAGTGACGAAGACAGGCACATGCTGAGATCGATGAACAAGAAGGATGGTAACGAATCCAGACACGGCGCCGCATAACAAGGTATTGAACAGTACAATGGGTACACGGGCATCAAATTGGTAGAAGCTGCCGCCATTAAAACCTAGCCAAGCAAATACCATTAGAAATACCCCTACCGTAACCAAGGTGTGATTATAGGAAGGGATCTCATTCACTTGTTGTGGGGTCATAAAGCGGTCTTTACGCGGGCCAATAATGATGGTGCCGATTAAACCAATCATGCCTCCAACAACGTGAACGGTCGCACCGCCAGCAAAATCCTGAAAGCCGAGTATGTAGAGCCACGAATTGGGGTTCCAAGTCCAGTAAGACACCACGGGGTAAGTCAAAATACCGATGAAAGCCGACGTATAAATGTAACCACGAAAGCTCATTCTCTCGGCAACACAACCTGAAACAATGGTTGCTGCGGTTGCAACAAACATCAGATTAAACATGACAACGGGCAAGTGTTCATTGGTGAGTGGGAAGGTATCAAATGATAGTAGTGAGCTGCCCTGAGCTAAGTGAAAGCCAACGAAAACATACACAACAGACACCACGAGAAAGTCTGCCATGTTCTTCATCGCAACATTGACAGAGTTTTTCGCGCGAACACAACCTGTTTCAACTAAGGTAAAGCCAGCTTGCATGAAGAAAGCGATACAAGTGCAGACCAGCAACCATAGAAGAGACACAAAGTCCGTCCCAGCCATACTTACCTTTAGAGTTATTATTTCCCTACTTATCAGTAAGCGTAGTCGATGACTACGAACTCTGATACATATCAGTGATAATTGTTAAAACGCATATTTAAGCCGTGGTTGGTCTTTACCAAAAATTGACCAATAAAGTGTGGCAGCCTGTTTAAGAATTCACTAAGATAGTCGGTGTTGTGGGCACGTATCTCATCCCACTGTTCCTATTTCGAAGTGCCTAACTCTGTTTTCTTACCTTTGGAATAGGCTCTCTCATAACTAGAAGCAATTTGTGTATTCATATGGACCAAGATAAGTTTACTCATATCTATCGCTTGCCGACTGCGACGCAGATACGTATTGCCAAATGGCAGCAGACATTCAACGGCACCTCTGATCTGGTCATTCATCAGGCGATTGAAACTCGTAATAAGCAATATCGTAAGCCTAACTTTTTTCCATCTGGTTGGAGCGTAACGCTGTTCGATAAAGAGGATATCTCGATCACCAATCATGGTAAGTACATCCAGACTGCTATGCGCACCATGCTTGATCGAAAAGTGTCTTATAAACGGATCTATTTGACTCGCCTGCCGCTTGAAGAAGCTGAGCCTGCGTTGAACAACTTTAAGTTGGAGTGGATTTCGAAGCACAACCGTGTTGCACGTAAGTACAACCAAATCAAGAAGAAAGAGTTTCTTCGCTACGCCCGTGAAGAAGAAGAAACCTTGTACCCTTCTATCCCAAAAGGCGAATTCGACCGAGCCTTGTGGAACAGACTGGTAATTTCAGAGCTGGGTCCACAAAAGAAATTCGATAATCCTTATTTCGTCAAGAACGCCAAAGTTTAAAAAAAGCAGCCAGATGGCTGCTTTTTTATCACTCATATTTATCCATAATTTCCTGATACAAGGTCTTTCCTGACTGACCTTTGGTGCTCTTCAGCATATCCACACCCTTTTGCAGCTTAGCTCGTACTTCAGGTTTCACCCCGACGTTGAATGCGAAATAGATCAGGCCTTCTCTTACAACATAAACCGCTTCGAACAAATCCGGATCTACTTCAGCTTGCTTGGACCACCACAACGCCGCACGGTGGGCATAAACAAGAAGATCGATACGCTTTTTCATTAGCTGCTCAGCAAGCGTTGTCACATAGTTAGCTTCTTGCATTGAGTTCCTTGGCAACCCCATTGCCAGCAAGGTTTGCTCACCAATGTCATCTCTGATGACCCCGATACGGTAGTTGGCCATGTCCATTGGCCTTTCAATCGTAATGTCCGCATCTTTTCGCGCCAAAACGACGATTTGTATCTCAGCTATGGGGCCAACCCAATTAAACAAGGTTTCTCTATGATCTGACCGTGTCGTCGAAAACAGTACCGAGTCATCATGAGTCAGCACAGTGCGGTATGAGCGGGCCCAAGGTTGTAAAGTCACCTGTGACATATCAATTTCTTCCCCCACCATTTTGCTTGCGGCAAGGAGGATTTCCACGGCATAACCTGTAATTTTATCGCCTTCCATGTAATTGGCAGGAGGATAAGATTCAGTAAAGAATGACAGCTCACGTAGGTCATCGGAGTATCCGGCCACAGATACCGAAGAGAAAGAGGTAGACAATGCAATGAGTAGTGACAGAAGAGAATACATTCGCTTCATGACAAACTCCCAGTTAGTGAGTACTTTATAAAGTTAGCCCACACAACGGGAGTTCTAAAGAAAAATAGCGTATTTAAACCAAGCCATTGCGCTGTAACCCTCTACGAACCCCATTGCACATCTTACCAAAGCGACGAATTTCATCGAATTGAGGCGCAATACCACGCTCCATCGCCGACTCCCAATAGGTCAGTTCAGAATCAACTAGCTCCAGTAGCTTTTTGGGGCAACCCACACAGTTGCCCTTTGAACCGCAAACAAAAGTCTCCGGTGCGTATAAAGGCAGTTCTTGCTTCACTTGCTGAATGATGGATAGCATTGCGCTCTTCCTATCGGGCTTTTTGCTCATCGCTTACTTCGGCGTTCATAAAGAATGCAGGAAGTATAATGCGCCTACAGACAATGCCAATACCCATTAAGAATTAGTGGTTACTAGCTTAGAACCGCGTTTCCTCATGAACGGTCGGCTTGGAGCCTTAACCACCAAGTAGACTGCGGCCGCTGCCAGCACAAACCCTAGCATCCCTAGGCCATCGAAAGACTCACCAAACACGAGCCATGCTTGGATTGCCGTGGTTGGAGGCACAAGATAAAAAACTGAAGCCACTTTCGACGATGCGCCATTTTCCACCATATACAGCAAAAGCAGAATCGCAACGCAAGACAACACAACAACAAGCCAAGTAAGCGTAAGAATGAACTCTGTTGTCCAGTTGACTTCCATTGTCTCAAAACGCATTGCATAAGGCAGGAATAAACAAGCTGCTGCCAGATACTGGACCATAGCACTGCCTACCATATCAGCCCCTTGGCAAAAGCGTTTTTGGTACAAGGTACCCAAAGTGATCCCAATCAGCGACAGCACACACAGCGCGATGGCGGCAAACTTATGAGTTTCCTCCTGCCATTGAGTTTTACCAATCAAGACTAAGCTGATACCGACAAACCCCAGAGCTAATCCTAACCATTGCGACACTTTGAATTGTTCGCGGCTGAAGGCGACTAATAAGATAGCAGTTAATATCGGCTGAATGCCGACCAGAAGAGAGCTCAGCCCCGCCGGCATTCCTAGATCAATCGCAATATAGGTGCCACCTAGGTAGAAGCCATGAATCAAAACCCCGACCACGCAGCTATGCCAAAACAGCTTACCTTGGGGTATGGCGCGACGCAGTAAAGCAATCAGCAATAAAAAGAACCCCACATTAGCCAACATGCGAATAGTGAGTAATGTCGCTGGCTCCGAATATTGTAGGCCCAACCTAGCCCCAACAAAACCCGATGCCCAAAGCACCACAAATATAAATGGGATTAACCTCACCAACATGTCATTTCCTCTGGCTTTTTCTCTCCAATTAGCGCTACTTTAATAAGGGACAGATAAATCAAAAAGACACAGATTGAGTATTTTTAATGGGTACAGATTCATTAGCCGACAATAAGTTTGTTCAAGTAGAGCACTACATTCGTCAGGCGATTCACAATGGTATTTATCAACCTGAAGACAAACTGCCATCGATCCGCCAGCTGGTTGCCGACCTGAACGTCAGCAAAAATACCGTCATTCGCGCCTATCAAGAGATGGAAGCGGAAGAGCTCATTTACGCGGTACCCAAATCAGGCTATCGCGTTAAAGCTACCCAACCAAGGGAATTGCAGCAGCAGCCACCTCAGTCCGTCGATTTACTGTCTGTGTCGAAAGAGATCCTCAGCTACCCGGAGGAGAAAGAGTTGCTACCGACCGGCTCTGCTCACCCAAACATTAAGACTCCAGCCATCAAGTCGCTGTATGCGGAAATTGGTCGTCATAGCAGAATGCAAAGTCACATGCCGAGTCATTATCAACTGCCTCCGGGCAATGACAGGCTCATCAAACAGCTGACAAAAATCAGCCGTGATCTTGGTGTCAAAGCCAATCCGAATGATCTAGCTATCACTCACGGAGCTCAACAGGCAATCAGTCTTGCACTTCGCGCTCTAACCACACCCGGAGACATCGTCGCCGTGGAATCCCCCTGCTACTTTGGTAATTTGCTTTTGATGGAATCACTTGGGCTAAAAGTGGTCGAGATTCCGAGTTGCACCCGCAATGGTATGGACCCTAAAGCGCTCGAAAATGCGATTCAGGAATGGCCTATTGCCGTGATTCTCATAACGCCCAATTTCACTAACCCGACGGGGTCACGAATACCTGAAGAACGGCGCATTGAACTACTCAACGTTTCTAAAGATATTCCAATTATCGAAGACGACGTTTTTGGTGCACTGGCATTTGATCGTGGCGTATTACCACTGAAAACACTCGATAACCAAGATCGGGTTATCTACGTAAATTCATTATCAAAGATGCTCGACTCCAGATTGCGAATCGGTTGGATTCTTTCTGGAAAATATCGTTCAGAGATCGAGAAGTATCTGATTTGTGACAATATGGGCAGCTTGAACCTGATTCAATCCGCCGTAGGCGAATTTCTATCAACAGGAAAATACCGACAGCATATCAATAAGATGCAACGTACCTATCAGCAAAACAACCGCCGTTTCAGCCTACTGCTTACAACCGCGTTAAACCGCTATACTGCGCTCCGTAACAGTTACCACTTATCTCAACCACAAGGGTCTTTTCTGGTTTGGCTTACCTTGCCCGAGACAGTGGACAGCTTCGCCCTCTATAAGGAATGTAATAGGCATAAGATCAGCATCCTACCGGGAACTGTATTTGCAACCGCGGAGCAATTTCGCCACTGCATCCGTTTGAGTACCGCTAACTTTGAAGATACTCCGGAATGGCATCAAGGCATCGAACTGTTGGCCAAACTGATTCACCGACAGGTTATCGAATCTAGACAACACGTAACTAGGGTCTGTTGACCTTAATATAACTCACTGATTAAACGTTTAAATTTTTCCGTCACTCTCGTATATTAAACTCGACGGAAAACCCATCACATACAAGGATGACATCACCATGACTCCCATCACTGCACAAGAAGTACTGTCATTTTGGTTTGAAGAGTTAGAACCTAAAGACTGGTTTGTAAGTAGCGAACAGCTAGACAATACGATCACACAACGTTTTGGTGACCTATTGCAACGTGCGGCGCAATCTGAGCTTTACAGCTGGCGTACCAACGCTCTTGGTCGACTGGCGGAAGTCATTGTGCTCGACCAGTTTTCACGTAATGTCTATCGTAATACGCCCAAAGCTTTTGCTCAGGACCCACTGGCATTGGCGCTGGCACAAGAGGCCATCGCATTAGGTAAAGATGCCGAGCTTTCGCCGACACAGCAGTCTTTTCTCTACATGCCGTTTATGCACAGTGAATCTTTGTTGATTCATGAACGTGCCGTTGAGTTATTCAAAGCACCGGGCATGGAAAACAACTATGAATTCGAGATCAAACATAAGGTCATCATCGATAGGTTTGGTCGCTATCCGCATCGAAACGAGATACTAGGAAGAGAAAGTACTGCAGAAGAAATTGAATTGCTAACTCAGCCAGGCTCTAGCTTCTAGCTTCGATAATGAGTACGTTTCTCGCAGGTTTTACGCTCGGCCTTTCATTAATCTTGGCCATTGGGGCGCAAAATGCGTTTGTCCTTAAGCAAGGAATCAAACAGCACCACGTGTTTTTGGTCTGTTTGATTTGCTCGCTTTCAGACGCCATCCTGATTTCTGCTGGTGTTGCAGGGTTTGGCTTAATCGTTGCGAAATTTCCTTTGATTGAACTGGTCGCCCGTTATGGCGGTGGCCTGTTTTTACTCTGGTACGGTCTGCGCAGCTTGTACTCTGCTTATACGACAAATCACGCCCTCAACCCTGCGGGCGATTCAACACAAAGTGCTTTAAAAACGGCATTGATGTGCCTAGCTTTTACTTGGCTAAATCCGCACGTCTATCTGGATACCGTCGTATTGCTTGGCTCCATTTCTACCCAATACGAGCCGAATAAATTGCAGTTTGCTCTTGGAGCCGTCAGTGCCTCATTTGTATTCTTTTTCAGCCTTGGATATGGCGCTAAACGCCTGATTCCCGCTTTCCGCCATGCTCGGTCATGGAAAATACTCGAAGCGATCATCGGAATCATCATGCTTGTGCTAGCGTATAACTTAGTATTCTGATTTTAGGGAGTCACCAACATGATTGAAGTGACAGGGTTAGATCATATCGTTCTACGCACGAGTAATCTCAAAGGTATGCTTCACTTCTATCGAGATATTCTCCACTGCCCCATCGAACGTGAGCTTCCAGAACTTGGCTTAACACAACTTCGCGCAGGCAGCGCCATCATTGACTTAGTTTGCGTCGATAGTGAGCTGGGTAAACTGGGTGGTAAAGCGCCCAGCCAGAATGGTCGCAATGTCGATCACTTCTGCCTTCAAATCGCGCCACTAGAAGAAAACAATCTGCTTAACTATCTCGACCAATGGGGCCTCACCTATCACCCCTTTGCAGAACGCTACGGTGCTCAAGGCTTTGGTCGCTCAATATATGTTCATGATCCAGAAGGAAATGTGGTCGAGCTCAAAGCGCAAATATTGACTTAACACTATCGCTACATTTCTTCTATCATCTCTTTTAATATATGCACCTCATTGGTTAAAAGGACTGTGCTGTGCGTATTGCAATATTGGATGACTATCAAGATCAAGTTCGTCACTTAGAGTGTTATAAAAAGCTGAATGACCATGAGGTCACTGTTTTTTCCGACATCCCCTCAAACGAGAGTCAACTGATCGAACAGCTACAACCGTTTGAAGTACTAGTGCTGATTCGAGAGCGCACCATCATCACACCGAATCTACTTAAAAACCTGCCAAACCTAAAACTCATCAGCCAGACCGGAAAAATCAGCAATCACCTTAACCTAACGGATTGCGATCAGCATCAAGTGGCCGTTGCCGAAGGCATTGGTTCCCCTATTGCTCCGTCTGAGTTGTGTTGGGCATTAATTATGGCAGCCAGTCGCCATATTCCTGCTTACCTCGAGCAGTTCAAGCAAGGGCACTGGCAACAATCTGGACAGCCTAAATTAGGGCGAACACTAAATGGACAAACCCTTGGCATTTGGGGCTTTGGTAAAATCGGACAACGCATTGCTAAATACGCTGAAGTGTTCGGAATGCAGGTGATGATCTGGGGCAGTGAATCCTCCAGACAAAATGCCGTGGAGATGGGTTACCAAGCCGCAAGCAGTCGAGAAACCTTTTTTGAACAATGCGATGTGATTTCACTGCACCTGAGACTTAACGATGCAACACGACACATTGTCACTCAGAAAGATTTAGACGCAATGAAGTCGGATTCGTTGCTGGTTAACATCAGTCGGGCTGAACTCATTGAGCCAAATGCGCTCTATCAGACACTAGCTACGGCTCCAACCAAACAAGCCGCGGTGGATGTTTTTGAGTACGAACCAGCAACGCAAGACAATGAGCCTCTACTGAGTTTACCCAATGTGGTGGCAACACCCCACTTAGGCTACGTCGAGCAAGGCAGTTATGAGCTCTATTTTCAACACGCCTTTGACAACATCCTCTCCTTCGCTAAAGGTGACTATAGCAACATCGCCAACGCCTATATTCTGGAGTAACGGTCATGATCACGCTCATCAACGGAGATATTACACAAGCTCAAGTAGATGCTATCGTCAATGCGGCTAACCCGAAGATGTTGGGTGGCGGAGGCGTCGATGGTGCAATCCATAGAGCGGCAGGCTCAGAGCTCCTGAAAGCCTGCCAGCAGATAGAAGCCGTTGATGGTGTACGTTGTCCATCAGGCCAAGCAAGAATCACCATCGCAGGTAAACTAAGCGCGAAATATGTTATTCATACTGTCGGCCCGATTTATCACCAAGTTGCTAATCCTGAACAAATATTGCAATCTGCCTATCGTGAATCGCTTAAGCTGGCACTTGCTCATCAGTGCCTAAGCATTGCCTTCCCAGCAATTTCTTGCGGCGTTTATGGTTATCCATTACAGGAAGCCGCCGAGATTGCGCTAACGGTATGCACAGAGAGCCAATTTGCTCAGCTGGATATTCAGTTTTACCTTTTTGGTGAAGAAATGATGACCATCTGGCAACACGTTCAGAACACACTCATTCAGGAACAATCATGATCAGACATATTCTACTTATTCAATTTAAACCGAATGCTTCATCACAGCAGATTGATGAGCTGAAGGCTTCGTTTCTATCCATGCCAGCCAAGGTTGAAGGTGTCGATAGCGTAGAATGGGGGCTCAATGACAGCCCAGAAGGGAAAAACAAACACTACACCCACTGCGTGATGATGACGTTTCCTGACGAAGCAGGTCGAGACCGTTACTTGCCCCACCCAGAGCATGATGCTTTGAAAGAGATCTTCAGACCAATCCTTGAAGACATTGTGGTGTTTGATTATACGGTGTAACGCGATGAACCTTTTACAATCCATCCCTGACGATCTATCAGAAGAAGTGTTTGAAGACCTCCTGTCCGGTCAATCTTTTCGCCTTGAGCGCATCGTCTCAAAGGGGCAAAACTCCGAGCCAGATTTTTGGTATGACCAAGACGAACATGAATGGGTCGTGGTGCTAACAGGCTACGCTCGCCTCCAGTACCCTGGCGGTAAGGAAGTTGAGCTAAGGGCTGGTGACCATATCAAAATACCGGCCCATACTAAGCATAGAGTGAGCTACACCACGCCAGATGAAGAAACGATCTGGCTGGCCATTTTTTATAAGGACTGAGCATGATCTCCTGTAACCAATACGATTACATCGAAATAGCCTGCCTCTATCATATCCCTGTTCGGTTGGTGACGGAGTCGGGCCAGATTGTTGAAGGTAAAGCGATAACAACCAACTACGATGCCCATCGAAGGGAATCCATTGTGATCGCGACAGCAACGGGTGAAATACAGCTACCGACCGAAACCTTGGTTTCTATGACAGCCTTGATAGAAAACCCACATTTCAAAGACATAAAATTCACTCAGGTGAGTTAGTGCTAGTACAACCTTCATTAGCTTGATGTTAGACTGAGCGCCTATTTCATTTAGTGGTCAAAAGGTAATTTGATGAACCCAATTCTAGAGACGTTGAAAGAGAACAACATCAGCGACGAGCAAATCAACGAACTATTTCAGACGTTGACACAGAACCCTCTAGCAGCCATGGCAACCATCAGCCAACTTGGTCTGCCACAAGAGAAGCTACAACTTCTTATGGGCCAAGTAATGCAAAATCCAGCGCTAATCAAAGAAGCAGTTGAAGAGCTTGGTTTAGACTTCTCTAAAGTCGAAGAAGCAAAATCGAAGCTTCAGCAATAAGCAAAAATCTGTTTGGAGAAGCCGCCTATCTTTTGATTGGCGGCTTTTTGATATCAGGAGGACTTTGATAATCAGATTGGTTTCTGGCAACACTACTCAATAATGACATCGAATCTCATCGACTGAAAAATCCATCTACTCTCCCAGATGAATCACTCAACTCTTAATCCAATTTGAGTGTATTTACCTCTCGATTGTCACGCTCTACAAATTTCTAATATTGAACTTTTTCTCTCACCAACAATCATATGTTATAACATAACAAAACCATCATTCTTGCAGTACAAATGAACAAACTCGACGGCTTCCTCAAGCCATGTATACGCCTTATAAAACAAATCTCTGATGCTGGAAATAACTTCTCCTCCGCTTACCGTGGTCGTATTCAAGAAAGTTGGGGCAATAAGAGCTGGCTTTTTATCGCAATGATTATTGCACCCTCAGTGCAGGCTCACCCTCACTCTTGGATCGATTTGAAGACCTATATTCAAGGCAAAAACGGAATGATCACCAGTTTGAAGATGGAATGGACATTTGATGCGATGACATCCGCCTACATGCTAGATGGAAAAGACATGAGCGCTAAAAATGAGCAGTCATCTTTGCAAGAGGTCTCCACCTCTGTGCTAGAGAATATGTTGTATGAACACTACTTTACCTATTTCTACGATGGTGAAACGCCTATCAAATACAAAGTCGCTCAGAATGGCTCTCTAACCCGTGATAGAGCCAAACTCGTACTGAGCTTCGAACTGCCTCTTTCAAAACCACAACCCGTGACACGAGACTCTCTACGCTTACTTATTTTCGAACCCAGTTACTATGTCGATATGGCTTGGAAATCATCCAATGACGTGGTTTTGTCTCCAGAACTGGAACGACAATGTGATTTAGAAGTGATTGAACCCAACCCTACTCCTGAGCAGATGAGCTATGCCATGTCATTACCAGCGGATGCAGACCCAGATAATGCATTAGGTCAACTGTTTACCCAGACCGTCAAAATCCACTGTGCGAGCATCCCTTCAGTCTAAACATGAATCATGAGTACAAATATGAAACCGCTGACGATTAATGCTCCTGCGCGTCAAGAAAGCACTCCTTCACGCCCTTACCAAGCTTGGCTGGTCGCCCTTACAGTCACAGTAATACTCGCCTTAAGCCTTTACCAGCTCTGGCTCGCATGGCCTACACTGGTCGTAAAAACGGCGCACTGGCAAAGAGAGGTCAATAGTCAGCTTGCAGACTTACTCTATGATGCAAAAGAAAACACACTCATAGCAGGTAGCTATCTGATTGGCTTTAGCTTCTTGTATGGCATGCTTCATTCGCTTGGTCCCGGACATGGAAAAGTGATTGTAACCACATACTTGGCTACTCACCCAACTAAAGTAAAAGCAAGCTTAGTGATCACTGTGGTTTCCGCCATGCTTCAAGCTCTGGTCGCTATAACCTTGGTAACAGTCTTAGTCTGGGGGTTTAATGCGTCGATGCGGGTAGTCAACCAGCAAGCTTCGCTTTTCGTCACATTCAGCTTCGGTCTGGTCGCCTTATTCGGTGGGTTGATCATGTACAAAGCCCTGAAAAACATTTATAAGTCGATACGCAAACCAAAAATTCGAGTGAATTCAGTAACACCGCTCGTCGTCACTTCCTCAGGAGAGCTGTCACCGATTGGGAGAAGCCCTGTAAGCAACATCACTCCGCCAATACACCAGCATAGCGATACGTGCGGTTGTGGTCATAACCATGTAGCTGAAGCCGATGCCATCAATCGGGCGTCCACTTGGCGAGAATATCTAGCAATTATTACTACGATTGGCATACGACCTTGTACTGGTGCCATTATGGTGCTGCTTTTTGCCAATGTTGCAGGGCTATATTGGATGGGTGTCGTCAGTGCCATACTCATGGCTGTAGGCACTGCTCTTACTACATCTTTGATTGCTATTATGACATTGACTGGTAAACATGTGGTGAAACGCTATCTGGTCAATAACAGCAGTAAGAATGAAGGATGGAACCTTGCTGGTGCTTATGTCCAACTTATTGGTGGCTTGCTACTGATAACTATTGGCCTTCTATTCATGGCCGGAGAAAATTATGGAATGTCCCCTATTTTCTCCATCTAAAACGTCAAACGGACAGGAGCGATTGGTATCTGCGGCTGTGATCATTGTGTGGAATTACCAACTTAAGATTATTAAATTCAGTAATCCTTAGGCGACGTTTAAAAGTACTTGTTATATATCTGTTGGTACTGGCTTTGCGTGTTCCCACTACCTTTCGCTTTCAACGCCATCAAAGCAGATTGTAGTGTTTCAATTTTACTTAACTGAATTTTTCTATTGAATGAAAAATACAGCTGGCCATCCGCAAGTTTATAAACCGATTTAAACGCTTTCTGCTCATAGCCTGCTTGTGTAATCCACCAGCGGGCGACATTCTCCTCATAAGCAATAAAGTTAAGCTCTCCGGTACTTAACTTTTCAATTAATTTTCGCGCATCATCACTTACATATAAGCTTTCTTTAGGAAAACCCATTTCAAGTAAACTTTCCTCTCCAATATCTTTCCTTACCACACCAATTTTGTACGAGTATAAGTCGGCTAAATAATTCACTTCTATATCATTTGACGACGTCAGGATTACAATACTTGTTGCGACGATAGGCCCGACCCAGTGAAAATCATTTTCTCTACCAATGGTTCGAGTCGTGGAAAACAGCGCAAAATTGGGTTTCTTTTGCGCTGTTTTATACGCACGTTGCCAAGGTAATATCTTGATTTGGGAGGTATCAAGGTCCGTTCCCGCTATTGCATACATAGCTTCAAGCACATCCACGGACATCCCTTTAAGCTTACCGTTATCAGAGTAGTTGTAAGGTGGGTACTCTTCTGTGACATAACGTATGGCGCCATCATCAGCGTTAGCAGTCACCGAAATAAAAAGTATGACCACTAATAGAATTTGTATCTTTTTCATAATCATCGCTTCACTTTAGTACTAAAATCATAGCTGTAATTGATGGTGTTCGTAAGAACAATATCCTGAATGTGCGCTGACGACAGCATTCTTGGCAATTCGCGTTTTACGCATAATTTATGGTGTTTTTATGAGGGCACTTCCTTACATCATCGCTCTACTCTTCATAACCACCCAATGTTATGGCAAACAGATCGTCATCGGATATTCAGACCTAGAATTTCCGCCTTATATAGTCGGAGCCGCTGGCAGCGTTAACGCTAAGTCACCAGGCGTAACGGTTGAAACGTTGCGATTAGTCTCTCGTGAAATAGGGGTGGATATCGTTTTTAAAAGAGCCCCCTGGAGCCGAATTTTAAAAATGGCAAAGCACAACAGAGTCGATGCCATCTTCCATGCCAGCTTTAGTACCGCACGAACAGAGTTTTTAGAATACCCTATGAAAGATGGTTACGTTGATAAACTTAAGTATCTAAAAAGACAACGTTATTTCTTATATAAGCCAAAAGGCGCAACCATATACAGCAAAGGCGGCAAGCTCTATCAAGCCGACGGTAAGATAGGAGCAACAACAAATTACTCTATCATCGCTAAGCTTGAAAAACAGGGCATTGCAGTTAAGGAAGCGACAAGTGCTTACAAAGGGTTAGAACTGTTGAGCAAAGGAAGAATTAATGGGTGGGTAGGGCTGGAATCCATTACTGATAAGATAATTAACGACAATAGTTCGATTACTGGCATTATCAAAGAAAAGCTCCCGCTCAGTGATCAATATTCCTATCTCGCTTTTTCAAAGGACTTTTATTCTGCTCATCCTGATCTGGCTCAAGCGTTATGGGCAAGAATAGAAGCCTTCACAACATCAAAACGCTATTTTGAGCTCTTTGATAAATATCAGTAAATATAGCGTCATGCCTACTCGCAGATGATAGCCACTGCACTGACAAAGCTTGTGTACCATTCGCTTATCGCATGTCTCCAAACCCGCTCCTGGTCTGACCAAAAAATAAAAGAGTGAAACCATAAAGTGGTATGAGATAGCAACGTGATTATTCAAGCAACGACATATTTATATCTTACTCTTTTGATTGACAAAAGCCGCTTATCAAACCATGAGTTTCTAATTATCTGAGCCCAACATTGCTTACTTGTAAGAAATTACTTACGCACGTACAGGCTTGTCAGGAAAAATTACGTGGGTTACTTTTTAGCCAAACCCGCATGTTCAATTTTAGGTTTAGCAGCCAAATTCAAGTCATACGGCTTTTGGTAAGAAGCATCGCTTTAAACTATGTATGTTCTCTAGATTTACTGTATGAGGTATCGCATGCCACTATTCTTCAAACGAAAAAAATACGAAGACCGAAACAAACTTATGGTCGAGTCACATGTGGTGGAAAATTTAACGACCAAATATTTTGCTCGAAGACTCGAATGCAAAAGTCAGATGGCAGGCTGTTGTTTGTACAAAGGGATTGTCTACAGAGCAGACTCTGGATTCGCTCAGAATGGTATGGAGTATTTCTTTAATCAAGGTTTTCGTCAGCGAGATGTTGCTATTGAATGGGATACATTTACGGGAAGAAAAGCTCGGGGACACACAGGAAGTGTCGGTATATCAACGACCTACAACTACACCTTCGCGGAAGAGTGGAGAGCTGAAGACATTTACATTATCGACTTGTCTAACCACCCAATGGCTTTGGATGTCAACTATAGTGCCAAGCGCAAACTGGACGATATGTATCAAGTGGATGCCTACCAATGCGAAATCAATGTCGCCAATAGTATCCATCCTGAAATGATATTCGGGCACTACAACAGCGTCACTAAAGTGCTGACAAAAAACCCCGCATATGAAGGGATGATCGTTCTCTGATCATCCTATATTCGTACGATTAAAGTACGTAACGCGAACTCCCTCTTTGTTATCCCAGTATTGATAACTGAGTCCCCTAGTACGCTCTACATTTTTGAATGGAGGCTTCCATGCAAGTCAAACTACTTAAGCGTCTCATCAAAGACAAAATCTTTGGCAATACTTCTGATACAGCACGGGGGGTACAGGTCGCTCAGATGGCCGATGCTCGAATGGGTGCAATGTATATGCTTGCGAGTACGAAAATCACTAAGGTTGCAAAAATTTCGAACGCACACTTTTTCAGTGCGTTTGTTGTTGGGACTGAGCCGTTTAGCGACTTCAAAACCGCTGCTATGGGCTTGCTCAGCAATACAGAAGCCGCAACCAAACTGAAGAACAGCAAAGCCGCGAAAACTATTTCTAAAGCAGCTTCAAAAGTCGCGGAAGTAACGACTGCGATGAAAGACGGCATAAAAGATTTACTTTCTGATTTCTTTCGTACCTTGCTTAACAAAGTTCGGGATGTTTATGGTGATTTAGCGCATGGACTAGAATGGTTGGCTGAGGTGGGCTCTTGGCTCACAAGTAAATACGCAGGTAATTTAGCGACTCTAATTCCGGTTTGGAGTCACTTCAGAAATGCGTCGAGCTTATACTCTGCCGTTAAAAAATCCATTTTAAAATCTAAAGATCTTATCACGCAAATTTACAAAGGCCGTGGTGTTGAATAGCTAGGAGGGCATCCGAGTATCATTTCCAAAGCGTTGGCTCGTCATTCTGCGATGGGTGTGCTGGGGGGGCTCAAGAGTGTTGCACTAAGCGTCGCTGGAATAGCAGGAGCAACCGCCGCTGGCATTGGTTCTATCATTAGCCTTATCGTCAGTATTCTAGAACGTGTTATTAAACTTGTAGACTTCTTTGTCCAACGAAGCTTACTCGACAAAGTGCTAAAACGTGCAAAGAAAGAATGGCATAACCGCACTGCTAACGGCAGCTTAGTCAGTGATCATAAGATGTTTTCTGAGTGGTTCCAAAGTGCGGTGGTGACCACCCCTATCGTGGCTGCGCTCGTGATGGGCAGTGGCTTTGTCGGGCATCCCATGAAGTTTGCGCAATTGTTAACGCCTAAGTTAGATGCCGTATCTCAGGGCGAATATGATAAAGCCGTGGTTTACATCGATAAACTTAAATCCCTCTCTACTAAATACGTTCAAGAGTACGTCGGTAGTTACAAGATTGATTTCTCCAGCACCGATGGCGTCATTAACGCCCGACTTAATGAACTCAAGAACGGTAAAGGCCTATTAGATGGACACGAATTCGCAGTGAAACCTGCCGCGGTGAAACCGACAGTAGCGTCTCGCAGTTCACTGGCGAAAAGCAACCTCTCGCTATCGCAGCTTGCATCCTTACATGGTATGCCACCATTGGATGTCTAAAAAACAAAGGGCTCCAGATGGAGCCCTTTCACTTACGATGTTGTGTTTTTTTATTAGTCTAATCTTAGTGTCACGCCAGAGTAGCTAGAGTAACCTCTTAGCATCACGTGATAAGTTGTACCTGGTGTTGCTGATAGGCTGCACTGTTCAGTGTTACCGTAACGGTAAGGGCGGCAGTCGTAGCTGCTAGTAGTTGGTTTGCTACCCGCTTTTACGTACAGATCCGCATCTCCAGTGCCGCCGGAGATAGAAACTGCAACGCTAGACGCTGAATCAACAGTGAACGTGTAGAAAGTTTCGGAAGAGCGTGCACCCGCTAGGTCAGTCACTGGCGTACCTTTTACCAGTACATCGCCGGTTGGTGGAGGCGTTGTACCACAAGACG
Source organism: Vibrio sp. RE88 (assembly GCF_013113835.1). Taxonomy (GTDB): domain Bacteria; phylum Pseudomonadota; class Gammaproteobacteria; order Enterobacterales; family Vibrionaceae; genus Vibrio. Next base: position 168,117 of record NZ_VTYQ01000004.1, on the reverse strand, counting down.
CGTTTACACCTACTGTAGTGAATGCATCTTCAACATCCGATACGTTGTAACCCATATCAGCTGCTGCTTTTGCTACGCCACAAGCACCTGCGCCAAACGTGCTGTTTGCCGTCCAGTAAAGTTGGTTCGCCAACGTAAAGATTTCAAAACCTTTACGTACATCCCAACCCGCTTTGTTAGCCAGCAAGTAGAAGGCACGGTTGTACACACCACTTGAGTAGTGAACGTTCAGGCCATCGTAGTATTGAGAAGCATGGTCGATAGAGCGGCCATCTTTTGATGGAAGATCGAAGTAACGTAGGCCACCTTCAGACTTAAAGATGTCAGCACCAACAACCCAGTCAACAGAACCTTTCATGTAGAATTCCGCTGCTTCACCCGCAATATCAGAGAAGGCTTCGTTCATACCACCTGACATGTTGGAATACACCAACCCTGAGTTTTGCTCGGTAAAACCGTGGCTCACTTCGTGCGCACTCACGTTAATGTCAACCAATGGATAGAATGTGTTCTGACCATCACCAAATGTCATTGATGAACCGTTCCAGAACGCGTTTTCATAGTTGTTGCCGTAGTGAACACGCATGGTTAGCTGGAAGGTTAACGGTGAAGTATTCATCCAGTCTTGGTACATATCAAAAACAACTTTACCAAAGTAATGTGCATCGTTCAGAGGCGAATAAGCGCCATTCACATACTTGTGGTCGTTGAAATTGGTATCGTCATTACACGGATAGCTGAATGCTGTGCTACCTGAAGTACCACCATTCAAATCCACGGTTTTCACCGCTGAGTTGTTCATCGTACAGGTTGTGCCTGATTTATCGACGATAAATCCCGGATAGTCCGTACCGAAGTTGTATTGACCTGTCTTTTGGTTACCACCAGGGCCTGTACCTGTCGCTTGAGCGTGGTTTATGCCTTCCCAATGTTTCAGCACTTCACCTGTTGTAGCATCAACCAAGTAGAATGGGCGTCTTGGTACCTTTGCCGCAACAAAAAAGTCTACCATGTAAACGACTTTTGCAGTTTGAGAGTCATCAAGCCACACCATCAACTTTGATTGGGAGTTTTCGAACGGAGCATCAGAAGCCCCAAGGGAGTGCTTCTTAAATGCATTTTTCGCTGCTGCGATCGCTTGTTTCTCATCCAGAGTGGGAGCAACTGTTGCCAAGTCACCACTGATTCCCTGTGCCATGACACCGTATACTTCATTCTGGCTGCTTTTGGTCTGAGTGGCGACTACAGAGGTGTTAAACACCGGTAGGCCCATGTGTGTCTGTTGATAACGAACTTTGACTTTACCATTAGGTAAAACGACTCGTTTCACTTCAGCGAAGCCGGTTTCCAACGGAACTACGCTGTTTGACTGAGCTTTTAGTGCTTGTTGTAGTAATGCATCGTTTTCAACTTTAACCATCTCTGCGGCTGTAACTGGTAGGCTAACTCCTAATCCAGCAGCAATCAGCCAAAGCATTTGACGTTGTTTCATTTTACTTTCCTGTTATTGGTATAAAATCCTTCTCCCCAACGACTCAATAGGAAGTGTCTCTGCGATAAATCGCACCAATAACATGAGCGATAGCTGCACAATCAAGCAAGTTACATACGAAATTATAATTCTTACAGTGGAAACAAAAAACTACACGAATTACTCATTAAATTTTGAATGCGAGAAAATTTGATCAAGAAGTGATCAACAAAACAATCAGATAGCGACAAATGATAATTTTATGCCACTAAAAACGGACACATTTCTATCATTAGTGACACGTGATATTCAGTCACATTTTTTCTTTTTATTTCATTAATTTACAGAACATCAGATATAATAAAAGCCCCACACAATGTGGAGCTTTTAATGACAGAATCAATTGTAGTTAGATTAGCGACTTAGTGTGTAGCAGCACTCAAGGTCATAGTCGTCACCATTTTTCGCCGTGTACTCTTTTGCTTCAGTACATGCACGTGGTTTGCCTTTCTCATCCCCTTTCACCAAGCTGATCCAATGGCGCATCGCAGAAATTTCACTGCTTTCCTGAGGGAACATAGTGCAGGTCTCTAGTTGGATGTCATCAATTTCAACCAACTCTACACAGCCTGTGCCTTTATGATTGCCGAATGTCAGTTCAACATGGCTTCCTGTGCCATCTCTAAACAAGATAGATTCAGGATCTTCTTTCTCGCCCGTGTAAGCAACAAAGTGTTTAGAGTGCTTCAAACCGCTGTGACTACCATCTTTGAAATAAGCCATTACATGGCGATAGTCGATAACATATGCGGTAACGTCTTTGTGTGATCCACTCTCAAGTGGAAATAGACGATCTAGCAATTGTTTTGCTTTTACTTGCTTCTCGGTGGCTTGATTTGAATTCATCTTTTCTACCGCGAAGACTGCTTCAGCGATAAATGGCTTGTCTTGTTTTTGGATTTCTGTTTTATCGAAAGTAAGCATATTCATAGTGTTTCCCTCGCGGATATTTCACAACTTTTCTGTCCTAGAGCAAATATTTCAAACTTGCGTTTAACTGATTGCAGATTTGTGACTTTGCTTACTTTGTATACTAGTGAAATTTTGACTACAATTTCACAACAAAAATTTTACAATGTGAATTTTACAAAATGATGCTGTCAAAAAGTCTAATTCGTCAGTCCCACTTTTTAGGGACCAAGATTCGAAACCTACGTAAACGCAACCATTTAACCATGGAAGATCTGTCGGCTCGCTGTATACGGGTTAACCCGGAATACGCCCCTTCTGTCTCCTATCTATCAATGATTGAGCGTGGGAAGCGTGTCCCTAGTATTGATATGTTGGAGGTCATCGCTGAAGTCTTCCAAAAAGATCCGACCTGGTTTCTGGATGATGAACCTGAACAGGCCGACATCACACCTGATAAAGGTAATAGAGGTGGCATTAGTGGAATGGCACTTGAGCCAAGCTTCCTCTTCTCTAATGAGATTTTACAAATTGCTATTCCAGAAATGCTCTCTCAAACCGGTATTACCGGGCGCCAGTTTGCTCACTTATTGATCCGTGCCCATCAGGAGAGCAACCAAAACCACTTTCCTGATCTAGAACGAGCTGCAGAAGAAGTCGGATTAAAACGCCTTAATTTGTCTGCTGAAGATCTGATGGATATTGCTCGTAGTATGGGGCTAACCATCCGCTGGGTGTCGCGTCCACCACAAGATATTGTCGATGAACTTGGAGTTAGCGCAAAGCAGGTCGTCACCTCTTTCTTTGAACCGCCTGGTTTTATCTATTTAAACGAGATTCTGAAACAATACCCGACTCGCCTGAAGTACGATTTGGCGGTCTACATCGGCCATTGTGTTCTGCATAGTAAAGAGGGATTAAAGAGCGTCTTGTCTGTTGGTCACGCCAATAGCTGGGAAGAACACAACCAAGCCGCACCAACCTCAGACCTGAACTCTCAGGATATTTTACAAGCATGGCGTGATTTTGAATCGAGCTTTTTTGCTGGTGCTCTGTTATGTCCTAAGGTGCCTTTCCGCCAGTTGCTCGACCGTAGCGGCTATGAGATTGATGTGCACCTCAAAGCAGGGGTCTCCCCTTCTGTAGCAATGCGCCGAATGACGGTGGTATCACCTTATCCACACTGGCATTATTTTGATGCCTATGGCCAGAACAAGCTGAAAGCGGTTTATCGTGGTAATGGCATCCCGCTTCCTTGGGGAAACATGCGCAAGGTTAACGACCCTTGTCAGCACTGGGCGGTATTCAGAAGACTTTCTGAGCCTCAAAACGGCAGCTCAGCGCAAATCTCAATTCTCAATGTTGGTGACGAGCCAAGAATCTACTGTTGTGAATCAGTCAACATGACGGACCCTGCGGGCAACAATCGGGTTCTCTGCGCAGGCATCGATTTGAACCCAGCGATCGATGCCCAAGGTGGTGACTCACGCAGTATCGCCGAAGAGCTGAAGTCATTGTGTGTTGATAACGGAGGCAGTGCTTCAATTCCTCGTCATATCCAAAGAGAGTTCACCACGATTGCCAAGATTCTCAATATTAACTGGATTGAGCGAGGTATTCAGACCGACGCAAGGGTGATCTGCTCCAGAGGCGCCGTGTGCCCTCGAAAACCAAGCTGCTATAACGGATGTCAGGAAAATGTACTGATGTGAGTTGTAAGGGCCTAAAAAGAAAAAAAGCCAATCACAATAATCGTGATTGGCTATATATGAATGTGAACAAAAATAAGGTTCACTAACAACGTCAGTTGGCTAGGTGACCCTCGGCTTAATAAGGGTCATTACTACTAAAGCATGAAGCGTGCCAACTTTAATTATCAATAAAAACCATTGTTTTTGTTCACTTCTGCATCAGATGCATGAAAACCATACGCATAATCCATTTCTAAATTGCATTCAGTTGCAAAATGCAAACTTCAAATAAGTGCATTTTGCGAATTACAGGCTTTCTCCTAGTTCGATTCGATACCCCAAATCAATACTCGCTTCCCAGCCTTCGACACCTTTAAGGCGTTGAATTAACTGCTGCGCAGCGACTTGACCGATCTCTTCACGTGGTGTAATCACTGTCGCTAGTTTTGGCGTCATTGCCTGACTGATGTCATGACCATGAAATCCAACAATCGCCATTTGCTCTGGGATCTTTATTCCACGTCTCTGACATTCAAACAAAGCACCAATAGCCAAATCGTCATTGGTACAAAAAATACCGTCTACCTCAGGGTGCTTTTGCAAAAGCTCACCCAATAGTTTAGCGCCCAAGGTAAAAGACGAAGCTTCCTCCGTCTGGAGGGTAACAGGGGCTTTACCCTGCTCTTCAAGTGCCAACTGATAACCGTCCATCTTTAATCGAGTCCGTTCATCCATCCGCGCAGCAAAATACGCAATGTTCTCTCTTCCTTGCGCTAGCATAGCTTTGGTCATGTCCCGAGCCGCAAGCCTATTGTCAAACCCAACCGCCTGTTCAATACGAGGCGAGAAGGAATCCATGATTTCCACCACAGGGATTGATGCGGTTTCCAGCATCTTACGCGCCTTGTCAGTATGAACATTCTCAGAGAGGATAATGGCATCAACGTTATACGACAGCAGAGAAGCAATGCTCTTTTCTTCAAGCTCTTCACTGTAGCCGTAGTGTGCGATCATCGTTTGGTAACCTGCTGGTGTTGTCACCGATTCAATACCACGTATCACTTCAGCAAAAACCTGGTTGGTTAATGAAGGAACCAGCACACCGATAGCATTCGATTTCGCATTGGACAGAATATCTGGTGCACGGTTAGGAATGTATCCCAGCTCTTCCACCGCCTGATTAACCTTTTCCTGTATTGCTTGAGAGACAAGCGAAGGGTCGCGTAGACAACGACTCACCGTCATTTTTGTCACCCCAACTTTATCAGCAATATCTTGCAAAGTAGGGCGTTTTTTCTTATTGGCCATTGATGATGTTTCTTTCTGCTCTTAATGTTACTGGTAACATTTTACTCATAAAACAAAACGAATTTGTTGGTGTAGATAACAAAAAAGCGCTCGCTTTGCAGCGAACGCTCTGTTTTTACACCGTGAGTTGCGTTTTGTTTGGCTCACTCCAGGTTAAATGAAACTTCTCATCTTCTGGTTTATCCACTCTAGAATAAGTATGCGCTCCAAAGTAATCTCGCTGAGCCTGAAGCAAATTCGCTGGCAGAACACCGCGACGGAGAGAGTCGAAATAACTCAGTGCAGAAGAGATAGCCGGTACTGGAACGCCATGAATAGCCGCATTAGACACACTGCTTCGCCAACCACACGATCTCAGCGCGATTTGCTCAATAAAAACATCAGCGAATAGAAGATGCTCCAACTCAGGTTCGTCTTGATAGGCCTTGGCGATGTCCTGTAAAAAGATGGCGCGGATGATACACCCTGCTCGCCAAATTTTAGCGATATCACCAAAATCTAGATTCCAGCCTTCTTCAACAGAAGTGGTCTTCAGCAGGTCAAAACCCTGTGCGTATACCACGAGTTTGGCGCAGTATAATGCATCATGCAGCTCATCAAGCATAGCTTGTTTGTCAAAACCACCGGCAGGTTTGGTGTGCGTTTTCAGCACTTTTTCCGCATTCACTCTTAGTTGCTTTTGTGCACTTTGTGCTCGGGAAAATACCGCTTGAGCAATGGTGGGCGCAGGAGCGCCCATTTGTAGGCTGTTCACCGCCGTCCATAACCCAGTGCCCTTCTGACCGGCTTTATCAAACACCACATCAACAAACGGTTGTCCTGTTATCGGGTCTTCGGTCTGCAATATCTCTGCGCTGATTTCCATCAAATAGCTATTGAGGACACCCTTGTTCCAACTTGAAAATACTGCACTGATTTCTCTAGCCGACATATCAAGAACATCGGACATGAAATGAAACGCTTCGCAGATAAGCTGCATATCAGCGTATTCGATACCATTGTGAACCATTTTAACGTAGTGCCCAGCTCCCGCAGGCCCTAGGTATGCAGCACATGGATCACCTTGCTCAAATTGCCCGACTGGCAGACCTTTTTCATCCACTTTAGCGGCAATCGCTTCCCACATCGGACGAACATATTCCCAAGCAGCAGGGTCGCCACTGGCCATGAGAGCTGGCCCTGTTCGCGCTCCGACTTCACCACCAGAAACGGCAGTACTAAAGAAACGCAATTTACCTTGGTAGTGAGCTTCTCGGCGCTCAGAGTCCGTCCAAAGGCTGTTACCAGTATCAATCACAATATCTTCGCTATCGATACCAGCGATGAGTAGATCATCAATCACTTTATCAACAATCTCTCCGGCTGGAACAGACAAGGCAATCACACGCGGTTTTTCCAAAGTCTTCAGTAACTCAGAGAGATTGGTCGCCGCAACAAATTGACCTTTGTTGGCCATGCACGAAACTAAAGTCGCTTCGGAAGCCGTTCGCTGAAGGTTAGCTTCATCAATATCAAACCCGGTGACATTAAAACCATGGTCAAGTAGATTCAACGCAAGGCTTTTACCCATCACACCAAGGCCAATCATCGCAATGTTTGACTGGCTCATAGCGCCTGCTCCTTCAACGCAATAAGCGCTGATTCCACTACGGTGTCGACATCCGACGCAATATCGATAAACAACGCTTCATCGATGCTTGGTTCAACTAAGGCTTCAAACTGACTTTTGAGCATCGCTTCGCCATTAAAATAATGGTTAGCACGTTGCTTGTGTCGAGACCAAATAGTATCGAAGTCTCCTTTCAAATAGACGATAGCCAATTGCTGATTGTTACGACGAAGGATGTCTCTGTACGCTGGTTTGAGTGCAGAGCAGGCAATCACCGCCGCATCATTCTCAACGTAAATTCGGTTTAGCGTTTCTAGCCAGCCGAGACGGTCGCAATCATCTAATGGGATTCCTTGTGCCATTTTTTCCACATTGGCTTGTGGATGGTAATCATCGCCATCATAAAAAGGCAGAGACAACTTATCGGCAAGCTCTTTACCAATCAGGCTTTTACCACAACCTGAAACGCCCATTACTAATATTTTTTTTACTTTCATTGGGTAATACTATCCTTAGCCTTCCAGTTATCAGAAGGCTGTGAATACCAATTTCAATACGTTACTAATTCAAAATGCTTTGTGGTTATTTCCACCACATCGCGAGATCCGGGAACATGATCACTAGGCTCAATACGAAGATTTGCAGGCCAATAAATGGCAATAGTGAGCTGAAGATTTCCCCTAAGCTGATGTCTTTTGGTGCGACGGACTTAAGATAGAATGCTGCTGGCCCAAACGGTGGTGACAAGAATGAAACCTGCATATTGAGACAGAACACTACACCAAACCAAACTGGGTCATAACCTAAGCTGGTAATAATCGGCACAAAAATCGGCATCGTCAGCAGTGCAACGCCCACCCAGTCAAGGAACATACCAAGAACCAGTAAAACCACCATCATGATCAACAGTGTCGCGAGAGGGCTACCGCCACTGAGGCCAAGAATGACTTCTTCAACGAAGTCGATACCGCCCATTAAGTTGTAGATTCCAACTAATGCGCTCGCACCAATACCAATCCACATGATCATGCCGCAAGTGCGCATGGTCGCGATGGCACTTTCTTTGAGCATATTGATACTCATTTCGCCGCGAATGATTGCTGAGATCATAATACCCACAACGCCCAGTGCAGAAGCTTCGGTTACAGAGGCGACACCGGTGTAAATGCTCCCAAGGACAACCGCGACAGACAACAGTGGGAAAAACAGAGCCTTGAAGTAACTAACTTGTCTTTCATCTTCTTCATCACCATCACTGGGAATCGGTGCTAATGAAGGATTGAGCTTACAACGAATTAATACATAAGCGATGTAACAGCCAGCGAGAATGAATGCAGGCAAGAACGAAGCCTTGAACAAATCACCAATTGATACGCTCGCCGTCATACCATAGATAATCAGAACAATACTTGGTGGTAGCATGGTGCCCAATGCACCGCCTGCACAGGTGGTACCAATCGCTAACTTTCGATCGTAACCAAGACGTAGCATCTGCGGTAAAGCAAGAATACCAAGCAGGACCGTTTCGCCACCAATCACGCCGGACATAGATGCTAGAAGAACCGCCACCAGCAAGGTTTGTACAGCCACACCACCGCGTACTTTGCGGCCAACTGATTTCATCGCGTCAAACAAGTCTCTGGCAATACCCGAACGATCAAGCAGCGCCGCCATGAGAACAAACATAGGCACAGCAAGGAAGACATAGCCTGAAGCAAAACTGTAAGTGCGGCTTGCGATTAAGGGCAAGGCATCTGGTCCGAACCAGCAAAGAGTGAAGAAAATGGCGACAAAGCCCGTGACAAAAGCCAACTGCATGCCGGTGAGCAGCAAGGCAATCATCATTACCAGCATGAGCACACTACTCCATGCAATGCCAATAGAAGATAAATCAAACATCGTTATTCTTCCTTAGCCCCATAATTTCCTGAATGAGGTGTAAGACAAACTGGATAACAAGAATACAAAGGACGACAAAAATCAGGCCCTTAAGTAGCGCTGGGTAAGGTGCATTCAGCACAGAGCCGGACGTCTCAAGGCGAAGCTCACCCCACGGGGCATACCAAGACTCTTTCGCCATCGCAAAAGACGCGTAAGCCAGCATGCCAGCAAATGCCAGACCCACTAGGTGGTGAACAATATTGAGGTATTTACGAGTCTGTTCAGACACAGAATCGTAAATTAATACCACTCGCACATGCTTATTCGCAGCAAAGGCATAGATGCCCCCAACAATAAACAGTGAACCACCAATGAAAGACGCCGTTTCGTGAACCCACGTCGTTGGCGCGTTAAAGGCATAACGCATCAGAACTTCATAAAACGAGATAAATACAGTGAAGATGAATAACCAGCTGAGCAAATTACTGATTTTTATAATGGCTCTATCGAGAAAGTTTCTCGGTTGCTCATCCTGCTGCTGAGGTGGATGTGGGGCGTTGTCATTCATACCAATCAATTCCAAAAAAGAAGGAGGGCAACGCCCTCCTGAGAGAAGCTAGAACACATGTTCAGCTTAAAGAAGGCCGTTTTCTTCTAGGAAACCTGTTACTGAGTCATACACTTTTTTCGCGTTTGGTGAGCGTTCAGCAAACACTTTCCATTGAGACTTAGCAATTTCACGGAATTTCTTACGCTCTTCGTCAGACCAATTATGGATAGTGATGGATGGGTTCGCTTGCGCTTCTTTCACCGCCGCCTGATCTGCCATTTTCAGTTGCGTTGTCATGTCATAAGAAAAGTCACGGACTGAGGTTTGAAGAATTGTTTGCAAGTCTTCAGGCATCTTGTCCCATTTCTTCTGAGAGACAGAAATATCGATCAGTGGTAAGGAGTGGAAACCCGGTTGAACAGGATGCGTAGCAATGTCGTTCATGCCCGCTTTTTGGTTGGTTGAAAATACCGTATAGTCTGCTGCATCAATAACCCCTTTACTCAAGCCAGTGAAGACTTCAGAGCCAGGCAGGTTGACAGGCGTCGCACCGGCAGCAGCAAACACTTGCTGAACCAAACCTTCTGGCGCACGTAATTTCAAACCTTTCAAATCATCGACACCGTTGAGCGGCTTTTTAGAGATGAAGGATTCAACGCCCGTTGTTGAAGCACCAACAAACTTCACACCATATGGCGCGTAAAGCTCAGTCATCAGTTCATTACCACCACCGTAGTTCATGTACTGCAGTAGCTGAGTCGTATCCGACCACGCACCAACCATGTTACCAATTAGACCAAAAGCAGGATCCTTACCCGAGAAGTAACCAGTTGCAGTCACTTGTCCATCTAGGATACCCATTTTGATCGCGCCTAAAGTCTCAGTGTGTTTCACCACTGCCCCTACCGGTAGAAGGTCGATGTCAATTCGGCCATTCGACATTTTCTCTACGCGCTCTGCCCATTTTTGTTGAACTTTAAAGTTCAAGTCGCCAGATGGGTCAGAAGACTGAATCTTCAGTTTGAAGTCAGCGGCCAAGGCCGAAGTCGCAAAAAGTCCTGTCAACGTGGCAGCAAGCAAAGGTTTTGTCATCGCTTTCATAGTAGGGGTGTCCTTAGATTGTTTCATGTACTCCAATGCAGCCTAGTTTAGCTGCCCGGGATGAGACCGGATTATTATTTTATGTTACCGGTAACTTTGATATAAATGTTACCGGTAACAGGAAAACGTTTTCCATGACAAAAGTCACAAGTTTTAATTTTGTTAATAGCAAGAAAGCTTAACAGCAGAAGAAGTGTGATCTAAAACACATATAAAGCCCCCAACAGTCGGGGGGCTAGCAAAGACAAGCATGTTGTTAAATAGAGACGTGCTATTTCTGGCGAAACACCCAGACAGGGCCAATCAGAAGAAAGAGAAGATCTTCAAAGAATGAAGGCTTCTTACCCTCAATCTTATGGCCAATGAACTGCAACATCCATAATACGGCAAATAAGATCAGTGAAACGAGCAGCACGGGCGCCTGAAGAATTTCCAAAGACCAGATCAAAGAAATACACGCCAGTGTAAAACCAAGCATCATAAGAAACACGCTCAGCGACAGTTTAAAGTAGAAAATCATGACAGGTAGCATCACAATCCAAACCCAGTTCAGAGTAAAACCCAGCAACGAAATCGATGGGATCGACCAGATTAAACCGACAATGGATAGGAAAATCCCCGGCACAGCCACTTTATGGATTTTCTGGTTCACCGGATTTTGATGACTCTCACCGTAATCACTTAACCACTGGGTCAAATCTCGCATCCTTATCCCTCTAAATCATGATCTTATAATATTGTCTATAGCACGAAACTTGAGTAAGTGCCGATCCACAATGAGAGATTCGTGACTACAATCCAGAACGCTTTGCCTGGCGACGCTTTTCCTCATACATTCTGGTATCCGCTAATTTAAGCATGTCGTCCACGTCGTTAAACTCGGGATCAAACATGGCATATCCTACGCTGGCGTGAATGTTGATGAGTTGCTGCTCGTAGATAACTGGGGTATGACAAATTGCTTTCTGCAACTCGATATTAAGAACATCGACATCTTCAGCTTCTGACAACCTCGGAAGCATAATTAAAAATTCATCTCCCCCCATCCGAGCAACAATATCTGAAGCTCTAAGCACACTTTTGATTCGCTCTGCCGTCGCAATCAGAACTTTATCTCCAGCGGCATGACCATAGGTATCATTAATGGATTTAAACTTGTCTAAATCAACATTGAGGATAGCGAACCCATCCCCTTTACCCGAGCGTTTAATAAAATCAAACTGATGTCTAAGCGTATACATAAAGTAACGTCGATTAGGCAAAGAGGTTAACTCGTCATGCAATGCCCGCTGATTGGCATCTTGGTAAAGACGGAAAATCATGCCGAAAGCAGCCATCAAGACCAGCACCATTGGATAACCTAACAAACGAACGGCATGAACCCGATACCACTCGCTCTGCTTTAGTAAGTCATCTTTTGTTGAGGCGGCTATCGTCCAACTTCCATATGGGAAATGAACGGTTTCAATCGCAAATGCCTTATCAAACGTACTCTGAGAACCGTAGAACACCTCCCCTTCCCGACCGGAGCTGTCGATACCACGCATCGCTAGGTTGTACTTAAAAGAGAATGCTTCAACACCGACATCGATAAACAGTGTTTCAAGAGAAATGACGACACTGCATACGCCCCAATAGTGGCGGTTGTATAGTGGGTCAGTAAAAATAGGGATGCGCGCGATAAGTGCCCTGCCGCCCTGAACCAAATTGACGGGACCGGCAATAAAGATCTCTTCGATTTCACGCGCCTTCTTAACCGTTCTCCATTGTCCTGGAACCGTACGGTAATCAAGTCCTAACGCTTTTTCGTTACCTTTCAATGGATAAATGTACTTAATAACGTCATCGGGGGCTAAGCCAATAATCGTCACATGGCTGGCTTTGCGCATAATACTGGAAGCGATTAAGTCCCAACCTGAATACTCGAAACTGGGATTCGAAGCAATAAGGGCTGACAGGCCATTCACCGCGAAGATATCGGAGACAATAGCGGTTTCAAGTTCAGAACGAACAATCGACAACTCTTCTTTAGCTCGCCCCAATAGGCTGTCTCTCAGAAAGTTTTTCTGACTACGGTCAATCGACTCAATCAGTCCTACAGCAATACAAAACAGTGTGATCGCCAGTATGGAAACTGACCATCGGCTGTCAAAGCGATACTTCATTCCACCCCCACAAAAGGCTCATCAGACAATGGAGCAAGTCTCACTTGCTAGCCGATGAGCACTGACACCTCTATATCTAACTCGTTAGAGGTATATAATTATTATTATGGCTATTGTTTTAGCTCTTACATAAAAACTACATTAACTTGAGTGAGTTTTCATCGGTTAAAGATAAAATTATTGATAAGGGAGTGAATTTTGGATCTGTTTGAAGACTTACCTTATGAACAAAGATGGATAGACCTACCTAATGGTCGATTATTGTGGCTAGACAACTTTTTGTCATTCAATGAAGCCGACACACTTATGGCTTCACTCAAAATGGAAACACCTTGGTCTCAGGAACGAATACAGCTTTTTGGACGTAGTGTGCTACAACCGCGTTTGCAAGCTTGGTACGGTGATAAATCCTATACCTACTCTGGCTTGACGATGTCTGCTATGCCAATGACGGAAAGATTACAATCCGTGAAGTCTCGATGCGAAGACGTCGCCAACCAAAGATTCAATTCGGTATTACTTAACTTGTATCGCGATGGCCAGGACTCGATGGGGGCTCATCAGGATAACGAGCCTGAGTTAGGACAAAACCCAACTATTGCTTCTCTCAGTCTTGGCGCGACACGGCGATTTACTCTCAAACACCTACATACAGGGCAAAACCATGATATTGAGCTTAGCCATGGCAGCTTGCTCATCATGGCTGGTGAAATGCAACACTACTGGAAACACGGCTTACCTAAAACGAGCCAAGCGATCGGTGAACGCATCAATCTCACCTTCAGAACCATCTACTAAATCCTTACGCTATTTTTAAGTTTCTGCGCTTCAGCCACTTAGGTAACAATACGCAGGCTACGTTAGCAATGATAATGAGCGAAAGACCTAGCACTTGGTATATATTGTAACTTTCTTTGTAGAACAACACCTGCCATAGCGCGGTAAACAATAAGTTGGTGAAGATGAGCGGAGCTAACTGGGAGCCGGACTCTGCAAGTTTGTAGGCTTTTGAGCGAAATACTTGAGTATTGATGATCAGGAACGCCAACACGCCAAGCACAGTGATTATAAGCCAAGGATTGGTATCAGCTGGCTGATACATAGCTTGATCGTTGGCTAAACTGAACGCTAAAAGCGGAGTAATCACCACGGCAGCATAGAGGAAAGTCCATAAGTTGATTTCAAAAGCATTCAGTCGACTTTTACTGATACGGTATAGACTCAATTGCGAACCCGCGTTAAACACCCCAGCCGCTAGGCCAATCAATAACTCCGGTCGGAAGTTGAAACCACTGACATCGCCCGCCAATAACACAACCCCAGTAAAGGTTGTCACTAGCCCCACAATGTTAATCACACTCAAGTGAACAGAAAATATAAGCTTTTCTAACACTGGAATAAATAGTGGTCCTGTACCAAACAACACTACACTTTCAACGAGAGTCAGATGTTGCAACGAGTAGATAAAACAAACCTGACATGCGCCAATACAGAGCGCTCTGATCCAAAGTGGAACCTGTTCATTGCGATCTGGCCACCTTACTTCTTTGCCAATAAACATCAAAAGAAGCACCATCGCAGGCAAGATAAAACGGAGAAAGCTGAGCAAATTGGCATCAAAATACTCACTTAAAAATTTGGAAAACAATCCAGTTAGTGACAAACTGAATGTTGAAGACAACATGAATAAAACTGGGTACATCTGACTTGGCATAACTCCTCCCTATTTGCTGCTAAGTTTAGGAGTCCGAAGCAGAAATAAAAAACGAGTAATATTTACAGGTTAAGTAAGAAAAACTTACAGATGAAAAAACTAGCACCACTAAAGTCTATCTACTCTTTCATCGCTGTCGCAGAAACAGGCAGTATGACGGATGCGGCCAATGAGTTGAGCGTCAGTCACTCCGCGGTTAGCCAAGCGATTAAATCACTCGAAACGCAAATCGGTCAGGCGTTGTTTCTTCGGGCTGGACGAAAAGTGGTTCTCAACGCTGCTGGCCGCAGGTATTACAAACAAGTGGCACCGGCAATAGAGCAAATTGTTGCGGCCACTCAAAGCTTGATTGACGAACAGCAAAGCCAAAGACTGACACTCAATATGGTCCACTCTCTGGCGATGCACTGGTGGATTCCCCGAGTCAATCGGTTTAATCAGTATGCACCGCAACTGGATATACGCATTTCAAACCTAATCGGTAGCTTTGTTATGGAAAACGAAGGCATTGATGTTGCGATCATCCACGGAAAAACCGACGACTGGCCTGATTACTACTGCGAGCTCTTAGCGAGAGATGAATTAGTGATGGCCGCCAGCCCTGAACTCGTCGATGAAGAAACCACACCAGCATCGTTGTTGGCTCAATACCCCGCCATCGTTGCGGCTAACGACAGGCGAAAATATGACTGGCAGGTATGGTGTGAAAGCCATCAACTCTCCATGCCGAGCTTTGCTAACAATTTGAGTTTTTCTGCTTCAATTCAAGCCGTCCAGGCAACCATTCGCAAACTGGGTGTCTTTGTCACACACCGACAGTTTATCCGGGATGATGTCAGTCACGGCTCGCTGGTCGAAGTGGGCGAACCAGTCCTTAACCCTCATCAGGATTTTTACTTCGCTTGCCAGCCGGAGAAACTCAAAAATGAACACGTTCTGATACTTCGCAATTGGCTTCGTACCGAATTCAGCACTTAACTGGCGCTTATAGATTGTTTTATTATATAGAATGACGCTAAATTGCCACTTTCTCTAAATTAATCATAGAGTTAAAAACGCCAATTTATTAACACTTACTGTATTTGACTTTCAAATACAATAAGTTACCTATGCGCCAAAATTCAGTGTCTTAGATTACCCATAGAATTATAAGCAATGTGACTCATATAATTCATTGATCTCATTAAATTTCCTTTTCTAATACCTTCATTCAGACCCTCGTTTTTCTTCTAGACTTTAATTGCCGGATTGTAAATTTGTGGGCAAGGGTTCAAATGGCGAGTTTTGTAGGACAACACTTAGAAGAAATGGCTGATATGCGCTCTGCTCGCAAGTGCAAAGTCGTGCTTCTCTGCTCCCTAATTGCACTCGTTATACTGACTTATTACGGCTTCACCCATATCGCCAACCAGAACTACCTGTTTGGCACACTCAATATGCTTTGCGTGGGTGTGTTATCTGCCAATCTTTGGTATCTCAAATTTAATCAATCGGCCAATGTTTCAGACTTGATATTGTCGTGCGTTTTACTTTTTGAAGGCGCCATGTTGCTGTTGTTTGGCGACCACATTTCCGATCGCCTTCTCTGGCTTTACCCGATTATGGCGGCCGTTATTTTTGTCTGTGAATTCCGCTATGGATTACTGTTCAGCAGCGGCTTCTACGTTTTTACGGCGATTACCTGCTTGTTTACCGATATCGTATCCGTACCGCTGCAGCTCTCTGTAGATAGGTTCCTGATCAGCTTGTTTGCCCTTGGCTTATTGTGTAACACCTCTTCTTACTTTTACTCTAAAGTCGTCAACTATATTCAATCACTCTACAAGGAAGGGATTGAAGATCTCGCGTATCGCGATCAACTCACCGGGCTTGCGAATCGTTGGAGCTTCGAAAGCTGGGCCATAGAGAAATTGGAAGAAGTACGCAGCGACCCGACGATTACAGCAATGGTGTTTCTCGACATTGATAACTTTAAAACCATCAATGATACCTACGGACATGATGTGGGGGATCGAGTCTTACAACACTTCTCAAAACGGTTAAAAAATAACATTCGTTCTAAAGACAGAAAGACGCAGAAACACGACTATTCAATTGCACGTTTTGCTGGTGATGAGTTTGTCTTACTGCTTTACGATGTGCGAAGCATAAAGGACCTAAACAACATATTGGATCGTATCTGCCACTTGTTTGAAGACAGCTACCAAAGCACAGAAAGAATTAACAAACTGACCGTCAGTGTTGGCGTCGCTATTTATCCGACAGATGCAGACTCACTACCAGAACTGACACGCTGCGCGGACAAAGCGATGTACGCAGCAAAACATGGTGGGAAAAACCAATACCGATATTATCAACGTGATCACTCAGGAGCGATTACCGCAATTGAAAGCGTCAATACAGAGAAGGTGACTCCGATAAATAAGTTTAACGGCTCATGAACATGAGCCATAGACAGATAGCCATCACAACTAACATCCAAGCAGCATAACGAGCAGAGTTGGGTTTATCCTTCTTTGGCACAACAATAGGTTTCATTGCGGTCTCTTTGGCCGCCCTTGCAGCAATCGTCAGTGAGTTATGCTGTGCAATTTGATCACGCCGAGCCTGCGCTTTATTCGCTACTTTACCAAACCGGTGTAACTGATCTGCAGTAAGCTCCTGATTGGGATCGTAACGAGCATGCGGGTCTTTGTGTTTCGGTACTACAGCCATCATCAACCTCCTCTCGAAGCGGTTCCGTCACAAACTAAGTATAGCCAACGATGTAACTGACAAACTTGTTTATTACTTAGCCACATTTCGAAATTTCCGAATAATTAGCCAATTAATACGTTGTATAGCCTTGTATTCACGCCCTTTTACTCATTTATTCAAGCAAAGTCTTTGCCAAGATTTGGAGACATATGAAAATGTTTTTTTGAACAGAAATGTGATCGGAAGGGAAATACACCACTCACCGAAGGCAAGATCATCGTTTGTCGATCGATGTGGTTTTCGCTAAATAGGGACAACACTCGCCGCCTGTATAACAGATACATGCGACGAGCGTGCTGGGTATCCTCTTAGAGGTATTCGCACAAATACGCGGTTGCGACTGCGACTCTAAGATCAAATGACGAGTCCCCTGCTACGTTGAAGGATTCACCTTTGGTGTATGTTTTCCAGTCATCATCGCCAACACGTTTGACTGTTAAACTGCCTTGAACAACCGTCATGCACTCTGGCGCTGCAGTACCGAATGTATACTCGCCCGGAGCCATCACCCCTATGCTCGATTGTGCGCCATCTTGCTCAAACGCCAAAGATTGTACATTCCCTTCAAAATAACGGTTTGCTTTGATCATGCATCCTCCATGAAATTTTCGATAAAAACTAAGCGTTAGAGCTAGGTTTTATCGAAATCATCCGCGCCTAGCAAGCACGTATTCCAACCGCATGCTAGGCGGTGCGTTTACAAAGTGATATAA
Source organism: Vibrio sp. RE88 (assembly GCF_013113835.1). Lineage (GTDB taxonomy): Bacteria > Pseudomonadota > Gammaproteobacteria > Enterobacterales > Vibrionaceae > Vibrio. Next base: position 150,188 of record NZ_VTYQ01000004.1, on the reverse strand, counting down.
AAACAGAGAGTTGCCGTATAAATATCCAAAACTAAGGGGAATGCTCGATGTCTAAGGAAGAATCCAAGATCCCAACCAATAGATTATCTCGTTTTGGCCAGATGGCATCATTGGCGACCAAAATAGGCTCCAATGTTGTTGCGGAAGGAACAAAGCAATGGATTAAAGGCAATAAACCCAGTAAACAAGAGTTATTGTTGACCCCGACCAATATCAAACGTCTCACTGATCAATTGGCCCATCTGCGCGGCGCGGCGATGAAAGTCGGCCAAATGCTTTCTATGGATGCGGGTGATCTTCTTTCTCCTGAACTAGCGGATATTTTGGCTCGCTTACGATCTGACGCCAATCCCATGTTGGCAAAACAACTCGCGCAAGTCATGTCGAGCGGGTTAGGTGATGATTGGAAGTCTCAATTCTTGTCATTTAACTTTAAGCCGATAGCCAGCGCTTCAATTGGACAAGTGCACTTTGCTCATACAGATGCAGGCGATCCCGTAGCGGTCAAAGTGCAATATCCTGGCATAAGAAAAAGTATCGACAGCGATGTGGACAATGTAGCGACGCTTCTCAACCTTGTCGGCCTAATTCCCAAAAATGTCGATATCGATGGCCTTCTTCAGCAAGCCAAGGAACAGCTTCATGACGAAGCCAACTATGAAAAAGAAGCCGAGTTTCTCGAAACGTATCGCAGTCATTTGATCGACGATACACGTTTTGAAGTGCCGAGAGTTTACCCTGAAACAAGTTCAGAAACCGTGTTAACCATGTCTTATCTGGAGGGGCAACCCGTTGAAACGCTCTGCGATTGCGACCAAATCACCCGTGATAAGGTAATGACTGCGTTACTATCTCTCCTTTTCCGAGAGCTGTTTGAATATCAACTGGTACAAACCGATCCCAACTTTGCGAATTACCTGTATAACCCGGAGAGTCAAAAAGTCGTTCTACTGGATTTCGGTGCGACCAGAGCATATAGCGACAAAATCAGTCAAGGTTACCAACAAGCGTTCAAAGCAGTGACCAATGAAGATAGCCACGCATTAGATAACGCCCTCTCTCAGATAGGCTTCTTTAGTCAGGATATTGAAAAACAACAGAAAGAAGCCATTTTAAACCTGGTCGAACAGGCTTGTGAGCCCATGCTTCATGATGGGGAGTACGATTTTGGCGTAAGTGATTTATCCATGAGATTGAGGGAAGCAGGGACAGTGTTAAGTATGGAAAAGAACTACTGGCATACTCCTCCAGCAGATGCACTGTTTCTCCATCGTAAGATAGGCGGGCTATACTTATTAGCAGCAAGATTAAAAGCAAAAGTGAATGTTAAGGCGTTGGTGGCACCTTATATTGACTGAAATTAACTGTGCATTTTTTGGGCTGAAGATCAAACTTATTATTGATAATCGATGTCAATGAGAAAACTCTTGCACCACAGCGAACAAATTAAAGGTAAACTTTCGAATTAGTTTCGCTGATCAGAGCAGTTTAATGTGGCGTTAAACAGAACAACCAATGCACCCAGATTTAGAAAGCGCTCTTACATGGAAAAAGAAGCTTTTGTAAAATTATCTTTCGCTACGCTATTTGTCATATTGGCGGTAGCTTTTGCGGCTCTGCTTTTTTTCAGCTATAAAGATTACATTAATCCCAAGCACGTCTACGGCCGTTGGATCGAAATCGGCACTCCTGTATACAATACCGAAATCCTGACGTTTAACGAAATCGGCGTTTATCGAAACGACCGTTTAATCACCACTAACTTCGACTTTGACGGAAAAATAGTGACGGTAACAACGGGCGGTGGTATTTCAATTTATCAAATTGCAGGCACCTTCAAATCGCCACAACTTCGTCGTCTAGAACCAAACAGCCCAACCCAAAAATTTATCAAAGCCGGTTACGAAGACACTGTTGATATGGAAGGTGGCGGCGGCTCTGCCAAGAATCGCCGAGCGGCGTTATCTGAGCATTTCAGTAGCAAGAAGTAAACAAACCTTCGTTTAATACTTAGCCTTTTCCCCATCGACAATGAAGACGAATAAAACCTGTAGGAAAAATGTCGGTAGTTTGCCTACTGACAAGCCTTTATACTTACCCCTATGACGTTAACAATAAGACCTAATAAATGAATGAGTTAGTTGCTTTATTGCCACAGAGCTTGGTAACTATGCTGCAAAGCTGGGATACCAACGTTTTGTTCATCACTGCCGCAAGTTTCTTCGCCTGGATCGCGTGGCGCATCATCTACGGTCGACTAGAGATTCTCGTCAGTAAAACCCAATTCCACTGGGATGATTTGGTTCTACATGCACTCAAAACGCCCGTCAGTACACTGATTTGGTGCTGGCCTGCAACGATTTCGCTTGGATTCATTCTACAAGACTACATGGACTCTAAGCTCAATTGGCTAAGTACTTTAAAACTTCTCTTGGTGATCGCCATCTTTATCTGGATCACCATGCGATTAATTAACAATGTTGAAGAATACGTTTTAAAACAGAAGTCTAGAGACGAGACGACTGTTCAAGCAATAGCCAAAGTATCAAGGCTGTTCTTCATTACCATTGGTATGCTGACCATCATGCAGGCCTTTGGTTTAAGCCTATCTGGTCTACTAACCTTTGGTGGTGTCGGTGGCTTGGTTGTGGGTTTAGCAGCTAAAGACCTCCTCTCTAACTTCTTTGGCGGCATGATGATTTACTTCGATCGCCCATTTAAAGTCGGAGACTGGATCCGCTCTCCGGATCGCCAGATCGAAGGCACCGTCGAGCGCATCGGATGGCGAATGACGATTATCCGCACTTTCGACAAACGACCTCTTTATGTTCCTAACTCAGTATTCAGCAACATAGTGGTGGAGAACCCATCACGAATGCTCAACCGAAGAATCAAAGAGACTATTGGTGTTCGCTACGATGATGGTGAGAAGGTCGCTCAAATCGTAAAAGACATTAAGACAATGCTGAGAAATCACCCTGATATTGATACCAAGCAGACTCTTATCGTCAACTTCAACGCATTTGGCCCGTCATCGCTACAAATGATGGTGTATACCTTTACCAAAACCGTTAACTGGATTCGCTATCATGAAGTCAAAGAAGATGTTCTATTAAAAATCATGTCTATCATTCACAAGCATGACGCTGATATCGCGTACCCAACTCAAACCTTGAAATTTGAGCCGAAATTTTCAGACGAACAAACGCAAGATGGGCTCCAATAGAAGATAAATGCTAACTCACACCAGCGAATTCTGGTTGGCAACAATTCATATCTTTGATAGTCAAACGCTGTATAGCTAAGGGTTTTGATGAGTATAACGACTGACATTAACAAAATGTTAGACCACAACGAGGTCTATATTTCCATACAACTTGAATGTCGCAACAACACTCAAATCTTATCCAATGTCCCTGATACGTATAAGAACACATACTATCAAAACAAGTATGATGAGTTGGACGACACATTTGCCTATACACGTAAACACGCCGGAACAGTTTGTTTCCCAAACAATTTAGGTAATTACAGCTCTGAATACACAAGAGTTATGGCTTCTCACGGCTATCACAACCTGTTCTCATTCTGTATAGAATCTCAAAGTAGCAGCGTGACATTGATAGCATCAGTGCCTTGGCTTCCTACAAACAACACGGTGCATTATCAGAACTATAGAGAGCATGTCGTAAAAAGTGCTAAACAAATAATAAAGTACTTTGCCGACGGGGATTCGCTATCAAAATTGGAAAGCATCGTACACCTTCCTTTTGAATTCGAATAAGAAGGCTTGCGCACATTTAATAGAAGCCCTCATTCGAGGGCTTCTGTTTATGTTTGAGTTACAGGTTCTCTTTCCACTGGGTCTTCGGCGTGTTCGGCATACCAATAGAGCCAGATCATTGATAGACAGACGATAAAGCAGAAACCAAATAACCAGTTGGCGCCTAACCACTCAATCATCATTCCCCCAAGCAATGGACCAATTGCAAAGCCCAATGTATAGAGCGCCGTCGCACCAAAGTAAGAGCCCCTCAGGTGGGCGGGCGCGAGTCGGTCAATTTGAACGTTAATGGTTGGGAAAGTCACCACCTCTCCGAGGCTGATAATAAAGCTGGCTATCGCCCAGCCTATTGCGGCATCTTTTGGTGACAGAATGAATGCCAGTTGCCCAATAGCAATCAGGATCATCCCTATGCGAGTGCGGGTAAAAAGGGGAAGTTTTTCCATCAATTTAAGTAGTGGGAACTGAAAAAGAACAATGGTCGCAGTGTTGATAAACAGCAACATCGCTATCAAAGTGGCCGACTCTTCAATACCACTTCGCACAATAACCTGAGGAACTGACGATTCGAGTTGTGCGTAAACGAACATCAACATTAGGTTAGCCAACATCAACAAGACGAAGATTCGGTCTTTACTAATAACTTTCAACGTCTGGCGGAAATTGGGCAATTGTGAACGATCAGGTTGCTTAAACTTCCCTTTACGTTCAATCCCAAAAAGAATCCAGAAGCAATACACCAAGTGAGTAAAGCCAGTCACCATAAACAAGCTTTGAGGATCCGATAACGCTAGCGTGACACCAATAAGAGGCCCTATTGCTCCACCAATATTAAGCAAAAAGTAACGTGTGTTAAGTGCCAGCTCTCGATCTTTCAAATCATCAAGAGAATCTCCTAACACCGCCTTAGCTGGCCCATCGATAAGAGGATGCATCAAGCCAGTAAAGAGAATGAGAATGTAGAAATGCCAAACTTCACTCGCCAAAGCGATGCCGTTATACGCAAAAAAAGCGATGATACAGCCTGCCGACATCAGCCACTTTCTGCCGAACTTGTCAGATAGATACCCCGAATAGAGCCCAGCAACTGAACCTATCAAGGCAGACGCTGCCAGCATGGAACCGACCTCGATCGCAGAGGTGCCATAATCCTGATAGAGGAAGACGATCAAAAACGGCCAAGCCATGAAATAACTAGTCCGGGCAATGAGTACGCCAATCAGAACTGTCCAAACGGAAAAGTTAAAACGTTTCACCCTTTCCCATTGAAAAAGACTTTGTTCTCTATCCATTGGCTTACTCCTTCATTAACCAGCTTGTTGCATAAGTGTTAACTTAGAGTATATGAGTTTTAAATGTAAAAGATAGCGTTATTTATAATTCCAATAAAAAGGCCCACAATACGCAGGCCTAGTCAAAATATCGCTTATTTTTTAAATAGTTATAGTATCTAATTCTGAAAGCATAAATCGCCTTTTACCCACTTTTCATTCTGGTTTTTCCACCAGAATGACGTATTTATCTCATCATTGAGCTCAAGTGTTTCTCCAACCATAGGTGTCACTAATTTCGCGCCCGTAACTTTGGCTTCTTCGATGAGATCAGTCATGGGCTCATCCCACCTGTGAGCAAACAGCTCGAAAGTGGACCAATGAACTGGGAACAATTGCTCTGCGCCTAGATCCATAAATGCCTGCATCGTATGTCGCGCTTGCATATGCCCCCAGTTTTCGACAGGGAAACCTTTGCCCTCTTTCACATTGGCGGCCACTTCGATGAATGCCATATCAAACGGTCCGAGTTTTTTTCCGATCTCTTTAAAATGTGTGTCGTACGCTGAATCACCGCTGTAAAACAATGAGCCAGATTTGCCATGGATGGCCCAAGAAGCCCAAAGCGTACTATTGGAATCAAAACCAGTACGGCCAGAATTATGGTTTGCTGGGGCTGCAGTCAGCTTAACACCATTGATGGTGGTCGACTCCCACCAATCTAATTCTTGGATCTTAGCAGAGCTTACGCCCCACTTTTCTAAATGGCGCCCTACCGCTAATGGCACCATAAAAACGACATCTTTATCGGCGTAGTAACGAATCGTCGACTCTTCTAAATGGTCATAGTGATCATGTGAAATGACAATGGCGTCTGGTAGAGGTAATTCATCACGTTTCACCGGCGTTTTTACATTGCGAGAAAAAAGCTTCTTCGCCACCCAAGGTGATGCATGCTCAAACACAGGGTCAATAAGGATTCGTGTTCGGTCTATATCGATAAATAGACTGGAGTGTCCTAACCAAGTAACACGCATATCATCACTGCGTTGTGCCAGTTTGACCATATTGACGGGAACATGAGGCAACATGGTTTGAGGCTTGAGGGAGCCTCGTTGGAAAAAGAATTTCCACATCACTGCAGACATACTCTCTGGGCTTGGCACGTTAGGCATTCTAGCCACTACTTTGCCATTTTTAAATTGCTTTGAGTTGACGATTCTTTTCGCTCTCAGCCGCTCGCTCTGTTGACGCTCAACACCGCTTTCGGTGTTAAGAAGCTGGCTGAATCCCATGACACCTAGTGCTGAATTTACCGATGCTTTGATCCTATTGCTCATTTTCATGACCTAGTGGCTACCCAAGAAAGTAAACGATGGTGTATACTTTAGACACTGCAATATTAAAAGTAAACACCATCGTTTACTTTAAGTATCTTGAGATGAGTGCATGATTAAACGAAGCGATATAAAACAAGAAGATATCATCAGATCCGCCATTGAAGTTTTCTCTCAAAAAGGCTTTGAGCAGGCCAGTATGGAAGGTATTTCGAAACATGCTGGGGTTTCAAAACGCACGTTATACAAATACTACCCAAACAAAGATGCTCTATTTGAGGTCATTGTAGATAAGCTAATATGTCGCTTTGATGAACAATGTGAGCTGAAATTTGAACCTTCTTTGTCAGTCGCAGCACAACTTATCGATATCACACTCAAACAGATGTGCTACATCAATACTGACGATTTTCAGATGACCGCACGCTTAGTCATGGCGGAATGTATTCGATGCCCTCACACTTCTCAGTTGCTGATGAAACGTTTTGAGGCTATCGAAGATTCTTACGGTCTTAATCAGTGGGTAAAACAAGGAATTGAGGCTGGGGTGCTTGAAGTCGATGACATATCTATGGCTGTTGAGCAGTTTATCGGCAGCATTAAAGCCGTCGTTTTTTGGCCTCAGCTGCTTGGGCATCAACCTCCAGCAAACTGTGAGCTACTGAAAAGTGCAGTAGAGTGTGCAACTCACACCTTCGTTGCACGTTATCAGACGAAATAACATCTCTTTAGGCAAGAATAGCAAGTCAAGTTCTTGCCTCCCTTTCTGATAATCATTTAATTAGCAATAACTAAATAAAGTCTAACCCTAAAGCAAATTCCAGTTGTAAATAGCTAACACTAATAATTCTTATAAATAAGAATTTTGAACGATTATTATTGTTTCTATTTTGAGAATTCTTAATTATTTTCATCCAAATTAGAAATTGAAATAAATAAGAAATACACGCCCAAATTATTGAGTAAAACATCTAATAATTATCTAACCCACTATTTATTAGTGAGTAATTTAATCTATTTCTCTCAATCTAAAACAATACGCCATCAGTCTTAATATTGAGCCACCCTATATCATTGCAACCTATATAAAGATGTTATAAAAATGCGCCTTGCTATTTTTATTTGTTAAAACCTTACAGGGATTACATGTATTTCAGGAGCTCACAATGAGTGAACGAGGAAGGATACGTATTACCAATTATCACGGTAAAGTCTTTTATCGTCTTATTGACTGCTTGGTAATACTCTGTGCGTTGTATATTGCTATCAAAGCAAATGCCCACATTGTTACCTTAGGCTACATCTCTGCAGGTCTGTTGGGTGTTATCATCTACTCTTTCATCGCTGAAAGTCTGGATATATACAGCCATTGGCGTACTGCTAAACTTCGTTCTCTGGCGCTTTATACTTCTTTTTGTTGGATCTCTACCGTTGGCGGTCTCACGTTACTCAGCTATTTTTCGAAAACTGGCCCAGACTTTTCCCGTCTAATTATTGGTTATTGGATTGTTCTCACTTTCGCAGCTCTTCTTATTTGGCGTACGTTCGCTTTCATGGCGCTTTATTATCTCCACCAGCGAGGCGTTCATACAAAAAAAGCAGCGATTGTAGGTTTAACCCCGCAGGGATTAGAACTATCAAAGAACTTGCGTAATCACCCAGAATTAGGAATTAAACTCACGGGTTTCTATGATGACCGAGAGCCGAAGCGGCTGACCAGTGACTTACCTATATTAGGCACAATAAAAGATGCATTAGCCTTAGCCAAAAATGGCGAAGTGCAAAATATCTATATTGCTTTGCCAATGCAGGCACAAAAACGTATTTCAGATATTTTGGAGGCCTTCTCTGACAGTACTGTAAATACGTATGTCGTGCCCGACTTTTTCACGTTTAACCTATTGCACTCCCGCTGGTATACCATAGGCGAAGTCAACGCATTCAGCATATTCGACACGCCGTTTAATGGGTTATCGACTTGGTTAAAACGCTTAGAAGATTTGGTTTTGAGCAGCTTAATTCTTGTGTTGATCAGCCCAGTTCTTCTTGCCGTCGCGATCGGTGTAAAAATATCTTCTCCGGGCCCCATTATTTTTAAGCAGCTTCGATACGGCCTAGATGGTAAACCGATCAAAGTGTGGAAATTCCGTAGCATGAAGGTCATGGACAATGGCGCTAAGGTCGCTCAGGCAACGAAAAACGACCCGCGAGTGACTAAATTCGGGGCTTTCATTCGTCGTACTTCATTGGACGAGCTCCCTCAGTTTATCAACGTGCTGCAAGGCCGTATGTCTATTGTTGGCCCACGCCCTCACGCTGTCGCGCACAACGAAGAGTATCGCACTATTGTGAACCGCTACATGTTGCGCCATAAAGTGAAACCAGGCATTACAGGTTGGGCTCAGGTAAACGGATGGCGCGGTGAAACCAACACCATCGACAAGATGGAAAAGCGCGTGCAATTCGACCTAGATTACATCCACAGATGGTCTCTATGGTTCGATATTAAGATTGTTTTTCTTACCGTTTTCAAAGGTTTTGTTGGCAAAAATGCCTATTAAGTCATGGACATGATGTTTATTATGAATAGATTCAACAAACTCACATCAATCACAAGCGGGTTTCTGACTCTTGCGGTTTCTCACTCGGTCTATGCGGCGCCAACACCTGTGCCAATTGAAACAGAATCGGGCATCGCAATTGTGCCTTATCTGAACCTCTACAGCGGCTATAACAGTAACGTAGCGAAAGAAGAGTTTGATGAAACCAGCTCTTGGTTCGCTGTCTATGAACCCGGTGTCGGGTTTGAGCTGGAAAGTGACAAACAAAAGCACAATCTCGGCTATCGTATCCAACGTGGTGAATTTTTCAGCTCACAACGCGACAACTATACCGATCATTTTCTTGACCTGACCAGTTACTGGGAAGCGAACTCAAGAAATGCACTCGATCTGCGTTACAGCTTAGCCAAAACACATGAAAACCGTGGTGACAACGATACAACCTCCAACCTCGACTACAACAAATATGTCTCGAACTCTTTCAATCTTGGCTATCGCTATGGCAGCACTGAAGCAAAAGGCCAAATAGAAGCGAATGTTGGCTGGGGTGATTTGTCGTACAAGAACAACCGAAATGTGACTCGATATCAAGATTGGGACGAAGGACGATTCAGTACTGCTTTCTTCTACAAAGCGTTTCCTAAAACATCGCTACTAGCACAGTACATCGTCAATGACCGTAGCTATAACGAAGTGGCGCCGGGCTCCAGTGAACGCGACAGCTTACACCACTTTGTTTACCTAGGTACCTCATGGGATGCCACCGGCAAGCTACGCGGCAGTGTCAAGATTGGTTATCAAAACAAAGAGTTTGACACGCCACAGCGAGAGGATTTTGACTCATTTTCGTGGGACGTTGACGTCGCGTACATGCTGAGAAGCTACTCAGCACTCGAACTGAAATCCAGCCGTAAATCCACTGACCCTAATGGTTTAGGCGGTGCAATTGATACCTCAGTTTACAACGCAAATTGGTCACACAACTGGTCAGAAATTATCTCGACGCACACTGAGCTTTCTTACCTATCTGAAGATTACACAGACAGTAGTCGCAAAGACGATACCTCCAAAGCGAGTGTTTACCTTGATTACGATTTTCGTCGTTGGTTAACGTTCAAAGGCGGAGTGTCATACGAATCTCGCGATTCTAACCTAAGCAACTTTAGCTATGACCAGTCTGTCTATTACGTAGCAGTAGAAGGTGTGATGTAAACTCATGAGATCTCTATTTTCAATTCTGCTGCTTTGTATTTCGTTTCAAGCGCTTGCTAACGATGAGCTTTATCACCTTGGTGTTGGCGACCTGATTAAGGTGCAGGTTTATGACGAACCTGAACTGTCACTGGAAACCCGCGTTAGTGATAGTGGATCTATCGATTATCCTTTCCTTGGCAGCATCGCCCTCAAAGGTCGCACGCTAAGAGAAGTCAAACAATCCATTCACGATGGATTGCTTGACGGCTATCTGGTCAATCCGAACGTTTATGTCAGTGTCGTGGAATATCGTCCTTACTTTATCAACGGCGAAGTCATCACGTCCGGCGGTTACCCGTTTCATCCCGGCCTAACCGTTAATAAAGCCATTACTATTGCGGGTGGATTTACTGAGCGAGCTTCAAAGTCAAAAATCTTCGTTTCGTCCAGCGACGAGCCAGATTCAACACCGACTCGCGTCTCCCTACTTCACCGAATCCAACCTGGTGACATCATCACCGTTGAAGAAAGCTTCTTTTAATTGAATATTATGGAAAACACCCAGAATTCTCCGATGAGCAAAGAAGAGCTCATTGATATCCGCCAGTACTTTAAGGTGCTACTTAACTATAAGTGGCGCATCATCATCTTCTCAATACTGGTCACTGCTCTGGCGATATTGGTAGTACTTTCACTGCCTTCAAAGTACACCGCTAGAGCAACACTTCTTATCGAGTCTAAGCAAGCCAACATCATCTCTATTGAAGAGTTTTATGGCTTAGACACCAAGAGTCAGGAATACTACCTTACTCAAATAGAGATTTTAAAATCAGACCGAGTCTCCGAAGAAGTCATTCGCCGTCTCAATCTGACCAATCACCCTGAGTTTGATCCGCGCGCACAGGAAGAATCCAAAGTCTCTTTAAAAGATCGCTTGATGGAATGGTTTCCAGTCCTACAAGCTTTTAGAAAATCTCTACCTAGCGAAGAGCTTGAGCAGTCAGACTACGCGAGAAACAAGCTGGTACTTTACAAGTTCAAACGCGGATTAGCGATCAACCCGATCCGTAAAACACAGCTTGTACAGGTTTCATATACCAGTAGAGACCCAGAACTATCCGCGCAGATTGCCAATGAAATCGGACGCGTTTTCATGGACAGCAATATTGAAGCGAAAATAGAAGTCACTCAACAAGCGTCGAGCTGGCTAAATGAACGTATTGGTGATTTACGCGAAAAACTGCGTCAATCGGAAGCACAGCTACAGGCGTTCTTGCAACAAGAAGGTCTGGTCGATATCCAAGGGGTGGAAAGCCTAGCCTCACAAGAACTGGCCGAGCTCACTTCTCAACTAAACAAAGCTCGCGATCGTCGCGTTGCTGCTGAAACGCTGTATCAAGTAGCGAGAAACTACAAGTCTGACTCTAATCAGTTGTCAGCGCTTGCTTCGGTACCAGAGATTTCTAACCATCCAACCATTCGTGATGTCAAAGTCGCGGAAGTTCAGGCGGAACGAAAAGTCTCGGAACTCTCTAAGCGTTACGGCCCTAAACACCCTAAGCTCAAGGCAGCAATTGCAGAGCTGGAATCCGTTAAGAAGAACCTTCGCTCAGAGCTAAACCAGCTGCTCAATGGCATCAACAACGAGCTTAAAGCCGCAAGACAAGCCGAACAAACCATTCGTGGTGAACTAGAGAAGCGCAAAGTAGAGTTTCAGGATCTGACCGTCAAGAACGCGAGATACTCAGAGCTGAAGCGCGAAGTACAAACAAACCGCGAGCTGTTTGATTTGTTCCTTAGCCGCCAGAAAGAGACCAATGCATCGAGCGACTTCAACGCCAATATTGCACGTTTTACCGACTATGCGAGCCCTCCGCTTGCCCCGAGTAAGCCAAACCGCAAGATGATCGTCATTCTGGCATTTCTGGCTTCTTTGAGTTTCGGTTGCGTGATGGCCTTTGTTGCCGATGCAGTAAATGACACCTTTACCGATATCAAACAAGTATCAAAACAATTGTCACTCGAAATTCTGGGAATCGTTCCGGCATTGAAAACCAAACGCCCGCTGGATGGCAAAGCTTACTTCGACGAGCGTAACCGCCAGTTGACGGAAGCGGTTCGAACAGTGCGAACTGGATATTTGCTGGCCAACTCAAACAAGTCCAATTCAGTGGTGATGGTGACCTCTTCACAACCCGATGAAGGGAAAACCACATCAGCCCTCAACCTAGCGCTGTCATTAGCACAAATGGAAAAAACCTTGCTGATCGACTGCGATTTGAGAAAGCCGACTGTCGCGCGACGATTTGGCCTACCTTCTGCTCAACCAGGTGTGACTAACATCCTAACCAAAACTCACGCTATCGAAGATTGCATTTATCACGATGAGGAATCTGAGCTGGATATTCTCGCCGCTGGGACATACACCAACAACCCACTTGAGCTTATCTCTTCAACAGGTTTTGGTGATTTCGTTGAGCACCTGAGAACTAAATACGATCGCATCATCATCGATACGCCACCTTGTCTGGCCGTCAGTGATGCCTTCATGCTATCGCGATATGTTGATTCAGCGGTCATCGTCATCAATGCTTCGCATACTCGAACCAAAACAGTACGTGATGTAGTTGGGAAGCTCGCTCAGCAAGGCACAAGGATTGACGGTGTGATCCTTAACAAGCTGAACGTTAAAAAAGCATCCGCTTACAGCGGCTACAAACAGTATCAGTCTTATTACGGAGTCGAAAACGCGTAATGAAAGGCAAGGTTTCCGCTTTGATGTTTAAGCTGGGGCTAGCTGCCTCAGCCATGTTTGTTCTGTTTCTTTCGTATCACTTTGGTGTGGCCTCGCTCTACGCCAAAGCGGTTTCAAATAAAATAGAGCACTGGAATGTCTCTGAGCAGAAGCCGCCATTAGACGAAATAGAAAACGCTGAGAAACTGATCGACGCTAGCCTTAATCACCATTCTTCTCACCCACACTACTTTGACTTACAAGGAAAAGTGTACGAGTGGAAGGCGTACATCAGCGACGATTCAGAGAAGGGAAAATATCTGAGTTTGGCTAAGCAAGCGTACATCAATAGTGCAGAGCTTAGGCCTAACTGGCCGAACACCTGGGCGAATCTGGCCGCTTTGGAAACGCAGCTCAGTGGGAAAAATCGAAGCCAATACCTGATCCAAGCGGATACTCACGGTCCTTTCATTCCCGAGGTGAACCTAAAAATTGCAACGCTGGCACTCTCCAACTGGCAGACATTCACACCTCAGGAAAGGAAGCTGGCGATGCCACATATCTATCGTGCCATCAAACACAAAGACGTTCGCCAGACATTTCGCGATTACCTAACGCAAAGTAACAAGTTTCGCTTTGCTTGTATCGTGATGAAGCAGATGCAGGATGTCGACTATGCGTCGATTGGTTCATGCCGCTATCTCAAAGTATGAGTGTTTCATAATTGAACAAGCGAACGAATCATTTTTAAGAAAAACAGAATGTTAAATCAATATTTGTCGATTAATCAGTATAAGACCATATACTGGCCTTATTAACGCTCACATAGAGTATTCAGGACTTATCACCATGAAAAACAGAATATGGATGTTGATTGCCAGCCTTGCGTTTTCAGCACAAACAATGGCAGAAGAAACACCAAATGTGGCCTGTTCCGATCTCGACGCAGTCCAATCGTCTTTAGATAGCGCAACGGACCTGACTTCAACTCTCGCCAGTTTGTTAGCCAGCTGTCCTGACCAAACAACCGATATTCTCTCTCTTGCTGCTCAAAACCATTCCGATGACAGTCTGGCTGTACTCGAAGCGGCAACCCAATCTCTGGCACCTGAACAAATCGCCAAAGCAACAGCGATTGTAGTTAGCCATGCCAATCCAGATGCGTACGAACAGCTTATTCAACAAGCGGTGTTCTCTGCTCCTGACTATGCTCAGGATATCGTCGACGCTGTCGCCGAACTCAATTTGCTCGACCCAACAGACATTCTGATTGCCGCGATTTCTGGCGGTGCTGACCCGGCATTAATCAGTGAACCAACCGCTGCGGGTATTGCAACCGCTCCACCTTTAGCGGTTAACCCAGGCGCAACTACCGCATTGGGTACTGGCAATGGTAGCGGTGGCGGTACTGCCTCGCCAAATTGAGTTTTGATATGTCTATTCAAGGCAGGCCATGAGCCTGCCTCTTTTTTGTGCTGTTTTTATGACCAATTATCTTGAACGTCTGATCTACCCACTGTTTCTTTTATTTGTATTTTGGCTACCGATCCCACTCGGAGGAAACAGACCTTGGGCGTGGTCGATCAATGAATTCTTCGTAGCGGGATTACTGCTGTTTTGTATTGTGTGTTACTCCAGTGATCACTGGATTCATCATTTAAAACGAACTCGGTGGGTATTGATCCCACTTGCAATATTTACCCTCTGGGCTTTTGTCCAACCCGTTCTGCCCTTTGGTTTGTTTGAGGACACCGGGCTAGCACTCGTTTCCTCGGTTAAAACCCTGCATTATTTGCAGATCTGCCTGATCGCTTCCGTCGTTATCACCAATATGCCGCGCCTCAAAGCGCTAATTCTTGTCATGGTCAGCAGCGGTGTGTGTCAGGGGTTTTATGCCGGTGTCATTCAGTTGATTGATCTTCCCTTATCACCCGTTTTTGATTTGCCCAATGGGCATCGAGCGTCTGGCAGCTTCGTTTACCACAATCATTTAGCCAACTTTCTGATGATTAACCTATGCATTGGCTTTGGGCTGCTCATCTCCCAATTGCAAGACAGTCAAAAGCAAAGCATCACCCTATCGGCACAGCGCTTCTTCGCTGTATTCCTATCCGATAAGGCTTTTATCCGCCTGGGTTTGATTATCATGGTGATTGCCTTAGTGCTGACGCGTTCAAGAATGGGGAATGTGGCGTTTTTCATCGCCTTAACCACAGGCAGTTTGCTTCTGTTACTCCTGTATAAGAACAAGCCTAAGAGTATGTACGTTTTGATTGCCAGCCTGTTTGTGATCGATACGGTCATCGTCAGCACTTGGTTTGGCTTAGAAAAAGTCAAACAACGTTTGGTGGAAACCAGCCTGAGCAATGAATCGCGTGACGACGTGGTTTACGCCGCATTGGAGGCAATTCAACATCAACCTTTGCTTGGCTTGGGGGGAGGCAGTTTTTACTCGTCGTTTCAGGCCTACAACAACGGAAAGATTCAACTCTTTTACGATCACGCCCACAACGACTATATCCAATTTGTCTTCGAGTATGGTCTGATTGGTACATCAATACTGGCAGTGGCTGTTGTCGCCGCTCTGCTTAAGTCGATGCAAGCTTTTCGAAATCGACGCAGCCGTCAGATGAAAGGGGCGGGGCTTGGGGCTTTTATGGCTATATTGGGGATGCTCATCCACATGAGTGTTGATTTCCCACTGCAAGCACCAGCAACGACTATCTATTTCTTACTTTGTCTACTCATCGCTCACTGGGCTTTTGCCATCCCTGCCGTAAAACGTAAACGCTCAGATGACTAGCGAGTAAGCGAACACTCCCTCGCAATGAGGGAGTGTTCCTTTTTCATTACAATTGCTTTTCTACGATTTCTTCCAGTTTATCGTAAGGTACATAACCTGGTATCACGCTCTCGCCGACAATCAAAGCAGGCGTTCCACGCAAACCGAAGCCATTGAACAACGCGTAATTGTTTTCCAACTGCTTTTCAATATCTTCAGGGTTGTTCAGGTACTGTTCTGTACCTGTTTTCTTGGCAATTTTAGCCAGAGAAATTGCATCGTGGGTACCTGGTTTCGCCACTAGCAACTCGTGAACTTGAGGATACTTGTCACGTGCGTTTTGCCACACATTCAAAGCATAACCCGCCGAGTTAACACTCGAAGAACCTTCTTTCAGCGGAACATACAAGTTAACGACTTTGATCTGCGGGTAGTCCTTTACCAGCTTCTGCAATTCAAGATCTAGCTTCTTACAATAAGGGCAGCTGTAATCCGTCACGTTAACCAAGGTTAATTCCGCATTTTCTGCACCTATAGAGGTGTGCTTAGGGTCATTGATGTACGCTTGGCTGCTCGACAGCAACTGATCAAATTGTTGCTGCTGTTTAACGTACATGCCCAGACTCTCATGAAGCCCTTCGACGACACTTGGATTGGCTTTGAGCATCTCGACAATTTCGTTGATTTTCTCGTCCTGATTTTGAGCTTGAGCCAGAGGCGATAGCGCCATAACGCCCATCGCCAGTGCTATTGTTAATTTCTTAATCACTTTATTGTTCCTATTGATTTAACCAAAGTCTGGCTAACATACCTGGTGGTGTAATGATGCCTGTTGTAATGCTTTCCACCTTGCCATCTTTGATTATGAAAATGGTTGGGGTTACGGAGATATTCCAACGATTGAATATCTCCCCTCTTTCATCATTAATATTGCTAAATTGATACTCTTGAGCCTGTATAAACTGGCGAACTCGAGCGGAGGTTCCTGACGAACCAGCGACACCGATGACTGGATAATACTGACTCAACCAGTCAACCGTTGGGCTGACAAACTTACACGCAGGACACCAAGTCGCCCAGAAATAGACCATCACTGGCTGCTCATAGCTCATGGCAATCACATCGACCGACTCTCCATCCAGAGTGACACCCGTGATCGGCGGCGCCGATTCAGTCGGTAGGCTCTGGCTACGAAACCAGTCCATTGCCGCAGAAATCGCAATGGCCAATACCACCAGAATCAAAATCTCTTTAAGCCAGTAACGCAGAGAACGTTTCACTAACTGTTCCCTCCCCCAGCGGATGCAATGGCTTCCATCACAGCCTCGCTTGATAAGATGACAGGTAATGGGATACCTTCGGGAGCACTTGGCCCATAGACAATGTTAAACGGCACACCAAATCGGCCATTGGCACGCAGGTAATCCGTCACTAATCCATCTGGATGCGTCCAATCCCCTTCAATCAGAGTGACCGATGGGTGCTTCAGTGCCGAATAGACAGGATCTTGTAGAATGACGCCAATTTTGTTCGCTTTACAAGTGACACACCAATCTGCCGTCACGTTAACAAATACGGTTTGGCCTTGACTCACGGCTTGCTCAATCCGCTCATTAGATAAGCGCTCCCAAACCAAATCATCTGGCAAGGGTGTTGCCCAGTGATCAGTGGTCATGCTCGCTAGAACAAAACCGCCCGCTATCAAGAGCACAGCACCACCTCCTGAAATCGCCATGGCTTTGTCGCCATACACCTTTTTCACGCGAATCAGTACAACCACAAATGCCACCAAGGCAATAAGCAGCGTCCAGAACGGAGGAATGTGGTTATTGAGTAATGTGAGTAGCCAAATACTGGTCGCCAGCATCATGACGCCGAACAAGAGTTTGAGCTTATTCATCCATGCGCCTGGTTTCGGCAGCAGTTTTGCAATACCTGGGAAAAGCGCAACACCAATCCAAGGAAGCGCCATCCCTACGGCTAAGGCAGTAAAGATCGTAAACAGCTCCAGTGAGCTAGCGGCTAATGCAAAAGCTACCGCTGTTCCTAAGAACGGGGCAGAACACGGAGTGGCAAGCAAGGTAGCAAACATACCTTGGGTAAAGTGTCCGGCATAGGAATTATCGCCTTTTGATGCAGCCCAAGTATTGGTTTTCGAAGACAGGCGGATCTCGAACAGTCCCAACATGTTGGCACCAAACAGACTGGTGACCAGCACCATAATGGCAATAAACCAACCGCTTTGGAACTGAATCCCCCAACCCACTGCATTTCCAGTCAACTTAAGTATCAACAGGAAACCAGCCAGCAACCAAAATGAGGTAAGAATACCGGCCGAAGACGCGAGAAATTGCCAGCGGATCTGGCGTCGTTCAACACCTTGAACTGCCACAATACTGCTGAGTTTCATACCCAAGACAGGTAGAACACATGGCATGACGTTAAGAATCAAACCGCCGAACAGAGCAAAGCCAATCATCTGCAATAGAGAGATATCGGTCTTGGTCACTACCCCATTTGAGACGGTGACGTCCTGTTCAGCCAGAAAGTTGTTGTCTTGAACCGTGACAAAAATACTCTGATCAATAAAACTGATGTCGCCTAGCCAACTCGACACATCAAACGTTGCCGTAACTGTATCTCCATCAACACTATAGCCGGTCAGTTTGTAGCTGTACTCCTTTGCATCATCCGAATGCCCGTCGACAATAAAGTTTGGGTCCTCCCAACCAAGCGCTTTGGTCATCTGAACTTGAAGAAATTTGGCATTCGCATCCCAGGTTGCTTTTGCATTCGACAACAAAGGCGAAGACTTAGGCACCTGGCTGATGGCTTGGGCATGCGTATAAAGTGCGTCTTGATTGATAATCAGCTCACTTGGAGTGAAAGTGAGTGAAAATGGGTAATCCGTAAGCACACAAATCGTGGTACACGACGACATCGTTAGCTTAGCATCCAATACCACTGGTTGAGTAAAATCCTTGACTGCTAGCGTCATAGGAATCACGGTTTTATCTTTATAGCCCAGAGTATTAATGCCAAGCAAACTGAACTGTTCCGGGTAAGGCCAATGCCACTCTACGTTTTCAAGATTGGTCGACTCTCCCCAATCAATAGAAGGAGCAACACCACCTTCTCCCGGGCTGCGCCAGTAGGTCTTCCAGTCGTCATCCAGTTCAACTTCTAGAAAGCCTTCTACGGTTTTACTCGCAGCGTCAGCCTGCCCCGTAAGAACAAAGCGAGTTTTGAGCGGCGGATGCTCCTGTTTGATCATCCAGCCGGTATCGACTTCTGCAAAGGCTTGGGTGGTGAATAGCAAGGTACTCAGTGCAAACAACAGAGAGATTGCACTCATGACCATGTCTTTTAATAAACTTCTCATGTGTATTTCCAAAATAGTCACCATTTTTTGTAAATGGTTGATATAACAGACGTATTAAATCCTCTGACCGAAGTCAGAAACACATGGCTGAATTTATTCTCTGAAAACACACAATGTGAGGTGAATCCTAGATTTGGGGATAATAGGTTCGGTAAAGGACGGGACTTCTGGTCGAATCCGAACCAGCCAGGCAACGATGACTACAATGAACAAAAACATCGGTACCATCATGTTATCAAGATTAACCTTGGCACTGCTGAGCAGCTTTTCTGTCAGGTCACACTGTTTTTGAATGCCATCACCGTTATCGGTGAGCTGAATTGTGTCGGTAAGAGCAGACTGCTTAAACGAGCACATGCTAATGATGCTGGTATTCTGCATAAAGCAGATAGCAAAAACCCACCCAACCAGAAGTAAGGTAATTCTCGCCATCACTGCAGATTTCAAACGCTTGATCATTAACTCTGTAAAACCCGAGGATTAAAACCGCCCCATTATGGGTATGCGGCTAAAGTGAATGTTAGTGTAGTGTCAGAACTTCACTATACAATTTTCTTTTGTAAAAAAATCTTATCAACGCCTGCCGTTGGGAAACCTTCGTAGCGCCCAACTTCTTTAAAACCAAGCTTGAGATAAAAATCCGCTGCCTGAAACGAGTAGGTATCCAAGTAAATATCCGTTACGCCATGGGCTTTAGCTTCTTGCTCGACTCTAGCCATTAAGCTAGAACCCGTGCCTGCAGAGCGTTTGACTTCATCTACCCATAAAAATTCAACAAAAAGTGTATTTGTAAAAATCTCACCCGTTAATCCGCCGACAAAATCACCTTGTTCATTTTCAGCAATGCACGCCAACGACACAATGTCTTCATCAGGAAAATGCTTGAGGTTAAATGATTTCAGCCCATTGTAGATAGCATCTTTAATATTCTTTGGCGGGTTCAACATGAAACTGATGTGCATAGGCTTCCTTTCCTCTTAACAAATAAGGCCAGCAATTGCTGGCCTTACATTACAACTCTGCGATAAACGAGCTTAGCATCCAAAATGCCAGAATGGCAAAAATCAGCCCCATGAACTTATGTTGGTATGTTCGGAACTTGGCATTTTCAAGCAGTGGTTTACCTAAAGTACCCACCAATGCAACCAACAGGAAGTTGAAAGCCAGCCCTAGCACATTGAGCAGTAACCCCAATGCCAACATCTGTTCTCCAGATGATGCCTCTATATTGACCGAGACAAACTGAGGTAAGAACATGACAAAAAAGACTAAAGCTTTAGGGTTAAGCAGATTACTGACCAATGCTCTCTGATAGAAAGTCCCAGCCACTTTACTTGACGGGTCCAAATCAGGATTCCCACTGTCACTCGCTCGTAGACAATCCCAGCCCATTTTTAACAAATAAGCGCCGCCTAGAAGATGAAGCGCCTTAAGCGCTACAGGGCTCATAGCCACTAAGGCGGAGACGCCTGCCGCAGCAAGCAGCGTTAAGATCACACCTGATGTCGCGTTACCCAAACTGGCAAAAACACCTACTCGACGGCCATAACTCATACTTGAGCTGGCGATCAGAAGCATATCCGGGCCAGGCAACAATAAAAGTGCCACCACTGCAGTTAAATAAACTGGAAGCACCGATATATCAATCATAGTTATTATATTAATTAGACAAGAAAGTGCGGGATTTTATAGCAAAAAAAGATCAATAACTAGATATAAAACTCAAATGCTGAGCAAAAAAGCAACACATAAAACCATTACAGATTATTAACTTTTTCTTAAAAGGAAAGCAATTTTGTACAAAAATAAGCGAAACTTATAAGCTAGACTGGTGAGAGTTTTAAGTGTGGAGTTTCTAGGAATGGCTGATAATAAAAAGAAGGAGTCGGCACGTTTTCAACTTGCTTCTGAACTTGGCGGGCTAGAGTTACTCGATGCGAAATACACTCATCAAAACTTTTCACGCCACAGCCACGAAGGCTATACCGTTGGTGTTATAGAGAAAGGCGCTCAAAAGTTCTATCGAACCGGAGGCAATCATATTGCGCCTCAAGACAGCATTATTTTAGTCAATGCGGATGAAGTGCATAACGGCCAGACGGCGACTGAAGGAGGATGGGAATACAAAGCTATGTACCCTCTTCCTGAACAATTCTCTCAGATAACCTCAGGTTTAACCCCAGCATTATCTGCCCCTTACTTCCCAGAGCCAGTCGTATACGACCCTGAAATGGCACAACAGTTAAGGCTGGTATTTGATGTACTAGAAAAGTCAGACAATAAACTACTTAGAGAAACGTTGGTTTACGGCACACTGGTTAAACTCATCGCTCGCCATAGCAAAAGCCGTCAATCAAGCGATTTAATAACGTCTGGCTCTAAACAGATTGGTATCGTTAAGGAATTTCTCGATGACTTTCCACAGGCGAATGTGTCGTTGGAAGATCTGGCCAAACTCGCAGGATTAAGCCCATTTCATCTTGTGAGGAGCTTTCAGAAATCGTATGGGTTGCCACCACACTCCTACCAAATCCAAGCACGACTTCGATTCGCGAAGCGCCTGATGCGGCAGGGAATGAAAATCTCAGATGTTGCTCAAGAATCCGGATTTCACGATCAAAGCCATTTTCATCGCCACTTCAAACAAGCGATGGGGGTCACACCCAAGCAATACGCCAACAGCATTTAGCAGCGCAATTTTATACAAGGCACGCGGTTTTACGTGTGTATTAATGATTACAAGTCTAACAACCAAATAAATTTTTATGAGTAGTACGACATTGAATTCGCCTTACACACCTAGTAAACAACGATTATTCATGCAAGGAGCATTCGCTATGATGCCTCTCAGCATTGCCGTTATTCCTTGGGGGCTGCTGGCAGGATCTTTTGCAATTGATGCCGGACTGACTGTGATAGAAAGCCAAGCTTTGTCGGCGATTCTTTTTGCAGGTTCAGCTCAGCTTGTGGCAACAGGTATGTTAAAGGCCGGAGCTGGGCTCGCCACAATGCTGCTGGCGACCTTCTTTATTACTTCACGCCACTTGTTATACAGCGTTTCTATGCGTAGTAAAGTCAGCCCATTACCACTCAAATGGCGTTTAGGACTTGGATTCCTACTCACTGATGAGTTATTTGCATTGTGTGGGCAACAATCAGAACAGCAGTTCAATCGCTGGTATGCATTCGGCGCGGGGCTCAGCTTTTACCTTTTCTGGAACCTAGCGACCTTGGCGGGCATCATTGCTGGCAGTCAGATCCCAGCAATGAATGAGCTCGGGTTGGAATTTGCGGTCGCTGCAACATTCATAGCAATTGTCACGCCAAACATCAAAAGCTTGCCTATATTAATGGCGGTGTTAACTTCGCTTCTCGTCTCGGTGGTCTGCAGCTATTTGAAAATTGAATCAGGGCTAATGATTGCCAGCGTATGCGGAATGGTGGCGGGCTATATGTGCGAAACAATAAGAGGGGCGAAGTAATGGTTATGCTCTCTATTCTAGCGATGACCGCACTGGTTTTCCTAAGCCGTTATGTATTTCTTGAGCCTAGACTACCATTGCGATTAAGCCCTAAAACGCATCGCCTTCTCAGCTATTCAAGCCCTGCGGTTCTGACTGCAATCTGGGCTCCCATTGTATTCATGCCTGAGAAACAGCTTTGGCTTACGCCAGACAACCCATACCTACTTTCTGCAATATTGGCGGCAATCTTGGCTTGGAAAACTAACAATGTGTTACTGACGACCTTAGCCAGTATGCTGGTGTTTGTTGGACTACAGCTGTTTTAACCGAATATCAAAGCCAACAACAAAACACCACATCCTAGTATCGTCACCCACTTGACCAGTACACCTAGCTGAGTAGTGCCACCTTTTGGTGCTTGATTACAACATCCCATAATAATGACCTCTGAGTTAACCAGAATTCAGAGGTTACTCCTTCCACTAGGGGAAAGGTAAAGGGTTATTGCGCTAACCATTCAATTTCGATCAGCGTTTTACCTTCAGCTTTTAATCGCCCAAGGAACACATCGCCAGTATGAACTTCACCAACGCCTTGCGGGGTGCCAGTCATTACGATATCACCATCATTTAAAGTGGTGTATGTTCTGAGCTCTTCGAGAATGGTTTGGGGCGGATACATCATTTGGGTGACGGCACCCTTTTGAACACGAACACAGTTAATAAACAGCTCAATCTCCAGAGATTCAATTGCAATACCGTCCAAAGAAATAAAGCGGCTAAATACGGCGGAACCGTCAAAAGCTTTCGCGCGCTCCCACGGTAACCCTTTATTCTTAAGTTTGGATTGCAACTCGCGTTTGGTCAGGTCTAATCCAAGCCCAACCGCGCTCAATTGACCTTCACGTACAATAAAGCAGATTTCACCCTCGTAGTGTAAGGTTTCACCGTGGTGCGATATTAACTGAGAAGAGATAGAAGAAGACGGTTTGTTGAACACAACCATTTCATCCGGTACTGCATTATTTAGCTCTTTGATGTGTTCAAGATAATTGCGTCCTACGCAAACCACTTTGCTAGGATAGATACTTTTATCGCCAAATTTTACCGAATTCATGCTGCTTCCCTGATCGTTCTACTCCGAACGCCAATATTAATTCAACAAATTAATGAATTAACCCATCGTGTTTCGAAACTAAGATCCAATCCCCATAATTGGTACACCCAGCCCAGAAAATAGAAAAACGCCTATCCAACACTGGATAGGCGCTAACACAATTACGTGTTGAGGCAGTAGATCTTATTGATTTATAGGAAGTAACGAGCACCAATGGTCCAATTGTCTTCCTCTTTCACGTTGATGTCATTACCTAGGTCAAACTGATAGCCTGCAAAGCCAATGAACTTAGGTGTAAAGGTGTACTCTGCTTGTAGAGCCGACTGGCTGTATTGAGTTTTGCTAGTTTTATCGTTAATTTCAGCTTCGTAGTTAACGCTGAAATTCCAGCCATTACCAAGTGCATAAGCCAAGAGGATTTCATACTGGTCACTTTCAGCCATAGCACCGCTAGCAGTAACATCATTGTTCATATTTTCATTCATCGCATAAACAACCGCTGAATAGAGGCCGTCACCGTATGAACCTGAGCTGAAAGCAAACGCGTGAGAATGCGCATCCACATTGTCAACGTCACCACCATTGTATGAGTAGCCTAGGTTAAAGCCATAGACATTCATCGACAGGGCAATTTGACCACGAGCATCATACTCACTGCTTGTACGGGTCGTTGTAACAGTGCTTCCGACAGCTGATTGAGTATCCGTGGTTGCAGTATGCTTACCTTGCCATGCTAAGCCTAGGTTTAGACTTCCCATGTCTCCCAGTTCGATCGCTTTACGGTAGCTGACCATATCTTCACCGCGAGCTGTACCGAGATTGTTGTGATCGTCATATAAGAAATCATTCGCAAACGCGATAGGGTAGTCTGCTGCGCTCGCTACGTCGTAGTATGGAGACCACTGCGTACCGACAACAAATCGACCGAACTGCTCATGAGTCGCACCAATGTAACCCAGACGAGTAGTGAAAGAGGTATCACCACCATCAAGGTAGTTCAGAGCCCATTCGCCTTTCGCATCGACAGTAAAGCCATTGCCAATATCTTGTGTTCCTGCGATGTTGATTCGAGGAGACACATCATGCACCTCAACTTCATCTGCTGAGTCATACTCACCGATACCTACATCTACGTAGCCACCGATAGAAATTGTTGAACCTTCGCTGTTGTAGATTTCTGCAGCGAAAGCGTTAGTACCACATGCTGTTGCCGCAATTGCAGCGGCTAATAATTTAATTTTCATAACTTAACGTCCGTTTAGGGTTGTAACTTCTGTCCGTGTCTGACCTGTAGGGCCAAAGCATCACGAACAATTAAAACGTAGTACGAAATATTTAAAAATGAAGTGCAACCAAGTGCTTAGCATGAAGATTTATTAGAAATTGCTCAAATAACAAAAATGTGAACAATTTTTAACCACATGAAAATATTAAAGTTTTTAGTGAGAGCAGAGGTCTTTTTTTACCTCTCGATCAAGTTCACACTTTTTGAAATTTAAACGGAACTTTTTTGAAAAAAGTAAAAAGCCCTCTATCAATAGAGGGCTTTTGAAGCTAAATCCAGTCAAATTAACAGGATAGCAATTAGACAAAGTGCAACGGTGGAACAACCTAGTTGGTTGCCCTACATCGGCTATCTGAAAATCGTATTTGCCCAGCGCGCAAGTCCTGCCGTTACCGAACCAAAATAGTTTCCGCTTATCACAGGTATGTCTGGAAGTACGGATTTCACTGCCCCAGTCAAGATAGGTGAACGGGCTGAGCCCCCTGTCATGTAGATCACATCAGGCTTGATGCTGCTTTGCTTAATGGCTTCAACCACCAGCGCTTTGATTTTCTCGGTTGGATTGACAATGGCTTCTTCCATTTGTTGACGCGTTACAGAAAGTGAAACCACTTCAGAAAGTAGATCCAAATTTGCGTTGTAAACAGCCGAGTCAGCCAATGCTATCTTAGTTTGCTCGGCTTCTCGAATCACCGAGTAACCAAGGGTTTCTTGATGCAGCTGCACCAGTCGAGCCAGTTTTTCTGGTTCACGAGCTTCCTTTAGCAACAGTCGTAGCTGCTTGAGGTTTTCATGTGCGTAGAACTTGCGCTGCGCCTGAACATCGTTGATTGCAATGGGGTTCCAAAATTGAGTGGTTGGGATGTCTAGGCCCGACTGGCTGGTTGACCCCATACCAAACTCCTGCATAAAGCATTTAAAGGCAGTGAAAATATCTAGGTCATTACCGCCAATTCGCTGCCCAGAATGAGCAATCAAAGACCCACTTCTGTCTTGCTTTCCGCACCAGCTTGGGCCCATCTGAACAAATGAGCAATCTGTTGTACCACCACCAATATCAACAACCAGCACATTTTTATTCTGTTCAAGGCTCGCTTCATAATCTAAACCTGCCGCCAGAGGCTCAAACTGAAACTCGATATCTTTAAAGCCGGCTCGGCGGGCAGCGCGGCGCAAAATACCTTCTGCCTGTAGGTTAGAATCATTTCCCCCTCGGCCGAGGAAGTTCACCGGGCGACCAATGACTGTCTGAGAAATCTCTTTTTGGAGTGAACGTTCTGCCTGAGTTTTGATATTGGCCATCATGGCGCAGACCAAGTCCTCAAAGAAGGCCAGCTGCATATCACGTAAGCCTGTCACCCCAAGGAACGATTTGGGGGATTTTACGTAATAAACGTCCTTGGGGTCTTCCAGATAGAGCTCTAAGGCTTGTTGACCAAATCGAATATCGTCAGAGCGTACTTCCAGCCCTTCCTCACGATTAAGCTTAATTGCTCGACGCAGTACGCTTTCACTGATTTCACTACCCGGTTCAATATCTAGGCAACGAAACAAATATTCAGAGACAACTTCTGCTGTTGGCGCACATAAAGTAGATGGAATATAGTAGCTATCTCCAACCAGAGGGATCTGCCTGATCTCATCATTGACCAATTCCGCTACCGAACAGTTAGCCGTTCCATAATCGAATCCAATCGCCATCAATCACCTCTTTATCATCTACCAAAAATTGGGCCGCACAGTAAAGCCTACACTTATAGACAGGTCAACCCAGTTAGGTTAATTCTTTTTAACTTCATCCATTTGTTTTAAAGTGGCCGCTATCCGTTCATGTACTTAGGGAAGCAAGGAAGTGAATCTACGCCAGATAGAAGTGTTTTATGCCGTCATGCAGGCAGGCACAGTGTCAGGGGCAGCCAAGCAGCTTCATGTTTCACAGCCCAATATCACCCGAGTACTGGCTCATACTGAGCAGCAATTGGGTTTCACGCTGTTTGATCGAATAAAAGGTCGGCTGGTTCCAACTCAGGAGGCCCAGTCTCTGATTACGGAAGCGGAAAAGATCTACCAACAGCTTGGCCAATTCCGAAGTTTAACCAGCAAACTCAAGCATGGTCAGCATCACCTCCGCATTGGTTCACCGCCAATACTTGCCTCTGGTTTCCTCACACCGGTCATAGCGCAGGTGTGTAACAACACTGACTATACCTTAGAAGTGTGCACTGCAAATCGAGATGAACTGATTGATGGTCTAGTCAAAAACGAATTAGATCTTGCCGTTTGCTTTGGGGAAGAGAGCGCTTCTTCCATTGTTCAAGACACTTTACTCAATACTGAGATGAAGGCACTGCTCCCCGCAGAGACGACCTCTCAGCACTCGGTCACGCTTCAGGAACTACTAGAGAGTTCGTTGCCACTGGTTGGACTCGACACGCGAGATCCACTTGGGTTTCAGCTACACCAATCAATTCATTCCGTCTCCCCCAGCTTTCACCCAAAGGTCAGCGTTAGAAGTTATAATGTTGCCGCGGAAATGGTCTTGCATGGTGCGGCAAACGCCATTATCGATCCTTGGACCGCCAAGCATTATCAATCGTATCCGCAGATCCAATGTGCTTCATTAATGCCGGCGATACCAGTAAATGTCTCCTTAATTTATTGCCAGCATTACCCGCTTTCTGTTTCAGCCAAGTGGTTCGCTGAACGTCTCCAAGAAGCCGCGCGACAAGGCGTATAGCTTAACGTTATACCCTAGCAACAAATAGGTATTCGGCATCGAGCATTGAGTTCAATAGAGTGTATGCATCTGCTTACTCTGTTAATCAAGGATGCTTTATGTCTATTGCTCAACCTTACTTACTCTTTCTTGGCAACGTTACCGACCCGATTTCAGCGAAAACGGCACGAGGTATTGCACTTTGGCGACCTGAACAATGTGTTGGTGAGTTACGCCTAACGAGTGACACTGTCACCCTGGGTTTACCCAATCTAACGCTAGCAGAAGCAAAAAATGAGGGAGCAAAGACACTCGTCATTGGAACAGCCAATGCAGGTGGCTTCATACCTGAAAGCTGGCAAGAGTGTTTAATTCAAGCGGCGGAGCTAGGTTTTGAAATTGCCTCCGGCATGCATCAACGCTTGAAAGATATCCCTAGGCTGGCCGAACTGGAAAAACAAGGCATCACTAAACTGCACGATGTTCGCCATTTTGACCAGAGCCTAGAAGTTGGCAATGGCATCCCACGCAAAGGTAAACGTATCTTAACTGTCGGTACGGATTGCTCTGTCGGTAAAATGTTTACAGCATTGGCATTAGAAAAAGCACTGCACAATATTGATGTCTCGGCACAATTTAAAGCCACAGGCCAAACGGGCATCTTGATTGACGGACAAGGCATATCGATTGATGCGGTTGTTGCGGATTTCATTTCGGGCGCTGTAGAAAAAATCAGCCCTGAATTTACCGATCACGAATGGGATATCATCGAAGGTCAGGGCTCACTGTTCAATCCTTCTTTTGCAGGCGTGAGTCTCGGCTTACTACACGGCGCGCAGGCAGATGCTTTGGTACTATGCCACGAAATTGGGCGCCCTCACATTCGCCATCTACCGCATTGTGAATTACCGACGATTGAAGCAACGATAAACGCTAACCTCGCAGCTGCACAACTGACGAATCCTAATGCTCAACTGGCAGGTATCAGTCTGAATACCTCTGCTATTAGTGAAGAAGATGCCATGGCGCTTTGTGCCGATTGGCAAGAGCAGTATCAGGTTCCGGTCACCGATCCAGTTAGATTCGGCATCGATGCAATTGCCGCACATATTAAAACTCTGTGAGGCCAGACATGGACATTACAGCATTCAGTGAATCGATTCCTCTAGCTCGGCCTTTTGCCATCTCGCGAGGAGTAAGAACGCATTGTGATGTGGTTCGAGTGGAGATCCACCATCTATCTCATGTTGCGATGGGAGAATGTACGCCTTACCCGAGGTATGGCGAAAGCGTTGAATCAGTATTGGCGCAAATTCATCAAATGATTCCAAAATTGAAAGCGCTTTCTGCTGCTGACGCAAAAGTTGCGCTGCAGAAAATGCCGGCTGGAGCCGCAAGAAACGCGCTCGACTGTGCATTATGGGATTTGATCGCAAAGACGGACGGATTACACTTTCCATCTCCCTACTTTGATATTCGCTCACAAATCGAGACGGCGATGACGGTTTCGATCGATACACCCGAAAAAATGGCGCAGCAAGCCAGTGATTATGTTGAGCAAGGCGCTACTCTGCTCAAGGTCAAACTGGACGACAAAGATATTGTACCGCGAGTCACTGCCGTTAGGCGTGCAGCGCCTGAATGCAAAATTATCCTTGATGCCAACGAAGCCTGGCAGAATGAAGATCTCGATGAGCTTTTTTCAGCGTTAGATCAGCTTAATGTCGCTATGATCGAGCAACCTGTTCCTAAAGGCCAAGATGGTTTATTGAAGGAGATTTCACATCCGATTCCTATCTGCGCTGATGAAAGTTGCCATGTGCGTAGCGACCTCTCCCACTTAGAGGGATGCTACGAGATGATCAACATTAAGCTCGATAAATCGGGCGGCCTGACAGAAGCACTGGCGTTGGAACAAGAGGCCAGAGCGAAAGGGTTTTCTATCATGGTAGGTTGCATGCTTGGTACCTCGTTAGCAATGAAGGCAGCTTTGCCCATCGCAACCCGAGCGGAGATAGTTGACTTAGATGGGCCAGTGCTACTCGGCACGGATATCCCAGATGGCTTAACTTACCAATCTGGAACTTTAGATTTAAACAATACTCAAAGATAATATATTCCTGCCTGATTTATAGCCCCGCCTTAAATAGAAACCGTTTAAGGCGGGGTTTCTTGTTTATTTATTAATCAAACTAGTTCTAATTAACTAGCATTTTCTAGTAATAAAGTACCAGCCCAAAATAATCATAAATATATCGATAATGTTCCTCACTTAAATCGCACCATAAATTAACAAAATATTGTTCTAAAGTTCATAAAACAGCTGTCGATAACAGTGAAAAAGTCATTACTTATTTAATAGATATACCTAAAAACTC
This sequence comes from Vibrio sp. RE88, assembly GCF_013113835.1. GTDB lineage: Bacteria > Pseudomonadota > Gammaproteobacteria > Enterobacterales > Vibrionaceae > Vibrio. The sequence continues at coordinate 120,184 of NZ_VTYQ01000004.1, read as the reverse complement.
AGAATCTAAAAATTCCTTAGTAATATATCTAATACTATAAGGTTAAAATGACTCTGCTTTGATAGTGGAGGTACTCACTGCATGACCAGCCCATTACCTAAAAGGCTAAGAGACATAAGAAAGAAAAGAGGTATCACTCAGGAAGAACTGGGGCAAAAACTAGGGATGGAGTCAGGAAGCGCTAGCGCTAGAATTAGTCAATACGAGACTGGTAAACATGCTCCTGATTACACGACCGTAAAACGCATATCTGCGGTACTAGAGATAACCGTCGCTTACTTCTACTGTGATGACGACACATTGGCAAATATCATAATAGAAGCCTCCAGCCACAGTGAAACAACAAAGCTTGATATTCTTAAAATACTAGAAGGAATTCAAAAACAATAAGTTAGCATCTTTGCTGTTTTGGATAGACACGACAATGATTTCTGAACTCGACCTCGCCATACAACTGACAAAAATAATAATTCTTCTCTACATATCCTACCTTTTATTGCGCCATCAGGTGAGCAATAAAATACTGTATGGATGTTTATTAGCTATGATTTCGATGATCATTGAGCTATTCATCAACTATTGTCAGTTGTCGTGGCCAGTTATTAGTTCTGCTCACAAAGATGAAGTTTTGCTAATTTCGTCGACAACGCTGCTAATTGCGCACATTTTGATGCTATCTGGCGTATCCTCGTTATATTTCAAACTCAAAGAGGAATCAGAAAAAGATCACCTGACCCAACTTAATAATCGAAAGTTCATGCGCAAGATCCCAGAAAAAGATTACGACGTCATCTATCTGGATATTGATAATTTTAAATCTATCAACGATACGCTTGGCCATGATTACGGTGACGCCTTACTCGTGTTATTTGCTCGATACTTATCTCACTGCATCCTCAAAAATGAATATTTGGTTCGATATGGCGGAGATGAGTTTATTGCTTATGTTCAACCTGGGCGTAGCAGTGACTTTATTGAGCAATTACTAGGATACGTAGCAAATTCTGAAATTGAATTTAGCTATGGTGTTTCAGGTAGTGCTAAAGGCGAACTGTTTTCAGCAATCACCCGAGCCGACAAGAATATGTATCTGATGAAGCGACGCAGAGCAACCTCTAGAGGACGTAAACCCGCTCAGGCTAATGAAGCCTAAGCTGGCTTGGCATCGCTTTACTTAACCTGCTTTGCAAGCGATGGAATCGCACGCACGCCCCTGACCACGCTTTACTAAATGCGCTTTTTAAACTTTTATTAATAGAATGTGAGAAAGGATTCTCAAGGTAGCTTATGGTGGCATCGATTGGGCGTATCGTGAAACATGTATTCGCGGCATCTGTTTTGCTGCTCACGACCAGTTGCCTTCCGCAGCAGCCCAATATCAAGCTCGGTGTTGTCCTACCTTTGACAGGGACCTTTGCTATATATGGTCAACAGGCACTCAAAGGCGCTCAGCTCGCCGTTGACCAAATTAATGCTAATGGTGGGGTGCTTGACAGACAACTTGAGCTCATCATCCGTGATAACCAGACTGACCCTGCAAAAACAGTAAAGTACAGCCGTGAGTTAGTACAACAAAGCCAAGTATTTGCCTTATTTGGCCCTGTTAGCAGCGCTGCTCGTTATGCCATGTCCGAAGTCGCGGAAACATTCCAAACCCCTTTGTTTTACGGGATCGATTATGAAGGCCGACATTTTAATCGCTACCTGTTTTGCTACAGCGCCATCCCGGAGCATTACATTGAACCTATCGTTCCTTACTTGATCGACAACGTAGGTAAGAATTTTTATATCTTCGGCTATGACTATATCTGGCCACATCGAATGGCTAAAAGTATCGTTAACTCTGTCAATGAGCACCAGGGTCGCGTCGTTGATATAGAATTCACCCCATTTGGCGTAAAAGACTTCACTTCTGTATTCGAGCACATCAAAACCTCTGGTGCCGAAACACTGATGCTTATCTTACCCGGTGTCGATGGCTTTACCTTCCTATCTCAGCTGAAGTCCTTTGAATTTGGCCGACCTCTTCAAATCGTTGCGTTTGCCGCCGATGAAACCTATCTGTCCAATCTTGATGATGACTCTTTGGAAGGCGTGCTCACTGCCCTACACTTTTTTAGTCAGAACGATGAACCTGTGTTACAGAAATTCGTCAGCGATTATAAAACCTACCATGGCTCCGAGTCGGTGGTGACCTATTCGAGCAAAGCCCATTACGATCTGATTTACTTACTCAAAGCGGCGATAGAAAAAGCGGGCTTGGTTGATAAAGAAGCTGTCATCAACCAACTCCCGGGGCTAACTCTATACGAAAGGGAATTGGCGATTAAACTCAGAGATGATCATCACTTTGAATTGCCCATGTACTTGGGCCAGTTTACCAGCGGTAATCTAAGCGTGATCGAACGGTTAGGGACCATCAAGCCAGAGGATCAAAGACCTGTAGGAAATGAATAAGCTTAGCGTAAAGATTTTTATCATACTTCTACCTTTAGCAGTGTCATTGCTGATCTTCAGCTACGCCTATTACAAAGCTCGCGAAAAGCTCACTATCGACCATATTTTCCAATCTATTCAACTCTCTTCGTCCCTCGGCGCCAATGAAATTAGCCACTATGTTGAAGGGCGATTTACCGAGTTTGACCGCCTAAGTAGCGAGATAACAACTTGCAAGAAAGGGCAAAACTCCTTGTCTATCTCTTCTGCTGACGCTTTGAGCTTCACCAGTGGTTTCTCCGCACTCGCAATTTCAGACTTATCTGGACAGGTCACTACGTTTAGTTTGTCGTCCAACAAGAGTAACCGTTACGTACTGCGCAAAAACATCAGAGGTCTCATTCTTCTGCCGGAACACGTTCTTGCCCTACTACACACTTCCTACCAAGAATGGCAAACCACTTATCCAGAGAATCTAAAGTTAGAAAAGGAAACGCTCCGCCAATTGCTTGAGCTTAACCGGCGTGGTGAAGTGAATTCTCAAGCAAGTCGGGACTTGAGTAACTTGCTGGTTAAAATTCGCGAGGGAAGACGGCTTCCTCGCCAAGTCATTAGCCTTGCCAGCGCAGAGACCATCTCAAAACTCGGCCTAATATTCGACACCGAAAGTTATCTATATTCGCGACCTCTCATTGGATGCGATAAGCAAATCGTCGGCTTTTACACCGCCGTATTGGATCGCACCATTGTTGAAGACCATCTTTACCAGATAAAAAGCACCTTAATTCAGAGTAACCTCCAACATGTAGATGTGCTGATGGTACGAAACCAAGGTCTTCGCTCACTGTCTGCCGCTAATCATCTATCGTTGGATGCACTCTCCAAGGCAGGCCTTAATCAGACCAATAAACCGCAGATGAGGGACGATCTAAATGGGATACTGATAAACCAACCCATAGAGTTAAATATTCAGAATCATCTTATCTCTGTGGACAATACCCACCCATCCATTCCCGATAATCAAAAAGGCGTAAACTTGGTGGTGTATGTATCAATGGAGGAACTCAAGTCGAGCAACTTGATGCTGATGCGCGAGGTGTTCCTCTATCTGTGTATTGCTCTGTTCTTGTTTGCTTCTTTAACTCTTTATCTTTCCCATTACATTGCCTCGCCGATCGTCGATCTGCGCCGACGAATCTCGGTACTCTCAAAAACGGGCCGGGCTAAAACCGATTTCTCTGTCAGAGATGATGAAATTGGCCAGCTCTTTAGTGCCTTCTCTGACATGGCTTACAGCATCAAGACCAAAGAATCTCAACTGGTTAAGTTGGTGCGCGAAGACCCATTAACAGGCATTCTCAACCGTCGCGCATTGGTCAATCATGCCGAGGATATTCGACGACTCAATGCCGTATCATGCATATGTATGATGGACCTCGATCACTTCAAACAGATTAACGATAACTACGGCCATGCGATTGGAGATTCGGTGCTGAAAACCTTCTGTACGTTAGTGGCCAGTGAGATCCGCGATACCGATATCTTTGGTCGACTGGGTGGTGAAGAATTTGCGTTAATCTTGCCGGAAACCCAACTGGAAGATGCCGCCAGTTTGGCGGAGAGAATTCGCAGCCGAGTAGAAGTTCAGCTGGTCGCCAGTTTGAGATCGGTCGTCTGTTCCAAAGTAACTGTCAGCATCGGTGTAGTGGAATGGTTGGACGATGACTTTGCCAAAGCACTGTCTAGTGCAGATAAACACCTGTATATGGCAAAAGAAAACGGGCGTAATCAGGTTAAAGTACAGGAATCAAAAAGCCCGCTATAGTGCGGGCTGATGTTGAATAACTGTTTCTACTGACTCAAATCTTCATTCGAGCGACATTCCTACCTGACCAATTCGAGTTTTGAACTCTTCAATACTGTCAGCCTGATAGGTGGGCGAGCCGTTAAAATATCTTGGTTTTTCAGGCAGCATGGCATTTTTCAACGCGTTTTCCTGATCAATGTCATCGTGGTAGACAGTAACGCGATGTGGAATGTCCTGTTTAAATGTCGCCATTTTCTCTTCTCCTTTTCATCTTACGTATACACGAATCTAAGCGTAGAAAAGGATCCCAGACTGTCAAAGCATCCCATTAAGCGTGGGTTGCAGATTAGCAAAGCGTTAAGCCAGACACTTCCTTGTTTGCGCCCCTTTTTTCGCCTAAGCCAAATCATTTAACAGGAATTCTGATTTTGTGAGCTTACATCCACATCCTAATTTGAAGCTAAATTAAACGGAACTTTGGCAAGGTGATGATAAACGCCAAACCCGGCTCTTGAGATCTCACATCAATTTTTCCCTGATGGAGCGCAATAACACGCTCAACTATCGCCATCCCTAGACCTGCTCCTTGAGCTTTGTTCTGGGTTTCTTTACCACGGAAAAAGCGCTCAAAGATCCTATCAATATCAATCTGACTCATTCCCCGACCGCTATCGGCAATCACAATCTGTACATACTCTTCATGCTCAATCACTTCAGCCCAAATTCGAGTTCCCTCACCGGAGTAGCGAATCGCGTTGTCCATCAGATTTCGAAACAGACAGTTAAGGAAAATCTCATTGCCTTGAATAGCATAGGTTTCCTCATCGGCTTCTAATGTGATTTTTTGTTGTTGCTTCAATGCAAGGGGCACTAGCTCAGCAATCACACTGCGTAATATCTCAGCGACATCGACGGTTTGGCTTAAATCCACAACCAGTCCACTCTCGACTTTTGCCAATGTCAGCAGCTGCTCAATAGTCCGCTCTGAGCGCGTGATGCTCTTTTCAATCTGTTTGAGGTCATGGTCTTTTTCCTCAGCATTCTGCGTTTCAAGAGCATTCTGCGCATTAAGCTTGATGACGGCCAGAGGTGTACGCAGTTCATGGGCAGCATCTTGGTTAAATCGTTTTTCTCTTTGCCAAGCGGCATCGACTTGATCAAACAAGTAGTTCAAGCGTTTAACTAAGCTATCCAACTCCGTTGGGACATCAGTAATATTCAGTGGTGAGAGGTTATCAATCGACTTCTCCGACACTTCCTTTTCCAGACGACTGATTGGTGCAAACAAATGATAGGTAAACAGTACCAATAGCAAACATAAGAATGGCGTTGCCACCAGCATTGGCACAATAGCAGGGATCGCAATCTTGTTTTCGACTTCGCTACGCAGATGCTTGTCTTCACCCAACCAGAGCCACATAGGCTCACCCGTTTTCGGTTGCGTTAATAGCATGGTCACGCCACGCCACATGTTGGACTGCCCCTGATCCTGAATGTCATTCAGGCCGGGATGGCGCATCATTTTTAAGTCCACCGGTGGCGCATTCGGAGAGCTAGCCAATACAGCACCCTTAGAATCCAGCAGTAAGTAAGCGAAATTGTCCTTAAGCAGTTTAGCGCGCGACCATTTTTCTAGCTTGTCTTTGGGAGACGTTTTACTGGTGATGTTAGCGAAAACGGTTTCTGGGTCTGAGTTTCGGTCTTCACCAATTACAGAAGGATCGGTCAGCAGCAACACCTTTAAGAAACTCTCACTGAGGTCCTGAAGCCGTGCATCATCAACATCCGTAATTGCCTGACGAGTATCAAGATAGACCCAGATGGTGGACGCGGTAATAACCGCGAGGCAAAGTAGCACGCTCGCCAATGCGACACGACGTTTAACAGAATTCAGTCTCATACTAGTGTTGGATGATGTATCCGACTCCTCGAATGTTTTCTATGGTGCCTTTTGGCATTTTTTTGCGCAGATTATGGATGTGTACTTCAATCGAATTGAGCCCAGCACTTTCATCCCAACCGTGCATGTTTTGCAGTATCTGAGTTTTGCTGAGCACACGACCAGCATTCGTCACCAGATAGAGGAGAATTTTAAATTCATTCGGCGTCAGATTAATACACTCACCAGCAACCGCGACTTTATGCGAATTGACCGACACAGAGACATCACCCACCACGATAGTGTCATCAGCCATACCCGCCGATCGGCGAATCAACGCGCCCATACGCGCCAACAGCTCTTCCAGTTGGAACGGCTTAACCAGATAATCGTCTGCACCATGATTGAGCCCATAAACACGGTCATTGAGTTCGTCACGAGCGCTGAGAATCAAAACAGGCGTCTTGTCTCCTTTACTCCTGAGCTCTTTGAGTACTTTCAAACCGCTGATACCCGGCAAAGAAATATCAAGAATGACCAGTAGGAAGCTGTCAGTTTGAAGTGCGTGAAGGGCACTTTCACCCGACGTTACCCAGTCTGCGGTATAGTGATGTCTGGCAAGGGAAGCGGTAATCGCATTGCCAAGCATAGGGTCATCTTCAACTAATAATACGCGCATGTTATCTATCTCTGTTCTGTATCGTGACCCGTTCAGCAGTGATAAAAGGAAGGTCACAAGCGATGGTTTTATTTACTGAGTCTCACTGCTTTCAATCCATCTGCGTCGGCCTTTTGAGCTTTGGAGAGCACAGAAGCCAAACATGGAATTCATCCAAACTAACAAGCCAGACTTAAAAAACATTTAATAAACGGTGAAACATTTCATTTTTTGGCCTTACCAGCGCCAACTTGAAGTTCGAAAACCTCTGATTATATTAATCTTGTTGAACATGCTAAGTACATAAGTTTATGCACATACTTCCATTTTGTTTCGCCGAAGAGATCGACTATTGAGATAGAAAAGTAATGACGTAGTCTGACTGCAAGGTGTAATGGCACTCCACCTCTCGAAAACCCGTCTTAGCCATCAGCGAAGGCGATAAGTCCAGCCATATGCGCTGTTTGTATGGGTCAACACATTTAACCTGAGCACATTCAAAGCCGAAATACTCACCAATATAGGGATAAAGCGCTTTAAACAGACTCTCTTTGGCGGAGAAGATGATTGTGGTGATGATATCGTTACTAAATGGCAGTGACGCCAGACGCTGCCACTCCCATACAGAACAAACGGAGCTGGATATCTCCCGCACCACATTGGTCGCTAACACTTTCTCAATATCCATTCCGATGTAGCGCCTGATGTTCTGAATAGCAGGGAGCACCGCACATGCAGCGATATCATCGCAATGGGTAATGGTACCTAGAATTCCGTCTGGCCACGTTGGGCAACGATTTGTACCAACCCCGACTTGTACTCCGCTGGCAACCAACCCACCGCAAGCAGATATCGCCTGCCTGGCCGCATAACGACCCGCCAGAAACTCAGCTCGTCTTGAGCTTACCGCGCAGCCAAGCCCATCAGGACATCGAATCCTGAACTGCTTGAATAAGGTGTCGTGATAGAGGCTTTGGTTAAACTGGCACACAAAAACACTCGCGCCATTGATGAGAAACCCTTGCTCCTTGTTGAGAAACCGATCACGTGTTTGCTCAGATGAATCACGCGCTCCCACTATGGCGTCAACGTCAGGAAATAGTGTCGCCATAATTACTGCCTTGTATCCACAGTAACAACCGCAGATAACCCGTTGTCGACCTGAACCGAATCATTGAACACAATCTTAACCGGTACACGTTGCACCACTTTGGTAAAGTTGCCCGTCGCGTTATCTGGTGGTAACAAAGCAAAGGTGGCGCCTGTGGCTGGCGATACACTGTCGATTCGTGCTGAGAAAGTCTTCCCTGGATAGGCATCAATGGTGACATCAACAGACTGCCCTTTGTGCATGCGAGACTTTTGCGTTTCTTTAAAATTCGCCAGAATCCACGGAGTGCGATCAGAGACTATGCTCACCACAGATTGCCCCGGTTGCACCATCATACCGACTTGCAGGTTACGATTGCTGATCACGCCATCTATTGGCGCCACAATCCGGGTGTAGCCCAATTCAAGCTTCGCCTGCGACAAACTGGCTTTGGCTTGCTTGACCATAGCGTCAGCCTGCTCGATTTCACTTTCCAGTACCGATAGCTTGTCTTGTTGCGTTTTCAGGCTGGCCTTAGCCTCAAGATACGCCGCTTCATCAACTTTATAGGCAGACGCGCCGTTGTCACGTTCACCTTTGGACACATAGTTTTGCTTCTCTAGAGCCTGCAAACGCTTGTATTGCTGAAGTGAGTATTGATATTTGGCCTTCGCCGACGTCACTTTGCTCTGGTACTCTTCGATGGCACTTTTCTGCATTTTATACGCCGCGTCCGCGTTCGACTGTTCCGCCTGACTTTGCGCCAAGGTCGCTTCAGCAAGCTGCTCTTTAATCACGAACTCACGATCATCCAGCTGCGCCAGTAAATCGCCTTTTTTGACCTTCTGATTGTCCTTAATATTAATTTTTACCACTTCCGCATTGATGCGCGAACTGACGTTAGTAATGTCCGTTTGAACGTAAGCATTGTCGGTGGTCTGGAAAAAGCGCCCGTAGTAATACCAATAGGCACCGCCAGCCAAAACCAACAACATCAGTGGAATCAAAATCTTTATTATTTTTTTCATAGCACGACCAACCAATCAAAAAAGGCGAAGAGCATTAAACTCGAACCAGTTGTTTACCGAAGTGCTTCCCTTCCAATAGATCAACAAAAGCCTGCGGTGCGTTTTCCAATCCTTCGGTCACCGTTTCACGAAATTTGAGCTGACCACTTTCCGCTGCGGCGGTCAGCCAACTGATCGAGCTGGCATAGTCGTTAACCCACTCAGTCACCAGAAAGAATCGATTTTCCGGCGCACTCGGCAGTGAGGAGTAGAAGCGCGATAACGTCGAGGCATCCACATCTTTGCCTTTGTTGTATAACGCTGCACTGCCACAGATTGGCACTCTGGCGCCTTCGTTTAAATGACGTGCAACCAAGGAAGATATACGTCCCCCGACATTTTCGAAGTAGATGTCCACGCCGTTCGGACAGGCGGCTTCAATCTCCTCGCTCAAATTGTCAGACTTGTAATTGACGCAGGCATCGAAACCCAGTTCATCGACCACATAACGACATTTTTCCTCACTGCCCGCGATACCGACCACTCGGCACCCCGCCATTTTGCCAAGCTGACCGGCAACCGACCCCACAGCACCTGAAGCAGCTGACACCACCATGGTTTCCCCCGCTTTAGGTTTGGCAATTTTATTCAATCCAAAGTACGCCGCTCGACCCGGAGTTCCAGCCACACTGAGAAAGATCGTTGGCGACAGCTCAGTATCCGGCAATCGATAAGTCATGAAATCCGCGTCGTTACCGACACAATATTTTTGCCAACCTGAAAAAGTGAACACCCTATCGCCGACCTGATATTTAGGGCTGTTACTTTCAACGACCTTGCCAATGGTTTCTCCCTGAATCACCTCACCCAGTTTGATCGGCTCTACATACGCAGTGTTTTCGTTCAGACGAGGGCGCGTATATGGGTCCATCGAAAGCCAAGTGTTTTCAATTAAAAACTCACCCGGCTTTAACTCGCCAATTGGCTGGTTGGCGATACGAAAATTGCCCGTTGTCGCGGCACCTTGGGGGTGGTTATCAAGCACAATTGATGGGTTAACTAGTTGATTCATAAAGCACCTCATTGAGTTTATAGTGTTGTAATTTGATACCAAGTAACTTGACGCCAAGTAGCTGGAAATTTATGCGCTTGCCTCCGAGGACCAACGAAAGCCGGGCCAGTAAAAACTGAAAGCAATCATCGCCAGCGTCAGTGGCCAAGCGCCAATGAAAACGAAGTAGTCAGCGTAATCTGGCATATCACGGGAGAACTTAATCACGAGCAGCGCTTTCACTGCGTAAGCGAGAATCCAAACCAGAGAGATCTCCTGCCAAACTTGGGCGTATTTTGGCGAGCCATAGACAGGCAACTGCATCAAACGAGGAAGCGCATTTTCCGCCTGAGTACGAACCACTGGGCGACCAATCATGGAGTAGAAGCCGAACACGACGATGACAGACAGTGATCCGCCTACCGAAAGGAAGACGCTTTCTTGGTCAATTCCGAACAGGGTGTAACCATGCAGGTAAAGGTAATGAATAGTGCCCGAAACCAAAATCAAAGCGATAATGGACAGAGAACCACTTCGTTTGCTGAACAACTCCAGCAACGCGGAGTAACACGCGGTGACAATCAACGCCGCTCCTGCTCCTACTCCCCAGAATGTCAGGTTGTAAATCAGAATGGGCACTATGATGGTCATTCTTGCTTCTGAAGACAGCAGATAGCTCCAGACACTCATTGATGTTTTATCACTCATGCTGTTTCCTCTTTTTTCAGTTGAAGCTGGAAATCACGGTTTGAACACAACACCATGATGGCGGTGGCGAGCATCATGATCCCCATGATCATAAACAGGTCGTTAAAGGCCATGATTTGCGATTGAATTGCCATCCTTTCGCCAAGAATGCTCACCGCAGTTTGTTGAACATTGGTGCTATCAGATGGCAATCCCTGATTGACCAACAGATTCTTTACCTCACCCAGATAGTGATAAAACTGCTGACTACCTGTCAGTAAGGTGGATTTGATGGAGTCGAGGTGGAAATCGATCCGAGTAGTGAAATAGGTCGACAGTACCGCGGTACCCATTGAGCCACCCAGGCTGCGAAATACATTGATTAACACTGCCGATGAGGCCGCATCCTCTGCTTTAATGTTCTGGGTCGCCAGCATGGAGAGTGGCACCATAATAAACGGCTGGCCTAACGCACGAACCAACATCGAGGCGATCATCTGCGGTCCGGCAAAATCAGCATTCATATGGCAATCCATAAAGGCACTGATGGCCAAACCAACGAAACCGATGAAAATAAGATACTTGGGGTTATAGCGACGAATGAGAAATGGGATCATCGGCAAAATCACCAGTTGCGGCAGCCCCATCCAGATAACAACATGACCAATTTCTGTCGCGTTATAATCATGAATCATCGTCAGATAATACGGCACTAGAAACAGAGTGCCGTAGATAGCTGAGCCCAACATGGCAAAGATGAGCAAAGCATAGGAGTACTGATATTCCTTAAACAGGCGAATGTTAATCAGCGGGTTGCGATGTACGATCTGGTCATAAACAAAAATCACAAAGCTGATGGCAGAGAGCACCGCCAGTACGCAAATCATGCGCGAATCGAACCAATTTTCATCGCCACCTTTTTCCAGAATGACTTCCAGCGTACCGAGAAACATCATCACCGACACAACGCCAACAAAGTCGCCCTGACGAATGATTTGCCAGTTAATAATGGGATGCTTCATTGAACGTTGAATCAGTGCCCATGCCGCGACTGACGGTAAAACATTGACGTAAAAGATCGCGTGCCATGAAAAGTGTTCAGTGAGCCAACCGCCGATCGCCGGACCTATCGCTGGAGCGAACGTGGCGATAATACTGAATAACGACATCCCCATAGGGCGTTTCTCTAGCGGCAGGATTTCAATAATCAAACGGAAAGACAGCGGGATCAATGCGCCACCACAAAAGCCCTGCAAAGCGCGGAAGACAATCATCGAGTCCAGATTCCACGCCATCGAACAAAGCAAGGACGAGCCGAGAAAACCGCCGATACACCATAAAGCGTAACGACCCGTTCCCAGCGCTTTTGATAGCCAGCCACAAAGTGGGATCGCAACAATCTCAGCCGTAAAGTACGACGTCATCAGCCAAGAGGCGTCATCCAGGGACGCAGACAGCGCCCCCTGAATGACTTTCATCGAGGAGTTAGTGATCTGGATGTCCAGAATTGCCATAAAGCCACCGATGAGGCCACCAATGATGGCCCACCACTCCTTCCTTGAAACGACGACTTCGCTTTCTGGTTTTGAAAGTGCGATCGTACTCAAAGCAGCCCCTCCTGTAGACGACTTGCCAAGTCACCAATGTGAGGCGCGTTCATCATGGAGATGTGATCACCCTTAGCAGGCAATACGGTCAGAGGCTGCTCGCTGTATGCCTGCCAACCCAGCCCAGACTCTTTCAATCGCGTACGGCCAGCTAAGATCTCTTCTGCTTCCGCCACGACAACAGGACCAGAATATCGCTGCCCCTGATATTCATCTGTCGCATTCATGTGAGCCTGAAGAATGGCGAGAAAGTGCTGGAAGTCCTCGGCGCTGATATTATCCGGCACCAAGTTCGCTTTACGAAAGCCCGTCAGGAATACCTGTGTTCTTTCCGCTTGTGACATCTTCGCCAGTTGTGGGCCCGAGGTATCAAAAGACGTTCCGGTAAACAGCTCTACCTTGTGAGCAAAGTAAGCAAGACGCTCATGCTCAGCCATAGCGGCACTGTTATCGACGTTCACTTGAGGGGCTGGTTGATCAAAAACCAGAACCTTCGGCTGATTTCCAGTCAAGGCCTGAACCTGACACGCCATCTCAAAAGCGATAGTGCCTCCCAATGACCAACCACCGATGATCAAATCAGAACGTTCTGTCAGTTCGCCGAGCTGCTTCACGTAGTGCTCAGCTAACGTCGACACTTGGCGGTTGTACTCAGCTAACCCCTGAAAATCAGCCACCTGAACACCGTAGACCGGATACTCTTTGCTCAGCCCCTTCACTAACTCGTCGTAACAAAGCACATTGCCACCGGCAGGGTGAATCAGAAGTACGGTCGGCTTCTGCTGTGGGTTACCTTGATTGAGCATCACAATCGAAGAACCGTATTCAGCGTTATCGGATACCTGTTCAATCAGTTTGCCAAGTCGAGCAACACTGCTGTTTTCCAGTATCTGGCCGAGGGTCAATGTAGTAGAGAACGCTTTATTCACTTCAATCAACAGCTTCAATGCACTGATGGAATTTCCCCCAAGATTGAAGAACTCGTCATCAATACCGACCTGTTGAGTGTTCAAGGCTTGATGAAACAGCGTCAGCAAACGAGCTTGCGTTTGGTTGTTCGGAAGGGCAGAAGCCGATGTCTGTGCATTCCGTTTAGCCGCAGGTAACGCCTGATAATTGATTTTTCCGCTTGCGGTGATTGGCATAACGTCGAGCCACATCCACACTTCTGGCTGCATGTAAGCGGGTAATAGCTGTCTCAGATCCGCCTTAATCCCTTCCTGATCGCCAGTTTCACCAGCGACGACATAAGCGACCAAACGGTTGGTGTCCGCGGTTTGCTGCTGAACAACCGCCGCACGTTCAACATTAGCAATCTGGCCTAAAGCCTGCTCAATCTCGGCCAACTCAACTCGATAGCCACGTACTTTGACCTGACGATCCAAGCGACCCAGATATTCAAGGTTGCCATCGGCTAACAGGCGACCTTTGTCACCAGTACGGTACAGATGCTCACCCGGTAAGTACGGGTGGGGAACAAAGTGACGCTGCGTTTGCTCATCGAGGCCAAGGTACCCAGAAGCCAGCTGTGCTCCACCAATACAAATTTCACCAGGTACGCCCACAGGAAGCAGTTGTTGGTGAGCATCGAGAACCAATACATGACTTCCATTGAGGGCCTGCCCAATAGGCGCAACCTGATAACCCAAATCCGCGATGTTGTCGGGAATCGTCAATGTCGTCACGCCCACCGTGCACTCGGTTGGGCCATAGTGATTGACGATCTGACAGCTTGGTTTGAGCGCTTTGACTTTCTCAATCAGAGAAACGGGTAAACGCTCACCGCCAAACACCAATGTGCGCTCCGGAAGCAGATGCTGCGCGTTCGGGGTATTCAACAACGCAGACAAATGTGTCGGCGTGATCTTCATACAATCAAGAGGCTTATCTTTTAGATAATTGGCGAGTTGTTCAGGGCTTTCCAGTAGGCTATTGGTCACTATCTCCAACTCGCCTTGTCCGACCAATGCTGGGAATAGCATGGTATGAGCCAGATCCGTGGAGAAGGACGACATTAAGCCATAGCGCGCTCTGTGAGTTTGTTCGAGTACCGGAGCAATCGCTCGGCAATAGTGGCTAAGTTGGGAATGGTGAACACACACACCTTTTGGTGCCCCTGTACTGCCAGAGGTATAAATGATGTACGCTGGTCCATCGCCAAGGTTATCTAGCTGATTGGTGTGTGTTGGTGAGGTGTTACTCGTTTCTGTGTTCAGAATGTCGACCCAATTTAGTGAAGATTGTGTAGCCAGTGCTTTTAAAGCAATGGGTACTTCACCTACGAGTAAAACACGCTTAACTTTAGCATCGTTTAAGATGAAGCCGATTTTGGATTCCGGCAGATTGATGTCGATAGGAAGGTAGCAACCACCCGCTTTTAGAATGGCTAATATCGCCACCACACTATGCTCACTTTTTTCCATTAGTATCGCGACGGGCTCACCGTGACTCATACCTTGCGAGACCAGTTGTGCTGCCAGCTGATTGGCGCGCTCATTGAGCTCGGCATAACACAGTGTACGGCCTTCACAACGCACTGCCACGTCTTCAGAGCAAGCTAGCGCCTGTTGCTCAAATTGCTGATGAACCGGCAACCATTGACTTACCTCTGTCGGCAAACACGTTTTAAGCAGAGACTGACGTTCATCTTCAGTCACCAGTGACAAGGATTGAATCGACTGCTGTGGGTGCTCAACCAATGCGGTCAATATGGTGTGTAAATCACGCAGCATTCGCTGCACGGTGGCGCGTTCAAACAGCGCTGTACTGTAGTTAAATGTGCACAGCAAACCGTCGCCGTCCTCCTCAATCCATAGGTTGAGATCCAACTTAGACACACCGTAATCCACTTTGAGTGGCGAATAGCTAAATAAGGTATTGGTTCGCGAGTGCGGATAAACCTGATAAGTCAGCACCGCCTGATAAAGCGGGTTAACACGTGCATCTCGCGAATAGTCGACAACATCTAGAATGCGATTAAACGGCACGTTCTGATAGGCAATCGCCTCTTCGCTCTCGGTTTTCGCTGCTTCTATCACAGCCGAAAGGGTCAAATCATCATTGAGATTAAAGCGCAGTGGTAGCGTGTTCATGAACAGCCCCATCATTTCCTGCGTCTGGGCGTCACTACGATTGGCAAAAGGCACACCAATCACAATGTCGTTCTGACTACTGTATTTATGTAGGAGTAACTGGTAGGCCGCCAGCATCAGGTGAAAGGTAGTGGCCCCCTGTTTTGCTGCGCAAGACTGAAGCTGATGACAGAAATCCGCATCAAGTGGATGGCTGACATAACTTCCCTCAAAATTGAGCGTATCCGGACGAGGGTGATCGGTTGCCAATTCCAGCACGCCTTGAACGCCACTGAGCTTATCTCGCCAGTAGTTGAGACCCTGTTCGTACTCGCCTTCTTCAAGCCAGCGGCTTTCCTTTAAGGCGTAATCGGTAAATTGCGCTGCATGATCTACCGCCTGGCCAAAATAGGTGCTCATGAATTCTTTGAAGCACAAGCTAACAGTCCAACCATCTGAAATAATATGATGGAAGGTCAGCATGATGATATATTCACCCGGCTGAGTTTTTGCCATTCGCCAGCGAAACAGTGGTCCGTTAGTCAGGTCAAAATTCTTTCTGCCCTCTTCACGAGCGACTCGCATGACCCACTGATTTTTATCCGCTTCTGGCATGGCAGTAATGTCATCAAAACCAAAATCAAAACTGGGCTGGTTGTCGATGCACTGGCAAGGCTCGCCATCGACCACTCGGATCGTGGTGCGGAATATGTCGTGATTATTGACCATTTTCGTCAGAGCGCGTTCGACTCTGTCTGGCTCGAACTCGTGATCAATGTGACAGGTGATCGCCAATGGGTTGTTATAGGCTTTATTGTCTTCGAGGAACTGATCCAGTGTCCAAATGCTCTTTTGCGCATTGGTGAGAGGGAATATTTTGCGTTTTGGTTCCGTTGTTGACGAACGGCTCTCTTCCATGAGCTGCGCTTTTTTCTCTCTGGCGAGCCTTTTCAGCTCTTCGAGTCCCATAGAGTTCAAAATCTGATTCGTTTTCGTTGTCATAGCCGTGCCCTTTTACCATTTGGAAGATTTGGCTGCCGTGCGGCAGCCTGAAGGTGATGAACTTCCCGGGCTAATGCCCGGGAAATGGGCGCTATTCGCTCTGAAGAACAGATTCAAACGCTTCGATGATCAGGCCGGACAACCCTCTTACGGTTTGATCCTGATAGAAGAGATCCACTCGAATATCGACTTCAAACTTGGCTGACACTTTTGACACAATTTGCACCGCCAACAGCGAGTTACCGCCAAGCTCGACGAAATTGTCATCAACACCAATACCTGAAATGCCTAGAATCGACTGCCAGACTGCAATGATCTCTTTTTCGATATCGTTTTCAGGTGCCACATACTCAACGGAGAGTTCTGGACGGGCGTGCCCTTGGCTGACTTCCGCTTCCAGCTCTGCCAGCTGTTCATCTTCCTGTTCAGGAATCGCTTCGTAGATAAGCTGACCTAGATCACTGGTCACCACGACGAGTTGTTCAAACTCTAGGTGTGCAAGCTGTCGTTTCAGTGCATCCAGCCCTTCGTAGAACAGAATGTCCTTGTCGGAGACATCAACGGTAACCTGAGCTACAGCAGACGCTGGCGCAGAAGCAGCAACCTGATTCTCGGCTTTCATACGTACTAGCGTGTAGTTCTCCAGAACCATCAACGGCTTGCTGTCAGCAGATAGGAAGACCACATCCAAGATGATGGTGCTGTCTTCCGCCTGATACGGCTGTTTGAGCTTGATATGCGCGTAGCAATCTCCGTCAAGTGGTGCCAGATAGCTGATCTTGCCGTAGCTGATTGGCAGGTAGTTGTCTGTCGTGATCAGGTTGATACAGCGAATGGATACCGAGTCAATCAGTGCCGGGTGATACGGGTACTGTTCAAAATCACTCTGGAACTGAGCATCGAGATCTTTATGAATCAGCCACTCATCCTCACCTTGCCACGCACACTTAGGACCATTCCAACGCTCACTGAGCGACAGGAAGGTTTCACCCGTTACGGCATTGACGTAATCCTTGCCAGTTAAGTCATCAGGCAGTTTGTTAATGCAGCGAGACTGAATCGCTTCAAGTGAATCTACAGCGGCAAGGCTCTCTTCACTCTCGACACCACGGCCAAGGTTGCCCAGCGCATGTTCGTCCCACTCGATGTCACGGACGCCGCGGCTACGAAGGCTAAAGCTGTAGCCCGCGCCTTCACTGCGTACATACAGGCGCATTTCACGTGGCCATGCGTTGTGGTAAATCGCCGGTTTGGTCAACAGCAAGTTCTTAACCTGAAGCGCTTCCTGAGGCTTGAAGTGATTCATCAGGGTATGCAGCATCGACAGTATGGTGGTACCAACCAAGGTCGGTTGATTCGACAAGCTATGCTCGTTGAGTACCCAGTCGTTTCGCACATCCAGATTGACTCGATATTCTTCTTCCATACCTTTACGGCCGAGCAGCGTAAGCAGCCCTGTTTGTTCTAGGGGCGCTTCGTTGGCTTTGTTTTTCTCATCCAACTCACGAGCCCACTGAACCGCCATGCCGACATCACCCCATTTACCCCAGTTGATTGCAATGGTGCGACCGTTTCGATTCTGATTACGGTAGCTGGCAAACACATCCATAAAGGCATTACCAGAACAGTAATCAATCCGAGCTTCATCACCGACAATCGAGCTGATGGAAGAGAACAGCACCATGAAATCAGGCTGGCTGTCTCTGGTCAGGTCATCGAGAATCAGGCTGCCGAGGATCTTCGGTTCCAGAACGCTGGCACAGTCTTCATCTGACTTGAGCGGAATGATGCCACCACCCGCAATACCAGCCGTGTGGAAAATGCCATCAAAGCGATCATAGCGTTCAAACACTTCCGACATAGCCACATAATCACAGACGTCCACATTGACTAGGTCAATGGTGTTACCTTGCTCCTCAAGACGCAGGATGCCCGCCAGTTTTTCACTCATTGGATCATCGACTGGGTGATTCTGAATCCAGTCATTCCATTGCTCGCGTTCAGGCAGACGACTGCGATAAGTCAGAACAAGCGTCGCATTGCTCATTTCCGAGATGTGGCCGGCCACCAGCATACCAAGACCGCCCAATCCACCAGTGATGAGATAAACGCCATCATCTTTGAATTGCGCTGGTAAGCCTGGCTCTTGCTGTTTTAAATTAACCGCCTGATAGTCTTCCTCCCAGCGGCAGCCACCTCGATACGCCACCAGTTGACCGTCAGTGTTAATACTACTCTCAGCAATCAGACAACGTGCCGCTTGCTCTGCCGTCCAGTGACCGGATTCATTCGCTAAGTCCGCAGGCCAGTCGATATCGACTAAATGACACTGAACATCTGGGTACTCGTGGTAGAACACACGCGCAGGCCCGACTAACAGTGCTTTTTCAGGTGCGTAAACTCGCTCCCCAGAGACACTGAAGATATTATTGGTCACCAACAACAGGTGAAGATTATCCAGCAAGTTCTCACTCACCAGCGCCTGTTGCAGGTACAACGGACTGTAGAAAGAATCCAACTGGTGTTCACGGCACAGTTCAAGGTCGACATCACCTTGCTCAGGAGAGAGGTTCCACAGATCAACAATACGAACCGGATTCATCTCTTGAGCTTTGATTGCCTTAAGCACTCGGATGTAGTCTTCACGAGAGGTAGGGTCAATGACAAAGCTCTTCGCGCTGTCGCTGGTGACGACATTATCCTGATAGCAGACGCCTTTGAACACAGTCACCACTTGCTGGCCTGATGCCAGAAGCTGAGCATGCAGCTGATCAGCCACACCATATTCGTCAGCGAAAACCACCCAACAATCATTTTCAGCTTGAGTTTGTTTGCTCGGCATGAAGTCAGCAGGAATGGTTCGCTTCCACGCTGGCATATAGAACCAGTCACCAATATCGGTTTTCTTGCGTTTCAAACTGGCTTCCGCACTGCTGCTTGATAGGCTTTCAGCATTACCTGTTTTCAGCTCAGGCAGTTTGAATTCATTTCGCTCGAACGGGTAGCCCGGCAGAGGCAGGCGACGTCGGCGCTCATCACCATAGTAAGATGACCAGTCAATCTCGACGCCATGCGCCCATAAAGCACCAAGCATTGAGATGAAATGCTCACCGGAAATCTCGACTTCTTTGGCCGTAGGCAAAGAGGAGAAGATATCGGCATTCGAACCATCTTCTTCACGGAAGTGTTGCTTCGCCGCAGACTCCAGAGAACGGCCCGGCCCCACTTCTAGCGCCACAAAACCATCCTGATGATCGGCCATCAAGGTTTTGAATGCATGCGAGAACAGCACAGGGTTTCTGACGTGGCGCACCCAGTAGTCGCTATCTTGTGCTAACTCATCGCTGATCCATTCACCATTTACCGAAGAGACGAACGGAATCTGCGGCGCATTCAGCTCAATACCATCGATCACGTCTCTGAACGCTGGCAACATAGGATCCATCATGCTTGAGTGGAAGCCGTGTGACGTATCCAAGTGCTTGCAGAAGATACCTTCTTCTTCCAGCTCATATTGGAACGCTTTTATCGCTTCTAGCTCGCCCGCCACCACACAGAGTTCTGGGTAATTGACCGCCGCGATATCCAGTTCACTGTTTGATAAGCGCTCTGTGAGCTCAGCTTCTTCCATCAGAACCGCTAGCATTGCGCCCGCTGGCAGAGCCTGAACCAGCTTGCCACGAATCGCGACAGCTTTTAGCGCATCTTCCAACGAGAACACGCCTGACAAGCACGCTGCCACGTACTCACCCACACTGTGACCAATCATCACATCGGGCTGAATACCCCATGACATCCAAAGCTGAGCAAGACTGTACTCAACTACGAACAACGCAGGCTGAGTGAATTGAGTTTCGTTAATACGAGCCGCGGTTTGCTCATCTTGCGGGAAGATAATCTCACGCAGATCCTGTTCAAGTATTGGCATCAGATACTCGCAGCACTGATCCATCGCCTGCTTAAACACCGGATACGTCTGGTAAAGATCGCGAGACATGTTCGGATATTGGTTGCCCTGCCCCGGGAACATAAACACCATTGGTCGCTTTGATTTGCTTCCAGACACAATCTGAGAAGGCTTAGCCAGCGCTTCAATGATGGCCTGACGATCATTGCCAACCACCGAGGTGGAAAATTCGAACTGTTTGCGGCCTACCTGCATGGTATACGCCACGTCCGCAACATCTGCATCTGGGTTATCTGTCAGGTAACTCGCCAGACGCTGTTTCATCTCATTCAATGCGTTGCGACTACGGGCTGAGAACGGGATCATGAGTGGCGAGTTATGCGCATCACCCGGTTGAGTCTCTGGCGCCGTTTCGAGAATCACACAAGCATTGGTACCTCCGACACCAAAGGAGTTGACCAACGCATTGTTTGGCTTGTCCTGCTGTTTAAACGCTGTCAGTGCAGTGTTCATCACGAACGGACTGGTTTCAAACTCAATGTTTGGATTCGGCTCAGCATAATGCAGCGAAGCTGGAAGCTGTCCGGATTCCAATGCCATTGAGGCTTTAATCAGACTGGCAACGCCCGATGCAGCATCGGTGTGGCCGATGTTAGTTTTGACTGAACCTAAACGACAGAACTGCTCTTTATCCGTGAAGTGGCGGAAGGTTTGCGACAAAGACGAAAATTCAATCGGGTCACCCAACGCTGTCGCCGTACCATGCGCTTCAACAAAGCGGATGTTTTCTACATCAATATCAGCGTTGGAAATCGCCTGCTTCGCGACTTCAACCTGCCCCTCAATGCCCGGTGCCGTGAATCCCGCTTTGAGGCTACCATCATTGTTGATTGCCCCGCCTTTGATCACTGCGTAGATGTGGTCGCCATCTTTGACTGCATCCTTAACACGCTTAAGCAGCACAGCACCAACACCGCGACTAAACACCGTGCCATTGGCACGAGAATCAAACGCGTAACAGCGTCCATCCGCCGACTCCATACCACCTTGCATGTATTTGTAACCGCGGCGCTCCGGTGTATCGATGGATACACCACCAGCAACCACGAGGTCACTTTCACGGCTTAATAAACTGTTAATCCCCATCACCACAGCCACCATTGCGGTTGAACAGGCCGTCTGTACGTTCACGCTTGGCCCTTTTAAGTCCAGCTTGTAGGAGACTCGCGTTGTGACATAGTCTTTATCGTTATTGGTCACAACGGATGCGCCACTGGCAAACTGGCTAACGCCCGGATGGGAATGGACTTTGTTCAAATGCCACGCTGTGCCTGTACCGCCAAAAACACCCACTTTGCCCGGATAACTCGAAGGCACGTATCCCGCATCTTCAAAAGCATGCCAACTGCTTTCCAGAAACGCACGGTGTTGCGGGTCCATGATTTCCGCGTCACGAGGAGTAATATCAAAGAAGTGCGCATCGAAATGTTGCGCGTTGCCGAGAATACCTCGGCGAGGAATGTAGTTGGGTGAGGCAATCAATTCTTCATCGACACCCGACTCGCGAAGCTCTTGTTCGCTAAATGTTGTGATGGTTTCCAGCCCTTCAGCGAGGTTCTTCCAGAACGTCGTGATGTCTTCTGCACCAGGGAATCGGCCTGACATGCCAATAATAGCTATATCTTTATCGCGCAGTGTTGCTTGGTCTTTCATATGCTACCTCACGGGTTGTATGTCGTATTTATTTGTACTTATTTCGGGAAAAACGGCCCCTCTCCTTTGAAAAGAAAGGAGTGTTTCAATCAGCGAATAAAATGAATTTGTCTTCTAGGTAAAGCTATTTAGCGAAGTTTTAATTCGATTTTTCTAATAACACCTGAGGGTATTTTTTAGAGATATTCTTACTTAGCGAATCCACTGTAGGGCATTGAAATAGCTCGATAATATTAATCGGAATCCCAAGCTGCCTTTTTATTTCCCTGTGTACTTTACTCATTAATAATGAGTTGCCTCCTGCATCAAAGAAGTTCTCATCTCGGGCAATTTTTTTAACGTCTAAAACCGATTGCCAGATTGAGAGAACACGGTTTTCAATTTCAGGTGTCATATTGGGTTTGTTATTCGACATAGTGCTAGAACCTTTTTGTTAGTGAGCGTTTAAAGCTGACTTGCTAACTTTCCCATTAGGGAGCGTGGGTAAGCTATCAACGGAGTAATATCGGGAGGGTTGCATGTAATAAGGCAATACTTTTGCCAATTGTTCTTTGATCACTTGCACATCAACGTTGGACTGCTGAGAGGGCACATAAAAGGCAGTCAGGTAAGATGCCTTACCGTCATCGCTGCTATCCACAATCACTGCAGCGTGAGAAATGCTGGGCATCGCTTGTAGCTGAGCTTCAATTTCGGCCAGCTCAATTCGGTGACCGCGCAGTTTGATTTGTGAATCGGTTCGGCCATGGAACAGTAACGCACCATCTGCTCTGGTACTCACCAAATCGCCTGTGCGATACATTTTTTCTCCACTCTGGGGATGATCTACAAAGCGCTCTTGAGTAAGGTCGGCACGTTTTAGGTAACCTTTCGCCAGAATATCTCCAGCTAAATACAATTCACCGCATTGCCCTTGTTTTACCGGCTGCAGAGCTTCATCAAGGACAAGCACTTCTGCGTGCGGAATCGGGCGGCCAATCGGCACGACTTTTTCTGCACACTGTGGCTGGCAGTACCAATGACAAGCAAAAATGGTGGCTTCTGTCGGCCCGTAGAGGTTGTGGATATGACCCGAATACTGCGCCGACAAGTCGTCCACCAAGCGTTGCGGCAGCGCTTCTCCACCAGAGAAGATATGCTCTAGCGAGGTACATTGTTGCAGTACATCCGCATCGACAATGATACGTAGTGCGGTTGGCACAAACTGAGCGACTGTGACCTGATGCTGCTCAACGAAGTCAGCCAACAGCACGGGGTCATACTTAGCGTCTTCAGCAATCAGTGCGCAGCTTGCTCCAGTCATCAGAGGCCAGAACATTTCCCAGACTGAAATATCAAAGCTGAATGTAGTCTGATTCAGTACCCGGCTGTTTGTCGTCAGTTGAAAGGCATCTTGCATCCAGTTGAGGTAATTCAACACCGTATGATGCGCGATCATCACGCCCTTAGGCTTACCGGTTGAGCCCGAAGTGTACATGATGTAACACAAGCTCTGTTCGTCTACCTGCGGTAAGTCTGGGGTTGTCACGCTGGAAAAATCTATGCTATTCACATCCAACGTTGGAAGATCATTGCTAAGCCAATCCATGCTATTCAAATTGTCAGTGATCACCAGTTTGGCTTCCGAGTGCTCTGCCATATAAGCGAGGCGATCGCTTGGGTAATAAGGATCGAGCGGTAAGTAACAAGCACCTGATTTCAATATACCCAATATGGTCGCAACAAGGTTATTGCAGCGATTCATGTAGATGCCGACAACATCGCCTGATGTAATGCCAGAGCGGATTAATGACTGAGCAATATTATTGGCGCGCAGTTCCAGTTGGCGGTATGTGATGTTTTCGCTGTCACTTCGCAGAGCGATATTATCCGGTGTTTTGGCGCACTGATGAGCAAACTGACGGTGGATCAATTTTGACATTGTATTCATCTCCCCATATTTAATCGTTATTCATCTCCGGCTCCCTGCGAGCCGGAGACACTCCGCATTACAGAGATAATGTGTCTGAAATCAGAGCCAAGTATTGTTCTGCCAGCAAGGTGATCTGCTGTTTGGTAAACGCCGTACTTTCATAATCGAAATTGAGGGTCAACTGCTCGCCGTCATCGACAGTTAGAGTCAAATCGCATCGAGCGGATTGCTCAGCGATGTGTTGAACTTTCATGCGGCAGCCTTGCACCTCTGTAGCTTCCGGCATCGCAGACAGATAATTAAACGTGACAGGGAAACGCAGTTTCTCGAGCCAGCCTTTGCTTCGCATTTCATCAGCAAGTTCTAGGTAGGACACGGACTGATTTTCTATCAACGAGTAGATCGCTTTGCTGCTGGCTTCAATCAAACTCACAACGCTATCAACCTGATCAACCTGTTCGTGGTAGGTGACCATGTTGACGAAACAGCCGAGCTGACCATCGTGCTGACAAAGGGCTCGATTGGAGACAGGCAAGCCAATCGTTATGCTGTGATAACGAGTTTCGTGGTTTAACACGAGATTAAACAGCGTGAGTAACACGACATACGCCGTTGTATTGTGTGCGTGGGCAAAGTCTTTTATCGCTTGGCTGAAAGGCTGGGAAAGTTCTACAGCGTAGCCTTGTGGTGACGGGTAATCCGCTTTTGGGTACAACGAACTGTCCGCACCTTTTGTCAGATAGCGATTCAATGTCGACAACCAAAATTGCATCTGGCTTTCTTCATCCACCATCGCACCGCGATGCTGTTTCAAGCTCAAGTGGTGTTGGTGATGCTGGGCAAAACCATAATCTCCTGCCATATAAGCGCGGTAAGCCTGAACAAATTGCTCAAAGAATATGCCAATGGAATCATGGTCAAACACAGCGTGGTGGACACGAACAACGATCACATGCTCATCGTCACTATTGCTCAATAACGCCAGGCGAATCGGTGGCTCTCTGTCGATGTCGATATCCGGCATGTCTGCCATATCCAACAAATCACAATGCGACATTTCACTGAGTTTGCCCGACACATGCTCAACCTTACGGTGCGGAATCTCTACTTTACCTGCACCATAGCCACCTTCTTTAGCGGTAAAGTTATCGAGATCGAATTGAGTAGTCAGGATTGGGTTGCTGGCCAACACCCGATTGAGGCACCATTCCACGCTCTCCGAACTTGCTTTTCCTTCAAGGTAAATACAAAACGCAGGCTGGTAGGCTTTCGGGTTAGCGCTGGTTTGTTCTAACGTCAGGAAGTAAGCCTGTTGCGATGTGAGCGGTTCGAATTGCGCTTCTTGATTCTTCTCATTTGGAGTGGATATCGCGTCATCCAAGTCATCCGCTAGGTAATAAGGTACGACCGCAGCCAATTTACGCGGCGTCGCATTGCTGAAAAAGAGCTTGAAATCTATCTCGCTGTAGAGGCGGCGTCGAATCAGGGTTCTGGCACGCATTGCCTGCAAGGAGTTCCCGCCTAAGTCAAAGAAGTCATCATCAACCCCTAGGCCACTAAAACCGAGCACTTCTTGCCAGATGTCCACAAGGTCCCGTTCAAGGTCGTTAGCGGGTACGTTGCAATCATAATTCAGTTCTGGCCTTACTGGCGCTGGCTCGGGTAGACGAGCGCTATCGAGTTTTCCATTCGGTAGTTTTGGAAAGCTTTCAAGGTAAACAAATTGAGCGGGCATCATCGCGCTCGGGCAGCGCTCGCTAAGGAAAGCACGTAGATCCCAAGCACTTGGTTTTTTGTCCGTCAGCAAGTAAGCCACCAGCCCACCATTGACCATTTTCACCGCAGCGTCGGCTACTTCACTATGCTGACGAAGATTGGCTTCTATTTCGCCCAACTCAACTCGCACTCCGTGAATTTTCACCTGACGATCTTTGCGGCCAAGGCACACCATATCTCCGTTTGCGTTGAACTGACCTAAATCTCCGGTGCGATGCGCGCTGTGGCCGCGATGAGAGAAGAAACGCTCTGCGCTCAATTCAGGTCGATGACTGTATCCGCGAGCCACGCCCGGGCCGCATATACAGATTTCACCCACGCTGCCGTCTGTCACTAATGCGCCCTTTTCATCGAGTAGAAACAACTCACTTCCTGCCAACGCTTTGCCTATAGTCACGGGCTGGTCTGGCTCTAATTCAGTAAACGCACAGTTTGCAACGGTTTCAGTCGGGCCATATAGGTTAAACAAACGCACATTCTCGATGCTGTCGAACGTACGTTGCTTAATGTCTTCACCGATAGGTTCTCCGGATAGAAAAACGGTTTCAGGGAGAGATAGCGCGCTATCGACAGAACAACGGTAATTCAGTAATTCATTCCATATTGTAGGGACACAGTAGATCGCCGTGTTAGTTCGGTTCTGATACCAATCAAAGAGTCGTTGCGGGTTATTCAAAGTACCTTCAGGAAGAATATGAAGAGTGTCGCCACGTAACAATGGAGCAAACAATTGAGTCACCGCAGCCGCAAAGCTTAGAGAGGAGGTGAGCGGTAGGGTTGCCTGAGTTTCAGGCCATAAATCGTGATTAAACCAATCGAGATAATACGCCATGCTACCATGTTCAACTTCTACCCCTTTTGGCACACCCGTCGAGCCTGATGTGTAAAGGGTATAAGCCAAATCAGAATGGCTTACCTTCGGCAATGATTGGCAGTGTAGAGTGCCAGCTAGATCAAGCGCTGCAACATTCAGCTTCTCTGTATCGCACTCAGCCATGCTCGGCTTCTTGCTCAGTAGCTCATCAGTGATGATGAGGAATGCACCGGAATCATCCAAAATTTGCTGAATGCGTTTTGTCGGCTGGAACGAAGAGAGAGGCACATAACTGAACCCAGCTTTCATTACCCCCAGTATCACCACTGGCAACATCAGGCTAGGTTCAAGGTAAACCGCCACTTTGCCTTTATTGCCATCAGGATATTGAGTAACTAAGTAGCTCGCTAATTGGTTTGATTGCAGCTCAAGCTCAGAATAGGTCAGCGACTTGTCTTTGTAGATAACCGCTATTGCCTCAGGGGAAATCGACGATTGCATTGAAATAGTTTCAAATACAGGATTGTTATTTTTCACAATATTTACCTCGCTGGTTAAGGTATTCCTGAAGTCATGCGAGAATATTTTCTTGCTGACCGGTGTCTACAAATAAAAGTTAGACATGAAAACTTAGGATTTAATTAAGGAAACAAATTGGTTTTAAGCATCAAAGTTTTTAAGGCAGAGATAGGGAGGAAATAAAAACCAAATAACAACCACTTATGGAGATATAACTTACTTTAAATTCAATATTATCAATTATAAACTAACTTTAAATTGACTATAAACAGACATAAAAAACACTTTAGAATTAAATTTATTCTCTTTTCATAAATGAAGAAACAACTCAAATACAATCATCAGGTAATAATGATAAAACCTTCATTAGTAACCTACACCGACAATAATATTCTGTACTCATTCAATCTTAATTAAATATTAAGTTTTCAAAGCTAGCTTGCTAAATACGCAATAAATAACGGTTTAATGAGGTCGTTTTATGAGTAATGTAGAGTCCACTAAAAAGATATCTGAAATCATGATGCTGCCTCTGGCAGCCAAAGCACTCAATGTGGCCGCAGAACTGGGGCTTGCCGACTTATTAAAAGAGGGCTCGCTCGACATCGACGCACTTGCTTTAGCTTGTAATGCGGATAAGACTGTCCTGCTAAATACGCTTAAGGTCGTCGAGCTGTTTGGTTTTTTTGATGTCGAAGATGATCGAATGATCAGCAATAACACGCATTCCATGCTGCTTCTTTCTGACCACCCTCAGTCTATGCGACATTTCTGCCGACTGTTCGGCGAAGAGTATTATCGCGGCTATGAGGGACTACTCCATACCTGTAAAACTGGAGACTCCGGATTCAAACACATCTATGATCAGACGCTTTACCAGTATTTGGAATCCACACCTTCTCGTTCCTCCGTGTATGATCTTGCTATGCGTGACTTTTCAAGACCAGTGGGCGCAGAGCTCGCCAGAGTTTTTCCAGATATGTTCAGTTTTGCAGGTAGCTTGATGGACATTGGCGGCGGAAGCGGCGTAATTACCGCAGAGTTACTCCATCGCTACGAACATCTGTCTGGGTGTATCTTTGACCGAGAAGAAGTGTGCGAGCAAAGTTGGCAGTACTTGCCCAGCGACATTCACGACAGAGTTGAGGTCTGCTGCGGCGATTTCTTCGATTCTATCCCCTCCGGCTACGATATTTATCTGCTGAAAAACGTCCTGCACAACTGGAATACACAGTCTTGTAAAGACATACTCGACACGGTTGCTCGATCGCTAGAAGACAATCGCCTGCTGGTGATTGAACCTCTCGTTGAAGACGGTGAGCGCTCTCCACGACTGCTGTTCAACGCCCTCTTCCAATCGGTTATCTGCGAAGATGGCACCCATCAACGCAGCTTAAGCGATATGGAAAAGCTACTCGCCAAATCAAATCTACGCGTCGCCCGCAGTGCAAAACTCGCCACGGGACACACAGTGATGGAAGTGATGAAAGGCTAGTTAGTAACGGAATGTAACGGGCTTTTCTAACGGCTTACATGACCATTAAAGCCCGTATCACTTAACTTTAATTAACTTAGGACTCAAAAAGCCGTTCTCTTTATCCATTCTGCTAGTTCCTGATTCATTCTCAAAGCACTCTGATTAACATTTCGTTCACATTCGGTTCATACAAAATGACATAGCGTAAATTGTCCTACCGCCAGTGAAAGGATGCTTAAACGATGAAACTGACTCAGTTAGCAACATTGATCTCATTGACTACTCTAGGTGCGACCCCGTCTTTCGCTCAAGACTATACCAATCAGATAGTGAGCAAACGCCCCAATATTGTCGTTATTATGGCTGAAGACCTCAGCCCAAGGTTTGGAGCTTATGGTGATAAGGTCGCCAACACACCAAACATTGACGCCTTCGCCGATCAAGCTGTCCGGTTTGACAATGCGTATGCCATGGCACCCATTTCAGCCCCTAGCCGAGCGGGAGTCATTACTGGAAGGTTCCCTAATTCAATAGGCCTTCAGCATATGCGCACTGTTCAATTCAAAGAAAAACCCTATGTGGGTGTGCCACCAGAGCACATCAAAGCTTATCCGGAAATATTACGCCGCAATAACTACTTTACGTATAACGACACCAAAACAGACTATCAGTTTACCAATGGCCTCGCTGATCCCGGTCCATTTACTATCTGGGATCAGCAGGGCAAATACTCTGACCTGACTGACCAGAACATCCCCTTTCCATGGAGAGAGTTTGACCTACAGGGCAAAAATTTTTATCTGCGCTACAACCCACAGATCACCCACGAGTCCTCTGTCTACTTTGCCGATACCGCCCACCAATCTATGCAGTCTTATATCGAAAAATGGGATGAGTTGAGACAGCTTTACCAGATTGAAAGAACCAACGTAAAAGACGTAACGGTGCCTGACTTTTTGCCCGATACGCCAGAAGTACGTCGTGATATCGCCAGACACTACGACAATATTCAGATCCTTGATCGCCAAATTGGCAAACTGTTCGCAGCATTAAAGAAAGACAATCTCTGGGACAACACCATTGTGATCATCACCTCTGATCACGGAGATGGTTTACCTCGACACAAACGAACTCTTTATGACACAGGGCTTCAGGTTCCGTTTATTGCCTACGTGCCGGAACAATACCAACCATCAGGCTGGAAACAACCAGGTCAAGCAGATCAACGACTGGTGTCATTTGAGGATCTCGCACCTACCCTTCTGGGCTTCGCAGGGGCTGAAATACCGGACTACATGCACGGAAACGATCTATCAGCAGACGATTCCACACCTCGCCAATACGCGTATTCCGTTCGAGACAGAATGGGGGCAGTTGTCTATCGCGGACGCACGGTAAGAGATGAGCGATTCCGCTATATCAGGAATTACAATCAAGCACCGGAAGACTTTGATTCACTTTTCAGCTTATCGCAGGGCGCCGTTCAATCCCTATTAGAAGGCAGAGATGATCAGACGCTGACTCGGGAGCAAGCTCAGATATTTGCCGCCAAACCAGAAGAAGAACTTTACGATACAGTGAGTGATCCGCAGCAGTTACACAACCTTGCCGACAATCCTGCTTATCAGGATGAGTTAGAAAGGTTCAGGCTCGCTCTCGCCGAGTGGCAATCTCACTACGCAGATTTGAGTCTGATTCCCGAAGAAAAGCTCGCTCAAGCTGCCAACAATCAACATAATCAGCAATCGACCACGCAAGCACCTTACGCAAATTTTGATTCTCTCACCAACCGATTCAGCATTTCGAACATAACCAGCGGAGCTTCCATCGGTTACCAACTCGATAACGGAGACTGGCAACTCTACACAGGCACTTTTGAAGTCCCACCGGGAACACGCCATATAACGTATAAAGCCGTTCGCTACGGTTGGAAAGAGAGCGAAGCTCAGCGTTATCAGATCACCAAAGATACCAACACCCACAGGGAGGATTCATGATGATTGATGTTATCGCTAAGCCTTCTGGGTCTCGTTGTAACCTCGATTGCGATTACTGTTATTACCTAGGTAAATCTGCGCTCTATGACAAAAGCGAAAGTACGATGAGTGAATCAATGCTTGATCTATTCATCCAGCGCAGTATCGAAACACAAGGCTCGAATGCAACCTATTACAGCTTCACCTGGCATGGAGGAGAAGCGACTTTACTTGGGGTAGAGTTCTATCGCACGGCTGTAAGGTTGCAAAAGCAGTACGCCAAAGGGAAACCCTGCATCAACCACTTTCAAACCAACGGTATTTTGCTTAATGATGAATGGTGCCAATTTTTTGCCCAAGAAGGCTTCCTGGTCGGAATATCCATTGACGGAACAGAGCAACAGCACAATAAGTTTCGGAAAAACCGGGCTAAACGGGGTACACACAAACAAGTAACAACAGCAATTAAATTGCTGCAAAAACATGACGTTGAGTTCAATGCGCTTATTGTTATCAGTCAAGCAAACGTCACGCAGCCTCTCGCCCTTTATCACCACCTAAAACAATTAGGGATCAGCTACTTTCAGTTCATCCCTTTGGTTGAAGAGACAGATCAGTTTTACAACCAGTCGGAGATGATCATATCGCCTTCGTCTGCCCCAGAACTGATGGCATGGTCACTCAAGCCCGGCCAATACGCTAGCTTCCTCAACGCCATATTTGATGAATGGTTCCGCGACGACATCGGTCACGTGTTCATTAATATTTTTGAGACAACGTTGGGGATACTGGTCGACGGCCAAAGTAATACCTGCGTGTTCAGCAAAACATGTGGTCAGAACCTCGCGTTGGAGCACAATGGTGATGTGTACTCGTGTGATCATTTTGTCTACAAAGAAACCAAGTTAGGCAACATCGAGCATCAGTCCTTTGCCAGTATGCTATTGTCAGAAAAGCAGAAACAGTTTGGTTCCAATAAATACACCAGCCTTGCCAAAGAGTGTACGAGCTGTTCCTACCTCCATCTATGCTACGGTGGATGCCCCAAAGATCGCATCGCGACGACAGCAAATGGCAATGCAAACCTGAACTATTTTTGTCAGGACTATCAAGCCTATTATCGTCACGTGTTACCCAGCTTTGCTTTCCTTACCCAATGTCTTGAACAAGACATGACATTGCAGGAAGTGAAAAACGCCATTCATAAACAGCAATACAAGCAACATTAACGAAAAGGCTAAGCATTTAATATGCTTAGCCTTATTATATTTTTGGGTTTTGTTATTTACTGTAATGATAATCAATACAATCTTTGACTCTCATCCTGATCTTGGACATCATCTCCCTCCTCTACCCTGACACTGTTCATATAAAACTCGGCAGAATAAGATGGCTCTGACCCATAAAGACTACTTTAAAATTGCATTTCCTTTCATCGTTTCTACTGTAACTCAGCCCTTGTTGGGGGCGGTGGATACTGCCGTGATTGGTAGGCTCGGTGTCGCTGAGATGATTGGTGGTGTAGCGGTCGGTACGGTCATCATGAACACCTTGTATTGGTTGTTTGGCTTCTTCCGTGTCAGTACCACTGGGCAAAGTGCGATTGCGTTAGGTAAAAACAACCCAGAAGATCAGGCAAGCAGCTTATTCCGTCCTTTCGTGCTTTCGCTTTGCCTTGGCTTGATTTTTATTGCGTTACAGTCCGTGATTTGGATGGGTGCAGAACTGATTATCTCCCCTAATGCAGTCGTGGCAGAAAACGCTAAGATTTACTTTGATATCATGATCTTTGGTGCACCGTTTGTACTGCTGAACTACACCGTGATTGGTTGGTTGATGGGGCAAGCCAAAGCCAAAGAAACTTTGTTCACGCAAGTGTTTGGCAACGTGCTTAATATAGTGCTGGATGTCGTATTCGTATTGTGCTTCGATATGGGCATTGCTGGCGTTGCGATAGCAACACTTATCGCGCAAATCTCGACGTTTGTTATTGGTGCGGTGCTGGTGTTGAAGACCTGTCGCTTCTCGTTGTTTGATTACATTCAAACCGCGAAAATGACGCGTAAAGATCTCAAAGTCATTGCGTCTTCCAATATGGATTTGTTGTTACGTACTGTGTGTCTGCTTGTGTTCTTCAACATGATGGCGCGAGTGGGCTCTCAGCTAGGTTCCGATGTGCTCGCGGTGAACGCAATCTTGATGCAAGTGACCTTCATCGTCAGCTACATGTTCGATGGTGTGGCGAATGCGTCAAGCGTCTTCGCAGGTAAAGCGGTAGGGCAGAAGAATCCGAGATTGCTTGATAACGTGATTAAGCTAAACACGCAATGGACAGCGGCGTTCGTTGTTGTATTGACCTTGCTGTTGGTTTTGCTCAAACACCAAATGGTGACGTTGTTTACCACCTTGCCAAACCTTGTTGAGCTGTATTTAGATATGAACCCTTGGTTATTGGTGTTCCCATTGGTTGCGGGTTTTGGTCTTACGTTTTACGGCATCTTTACTGGCACAGGGACGACGCGACCAGTGCGTAACTCTACCTTCCTAACCATGATGGTGTTCTTAGTGACCCAATTTATTGCGGTGCAATATTGGGGCAATCACGGTTTGTGGCTGGCATTTACTTTGTTCTACGTTGGACGCTTTGTTTTCTTATACCCAAGCATTACTCAGGTGAAGAAAAAATGTCTTTAGTCATATTAAATGGGCATCATTTCATATCATTGTGAATCAAACCAATCGCGATGGTTCGCATTGATGATGTGAGGGAAAAATAAGCTGAAATAACTACTCCAGACGGTTTTATTGCACAAAATCACGTGATAGCATTGTTATGTTATAATGTTACATTTATTTTGGTGTCGTGAATTCTCAACCAATACTCTCCGTTAATAATTTCAGCCTTGCAGACTCAGAACACACACTCTTCAAAGACATTTCTTTTGAGCTGTTCCAAGGTGAAGTTCTTGCCATTATGGGGCCTTCCGGCATTGGTAAATCCATGTTGTCGAAAGCCGTCGCAGGTTTTTTGCCGTCTGATATTTGGGTGGACGGAAGTATCCAGCTTAACAGCAGTGAAGTCGCAAAAACTGGCATGTTGCAACGCAGTCATTCGCAGCGTCCTGCGGTCATTTTCCAAGATGCACTCAAAGCGCTGAATCCATTGGCGTCTGTTGAACAACAACTGTGTTTGGCGTTGACGGGCAGCAAAACACACTTGTCTTCAGCAAACCGACAAACGGTGACGACCTTGTTGTCTCAACTCGGATTTGTAGACCTAAAAGCAGCATTAGCGCAGCATGCAAGCCAGCTATCTGGTGGTCAGCGTCAGCGTATTTGTATTGCCATTGCGTTGCTTGGCAGTGCCAACTTGATCATCGCTGATGAGCCCACCAGTGCGCTCGATCCAATTACCGAAGCGGAGATCCTTGAGTTGTTCCGCAGAAGTGTTCAGCAACGCAACATCAGTGGTTTGTTGATCACGCACGATCTATCTGCGGCTTTAGCCTGTGACAAAGTCTTGGTGATTGCGGACAACACCATGGTGGCTTACGGAGCACCATGGCAAGCCATTCAGCAAAGTTCGCATCCTTTCTGCCAGCAACTTGCGCAACTGCTGCCTTAACCTCACCTCTGGAGCCTATTTTGACTAAGCACAACTTGAGCGGGTACACGCAGCCTAAATCGGCGGAAGTTCGCTTTGAGCAAGCCAGTGTTCACTATTACTCCAAACCAAGTTGGTTGGGGGGCAAACCGTTTAAAGCGCTCGAACAATTGGATCTCGCTATCGACACACAGAATATTGCGATTGTTGGTCCTTCTGGCGCGGGTAAATCGACCTTGATTGAACTTCTGTTCGGTCTTCGTAAACCCACTTCAGGTGAAGTGTATGTGTGTGGTTATCCGTTATCGCGTAGCTCGGCTAAGCAGCGCCAAGAGTTGTGTCAGCACATTCAACTGATTCCGCAAGAGCCGCAATCGAGCTTGAATCCGTATTACACCGTTCGCCAGATCTTACTGGAACCGCTAAGCAATATTGGTTTAATGCAAGGGCTCAATGAGAAGGTGGAAAAGGTCTTGCCGGATGTCGGTTTGGATCTCACATTGTTAGATCGTAACCCGCAGCAGTTATCGGTTGGGCAAGCTCAACGTGTGGCTATCGCCAGAGCTTTGATTGTCGAGCCTTGTGTGTTGGTTGCCGATGAACCAACCAGCAGCCTAGACCCCGGCAGTCGCCAACAGATTCTCGACCTGTTGGCAGGCATTCAAAAGAGTCGTCAGATGCGCCTGATTTTGGTGACACATGACCTCGATGCTGCACAAACCCTATGCGATGAAATCCTGGTGTTAGACAAAGGACGCGTTGTCGAGCACGGCACAGCACAAAGTGTGGCAAATAACCCATCGCACCTGATCACTAGAGCTTTGATGAGCGCTCAACACAAAAGTAATGAATTCACAAAAACCATTGGAGAGGTTTCTTATGCACCTTAGTACTCCCAAGTTAGCTTTGTCGCTGGCTTTAAGCGCACTGCTGACGGGTTGTTTTGACTCTGGCGAAAGCAAGCCAGAAGCGGAAAAAGCAGCTGCACCGCAACCGACGGAAATTCGCGTTGCCATGATGCAACCACCACGCACAGGTTTGTCGCCACTTTCAGATGACGCGTTCAAACTGTCACGTTGGAGCACGGCAGAAACGCTGGTTAACCTTAACGATCAGTCTGTTGCTGAGCCTATGTTGGCAACAGAGTGGGAGCAAGTGGACCCAATGACATGGCAATTCACGGTACGTAAGGGCGTGAAATTCCACGATGGTTCTGACCTTGATGCTAACACGGTTGTGAACTCTCTACACAAAGCATTAGATGCCGCACCTAAGCCACGTATCTTGGATGGTATCGAATGGCAAGTTCGCGCATTGGACGACTTCACTGTTGAAATCAAAACGACCTTTAACGATCCATTGCTGCCAAGCCGTTTATCTAGCCCACAATTAGCGATCCTTTCTGACGCTGCATACCAAGAAAACGGTCGCGTTGTGCCAATCAATGCGGGCACGGGTCCATTCGTTCTGACAGAAATCAACGGTACAACCAGCGCGAAACTGAAGCGTTTTGACGGTTACTGGGGTGAAAAAGCGAAAGTAGATAGTATCTTTGCTGAATACGTACCAAACGGTTTTGCGCGTGCTGCAGCACTGCGTACCGGTGAGGCGGATGTAGTTGAAGCCGTTCCTGTATCGCAAATCGCGATGATGGAATCTTCACGGCTGCACGAAGTTGCAATGCCGCGTACCAACACGCTTTACCTGAACAACAAATCAGATGTATTTAGCCAGTTTGGTTTACGTAAAGCAGCGGCTCAAGCGGTTAACCGTGAGCAAATCATCAAAACGGTTTATGAGAACCACGCCGATTCAGCGAAAGGTCTGTTAGGTCCTGCATTGGCATGGGCGGGGCCAATTCGTGATGCGAACCCTCGTATGGAAACCATGGAAATGCGCCGCGCTAACGGTGAGAAAATCACCATTGGTACGTTTACCGACCGTGCTGAGTTGCCAGAAGTAGCGGTGCTACTAAAGCAACAACTTGAAGCGGCTGGTTTTGTAGTTGAGCTAGACGTTCGTGAATACGCACAAATCGAAAACGATGCACTAGCAGGTAAGTTTGATGCCTTCTTGCTATCGCGTGCAACTGTGCTGGATTCTGGTGACCCAGTGGCGTACATGCAAAGTGACTTTAGCTGTAAAGGTTCTTACAACCTTGGTCAGTTCTGCTCTGAAGAAGTGGATGCGGCACTGAAACATGCTGATCTTCAGCCGTTAGGCGAGAAACGCCAGCAAGCGATTATCGAGGCAGAAAGCAAAATTCTTGAGCAATACGCTGTGATTCCACTGCTTCACGAGCGTGTAATCCAAGGTGAGAGTGACCGCGTAAAGAATGCACAACGTGACCCACGTGAGCGTCGTCTGATCGACCAGTTTACTGAGGTGAACTAACTCGATGTCGTCTGTTGCCAACATGCGCTCTCGTTGGAGCGCTTGTACGCCTGAATGGTTTACGCGTTTTTTGTCGCGCTTCCTGTCTCTCGGGGTAGTGGTTGTGCTGGTGGGTTTGATGCCGGATATTGCAGGTATCGACCCAAGCCAATCAATCCTCCGTGCCCGTGCGGGTGCTCAACAATTGCTGACGGCAGAAGCTCTGCAAGCAATTCGAGAGGATCTACAACTTGACCGCAGCGCTGCTGAGCGGCTGTGGGATTGGTTGACGCTTGCCATGCAAGGTGACCTAGGTGTCTCTTGGGTGAGCGGCGCATCCGTGATGGAGAGCGTTCAACAAACCGCAAAAACGTCACTATTGCTGATGCTTACAGCGCTAGGCATGGCATTTGTAATGTGCATGGCGAGCATGCTTTACACTGTGCGTCGTTGGCAACAGAATCGTTTAGCTACTCAAGGTTTGGGGCATCATGACACGCTCAGTTCTGTGTTGGTCTCATTGCCCGAGTACGTGATTGCTTCATTACTGATCATGGTGTTTTCCATCTGGTTGGGTTGGTTCCCACCTTATGGTTGGCAAGGCGTGCAAAACCTCTGGCTACCAAGTTTGGCAATGGCATTGCCTGCTGCTGGCTTGTTCGGTCGCTTGCTCAATGACAGCCTCAAGCGTGTATTAGATGAACCTTGGGTGATCACTTGGCTATCGGCGAACGTCAGTCAGTTTCAAATCTTACGTTTTGCCTTGTGGCGTGCCGTTAGTAACTTGATTCCTCAAATCGCAATGACAGTGATTGGTTTAACCGGCGGCGCGGTTGCTGTGGAACAAGTGTTTTCAATTCCGGGTATCGGACGATTGATCTTAGGCGCAGCGAAGTCACAAGATCTGCCGATGTTGCAAGGCGGTTTGTTGGTGTTGCTGGTGTTCTCCATGTTGATCAGCAGTGCGAGCATATTATTGCAACGCTGGTTACTCGGATACAGTGTCACGAGTGGCAAGCTGATCAGTAGTCACAGCACATTCCGTTTTACCCAAAGCACCACCAAACGCATCGTCAGTGCGACAATCTTTGCCTTGCTGATTGCTTGTGCGGGATGGGCGTTAATGCGCGATCCTTACACCATCCAATTTGCCCGCCTTGAATCGCCAAGCTTAGCAGCACCGTTTGGTGCCGACGCCGTTGGTCGAGATCTGCTTGCTCGTGTTGGCGGCGGTATGATGTCGACAATCAAAATGGGCATCATCGCAACGTTCCTAAGTTTGGTGATTGGTTTACTACTCGGTTTCGTGACTCGTTATAGTCAAGGCTTAATTGAGATCACCAAAGGTGTGCCATACATTGTGGCGGGTCTGCTGATCGCTGGTCTAACGGGGATGAACCCAAACAGTGCCTTGATTGCGATTGTTATGGTGTCGTGGGCACCGTTAGCGGCGCACTGCGCGAGCTTGTTGATGGAAGCCAAAGCGCAACCTTATACGCACCTTGCGCCCATTTGGGGAACCAGTCAGTGGCGAGTACTCCGTTACTACTTGTTGCCTTACGTGCTGCCGCCATTGATTCGTCACGCGTTTCTGCGTTTGCCGTACATTACGCTCAGCCTGACTTCTCTAAGTTTTATCGGACTTGGTGTTAAGCCGCCAGAACCTGAATGGGGCTTATTGATTGCAGAGAATCTGCCTTACATAGAGCGCTCGCCACTGGGTGTCTTGCTGCCAATATCAGGTCTGGTGTTGATGGCAATAGCAATCAATCTGTTGTTCGATGATTAGGAATGAGTCGCTTCTAATCATCGATTCCTCCATCTCCCACCACCTATCAATTACACAACTATGCAGCTAACAGTAAAATTAATATGAAGTTAACTGCATATCATATTGCCATACATCACAGTTTGCCAGATAACAAACTTATCAATTAAAAGACCATAAAAATCGCATAACTAATTGAAAATGTTGATTTTGAGATCTAGAACATTAGCTCTACCTATGAATTACATCTTTCTCATTTTTATTATTTGATATGCATTCATTTTTATAAAATATGTTATTTTTAACATTTTTATAACTTAATCTTTTGTGAAGAATTGAATGGATTGTTTAAAAAGGAGTCACACATGCAAGTAAGCATAACAACAAAAAAATCCATTCTCGCGACTGTTATCAGTACCACCATGCTATCAGGGTGTTTCTGGGACGATCCACGTGAGGTGGCAAAATACGTCAGTGAAAACATCGATAGAGACGAAGTCGTCAGCCATCTAGTGACACTAGAAGGTTTGGCTTCTGCCACTACAGATGGCAATTCCATTACTCGTGCAGCAGGCACCAAAGGTTACGCCAACTCGGTTGAGTTCATTGTCGAAACCATGAAAGAACATGGCTACATCGTTACTACACAAGAGTTTGACTTCCGCGCTTGGGAAGAACTAGCAGGCACGAAAGCCAACGTCGATGGCAAAGATCTCATCAGCGTACGCGAAGCCGATGAAGGTGTTGAAGCAGATTTTGCCGTAATGTCTTACTCAGGTAATTCCAACGGTCAGGTTAGTGGCGAGCTCGCGTTCGTTACACCGGACTTCCGCTTTGATGCACCCGATTACGACAGCACTGATGGCTGTGAAGCGTCTGACTTTACGGGCAAAGACGTAGCAGGCAAGATTGCCGTTATCCAACGTGGTGGCTGTGCATTTGATGCAAAAGTTGTCAACGCAGAGAACGCAGGAGCGAAAGCGGTTATCGTCTTCAACCAAGGCAACGATGAAGGCAGAAAGTCTGTCGTTAACGGCACTCTAGGCAGTGATACGAAAGCGACCATCGCCGCTTTAGGCGCGCGCTTCGATCTTGGTCAAGAGTGGTACAACAAAGCACAATCTGAAACGGTATTGGCAAATCTTACGGTCAATGTGAAAGATGAAGACGTCGTAACTCAAAACATTCTTGCTGAAACCCCTCGCGGTAACGACGATCAAGTCGTCATGCTTGGTGCTCACCTTGACTCTGTTCCAGAAGGTCCAGGTATCAACGATAACGGCACAGGTACGGCTGGCCTACTTGAATACGCGGTGACGCTATCTGAGCTTGAAGTGCCAGTGAAGAACAAAGTTCGCTTCGCATGGTGGGCGGCTGAAGAAGCAGGTCTAGTAGGTTCTGAGTACTACACCAATGACTTGTTCCAACCAATCTACAATGACGCACAAGCTCAAATTCTTGAAGAACTAGGTTTGAAAGATCCAAGTGAGCTAACGCCTGATCAAGTAGAACTGGTTGAAGCCCGTTACACTGAGATCAATAAGGTGAAGCTGTACCTGAACTTCGACATGATCGGTTCACCTAACTACATCTATGGTGTGATGGACGGTGACTTGTCTGATACTAAAGACAGCCCAGATAATGCTTACACTGGCGATTTCAAACCGCCGTACGGCACATCTGACATCGAGTCTATCTTCCAAGAGTTCTTCACTGATAAAGAAGAAGCGACCATTCCTCAAGCACTATCGAAACGTTCTGACTACGCAGGTTTCGCTGACTGGGGTGTTGCATTTGGTGGCTTGTTCACTGGTGCTGAGAAAGTGAAAACAGCTGAAGAAGTTGAGAAATTCGGCGGTGACATCGATGTGTCTTACGATAAATGTTACCACCAGGCGTGTGATGACGTGAATAACGTTAACCAGAACGCGCTTTACACTAATACTCAGTCACTTGCTTACGTAACGACTTACTACGCGATGAGCAAACAGTTGTTCCCAGAGCAGCCAGCAGAACCAGAAGTGAAAGCACAACGTGCCTTCTCTACTGCTGAAGCGCCAAAAGAGAAACTACGCATTGGTGAAAGACTCAAAGCGGCAGACAGCGTCTCTGACCACGATCACTTCCATGGTGATTTTGATCAAGACCTGAAATAATCACCTTTCGTAATAAAAACGCCGTGCCTCGCACGGCGTTTTTCGTTCTATCTCACGTTTTCATCACTGAGCCTCTTTCTACGCCCCACACTCTCGCCAAAAGGAGGAGTCAAACCCAATCAACTTCCACTAGCCTTAAATCAACCTCAATAGGAATGGCTAGATTGTTGAATGAAGAAGTACAATATTTATCAGGTCTTTACCCGCCTGTTTGGCAATACGAATACCACCAATCAGCCATGGGGCAACATAGATACCAATGGAGTTGGCAAGTTCAGTCACTTTACTGAAAAGGCTTTAAATGAAA
The DNA here is from genome assembly GCF_013113835.1 of Vibrio sp. RE88. GTDB lineage: Bacteria > Pseudomonadota > Gammaproteobacteria > Enterobacterales > Vibrionaceae > Vibrio. Next base: position 79,587 of record NZ_VTYQ01000004.1, on the reverse strand, counting down.
TTCGTGATTTGGGCATCACGCACGTCTGGTTTACTGGCGTACCACATCATGCTCTGGTCAATGATTACACGCATGTAGGAATCGACAATGATCACCCTTCGGTTGTCAAAGGCCGTGCAGGCTCTCCTTACGCGGTAAAGGATTACTACTCGGTCAACCCAGATCTAGCTGATGACCCCAGTCGACGAAATCAGGAATTCGTCGATTTAATCAGTCGCACCCACAATGCTGGCCTCAAAGTCATCATCGACATCGTACCTAATCATGTGGCTCGGGTTTATAAAGGGTTAAACAACCCTTCAGGTGTGGAAGATTTTGGGGCTCACGATGACACCAATGCCTATTATCACAAAGACAACAACTTCTACTATATTCCAGATGCTCCTTTTGAACTGCCAAGCGAATTATCGCCTGAAAAGATCCTTGGAGGAGAAGCACATCCACACTTGGAGACTCCCTATCAGGAGTTTCCGGCGAAATGGACCGGCAATGGCTCAAGGAAAGCTCAGCCGTCTATTGATGATTGGTACGAGACAGTAAAAATCAATTATGGTGTTCGCCCTGACGGCAGCAAAGACTTTCCTATCTTGCCAGAAGAATACCGCTTTAAGCTTCATTCGGAGCACCATCAATTCTGGCAGGATAAATCCGTTCCGGATTCATGGAAAAAGTTTCGGGATATCGCACTTTACTGGCTTGAACAAGGCGTCGATGGCTTTCGTTACGATATGGCCGAAATGGTACCTGTCGAGTTCTGGAGCTATCTTAACTCTTCGATAAAAATGGCTAACCAAGATGCCTTTCTGATGGCTGAAGTCTATCAGCCGGAACTTTATCGCGACTATATCCAGATCGGAAAAATGGATTATCTCTACGACAAGGTCGATCTCTATGACCAGTTAAAATCAATTATACAAGGTCACGGTTCTACGCGAGAAATTGGTCGCATTGAGTATCAGCTACGCGATATAGAGCACCATATGCTGCACTTTCTCGACAACCATGATGAACAGAGAATTGCTTCGCCTGAATTTGCGGGGTGTGCTCAAAAAGGCAAACCCGCCATGTTGGTGTCTACTTGCCTATCAAGTTCCCCTAGCATGATCTATTTTGGTCAGGAAGTGGGTGAACCTGGGGCGGAGTTCGGTGGATTTGGCACACCTAGCCGCACGTCGATATTCGACTATGTGGGCGTCCCTCACCATCAGCGTTGGATGAACCATGGCGCTTTTGACGGAGGCCAACTGAGTGAGGATGAAAAAGCGCTGAGAGCCTTCTACCAAAATCTGCTTAACCTGACGTTAAAAAGCCCTGCCCTATTGGGAGACTACCACGACCTTTACGCAGCGAACTTTGACAACTTCGGTGAAATGCAAGATCAGTTGTTCGCTTTCGCCAGATCCAGTGAAGAACAAAAGCTGATTGTTGTTGCCAATTTCAGCGCGCAACAAGGTAAACAAGTCGAACTGATTCTCCCTTACTCGCTCATTACTGACTGGCAGCTGCTTCCTGGACAATATCGTTGGATAGATAGGATGAGTGACTCGCAGTACGCCCTGAATGTGACTCAAACGTCCGCCTCTATTTCTATGTTGCTTTCCCCACTGGCAAGCCTGTTTCTAGAGCTTGTCGTCCCTGATTCGGAACAAAAGTTATGACACATCCATTTATCTTTCATGGTCAAAGTAAAGACTGGTTTCGCGTTACCAATGACACACTAACCCTCAAGCTGGCAATAGAGAAAGGTATTGAGTTGGACAAAGTCTTGGTCCGTCACGAGCCTGACAATGAAGAGTATCTTGTAGAAATGCAGCCCGATGGTGAAACACATCATCTTACCTTCTGGACCGCATCAATCACTGCCAACTCAGACCAAGACCTCACTCGTTACGCGTTTAAGATTCTCATGCCCCAGCGTCAGCTTTGGTTAGATGCAAAAGGCCTCCATACACGTATGCCGCCAAGAGAGACCCATTTTAAGTTCAACTCTAAGCATCAACCTCCGGCTTGGGTCAACAAGCAGGTGTTCTATCAGATATTCCCCGACCGATTCTGTAATGGAAACTCTGACATCAGTGTTAAGACTGGCGAATACAAAGTTTCAGGAGGAACAAGAAACGTCGTTGCTAAACAATGGGGAGAGCCTGTTGATGTGAGTAACGGCAATGCTGGCTGCGAGTTCTATGGCGGTGATTTGCACGGTGTTGAGCAAAAGCTGGACTACCTTGAAACACTTGGCATCACTGCTTTATATCTTAATCCCATTTTTGCCGCTCCAAGCAACCACAAGTACGATACCAGCGACTATCTGAATGTCGACCCACACCTTGGGAGCAACCAACATTTCGCCGAGCTCTGCCAACAAATCCATCAGCGCGATATGAAAATCATGTTGGATGCGGTTTTTAATCACACCTCAACAGAGCACCCATGGTTCAATCTGCAAGGCTTGCATCCCGAAGTGGGCGCCTACCAAGGAACTCACTCTGAATATCGCGATTACTACCTTTTTGAAGGAGAAAGCCGCCACTACGAGGGGTGGAAAGGGATTAAGTCACTGCCTGTCCTCAATTTTGAAAACAGCCGCGTAAGAAATTACATTTACCTCGGTGACGATGCCGTCATCAAACACTGGCTAAAACCGCCCTATTCTATTGATGGTTGGCGGTTCGACGTAATCCATATGCTCGGTGAAGGGCAAGGTGCTAAGAATAACCAGCACTATGTCAAAGCGTTTCGCCAAGCGGCTAAATCCGTCAATCCTGATTGCTATGTTCTTGGGGAACACTTCTTTGAAGCCACTCAGTGGCTACAAGGCGATCAGGAAGACGGTGCGATGAACTACTATGGTTTCGCTCACCCACTACGTGCCCTGCTTGCCAATCTCGACATTGCCTTTGATCCAATATCAATATCCGTACCTGAGTTTCTCAATTGGTTGTCCGAAGCCAGAGCAAAAGTTCCTTGGTTGAATCAACTTAGCCAGTTAAATCAATTAGACAGCCACGATACTGCGCGATTTATGGAGTTGGTAAAGCATGATCCTAGGCTGTTCAGGCTGGCTGCAACTTTGTTGTTTAGCTACGTTGGCACACCTTGTATCTATTACGGTACAGAACTAGGTATAGAGGGAAGTCATGATCCAGACAATCGACGATGTATGCCTTGGGACGAAGTAGAACACAACACCTATTTACCTTTTATCAAGCAACTGATTGAGATCCGTAAAACTCAACCTGCTCTACAAGAAGGTGATTTTGTGCTGCTTTACCAAGATGACACAAGCTTTGCCTATGCTCGTCAACTCGCTGGACAATGTGTGATCGCGGCTTTCAATTTGGGGAATAATGTAAAGTCGCTCACCCTGCCTGTCTGGAAACTGAATATCACCAACCCAACTTTCTTCAATGCCATGACAAAGCAAAAGGTGGCGGTCAGCAACAGTAAAATCTCGATTCAGCTTGAACCCGTCTCTTCAATTCTTATCGAAAGCGAACGCTAATACACGTCTTATAGAACCCGATTGCCCAGATATCTCTGGGCAATCCTATTTCGCTTCAAATTTAATCTTTTTAATAATCAATCCATTACCTTTCACATTTGCTATTTTCAATTTAAATTGCAAAAACAACAGTTGCAATTGCAACTGTTGTTTTGTAAATTTAAATCATCCCATACAGATAAAGCAAAGGTAATGTAATTAAGATGAAAAACTGGATTCGAACAATACATAAAGCAGCCGCCTTAAGTGGCTTTATGATGATTCTAAGCTTCTTTACTAGCACGCTTTATGTGGAACTGTTTGGCAGTTTTGCTCAGATCGCAAGCGTTAAGACATACATCTTCTACGCAATATGGTTTTTGATTCCAACCATGGCGTTGGCGGGTATAACAGGGGCTAAGATGGCACCGAAGGTCACAAGAGGACCGATTGCAGCAAAGAAAAAGCGCATGCCCTTTATTGCGTTGAATGGTTTGCTGGTTCTGACGCCGGCAGCCATCTACCTTCACTATCTCGCAAACGCAGGGCAGTTTAACAGTACGTTTTACATCGTTCAGATTATCGAATTGATTGCGGGCTTTACCAACTTGATACTAATGAGCATGAGTATTCGAGACGTTATGAAGCAGAAAAAGCCCGCGCGATTAGCCTAAGCCATTAAGCGATGAATCTGCTCAATGGTATCTTGGGCAGATTCATAATCAACGGGCAGCTCGACCACACCATTGGCCGTCTCTACAAACAAAGATGGGAAACTATTCCCACCGATAGAGCGAGCGAAACCGAGCTCCTCCATAAGTTGTTGGTTTAGAGCTTCAGACTGAAAATCTTGCAAGAACTGCGCTTCATCAAGACCAATCTCCCCTGCTATCGCAATCAAAACTTCACTGTCACTCGGGTTTCGTGCTTGAAGGTAATAAGCGTGCTGAATGGCGCGTAGCATCTCTTTCTCCGCTCCCTGCTTACGTGCCGCTAACACTGCTCGACAAGAAGGATAAGTTGAGCGCTTAGGGGTGTTTTTTGTCCAGAAGTCATAGTTGAACTCAGTGCCCAGATAGTTTTCGATCTTTTTCCAATATGAGGCAATTTGTTCACGCATGGCGATGGGCATAGGCTCCATAGAGTCTGGTGCCAATCCACCCACCACATACTGCACTGTCACCTCATCAGCTAACGCACTCTGGATCTTTTCCCAAGTGGGCTTGTAACCCCAACACCAAGAACACATAGGGTCGTAAACGTAGTAGAGTTTGGCTGCTTGCATGAGTTCATCCTTATAATGAGTAGCGAATCAGGGTCTACATCACCAATTCGTCTATTTCCTTTAACCCCATAGAGGTAATTGTTACCTCTGCTTGATCGAGATCATTTTAACAAAGTGATTACATCATTTATGTTGACATAATGTTACGGAGATTAACAAGAGGGAAGCCCATGGAACTGAAAAAAGACCCAAGATGTTACACTGACGTGTGTGTAGGTGGTAAATGGTTTCACCATGATCACTGTACCAGTAAAGCGTATATGCTCAAGGGCGGTGCAGACGTGAGTGTGGAATTTAACAAAATACCTGAAACAGAAGACGAACTTATTGAACTGTTAGTTCAGAGTGTTTAAACAACAAGCGCTTAGCAACCCCCATTGCTAAGCGCTTGTTTTTATCTGTCTATTTATTGATTGCGAGGTAAGTACCAGCAGCAATCATCACGCCACCAGCCCCTTGATTCAGCTTGCGTTGAGCACTTGGAGTTTTCAACACTTTAACCAGTCGCCCTGCACCAATCGCTATCATCATTAACCCTGTCATCAGTGCAACAATGCTTAATACCGCAGCCAGTGCAATATCCTGACTATTAAGAACGGTTAAGTCCATAAACGTTGGCAGGAATGAAATATAGAATAGGATCACTTTAGGGTTTGAAGCCGAGATCAGAAAGCCCTGTACAAATCCGGAGATATGAGACGGAGCTTTTGGTGTTTGATCTTGTTGAATCGCTTCACTGGCCTGAGGCAGTGCTTTGATCATCTTATAACCGAGATAGATGAGGTAAGCCGCACCGACGTAACGAATCACCACAAACAGCGTTGCCCAGTTTTCAGCAATTGCGGCCAAACCCAAGCAAGCTAAAAGGAGATAGATAACATCGCTGGCAACCATTCCAGCAGAGAGAGAAATACAGTGTTTTGCACCTGAAACCATCGCACGAGCAACAATGGCAAATACGCCCGGCCCAGGTGTGATGCTAAAGATCAACATCGCGATAAAAAAGGTAATCGCACTTTCAATGGTCATGGCTGTGCCTCATACATAGTGGGTTACTGAAAAGTAACATTATTGTATGAAAATACAATCGCCTTTCAGCATTCAAAGCTATTATAATTTCAGCCAGCTAGCGTACTCAGGATCCGTATCTTTCAGATCCATGTAGAGCCATACCATGCGATCGACAAACCAAGCCTTGAACGCCATTACCCAGACATTCCCCAATACGACGGTACCAACATCCAACGTGTACAAGCCGTAGATCAGAATAGGCACGCCAAGCGCAGAAAGCGTACTCAGCAGGTTACACATCCTCAGATGGTGCCCCGGTATCTTAACTTTTGATCGTTGCAAATAAATCCGCTCTCCAAAGGTTCCGACAGACGCCCAACTGTTAGTGTTTTTTGGCGCTGAGAAAACGCGAGGATTGAGCCAGACCCAAGCAATAGAGATAACAATCGGGAGTGTCGACCAGAAGCCGATCCATTCTTTTGACCAAATCGATAGTGAGAGCAGTGGCAATATCGTAAATCGAGAATAAACGCTGAGCGGACTCGCATGTCGCTTCCACGCCTCTTCATCCATTCCCATCATTTTCTCAGTCCACTTAAAGATATCCACTTTTGATCTCCTTCCATTACCACATACTGGTAAATTTGCTTTGCATCGCTCTGCTGATGGGAATGCTGTCGTCACCAATTACCGCAACCATTTTGCCGGTAAAATCTTTCTTCACTTTGTCTATCATCGAGACATTTACCACACTGGAGCGATGTACTTGCCAAAACAACTCCGGATCCAGCTGAGCCAGTAGTTCCTTTAGTGACGTTCGCAGCACATACTCAACTTTGTTGCCCTGCTCTCGCTTGTATAGAGAGACGTATTTATCTTCCGCTTTGAAGTAAAGAACCTCTGACAAAGCAATAAGGTGGATCTCTTCACCTTTGCTCGCTCTAATCCAACTTAAATATTTCGGCTGAGCAGGCGCGTTGAGCTGCTGAATCTGATGCAGCAAAGTGCCAAGTTCCGTCGCGGGTTCAGCACTGCTTAGCCGCGCTTTCAGTTTTTCGACGCATTGGATAAGACGAGAATCAGAGACAGGTTTAAGCAGGTAATCCACCGCATTAGTTTCAAAAGCTTGGACAGCGTATTCGTCATACGCCGTTACAAACACAATATGAAGTTGGCAATCACGCTTAGAGAGCTTCTTTGCCAGTGACATACCATCCAGCCCGGGCATTTTTATATCCAGAAATACCACTTGAGGCTGATGTTGCTCGATCATTTCAAGGGCTTGTTCACCATTCGCAGCCTGCCCGACAATATCGAGTTCAGGCCAATACTCAGCAAGCGCCTGATTAAGATGACGACGCAGCAACGGCTCATCGTCGGCAATGACGGCGGTAAGATGATCAGTTTGCATCCATGTTTTCCTCAAGTTTCTCCAATGAGCGACGTTGTACAGACAACTGAGCAATCACACCACCCGCTGCATTCTCTTTCAGGTTCAGTGACGCATGTTGACCAAACAAAGTGGTGAGCCGATGACGAATATTGTCCAGCCCAATACCTTGCCCAGCATGACTAGGCGTATCGCTAAAACCAATCCCATTGTCGATAACAGAAATGGTCACACTATCCTGATTTTCAGCAACCTCTACTGTTATTTTTCCACCGACAGAGCTGGGCTCAATGCCATGTTGTACTGCGTTCTCCACTAGCGGTTGAACCAACAGAGGCGGTATATTGAGGTCCCCCAAACAATGGTCGGAGATTTCATAATTCAAGCGTTCTCCGAGCCGTATTTTTTGAATAGCAAGGTAAGCATCCACCAGCTCTAATTCGCCTTTTAAGGTCGTGTTGTACTGACGACTGCGTTGTAACGTCCCGCGTAATAGCTCGGTCAGTTTCTCCAGCATCAGCTTGGCATTTGTCGCATCGCTATCTATCAATACGCTAATGTTAGCCAGTGTATTAAACAAGAAATGAGGTTCAATCTGGCTTTGCAGCTGCTTCAGTTGGCTCAATAGCAGTGCTTTCTCCTGCTCTGTTTGAATCCGGCGAGCCCGTTCCAGCTCCTTTTGAGTCTGCAGCTTTTGCTCATGCGTATAGAAATACAGAAAACAAGCCGCTGAGAAAATAAACCCAAGAATGATGACCGGCTTCATCTGGCTGAAATCGGCAAACTTGTCGTATCTGCTTAACCAATAGTAGGCATTGGTCGTACCAAACACCATTGAAGCGCCAATAGACAACATGCTCAGCTGACGCCGAGTCCAATGCTCACTCGTCCACTGCAATAAATGAGAGCTCAATACTGCGCTATATCCGTAGCCGAAACTGATAAGAATATGCTCCCAAAACGGGCTCGGCCAGATGGCATGTGTTGCGAATGCGATGATGAGGCAAAAGACTGAGGTGAACACCAAACTCTTCAATACGTCTGTTAAACGAGTAGCAAAGTCAGTCATCAAAATTTTCCTTTTAGATTTATAAAAATCATACGCTTATCTGATAGATTTGCATATACGGAGTCATGGCTTCCCGTCATAAAACGGGCTGCAAGTTCAACGTCGACCGAAGTCTGCCCCGAGTCATAAGCACTGTAGTTAATCCACTGTGTTGCAATGACACCGCCGTCTTGTGGCGATAATAAGAGATCAAAAGTAGGCTCTACATTCTCCAGCCATAAGGCATTTTTACTCCATTGCCACTGACTCCAGCTAGTAGGATTCAAACTCCAATGAAACATGACATTATGCTGCACCAGATTGATATGGTTGAGCCCCTGAACGTACGAATGTGACAGACCAGCGGTGTTGGCGCTTTCTGATAAAGCTGTCGCTCTTTCCAGTCCCTGTCGCCAATCCTCTTTGCTCCATGCCCGATTGTCATACCAATATTCGACAATGATTTGATTGCCGGCTTGGCTAGCCCAATTAAGCCCAACCAAACCTTGAAAGCCACTACTTTTTTTAGCAAGAGTTACGGGTGAGTAGAGCCCTTGCTGCTCAAACCCTAGATAGTATCTCTGGTACACAAAAGAAGCGTGGTACGCCCATGATGCATCATAAACAGACACCATGGAGCCACCAATTAAACCCTGTCTTACGTCGTCATAGTAAGCAATGCCCTGCCATTCCGTCTCATCTGCCAACCAGTAACGACGCAGACCAATGCCCTGTTGCTCAGTTCTCTGTTCGAGCTCGCTAGACTCTTGCTTTGTCCAGCTGGAATCGCTGTAAAGCAAACTCCACTCTCCCGAAGGATCAAAGTATGACGCCATTGCGACACCTGCGCCCTCCTCTACCTGAATTCCCACTGGGTTACGCCGATAAGGTTTGAACAAATCTAAAGGACGATATCCATACCCTACTCCCCAATCGAGGCGGATTTTGCCCAGCGTCATATCCAGCGGTAGTACGCCTGTCTCCCAGACGCCTTGCCAAAAAAGTTCCTGAACAATCAACTCATTATCAGCTGAGTCGGATGAGTCGCTCGACGCTAGTTGACTACTTTGTGCCGCGAACAAGCCACTCCAGCTTTGCCACTCGGCTTGCACACGAAGCAACGCGTCTAGCTGCTCAGTGTGCGACGCCGTATGTGGTTCAAACCAGACGGAGTCTCTGTGCCAATTCTGGCTACCACTGACCGTCCAGTCCCAATTGAAGCTTGGCTGAGCAAGGCCGCTGCCTGAAACCATTGCCGCCAACGCGAAAATCAAACGACAATTCACGTTACAGCTCCGACAGTGCGTTACGCGTTAAAAATGCCGGAATATAGTATTTATCTTCAAGTTGATGAGCCGTCATTTGCTGATATTCAATCACCGTTTTCTTCGCTGGCTGAATCTTGTCAATCAAGGTCATGCTCACGACTCTCGGCTGGCCATCGCGCTCACCCTGCTCAAACAATGCCTGCTTAGCCAGCTTGCCAGATTTTAAGTACAAGTTGGCTTTGATCGGGAAGTCGCTCTCCGATTCCAACCATAATTCGATGCGATCGTAACTCGCGCCTTGGGTTACAGACTGCAGAGAAAGCTGGTTTGCAAGTACTGCCCGCTCATTGATGGTCAAGGTTTCCTGAGCCGTCAGCGTCGCTCGGTAATCCTGACTCCAAGTGAGGGTAGAAACATCGCCAACGGAGGCTTCACCGAGTAACTTTTGCATCGGCGTTATACGAATCGGGCGACGACTTTTAGGCATCACTAGCCAATAGTTGTCTCCCAACATCAGCATCTTTTGCCCCGCTTCAACCGGTGACTTAAACACAACCAAAGACTCGCGTTCGGGGCGTGTATAAACATTGTATTGGCGTGTTTTATCCAGCTCTCCGTTTTTATACAAGGTAACGAGAGAAACCACTTTGGCGGACGCCTTATCAAGGCGATAGGCATCTGCATTTTTGACCATGGTCGCAGTGTCATTAGCAAACACACCAACACTCAACAGGCTCAATCCGATGACGATAGAAAGTGATTTAAACATAGGTCAATGCCTCCGTTATCGGCTTATTGACACCCTTTCGGGCGGAAAGAAACGCAGCGAGAATGCAAATCGCCATGACCCCCAATGCGCTGTAGCTCAGTAGTTCAAGTGAAAAATAGATATTGAGTGGATAACCGTCGGTTCGACCCGGTGGTGGTGGCATTTGCACATCCACCACCATCAGGACAATACTGGTGACGGCTGTTAGAAGCCCGCCCAATAGTGTGCCGATGCCAGCTAACAGTGCTGCTTCGCGAACAAAGCCCGCTACGATTTCCGCAGGATATGTGCCTAACGCGGACAAGGTTCCTATTTCGCGGGTTCTTTCCGTCACCGACATTGTCATGGTGTTAAAGAGAGCAACGAACACCACCAGCGACATCACCGCCCCCATAATGCCGAAGATTCGATCGTATAAGTCTTTCACTTTGGTGTAGAAAAAGGCTCTTTGCTGCCACGGCGTGACTTCCAGTGCTTGGCGGTGTGGCAAAGAAGCGAGTTGTTCTTCCACCCAACTCTGAAGCTTCAACGTGTTTTGTGTTTCGTAGAGGAAAACCGATAAGGTACTCACTTTATCGCTCACCAGCAGTTCCTGTACCGATTCAATATGCAGGTATAGCTGGCGCTTATCTAAGTCCGGCACACCCGTTGAATAGATACCATGAACTTTGAAGTCGAGCGCATTCAGCGCGCCGTCGCTCGTCGTTGCAAGCACGGTGATCCAGTCACCAATTGATACGTTGAGATTACGTGCCAAATCTACACCCAGCATCACTTCAGGCTCCGAGGGTTGATACCGCGAAGAGCGAATATCAGACAAAGTTTTACCCTGACGCACGTCGAGAAACGGCCCCTTCATATCGAACTCACGTTCATTCACGCCAGTACCGACAAAAATGGTCGATTTATTGCCATTTGAGACCAGCCCTGTGAACTCAATCCTAGGCTGAATGCCTCGTATATCCGGATTCGATATCAGTTGCTCGTAGATCGCAGCGCTGTCTTCCAGACCATTCGCCAATGGCATGTCTTCATCTTTCTCGAAAAATCCGGGAATGCTGATTGTCAGATGCCCCGTATCTCGCGCTGTTGATTCTTGGAGTGATTCATACGTATAAAGCCCAAACCCACCCGCTGACGTCAAAGCAAAAACGGCAATCGTGATAATTAGAGCGGACAACACACTGCGACGACGATTTCGCAGCAAATTCAGATACGCTATGCGCACTGATTGAGGAACTAACTGGCCCATTTCATCGCCTCCTCGCTTATTCTGCCATCCACCAGTGAGAGGGTGCGGTCACATTGATTCGCCATTCGCTGATCATGTGTAGCCACAATGAAGGTAGTTCCCAGCTCATGACCAAGGGTTTTCATCAGTTCAATCACACGCTGCGCGGTATGGCTATCCAGACTGGCGGTTGGCTCATCGGCAATAACAAGTTTGGGTTGATGAACCAGCGCCCGTGCAATGGCGACGCGCTGTTGTTGACCACCCGAGAGATGATCAGGTCGATGGTGAGCAAACTCTTCCAGCCCCACTTTGCCAAGCATTTCCATGGCGAGCATTTGCTGTTGTTTAGCAGAGTATCCGTTCAACATTAGCGGGTACGCCACGTTTTCCCATGCACTCATTACGGGAACCAAGTTAAAGCGCTGGAATACAAAGCCCATGCTGCTCCGCCTCAATTGCGCCGATTGTTGTGCCTCTTTCGGGTATAACGAGCCATCGAACATAACCTGACCTTCATACTCACTATCAAGCAAACCCAGAATATTCAGCAACGTGCTTTTGCCAGAGCCTGACGGGCCACAAAGCGCGACCATTTCACCATTACTGATTTCGCCAGTGACGTTGCTGAGTGCCTCCACTCGCTGCTGACCGAGTTGGTACTGCTTGGCTAGATTTTGAAACTGCAACATGCTCTCTCCTTAGGCGTTATTGGCCATCGCTATCGCCTGTAACGTCATCGGATGTTGGGCATTGAGCGTTGACATTTCCTGTGCCCATTTTTGTGCCTGTAAGCTGTCTTCTGCGCGAATGGCTGCCTGAATGGCGTAGATGTAAACCCAGGCAATCGCATCAAAGGATTGAGACGTAAAAGCCTGCTCAGAGAGAAGCCCCGAATACAGCTCATAACCACGTTCGAAATGATTAAACATATCGGGCAATGATGTATAAGTCGCCGCCGCAACCGCTCTTGCCAATAGTGACTCTGGTAGCCCCTGACGAATCTCTTGCAGTGGAACAGGCGTTGTATCATCCGATAGCATATCCAACCCTTTGGCAATCGTACCGAGCCCTTGCTCTACGTATTTCATCTTGTTCCAAGGAAGAAAAGCATCGCGTCCCATCAAGGTTTGTGTGCTACCGAGATAGACCAATGTCAGAGCATCACCGCCTTGTCTTTCGATCTGACCTTGCAGCTGCTCATAAACGGATTCAACCTTATCTTCATCGCCTTGAGCGGCTTGATTATATTGCTCTATTAACTTGTCACTTGGCGCTGCGACCGCTTGAGCGCTAACCAGTAAACACAGGCCTAATTGATGCGTCAGTTTCATTTTGTCGTTCCTTCTTCTTAGCTGATGTTCAAAGGTTAATCAGCGATGAGCAAGGCTGCTCGGGTATGCGACGAACGGTGGTTGGATGACGTGAATGGTAAAAATAGAGCGTGAATGGTGAGATTTTGTTCAGCCTCTGCGGCTTATCTGGAAATCAACGGCTATGATCGTTAAAGTAGCGCCATGATTAGTTATCGCATTGAAATTCAATGTGACGAGAGAGAAGAAATTATGTTTAGCGATGATCGCGTCATTGATAATCTGGAAGAGCTTGAAGCTTTTCTCCTCGCTGTAGAAAGCGGCAGTTTTGGTTTGGAAGGCGTTGCAGGTATCGCACTTGCGACAAACAATGCTGATGGTCGCCACTTTGTGGCAGTACTGGATGATAATCACCAACTGCTGCTAGCTCGCTGGGTAACCGACGAAATCTTCCAAACAGGTCAGGATTTAGTCCGTAACGGACCGAAGAGAAGCCATTAAAATAGCCCGCAATTGCGGGCTATTTTAATTCAGGTGCTTAAGCAGTTAACTCAGGCCACCAAAGCACAGGTATTTCACATCCATATACTCATCAATACCTTGCTTGGCCCCTTCGCGGCCAATGCCGGATTGTTTAACGCCACCAAAAGGCGCGACTTCTGATGAGATAATCCCATCATTAATCCCAACCATTCCGTATTCAAGAGCTTCAGCCACCTTCCAGATACGACGAATGTTATCACTATAGAAGTAAGCGGCCAGACCATAGATGGTGTCGTTGGCCATCTCAATCAACTCTTCATCGCTCTCAAACGCCAAGACTGGAGCCACAGGGCCAAAAATCTCTTTGGAGACAATATCCATTTCTTGAGTCACGTTCTTCAGGATAACCGGAGCAATAAACTGTCCAGATTGAGGCACTATAGGTGAAACAGGCTGCGCTCCTTGTTCAATCGCCCCATCAATCAAACGCTCGATACCCTCTTTGGCGACTTGGCTAATGACAGGCCCAATATTGACGCCTTCTTCCAAGCCGTTACCAAGTTTGAGCTGTTTTACCGCTTCATCAAATTTAGCCACAAATTCATCGTATACATTGCGATGAACGTAGAAGCGATTGGCACACACGCACGTCTGGCCTGCATTGCGGAACTTAGAAGCCACTGCTCCTGCAACGGCAGCGTCTATGTCCGCATCATCAAATACGATGAAAGGAGCATTACCACCCAACTCCATTGAAGTGCGTTTAATATCGTGGGCACTCTGCTGCATCAAGAGACTACCGACACGAGTTGAACCCGTGAAAGACAGTTTGCGAATCAGTGGATGAGAGGTAAACAGCGCTCCAACTTCTGGTGCACTCTCCCCTACAACCACTTGCAATACATCACGAGGAATACCCGCCTGATAGGCCAGTTCCACTACTGCAAAAGCAGACAGTGGCGTCAGTTCAGCGGGTTTCACCACAAAGCTACAACCTGCGGCAAGCGCGGGAGCGGCTTTGCGAGTAATCATCGCTATCGGAAAATTCCAAGGCGTAATCGCACTCGCGACACCGACAGGCTGCTTAATAGTCACCATACGCTTGTCCGGTGTTGGTGCTGGAATGGTTTCACCATAAGTGCGTTTTGCTTCTTCAGCGAACCACTCAACAAAGCTCGCCCCATAGAGCACTTCACCTTTCGCTTCCGCTAGTGGCTTACCTTGTTCTAGGGTCATTAAACGACTGAGGTCATCCTGGTTTTCAACCAGTAATCGAAACCAACGCTGGAGGATGGCAGCTCGCTGCTTGCCTGTCAGCTTGGCCCACTCTTTCTGAGTATTATGAGCCCGAACAATTCCCTGTTCGATTTCCTCCTGAGTGGAAACCGGTGCGTAACCCAGCAGCTCTTGTGTCGCGGGGTTATAAACCGCGACACTTCTGTCCTGATTCGACACCATAAAAGACACTAAACTCTGATTACCTATTTGCTGCATTGTGATTACCTTGTTCTTCGCCTATTAAGGGTTGGGCTGTGAATACTGTTGATTTTCTGACGATGAAATACTGCTCACACTAGGAAATAAAGCCCACGATTTGTGTGCCTCTAGAATTACATACGTTTGAGGGGTTTAACAACACTATCTAGGCCTTCAATGTTCAAAGCGAAACATAGTTGAAGTCACTGACGCAGTTCACTAATTGGTCTGCGTTTTTTTCAAACCAAAGTAAAGAGCTTTCTTTGGGAGGCTTTGTTATGGCTCAGGATTGGACATTTATTTGTCAGCGCCTTTGCTAAATTAGCAATTAATGAATAACCACAGGTATAGAAAATGTAAAAAAGCCTACAAAATATTACTTACAACCTATTTTTGGACACATCCATCTAAGATACCTTTGAGCTCTTCCGTATCCCTGCTCAACAGCTTTACGATACCAATGTGTCGCTTGTTCCTCATCTTGAGGCACACCTCTGCCTTTTTCGTACATAGCTCCAAGATTCGTTTGAGCTCTTGCATACCCCTGCTCAGCAGCCTTACGGTACCAATGCACCGCTTGTTTATCATCTTGAGGCACACCTCTGCCGTTTTCGTACATCTCCCCAAGATACGTTTGAGCTCTTGCATATCCCTGCTCAGCGGCCTGACGATACCAATGTACCGCTTGTTTCCAATCATCAAGCACACCTATACCCTCTTCGTACATCACCCCAAGATTCGTTTGCGCTCTTGCATACCCCTGCTCAGCGGCCTGACGATACCAATGTACCGCTTGTTTATCATCTTGAGGCACACCTCTGCCCTCTTCGTACATCCACCCAAGATTCGTTTGAGCTCTTGCATATCCCTGCTCAGCAGCCTGACGATACCAATGTACCGCTTGTTTATCATCTTGAGGCACAGCTTCACCGTCTTCGTACATCACCCCAAGATTCGTTTGCGCTCTTGCATACCCCTGCTCAGCGGCCTGACGATACCAAAGTACCGCTTGTTTATCATCTTGAGGCACACCTTTACCGTATTTGTACATCCACCCAAGATTCGTTTGCGCTCTTGCATACCCCTGCTCAGCGGACTGACGATACCAAAGTACCGCTTGTTTATCATCTTGAGGCACACCTCTGCCCTCTTCGTACATCCACCCAAGGTTCGTTTGAGCTCTTGCATATCCCTGCTCAGCGGCCTGACGATACCAATGTACCGCTTGTTTATCATCTTGAGGTACACCTTTACCGTCTTCGTACATCACCCCAAGATTCGTTTGAGCTCTTGCATACCCCTGCTCAACAGCCTGACGATACCAATGTACCGCTTGTTTATCATCTTGAGGCACAGCTTCACCGTCTTCGTATATCTCCCCAAGATACGTTTGAGCTCTTGCATACCCCTGCTCAGCGGCCTGTCTACACCAACGCATTGCTTGTTTATTATCTTGCAGCACACCTTTACCGTATTTGTACATCACCGCAAGATTCGTTTGAGCTTTTGCGTATCCCTGCTCAGCGGCCTGACGATACCAATGTACCGCTTGTTCCTCATCTTGAGGCACACCTTTACCGTATTCGTACATCACCCCAAGATTCGTTTGAGCTCTTGCAGATCCCTGCTCAGCGGCCTCTTTGAGATCTTTTATCATATCGTTACGTTCAACATTATCATCTTGGCTGACTGCTCTGATACTGTTTTGAGAACATCCAGCCATAACAATACAAACCATTAATAACATGAAAATTCGCATAGTGTTCCTGTTGTGCTTGATGAGTATTAACCTAACTAATACTGTTTTTTTAATTGAGGTAGCTAGATACACTTAACACTCTCTAGCTCTCCTAAAGATGTTTGGCGCAAACTCTAACACGTTACGCTGTAGTATATCTACTTGACTTAATTTAACCTTAAACACTTGATTATATTAAACTTATAGAATGAATAAAGAAACTACAAGGACTTAAACACCCTTTGTATTGTACCTAACTGTGAACTAGGGCCGAATTGAAAAGGCTACGGATGCTAAACAGAAACGATAAACTATCCGGAGCAATGCGAATACCTATAATCAGGTCGAATTTACCCCCGTGACACAACACGGGGATGCACAACGGAAAGCACTAGAAGAATGGATGACTTTTAGTAGGGTTAAACCCCATGAACAGGATATGAATGAATTAAAGATCTATCCAACAGTGGGACAAAAAAGAGTCAGCCTAACAGGCTGACTCTTTTGAATGGAAACAGGATTTATCTTGGGAGAGGTTAAGGATATTGTGGTAGGTTACATCCGCCGATTAATTAGGCTGATGACCACTCTTCTTCGCAAACTTTTGCATCGCCTCGGCAAAGGTTGTTGTTTTACCTTTCGCTTGAACCTGTACTACTTTGTAGCCCATCTTTTCTAACGCTTGGCGCTCTGCTAAAACGGCTTTGTCATCTTGCTGGCTGCCTCCGGCAGGCTGATGAATGTAACATCCCTCAAGTTGGCCATCTTCGACCAGTTGGTGGTGTCTCAATGCTTCGATATCAAAATTCATAGTCAGTCTTTTATTTAAGTTCTAGGGTTACATTCGCTTTAAAGGCTTAACGACGCTATCTAATCCTTCGATTTTTAGCGCAAGGCATAGCTTGAGGAGATCGCCAAGCTCCCCACTAGGAAAGCCCTTTTTATCAAACCACAATAAATATTCTTCGGGGAGATCGATCAAAACGCGCCCAGCATATTTGCCAAAGGGCATCTGGACGCGTGCTAACTTAATGAGATTTTCTTTTTCCAGCATGATTTTACTATTCAGGATGAACTCTATGCTTAGAGTACCACTGAAATTTAATGCCAGACAGAGGCGGTGCTACCGTAGGCTCACATTACGCTTGATTTACGGTGTGCGCGTATTCGACCACAATTTGATTGCCTTCGATGTAAGCGTTCTGGATTTCCCCGTCAACACTCATTCGGCTTTGAAGATAAACCACCTTAGGGCCCATATCATTAGCTTGTTTAAGTGAAGGAAAGACCAGTTTCGCATCGAGATGAAGTAATCGGCAAAAGTGGCTAATGAACGACATCGTCAAAGGCTCTTCTCCGCGTAAGAGTTGCGAGAAGCTTAGCTGACTGATCCCTAACTTTTTCGCAAACTCCATTTGCGTGAGACGCATTTTAGACTTTTGAGACATCCACGTATTGTATAACGCCTCTCTATCCTTCTCAGTAAATTCCATGGGTGAATCCTTGTATCGCTTAGTGCGATGGATTCTGCGCCTTTTCATTCACAGAGATGTCAGCAATGAGTTAACGTTAGTTAAAAGTTTGGTTTGCTCGCTAACGGCATTTGTAATGTGGAGCAATGATGACGTACCAACCCATTTTCTATACGTAACGGTTCAACAGCTCATATACTCTCAAGAAATATTTATTAATAAATCAAACAGTAGTTTTATAAACTTAATTTGTGCCCGTTATTTTTATTCGGGATACCCCTTCCAAAAACAGGGATAAGTGATGACTATATCTCTCTTTCCGCTAGATTCTCACTTAATTAGCAAAATAAAATAACAGCAGAATCATCTAATATTTGTTTGTTAGGTAAATATTATATTGGCTTGGTTCTGCTGGGTGTGAGTATTAAGGGAAAGGTATGAACATGAGCGGAGTGAGTTATGACAGAGTCACCAAAACGTTTCATTGGTTTATGGCAATCGTCATTGTGTACACAACGATGGCAGGATATGGGATGCACCTGACAACCTATGATTCTCCTATGTTTCACTTCCTGTCGACATTAAACATGTCGCTTGCCACAGTTGCCGCTCCCGTATTTTTGGCTCGTTGGGTGTGGAAGTATTTTAGGCCAAGCCTAGAGGTTGACGACAACATTGCTCATTGGCAAAAGAGTATTGCTAAACTCATTCATTCGCTGATGTATTTCATGATGTCTTGGGTATTTATTTCTGGTTTTTTGATGCTGGAAAACTCGTATCATTTTTTCTGGATGGTGGAAGTTAGCAATCTTATTAAAGAAATAGAAATAAGTTCGTTCTTCTTTAAAGTTCACCGTTTATCTTGTCTTACGCTTGCTGTGCTGGTGACACTTCATATTCTCGCTGTGGCTCACCATCATCTTATTAGGAAAAACAATATCCTTAAATTGATGCTGTAGAGCACAGACAAAAGCGGATGCTCAATGCATCCGCTTATTTGTTAGAACCAGCTAGAAATCAGACGTTTAAACCAATCGATAAGTTGTTTGAAAAGGCTGCCTTCATCGACATCGGCCTGAGCGATAAGATCTGCCGTCGCGACTTCATCACCTTCCACGCTGTATATGATGGTGCCAACTTTTTCTCCCTCAGTGATGGGAGCCACCAATTCGCGGTCAAATTCGACTTCAGCCGTCAGTTTGGCCGCATTACCTTTTGGTAGTGTCATATATATATCTTCATCGACACCAACACTTAACTGATCCTGCTCACCCATCCAGACTTTTGCTTCAGTCACAGTGTCGCCAGCCTTGGTAGGTGACACCGTTTCGAAGAATCGGAAACCATAGCTAAGTAACTGCTTACTTTCAGATTCTCGGCTCTTAGTGCTACTTGCACCCATCACCACGGCGATCAAACGCATGTCCCCACTGGTTGCGGATGTGGTCAAGCTATACCCTGCTCCGCTGGTGTAACCCGTCTTCATACCATCAACGTTCATGCTGCGATCTCGTAGCAAACCATTTCGGTTGTATTGAGTAATGCCGTTGTAGGTATAAGACGTCTCGCTATAGAGAGGATAGATATCAGGCAAATCACGAATAATGGCTTGGCCCAGTTTCGCAATATCCATAGGGGTTGAGTAAAGGCCGTTACTATCCAAACCGTGTGGATTGGTATAGGCGGTGTTTTCTAGGCCGAGCTTTTCAGCCCAGGAGTTCATTAAGTTAACAAAGGCCCCTTCGCTGCCAGCAACGTATTCTGCAATCGCGACACTCGCATCGTTACCTGATTGCACGATAAGACCACGATAAAGATCCATCAGAGGTACCGTAGTGCCGACTTCGATAAACATCTTTGACGAATCAGGGAAGTTCTTTGCCCAAGCGTTTTTGCTGATCACAACCTGATCATCCAAAGTAATGTTGCCCGCTTTAACTTCCTGCCCTGCTACATAAGCCGTCATCAGTTTGGTTAAACTGGCCGGATTAAGCTTGGTGTTCGCATTCTTTTCAACCAACACTTGGCCAGTGTTGTAGTCAATCAAGACATAGCCTTTAGCCCCTAATGTTGGAGGCTCAGGAATAATAGTAGGCGCCGCAATGGCATTGAATGTCGCAGCGATAGAGGAGAAAAGTGCTGCTTTTAGGAGAAACGTTTTTTTCATGGGACGTTACCAACTCTAGTCACAATCGGAGTTTTTATGATTAGTTTGAGTATAAACAAACAACAATGATATTTATTCGCTTTGTAATCAATCGTTACGCTTATTGGAAAGTTTTATTAAATAATGAGAGTTCGACTCCATATATGGGTAAATTAGTACAAAAAAGCCAGTGTTCATAACACTGGCTTTATCAATCTAGATTATCTGGCTTACTAAGCTTGAGCTTCCTGAACCTTCTTCGGTTTTGGCGTAATGCTGTCTCGGTAGCTGAACCACAAGTAAGTTACCACCAAAGAGAAGAATAGGTATGACAATGCAAATACTAATGGAGAAGTAATCAGCTCTTCCGACATACTCCAGCTCACCCCAATCACGGTGATAGTTAGCTTAGATAGCATGCCGCAAATCAGTAGCAGTAATGCCAGTTGAGGAAAACGAGTCGTTCGGAATGCAAACCAGTAGCAGCTACCAACGGCCAATGCAGAAATAGAAAGACCTAACATGAAAGAATGAAGGTGTTCAGCGGACAACACACCTGCAGAAATTGACGCCATTATGATCAGAAATAGTTTCATCTTCGCCTCGCTTTTTAAAACTGGAAAAAGCTTCCTTTCATTTTTGCAAACTCATTTTGCGCATATTTTCACCATTTCCACACGAATTTCAAGCCTTAAATTGGTGCATTTTTTGTACAAATTTGTTTCAGCCACGACATGTAAAATAAAGGTTAACAAAACAACTATCTTGGTTCCTTGCCACTCAAGCATGAAATGGATTGCAACAGTCAAAATGAAATCAAACCTTACAAATTGGTAACAAACATTTACATCGACAATCCTTCTCTATTTTGTGATCTGATGCATTTTCAAACAGACATTTCGAGCCCAAATGCGTTGTTACAACCTAAGTTTTCACTTTTCGATATCCCTATCATTTGGAATATCAGAAAGAGTGTGACTCTAGCCACTGTTCAGTAGATTCACACTCGAATAGAACATATGGCTTTGTTACCTTTGCGCGCATTCGATATTTCGTACCACATACCATGCCTTCAGAGTACAGAATCAAAAAGATCGTTGAGATCGGTGATACCTTGCACCGTAGTGGCTGCGCGCCCTACAAATTAGAAAAATACACGCAGTTTTATGCTCGAAAACATGGCGTCGATGTCATGATTCAGGCGACCCCAACAACGGTTAACTATCAGTTTCCAGACGATAACAATGCTGTAGTTATGAAGCGCCATCAGCCTGCTTCGATTAACCTCAGCTTACTGGCGAATACCATCATTCGAATTAACCAACCCAGTAAGGAGCCCGTTCCAGAACCTGTAGGCTACCCTAAGTGGGTCACGGCACTTGCGAACATGGGGATCCCACCTGCCTACCTTATGCTGGTCGGCAGTACGTTAGAGGCCGTCTATATATCCATCTTTCTCGGTTTTCTTGCATGGGGCGCTCAACAAATCTGCAAAGCGAGACGCTCAATTGCCGTCGAATTTGTTGCCGCATTGATCACCGGCATTCTGGTCGCCTTCTTTGCAAGTACCAGCGCCGATCTCCCTGTCTGGGCGCTATGTATCGCCGCTATCGTCTTATTTGTTCCCGGTTTATCGATAGCCAACTCACTCGAATGTCTTGCGTTTAACGATTTGGTTTCAGGGACCAGCCTGTTGGGTCAAAGCTTTCTCACTCTGATCAAGTTGTTTGTAGGCATTATGATGGGGTTGAACATTGGAGAAGCGATCTGGGGGCAGCCGGATATCACCTCTTACGTCAATGAGATACCGACATGGCTCCACATCTCAGGATTGTTTTTGATATCCGTCTCCCTTGGTGTGATATTCAATGCCAGACCTAAAGATATTTTGCTCGGTTTACCTGTTGCGGTACTGGGCATGTGGGGACCGTTTTACTTAGGCTTCGAAAGTGGTTGGGTCGTGGGTACTTGGATTACCACCGTACTGATCACGCTCTATGGTACTTGGGTGGCGAAGAAGATGGATCTCACGGGCTCTATTTACATCGTCCAAGGCATCATCATCTTGGTACCGGGTAGCCGAGTTTTGGTCAGTGCTGGCCAATCTGTGTTTGAACAGTCCATTTTACCTATTCCAAGTATTGGTCTCTCAGCGCTATTTATGTTCTCAGCAATTGTTGCTGGTCAGGTTACGGCTTACTCGATCTACTCGCCGCGAATCGAACGATAGTCGCACTCAATAGATAAAAGAAAAGAGCCCTATTCGAAAGTTGCTGTTTAAGCGGCTTTTGAATAGGGCTCTTTACCCTTATGTTTTAGCTTACGAGAGAAGCTCCCTTTCCCCTTTTTCGACTTCTCTACCCGCGTTTTAAAAAGTTGGCTGGTGACGACGGCTTTTAACGCATTGTCTTGTATTTCACCTCTCCCAACCTCCAAATTGGCTTGAAGGGAAGCGGCATCCCTAAATATTTTTCTGGCACTCTTGCCCATAATTTTGTCCTGCTTTGATTTTACAAACGACTAGTACTTGGTGATAAATCACTCATCAAACCCGTATTTGACAGAATAAATCACCACACAAACGAATGTTACACTATCTATAGCCCAATCAGTAATATTTCCGAAACTCTACCTAGCGCAAATTTCGAATGAAAAGAGCATGGTAACGAAAAAGTATCATATGAATTTTATTGACTTAGTGCCACTTAGCTTTAGACTAGACGGCAGCTAGAAAACGGTTCTTGTTTTTATTCCGCCGTTTCGTTGGATTTCTTGTATTTCTTCCGTAACGTCGTGCGCAATAGCAATCTCCTTTTCCACGCTATCGTTGCCGTCATGGCTTTTACAAGATTTATCAAGGATATACATTATGTCTAACACTGTTACTGGTACAGTTAAATGGTTCAACGAAACTAAAGGTTTCGGTTTCATCCAACAAGAAAACGGCCCTGACGTTTTCGCTCACTTCTCTGCAATCACTGGCGACGGTTTCCGTACTCTAGTTGAAGGTCAAAAAGTTGAGTTCACTGTATCTCAAGGTCAAAAAGGCCCACAAGCTGAGAACATCAAACTAGTTTAATTTTTAACTAGCTAGATAAAGTTTTACAATAGCCAGCTTCAAGCTGGCTATTTTTTTATGTGTAGTAAACGACTATGGCACTCAAACCCACTATCTATAAGTTTCGAATTTCGCTCTCGGACACTAACCGCGACGTCTACGATTCTCCGCAACTGACTATCGCGCAGCACCCATCAGAAACCATCCCGCGAATGATGGCGCGTATTCTGGCTTACTGTATTCAATATCAACCGGAACTAGCATTCACTAAAGGTCTATCTTCAATTGAAGAGCCGGACCTCTGGATCAAATCACTTGATGATACGATCCTACACTGGATTGAAATTGGTGAACCATCCCTTGATCGCATTAAGAAAGCCACTCGCTTAGCCAAGAGAGTCGACATCTTCACCTTTACCAGCAAATCTGACGTCTGGTGGGCACAAACCAAAAACAAATCTCACCAATATGACGCCAACATATACCGACTCAGTGCAGAAGGCATCGATGCTTTGTCTGAAGTAGTTGAACGCGGAATGGATCTATCCGTGATGATTACTGGCAGCAGCCTGTTCATTGACTGTGACAAAGGCTCATTTGAAGTTCAGATCGAGACTCTACAATCTAATGACTGATCTGGAACAGGCATTCATAGCGATTGGCGCAGAGTCACTAGACGCCGTAAAGGAACATCCCAAACTGTGGCAGCAGTTTTTGCAACAACAATCGGCCTTGTTTGACAAAGTAAAACAGAATAAGCCCGATAGCGCGGATGAGTCCCATTTACTCGGCATCATGACAAAAGCGCATATTGAGTGCCTTTCCCGCGTTGAAGCTAACCGAGAAGCGGTTCAAGCCATGTGGAAAGCATTACACGATAACCTTGGTGAGCAACATGCCAAACGATTCGAGTATCAGGATTATCAAATGCTGACTCTGGTAACACATGTTTGGCTCTATATTCAGGGCTACCTGAAAATGGATTTCAGCCTAGCGAATGACCATGCTGAAACAACCGCTCATCTGCAAAGTGATCTTTCGGGTCTAGATGTAAATGCCATCCGGACACAGTATCTCGCGAGCTACTACTTGGGAAGCGACAACTCCCCAGTAGCGCAGCGACACAACCCTATTTGGAGTTGGTTCAAACGCACCTTCGGTTAATTAAAAAGGGCTTCCTAATGGGAAGCCCTTTATCAATCTTACAGATAGGTATGAGGTCCAAACACTTCGTAGTGAATTCGGTCTCTTGTTACACCCAATCCTTCCAACTGCTTAACCACTGCTTCCATAAAGGCTACTGGCCCACAAAGATAGAAGTCGGCACTGTTTAACGGTAACTCGCTTTCCACTAAGGACAGGTTCATCTGCCCTTCGAAATGAGCCTGATCGTTTAAATACCATGTAAACTGCTGCCAACCACGCTGTGAAATCAGCTGTTCCGTTTCACTCTTGAAGGTATGTTGATCAGCACTGTTACAAGCGTAAAGGTACGAGACGTCTTGTTTATCCGCTGCTGCTAACGTTTGTAGCATCGACTGAATTGGCGTCGCACCAACACCTGCAGAAATCAGAACCACTGGCGCGCCTTTTTCTTGGTAGTAGAAATCACCCGCCGGCGCATATAAATGGACGGTATCGCCTTCGTTTACTTCGTCATGCATGAAGTTAGACACCAAGCCATTGTGCTGTCCCACTTCACGTTTAACTGAAATTCGGTAGTTTTTGCCATTAGGTTTCTGAGACAACGAGTACTGACGTATCTCATTGTGCTCACCTGTAGAAGGTTTAACTTCAACACCAACGTACTGGCCTGGATTGTAGTCCAACACCTCACCACCATCCTGTGGCTCAAGAACGAAACTGGTGACGTATTCTGATTCAGGTTGCTTCTGTTTAACCACAAACTGACGTGCGTTTTCCCAGCCACCAATCGCTTGCTTACGTTGAAGATACAGCTCACCTTCGCGATCAATAAATACTTTTGCCAAGAACAGATATGCTGCCGTCCATGCCTCTTCCACTTCTTTGGTAAATGCCTCTGACGCCAATTCACGTAACGTTTCAATTAGGTGATGACCAACAATCTGGTAGTGTTCAGCTTGAATGTTAAAGCTGGTGTGTTTATGAGCAATACGCTCAACCGCTGATGTCAGTGCTTCAAGGTTTTCAATGTTCTTAGCGTAAGCCGCCACCGCTTCAAACAGTGCAACACTTTGACGACCGGTTTTCTGGTGCGTCATATTGAAGATGTCTTTAAGCTCAGGGTTGTGCGAAAACATTCGTTGATAAAAATGCTGTGTTAAAGCCGGGCCGGCACTTTCGAGCAAAGGAATAGTACTTTTTACGACTTCGATATGTTGGTTGTTGAGCATCTTTATTTTCTCCTCATATGGGTATTATCTTTTTCCCTTCTAAGAGCACGATTGATGCCAAGTTTAAACATCTCCTAATTACTTGGATTATCGAGCATTATTCACTGTCAAAAAGTCATAATGACCCAGTTGAAATATGTCGAAATGACTCTAAAATATAATAATCACACGTTAGCACTGGTTACTTTTAACTCACATCGTTCTGTGAGGAGTCACCTACCGTCATTTGGAGCCCTACCGCACCATGCAAGATATCTCTGTTTCGACTTTAATCGATATGACCATCGGCCTAGCAACAGGCCACAATGAGCACGATCGTTTCAACAAACTGCTTGATGCCATTCGCAAAGCCATCCAATGTGACAGTGTGGCGCTGCTGTCTTTGCAAGGCGATACCTTAGTCCCCTTAGCGATTCAGGGCTTAACGCGTGATACGCTGGGTCGTCGCTTTAAGGTCGATGAACATCCTCGCTTTGACGCAATCTGTGCCTCAAAAGCCGCTGTGCGTTTCGACGCAGACTGCGAACTGCCCGATCCGTTCGATAACTTACTGCTTGATTACGATGGCGATTTGCCAATGCATGCTTGTATGGGCCTTCCTCTGCTCTATGCTGACAAACTGCTTGGCATTCTGACTCTGGACAGCCTAACACCTAATGTCTTTGACCAAATCCCTACTCGCAGTTTAGACGCTCTATCGGCGATTGTGGCATCAACTCTCAAAGTTGCTATGACCGTTAGTCAGTTAGAACAACAAGCTAAGCAGACTCAACAACGTTTCGAAGAACTCAATGAGGATGCATGGGAGCGTGAAGGCGGCGAGATCATCGGTGCCAGCGAAAAAATGACGACGCTGAAGTCCGATATCGATGTCGTCGCTCCATCCAATTTCAATATTCTGATCAATGGCGAAACTGGTGTAGGTAAAGAGCTTGTCGCTCGAAGCCTTCATCACCTATCCAATCGCCGTAAGCAACCTCTTGTTTATGTCAACTGCGCAGCCATTCCTGAAAACTTGGTAGAAAGTGAACTATTTGGTCACGTTAAAGGAGCGTTTACGGGAGCCGATAAATCGCGGCTAGGCAAATTTGCCTTGGCAGACGGCGGCACTCTATTTCTTGATGAGATTGGTGAACTGCCTCTTACAGCACAGAGCAAAATTCTTCGTGCATTGCAAAACAACGAGATTCAACCCGTTGGTCAAGATAAAGTGGAGACAATTGATGTTCGCGTTTTGGCCGCGACCAATCGTGATTTGAAAGAAGAAGTCAGCGAAGGTCGTTTTCGCTCAGATCTTTATCATCGCCTTAGCGTGTATCCGATCAGCGTCCCACCACTTCGCCAACGCGAAGGCGATATCGTTCTGCTCGCGGGTTACTTCCTGGAACAAGCGCGGCGTAAGCTTGGTATCGTCCAAATCAAGCTGGGCAAAGAGGCTCAGCTCCTCTTATCGCGTTATAACTGGCCGGGCAATGTGCGTGAGTTAGAACACGTCATTAATCGAGCGGCTCTAAAGGCAAGAGCAAGAGGCAACCACGGCAAACTGATTACTGTCTCCATTGATGACATCGGTGATCTCCACTCTCTTCCCATTGAGGAGTCATCAAGCAACCTCTCCGCCACCAGACATACAAACACCATCGATTGGACAAAAGGCCTACGTGAGTCCACCGAAGAGTACCAGCGACATATTATCACCCTCGCTTTGACCGACGCTGACTTCAACTGGGCAAAGGCAGCAAGGCAGCTGAAAACTGACCGTGCGAATCTGACGCGATTAGCGAAACGATTGGGTATTACCGTGACTAAGCAGCACAAGATAAGTACTAATTGATGAACAACTTGGTTACAATGCAAACACTAGTTAATCACGATATAAAAAGTGGGTGAAACAACCCACGTTTAAGTCACCCTATTTGTTGTATTGTAAAGGAATGTTATGAAGTTTATCCGTTGGTTTTTAGGCCGCGTAATCCTATTGCTTAACTTTGTATTTTCACCAAAAGGCGTCAAGCGATCGGCAGAGAGTCAGCAGGCAGTCAATGACAAAGCCCAATCTATGGCTCTGTACCAGTTCGAAGCGTGTCCATTTTGTGTCAAGGTTCGTCGTGCGATGAAGCGTCAATCGGTCAATATCGAACTGCGCGATGCCAAAACAAATCAGGCGCATCGCTCTGAACTCGAAGCTGGTGGTGGCAGAGTTAAAGTGCCTTGCCTAAGAATCGAGAAAGAAGGCAAGGTCGAGTGGATGTATGAATCTTCTGATATTGTTGCTTACCTAGAGCAGGAATTCGCCTAAAACCAACGAAAGGAAAGTGCCATGGATGTAGTGACTCTGGAGATAGGCGAAATCAAAGCGATTGTCTTTGATTTGGATAACACCTTAGTCAGCTCCAATCTGGACTTTCATTGGTTAAGAACACAAGTCGGCTGTCCAAAAGAGGTCGACTTGCTCACCTTCATTGACGAATTGGATTGCTCTCAGTCAGCTATTCGAGCAAAACAATTGGTACTGCAGCACGAACTGGATGACGCCGATCACTCCTCTCCGATGCCCGGCTGTCATGACCTACTTCACTTCATCACACACCATAACCTTCACACCGCGATTATTACGCGCAACTGCGCACAAGCGTCAGAACGCAAAATTGAGCATAACCAACTCAATATTTCGCGTGTAATCAGCCGTGAACATTTCCCACCTAAGCCCGCTCCAGATGCACTTCTTGCGCTCGCAACAGAATGGCAGTTGGCTCCTCAGCAAATTCTCTACGTCGGTGATTATGTCTATGACCTACAGGCTGCAAGCAATGCGTGTATGCCGTCTTGTCTAGTGACTCATGGTAAACCGAGTACATTTACTCAACATGCCTCATTGACTGTGAATCACCTCAGCGACCTATTGGACTTGTTCTCAATCTTCTATCAACAAAAAACTGAAACTATTTCATAACTTACCAAAAAGTAACCAATGGTTAAAAGTTGATCTGTGTGCAACAATAAAGTTCTAAACCTAAGATCTGCGAACTGGATAATGTCAAAGAATAAAGTTTTAGTGCTCTATGCCCACCCCTCTCAGCGACGCTCCGAAGTTAACCAACCACTGTTTAAAGCCTGTCATAAAGTCGAAGGTGTGACTGCGGTTGATCTGTATTACGAATACCCGACCTACAACATCAATATTGATCGCGAGCAGCAACGCTTAATCGATCACGATGTGATCGTGTTTCAGTTCCCGCTTTACTGGTATTCAACACCTTCAATTTTAAAAGAGTGGCAAGACTTGGTATTGGAGTACGGTTTTGCGTATGGCCACGATGGCACTGCTCTACACGGTAAAAAGTTTCTTTGCGCGCTCACTGCGGGCGGTCAAGAAGAAGCGTACCAGACAGAAGGCTACAACCACTTCACCATACGCGAATTACTCCAACCTCTTGAACAAATGGCAACGCTGACAGGTATGGAATACCTTGCTCCATTCGCTCTATTTGGTGCTCGTACCGCGAAGGAAGACGGTCGCATCAAAACACATGTTGAGGCTTGGCAGGCGCTATTACTGGCATTGGTTGAAGATAGAGTCGATTACGACAAGGCTTCAAAGGTCGAAAAACTCTGCCACTGTTTGGATGAAATCATTGTAGGAGGATTACGATGACCGGCTATTTCCTACAGGCATTTATCTATCTTGTTGCCGCTGTTATCGCCGTTCCCATTGCAAAGCGACTTGGGCTCGGTTCTGTACTCGGTTATTTAATTGCAGGCGTCGTCATTGGGCCAATCATTGGCCTAGTTGGAGAAGAAACAACGACCATTCAGCATTTTGCGGAATTTGGTGTCGTGATGATGCTGTTTTTGGTCGGCCTTGAATTAGAGCCTAAAATGCTCTGGTCTATGAGAAATCGCTTGCTCGGCTTGGGAGGGCTACAAGTCGGAGGAACCACAGCGGCAATCATGGGCGTGGCGTTACTGTTTGACCAGCCATGGACGATTGCCCTTGCGATTGGTTTGATCTTCGCGCTTTCTTCAACAGCTATCGTATTGCAGACCTTTAATGAAAAGGGTCTCAACAAAACAGAGGGCGGACAGAATGCCTTCTCGGTATTACTGTTCCAAGACATCGCCGTCATTCCTATGCTGGCGTTTATCCCACTATTGGCACTCCCTGAACTAGTGGAACAAGCTCAGGCAGCGGTCAACAGTGCAGCGGATCACCATGATGAGCTCAGTTTAGTCGCAGGTCTACCGGGTTGGGCGTATGCCTTGGTGATTATCGGTTCGGTAATTGGCCTGGTCGTTGGCGGGCATTATTTAAGTCGTCCACTGTTTCGTTTCGTTGCCAGTTCAGGGCTTCGTGAGATTTTCACCGCAACGGCTTTAATGTTAGTCGTCGGTATCGCGGCACTGATGAGCTTGGTCGGTTTGTCCCCTGCACTCGGCACTTTCCTTGCGGGCGTGGTTCTAGCAAACAGTGAATTTCGCCACGAACTTGAGTCCAACATCGACCCGTTCAAAGGCTTGTTGTTAGGCCTATTCTTCATCACCGTCGGGGCTGGTATCAATTTCGGCATCCTGTTCGATGACTTTGCGCTCATCATCGGTTTAACACTGGGCGTCATGCTGCTCAAAGCGACCATTCTTTACGTGTTAGCCCTGATATTCCGCATTAAAAACAGCAACAAGTGGTTGTTTACACTCAGTTTGGCACAAGCGGGCGAATTCGGTTTCGTCTTGCTCAGTTTTACGGTGCAGAATCATGTCATTCCACAGGATATTGCTCAAACTCTGTCACTGGTGGTGGCCCTGTCGATGTTCCTGACTCCGGGTTTGTTTATCCTATTCGATAAAGTCATCTTGCCAAGATTTGAACTTGAGTCGAATGACCGTGAGGCCGATCAAATTGAAGAGAAAGGCACTGTCATCATTGCGGGTATCGGCCGCTTTGGACAAATTGTAAATCGATTACTCGTCGCTAATGGGGTCAAAACTGTGGTGCTTGATCATCAGGCTGCTCAAGTTGATGTCGTGAGACGTATCGACACCAAAGCTTACTTTGGTGATGCTACTCGGCCTGACCTACTTCACACCGCTGGTATTGAAGAAGCCTCTATGCTGGTGATAGCCATTGATAACCCTGAAACCAGCGTCGAGCTGACCAAATACGTCAAACACACGTATCCAAACGTCAAAGTACTGGTCCGTGCCTTCGACCGTGGTCATGGCTATCTGTTACGTCAGGCAGGCGCTGACATTATCGAGTCAGAAACTTACCATTCTGCGCTTGAACTTGGTGCACAGGCCTTGAAATCTCTGGGATACCACCCATTTCATGTAGAGCAACAACGAACTGCGTATCGTCGAATTGAAGATAAGAAATCCGACATGCTTTATCAAGCTTGGGAAGATGACTCTGAAGGCGAGCGATTTGACAACAACTACCGAAAACTCTTTATGCACCTCGAAGAACAAATAAAGCTGGCGATGAATACCGATCGCTCAGACAAACATGAGGGCGGTGAGCGAGGATGGACACCTCCTCCCAAAGGTTATGCTGAAGAGTTCAAGGAAGAATAATTTTAGACCGGGGCACTGCCTCGGTTTTTCTTTTACAGAATGATTGAACAATATGACTGCTACAAACATTGAGATCTCCCCATCACTGGGTCAACAGCTATTCAAAATGACATGGCCAATGCTATTTGGTGTCCTGTCTCTGATGAGCTTTCAGTTGGTCGACAGTGCTTTCATCGGCCAGCTTGGCGTACTACCGCTTGCAGCTCAGGGGTTTACCTTACCTATTCAGATGATCATCATTGGTATTCAAGTCGGGCTAGGTATCGCTACAACCGCTGTAATTGCAAAGGCCATTGGGGCTAACAACACACGCTTTGCCCACCAGCTCGGCGGATTAGTAATTGCTATGGGGACAATTGGCGTTGCTGTTATCTCTGTATTTATTTACCTCATTCGTATCCCTATCCTTCAGTTGCTCAGTGCACCCGACACTCTCTTTCCGTTGATTGACAGCTATTGGATTTACTGGCTGGTTAGTGCTTGGACAGGCGCTCTACTCTACTTCCTTTACAGTGTCTGCCGAGCCAATGGTAATACTATGCTGCCAGGCACGATGATGATGGTCACCAGTGTACTTAACCTCGTCCTGGATCCGATTTTCATCTTTACTCTCGATCTCGGACTGAACGGTGCAGCCATCGCCACCATTATCGCCTTTGGTATCGGTATCTTGATCGTTGCTCCAAAGGTCACACGCAAGCATTGGATGAGCTTTGACTGGCATGATCTCAATATCACGCAAAGTGTTAAGTCCATTGGCAATATCATGGGGCCAGCGATGATCAGCCAGTTGCTACCACCGTTGTCTTCAATGCTAGCAACCAAATTACTTGCAGGGTTTGGTACTGCGGCAGTCGCAGCTTGGGCATTGGGGTCAAGATTCGAGTTTTTTGCTATCGTCTCTGTGCTTGCTCTGACGATGTCTATGCCACCAATGGTCGGTCGATTATTAGGGGCGAAAAACATCACTGATATACGTCGACTGGTGGTCATCGCCAGCCAGTTCGTGATTGGTTTTCAACTGCTGATTGCCGCCTTTACTTGGCTGTCGGCAGACTGGCTAGCTTCACTCATGACCAGCGAAGCTCAGGTCACTGAAATTCTAATCTGGCATTTATTGATTGTCCCTGTCAGCCTAGGCCCACTGGGGATCTGCATGCTAATGGTGTCAATTTCCAATGCATTGGGCAAATCCTACACTGCCTTAACCATCTCAGCGCTGCGTTTGTTTGCGTTCTTTTTACCTTGTCTTTGGCTAGGGGCACATCTCGGCGGAATACAAGGGCTATTTTGGGGATCCATGGCTGGTAACCTACTAGCTGGTGCCTGTGCATGGCTGATGTATCAAAAAGCACTGAAACAGATTGAAGCCAATCTTACGCTATAAAACTGGTTGCCTTTCCTATCAAGGCTGGTTAATCTGGTTTTTCAGCACTAAGGAATATCTCTGATGCAAATTTCGTTTACTTACCTTTGGCTCCTTCTCATTGCCTGTAGCCGGTAGGTAAACCTGTGCCTGGCTACGAGAACACGTAGCCAGCCTAATTCTTCTCGTAGCCCAACTCTCAACAAAGGATACGAGAATAATGACAGAAAACACCCAGACGATTCGACCTCCTGCTTTTCGCGCCACTCAAATTGGCTTGTTGCTGGCTCTAGCGGGTTGTCTGCTCTTCTCCATCAAACCTGTACTGATCAAGATCGCCTACCAATACGGTGGTGATGCCACTTCTATCATGACGCTACGCGCGTTCAGTTCTCTGCCCCTTTATCTGGTCATGTTGGTGTATTTGTGTCGCAAACCAGACAATCGCGCCAAAGCCAAACAACATGGTCTTAAAGCCGTGGCTATCGGTATCATGGGTTATTACATCGCGAGCTATCTGGATATCGCGTCATTGGAGTTCATCTCTGCTCAACTAGAACGACTATTGATTTTCTTATTCCCTACTTTTGTCGTGCTCATCAGTTGGGTTTTGTATCAGCAGGTCCCAAGCCGTCAGGTCATTGTGAGTACATTGCTTGGTTACATTGGTATCAGTTTGATCTTTGTTCATGACTTTAACGCTCTCGGTGGCTCTGTTTTATTCGGTAGCGGTTTAGCCATCATGTCAGCCTTAGTGTTCGCCTTTTATCTTGTGTGGAGTAAGCCGCTCATCTCCAGCATGGGCAGTTCTTTGTTCACGAGCATTGGTATGGGCAGTGCCGGAGTTACAATCGTCATTCACCTGCTATTAAGTCAAGCAAAGATCAGCAGTTGGAGCTCTGAACTGATCGCCATCGGCGTTACATTAGGTATTTTTTGTACGGTTGTTCCGTCCTATTTGATCGCAGCCGCGATGGCGCGCTTAACACCAACTCAGCTGAGCTTAACCAGTAATATTGGCCCAGCGATCACTGCAATATCAGCTGTACTCGTTTTAGGGGAAGCATTTACTGTCTGGCACGCCATGGGAATGACTTTGGTCGTATTTTCAGTTTACCTGCTCAATAAACCCAAAACCGACTAGTCCGTCGTCGCTTGCGACACGACACCGCACAATGAAACAGGCTGTTTCTTCAGTTTTTTGATGAAGTACAACAAGATAGATAGATGACGTACTACAAAGAACATCGTATGATTCAGCCTACTACATTCCTTAACACAACGATTATGGCTTCAAGACCCCACCATCCTATTCAAGGCGCGAGCTGGATGCTCACGGCTGGTTTAGCCTTTGCCTTGGTAAACAGCCTAGCTCAGGTCGCCAGTATTAATTTCGGCTTGTCTTCCACTACTGTCGCATTGATCCAATATGCGATTGCGTTGGTTGTCATTCTGCCCTACTTAAAAACATTGGGTATCAGACACTCTCTGCGTACTGAACATCTCGGAATGCACATTTTCCGGGTTTTTCTTTCGGTTATCGGCATTCAATTGTGGCTCTGGGCGCTCGCTTACCCTGTACCAATTTGGCAGGGGATCGCACTGCTGATGACCTCACCACTCTTTGCAACGGTAGGCTCAGGGCTAATTCTTAAAGAAAACGTAGGTATCGCACGTTGGGGGGCAACGCTGTCCGGCTTCATTGGCGCAATGATCATCCTTGAACCTTGGACTGATGGTTTCAACTGGGCAGCTTTACTCCCAGTAGGAGCGGCATTCTTCTGGGCCTGTTATTCGCTTATGGTTAAAAAGCTATCCTCTGATGACTCCCCGTCGACGATGGTGGTCTACCTACTGATCCTTATAACGCCATTTAATATCCTGCTAGCGATTCCAGACTGGCAGACACCAACTGGCGGTACTATCTGGCTGGTGTTATTCGCCGCTGGTGCCCTGACAGCGTTAGCACAGTGGGCTATTGTAAAAGCGTATTCCGTGGCCGATGCTTCGTTTGTTCAGCCCTTTGACCATGCGAAATTACCACTAAATGTGCTGGCAGGTTGGATCGTATTTAGTTGGGTACCACCGGGCAGACTGTGGCTAGGAGCCGCAATCATCATTGCATCTGTCGCTTTTATTACTCAATGGGAATCAAAAAAATCCCGCAAATTGAAATAAATATCAGCGCGCGCCGTTCTATTAGTTAAAGGCATTTAAGGGAGAGAGCTCTATGACAGATCCAATCAAAGTAACACTATATCGCTGGGCCGGCAGTTGGGGACCGTTCAGTGTAAAAATTCCATGTGGCGAGTGCACCCTGACCAAAGACATTCTCAAAGATACATTTGAGAACGAATTGGCCGATGTTCCCGTTGAATTGGAAGTGAAAGATTGGCTCTCTCATTGGTGGGAACCGTTGAAGGTTGGTGCCTGGCATGCTCCTATTCTTATGGTAGAAGGCAAAGTGGTCAGCCAAGGTGAAGCCTTGAATCGCGGTGTGTTGGTACAATCTATTATCCAAGAGTGGACCAAACGCGATACGTTGAAAGGAAACATTGTCTACGGAAAAGCGACCTGCCCTTACTGCGTGAAAGCCAAGAAATTACTTGATGACGCTGGGGTTGACTACCAGTATCACGATGTCGTTAAAGACAGTGCGGCGCTGTATCGCATGATCCCGGAAGTGAAAGCTATTATCGGTGAAAAGACGCCAGTAACGGTTCCTCAGATCTGGCTTGATGGTCATTACATCGGCGGCGCCGACAATCTGCAAGCCTGGCTAGCAGAAAAGGGATTAAGTAACGTGCCCGACAATGTGGTGACCATGGACAATAACCAAAGCTCTGTTGGTTAAAAAGAAACAAAGCCCCAAATATGGGGCTTTGTTTTTATAGAAAGCGTAAGCTCGACTATTTCGCGCGTTTTGGTTGTTGGTACGTTTTACCTGCGGCCTGATAGGTATCTTTACGTTTCACATCAAACATCACTTCAAAGAACCAAGCAACAAATCGAATCACATCATCGCCTTCGTTCATCACATGCTCAACGTATTCTTGCTCTTCACCTTGTTCGTTTTCTTGCATCGTCACATGGTAAATACGCTGTTCACCGTCAACTTCCGCCAAAGCAAACTGACCTGTAAGAGACTGCGCAGCCTCAGCAACTTCTTCATTTTCATGTTGTTTCAACACTTCAAGAGCTTGCGGTAGGTTCTCTTTTGCACAAAGCGCAGTGACTAACTCTTCGAATTGTTTGTGTTCCATCGTCGACCTCTCAGATCGTCATTTCAATCATTGAGGCGCATTGTATCAGGGGTTTTACTCCTTTCAAGCAAACTCTTGGCGTGTCACTGGCCGAACCCGACTTGAGTAAAGCACCATTGCCATCAAGCTTGCAGATATCAAATAAAACGCACCCAATGCCATTTGGCTTTGTACCCAGTTCTCCACCAAATAACCACCAAACACACCCGCAAGACACATCTGAATGGCTCCCGTCAGCGCAGAAACAGAGCCTGCCTGTCGTTTATGTGGAGCGAGCAACATACTGATTGAAAGAGGAAAAGACAGCCCCTGTGCGATCGTCATCCAGGTAAAGGCCCAGATAATGTTGAAGAGCGTCAGCCCTGTTACCGCCAACCAGGCGCCAGCTGCCATCATGATGAAGATCGCCAGAGCCATGAGCTGCTGGGTACTCATATAGCGATTCAGGACATTCAACGCCAGTGTGCCAATCAATAGCCCCGCGGACGGTATCACCATGACCGAACCATACTCGGCGGCCGTTAAGCCCAATTCGTGTTGCAACATGAAAGGCATCACAGACAAAGAAACCATACAAGCAAGGTAAGTGATCCAGTTGTAGCTCGCGCTACTCAGCACCTGTTTATTGGTGATCAGCTCTCCATAGTTTTTCACTACTTGACCGACCTTGAACGACGTTCGGCCGTAGCTCATGGTCTCAGGTAAGATGAAGTAACCCAGTGTAAAAATTGCGGCCAGATAAATCAGAACAAAGATAAACACCGCTTCCCAACCGAGATAAAACGCCACCCAGCCACCAAAGACAGGTGCAATCACTGGCATGATCGAAGCAGTGACAGAAACGTAAGAAAGCGCTTTGGTCAGCTCTGCACCGTCATAGCAGTCACGAAGCACACTTCGGCCTAACACGGACGCACTGCCTGCTCCGAGGCCCTGTAGAAGACGCCCAAACACCAACATCCACAGGTTATGAGAAAACAGCAAACAAATCACGGTTCCGATCAGATATATTCCTTGCCCTAGCAGAAACACCGGACGACGTCCGATGGCATCCGATAATGGGCCATAAAACAACTGCGAAGCACCAAAGCCAACTAAAAATAACGTCACAAGAAGTTGGACATCAGCTTGGTTAACCTGAAGTGTCTCACTGATCATCGGTAATGATGGCAGATAGATACTCACACCTACCTGACCCGTTGCAATTATCATCATCGCCAGCAGAATCGGCGTTTTTTTCATAGCGTCACCTCGTTCATTCTTTATGCAATAAAGTTTAAATTCGACGCTAACGAATGATAATATCCTCAATTGGAAACTAATTAGTTCCCAAAAAGAATCAATGAGAGGAAATGATGGACTGGATACAAAGTGTTCAAAGCTATATTCGTGTGGTAGACGAAGGCAGCTTCAACGGCGCAGCGAGAAAAATGAATACCACCAGCTCAGCGATCAGTAAGCGTGTCCATTGGCTGGAAGAAAGGATTGGTGTTCAGCTTCTCAAGCGTACTACCCGAACCGTGACTCAAACCGAAGCTGGCGCGCTGTTCTATGAGCGAGCCAAGGTTCAGCTGGATGGCTGGCAATCCATCGTCGATGAAACTCGTTCAGTGAACCAAACGCCAGCGGGATTACTGAAAATAGGAGCCACCATTGCTGTTGGGTCCAAGTTTCTGGTTCAGTATCTCGATGATTTTCTGCAAATGTACCCAGACATTCGCATCCAGTTGATCACCACAACGCCAGGCCAACTGCCTGAACTTAGCCTTGATCTGTTCATCAGCCGTGAGATAGAACAGCTTAATTCACTCAGTTTTAAAGCGTCAGCTCTGTTCGAACATAAAGCCGGCTTTTATGCTTCTCCTGATTATTTGGACAAATACGGTGAACCACAGTCGGTTGATGAGTTGACTGAGCATAACACGCTCATCTGGGGGGAAAGGCCACATCGTGAGATAACCCTGACGAACGGAAAGAAAATTGTGTTGTCGGGTAAACTTGCGACCACCAACCCCGAAGCACTTTTTTACGCCGCTAAAAATGCCATGGGAATTTTAATTTCCAACGATGTGATGATAAAGGACGAGATAAAAACAGGGACATTAAAACGAATCCTACCCCGAATAACTGCCGATGAAGCAACAGTTTACGCGTACTATCCTAAATTAGACTACCAACACACTAGGACAAAATTGTTTCTCGATTACCTCAAAGAGCGTTTAGCAAAAGAGCAAATGGAAGATCATTAAACCGAAAAAGATCTTCTCCTAATTTGAATTGTTATGAGATCTGTACCATATTTTGACTGAACCAATACCAACAAATAAGTGATTTGAATCACGATAAGGTAGGTTACTCAAATGGCTAGGTTACGTGAACAAACTGCGTCTATTAACTTAGATGTGGTTAATCAAACTCTCCAACTTGACGGTGCGCAATTACTCGATCAAGTTACTTTAGTGCTACATCAACATTTTGGATCGTACTGCACCTGCGTGATAGAGATTGATAAGTTCAACTCCAATGCTCATACATTATCGCACGCCAGTGATAGCGCTTTAAAAAAGCCATTTTCCTATGGCCTACGAGGAACACCTTGCGCACACGTTAGCAAATCAGATCTCGACTTTGTCCTTTATTCAAATGGTGTGGCGGAAGACTTCCCTGAAGACATCTACATCCGAGAGAATAACCTTGAAGCCTACCTCGGCATTCCTCTGAGAACCCGTTCTGGTGACGTGCTTGGTGTTTTGCTATCAACCTTTAAAAACCCTATTGAGCAAAGTGAAGAGCTGATTTACTACCACACTCTATTCGCTAATGTCGTGGTGCATAGCTTGAGAGCAAAATGGCTCTCGGCACGCTCAGAGAGTCTCGTCAATCAGCTCAGCTATGAAGTGTCGCATGACAATCTCACGGGTTTGCTCAATAGAAGCTTTTTGTCCGATAAACTCGAAAGGCTATCGGAAACCAGCGGAGACTCATTTACTCTGGCCTATGTCGATATTGACAGTTTTAAGTCCATCAACGATTTGTACGGCAATTATATCGGTGACCAAGTCATTAAATTTGTCGCCAAAGCGATTGAAACCTCGATTCAGGACAGACAGCTAGCCTTTAGAATCGCCGGGGATGAATTTGCCTTTATTACTTACAATAGAGACCCGCTCGAAGTGTGCCGCTTAATACTGCACAAGTTAGAGTCCGGGTATAAAGATCCTGCACACAATATCAAAGTCAACGTCAGCATAGGCATTGCGAGAAAATCAGATAGCCGACTCACCGCCGATCAACTTATCCTCAACGCCAGCTTAGCGTTGAAAGATTGCAAGCAGTCAAGAAACTCTCAAGTGCAATGTTATGACACACACCTAAGTGCACAATACTACCGTCGTACTATGGTCATTGACGCACTGCGTAACGAGCTCTCACCATCTAACCTTAAGCCCAGTGAAATCTATGTGCTAGCGCAGCCTATCGTACGTCGAAACCAAGATCACTGGGATTACTTTGAAATCCTCGCGAGATGGGAAAGCGACACGCTCGGGATGATTTCTCCGTTGGAGTTTATTGAAGCCGCTGAGCAGTCTGGGTTAATCGTGGAATTGGGAGAACGTATTGTTGATCTTGCGTGTCAGGCGAAGCAGGAGCTTGAGCAAGGCCTAGGATACAAGATCAAACTTGGAATCAACTGTTCAGCTCATGAGCTCAATGACACCAATCGTTACTTGGAGCACCTCACGTCGACCATTCGCCGTTATGGCTTCAAACCCAACGAATTTACGATTGAACTCACCGAAACCGTCCTGCTTTCCCAAACCAATGAAGTGCGATTTATTCTTGATCAGTTACGCCGATTGGGCTTTACCGTGGCACTGGATGACTTTGGTACCGGATACTCGAGCCTTAATTACATCCACAGCTATCCCATCGATTGCATTAAGATTGACGCGACTTTCATTCGCAATATGCTGTGTAACGAAACGTCCGAACGCGTAGTCTGGCTCATCATTCAGCTTGCTAAGCAGCTCAAGGTTGATTTGGTAGCTGAAGGGGTGGAGAGCAAAGAAGCGTTGGAGAAGTTGCATGAAATGGATTGTTGCCAAATTCAGGGTTACTTCTACTCACGCCCTGAGAAACCTAAAACGATTATTGATATGCAGTCCAAACGTACCGTTCAGGATGAGCCGCCAACAGTCGTCAATATGTTCAAGTCTTAAAAATGGACGCTGGCTGCGTCCATTCCATTCTTCATTAAAACGGTAACTCAAGCTGCATGACTACATCACGCTCGTAGTCATCATGCCAGCGATAATCTAATCGGAGTCGAGGCTCTCCCGGCTTCTTATCACCAAAGCCTACGCTAAGTTGAAGGCCATGGCTCATGATCCAATTCTCTGTATCGGAGACATTAATCTGATCTTCCAACTCAGACGGTACCCAGACACCAATCCCAATATAATTGGAGGCTAAGCTTTGGCTCAATATGGGATTAGTCTCGGTTTGCAGAACCCAATCAGACCAATAGGAGGAATAATCTGGAGATTGTTCTTCTGATACCCAGTCATCGAACGCATCCAGTTTATCAGCGGTATATTGAATACCATCAAGTAAGGAAAAACACACACCTTGTGAGGAATGAAACAACACAGAGTCAGA
This sequence comes from Vibrio sp. RE88, assembly GCF_013113835.1. Lineage (GTDB taxonomy): Bacteria > Pseudomonadota > Gammaproteobacteria > Enterobacterales > Vibrionaceae > Vibrio. The sequence continues at coordinate 39,184 of NZ_VTYQ01000004.1, read as the reverse complement.
CTGATAGCTAGAGCTATACAGTTCACATGCACCAACAGTCGAAGAAGCTAGACCCGCCAGCAATATCAATGCATGAGCTTTCATTCACACCCCAAATAATTAGTACAGCATTCGTTAATAATACCCTTTTTCGACCAACATTTGGCAAACTTTAGGCGTAGTAAGTGAATTAATGTCTTTTTTATCACTTATTGCCTTTCTTATGTCCGTACTACGAACCTTCACGGTCTCAGGACATGCCATCACTGACCATCGATTAAGTATTTCATCCGCTTTATAAAATTTAGCAAAATTAAACAGATTGTCAGGCCCAATTACGAAAGTAATTTCATATTCTGAATATTGACGCTGCAATTCGCTTAAAACCGCAAATGTCGTTACGCTATCGTTTGGTTGATAAAGCGTTTCTTCAACAGTGCTCCGCTCGACATTGCTCGGCTGCAAATCTTCAATAAAGGCATCAACCAATTCACACCGGGCTTGGTAATCAAGCATTTCCTTGCCCCAAGCATGAGAAATGCTGGGAAGCAGTAGTACCCGTTCGAAATGCGTAAGTGACTCGATAACGCTCTTATGTCCAAGACTCGGTGGGTTAAATGCACTACCAAATACTGCGATTTTGTTCATTTTCTTTCCTGATGATTGTGAAATCACTGTTCACAGTTTTCTAATCTGTTCATTTAGGTATGATATTACCATTATTTTCAAAAAATCATTGCTTGCAGGAAGGAAACATAATGGAACAGCTAATCCGCGACGAGATGCGCGTATTGCCATCAATCGACCCTCAATTTGAGATTTCACGTCGTGTCGAATTTATTAAGCGCAAGTTGCAGGAAGCGCGATGCAAAGCGTTAGTACTTGGTATCAGTGGGGGTGTTGATTCCACAACCTGCGGTCGTCTCGCACAGCTTGCCGTCAATGAACTGAATGAAGAAACCGATGGCGGATACCAATTTGTCGCCGTTCGTCTACCTTATGGTGAACAAAAAGATGAAGACGAAGCCCAGATAGCGTTGCAGTTCATTCAACCAACTCACTCCGTTTCCGTCAATATTAAAGCTGGGGTTGATGGTTTGCACGCTGCCTCCCACGAAGCTCTCGCTCATACTGAGCTTCTTCCTCAACAAGCATCTAAAGTCGATTTCGTCAAAGGTAATGTAAAAGCACGTGCTCGCATGGTCGCTCAATACGAAATTGCTGGGTATGTTGGTGGATTAGTACTTGGTACGGATCATTCTGCGGAAAATATCACGGGGTTCTATACCAAGTTTGGTGATGGCGCATGTGACCTCGCCCCATTATTTGGTTTGAGCAAGCGCCAAGTACGTGAAGTTGCAGCAACATTAGGTGCGCCTGAACTTCTTGTTAAGAAAACCCCTACCGCTGACCTTGAAGAACTGGCCCCACAAAAAGCCGATGAAGACGCTCTCAATCTTACTTATGATCAGATTGATGACTTCTTGGAAGGTAAGCCCGTATCACAGGAAGCGTCAGACAAGTTGCTCGCAATTTACAAAGCTACACAGCATAAGCGTCAACCTATTCCGACCATATACGACTAATAAAAAACGGGAGCTATCAGCTCCCGTTTTTAAAGGATACCGTAAACGCTTCTACACTCTTTCTTCCAATGCGATGTTATTGTTTGCCCACAGCAGTGCCTGCAAACGATTCTTGGCATTTATCTTCTTAAAAATATTGTGCAGATGCGTCTTAACCGTATTTTCACTCACAAACAGTTCATCAGCAATCTGAAGATTGGATGCACCGTGGCCCAATAAGCGCATGATCTCTTTCTCACGTTTAGTCAGATTTGCGTATGCCTGCGATGTGGTGACGTTATTGGCGCAACGGAAATGTTCAATATAGTCTTGCGCGACTTTCCTTGATAACCACATCTCGTCTTGCATGATCTTTTCCATGCCTTTAAGCAGTAACGAAATGTCATCATCGACGTAAAACACACCGACCAAGTTACGCCATTTAAAAAGTTGAGTGGATGGGACATCCTTCGGGCAGTTAATGACAATCTCTTTAGAGTTCTTGTAACTCAGTGAGCGCATTTGATTATAAAAATCAAACTTTTCATCATCCAAATAATGATAGTCGAACAGAATATAGTCGCCGAGAACAGAAGTCTCACCTTCGCACGCTTCAAGCTCTTCAACCGGAACAATTGACACGTTCAGCTGAATGCCCTGCTCTAAAGAGTCTTTAAACAATCTAGACTGCATGCTTACATCTGAAAGAAGGGTTATCTCGTGGGTACATTTATTTGCCATCTGCGAACTCTCCGGCTCAACTTATTATGTAATTTAAAACTATCGTTTAGTTACAATTAGTCAACACAGCAAATCATTGTTCGCTGTCTAAATACACTATTAAGAAGATATCTTTCAATTATTTACGCAGAATTCTCATTTTTGAGAACAATTTTATTTAGCTAACACTAGGCCAAATCAGTGAGCTGAGGCCGATTTTCTTCGCCAATATATTACCATCATCATCAATAAGGCCACATAATGCAGCGAACCTCCTCCGCTGCCACCCGAAGTTGCTGCCACAGCGCTGCCATTCACGTTACTATTCAACACCCTAATACCATTAACGGTTGTGACATAGTACTTTGGTGTGACCTGACCATTAATGACGTTATTAATCCAGCCGATGTAATCATACACATCGGTAAATACTGAAGTCACATTCAGGGAAGGGTCCCCACAAGTGCTTGGCCCAAAACTAGTAATGCCTATTTGTATGTATTGGACACCGTTGAACCAATAGACAGGCCCTCCTGAGTCACCATTACATGTCGAGTTTTGATAACTGCCAATTTGAGGCCCACCAAAACAGATCTGTTTATCGGTTACTTTACTGTACTGCGTTTGGCAGCTAGCAAGCGATATATAGTCTAGCGACGTTTCCAAAAGCTGGGTTCCATTCCCTCCCCCTTCTACCAGGCCGTGCCCAATCGCTTTGTAGTCCGCTGAGCTGGGAAAGTTGTTATTAAGAGTGGTATTTAGGAGAGAGGTGTAATCTGATACGGATAATGGAGATTCAAGTTTTATAATCGCAATATCATTGGGCCACAGCTCAGAGCCCGAATCAATGTAGTCATCCGGATAATAAAACTCCTCCGCTTTTGCTTGCTGAGTAGACAAAAAATTCGTTTCATCTTCTAACTGGGGGACGACAACCGTGTATAGCATGGTACTTTCATTGCCATAAATACAGTGAGCTGCGGTCAAGGCGTATTGACTGTTAATCATAGTCGCGCCGCAATAACTCGAGGTACTGTAAGTATTTCCGTTGCGGTAAAAAAGGCTGGCAAAAGATGGGTAATTGACGATATTCGCGTTGCTGCCGTTCACGATATAAGGTGATACATCGAACGCCAGCAATCGGGAGCTAACCAGTATCAGGCTAAGGAACCAAATTGAATTTTTCATTTTCCCGTCTCCCTTTCGCATCCGTCAACATTAAGTTTAGCTTACGAAAGGGCAAACGGTTTAGATTCTAACTTGTTAATTTCCTTCTAAATAAGGCAGCGCTTATTAACAGAAAAGACAGATAGCCGAGTGAACCGCCGCCACCGCCTCCAGAAGAGTTCGTTGAATTCAAATAACTAGTTCGATCTGAGTCACTAATAGTCCGAACAGGCGTTTCCGAACCGCTAAGCACAGAGACTATCCATGCTTCGTGATCTAAAACCTCAGTAAACACTGAGTTAGGTTCAACTGCAGGATTTCCACACCCACTTGCAGGACCAAAGCTTGTAATACCAGCTTGCTTGTAGATACTGCCATCCAACCAGTAAAGCGGGCCTCCCGAGTCTCCTTGACAAGTAGCATTATCGAGACCATTGCTACTTGGTGTTGGCCACCCCATGCAAAGGTTAGCACTGGTATCAACACCTGTGTAAACATTACAAGATGAGTTGGCTACATATTGGAGTTGAGTGAATAGAAGATTATCATTATTGTCCGCTCCAGGTTCTGTATTCCCGTGCCCGACCGCATGAAAGGTCTCAGAGGTACTTCTATATGTAGCATCATCACCAGTACTAACCCTAACTACGTAGTCTGCTGAACTTGATGTTTGCATAGGGGTTGCAAGCTTCAAAATCGCGATATCATCGGTTAAAGTCGAATCGTTATAGGTACTTTTATAGTAAATCTCATTTACCATTACACGTTCAATGACGCTATATGGAAAATCTGACTCGTTTTGAAGCTTTGGTACGGCGGAGGTAAACAACTGCTTTTCTTCGTCACCATAAATACAATGCGCAGCAGTTAAAACATACTGATCATTTAATAGCGTCCCGCCACAGTAACTTCCGACATAATACTTTTTGTCATAATCAATACGATCTTTAAACAAGCTTATTATCGAGGGGTACGTAGTTACGTTAGCGTAACTACCGTTAACGATGTAGGGCGAAATCTCGGCACTTTGAGCATAACCACTGGCAAATAATGCAAACGGCAACAGTATGGATAGCTTTCTCATACAAAATTTTCCATGCGAATTATTATCATTAATATCAGGCTCTGATAGTACATATCAGAAAATACTTACGTCGAGACATTTCATTCCCTCTGGCTATCTTTTAACTCAAAGTGTTAACTTGGTTGAGACTCACCTTCACTACGGAAACTGATATGTCGATCTACGTTTGACAAAATGCGAATACAAAAATGCCAGTCAGAGAATCTGACTGGCATTGTATGTACTAACTTAAGATGTTATCAGTTCAATTCGAACTGAATCGCATCAACTAACCACCCCGCAGTCCAAGCATTGATCGCTTTGATCTGCTTACCTTGAGGGATATCGAAAGTTTCAACTTTGATTGGCGAAGCGTAGCCTTTAGATCCCATCATGACTGAAGAGCCATTCTTGAACTTAAACTTCAACGCAACGATATGGTTGCCACCCCAATAGTAGTGACCCGAGCTGATTTCAATGCTTTCTACTTGGCTCAAATCAACAGGGCTACGTAGTGCACCTCCATTACCGCCAATCAGTGCATTAAGCTCTGTACCGACTGCATCAATCGCTAAGCCAGAACGTACGTGAAGCAAATTGCTCGCGGTCACTTCCGCTTTTTGAACATCACCATTCGGGTAACCAAATATCGGAGAGAATTCCGTTTTACCCGCACGTAGCGTACTTGAACGGTAAGTGTTGTGGCTTAACCAGCTTGGCTGATACGTTTCAGGAATTTGTCCAGCCTGAGTAACATTCGTTAGGTTAAACGAGTGCTGGTTCCAGATACGTGTTGCGTTTGTCCATGGTTTGTCAGCCTGAGCAGACTGATACACATATACGCCCTTGTTAATGCTGTACTTACTGTCGTAGTTGTTTGCGACCACAATCATTTCAGCATTATCGTCACCCTCTAGATCAACAACGATTGGGTATTCCCACAAGGTTCCGGTTGAGTTATCGATAACGGCTAGCTCTTTACCAGTCTGACCGTCAAGGATACGTACTTTAAAATGGTCTTGCACAAGCACTTCGTCGATGCCATCAGCATCAAAGTCATACGCAGAAACACCAATCTTGCCGCTACCAATATCGTCGTTTTCAACAGACCAAACTAACTCACCTTTAGCATTGTACATGTCCACGGCTTTATAGCCTGCGTAAACAATACCAATGCTGTCGGTACCCGCTGATGTCGCGGTCTCGAATTGAACACCTTCTACCAACCAACCTTGCGACCAAACGTTAACACCTGTAACACTCTCCCCTTCAGGAAGAACAAAACGTTTCGTTTTCAGATGGTAACCATAGTTTTTCGACCCCACCATGACAGATGAACCATTCTTCAAAGAGAATTCCATTGCCAGAAGATGACGACCACCCCAGAAGTACTTACCGTATGTGACGTCGATTGCCGTAACTTGTGAAAGATCGATAGGAGCGCGCAGTGCTCCGCCGTTACCACCAATCGTGTTATGGGCATCCGTACCAATCGCATCGATTGCGGCACCAGATCGGACATAGAGCAGATTGTCATTGCCGACTTGTGCCGACTCCACATTGCCTTTCTCGTAACCAAAAACTTCTGATTGCTGAGTCGCTGATTCACTGTACGCAGCTAGGAAACTTGAAACAGCTTGAACACCACCACCTGGGTTGTTCTCGTTGGTAATTTCCCACTTAGTTGAACCATCATGCTCCAATACCGCAAGAGAACTGTTCTGTGCCGACGAATAACTTGCTGGAACAGAGACGACCAATTCAGGGTTCTTATCTGAATCCAGATTAACCAATGAAGAGAACCAGACTTTATCAGCAGCGCTGTACTGCCAGTCAACGGCTCCTGAGCTTTGGAATAAAGTACCATCAGCAAAGACTTCCTGACGGTTGTCACCGTCAAAGTCACCACTGATTGATGCAGGAGACCAAGTATGGCTAAACACTAATTGATCAGATTGATAATCGTAGACGCCATCCGCAGAGAGAATTTCGATATCACCATCGCCATCCAAATCTGCCAATGCGATATCACCTACTGTTCTCCAACCAGATTCAACAGTCGCGATCTGCTTCTTCACATTACCGTGGTTATCTAGCACTTTGATGAAGTCACTGCCTGTGCTGGTAGTGACAATTTCCACCACACCATCATGATCAAGGTCGGCAACAGCAGGGCTGTAGCGAGCATCAGCAATCACACCGCCGTTGTCGTAGCTCCATAGTTCTGAACCATCCACACCACTCAGTGCGCGAACAAGGCCACCGCTTGAGTAATTGCGGCCTTCAAATGTCACAACAATCACATCTGCGATATCTTGGTTGTCGATTCGACCGTCACCGTTGTCGTCACTAAGCTGCGCCGTAACTGGCGTTACCATCACCTGATCAGATTCAGGTTTAAAGCTGCCACCTTGCCATGACCATTTCAGCTCAGTTTCGATTTTTTTGTCTGGCTCAGTGTAGGCCAAAACACGCATAGAACGCGGGTTGGAGAAATCAAGGATTTCACCGTTGTACGCTTTTACTGACTCAAGCTGAGCATTAGATTTGTAACCACCAAACACCGCTAAACGATTGTAAGAAAGGTTATCCCAGTCACTTAGCATCACTCCAAGCCCTTCTGGAGCTCGAACTTCGACTTCATGGCCTTTGATGTACTCAGGTAACGAGTAACCTGAACGCTGCCCTTCTTTCAGACAGTATTGTTCGTCATTCTCCAGGCTGACAATACACGCTTCTGGGTATTGCTCTGACGCCAATACTCGCATCGAGCGAGGCTTAGAAAAGTCTAAGTAACGACCGTTATACGCTTTCACATTTTTAAGTTGTTCGTTTGACGTATAAGAGTCAAAAACGGCTAGTCTGTTGTATGACAGGTTATCCCAGTCACTCAACATAACAGAAACGCCACTCGGAGCGAGAACATCGACCGGGTGCGCATAAATCCAATTTGGAAGTGAATAGCCTGAGCGTTCTCCCGCTTTAAGGCAATACTTCTCCCCTGACTGCTGACTGATAATGCATCCCATCGGTTCGGATGCATGGGCAGGCAAACTTACGTTGGCTAATGCAAATGAGCCAAATACCACTGCTAATAATTTACGTTCCATTTAGAACACCCTTTGCTGCTTTGTTGCCAAATTAATGTATTGCTCAAGACTGGCGTAATTCTTCTGTTACGTTATTTAATCCAGAAATAAGCGGTTAGGATTGATTCGGGCAAATTATCTGTATGGAATTTGGTCTGTTCAACAATTAGGCGAGAAGATCACGCCTCAATAATGAGACATCTTAGAAACGAGACATTTAAATTGGGATACCGCTTCATTTAACAGACAAAAGATAAAAACTTTTATCTCAATATCCGACGGCGTATAGAATGGCAGTCATAATTCGAGGAAACGTACCGATGCCCAAGCTAGGTCAGTTTATTATGAAAATACTGTTGTTCATCATTGTCGCCCTTATTGCCCTACCTTCGTTATCTCAGGACAAGGTGTACCGACTGGATCAATTTGGTGCTATTGGCAACGATTCCCAAGATGATAGCCAAGCCATTCAAACCGCCCTGTCTTCTCTCAATCCTGGGGACATTCTGGTTATCCCTGAAGGTATATACGACGTGTGCCAGACGCTGTACTTAACCAACACCAAGCAAATTGCCTTAATTGGTAGCCAAGGGGCTGTATTACGTAAGTGCGATAATTTTGTTGGCGAATATCTACTGTACATCAAAGAAACTCAGAACATGTTCATAAGTGGTCTTCACTTTGTCGGGCTAAATAATGGTGACATTAAACAAGTGTGGGGCGAGCAAGGCGTTTATCTCGCCAGTACGTCTGGCTCTCATCTATCGAATAATACGTTTGAGAATTTTGGTGACGCGGCATTGAGAGTCACAACCGGCCCGAATCAAGGGGAATCTCTCTCGCAAGACGCCACATTGTTCGCCAACACGTTTCGCAACTGTAGCCAAGTGACGACCACTCAGGCGACTCAAGGCTCTAACGCACCGGGTACACAAAACATCGCTTTTGAATACAATCTATTTCAGGGATGTACTCTTAAGCTATCTAGTCGGCAGCAAGTTCAGGGGGCTCTTGTTTTTCACAATACTTTCAAAGACATCAGTAGCGCCGCTTTGGAAGTCAGTTATTACACGGATGTCTCTGTGAAAGACAATAAGTTTGACAACATCGCAGGCTTTATCATGAATGTTTACCCCAATACACGCACAGAACAACCAGTGCACTGGGGTAATGTTGAGTTCCACAATAACGATGTATCCAATAGCACAATGGGGATCAGGCTACAAAGCTTTGCCGCAAACGAATCACCGACAAAATCGGTGGAGAACATTTCTATCTCGCACAATCGTTTCTCCAACATTACCTGTGAAGGAACAAATGAGCAGAAATATAAAAAGATCATTCGAACTTACAGTCAAAACAGTGGCTACTCATTTGAAAACGTAAATATTGTTGGTAACGAATACGACGGAGAATCAGGGTGCGATTTTCTCTCAATTGATGTTTCATCTGAAAAAATCAAAATTGAAGAGAATACGAAAACGCTGAAGGTAGATGGAAATTAGGTCCCTAATGTTCAATGCTCCGCATAATAATGGAAGAGTACTCTAAGAAACGAATAATTTGTTTGAGGTTAATTGGAGCTTTGAATAAGTGTACATAAGTATTAATACGCGTTACCTCTAATGCTGAACCTCATCGTAAATGCGCTGTAATTGGGGGATAATTGCTTGTACTGAAAAACGCTTTTCAAATTTCTGTTTTGCATTTTGAATATAGGTTTGGGTCATCTCTTGATTGCTTAGCAGATCAATTAGTGCACGTGCTAAAGCGTCGGAGTCCCCCGCTTCAACAAGAATACCCTCCCGGCCATTGGTAATGGCATCAGGAATCCCACCGGCATAGGTCGACACTACGGCAATACCAGCCGACATTGCCTCCAGAACTCCCATAGGGAATCCTTCATTGTAACTTGGCAGACAGTAGATTTGAGTCTGTTGCAACAAGTTGAGCTTACGTTGACCCGAAACCCAACCTAAAAACTCCACGTGAGATTCCAATCCTAAATCCCGAGCTATGGCGTGATACTTCTCAACATCGCCCTCACCTCCGATCAAGAGGTTAACCTCAGGACAGTGTTGTTTGACCTGAACCATGGCTGTCAGCAGGTCATGAATCCCTTTTCTTTCATCGACTCGGCCAAGAAAACAGATGGTTGATGAAGGTGTTGCTTGGGGGACAAACCCGAGTGATGGCACTGCGTTGTACACCAGTTGAAAATGCTCTGTTCGTTCAAAGGTCGCTTGAGCCCAGTCTATCCATTGTGAAGAGAGGACAATGACCACATCCGACATTTCAAAGGTATCACGAATGTGTTTCTTTTTGTTTTGATCACACTCGTTGGCGTAAAAATCGCGAAATTCCCCACCGTGTAAGTGCAAAACCACTTTGCCACCGAGTGCTTTAATCAACCTCACTAGGATCGATTTTCGTATGTAGCTGCCCCGTGAGGCAACATGAATATGCGCCATCCCGACTCGGTAAAAAATAAAGTAATACACAACTTTGACCAAAGCACTGGAATAACGCACCAGCGCTCCTAAGAGACCAAATCGATTATGAGTTGAATGGGTAGCAATCAGACGGACGGCATTGTGTGAGAGAAAGCCTGATTGTTGATATGTACGTAACACCATCGCTACGCCCCCCTTACCCTTGATATCAGTAGCAATAGTCAGATTGATTACTTTACTCATCACTTAATACCTACAACATCAAACAAAAGATTAAGCCCTCGATCTATTTACAAAGACTACCCGATAGAAATTTACCATTTGAGTAAGCCATTGCTTAAAACAACTAACTGTCGCTTTTTAAATATGAGCTAATAGTTTTGCTTATGCAGGTGTCACCTCTGCATACAAGGTCTGTGTTAAAATGCTCTCCTACAATTGGCGAGTAGAATTTTAAAGTACCTCCATCAGAACCAAAGCTTATAGGGATAATATTATCGACCCGATAACGATCCCTAAACCAATCTTGACCAAAAAAACCTTGACCCAATATTGATTTAGATTGATAGGTAAACAATATTGCTTTATCTGGAAAAAACCGAAAGAGCCTGCCATTCATTATGGTAATATTTTCGATATAACCATGGTCATTTTCTCTTTTGTAAATTGTATTAAACACTCCATTATTTACAAAAATTTCAATGATATAATTACGCTGTCCACATTTACATTCATAGATCATATGATCGTTATAACTAATACTATAGAGTAAAGGCCAACAAATAATAAATACTAAAAATGACACCATAGTCAATCTAATTAACGTCATAATAAACCGATCTTATAATAAGCATAGATAACGAGCACAATCGCTAAAGCAATAATGGCTTCTGGAATGCATCGAATACTCGACGCCATAGACTTTCGTTCACGAATACATGGCTTAGTTTCAGTTATAAGCTCTTCGCCGATGGAGGAAGATTCCTCAAAAGAAATCAGACGTTCATGAAAAATCTTATCGCTTACCTCATGTAGAGTAACGGGACAGCTCAATACGTATCCCTGATGACGGATTGATTTAATTTCCAGATCCATGTTCAACTCTTCTTTAAGCACTTTTCTAATTTTGTGGATTGTTACCTTAATGGAAGACTCCGTCACCACACGTTCAGACCATGCATTCTCAATTAATACACTCTTATTGATTGGGTTTGGGTAGCCATCACATAGTTGTTTTAAGACTAAGTAATCACTATCGGCTAACCTGGAGAAGCTACGTAGCTCTTCATATGCCAAAGCTCTAGACGAGGAATAGTATTTAAGACAAATCATTCACAAGACTCATTAAAAATAAAACAACATTCATTTTTTAATATAATATTGTTAGCGAACAAATATTATGGTGGGTTGATTTTTAACAGTTAAGTAAGAACATCAATGATTGTTTTCAGTCTCATATTTGAGAGTAAAGATCATTTAAAAAACATCAATAATTAATATGTAAAATAGGTAACAGATACATTTTAGTATTCAACATCATAAAATTCTATGCAACCGGGTTTATTCCAGATCAGCATATCTTCCGTAATTCTTGAAGGGGTATATTTTTCATCCGATTCATCTAGAGGATCAAAAAAATTACTTTTCCGGCAATAAAAGTGCTTAATACGCACGTTGAGCATAGAATAGTAATCCATTTTATCCATATTATGATCAAGAACGTCGGATATTGATATTACTCGTATATGAGGATTACTGAGGCTAATACCGATTGCCCAATACAGGCCAAAACCATTAATTTCATTGGAGTTACTAAAAAGGACATTTGCATTCGAGGTCGATATTAGGCTTTCTTTAAAGTAACGATAAACGTCTCCAGTATCACATACAACAATGGTATTCTCATCGAGACATTTATAAATAGGCCAGGCTAAGTGCCCCCCACAACTATTAATATCACCAAGTCCAAAAATTCTTTTTATTAGTAGGCTAGATTCTTTTTTCCTCTTCATTTTTTTCATATTGGAACTGGATACCAATAAGTTAGTAAGGCGATTTATCGTCTCAGATATGTCAAAGACAATGTTATTTCTTGTTATGCAGTTTTCAAGGCTGTAACGTTCGCTTGTAATGCCGTATATTGTCACATCGGGTGAAATTACATTATCGTTTAACTCAAGCTCAGTATGGCACCCAATCAGAATGACCAAGTCCGATTTGTATAATGCTTTGTTCGCAGGAGAGCTTTCGTGCTCACTTCCTACTCTTCCCAAAAAATAATCGCTGTGCTCAAAATCCAAGAGGCTGAAACCTTGAAAGGTCGACACTACAGTAACCGGTGCCACATGCAGCAAGTGAGATAGCGCTTGTCGGCACTTTGTTATCGACGCACCTACACCTGTTACAATGATTGGATACCTTGCGACGGTAAGGTGATGGTATAAACTGGCTATTTGAGACTCTATGTCCTTATAGTTGTCTTCATTCGCAGGTAATTTGGCCATGAGGTATTCTTGCTGGCCAGTTCGCTCAGGCCTTAGTGACAGCCTGATAAACGACACTCCTCCAGCTCCCGACTGGCATGATTTAAACATCTTCGGAAAGCGCGATTTAAATAAACCAAACTCAAATACTAAGCAGTAAGAGGTAAGTTTCTCACCAAGCTCGACCAAGTCATCTATTCCCCCAGATTCTCCCGAACTTTCCCCTCGTTCCCAGAGAAAGACAAACACGCTGTCTGATTCTGATTGGCAAAACATGCACTGCTCAATCGCTGATAAAATGGATGAGTCGTTCCTGAGTAAAACAGTACCTGGACCACGTCCAATTCTGCTGTATCCTGCAGCCATAATGATTGCATCAGATGCGTCTTTACAGATCACCGCTTTAATATTCATAACTTCGAGAACGTAAACAAGCGTTGAAATATCTTTGTCATGTTCACATACCGGCTCAAAAAACACACACTCCACACCGCTCTGAGCAAAGCAGTTAGCAACTTCATAAGAAAGAAATACAGTATTTTTTACAGGTTCTATTGTTGTCATTATTATCAAATGGACTTATTGAGTATCAAACGTTCAACTCTAAATTCAATGGTTAGTTCAGATAAAGAATTTATTACAAACTTAGGTAAGTACGGTCTAGAGACAATTTTATTGTTCGTCCAGAATCAAGTGAAATGACCACACTGCTTGGAATATCAATACTTCCAAGCGCCGTGTATTTACTATCTTTATGAATATATAGTTCAACAACTCGGTTAATCCCCTCTTCTCCACTAAAATAGAGATTCTGTTCAGGCAGAGGATAAAAATATCCTATGTGTTTTATAAATGAGTATATCAGCTCAACATCATTTTTATCCAAAATCATACTTCACCTATTATACGATTGTGTTTATTACGTAAATTTCGCCATTAAAGCGTTTCACTAATGTAGCGGAGTCAATGACTTCCAGAGCTTTCTCAACGTGACCAGGTAGAATTTCATTGTACTTTTCTATATTTTCATTGAGCAAAACACCATGGATATGTGTAGACGGTATAGCGTTTCGTTCTGTGCTTTCTTCGTAAAAAACTTTATTAAGTTTATTGTTAATCAAGGACAGTCTAGAGTCTGTTTTATCTGATACTAAACCCACCACGCATAATCTAGAGTGCACATTTTCATCAAAAATAAATTCTTTTCTCGGATCATGTTTATTTCCATACAAATTGTTTGACAATTTTTTATTATAAAGTTCTTTATAGGTATTCATCTCTACTTCTGCAATACCTACAAATATAAACGGCAACCTTATGTGGCTGTACAGCTTCCTTATCAAATTGGACAAATAATCGCTATCAATTTGGTCATATTTAAATTCCGCATGTCGACCCAGTTCATAGGGCACCAAATACTGCTCGGATTGCAAACTCACATCGTTCAGTTCCAACTTACTAATATGCGATATTTTTTTATTAGTGATTCCAGGAAGATAACAGTATCCATTCAAAAATATAGATTCATCTTTGATTAAATGATTTGAAGGCGCAGAAACACGAATGCCAAACTTATATAGAGATGAGTGGTAGTAGTTGTCATCGTTTTTACATCTACCTCTTTCACGGTCTTTTAATAAAAGTTGTCGGTCAATGACTAACTTGTCTTTAATTGGATATAGTCGAACAAAGTTTTCATCGACTTCAAGTTCTTTTGCAGTTTGTATCATAAAGCCTATAGCTATTCGTTATTCTAATTTAGTCGCTAGAGAATGGCCTAGGTTATACGCACCCTATCTAGCTAACAGCGAAGTCTATAGATACAATTTTCAAGAACAAGCGACATTAGGTTAATAACCATTAAGGAGAACAAATAAACATAAAAAAACATTTAGTACGTAAAATGACAATGAAAATTATCAGTAATCCACTGATTTTAAAGGATTAACAAGAAAAATTAATAGTCACAATAAAATAGGTGTTATTGTCGAGAAATGTCGCCTTTTAATAGAGATAAAAGGCTGAAGAATATAGCAAAAGACAGTACGTCAACTTAAGTAGATATGAATCAGGGATGGATAAAGAAAGTAGCAGGAAGATACCTGCTACAGAATACGAAGTGATGGGTATAGAATCAATTTAGTCAGTAACCGGACGTTCGCCTTTATAAACTTTAATTGCACCTTCAACACGCTTGCCACTATCGACATCATACAGTTGCGGTACGATAGTATATTCGCCATCTGGGTAACTTGCGTCTAAAGTAAACCCGCGAATAATACTGAGTTCCTCAAGAGCTGGTACCGATTTAAGTACACGAGCGTGAATAGGAATTGCTAAACCATCAGGACCAACAGCAGTTACCCAGAACTCAACATTTGCCGATTGCTCTCTGGTATTTTGAGCTTGTAGGTCAAGGATCAGGTAACCACCTTCACTAGGATAAGTCGTGTCGTTAACGGCAAATGCTTCGAGTATTAGGCCATCAATAGCAGCTGGTTGTTCAATACTCACACCTTTTGCAAAAGTCTCTGATTTAGAGAAAGTTTTGCCCGTTTCAACATTAACACCTTCAACAGCAACGTGATATAAGCCATCATCCATATATTCGCGAACCCAAATACCGCGTTCGATATGCAGTGCAGACCCTTCTTCAATATTTTCACTATCAAATTCAGAACTATTAACACCGACAACTGACTTAGCAGGAAATACAATACCTTTAGGGCCTTTCACGGATACCCAGTATTTAAGATTGGCATCTCCATCACCAATATTTGTTAGGTCAATGTTTGCAGATAAATAGCCACCTTCAGTTGGCACTTGATTCTTAGAAAGTTGAATTTGTGCATCAAGAAGAAATTCTTCATTCGCGAGTTGATTCTCTACAGCAAATACAGACAAAGAAGTGCTCAGCGCTATACTACCCGAAAGTAGAGCGATAATTAGTTTTTTCATTTTCACACCAAAATGTTATTAAATAGGATTGATTGGTACGGCAGAACAAAGCGTAACAACTGAACGTTTTATATTCAAATTAAAAACCAATAACATTTCTAGTATTAATTACACTTATTAATCCAAGAAAATATTTTCAGTTGTTACACTAGTTTAGTGATAAAAATCACACTAATAGTTGTATGGGCAGGGTAGATTATTTACCAAATCGCTCTTTCAATAATAAAAGAGCAAATTTTGAGTTTGTCACCAAATAGCGCTTCCACATTCTTCTTGGTTCTTGGATAACTCGGTATAACCACTCTAATCCAGCATTTTGCATCCAAACTGGTGCTCGGTTAACCTTGCCTGCAACCACATCAAATGTACCGCCAACCCCCATAACAAAGTCCACGCCCAACTCATCTCGCCACTTATTAATGAAGTTTTCTTTTTTTGGTGATGTAATTGCTACAAACAGCAATTTTGCGCCTGACTCTTTGATTTTGTTCACTAAAGCCTCTTCATCGTCCCAAAAATAGCCGTGGTGATATCCAGCTATATTGAGCTTTGGGTGGTTGGCTTTCATGACCTGCGCTGTTTTCTCAACGACTTCTTGTTTCGCCCCTAAGAAAAACACCGGGAACGCCTCAGCCTCTGCCATGGCATTAAGGTGATGAAATAGGTCAACACCGGCGACTCGCTCAGGGATCGGATGACCGACAAACCTCGCACCCCACACGACACCCATGCCATCAATGTTGATGATGTCACACTCAGTCACCGACTTTGCTAGCTCGTGATCTTTTTTCATGTTTACCAGCTTGGCAACATTCACAACCACGTGTTGAGTAAACTCCCCGGTTTCAATGCGATCTTTTATCGATTCCACGGTTTGAGCCATGGTCATTGTGTCCATTGGGCTTCCCAAGAATGTCACTCGACTCATGACTTCTCTCCTTTCTGATTCTTTAAATAAATGCTCATCGACAGGTACATCCAAGCTTGAGTCCAACGCACATAGTTAATCGCGTTGGTTATACGCGCATTCTTTTGATAAACGAATTGCTTTTTATCTAAAAGGTAAAGCTCTTGGACAGACCAATTGAGTACTCTGCCTGCCATGTCTAAATCGTCTTGCTCTCCACCGACCTTAATCAAGGTGATCACGGCTTGCGCTACTGAATGTGGGTCGAGGGGATAACGGTTATTGTGGTAGTACTTTGCTGTACCATCCGCTTCAAAAAGATGCGCTTTGTAGTAAACCAATCCATGATCAATTGACTCGTCAAACTCATCGGTTTGCAGCGAATGTTTGAGTTCGTATAACGCTTCGAGGTTATAACCTGTATGAAAACCATCAATAAACTGGTGGTGGCTGCGCGCGCCATATACCCAACTGCCATCAGGAGACTGCTCATGGACACTTTGCCAAGCCACAGTTCGCGCCAGCTCTTGATACTTCGCGTTGCCTGTCTCAGAACCGACAAAACCAACCCAGGCCGCTGCCCACAAACTCGCGTTATGGACGAACGCTTTTTCTCCTGGAATATAAGCAAAAAATTGTCGTTGCTGATCTTCTGTGTATAAATGCTCAACAATAAATTCGGCACTTGAACATGCAGCATCAACATAGCGTTGATTATTGGTCAGTTTTCCAAGGTCGAACAAAGCTCTGCTTACGTAGATGGTTGATATGACGTTGGGTTTACCCTTGGGTACAAAAAATGCCCGAGCTTTCCAATCAAAGTGATACCCCCAGCAGGAAGCGCCCCATGTTTCTGAACAGCACTGGTTCTCCAACAGCCAGTCCGCCAATTTCTGGGCTTCTTCAAGTAAGTGAACTTCCTGTGTAGTCTGGTACTGCTCCAGCATCCCTGAAATGAACAAGGCAACACCTTTCGGATTGCGCTTCTTAGGCACTCCAAGAATGTGGCGCATATTAATATTCGAGCGTTTGAACATCTGAATCCATGCGAGGCCAAATAGCGAATTACGCAAACGCGGGAACGTATCAAAAAGGCGAGCATTGAGTCCATCAAACGGATCAAAACCGGCAAAATTATTGTGAGTGGCATCGTCTAAAAGTGAACGATGGATATCAGCGATCATGCGCGGCTCCTTTGGAGAAGCACGGCGTTATAGATACGCTGCACTTGGGGAATAATCGCTTCCACAGAAAAATGCTCATCAAATTTCTGTTTGGCGTTTTGGATATAGTCTTGATTCATTTCTTGATTAGTCAGTAGTTCAATAAGCGCATCCGCTAGGGCCTCTGAATCTCCAGCTTCTACGAGAGTGCCTTCCTTGCCGTGAGATATCGCATCAGGAATACCACCAGCGTAGGTGGACACCACAGCAATACCCGCCGACATCGCCTCCAATACGCCCATTGGAAATCCTTCGTTATAGCTAGGCAGACAATAGATTTGAGTCTGTTTCAGTACGTCGAGCTTGTGCTGGCCAGAAACCCAACCCAAAAACTCCACATTGGACTCAAGCCCTAAATCCCGTGCCATAGCACGGTACTTTTCAACTTCACCATCACCTCCAATCATGAGCTTAGCGTCAGGGCATTGTTGTTTGACTCTAACCATGGCGCTGAGCAGGTCATGAACGCCTTTACGCTCACCGACTCTCCCAAGAAAGCTGATGGTTGATGAGCAAGAAGTCTGAGGATCAAGCTCAAGTGATGGCACTGCGTTATACACCAACTGGAAGTGTTTTGAACGATGAAAAGTCGCTCTCGCCCAGTCAATCCATTGGGAGGAGAGCACAATCACTACATCCGACATTTCGAATGTGTCGCGAATGTGCTTCTTTCTATTCTCATCACACTCGTTCGCATAAAAATCGCGAAACTCAGCTCCATGCAAATGCAGTATCACGTTGCCACCCAGTGCTTTAATCAATCTCACGAGCACTGATTTCCGCAAATAGCTTCCTCTTGAGGCAACATGAATATGTGCTAACCCGATACGATAAAACGCAAAGTAGAACAAGACTTTAACTAACGCACTGATGTAAAGCAGTAATGCTCCAACGCGACCAAGTCGATTGTTGGTAGAGTGAGTTGCAATCAGCCTCACTGCATTATCAGCAAGAAAACCGGACTGTTGATAGACACCCAATACAGTTGCAATTCCGCCCTGCCCTTTGATGTCAGTCGCGATGGTTAGATTGATGTTTTTTTTCAAAATTTGCTCTCCACGCTGCATACGGCCTGACGCACCTTGCCATTTTTCGTTCTCGGTAATGCATCTACTCTGTGAACATCGACTGTAATGCTTTGTCCAACACGCTCGTTAGTGTTCGCGATGAGTTGTTGTTCCTGCTGTGTCGTAAACTTGGCTTGGTCAACGACAGCTAATACCTTGATTGATTCAGCTTTTTCTTGAACAAACTGGCAGCTTATTAAGCCTTCTATACCCTTTGGTATGTGGTTAAGAATATGGATTTTCTGACCATCTTCACCGAGTAGAAAATCACCGACGCGTCCTTCGATTTTCTCAATAACAGGATAGGTTCTTCCACATGGGCAACGTTGCTCTGTGGCCAGAACAACGTGATCGCCAGTGCGGTAGCGCACGAGTGGATAAAGTGCATTGTTGTAGTTCGTGCCAACAATCTCATGCTTGCCATCACCACTGTCTATAAATTCAACATGCGAATAATCGGAGATAAGGTGATAATTGCCATGTTCACAGCTACCAATCGCCGCAACACGCTCAAACAACCCATACCAATCAAACACCTTGCACTGAAAGCGTTTCTCAATTACTTCTCTATCTTCTTGTGAGAGAGATTCTGAAGAGGTCACGATCGATTTCAATTTGCCTCGGTAATACCAGTCCTTACTGTCTAGGAACTTGGCGAGCGTAGCGATTGAGGACGGATACGCTTGGATAATATCGACGCCGTAATCTTCCATTGCTGTCAGATAACCGGGAATCGCATCCGCTGTCAGGTGAAACGACGACATTAGAATCATGTTTTCAAAGACAGAATAGCGCCAATAGGGGCCAACTTTCTGAGAGAGAGGCACTACCACATCACCGCGAATCCAAGCTCGTTTGTCGCCTTTTTGGTAACCCGCCCACTCTAAATGACGAGAGACAAAAGCCTGCTCCCTAAGAACCGAATTGAGATCTTGTGGGATCGATAGAGGCGTACCTGTTGTGCCACTGGTACTTCCTTTCACTGTCACTTTAGGGTTGAGCTGTGTGTTGAGAAAGGCATCCGGCGAGGCTTTCACATCTTGTTTATCAATAAACGCGAACTGTTCCAGCTGCTGATGGGTTTCGTAAGCAGCAGCACCTTTCGCTCGTAGCAATACCGCCTCAAGCTGCGTATCACAAAAGACCTTGAGTGCATCATGAGAGTATTCGTTTTCCCTAAGTTGACTCTTCAAACCTGCGACACGTTTTTCGCTTCGAATGGCTGCACGCACTAGATCTCGTAAAGACACCATCACGTTCTGAATAAATATTGGTGACTTCTTATATATCGACGAGGTATACACGTTAATATCCCCTAACCACGAAGGTCTTGAAGGAACGGGACTGTTCCTTCAACGTCAGAACGATTGTCATGAATGTCATAATCGTTGTCTTTTACCCACCCAATAATTTTGGCTGGAATCCCACCCACGATAGCGCCTTCTGGGACGCTTTTTGTCACCACACTGTTTGCGCCGATGATTGCATTGTCACCAACAATAATTGGGCCGATGAGTATGCAATTGGGGCCAAGGTAAACACGACTGCCTATTCGAGGTACCTCTCGATAAGGGCCTTTACCTGCTGTTTTGCAACCGACACCTATGTTGCACATTTCACCAATCACCGTTCTGTCATGAAGTAATACGCCCATCCCTTTGTAAGCAAACATGCTCCCTTTGCCAATCTGACACTTGGCAGAGACTCGGCTTCCATATAGAACGAATATGAATAGCTGAAATATCTCGGGAATTATCGGTACTTTTTTTAGATAGAACCAACGTGCAATACGATATAGAGCGATAGCATTAGGCATGTGAACAACCTGAATTTAAATGAGAATTTTGAGGAGCTAGCAACCTTTCCCTAAGTGACTTAGCTAAGTACAAACAAGAGAAAAGTAGAAGCAATGCTGGGGTTTTTGTTGTTAGGGAGTTATTGGTGATACTGACCAGAGCAAAAGACAGGATAGTTACGCGTTCAATATAGTTGCCTGATACAGCAAAGTAGCCCAACGGCACAAAAACCGTTACAAACAGAGGAACAGCACCTACAAGCCCAAAAGTGAAAATCCAACCAACCAAATAGTTTTCTATGACATCAATGTCTAAGTAGAGCTCAATGGACTCAAGTAGACGATGGCTTGCGCCAAATATCCACTCTCGAACACTTAATTGATCGATTAAGTAGAATACGTCCAATCTAGCCGACGCGCTGCCATCAATATAAAGTTTTGATGCAATTCGTTCCGTAATGCCGGACTCAACCAGCAGATACGCACCAGCCCAAAACGAGAAATATCCGATCAGCATAAATAGAGCGATTTTTTGCTTATTATCAGGAATGCCTTGAGTGATAGCTTTCCATAACATGGGAGCAAACGACACCGATACTGCACAGATAAAGATAGCTAACGCAGCTCTACCGCCGAATGCGAATAACGCTAGCGCAACAATCAACATATACACAAAGCCTGGCAGCTTGGTTTTGTTGGCAACGAGTAGCGCAATACTGACCGTTATCAGCGCGTTGTTAAGCGGGTGAGTGAGAAATGCCGTTGAGCGAAAGAAAGAAAACTCCTGAAAATCAACCTTGACCAGGCGAAAATGGAGCATGTATTCCATCACCGCCACAAACGAATTGAGCAGTATTAGATAGGCAATCAGTTTGAGCAGAAAGGACTTTTGATTATCGTTAAGGCAAGCCAGTAGCGGTACGATCAAAACTGGCGCCAAAAATGTATTAACCAAATACGCCATTCCTGATGAACCATGAATGGCAAAACCATATAGGATCACGAACACGTTGCATGCCAACGCAATCAGCCAAAAATGGTAATAGCTGCCTAACCGTTGAGCAATACCTTTCATCCCATCAAACAGAAATACCAACCCAAACCCCATGAGAATCAGGTAGGAGTACAAGTGGATCTTAAACAGTGGCGATCCCCCTTGAGATACATACGGCACCCCAAGGTCTTCTAGCATGTAACCACCAAGTAGAATCGATGATGCAATAGCGATAAAAGGCAGTAGATAGATCTTAGACAGCACCTTGCCTACTCCTTAGCTTGAGTAGCGATGAGCGAACTTCAAAGCTGTTCAACAGCAAATGCGCCAAACCATAAACCGCTAAAGCAATACCAATCGAGATAATCAGAGCCAAGACATTGTTGATTTGACCAAGGGATGGCTGGATAACAAGAATCGCTAGCGCCATCACACCCGTTGCAGTCACGGTTTTTAGCAAGGATTGAGGAATGGGGTATCGATATCCCGCCTTCCAACCAACAAAGGCCGTTAGCAAGAGGCCCACAAACATGGCCAATAGAATGCCGATTGCAGCTCCCAATGCGCCAAATTGAGGAATAAAAGCAAAAGCCGCCAGCACTTGAACAAGTAACACAACCGCCATGATCAAAGGCACGTACTTGGTTTGTAGTGTGAACTGCAAACCATGATCAAAGAAATGTGCGCGTAAGTTAAACATCAAGGCGGCAGCGGCGACCAAATAAAACGTGGTTAAGTCGATATCTGCGTATGCATCACCAAGGAAAATGCCCACTAGTGCCGGAGCTAGCAAACACAGGCCTGTAGTCGCAGGCAAGCTGAGTGCGAACAACAAGCCGCTATACATCTTGTGCTTAGCAATTAAACGTGTTCTGTCTTCGGTTAGTTTGGTGAGTTCTGGATAAAGCGGTAGAGCAATGGCCATAAAAACTAACGCCATAATGCCGAACAATAGATTCGCAATCGCGGCATATTGTCCTGCTTGTTCAAGCCCTGTAAGGTTTGCAATAAAAAGACGATCACTTCTTGCTGCCAGTATTCCCAATAGACCAGACAACATGAGCGGCGCGCCGTAAGAGAACAGCTCTTTTTTAAGCGCGGTTTCCGCAATCACTTTCCTGTGCCACTCTCCAGCACCAACACACATCGCAAACCCTATCGAGTGACTCACGACTAAAGACAGCAACGCCATTTCAAGAGTGGGGAATAGTGATAGGAATAGCACGGTTGCGAATATCGACAAGATCGCCTGAGTCATTACAGCTCGGCGATAGTAGTCCGCCTTCTGGTTCACACGCGCGTATTCAGTCGTAAACAGATAGAGAGCTTTAGCAACAAAGAAGGCGTAAACCGCAAAAAAGACACGCCATTCAAACTCTGTCAGTAGAGCGACCAAAGCACCAATGACAAAGAAAGAGAAGAGGATATTGCCAATCAACCAACGAACAACCGTCGCACAGATCTGTTTCTGCCGATCCAGTTCCGCACTCGGATAGAAACGAATGAGGCAGTTATTGATCCACTGAACTAATACTGAACGTGACGCTTCCACAATCACCATCAAGACAGCGAGAAAGCCGTATTCTTCGGGCAAAAGAAAGCGAGTCTGGACAGCAATAAGCGCAAACAAGCTGAGAGCAGAAAAGATCTGAACAGGGGCATAGGTGAGCAGCTTTTTGATCACAACAACTCTCCGTAAAGCTTTTGGTACTCATCGACTACAGCACGCGGTGAAAACTTCGCTTTCAATGACTCGGTATCCACCAAGGGCAGATTGTGCAAAAACTGCAAAACGTTTTCAGTTTCCTTTTCGGAACCATCAGCCAATGTGTAGTGCACACCAGCAGCGCTAAAATAGGTTTGCTCTTCCTGCAAGATACCCACTTCAGTTGCGATCACAGGCAGGCCAGAGGCAAGCTTTTCTAATGGTGCAAGGCCAAACGTCTCCTCAATGGAAAGAAACACGCCAACATCAGAATTTGCATACACTTGCTTGATTTGCTCCACATTCATTGGGCCAAGCCAAACCATTCTTTCAGCAACACCTAACTCTTCTGCCAGTGCGTTAAGCTCTCTCTCGTAGCCTTCATCAACAGGGCCTATGATCTGTAGCTCAACGCTAATAGATTTCGCTAACCGAGCTACCAGCTTGATGATCTTATCGACTTGTTTGCGTGGTGAAATCAAAGAGCAAGTCACCAAGCGTAACGTATCTGACGTCGATCGATTTGTTCTCTTAAAGTAAACATCATTAACCGGATTCCCCACCTTATACGCCTTTTCGTGCATGGTACTTGGTAGTGAGTCAAACAAAATATCGCCTACGTAAGTTAGCCTATCGGCAGAGCGTAAACTGAAAGCGGGAAGCAAGGTTTCAAAGATTAAGTTGTTGAGCCAGCCACGACTTTTTCTACCCACTTTCCCTAGAGAGTGCAGTGTGATCATCGAACTGACGCCACGGCTTGGCAATAATGGAAGACTCGGCAGATGACTGTGAATCACATCCGGCTGAAAGCGACGAGCAAGCTCACTAAGCTTAACGTTCTGAAAAACAAACCCAGGTACAGGTAGTCCCAATATTTTCCCTTTACTAGGGATGAAAGTGATGTGAGTTCGCTCATTAAGTTGAATTCTTTTGTTTAACTCTTGTTGCGACGAACCCACTTTGATTGCCAGAATTTCATACTCAAAACCTTCAGGCGCACTGAGCTCAAGTGACTGAACTATTTGCTGGCAGACGGAATCAACGCCACCGGCGTTGTCACTTCCCCATTTAAGGGTACTCAATGGCATCACTAGTAGGACTTTTTTCATCATCGAACCTTTAGCGAGAAAGCTCAGAGAGTGAATGACTGAGCCGCTTCACTCTCTGACTCATATCACGCTAGAACACCTCTTGTATCTATCACCACTTTCTTGCTGAAAGCGAGTTTGTCGGCGGCTTTAAATTGCTTATGATCGACAAGGACCACAACCACATTCGCCACTTCAAGAGCACGTTCTAGATCCATAAATTCAACGCCCGCTTTAACCAGATTTTCCGGCAGCGAAGAAATGTTAGGTTCGACAGCGATCACCTGCCCCACATTCTCATTGGCTAACTTTGTTGTGATATCCAGTGCTGGACTTTCTCGCAGATCATCAATATCGGCTTTAAACGCTAAGCCTAAACAAGCGATTACGGGCTTTTTGAATTCATCTGCAGCTTGTTTAACCTGATCAATCACCCAATGAGGCTTGCCATCATTCACTTCACGAGCTGTCGCAATCACTTTTGCTTCTTCTGGGCAGCTGTTCACGATGAACCATGGGTCGACTGCGATACAGTGTCCACCGACACCAGGACCTGGGTTAAGAATATTCACACGTGGGTGGCGATTAGAAAGTTTGATCAATTCCCAAACGTTGATCTTCAACTTTTCACAAATAAGAGACAGTTCATTGGCGAATGCAATGTTCACATCACGGAATGAGTTTTCAGTCAGTTTGGCCATTTCCGCCGTGCGAGAGTTCGTGAGAATACATTCCCCGCGCACAAAGGTTTGATAAAGTTCAACTGCACGTTTGTTACAGGCATCGCTCATGCCGCCAATCACGCGATCATTGCTTACCAATTCTTGTAGAACATAACCCGGCAATACACGCTCTGGACAATGCGCAACTTTGATATCCGCAGCGTCTCCACTTTGCTGTGGGAAAGTCAGGTCAGGGCGTGCTTCTGCTAGCCAGCCAGCCATCTTTTCGGTAGCACCTACTGGTGACGTGCTTTCCAATACCACTAAGTTGCCTTTCTCGAGCACTGGTGCAATTGCCTTTGCGGCACTTTCAATGTAGCTCAGATCAGGCTCGTGGTTATCACCTTTAAATGGTGTTGGAACCGCAACCATGAAAGCATCGGCAGCTTCAGGAACAGTGGTTGCCTTGAGTTTTCCTGTCATTACCGCACTGCGAACTACGATATCCAAATCCGGCTCAACAATATGAATCTCACCTTGATTGATGGTGTCCACCGCATGCTGATTGACATCAATACCGATCACTTCAATTCCGCGAGAAGCAATAACCGCAGCTGTTGGTAAGCCGATATAGCCCAAGCCTACAACTGAAACCTTGTTAAACATTGTGTGTTCCTTAATCTTTAAAGCGCTAAAATATCTGCAATTCTTTGACAAGCCTGCCCATCACCATAAGGATTGTGGGCCTGACTCATGGATTCATAGGCTGCTTGATCAGTCAAAAGCTGAGTGAGCTCGCGGCAAATCAAATCGCTGTCCGTACCGACCAGTTTGACCGTTCCCGCTTCCACAGCTTCCGGTCTTTCGGTGGTATCTCGCATAACCAGAACGGGTTTACCGAGAGATGGAGCCTCTTCCTGTATACCGCCAGAGTCCGTCAATATGATGTGAGCCTTATTCATCAGATAAACAAACGGCAAATACTGTTGAGGCTCCACTAAATGGATGTTTGGAATATCTTTGAGCAAGCGATTGACAGGTTCTTGTACGTTCGGGTTTAGATGAACCGGATACAGTATCTGACAATCTGGGTGGCGCAACGCCGTGTCAGACAATGCCTGACAGATACGCTCAAAGCCGCCACCAAAACTCTCTCTTCTATGGCCAGTCACCAGAATCAGTTTCTTGTCGGATTCAAGCATTGGGAACACGCTGTCTAGTGTTGCTCTGAGGTCTGAATCGTTTTCAATCTTGTCGCGAATCATGAACAGCGCATCGATAACCGTGTTACCCGTCACGTGAACATCCGTGGCAGGCACGTTTTCATCAACGAGATTCTGTAAAGAGGTTTTTGTTGGCGCGAAATGGAATTTCGTTAGGGAACCTGTAAGTTTTCGGTTCCCTTCTTCAGGCCATGGAGAATAGATGTTTCCAGTTCGAAGGCCCGCTTCAACGTGACCTACCGGAATTTGCTGGTAATACGAGGCTAACGTAGCGCCTAAAGTGGTTGCTGTGTCACCATGTACCAAAACGACATCAGGCTTAAACTCGCTAAGAACACCTTCCATACCCGTTAAAATCTTAGTTGTTACCGTTGTCAGTGTTTGACCCGGTTCCATAATATCGAGGTCATAATCGGGCTCGACGTGGAAAAGCTCCAATACCTGATGCAGCATTTCTCTGTGCTGCCCAGTTACACATACTTTGGTTTCAAATCGAGAGTCACTTTTCATTTGATGAACCAAAGGCGCCATTTTTATTGCTTCTGGTCGCGTACCAAACGTAATCAAAACCTTTTTCACAACACTTGTTCCCTGAATTAAGCCAAGAGTCATTTATCGCTATCGATAAAATTTAAAATAATACTTACCCAACCGGACCTGAGCCCGGCAAGACAATAGAAAAATAAATACAAAAAATAAAAATGAGTCTTATATATAAGAAAGACTCAATATCAATTAATAAACAGTTCTTCTGATGTGTCTCATTTTTAATAACTGGAAAAATAAATTTATGCCGCTATTGACGTTATATAATTGAGCACACCATCACTCCCTTGTTCGATCAGTTCAAAGGCTTTCTGGTGACGAACTCGACTCCCTTGATAAGGGTCTGGAATTTCATTTTCATCAATATCAGAATACGAGAGGAACAAAGCGAGCTTGTTTCTGTGCTCCCTAGGACAGAGGTCGTATAGCGCAGCCAAGTTTGCTCTGTCTGCTGCTAACACCATGTCATAGTTAGAAAAATCATTTCTCGTCACTTGTGTTGCCGTCAGACCATTCAGGTCATAACCGTGCTGGCTCGCTAAAGATTGGACCTGTCTGTCTGGCGAGTTGCCAACTTGATCGCGAATGGTTCCAGCACTGGCAATATTGAGTACTAAGCCACGCTGCTGTGCTTTTGTTTTCAGAACAACTTCAGCAAGTGGTGATCGGCATATATTACCCATACAAACAATAAGGATCGAAGGCATACTTTCCATAGCGATTAACCAAATTTTATATATATTTTTTCCAAGCTATAAATCGGCTATAGGTTATCTTATTGATGTAATCTAAGTTGTCTCAATTTTGAGTATATAAAATAATTGCCAAATAATATTTGAGTTATTATTCCAATTATTATCCGTCACACCTCGATGCTAATCCCTTCTGCTACTACGAAGATCGATTTTCCAACCACACACCACAACTCAGCCGTTACTTATCTATTCCGTTCTAATTGTGTGAAATTACTGTTAATAGTCAGTGAGTTGCATTGATATCCTTGTGAGCAACGTCTTAGAAAGCGCTTTCCAATTTTGCTCATCAATATTGTGTGACCATCAACGAAGAAATTTATCTTCCAGCTTCTGACAATACCAATATCCACAATATATTTAAGGAATTACTCTATGTTGTATTTTGAGTTTCTCTTCCTGTTGTTAATGCTCTACATCGGTTCGCGCTATGGTGGTATCGGTTTAGGTGTCGTATCAGGAATTGGATTGGTGATTGAAGTCTTCATCTTCAAGATGCCGCCGACATCACCACCTGTTACGGTCATGTTGATCATCCTTGCGGTAGTAACCTGCGCGTCTATCTTAGAGGCCGCTGGTGGCTTGAAGTATATGTTGCAAGTGGCAGAGAGACTTCTGCGCAAAAATCCCAAACGCGTGACACTCATCGCCCCTTTCGTTACTTACTCAATGACGTTTCTCTTAGGTACCGGCCACGCTGTCTATTCCATCATGCCTATTATTGGCGATGTAGCATTGAAAAATGGTATTCGCCCTGAGCGGCCTATGGCAGCGTCTTCAGTGGCTTCACAAATAGCGATTACCGCATCTCCCATATCTGCAGCAGTGGTCTACTACCTCGCTCAACTTACCGATATTCAGCACGACATCACCTTGCTGTCCATCCTGATGGTGACAGTTCCTGCAACGCTGTTTGGCACGCTGCTGATGTCTCTATATAGCCTAAAACGAGGAAAGGAACTGGATGATGACCCGGAGTATCAGGCGAGACTCAAAGATCCCGAATGGCGCAAGCGTATTGAGAGCACAACAGCCACTTCTCTCGATGAAGTGCTACCTGCATCGGCTCGTAACGCAGTGCTGATCTTCCATGCCTCTATCATAACCATTGTCATTATCGCGATGGTGCCGGAAATTCGCACCGTCGTTGATGGCGATAAACCAATTAAGATGTCTGTAATTATTCAGATGATGATGTTGTGTTTTGGCGGTGTGATCTTGCTGGCAACCAAAACCGATCCTCGCGATGTCCCTAACGGCGTGGTGTTCAAATCTGGCATGGTTGCAGCTATTGCCATCTTTGGTATTGCATGGATGTCAGACACTTACTTTAAATATGCCATGCCTCAATTCCGTTCGGGTATTGTTGAAATGGTGACTAATTACCCTTGGACATTCGCTCTGGCGCTGTTCATCGTCTCCGTAGTGGTCAACTCACAAGCCGCGACGGCTCGCATGATGCTTCCTGTCGGTCTGGGGCTCGGCTTAGATCCCGCACTATTGATTGGTTTAATGCCTGCCGTTTATGGCTATTTCTTCATCCCGAATTACCCTTCGGATATCGCCACGGTGAATTTTGATACTTCCGGTACAACCAAAATCGGTAAGTGGTATTTCAACCATTCATTTATGTCTGTTGGCTTGATAGGTGTGGTTGGCGCGTGCTGTTTGGGGTATGTGTTAGGTCAGGTTGTTATCGGCTAAACACACGAGATAAAACAAAGCGCCCTCAACCTAGCCTGAACAAGGTTAAGGGCGCTTTTCTATTTAGAGTTACTGATCGTGTACGATGATGTGCTGATCAAGCAATGTCGAGATAATTTGCGACGAATCCATACTGTTGAAATCTATCTGTTGACCTAAGTCCTCCACCAATATGGTTTGCTCACCGTTTCCATTGCCATCAGGGTGCACATTCAGTTCAATATCATCTCCATCGACTAACTTAGCATCCAAGTGAGACAGCAAAGTATCCATATCAACATTCGCTTGCTTCAGCTCAGGTAGTACTTCACGCAGGTCAATCTGATCCCCTTCTGCGATACTGAAATCGGTAATAGTATCCGTTGCACCATCATCAATTTCATGCCAGATAAAGGTATCTTCACCAGTACCACCCGTTAGAATATCTGAACCTAAGCCGCCATCAAGAATGTCGTCACCAGCGCCGCCCAGTAAGGTATCATCGCCAGCACCACCGATGAGAGTGTCATTGCCAGCGCCGCCTTCGATTCGATCATCACCGGAACCTGCCTGCAATTCGATACCTTCGTCACTACCCAATAGCTGGTTATCTTGACTAGAGGAAGAAACATCAATATCGGAGATATCACTGGTCACATTAAGGTTGATATCAATAGGCGCTGATTCAGCCGTAGAGTTATCCGTTTCAGTCGACACCGCGGTCAATTGAATAGTATGTGACCCTTCCTGAGCACCAACGATAGAGACGCTATCAATATCGTCTGCTGGCACCACGACTTTGCCGCCCACTGGAACGAGTGTTCCTGACGACGTTTCCACCGTTGCCCCATCAGGGAGGTCCGATAACTCAAGAGATAGAACTTCATGGACATCCGTGAGTGCCGCAACGATACCCAGTAGAGCGATACCATTATTGCTTGCGGTCAGACTGGCATTAATGTTCTTCACATAATTGTTATCTGGCGCAATCGATAGAGTTGGCGCGTTGGCAACAGGTGTAATCGTGATCGGTTTTTGCGTTGTCTCCGACATCACCATGCCTGAAGGGTTGCCTGAATCCGTCGCGGTGATGGTGAGCATCACGCTGTCAGATGGGGCGTGTGTCGCATCAAAGGTTACACCTGTGCCGGCAGATGGAGAATCCAGCAGGGCGTTCAGTTCACCAATGGTGCCCGTCAGTGTAATTGAACTGCCTGACGACGGAGTCGCTGTGATTGAAGAACCCGCAGGTATGGTTACATTCAGCTGTCCAAAATCGACACTGAGCGTGACTGTCATGGCATCATTAGCAAATGCGTCGACATAGTCTGCATCACTGACGGAGATTCCACTGATCAACTGGCCCGAAGACTCATTGATGATGGTTGTAATGTCATCCACATCAATCTCCGGCTTATCATTCACCCCAATCACTGACAGTGAAACCGTACCTGTATCTTGAAGGAAGTCATTGACCCCATTTGTTGTGCCATTGTCCTCAACGGTATAGCTGATGGACACATCACCATTAAAGTCATCTGCTGCCGTAAACGTCCAAGAGACACCGTCTGGGTTAAGAGTCAGCGTACCTTGCTCTGCTGGGACAGAGATGGACTTAACCACCAAATCATCACCATCAATATCGTTGCTGGCGGCAATCAACTGCGCGGCGGTGATCTGAATACTGCCTTCTTCAAGCATATCCCCTAGGTCAAGATCGCCAGCTTGAGGCTCGTCATTCACTTCAGAGACATGAATAACGAATGACGTTTCGTTGGTGTTTGAGGTATCTGGGTTTGCAGCATCCACCGAACCCACATTGCCTTGATCGTCGATGTGGGCCGTCACTTTAACGCCATCAGTGTCGATCAAATCATTGCTGTTTTCATCCGGTTTGAATGTGACAAGGTCTTGAGCAAGAGCCGTATTGATGTCAGCAACTTTACCCGTAATCGTCACAGTCTGACCTGAAGCACCCACCGAGACGGTGAGCCCATTGTTAGCTGCTATCGTGGCGTTTTGGAATAGCTCGCCGCTGTCTATATTCAAAGTCAACGTGTATTCTGCATCAGGATCATCAAGGCTAGAATCCACATCGGACACCGTGAAGCCTTTAATCGCCACGACAGTATCTTCTGCGGTCTGAATATCAGCGATATTGTTGAACTCTGGACGGTCATTCACCGCTTCAACATCAACGGCGACATCAAACACCTGATTCGTTGTTGGGCCAAGATATTCATTGCCATCCGCATCTTTATCCACCGACTGGACGGTAATTTTCAGGCTATCTTCATTCCAAGTTCCTTTGTTGTGATCGCCGGAATTAAACACAATCTTATCGACTTCCTGAGCATCGACACGCAGTTCCCACTTACCATTGCCCAAGTTAGTCGCGGGTGTCACACCATCTGGATAGTAAATAGTCGCACCGTCTGGCACTTGTTCGACAGTGATCAACAGGGTTTCTGGCTGATCTTGGTCAGCATCACCCGGTAGCAGATCGATTTTATCAACGATACTCGCGTTGATGGCAATATCGATGTTCTCACCTTCATTACCCGCCACACTGCTTGTTGGATCAATGTCCACCACATCACCAACTGGGGTCACATCAATGGTGAATTGCCCTTGATGTGCAGTCGGCTCTTGCAGCAGTTGCTCTTGCGTAAACACCGTAATACCAATATCGGCGGTGCCACTGAAATGCTCTGCTGGGCGAATCGAAATCGCTGACAGATCGATTTCTGTCACGCTAGGGTCGGTCAATTGAATGACCCATTCGCCGCCACCGCTGTTCTTCACCACAAAATCAGACGAAGTACTGGTTACCGTAAAGTCATCAGGCACACCCGTTAGTTTGGCTGAAAGGAACTGCTCTGAGCCATCCGTATCATTCAACGCGATCGACAAGCCTGAACCGCCCGAAGTGAGCGAAATATCGGTATCTTCATCACCAACCACAACGACATTGTCCGCTCCGGTTGGCATCGTGACAGGGTCTAGAACCGGCGTGATATCAATATCCACATTCTGGATGAAGGTGCGCTCACTGCCCGTATTAGATACTTGCGTCGTACCTGTGGTGTCGAAAACGGTTTGGTCGACAACCGTTCCTTTCACTGTGAAGGAGATTGAATTGCCACTGCTGTCCGTCGGATAGTTCTCTTTAGGTACAAAGTACAAGCCATCTAATGCCGCCTGAATGACTGCAGGATCGTTGGAATCAACGACAAACACACTGCTGTCTGGTTGGATCGGGTCACCGTTCACATCAGCAAAATAACCCAAACTAGAATCAGGTAACGTGATTTCGACTCTCGTCAGGGTTTCTTGGCCTTGGTGGCTATCGTTGCGAATATCGGCTACATCGATATCAAGATCCAGCTTAATCAGATTGTCTTCCAGCGCTTTAGAGTCCAGCTGAGTACCCGTGCCTTTTTCAACCGAAGTTGCATTCAGGGTGACTTCAGGAGTGACATCGCTATCCAACGGCTGACCTTGCTCTCCCGCTTCTGGGCCAATGTCCACTACCGGTGTGATTGCGACAGGAATATTCAAGTCGACGCGATTCTCATCACCGGACG
Organism: Vibrio sp. RE88; assembly: GCF_013113835.1. Taxonomy (GTDB): domain Bacteria; phylum Pseudomonadota; class Gammaproteobacteria; order Enterobacterales; family Vibrionaceae; genus Vibrio. The sequence goes on along the minus strand of NZ_VTYQ01000004.1, from coordinate 6,475 downwards.
CTTTATCCGTAGTGACAAAGGTAATCGGTAAGTTGAAGTCACCGGCATAATCCTCTGGCAGCTCTAGTTTGAGGCCATCAGGAACCGAAATACTGCCATCAGGATTGACGGTTGCTTCGAACAGGTAAAGGTTATTAGCGAAATCGTATTCCGCTCCGATCACTTTCAAACCGCTGACTTCTGCTGGAATATCGCTTGGGTCAATCACTATGGTGAGCTGGTCCGCGACATGATCAGCGGTACTGATATTACTGCCATCGACACCAATCTGGATAACATCACCAATTTGGTTGCTCAGATCGACGTAGTTGTCTTCGACTCCAGTCACAATAGCCTCTGGCGTCGTGACCTGTTCAATCACCGCCGCTTCACTATTTTGATCAATAACATCGGTTGGGAAGGTGAGATCCACAGTGGTCGATTTCTGGCTCACTGGGCCGTTCTCGTTTTCATCACCTTTATCGTAAACCTGAGCGACAAACTCAACCGTCAAGGTGCTGCTCGGTAACCCATTGCTATCGGTGTAACTAAGACCATCAGGGGCGACAATGCTGAAGTTTTCTTCATCCGTCACTGTCCAAGAGCCGTCACCATTGTTGACAGCACCTGTGACAAACAGCTGATCCAAGTCATCACCTGAAATGCCGACAAAACGAACCACCACTTCTTTGACTAGTTCATCCGAACTCGGATCAAGATCTTCAAAGACAATAACATTCGCATCACCATTTTGATCGTTGATAGTGAAGTCAATTCGGCCATCGTCATCCGCATCATCAATCGTAGTCACAACAGCATTATTCGATTTAACTTGAAGATCGCCATCGCTCTCAACAATTGGCCTAACCACAACCGTTAATGACCCCGTGACTTCTTTCGGAGCAACACTGTCACCATTGTTATCTGCATCATGCTCTTCAATGGTTAGTTTGGTTTGTAAATCCATGTCGACGCTAGAATCTTCTGGCGGCTTAACACGCACAACAGGTTGACTGGAGTTTTCGTCTAACCCAGTGATCGTAAGAGTATTGGTAGTTTCATTGTAAGTGGCGGTACCACCGGTGTAATCGGCAACTGCCACGCCGTCAATCGTAATCTCAACATCTTCTGGGAAACCAGAGATGGTGATAGACGAAACAAATTCGTGATCGCGACCATTCGCATCTGGTGTTCTGTCAGGGTTTTCCGCATCTGGTAAACTCCACGGCACCACAATAAAGCTGTCTTCGTTACCAGTAGAGGTGCGACTATAAGCATCGTCAGCGCCGCCAGCGTCGATGACAGGGACGACTTTAACCAGAATGCTGCCGTCTACTTCTCGAACATGACCATCATTCTCAGTAACGATCACTTTCGTGGTGATATTGATGTCTTCCGTTGAATTCTTAGGCGGTTCAACGGTGATGCCCGAGCTATATTGCTCCTGAGTAATGTTGGCTTGATAAATCGGCCCATTGGCATCACTACCTACGTATACCAAGTCAATGGTGCCGCCATTGCTGTCGTACAATTGAACACCATCAGGAATATCGGAGAGAAGTACCGTTATCGATTCAGAGTTATCGCTCACCCCATCTTTTTCTTCACCTGATAGGACGGCGAAACTTAGCTCAATACTGGAGTTTTCGTTGATGACAGCCTGCGCACCCGTATTGCCATTTCCGTCGGTATAGTTGTACCAAGTATCCAGTTCGGCACCGGTATTTGGCACATCTTGCACATCGGGGATGTAAGGGATATCAGCGACACCTTTCACCGACACGTTAACGGTTTTACTGGCACCCATTTCAACAACATCGGTAACCTGAGAGCCGTCGCCAAGCGTTGCGGTGTCTTTCACCACACCTGTCGCTTCAAAGGTGAAATTCTCGTTGGAATGCAACGGCGGTTGAATTTCAACTTTATCCAAATCAGATTGTGCGATCTCATAGTAGCTACCACTAGCATCGGTAATCAGTGGCAACGGATCACCAGAACTGACCCAACGCACTTCAAAACCGGTTAGCGGCTGACCATTCTCGTCAGTAAAATCAGACAGACGAACGTAGAGTACTTCCGAGGTATCTCCCGGGGTATCAATGTCTTCCGTCGAGTTGAGCGTAATAACTTTGTCGAGTGTAAACGGTTCATGATCTGTATCTGGATCAATTGTGTTTTGGCTCGCTGCGTTGTCCTCAAAAATGGAAATACGGTTGACTGAGAAACTACTCTCATCTGCTACTGGCGTGACATTGAAGACCAGCTCTTGCACCACTGATTCAGCAGTTTCTTTGCCTGACACAGCATTGGAGCCTTCTTCAGTTAACGCTTTAGCATCAAACTTAATTGCACCAGAGAAGTTATCTCTCGGATTTAGCTGAACACTATTGATGTCATCAGAGCTGATCAGATACACCCCTGGCGATGACTCTGCAATGACGTTTCCTGAAGCGTCTAGTAACTCAAACTCTCCTTGCCCTTGCGTCACTTCTAGACGATAGGTGATCGTCTCCGGATTACTGGTATCTTGTGTCACTGCACTCAAGTTGAGCGTCTGATGAGCCCCATCTTCTGTTAGCGTGTATTCGTAGGTGCTATTAGCATCATCCCAGGTGGCAATATCGGCGACACTTTCCACTTCGATTCTGAAGCTCGAATTTAGCCTATGATCCAACGTACCATCATTGTCAATTTCAAGCTGATACTTGATCTTGATACCTGATTCATCGGTCGAGTAGTTTCTGTCTGGCACAAAATACAGGTTAGTGATCGTGGTGATTTGATCGCCGTCAGCATTGACACTCGAGGTCTGGTCAATCAAAGAGCCATCAATGTAGATTTTGCCTCTGTTGTTTGGCTCAAGTTCGACGTATTGGCTGCCGTCAAAGTAGTAGAAGGTACCGTGATGATCTCCTGCCTTGATCGTCATGCCACCGATAGATTCGTTGTTATCCGCATCATACAGATTCGCTTGAAGCAAAATCTGTGTTGGGGAATCAAGACCAGAAATACCACTCTGGTTATCCTGCACGTTAGCGGTATCGACAGTATTCGGATTGTTTGGATCGTAATCTATCGACGGATCACGGCCAGATTCTTCGAAAGTCGTGACTTTGAGAGCGATTGCTGATGCTTTCCTATCAACGATAGTCAGATCCAATTGCGCCGTTGAGGTATCTTTGTCTCCATCCGTCGCAGTCACGTCAATACTGAAATCAAACGTGTCACCATCATGTTCTAGGTTATCGTACGCTTTGAAACGGATGTCACCATTGGAGTTGACTCTCAATTCACCCAGTTCACGGATATCTCGTGTTCCGTTGCCAGTATCGTATTCTTCGTAAACTTTGATCGTTTGATTGCCAGACTGAATATCGACACTATCGACATAGGTACCATTTTCACCGCCAAATTTAATCACTGAGGTACCGTCTGTGGTCCCTTCAATCATCGTAATCGCAGCGTCATCAGCCCCTTTATCAGTGGAGGCTTCAAACATATTCACTCTCTTGAAGCCACTGCCTTCAACTCTAGAGATCGAGTGGTCGGTCAACAGCGGAACATCATCGACAACTGTGATTGGCAGGTTAATCTCAGCGGACTCATCTCCATCAAAATCTGTCGCTTTGATGGTAAAGTCTATCTGGACGCTGTTTTCACCCGCACCATCTGGATGATCGAGAGGTTTAAGCAATTCAAATTGATAGCTGTTGTCTGACGTGTCAAAAACAATTCTAAATACTGGCTCATGGCCATTTTCAGTCATTGCTGTATAAGTAAACGTCGTACCACTGGTTTGAACAGCTGCCCACTCAAGCGCTTCGCCGTCAGCAGACAAGCCATCTAACGTGTCATCTGCATTGGTCAACTCATATTCCACGACACCGTCAGCGCCTTCAGTGACAACAAAGTTACCATTGAGCGTGGTGTCTTGTGAGCGATCCGAGCCGATACCCGCTAAGTCATCTTCATCGACAGAAGTTTCCCCCGTCGTACCTGTTAGCGTCGGTTGATCATCAATGACTTCAATTGGCAGACGGACAGCAGGCGAAGCGTCGTTGTCTTGATCGATAGCAACCACATCAAACGGAATGGTCAGCGTATCGCTGTTTTGTGCATGGTCCAGAGCTTTGAATTGGGTATAAGTGTAATCACCGTTGTCAGACAGTACTAGAGTGAAGATCACTTGACCGCCAGCAACACCTTGATAAGTGGTCGCGCCAGCAACACCATTTACCTCAGAAATCGTTACCGCTTGTCCGTTAGACGTTAGGCCATTTTGTGTATCGGATACATTCACCAACTCATAAGCAACAACACCATCCGCGCCTTCTGTGGTGACAAAACTGCCTGTCGCAACAGCGGCTGCACCGGAAGTATCAGAGCCTGCTGCGGTGTCATCTTCATCAACGACAAACGTGCTTGATGGGTCAATAGAGCGAATAGTTGGGCTGTCATCGCCAATGGTCACTGGCAGCGTAATGCTGTCGGTGTCACCATCGGTATCCGTTGCCACCACCGTGAAATTAATCAGTTCACTGTCGCTGTTGGCATCATGGTCAATCGGCGCTTTGAGCTCAAAGGTGTAACTGCCATCTGGGCGCAAGGTCAGTATGAATACCTCGCCATCGGCGCTAGAAGCGGTGTACGTCGCCACACCATTGGCATCCACTGATTCCGAGAGCGTCACCGCTTTACCTTGTGAGGTCATGCCGTCAATCGGATTGGTGCTCAGGTCAAGCTCGTAGCTCACCACCTTATCTGCCCCTTGGATGGTGGTGAAGTCGCCGTCTTTGCTCAGCAAGGTGCCATCTGGGCTAGAGCCTCCAGCAAGGTCATTCTCGTTAAGGATCAACGCCTCAGCTGAGGCGATGTTTGGGCTATCATCGCCAATGGTGACTGGCAGCGTGATGCTGTCGGTATCACCATCAGTGTCGGTTGCCACTACCGTAAAGTTAATCAGTTCACTGTCGCTGTTGGCAGCATGGTCAATCGGCGCTTTCAGCTCAAAGGTGTAACTGCCATCTGGGCGCAGGGTTAGTACAAACACTTCGCCATCGGCACTGGAAGCGGTGTACGTCGCCACACCATTGGCATCGACTGATTCCACTAGGGTGACGGCTTTGCCTTGCGAGGTCATGCCGCTGTCGGTGTCGCCATCGGTATCCGTTGCCACCACCGTGAAGTTAATCAACTCGCTATCGCTGTTGGCATCATGGTCAATCGGCGCTTTCAGCTCAAAGGTGTAACTGCCATCTGGGCGCAAGGTCAGGACGAATACTTCACCGTCTGCACTGGAGGCGGTGTACGTTGCCACACCATTGGCATCGACAGATTCAGAGAGCGTCACCGCTTTACCTTGCGAGGTCATGCCATCAATCGGATTGCTGGTCAGGTCAAGCTCGTAGCTCACGACCTTATCTGCACCTTGAATGGTGGTGAAATCGCCGTCTTTGCTTAGCAAGGTACCATCTGGGCTAGAGCCACTGGCTAAGTCATTCTCGTTGAGGATCAACGCCTCAGCTGAGGCGATGTTCGGGCTGTCATCACCAATAGTCACTGGCAGTGTAATGCTGTCGGTATCGCCATCGGTATCGGTCGCCACCACCGTAAAGTTAATCAACTCACTGTCGCTGTTGGCATCATGGTCAATCGGCGCTTTCAGCTCAAAGGTGTAACTGCCATCTGGGCGTAGTGTCAGGACGAATACTTCACCGTCTGCATTGGAGGCGGTGTACGTCGCCACACCATTGGCATCGACCGATTCCACTAAGGTGACGGCTTTGCCTTGTGAGGTCATGCCATCAATCGGGTTGCTGGTCAGGTCAAGCTCGTAACTCACAACCTTATCGGCACCTTGAATGGTGGTGAAGTTACCGTCTTTGCTCAGCAAGGTGCCATCTGGGCTTGAACCACCTGAGAGATCATTCTCTTGCAGAATGAGCGCCTCTGCAGATGCAATATTCGGGCTGTCATCACCAATAGTCACTGGCAGTGTAATGCTGTCGGTATCACCATCGGTATCCGTTGCCACTACCTTGAAATTAATCAGTTCACTATCACTGTTGGCATCATGGTCAATCGGTGCTTTAAGCTCAAAGGTATAGCTGCCATCTGGGCGCAAGGTCAGGACGAACACTTCGCCGTCCGCACTAGAGGCAGTGTACGTCGCCACACCATTGGCATCGACTGATTCCGAGAGCGTCACCGCTTTGCCTTGCGAGGTCATGCCGTCAATTGGATTGGTCGTCAGGTCAAGCTCGTAGCTCACGACCTTATCTGCCCCTTGAATGGTAGTGAAGTCACCGTCTTTGCTCAGTAATGTGCCATCTGGGCTCGAGCCACTGGCTAAGTCATTCTCGTTGAGGATCAACGCCTCGACCGATGCGATATTCGGGCTGTCATCGCCAATGGTGACTGGCAGCGTAATGCTGTCGGTGTCGCCATCGGTATCCGTTGCCACCACCGTGAAGTTAATCAACTCGCTATCGCTGTT
>NZ_VTYQ01000030.1 GCF_013113835.1 Vibrio sp. RE88 | reverse complement strand
TTAGTCACTTAACCATACAACCCCAAAGGGTCTTCTGTTTAAACAACCAAAGTTGTCTGCAATTATTTAAACATGATGCAGACTCGATTTTGCCGGACTCAAATATAAACATCACAAGGATGTTTCCAAGAACACTTGAATGTGTGTTGGTACCTAATGAACAAGTCATTAGGATTTGAGAACTTTTAAATGAATAACAACGCATCTCAAAGAGATGGGGATTGTTGTTATTCGTCAGCTTTCCAAATTGTTAAAGAGCTAATCACTTCTCATGAAGTAACCATTTTTAAAAACACTTAAATAAATGCGTTTAAAGATGGTATCCCGTAGGGGAGTCGAACCCCTGTTACCGCCGTGAAAGGGCGGTGTCCTAGGCCTCTAGACGAACGGGACACTAAGAATTTCTTAATAGAAATTATTGGTGGAGCTAATCGGGATCGAACCGATGACCTCTTCGCTGCCAGCGAAGCGCTCTCCCAGCTGAGCTATAGCCCCTCTTTAATTTATATAAACCATCAATCTGTGTGGACACTCATCGTGAGTAATCATCGTATAAGGAGGTGATCCAGCGCCAGGTTCCCCTAGCGCTACCTTGTTACGACTTCACCCCA
>NZ_VTYQ01000029.1 GCF_013113835.1 Vibrio sp. RE88 | reverse complement strand
CTCTGCTGGCAGTTCACCGTTCAGACGACGCTTAAGCTCTGCCGCTTCTGCAGGGTACGCTGCTGCGTACGCGTCAAACTTCGCATTCCACGCTGCTTCTTTCGCTGCACCCGCTTCTTTTGCATCCCACTGTGCGTATACATCTGCTGGGATTTCAAAAGGACCGTGTTCCCAACCTAGCTGTTTACGAGTTGCTGCAATTTCGTCAGCGCCTAGTGGTGCACCGTGACAGTCGTGTGAACCAGACTTGTTTGGAGAACCAAAACCGATGATGGTCTTAGTACAGATTAGTGTAGGGCGTGAGTCCGCTTTCGCTGCTTCAATCGCTGCATTGATTGCTTCTGGATCGTGACCGTCTACTGCTGGGATTACGTGCCAGCCGTACGCTTCGAAACGCTTAGGCGTATCGTCAGAGAACCAACCTTCCACTTCACCATCAATAGAGATGCCGTTGTCATCCCAAAACGCGATTAGCTTACCAAGACCTAGCGTACCCGCTAGAGAACAGGCTTCGTGAGAAATACCTTCCATCAGACAGCCGTCACCCATAAATGCATAAGTGAAGTGGTCAACGATGTCGTGGCCTTCTTTGTTGAATTGTGCTGCTAGAGTTTTCTCAGCCAGCGCCATACCTACCGCGTTAGTGATACCTTG
>NZ_VTYQ01000028.1 GCF_013113835.1 Vibrio sp. RE88 | reverse complement strand
TGTACGTATCCTTCGCCTCTTGGCTGTTAGCGTTCGTACCCGTCACCGTGAGATTAATATCACCACTGGGCCAATCACGAATGTTTTGCTCTGAAGTCGCCCAATCACCATCTTCAGCGACCTCTACCGTTTTATCAAAGTTGTAATTACCTGGGTCTTCAGCCAACTGAGCAACGACCCTTAGTCTATCGCCCGCTTGAAAGCCTCGGGCAGTACCAGAAATCACCACCTGACTCGACTCGTCTTCATCAATCGGCACATCACCTCGCGATGTAATCTCAATCACCGGTTTCACCGGCGCTTCGCTTGAGTCCACCTGCCCCATATTGCCTTGCGCATCCTGATATTCCGTTACAGTCACGGTTTTGAACATCTCATTGGCGTTCAGCGTCACCACACCCGACGTAGTCCCTTCCCAGACCGTCTTCGCCCCATTTCGAGAGACAAAATTCACATCCACACCGTCAACGTCTGCAACAACATTCTCCACGCGCTGACGAAGGCCGTTTGGTTATCGATGATTGGGTCTCCTGAGTTCACGCTAATACTGCCCACCGTTGGCGCAATATCATCCAGTAGCTCCACGTCCTGAGACGCTTGTTTCGCCGCCTGACCACCGGAATTCGAGCCGTCCACCGTGATGGTCAAGGTACCGCTTTCCCATGAGGAAATGTTCTTTGGTGTCGTCGTCCAAGCCCCGTTGGTCACTGTGGCGGTAAGGTCAAGCCCCTCATTAATTGGATTGTCACTCGAAATCGCTACGCTTAACTGAACCCCATTCTTAAACCCTCGCGCCGTCCCTGATACCACAAAGTCCTCTGCCTCAGTGGTCGTTAAGTCGTTGATGTTCGAGATAAGGATGATGGGTTTCACCACTGTCGATGTCTCTTTACCACTCTCCGCTACATTACCCGAGAGGTCCTTATAACCCGCATTCACCACCGCTGTAATCGTGTCTTCATTGGACGACAGCGTAACGGCCTCTTCCGTTTCACCTACCCACTGCTGGGCGGGGTCGTTACCCTCGAACTTCACTGCCACACCACCCACAGTCGCCGTCACATCCGTCACGAGCTCACTGA
>NZ_VTYQ01000027.1 GCF_013113835.1 Vibrio sp. RE88 | reverse complement strand
GTCGCCACCACCGTGAAATTAATCAGTTCACTGTCGCTATTGGCGTCATGGTCAATTGGCGCTTTGAGCTCAAAGGTGTAGCTGCCATCTGGGCGCAAGGTCAGAACGAATACTTCACCGTCCGCACTGGAGGCGGTGTATGTCGCCACACCATTGGCATCGACTGACTCCACTAGGGTGACGGCTTTGCCTTGTGAGGTCATACCGTCAATTGGGTTGGTGGTCAGGTCAAGCTCGTAGCTCACGACCTTATCGGCACCTTGAATGGTGGTGAAATCGCCGTCTTTGCTCAGCAAGGTACCATCTGGGCTAGAGCCGCCAGCAAGGTCATTTTCTTGCAGAATGAGGGCTTCTGCTGAGGCGAGATTCGGGCTATCATCGCCAATCGTAACAGGCAGCGTGATGCTGTCGGTGTCGCCATCAGTATCGGTGGCCACCACCGTGAAGTTAATCAACTCGCTGTCGCTGTTGGCGTCATGGTCGATTGGCGCTTTGAGCTCAAAAGTGTAGCTGCCATCTGGGCGCAAGGTCAGGACGAATACTTCGCCATCGGCACTGGAGGCGGTGTACGTCGCCACACCATTGGCATCCACTGATTCCACTAGGGTGACGGCTTTGCCTTGCGAGGTCATGCCGTCAATCGGGTTGGTACTCAGGTCAAGCTCGTAGTTCACAACCTTATCTGCCCCTTGAATGGTGGTGAAGTCGCCGTCTTTGCTTAGCAAGGTACCGTCTGGGCTAGAGCCGCCAGACAGATCATTTTCTTGCAGAATGAGTGCTTCTGCTGA
>NZ_VTYQ01000026.1 GCF_013113835.1 Vibrio sp. RE88 | reverse complement strand
TAGTACGCACGCATCTCACCAATATCGTCCGCTTCCGCGGTATTGGCGTTGCCGTTGGTTTTGGCACGCAGGTCAAGGGTAACCGCATGGTCAACAGGGTTGGAAAGGTTGATACTGAAGGTTGCCACCTCACCTTCGGAGACGGTACCTGCGCCTGCAACAGTCAAATCAGGGCGATCGTTGTCATTGCCCTCACCACCATCTTGGATGGTCGCTTCACCGCTCACCGTACCTGTTTGACTACTACTCGCACCGCTTAAGGTGAAGGTTTCATCGCCTTCATACACGGGCGCGTTATTGTCATCCGTGGTTTCAACCGACACAGTGTAAGAACTGTTGCCCGCTGGAACATCAAAACTGAACTCACCATTGACCGCATTCACGACCGTGCTGGTGCCATCGGCAAAATTGACGGTAATTTGATTAGTGGTGTAGTCGTCACTTTCCGCCGTACCATTGGCCAACGTCATGGTAACAGGTGTGGCTAGCTCACTTGGGTTACTGAGCGTGACATCAAAGATAGCGGTACCGCCTTCATCGACGGTTGGGCTGGAGATGCTGGTGATTTCTGGACGGTCATCGTCCGGGTTATCCCCTGCACCATTGCCGCTGTCGTCAATAAACGCCGCTGCTTTCGCTTTGCCATTGTTGTCTGTGGTCACACCATCGACATCACGAACCACAAGTTGGAAACGTTCGCTGCCTTCGTGTACAGGTGCAGCATTGTCATCCACAGTATCCACTTCAACAAAGATGCCCTGCACACCCGCTGGCACGGAAATCTCACGATCAGTAAAGTCCAGATAGACTTTATCGTCGCCTTCCAGATAGTACGCACGCATCTCACCAATATCGTCCGCTTCCGCGGTATTGGCGTTGCCGTTGGTTTTGGCA
>NZ_VTYQ01000025.1 GCF_013113835.1 Vibrio sp. RE88 | reverse complement strand
CAAGGTATCACTAACGCGGTAGGTATGGCGCTGGCTGAGAAAACTCTAGCAGCACAATTCAACAAAGAAGGCCACGACATCGTTGACCACTTCACTTATGCATTCATGGGTGACGGCTGTCTGATGGAAGGTATCTCTCATGAAGCGTGTTCTCTAGCAGGTACGCTAGGTCTTGGTAAGCTAATCGCGTTCTGGGATGACAACGGCATCTCTATTGATGGTGAAGTGGAAGGTTGGTTCTCTGACGACACACCTAAGCGATTCGAAGCGTACGGTTGGCACGTAATCCCAGCAGTAGACGGTCACGATCCAGAAGCGATCAACGCAGCGATTGAAGCAGCGAAAGCGGACTCACGTCCTACGCTAATCTGTACTAAGACCATCATCGGTTTTGGTTCTCCAAACAAATCTGGTTCACACGACTGTCACGGTGCACCACTAGGCGCTGACGAAATTGCAGCAACTCGTAAACAGCTAGGTTGGGAACACGGTCCTTTTGAAATCCCAGCAGACGTTTACGCGCAGTGGGATGCAAAAGAAGCGGGCGCAGCGAAAGAAGCAGCGTGGAATGCGAAGTTTGACGCGTACGCAGCAGCGTACCCTGCAGAAGCTGCAGAACTTAAGCGTCGTCTAAACGGTGAACTGCCAGCAGAGTGGGAAGAGAAAGCAACACAAATCATTGCTGACCTTCAAGCAAACCCTGCAAACATCGCATCACGTAAAGCGTCTCAAAACGCACTAGAAGCGTTTGGTCAAATGCTACCTGAATTCCTAGGCGGCTCTGCTGACCTAGCACCTTCTAACCTAACTATGTGGTCTGGTTCTAAGTCGGTATCGGCTGAAGATGCGTCGGGTAACTACATCCACTACGGTGTACGTGAATTCGGTATGACGGC
>NZ_VTYQ01000024.1 GCF_013113835.1 Vibrio sp. RE88 | reverse complement strand
GCGGTGACGCTCTCGGAATCGGTGGATGCCAATGGCGTGGCGACGTACACCGCCTCCAGTGCCGATGGCGAAGTATTCGTACTGACCTTGCGCCCAGATGGCAGTTACACCTTTGAGCTCAAAGCGCCAATCGACCATGACGCCAACAGCGATAGCGAACTGATTAACTTTACGGTGGTGGCGACCGATACCGATGGTGATACCGACAGCATTACGCTGCCAGTCACCATTGGCGACGACAGCCCGAACATTGCCTCAGCAGAAGCACTCATTCTGCAAGAAAATGACCTTGCTGGAGGCTCTAGCCCAGATGGTACCTTGCTAAGCAAACACGGCGACTTCACCACCATTCAAGGGGCGGATAAGGTCGTGAGTTACGAGCTTGACCTGACCAGCAACCCGATTGATGGCATGACCTCTCAAGGTAAAGCGGTGACGCTCTCTGAATCAGTCGATGCCAATGGCGTGGCGACGTACACCGCTTCCAGTGCCGATGGCGAAGTGTTTGTGCTAACACTGCGCCCAGATGGCAGCTACACCTTTGAGCTCAAAGCGCCGATTGACCACGATGCCAACAGCGATAGCGAGTTGATTAACTTTACGGTGGTGGCAACGGATACCGATGGCGACACCGACAGCATCACGCTGCCAGTGACCATTGGCGATGACAGCCCGAACATTGCCTCAGCTGAAGCCCTCATTCTGCAAGAAAATGACCTTGCTGGCGGCTCCAGCCCTGATGGCACCTTGCTGAGTAAAGATGGCGACTTCACCACCATTCAAGGGGCGGATAAGGTTGTGAGCTACGAGCTTGACCTGACCACCAATCCAATTGACGGCATGACCTCTCAAGGTAAAGCGGTGACGCTCTCTGAATCGGTCGATGCCAGTGGTGTGGCGACGTACACCGCCTCGAGTGCCGATGGCGAAGTATTCGTACTGACCTTGCGCCCAGATGGCAGCTACACCTTTGAGCTGAAAGCGCCGATTGACCATGATGCCAACAGCGATAGCGAGTTGATTAACTTCACGGTGGTGGCAACGGATACCGATGGCGACACCGACAG
>NZ_VTYQ01000023.1 GCF_013113835.1 Vibrio sp. RE88 | reverse complement strand
AATGAACAAGTCATTAGGATTTGAGAACTTTTAAATGAATAACAACGCATCTCATAGAGATGGGGATTGTTGTTATTCGTCAGCTTTCCAAATTGTTAAAGAGCATGTTTCTTCACAAGGAAGTTACATTTTCTAAAGACTTTCAGCGGCAAAAATCCAACCACGTACGTATTACTGAAGTGGTTTGGAAATCTGAATCCAAAAATACTTAGAGAATGGTGGGCGATACCGGGCTCGAACCAGTGACCCCCTGCTTGTAAGGCAGGTGCTCTCCCAACTGAGCTAATCGCCCACATAAGTTTTGATTCTTCGTGGAGAAGAATGGTGGGTCGTGCAGGATTCGAACCTGCGACCAATAAACCATCAATCTGTGTGGACACTCATCGTGAGTAATCATCGTATAAGGAGGTGATCCAGCGCCAGGTTCCCCTAGCGCTACCTTGTTACGACTTCACCCCAGTCATGAACCACAAAGTGGTGAGCGTCCCCCCGAAGGTTAAACTACCCACTTCTTTTGCAGCCCACTCCCATGGTGTGACGGGCGGTGTGTACAAGGCCCGGGAACGTATTCACCGTAGCATTCTGATCTACGATTACTAGCGATTCCGACTTCATGGAGTCGAGTTGCAGACTCCAATCCGGACTACGACGCACTTTTTGGGATTCGCTCACTTTCGCAAGTTGGCCGCCCTCTGTATGCGCCATTGTAGCACGTGTGTAGCCCTACTCGTAAGGGCCATGATGACTTGACGTCGTCCCCACCTTCCTCCGGTTTATCACCGGCAGTCTCCCTGGAGTTCCCGACATTACTCGCTGGCAAACAAGGATAAGGGTTGCGCTCGTTGCGGGACTTAACCCAACATTTCACAACACGAGCTGACGACAGCCATGCAGCACCTGTCTCATAGTTCCCGAAGGCACCAATCCATCTCTGGAAAGTTCTATGGATGTCAAGAGTAGGTAAGGTTCTTCGCGTTGCATCGAATTAAACCACATGCTCCACCGCTTGTGCGGGCCCCCGTCAATTCATTTGAGTTTTAATCTTGCGACCGTACTCCCCAGGCGGTCTACTTAACGCGTTAGCTCCGAAAGCCACGGCTCAAGGCCACAACCTCCAAGTAGACATCGTTTACGGCGTGGACTACCAGGGTATCTAATCCTGTTTGCTCCCCACGCTTTCGCATCTGAGTGTCAGTATCTGTCCAGGGGGCCGCCTTCGCCACCGGTATTCCTTCAGATCTCTACGCATTTCACCGCTACACCTGAAATTCTACCCCCCTCTACAGTACTCTAGTCTGCCAGTTTCAAATGCTATTCCGAGGTTGAGCCCCGGGCTTTCACATCTGACTTAACAAACCACCTGCATGCGCTTTACGCCCAGTAATTCCGATTAACGCTCGCACCCTCCGTATTACCGCGGCTGCTGGCACGGAGTTAGCCGGTGCTTCTTCTGCAGCTAACGTCAAA
>NZ_VTYQ01000022.1 GCF_013113835.1 Vibrio sp. RE88 | reverse complement strand
AAGACCCTTTGGGGTTGTATGGTTAAGTGACTAAGCGTACACGGTGGATGCCTTGGCAGTCAGAGGCGATGAAGGACGTATTAACTTGCGATAAGCCCAGATTAGACAGTAAAAGTCATTTGAGTCTGGGATTTCCGAATGGGGAAACCCAACTGCATAAGCAGTTATCATTATCTGAATACATAGGGTAATGAGGCGAACCGGGGGAACTGAAACATCTAAGTACCCCGAGGAAAAGAAATCAACCGAGATTCCGAAAGTAGCGGCGAGCGAAATTGGATTAGCCCTTAAGCCTTTAATGCGTCAGGTGAAAGTTCTGGAAAGTTCTGCGATACAGGGTGATAGCCCCGTAACCGACAGCGCATTTTAGGTGAAATCGAGTAGGGCGGGACACGTGATATCCTGTCTGAATATGGGGGGACCATCCTCCAAGGCTAAATACTACTGACTGACCGATAGTGAACCAGTACCGTGAGGGAAAGGCGAAAAGAACCCCTGTGAGGGGAGTGAAATAGAACCTGAAACCGTGTACGTACAAGCAGTAGGAGCACCTTCGTGGTGTGACTGCGTACCTTTTGTATAATGGGTCAGCGACTTATATTCAGTAGCAAGGTTAACCATCTAGGGGAGCCGTAGAGAAATCGAGTCTTAACTGGGCGTCGAGTTGCTGGATATAGACCCGAAACCAGGTGATCTAGCCATGGGCAGGTTGAAGGTTGAGTAACATCAACTGGAGGACCGAACCGACTAATGTTGAAAAATTAGCGGATGACTTGTGGCTAGGGGTGAAAGGCCAATCAAACCTGGAGATAGCTGGTTCTCCCCGAAATCTATTTAGGTAGAGCCTCGGACGAATACTACTGGGGGTAGAGCACTGTTAAGGCTAGGGGGTCATCCCGACTTACCAACCCTTTGCAAACTCCGAATACCAGTAAGTACTATCCGGGAGACACACGGCGGGTGCTAACGTCCGTCGTGGAGAGGGAAACAACCCAGACCGCCAGCTAAGGTCCCAAATTACAGCTAAGTGGGAAACGATGTGGGAAGGCTTAGACAGCTAGGATGTTGGCTTAGAAGCAGCCATCATTTAAAGAAAGCGTAATAGCTCACTAGTCGAGTCGGCCTGCGCGGAAGATGTAACGGGGCTAAGCTATAAACCGAAGCTGCGGCAATGCTTTTTAAGTATTGGGTAGGGGAGCGTTCTGTAAGCCGTTGAAGGTGAGTTGTAAAGCTTGCTGGAGGTATCAGAAGTGCGAATGCTGACATGAGTAACGATAAAGGGGGTGAAAAACCTCCTCGCCGGAAGACCAAGGGTTCCTGTCCAACGTTAATCGGGGCAGGGTAAGTCGACCCCTAAGGCGAGGCCGAAAGGCGTAGTCGATGGGAAACGGGTTAATATTCCCGTACTTCTTACAATTGCGATGGGGGGACGGAGAAGGCTAGGTGGGCCTGGCGACGGTTGTCCAGGTTCAAGTGCGTAGGCTTGAGAGTTAGGTAAATCCGGCTCTCTTTAAGGCTGAGACACGACGTCGAGCACCTACGGGTGTGAAGTCATTGATGCCATGCTTCCAGGAAAAGCCTCTAAGCTTCAGATTGTAAGGAATCGTACCCCAAACCGACACAGGTGGTCGGGTAGAGAATACCAAGGCGCTTGAGAGAACTCGGGTGAAGGAACTAGGCAAAATGGTACCGTAACTTCGGGAGAAGGTACGCTCCTGTCGGTGAAGTCCCTTGCGGATGGAGCTAACGGGAGTCGCAGATACCAGGTGGCTGCAACTGTTTATTAAAAACACAGCACTGTGCAAAATCGTAAGATGACGTATACGGTGTGACGCCTGCCCGGTGCCGGAAGGTTAATTGATGGGGTTAGACGTAAGTCGAAGCTCTTGATCGAAGCCCCGGTAAACGGCGGCCGTAACTATAACGGTCCTAAGGTAGCGAAATTCCTTGTCGGGTAAGTTCCGACCTGCACGAATGGCGTAATGATGGCCACGCTGTCTCCACCCGAGACTCAGTGAAATTGAAATCGCTGTGAAGATGCAGTGTACCCGCGGCTAGACGGAAAGACCCCGTGAACCTTTACTACAGCTTGGCACTGAACATTGACCCTACATGTGTAGGATAGGTGGGAGGCTTTGAAACCGGTACGCCAGTATCGGTGGAGCCGTCCTTGAAATACCACCCTTGTAGTGTTGATGTTCTAACTTAGACCCGTTATCCGGGTTGAGGACAGTGCCTGGTGGGTAGTTTGACTGGGGCGGTCTCCTCCCAAAGAGTAACGGAGGAGCACGAAGGTGGGCTAATCACGGTTGGACATCGTGAGGTTAGTGCAATGGCATAAGCCCGCTTGACTGCGAGAATGACAATTCGAGCAGGTGCGAAAGCAGGTCATAGTGATCCGGTGGTTCTGTATGGAAGGGCCATCGCTCAACGGATAAAAGGTACTCCGGGGATAACAGGCTGATACCGCCCAAGAGTTCATATCGACGGCGGTGTTTGGCACCTCGATGTCGGCTCATCACATCCTGGGGCTGAAGTCGGTCCCAAGGGTATGGCTGTTCGCCATTTAAAGTGGTACGCGAGCTGGGTTTAGAACGTCGTGAGACAGTTCGGTCCCTATCTGCCGTGGGCGTTGGAAGATTGAAGGGGGCTGCTCCTAGTACGAGAGGACCGGAGTGGACGAACCTCTGGTGTTCGGGTTGTCATGCCAATGGCATTGCCCGGTAGCTAAGTTCGGAATCGATAACCGCTGAAAGCATCTAAGCGGGAAGCGAGCCCTGAGATGAGTCTTCCCTGACCCCTTGAGGGTCCTAAAGGGTTGTTCGAGACTAGAACGTTGATAGGCAGGGTGTGTAAGCGTTGTGAGGCGTTGAGCTAACCTGTACTAATTGCCCGTGAGGCTTAACCATACAACACCCAAAGGGTTTTGATGGACTCAAAG
>NZ_VTYQ01000021.1 GCF_013113835.1 Vibrio sp. RE88 | reverse complement strand
TTTAAGGTGACGTTCTCAGAGCCAGTGAAAGAAGTGGAAGGGACGTTTGCGGGTGAGCGAGTGACGTTCAGTAATAGTGAGTCAGCGGTGCTGTCGACGGAATGGACAGGTAATACGGATAACCCTATTACGGTACAGGCGGGCAGTGCGACGTTGGCATTGAAGCTGAGCAGTTTTAAAGATGCGTCAGATAACGTAGTGGCATCGGCTTACCAGCAAGAGATTGGGATAAAGCCTGAAATCACGATTAGTACGGTGATGACAGGGGATAAAGTAGACGAAACGAAATTGGGTAATGTGACGGTGTCGGGCAGTTCGATTGGTTTTGCTAAGAGCGGTGAGACAGTTCAGTTGAGGTTGAAGTCGAAGTCGGGTGATACGGTTGTGCATGCATTCCCTTCGGGCGTATCGGTGAATAACGACAAGATTGGAGTTCGTTGGGTCTGACGGTGGATGGCTATAAGGTTGAAGTGACGGGCACGAATGCGCAGGGAGGCGGTGCGTCCCAGGAGCGTTCGATTGAGGTGATATAGTAGATTTAAGCTCCAGAAGGGCGCTAATACGACATGTGCCCATTGCACTAGTAATTTAATATATTGGTCATAATAGAGTAATCACCTATGTGGTTACTCTTTTTCTTTATAAATTAATTACTTGCACTCAAATTAACGAATAATTATTAGGTTAATTTACCTTTATATATAATATTTATTACAAATATGAATTTATTGTTCTAATAGTATTGGAATTTTAAATCAATAACCACCGTGCATAATCTTGGTGATTAATGTCCTTTGTTTTTATTTAAAATATATATCTATTATTTTTGTTGTATTATTTTTTTGATGTATTGGTTTTAATTTATTTATTTTAAATTCGAATTAAATTATGTTGCTCACTTCTAATTTTAAAAAAAAAACATTCTAAGCAATTTTTATAAATATTCATTAGTAATCATTTCTACTGTTATAATAGTCAAATTTGTTTGTATATAAATCTATTTTTTATCGTTTGTATATAGATCGCCGTTCTTATTCTTATTATCTCTGGTTATTTTGCCGCGTTGTCATTATTAAATCGAGAAATATACTTTAGCCACTTTTTTGCAACGTCACATCGGCACCATGTTGGTATACAAAAATATAGCTAAGCTTTTTTTCACGATCATAGTCATCCTGTCACTGAGTTCCTGCGGTGGTGGGGGCGGTGGTGATTCATCACCAAGAGCCAGAGACAAGGGAACGATATCTGGAATCGTTTTTGATGCGCCTGTCTCTAAAGCTGTGGTTACGGCTTATGAATATCAAAATGGCCAGGTGGGGCGCAAACTCGGATCTGCGACTACCTCACCATACGGCGAGTACTCAATTGAAGTTGATGCATCGTCGATGCCTTTGTATATCGAGGCTAAAGGCGGGGCGTATATGGACCCATTGAGCGACAAAGTCGTAGATACCAGCCTAGGTAAACCAATATATATGGCAAGTGTGCTCAATTATGGTGAAGGCAATGATCAGCAAGTGATGATTACGCCATTGACTCACATGGTTGCCGGATTGGCTGAATACAAAATTAAACTCAATGCAGATGCCGCTACGGCTATAGATGAATCATTGAACACGATAAATTCTATGTACGGGTTTAATGTTAACTCTGTATCTCCTATCGATATTACTAAGGGAGGCCAGAGTAGCACTGCAACCGATGGTCATAAATATGGTGCTTTATTAACTGCATATTCCTCGTATGCGTATGACTTTCTCGTAACCGATGAGCATGGAGGAGATGTTTATACATCGATGAACCTTTCTGATATCGGTTACCGTGATATTGCTGCTGATGGGTTACTCAATGGTAAGGAACTGGATAGTAGCGGTTCCTTCGAAAAGCCTATAAGTTTTGGAGCTGAGCCAGTAACTGCTGATGTGTATACCAACGCTATGGCAAGGCACCTGTTGATCGTTGTCAGTGATCCTAGCCTTAATGTCTCCAAAACGCCGATTGAAGATTATCAACTTATGGCTGAACACCTCAATAACTTAGGTACAGGTTCGGATGGAGGTGTTATTCCAGATCGTGTGCCTGAAGAGATTGATGAACATGCTCCAACCGCGACCAGGCAAGGTACGGAAGTATTAAAAGGGACTGAGGCGATCGATATAATACTTGCTGACGAAGTAGGAGTGAGCTCTGCTGTAGTTACATTAGAATATAATTCTGGTGATGCATTTTCTGTATGGGAGTCTTTCCCCTGCGATGTCGCACCAACCTATCAAGATACCATATGTTGGGTAGATACTACGGATTTTGAACAGGGGCCAAGAGAAACAAGCCTTAAAGTGTATGTAGATACTGAAGCCCTAGACAATGGAGGTCCTGAAGCATCGCCGCAAGCGTACTTGTCAGTTGTTGCGACTGATGTGTTAGGTAACACAAACAGTGGTGGATCTCGTATTGATTTTGAATGGGATAATATAGCACCAATTATTGAAGTAACATCTCCAGAGACCATTAACTCAGAGGCAACAGAATACGTATTAACGGGCTTTGTAAAAGAAGACCCTGATTTACTCGCTGGCAGTTCTGTATATGTAGCGGTCGGGAGTAGCCCAGAAATAGGCTTTGAATGTCGAACCGTTGTAGGGGACGATGGCTCTAGGTGGTGCGAATTCAAAACTGACGGATATGAGACCAGTGGTTTTGGAGATAGCGTAGATTTCAATATCAGAGCAGATGATATCTATGGCAATTCAGGGAGTCTTGTTTTTACCCTCTACAATGACAGTTTACCCCCCAAACTTTTTATTACTTATCCTAACCAAGAATTCAATTTTGAGACCGCAAGCGGTGAAAACAAAACCTTGCCATATACAGATTATGTATATGATTCTGTTTCTGTTGAAACTGCAACAGAGTACCTTCAAATAGCTTATGAATTTGCCTCTGACGGTTTAAATGCCACGATTGACGATCTGGATTTTACAGATTTCTTTCCAAGTGTTCTTGTTGATGAATCTGTTCCGTATGTAGAAGTTGAGATAAGAGACTCTAGTGAAGGCGGCTCTTACAGCTCATCAGCTGACGATTTAACTTTTAATGTCGCTTACTATCGGAAAAGAAATCAAGATGATGAATATGATCATTACATTACTAAGACAGAAAGAGCGAGCGAAGTAGAGGCTGGAAATAATACGGGTATACCATTCAAGAAGTTAGTAGAAGATGCAAATGGAAAAGTTGGCTCAATGACATATTACGTTCCGTATGTAAAAGAGCTGTTTAGTACGTACTTCAGTAGTGCTGTATCTGGTGACCGACAAATGTTAGAGATAACGGCTTCTGATCCATCAGGTAATGTAAGCAAGCCACAAAGAGTTTATTTTAGATCTACTTTTGATATGCCAGAAGTCACTGTAGTGACACCTTTTATAAACGCATCGGTAAATTTGGAAGGTTTAACATCAACTGGGCGCTTTAACCCTATAAGTAGCTGTACAACGAACCAAGTAGAGGATGCTAAAGATTTAGCTACTTGTACCATCCCTTATAAGGCCGACGATTACGAATTCTTTAGGGTGTATTTAAAAAATAAAGGTAACACAGGTACTTACTATTATCAGTGGAGTGAAAAAGAACGAAAAGATGTCGTTTTTCCTGAAGATGCAGTTATTGGGGCATATTATACTGGTTCGGAAAACAGGACACTTTATATAACGGAGTTTTCTACTTATCAAACTGGTCTGTTTGATAGTCAATGGGATCAACTGAGTGAAAAAAGCACTGTAGCAGCCATTGAGACTCTTGCTGACGTCAACAATGCTATCGCAGAGCAACCGAATTCAATGTTGGGCTTCGACCCCGTTACAACCCGATACGCAACAAATGAGATGCTCGAAGGAGAGATACCTACAAAACCGAATGATGAATACATCTATCGTTTTTTGTTGGAAAGCTTGTTTGACATGGCGGAAGGTAGTGGTTCTGGAGCGTCATCATTAGACTATGCAACAGCGTTCTATAAAGATTTATCCGCTGATGGGGTAGCGAATGGTCAAGATGAGAGTGGACAGATATATGTAGGGTCCAAAAGACTCACCGCGGATACCTATCGCTCAGAATTAGCCCAAGCCTATTATAGCTTAGTAACGGGTGTGTATGGAGTAGATTCGATTATTGCATTGGATCAAGCGGACCATTTTGCTAAAGCATATCCGCTGCTTGATGGTACCCCGATATTTGATGAGCGTGGAGAAAGCATAGATCAACAGGCTCCAAGTGTTGATGTTACTCCAACGGAAGGGACGTTTGTTCAAGATGGTGCAGATTACACTTTTTCAGGTACGGTGGTATCCACAGCTACTGTTGAAGACCTTGCGGGGGTAGACACCACTAGAACGGAATTTAAGGCCTATTGGTACGACAACACCCTAAAAAAAAACGAGGCAACTAACGTAATATTTGAGTTGCAAGAAAGTGACGATGAGTATCAAAAGATATATGAATTTACAATCGACTCTCTTTCTTCTGAATATCCTAACGTAGAGTATTTCGACATTGTAACGACCGCTTATGATAACATTGGGAATGTATACGGGCCCGCTACAGCGTCTAGATACTACGTCGACAATCAACCTCCTACTGGAGCAATACAAGACGTTGACCCTAAGTATCCAACTAACAATGAAACTGTCACTTTCCAGATATTGTTCGACGAACCAGTAACCGCGGTCGCTGCAACATTTGACGACATCGATATTGATTTTGGTGAATCTAAAGACTTCAAAGAGCTCTGGACTGGAACAACGTCAGAAGTCATTTCACTCAACCCTGATGAGAATTCAAAAAAGTTAGTGGTGAGTGCCTATCACGATGAACTCAATAATATTGGTGAGGAGTTCTCGGAAGATGTCATCATTACGCCAACTATCACCATCGATGATGTGACGGAAGACAACGAAGTTAACAGCGCAGATGATAACGTTAATAACATCAGCTTTAGCGGGTCAACAAAAGGCTTTTTAAAAGGTACTCAGTTGTCTGTTAATGTGGTCTCAACAAAGCGTCCAGATATCGATAAGTTTGAATTCACTGAGATCGAAGTAAACCAAGATGGCATTTGGTCTATATCGAATCAAGATATGTCTAGTTGGGAAGAATCTGACTTCACGATTGAGGTGACAGGCCGAAATAGCGAAGAATCTCAGTACGTGGTTGAAGAAAAGGAATCCAAGTACGTTGATAGTATTGCCCCGGAAGTCATCCAATCTCAAATCTCAATGTCCGGTTCCGCGGTGACTTTACTTCCTGTTAATTCGGACGAAGTGCTGATTGATGGGGAAATCGCGACGGTCACGTTGACCTTCAGTGAGCGAGTGAGCAAACCTGAGTCGCTCCTAAACGGACAACTCATAACCTTTAACCAGCCAGCCGATGGTGATGTTGCCAAAACTTGGGTGGGGACGAGCCCAGAGCTTGTCCTTCCTGAGAGTGAATCGACATCGAAGCTAGTCGTTACAAACTACACAGACACAGCGGGCGAGCCAAATTCAGGGGCTCCTTATGAGAAGGCGGTTGACGTTAAACCCATCATCCTCATGCAGGATATTGACGACTTAACGACCACCGAGGCGAGGGACTTTGTGGTATCAGGGACGGCGCGAGGGTTTGAGAATAGCGCTCAGTTAAGGGTAGAGGTTTCAAGCAGCAGCCCGCTTGGTGAGGATTTCAATGAGACAGTAGAAGTGACCAACGGGGCTTGGACGACGACACCAAAGGACATTTCCTCATGGGAAAGCGGCACCTTGACCATCACGGTGGACGGCTCGAATTCCGGTGGTCAGGAGGCGGAAGCGTCTCAGGACGTGGAGCTACTGGATGATATTGCGCCAACGGTGGGCAGTATTAGCGTGAACTCAGGAGACCCAATCATCGATAACCAAACGGCCTTCGTC
>NZ_VTYQ01000003.1 GCF_013113835.1 Vibrio sp. RE88 | reverse complement strand
GCCCTACCTGATAAGCCGATAACGCAGTAGAAAGGAACCACAAACGCTGCCCAGAGGGTTCGGCTAAAAGCGTTTTACTCTTTGTTGAGAGGTGTTTTGCTTAGTTCACTAGGCGACAAACCTCTCGCCGCGACTAAAACGCTTTTATCTCGAACAAAATTTAACCGCAAAAGGTCAACAGACCCTATGCATTACAGTTCAATCGCTAAAATCTTTGATTTTCTCTGATAGTTGTAGAGGTTCTGCTTTTGCGAAGGAAGAAAATCAACCGACATTTCATAGAAGCCTTGTTCACGGAACCAGTGCAGGCTGCGTGTCGTCAGGACGAAAATATGCTTAATCCCCTGAGCCTTCGACTGTAATTTGATGTGGTTGAGCAGCAAGACGCCACGGTTGCCATCACGGTATTCGGGATGAATGGCGACGCACGCCATTTCAGCCATTCTTTCCTGTGTGTATGGGTAAAGCGCTGCACAGCCGATGATCAGGCCATCTTTTTCGATGATGGTGAACTGATGAATCTCTTGTTCAAGCTGCTCACGAGATCGCCTCACTAGCACGCGTTGCTCTTCGAGAGGGCGAATTAGATCTAGTATTCCGCCAATATCGTCAATGTCAGCCTGACGAACTTGCTCGGCACTCGCTCTTACGATTTGAGTACCGATACCATCTAAGGAGAACAATTCCTGAATCAAGGCGCCATCGACTTTATAGCTCACCAAATGGCTGCGTGGGACGCCAGCTCGACAGGCGGTTGTGGCTGCACGCAGAAAGCGGATAGTACCCGAGGCACTGTCTTCGCTATTGTCGCTGTCTTGTTCAAGTTTTTCGAGAAACTGCTCTGCTTCTCGCGGGAAGAGCTCTGCGACGGCATTGCCATTCTCATCAATGACCCCTTGCTCCGAACAGAAACCAATTAACTTATCGGCATGTAATTTGAGTGCAACTTGCGTTGCAACCTCTTCGGATAAAAGGTTGAAGGATTCACCGGTTACTGAGCTGGCGATAGGGCCAAGTAGCACTATGGAGCCTTGGTCGAGTGTACGGTTGATGCCTTCGACATCGATTCGACGGATTCGACCACTGTGGCAGTAATCCACCCCATCGTCGATACCAAGTGGCTGGGCGATGACAAAGTTACCACTGACGACATTAAGCTGAGTACCGGCCATTGGCGTATTGCCCAGACTCATCGATAGCTGAGCGGTGATGGCTAACTGAAGTTGCCCTGCAGCTTGCATGACGATATCTAGGCTAGTTTCATCGGTAATACGAACGCCTTTGTGATAGGGCGTGTCATGTTGGCATCGATCCAGGATTCGATTGATTTGCGGGCGCGCGCCATGGACGAGGACGATCTTGACCCCCAGGCTATGAAGCAGAGCCAGATCGCTGATAATATTAGCAAAATTGTTATCAGCAACCGCTTCGCCACCCAGCATGATGACCATGGTTTTGCCACGGTGGGCATTCACGTATGGGGCCGATTGACGGAAGCCTTTGACTAAAGCGGTATTACGAATCTTCACTATTTATCCAATAAAGATGAATTTATATGTGGTTATATTGCAATTTTATTCCTTTGGCGGCAAGGGCTTTTTGGGATAGAGCGCCAAAAAACGTATCAACTCAATAGCTGGAGATATTTTTGAATGTTATAGGTGTGGTGAGAACCATACTTATTTCTAGCAAAGTTAAGTAATTAGGCTAACACTTAACGTAATAAATAAACTTGTCATTAGTTGATTAATGAAGTTCAAAGTAGGCGTCAAATTTGAAGAAAAAGAAATTGTTAGAGCGTGGAGTATTGGTTGCTGCTGTTGTGCTGGCCGTGGCTGCCATCTTTGTATCCAAAGCTCTCTACGACCGATATCAGGATATTAAGCACCCTAATTCAATGGTTTATGGTACATGGGTCGAACAGGGTGTGGCGCCTTACTCTGCGGACAGCTTC
The DNA here is from genome assembly GCF_013113835.1 of Vibrio sp. RE88. Lineage (GTDB taxonomy): Bacteria > Pseudomonadota > Gammaproteobacteria > Enterobacterales > Vibrionaceae > Vibrio. The sequence goes on along the minus strand of NZ_VTYQ01000003.1, from coordinate 897,890 downwards.
GTGCTCAATGAAACCGGTGTGGTGATTGACGGTGGTGTGGTTAACACCCGCTACCGCTTTAATGGGAGCTATGTTGAATTTCAAGTGGGCGAAGAAAAGCGTCGTTACCAAATTCTTAATCAGGGCTTCAGCCAGATGAGACTGATTTCTGAACCTCATTATCAGCCTATTTATCAATTGTCAGAAAAGTCCAAAAATAACATTCGTTAACGTCTATCTGATTGCGCTAACCGTTTGAGTTTGTCATCCTTTGTTACAGGCTTGAAAGGAATAAACCTGTGTTCAAAAAATATCTTCCAATTGTGGCAGCCAGTGTTCTGTTTGGCTGTGCACAACCGCACGATCGTGCTCAACAATATCTTGATGGTGAATTTAACTCGATTCTGAATAAAACCGCAGTTGTAGAATCGGACAAACCACGGGATTTCACTGAATTTACCAAACAATCTCAACAAGTCGTTGAAAACTCACCTTCTATGGCTCGGGTTTATCAGCCTTTGTATGAAAAGCTCAATGAATGGGTATTACAGAGTGGTGATCCTGCGCAGTTAGCTGACTTTGGCATTCAAACTGCCCAGTTAGGCGGCGGTGATAAGCAAGGTAACGTCTTGTTCACCGGCTATTTCTCGCCAGTAATGGAATTGCGCCACGAACCGAATGAAATCTACAAATACCCAGTCTATGGTAAACCAGAGTGTGACGCTGACTGCCCGACGCGCGCTCAAATTTATGACGGCGCATTAGAAGGACAAGGACTGGAATTGGGTTATGCGGCGAATATGATCGACCCATTCCTGATGGAAGTGCAGGGCAGCGGCTTTGTTCATTTTGAAGATGACGATACGCTGGAGTATTTTGCCTACGGTGGGAAAAACAACAAAGCTTACGTCAGCATTGGTAAGGTGTTGATTGAGCGAGACCAAGTCCCGCGTGAAAAAATGTCGCTGAAAGCTATCAAAGAGTGGGTGATGGCAAATGATGAAGCGACCGTTCGTGAGTTGCTTGAACAAAATCCATCTTACGTGTTCTTTGAGCCCAGAGCGGACGCCCCGGTAACAGGTACAGCTGGGATCCCATTACTGCCAATGGCATCTGTGGCAGGTGACCGTTCGATTTTCCCTATGGGAACGCCTATTCTTGCTGAAGTGCCATTACTCAATGCTGATGGCACTTGGAGTGGAGCCCATCAGTTACGCCTACTGATTGTTCTCGATACCGGTGGTGCAGTGAAGCAGAATCACCTCGATTTATACCATGGTATGGGACCGAGAGCTGGCACTGAGGCGGGTCACTATAAGCACTTTGGCCGAGTCTGGAAGTTGGGGCTGGAAAACTCGTCAACTCAGGCTCCTTGGGCATTGCCTCCCGAGAAGTTACAATAGCTTTTTCTCATCTAGACTTTTTAATAAAGAGTGCGTATAAATCGCACTCTTTATTTTTGTACCATCACTCGGCGGAAGAACAGCACCATGCGCGAACTTGATACTCCGGCTTCAGACAACTACAACCAACGCTTCGGCGGCACTCGTCGTCTTTATGGCAATAGCGAAGTGGAGATCCTTCGTGCCGCGCACGTTTGTGTGATCGGCATTGGCGGCGTAGGCTCTTGGGCGGTCGAAGCATTAGCTCGTACAGGTATCGGTGAGTTGACCTTGATTGATATGGATGACGTTTGTGTTACTAACATCAACCGCCAGATCCATGCCATGAGCGGTACGGTGGGGCAGAGTAAGATTGAAGTGATGGCCGAACGCGTCAAGCTTATCAATCCAGAGTGCAAAGTGAATCTGATTGATGACTTTATTACGTCAGACAACCAGCACGAGTATCTGTCAAAAGAGTTTGATTACGTGCTCGATGCGATCGATAGTGTGAAAGCGAAAGCTTCACTGCTGGCGTATTGTCGTAGCAACAAGATTAAAGTGATCACTACCGGCGGTGCAGGTGGGCAAGTGGATCCAACCCAGATTCAAGTTGCTGACCTGACCAAAACCATCCAAGACCCATTGGCGAAAAAAATCAAAGATACTTTGCGTCGTCACCATAATTTCCCCAAGAATCCGCAGCGTAAATTTGGCATTGAGTGCGTATTTTCAACGGAACAACTGAAATACCCTCAGCCAGACGGCAGCGTGTGCGGTGTTAAATCCACTGCGGAAGGGCCAAAACGTATGGACTGCGCCAGTGGATTTGGAGCGGCGACGGTTGTCACCGCAACGTTTGGCTTTGTGGCGGTTTCGCGCATTGTCGAGAAGCTGATTCAGAAATACCGTAAATAGTTCGTTTGGAGATTCCTATGTCCTCATTTCCACAGTCACCTTTTGGCACTGATATTCAAGCAGAAGACATCGTTACGACTATGCAAGGCTTTAAAGGCTGGGAAGATCGTTACCGTCAGGTTATTCAGTGGGGAAAGAAACTTCCTGCGATGCCTGATGAGCTGAAATCTGAGCAAGTCACGGTTTCAGGCTGTGAAAGCCAGGTTTGGCTAGTGAGTGAAAATCTTGATGGTGTGTGGCATTTTTGCGCTGACTCCGACGCACGTATTGTGCGAGGCCTTATTGCGCTCGTTATGGCGGCTTATGATGGCAAAACCAGCGCAGAAATTCAGGCATTCAATATTGATGAGTACTTTGAAAAGTTGGGTCTCATTGCCCATCTCAGCCCATCGCGAGGCAATGGTTTAAAAGCGATTGTTGAACAGATAAAACAAGTTTCCCGCTAACCGCAACCCGCCGATTTGGCGGGTTGATTGTTTCTGTATAAAATTTAATCACTGAGATATTAATGCCTTAAAAAATACAGGGTGTTAGACCTCTTGTTGTCGCTGAATAAAGGCTGTACAATTCGCGCCCTTAATTAATGTTACGTCGTTTCGTGAGGCCATATGACCACTGAAAAAATCAATCTACTCGACTTTGATCGCCAAGGAATGCGCAAGTTTTTTGCTGAAGAGCTTGGTGAAAAAGCATTTCGTGCCGAGCAGGTGATGAAGTGGATCTACCATTTTGGTGTCGATGACTTCGAGAAGATGACCAACATTAACAAGAAACTGCGTGAGAAGCTGATCCATCGCTGTGAGATTAAAGCCCCTGTGGTGGCGGAAGCTCAACACTCTTCAGACGGCACAATTAAGTGGGCGATGAAGGTTGGCGACCAAGACGTAGAAACGGTTTACATTCCTGAAGATGATCGTGCGACTTTGTGTGTGTCGTCTCAGGTTGGTTGTGCATTGGAATGTAAGTTCTGTTCAACCGCTCAGCAAGGCTTTAACCGTAACCTGAAAGTCTCTGAGATTATTGGTCAGGTATGGCGTGCAGCACGTGAAATCGGTTTGGAAAAAGAGACAGGCCGTCGTCCTATCACTAACGTTGTGATGATGGGCATGGGTGAGCCCCTGCTAAACATGAAAAACCTGATTCCAGCATTGGAGTTGATGCTGGATGATCTAGGTTTTGGTCTATCTAAACGTCGCGTCACGGTATCGACTTCTGGTGTGGTATCGGGTCTGGATCAAATGACTGGTCAAATTGATGTCGCGCTAGCGATTTCTCTTCATGCACCAAACGATAAGCTGCGCAGTGAGATCATGCCAATCAACGACCGTTGGGATATTCAAGATTTCTTAGCATCTGTGCGTCGTTACATCGCTTCCTCCAACGCGAACCGCGGTAAAGTAACCGTGGAATACGTGCTACTGGACCATGTAAACGATGATATGGACCATGCGCGTGAATTGGCTGAGCTGATGAAAGACACACCGTGTAAGATTAACCTGATTCCGTTTAACCCTTATCCGGGTTCTCCTTACAAAAAGCCAAGCAATTCACGCATTGACCGTTTCCAGAAAACACTAATGCAATATGAGCATACGGTGACGGTTCGTAAAACGCGTGGTGATGATATTGATGCCGCTTGTGGTCAGTTGGTCGGTGATGTGATTGACCGTACTAAACGCACCGCGATGATTCGTGCAGCCAAAGGTGACACTATCGCAGTAAAAGCAGTTTAATTGAGTGTTTTGACGAAAAAGCCAGGGCTCAGCTCTGGCTTTTTTGTAAATTGGTATTGCTAAATAATGTCAAAATCAGGAAAAACCTTGAGCTGCTTGTAATTTATGCGCCTTTTCTATGTTGTTTCATCTCTGATATCTATTAGAATTAAACTTTAGTGCTTTAGAGGTAATACCTCTGCGATTGAGTGAAGCACTTTTATGCAATTTGGTGAGGCAATATCCTCAAAAATTTTGGATTTTGAACAAAACCAGCACAACTAACGAAAAACGATAAACGTGCGATTGGCTCAGAATCCCCTGAAAAGAGACGTTAAAACATTATGAGTGCTGAACAGCAAACACCAGTACAAGAAGAGAATAAAATCGAAGCGGGTACGATTTTAAAGCAAAAACGTGAAGAGCTTGGCCTGACACAGCAACAAGTGGCGGATCGACTGCGTTTGCGTCGTTCAATCATTGAAAACATCGAATTGAATCAATTTGAAAGTGAACAGGTGGCGACCTTTACTCGTGGTTACCTGCGATCTTATGCTCGTGTCGTAGGCATCAAAGAATCTGTGGTGTTGTGCGCATTAGATGATTGTGGTGAAGCACAGCACGAAGAGCATGAAATGCAAAGCTTTTCGCAAAAGACCAACAAAGAAAAACACGATAGCCGCATTATGACCCTGACATGGGGCATTTTTGCCATTATTGTCGGTATCTCTTCTGTTTGGTGGTGGCAAAACCAAGAAAACAGCGCGGTTGAGCTGACCACGGCAACGGAACAAGAAATGAAAATCGAGCAAGAGCTGGCTGAAAACAAGGAGCTGGATTTTGCTGCGGTTGAGCCAAGCCTGATTAACGAATCACCAGAGGGCCAGCAAGTGGTTGAACAGCCACTTGAAGAGGTTACTACTCCGGTAGAAACAGCAACGGCTGAGCCTGAAATCGTTGAACAGCCAACGGAAGTTGTCCAAGAAATTATTGAGCCTGCTGAACCTGAAGTCGTCACGGAGCAAGCCACTGAACCGGTTGTTGTCGCAGAGCAGAACCAACCAGAGAAAGAAAGCGAAATTTCTTCAGCACCCGCTATAGTCGCTAACCTTTTAGAAATGTCTTTCAGCGATGACTGCTGGATTCAGGTGAAAGATGCGACGGGTAAAACACTGGCGACAGGCATTAAGAAAGCTGGCCAGGATTTACAAGTGAGCGGTGAAAGGCCTTATAAAGTGATTTTGGGTGCCCCTGAAAACGTTTCAATGACATTATCAAGTGAACCTGTCGACCTTTCTGGGTATACTTCAGGCAAAGTAGCAAGATTCACCTTACCTTAGAAATAAATATGCAACACGAATCTCCTATCAAACGTCGCCCATCGACTCGTATTTACGTGGGCGATGTGCCTATTGGTGACGGTGCTCCGATTGCAGTGCAGTCGATGACTAACACCAGAACAACAGACGTCGAAGCGACTGTTGCACAAATAAAATCACTGGAAAATGTCGGTGCTGATATCGTTCGCGTGTCAGTTCCTACTATGGATGCGGCTGAAGCCTTTAAGCAAATTAAGCAGCAGGTCAACATTCCGCTGGTGGCTGATATTCACTTTGACTACCGTATCGCGCTGAAAGTCGCTGAGTACGGCGTTGACTGTCTGCGTATCAACCCAGGTAATATCGGTAACGAAGATCGTATTCGTTCAGTTGTTGATTGCGCGCGCGATAAGAATATTCCTATCCGTATCGGTGTGAATGGCGGCTCTCTGGAAAAAGATATCCAGATGAAGTACGGCGAACCAACGCCTGAGGCTCTGGTAGAGTCTGCAATGCGTCATGTCGATATTCTGGATCGTCTTAACTTTGACCAGTTCAAGGTCAGTGTGAAAGCGTCAGATGTATTCCTCGCTGTGGATTCGTATCGCTTGTTGGCGAAGAAAATTGATCAGCCACTTCACTTGGGCATTACTGAAGCGGGCGGTGCTCGTGCGGGTTCTGTGAAGTCTGCGGTTGGTCTGGGTATGCTATTGGCAGAAGGTATCGGTGATACGCTGCGTATTTCTCTGGCAGCCAACCCGGTTGAAGAGATCAAAGTAGGCTTTGATATTCTTAAATCCCTACGTATTCGCTCCCGTGGTATCAACTTCATTGCTTGCCCAAGCTGTTCACGTCAGGAGTTTGATGTGATTAGCACGGTTAACGCGTTAGAAGAGCGTCTTGAAGACATCATCACGCCGATGGACGTGTCTATCATCGGCTGTGTCGTCAATGGCCCGGGTGAAGCTGAAGTCTCTCATCTTGGTCTTGCTGGCAGTAACAAGAAGAGCGCATTCTACGAAGACGGTAAACGTCAGAAAGAGCGTTTCGACAATAATGACCTTGTTGACCAGCTAGAAGCTAAAATTCGTGCAAAAGCTTCAACATTAGATGAAGCAAACCGCATCGACGTAAAAGTAAAAGATTAATCTCAACGTAACCAAAATTACGGTAAATATTGTGGCAAAGAAAATCCAAGCAATTCGAGGCATGAACGACTGCCTTCCAACTCAATCACCACTGTGGCAAAAACTTGAAAACGCAGTGAAGAATGTAATCAGCGCATACGGTTACAGCGAAGTGCGCATGCCAATCGTTGAGATGACTCATCTATTTAGCCGTGCTATCGGTGAAGTCACGGATGTGGTTGAAAAGGAGATGTACACCTTTGACGATCGCAATGGTGACAGCCTGACTCTTCGTCCGGAAGGGACTGCTGGTTGTGTACGTTCTTGTATTGAGAACAGCCTGATTGACCGCTCTGAGCAGCGCCTATGGTACATGGGACCTATGTTCCGTCATGAACGTCCACAGAAAGGCCGCTACCGTCAATTCCACCAGTGTGGTGTAGAAGTGTTTGGTCTGGATGGTCCAGATGTCGATGCTGAACTTATCATGATGACAGCTCGTCTGTGGCGTGAGTTGGGTATTGATAAGCACGTTCGTCTTGAGCTGAACTCTATTGGTTCTCTAGAAGACCGTGCTAACTACCGCACAGCTTTGATTGCCTTCCTTAAGCAACACATCGATATTTTGGATGATGACTGCAAACGTCGTATGCACACAAACCCGCTGCGCGTTCTGGATACCAAGAACCCAGATGTTCAGGCGATTCTTGGTGATGCGCCACGTCTTTCAGATTACCTTGGTGAAGAGTCCAAACAACATTTTGCTGGTCTTTGTGAACTTCTTGACGCTGCAGGTATCGAATACACAGTAAATGAGCGTCTGGTTCGTGGCCTTGATTACTACAACCGCACGGTCTTTGAGTGGATCACGGAAAGCTTAGGGGCTCAAGGCACGGTATGTGGCGGTGGCCGTTATGATGGCCTAGTCGAACAGTTGGGTGGTAAAGCAACGCCAGCTGTCGGTTTCGCAATGGGTCTTGAGCGTCTGGTTCTCATGCTAGAAACGCTAGAACTGACAGACGTTCGCCGCTCTGTTGATGTCTACATGGTTACTGCGGGCGAAGGCACTATGATGGCGGGCATGAAGCTGGCTGAGCTACTACGTGAGCAAGTTCCTGGCATTCGTGTGATGAACCATTTCGGTGGTGGCAACTTTAAGAAACAATTTAAGCGTGCCGACAAGGTGGGTGCAGCAGTGGCGCTGGTTCTTGGTGAGAACGAAGTAGCAGATAACACTGTGGTACTGAAAGACCTGATTGGCGGTACTCAAGAAACTTACGGCCAAGCAGACGTTGCAGCTAAGCTGGCAGAGTTGGTTTAAACGCATTCAAATTTGAAGTGGTGATTCTAGTCACCACTTTTTAGATTTAAGAGGACAGGAAGTGGAACTCTACGATACTGAAGAACAACAAGTAGAAGCGATCAAAGATTGGTGGAAAGAAAACGGTAAAGCGGTGATTTTCGGCGCGGTTATCGGTCTGGGTGGCCTATTTGGTTGGCGCTACTACCAAGATTCAGTGACAGCAGCTCAGGAAGCGGCGTCTGAAAGTTATACTAAAGCTGTTCAGGAGCTAGCGGCCAAAGGTGCTGAAGGCGAAGGTGCGGTTCAGAGCTTTATTGATGGTAACAAAGAGACTCAGTATGCAGTCCTAGCGGCTCTTCAACTGGCTAAAGTTCAGGTTGAAGCGGGCAGCTTAGATGAAGCACTTGCGCAGCTTGAATGGGCAAAAACAGCGACTGAAGACCAAGCACTCATTTCTGTTATTTCTTTCCGTCTTGCTCGCTTGAAAGCAGAACAAGGTGAATTTGATGCGGCTGTTTCTGAGCTTGCTGCAATCAATGATGAAAGCTGGGCTGGACGTGTTGCGGAGCTGAAAGGGGATATTCTTCTTCGTAAAGGTGACGCGGAAGGTGCGTACGCAGCTTATACCGAAGCACAGCAAGCGGATGATGCAAGTCAGACTATACAAATGAAACTGGACGATCTGGCGAAGTAATGGTGCTGTGCATGAATAAAATGCTGAAAAAAGCCCTCACTGCGGCGGCCATCGTGGGTGTTCTGGCTGGCTGTGCCAGTGAAGAAGATACCATTATCATGGCGCCAGTGCCTCAGGTTAACAGTGAATTCACTCCTAAGAGCGAATGGAGTGCCAGTGTTGGTGATGGCGTATCAAACTACTTCTCGAAATTGTCTCCTGAATACGCTTATGACAAAGTCTTTGTTGCAAGCCGTGAAGGTATTGTGAAGGCACTGAACCCTGAAAATGGCAGTACCTTATGGCAACAAGATCTTGAACAGAATGTTCCTGCTCGTTTATCTGGTGGCATCACTGCAGGTTACAGCCAAATTTTTATTGGTAGTGAAAACGGTCAGGTCATTGCCCTAAACGAAGAAACCGGTGAAGTTAACTGGCGTGTAGATGTTGAAGGCGAAGTGCTAGCGGCACCTGCGACGGAAAGCAACTTAGTCATTGTTCACACTGCGACGGGTATGTTGATTGCTCTGGATCAGGCAACTGGTGATACCAAGTGGACCATCAGTACAGAAGTGCCAAGCCTGACTCTGCGCGGTAACAGCGCTCCTGTGACGGTCTCTGGCGGTGTATTCTGGGGAACAGCGAATGGTCGTCTAGCGGCTGCGATTGCAGAGCGTGGTCAACTGATTTGGCAACAGCCTATCGGGACACCGCAAGGAGCAACAGAAATCGATCGTCTAGTCGATGTTGATGCTTCTCCACTGGTTCTTGGCAGCACACTGTACATTGTTGGTTATAACGGTCAATTGACCGCTATTGACTTGCGCTCGGGTAAATCGGTCTGGAAGCGTAAATACTCGTCATCTACCGATCTTGCCAGCGATGGTGGTCGTCTGTTTGTGGTAACAGATAAAGATTATCTGGTCGCCGTTGACGCACGCAGTGGCACAGAACTTTGGAGTAACGAGCAGCTTGAACACCGTCTATTGACTGCTCCAGCACTCATTGATGGTTATGTGGTTGTAGGCGATAGCGAAGGTTATCTGCATTGGCTTGACCGCGATACTGGCGAATTTGTTGCACAGCAGCAAATCAACAGCAGCGGCTTCGCTGTCGCGCCGATTAATGTGCCAGATGGCTACATTGCAGTAACACGTAATGGCGATGTAAAGAAACTGAGCATTACCAAGTAATCGTGTGATATAATTCACATTCGGCTCCTGGCTGGTAACAGTTGGGAGCCGTTTTATTGGATAGAACAAAAGAAAATCTGTAGTTATAGGTAAACACTGGTATTGGGATTAGTCATTACCTATAACTACATAGAAAGTATATTGTAGAGGTTGTTATGGTACCTGTTGTTGCTCTGGTAGGGCGTCCAAACGTTGGTAAATCAACGTTGTTTAATCGACTGACTCGCACGCGTGACGCATTAGTCGCGGACTTCCCTGGCTTAACTCGTGACCGTAAATATGGCCAAGCTAAGCTTGGTGAACACGAATTTATTGTGATTGACACTGGCGGTATCGACGGTACTGAAGAAGGTGTTGAAACTAAAATGGCTGAGCAGTCGCTTGCGGCGATTGATGAAGCTGATGTTGTACTGTTTATGGTGGATGGCCGTGCCGGTCTAACCCCATCGGACATCGCAATTTCTAACCACCTGCGTAAAATTGAAAAGCCTTCAATGCTTGTGGTTAACAAGGTTGATGGTATTGATGCGGATGCAGCGTCGGCTGACTTCTGGCAGCTAGGGGTTGAAAACATGTACCAAATTGCTGCGGCACATGGCCGTGGTGTGGGTGCATTGATCGATCGCGCTCTAAACCCATTTGCTGAGAAGATGGCGGAAGAAGCACGTGGTGAAATCGAAGATCTGACAGACTTCATTGACGAAGATGAAGAGAAGCTTGATTACACTGAGGAAGAAGCGGAAGCTGAATTTAAGCGTCTGCAGGATCAACCAATCAAATTGGCGATTATCGGTCGTCCAAATGTTGGTAAATCGACGCTCACTAACCGCATCCTTGGTGAAGAACGTGTGGTTGTGTATGACATGCCAGGCACAACTCGTGATTCTATCTACATTCCGATGGAGCGAGACGGTCGAGAGTATGTCCTTATCGATACTGCGGGTGTCCGTCGTCGTAAGCGTATCAACGAAACAGTAGAGAAGTTCTCCGTTGTTAAGACTTTGAAAGCGGTAGAAGATGCTAACGTTGTGCTGCTTGTTATCGATGCACGTGAAAACATCTCAGACCAAGATCTTAGCCTGCTTGGCTTTGCATTGAACGCGGGTCGTTCGATTGTCATTGCCGTTAACAAGTGGGACGGTCTGGATATGGACGTTAAAGAGCACGTTAAGAAAGAACTCGATCGTCGCCTTGGCTTCGTTGACTTTGCTCGCATTCACTTTATTTCTGCTCTTCACGGTACTGGTGTTGGCCACTTGTTCGAGTCTGTTCAGGAAGCGTATAAATCAGCGACCACTCGCGTGGGCACTTCGGTTCTGACTCGTATCATGAAAATGGCGACCGAAGATCACCAGCCACCATTGGTTCGTGGCCGTCGCGTGAAGCTGAAGTATGCACACGCAGGTGGCTATAACCCACCAATTGTGGTGATTCACGGTAACCAGGTTAATGAACTGCCGGATTCTTACAAACGCTATCTGATGAACTACTACCGTAAGTCATTAGAGATCATGGGTACGCCGATTCGAATTCAATTCCAAAACAGCGATAACCCATTTGAAGGCAAATCAAACAAGATGACCCTGTCTCAAGAGCGTAAACGTAAGCGCTTGATGAGCATGATGAAAAACCGCAAAAAATAATACAGAACAACAAAAAGCGCCTTTAAATAAGGGCGCTTTTTTTTATACAGGATAGCTAGATGTCTGTTACACCTACAATTACACGCTTTTGTCACGATACGTGGCAGCTTACTTCTCCGGTTCAACGTGTTGAATTGGGGCAAGATTACCTTTACCTCATCACCGAAATGACCCCATTCCATCCCGTGAGTCATATCTGGCCAGATCATCCTGCGGACAAAGGAACCATTGATGGTCACGTAGTGGTTGATTGTTTGGTTGGCGCTGTCGAACTCAGCAGCAATGAACTCTACGTTGGTAGTGCAATCCCAGTCAAACGCGATGAAGACGGATGGGCATTTGTTGTTGTTCATTGCCTAGATAAATCGGTCACAGGCTTTGAGTCCGAGCAGGAAGTCACACTTGTTGTAGACAAACCGTATCAGCAAGCACTGAGTCGGGGACACAGTGCCGGGCATATCGCCTATTTAGCGCTTAACAAAGTGTTAGTGGAAAACGGTTACTGGCGCAAAGAGGCAGATCGTAAAGACCCACACGGCTACTACGACTTTAACAGTTATGCTCAAGAGACAAGCTTTGTGAGTGAAGATAAGTGTATCGATACATATCGTCTTGGAAAAACACTGCGCAAGCGAGGGCTAAACAGTGCAGACATGCTGGCTGACCTAGAGAAGATACAATCTTGGGTTAACCAGCAGATAGCGCAATGGTTAACGATTGCAGCTGATATCGAGATAAAATGCTGTGGCGATGCGTTAACCGACTCACGTTATTGGCGGTGTGATCTTGGAGAGCAGAGCCTTGCTGAAATCCCATGTGGCGGCACACATGCTAAGAATCTCAATGAATACAAAGGGATTACAGTGAGTTTAATTCAAATTGATGCGCAAAATATTGAAATGCACACCAATGTAATCGCGGCATAATTAGAATGCGATCCTTTTATTAAATTCTGAATTGTTGGTTTTTAATCTTTATTTTGGTATTTAGTTTTGTATTAAATCCAAAAACAGCACATGTAACTTATGCTTTCGGTGTGTGGTTATATAAATATTCTTTTCAGGGGTGATCGCTGATCAAAATGGATTTAGCCGATGATCTCATTAAGATCTTTAGCCCATAATATAGGTGTCAGCTCGATAATCAATTATTCAATATGCTAGTGTGGTTAAGGTCTGATTATAAAATCGTCTTATATGTTACTTTGTTCTGTTAATAATAAAAACGAGTCAGCCTTATGAGTTATCACCGACTTCTGCACGCTCACAGAGAGGTCAATAAGTTGCTCACCAAGCTTGCATTAGGAATGGGGAAAGCAGAACTCAATCGCAGAGTGGTTGATCTGTCCGAACATTGGTTTGGTGAACGTCGAGCGTCCATCTTGCGTCTTGATGAGTCGACACAGCAATTGCATTTGGAATATGCGCCTAGTTTGCCTGATTTCTACAATCAGGCGATAGAAGGGGTTGAGATTGGAGAACATGTCGGCTCTTGTGGCGCAGCGGCTTTTCTTAAGCGAACGGTTGTGGTGGAAGACATCAACCACCATCCCAACTGGGCACCTTTTCTCTCTATTACTGAAAAAGCCAATCTTCGCGCCTGCTGGTCGGTGCCTATATTGGCAAATGATCAGACCGTGATGGGGACTTTTGCGATATACAGTTCGCAACCTTCTAAGCCAAGTGAAGAAGAACTGGAAGTGCTTGAAATGCTGGCTTCCCTTTACGCTGTCGCATGGGAAAAATATCAGCTTGAACAGCAGCTTCATTATCATGCGAGCTATGATTGCTTAACGGGCTGTCTGAACCGGCGTGCATTGCTACAGCGAGCCTCTGATTGCCTCAACACTAACTTAACTTACGTTGCATGCTTCTTTGCCGATATTGATAAGTTTAAGCAGATCAATGATAAGAATGGGCATGAAGCAGGGGATGTCGTATTAATGGCGGTTGGCCGTGCCTTCAAACATTGTTTTGCAGAGGCAGGCATGAGTGGGCGTTATGGTGGTGATGAGTTTGTCGCGTTTGCATTTTCAGACAATGAAGAATCTCTTCACTCCCTACATGCCGAGCTACGAGAATGCTTAGCAGAGATCACCCCGCTGCAAGCGATTGATGTGAATGTGAGTGTCGGGTTGTCTATTGTGAATATTGAACGACTGGATTCTATCGAGTGTTTGATCAAACAAGCAGATAAGCAGATGTATCAGGTTAAGCATCACCACTGAGAATGACTTGGATCATTGTATCTGGAGTGCTGCAGAATATAAGCTCTCAGTAGAAACATCGATTGAGAGAATTCAATATGAATCCGTGTCCAGTATGTCAAAAAGAACTTGAGTGGCAAGACCGCTACCACTGTGGTGACTGTGCGAGTGATTACATCAAGGTTGGCTACTGCCCTGAGTGTGATGACAAGCTGGAAAAACTACAGGCTTGTGGCTCAGCCAGCTACTTTTGTCACACCTGTAATGAACTTAAGTCGAAATCCAGAGTTGGTTTCCAATTCATTAAACAGGCTTAAACAACGGTCGAACGTATTTCACCATCGGATAAACGGGTGACCAAAGTGTCGCCTGTTTTTGTCTCGGCTGCTTTAGTCAGCACCTTACCTGATGCATCTTGAGTGATGGAGTAGCCACGCTTTAACGTCGCGAGCGGGCTGACAGTATCCAGTTTCTCGGCGGCCAGTGCGAGTTGGTGGCGAGAGTTAAGTAGTTTTCTGTCCATCGCATCCATCAGAGTTTGCTCTAGTCTTTGTAGCGAGAGTTTCTGCTCATTGAGTCGCGCCACTGGAGAATGAAGTTGGAACTTGTATTGCTGGCGTTCTACATTCTGGCTTCGAGTTGACAGGTAGCGTTCCATTGAGCGTTGCAGACGAACAGACAACTCGTCGAGCTGTTGGCTCTGTCTCTGAAGTTGATGAGACGGGTGTTGACGCTCTAGTCGGTGCTGTAGCGTCGACGTGGCTTGTTTATGCTTGGTCAGATAATGTCGAATGGCACTGTGAAGTTTGTGCTGACGAGTATTGATAGCTTGCGCTTTGTGGCTGTTATCTCGGCTGACTAATTCCGCTGCGGCTGACGGCGTAGGTGCGCGCATATCGGCAACAAAGTCGGCGATAGTCACATCGATTTCATGGCCAACAGCGCTGATAATAGGTATCTGACTGGCTGCAATTGTACGTGCGACAATTTCGTTGTTGAAGCACCAAAGATCTTCCAAAGAGCCGCCACCACGACCAACAATCAACACATCACATTCGTTACGACTATTCGCACAACCTATCGCCTGTGCGATCTGAATGGCCGCATCTTCTCCTTGAACCAATGTTGGGTAAACCACGACAGGTAACGAAGGATCACGTCGCTTAAGGACATCAAGAATATCGAAGAGGGCAGCGCCGGTTTTGGAGGTCACTACGCCAACGCGTTTTGGGTGTTCTGGCAATGGCTTTTTGCTGGTTTGAGCAAACAGTCCTTCACCAGCCAGCTTCATTTTCAGTTCTTCAAACTGCTGCTGAAGTCGGCCATCGCCCTCTGGCTGCATACTCTCGATAATAAGCTGGTAGTCACCACGAGGCTCATACAAAGACAGACGAGCTTTGACTAACACCTGATTGCCATTCTGCGGTTTAGAAGTCACCCGGCGATTGTTACCACGGAACATGGCGCACTTAACCTGCGCACGGGAGTCTTTGAGGGTAAAATACCAGTGGCCTGAAACGGGCGCAGAGAAGTTTGAGATTTCACCGACCAACCACACAATACCCATTTCATTTTCTAGTAATAGGCGAACTTCAGAATTAAGACGAGATACAGTGAAGATGTTTTGATTGGTCAGAGATGACACAGCTAATCTCATAGGCGTGAGTATGGAAATTAGCGGCAATATAATACATAGCAAGGGGGTAATTGCAAGAAAAAAATTAAAAAAACTTGTGGTCAAGCGATTGCGTTAGCCGTATAATCCGTCCGCAATATCTAATCCAAATGCAGCCTAGCTTCTCCGCTGACTGCCCTCATTATGCGAAACGATGAGACCGGATTGTTCTTTTACTCCTCTAATTGTGAGATATTGCAAATGCTAAGAATTGCCAAAGAAGCGCTGACATTCGACGATGTTCTACTAGTGCCAGCACACTCCACCGTTCTCCCAAACACAGCTGATCTTCGCACTCAGCTGACGAAAAACATCACCCTTAACATTCCGATGATTTCTGCCTCTATGGATACCGTGACGGAAGCTCGTCTGGCTATCGCTCTAGCGCAGGAAGGTGGCATTGGCTTTATCCACAAAAACATGTCGATTGAGCAACAAGCTGAAATGGTTCATCAGGTTAAGATTTACGAAGCTGGCGTGGTTTCACACCCGGTTACTGTAAACCCTGATGCAACAATTGCAGACGTTGTGGCTCTAACAGAAAAGCATGGTTTTGCAGGTTTCCCTGTCGTAACTGATAACAATGAGTTAGTTGGTATTATCACTGGCCGTGACGTTCGTTTCGTAACTGACCTTTCTAAGAAAGTTGAAGTCGTTATGACACCTAAAGAGCGTCTGGCGGCAGTAAAAGAAGGTGCAACTCGTGAAGAAGTGCAAGAGAAAATGCATGAAGCACGTGTTGAGAAAGTACTGGTCGTGAACGATGAGTTCCAACTAACCGGTATGATTACAGCAAAAGATTTCCATAAAGCAGAACGTAAACCAAACGCATGTAAAGATGCGCAAGGTCGTCTACGCGTTGGTGCAGCAGTTGGTGCTGGTGCAGGTAACGAAGAGCGTGTTGCAGCCTTGGTTGAAGCGGGTGTTGACGTTCTACTTATCGACTCTTCTCATGGCCATTCTGAAGGCGTCCTAAACCGAATTCGCGAAACTCGTGCGGCTTACCCAGATCTAGACATCATTGGCGGTAACGTTGCAACGAGTGCAGGCGCTAAAGCGCTGATTGAAGCGGGTGTCAGTGCGGTTAAAGTGGGCATCGGCCCTGGCTCTATCTGTACCACTCGTATCGTAACAGGCGTGGGCGTTCCTCAGGTTACTGCTATTGCAGATGCGGCAGAAGTTGCGAACGAATACGGTATTCCAGTTATTGCGGATGGCGGTATCCGTTTCTCCGGTGATATCTGTAAAGCTATCGTTGCTGGCGCATCATGTGTGATGGTTGGCTCAATGTTCGCTGGTACCGAAGAAGCACCAGGTGAAGTGATTCTATACAACGGTCGTTCTTATAAAGCTTACCGTGGTATGGGCTCTTTAGGCGCGATGTCTCAAGGTTCATCTGACCGTTACTTCCAGTCTGATAATGCTGCCGACAAACTTGTTCCTGAAGGTATCGAAGGCCGTATCGCATACAAAGGTCGTCTAAAAGAGATCGTTCACCAACAAATGGGTGGTCTACGTTCAAGCATGGGTCTTACTGGCAGTGCAACCGTTGAAGATATGCGTACTAAAGCTGAATTTGTACGTATTTCGGGCGCTGGCATGAAAGAGTCTCATGTACACGACGTTCAAATTACCAAGGAAGCACCAAACTACCGTCTAGGTTAATTTTTACTGTTGTAAAAAGAACACCTATATACCTGACGTAAACGTTTGCTTTTTTCCTTGAAGCATTAATAAGAGGCGAGTACACTCGCCTCCGTTTTAATAACCTAGCTTATAAGACTGCTCAAAATGACTAAAAATATTCATGACCAACGTATTCTGATCTTGGACTTCGGTTCTCAATACACTCAGCTAGTCGCACGCCGTGTACGTGAAATCGGTGTGTACTGTGAACTGTGGAGCTGGGACGTTGAAGAAGCGGATATTCGTGAATTCAATCCAGACGGTATCATCCTATCTGGTGGTCCAGAAAGCGTAACGGAAGATAACTCTCCACGCGCGCCTCAATATGTATTTGACTCTGGTGTGCCAGTACTAGGTGTATGTTACGGCATGCAGACTATGGCTGAGCAGCTAGGTGGTAAAGTAGCTGGCTCAACCGAGCGTGAATTCGGCTATGCACAAGTCAAAGTTTCTGGTGAATCGGCACTGTTTAAAGATCTTGAAGCAACTCAAGACGTGTGGATGAGCCACGGTGACAAAGTGGTAGAAATTCCAGCGGACTTCGTAAAAGTCGGCGAGACCGACACTTGTCCTTATGCGGCAATGGCCAATGAAGAGAAGAAATACTACGGTGTTCAGTTCCACCCTGAAGTAACGCACACTAAGCAAGGCAAGCAAATGCTTGAGAACTTTGTTCTTGGCGTATGTGGTTGTGAAGGGCTTTGGACTTCTGAATCGATCATTGAAGATGCCGTTGCGCGTATCAAAGAGCAAGTGGGTGACGACGAAGTCATCCTAGGCCTGTCGGGCGGTGTGGATTCATCTGTCGTTGCAATGCTGGTTCACCGCGCTATTGGTGACAAGCTAACCTGTGTATTCGTCGATAACGGCCTGCTTCGTCTTAACGAAGGTCAGCAAGTGATGGATATGTTCGGCGACCAATTCGGTCTGAACATCATCAAAGTTGATGCGGAAGAGCGTTTCCTTACAGCTCTTGAAGGCAAGTCGGATCCAGAAGAAAAGCGTAAGACTATCGGTCACGTATTTGTCGACGTATTCGATGAAGAGTCTAAGAAGCTGAAAAACGCGAAATGGCTTGCTCAGGGTACTATCTACCCAGACGTCATTGAGTCAGCGGCATCTAAGACGGGTAAAGCACACGTAATCAAATCTCACCATAATGTTGGCGGTCTGCCAGACGATATGGAAATGGGTCTCGTTGAGCCTCTGCGTGAGCTGTTCAAAGATGAAGTTCGTAAGATTGGCCTAGAGTTAGGTCTGCCTTACAACATGCTTTACCGCCACCCGTTCCCAGGTCCTGGTCTAGGTGTTCGTGTGCTTGGCGAAATCAAGAAAGAGTACTGTGACTTGCTACGTCGTGCAGATGCAATCTTCATTGAAGAGCTACATGCAGCGGATCTTTACAACAAAGTATCGCAAGCGTTCACGGTATTCCTACCAGTGCGCTCTGTTGGTGTAATGGGCGATGGCCGTAAATACGATTGGGTGGTTTCTCTACGCGCAGTTGAAACGATCGACTTCATGACGGCACATTGGGCGCATCTACCATACGATTTCCTTGGTAAGGTATCTAACCGTATTATCAACGAAGTTGACGGTATTTCACGTGTGGTGTACGACATTTCGGGTAAGCCACCAGCAACGATTGAGTGGGAATAATCCTGTTCGTTGATGCAAAACGCTAAAAGCCAGCCTTCGGGCTGGCTTTTTTAATGGCTTAATAATTATATAGTGTAATGTTCTGATAAATTCACATTACCCGCTGATGATGACAGTGTCATTGGATTCTATATCGGTGAATTATTTGGTGTTTTTGAATCCAAAAGACATTTTTATTGGCCTAGACCGTTTCTTATTTCGTTGTAACTACAAAGTGACTCGCAACTTAACATCAGGCGAGTTCATTCACCGTGATTCTTGATCTGACTTTTTCTAATCTCTTTTCAGTTTTATAAAACAAGGAAAAGTGAGATGAAGAAAGTAAGTTACTTGGCCGCCGCCGTATCCTTGGCTGCCATATCGTCCAGTTGGGCGATGACCAATATTCAACCTGACCCGCAGAATCCGAATGGTTATGTGGTTGCCCGCGCTGACATTCAGGCGGCAGAGCAAGCACAAACTTCTGACCCTATGTACCAGATATGGTCTCAGGCACTCACTACCGCACCGAATAGCGTTGTTGAGGCGATTGAGCCTAGCCTTGCCACTAATCCAGATAACGTTAAGCGCGCTGAACGTGTGTTCCCTCAGGCGGAGTGGGATTTTCTGACCAATATGGCTGCGCCTGAGTACACTTATACCCGCTTCCTACGGGCGATTGGTAAGTTCCCTGCGTTTTGTGCCGAGTATACGGATGGAAGAGATTCCGATGCGATCTGTAAACGCTCGATCGTGACGGCATTTGCCCACTTCGCGCAGGAAACTGGGGGGCATATTGCCAAAGATAATGTGTCGGATAACCCGTTAGGCCTTGAAGAGTGGCAACAGGCGTTAGTGCATGTGCGTGAAATGGGCTGGTCAGAAGGCCAGGAAGGCTATACTACTGGCTGTGGTCAGAACGATTGGCAAAACAAAAAATGGCCGTGTGCGGCGGGGCAGGGTTATTTTGGACGCGGCGCCAAACAGCTTTCTTACCACTTTAATTACGGCGCGTTCTCCGAAGCGATGTTTGATGGCGATGCGTCCGTCTTGCTCAACAACCCAGGCTTAGTTGCCGACTCTTGGCTGAACTTAGCGTCTGCGATCTGGTTTTTCCTAACCCCACAAGCACCGAAACCCGCCATGTTGCATGTGATTGATAAAACGTGGTCGCCTTCTCAACGTGAAATTGAAGCGGGGATTGGTTATGGCTTTGGCACCACGATTAACATCATCAATGGGGGAATTGAGTGTGGTGAGCAGAATAAAAATAAAGGTCAGCCCGTCAACCGCATAAGATATTGGGAAGGACTGTCGTCTTATTACCAGATTCCAATCGAAGCCGATGAAAAGAATACCTGCTGGCAACAGACTCCATACGGTAGCCTTAACCTAAATGGTGCGACGGATGTGTTGTACACCAACTGGGATGGCAACTGGAAGTACTATGCTGATCGTCCGGGTGGTTATTCATTTGAGTGTGAATTAGTTGGATTCCAGACCGCTTACTCTGCGTTGGTTCCGGGTGACTACGAAAAATGTGTGACTAATTTGTACGGCTCTCACGCGAGTTGGCCTGAAGTGCGTGTCGTTGATCAGCTAGACCCGGTTGACCCTGATCCAGGCACAGGAAAGACTTGGAGTGCTACTAAGGTCTACAACACAGGTGATGAAGTCACCCATGAAGGGGCGACGTATAAAGCGAAATGGTGGACACAAGGTGATAATCCGAGTGCTGGTGGACCATGGGAACTGGTTTCTGGTACGCCAACGGAACCAACACCGGAGCCTACGCCAGATCCAACCCCGAATCCTGACCCAACACCAGCGCCTGATACCTTTATTCAGTGGCAAGCGGGTGTCACCCAGGTTGCCAACGGCGATAAAGTGACTCATGAAGGTAAATGCTTTGTCGCTAAAAATGGCCCGGGCGTTTGGGATACGCCAACCCAGTCGAACTGGTTCTGGGATGAAATCTCTTGCCAGTAATGTAAAAGGCTCATTACTCATTAACTAAGCTCCTGCAATAAGCAGGAGCTTTTTATTTTCGGCCACTGAGAGCAATGAACGGTGGCGTTAAGCCGTTGATTGTTCAATTGATGATGGATCACTGTTATTGCTTCTGACTTTATAGAACGGTTTTCGGAATCTTAGATTGCACATTCCAGATCTATCTTTTTTATTGAACGGAATTAAACTTCGCGCGTAAATTTTATTAATTTTTTTGAAAGGTGTGCGAAATGTCAACAAAACTGGCTAACCCAGCTCCACTTGGTCTGATGGGTTTCGGTATGACAACCATCCTGCTCAACATCCATAATGCAGGCTTCTTCCCAATTGATTCAATGATTTTGGCAATGGGTATTTTCTATGGTGGTCTGAGCCAAGTAATTGTCGGCATGATGTGCTTTAAACGTGGTGATACGTTTGGTACTACCGCATTTACTTCTTATGGCTTGTTCTGGCTTACACTGGTTGGCTTGATTGTTATGCCTTACATGGGTTTACCGGCAAGCCCTGCACACTTTATAGGTTGGTACCTAGCTCTGTGGGGTATCTTCACTGGTTTTATGTTTATCGGCTCTCTCTGCTACCCAACTGCAAAGCAAGTGGTTTTCGGTTCGTTAACTATCCTGTTTTTCCTACTTGCTGCACGCGAATTCACAGGCAGCACGCTGATTGGCACAATTGCAGGTTTTGAAGGTATTTTCTGTGGTGCAAGTGCAATCTACTTCGCGATGGCTCAAGTACTGAACAACGAATATGGTCGTACGATTCTGCCAATTGGTGAGAAAAAAGTATCAGTCGCAACGGAAGCTGTTGCTGCGTAAAGAATATTGCTGGCGTGGCGATTGGCCGTGCTAGAAATATAATTGGGAACATAAGATGAAAGGGGTTAGCCATTGGCTAACCCCTTTTTTACCACTGCTTTTTATCTTAGATATCCAAATTAGGTTGAAGGTTGCTCAACAGGTTTGGATTCTTCTTCTGCTGTAGGCTCTTTGCCTGTCTTACGACGGTATTTATCTTCCCAGTAATCTGCACCTTTGATGCCTAGTTTTACAGGGTTGAACGTGTACTCTTTCACGCCTTGTTTCTGCTGCTCTTCGTAATCATTTAGAGCCTTAAGTGCTGGCTTCGCCATGAAGAAGATAATCAGAATACCGACGATGTTTAGCCATGCCATCAGGCCAACACCCACGTCACCCATTGCCCATGCAAGGTTTGCAGTCTTAACTGTACCGTAGAACACAACGGCAATAAGTGCCAATTTCAGTACGAACATCAAGCCGTTAACTTTGATGTGGCGACGGATATAGGCCACATTTGTTTCCGCAATGTAGTAGTACGCAAGAATGGTTGTGAAAGCAAAGAAGAACAATGCAATCGCAATGAACGGCTTACCAATGCCTGGTAATGCACTTTCAATTGCCATCTGAGTGAAGACTGGGCCGTTCGCCGCAATGTCAGCTGCTACGTTCTGAACTAGGAAACCTTCTGCGCCGTGTACGTTGTATGCACCTGTAATGATGATCATAAATGCAGTTGCAGAACATACTAGTAGCGTATCAATGTAGATAGAGAACGACTGTACCAGACCTTGCTGAGCTGGGTGGTCAACGCTTGCTGCTGCAGCCGCGTGAGGACCTGTACCTTGACCCGCTTCGTTTGAGTAAACACCACGTTTAACACCCCAACCGATAGCCGCACCAACACCTGCCATAGGTGTGAACGCATCACCAATGATCATTGAGAATACGCGTGGTACTTCGCCGATGTTTAGAAGGATGATGATGAAGGCCGTTACGATGTAAGCCAGTGCCATGAAAGGAACCACGATCTGAGTGAAGTTCGCGATACGCTTAACACCACCGAAGATGATGAAGGCTAGGATGACAGAGATAATAGTACCTGTCAGGATTTTCGCAAAGCTGAATGTGCCGATCGCTGTCTCGATCATTGCACCTGAACCAAACGCTGCCTCAACAGCATTACCAATACTGTTTGACTGAACACCCGGTAGTAGGAAACCACAAGCGAAAATGGTTGCGATAGCGAAGATCCACGCGTACCACGTTTGACCCATTGCTTTCTCAATGTAGTAAGCAGGACCACCACGGAATTCGCCGTTGTCTTCTTCTTTATAAATCTGCGCCAGTGTTGATTCTGCGTAAGCTGTCGCTGCACCAAAGAATGCCACAACCCACATCCAGAAGACTGCACCAGGACCACCGAAACCGATAGCTGCTGCAACACCTGCAATGTTACCTGTACCTACACGTCCAGAAAGTGAGACGGCGAGTGCCTGGAAAGAAGAAATGCCCTTGGACGAGCTTTTACCTGAAAGAAGTAGACGCCACATTTCGCCGAAGTGACGAACTTGCACGAATCGCGTCATGATTGAGTAGAACAAACCAGCGCCAAGACACAAATAAATCAGTGCCGGACTCCAGATGATTCCATTCAGAAAATCAACTAATGACTGCATAAGTATTTTCCCTGTTTAGTTTTATAGTGGTTGTTTTCTGAACAGGATATTAACCTTTTTGTAACTCCGATGTTAACCAATTTATACTTTAAAGTTTGTTTGCGTGAGCTCAGGCACAAAATGCTAAATAAATGTTAACGAGTGGTGTTATTGTAGTGCGGAATTTTAAATTGCTTGAGAATTGAATTGATATGACTAAATCCACAGCGCACTTAGGAATATGCGCCGTGTTTGGTAGCTCGTTTTTTGTACTGTTATTGTTAGGTCTTGCAGGTATTTATACTATTCGCCGTACCGATATGTACTCAGCTCTTTATATTGAAGGTTATTAGACCTAGTGATTACCTCGGTCAGAATATCTGCTGAGCCACAGGCCATTGTCCAACCTAAGGTGCCATGGCCCGTATTGGTGAACAGATTCTCGATCTTTGTCTCCCCAATAATGGGTGTCCCATCTGGTGTCATTGGGCGGAACCCCGTCCAGTATTCGGCTTGATTTAAGTCCGTACCCTCAGGAAATAGGTTAGAAACAACATGATTTAAGGTCGCCAGTCGCTTGTCTGGTAGAGCTGGGTCAAATCCGGCTAACTCGGCTGTGCCCGCGACGCGTATCCGGTTTTCAAATCGTGTGACCGCCACTTTGTACGTTTCATCCATAATGGTTGATTGCGGAGCAAAGTCGTGATTGATCACAGGTAGAGTTAACGAGTAACCTTTTACTGGATATAGCGGGATGTCTATCCCGACTTGTTCCAGAAGGTTCTTGGAGTAACTGCCCATCGCCACGACAAATTTGTCGGCTTCGATTTCACCTTGTGATGTCGCAACAGACGTGACCTGATTGCTTTGAACGTTCAAACGCTGAATCTCAGTGTTAAACAGAAACTCGACGCCAGCGTGCTCTGCCATTGCCTGAAGTTGCTGGCAAAACAGGTAGCAATCTCCGGTTTCGTCATCTGGTAGATAAAGTCCGCCAGTCAACGTGCCTTGAATATTGGCCAGCCCCGGCTCTTGAAGCAGACACTCCTTGGCATCCAGCAATTGATAACGAGTGCCACTCTCTTCAAGTAAAGCAATGTCTTTCTCTACGGCTTCCAACTGTTTATGGTTGCGGAAAATTTGTAGCGTCCCTTGAGTGCGCCCCTGATAGTTGAGATCGTATTGCTGGTTTAACTGCGCTAAACACTCTCGGCTACGATTGGCAATCGCTAACATACGGGCTTTGTTAATCCGATACCTGTCCAGCTGACAATTTTTCAACATTTGGCTGGCCCAACGGAGAAGTTCTGGGCTGAGGCTAGGTTTGATTTTTAGCGGAGCGTGCTCTTCTAACAGCCATTTCATCGCCTTGATTGGTACGCCGGGCGCAGCCCAAGGGGATGAATAGCCATAAGAGATCTGCCCGGCATTCGCAAAACTGGTTTCTTCAGCGGCGCGGGGCTGACGATCAACAACCGTGACCTGATAGCCTGCTTGAGACAAATACCAAGCGCTGGTTAATCCCACCACACCACTGCCTAAGATAACGACTTTCACACTCACCCCCTCAAATTAACCATTTGGTCAAGCGTGGTGGATTTACATCTGATTAACAATCGATAAGAATTAACAATACCGTTTAGAAAAACTAAAAGCTTTTATGAAATCTGTTCTGCTTAATGGCATCAATCTGGTGTGCATCGTCGCTAAACACAGCAGTCTGACCAGCGCTGCACGTGAGCTCAATCTCACTACGGGAGCGGTCAGTCAGCAACTGCAGGCGGTGGAAGAGCGCTTAGGTTTTAGTGTGTTTGAGCGTCACGCAAGAGGCATCCGCCTGACTGACAAAGGGGATAAGCTGGTCCAGTCTGTGACACCACATTTGGCCGCGATCGAGGACAATGTCTACAAATTGACGCATGTTACCGAGAGTAAGCAGATACGGCTTAAACTCACGCCCTCTTTAGCCTTCAAATGGTTGGTGCCGCGCTTGGACGATTTTCAGAAGCGCCATCCAGAGATTCAGATCCACACGTTTGCTGAAGGGGCGCTGGTGGACAGTGAAAGTCGAGACTATGACATTGCTATTGATTACGGGCCCTTGCCATACAAGTTGCCTGACGCTGAGCTGTTGATGGAAGAATCTCTTTTACCTGTGATGAGCCCGGGGTATTTTCATCACTTTTCACACCTGTGTGCGTCGGGCACGGCTGAAGACTGGCAGCAAGTCACTTTGCTTCATGACGCTATGCCTTGGAGCGATTCTGCGAAGGATCAGGAGTGGAAATACTGGGCCGCGCAGCACAATCTTGACTTCGACACTCATCAAGGTCACTTCTTTAATCGCACCGACATGGCAATGTCTGCGGCGGAAGCGGGGTTGGGAATTGCGCTGGCACGAATGGCCCTTTTGGGGAATGAGCTCAATCAAGAAAGGTTAGTCGCGCCGTTTCCTGCCATTCGTGCCAATGCGGGCTATTTCATTATTACCCACCTTGATAATCCTCATACCCGATTGTTTAAAAGTTGGCTGAAACAACAAAGCCTTATTGATTAAGTTGTAAATTGCGTTTGCGAGTGCATATGCACCCACTACACTTAATAGAGTCAGCAAGCGTCAGTTTGCTGACGTGCTTACGGGGCAGCGCATATGAAATCTACACAAGGCCAATGCAGCTATCAAAATCCTGATGGCTGGTGCTGCGATCAACCGTGTGGAGAGTCAGGACTGTGTTACTGGCATGATCCCAAAGTCGATAAAAGCAAAGATGATATAAAAGACAAGGTTGAACAATGGGCCGCAGCGGGTAAACCTTTAGACGGATTTCAGTTGGCAAAAACGGACTTGGTTGATATCAATTTGGTCAATCGAGGCTGCAAAGAAGGCTATTCATGTCGCAACGTGGATTTTTACCGCGCGGATCTGACCGATGCACACTTTTTCGGTCTGGACTTGCGTGGCTCCTCCCTAATGAAATCAAAGATGTTGGGGGCTAATCTTCATTGTGCAAAACTAGATAACTGCAACTTACTGGGTGCCGATCTTGGCCGGGCGAAGCTGGAAAATGTTGAGTGGGGGACGTACCTCAAGCAGGAGCAGCAAGCCAGGCAAGCGCGTAAAAAGCGAAAGTACAAAGAATCCGCCTCTCTGTACCAAGAAGCGGAAGAAGTGTGTCGCAATATACGCAAACAGTGTGAAAAGCAGGGGCTGTTTGAAATGGCGGGCGACTTCTTCAAGCGAGAGATGCGTTTTCGTCGCTATCAGATGCCTAAGTTCAGCATAAAGCGGATCGTGTCTAAAGTCGTCGATCTGTTTTGTGGCTATGGCGAAGACCCAATGCGGGTTGTGGGCTTTTCCATCTTCTTGATATTAGTCTGTGCGATGGCGTATTTCTTTTTGGATACCACAGGCGCACACCCGATATACGAAGATCTCAGTGGCTGGCAGTTCTATCTGTTTGAATTCCTTAACTCGCTTTACTTTAGCGTCGTCACATTTACCACTCTGGGTTATGGGGATATCTCGCCCGTCGGGGTTGCGAGGTTTATCGCTGCCTTCGAAGCGTTTCTCGGCAGCTTTACCATGGCGTTGTTTGTGGTGGTGTTCGTGAAGAAAATGACGCGTTAGAGACTGCGATAATGTTGTACCAACCAGTTTTCAGCATCGATCTCATCCGCTTTAAACTGGTTGGAAAAGTGCTCGATCAGCGCAGATAAATACTCGCCAGAGTCACACATGGTATCAAACAATAAATCTTGGGAAGCGGCCAACGGCCCTGCCTGAGGTTGGGCTTTGGCTGCCAGTAGCACGGGAACCATGTACAGCGCTTTATTGAGAGGCGTAAGATCTTTCAACTGGCGGGCTGCCTGATAAACGCGGGTTATCGAGTCCGCCTGATACTCATTACTCTCAAGTTCAAGTTGAATGACAAATACGATTCCACGATAAAGCACTACAGCGTCAATCTCTTCACTGTCTAGATCCATTGGTAAGCGTAATATCACTTGTCCGGCTAAATGTGGCAGCGCTGTTAGTTGTTTTTGCAGCAGGGCTATTTTGTCTTGCCACACTTGTTTCTCAGCTGGCGTAAACAACGAGAGATCCGTTATGTTGGCCGTGTCCAGTTGGTGACAAAAGGTATAAAGAGGCGTATTTAGCAGAATCTTGTCAGTCATGATTTTCAAGGGTTTAGTGTGAATGCATTCACAGTATGATTAAGTTTTGAACACAATATGGATGTTTATTGATAAGACATTAATTCCACATTTATTCGCTTGCCCAAGGAAGGTATATGAAAGACGAAACCTTATCAATTCACTTTGGTTATGAAACTGACCCAACCACCAAATCGGTAGCAACGCCTATCTATCAGACGGTTGCCTACGAGTTTGACAACGCTCAACATGGCGCTGATTTGTTTAACCTCGAAGTACCGGGGAACATCTACACCCGGATTATGAACCCGACCAATGATGTGCTGGAAAAACGTATGGCTGCGCTGGAAGGGGGGATTGCAGGTCTGGTGGTCAGTGCGGGGAGCGCGGCGATCAACTACGCGATTCTGACGCTGGCTCAGACTGGTGACAACATCATTTCGACTCCTCAGCTTTATGGTGGTACCTACACGCTGTTCGCCCATATGTTGCCCAACCAAGGTATCGAGGTGAAATTCGCGAAGGACGATAAACCTGAAAGTCTCGCTGAACTGATCGATGACAACACTAAAGCGATTTACTGTGAAAGTATCGGTAACCCGGCAGGTAACATTATTGATTTAGAGCGTGTTGCGGAGCTGGCTCATGCCAAAGGAGTTCCAGTGATTGTCGATAATACAGTGGCGACTCCAGCGCTATGTAAGCCAATTGAGTTTGGTGCCGATATTGTCGTTCACTCCTTAACGAAATATGTGGGCGGGCACGGAACGACGTTGGGCGGCATCATTATCGATTCCGGTAAATTCCCTTGGGCGCAGTACAAAGACCGCTTCCCTGTCTTTAATCAGCCCGAACCGTCTTACCATGGCGTGGTGTACAGCGAAGCGTTTGGTGAGGCAGCCTTCATTGGTCGAGCTAGGACAGTACCACTGCGTAACACTGGCGCCGCGTTATCACCAATGAATGCCTTTATGCTGATCCAAGGGCTGGAAACCCTATCTCTGCGTATGGAGCGTCATACAGAAAATGCGCTCAAAGTGGCAGAATTCCTCAACCAGCACGACAAAGTCAGTTGGGTGAGCTATGCGGGCTTACCAACCTCAGAGCATTACCCGTTGGCTGAGAAGTACATGAAAGGTAAACCTTCGGCGATTCTGTCTTTTGGTCTTAAAGATGGCTACGACGCCGGAGTACGTTTCTATGATGCACTGAAAATCTTTAAGCGACTGGTCAACATCGGTGATGCCAAATCCCTGGCTTGCCATCCCGCTTCCACTACCCACCGCCAGTTAAGCGAAGCAGAGCAACAGCAAGCTGGTGTTTCGCCGGAAATGATTCGACTTTCTGTGGGCATTGAGCACATTGATGACATTCTTGCGGATCTGGAACAGGCACTGAGTGCTTAAGATTACCGTAACTGGATGAGCGCCTCCCGATGAGGCGCTTTTTTTATATCAAATTACTATGAATTCTCACTGTATATAAGTCTGGTTGCTTCCTGCGGCTGATTGATTTTTTCATGAATAAAAACAGCCAATTATGCTTGTCTAGACAAGTGCGCATTGAATTTACTATGTTGCAATTTTGCAAGAAAACAGACACTTAACTTTAATATTTACGCTTCAAAGTGGCCCTAAATCCAAAAGGGACATTGACGATGAACAACATCATTGAAGTGAAAAAGGTCAACAAAACATTCGGTGAAAATAAAGCACTGGATGACATCAACCTGACCATTAGTAGCCGCAAGATGACGGCTTTACTTGGGCCATCTGGCTCAGGCAAGTCAACTTTGCTACGCCACCTGAGCGGCCTGATTATTGGTGACCGCAATGCCGGCGCTGAAATACAGGTGCTTGGTCAAACCGTCCAAACACAGGGTAAAGCTTCGCGTAATGTGCGCGCCTGTCGAGCTCAGGCGGGGTACATATTCCAACAATTCAATTTGGTTAACCGCCTATCCGTGATGACCAATGTGCTGATCGGAGCCTTAGGTTCTACCGCCAAATGGCGCACGCTGACGGGGTTGTTTACCGCTAAGCAGCAGCATCAAGCACTGGAAGCATTACGTCGAGTCGGCATGGAGCAGTATGCCACGCAGCGTGTAGGTAATTTGTCTGGTGGTCAGCAGCAACGCGTAGCGATTGCTCGCGCATTGATGCAAAACGCACAGATCATTTTTGCCGATGAGCCGATTGCGTCACTCGATCCTGAGTCCGCCCGTGTCGTGATGGAGCTACTACAGGACATCAACGAGAAAGAAGGCATTCCTGTGATTGTGACCTTACATCAGGTTGATCATGCCTTGAAATACTGTGAAAGCATCGTCGCGTTGAAAAATGGCCGCGTGTTCTATCAAGGCCAAAGCGCTCACCTATCTAAAACTCAGCTTGAAGATCTCTATCGTTCGAACACCTCGGACAAGCCCCAAGCCATTCAACCGTCCGACGTGTTAGCCGCGTCGTTTTAATATCAGGAAACTGGACATGTTTGATTCTGTGAAATCGGGACTGAAAAAAGTCACCACGCTGGCAACCTTGCTGATGACCACACTGACAGCGGGTCATGCGCTGGCAAAGGATGAAATTAACTTTGGCATCATTGGAACGGATGCGCAGCAAAACCTGAGCCAGCGCTGGGAGCCATTGCTGAACGATTTAAGCCTAGCACTTGGAGTGCCGGTGAAAGCGTATTTTGCCCCAGACTACGCGGGCATTATTCAGGCACAGCGTTTTGGCAAAATCGACTTTGCCTACTATGGCAATAAAGCGGCAATGGAAGCGGTCGACAGAGCCGATGCTGAGATCTTTGCTCGCTATATCAATGAAGAAGGCTTAGAAGGCTATTACAGCCTGCTGATTGTTAATGCGGATAACGACAACCTTAACTCACTGCAGGATGTCATCGAGCAGCGCCAATCTCTCAAGCTGGGCAATGGCGACCCTAACTCGACATCGGGTTTTTTGGTACCGAACTTCCAAGCTTTTGCCAAAAATGGCATTTCGGCAAACGACTTTGAACGAAACATCATTGCCAGTCATGGCACCAATGTTATGGCCATCGCCAATCAGCAAGTGGATGTCGCCACTAACCATACGATGAACCTAATCCGCATCAAAGAGAGCAATCCTGATTTGTTTAAGAAGCTCAAAGTGGTGTGGCAGTCTGACCTGATCCCTTCTGATGTAGTGACGTACCGTAAGCAGCTTGATCCTGAGCTGAAAAGCAAAGCACGGGCGTTTTTCGTCAATTATGGCAAAGACGGCAATAAGCAGGCACTGGAAAATCTTGGTCTGCTTGCCTGGTCTGGTTTTGCCCCGACCGACAACAATCAGCTCTTGCCAATCCGCCAGATGGATGCGTTCAAAAAACTCGTTGAAGCCCAAAACAACACCAACCTGAGTGACAAGGTGAAAGCAGCACGTGTGGCTAAGTATCAAGCCCAAATCGACAAGCTACAAGCTCAAATGGACGCCCTATAAGGCCAATTAAATTGCGGTGCCACCATGGTGTGGCGCCGAGAAGAGAATAAAACAATGACAGCGACAACTCACAGTTACGAGCCTTCTTCAAAGTTATCAATCAAGAACAGCATTATCGCAGTAGCAGTACTTTTGGTTCTTAGTTGGGCATGGAGAGGTGCAGAAATGGCGCCGATGACCTTCTTAGAGCATCCGGAAAACATGGTTCAGCTATTGAATGATTTTTTTCCGGCCGATTTCAGTGAAAGCAATATCTACCTTCAGGAAATGTTGGTGACGATTCAGGTCGGCATATGGGGCACGGTACTTTCGGTATTGTTTGCGATTCCATTTGGCATCCTCAGTGCCGAAAATCTGATGCCGTCTTGGGTGTCATTTCCTGTTCGTCGTCTGATGGACTGCTTGCGTGCAATCAACGAAATGGTGTTTGCGATGCTGTTTGTAGTGGTGGTGGGACTTGGTCCCTTTGCCGGAGTGATGGCTTTGTTCGTTCATACGACAGGGGTGCTGGCGAAGCTCTTCGCAGAAGCCATTGAAGCCATTGAGCCTGGTCCGGTAGAGGGCGTTAAAGCCACGGGGGCGAACTCGCTGGAAGTGATTCTCTACGGTGTGATTCCACAGGTAATGCCACTTTGGATCTCCTATTCCCTTTACCGATTGGAGTCCAACATTCGCTCAGCAACCGTTGTCGGTATGGTGGGGGCTGGAGGGATTGGTGTCCTACTGTGGCAATCCATTTCAGGATTCCAGCTCCAGCAGACCGCGGCCATCATGGCGATTGTGATTGTCACCGTCAGCATCATCGATTTTGTTTCTCAGATCATTCGCAAGAAGTTTATCTAGGCCAACGTTGGATTGATTTACTTCAACTTGTCTAGATAAGCCAATGCCAAACAAGAAAGAGAATACGATGCCAATTTACTTAGATATTGCGTCCGTCCTAGAAAAGGAAGTCAGTGATTGCTTTGTCCCGGGAGAGTATCTCCCTCCTGAGGCCACTTTAGCCCAGCGATTCTCGGTTAACCGCCACACGCTTCGCCGTGCCATTGATGAGCTGGTGAACAATGGCTTGGTTCAGCGCCATCAAGGTAAAGGCAATATGGTGGTACGCCAGCCAAAAGAGTATCGCCTGCACTCTGGGGCGCACTTTACTAAAAACCTGATAGAGCAGGGCGCCATGCCCCGTAGTGAGGTGCTTCAGTCACGAATGATCTCCGCTTCACCCAAGATCGCGCGGTATTTGGGGATTGATGAAGGGAGCAAGATCATCCACATCCGCACTTTGCGCAAAACGGAAGAGTCACCACGCACCATTATTGACCACTACCTGTCCGATACCACCTGGTGGCCAGTGTTGAAAAACTTCACCAATGGTTCGCTGCATCAATTTATTCAGCGTGGGCTGGATATCAGTCTGGAACGGAAAGAGACCCGAGTCGGTGCAAAGATTCCATCCAATGAAGAGTGTCGTTTGCTGCAGATCAGCACCAACACTCCGCTACTCAAAATTAAAACCACCAATGTCATCAAAGGCACGGAAACCATTGCGGAATTCTCCACTTCCCATACCCGTGCAGATGCAACTGAAATCGTTATGGAGCACTAAATGACAGCTTTGAAAGAGCGACAAAAATGGATGTCTGTACTCGCACAGAGTCAGTTCTCGGAGCTGAAATCGCGTTGGGACACGCTGGCTCTGGCCCCTGAGTACGCCATGGTTCGTCAGTCAGAAATAGGGTTAGCACAAGTGAGGGCTCGAATGGGTTCTACGGGGCGTCAATTCAACGTGGGCGATGCCACCATTACCCGAGCTGTGATCAAACTCAGCAGTGGAGAGCTTGGCTACAGCTACCTTCAGGGGCGCAACAAACCCCATGCAGAATTAGCGGCTGTGATAGACGCTTTGATGCAAAACGACCAGTACCTCGAAGTGCTCAACAGTCAGTTGATTGAGCCGCTGGCCGCCCTTAAGCATGAGCGTGACTCACAACGTGCTCAAGAAGTGGCGTCGAGCAAAGTGGACTTTTTCACCATGGTTCGTGGCGAAGATTAACACCGCCCACCAATCACCCATAAAACAGGTTAAATACATTCCATGAGTATGATTTCTCCTGCATTTCAAGATGCAGTTCATGATAGCCAGCAGTGTTTTCGCTTGCTGCTTAAAGCCATGTCCGAGCCGGGAAAAGTGGTCACCCTCGACCGTTGTGATGGCTTCGGTTCTCTGGTCAGTAGTGCGACTCAAACCCTTTTAGCGATGGCAGATAACGCTACCGCTGTTTGGTTATCGCCTTCTCTGAGCGCGGATAGCGCGGTCACCGAAAATATCAAATTCCACATTGGATCGCCGTTGGTCGAACACCCTCAGCAAGCCAGTTTTGCGGTATTTTCTGCGCGAGACAACCAGCAGCACAATTGGTCTCAGTTGACATTCAATCCCGGTAACGAAGAGTACCCAGACCTCTCAACCACCGTCATTGTCGAGTTGGATAACCTAGATGCCGGAACGGAACTCACTTTGAGTGGCCCGGGGATTGAATCACAGCGAACCATCTACTTATGTGGCGCTTCGGTGGAACTGCTGGCGTTTCTGCAAACCCGTCAGGCCTCGATGCCCTTTCCATTGGGAATCGATTTTATCTTTGTGGCAAATCAGCAGGTGCTGTGTGTACCTCGCACGACAAAAGTGGAGGTCACACCATGTACGTTGCCGTAAAAGGGGGCGAGAAAGCCATCCGTCTTGCTCACCAGCTTCAGGCGAAAAAACGCCGTGGTAACACGGCATTGCCAGAGTTGAATGTTGATCAAATTCAGGAACAGTTGGCCGGTTCTGTGG
Organism: Vibrio sp. RE88; assembly: GCF_013113835.1. Taxonomy (GTDB): domain Bacteria; phylum Pseudomonadota; class Gammaproteobacteria; order Enterobacterales; family Vibrionaceae; genus Vibrio. Next base: position 864,495 of record NZ_VTYQ01000003.1, on the reverse strand, counting down.
ACAGAGTGATGACCGAAGGCGGGATTTACGACAAGCAATTGGCTGCCTTAGCGATCAAGCAAGCCGCTGGCGATTTGGTGGAAGCGATCTTTTTGCTGCGTGCTTACCGGACCACGCTACCGCGATTGCTCACTGCGCAGCCAGTCAATACCAGCGAGATGCGTATCGAGCGTCGTATTTCCGCGACCTACAAAGATCTGCCGGGCGGACAAATTCTCGGCCCAACCTATGACTACACTCATCGCCTATTGGATTTTTCCTTACTGGCGGAAGGCGAATCGGTACACATGCCACTTAATCCTGAGGCTGACAGCGAACCATGCCCACAAGTCTCGGGCATCTTAGAAAACCTCGACATGATGTTGAGCGAAGAGGATGACCATCAAACGCCGCAAGACATCACGGTTAATCCGGTGAACTACCCCTGTGACCGCAGCGCTCGTCTGCAAAACTTGGTGCGTGGGGATGAAGGTTTTTTATTGGCCCTGAGTTATTCCACTCAGCGTGGCTATGGTCGCACCCACCCATTTGCCGGAGAGATTCGTAGCGGTTTTGTCAGCTTGTCTTTGGAACCGGAAGAGCTCGGTTTTAGCATCGACGTGGGTGAAATTGAGGTGACTGAGTGCCAGATGATCAATGGCTTTGTCGGGGCAAAACAAATCAAGCCTAAACTCACTCGTGGCTATGGCCTGACCTTTGGTGCCACTGAGCGCAAAGCGATGTCTATGGCGCTCGTCGACCGCGCGCTACAAGCCGCCGAGTACGATGAATCGGTCGACAGCCCAGCGCAGGATGAAGAGTTTGTCTTGTCGCATTCAGATAACGTCGAAGCCGCAGGTTTTGTCTCTCATCTTAAATTACCGCACTACGTTGATTTCCAGTCTGAGCTGGAGCTTTTGCGCAAAATGCATAAGGAACATGACGAGCTGATGGCCCAACAAAGCAACAACAATACACAGGAAGGCGAGTGATGAATGCACTAAATCAACAGCTAGCCGGATCGCAAGGAGCGGCAGGTTACAACTTCGGGTATCTGGATGAGCAGACGAAGCGAATGATTCGCCGAGCGTTGCTAAAAGCCGTGGCGATCCCAGGCTATCAGGTGCCTTTTGGTGGCCGCGAAATGCCGATGCCTTATGGTTGGGGGACGGGAGGTGTGCAGATCACCGCTGCCATTATTGGCTTGCCTGACACACTCAAAGTGATCGATCAGGGGGCTGACGATACCACTAACGCCGTGTCTATCCGTGAATTTTTCCGCACCATCGCAAGTGCAAAAACAACCGAGCAGACGGCGGAGGCCAGCATCATACAGACGCGTCACCGTATTCCGGAAACCGCGCTCGAAGAAGATCAAATACTGGTGTATCAAGTGCCAATCCCGGAGCCACTGCGTTTTATTGAACCTCGTGAAACGGAAACGCGCAAAATGCATGCCCTACAGGAGTACGGCATCATGCATGTCAAACTCTATGAAGACATAGCTCGATTTGGTCATATTTCAACGGCTTATGCCTATCCGGTGCGTGTGAATGATCGCTACATCATGGACCCATCCCCGATTCCAAAATTCGATAACCCGAAAATGAATCATATGGCCGCACTGCAGTTGTTTGGTGCGGGGCGCGAAAAGCGTATTTACGCCATTCCACCTTATACAAAAGTTCACAGTCTCGACTTCGAGGACCACCCATTTGAAATCCAGAAATGGGACGAACCGTGCGCAATCTGTGGTTCCAAAGAGACTTTCCTCGATGAGGTTGTGATGGACGATCAAGGCACGCACATGTTCGTGTGCTCTGACACGGATTACTGTCGCCAGCAGCAGGAGAAACAAGCATGAACAGTGTGTCATTAATGAGTGAAGACCAAGTGATTAGTGAACAGCCGCTGTTGTCGGTTCGCAACCTGAGCAAACTCTATGCACCGGGAAAAGGCTTTCAGAACGTGTCGTTCGATCTGTATCCGGGTGAAGTGTTGGGCATTGTTGGCGAGTCCGGCTCAGGCAAAAGTACCTTACTCAAATCCCTGTCAGGACGACAGGTACCGGATGAGGGGGAAGTGTTGTATCTCCATGGTGATGCAGTCAATCAGATCACTCAGTTAGAAGATTTGTATCAGATGGCGGAAAGTCAGCGTCGTCAACTGCTGCGTACAGAGTGGGGTGTGGTTCATCAACACCCAATGGATGGTCTGCGTGGGCGAGTATCGGCCGGCGGTAACATAGGCGAACGTCTGATGGCGGTGGGTGAGCGTAACTACAGCGCGATTCGTGAGAAATCGGCCAAATGGCTCGGTGACGTCGAGATCCCTGATGATCGCATCGATGATATGCCGATCACTTTTTCCGGGGGGATGCAGCAGCGATTGCAGATTGCCCGCAATCTGGTCACGCATCCAAAGCTGATTTTTATGGATGAGCCGACCGGTGGTCTGGATGTTTCGGTACAAGCGAAATTGCTCGATCTATTGCGTCGTTTGGTGACGGAACTGGAACTGGCAGTAGTGATTGTGACTCACGATTTGGCAGTGGCAAGATTGCTGGCTCACCGCTTGATGGTGATGCGTCGCAGTGAAGTGGTGGAAAGCGGCCTGACCGATCAAGTGCTGGATGATCCGCAGCACCCCTACACTCAACTACTGGTTTCTTCGGTATTGCAGAATTAAGGACAGAGACGATGAACAGCCAACTTAAGGTAAAAAATGTCAGCAAGACCTTTGTACTGCATAACCAGAGCGGCATTGAGCTTCCGGTACTGACAGGTGCGAGCTTTTCCGTTGATGGCGGCGAGTGCGTGGTACTCCATGGTCACTCTGGCTCCGGCAAGTCGACCTTGTTACGAGCGCTCTACGCGAACTATCTGGTGGATCACGGTTCGATTGAAGTTGACCATCAAGGGCAGTGGATTGATTTGGTTACAGCATCCCCACGTGATGTTCTGAATATACGCAAACACACGATTGGCTGGGTCAGTCAGTTTTTACGTGTTATTCCCCGCATCAGTGCATTAGAGGTTGTGATGCAGCCAGTGATAGAGATGGGTGGTTGTGCACAGCAAGCAGAGCAGAAAGCCAAATCCTTGCTGACGCGCCTTAATGTTCCTGAGCATTTGTGGCACTTGGCGCCTGCGACTTTTTCAGGGGGCGAGCAGCAAAGGGTCAACATTGCGCGTGGCTTTATTGTGGATTACCCCATCTTGCTACTGGATGAGCCGACGGCTTCGCTGGATACAACCAACAGTGCCGTGGTGGTTAGCCTGATTGAAGAAGCCAAAGAACGTGGTGCGGCTATTGTCGGTATCTTCCACGATGAGCACACCCGAGATCAGGTCGCTGATCGCCTGTACGACGTCAGACGGCAACAAGACCAGCCCGTCAAACCATTGACCACAGTGTGTGCATAGAGGGAGTCACGAACGATGATTATTACTAACGTAAATCTGGTATTAGAGAATGAAGTGGTTCGTGGCTCAGTGGAGCTGCGAGATGGTGTTATTGCCAATATGTCTGATACCACAAGCCAACTTCCGGGCGCACTGGATGGCGAGAATGGATTCCTGATGCCGGGGTTGATCGAGCTGCATACCGACAATCTGGAGAAGTATTTTACCCCGAGACCTAAAGTGGATTGGCCACCATTGTCTGCGATGAGTGCCCATGACACTCAGCTGATTGGCTCAGGGATCACAACGGTGCTTGACGCCGTTGCGTTGGGAGATTACCGCGATGGTCATCGTCAGGAGAATCTCGATCAGTTTATCAATACCGTGGTCGAGAGCCAGAAACGCGGTCTGACGCGTGCCGAGCATCGTTTACACCTTCGCTGCGAAGTACCTCATGACAGCACAGTTGGTTTGCTCGAACGTTATATCAATTTGCCAGAGGTGCAGTTGGTTTCACTGATGGACCATGCTCCCGGACAGCGTCAGTTTGTCAATCTGGACAAGTATCGCACCTACTATCAGGGCAAATATGGCCTGAGTGATGAAGAGCTGGTGGATTACGAGAAAGAGCAAATTGAACTGTCTCAGCGCTGGTCTAAGCCTAACCGTGATGAAATTTGCCGTCAGTGTCGTGCGTTAGATATCCCAACAGCGAGTCATGATGATGCGACCTCAGAACATGTGCTGGAGTCGAAGCAGTTGGAGATGGTGATTGCTGAATTTCCTACCACTGTGGAAGCGGCTCAGAAATCCCATGAGCTAGGGCTCAAGGTGATGATGGGGGCGCCTAATGTGGTACGAGGCGGCTCTCACTCGGGCAATGTGGCGGCGCATCAACTGGCGTCACTGGGTGTGTTGGATATTCTGTCTTCTGACTATTATCCGGTCAGTCTGTTGGATGCGATTTTTAAGCTGGTAGAAGACGAACGAAATTCTCTGGATGTTGCTCAGGCAGTGCAGTTGGCCACACGTAACCCTGCTCAGGCACTGGGGCTTGATGATCGCGGTATCGTGGCTGAAGGCAAGCGTGCAGATTTGGTGTTGGCTCATCGTGTGAATGGCCATCAACTGGTGTCACGAGTATGGCGTGAAGGCAAAAAGGTATTCTGAGTGAAGTCGACACACTACACATTGAACCAAAAGGAGGTGCCGCAACCTGCGGCACCAACCAAAGGGCGTTCTAGTGGCCAGCTTTATTACATTATTGGTCCGTCTGGTGCCGGTAAGGACTCATTAATTTCTGCGCTACGAGAGCAATTCGTTGATGACTTAGTCGTCGCACACCGCTATATCACCCGTGCGGCGGATGCGGGCGGCGAAAACCATATCGCCTTGAGTGAAGATGAGTTTTTTGTCCGCTACTCACGCAATATGTTCGCGATGAGTTGGCAGGCACACGGCTTGTGCTACGGCGTTGGTCAGGAAGTGAATCATTGGATGGATTCAGGCTTAAATGTGGTTGTTAATGGTTCGCGCGCCTATCTCAATGCCGCCAAAGAGCGGTTTGGTTCACGATTGATTCCGGTCTTGGTTCATGTCAGCAGTGAGGTTCTTGAAGATCGTCTGCGTGCGCGTGGCCGAGAAGATGAGCAGCAAATAGCGCTTCGCCTCAAGCGAGCCAAGGAATACATCGCTGACAGTGAGCTGTGTCCCCTTTGCATTGATAATAGTGGTTCACTAGCAGAAAGCGTTGCTCAGTTTCGTCATTTGTTGCAGCAAGGGCAGAAGCGACAAGCACTGACGGGAGATGCGGTATGAAGCTGACTCTACTAGGAACAGGTAATAGCGCTATGGTGCCTGTTTATGGCTGTGATTGTTGTGTTTGCTCTGCCGCGCGTGAAAACCCTCAACTGAGACGAGAAAAGTCCTCGGCTTATCTGCACCATAATGGAAAAACGCTGCTGATCGATGCCAATGCACCGGACTTAATGCAGCGTTTTCCAGCTGGTAGCATCGACGCTATTTTGCTGACTCACTATCACATGGATCACGTTCAGAGTCTGTTTGATTTACGTTGGGGAGTCGGGGAGCCCATTAGGGTCATTTCCCCTGATGATCTCTCAGGTTGTGATGACCTCTACAAGCATCCTGGGATTTTAGATTTTTCCCTGCGGGCGGAAGCGTTTCAATCTTTTGAATGGCAAGGGATTAAGATAACACCTTTGCCAATGCTGCATTCAAGAATGTGTTTAGGTTATTGCTTTGAGTATCAGGGAAGACGTCTGGCTTACCTGACGGACACCGCTGGCCTACCAAACTCCACATCTGTCTGGTTGAAAGAGATGGAAGTGGACTGGCTAATCACAGATTGTAATCACCCCCCAGTAGAAGACCCAATAAGTCGTAGTCAGCTTAATCACAATGACTTTTTACATGTGGTGCACATCGATGAGGTGTGCCAACCAAAAAACATCGGTCTTATTCACCTCAGTCACCAAATGATTGATTGGGCAGAACAAAATCCTGATGCCTTGAGTAAACGACTGCGATTATTGAACGATGGCGAGGAAATTTGTTTATGAGCCAGCCTTTATCTCCAACTTTAGATAGTCAGCCAAGCGTCGCACAAACTTGCCGACTGCATCGTGTTGAATTGGGTCGCTGGACCGAAATTGCGGATCGCTGTGTGCTCAATAATGTCGTCGTTGGCGATTACAGCTACATCCAGAATGACAGCAACTTGATGTTTACTGAGGTAGGGAAGTTCACCTCAATCGCCGCTACGGTGCGGCTTAATCCGAGTAATCATCCATGGTGGCGCCCGACGTTGCATCATTTCACTTATCGACCGGGGAAGTATCAACTGGGAGAGAACCCAGCGTCTCTTGATGATGAAGTGTTTGCTTGGCGAGAAGAAGAGAAAGTGATCATCGGCCACGATGTTTGGATTGGTCATGGCGCGATAGTTTTACCCGGTGTCAAAGTGGGGAATGGCGCCATTATTGGGGCCGGAAGTGTTGTGACTAAAGATGTGCCTGCGTACTCTATTGTCGTTGGTAACCCTGCCAGAGTGCTTCGCCCTCGTTTTGAAGATGATAGCTACGGCGAACGGTTGGATAAACTGGCTTGGTGGCATTGGAGTGACGATCAACTAGCAGAAGCTTTGTCATTATTTCAAAAAGACTGTGGTGAATTTCTCGCCTACTTTGAGCGCTAAGCGGAAACTTGAGCAATGGGGAAAACATCCCAACCGTGGATGTTTTCATTCTATCGTCGCTTTCTTCTACGTATGAAATAGATTCCACTTCACATCCTTCCCTCGCCGAGAGCAATGCGATTCAACTATTGCGCGTTGCTGCCGTTATAGTGAAACGAGCCAAGAGTAAGTGCGCTGATTTTAGGTACTTTTCTGTGTTCTCTATTCATCACTTGAAGGCTGAATGGCGCATTTCTGTCTGGTTTAAGGAAAGTTCACCACTCGGGGCTTATACTAGGAGAGATACCCGATGCCTCATCATTGTGTGAGCAACGCAAGAGCTTACATTGAGATTGATGAATTCTTCTGGCATTTATATTGATAAATGAGATAGTTTTACTTTCGCCTCAATCATTAACGAAAACACAAATTCCGAGGCGGCAGATTAAAGGTAGTTACGCGGACGAGAAACACTCCCGCGTAAGTGTGAATAATACCGGGAATGAGTAAAATCAACTATGAGCGTTTCAAGCAGTACAATTCTTACAGAAAGCGGCACAAACGAACTTGAAATTATTGAATTTCATCTAGTCAAACAGATGCCAGATGGCTCGAAAAAGACCTGCTACTATGGCATTAACGTAGCTAAGGTGCGTGAAGTCATACAGGTACCGGAAACGACCGATTACCCGAATGCTCAGCCCCATATGGTCGGTGTATTCTCTTCCCGAGATATTCTTACTCCTCTGGTCGACCTTGCTGGCTGGTTAGGCGTACCAACGAACAAAGATTTAGAGAAGAAGTTTGTCATCGTGACGGATTTCAACCGCATGACCAACGGCTTTTTGATTGACAGCATCAGCCGTATTCACCGTATTTCCTGGAATGATGTTGAATCGCCAAGCCAATTCCTCGAAGCTGGCGAACAGGATTGCGTGGTTGCGGTGGTACGTAAAGACGGCAACCTGATTATGATCCTCGACTTTGAGAAGATCATCGCGGACATCAACCCTGAGCTGAGTATGGAAAAATACGATGTTAAGGTGGATAAAAGTGTCGATCTTAATCAGAAAATGGTGGCTAAGCGTAATGCGAAGACCGTCATGGTGGTGGATGACTCTGCTTTCATTCGCAGCCTGATTCAGGACACATTAAGCTCGGCGGGTTATAACATCATCGCATGTAAAGACGGTGGTGAGGCGCATGAGAAACTGATGGAATTAGCCGAAGTGGCGAAGAAAGAAGAGATTCCGGTGTCTGAGCTTGTTGATGCTGTGGTCACGGACGTTGAAATGCCACGTATGGACGGTATGCACTTAGTCAAGCGTTTACGTGACTCCGAAGCTTACAAAGAACTGCCGATTGTGATGTTCTCGTCCTTGATGAGTGATGACAATCGGGCCAAAGCTCTGGCGTTAGGTGCGAATGACACTATCACCAAGCCAGAGATTGGCCGTATGGTCGCAATGATGGACCAATACATTTTCTAAAGACTGTGCTGCTCTCCTGAAAGCGATTTACTCTTTTGCGCTTCGAGCTGGGCAACTTCGTTGTCCAGCTCTTCTATTTTCGCCGCCATTAATGCGTGGCAATGCTCCGCCAGCTTTCGTGCGTCTTCGATTTTATACCCAGAGACATCGATAGGTTCGAGCATTTCAGAAATCACCACCCCATTGTCGCGACGGTTTAAATCTATCTTGTTGTGAGTAGTGCTTGTACACATTGGGGTAATAGGAACACCCGCTTCAATCGCCATGCGGAATGCGCCAGTCTTAAACGGTAGCAGCCCTCGACCTTTGCTGCGTGTGCCTTCAGGGTACACCCAAACCGACAAATCACGTTGATGAATGGCCTCTGCGACTTGTTTGATGGTATCGCGTGCTTGTGACTTGTTTTCTCGGTTAATCAATATATTGCCAGTGATCCAGTAAAGCTGACCGAAGAAAGGAATCCAGAGTAAGTCCTTTTTACCCAAAGAAACGGTTCGTGGTCTTAGCATTCCGGGCGCTGTGACAAAGTCATAGACGCTTTGGTGATTAGAAATATACACACTGTTCGCCGGTGTTGGTGCGTGTTCTAAGCCTCGCTGTATCAATCGAACACCGATGATCTTTTGCAGTTGGTTAAACCAGCGACAGAAAAAATAGACATGCTTTGGGTTTCTTGGGCTGAACAAGCAATAAATCAAAGCAAACAGAGTAGTGAAGACAACAAAAATCGCAGCCAAAATCAGGCGAATAATACCAAGCAAAACACTTTCCCTCTTTAATACGAGTACATCATGGAACCGATGGAAGCCATTCGGTTTAAGCTAGAGTTTTCAATCTATTTAACTAAATTGCAACAGAAATTGAGTTCAGATGGGGTGAACCTCATCGAGATCTCAATAGTTATATGTGAGTGGTTTTATATTGAGGGGATTATGGTAGCACGTCTCTAATCCAATATAAGAGGTGATCAGCAGAGGGAAGTTATCAAATGGGGTTTTTTAAAGCAGTGTCCACTGGGGGGGCAACCATTGTGTTAGCAACAGGAAAGCTCAACTTCTCCCTGTAGCAGGAATTGTCCTTTATTCATTTTAGTGACTAAATTGTCACTTTCTGATTTGTTGTCGAGTCAGGACTTCTACGATGCTTAATTGTTAATAATATCATCTTTCCCCTTTTTGGAATAAAAACTCAAATAAAATAACTACAAATGCATTTTGTGTTATTAACTAATTGCTTTTTAAGGTTTTTTATTAACCATTCAATGTTAACTAGCCCTGTTGTTTAATTGATTTCTTGCCTGTTTGTGAATGTTTTATTTTATAAAATATTGGATGTTTTATAAGCATACTTTATAGCTAGTGCTCTCTTGAGTAGTTATGAAGAATGACTGTTCATGAGAATAAAGTGAATAATAATAGCTCAAAAAGGATCAGAGCAAATGCACAACATGATAAATAAAACCAAAGGGATATTCGTCCTATCGTCAATGACAGTGGCTATGGCTGGTGCTACGTCTGCTTTTGCAGCGTCACCAATGGGCTTTAATGAGGCCGATCTCCCGACTAAATATATAGTCAAGTTCAAAGAAGATGCACCTGCACCATTCTCAATGGCTCGTTCAGCAGTGGCTCCATCGAAAGCGCGTGAAGCGGTGTTAGATGAAGTGAAAGCTCGCAAAGTAGAGAAATTGGGTAACCAAGCACTTTACAGTGTGGAAGTGGATGACAGCGAGCTGTCGGCACTGCGAGAGAATAGCCAGGTTGAATATGTTGAGGTCGATCCTCCACGCTACCTACTGAGCGAGACCACGCCTTGGGGCTTCAGTGCCGTTAACGCTCAATTGTTGAGTGACTCCAATGCGGGTAACCGTACTGTGTGTATTATTGATTCAGGTTACGACATCAGTCATAACGACCTGAGTGGTAACCGTGTCCAAGGTACCAACGACAGTGGTACAGGCTCATGGAGCTCTCCGGGTAACAATAACGCTCACGGTACTCACGTTGCAGGTACCATCGCTGCGATTGCTAACAACGAAGGCGTTAAAGGCGTGATGCCAAACCAGAACGTGAATCTGCATATCGTTAAGGTGTTTAATGAAGCGGGTTGGGGCTACTCTTCAAGCTTAGTGAAGGCGATCCAGACCTGTGCAGATAACGGCGCAGACGTGGTCAACATGAGCCTCGGTGGTAGTCAATCGAGCCGAACAGAGCGCAACGCACTTCAGTCTATATACGATGATGGCGTTCTGCTGATTGCTGCGGCAGGTAACTCAGGTAACACAGCGCACAGCTACCCAGCTTCTTATGATTCTGTGATGTCAGTGGCGGCAGTGGACAACAAAAACCAGCATGCGGCTTTCTCTCAAGCAACCGATCAGGTAGAGATTGCAGCGCCAGGTGTGGCGGTACTGTCAACCGTAACTGTCGGTGAAGGTGTGCTTTCAGATATTACGGTTAACGGAGTGAGCAACTTCGACCGTGGCGTCGTTCCACATAACCGTAAGATCCTAAAAGTCCCGGCTGACTTTGATAACCCATACAAGTCAGCTCCAATTGCAGGCACTTTTACCGCGCCTCTTGCGGCTTGTGATATCTCGTCAGGCAGCTACAACTGTGGCGACATGTCAGACAAGATTTGTCTGACTGAGCGTATCGATAATCAGGCGACGGGCGTTCGTCCAGAAATCAATCCAGTGAAGGCATGTTACAACGCAGGTGCTAAAGCAGCGATCGTATACAGTAACCAAGAATTATCAGGTTTACAGAACCCATTCGTACTGGATGACAACGACGACTATCGTATGGTTTCTGTCACAGTTGACCGTGAATTCGGTCTAGAGCTGGCGAATCAGCTTGGTCAAACTGTCACAGTTAAAACCACTATGGGCGAAGACTACGAGTACTACAATGGTACATCTATGGCGACGCCACACGTAACGGGTGTTGCTGGTTTAGTCTGGAGCTACCACCCAACGTGTACGGCACAACAAGTACGTAAAGCGCTGACAGCATCGGCAACAGATATCGATTCTGAAGGCCGTGACAACCGTACAGGTTATGGTTTGGTGAATGCGGATGCGGCGAAGACTTACTTGGACTCTGGCTGTAATGGCCCAGTCGATCTAAGTAAAGTACTTGAGAATGGTGTAGCGAAAACTTCACTATCTGCAGGAAGCAAATCAAGCACAATTTACACCTTCGACGTTCCTTCTGATGCAACTCAAGCGACCTTTAACCTAAGTGGTGGTACAGGTGATGCGGATATGTACGTGCGTTTTAATGGTACGCCTAGCACCAGTACCTATGACTGCCGTTCATGGGAACAAGGTAATGGTGAAAGCTGTTCACTGAACGTAAGTTCTGCGGGCACTTATGAAGTATTGGTGTACGGCTACTCTGCGTACAGCGGAGCCTCTCTGGTTGCAACGCATAACGGTGCAGATTCTGGGAACCAAACGCCATCAAGCTTTACTAACTCAGATACCATTGCGATTCCAGATAACAACAGCGCAGGTGCGACTAGTTCATTAGACGTATCACGCTCTGGCGACGCGGGTTCGGTATCCGTTGAACTGGACATCAGTCACACATACATCGGTGATTTACGTGTTACGTTAACGTCGCCGACGGGGCATCAGGTGACACTGCATGACAACACTGGCAGTTCGGCGAACAACATCAAGGAAACTTACCAAGCTGACTTTAGTGGCTTTGAATCTAAAGGAATCTGGAAATTGAACGCAGTAGACAGTGCTAACCAAGACACGGGCAGCATCAATAGCTGGACACTATCATTTCAATAAGGAGTGAGTATGAAGAAGCAGATATTAACGTCATTGCCATGTGTTGGCGCTCTCAGCCTACTGGCCGCGACTTTCTCCGCCAGTGCAATGGCAGGAAATCCGGCGTTTCCCCCAGTGGATAAGAGACCTGCACAGGCAGCGGCAGAGCAACCGCGGTTCTTTGTGAAGTATCATGAAGGCAAAGAGCAGCAAGCTAGAGAGCTTCTTCATTCTAATGGCATTGAAGTCGTCGACGCACTGGATAATCAGCATGTGCTGGTGGTGTCGGCCACTCAGGATCAAATCGATAAGCTGAGCAATGATGAGCTGATTGATTATGTTGAGCCTGAGCCTATTCGACGTCTTTACTCACAATAAGTAGCGCGCCCCAAATGGGGCGCTTTTTTATGCGCTTTCCAGTAGGGATCTCACATATTGATTTCGATGGTCTGAGATACCTCGGCGGCGACACTCTTGCGCCGCTTTACGGAAGTTGCCCGTGTGAATATGCTGATTAAATTTTACAAATGTATTTTTAAGCTTGGGCATGCCTAAGTTAAAGATCATATCAAACAGCGCCAGCTTGACGTTGTCTGGTAAACGCTCAAAGTTTGCCTTGCCATAAATAGCCCACAGTTCGTTCTCAAAGTTTTCGATGTGCTGCTCCATCATGATGAGCATGGCTTGGTCACTCAGAACCAAGCCAGTGTGCTTTTTGTAAAAACCTGCACCGTACTTTTGCCCATAGGGAAGCTTCCTTATCCGTGTGAACTCTTTAATGATCTCTGATTTTGTGGCTCGTTTCCCCGAAGATAGATGGAGAAACTCCAATTCCGCAGCCTGATGCGCATTGGCAATCAAGTGCCCAATCCCGGTTGTCACGTGTCCTTGGGTATCGAGGTACATGTGAGGCACTTTACCTTCATATTGTTCAAGGTTGTGGCAGAGGGTGTGTTTCAATTGGCAGCTACCAGCCGGACGGGAAGCGCCTAATTGTTGTTTTGGATTTTTTTGTCCCGGTACGCATCCTAGCAGCATGGCTTTGACTTTATCTTTGGCCTGTTGCTTCCAGCGTTTCTTGAGCGATTTGAAATATGATTTTCCCGGTATCAAGGTGATGACTTCTACTAATGACAATGATTAGCGATTATAAACAGCGATATGAGCATCGACGTCGAGAAAAGTGTTAACGAGTGTGTTGATTATCAGCAAGACAACAGTTCGTCTAATCGGCATTAATCTCAAGTAACTTGGGGGGGATAAACAAATTTTTCTGTCTGTGATTGGTTGCGCATTCCTGATGAGGAGAAACGATTGTTAATAGACAGTAAACAGGCGTGGCGGCACAGTAGTTCTATACCTATCTTCGCCTCTAAAGGCTTATCAAATTATGAATTCAAATCACCTTCAATCTCGCGTGATTATGGGGTTTGCTATTGCTACGGCTGCTATCGTAACCCTGTTTCCTCAGTTTAGTGTGTACAAAATTGCAGAGCTGACCAACCTAGTTATTGCTCAACTTGATGATGAAGTGATCTTACTCTCCACGTTGGCATTTGTTACCTGCGCGGTATTGTGTCTGTCGCCTTTAGGAAAGGTGAAACTGGGCAACCAACAACCAGAGTTTAGCTTCATCTCTTGGCTCGTCATGCTCTTTACGACAGGCATGGGGTCGGGGCTGATTTTCTGGGGCGTTGCAGAGCCTATCTTCCACTTTGCCAACATGCCACCTGTAGAGGTGGTCAATGATGCGCAAGATACAGCGCTCGCCCTGACGTATTTTCACTGGGGGGTACACGCATGGAGTCTCTATGCGTTAGCAGGGCTATTGATGGGGTGGCTAGCTTACGTTAAACAGCGGCCAATGCGTGTGAGTACCTCGTTTTCTCGTCGCCGCACGGGTTGGCTAGGTGTTGTTGATTTGATCGCTGTGCTGGCGATTTTGTTTGGTATCGCCGGAGTGCTGGCCAACACCATGGCGCTGGTCGAGCAGGGTGTGAGAAGTTTGACGGGCACGACGGCTGACCTGACTAACCTGCGTATTGGGCTGACCATAGTCATTGGCGTGCTGTTTACTTTTTCCAGTGTTCTTGGGCTTGAACGCGGGATCAAGCGGCTGAGTAGCTTCAATATTTGGCTGATGGTCGCGTTGCTAGGTTTTGTGCTTGTGAATGTTGATATTGCGGGTGTGATTGGCCGTCTTGCCAGTTCGCTGGAAGCTTACATCGCGATTCTGCCACAGGTTTCGCTGTCAGCCATCGAAGGTGGAGAGAAGTGGAGCCAAGGGTGGACGGTGATCTACTTAATTTGGTGGATTGCCTGGGCGCCATTCGTAGGGCCTTTTATTGCGCGTATCAGCCGTGGTAGAACCGTTCGCCAGTTTTTGTTTTGTACGGTCATGGTACCCACTTTGGCGTCGATTGTGTGGTTCTCAAGTTTTGCCGGAGCGGTGTTTGAAAGCAGCTATCTCAATGAGGTGGTTACAGCTGTGCAGCAGGATTATACGAAAGGTCTGTTTAGTTTCTTTGAACACTTACCATTAAGTGGTGTTCTTTCTATTACGGCGTTAGTGCTGTTGCTGACGTTTGTTATTTCCAGTTCGGATTCAGCTATTTATGCCGCAGGCATGCTGACGGGAGATGAGCGCACCAGCAGTAAAGTCAGTTGGTCTGTCATTGTTGTTGTGATGGGCCTAGCACTGGTCACCATTAACGATGTCGACCTGAATAAACAGGTTGCGATTGCTGGAGCAATCCCATTTACCTTAGTCATGGTGTGTCAGGCCATTGCCGTGTTGATTGAAAAGTGGCTACCAAGCAAGTTTGCTACACGAAGTGAGCAAAGTGATTCAGGCTCCCAGCCACAAATATGATCCGATTGCCGTAAAGTGAAATGGAGCAATCCCTATGGGTTTAGCCATTGCTCCATTTCAATCATTTTAAGTGAGCGCTTCTGATTCGGAGCGGCCTTGTTCTGCTGTGTTTGCTGCCATGTGCAGGTAGGTTGTTTGGGCTGGCAGAGCAAACTCTGCGTGATTGGCTTTTACAATTTGTTCGATACGCATCAGCAAATCTTGCTGCAACTGCAAGAACTCATTTCTGTCTTTGGTATCAATATGAGCCAGCACATCAATGTTTAGGCTGTATTCACCAAAGGCTGAGAAATGGACTCGTAACGGGGATTCGAGAACGTCGGGGTGGGCGAGAAGCGCTGTTTTTATCTCATACGCAATTTGCTCAACCTGCGGCATAGTCGTCTCGTAACGCAGACCTATCTGAGTGGTAAACGGGTAGCGATCACGACGTGTGAAGTTGATGATTTCCATCTTGACCAAGTCGCCATTGGCAATGGTGATTTGGGTGCGATCTTTGGCCCGAATTCGTGTCGAACGAACGCCGATACGCTCAACAACACCAGAGACTTGGCCAATTTGGCAGTAATCGCCAACGGACAATGATTTGTCCATAAACAGGATTACGCCACCGATCAGGTTTTCCATCGTCGGGCGAATCGCCAGAGCGATGGCCATACCACCAAGGCTCAATCCGGTGACGATGCCGTAGACCGGCACACCAATGCGGCTTAAACCATAGCCAAAGATGGACACTGCCAGAGCGGATCCGATTAACGTGCCGACAATTTGTGTCACGCTTTGGCGCAGGTTAGACGCCTGCTCACCTCGATTAGGCAAAACCGTGCAGGCCTTATAGCCAATCAGGTAAGCGGACTGAGTCACTAACAGCCAGATCAACAGCTCACCAGAGACGTTTAACGTCGACATCAGCTTGCCCGTCATATTGATTTCATGACTGATCAGGTACAGAAAGCCACCAATCCCCAAAGCCATAAAAATCGGCGTCATTATGGTGTTGCCAATAAAGCGATAAACCGCATAACCATAAGCAAACAACGCGATGCTTACCATTGCTAGTGCGAGCCATTGCCAAATTGCTTGATCGGAAAATTCTTCCATAAACACATCGGGGAGGGCTTCAATATAACCAAACCAAGCGGGAGGAATCAGCTTCCCGGCACTCAGTGAGTAATACTGGTAAAAATCTTCCACGGTGCCGTTACGGTTAGGTAGATGCTTGACGAGCTGATAGCTAGAGTAGAGTTTATCGACGGTTTGAGCGGAAAACAGGTATTTGCCATCGGTTTGTTTTTCAATGACCAACTGAGTATGTGGCAATCGCCAGTAGCTCAGCTTTTTTTGATCAGGAATCGATGCAGCGTCAAATTCAGGTAGACGATCGAGAATTTCTTTCATCAACATGACGGACTCAAGTGCGACTCGCTGCTGGCTCGATTTAGGCACGTCAGACAGGTCAAAGCATTGCATCGCTTTATTGAACAGGGCGTACACTGATTGTCTGGCCGCCTCTTTCTCTGCTGCGGGGAGAGAGGGGAGCTCTAGCAGTGTTTGGTTCGCCTGTTCGACTAAGCGTGTGAAGCTGAGGTAAGTTGCTTGTGGGCTACTGGTGTCCGGTGGTGCCAATGGGAATCTTTCTGCTGCAAATGTATAAAAACAAGAGAAAAACAGGCTAAAAACACATAAAACTCTGAGTACAGGAATCATCACTGATGCACACCTTAGTTATTGGTCTATTGGCACCCATTAATCTAATTAATGGGTGGTTTGTTGCATAGTTAAACCGATGTTCTCACTCAACTTTCATGAAAAACTGCGCTCTAAGTCCTTGAGAATAGCGGCTACTGCTACCCCTTTAGAGGTGTGTGCATAATTCAAACCAGCAACCATACTTAAAGCAATTCATTGAGTATGAAGAGCGTGCAAGTTATGTGGCCATTTGACAAAAACAACGAAGAATCTGAACAAGAGCTTAGTCTCCAGCATCACAATCATCTCATTGTTGCTTCCATGAGCAAGTCGTTAGTTACGATTGAATTCGATACTCAGGGGCACATCCAAAATGCCAGTCCATTGTTCTTACAAGCGATGGGTTACCAACTTGAAGAGCTAATGGGTAAGCATCATCGAATATTTTGTGATAAGAGTTATACCCAAAGTGCTGATTACTCGCAGTTCTGGCAATCTTTAGCGCGAGGTGAAGTGAAATCCGGCACTTTTGAACGCTACAGTAAAATGGGGGATTTGGTCATTATTGAAGCGACCTACTTTCCCGTTTTCGATGATGACGGTACTGTGAAAAGCGTGATGAAAATTGCCAGTGACGTCACTGAAAAAGTGAAGAAAGCTCAGGCGGATAAAGATCTCATTACAGCGTTACATCAAAACTTTGCCGTGATTGAATTTCAGCCCGACGGCACCATTCTCGATGCGAACAAGAATTTCCTCTCCGGCTTGGGGTACGCCATTGAACAGGTTCAGGGCCAACATCACCGTATGTTCTGCTTCGATGATTTTTATCAGGAAAATCCAAACTTTTGGCGCGAACTGGCCCAAGGTCGTGCTTTCTCCGGTCGATTCTTGCGCAAGACCAGCTACGGAGAAGAGTTATGGATTCAGGCATCTTACAGCCCGGTGCGTAACGAGAAAGGAGAAGTGTACAAGGTGGTGAAATTTGCCTCAGACATTACCAATGATGTGACTCGCGAAATGGCGATCTCAGAAGCGGCAAACATCGCTTATTCAACCGCGTTGCAAACATCGCAAGTGGCTCAGGAAGGTAATCAGGTGTTGCAAGATACGGTCGGGATTTCACAAAGAATGATGGATAACCTGACAGTATCGATCAGTCAGGTCGAAGAACTAGCGTCGCTCTCGGATGATGTGTCTGAAATTGTAAAAACCATAGGCAGTATTGCCGAGCAAACTAACTTGTTAGCACTGAACGCTGCTATTGAAGCAGCACGTGCTGGTGACCAAGGCCGAGGCTTTGCCGTGGTAGCCGACGAAGTGCGTCAGTTAGCTTCAAGGACATCGGAGTCTACGGAAGAAATCACTCAGGTGGTCAACAAAAATATGTCGCTGACCAAAGAAGTCACTCAAGCGATGAATGACGTCAATCATGTTGCTCAGGAAGCCAGTGGCAAGATTCAAACCGTCTCAGAGACGATGGACGAAATACATACCGGGGCCGAAAGTGTCGCCTCCGCGGTGAATAGTTTCAAAGGCAACGAAAGTTGATTAAATCCATATCGCAAAAACTCAATAGAAAGTTGTTGGCTTTCTATTGAGTTTTTCTATCCGTTTGCATACGGAATCTAAATGTTGCTTTCATTCTTAAACGCGTACTTGAAAGCTTCTCGGAGTCAGAGTCACAATTTGACGTAAAGTCAGTGCTTTAAATGTCTCGCCTAATCAGTCATTTCGCTAGAATATGCCCATCTTCTGGCTACCAATACGTTGAGATAAGTGAAATGAAAAAACATTGGCTGGGCTTGCTCGCTGTCTTATTGAGTTCGACGGGGTACGCTAAAATCGCCCCTGTTTCGGAGTGGCAATGTGGCATGATGAAGAAGCAGGGAGTATTGAGTGCAGGTGCTCCGGTAGGCTGTGATAGGCTTTCTAAAGTGGATTTCGACTTCGTCACTTTTGATGGTCAAACGAAGCAAGGCAGCATGATCGTGTTCGATGTTGTCGCGCCTTCCGTTGACCAGATTTTTGCAGAACTGCATAAACGTCAATTTCCTCTTCATTCCGCTCGTTTGATGCGTGAATTCAAAGGTGATGATAATGCTTCGATGGCCGCGAACAACAGCAGTGCTTTCAATGCTCGCCCCATCACAGGTGGGTCCAGTTGGTCGAAACATGCTTACGGTGTCGCCATTGATATCAACCCAGTACAAAACCCGTTTCTAGAGTTTGGACCAGATGGAAAAATTACCGTCAAACCGATTCAATCTGTAGACAACTATATCAACCGAACTCGTTTTCGAGCTCGAAATGAGATCGAACGCCAAGGCATGGCCGAAGACGTCACGGAGCTTTTCGCACACCACGGATTTCTTATTTGGGGTGGTGATTGGAATACACCGATAGACACCCAGCACTTCGAAGTCGGCTCACGTCAATTCATTGAGAAGTTATTAACTCAACCTAAACCCGCTGCAATGGAAGCATTCAACCAATACGTTGCGTCATATCGCCACTGTTTCCAGCAAAATGAAGCAGAGGGCAGTGAGAAAGCGCGAGCGATGTGTGCGTACAAAACAGCACAGACATTTTAAGCTCGACTGAATACAAAAAGGCCCAACTCGTAAGAGCTGGGCCTTTCCAAACGTTTGGTGGAGCTGGCGGGAGTTGAACCCGCGTCCAAAAACCATTCATCATTGGTACTACATGCTTAGTCGATCTTTAAATTCACCAAGTACCTGCGAACCGACACGCCAGTAAGTGACTATCCTGAATTAAATTTCGCCGTTCATCTCTCAGGCGGGAGAATCCGGGCTAGCGCGTTTGGGTTTGATCTCTCGTTGGTCCCCGTCTTACGTGCGGAAGCTAGGGCGAGAGAGCTCTGAGCAGGTTATTAAGCTGCTAGTGCGTAGTTTTCGTCGTTTGCGACTATTTTTTTGCGGCTTTTTACGTGGCCAACCGCCCCACGGCATGCACCTCAGACTGCAAAATTCCTGTCGAATCCTAAATCAGCCCCAAAGTGTTCTTCGCATAGTACCAGAAAAGCGTAACCTGTCTAGACTTGTGCGTTTAAGTGCTCAATATTAGCGCAGCGAACTCTTCATTACGCGAGCTTTTTCTCTCGCCCAATCTTTTTCTTTCAGATCAGTACGTTTATCGTGCAGCTTCTTACCTTTTGCTACACCGATTTTCATCTTCACCCAAGAGCGAGACCAGTAGAGCGAGAGTGCAGCAAGCGTCATACCTTCACGGTTAATTCGACCAAAAAGGTTATCAAGCTCACGACGGCTCATCAGTAGTTTACGAACACGTGTAGGGTTCGCCACAACGTGTGTCGATGCTTGGTTAAGAGGAGTAATAGTCATACCACTCACAAAGGCTTCACCATCTCGCATAAATACGTAACTTTCTGCGATGTTTGCTTTGCCTTCACGAAGTGCTTTAACTTCCCAGCCTTGAAGCTCCATGCCAGCTTCGATTTCATCATCAATGAAATATTCGTGGCGAGCTTTCTTATTGACAGCGATGGTATTGCTACCCGCTTTTTGTTTCGATTTTTTCTTTGCCATAATGGCTGCATTATACGGTCAGGAACTTAGTTAGGAAATCCCTTTATTTGCGCTGAGTGCAAATAAAAGTAAAATTGGTACATGCCTGCTGTTTAGGTGTGCGCTATGAGGAGTCTATATGAAGCAAGTCAGCCGTTCTGCGCTGGTATCGTTCAGTGCTGAACAGATGTTTAAGCTGGTAAATGATGTAGCCAGTTATCCTGAATTTTTACCCGGTTGTTCAGGCTCCCGAGTGATTGAATCCAGTGGTTCTGCCATGGTTGCTTCCGTTGACGTTTCGAAAGCGGGCATCAGTAAAACGTTTACCACTTCAAATGAGCTCGTCAGTGGTGAAGCGATCTTAATGAATTTGGTTGACGGCCCTTTTAAGACATTGAAAGGGGGTTGGTTTTTTACTGCCTTAGACGATAAAGCCTGCAAAGTTGAGCTTAAGTTAGAGTTTGAATTTTCCAGCAAAATGATCGAAATGGCTTTTGGTAAGATTTTTAACGAGCTTACCAGCAATATGGTGAATGCGTTTACTCAACGCGCTAAACAGGTTTATCCGTGCTATGAGTATTGAGTCTGATATGATCCACGTTGAAGTGGTTTACGCTCTCCCATTAGAGCAACGGGTATATACCTTAGTGGTCAATAAGTCGATGACGGTTGAGGAGATCATTAAAGAATCTGGTGTTTTAGAGCAATACCCAGAAATTGATCTGACCAAGAACAAAGTGGGAGTGTTCAGCCGCAACGTGAAGCTCAACGCTACGATTCGTGATAAAGACCGTATTGAAATTTATCGCCCACTGCTTGCAGACCCGAAAGAAATTCGCCGTAAACGCGCTGAGCAAGCCAAAGAATCAGGGGCAGCAGACCCAGTCACTGGCGGTAAAAAGAATCCACTTAGGAAGGAAGATTGAGCGTAATTAGCTTTTAAGATAATCACCTTTCTTCTGGTTGATTTACTTAATGCTAAAACAAAAGGGTTGACGCTATGCGCCAACCCTTAAAACTTTCTCGCTTCTCGCTTCTCGCTTCTCGCTTCTCGCTTCTCGCTTCTCGCTTCTCGCTTCCTTAATTGATTCCTTCAAAGAAATCAGAGCTAGGTGGGAAGTCTCCAGTCACATCGACCAATTGGCCTTTATCGTTGAAATTGACGATCAAGTCCTTCTGCACCGAATCTTTGTGCCCTTCGGTATGGTGGTAAATGTAGTACCAAGTATCAGGATAACCGTTTTCAATTAGCATTGGTGAGCCCATCACGAAGCGTACCTGCTCTTTGGTCATACCAAACTTCAGTTGATCGACGGCTTGTTGTTCAACATAGTTACCTTGGTTGATGTCAATTCGATATACCAGCTTTTCTACCAAAGAGCAGCCAGTCAACAGTGTCATAGAGAGTGGTACAGCGATTAGCCACTTTTTCAATTGCATACGGATAAATTCTTGTAACGGATATTTCTCAAATTGGGCTGATAATAAACAAGCTGAGCGCTAATGTAAAAAGCTCATCTTGTTTTGAACTGTTTCAGACCACGATTTTTGAATTTAGTTGCAAACTCGTACCAAAATTCCCCTAAGTAGGAACTTTGGCGCTAAGTTGAGAATCAGCCGTAGACTCTATCAAGCCGCAATCAGTAACTCTTTTGCATTCGCCAAGGTTGACTCTGTAATTTCACTGCCGCCAAGCAATCGGGCCAACTCGGATACGCGCTGCTCGTTATCCAGCGTATGCATCTGAGTTTCTGTTTTTCCGGCTTTAGTTTGTTTAGCCACAAAGAGCTGTTGATGGCCGCATCCCGCAACCTGAGGCAGGTGAGTGACACACAGAACTTGAGTTGATTCACCAAGCTTACGCAGCATTTTCCCGACGACAGCGGCAGTTGGCCCACTGATGCCCACGTCGACTTCATCGAAGATCAAACTTGGGGTATCGACTTTCTGTGCTGTAATGACTTGAATCGCTAGAGAGATTCGTGACAGCTCACCACCAGACGCTACTTTTGCGATAGGCTGCATAGGCTGACCTGGGTTGGTTGAGACCACAAAACAGACATTATCCATTCCGAGTGGAGAAGGGTGAGTACACTGCTTATCCACTTCAATACAGAATTGTGCTTTTTCCATGCTGAGCTCGTGCATGCTAGCAGTGATAAGCTTGTTGAGCTCTTTAGCGTAGCGACAGCGAGATTTGTGAAGCTTTTCCGCTGAGGTCAGGAAAGTCTGATACTTGGCTTCAACTGCTCGCTCTAATTCTTCCAGCTTTTCATCGGAGCAATCTAAAGCCTCGATTTGTGACAACAAATCTTGGTGATGCTGATATAGCTCATCTGGAAGTACATGATGTTTACGCGCCATCGACATGACTTTTGAGAATCGATCTTCAACAAACGCCATACGAGCAGGATCAACATCTATGTTGTCGAGATAGCCACGCAATTCACTATTGGCTTCTTCGATTTGGATGATGGCTTCTGAGAGCATGTTTGGCAGTTCTGCAAGCGCTTCATCCAATTCAGCAAGCTGGATCAGGGAGCTACTGGCTGATTGGAGAATACCAAGCGCATTAACTTCTTCACCTTCGTAAATAAGCTCGATGGCTTGTTGGCAGGTGGCGGCGAGTTCTCCGCTGTTAGACAATCTTTTGTGTTCCTGTTCGAGTTCTTCATATTCATCCTCGCCAAGAGAGAGCTCGTTAAGCTCTTTGATTTGGTATTCAAGCAGTTGTTTTTGTGCAAGGTTAGCTGCACTATTTTCTTTTAACTGCTTAAGGTTGTTATCGGTCTGGCGCCAATTTTGGTAGGCGTTACGAGTACCTTTTAAAAGGTTTGTATGGCCTGCATATTGGTCCAGCATGGCCATCTGGTAGTCACTTTTCATTAGTTGATGGTGCGCATGCTGACCATGGATATTGATCAGTAATTGCCCAAGAGTTTTTAGTTGAGAAAGTGGTACCGGGCTGCCATTAATAAAGGCTCTTGAACGGCCTTCTTTATTGATGATGCGACGCAAGATACAGTCACTACCTTCCAGCAGATCGTTATCTTCTAGCCAACGCGTTGCGTGAATGTTGTTCTCAAGGGAAAAGGCCGCACTGACTTCGGTTTTCTCTTCCCCCTGACGTACCATGCCGGCTTCCGCCCGACCACCTAAGCAAAGACCTAAAGCGTCAATTGCAATAGATTTACCCGCACCAGTTTCTCCGGTGATGGTGGTCATGCCGTGAGATAGCTCCAGCTGTAGAGATTTAACAATAGCGAAATTA
This sequence comes from Vibrio sp. RE88, assembly GCF_013113835.1. Taxonomy (GTDB): domain Bacteria; phylum Pseudomonadota; class Gammaproteobacteria; order Enterobacterales; family Vibrionaceae; genus Vibrio. Next base: position 841,262 of record NZ_VTYQ01000003.1, on the reverse strand, counting down.
TTAACACTTAGATGAGCCAGCATTTTGTTGTACCTGTTTAAATGAACAATACTGTATAAGAAAACAGTATATACTGTTTCTTTATACAGTAAAGGTGGTGATGAAAATTTTTGTGAGCGGGATCAGGAGTGTGCTTTGCTGGTGTGATTGTTGAGTGGGAGCCGTTGCGTTACGAAGGCTTTAAACAAAAAGGGCTGACGCTTTTCGTCAACCCTTAAAACTTTTCTCAATTAGAACAATTTGCTCGACCAGCCTAGTTTGTTCCGCAATACATGATAGTAGCTGTAGTCTTTAGGATGAATGAGCTTAAGAACATTAGGGCTCTGGTAGATGTGGATTTCGTCACCCGGTGAGACAGGTAAAGAAACTTGTCCATCACAACCCACTTCTTGGGTGCCACGGTTATCCGGTGAAACAACCAATTTGATACGACGCTTACTATCAACAACCAACGGGCGGCTCGATAATGTATGGGGGAACATAGGAACGAGCGAAATTGCATTAAGGCTCGGTGACAGAATCGGGCCGCCACCGGACAATGAATAGGCTGTTGAGCCTGTTGGAGTTGAAACGATCAGCCCATCCGCTCGTAGTGAAAAGGCAAAACTTTCATCTATATACACCTCAAACTCGATCATATGGGCAACTTGGCCTGGGTGTAGCACCGCTTCATTCAATGCAGCGTTGTGGCTTTTTATCTGACCGTGGCGATGGACTTCCGCTTCCAGTAAAAAGCGCTCTTCTTCGATGAACTCACCTGCGAGGACTTTCTTCAGCGCCGACTGAAAATCTTCTGGATTGAGATCGGTGAGAAAGCCAAGATTGCCTCGGTTGACACCGATAACCGAAATATTAAATCGAGACAGGACTCTTGCGGCACCAAGCATATTGCCATCCCCGCCAACGACAATGGCGAGATCGGCGGCTTTGCCTAACTGAATCAGGCTCGCAAAATGTTCACTTGGTACGTCGTCTAGAATTTCAGCCAGTCTGTCGTCAATAAAAACCTGATACCCTTCCGATTGAAGCCAGATATAAAGCTCTCTATGAGTCTGAATGGCTTGCTGATCTCGGGGTTTACCAATGATGGCGATCACTTCAAAAGGCTTTTTCATAGGTTTTCCGCACTAAATAGGCTTGATTCGACAATCTTCATCCCCATAATAATGGCAAGTTAGCTATTTATGCGAATTTTTATGTATCTAAACGCGATAAACGTGACGGTTTAGATACAGATGGAATTGAATTCTGGAGATATCATGAGCAACGAAGAAAACAAGATCAAAGAAGAAGAGCTACAGCAGCAAGACACTGCGCAAGAAGTTGAAGCAGAAGTTGTAGGTACTGACGCTGATATCGAATGGAACGAAGCAACTGAACAAGACGAACAAGAGTCTAAGATTGCTCAGCTTGAAGCAGCACTTCTTTCAAGTGAAGCTAAAGTCAAAGAGCAGCAAGATTCTGTTCTGCGTGCTAAGGCGGAAGTTGAAAACATGCGCCGTCGTACCGAGACGGAAATTGACAAAGCTCGTAAATACGCATTGAACAAGTTTGCGGAAGAGCTACTACCTGTTATCGACAACCTAGAGCGAGCGATCCAGGCTGCGGATACAGACAACGAAGCGGTGAAGCCAATTGTTGAAGGTGTAGAGCTGACGCATAAAACGTTTGTTGATGCTGTTGCGAAATTTGGCCTGAAGGAAATTAACCCAGAAGGTGAAGCGTTCAACCCTGAAATGCATCAGGCGATGTCTATTCAAGAAAGCCCAGATCATGAGTCAAACACTGTGATGTTTGTTATGCAGAAAGGCTACGAGCTGAATGGTCGTGTTATTCGTCCTGCCATGGTGATGGTAGCAAAATAACTGCTTAATCCAAACTGATTAAACTTAAAAAAGAGAGGCTTTAGCCTCTCTTTTTTTGATCTCGTCAGAGCTCTCAGAATGGCCAAATTAACACATTGATCTAGTGAATTATTCTTGGGTTAAAGTTTATACGAAAATTAATTTCCGATTAGAAATATGTAACATTATCGTAAACAAATACTTTATTTTGTAACTTTTGTGTGTATTATGTGCGAACTCTGCCGTAAAACTCGGCGGAATAAACTATAAAATCATAAAATACAAACACAACATTCTGGAGATGAATGATGGATAAATCGCTTTCAAGCAAGATATTTGTAGGCTTGTTCGCTGGCCTACTGATTGGTACTGCGATTCAGTACCTGTTTAGCGGAATTGCTATCTTTGACACTTACCTACTGGGTGCCGCAGAAGGTGCTGGTGGTATGTTCGTATCCCTGATCAAACTTCTTGTTGTTCCACTAGTATACGTTTCTATCGTGTGCGGTATTGTGGACCTAAAAGACATCACTGCGTTTGGTCGTCTTGGTGGTAAAACTTTTGCCCTATACATCTTTAACACCATCATCGCGATTACTGCGGCACTGACTGTTGGTCTTATTTTCCAACCGGGTGCAGACGCGAATCTAGCGGGTACAATTTCAGAAACGGTTAAGCTGACGACGACTGAAACACCTGACATTTTCTCACTGGTCGTTAACATCGTACCGAGCAACCCTGTTCAGGCATTTGCTAACGGCGACATGCTGCAAATCATCTTCATGGCAATCCTAACTGGTCTTGCTATTCAAGCACTTGACTCACGCGGTGGCCCTGCGATCCGTACGTTCAAGATGGCTAACGAAATCATGATGAAGCTAGTTGGTCTAGTTATGAGCCTAGCGCCATACGGTGTATTCGCTCTAATGATTCAATTAGGTGCAACGCTAGACGCGAACACGCTAATGTCTGTAGCCGGCTACGTAGCACTTGTTGTCGCAATGCTAGTGTTCTGGATCTTCATCTTCTACCCAATGGCAGTAGGTATCGCGACAGGTACTTCACCAAAGACGTTCCTGCGTGCAACTCGTGAACAGATCCTGTTCTCTCTATCTACAGCTAGCTCTAACGCGACTATTCCAGTAACTATGCGCACTCTGACTGAGAAACTTCAAGTTTCTAAATCAGTGGCAGGTTTCGGTGTACCACTTGGTGCAACAATGAACATGTCTGGTGTATCGATCTACATCGCACTGGCAACTATCTTTGTTGCGAACGCATTTGGTCAGCCAATCAACACTGCTGACGTCTTCACTCTAGGTCTAACTATCCTGCTTCTATCTATTGGTGCTGGTGGTGTTCCTGGTGGTGGTGTAGTTATGGTTGGTGTTCTTCTTCACCAACTAGGTTTACCACCTGAAGGTCTTGCAATCATCGCCGCAGTTGACCGTATCAACGATATGTTCTGTACATCTTCTAACGTAGTGGGCGACACAGCTGTAAACACTATTGTTGCTAAAACAGAGGGTGAAATCGGTAAAGACGAAGCTGAAGTTGAAGCACAACCTGCACAAGCGAATGCTTAATCTTTAAAGTGTCGGAATTTGAAAGCGAGGCCAAGTGCCTCGCTTTTTGTTCCTAGCATGCCGTAGTGACATGAATCGGGTTTCGAGCATTATCATTCTAGGGAATGAAGATGTAAGTTTCGGGGTCCCATTTAGTGAATGCATGACTTTGAAATCCGGTCTATTCGCTTATCCTCAAATCTTTTTTCACTTTTTTTCACTTCTTCCCTTGAAAAGCCATTTACAGCCCTTATCTATTGGGCATAAGTGAAGCAAACAAAATTATTTTAGTTTGTGAGTAAGGGTTGAAACCCTATTCTCCATCCCCACATAGGGGATATAGCAAAACGAAAATAGAATTTATTCGGAGATAGCCTGATGGGTAAAATCATTGGTATTGACTTAGGTACTACTAACTCTTGTGTTGCTGTTCTAGACGGTGACAAACCACGTGTAATTGAAAACGCAGAGGGTGAGCGCACCACTGCATCGGTAATTGGTTACACAGACGGTGAAACGCTAGTAGGTCAACCTGCAAAACGTCAAGCAGTTACTAACCCAACAAACACGCTATTTGCAATTAAGCGTCTTATTGGTCGTCGTTTCGAGGACGAAGAAGTACAGCGTGACATCGAAATCATGCCTTACAAAATTGTTAAGGCAGACAACGGTGATGCTTGGGTTGAAGCACAAGGCCAGAAAATGGCGGCTCCTCAGGTTTCTGCTGAAATCCTAAAGAAAATGAAGAAAACTGCAGAAGATTTCCTTGGTGAGGAAGTAACTGGTGCAGTTATCACAGTACCTGCTTACTTTAACGATGCTCAGCGTCAAGCAACTAAAGATGCTGGCCGTATCGCAGGTCTAGAAGTTAAACGTATCATCAACGAACCAACAGCTGCTGCTCTAGCATACGGTCTAGACAAGCAAGGTGGTGACCGCACTATCGCTGTATACGACCTTGGTGGTGGTACATTCGATATCTCTATCATCGAGATTGATGAAGTTGAAGGCGAAAAAACGTTCGAAGTACTAGCAACTAACGGTGACACTCACTTAGGTGGTGAAGACTTCGATAACCGCATGATCAACTACCTAGTTGAAGAGTTCAAGAAAGAGCAAGGTATCGATCTTAAGAACGATCCTCTAGCAATGCAGCGTGTTAAAGAAGCAGCAGAAAAAGCGAAAATTGAGCTTTCTTCTACTTCTCAAACAGACGTAAACCTACCTTACGTGACTGCAGATGCGACTGGTCCTAAGCACATGAACGTTAAAGTGACTCGTGCGAAGCTAGAATCTCTAGTTGAAGACCTAGTACAACGTTCTCTTGAGCCTCTAAAAGTTGCTCTAGCTGACGCAGACCTATCTGTAGGCGACATCACTGACGTTATCCTAGTAGGTGGTCAGACTCGTATGCCTATGGTTCAAGAGAAAGTGGCTGAGTTCTTCGGTAAAGAAGCTCGTAAAGACGTGAACCCTGACGAAGCAGTAGCAATGGGTGCTGCAGTTCAAGGTGGTGTACTTGCTGGTGATGTGAAAGACGTACTTCTACTAGACGTTACTCCTCTGTCTCTAGGTATCGAGACTATGGGCGGCGTAATGACTAAGCTAGTTGAGAAGAACACCACTATCCCAACGAAAGCGAACCAAGTTTTCTCTACAGCAGAAGACAACCAGAATGCGGTAACGATTCACGTTCTTCAAGGTGAGCGTAAGCAGGCGATGTACAACAAGTCTCTAGGTCAATTCAACCTAGAAGGTATTCAGCCAGCACCACGTGGTATGCCTCAAATCGAAGTAACTTTCGACTTAGATGCGGATGGTATCCTACACGTATCTGCGAAAGATAAGTCGACTGGTAAAGAGCAGAAGATCACTATCCAAGCTTCTGGCGGTCTAAGCGACGAAGATATCGAGAAAATGGTACAAGAAGCAGAAGCTAACAAAGAAGCGGACAAGAAGTTCGAAGAGCTAGCTACTGCACGTAACCAAGCTGACCAAATGATTCACGGTACTCGTAAGCAAGTGGAAGAAGCAGGTGACGCACTTCCAGCTGAAGAGAAAGAGAAGATCGAAGCTGCAATTACTGAACTTGAAGAAGTGAAAGGTGGCGAAGATAAAGAAGCTATCGACGCGAAAGTTCAAGCGCTAATGGCAGCGGCTCAAAAGCTAATGGAAATCGCTCAGCAGCAAGCTCAAGCTCAACAAGCAGGAGCAGAAGCTGGTGAACAGCCTAAGCAAGAAGAAGACGTTGTTGACGCTGAGTTTGAAGAAGTTAAAGACGAGAAAAAATAATTCTCGACTCTGACTTAACTTAAAGTAATATGCGGGCGTTTGAGGTAACTCACACGCCCGCCTGTTTGTAAATACGCTGTCTTTCCAGATAAGCACTTTTGCACAAAGCCTTTATCTAGAACGATACAAACACCAAGCGACAATCGGTCGTTTGCAGTAATAAATTGGTGACGAAGAACATGTCAAAACGTGATTTTTACGAAGTATTAGGCGTAAGCCGAGATGCATCAGAACGTGATATTAAAAAGGCGTACAAGCGCCTTGCAATGAAATTCCACCCAGACCGCAACCAGGGTGATGAGTCTGCTGCAGAGAAGTTTAAAGAAGTAAAAGAAGCGTACGAAATCCTACTGGATCCTCAGAAAAAAGCAGCCTACGACCAATACGGTCACGCAGCCTTCGAACAAGGCGGCATGGGCGGTGGTGGCTTTGGCGGCGGTGCTGGTGCTGATTTCGGTGACATTTTTGGTGACGTGTTTGGTGATATCTTTGGCGGTGGCCGACGTGGTGGTGGTCAGCAGCGCGCGCAACGCGGTGCAGACCTGCGCTACAACATGGAACTGTCGTTAGAAGAAGCCGTCCGTGGTGTTTCAAAAGAAATCGAAGTTCCAACGCTTGTGAACTGTGATATTTGTGATGGTAGCGGTGCGAAGAAAGGCTCGTCTCCTGAAACGTGTGGCACCTGTCACGGTCACGGTCAGGTTCAGATGCGCCAAGGCTTCTTTGCTGTTCAGCAAACCTGTCCTACCTGTCATGGTAAAGGCAAGATCATCAAAGACCCTTGTAACTCATGTCATGGTCAAGGCCGTAAACAGAAGACGAAAACGCTTAACGTTAAGATTCCTGCTGGTGTTGATACTGGCGATCGTATTCGTCTTTCTGGTGAAGGTGAAGCGGGAGAAATGGGCGCTCCAGCGGGTGATTTGTATGTACAAGTCCACGTCAAAGAGCACCACATCTTCGAGCGTGATGGCAACAACCTTTACTGTGAAGTGCCTGTCAGCTTTGCAATGGCGGCACTGGGTGGTGAAGTTGAAGTACCAACACTGGATGGTCGCGTGAACCTGAAAGTACCAACCGAAACTCAAACGGGTCGTATGTTCCGCATGCGTGGTAAAGGCGTGAAGGGTGTTCGCGGTGGTGGTGTTGGCGACCTTATCGTTAAGCTGGTTGTAGAAACTCCGGTAAATCTGAGTACTCGTCAGAAAGATCTGTTGAAAGAGTTTGAAGAGTCTTGCGGTGGTGAAGCAGCAACAAAGCACAAGCCAAAAGCTGAAGGCTTTTTCAATGGCGTGAAGAAGTTCTTCGATGACCTGACTAGCTAAAAAACAAATTCTAAACAAAGCCTGCGTTAAGCAGGCTTTTTTATTGCCAGCAGCTAAGAGGAAACGCTTTATTAGTAGCATCAAGGCTGAGGTAATCAACACCGTGTTCTTGTAAGCAAGAGTCTAAGTTCTGCTGACTGTTTGCTTGCGCAGTCGCTTTGATAATGTAAGCCGCACTGGCGTTACTGGTCGCGCTAAACACAAAGCGATTTTGGTCGGAAATACATACTGTACATTCCCCACTCGATATTACCTTATGCCAATCATATTGGCCGTTATAGCTTGATTCTAATTCGAGTTGGATGCGGGCGAGGTCGGTGATAGCGGTGATGCGGTGGGACTTCCGTACCTGCTCCAAATAGCTTGGATAGGCGAACATCGCCAGGATACCAATCAGGGTAACAACGATCAGTAATTCGAGTAACGTCATCCCAATTAAACTTTTCTTACTCCGTTTGCAGCTATTTACGCCAATCACTTCGAGCTCTCCTAGTATTCAATCCTGAACTATTGTTATGCGCTGCTAACATCAAGCCAAGTATGGTTAGCAGTTACATAGGGATTTGGGAAATGCCTCGTGGCTTTACGTTACTCGAGTCCGTTGTCACTCTGTCTGTGATGAGTTTGTTACTGGTATGGGCGGTTCCTAATTTTAGTTCAGTGTCTGATACCACTAAGATGATGAGGCTCGCTAAAGAATTGAATGGCTTTGTCTTAATGGCAAAGTCTCAAGCGATCTTGCGCCGGCAGCCTCTATGGATACATCTCAAGAGGTCAGGTGATTCTTGGGCGTTGAATTTGACGGATAGTGAAGATGAGGACAATGGTTTAGTTTTAATGCTCTTATCTGGCGAGCCGTTTTCCGGCATCGAACTGGCGACGACTTACAGCTCAAATCAAATTAGTTTTGATGCCACACATGGACGACCCAAAAGCGGGCGGTTTACATTTTACCCTAAGTTATCTTCGGAAACGGTTCTCGAGCTCAGAACTCACTTTCGCTCAGCCATTGTACGAGTGTGTGCGCCTTCGGGCATTACTCTTGGTTATCAGCCATGTTAAGGAGAGGACAATCGGGGTCTAGCCTAATTGAGCTTCTTGTTTCTACTTCGATTTCTCTCATGGTCATCTCCATAGCCGTGAGTATGCTTCTCCACAGCCAACGCCTCTCCGCTGCCCGCGCTAAAGAGCTAATGTTGCTGCAAAGCACGAACAGTGTTCTGCAAATGATGAAATTAGATTTGTATCGAGCGGGTTATGGTGGCGTGCTGGGTGAAAGCGTTCGCTTATCTGGCGCAGCAGAGACTTACTATGTCAAACATAGTGAGCAATATACACTACTCGCGTATGCCTACCTGTCAGGCCGCTTAAGAGCTGAAACAGCATATACGAATGTAGTTTACCTGCGGCAGAGCGAGTCAAAAGAGGTTTTGAGAGTGTGTGAGAAGAAGCTACCAAGAGCTATGTCGGCTTTAGAAGCAGAAAACTTCACCACACATTTTGGTAATACCTGTAACACAGTGTTCGATAGCAATCGTATTGCTGTGACCGAATTTGCACTGGATTCCGTGCCTTTAACCGGTGCTACCCATACTTCTTCACTACTCAATGTTGAACTCAGTACCCATTTACGCTTTGCCCCAGAGGTATCGAAGACGCTCACCTTTTCCATTAAACAGAGGAACTGGTGACATGGTATTTCAACGAGGCGCAGCAACTCTTTTAATCACCAGCCTTTTGCTAGCTGGCGTGCTCATGATTGTCATGGGCAGTTATAAAGCCTTATTCTACCAAATTAAACGCAGTCAAAATGAAGTGGAAAGTCGCCGTGCACATTGGCGTGCAGAAGGTGGGTTGGAGTGTGCGATTTCCTCTGTTGTTGGAAAACAAGCCATACCAGAAGAGCTGAGTGACTGTCAGCAGCAACTGAGTTTAGATGCGCTTGATATCGAAACTGGAACACCACATATTGTTCGTGCAACCAGTGGCTTCTTAACCTTAAGCAAAGCGTTTCTTCTGCCCGAACTTCAAATCAAAAGCCCAATCACCGCAATCTCTCACTTATTGGTCAATGGTGGGCTCAACATAGCGCCGCGCGTGAATCAACGCGTTAGCGAGTTCCGCTGGGCGTGCACCTCGGCTCGCTATCAGAATATTTTCTATGCGCATAGCTACGACACCACGCATCCGTATCAAGCAACCGATATCTCGCGTTATTTTCCTGAGAGTCATGGAGCCGACTCACACCAATGTAACCAAACTCACTACACCGATTTCAGTTGGCAGCTCTCTTTAACTCACAAAGACTTCGAGCATGTGGAGCAACTTGATGTATTTCAGGAAGTTTTTAATGTGCCACGTAGCCATTGGTTTGAGGTTATGTCAGACACTAGCTTGTTCGGTTATGTACCAGAAGAGCTTAAAAGTGTCATGCCACGTTTACCGAGTGAGTTACCCAGTGCGCAGTACATAGAAAATTGCGGCCAGCAGATTACAAATCTTATCAAAGCATATCATGAGCTTATTTGGGTATACGGCAGCTGTGAACTTAACCCAGATGACCTGCAATCCATAAACCTTGCCATTGATACTCATTTGAATGGAGGCTTGATACTGGTGCTCCACAATGGCATAGCTTCTATTTCAGGAAACCAAGCATTGAAGGCCATGATTTATCACTTTGTTTCTGAGAGCCCGTCTGCTGGTTTTGTTGATTGGGGACTATCAGACAATAATCCATTGCTTTCGGCATTGATTGCATCTTTGAACGAGCATGCTTTGCTGAACACAGTAGAGCAACAAAAAGTGAGTTATTTTCAGAGTGGTAAAGTTTATCCGTTGGGTGGTTTAGTGTTGGATGCTCCTGATAGCTATGCCTTGATCAACAATGATCTATACATGCAGTTCAATAAAGATGTCACGGCCTCGGCTGCTCGACATTTTCATAAGGTCAAATGGAGCAATGGTAGTTGGCATGATTTCTAACCAGAAAGGTGTCAGCTTGTTTGAGGTGCTATTGGCTCTCTTGCTTGTCAGCGGCAGTGCTGTTGGTTTAGTCAAATTACATACCTATGTTGAAATGAAATCCGATAGGGCTGAACGGGCTATTGAAGCGCTCTATTTGGCAGAATCTCAGCTTGAGCAGTTCACCGCGCATGGATCAACGGTGAAGGGGGAAAGTTATCAATTCACCGATATAGAACAAGAAGCCTGTTATTCACAAACTCAGTGTCAGCCATCATCCGCTGAGTATTTCCAGACACGATGCGAGGCTCGCTCCTCGTTACAAAATGGGGTTGAAGTTAAGTACATTACCGTGGAGGTGTGTTGGCTCGATCGTCATGGAAAACATCAATCCATTGAGCTGATGACATCAGTTTCTAAATTCAATGAATTTAGTATGTAGGCTATTTTATATTCAAAATGAATTATTGATATTTTACTTAAAAGTGTTCTCTATATTTTTCAAAATGGTTTCAAATCTGTTTCATTCTATGGGTGGCTAATGTTTGTACTTTGTTGCGTGGTGATGGCAATTTTGCAAAATATGTCTCCAAATATGGAAAAACTTCTGGAATCTTGTGCTTTTGAAAGGGTGATTTAATAAAATGTGTAGTTGAAAAATAGGTCGTTACTACAATTATTACAGGCCTAAGGCAACAACATCACATATGGAGTTACCATGAGTAACCAAGCAGTAAACAAAGCGCCATCGTCTAAGCCAAATGGCATGGATCGCTTTCTTAATTTTATCGAACGAGTCGGTAATAAAATCCCGGATCCGGCCATTCTGTTCTTTTGGGCACTGATCATTACATGGGCAGCATCGGCATTGCTCTCAAATGTCAGTTTTGATTTGGTTAACCCTCGTTCGGGCGAAGCACTTGCAATCAACAACCTTTTAACTGGCGAATCCTTAGCAAGCTTCTTAGCCAACATGGTGACCACCTTTACTGGTTTTGCACCTCTGGGTATTGTTCTTGTCGCGATGTTGGGTGTAGGTGTGGCTGATTCTTCGGGCTTCATCACAACCGGTCTTAAGAAGATGCTGAACTTCACGCCAGCGAAGCTTCTGACGCCAATGCTCATTCTTGTCGCTATCGTATCGCACACTGCGGCCGATGCAGGCTACGTTCTGGTTATCCCTCTTGGTGGTATCATCTTCCACGCGGCAGGCCGTCACCCTCTTGCGGGTATTGCGGCAGCGTTTGCAGGTGTATCAGGTGGTTTCTCAGCAAACTTTATCCCTTCAGGTATCGACCCGCTATTAGCTGGCTTCACGCAAACTGCGGCGCAAGTTCTCGATCCTGAGTACGTGGTTAACCCATTAGCGAACATCTTCTTTACCGGTATTTCTTCGGTGATCATCGTGGCTATCGGTTGGTACGTGACAGAGAAAATCATTGAACCACGCCTAAAGAGCACTCCAATCGACGAAGACGCAGAAAAAGCACCGGATCTTGGCTCGTTCACTGAGCTTGAGTCGAAAGCGTTCCGTTACGCGGGTTGGGCGATGATGGCGGGTATTGCCCTTCTTGTGGCGGCGATTCTTCCTGAAAATTCTGCACTGCGTTCACCGGAAGGCGAGATTACCGCGTTCTCTGCGCCAATCATGAAGTCTATCGTTCCGTTGATCTTCATCTTGTTCATTATCCCAGGTTACGTGTACGGTCGAGTTTCTGGTACGTTCAAGACCAGTAACGACATCATCAAAGCGATGGCGGACACCATGTCGACCATGGGTGCATACATCGTAATGTCGTTCTTCTGTGCGCAGTTCCTATCTGCATTCGCGCAATCAAACATCGGTACTATGCTTGCGCTATACGGTGCAGAAGGTTTGAAAGCAATGAACTTATCAGGTGAAGCGACCATCATTGGTATGATTCTGCTAACAGCGTCAGTGAACCTTCTGATCGGTTCTGCTTCAGCGAAATGGGCACTGATTGGTCCGATTCTGGTACCTATGCTAATGGCGGTGGGGATTTCTCCTGAGCTATCTCAAGCTGCTTACCGTGTAGGTGACTCGGTATCGAACATCATTTCACCTCTGATGGTGTTCTTCCCACTGGTTGTGGTTTACTGTCAGCGTTACGTGAAGTCGACTGGTATCGGTACGCTAGCGTCACTAATGATGCCATTCTCAATTGCAATGCTAATCGGCTGGTCCATCTTCCTAGTGGCTTACTGGATGTTAGGCATTCCTCTAGGTATCCAAGCGCCATACACATACACAATGTAAATACCGTCATATTTGGCGCTGTAGCAGTTGTTAACTGCGCAACACCAACTATTTAGGTATTAGGGTTTTAGAAGCGCTGGTCGAAAGACTGGCGCTTTCTTTTTTAGTGCTGGGAAGGTCAGTTTGTGTGAGGTGCTCTGCGTCCTGCTTTCACTTCCGCGTTCATGCGGGTAGAATTTGCTACCTCTAGTCGTTTACTCATACAACCGGAGTTTTCTTTGTCAGAATCTCAATTTACCCCTCAAGACGAGTTTTTCATGCGCCGTGCTATGGAGCTGGCTGCTCAGGCCGAAGCTGAGGGAGAAGTTCCTGTTGGTGCTGTATTAGTGAAAGATGGTGAGATCGTAGCTGAAGGTTGGAATCAGTCAATTGGTCATCATGATGCGACGGCTCATGCTGAAATGCAGGTATTGCGCAAAGCAGGCCAAGTGCTGGAAAATTACCGACTGTTGGATACAACGTTATACGTCACGCTAGAGCCATGCCCTATGTGCGCGGGGGCGTTACTCCACAGCCGAGTGAAACGCATTGTTTATGGTGCCCCTGATCTAAAAGCGGGAGCGGCAGGAACAGTACTCAACTTGTTTGAACATCAGGCGGCGTATCACTATGCCGATATTGAACAAGGGCTGATGGAAGAAGAGTGTCGAGGCCAGCTTCAGGCGTTCTTTAAACGTCGCCGTAAAGAGAAAAAAGCGCAAAAACAGATGAAGCGTTCAGAAGGGTAGGGTTTTCAGCAAACACCTGATTCAAGGTGTTTGCCAACTGGGTTATGCACAAATTAGCTGCATAAAAGCTCGATGACGGGCAATGACTTTCTTCTTGTTATTGCTGAGCATTCTTTTACGGCGGTTTGCCGCAACGGTTTTATTAAGGCGTTTTGACTGCATTTTACGTCTACGCATAAAACAACCTCCTGTTGTGGGTTAGAACTGTATGATTGCCTTTTGTATCGAAGGCATTGATTACGTTATGTAACTCGTCTTTTACCAGCCAATTGTTACCATTTAAATAATGCTACTGAAAAGGCTGGCTCACGATACTATGTTTGGGTCAGGCAAGTAAAATTCAAGTGCCCAATCATTAATCAATGATTGGGCACTTTAACGGTTTGTTTCTATTCTTGTATTTCTTCAACTGGCGCAGCTGAAGATACCGCTGGAGCTGCTGAGATAGCGCTGTCTGGTACTTCAATCACGGCGAGATCATCAATATTGACATCGCTGTTGTCCGTGGTCTGCTGTTCGACATGGCCGATGATACTCTGGTAATAGCGGCGAATATTCTCGACGTAGTTTCTCGCTTCATCACCGCGTGCATAGCCATAGCGGGTTTGGCTGTAGTACTTTTTCTGGCGCAGCAACGGCAGGCGATCTTTCACATCAGCCCATGCATCTGGATTACCGCCTTGCTTTTTCGTGAGCCTTCGGGCATCCATCATGTGGCCGTAGCCAACGTTATAGGACGCTAGGGCAAACCAAATTTTTTCATGCTCATCAATGGAGTCGGGAATGCGAGATACCATTCGTCGCAGGTAATCAACTCCACCACGCACTGACTGCTTAGGATCGAGACGATTGGTGACGCCAACACTTTTAGCGGTTGGCAGTGTCAACATCATCATGCCTCGTACTCCTGTCGGAGATTTGGCAAGTGGGTTCCAGTGTGATTCCTGATACGCTAGTGCCGCCACAAGTCGCCAGTCAAATTCATCCGAATATTCTTTAAACAGAGGTGACCATTGTGGAAGCTTAGAGTCGAGCGCACGAATAAAAGCGCGGGTATCAACGTAATCGAAGCTGCCAATATGACCGATGTATTTTTCTTCTAAAGAGGCTAGGTGACCAGATTGTTTGGTGTAGCCGAAGAATTCGATCATAAGCGCATAAAGGCTTTCATCTTCAGAGCGTCGGACAAACCAAGAGATAGGTTGGTCTTCTGTCAGCTCAAATGCGAGCGCTATATCGGGATAGATACGTTGTGATAAAGAGACTTCAACTGAGTCAGCAACCGTGAACATCAGCTCTCCATCAGAGACTTGTTTGAGCAGGTCACTTACTTCAGCGTCCGGATCTACTTCAAAGGCAAAATCAGGGTGCTCTTCTTGTTTGATGGCGCTCAGGGTCTGTTTGACGTGTGAGTCACTGATGATCTTGAGGATCGGCAGCTCTTCACCATCATCCGTTGGTACGGGCTGGATGTTAAGGAGTTGCTCTAGGTTACGTGGTCGCCTCTTACCTTTTTTATACACAACCTGTTGGCTGACGTAGTAGTAAGCGGGGCCGGGGCGGAATCGTTCCATACGTTCCGGGGACTGCGTCAAACCTGCAGCGATAATGTCGATTTCACCTTTGGCCAGCGCGGGATATAACGACGAGATACGATAGGCTGGTTTCATTTCCAACTGCACACCAAGCTCATTGGCGAATTCGCGGGCCAGTTCGTAATCCAAACCTGCTGGGCCATCAGGACCGATATAGTAAGACAGCTGGTTATTCAGAGTGCCGACACGTAACACACCACGCTCACGTATCTGGTCCAAATCACTTTTGGGCTCTGACTCAATCTGACAGCCGGATAACATCAATACAGAAAACAGCAAGGCGCTGATTGATGTCCAATGGTTCAAGTAATGCTTCTTCATTCACATCATTCTCATACTTCCAGTAGGGCATTTATATCAAAGTGTCATAACAAGGCAAGATAATCAGAGTGACTTCGGGTTAAAGATTTAAAATTGGGATTTTTGCTGTAATTCAAATTTGACGAAAAAAATGACGCAAACGGTTGCTTTTGGTGTTACATCACAAAAATAATTCCTTTATAATGCGCCCGCAAAGGAGAGGTGAAATCGGCATAGGTTTTTAATCCTTAGGGAATAGCTTCGAAGTAAAACAGTCTAACCCACTGAATTTATTCCAATATCACCTTAATCAATTGCATAAGAGACCTAAGCACATGAGAATTTTGCGTGGCTCCCCAGCTCTTTCTGAGTTTCGTGTTAACAAGCTTCTAGAGCTTTGTCGTGAATTAAGCTTACCTGTAACAGGTATTTACGCTGAGTTTGCTCACTTTGCTGAATTATCAGCAGATCTTGATTCTCAAGAAGTTGAGAAGTTGGAAAAGCTCCTAACTTACGGTCCTACAATTGAAGAGCACGAGCCTGCAGGTCTTCTTCTGCTTGCTACTCCTCGCCCTGGCACGATCTCGCCTTGGTCTTCAAAATCGACTGACATTGCTAATAACTGTGGTCTAGATAAAGTGGTTCGTCTAGAGCGTGGTACGGCTTACTACATCGAAACATCAGCAGAACTTTCTGAGCTTCAACTCGTTGAGCTAAAGGCGATCCTTCACGATCGCATGATGGAAGTGGTTTTCACTGACTTTGACTCTGCCGCTGCACTGTTCCAAGTGGCTGAACCGGCACCAGTTGCTGATGTTGACCTACTTAATGGCGGCCGCGCTGCGCTTGAAAACGCAAACGTTACCCTAGGTCTTGCGCTTGCCGATGACGAAATCGAATACCTCTACGACGCGTTCGTAAACAAGCTAGATCGTAACCCAACTGACATCGAGCTAATGATGTTTGCACAGGCGAACTCAGAGCACTGTCGTCACAAGATCTTCAACGCAGACTGGACTATCGACGGCGTTAAGCAAGAGAAGTCTCTGTTCAAGATGATCAAGAACACATTCGAAACCACGCCTGAAAACGTACTGTCTGCATACAAAGATAACGCAGCAGTAATGGTAGGTTCTGATGTAGGCCGTTTCTTCCCGAACCCAGAAACTCGCCAATACGGTTACAGCCAAGAGAAAGCGCACATCCTAATGAAGGTGGAAACGCACAACCACCCAACTGCTATCTCTCCTTGGCCGGGCGCTTCTACAGGTTCTGGTGGTGAAATCCGTGACGAAGGCGCGACAGGTATCGGTGGTAAGCCAAAAGCTGGCCTAGTTGGTTTTACGACATCTAACCTACGTATTCCAGGTTTTGAACAGCCATGGGAAGCAGATTTCGGTAAGCCAGGTCGTATCGTTAACGCACTAGACATCATGCTAGAAGGCCCACTAGGTGGCGCGGCGTTCAACAACGAATTTGGTCGTCCAAACCTATTGGGTTACTTCCGTACTTACGAAGAGAAAGTAAACTCTCACGCAGGCGAAGAGGTTCGTGGTTACCACAAGCCAATTATGATTGCTGGTGGTATGGGTAACATCCGTGATGAGCACGTGCAGAAGAAAGAGATCCCAGTAGGTGCAAGCCTAATCGTACTGGGTGGTCCTGCAATGAACATCGGCCTTGGTGGCGGTGCTGCATCTTCAATGGCATCTGGTCAATCAGCAGAAGACTTAGATTTTGCTTCTGTACAGCGTGAAAACCCAGAGATGGAGCGTCGCTGTCAGGAAGTTATCGACCGTTGTTGGCAGCTTGGCGATGAGAACCCGATCGCTTTCATCCACGATGTGGGCGCGGGCGGTATCTCTAACGCACTTCCTGAGCTTGTAGACGATGGCGATCGTGGCGGTATCTTCCAACTGCGTGACGTACCAAACGACGAACCGGGTATGAGCCCACTTGAAATCTGGTGTAACGAATCCCAAGAGCGTTACGTAATGGCAGTTGCGCCTGAGAATATGGACGTATTCGATGCGATCTGTAAGCGTGAGCGCGCACCATACGCAGTGGTTGGTGTGGCAACGGAAGAGCGTGAACTGAAACTGGAAGATTCACACTTCGACAACACGCCAATCGACATGCCAATGGATGTGCTTCTAGGTAAGACGCCTAAGATGCATCGTGACGCGAAAACACTGAAAGCGAACAACCCAGCAGTGAACCGTGACGGCATCGAGCTAAACGAAGCGGCAGAGCGCGTTCTACGTCTTCCAACGGTTGCAGAGAAAACATTCCTTATCACTATCGGTGACCGCACGGTAACGGGCCTTGTAGCACGTGACCAAATGGTTGGCCCATGGCAGGTGCCAGTAGCAAACTGCGCAGTAACCGCAGCAAGCTATGATACTTACCACGGTGAAGCGATGTCGATGGGGGAGCGCACTCCAGTTGCTTTACTAGACTTTGGCGCTTCAGCTCGTCTAGCGGTGGGTGAAGCAATCACGAATATCGCAGCGACAAACATCGGTGATATCAAACACATTAAACTGTCTGCAAACTGGATGTCTCCTGCGGGTCACCCAGGTGAAGATGCAGGTCTTTACGAAGCAGTGAAAGCGGTGGGTGAAGAGTTGTGTCCAGCACTTGGCCTGACTATCCCTGTGGGTAAAGACTCAATGTCGATGAAGACCAAGTGGGAAGAGAACGGCGAGCAGAAAGAAGTAACCTCTCCGCTATCTCTAATCATCACTGCGTTTGCTCGTGTTGAAGATGTACGTAAGACAATCACTCCGCAATTACGCACAGATAAAGGCAACACGTCGCTGGTTCTTATCGACCTAGGTAACGGTCAGAACCGCCTAGGCGCAACAGCACTAGCGCAGGTTTACAAGCAGCTTGGTGATAAGCCAGCAGACGTAGACAACGCAGCACAGCTAAAAGGTTTCTACGAAGGCGTTCAAACTCTAGTAGAGAATGATCAAGTAGTGGCTTACCATGATAAGGGCGACGGTGGTCTATTCGTTACTCTAGCTGAGATGGCATTTGCGGGTCACTGTGGCCTTAAAGCGAACATCGCTGACCTAGGTGACGACGCGCTAGCAGCACTATTTAACGAAGAGCTAGGTGCGGTACTTCAGGTTAAGAACGACGATCTAGATTCTGTACTATCTACTCTTGCAGCAAACGGCCTTGAAGCATGTTCACACGTTATCGGCAGTGTTCAAGCGTCTGACGAGCTAGTGATTACTTCTGGTGAGACAGTTGTTCTTGAGCGCAACCGTACTGAACTGCGTACTATCTGGGCTGAGACAACACACAAGATGCAAGGTCTACGTGATAACCCTGCATGTGCTGACCAAGAGCATGAAGCGAAGAAAGACAACTCTGACCCAGGTCTGAACGTTAAGCTAAGCTTCGATGTGAACGAAGACATCGCAGCACCTTACATTGCCGGTTCTATGATAAATACAGGTGCTAAGCCTAAGATGGCAATTCTGCGTGAGCAGGGCGTTAACTCTCACGTTGAAATGGCAGCAGCGTTTGACCGTGCAGGTTTTGAAGCAACAGATATCCACATGAGCGATATCCTAACCGGTCAAGCTGTTCTAGAAGAGTACCAGGGCCTAGTTGCTTGTGGTGGCTTCTCTTACGGTGACGTACTTGGTGCGGGTGAAGGTTGGGCTAAGTCTATCCTGTTCAATGAGCAAGCTCGCAACCAGTTTGAAGGTTTCTTCCAGCGTGAAGATACCTTCTCTCTAGGTGTATGTAACGGCTGTCAGATGCTATCGAACCTGAAAGAGCTAATCCCAGGTGCAGATCTATGGCCGCGCTTCGTTCGTAACGAGTCTGAACGTTTTGAAGCTCGTTTCAGCCTAGTTGAAGTTCAGAAATCTGATTCTGTGTTCTTCGACGGTATGGCCGGTTCTCGTATGCCAATCGCAGTGTCTCACGGTGAAGGCCGCGTAGAAGTACGTGATGCTGACCACCTAGCGTCGATTGAAGCATCAGGTACGGTAGCCGTTCGTTATGTGGACAACCACGGTAACCCAACGCAGCAATACCCGAACAACCCGAATGGTTCGCCAAACGCAATCACAGGTCTAACGACTCAAGATGGCCGCGTAACTATCATGATGCCACACCCTGAGCGTGTATTCCGTACAGTCGCGAACTCTTGGTCTCCAGAGGGTTGGGGCGAGAATGGCGCTTGGATGCGCATGTTCCAAAACGCCCGTAAGAACATCGGTTAATCGACTTTAATCGTCACTACAAAGTAAACGCGCAGATCGTAAGGTCTGCGCTTTTTTATTTGTTGAAAAATCTATAGCCAAGGGCTCTTTTTTGCGCTCTAATACCGCGCTTGCCAAGGGATGGCTAAATCCCTCAATACTTCATTAGAATCCCTTAGGAAATGAATATGTCGAACAACAAGAAATTTGCCATTCGTGTGACTGAAAAGCGTAACGGCTGGTGTGCAGAAATTACTCGCCAGGTAACTTCACGTAAAACATCTGTGTCTAAGCGAGAGGCTGGTTTTGAAACAGAAGCCCTAGCGCAAGAATGGGCGGAGAAAGAGCTAGCAGGTTTTATTCAAAACCAAGCGGCACGTAACGAACGTAAAGGCGAAGCACGTAAAGTTCGTGTTGAGCGTGAAGAGCGTCTAGCGCAAGAAGCCGCTGAAAAGAAAGCACGTTACGAAGAAGCAAAGCGCGCAGCCGCAGCACAAGCTGAATTAGATGATGAAGATGACTTTTTCGACGAAGAGTAATTACTTCTAATAAAAAACCGCCTGCTTAGGCGGTTTTTGTATCCGATAACGCTTGGATTAACGAAATTGTCCTGCTTCTGGGAGGAAATCAAAACCTGCGGAAGCGAGTTTAGTCTCCAGTGCTGACTTATCAATATCAAAATACGTAGCCAGCTTATCTAAATCACCACCAAAGTCATCTCGTAGTTTCATGTTGACGAAGCTCATCAGCATTATTGGATCCATCGTCTCAAAGTTCGCCAAGTTCATTATTTATCCTCGAAATCTGAAATCAGCAGATTAGCCGCTGCAAACGCCGCCTTATCTCTTGCATGTTGCGGTAGGCTAGTATCCGCCGCAATATCGTTTAACGCCCGTAGTGAGCAAGCAATCGCTTTAGGCACATAGGCTTGGTCACCACTGCCGATTTGCGCGTAGAGCTCGCGGACCAAGTCGCAGCAATCATAAACTTTCATGTTGTTAACCTAATAATTAAATGAGAACTGCTCTCAAATATACACAGGCTGGGAATGAAACTCAAAGCAGCTGCTTGTTCTGGCTCAAACTCTAGGCGGAGCTGCTGGAACTTTATTCGCTTTGGCTTAGTTTTGCAGTTGCTGTTCAAGCTGGAAAGTCACTTCTGGCGCCAGTTGTAACTGCTTGGCTAACTCCTGCAAATAGGCTTTTTCCATGAAATTCTGTTCATCGACGACAATTAGAGACGCGAGATAAATCTCTGAAGCTTGTTGTGGTGACTGAGCAAGCCGAGCGATTTCGCTTGGATCGAGAGGTTTGTTAAGCTCATTGTGTAGCATGGTTTGTAACCCTGCATCCGCACCTGCTTCTTTCAGTGTGGATTCTATGCGCTGCATTTCTTCTGCATCGACATGACCATCAGCTTTTGCAGCGGCAATCATAGCTTTGATGATGAGCTCGTTATGAATAGTATCGTTGGCATTAAAATCTTCTTGTACTGAAGTGGTATTTTGTTTGCCCTGCCAGTTATTGTAAACGGTATAAGCCAGTGCCCCTAAAGCCGCCGCGCCGCCAATTTTGAGTGCATTTTTGCCGACTTTTTTGCCAAGCTTTTTACTTTTTTTAGACCCCATGAGTAGGTTGACTAAGCCACCACTCACAGCGCCTGCTCCAAGGGACTTGAGCGTGCTCGAACCGGACTGTTGCTGCACTTTTTGTTGACCCTGACGAACAAGGTCTGAGTTTAACGCTTGATTTAATAAACCTTTCAAATCCATTCCGGACCTCCTTAGTTTTGTTCAGACTAATTCAGGTGAGATGAATAGAAGATTAATACGTGATAACAAAAAGGCGAGCATTCAGCTCGCCTTTTCACATATCGTTTTTCGAAATGTTATTCTTGGGCGTATCCATGAATACCCAACAACTTGCCATCGAGATAGGCTTCTTTCTCATCTTTCATGATCAGGCGTTCTTCAACCAGCCACTGTACGACCAGAGGATAAATCTTATGCTCTTGAGTCTGAACACGTTCGGTTAATGTCTCAACTGTATCTTCATCAAAGATAGGCACTTTAGCCTGTAGGATTACCGGTCCGCCATCCAATTGTTCTGTAACGAAGTGAACACTGGTGCCGTGTTCTTCGTCTCCGGCATGAATGGCGCGCTGATAAGTGTTCAGGCCTGGGTATTTCGGTAGTAGAGAAGGGTGGATATTGATCATTCGGCCTCTGTAGTGGCGAACAAATTCGCCACTTAAGATGCGCATGTAGCCCGCGAGTACAATGACATCTGGCTTGTATTCGTCAATCTGCTTCATCAATTCATGATCAAACGCGTCGCGGGTATCGAATGATTTCGGATCCAAAGAGTGTGCGGCTGCGCCTGCTTTCTTAGCACGCTCTAAGCCATAAGCTGTTGCTTTGTTTGAAAAAACAGCGGTCACTCGGCCAGTACTGATCTTGGTTTCACAAGCATCAATAATCGCCTGTAAGTTCGAACCATTTCCTGAAACTAAAACAACAATACTCTTCATAATTTATTTGATCTCTACTTGTTCTTCATCTGCACTTGCATCGGCGATTTCACCAATAACCCATGCTTTCTCGCCTTCTGCTTCAAGCAATGCCACTGCAGCATTTGCTTGTTCTTTTGGCAGCGCAATCACTAGACCAACACCACAGTTGAATGTGCGGTACATTTCATGAGTGGTCACATTGCCTTTTTCTTGCAGCCAGTTGAAGATCACCGGCCATTCCCAGCTATTGCCATCGATAACGGCTTTGGTGCCTTCAGGCAGGACGCGAGGAATGTTTTCCCAGAAACCACCGCCAGTGATGTGAGAAATGGCATGGATATCATGCGCTTCAATCATTTTAAGCGCAGATTTAATGTAAATTCTTGTTGGCTCTAGTAAGTGCTCGCCAATAGTACGACCCGCTAACTCTTCGTTTTTATCCGCGCCTGATACTTCAAGAATCTTACGAATAAGTGAATAGCCGTTTGAGTGAGGACCACTTGAGCCTACCGCGATAAGCGCATCACCTGCCGAGACTTTGCTGCCATCGATAACGTCTTCTTTTTCAACTACGCCGACACAGAATCCCGCGACGTCATAATCTTCTCCTTCGTACATGCCCGGCATTTCAGCGGTTTCACCGCCAATTAGAGCACAGCCAGCTTGAATACAGCCATCTGCAATGCCAGTAACGACGTCGGCAGCAGTGTCTACATCCAGCTTGCCAGTTGCGTAATAATCTAGGAAGAATAGCGGCTCAGCACCTTGAACAATCAAGTCATTAACGCACATAGCGACAAGATCGACGCCGATGGTGTCGTGTTTGTTCATATCCAGCGCAAGGCGTAGTTTTGTACCAACACCATCAGTACCTGAGACAAGTACCGGCTGCTTATATTTTGTTGGTAGTTCGCACAAAGCACCAAAACCACCAATACCACCCATTACTTCTGGGCGACG
This sequence comes from Vibrio sp. RE88, assembly GCF_013113835.1. Taxonomy (GTDB): domain Bacteria; phylum Pseudomonadota; class Gammaproteobacteria; order Enterobacterales; family Vibrionaceae; genus Vibrio. Next base: position 818,674 of record NZ_VTYQ01000003.1, on the reverse strand, counting down.
AGTACGTTTAACGGCACCTTTGATGCGGTCTACTAGTGCGTTACCTGCATCGATATCTACGCCAGCGTCTTTATAGCTAAGAGAAGTGTTATCAGCACTCACAAGGAAGTCCTCAGTTTGAAAGTTGGATATGAAATCGGCGCTATTCTAACAGTGGACAAACCAATATAGCAAACGTTTGCGCTGGTTTTTTCTTTTGTTCTATCGCAAGAAATTGAGAACGAAATCGTTTATAATCTGAAGGTTTGTTTAAAAATCACCTATGTATCCGGAGATGGAAATGAAAGTTGTTGAAGTAAAACACCCTCTTGTTAAACACAAACTTGGTCTAATGAGAGAAGGTGAGATCAGCACTAAGCGCTTTCGTGAGCTAGCAACTGAAGTTGGTAGCCTACTGACTTACGAAGCAACTGCAGACTTTGAAACTGAGAAAGTAACCATTGAAGGTTGGAATGGTCCAGTAGAAGTAGACCAGATTAAAGGCAAGAAAGTAACGGTTGTGCCAATCCTGCGTGCAGGTCTTGGTATGATGGATGGTGTGCTTGAGCACATGCCAAGTGCACGTATCAGTGTTGTTGGTATCTACCGCGATGAAGAAACACTAGAGCCAGTACCATACTTTAACAAGCTTGCTTCAAACATGGATGAGCGTATTGCTCTGGTTGTTGACCCAATGCTAGCGACTGGTGGCTCAATGATCGCTACTATCGACTTGCTGAAAGAGAAAGGCTGTAAGTCTATCAAGGTTCTTGTGCTTGTTGCTGCTCCAGAAGGTATTGAAGCGCTAGAAAAAGCACACCCAGATGTTGAGCTGTTCACTGCGGCTATCGATGAGAAGCTAAACGACAAAGGCTACATCGTTCCTGGTCTTGGTGATGCAGGCGATAAGATCTTCGGTACAGTATAAATCGAAGATTGACAGCGAATTGAAAAGGGAGCCATTGGCTCCCTTTTTTACGATCATGTTGCGCTAAACGATTATTTCTTCAAACTTAATGTACCGCCTGTACGGGGCTTGTTCGATGGTCGCTGAGCGGGTTTATCCGACTTTGGCTTATAGACGCTTTTGCCTTTGTTGGTGCTCGGCTTAGGTTTGGAATCGGATTTTCCTCCACGCCCTTTTTTCGAATTAGGGGCATGGCGAAATTCTTCGGCATTTTTGCCTTTGAAGGTGCGCTGCTTTTGATTACGGCGAGCTTTCGACTCCTGATTTTCTTCACGACTGTCAAATAGCTTGGCGTCAGTCGCTTTGCGAATGTTACGACCGTGTGCATCCACTTTTGAAGCGTCTTCCGTTCCACTTGATGACTCACACATAGCGAGAATTTCTCCGATCTCGTCGTCGCTTAGATAGCGCCATTGACCGTTCGGGATTCCATCAAGGGTGATGTTCATAATGCGAACACGACGAAGCTTGAAGACTTCGTAACCCAGAGCTTCACACATACGACGGATTTGTCGGTTCAGGCCTTGAGTGAGAACAATGCGGAAAGAAAACTTAGTTTCTTTACTGACTTTACACGGAAGCGTTGTGGTATCGAGGATATCCACACCCGAGCTCATTTTTTTGATGAACTGTTCGGTAATCGGTTTATCGACACGAACAACATACTCTTTTTCGTGATTGTTGCCGGCACGGAGGATCTTATTGACGATATCACCGTCACTGGTCAGAAAGATCAAGCCATCAGAAGGTTTGTCTAGGCGGCCGATAGGGAAGATACGCTTCTTGTGGCCGATAAAATCGACAATGTTGCCTGGGATATCACGTTCAGTGGTACAGGTGATGCCAGTCGGCTTATTCAAAGCGATATAAACAGGCTTGTCTGTTGCAGCGCTGATCGGCTTATCATCAACGCAAACATCGTCGCCCGGTAAAACTTTAGTGCCCATTTCAGGGACTTTGCCATTAATCGTGACACGACCCTGTTCAATCAGGCGGTCGGCTTCGCGGCGTGAGCAAAAGCCTGTCTCACTAATGAATTTGTTTAAGCGTTTGGCATCTTGTGACATGTTGTTCTCTCTAACGTTTCACAACGGCATTAATCTAAAAATGAAAAAGCAGCCCGTTAGGCTGCCTGAACATTCTAGCACTGTTATGCCATCTGAGTAAGTTTAATATTATTTAGAAGATATCTTGGTTAACCAAGACGCTTTTGATGACGTTCTCGGTTTTCGAGTTTCTTATCTGAACTTTTGCGCAGCATGACATAAACGGCGCCGCTGCCACCATGAAAGCGCTGTGCACTATGAACGCATTGTACGTCGCGAATTTGCTCTAACCATTGTGCTACATAGCTTTTCATTAGGGCTGGTGGATTAGATTTCTCACCACGGCCGTGAACGATGACGACCGTTCTGATATCCATTTTTATGCACTGTTTGAGGAATTTAACCACTTCATCCCGAGCTTCTTTCAAGGTGCGGCGGTGCAAATCAAGACGAGCTTGGATGGGGTACTTGCCCAAGCGTAATTTTCGGTAGACGCCTTCCTGAACACCATCTCGCTTAAACTCGATGAGATCTTCGGGCTTAAGCATGGGAGCATGGTCTACTGACAAATATTCTGGGTCATCTTCGGTTAACCAGATAGCGGCTTCGCGTTTAGCAAGCTGTGCTTCAGTGACCTTATGGTGTTTTTTATGTTCGGTTGTATCTTGTTTGATTGGTGTTACGTCACCCATCATTTCTTGGAACAAAGCGAAATCATCATCGTGAGACATAACAGCATCTCAGAGTAGGGAATCAGTAACCTTATTATACCTATGGCAGCCAATAATGGTGCAGAGATTTAGGCCACTGAAAATAAAAAACCGAAGTAGACAGAGAATCTACTTCGGTGCATAGCGATACTCTATTCGAAAATAGGGCTAAGCGATCTAGTGAGGAGATTTGTCGTTCATTACCTTGTAAATGAAGTAACCGCCATAAAAGAGCATAAGACCTAAAGCCCCAAAGATGACTAGCATCGAAGATAGTCCAACTGCATTACCAAACAGGAGATTCAGCCAAAAGTCCATGTTTCCTCCAAATCCAAAATAGTGATGACATGGACTAAATTAATAGACGGTTACAATACCGGCACTGATCTGGATCAATTGTATGGTTTTGGTTGCGTATTTGTTTCTTGTGCTGTGTTTGTGCTCACATTTTATCACCCGTTGGTGGTGTTTTAGTCAAACAAGCCTAAATGTAAAAAAACTTAGTAAAATGGCTTGCGTTAACGATCAGAATCCGTAATATACGCCTTCGTTGACGGGCAATCAGCTCGAAGAAACATCTCGGTGAATAGCGCAGCTTGGTAGCGCATCTGGTTTGGGACCAGAGGGTCGGGGGTTCGAATCCCTCTTCACCGACCATATATAGAGAAAAGCTCTGCAGAAATGCAGAGCTTTTTTCGTTTATAAGATTTGCAACCAGAGAGCCGAGGGCTGGAGCGTCAGTCCGATCGAATCCCTCTTCACCGACCACATTAAGAAAGCCTGCTTCTAAAGCAGGCTTTCGTCGTTTTAGAGCATAGGTAATAGGATTACAACCCAAGTGGGGTTCGTCTGATATTAGAACCTGGTTCTTCACGACCATATAGTAAGAAATCCCGCTATTTGAGCGGGCTTTCTCGTTTCAACAGCAGACTTATTGCTGCAACGACTAATACTCAAACTCGCAGTTTGCGGCCTTACTCTGCGAAAGCTGTGAGATCTTAAAACCACTATCTTTGAGTAAGTTCAAAACACTTTGCTCACCAATCAGATGTAATGCACCGACAACCATCACGTAAGAGCCCTTGCGTTTAGGTGACCAGCTTGGTTCTGACAGTTGTTTCGCCCAGTTGATGTTTCTCTGGGTCATAAAACTCTGTTCAAACTCTGGCGACATTTCTGTCAGGCTGGCGAATTCATTTAATTTATCCAAATCACCCGCTTTCCAACTTTCTATCAGACAGTGAGTGGCATCTTCTGAGTGGTCAAACTCTTCAATAGCGCTAACCAATAGCTCTTTACCCGCTTCTTTTTGCCCTGTGAGTAAATCAATCTGAAACTGAAGCGATTCCAAACTAATAACGGGAATGTCTTGGACAGTAGCTTTGTACATCAAATGAGTATCGATGCCATAAGCAGCCTGGTAGCCGAGGTACTCGATTTGTTTCATCTGCAATGCGAGCGCGGTTGCCCATGGCGGGGACAGCATCAACTGTTGTTGGTCCATGTTAAGTAGATTAGCTATCCCTTTAAGCTCGCTCTGCTGTGTTGGGCTCAGGACATCTTTGGTCAATAACGTTACGGGCGGGTAGCTGACCCCCTGTGTTTTGCGTATGTCTGTTTCCATGATTAACCCGTCACTGGACTTAAGCCGCTCAGTGATTGTTTGAGGCAGTGGGTACATGCTTTCATCTCCGACATGCACTGAACCCAGAATTAAATAGTTGAGTTTCCCCTTCTGAGCCTGCCAGTAGAGAGGTTCTGCTACAGAGGAGGTTGAGATGGCCAGAGTCAGAAACAGTAGACAAAATATATACATAGGGTCTGTCGCCTTACGGAAAATTTGTTGAAATGGTTAGGTTTTGACGTGGTTTAACGAGAGCAAACTGCGCCTAAAATCACACTTTTCTATTTTACATCCTAGCTTAGCGTAATCGGACGAACGCTGTCGTGTGATCTAAGTCTTAATTCATTTGCTTCGGCTATGAATAGGTGCGATCCAATTCTCAGTAATACCGTCAAATGATTTATGTTGATTTTAACGTTGATTTTAAGTTTTTGTTTTTAAATATCATTTTGTTTTTATAAATCTTGAGTTTTGAACACGATCACTTTCGCTATGGTTTAATTTTACGACTAAAAATAAATCGCGATATGTTGTTTCTATTCTTAGTTTTCGAGCTGACTTTTTCGGCTCAATTTACGTGTTGGGGTAAGTAGGATGTTTAAACAGAGTCTGATCGCGGTATCGGTTGTCGCATCACTAGCAGGTTGCTCTGCGTTTCAATCTAATGAGCAAAGTGTCGTTAATTCGCTCGCTAGTAATCTTGATATTCAATATGAAGTAATCACTAACCACGGTGCTAATGAAGGCCTTACATGTCAAGAAATGGGGGCTGAGTGGGCGTCTTGTAACAAGGTAAACATGACGCTGGTTAACCAAGGCGAAGCGGTTGACTCTAAAGACTGGGCTATTTACTTCCACAGCATTCGTCTGATTTTGGATGTTGAAAACGAGCAATTTAAAATCTCTCGCGTAACGGGTGACCTACACAAACTAGAACCGACCGATAAGTTTGATGGTTTTGCTGTGGGTGAAGAGGTTGTGCTTCCTCTTGTTGCTGAATACTGGCAGTTATTTGAAACTGACTTTATGCCAGGCGCTTTCGTCGCTGCACCAAATGCAGAGCCTAAGATGATTGCTTCTCTTAACACAGAAGACGTTGCCTCTTTTGTGACTGGCCTTGAAGGTAAGCACCTAAAACGTACGCCAGAAGACAACAACGTATTTGCTAACGCTGTGTCTCGTTTCGAGAAGAACGAAGACCTAGCAAAACAAGACGTATCAACCACGTTACTACCAACGCCAATGTCTGTTGAAGCAGGTGAAGGTACGGTAGATATCGCGGCGGGTATTGCGCTGCCTAAAGACGCATTCGATGCGACTCAATACGCAGCAATTCAAGATCGTGCAGAAGTGGTAGGTGTGGATGTTCAAGGCTCCCTTCCTGTAAGCATCACTGTTGTTCCTGCAGACTTCACCGGTGAATTAGCAAAATCTGGTGCTTACGAAATGAGCATCAAAGGCGACGGTATTGCGATTAAAGCGTTTGACCAAGCAGGTGCTTTCTACGCAGTACAATCTATCTTTGGCCTGGTAGATAGCCAAAATGCTGATTCTCTACCACAACTGTCTATTAAAGATGCACCGCGTTTTGATTACCGTGGCGTGATGGTGGACGTGGCTCGTAACTTCCACTCTAAAGACGCAATCCTTGCAACGCTTGACCAAATGGCAGCGTACAAGATGAACAAACTACACCTTCACCTAACAGATGATGAAGGCTGGCGTATAGAAATCCCGGGTCTGCCTGAGCTGACTGAAGTGGGTGCTAACCGTTGTTTCGATTTGGAAGAGAAAAGCTGTTTACTGCCTCAGCTTGGCTCAGGTGCAACGACAGACAACTTTGGTTCTGGCTTCTTCAGCAAAGCAGACTACGTGGACATCTTGAAGTACGCGAAAGCGCGTAACATCGAAGTGATTCCTGAAATTGATATGCCAGCGCACGCTCGTGCAGCAGTGGTATCAATGGAAGCACGTTACGACCGCCTAATGGAAGAAGGTAAAGAAGCACAAGCGAACGAATACCGATTGATGGATCCTCAAGATACATCGAACGTAACCACGGTTCAGTTCTATAACAAGCAAAGCTTCATCAACCCATGTATGGAATCTTCAACTCGCTTTGTTGATAAAGTAATTTCAGAAGTGGCAGCAATGCACGCCGAGGCTGGTGCGCCGCTAACCACATGGCACTTTGGTGGTGACGAAGCGAAGAACATCAAGCTAGGTGCTGGTTTCCAAGATGTGAACGCTGAAGACAAAGTCAGCTGGAAAGGCACGATTGACCTATCTAAGCAAGACAAGCCATTCGCACAGTCTCCACAATGTCAGACGCTAATTACAGACGGTTCGGTAAGTGACTTTGCTCATCTACCAAGCCACTTTGCAGAAGAAGTGTCTAAGATTGTGGCTGAGAAGGGCATTCCAAACTTCCAAGCTTGGCAAGATGGCCTCAAGTACAGTGAAGGTGAGAAAGCGTTCGCTACAGAAAACACTCGTGTTAACTTCTGGGACGTTCTTTACTGGGGTGGCACATCATCAGTGTACGAGTGGTCTAAGAAAGGTTACGAGGTGATCGTGTCTAACCCAGACTACGTTTACATGGATATGCCATACGAAGTGGATCCGAAAGAGCGTGGTTACTACTGGGCAACACGTGCAACAGACACTCGTAAGATGTTTAGTTTTGCGCCAGAGAACATGCCTCAGAACGCAGAAACCTCTGTAGACCGCGATGGCAACGGCTTCACTGGTAAAGGTGAAATCGAAGCGAAACCTTTCTACGGTCTATCAGCACAGCTTTGGTCTGAGACGGTACGTAACGATGAGCAACACGAGTACATGGTATTCCCTCGCGTACTAGCAGTGGCTGAGCGTGCGTGGCACCGTGCAGATTGGGAAAACGACTACAAAGTTGGTGCAGAGTATTCTCTAGAGACAAACCTAGTAGACAAAGCAGCGCTAAACCAAGACTACAACCGCTTTGCGAACATACTTGGTCAACGTGAACTGGCTAAGCTAGAAAAATCAGGTATCGACTATCGCCTACCTGTACCAGGTGCGAAAGTAGAAGATGGAACGCTTTCAATGAACGTTCAGTTCCCTGGCGTGAAGCTTCAATACTCTCTTGACGGCAAGAACTGGCTAACTTACGCAGACAATGCTCGTCCAAATGTGAAAGGTGAAGTGTTTATCCGCTCTGTATCTGCGACAGGCGAGAAGACAAGCCGCGTGACTAGCGTGAAATGATTTCTCTCCCTTTCCGATAGAGGGAAAAGCAAACAAAAACGCCCGGCCACTGATTGGCGGGCGTTTTTTTATCTGAAGCTGCGATTAAGCGACTTGAGTTTGCTGCTCTTCGATTTGCTCAGCATTGCTGATTGGCGATTCTGCGCCGTGCATCCATCGAACCAGTGTGTTTGAGAACAAGAGCAAAATGATACCAGATATGATCGCGGTTACCGCGATGCCACTAAAGATAGCGAATGCGCCAAGTTCGCCAACATGTGAGCCAACATAGCCAGCAACATAGTTAGCAATCGCATTACAGCCGAACCACGCGCCCATCATCAGAGAGGCCAGACGGAGTGGGGCTAACTTAGTCACTAATGACAAACCGATTGGAGACAAGCAAAGCTCACCGAGGGTATGGAAGAAGAAAGCGCCAACTAGCCATAGCATGGAGGTTTTGACAGTGGTGTCGCCACCTTGCTCCATCACGGCACCGACCATACATAGGAAGCCAAGTGCGAGGAAGAACATAGCGAGGGCAAATTTGACAGGTGAGTTAGGTTCACGTTTACCCAGCTTAACCCAAAGCACCGCAAGCAAAGGAGCAAGTGTAATGATGAAGAATGGGTTGAGGGATTGGAACCAAGCCGCAGGCACTTCAAAGCCGCCAATCATACGATCTGTGTACTGCTGGGTGTAGATGTTCATCAGGCCACCCGCCTGCTCAAAACCAGCCCAGAAGACAATAGTGAACAGGCTCATCACCAAAATAACTTTGATGCGGTCAAATTCTTCTTTCGTCAGTGGCTCTTTTTTAGAGGACTTTTTGATTGCCAAATCTCGCTTAGCCGCAGGTTCACGGCCAATGTCTCCAAGCCATGACTGAGCAAGAGTCATCTGCATAACCAGGCTAATGAGCATACCGATGCCCGCGACAATAAAGCCAGATTTCCAACCAAATTCATCGGTAACAGAACCTGCAATGACGCCCGCTAGTAGCGCACCTAAGTTGATGCCCATGTAGAAAATGGTAAATGCACCATCGCGACGATTGTCGCCTTCCTGGTACAGGTCACCCACCATCGTTGAGATGTTTGGCTTAAATAGGCCATTACCTGCAATTAAAAGCGCAAGGCCGAGGTAAAAGGTGTGTACAGTGCCTAGCCCCAACATATCTGCTGGCATCGCTAAGGTGAACTGGCCGACAGCCATTAAAGCGCCACCAATAAGAATAGAGCGGCGTTGTCCGAGGTAGTTATCGGCTAGCCATCCGCCAATAAGTGGAGTGATGTAAACGAGTCCAGTATAGATGCCGTAGAGATCCAAAGCATCTTTAGTCGACCAGCCTAAACCACCGTCAAGTGTTGCATCTGTAAGGTAAAGAACAAGGATTGCACGCATTGCATAGTAGGAAAAGCGCTCCCAAAGCTCGGTACCGAACAAAAGGAATAGGCCACGAGGGTGGCCAAAAAATTGTTGATGTTGGTTTGTCATAAGTATTACTAATGATTGTTATTAAAGAATTTTATTTGTTGTTACGTATACTCCTTAGTGGATATATCTGCAATGGCTTGGATTATGAGCTTTATTTATGATTTACCCCTAAGTTGCTGATATAAAAGAGGTATTTTTTGGATTGTTTAAAAAATGACGTGCTACAAACTTAGTTTCCAAAATCGAGGTTATTATTTTTACAATACGCTGTCATATTAGAAAGCAAACAGAAGTAGGTGGTGCTGAGAGAAGGCGATTGGGAAGTGAGCAAACGGGTTGTGCTTCAGTGATTGAATACGTTTGTAGTGCAATAAAAAAGAGGCTCAATGAGCCTCTCTTGAATTTATCTTGATTAATATGAGTCGTTATGAACACTTTGTACAGCACGACCTGATGGGTCAGCCATGTTCTTGAATGACTCGTCCCATTCAATCGCCTTCGCTGAAGAACAAGCTACTGATGGGCCACCAGGGACACATTCTGCCGCTGATGGAAGTGGGAATAGCTCTTCAAAGATTTCACGGTACACGTAGCCTTCTTTTGTGGTCGGCGTGTTGTACGGGAAGCGGTAGGCAGCCGTTTCCATTTGCTGGTCAGAGACTTTTGCTTCAGCCACTTCTTTGAGTGTATCGATCCAGCTGTATCCGACACCATCAGAGAACTGCTCTTTCTGACGCCATGCGATTGAATCTGGTAGGTAGTGTTCGAAACACTCGCGCAGGATGTGTTTCTCCATCTTACCGTTACCACACATCTTGTCTTCTGGGTTCAGGCGCATTGCCACATCGATAAATTCTTTATCTAGGAAAGGCACTCGACCTTCAACGCCCCATGCCGCAAGTGATTTGTTCGCACGTGCACAGTCGAACATGTTGAGAGCAAGCAGCTTACGCACCGTCTCTTCGTGGAACTCTTTCGCGTTTGGCGCCTTGTGGAAGTAGAGGTAACCACCGAAAATTTCATCGGCACCTTCACCAGAAAGCACCATCTTGATGCCCATTGCTTTGATCTTACGACCCATTAGGAACATAGGCGTAGAAGCACGGATGGTTGTTACATCATAGGTTTCAATATGGTAAATAACGTCACGGATGGCATCGAGACCTTCTTGAATCGTGTAAGTCATCTCATGGTGAACCGTACCGATCTTGTCTGCGACTTCACGGGCTGCTTTTAGATCTGGAGCGCCTTCAAGGCCTACCGCAAACGAGTGGAGTTGCGGCCACCATGCTTCTGATTTTTCATCGTCTTCAATACGCATTGCAGCAAAGCGCTTAGCAACCGCAGAAGTGATCGATGAATCTAGACCGCCTGAAAGTAGCACACCATAAGGTACGTCAGTCATGAGCTGGCGCTTAACTGCAGCTTCAAGTGCTTCAGTCAGTTCTTCTTTGCTGGTGGAGTTACCTTGGACTGCAGCGTACTCATTCCAGTCACGGATGTAGTAGCGTTGAGGCTCTGCATCACCACTGCCGTAGTAACAACCAGGAGGGAACTCGCTGACGGTTTTACATACTGGCACCAGTGCTTTCATTTCAGAAGCAACATAGTAGTTACCGTGCTCATCGTAACCTTGGTAAAGAGGAATGATACCAATGTGGTCGCGACCAACGAGATACGTGTCTTTTTCCTCATCGTACAGAACGAATGCGAAAATTCCGTTGAGTTCTTCAAGAAGGTCGGCGCCCATCTCTTGGTAAAGTGCTAGAATGACTTCACAGTCAGAGTCGGTTTGAAAATCGTACTTACCTTCATAGCGAGCACGGATTTCTTTGTGGTTGTAGATTTCACCGTTTACAGCAAGGATGTGTTTCTTATCGGCGCTGTACAGCGGCTGTGCACCACTGTTCAAGCCGACAATGGCTAAACGTTCGTGAGCTAGAATTGCTTTTTCTGAAGAGTAGATACCTGACCAGTCAGGGCCACGATGACGAAGTTTCTTAGACATTTCCAGCGCTACAGGGCGAAGAGCTTGAGCGTCACTTTTGATGTCTAGAATACCGAAGATAGAACACATACAACTTCCTTATAAACCTTATTTAATCTGCTGACTTCAATTTGCCATTTTGATTAAAAAAATCAACAGTCACTGATGAAAAAGTTTAACTAACAAGGTTGTTGTTAAATTTTATCTAATATTGACCTTGGTCTGGTGAATGAAATCTATGTTTGGTTTGTTTTTTGAACGATTTTAGGTGTCAGTAAAGAAAAAGGCAGCGTGAGCGCTGCCTTTATAAAACAGAAATTAGGGGGTATTGAAGGTTGGTTTAAGCTGTTCACACACATGTCGAGCAAAACCGCTGCCCGCTTCACTGTAGATGTTGAACGCAGCGTCAACGCCTCCCTCATTCAGGCTTTCGAGCTGGTCAGGATAGGCAGCAATAGCAGCAATCTGTCCTTTAAACTCTTTTTTCTGTAACTGCTCTAGTGCAATTTGGTTCCCTTGGTGATGAGGCATAGCGAGAAGCACTAATTTTACGTTGGCGGTATCGAGAATACGCTCCCAAAAGTCTGGGTCGGTCGCATCACCTGCAATGACGTTACGGCCCTCCGCTTGATGCTGGAGTGCTGCATCGTCTCTCACCTCGATGCCTAAGCTAATTTTGCCGTAGCGCGCACGCAGCTCATCGTAGGCACCTGTGCCAATGCGTCCCATGCCGAGAATAAGCACTTGCGCATTCCCCGGATTGATAAGCTGATCTCGTGTGTGGAGCTTTTCTGCTGCATGCTCTTTTAACCAACGGCCAGAGCGGCGGTATAACTCGTGACCTTTACGATTAAGTGGTGATGCCAGAACAAAGGAAATCGAGACTGCCAGTGCTAAAGCGACCAGTATGTCGCCTCCCATCCAGCCCATTTTAAAGGCCAGTCCACCTACGATCAGGCCAAATTCACTAAAGTTAAATAGGCTCAAGGTGGTCAAAAGTGAGGTCCTGACGCGGAATTTAAACGCGTTGAGTACCACAAAGTACAGGATGCCTTTCAAAGGCAGTAATAGCAGGAACAAGATTGCTAAAGCAAAACCTGACATGGTTGGCTGTTCTGCGAGTCCGATATTAAGGAAGAAACAGACTAGGAACAGTTCTTTCAAGTTAAATAGCGATTTGGACAGCTCAGAGGCCTTATGGTGCCCAGCGAGAAGCATACCCAGAATCAGAGCGCCCAAATCAGGTTTCATGCCTACAAGCTCGAATAAACCAGCTCCTACGACAAGTGCAAAGAAAATACCGAATAGGACCAACATTTCACCGTGGCCAACCCAGTCGAGCATCTTATAAAAGGCAGGGCGCAATAAAGGCAGAGCAAAGAGAGTAATGGCATACCACTCAGGTAGCTTGCCAGTTGATGCTGTCAGGAAGACTACTGCGAAGATGTCCTGCATGACCAGAATGCCAATGGCCATCGTACCGTAGGTTGAGTTCATTTCGCCTTTTTCTTGCAGTGACTTAACGGCAAATACAGTACTGGAGAAAGAGAGAGCGAAACCAAGCAACAATAATTGCTCAATTGACATGCTGGCTAGGGAGCTGACACCGAGAAACTTAAAACAGAATAGGGCGGCGCTAAATAATAGGGTAGATAAGAGGTTATGTAGCGTTGCACCTGCCCAAATTTCTTTAGACAACAGGGTTTTGATATCGAGCTTTAATCCAATAGTGAACAACAGCAAAGTGACGCCAAGATCAGCCAATGTCACTATAGTGTCGTTACTCTCGAAGCCGACAGCATGCAAGCCAAAACCAGCTAGCAAGAAGCCAACCAAAGGCGGCAAGTTGCATTTGAGCGTTATGAATCCGGCCAGAAATGCGGCAGAGATTAAGATGAGTTCCATATGATTCTTATTCTTGTCCTAATAAAAAACGGGCTACATATTGTAACCCGTTATTGTAACTCAACTGATTGCTTACTAGATCAATCTTCGAGCAATTTTTGTAACAAAACGCCGTTAAGCATCGCACGTTTTATCATTGCAAACGCGCCAATGGTCGGCTGCTTGTCAATTTCTGAAGCCACAATAGGCAGGCCGCTGTGGAAGGTGGTCAGTGATTGGTTTTCCACGTTGCGACGAATCGCTGGAAAGATAATCTCTTCGCAGCGAGTGATGTCCCCTGCGATAACAATTTTCTGCGGATTGAACAAGTTGATCGTGATAGCAATCGCCTTACCGAGCTGATTGCCAACACGAACTAAGCTTTGCTTAGATAACTCATCACCCATATTGGCATGGTCACAAACGTCTTGGATGGTGATGGTTTCGAGCTCGGTCAAACTTGATTCATAACCCTGCTTGATCAACTTATTCACTCGATCAACGATCGCCGGGTTAGCGGCCACTGTTTCTAGGCATCCAAAGTTTCCGCACTGACATTGCTCACCAAGAGGGTCTATTTGAATATGACCAATTTCCCCGACATTGCGATTGAAGCCAAGGAAAACCTGACCATTAACGATGATACCTGCGCCAGTACCGCGGTGAACACTGACCAGGATTGAGTCTTGGCAATCTTTGCTGGCACCAAAGTAATGCTCAGCCAGTGCCATTCCGCGCACATCGTTACCGACGAAACATTGAACATGGAAGGTGTTTTCGATCAGCTCTGCTAACGCAAGGTTATCGATGCTGATATTCGGCATATATTCGACAACCCCAGTTTCAGGGTTGACTAGGCCAGGCAAGGCAACACCAATCGCAATCAACTGATTGATCACGGTTTGGTTAGATTGAATAAAACTTTTTAGGTGAGAAGTCAGACCGTCGACTAAGTCTTCTTGAGTGGTGTAGAAGAACTCTTGATATTCGGATACAAGTTCTTTGCCACCAAGGTTATACAAACTGAACTGAATATAATCGCGACCTAGACGCACTGCGACAGAATGAAAGGGTTCGACTTCTGTGGTTAGTGAGATTGCTCGGCGTCCGCCGGTAGAGGCTTGTTGAGCGACCTCCTTGATAAGGCCGCGCTCGAGTAGTTGGCGGGTAATTTTTGTAACGCTCGCAGGTGCCAACTGACTGACGTCAGCAACTTGGATTCGCGATATTGGCCCTTGCTGATCAATCAGCCGGTAAACTGCTGCGCTGTTTAGCTGTTTTACTAAGTCTACGTTACCTATTTGTCCGCCATTCATTCTTAACTTTGCTCGTATTGTCCATTAACAACCGTCGCCTGAACCTTGAAGTCACGATCAAATATGGCCAAATTTGCAACCATGCCTTGTTTAACTCGGCCTAGCTGTTCTTCGACCCCGATTGCTTTAGCGGGGTATAAGGTTGCCATACGAAGTGCTTCATCCAGAGCGATACCGACGTGCTCAACGGTGTTTTGTACTGCTTCTATCATTGTCAGTGCTGAGCCGCCTAGTGTGCCGTTTTCATCAACACACTTACCATCTCGGTAATATACTTTCTTACCAACAAAAATAAAGTAATCCATGTCAGCGCCTGCAGGAGCTGTGGCATCTGTCACTAATACTAATTTTTCGCCCTTAATTTTGTGAGCGATACGAATGTTTGCATAATCGACATGGAACCCGTCTGCGATGACTCCAGCATAGACATCAGGTGTGTCGTAAATAGCGCCAACTACGCCTGGTTCGCGGCCCACCATAGGGGTCATAGCGTTAAATAAATGTGTGGCAAACGTAATGCCTGACTCAAAGCCTTTCCTTGCTTCAGCATATGTCGCATTGGTGTGACCAATAGCAACGATGATGCCTGCTTCCTTAAGCTGTTGAATATGTTCTGGGGCGTTATGCTCAGGAGCCAGTGTAACCTTAGTGATAACATCTGCGTTTTCACAGATGAAGTTAATCATGTTGTCGTCAGAAGGGCGGATGTAATCCACACTGTGGATACCTTTTTTCATTACGTTTAAATATGGGCCTTCAAGGTGTAAACCCAGAGATTGGTTTTGGTACTGCGCATGATAATCGCGCGCGGCTGCAATCGCTTGGCGCATGTCTTCATCAGAGGATGTAATAAGAGTAGGTAAGTAACTGGTGCAACCCGACTTTAAGTTCGCCTTATGCATAACCTGCATTGTTTCAGCGGTGATTTCATCATTGAACATGACTCCGCCACAACCATTAAGTTGTAGGTCAATGAAGCCTGGGCTGACATTTGCGCCATTTAAATCAAGAGTTTCAAGGCCTTTAGGAAGGTCAGCTACCGGGCATACTGAATCTATCAGTTGGTCTTTGATGACTACTGCGTGGTCAACAAGTACGTCGTTGCCGGTGTAGATTTTACAGTTAGTTAGCGCATACATGGTTAGCTAATCCTTATAAGTTTGATTTTTAATACTTCTATTCGTCCAACTGAAACATTTACCACGTATCTTTATACTTTATTTGTGAGCTTCAATTAGGTCGCAAAATATCTTTAGCAAGCAGAAAATATTCTATATGAAATTAGTTTTATCCTCATCTAAGAGCCTGCTGAGTATAGAGATGATAACCGATATGAAATCTGGTAAACCCCTTGCTCTATCAGCGTGATGTTGATGAGTACACCTTAAGAATACCGTGAATATTGCGTGTACGTTGCTATTTTTTTGTATTGTAAAATAAGTTTTATGATCTCGCTAGCAAAATCCTTGAACTATGCCGTTTTCTGGTGATTATGATCACAATTGATAAGGTTTTAATTTGCGGGGCAAAATTAATGGCATAAACTGAGCAGGACTAAATTGAGCGACTAAAAAAAGTAGCTCAGCCAAAATACAAAATCCTATAGGGGGAACTTAAGGTGAATATTCTTGGATATGCGCAAAAGTTAGGTAAAGCTCTTATGCTACCTATCGCAACGCTTCCAGTTGCGGCTTTGCTCTTACGCTTAGGTCAACCAGACCTTCTTGATATTGCGTTCATGGCGCAAGCTGGTAACGCAATCTTTAGTAACCTGCCGTTGCTATTCGGCCTAGGTATCGCGATTGGTCTGTCTAAAGATGGCTCTGGTGCTGCGGGTCTAGCCGGTGCGGTTGCTTACTTTGTTCTAACTGCAACAGCAACGACAATCGATGCTTCAGTTAACATGTCATTCTTCGGTGGTATTTTCGCGGGTATCATTGCAGGTCACTCATACAACGCTTTCCATGCAACACGTCTTCCAGAGTGGCTAGCCTTCTTTGCGGGTAAACGTCTAGTACCTATCATGGCTGGCCTATTCGCAGTTGTCGCGGGTGCTATTTCTGGCGTTGTTTGGCCAACGATTCAGGGCGGTCTAGATACATTGGCGCACGCAGTTTCTACTTCTGGTGCGATTGGTCAGTTTGTCTACGGTACGCTAAACCGTGCGCTAATCCCTGTTGGTCTTCACCATGTACTTAACTCTTACTTCTGGTTCGGTATGGGTACATGTCAAGAAGTGTTGGTGACAGGTGCTCAGGCGGCAGGTCAAGCTCTTCCTTCTCTACAGCAGCTGTGTGTGGACCCAAGCATTGCTAAGACTCTAATTGCCGGTCAGACTCACACCTTCGAATTTGCTAACTCTGTAACACCAGAAATTACAGCAACAGTGAAAGAAGTAACTGAAACTATCAAGTCTGGTGATCTAAACCGTTTCTTCGGCGGCGATAAGAGCGCTGGTGTATTCATGAACGGCTTCTTCCCTGTAATGATGTTTGGTCTACCAGGTGCAGCACTTGCAATGTACCTAGCGGCTCCTGCTGAAAAGCGCAGCCAAGTGGGCGGTGCGTTGTTCTCTGTTGGTTTCTGTTCTTTCCTTACAGGTATCACTGAACCTCTAGAGTTCATGTTTGTTTTCCTAGCGCCTGCACTGTATGCAATCCACGCCGTGTTTACTGGTCTGTCACTGGTTGTAGCGAACATGTTCGGTACTCTGCATGGTTTCGGTTTCTCTGCGGGCCTAATCGACTTCATCTTGAACTGGGGTCTAGCAACTAAACCATTCACACTACTACTGATTGGTCTTGGTTTTGGTGCGCTTTACTTCTTCACTTTCACGTTCGCGATTCGCGCGTTTGACCTGAAATCTCCAGGTCGTGAAGATGACGATACAGAAGTAGCGGCTGCTGCAAGCGGTGACGCAGGTAAAGGTGACCTAGCTCGCCAATACCTAAAAGCGTTAGGTGGTCACGAGAACCTAACAACGATTGATGCTTGTATCACACGTCTGCGTCTGACGCTGAAAGATCGCTCAGTTGCGAATGAAGATGTGTTGAAGAAACTTGGTGCTAAAGGTGTAGTGAAACTGGGTGAGAACAACCTTCAAGTTATTCTTGGTCCTTTGGCAGAAATTGTGGCTGGTGAGATGAAAGCCATCGGTGTAAACGAAGATTTATCTGACGTAAAACTGCCATAATCGCATCGAATTACACTGGATAAGACAAAAGCCTCCCTTCATGGGAGGCTTTTTGCATTTAGCCTTAAGTGCCAAACTGATGAATTCCTGAGCAAAGCCTGTAAACAATCCCATCAATTTGCTAATTATTGCCATTTAAACTGCGGTTATAGTTGTGTAACTGCAAAGAATTGTGGATCATTAGCCGTTATATATCTGGTACTGCTAAGGGCCGTCCCAGAGAACTTTTATCTGACAATACTAAACAATTGAGGTGCTATAGATGAGTGAAGCTGAGGCTCGTCCATCGAACTTCATTCGCCAAATCATCGATAAAGATTTAGCGGATGGTAAACACACTAGCGTGCATACTCGTTTCCCGCCGGAACCGAACGGTTACCTGCATATCGGTCACGCTAAGTCAATTTGCTTAAACTTTGGTATTGCTCAGGACTATCAGGGTCAGTGTAATCTGCGTTTTGATGACACTAACCCAGAAAAAGAAGACGTCGAATACGTTGAGTCTATTAAGAATGATGTGAGCTGGTTAGGCTTCGAGTGGGATGGTGAAGTATGTTACTCATCAAACTACTTCGATAAGCTTTATGGCTACGCGGTTGAATTAATTGAGAAAGGCTTAGCGTATGTTGAAGAGCTAAGTCCTGAGCAGATCCGTGAGTACCGCGGTACGCTTACCCAGCCAGGTAAGCCAAGCCCATATCGTGATCGTACTCCTGAAGAAAACTTAGCGTTGTTTGAGAAAATGCGCGCTGGTGGTTTCGAAGAAGGTAAGGCGTGTCTGCGCGCTAAGATTGACCTAGCGTCATCTTTCATTGTGCTGCGCGACCCGGTTCTTTACCGTGTACGTTTTGCTGAACATCACCAGACAGGTGATAAGTGGTGCATTTATCCAATGTACGACTTCACACACTGTATTTCTGATGCGCTGGAAGGCATTACGCACTCTTTGTGTACGCTGGAATTCCAAGATAACCGTCGTCTGTATGACTGGGTGCTGGAAAACATCACCATTGATTGTCAGCCGCATCAGTACGAGTTCAGCCGCCTAAATCTTGAATACACAGTGATGTCTAAGCGTAAGCTAAACCAACTTGTGACTGAAAACCTAGTTGACGGTTGGGATGACCCACGTATGCCAACGATTTCTGGTTTGCGTCGTCGTGGTTTCACGCCTGGTTCAATCCGTGAGTTCTGTAAGCGTATTGGTGTTACTAAGCAAGACAACATGATCGAGATGGGTTCGCTAGAATCTTGTATTCGTGATGATCTCAACGAGAACGCGCCACGCGCGATGGCGGTTCTTGATCCCGTTAAGATTGTTATCGAAAACTACGATGAAGGTAAGGTGGAAACACTAACCGTAGCTAACCACCCTAACAAACCAGAAATGGGCGAGCGCGAAGTACCGTTCACTCGTGAGGTTTGGATCGAACGTGAAGACTTCCGTGAAGAAGCTAACAAGAAGTACAAGCGTCTTGTTTTAGGTAAAGAAGTTCGTCTACGCGGTGCGTACGTGATCAAAGCTGAGCGCATTGAGAAAGATGCTGAAGGCAACATCACTACAATCTTCTGTACTTACGATGCAGATACGTTAGGCAAGAACCCAGAAGATGGCCGCAAAGTGAAGGGCGTAATTCACTGGGTATCGGCTGATAAAGGCTTGCCTGCTGAGATTCGTCTATACGACCGTCTATTCACAGTGCCTAACCCAGCAGCGGCGGATAACTTCGCAGAAACAATCAACCCAGAGTCGCTAGTTACGATGAAGGGTTTTGTTGAGCCAAGCCTAGTGTCTGCTGAAGCGGAGAAAGGTTACCAGTTCGAACGTATGGGCTACTTCTGTACTGATGCGAAAGACTCTAAGCCTGAAGCGCTAGTGTTCAACCGCACGGTTGGCCTACGCGATACTTGGGCTAAGATTGAGTCAAAGTAAGCCGCGTTTCCTAGAAACTGAATAACGATATTGCCCGTCATAGTACGGGCATTTTTTTATCCAAAATTTGTCTTGTGGCAACATAGCATTCTCGTTCATCGGAAAGCGTTAATTCAGAGTCAAAGTTAGCGGCGTTGATCGACATAGACTGACGATAAAAACGAGGAACGCTTTGGTTAAGCAATCTTAATGTGGAAAAAAACTGATTCAGTGACAGGTTGTGAACCTTTTTGATACTCGGAGTTACAGAAAGATTTAATTCAGAGTGATGTACTGCTGGCGCTGAAAGCGATGTTAAGCTAGTTTCTGAGGGTTGTTGATGCAGACTCTCAAATCGAAATACAGCGGCTTGAGGAATCGCTCGAACCCGCTTTTTCCCCTGATACTCCTCCCATCCGACACCGCATAATGAGATTGAAAACAAAGATTGAATCCCAGCGACTCTATTCGGTTTAAAGCACGTTTTTGACTCAAGTGTCTTGCACAATTCATGCAGATTGTGTTCATTGACTTTCTCAATCGTAATAAGCCCATTGCAGCTCTCATATTGCAGTTTCAGCGTTTCGAACAGATAAAACACATGATTGCTAGGCAACCAACGTACCTTGTCGGTTTCTTCACCTAATCGAGCCATTCTTGGGGTCGTAGCCATATTCCTGCGTTTGATCAATTTGTGAATTACTCGCTTCATATCTTTACCTCAAATCACACATTAGCCAAATATTAGATGAAAATGAGAATGATTACCATTAAGGTTTGTTGTGAGGTCGTTATGTACCTAAAACAACACAAATCTAATAAATGAAAAGTAAGGAGATAGTAATGAGCTTCCTAATAGGATTAAGGAATCTATTGCTGAGAGTTCTGTACCGTATCGCCCGTCCACTTATTTTCCTGATGGACCCAGAAGATGCGCATTACATGTTTAAGAAAGTGGGAGTATTCATGGGCTCCAACCTGCTGACGAGAGGGCTGACTGGTTTGCTGTTTGACTACAACCATGCCAGCTTAAAAACGAAGGTCGATGGCATTGAATACCGCAATCCTGTGGGTTTATCAGCTGGGTTTGACAAAGATGGTGAGCTTACCAAGATCTACCCATCAATCGGGTTTGGTCTAGCAGAGTTAGGCTCGTTTACTGGGGAGGTTTGTCCAGGCAATCCAGGGAAGCGTTTATTCAGAATGGTTAAGTCTAAATCGATATTGGTTTGGTATGGCCTAAACAATCAAGGCGCGGAAAAGATCTCATCTCGACTCCAAGGGACAAACTTTGGCAGATTAAAAGTGGGCATCAATGCCGCTAAATCCAATATTACCCCAGAGTTTGATCTTCAGGAGTCCATCGAAGACTACACTAAAACCATGTCGTTATTTAAAGACATCGGTGACTATTACACCATCAATATTAGTTGTCCAAACACACAAGATGGTGAACCCTTCGTTGATCCAAGTAACTTAGACGCTTTGTTGATAGCAGTGAATGAGTATAGAGTCGAAGGGAGACCTATTTATGTGAAACTTGCCGCGGATCTAGAGCTAGAAGAAATTAACACCATCGTAGACAAGTGTGTGGAACACAATATTGATGGCGTAGTTCTGACTAATTTGGCGAAGCCTGCATTTAATCAGGAATACGTCAAAGAGGAGTTGCCTTATCACAAAGGAGCGATGAGTGGTTTACCATTGCAGCGCATTTCAACCAACGTGATTCGTCACGTTTATCGCCGTACTCGAGGGGAGCTGACTATCATCGGTGTTGGTGGTGTATTTACTGCAAAAGATGCTTACGAAAAAATCACATCTGGTGCCAGTTTATTGCACATGATTACAACCATGATTTTCGATGGGCCACAGAACATCAATGAAATTAATCGCGGGTTAGTAAAGTTATTGAAGGCCGATGGCTTCAACTCTATTGAAGAAGCGGTAGGATCGAGAAATCCGCTGCCTAGACTCAAAGCCAGTGAAGATTCTCAACAAGTAAAAAACGTCGCATAGAAAAAACGCTCCCAATTGGGAGCGTTTTATTATTTCTTCTTGTGAGCGTCTGGATTATCTCGACAGCTACCGTCAGCACACTTGCCGTAAAGATACAAACTGTGGTTTGTCAGAATCACATTGTATTGTGAAGCGATCTCTTTTTGGCGTTCTTCGATAATGTCGTCGGCAAACTCAATAACTTCACCACAGTCCAGACATACAAGGTGATCATGGTGATGTTGAGTGGACAGTTCAAACACTGACTTGCCGCCTTCGAAATGGTGGCGAGTGACAATACCTGCATCATCAAATTGGTTCAGAACTCGATATACTGTTGCCAGGCCGATCTCTTCACCAAGATCAATAAGCTTTTTGTACAGTTCTTCGGCGCTGATATGTTGGCATTCCGGCTGTTGTAATACTTCTAAAATTTTCAGTCTCGGAAGGGTAACTTTTAGACCAGCGTCCTTAAGAGCTTGGTTATTGTCTGACATATACTTTCCTGTTGATGATCTGCAGTAAATAACAGAGTTCAATATTCCTATCATTATAGGGTAGTACAAGATAACAATAAACCACGAACTTCAAAGGGTTACTAGTATTTTTTTGTAAACTCGCGCAACGTCACTGATAAAACACATCAGACCAGTTACAATTAATTAACATCTTGTTGTTAACACTCTATTTTCAGGGATGGAAGAATGAATAAATCGCTGGCAAAAATATACAAGCCCGGAATCGTAAAATTTGCCCTTAACATATGGCCGCCCTTCTGGGGGGCTGGGATTCGGATCATTTCCATCAGCGAAGATTTCCGTCAGGTAAAGATGAAACTTAAACTGCGCTGGTGGAACAAGAACGCCAATCGGACTCAATATGGCGGAAGCATCTTTTCTCTCACTGACCCTGTCTACTCGTTGATGCTGATGGGAATTTTAGGTGAGCGCTATTTTGTGTGGGATAAAGAAGCGAGTATCAATTTTATTAAACCGGGACAAAGCGATCTGTATGCGGACTTTATTGTTCCTCAGGACTTACTTGATGACATCTTAAGTCAAACGGCCAACGGCGATAAGTGTTTCCCTGAGTTCATCATTTATGTCAAAGACAAAAATGGCAATGTCGTCTCTGAAGTCCAACGTAAACTGTATGTTCGTAAGAAGCCCCAATACCGTGAAGACGATGAAGGTGAAGAACAAGTGGCATAAAAAAACCTCCGCAAGGGAGGTTTTTTCAAAATTTCGGGCTTAGCCTTCTAATTCGGCTAGGCACATTTCTTCGTGAATCTGTTTACACCAGTTGCTCACGCGATCGTCAGTCAACTCTGGCTGACGATCTTCATCAACACATAAGCCGACAAACTGACTGTCATCACCTTCAACTAGGCCTTTTGAAGCTTCAAACTCATAGCCTTCAGTCGAAGTGTGACCGAGAATAGTACCGCCTTTCGCTTCGACGATATCACGTACGGTGCCCATTGCATCACAGAAGTACTCTGCGTAATCTTCTTGGTCTCCGCAACCAAAGATAGCAACAAGCTTAGTTGAGAAGTCGATTTGCTCAAGCTCAGGGAAGAAATCATCCCAGTCACATTGTGCTTCACCGTAATACCAAGTTGGGATACCAAGCAACAGAAGATCGAAGTTATCGATATCTTCTTTACTGCTTTTCGCGATATCTTGTACGTGAACTAGTTGTTTACCTAGTTGCTTTTGAATCATCTTTGCAACAGCTTCAGTGTTACCTGTGTCGCTACCAAAGAAGATACCTACACTTGCCATAGATTCGTTACCTTTACTATTTTCTGTTGTGGCCAATCAAAGAGGGATCAACCCAACCCAGTTCCTTCCCAGCTCAGCTGAATGAGGCCTTTAGCGACAAAACCAGCGCAGCCCAGGAACAGAACGAGCCAAACTATACGACGACCGAAAGGTGGAACATTCCCCGCTTTGAGGACATCTTTTATCGCCATACCAATAAAGAAGAAGATAGACGCAAAAAGTAAATCGAGACCAATTGACTCGAGCATGTTCATATAGTCGTAAAGCATGGAATCCCTTTATGCCAGATTACTTGCGCCGCACTATACCACTGTTAAAAGATAAAGTTAACGGGCAGGGCGCAACAGACCTCTCATTCTGTTTTTAAGCGATAAATTTGCGTATAGCGCGCAGAACTTCCTGAGGCTTTTCTGCGTGTAACCAGTGACCAGTATTGGCGATGACATGCGCCTTTACATTGGCAAACTGTTTTTGCACTTCACCTTGATGCTCTGCTGTGAGGTAGTCTGAGTCTCCACCTTTCACCATCAGAGTCGGAGTGGTGATTTTATCTATTGGATTCCAACCCAGAATCTGAGAGTAATTGTCCCAAAGACTTGCAACGTTAAACCGCCATTCTAAATGCTCACCATTGTTGTATAGCGACTTGCCAAGAAACTGCCTGACGCCTTCCATTTCGATATGCTGCGCGAGAATGTCCAGTGCTTGCTTACGTGAAGTCGGTTTCTGTTCAAGTACTGCTTTTAGGCCCGCAAAGACATTATCGTGTCGACGTTGGCCGTACGCGACTGGCGCCATATCTAAAACCAATAGTTTTTCAACTTGATCTTGGGCAAGCCCTGCTAATTTCATTGCCACTTTGCCGCCCATCGAATGACCAATCAGAATGTAGCGTTCAAGACCAAGGTGTTGCAGCGTGTCTAACACGTCTTGAGCCATCAATTCATAATTGTGTTGAGAGGATTGAAAAGACAAACCATGATTGCGCAGATCAATGCTGACCACCTGAAAATCTTGGCGTAAATCTCGGGCTAGCAGACCAAGGTTATCTAGGTTGCCAAATAAGCCGTGGATCAAAACTATGGTGTGACCCTCACCTTCGATTTTGTAGTTGAGCAGTTGTGACATTTTACTATATTCGTGACTGGTTTAACGTAGCGCCTCATTCGGCCATTGATCTACTTCAGATAGCAAATCTGGAACTCGCATATTGAGGGGACTTGGGTATATAATCCCACAGAGTTTAAACATAGAGATTGTGAAAAGCGAATGAAAACAATTGAGGTTGATGAGGATCTATACCGTTACATCGCAGGTCAAACCCAACACATCGGTGAAAGTGCATCAGACATTTTACGTCGCCTTCTCGCGGTTGATGAGCAGAATCAACCATCAACACCTGTAGTCCAAGCCGCACAACCTAAAGGAATTGTGGTAAGCCGTGATGCTGCAAAAGAAGAGAAAGTAGACAGCGTAAAAGCAATGCGCTCGCTGCTCATTTCTGATGAGTTTGCTGGTCTGAAAAAGGCCATCGATCGATTCATGTTGGTATTGTCGACTCTGAACCGCATTGACCCGCAGGGATTTTCAGAAGCAACTCAAGTCAAAGGTCGTAAGCGTGTATATTTTGCTAACAATGAGCAAACTCTGCTAGAGAGCGGTAACACGACAAAACCAAAAGCGATTCCTGGCTCGCCTTTCTGGGTGATTACTAACAACAACACCAGTCGCAAGCGCCAAATGGTTGATCAGTTGATGGCGAGAATGAACTTCCCCGCTGATTTAATTGAGAAGGTCACGAACTCAATTTAAGAATTCTGATTTAAACCTCATAATGTTCAAATAGCTCTGAGTATTATGAGGTTTTTTTGTTTCTGATAATTTTTAAGAAAGGATGTCAAAATGGCTATGCACCCACGTGCGGGACAAAAAGCCCAACAGCAGGACCTGCATAATATCCCTGCACTTGTCGCAAACTATTTCCTACTTCAACCTGACCCGGCTAATCCAGAACACAAAGTTGAATTCGGCACTTCTGGACACCGCGGTACAGCGGACAAATCTACCTTCAACGAAAATCATATCCTAGCGATCGCTCAAGCGATAGCGGAGGTGCGTGCTGAGAAAGAAACGACCGGGCCTCTATTTGTAGGCAAAGATACGCATGCTCTGTCGGAGCCTGCCTTCTCCAGTGTTGTGGAAGTGTTGATTGCAAACGGTGTTGAAGTTGTTGTACAGCAGGACAATGGTTACACGCCAACGCCAGGGGTGTCACACGCGATTTTGACTCATAACCTTAAACATCAAGATAAGGCGGATGGCATTGTTATCACGCCATCGCACAACCCGCCGCAAGATGGTGGTATCAAGTACAACCCAACGCATGGTGGTCCAGCAGAAGGTGAATTGACTCAGGCGATACAAGACCGAGCAAATGTCCTGATTGCTGAGGGCTTGCAAGGTGTTAAGCGTATGCCATTAGCGGAAGCAAAAGCATCAGCGCTTTTCACAGAGAAAGACTTAGTTAAGCCATACGTTGACGATCTTGTGAA
This sequence comes from Vibrio sp. RE88, assembly GCF_013113835.1. GTDB lineage: Bacteria > Pseudomonadota > Gammaproteobacteria > Enterobacterales > Vibrionaceae > Vibrio. The sequence continues at coordinate 793,060 of NZ_VTYQ01000003.1, read as the reverse complement.
TGTGATTGACATGGATGCAATCCAAAAAGCAAACCTCAAGATCGGGGTTGATCCACTTGGCGGCAGCGGGATCGACTATTGGCGACAAATTGCAGCGGCGTATAACTTGGATCTCACTCTAGTCAGCGAAGCGATTGACCCTTCTTTCCAGTTCATGTCTCTGGATAAAGACGGCGTTGTGCGTATGGATTGTTCGTCACCTTACGCTATGGCTGGTCTGTTGGCGTTGAAAGACGAGTATGATCTCGCTTTTGGTAATGATCCCGATTATGACCGCCATGGTATTGTGACGCCTAAAGGCTTAATGAACCCGAACCATTTCTTAGCTGTGTGCATTGATTACCTGTATCGCCATCGCCAAGGTTGGGGAAGTGAAGTTGCAGTGGGTAAAACACTAGTTTCCAGTGCCTTGATTGACCGTGTAGTGGCAGACTTAGGCTGCGAATTGTGTGAAGTGCCAGTTGGCTTCAAGTGGTTTGTTGATGGCTTATATCAAGGTAAGTTCGGCTTTGGTGGTGAAGAAAGTGCAGGCGCTTCGTTCTTGCGTAAAGATGGTACACCATGGTCAACAGACAAAGACGGCATCATCCTTTGTCTGCTAGCTGCTGAAATCACGGCAGTCACTGGTAAGAACCCACAAGAGTATTATGAAGAGTTGGCCGCTAAGCATGGCGAGTCTCAATATAACCGTATTCAAGCCGTAGCAAGTGGGCCTCAAAAAGAGGTACTGAAAAAGCTGTCTGCAGAGATGGTCAAAGCAGAGACGCTGGCGGGAGATAAGATCACTGCTCGCTTGACGCATGCTCCGGGTAACGGTGCTGCGATTGGTGGCCTCAAAGTCACGACTGATAACGGTTGGTTTGCGGCGCGCCCATCAGGTACGGAAGATATCTATAAGATTTACTGTGAAAGCTTTAAAGGTGAAGAGCACTTAAAGCGCATTGAATCCGAAGCGCAAGAGATCGTGAATCAAGTGTTTGCTGACGCTGGCTTGTAAATTAAATACTTAAGCTTAAGAAAAAGGCTGACCGAGTGTCAGCCTTTTCTTTTTTGCGGGTTAGAACTCTCATTATATGGAGAGAACTGTGCTTCATTTGGCTATCCGTTAGGCCAGTGGTCTGGAACCACAAACCAAAATTGCCCTTGTTCAGTTTGTGCGTGAACAAATCGGCCATCAGGTTTGGTAATTGGCTGCTCAAAATCTTGCCTACCTGTTGCCCAGAAAGGTTTGTCTAGCTGGTATAAAGGCTCATCAATGAGTTCCCACTGGCTTTCATAGCACCAAAACCCTGATATTTGGGTTGTGTCGATCTCATAGCCTAGGCAGTGTGTGGGAATGGGCTCGGTGGAAAATGGATTAATATAGAGCCTCCCCTGAAGCAGGAGATGCTCAGTTAAATTGTCTAATTCTGGGTACTTAGATGAAAATTGCTTTGAACTGCTCATTTTTAATTGATGAGAGAGCATGCGATCAAGTTTCTTATCCAGCTGGTCGTGGGCGTTAGGGCCGTACCAAATGCCTTGATGCAATAAATAGAATTTAATTGCCACTTCCCAGTGCTCTAACTGATTCGAACTTTCATTTTTCAAAATCAGATCGATGGCCCCAAGTGTCTGACCATTTTCCCGATGGATTTGGACTTCTTCTAGCTCTATAGAATATCGACCACTATTGACGAGAAGTTGGGTACATAAATGTTGATATAGAAAACCGAGTCTAGGGTTACCGCGATAATTTGGGTCACTTAAGGGATGTACCGGCAAAGTCTGCAGAGACTCGAATGGTGGAGTTAGCGTAAACAGAGATGGTGAAGAGGCAATCCAATGGTAAAAACGCTGTAGCTGATTCATCTCTGATCCTTTAAAACGAAATTGACGCTATTGTAACCGCAACCGATTGAAACTAGCATCCTTTATATAGTTGCAATACACTTTGCAAATCGTGCAGTTACTGGAAGTCACAATGAACAATATACAGCTGGAACAGATTCTTAACGAAAAGCTTTCTCCTCAACTCATCAAAGATTATGCACCGAACGGTTTACAGGTCGAAGGTAAAACAGACATTAAACGCGTGGTAACGGGTGTGACGGCCTCTCAAGCTCTGATTAACAAAGCGGTTGAGTTGAAGGCGGATGCATTGCTCGTTCATCATGGATATTTCTGGAAAGGAGAACCTGAGCCTATTCGTGGAATGAAAGGGAATCGCATCCGAACGCTAATCAAAAATGATATTAACTTGTTCGGCTACCACTTGCCGTTGGATATTCATCCTGAGCTCGGTAACAACGCAGAGCTAGCACGATTATTAGATATTAACGTGGAAGGTGGTCTGGAAGGACATCCGCAATCAGTGGCAATGTTTGGTCGTCTGAAACAGCCGATGACTGGTGCAGATTTCTCAGCAAAGATAGAAAAAGTACTGAGTCGTAATCCTTTACATATTTCACCTGATAATGCAGACAAAATAATTGAAACTGTAGGTTGGTGTACTGGTGGTGGGCAAGACTTTATCGAGTTAGCAGTAAAGCATGGTCTGGATGCATTTATTTCGGGTGAAATCTCCGAGCGCACTACCTACACAGCCAGAGAAATGGATATACACTATTTTGCAGCAGGGCATCACGCAACAGAGCGTTATGGCATCAAAGCTCTTGGTGAGTGGTTGGTTAAAGAACACGACTTGGATGTTGAGTTTATTGATATTGATAACCCAGTTTAAGGTTCACAATCGCTAAAGGAGCAGAACCAATCGGAGGCTGTACTTATGAAGAGAGTCTCCAATATGGGCGAAGCGATTCAAACCTCGCTTTTATAACTCCAAAAAATATTAAAAGGGTTGATGCGAAAGCATCAACCCTTAATTTTTCTAGCTTCTAGCTTCTAGCTTCTAGCTTCTTATTCGCGTTCGTGAATTGGCTTGAAGTTACGCTGAGTTTCACCAGTGTAAAGCTGACGCGGACGACCAATGCGGTTCAGTGGATCACTGTGCATTTCGTTCCAGTGAGCGATCCAACCAATCGTACGTGAAAGTGCGAAGATTACCGTGAACATAGAAACCGGAATACCAATCGCCTTCAGAATAATACCTGAGTAGAAATCTACGTTCGGGTACAGCTTCTTAGATACGAAGTACTCATCAGACAGAGCGATACGCTCAAGTTCCATTGCTACATCCAGTAGAGGATCATCAATGTTCAGTTCTTTTAGAACGTCATGACACGTTTCGCGCATTACTGTCGCACGTGGATCGTAGTTCTTGTAGACACGGTGACCAAAGCCCATTAGGCGGAATGGATCATCCTTGTCTTTAGCACGATCAATGTACTCAGGAATGTTGTCGACACTGCCGATTTCTTCCAGCATCTTCAGACACGCTTCGTTAGCACCGCCGTGTGCAGGTCCCCAAAGTGATGCGATACCCGCGGCAATACATGCGAATGGGTTTGCACCTGAAGAACCAGCAAGACGAACCGTTGAGGTTGAAGCGTTTTGCTCGTGGTCTGCGTGAAGGGTGAAGATCTTATCCATCGCACGTGCAACCACTGGGTTTACTTCGTATTCTTCACATGGGTTAGCAAACATCATGTGTAGGAAGTTTTCCGCGTAGCTTAGGTCGTTACGTGGGTAGATAAATGGCTGACCGATAGAGTACTTGTAACACATTGCAGCAAGCGTCGGCATTTTCGACAGTAGACGATAAGCCGTGATCTCGCGGTGAGTGTCGTTGTTGATGTCTAGTGAATCGTGGTAGAAGGCTGCCAAAGCGCCAACTACACCACACATTACTGCCATTGGGTGTGCGTCGCGGCGGAATCCGTGGAAAAAGCTCGCGATCTGCTCATGCACCATAGTATGGCGAGTGACAGTGACTTTGAATTGCTCGTATTGTTCTCGTGTAGGGGCTTCACCATAAAGAAGGATGTAACATACTTCTAGGTAATCAGCGTTATTAGCTAACTGATCAATCGGGTAACCACGGTGCAAAAGAATGCCTTTGCCGCCGTCGATGTAGGTGATTTGAGATTCACAGGATGCAGTGGCAAGAAAACCTGGGTCAAAAGTGAAATAACCATTTGCTCCAAGTTTACGAACGTCAATTACAGGTGTGCCAAGGGCACCTTCCATAATTGGCAGTTCGATAGGCGCTTGACCTTCAACATGAAGGGTCGCTTTCTTATCTGCCATAACAATCTCCTTTGTTTATTATTTAATCCGTCCAGGATGTTTGTGTGACATTTTTGTACGTGTGTTCGTTATCAAAGTCAATTTTTCTCCTCCGACTTGTGCACTTGTTTTGATTTTTTATACGTATAAGGTTAAAAATCTGTTCTGTGTAGCAAAAATTGTTACATCAATTGTGCTAAAATGTTTCCAGCCGTATAGTGGCGCCGTAAATTTTGGTGGAAACCTTATAAATTCAAGGTTTGAAACAAATGTGAGGTGATGTTTCAAATCTTGTTGTTAACAAATATTTTACAAATTTATCCCGGTTTTTTGCCTGCTTGTTGTTAAATAAATGTTAACTTTTGTAGGTTTGCAATCAAATTTCGTTCATAACAATAAATGCTTCAATGGAGCTGAGTGAGCAAGCCCGTGAAAGAAAGAAAGTCAAGACCTGTTAATTTAGATTTGCAGACTATCAACTTTCCGATCACAGCAATCGCATCTATCCTGCACCGAGTTTCAGGTGTAATTACGTTTGTCGCGATCGGGATACTTCTTTGGTTATTATCCATTTCCCTGTCTTCCCCTGTAGGTTACGCACAAGCTGTCGACATCGTTGACGGTTTCTTTGTGAAATTTATTTTGTGGGGTATTTTGACGGCTTTGGCCTACCATATAGCAGGTGGTATTCGTCACTTGTTGATGGACCTAGGTCATTTTGAAGAGCTGGAATCTGGCGCAATGAGCGCTAAGGTTGCATTCGCAGCGACGGCCGTTCTGTCTGTACTTGCGGGGATTCTGGTATGGTAAAACACATTTCATCTTTTGGTCGTAATGGTGTGCACGATTTCCTATTAATTCGTGCAACTGCAATCATTATGACGCTTTATACTATCTATCTGGTGAGCTTCTGTGCTTTCTCAGATATTTCTTACGTATCTTGGACACAGTTCTTCGGTGGGACTTTTACTAAAGTCTTTACCATGCTTGCGTTGGTATCCGTTCTTATCCACGCTTGGATTGGTCTATGGCAAGTTCTTACAGACTACATCAAAAGCGCTAAGCTTCGCGGATTTCTGCAGCTAGGTATCATTGCAGTGCTATTTGGTTACTTCTTCTCTGGTCTATTTATTCTGTGGGGTGCGTAAGTGTCTATTCCAGTTCGCGAATTTGATGCCGTAGTAATCGGCGCTGGTGGTGCAGGCATGCGTGCTGCGCTACAAATTTCTGAGCAAGGCCTGACTTGTGCTTTGCTATCTAAAGTATTTCCTACTCGTTCACACACTGTTTCTGCTCAAGGCGGTATTACCGTAGCACTGGGTAACTCACACAAAGACGATTGGCAATGGCACATGTACGACACAGTAAAAGGGTCGGATTACATCGGTGACCAAAATGCTATCGAGTATATGTGTAAGAATGGTCCTGAGTCGGTTATTGAATTAGAAAAAATGGGTCTTCCATTTTCTCGTTTTGATAACGGAACGATTTACCAACGTCCGTTTGGTGGCCAGTCGAAAGAGTTTGGTGGCGAGCAAGCTGCTCGTACTGCTGCTGCTGCTGACCGTACTGGTCACGCACTGCTTCATACTCTGTACCAACAAAATGTAAAACACAAAACCACTATCTTCTCTGAGTGGTATGCGCTTGATCTGGTTAAGAACCAAGACGGTGCCATCATGGGTTGTACAGCAATCTGTATGGAAACGGGTGAGATTTGTTACTTCAAATCTAAAGCGACCGTTCTAGCCACTGGTGGTGCTGGTCGTATCTACGCTTCAACGACTAACGCACACATCAATACTGGTGATGGTGTTGGTATGGCGCTACGCGCAGGCGTGCCAATGCAAGACATGGAAATGTGGCAGTTCCACCCAACAGGTATTGCAGGTGCAGGTGTACTGGTTACCGAAGGTTGTCGTGGTGAAGGTGGTTATCTTCTTAATAAAGATGGTGAGCGCTTCATGGAGCGTTATGCGCCTAACGCGAAAGACCTTGCGGGTCGAGACGTTGTAGCACGTTCAATGATGATCGAAATCCGTGAAGGCCGTGGCTGTGATGGCCCATGGGGTCCTCACATCAAACTGAAACTGGACCACCTAGGTAAAGATGTTCTTGAGTCTCGTCTACCAGGTATCTGTGAGCTTTCACGTACGTTTGCTCACGTAGACCCGGTGAAAGAACCGATCCCAGTTATCCCTACTTGTCACTACATGATGGGTGGTGTACCAACTCAGGTTTCAGGTCAGGCGATTAAACAAGCGGCTGACGGCAGCGAATCTGAAGTTCAAGGCCTGTTTGCTTGTGGTGAAATTGCTTCGGTATCTGTTCACGGTGCTAACCGTTTAGGTGGTAACTCACTGCTTGATTTGGTTGTATTCGGCCGTGCTACTGGTCTACACCTAGGCGAAACGTTGGCGGCTCAAACAGAAGCTCGCCCAGCGACAGAATCTGACATTGAAGCATCTCTAGCGCGTACTATGCGTTGGGAAAATAGCACCGGTGGTGAAGACCCAGTACAGATTCGTAAAGACCTACAAACGTGTATGCAAAACAGCTTCTCGGTTTTCCGTGAAGGTGACGCAATGGCAACGGGTCTAGAGGAACTGAAAGTTATTCGAGAGCGTTTGAAAGACGCACACCTTGCTGACAAATCGTCTGAGTTCAATACTCAGCGCATTGAGTGTCTGGAGCTAGACAACTTGATGGAAACGGCCTTCTCGACAGCAGTTGCGGCAAACTACCGTACTGAAAGTCGTGGTGCACATGCTCGATTTGATTACCCTGAGCGTGATGACCAGAATTGGCTATGCCACTCTATTTATAACCCGGAAACGGAAGCGATGACTAAGCGTGATGTCAACATGACGCCAGTTCACCGTGAAGCTTTCCCGCCGAAAGTACGTACATACTAAGGGAGGAATGAATGATGAAACTGAACTTCTCTTTGTATCGCTACAACCCAGATGTCGATGATAAGCCATACATGAAGGATTATATCCTTGAAGTAGACGAAGGCTCTGACATGATGGTTTTGGACGCTTTGATTCTGCTTAAAGAACAAGACCCAACAATCGCATTCCGCCGTTCATGTCGTGAAGGGGTTTGTGGTTCAGACGGCCTGAACATGAATGGTAAAAACGGTTTGGCCTGTATCACGCCGTTATCTGCACTAGCAGGTGACAAGCTGGTAATTCGTCCATTACCTGGCTTGCCAGTGGTTCGTGATTTGATTGTCGATATGACTCAGTTCTACGATAACTACGCGAAGGTCAAACCATTCCTGATTGATGACGATGCACTGCCACCATCACGCGAGAACCTTCAATCTCCTGATGAACGCGCTCACTTGGATGGATTGTACGAATGTATCATGTGTGCATGTTGTACGACTTCGTGCCCATCGTTCTGGTGGAACCCAGATAAATTTATCGGTCCTGCAGGCTTGCTTGCTGCGTATCGTTGGCTAATCGATAGCCGTGATACGGCAACAGATGAACGTTTGTCAAATCTTGATGATGCATTTAGCGTTTTCCGTTGCCATGGCATCATGAATTGTGTAAGTGTTTGTCCTAAGGGACTAAACCCAACGAAGGCCATCGGTCACATTAAGACCATGCTGGTCAACCGTTCGGTTTAATAAACAATAAAAATTGCCGGTCACTCAGGTGACCGGCTCTTTATAGCTCGGCATAGACCGAAGCAAACGTGAAAACTACTGGTTAAGGGAAAATATGCACAACGGCGTGATGAAGGCATGGCTCGAGTCTTCACACTTGGCTGGCGCCAATGCAACTTATGTAGAAGATCTCTACGAACTGTATCTAAGTGATCCCGATCTGGTAAGTGAGGAGTGGAAACGTGTATTTGATGGCTTGCCCAAGCCTTCTGAAGAGGTTGTTGAGCAGCCTCATTCGCGTGTCCGCGACTACTTCCGACGACTCGCTCAAGAAACAAAGCATTACAATGTCCAAGTTAGTGATCCAGATGTCGACGCTAAGCAAGTAAAAGTTCTTCAACTTATTAACGCATACCGTTTCCGCGGTCATGAAGCTGCAGAACTTGATCCACTCGGTTTATGGCAACGTCCAATAGTGGCGGAGCTAGACCCAGCATTCCACAATCTCACCGAAGATGACTTCGAAGAATCGTTTAACGTCGGTTCTTTTGCAATTGGTCAAGACACCATGTTGCTGAAAGACATCTACTCCTCTCTCAATAAAATCTACTGTGGTTCCGTTGGTGCAGAATACATGCACATGACGGACACTGAGCAAAAGCGTTGGATCCAGCAGCGTTTAGAATCAGTTGTAGGTAAGCCTTCTTTTTCCAAAGAAGAGAAACAAGAGTTTCTTGAAGAGCTGACCGCTGCAGAAGGCCTAGAGCGATACTTGGGTGCTAAATTCCCAGGTGCTAAACGCTTCTCGCTTGAGGGTGGTGATGCGCTCATTCCAATGATGAAAGAACTGATTCGCCACGCTGGTAAAAACGGCATGCGCGAAGTTGTTATTGGTATGGCACACCGTGGTCGCTTGAATATGCTGGTTAACGTTCTGGGTAAAAAGCCTCAGGATCTGTTCGACGAGTTTGCGGGTAAGCATGATGAAACATGGGGTACGGGTGATGTTAAGTACCACCAGGGCTTCTCAGCAGATTTCGCTACCCCAGGCGGCGATGTGCATTTAGCGCTAGCTTTCAACCCGTCTCACCTTGAGATTGTTAACCCAGTAGTTATTGGTTCGGTTCGTGCACGTCAAGACCGTCTTGGTGATACCGAGGGCAGCACTGTTCTTCCGATCACTATTCACGGTGATTCTGCAGTTGCGGGTCAGGGGGTTGTTGCTGAAACATTTAACATGTCTCAGTCTCGTGGTTTCCGAGTTGGTGGTACTGTTCGCATCGTTGTGAACAACCAAGTTGGTTTCACTACGTCAAACCCGAACGACACGCGTTCGACCATGTACTGTACTGATATTGCGAAGATGGTACAGGCACCAATTTTCCACGTTAATGCTGATGATCCAGAGGCCGTTGCATTCGTAACTCGCATTGCTCTTGATTATCGTAATGAATTTAAACGTGATGTTGTGATTGATTTGGTTTGTTACCGTCGCCATGGTCACAACGAAGCGGATGAGCCAAACGCAACTCAGCCATTGATGTATCAAAAAATTAAGAAGCACCCAACGCCACGTAAGCTGTATGCTGACGTGTTAATTGAGCGTGGGGAATTCGGTATTGATACAGCGACTCAATTGGTAAACGAATACCGTGATGCTTTGGATCGTGGTGAAGTCGTCGTTAAAGAGTGGCGTCCAATGGCACTCCATTCTGTCGACTGGGCTCCGTACATTGGACATGATTGGGATGTTGAATGGGACAATGAGTTCCAAAAAGAACGTTTGCTAGAGTTGGGGCAGCGCATTTGTCAGTACCCAGACAGTCACAAGCTACAGAGCCGTGTTAACAAGCTATACAATGATCGTAAGTCGATGTTAAGCGGTGAGAAAGCGATTGACTGGGGCATGGCAGAAACACTGGCTTACGCGACTCTGGTTGATGATGGTAAGCGTATTCGTATTTCTGGGCAGGACTCGGGTCGTGGTACTTTCTTCCACCGTCACTCAGTTCTTCACAACCAAACGGATGCAAGTACATTTGTACCATTGGCCAACATTCACGACAAACAGGGACCTTTTGAAGTATATGACTCTGTTCTGTCAGAAGAAGCGGTATTGGCATTTGAGTATGGTTATGCCACAGCAGAGCCAAGCGGCCTGACTATTTGGGAAGCGCAATTTGGTGACTTTGCTAATGGTGCACAGGTAGTTATCGACCAATTCATCTCGTCTGGTGAGCAAAAATGGGCACGTCTGTGTGGCCTGACAATGTTGCTGCCACATGGCTATGAAGGTCAGGGACCAGAGCACTCTTCTGCACGTTTGGAGCGTTACCTACAGCTTTGTGCTGAGCAAAACATGCAGGTTGTCGTGCCATCTACGCCAGCTCAGGTATACCACATGATTCGCCGTCAAGTGGTGCGCCCGATGCGTCGTCCTCTTATCGTGATGTCTCCTAAGTCATTGCTTCGTCACCCACTATGTACCTCATCGCTTGAAGAGCTTGCTGAAGGCACCTTCCAGCCAGCGATTGCTGAGATAGATAAGCTGGATGCGAAGAAAGTGAAACGCGTTGTTTTCTGTTCAGGTAAGGTGTATTTCGACCTATTGGAACAACGTCGTAACAATGAGCAAGAAGACGTTGCGATTGTGCGGATTGAGCAACTTTACCCTTTCCCTCTGGAAGAAGTTAAAGCTGCCATCGAGCAATACACAAATGTAGAAGACTTTGTTTGGTGTCAGGAAGAGCCGCAAAACCAAGGCGCTTGGTACTCAAGCCAACATAACTTCCGTGCTGCTATTCCGGCAGGTGCAGATCTTAAATACGCTGGACGTCCAGCGTCAGCATCACCTGCAGTAGGTTACATGTCAGTACACTTGAAACAACAGAAAGCGTTAGTTGAAGACGCACTTACCGTGAATACAAAAACTTCAGGCTAAGAACTGAAGTTAAAGGAAGAAACAGATATGACAATTGAAATTCTGGTTCCAGATTTACCTGAATCTGTTGCTGATGCGACAGTAGCAACATGGCACAAACAACCAGGTGACGCGGTAGAGCGTGACGAAGTTCTGGTTGATATTGAAACTGATAAAGTAGTTCTAGAAGTACCGGCTCCTGAAGCGGGTGTTCTAGAAGCTATCATCGAAGAAGAAGGTGCTACCGTTCTTTCTAAGCAACTGATTGCCAAACTTAAACCTGGTGCTGTTGCTGGTGAGCCAACAAAAGATACCACTGAGGAAGCGGAAGCGTCTCCAGATAAGCGTCACAAAGCGTCTCTGAGTGAAGAAAGCAACGATGCACTGAGCCCAGCTGTACGTCGTCTTCTTGCTGAACACAACTTGGAAGCAAGCCAAGTGAAAGGTACAGGTGTTGGTGGTCGTATTACGCGTGAAGATATTGAAGCGCACCTTGCGAACGCTAAAGCTGCACCGAAAGCAGACGCTCCTGTAGCTGAAGCGCCGGCAGCTGCTCGCAGCCAGAAACGCGTTCCTATGACACGTCTACGCAAAACTGTTGCAAATCGTCTGCTTGAAGCGAAAAACAACACGGCAATGCTGACTACGTTTAACGAAGTAAACATGAAGCCAATCATGGATCTTCGTAAGCAGTACAAAGATCAATTCGAAGAGCGCCACGGCATCCGTCTTGGTTTCATGTCTTTCTACGTGAAAGCGGTTACCGAAGCACTGAAACGTTACCCAGAAGTAAACGCTTCTATTGATGGCGATGACATTGTTTATCACAACTACTTCGACATCAGCATGGCGGTTTCTACGCCTCGTGGTCTAGTTACTCCAGTCCTAAAAGACTGCGATACGCTAGGTTTTGCTGATGTAGAAAAAGGCATCAAAGAGTTGGCGATCAAAGGTCGTGACGGCAAGTTGACAGTAGACGAGCTGATGGGTGGTAACTTTACTATCACTAACGGTGGTGTCTTTGGTTCACTAATGTCTACGCCAATCATCAACCCGCCGCAATCAGCGATTCTTGGCATGCACAAGATCCAAGAGCGACCAATGGCTGTTGATGGCAAAGTAGAAATTCTACCTATGATGTACCTTGCACTTTCTTACGATCACCGTTTGATTGATGGTCGTGAGTCAGTTGGTTTCTTGGTTACTATCAAAGAGCTACTGGAAGATCCAGCACGTCTACTTCTTGACGTGTAATTAACTCAGGCACCGGATTGATTTTGGTAATCTGGTGCCTAAAGTTTCTAAGGCTGAGCACGCTCAACGCTCAGCCTTCATTTGAAGCACTAGTTATTGAATTGGATAGCTAGTGGTTTATTTGAGAAGACCCTACAGACGTTAGGTCGTTTCGATCAAGGCGTCATGGACATAATAATCCCTCAAGGGAAAACAAACGGAATATCAAAATGAATTTGCATGAATACCAAGCCAAACAGCTGTTTGCAGAATTCGGTTTGCCTGTACCGGAAGGCTATGCGTGTGATACCCCTCAAGAAGCTTTCGAAGCTGCGGGACGCATTAGCACAGAGAAAAAAGTTGTTAAATGTCAGGTTCACGCTGGTGGCCGCGGTAAAGCGGGTGGTGTTGAACTACATGACACAAAAGATGGCGTAAAAGAATTTGCGCAAAAATGGCTAGGTAAGAACCTGGTAACTTACCAAACAGATGCAAATGGTCAGCCTGTTACAAAAATCCTTGTTGAAGAAGCGTCTAATATCGCTAACGAACTTTACCTTGGTGCGGTTGTTGACCGTGCAAGCCGTAAGATCGTTTTCATGGCTTCAACGGAAGGCGGTGTTGAGATTGAGAAAGTTGCGGAAGAAACGCCGGAGCTAATCCATAAAGCTGCGATCGACCCATTGGTTGGTCCTCAAGCTTATCAAGGTCGTGAACTTGCGTTCAAACTTGGTCTAGTGGGTGACCAGATCAAGCAGTTCGTTAAGATCTTCATGGGTCTTGGTACTATGTTTGCTCAGTACGATCTAGCACTACTAGAAATCAACCCACTGGTTGTCACTGGTGAAGGTAACCTGCTTTGTCTAGATGGCAAGATTAACATCGACTCAAACGCAATGTACCGTCAGCCTAAGCTGCGTGAAATGCACGATCCTTCACAAGAAGATGAGCGTGAAGCACATGCTGCTCAGTGGGAACTGAACTATGTCGCTCTAGATGGCAACGTTGGCTGTATGGTTAACGGTGCTGGTCTAGCAATGGGCACAATGGATATCGTAAACCTACACGGTGGCAAGCCAGCTAACTTCCTAGACGTAGGTGGCGGCGCGACTAAAGAGCGTGTAGCAGAAGCATTCAAGATCATCCTATCTGATGACAATGTAAAAGCAGTACTGGTAAACATCTTCGGTGGTATCGTGCGTTGTGACATGATTGCAGAAGGTATTATTGGTGCAGTTAAAGAGGTAGGCGTAAGCGTACCAGTTGTTGTTCGTCTCGAAGGTACTAACGCAGACCTAGGTCGCGAAGTTCTTGCTAATTCTGATGTTGATATCATCGCTGCTGAGTCACTAACTGACGCAGCTCAGAAAGTTGTTGCTGCTGCGGAGGGCAAATAATGTCTGTACTAATTAATAAAGACACCAAAGTAATCTGTCAGGGTTTCACTGGTGGTCAAGGTACTTTCCACTCTGAGCAAGCTATCGCATACGGAACACAGATGGTTGGTGGTGTATCTCCAGGTAAAGGTGGTCAAACTCACCTTGGTCTTCCTGTGTTCAACACTGTACGTGAAGCAGTAGAAGCAACTGGCGCAACAGCAACAGTTATCTACGTTCCAGCACCTTTCTGTAAAGATGCAATCCTAGAAGCGATTGATGCAGGTATCGAGCTTATCGTAACGATCACTGAAGGTATCCCTACAACAGATATGATCGACGTGAAAGTGAAGCTAGAAGAAACTGGCGTTCGCATGATCGGTCCTAACTGTCCAGGTCTAATCACTCCTGACGAGTGTAAGATTGGTATCATGCCTGGTCATATCCACAAGAAAGGTAAAGTAGGTATTGTTTCTCGCTCTGGTACTCTAACGTATGAAGCGGTTAAGCAGACTACAGATGAAGGCTTCGGTCAGTCTACTTGTGTTGGTATCGGTGGTGACCCAATCCCAGGTTCAAACTTCATTGATATCCTAAAACTGTTCCAAGAAGATCCAGAAACTGAAGCTATCGTAATGATCGGTGAGATCGGTGGTACAGCAGAAGAAGAAGCAGCGGCGTTTATCAAAGAGAACGTAACTAAACCTGTTGTTTCTTACATTGCTGGTGTTACAGCGCCTCCAGGCAAACGTATGGGCCATGCTGGTGCAATCATCTCTGGTGGTAAAGGTACAGCGGAAGACAAGTTTGCAGCTCTAGAAGCAGCAGGCGTTAAGACGGTTAAGTCTCTAGCAGACATCGGTAAAGGTCTACGTGAAGTAACAGGTTGGTAATTCACCAATCTGCCTAAACAAAAAAAGGCTTGGCATTGCGCCAAGCCTTTTCTATTCTGGGTCTTATCAGCGAGATAAACTCACTTACGAGTTCGCCATCTTCTCTTCTAATAGTGCCAACCTAGTGGTCAACTCAGCGACTTGTTTTTCCAGCTCAGTAATTCTGCATGCGTCATTAGCTGTTTTAGCAGCGACTTCTACTTTAGGAACACGGTTAGCACTTTTCCAGCTTTTAATTGTCGTGATAAGAGCAGGCATAGGGATGGCTGTACTAAGGCGTGCTTTCACCAAGGCGACGGTTGGCTCCTTACCCTCTTTTTGGAGCTGTTCTAAAACTTCCTTAAGCTCCTGACTAACATCTTGAGTGAGCATATGACCTCCTTGAATGCGTTCAGCGTCATGATACTCAACGTATCCTGTGAATGCGAATAGAAAATGCACTCTTGCAATGTGCGAGATCTCTTACGCTTAGTGTGCGATAAAACAGTCTTACACTGGTGTGATAAACGCATTGTTATTTTATGTTGTTGAATTTGTTTGATATTAAATCTAAATAGCGTATTTACGTAACCTGAGCATTCGTTTATCGCATTGCTTATAGAAAGAGGTAGGGTAAATTACCAAGTGTTGGACGGGATGCTGACACGGAACAGGAACGTTAAGGACTGAACATCTTCGGGACGAAGATTTGGCTGGTAAGGAGTGCTAGTCAGCAAGGAGCGAAGGATACTGTAGGGATGCAGCTACTGATGGGAATTCAGTACTAAGGACGGATAGGCCCCCTCAGGGAAGAGGCGTGACAGTGTCAGGATGATGCAAAGGACACCGCTCAGGGAACAAGTGACGTGCGCTAACAGGTCAGTTAGCTATCAGGACGATTAGGACACCGCTAGGACGGCGAAGCCAGGATAACACTGAAGGATTCAGTGACTATTAAGGAAGATGCATGGAGCACCTTTTGTGGCCGGACTGCTACGAGTAAGACTATAGCCCCGATATTTGCGTATCGGGGCTTTTCTTTAACCTTAGGCATAACTCACACTAACAACGTCAAAATAACAATCTAGATCAATAACTAAACTTATCAGTTGGTATAACTTTTCGGCTTTGTTTCTACGTTTGGAAACAAAAATATCCCCTGTTCTTCAGGGGCATGCTGTCAATAAGGATGTGTTGTGACTATCGTAACTCGCCGAACATTACTGGTGCCGTACAATGAATCATTGCAATCGGAATTCTTGATGCTTAACTGTTGTGCCAAGAATCGAGCTGAGATGAATGGACCGCACACTGTTTCTTCAGCAAAACAGCTTTTCCAGCAAGTTTTACATGATCACACCATTTATGCGTTGGCTGTTTTAGACAGTCATTCACGAGAATATATCGGGCATGTATTTATCTATCATTTGGATAGTGGGCCGGAATTAGGGTATATCTTTGATAAAGCCTATTGGGGGAAGGGGTACGCCAGTGAAGTCCTGAAGGCCTTTTTCCCTAAGGCGGTGCGGGACCTCAACTTAACTCGCGTATCAGCCACAGCCAACATTGAGCACACGCCATCGATTCGTATTCTAGGCAAGCTGGGTTTTGAATTATGCGGTCAAAATCGAGATGCATTTGGCCCGTACAATGAGTATGTATTTACATCCGATGAGGTGGTAGATCGACCTTCATCAGTCGAAAGCCTTGCATGATCAACTTGCCTTGGTAGCAGTCATCGCCAAGTGATGAAAACTCAAATTGATAAACAGAGTGCCAACGCCAGATTCCGTCTGGCGTTTTCAGTTTATGACCTTTTAGCGCGACGCTGATCAACTGCAGATCGAGCTGCTTACATTTGTTGGCCGCGATTGATTTGGCTAACTCAGCTTGTCTTCTCTGTTGCCAGAACAAAAAACAGCCGAATACCAATCCCAGAATGGCTAGAAGGTCACCGATCATCTTTTAGCCCTTAGTCGCTTGTTGAAGTTTTACCAGCGCCTCTGCCAGCTCCTGAGATGGTGCAGAATGAAGCAGGGGTAATAACACCATTCTCAATTCAGGTAGCATCACCAGATCGGCAAACAATTGATTAAATAGCGCCTGATTACCAGTCTGAGCTAAACGCAGAAGAAATTGCTGTGCAAGTTGTTGGTCGCGGAGAAGGTACCAACTGCGGCCTGCGACACCAATCAACACTTCTTGATGGCTTAAGCGAGGAGACGCGAGTATTTTGTCGAGTATCACTCCTGAATACGACGTGTTAGCTCCAGACAATGCACGAGCGAGAGCGCCAAGGAGGAAGATATCTGGGTCATTGCTGTCTATCTGCTCAAGGGCCATTTCTTGTAAACGCTCTGCCAGTTTATCTGGCAAAGGTGTATGCTCCAGCGCTCCTAGCAAGGCATAAAGCGGCTCATTAGGTAGGTGTTTTAGCGCTTTGCGTAAGTTGACACCGTTTTGGTTATGCCCAAGGCGGGCACAGATATCGGTTACACCTTGAAGGCCGACGGTCTGCCATTTATCCCAGCCGAGACCACCAGAGAAGTAGTGCTGTGCGTGCTCATAGTACTGACTGCATGGCAAGTCGAGTTGAGCTCTTATTTGACTGTGAAAAACAGCCATTTTATCTTCAGCAGGCTTATAGGTATAAGGGTTATTCGATAGCTTTTGTTGCTGCTCTTCTGTCATTTCCTGACTCAAGCGCGTTCCCATCGCCTCAACGACATATTTAATGAAGTTGCCTACATCAGCCTGCTTCAATAGACCACGCTCATCCAGCTCAAACTTTAAGAACCAAATCCACGGTTGCTTGTGTTCATTCCAGTAAGCAATCGCGAGATGCGCTTTGCGCTGTAGAGGGAACGGATAGGGTTGAAGGCCTTTTTCTACATCGGCAAACACTTTGCTGTCTATGTGTTTGATTCGGCGCCCTAGATCATAAACCTGATATTGGCATTCACTATTGGTTAATAACTGGCTGAGGGTATGAATGGTGTCCATTGCTGAATAGTCCTAACTTTCTTTCCTCTATAAATGGTACTCTTATGCCTAATTTCAAGGTTTCCCCTCAGGTTTATGACAAAAGAACAGCAATTAGTACCACTTCTAGACCAGTTACCCTCTGTCATGCGCGAGCTAAAACTGTGGCAACGACACAAGCCAACTGACCAAGCGCTACAAAGTGCTGAACCTTTTGCGGTCGATACGTTACAACCAGAACAATGGTTACAGTGGGTATTTTTACCAAAAATGGCATCTCTTCTTGAGCAGAAGATGCCTTTACCCGCAGGCTTTGCGATTACGCCTTACTTTGAAGAGTGTTGGAAAGAGCATGGGGCATATGCTCCATTACTTGATCTGCTTAGAGCGATAGATGAGGCCTGTGCGTGATATTAGATATTGTTTTTCAGGACGAGTACTTTGTTGCCGTGAACAAGCCAGCTGGGATGTTGGTTCACCGTAGTTGGTTAGATAAACACGAAACTCAGTTTGTGATGCAGACACTGCGTGATCAAATTGGTCAACATGTATTTCCACTTCATCGTCTTGATCGACCGACATCGGGAGTGTTGATTTTTGCCTTGTCGAGTGATGTGGCCTCTCAAGTGATGCCCATGTTTGCCAACCACGAAATGACCAAGACCTATCACGCTATTGTGCGCGGTTGGATTGAAGAGGCGGGACGATTAGATTATGCCTTAAAGGTTGAGCTGGATAAGATCGCCGATAAGCATGCCAGTCAAGAGAAGGAAGCTCAGGAAGCGATTACTGATTACCGCCCATTGGCAAAAACAGAGATCCCTTACTCAACGGGAAAATTTCCTACGACTCGCTACTGTTTGATGGAGTTAAAGCCACTGACTGGGCGCAAACATCAGCTTAGGCGCCATATGGCTCACCTTCGTCATCCGATAGTTGGTGATACCACTCATGGCGATGGCAAGCACAACAAATTGTTTAGAGAAGTCTATGACTCCCACCGCTTGCTTCTGCATGCTTCAAGCTTAGAGTTTGTGCACCCGTTTACTAACCAGACGGTGCTGATTAAAGCGAAAGTCGATGATACATGGCAGAAGATTTGCGATGAGTTTGCTTGGCAGATGCCTGAATAGAATGAAAAAAGCTCTCGAAAGAGAGCTTTTTAGCAGTAATTTAAGCTGAACTGAGCGCTATTTTTCGAGGTAATTTCGAATTGACTGCTCAATGCCTTTAGCATCTAATCCGAGCGCTTGATGCAGCTCATCTTGAGTTCCTTGAGCAATGAATTGGTCAGGAAGACCTAAGTTCAGTACTGGCTTAATGAGTTTTTCTTGCATCATAAACTCGATCACACCAGCGCCAGCCCCGCCTGCGATGGCATTTTCTTCTAATGTGACAATCACATCATGCTCATCAACAAGTTGTTTGATCAAAGCTTCATCAAGTGGTTTAACAAAACGCATATCAGCGACTGTCACATTGAGTTTTTCAGCCGCTTCCAGTGCATTGCCTAAGAAAGTACCGAAGCTGAGAATCGCCACTTTTTCACCTTTTCGTACGACTCGACCTTTGCCAATTTCTAACGCAGTGAAATCTTGCTCAATCTCAGTTCCGATGCCGCTACCACGAGGGTAACGTACAGCACTTGGCCCCGTGTGCTTATGCCCTGTGTAGAGCATTTGACGACATTCGTTCTCATCACTTGGTGCCATGATGACCATGTTTGGAATACAACGCATAAAGCTCAGATCAAACGCACCTTGGTGAGTCTGACCATCAGCTCCCACTAGTCCAGCACGGTCAATCGCAAACATCACTGGAAGATTCATGATGGCGATGTCGTGAATCAACTGGTCGTAACCGCGCTGAAGGAAAGTTGAGTAAATTGCGACAATTGGGTTGTTGCCCGCAATTGCCATACCTGTTGCCAAGGTGACGGCATGTTGCTCTGCGATCGCTACATCAAAGTACTGCTGTGGGTATTCTTTAGAGAAGCGAACCATGCCGGAACCTTCACGCATTGCTGGCGTGATAGCCATCAATTTCGGGTCCTGAGCGGCCATGTCACACAAGAAATCACCGAAAATCTTTGAGAAGGTTGGCTTGCTGCCGCTACTCTTTGGCAATGAAGTATGGGCAGGGTCGAACTTAGGGACGCCGTGATAACCGATAGGATCTTTCTCCGCAGGCTCGTAACCCTTGCCTTTTTTCGTCATGATATGAAGGAATTGCGGACCTTTTAGTTCTCGCATGTTCTTCAGCGTTTTGACCAGTTCGTTAACATCGTGACCATCGACTGGGCCAATGTAGTTAAAACCTAGCTCTTCAAATAGCGTACCAGGTACGACCATGCCTTTAAGGTGTTCCTCGGTGCGGCGAACCAGCTCTTTAATTGGCGGTACACCGGAGAGTACTTTCTTGCCACCTTCACGAATCGAGGTGTATAGGCTGCCAGAAAGTACCTGAGCGAGATGGTTATTCAGTGCACCGACGTTTTCAGAGATCGACATCTCGTTGTCATTTAGTACGACCAGCATGTCTGAGTGGACATCGCCCGCGTGGTTCATTGCTTCGAATGCCATACCAGCGGTAATGGCACCATCACCAATCACGCTGACCACTTTACGATTTTCACCTTCTTTCTCCGCGCTGATGGCCATACCTAGCGCAGCGCTGATAGAGGTAGATGAGTGACCGACAGATAGCGTGTCATACTCACTTTCTTCGCGCCAAGGAAAAGGGTGTAATCCGTCTTTCTGGCGGATAGTTGGCATTTGGTCGCGGCGACCAGTCAGTATTTTGTGTGGGTATGCTTGATGGCCAACATCCCAAACCAGCTGATCAAATGGGGTGTTGTACACATAGTGAAGCGCTACTGTAAGCTCCACGGTACCTAAGCCTGAGGCTAGGTGACCGCTGGATTGACTGACAGAGTTCAGTAAGTAGGTGCGTAATTCGTCACACAGCGTAGGCAAAGCTTCCTTAGGAAGGCTACGCAGTTCATCTGGTGTATTTGCCAGAGCCAGTGTTGGATATTTTGAAATATCAAGAGTCATATAAATGCGCGCTTTTAGTTTAGTTCTTGCGCTCGATGACGTATCGGGCGAACTCTTCGAGTAATTCTGTATTGTATGGGATTGCTTCTAAAGCTTGAAGAGCTTCCGTTAACAGAGTGTGAGCTTTGTTAATAGCGCCTTCTAATCCTAGCAGTGCAGGATAAGTACTTTTGTCTAATTCCTGATCAGAGCCTTGAGGTTTACCTAAGGTTTCTGTGTCACTGATGATATCTAAAATGTCGTCTTGAACCTGAAACGCTAAGCCAATAGCGTCAGCAAACTGGTCTAACTGAGGCAAGATTTCTGAGCCTTTCTGCCCTGCAGCCAGTGCTCCAAGTCGGATTGCACACTTCATTAGTGCGCCGGTTTTATTGCGGTGAATGTTTTCCAACTCTGCAAGCGATACCTTTCGACCTTCTGCCGCTAGGTCCAAAGCTTGGCCTAGGCACATACCGTTTGCCCCGGATGCTTCTGCCAGCGCTTTCACCATCTTTATACGATGAGTTTCCGCCTCAGAGCTCAATTCTCCATCAGCAAGAATAGTAAACGCCATGGTTTGCAGGGCATCGCCAGTCAGGATCGCTGTGGCTTCATCGAATTTGATATGGCAGGTGGGTTGTCCGCGACGAAGCTCGTCATCGTCCATCGCAGGCAAATCATCGTGGATAAGCGAGTAGGCATGGATGCACTCAATCGCTGATGCTGGGGTATCTAAATCTTCCAGCTTACAGCCCAGCATCTGGCCGGTAATATAGACCAGAAATGGGCGTGCACGTTTCCCACCTAATAGCAGGCCGTAGCGCATAGCTTCAATCAGAGGCTGTTCCTGATGAGGAAGCTGGTTTAGCCAGCGCTCTAATTGTTGATTGTTTCTTTGTTGTAGAGAGGTTAACGCCTCGTGCATAGGAGCAATTCTTCTGTGGTAATTATTCTGGCTGAGTCGAGAACTCTGAAAGCGGGGTATCATCGTCGTTCTGAAGTAAGATACTGACGCGTTGTTCTGCATCGCTTAGCTTACTCTGACCTTCACGGGCCAGTGCGATGCCACGTTCAAACTTTTTCAGTGCGTCATCAAGAGCCAGATCACCGTTTTCAAGGTGTTCAACAATAGAGTCGAGTTCTTCAATTGCTGCCTCAAAGGACATGTTTTCAGGTTTCTTGCTCGCCATAATATTTCTACATTTGAAAAGATGCACGAAAGTTACCTTAGCAGGTAATGATGGTCAAATTTAACCGAGGAAAATTGACAGAAAAATCGAGTTTGCGCGGTCAATATTATCTTATAAAGGTCACGTCACTGCTTTAGTCTAGTTTACTCTGTCGCCATAACATCTATATTTGTGTGAGTGCGATACCAATAAAACACTAAAGATCTGAAGATGTTGCCGATATAATTTACCAGAAGCTTAAAAGATAGCATGAGGAGTGCTTTGTGGATTTAGCAACGCTGATAGGGCTCATTGGCGGCTTTGCTTTCGTAATCATGGCGATGATTCTGGGCGGAAGCATAATGATGTTCGTCGATGTGACCTCTATTCTAATCGTAGTTGGTGGCTCGACCTTCGTTGTCCTGATGAAATTTACCATGGGGCAGTTTTTCGGTGCGGCTAAGATTGCGGGCAAAGCTTTCATGTTCAAAGTCGACGAACCTGAAGATCTGATTGCTAAAGTGGTCGAAATGGCGGACGCAGCACGTAAAGGTGGCTTTCTGGCTCTCGAAGAAATGGAGATCACGAACAACTTTATGCAGAAAGGCATCGATTTACTGGTCGATGGTCATGATGCGGACGTTGTTCGTGCGGCACTGCAAAAAGACATTGTCCTGACCGATGAGCGCCATGACTTTGGTGCGAGCGTATTCCGCGCGTTCGGAGACGTTGCTCCGGCAATGGGGATGATCGGTACGCTAGTTGGTCTGGTTGCCATGTTGTCTAACATGGATGACCCGAAAGCGATCGGCCCGGCAATGGCGGTCGCACTTCTGACGACGCTCTACGGAGCAATCTTATCTAACATGGTGTTTTTCCCTATTGCAGACAAACTGTCACTGCGCCGCGATCAGGAAAAACTCAACCGTCGCCTAATCATGGATGGTGTGCTTGCTATTCAGGATGGACAAAACCCACGCGTTATCGACAGCTATCTGAAGAACTACCTCAATGAAGGTAAGCGTGCTCTTGACGTAGATAACGAGTAAGGTCGCTGGTATGGAAGATGAAGAACCAAAATGCCCGCCCCCCGGTTTACCACTGTGGATGGGAACATTTGCTGACTTGATGTCACTGTTGATGTGCTTCTTCGTACTTCTGTTGTCGTTTTCTGAGATGGACGTACTGAAGTTCAAGCAGATCGCAGGTTCAATGAAGTTTGCGTTCGGTGTACAGAACCGACTGGAAGTTAAAGATATTCCTAAGGGTACCAGTATCATTGCGCAGGAGTTTCGCCCTGGGCGACCTGAGCCGACTCCGATTGATGTCATCATGCAGCAAACCATCGATATTACTCAGCAGACACTGGAGTTTCATGAAGGTGAATCTGATCGTGCTGGTGGTACGCAGCGTGATAAAGGTAAGCAAACCGGTGGTAAGTCACCTGATACGTCAACTCAGGATAGTCAAAACTCAGAATCAGACAGCGAACAGCAGCAGTCAGCGGAGCTTTCTCAAGAGCTGGAAACATTGATGGAGAGCATCAAGAAAGCTTTGGAGCGTGAAATTGAGCAAGGCGCGATTGAAGTTGAGAATTTAGGCCAGCAGATTGATATCCGTATTCGTGAGAAAGGGGCATTCCCCGAAGGGTCTGCATTCCTTCAGCCTAAGTTCCGACCTTTAGTCAGACAGATTGCCGAGTTAGTCAAAGATATTCCGGGGATAGTGCGAGTTTCTGGTCATACCGATAACCAGCGCATTGATTCTGAGCTATATCGTTCCAACTGGGATTTGTCCGCTCAGCGCGCAGTGTCTGTCGCACAGGAGATGGAAAAAGTTCGAGGCTTCTCTCATCAGCGTCTTCAGGTTCGCGGTATGGCAGATACGCAGCCACTAGGACCGAATGATACTGAAGCGCAGCGCTCGCGTAACCGACGCGTTGAAATCAGTATTATGCAGGGCGAACCTCTTTATAGTGATGAAGTCCCATCCTTACCAAGTTCTAACTAAGAAAAAGGCGAGCGAAATGCTCGTCTTTTTTATGGTCTTTGCTTCATGTATAATCTTGCGCCCTTAGAGGCAGCTTATAACTAAGCCGAGCTGCTAGGCTCCATAGAGCGTGAGAATAGCGAAACAGTTAACTTGTGAAGTGAATTATGAAATTTATCGTAAAGCCCCATCCAGAAATTTTTGTAAAAAGTGAGTCTGTGCGTAAGCGCTTCACAAAGATTCTTGAGTGTAATATCCGTAACATTATTAAGAGTCGTACAGAGTCTGTTGCTGTTTTCAACCGTCGCGACCACATTGAAGTCACTGCGGAAACGGATGAGTTCTACAAAGAAACAGTGGAAGTGTTGACTCAAACTCCAGGTATTCACCATGTACTGGAAGTTCAGCAATCAGAATTTAAAGATTTGCACGACATCTTCGAGCAGGTTCTTGAA
Source organism: Vibrio sp. RE88 (assembly GCF_013113835.1). Classification (GTDB taxonomy): domain Bacteria; phylum Pseudomonadota; class Gammaproteobacteria; order Enterobacterales; family Vibrionaceae; genus Vibrio. Next base: position 769,243 of record NZ_VTYQ01000003.1, on the reverse strand, counting down.
CTCAACCGTCCTAGCCTTGAAGGCAAAACGTTCGTTGTTCGAGCTAAGCGTCGCGGCAAGCATGATTTCACCTCCATTGAGCTGGAACGCTACGTTGGTGGAGGTCTGAACCAAGCGATTGAAAGTGCGAGCGTTAAACTGCGCAACCCTGATGTGACGGTTAAAGTGGAAGTCGCAAACGAGAAGCTTAACCAGGTGATCAAGCGTCACAAAGGTCTGGGCGGCTTCCCTCTAGGCACTCAGGAAGACGTATTGAGTCTGATTTCTGGTGGTTTTGATTCTGGTGTTTCAAGTTACCTGCACATCAAACGCGGCTCTAAAGTTCATTACTGTTTCTTTAACCTAGGTGGCCCAGCGCACGAAATCGGTGTTAAGCAGGTGTCTCACTATCTTTGGAACAAGTACGGTTCTTCTGCCAAGGTACGCTTTATCTCGATTGATTTTGAGCCAGTTGTGGCTGAGATTCTTGAGAAGGTCGATGATGGCCAAATGGGCGTTATCCTCAAGCGTATGTTTATGCGTGCCGCTGGTATGGTGGCTGAGAAATTCAAGATTGAAGCGTTGGTGACGGGGGAAGCATTAGGCCAGGTATCAAGCCAGACGCTCACTAACTTGCGCCATATTGATAACGTCACAGATACGTTAATTCTGCGCCCGCTTATCAACTGGGATAAAGAAGACATCATCAATCTAGCGCGCGACATCGGTACGGAAGACTTTGCGAAGACGATGCCTGAATACTGTGGTGTGATTTCGAAGAAACCGACAGTAAAAGCCGTTAAAGCTAAACTTGACGCAGAAGAAGACAAGTTCGATTTCAGCATTCTTGAGCAAGTAGTCCGTGATGCTCGTCAGATGGACATTCGTGATATTGCTAAAGAAACCGAAGCAGCAGCGCCAGAAGTAGAGCAGGTGCAAGCGGTTGAGCAACACGCGATTGTTCTTGATATCCGCAGCCCGGAAGAAGAAGACGATAATCCACTTGAGATCGACGGCGTTGAAGTGAAACACCTGCCTTTCTATAAGTTGGGTACGCAGTTTGGCGATTTAGATCAGTCGAAGACTTACCTGCTGTACTGTGATCGTGGTGTTATGAGCCGCCTACAAGCGTTATACCTTCAAGAACAAGGCTTTGCTAACGTTAAGGTTTACCGCCCTTAATAGAGGCTTTATGAGTCTAGAAAGCGCAAATCGTTCATTCGGTTTGCGCTTTTTTATTTGCTTGGCTTTTTGATGACTTTGTCATGATAACAAAATGGTATCTAAGGTAAGTTAAGCAGATAAAAAAACACCGCCAGAAGGCGGTGCTAAATAATTTGACAGACAGGTCAAAATAAATACAGGAAGTATGTGTTTCGTCTCTAGTTAGAGAGGCGAAACTTGGTAGAAACCTACCTAACTCGAAATACGAGTTTGCAAACACAACATCGCAACAATATGCCAATTGATTCAACTAAGGAATCAAGCCGTTCTGGCTCTTGCTGCGGGGGGAAATATAGAATTTCTCTGGTCGTCAGGCAATGGACATTTTATAATGTTTCAGATTAAAAAAACTAATCCAATTTATGGAAGGGCACCATGTCTAGAAGATTGCCACCTTTGAACTCTCTGAAAGTGTTCGAAGCTGCTGCACGTCATTTGAGCTTTACTAGAGCTGCGGAGGAGTTATTTGTGACTCAGGCTGCAGTTAGCCACCAAATCAAAGCGTTAGAAGAGTTTCTTGGCCTGAAACTCTTTAGGAGACGCAATCGTTCATTGCTGCTGACTGAAGAAGGTCAAAGTTACTTTCTGGATATCAAAGATATTTTTACTTCTCTTTCAGAAGCGACAGATAAAGTGCTAGAGCGCAGTGAGAAGGGCGCATTGACTATCAGCTTGCCGCCTAGCTTCGCGATTCAATGGTTGGTTCCGCGTTTAGCCGACTTTAATCAGCAGGAGCCGGATATTGATGTTCGTATTAAAGCGGTGGATATGGATGAAGGCTCGCTTACCGATGATGTTGACGTGGCAATTTACTATGGTCGAGGAAACTGGCCGGGTTTGCGCGCGGATAAACTCTATCAAGAGTTCCTCATTCCACTTTGCTCTCCATCCCTGTTATTGAGCAATAAACCATTAGAAACTCTAACTGACTTGAAGAAACACACTTTACTGCATGATACTTCACGTAAAGACTGGAAACAGTTTGCGAAAGAACATGGTATTGAGGGGATCAATGTCAACCACGGGCCTATCTTTAGTCATTCTACGATGGTGTTACAAGCCGCTGCTCACGGGCAAGGGGTAGCGTTAGGCAACAACGTGTTAGCTCAGCCAGAAATGGAAGCGGGGCGATTGATTGCGCCATTTGATGAGGTGTTAGTGTCTAAGAATGCGTTCTACGTGGTGTGCCATGATAAGCAGGCCGATATGGGGCGTATTGCCACATTCCGTGACTGGATGCTTGCCAAGGCACAAAGTGAGCAAGAGGAGCTACTTGATGACTGATTTTCTGATTGATGGTGAGCAAGGCAACCCTGTTTTTATTTTTGCCCACGGTGCGGGAGCCGGCATGGATCATGATTTCATGACGGCGGTGGCGAAAGGGTTAGCGAAGAAAGGGATTCAAGTTGTCCGTTTTAACTTTCCATATATGGTGAAACGTGCCGAAGATGGTAAACGTCGTCCGCCAGATCGAGCGCCTAAGCTTCTGGAAGCGTATCAGGCTGTGATTGCTAAATTTTCTGATGTACCGGTTGTGATTGGCGGGAAATCCATGGGTGGGCGCATGGCCAGCTTGCTTGCTGAAGATGGTAATGTAGCAGCGATTGCCTGTTTAGGTTTTCCTTTTCATCCGCCGGGTAAACCCGAAAAGTACAAAGGTGAGCATCTGGCGACGCTCGACAAGCCGTGTTTAATCCTTCAAGGGGAGAGGGATACTTTTGGTAAGCAAGAAGAGTTTAAAGATTTCGCTCTCTCAGATGGCATCAAGGTGAAATTTATCCCTGATGGCGATCATAGTTTCAAACCCAGAAAGAGCTCTGGTCACACCGAAGCGGGCAATACCACTTTGGCGGTTGAGCATTTAGCTGATTTTATATTGGAGAGCTATGGTGAAAAGTAAGCAGTTACTTACCGTTGGTGGAATATTTGCCGGAGTTGGCGTCGCACTTGGCGCTTTCGCCGCACACGGGTTAAAGCAATCATTGTCACCTTATTTACTGGAGGTCTTTAATACAGGCGTCCAGTATCAATTTATTCATGCCCTAGCGATTTTGCTCTGTGGAGTCTTACTCTCGATGGGGATGGCTGAGAAAGCGCAAAAATATTTCGCCCTTGCTGCAAATTGCTTTATCATCGGCATCTTTTGTTTTAGTGGCAGCCTCTACGCCCTTGCATTAACCGGAATCAAATGGTTTGGACCTATCACTCCATTTGGCGGTTTAACCTTTATGCTTGGCTGGGGACTGTTTGTTTTCGCAGCGTTACAGATTAAAGAGGTGAATCAGTGAAACACTTAATGCTCTACTGCCGAGCTGGTTTTGAAAAAGAGTGTGCTGGAGAGATTCAGGATCGCGCTACCCAACTTGAAGTGTTTGGCTTCCCTCGTGTAAAAAACAACACTGGTTACGTACTGTTTGAATGTTATCAGCCGGGTGATGCAGAACGTCTGGCGAAAGAACTCGACTTTAAGTCGCTGATTTTCGCACGTCAGATGTTTGCGGTTGCGGTGGAGATTAAAGACCTTCCACGTGAAGATCGTATTTCTCCTATTTTAGAGGAGCTCAGCGAGGTTGAATCTTTCCCGCGTTGTGGCGATATCCGCATTGAAACACCGGATACCAATGAAGCGAAAGAGTTGCTTAAGTTTTGTCGTAAGTTCACGGTTCCTATGCGCCAAGCCATGCGTGGCAAAGGCATTTTGTTCCCGAAAGACAGCCCTAAAAAGCCTGTACTGCATATTTGTTTTGTTGCTCCTGGCCACTGCTTTGTTGGTTACTCTCTGCCGAGCAATAACTCACAGTTCTTTATGGGGATTCCACGTCTTAAATTCCCAGCAGATGCACCAAGCCGCTCAACGCTTAAGTTAGAAGAAGCGTTTCATGTCTTTATTCCACGAGAAGAATGGGATGAACGTCTTGTTGCGGGTATGTGGGGTGTCGATTTGGGTGCGTGCCCGGGAGGCTGGACTTATCAGTTGGTTAAGCGCTCGATGTTTGTTCACGCGGTGGACAATGGCATGATGGCTGACAGCCTGATGGAAACTGGTCAGGTTAAGCATCATCAGGAAGATGGCTTCAAATTTGAGCCTGCACGTAAAAACGTGACTTGGCTGATTTGTGACATGGTTGAGAAGCCATCTCGCGTTGCTCAATTGATGGGCGAGTGGATCATCAGCGGTTGGGCCAAAGAAGCGCTGTTTAACCTGAAACTGCCAATGAAAGGCCGTTACGATGAAGTTCTGGAAGATATTGAAAACCTCAAGATCTTCCTGATTGAGAACAAAGTGAAATTTAAGCTTCAGGCGAAACACCTTTACCACGATCGTGAAGAGATCACGGTACATGTTCAGTGCTTATCGAACATCTCACCAAGATAAAAAAACGCTCCCTCGGGAGCGTTTTTTACATTTACTCTGATGTCGGCCACATCTCCCAAAGCTGAGACTCCATTGAGTTCTCAACGCTATCACTAAGTAGTGAGAAGAAGTCTAGCCCGGTTTGTTGTTCGACATCGTCAATAGTGGTGACAAAGCTTGCTAGCTCGCTACTGGAAACATCACGATGTGGGACTACAAACGCAATCGCATCGTTGAAGTAGGGGTCAAGAATGACTTTATAGAATGCACTTGGAATCACGACATTGTCGCCAATGCTGCTCTCACCGCCTTGATAAATTGGCCCAGTCACGACGTACAGTTCGTTGTATTCATTGGCGAGATCGCGAACATGCTCCTCCAGAATACGCCAGCCGACTCGATTAAAGCCCGGAAGCTGAGGTGACATATTGCTCATCAAAAAGCTTTGTGTCATTGACTCCTGACTAAAGTCCATTGTTGCGGAAGGGGCAAGGTGTCCACGATCGTAACCAGAGCCACTGTAATCGGCGAGGGTTGAGCGTGCGTAATCAGGCAGTTCAGTATCTTCTTTGAAGTTGTTGCTGCGTTTATAGCTGGCGTTCACACTCTCTGCCGTAATGTGGTAAGCAACCCAATCTGCGTTTTTCAGCTGGTAGTTGTAGCCTACCGCGTAGCCGTCGCGGCAAAGGACTTGGTCAGATTGAGAGGAAGGTAAGCCAACGTCGAGGTGCTGACCGCAGGTTTGCGCTACGGCTGGCAGTGAAAAGACAACAGCAAGACTTAGTAAAATAGTATTTTTCATTATTATGCTCCTTGTTATTGGAGCTATGAAAAATAGAGAAATTAGTCAGTAGTGCTGTGATGTTGATTGAAATTTAATCAATACTGAATCTGGTATTGAATAAATGAATGTTAACTGTGTGAAAGCAAAGGATTTCACAACAGATTTTATAAACATTGTTTTATAATCAAAGGCTTGATGTTGATCTGGCGTTAGGTTGTTGGAGTATTGGCACCGGTAAAGCGAATATCTTGTAGATTGAAACCCAACTCAATGTCTGTTTTCAGCGCAGAAACTTTCTTACATCGGCGGGCTGAATCGATGTGTTCATCCAGCTTCTTGCGATATTTAGCGACCAGCTCATCGGATGCATAGGCCTGTTCAATATCTTCAAACTGTGTAAGGATTTCTTTGGCCGCCTTCGGGCCAACACCGGGGACTCCCGGTACCTGACTGGAACTCACGCCAGCCAGCCCCCAGTAGTCAGCCAGCTGAGAAGGTTTGACGCCGAATTCTTTATCAATAAAAGGTGCATCAAGCCAGCGATGTTGAAAGTAATCGCGGATCTGCAAAGTTGGTGACAGCAACTGGCAGTAGCCCTTGTCCGTTGAAATGATCGTCACCTTCTCTTTGTGACTCGCCACTTTCATTGCCAACGTCGCCACCAAATCATCCGCTTCATCGCCTTCAGACAGCAAAGAATCAATCCCCAATTCCCACCATGCTTGCTGAATTGCATCCAAACCGTTAAGCAGCGGTTCTGGCATGGGTTTTCGGTTTTGCTTGTACTCAGGGAGGACGTCAGCACGCCAGCCCCTTTCTTGGAGGTGATGATCGAATACCGCGATGATGTGTGTTGGCTGCGACTCGTTGATGATTCGATTCAGTGTTCGTGTCGTTGTGGTGATGGTTCTTGCTATATCGTTGGGATCGGGTTGCGCCGAATGGACACGTCGAATGAGATTCAGAGCATCGATGATAACAAGATGAATAGACATAAAAATCAAAAATAAGGGCTGAGAAGCCCTTATTGTAAAGCATGGGGGAGAGATTGCTAGTCGCTAAACTAGGTCTTAATTTGGTAACAAGGCTCGTAAGCGGTTCCACCGGGTAATTTCATACGATCTTGCTCGACAAAGTCACGCAACAGCTTGTCCATTTTCTTCATTAGTGTGGCATCACCATCAAGGGCAAACGGACCATGACGCTCAATTTCACGAATCCCTTCGGCTTTGACGTTACCCGCAACAATACCGGAGAAGGCCTGTCTTAGAGCCGCTGCCAGATTTTCCGGACGCTGATTGAGGTGTAGATCCAGGCTGGCCATATTGTCATGTGTCGGTTCGAATGGCAGTTGAAACTCTGGCTCAATCTTCAATGACCAGTTGAAGCTGTAAGCATCGCCCGTGTCTTTGCGATGTTGTCGAACATCGGCCATGCCACGTTTCATGATTTGCGCGACTTTTTCAGGGTCATCGACCACGATCTCGTAGTGGCGCTGAGCTTCTTCGCCTAACGTTTCACCGATGAAGCGGTCAATGGAGCGGAAGTACTCTTCACTTTCCTTTGGACCCGTGAGAACGATAGGCAGAGGCTGGTGGGCATTATCTGGGTGCATCATGATGCCAAGAATGTAAAGCAGCTCTTCTGCTGTCCCTGCGCCACCGGGGAAGATAACAATGCCATGCGCCATACGTACAAACGCTTCAAGACGCTTCTCAATATCTGGCATGATCACCAGTTCGTTGACGATTGGGTTTGGTGGCTCAGCCGCAATGATGGATGGCTCGGTCAGGCCCAAGTAACGTTGATCGTAGTAACGCTGTTTTGCGTGGCCAATAGCGGCGCCTTTCATTGGGCCTTCCATCGCTCCAGGGCCACAGCCTGTACAGATGTTAAGTTCGCGTAGGCCTAGTTCGTGGCCAACTTCTCGCGTGTACTGATATTCCGTACCGTTGATGGAGTGACCGCCCCAACAAACTACGAGGTTGGGCTCGATACCCGGGGTTAGCGCGCCCGCGTTACGCAAGATGCCAAACACTAAGTTGGTTATGTGGCTGGCATTGGTTAAGTTAAGACGTTGGTTGTCTGCAAGGTGCATATTGACGTAGACAATGTCACGCAATACAGAGAATAAATGTTCCTGAATTCCTTTGATGATGTGCCCATCAACAAAAGCATGTTCAGGGGCATGGCTGAGTTCGAGTTTGATGCCGCGTTCACGGCGAACCACGTTGACGTCAAACGACTTGTATTTATCGAGCAGTTCTTTGGAGTTATCTGTGTGGCTACCTGAATTTAGTACCGCAAGCGTACAATTTCGGTAGAGCTGATACAGATCACTGGCGGCAGTTTTCTTAAGACGCTCAACTTCGAGTTGAGAAAGCAGATCCATACTACCAGCCGGACTGATGTGAGTGATCATAGTGACCTCCTTGATGAGAGAAAACTTCTCTACAAAACCCTTCTTATTGTTGTTGTGCCTCAGCGCGATAATGGCTGCTAATCAAGCGATGGAATCGCGAGAGGTACTATCAAGCTTAGCACGCTTTGACGGATATAAAAGGCTAACTGATTGATATATCTACATCAATCACGGCATGAATGGCTTTTTGAAGGGGGAGGATTGAGGCTTATTTCCAGACAAGCTGGTTAGGGCCAATGGTTTTGGCTTCGTTGAGAACGCGATTTAAACGCTCCAGTACTTCTTCTGGTGTATCGGATTCTTTAAAACCTGTGCTCGACGCTGACATGGTGATGACCAGATTTTGTTCGCGGAATTTGAACGGCAGTTTGGCTACTTTACTCTGAATACTCTGGATCGTATTAAAGCAGTCACTGTCTGAGCTATCTGGCATCAGAACAATAAACTCTTCACCTGAAAAACGGGCGACAGTATCGGTGTCAGACAGTTCTTTCTTGATGGTGCGTGCGATGATTTTTAACGCCTTATCCCCAGCGGTATAGCCGAAGCTGTCGTTAATTGCTTTAAAGCCATCAATATCGAGCAAAATGATTCGCAAGTTGTTCTGTGAACGTATCCAGCGTCGGTATTCCAGCTCCAAACGGTCATTAAACGCCGTGCGGTTGTAAACCTTGGTTAATGGATCCAAGAGGACGCGTTGAGCCTGATCTTCCAGACGTCGGCGGTAATCTTGTGTCACCTCGAATAAAGCTTCTAACTGGCTCTTGCCATAACCCATGCGTTCGATCAGAGCTTGTTCACGTTGCTCTGCATGGTGAAGGCGCTCAGAAAGAGAACTCAACTTCGCCAATAGCGGGTTGAGTTGAGTTTGCAGCGAGTCGAGAGAGCTTGCTCCATCGACCTTGGCTTTGGTTTCTGCAACCAGCTCATCCAGTTCACCGTTCATTTCCTGACGATGCTCAAAGTAGGTTTGACTCTGGTCGACATTCTGAGAAGAGCTTTTCAGTGTTGAAGAGAGGGATGCATTGACTTGCTCAAGAAATTGCTCTGAGGTTTTGCGCTCGTATTTTGTACCTTCGATAACCAGCTTAAGTACTTGCAGCGTCAGTTCAATCAACACGTGCGTATTGACACCGAGGAGCAACTTAGCGCGGATATCTGTCAATAAGTCACCGGATTCGCCTTCAAAGTCCAGCTCAGTGATGACATGTTGAAGTTCATCAGAAAGTCGCAATAGCAGCTCTTTATCAGCGCTATTGGTAATTTGATTGATGGCAGTATCAGGGTTGGAGGTGATGATTTTTAGGGAGCGTTCGTAAATGGCAAGCAGCTTCATTGCCGAGTCGGCTTTCGGGCGTTCGACGCCGTTGGAATAGCTGAGCAGATCACGCAGGTCGCGCTTTACTTTTGCAGGCAGACCCGTCACACGTAACAGGGTTTCACCGCTGTGTTTTATCTGGGAGTCCAGATGCTCCGTCTGTTTTTCCATAGCCACACTCTGTTGCTTAAGCAAGCGCTCAAGTACTGCCAACTTCGGGATAAGAGAACTGACATCTTTTTGTTGCTCTATGGCTTGTCTAAGTTCGGTTAGCCCTGACTTAAGTCTTGGATCTTCACCGCCGCATGCACCACTCAGTGATGCAATGATGCGCTTCAATACCTTTTGTTCTCTTTTAAATTTGAACGAGGTATCTCTTTGTGTCAATCGAACTTGCTCTAATTGAGATTTCAGATTGTGCAGCTGTGACTGAATATCTTGCTCGAGGACGCCCATGAAAATCTATGCTTATGAAGATAAGATCGAAGACGATCTTATTAATTAATCAAACGATAATAACAAATAAAATTACCGCGTCACGTTCAACACGGTCTGTTTGAGCAGCTTTTACTCATCTTTTAATAATTTTTTGATGCTCTCCTCATTCTTGTAAGAAGAGTGAACTTTTATCAGCCCCTGACTGATGGAATGTTTGCACGCTTTGCGAATATTACCGGTTGCCAGACTGGCCGCAGGAGCATTCTCGATCGCTTTCAGATACACCCACTGACTTGAATGTTCTTTCATACTCAAAGTACGAGCAGCGCTGGTCGACATGAGCAAAATATCCAGCAGCTCTTTATCATTGATCGCAGTATAGGCACGAGGTAAAAACGGGTAATCAGCCATGCCCATACGAATGATGTTATTCAGCGTGTACCTCTGAGCAAATTCATCCACCCAGCTCTGTATTTTTTCAAACACTTGCTCTGGGTCGGCCATGCTATCACTGTTCGGTTCGATGTAGAGTAGATTCGCATCGGAGAAATGATACACCCTTGCTGGGCGTTGTACCTTCTCTCTGAGGTACTGACCGAAGGCTTTCTCAATCTTGAGCCCATCTGAGTAGCCATGTTGCAAGTACATGTTGCGTAGGAAGGGCACATCGATCATCACAAAGCGCAGTCGATCATTGAGAGGCTCATGGATAAGCTCACCCACATGCCACTTTTCAAATTTGTGACTGCTCGCTTCCAATGAGGCAGGCAGCTTGGCATTGAGCATACGCAGGTTTTTCAGGCCAGAACGGGAGTGAGTATAGAGATCATCATTCAGTTCATCGATTTCATCTTTTTGCACACTCATGATATGGCCACGGCGGAGTAAGAAAATAAACAGCAGTGCGCAGGTGACAAACAATGTAAACGAGATCTTCTGGAATTTGCGATACTCGTTTTCAGTTTGCTCCAGTTGCTGTTTTTGCCCTACAAGGTGCAGTGTTTGCTCCACGACATCTTTCTGTTGTCGGAAGTCATCTTCGTTGATCAGATCCAACTCTTGCTGTTCAATATTCGCCAGCGCGTTGTATTGCTGGAGATATTGCAATGCAGCTTTGTAGTTGCCCAGTAGCTCGTTACCTACGTTAAGCATCTGATAGGCATTTTTCTGTATCGACAGATCTTCGAGTTCGACTGCGATGTCTAATGCTTTGGTGGCTTTGGCAACGACCTCTTGGGGATGTCTCTGATGTGAGGCTAAACCTGCCTCCAACAGCAGCGCCTGCGCTTTGAGTTTGGGAATATCAACATAGCTCAGAAGCTCTTCGGCACGTTCCAGGTATTGCTCGGCAAGAGGGAAGTTGACCAGTTGCAAGTAGGTGGCAGCCAGTGCGAGACGAATAGCGATGACGTTTTCAATATTATTCTGGATACGCTCGTGATCGATGGCATTGAAGTAGTGCACTAAAGCCAGATTGTATCTGCCCTGATGATAATAAATATCGCCCATGCGTTTGAGGATTGGTGGCAGAATCGGCGAATTTTCATAGTTGTCGTAAAAATCGGCAGCCTGCGAAAAGTGATCCGTTGCTTTGTCGAGCACGCGTCGTTCGTAGAAAAGCTGCCCCAACAGGCGGTTCACTTCAGCCAGTTGCAGCCCTGAGGTATCTTCTATCGCACTCCAGTAGCTGGTCAGCAACTCTGATAGGGCTTTGTTGTAGATCTTATGAGCAAGAAAGTGTTTACCCAAGGCGATATGGTAGGCAATGACAGTATGCTTATTATTCGATTGCTCGATATAAGGGATCACGTCTTCGTATAACTGATTGGCGAGCTCGATCTGGCCTTCAGCAGATGCGATATCTGCTTTGAGCATTGTCAGCTGATAATTGAGCCCCTTAGCCAGTTGTTCTGGGTTCTGGATGGCATTAAACGCCTGTTCAACTTCCGCAATATCCTTTCTCGCGGTTTCGGCATCACCATCGATTTTCCAGCGTAAGCGAATTTCGAGTAACCGTAAATCAAGGCGCAAGTAAGGGAGGCGATAAGTGGTTGTCAGCGTTTTGGCTTCATGCAGATATTTCAGCGCTGCGTCGGGATTACCTAAGTTGAATTCAGCACGGGCGAGAATTTTCAGTGCGTCGATAGTACCGCCGGGCGTTCGCACTCGGCTATCGGAGTCATCACGGGAAATCGCCGACGGGCTTTTTTCGGTTTGGTCGGTCAGTTTGCGCTGAGCGAGATAACTGGTCGCAAGCTGTTTGGACTGTTTTGGTACAATATCCACCAAAGTACTGGCTTCATTGAGCATGGCCGATGAATACACGGTGGACGCCATCACCTGAGATGACAGCAACAAAACCAATAGTCCAAACAAACGTTCCCAGCGCAAAATCTGCATTCTGTAGTCCAATCCTTATTGACGTGCCATACGTTGGTTATGAGTAGGCTGAGCCTGCTCGGTTGAACGGTAAGGGTTGATATCCAGACCACCGCGGCGCGTGTATCGAGCGTACACGGTTAGCTTTTCTGGCTGACAGTATTTCATAATGTCAGTGAAAATACGTTCAACGCACTGCTCATGGAACTCATTGTGTTCACGGAATGACACTAGGTAGCGTAACAGAGCTTCACGATTGATTTTTTGACCCTGATACTGAATCTCGACACTGCCCCAATCTGGCTGGTTAGTGATTAGACAGTTGGATTTGAGAAGATGGCTATGCAGACTTTCCGAGACGTACTCTTGTTCAGCCGCACCTTCTAGCAAGCTGGTATCAAACTCGTAGCTCTCAATCTCAATATCCTGATTATCAATGCAGTCACCGTCCATTGTTACGATCACACTGTCGGTATAGTCGACGACAGAACGAATGGTGACTGACACCTCTTCACCTGCACAGTGGGAGAGATCCTTCGCTAATGTTTGTTCAACCTGATCCCATGAGCTAAAGCGGGTTTGGTTAAAGCTGTTGAGATACAACTTAAAGGACTTGGATTCAATCAGGTTAGCACTGGTCGCAGGAATGGAAACGTCGCCAATGGCTACCTGTGGCAGGCCTTTCTCGTTCAACCAAGACAGCTCGTACAGAGTCCAGATATCACAGCCCTGAAATGGCAATTCATCACCCAGATTCAGGTCATCGCGGTTTAAGCTGCGTGGCACAGGTTGAAGTAAAGAAGCGTCGTATTGGTTGGCGTATTCGGTGTTTTGACCGAGCGTTAATCCCGCCAGTTCCTTTGCGTCAGAATATTTGCTCATACTTTGCATAGATTTGGATTAGAATGGCGAGAATTTTACGCAATCCTGTCGTTAAAAGCGAACATTCGAAGACTCAATTGGAGAATCTAATGGCTGAAACTGCCTTGCAAGCGCTGCGCTCGTTCAGTGAAAAGTACCGTCAGAGCTGTCTTGACACCCATGGACATTTGCCAAGAAGCGAAGAGCTGGTGGATCTCGTGTCACCTTGCGTTGAAGCAAAGCAGGCTGACTATGTTGAATGGCAGGCAGATGAGCGTGAGCATCCAGCGGATTTCACTAATGTTGAAAACGGTATCGAACTGACACTCCATCAAGACATTAAAACCTTCTACGGTTCGCAGTACAGTGCGGATATGGAGGCGACTTGGAACGGGAATGAGCTGACGCTACTTCAGGTATGGAGTGATGAAGATTTTGTTCGTTTGCAGGAAAACATTCTTGGCCACCTTGTCACTCAGCGTCGTCTGAAACTGAAGCCAACGGTTTTCATCGCAGCAACTGATGCGGAATTGGACGTGATTTCCATTTGTAATCTGACAGGCAACGTTATTCTCGAGCGTTTGGGTACCGATAAGCGTGATGTTCTCGCTGAGAATGTAGCGGAGTTTTTGGCTAACCTAGAGCCTGCGGTATAACCATGTACGTTGTTGAATTACAGTTTGAGTGTTTTGATAACACCACCATTTCTGCCGTCGATAAAGCGATTAACGGCCTGATGGATGCATTGCGTTACAACGGTCAGGTACTTGGGCGTGAGTTCCCTATCGTGATGGGGGAGGGGGAATTTTTTGTTCGGGTAGTGTGCCCTGAACAGGAAAGCTTACACCCTAAACACCATTCGGATTTTGTTAACGTCTGCATCGAACGCTTGGCAGAAGCGTGCTTATTGGCACCTAAGGCTCGTTTGCTTGGGCGAGATTTGAATTCAGAGCAAGCTGCTGAAGAAACCACACCTGAGTGGCAGGTGCTCTACACCACATATGTGCATACTTGTTCGCCTTTGCGCAGTGGTGAAAGCTTGTTGCCAATCCCTCTTTATCGTAATGGCCCGACACTCAATGGCGACCATAAAGCGGTCATCAAATGGCAGACTGAGTGGCAGGCATGCGATGAAATTCAGATGGCTGGTGCTTGCCGGGCAGAGCATGCGGCACTGCATGAAATTTGCGATGCCGACAGTGTCCTTTTCAAGCGTGGCTGGGATTTACGTGGTCGGATCGAATATGTGACAGAAATTCCGACCTATTACTATCAGTACCGAGTTGGCGGCAAAAGTCTGGCAGATGAAAAACAGCGTAAATGCCCTAAGTGCGGCGGGGAGTGGTTATTGGATCAACCACTGCATGACATTTTCCACTTTAAGTGCGATGAATGCCGAATTGTCTCCAATATTTCTTGGGATCACATCAAATAGCACATCTTAAATAAAATAGACCCGTATTATTGCGGGTCTTTTTTTTCCTTCTGCTCAGTGGACTCTTCGTCCTGCGAGCGATCTTTTTTGTCCGTTTGTCCAAACTTCATTTTGGCTGTGTACTTCAATGCGGCAATATTACCTATGATGACACTCAAGACGATAAAGATGATCACCCAAGGGTTGGTGAGTAATTCCATTAATCCACCTCACTGGAGATATTGGTGATAAATTGATTGTAGATCGTTTCGAGATTCGACAACACCACTTCCTCACCCAGTATTCCACTGTTTATCAGCTCTTTTTGAAGTGTCTCCAGACTAAGCTGGGATAAACAAGACGATGCTGTTACGCCATGACTAATGTGCCATGGCTCTGCTGCGACACCGCCTTGATCTTTTGCATATGGAAAGAAGAAACCAAATTCAGTCAGAGACTCTTTGAGCCAACGGTAAAATTCTGCCTGATGACCTGTTAGGTATTCCCAAGGCTCAAGCTGCAACTGAGTATCTTGAGGTAGACTGCTACGATCAAATACATCGAAGTCACATCCCCAATGATGTCGGCTGGCGCCCGGCAGTGCAGACCAACGTAAGATAGCCATAACCTTTTCTGAGTCAGAAAGATTATGGTTATCTAGAGGTTGGCTGTTTTGATCAAGAATGGCTGTTTGGCCAGCCATCTTTCTGTTCCAGATGGCTTTTTGGCGCTCAAAATCGCGGAAACCGCTGGCAATATTGAGGTCGAAGCCTGCCTGAACCGCTGCCTGTCGCAAAGCCTGTAAATCGTTTTCGACATTAGGGTGAACGGCGAAAACCTTCTGACCAAACATTGTGTCAGTCAGGTGAGTCGAAACTTTGCCAGTCAGCTGCTCAGGGGTCATGTTCACGCCAGAAGATTCTCCAGAGTTTTCTGATACATCTTGGTCAGCTTCTCAAGGTCGTCCACTTTCACGCACTCGTTCACCTTGTGGATGGTCGCGTTAACTGGGCCTAACTCCACTACCTGACCACCCATACGTGCAATGAAGCGACCATCGGATGTGCCTCCAGTAGTGAGTAGAGCTGGTTTGGTTTGATTGACGGTATCAACGGCGTCAACCACAGCGTCGAGAAGTGCGCCAGTATCGGTCAGGAACGGGTCACCATTGAAAGTCCACTTTAGCTCGTAGTCTAAGTCGTGCTTATCGAGAGTGTCAGTGACACGTTGTACGATCATGTCGTTGTTAAGCTCGGTGCTGAAACGCAGGTTAAACTGAACATTGAACTCACCCGGAATCACGTTAGATGCACCAGTGCCCGCATGCACATTCGGGATCTGGAAGCTGGTGGGCGGGAAGTAGTCGTTGCCTTTATCCCACTCGGTTGACGCCAATTCATGAATTGCCATCAGTGATTGGTGAACGGGGTTCTTGGCTAAATGCGGGTAAGCGACATGGCCTTGAATACCTTTAACGGTTAAGTCACCAGTGATAGAACCTCGACGACCATTTTTTACCACATCGCCGACGAGCTCAGTACTTGATGGCTCGCCAACAATACACATGTCGATGTTTTCGCCTCGCGCCATTAGGGCTTCGACAACACGAACCGTACCATTGATAAACGGGCCTTCTTCATCTGAAGTAATCAGAAAGCCAATTGACCCTTTATGATCAGGGTGTTCGGCAATGAACTGCTCAACAGCAACAATCATACTTGCTAGAGAGCCTTTCATATCGGCTGCTCCGCGGCCGTGCAAGTAGCCGTCAATCATTGTTGGTTCGAATGGAGGCGTATCCCATAGCTCGACATTACCGGCTGGTACCACATCAGTGTGGCCAGCAAACGCAAACAGCGGCGCTTCTGTGCCGCGGCGTGCCCAGAAGTTTGTGGTGTCTTCAAACACCATCACTTCAATTTCAAATCCTAAAGCTTTCAGGCGTTCAATCATCACATCCTGACAACCTGCATCCACAGGTGTTACCGATTGGCGGCTAATTAAGTCTTTTGCAAGCGCCAAAGTAGGGCTGTCTGTCATCCTTGAATTCCTTTTGCTTAAGAGAAAATGGCTGAATATTGATCGGCTTTAAAGCCAAGATGGTAGTCATCACCAGAGACTAAAATTGGGCGTTTGATCATTGCTGGCTGCTCTACCAGTAGCTCGATGGCGTTGGCTTCATTCAGGCTATCTTTCTGTTCCTGAGTCAGTTGACGAAAAGTCGTGCCGCGTTTGTTAAGCACATTTTCCCAACCTAGCTGCTGGCAAAATGTTTCAACCATCTGTTTATCAACGCCCTGTTTACGGTAGTCATGGAATTGGAACTCCACGCCTTCTGCTTCCAACCATTTTTTGGCTTTTTTGATGGTGTCGCAGTTCGGAATTCCGTACATGGTGATTGTCATAGTTAAACCTTTGAGAGTGACTTATATAAAGTTATTAGAAGCTTTTTGGCATCCTAGCAGGAACTGTAATCAGAGACAAAAGTGTCTCAGATATATTTCATCTGACAAAAAAAATGTGTCTCAAAAGTTGAGGATCGATGAGTTATTGATCAAACGCAACACACCGCATAGCAAAACAGAAATAATGACTCTAGAAATTTATAGGAGGTATCAATGGAATTGAGTCCTGTTTTTGCAAGGCGCTTATATTTAGCATTACTGGTTCAGAATCTCGATAGGCCGAATGTGCCAAAACTGATTGAGAAAACGGGCTGGCCACGCCGGACGATTCAAGACGTAATCAAAGCTCTGCCTGGTATTGGCATCGAACTGATGTTCATTCAGGATGGCCGCAGACACAACGATGGGTATTATCAGTTGTCTGACTGGGGGCCTTTTGACAGCCAGTGGGTATTGGAAAGAGAAGCGGACATTGCCGCGTCTCTAGGGTTTTGTGCCTAACGACCCGTTGGGCAGTCATAGGCACTGCCCAGTATGGTAAAAGATGTGGTGAAGTCTTGCGGCGACGTCATATAAACAGTATTCGCGCCAAGTTGACTGGCGCGATTTTTTATCTGATTAACCGCTCCCTGAACCATGACATCGTTAGGGTAGAACAGGTAGGTGTACCAATGTCCTTCACTGCCAGTCAGATCGCCCTGCCACTGACAGTTCGCGGGGTCGAAACTGCTGTCCATTCTAATCTGGACGTTGCTAGCATCATGCTTGAGTTGAGAGATTGGGGTTGTGCAGCCTGCGAGTAAAGTAATCGGCAAAGCGATGAAGCATAGCTGACTAAATTTGAGTGACATAAATAATAAAACCAATCCAACTGAGGGCTAATAATGCCCATGGTAGCATATTGGTTTTTGCTTGCGCTTCTACCGTTGTCACTGTTTCGGCTTCTGGCTGGACGACTGCAGAGTGTTGAGCTTGTTTGGCTTTTTGCGCTTTTTTCTTGGCTTTATCCGCTTGACGAGCCTTATCTTTGTGTTGCTTTTTGTACTGAGCGATGCCTTTTTCTATTCCCTGAGCAATCAACTTAGTCTGTTCTTTAGTTTGGCCCGGTTTCTGTGTCGCTTTGGCGACTTTCATCGCTTCTTGTTGTGTTTCCTGAGAAGGAACGACTTTATTTTTCATGAGGGTTGTTACCGCGAGATCAAAGATAGCGTTATCTTAACACGATATAATTCTGCCTATCATTGAAGTTATTCCTTTGTCGATGGAACGGATAAATGAAGCGTATCTTGGTGACCAGTTTAGTCATTTCACTCCCCGTGTTTTTGTGGCTACGGGGCGAAGCGCCACAGCCTCAACAGCCTGTACTTTCGGTTCAAACGCATGATGGGTGGATGCAAGATATCCAGCATCAACTTAAGCAGGATCCCAATCAGGCTGAGTTATGGTTTCAACTGGGACACGGTTATCTGAATGAACAGGACTTTTCCTCGGCGCTCACTTGCTTTGATTATGCGATTCGCTTAAGTCCTAAAGCTAGCGCCAATCAGTTTGCTGCCAAGGCGACTGCACTTTATTTCGAACGATCTCAGCGTATGACTGAAGAGGTAAATCATCTACTGGCAAAGGCTCTAGAGTTGGATGCCAGTAATGTGACGGCTCTGACCTTAATTGCCAATGACCATTTCATCAGCTTTCACTATCAAGAGGCTATCGATACTTGGACTCAACTGTTGGACTCTCAGCGTCAGGATATCGACCGAGTTGCTGTGATTCACTCGCTTAATCAAGCAAAAGCCATGCTAGGGCGAGAATAGATTGACGGCGCGTCTTGAAAACAAAAAAACCTCCCGTGCTAGGGAGGTTTTTTATTAGTAATAAATGTTTAGTACGTCGCCTCTTCGCGTTTCTGGGCGGATTTTTCCCACTCAGGCACAACCGTTTTAAGGAAGTGTTGTTTGTCGCTGTTCATTTTTTCCATATCCATGCCAAGAGCCTGCTGGGCTTTGGCCTTAGTCGAAATGTCCGGCAGTTCAACAGGCTCTGTCACGCCTTTGGTTGCGAGTAAGCGAACCAATTTTGTACGGGCATCTGCCGCACGGTCGACCGCTGTGCCTAACACTTCAAGTGCTACCTCTGGCGCGTGCATATGAATACCATGAGAGGCTATCGCGTAGTCCCAGCGCCACTGAGCATGACGAATATCCTGAAGAATGTCTTTCATTTCATCTTCAGTCGCGCCAGCTTTCCATGCTGCTCCAGCTTCAAAGTGTGCGGCGACGATTTGCTTCTCTGCTGTCAGCTTCATGTTGAGTACCTGAGCTTTGCGCGATGAAACGATGTTCTTCAATTGATCTTTGCTTTGCGTATGACAGTTGGCACAGGTGTCTTCAAAGCGGTCAAAGGGGTTACCCACTTTATGATCGGTATAGACGGTACCATCTTCCTTGGTGACTTTTGGCATATGGCAGTCAACACAGGCGACTTTGTTCTTACCATGAATGCCGTCACGCCAGGTCTCATAGCCAGGGTGCTGTGCTTTCAACATCGGTGCTTTCGAGACTTTATGCGTCCAGTCTTTGAAGCCAATCGAGTCATAGTACTCTTCCATTGCCGTGACGTTGGTACCTTTATCCCAAGGGAATTTGACCGATTTCTTGGGACCAGCGAAGTAGTACTCGACGTGGCATTGGGCACAGACCGTTGCCTGTTGGTCGAGGCGTGACTGCTTTTCAAATGGTTTGTCGATGGCTTGGAAAGCACGTTCTACATAGGGCTTAGTTATCGCTAAAGCGGGCTCGCCATTTTTGAATGCTTCACTGCGAGTATCATGGCAGTCAGCACAGCCAATCGGGTTAACGATCTGATCGCCAAGTCGTGCCCATTTGCCATCGAAATAGCCGTCTTCGCCACGCTCTTCTATCACTCGGCCCACATCTGGGCTCTTACAACTCCAGCAAGCCATTGGCATTGGGCCAGATTTTTCGTCACTCGGAGCACCAGTTCTCAGTGTTTGACGCACGTCGTCAATCGCATAAAAGTGGCCGCGGGCTTTATTGTAGTCTTTGGCAAAACCATAGCCTGCCCACATGATGACCATATTAGGGTCATCGGCGAGAGCATCTTCAATATGTTCGCTTTCTGATGTTTGTTTCCAAGATTGGTACTGATCAGGGTGATGTTGTTCATAGGCCTGATTTCGCGGATCGATAAGGCCTTTTTCATCAGATGCAGCAACGCTGGTGGTACTGATAACAGTACCCGCCAATATTACTATTGCTGCAACGGACTTTGGTATCCAGTGCAATTTATTCACAGTGCTATCTCCATAATTCTGTTTTATTAGCAGCGTTGTGAACTGGCTAATTCCAAATTAAGAATTGGAGAACTGAAATAAATTGTAATAAAAGGAAATATTTGTAAAAACTCACGAATAACGCTTCATTGCTTTAGATCAATTTAGGTCAGTGATCTGGCTCAAAGTTGATTTTTAATAACCCTAAAGGGGTAGGTGTGTTGTGAGGTATGGATAATGAAATTCATTATCATCAATGACTTATGGTTATTAACCATATATAAAATAAGGTGATAAAGATCGAGGTTTAGTGCAAAATAACTACTACTAAAGAGTAGGCTGAGTAAAATGTAATCGATAGCGTTGTGGCTTTTCCAAAATAAGAATTGATCTCATTTAGTGGTAATTAAAATACCGCTGAAGGGCATTAGTTTTGACCAGACTGTTTATTTTGAGCTTAGCTCGAAATCCGTTCTGGAATAAGGAAAGGATAAAATGGGCAATATAAAGTTGGCCATAGTCATAATGCTGAAAACCATTCTTGCATTCTGCCTCTATGGCTATTCTCTTCATGCCGTTGCTGCTGATTCTTCTGCCCCCATTGCCGAAGAAACCGCAACTCGTCATGAAGTTACGCTTATCCGGGACAAAGATTACAAATGTATTCAATGTCATAAGGATTCCAAAGAATCACTTCAGCAATCTCATGGTGAAAATGCTCATGAGATTCTAGGTCGTGAAGTGAATTGTACTAACTGTCATAGCAACATCGGACCTGACCACCGTGAAGGTGCTCCGCAAGTCATCAAGTACTCATCTGCACAATCTCAGCAGGGAACAGAGAAAACCTACCTCGACCCTGACGCCATTTTGAAGGCCAATAGCCAGTGTACTGATTGCCATAAGCCGAAGTATCTGCGTGAAGATAGCTGGACACATGATGTGCATGCCAAAAACCTCACCTGCTCTAACTGTCATGATGTTCATGCCAGTAAAGCAAAAGTCCTTGGTTTGGAGCACAAGCAGAAAATCAAGCTGTGTGTCGACTGTCATTCAGACTTCAATCAGTTGAAAGAGGAGCAATGATATGAGTTGTTCTAGACGAAACTTTTTAACTGGTGCTGGCGCCTTGATTATGACCACAGGCGTAGCCGGGACTGCGATGATCAGCAGTCGTAAGACGTTAGCAAATGTCGAACAGGTCGATGATAAGCTCTATGGCATGATTCACGATGAGACCGCCTGTATCGGTTGTACCGCTTGTACTGAAGCTTGTCGCGAGGTCAACAAGGTACCGGAAGGGGTGTCGAGGCTGGAAATCATTCGTAGCGAGCCACAAGGAGAATTTCCTGATGTGGAATATCGCTTTACTCGCAAATCTTGCCAGCACTGTGAAAACCCACCTTGTGTGTATGTTTGCCCGACGGGCGCAGCATATAAAGATGAGAAGACAGGCATTGTCGATGTGGATAAGGACAAGTGTGTCGGCTGTGGCTACTGCCTTGCCGCGTGCCCTTATCAAGTGCGCTTCTTCAATCCCGAAGACCATTCCGCAGACAAGTGCAATTTTTGTCGTGATACCAATCTTGCCGAGGGCAAGTTACCTGCCTGTGTTGAATCTTGTCCGACCAAAGCCTTGGTGTTTGGCGACCTCAACGACCCGCAAAGTCAAATCAATCAAGTGTTAAGTAACCATGTGGTCTATCGCGATAAAGCACACTTAGGTACCAAACCTAAGTTGTACAAAATACCACACAACAAAGGGGAGGTTTCATGATGAACGGTATTGAAACGGCTTTCCATTTTGATTCATTGGTCTGGGACTGGATCATCGCTATTTACTTGTTTCTTGCGGGAATGTCCGCTGGGGCTGTGATGATTGGCTTGTATCTCAAACGCCGCGTAATTGAAGGTGACCCTGCCAATAACGGCATCCTTAAAGCCGTCGCTTGGTTGGCTCCCTTTGGCATTATTGCCGGTTTGACGATATTGATTTTCCACCTCACCAAACCTTTGGCGTTCTGGAAGATTATGATCTACTACAATCCGTCTTCAGTCATGTCGATGGGGGTAATTCTCTTCCAAGTTTATATGGCGGTCTTATTCGTTTGGATTGGTGTGATTTTCCGCCACCAGATCATACAGTTCTGCGAAGGCAAACTTCCGGGTGGGCTATTGGACTGGGTTGATGGTGTGTTGATAAAAGTCGGTAAGATGAATAACCCTGTCGAGTTGTTTCTGGGTGTGTTGGCGATATTGCTTGCGGCCTACACAGGGTTTCTGCTTTCTGCACTGAAAACTTACCCGATGTTGAACAACCCTGTGTTGCCGATCCTGTTCCTGTTTTCCAGCCTTTCTTCGGGTGCAGCGGCATGTTTGCTGTTTGGTATTCTCGTATTCAAAGAATCGGCGCACAGCCCGAGTGTTCGTTGGGTGCATGGGTTTGAACGCCCGGTTGTGTTGTTCGAACTGTTTGTTTTGGTGACCTTCTTTACTGGCCTGATATTCAGTGGCGGTCAGAATGAAGTGGCGGCTTGGAATGCCATCGGGGGAGGCTTCTGGTCAAACTGGTTCTGGTTTGGCGTTGTGTTGATTGGGATGTTACTGCCGTTGACTCTCAATGCCGTTACGCCAAACGAAGTGCGCCATAACGGCAGTTACATCTTCATAGTGACAACGCTGAGTTTGGTCGGGGTACTGATGTTACGTACCTTTATTCTCTACGCCGGTCAGATGACGGTGGTGTAAGCATGTGGGGAGAGACAGGACATTTTGCTCTGATATGGGTTGCTGTTTCGAGTTCAGTTTGTGCTTCAGTTTGGGCGTGGCAGCACTATTCTGAACAAAGTGCACCGTTTTCCCTGATATGGCCTGTCAGGCTCAACGCAGCAATGGCTTCGTTGAGCCTGATTATTCTGGCGATTTTGTTTGCCTCTGACCGATTTGAATTCGAGTACGTTGCCACTCACTCTAATATTGCGCTACCACCATTCTTCAAGCTGGCCGCTGTGTGGGGAGGTCATCAAGGCTCCATGCTGTTTTGGGTGTTTACACTTAACTTGTGGGCAGGTTTGATTTCATTTATTCGTCATTCTAATGGGCGATATATCGGACATGTTCTGTGGATCATGACCTTGTTTATTGCGGCGTTTTCGTGGTTTACCTTACTCGCTTCAAACCCGTTTGTTTACGCGCAAACCTTGTTAACTCAGGGGCGCGATCTCAACCCTATGCTTCAGGACGTGGGGCTGATTTTTCATCCTCCGCTGTTGTACCTTGGCTACATAGGTTATTCCACTGTACTGGCGTTTGCGTTGGCGGCGTTAATGCAAAAACCGTATGACAACCAATGGGTCATACTATGTAAACCTTGGGCGATATCTGCGTGGGCATTTCTGACGCTTGGGATACTGGTCGGTTCATGGTGGGCCTACAACGAGTTAGGCTGGGGAGGATGGTGGTTCTGGGATCCAGTTGAGAATGCATCATTGTTGCCTTGGCTGACGGGGACAGCTTTGCTGCATAGTATGGTGGCCTCTAGGCGCCATCAGCAGTTGATGGTCTGGACGTTGATCTTAGCTTTGGTGACATTCAGCCTTAGTATTCTCGGTACCTTTATCGTCCGCTCGGGAGTACTGACCTCGGTGCATGCCTTTGCGGTCGACCCGGGAAAAGGCATTGCGCTTCTTGGTATTTTGGCTGTTACCTTGTTCGCCTCTTTTGCCCTTTTAATTGACCGAGGTGAGACCATACGCAGCCAAAAGTTGACGGCTATTATCAGCCGATCTTATCTGGTGCTTCTCTCGATAGGCCTGCTGGTGATCGCCACGTTTACTGTTTTCCTTGGTACTTTTTACCCCATGGTTTATGAGTTGCTGCAACTGGGAACAATATCGGTTGGCGCACCCTATTTTAATACATTGCTTCTACCTTTATCGGCTCTGGCGCTAATGGCAATGGGCTGGGCTCCCTTCCTGAAATGGCAATCAGGGTTGGTGAACTCATGGCAACGGATGGTCGTGTTTTTTGTCTTCTCTTTCTTAGCCGGTGCAATGTTGTATTTTGGGCAAATGGAAACGTGGTCATCCGCAGCAATGTTGATTTGGGGGCTGGCGTGCTGGGTAGTGTTTAGCCATCTGTGGTGGGCTATCCGTTTGGGTAAGCTCAATTTTATGCTCTTGGCTCATATCGGGTTGGCTATTGGCGCGATAGGGTGTGTTATGAATGCGGAGCACTCATCTCCGCTAACCCGCAAACTTGGGCCTGGAATGTCAGCAGAGTTTCGCGATTGGCAAGTTGAATATCTGAAAACGGAGTGGCGTGTAGGTAAAAACTTCTCGGCAGAGCAAGCACAGCTGCGTTTTACTGATGCTGAAGGTCGAGCGTTTGAGCTCAAACCTGAGCGTCGCCATTACCCCGTCCGAGTCATGAATATGAGTGAGCCTGCGATTCACACGACTTGGCTTGGAGATTATTATGTGACACTTGCTGCCAAGGTCGATGGGCACAGCTATGCAGTTAAAATTCAGTACAAAGCATACATTTGGTGGATCTGGGGTGGTGGATTATTAGCGACATTTGCTGCATTTTTGCCTCTTATCACCAAACTTTCGCCGAGAATAGTGAGAGCAGAATATGATGTCGTCCAAAAAGTCTAAATTCTTCATCCTTTGCGTCTCGCTGGTAGTGTTTATCCTAATCCTCGGGGCGGCACTGAATGAAGGCACTTCCAACTCAGGCAGTCACGCTGTTCGAGAATTTCCAGTGAACGAGGTTGAGTTACTGGCTGGGAATGAACGGGTTCAGGCTAAGGCGTTATTCCAGTCGGAGTATCAACTGGTTAATGTCTGGGCGTCGTGGTGCAGTATTTGCCGCGCGGAACATGAATTTCTTAATCAATTGAGTGAGCAAGGCATTGCTGTGATCGGGCTTAACTATAGAGACCAAGCAAAGGCTGCAAACCAGTATCTGGCTCAATTGGGTGACCCTTATCAAACGGTGATCTACGATCCTCAAGGGGAGTTATCTATCGATCTGGGTGTGGTTGGCACCCCCGAGACATATCTTATCAATCAGGCTGGGGAAATTGTGTATAAACACTCAGGGCTGCTCAACCCTAGTATCTGGCAGAAGCAATTTGCCCGCTTCTTTACCGAGGAGAAGAGTCGATGAGAGCGCTTTATTGCCTGATCCTGTTGCTGTTTGTTCAGAGTAGTTACGCGGTTGATGAAGAGCTATTTGTTGCGGTTTCAGAACAGCAAATATCCCAAGTTGAGCTGTTTGAGTTTACCTCTCCAGAGTTACACGAAAAAGCGCTACGTTTGGCTAAGTCCCTGCGTTGTCCGCAGTGTCAAAATCAAAACCTGATCGAATCCAACTCTCCAATAGCAAAAGATTTGCGTCTGATTGTTTTCAGCAAGATCAATCAAGGACAGAGTGAGCAGGAAGTGAAGGAGTTCATGACGGCGCGCTACGGCGAATTTGTGTTATATCAGCCTGAGTTTACCGTCCGCAATGCTCTGCTTTGGTTCGTGCCGATCTTATTACTTCTGATGTTTATTGCTTTATCAGTAAGGCGGGTGCGAGCGAACTCTAACAATATCGGATGAGTTTTATAGGTAATATCTGATAGAAAAATACCTCAATTGGTATAGAGTGGAGTTTAACTTCTCAACCGCAGTTACCTATCAGTGCGATACGCTTTAGAACAATACGATAAACATGGTTTTCTCAAAGCCCCCAAATGGCTTTGGCTTGGTTGGCTGTTTCTCGCCAAAGCGTGGGTGGTTTTTGTTGTCGCCGGTGCGAGCCGAGAAAGCGGCGCTAAGATCCTAAATATTGTCTACCCCGATCATTCAATGTTGTATCTGGGTTTGGCGATGGGGCTGCCTAGCATCGCGTTAATGTGGATGATCAGCTTGCGCAGCCCGGAACGAAAGTGGATAAGCCATTTAGTCAGTTGGGGTAAAACGATTACCATGCTGGTGATTGGCGGCCAGTTTGTTCAAACTCTTTATCACGTATACCTAGAACATGGCGCTTTCCGCTGGGCGAATGCCGCCACCTTGCTATTTCTGCTGTGGTTTATGCTTTATATCTATAAGAGTCGCAGCGTACGCGATTGTTTTTCTGCGCCGCCATCCGATTGACGTAACGGGTGATGATCGCTATCAATACTCTTAAAACAGAACACAATACACTGAGCAAATATGTAAATGTGAGGACATAAAAATGACAATCCCTCAAAGTGCCATCCTTCCTGAAGCAGGACCTTTCGCTCAATACACGCTGCTTAAGGTGACACAGGAACATGCTGCCGTACTGGAACAGCTACAGGCTCTACCATCACTTGTTGAAGAACTTAATCAGCAACAGCCTGGAGCTGAACTGACTCTTTCCGTAGCGTTCAGCAAATCATTCTGGTCAAAGTGTGACGCCGCGATGCCAGATGAACTGATTGACTTCCCGCAGCTTGGAGAAGGCAGCACCATAGCGCCGAGTTCTGATGTGGATGTGCTTATCCATTGCCATTCGAATCGTCATGATTTGCACTTTTATCTGCTGCGCACATTCTTTGCCCAAGCGTCAGACAACGTGGTGGTGGTTGATGAAACCTATGGTTATCGCTATCTCGACTCTCGAGACATGACGGATTTTGTCGATGGGACAGAAAACCCGAAAGATAGTCAGCGCCATGAAGTAGCAATTATTCCTCAAGGAGAGTTGGCTGGTGGCAGTTACGTTATGGTGCAGCGTTTTGTTCATGACCTGCCTTCTTGGAATCGACTGAATGTGTCTGCTCAAGAAAAAGTCATCGGGCGGACTAAACCGGATTCGATTGAGTTAGATAATGTGCCAGCTGCGTCTCACGTTGGTCGTGTAGACATTAAAGAAGAAGGTAAAGGCCTAAAGATTGTTCGCCATAGCTTACCTTATGGCAGTGTGTCGGGTGAGCATGGTCTGCTGTTTATTGCCTATTGCAACACGTTACACAATTTCAAAGCCATGCTGGAAAGCATGTATGGCGCGACCGACGGTAAAACAGACCAGTTATTGCGCTTTACGAAAGCTGTGACAGGTGCATACTTCTTTGCTCCGTCTGTAGAGATGCTAAACGGGTTAAAGCTTAAGTAAATCAATGAAAGCAAACTAAAGCCTGCACACTATACCGATTATAAACCGAGCCAACGCGCTCGGTTTTTTGTGTAAAAAGACTAAAGAAAATCTCCTCAGGCCGATATAACAAATAACCCTGTTGAGGAAACACTATCTATCGTTATGGCAATCACTGTTAATACCAACGTATCAGCAATGACGGCGCAGCGTTATCTTACGAATGCGACGGACATGCTGAATCAATCACTGGAGAGGCTATCTTCAGGGAATCGTATTAATAGTGCCAAAGACGATGCCGCAGGTTTGCAGATCTCGAATCGACTTGAGTCTCAGATGCGTGGTTTGGATGTCGCAATGCGCAATGCGAACGACGGCATATCCATCATGCAGACAGCCGAAGGTGCGATGAACGAGACAACCAACCTTCTCCAGCGCATGCGTGATCTTTCATTACAATCGGCAAATGGCTCGAACAGTCGAGCAGAAAGAGATGCATTACAGGAAGAAATGGCGGCTTTGAATGATGAATTGAATAGAATCGCCGAAACTACCTCTTTTGGTGGTCGAAAATTGCTCAATGGCTCATTTGCCAGTTCTTCTTTCCAAATTGGTGGTAGTTCCGGTGAAGCGGTTCAGGTATCTCTGAAGAACATGCGCTCCGATAGTATAGAGATGGGCGGCTTCAGTTATATCGCCGCTGGAAAAGCGGACAATAACTGGCAGGTTTCTCAGGGCAGCCAGACGTTGGTGATGGAATACACTAATGCCGAGGGGCAGCAAGAATCGATTCAGATTGAGGCTAAGGCCGGTGATGACATCGAAGAGTTAGCCACTTATATCAACGGTCAAACGGATAAAGTCTCGGCCTCAGTAAATGAAGATGGGCAGCTGCAAGTCTTTATGGCAGGCAAAGAGACATCCGGTACTATTTCCTTTTCTGGCAGCCTTGCAGGTGAACTGCAAATGGGGCTAGCTGGTTATGAAGCGGTTGATAATCTGGACATTTCTAAAGTTGGCGGCGCACAGCGAGCGGTATCTGTAATAGACACCGCGCTTAAGTATGTTGATGGCCATCGTGCTGAACTAGGGGCGATGCAAAATCGCTTTAATCATGCGATTAACAACCTAGGCAACATCAACGAAAACTTGGCCGCGTCGAATAGCCGTATAAAAGACACCGACTACGCCAAAGAAACCACCCAAATGCTTAAGCAACAGATTTTACAGCAAGTTAGCACATCAATCCTGGCACAGGCTAAACAACAGCCAAATCTAGCCCTAACCTTATTGGGTTAATTATCAAAAAAAAGAAAATATTATCGACTGAGTGAATTAAAGCTTTAGCGAAAAATTGCGTTTTTTTAAGTTTTTTCGTATTTGGTCAACTTTTCTCCTCCAAAAGCATTTTTTTTCAAAAAAACTTAAAAAAATACTCAAGGTTCTCGAAATTGAGCCGTTAATAAAAGTAACTTTGAGAGAACTACTTTGGTTTTCCGAGACGTCGGAAACCGGTTACATCGGAAAATCAAACGGAGAAATCACCATGGCAGTGAATGTAAATACTAACGTAGCAGCAATGACAGCACAGCGTTACCTAAACGGCGCTAACAATGCACAGCAATCTTCAATGGAACGTCTATCTTCTGGCTTCAAGATTAATAGCGCAAAAGATGACGCAGCAGGTCTACAGATCTCTAACCGTTTGAATGTGCAAAGCCGCGGTCTAGATGTTGCAGTACGTAACGCGAATGACGGTATTTCTATCGCACAAACTGCTGAAGGTGCGATGAATGAGACGACCAATATCCTGCAACGTATGCGTGACCTATCGCTACAATCAGCTAACGGCTCTAACTCTAAATCAGAGCGTGTTGCGATTCAGGAAGAAGTGACAGCACTAAACGACGAACTGAACCGTATTGCTGAAACCACTTCTTTCGGTGGTAACAAACTACTAAACGGTACCTACGCGACGAAATCTTTCCAAATTGGTGCAGACAATGGTGAAGCGGTAATGCTGACATTGAACAACATGCGCTCAGATAATGTTGGCATGGGTGGCACAAGCTACCAAGCAGCAAACGGCAAAGATAAAGATTGGACAGTGCAGGCTGGTGCAAGCGACTTGGCTATCACACTGACTGATACAGACGGCCAGCAGCAAACCATTAATATCAATGCAAAAGAAGGCGACGATATTGAAGAGTTAGCGACATACATCAATGGTCAGACTGATATGGTCAAAGCGTCTGTCGATGAAGAAGGTCAATTACAAGTATTCGCAGGTACTGACAAAGTTGAAGGCGCAGTTAGCTTTGGTGGTGGTCTTGCGGGTGAATTGAGTATGGGTCAAGGTCAAGCCGTTACTGTTGATACTATTGATGTTACTTCAGTAGGCGGTTCTCAAGAATCGGTTGCCATCATCGACTCAGCTCTTAAATATGTAGATAGCCACCGTGCTGAGCTGGGTGCATTCCAGAACCGTTTCAACCATGCAGTTAACAACTTAGATAACATCAACGAGAATGTGAATGCGTCGAAGAGCCGAATCAAAGACACCGACTTCGCGAAAGAAACAACGGCACTGACTAAAGCGCAAATTCTTTCTCAAGCTTCAAGTTCTATTCTTGCTCAGGCGAAACAAGCGCCAAACTCAGCGCTTAGCTTACTCGGCTAAAACTGATTCTCTTAAGAAAAAATCCAGCTTCGGCTGGATTTTTTTTGTTTTTATAATTCTTTGATTTAAAAAGAATTTGTGGCTTATTGACTCCAATCACAGAAATTTTTTTAAAATTTTTTCTAAAGGATATATTTCCTCCGCCGTTAAAAGACTGAGAGAAATGAGATGCACCAAAGTGAGGTGAGAGACGCTGAGGTGCATCACCCTTAATGCCTAAGGAGATCAATATGGCAATTAACGTAAACACCAATGTGTCTGCGATGACTGCTCAGCGATACCTTAATGGTGCTGCTGACGGCATGCAGAGATCGATGGAGCGTCTATCATCGGGTTACAAAATAAACAGTGCTCGTGATGACGCTGCAGGCCTTCAAATTTCCAACCGTTTAACATCGCAAAGTCGTGGTTTAGACATGGCGGTGAAAAACGCAAACGATGGTATCTCCATTGCACAGACTGCTGAAGGTGCAATGAATGAGACAACCAATATCCTTCAACGTATGCGTGACCTGTCACTGCAATCGTCTAATGGTTCGAACTCACGTTCGGAGCGAATCGCGATTCAGGAAGAGGTTACCGCACTCAACGACGAATTAAACCGTATTGCAGAAACCACCTCATTTGGTGGTAACAAACTGCTTAACGGTACGTTTGGTAGTCAGTCATTCCAGATCGGTGCGAGCTCGGGCGAGGCAGTGATGCTCACTATGGGCAATATGCGCTCAGATACTTCTGGAATGGGTGGTAAAGCATACATCGCGCAACAGGGTAAAGATAACGATTGGACCGTCTCTCAGGGTTCAACTGACCTTACTCTGGACTATACTGATGTACATGGAGAAGCTAAACAGTTAACCATAAATGCTAAGGTTGGTGACGATATCGAGCAGCTTGCGACCTATATCAATGGTCAAAGCGAAGACGTGAAAGCGTCGGTCGGTGACGAAGGCAAATTACAGCTGTTCGCAGCGAATAACAAAGTAGCGACAGATGTCACTATTGGTGGGGCGTTAGGCGGTGATATTGGTTTTGGTGCCGCTGAGAATAGAACGGTTTCCGACGTTGATGTATCTACTGTCGCAGGCTCACAGATGGCGGTTTCCGTTATCGACGGTGCTCTGAAAACGGTAGACAGTCAGCGTGCGGAATTGGGTGCATTCCAGAACCGTTTTAGCCATGCGATCAGCAACTTGGACAACATCAACGAGAACGTTAACGCGTCTCGTAGCCGTATCCGAGACACTGACTATGCGAAAGAAACGACTCAGATGACTAAGTCGCAGATTTTGCAGCAGGCAAGTACTTCAGTACTGGCGCAGGCAAAACAATCACCATCAGCAGCTCTTAGCTTATTAGGTTAATCGATAGGTTCGGAACGAGCTTATTGGTAGGTAATAGGATTACCAACCTATAAGGTGGAAGGGAGATTGTTATGGAAATACCATCCTACACATCGAACGTCCAGCCTTACGGCTCAGAAAGTGGCACTAAAGTTGCTTCAAAATATGATGGTGCACAGCAAGTTTCCTCGCGGAAAGAACAGGTTTCTACAGCCGAAGTGAGAGAACAAGCTGCTGAAGCTGTTAATCAAGCGATAGAAGCGTCTCAACAACGTGAAAAGCTTAACAGGGAAGAGCGGCAACGTATGGTACAGCAAATGAACGAGTTCATTGCGTCCATCAACACTGGCCTATCTTTTCGGGTCGATGAAGAGTCGGGAAGAGATGTAGTGACCATTTATGAAGCGGATACTGGCGATATAATTCGTCAGATACCCGATGAGGAAATGTTAGAAATACTGCGACGCCTGAGGGATCAAACAGCCCGGTATTCATCGGGGTTGTTGAACCAGACGGTATGATCGTATTTTGAGGTGATTGAATGAGCTTTGGCCCTGTAGGGATGAATTCTGGCATGGATATCAATGCCATGGTCAGCAAAATTGTTGATTCGGAGCGCGTACCTAAGCAGCAACGAATCGACAATGAGCGTGGCAAAATTGATTCCAGTATCAGTGCCTACGGTCGGCTCAGAGAGTCGTTGGATACGATGAAAAACTTGATGGCGAGCTTTCGTCAAGAGAAAGCTTTCGCCGCAAGAAAGGTAGAATCTACGGATGATACCGTTGTATCCGCGACGGCAACCACTGAAGCTATCGCTGGTAGATATGCTATCGATGTGTTGCAGCTTGCCCAGAGTCATAAAATTGCGTCTGACGTATTACCAGAAGATGCGAAATTTGGCCCGGGTAAGCTGCAGATTTCTCTCGGTGAAAAAAAATTCACCGTTGACGTTCAGGAAAATTCAAAGCTGGTTGATATTGTTCGCGGTATCAATGGCAGTAAAACCAACCCCGGCGTTCGTGCATCGGTCATCAATGATGTCGAAGGCCCACGTCTTATCGTTGCTTCAAGTAATTCAGGTGAACAAAACGCACTCAAATTGAGTGTGGAATCCGCACCGGATAATCTTCTCAAAAGACTCGAATACAAAACACTTGAACAGCGCGTTAAAGATCTTGAGCAAGCTCGTGCGGCTGCGCAAGATCTTCTCAAACCACTCACTGCTGAAGAACAAGCCGTTGCCGATCGCATTGCAGAGCAAAACATTGAGGCGGCAAAGGTTGTCGATCAGGAGATTGCCGATACGTCTAAACAAGCGGCAATTGCTGCCGATGCCAATGCGGCAAAAGACGCAAGTGCCGGTAATGAGCTTTCAGATGCCGCCGCTGCAGCCGCGGCTGCGGCCGGTGCCGAAGCTAATAAATACTTGAAACCAGAAGAGCGTATTCCTGGCTGGACCGCGACCGCGTCCGGTACATTACTTGACTCGTATTGGGAGCCAGAGCCTCAGCTTGATGCCAAAGCGCTGGAAAAAGCCTCTGATGTTCCCGGTTGGAGTGTCACGGCTTCGGGTACTCTGACGGACTCATATGTAACACCAAAAGAAGCGCAGGCCGCGTTAGATGCGAAACAGGCTGCGTTGGAAGACAAACTGGCTCAGGAAAGAGCATCACTTCAATCGCGCGTTCTGGCTGGCGAACTGACCCCTGAGCAAGCCAAAGAGCTTGAACGTGCCAAGTTGCCGAAAGAAGAACGGGAATATCTGGAACGAATTGATCAGGCGCAGGCTGACCTGAAATCGGCGCAGGAATCATTTGACGCTTATCGCGGAATGAGCCAAGTACAAGCGGCACAGGATTCGAAAGTATTGCTTGATGGTGTTGCTCAGCTTTCCAGTGATAACAACATCATTGAAGATGCCATTGAAGGCGTAGACCTGACCTTAAAAGGCCGTTCTGAGCGCGGCAAAACACCGTCAGAGATTGATATCGAATATGACCGTCAGGGCGTACGAGACGATATCGAGCAGTTTGTTTCGGCATACAACCAGTTCTATCAGGTATCTCAAGAACTTTCCGGTGTGGATCCCCGCACCGGAGCCGCAGGTCCTCTGGCGGGTGACAGTGTGGTTCGAAGTGCAGACTCAAGACTGAAGTCGGTGTTTTCATCACGAGTTGAACCTGCTCCTGAAGATCTCAAAACGCTGACTGAATTCGGTATTACAACGACACGTCAGGGAACACTGGAAATCAACTATGACATGTTGGACCGCCAGCTCAATAACAACTTCAACAAGTTAGAAGATTTCTTTGGCGGTAACCAAGGGTTTGCGAAAAAAGTTGAAGATGCGATTCAGGGTATTACAGGTGTTACCGGCTCTATTCGTACGCGTGAGCGCAGCATGGTGGAACAAAATTACCGCCTTGATGATGATCAGGCATCTCTAGATCGCCGCATGGATAGCCTAGAAAAACGTACACACGCCAAATTTACGGCGATGCAGGACGCAACAAGCAAAATGCAGTCTCAGCTAGCAGGTATGATGAATGCACTTGGCGGATGATTTTTTGGCACAGGTCTCATTTCTTGGTGATCTTGATCACGGTATTACTAGTAATCTTTCAGCAGCTGACATTAATACTGAAGAAATCCTTGAGTTGGTCGATAAAAGGGAACAGTTATTGCTAACCTTGATCAGTACTATTAATGAGCACCAAGAGTTAGCGCAGTTACCAGAATGGCAGAGTGCCATTGAGCGCACTCAGTTGACTGTTGAGTTGATGCAGAAGAAAACCGCTGAACTTGGCAGTAGTTTGCAAAAGTACCGCTACGGCAATAAATCGGTGCAGCAGTACAAGAAATTTATATAAAGAGGATTGTTATGCGTGGTTCATTACAGGCTTACAAGAAGGTATCGGTAGATAGCCAGCTCAGTGCTGCCTCCCCGCATAAAATTGTTCAAATGCTGATGGCGGGTGCTATCGAGCGCTTGATTCAGGGTAAAGCGGCAATGGAGCAGGGCAATATTCCTGTTAAGGGTGAGAGACTGGGTAAAGCTCTAGACATCATCATTAGCTTACGCAGCTGCCTATCGATGGACGATGGCGGTGACATTGCCCAGAACCTGGATCAGTTGTACGAGTTTATGATTACCCAAATTACTGAGGCAAATCACAAGAATGATCCTCAACCTATCGATGACGTGATTGATATTATTCGCGAGATTAAATCAGCATGGGAGCAAATCCCACCTGAATATCACAATCTGACCGCGACTGATGTAGGAATTTAAGATATAAGTTAAATTTATACTGTTGTATTGAAATATCTTGCATAAAAAGCTTTTGGGCAAACGTCACATCGCCTAATTGCTTGGTTGCCTTTATTTTTTTATCAAATAGAATAGAAGCCACTTAGTAGCCTAGTGGCTTATTTTGTTGCTGAAGTTTATAAATTGTCTATCACTAATCCTGTTCTATAGTTAGGTTAGTTGTTAGAAACAGAAATAACAGCCACAACGTTTCAAGATAAAGGCAATAATTCTCACCTATGCAAGGTTTAGCAAAGCTGCTCGTAATTGAAGATGATGCTCAAGCACGCATCAATCTGAGTAATATATTAGAATTTGTCGGAGAACAATGTGAGGCGATCAGTTCCGCACAACTGAGCGACGTTAACTGGTCGGATGTTTGGGCTGGCTGCATTGTGGGTTCGCTTCAGAGCCAAAACTTCTCAACTCAGCTGAGTACACAACTCTCCCAAGCTAACCATATTCCTTTACTTATCGCGGGAACACATTCTTATCCAGTTGAAGAAATGACCAATTATGTTGGTGAACTGGAATATCCTTTAAATTACCCTCAATTAAGTGAAGCGCTTCGTCATTGCAAAGACTTCCTTGGTCGCAAAGGCGTCAACGTTGTTTCTTCTTCACGAAAAAACACCTTGTTCCGCAGCCTAGTTGGGCAAAGTATCGGTATTAAAGAAGTTCGCCATCTGATTGAACAAGTCTCCGCTACCGAAGCGAATGTTCTTATTCTTGGTGAGTCGGGAACAGGCAAAGAAGTCGTTGCTCGTAATATTCATTACCATTCTGCACGTCGAAACGGGCCATTTGTACCAATCAACTGTGGTGCTATTCCTCCTGACCTGCTCGAAAGCGAACTGTTTGGCCACGAGAAAGGGGCTTTTACTGGAGCAATTACTTCTCGTAAAGGACGATTCGAACTGGCAGAAGGCGGTACATTATTCCTCGATGAAATCGGTGATATGCCGATGCCAATGCAGGTTAAACTGTTGCGTGTGTTGCAAGAACGCTGTTTTGAGCGCGTAGGCGGTAACACCACTATTCGTGTCAATGTTCGCGTGATTGCTGCGACTCACCGTAATCTGGAAACCATGATTGATGATGAGTCTTTCCGCGAAGACTTATACTACCGTCTCAATGTGTTCCCAATCGAGATGCCTGCACTGCGTGATCGCATTGAAGATACTCCGTTGCTATTGCAAGA
This sequence comes from Vibrio sp. RE88, assembly GCF_013113835.1. Taxonomy (GTDB): domain Bacteria; phylum Pseudomonadota; class Gammaproteobacteria; order Enterobacterales; family Vibrionaceae; genus Vibrio. Next base: position 733,722 of record NZ_VTYQ01000003.1, on the reverse strand, counting down.
GTTGATGACGCGAATGGAAGCAGAAGGCGCTCAGCCAATCTGCTTTACGCCGCGAGCGATCAACTCACTGATGGAGCACAATTGGCCGGGTAATGTTCGTGAACTGGCGAACCTTGTTGAGCGAATGATCATTCTTTATCCAAACAGCTTGGTCGACGTCAATCACCTGCCAACTAAGTACCGTTACAGCGATATCCCTGAGTTTCAGCCAGAGCACAATGTGTTTGCTTCTGTTGAAGAACAGGAGCGTGACGTGCTGCAGGACATTTTTGCGGAAGATTTCAGCCTTGATGAGGCCGACGGCCTGCATGAAAACTCCAATGCACCCCAAGAGTTACCGCCTGAAGGTGTTAACCTTAAAGAGATGCTAGCCGAATTGGAAGTCAACATGATAAACCAAGCGTTAGAGGCTCAGGGCGGAGTGGTTGCCCGTGCCGCTGACATGCTTGGAATGCGTCGAACAACTCTGGTTGAGAAGATGCGAAAATACAATGTGCAGCGATAAATTGGGTATTTTCGACGCTGTCAAAATATCGACTTCACATTAAGATCTTGAAAAATATACGAAATAGCCTGGCGTGCTTCTTGCATTTCAGGCTATTGTAGTTTTTAAGGCAGAAATACGACATGCAATCAGCTCAGGCGATCATGAATCAGCAACCACTCGGAACACTCGAAGAACAAGTTGAACGATATAAGCAGGTATTGGACGTTATGCCAGCAGGCGTGATTCTGCTCGATACCCAGGGTGTTGTTCATGAAGCGAACCCAGAAGCGCAACGTTTGTTAGAGATGCCGCTTATTGGGCAGAAATGGTTTGAAGTGATTCAGCAAGCATTTGCTCCGCGCGAAGATGACGGTCATGAAATATCTCTGCGCAACGGCCGCAAAGTACGCTTGGCGATTTCAGCGTCCACAACAGGTCAGCTGATTTTGATTACTGACCTGACAGAGACGCGTTTGCTGCAATCTCGCATCAGTGATCTACAGCGTTTGTCCTCGTTGGGTCGTATGGTGGCGTCGTTGGCGCATCAGGTAAGAACGCCTTTGTCCAGTGCGATGCTTTATGCGTCAAACCTGGCGGCTCCGAACCTACCGCCAGCTACGAAAGACCGATTTCAGAATAAATTAATGGATCGCCTGCATGACTTGGAAAAGCAAGTCAATGATATGTTGTTGTTCGCCAAAGGGGGCGACAACAAGGTGGTGAAACCCTTCACGATTGCTGAATTGGTGAGTGAGTTTTCTCCTATGGTGGAAACCGCACTGAAAAACAATCAGATTGATTATCACCTTGAAGTTGAGCAGGAAGAAACGCAACTGCTAGGCAATGCGAACGCGGTGGCATCAGCACTGAGCAACTTGGTGATGAACGCAATTCAAATTGCGGGCAAACAATCACAAGTCGATGTCTTTTTCCGCCCGGTAAACAATGAGCTGAAGATTTCCGTTCAAGATAGCGGCCCGGGCGTTCCAAAAGAACTGCACAACCAAATTATGGAACCTTTCTTTACGACACGATCACAGGGAACAGGGCTTGGATTAGCCGTTGTCCAGATGGTATGCCGTGCTCATGATGGAAGGTTGGAATTGATTTCTGAGGAAGGTGATGGTGCTTGTTTCACCATCTGTATTCCTCTTGATCGTGCTCCGCAAGCTAACCACGATGTAATGACTGGAGAAGGATAATGGCACAAAGCAAAGTACTAATCGTAGAAGATGATGAAGGTCTACGCGAAGCCTTAGTCGATACCTTGGCGTTAGCCGGATATGAGTGGTTGGAAGCGGACAGCGCGGAAGATGCATTAGTTAAACTCAAAGCTCACTCAGTTGATATTGTCGTTTCTGATGTTCAGATGGCCGGTATGGGTGGTCTTGCACTACTGCGTAACATCAAACAGCATTGGCCTAATTTGCCAGTATTGTTAATGACGGCGTATGCCAACATCGAAGATGCTGTCTCTGCCATGAAAGATGGTGCGATAGATTATATGGCTAAGCCGTTTGCGCCTGAAGTCTTATTGAATATGGTCAGTCGTTATGCTCCGGTGAAATCCGACGATAACGGTGACGCTGTGGTGGCGGATGAGAAGAGCCTTAAGTTGCTTGCTATGGCTGATAAAGTGGCAAAAACCGACGCTAGCGTCATGGTGCTTGGCCCAAGTGGCTCGGGTAAGGAAGTGATGTCTCGCTACATCCACAATGCATCGAATCGAAAAGACGGGCCTTTTGTTGCGATTAACTGTGCCGCGATTCCTGACAACATGCTGGAAGCGACTTTGTTTGGCTACGAGAAAGGTGCCTTTACGGGTGCTGTTCAAGCGTGTCCTGGCAAATTTGAGCAGGCTCAGGGCGGGACGATTCTTCTCGATGAAATCAGTGAGATGGATCTGAATCTTCAGGCGAAGCTGCTTCGTGTCTTGCAAGAGCGTGAAGTTGAGCGATTGGGTAGCCGGAAGAGCATCAAACTGGATGTTCGTGTATTAGCCACCAGTAACCGTGACTTAAAGCTCTATGTTCAGGAAGGTAACTTCCGTGAAGATTTGTACTATCGCTTGAACGTTTTCCCATTAGCATGGCCAGCGCTGTGTGACCGCAAAGGTGATATTGAGCCTCTAGCCAATCATTTGATTGAGCGTCATTGTAAAAAGCTCGGCCTGCCTGTGCCGATATTGTCTGCAAGTGCGATGAATAAATTGCTGGCGTATTCATGGCCGGGGAATGTTCGTGAGTTAGACAACGTCGTGCAACGAGCATTAATCCTCAGTGAAAATGGTAATGTGTCGAGTGACCATATTTTATTGGAGGGGTTGGACTGGCAGGATGCGGGCAGTTTGCAACAAGTTGTTGAGACCGGAGAAATCACAGCTCCAAACATTAAACCAATCGCCGAACCGGATAACGCATTCGCGACCAGTGCAGGTTTAGGCGGTGAACTTCGTGAACAGGAATACGCCATTATTCTTGAGACTTTAACCGAATGTAACGGTCGTCGTAAGGAGATGGCCGAAAAATTAGGTATCAGCCCACGCACCTTACGCTACAAGTTGGCAAAAATGCGTGATGCGGGGATTGATATTCCAAACTAACGTGCTATTTTCGACGCTAAAATTGATATGGCATGTAGATTGCAGCGTCATATTTACAACAAGAATTGTAGTCAAAGAGTTGACGTCCGAGGTATTCAATGAAAATTGATGGTTTTCAAGGCGAAATGCAAGCAATGATGTTCGAAGCAGGGAACACGAAACCTGCGGCGACTGGTCATAAAGTTGGTGCCGATTTTGGTGACTTGCTGAACAATGCCATCAATAACGTGAATGGACTGTCAAAAACTTCCAGTGACATGCAAATGCGATTTGATCGCGGTGATGAAAATGTGTCGTTGTCTGATGTCATGATTGCCCGAAACAAATCAAGCGTTGCGTTTGAGGCAACGATTCAAGTACGTAATAAGCTCGTTGAAGCGTACAAAGAATTGATGAACATGCCAGTTTAAGTGATAGGTATAGTCTGTGGCAGAACAAAATCAATCAACGGATCTTGCGGTTTCGGATGGTGGTCCTGACACCGCAATGGTAGCAACATCAGATATGGATACTGATGTTCAAAATCCGGACTTGGATGAACAAAGCACGTCCAAATTTGACATGGCAGTCGGTGATTTAGATCTCCTGCGTCAGGTTGTCCTCGTTCTCTCCATTTCGATTTGTGTCGCGCTGATTGTGATGTTGTTTTTCTGGGTTCGTGAACCTGAAATGCGTCCACTTGGTGCTTATGATACCGAAGAACTTATTCCGGTCTTAGACTATCTCGATCAAGAAAAAGTGGAATACAAACTGGAGGGGAACACCATCTCTGTCCCCGCCAGTGACTACAACTCGCTCAAACTGAATATGGTTCGTGCTGGCTTAAACAATGAAAGACAAGCTGGTGATGAAATCTTAATGCAAGATATGGGTTTTGGCGTATCTCAGCGTTTAGAGCAAGAACGCCTCAAACTGAGCCGTGAGCGCCAGTTGGCCAAAGCCATTGAAGAGATGAAGCAAGTGCGCAAAGCTCGCGTACTGCTGGCATTACCGAAACAAAGTGTTTTTGTCCGCCACAATCAAGAAGCGTCTGCTTCTGTTTTCCTTACCCTGCGCACTGGTACGTCACTTAAGCAAGAAGAAGTTGACTCTGTCGTTGACATGGTTGCCAGTGCTGTTCCGGGAATGAAACCGACTCGAATTACCGTAACAGATCAGCATGGTCGACTACTTAGCTCTGGCTCTCAAGATCCTGCTTCAGCGGCGCGCCGTAAAGAACATGAGCTAGAGCGGAAACAAGAACAAGCCCTACGAGACAAAATCGACTCTGTCCTGATCCCTATTCTTGGCTTTGGGAACTATACCGCTCAGGTCGATATTCAGCTTGATTTCAGCGCGATTGAACAAACCCGTAAAAGTTTTGACCCCAATACCCCTTCGACGCGAAGTGAATACACTTTGGAAGACTATAATAATGGTAACGTCGTTGCTGGAGTGCCGGGTGCGCTAAGTAACCAGCCTCCTGCTGATGCTTCTATCCCTCAGGATGTGGCACAGATGAAAGATGGCTCCTTAATGGGGCAGGGTTCGGTGCACAAAGAAGCGACGCGTAACTTCGAGCTGGATACCACCATCAGTCATGAGCGTCGCCAGTCTGGGATAGTCAACCGCCAAACGGTGGCTGTTGCGATCAAGAATCGCGCGTCGGTCAATCCAGATACTGGTGAAACCACGTATCAGCCACTGTCGGATGCAGAGCTGCAGTCTATTCGTCAGGTATTAATTGGTGCGGTTGGTTTCAGTGAAAGCCGTGGTGATTTACTCAACGTACTGAGTATGCAGTTCGCTGAGCCTGAAGTTGAAGTGCTTACAGATGTGCCGATTTGGGAGCATCCGAATTTCAACGACTGGGTACGTTGGTTTGCAAGTGCGTTGGTTATCATCGTCGTGGTATTGGTTCTGGTTCGCCCAGCGATGAAGAAACTGCTCAACCCAGCTTCGGATGACGACGATGATCAACTATACGGACCAGATGGGTTGCCAATTGGTGCTGATGGTGAAACCAGCCTAATTGGTGGAGATATGGATGGCGGTGAGCTGTTTGAGTTTGGCTCAAGCATTGATTTGCCTAACCTCCATAAGGATGAAGATGTGCTGAAAGCAGTTCGAGCGCTGGTTGCTAACGAGCCTGAGCTGGCGGCACAAGTAGTGAAGAACTGGATGGAAGATGCCTAACGAAGTCGTACCACAGGGAGAAGGCGGTGGCGAAGTTGTAGAGAACACCGTGGACATAGAAACTATTCCGGGCGAAGAGCGCGCGGCGATCCTTCTACTCAGTTTGAACGAAGAAGACGCTGCGGGAATCATTCGTCACTTAGAACCGAAACAAGTACAACGCGTTGGTAGTGCTATGGCACGTGCTGCTGACCTAAGCCAGGAGAAAGTCGGTGCGGTACACCGTGCTTTTCTGGAAGACATTCAGAAATACACCAATATTGGTATGGGCAGCGAAGACTTTATGCGTAATGCACTGGTTGCGGCCCTTGGTGAAGATAAAGCCAACAACCTCGTTGACCAAATTTTGCTTGGTACTGGCTCGAAGGGTCTCGATTCACTCAAGTGGATGGATCCGCGCCAGGTTGCCAGCATTATTATCAACGAGCACCCTCAGATTCAAACCATTGTTTTGTCCTACCTCGAACCGGATCAGTCTGCAGAAATCTTATCTCAGTTTGCCGAACGTGACCGTCTCGATTTGATGATGCGGATAGCGAACTTAGAAGAAGTGCAGCCATCAGCACTGGCTGAGTTGAATGAAATCATGGAGAAACAGTTCGCAGGTCAAGCGGGTGCACAAGCAGCCAAAATTGGCGGCCTGAAGGCAGCTGCGGAAATCATGAACTACATGGACAACAATGTCGAAGGTATCCTGATGGAGCAGATTCGCGATCAGGACGAAGACATGGCAACGCAGATTCAGGATCTTATGTTTGTCTTCGAAAACCTTATCGAAGTCGACGACCAAGGTATTCAGAAATTGCTGCGTGATGTTCCACAGGATGCGTTGCAACGTGCACTTAAAGGTGCCGATGATCCTCTCCGTGAGAAGATCTTCAAGAACATGTCTAAACGTGCCGCTGAGATGATGCGTGATGACCTTGAAGCGATGCCGCCAATCAAAGTGTCGGATGTGGAAGCCGCACAGAAAGAAGTATTGGCAGTGGCTCGTCGTATGGCCGATTCAGGTGAGATTATGCTAGGCGGCGGTGCCGACGAATTCTTGTAAAGTAAAGGGTTAAGGTTTCTATGTCTGGGGAAAGAAAGCGTGGTTTTTTGCGCTTAGATAATGATGAACAAATTCAGAAGCCTGAGCGTTGGGGGATGCCGGATTATACGTCTGACACTCACAAGCACGCAAAAGAAACGGCGATGAATTACGACCCAGGCTGGATGCCGACCTTGTCCGAGCCTGAAGAAGAAGCCCCTAAAGAGCTGACTGAAGAAGAAATCGAGCTTATCAAACAGCAGGCCTATCAGGATGGCCTGCATCAAGGTCAAGAGGCTGGTTTTAAACAAGGTTACGACAAAGGCAAAGAGCAAGGTCAGCAAGAAGGTCATCAAGAAGGGCTGGAAGCGGGTAAAGCAGAAGGCATCGAAGCGGGGCAAGAATTCATTCAGCAGCAAGTCCAGACATTTGTTGGGCTGGCAAATCAGTTTGCCCAACCTCTTGAGCTGATGAACGCTCAGGTTGAAAAGCAATTAGTCGATATGGTGCTGACTTTGGTTAAAGAAGTCGTCCATGTCGAAGTTCAAACCAACCCTCAGGTTGTCTTGGATACCATCAAACAATCCGTTGAATCTCTGCCAGTATCAGGCCATTCCATTACACTCAAACTGCATCCGGAAGATGTTGAAATCATTCGCTCTGCTTATGGGCAAGAGGAATTAGAATTTCGTAACTGGACCCTGACGGCAGAGCCTGCACTGAATCGCGGGGATGTGCAGATCGAAGCCGGTGAGTCGAGTGTTAACTACCGCCTTGAAGACAGAATACGCAATGTATTACAGAGCTTTTGTGGGGTAAATCGCCACCAAGGTGGTGAGTAATGTTGGCGCTGGCTGAACGCCTTTCTCAGTACCAAACGCAAGGGTTAACCTGTCGCCCCGTTGCTTCGGGGAAGCTGGTTAGGGTTGTTGGATTAACTCTTGAAGCCACCGGATGCCGCGCTCCTATCGGCAGTCTGTGCAAAGTCGAAACCATGCATGGTGAGATGGAAGCAGAGGTGGTGGGTTTCTCTGGTGATAATCTCTACTTGATGCCCAGTGAGCAAATCACGGGTGTGTTACCTGGTGCTAAAGTGACGCCCTTGACGAGTGAAGCTGGTTTACCTGTGGGTATGGAACTTCTTGGGCGTGTTATTGATGGCGTTGGTAATCCGTTAGACGGCCTTGGCCCTTTGTATACTGAGAAGCGAGCAGCCTTCAACGCCGATCCCATTAACCCTCTTGCGCGTAAACCTATTTCTGAGCCTCTCGATGTTGGCATCAAAGCCATCAACGGACTTTTGACGGTCGGCAAAGGTCAGCGTATTGGTCTGTTTGCGGGTTCAGGTGTGGGTAAGTCGGTTACGTTGGGCATGATGACTCGAGGAACGACCGCGCAAGTGGTGGTGGTAGGCCTAATTGGTGAACGTGGACGTGAAGTAAAAGAGTTTATCGAAGAAATTCTTGGAGTAGATGGCCGCCAACGTTCGGTTGTCGTGGCGGCGCCTGCTGACTCTTCACCACTGATGCGCCTTAAAGGCTGTCAGACCGCACTGACAATTGCGGAATACTTCCGTGACCAAGGGTTAGATGTACTGCTGTTGATGGACTCTTTGACACGATTTGCGCAGGCTCAGCGTGAAATTGCCCTATCTGTAGGCGAGCCGCCTGCAACCAAAGGTTACCCACCTTCAGTATTTGCCAAGTTACCAGCCTTGGTGGAGCGAGCGGGGAATGGCGGTCAGGATCAAGGGTCTATCACGGCATTCTTTACCGTGTTGACGGAAGGGGACGATCTCCAAGACCCAATTGCAGATGCATCGCGAGCAATTCTGGACGGTCATATTGTGCTATCGCGTGAAATGGCTGATGCAGGTCATTATCCTGCCATTGATGTGGAGAAGTCGGTCAGCCGTGTCATGCCACAGATTACTTCGGAAGAGCAGATACTGATGTCCAAAGCGGTACGTCAGGTGCTGTCTGTTTGTCGTAAAAATCAGGATCTGGTATCGATTGGCGCTTATAAGCCGGGATCTGACCCAGCAATCGACAGTGCGTTTACTTTAAAACCTCGACTGGATGGTTACCTACAGCAGGCCATGAAAGAGACTGTTCCATACGACATGTGCGTCAATATGCTGCGTAATCTTCTGCAGGGAGATTCGTAATTTATGGATAATGCGCTGGATTTTCTATTAAGTCAGGCTCAGGAGCGAGAGAACCAAGCGGTACTTGCACTCAGTCAAGCGCGAGTTGAATTAGATGGTTATTATCAGCAGCTAGAGCAGATAGAAAACTATCGTCTAGATTACTGTAATCAATTGGTTGAACGAGGCAAACAAGGGCTAACCGCTAGCCAATATTCTCACCTGAACCGCTTCCTCACGACCTTAGATGAAACCTTGGCCAAGCAGAAACAGGCTGAAGAGCATTTCAAATCACAAGTAGAAAGCTGTGAGCAAAACTGGCTGGAATGTCGTAAGCAACGTCGCTCTTACGAGTGGCTGATTGAGAAAAAGCAGACAGAAAAAGAACGCTTACAGAATATTCGTGAGCAAAAACAAATGGATGAGTTTTCTACCCTCCAATATTCCCGCCGTACTTCGAACTGATATCACATTTATCGCGTTTTCCCCCCGTTGATTGGCGCACTTCTTGCAGATTTTCTCGTTAACTAACAGGTTGCCGCTACTTGCTGTTCGAATGATTGGCCGTGACTGTTCTCTCAATTATGCGTGAGTGATCTATTTATGAATGTGAATCTAACTCCGGTTTCCGATACGCCTAAAACGTCGAGCTCCGCGTCTCCATCAGTCGAAGCTGGGGACGAAGCTCAGCAGTCTGAAGGTTTTTTCTCCAAACTGGCGGCTTTAATCAAGGGAGACTCTGGCGAGGAAAAAGTGTCAGAGTCAGACTCTGCGAAAGCTGAGCAAGTGACGGAAGGAGAAGAAAGTACTAAAGCGCTTCTAGAACAAGAGGTTAGTGGCGATGAAGAAATCAGCGGCGATGGTGATGAAGTTGCTGAATCTGGAAAAGTCGTGGCAGCAGATACAGACGGTGCTGCGGCTGATGAACTATTAAAATCTGACGACAGCACGCCAAAGCAAAGTATCGCGACTGACCTTGAATCTTCGGCAGAAGGCAAGGTATCGGTTAAAGCTGATGGAGATGCAGAGAAGATCATTTCAGAGAATGAAGAACTGCTCGGGCGATTGAATGAGGCCAATAAGGCCCTGCAACCCAAAGACGGCAACGAGTTGCCACAGAAATCTCAATTAGTGGCCGAGGGAGAAAAACCGGCTAATCCGCTGAAAGTAGAGAAAATTGGTGAGGAAGCACTGAAGAGTACCGCTAAGGCCGATGTTGACGCAGAAACCAATCTGAAGGCTAACAACCAGTCGAACACGACTAAAGAAGGCGCTATACCTCTTGAACAGAGCAAAATAGCGTCTGAGTCTGCTTCGCTAAAACAGCAAGTGAGTGAAGACCAAGTCGTCATTCCTGAAAACGCCAAGCGCTTTATTGAGCGCGATAGTGAGCAAGAAGCAGCGTTGGCGTCAACAACAAGCAAAATTCAACCAGAGCATGTTGCGGTTGTAGGCGGCGTGGGGGCAGCAGCGGGCCTAACTCAATTAGCCGATAGCAAAACGGAGATGACCAGCCCTGAGATTGAACTTCTAAAGCAAGAGCTTAAAGCCCAAGGCTTAACAGACAAAGAAATTGAACAGGTTGTGGAAGCCGCGAAAGCTGAAGCTCAAACTCAATTAGCCGCGACAAAAGGAGGGGAGACAGTTCAACCCTTGAAAGCGACAGCGGAAAAACCGGTTCAAGCTAAAGCAACTCAAACTCTGCAGGCGGCTAGTGATGCAACCTCAGACAGCATTGTTGAGCCTACCGTTGCAGCAGGTGTGGTCGCTGGGGCGGCAGCCATACCATGGGCTGTTTCTTCCGCAGAAGCAGGGGCAGAGGAGTTGCAGATTCAGCCGGATGTCAAACCTAAGGCACAGCAAGCCCATTTGGCTCAGTCTGTACAGCAGGCACTGCACAGCTCTTCAGCAGCAACGGTTAGCGCTGCTCAAAACAATCTTCAAGCGGCTCAGCAGGCCACGGCTATGCCATTACCCAACGAATTGGCGGCAAGTCAGCTTCAACAAGCGGTCGCTAGTCCAGCCGTGAGTGAGCAAGCGATGCTAAAAGCGGTAATGGGGGCAAAAGCGGCGGGAACATTGGGCAAATTAGCCGCAACAGAAGGCAAGCAGGGTCAGGGCCATGAAGCGGGCTTTGCACAGCAGCTTTCTCAGGCAGCAGGTCAACAAGGTTTGACGGTACAGAATCAGTTACGTGCCGAACAAGCAGCCGCGCAAGCACCAATGCAGCTGAATCGTGAGATTGCAGGTGAGCAAGTTGCTGAACGTGTGCAGATGATGATGTCGAAGAACCTGAAGAATATCGATATTCGTCTTGACCCACCGGAGTTAGGGCGACTACAAATCCGGATGAATATGACCGGTGATGGCGCTACCGTGCACTTTACAGTCGCCAACCAGCAAGCGAGAGATGTCATCGAACAATCGATGCCGCGCTTGCGAGAAATGTTAGCTCAGCAAGGGGTCCAATTGGGTGACTCTTCAGTTCAGCAGCAATCTTCTGGCCAGCAACAAAACCGCTATGCGGCTGGAAATGGTCCGGGAAATGGTCAAGGTAACGGCAATCAAGCCTTCTCGGGTGAAGAAAACCTTGAACCAGACGTCAATCTTGATTTGAATGTCGCAACAAAGCGTGATGGAATTAGTTATTACGCTTAAACTGTAGAAAAGTAAGAAAAATAGAGAAAGATCGGATATGGCAGACGAAGAATTAGAAGCAGAAGCACCCAAAGGTAAAAGCAAGCTGTTAATTATCATCATCGCTGTTGTTGTTTTGTTAGTCGGCGGTGGCGGTGCTGCGTTTTTCCTTATGGGATCGAGCGAACCAGAACAGATGGAAGAAACCGCTCAACAAGAAATGGTGGTCTCTACTGAGCCTGTCTCTTACGTCAATATTGCGCAGCCGTTTTTGTTCAATGTGACTGGCGACAAAAAAGATCGTTTAGTTCAGATAAAAGTGCAGCTAATGGTGCGCGGTACTGACAATGAAAACCTTGCACGTTATCACTCACCACTGATTGAAAGCTCGTTACTGGGCACATTCGCATCAGCAACCGTTGACCAACTTCGCAGCGTCAATGGCCGTGTTGAGCTTCGTGATAAAGCAACAGAAGATATTAAAGCGAGTCTGACTCGTGCGGTAGGACAGCCTGTGATTGAGCGAGTGTTGTTTACCGATTTTGTAATACAGTAGGTGAAGAGTGACCGATCTATTAAGCCAAGACGAGATTGATGCGCTACTCCACGGTGTCGACGATGTTGATGAGGTAGAAGAAGAAGGCGGTGCCGCTGCGACGGATGCCAGCGCGGTAGACTTTGACTTCTCTTCTCAGGACCGCATTGTTCGTGGTCGAATGCCGACACTGGAGTTGATCAATGAGCGTTTTGCGCGTCACATGCGTATCAGCTTATTCAATATGCTGCGAAAAACCGCCGAAGTGTCGATAAATGGCGTACAAATGATGAAGTTTGGTGAGTACCAAAACACGTTGTACGTACCCACTAGTCTAAACATGGTGCGCTTTAGACCACTGAAAGGGACAGCCTTGATCACCATGGAAGCACGTTTGGTGTTTATCTTGGTGGAAAACTTTTTCGGTGGTGACGGCCGCTTCCATGCGCGTATCGAAGGTCGTGAGTTTACGCCTACCGAGCGTCGAATTGTTCAACTGCTGCTTAAAATCGTTTTTGAAGATTACAAAGAAGCATGGTCGCCAGTGATGGGAGTCGAGTTTGAATACCTCGATTCTGAAGTAAACCCGAGTATGGCGAACATCGTCAGCCCGACGGAAGTGATTGTTGTCAGCTCTTTCCATATCGAAGTCGATGGTGGTGGCGGTGATTTCCACGTGGTGATGCCTTACTCCATGGTTGAACCTATTCGCGAGCTTCTGGATGCGGGTGTCCAGTCAGATAAAATGGAAACCGACGTTCGTTGGAGTACGGCGCTTCGCGAAGAAATTATGGATGTTCCGGTTAACTTCCGAGTTAACTTGCTGGAGCAAGACATCTCATTGAGGGACTTAATGGAGCTTCAACCGGGCGACATTATTCCAATCACTATGCCTGAAAATGCCACTATGTTTGTTGAAGAGCTGCCTACTTTCCGTGTGAAGATGGGACGTTCTGGTGAGCAGCTTGCGGTTCAGGTGTCTGAGAAAATTAAACGCCCAGATGTGGTGAAGACAGATATAGCCTTCTTGGGTAAAGACGTCATCTCTGAATTAGAAGAAGATGACGGTGAAATTGAAGATTAATACAAAAGTAAATAGGTAACAGGTATGGAACCGAGCGACGATCAAAAACTGGCGGACGAATGGGCTGCGGCATTAGGCGAAGACCCTGATGCGCCAGAGGTAGATGTAGATGAGGTTATGGCCGCTCAACTTGATGAGTTGCAAGACACCGGGTCGCCTATTTCGGAAGACGAACGCCGTAAACTTGATACGATTCTGGACATTCCGGTAACGATTTCTATGGAAGTCGGCCGTTCACAAATTAGTATCCGTAACTTATTGCAACTCAACCAGGGTTCAGTTGTAGAACTGGAACGCTTGGCTGGTGAGTCATTGGACGTTTTGGTTAACGGTACCTTGATTGCACACGGTGAAGTGGTGGTGGTCAACGACAAGTTTGGTATCCGTCTGACTGACGTAATAAGCCAGACTGAGCGAATTAAGAAGCTAAGGTAGGTTATGAGACAACAGTTAAAAGGAGCGTTACTGTGTGTCCTGACACTTCTCTCTCCTGCTGTTTGGGCTGAAACTGCGACAAGTAATCAGTTAGATTGGGCGACCACGTTTGGGTCGCTCTTGTTCGTTGTGGCGTTCATTCTCTTTTTGGCTTGGTTGCTGAAACGCATGCGTGTGCCAGCGATGATTAACCAAAGTGGGCTGAATATCGTGCGCCAGATTCCAGTCGGCACTCGTGAGCGAATCATGATCGTGCAGGCGGGTGAAGAGCAGTTTTTAGTTGGAGTGACCGCACAGTCGATACAACTGATTTCCAAATTGGATACCCCTTTGACTCAGGAGGAGCTGAACAAATCTGCATTGGCGGGCAGTCCTTTTGCCACTCAATTGACTCAGCTATTGAAAAAGAATGATAAACACTAGTCGATTCGCTTCACTGATACTGACTCTATGCCTGAGCTTTTTTTCGGCAATTTCATCTGCTGAGGAAAGCATTGCAACGCCTATTCCTGACAATGCTGCTCCATCGCAATCGGTCACCGTGTCTGCCATGGAAAAAGAGCAGGGCGCGGCACGAACCATTTCAACCGGCAGCTTTACTGGTGGTGGGGGAGGCATTCCTGCGTTCACTATGACCACTAACCCAGATGGCAGTGAAGATTATTCGGTTAACTTACAGATTCTAGCGTTAATGACCATGTTGGGTTTCTTGCCCGCCATGGTTATTTTGATGACGTCTTTTACGCGTATTGTAGTGGTGATGTCGATTCTTCGTCAGGCGATGGGTCTGCAACAAACGCCATCCAATCAGGTCATCATAGGCATCGCGATTTTCCTGACCTTCTTCATCATGTCGCCAGTATTGAACGAAATTAATGACAAGGCGATTCAGCCTTATATCAACGAGCAAATTACGGCGCGCCAAGCCTTTGATGTTGCTCAGGTGCCGATGAAAGATTTTATGCTCAAGCAAACGCGAGTCAAAGATCTGGAAACCTTTGTTAATATTTCTGGCTCGGATGCAACAGCACCGGAAGATGTTTCAATGGCGGTGTTGATCCCAGCATTTATTACGTCTGAATTGAAAACCGCTTTCCAGATAGGCTTTATGCTCTTCTTACCGTTTTTGATTATCGACTTGGTGGTCGCCTCGGTTCTGATGGCAATGGGTATGATGATGCTTTCTCCTATGATCGTTTCTCTACCATTCAAATTGATGCTGTTTGTCCTTGTTGATGGTTGGAACCTGATTCTGTCGACTCTAGCCGGCAGCTTTGCCTTGTAGCGGGAGGAAAGCATGACGCCTGAAGTATTTGTTGAGTTATTCAGAGGTGCACTGTGGATGGTGCTGATTATGGTATGTGCCATTATCATCCCCAGCCTACTCATTGGTTTGATTGTTGCGATTTTTCAGGCTGCCACCTCGATTAACGAACAGACGTTGAGCTTCTTACCTCGTCTAGTAGTGACTTTACTGGCGTTGATGTTGTTCGCCCATTGGATGACACAGATGTTGATGGAGTACTTTTTCTCAATTGTTGAGCGCCTGCCTCAGGTTCTCTACTAAGGCGGTATCACGTGGAGTACCCAACGAGCCTGATACTCGACTGGATAGCCAACTACTTCTGGCCCTATACCCGAATCGCTGCCATGTTAATGGTCATGTCGGTGACAGGGGCTCGTTTTGTTTCTACTCGTGTCAGACTCTACCTTGGTTTGGCAATCACATTTGCTGTGATGCCAGTTATTCCTGCTGTGCCCGACACCATAGAGTTGCTCTCTTTCCAAGGGTTCATGACCCTTTTAGAGCAGATCATCATTGGTGTCGCGATGGGCACCATCACTCAGTTCATGATTCAGACCTTCGTCATTCTCGGCCAGATCCTGGGTATGCAAGCGAGTTTGGGTTTTGCTTCCATGGTCGACCCTGCCAATGGTCAGAATACGCCATTGCTAGGTCAGCTTTTTATGTTCCTTGCTACGATGTTTTTCCTCGCGACCGATGGTCACTTGAAAATGATCATGCTGGTGGTGATGAGCTTCAAGTCGCTACCTATTGGTAGCGGGTCGTTGAACACTGTCGATTTTAGGGAATTAGCTCTTTGGCTAGGGATCATGTTTAAAGTCGCACTGAGTATGTCTTTGTCTGGGATTATTGCGCTGTTGACGATTAACTTATCGTTCGGCGTTATGACCCGTGCGGCACCACAGCTGAATATCTTCTCTTTGGGTTTTGC
This sequence comes from Vibrio sp. RE88, assembly GCF_013113835.1. GTDB lineage: Bacteria > Pseudomonadota > Gammaproteobacteria > Enterobacterales > Vibrionaceae > Vibrio. The sequence continues at coordinate 718,354 of NZ_VTYQ01000003.1, read as the reverse complement.
GTTTGCTCTGATCGTCGGTTTGTTACTCTGTTGGTACATTATCGCCGGGCTCTTCAGCCACTATGAGCTATTCTGGTTGCAAGGGGAGCAGCAAGTTTGCAGCTTCATACGCTTAAATTGTTAGGGGGCTGAGTTGGCAGAATCAGACGGTCAAGAACGCACCGAAGACGCCACGCCCAGGCGCTTGCAACAGGCTCGTGAAAAAGGGCAGGTTGCAAGGTCAAAAGAATTAGCGTCGGTATCTGTGCTTGTGATTGGCGCCATTGCCCTGATGTGGTTTGGCGAGTCACTTGCACGTGCTTTATATACGCTCATGGGGCGTCTGTTCGACCTCTCTCGTGACGAAATTTTTGACCTGCCAAAGTTGTTTGATATTGCTCTTGGCTCGATGGGCAATTTACTTGGCCCGTTGCTGTTGATTCTTGTTGTCTTGTTCATTGCCGCTTTAATCGGCGCAGCAGGGATTGGCGGTATTAGCTTCTCAGTTGAAGCCGCGATGCCCAAATGGTCGAAAATGAACCCACTCAGCGGCCTGAAACGCATGGTAGGTCTGCAAAGCTGGGTTGAACTGCTTAAGTCGATTCTGAAAGTGACGTTAGTGTCTGGTGTTGCTTTCTATTTGATCGATGCCGCGCAGGAAGATCTGTTTCAGTTGAGTATGGATGTCTATCCGCAGAACATTTTCCACGCGTTAGATATCTTGCTTAACTTTGTACTGTTGATCAGTTGTTCGTTGCTGATTGTTGTCGCGATCGATATCCCTTTCCAGATCTGGCAGCACGCCAATCAATTGAAGATGACCAAACAGGAAGTCAAAGACGAGTACAAGGAGACGGAAGGTAAGCCTGAAGTCAAAGGGCGGATCCGTATGTTGCAACGTGAAGCCGCTCAACGTCGAATGATGTCAGAAGTCCCCCAAGCCGATGTCATTGTCACTAACCCGGAGCACTTCTCTGTGGCTCTGCGCTATAAACAGGATACTGATAAAGCGCCGATTGTGGTGGCGAAAGGTACCGATCACATGGCGCTAAAAATACGAGAAATCGCTCGTGAGCACGACATTTATGTTATTCCTGCCCCTCCGCTTGCACGTGCGTTGTATCACTCCACGGAGCTAGAGCAAGAGATTCCTGATGGGCTGTTTACGGCGGTGGCACAGGTGCTGGCTTATGTGTTCCAGCTTAAGCAGTACCGTAAACGTGGTGGACAGCGTCCTCACTTTAAAGCGTCAGATCTACCGATCCCACCAGACTTAAGGCAATAGAAACTGTCTTCTATTTGTGAGTGCATTTCTATTTTTCTGGGATCGACAGCAGAACCAGCAAAGCGCCGTCACCGCCAAACTCTAATGGTGCTTGGTGAAACGCCATGACATCAGGGTGCTGCGCCAACCAAAGCGGCGTTTTCTGCTTGAGAATATGCTTACCAATGCCGTGTTGAACACACGCACACGAAATCTCATTTTTGATGCAGTATGCGATCATCGAGCCGAGTTCGCGCTTGGCTTCATTTTGCGTCATGCCGTGCATATCTAAAAATACATCTGGGACATACACACCACGGCGAAGGCGTTTCACTTCATATTGAGAAACGTCATCGCGGGCATAGCGAGTCGGGCCGTCTTCATTGAGAAGTGGCACGAACTCATCAGAAAAATAAAACTCTGTATCGCTGGCTTCACGCGCGCTACGTTTGATTTCTTTTTGCTTAGTATTTTTTTTTGGCTGCTGGACTATGGTATCCTGTCGCAACTTTTTTACGCCTTGTACTGCATCCCTGAAAAGGGCGAAATCATCATCAATTTCGGTGTCTTTTTTGCTCATTGGGTCATAGATACATAAATAAAATGCTATTGGCAGTATTGTAGCGCTTTTCGGAGGCAATTTTGGATAAGATTTTTGTAGAAGAAGCGGTATCAGAGTTACACACGCTTCAGGATATGATTCGTTGGACTGTGAGTCGTTTCAACGCCGCAAACCTATTTTATGGTCACGGCACTGATAACGCATGGGATGAAGCCGTTCAGCTGATCCTGCCAACGTTGTACTTGCCAATTGACGTGCCTCCGCATGTATTAAATTCTCGTTTAACCAGCAGTGAGCGCCTGCGCATTGTTGAGCGCGTTGTGAAACGAATCAATGAGCGTACTCCAACCGCATACCTGACCAACCGTGCTTGGTTCTGTGGCTTAGAGTTTTTTGTCGATGAACGTGTTCTAGTGCCTCGTTCTCCAATTGGTGAGCTGATTCAGGCCGAGTTCCAACCTTGGCTAATCGAAGAGCCAACACGCATCATGGATCTGTGTACCGGGAGTGGCTGTATCGCGATAGCCTGTGCACATGCTTTCCCGGATGCAGAAGTTGATGCCATTGATATCTCGACAGATGCACTGCAGGTGGCCGAACAGAATGTTCAGGACCATGGTATGGAGCAGCAGGTATTCCCGATTCGCTCGGATCTGTTCCGTGATCTGCCAAAAGAGAAGTACAACCTGATTGTGTCTAACCCACCGTATGTGGATCAAGAAGACATGAACAGTCTGCCTGATGAGTTTACTCATGAGCCTGAACTTGGCCTCGCTGCGGGTACGGATGGTCTGAAACTGGTGCGTCGTATTCTGGCTAATGCGCCAGATTACCTAACGGATAATGGTATTCTTATCTGTGAGGTGGGTAACTCTATGGTTCATATGATGGAACAATATCCACATATCCCGTTCACTTGGCTTGAGTTTGAAAATGGTGGCCATGGTGTATTCATGCTGACGCGTGAACAGATGCTGCAACATGCGGAAGAGTTCTCAATCTATAAAGACTGAGTATCATTCAGCTCGCTTGATTTGATAAAACGCCGGACAGCCCTGTCCGGCGTTTTTTATTGGTAAAGAAAAGCAAAATAGATCGGCTTTAGGGCTTTACATCAAATCGCAATAACGCCACTATGAATTTACGAACAATTGTAATGTACAGCTTTGTTTACAGAGCTGAAGAAATTTGAGGAAGTAATGGCAGGAAACAGTATCGGACAGCATTTCCGAGTGACGACATTCGGAGAAAGTCACGGTATCGCACTAGGATGTATCGTCGACGGGTGCCCTCCAGGGCTGGAAGTAACTGAAGCGGATATTCAGACGGATCTTGATCGTCGTCGTCCGGGTACTTCTCGTTATACCACTCAACGTCGCGAACCAGATGAAGTGAAGATTCTGTCTGGCGTATTCGAAGGTAAAACCACAGGTACTTCGATTGGTCTGTTGATTGAAAACACAGATCAACGCTCAAAAGATTATTCGGAAATCAAAGACAAGTTCCGTCCAGGTCACGCTGACTATACCTACCACCAGAAATACGGTGTGCGTGATTACCGTGGGGGAGGCCGCTCCTCTGCACGTGAAACCGCTATGCGTGTAGCTGCGGGTGCTATCGCTAAGAAATACCTGAAGCAAGAGTTTGGTATCGAAATCCGCGCTTACCTATCTCAAATGGGTGATGTGTCGATTGAGAAAGTGGATTGGGATGAGATTGAAAATAACGCGTTTTTCTGCCCAGATGTCGATAAAGTTGATGCGTTAGATCAACTGATTCGCGATCTTAAAAAGCAAGGCGACTCGATTGGTGCCAAACTACAGGTTGTCGCAACCAATGTACCTGTTGGTTTAGGCGAACCTGTATTTGACCGTCTGGATGCTGATATCGCTCATGCGCTGATGAGTATCAACGCGGTGAAAGGTGTTGAAATCGGCGATGGATTTGATGTTGTTAGCCAAAAGGGCAGCGAGCACCGTGATACTTTGTCTCCAGACGGTTTCGGTAGTAACCATGCTGGTGGCATTTTAGGTGGTATCTCGACTGGTCAGGATATTGTTGCGAACATTGCCCTAAAGCCGACGTCTAGTATCACCGTCCCGGGTGAAACCATCACCAGAGAAGGCGAACCTACTCAGCTGATCACCAAAGGTCGTCATGACCCATGTGTTGGTATTCGTGCAGTGCCTATTGCAGAAGCCATGCTGGCAATTGTAGTGATGGATCACTTACTTCGCCATCGTGGTCAGAATCAAGGTGTGACGACAGAAACACCTCAGATTTAGTGAATAGAAACGGCTTCCACAAGGAAGCCGTTTTTCATTTAGGCCTGTTGTTTTGTAGAAATCCAGTTATTGATGTTGTTCTTCATCACTTCCATCGGTTGTTGCCCGTAGCGTAGCAGTTGGTTGTGGAATTCAACGTATTCAAACTTATCTCCTAGCGCTTGTTGAGCCTTTTCAAGCAATTCTCGGATAACCAGATAACCGGACTTATAAGACACCGCCTGACCGACATAGGCGGCGTAACGGAAGCTTTCAGATTCTATGTCACCTTCGCCGAGCGCGGAATTGGCGTGCATATAATCGCGTGCCTGCTGAATACTCCAGCCGTTGGCGTGAATGCCGGTATCGACCGCTAATCGCATATTCCTCAGTTGTGCTTCGTTTAGACTGCCAAAGTACTGTAGAGCATTACATTCCTGCTCATCTGTATAGATTCCTCCTTGGAACTGGCTATAGTCAGTGTCGGAAGTGCACATGCCTTTGCCGTTAACAAACGTCGGCTGATTCTGCGCGTTGAGCTCTCCATAAATGCCCATTTCAATACCAAGCCATTCGGTATAGAGCGCCCAACCTTCGCCATAAGCGGTGTACCAGATATCCTGCATATAATCGGGCAGATTCGCAGGTGGGTATTCCTGCGCGTACGCGTTTTGGAAATGATGACCAGGCGCCGCTTCATGTAACAGCAAGGTCGAGACATTCCATTTTTGCAGACTGTAATCTGGGTTGGTGTTGAGAGTGAACACATTGTCATCGTAGGAGGCCACACCATCATACATCTCGCTTTCAGCAGGGGTTGGCTCTATGGAGTAGTCGGTTTTGATAGGTTTAAAATAGCTGGCGACGACATCGTTGGCATTGTCTTTAAACACATAGTAGTCCGTCAGCGCGTTTTGGCAGGCAGAAGGAGAGGACGCGCTACTGCAGACTGCTGCGTATTCCTTGTTTGTTGTTTGTAGACCATCTCGGCCATAAAAGAATTGCTCGCTGTTGAGGTATTTAAAAAACTCGCCGAGATTGATCTGACCTGAGTCCGTCGCGAGTTCAAACGTCCGAGGTGAAACGTCACCTGTTGCTGGGTCTCGATACGCCGCTTCCACGATGGAACCGCGCTTAGCAACCACCACTTTTGCCACGCGAATCATCTCCGCTTTAGCTTCGGCGACTAGTTGTTCACCCATCTGGTGTAGCTCGGCGGCTGACTTTCCGGTGGTGCTGTTTCGGTCTAGGTGCCACTGATACCAGCTCTGCCCATTGGGTAAATCACCCCAGCCAATATTCTTGTCGGTGAGCTGCCCTTCACCGCGAGCGATCTTAACGTACTGATTATGCAGATACGCCAACAGCTCTTGGGTTGCCCGCTGTGCTTTCTCAACTTCCTGCGTGTATTGATTGATAAAAGTTGGCGTATACCCTGACTGAGTTTTTAAGTCGTTTAATCCTACCTTGAGCATGGCAAAATTATTGTAGCTAATCGTGTCCACGCTGTTTTGATATAGGCGTTCAGCAAGAATGGCGGGTAGTTGAATACCTTGCTGTGTGGCTTGCTGATATTGGCTGTGTAAGCCCCTGACCCAAGAGGTGTACTCTTTGAGCATGGTTAGTTGTTCTTGGTACGTTTGTTCACTGTCGGAATCTGTATCAATAGCAGCGCCCGCTTCTTCGGCATTCCACTGAATGTAGTTGTAAAAATGCGTGACTGGGACATCGAAGTTGCCAAAACGTGTGTTGGCGAAGCTTGCGCCGCGAATCGCAATGGTGCGGTCAAAGCGGAACGTATCGTAGTAGACCTTTTCTTCATCGGTTAAAGCGCTTCTTTCTATTTCAAGAAGCTTGTCGAGATAGATACGATCCAAAGACTGACGTGCGGCAGCTATCTGATCATTGACGATACCAAAGTGAGTGCTATCCAGAGATTGTGATTCATGTTGGTAGCTGTCGAGTAGTGCCGTCAGCTGGGTGGAAGCATCATTTGTTTTTGGCGTGGAACTACAGCCAGCCAAGATGACGGCTAGCGTTATTGCCGATAGGGTAATACGTTGTTTGTTTCTCATCTTCAGACCTTTCAGCTTATTTTAAGTGACGGCAAGGAAAAGAATGGAGAGAGATTAACGATAGTGAATTCGGACTCTTCCTTGCGGGCGACCAGAGTAAAATAAGTCGTCTGCTGTGTTTGTGCAAAAGGTCACAGGACAAATTAACGGATAATTAACCCGTCACGCACTCATAATTGAAAGTTGCATCAATATGTTAGCGATTGGTGAGCAAGTACGTCGTTTTGAAGAGGCGTTATTAAACCAATGAAGAGATTTGCAGAATACTTGAATGTACTTTCATCGCACAATCGCGCTTCGATGGCAGGTTTTGGTGGTAAATCCAAGTTGGCTCACAAATGATTCTTAGCGGTAAATATTTGAGCGAATATTATTCATAGCTAGGCGACAAGTTAGAGAATAAAACGCCCCTAGAATGGGGCGTTGTGAATTAGTGGAGAGAACCTTCAGTTTCAAGGTGGAATGAAGGCAGACGCCATTTAAAGCGAACCGCAGCCATGCGCAGCATGTAGCCAACGACTAGAGTTGAGATGGTCGCGGTGACATCATTAATACCAAACTCCAGTAACGCTAGGTAAAGGCCTGAAGCAATCAGGGCGACAGACGCGTATAACTCTTCGTGCAAGACAAGCGGTGTTTGACGGCAGATTAAGTCACGCAATAGCCCACCAAAAACGCCTGTTACCAGTGCCGCTACCATACAGATCATTGCATGATGGCCCATCGCCAACGCGACTTTAGTGCCAATGATACTAAAAACAATCAGGCCCAGTGCATCGAGGCGAATAAACAACCCTTTAAACTTGATGATCCATTTTGCCAACCCAGTGGTTAGCACGCCTGCAATGCAGGTGATCGCGAGAAATTGTGGGTTCTCTACCCAACCGAGCGGGTAGTGGCCAAGGAGGATATCGCGCACTGTTCCACCGCCAATTGCTGTTGCACTCGCAACGAGCATAACCCCAAACCAATCCATTTTTCTTCGACCTGCACTGAGTGCGCCGGTCATGGCCTCAGCTGTGATGCCAATGATATATAAAATGCTCAATAACATTGTTTCGTCCTACGTGACGTGCGGATTGGAAAATCTGCCATTCTGTAACCAATAAAAGGCAGTTTAGTGGGAAATGTGATCTGTGACGAATGAGATTTTATGAATGTGAAGGGGGCTTTCGCATAATTATTTCTAATGTCAGTAGTTGGTGTAGGGATTTGCAATTGGGATCAAAAATGCGAGAATGCCGAGCGCTGTAATTTAAACCATGATTTTATCCCCATGAACCACAAATATCAGGACCTGATCAACATTTTTAACGCCACTTTTCTAAGTGAATATAATACGCGTTTGGAGTTAGGGGGCGACGAGCCTATTTACCTGCCAGCGGATGACAGTCAGCCTAATCACCGGATTATTTTTGCTCGTGGTTTCTATGCGTCAGCACTTCACGAAATCGCGCATTGGTGTGTCGCAGGACCAGAGCGTCGCTTATTAGAGGATTTCGGCTATTGGTACGAACCGGATGGACGCACTGAAGCGGTTCAGGCTGAGTTTGAGAAAGTTGAAATTCGCCCTCAGGCTTATGAGTGGATCTTCTCTCTTAGTGCAGGTTTTCCGTTTACAGTGAGCTGTGACAACTTAAACGGAGACTTTGAACCTGATCGTTTAGCCTTTATGCACAAAGTTCATACGGAAGTCGGTAAGATATTTGAGCAGGGTATGCCACTGCGTGTTCGTATGCTTTCATATGCATTACGGTCTTTTTATCAGCAGCCTGCTCTGGATTATTCCATGTTTGAAGTAATGTAAAACCAGCCGCAGTATGCGGCTGGTTTGCTTTTCGTTACTGAATGAGCCAAGTCGTTTCGGCTTGATTGTTGTGATTGAGTGTATAGACCAATGGTGCAGTGTTGGGTTCCATGACGGAAACTACTGCAATCAATGATTCGCAATGATTAGGTACTCGTAGCTGATAATTGCCTGTTCCGGATTGCAACGCAGCTTTCAACAGGCACTTGTCATAGTCAACAGACTCCACGTTTCCCCCAGCATTATCACAGACGGAGATGTAAACCTGAGAGGCTGAAAGGTGAGGTAGGCTGACATCTATGTCGACCTGATACACCGAAGCAAGATTATTGTCATAATCGATACGCACATCGGCCAAAGTGTTGGAATCTTCATCGGTTGATGCTGCAGCGGCTGAAGAGCCCGTAGATGAACCTGAAGAGCCTCCTTCACTACCTCCGCCGCCACCACAGCCGGAGAGAGAAACAAGTATTACCATTGCAAATAAGTGCGTCAGTTTGATATTCCACATAATTGTTTCTCCTTTAGTCGATATAAATTTTGCCGTCAACAGAAGTCTCGTACCAGGTAGGTTCAGTTTGACCTGTGGCGTCTTCGGCATAATCGTCAAATTTGGTGTAAGCCTCTAAAATATTGACCTGTTCGTATGGATGCTGCCAGGTTGTAGGGATCTCTATACCCCAAGGTAGACCTTTGTCATCGTGGTAGTGGGTATCACCACTTGATGCATCGACACCGTAAGACTTGTATCGCGTGTCAAACTTACTGGTCGGGGATTGGTTTTTGAGGTGAATTTCTAAACCTCGTCCTGGGAACCCGCCTGTCAACTGATAACCGATATCACCGTAATAATGACCAGGTGCCGCAAATATAAATGGGTCATACGGGAACTCTGGCATGGTTGATGTGTCGACTGCATTCTCAAACGAGAAGGTTAGGATCCAGCTTGGACGATAACTCGTTCCGCAGTTTTCTTGAGTTCGGAACATAGTGCACTCTTCAGCTTCACCAGGCTCAGTAATATCCCACAAGTCTTCATGAATGATGAATACCGCGTCAACAGTGTCTGTTTCGAGTACGGTCGCGGTTTGCAGCTCGTTGTTCACGTAAAGTTGTACTGAGTCTGATTTAACGTCTTCTTTTGCCACATTAGGTAATCGAATAGCAAAACCTGAGTGGTAGTCACCGCCGAGAGCGGCGACCTTACCTTCAATTTTCATACGAATGACTTGGTCGTTGAGCTGGTACTCTGTGTATTTAACGTTCATCAGGACATCGTTCATGTCATAGTCGCCGCTTTTTGGATATTGATCCTCATAGGCGAAAGAAGTGTAACCACCACCGCTGGGGTATAGTTCGGTTACTACACCGCTCTCCGTGATGTCGACCAGGTAGTCTTCCACCTCACCTGCGGGAACACCGCCGCTTGGACCAATGCCCGATGTGTTGGAAATTCTGAATCGAGCCCAAGTCTCTCCGGTGACAGCCCAAGTAGGAACAGTGAAGAAGATGTCACCAGTGCTATCGCTCATCGATTGGTCGCTGATGATGATTTCGTTAGACTCAAACTCACCATCTCGGTCGAAATCAATCCAGGCATTGAGCACTGAACTGTCAGATGTGCCTGCAGCCGTTGCGATGATTTTACTGGTTTGTCCCACCTGAATTGGAACAGGGAATTGGATACCGTCATCATCGTCCGAACCATCTGAAGTATCATCACTGAGCGGATATGGGCTACCGTCGGTCTCTCCATCAATAACAGAACCTAACTTAAGATCTGACATACCATGACGCGCACCAGAAGAGGCGAAAGTCGTTTTGTAACTGTCTGGTGCATCGCCGAAATCGGTGTATTCACTGGGTTCGACTGGAGCGAGAGCACAGCGAGCACCATCGTTGGAATTACTGGAAGGGCCATAAGCAAAAAATTCTGCGCTGGAGCTGTTTCCATTGATAGTTACTTTGAAGACATACCCATTGCTGTTGTTGCTGGCGTAGAAATTACCATCGACATCGAAATAGACCGCACCAAAAGTAAAGCGATATCCGAGTACATTTTTATCTAACAGTTGGTTCAGTCGATTGGAAGTGCCAGCGTTGACATCAATCTCCCAAAGGTAACCATTTGAATCGATGGAATAAGCCAGGCTGTTGTCAGGATGAAAGGCCAAATCGTATATTACAGGATTGCCGAATTGGCTAGGCGGTGATGAAAGCTCCATGACAAGAGTATCTAAATCAATTTTGTAGAGCCCGTAATTAGGCCTGTAGCCGTACCAGGCATTCTCATCAAGAGATACGTCACCAACGTAGATAGAAGTAGGGGCACCAGATGGCTTGCTGACATTGAGCAACGTTTTTGTAAAGGTGGAATCAATGCGAGAAAGTGAGGCTGTGCCATAGTCCCAGCCGTAAATGAAGTCGTCATGTTTGCTATAACCCACACCATTTAGCTTTGCAGTATCTAAATTGGAATCCAGTGTGACGTAGCTACCGACGTCGATGTTGACACCGTAGGCGACTGGCGTGCCTGTTGGATTCTGAATCAAAAATGCTTGAGTCGGACACGAGGTGAATGGTGTCTCTGCAAAGGTGAATGATGCTTGGAACAAAGCAGTTGCTACCACCGATATGTTTAAAGCCATTTGTTTTCTTTTCATGGGTCCTTCCTCGCTGAACTTCGTTGAATAGTTGAGGAAGTGCACAGCGCGTGCCATGCTGTCAGCCCTTGATATAACTAGGGTTTGCGTTAATTTTCTCAATGTGAGAAGCTCTGCATTCTTTTTGAGAATCAAACTGACCCGGGCAATAGAGCATTATGATTATTGAATTTGAAGAGAAGCTGCTAGAAATGATTGATGCGCGTATTGAGACCGCATCTGATGACGAGTTGTTTGCTGGTGGGTACCTACGTGGACATATTTCTCTATCTGCTGCTTCGTGTGAAGAAGAAGGCGTCAATGATATAGAAGAACTGAAAGTACGTATTCAAGGCAGTCTGGATGACGCACGTTCTGAATTGAGCCCTGCCGATCGCACTATCGTCAATGACCTTTGGCTTGAGCTAGTCAACCAAGCTTAATTTCTCCTGATATTTTTTAAGTTAAGGGCTTGTTCGAAATTTTCGAACAAGCCCTTAACTATTTTATGGTTGTTGGTTTTCTGTTCGCTGGATATGCTCTTCTTTACATAGTAAGGAGAGAGTCAAGGAGACAGAATTATGAAAATCGTCGCTTTTGGAGCTTCAACCAGCTCAACGTCTATCAACAAAACGTTAGTAACTTATGCTGCTCATCTAGTTGAAGGAGCAGATGTGACTATTTTGGATCTCAACAGCTACGATGTTCCGCTGTTTAGTGAAGATAAAGAAAAGGAAATTGGTCAGGCTGAGGGAGCGAAAGCGTTTTTGGCGGACCTTGCTCAGGCCGATGCGTTGATTATTTCTTTCGCCGAGCACAATGGCTCTTACCCCGCTGCGTATAAAAACCTGTTTGATTGGGCGACACGCATTGAGCGTAACGTATTTGCCAATAAACCCGCTGTTTACCTTTCAACATCACCTGGTCCCGGTGGTGCATCTAATGTTTTAGCTGCTGCAACAGGCTCAGCACCATACTTTGGCGCTGAAGTGAAAGCTTCTGTGTCTATCCCAAGCTTTTACGACAATTTTGATTTGGAGTCCGGCTCGTTTAAAAGTCAGGAAGTGGCTGAGCGAGTCAATGCTGCGGTCTTAGCGCTGAGTTAGACAAGACGCTCCTTCCCAAGAGAGATTGTGGTGAAGGAGCGTGAGCATGATAGAAGCCCTGCAACCAAACGTTACTGTTCAGTAATGGCTTTGCCCTTTCGCAATTTTCTCACCCACATACGGCTTGGATGAAGCTCTTCCAATACGTCCACTGGCAGCGGCAAAGGGTCACCACATATCTGTGAAGCTAAGGTTTCCGCTAAAAGAGGCGCCGAGCTTAAACCGCGCGATCCCAGACCAAGCATACAAAACAGGTTAGGGTAGGATGGTGCTTTTTCTGCGTCTGCCAGTTTGGTGGTTTGCAGATTGTGATAAACCTGCTTGGTTTTGTCTAAATCTCCGACACTGCCAATAAATGGCAAGTGGTCTCGGCTCACACAACGAATACCCTGACGCGATTGGTTATCTGAGGTATCGACTTGGTGGGGCCAGCTTTGTTCTGGGACACATTTACGTAGCTTGTCTCCGTTACCTTGTTGGGCGACGGGGTCAAACTCACGATTCAGATTCTCTCTGTCGTAGCTCGCACCAATGCAATGAAATCCGTTATTCGGGTTTACTGGCGTCATATAGCCGTCGTAGCAAAGCACCGTTTTGAGTTTGCTGAGCTCACTGTTGGTCGGAATATGGCTCACCTGACCTTTAACCTGACCAAGAGGGACGTCTTTCGTCTGAGGTAATTCACTGAACTGATGACCATTGGCGACCACAACAGTATCGTGAGTGAAGGTTTTGTCACCGCTGCTTAATGTCCAGCTAGCGTGTGCTTCATCCCAACGCATATCGTCTATCTTAGTTTGATAATGCACTTCAAATAATGGGCTTTGGGCTACATGTTCAATCAACCCTTGAGTGAGCTGAGCCGGGCACAGCCATCCGCCTAGTGGGTAATGCACGCTGCTCATATCAACCGGCAAGCCAAGCATCTGGTTGGTTTGCTCACCACTCAGTTGGCGGATAAGGCCACTATCAAAATTGCCACTCAACATGCGTTCCAGCTTGGCTTGTGACTTTTCATCCCACATTAGTTGAGTCACGCCACACCAGTCATGGTCAAATTTAATCGATTGAGCCGCTTGTTCAATAAACTGTCGAGCAAACAAAAAGGCCGGAGCAAACACGCGAGAGACACCTGTGTGCAAACCATTCAGTAATGGGTAGACTGCACCCTGACGATTGCCCGACGCCCCTTGTGCAGCTTCTGAATCCTGGCAATATAGGGTTACTTTTACCCCTCGGCGAATGAGTGTTTTTGCTAAAGTGGCACTGGCAATGCCGCCGCCAATAATCGCTACGGACTGAATCGAACCACTACGATCGCGATGGAACCAAGGCTTGTGGTTAGTGTGAGGCTTTCGTTGGGCTAAGTGTCCAGCAATCATGTCTCGTTTGGTGCCAAAGCCTTTGACTTTCTTCATTTCGAAACCGGCTTCAATCAACCCACGTCGCACGAAGCCCGCCGCAGTGAAAGTGGCACAGGTACAATCTTGCTTAGCGAGTTTGGCCATGCCATCGAACAGTTCTTGATTCCACATTTCAGGATTCTTGCTCGGAGCAAAACCATCAAGAAACCATGCATCAATCAACCCTTGTTCACCAACAGGGACTTTTGGCATGCAATCTTTTATATCACCAAACCATAGGTCTAGGGTTATCGCGCCGTCTTCAAGGACAATTCGGTGGCACTCTGGAACGGCAATTGGATAATATTGCTGTAATTTTCTTGCGTATTCAGCCAGTTCCGGCCAAGCTTGGTGAGCTTTAATCAGGTCATCTTTACTCAAAGGGTACTTTTCGAAACTCACAAAATGCAGTTCTTTTAGTGGCGCATCCGGGTTTTGACGCCTAAATTCTTCAAACCATTGCCAAACTGCGAGGAAATTCAGACCAGTACCAAAGCCTGTTTCTCCGATGACAAAACGACGCTGGTCATAATCTTGCCATCTTTGTGGCAGATGATTTTGATGAAGAAAGACGTAGCGGGTCTCTTCAAGGCCGTTTACGTTGGAAAAATAAACGTCATCAAACTGATCTGATACTGGGGTTCCGGCATCGTTCCAGCCCAGCTGAGCATTGGTAATTGAGGTCATAATGTCTGAATTTTTGTGATGAAGACGATAAAGTTGTGGCGATTGTACGGTTTTCTGGGAAAGCTGACCACTTTTCACAGGTAACTTAGTTATCATCTAGCAGATTTTTGAATTATAGGAATGTCATAATGAAACGAGTCGTAATCACCGGTATGGGTATTGTTTCAAGTATCGGTAACAACGTCGAAGAAGTTTTAGCGTCTCTAAAAGCAGGTAAATCTGGCATTACTGCCTCTGAGCAGTTTAAAGAACAAGGTCTACGTTCACAGGTTTGGGGTGATCTGAAAATCAACCCATCAGAGCATATTGACCGTAAACAGATGCGCTTTATGGGTGATGCGGCTGCGTATGCATACCTATCAATGCAGCAGGCAATCGAAGATGCTGGCCTGACTGAAGAACAGGTTTCTAATGACCGTACCGGTATCGTAGCAGGTTCTGGTGGTGCTTCTGCACTAAACCAAGCGTTGGCGGTAGATACGATGCGTGCGAAAGGCGTGAAGCGAGTGGGTCCTTACATGGTTCCTCGTACTATGTCTTCTACGGTTTCTGCGTGTCTTGCAACGCCATTTAAAATCCGTGGCGTAAACTACTCAATGAGTTCAGCGTGTGCTACTTCTGCACACTGTGTTGGCCATGCAATGGAGCTTATCCAGCTTGGTAAACAAGACATCGTATTCGCTGGTGGTGGTGAAGAGCTAGATTGGTCTCAAACTATGATGTTTGACGCTATGGGCGCACTATCTACTAAGTACAACGAAACGCCAGATAAAGCTTCTCGTACTTACGATGCAGATCGTGATGGTTTCGTTATCTCTGGTGGCGGCGGCATGCTGGTTATCGAAGAGCTAGAACACGCTCTGGCTCGTGGCGCGAAAATCTACGGTGAGATCGTCGGCTACGGCGCGACGTCTGATGGCTACGACATGGTTGCTCCATCAGGTGAAGGCGCAGTGCGTTGTATGAAGATGGCGATGCAAGACGTAGACGCAATTGACTATGTGAACACGCACGGTACATCAACACCAGTTGGTGACGTAAAAGAGCTAGGCGCTATTCAAGAACTGTTTGGTGACAACAGCCCAGCAATTTCTGCGACAAAAGCGATGACAGGTCACGCTCTTGGTGCGGCTGGCGTACATGAAGCGATTTACTCGACGCTGATGTTAGACAACAACTTCATCGCCCCAAGCGTGAACGTTGAGAATCTGGATGAAGCGGCTCAAGGCCTAGACATCGTGACAGAAACACGTGATGCAGAATTAACGACAGTAATGTCAAACAGCTTTGGTTTTGGTGGTACAAACGCAACATTGGTTATCAAAAAATACCAAGGCTAACTGAACGGCTGGGGTTTCCCAGTGCACAGGTTTCCAGAGCTTGACTACGCTTTGATACAAAACGTAGTTGAACAGACGCAGACTCTGACCCATGGAGAGCGGGTCGGGATCCTTTTGTTCTGGAACTTTGCCCGGCTTATGCCGGGCATTTTTCTTTCTGCCGCTAGTGCTCGACAGAGACAGCGCTTTTCTGCACAATCACTGCAATTCCCAAATCAAATCTCTTAAGCCATGAAAATCCTAATTGATGAAAATATGCCTTATGCTGAGCAGCTTTTTAGCCAGCTGGGCGAGGTTGTTTTAAAATCCGGACGTACTCTGAACGCCGATGACTTAGTCGATGTAGATGCGTTGATGATTCGCTCTGTTACCAAAGTAAATGCCGAGCTGATTTCTAAAGCAAATCGGCTTAAGTTTGTTGGAACAGCAACCGCTGGTATGGATCATGTTGATCAGGCGTTACTCAAAGAGAAAGGCATCTTTTTCACGGCGGCACCTGGATGCAACAAAGTCGGTGTAGCAGAGTACGCGTTCAGTGTCATGATGGTACTTGCGCAGCAACAAGGCTTTTCAGTATTTGATAAAACCGTTGGAATCATTGGCGCAGGTCAGGTGGGTAGTTACCTGCAGCAATGTTTGGAAGGCATTGGTATTAAGGTGCTTATCAACGATCCACCGAAGCAAGCGGCGGGAGATGAACGTCATTTCACCCCGTTAGATGTATTGCTTAAGCAAGCGGATATCATTACTACTCACACTCCAATCACCCGTGATGGTGACTTTCCGACCCATCATCTAATCAATGAAGCTGTGTTGAATAAGTTACGTGGTGATCAAATTTTAATCAATGCGGCGCGCGGGCCAGTCGTTGACAACGCCGCTTTGAAAGCTCGTTTGAGAAAACAAGATGGTTTTATTGCTGCATTGGATGTGTTCGAATTCGAGCCAGAGGTTGATATGGAGCTTCTGCCTCTGCTAGCATTCGCAACCCCTCACGTCGCCGGTTATGGTTTAGAGGGGAAAGCACGCGGGACAACGATGATTTTTAATAGTTTCTGCGAGTTTCTGAATAACGATTTACGCGCACATGCCAGTGAACTTCTGCCAACAGCACCGGTGCCTGAGTTAGTATTGGACAGAGCTTGGGAAGAAGCTACGCTGCACAATCTGACGCAACTTGTCTATGATGTGCGTAAAGACGATGCATTGTTCCGTCGTGAAATCAGTCAGCCTGGTGCGTTTGACTTGATGCGTAAGAATTACTGGGATCGCCGTGAATATAGTGCAGTCACGCTAAGAGGAAATGCAGAGGCTAACCTGCAACCACTAGCGAAATTAGGTTTTCAAATTGAGGTAAGTCAATGAGCCAGCAATATAACGTTGCCATTTTAGGTGCGACCGGCGCAGTCGGTGAAACAATTCTCGAAGTACTTCAGGAACGTAAGTTTCCTGTTGGTGACCTTTTTCTGCTAGCCAGTGAACGCAGTGAAGGCAAGACTTACCGTTTTAACGGCAAAACCATCAAAGTCGAAAACGTAGAGAACTTTGATTGGTCTCAGGTACACATCGGCCTGTTTTCCGCTGGAGGAGAACTATCGGCTAAGTGGGCGCCAATCGCCGCCGATGAAGGGGTGATTGTCATCGATAATACCTCTAACTTCCGTTATGAGTATGACATTCCTTTGGTTGTGCCTGAGGTTAACCCTGAAGCGATTGCCGAGTTCCGTAACCGCAACATCATTGCTAACCCGAACTGCTCGACGATTCAAATGTTGGTAGCACTTAAGCCGATTCATGATGCCGTGGGTATTGATCGTATTAATGTCTCGACTTACCAATCCGTTTCTGGCGCTGGTAAATCCGGTATTGATGAGTTGGCAGGCCAAACTGCTAAGCTGCTTAATGGCATGCCGGCTGAAAATGAGCAATTCTCACAGCAAATTGCTTTTAACTGTCTGCCGCAAATTGACCAGTTTATGGAAAATGGCTACACCAAAGAAGAGATGAAAATGGTGTGGGAAACGCAGAAAATCTTTAATGACTCGTCAATCACGGTTAACCCGACTTGTGTGAGAGTGCCTGTTTTCTATGGTCATGCGGAAGCACTTCATATCGAAACTCGTGCACCTATTGATGCTCATGAAGTGGCTAATTTATTAGAGCAGACCGAGGGTGTTGAAGTGTTCCATGGTGAAGATTTCCCGACACAGGTTCGTGATGCGGGTGGTAAAGATCACGTGATGGTTGGTCGTATTCGCAACGATATCAGCCACCATAGTGGTATCAACTTGTGGGTTGTAGCAGATAACGTTCGCAAAGGCGCAGCAACCAATGCGGTTCAGATTGCAGAAGTTCTGATTCGCGATTACTACTGAGCGTATTATTAACACTTATAGCAAAGCCTCACCATCGTGTGAGGCTTTTTTAATCAGATTCCTAAATTTAGTGTGAGATTAGTGCGAATATGGCGGCAGCCACACATTTTTTAGCTATGCACCTATAGTTTTAGCGTGTTTATCCGATATATTTAACAGATCATTACATTAAAATTTATTGAGCACATAGCTGAGCCTTCTATGCTTCGAATTTTTAAGCGTCTGCTGCTGCCTGTTGCATTAGTAGCCGTGACTCAGACATCGATTGTTAGTGCAGAAACTATTCGCCTTAAGGGACCTGACGGCGAGATCCAGGCATCGCCGCAATATTCTGATTTTGTCCCCCAAGATCTGCGTAACAACGAGCCTTCTCGCTTTTATGGACCAACTACTTCTCAAGAAACACTTTGGGCTATTGCCAGCCGTTTGCGTCCATCAGCTAGCGTTTCTGTACAACAAACGTTACTTGCTGTGTATCAGCTCAACCCTCAAGCGTTTGAAAATCAAAACATCCACGAGCTTATTCCAGGCAGTACACTACGAATTCCTTCGTTGGCTCAAGTTCAAAGTGTTTCGACACAAGAAGCTGTCAATGTTATGGCGGCCCATCAAGCACGCTTGACGGATATTCCTGCGGTTTCTCGCCCAACCCCGCAAACCTCGCCTCAGCAACAACCTGAAGAAATGAAACCATCTGACGCTGAAAAGCCAATGATGGATGATACCAAACCGGCAATGCAGCCAAATGCGGATTTAGCAAAAATAGCCAAGCAAGAGCAAAAAGCGCAAGTTTCGACTTTGGAGAAACAACTCGAAAGTTCAGAAGGCGAGTTGATGGCTCTGGAAGAGAAAAATCATAAGTTGCGCTTGATGTTGGCTGATGTTCAGTCCGAAGTGGATGTGCTGAAAGATGAGCTGGGTGATGAGTCTCGCATTCGCAATGAGGTAGAAAAATTACTCGAAGCGGAACGTCTGCGACTTGCCGAAGAGCAGAAAATGCAACCCTCTCCGCTCGATGAACTGCTCTCTAATACTTGGCTTGTCGCTGCGCTGGCTATCATCCCAGGCTTGCTGATTGGCTTGCTGATCATGATGTTGTTGGGTCGCCGTAAGAAAGAAGACTCAGAAGCACAAACCGCGACCGAACAAACCGCTGAACCTGTTGCGCCAATCACTCCGGATTCTCTTAATGAAGAAGTGGATGATGATTTACTGCTTGATGATGACTTGTTTGGTGAATCAACCGACGATGAAGAAGAGTTGTTCTCGGATGATTCTGGTTTAGATGAAGGTAAAGAAGATGGCGAAGTAGATGTCTTTGCCGACTTAGAAGATAACGATCTCGATTTCAATCTTGAAGGTGAAGATGGCGAAGACCCATTCGCTGGCATCGGGGACGATGGCGAGCTAGACGAAGCGCTTGCCGATATGGATATGAGCTCCAATGGCATCAGTGTGAATAGCGAAGATAAAGCACTGGGCCTTGAAGAAATGGAGCGAGCCCTGGATGAAGTTGTTATTGAGGATGAGTCACCAGAAGGTGAATTTGATTTATCAGATGATGACGATGAGATTTCTCAAGACGAGCTAGACTCACTGCTGGCATCAGATGGAGACTCGGAAGATCTTGGCACCGATGAGTTGGATCAGTCACTGTTAGACGACTTGTTCAATGAAAGTGACACTGATGATACGAGTGACGATCTGGACTTTGACTCGTTGCTTGATGAGGCTGATGGTGGCTTTGATCTGAGTGATGATGATGCTGGGAGCACCGATACAGATGAGCCTAGTCTAGCGTCAGATAGCGAAATTGATGACCTCTTTGCTCAAGTGGAAGCTCAGGCAGACCTAGAAAAGCTTGAAGCTGAAGCACTTGATGAGACTGCGCTTCTGGATGAAATGGTGGAAGAGCCAACACCAGAAGTCAGTGAAAACAGTACAGACTTACTCGATGAGCTGATTGATGATGGTGAGGAGACAGATCCTAGTTCAGATAAGGCGCTAGATGACTTCTTAAGCGACGATCTCGATCTTAGCGATGATAATGTCTTCGATGAACTGATCACCGATGACAGCAATGAGCTTGATGCAGAGTCAACCGAAACACTTGATGAGTTTTTGTCTGATGATCATACCCAAGATGTAAGCTCACTTGAAGATAGTACAGAGTTACTGGATGATTTATTCGAGACACAATCTGAGCAACAACAGCAAGTTACTGAAGAACTCGGTGATGAAGGCACCGACCTGTTTGAAGAGTTGCTAGAGATTGAAAAGCAGAGCGATGAATCGGTAGAGGAAGAGAATGAAGATCTCACTCTGAGTAATGAGTTGAACCAAGATGTTGCGCTTGCTGACGCTGTTGAGTCTTTGGATGACATTGCTGGTACAGATAAATTCTCCAGTGAAGATTTTATCGATGACATGTTGAGTGCTGCGCCCGAAGGTGATCCATTGCTCGATGAGCTTGATTTGGATGAACCCGATTTAAGTGAAGCAGTATCTGAGGAAGCTGTTGCACCGCAACCTGAAGATGATTCAAACTTTGCAGAGCCAGAGCCAGAGCCAGAGCCAGAGCCAGAGCCAGAGCCAGAGCCAGAGCCAGAGCCAGAGCCAGAGCCAGAGCCAGAGCCAGAAGAGGATGATTGGCTGACTTCAGCGATTGATGAGGTGGAAAACCCTGAATTAGCCGAAGAGTCTGAGTTTGATTTGGCTGAGGACGAAAATCAGGATGCTCTTTCAAGCGATGTAGAACCACTTGAACTCGATGAGCCGGAAGCTACGGGCTCGGAGTCCGAGCACGAAGATGAAGATGATTGGTTGACGTCTGCTATTGATGAAGTCGAAAACCCAAGTTCTGAATTGGAAGAGAGTCATGAAGTTCCGGTTACTTCTTCAACGCAGTTAGATGAGAGTACAGCCGTTGCTGCTGAAGAAAATGCGCCTGTTGAGGAAGATTTACTTGCTCAGCAGGAGCAAACGGACACACCATCTGGAGAGACTCCAGAGACTCCAGAGACTCCAGAGACTCCAGAGACTCCAGAGACTCCAGAGACTCCAGAGACTCCAGAGACTCCAGAGACTCCAGAACCAGCAATAGAACAATCAGCGGCCCCAATGCCTGAAGCTATTCCAAATGAATTTGGGGTTCCGGAAGATGATGATTGGCTGATTGAAGATGAAGCGTCCGAAGCAATATCTGATGATCTCATGGCTGATACGCCTGCTGCTGAAGAGCCAGAGCTTGAAGCACCTGCCGCTGAGTCAGAAGAGTCGCTAGCGCTGGATGATTTAGATCTTCCAGAATACAGCGAAGAAGATGCGCTGGCCGATGTTGCCGAAGAGCCGGAGCTTGAAGCTCCTGCTGTTGAATCTGAAGAATCATTAGAACTGGATGATATAGAACTTCCAGAATACAGCGAAGAAGACGCACTAGCGGATGTTGCAGAAGAGCCGGAGCTTGAAGCGCCTGTTGCTGAGTCAGAAGATTCATTGGAACTGGATGACATAGAGCTTCCAGAGTACAGCGAAGAAGATGCACTAGCAGACGTTGCCGAAGAGCCAGAACTTGAAGCACTTGTCGCTGAACCTGAAGAGTCGTTAGCCCTAGACGATTTAGATCTTCCAGAATACAGCGAAGAAGATGCACTAGCAGACGTTGCCGAAGAGCCAGAACTTGAAGCACCTGTTGTTGAATCTGAAGAATCGTTAGAACTGGATGATATAGAACTTCCAGAATACAGCGAAGAAGACGCACTAGCGGACGTTGCCGAAGAGCTAGAGCTTGAAGCGCCTGTTGCTGAACCTGAAGAATCGTTAGAACTGGATGATTTAGATCTTCCAGAATACAGCGAAGACGATGCACTCGCGGATGTTGCTGAAGAGCCTGAGCTTGAAGCACCTGCCGCTGAACCTGAAGTACCTGTTGCTGAATCTGAAGAGTCGTTAGCGCTGGATGATTTAGATCTTCCAGAATACAGCGAAGAAGATGCGCTGGCCGATGTTGCCGAAGAGCCCGAGCTTGAAGCGCCTGTCGCTGAGCCACAAGAGTCATTAGCCCAATACAGCGAAGAAGATGCGCTGGCGGATGTTGCCGAAGAGCCAGAGCTTGAAGCACCTATCGCTGAGTCTGAAGAGTCGCTAGAGCTGGATGACTTAGAACTTCCAGAATACAACGAAGACGATGCGCTGGCCGATGTTGCTGAAGAACCTGAACTTGAAGCGCCTGTCGCTGAGTCTGAAGAGTCGTTAGAACTGGATGACATAGAGCTTCCAGAATACAGCGAAGAAGACGCGTTAGCGGATATTGCCGAAGAGTCAGAGCTTGAAGCCCCTGTCGCTGAATCTGAAGAGTCGCTAGAGCTGGATGATTTAGAACTTCCAGAATACAGCGAAGAAGATGCATTAGCGGATGTTGCTGAAGAGCCGGAGCTTGAAGCCCCTGTCGCTGAGCCAGAAGAATCGTTAGAACTGGATGATTTAGATCTTCCAGAATACAGCGAAGAAGACGCACTAGCGGATGTTGCTGAAGAGCCTGAGCTTGAAGCACCTGTCGCTGAGCCTGAAGAGTCATTAGCCCTAGACGATTTAGATCTTCCAGAATACAGCGAAGAAGATGCGCTAGCCGAAGTTGCCGAAGAGCCAGAACTCGAAGCTTCTCCTTCCGAGCCAAAGGGCTCGCTAGAGTTGGATGATTTAGACATTCCAGGCTACGTCGAACAAGGGACGTTGGCGGACGCAGTTGCTGAACCAGAGCCCGAAGCAAATACTGTTCAACAAGAGGATTCTCTTGAACTCAATGAGCGAGATTTACCTGAATTTGATGAGCAAGATGCGCTAGCTGAGGCGTTCGATAGTGGCTCTGATGATGTTGACTTCAAACTTGATGAGCTCGAATTACCATCTCTTGAAGAAATTCCATCTGAGGCTATGGATCGTTCTGATGAAGCTGAAGAATTGGCGCATCACGCATTCAATGAAGCAACGTTTAATGAATTGCTTTCTGAAAGTGAACCAGAACAAACGGCTAGCTTTGACTTTGACAAACCTGTCGACTCAGTCACTTCTGATAGTGCAGGCATGGATATTGACGCCATGCTGGAAGTGGGGGGAGAAGACTGGAACGGCTTTAGCTTATCCCCTGAACAACAAGCTCAAATTACGGATGATATTCCGGAAGACCAACAAGGTGTCTGGGATGATGGTAATCGCCCTGAACAAGCTCAAATCTTAGATGAAAACTGGGAAGACCAAGAAGAGCTAGGAGATTTCAATCCGCAAGAAGGCGAGTTCCGTACCATCGATGAGCTGATGGCTGAAGTTGAAAAAGAAGAGCAGCAAAGCTTTGAAGAAGAAGAGTTGAAGCTTGATGTCGGTTTAAGTGACTTCCCAGACGTCATCGGGGATACCGGAGATGTCGATGTTGACAACAATTCAGAGGCGTCTGGCAAACTCGATTTAGCCAAAATCTACATTGAAATGAATGATGCCCAAGGCGCAATTAAGTTGCTTGAAGAAGCCATTGTGGATGGTAGCGACGAGATCCGCCGAGAAGCGAAAAACTTAATCGATGCGATCAACGGTCGATGAATGAGTAATCCATATAGGGGGCGTTGAGCCCCCTTATCTTTTTGGACAAAAATGTTTATACTTCCCGCCCCATTTTCGATGAGAACACCCTGATGAGAATTGCGTTAGGTATTGAGTATAACGGTACTCATTACTTTGGTTGGCAGCGACAAAAAGAAGTGAAAAGCGTGCAAGAGAAACTTGAGCGTGCGTTAAGTATCGTTGCAAACCATCCTGTAGAAGTACAGTGTGCAGGGCGCACTGATGCGGGCGTTCATGGAACGGGTCAAGTGGTCCATTTTGACACCACCGCCAGCCGAAAAATGGTTGCGTGGACAATGGGTGTCAATGCCAATCTTCCGAGTGATATTGCGGTTCGTTGGGCAAAAGAGGTACCTGAAGAGTTTCACGCTCGTTTTTCCGCTACAGCACGTCGCTATCGATACATCATTTTCAATAGCGCGTTACGACCAGGTATTATGTCCTCCGGCGTTAGCCACTATCACGGTGAGTTAGATGCAGAGAAGATGCACCAAGCTGGTCAATATTTGTTAGGTGAGAACGACTTCACGTCGTTCAGAGCGGTACACTGCCAGTCCCGTAGCCCTTGGCGTAACATTATGCATTTGGATGTGACTCGTCACGGACAATACGTAGTGATTGATATCAAGGCGAATGCCTTTGTTCATCATATGGTGCGTAATATTACCGGAAGCCTTATCTGTGTAGGCCGTGGGGAGCAGAAACCTGAATGGATAAAGTGGTTGCTCGAAGTGAAAGATCGCAAGCTTGCGGGTGCAACGGCGAAGGCAGCAGGCCTCTATCTGGTTGATGTTGATTATCCAGCAGAATTTGAATTGCCAAGAGTGCCAATTGGGCCACTATTTTTGCCAGACAATTTGAACTAATTCGTGATAAATTGTCCAACTAATCAGTTCTTTAGGGCGTGAGACATTAGTGTAAGAAATAGGTACAACCAGTTTTTTGTCTACACTTGGCATTTTATATGCTTTAATCCTCTCGCGTAAATTCAGAATTTTTGTCCTTCGCAAAGTGCGGAGGCGATGAGAGAAAAAGGTCTTCCATGAGTTGGCTTGAAAAGATTTTAGAAAAAAGCAACATTGTTAGTTCACGTAAAGCGTCCATCCCTGAAGGTGTATGGACCAAGTGTACATCTTGTGAACAGGTGCTTTATCACGCTGAACTAGAGCGTAACCTAGAAGTATGTCCAAAATGTGATCATCACATGCGTATGAAGGCGCGTCGTCGTCTGGAAACATTTTTGGATGAAAATAACCGCGTAGAACTTGCGGACGAGCTTGAGCCACAAGACAAGCTTAAGTTTAAAGATTCAAAGAAATACAAAGACCGTATCTCAGCTGCACAAAAGAGCAGCGGAGAGAAAGATGCCCTTATTGTGATGAAAGGTGAGCTATTGGGCCTTCCTATCGTTGCGTGTGCATTTGAATTCTCTTTCATGGGCGGTTCAATGGGCTCTGTAGTTGGCGCTCGTTTTGTCCGTGCTGTAGAAGCGGCTATCGAGAACAACACAGGCCTTGTTTGTTTCTCTGCAAGTGGTGGTGCACGTATGCAAGAGGCTTTAATGTCTCTGATGCAAATGGCGAAAACCAGTGCTGCACTTGAGCGCTTGTCTCAGAAAGGTCTGCCGTTTATTTCAGTAATGACCGATCCGACGATGGGTGGTGTTTCTGCAAGTTTGGCAATGTTAGGTGATGTCAATATTGGTGAGCCTAAAGCATTGATCGGTTTCGCTGGCCGCCGTGTTATCGAACAGACGGTACGTGAAGATCTTCCAGAAGGTTTCCAGCGCAGCGAGTTCCTGCTTGAGCATGGTGCTATCGATATGATCGTTGACCGCCGCGAAATGCGTCAGCGTGTCGGTAGTCTGATTGCGAAAATGACTAACCAACCTTCGCCTCTAGTGGTTTCTGTGAACGATTCACAAAATGAAGCTGCTTATTCTGTACCAGAAGCGGACGAAAAAGGGTAAAGTAACACACTAACAAACAACCACAATTACTTGGTTAGAGTTAGATGAGTCAAACCCAAATTCCTCAAGCCACATCCCCTCTTACGATGTGGCTTGATTATTTAACAAACATACATACCTCTGCTATCGATCTCGGTCTAGATCGTGTTCAGGCTGTCGCCGAGAAAACCAACCTAGTTAAACCTGCTCCTACCGTAATTACTGTCGCGGGGACCAATGGTAAAGGTTCTACTTGTGCACTTATGGAAGCCATATTGCTTGATGCAGGCTACTCCGTTGGTGTTTACAGTTCCCCCCACCTAATTCGCTATAACGAACGTGTCCGTATTAATGGACAAGATCTGACTGATGAGAAGCACACCGAAGCGTTTGACTTTATTGAAAAGCAGCGTGGTGATATTAGCTTAAGCTTTTTTGAATATGGGACTTTAGCAGCGCTACGCCTTTTCCAAACTGAAAAAGTGGATGTCGTATTGCTAGAAGTCGGGCTTGGGGGACGATTGGATGCCACTAATGTTGTAGACCATGATGTTTCAGTGATTACTAGCCTCGCTATCGACCATGTTGACTGGCTCGGTGATGACATTAATGTGATCGGCTATGAGAAAGCGGGCATCTACCGAAGTGGCAGGCCTGCAATCTGTGGTCAGCCCAAAGCGCCTGCTACTGTGGCGGCGCATGCTGATGATATTGGTGCAGAATTGTATCAAGTGGAAATTCAGTATGACTATCAAGTCGTCGATGAACATACTTGGCGTTGGACGCATGGCCCGTACGAGTTAGAAGCACTTCCTATTCCTGGCTTACCGTTACAAAATGCGGCGACCGCTTTAATGGCGCTCGCGACAGCAAATCTCGATTTGTCAGACATCAATATCGTTAAAGGCCTCAATAGCGCGAAGCTACCTGGCAGAA
This sequence comes from Vibrio sp. RE88, assembly GCF_013113835.1. Classification (GTDB taxonomy): domain Bacteria; phylum Pseudomonadota; class Gammaproteobacteria; order Enterobacterales; family Vibrionaceae; genus Vibrio. The sequence continues at coordinate 692,353 of NZ_VTYQ01000003.1, read as the reverse complement.
TGCAGGTGGTGAATACAGAGCCGACAATCATCCTCGACGTGGCGCACAACCCGCATTCTGCTGAATACTTGGTACAACGCATTCAACAGAAGTACTCGGGTAAAAAAATCCACGCTGTGGTCGCGATGCTACACGACAAAGATATTAAGGCCACGCTTGAGGTATTGGCTCCGGTTGCCAGTCATTGGTACCCAGCGTCATTACAAGGGCCAAGAGCTGCAAGTGCTGCGGAACTTTGTGAGTATCTTCCTGATGGTAATGATCGCTTCGAAGCCCCTGTCGACGCATTTAAAGCCGCGTTGACAAAGGCTGAAGAGGAAGATGTCATTCTGGTTGTGGGTTCTTTCCATACGGTTGGCGAAGTGCTCGAACACTGGCAGAGTCAAGGAGAGTAAATGGCAAGTAAGTTTCAAAATCGTCTGGTCGGCACCATCATTTTGGTGGCGATCGGCGTCATCGTATTACCTGATGTCCTTGATGGTAAAAAAACGCACTACAAGGAAGACATCGCCAGCATTCCAATTAAGCCGGAGCTTGATAGCGATGTAGAAAGCTTCGAAGTTTTGGAGCCCATTGATGATTCTGCAAGCCTCCCTGAAACACCAGTTGAAGTTGTTGTGCAAGAACCTGAGGCTCCCGCTTCCGCTGAAAAGGTGAATGATGAACCTTTGCCTGTCGCGGTTAAAGAGGTTCCTGAGCGCAATGAATATCAGGACAGTGCTTGGATTATTCAGTTGATGGCGTTGAAGAATGCAGAGAACGCGAAAAACGTTGTTAAAGACCTACAAAAACGCGGTTATCAAGCCCACACAAAACTCGAAAATGGTTTTACTCGTGTAATCATTGGCCCAGATGTGTCCAAGAGTAAGCTAGAGCGGCAAGTGACTGAGTTGGAAAAAATTACTGGCTCAAAAGGTCGATTGCTCAAATTTAAGCCACTAAATCCATAAGAAAACGTTTGCGTCAGCGTTTTTTCTGTTAAAATGCGCGCCAACTTAAGATGTAAGAACAGATGAATTCGTTAGATATTGTCATTTTAAGTGTGATCGGCCTGTCGGCAGTGATCAGTTTAATTCGCGGCTTCGCAAAAGAAGCGTTGTCTCTGGTTATTTGGTTTGGGGCGTTTTTTATCGCCAGCCAGTATTACGCAAAATTGGCGGTATACTTTTCCAATATTCAGGACGACATGTTTCGAAACGGAGCAGCGATAGCAGCCCTGTTTGTTTCGACACTGATTGTGGGTGCGATCGTGAATTACGTTATCGCCCAATTAGTACAGAAAACAGGCTTGTCGGGAACAGACAGAGTACTAGGAGTCGTCTTTGGTGGCTTACGAGGTGTTCTGATTGTTTCAGCTGCACTATTTTTTATGGATGCGTTTACATCGTTTCCAGACTCAGAGTGGTGGAGAAGTTCGCAACTGGTACCGGAGTTTAGCCGTATCATTGCCCCTTTCTTCGAGCACTTACAAGCAACATCGAGTTTCTTATCTGGCGCGTTATAGCGCCAGCCATTGTCGCAAATCGAGGGTTAGGACATGTGTGGTATTGTTGGAATCGTGGGTACAACGCCTGTAAACCAGTCTATCTATGACGCACTGACTGTGTTGCAGCATCGTGGCCAAGATGCCGCGGGTATTTGTACCATAGAAAGCAATCGTTTTCGTCTGAGAAAGGCGAACGGTTTAGTTAAAGATGTGTTTGAAGCAAAGCACATGCAACGCCTTCAGGGAACGGTCGGTATTGGCCATGTTCGCTACCCAACAGCGGGTAGTTCTAGCGCATCTGAAGCTCAACCCTTCTATGTTAATTCTCCTTTCGGTATTACGCTTGCTCACAATGGTAACCTAACCAACGCAGCGGAAGTTCGTGAAAAATTGTTTGAGAAAGACCGTCGTCATGTCAATACCACATCGGACTCCGAAGTATTACTGAATGTTCTTGCCCACGAAATTGACACAGTGAAAGGCAATGTAGCCGCAGAAGATGTATTTCGTGCGGTGACTAATGTTCATCGTACGATTCGCGGTGCTTACGCTGTGTCAGCAATGATCATAGGTCACGGTATGATTGCTTTCCGTGACCCAAATGGTATTCGTCCTCTATGTCTTGGTAAGCGTGAAGTAGGGGATTCGGTTGAATACATGGTGGCTTCTGAATCTGTTGCGCTGGATGCCGTTGGCTTTGACTTCATCCGTGACGTTGCGCCAGGTGAGGCGATATACGCAACGTTTGATGGTCAGCTACACACTAAACAGTGTGCGGACAACCCTACCTTAAACCCTTGTATCTTCGAGTTTGTTTACTTCTCTCGTCCAGATTCCTTCATTGATAAGATTTCTGTTTACAGTGCACGTGTCGAAATGGGCAAGAAGCTTGGCGAGCGCATTCGCGATGACTACAGTCATCTAGATATCGATGTGGTTATCCCGATCCCTGAAACGTCATGCGATATTGCTCTGCAGATTGCTCAAGCTATTGATAAACCATACCGTCAAGGATTCGTTAAGAACCGTTATGTGGGCCGTACGTTTATCATGCCGGGTCAGCAGCAACGCAAGAAATCGGTTCGCCGTAAGCTCAATGCTATCCGCTCTGAGTTCAAGGATAAAAATGTTCTGTTGGTGGACGACTCAATCGTTCGTGGCACCACATCGGAGCAAATCATTGAAATGGCACGTGACTCTGGCGCGAAACAGGTATTTATGGTTTCTGCAGCACCGGAAATTCGTTTCCCGAACGTTTATGGCATTGATATGCCAAGCGCGAATGAGCTGATAGCACACGGTCGCGATAACGATGCGATTTGTAAGCAAATCGGTGCCGATGAGCTAATCTTCCAAACATTGGATGATCTTGTGGCAGCCGTAGGCATGGGGAACACCGATATCACTAAGTTTGAAACGTCCGTCTTTAATGGCGAGTATGTGACTGGAGATATCGACCAGAAGTACCTCGATTTCCTTGAGTCATTACGTAGTGATGATGCAAAAGTACAGCGCGATATTCAACAAGAGCTGGCTAACCTCGAACTGCACAATGAAGGTGCCTAATCTACGATTATCGTTTAGGTAACAAAAAGGGTTGACGCATTTGCGCCAACCCTTTTTCATTCTCGCTTCTCGCTTCTCGCTTCTCGCTTCTCGCTTCTCGCTTCTCGCTTCTCGCTTACGCTTTTACTCGGTATAACTGTGACAACATAAACATCGCGGTGGCACTGATGACCACTGAAGGCCCCGCTGGCGTATCGTAATGCCATGAGAGGCTAAGGCCTAAGAGCACAGCGACTGCACCAATAAAAGAGGCAGTTATGGCCATCTGCTCTGGCGTTTTAGAGAATCGCCGCGCGGTAGCCGCTGGAATAATCAACAGCGAAGTCATGATCAAAGCCCCGACGAATTTCATACCGATGGCAATCACAAGGCCAACCATAATCATCAGCACCAAACGCATTAAGTCGACATTGTGGCCTTCTACAGCGGCGAGGTCTTCGTTAACCGTTGTTGCCAGCAGAGAACGCCAAAAATAGACCAGTATTGCGGAAACTAGCGCTGCGCCTGCGTAGATATAAACGAGGTCCGTTGGGCTAACAGCCAGTAAATCGCCAAACAAGTAACTCATCAGGTCAATTCGTACATTGTCTAGGAAGCCGACCGCCACTAAGCCAAGAGACAAAGCACTGTGCGCCAGAATACCCAGCAGCGTATCGGTTGCGACCAACTGTTGTCTCTGGAGGGCGACAAGAATAAAGGCGAGAGCCAAGCAGCAGACAATCAGAGCAAAATACAGATTGACGTCAAGCAGGAAGCCTAATGCAAGTCCCATCAAGGAGGCATGAGCTAAGGTGTCGCCAAAGTAAGCCATTCTGCGCCATACAACAAATGAGCCTAGCGGTCCTGCGATAGCTGCAATCCCCAAGCCAGCAAGAATAGAAGGTAATAGAAACTCAATCATGATGGTGACCGTGTGAATGCTGTGAACAGGTAGACGCTTCGCCAGATACTGGATCACCCGCTAAGTCATGGTGATGATGTTGATGCTGGTGGTGGTAAAACGCGAGAGACTCATTTCTCGTTTCGCCAAACAGAGCAATATAACTTGGGTGTTTGGTGATGTCCGCCGGCGCGCCTGAACAACAAATATGATGATTGAGGCAGATGACGTCATCAGTTTTCGCCATCACCAGATGTAAGTCATGGGATACCATAAACACCGCGCAACTGAAGCGATGGCGAATAGTATCAATTAACTCATATAAATCAATCTGTCCTTGGACATCGACACCTTGAGCAGGCTCATCTAGAACCAGCAAGTCTGGTCGTTGCAGTAGTGCTCTTGCTAAAAGAACACGTTGGCTCTCTCCACCAGACAAAGAGTGCATGTTTGCTCGCATCAAGTGCTGTGCCCCGACAAGTTTCAACGCATCTTGCAGCTCTTGCTCACTAAACTTACCCGCGAGCTTCATGAAACGTTTCACATCCAGAGGCAATGCGTCATTCAGCCTAAGCTTTTGAGGGACGTAACCAATTTTCAGGTTTTGCGTCTTATTGACTGTCCCGCTGAACTGCTTTTGGAGACCTAACAACACCTTCACGAGAGTCGATTTACCTGCTCCGTTAGGGCCTATTAATGTTGTTATTTCTCCTCGTTTGAGGGTAAGGCTAATATTATCAAGGACTTTGCGTTCTCCAAATTGAACACAGACTTGTTGAAGTTCGACCAGTGCCGACATGAATGGAACTCATTTGCAAATAACTATTGTTATAATGTAACATTTGAAAAACTTTAACGCCAGAGACTAGTGGTATTGATTTATGAAACACCTTATTCCTTTGCTATCCATTTTTGCTATAGGTAGTGCAAACGCCAGTGAAATACTGACCAGTATTAAACCCATTCAGATGATTACCTATGAGATTACAAAAGGAGTTTCTGAGCCAGATTTATTGCTTGAGTCCAACACTTCTCCGCATGACTATGCGCTGAAACCATCTGATGTGAAGCGAGTTAGAAAAGCGGATTTGGTGGTTTGGTTTGGTAATGACCTAGAACCTTTTTTAACCAAAGTTCTTGAGGATCAGAAGAATGTTTTGACCATAAGTGAAGTAGATGGTTTGGAACTTCGTGAGTTTTCTGAAGGTGGGCATAATCACGATCATGATGGGCATAATCATGGTTCACACGATCCGCATTTCTGGTTAGGTCGTGAGCAGAGCATCAAGGCCGCGGAAGCGATCAGCCAAAAACTTGCTGAGTTAGACCCGAGCAATAAAGAGGTTTATCAAGCGAACTATCAGACGTTTGTGAAAAATGCAAACCAGTACGATGAAAAATGGCGTGCGGCGTTAGAGCCAGTAAAAGATGTGGGTTACTACGTATTTCATGATGCCTATGGTTATTTTGAGCAGGATTATGGCTTGAATCATTTAGGTGAATTTACGGTCAGCCCTGAGAGAAAGCCGGGAGCTAAGACACTCATCAAAATCAAGAAAGCATTAGCAAAAGGGGATGCTAAGTGTGTCTTTGCTGAACCTCAGTTTACTCCAGCCGTTGTTGAGTCTGTGACGCGTGGTAGTCAAGCCAGACAAGGTGTACTTGATCCTATTGGTACTAATATTCAAGTTGGACCAGGCAGCTACTTTACTTTTATTCAGTCCATCACAGACAGCTTTACTGAATGTCTTAGCAACTAATATCTGTGTGATATGTCATCAAAGGGAAGCATAACGCTTCCCTTTTTTGATTGATCCAGATAAGAAAACGCCGATTTTTTGAAGCAGCATCTTGTTTATCATTGGAAATCCAAGATAATTATTATCACAAAATAATTTGATGACTCAGTTCAATTAACCTTGAGTCCTAATCTGGGCGGGTCCTTCGAAACGCTTAGGTATGGAATGTTATTGACTGTCCAATATTGCTGCAAGGGAATCGCTAGTGAAACAAGCTGTTTGTTTTCTGTCGTTTTTATTTTTGACTCGTTTCGCGATGGCAATGGATCTCCCTTTGTCAGTTTTCTACCCTCTGCCAACGCAAGCTCAGGGCAAAGCGTTTGCCGCTAAAGAACTTTTCCTCGCTGACAATGGTGGTATCTGGTTTCAAGATGTTAGAAATCAGGTGCTGTTTTTTGACGGGCAAAACATTTTGCCCAAATCAGGTTCTGCACTCGAATTTGAATCAGACCAAGTTGCCTTTCTCGACAGTGCTTTTTGGTCATTTGCGGGCAATGAGATTTATCGCACCACCCCGGGTAAAAGTCGAGAGCTGATGTTCAGCCTCACACCGGGTACTGAGATTTTACGAATAGGGGTGTCTGGTCGTTACGTTTGGGTGTCTGATGCTTCAAACTTCTACACCTATCATGTTGATAGTGGAGAATTTTCTTCTTATTCATTAATGGGACTGTATCAGTACAACCAATCTGCTCAAATCAACATTACCGATGCCAAACTGATTCAGTCAAAGTGGGTGCTGGCGACCAATTCCGGAGTGTATTTGTCAGATGGCAGCCGTTTTGAACATGCGCCTCGCTCTGGCACTAGCCATATAGAAACCCTCTATTTTTCCGAAAAACGTCAAGAATTGGTCGTCGGAACTCGACACGGAACAATTCTCTTCAATCTTAACCACCCCGATGAGCCACTGAAACGAATACCGGGTGGGCATGTTTTGAGTATTGCGGAAACGCAAAAAGGATACTGGATAGGTACAGAGTCTGGCTTGCAGGCGTATTCCTTTGCATCACAAGAGAGCGCTTATTTCTCCAGAGACCGTACACACAGTTATGCGCTGTTTGGCGAAAAGGTTTACTCACTGCTCAATGATCATCGAGGGGGAATGTGGATCGCCACTGAGCGGGGCATTCATTATTTCTCATTGTTTGCTCATCAATTTAAGCGCTTTCCTGATTTGATGTTAAGCCGAGGAGCCACGTCAGAAAAGCTGATTCAACTGATTAATAAGAAGAGTCGTAGTGGATTTTGGATGGTCACCAATGTGGGGGTGTATTCACTTAAATTGAACCGCAAGGCGTCCAGAAAGCTGCTTTATAAAGGTAGAGTCAACGATGTTATTGAGCATAATGGCGTGCTCTGGTTAGCCACCGAGAATGGCATCATTTGTATTGATAGTGTATCCGGTACTGTGGTTGCAGATCGTTTACCTAACTTTTTAAAAACCTCGTCGGTTGAGTTATTGGAATTGGATCAACAGGGTCGAATCTGGGGCGCCAGCGATCACAAGTTGTGGCGCTTTGGCACCAAAAGTCGCGAGTTGATGCAATATGGCTCTGAGTGGATGCTGAACAAGTATTTACCAGCACAGGTTACTCAGATGACGGTGGCTGACAATGGCAGTTTAGTGTTGGGGACCGATCACGGCACCTATGTACTGATTAACGGTCAAATTCATTATGTTAGTGCCTCAGAACACTATGGACGTGTGGCTAGCATAAAAGAAGTGAATGATGGTGAAGTGTGGGTGGCGAGCACTTACGGATTGTATCAATTAGACGTAGCCAGCTTGCAACTTAAGTCTCTAACTATGGTGGATGATCATATCACACCTAAGTGTTTGATCAGTAATCGTAATGGCATCTGGATGACTTCGTCAGCGGGGTTGACTCGCTATTCGAGTAACGGGCAAATCGAAGCACATTATGGTGAGCCACTCGGCTTAGTGAACAACGAATTCCAGTCAGGATTATGCAGCCCAGGCTCAGAAAGCCAGCAAAATCTATTACTTGGCTCTAGGCGAAACCTCATCAAGGTGGACACCAAAAGTCTCAGTGCCAGCCAATCCCCCAACGTACAGGTGATATACAGCCAAGTGGTTGCTAACCAAGAGCTGTATTCTCTTGGAGGGAGTATTTTAGGTGCTCCGCACGTGACATACGGGGAATCAATCGCTTTTCAGTTTGGTGTGCTTCCACAGGTCAGTAATGTTTCCCTACAATATCGATTGGGAGCGCAGGAAGAATGGCAAGACCTCGAAGGAATGAAGCTGACCATAGAACATATCCTTCCTGGCGACTACGCGCTTGAAGTGCGTGCTGTAAATAATGGTATGGCGCAGAGTGCTATTGAGCCGTTTGTTTTCTCAGTTGATGAGCCCTGGTATATCCGAGGGTATGCGATCTTCTCCTACGTGACCGCCGTTTTTATTCTGTTAGCGTTTGTTATTTATTGGCGCTCCCGCATGATGGCAAGAACCAATAAAGAGTTGAAGTCTCAGGTAGCGCTCAAGACTAATCAGCTGCGTCATCAAAGCCGAATCCTGCTGACCAACAACGATCAATTAAGAAAACAGCTACAAATCCGGCGTATCCTCTATCGACAGTCGGTGCAATCTTTGCGGGAAAGGCTGCAAGGGTGTGCATCACAGACGACCACTGATTCAGAACAAGGCAAACAGCAATTATTGAGATTTATGATTCATGAACTGGATCTACTGCTCAACGTTCGCGCGGCTAATGGTGATGCCTTGCCAGTTTACAACCTGTCTTTGGTATTGCGCTCTGCATTGGATGGTTGGCAAGAAGAGCTTAGTAAGGCTGGTTTATCTGTCGAGATAAACTCAGAAGAAGATAAGGACATTTATGTCACGCTCGACGCTTTTAACCTCGATAGTGTGTTTAATCTTCTGATTGATAACCTGATTAAGCGCTCATATCGCGGGCAAGTCGTGCTGATGCGGTATCGTATCAATGACGAAAAAGTCTACTTTTCCATGACCGAGCAAGGCGCAAAGCTTGATGATACTTCCGTGACAGCCATTGAAGTGTGGAATGAAATCGAGTCTTTGGTCAAAGAAAATGGCGGCAATTTCCATCGATACAGTTCTGATGAACGAAACTTAATTGAGTTTGTTTGGCCAGTTGGTAGTGAATTTGAAGAAAACTCGATTGTTCAGCTTACCGACACAGGTTTATCTGAAGAACAATCGAAAGACCCGTGGATTGAAAAACTCGAAGCTTTGGTCGTCAAACATTATTCAGATCCGGAATTTGGTACGGCTTCAGCGGCTAAGCAAATGTACGTATCCGAGCGTAGTTTACAGCGTCGATTTAAGTCAGCTGCAGAACGTACGTTTATGGACTACGTGACCGAAGTACGGCTGGACTATGCTTGTCGACGTTTGTTGGCTGGTGAGAAAATCTCAGATGTAGCCTTCGAATGCGGGTTCAATGACCCTTCCTACTTTAGCCAACGATTTAAACATCGTTTTGGCGTTTCCCCTTCTCAGTTTATTGAAGAGCAAGATCGGTGACTTGACGTTGCCTATCGACTTAAATGAATCAAAAAGCTAAATAAAATGAGTTGTGTTAAGGAGGCTGTACTTAGCACACTGATTGGCGTGATGCGTGATGAAAAAAATATCGTGGTATAGCCGGGGGGACTATACCACGGGTGCCAATGACACCTTCGCTTGCTGCCGGAGTGGTGCGGGTAGCACCACCTCTGGAATTCAATGTCTTTTAAGGAGCTCTCCTTGTCGACGTGTTTAACTATAAAACTATCGACTTATTTTACTTATAAAATTAACGCCAAGGTTACATGATAAAAGCGACATGGTGCTTATATATCTGATTTTAAATGGGTTTTTGTCAATTTCTTGGCAGGTGTTTGAAATGGACTGTGTTGATTAACTGACCAAAAATGATTGTTTTTAACGGAATTAACGGGTGTTTAATTGACGAAAATGACGTTCCATATTCGCAATGTTTGATTTCAGACAAGATTTACAAAATTTACACAGGCTAAGATCTAAAGTCTTAATAATAATATTTCTCATTTTTATCTTTAATTGGCCTGTCTATGAAACTTTCAGATTTAACGCAAGGGCAAAAAGCAACGATCACCGGTTTTTCAGAGCTTTCTAATGAAGTTAGAAAAAAGCTGATGGTGATGGGGTTGCTTCCTCAAACTCCAGTCACGCTTATTCGTAAGGCCCCAATGGGCGATCCTCTTCAGGTTGAAGTTCGCGGTGTGTCTCTCGCAGTCAGAACCAATATTGCTAATTCAATTCATGTAGAGGCCAACTGATGAAATACAAAATTCTGACTGTCGGTAACCCAAACAGTGGTAAAACAACCCTGTTTAATGGTTTGACAGGTGCCAAACAGCAAGTCGGTAACTGGGCAGGTGTGACGGTTGAAAAGAAAACCGGTCGTTACAGTCATTCTGGTGATGATTTCATGCTCACCGACCTTCCTGGCATCTACGCATTAGATAGTGGTAACGATGGCAACAGTATCGATGAGTCAATTGCCTCACGTGCGGTCTTGACACATCCAGCGGATTTAATCATTAACGTTGTTGATGCGACGTGTCTCGAGCGAAGTTTATATATGACGCTTCAGCTGCGAGAGCTTGGCAGACCAATGATGGTTGTGCTGAATAAAATGGATGCCTTGAAGCGTGAACGACAAACTATCGATGTCAAAGCGTTGGAAAAAATGCTGGGCTGTCCGGTGTATGCTTTATCCGCAAACAACAAAAATCAGGTCCAACGTCTGAAAGAGCGTCTACATAAAGCGGTGGTTCAAGGTGTTGCACTGAACGAACTGAAGATTGGCTACGATGTAGAATTTGAGCGAGCGATAGACCAAATCCAACCTGTTTTTGCTAATCATTCTGAGGTTTCCGCACGCGCTCTTTCTATTCGAGCTTTAGAGCAGGATCTGTTGGTCTTAAACAATCTTTCTTCTGAGGAAAGAGACAACATTGCGAAGATTCAGGGCAGTCTTGACCTAGATGTCGATCTTATGGTTGCCGATACGAAATATACCTTCCTTCATGAGCAGTGCAAGAAAGTGCGCCGGACCGAAGGCAAACTTAGCCATAGCTTTACGGAAAAGGTGGATAACGTCATTCTCAATAAGTGGGTAGGCGTTCCATTTTTCTTTGTCGTTATGTACCTGATGTTTATGTTCTCTATCAACATCGGTAGTGCGTTTATCGACTTCTTTGATATTGGTGTCGGCGCCTTGCTAGTCGATGGCGGGCACTACTTGTTAGATGATCATCTGCCAGTTTGGTTGGTGACATTGATTGCGGATGGCGTGGGTGGCGGTATTCAGACTGTCGCCACGTTCATTCCGGTGATTGCTTGCTTGTATCTCTTTTTGGCAATCTTGGAAAGCTCAGGTTACATGTCTCGTGCAGCTTTTGTTCTCGATAAAGTGATGCAGAAGATTGGTTTACCGGGTAAAGCCTTCGTCCCATTGGTTCTAGGCTTCGGTTGTAACGTACCAGCCATCATGGCAACACGAACGTTAGATCAGGAACGTGAACGTAAACTTGCGGCCTCAATGGCGCCGTTCATGTCTTGTGGTGCACGCCTTCCTGTATATGCATTGTTTGCTGCCGCGTTTTTCCCTGAAAGCGGCCAGAATATCGTATTTGCACTTTATCTACTGGGAATTGCTGCGGCGGTATTCACTGGGTTGGTGCTTAAGCATACGCTTTACCCGGGTTCAAGCGACAGCTTAATCATGGAAATGCCTGATTACGAATTACCAACGATACAGAATGTGCTGATCAAAACGTGGCAAAAACTGAAACGCTTTGTTCTTGGGGCAGGTAAAACTATCGTTGTTGTTGTGACTATTCTTAGCTTCCTCAACTCTGTCGGTACTGATGGATCATTTGGCAATGAAGACAGCGAAAATTCAGTGTTGTCTAAAGTCTCTCAGGTGGTGACGCCTGTATTTGAACCGATAGGCGTTCATGAAGACAACTGGCCAGCGACAGTGGGTATTATTACAGGCATTTTTGCCAAAGAAGCGGTAGTGGGTACTTTGAACAACCTTTACGCACCAAGTGAAGGTGAAGAAGGTGAGTTCAATTTAATGGCGAGCTTGGAAGAGGCGGTCATGTCTATCCCAGAAAACTTAGCTGGATTGAGTTATTCCGATCCATTGGGTATTGAAGTAGGCGATTTGACCGATAGCTCTACTGTGGCAGAAGAGCAGGAAGTCGATGCTTCTATTTTTGGTAACCTGAACCAATATTTCGTCTCGGGTCATGCCGCGTTTGCTTACTTGATTTTCATCTTGTTGTACACGCCTTGTGTCGCGGCTATGGGGGCTTATGTCCGTGAGTTTGGCCAGAAATACGCGCGCTTTATTGCGGTTTGGACGATGGGTCTTGCGTATGGCGGTGCGGTGCTTTACTACCAGACGATGCACTTCACAGACCACCCAATCTACAGTGCAGCCTGGATAGCCGGAGTCATTTTGGTTTCCTTTGCGACATATCGCGCGCTGAAAGCGGCGGGGCAGAAGCAGGTACATTATGCTGAGGCACAAACAGCATGATCTTACAGGAGTTGAAACGGCACATCGAGCAGCAGGGCTGCGTTAGCCAGAAAGAACTCGCGAAGAAATTTTCAATGAGCGAAGACGGTGTCGATGCCATGCTGGCGGTATGGATCAAGAAAGGGAAGATATCTCGCTTGGTCGATACCAATAAAGCTCGTAAAGTGACCCGGGTCAGATACTCCGCGAATGGTGCCGATGAGTTATCTCTCACGGTGACCATGTAAAGAAAATGCCGCTGGTAACAGCGGCATTTTTTTATGCTTTTTTAAACAAGCTACTTAGTGATAAGACATTCTGAATCTTACTGAGTATCGCTTGTTGTTCTTCTTCAGAGCGAAAATACCCTTGAGTATTCCCCCATACGGGCCCCGGCCAGGCAACGTCATCCTTAAAACGAGCGATGTGATGGACATGAAGTTGCGGAACCATATTACCAAGCGCACCTAAGTTGAGTTTATCTGGGCGAAACGTTGCTTCTAATGCTTGGCTCACCGCCTGTGATTCGAGTAAGAACTGTTGTTGCTCTTGCATTGGCAAGTGATGCAGTTCTTTTAGATTTTCCCGTTTAGGAACAAGAATGACCCAAGGAACAGCGTTGTCTTTGTGGAGCAGAGCAATCGTCAAAGGAAAGTGACCGATGACGCTAGTATCCTTTGCCAGTTGTGGGTGGAGTTCAAAACTCATGATTCATTCCTATTAGTATTTTTAGCCAGTATACGCCAGATAAAACAAAAGGTTGATGCTTTCACATCAACCTTTATTTTGTATCGCTAAAGCCCTAGCTTACATGCGTTCTAGCGTATCAATACCTAGCAGAGAAAGACCTTGCTTGATGGTCTTCGCTGTCAGTGCTGCCAGCTTCAGGCGACTCTGTTTAACAGATTCATCTTCTGTGTTCAGAATTGGGCATGCTTCGTAGAAGCTTGAGAACTGGCCAGCAAGTTCGAATAGGTAACTACACATGATATGTGGTTGGCCTTCACGAGCAACTGACTGCACCGCTTCTTCAAACTGCAGTAGCTTGGCGATAAGAGATTTCTCTTTCTCTTCGGTGATCTTAATGTCACCAGCCAGTTCATCCATAGAGATGCCTGCTTTGGCAAAGATAGATGCAACGCGCGTGTAAGCGTACTGCATGTATGGCGCTGTGTTGCCTTCAAATGCCAACATGTTATCCCAGTCAAACACGTAGTCAGTCGTACGGTGTTTAGACAGGTCTGCGTACTTAACAGCAGCCATTGCTACAGTGTTGGCGATGTTTTGCTTTTCAGCAGTTTCTAAGTCTGGGTTCTTAGACTCGATAAGCTTGATTGCACGCTCTTCTGCTTCGTCTAGCAGGTCCGCCAGACGAACTGTGCCACCTGCACGCGTCTTAAATGGACGGCCATCTTTACCTAGCATCATACCGAAAGCGTGGTGTTCAAGAGTTACCTCTTCTGGCACATAGCCCGCTTTACGAACGATTGTCCATGCTTGCATGAGGTGTTGATGCTGGCGTGAGTCAATAAAGTACAATACGCGGTCGGCACCTAGCGTCTCGTAGCGGTATTTCGCACAAGCGATATCGGTAGTGGTGTACAAGAAGCCGCCGTCACGCTTCTGGATGATAACACCCATAGGCTCGCCGTCTTTGTTTTTGTACTCTTCAAGGAATACAACTTGTGCGCCGTCATCTTCTTGTGCAAGACCTTGCTCTTTCAGGTCTGCCACAATGCCAGGTAGCATGTCGTTGTACATGCTCTCACCCATTACGTTTTCACGAGTTAGAGAGACATTAAGACGATCGTAGTTGCGTTGGTTTTGGATCATGGTGACATCCACCAGTTTCTTCCACATCTCTGCGCAGTATTCATCACCACCTTGCAGTTTAACCACGTAGTTACGCGCCTTGACTGCAAACTCTTCATCTTCGTCGTAAAGCTTTTTCGACTCGCGATAGAAGGCTTCAAGGTCAGCCAGCTCCATTGAAACTTCACCAGGCTCTTGCTGAACACGCTCTAGGTTGGCGATAAGCATACCGAACTGAGTACCCCAGTCACCGATGTGGTTAGCACGGATCACTTTATGACCAAGGAATTCGAGAGTACGAACAACAGCGTCACCGATGATTGTTGAACGTAGATGGCCAACGTGCATTTCTTTAGCAACGTTTGGCGCTGAGTAGTCAGCAACGATAGTTTTTTGCGCTTCAGCTGCAACACCAAGGCGAGAGTCAGATAGTGCGGACTCAGCTTGTTTAGCGAGGAATTCTTCGCTCAGGAAGATGTTGATAAAACCAGGGCCTGCAATTTCAGTTTTGCTTGCGATACCGTCAAGGTCTAGAACATCCAATACTTTTTGAGCAAATTCGCGTGGGTTTGTGCCGAGTTTCTTAGCAACGCCCATCACGCCGTTTGCCTGGTAATCACCAAACTGTGGCTTTGCTGATTGACGAACGGCTGCAGGGCTGCCTGCAGGTGCGCCAGCGGCTTCAAGAGCCTGAGATACTTTGTCGTTAATAAGTGCTTGGATATTCACACGCGCTTCCTTCAATTCTTGGGAATTGGTTGGATATGCATTGAGTTATTCAGCTTCGTCAGACGCTATTGCTGAATAATATCCACTCTGGTGGAATGAATGCATATCTCTATAGAGTTCATAATTTGGCGCACATAATACCAACTTTATTACTTTTCTTATAGGGAGTGTTCTGGGAAATTTTCTACTTTTCCTTAGGTTCTTGCTAGTATTGCGGAAAAATCAACGTTTTGGATAGATGAAAATGTCTCAAAGACTACTGGATGCTGAATTGATGCCTTCACAAATGAAAGGCAAGATTGAAGATTTTATGCATAAAATTCAAGGTTTAAGCGAGAAACTGCATATTAATTTACGTCCTTTTCAGGCGGATCATATTGCATTACGTATCAATGACTTGGAATTGGCAAAACTGGCTCATCAAGAATGGTTAAAAGAAGGCTGTGAAATATCAAATGCGGTGATAAATGGTCGTCCGATCATTGTGATTGAATTCACTGAGCCATTGAAGGCGTTAAATTGGTCGATTGAGTGCTTAGAATTGCCTTATCCAGCCGAGGGAAAAAGCTATCCGCAGCAGTCATGGGAGCATGTCGAGTTCGTTGTTCCTTCGCAAGCTGAAACAGCAGAGGAATTTTTGCAGGGCATCAAGCAACAACAGCCAGAACTTGCGAAACACTGGAATCAGTTGGGAGAGCAGGGAATTAAGGTAAAATTATCGAGCCCGAAAGGAGAGGGCGAGCGACTCAATAACCCAACAGTGGCATTTAAGCACGATGGTATTTGTATCAAGCTTCACCCGCATTCATTGAAAAAGATTGTCGAGTCGGAGCAATCAGCCTAAGTCGATGTCTTTTGGTCTCAATTGAAATTCCTCAATTGAGCCAATTTCAAAACCTAATTCAAGCGGAGCGGACTCATGGTGTGCGTTCCCTTGAGTGTGCATTATGAGACGGTTTGCTGTTCTGGGTTTGAGTTCGTTCACGACAAAGCGAATCATGTCAGCGCGAGTAAGTGTCTTGAGTTCTTCCAACACCACTTCTTTTTGATTGAAACAGCGGTCCTTATTACCTATCGCAACCCATAAACGCTGAGCTCGACTGCGTAGGGTGGTGTCTGGCGTTGCAATCTGGTTCCACAACCCTCGTTTACTGCTGTGCCATTGGTATTCGTTGAGCTCAAGAAGCACCATATAGAACGCATTGAGAAACTCGTCAATCGAGCTAATTAAATCGATAGGAGCGGCATTGGGCGATTGTACGTAGAGCACAATACCCGGATGACGATTGAGTGGTAAGTTTCCTGTTCCTACCATATAACCCAATTGTTGCTTGGTACGTATCTCATGGAAAAACGTGGCGGACATCAAGTGATTAGCCAGCGAGTAGAGGGCAATGTTTCGCGGCTCGATATCGTCGCACTGATAGTAGACAACGATGGCGGAATCTTCTTGATTGCACTCCACTGAACGTTGGAATGTTCCGTTTTTGCCAAGCATCACGAGAGGACGGAGTGCTTCCTCATATTGCTGATTATGGACTCTAAGCGCGTCTTTAAGTGTCTCACCAAGGCTGATGGCGTCAGCGCGAGTCCAATCACCATAAACAAACATCTCGACATGCAATTCAGCCAAAATGTCTTGAACGAAGTCCGCTAACTCTTCGACATGAATAGTTTCAAGCGCTTCCAACAATTCCACGTAAGGTGGATTATTGGGTTGCAACAGCCCAGTCATGGCGTTGAACAACTGAGAAATGGGTTTGTCTTGAGCTGCGTTACGCCAGTTCCTGATTAACTGAGTTTTGATGGTCTCAAAGCGTTTGGCACTGAATTCGCGTTTAGCAAAGCGGTTGAGGATCATTTTCATCAGCTCTGGCTGCTTCTTGCTAAAGCCGGACAGTGTTAATGTCACGCCACCTTGATGGGCATACATGTTGTAGCCCATACCGGCAATTTCCGCCTGATAGGTCTCTTTAGCCAGTGAATCGAGAAACATCTCTACACATAAGCGTGTTTTGACAATGTTTTTCGGATTAGCGACGGCATGCGGGCTATCAATCGCTACATAGATAACACCTTTAGGTACGCGGAATTCATGGTCTTGGAGGTGCCATAATTTGAAGCCTGGAAGTTCTTCAATGACTTCAGGGATATCAGACCGAGAATCGATGGGCTGCGGATCTAAGTCATAACAAATAAACGGGTTCTTTGGCGGCAGGCAAAAGCTCAATTCGCTTGTTGCTTTATAGTAGGCCAGATTCTCTGAATTAAATGGAGTGACAGAGTAGGGAGAAGCGTACCATTGGGCTTGCTTATCATACTTGAAGCCCTGCGCAATTAGCGTAATGCGAAGGTTCTCAGGCGTTAAATATTGCAGCAGGTCTTTGAGCAGAGGCTCGTCATACTCATTCATCATAAAGTCGCCGTAGATTATATCTTCTGGCGCGTAATGCTGCATGTTGACCACAAGGTGACTGACCAAATCTAATGGTCGTGTCGGCTCTTGAAAGCGGAAAGCCGACTCGAGCACGGCCTGCTTCTCAAGGTAACGCCACTCATCAAACCCATCGCGGCTTAATAGTGTTAAATAGGAGAAGATCGCCTGTACAATTTCATCAACACAGCCAAGCCCCTCTGTGGTTAACGCGCAGCTAACCGTAAATTCACGATAGTTGCTGCCGCTGGTGCCACCACCGGCAGAAAGGGAGGTTATCCAACCAGCTTCCTTCAACGCTAACATCAGACTGCCTTCGCCCTCATAACCAAGCAAATGCGCGAAATAAGAGAGAGGCTTCTGACGATAATGCTCATCCATGCTTGGCATTGGGAAGGTCAGTATCAGTTTCCGGATTTCTTTGATTGGCTCTACATTCACCATAATGCTGGTAGAGTTTTCGTCCATATAGGGTGTGCTGATAGATTTACCCGCCAGACCATGGGTTGGGATGGAAGAGAATTTCTCTTCCACCCAGAGCGCAAGTTCGTCTGGAGATTGGGGGCCCATAACGGTTAATGTCATCAAATCGGCAGAGTACTGTTGATAATGAAATTCGACAATCTCGTCGCGGATCGACTGGCCATCACGATCACCCAGTGTTTCTAGGTTGCCGACCGAAAACTTGGCAAACGGATGATCTGGATTCACCAGCTCTTTATGCACCTGATAAAGCCGACGGGAATCGTCCTTGAGTTTGAGTTTGTATTCAGATTCCACCGCTTGGCGCTCTTTATCTAACGCCTCAGGATTAAACAGTGGAGCAGTAAAAAATTGGCTAAACCGGTCAAGACTATCCTCAAAGGCCGAAGGAGTAACGTCAAAGAAGTAGCAAGTGTGTTCGGTGCCAGTCCAAGCATTATTGCTGCCACCGTGCTGATTAATATAGCTTTGAAACTCCCCGACTTTAGGGTATTTTTCTGTACCCAAAAACAGCATGTGCTCTAGGTAATGAGCGAGCCCTTGACGATCCATCGGGTCATCAAAATGGCCAACATTGACTGCTAGAGCGGCGGCTGATTTCTGTGCATCGCAATCCTGAACTAGCAAGACCCTGAGCCCGTTTTCCAACGTGAGGTAGCGATATTGGTTGGTGTCATTTGGGCTTATATGCACAAGGGTCTCTCCGCTGAAGGTGCCTAGATACTAGTATGTACGGGATGCGAACGAGTGCCAACTATCTCTTTGAGAAATATAAGCATACGTAATTTATTTATCCGTTCCTTAAGATTGTTAAGAAAGTCGAAGTCTTTA
Organism: Vibrio sp. RE88; assembly: GCF_013113835.1. Lineage (GTDB taxonomy): Bacteria > Pseudomonadota > Gammaproteobacteria > Enterobacterales > Vibrionaceae > Vibrio. Next base: position 673,767 of record NZ_VTYQ01000003.1, on the reverse strand, counting down.
GCAAGGTACTTGATATAATTATTTTTAAACGGACAACAAAAGTCCGTGTATTAAAGAATAACAATCACGGTTAGTGAGCAGTCACCGATTTAGGAAGAAGCCATGAAAATATTTATAATGCGTCACGGAGAAGCAGAACATTACGCTGCTTCAGACGCAGAACGTGCGCTAACAGAAAGAGGACGCAGTGCCTCAGCCGCAGTGGCCAGAGCATGTGCAGATCAAGGCTATGCACAGTTTGATAAAGTACTGGTAAGCCCTTACTTACGTGCCCAGCAAACCTGGCAGGAAGTATCCCGTAGTTTCAACGCCAAACAAATCCAAACGTTTGAAGAGATCACTCCGTATGGTGAGTCGACACATGTGGCGGATTATGTGGCGGCGGTTGCTCAAGTGGAAGGTCTGGAATCGATCCTATTAGTCTCTCACTTGCCATTGGTCGGTTATCTTACGGCGGAATTTGTGCCAGATATGGTGCCACCGATGTTTCCTACCTCGGGCATCGTATGTGTTGATTACGATCTGAATAAACGACGTGGCGAGCTGATTTTTAATATCCAACCTTAAAGTGTATCGCTCATGTAGGAAACAAAGTAATTCAACGAGTTACTGCTTTCTCTGACTTTGCAATTTAGCCATAAAATTGACAGGACTTATGGACTGGAACTTGCATAACCGCCTAAGTCCCTTAATTTTGGTTAAATTATAGATTTCTCTTCTATGAAGTTTACATTGCCGTTCGCGGATAAGTTACCTTCCATCCCTCAGAGAGCAATGCCAGCGATAGGTGCGCCTGTCATGGTATTGGCGACACTGGCGATGGTCGTGCTGCCGATACCGCCATTTCTGCTCGACTTATTCTTCACATTTAACATCGCACTGGCGATGGTGGTGTTATTGGTCACAGTCTACACCCGTAGACCATTAGATTTCGCAGCCTTCCCGACAGTACTTCTTATCGCGACCTTACTACGTTTAGCGCTGAACGTTGCTTCAACTCGTGTTGTTTTGTTGTATGGACACGAAGGCACCGGGGCTGCGGGTAGTGTGATTGAAGCGTTTGGTAGCGTGGTTATTGGTGGTAACTATGCCGTCGGTCTAGTGGTCTTCCTCATTCTGATGATCATCAACTTTATGGTTGTGACCAAAGGTGCTGGCCGTATTTCTGAAGTGAGCGCACGTTTTACCTTGGACGCATTACCAGGTAAGCAAATGGCGATCGATGCTGACTTGAACGCAGGACTGATAGATCAAGACCAAGCTCGGACTCGCCGTCAGGAAGTGACGAAAGAAGCGGACTTTTATGGCTCGATGGACGGTGCGTCAAAGTTTGTAAAAGGCGATGCCATTGCAGGTATTCTGATTCTGTTTATCAACATCATCGGTGGCTTATCGATTGGTATGGCTCAGTATGGATTGGCATTCAATGATGCGATCCAGATCTATACCCTGTTGACTATCGGTGATGGCTTGGTTGCTCAGATACCGTCGCTACTCTTGTCGATTGGTGCCGCGATAATGGTAACTCGTCAGAACACTGACGAGGATATGGGGCAGCAGGTTGTGTTCCAGATGTTCGACAACCCGAAAGCACTGATGATTACCGCAGGTATTCTTGGCGTGATGGGTGTCGTTCCTGGTATGCCGCATTTTGCGTTTCTGTTGCTTGCGATTTTAGCCGGTGCTGGTGCGTACTGGATTCACCGTAAACAGAAACTAGAAGCAGAAAAATCTAACCTACCAGCCACCACAGAGCAAGATGCCCCGACGCCTAAAGAATTGTCTTGGGATGACGTCCAACCCGTTGACATCATTGGCCTTGAGGTAGGTTACCGATTGATCCCATTGGTGGATAAAGACCAAGGAGGCGAGTTGTTAGAGCGAGTTAAGGGCGTTCGCAAAAAACTCTCGCAAGATTTTGGTTTTCTGATTCCTGCAGTCCACATTCGCGATAACTTAGAACTAACGCCCAACAGCTATCGGATTACCTTGATGGGCGTAGCCGTGGGTGAGGCAGAGATTCGCCCTGATATGGAGCTAGCGATTAACCCGGGGCAGGTGTATGGCATGGTGGAAGGTGAGCCGACCATCGACCCTGCTTTTGGCCTTGAGGCGGTGTGGATTAAAGATGAACAGCGCGAGCATGCTCAAGCGCTGGGTTATACCGTCGTGGACTCTTCAACCGTTCTTGCTACTCATTTAAGTCAACTGCTAACGAACAACGCTTCAAATCTGATTGGTCATGAAGAAGTGCAAAACCTGTTGGAGATGCTCGGCCGAAGTGCACCTAAATTGGTTGAGAACTTTGTGCCGGATCAGCTTCAGCTGGGCGTTGTAGTGAAAGTGCTACAGAACTTACTTAATGAAGCGGTACCTATCCGAGACATTCGAACTATCGTCCAAACCTTGGCTGAATACTCAAGTAAGAGTCAAGAACCTGACATCCTCACAGCAGCCGTTCGTATTTCTTTAAAACGATTAATTGTTCAGGAAATCAATGGAATAGAGCCTGAGTTGCCAGTCATTACATTGATTCCTGAACTGGAACAAATATTGCATCAAACAATGCAAGCATCTGGGGGAGAGTCTGCAGGCATCGAACCAGGTTTGGCAGAACGACTACAATCTTCTTTAACTCAAGCGACTCAAGAGCAAGAGTTGAAAGGAGAGCCAGCCGTCCTTCTGACCTCTGGCGTATTGCGCTCTACGTTGGCGAAGTTTGTGAAGAACACAATCCCATCGCTGCGAGTACTCTCTTATCAGGAAATCCCAGACGAGAAACAAATACGTATTGTTCAAGCCGTTGGTAACTAGCAGTAATGCGTGAATAGATGGATATCTACTTTGAAGATTAAACGATTTTTTGCCAAAGACATGCGGACCGCCTTACTCCAAGTCAAAGGGGAGTTAGGTGATGATGCAGTTATCATGTCTAATAAAAAAGTCGCTGGTGGTGTGGAGATTGTTGCGGCGGTCGACAATGAGACAGCCGCAGCGCGCTCAGGCGCTAACTATAACTCCCAACCTCGCTACAACAACTCTCAGGCCGCTGCAAACATGCAGAGCGCTCCAACTCCTAAGCAACGTCAGTTAGACGAAGACAGGGTGAGTCTGCAAGGTAAGGCGGATTCAGGCCGCTCCATGACGAAGCGCTTTGCTAACATGCTTAAACAATACAGCAATGGTGCTGCAGAAGCCGATGGTAATGAACCTGAAAGTGCGGATTCATTGTCGGCATTGCTGAAGAGACAGTCTGCTGCTCGAGGGGATAATAACGGCGTTCAGGTGCGTGAAGACTCGCCGTTAGCCCGACTGATTGCGGAAGACCGAAGCGCAGAGCGACCAGCTCCACGTCTTGACCCGACACGTTATGAACGCAGTCGTGCCGAAGAGCAGAATATGCGCGGCGAAGATCTTGAAGACATGCGTGAAGAGATGACGTCAATTCGCCGACTTCTTGAGCATCAAGTGTCCGGGCTGATGTGGCAGGAAGTTGAGCGCCGCGAACCTCTTCGAGCCATGTTGATCAAACGACTTGAACGCATGGGAGTTTCTGCTGAGCTAGCGGATCAACTGGCATGCTACATTCCTGAAGACACGCCACCCACAAAAGCATGGAAAGCGTTGCTGGGTCTGGTTTCAGACCAAATTCCTATTTCCAAACAAGATATTCTCAAACGTGGTGGTGTGGTTGCCCTTCTCGGGCCAACAGGTGTGGGTAAAACGACGACGGTTGCCAAGCTTGCAGCAAGAGCTGCCATGGAGTTTGGTTCAGACAATGTCGCACTAGTTACAACGGATACTTATCGTATCGGTGCACACGAGCAATTATCGATTTATGGCCGAATTATGGGATGTGCTGTAAAAGTTGCTAAAGATTCCAAAGAGTTAGCCGATGTAATATATCAATTGAGAAATCGTCGCCTAATTCTGGTTGATACAGCAGGTATGGGACAGCGTGATGTTCGCTTATCAGAGCAGCTCGATACGCTCATGCACGAAAGCGGTGAAGTGATCCACAGCTACCTAGTGTTACCTGCTACTGCGCAGCGAAAGGTACTGCAAGAGACCATCGACCACTTTAAGAGAATTCCACTTTCGGGTTGTATTCTCACCAAACTGGATGAGTCGTTAAGCCTAGGAGAGTTTGTCAGTGTCGTAGTACAAAACTCATTACCCGTGGCTTATATCGCGAATGGACAGCGAGTTCCAGAAGACATAGTGATAGCGCAACCTAAGTACATGGTTGCGAAGGCAAATGAATTGTTAGAGAAGTCGACAGATGACGAACCTCACTATTGGAATAGTGAATCAGAAAGGTTCTAGGCGGCGGACGATTATGACTAAGAATATGATACAAGACCAAGCAAGCGGACTACGCCGCTTAACACAACCTTCACTCACTAAAGTAATTGCGGTTACTGGTGGTAAGGGCGGCGTGGGTAAATCAAATGTGACTTTAGGCCTGGCGATATGTATGGCGCGCCAAGGCAAGAAGGTCATGGTGCTTGATGCTGACCTTGGTTTGGCAAACGTTGATGTAATGCTGGGTATACGGTCGAAGAAAAATCTTGGCCATGTATTAGCAGGCGAATGTGACTTACAAGATGCTATTGTTGAAGGACCGTATGGAATAAAAATTATCCCAGCGACTTCAGGCACTCAGTCAATGACCGAACTGTCTCATGCGCAACATGTTGGTTTAATTCGTGCTTTTGGCAGCTTAGAAGATGAGATGGACGTGCTACTCATTGATACTGCTGCCGGGATCTCAGATATGGTAGTGAGCTTTTCACGCGCAGCTCAGGATGTGGTAGTTGTGGTTTGTGACGAACCGACGTCTATCACGGATGCATATGCTCTGATCAAACTTTTGAGCAAAGAACACCAAGTTCAACGATTTAAAATTGTTGCAAATATGGTCAGAAGTTATCGTGAAGGCAGAGAATTGTTCGCAAAGTTGACCTTGGTCACAGAGCGATTCTTGAATGTTAGCCTTGAGCTCGTAGCATGTATTCCATTGGATGATAAAGTTCGACAAGCTGTGAAAAAACAAAAGATTGTCGTGGATGCATTCCCTCGCTCGCCAGCGTCATTAGCTTTGGGATCGTTAGCAAATAAAGCGCTAACTTGGCCAATTCCTAAGACACCGAGTGGACATCTGGAGTTTTTTGTAGAACGCTTACTTCATGGAACAGAGATGTTAGAGGAACCATTTGGTGAATAAGGCATTGACCTATGACCAATACGCAAATCAAGACAGCCAGCGAGCGTTTTTAGAAAAATACTCGGTGCTGGTGAAGCGCATTGCTCACCACTTGCTCGGGCGATTGCCTCCGAGCGTACAGGTCGAAGACCTTATTCAAGCCGGAATGATCGGCTTATTAGAAGCTCAAAAGAACTACGACGGCAGTAAAGGCGCCAGTTTTGAAACCTATGCTGGTATTCGCATCCGTGGTGCTATGCTTGATGATATACGCCGTGGGGATTGGGTTCCCCGCTCAGTACACAAAAATAGTCGAGAAATCAGTCAGGCCATTGCGCAGTTAGAAGGTGAACTCAATCGGGACCCAACCGATGCAGAGGTCGCCAAGCGCTTAGAAATGAGTCTTGAGCAATACCATAGTGCATTAACGGATATTAACAGTTCTCGTCTCATTGGTATTGACGATTTAGGTGTGTCAGAAGATGCGATATCGCACGAAGATGCTGACGAAGAAAATATCCCTTTTCAGGGCGTCGCAGATGAATATTTTCGTACTGCACTAGTAGAATCAATTAAATCACTTCCTGAAAGAGAAGCTCTAGTACTTTCGCTTTATTATGATGAAGAGTTAAACTTGAAGGAAATCGGCGAAGTTATTGGTGTTAGCGAGTCGCGCGTTAGCCAAATACTAAGCCAATCAATGCAGCGTCTACGCACAAAGTTGAGTGTTTGGACAAATAATGACTAAAAATCACTGATATCGAACTCAGTGGAGGCAATTTTGAATAAAAACATGAAGATCCTTATTGTTGACGACTTTTCAACAATGCGCCGTATCGTTAAGAACTTACTTCGTGACTTGGGTTTCAATAACACTCAAGAAGCGGATGACGGCTTAACGGCGTTACCAATGCTTAAGAAAGGTGAGTTCGACTTTGTAGTAACAGACTGGAACATGCCTGGTATGCAAGGTATCGACCTTCTGAAGCATATTCGTGCCGACGAGGAGCTTAAGCATCTACCTGTTCTTATGATCACAGCAGAAGCGAAGCGCGAACAAATCATTGAAGCTGCGCAAGCAGGTGTTAATGGCTACATCGTTAAGCCATTTACCGCAGCTACACTAAAAGAAAAATTAGATAAAATCTTTGAGCGTTTATAAGTCAAGGAATTGACGACGGAACGCGAAAGGCCAATTCAGAATGATTTCATTAGAACAGGCAAAGCACCTCGTAGAGTTGTTAGAAAACGATCAGCAGCAAGAAGCTGACCAACTTGTCAAAGAGATACACGAAGGCTCTTCTAATCCAATGCTACAGGAAATAGGTGAGCTGACGCGTGATCTTCACGAATCTATCAAGCAATTTAGTATTGATGAACGTATGAGTGAGATCGCGAACGATGAAATCCCTGATGCCAGGGATAGACTCCAGTATGTCATTGATAAGACAGAGACTGCGGCGAATAAAACCATGGATGCTGTTGACCGCTGCATGCCAATAGCAGACAACCTTCACGAAGGATTGCTCCAGGTTCGCCCTCAGTGGAACGAATTAATGCATGGTCGTATTGAACTTGCAGAATTTAAAGCTCTGTGCCATCGCATTGATGGTCTACTTGGCGAAGTAGAAGGAGATAGCTCCGAGCTTAGAGGGCAGCTAACAGAAATTCTAATGGCGCAGGATTTTCAGGATTTAACAGGTCAAATCATTCGCCGAGTGATTACCCTCGTTAATGAAGTTGAAAAGAGACTAGTGGAAATTCTGACAGCGTTTGGCGCAAGTCAACTACAGGACGCTACAAACAATAAGAACAAATCATCGATAGACCCAGAGGGGCCAATACTCAACCCTCATGAAAGGGAAGATGCGGTTTCATCACAAGACGAAGTCGACGACTTACTCTCAAGTCTTGGGTTTTAGAGGTAACTTATGAGCTATGAATTAGACGAAGACATTCTACAGGACTTTTTGGTTGAAGCTGGCGAGATATTAGAGCTTCTTTCTGAGCAGTTGGTAGAACTAGAAAACAACCCTGACGACAAAGACCTTTTAAATGCAATATTTCGTGGTTTCCACACTGTCAAAGGCGGGGCGGGTTTCTTGTCATTAACCGAACTGGTTGATACCTGCCACGGTGCTGAAAACGTGTTTGATATTTTGCGTAACGGCCAGCGTCAGGTAACAGCAAGTCTAATGGATACCATGCTGAATGCGCTGGATACTGTCAATGAGCAGTTTCAGGCAGTACAGGATAGAGAGCCTCTGACCCCTGCAGACCAAGCATTGCTTGATGAGCTGCATCGTCTAAGCAAACCACAAACCGAAGATGAAGCGGAACCCGCGGCAGAAGCTCCTGCAGATCCAGTGGCGGATGAACCTGTTGCTGAAGAGCCGGTCGCTCCAGAACCTGTAGCAGCACCGCCAGAAGCGCCTAGCACGGAAGCTGTATCTGCAGGCTCTATTGATGAAATCACTCAAGACGAATTCGAAAAACTGCTGGATGAATTGCACGGTAAAGGTAGTGCACCAGGTAATGCTGATGAACCAGCGGCGCCTGCAGCAGTTGCATCACCCGCCAATGAGCCTTCAGTTTTGAATGGCGATATGAGCGGCGATATTACCGATGATGAATTTGAAAAATTGCTCGATGAACTGCATGGCTCAGGTAACGCACCTGGCGATGTGTCGGCCACGGCTCCTCCTGCTGAGCCAGTAACTCCCCCTCCAAGTCCGGAACCTGCTAAGCCAGCTGCAAGTGGTGGTGATAGCGATCTGATGACGGATGCGGAGTTCGAAAAACTGCTCGATGATTTACATGGTTCAGGTAAAGGACCATCAGCGGAAGAGTTAGAGGCTGCGACTAAGCCTGCAGCGGAAAATCCGATTCCGACTCCTGCACCCGCTAAAGCAGCACCTAAGCCAGCAGAACCTGCTGCGACTCCGGCACCAACTGCTGCCGTTGCACCAGCACCAAAAGCCAAAGCTGCACCGCCGGCGAAAAAGGAGGCCACGCCTCCAGCTGCCCAAGCTAAGAAACCTCAAGCTGAAGCCACCGTTCGTGTTGATACCTCAACGTTGGATATCATTATGAATATGGTCGGCGAACTCGTTTTAGTGCGAAATCGTCTATTGAGCCTTGGGTTGAACAGTAACGATGAAGAAATGTCAAAAGCGGTAGCAAACCTGGATGTTGTGACTGCTGATCTTCAAGGCGCTGTGATGAAAACGCGCATGCAGCCGATCAAGAAAGTATTCGGCCGTTTCCCTCGTGTTGTTCGAGATTTAGCTCGTAGCCTGAAGAAAGATATCAACCTCGAGATGCGTGGTGAAGATACCGACTTGGATAAAAACCTAGTTGAAGCACTCGCGGATCCACTAATTCACTTGGTACGTAACTCTGTTGACCATGGTGTCGAGATGCCAGAAGACCGAGTCAAAGCCGGTAAACCAAGAACAGGTAAAGTCATACTGTCTGCTGCTCAGGAAGGTGACCATATCGAACTTGCTATCGTTGATGATGGTGGCGGTATGGACCCAGACAAGCTAAGAGGCATTGCGGTTAAACGCGGTATTATGGATGAAGATGCGGCCTCACGTCTGACCAACAAAGAGTGTTTTAATCTTATCTTTATGCCGGGCTTCTCCAGTAAAGAACAAATCTCGGATATTTCTGGTCGTGGTGTAGGTATGGATGTTGTTAAAACCGCCATCAACACCTTAAATGGCTCCATTGATATCGATTCTGAAATGGGCAAAGGAACTAAGATTACGATTAAAGTACCTTTGACATTAGCAATTCTGCCAACATTGATGGTTGGAGTCGCAGATCACCCATTTGCTCTGCCATTGGCGAGCGTGAATGAAATTTTCCATCTAGATCTAAGCCGTACTAACGTAGTTGATGGACAACTGACAATCATTGTTCGTGAGAAATCAATTCCGCTGTTCTACCTTCAGAATTGGCTAGCGCCACGAGCTGGAGAAGTTGAATTACGTAAAGGACACGGACACGTCGTTATTGTTCAGATCGGCAGCCAGCGTGTTGGCTTTGTCGTTGATACTCTAATAGGCCAAGAAGAAGTGGTGATTAAGCCGCTTGATAACCTACTACAAGGCACACCAGGAATGGCAGGTGCAACGATTACCAGCGATGGTCATATCGCTCTGATTCTGGATGTGCCGGATTTGCTTAAGCAGTATGCTGCTGCTTCTCGAATCTAAGTCGTAGAACAAAAAAGGATTGCTATGGCGATTAAAGTTTTAGTGGTAGATGATTCGAGTTTTTTCCGTCGCCGAGTCAGTGAAATAATCAATTCAGAGCCTCGGTTAGAGGTGATGGATGTAGCGACCAATGGTAAAGAAGCGGTCGAAAAAGCCATCAGATTAAAGCCAGATGTCATTACTATGGACATTGAGATGCCAGTCATGGATGGTATAACAGCCGTTCGTGAAATCATGGCAAAAAGTCCGGTTCCAATTTTGATGTTTTCTTCATTGACTCATGATGGTGCTAAAGCAACGTTAGATGCGCTTGATGCAGGTGCGTTGGATTTCTTACCAAAGAAGTTCGAAGATATTGCACGTAATCGAGATGACGCTGTTTCTCTTTTACAACAGCGCGTGATTCAAATCTCGTCGCGTCGTACCTTCATGCGTCGCCCTGCTGCAAAACCAGCGCCAACAGCTACTCCGACGGCAAGGCAGCCTGCTACATCGACAGCTCCTGCGCAACGAACGACGCGCCCTGCCGCAGCGGCGCCTAAACCGTCTTCAGCTGCGCGATTTAAAGCAAGCGGCAAAAAATACCAGTTGACTGCAATCGGAACCTCCACAGGAGGACCTGTTGCATTACAAAAAATACTCACCAAGCTACCCGCTAACTATCCGCATCCAATCGTTTTGATCCAGCATATGCCAGCAACATTTACGGCTGCGTTTGCGAGTCGTTTAAACTCGCTGTGCAAAATCCAGGTAAAAGAGGCGGCCGATGGTGACGCTCTTAAGCCAGGAGTCGCATACCTAGCGCCGGGCGGGAAACAAATGATGATTGACGGACGCCCGGGCTCGGCAAAGTTGCGTGTCATTGATGGTGGTGAGCGAATGAACTACAAGCCTTGTGTTGACGTCACTTTTGGCAGTGCGGCAAAAATCTATTCTGATCAAGTGCTTTCAATGGTTTTAACTGGCATGGGAGCAGATGGAAGAGAAGGCGCTCGCATGTTAAAGAGCGCAGGCTCTACAATTTGGGCACAAGATGAAGAGAGTTGTGTTGTCTATGGTATGCCTCAAGCTGTAGCAAAAGCGGGTATTTCCACCGAAGACCTACCATTGGAGCGCATTGCTGAGCGCATTCTGGTAGAAGTCGGTCTGTCGTAGAGGTATCGCATGATTGTTTGGAGTATCGCAAACCAGAAAGGCGGTGTTGGTAAAACGACAACGACGATTACGTTGGCTGGTTTGCTTAGCAAGCAAGGGAAACGTGTTCTACTTGTAGATACGGATCCGCATGCTTCGCTGACTACGTATTTAGGTTATGACTCCGACGGTGTGGCTTCAAGCCTGTTCGACCTTTTCCAACTCAAAGAGTTTAGTGAACAAAGCGTTTTGCCTTTGGTCATGAAGTCAGATATTGAAGGTATTGACTTAATACCTGCCCACATGTCGCTAGCGACGCTTGATCGCGTAATGGGGAATCGCAGTGGGATGGGGCTTATCCTGAAGCGAGCTCTAATGGCAATAAAAGAGCGTTATGACTATGTGCTCATTGATTGTCCGCCGATTCTAGGGGTCATGATGGTCAATGCATTGGCTGCGAGCAATCGTATATTAATCCCAGTCCAAACGGAGTTTTTGGCGATGAAAGGCCTGGAACGTATGGTTCGTACATTGGCGATTATGCAAAAGTCGCGCAATCGTGAATTTAAAGTCACGATTGTACCAACAATGTATGACAAACGAACGAGAGCATCATTGCAGACACTACAGCAATTGAAGAAGGATTACCCTAATCAAGTTTGGACATCGGCTGTACCGATTGATACCAAGTTTCGCGATGCCAGTTTAAAGCACCTTCCAGTTTCACATTTTGCATCGGGTAGTCGGGGTGTTTTCGCCTATAAACAGCTGTTGATCTATTTAGAGAGGTTAGCGGTGGATGAGTAGCAATACTTTACTCTCAAGTGAACAAGCGCTGGACGAGTATTTTTCAGCGCTACTCGATGAATCGATTGAAGTAGAAGAGCTGACAGAGGCTCCTGAAAACGCTCCTGATATCTCACCAGAACCGGAAGAGATGGAACTGGAGCCCGTTGTTCAGTCGGTTGAAGAGAAAAGCTACTATTCAGCACCAACTGCCGAAGTTGAAGTTCCCAATTTAGATGACGTGGAAAGGTTGCTGGAACAACTCGAGTCAACCAACCCCGTCGCAGAACTTCAGCTTGAAGAGGTGATGGAGCAGAACACAGTTCAGATTGCTGAAGCCAAAGAGGTTGCTGAAGAAGTTCAGGATTGGGAAGTTGAAATTCCTGACTTAGACGAGCCGATAGTTGAAGATGAATTGGATGTTTCTGATTTTTTTGAAGAAACCATCCAAGTAGAATCAGAAGCTGAAATTCAAATTGAAGAGCCAGAAATTGAATTGGCGGAAGAAGCTTCTGTTGAGCCAGAGACTCAAACTGGTGGCAGCGAATTAGGCATTTGGCACTCGACCGAGCGTGACGCTGAGTTTCAGGTACTTTACTTTGACGTGAATAGCGTGACTTTCGCGGTTCCTCTTGACGAACTGGGTGGTATACACCGAATCGCGGAACTGAATCATCTGATAGGTCGCCCTGAATGGTATTTGGGCCTACAAACAAGCCGAGAAGCTCAGCTTGATGTGGTAGATACGGCAAAGTGGGTGATGGCCGAAAAGCTGATAGATGACAGCTACAAGGATGAATACCAATATATAGTGATGCTGGATGAAAGTATGTGGGGACTGGCTTCAACACAACTAAAAGGAACAGAATCGCTAAATCCAGAAAAAGTCCGCTGGCGCAAAACAGCAGGGAAGCGTCCGTGGCTAGCTGGAATGGTTAAAGAAAAAATGTGTGCTTTGATCCATGTTGAAGCATTGATAGCTATGCTTAATGCAGGACTTGATGTAAAAGCCTTAGATAAATAAAACATTTATGCCGATTTAGGCTTAGAGAGGAATAGGTATGTCTCAAACTAATGAAGTCGAAGTAAGAAAAGATCAGTCCAATGACGAAGTACTTCAGTGGGTGACGTTCCAGCTAGAAGAAGAAACTTACGGTATCAATGTAATGCAGGTACGTGAAGTACTTCGCTATACAGAGATTGCTCCTGTACCGGGCGCCCCTGATTATGTTCTAGGTATCATTAATCTACGTGGTAACGTCGTAACGGTAATCGATACTCGTTCACGCTTCGGCTTGATGGAAGGCGAAATTACCGATAATACTCGTATCATCGTGATTGAATCTGAACATCAGGTGATTGGTATTCTAGTGGATAGCGTTGCTGAAGTGGTTTATTTGCGTTCTTCTGAAATTGATACCACACCAAGTGTTGGTACTGATGAAAGTGCTAAGTTCATTCAGGGTGTGAGCAACCGTGATGGTAAGCTCCTAATTCTGGTTGATCTGAACAAACTTCTGACTGACGAAGAATGGGATGAGATGGCTCACCTGTAATGGATGCAGTTGTATTTGCAAATGCTCCTGTGATCGCAGGAGCCATTGCGTTAGTTGTACTGTTGTTTGTATTGGCTCTTTTTCGTATTAAGAAGAGTCAGCGGTTAATGGCCGATCATTGGCGGCAGCAGAATCGCCACCTTGATAAAGAGTTGCAGAAGGCAACAAAGCAATTGCTTGAAGTACGATCCGTGGTAGTCGGATTAGGGCAACGTGTCAGTGAGCAGCAGGACCTCATCCAGCATCTGAATGAAAGAATATCAGAACTAGAACAGGAAGATGGTGATGGCAGGTTGTACTCACGAGCCACAAAAATGGTTCAATTAGGCGCTGACGTTAACGAACTCATTGAAGAATGTGAATTGCCGAAAGCCGAGGCAGAGCTGATGTTGTCCTTGCAAAAGAAGATTGCAGGGAAAGAGAAAATCCCTCCCCTAAGAGCTGGCAATGAACAAAGAAAAGCACCAGTGCGGCGAAAAAGTGCAAGAAAATAACGATTGAAAAAGGATGCAAATAGCATCCTTTTTTTGTGTTCAATTGTAACCATTTAGTGGTAGTTAAATTAGGCTGTGGTAGATTATTAACAGAATCTTACCGAGTTTCGTGATTCGTATGGGTCGAATTCTATTTTGTGTGAGTACGGCTGTGGTACTATACCCACACAAAATTTAAGTAGTGAACATTCATGTTAGAAGTATCTCAGCTGACTGCCATCAGAGATGAAAGAATTCTCTTCGAATCCCTCTCTTTTACTATAAATTCCGGTGAGTTAGTACAGATTGAAGGCCGAAATGGTACAGGCAAAACAACGTTGTTGCGTATCGTTACTGGGCTCGGAGATCGCGATAGTGGTGAGATTTTCTGGAACGGCGAAAACATTGAGTCAAACCGAGATGGTTATCATCAGGACTTGCTGTTTTTGGGCCATCAAACGGGTGTGAAGCGTGAGCTAACTGCTTATGAAAATTTGAGGTTTTATCTCAATATTCATTCTCGTAAACCAGTGGATAAAGAGACTATTTATAGCGCTTTGGCGAAAGTGGGTTTAGTGGGTCGTGAAGATGTCCCAGTTGCTCAGCTTTCCGCTGGACAACAACGTCGAGTTGCACTGGCCCGTTTGTGGCTGAGCGACCATAAACTTTGGATCTTGGACGAACCGTTGACGGCTATTGATAAACAGGGTGTGAAGGTTCTGGAATCTCTCTTCCTCAGTCATGCTGAAGAGGGTGGCATTGTGATACTTACAACGCATCAGGACATGTTCGCTGATAATCCAAAACTAAGAAAAATAAAACTGGGTGATTAGCCATGTTTGCAACGATGAACAGCATTATTCGACGTGAATTGCTTATTGCGTTTCGCCGTCAGGCAGACATATTCAATCCACTGTGGTTTTTCATCATAGTGATTACACTTTTCCCACTCAGTATTGGCCCGGAGCCCAACCTGTTAGCGCGTATTGCTGCTGGTATTGTTTGGGTCGCTGCATTGCTGTCTGCGTTGTTATCTCTTGAACGATTATTCAGGGACGATTTTCAGGACGGTTCACTGGAACAAATGATGTTAATGCCTGTCCCATTGCCTATAGTCGTGATTTCAAAAGTGATAGCGCATTGGGTTTTGACGGGCTTACCATTGATTCTGATTAGCCCTTTGCTGGCTATTTTGCTTTCGCTTGATATGAATTCTTGGCTGGCTGTTGTTACAACACTGCTGATAGGCACTCCAACATTGAGTTTCATCGGAGCTATTGGTGTCGCGTTGACAGTTGGTCTACAAAAAGGGGGCGTGTTGCTCAGCTTGTTGGTGTTACCGCTTTACATTCCCGTATTGATTTTTGCGACGTCGGCTATTGATGCTGCTTCACTTGGAATGGCATATAACGGGCAGCTTGCAATACTGGGGGCGATGTTTATGGGAGCAATGACACTGACACCTTTTGCGATTAGCGCTGCGTTGAGAGTAAGTGTCAATTAATTGTTTTCGATCAAGCACGAAATTTTCCCTTTCTATAAATTACAAAACTAATAATTGTCAAAAGTCCAAGAGACGTAAATAAGACAACACTGAAGTAAGAGTGAGAACGACGATGTGGAAATGGCTCCATCCTTATGCCAAGCCCGAAACCGCTTATCAGCTGTGCGGTAAGCTATTGCCCTGGTTTTCCATATTAGCCCTGCTGTGTTTATCGGTAGGGACGGTATGGGGACTGGCCTTCGCCCCTTCTGACTATCAACAAGGTGACAGCTTCCGGATTATTTATATCCATGTCCCTTCTGCGATTTGGTCTATGGGTGTTTATATGTCCATGGCTATTGCAGCGTTTATTGGTTTGGTCTGGCAGGTCAAGCTGTCAGACATGGCCGCCTCCGCAATGGCGCCAATCGGCGCAGTTTATACCTTTATTGCCCTGCTTACGGGTGCTGTATGGGGTAAGCCGATGTGGGGTGCATGGTGGGTATGGGATGCACGTTTAACCTCTGAACTGATCCTCTTGTTCCTTTATCTCGGTGTCATCGCGCTTTATCACGCGTTTGATGACCAGAAAACGGCAGCTAAAGCGGCAGGTATTCTTGCGATTGTTGGCGTTGTGAACTTACCGATTATTCATTTCTCAGTAGAGTGGTGGAATACCCTACATCAGGGAGCGACTATCACTAAATTTGCAAAACCTTCCATCTCTAGCGATATGCTTTGGCCTCTATTGCTGAACATTTTCGGTTTTGCATTTTTCTTTGGTGTAGTGACGATGATTCGTCTACGCAATGAGATTATTAGCAAAGAGAGTCACCGCCCGTGGGTGATTGCTTTAGCTCAGGCTAAATCTCAGCGAGGTAACTAAACGATGCATTTTGAATCTTTGAGCGATTTTTTCGCGATGGGCGGTTATGCCGGCTATGTTTGGAGCGCTTTTGGTATCACATTCTTTTCGATGTTTGTTCTGCTTATGGTCAGTATTCGCCGTGGCAAAAACCTGTTGAATGAAGTGCAGTCGAAGGTAGACAGGCAAGCGCGTATTGATGCGGCTAAAAATTTGGAGAACACATTATGAACCCTAGGCGGAAGAAAAGGCTGGGCATTGTCTTAGCAATTTTCATTGGTATTGGCGCGACTGTTGGCCTGATGCTTTACGCATTAAATCAGAATATGGATTTGTTCTATACACCGACAGAGTTGGTGGATGGTAAACCTGACGGCACCAAGCCAGAAGTCGGTCAACGTCTGCGGATTGGTGGTATGGTGGTTGAAGGTTCGGTTCGACGAGATCCTGAATCACTGCGTGTTTCTTTCGATTTACATGATGTCGGCCCTAAGGTCACCATCGTCTATGACGGTATTCTTCCAGACCTGTTCCGTGAAGGGCAGGGGATTGTCGCTCAGGGTGTATTGAAAGATGCGACGACCGTTGAAGCCTTTGAAGTGTTGGCAAAGCATGATGAAGAATACATGCCGCCAGAGATAGCGGAAGCGATGAAGAAAAATCACCAACCGCTTGAATATACAGAACAACAAAAACAAGGAAGCGGTCAATGATTGCTGAAATTGGTCATTTTGCAATGATCGTTTCACTGGCAATGGCAGTGCTGTTGAGCATACTGCCATTAGTCGGTGCGTCTCGAAATAATACTATGTTGATGAACACCGCAAGACCTTTGTCTTGGGGAATGTTCCTGCTACTTCTTTTATCTTTCTGTGTGCTGCTTTGGGCGTTCTACACCAATGACTTTACGCTCAACTATGTTGCTACCAACTCAAACAGTCAGTTACCTTGGTACTATCGCCTGACGGCGGTTTGGGGAGCACACGAAGGCTCCTTGCTTCTTTGGGTTCTGATTCAAGCTGCTTGGACAGTTGCCGTCGCGACATTTAGCCGTGGCATGCCGCAAGAATCGGTTGCTCGCGTGCTTGCTGTAATGGGCATGATTACGGTTGGATTCTTACTGTTCATCATCGTTACATCTAACCCGTTCCTACGTACCTTGCCATTCTTTCCTGTCGATGGTCGTGACTTAAACCCATTGCTTCAAGACCCAGGCTTGATTATTCACCCACCAATGCTTTACATGGGTTACGTAGGCTTCTCAGTTGCGTTCTCTTTTGCTATTGCATCATTGATGACAGGTCGACTTGATACCGCTTGGGCTCGTTGGTCTCGCCCTTGGACGACAGCTGCTTGGTTATTCTTGACTCTAGGTATTGCACTAGGTTCTTGGTGGGCGTACTACGAACTCGGCTGGGGTGGCTGGTGGTTCTGGGATCCAGTAGAAAACGCATCGTTTATGCCTTGGCTTGCGGGTACAGCGCTAATGCACTCATTAGCTGTAACCGAAAAGCGTGGTACCTTTAAAGCTTGGACTGTGCTATTGGCAATCTCTGCCTTCTCGCTGAGTTTATTAGGTACTTTCCTTGTACGTTCGGGTATTTTGGTTTCAGTTCACGCGTTCGCATCTGACCCGTCACGGGGCATGTTCATTCTTGGCTTCCTCGTGTTTGTTATCGGCGGTTCGCTACTGCTGTTCGCTCTGAAAGGGGCAACAGTTCGTGTTCGAGGTAACTTTAGCTTAGTTTCCCGTGAGAATGCGCTACTATCAAACAACGTCTTGTTGATTGCCGCTTTAGTAGTGGTTCTGGTCGGTACATTATTACCACTGGTTCATAAACAGATTGGTTTGGGTTCCGTGTCTATCGGTGCGCCATTCTTCAACATGTTGTTTGCGTGGCTGATGATTCCTTTCTCTTTCTTGCTAGGTATAGGCCCGCTGATTCGTTGGAAGCGAGATGACTTGTCAAGCTTGATCAAACCTATGCTGGTTTCAGGTGTCGCGTCGCTTGTACTTGCTGGTGTGTTTGTTTACTTGTTTGCTGATTTTTTCCAGTTTATGGCTTATCTCGGCTGGGTGATGGCGTTGTGGATTATCTTTATGCACGGCTTTGAGTTGCATGAACGTGCTACTCACCGTCACAGTTTTGCTGTTGGTATCAAGAAACTTCAGCGTAGCCACTGGGCTATGATGATGGGCCATATTGGCCTTGCTGTAAGTATCATTGGTATTGCGATGGTTCAGAATTACAGTATTGAGCGAGATGTACGTTTGGCTCCTGGTCAACATTACAACATTCAGGGTTATGATTTCTACTTTGAAGGACTGCGTGACAAAGATGGCCCGAACTATGATGGTTATATCGCTGACTTTGAAATCACTCATAACGGTAAGTACATCAATACACTTCATGCAGAAAAACGCTTCTATCGCACTGCACGCTCGATGATGACCGAGGCTGCGATTGATCGTGGTGTGACTCGTGATTTGTATATCGCGATGGGCGAACGTCTAGACGATAATAAGTCTTGGGCGGTACGTATCTATTACAAGCCGTTTGTTCGCTGGATCTGGGCTGGTTCATTGCTAATGGCTCTAGGCGGCGCTATTGCAATCAGTGACAAGCGCTATCGTTTCAGAAAAAGCGCTAAAACGCAGGAGGCATAATGAATAAGAAATTATTATTCATCCCACTGTTGGCGTTTTTGGGTTTGGTGGCAGTTTTTGCCACCCAACTTGTAAAAAACTCACATGGCGATGATCCGACCAAGCTAGAGTCGGTACTTGTCGGCAAATCGGTTCCTGAGTTTCGTCTTGAAGATCTCGCCGAACCAGGCAAACTTTACGATCAATCTATCTTTAAAGGTGAGCCACTACTGCTAAACGTATGGGCGACTTGGTGCCCAACTTGTTATGCAGAGCACCAGTACCTGAATGAGTTAGCGTCTCAAGGCGTTAAGATCATTGGTATGAACTACAAAGATGAACGTGATAAAGCCGTTCAGTGGTTGAATGAGCTTGGTAATCCATACCTGATTAGCCTATTTGATGGTAATGGAATGCTTGGTTTAGACTTGGGCGTATATGGTGCACCAGAAACATTCCTTATTGATGCGCAAGGCAAGATTCGTTATCGCCATGTCGGTGATGTGAATGACCGAAACTGGAACGAAACGCTGAAGCCGATGTATGAGCAAGTTCTGGCGGAGGCTGGACAATGAAAAAGATGATATTGGCTCTGTTTGCTGCGATGACTCTGTCTTTGGCAGCACATGCCACGATCCAAATCTATGAATTTGATGACTTGGAGCAAGAGCAGCAGTTCAAAGAACTCGGGAACACCCTTCGTTGTCCTAAGTGTCAAAACAATACTATCGCGGATTCCAACGCAGAGTTGGCTGTCGACTTACGTCAAAAAGTGTATGAAATGACCAAAGAAGGCAAGTCAAAACAGGAAATCGTTGATTATATGATTGCCCGTTACGGTAATTTTGTTACCTACAATCCACCATTCACAATGGCGACATCAATTTTATGGCTAGGGCCGATTTTTGTCGTGGTATTTGGCTTTGGCTTTATTGTCCTAAGAACTCGATCACGTAAGGCGCAACCAGAAGAGTCAGAATCTTGGGACAAAGATAAAGAAGCGCGCTTGAAAGAGCTGCTGGATAATAAGAATGATGGAGATAAGCAGTAATGACACTATTTTGGGTAGCTTCAGTCATTCTTGTTGTACTGAGCTCACTGCTGATCGCTTTGCCGATCATTAGAAAAAAAGCGAATAATGATGAAGCGTTGCGTGATGAGTTAAACAAAGCGTTTTACAAAGACCGTTTATCGGAGCTCGAAGAAGAAGCCGAAGAAGGCTTAGTTGAAAACCAACAAGATCTGATCGACGACTTGAAACAATCGCTGTTAGACGATATCCCGGAAGATCAGAAAGTAGAGCGTGAAAACGGCATCTCACCAATGGCAGTGCTTATTCCATCTGTTCTTCTGGTTGTAGTGTTGTCTTACGCCATGTACATGAAATTTGGTGCTTCGGATGAAGTTGTAGAATGGCAGCAAGTGAGTGCAAATCTTCCTGCTCTGTCTAAAAAGCTTATGGCACCAGAAGGCACGGCATTGAGCGATGACGAAATGCAGGATCTGACATTAGCACTTCGTACTCGTCTGCATTACCAACCTGATGACTCTACAGGCTGGTTGCTTCTTGGTCGTATTGCACTAGCCAATAGGGATGTGGAAACGGCAATCGGGTCAATGAAAAAAGCGTACAGACTCGAACCAGATAACGCAGATGTCAAACTGGGTTATGCGCAAGCTTTGATGTTGTCTCAGGATGATATCGACCAAGACAAAGCTCGTAAGATTCTCGGTCAGCTGGTTCAGAGCGATTACGTTGACTTACGCGTATTCTCATTGTTAGCTTTCGATGCATATGAACGCAAAGATTACCCAGCAGCGGTTCGCTACTGGAGTGTGATGCAGCAGATGATCGGTCCGCAGGACAGTCGCTACGAGATGCTTTCTCGCAGCATCGAAAATGCTCAGAAACAAATGGGCGATCACGTATCGAGTGGTAAATCTGTGTCTGTATCTATCGCTTTGAGCACAGAGGTTCAGGCTGACCCAAATTCAGCGCTGATTGTTTCAGTTCATACTGCCGATGGTTCTCCAATGCCAGTTGCGGCTGCCAGATACCCGATGGGTTCTTTCCCGAGGACCGTTGTTTTGGATGATGGAAACAGCATGTTGCAAGATCGCAAGCTGTCTTCACTCGAATCTTTGATGGTGAGAGTACGTCTAGACAGCGATGGAAATGTCGCAACTAAACAAGGGGACTGGTTTGGAGAGAGCGAAGCCGTTAAAATGGGCGAACCTGTTGAAGTTATAATTGATAAGCAGTATCAATAGATACCCCTTATGAATGTACAAAGGCCGGTGACTACACCGGCCTTTTTTATGGAAATTATAATAATGAAGAGCCTCAAGTCTCAGATATGGGTGATTGCTTGCACGTCGATTTTTCTATTTGGCTGTGCGGGCTCGCCTCAGGAAAGTGAACACTCAACGTCAGCCGAATCGGAGGTCAATGACCCATTTGAGGGGTTTAACCGCACGATGTGGACAATCAACTATGACTATTTAGACCCTTACTTCGTTCGTCCGGTTTCGTTGGCATACGTTAATTACGTACCCGATCCACTACGTCATGGTGTATCCAATTTCCTTGGCAACTTAGATGAGCCAGCAAGTATGGTGAACAACATCTTCATGGGGAATGGTGAGAAAGCACTCGATCATTTCAATCGCTTTTGGATTAACAGTACATTTGGGCTTTTAGGCATCATTGATATCGCTTCTGAAGCTGGGATCACAGACCACAATGAGAAAGCTTTCAGTGATGCCATTGGTCATTATGGGGTAGGTAATGGCCCTTATGTGATGGTGCCGGGCTATGGTCCTTGGACTGTGCGCGAATCCACAGACATTGTTGATGGATTATATGTGCCACTGTCATTACTCAACTTCTGGGCTGGGCTAGGTAAGTGGGCACTTGAAGGTATGGAGACACGTGCGGCATTAGTGTCTCAAGAAGCGATGCTGGAGAATTCCCCCGATCCTTATGCGCTTACACGTGATGCTTTTCTTCAGAGGCAAGACTTTAAAGCAGAAATCGAGCCTAAGGACGATTACGATGCTGATGAAGAAGCTTATCTAGATGAATATCTGGATGAAGATTTCTAATAAAAAGGCTTGGTCACTGACCAAGCCTTTTTCTTTATTTGGATAGTTTACTTAGAACTTGTAATTAGCTTGAACACCAATTAGCCAGATGCTGCCTTTAGTCTCGCCGACAAATTGGCCAGCAACGTTTTGTGCTTCATTATCTGATGCGTATCCGCGCGATTCTGTGATAGGTGCGTCTTTCGCAAGGATGTAGGTTAATCCGCCATCCAGTGTGAACTGTTTAGTAAACTCGTAGCTTGCCCCTAGGCTTAGCCATGTGCGATCGGTTTCCGGAATGGTAATCGTGCGGTTTTTATCACTAACTGCTGACGTGTCGTATGCTACGCCCGTGCGTAGAGTTAGTTTTTGGTCAACCTGATAGGTTGCACCGATAGCAAAGCGGTAGTTGTCTTCCCAATTTTCAACCTTCACCATTTTAGTGCCATGGGTATCAAGCTGTGCTTCAAGTTTCTCGAAACTGCTCCAATCCGTCCAGTTTAAGCTAGCATGGATCGCGAGCTTTTCCGTTAGTTGATGGAAGCTTGCTAGTTCTGCAGTTGCAGGCAGGGCGAGATCCATTGAGCCGTTGTCACGGTTCCCATCCTTAAGGGACGAGTCAAAACCGATACCCGTGGCGTAACCCTCAAGTTTTAGATCAATTTCAGATTTGTAAGTAAAACCAATTCTATGATCTTCATTAATTTGCCAAGCAGTACCGACTTGCCAGCCCCACGCGGTATCATCACCTTCCATGTATTTTAGAGTGGTTCCCTTGGCAGCGGAAATTGGAGTCGTGCCGATAACACCAATTACATTGTTTTCCGGCGTTTTTGCGCCAAAGCTACCTTCCCCCATGACGTAACGGATACCGCCACCAAAACTAAACTGTTCATTAAGCTTGTAGGCAGCGTTTAGATTGGCTTCCATAGTGGTCACGCTAGCCTCATTACCAAAATGCGCTGCGGCAAAGTCATCGCCCAGATTGGTTTCCATGCCGTAGTTAGTACCCATCGCAAAGCCGACAGCGACTTTTTCAGAGTACTTGTGAGAGATATAAAAGTTAGGAATAACGGCATCATTCGCGAAATCATCAGAAGAGGCATTTGATGTAGGAAGGGTCGGATTCGATGACTTAGAGCCGTCCACACTACCACTGACATCTACATTAGGGTTTACATAGATAGCACCGACAGAAATCTGAGTACCTTCGAGATAAGTTAGCATTGCTGGGTTGCGCCACTGTGCGCTCGCGTTGTCGGCCATAGCTGCTTCACCAGCGTACGCACGACCTAAACCAGTTGCTGAATACTCAGCGAGCTGGAACCCTGCTGCGTTCACAGATGCTGATACTGAAAGAAGGCCACCTGCCACTGCAAGAGATAGGAGAGTTTTGTTTGTTTTCATTTTTATGTTCGCTGAACGTATGGGTAATTTGTCGTGCGATCATAAGTTTAGAGTTATTGCTTTAAAAATTAAAAACAGTGTTAACCTTGTCTTCGGCATAAAATATTGTCATGTGGTTATTTTTCTATTTAATTGACTGAATGTTAATGGTTTGTTTTGGGTATTGAGCGTACACATGTAGCATGAAAGTGCTGTTTACGAGTACATTTGTAAGCTGAGAATAATTGAGAAACAGGGGCTTAAGGTGGGTTTTATCGTTCAGCTAAAAGAAAGGGCCAGTAAAAAACTGGCCCTTTAAAGTTGTTATTAACTAAGAGTTAAAACTTGTGAGTGTACTGCAAACCAAATAGCATAGCTGTTGCTTGTGTTGTAGCGTCTAAGGTTACTGAACCAAGCTTGTCATTAACTTGCTTCTCTTTACTTGTTAGATACGTAAAGCCGACATCGATCGCTTGATCTTTGTTTAGATGGTATGTCGCACCTGCAGAGAACCACTGACGGTCAGAGTCTGGTACGGAGACTGATGTTAGCTCATCCTGTACACCTTCATCAAACATGTAGCCGATACGAGCTTCCCAATTTTGGTTAATGTAGTAAGTACCACCAATTGAGTAGTGGAAAGTATCTTGCCATTTATATTCTTTAATCTGCGTACCACTAGTAGACCCTAGCTCTTCGAAGTCATTCCAGCTAATGTACTGGATGCTGTAGTGAACAGCGAACTTAGTATCTTCGATGCGGTGGTAACCTGAGAATTCTGCTCGTGATGGTAGGGCAATTTTTACTTTGCCAATGTCTTCAAATTGTGTGGTCGTTGAGTTGTATTGTTTAGCCGTACCATCAGCTTCTATCTCTGGGCTGTAATGGTAGCTCAGACCAAAACGGTTATTTTCGTCGAGTTCAAATACAGTACCTACGTTGAACCCTACTCCAACACCATCAACGTCAACATCAAGCAATTGTTGCTCAGATGCACCGTTGAAGTTGGTGCTGCGCTTCAACTCACCTTGACCGTAAATTACGTCAAGACCACCACCGATACTCCATTGTTCGTTGATTCTATATGAGGCCGCAAGTAGAAGATTCATTGAGCTCAGGTTAGTGATTCCACCAAAAGCATCAGCACCAGGAACGGGAACAATAGTTGGGGAAGTGAGGATTGTACCTGTACCTCGGCCCCAATTACTGTCGAACTCGTTAGTAGTTGCATAGTTAGAATATAAACCTAGGCCAACGGCAATTTTGTCGTTTACTGGATGCAAAACATAAAGGTTTGGGACGAAAGAGGTTGCATCGTTCGTTGTATTTAGGTCTTGAGGGCCAGTAACTGAATGGCTAACGTCTTTAACATCTACTTCTGAATCAATGATGTTGAAGCCAAGTGACATTTCCGTGCGATCAAATAGTGCCATCGCAGCGGCATTACGCGCCATTGCAGAAGCATTGTCAGCAATAACAGCGTCACCAGCGAATGCTCGGCCTAAGCCTGTTGCTGATTGAGAGTTAAGTTGGAAACCTGCAGCGAGAGCTTGCTGCGAAGCCATTGTAGTTGTGGCAATGGTCACTGCTAAAAGTGATTTTTTAAACAGACGCGTCTTGTTCATTTTTGCTTTTTCCTTTTTTGTTCGTCTCTACCGGACGTTATACTCGAGCAAAAGCTCAGTGGTGGCTGATACTAGACTCAAGTATAAAAGATAGAAATCCGACCATTGCCTAATTGGATGATAAAATTATGGAAATGATGTGTATCTGGCAGGAAAATGCTGAAAAATTCTTCTTTTTAGAGCTGTAGCTCTAATTTTGTGCTAAAAAAATGGCTTAAACGATTCGTTCAAGCCATGAGGTAGGTCACAAAATGTTAAAATTTGGTTAACTCATCGGTTTGATGATAGTCATCAGGTTTTCGGCGATTTTGGCCACATCTTCACCTTCTTCTCCGACCAAGATTAAACTGGTCTGACCGACAGGTTCTACAACACCCGCCATGCCTTTCTCCTCGAAATCGACAGTTTTGTCGGAAGCGATGCCTGTTAAGAACAAGGTGACTTTACCTTTCTTACCCTGGAATACCATATGCAGCGCATTCGATTTACCAAATCCACAGTGATTAAGGTAGTAGACGTGATAAGGGAAATTCTCACCGAGCTGATGGTCGAACGGCATCATCTTGGCGTTTATTTGCGATGATGCGACGTTTTCATCCAAATGTTCCACAAATGGCTTCTCATCAATGACGTGCTTGATGGCGGTATCAGCCAAACTTGCTTGTGCTGGAGATACAACGATGTTGCCCCAATTCACCTGCCCGACGAGCAAACCAAAGACAAAAGCAATCGATGCAGCCATGGCCATTGCACGTTTGGCAAAGTTCGGTCTAACCACGTTTGATTCTGTGCTTGATGTCTGATTGAACAATATTCTGTCTGCCAGATCTTCAGGGACATCTACATTCATTGCTTTGGCAATCTGAGCGTCAAGATCCAGAATATCATCGGCGAATTTGCCATTGGCATCATTCGACTTCATTGCTTCTAAAATATCGCTGTCCCGGTCTTTAGGATCGGACATGATGCGACGACGAAATTCTAACTCATCCATTTTGCTGCCCTCTGTGACTGTTTTCTGTATCTAACATGTCTTTCAATTGATTTCTTGCTCTGAACAGACGAGTCATCACAGTATTCTTATTCAGACCTAGTATTTCACCAATCTCTTCGCCGCTAAAGCCTCCAACGACTTGCAAGAAAAGTGGTTCGCGATATTCATCTTCCAGCTTCATGATCTGTGCCTGGATCCATTCCGACTGATGGTGCGGGTCATCGCTGACCTTTGCATCATTACCATGATCATCAATATCGACCAGATCAAACTGTTTTCTTTCGAAGCGGCGAGCATTTTCTCGTCTCAATATGGTAATGAGCCAAGATTTTGCCGCTTTTTCGTCCTGTAAGCTATCCAGAGATTTCCATGCCCTTAGGCAAGTTTCTTGTACCAAATCTTCTGCCACAGACTGATCTTTACATAGCCAGTAAGCGTAGCGGTACAGATCTCTGTGATACGCTCTGACAAGCGCTTCGTACTTTCTTTGTCTGTCCATATCCGAGTTGACCGGACTATTGGACTTTTTCTTCCCAAAAAAATTGATGACTGACACATGAGCCTCCAAATTTGCTCTGTGGTTTTTGTTGTACGCCTGTAAGTAAAGGCTATAGCGTGAGACCTAAATCAAACGGGTATGTCCAACTTTATGTGCAAGCGAATGTTCTCATAGCTACTGATAGAGTGAAAGTTAACTAGATATATTTTATAAAATCGAATTGGGGGGATAAATCCACTTAAACTTGATCTATTTCAAAATCCGATGAATTTCAAAGGTTATAGTACTCCTTGTCATCTAGTTGGTCTTATGACTAACAAGTTGAGCAAGATGACACTTCCTTTTGAAGGCTGACTTTACTTTCTCCTAATCAGGAAACTGATTATTTTCAATTGGCGTAAGTTAATTGTTTTATATATTCCGACCACACAGTTCTGTGTGGTTTTTTTTTGCCCACACTTAATGCTCGTATGGCAATTATAGATGATTGAGCTTTACGCTCACAGATTGTCTGGACTAAGTCTTTGTCTGCAAGCTATTTGTTCTATAAATGACTGTTGCGTTCAGCTTTAGTTCATTCTCTTGGTTTAAATTGCTTTTCCATCCTAAGTCACGTTTATTTAAACGGTTGTTTGATTGTGTTAACATTCTGATTACAATGTTTCTGGTCAGACCTCTTATTCTTAAAGGAGAAACAATGGGCAAGCAGGAAGTGAAAACGCGTTCCGGAGAGCGCGTCGCAGTTGTCGCTGGTTTGCGTACGCCATTTGCACGCCAAAGTACTGAGTTCAGCCAAGTTCCAGCGGTTGATCTAGGTAAAATGGTGGTGAGTGAAATGATGGCTCGCACCGAGATTGATCCAAAGTTGATTGATCAAGTGGTATTCGGTCAGGTTGTGCAAATGCCGGAAGCTCCGAACATCGCACGTGAGATTGTACTGGGAACGGGAATGAATATTCATACCGATGCTTACAGTGTGACGCGCGCTTGTGCGACGAGCTTTCAGTCGGCAGTGAATGTGGCAGAGAGCATTATGTCAGGCACAATCGATGTGGGTATCGCGGGCGGTGCGGATTCTTCTTCTGTTTTACCTATTGGCGTTTCTAAAAAGCTTGCTGCGAACCTACTGGCGCTGAGCAAAACTAAGACCATGGGTCAAAAGCTCAAAATTCTTAAAAGCCTGTCGTTCAAAGATCTGATGCCAGTGCCTCCAGCGGTTGCTGAATACTCAACAGGTTTGTCGATGGGTCAAACTGCTGAACAGATGGCGAAATCACATTCGATTACCCGTCTAGAGCAGGATGCGTTGGCGCATCGATCGCATACTCTTGCGGCTCAGGCTTGGAATGACGGGAAAATTGAAGGGGAAGTCATGACGGCATTCCCTGAACCGTACAAAAAGTGGCTCTCGCAAGATAATAATATTCGCCATGATTCTACACTTGAAGGTTACGCGAAATTACGTCCTGCTTTTGATCGTCAATATGGCAGCGTAACCGCCGCAAACAGTACTCCACTTACAGATGGCGCAGCGGCAATTATGCTGATGCGTGAAGGTAAAGCTAAAGAGCTGGGCCTTGAAATTATGGGCTACATCCGCTCTTACGCATTCTCCGCTATTGGTGTTGAAACCGATATGCTGATGGGGCCTTCTTACTCAACGCCGATGGCGCTCGATAGAGCGGGTATCGAACTGTCCGACCTTACCTTAATTGACATGCATGAAGCATTCGCTGCTCAAACCTTATCAAACGTGAAGATGTTTGCTTCTGATAAGTTTGCACAAGAGCAACTGGGTCGCTCTAAAGCGATTGGTGAAATCGATATGGATAAGTTCAATGTGCTTGGTGGTTCGATTGCCTATGGTCACCCATTTGCAGCCACTGGCGCACGAA
Organism: Vibrio sp. RE88; assembly: GCF_013113835.1. Taxonomy (GTDB): domain Bacteria; phylum Pseudomonadota; class Gammaproteobacteria; order Enterobacterales; family Vibrionaceae; genus Vibrio. The sequence goes on along the minus strand of NZ_VTYQ01000003.1, from coordinate 645,911 downwards.
TGATTACTCAGACATTGAGAGAGCTAAAACGTCGAGGTGGTGGACTGGCGCTGAATACAGCGTGTGCCGCAGGTGGTTTGGGTGCAGCTATGGTTTTGGAGGTTGAGTAATGAGCGAGCAAAAAGCGTTTGAGTTAAAAATAGACGAACAAAATATCGCCTGGCTGTCCATTGATGTTCCGGGTGAGAAAATGAACACCTTGCAGGCAGCGTTTGCTCAGGAAATGGAAGACATCTTTACCCAACTGAAGGAGAAAACATCCTCAGTAAAAGGTTTGATTGTCCACTCTCTGAAACCTGATAACTTCATCGCAGGTGCTGATGTTAGGATGCTGGACGCATGTAATAGTGCGTCAGAAGCTCAAGCACTAGCTGAGCAAGGCCAGCAGATGTTTCAACAGCTCTCTGATCTACCTTATCCTGTTATCGCTGCCATTCACGGCCCTTGCCTAGGTGGCGGTTTGGAACTTGCTCTTGCATGTGATTACCGAGTTTGTACCAATTCAGATAAAACCCGTTTAGGTTTACCTGAAGTACAACTTGGACTTATACCGGGTTCTGGCGGTACGCAGCGATTGCCACGCCTTGTCGGATTGTTGCCATCTCTAGATATGATTCTTACAGGTAAGCAGTTACGCGCTAAAAAAGCCAAGAAGCTTGGTGTCGTGGATGCCGTGGTACCTGAAACGATTTTGCTTGAAGTCGCGAAGAGCTTTGTCGAAAAGCATGCCGGAAAATCGCGAGCCAAACGTAAGGTTTCAACGAAAGAGAAACTGATCGCTAATACCGGCCTTGGTCGTAAAGTGATCTTTGAACAAGCGTCTAAGAAGACCATCGAAAAGACTCGCGGCAATTACCCAGCGGCAGAGGCAATCCTAGAAGTGATTCGCCACGGCCTAGAGAAAGGGTTTGAGAAAGGCCAGCAAAAAGAAGCGCAGCGCTTTGGTGAGTTGGTGATGACCTCAGAGTCGAAAGCACTTCGTTCTATTTTCTTCGCGACAACGGAAATGAAGAAAGAGAATGGCAGCGATGCTGAGCCTAAAGCGATTGAACGTGCGGCGGTTCTTGGTGGTGGCCTGATGGGTGCTGGAATTAGCCACGTCAGTGTCTCGAAAGCGAAAGTTCCAGTGCGTATTAAAGATGTCTCTAATGATGGTGTTCTTAACGCATTGAAGTACAACTACAAGTTGTTTGACAAGCAGCGTAAGCGTCGCATTATTTCTAAAGCACAACTGCAGTCCAAAATGTTGCAGATGTCAGGTGGCACAGACTTCACCAGCTTCAATCACGCGGATGTTGTCGTTGAAGCCGTATTTGAAGATTTGAACCTGAAGCAGCAAATGGTTGCTGATGTGGAAGAGAATGCGAAAGATAGCACTATTTTTGCTACTAATACCTCTTCGCTGCCTATTCATCAGATAGCGGAAAAAGCGCAGCGACCTGAAAACATTGTAGGTCTTCATTACTTTAGCCCAGTAGAAAAAATGCCGTTGGTTGAGGTGATCCCTCATGAAACAACGTCTGATGAAACAATCTCGACTGTAGTTGAGTTTGCACGTAAGCAAGGCAAAACGCCGATTGTTGTCAAAGATTGTGCAGGCTTCTACGTGAACCGTATTCTTGCACCGTACATGAATGAAGCGGCACAAGTGTTGATGTCTGGCGAGCCGATAGAGCAATTGGATAAAGCTTTGCTGAACTTTGGCTTCCCAGTAGGTCCGATAACCTTGCTTGACGAAGTTGGTGTTGATATTGGTGCTAAGATCATGCCGATTCTGGTTGAAGAGTTGGGTGAGAGATTCCAAGGTCCGGACGTGTTCGATATCTTGCTGAATGACAATCGTAAAGGGCGTAAGACGGGTAAAGGTTTCTATACCTATAAAGGTAAGAAGAAAGAAGTCGATAAGTCAGTGTATAAGCTATTGAGCTTATCACCAGAGTCTAAAATGGCAGAGAAAGACATCGCGATGCGCTGTGTGCTACCTATGCTGAACGAAGCGGTGCGTTGTCTGGACGAAGGCATTATTCGTAGCCCTCGTGATGGTGACATTGGTGCTATTTTTGGCATTGGCTTCCCTCCTTTCCTTGGTGGTCCTTTCCGCTACATGGATCAGATTGGCGTGAAGACGCTGGTAGAAATGATGAACGAGCACGCACAGAAATACGGTGATCGTTTCGCTCCATGTGACGGCTTATTGACTCGAGCAGGGTTGGATAAATTGTTTTACGAGTGATACGCGACAAGATGACAATCAGGCGAGCCGTAAGGTTCGCCTTTTTTGCTACCTGAGGTTATGATCAAACCAAAGCAATTATAAAAACTCAGTAAGGATTTCAAATGGATGCTTTAGATTTGTTGCTCAATCGCCGTTCGATAGCAAAACTATCTGAACCCGCGCCAGAAGGCCATGTGCTTGAGAACATAATCCGTGCAGGATTGAGAGCCCCGGATCATGCAGGCCTGACGCCTTGGCGTTTTGTTATTTCCCAGGGTGAAGGGCTGAACAAGCTGTCAGATATTCTGGTTTCAGCGGCCAAAGCAGAAAGCAGCGAAGAAGCGGTAATAGAGAAACTGAAAAATGCGCCATTCCGTGCACCTATGGTCATTACAGTGATTGCCAAAGTCACTGAGCATGAAAAAGTACCTGCACTAGAACAATACCTATCTGCGGGTTGTGCGGTGCAGGCGATGCAAATGGCGGCGGTGGCTCAAGGTTTTCAAGGTTTTTGGCGCTCAGGTAAGTGGATGTTCCATCAAGCTGTTCACCAAGCATTTGGCTTGGAAGGCGACGACGAAATTGTCGGCTTTCTTTATTTAGGCACACCAACATGCACGCCGATGAAAGTGCCAGAGCGCGATCTGAGTAAATTTGTTGAGTATCTGTAGGGATTATAAAAAGAGCTTGGATCATCCAAGCTCTTTTTTCATCTAGTGAATATTGTAGGCTATAACAAAGTCGATGAATAAGCGCACTTTCTCTGGTAGATGGTCTTTATGATTGTAAAGCATATAGATATCACGTGGGTTCGCACTCCAGTCTTCGAGTACGCGCGTTAAGCTGCCATCTTCAATGTATTTTTTAAGCATCGCATCTGGCATGAGAGTGATCCCCAGACCGTTGGAACATGCACTGCGTACGACATCCAGAGTACTTGCTTGGAAGCGCCCTTTGTCATTATTGACGACGGTTTCACCGTTACTGTTGGTGAGCTGCCATTTAAGAAGAGGCGCGCCTTTTAATAGGGAATGATTGTGTAAATCTTCCGCATGCTTGGGAGTGGGGTGATTTTTTAGATACTCAGGGCTGGCAACTAATATGTCTTCAACGGAGCTTATCTTGCGCGCAATTAGACTTGAATCTCGCTGAGGGCCGACACGGAAAATGACATCCCACTCTGTCGGGTCAAGCTGATCAGCGTGGTTGCTCGTCGTGAGCTCAATGTTGATGTCAGGGTAGTGCTTCATAAACTCATTCAGCATAGGCATCATTCTACGCTTAGTGAGGTTTGAGGGGGCAGAAATACGAATTTTACCAGCAGCACCTCGGCATTCGTCAGTGATCTCTTCGGCTGCAGAGGTTAATCGGTTAAGTAGGGGAGAGCATTCGTTGTAGAAACGTTCACCTGCTTCCGTAAGGGAAAGTTTACGAGCATGGCGGTTCAATAACCTTAGGTTAAGTGCCTCTTCTAACGCTTGTATGCGTCGTGTGATTGTTGCAACGGGAATCATCGTCTTGCGAGATGTCGCAGTGTAGCTCCCATTTTCAACGACTAGCCTAAAAAGGTTGAGATCATCTAATTTCATTACGTCCGACACATTTTTTTACGAATTTGGGTAATTTATATCTATAACAGATGTCAAAGGTTGAGTCACATCAACAAGTTTTACGATCTTTGACATTGCATACATATAGTATGCAACAAGGGCGCAAAGTGGAAGATTTGTATAAATACACTTTCGCGACTACTTTTAAATGAGTGTTTGAAACAATTTACAAAAACAATAATAACAGCAGTTGTACGTTTTTAGTTGCGTGAGGCGAAGGTTTATGCATAAAACATATGAAGTGGCGACAACGCCCTCAGCTCAGCTGGCTGCCAGCCAAAAACTGATCATGTTAGTCGACGATGATCCTGTTTTTCGTAAGATCACTTGTGGATTCCTTAAAGCTCAAGGTTATCAGGTTGTCGAAGCTGAAAATGGTTTAGAAGGTCTTAAAAAGTTAAGAAGCGCTGAACCAGATCTCATCCTTTGTGATCTTTCTATGCCTGTTTTAGACGGTATCGAATTTGTTGAAGAGGTGAGTTTAGAATACCCATCTCTTCCTTTAATTGTGGTGTCAGCAACAGATGAAATGTCTGATGTTGCTAAGGCTCTTCGTTTTGGTATTAAAGATTTCCTACCAAAACCAATTTCTAATCATGAGCATCTTGCGAGTGCAATCGAAAACACACTTGATGATTCTGACAACCACCTGTGTGACCAGCGTGATTTCGCCAGTCAGTGGTTTCGCGTAGACAGCGGTGATATGCCTGAAGAGCAAGAGTTACACTGGCACCTTGAATATCTTGAAGATAATCCCATTGCTGCTAAAGATTTACTCCATGCGTTGCTTCCAGATAAGGACACATCTCAGGGTGATTGGAAGTGCAGCTACCGCTTGTTGCAGTCGACAGATGTCATGCCGTTGGTGTTTGATTATGCGTGGCTTATGAATGGCCAGTTTGCGTTTTATCTTGTTGATTCAGCGAGTGAAGGCCAGCATGGCGCAGCCACTACTTTATTGGTCCGTGCGTTATTCCATGATTACTTGCGTAACCTCAAGTGCTTTAACGCTGATCTCAAAGACATTGCGGATTTACTGGAGAAAGGTTTAGCGTGTTCGGAATGTGCTAGCCCAGTGCGTGCGCTGTTTGGTATTGCTGATGTCTCTGAAGGTACATTATCCATTTTACCGGCAGGGCTAGATGGGCAATGGTCAAATGGCTACTTTTCTCAACATATCCCCGCTGGTGTCAGGCTAGGGGATAGCTGCGCGAAGAACTTTATTACCACTGACTTGCCAATACAGTCTGCTTGCCAGTTAACTTTGAGCTGTCTTGGCTCAAGTAGCTTTAGCTTGGATATTTTCCGTGGAGGGAGCGCGTAAGCGCTCTCTCGTTATTGAGCGCAATATCGAAATAACCCTTTTTTTGTTCGGTGTTTATGAGCAAGAGATTAAGGTATAGTCCGCCAAAACAAAAATGACCCAATGTTTTAACGAAAGTTTAACTAGTGGTTTGAAAAATCGTCACTTACATTAGAGAAGTAATCCCATGGCAGACAAAGATTTCAAAGAACCTTATAATATTTTCTACTTTCTAGGTTTTATTGCAGCTCTATTGATTCCAACACTACCAGCCACTTTAACTTGGATTCGTGTAGTGAACGGATACGCGGGCTTCTAACTGATTTTTCGGAGCTTACCATCAGTATTCAAAGACTTGGTTTAAATATTGTTGGTGGCTTAAGTTTGTGCCTGGGCTTTCTGGGCATATTCCTCCCTCTTCTCCCAACGACTCCTTTTATTCTTCTTGCTAGCGCTTGTTTTATGCGCAGCAGTCCAACTTTCCATCGTTGGTTGCATGAACACAAAACGTTCGGACCTATTTTAGACAATTGGCATCAGCATGGTGCTGTAACCAGCAAAGTAAAAACACGTGGTGCCATCTGTATGGTCGCGAGCTTTACTTTTTCTATTTGGGTTGTTCCTCACTTTTGGTTAAAGATTATGCTGGTGGTTATGCTGATCATCTTATTGACCTGGTTTATTCGTTTGCCTGTGATTGAGCGCCTTGCTGACAAGCAAGAAAATCACTAAGATTGCAGGGAAGTGTGCCCGCTCTTCGAGTGGGCGCTTGTTATTGTAGGCACAGATAATTTAAGTCAACTGTTAGTGACCCAATTGTGCTGAGAACCCCGCTAGCGCTTGCCACATAATGACACGATAAGGTACACGCTTAGCCAATCTAAGAAATGAGTTATGACAACTGAAACAATCTCACTGATCAAATCTAGCATCAAAAGTATCCCAGACTACCCTAAACCAGGCATTCTGTTCCGTGACGTGACCAGCTTGATGGAAGACGCTCCAGCTTACCAAGCGACGATCCAGCTATTAGTTGAAAAGTACAAGGACATGGGCTTTACCAAGATTGTAGGTACAGAAGCGCGCGGTTTTCTTTTTGGCGCTCCTCTTGCCCTAGAGTTAGGGCTAGGTTTTGTGCCTGTTCGTAAGCCGGGTAAATTGCCACGTGAGACAGTTGCTCAATCTTATGAGCTTGAGTACGGCACTGACACACTGGAAATTCACACTGACGCGATTGCAGAAGGTGATAAAGTGTTAGTTGTTGATGATCTGCTTGCGACTGGTGGAACGATTGAAGCTACCACTAAACTGATTCGTCAGTTGGGTGGCGTTGTAGAACATGCTGCATTCGTTATAAATCTTCCAGAGATTGGTGGTGACAAGCGTCTCGAAGGCTTAGGTCTCGACGTATACAGTATCTGTGAATTTGACGGACATTAATCGGACATATTCATGAGTTATCTTGCTTTAGCTCGAAAGTGGCGACCTACAAAATTTAATGAAGTTGTAGGGCAAAGCCATGTTTTGACAGCATTAGAAAATGCTTTAGCCCAGAACAGACTCCATCATGCCTACTTGTTTAGCGGGACACGTGGTGTTGGTAAAACAACCATAGGTCGATTGTTTGCCAAGGGGCTGAATTGTGAAACAGGGATTACTGCTACGCCATGTGGTACCTGTGATACCTGTAGAGAAATCGATGAAGGTCGATTTGTTGATCTATTAGAAATCGATGCAGCGTCACGCACTAAAGTTGAAGATACTCGTGAATTGCTTGATAACGTGCAATATAAACCTGCACGTGGTCGATTTAAGGTCTATCTAATTGATGAAGTCCACATGCTCTCGCGCCACAGTTTTAACGCGTTGCTTAAAACGCTCGAAGAGCCGCCTGAGTATGTGAAATTCCTTCTGGCGACAACCGATCCTCAGAAGCTTCCAGTTACCATTTTATCCCGCTGTTTGCAGTTCCACCTCAAGCCAATCAGTGTTGATAATATCCATGAGCAACTGGATCATATTTTAAAGCATGAGCAAGTTTCTTCTGAGCCCCGAGCGCTTGGAATGATTGCGCATGCCGCAGATGGCAGTATGCGTGATGCCCTGAGCTTAAGTGATCAGGCGATCGCATTAGGTAATGGACTGGTGCTTACCGACAGTGTGGCACATATGTTGGGCACGCTTGATACCGACCAAGCGTTGCATTTGCTTGAGGCGATCAGTTCAAAACAGCCTCAGGTGGCGATGGACAGTTTATCGGCCTTAGCACAAAACGGTGTTGAATGGGATGGGCTACTCCAACAGCTTGCGACTCAGTTACACCGATTAGCAATGTATCAGGCACTGCCTGCGACCCTAGACAAGGCGCAACCTGACGCAGAAAAAATAGAGCTCTTGAGCCGTGCGTTAGCGCCTCAAGATGTTCAGCTGTATTATCAAATTGCTTTGAAAGGCCGCCAAGATCTACCTTTAGCGCCTTCAGAGCGTATCGGCCTAGAGATGATTGTGCTGAGAATGATGGCATTCAGACCGTCGGCAAAACCTCATGCACATGCTATCTCGACAGATGTTGCTCAGTCAGAACCGACGACATCAGCGTCAGTCTCTCAACCTGTCTCTAGTGCGCCTGCTCCCAATGTAACGCCGCCTGTCGCACCGACTCCTTCCTATCCGCAGGAGCGAGAAGAGTTACCTCCGGCTGGTTACATGCCTGAGCAATATAGTCCTGAGCCTATGGATTACACTCCTCCGCAGCATGAAGCACCGGTTCAACCTATGCCTCAAGAGCAGCAGGTTCCGCCTTCAGTGCAACAGAGCCAACCTGCATCGCCTGTGAGTGGATTGCGTCACCAGCTTCGTTCTCAACGTAAAGGGAACAATCCAGGAAATACGCCAAAAAAGGCTAACGCGACATCAGCAAAAAAATCAGATTCTGTTCTTGACCGTGTTGCTCAGCGACACTCAGGAACTATGCCGGTGTCGCCATTGTCAAACTCACAGTCGGTAGCGACACCTGAGCCGGATAAGAATGAGCCTTATCAGTGGAAGCCGACACTGCCTCAAGTCGAAAAACAGGGCAGCGAACTTACTCCAACTCAGATAAAAAAGGCCTTGGAGCATGAAAAAACACCTGAAATGGCCCAAAAGCTAGCAGAAGAAAGCTTAGAGAAAAATGAGTGGGCGAAGCTGATTAGCCAGTTGGATACGGCAAAGATGACCGAACAGTTGGCTCTGAACTCCCATTTTGAAAAACAAGGTTCATCGATTGCACTGACATTAAGGCCTCAGCAAGCGCATTTAAATACTGAGCGAGCGCAAAGTGAGTTACTCGAGGCAGTCAATAGAGCTACCGGTGAGGAGTGCCATCTTACTGTTGAAATAGGCGACAGTGGAGAAACTCCCTTAGAGCTGAGAGAAAAGCTTTATCAAGGCAGATTGCAGCAGGCTTTTGTCAGCCTGGAAAGCGACAACCATGTCCAGTTTATAGAGCAGCGATTTGCTGCTGAACTCGATAAAGACAGTGTACGACCAATTTAAGTCTGGGGTTGAAAACTTACACTTCGACCCCATCTATTAACGAAATAAGCTAAATAACCAGAGAGATAATCATGTTTGGTAAAGGCGGTATGGGCAATCTAATGAAGCAAGCCCAGCAAATGCAAGAGCGTATGCAAAAGCTTCAAGAAGAAATTGCAAATATGGAAGTGACAGGTGAGTCTGGTGCTGGTCTAGTAAAAGTCACTATCACGGGTAGCCACAGTGTGCGTCGCGTTGAGATTGATGAAAGTCTGATGGAAGACGACAAAGAAATGCTAGAAGACCTTATCGCTGCTGCTTTCAACGACGCTGCTCGTCGTGTTGAAGAAACTCAGAAAGAAAAAATGGCTGGCGTGACTGGAGGTATGCAACTACCACCAGGCATGAAAATGCCTTTCTAATCGATAGGGTTAGTTAATGCGCACCAGTCATATGCTGGAGCAATTGATGGAGGCCTTACGTTGTCTGCCTGGGGTTGGCCCCAAGTCGGCTCAGCGTATGGCCTTTCATTTGTTACAGCGCGATAGAAAAGGTGGTTTGCAGTTGGCGGACGCGTTAAGCCAAGCGATGACGGAAATCGGCCACTGCAATGAATGTCGCACCTTTACCGAAGAAGAAACGTGCCATATTTGTACCAATCCCAAACGTCAGGAAAATGGTCAAATTTGTGTGGTTGAAAGCCCGGCTGATATAGCTGCAGTGGAATCCACAGGTCAGTTCTCTGGTCGTTATTTTGTTCTTATGGGACATTTGTCACCACTTGACGGAATTGGTCCGAGTGACATAGGTCTTGATGTGCTCGATTATCGCTTACGCCGAGGTGATGTCTCTGAAGTCATTCTCGCGACTAATCCAACGGTCGAAGGGGAAGCAACGGCTCACTATATCGCTGAATTGTGTAAGGAACATCAGGTTCAGGCGAGCAGAATTGCTCATGGTGTCCCTGTTGGTGGTGAATTGGAGCTGGTGGACGGAACAACGCTTTCACATTCCCTATTAGGCCGACAAAAGCTGTAATTCATATCGGATGATTGAAAAAGCCACTCTTGCGAGTGGCTTTTTTATTATTTCTTTTTGGTGTGAAACTGTTCACAAGCCAACATAGTGTTCTCAATCAAGCTGGCCACTGTCATTGGCCCAACGCCACCAGGAACAGGAGTGATAAAGCTCGCGCTTTCCTTTGCGTTTTTGTAATCGACGTCACCGACTAATTTACCAGATTCTAAGCGGTTGATACCGACATCGACCACCACGGCGCCTTCTTTGATCCAGTTGCCTGGAATAAAGTTAGGTTTACCCACAGCCACTACCACCAAGTCTGCTTGACGAACATGGCTTTCGAGATCTTTGGTGAATCGGTGGCAAGTGGTCGTTGTACAGCCAGCGAGCAGAAGTTCAAGCGTCATAGGGCGGCCAACAATATTGGAAGCACCCACAACAACAGCATGCAGACCGCGAAGATTAATATTGTAGCGGTCAAGTAACGTGATGATGCCTTTTGGTGTGCATGAACGAAGCTTAGGAATACGCTGAGCAAGACGACCAACGTTATAAGGGTGGAAACCATCAACGTCTTTTTCTGGGTGAATACGCTCTAAAACATGTGTTGCATCAATACCGGCCGGTAATGGCAACTGAACCAGAATGCCATCAATTTCTTCGTCAGCATTCAACTCATCGATCAGAGACAGCAATTCTTCTTCTGATGTTGAAGCGGAAAGATCAAATGATTTTGATACGAATCCTACTTCTTCACACGCGCGACGTTTGCTTCCAACGTACACTTGTGATGCTGGATCTTCACCAACCAGCACAACAGCCAGGCCAGGCGCTCTTAAGCCCGCATTAACCCGAGCTTTTACACGAGCGGCAACTTCCGATCGAACGGTTTGAGAAATAAGTGTTCCATCAATATTTTGAGCAGTCATGGCGTTCCTTTAAATAGAGTGGCTATTTAGTTGCTGCGCATTGTCGCAAAAAATTTGACGAACATCTAGAAGCAAACGTTTGCTTTGGGGTGTTTTTAATCAAAATGAAGTTCGGTGACCTTTTTTTAGTCATTCAGATCAGAATGTTAAGAAAAGACCTTGTTTTAAGGACTCGAACTCGTATAATCCTTTCCCTGTAGCGCGCCCTTAGCTCAGTTGGATAGAGCACGTGCCTTCTAAGCATGTGGTCGCAGGTTCGAATCCTGCAGGGCGTGCCATTTATTTAGAAACCCTGATAGCTTTACGGCTGTCAGGGTTTTGTCGTTTCATAGAAGGATGAAAATTGGGCTGTCATCATAGCGTGACGATTGCACTAAATTCGACCTGTACATAAGCTGAGCTTTTCTGTAGCATGGCGTTCCTTCTCAAAGTACCTAAATTGATTAAAGCTTGAACAGGGCACCATACGTTCAGACAACATGCGCAGTATCCATACCAAAATTAAACCCGAGTTTGAGCCTCTCCTGTCTGAGCTAGCATTGCATGCATTGCTTCATCTGCACACCAATCATTCTGCACAGGCCTTAGGTCGAAAGTCACGTTCGGACATTAATGACATTCTCTCTGCTTGGCTGAACAAAGCGGCTAACAGCAAGAAATATAAGCCTTTTAAGAAGAAAGTTCGTTCTCTGGTTAGCCACGCTCGATCTCAGCGTCTGGATATGGAATCAATGCTAGGGAATCTGTTCTCGCCCATTCATGGCGATGAATTACCGCATCTAGATAGCTTTTTACTGCTGATCAACATGCTGGAGAAGGAACTCAATACGACGGTACTGGTGTCTAGTGCAGAAGAGGTCGACTTAGCCTTTAATCCTAAAGGTTGCCTACTGTGTGTGCTGTCACCGGATTTGAATGCGCATTTTGACAATCGCAATCGTCTATCTGCTGATATTTCAATGCTATTTCGTGGCACTCGTGGCGAAAAGCATTCCATTCTTCGAACCATTTACGCTTCTGCAATCTTTGAACATAAAGTTGATTACGAAGATGATAATTTTGTGCGTATTAGCTTAGGCTTGAAATAGTTTACTGCTTCTCACCTGTTCGAATCTAAATTTCGATTATTGTTATTTAATTAGATTTTCGCGAATTTTAGCCGCAACTTAACTACAAAGTTCGAATTGGAACAGATTCTTTACACCCTCTAAAACTCAAAAAAGAAGCCTAAACTCTCAAATTTTTCAGATTGTCATAAAAATTTAATCTTGGTGTGTATTGAGAAAATCCTTCGATTTCATCATATTGTAATTAAGATGTAATAAAAACAACGAGGAGAACGTATGCAGCATCAAGAAATGATCCAACCTTCTAACTTTGGCGTTATCAGCCGTACTTGTCTATTTTCACTTGTTGGTATTGTGGGTGTTTTTGCTCTCATCTAACATTGGACGTCAGTGAAGCTAAGCCTTAATAAGTGTGTAACTACTTACTTTTAGAATCATTTATTAGGGCAGCTTTCGAAGCATTCCTATCCGCTTTATGCTACTTTCTGCGATAACAGCTTTGCAAATGGACTGCATATGTCTTCCCTGTCGTCGCTCAATCTTAATTACCGCTTTAGTCAATTTTCTTCAGCATTCTATACCCATGTTCAGCCGCAAGCGCTCGACAACAGTCGCTGGGTGACTTGGAACAGTGAGTTTGCTCGCCAATTCGGCCTACCTTTGCAAGCGCCACAAGGCTCACTGAAATCTTTTCTTGCCGGCGAACTTAAACCTATGCCTACCCCTTGTTTGGCCATGAAGTATGCGGGTCATCAGTTTGGTATTTACAACCCAGATTTAGGTGATGGTCGGGGATTGTTGCTGGGCGAAATTTCTAATCAGTCAGGCATCTTATTTGACATCCATCTTAAAGGTGCTGGATTAACGCCTTATTCGAGAACGGGCGACGGGCGAGCGGTACTGCGTTCCACGATCAGAGAGTATTTGTGCAGTGAGGCAATGGCAGGCTTAGGGATCCCAACGACACGGGCGTTAGGGATGTTAACCAGCGATACTTTTGTTTACCGTGAGAAAGCCGAGCAGGGCGCGCTTTTACTGCGAATGTCTCAGAGCCATATTCGTTTTGGGCACTTTGAGCATTTCTTTTACACCAATCAGATAGCCGAACTGAAGTTGCTAGCGGATAAAGTGATTGAGTGGTACTGGCCGGACTGCATCGAGACTGACAAACCTTACTTAGCGATGTTTGAACATGTGGTCAAAGGTACAGCTAACTTGATTGCGCACTGGCAGGCTTACGGTTTTGCCCACGGTGTGATGAATACCGACAATATGTCTATTCTTGGCGAGACGTTTGATTATGGCCCGTTTGGATTTCTTGACGATTATGATCCTAGCTACATCAGCAACCACTCTGATTACGAAGGCCGCTATGCGTTCGACCAACAGCCTAGAGTGGGATTGTGGAACTTATCGGCCCTTGCCCACGCGTTAACCCCGATCATTGAGAAGAATGACTTAGAATCAGCACTGGAGCAGTATGAAGGTATACTTGGTAAGAGTTTCAGCCGATTGATGCGAAGCAAACTCGGCCTTCAGAGCAAGCGAGAAAAGGACAGTGAGCTCTTTCAATCGATGTTCGAATTGTTAGAGAAAAACCAAGTCGATTACACACGCTTTATGCGTGAGGTATCCAATCTAGACCGTAAGGATCCCCAAGTAGTGGTCGATTTGTTTGTCGATGGTGAAGCGGTAAAAGTATGGCTTACAGACTATCTTGTCCGATGTGAACAAGAGGTCGATGAGTTTGGTTCTCTCATTGAAGCATCAGAACGCTGCGAGGCAATGCGACGTGTGAATCCCAAATACATATTGCGTAATTATCTCGCTCAGCTGGCGATCGATAAAGCTGAAGAAGGCGATTTTAGTGAAGTAAACAGAGTCGCTGAACTACTCAAATACCCTTATGATGAGCAGCCGGAAATGGACGAGTACGCTAAGCTGCCGCCCGAATGGGGGAAGAAAATGGAGATCAGCTGTTCTTCCTAATTGACCTCTCTTGTGAAAAAGTACTGAATTACTTTTATATTTGTTAATAGGTTGTGATCTGAATCTGTTTTGTGATCAAATAATCCAATTTTATCAATCTGCCCCATACCTATTAATCTCTAAACTAGGGCCAGACATCGTAAGTAATAATTGAAGTGAATGAACGCAAAGATACTTGTTGTAGATGATGATCTAGAAATTCGGGAGCTGTTGGGTGAATACCTAACCAAAGCGGGTTATCAGGTCAACGCCGTGGCGGATGGCGAAGAATTAAAGGTGCACCTCGATCAAGAAGGTTACCCTGATATGGTGCTTCTTGACGTGATGCTACCGGGTGATGATGGCTTTACTTTGTGCCAACACATTCGTCGCGACTCTAATGTACCTATTATTATGCTGACCGCAGTGTCGGACGAAACTGATCAGATCATTGGTCTGGAAATTGGTGCCGATGACTACATTGCCAAGCCATTTAATCCACGTCAGCTCATCGCTCGAATCAAAGCAGTCTTGCGACGAGTTCAAATCAATGAAGAAAAAGGTTCAGACGCTCTACCGAAACAGATTACGTTTGGTGACTGGCAACTTGATACCTTAGCGCACAAAATTACCCATAGTGATACCCAAGAAGAACACGATCTGTCGGGCAGCGACTTTGCACTCTTAATGTTGTTTCTCTCGCGTCCGAATGAGGTTCTGGATCGTGATACGATTTCTTTTGCGACCAGAGGACGAGAGGCACTTCCCTTTGAACGAGGTATTGACGTCCAACTGAGTCGCTTACGTCATCGCTTGGGCGACAGCGGTAAATACCCGCAATATATTAAAACTATGCGTGGAAATGGCTATATCCTCGCTGTTCCTGTCAGTATTGAACATTGATAGATGAACACTCTGTTACGTAGGCTAAAACCCAATTCATTGGTCACCCGTACTCTAGGGTTAGCGTTATTAGCGGTGATATTAGCGCAGGGCATTGCCACGGCGATTTGGTATACCGAATCGAAGCAAAAAGAGCTGGCGGGTATTCAATCGGCCTCAGAAAGTATGGCGAACATGTTTGCCTCAACCGTGACCTTCTTCCAATCCCTACCGACTCGCTATCGTCATATTGTGCTGGATCAGATCCGTAATATGGGTGGCACACGTTTCTTTGTGTCATTCAATAAAGAAAAGCTGATTGTTGAGCCCATTCCAGATACACAGTTAAAAAGAGCCTCTCTTTCTGCGGTGGAATCTGTGCTCAACGACAAGCTGCCTAAAGTGTCTTCGATATCTGTCGACTTTTCTCATGCACACAATCTCCGTCTACTGAAAAATGACATCTATCTCAGTGATTTACCAAAATCATGGGCGCATCATACTTTAACTCTATCGCCCATCGATCCTCCCGTTCTGGTGGTACAGATCGAGCTCAAGAGCAATGAATGGGTCTACATCGCCGCGTTACTTCCCGCACCTTATGTCACATTGGATGACACCTTAATTGGCCGAGAGCAGATCCTATTTATCTTCTTCTCGACGACCTTGTTGCTTGGTCTGACTTATCTATTAATGCGCCGACAAGTCAAACCGTTAAAGCGTTTAGCAAAAGCAGCCAATGAAATGAGCATGGATATTGATCAGCCGCCACTAGGTGAAGAAGGGGCGAGTGAGCTGGTCACTGCGACGCGAGCATTTAATCGTATGCAGCAGCGCATCAGGCGCTATGTGGCCGATAGGGAGCACCTGTTTTCGTCTATATCCCATGACCTAAAAACGCCGATCACTCGATTACGTTTAAGAGCTGAGCTACTCGATGACGACAAAAAACGTCATAAATTCAATCAGGATTTAGATGAGCTGGAGATGATGGTCAAAGGGGCACTTCAATGTGTAAAAGATACCGATTTACACGAGAACAATGCCTTCATTGATCTCAATGCCATGATTCAGTCGGTAATTGAGCCAATGAACTTTAAACATGATTGTGTCACCTTTATGCCAATCGAGATGGAACCCATGGTGGCTAAGCCCTTAGCCATTAAACGGGTGTTGACCAATTTAATCGATAATGCGGTTAAATATGGAGAGAGTGCCACTGTGTCGATTGAAGTGACGGATGAATGGATTTCTGTCTTGATTGACGATGTTGGACCGGGCATTCCAAGTGACAAGCTTGAAGCCGTTTTTGAGCCGTATTTTCGCTTAGCTTCTGATGATCAGGGGCACGGCCTTGGCTTAGGTATCTGCCGTAACATTCTGCATGGCCACGGCGGAGATCTCATTATTAGCAATCGCCTACAAGGCGGTTTGAGAGCGCAACTCTTTATTCCACCGACACTTGAAGTCTAATGTAACATTGGTGTTACATTCCTATTACGGTTTGTTTCAATCTAATCTGTGCAAATCTATACACTCATTTTCGAACACATGAAACAGGGGCTTGTTCGCTGTCGGCCCTGTGTCTAATCCAATACATGGAAGATAATAATGAAAATGAATAAAACCCTACTTACCTTATCCCTTCTATCAGCGGCTTCTATGACTCAAGCGGGCGAAGTTGAAGTGCTTCACTGGTGGACTTCTGGTGGCGAAGCTAAATCCATTTCTGTTCTGAAAGACATGTTGGAAGAGCAAGGCCACAGCTGGAAAGATTTTGCGGTTGCTGGTGGCGGCGGTGAAAGTGCGATGACGGTACTGAAAACTCGCGCGGTGTCAGGTAATCCACCTTCAGCGGCGCAGATTAAAGGCCACGACATTCAAGAGTGGGGTGGTCTGGGGTTCCTGACTAACCTTGATGACGTTGCAGAAAAAGGTAACTGGGATGGCGTGGTGCCAAAAATGGTGACCGACGTCATGAAGTGGGACGGTGATTTTGTGGCTGTGCCAGTCAACGTTCACCGTGTGAACTGGCTTTGGGCAAACCCGGCGGTATTTGAAAAAGCGGGTGCAAAAGTTCCAACGACCTTGGATGAGTTTTTTGTCGCAGGTGACAAAATCAAAGCAGCAGGTCTAATCCCGTTGGCACACGGTGGTCAGCCATGGCAGGACGCCACTGTGTTTGAAGCGGTTGCGCTTGATGTTCTAGGCAGCGAAGACTATGTCAAAGCCTTTGTTGAGCTGGATATGGATATTCTGTCTGGCGATAAGATGGTCGAAGTGTTTGCCAAATTCCAGAAAATGCATGATTACATCGACTCGAACTCGCCGGGTCGTGACTGGAACGTTGCGACTTCTATGGTGATCAATGGTGAAGCGGCGATGCAAATCATGGGTGACTGGGCGAAAGGCGAATTCTCAGCAGCCGGAAAAGTGGCAGGTAAAGATTATGTCTGTGTGCCAGCTCCGGGTACCGCAGGTCAGTTTACTCATAACGTCGACAGCTTTGCTTTCTTTGAGCTAGGCGAATCAGGTAACCAACAAGCGCAAAAAGCGCTGGCAGCCACCATTCTAGACCCTAAATTCCAAGAAGTGTTCAACCTGAATAAAGGTTCTATTCCAGTGCGTCTGGATATGGATATGTCGAAGTTTGATAAGTGTGCACTGGATTCAATGGACGAGTTTAAAGCGACGGCGAAATCCGGTGATCTCGTACCAAGTATGGCACACGGTATGTCAACAACCAGTTACGCACAAGGCGCGATCTTTGACGTAGTGACTAACTTCTTTAACGACAAAGATGCCAATCCGCAAGACGCCGCGCAGAAACTGGCGAAAGCAGTAAAAGCGGCGATCTAACGGCGCTTTATTCTGTCACCCCCAAGGGCAGGCAGGCTTGTGGGGAGCCTGCTTGTCCTTTCCTTCTAAGACTTACTTTCAGGGAAAGTGTCACAAGGATTCGTTATGGAGCATGTTTTGACTGGGTCAAAAAGTCAGTCTGTCTATAAGCCAAGCTTTGCTGACAGGCTACAAACCTGGCTGCCGAAGATCGTATTAGCACCGACCATGTTGGTTACTGTGGTGTGTATTTACGGCTACATCTTCTGGACTGCCGCACTATCTATGACCAACTCTCGATTTCTACCTAGCTTTAATTTTGTCGGTTTTACCCAGTACGAAAAGCTAATGGACAACGACCGTTGGATCACTTCGATTTCAAACTTAGGTATTTTTGGTCTGCTATTTATGCTGGTCGCAATCGGCTTAGGTGTCGGTCTAGCAATATTGCTCGATCAAAATATTCGTCAGGAAGGGGCGATTCGTACTATTTATCTCTATCCGATGGCGTTGTCGTTCATTGTTACAGGTACGGCTTGGAAATGGATTCTAAACCCAGGTCTGGGCATCGAGAAACTGATGCACGACTGGGGCTTTACAGACTTCAAATTCGACTGGTTGGTAGACTCTGATATGGCGGTTTACACGTTAGTCATCGCTGCAGTATGGCAATCTTCCGGTTTTGTAATGGCGATGTTCCTCGCGGGCCTTCGTGGTATCGATTCATCTATCATCAAAGCCGCTCAAATTGATGGGGCCAATCTGCCAACGATTTACGTAAAAATTATTCTTCCTTGCCTGCGACCTGTGTTCTTCAGCGCGGTAATCATTACATCGCATATAGCGATTAAGAGTTTTGATTTAGTGACTGCAATGACGGCTGGGGGGCCGGGTTATTCCTCTGATTTACCTGCATTGTTTATGTATGCCCATTCATTTACGCGTGGTCAGATTGGCCTTGGTGCTGCCAGTGCCATGATGATGCTAGCCGGAATTCTTGCCATTCTAGTGCCGTATTTGTATTCCGAACTTAGGGAGAAAAAATCATGACCAATAACATGAATTTTGCTCGCCTGTTCATTTACTCAGCGCTGATTTTCTTCTGTCTGGTTTACTTGATGCCACTGTTTGTCATGGTCATCACGTCATTCAAAACCTTACCAGATATCAAAGCGGGTAATTTGATGAGCCTACCTAAAGAGTGGGTGTTTGATGCTTGGTATAAAGCTTGGGACGGCGCTTGCACTGGAGTGAAATGTGAAGGTGTGAAAGGTTATTTCTGGAACTCTTTCCAGATGGTGATACCTGCTGTTGCGATCTCAACCTTACTTGGCGCTTTCAATGGCTATGTTGTGACTAAGTGGCAGTTTCGTGGTTCGAACCTCTTCTTTAGCTTACTGCTGTTTGGCTGTTTTATCCCATTTCAGGTCATCTTGCTGCCTATGGCGGCGGTACTAGGAAAGTTGGGCTTGGCTAATACAACGGCGGGCTTAGTGACCGTTCACGTTATCTACGGTATGGCCTTTACGACGTTGTTCTTCCGCAACTTCTACATCAGCATTCCTGATGAGTTGATCAAAGCAGCAAAATTGGATGGGGCGGGTTTCTTTACTATCTTCTTCAAAATCCTGCTGCCACTTTCAACACCAATCATCATGGTGACCGTGATTTGGCAGTTCACATCGATCTGGAACGACTTCTTGTTTGGTGTGGTGTATTCAGGGTCGGACACACAGCCGATTACCGTAGCACTTAACAACTTGGTGAATACCAGTACAGGTGTGAAGGAATACAACGTGGATATGGCCGCAGCCATCATCGCAGCTCTACCGACGTTGCTGGTTTACGTGCTGGCAGGAAAATATTTTGTTCGTGGCCTGACCGCCGGATCAGTAAAAGGATAATCATAATGGCAACTTTAGAACTCAAACAGATCCGTAAAACCTACCCAAAAGCGGAACAGGAAACCCTTAAGGGAATCGATATCAGCATTGACTCGGGGGAGTTTCTGATTTTGGTTGGCCCATCGGGCTGTGGTAAATCAACCTTGATGAATACCATTGCTGGCTTGGAAGGTATTAGTTCAGGTGAAATCGTGATTGATGGCCGTGATGTCTCAGTCGTGGAGCCAAAAGATCGTGACATTGCGATGGTTTTCCAGTCATACGCTTTGTATCCGAACATGACGGTGCGTGGCAACATCGCGTTTGGCCTTAAGATCCGTAAAATGCCCGACGCTGAGATTGATGCTGAAGTGCAGCGTGTGGCCGAGATGCTACAAATCGACCACCTGTTGGACCGCAAGCCGTCTCAGCTATCAGGTGGTCAGCGGCAGCGTGTTGCGATGGGACGAGCCTTAGCGCGTCGACCTAAGTTATATCTGTTTGATGAACCATTATCGAATCTGGACGCAAAACTCCGTGTCGAAATGCGCCATCAGATCAAACGTCTTCACCAGCAACTCAATACCACCATTGTTTATGTTACTCATGATCAGATTGAAGCCATGACCTTGGCTGATCGCATTGCAGTGATGAAAGATGGTGAGTTGCAGCAACTGGGCACGCCTCAGGAAATCTACAACACACCCAACAATATGTTTGTTGCCGGTTTTATGGGCTCTCCATCGATGAACTTCATTAAGACCATGGTTGATCTTGATGATGAGCAGCAGCCCGTGATTAAAGTCAAAGGTAGTAATGATCAGGAGCACCACATTCGTTTGCCTAACTCAATGCGTGAGCAAGATGGTAAGGAAGTGGTGATTGGTTTACGTCCAGAGCACATTACTGAGAAACAAAATCAGGAATCGAGCGCTAGCACGCAACTTGATCTGCAACTTGAGGTTCTGGAACCCACTGGGCCGGATACTATCGCGATGATTAAAGTCAATGATCAGGAGGTGGCATGTCGACTGTCTCCGGAGTTTGACGCTCGTGTTGGTCAGGTTGCCCCTCTGCATTTTGATCTGTCAAAAGCGGTATTCTTTGATGCCCAGACTGAACAAAGGATTGA
Organism: Vibrio sp. RE88; assembly: GCF_013113835.1. Lineage (GTDB taxonomy): Bacteria > Pseudomonadota > Gammaproteobacteria > Enterobacterales > Vibrionaceae > Vibrio. Next base: position 625,548 of record NZ_VTYQ01000003.1, on the reverse strand, counting down.
GTTCCATTAATAAGATTGAACACACTCCCAATCAGTACGGGGGAGAATCGGACTGGCTTGCTGTCCGAATTGGGAGTGTGTTCGCCCTTAATCCAGCTAGATAAAAATGATTATTAATGAAAATATTAATACCGACTATGCTTATAGCATCAACATGAATATGAAATTCGTGTTTGTCTTGAGAGTGGGAGCCAGTCTGTCTCCTTGCTGACTCTCAAATCTCATGTAATAAAAATGGCAGCAGGGCGCTGCCATTTGTTTATCTAACGTTTGGGTAATGTTAAATATGTGTAAAATGACACATTTGCCAAGTTTCGATGTGTCATTTCCCACCCATTTTTATATAACAAATCTATTTGTAATTGTTTTCTCGCAGTGTTCTATCTTTAATTTATTGAAATATAAAGATTAAATTTATTTTCATAAGTTGGCTTGGTTATTGCCCTTATAAATATATCAACACCCAGTGATGGGGTTGTTCTATTAACAAGGAGAAAAACAATGCTAAAGCCTTTGACCCTACTATCTGCTTCGATTCTTGCTGTGACCAGTTTTAACGCGGCCGCTAACTGTGACCCAGGTGAGACTGTGATCAAGTTCAGCCACGTAACGAATACAGATAAACACCCTAAAGGTATTGCGGCTTCACTGCTGGAAAAACGTGTTAACGAAGAGATGAACGGAAAAGTGTGTATGCAGGTTTTCCCGAACTCGACACTTTACGATGACAACAAAGTACTGGAAGCGCTTCTAAACGGTGACGTGCAACTTGCTGCCCCTTCTCTTTCTAAGTTTGAAAAGTTCACTAAGAAGTACCGTATTTTCGATCTGCCATTCCTATTTGAAGACGTTGACGCCGTTGACCGTTTCCAAAACTCAGAGTCTGGTGAGAAGCTGAAAAATGCAATGAAGCGTCGTGGTCTGCAAGGTCTGGCTTTCTGGCATAACGGCATGAAGCAAATGTCGGCAAACAAGCCACTACTGTCGCCTGAAGATGCTAAAGGTCTTAAATTCCGTGTTCAGGCTTCTGATGTATTGGTGGCGCAGTTCGAGCAACTAGGCGCGAACCCACAGAAGATGTCGTTTAAAGAAGTGTATGGCGGTCTACAAACTAAGGTTATTGACGGTCAAGAAAACACGTGGTCAAACATCTACGGTAAGAAGTTCTTTGAAGTTCAGGACGGTATTACAGAAACCAACCACGGTATCCTAGATTACCTTGTCGTTACCTCGAACGACTTCTGGAAGAAACTACCAGCGGATCAGCGTGAGCAACTGAATACCATTATTCAGGAAGTCACTGCACAGCGTAATTCCGAGTCAGCTAAGGTGAACCTAGCGAATAAGAACAACATCATTGAAGCGGGTGGTAAAGTTCGTACATTGACGCCTGAGCAGCGTCAGCAGTGGGTTACTGCATTGCAACCTGTTTGGAAGAAGTTTGAAAAAGACATCGGCTCTGACCTAATCGAAGCTGCACTGGCTTCAAATCAGTAACACGATAATAAAAACATCCCTGACTATTGGCCCTCCGAATCGGGAGGAGGGCCTTTTTTCCCCTGCAATACCTGTTAGGCGCTGCCAACGGGTGATCAAAGCGATGTAACTATGGAACAGTCAATTTTTGCCAGAATAGGAAAGGTGACAGATGCTATCGAGGAAACGCTGATTGCGTTTTTCTTGGGAGCAATGACACTGCTGACCTTTGCTAATGTAATTTTTCGATATGTCTTTAACGACAATATTCTTTGGGCTCTTGAGCTCACCGTTTTCCTTTTTGCCTGGATGGTTCTGGTCGGCGCGTCATATGGTGTAAAAAAACACTTTCACATTGGTGTCGATGTCATCATCAACATGGCACCAGACCAACTGCGTAAAGTCTACGCGCTGCTTGCGGCGGCTTGCTGTTTAGCATTCTCAATTCTTCTTCTGGTTGGTTCTTGGAACTATTGGTATCCGTTTGTCACTGAACGTGCTTGGTATGAAACCGATGATATTCCGATGCCAGAAATATTGCAGTTCCTAGCTGACTGGCTGAATGAAGGTGAGCGCTACGAAAAGCTTCCACGCTTTATTCCTTATATGGCGCTACCGATTGGCATGGCGCTGATGACATTCCGTTTTATTCAAATCACGATACAAATCGCAACAGGCAAACTAGACCGTTTGATTGCAGGTCATGAAGCGGAAGAAGAACTTGAGGCGCTGAAAGAAGAGCTCAAAGACGCTGGTGAAGCGATGGAGCCGAAAAAAGCCGACGATAAGAGCAAGGAGAGCTAAGCCATGGATATTTTGTTTTTATTCGTAATGGTGGTTGGCTTTATGCTGATTGGTGTGCCAATCGCTGTATCGCTTGGTCTATCGAGCATCCTGTTTTTGATGATGCACTCTGACGCTTCTTTAGCCTCAGTTGCCCAAACTCTGTTTAACGCGTTCGCAGGCCACTACACCTTACTCGCTATTCCATTCTTTATTTTGGCATCAAGCTTTATGTCGACTGGTGGTGTGGCTAAGCGAATTATTCGTTTTGCTATTGCAATGGTCGGTTGGTTCCGTGGCGGATTGGCGATGGCTTCTGTCGTCGCGTGTATGATGTTTGCTGCGTTATCAGGATCGTCTCCGGCCACGGTTGTCGCCATCGGTAGTATCGTTATCGCAGGTATGATCAAAAACGGTTACTCCAAAGACTTTGCCGCTGGGGTGATTTGTAACGCGGGTACGTTAGGTATCTTGATTCCACCGTCAATCGTTATGGTTGTGTATGCCGCTGCGACGGATGTGTCGGTTGGTCGTATGTTCCTAGGTGGTGTGATTCCAGGTCTTCTAGCGGGTGTGATGCTGATGATCGCTATCTATATTGCCGCGCGCGTGAAAAATCTGCCAAAGCAGCCATTTGTTGGCTGGGGTGAAATGTTTGATGCTGCGAAAGATGCAAGCTGGGGTCTACTACTGGTTGTGATCATTCTAGGCGGTATCTACGGTGGTATTTTCACACCGACAGAAGCCGCAGCGGTTGCAGCGGTCTATTCTTTCTTTATTGCGAATTTCGTTTACAAGGACATGGGGCCTTTCGCAGAGAAAGAAAATGGCAAGCCAGCCATCGTAAAGATCTTCCAAGCATTTGTCCATAAAGACACTAAGCATACGCTGTATGAAGCGGGCAAGCTGACCATTATGTTGCTATTTATCATTGCTAATGCCTTGATTCTTAAGCACGTACTAACAGAAGAACGCATCCCGCAGATGATCACCGAGTCGATGTTGTCTGCTGGTCTTGGGCCGATCACCTTCCTAATCGTGGTCAATGTTTTGCTTCTGATTGGCGGTCAGTTTATGGAACCGTCTGGCCTGCTGATCATCGTTGCTCCGTTGGTATTCCCGATCGCGATTGCACTGGGTATTGACCCTATTCACCTTGGTATCATGATGGTAGTGAACATGGAAATCGGGATGATCACTCCGCCTGTCGGGCTCAACCTGTTTGTGACGGCCGGGGTCGCTAAAATGTCGATGATGCAGGTGGTCAAGGCGGCGCTCCCTTGGGTGGCAGTGATGTTCTTGTTCCTCATTATCGTTACTTACGTACCATGGGTATCGACTTGGCTGCCAACGACGCTAATGGGGCCTGAAATCATCACCAAGTAAGTGTTTCCTGAATTCTAATGAAAAAGCCTCACTGTTGATGTGAGGCTTTTTTTTGCTCGGAGCGATTCGGTCTATAGTTAAAGAGGAATAGTTACTGTAATTGTGGCTTAGTTGTTTGTTCTGAGAATCGAGTGAGGACATTATGGAAATGCACCAACACTCAATGCGTGATTTGTTTCAGCAACTTGGATTAGCGAGCTCTGACGACAGCATTCGGGAGTTTGTTAATCACCACAGTGGGCTGGTGGTCGGCACTGCATTGCATGAAGCCTTTTTCTGGTCGCCTTCACAGGCCGCGTTTCTGAAAGAAGCGATAGAAGAAGATGCCGATTGGGCAGAACTGGTTGATCAGCTTGATGTGATGTTGAGAACCTAAATTAGAAAAGCCAGCATCTGATGCTGGCTTAGTTATTACAATGATTAATCGGCTTTGTAGTTGGCCTTGTCTAGGCCGTAACGCTGCATTTTGTCGTAGAGCGTTTTTCTCGCCAGACTGAGCTTATCCATGGTTTGTTTGATACTGCCTCCAGACTCGAGCAAGGCTTGCTCTATTGCACTTCTTTCGAACTCAGCCACTTGTGTTGCCAGTGAGAGTGGTTGATTACTTTGCTCTGTACTTTCTCCAAATTGAGCCAGTTTACCCAGTAAGACGAAACGTTCGGCGGCGTTTCTTAGCTCGCGGACATTACCGGGCCAATCGTGGCTTAAAAGCTGACTCAGTGCGCTGTTTGGAAGCGCAGGGGCGCTTTTTCCATAGCGTGAAGCGGCAACCAACAGGAAGTGGTGGAACAGAGCCGCGATATCTTCCTTACGCTCTCTCAGTGCAGGCAAATCCAGCGTGACGATGTTAAGGCGGTAGTAGAGATCTTGACGAAATTCTCCTGCCTCTGCCGCTTTCTTAAGATCCACTTTTGTAGCAGCAATGACTCTTATATCCAGTGGTAACAGCTCATTCGAGCCCACTCTTTCAATTACGCGCTCCTGAAGGACGCGTAACAGTCGAATTTGTGCCTGCATCGGCATGGATTCAATCTCATCAAGGAATAAGGTTCCGCCCTGAGCATGCTCAAACTTACCGATACGCTTAGTTTCTGCACCAGTAAATGCTCCTTTCTCGTGGCCATAGAGCTCACTCTCGATGAGGTTTTCAGGCACTGCGCCACAGTTGATGGCGACAAAGTTCGCGTCGCGTCTTGAACTTTGTTCGTGAATTGAACGAGCAACCAGCTCTTTGCCTGTCCCTGTTTCACCAAATAAGAGAATATCGGCGTCGGTATCGGCAATATGTGAAATGGTCTCTCTCAGCATCTGTATTGACGGTGTGTTGCCTATGATCCTAGGGCCGAGCGTCTGACTCGCTTTGAGACTGCGTTTGAGTTCCTGATTCTCCAGAGTGAGGTCACGCTTTTCCAATCCTCGTCGTGTGGTATCGATCAGCCGGTCAATGGGGAAGGGCTTCTCAATAAAGTCATAAGCGCCGTTTCTGAGGGCGTTGACAGCCATGGAGATATCTCCATGGCCCGTAATGAGAATGACGGGAACATCTTTGTCCTGATGCAGTACCGTTGAAAGCAGGTTTTCACCGGAAAGGCCGGGCAAGCAGATATCGGAAATGACCACTTTTGGCAAACCGTCTTGCTTAATGGCCAAAAGTGCATCTTCTGCACTGGAAAAAAATTGTGCGGATATTTCTTCTAACTCGAAGCTCTGCTCTATGGCTAAGCGAATATCGCTTTCGTCATCGATAAAAAAGACGTCGTACATCAAGATTCCTTTGCGTTGTCTCTTACAGTCGAAACATGAAATGGCAGCTGTATGGCAAACCTTGCTCCGCCATATGGCGAGGTTTCCACGGTTAACTGGCCATCCATTGCTTTAATGATCTGCTGGGAAATCGATAGGCCAAGACCCAAGCCATTCTTCTTCGTGGTAAAGAATGGCTCAAATAGGTGCTTAGCTTGATCTTTTTTAATCCCTGGGCCGTTGTCATCGATGTAGATAATGATCGATGCCTCTGTTTGTTCAGTGCGGAGTTCGACAATGCGCTTGTCCTGCTCTTCCACAGCTTGTGCAGCGTTAGTGATCAGATTAATCAAAACCTGTTCCAGTTGAATTGCGTTTACCTCGGCGGAGCCTGTGGTGTGATTAAACTGTGTGGCTAATTCTACCCGATAAGATTTTATCTGAGGTGCAACCAGTTCCTTTGCTGAGAGCAGGATAGGTTCGATATCGAGAACGCTTTTGTCGCTGGTGTCTGATTTGCGCGTAAAGGATTTTAACTGATTGCTGATTTTTGCCATCCGGTCGGTCAACGCTGAGATTCGGCTGAGATTATCATCGACACGTTCAAGTTTGTTCTTATCCAGAAAGCGGCGGCCATTGTCTGCAAAGCTTCGAATCGCGGCGAGTGGATTGTTTAATTCATGGCTAATACTGGCTGACATTTGACCAAGAACCGCCAGTTTAGCGGCTTGGATTAACTCGTCTTGTGTTTGACGCAGCATTTGTTCGGTGCGGGAGCGTTCTAACACTTCGGCCTGTAATTCAGACGTTCTTTCAAGAACCAGAAATTCCAGCTTTTGTTTTGCTTCAGACTGCAGTTGCTCAAACTGGCGCTTTTTGAGATGCCTTTGGTAGGTCAGTTGCAGTGTTAAAAATGCAATTACAAACAGCAGAGTCAGTATCAGAGCGAAACTTAACGTAGACCAAAAAACCGTTATCTTTTCAGTCAATACACGAATGGTAAGATCGAGCAAGGAAAGCGTGCGACTGGAGACAATGTAGTCTCCTTGTATCCAGCCGAGCAAATGGTTTTCGAGCTCAGACTGGGCCTTATCGAGTTGCCCAACCAGCCCGAGAGATTTTATGTCTTTATCTAGGTATTGACGGCTGTTGGAAATCTGATTCCGCTCTGCTTCTGTCAGAGTGAGCAGGCTCTTAAATAACCACTGTGGGTTACTCGACATGAAAATCACGTCGTAGCTGTCGGTCGCAACAAACGTATTTTGCTTCCCCTTCCAGTTCTCTTCGATTGCAGACAGATCCATCTTAACTACGATGACGCCGGCTATTTCACCTGCGTACACGACAGGGAACGAATAGTAATAACCTCTTTGCCCAGAGGTTGAGCCAAGCGCGAAATACTGGCTGGAGTTGCCTTTCACCGCTTCTGAAAAATAGGGGCGCCACGAAAAGTTTTTGCCAATAAACGAGCGCTCTAAATTCCAGTTGCTGGCAGCAATGGTGTTGCCGACCCGATCAATCAGATAAGTATCGGACGCTTGGATGATGTTATTGACGTTTTCTAGATAGCGGTTTGTGATGTCTAGTTGAGCCGGGTTGTCAGGCTGCATTAAGGCAGAAATTAGCTCAGTATCTTTAGCAAGTAGCTGGGGGAGGTGAGCGTACTTATCCAGTCTTGAGGCGATATGGCTAGCAAAGCGATCAAGTTGCGCCTGATGTTCGTCGAGTAGGGATTGATAGTGGTAATTCCATACCCATTGAGAGCCAACAATTAGGCAGAACAGGTAAAGAATGAGCAGGTAGGCATTTGCCCGACGAAAAGGTGACATTACATTCCCTGTAACTGAGGTACTACTGATAACCTAGGGTAATGTTTTTTGTTACAGGTGTGTTTAGTTGTGTAACGAAAATGAGGAACAAAACCGGACTTGGATCTAGTTTTCTCGTTTAATTCAGAAAAAAGATTAGTTTCTCTTGAAAAACCGATTAATGTCCCCATTTCTGGAACGGTTAGCTGCTTGATTGATGTTTTTTATAGCAGTTAACTGAGTTTTTAGGGTAAAGCCTGACCTATGTTAGGGATCGGCTCGACAGTGACCGACGAGGTCGGTAGAATGCTGCGTCTGAATTTTTATCCTGAGGCTAATCGGAGATACCTTTCACCCACTTGGTTGGAAAGATATCGCTAATTAGTCCGGTAACTGACTCGTTTGGTTATCGATACTCGATTTACGAAGAGTGCTCTTAGAGCGCAAACAAGGATGGGTCCTGAGCTTTTCAAGGTTTTAGGGCACATACGCTCAGCTCAGTCTGAGCCAGTTTTGAGGTTAATGAATAATGCAAGTTACTGTTGAAACGCTAGAGGGCCTAGAGCGCCGTCTAAACATTACTGTTCCTGCTGCTAACATCGAAGATGCTGTAACAGCTGAACTACGCAACATCGCTAAAAACCGTCGTTTCGATGGTTTCCGTAAAGGCAAAGTGCCTCTGAAAATGGTTGCGAAGATGTACGGCAAAGCAGTACGTCAAGACGTAATGGGTGAAGTAATGCAACGCCACTTCATCGAAGCGATCGTTAAAGAAAAAATCAACCCAGCAGGCGCACCAACTTTCGCTCCAGTAGAGAGCAAAGAAGGTGAAGATCTAGTATTCAACGCAACTTTCGAAGTTTACCCAGAAGTTGAGTTGAAAGGTCTAGAGAACATCACTGTTGAAAAGCCAACAACTGAAGTTCAAGACGCTGACGTTGAAGAGATGATCGAAACTCTACGTAAGCAACAAGCTACTTGGGCAGAAGTTGATTCAGCTGCTGAAGAAGGTACTCGTGCAACTATCGATTTCGTTGGTTCTATCGACGGCGAAGAGTTCGAAGGTGGTAAAGCTGAGAACTTCCCACTAGAAATGGGCGCAGGTCGCATGATTCCTGGTTTCGAAGACGGTATCACTGGTAAAACAGCGGGTATGGAATTCGACATCGACGTAACATTCCCAGAAGATTACCACGCTGAAAACCTAAAAGGTAAAGCAGCTAAGTTCGCAATCAAAGTGAACAAAGTTGAAGCACGTGAACTTCCAGAAATCAACGATGAGTTCGTTTCTAAGTTTGGTGTAGCTGAAGGTGGCGTTGACGCTCTTAAAGCTGAAGTTCGTAAGAACATGGAGCGTGAGCTTAAGCAAGCCGTTAAAAACCGCATCAAAGAGCAAGCGCTTGACGGTCTAGTTAACGAAAACGAAATCGACGTACCAGCTGCACTTATCGATCAAGAGATCGGTACGCTACGTCAGCAAGCTGCACAGCGTTTTGGTGGCAACCCAGAAGCTGCTGAGCAACTTCCACGTGAATTGTTCGAAGAGCAAGCTAAGCGTCGCGTAGTTGTTGGCCTTCTTCTAGGTGAAGTAATCAAGTCTGAAGAGCTAAAAGCTGACGATGAGAAAGTGAAAGCGCTTATCGAAGAAATGGCGACAGCATACGAAGACCCATCAGAAGTTATTGCTTACTACGAGCAAAACACTCAGATGATGGACAACATGCGTAACGTTGCGCTTGAAGAGCAAGCTATCGATGCAATCATCGCTAAAGCACAGGTTTCTGAGAAAGAAGTTAGCTTCAACGAGCTAATGAACCAACAGCAGCCAGCTTAATAAGCAATATCTTGCGTAGAAGGTTGACGGAACGTTAACTATTCTGCTAACAATGGTCCGTATGATATTTATCATCCGGGCCATTTATTTTAGGGACATAAGAATATGAGCTACCAAGAAAAAAATGCAATGTCACCAATTTTAGACGCGCTGGTACCAATGGTGGTTGAACAGACTTCCCGCGGTGAACGTTCTTACGATATTTACTCTCGTTTATTAAAAGAGCGCGTGATTTTCTTAACTGGTCAAGTGGAAGACCACATGGCAAATCTTGTCGTGGCGCAGCTGCTTTTCTTAGAATCTGAAAATCCTGATAAAGATATTTTCCTATACATCAACTCGCCGGGCGGCAGTGTAACTGCAGGTATGTCGATCTACGACACTATGCAGTTCATCAAGCCAAACGTTAGTACAGTATGTATGGGCCAAGCGTGCTCAATGGGTGCTTTCCTTCTTGCTGGTGGTGCACCAGGCAAGCGTTATGTACTACCAAATTCTCGCGTGATGATTCACCAGCCTCTGGGCGGTTTCCAGGGCCAGGCGTCTGACATCCAAATCCACGCTCAGGAAATCCTGACCATCAAACAGAAACTGAACAAGTTACTTGCTGAACACACTGGTCAACCTCTTGAGGTGATTGAGCGTGACACTGACCGTGATAACTTTATGGCTGCTGATCAAGCTGTTGAATACGGTTTGGTCGATGCAGTGCTGACTCATCGCGGTGAGTAATAATTGCCAGAGCATTTTGGCTATAATTGATATACACTCAGATCATAAAGAGTAAAGGCTAAGAGGTTAGCGAATGACAGACAAAAGCAAAGAGAGCGGTAGTAGTAAGCTTCTTTACTGCTCTTTCTGCGGCAAAAGCCAGCACGAAGTTCGCAAGCTAATCGCTGGTCCATCCGTTTACATTTGTGACGAATGTGTCGATTTGTGTAACGACATTATTCGTGAAGAAATCAAAGATGTTCTGCCGAAGAAACAATCGGAAGCACTACCAGTGCCAAGAGAGATTCGTGAACACCTTGATGATTACGTGATTGGCCAAGATTACGCTAAGAAAGTGCTAGCAGTAGCCGTTTATAACCACTATAAGCGTTTACGTAATGGAGACACGACAAGTGAAGGTGTTGAGCTCGGTAAGAGTAACATCCTTCTTATTGGTCCTACGGGTAGTGGTAAAACACTACTGGCTGAGACATTAGCGCGTTTCCTAGATGTACCATTCACAATGGCGGATGCCACTACGTTAACCGAAGCCGGTTACGTAGGTGAAGATGTTGAAAACATCATTCAGAAGCTACTGCAGAAATGCGACTATGACGTAGCAAAAGCCGAGCGCGGCATCGTGTACATTGATGAAATCGATAAGATTTCACGTAAGGCTGAAAACCCATCAATCACTCGTGACGTGTCCGGTGAAGGTGTTCAGCAGGCGTTGCTAAAACTGATTGAAGGTACTGTGGCTTCAGTTCCACCTCAAGGTGGGCGTAAGCATCCTCAACAAGAATTCCTTCAAGTTGATACTTCTAAGATCCTATTTATCTGTGGCGGTGCATTTGCAGGCCTAGATAAAGTGATTGAGCAGCGTGTTGCGACGGGTACAGGTATTGGTTTTGGAGCAGAAGTTCGTTCTAAAGACGAAACGAAGACAGTAGGTGAACTCTTCACTCAGGTTGAACCAGAAGATTTGGTTAAATATGGTCTGATCCCAGAATTCATCGGTCGTCTACCTGTGACAACAACGCTAACAGAGCTGGATGAAGAAGCACTCATTCAGATCTTGTGTGAGCCTAAGAACGCGTTGACCAAACAGTACGCAGCGTTATTCGAGCTAGAAGATTCTGAGCTTGAGTTCCGCGAAGACGCTCTACGTGCTATTGCGAAGAAAGCAATGGAACGTAAAACGGGTGCTCGCGGATTACGTTCAATCTTGGAAGGTGTTCTGTTGGAAACCATGTATGAGCTTCCATCCATGAATGACGTTAGCAAAGTCGTCATTGATGAATCAGTGATTAATGGTGAGTCTGACCCACTGCTGATTTACAGCAACTCGGATAATCAGGCCGCGGGCGCAGAATCTTAATCAGATTCACATAAATTAATGAATAATTTAAGGAGGTAATCATTTACCTCCTTTTTTTTATTCTTTCATTGAATCCAACCAATTAGCCCCCATATACTGCTCATAAGACTAAGCGGAAGAGAGAAGAATATGAACTTGGAACGTTCCGAACGTATCGAGATCCCCGTACTACCTCTAAGAGATGTAGTCGTTTACCCGCACATGGTAATTCCTTTGTTTGTTGGACGTGAAAAGTCGATTGCTTGCCTCGAAGCAGCAATGGATAACAACAAGCAAATACTGCTAGTTGCGCAGAAAAAAGCCGAAACCGATGAGCCAGCAAAAGACGATTTGTTTGATGTTGGTACCGTGGCAACCATTCTTCAATTGCTAAAGCTGCCGGATGGGACAGTGAAAGTGTTGGTTGAAGGCCAGCAACGAGCAAAAATTCATAAATTTGAAGAAGACGAATTCTTTACTGCTGACGCAGAATATCTGACGACAGAGCAGCTCGATGAGCGCGAAGAAGAAGTGATTGTTCGCAGTGCGATTAATCAGTTTGAAGGCTTCATCAAGCTAAACAAGAAAATTCCACCTGAAGTTTTAACGTCACTCAACGGTATCGACGAAGCGGCTCGCCTTGCTGATACGATTGCTGCTCACATGCCACTAAAACTGGCAGATAAGCAAATCGTGCTGGAAACGTTGGACGTGACCGACCGTCTTGAATTCCTGATGGGGCAGATGGAATCCGAGATTGACCTGCTTCAAGTTGAAAAACGTATTCGTACGCGCGTTAAAAAGCAGATGGAAAAATCTCAGCGTGAGTATTATCTGAACGAGCAGATGAAAGCCATTCAGAAAGAGCTGGGTGAGACTGAAGATGGTGTTGATGAGTTCGAAACGCTGAAGCAGAAAATTGTCGACTCTAAGATGCCGCAAGAAGCGCGCGAAAAGACCGAGCAAGAACTGCAGAAGCTGAAGATGATGTCGCCAATGTCTGCGGAAGCAACGGTTGTTCGCGGCTACATTGATTGGATGCTGGGTGTACCCTGGCACAAACGCTCAAAAGTTAAGAAGAATCTGGCAAAAGCCGAAGAAGTGCTGAATGAAGATCATTACGGTCTGGAGCGCGTTAAAGAACGTATCCTAGAGTACTTAGCGGTACAGAATCGCATTAACAAGTTGAAAGGGCCTATCTTGTGTCTAGTAGGGCCTCCAGGTGTTGGTAAAACATCCTTGGGTCGCTCAATTGCGGCGGCTACTGGCCGTAAATACACTCGCATGGCGCTGGGTGGTGTTCGTGATGAAGCTGAAATCCGTGGTCACCGCCGTACTTACATCGGTTCTATGCCAGGTAAGCTGATTCAGAAAATGTCCAAAGTCGGCGTTAAAAACCCGCTGTTCCTTTTGGATGAGATCGACAAAATGTCTTCTGATATGCGTGGCGATCCTTCATCAGCCTTGCTAGAGGTACTCGATCCAGAGCAAAACAACGCATTTAACGATCACTACCTAGAGGTGGACTACGACCTATCTGACGTGATGTTCGTTGCGACGTCTAACTCAATGAATATTCCAGGGCCTCTATTAGACCGTATGGAAGTGATTCGTCTATCTGGTTACACCGAAGACGAGAAACTCAATATTGCGAAACGTCACTTAGTAGAGAAACAGATCAAACGTAACGGTTTGAAACTGGGTGAAATTGAGATCGAAGACTCTGCAATCATCGGCATTATTCGTTACTACACACGTGAAGCGGGTGTACGTAGCCTAGAGCGTGAAATTTCAAAGATCTGCCGTAAAGCGGTGAAAAACATCCTGCTCGACAGCAGCCTTAAAACGGTCACTGTGAACATGGATAACCTAAAAGAGTACTTAGGTGTTCAGCGTCACGATTACGGTAAAGCGGACGACAGCAATCGCATTGGTCAAGTAACGGGTCTGGCATGGACAGAAGTCGGTGGCGATCTTCTCACGATTGAAACAGAAGCGATGCCGGGCAAAGGTAAGCTGACTCAAACCGGCTCTCTTGGCGATGTGATGCAAGAATCGATTCAAGCGGCGATGACAGTAGTTCGTTCTCGTGCTGTGAAATTGGGCATCAACTCTGACTTTTATGAGAAACGTGATATTCATGTCCACGTTCCTGAAGGTGCAACGCCGAAAGATGGCCCAAGTGCAGGTATCGCAATGTGTACAGCGCTTGTTTCTAGCCTAACAGGTAACCCTGTGAAAGCGGAAGTGGCAATGACAGGTGAAATTACCCTTCGTGGTGAAGTTTTACCTATCGGTGGTTTGAAAGAAAAACTACTGGCGGCACACCGTGGAGGCATCAAAACGGTACTGATTCCTAAAGATAATGAGCGTGATTTGGAAGAGATTCCAGACAACGTTATCGCTGATCTTAAGGTGATTCCGGTGCAATGGATTGATGATGTTCTTAAAGTTGCGCTAGAAAAAGACCCGTCAGGTGTCGAAATTGCTGCTGTAAAATAGTGATGTGCAGCAAAAATAAGTAAAAGATTACGCTGATAAGCATAAAAAGGCTTGTCAGCGTTTTTTTTGGACGCTAACGTTACCCACATAGCTTCAGGCCTTGTTGTATAAGGGGTTGGAGTTACTTTAAAATTGAAATGGAACGAAAGCTGCCTTTAAAAATAATAACAGGTGGCGCAAAGGGGAATCACAGTGAATAAAACACAATTAGTAGAAAAAATTGCAGAAAACGCTGACCTTTCAAAAGCTTCAGCAGGCCGCGCTCTAGACGCATTCATTGAAGCTGTGGGCGACACTCTTCAGTCTGGCGACCAGGTTGCTCTAGTTGGTTTCGGTACATTCAGCGTACGTACTCGTGCCGCTCGTACAGGTCGTAACCCAAAGACTGGTGAAGAAATTCAAATCGCAGAAGCAAAAGTTCCTGCGTTCAAAGCTGGTAAAGCTCTAAAAGACTCTTGCAACTAGTCTGAAAATTGCCGATAGCGGCAGTTTTTATCGAACCTTTTTAAATTATGCGCATCATACTGATGCGCATTTCTTTTTCTGGTATTATCGCGCTATCTGATTTTAATTATAACGTACGTCGTGTTAGCAACGATTAGAGCTAGTGCGGTCTACACGCGGAGAGTGTTTTAAATATGATGGATCGATTACGCGAAGGCGTTAATAGCATCGCGGTTAAAATTATCCTTGGATTAATCATCCTATCTTTTGTCTTTGCCGGTGTTGGCAGCTACATCGTTGGCGGTAGCAATAACTCTGCGGCAAAGGTTGGTAACGTCGAGATTGGTCGTGGTGAGTTTGAACAAGCTTATCAGAACGAACGTAATCGCATGCAAGCTCAGCTTGGTGATTATTTCTCAACTCTGCTAGCAGACCCAAGCTACGTTGAATCTTTCCGCAAGTCAGTGCTTGACCGAATGATTAACGATTTGTTGCTAGAGCAACACGCTGAGTCTTTAGGTCTACGTGTCAGTGACTCTCAAGTTCGCAGCATGATTGTTGATATGCCACAGTTCCAAGTCGATGGAAAGTTTGACCAAGAGATTTACCAATCGTCTCTTCGTCGTGCTGGCTTCTCGCCGGATAGCTTTGCAGAGTATCTACGCAGAGACTTGGTTCGCAATCAACTCCTGACAGCAATTCAGGCGAGCGATTTCTCTCTAGAGGGAGAAGTAGAAGCGCAAAGCAAGCTACTGACTCAAACGCGTGAAATCAAAAAAGTCACGCTTTCGTTGTCAGACTTTGCATCTAAAGCTGAGTTGTCAGAACAAGAAATTAACGACTACTACACTCAAAACCCAGAGCGTTACACTCGCCCTGAGCAGGTTAAAGTGGCGTATGTTGAGCTTTCAGCTCAGCAGCTGAAAGACGCAATTGACGTTTCTGATGAGCAAGCAAAGCAATACTACCAAGAGCACCTTGATAAATACTCCTCGGAAGAGCAGCGTCGTGTTAGTCATATCCTGATTGAGGGTGATGATGAAGCGAAAGCTCAAGCGGTTTTGGATGAGCTCAATGCTGGTGCAGATTTTGCGACGCTAGCGGAAGAGAAATCTGATGACTTTGGTAGTGCTGCTGAAGGTGGTTCTCTAGGTTGGATCGAGCGTGATGTTATGGATCCAGCATTTGAAGAGGCCGCGTTTGCTCTGAAGAAGGCCGGTGATGTGACAGGTTTAGTTAAATCTGATTTTGGCTATCACATCATTAAACTTGATGAGTTGAAAGATTCGGTAGCTAAGCCATATGAAGAAGTGGCTTCTGAAATCAAGCAAGAGCTAAAAGATCAGCAAGCGATCGATCAGTTCTATGAGCTACAAAGTCAGCTAGAAACCGTCGCGTTTGAGTACCCTGATTCTTTAGATGATGCCGCTAGCGCAATCAAAGCTAAAATTCACACGACGGACTTCATTTCTCAAGCTGATGCGCCGGAGTTGTTAAAAGCGCCTGCGGTAATGCAAGCCATTTTAAGCCCTGAAGTAAAAGAGGATGGGCTGAACTCAGAAGTGATTGAAGTAGCACCTGAGCACGTGATTGTTGTTCGTGTAGAAGATGCGCGTGATGAAACAGTCCTTCCACTAGACGAAGTTCGCGAGCAAGTGACGACGGCACTGGCGAAAGTGAAAGGTGAGCAAAGCGCAATTGAACTTGCTGACAACTTGGTTGCAGAGCTGAAGAAGGGTAACAAAGACCTAATGACTGAAAATGGTCTTGCCTTCAGTGACTCAGAAAACATTGATCGTAGCTCGCCATTGGCTGATGTTGTCTTCTCAATGAAGAAGCCAAGCAGTGGTCAAGTGGAATTCGCTCAAGCCAAAGACTTCAATGGTGACATCGTTGTAGTTGAGCTGACCAACGTGAAATCTGATGTTAATGCTCAGTACAACGAACAGATTGGTACTCAGCTAACTCAGATGAACGCACAGCAAGATCTTTCAGGTCTGATCAATATTCTTCGCAAAACTATCGATATCGAATATTACGTTGTGACTCAGTAATCTTAACCGATGTAACTGACAAACCACTCATAACGGGCTGCATCTGCAGCCCGTTTTATTATGCGCTGTTTTCTCCCTTTCTATTGTCATATTCCTCTACGGTATTTATTCCATCATGTTATTTAGAGGAACAAGGGAAATGTTACGCATACTTTGGACGTGCCTTTTAATGGTGATAGCGGTATATAGCCCGATTACCGTATCGGCTGAAAAAGCTACCAATCCGGAATACGCTGGAATAGAGATTACAGTGAACGTTAATACCGCTGAAGCGGCTGAATTAGCAGCGCTACTGAGTGGTGTTGGTGCGAAAAAAGCCCAAGCTATTGTTCAATTTAGGGATGACAACGGTCCCTTTTTGAAGGTGAGCGATTTGGTGTTGGTTAAAGGTATTGGCCCCGCTTTGATAGACAAAAACCGCAGCCGAATAAAGCTGTAAACAGGTAGAGCGCCAAGCGCTCTATTTTTTGGCTTTTTCCTTTCAATACGCTCTGGTGCAAAGAGGCGATTCCCACTATAATTCCCGCCGAATATTGGTCAGCTCAATGGCTATTATTTTCAACTAATGTGGAGTAAAACATGTCGTCTCATACGCCGGTTGTAACCGTTGATGGACCAAGTGGTGCAGGTAAAGGCACTCTCTGTATGCTTCTGGCGAAGAAGCTTGGCTTTCACTTACTGGATTCCGGTGCGATTTATCGCGTGTTGGCTTTAGCTGCGATTCATCATGGCGTTGACCTTGAATCTGAAGATGCGCTTGTTCCTTTGGCTACCCATCTAGACGTGCAGTTCATCGCAGAAGGTGACTTAGTGAAAGTCATTTTGGAAGGCGAAGATGTTTCAGGTGAGTTACGCAAAGAAGAGACCGGAATGGCCGCTTCAAAAGTAGCTGCGTTCCCTCGTGTTCGTGAAGCTTTACTGCGTCGTCAACGTGCTTTTGCTGAAGGCTCCGGCCTTGTGGCTGATGGCCGTGATATGGGTACCGTTGTTTTTACTGAAGCTGAAGCTAAAATCTTCCTCGATGCCAGTGCTGAAGAGCGTGCTAACCGCCGTCTTAAACAGTTGCAAGGCAAGGGGTTAGATGTTAAATTTGACGACCTTTTGAGCGAGATCCAAGAGCGTGACGACCGAGATCGTAACCGCCCGGTGGCGCCATTACGCCCCGCTGAGGATGCGCTATTGCTGGACTCTACTACGATGAGTATCGACGAAGTGGTAGAAAAGGCACTACAATATATCGAATCTAAGCTAGTCGTTTAGGCGGCTAGGTAAGAGCGTTGGTCGCATGGATGATGACTGGCGAATTTAATAACCCCACGAGGTAGGATACCCGTGGACGTTTAATTTATTGAAGATTAAATAAATGACTGAATCTTTTGCTCAACTCTTTGAAGAGTTTCTAAACGAGACTGAATTCCAACAAGGTACTATCGTTAAAGGTACTGTAGTAGCTATCGAGAACGGTTTCGTTCTTGTTGACGCTGGTCTTAAGTCTGAGTCTGCAATCCCTGCTGAACAGTTCAAGAACGCTGCTGGCGAACTTGAAGTTGAAGTTGGTTCTGAAGTAGACGTAGCGCTAGACGCTGTTGAAGACGGTTTCGGTGAGACTCAACTTTCTCGTGAGAAAGCGAAGCGTCACGAAGCTTGGATCGTTCTTGAGAAAGCTTACGAAGAAGCTGAAACTGTTGTTGGTATCATCAACGGTAAAGTTAAAGGCGGTTTCACTGTTGAACTAAACGGTATCCGTGCTTTCCTTCCAGGTTCTCTAGTAGACGTACGTCCAATCCGCGACACTGCTCACCTAGAAAACAAAGAGCTAGAGTTCAAAGTTATCAAACTTGACCAGAAGCGTAACAACGTAGTTGTTTCTCGCCGTGCGGTAATCGAGTCTGAGAACAGCGTTGAGCGTGATGAGCTTCTTGAGTCTCTACAAGAAGGCGCAGAAGTTAAAGGTATCGTTAAGAATCTAACAGACTACGGTGCATTCGTAGATCTAGGTGGTGTTGACGGTCTTCTACACATCACAGACATGGCTTGGAAGCGCGTTAAGCACCCTTCTGAGATCGTGAACGTTGGTGACGAGATCCAAGTTAAAGTTCTTAAGTTCGACCGTGAGCGTACTCGCGTATCACTAGGTCTTAAGCAGCTAGGCGAAGATCCATGGGTAGCAATCGCTAAGCGTTACCCAGAAGGTCACAAACTATCTGGTCGCGTTACTAACCTAACTGACTACGGCTGTTTCGTTGAAATCGAAGAAGGCGTTGAAGGTCTAGTACACGTTTCTGAAATGGATTGGACTAACAAGAACATCCACCCATCTAAAGTTGTTAATGTTGGCGACGAAGTTGAGGTTATGGTTCTTGAAATCGACGAAGAACGTCGTCGTATCTCTCTAGGTCTGAAACAGTGTAAAGCTAACCCTTGGCAGTCTTTCGCTGAAGCGCAAGCTAAAGGCGACAAAGTTACTGGTAAGATCAAGTCTATCACTGACTTCGGTATCTTCATCGGTCTAGAAGGCGGCATCGACGGTCTTGTTCACCTATCTGACATCTCTTGGAATGTTGCAGGTGAAGAAGCAGTACGTGAGTACAAGAAAGGCGACGAAATCTCTGCAGTTGTTCTAGCAGTAGACGCAGAGCGTGAGCGTATCTCTCTAGGCGTTAAGCAAATGGAAAATGACCCATTCAATGCTTACGTTTCTGAGAAGAAGAAAGGTGTACTAGTTAACGGTACTGTTACTGCAGTAGACGCTAAAGGTGCAACTATCGAACTTGAAGAAGGCGTAGAAGGTTACATCCGCGCTTCTGAAGTTTCTCGCGACCGCGTAGAAGATGCTTCTCTGATCCTAAGCGTTGGCGACAGCGTTGAAGCGAAGTTCACTGGTGTAGACCGTAAGAACCGCGTAATCAACCTATCTGTTAAAGCTAAAGATGAAGCAGAAGAGCAAGAAGCAATGGCTTCTCTGAACAAAGCAGACGACGCTTCGTTCGGTAACGCAATGGCTGACGCTTTCAAAGCAGCTAAAGGCGAATAATATCTCGCTTTATTGAAAAAGGAGCCGAAAGGCTCCTTTTTTATGGATTGAGCTAAAATAGTCTTAATACCAATCTCAGCAAGTGACTCTGATAAAACGCGATTTGGAATTGCGCAAATTGTTGGTTTGTGTCTAGAATTGATAGCAAGTGTTTGTTGGAATTGGTATTACTTACTATAATAAGTGATAAACTACTCTACGAGGGAAACTATGACTAAGTCTGAACTGATTGAGAGACTCTGCGCTGAGCAAACCCATCTTTCAGCGAAAGAGATTGAAGATGCTGTGAAAGACATTTTAGAGCATATGGCTTCGACACTAGAAACTGGCGATAGAATCGAAATTCGTGGATTCGGTAGTTTCTCTCTGCATTACCGCGAGCCTCGTGTAGGCCGAAACCCAAAAACGGGCGAGAAAGTAGAGCTGGAGGGTAAATACGTCCCTCACTTTAAACCAGGCAAGGAATTACGAGAGCGCGTTAACCTCGATTAATTTCAAAATACTTATTATTGAAGCGGCATACGTAGTGTATGCCGCTTTTTTATGAGATGAAATTCGGAGATAGGCATGGTTTGTTCAAGGGTTTTACTGCATAATCGTATCGGCAGATATCCACTTAGGTGATAGAACATGAAAATTATAAAAATTGTTATCGTGCTGGCCCTGTTTTTAATTGCACTGGCTTTAGGCTCTCAGAACCAGGAAGTAGTCAACTTTAACTACTTACTGGCACAAGGTGAGTTTCATCTTTCGACACTGCTAGGTGTTGTTTTTGTGACTGGCTTTGTTTTGGCTTGGATTATCTTCGGTAGTTTACATCTGCGTTCTCAAATGCAACTACGCAAGCTGAAAAAACAAGTGAAAAAACTTTCACCCCAAGAGAGTGAACCTCATCAGGTTAAAGCCCAATAAGTTGTACAGGTAGGCTTTTTACTCAATGTTAGAAATACTCTTCTTGTTACTACCAATCGCAGCAGCCTACGGTTGGTACATGGGTAATCGCAGTGCCCAGCAAGACAAGCAGAAGCACTCCAACCAAATCTCTCGTCAGTATGTGACGGGTCTTAACCTGCTATTGTCTGATCAATCGGATAAAGCGGTAGACCACTTTATCGAAC
The DNA here is from genome assembly GCF_013113835.1 of Vibrio sp. RE88. Classification (GTDB taxonomy): domain Bacteria; phylum Pseudomonadota; class Gammaproteobacteria; order Enterobacterales; family Vibrionaceae; genus Vibrio. The sequence goes on along the minus strand of NZ_VTYQ01000003.1, from coordinate 605,298 downwards.
TTCTTCAGGTCGACAACGAGACGATAGATACCCACTTGGCCTTGGGGAACCTTTTCCGTTCTCGCGGAGAAGTCGACCGCGCCATTCGTATTCACCAGAATTTGATTTCTCGCTCTGGGCTGACCATAGACCAAAAAAACATTGCGCTTCAGCAGCTAGCTAAAGATTACATGGCATCAGGTTTTCTTGACCGTGCAGAGAAAATCTTTGAGCAACTTGTCGAAGAGCCTGATCATCGCGAAGCTGCATTGCAACAGTTAGTTTCGATCTACCAACAAACACGAGAATGGGGCAAAGCGATCCAATACGCGACCCAACTGGTGAAATTAGGTCGAAAACGCATGCGTACAAGCATTGCGCACTTTTGGTGTGAGCTTGCAATGCAAGAAAAAGCCGACGGTGATAATAGTCGCGCGATTCAGCACTTTAAGCGCGCTTTGTCAGAAGATCCAAAGTGTGTTCGTGCCAGTATCGCCCTAGGTAAGCTCTATCTTGAGGTCGAAGACTATACTCAGACCATTAAGTATATGGAGATGGTGATCGAGCAGGACATCGACTTTATTAGCGAAGTACTTCCAACATTAGCTGACTGTTACCATCATTTAGGGCAGGAAGAGGAGCTATTGGACTTCTTACGCCAATGTATTGTTTCCAAGGCTGGCGTTTCAGCAGAGCTTATGCTTGCTCAGATGGTTGCTCAACATGAAGGCTCTGGTTCCGCTCAGGAGTTGCTCACTCGTCAACTCGTTAAGAACCCGACCATGAAAGGCTTCTATCGACTGATGGATTATCATTTGGCCGATGCGGAAGAAGGCCGAGCAAAAGCGAGTTTGCAGACATTGCAAAAATTGGTAGGAGAACAGTTAAAAGTTAAACCTCATTACCGATGTCGTAAATGTGGCTTCTCTACCCATTCGATGTACTGGCACTGTCCATCATGTAAAGGTTGGGGAACCATCAAGCCAATTCGAGGCCTTGATGGTGAATAAGAAATTCGATTGGGATTCCAATCAAGAAAAATAGCAGCGGTGATCCCGCTGCTTTTTTTAGGCATGTAATTAGTTAGTAGGAGATGAAATGATTGACCAAAAAGTTATTGTTGCACTGGATTACGACAATCAAGCGGACGCCCTTACTTTCGTAGACAGAATTGACCCAAACTCTTGTCGATTGAAGGTCGGCAAAGAAATGTTCACGCTGTTTGGTCCTGATTTCGTTAAAGAGTTACACAAGCGCGGCTTTTCAGTATTTCTGGATCTAAAATTCCATGATATTCCGAACACTTGCTCGAAAGCAGTTCGAGCTGCCGCAGAGCTTGGAGTATGGATGGTGAATGTTCATGCGAGTGGGGGAGAGCGTATGATGACGGCTTCACGCGATATCCTAGAGCCATATGGAAAAGACCGCCCGCTATTGATTGGTGTGACGGTGTTAACCAGCATGGAGCAAAATGATCTTGCAGGGATCGGCCTCAACGTTGAGCCAAAAGAGCAAGTTGTTCGTCTGGCAACATTGACCAAAAACTCTGGGCTCGACGGAGTTGTGTGTTCTGCTCAGGAGTCCGCAATGCTGAAAGGTGAACTAGGACGCGAATTTAAGCTGGTTACACCGGGTATCCGTCCTTTAGGATCCGCTGTTGGGGATCAGAAACGTATAATGACGCCAGTCGATGCGATTCAGGCAGGATCTGATTATTTAGTTATTGGCCGACCAATTACGCAAGCGGCGGATCCAGATAAAGTCCTGATGGATATTAATCAGTCACTGACTATCTAGAGTTTTTAAAATCGCCAGTATGACTGGCGATTTTTTTTCGTTACAGGTACAACCTCTCGATATTGTAAATATTCACACTAGTTATTGGTTGGCTTTTCGTTTAGCTTGGATTTAGTGACTATAATGAATCTCTAAACAAGGAGTTGGCTATGACTGATACATTATCGGCGTCGGTAGGCGCTAGCGAAGCTTTGACTGATACAGCAACCAAAAAAGTAACCGCGGCAGATGTGGCTAAGGTAAAAGCGGAGGTCTTAAAGCGCATCGAGCAATCCACGCATTTATCTCAGGGCTTTCGTTTAGTGAATCAAGCGGATTATCAGTCCGGCCTAGCAGAGCTCAAAGCCAAATTAAAATCGAAGAGCTTCCAAAGTACTGAAGAAGGCAAAATGTGTAAGTTGATGCTCGACATATTGACCGATGATGCTCACCTTGCAGAATATTTAGATGAAGACTTATCTCAGTATTTAGTGACCAACGATGCGGGGAAGAAAGTACTCGACACAAGCGCGATGGATTTTAAGGCCAAAAACCAGGTTGCCAATGCTAAGTTAAAGCGTAAGCAGCTCTTCTTGATGTTTAAAGAAATCATTCAAGCTCAGGTCGAATTGAACACCTTTGCCCAAAGACTAAAAGTGGCGTTTGGTGCGGAAATCAGCTTTCCTCCCGGTGCTTACGGCGGTATTAAGAGCTACAGTGGAGCCTTGGCCAAAATTACCACCCGAGAGCGCACTAATGATGTAGGCGATTTAAAAGACTGTGCGCGTATTACGGTGAAGGTAAAGAGCTTCAGAGACCTTCAGGGTGCGAAACTGTTTATTTGCCGTACTGAAGAGTTCAGGGCTGTCGCTCAATATCAAAAAGCATTGAAAGACCGTTACCAGCTTGCTAAATCAGGTTCTAACTTGGAGCGATTTAACGTTGAAGCGGATGGTAGTGGCTATAAGGATATTAAGTTCTTTCTCAAGATGAGTAACGGCCAAATCGCCGAGTTACAGCTCAATATCCCGGGCATGTTGGTTGCAAAGAAGAAAGCGCACATTATCTACGATATAGCGCGGACCAATCAGGAAGCATTTGATTCCAGAGCTGAGTTTCAGGTCGCAAGCCAAGAAGTGCTCGATAAAGTAAAAGAGAAGATGAATGATGACTGGTTTGGTTTTATTCGCTCCAAACTGTCAGGTGTAGACAGCGATGCTAACTGCATTGAATCTATGATTGAGGTTTTACGCAGTAAAGGCAGCTTGGTCATTGGTGCCAATGAAGCTGAAGCGCTCAATCGAGTCAGTAAAAAGTTGTATGCTGCTGGGTTGGGGAATGCGCTTTTGGACCCGAGTCCAGCATCCAAATAAATAACCAATCTAAGTAAAAGGATGCCTGTTTGGCATCCTTTTTAACATCTAATGTGGAGCGTTTAATTTTTCAGGGGAGTACCGCTGTGGAATTTAAAGTCGCTATCAGGGCTGGTAATTAAGTCGGCTTCAAGTTGACCAAAGTACGCGACCCTGTGTGAGATATCTTCACCAGCGATCTCTTCGGCAAGGCTTAAATAGTCCTGATAATGGCGCGCTTCTGAACGAAGCAGTGAGATATAAAACTTAGCAATATCTTCATCCATATGAGGAGCGAGCTTTGCAAAACGTTCACAAGAACGCGCTTCGATATATGCACCAATGATCAGCTTGTCTATCAGTGTTTGCGGCTCGTGAGTTGCCATATTTGCAAGTAGCCCTTTTGCATAACGGCTCGCTTGTACTGGCTCATAGGCAATGCCTCGGCTGTCCATGATCTCCAGCACTTGATAGAAGTGGTGCAATTCTTCTTTGATAAGCAGCACCATTTTGTCTATCAAGTCTTGGCTGTAAGGGGAGTTAGACTTGGCCATGATCGCTTTCGAAATATTGCTCTTACCCTTGAGCGTTTCTAAGCTACCTGTTTTTCTATAAGCGAAATCTTCGTAGGGCTTAAACCAATCCAGTAAGTTGTGGGCACTGCTTTTGTCTATTGCATACTTGCGGATCAAATACATCGCTGACTGGCCCGCCTTAAGCTCACACAACAAATGATCGATTAGAACTGTTTTCAGGTGCTCAGGTTTGCGAGCTTCTGTGATCCACTCTTCTGGTGTGGCGCACTGAAGAAAACTGTTGATTGGTTCCAGTAAGGTATCGTAGCTTTTTAAATCGATCATGATGTTATTCAATAAATAGAAAAGGCCGCATAAGCGACCTTTTGGAAATGGACTGAGTGGATTATATTACCATTTTTTCTTTTCGCCAAAGAGCTCGTCCATATCATTTTTGCGTTGGTCTTCTTCAATCTGATGAAGCTCTTCTGCATTTTTAGATTGGCGTTTCTGCTCTAGGTCATCGTACATTTCTTGAAGCTTTTCTCTGGCTTGATTCGAGTAGTTATCGTTTTTATTACTCAATGCATCGAGACCTTTACGTAATAGCTGAATCGCAGTGCCAGGTTGACCACGAACAATCGCGTCATTAGCACGTTTAATTACGTTCTCGATGTTAATACGAATTTGAATGGTTTCAAGGCGAGCGTTTTCAGCAACATAAGCTTGGGTCTCAAATCGGCCTTTATTATGTTCGCTGCGAATAGTGTCACGTAAGCGCTTTACTAGTTTCAGCATCACGATCGCTTGCTTGTCACTGCTTGGTGTTTTGAACGGGGTGCTCTCGCCACCTTTCTTGTCATCTTTTAACTGCTGGATTTGCTGCTTAACGTGCTCAACACGTTGCTCCAGTTGCTTATTCTTAGGATCCAACTCAAACATGCTTTCGACAGCATCAAGAATTCGAGTATTCAGACAAACTAGTAGTTCTTTGCTGTACGGCATGTGGTGCGCATGGCCAATCAGCTCCTCTGTCGCATCAATGATTGCGAGGTATCTGGCACCTTCCTGCTTTCTGGCAGTTTCAACTTTTACTTTGTACTGGAGCATGATGTTATAGCCAAGCACTAACACCAGTAAGATGGCAACTAAAGCTATGATTAACCCAATATTCATAAATTCCGTATCTTATGTTTTGTTGGCTAGCGAGTAAGGATACACGATTCTTAAGAACCACTGCACCTATTTTGTATTATTACGTTTTCATGCCTAATTATTAACGAAAACTCTGATCTATGGGTAATTTTTGAGTTATTGCTTACAAAAAAGTCATCTAAATCAGAAATTACTCTTTATAAAGTACCCAAATAGCCAATTGTGCTATCAATTTCAATCAAGAGGCGTTATAACTAAATATTATAAACTATATTTGCTCAGAATGGGGCGTCGAGTAAGGGATTACGGGGTCGAGAATGAAGTTACAACAACTGAAGTATATTGTTGAGGTAGTTAACCACAATTTGAATGTGTCTGCTACTGCCGAGAGTTTATATACCTCACAACCTGGGATCAGTAAACAGGTTCGATTACTTGAAGATGAGCTTGGCATTCAGATTTTTGAGCGCAGCGGTAAACACCTGACCCAAGTGACTTCCGCAGGCGAAGATATTATTCGTATTTCTCAGGAAATCCTTGCTCGGGTCGAGAGTATTAAAGCGGTCGCTGGAGAGCACACGCATCCAGAAATGGGAACCTTGAATATTTCCACAACCCACACTCAAGCTCGCTATGCATTGCCAGACGTCATCAAGGGCTTTACTGCTCGATACCCTAAAGTGTCGCTTCACATGCACCAAGGTACGCCAACACAGATGTCCGAAGCGATTGCTAAAGGCACAGCAAATTTCGCGATTGCAACAGAAGCTCTGCACTTGTACCAAGACGCCATCATGTTGCCTTGTTATCACTGGAATCGCTCAATTGTTGTGCCCAAAGAACACCCTTTGGCTCAGAAAGACAAAATTTCAATTGAAGACCTCGCCTCTTATCCTTTGGTCACTTATGTATTTGGCTTTACTGGACGCTCAGAGTTGGATACTGCTTTCAATAAGGTCGGCTTGACGCCACGAGTTGTCTTCACTGCGACGGATGCCGATGTGATTAAGACCTATGTTCGTATGGGAATTGGGGTTGGTGTGATTGCTAGCATGGCGATCGATAAAGAGCAGGATGAAGATTTAGTTGCGATCGACGCGAGCCATATCTTCGGTGCGAGCACGACCAGCATTGGCTTCCGCCGCGGTACTTTCCTTCGTTCTTACATGTTCGACTTTATGGAGCGATTTGCTCCGCATCTCACTCGTCCAGTCGTCGAGCAGGCCCTGTCTCTGAAGTCGAGTGCTGAAATTGAAGAAATGTTTAAAGATATCGAGCTACCAGTACGCTAGAAACTTTCTTCTCACCTTGCTTCCCTCTAGAATAAACAGTTGTCAGGGGGAAGCATGCAAGACACATTTCAACAACTCGATTCATTTCTCTTATCTCATCAGAAATTTTGGCGCTTTGAGCCCTTTTTTTCTAGCTTTGATAGTCAATTACCTTGGCGAGTTGAGCACCCGCAGCTATGTCTATGGCTGGCAGAGCTTCGCCCTCAAGACATTGAAGAGTTGAAATCAGCCCCCGAGCAACTCAGTAAAGCTCTTGAGCAATTTATCCCAGAGCTATCTATGGCTCATCATCTTACGGAACTCACCAGTTCTACTTTACACGGTTTGCAATTGGAACGAGGTCTAGAAGCTGGGGTTCCGGGCAGAAAGCTTGAACAGATTGTGTCGATGGGGGAAGCGGCGTTACGCTCTCATCAAGGCAGTGAATGGCTTGAATGGTGCTCAGGTAAAGGTTTTTTGGGCCGTATACTTGCCAGCCAAAGCCAGCAGCCAGTGACCAGTTTCGAATTTCAACAAATGTTGTGTGACTCGGGACAACAGGAAGCGGATAAACAGAATTTACCCATGATGTTTGTTCAAGGAGATGCGCTGTCTGCTGACGCCATGCAAGCACTCAACCCTAAACAACACGCGGTTGCTTTACACGCATGTGGTGATTTGCATGTTTCTCTGATTGAAAAGGCGGCATCGATAGGGTTGCCAGCTTTAAGTATCTCGCCTTGTTGTTACCACCTAATCCAACAGGATCAATACCGTCCTTTGTCCAAACCAGCTCACTCGTCAGCGCTTAAACTCACAAAGGCAGAGCTGCGTATACCGCTTCAGGAAACCGTCACAGGTGGTGAGCGAGTTAAACGGCATCGCTTTCTCGAAATGAGCTACCGCCTAGGGTTGGACCTGCTATTGAGAGAGGCTGGTGGTCATCAAGATTACATACCCGTACCAAGCGTTAAAAAGTCTTTATTGGCCGATGGATTTGGCGCGTTTTGTCGATGGGCGGCCGATCAGAAACAGCTGGATTTACCAACGAATGTGTCGTTTGCGGAGTTTGAAGCGAAAGGCGAACAACGTTATTGGCAAATGGAGCGACTTAGTCTTGTTCAGCAGCAGTTCCGTCGCAGCCTAGAAATGTGGCTGGTACTTGATAAGGCGTTGTATCTTGCAGAGCATGGTTATCAGGTATCTATTGAAGCTTTTTGTGCCAAAAACATCACGCCGAGAAACATCTTGATTCAGGCGATTAAAAATTAGCCGTATACACACCTCTAAATTTGTTGATTTATTGTTAAATCTCCCTTCCAATTTTTCTAAGTTATTGGTAATAATGAATGATGTGCACAGAAAATGTGCAACTCAATCAATAAATATATAAACACCAACCGCACACAACATCACATCAATAATGCTGTAATCAAGGAGTTGAGATGAAAGCAGGAAAAGTTATTGCTACCGCTGTATTGGCAGGAGCAGCACTACTGTCATCAACAAGCATCATGGCGAAAACAGCCAAAGTCGCTGTATCGCAGATCGTTGAACACCCGGCATTGGATGCCACTCGTCAGGGGCTGATTGATGGCCTGAAATCAAAGGGCTATGAACAGGGAAAAAATCTCGAGTTTGACTACAAAACGGCTCAAGGTAACCCCGCGATTGCCGTGCAGATTGCTCGTCAATTTGTCGGTGAAAAGCCTGATGTCCTGGTAGGTATAGCTACTCCGACCGCTCAAGCATTGGTCTCCGCAACGCGTTCAATTCCTGTTGTGTTCACGGCCGTAACGGATCCGGTAGGCGCTAAACTGGTTAAAAGCATGGAGAAACCGGGAAAGAATGTGACGGGTTTGTCTGACCTTTCTCCAGTAAGCCAACACGTTGAACTGATTAAAGAAATCATGCCAGATGTGAAATCCATCGGTGTTGTGTTTAACCCAGGTGAAGCGAATGCTGTCACTTTGGTGGAGCTACTAAAACAAAGTGCGAAAGCGCAAGGTATTGAAGTGGTTGAAGCCACAGCGCTAAAGAGTGCTGATGTTCAGTCAGCGACTCAGGCAATTGCGGAGAAGTCTGATGTGATTTACGCACCGACGGATAACACCGTTGCCAGTGCGATTGAAGGTATGATTGTGGCGGCGAATCAGGCCAAAACACCTGTTCTGGGTGGTGCGACTTCGTATGTTGAGAAGGGTGCAATTGCTAGCTTAGGCTTTGATTACTATCAAGTTGGTGTTCAAACCGCAGACTATGTAGCGGCGATTCTTGAAGGTTCAGCGCCAGGCTCATTGGATGTGAAAGTCGCTAAAGGGTCTGACTTAGTCATCAATGTGACAGCGGCGAAAAAGCTGGGTGTGACGATTCCAGCATCAGTACTTGATCGCGCAACGAGCGTTAAGTAACCCAAAAGGAGAACGCGTTATGCGTTCTCTTATTTAAGGCAGAAAAGGGAGTTGTTATGTCTGCTTTTGCTTTTTTTGGTGCGCTTGAGATTGGCCTGCTTTACGGGTTAGTGGCATTGGGCGTTTACCTGACTTTTCGGGTATTGGACTTTCCCGATCTCAGTGTTGACGGCAGTTTCCCTATGGGAGCCGCCGTGGCCGCAACGGCAATCGTCGCGGGTATCAACCCTTGGGTTGCAACCGCAATGGCTATTTTAGCGGGAGCGGCAACTGGTTGGGTGACGGCTTTTCTCGCCGTTCGATGTGGGATCCTTCACCTTCTTGCCTCCATTCTTACCATGATCGCTGCATTTTCGATCAACATTCGCATTATGGGTCGCCCGAATATAGCCTTGCTGGGGGAGGAAACGATTCTGACGCCATTTGAGGCGATTGGTGATCCTATGCTAATGCGACCATTGTTGGTCGGGATACTGGTGCTTGTTTCGGCATGGTTTGTCGTTAGGTTGCTTAACAGCGACTTTGGCCTAGGTTTACGTGCAACGGGTGTTAATGCACGTATGGTGTCAGCGCAAGGTGGCAGCACGTCCTTTTACACGTATTTTGGCCTTGCTCTGTCGAATGGCTTTGTTGGTTTTGCTGGTGCTCTATTTGCCCAGACTAACAGCTTTGCAGATGTGACTTCTGGAGTGGGTACGATTGTTGTAGGTCTGGCCGCGGTTATCTTAGGGCAGACGCTGATTCCAGGACGAAAGATATGGGTGGCCGTTTTGGCTGTCATCGTTGGTTCTGTGCTGTACCGACTCGCTGTGGCATTTGCACTCAGTACAGGAATGTTTGGTCTACAAGCCTCTGATCTTAACTTGGTTACAGCGGTTCTGGTGGCGATTGCACTGATTGCGCCGAAGCTAAAAGGAAACCTCAAATCAAAAAAGCCTAGTTCGCCTGCTCAGAGCAAAGTGGTATCTAAGCAGGTTGAAAAATCAGGAGATGTGGCATGATTCAGCTTGAGAATATCCAAGTAACTTTTAATCCTGGAACCATCCTTGAAAACCCAGCACTCAGAGGCGTTTCTCTGGAAGTCCCTGAACACCAATTTTTGACAGTTATTGGTTCTAATGGTGCCGGTAAGTCAACCTTGTTAGGCGCTGTGACGGGTGAAACGCCAATGGTGGGAGGGCGAGTTGTCATCAATGAACTGGATGTCACTCGGCAAACCGTCGATCAAAGAGCGCGCCAATGTGCCCGAGTGTTTCAGGATCCACTGGCGGGAACCTGTGGTGATCTCACGATAGAAGAAAACATGGCTTTAGCTTATATGCGGGGTAAAAAGCGTGGCTGGAGCCTGTCTTTATCCAATAAGCGTCGTAAATTGTTTCAAGAGCGCATCAGCATTCTTGGGCTAGGTCTGGAAGACCGTTTGGGTGACAACATCGGCTTGCTCTCAGGTGGTCAGCGTCAGGCGGTAAGTCTAGTGATGGCAACGCTGTCTGATAGCAAACTGCTACTGCTCGATGAACATACTGCGGCGCTTGATCCAAGAATGGCGGCATTTATTATTGATTTGACGAAGAAAATTGTGACTGAGTTTAATCTGACCGTGATGATGGTGACGCACTCAATGAAGGATGCGCTGGCGTGTGGTGATCGTACCGTAATGCTCCATCAGGGAGAAATTGTGCTTGATGTGGCAGGTGAGCAAAGAGCGAATATGCAAGTGCCAGATTTATTAGAAATGTTCTCCAAAGTGAGAGGGGAGGAGCTGGCGGACGACAGCCTTCTCCTTAACTGATAAGTGGGAAACTTAACGATATCTTAACCTTATTGCTTTGAGTTCTAACAAGTTTCTATCTAAAGCCCATTTTGTAGATTATCCTATGAATGGGCTTTATTAATTTGCAAGGCATTCCCCCTAATGAAGGTGAAAGGGCATTTCAGTCTTAAGTTTGTTATCTTTGTTCCCGCAGCGATCGCCAGCATACTGCTTGCTCTCACGGTAAAAAACTACCTAGATGCGGTCAATCGCGATATTGATGATGAATATCAGCGCATCGAAACTTCTCTTGAACGGGCAACAAAAGTGGTTACTGCGCTGGATTACAGCTTCAGTAATTACTACAAGTCAGGTACTGGCCTTTTACTGGAGCACAACAGGAAGATCGAAGACGGCTTATGTAAAATGTGGCCGATTGATGCCCTCCTTTTGGCTGAGAACAAAACGCTCGACATTCCCTCAGTCGACATCAGTTATATGCTGGTGGGGGACAAATCTTTGTGTCAGCAAGAAAGTGCGCTGTATCAAGATGTGACCGACCATGTTTCCATGGCTCCATTACTGTCGTTCCTACACGATATTGATGCCTTTTTGTTTGGTATCCACTACGTCGATTTCGACGGATTCATCATGTCTTCTCCAGATACGCTCGCTAAAAGGATCACCAAGCCTTTATTGGATAACGCTTTGATACGAGCGAGAGGTTTGTTTCGAGAGCCAGGTAGTCGTAAAGATTTTATTGCGATTTATGGCCCAGAAACACTGAGCATGCCCGAGCTCAAGCTTTTGAATTTAAGTGCTCCTGTTTATAGTTCGACTGAGCAAGAAGGTGTGCTGACACTCCAAGTAGACGTTAATCAATTGCTTGAATCTGAGTCTAAGCTGGCCAGTGCCATTCACTTGATTAATGTCCATAATTCTCGTCCAACGGACAAGGCGGTCAGAGAGTACGTGTTGGGTATGAACGGTATTGTTTCCAACCATATGCTTTACTACGAACTCGACATGCCAGCTGAAATTCAGAACTTTTTTTTGTTCGAGAAGTACAGCTTAGTGGTGACGCTTTGCTTATACATACTGCTCGTTACCATACTGTTCTATGTGAATACGCATGTTGAAAGAAGTTACTTCAGAGATCTCGCGGCGAGGGATCCAATGACGGGGCTGCTTAACCGACGTGGAATGGAAGCCTTCCTTAGAAACACAACTCATAGTGAGTATCTTGCGCTTTCTGTGCTGGATATTGATAACTTTAAATCGATCAATGACGCTTATGGCCATGATGTCGGTGACGATGCGATCTGTTTTATGGCGGAGCAAATTGAAAAAAATATTCGCGACAGTGATGCTGTAGCACGGTTTGGTGGCGAAGAATTCGTGGTTTATCTTCGTGGTCGAGATGTTGAAAAGATGCGCATGACGATGGAGCGTGTCCGCGAAGCGATCAGTCGATATTCTGCAAATGTTGTCGAGGGGGGATTCACGGTCTCGGGGGGAGTCGAGATAGTCAGATCTGAAGAAAACAGCGACTTTGAACGTCTATTCAAAGCCGCTGACGAAAAGCTTTATGAGGCCAAAAACAGTGGTAAAAACAGGTTAGTGTTTTAGGCCACACATAACTGAGTTTGGTATTCCTTAATACGTTCTACGATTGGTTCAGCCTTGTTAAAGGTACGAATTTCACGAAAGAGTTCGTTGGCTTCAGGGTACTCGTGTCGTAAGTAGGAGAACCATTGTTTGACGCGGTTCGGGTAGTAGAGGCCTTTATCGCCTTTCATTTCGTACTGCGAGTAAAGCAGCAGCAGTTTGACCACTTCTGTCCAAGGCATCACGGTATGGTTGTGCTTAACCACATTGCCTAAGTTAGGCACATTGAATGCGCCACGGCATACCATTAAAGAGTCGACACCCGTGGTTTCGATACAGGCTTGGCCATCTTCGTAGTTCCAAATCTCACCATTGGCGATTAATGGAATAGTAAAGCGTTGACGAATCTGGTTGATGTAGTCCCATTTAATTTCGCTGGCCTTATACCCACCCGTTTTTGTCCGCGCATGGACCGTGAGTTCGTCTGCTCCAGCGCTTTGAATCGCATCTACTATCTCGAAACAATCTTCTGGGTTATCCCAACCAAGGCGAATTTTGGCCGTGAGTGGCGTGCCTTCTGGTACGGCTTCACGACACGATTTGACCACGCGATGAATAAGCTCAGGGTGTTGGAGTAGTGCAGCACCGCCTTTACTTTTGTTTACTAGCTTTGCTGGGCAGCCGAAGTTGATATCAACGCCTTTGGCCCCAAGCTCGGCAGCGCGAACCGCATTTTCGGCCATCCAATGTGGGTCTTGTCCTAACAGCTGGATATGAACGGGCACACCGGATTTGGTGTGTGAGCCTTGTTTTAGCTCTGGGCAGAGGCGATAGAATACGTGTTCTGGCAATAACTGATCGACCACGCGAACGAATTCCGTGACACACAGATCATAGTCGTTGATGTCAGTTAATATCTCTCGCATCAAATGGTCTAAAACGCCCTCCATAGGGCCCAGAACAACTCGCATAAAAAACGCCTCCGAATTAGGAGGCGTGATTTTAGAGACTTCGTTACGAGATGTCTAACAACTAGGCGTTATTTCTTCCGATCGCCTTCTCAATGACTCCGGTTAAGGGAGAGTAGCGCAACATCGGGAACTCTTCATCTTCGTCATAGCCGCTGGTGTAGTAATACGTACACTCATTGTTGGCGGTATACCAAGCGACAATATCGGTATCAGAAGGCAATATGGTGGAAGTCAGTGGCCTGATGGTTAAATCCACCTGCATCAGTGCATTCCACATTGCGACACAATCTTCTCCTTGGATAGGTCCTAAAGCGGGATCAGAAGGCGCATGATTAACTGACATAGGGAAGCCCAGTGCAGAAGGGTATATATCTTCAATCCCATAATCGACATGACTGGTAGGTTCACCTTCTGTCAGCCATTTCGCTTGATAGAGCTGAATGGCATTGGCAAAACTGGCAAACGCAGCATCGGCCCTCGAAACATGAGCATCACGTTGGTAATTTAAAAATCTGGGGGCGGCGGTGACGGCAAGCACGCCAAGAATAACAATCACGACCACCAGTTCGATCAGCGTAAAGCCGCTGGGTTTGTGCTTTTTCATGGTTAACCCGACTGCATCTAAACAGGTTGCTAAAACTATAATCGACGGGATTTTGCATTCATCATTCTAATTCTCAAAGTGAAATAAGTCATTGATTTGAATGTTTACTCCAATTAGGTCTAAGTTTGTTAAACGAAATGAACGACTTCTCAAAAATGAACCAATGGAGCCGTCTATGTACCTTATCAAGACTTGGGTGACCCACAGCGGCGCATAGGGTTATAATGGCGCGAGAATCTAGCAACACTGAATCAGATAATGACTTATCAACTACTGACACTTGAACCATCCCAAACTGAAGAATCTGCACTGTATCTTGAAGGGGTCACTCTGGCTGCAAACTTGGCGACAAAGCCTCTCGCGCCAGAAAGTTGGCTACCTGGCCTTTTCTCCGAGCAAGCACAGTCTGTTAAGGCGGAGGTTGAAGGTCATATAAATCAGCAATACAGCTATTTAAAGCGCAATGAATATTCTTTGTTGTCCTTGCTTAATGAAGAGCAGCGTGAAGAGCAGCTCGCCGATTTTGCTGAAGGGTTTATGATGCTTTGGCCTACCATTGAAGAGCAATGGGCGGAAACGTCTATCGGTGATGGGACATTACGCATGCTACAAGCTTTGCTAACCACAATGATGTTGGCAATCGATGAAGAGCAGACTCAAGCGCAGATGAAAGAAGCAGGTATCGAAACGCCACCGGCACTGAATGACTTTCTTGGCCAGCTGGATTTGATGATTAACGAAGTCGCGCAAGCGGCAGATGAAGCCATGGTTGGTGCCAAAGCGCAAAGTGTAAATCCATTTAAAGATATCGGGCGTAACGACATTTGCCCGTGTGGTAGTGGTAAAAAATTCAAACAGTGCTGCGGTCAGTAGAACAAAGTTAACGTTACCCGGTCAAAACAGTATCGAAACCGAGGTATAACGTCGTATTCGCGACGAAATAGGATGATAAAGAATGAAGAAATTAGCCGCGTTGTTTTTCCTTAGCTTCTCCGTCATCGCAGCGCCCAAAGATGAATTGAGCCAGCGACTGCAACTGACTGACGGGTTTAGTGCGGATTTTTCACAGCAGTTGATCAGCCCGGAAGGGGAAATGTTGACGGAAGGTGAAGGCAAAGTCGAAATTGCGCGTCCAAGCTTGTTCCGTTGGACTACCACGTCACCAGATGAGAATGTCTTGGTGTCAGATGGTGAATCTCTGTGGTATTACAGCCCTTTCATCGAACAAGTTAGCATTTACTGGCAGGAGCAAGCTACTGAGCAAACCCCTTTTGTTTTGCTAACTCGCAACCGCGCCAGCGACTGGGAAAACTACAAAGTGTCACAACAAGGCGATGTGTTTACATTGGTTCCGACCGCAGTGGACACCAATCAGGGACAGTTTAAGCTAGAGATTGATGGTAAAGGTGCGGTGAAGGGCTTTAGTGTCATAGAGCAAGATGGCCAAAAAAGTACCTTCAAGTTTAATAACATCAAACTGGCTAAACCAAGTGCCGATCGCTTTACCTTTACCATTCCTGAAGGGGTAGAGGTCGACGACCAAAGGAATTAATAGTGAGTAACTATTCATTGGACTTTTCAGGGGACGAAGATTTTCGTCCCCTTGCTGCAAGAATGCGCCCAGAAACGCTGGACCAATACATTGGTCAGCAGCATATTCTTGGGCTAGGTAAACCCCTGCGCCGTGCGCTGGAGGCAGGACATATTCATTCGATGATCCTTTGGGGCCCGCCCGGAACCGGAAAAACAACTCTGGCTGAAGTTGCGGCAAATTATGCCAATGCGGAAGTCGAGCGAGTTTCTGCGGTGACCTCTGGCGTCAAAGACATTCGTGCTGCGATTGATAAAGCTCGTGAAAACAAATTGACGGGTCGAAGAACGATTTTGTTTGTTGATGAGGTTCATCGCTTTAACAAATCCCAACAAGATGCGTTTCTCCCTCATATTGAAGATGGTACCGTGACTTTTATTGGCGCGACGACGGAGAACCCCTCCTTTGAGCTTAACAACGCTTTGCTGTCTCGTGCTCGGGTCTACAAGCTTACCTCTTTGGCTCAGCAAGATATCCGTCTGGCACTAGAACAAGCCATTAATGATGCCGAGCGTGGTTTAGGTCAGTTTGAAGCCCATTTCGTCGATAACGTATTGGATCGCTTATCTGAGTTAGTGAATGGCGATGCTCGTATGTCACTTAACTATCTTGAGCTGCTGTATGACATGGCGCAAGAGGATGATAAGGGCGTTAAGCAAATCACGTTAGAGCTCCTTGCTGAAGTGGCTGGCGAAAAAGTGTCGCGCTTTGATAACAAAGGAGACATTTGGTACGACTTGATTTCAGCAGTGCATAAATCGATTCGTGGTTCGAATCCAGATGCGGCACTTTACTGGTCAGCACGTATGATTGCCGCAGGTTGTGACCCTTTGTATATCGCTCGCCGATTACTGGCAATTGCATCTGAGGACATCGGTAATGCTGACCCGCGCGCAATGCAGGTCGCGTTGTCAGCGTGGGACTGCTTTACCAGAGTGGGGCCAGCAGAGGGTGAAAGAGCCATTGCCCAAGCGATTGTATATCTTGCTTGCGCACCTAAAAGTAATGCTGTTTATACCGCTTGGAAGCAAGCCCTGCGCGATGCCCACAATCAACCTGAGTATGAGGTACCACCTCACCTTCGCAATGCACCGACAAGTTTAATGAAAGATCTCGGCTATGGAGCGGAGTATCGTTACGCTCATGACGAGCCCGGTGCTTATGCGGCTGGAGAGAAATATCTGCCACCAGAAATGGGGGAGACTCGTTACTATTCTCCTACAAACCGAGGCTTAGAGGCGAAAATTGGCGAAAAGTTAGATTACTTGGCTAGTTTAGATGCAAAAAGCCCACAAAAGCGCTATGAATAAGCGTCTTTTTTGGATACATTTGTTCGGTTAATTATAAAAGCGTTTGAGCATGAAGTTTGGACGCACTTTCACAACCAAAAAAGCATAGGATTAACAATGCTGGATTCTAAATTACTTCGTACAGAGCTGGATGAAACAGCTGCTAAACTGGCGCGTCGTGGCTTTAAGCTAGACGTAGAGACAATCCGTACACTTGAAGAACAACGTAAGTCCATTCAAGTAGAAGTTGAAAATTTACAATCCACGCGTAACTCCATCTCCAAGCAAATTGGTCAGAAAATGGCGGCTGGAGACAAAGAAGGTGCTGAAGAGATTAAAAAGCAGATTGGTACCTTAGGTAGCGATCTGGAAGCAAAAAAAGCCGAGCTGGTGGAAATCCAGAACAAACTGGAAGACATCACCTTGTCTGTGCCAAACCTGCCAGACGATGAAGTGCCAGATGGCAAAGATGAAGACGAGAACGTTGAAATCTCTCGTTGGGGTGAGCCAAAAGCTTACGACTTTGAACTGAAAGACCACGTTGACCTTGGTGAATTGGGCGATGGCCTCGATTTCGCTAGTGCAACCAAAATCACGGGCGCTCGCTTTATCGTGATGAAAGGTCAGTTTGCGCGTCTACATCGTGCAATCGCTCAGTTTATGCTTGATCTACATACAGATGAGCATGGCTATACAGAAATGTACATGCCTTACCTAGTGAACTCTGACAGCCTATTCGGTACGGGTCAGCTACCTAAGTTTGGGAAAGATCTGTTCCACACTGAGCCACTGGAAGAGAAAGTCAACGATGAAGAGCCACGTAAACTGTCTCTTATCCCAACAGCAGAAGTACCGGTAACCAACATGGTTCGCGACACTATTTCTGATGAAGCTGATTTGCCATTGAAGATGACGGCGCACACACCGTGTTTCCGTTCTGAAGCAGGCTCTTACGGCCGCGATACTCGTGGTCTGATTCGTATGCACCAGTTCGACAAAGTTGAGCTAGTACAAATCACTAAGCCAGAAGATTCAATGGCAGCACTTGAAGAGCTAACAGGTCATGCTGAGAAGGTGCTACAACTTCTAGAACTTCCATACCGCAAAGTGATTCTATGTACAGGTGATATGGGCTTCGGCGCGCGTAAGACTTACGATTTGGAAGTTTGGGTTCCAGCTCAAGAGACGTACCGTGAGATCTCATCTTGTTCAAACATGTGGGACTTCCAAGCTCGTCGTATGCAAGCTCGTTTCCGTCGTAAGGGCGAGAAGAAACCAGAGCTAGTGCACACACTAAACGGTTCAGGTCTAGCCGTTGGCCGTACTATGGTTGCGATTCTTGAAAACAACCAAGAAGCAGATGGTCGTATTGCAATCCCTGCTGTACTGCAAAAGTACATGGGCGGCGCAACGCACATCGGTTAACCTGAAATAAACGTCACAAAGCCAGCTCAAGTGAGCTGGCTTTTTTGTATCTGCTTATTATCCACGAAGAATTGGGTAGGTATAGAAGAGCAAATGACTGAAGTTAAATAGAAAATGAACCAAAACTGCAGCCCATAATCTTCCTGTTGTATGGAAGATCAAGCCGTAGCCAAGCCCGGCTAGCGAAGCGAAAACAATTAATAGTGGGCCACCTGCGAAGTGTGCCAATCCAAATAACAGGCTCGCGACTACAACGCCGATATAGGCACCATACTTATTCGTTAACTTTTGTTGGATAAAACCACGGAACAGGGCTTCTTCAGCGACACAGGTGAATAATAGATTGTTAAAGGCGAACAACCACCACCAATTGGGGATAGAGAACTCGGGTTTGATTGCTCCAAGCAGTGACGCAATAGGCAGTAAAGCGAACAGTGGGATTGATATCAACAGTATGGTTCGATAATTGATCTTGCGGTTTTCTCCTAACAACGCAGGGAAAGCCAAAAGAAGGGCGAAGAAGGCCAGTGGTTTGTCTAGGTTCAAATATATGCTGAAATCGGCACTCAGAGGACCAGCTTGCACATTTTGAAGTACTTGTGGATTGTTAAAACCGGGCACCAAATGTAGAAAGAGTGCGAGGCTCCCAATGATAACTACTGTTGAGAGTATGACTGGTGGTAGCGAGGATTTGTTTTTGAGGTAGTAAGTAATTGCTAGAAAGGTAACAACGACAATCAAGCCCAGAGGTGATAATACACCGGCTATCAAGCCACCGAGAAGAGTTGCGGCAAGCAAACTCAATGAGGCTTTCGGCGCTTTAAGAAACGCGGCAAGAATGGAAGCGCTGAATAGTAGCCAAACCCATATAGAATGATCAATGTACATAAGGTGAAATGGATTGCGATTGAAAAGCGTATGATGAACTGAATCCTCAGTCAGAACAAGCTCGCCGAATCTCATCAGAGCACTGAATTAAAAAGAAAAAGTCGACATGTTGTCGACTTTTTTATCAGTAAAATTTCTTGAAGATATATTGTTATATCGACATTTCACCGCGTAGTACTTGCTGCATTTGGACTTTGACCTGTTCGTAAGTCAGGTTTTGACTCAAGAGGTAATGCAGTTTGGCAAGTGCCGCTTCTGGGGTCATGTCGTAACCACTAATTACACCAGCTTCAGCCAGTGCACAGCCAGTCGCATAACCGCCCATGTTTACTTTACCCGCTAAACATTGAGTCAGGTTGACCACAATAACACCACGCTCTGAGGCATCCTTAAGGTGCGCGAGTAGCTCTGGGTTTTGCGGTGCATTACCCACACCAAAGGTGAGTAGGATCATCGCGTTGACTGGCTGAAGCAGCGTGTTGCGGATCACTTCGTGCGAGATGCCCGGGTACATGGTGATTACGCCAATTGGCTGGGGTGTAATGTCATGAACCTTAAATTCGCCTTCTGGCTTTTCACCCACCACAATATCGTTGCTGATCTGGATATTGATACCCGCTTCTAGCAATGGTGGTAAGTTCGGAGAAGTAAAGGCGTTGAAACCGTCTGCGTGTGACTTAGTACTGCGGTTACCACGCATCAATTTATTATTGAAGAACAGGGTAACTTCATTGATAGGGTAATTGGCCGCAATGTGTAGAGCGTTAAGCAGGTTGGCCTGGCCATCCGAACGTAGCTCCGCAAGTGGGATTTGTGAGCCCGTCACAATCACAGGCTTACCGAGGTTTTCCAGCATGAAAGACAGTGCCGAGGCAGTATACGCCATCGTGTCTGTGCCATGCAGAATAACGAAACCATCGTATTTGTCGTAGTTCTCGCGAATATCATCTGCGATTTGCTGCCAGTCCTTTGGCGTCATGTCGGATGAATCGATCAGAGGGTCGTACTCGTGAATAGTGAATTCTGGCATTTCTGGGCGCTGGAACTCTGGCATGCTAGCCAGTTGTTTTTCCATGAATCCAGCCACTGGAACGTAACCGTGGTCATCTGACTTTTTCATGCCGATGGTTCCGCCAGTGTAAGCGATATAAATGTGTTTTCTTGCCATTGCTTAGAAACCAGTTAATTGTAGGGGGAACAGAGCGTGGGATTATATATCAATCAGTAGCAATAAAAAGGGGCATCCCGCACAGGAATACCCCAGATAGACTCAATCCAATTTGTGAATCAGTCGTTCAATCGTTACTGAACCTGACAGTTTAAACAGAACGCATATTGGCCTTTTGGATCATTGAAACTGTCCAGCAGGCTGGCATCCTGAACAACTTGTGCAGCTACAGGCTGCAGGGCGGCAGGGAGCAATGCGCTGGCATCGACACCAAGATTGACTTTGACCTGATTCATGAAGTCTTGGATGAACTGCTCAGCAGGCGATAGTGGCTCTTCTACCCAGTACAGGTTGTAATCTTCGACTTTTGCCAGCTCGGCAGCCAGCTTCACGGCGTCATCAAAGTCACCCATCTTATCAACCAGACCCAACTTCGCTGCATCTTGGCCTGTCCATACACGACCTTGAGCAATACTGTCCATGTCTTTCAATGGAATTTCACGGCTTTCACTGACTAGGCCGATAAAGCGATGATAGCCGTGCTCAATGCCCATTTGGAAGGCATCTGCAGCACCATCTGACAAGCCAGTGGTAATGCCCACGCCTGAGAACGGGGAAGTCCCGACACCATCAGTGTATACGCCGAGTTTATTTAGGCCTTTTTCAAACGTAGTGATCACACTGAAGATACCGATTGAACCGGTTAACGTCGTTGGCTGAGCAACAATTCGATCTGCGCCCATTGAAATCCAGTAACCGCCGGATGCCGCTAAGCTCGACATAGACGCAACCACAGGTTTGCCAGCTTCTTTCAGCGCTTCGATTTCATTACGAATCACTTCGGATGCGAACGCACTACCACCTGGGCTGTCTACACGTAAAACAACAGCTTTGATTTTGTCGTCATTGCGCGCTTGACGCAGAAGTGCCGCGACGGTATCACCACCGGTTGCGCCTCTTGGTTGGGAACCGTCCATAATGGCACCGCTAGCAACGACAATCGCAATGTCATCTTGCGACAAATCGAATTTCGGCTTCATTGTGGTTTGATATTCGTAGTAATCGACGTAGTTGTAGCTGTCTTCACCATTACTGCCAAATACTTCGGTCAAGTCGGCACGTACTTGTTGTCGGGTCGCCAGCTCGTCTACCAAGCCTAGCTCCAAAGACAAAGCAGCCAAGTCACCGTCTTGTTCTTTTAATAAACCTAAAAACTCTTCCATGGTTGGATTGAGCGTTTTGGCGGAAACCTGACGATTAGTGGCAACGTCATCCACATAGGCTCCCCATAGCTGACCTAACCAGCGTGAAGCGGACTCTTTCGCCGCGTCTGACATATCGTCACGTACAAAAGGTTCGATGGCTGATTTGTAGGTGCCGACGCGGAAAACGTGAGTATTTACATCCAGCTTTTCTAACAGCGTCTTGTAGTACATCGAGTAAGCGCTGTAGCCCTTAATCAACACAGCGCCATCTGGAGCTAGGTAAATCTTGTCGGCATAACTGGCTAGGTAATACTGACTTTGGTTGTAAAACTCACCCGCGGCGTAAATAGGCTTGCCTGAAGCTTTAAACTCATTCAGAGCCTTCGCAATGTAGCGCAGTTTAGTCAGGTTGGTTTCTGGCATGTCACGCAGAGCCAGCACAATACCAGTGATCTTAGGGTCGTCTTTGGCATGGCGTATTGACTCAACAATATCAAACAAGACGTTTTCTCTTGGCATATCCTGACCAAATAGCGAGCCAGTGAAAGAGTCCATTGGATTAACGTATCTTGATTGCTCAACAATGGGGCCTGAAATATTCAGCACTAAAGCGGATTCTTGAGGCACGGACGGGACCGGAGATTCTGCGCTGGTGTAGATGAAGTAGATAATACCGATAGTGACAAGAAAGATAAGATTAACTAGGGCAAGACGAATAAAGGTAATCAGTTTCCATATGCCTTTAAAGATCATACCGATAAACTTAAATAATTTTTTCATTAGGGCTCCGCTGCGCTTAGCGCAGGTATAGGCCTTGATAGTCTAAGACCTTATAAATACAGATAACTTATATCCTACTTAAACTAGTATACCCAAACAACTGCAAGATTGATCGGTGTTACAAAATTGTAAACGCTTGTTTGATTTTTATTACAACTCGCCGTATTCTGGTCAGACCAGAACAAAATAACAAAGTGATGTCTGCCATGTACCCAAACTTGTTAGAGCCGTTGGATCTAGGATTTACTCAGATTAGAAACCGAGTCTTAATGGGCTCAATGCACACTGGTCTGGAGGAACACAAAGAAGGTCTCGGAAAACTGGCTGCTTTTTACGCTGAACGTGCGAAAGGTGGTGTTGGTCTGATTGTGACCGGTGGCTTCTCCCCTAACCTACGTGGTCGTTTACACCCATTTAGTGCGGAATTCAGTAAACCTAAGCATGCCAAAGCGCACAAAGTCGTGACGGAAGCCGTTCACGAACATGGCGGGAAAATCGCTTTACAGCTTCTTCATGCAGGGCGTTACGCCATGCACCCGTTTTCACAAAGCTCTTCTGCCATAAAGGCGCCAATTGCTCGCTTTTCTCCAAGTGAGATGAGTACTCGTCAGATACACAAGACCATTGATGCATTTGCTAACAGCGCCAAGCTGGCACAATCTGCGGGTTACGATGGTGTCGAAGTGATGGGTTCAGAAGGTTATCTGATCAACCAGTTCATCTGTAAACGTACCAACATGCGTTATGACGAGTGGGGCGGTTGCTACGAAAATCGCATGCGTATGCCATTAGAGGTTGTGCGTGCGATTCGTAAGGAAGTGGGTGAAGAGTTTATCATCATCTTCCGCCTTTCTATGCTGGACTTGGTT
The DNA here is from genome assembly GCF_013113835.1 of Vibrio sp. RE88. Lineage (GTDB taxonomy): Bacteria > Pseudomonadota > Gammaproteobacteria > Enterobacterales > Vibrionaceae > Vibrio. Next base: position 582,688 of record NZ_VTYQ01000003.1, on the reverse strand, counting down.
GAGGAAGGGAGCACGTTTGACGAAGTGATTACTCTGGCAAAAGAGCTCGAAAAAGCAGGGGTCACTATTATCAATACGGGCATCGGCTGGCATGAAGCAAGGGTTCCGACCATTGCAACTCAAGTGCCGCGAGGAGCCTTTACTTGGGTGACGGAAAAAGTGCGTCCACATGTCAATGTGCCGATTGTTACCTGTAACCGGATCAATACGCCGGAAGAAGCGGAGCGTATTCTCTCTGGTGGTCACGCTGATATGGTGTCTATGGCGAGACCTTTCCTTGCCGATCCGCATTTTGTCATTAAGGCTGAAAATAAACAGTCGCATTTGATTAATACTTGTATCGGTTGTAACCAAGCGTGTCTGGATAATGTCTTCAAAGGTAAACGGGCGAGCTGTCTGGTCAACCCGCTTGCCTGCCGTGAAGATGAACTGACAATCACACCTACCGATAAGCCGAAGAATATCGCTGTAGTTGGCGCTGGTCCTGCTGGCCTTTCATGTGCGACGACTCTGGCGAAACGAGGCCACCATGTTGATCTGTTTGAGCGCAATGATCGGATCGGTGGGCAATTCCGTTTAGCGATGCAGATTCCCGGTAAAGAGGAATTCCGCGAAACCATTCGTTATTTTGCCAATCAAATTGATGAAACTGGTGTGAAGCTGCACCTTGAAACGGATGCCAATTTTGACCTACTGGCCGAGTATGATGAAGTGGTCATGGCATCGGGCGTGGAGCCGCGTAAAGTCAAGATTGACGGGATCGACAACCCAGAAAAAGTGATCGATTACCAGACGTTGATCAAAGAGAAAACTTACGTTGGTGAAAAAGTCGCGATTGTCGGTGCGGGTGGTATCGGTGTGGATGTTGCAACCATGCTGACAGAGCCCGCTGGCCACAACTTAGACGACTGGCTGCACGAGTGGGGGATTGATAAAGAGATCGCACACCCGGGCGGTTTGTACCCTTATCCGGAATCCCTAAGCGAAAAAGACGTTTGGGTTCTGCAGCGTCGCAAGGGCAAAGTGGGTAAAGGACCGGGTAAAACTACAGGCTGGATTCATAAACGTACGCTTGAGAAGCGTGGTGTGAATCTGGTGGGTGGTGTCAGCTATGACAAGATTGATGATACTGGTCTGCACATCAGCCATGATGGCAAATCTGAGTTACTTGAAGTGGATAAAGTAATCATCTGTGCGGGTCAGGAGTCGGTGAGACCTTTTGAGGACCAGTGGCAGCAGTTTGGTGACAAGCTTCATATCATCGGTGGCGCCGATCATGCCGGTGAGTTGGATGCTGTACGTGCTATCAGGCAAGGTGTTGAATTGGCTGCGAAGCTTTAAGTAAGTCCTAACAAAATGCTGAGATTAAAAAGACCTCCAATGGGAGGTCTTTTTGCATTTGGATACAAGATTAAAGAATCACAGTTTTGTTGCCGTAGACAAAGACGTGGTCGTTTATCACCTTATTGAGTGCTTTGCTGAGTACATTCTTCTCAACATCTCGTCCTGCTTGCGCCATGTCTTTTGCGCTGAAGTTATGATCGACCGGAATCACGTCTTGCTTGATGATTGGCCCTTCGTCTAGGTCATTCGTAACGAAGTGCGCTGTTGCACCAATGATTTTAACGCCGCGCTCATAAGCTTGCTGATAAGGCTTCGCGCCAATGAAAGCGGGTAGGAAACTATGGTGGATATTAATGATCTTATGGTGGTACTTTTCGACGAATGATGGCGTCAGTACGCGCATGTATTTAGCCAGAACCAGATAGTCTGCATTATACTGATCGATCACTTCCAGCATCTTCTGTTCATGCTCTTCACGGTTCAAACCTTCGTGAGACACATGATGATATGGAATATCAAACTTTTCGGTCAGGCTTTGTAGCGTATCGTAGTTACCTACCACTGCTGCAATATCGACATCCAGACTACCGTCGTAGTTTTTCATTAGAATATCACCAATACAGTGCGCTTCTTTGGTGACGAGAATGACAATGCGTTTACGGTTTGGGCCAATCAACTTTCGTTTAGCGCCTTGAGGCAGAGCTTGATCGAGATCGGCAAGGAAGGTTTGATCATTGAAGTAACCTTCCAGCTCAGTACGCATGAAGAAATGGCCGCTGGTATTATCGACAAATTCATTATTGTGGATGATGTTGAGTTGGTGCTTGTAACAGATATTGGTGATCTTAGAAATCAAGCCAGGTGCATCTGTACAATGAGTGAGCAGTGTTTTCTTTTCCATTGGGTTAAAACTTCCGTGAATTATTTTTTTCGTATTCTGAAATTTTTGCCGGGCGTTGAACGGTGAAGCGCCCCACAATATGGAAGCTACAATTAAACTAATATCAAGATGGTTTCAACAATTAATCCGAGTTAACCGATTAGCTCGGCGAATTTGTTTAAAAATTGTCAGATTTTAGCCCGACAGGTGGTACGTATGGATAAAGATCTACTAGCACGTAAGTTGTATTCCGAAAGAGTCAGTGCGCTACTAGGTGACCACGAAATCAATGAAGAGCTTCTAAATGAAATGTGGGAAAACAAAGCGTCGCCCAGTGAAGCGGCTCGAGCCATGATGGATGGTCAGAATGAGTTTGATGGTCCTGCTTGGTTATCACGTTATCTCAACCGCCGTTAACACAATTTACTCATCAATAAAGTGACCTATCGGCGCGGATCAGATTTGCATTCGCGCCCAGTCTTCAAACCTGCCATAATCCCTCGTTCATAACCTTGTTCAACTCAAATTATAGCCCTTGATGATCTCGAAAACGTTCTCAGCAGATGGTGCACTAGGTAAAGCGATTCCTGGGTTCCAACCCCGACAGGCTCAGTTAGATATGGCTGAATCTGTGGTTAAAGCGATTAAAAGCGACCAGCAAGTCGTTATTGAAGCAGGAACCGGAACAGGGAAAACCTTCGCTTATCTGGTTCCAGCCTTGCTGAGTGGCAAAAAAACCATCATCAGTACGGGTTCGAAAAACCTGCAAGAACAGTTGTTCCATCGTGATTTACCTTTAATGACCGATGCCTTGGGCTTTTACGGGCAAGTGGCGTTACTTAAAGGTAGAGCAAACTATTTGTGTCTTGATCGCCTTAGCCGTCAAATGATAGAGAGCCATGGGCATCATGCGGATCCAACACTGCTTAGCCAGCTGGTTAAAGTGCGCTCATGGGCGAGCGAGACCAAAAGTGGGGATTTAGGCGACTGTGACGAAATCGCTGAAGATAGCCCAGTTATCCCAACGATCACCTCAACTAACGATAATTGCTTAGGTAAAGAGTGTCCAAGTTATCAAGATTGCTTTGTTCTCAAGGCTCGTAAAAAAGCCATGGATGCGGACGTTGTGGTCGTCAACCATCACCTGTTTTTAGCCGATTTAGCGATCAAAGAAACGGGGTTTGGAGAGCTGATTCCAGAAGCGGAAGTGTTTATCTTCGACGAAGCTCATCAGCTACCTGATATTGCCAGTCAGTACTTTGGCCAGTCTCTGTCCAGTCGTCAGATTCAGGAGCTATCCAAGGATATTGAAATCGGCTATCGCACCGAAGCGAAAGACATGCGCCAATTGCAGAAGATCAGTGAGAAATTGCTGCAAAGTGCGATGGACTTAAGAATAGCCCTCGGTGAACCAGGTTTTCGCGGTAACTGGCGTGAAGCGATTCAGTCTCCCTCAATTGCCAGAGAATTAGAAAGATTACGTGAGTCGCTGGATTTTTGTCTCGAGGTACTCAAGTTAGCATTGGGCCGTAGCCAACTGTTGGATACGGCGTATGAGCGTGCCAGCACGATTCAAGCAAGGCTTGAACGGATTTGCGAAGTTTCCATCACGGGATACTCCTATTGGTACGATACGACCCCGCGTCATTTTAGTCTTCATATCACCCCGCTTTCGGTATCAGATAAGTTTCAAGAACAGATCGAGCTAAAGCAAGGGGCGTGGATATTTACTTCTGCAACTCTGGGGGTTAAAGGGGATTTCGGCCACTTTACTTCTCGGCTGGGTCTAAAACCTCAGACGGAAATGTCTTTGCCAAGTCCATTTGATTATCAAAGTCAGGCAAGGCTATGTGTTCCGCGTTACCTTCCTGAGCCGAATAGCCCGGGTATGGCGGATAAGCTTGTTCGCATGCTCAGCCCTTTGATTGAACAGAACCAGGGTCGCTGCTTTTTCCTTTGTACCTCTCATAGCATGATGCGAGAGCTTGGTGAAAGGTTCCGTGAATGCTTGAGCATTCCGGTGCTGCTGCAAGGGGAAACCAGTAAACAAAAAACACTGGCAGAGTTTATGGAGCTGGGTAATGCTTTGCTGGTGGCGACCGGAGCATTTTGGGAAGGGATTGATGTTAGAGGTGATACACTGAGCTGTGTTATTATCGACAAATTACCTTTCACTGCACCTGATGACCCGTTGCTTAAGGCGCGGATAGAAGATTGCCAGCTTAAAGGCGGGGATCCATTTTCTCAGGTTCAGATACCGGATGCTGTGATTACCCTCAAGCAGGGGGTTGGTCGCTTAATCCGAGATAAGAAAGACAAAGGTGCGCTGATCATTTGTGATAATCGATTGGTGACGCGCGAATATGGCGGCGTATTCCTTGCCAGCTTACCTCCAATTCCCCGAACACGGAATTTAGAGTTAGTGCAGGATTTCCTTAAACAAATTTCAGAAACAACCGAATAATCAGAGAATTCAATGAGCGCAAAAATTCTTGCCTTAGACACGGCAACAGAGAACTGCTCTGTTGCATTGCTAGTTAATGACCAGATCTATGTTCGCAGTGAAGTAGCACCGCGAGACCACACCAAAAAAATTCTCCCTATGGTAGATGAAGTACTGAAAGAAGCGGGGAGCACTCTGGCTGAACTCGACGCGCTCGCGTATGGTCGTGGACCGGGTAGCTTTACAGGTGTCCGCATTGGCATTGGTATTGCACAGGGTTTAGCGTTTGGTGCTGACCTGCCTATGATTGGTGTTTCAACATTGCAAGCAATGGCTCAGGGTAGTTACCGTAAACATGGTGTAAGCCACGTGGCGTGTGCGATTGACGCGCGAATGAGCGAAGTCTATTGGGGTCGTTTTTCGCGTCAAGAAGATGGCACTTGGATGGCTACTGATGCCGAATGCGTTATTCCACCTGCGGTTTTGGCTGAAAATAGCCAAAGTGACGAACAACGCTGGTTGACTGCAGGAACGGGTTGGGAAGCGTATCAGGAAGCGCTAGCTGAGCTGAAATTTGAAGTCGCGGCGGGAGAGGTTCTTTTCCCTGATGCGGAAGATATCGTCGCACTGGCGAAATTCGAATTGGAACAGGGCAACACCGTGATGGTAGAAGATGCCAGCCCTGTGTATCTGCGTGATACCGTAGCATGGAAGAAATTGCCAGGCAGAGAATAAGGTGTAATTAGACGGATAGTATGGTTTCGATTAATGGATTGCCTCCTTCGGTTCCGGGACCGAATAAGGCCAATAAAACCGGAAAAAAGAATGAGGTAAAAAAATCTCAGGAGAAGTCATCCGTTGGCCAGCCATCCAAAGTCGCCAACGCGGTGGCGCATTCTATCCGTCACGTCAACGAGTCAGACATTCATAAAGCTCAAGTGCAATACGACTTGCCTGAAGGGCAGGGCCGCAAAGCGATGGAAGAGTATATGAATATCATGAACCAGTCTAAGCGTGATGAACTATCGCAGCTGTTAGGTGTCGATATTTATATATAACCCTTTTTGGTAAGTCCTTATGATGCCACGTGTTTTTAAACTTGTTTCTATGGCTAGTGTGCTTGTTGCACTCACCGCGTGCAGTACGCTTCCAGAAAATCTCGCGTCAGATAACCCAGATCTACAAACGGATTACTCCGGCTGGCAAGCTTCTGCATCACAAAAGCAGGAGTTACGCTTGGGCGGTGTGATTGCCAGTGTGACTAACCTGAAAGACAAGACGCGAGTGGAAGTTGTTAATTTACCCATCAGTTCCAATGGTAAGCCTGATATTGACCAAGAACCTCAAGGCCGATTCGTAGGCTACATCGACGGTTTCGCCGACCCAGTAACGCTGTCTGAAGGGCGATTGATTACCTTGCTCGGTGATAGCAGTGGTACTGAAGCTGCCAAAGTGGGTGAGTATAGCTATGATTTTCCAGTCATGAAGATCAAAAGTTATCATCTGTGGCGAATTGAAGAGCGCGTGATTGTACACGATGATTTTGGACCCTCAATGTACCCTTGCCGCAGTTTGTATTGCCGTGACCTCACCCGAGGTACCAGACAGGGCAAGGTGATCCAAGAAGTCAAATGACCCGAAGAGATACGCGTTACCCCTTAGCTGATGGTCATCTAGCTGCTATCGAATACGGTTATAGTCAGACAGCAGATTGCTCTATCGTTTTCCTTCATGGCTGGTTGGATAATGCCGCCAGCTTTGAATCCTTGATGCAAGAGCTGCATCAATCCGCCCCTTCACTGCACTTGTGCGCGATTGACCTGCCCGGCCATGGTCATTCCAGTCATAAGCCAGGCAGTAACTTCTACCCATTTCATGACTATATTGACGATGTTTATCAGTTTTTGGCTAACTTATCGCCAAACAGACTGGTGTTGGTTGGTCATTCTCTTGGTGCTTTGATTGCAAGTTGCTATAGTGCCGCCTTTCCTGAACAGATCAGTGGATTGGTTCAGATAGAAGGGCACGGGCCTTTGGCGGAACAAGAGAGCGAAACGGTTTCTCGTTTGAGAGAAGGCGTTTTGAGTCGTCAGAGAATTCGTAGCAAACCAACCAGAGCATTTGAGTCTGATGCCACTGCTATTGAAGTCAGGGCTAAGGTTAATCAAATTGCTTCTGACCTTATCAGACCCATCGTCCAGCGAGGATTGGTAAAGACCAATGATGGTTGGATATGGCGCCACGATGAGAAATTACAAAGTCAGTCTTTGTATCGCATGTCATTTGAGCATGCACAATCAATCAGCCGAGAGATCACCAGTCCGCAGATTGTTGTGCTAGGCGAACAAGGTTTCCCCCACTTGCAGAAAACACAGGATGACACTCCTAATCCGGCCGAAATTTTTACGGTTGAGGGTGGACATCACTGCCATCTACAAGTCCCTTCTAGAGTATCTAACCTAATTTTTGGCTTAGTTAACAAAATTTAAACAAGTGTTTGAGTCTTTCGTGCTCAAGCTCTTTGCCTGTGTTGTAATAGTCGTCAATAAAAACACGGCGTTTCGTCGACAACAGTCAGCTTAATTCGAGGAGTATTACCGTGGATAAACCTTGGTTATCACGTTATCCAAGTGATGTGCCTGAGCATATCAACCCAGATCAGTATCCGTCATTGGTGGAAATGTTTGAGCAGTCAGTACAGAAATATGCTGACCAGCCTGCCTTTATGAACATGGGCTCGGTGATGACATTTCGTAAGCTTGAAGAGCGCAGCCGCGCTTTCGCTGCTTACCTGCAAAACGAACTTAAGCTGGAAAAAGGCGACCGCGTTGCTTTGATGATGCCAAACCTTCTGCAATACCCAGTGGCATTGTTTGGCGTCCTGCGTGCAGGTCTGATCGCTGTTAATGTGAACCCTCTATACACGCCACGTGAACTTGAACACCAGCTAAATGACTCTGGTGCGAAAGCGATTGTGATCGTATCTAACTTTGCTAACACATTAGAGCAAATCGTAGACAATACTCCTGTTAAGCATGTTGTACTGACCAGCTTAGGTCAGATGCTTCCACGCGCAAAAGGCACATTGGTCGACTTTGTGGTTAAGTACGTTAAAGGCATGGTGCCTAAGTATGACCTACCAGGGGCGATTTCAATGCGTAAGGCCCTGCATAAAGGTCGACGCTTGCAGTACGTTAAACCTTTCATGTCTGGCGACGATATTGCCTTCCTTCAGTACACCGGCGGTACGACAGGGGTAGCGAAAGGGGCCATCCTGACTCATAGCAATATGATTGCAAACATTTTGCAGGCTAAAGGGATGTATGGACCGGTACTAAAAGAAGGCCGAGAAGTGGTTGTGACCGCGCTGCCTCTTTATCATGTGTTTGCCCTGACGGTGAACTGCTTATTGTTCCTTGAACTGGGCGGACGTAACCTGTTGATCACTAACCCCCGAGATATTCCAGGTTTTGTCAAAGAGCTACAAAAGTGCCCGTTCACTGCAATTACTGGTGTAAACACACTGTTCAATGCTTTGGTCAATAATGAAGATTTCCACGAGCTGGATTTCAGCAATCTGAAGTTAGCGGTAGGCGGCGGTATGGCCGTTCAACGTGCAGTCGCTGAACAATGGAAGAAGACAACAGGCGTACACCTATTAGAAGGTTACGGTCTAACCGAGTGTTCTCCTTTGGTAACGGTTAACCCATACGACCTCACCGAATACACAGGCGCGATTGGTTTGCCTGTCCCTTCCACTGAAGTTCGTATTGTTGATGATGAAGGGAATCCAGTACCGAATACTGAAGTTGGAGAACTGCAGGTTCGTGGCCCTCAAGTGATGCAAGGTTACTGGCAACGACCAGAAGCCAGTAAAGAAGTCATCAATGGTGAAGGATGGCTGTCGACGGGCGATATTGTTAAGTTTGATGATGATGGGTTGATTCACATTGTGGATCGCAAGAAAGACATGATTCTGGTGTCCGGCTTTAATGTGTATCCAAATGAGATCGAAGATGTGGTGGCATTGCACGGTAAAGTACTGGAAGTCGCCGCGATCGGTCAGCCGCATGAAGTCTCAGGTGAACTCGTGAAAATCTATGTGGTTAAACGTGACCCGAGCTTGACGAAAGATGAGCTCATTGCCCACTGTCGCCAGCACCTGACGGGCTATAAAGTGCCCAAGCTGGTTGAGTTCAAAGATGAATTACCGAAAACCAATGTCGGCAAGATATTGCGCCGTGTTTTGCGTGAAGAGAACGATGCAAATCTAGCAAAGGCTAGTTAAAGTTAAAAATAAGCAGAACCAAGTGTTTAATGTTAAAATGCCGACTAATACCAGTCGGCATTTTTATTTGCAGACCCCATCAGTCACAGTGAGAGCTTTGTGAATTATCAAATCATTACCCGCCCAGACCAGCTAGAAAAAGTGTGTGAACAAGCTAGAGATACAGATGTCGTCATGCTTGATACCGAGTTTGTCCGAACACGAACCTACTACCCTCAGCTTGGTCTTATTCAGTTATTTGATGGTGAAACACTTTCTTTGATTGATCCAACGGTCATCGATGATATGACGGCGTTTGTCCACCTTCTCAAGGACACATCAGTATTAAAGGTTTTACACGCGTGTGGTGAAGACTTAGAAGTGTTTAACAACAGCTTTGGTTGCCTGCCTTATCCGATGGTGGATACTCAACTGATGGCTGCGTTTTTAGGCCATGGTTTGTCAACGGGCTTTGCTTCTTTGGTTGAGTCTTATCTTGGCGTAGAACTGGATAAAAGTGAGTCCCGTACAGACTGGCTTGCGAGACCGCTAACGGATAAGCAGCTCGACTACGCGGCCGCAGATGTCCACTATCTATTGCCATTGTATGAAAAGCTGCTTGAAGAAATTACTCAGGCTGGCTGGTGGGAAGCGGCTCAGCAAGAAAGTGATTTATTGGCTACCAAGCGCATCAAGTCACTTGATCCTGAAAAAGCCTACTTGGATGTTAAGGGCGCTTGGCAACTGAAACCGAGTGAGTTAGCGATATTAAAGCCGCTTGCCACTTGGCGCTTCAAAGAGGCGATTCGTCGAGACCTAGCACTGAATTTCATCTTTAAAGAATATGACCTGCTTACTGTCGCTCGTTTAGGCTTACAGAACAAACAAAGAATGGAGCAGGAAGGTTTAGATATTCGTTCTGTGCAACGCCACAGTGCACGTATTATCTCGATTGTTAAATCAGCCAAAATGACGCCTGTTGACGAGTATCCGGCGAAAATTGAGCGTTTGATGGATATGCCGGGTTACAAACAGAAGTTTAAATCCCTTAAAGATGAAGTGAAAAAAGCCTCTCAGGCTTCGGGGCTTGCGACGGAGTTTTTAGCGTCCAAGAAACAGTTAAATCAGTTGATTAGCTGGGTGTGGAAGAAAGATCGCGATCCATCAATATTACCGGATGTGATGCAAAGCTGGCGTTTAGAGTTGATGGGTGAAAAACTCAATAAGTTGCTGTAAGTATTAACGATAAATAAAAAGGGCTTCCAAATGGAAGCCCTTTTTTCGTCCGCTTAACCCGCTAGTACGTCGGTTGCGACTTTGTAGCTTGGGTCTTCTTTGACGTTAATCTCTACCAAGCTGCCTGCTTTGTCGAGAAGCTTACGACAATCTGGGCTTAAGTGGCGTAGGTGAAGCGTCTTACCCTGCGCAGAGTAGCGTTCCGCCAGTGTTTCAATTGCTTCTATAGCCGAGTGGTCGGTTACACGAGAATCAGCGAAATCGACGATAACGTCGCTTGGATCTTCATGTGCATCGAAAATCTCAAGGAAGTTCGCGACTGAACCGAAGAATACCGGGCCGTGAATTTTGTACTCTTTAGAACCTTCTGCATTGATACTTGTATCGGCATAGATGTGTTTAGCGTGTTGCCAAGCAAACATCAGAGCGGAGGCAATAACACCAACGAAGACGGCAATAGCAAGGTCGGTCATTACCGTTACGACCGTTACTAGTACGATTACAAAGAAGTCTTGTTTTGGTACACGACGAGCCAGTTTGAATGTTGCCCACTCGAAAGTGCCGATAACCACCATGAACATCACACCAACTAGTGCGGCTAGTGGGATCATCTCGATAAGTGAAGAAGCGAACAGGATAAATATCAGCAGTGCAGAAGCAGCAACGATGCCCGACAAACGACCACGGCCACCTGAGTTAACGTTGATCATCGACTGACCAATCATCGCACAGCCACCCATAGCGCCAAACACTGAACATGTCATGTTTGCCATGCCCTGACCGATACATTCACGGTTTGACTGACCGCGAGTGTTTGTCATTTCATCCAGAACAGTCAGTGTTAGCAGAGACTCGATCAGACCAATCGCCGCAAGAATGATAGCGTACGGAAGAATGATTTGTAGTGTTTCCAGTGTTAACGGTACTGCTGGGACAGAGAATGTTGGTAGTGAGCCTGCCAGCGTTGCTGCATCATCACCAGACATTGTACGTAGGAAATCGACAACTGTACGTGTTTCCAGGTCTAAGCCTACTACCAAAGCTGTCACTGTGACGATCGCTACCAAGGATGATGGTACGGCGGTAGTGAATTTTGGTAGGAAGTGAATAATAGCCATGGTTAGCGCTACTAAACCCAGCATCAGCATCATTTGATCTTGAGGTAACCAAGTTAGCATGCCGTTAATGTCTGGTGCTTTGAACTGACCAAGCTGAGCGAGGAAAATTACAATCGCTAGACCGTTAACGAAACCAATCATAACTGGATGCGGCACGATGCGGATGAACTTACCTAACTTAAATAGACCAGCAGCTACCTGAAGGATACCGGCAAGTAATATGGCAGCAAAAAGGTACTGGACACCGTGTGATGCGACTAGCGACACCATCACTACTGCCATTGCACCTGTTGCACCAGAGATCATGCCTGGGCGGCCACCAAAAATGGAAGTAATTAGGCCGACAATAAATGCTGCATACAGGCCAACCATAGGGTCGACACCAGCCACGAAGGCAAAGGCAACGGCTTCAGGAACCAATGCAAGTGCAACGGTCAGGCCTGATAACACGTCATTTTTTACAGAGTGTTTCGAAAATTGAGGGAATTCAAACATGCTTGCTCAGTTATGCTAAATGTTTACGGTTATTCTGAATACCAGAGAACGACAGATTTAAGTATAGGTTCTGGCTTAGTTTTCATGTGAGCAAAATGCGATGTAAAAGAGCACTGAAAACCAAGCGAATGATTCAGATCGAGTCGGCGAATGCTACCTAAAAGTGTGATTAAGTTCAACAAAGAAGCAGATATTGGCTAATATTTGTGACAAATAGTGAGAACAGTCATGCTCGTTACTAGGCACACATAAAAAAACAGCCCCGTTATGGGGCTGTTTTTATTCTTCATCAAACCGGATTAAAAGCTTTGAGGCTTTGCCATTGCAGCGCTGGCTTTATTGCTAGCAACCTGGCTGCCCGCACCTTTAGATAGGTAGCGCTCTTCTCGGAAAGGTGCAGCAATCACAGTAATTTCTTTCATTTCTGTGGTTCCTGGTGCTTTCGCCATCGGAGCAGAGGCGTGGCCTTTAAATGCTGTCGGTACGATAATCTCAGAGCTTGTATTAACAGGGGCAGGTGCTGCTTCCGCTTCTACAATAGCAGCCGTGTCTGCAACTGCTTCTGGAGCGACTTGTGGCTCAACTGCTTGAGGTGCAGGTGTCTCCACAGGTTTGGCTTCAATCGTAGCAGCTTGCTCAACAACTTTCGGCTCTTCAATCACTGGCTCTGGGCGACGTACGATAACTTTGCCCATTGCCATTTCAGGGCAAGCGAACCCACCAAGTGCTTGAGTAACCACTTCTGGTGTCGCAGCCTGTTCAGCTTTTGCTTTGTGCTTCGGTTCTGGCTTAGAGATACCGTAGCTTGGCATGACTTTACCCATTGCCATTTCTGGCGAAGCAACACCACCTTTGCGTAAGCGGAACGGGTTAGGGCGACGATCGCGACCACGACGACGACGTTGACCGCTTGCACGTAGATGACGTGGAGAACGACGGTTACGACGTTGTTTAGGCTGCTCTGCATCTTCTGCTGCAACTTCTTCAGCCGATTGCTCGATAGCTTCTGCGACTGCTTCAGCTTTAACCTGTTTTACTTCTTCAACCGCTTCAGCTTTCGCTTTCTGGTCTTTAACTCGAACCTGCTTGTTCAGTTTACGACGCTGACGGCGCTCTTTTACCTTGGTCGTTTTTTCTTCTGCACGGTTCGGTTTATCATCTTTTTGCGCTTCAGCCGCGAGCTTCAAACCTTCCTCAGCAACCTTGCTCGCTTTCGCGTCGTCACGCTGTTTATTACGGCGATCCTGCTTAGGCTTGCGATTTTGTTGCTTACGTTCGTTCGATGCAGCTTTATTTTCATTGGCAGCTTCATCACGTTCGCGTTGAGGTTTATTGCGTTTGTTATCGCGTTTATCTTCACGATTCTCGTTACGATTGTCACGAGAATTGCGACGACGTTGGTCGTTGCGATTACGGCGGTTGCGGTTGTTACGCTGACCGTCTTTCTTCGCTGCTTTTTCTTGTTTCTCTTCAACCTGTTCTTTTTCAGGTTCAGAGCTGAATAGGAAACTACCCAGAGCTTTGAAGAATCGAGATACTAAGCCTGGCTTCTCATCACGAGGTTCTGACTTTTTCTCTGGTGCTTTCTTCACTGGCTGCTTTGGCGCTGGCGCAGATTGAGCCGGTGCTGCAAAACCTTTTAGTGCAGGCTCTTCAAGCTTCTTAGGCTTAACTTCCGGCTCAGCAACCTCACGACCTTCTGCTTCTTTCATCGACTCGAGTTTCTTAGGCAGCAAGTAAGACAGCAAATCAAACTCTTCGCTTTCACGGACTCGAATCACTTCGAAATGCGGCGTTTCCATATCTGAGTTAGGAACTACCGTGATCTTAACTTCCTGAATGCGTTCAATGTGGTTGATCGAACGACGTTTTTCGTTCAGAAGGTAAGACGCAATCGGAACAGGAACAACAGCCAGAACTTGAGCAGTGTTGTCCTTTAATGCTTCTTCTTCGATCAAACGAAGAACAGAAAGAGCAAGAGACTCATTATCACGAACCACACCTGTGCCGCTACATCGAGGGCAGATATGGTGGCTAGCTTCTGCTAGAGATGGGCTCAAGCGTTGGCGAGACATTTCTAGTAGGCCAAAGCGTGAGATACGACCAATCTGAACACGAGCACGGTCGAGGCGAACCGCGTCACGCAGGCGGTTCTCAACTTCACGTTGGTGACGCACTGGCGTCATATCGATGAAGTCGATAACAACCAAGCCGCCTAGGTCACGAAGACGAAGTTGACGTGCAATTTCATCGGCTGCTTCAAGGTTGGTGTTCAGTGCAGTTTCTTCGATATCGCCGCCTTTCGTTGCACGGGCTGAGTTGATATCGATTGACGTCAATGCTTCTGTTGGGTCAATAACGATTGAACCGCCAGATGGTAAACGCACTTCTCGTTGGAACGCCGATTCAATCTGGCTTTCAATTTGGTAGTGACTAAACAGTGGAACTTCGCCGTCGTACTTTTTGACTCGATTGACGAAGTCTGGACGAACTAGTTGGATATGTTCTAGCGCACGCTCATAGATGGTGTTGCTATCGATGAGAATTTCACCAATGTCACGGCGCAAATAGTCGCGAATAGCTCGGACGATAACGTTACTTTCTTGGTGAATAAGCAGTGGCGCAGGGTTGGCATCAGAAGCTTGCTTGATGGCACCCCAGTGATTAAGTAGAACGTTAAGATCCCACTCTAATTCTTCAGCGCTTTTGCCTACACCTGCTGTACGTACGATAAGGCCCATACCTTTAGGTAGGTCCAAGGTGTCCAGTGCAGCTTTCAGTTGAGTACGCTCATCACCTTCGATACGACGGGAAATACCGCCAGCACGAGGGTTGTTTGGCATCAGAACAAGGTAACTACCTGCAAGAGAAATGAATGTCGTTAGTGCAGCACCTTTGCTGCCACGTTCTTCTTTCTCAACTTGAACAATCACTTCCTGACCTTCAGTCAGCACTTCTTTAATGCTTGGACGGCCTTGGTAAGTGTAACCTTCAGGAAAATATTCGCGGGCAATTTCTTTTAGAGGGAGGAATCCGTGTCGTTCGGCACCGTAGTCAACGAAGGCTGCTTCCAGGCTTGGTTCGATGCGAGTGATACGTCCTTTGTAGATATTTGCTTTTTTGGATTCGTGGCCTGGGCTTTCGATATCTAAATCATATAAGCGCTGACCATCAACCAAAGCAACACGCAACTCTTCTTTTTGAGTCGCGTTGATTAACATTCTTTTCATTGATAAATCTCGTTGTCATTCTGTGTTTTCTTGCTGCCTTGATGTTTCTTTCACGGTGCCGGATCCCATGGCTTAAATTTGTGCAGCCTCCCGGCTGGAGGGATGCTCTTTGGGCACGTCAGTCTTACAAACAAGTTCGGCTTGTAAGCCGCAATGATGGCGGATAATACTCAACATGAAAGATTTATGAGTAGGGCAACAAGCTGTACTAATCCCGGAAACGTCTTACGCCGTGTGCTGCATTTTGGTAAATTAGCGGGCTACTCAATATCTTGCTCAAAAACGATTGGGTTTGATTAAAATGCAACCTAATCATTCATTGCAGGTGTGAACTATAGCAGTACCCATTAAACTCAGCAATCTGCTTTATTATAAAACGCTAAAAAACCCATTTTTAATTTTTGTAAGACTATGTATTTAAAGGCTTTGTGCGAGAGTTTTTGAAAATTGTAAATATGTTGGTGAATTTTTATCCGTAGCTGAACAGAAATTCATTCTTAGAGAGAGATTTACCAAATTGTTGCCTAGAAAACGTGAACTTACGCAAGCTAGAATGGTAGAATATCGAAATGAGCGAAATTAGAACAAAAGTCCAGTTTGTCGACATCGACGAAGACATGGCTGGCCAGCGTATCGATAACTTCTTACGCAACCAACTGAAAAGCATCCCTAAAAGCATGGTTTACCGGATCTTGCGCAAGGGAGAAGTACGCGTAAACAAAAAACGAATCAAAGCCGAATATAAATTGAAAGCGGGGGATTTGGTCAGAATTCCTCCCGTAACGATTGAAGAGAAGCAAGACGAAATTGCCCCGAGCACCAAGCTGAATAAAGTTGCTGAACTGGAACATATGATCATCCATGAAGATGAACATATGCTTATCCTCAATAAACCTTCGGGCACGGCAGTTCACGGAGGAAGCGGGCTTAAATTTGGTGCTATTGAAGCTTTACGAGCACTGAGGCCGCAAGCTCGTTTTCTAGAGCTAGTGCATCGTATCGATCGTGATACTTCGGGAATTCTTTTGGTTGCGAAAAAGCGCTCCGCGCTGCGTCATCTTCAAGCTCAGTTTCGTGAGAAAACTGTGCAGAAATACTATTTCGCATTGGTGATGGGGCAGTGGAAGAGTAGTTGCAAGGTCGTAAACGCACCACTATTGAAAAATGAAGTAAATAGTATCGTTCGCGTCAATCCACAGGGTAAGCCTTCAGAGACCCGTTTTAAGATTATTGAAAAGTTTGCTGAGGCTACTTTGATTCAGGCGAGCCCAATAACGGGGCGTACGCATCAAATTCGTGTCCATACTCA
Organism: Vibrio sp. RE88; assembly: GCF_013113835.1. GTDB lineage: Bacteria > Pseudomonadota > Gammaproteobacteria > Enterobacterales > Vibrionaceae > Vibrio. The sequence goes on along the minus strand of NZ_VTYQ01000003.1, from coordinate 566,366 downwards.
GTATACTGGTCATCCAATTGCGTGGGACGACCGTTATGGTGATCGACGTTTTGATGCTTACACAGGAAAAGTTGGGTTAGACCGACTGTTTCTTCATGCCGCTAATATTAAATTTAAACATCCATCCAATGACGAGTGGATGGAAGTGAGTGCGCCAATGGAAGCAAAGTTGGAGAAGGCACTAGCGGGTTTACGTAAGCTGTAAGAGCAGTGAGCTCTATCACTCGAAGACTAGAGTTGTTTGCTTCGACTAAGAAGGCCAACTCTAGTTATTCCGCCTTTACAAGATTGAGAAACCTTGTGTTTCAAGCATATCAATCAAGTCAATTAGTGGTAGCCCAACCAAAGTATTGGGATCTTTCCCATCCAACTTTTCAAATAGTGCGATACCCAGCCCCTCACTTTTAAAACTGCCAGCGCAGTAATATGGCTCTTCTTTCTCTACATAGCGACTGATCTGTTGTTGGGTTAGCTGACGGAAATGAACAGTGAACGTATCCAGTTTGACATCTGTGATGTTCGTTTCGGTATTGTGAAGCGCAAGCCCAGTATAAAACTGGATGGCCTTGCCGCTTTGGCGGCTTAATTGTTGGATAGCGTTTTCTCGATTCAGCGGTTTGCCAATAATTTTTCCATCAATCACACAGACTTGGTCGCTGCCGATGACAAGGCTAGGCTGATTGGTATGGCATGATTCTGCTTTTTTCTTCGCAAGACGTTGCACTAGATCCTCAGGTCGCTCGTCAGAAAAAGGTGTTTCGTCACAGTCAGGTGAGGCGGTTTCAAAAGGGACCGATAGTTTATTGAGCAGTTGTTTTCTAAACGATGAAGTCGATGCTAAAACAAGTTGGTATTGCGGCATTTTCCAGTACAATCTTTCAGGGAGTTAGCGATAGCTTAATAGATATTATGATGGTAATCCTAGCTCTTCTGATAAGAAGGAAAAAAACTGCAACTTTTTATCCTTTTTCTTTGACTCAAAACGAATTGGAAGATAGAATTCGCGCCCTATGCAAAAGGTAAAAATACCGCGAACGGTTGATCCGGCACGCGCTGCTCAGAAGCGACTTGACTATGATGGTATCATTCAGGTTAGTCTTTTTAAGCGTTTGTTCGAATCAGTTGAAGGCGTTAAACGCGACGCTCAAGTGTCATTGTCATTTGAGTTAGATGAACAGCGACTCGTTGTTATCTCTGGTAAAGCTAACATCGAAGTTGATTTAGAGTGTCAACGCTGTAATGAGGTTTTCGCACATGAGTGCGATGTCCAATTCACTTATACACCTTACAAAGGTGAAAAGACTGAAGAGGAAGCACCGGAAGAGTACGATTTGGTAGATCTGAACGAGTACGGTGAAATTGACCTGATACAGTTAGTTGAAGACGAGTTCATTCTAAACTTGCCTCAAATTGCAAAACACGAAGAAGCGGATTGCAGCGTTAAATCAGACAATTTGGTATTTGGTGAAATTCCAGAAGAAATTGTGGAAGAAAAGCCGAATCCATTCGATGTTTTAAAAAACTTGAAGAAGTAATTCTTTAAGAATTAACATAGGAGTAGGGTCAATGGCCGTACAAAAGAGCAAGAAATCACGTTCAAAGCGTGGCATGCGTCGTTCACACGATGCCCTATCTACAGCTGCACTATCTGTAGACGCAACTTCAGGTGAAACTCACCTGCGCCACAACGTAACTGCTGAAGGTTACTACCGTGGTAAAAAGGTTATCAACAAGTAAGGTTGACCGTTGCCTAATATAACCGTTGCACTTGATGCAATGGGCGGGGATTTCGGTCCTCGCGTCACAGTGCCTGCCGCCGTGCAGGCACTGTCGCATTTCCCAGAGCTGAAAGTGATCCTCACAGGTGATCAGACCGCGATCACAACTCAATTATCGTCTCTTGGTTATCAGCCTGATGCTCGCCTGAGTATTCAGCACAGTGACCGAGTGATCTCAAACTCAGAAAAACCTTCTCTCGCACTTCGAAACAGTAATGGAACCTCCATGGGGATGGCGATTGATGCTGTCGCTCAAGGCACTGCAGATGCCTGTGTCAGCGGTGGAAACACCGGTGCACTCATGGCTTTGTCACGTTTTCGATTGAAATTGTTACCAGGAATTGAACGTCCAGCGTTAATCTCTGCCTTACCTACCGCCTCCGGTGGAAGAACTTGGATGCTTGATCTGGGCGCGAATGTGTCCAGTGATGCTGATTCATTGTTCCAATTTGCTGTGATGGGAAGTGCGTTAACTGAACAATACTTAGACCGACCTCCACGTATTGCGATTCTTAATATCGGTGCTGAAGAAATCAAAGGCAACGATCTCGTCAAACGCTGTGCTGAAATGTTATCTCAGACGCAGTCCGTGAATTTTGTCGGCTATATTGAAGGTAATCAGTTACTCCACGATGCCGCGGATGTGGTGGTATGTGACGGCTTTGTTGGTAATGTTTGCCTCAAAGCATGTGAAGGTACAGCCCAGCTATTTATCGATAAGTTGAAATCGAGCATGATGGCCTCATCTATAAAGGGTTGGATTGCAAGAAAATTATTTTCTGGGTTATTTAATGAACTAAAAACATTGAACCCCGACCAGTATAACGGCGCAAGTTTGCTAGGATTGCGCGGCATTGTCATAAAAAGCCACGGAAGTGCTGATGTAGACGCGGTCATCAACGCCATTGGTGAAGCGTTACACGAGGTCAAACGACAAGTACCAAGCCGTATTAGCGATCGTTTGGAAGCGGTTTTACTCGAGAGGCATTATTAGTCTTCATGTATAGCAAAATTTTAGGTACTGGCAGCTACCTGCCATCTCAGGTGCGTTCAAACGCAGACTTGGAGAAAATGGTAGATACAAGTGATGAGTGGATTGTCACTCGCACAGGTATTAAAGAGCGTCGTATCGCAGCCGAGAATGAAACCGTCGCCGACATGGGATATATCGCGGCTCAAAACGCGATTGAAATGGCAGGCATCGATAAGAATGATATTGACCTGATCATCGTAGCGACCACCAGTAGTAGCCACACTTTCCCTTCTTCTGCTTGCCAAGTTCAAGCTAAGCTGGACATTAAAGGTTGCCCCGCATTTGATATTGCTGCTGCATGTTCAGGCTTTGTCTATGCGCTTTCGGTCGCTGACCAACATATTAAAACAGGCATGTGTAAAAATGTGCTGGTGATTGGTTCCGATACTCTGTCTAAAACCTGTGATCCAACCGATCGTTCAACCATTATTCTGTTTGGTGATGGTGCAGGCGCTGTTGTTGTTGGTGCAAGTGAAGAGCCTGGGATTCTTTCAACGCATATCTACTCGGATGGCCGTTTTGGTGAGTTGCTAAGCCTTGAAGTTCCTGAGCGTGGCAAAGATGCTGACAAGTGGCTACACATGGCGGGTAACGAAGTCTTTAAAGTTGCTGTGACGCAGCTATCAAAACTCGTTAAAGATACGCTGGCTGCCAACGATATGCATAAGTCTGAACTAGACTGGCTAGTGCCTCACCAAGCGAACTATCGCATTATTTCTGCCACGGCAAAGAAACTATCTATGTCGCTTGATCAAGTTGTCATCACACTAGACAGGCACGGCAATACGTCTGCCGCTACTGTACCTACGGCACTTGATGAGGCTGTTCGTGACGGACGAATTAAACGCGGTCAGACGCTTCTACTAGAAGCATTTGGTGGCGGCTTTACCTGGGGCTCAGCACTGGTTAAGTTTTAATCCCAACCAAATTTAAAAGATTAAGGTGCCTTTTTAGGCATCTTAATCTTTCTTACTTTGTTTTAAAGGAAAAGAAAATGAGCAATTTTGCTATCGTATTTCCAGGTCAGGGCTCACAAGCAGTCGGTATGCTTGCTGAACTTGGCGAACAGTATGAAGTAGTAAAAAACACTTTTTCGGAAGCATCTGAGGCGTTAGGTTACGACCTATGGGCGTTGGTTCAAAATGGCCCAGCTGAAGATCTCAACCAAACTTTCCGTACTCAGCCAGCACTGCTAGCATCTTCGGTTGCTATCTGGCGTGTTTGGCAAGAGCTTGGTCTAGCGCAGCCAGCAAACCTAGCGGGTCACAGCCTAGGTGAATATTCGGCATTAGTATGTGCTGGTGTGATCGACTTTAAAGAAGCAATCAAGCTGGTTGAGCTACGTGGTCAACTGATGCAAGAAGCCGTACCAGCAGGCACTGGTGCTATGTTTGCGATCATCGGTCTAGATGATGAATCTATTGCTAAAGCGTGTGAAGAAGCGGCTCAAGGTGAAGTGGTATCTCCAGTAAACTACAACTCACCAGGTCAGGTTGTGATTGCAGGTAGTAAAGATGCCGTTGAACGCGCAGGTGCCTTGTGTAAAGAAGCGGGCGCTAAGCGAGCTCTGCCACTGCCTGTTTCAGTACCTTCTCACTGCGCTTTGATGAAGCCAGCAGCCGATAAACTGGCTGTCGCTCTAGAAGAGATTGAATTTAATACTCCTCAATTGCCAGTGATCAACAACGTTGATGTTGTGGCTGAAACTGACCCAGCGAAAATTAAAAATGCACTTGTGCGTCAGCTATACAGCCCAGTCCGCTGGACGGAAAGCGTACAGCTGATGAGCGAGCAAGGTGTAGAAAAGCTACTTGAATTAGGCCCAGGTAAAGTTCTTACGGGTCTGACAAAACGTATCGTGAAGACACTAAGTGGCGCTGCAGTAAACGATGCTGCATCTCTAGAAGCCGCTAAGTAAACTTTTAAGGAATAACAATCATGATGAACCTAGAAGGCAAGATTGCACTGGTCACTGGCGCAAGCCGTGGTATTGGTCGTGCTATCGCTGAAATTCTTGTTGAACGTGGTGCGACGGTTATCGGCACTGCGACTTCAGAAAATGGTGCCGCTGCAATCAGTGAATACCTTGGTGAAAATGGTAAAGGTCTGGCACTAAACGTGACAGATATCGAATCAATTGAAGCAACTCTGAAAAACATTAACGATGAGTTTGGTGCAATCGACATTCTGGTAAACAATGCAGGTATTACGCGTGATAACTTACTTATGCGTATGAAAGATGATGAGTGGAATGACATTATCAACACTAACCTGACACCAATCTACCGCATGTCTAAAGCTGTACTTCGTGGCATGATGAAGAAGCGTGCAGGCCGTATCATCAACGTTGGTTCTGTTGTTGGTACTATGGGTAATGCAGGTCAAACTAACTACGCAGCAGCAAAAGCAGGTGTGATTGGTTTCACTAAATCTATGGCACGCGAAGTGGCTTCTCGTGGCGTGACTGTTAACACAGTTGCACCAGGATTTATCGAAACTGACATGACTAAGGCGCTAAATGACGAGCAACGTGCAACAACGTTAGCGAACGTTCCTGCTGGCCGTCTAGGTGATCCTCGCGAAATTGCATCAGCAGTAGCGTTCTTAGCTTCTCCAGAAGCTGCTTACATTACTGGTGAAACTCTGCATGTTAATGGTGGCATGTATATGGTTTAATGCCTAAGTTTGAACAAAACGGGCTATTTGCTGTCACAAAAATAGCCTATAGTTTGTGATAACTGGCATTGATATGCGCAACATTTGTGCATGATATAAGTCAAAAATGTATTGAATTTCGGTTAAAATCGCGAAAATTGTGGTTTGACCAGCAAGGACCCCCTTGCAACTTTCAATAGTTCGAATAAACTACGGAATCATCGCATTGAGCGAAATCTGTAAAGGAAAAGAAAAAATGAGCAACATCGAAGAACGCGTAAAGAAAATCATTGTTGAACAGCTAGGTGTGGACGAAGCAGAAGTTAAAAACGAAGCTTCTTTCGTTGACGATCTAGGTGCTGATTCTCTAGACACTGTTGAACTAGTAATGGCTCTAGAAGAAGAATTCGACACTGAGATTCCAGACGAAGAAGCTGAGAAGATCACTACTGTTCAAGCTGCTATCGACTACGTGAACAGCGCTCAGTAATATCTCTCCCAGGCGGCCTTCTGGCCGCCTGTGTTCTTTTTAACCCTTCTATACCTCTCATAGAATCATTTCAATCCCGGAGAATAAAATCGTGTCCAAGCGTCGTGTTGTTGTCACTGGCATGGGTATGTTGTCACCGGTAGGCAACAATGTAGAATCATCCTGGAAGGCCCTGCTAGCTGGTCAAAGTGGTATCGTTGATATCGAGCACTTTGATACTGAAAACTTCTCAACTCGTTTTGCAGGCCTAGTAAAAGATTTCGACTGCACAGAGTACATGTCTAAAAAAGATGCACGTAAGATGGACTTGTTCATCCAGTACGGCATTGCCGCCGGTATTCAAGCCCTAGACGACTCTGGCTTACAAATTAATGAAGAAAACGCAGCACGCGTTGGTGTCGCTATTGGTTCAGGTATTGGTGGCCTAGACCTTATTGAAGCGGGTCATACTGCGCTTGTTGAAAAAGGCCCACGCAAAGTCAGCCCTTTCTTCGTACCATCAACCATCGTAAACATGGTTGCAGGTAACTTATCTATTATGCGTGGTCTTCGTGGTCCAAATATCGCGATTTCGACGGCGTGTACAACGGGTCTACATAACATCGGCCATGCTGCTCGTATGATTGCTTACGGTGATGCAGAAGCTATGGTTGCCGGTGGTGCTGAAAAAGCTTCAACTCCTCTGGGCATGGCTGGCTTTGGTGCAGCTAAAGCGCTGTCAACTCGTAATGACGAGCCTCAAAAAGCGTCTCGCCCATGGGACAAAGATCGTGATGGTTTTGTTCTTGGTGATGGTGCAGGTATCATTGTTCTAGAAGAATATGAACATGCGAAAGCACGTGGCGCTAAGATCTACGCAGAGCTTGTTGGCTTTGGTATGTCGGGAGATGCTTTCCATATGACTTCACCTAGCGAAGATGGCTCAGGTGGTGCGTTGGCGATGGAAGCAGCAATGCGTGATGCAGGTATCACGGGTACACAAGTCGGCTATGTGAATGCGCATGGCACGTCTACTCCGGCTGGTGATGTGGCTGAAGTGAAAGGTATTCGTCGTGCTTTGGGTGAAGAAGGCACTAAGCAAGTGAAAGTGTCTTCAACTAAGTCTATGACGGGTCACCTCCTTGGTGCTGCTGGTTCTGTTGAAGCGATCGTGACTATCATGTCATTGGTTGATCAAATGGTTCCACCTACGATTAACCTAGACAACCGTGAAGAAGGCCTTGAAGATATCGACCTAGTGCCACATACGGCGAAATCTATCGATTCAGAATACGCTATCTGTAACTCGTTTGGTTTTGGTGGTACTAACGGTTCTTTGGTTTTCAAAAAGATCTAAAGAGTCACAATCCAATTTGTGATAAAACGGCTTAATGCTTTGGCATTAAGCCGTTTTCTTTTATGTGGATATCAATTATGTATTTGGTAAATGGACACACCACAGACTCAATTTCCCTTTCTGATCGCTCATTTCAATATGGTGACGGCTGTTTTACCACCATGCTGGTTATCAAAGGTCACATCCAACACTGGGATAAACATCAAGAGCGGATGCAATCCTGCCTCAACTTACTCGACATAACTCCTCCAAACTGGCGAGAGGTTAAGGATTGGTTAGAAAAAGCGTGTATAGAGTCTACTCATTCAGGGCTGAAATTACATATTAGCCGAGGAGAGGGAGGGCGTGGATATAGCCCTACTCAAGTGACCTTACCAAATGTTACTATTAGCGCCTTTAACTATCCGGCTCATTATGAACAATGGCTAACGGATGGTATTTGTTTAGGCGTGTGTCATAAGAGGCTAGGGGTGAATCCTTTACTCGCAGGTCATAAGCACAATAATCGCCTTGAGCAAGTTTTGCTCAAGGCGGAAATGGATCAACAAGGCTTCCCTGATGGGATCGCATTAGATGTGAACGGCCATGTGATTGAGACAACAATGGCGAATGTTTACTGGGTAAAACAGGGTGTCATCTACACCCCCGATCTGACGAATGCGGGTGTTGCAGGTGTTATGCGCCGCGTTATTGCCGAACGTTTATCGAACTGTGGGTGCACATTGTCTATCGGGCACTATACGTTTGAAGAACTAAGTGATGCCGAAGAGGTTTTTATCTCAAACTCGATCCTTGGTGTCGCTCCAGTGAAAAGCATTGGCACACAGACCTTTTCAATAGGAACAATAACAAAAAAAATTCAGGAGATAGTTAACCCGTGATTAAGAAAATCACCTTTTTTCTGGCACTTGTATTACTGATTGCTGGTGCAGGATTTATGTATGTCACTAAACAAGTCGATGAGTATGTGACTCAGCCATTAAAGCTACAAGAAGAACAAATTTATACGATTGAGACGGGGATGAGTTTCAACCGTTTACTGGCTGATTTGACGAACGATGAATTGATTGGTTCCAGTGATGTAGCAAGACTCGTGCGACGATTCTACCCAGAGCTGACACAGGTGAAAGCAGGGACATACCTTCTCACTCCCGGCATTAACCTCACTCAAGCGCTAGAATTGTTCAAAACTGGTAAAGAGCATCAATTTTCAATTACCTTTGTTGAAGGTTCAACATTTGCCGAATGGCGAGCAGCATTAGAGCAAGCCCCTTATCTTGAGCACAAAACATCTGGGCTCAGTGAAGCAGAGATCGCACAACAAATTGGTATTGATAAATCCAAACTTGAAGGGCTATTGTTAGCTGAGACTTACCACTACACGTTTGGTACCTCTGATCTCGATATCATCAAGCGCGCCGCAGATAAATTGCAACAAATTCTTGATAAGCATTGGCAGCAAAGGCAAGAGAACTTGCCACTGAAGACGCCTTACGATGCGTTGATCCTTGCTTCTATTATCGAAAAGGAGACCGCTGTTGGTGCAGAGCGTGAGCGTGTTGCAGGGGTGTTTGTAAACCGCCTTAATAAGCGTATGCGTCTACAGACTGACCCTACGGTTATTTATGGGATGGGAGATAAATACGACGGCAACATACGTAAGAAAGATTTACGTACTCCAACCCCATATAATACGTATACGATTTTTGGTTTACCACCAACACCGATTGCGATGCCGGGCGAGGCGTCCATTGCCGCCGCGACAAACCCAGAAGACAGCAACTACTTGTATTTTGTGGCCAGCGGAACAGGCGGGCACGTTTTTTCTAAAACGCTGAGTGAACACAATCGCGCAGTACGCGCTTATCTAAGACAACTAAGAAGTAACAAATGACACAAGCGAAATTTATCGTAATTGAAGGCCTGGAAGGGGCAGGGAAAAGCACTGCAATTAATGCGGTGCTTGATACTCTTAAACAGGCTGGTATTGAGCAGATAAAGAATACTCGTGAGCCGGGCGGAACGGCGTTAGCCGAGCAACTCAGAACTTTGGTCAAACAAGACCACGAAGGGGAAGAGTTGCAAGACATGACCGAATTACTCCTTATGTATGCAGCGCGGGTGCAGCTGGTTGAAAATGTGATTAAGCCAGCCTTAGACAGCGGTACTTGGGTGGTGGGAGATCGACATGATATGTCTTCTCAGGCTTATCAGGGAGGCGGTCGTCAAATCTCCAAACACACTATGACAGCACTTAAGCAGACAACGCTGGGCGACTTTAAACCAGATTTGACCATCTACCTAGATCTTGACCCACGCATCGGTCTTGAGCGTGCGAGAGGCCGAGGCGAGCTGGATCGAATTGAGAAAATGGATATGAGCTTTTTTGACCGTACCAGAGCGCGTTACTTGGAACTGGCTCAATGTGATTCGAGCGTTGTAGTGATTAATGCTGAGCAGACGATCGAATTAGTTGCTCAAGATATCAAGCAAGCATTGCGCAGTTGGTTGGAATAATAACCATGAATTCTACCTACCCTTGGTTAACTGATATTTGGCGCGAATGGCAGACAAGTCTGGAATCAGATAGGTTTTCCAATGCAGCGCTATTGACAGCGGAAGAAGGACTGGGCGCTGAGCAGCTGGTAGAGCGACTTAGTGGCGCTGTCATGTGTAGTAATTATGCCAGTGAAGCTTGCGGCTTTTGCCACAGCTGCCAGCTAATGCAGTCGCATAACCATCCTGATTATCACCTGGTGAAGCCAGAGAAAGAAGGCAAAGCCATTACGGTTGAGCAAATTCGTCAGTGCAACCGCCTAGCGCAGGAGTCATCGCAACTATCTGGACGTCGGTTGTTTGTCATCGAGCCGGCTGAAGCGATGAATGACTCCGCTGCCAACGCGTTGTTGAAAACACTCGAAGAGCCCTCTAGCAGTTGTATGTTTTTACTGGTAAGTCATAAAGCACACCAGCTTTTACCCACGATTACCAGCCGTTGCCAACATTGGCATGTCGTGACACCAAGCTCAGATTTGCTTGCTCAATGGCTAAATGAGCAAGTTACTTCGACAATCCCTGCTTTTGCCGCGCATATCAATGGCAATGCGCCACTGAAAACTCAAGCGTTTGTTGATCAGGGGCAAATTGAAAAATATCAGCAGGTTGAAGAGCAATTTCTTGAAGTGGCTCAGTTGAGAGGCGATAGCGTTAAGTTAGCAAAAGAACTAGCGACTTCACCCTCTGAGTATCTACAATGGATATGGTACTTGCTGACAGACGCTCAAAAGATTCACTTTGGTGTTCAGATGCCTTATTTCACGCCAGGCTCAAATGTTTTGTCGGCCAATCTTGGTTATCAACTGCTCTATACCCAGACAGCAAACCTAAGTCAGTTGCTTGAACAGTTACGAGAGCATACAGGGTTGAACAGCGAACTGCTCATCTTAGATTGGCTATTTAAATTTAATGAGGAATCATGTTTGTAGACTCTCATTGTCACTTAGACAAATTGGATTATCAGGATCTCCATTCTGGTATTGAAGATGTGGTTGCCAAAGCTCAGGCTGCTAATGTTTCTGAGCTTCTGTCCGTTGGCGTTACGTTGGATTCTTTCCCCGGAATGATGGAGATGATCGAACCCTTCGACAACATATTTGCTTCATGCGGTGTTCACCCGCTGGATGTTGAGAGTGAGTTTGCCTTAGATCGATTACATGAATATGCCTCGCATCCCAGAGTTGTTGCGATAGGTGAAACGGGGCTGGATTACCACTATCAGCCTGAAACTGCTGAGTTACAAAAGTTGCGATTCCAACAGCAAGTTGAATTAGCGGTTAAGTTGAATAAACCTTTGATCATCCACACACGAAATGCCCGACAAGATACATTGGATATTTTACGTCGAGGTCAGGCCGATAAATGCGGTGGTGTAATTCACTGTTTCACTGAAGATCTTGCTTTCGCAGAAGCGGCGATGGATCTTGGCTTTTATATATCTATCTCCGGGATTGTCACTTTTAGGCAGGCTACTGAACTCAAAGAAGTGGTTAAAGCACTACCGCTTGAGAGATTATTGATTGAAACTGACTCACCGTACCTTGCTCCTGTGCCACACAGAGGGAAACAGAATCAGCCTGCTTACGTGGTTGAAGTTGCTTCCTATATTGCCCAGTTAAAAAATACGTCACTGAGCGAAGTCGGGTTAAAAACCAGTGAAAACTTTCGAAATCTTTTTTTGAGATAGAAAAAGAGTTTTGAGTAAAAAAGGAGCGGAAGCTCCTTTTTTTGTGCCTGAAATCACTCTCGGTGATACAAAACGCCTTGTTTACTAAATATGTTGAAGGTGGGAGGCTGAAAGTATCAAATTGTAATTTTGTTACATAAAATAACAATTGGGTTTATTTTATTTACCCATCAAAATTAATCGGTATTAATAATAATTTAATAAATATCAATTAGATACGTTGTAAATCTGACCTCTATTTACCAGTTTTGGATTGTGATCTATCTATTAGTTTGAAACTAAATTCCGTAACCAGCTAGAAAGTTTGTTCACCATCAATATATATTTAGAGCCGGAAAATATACTGCTAGACGTGGTTACATTTTCTCTGGGTGCTAACATTTAAGGCTACGGGGGTGTGCCGTTAGAGCCCAATAATTCTTATAACTTTTCAGGAGCATAAACATGTTTAAGAATCTTTTTGCTAACCTGCAAAAAGTGGGTAAAGCTCTGATGCTACCAGTATCGGTTTTACCTGTTGCAGGTATTCTACTCGGGGTGGGTGCTGCCGACCTGAGCTTCATTCCGGAAATTGTTTCCAACTTAATGGAACAAGCGGGTGGCTCAGTATTTGGTCAAATGGCACTACTGTTCGCAGTAGGTGTTGCACTTGGCTTTACTAACAACGATGGTGTGGCAGGCCTGGCTGCAATCGTTGGCTACGGCATCATGACAGCAACGCTTGGTGTTATGGCTGGTGTTATGGGCGTTGAGAAAATCGACACTGGTGTTCTAGGCGGTATTCTTGTTGGTGGTGTTGCTGCATGGGCATTCAACCGCTTCTTCAAGATTCAACTTCCAGAATACTTAGGCTTCTTCGCGGGTAAACGTGCAGTGCCTATCATCACTGGTTTTGCTGCCATCGCACTGGGTATTGTTCTATCAGTAGTATGGCCTCCAATTGGTGGCGCTATCGCTTCTTTCTCTGATTGGGCTGCGCACCAGAACCCACAAGTAGCATTCGGTATCTACGGTATCGTTGAGCGTTCTCTAATCCCGTTCGGTTTGCACCACGTTTGGAACGTACCATTCTTCTTCGAAGCTGGTACTTGTGTGAATGCTGCTGGCGAAACTCAAAACGGCGTTCTAACTTGTTACCTTGTTGCTGATGAAGCATCTCGTGCTGCTGGTAATGGCTTTGGTCAGCTAGCGGGCGGTTACATGTTTAAGATGTTCGGTCTACCAGCGGCTGCTATTGCTATCGCTCACTCTGCTAAACCAGAGAATCGCGCGAAGGTAATGGGTATAATGGCTTCTGCTGCATTGACTTCGTTCCTGACAGGTATCACTGAGCCTATCGAATTCTCATTCCTATTCGTTGCTCCTGTACTGTACGGCATCCACGCTCTACTAGCTGGCTCTGCATACGTTGTTGCAAACACACTAGGCTTTGTACACGGTACTTCGTTTTCACACGGTTTGATTGACTTCATCGTACTGTCTGGTAACGCACAGAAAATCGGTCTGATGGTAGGTGTTGGTCTAGTTTACGCAGTAATATACTACGTAGTATTCCGCACTGTTATCAAAGCGATGGACCTTAAAACTCCAGGTCGTGAAGATGAATCTGAAGAAGCAGTTGCAACATCTGGTTCAGATATGGCAGGTGAGCTTGTTGCCGCATTCGGTGGCAAAGCAAACATCACTGGTCTAGACGCATGTATCACTCGTCTACGTGTCGCTGTAGCGGATACAGAAGCTGTTGACCAAGACAAACTGAAACAACTAGGCGCGGCTGGCGTAGTGGTTGTAGCAGGTGGTGTGCAGGCTATCTTCGGTACTAAGTCTGACAACCTGAAAACTGAAATGGATGAGTGGATCCGCAATCACGGTTAATACTCACATACCCATTTAACTGATAAAGGAGGCCTGAGGCCTCCTTTTTGCTTTATTGGAACATCGCTCTCTGGCAACCAATTTTGCGAACATGTGTCAGGCTTAGCTTCCTTGCATAATTGAAACAATAAAACACGTTGATTTCTAACGACCTCCTTACCTCCCTATGACATCCTTTTTCCGCGCAACTGGAGAATTGCACACTGTTTTATTTGAATTAAGAGCAAAGTGATGAAGAGTAGTACACTGGCTAAAAATTTATTAGGTATTGCGGCTGTGGCGGGGAGTGCGAGCGTCATTGCACAAGGCTCAGAACCTATGGATCTTTCCGTTGGAATGGCGGTTGACCAAGATTTAAGTGCAGTCATTGAATTGGATGAGCAGTACCGATTTACAGTAGGTAATGATGGCGCTGCATTTGACTACATATTTGCCCGGGGAGAGTTTGATAAGGATGTGCCTGTTACTTGGTATGTTGGTGCAGGTGCATGGAGTGAGTGGGAGCATAAAGAGTTTGGAGCGCGTGTTCCTCTTGGCCTGAACTGGAACCTCAGCGAGGGCTGGAATATGTATGGTCAAATTCAACCAGAGTTAGACATGTATAGCGGCCCAGAACTTCAGATTGGTGGAGTGCTCGGCGTTAAGTACACATTTTAGCTCTGACCAATCAAAAAATGCCGACACTCAGTGTCGGCATTTTTACTTAAGCAGTAACAGCGATTACTGTTGCTGTTTATTCATCGCTCGTTTGATACAGATAGCAGCGCCGCCCCAAGTAATTCCAAGGCCCAGTACCATCATAATAATTGCACCTGTTGTCATAATCAGGCCTCCTTACGACTTGTTGCGTTAATCAATACACCAATGACAAATAGAGCGGCAATCATTGCCCAACCGAGTGTTAGGTCGTAGCCACCGTAGCCTTCAGTGAATAGGGTTTGTAGTTTGGTCGCGAGAATAACGGCCAGCATAATCGGAGTGATGAAACGTAGACAAACCACGAACCAAGCACCGACAGAAAAGTCAGAGATTTCATTGACGTACTCACGTACATCGCCAACTTTATTCAGTAGCCAAGCCATAAGAAGAATCTCGACAAAGCCACCCACCATGATGCCAACATTGTTCGCGAAGTGATCGACCAAATCTAGCAATAGTAGGCCGCCATTGGTTGCAAATGCCATAGAAACGACGACACCAACACCAATCACAACGGTTGCTGCTTTTTTACGGCTCCACTTCAGTTTGTCGATAACAGCAGACGTCACGGCTTCCATGATGGAAATGTGTGAGCTGAGGCCTGCAACAACTAGTGCGAAGAAGAAAAGTGGGCCTAGGATGTACGGCGCTGGCAGCAAGTTGATTGCAGCCGGAAGTGTAACAAATGCTAAGCCAACGCCCGCTGATACGACTTCAGTCAGAGGTTTACCTTGCTCTTGCGCCATGTAACCAAGAACAGAGAAGATCATGATGCCGGCTAGGATTGAGAAACCACAGTTAATCAAAACCGTCATGAAGGCGTTGTTGGTAATGTCTGACTTCTCAGGTAAGTAGCTTGAATAAGCCAGCATGATGGCGAAACCAATACTCAGAGTGAAGAAGATCTGGCCATACGCGGCTGCCCAAACTTTCACATCCCAGATTTTGCTAAAATCAGGCTCAAACATGTAGTTCACGCCATCCAGAGCACCTGGAAGGAAAATCATACGGCCAATCAGCAGTACGACCATGATAAATAGGATTGGCATCATGATCTTAGATGCGCGCTCAATCCCTGCTTTGACACCACCGACAATAGCCGCGTAAGTAATACCCCATGCAATCAGCATTGCTATGGCAATTTTCCACTGAATGCTCCCTAGGTTAGTCGGTGAGTTATCCCCTAAACCGAGGTAGTCACTGAAGAAGAAGGCATTGGTGTCGGTGCCCCAGCTTTGGTTGAAAGACATGCCAAAATAGGAAATTGCCCAACCGATAACAGCAACGTAGTAAACAGCAATAACCGCTGCAACACCTACCTGGAACCAGCCCAGCCATTCAAACTTAGAATGGATTTTCGCTAGCGTACGAGGTGCGCTACCACGGTATTTCTGACCCATGCTGAACTCTAGGATCATAAAGGGGATGCCTGCGGTGATCATGGCAAAAAGGTACGGTATAAAGAAAGCGCCACCACCGTTTTCATAGGCCATATACGGGAAACGCCAGATGTTTCCCAGACCGATAGCCGATCCGACTGCAGCTAGAATAAATCCAGCGCGGGATCCCCATTGTTCTCGCTTCATAAAGGACTCCTGTAAATCCGATATCTGAGGTTGAAGCCGCCTTAAAGCCCATATTTAGGCTGAACGGTAGCCTGAGCAAACTTACTATTAGTAAAGCAGACACGTGTATGATTGTGCCAATATGAATAATTAATTATCTTTGATTGCGTAAGTTTGTGGTTTTTTATACTGCAAGCTTTAAGACTTCTCAGATTTTAGTTCTTTAAATTTCAATGTGTGTTTGCCCTAACTGAAATATTCAGCTGCGCATGATGAAAAGACTAACTACTAACAATAGTTAAAGCAATAGATTGTAGTTGTGATGTTATTGTTCGTTTATGGTAATAAAATTGTGTTTTATTGTATTTTATAGAGAAATTGGGTTGGTTGTTATTATTCAACTGGAAGCATTTGGTGGTTTATGGCCATTTTACAAAACATAACGCTTTTATAATTTAGAGAGCGTATGACTGAAAAATATACGCTCCATTAATCTATTTTACTAAATTGTTAATAGTGTAAGGAGGTTGTATCTAAAAGCGCCAAGTTAATCCGAGGTTGGCTGAAAATTGGTTCATCCAATCTGTTTTGAACTTGATGAGACAACTTCCTTCCTGTGAAGCGGGCAGGTTACACACGCCACTGGTATCGTTATCGACAACAGTACCAAGCCAACGCAGCTGAGTATTCAGTGCAAAGTGCTCAGTGAGACGGTATTCTAACCCACCAAAGATACTGGCTGAAAAGCCAAATTCGTCAGTGACCCAGTCTGCATCAATGTATGAGCCTCCAAGCCCCACACCTAGATAACCGTATAGAGACTCCTCTGCAGGGTAATAGATGCTACTCTGAAAGTGTAGGTAGTGCATGGTGGAGCTGAGGTTCACTGTTTCGACATCGGTATTCTGATGGGCGTAAAACAGGCCAATTCGTCCTTTGTCCATCGTCATTTCTGCGCTTAATGCGAAACTTTCAGAACCTTCTAGGTCGTACTTTTGCTGATCTTGATTTTCTACTTCTCCGCCAGCCGTAAAGCCAAACCAAGGGGTCAGGTAGATATCAGCCAAAGCGGGTGATGAGAACGTAAGCAAAATGCTACAGAGTAAAGAGGTGTTCTTGCTGTTCATAGTCACTGTCCTATCAGAGCGATATATCTACTAATTGTGATAGTAACGTCATAATTACGCACAAAAAAAAGGGAATATTTGAAGATGACTCACAACGATGTTATTACTTTGTTACACAATAAAGGAGGTGTCTATGGAACACGATCTAAAATATGCGTTAGTCATCACTGTAACAGTCTTTACTGTTCTGATTGGTTTTGGTCTAGTCGCAATCACTTCAGCCTAGGTTGGGCATATGGACAATAGCGGTGTCGTTACCAGCGCTGCTATCCAGCTGGATACTCAACGTCTTGCTAAGTACACTGGTGGTAAAAATGCGCTGGTAGCCCAAGGTGGTGGACAGCGTGGTATCTTTACTTCCGGTGTGCTTGATGCCTTCCTTCTTTCTAACTTTGACCCATTTCACGCCTTCTATGGCACTTCTGCTGGTGCATTAAACCTCTGTGGCTATCTGTGCCGACAACGGGGAATCGGCCGCTCCTTTATACTCGACCTCACCACCGATCCGGAGTTTTTCAATCTCTTCCGTTACATCCGGCGCAAACAATATCTTGGAATTGATTGGGCGCTCGATAAAATCAGTGATTTTCCTTATCAGCTTGATATCGATATGGGCAAAAAAGTGCTGGCTAACAGGCAAGCATTTGCTGCGGTGACCGATACAAGTCGATTGTTCGACCATTATTTGCCCATGCTGCAGGATGACTGGAGAAAGGTTTTGATCGCCACGTGCGCGATTCCAAGGCTCTATCAGGAGCCTGTTAAGTTTGATCATGGAGAGTATGTGGACGGCGGAGTTTCGGCGTCTATTCCAGTGCAGGAAGCGTGGCGTAAAGAAGCGCGTTGTATTGTTGTAATTCGTACCGAAGGGGAAGACCTGGAGACGGACACAGAAGAAGTGACGCACGAGAGCGACGTTAAGTGGTATCGTGATTCGTTTAACGTAGTGCAAGATCATTGGCAGCAAAAGCTGGCTCAATGGAAAGAAGACTGGGCCAGTTTCTTTACGGAACAGTTGCAACGTTCTCAGGAAGATAAACTGCAACATCGTCACTTGGAGTCACTCAATGGCGGACGTTGGCTATTTGGAGCCGATGATATCTACCGATTAAGCCATCTACTGGGAGAGAAATTTGATTCCGGATTGGCAGATATGTTGATGGTCCATTACCAGACCTATTCTCTCACTCAGGATTTTCTCCATAATCCACCAGATGATTGTTTTATCGTACAGATAAAACCTGAGCAGCCACTTAAGTCTAATTCCTTAATGAGCGACCGAGACGATCTGCTGCATGATTATCAGATGGGGCTTGATTCAGGTTTTCGCTTTGTCGAAATGTATTCGTCATTGTCCAAACCCGCTATGACGGCCATTCAGAAGTAACGGTCATTCAGAAGTTACAAGGGAGCCCAACAGGCTCCCTTTTTCATGTGAGGTCCAATATTATGCAGAGAGAATACGCATACAGTTAGTCGACCCTACCACATCCATGACATCACCTTGAGTGATGATGACCAGATCGCCATCGTGCAGTAGCCCCTTGTTTTTCAAACAGTCCACGGCGGCTTTGGCTGTTGGTAAACCGGAGTCGCCTTTCGAGTCAAAAAAGACGGGCGTCACTCCACGATAGAGCGCGGTGTGGTTAAGAGTGCTTTCATTACGTGAGAGGGCAAAGATAGGTAAACCAGAGCTGAGGCGAGACATCATTAACGCCGTTCGGCCAGACTCAGTCAGAGTGATAATGCCTTTCACTCCTTTCATGTGGTTAGCAGCAAACATGGTCGACATGGCGATGGTTTCTTCACTGCCTTTAAAAACCGAATCCATCCGGTAGCTGGAACGGTTAATGGCTGACATCTTCTCTGCTCCCAGACACACCTCTGCCATTGAACGCACCGTTTCCAGTGGGTATTTACCCGCAGCCGTTTCTCCTGACAACATGACGGCGTCAGTACCATCAAGGACGGCATTGGCCACATCCATGACTTCTGCACGGGTTGGCATTGGGTTCTCAATCATAGATTCCATCATTTGTGTTGCAGTGATGACGGTACGGTTGAGGCTTCTTGCCCGGCGAATGAGTTGTTTTTGCACACCAATTAGTTCCGGGTCGCCAATTTCTACCCCCAAATCGCCACGAGCCACCATTACAGCGTCCGAAGCAAGAATGATGTCATCGATATTCTCTTCACTTTCTACTGTTTCAGCGCGCTCGACTTTAGCGACCAATTTCGCTTCAAGACCTGCATCCCGTGCTAGGCGGCGAGCGTACTTCATATCCTCGCCATTGCGTGGGAACGAGACGGCGAGATAGTCGACTTTAATTTGGGCGGCAATCTTGATGTCATTCTTATCTTTTTCAGTCAAAGCATCGGCCGATAAACCACCGCCTTTTTTGTTGATGCCCTTATTGTTGGAAAGTGGGCCACCAATGATGACTTTAGTTATGACTTGATTGCCAGAGACTTTAGTAACTTGCAGTTGAACACGACCATCATCGAGCAGTAATACGTCGCCCGTTGAAACGTCTTGCGGCAGCTCTTTGTAGTCAAGGCCTACGGCATTTTGATCACCTTCTCCCTGTGCGAGATCGCTATCGAGGATGAATGTGTCACCAACAGTGAGGTGAATTTTGTTGTCTTTAAACGTGGATACGCGAATCTTTGGCCCTTGTAGGTCACCAAGGATGGCAACATGAGTGCCGTACTGAGCGGCGATATTACGTACGCGCGTGGCACGCTGAATATGATCTTCTGCGGTACCGTGCGAGAAGTTCATTCTGACAACATTGGCCCCTGCCTGAATGATCGCTTCGAGAATCCCTTCCTTGTCCGTCGATGGACCTAACGTAGTGACGATTTTTGTTCTTCTTTGTATAGAGGTCATGATGATTTCCTTGATCAAACTTTTTGGGTCGGCAATAAACTATAAAAATATAAAGACCCCAATTGAGTATATGCAAAATGCTGAGTTATGAGAGATTTAGGGATAATTTATCTCGTCAGGCATACATATTTATTAATGCAAAAAAATGGCACTTTAAATGTGATATCTGTTTTGCAATTTGATTGAACGCTCAAAGAATCATGTTTATCCGTGATGCTTGTCACGGCAATCTACCAAAGCTCTTCACAATTACTTCGCAAAGTAAAAAAATTGCTCAGTTGTTGATATTTGGAGCACCCTATGTACATGGCTCAACCAGGCCATATTGATCATATCAAGCAGGTCAATGCTGGCCGTGTATATAAACTCATTGATCAAAAAGGTCCTATCTCTCGAATTGACTTGTCAAAAGAGAGCGAGCTTGCCCCTGCAAGTATTACCAAGATTACTCGTGAGCTGATTGATGCTCACCTGATCCACGAAACGACCGTTCAGGAAGCAACCAGTCGTGGCCGTCCGGCAGTGGGGCTACAGGTGAACAACGAAGGCTGGCAGTTTCTCTCAATGCGTCTCGGTCGCGGCTATTTGACCATTGCTTTGCATGAGCTGGGTGGCGATGTTCTGATTGACACTAAAATCGATATCCATGAAATCGACCAAGACGATGTGCTAGCTCGTTTGCTCCATGAAATCGATGAATTCTTCCAGACGTATTCCGAGCAACTAGACCGTGTAACCAGTATTGCACTTACTCTTCCTGGTCTGGTGAACTCAGAAAAAGGCATTGTGTTGCAAATGCCGCACTACAATGTTGAAAACCTTTCTCTTGGTCCTGAAATCTACAAAGCAACAGGTTTGCCTGTCTTCATCGCTAACGATACCCGAGCTTGGGCATTGGCGGAGAAGCTGTTCGGTCATTCTCAGGAAAACGAAAACTCGGTACTGATTTCGATCCACCATGGTCTTGGTGCCGGTATTGTACTTGATGGTCGTGTACTTCAGGGACGTCATGGCAACATTGGTGAACTTGGCCATATTCAAATCGATCCGAATGGTAAGCTTTGTCATTGTGGTAACCGAGGATGCCTTGAAACTGTTGCCAGCTCTCAGGCGATTCGTAGTGAAGTGGCGGAACGTTTGGCAAATGGTGAAGAATCAACCTTGTCAGAGATTGAAGAACTTTCCGTTGAAGATATTTGTGAAGCCGCAGCGAATGGTGACCTATTAGCAGTGGACGCTGTCGAAAAACTTGGCCGCTATTTAGGTTCTGCGATTGCGATTGTTATCAACCTCTTCAACCCGGAAAAAATTCTCATTGGTGGGGCGATTAACCAAGCGAAAGACGTGTTGTATCCGGCCATTCAAAACTGCATTAAAGAGCAAAGTCTGCCTGTTTATCATCAGGATCTTGAAGTTGTAGAGTCTCGCTTCTACAAACAGGCGACCATGCCTGGTGCGGCATTAATCAAACAAGCCCTCTATGATGGGTTATTATTGATGAAGGTGATAGAAGGCTAAGCTCGCAGTTAATAAGCTTTATCTTTTATGTAAACCCATATAACCTTCAAGTTGTATGGGTTTATTTTTGTTTAGCCTGGCTTTAGGCTATTTTTGATATATTACAAAGTAGTTGAGAGATCGTATGTCCGGAGTTTTAAATAGCGTTGATCAGCGAACCAACCTTGTAGGTGAAAACCGATTAGAGTTGCTGCTGTTCAGTCTTAACAGCCGTCAGGTCTTTGCGATCAACGTTTTTAAAGTTCGCGAGGTTATCAAAGTTCCGCCATTGACTAAGATGCCTGGCTCACACCACCATATTACAGGTGTGGCTTCTTTACGTGGTGTGTCCGTTCCTGTGATTGACTTACGTAGTGCGATAGGTTTCCCGCCATCTCGTCAGGAAGAACAAGAACAAAATCTTATCATTACCGAATACAACCGAACGGTGCAGGGCTTTTTAGTCGGTCAGGTACGTAATATCGTCAACACAGCTTGGACTGAGATTCAGCCGCCACCGAAAACGGCGGGTCGAGCAAACTACCTGACGGCTATTACGCACATCAAAGATGAAGGTCAGCAGCAAATTGTTGAAATCATTGATGTGGAAAAAGTACTGGCAGAGATCATCGATTACGATGTGTCTATCTCTGAAGGAGTACTGGATGAAGATTTGTCTGCACAAATGGTCGGTCGCAACGTTCTTATAGTGGATGACTCCTCTACCGCTCGAGCCCAAGTTAAAGGGACCCTTTCCCAGCTGGGGCTGAATATTCTGGAATGCCGTGATGGCCTCGAAGCCCTAAGGCTGGTCAAAGGCTGGAGTGAAGAGGGTAAAGATGTACCCCGTGAGCTGCTTTTGATGATTACCGATGCCGAAATGCCAGAAATGGATGGCTATAAACTGACTCATGAAATACGCAGCGATCCTAAACTGAAAGATCTTTATATCACCTTGAATACATCGCTCAGCGGGAGCTTTAATGAAGCGATGGTGAAGAAGGTGGGTTGTGATCGATTCATTTCCAAGTTCCAGCCAGATTTACTGGTTGAAGTGGCACAAGATCGATTGCGTGATATTTTGTCGAGATAGTGTCTCTATGGATTTAAAGCATGCAATGCAGTTAAATTGTTGATAATATTTGGCCGATCATTTGTTTTGCGAATTAATTAATCTTCACTTTTTATCAGAAGCTAAAGGCAGTTCTTATTCATGATATGGTTTACGTCAAAGGTTGTGATGACCTTATGCATGTTACTGTACAGGGAATACAAAAAGAGACGTATGGACGCTGAAGACGATGTGTAACTCGTCTAACTGTTAATCTAAAGGGAGCCGAATGGCTCCCTTTTCCATTCTATGATGGTTAATGGAAATCTCGTGATTTGCTTTTGAGCCCCTCTAGCTTGTCCGTCATATCGATCAGTCTCCCGGCAATGATGTGTGTGACTTCTCCTTCTCTTTCTAGAATGCCCTTTACCATCATTACCTTGGCTGTGAGATAGGCCTGTTTCTGTGCTCGCGCCGTTGCTTGCCAGACCACGACATTCATGTTACCGCTGTCGTCTTCTAAAGTGAAAAAAGTGACGCCAGCAGCGGTACCGGGAGCTTGCTTCCCTGTCACGACACCGACGATGGTCACCAGAGACTGATGTGGCTTATGAATAAGCTCCTTCATTCGTGTAAAGCGCCCTAGGACACCCGCTTGTTCTAAAAGCGTGATCGGGTGCTTGCTGAGTGATAGCCCAATGGAAGAGTAGTCTTCCAGCAGTGTTTGAACCTCTGAAGGTGTACTGATGGAATCGCTGTGTGGTTCTTCTAAATCTTTAAATAGTGGTAAATCGGATAACGAATCCATCATGGCCCAGCGGGTTTGAAAGCGGTTATTCGCAATAGTCTGCATAGCATTAGCTGAAGCGAGCAGTTCAAGATCTCGCTGATTCAAACCGATATGCTTAAGTTGCTTGGGGTGTTGAAAGCCCTGCTTGCCTCGTGCTTTGAGTAGTTGCAGAGTGCTTTCCGCGCTGAATCCTTTGATTTGACGAAAGCCAAGTCGAATCGCCAGCCTGTTGCCGCAATGAACGACCTGATGATCATAATGTGACTGGTTGACGCAGACAGGCAGAATCAACACGTTATGACGCCTTGCATCCTGCACTAGCTGTGACGCACTGTAAAAGCCCATAGGCAGGCTATTGAGGAGTGAAGCGTAAAAAGCTTCCGGATGATAATGTTTGAGCCAGGCAGAACAATACGCCAGCACAGCAAAAGAGGCGGAATGACTCTCAGGAAAGCCGTATTCACCAAATCCAAGTATCTGATCAAAAATGCGTTCAGCAAATTCTTGTTCATAGCCGCGAGCCAACATTCCCTCAATCAGCTTGGTGCGAAACTTCACCAGATCGCCATTCTTTTTCCAAGATGCCATAGCCCGGCGCAATTGATCGGCTTCACCACCACTAAAGCCTGCTGCCACCATCGCCAGCTTGATTACCTGCTCCTGAAAGATAGGCACCCCCATAGTGCGAGATAAGACATCTTTGACTTCATCTGATGGGTAGGTCACGGGCTCGATACCATCACGGCGTTTAAGAAAAGGGTGAACCATGTCCCCTTGAATCGGCCCCGGGCGAACAATAGCAATCTGGATAACCAGATCGTAATAAGTCTTGGGCCTGAGTCTGGGAAGCATGCTCATTTGGGCTCGTGATTCGATCTGAAATACACCGACTGTGTCGGCTTTCTGGATCATGCCATACACTTCAGGATCATCTTGCCTTCGGGTGATCTCTGCAATAGTCAGATCTTGCTGATGGAAGCGTTTGACCAACTGGAAACATTTATGAATAGCACTGAGCATCCCTAGGGCGAGGACATCAACCTTCATTAGCTTGAGGCTTTCCAGATCATCTTTATCCCACTGGATCACAGTCCTGTCTGCCATAGATGCATTCTCAACTGGCACCAGTTCATACAAAGGGCCTGCGGCAATCACAAAGCCGCCGACGTGCTGCGACAAATGCCGAGGAAAGCCGAGAATATCGTTAACCAGAGTGATGAACTGCTCACCTTTGAGAGAATCCGGCTGAAGGCCAAGCTCGACGATCTGCGCCTGCCAGCCGAGTCCGCGATCCCGGCGATTCACGTTTTTAATGAAGTAATCGAGCTGGCTTTCTTCAATCCCAAGTGCCTTACCCACATCGCGAACGGCACTTTTAAAGCGATAAGTGATCACTGTTGCCGCAAGCGCTGCTCGCTCACGGCCGTACTTCTGGTAAATGTATTGAATGACTTCTTCACGGCGTTCGTGTTCGAAGTCGACGTCGATGTCAGGTGGCTCATCGCGTTCTTCACTGATAAAGCGCTCGAAGAGAACTGAAATTTGTCTAGGATCGACCGCTGTAATTTCCAAGCAGTAGCAAACGACAGAGTTAGCTGCTGAGCCGCGCCCTTGATAGAGAATATTTTGCCGTTTGGCAAACATCACTATGTCGTGAATGGTCAGGAAATAGTAGGGGTAGTTGAGCTTATCAATCAGCTCAAGTTCTTTGTCGATAGTCTCTGAGATATCCTGAGGAATGCCTTCGGGAAAGCGGCGACGCTTACCACTGTCGACCAATTTGCGCAGATAGCTCATCGGCGTTTCGCCATTGGGTACCAGCTCATTGGGGTATTCATACTTGAGCTCTCCTAGGCTGAACTGGCACTGCTTGGCGAGGCGAACACTCTCTTCCAGCCATTCTTGTTTAAACAGTCGGGCGAGCTTTTCTTTGCTTCGCAGTGTTCGTTCTGTATTAGTGAGTAGGTGCTTGCCAATTTTATCGACACTACTGCCATGCCGGACGGCGGTCAGAACATGCTGTAAGGGAAGACGGTTAGCGGTATGCATGAGTACACCACCGCAAGCGGTGATTGGCACCATCAATTCCTGAGCGAGTTTCTCACAGTGGGTAAGGTAGCTTTTATCGTCTGCATCTAAATGGCGCTGAACACCTAACCACAATCTTGGTTGATGATGTTGAGCAAGCCAGTGTCCCCATTTCTGATCGCTATGTTGATGGCTTGGGAGCCAGACAATCAGGCAGTGGCGAAGCGACATTAAATCCCATTCTGCCAGCTGATATTGCCCTTTCTCGGTGCGTCTTCTTGCGTTTGTGATGATTCGACAGAGTTCGGCATAGGCTTCACGGTTTGGGCAAAGTAATACGACCTGACACTCATCATTTAACCAGAACATACTTCCGATGATCAGTTCGATATTGAGGTTATGAGTTTTGATCGCACTATAAGCTCTGACCACGCCTGCAACGGAGCATTCATCGGTAATCGCCAGTGCGTGATAGCGTAAAAAATCCGCTTGTAGGATCAGCTCTTCTGCGTGAGAAGCGCCGGTGAGGAAAGAGAAATTGGTCTGGCAGAAGAGTTCAGCGTACTTCATCATCGCATCTCCGCTTAGCTAAATAACCCATGCAGAAACCACTGCATTTCTTGATTGCGAAATACCCAGAGCCAGCGTCCATTGTCACTGCGCGCAATAAAATAATCACGCGTCATTTCCTCACCATCCCACCAGCCAGTCACAAAGCGTTCAGGGCCGTGCATAACATTGACCTTTTCTGTTAAAGGTTCAGGGTTTGGTAGCATCAAAGAGGGGCGTAAACCAGAGGGCGAAACTTTAGTCGGAATGGGGAGTTCGGGGGCACACAATGAAATCGATTTCTCTGGTCTAGGGTCATCTGTTGGTGCGACTTTAAGGACTTGGTGATTACCTAGCTTAGCTTGTAGCGTGGCTATTAACTCCAGTTCTGTTTGTTGGCCTTTACGTCCTGCGAAAATGTCTTGGCTGGTGGACTCAAGCTCGCCACTACGTACCACTTTCAGAGTCAAACCTTGCACTGGAGCATCAAGTTTAATGGACTCCATTGTCAGCTGACAAAGCTTAGCCCAGCGCTGAGCGAAGTAATCTCCACAGGCGGAAGTAAATGCAATCACACCAGCGGCACGATCGCGTTGATGAAGAGTCAGCTCAAGTTCGTATGCGACCTGATTACGTAATGTTAGAAACCCTTCCAATTTTTCTAGTAGTTTCAATAGCGGTTTTTCCAACCACTGGGTATTTTCGATATCAAACAACAGCTCAAGATAACTTTGGAAGTGTTCAGGTGGGTGGTAGAAGTTTACTGGATGTTTAAACTGACCCATCAGTCGTCCGACATAGTTAACCAAGTCGATATCAAAACGTCTGGCGACTTCTTGCATCGGCAGTTCCAGCAGATCGTTGAGGGTCAAAACCCCCACACGGGAGAGTTTTTCAACCTGTTTACTGTCAAGCTCGGTCGCTGAAATCGGATAAGATTTGAGTGCTTCACAGAGCTGAGTTCTATCTTGGCTGACTAATGCACTTCCAGATTTTGCCAGCAGAATGGCAGAGAAGGGAGAAAAGCCAGTGGCGTACTGATACTGGATATTCAGCTGTTGCAAATGCTGAGAAACTCGGCGCCAATAAGCATCCAGCCCACCATAGAGTGACAGCATATCAGTGACTTTAAGCAATAATCCTCGTGGCGGAAAGAGCACCAGATCAGAGGTCACCATATACAGCCACTGAGCGATATCCAATAAGGTTTGTTGCTCGACTTTCTCATCATAGGGGTGGACCTGAAGCGAGTGACACAAAGCGCTGGCGCTGCCTAGTCCCATTCCCGGTCGAATACCTTGTTCGTGCGCGGCGAAATTGCATTGCACGATTTGGAAACGTTTGGAATCAACCACCACCAAAGGCTGCTGAGCCTGTTCAGAGTACAGCGCATCCAGTTGTAGAGTCGGGAAATGCAAGTACAACCACACCTGCATAGTTAGCCTTGCTTACGCAGTGGGAAAGGAAGAATGACAGGCTTAGGTCTGGACTCTGTTAATGAAGGCCAGAGCGAACTCATATCCAAAACGAAGCTGGCATGTGGCCACCCACCTTTGCGTTTCGTGATGGTGATTTCAATGCCAAGTGAGTGGGGGAGTAGCGTCATGCTTAAACTGACGGGCAGAGAAAAGAGACTGCGTTGTTCGGTTTTAAACAAAAACGACAGGCAATTTCCAGTTTCACTGGCGACCTGAAGTCGACGAGCATGGTGGACTTCCAGCCCAGAATGCCAAAGTAGAACATTACTGCAAGCGCCGCTTTTTAGGCATTGCTCTGCAGCCCATAAGGCTTCGTTATCTGTTTTCGGATAAAGCAGCAGAACATGGTTCAGATCGAGGCCTTCTGCTGTTAGAGATTGCGCAGACAGATGACCAGGTGGTTGTATGAATACGGACAACCTACCTTGGCTGCTGTTTTTAAGGTGAGGGAGTAGCAGACGAAGCTCTCCGATGCCGGGAGTCGTTTGCAATTCCACCACACCATGAATGGGAAAGCCGCCTTCCAGTTTTTGATCCAGAAGATCAAAACCTGTCGAATGGTGATCTCTGGACTCAGGAGTGTGATTGCCCTGCCAAAGCCATTGTTTTTTCTTAAGATGTTCGATCAGTTCATACATAACAATTTACCTGTATATACATACAGTATAAATTATTATTATTTATCAGCAAGGGAAGGGCTGAATAAGTGGATAAAAAAACGCCTTGTGTTTCCACAAGGCGTTGAATATCTGAGAAGTTTTTTTCTATTTCTTCGGCTGTGCGTCAATGCACTGACCACGAACGTCTTTGCTCTCGTTCGACATCAGGTGAAGATAAAGTGGCATGATATCCAGTGGTGTTTTTAGCAACTCAGCGTCTTCCGCTGGGTAAGCCTTCGCGCGCATGGAAGTGCGTGTACCACCTGGGTTAATCGCATTGACACGGATGTGTGTATCGCTCAATTCATCTGCCAGAATCTGCATCATGCCTTCCGTTGCGAACTTAGATATTGCGTAAGTTCCCCAGAAAGCACGGCCAGCATGACCAACCGTTGATGACGTAAAGATAACACTAGCATCATCTGATTTATGCAATAGCGGAAGGATTGCCTGAGTCATCAGGAACTGGGCTTTAACATTAACCTGCATGATATCGTCGTAAGTGTCTTCACCAATTTGATCAAATGGGCTCAGTACACCCAGTTGACTGGCATTGTGTAGCACTCCATCAAGTCGACCAAACTGACTACCAATGGTATCGGCCATATCAATATAGTTTTGCTTGCTTGCGCCTTTCATATCCAGAGGAATGATCGCTGGTTGAGGGTAGCCAGCAGCTTCAATTTCATCGTAAGTTTGCTCAAGCTTCTTCACTGTACGACCTAACAGAATGACGGTGGCACCATGCTGAGCAAATGAGATTGCGGCTTGTTTACCGATGCCGTCACCGGCACCTGTCACGAGAATGACTTTGTCTTTTAAAGCGTCTGAGGAAACGGAATAATCCACGACATGCATCCTTATTGTAATGTTCTGCTTTATGAATCCGTAAGATGGTGGTTACAATACACTAATTCGCACATTAGGGGATATCACATTGGAATTTTTGTTGGACTACGGGCTGTTTTTAGCCAAGATTGTGACTGTTGTAGTCGCAGTGATTGCGATTCTTGTTATAGCCAAAGCCGTAGGGGGTAAGAGTGGTGCTGCAAAGGGTGAATTGGAGATCACCAACTTAACGGATCAACATAAAAACACCGTTGAGCAGCTTGAGCATCACCTGCATGATTCAGCGTTTATCAAAGCGCGTGATAAGGCAGAAAAGAAACAAGAGAAAGAGAAAACAAAGGCCCGTGAAAAAGAAGTGAAGCAGGCTTCAAAAGACGGCGATTTGGACAGCAAGCGTGAGCCTCACCTATTTGTTCTAGATTTCAAAGGCAGCATTGACGCCAAAGAAGTCGCGTCACTACGCGAAGAAGTGACCGCAATTCTCGCGGTAGCTCGTGAAGGTGATGAAGTACTACTGCGCCTAGAGTCTGGTGGCGGTATGGTGCATGGCTACGGTTTGGCATCGTCTCAACTGGATCGTATTAAGGCGGCTAAGCTACCACTGACGATTGCAGTAGATAAAGTGGCTGCCAGTGGCGGTTATATGATGGCATGTATTGCTGACAAGATTGTGTCAGCACCATTTGCAATCGTAGGCTCCATCGGCGTGATTGCTCAGCTACCTAACTTCAATAAAGTACTCAAAAAGTACGATATCGAGTATGAACAGCTAACAGCGGGCGAATACAAGCGTACCTTGACCATGTTTGGCGAGAACACCGATAAAGCGCGTGATAAGTTCAAACAGGAGCTCGAAGAAACACATGGTCTGTTTAAAGACTTTATTCGTGAGCGTCGCCCTGAACTTGAATTAGATAAAGTGGCCACTGGTGAACACTGGTTTGGCACTCAGGCGCATTCACTGGGTTTGGTTGATGAAATCAAAACCTCTGATGATCTGGTTGTGGAAGCGTGCAAAGATAAAACAGTCTTAGCGATTCACTACGTAGAGAAGAAAAAGCTGACCTCAAAGCTTGCTGGATTAGCAGGTGAAGCGGCTGATAACGTACTAATGAAGCTGATTGATCGTGGTCAGCGTCCTATCGTGTAAGCCGATTTTTTTGGTTGATTAAATGAAAAGCCCCTCAACTGAGGGGCTTTGTGTATGTGGTTACTGTGCTTTAGGTTGCGAATGGTTTGGCTTGCGGTTCGCTGGTCTACGACGTTTCTGTCCATTATTGCCAGCATTGTTTGAGGCTTTGCTATTAGAACTGCTGTCCTTACGTTTGCCACCATTATTACTCTTGGAGCCATCACCGTTAGGCTTGTTATGGCCAAAATGACGTTTGTTTTTCCCCGCTGGCTTATGACCACGAGCATTGTCACCTGAGCGCTGACCATCGGCATGGTCGACTTTTGGCTTCTTAGGCTTTTTCGGTTTCTTAGGTTTGATTGGGCGAGTATCTAACTTAGAT
The DNA here is from genome assembly GCF_013113835.1 of Vibrio sp. RE88. Taxonomy (GTDB): domain Bacteria; phylum Pseudomonadota; class Gammaproteobacteria; order Enterobacterales; family Vibrionaceae; genus Vibrio. The sequence continues at coordinate 536,260 of NZ_VTYQ01000003.1, read as the reverse complement.
TCTGGCAGCACATTGACGGGCTTATAACCTTCCAGCTCCAAACGAGGCAATACTTGCTGGATGAGTCGTTCAATACCAAATAGCTCACCGGCTTCCGCTGCTTCAACTAAAGAGATCGCTTTGCCAACTTCACCCGCGCGGCCAGTACGGCCAATTCGGTGGACATAATCTTCTGCTACGTGAGGCAGTTCGAAGTTGACGACCTGAGGCAGTTGAGGAATGTCGATACCACGTGCGGCAATATCTGTGGCAACTAATACACGCACTTCTCCAGATTTAAAATCAGCCAGTGCCTTGGTACGTGCGCCTTGGCTTTTGTTACCGTGAATAGGTGCCGCCGTAATACCTTGATCATTAAGGTAATGAGAAAGTCGGTTCGCCCCGTGTTTGGTACGGCTGAAGACCAGAACTTGTCTCCAGTCACCGTCTTTGATGAGCTTCACCAGCATAGGGGCTTTTTTACGCTTATCTGCTGGGTAGATAGATTGTTCAATGGTGACCGCAGTGGAGTTCTCAGGGTTAACAGAGACTTCGACCGGATCATTAACTAGACCTTTGGCTAGTTCGCGAATCTCAGCAGAAAAAGTTGCAGAGAACAGTAGGTTTTGGCGCTTCTTTGGAAGCAGTGCGAGAATTTTACGGATATCGCGAATAAAGCCCATATCCAACATGCGATCCGCTTCATCCAGCACTAACACTTCTAACTGAGAGAAGTTAATGGCATTCTGCTGGTATAAATCGAGCAATCGACCCGGGGTTGCGACAAGCACGTCTGTGCCTTTACGCAGCTTCATCATTTGAGGATTAATTTTGACGCCGCCGAATACTACATTCGACGTCAGACGTTGATAGCGGCTGTACTTAAATACGTTTTCCTGAACCTGAGCCGCCAATTCACGGGTCGGTGTCAGCACCAGTGCTCTCACATGGTTGCCTTTGACTCGGGTGCCATTATCTAATCGTTCTAGAATCGGCAATGTGAAGCCTGCGGTTTTACCCGTACCTGTCTGAGCCGCTGCCATGACATCTTTACCTGCTAATACTGCAGGAATGGCTTGCTCCTGAATTGGAGATGGTTTGTCATAACCCTGATCGTCGATGGCTTTGAGGAGCGGGGCAGAAAGGCCTAAAGCGGTAAAACCCATAAATTGTTCTCTGTTTAAGGTGAGATAAGTGCTCTGGCGGCAATCGACCACCAGCAAAAGGGCGCCATTCTGAGCCCTTTGGTCAGGAACATCAATAGAAATTATCGCTGAGAGCGGTTAAGTCTTGTCTGAAAGTTTAGCTTAGTAGTAACAAAAGCAAGCACGAGACCGGTCAATGCGCCAAACAGATGAGACTCCACGGCTACACGGGCATTGATTAACTCGCTGGTCGATTGCGAGGCGCCCATGGTCATTTCCCAGCCCACTTTGGCTAATACACCAATGACAAGTAACCAGCTACCTTTACGACCTTGTAAGGATTCCTGAAGCGCATAATAGGCAAAGATGCCATGCAGCACACCAGAAAGACCAACATAGCTAGTCATGTTTGTTGTCAGGTTGAGTACACCCACGGATAAGCTAATCATGAACAATACACAGAGCAGAGAAGTTACTCTTGGCTTAAACAGGTAAGTGATAACCCACAAGCCAGCTAGATTCATGCCTAAATGAGCAAAGTTGGTGTGGGTGAAGTTTCCTGTTAGGATTCGCCACCACTGGCCTTCAGAAATAAGTTGATGATGCCAGTATGTCAGGCTGGCTAAAGGCTCGAACTGCACGCCTAGGCAGACTAAGCTGATAGCAATTAACAGAAGAAGTAAACGCACGCTATGTCCCGATATTGTTCTCAATGTGGTAAGTCACTCAAAGCTTGTATTTGTGAGTGGATACAAAGCCTAACATCGAATGTTGAGCTGGTCATCTTACAGCATCCGACAGAAACAAACAGGCCTATGGGCACTGCGCGTATTCTCAGACTCTCGCTTGAGAATAGTTACCTGTTTGAAGGCGAAAATTTTACCCAACATAGTGAGCTGAATAAGCTGTTGGATGAAGAAGGCTATCAACATTTTGTGCTTTATCCGGGAGAAGTGTCTGTCAGCCATGAAGAGGTAGCTAAAGCCGTCTCCAGCGAAGGCAAAGTGCGGATTATTTTGCTCGATGGCACGTGGAAAAAAGCGTACAAAATGTGGCAATTGTCTGAGAATTTACAGGCATTACCTTTAGTGCGTTTGCCAGAGAACCTACAGGGCAATTACCGTATTCGCAAAGCGCCCAGTGACAACAGCTTGTCTACCGTGGAGGCTGGCTACCATATCCTGACTTTGCTGCAACCAGAGCAAGACTTCACCCCATTACTTGATACCTTCAATCACATGATTGACTTTCAAATCAAGCAGATGCCGCCCGGTGTGTTTGAAAAAAATTACCTGTAATAAACGCAAACTTGTCATTTGAGGTCTAAAATTATTTTCAAGCGCAGCGTTGTACAGTGAATCTTTGTCAGAATATAATGACGCGCAATCGTTTAGTTATGACTGTTAAGTCATAAACGATGCTTCGTATAATCCCACTGATAGGGTGTGGGAGTCTCTACCTGAAACCGCAAATTTCAGATTACGAAGAGTGAAGTGCATTGCGCTTTTCTCTTTGTATGCCTGATTATCTTCACAAGAGAAAAGCGTTTGTTGAATACCAATCGAATTGAATGGGGAGACAAGCGTGAACCAAACCGAATTTATTCGCCAGTTACCGAAAGTTGAGTTGCATCTGCATATTGAAGGTTCACTTGAACCTGAGATGATGTTTGAACTCGCATTACGCAATCAAATCGCGCTGCCATTTACCACGCCTGAAGAGGTCAAAGCCGCGTATGAGTTTACTAACCTTCAGTCATTCCTTGATATCTACTATCAAGGCGCCAACGTGTTGACTCATGAACAAGACTTTTACGATTTAACCTGGGCTTATTTGTTGCGCTGTAAGGCTGACAATGTCATTCATACCGAGATCTTCTTCGACCCACAAACACATACTGAGCGAGGTATCGCGTTTGACACAGTGATTAACGGTATTCATCGCGCTTTGCAAGATGCGAAAGAACAATTTGGCATCAGTAGTCGGATCATCATGTGCTTTTTACGTCATCTGGATGAGGACAGTGCTTTTGCCACCTTAGAGCAAGCACTGGCACACAAAGATAAAATCATTGGTGTTGGTCTGGATTCATCGGAAGTGGGTCACCCGCCAGAGAAGTTTGCTCGTGTTTTTGCCAAAGCACTCGAGGCTGGTTTTCTCACGGTCGCCCATGCAGGAGAAGAGGGGCCTGTTGCCAACATTTATGACAGCCTTGAATTATTGAAAGTGTCGCGCATTGACCATGGCGTTCGCTGCGCCGATGATCCAAATCTGGTGGTGTCACTGGCTCAGTCGCGTATGCCACTGACAGTTTGCCCTCTGTCCAATACTAAGCTCAAAGTATTTGAGGAAATGAAGCAACACAATGTTGTCGATTTATTGAGGCAAGGGCTGTGTGTAACGATCAACTCAGATGACCCGGCCTATTTTGGTGGCTACATGACCGACAACTTTCTTGCAGTTGCAGGCAGTCATATGTTGACGCAAGAAGAGTTGGCGCAATTTAGTCGCAATGCGATTGAAGCGAGCTTTATCAGTGACAGTGAGAAGCAACGTCTAATGAGCCAACTCGATGAATTTGTCGACAGGCGTTAAAAGCAAGCGGAGCAATAAGCTCCGCTTTCTGTTAATGAGATGAGAACAACTGCTGGTGCAGCCGCTGAGCATGGCCGTCAGTCATCGAAGAAATATAATCTGCAATCACGCGATAACCTTCGCTTTCACATGTTGCCTGTTGCCATTCATGACGAATTGGAGCCGGCAACAATCTTTCAGGATCAGCGCTAAACGCTTCGAAGATATCCATAATGATCTGTTGCCCCTTGTACTCGACAACTTGAACATGAGGCACCTGAATCACATACTCACTGACAAAGCGTTTAAGGACTTCCAACGCCTGAGCCATTTCCGGTTCTAAATAAGCGTTAAATGCCAGCAGTTCACTTTCGAAAGGCGCGTCAACAGGTTTGATGGAAATACTGGTGAGTAAAGCGTTCACCATGCCACCAATGGCGTCTTTACGCTGGTGGTGAGTACCGGAAAACAGCATGTCCGTAATCGAGTCGATATGGGCTTCAAACCAAGGCTCACCGCATTCTGAAAGCAAACTCGCCGCGCCTTCTATCCACTGGTGTCTTGTCACCATACCTAGCACCACCGCATCTTCGAGATCATGCACCCCATAGGCAATGTCATCGGCCAGTTCCATGATAGAACAGTCGATGGACTTAAAGCGGGTCTTTTTATGCTGACGCTCGGTTATTTGTTCATCGCGCATCTGGCTGAAAAGCTGTTTATCTGACTCATTGAGCGGCTCAAGCACCCAGTCAAATAGTGACTGGTCACAGTCATATAAACCTTTGGCGGGCGCCCACTCTTTTGCTTTGAGCTTACGCTGGTGAGAGACGCTGTCTGGAATCACGTCTGCGCATGTTTTACTGATTAGCGCCGGGTATTTGATTAGGCCAAGCAAAGTTCGTCGCGCCAGATTCATACCAAAATGCTCGGTATAAGGTTCAAGCTTGGTCACGATGCGGAATGTTTGTGCGTTTCCCTCAAATCCGCCATGCTCACGCATCATATAGTTGAGGGCGATTTCACCACCATGCCCATACGGAGGATGGCCAATATCATGGGCTAAGCAAAGCGAGTCTATTAAGCTATCGCTAGGCAAAAGGTCGCGAAATTCGGCCTGTTTCTTCTTTATCTGCGCAACGATACCTGTCCCTAACTGAGCCGCTTCGAGAGAGTGGGTAAGCCGAGTGCGGTGAAAATCGTCAAAACTGTTGCCGTGAACCTGAGTTTTTGCCTGCAAACGTCGAAACGCTGCGGAGTGAAGAATTCTCGCTCGGTCACGTTGATAAGGACTACGGTGATCGTCACGACGAATCTTATGTTCATCATCGTGGCGTTGTTCCCATAACAGTTTACTGTTTGAACCCATATAAATTTTGGCCTTTAACTGCGTGAATAATATAGCGCTTTAGCGACGCCGCCTGACATGTTGGTGGAGATGCATAGGTTTATTGTGCTTGAGTATGACGCTGAGAGCAAAGGAAGCTTCTCTCCTAGAGGTGGGAGAGTGGTATTAAAAAATCCCTGCATTAATGCCAGTCTCATTTTATGTATCCAAGTTTTTAGAATGATTCACCTCTTCCTGCCTATTTTTTACATCTTTCGTTCTAAATTGAATCTGCCAATATGAAATTGGTTTCTATTAAATTTGTGTCATTTAAACATATGTACACAAAACAATTTGGAATCTAAGAAATGAAGCTAAATTTATTAACAACGTCAATTTTAGTACTCATAGCATCTACTGCCACTGCGGGTGATTTTACTCGTGAAGATGAGAGATACATCTCTCCGGAAGAGTGGGCGGAACGGACAGATCCATTGGCACCGAAAGGGCCTGTTGCATCGGGTAGCCCGTTTTATGTCAATGAGTACGAAGAGAACTCTGAACTGCCTAAAATCTCCGCTTATTTGTCTAACTGGGGCTTTTATGCTCGTGGGGTCGATCTATCCAAATTTTCCGAGGGTTACGACAAGATAATACTCTCCTTCTTTGGAATGTGTGGCTCCGAAATAGGTGATAGCTCGAATACGTCTGCGGTTGAATCACTTGAGAGACTTTGTGGTTTTGCCAAAGATGCTAACCCTGAGCATGGTAAGGATTTTGAGGTTCTGACCACCGATGCTTGGGCGGATATGGCAACCGATGGTGCTGGTGTCTTAACGGAAGCTGAAATTGCAGCCGTAGGCAATCCAAACTGGGAAGATGAAGATGTTTTGCTCCAGCGTTGGTACCAAGGAGAAGACAGAGTTGCAGGCTTCTTAGGGGCGATGAAAAAGCTTAAGGGGCAGAATCCAGATTTGGCCGTCGCCTTTAGTGTCGGAGGCTGGTCTCTATCTGAGCCGTTTTCACGCATGGCAGCCGATCCGGACAATCGCGCCATCTTTATTGCAAGTGTTGTGGAGATCTTCAAGCGCTTCACTTTCTTTTCTCAGATTGATTTAGACTGGGAATACCCTGGCGGAGGTGGTGCTGATGGTAACAGTTCAAGTGACGCGGACGGTGAAAACTACGCGACGCTGATTAGAGAACTGAGGAGTGCTCTGGATGACGCAGGTCTTGAAGACGTCGAAATTGCCATTGCTGCCCCTGCGCCCGTCGATAAAATTCAAGCCGGTGATATCGGTAATGTCTATCGCGCGGGTGTTGATACGATTCACCTGATGACATATGACTTCTTTGGCACGCCTTGGGCGGAATCTCTCGCCCACCATACCAATACTTTCCCTTATGCAGAGGCTGAGTGGTCAGCGGATGATTCTATCAGCTACTTGATTGAAAGTATGAATGTTCCATCTCAGGCGATTCAGATTGGGTACGCCACATACAGCCGTAATGCGACAGAAGCTCAGGTGACCAGCTTTTCTCCACTTGAGGGTAGTTACAGTATGCCTTCGGACCCTGATGTAAAAGTGGGTGGGTCATGGGAACCTGGAATTTACGAATGGTATGACATTGAACAAACCTTTGCTTCGATTTCAGAAAGCGACGGCTTTCAAATAGACAAGATAGAAAGTTACAACTTGTATACCGATGCACATGCTAACGCTGACTACATATACAGCCCCGAGAGAAAGTTCTTTATCTCTTTAGATACCCCACGCACTGCTTATATGAAAGCGAAGTATGTAGAGAAGTACAATCTGGGCGGGATTTTCACTTGGATGGCGGATTATGATAATGGCATTCTGCTTAACGCAGCTCGTGAAGGCTTGGGGTACCAGCAGACAGATGCTTCAGGCAACATTGATATGAACAATATCATATACAGCTGTGGTACAAACATTACATCACCTCAGCAGTGTCGTGAGTTAACGAACCTAGAACCTGAAAACGCGGAAACGGCTGCGGATGCTGGAGCGGATATGAGTGCTGAGCTTGAATCCGGGGTACAGTATACGCTTGATGGTAGCCAGTCTACCAGTGCACAGGGTGCGTTGACTTATGTATGGTCCTTGGTGGACGTGGAAGGTACAGATGCTTCGGCGATCTCTATTGATGACTCAACCCAAGCAACGACACATTTTACCGTGTCTGATGTAGATTCTGATGTGACGGCAACCTTCCAGCTTACCGTTACGGATGAAGCGGAAGCTAGCTCAAGCGATACTATGGTTTACACCTTGACGGTACCTACACCGGATAATCAGCCACCAGTGGCGGATGCGGGGCAAGATCAGTCCATTACCCGTGGTGATAGTTTTACTCTGAATGGCTCTAACTCGAGTGATCCCGAAGGGGAAGAACTGAGTTACCAATGGGTACAAACACAAGGCCAGAGTCTGCCACTTGAAGATGGTGGGGCGAAAGCTGTGATCGAGGTTGATAGTAATAGCCTAAGAAACTATGACCAGACACTAGCCTTTACACTAACAGTATCCGATGGAAGTCTAGAAGACAGTGATTCCGTGACGATTGCGGTGTCTGGGGATGCTGATGCCAATGAAGATCCTCATGCTGATGTCGCCGTAACGGTGGAAGGAGGAGAAATTCATTTGGATGGATCTAAGTCCAGTGACGATGGCAGGATTGAGTCATTCTCGTGGAGCGGTACTGCACCAAATGGTGACGTGCTAACGATTCCGGGCTCGGATCAACCCACGACGGTTTACACGCCTGAGATGGAAGGAGAGTTTAACTTCTCGCTAAACGTCACCGATAACTTTGGTGCAACGGACTCCGCAAATGGAAGTGTGAACTTTACTTTCCCTGAAGGGGATAGCTGTGAACCTCAGCCAGACCCTGATGCGGGCAACCATCCAGCTTGGGATAGCAGTGCACAATACCCAGATTCAGGAACACTCGTTAGTCATAACGGTTTTGTATGGCAAAACCAATGGTATGCGAATGTAGGGGAAGAGCCAGGAGTCGCTGACGTTTGGGAACTGGTCAGTGACGTTGTACTGCCATGGGATGACTCGAAGTCGTATGCTCAATATTCTGAAGTGTCTCATGACGGCTACTTCTGGGTTGCGGCATACTGGGCGAGCGCAGGTGATGAACCAGGTGTTGCTACCATGTGGGAACAACAAGCGGCATGTAACTAGTACAATCGCACTGGTGTAAATAACAACGGCTCCTTTAATAGGAGCCGTTTTTATCTGTCAGCGTACAGTCTAATGAAGACAGCTTCACTGGCCCCACTAACAAGTAACCGTATGATTAATATTAAATTGTCGGTTTGAGTTTTTTTTACTAACTGAGGAGTACTTTATTCGCTTACTCTCTGAATTTATGCGTATAGATTCAGATATATCTATTAGAAAAGAACTTACTACAGAGGTCTAGTCAATGAAAAAAGCGATAGTAATGATCAATCCATTGGCGTCCATAAGATTTATTTTGCACAAACTTTCAGAATATGGTTTTGCTAGTATAGTTATTTCTACGAGAGACCCTGTCAGTAAGTACTGTGATTACTATCAGCTGGATATTGATGAGCTTGTTTTGTCCTCTCGAAACTTAGAGGAAGACTTGAATACAATAAGATCTTTGATGTGCAATTACGATATTGTTCATGGTTGGGCTGGATCTGAAATGATTGACTTTCAGTATTCAGAACTTCTTATTCATACTCTGTTTCCCACAACGACAAATGACCCAGAATCTTCCTTTCTAAGAGATAATAAATTCAATATGAATGAAAAACTCAAAGAGATAGGTCTTAGGCACATTGAACAAGAACTTATAGTAAAAGACTTACCCGTTGAAGATAAGGTTTCAATAACGAAGCGCTTTTTTGACATACATCAGGGAGCTGTCGTTGTAAAGCCTAACACTGGTAGCTCTGCTTCTGAATCGGTATTCTCACCAGCGTCATTCGTAGAGTTAGAGAGCTATATTGTTAATATGTCGAGCAGTGTCGATATGTTGATTCAACGAAAAATTCAGGGTGTCGAGTATGTTGTTGATACGATATCTTGGAAAGGTGAACACCAGTTGTCTTTTTCTGGGTGTTATCAAAAAACCAAAAGAATGGTGCTTTTGAATACCAGTCAACACATAGTTTGCCTTTATGCAGAGAGGAGGTTCAACAAGCTTACGCCTATGTGAAAGACGTGCTTAATAGTTTGGAGTTTAAATTTGGTTTCGCTCATTGTGAATTAATGGAAGAAAATGGTGAATTCTATCTAATAGAACTGAATCCTAGAATATCAGGCGCTCAAGGTGCAAACTGTCTAATGGCGCAAAATCAAGTAGGTGTTGATCATGTTGACTCATACCTTAAATGCCTTGGCGAAGAGCCGATAAAGCATAACAATAGAAAGGAATATTCATTAGTTTATTTCTTTAAGAATCGTATCGGAAAATATAACTCGGTTGACACTAGTCTCATAGAGTCTTTAAAAAGTATTAGAAAGATAACAGTTCTCAAAAAACACTATGATAGTGATGATGTGAAGCATACACTTATGGATGTGTCTATGCTTGTGGTATTAGAGTCTAACAACGAAAGTTCGCTATCTTCTGATTTCAAACAACTAGAGTATTTAGAGAGAACAGGAGCTCCATTTATATGATAAATGGTCGTGTATACTGTTTTTCATATATATTGGTAATGTCATCGGCTACCGTATTTCTAGGAGATGTCGGTAAACAGTACTCAGTTTTTTCAATGTTGTTTTACAGTACTATTATTACGATGATATTCTTTTTGCTGATAGATGCTAAGAATATATCTGATAACCATAAGCACATAAAAAAAGACTTTAAGGGCTGGTTATTGTTGTCTTCCTCATTATTATTTATGTGGGCTGCGACATATTATTGTACTGTAAATGGTACCGCGAACTACTTTTTAGCCGTTTACTTTTTGACGACAGGTGGTGTAGCTGCATTTTTAAGTAGGAAATATATAAAATTTTTCTTGGTTATTATATCTATCATTGTATGTTTTAAAATTGAAGAACAAATACCCTATACAGTAACGTTTGCCTCAATTTTTGGTGGGATAGCAAATTATGTATATATTAAAAGGTCCTATGTTTTTAGCCAGAATACAGGAATAAGTCCACAGGGGTTATTATCTATAAGATTCTATCTCATGGCAATAATGGCACTCGTATTATCAATTAACTCTGAGTCAGGTGTGAGTTCTTTAGCATTAGATACGAAGAGCATTTTAGTGTTAGCTTCATTAACCTTTGTACTTATGATTATTCCTAACTTTTTAGCTCAAAGTGCTTTACAAAACGTTGGTGCTACGCAATTTAGCTTTATGCTAACGTCACTACCGGTTGCAACATTTGTTCTTGAATCTCTCTATCACGGGTGGTGGAACCCTGAAATGCTGGCGGCTTGCTTCAGTGTTGTGATTATTTTGAATTACGAACATGTGCCCAAGGTTCAACTAAAATCAACATAGTATCTTCGTGAAGCTTGGTGCTTTTAATAGTGATATAACCTGAAATTAGTTAACCCTAACCGGATATCTTATCAAAGGTAGTGGTACAGCTATCACAAAATATTTCCATGAAATCTCTCACTTCTGGCATGGATTGTATTAGACCTTCAATACTTGGATCCAGCCCTTCCTTTACATGTAGAAATTCATCGTTGTTAAACCTGAGCTCGTTTAATGTCTTGATATAAGCTGCGAGTATATCGGCTGCTTTCACAATTTTCTTATATTCTACATCTACATTTTTCTGCACGAGTAAGCTAGAAAATTCACTCCGTAAATCTTCAGGTAAGGTTTCTAAGCATTCTTGCTCGGCAATATCTTCAAGCTTTTTAAATGCAGCAGTGAATTCAGGGCTATGATATTTCGTCTTTGAATTCATGTCTTGCAGCTTGGTTTCGGAAATTTCATGATAGATAGCAACTACAGCAGCCCTGTCTGGATTGAGTGTTCCCCCATAGCGTTTGTTCCTTATAACGGTCAGCAAGTGCGCTATCACTGATACTTGATGAGAATGCTCAGATACGTTTTCTTCCTGAAAGCAGTGCATTAGAGCCCATCGCTTAATCAGTGGCATTCGCGTTACCCAAGCCATAAATGTACTTTGTTTTGGCCTCACAGTATTTTTCCTTATAACAGTAGGATCTTCCTCCTAATAAAAAAGAGCACTCAGTGAGTGCTCTTTAAGCATATGAAAGATCGAATCTAATTACTACTGGCTATACGTCGACAGGAAGCGTTCAAAGCGTCCAATTGCCATTTCGAGATCTTCAACGTGTGGCAGGGTCACAATGCGGAAGTGATCGGGTTTTGGCCAGTTGAAGCCTGAGCCTTGAACCAACAGAACTTTTTCCTGAATTAGGAAGTCGAGCACCATCTTCTGATCATCTTTGATGTTGTACATCTTAGTGTCGATTTTTGGGAACAGATACATCGCGCCTTTAGGCTTCACGCAGGAAACGCCAGGGATTTGATTGATCAGTTCAAAGGCGCGGTCACGCTGTTCTAATAAGCGGCCGCCGGGCAGGATCAATTCATTAATACTTTGATAGCCACCCAGTGCGGTCTGAATTGCATGTTGCATCGGTACATTGGCACACAAACGCATTGAAGCCAGCATATCTAAGCCATTTACGTATCCTTGAGCGAGATGTTTCGGGCCGGTGAGGAACATCCAGCCACCACGGAAACCACAGACGCGATAAGCTTTAGATAAGCCGTTAAAGGTAACAGTCAGAACATCATCTGAGAGTGTCGCAACAGACGTGTGTGTGGCGCCGTCATAGAGTACTTTATCGTAAATTTCATCAGCGAAGATGATCAGCTTGTGCTGTCGGGCAATCTCAATCACTTCTAATAAGAAGTCGCGACTGTACACTGCACCTGTCGGGTTGTTGGGGTTAATTAAGACAATACCACGGGTTTTTGGGGTGATTTTCTTGCGAATATCATCCAGATCTGGGTACCAGTCAGCTTGCTCATCACAAAGGTAATGCACGGCTTTTCCGCCAGATAGGGCAACAGACGCTGTCCAAAGTGGGTAATCCGGAGCGGGAACCAGCATCTCATCGCCATTGTTGAGCAAAGCCTGCATTGCCATAACGATCAGTTCTGATGCGCCATTGCCGATATACACGTCTTCGACATCTAAAGAACGGATGCCTTTACGTTGATAGTGCTGAACGACGGCTTTACGAGCAGAGTAGATGCCTTTCGAGTCACAGTAGCCTTGTGAAGTAGGTAGGTTACGAATGACATCAACCAAGATTTCATCCGGGGCGTCAAATCCAAATGGGGCGGGATTACCGATATTTAGCTTCAGTATTTTATGCCCCTCTTCCTCCATGCGCTTAGCATGTTTGAGTACAGGTCCCCTAATGTCATAGCAGACATTATCGAGTTTTGACGACATCCCGATATTTTGCATTGTGTAAAACCTAAAAATGATTGTATTTCTTTATTAAAGTACATCAAAAAGGCCTTTGTTAGAATAAAAAACTGAATTAATACGCTTTTTTGTATGCGCTTTGTTCGTTTGCAATCACAGGATTATGCAAAAGATGGGCTACAACCTTGATCTGAGTAAGGTCTATTAATAGAGTAGCGATCTAAAATGAATAAAAATCCCCAGGCATACGAGGCTGATTTGTCACACTTTCATCAAGCCGTTACTGAACTGATCGAACGCGTAAAGGATGCAGAAGACGGCGTAAACCGTCTGGTTCAAGTTCTTGAGGAAAAACCAGATTTTGCATTCATAGACTGGCTGGAAGCTCAGCCACTCTTTCCAAAGTTTTATTGGCAATCTCGCGATACCCGTGAAGAAGTGGTGGCATTGGGGCAGTTACATACCTTTGTCGACCCTGCTCCGGCCTATACGATTCTGGCAGATGACCAACGCATCTGGGGTGGGCGTTCTTTTGACGGCCAGACAGAAAAGAATCGTCGCTGTATGTCTTCTTTTTTCTTCCTGCCGCAAATTGAGCTAATTCGTTTTGATAACCGCTGGTCATTAGCCGTCAACCTGACAGCCGATAAACATCGGACATTGGCAGGGCTCAGTAAACTTAAAGTTGAAGCCGGATCTCTACTGCCTGTTTCTGCGCAGATCAAAAGCATCAGCCACATACCGGAAAAACCGCAATGGTCTGAGCTGGTTGAGAAAGTCCTGACTGGTATCGAGAATGACGACTTTAAGAAAGTAGTATTGGCCCGCAGAACTTCCGTACAGATGGACAGCACGGTGAGTGCCGCGCAGCTACTGAAATCAAGCTATCTGCAAAACCACCATAGCTTCCACTTTATGCTCTCTCTGGATAAAAAGCACAGCTTTATAGGCTCGACACCAGAACGTCTGTATGCCAGACAAGGTCAGGAGCTCTACACCGAAGCTTTGGCGGGCACGATAGGCCGAGGAGACAATGCCAGCCACGATATGGAGTTGGCAAATTGGTTATCGCAAGACAGCAAGAATCTTAATGAGAACCAATATGTCGTCGATGACATTATCGATCGACTAACGCCTCACTCGGAGCACGTCGAGGTTGAGCAAGAAGCCCGTTTGGTTAGGCTGCGTAAAGTGCAGCACCTTAAACGCAGTATCCATGCACACCTCAAACCGGGCATTAATGGTGTTCAACTGCTGGGGGCATTGCAACCGACCGCAGCGGTTGCCGGATTACCACGTAGAGAGTCGATGGCCTTTATCCAGGATAACGAGCCCTTTGCACGGGGTTGGTATGCGGGCTCAATGGGTTTTATTAGTCATCAGCGTGCTGAATTTTGTGTGGCGATACGCAGCGCTCTTATTCTTGGTGAAGAGGTTCAATTATTCGCAGGCGCAGGCATTGTCCCGGGCTCTGTAGCGGATAATGAATGGCAGGAGTTGGATAAGAAAATGTCGACCTTGCTATCGCTGATCACTGATATTCCTCCACTGGGAGTAGCGTCGTAAATGGGCAATCAAAACCAAGCCGTCATCAATCGCATTTGGTCTCATACCTTGCTTGAAGAGCTATCTCGTCTCGGTGTGACTGAAGTGTGTATTGCCCCGGGCTCACGCTCGACTCCATTAACGCTGGAGGCGCAAGACAATACAAACCTGAACCTCCACACACATTTTGATGAACGTGGTTTAGGTTTTCTCGCTCTCGGTCTAGCAAAGGCGAGCTGCAAGCCTGTTGCACTGATTGTGACATCGGGTACAGCGGTAGCAAATCTGTTGCCTGCGATTGCCGAAGCTAAACTAACGGGCGAAAAGCTGGTGGTGCTGACCGCAGACAGGCCCGTAGAACTGATTGACTGTGGGGCCAATCAGGCGATCCATCAATCTGGCATTTTCTCAACTCATGTCACCTCTAGCCTTGAGTTACCAAGCCCTTCGGATTCCATATCGCTTAAGTGGCTGCTGACTTCCGTTGATCAATACATGTTTGAACAAGCTGAGAAAGGCGGGGCTGTCCACATCAATTGCCCGTTTCCTGAACCTTTGTATGGCTCTGAATCGAAAGGAATATTTCAGGCGTATCTCGATGAAGTAAAATCTTGGTTTCACTCTGACAAGCCTTATAGTTGCAAGGCTCGAACTCAGTCATTGCCCGCTCTTCACTACGCTGACTTATCTGACAAGCTGGGGGTTATTGTCGTTGGTAGTGTCACCTTAGAGGAAGCGCAGCAGGCGAAACAGCTGGCGGAAAATCTGGGCTGGCCATGTTTGTGCGATCCGCAATCGGGAGTTTCGTCTCCTTTCGCACATTATGATCTTTGGTTGCAGAGCCCGTCTGCGAAAGAAGTGCTGAATCAGGCTCACGTCATTGTGCAGTTTGGCTCGCGGATTGTGTCAAAACGGCTCAATCAGTGGATATCTCAGCAAGTTGAATCCAGACAAGCGGGTTATCATTTTGTTTCTCCCCGCGTCGAACGCAACAACCAATGTCACTTACCACAAACTCACCACGTCGTAGACATCGGGGTTTGGATTGAGAGTTGGATAAGAGAATCTGTTGAAGCCAAGAGCCCTCATTCTGGCTGGGCTGCGGAGTTAGAGCACTATTCACTAGGTGTGGCAGCGTTATCTGCTCAATATGAACAAAACCAGCAGTCAGCCAATGAGATTGCGCTGGCTACATCTATCAAAGAGTTACCACAGCAAGCTCAGGTCTTTTTGGGCAACAGTCTGTTTGTTCGGCTGGTGGATATGTTTGGTTCGATGATAAACCTTGAAACGTTTAGCAACCGAGGCGCTTCCGGGATCGACGGTTTGATTGCGACTCTAACGGGTGTTGTGCGGGCTACTCGTAAACCCAGCGTATTGTTTATTGGTGATACGTCGGCATTGTACGATCTGAACTCTTTGTCTCTGTTGACCCATGAAAAAACGCCGGTCGTTATTGTGGTCACCAATAATGACGGAGGGGCGATCTTTGATTTACTCCCTGTCCCTCAGGCGCAGAAACAATCTCTGTATCAGATGCCTCATGGTTATACTTTCGAGCATGCCGCGCTGCAATTTGGCATTCGATACCAAAAACCAACTACTCTTGCTGCTTACACGGAGTTAGTAGATCAGCATCTACAACAGGGCGAGGGAGCATTGCTTGTCGAAGTACAGACACCTCCCGAGCAAGCTTCCACACAATTAAAAGAAATCACTCAACGCCTTCATGCTCTATAGCCGCCTTTACAACAATGCGAGCACTGATAGCTCGCAGCCGTTGATTGTTTACTTACATGGCCTACTTGGCAGCAGTGATGACTGGAACCGTTGTAGGCAATTGATTCCCGAATACCCTGCTTTGTGTATCGATCTTCCTGGTCATGGGATGAGCAAATTGATGCATTGTCGCGATTTTAAAACGTGCTGCGATCAAATATCTGACGTTTTACTTACTCAATTTCCTCATCGACCACCTATAGTGTTAGTGGGTTATTCAATGGGAGCTCGAATTGCGATGGTAGGGCTCTCTAAACACTACTTTTCTGAGCTTAATATTCAAATGCTTATCTCTGAAGGTGGAAACTTTGGGCTTCGCAATGCAGCAGAAAAAATAGCCCGTTTCGGCAATGACTCTCGTTGGGCTGAGCGATTTCATCACGAACCAATCGAACAAGTGTTAGGCGATTGGTATCAACAGCCAGTATTTAGTTCACTAAACCATGAGCAAAGACAAACACTCATACACAAACGCAGTGCTAACCTAGGCCCATCAGTTGGCAAAATGTTGATGGCAACCTCATTAGCAAAACAAGATTATTTGCTTGAGTCACTAACAGGCTTGAGCATTCCAGTACATTATATTTGTGGTGAAAAAGACAGTAAGTTCAGCCGTTTGGCCGAACAGAGCGGTTTGTCTTATAGCCAGGTAGAGCAAGCTGGGCATAATGTTCACATCGAACAGCCCGAAGCGTTTACCGCCATTGTTAAATCTCAAATTCGCGCATTTCTCTAACAGCGCAACGTCAACAAACAGGAATCACCATGGCAAAAACAGTCGGTATTTCAGAAGAAGAACTATACGCACCAGTACACTGGAACGATTGCACAGGTGAATATGAAGATATTCAGTACCACAAATCCGAAGATGGTATCGCAAAAATCACCATCGCTCGCCCTCAGGTACGCAATGCGTTCCGTCCTCAAACCGTTAAAGAAATGATCAATGCGCTAGCGGATGCACGCTATGACGAAGGCGTCGGCGTGATCATTTTGACGGGACTTGGCGAAAAGGCTTTCTGCTCGGGCGGTGACCAAAAAATCCGTGGTGATTACGGCGGTTATCAAGACGACTCCGGTACTCATCACCTCAACGTGCTTGATTTCCAGCGCCAGATCCGTACTTGCCCTAAACCAGTTATCGCAGCTGTTGCAGGTTGGGCTGTGGGTGGTGGTCATGTTCTGCATATGATGTGTGACTTAACCATTGCCGCAGACAATGCTCAGTTTGGTCAGACGGGGCCAAAAGTTGGTTCGTTTGATGGCGGCTGGGGTGCCTCATATATGGCTCGAATTGTCGGCCAGAAGAAAGCTCGTGAGATCTGGTTCCTATGCCGTTTCTATGATGCTCAAGAAGCATTGGATATGGGGCTGGTTAATACCGTGGTGCCACTTGAAGAATTGGAGAAAGAGACCGTTCGCTGGTGTCGTGAAACCCTGCAACATAGCCCTATGGCATTGCGTTGCCTGAAAGCTGCATTGAATGCTGATTGTGATGGGCAGGCAGGTCTGCAGGAGTTAGCCGGTAACGCAACCATGATGTTTTACATGACTGAAGAAGGTCAGGAAGGTCGTAATGCGTTCAATGAGAAACGTCGACCAGACTTTAATAAATTCCCTCGTAATCCTTGATGTGCAGTTCGGGTTTAAAACGTAAAAATCAAAGGTGCTTAACTAAGCACCTTTGGCCCTCGTTTAAATCGAAAACAATCAAATAAACAACAGCATACATCAACGATTACAAAACGATTAGAAGGGATATTGGTATGAGAACAGCCAAACTGTATCGCTACGAGCTGCCTATGGATAGCGGAGTGATACTGAGAGAGCAAAGGCTCACGGAACGAGAAGGCTTTGTGGTTGTGCTAGAAAGTGACGGGGAAGTGGGGCGAGGGGAAATAGCGCCGCTACCTGGGTTCAGTGTTGAGAGTATGGACGACGTTTACTCTCAACTCATCGAACAACTGGCCCTGTGGCAGAGCGGTCAAGCTCTCGACTATACAGATTTATACCCATCGGTGGCTTTTGGTTTATCCATGGCTCAACTGGAGTTGGCTAATGGTCTTCCTGATACAGGTTGCTACCAAGCTGCGCCATTGTGTTCTGGTGATCCAGATGAACTTTTGCCTAAGCTCGACAATATGCCGGGCGAGAAAGTCGCCAAAATAAAAGTAGGCCTGTATGAGCCTGTGCGTGACGGGTTGATCGTCAGTCTGTTTCTGGAATCCATTCCAGATCTGACACTAAGATTGGATGCTAATCGCGCTTGGACCGCAGAAAAAGCGCAGCAATTTGCCAAAAAGATTGCGCCTTCTTTGCGCCAACGAATCGCGTTTGTCGAAGAGCCATGTCAGGCGCCGGGTGACAGTTTTTCTTTTGCTATCGATACAGGGATTGCAATTGCATGGGACGAAACCCTTCAACACGCTATCCGTAAAGATGACTTTAAACTGGAAGATTTCAACGGCGCCAAGGCCATTGTGATTAAGCCAACATTAATTGGTTCTCTGGAGCGTTGTATCGAGCTTATCAATCGCGCTAAAGAGTTGGGTATAAAGCCTGTGATTAGCTCAAGTATTGAATCCAGTTTGGGTCTAACACAATTGGCTCGCTTCGCCCAATGGCAGCTACCTGAAGAGATTCCGGGCTTAGATACCATAGGTTTGTTTGCTCAGCAGCTAGAAGTTATTTGGCCAGGCTGTGAGCTTCCGGTGACTTCTCTGTCAGACCAGTCACTAATCTGGCAGTCTTAATGCACAACCAACTCTCTCCCTTAAAACAATGGGCTCAGTCGAGCCCATCTTTGTTAGCTCTGCATCACCAAGAAACGCAATACACTTGGGCTGAGTTAGCGCAACTTGTGGATGAAGTCGCCGCAAGCCTATCTGCACAGGGATTAGCACGCAGCGAGGTGCTGACGTGCGTTGGTAAGAACAGCTTAGATCTACTATTAGCCTATCTTGCGTGCATGGAGATTGGTGCTGTATGTGCCTTGACCATGCCACAGACTCAAGTGGAACTGGAAACCAAGTTGGCATCACTCTATGTGACAGGATCTGAGCGGAAGGTCTGGGTAGCACCGCCTGATTCGATGCTTTCTTCTTTGTCGACGATGACGATAGCGCGCGCAGATTTGCCTGACTATCCCACGGGTTATCAAGCAGACAATTTAGCTTCGATTGTATTTACGTCTGGTTCAACGGGAACACCGAAAGCGGTCGCGCATACTTCTGCACAACATCTGGCTTCTGCCTCAGGACTGCTGGAAAAATTCACCTTCAATCAGAGCGATAGCTGGTTGTTAAGTTTGCCTATGTATCATGTCTCTGGGCTGGCGATTGTTTATCGTTGGTTGCATGCAGGTGCGACGTTAAAAGTGGGAAGCGGGCTGCTTCACCAAGATATCCGTCACGTGACGCATGCGTCGCTGGTTGCAACGCAACTTCAGCGATTATTAGAAAGTGATACGCCACTTGAACTGACTCATGTCTTACTCGGGGGCAGCCACATCCCCACCTCTTTAAGCCACAAAGCCGAACAACAGGGGATTGAAACTTGGCTAGGTTATGGGATGACGGAAGCCGCTTCTACTGTGACGGCTAAGCGGGTGGATAGCAACTATACGGCAGGGAAGGTATTGCCCAAGCGCAGAGTCAAACTTGAGGGACAGAGGATTTACATTGGCGGTGAAACGCTAGCATCTGGTTGTTATCAGCAGGGTGCTCTTGAGCCTATCGTCCAAGACACGTGGTTTGATAGTAAAGATCTCGGTGATTGGAAAAACGGTGAACTGAAAATTATCGGCAGAGCAGACAACCTGTTCATCTCAGGCGGTGAAAACATTCATTGTGAAGAGATAGAAGCCGTACTCAACCAGCTCCCAGAAGTCATTCAATCCATCATAGTACCGATTGAAGACAAAGAGTTTGGGCATCGGCCTGTCGCAGTCATTCAAAGTCATCAACGTTTAAATATAGAGCATATCGAGCAGCGTCTCGGTGAGTCCTTAACTCGGTTTAAGTGGCCTGTCGCCTACTATGAGTTGCCAGAGTTTCTTTGCCAGACGGGGATCAAAGTGTCGCGAAAAGCAGTCAAAGATTGGCTTTTAAAGCAAATCGATAAATAAAGTGAAGTGCAGAATCGGTGACTAGTCGATCCTGCACTTCAGGGGGCGTGGTGACGGTGAAATCACCACATTTCTCTATGTTTAACTGGCGAGCGCTTTTTTCATTTGCTCGGCTATCTTGTCAACTTTGCCCAATCCGACGACGACTTGTAAACCGCCATTACCAACAGGAACAACGCCGGCTGCCCCCAGTCGTTTCAGCTTATCAGAGTCAGCAATGGATGAATCTTTTACAGATAGTCGTAGGCGAGTGATGCAGTTGTCGACTTCGACGATGTTTTCTGCGCCGCCGATGGCTTCTATATACTGATGCGTAAGCTCACCAATAGTTTCTTCTTTGCCTTCATTTTCGGTTTCCTCTCCACGACCTGGTGTTTTCAGGTTGAACTTGAGAATGGCAAAACGGAATACTGAGTAGTAGATAACGAAGAATACAAGTCCTTGCAAGATCAGCATGTACCATTGGGTAGCGAGTGGGTTTTGGCTGGAAAGTACGAAATCGACAAAGCCTGCTGAGAAACCAAATCCTGCCATCCACTCCATGCTTGCCGCAATGTAGAGCGAAATTCCAGTCAATACCGCGTGAAGCAGGTATAGAACAGGAGCAAGGAACATGAAGCTGAACTCTAGTGGCTCGGTGATGCCAGTAAAAAATGATGCCATTGCTGCCGCCAGCATAATGGAGAACACCTTGTCACGGTTCTCCTTATCAGCACAGTGATACATGGCTAAAGCAGCGCCCGGTAAACCAAACATCATGATTGGGAAGAAACCTGCCTGATACATACCAGTTTGCCCTGGAACCGCCGTGCCATTCGCGATGGATTGTGCGCCGCCAAGGAAGTTTGGAATGTCATTAATGCCCACAACGTCAAACCAAAAGACAGGGTAAAGTGCGTGGTGCATGCCAATGGTTAGCATTAAGCGGTTGAAGAAGCCGAACAAACCAGCACCTACAGCGCCCAGTGATTCGAGTTGTGTACCAAGAACGATCAGCGCATCGTAAACCATTGGCCAAACGTAAAGTAGAATGAAGGCGAGTACCATGCCCGCAATCGAGGTCAGGATTGGCACCAGACGCTTGCCACTAAAGAAGGCGAGGGCTTTTGGCAGTTCAACACCGGAATACTTATTGTAGATTTCAGCCGAAATGATGCCGACCAAAATACCAATGAACTGGTTGTTGATTTTGTTAAATGCCGCCGGTACCTGCGCTGCATCAACACCAAGCAGTTGAGCGACAGTAGCAGGAGCCAATAGTGTGGTGAGAACCATAAAGCAGATAAAACCGGAAAGCGCGGCAGAGCCGTTTTTATCCTTACTTAAGCCAAAGGCGACACCGACTGCAAACAGAACCGCCATATTATCTATGATGGCCCCGCCGGACTTAATAAGAAAAGCGGCTAAAACACTTTCAGAGCCCCAGCCTACCGGATCAAGCCAATAGCCGACTCCCATCAAAATAGCGGCGGCTGGCAATGTGGCGACGGGCACCATCAGGGCCTTACCCACTTTTTGCATATATCCGAGAACGTTCATGTATACCCCTAAAATACAGATTAAAAATTTTTATGATTATTTGAATGAACCCAGCTATCAGGAACAACTGGTTACAAAATGGGTTGTTGATAGTGCTATTAAAAACTTATTTCTCGGTGCAAACAAACTAAAGTAGAGCTAGTATGGATTAATATTTTTAATTCATAGGTGCGTGTGATGGCGAATGAACAACTGTTGCTAAGAAACCTGCATACCTTCAACGTCGCAGCGAAGTCGCTCAGCTTTACCGTGGCGGCAAAACAGCTGCATTTAACCCAAGGAGCCGTCAGTCACAGGATTAAAACGCTTGAAACCGAATTGGGTTTTGCGTTGTTTGTCAGAGGAACACGAAAGCTTGAGCTGACGCCGGAAGGTCGGCGATTTCAGGCAACACTGTCACAATCACTGCATGCGATATTTGGTGAAATTGAAGAGATTAAAACCACTGATATGCAAGGTGAGCTGACCATAGCGACCTCGCCAGGTTTTGCGAATGGCTGGTTGATTCCGAGGTTGAGAGATTTTCGCCATAAATTCCCAGGCTTTAACGTAACCTTGTTGGTGTCTGATGAGCCCAAAGAGCTTGCTACTCACAATATTGATGTCGCTATCTACTATGGGCAAGGCGACCACAAAGATTGTTATGCTAAACGTTTGTTTGGTGAGCAGTACATACCGGTTTGTACTCCTGATTACGCCAGTGAATTGAACCTTTATGAATCTGGATTGACCGCACTTGAGAGTGCAACCTTTATCCATTCTATTGGTTCTGATGCTTGGGAAAGGTGGGCGGCGTATATGAAGCTAGACGTCGAACTCAGTCAGAATCATTATTCGATAAGTCAGTTGGGATTTGAAATTCCGGCCGCGAGAAATTCATTAGGGATCGCGATGGGGCGATATCAGTTTGTCAAAGCCATGATAGACAATGGTGAGCTGGTTGCCCCTTTCCCAAGTATGCCCACAAGTAAGGGGTATGATCTGTTGTGCCTTTCTGGGAGTGAGAATCGACCTAAAATCAAAACCTTTATGGATTGGGTTGAAAGGCAACTTAGTTGAAATTGATCTTTCATAGTCCAAATCTGAATTTATCAAACTTATAACTCTATCTCATAATGCTTTCTGGAATATGAGTATATGGATATAAGAGGCGCTAATGAAAGCCGTCATTGTGTTGGCAATATTGATTCAGATTCTGGTCGCAGTGCAAAGTGAAGGTTTGGTGCGGTCACTGGCTGAGCTATCTGCGTTTCTATTTATCGCCGCTTTGGTCCTAATATACCAACGACAAAAGCGCAGAAAGCTGAAAATCGAGCCTGAAGAACTTTAGCTAAGCGTTAACCATGCTAATGAGCTGGTCGATATAGCAATCCACAGTGTGACACCAAACAGCAATGGCTTAGGTCCAGCAGACTTGAGCTTTTCCACCGAAATTCCGCAGCCAATCAAAAACAAACACACCACTAAAGCTCGCTTAGCAACATCAAAGATTCCCTGATAAATCACCTCAAACTGTGGCAACAGATCGCTGACTGCAATGGCGACGCAATAAAACAAAATGAAGTAGGGGATAGTGATTTTCTTCGAATCACTGCGGAATAAAAAGGCACTGAACAACGCAACCGGAATAATCCAAAGAGCTCGTGCTAGTTTTAAGGTTGTCGCGGTGGTGAGTGCTTCCTCACCGTAGGCGGACGCAGCACCAACGACGGATGAAGTGTCATGAATGGCAATCGCAGCCCATGTACCGAAAGTATGTTGATCGAGATTCAGCGCATGGCCAATCACAGGGAAGATAAACAGAGCAATCGAATTGAGGACAAACACGGTGGCTAAAGAAAGGCCGATTTGCTCATCGTTTGCTTTGATCGCAGGGGAAACCGCAGCGATAGCACTGCCACCACAGATGGCCGTTCCGGAAGAAATCAGATACCCCGTCTCTTTATTTAGGCCAATGGCTTTTGCTACCCACCAGCCTATGATTAAGGTGCCGATAATGGTGGTAACGATAAGGCCTATGCCATCAGAGGTAACTGCAAGGGCATTTTTGAATTGAATGCCAAAGCCCAAGCCGACGATTGAATAAGCCAATAGCTTTTTGGTCACTTTTGCCAGATTAAAATCGTGTGGCACCATGCCCAATGAAGCCAGCAAGAAACCAATCACCAATGCGGTTGGTGAAGTAATCCATGGTGTCAGGCAGATGATCATTGCCAACCAAAATGGCAGTTGCTTTTTAATCGTCGTCATTACACAAAATAGCAATCAAAACAGCTGGTGAGTGTAACCAAATCCAGCCGATAAGTAGAGTTGAATGAATTGAACATACGTTCATATTTAGTGAACGTATGTTCGCAAAGTTATTTCCAGTCACCTCTGAGCTGAGATACTTTATGTTGCATTAACTCAGTGGTTGCCGCTGAGGAATCAACCGGTTGGCCTGCTTCTATCTCTAACTTGGACCAGAATCTGGTAGGCAGCCCGCTGCAAGCTTTACCTTTATAGCGACTAAAGAAGCTACCCCATAGACCTTTAATCGCAATAGGGATCACTGGGACAGGGCTCCGCTTAAGAATGATGTCCATGCCGCGCATAAAGTCATTCATTTCACCATCACTAGTAAGGCGCCCTTCAGGAAAAATACAGACTAAATGACCTTCTTCTAACGCTTGTTCTATCTCACCAAATGCATTGCGAATGGAGCGTCGGTTGGAAGCAGAGATAGGGATCACACCTGCACGCTTAAGAAAACGGCGCAAAGGTGGAAGGTTGGCGTAATCTTCTTCCATAACAAAGCGAATCAATCTCGGGCAAACCGCGCTCAATAGCAGAGCATCCATATAGCTGACGTGATTACAGACAAGCAGCGCCCCGCCTTTTTCAGGCAGGTGGTGCAAGTTTTTGTGTTTAACGCGATACATAGTGTGGGTGAGGACCCAGACGATAAAACGCACGGCGAAAATAGGCACACGTAAGAACAAGGTAATCGCCACGATTAGGTTCATGACCGCGAGTAAAAGAAATAGCTGCGGAATGCTCATTTCTATAATCGCTAGACAGACGATACCGAGTACGGCACTGCCTACCATAAACAGTGAGTTGTAGATGTTGAGCGCTGCAATGACCTGAGCGCGCTCTGTGACTTTGGCACGCTGCTGCATCAATGCATAGAGCGGAACAATAAACACACCACCGGATGCACCCAGCATCAGCAGCGAGATAAATACAGGCCACAGTGGCTGATAAGATACAAAGTCTGTAAAGGTTTCAAATTCTGGCAGACTGGTTGGTACAGACGTTGCCATTAAGAAACCAAAGATAGTGATGCCTAAACTGCCCAGCGGGACGATTCCGATTTCAATGCGATGATTGGATAGTTTGTCACAGGCCAAAGAGCCGAAAGCGATGCCTACAGAAAAAAGTGCCAATAGAAACGAGACCGCACTTTCACTGCCATTAAGATAGATTTTAGTGAAATTGGGGAATTGAGTCAGGTAGGCCGCACCTAAGAACCAGAACCAGCTGATCGCCATCAAGGCTTGGAAAATCGTCTTGTCCGATTTAGCAATGGCAATGGTATTTCGGGTTTGTTTAATTGGCTGCCAGCGGAACTTTAAATCTGGCGCGCTTGCTGGCGCTTCAGGAATTGAACGACTGGCGAGATAACCAAACACTGCAAACAACACGACGCACCCGGCGGCTACGTATTTGGCGCTTTCAGCTGAAGCAATAATACCGGCTCCTAGTGTACCGAGAAGAATCGCGAGAAACGTGCCTGTTTCAACCAGAGCGTTACCTGGTACCAGCTCTTGAGGTTTTAGCTGTTGTGGAAGCAATGCGTATTTGACCGGGCCAAAAAACGCCGATTGTGTCCCCATCAAAAACAGCAGAATAAGAAGAATGATGTAGCTTTCAGTAATGAAGCCGATTGCGCCAAGACACATGATGCCGATTTCGGCCAACTTAACTTTGCGAATGAACCAAGACTTTTCGTATTTATCGGCTAAAACACCAGCGGACGCGGAAAAAAGAAAGAAGGGAAGAATGAATAATCCCGCGGCTAGGTTAATAAACAAGTCACTAGAGATAGGTAGCGCCCCAACTCCAGCAAAAGCAACAAACAACAGTAAAACGTTTTTGAAGATATTGTCGTTGAAAGCACCAAAAAATTGGGTCACGAAATAGGGCAGAAATCGTCTCTGCCCTAAAAGAGAGGTTTGGCTGTTTGGCATGATTATCCCTGTTCCTTTAGGATGCGATTACCAGTTCGCGATATAGTGAGAGAGTAAGTTATTGATGAGCTCTTTGCCGTCAACTGGCTCAGCTGCGAAGAATTTATCGTCGACACTCAGTAGCGTAATTCCATGAACACCAGACCACAGAACGCGGCTGGCTTGCAACACTTCCTTAGATGAACGGTGAGGTGCTAGAACTTGCAGTAGCTGTTCAAGCATGCCAGTCATGTTATCAATACGTTCAGCTTGCCACTCAGGGAGGGTTTCGCCGTTCATATTGTGCTCAAAAATCAGCTGCCAGCGATGAGGGTGGCGCTGAGCAAAATCATGGTAGCAGTAGGCTAGCTCGTAGAGCGCGGTTTTAGGATCTTGGCTCTGTGAGACGACGATTTTTGCTTCTTCAGCCAGTTCATCGAGAGTCTGTGCGACGGCATGGAGTAGCAGCAAGTTGTAATTACCAAACACATTAACTAGCGTGCTCGGCACATAACCGATCATATTAGCGACTTTGCGTAAGCTTAACTCGTGGTAGGAGTTTTCGCTGAGGAAGTCTTTGACAGTGTCGAGAGTGAGAGCGATGAGCTCCTCACGCGTATGATCGTTTCTACGGGCCATGATAAATTTTCAAAAATGAACAACGTTCAATATTCTAATAAGGGTCTTGGCTAAGCGCAACTGGCGAAGTACTAATTTGCAATACTTTGATACATGTATTCGACTTTGGCATATTTCATTCTCTAGATACAAAGGCTACTATTGCTCCATAAGTATAATTCTTACCTTATACAGGAAACCCTAAGGAAAAATATGAAACGACTTTTTTCCCTCGTTGCTTTGCTAATGGTATCTGTTGCTATTACTCCTATCGCAGAAGCGAAGAAGTTTGGTGGCGGTAAGTCATTTGGTAAGAGCTTTAAAACAGCTCCTGCGCCAAAGCAACAACAGCAAAACACAAACACGATTGGTAAAGACCAAGGCGCAAAAACGCAAGGGTCGAGTAAAAAAGGCCTAATGGGCGGATTGCTTGGCGGTCTGTTAGCGGGCGGTCTTTTAGCGGCATTCTTTGGTGGCGCGTTTGAAGGCATCCAGTTCATGGATATCCTGATCATGGGTTTGGTGGCCTTTGTCATCTTCAAATTGATGCGAGGTCTGCTTGGCTCGAAGCAGGGTAGTATGAATCAGCAGAGGCAGCAGCCTGCATTTGGTGGCTCTGCCCCTAAGTTTGAGCAACCTAATGTTCATAACTTCGAACAGCAACAACAGCCTCAGTCTGGCAACCAAGGTGGTTTTGGCTTTGGTGCACAATCTGACATTCCGCACAACTACCCACCGGGTTTTGATCAAGTGGCCTTTATTAATGGTTCACGTGAGCACTACCGAACTCTACAAGGCGCATGGAATCACAACCAGCTTGAAACGATTGAAGAATATGTTTCTCCAAGTTTGTTTGAAGACCTAAAAGCTGAGCGTGCGAAACTGGAAGGTGAGCAGCATACTGATGTGATGTACGTTGATGCAGAAATCGTTCGTGCAGATTATGATGCAAGCAAAGCACAGCTTAGCTTACAGTTTAGCGGCCGCTACCGTGATGCTGTAGAGAATGTTGAAGAGAACATTGAAGATATCTGGCACCTTGAGCGAGACCTAACGGTACCTAACGCTCCATGGTTGATTGTTGGTATTCAAGGTTAAGTAGAATTTTATGATAAACGCCCGAGCCAAGTGCTTGGGCGTTTTTGTATTGGGCCAAGACTTGATAAGATAATTCGATACAGAACAACAATAGGTAAGTAAAGTGGCTGAATTTAAATATAAAAACCTTTCTCAAGAAGAGCAGGACAAACTGGATGCAGCGGTATTTCGCCGTTTGCTGTCTCACCTTGATGAGAATAAAGACGTGCAGAATATTGATCTGATGATTCTTGCGGGGTTCTGCCGTAACTGTTTCAGTAAATGGTATAAAGCTGAAGCGGAAACTCAGGGTTTAGAGTTGGACATTGATGATGCACGTGAGCGTGTTTATGGCATGACTTACGATGAGTGGAAGCAAAACCATCAGCCGAAAGCGACACCTGAGCAACTCGCGGCTTTCGAAGCGCGCCAGAAAAAGAGCTAATCAGAGCCTGCGGCTTTTGGCTTAATATGAAAACGCCACTCAGATGAGTGGCGTTTGAGTTTCCAACTGACGTTGTTATTGTTATTTAGATTTGGCCAGTTGCTTCAAACGTTTCTAATTTCGTTAGATAAGGTTGCAAATCGCCGATGTTTTGTTTGACCCACTCACTATTGTAGTAGGTGTCTAGGTAACGTTCACCACTGTCACACAAAAGTGTCACGATAGAGCCTGTTTCACCACGTGCTTTCATTTCACTTGCTATCTGTAGTACACCGTACAGGTTAGTCCCTGTTGATGCGCCGACTTTACGGCCAAGGATCTTTTCAAGCCAGTGCGCTGTGGCGACTGAAGCGGCATCTGGAATGGTGCGCATCTCATCAATCACGCCTGGAATAAAGCTTGGCTCTACGCGAGGTCGACCAATACCTTCGATCTTACTTCCGCAGTTGCCCTTGAGTTCAGGGTTGCCTGTTTTGAAGAAATCATGGAAGACCGAGTTTTCTGGGTCAACGACGCAAAGTTTAGTCGAGTGTTGCTGATAGCGAATAAAACGGCCAATGGTAGCGGAAGTTCCCCCTGTGCCCGGGCTCATGACCACCCATTTTGGAACAGGGTTATCTTCAAGCTTCATCTGGCTGAAAATGGAATTGGCAATATTGTTGTTTCCACGCCAGTCTGTCGCACGCTCAGCATAGGTGAACTGATCCATGTAATGACCATTGAGCTCTTTCGCTAATCGATGCGATTCTGCGTAGATTTGATCTGAGCGATCAACCAAATGTGCCTGACCACCATAAAACTCTATCTGCTCAATTTTCTTCTTCGCTGTGCACTTCGGCATAACGGCAATAAATGGCAATCCAAGCAGACGAGCAAAATACGCCTCAGAGACCGCGGTGCTGCCTGATGACGATTCAATAATGGTGGTTTCAGAGCCAACCCAACCATTACAAATCGCGTATAGGAAAAGTGAACGCGCTAGACGGTGCTTTAGAGACCCTGTCGGATGTGTACTCTCATCTTTGAGGTAAACGTCGATCCCTTCCACACTTGGCAAATCCAGTTTGATCAAGTGAGTGTCCGCGGAGCGTTGGAAATCAGCCTCAATTTTTCGAATCGCGTTATTAATCCAGTTGTGGTCTGTACACATGGGAATCTCCTTAGCATCGTTATGCTAATAATCTATCTATATAATAGGAGAAATACTTTGCCTAATTGCCTTTAATTTGCTTTATTTGGAGAAAACTTTTCTATCATGAGACGGTGAGTATGGAACTGGATAAAGTGGATCGAAAGATCCTAGCGTTGTTACAACAGGATGGGACTTTGTCGCTCAATGATTTGGCAGAAGCGGTGAACCTGACGACAACGCCATGCTGGAAGCGATTGAAAAAGCTGGAAGAGTCAGGGGTGATTGAAAAGCGCGTCGCTTTGCTCAACCCAGAGAAGCTCGACTTGTCTTTTACCGCCTTTGTTCTGGTGAAAACCTGCGATCACTCCCACGAGTGGTACAGTCAGTTTGTTTCTACAGCCTCAGATTTCCCTGAAGTAATGGAGTTCTATCGTATGGCCGGAGAATACGATTACATGATGAAAGTTCAGGTTAAAGATATGCAGTGTTTTGATAACTTTTACAAAAAGCTGGTTAACTCTGTTGCAGGGATATCCAATGTTACCTCAACCTTTGCGATGGAACCGCTCAAATACACAACTGCACTGCCGATTGGAGAAACGTAAAGAAGTGTATAGACACGTAAAGTCTGGTAAATCAGATTTATAAATTTGGAGGTCTGGCTAATCTCACTAAAAAGCAATTATAAGCGGGGTGAATGAAATGCCAGTCTTAAATCTAGTCTCATATTCTGTGACGGCGGCAATAACGTTGTTGCTGTTTGGTTGTAATAGTGGCGGGGGGGAAAGCTCTGCCACGGCTTCGGGTTCCGGCTCTGACATCACAAATACCTTTTTCACCAACCTTTCCGGTGATTGTCAGCAGTATTTAGGGAGTTTCTTTTCTTCAGTTAATGATATTCAGCGGTCGCTACTGTTTACAGGACAAGTGGATATCTCCTCCAGTGGCACGAAGTGTATTGTGCAGTCGAATGCAATTCCCAATCATGACTTTAACGATGCTACTGCGTCATTTGCAACGAATGTGTCAGAGCAGAGTATTGGTTATGAATTCACAGCTTCTCCGAGAGCCGCCTCCAGTGTAACTGAGCTGAGTCTTGGCACATCAGAAGCGATTTTACTTAATGGCGTAAAAG
Organism: Vibrio sp. RE88; assembly: GCF_013113835.1. Classification (GTDB taxonomy): domain Bacteria; phylum Pseudomonadota; class Gammaproteobacteria; order Enterobacterales; family Vibrionaceae; genus Vibrio. The sequence continues at coordinate 506,165 of NZ_VTYQ01000003.1, read as the reverse complement.
TGGATTTGCTTGCTGCTGCTTGTTATGGCGTCGGAGATGAAAGAACGGGGTGCGGTCAGGACCAGATTAACAACCCTTGGCGTTATGATCCTATGTCTTCCTTGAATGGCTTTGGTACTGATATCCACAATGCCCATGTACAACCAACAGGCGAGTATCACTATCATGGTAATCCGGTCGCGATGTTTATTCAGGATTGCGCCGGTGGTGAAGCGTCGCCTGTTATTGGCTTTGCTGCCGATGGTTTTCCAGTATACGGAAGTTGCTTTACCGACAGCTCAACAGGCCAAGTAAGAAAGGCGGTTTCAAGCTATCAACTGAAATCTGGAGCTCGTGTTGATGAAGGAAGCTATACCGCACCAGTTGTGGGAGGCAATGTAGCTAGTAGCAACTACGATGGACAGTTTCGCGGGGATTGGGAATATACCGTTGGGTTGGGAGACCTTGATGAATGCAACGGTATGGCGGTAGATGGGCAGTATGGCTACTATGTTACGGACACTTTTCCTTGGGTACTTAACTGTTTTAAAGGCACAACAGATTCGAGCTTTAGTGGTTATAGCACCGAGCGTTCACACGGGCATTCCCATTAGTAATAACTAACAACTTGAATTGAGAAAAAGAAGCCAGTTATGGCTTCTTTTGTGTGTTTACTTCACGGAAAACTGTTCAAACATCAGATTAGCAACTCGATTGATTACGCGGTTTCGCTGCGCCATATCAAGCTGAGTTTGCGTCAGGTAGATACTGAGGATGATTGGTTTGCGCTGTGAGTTCCACACTAGTGCAGTGATACCTCTTGACCCTTGATTGCCCGCTCCTGAGCGGTCGGCGATAGACCAGTCTTGAGGTAAAACGGAACGAATCAGAGGATCCGAAACCTTATTGTTTTTCATCCACGTCAGTAGTTGTTGTTGAGATTCCGGATTCAAACCGTCTTGGAGCAAGAGGGTGTTGAGCAGCTCGACCATCGCACTTGGTGACGTGGTATCTCGCTTGTCTCTAGGTGTGGCCTGATTGAGATCAGGTTCAAATCGATCCAGCCGAGTGACGCTGTCATCCAGACTGCGAACAAACTGTGTAACCTGCTCTGGCCCGCCAATTTGATGCAACACGATATTAGCTGCAGTGTTGTCGCTCATCAGCATAGTGGCTTCACACGCCTTTTGCACAGTGATGTCTTGACCAGTCAACTTCTCAGTAATCGGAGACCAAGTCACCAGCTCGCTTTCTGTGACCGTGGTTGTGGCATTTAAGTTAAGCTTTTTTTGCTTGGCTAAGTGGAGCATGCTGGCACACATGAGTGTCTTAAATGTGCTCATCATTGGAAAACGGTCGTCACCATGATATTGCCATTGGTTATCATTTTGTGTGTCGAGCACGGCAACGCCCAAACGGCCGCCAGATTGCTGCTCAATCAGAGCTATCTGCTTTGTTAGTGAGTCAGCTAGCACTTGCGTAGAGAAAAGAAACAGAATGAGAGTGAGGAGACTTTTTTTCATCGCGATAAACTAAACATAATGCATATGCCAGCATCCTAATCCGATGAGATGCTCAGAGTAAACCTGAATTCTCTGAGCATACAGAAATTTTACATTGGTATAATTGAGAGGGACTGATTACTTGGTAAACCTCATCACACCTTCCTGAACAGCAGAAGCGACCAGATGGCCCTGACGATTGTATATTTCGCCTCGAACTAAACCGCGAGTGTTACTTGAGGTCGGGCTTTCAATAACGTAAAGCAGCCATTCGTCCATCTTAAAAGGTCGGTGGAACCATATGGAATGGTCGATAGTGGCGACTTGGAAATTAGGTGTCATCAGTGATACGCCGTGTGGGTGCAATGCTGTGACCAGAAAACCCCAGTCCGATGCGTAGCCCAGCAGATATTGATGAATTAGCTGGTTGTCCGGCATTTCTCCGTTGGCTTTAATCCACAGATATTGCTTTGGCTCTTCTTTATGTGGTTTCAGTGGATTTACCACAGTTACAGGGCGAGTTTCGATTGGTTTCTCGCCACAGAATGCCACTTTGATTTTCTCAGGCAAAAAGTCTGCGATTCGTTCAGCCAGCTCTGACTCTGAAGCGTAATTCTCTGGGCCCGGAATGTCTGGCATGGTGTTTTGATGCTCAAATCCCGGTGCTTCGCCATGGTAGGACGCGGTGAGGTAGAAAATCGGTCGGCCATTTTGAATCGCTTTGACTCGGCGAGTGCTAAAACTTCTGCCGTCGCGTAGGTTTTCTACATCATAAACAATCGGCTTTTCTGGATCCCCAGGGTAGAGAAAATAGCTATGGAATGAGTGAACCGTTCGATCATCAGCCACTGTGTATCGAGCGGCTGAGAGCGCCTGACCGATCACTTGCCCACCGTAAACCTGAGGTAGGCCTAAGTTCTCACTCTGGCCTCTGAAAAGCCCTTCTTCCAGCTTTTCCAGTTTCAATAATTCCAGAAGTTCGTTGAGTGGCTTGCTCATTCCTGCACCTTTAACAATTTAGTCAATATACGTCTATTTTAAGCACAAACTGATAAGTTAAACAGCTATTTGGCGGTTAAGTGATAAAAATGACCAACGTGTTTAGGTGAGGGGGTATCACGCGGTTAGGAGCATGACAAAGCGAACTTCACTGCATATAATCTTCCGGTATTCCATTGTTTATGTGAGGCTTTATGAAAAAAGCGTTGACGCTGTTTGTTTCCGTTGTGTTGGGTATGACATTGTTTGGTTGCCAATCTCCGCAGAATGGAGAAGGGGGCGTGAAAATGACAGCTGTATCTGGCACCGTCGCTTACCGACAATTCATTGCATTGCCTGACAATGCGCTGGTGACTGTGACGCTGCAAGACATCTCACTCGCTGATGCGCCCGCTACAGTGATAGCAAAACACCGATTTGAAACGGGAGGTACGCAGGTTCCTTTTGAGTTCGAATTAGCGTTTGATCCGAGAAAAATTAAGCCTCATCACACTTATAGCGTCAGTGCGCGAATCGAAGTTGACGGTCAGCTGCGTTTTATCAGTGATACCGTATACCCGGTGATCACCGATCAGAATCAGACCAGTAACGTTGATTTAGTTTTGGTTGGAGTCAGCCATTAATATACATTCTGAGATGGCAGTCTAGGGCTGCCATCGAAACTTTCTCAAGCTCACCTTTCCATCGTTGGTGACTTCAATATCTTCCGCGATCAGCAATTCCCTTTGTCTGACTAAATGCTCACCTTTTAGCGAAATTCTTCCCTGACTATTGATGACCCTAAACCAAGGGAGCTTTGAGTCTTTCGGCAGGTTACCCAATGCCTTTCCGACATGGCGAGCATAGCCCGGATAACCCGCAAGTTTGGCGATTTCTCCGTAAGTGGTTACTTTTCCACACGGAATTTGGTGAATCACCGCAAAGATTTGCGCTAAAAACTGGTCCATAATGATTTTGTCCTAGTTCGATTTTTCCATGGAAGGGATAAGGAGAGGGCATGGTATTTTCTACATTTCAGTTCTTAGTGACAACCTTATTGGCTGTTGTTTGTGCTCGGGCTATCAGTCTGAGTGACGGCGACATTCCTGTTTTGGCTTTGATCATTCCTGCGTTATGGATATTTCCGCAAGGGGGTGTTGTCGGGCTTATTCTGATGGCCGCACTCACGACCTATGGTTTGACGTTGCCATATCAACCAATTGCACTTTCGATTAGTCAGTGGATCTTATTCCCGCTGCTGATGGTGGTGTTTTCCCGACGAAGTAGTTTAGGTGTCTTATTGACCGCCGCACTCATTGTGGTGACATTACAGGTGGGGATTATGGTGACTCAGTCGGGAGGTAAACTTGGCGGAGAGCCGATGATTACCGTTGTGCAGACTTTGTCTGTGATTGTGACATGGTGGGCTGCACGTCATTGGCAGTCTAACAACAAACATAGCTGGTGGGCATTGGGGCTGATTCTACCCTTGTGGATGGCTGACTTATCCTACGCGGCATTGGTTGCGCTATGTGTCACGGGAATATTTGCCTCCATGGAAAGCTTGTCTAAGTTAGAAAGCTTCCGTTGGGGGAAACTGCTGTGCTGGACACTTCCTACGGTTGGATTTGCTGCACTAGTGGTAACGCCAACGGTTGAGGTGCCAAACCCTGTCTTTGTCGTGTGGATTTGCTTACTGGGTACCGCATGGATGACCGACTACATTTTGCGCAGCTCAGACGAGGAAGCAGATTTATAGTTAAAGGTGATAAATTCATTTTAAAATATGCGCTTGGACAATTTCATTATCTATGCCAGAATTGCGCATATTTTAAACATTACTTATTGTGTGGTTGCACTTCTAAGTCACACTGTCTTTTTGAACGTTCTCTATGCCAATAAAACGACGCTTCGGCTGGATAGCTGTATTGCTTTTTGCTATCTGGTTTCTGCCCGTCAAAGCCCAAACTCACAGTTATAAAGTTGCCATGGAAGCAGACGACGTAGTGACGCGCGTTCTGTTTGATGCGGTTGCGTCTAAGTTTCGTCTTAATCTTGAATATGTTTATTACCCTAGTTTTGATGCGATCCTAGACTCAGTGAAAACAGGGGAGAGTGACTTCGCGGCGAACGTGACTTATACCCCGGATAGAGCGCTCTACTTTGATTTCTCTAGCCCAACCAATATTGAGTATACCTACGTTTATAGTGCAACTAATGCGACATTGGATAAGCTCCATACCGTCGGTGTACCGAAAGGCACTATTTATGGTGAGCTGATCCGCAAAGCTTTTCCTGCAATAGCATTGGTTGAGTATTCTGGTCAGTCTGAAGCTCTACAGTTACTCAAACAAGGAACAGTGGATGGAGTGGTTGATGCTATCAATCAGCTCAAGCCTATGTTGCTTGCGGGGTATGATGCGCAGCTGCTCAATCACCAGCTTTCAATTAAGCCTGTTTCCATCGTTTCACTTAAAGGTGCCCACCACCAATTATTGAAAATGATCGAGCACTATGTACATAGCGCTGAAGTTCAAAAGCTTTTACGCGAATCTATCAACCAATATCAATTTGAGATTCGTCAGCAGGCACTGCGACAAGCGGTACTCAATAGTGGTATCAACTTTAATCGTCCGCTCAGAGTAAAAATCGAAAATATCGGTCAATACGCCACTTACCTAAATGATGGTTCTATAGCGGGTATTACTGCCGATATCGTTCTTCAGGCATGTGACATCCTGATGTTGAACTGTAAGCTCGAAAGCACCGCGGACGAATCCTGGGAAAGCATGTATGGTGACTTGATTGCCAAACGTATTGATGTGCTTTCTCCAATTGCTATCTCTGAAGCTCGCAAAGACTTAGTCTACTACAGCGACCCGTATTATCAGCCTGAAGCGATACTAGTTAAGCGCGAAGGCTACAAAGACAATGTATACAGCAATGTCTCTGAGCTGATTGTTGAGCGTATCGGTGTCGTTAAAGATGATTTTTACGAAGAGCTGCTCAGGGGGCTACTTCCTAAGAAGACATTGCTAACGTATGACAGCAGTGAGTCGCAATTGAAGGCGCTGATGAATCATGAAGTCGACTACATTGCGATAAGCCGAGCGAACTTTAATACGCTATTGCGAGAGTCAAAAGATCTACTTCCTTTGACGGAAGACCTGTTGATAGGGGGGTATTACACCTCAGACATTGCGATTGGATTCGCCAAAAATCAAATGGGTGCATCTCTTGCTCCTTTGTTTAGCCGTGCTTTAAAGATGATCGACACTGAACGAATCATAAAACGCTACGACTATCGACCAGACTGGAAAGCCACCCTTCAGGCGGAACAAAGCTTTTCTCGCCAGAGCAGGGCGTTGTTTATGCTGGTATTAGGTTTCTTAGCGATCGTGGCTATTTACCTTCACAGCCAGTCAACCACAGACAACCTAACTCGGCTGAAAAATCGACGTTCAATGCATCGACGTTTTCGTTCTGGTATCAATGCTCATTACACCTTGCTCTATCTGGATATCAACCGGTTCAAGTTTATTAATGATACTTATGGACATGAAATTGGTGACCAAGTCTTAAAAGCCGTCGCTCATCAAATCGAGCTTTATTGGAAAGGGAACAGTTATAGGATTGGTGGGGACGAATTTATATTGGTTGGCCAGCCTGACGAACTAACCCTAAACGCTCTAATCGATAAGCTATCTTCATTGCACTTTGTGTCCGAAGACCATCAGGTTTCTTTGGATGTTTCTGTTGCGATTGGTGTGTCGTGCCCAAGAGATCGCTTTATGACGCTGCAAGAAGTACTGAACGAGGCAGACCAAGCTATGTACGATCATAAACGAGAGAAGCATCGCTGTATAATAAGCCGTCAGTCCAATGAGCAAAATGTTGTCCATTTTAGTAAGGGTGGTTAACGACTAAGCACTTGGCACAAAATCGAAGGTAATATTAAGAATTTCCCTTGAATTACCTGCGGTGATGGCTGATAATCCCTTCACTCCTTAGCCATGCTAAGGAAACAGAATCTATGGAGGCCCTGGTCCTCCCGCAACAATAGCTCGTGAACTCGGTCAGGTCCGGAAGGAAGCAGCCGCAGCGAGTGACTTGTGTGCCGGGATGTGGCTGGGGCTTCCACCCATTTAAAAGCCCGCAAAGTGATTTGCGGGCTTTTTTGTACCACTGACTAAAGTAGTCCATTTACTTACCTATAAATAACACTGCCACGAATGCTTTTTTCTTACATATTATTGTTTTTTATGTAACGAAGGTCACAAAATGTCATTCTCGAACTACAACCCCAAGTTGCATAACGAATAACCTCTTTTGGGTTTTATAGAACATTTCGAAAGATTACTTTTAATTTAGCCTGTTTCTCTAGCCTAAGTGTCAGAATATGCTGTTATTTAGCCATTACTCTCTTGTCTCATCAAACTGATAGTATTTCGCCAGTATAAGCTAGGAGAAGGCAATGATATGGTTCGGTCAAAATATCCTAACGATAAGCCAAGAGAACTAAATTCTAGGTTCGGGAAGATTGTAGAAAGCCATCCTGAAGGATCTCGTATAAAAATTGACTTCCAAGGAAATCCTCATGAGCAACCTATTTGGGGGACTTTGGGGCGAGGGTTCACTCAATCTGAAATTCATGTCGCAATCGACAATGAGCTTGACTGTCGCATTGATTTTGTTGCTGGGGATATAAATCTACCAACTTTAACCAACATTTATTATTCGATGATTGATCAACAAGAAATCACTCTAAAAGCACAAAGAGTTGTCCTAGAGGCTACAGAAGAAGTCACTATTGGAGCAGGTGAGGCTAAAACTACATTCAATGGTCAGGATGGCAGAGTGGTCACTTCGGCAAAGTACATCAATAATTCCGCAGAAAAAATGCATAAGATTCAAGGCAAAAAAGTTACTTTGAATTAACCGACACAGTAGTGAGATAAAACAATGGCAGTAACTATAAATGCAAATGGACTGAGCATTGTCCATAAAGGCTCAGGAGGAGAAGCAAATGCGACTTTACCTGATGTGTGTCTCACGACAGTAGGTCCTGCAGTTGTCCCTATTCCTTACGGAAACAACGCGAAGTCAGCAGATTTAGTAGAAGGTACCACGACCGTCACCGCAGATGGTGGCAACAGTATTGCTTTAAAGGGCAGTAAGTTTGCTAAGAGCACAGGCGATGCAGGTGGGGACAAAAAAGGTGTGGCATCGGGCACGATTGAATCCGAGGCTGAATTCATATCCGCGTCACCGAATGTCATTATCGAAGGGAAGGGCGTGGCAAGACTGTCTGACCAAATGACGATGAATAAGGCCAACACCATGTGCCTCGGCGGGGTTCAAAACCCAGCCGTAACGGTCAACGAAGATGAAGAAGGGACTTACACCGTCTACGTTAAGGCCAGATACCCGGATGGCGTGCTTCTCATGAACGCCGACTTTGATATTACCGATGTCTCTGGTGGTGCTCTGTCTCCCGGTCATTTTGATGATTCTGGTAAAAGCAAAGTATCAGGCTTAAAGCCCGGTCAAATCAAAATTCTAGCTAAAGAAAGTACGGATGAGTTTGTCACGACTGCTGTTCGTATCACCAACCCGCACTATTTGCCGGATTACAATGACTATGACTTTTTTGATAGGTCTGCTCAGGGGCAGCAAACCTTCTGGCACCCGAATCGTATTGCCCCGCCAGTAGAAGGCTGGGGAACCATGGGGCCTAGCCTCACCGCTGACCGGTATTTTGCCGATATTGTGAAAGCAGAAACGAAAGCCCACTTTGAATTTAGACACCCTGATTTTCAGTTCAGCGTATTGGCAGAATCGCTAATTGCGGGAATTGATAGTCTCTCTGATACCAGTTTTGACAGTGTACTGGCGAACGGCTTACCTATGGTGATGGAAGAAGGGGAAATACTCTCTGTCTTATTTCGTTTACCCAAGCATGAAACGGCTGACCGTATGCTGGCTTACATGCGTGCTCGTGGCAAAGGTAACCCGCAGGTTTTTATCAACAGCTACCCTTGGGATAAGGCGAAGAAGGCACTCAACTCTGAGCTTGAAGGTCTGCTTAGTAAGATAAAGGGGCGTGTTGAATCCCTGAAGTCCGAAGCCAGTCGTTTGAATTACGTTTACTTGTCATCTGATATCTATGAGAAGCATGTTAGTACCATTGATACCTATGCTAAAAAGCTGTCCGATAACCTCAGCCAAGCTTTCAAGCGTATGGAGAAGAAAGCTAACCAACTTATGAGTGATGTGTCAGGTGTTTCGGTCATTCAAGCGCCCGATCATGTTTATTCTGCCGAAGCAGGAACGATTGAAGTGGTGGTGAATGCAATACCGAAGATAGATTTAGAGGAGCAGAAATGGATTAAGATTCGTGCCGTCCACGATGACCTGTGGGGAACACCTGTTTACGCTCAAAACCTTAAAGTGATAGCCAATGGCTCCGTTCCTCATAAAGACAAGTTAGAGCTCAACCCATTACCGCAAAGAAGTACGGTCTCAGAAACGATGGATTTGGCGTTGGAGACTCAAAAGACAGAAGGAGGTGTGGTGGTGGTCGACGACTTCAAGCCGAACACTGACTCTGTCACTATCGAGTATGAAGGTGAACCGGGCATTGAAGATAAGATTGCAAAGCAACAAGAAGCGATAGAGACCTATTTGGATGGCCTTTTAAACACTGTTGCTCAAGATATGTCAGGTTTCCAGAAACAATGGGACGAAGAAGGCGTACTCTGTTTGGGTGATGGTGTGCTTGAAGGGGCTAAAGCTTGGGGAGCTGATGTGGTGGAACTTTTCTCTCCCGAAGTCTGGGGCGAGATGGGCCATACCCTAGCCGATGCTACCACCGATGGTTTTGATAAGCTCTATATTTACGCCAATCAAAAATACAATGCATTGGAAAAGTACACCGCTGATGCGATGAAAGGAACGGAAGCTCAGTTAGCTCAAAGCGATTTACCAAGCTGGGTAAAACAGGCGGCCTATATTTCCAGTATTGCTCCTAACTTACTCTTTGCAGCCAGTGTGGATGCGTACGAGAGCATTGATGAGGCCATCGATGATGTGCAGCTTTGGTGGAATGAAGGTTCCGACGATATAGCACGAAAAATCAAATGTATCGCAAAGCACAGAGAAGCGATTTGGAACTTACCAACACTATTCACGAGTAACAATGTAAAAGGCTTGGAAACGTTTGTCGATACTGTGTTGATGGAGTTTGACCCTGAATGGGCTATGGAGATAAAGGAAAGTGAGTTTTTCCCTAAGGCCTTGGCGTTGATTAACGATAACAACAGTATTCTACCTTTCTTTACATACTTGAGTCTGATTATTGAAGCTATCCCGCCTAACTTCTATTTCTACTACGTAGGTAAAGCAGCAGCGTACATCGCCATTGAAGTGGTGTTAACCATAGTGATTGGCTTACTCACGGGGCCAGCAGGGGCGGCCGCCAGAATTGCGACGGTTACAGCTAAATTTACCATGGGCGTTAAAAAGGTTGGGGCCGTCTCTCATGCCGCACAAGCACTAAAAACCTTTAGCAGCACCGTCGATGGTTTAGTCGATATTTTGCCAGATTACGATAAGTTAGCGGGCCATTTGGCATTGCGTCGTAAGTCAGCTGTTCCAAATAAACGGGTGAACGACACTGCTCTATTAGAAGAGAAACATAATCCTAGAAATGGTCAGTGTCGGTTATGTAAGAGTGAAAAGCATAAAACACCTCGGGTATACCGTGGTGAAATCAATTATGTGTAGGATGGGATATTGATGGCCAAACTTATAAACCAAGAAGCATCCGAGTCAGATTTTCTCGTTGGGATGATAAAGAAAAAAAAGTATCGTAAGCGTTGGGTGAAAAACGTAAAGAAATTGCCTGATCACCCTTTTAACAACGGTATCCATATGGATACCCATCACTTGATTTCGGCTGAAGCCGTGAAGTTAAGCAAACTGGGACAAGATTTAGTCAGTAAAGGTTACGATATCAACCAGTTATCGAACTTGGTCGGCTTTCCAGCTACCCTGCCAGGGGCGTGTCAGCTTCATTGTCAATTACACCGTGGCGATCATACGTATATGAGAGCCGAAGAAGAGCCATATCACGATTATGTTTCCGGGGAGTTAAAAGATCCTGAAATAAGAAGCAAAATAAAAAGCTGTTATGGCAAGACTAAAAAAACAGAAGATGAGTCAGATATACACAAGATACTCGACCCAATTAGTGAAGATATCCTTGAAGAAATAAATCTTGTGGTTGATGGTGAGTTCTATTCATTACCATTAACCAAAATTTCCCACTACTTTATTCCCGGTGGACCTGGATGTGCTTGCCAATTCGAGGTTAATGATGCGGAAAAGCATCATGGAACCTATTGTAACAATGCTAGGCTCCACTACAAAGACAATGATCGCGATGGCAAAGACAAGCGATATCAATCTAGTCGCGTGCCATGGAATACTAAAACGATAACTTTTAGAAGCACAAGATGGACACCAGAGGTAGGAAAATGAGTCAATACAACGATCAATACTATATTGTTTTTAAAAGCTATGACGAAAACACTTTATACCTAACAACACACGATCGATCAGACTACCGCGATTATGAGTTTACAAAACTAAGTGGAAGTGAGCCTATGTTTTTTGAAAATGGTTATCGTGAAAAGGACATAGCAGGAGGGATATCAAGGCCGATTAAACAAGCACATTTAGATTCAACTTACCCTGTGTTCACTGCCGCTATCAAGCAGTCACTTGGCAACGTTGACAATAAGTTTTGTCAATGCTACCCAGCGGTAATAGTGGATGACAACGGTAATTTCCATGAAGACTATTGGGTGTTTAACGTCTTTGAAAAAATGGATGTGCTGGACCTGGATAGATGTGCCATAAGAAAAAGAAATCCCAATAGAGAGGGACAAAAAATTCAACAATACTGCATGAGTGATGAAAAGTTAGAAGCGATACCAGAAGAAGAGCGCTTGGTTTTTATGCCTAAATTCAGCAGTACCCCTCATATTATGATGCATGAGAAAGTAGTGAAAGTGTTTAAGAAACACAACGTGGATACGCTTAACTTTATAAAGGTATCGGATTGGATCATGGGGAAGCAGTTTGTAGAGTCTTGATTTGTATTCCGGTCATAGAGGAAGAGGTTTTATCATCTTCCTCTAGTATTTTTTGAACCAGTTTTTTGTCTCGACAGCGAGTGAGGTCTAAGTAAATTATAATTGCTGATTTTTATAATCTAACGAAAATTCAGTTCTGGCAATTAAAATAGGTAGGTAATGAAAAATAATAATGAAGAATACTATATTATTGAACAGGATTACTCTTTAGTGTTGATTCTTTAGATAATATCGAATCATGATGAGAATATTATCCATCCGGGCATAAACGGCTTCTGTCTGTTTATGCCTTTTTGAAAGGTGCCCCCAATCTTGTCAGAGCTTCGATAGACTTTTTCAGAGTAGAGAAACTTGATGGTTTCTCTCAGCATGGCACAGCTGACATATCCAAAACGCAAATCTTACTTAAGGTTCCAGCCCAATAATTATTATGTAGATAATCGCTCCTAGCCTTTATATCTATTGCTACTGTCTTGTCTTAAATATGGTTATCTAGAAAGGGGATACTGCAACAGCGCTAGAAACCACCCTTTCTCATTCGTCGCTCATATCTTTCACCCCTAATTCACCATGTTGAGATTAAAAATGTCAGCAATTGATTGGGGTGAGATATGTTAAGTAACAAACAAAAGACAAAATGGTTAGCTTGTTCAGTGTTGCTTGCGCTGCTTGTAGGGTGCAGCGCGTTTCCGGATGAACAGGCATTCTCGGAGCGAGGGAATGACGTACGAATACCAGAAAAATGGCAAGCAACGAGTGAATTCGTCAATGACCAATTTTCGAAACAGTTATTGGATTTGGTTAATCAGCCGCAAGTTGCACAGCTAGTAGAAGAAGTGTTGATTGCCAACTACGACTTGAAGGTGACAGCGGCGCGATTGCGTCAGGCTCAACTGTTGTCAAAGCAGGCTGAGATGCAGGAGGAACCTTCACTTAACTTTAATTATCAGGCCTCTCGAAAAAAGCAGGGCTCGATCCAGAACTCACAATCCTTGTCGTTAGACTTAAGCTGGGAAATCGACATTTGGGGACGGTTAGCGGACGCCTCAGATGCTGCCTTAGCATCGTCGAAAGCCAGCGAGCTGGACTACGTTTATGCCCGAAACTCCCTTACTGCTCGTGTCATTCAGGCTTGGCTCGACATCCATTACCGTGCACAAATCATTGCGGTAGAGGAGCATTGGATTACCAGCTTGAACCACACGGAAGCCATTATTCGTGAGCAAGTTCTTGATGGTGAAAAAGAGAGGGCGGATCTTGATGCTGCTAAAGCGACCACAGAACGCACTCGATCAACGCTCGCTGCTAGAAAACAGAGCCAAATTGTCGCAATCCGCAGTTTCAATATATTAAGAGGCGTGTCGACACGAGAGACGCCAATTTCCCCCACCGAAATAGCACAGATTGCAGCGCCACCAATAAAGCTTCCGGGAGAAGTGATTGGCTCGCGCCCAGATTTACTCGCCGCGTATCAGCGGATTATCTCTGCTGACAAAGACACATCTGTCGCCTACAAACAGCTGTTGCCGAAATTTAACCTTACTGGTTCCGTCAGTCGAACGGGTGAATCTATGCATCAATTGCTCGATAGTTCCTCTGCATGGAGTCTACTTGGTGGGATCACCGCGCCGCTATTTAATCGCGAGTCTTTAAAGGCTAACGCGGAGGTAAAAGCTTTGGATGCCGAAATTGCTTACCTCAACTATCAAAAACTGCTGCTGAATGCGGTGAACGAAGTTGAAAATGCATTTGATCAAGAAGCCTCGCTCAAGATGCAGGAGCAACACTTGAGTAAAGCTTACGAGTATTCATTCGCAAGTATGCAGGATTATCAAAATCTGTATCAGGATGGTGCTAGTGGCGTACTGGAATTATTGACGGCAAAGCAAGCGGCATTTCAGGCAAAAATTCAATTGTTAGAGACAGAGCAAGCCCGCTTTTCAAATCGAATTACCTTGGGGCTGGCATTAGGAATGGGAGTGTAGTCAGTGAGACAAATCAATATTAAGAAAATCGTCGTCAGTTTACTGGCTTTATTGACCATTCCTGCGGCGGTAATGTACACCAGTTATGCGATTAGCAATCAGCCCCAAACTGTCATTGTTAAAGATGAGGTTCTGTTACCCAAGGTAACGATTAAACGCTTAGCTGCGGGTAAACACCACAGCGTGATTGAAGGCTATGGGGAAGCTCAATCTGCGGATACTTTGACAGTTCTGACTCAGGTATCAGGTCGCGTTGTCTGGAAAGCAGAAAACTTTAAAGTCGGGCAGAAAGTGGAAAAAGGAACATTGCTGGTGCGCATTGAGGACTCAGACTACCAGTCTGCACTCGCTAATGCTGAGAAAACGCTGGCTGACGCGCATCTGGCACTATTGCAAGAGCAGCGGAAGCACCAAAGAGCACAGGATAACTGGACCCGTTCTGAAATCTCAGATAAACCGAGTTTGTTAGCACTGCGTGAGCCGCAACTAGAAATCGCCAAAACTCAGTTTAATGCGGCGAAAAAGGCAGTGGAGAATGCCGAGAAAAACTTATCTCACACTAAGATCTATGCGCCTTTTGATGCGGTTGTATCTGGCCGGAGTGTGACCTCTGGCAGCTATCTTTCACCGGGTAGTACGATTGGTGAACTGAAATCCTCTGAAGTTGCTGAAATTAAGCTCGCTCTGTCTGAGTCTGAATGGCAGCAGTTACCCGCCGATCTAACCGATCTTCAGGTTGATGTTTTTTCGCCGGGTAGCCCGGATAGTCAATGGCTTGGTCGAGCAACAGAATTATCGCTAGTCATTGACCAAGCAACACGCACTAGAACGTTAACGGTGGCGGTTGATACCCCTCTCGCTCAGTCACAACCTTTGTTGTTTGGTAGCTTCGTTCAAGTTCGAATCAAAGGAAAAGCACTACCTGATAGTTACGTGATCGCTTCAGCATCGCTGACCGCAGATGGTTATATCTGGTATGAGGTGGATGCGACGTTATTTCGTCATAAAGCGAAGACTCTCTATGCCAATACCAAGGAGATTGGTATTGCAAGGGGAGAGCTGGCTGAGCACATCAATTTGGTCAGAAAGCCGATGTCTCACTATATCGAAGGCATGAAAGTGGTGACGGAAGAGGTACCTTCCTATGCAAACTAATCAGACAAATAGTGGAATCATTGCTTGGTTCGCTCGTAACTCTGTCGCGGCGAACTTGCTGATGGCGCTGATTGTGGTTGCGGGCTTGAGCGCCATGTTGAAACTTCGTACTGAGAGTTTCCCTAGTATTCCGCCCAATAGTGTCACAGTTAGCGTTGTGTTTGACAGCGGTTCGGCTGAGTCTTCAGAGGAAGGCGTTGCATTGAAGATCGAAGAGGCTTTGCAAGGCGTTGACGGTATTAAAACGCTGAGCAGTAGTTCGTCGGGAGACAGTGTTTCTGTGACGATAACTAAAACCAGTGGTTACGAGCTGGATACGCTTTATCAAGATATCAAAAACAAAGTCGATGCGATTGATACATTGCCGCAACGTGCAGAGAAACCCGTCATCGAACGCGCCGTATTTCTGGAAGATGTCATCTCGGTCAATCTGTACGGTGATGTGAAAAAACAGGTATTGCAGCAATACGCGGAAGACTTACGTGCCAAGCTCTTGGCAAATAGCCAGATTCAGAAAGTTGACTACGTCGGACGCAGCGCAGAAGAAATTACGATTCAAGTTGATGAGAGTAAGCTGCAAGCGTTGGGACTGTCCTTGGCTGATGTCGCTTCGAAAGTGAGCGCCGCGTCAGTCACGGACACGGGAGGAGAACTTGAGGGAGAGCGAGGAACACTCATCTTAAAAACCGATCAGCAACGAGAAGATGCCAAAGGATTTTCGTCGATTCCTGTCATGCAATTGGCCGACGGGCGAATTATCCGCTTGTCTGATATTGCGGTCGTTAAAGATGACTTCGCGGATAAGAACTTTCTCACGCGCTACAACGGCAGTACCTCCGTTGGTTTGAAAGTAAAAATGTACGGAAAATCGAACATTACCGTCGTTGCAGATGAGGTAACTGCGATTGTTCGCCAGTTTGAACAGACACTGCCAACGGAAATCCATGCCGAACTGTGGAACAACCAGAGTGAGCCAATCAAAAACCGCTTATCTCTCTTGATGAACAACAGTTTTCAGGGGGTATTGTTGGTGATCGCGTTACTGGCGCTGTTCCTCAATATTCGTGTGGCGTTGTGGGTTGGGGTTGGCCTACCTGTCATTTTTTCAGGGGCCATGATTTTGATGGGAGATTCCTTTTTTGGAATGACTCTCAATGAGATGACGACCTTTGGTTTCATTATGGCGCTGGGCATTGTCGTCGATGACGCGGTAGTGATTGGTGAAAGCATATATGAAGAGCGTGAAAAACGCGGTGCCAGCATAGAATCCACCATTATTGGAGCGCAGAAAGTCGCCACGCCCACGACATTTGGTGTGCTGACAACTATGGTGGCGTTTATGTCGATCAGTCTGGTTGAGGGAGACTTAGGCAAAATCTTCGCTCAATTTGCCTATGCTGCTGCATTTTGTTTGCTGTTTTCATTGATAGAGTCAAAGTTGATTCTGCCATCACACTTGGCGCATGTGCGCATGCATTCGAATTCTAAAGGAAAGAGCCTTGGTGCTTACTGGAATAAACTACAAAACCAAGTCTTGGTAGGGTTAGGGTATTTTACTTTCCATTACTATAAGCCTTTTCTTGCTCTGGTTTTGACTTACCGATATGCCGCTCTGGCAATGTTTATCTCATTTTTTGTGTTGGTCGCTGGGGCGGTTCCATCCGGGAAAATTAAAGCAATTTTCTTCCCCGAGATATCCATGGATTTCATTCAGGTTGATGTGGTGTTTAAAGACGATGCCGGATTTGGATTGGTTCAGCGCGAAGCGCTAGAGTTAGAGAAGCTGGCGGATGTATTAAACGATCAGTTGTTTATCGACTACCAACTCGATGTTGACCCTATACAGGATGTGTTGACAGAGACGACGGACAACACCGCCACTTTAACCGTAGGCCTATCTGCCAATGATGAGAGGCCGGTGACAGCCAGTGATATTGCTAAAAGATGGCAGAGTATGCTTTCACCGATGGAGGGCATTGAAAGCATCAACTTTGGTGCTGACATGATAAGTGAAAAGGACATCAGTATTGAGTTGCGGAGCAAAAACAATCAGACCATCGAAGCAGCTGGCCGCTCTCTGGTTAGGGCGCTGGGGCAGGTCAATGGTGTGTCCGGCGTTAAAAATGGTGTAGCAGCCGCACAAGTTCAAGCCGATATTCAAGTGACGCCAAACGGTCTGGCTCTTGGGCTAACGGATGCAGAATTGTTGAACCAATTGAAATACGCGTATCAAGGCTACGAAATTCAACGTCTGCAAAAAGAGCAGAACGAAGTCAAAGTGAAAATCCAGTACCCCGACACGCGTCGGCAAAGTCTCAATGATCTGCACTACACAGACATACGTTTACCAAATGGCAAAATTGTACCTCTGACCTCGGTTGCCACGATTTCGACGCGGTATGCATCGAAAACCATTGAACGAATTGACTATAGCCGAGTGAATCAGGTGACTGCAGATGTAGATAAAGCGGTGATCTCACCTCAAGAGGTGGTGGCTCAATTGCAGGAAGGAATTCTGAAGCAGCTTCAGACTGAATTCAGGGATTTGGAGATTGTTATCTCTGGTCAACAGAAAGAGCAGGACGAGATCACTCAATCATTGATGAGCGTGTTTGTGATTGCCTTGGTGGCGATTTATGCGCTGCTGGCGGTACCACTTAAATCGTATTTTCAGCCCGTGATCATTATGTTTGCGATACCGTTTGGCATTATCGGTGCGCTTCTGGGCCATATGCTGCATGGCATCCCTATCAGTCTACTGTCCTTGTTTGGCATTTTGGCTCTGGCAGGGGTTGTGGTGAATGACAGTCTGCTCTTAATTTCACGCTACAACACAGGGCGAGAAGCGGGTCTTGCCGTGACAGAAGCTTTACTTGAATCGGGAACTGGGCGATTGAGAGCCATTTTGCTGACTTCAACCACGACGTATTTTGGTTTGGTGCCTTTATTGGCTGAAACCTCTCCTCAAGCACAGTTTTTAATTCCAGCTGCTACATCAATGGGATACGGAATATTATTTGCCACTATAATAACTCTGGTGTTAATCCCAGCGCTTGTGATGATCAATGAAGACCTCAATGGTCTGTTCAGTGGTAAAAAAGATCAGCATGAGCAAGGTAGTGAAAAGGAAGTCGCTTATGAGTAATGAGTTGATCGTTGATGTGCTCTTAGTTGAGGATGACAAAGAGCTTGCGATGTCGGTGGCGGATTACCTCAAGTATGAAAATATCCGCTGTGACCATGCCTACAATGGTCATAGCGGTTTCAATCTCGCGGCGGAAAACAACTACGACGTTATTCTACTGGACTTAATGTTGCCAAAAATAGATGGTCTCACGGTATGTCAGAAGCTTCGCCAGAGCAGCGTTGATGTGCCAATTTTAATGCTGACGGCTAAAGATACCCTGGAAGACATGGAAGCTGGATTCAATGCGGGGACCGATGATTATCTGGTTAAGCCCTTTGCGATGAAAGAGCTGGCGTTGAGAGTTAAAGCCTTAGCCAAGCGCAAAAGTAGCCAATCGAAGAAGCTGGTGGTCGCAGACTTAGTGTTTGATCTTGAAGAAAGAAAAGTCACCCGTAGCGGAAAAACCATCCCCCTGACTCGCATCAATTTACAGCTATTGGAGCTTCTGATGCGCAGCAGTCCAGCGATAGTTGGCCGCAACGAAATAGAAGAAAAGTTGTGGCCAGATGACACGCCTGAAAGCAATAACCTTAAGGTTCAGTTGTATCAGTTGAGACAGAAAATTGATAAGCCTTTTACAGATAAGCTGATCGAAACAGTAGTCGGACAAGGCTTTAGGATAAAAGGTTGCGATGAAAATCTTTAACAATCTGTCATTAAGAAATCGTCTAACGTCATTTTTCTTTGGCATTGCCGTTATCACCATCATAGTGTTTGCTGAGCTGCTGATGTCTTACTTTCAATCAGGCTTAGAAGATTCTGCCCGCTTGCGAGTGATGACAGAAAGTGAAGCCTTTGCTATTGCCTACAAGAAAGATCAAACCATTGACCTTCCATCAACCTACGTGACGAGTTTTTCGCTTGATACGTTACCTGTTGTCGATATCCGTGGGACCAACATATTAGATAACGTCGAGATGTCAGATGGTGAGTTCCTTATTATTGAAGCAAGCGAGTTCCTTACCGATGGTCAGGAATATGACCCTATATTAGTCATATACCGCTTGAGGCTGTTTGATGGAAGGCCCTTGTATACCATTGCCCGCTACGATTACGAGCTGGTTGAAGAGAATGCAAACCAGTTATTTGATGGTCGCCTGTACGTAATATTGATTATTGTCGCTAGTTATCTGCTGCTGACGATTCTAGTGCTCTGGTATTACAACTACAAAGTGGGAAAGAGAACCGGGCAATTGGTAAATTGGGCTGAAGCTATTTCAAGCGAATTTTCTGAAACCAAACCAGATTTTAAGTTTGATGAATACAATCGTTTGGCAGCTTGTCTTCAGGATGCTTTGCGCCGCAACGCCCATTTGGTTGAGCGCGAGAAGAAGTTTTTGTCTCATGCCAGCCATGAACTCAGGACTCCGATTGCGATTGTCCGCGCCAATTTAGACATCTTGGATAAGATTGCTTTACCCGAAGAAGCCGAGGTGCCAGTGAGTCGAATTCAGCGTGCTAATCGGAACATGCAGCAGATTACTGAAACCCTACTGTGGCTCGCGAGAAAAAGTGAGAGTCAGCCGAAAACACATCGTATTTCTTTACCCGATCTTCTGACGCAAGTGATCGATGAACAGGAGTATTTGCTCCAAGGTGAGTCAGTGGAGGTGCGGACGCATTTTTCCGATCGAGCCGAAAGATCTCTGCCTGTGATTCCATTGATGATCGTGTTGGGTAATCTGGTCCGAAATGCATTTCAGTATACCCACAATGGTTGGGTGAACATTGAGTTTGATGGCGACTCTGTCACCATCGAAAACTCAGAATTGGAATCTCTGGGTGAAGAATACGATGTGAGTTTTGGGTTCGGTTTAGAGTTGACAGAGAAAGTCTGCGACAAGCTTGGCTGGCAGTTCGATATTCAACCGAGGGAAGGGGGCGTGATTGCCCGTTTACAATTACCTAATACATGATGAAAGCATTCCCGTGAAGCCGGAGTTTCACGGGAATATGGATTAAAACAGGTAACTGATACCGACACCCATCATGTAGTTGTTCTGATCATAGAATGTGATGTTTGAATCAGTATTGCTGTATCCGGCTAAGATGTTAAAACCGAAATTTTGCCAGCCCAAAAAATCTCGATATTCGTAAGCAAGGTTGATCTCATACCCCGTATCCTCTCGCGTAGTATTAAACAGCGGATTTTCGGCGTCGTAATCTGCCTTGGAGTAACCGCCATTTAACGATATTGCGCTGTTACCGAACATGTACATAGCGGTCAGGTCGAGGCTGTATTTATCATATGCCATGGCTTTGCCATCCGCATCGAAGTGATGATAGCGTAAAGTGGGCATTAAAAAGATAGAACGAGTGAGGGGGACACCCGAAGATATTCCTACCAGGTAACCGCTACCATCTCGATTGAGTAACGCTGTGTTGACGGAAGACTGACTGCCTGAACGCTCGTTGTCGACATCCCTATCGTAGAACGCGAAGTCCGCATCAATACCCAAATTGGCAATATTCTCATACTGAATTCTGTAGGCATTGCCTGAGACGTCCGTCTCCTTTCTTGCCGTGTTGACTAAATAAGGATCTTCCCAAACTTCTCCTGCAGCAATTGTGGGTAAGTAAGACAGAGAAAGTGCAGAGTGATCTTGCAGTTCGAATGCGTAACCTAACTCCATGGCAAAAACCCCTTCGACGATGTCGTCTCTGGACATACCGAAGAACACCTGCTGATCGCCAAAGGTATAGCGAAGCTGACCAAAAGGAGCCGCAATAAATTGTGAGTCAGACTGGCCTGAGGTATTGAGATCACCTGTCTTGGTGCTGTTTTCTGTACTCAGATTACTCTCAGATTTACCGTAACCGGTCAAAAATGTCAGTTCACCACCGAAACCTTGTTGATCAAAGCGCCCTTGTTCCATGTTGGCAAAAGCTGAGCTGCTGAGTGCAGTAAGCGTCAGCAGTGCATAACTTGTTTTCATTATTTATTCCCGCAAATAGTGTTCGAATTCCAAGGGTGCGGGGAGAGAAGTGAAATAGGGGTGAATTATATAAATTATTTATTTAATTGGGTTGGAATTATTGGGTTTGTGATTTTAAACGCTAAGGCAGAAGGGTTTACTGCCTTAGCGTAACAGGGAGTCAAGGAGGCCAGTGTTAGCTGTTCCAATTCTCGGCTTCAATTTTTGCCAGCGCTTTGGCGGCTTTTTGCAGGGCAGGGAGAAACTTGATGGCTTCATCCGGTTTGACTCGAATCACGGGGGCTTGAATAGCTAAACCGAGATTAGATTGTCCATTGGGTGACGGAACCAATACCGCGATACAGACTAAACCGGGTAAAAACTCTTCGTCATCGATGGCAAACCCGTGGATTTTTGCATCGCCGATATTTCTCTCCAGCTCATCAAAATTGGTGATGGTGTTGACCGTATATTGGGTTAGCGGGACGCTTTCTATCAAGCGGCGGCGCTGAGACTTGGACATGTGAGCAAGGAACAGTTTTCCTGTTGCTGAGCAATGCACAGGGACTCGTGAGCCGGGGTGGAGATGGAAACGCAATGGCGCTTCGGTTTCAGCACGGTCGAGATAGATGATCTCGCCACTGGACAGAGCGGTCAGGTTACAACTTTCACCGACTTCCGCTCTAAGGTTTTCGAGAATGGTGCGGCGTGCACTGTGCATGGTGCTATTGAGCAACAAATTCTCGGCCAACTTTCTTAGGCGAATGCCTGAGCTGTAGTGCTTTTCATCACCATCTTTCTGAATGATACCTGCTGATTCGAGCTGCTGAAGCATACGGTGTAGCGTCGGTTTTGGCAGTCCGGTTTCTTCCACTAAGCCTTGCAGTGAAATGAACTCGTCTTTCTGAGCGATCACCTCCAACAATGCAAAAAGTCGGAGTGTTGGCGTATCCCCCTGAATTTGAGGTGCTTCTTTTGTCATACTTTTATTCATCCTTGCGATACATCCAAGTCTAAGATTGTACAGTCCTAATAATAATATATCCATTTTCTGAATAAAAATTGATCTTTTGTTGTCTCGTCATTAACATTAAATAAATATATGGAACAATTTGTCTCACTAAATGGAGTTTGTTAAATGAAAGCGATAAAAAGGATCATCAACAAAGCTCAACAGAATCGTAAGCGGATCATACTGAGTGAGGCGCAAGACCCGCGTGTGCTCGCTGCGGCTCGAATGGCAGTGGACAGGAAGATTGCCCACATCACTTTAGTTGGTGACAAACAAGCGATTCGTGATGCCGCAAAGTTGCATCAGGTCAGTCTTGCTGGAGTGCATATTGTCTCTCCTGACAGTTCACCACTTAAAGAAGTGCTGGCTGAGCGATACTACCTATTGAGAAAGGACAAAGGGTTGTCTTACGACCAAGCTCTGCAACAAGTACAAGACCCGCTGATCTTCGCCAACCTGATGGTTCGTGAAGGCTTAAGTGATGGCACGGTTAACGGAGCGCAGTACACAACTTCAGATGTGGTGAGAGCAGCGTTACAGATCATTGGCCCAGCGCCAGACAGTGAATTGGTGTCGAGTTTTTTCTTGATGATGCTGTGTGAGCCGTTCCATAACCTTAAAGGGGGATTGATCTTCAGTGACTGTGGTTTAGTGATCGATCCTAATGAAAGCGAGTTGGCCTCTATCGCTGTGGCCGCGTCTCAAAGTGCGCGCAACCTTTTGATGGAAGAGCCTAAAGTCGCAATGTTGTCCTTTTCAACCAACGGCAGTGCCAAGCACGAATCCGTCGACAAAGTTCGCCATGCCGCGCAATTGGTGAAACAGCGATGCCCAGATATTGCAGTCGATCAGGACGTTCAGCTTGATGCGGCTATAGTGACGGAAATTGCCGCTAAGAAGCTGCCAGACTCTCAAGTCAAAGGGCAATCAAATGTGCTGATTTTCCCTAATCTGGAAGCTGGCAATATTGGGTATAAGTTGGCCGAAAGGCTCGGTGGGGCAGTTGCGATTGGCCCGCTTTTGCAAGGTTTGAATCAACCAGCGAACGATCTGTCTCGCGGCTGTACCGCTGACGACATCGTGAATGTCATTGCTGTGACAGTAGTGCAGGCACAAGAAGAGAATAACACGCAACCGGACCCGGTTGACCCCGCGCTCACCAGCAGCGTGAATTAGGAGATTGAATGGAAATACCCGCTTTACTGGCCATACTCGCGACCATCGCCATCGGTACTTACTTTCAAACGGTAACGGGCTTTGGATTAGGAATCATAGTGATTGGCCTGACGGTCAGTCTGAATTTGGTCTCTTTGCCCGTTATCGCTGCTGTGGTCAGCATTGTTACCCTGTTTAACTGTCTGGTAGCTCTTGTTGGTAAGCCACTAAAGGGGGAATTGAAAATCATGCTGGCATTGGTCGTGGGTATCGTGCCTGGGGTCATGGCGGGTGTGTATTTGCTCGATGAACTGAGCGCGTCGGCGACCAATATCATGCGAGGGATGCTGGGGATCATGATTCTCGGTGCTGGGCTGAACTTCATGTTTAAGCCCAAAACGCTTGAAAACCGTTCTGCTTCCACTTCTTTTTTGTTCTCAGGGTTTGGCTCTGGTCTGGCTGGTGGTCTGTTTGGCATGGCTGGGCCGCCGATTGTCTACCATCTCTACAAACAGCCGTTTTCCATTGAGTTAGTGCGCAGCACCTTATTGATGGTTTTCGCGTGTACTTCGGCGTCTCGTACCACTTACGTCTATCTTGATGGCAGCTTAGAATCGAACATATTGCTGCTATCAGCAGTAGCTATTCCTTTGGTAACAGGGGTGACCATCATCGCGCGGCGTTTCCCACCCCCTTTGTCCAATCAACAGCTGAGGAAGTTGGTATTTTCAGTACTGTTGATGATAGGCAGCTACCTGATCATTGCCTCTCTTCTTTCACTACAAGCTTAGCAACGCCCTGTTCACCGTTTTAGCATAGTGAACAGGTGACGACAGATGGTAAACAAGCAGTTTTCCTGATGATCAATAATGATGTTACGCTGATAATAAGGGCTGAGATCGACCCCCATGCCAACGCCATAGACGTCAATCTGGGCGCTATGCGTTGCTTGCTCGATGACTTGTTTAAGGTGGTTGTCGAGATAAAACGAATCGTTAGCCGTTGAGGTCGCGGTATCCATCGGGCACCCATCAGAAAAAACGATCAGAATCTTACGTTGTGCGCCTTGTTGAGTGAGCCGTTGGCATGCAAACTGGATAGCTTCACCATCTATCCCTTCTTTGAAAATGTCGGCTTTACGCAGGCTGGCGATTCCCCGTCTTGCACGGCGCCAGTGGGTATCAAAGTCTTTGAAAACAATATGGCGCACTTCATTTAAACGCCCCGGGTGTTGGGGTTGCCCTTGCTTCAGCCATTGCCGATAAGCTCTGCCGCCATTCCAGTTTCCGGTGGTAAATCCGAGAATTTCACATGGGATGTCGGCCAGCCCGACAGATTTAAGCAAGGTATCTATTAACATGCTGAGCTTATGGGCGTGTTTTTGCATTGAACCTGAGCAGTCGATCAGGAAGGAAATGGCAACGTTGGAAGAGGCGCCGATATCAGTTTGAAAGAAAATGTGGCGATCATGGGGCGATGTCACCACCCGTGTAATGGCGGCGGCGTCAACGATGCCTTCTTCCAACTGATCCCGATGACAATTTTGCTCTGGCATTAGCACACTGCTGGCCAACATCGCCGCCAGACGCCGGGTATTGATTGAACGCGCCATCATATCATCGGTCAGTTTCTGTCTTAGTTCATCGAGCAGAGCATGGCGGACAAGGGACGTCGCTTGGCGAACTTGATCAAATTCACGTGTATAGACCTGGTACTGAGCATCGGCCAATTCAAACACTTTACTCTGGCCGGTTTCATCGGCTGGAATGTCAGTCTCTTCTATATCTCCGTCGACGATAAGGGCAATTTGCGCGAGGATTTTGATGTCTTCTTCGACGGTAGGTGTGCTTTGGTTCTCGGACTCTTTTTCTTCGCTTTCAATGAGTTCGGAAACACACTGGGCAAGCTGCAGAGCGTAAGTCGAAAACTCGGCTTGCTGATGCCTATTTTGTTTTAATGACTTGAGCGAATGCCCGATTAACGGCACGATTCCGGCACGCGTTGCTTCAATCGACTCGGCAATCGGTTCAGCAACCGCAACGCCAGTTAATCTTGAATAGATCACCTGCATCAGGGTAAACAGCAGAATGCCGAGGCGAGACTCAGTAAAACCATTTTGATGATATTGCTCACTCCAATAAGCGAAGTTAAAGCGAGTGCTCCGTTGAACACCTTTGAAATGCTCTGGGATTAATGACTCTACCCGTACTTGTTCGCAGAAGTCGAAAAGCAGCCGTTCAATGTCATGTTCTGGTCGCCGTGCTTGGTGCAGGTGGGAGTCGGACAAAAGCAGTCTCAGTGCGGCTGAGTCCATTTTTCCCTGCGTAGCCTGTTTACTTTTTGTCAGTTCGTGACGAGTCAAGAAAGTCAGGTCATTGGTGTGGGCAGACAGAAAATAAAACGGGCGATTGCCTTTGTACAGACGGTCACCTCGGTAGCTTAATGTGTCTTCGCCACTGATTGCACGGGCGACAGAAACACTCAGGTCGAGGATCTTTTTCTGCTGAGAGGAAACACTAGCCATGGCTGATGGGCTCCTGAGATGTGGTCGCGCAGTTGTCAGAGAGCAGAGCCTCCCCAAAGCAGCGGTAGTAATACTCAGCGACCAGTTCTTGCTCTTCATCTTCACAACGATTGACGAAAGACAGCCTGAAAGCGGTGGCGACGCTGTTGAAAATTTGAATATTTTCCGCCCAAGTCAGAACGGTTCTTGGAGACATCACGGTGGAAAGGTCACCGGCGGCAAAGCCATTTCGGGTAAGCCCTGCGGTGGCAATCATCTTATTGACCAGTTGGCGTCCGTTTTCCGTGTTGAGCTGGGGGATCTTCGACAAGACGATTGAGACTTCATGTTGGGCATCCAAATAGTTGAGAGTTGCAATGATATTCCAGCGGTCCAACTGACTGTGGTTGAGGACTTGAGTTCCGCTGTACAGTCCAGAAAAGTTACCCAAACCAAGAGTATTGCATGTCGCAAACAGGCGAAAAAACGGATGCGGGGTGATCACACGATTCTGTTCGAGAGACGTGTACTTGCCATCTTGTTCCAGCAATTGCTGGATAACAAACATCACATCTGGCCTGCCAGCATCGTATTCATCCAGTACTAATGCAATTGGCTGCTGTATGCTCTGAGGAAGAATGCCTTCTTTAAATTCAGTGACCTGCAAACCATCTTTGAGCACTATGCTGTCTTTGCCAATTAAGTCGAGTCGGCTCAGGTGGCCATCCAAATTGATTCGCAGACAAGGCCAGTTAAGTCTCGCTGCGACTTGTTCGATGTGCGAAGACTTGCCCGTACCGTGCATGCCTTGGATCAAGGTGCGTCGGTTTGAAGTGAATCCAGCTAAAATCGCCAGTGTGACCTCAGGATCAAAGCAATAGTTAGGGTCTATTTTAGGAACATATTCTCCTCTTTTTTCAAATGCTAACACCTCCAAATCACTGTCGATGCCAAAGGTTTCGCGAACGCTAACCTGCTTGTTTGGTGCCATGAGTGCCTGATCCATTTTCCTTCCCTCTTAATACAGCGCTGATCCCCATATGTTCAGTGACCATCTACTAGCTTGAACAAATCTGTGCTCGATTATGAGCAGGTCTGAATGACTTAACGACACTTTCTGTACAAAAAACTGTCAATAATGTGATCTAGTTTTATTAATTAGAATGAATTGTTCCAATTTGATGAAAAAATTTGACGACGAAAAAATCCCCAACTAAGGTGAATTTGAATCAAAAAAAGAGACAATTCATTCCGAAAAGTGAAATTTATGTCAATTCAAGGAGAAGGGAAGAATGAGTGAGCAAGAAAAACGCACGGTTGTTTCCGGCAATGCGACAATGACACCATCAGAAGCATTCGTTGAGACCATGGTTGCCAATGACGTAACAGATATGTTCGGCATCATGGGATCAGCATTCATGGATGCGATGGATATATTCGCTCCTGCAGGCATTCGATTGATTCCGGTAGTGCACGAGCAAGGCGCTGCTCACATGGCTGACGGTTACTCACGAGTTTCTGGACGACATGGTGTTGTTATTGGACAAAATGGTCCGGGCATCAGTAACTGTGTTACTGCGATTGCAGCGGCTTATTGGGCACACAGCCCAGTTGTGATTGTCACACCAGAAACGGGCACAAAGACCATGGGTCTTGGCGGTTTCCAAGAGTGTAACCAGCTGCCAATGTTTCAGGAGTTTACTAAGTATCAGGGCCATGTGACCCATCCAGATCGTATGGCGGAGTACACTGGTCGCTGTTTTGACCGAGCAATGAGTGAAATGGGTCCAACCCAGCTCAACATTCCTCGTGATTACTTCTATGGTGAAATTCAGACTGAGATTCCAAAACCAGCTCGTCTGGACAGAGGCCCAGGTGGTGAACAATCCCTTAATGAAGCGGCAGAGCTGATCGCAGAAGCGAAATTCCCTGTCATCATTTCAGGTGGTGGCGTGGTCATGGCCGATGCGATTGAAGAGTGTGCGGCACTTGCAGAGCGTTTAGGTGCTCCAGTGGTTAACAGCTACCTGCATAACGACTCATTCCCAGCTAGCCATCCTCTTTGGTGTGGCCCGTTAGGCTACCAAGGTTCTAAAGCTGCGATGAAGCTGATTTCTCAGGCCGACGTGGTGATTGCGCTCGGAACTCGTCTTGGTCCATTTGGTACGTTGCCACAGCACGGCATGGATTACTGGCCAAAAGACGCCAAAATCATCCAGATTGATGCTGACAATAAAATGTTGGGTCTGGTTAAGAAAATTTCTGTTGGCATCTGTGGTGACGCGAAAGCATCAGCAGTGGCATTAGCGACAAGGCTTGAAGGACGTGCTCTGGCATGTGATGAAAACAAAGCAGTACGCTTGGACAAAGTCGCGACAGAAAAAGCATTGTGGGAAAAAGAGCTCGACGAGTGGACGCATGAACGTGACCCGTTCAGCCTAGACATGATCGAAGAAAATGCCAATGAAACACCGTTCTCTGGTGGTGAGTACCTACACCCACGTCAGGTACTGCGTGAACTTGAAAAAGCGATGCCAGAAGATGTCATGGTGTCTACCGACATCGGTAACATCAACTCAGTGGCGAACAGCTATCTTCGCTTTGAAAAACCGCGCAGCTTCTTTGCCGCAATGAGCTTTGGTAACTGTGGTTACGCTTTCCCAACCATTATTGGTGCTAAGGTTGCAGCGCCACATCGTCCGGCGGTTTCTTACGCTGGTGATGGTGCTTGGGGGATGAGTTTGATGGAAACCATGACGTGTGTTCGTCACAACATTCCAGTAACCGCGGTGGTATTCCATAACCGTCAATGGGGCGCAGAGAAGAAGAACCAGGTCGACTTCTACAATCGCCGCTTTGTTGCTGGTGAGCTGGATAACCAGAGCTTCGCAGAAATCGCACGCGCAATGGGGGCTGAAGGGATTACCGTCGACAAACTGGAAGATGTTGGACCAACTCTGCAAAAAGCCATCGACATGCAAATGAACGAAGGCAAAACCACCATCATTGAAATCATGTGTACTCAGGAATTGGGCGACCCGTTCCGCCGAGATGCACTGTCTAAACCTGTTCGCTTCCTCGACAAATACAAAGACTACGTATAAGTCGCGGGCTGGCTGTCCGGCCAGAAAGTGGCCGGACTCAGGGATTGAGTAAGATGGTGGATGTAATGATTTCTAAAACAATGAAAATGCCGCGTAGTCTCTACTTTGAGGCGACAGGCATCGCACCGGGATTGCTGCTAAGTGTCGTGATTGCAGCGGCAGCAACCTTTGTCTCTGATCATTATGGAGGCCCTAAGTTTCTTTATGCATTGTTGCTGGGTATCTCATTGCACTTTTTATCCGATCACGAAAAGTGCGGTGCAGGTATCGAGTTTGCGGCAAAGAAACTGGTGCGGATTGGTGTGGCATTGCTGGGCGTGCGTATTGCTTTCAGCGATGTCAGTGCGATTGGGCTGGAAGGGGTAGGGATTCTGGCTGGCGCAGTCGTACTGACCATTTCATTTAGCCTTATATTGGCAAAACTGCTTAACGTATCGGGAACGTTTGGCCTACTTGCTGGGGGCGCAACGGGAATCTGTGGCATTTCAGCGGCCATGGCCATTTCATCCACCATCCCTCAAAGCAAGGAGAATGAGCAATACACCCTGATGACAGCGATTGGTGTTGCCGCATTCTCAACAATTGCTATGGTGTTGTATCCACTGATTGTTAATTCACTTGGCTTAACAGCGAGTGAAGCGGGTATGTTCCTCGGTGGTTCGATTCACGATGTGGCGCAGGTAGTTGGCGCCGGATTCATGTTATCGACAGAAATCGGCGATGCATCGACGCTAGCGAAGATGTTCAGAGTCGCCATGCTAATGCCAGTGATTTTACTCATTGCATTAACTTTCAGGGTAAAAAGTCATAACGGCAATTCAGATTCGCATATATCAACACCAATAATGCCGTTCTTTCTGATTGTATTTATTGGATTAATTACGATTAACAGTTTTGGTTGGGTTTCTGCGCCATTGGCAGAAGGTATGTCTGAACTTTCTAAATGGTGTCTGGTGATTTCAATTGCAGCTTTAGGGGTAAAAACCTCATTTGAAAAACTTTTTTCTCTCGGATGGAAACCAATACTGTTATTACTGCTTAATGCTGTTTTTATAGCGGGATATATGTTGACTGTGATTTATGGTCAACGAATGGTTTCTTAGTATTTGTGATTATTAGTACTGTAAGGATGTAATTATGGATGATAAACACTACATAAGTTCGATTAAAGACTTTTTCAATATAATAGAAACCATTGGTAATAATAGCGGTCCAACTTTATATCATGCACATGAAAATAATAACTCAATATTAGTTCCTAAACTTGGTTGTGTGCGTGCTAGAAATATATATGACTTAGAGCAAGAGACGTTATCAGCCATTAGAGTTTATGGCCTCCATTATCAGGATAAGCGTGAGATTAATGACTGGCTCTTGATGTGTATGGCGAGGCTACAAGGCTTTCCAACCAGGCTATTAGAATGGACTGAGAATGCCAGCAAAGCGCTGTGGTCTGTCTGCCACAGTGACAATGTTCAGAGTATGACGGTACTTAAAGCTAATGATAATCAGCATGTTAGATTTATTGACTGCCCATACTCTCTGAAAAGCACAAAGATATTTAATGCTGCAAGCTGTGATACGTATGAGCGAGACCGAGAGAAGTGGTATTCCATCCACCCTCTGAAACGCAGCGCGACAGAATACTTTGAATCCTTGTATGCGGAAAAGGAATATGAAAATCGATTGACTTTGATTCATATATTACCTTCAGTGAAAAAGAAACTTATAGAGGAATTGATAGCTATGGGTATTTCGTATCAACCTGAAAAAGAAAGTACAGATGTGCATACTCACTTAGATGATGCAGAAATCATGAGTAATAAAAATAAAGGAGACATTTCCTCAGAACATGATAATAAAAATGAACAACGTGTTCTTGAACAATACGGAAGAGTTTATCATCAAGACTTTGATTTTGATTGAGCATAAAGTGTCAGTATTATTCAATAATTCAAATTGATAATTTTATTAAATAGATCTGAATTTTATTTTTAATTGAATAATTAAATAGTCATAAAACTGTAATCTGTGAACTCAACGTTTGAATTAAATAAAACTCAAAGATAAAGTGAGGGACCTTGTTAACGAAATGTTAACTAGTCTTATTGCTCTAATTATAAATGGCAGATTATCTGCTGATATTAAACCAATAACGTAAACATAAAAGGACCTTGGAATATGAATATGCAAACTACTGCAGCGACATTAGTACAAGAAAACCAAGTCGATAGTGCTTTCTTACAATCATTTAGCGATGCGTGGAACAATCACGATGTTGAAGCCTTGATGACGTTCATGACTGATGATTGCGTATTCCACACGGTTGCTGGCGAAGGATTGTTTGGCACCACTATTGAAGGAAAAGAAGCGGTTCGTGACAGCTTTGCAGCGGTCTTCAAAAACTTCCCTGATGCAGCTTGGAGTGATCCTGTTCACTTCGTCTGTGGTGACCAAGCCATTACAGAATCAACGTTCTCTGCCACCAATCCAGATGGCAGTGTGACTGAAGCTCGTATGGTTGATGTCTTCACGCTTAAAGATGGCAAGATCCAAGTGAAGAATGCGTTCAGAAAAACTCGACCGGCACAGACTCCTAATAAATAAACGCGCTAAGAAATCGTTATTCACGTGTTATGACCAGGAGAGTCGAATTATGAGTTTAGTCATGGACCAGCCAGCCTTTGATGCTGAAGAGCCTCAGGTAAAAACGACACAAGCAAAAGATAAGTACGATCCCAAATATGATCCGCTTAAAGACAAAAACCCGGGACAGGGTAAGGAATACGCGCCGACTTACTGGGTTGATACTGCAGGCGCACCGCCAGAAGACGACGGCCCGATCACATCCGATATGGATGTTGATGTCGCCATCATTGGCTCAGGTTTTACTGGCTTGAGCACCGCGATTCACTTAGCTGAAATGTATGGCATTAAAGCGACAGTGATTGAAGCCAACCGCTTAAGTTGGGGGTGTAGCACCCGAAATGGCGGGCAAGCGCAATGCGCCTCCGGAAGACTGAAGCGTTCACAATGGATTCAACGCTGGGGTGTTGATACTGCTCTAAAAATGCACCAAGAGTGTGTGGATGGAATGAACACCTTTAAGTCTCTGATAAAAGACATCAACTGTGATCCTCAGCCGGGTGGCCACTTCTATATTGCTCACCGTGCCAAGATCATGCCGACGTTGGAGAAGGAAGCCAAATTGCTTCGTGAGACCTTTAACTATGACGCGCAGATCTTAGATGCCGACACCGTGAAACGAGAGTACGTCGGTGATCAGGAAGCTGCGGGGGCGATGCATGAGCCTGAAGGCATCGGTATTCATGCGGGCAAGCTGGCGTTTGGTTACCTGAAAAAGGCGCGAGCACTTGGAGTTAAAGTGCACCCAGCCAGCCCAGTTACAGGGTGGGAAACTCGAGGTGGTGTGCATTATCTCAAGACACCCGGTGGAGTGGTGAAAGCGCAGTCGGTCGGTGTGTGTACGGGTGGCTACACCAGTCAAGGTCTGCACTCTTCTCTCAAAAACCGTCTGTTACCGGTGTTATCTAACTCCATGGTGACGCGTCCACTGACTGCAGATGAAATAGCAGCGTGTAATTTCAAAACCAATCAGGTGATTACCGATACACGCGTATTGCGTCACTACTACCGTTTATTGCCAGACAACCGAGTACAGATTGGTACACGAAGTGCTATCACGGGCCGTGACGCTCCGCAGAAAAAGTACGAAGACATGCTAAGAGCAGATCTGGCGCGTAAATTCCCCGCACTGGATCAGATTCAGGTCGATTACTCGTGGTGGGGTTGGGTAGACGTTAGCCACGACATGATGCCGCGGATTTATCAGCCAAATCCGAGCGAGTCCATTTTCTATGCGTTGGGCTATGGCGGAAATGGCGTGATGTATTCGGCGCAGGCTGGTAAGCGCTTAGCACAGTGGATAGCAGGTGAAGGCCATACACTCGACCTTCCAATATTTGAATCAAAACTTCCGTTCCCGAACGTGAGAGAAGTGGTGGAATCGGAGTTATTTGCACCATTTCGACGAGTTGGGCAGCGGTTCCTCTATCAATGGTATCAGCTAAAAGATGAGGTGCTGTAATCAGTTAAATGTTCCAGATTAGGGAAATACAAACGACCAGGAAAGTTGTACCAGGTCACCTTGTGAGCAAAGCGCAGGTAGGGAATCTGCGCGATATGAAAAGGTTAAGACTATGAAACTTATAAAGAATAAAATTGTAGCAGGCATGACAATTGTAGCGATGACAGTATTGTCACACACAGCGGCTGCTCAAACTTTCAAGATGGCAATCGGCGATGCTGCCGGTGGCACTCAATGGGAACTCGGCACTAAGTTTACAGAGTTGATGGAGCAAAAAACGGATGGCAAGGTCAAAATCGACCTGTTTCCGAATGGTCAGCTAGGTAACGAGCAAGACACCGTCAACGACGCGGCCATTGGACTGTTGGACTTCTCTGTTTTGGCGATCAATAACGTCACACCTTTCTCTCCAACTGTTGGCCTTCTAACTATGCCTTACGTGATTCAAAGTGCTGAAGAAGCCGTGCTATTGACGCAAGGCCCTGTCGGTCAGGAGCTGGTGGAAAACACCATCCGTGATGCCGGTGTCCGTGTTGTGGGTTGGGCTTATTCAGGCTTCCGTGTGCTGACAAACTCGAAAAAACCGGTTGCGTCTCCGGCTGACCTAAAAGGCTTGGTGATTCGTGTCCCTCGTAACGAAATTATGATTGCCTCTTATCAGGCGTGGGGTGTAAACCCAACACCTATGGCATGGTCTGAGACGTTTACTGGTCTGCAACAAGGCGTGGTTGATGGTCAAGACAACCCTTACATCACTGTCTATGCGATGAAGTTTAATGAAGTGCAAAAGTACGTCACTAACATTCGTTACATCTTCTCGCTAGAGCCACTGATCATCAGTGAAAGTATCTTCCAGCAGCAATCTCCTGAAATGCAGAAAATCATTCTTGATGCAGGTAAAGAAGCAACGGAACATAGCTTTGCTTACCTACAGGAAACAGAAAGCAAAATTCGTAAAGACCTTGAAGACAAAGGCATGGTGTTTACAGACCCAGCTGACGGTGAGAAAGAGTGGATTGATAAAGTCACTAAATCTGTCTGGCCTAAGTTCTACTCAAGTATCGGAGGCAAAGAAAAGCTAGACAACGTTCTTGAACTACTGGGTAGACAATAACGACAAGATACACCCTATCTGTCCCGAGCAGGGCAGGTAGGGTTTTTACATGGCCTTACTTGTTTATCTGTTCAATACCCTTGAGCGACTGGTTGTCATGTAAAGATCAACACCGGAGGCTATATGTCAGTCGCTAAAACAATTAAAAAACACCTGAACAATGTCGAGGAATACACTTGCTGCCTGCTACTGGCAAGTTTTGTCCTGCTGTTGTTCTCACAGATCATTTCACGCCAGCTGTTCGATTATTCCATTCCATGGGGAGACGAAGTCGCCACCTACATGTTTGTTTGGTTTGCCTATTTAGGCGCGGTTGTCGCAGCCAAAATGTCGGCGCATAACCGAGTCAGTTTTCACTTCAAGTTTTTCCCTCCTATCGTCCAGACCATCAGTGAAACCATTGCAGATTTCCTTTGGTTACTGTTCAACGGTTACTTCGTTTATCTGAGCTATGACTTTGTGTTCAACAAAATGAACCTGTTCTGGAAATCTCAGACGACGGGGATTCCGATGAAGTATTTCTACATGATTCTTCCGATCGCGTTTTCACTAATGATGATCAGGATCCTCTGGAACAATTACGAGCGCTTGTTCAAAGGAGTGAAAAGTGAAGACCCAGAGGTCAAGGAGCTCAATAAACTGACAATGCAGAAGTCGCTGAACTCGCAGTAAGAGAGAGAAGTAACGATGGATGAATATTTAACTCTGATTTTGTTTGGCGGCTTTTTAACCCTGCTGATTTTAGGCGCACCGATTACTGTGTCTCTGGCAGGGGCTTCAATGGCTGCTTATTTAATACTGGATAAGAACCCGATTGCGTTGGTGCAAATCGCATTTACCTCGGTCGGTAATTTCCCTTTGATGGCTTTGCCTTCCTTCGTACTCGCGGGCGCTTTGATGGAAGCAGCCGGAATTTCCAAGCGGTTGGTTGATATCGCTGAGAGCCTTGCCGGGCCAGTGACAGGGGGGCTGGGTGCCGCCACTGTAATGGCGTGTCTGTTCTTTGGCGCGATTTCGGGCTCAGGGCCAGCGACGACCGCGGCGGTGGGTATGCTGATGGTCCCAGCGATGGTGAAACGTGACTATGAGAAAAGCTACGCGTCGGCGGTTACCGCTGCCTCAGGCGGTCTCGGGATCATCATTCCGCCGTCGATTCCTTTGGTCATCTTTGGCATTTCGGCGATGGGTTTAATGGCCCCACCGGAAGCCATTGCGCAGCACGGGCAGTTCGCCTCTCTATCGATTCCAAAGCTGTTTGTAGCTGGGGTCGTTCCGGGGTTGATCATGGCATCGACCTTAGTCATTACCAACTACATGATCGCGAAGCGCAAAGGCTATTCTGGTCTGACAGAGAATTGGTCATTCGGTGATATCAGGCATACTTTGCGCCGTGGTGTGTGGTCAATATTAGCGCCGTTTCTGATCCTTGGCGGTATCTACAGCGGCATGTTTACTCCGACCGAATCGGCCGTGGTTGCGATCTTCTACTCGCTGTTTGTCGGGCTGTTTATTCACCGTGAATTGTCGTTTAAGAGCATTACCAAATCGCTGTCGACCACAACCTGGATTACAGGGCGTGTCCTGCTGATCTTGTTTGCTGCCACTGTGTTTGGTCGCCTGCTGATCGAACAGAAAATACCAGTGGTTGTAGCAGAATCTCTGCTTGGCTTCACCGACAACATGTACCTAGTGTGGGCGTTAACCATCACGCTACTGCTGTTCATTGGTATGTTTATGGAAACCCTAGCAGCCATCATGATCATTGTGCCGGTATTGCTGCCCATTATGTACATGCTTGGCGCAGATCCAACGCACGTTGGGATTGTGGTGGTATGTACGTTGTCGATTGGTTTTGCCACTCCACCACTGGGAGAAAATATCTTCGTTGCCTCGGGGATAGGCGGGGCCACGGTGGAGCAAATTACCGCTAAGATTCACCCATTTGTGCTTGCCTCGGTAATTGGTGTGTTTGTGATTGCCTTCTTCCCACAAATCAGCTTATGGCTGCCATCTATGGTCGGATACTAGGAGGTATGAACGTGAAATTACAACGAATTCTTCTTTTAGCCACTTTGATGCTGAGTGCTCTCAGCAGCGCGATAGTACAAGCTGAAGAGAGCCAGCAAGCGGTCAACGTACTGGATATCTCGGAGCCGCATGTCGCAACGCAGGCAGAGCGCAGAGCAAAAACGCTGTTATCAAAAGCCGTACTGCATATTCAGAACCAAGGCGATAAGGCGGTCAGTGATTTTTCTACTGACTCAGCATTTGTTGATGACGAACTGTATGTCTTTGCGGTGGGAGTCGATGGCCAGTTTCTCGCCAGTGGTGGCTCATCAATGGTGCTAATTGGTGACAGTGTTTTGGATACTCAGGATGTGTATGGTAAGCCCTTCTTTCGTGAGATGATCTCGAAAGCGGTTCACAATGGCTATGGTGAGGTGGACTATCACTGGACCAATCCAACCGATCGAATGGGGGAGCCCAAGAAAACCTTCTTTGAAAGGGTGGGAGATGTGATTGTGGCCGTGGGCTACTATCCTGAGCGTTCCAGTGCGACTGAAGCAAAACAACTATTGTCGAGAGCTATGGCCGCGATGGTGAGTTCAGAGCAGCAGAGTTTAGACGCATTCAACGATATTGATGGTGATTTTGTTCAAGGCGATCTGTATGTGTTTGTGCTCGATATTAACTCTGGTAAGTTTCTCGCTCACGGCACCTCTCCGGAGTTAGTTGGGCGTTCGCATAACGAAATTCTTAATCCAGATCTCAAACCAATCGTGACGGAGCTATTGTCATTGGCGCGTAAGAATGGGCGAGGGGAGTACTCCTACCGATGGTTGAATCCGTTATCAGGTAACGTTGAGAATAAACACACTTATTATCGAGTATTGGATAACAAAGTCGTCGCTGTAGGTTATTATACTAAATCTACGTCGTCGTAATTTAATTAAAATAAAAATCTAGAACTGAATAAGGCCACTCTACTGAGTGGCCTTATTATTAGGTCTGGATAATAAGTAATTTTATTAAATTTATAGGAAGTGGGCATTTCATTTAAACGATATTTTAGCTTCTGGTAATAGAACGTTGAGTTATAACCATGATGGTTTTAATGAATAATTTTTATTTCGTTTATAAATATTAATGGATTTTTCAGTAAAAGTTGGATTTCGTCTCGGTGGTTATCTTTGATTTTCACTGCTTGGTTTAATGGGTTTATTTTAAGTTATTGAATTATTATTGTTTTTTGGTTTGTTGGCTATGGGGGTTACTGTTTCGCTAAGCATAGGGTTCTTTATCGATGAAACTGTCTTAATATTTGTCAATTGATCGATTTGATATCATTTTTATCCGAAGATTTCTTCTGTATATGTTTCGATATTGTTTCATTTTTGTCTCTTTATTTTTGGTGGCTATCAGGTTATTGAAAATACATAACGGCTATTTATTGTATATTTTGACAATTTAAACGGAATGATTGAATTCTGGAATGATTATCAAACTTTAATTAAGCAATTTTGCCTTGTGAAAGTTCCCATTAAAAAATGGATTTGATTCCGATATGTCTAGATAGACAAAAATTCCATCTAAATATAGGTGATGGTTTATCGGAACAAACTATAAATTTGGCTTAACAAATAAAGGCACCACTTTTATTCGATATAGGTGTCATAGGATTCAAATCATGAAAAAAACAACGATCAGTTTGTTGGTAACCGCAGCGTTAATCGGCTCACCATTGCTGGCTGTTCAATCCGCCATGGCAGCACCACAAAACAGCATCGCTGCTACACAGAGTGCATCGGTGGAAACAGAAATTGCAATGCAAGGCGTAGAGGAGTGGTACTCAACGGCGCAGGTCACCGTCAGTAACGTGTCCGGTGAAACGTTGGATTTAGACAGTGCTGAAGTCTGGGTCACCACAAGTAAAGATGCGTCAGTGAACAGCGTATGGGGTGCTCCGGGATTTAACGTTAGTAGCCCAGAGCCCAATACTTTTGTGTTTACTCATGACGCAACGTCTGACCCACTGGCAGCAGGTGCATCATTCGATCTGATATTTGGTCTTAACTCAACAAACGGTGATTTCATCGATCAAAATGACCTTAGTGTTGAGCAAGTCATCATCAAAAATGATCCCGCGTTACAAGGGAAGATTGAACTGATTGCGCCAACGTCCCCTCATTCCAGCCTGTCTTCAGCTTCCATTTTGGTTGAAGGGGAAAGTTACGCGGAAACAGTTTCAGTCGCATGGGGCTCAACCTACACACTCGACCATTTAAAAGATGGTGAATATCAGGTCACCGCCTTGGATGTGTCGAGTGAAAAGGGGATTGCTACAGCGGCTTCACCAGCAACCACGGTGACAGTGGACAGTGACCAAGCAGCACCGACGGCTTCTGTTCAATACGATGCATTTGTTTATTATGCGGCCATCGATCTCACCATGCCTGCCATTGACGGAGTGGCTGGAAACCTGACCACAAACGTTGCAGTACATCCTGCAGGCAGCGACGATATTGAGCGCAGCGTCATCGTGCCATTTGGTGGAAATCTGGATATTGGTAAACTGCTTGATGGCCACAGCTACGATCTAAGTTACTCGCCAGTCACCGTGAATAACACTTTGCATCAGCCTCAGGACAACTTGAATATTTCAATCAACAAAGACAGTGCGACTAAAATCACCGCAGACGTTTCGTCCACTGCCATAGATACTGAAGGTTTCCGTATTGTGGAAGCAACGCTTTCAGGGCTGCCAACTGAAGCCATGCCGGTTTTAGTGAATTTAGTGGCGACAGATGGTTCTGGTCTTTACAGCTATGAGATTACAGAGAACACGTTCACGCTGCCTGATAGCGTGAAACCGGGAGAATATCAGGTAGAGATTGATCCAGTATCCGCTGGCGAGACGCGCTACGCCTACGATGGTGAAGAGTCAATCATGGTAACTGCTGGTAGTACTCCGTTCGCGTTAGCCCTACCATTTAGAGAAGCGATGAGCCTAGCAGTGAAAGGTTTCCCTGATTTCGTTGCCAACGGCACCGTGACCAATGACAGTGAGCAGGCTACTCAAAAAATCGGTGCTACGCGCGTCGATGCAATCTTCAAGTACGCCGGTCTGAGTGGCTCCGGTGACCCAGATGTCATCTTGCCGAAAGATGGCCTTCCTCTCCATACGACCTACGCGAATGCTCAAACTGCATCCGGAATTTCTGGCAAGCCTGTGTTGCCTGTCATGGTCGTTTACACCGCCAACGCCAGTGGTGGCGCAAGCTGGGGTGACCTGAAGGATACCAACCTCCTGTACAAACATTACGCGACCTTCATTACTCAGGCGACAGCCGCGCAGGAATACGCTCGTGGCGATGGCAGCTCGCCTATGTCGTTTGTACTTAACCCTGACTTCCTTGGTGAACTGCAGAAAAACCCATCTGATGTTGAAATGCTCAGTGTGTCGGGCAGTGTCGAAGTCAACAATCAGTTGGCGCGTGCTCTGGAATACATGGCAGAGACCTACGGCTATCAGCCACCTGTAGAAATCCCGCAGTTTGAGGACACGTTGAAGGGCTATATTGCATCATTAAACTTCATCATGAGCGAATTGGCTGAGGACGTCACTTACGGTTGGCAGATTAACCTTTGGGCAGTGGGTTCTGCGAATTGGATCCATACACCCGAGGATCAGTCTGAAGCTAAAGGACAAGAAGTAGCAGATTTCATCGCTTCATTAGATGTCTACAGCGGTACCTACACGCCTGACTACATCGTGTTTGATAAATATGAACGAGATGGTTTTGGGTCGGAAGCGATTGCTAACTACGCATACAATGCAACGAGCTGGACACGTTATCTTTCTTACGTGAAAACCATCAGTGATGGCGCAGATTCACCAGCAATGATTTGGCAGATCCCAGGCGGCCATATGCCGACCGAAGAGGAAGGTAATGATCTCATCAGCGTTGAACATGAAGCGTCAGGTGGCTCCTACTTCATGGGTGACGCTCGTATCAGTACAGATATCAGTACCATTCGAGCAGGCTTACTCGATAAACCTCTAAGCGCGGAGATTTACAATGGTGCGAGCAACGTTGGTGAGCTCCTTGCAAAAGACAATGGCTATGATTGGTCGAGAGTGGCGATGCATGATTTGCCGAAGAGTAATGTCTTCTCTATTTTCTGGGGAGGCGGCTCGACCACAGCTGTCGTGTCGATTGGTTCCAACGATACGGACAACGGCTGGTTAGACGGTAAGGTCGACGCCTACGCTCAAAGCCCGGCATGTCTGATGGGCAACGAATGTGATGGCTCTATCTGGGGTGGAGAAGGTGGAGAAACCCCACCTCCTGGTAATCAGCCACCAGTGATTGATCTATCACCGAATTACGAGGTTGATAGTGGGGAAACGGTCACCATTACAGCATCGGCAACCGATCCGGAAGGTGAACAAGTGAGCTACCAATGGACCGTACCTTCAGATCTAACAGTCGTGGGTGACACGAACAGTGCCACGCTCGAAGTGACC
Organism: Vibrio sp. RE88; assembly: GCF_013113835.1. Taxonomy (GTDB): domain Bacteria; phylum Pseudomonadota; class Gammaproteobacteria; order Enterobacterales; family Vibrionaceae; genus Vibrio. Next base: position 465,781 of record NZ_VTYQ01000003.1, on the reverse strand, counting down.
GCGCCTGTGACGGATTACAATCTGACCTATTCCATTTCACTAGAGGCTTCAGACGGTGAGGAGTCAGCGGTTAAGTCAACACAGCTGAAAGTGATTGGCGAAAACACCGGTGGTGGCGATGGCATTTGTGCGGATATTCCTGAATTTGAGCCGGGGCAGTATGAGCCAGACGCACAGGTGACGTACCAAGGCAGCCTATATGAAGCGGAACGCTGGACAGATGCAGAGTTAACGCCCGCGGATCCATATTCTGGTTGGGTGTGGATTGGAAGTTGTGCTGAGTAGTCATACTCCAATCGATAAAGAATAAAATGACCAATCCGATATTGAGTAATCAATATCGGATTTTTATATAAATTCACATCTACTAATTAATGAGGATATATTACTCGTTATTGGGATTTGGGCGTTTATATTTAGTGTGCTTATCCTATTTGTTTTTTATTTGAATATATTTAAATTGCTTATTTTTATTATTGTTCATTTTTTGTGACACAGAATTGAATGTTAGAAAAATATCAACATTATTTCATCATACCACCACCAATATTATTCCTATTTGGAATAGCCTCTTCTCGTCTTTTTAATCATGACTATTGATATCTTTTCTCATTAATTAATCAGTGTTTTATTCCATTTTTAAGCTCATTGGAATAGATAAGTCGTGATATTTATTCCAATAACAAATGGTTTTATTAAATAGCATTCTATCTTACAAAAGTTAGCGTGGCGCAGTTTATCAGCGAGTACGCAGTCAATCTGAGAAATAAAATTATATTGTGCGGGGGTAGAATGAAAAAGAGCTTAAGACTTTCTTTAATTACAATGGTATGCCTGATGGGAGTTGGATGTCTTGATGATTCGGACTCCCTTTCTTTGGAAGATAGGGCACGCGTAATTACGCAAGATATGACGCTGCGAGAAAAGATTTCACAAAAAATAATAATGTCATTTCGTTATTGGTGTGACGAAGGAGAACCTGAATGTGTTGATGGATTAACTGAAATAAATGAGAGTGTTCGACATATTATTGGCAATGATAAAGTCGGTGGTGTGATTTTATTCAGTAGTAATTTGGTCGATATTAATCAAACTGCCGAGCTGATCTGGAACATGCAAAACGCCGTTGAAGAGGATCAAGAGGTTGGATTATTTGTCACCATAGATCAAGAAGGTGGGAATGTTGTTCGTTTGCCAAGAGCGCAAGCCACAAACCTACCCGGTAATATGGCTCTTGGCGCTGCCTATTTAAATGATAATAATCCTGAACTGGCCTACGAGTCGGGTAGAATTTTAGCGAAAGAAATTAAATCGGTTGGATTTAATGTTAACTTCGCTCCTGTCGTTGATGTCCAATCAAATCCGCTTAACCCTGTCATTAATGTTCGATCCTACGGCGAAGACCCTCAGCTCGTGGGTTTACTCGGAGGGCAGTCAGCAAAAGGCATGGCCGATGAAAATGTCATCGGGACGTTTAAGCACTATCCGGGGCATGGTGATACTGAATCGGATTCACACTACGGCTTACCCATCGTTAACAAGTCTGTTGAAGAAGCGTACGCGATTGATTTAGCCCCTTACAAAGAAGCCATCGAACAAGGCTTGGCGCCTGACATGATCATGACGGCTCATATTCAATATCCGGCTTTGGATGATTCTGAAGTCGTGGGTAGCCGCAGCGACGAAACCATCATTGTACCCGCGACATTATCACACAAGATTCAAACTGAATTATTGCGTGAAGAACTCAACTATCAGGGCCTCACTATTACCGACGCGCTTGATATGCAAGGTATTGCGGCACACTTTGAAGAAGCGGATGCGGTGATTAAAACGTTCCAGGCTGGTGTGGACATCGCACTTATGCCAACCCTTTTTAGAACAACCAGCGGTGAAGGGCAGTTAGGTGAGCTGATTGATGAAGTGGTAGCGGCGGTAGAGGCTGGCGAGCTTTCCGAGCAAAGCATTGATGAGTCTGTTGAACGAATCATTGCTACTAAGCTGAAGCGGAATGTGCTCAACGTTGCGGGGAAAGTAGACCTTTCTGAGGTTCAGGGTAACGCTCAGAATTTGATAGGTAATGTGCAACATCAAGAGACAGAAAGGGAGATAACCGACAAGTCAATTACCCTGATAGAAAACCAAGACGACACCTTACCCCTCAACCCAGATGAAATTGAAAACGTACACATCATCATGCCCAATTATGGCGAAGGTGATAAAGCCAAAGCATTGAAAGTGGCGCTCAATGATCAGGGGGTAACGCAAGTGACAGGCGTTTTAATATCTGAAACCACGGAAGACGCCGAAAAGACAAACATTGATGGTGCTCAGACCATTATTGTCGGCACTGCTGCCACAGAACCATCTCCAGTCGAGGACAATGGTGACTCTTTCAGCACAGCCTTGAAGCGTTTATCAAGTGCATCAAATTCACTGGTATTCAATGTTCACGAGCGTCAAAAAGCAGAGGAAATCGATGATAACCAATTTGCTTACAGCATGATGAAATACGCTTTCGAAAATCAAAAAAGAGTTATCCACCTTACCTTGCGGGCTCCATACGATGTCGTGAACTTTGAGGATGTCTCGCACAGCGCTATTGCGACTTACAACTACTACGGTATCGATGAGCAAGGCAACGATCTTGGCTCACACGTGATGGAGTCTGTGGCTAAAACCATTCTGGGTACCCTCAATCCAAACGGCCGTTTACCAGTGCAAGTCTTCAATCAGAACGAAGACGGTAGTATGGGCGACCTCAAATACCCAATCGGTTACGGCGTGAGTTACTAACGCCACTGCTTTTTCAGCGAATAACACTACCACCCTTTTCAGGAAATGAAGAGGGTGCTTAACAACACCTAAATATCAAGCAACACACAAAAGATGAGGTAATAACATGAAGGTTTTACTGTCGATATTATTGATAGTCAGTACGATATTTACCCTAGGTTGTGATGAAGAAGAGTCAACCACTTCCTCAATTGCAGTGGGCGCCGATCAACTGGAAGAATATCTGCCTTATTTGGAGGGCAAGCGGGTTGGGTTGGTCGTTAACCCAACCTCGCGCCTCAATACGGGCGTTCACCTTATTGATGCCATGATTGAAGAACAGGTAAACGTGACGACTTTGTTCGCACCTGAACACGGCCTACGAGGTGAGCAGGATGCAGGTGAAGAAGTGGAAGATGGCATTGATCCTGAAACCGGGTTACCAGTCATTTCTTTATATGGCGACCATAAAAAGCCTACCGAGGAAGATCTGCAGAATGTTGATGTACTGGTCTTTGATATGCAGGATGTCGGCGTCCGCTTTTACACGTACATCAGTACTATGCAATTGGTTATGGAAGCGGCGGCAGAATACGGTCGTCAGGTGGTGATTCTCGATCGCCCGAACCCAAATGGGAGCTATATCGCTGGCCCAATCATGGAGCCAGAACATGTCTCTTTTGTGGGGATGGCACCTATTCCTGTCGTCCATGGCCTGACGATTGCTGAGTTAGCACTGATGATTAACGGTGAATTATGGCTGAGTAATGGTGTGTTCCTTGATGAAGGTGACCTCAAAGTTGTTAAGGTACCGGAATACAGTCACAGCGACAGCTATTCTTTACCTGTCGCGCCATCACCAAATCTGCAAACGGATGAGTCTGTTATTTATTACCCAAGCTTAGGATTGTTTGAATCGACCACCATCAGTGTAGGCCGAGGAACGAATACTCCCTTTGAGGTGATTGGTTACCCCGATGAAAACTTAAAAATTAACCACGAATTCCAAATTGCAGATGACAGCTCTGCTTGGCCGCAGCAAGGTCAATATGTGTATGGTGAAAGCTATCGAATTGCTCCACCTGCAAACACCAAATTCAGTATTGAGGCATTTTCTCGTTGGTACTGGGCGATGCGCGATCTAGGTTATCAAGATAGTGCAATTGTTGATCGACCGGAATGGCTTGCTCAGCTGATTGGGACAACGGAAGTACTCAATCAAATTCGCCAAGGAAAACCGTATCAGGAAATTGAAGCCAGTTGGCAGCCTGAACTAGATGCATTCAGCACATTGCGTGAAACTTATCGTTTATACCCTGATTAAAGCCATTAAGCGCCAAAATCATAACAAGATTCGGCGAGCGATTGCTGCTCGCCAATTTCAATCAATACTACCAACGTTCCCATTGCTTTGAGCGGAACACTAATTATGAATGCCTTTCTCATATATGAGACATTTAGATTGTAAATAATCTATTAATGCAGTTTATAGCGACTATTGTTGCGATATTGGCGTTATTTCATGACCACTTATGCGGTATGTTGTTTTGTATGAATTCTTCTTATCCCCTTATTTTTAGGTTTTTTAAGGGTTCATTTTAATGATTTATCTTTCATGAAAATCACCATGCTACGCTTCGCGCCCCTTATAGTATTTCATCAAATGCTTTATTCGTGAGAGAGCAAAATGCGGATGCTCGACGTTAGTTTGGTCAGGAAGCCCAGAGTCTAAATAAAGCATATTTGACATGTGGTTATCGCTAAAATGACTGACGTAGTATGTTCTGACGTATTGATAGTGACAGGTACTCGACCTGAAATTATCAAAATGGCTCCGGTGTATTTTTCTCTTAAAGCGCAAGGTTCTTCGGTAGTTTGGTGCCATACCGGCCAACATGACTCCTTGGCTGAGCAAACCTTTGATGTGTTCTCCATCCGTCCAGATTTTATCTTACAGCGCCCTCAAGGCGATGGTGTCAGTGATTTGGTTTCTGGGTTAATCGATTCGATCAGCGAGCTGCTACTCCAACACCCTTTTAAAGCCGTGTTAGTTCATGGTGATACTGCCACGACCTTCACTGGCGCATTGGCGGCGTTTTATCAACGTGTGCCCATCATTGCCCATGTAGAGGCAGGACTACGTAGTGGAAACATGCAACACCCTTTCCCCGAAGAATCGAATCGTCAGATGGTGGCTCGCATTGCAAATCTACACTTTGCGCCAACCGCGGGTGCTCATCAGGCTTTGGTGCAAGAAGGCATTTCTTCTCAACATATCCACCTCACGGGGAATACTGCGATTGATGCTCAGGTGCACCTACTAACGCAAGGTAAAGTAGAGACAAAGTGCTCTAATAAGGTGTTAGTGACCGCCCATCGCCGTGAAAACTGGGCAAATATCGCCACGATTTGTCAGGCTGTAAAGCAGTTGTCCGCACTCCGAACAGACTTGGAGTTTGTGTTTGCGGTTCATCCCAATCCGCAAGTTAAACAGCAGGTGTTGCAGGCCTTGGAGGGCGTAGAACGAGTCACTGTTAGCGAACCGTTGGACTACCTTGAGTTGCAACAATGCTTGGCAGAAGCCTGTTTAGTGTTAACCGATTCCGGTGGTATTCAGGAAGAAGCCCCAACCTTTGGCACTAGAGTGGTGGTACTGCGCGAAACGACAGAGCGTCCTGAAGCCGTTGCAAAAGGCTATTCAGTATTGAGTGGCGCCGATCAGGCAGACAGAATCGTGGCCAGCGCACTAGAGATGCTTTCGCTTGGTTCATTCAGTCAGCAGGACAACCCGTTTGGTGAAGGCAAGGCATCGGAGCAGATTGCTCGCGTGATCAGTGAGGCATGCTGTGAACTTTCTTGATTTTTTCATGTTCTACCTGCTGGGCCTAAAGGCTCTGCTGGCAGTACTTATGATAGTGATGGCGGTATGTGGCATTGATGATCTGTTTATCGATGTCTATTACTGGGTGCGCCGATTCTGGCGCGAGACAACAACATATAAAAAATACTCGCGTAAAGAAGCAAAAGAGCTCTACAAGAAGCCTGAACAACCTTTGGCGATCATGGTGCCCGCTTGGCAGGAGCACGGTGTGATCGGCAAAATGGCGGAGTTAGCTGCATCTCAGCTTGATTATGAAAACTATCAGATTTTCGTTGGGACTTACCCGAATGATCCTGAAACGCAGAGTGACGTAGACAAAGTCTGCGCGCAATACCCCAATGTGCATAAAGTGGTGTGCGCCAGACCGGGGCCGACAAGCAAAGCAGACTGCCTTAACAACGTCATTGCATCCATCATTGAGTTCGAAAAGAAGGCAAAGCTGGAGTTTGCCGGCTTCATCCTCCATGACTCTGAAGACGTTCTCTCTTCCATGGAATTAAGACTGTTTAACTATCTGTTGCCGGACAAAGATCTGATTCAGCTTCCCGTTTATCCCTATACACGCAAATGGTACCAGATGACACCAGGCCATTATGCGGACGAGTTTGCGGAGCTGCATGGCAAAGACGTTGTGGTCAGAGAAGCCATCGCAGGTCAGGTGCCGAGTGCTGGTGTCGGAACCTGTTTCAGTCGCAAAGCCGTGTTAAGACTTTTGGTGGAAGGGGATGGATTGCCGTTTGATGTTCAGTCACTGACGGAAGATTACGACATCGGTTTTCGCCTCAAGCAGTGGGGGATGAATGAGATTTTTGTTCGCTTCCCAGTGATCGACAAAGATTTGCAGACGTTGAAAGAAGACGCTTTTGGTGTTTCCTTACGTGAAGGAAGCGTAGTGTGCGTCAGGGAATATTTCCCAACCACTTTTTCCACCGCGGTACGACAGAAGAGTCGCTGGATCATCGGCATTGTCTTTCAGGGTTTTAAGAATCACAAATGGACCAACGATTGGCGCGTTAATTATTTTCTATGGCGAGATCGTCGCGGTGTGATCAGCAACGTGGCGGGCTTTTTAGCTATGTTTTTGCTGATCCAACTGGTGAGTTTGAGTCTCTACAGCCACTTTGTGGAAGGCGCATATCGGTTTATGTCGTTGATTGGTAATGACCCGTTCACATACGCAATCTTAACCTTTAATGCTTTGCTGCTAGCCAATCGTCTGTTCCAGCGTTTTTATTTTGTCAGCCGATACTACGGTTATGCCGAAGGAGTGCTGTCGATTGTCCGGCTCGCTTGGGGCAACGTCATCAACTTTGCGGCCAATCTACGCGCGATTCGTCAGGTGATTGAGCAAGGGGATCCGCGTCGTGTCGCATGGGACAAAACCACTCACGATTTTCCTTCGGTAACAGTAGCAAACCGCAAGAAGCCTCTCGGGCAAATATTGGTCGAGAACGGGCACTTGTCTAGCGAACAATTGGAAACCGTCATTCTGGAAAAGCCGAAGAACAAACTCTTGGGTATGTATTTGGTGGAAAGCGCTTTAGTCAGCAATGAGCAACTGAGTGAGGCGATTGCTGAACAATGCCAGATGCCATACGTCAAAGTCGAGCCATTCGATCTGGATCATTATTTAGTGGAGTCACTGCCGAAAAAGATGGCATTGAAATATTCCGTATTACCAATAGGTTGGGAAGACGGTGTTCTGATTTTAGGTAAAGAATCTGCGCTTAGCCCAGTGGGGCTATCGGCCATCAAACGTAAACTTGGCGTTCCTGTTCGTTGGGTGATCACCACCAATGGTGCGGTAACCCTTGGCTTACGGTATTGGTATCTCGATGATCGCAGTGTGAACCCAAACCCAGAGATTCAACGCGCGATAAATGACGGTAAGTTGAGCACTGCATCTGTCGAGCAAATCAAAGGCATCTACTTCGCGACGCAAAGCCAGTTAGGCAGCTGTTTGCTGTCTGCACATCTGATAGAACCTGCGGTTTTGCATCAGGCGATACTTGCGTTTGAAAATGTGAGCGACATGAGCCTTGGTGAGTTTCTGGTTGAAAAAGGGTATCTGCGAGAGTCGGATATCACACGTGCGCTTGAGCTACAGAATGGTCATAAGCGCAGTATTCCCGACCTGATAATACGTCAGCGTGTCGAGAAGGAGCCGCTGTATGAAGTCTAACGTTTTCGGCGCCTTGGTCGCGGTATTGCTGCTGTTCAGCTCAGTGGTTGAGGCCGACAGTCATCTCGACGATCAAATCTATTCCGGGCTTTCCGAGTCGTTGCATTTTCGCGTCTACCCCTATGTGGATAAAGCTTATCGCTTAGAAGCGGCAGGACAGTTTTCTGATGCCCTGAGCGAGTTGCGTCATGCGATGGTGCTGGCCCCTGACCATGTGCCATTTATGAAGTTCGCTTATCAGTTGGCGGTAAAAGCGGGTATCCATGACAGTGATTTGGAGGCCTACATTGATCAGCTACCAGAGAGTGAGCGCGGCGAACTACTACTCGAGCTGAGAGCCAGACGCTCCCTTAATGCGGAGCTGTTTACACCGTATCAGTTTTACACATTAAGCCAAGGGCTTACTGAGCCTCAGGTAAAGCGATGGTACCTGATTCACCTTTACGCGATAGAAAGCAAGCGTGGCAAGAAAGCAGCGCTTCACTGGAGTGATTCTCAACCGCGTCGTTATAAGTCGACGGAGGTTTATCGCTATGAGGCGTATCAGTGGTTTAAGCACAAGCAATATCAAAAATCGCTGCCTTTACTAGAGCGAATTCAGTCTAATAAAGAGAGTATGCTTGAGGACGACAAAACCTATCTTCTCTCGCTTTTATACCTAGGCCGCGAAAAGGATGCGCAAGCGTTTGTTAAGCAGAAAGATAATGACCAATTGACGGCCTTGTTACTGAAAAATCAGGCTGAATCTCAGATCAATACTCGTCGCATGGCACAGGCTAAAGTGTCTCTTGAAGCCTTAGAGAAAACTTCTCAGCTGACCGGTGATGAGGAAAAGCAATTGGAATACATTCGTTCGCTTAGCTCTGAACAAATGGATCTGATTCGTCGCAAAGGGGTGTTGTTTCCAGCCTGCTTGCAGCAAGTACTCGCTCTGGACAAATCGGGCGACCACCAAGCTGCGCTTCAACAAATGAGCCACTGTGACCCGATGGATAGCCCAGAAGCCTGGTTGAATGTCGCGCAGCAAGTCAGTGCTTATTCTTTGCTTGAAGGTACGCATTTTGAGCGCCGTGAGTATGAAGCGACAAGGGGTAAACTGCTGGTGGATCATTACATTGCGAAGAGTGATTGGCAGGCTGTGGTTGCGCTGTTGAAAGAAACACAGAATACGAGCGAAATGGCGGCACTTGCCACCGCTTATGGTCATCAAAGCGAGTACTTGCTGGCGGCTGAGCAGTGGCAACACTTGTATCAACAATCTGAGCGTCTCAAGCACCTTGATTTAGCCACATACAACGCGGCACTAGCGAAAGATGAGACGCTGGAAGGTAAGCTTTATCACGATGCGATAGAGAATCACCCTGAAGAATTTGCTCAGAATCTGCCTTTGGTTCAACGTGCACAAACGTTGGCCTATCGTAATGTCTCCGCATTGCACGTCTCAGATATTGAGTATTTAGCCGATGTTGGTTCCAAGCAAAGTGAGTCTCCAATCGCACCTTCGATTTGGTTTGAACAGCAACAGTGTTCGAAACTGGATACACACGTTCGATCTGACTTTGCTGCGCAGGCGCTTGCTTATTGCCAAAGTGCCAAGCAACCGATCAAAGCGGCTCATACTTATCTTGGCACACTCTCAGATCAGGTCTCAGCACAAGATGCACTAGTGGTTGCCCGATGGCTCCACCAAGGTCAGGATTTTCAAGGCGCCAAAACCTATTGGTTGATCGCCGGAAAATCCGTCATGACGCCTTTTGACCAGCTCGATTATGTCGAAACATTATTGAAAGTGGGGGATGTAAGCCAAGCCAATGCAGAGTGGTCAACGTTGGCTGATTCTGAATCTCTGGCATGGTGGGAGCTAGGTGTCGCCATTGCCAACAAGATGGATGATGGCGCAGTAGCCAAAGCGCGAACGGAGCAGGCGATTAAACAGGTTGGTTCAGCGGAGTTAGCACGCAATTTAGCGCTTACTTACAGTGAGTCTGACGATGTGCGTGGTTTAAAGACATTAACGCAAACCGTGATTGACCACGACCAGCAAGGTGGGATGAGCGCGGCGGTGGGTTACGCTTTGGCTAAATCCTATCCTGAGATTTCAGAGCCACTATTTGCCAATGCGGTGAAGTTCGAGCCGTACAGTCATGATACGTCTGTTTTGGCTGAATACGCCTCCGCCTCAATACGAAATGGCGATAAATCGCAGGGTAAAGACATCTACCAGCAAGCGATACAAGAGCCAGAAATTAGCGATGAGCAGAGGGAGTATTTCCAGACAGCTCATCGTGATCTGAATTTAGGATGGAAGTTTGCGGTCGCAGGCTGGATTGGTGAAAGCCGAGGTTCCGCTGTTCCGGGATACTCCGATCAGACAGGAGATTTCTTCCTTTATGAAGACGCAAAGTACTACTTCGATACAGAAAACGCTATCGAAACTGCCTTGAGTATTTCTGGTTTACATAGTGGTCAATATGACTCTGACAACGACAATTGGACATCAAGCGAGCTTGATATCGGGGTTCAGATAAAACCGCTGCAAGAGTGGAGTTATTTTCTAAAGCTCGGGGTAAAGCAGGGACTAAATTCAGACAACGATGACACTAAGCCTTACTTGAGATTAAGCGCCGATGTATTTTCTAATGATGATTGGTCTAAAGCGTGGAAAGCGGATAAAGACAACTGGCTGACTCAGCAACTCTACGTCGACGCGTTGTACTACTTGGATGGCAGTGACGAATACTCGTTATATTCCCGCTACGATGTGGGTAGAACTTTTAAAGTGGCTGCAGAAAATCGCCAACGCGTGACGCCTTATGTGTTTACTCAATGGGGACAAAGCGAAACGAATCACAGCAAATTTGAAGACACCCGCGCAGGCGCTGGTGTCAGTTTCGCGTGGGAATGGAAAGAGAGCAATTATGACGGCTATGCCGTCTATTCAGAGGTAGGGTTAGAGTGGCAACACATTATCGACAACACTGGCTATCAGGACAGCGGAGATACGCTTATCTTGCGTTTCTCTTCGTACTTCTGACGTTATTCAGCTTAAGTGCCTGTCAACATAATGCGCCAGAAGAGAAAGGGATTTTTTATCAGCCGCTGAGTCGGGATAAACCTGTCTCCCCTGAGCAGTGGGGCACACTGCTCTCTGAAGTGGAGCGTGTTGGCATCCGTTCGCTGGTGGTGCAGTGGAATCAATACGGTGAGGAAGCCTTTGGTGGTCAGCAAGGTTGGCTGGCGGCGCGTCTTGAATCGACGATAGAGCAAGGTTCCAAGATCTGGTTAGGGTTGTATGCTGACCCTGACTATTTTCAGAGTATTCACGGCACTGCGCAGCAGCAAAATCGTTACCTTCAAAGCTACTTTGAGGAACTAGGCGCTAATTATCAACGATGGTACTCGTGGGTTGAGCGTCATCGACATGGTGTCGAGGGGCTGTACATCCCGATGGAGCTGAGTGATTACGACTTTGATACCAAAGAAAAACGAAAACAGCTTGAGTACTTGTTGCAGCAGCATGTAAAACAATATGACATTCCTTTAATGATCAGTGTGTACTTGTCTGGTGCCACGTCACCAAAGGAAACCCAATATTGGTTGCAAGATTTAACTGGGCTAGGTCTTAAAGTGTTGCTTCAGGACGGTCGGGGAACCCAACTGTTAGATGATGAAACTTGGGATGAATATGCTCAGCAGCTAGGCTGCGACATCGGAATCATCAATGAAATTTTTGTTCAGCAAGAAGGAAATGGGTTTTCTGCACGGAAACTCAATCTCGACCAGTTTCAAGCAGTAATGAAGCAGACACCTTGTCGCGCATCTGTACTGTTCTCTCTGCGCTACCTTCCATTTGAATCTAATCCTTTGAAGCTGGCAGATTAAAGTCTATTCACTAGACAACTTAAGCAAAGGCTGGAGTGTTACCCCTCCAGCCTTTTGTTACTATGATTAGGCCATTTGACTTAAGGAACCAGTTTCCACGCCATTTCCCAATACAAACCGACGCCCGGTTCATATTGATTGGCCGATTCTGACCACTGCTGACAATAGCCGCTGGCTTGACCATCCAGACATTGGTAAATATTGCCATCTTTCTCCTGAAGCACCTGAGTGCCAGCCTGATAGCTTTCTAAGCTTTCAGGGAAGACGTAATCGTATCTAGGTAAAGGGTTGGCATTAGTTACCGACAGTAACCAATGTTTATAGCTTTCAATGGCTTCATCTTTCACAAACACCAAGTGATCCCCATTGATTTGTAATGCCCCTTCACCGGCACGATAGTCAGGCGCGGTCTCAAGATGCTCGCGTGTTTCAAGGACAGGTTCAATTAACGGAAGATCGCCCAACTCCACCAGCGCTTCACCTGTGTATGGTGGTACAAAGCTGTCTTTTAGGCCATATACCATGCCAATTGGAGTGACCTTATCCTCCAAGTAACTAACGCCTTCGCCGATTTCAAATTCCGTCTGCATCATAGACCAGAAAAGTGAGGCTTCTGATCCCGTGGCGGATTCAGGTACGACTCCCTGCCAAGATACTGAGTTAGAGGTGTAAGTGACTGAATTGGTGAGGATACGGCTAAAGTTTGTACCGGGTACTTGCAGGAAGCCACCATTCAAGCCTTGACCGGAGGTAGTCGATAAGAATCCATGCCCTAGAATCGTGCCCAGAGACGTTCCAAGGAAAGTTATCTTGGTCTTGTCTAAGTCAGGCACACCATCAGGCGAAGGTAAGAAGTCTAGCTCTTGTAAAGATGTGTTGATTGCATTGAGGAGAGTGTGCATATCAAGGTTACTTTGCACAGCACCACCCGGCAGGCTGGCCGCATTTTCTGGGGTCATGATTGAGCCAACGTGTCCAGAATCATCCTCCGCTCTGGAGCCATGCCACACCCAGTCAATGGCGATCACAGCGTGACCATCTTCAAGCGCTGGCGCGGCAACGGAACTGGCATCTGACTGGTCGCCATTAAGCCCATGAGCGTAAATAACAACAGGGGTTGAGTGCGATAGTGCGTCTTTAGGAAATAAGATAGTAAAGTCTAACCACACATCACGTGCTTTATCGGTGATTCTGCCGGTCTGTTTGTCTCTGAAGTCTTGAGACTGCAAACGTCCCTTGAGCGAATAAACCACTTCATTGCTGTCATGCACATAGCCTGAGTTATCCCAGTCAAATTCAACCTTTGGTGCTGTCTGAAGCACTTGCTCCTTTAATGGTGCGAACTGCTTGGTTGCGTCATCCTTGGTGACAGTCGTGAAAACGGTCAGAGAAAGGATCTCTTCTCTTTCGATGCCTTTCGCTTCGAGATACTCAATGTAAGGTTCGTAGAAATTGGATAGCTCTGATCCATCTTGGCTCAGTGCTTGTTTCACCCCTTTGGAAGGATGGAAGTGCTCACCGCTTTCACTTTTCAGCTTGTTAGTGACCACCGCAATGTGTGTATTGCCATAGTTAAACCTTGCTCTTGGGTAGACTGAAAGTACGTGGCTATCGTCGTCTTTGACATCCGCTGGCTTGCTGGATAGAGGAGCAACAGGCACTTTTTGGTCGGTGCTGTAATCGAAAACCTGAACGGTGTTACCACCATCTTCAGGCAGGCTTGATGCATCAAATGGTTGGTGAAATTCAAAAAGTACGGGAGCCGCTACTGAGAAACCGGTTTTACCATTGACAATATCTTCAGGGGTAAAGCTCTTAGGGAGTTCTTGGACAAAGCTGTCGGAAAACACCGCATTCTTGATGTTAATACGAAGCCCAGTTTCTGACTGGCTATCCTCTTTTGTAAACGCCTGATTGCTTGGCCATGGTAAACCGCATGAATCGCTCGCTAATGGATTACAGTGATTGATATCCACGGCACCCCATGCACTGCCTGTCAAAAATGTCATGCCCAATACAAACTTGTTTAATTTCATAGTTTTTCTTCTCGCCTCGTTGTTGTGAATTCTTCTTGTCAGCAGGTCTTGTGCTATAGATAAAATCATCCATATGCACTTGGTTGCTTTTCGAACTCTATGGCGAGAAGAAAATGAATGCTTGCCAATGATCATTAATAGTTATTAATTTTCATTTATTCATTCTTGGTAATGATCATTAATGTTCATATAAAATGTAGAGTTAATACACTAACTTTTTGATGTGAATAGATAAAATATCTTTATAAAAGCTTAAATCTTGCAGCGACTGTAGAGTTAGTCAGCAAGTAATAAGCTCGCTTTGAGGTGGATGACTTTCGTCTATGAGATATTTTTTTACCGACCAACTTATGGTTTCTGCTAGGAAATGGCACAGTAACCTAGCCGATAGGCGTCCAAAATGATGTGTATTTGCGGAATTAAGCCCTACGCATGCCCAATTTTATCTTGTCAGTGATTGCTCACTTTCGACATAATGACTCTTCGTACTATTTGAACCTTGAATGTATGTTTGATAGCGTAACTGTTTGTTAAATATAAGATATTGTGACTCGTTGCTGAGTTTTATAACAGTAGTGTTTCACTATCTAGGCTGTTTTACAGATGCGTTCACTGAGTGGGCTACTTCAGCTTGATGGACGCTTTTATGGATCGATAGATGCGTTTTCCCTTAACTACATTAGCTGTATCTGTGGCGCTTATCGCCGGGTGCAGTTCTCAAGGAGTTCAGACTGTGGCTCAACCTTCTCAATTAGAACTCGCGGTTCAGCAAGTTCCGGCTCCTGTGGCCAAGAAAGAACCCTATGCGCTTAATAATCACGGTGAGCGCCGTATAGATAACTACTACTGGATGCGTGACGATAAGCGAAAAGATCCTGAGATCTTGGCGCATCTCGAAAAAGAAAATCAATACACGGATTCGGTGTTAAAGCACACTGAACAGCTACAGGAAAAACTATTCCAAGAGATCAAAGGGCGTATTGCAAAAGATGACAGTTCAGTTCCTGTAAGAGAAGGGAGCTATTTCTATTCGAACGAAGTCTCTGGCGACAATGAGTATCCTATCTATCAGCGCGCCAAAGATTTCTCAGGGACAGATAAGACCGTTATCTTAGACGTCAATGAGCTGGCGAAAGAACACGAATTTTTCAGTACGGGTGGCTTGTACGTTAGCCCAAATGAGAATTTACTGGCGTACGGTGAAGATACCCTAAGCCGCCGAATTTACACGATTAGAGTCAAAGACCTTGCCACAGGCGAATACCTTAAAGATGAAGTCGAAGGGGCATCGAGCGGTGTGGCTTGGCAAAATGACAATCAAGCTTTCTACTACATCAAGAAAGATCCTCAAACCTTGCTGGGCTATCAGGTCTATCGTCATGTGCTTGGCACGCCACAAAGCAGTGATGAGCTGATTTACCAAGAAGATGACAGCGCGTATTACATGTCATTAGGCAAGAGTAAAGACGGCGAACAAGTTTACATCTTCCACTCAAGTACTGAGACAAGTGGGGTGTCTGTCATTGATGCCAATGATCCTAAAGCCAAGGCTGAACCTTTCTACCCGAGAGAGGAAGGCATTGAGTACAGCATCGCTAAGCTTAACGACTGGTATTATATCTACACCAACTATCAGGCTGTGAACTTTCGTTTAATGAAAGTGCATAAGGATCAGATGCATGACCGTTCGAAATGGCAGGACGTGATTGCCGCGGATGATAAAACTCAACTGGTCGATTTTACGCTGTTTGAAGACCATTTAGTTTATGAGCAGCGTAAAGACGGCTTAACCACAGTTAAGGTGCGTCAGCTTTCAACGGGCAATGAGTTTCCATTAGCCTTTAACGACACCGCGTTTGCGGCTTACATGACTGGCAACCGAGAGCTCGATAACTCAAAGGTTCGTATTTACTACAGTAGCCTGACGACGCCGGGGACGTATTACGATTTCGACCTCGAGTCAGGTGAATCGGAAATCATGAAGCAAACGCCAGTGCTTGGTGATTTTGATGCCGACAACTACCAATCTGAACGTATTATGATCACCGCTCGAGATGGGCAAAAAGTGCCGGTTTCGTTGGTTTATCGTAAGGATAAGTTCAAAAAAGACGGCACGAATCCTATCTACCAATACGGTTATGGTTCATATGGTCATACGATCGATCCTACTTTTGGTTCAGCGCGTTTGAGCTTGCTGGATCGCGGATTCGTCTATGCGATAGCGCATATCCGTGGCTCTGAAATGTTGGGAAGACCTTGGTATGAAGACGGTAAAAAACTGACCAAACAAAATACATTCAATGACTTTATCGATGTGACTAAAGGCTTAACGGAAGCTGGTTATGGTGCAAAAGACAAAGTGTTTGCGGTCGGTGGATCGGCGGGTGGTTTGTTAATGGGAGCAGTTATAAATCAAGCGCCTGAGCTGTATCGAGGCATTGGTGCTCATGTCCCGTTTGTGGACGTAGTTACAACCATGTTGGATGAATCTATTCCCCTGACAACCAATGAATACGACGAATGGGGTAATCCGAATGACAAGCCATACTACGATTACATGCTGAGCTACTCGCCGTACGACAACGTCAAAGCGCAGAGCTACCCGAACATGTTAGTGACAACAGGCCTGCATGATTCTCAAGTTCAGTATTTTGAGCCAATGAAATGGGTGGCGAAATTGCGAGAACTGAAAACGGACGATCATGTGCTGCTGTTTAAAACAGACATGGAGGCGGGGCATGGTGGCGCATCTGGTCGCTTTAAGCGTTTACGAGAAGACGCACTTGAATACGCCTTTTTCTTAGATTTGCTCAACGAAGAGTAAAATTTAACCAAATCGTCGATATGCCCGCCTTATGCGGGCATTTTTATCGGCGCAACAAAGTTAACAGAAATAGGGTATTGCAAATAACCTTCTCATATATAAATAAAAATCGCTCTAGATAAACACTGAAGTACCTAGACTGCTTTTTGTTGGAACCATTCACGGTTCTGATGTTTGGTTGATTTTCCCGATTGATTTGCGGAACAAAGATCACCACTCTACGTGCCGCCCAGAGTCGAGGTATCACTCTGGCTTATAGAACATAAAAACTAACAACGTAGAGCTTTATAATGAAAAAAATCATCACCTTGTTGTCTATCTCGGTGCCTTTGACCGCTGTTGCGGACAATGCACGCATAGATGCATTTATGACGGCGTTTCACGCCAATCCGCAAAAAGTCATGGATGCGTTACCAGAGAAAGAAGGAGACGAATATCAAACCATGAGTGCTGAAGAGCTTGATCGCTTCAGAGATCAAATGCGTGAAACGGTTATGGAAAGAGCAGAGCCAGTCATTGCTCCTCGATTCTCAGCAAACCTGAACAACGATAACCCAGCGCGTCTGGTTGATATGGGTAACGCACTGATTCGTAATTTGGTTGAACTGGATAGTGCGGCGCCAGATTCAAAATATCTGGATGTTCAGCCTTGGTCTGATACTTACTGGCCCTTGTACTCCGGCGCAGCCGCGTGGCGTTACTCTGACCGTGAACTTTACGCGTCAGACTGGCAGGAATACTACGATTTTTCGCATACCATCAAACCGTTGGATAACTACTCAAGCGAGCAGCGCCACTTACTTTCTCCGGCAGAGAAGTATGACTTATTGGTCGGGGATAAAAACTTCACGCTGACCAAGCGTTCGTGGGACTCAGGTAAAGGTTACTATGAGTCGCAGGGCAAAGTAGAGCGTTGGATGGGACTATGCCATGGCTGGGCTGCTGCGGCTTACATGCTTCCTCGTCCTGAAAAGTCGATTACAGTGCCTGATGCAAACGGAGAAATGCTTAAGTTCTATCCGTCAGACGTCAAAGCTCTAGGCACACTGCTTTGGGCAGAAGCGCCGTTTAATACACGTTTTATTGGTGGTCGCTGCAATATTCAGAACCCTGAAAAAGACGAAAATGGTCGTGTTATCGAACCTGACTGTGTGGACAACAACCCAGCAAGTTGGCATTTATCTGTACTCAACCAGATCGGTATTACGGGTCGTAGCATGATTATGGATGCGACATACGATTACCAAGTCTGGAACCAGCCGATCCTTGGCTATCAGGTTAAGTACTTTAACCCAGAGACTAATCGTTCATCAGGCAATCCAGCCGATGTGACTATCGCGATGGCGGACTACAAAAAAGACAAGTTCACCCAGTATCGCGCGTCACGTGCTGTCTCAGTCGTTGGTGTACAGATGGTTGTAGATTACATGGTAGAGACGAATCCAACTCATCGAAATTACGACAAGCCAAAGCTTGATGGCGTATCGCGAGTGACGTATTACTACGATTTGGAATTGGATGCTCAGGGCAATGTTATCGGAGGCGAGTGGTATCAGAATCGTCACCCTGATTTCCTTTGGACACCAACCCCTGAAGCGGTAGCGAAGTCCTACTACGATGGCAGTGGCGAATGGGATGTGACTCAGTCTGTTCCACAGAGCTGGCAAGATAGAGCGCCTAAAGCGTCTCGTTATACTCAACCTATGACTTCTGTTGTTTCAGCTTTGTTTAGTGCGGCGTCAGGCGATGAAAAACCAGCAGAGCAATGGAAGCAAATTGCTACTCAAGGTAGCCAGTGTCTGGACGTTGAAGGAAGTTCTGCCACTCCGGGAGCTCGAGTATACGGCTGGAGTTGTCACAGCGGTGACAACCAACTTTGGCAACTAACGACTGAAGGTAAGATGATCAGCAAGGTCGCACCAGGTCTGTGTCTGGATCAGCAAGGGTCAAGCATCACTATGGAAACTTGTAGCCAGCGTCCGAATCAGACATGGCGAATGGAAAACGGCCAGCTTAAAAATAGCCTAGATAACGCGTTGAAATGGAACTCCAACAGTTGGTTGGTCCAAGCTGACGTCAATGGCAGTCAGTGGTCTTGGAAATAAATCACTACAATAATAACAATGCTCTCCTTACTAAAGAGCCCGCGTGCGGGCTCTTTTTTGAACCGATTATTGCAGGCAGCTGCCTTCAAATGACCAGTACCAGTAGTAACTGTAAGGATCGGCTCCCCAGTTAGTTTGGGTGGCGATAAAGCGGTTCCCGTAGGACTGCACCTCGGTGCCTTGTGGGTAATAGTAATAAGGTGACCATTCTTCTAAGTTGGCGCACAAGTCCTGTGGTTCTGGTGTCGGTTCTTCGAGATAGGCACTAACGCCAACATAAGCATCTGAGGAGCTACGCGCACCTGTGACCATCACATAAACATCGGCATCACCTACACCGCTGAAACCACAGTATTCGTTGTTATCGCGGTTGGTGGAAGTACAATCATGATCCGACAGTGAAGCAGGACGATTGATCGCGACATACATATCAACATTGCCATAACCGTTATAGGTTTGTACCCAGATATCCTCAGCTGGTGCATTCTTCAACACAAAGTGTTGTTCGTCATTACCCGCTGATTCAATCGCACTTGGTGTATTGATTTGTAAGCTTACGATATCGGGGTTAGGTGTCGGCTCGGGATCTGGTTGTCCAGAATCGCACTGTGTCACCTGAATACCCACCTGAGCGAATGCGTTGTTCACCGCGGAAGTGTCGTATCCCAGTTCGTGAGCCGCTTTACAAACACCTTCAGCGCCCTGTTGAAAATCTGAGTTTGGTCGCCAGTAAAGTTGGTTAGCGGTAGCATAGGCGATGAACGCTTTTTTGATGTCCCAGTTTGAGCTGGTCGCGAGATGGTAAAACGCCTTGTTGAACACACCGGAGCTGTGGTGGACGTCGATACCATTGTAATACTGGTTGATATGGTCAATGGAAACGCCGTCTTTACTTGGCTGAATGAAGTAACGCATGGCATCAGAGTACTTCATGACATGTTCGCCCATTTTCCAGTTGAAGCTGCCGTGAACGTACTGGCTGAGTGCCGCCGCAGCTACATCAGAGAAGGACTCATTCATCCCACCTGACATACCACGGTATTCCAGACCAGAGTTCTGCTCTGTAAAGCCGTGGCTGACTTCATGCGCAATCACATCCCACGTTGCCAGTGGATACATTGACTGGTTACCATCACCAAAGGTCATCTGGCGACCATCCCAGAATGCATTGCCATAGTTCGAGCCATAGTGAACGCGCATGGTCAGTTTTTGCTGAATAGGTCGGGTGTTTAACCAATCCATGTACATATCGAAAACGCGTTGACCAAAATAGTGTGCGTCATTCATTGGAGCGTAGGCCCCATTCACACTACGGTAGTTATTGACGTTACAGTCAAACTGATGAACTTGCCCACCGTATTGCTGGTTGTTCATATTGAGTGTGACGACATTTGGGCTGTCCATTTGGCAATACTGGTTAACTTCAAAGCCGCCGTATTGCGTTTTAGGTCCAAAGTAGTAGCGACCACTTTTGCGGTTACCACCAGGTCCTTCCGCTTCAATGAAAGCAATCCCTTCCCATCGGTCAAGCACGTCACCGGACTTAGCATCGACAAGAGTAATCGGCCTTGAAAGCCCCATACCATTCATCTGAATAAAGTCGACTTTGTAGACCAAACGAGCGATCTGTTGCTCATCTTGCCAGATCATTAGTTCAGCATTTGGATCGCGAATCGCTTGAGAAGCGAAGCCTTGGCTATTGCCTTTTGCCAGCTCTATCGCTTGCTTTGCGTTGAGCATAGGTAAGGTAGAGCCAATATCGGCATCAATGCCTGTTAGGACTTTTCCGTCAACAGGTGTCACTGTACCTTGGGCGGAAACTTGAGCGACTAAAGACTGGCCGTAAACCGGGACACCATAGTGTAACTGTTGCTTTCGAAGCAGTGTCTGCAGACCAGCTTTTACACGGCTAGCATCCTGATAAGCCAGCGGCTGATTGGGTGCTGAAAATGCCCGTGTTGTCGGCGGATTAAGTACTTGGGAAAGGTCAACTTGAGAGTAGTCAACAACGTTGGCAGCTTGAGAAGCGAAAGCCATTGGAAACAGCATAAGTAAATTAACGTTACGCATACTTCACCTTTGTAGTTATTTTTCAATTGATTGGGGCAAAAATTGCGTGTGTAGAGTAGTGATATGCTGCTGAAATCATAAGTGCAATTAGTTTTATATGATGCTTGGGTGCAAAACATTTAAGCGCTTCTCTAACAAATGAGATGCTGAGTCGAAAAAAGAGAATTCCTATTTTATGTTTGGCGCTTTTTGGTCGCTTCCGTCCTAGGTGTTAAATGTCAAAAAAGACAAAAAGTTAAAAATGAAAGATTAATTTATGTCTTAAATTCAATGGCTTAAATGTAAATTAAACATCCATTTTGTTTTGTGTTGATTCGTTATTTGTAGTTGTTGCAGCTTACTTAGACACTAACCTCACTTTATACGGTTAAGAATGAATTGAGGGTGTGATGAAGAAGAGTGTTCTACTGACATTGGTCAGTGCAGTGGTAATGATACAAGGGTGTACACGTAACGTGATTAACCAGACCGAGCTTGCTCAGGTGAAGAAAGTCGCGGTAGTGATGTATTCCGTTCCGGAGACCATTGTACGTGATGTCAGAGATCCAGAGGATATTTCCGAGGACAAACAAGTCATGGCATTTGATGCGTTGTCCATGGCGAGCCAATTGTTGGATGGCTCGGCAAAGAAAGTCGTGAATATGATGGACTCAACTTCTCACGTTCAAAAACAGATCGACGGGCAAGAAGCCGCGGACATCTCTTTGGTTGCAATGCTCAGTGAGTTAAGTGATGAAACGGGCTGGCAATACCTTACGCCACAGCAAGTGGCAGATAACACAGAATATCAGCAGTTGAGCCTGAAGTTAGTTAGCTCTCAGCATATGACAATGGAGCGTTCAATTCGCCGACATGCGGCAGTGCCAGCGGGTTACGTTAATCTTGGCCTACCTCATGGTCACGCTGAAGTGATGAGTTACCAAGATCGAGAAGAGTTTAAGCTGTGGGCGAGTAAAGTCTCTCGTGCTTTGAATGTTGATGCCGTTATTTTAGTGAGCGATACCGGATACGCGACGGACTCAAAAAGCCTTCTGATGGGTGGTGGCTGTTACACCAAATCCGCCATGCACTATGCGATGTATAACGTTAATGGCGAGCAAATTGTTGATACGAGAGTGAGCTTTTCTGAGGCGCCGATGATTGAACAATCTGGCTGTGTCGATGGCAGCTTCTTTAAGTCAGATTACAAAGGCGCTCTGGTAGAACATGGCCAAGAGCAAGGCCGGAAAATCGCGGAAAAACTGCGTTCATAAATCGTAAGAATAAATTTAGATTAATTTACTGTCCTGTAGACCGGCCTAAGTGTATTACTTAGGCCGTTTTTTATTGTCAGAACGGGCCTACAAACTCATACAATCTGTGACTGTATTTCACACACCAGCACACGGTATGATTTTCGGAACTTAATAATATCAAGGTAGTCAGATGGCTACATATAAGAATCATTGGAAGTAAAGCATGGCTAAACGTTGGCTCTTGTCTGCTGCGAGCATCGCGCTGCTCGGTGGTGGCGCATATTTTTATCTGCAATCCTCTGCTCAGCCAGAGGCGTTTCCTACTTTGGCAGTGGAGAAAGGCACCATTGAGAAGGAAGCGGTAGCGGTGGGCAAAATTGTCCCGGCGCATTCAGTCTCCATTAAATCTCAGATCGACGGTATTGTCGGGGAGATTTACGCACAGGTCGGAGAAAACGTAAAGCAGGGTCAGCCGCTGATCAAAGTTCGTCCCAACCCGACACCACAAGCGTTAACCGATGCTTCAACAGAACTGATGAGCAGTGAAGCCACATTGGAATCGGCTAAGCAAAAGCTAGCGAACTTAGAGAGCCTGGTTAAGCAAGACATTATTCCGAGCAACTACGATGATTACGTTAGCGCGCGATCGGAAGTCAAATCAGCACAAGCCGCAGTGCTGCAAAAACGTCAAAACCTTGAGTTGATTCAAAGCGGTGAGGCATCCATCGGTGATGCTCGTCTGACTTCGACCATTTATGCGCCGATTGATGGCACGGTGTTGAACCGAAAAGTGGAAGTGGGCGAACCGATCATTTCGACCGAGTCGAGTCAGGCTGCGACAGAAATGATGTCTCTTGCAGACATGAACAGTCTGATTTTCAAAGGTAGCGTGAGTGAGCACGACGCTGCGCAATTAACACCGGGAATGCCAGTTCTGCTTACGGTAGCGCCTTACCCTGATGTACAGATCGAAGGGGTCTTAACTAAGGTGGCGATTCAATCGGAGAATCTCAATTCACCTGAAGATACATCGACAGCAAAGAGCTTCGATAATGGCTTTGAAGTGGAAGTTGGTGAACTGAAAATCCCACAAGACGTTACATTGCGTTCAGGGTTCTCTTCCACGGCACAAATCACGCTCAAGAAATCGGAAAATGTACTGACTTTGCCTGAGCGTGCACTGCAGTTTGAAGGGGATACGCCAAATGTGCTGATCCCAGATAGTTCAGAGCAGGGTTTCCATAAGCAGAAGGTCAAGCTTGGTCTATCAGACGGAATCAACGTCGAAGTATTAGAAGGCGTTGAGCTCGGTGAAGACATTATCGATAACAGTATGATGGGAGCCGCCCATGGCTAAACATCATCTCTCATACTTTGGATGTGCATTGCTAGCTGCAACCTTGAGTTTCCCCAGCTATGCCATTTCGATTGAACAAGCTTGGAAGCAAGCGAAACAGAGTGATCCCGATTACGAAAAAGCCAAGATTGGCGTCCAGATCGGTGAAACAGGTGTTGCTTCCAGCCGCAGCTCGTTGTTGCCATCTTTAAGTGCGACTGCATCAGCAAACTGGAATGAAGACAGTGACAACACCAATACCTACGGTGCAACGTTATCCCAAACAATATGGGACAGTAGTCTTTGGTCAGACTTAGATGAAGCACAAGCAAACTATCTGCGAACGGAGCTGGAGCTATCTCAGGCTCACAATGAATTAGCCCAGAAGCTATTGGCGACCTATCTTGATGTCGCTAGTGCACAAGGTGACCTTCTACTGGCAAAAAATAAGCTGGAAGAAGGTAATAAGCTGCTGAAGATTATCGAAAAACGTTACCAGGCCGGTAAGGTCAAATCGATTGACGTTGAAGAAATTCGAGCCACTCTGGTGACCGATAAAGCGGGGATCCTCAGCGCACAGGCTAAGCTAGAAGAGAAAAGAGCCGAGCTGGGGGCGCTCATCAACCAGATGCCTGAGCATGTTGACCAAATTCGAACCGACAACCTGATTCAGCCTCCGATGTTGGTTGAGTCCCAAGAACAATGGCTTAAGTTGGCGAAAGACAGTAGCCCAGAGCTGTTAGTCGCCGCGCAAAAGGTCAAAGCCAGCGAGTTCGCACGCCAATCAGCCAAAGGCGGCTACTACCCAACGGTAAAGGGTAATCTTGGCTACAGCGACGATGACAAATATTCTAACGGAGAGTTTAATGCCGGGCTCACCTTGAGTGTGCCGATTGACCTCAACGGTGCGACGCGCGCTAAGGTGGACGAAGCGTCTCTGAATATATTGAGTGCTAAGCAGGACCTGCGCAGGGTTGAAATTGATATTCAGAAACGCATTGTCCAGCAGTTTACTCAGGTCGACATCAATTGGAATCAGGTTCTGATGGCCAATGAGGTGGTTGAATCCCGTGCTAAGGTTTTGAGCAGTAAGGAGAAACTCTACGATGCTGGACTTCTCGAAGCATCGGAAGTCATTGATGCTCATAACAATCTGTTTGATGCGAAGAACAGTTTGCAAAACAACCTCTACAACTACTGGCGTCAACGAGTTGGTTTGCTGCAAACGGCTGGTAAGCTCGACGACAATACGATGGCTCTCATTTCTCAGGCCTTTCATTCATGAGCAGCCTGCTTCAGCAAACCTGGCAAACGCTGATTGCGCATCGGATGAAGAGCATTCTGGCGATCATTGCGATCGCTTGGGGCGTCATCTCTGTGGTGGTGCTGATTGCACTCGGCGAAGGTTTCTACCGTCATCAAAGTCAGTCTTTTTCATTTATGGTGAACAACGTGCAGGTGGTTTTCCCGGCTCAAACCAGTAAGCCTTGGCAAGGGCTACCATCACGTCGTGAAATCCGTATTCCACAAGATAAAGTCGAGATGATTAAGCAATCAGGCTTTGTGAAGGAAGTCGCTTCTGTCTATGCCAAATGGGATGCCAGTGTCACGAATATCAAAGGGCAAAATTTAGCCCGCGCCGTGAGTGGGATTGACCCAGCTTACTTTACTCTTTCGGAGCGTAAGCTTCAGACGGGCTCTCGCAATATTTCACCGAGTGATATTGCAAGCCACACTCGTGTGGCTGTGCTGGGCGATCAGATTGCCAAAATGGGAGGTATCGGAATTGGAGAGGAGGTCAAAGTTAATGGCATTCCTTTCTTGGTTATTGGTGTACTCAGCGACGAAGACGCCGGCATCTCTTTTGGTGACAGTCGCAGAGTTTTCATCCCGCAAACCACCTATCGCGATCTATGGAACGATAAACCGTGGATGCTGTTGATGAAACCGACAGATGGTATGGACTCTGCCTTGTTCCGAGAGAGTATTGTTCGCTTTTACGCTAAGCAGCTTCACTTTGACCCAAGTGATAAGGATGCGGTGCGTTTGCCTGACTTTAGTGAGGGGGCGGCTGTGATCAGCGGCATTCTTCGCGGGATCCAAATATTTCTTGGAGCCAGCGGTGCGATGACAATGGCGGTGGGGGCACTTGGCGTGGCGAATATCATGTTCCTTTCGGTCACCGAGCGAACCCGAGAAATCGGTGTGCGATTGGCGATAGGGGCAACTCAGGGATCAATACTCGGCCAGTTTATTGTTGAAGGGTTGATACTGGTTGCGGTTGGCACTGCCATAGGGTTAATGATCTCGTTTGCGCTGGTGGCACTACTGGGCACTGTAGCGTTACCAGAGTGGATTGGTTCGCCGGTGATTACACCCGATTCGATTGCGTTGTCATTACTGGTCACTGTGGTATTAGCGTTAATGGCGTCTTACTTCCCTGCAAGACGAGCATCGCGACTGACGCCGGTGTTAGCACTGAGTGCGAGGGCTTAAACAATGTTGCTACCAATGAGACAGATTTTTCAGGAAATGGCAGCAGAGAAGCTCAGATTAGGGCTGACAATATTGGCGGTTGCTTGGGCGACCTTGTGTATTGCTGCCATGTTAGCGGTGGGAGAAGGCATTCGCCAAGGGGTGCTGAAAACCGCGCAAAATGGTAATGGCAATTTGATATACCTGACCGGTGGGATGGCAACCGTAGATTATGGTGTGTTCCATCAGGGTAAGCCACTGACGCTCAAAGCCGATGATGCCGATGTCGTCAGCGCGTTGCCGGAAGTTAAAGCTGTAGCGCCGACGGCACTATGGGATGAAGACATCACGGTCGGTGATCGCGGTACTTGGCGACAGCCCTTGGCCGTCACCACTGATTTTCAAACCATGACTAATCTCGCTCCGCTTTCAGGTGGGCGTTGGTTTAATCCGCTTGATCAAAAAGAGCAACGTAAAGTCGTTGTGCTCGGCTATCTATTGGCTGCTGACTTGTTTAACCCCGAAGATGATTTTAACTGGTTTGCAACCGTGACACTGAAAGTCAATCCGGTTGGGGAAAAGGTTAAAATTGGCAGTGAAGAATTTACGGTAGTGGGTGTACTGAAAAAGAACAGTGCTGATATCGAGCAGGGAGATCCCATTAATTATTCCAGCTTTGTTCCGCTTTCCACGTGGCAGCGTTTTCATCCCAATGGTGACATTGGTGGTATCAATGTTCAGCCGAAAAATGGTGTCGATAGAGTTAAGGTAGCGGAAACGATTCGTCAGGTGATTGCTCGTAAGCATGGCGCTAGTGTTACGGATCAGCAGATTGTTCAAGTAGAAGACATGTTCTTAAAGCAGAAAAGCATGCAGCAGTTTCTAGTTGGTTTGCAGAGCTTTCTTGGCATCATAGGTTTTGTAACACTCGCGGTAGCGGGAGTTGGCATCGCCAATGTCATGTACGCGACGGTGAAACGTTCAACCCGAGATATTGGTGTGCGAATGGCTGTGGGCGCGACGCCAACGGCAATTCGGCTCCACTATTTAGTTCAGTCACTCATGACGATGGTGATGGGCGGAGCTCTCGGGCTTGCAGTCACTTACGCATTGGTATCGGCGATTGGTTCTGTCAGTCTCGAAGGCAATGTTTTTTATGAACGCTTGGGCAAACCTGTCCCAGAGCTTTCTTGGGTTGTGGTGGCAATTGTGATTGCGACTCTGGTTGTCATCGGCGTGGCATCAGCGTGGTTGCCAGCGAATCGCGCCGCTAAGGTGACACCTATGGAGGCGTTACAAAGTGAATGATGTGGTCAAAAAATCAGGAGTCACTATGTCAGATAATGCATTGGTTCAACTGACGAATCTTTGTAAGTATTACTCAAGCGGTGAAGTGGAAGTTCGTGCATTGGATGGCGTAGAACTGACGATTGAGCAGGGCGAGTTTCTCTCTATTCTCGGCCCTTCAGGCTCGGGTAAATCCACTCTGATGAATATGCTCGGTTGCCTAGATAAACCAACCGATGGTGACTATTTGCTTGATGGGCAGAACGTGGCAGCCCTGAGTGCTAATGAATTAGCGGGAATACGAAACCAGAAAATCGGGTTTGTTTTTCAGAGCTTCAACCTGCTTGAATACGCAACGGCGCTTGATAATGTCGCGCTGCCTTTAGTGTATTCAGGTATCAAAGCTAAAGAGCGTCGCCAGCGCGCGGCCAAATTGCTTGAGCAGGTTGGGCTGGGTGATCGTCTCGATCATAAGCCGAATCAGCTATCCGGTGGTCAAAAACAACGTGTGGCGATTGCACGAGCACTGGTTAACGATCCGCAGATTATTCTGGCAGATGAGCCGACCGGTGCTCTGGATTCCAAGTCCGGTGCTGAAATCGAAGCTTTATTTAATCAGTTACATGCGCAAGGACGAACCTTGATTATCGTTACGCATGACAATGCGCTGGCTGAACGTACCAAACGCATTATTACGATTAAAGATGGCAAGGTCATATCAGACAGACTTCCCGTCTCAGAGGTCGCATAAAAAAGCGAGCCATTCGGCTCGCTTTTCTTAATTTTCATGTGGTGGAGACAAGGTGTGATTAATGGCATGAGCCTGATGAGCACTGTGCCACTCCTCAAGCTTTTTACGGGTTTCTTTTGACGATGGCTGATTGAGGCAGTGTTCAGTGACGCACTGGTACTGCTGAATCAGTTTGTCACTGGCCTCCACCGATTGTTCAGAAATGTCGGTTGTCGCTTGCTTCAAACGTTTGGTCTTCGCTTTGTCGAATACTGATGTCATGGCGTTCTCCTTAGCTGATTTTATACACGTTGACGCGATTCAAAGCGCAGTCAGGTAGGTAAAGGGTTTGATTGTGCGCATGGAGAAGGTAGGGCATCCATAGTTCGCCTTTACTTGGATCAGCGCCAAATCCACTAAAACTATCGATAAACTGGCCTTGTTGATCGAAGATTTTAATCGCGCGGTTGACCAAATCCGATACAAACAATTTGCCCTCATCAAAATCGATACTGGTCGGCAACAAGAAGTTGTCGTTATCTGTGCCGTAACCTTGTTGGCCAAAACTGCCTACGTATTTGTCATGGCGGTCATAAATGACCACTCGGTTGTTGTTCTGATCCGTAATGTATTTTTGCTCGTCTGGCGTGATAGTGATGTCGGTTGGAGTAAAGAAATCTTGGTCACCGTGGCCCTTTTGACCAAAGGTACTGACTAGGCCAGCAATCCCCTGAGCGTTTAATCGCCAGCGGCAGATGCGATTATTGCCGGAGTCAGCGACGTATATATCTCGGCTGATCGGATCTACCGCGATTCCCTGAGGTTTAAACAGTTGCCAGTCGGCGTGGCCTAAACCACCAAAGTAACTGAAAGGCACTAATTCGCCGATGAATTCGTCGTATTGGTAAATGGTAATAATGCCGCTGATGTAGTTGCTCACAACTAGCAACGGGAGGTCAGGGTTAAGCTGACCAATTAACGGCGTGGTAGGCGTAAGCGAGCAGATACCCAAAGAGCCAGGAAGAAGCGGTAAGCTACCCGGTCTTGCTGCATCTGGTTGGCTGCGCTCAGTAGCCTGAAGCTGATAGTTACCTGCATCCACTAACCAAAGCAACTGGTTTGGGTCATCGAATTTGTCGCCAAGGAAGATGCGCACCCAGGTTTGCTGCCATCTTTGCGTCCATTCAAGCTGCGTGCTCAATGTCATCGATACCCAGGATGGCGCATCGAGTTGATGTATTGAGTTGAGCCATTTGTCTTGCTGCTGGAAGTGTTGGTCCCACCATTCGCTGACCAAAGGGTACTGGCTGGTGTATTCACCTTGAGCGGTTGGTGAGGTATCACCGGCAACCGAAGTCACGAAGTGAAGCTGGCCTTTTCGATCCCGCTCGTCGCCTAACTTGTCGATTACTAAAGTCGTTGTTGGTAGCTCTGGTGATAAATCGGACCAATCAACTTTATGAATTTGTAGTGAAGCGAGAATGGGCTCAGTGATCAGTAACACATCCTGATGCAACTTAGTGACCTGAATCGGTGAGAAGAATCCACTTAGGCTGCCAGAAAACTGGCCGTCAATGTCGTAAACCGATACGGAGTACTGCTTCGCGCCGGGGATGAGTATGCGGTCATCAATGACTGACACATCGCGAGCAAGGTCGATGCCATCTAGGTATGTTTTTCCGTTGGCAAACGGGACTGGGTTGCCATTCCAGTCACAGCGAACCACAGTGGCGAACCCAGTATTTGCTACATACAAGTGGCCATTGTTATCGCAGCTCAGACCCTGTGGCCACAGGAAATGCACCGGTTCTTGTGCGTTAACGACATCAATATCTCTTAGCCAGTTTCCATTTTCATCGAACACGACCAAACGGCTTTCGTTGTCGGGCCCTTCGTAAAACTCGTCAGCGACACACAGTTTCCCTTCATAAAACGCTAGTCCATTAGGCCCTTCGAGGTTAACGGGATCACCCGCACCGAAGCGGTGAATGGATCGAATGTTTAGCGCTTGGTTGTATTCAAGGATATGGATGCGTTTGTTGGCAATGTCACTGACATAAATCCACGGTTTTTCTGGGTGAGGAAGAAGGCGAAAAGGCATATTAAATTGTTGGCCGCCACTTCCTACTGAACCAAAACTGGCGAGTAACTTGTTCATTTTTCTATCAAACACCAACAAACGATTGTGTGCGGTGTCTGCTAGCCAGATGCGGCCGAAGCGATCGATGCAATTACCGACTGGCGTATTAAGAGAAACATTTCCTGCTGCGCGGCAGGGGAGGTTGGGCAAGTGGGTGACCTGCTTGCCAATATAGGTGTGATACGCGATTCCCATGGTTCTAGCCTTTTGACATTATTTGTATGTAATCAAATACATAACTTTAGCAGTCAAAAATGACAGTTCCACGTTGCCACTTGTATAAACGAACGCTCGGTTATCTGGAATGACGTTTTTGCAGGTAAGGTAAAATTATATTTCACGTGTTGCATATTCATTGCTGAATAAGTTGCTTTGTGACGCATGATTATGAACCTTCACACTGGGTATCTATAATTTAAGGCGTGACCACCAAAGACTTGTTAACAACAGGAGGGTGGTATGAAATGGATATCGATTTTTATCATCAGCTGGTTACTGGCGATGTCATCGGCTGTGGCCAATGAAGTGTGGATTATTCCGCTCAAGGGAGCGATTGGCCCTGCGACCAGTGATTATGTGTCTCGCGAGATAGAACAAGCGCATCAGACGGGCACGGTCAAGCTGATCCTACTCAAAATGGACACCCCCGGTGGGCTGGACAGTGCGATGCGAGACATGATTCGCTCGATCACTACATCACACATTCCAGTCGCCACTTGGGTTGGCCCTTCAGGCGCAAGAGCCGCCAGTGCTGGCACTTACATCTTATTTGCCAGTCATATCGCAGCGATGGCTGAAGCGACCAACCTTGGGGCCGCCACTCCTGTCAGTCTGGGAGGCGGTGCACCGCCGTCTCCCACACCTGCCAACGAAGACGACTCAACTCAGGGAAGCGATGAGTCTGCACCGCAAAACTCAGAAAAAGTGCCTGCTAAAACGGCGATGGAAAAGAAAGTCATCAACGACGCCAAAGCCTATATTAAAGGCTTAGCGAGGCTACATGGTCGCAATGCAGAGTGGGCAGAAAAAGCTGTCAGTGAAGCCGCAAGCTTGGATGCGACGGAAGCGCTTGAATTGAACGTGATCGACTTTATTGCCTCTTCACCTGAGCAGCTGGTAGAAAAAGCCAATGGTCGTGAGGTGATGATAAACAGCGTTGCTACAGAGCTGGTGCTAAAAAATGTGGCTTGGGTCGAGCGAAAACCCGATTGGCGAGCGGAGATGCTTGCGGTGATTACCAACCCCAATGTTGCCTATATTCTGATGTTGATTGGTATCTATGGCTTACTGCTGGAGTTTTATAACCCAGGAGTTGGCCTGCCCGGTGTGTTGGGCGGCATCTGTTTATTACTGGCGATGTACGCGTTGCAAATGTTGCCCGTGAATTATGTTGGCTTAGCGTTGTTATTGCTCGGCATCGCGTTGATGGTTGTGGAAGCATTTAACCCTAGCTTTGGTATTTTTGGCTTGGGCGGCATTACCGCATTTGTGCTCGGGTCGATCTTTCTTCTTGATAGTGGTCTGCCCGGTTTCCAGGTTGCGGTGCCTTTGATTCTCGGTATTGCGCTGTTTTCCGCGGCATTCATCATTCTTACGGTTGGTCTGTTACTTAAAGTGCGTCGTAAGCAGGTCACAACAGGGGTGGAAAATTATTCGGGTAAAACGGCGGTGGTGTGTGAAGACTTTGCCGAAGGTGTTGGCACGGTCAGAATGGATGGCGCGCTGTGGCATGCAAAAGCGACAAATGAAGAAATACTAAGGCAGGGTGACAAAGTTGAAGTCACCCAAATTCAAGGGTTAAAGCTGACAGTGAGAGCGCAACAAAGCGCGAAAAACTAGGAGGCGGTTATGTGGATGTATACAGGTGGAGTGATTGCGCTGCTGTTGATTGCAGTGGCGACTCAAATGTTCAAGGTGCTGCGTGAATATGAGCGTGGCGTGGTGTTCTTTCTTGGCCGTTTTCAAGAAGTCAAAGGGCCGGGGCTGATCATCCTGATTCCGTTTATACAAC
The DNA here is from genome assembly GCF_013113835.1 of Vibrio sp. RE88. Lineage (GTDB taxonomy): Bacteria > Pseudomonadota > Gammaproteobacteria > Enterobacterales > Vibrionaceae > Vibrio. The sequence continues at coordinate 433,812 of NZ_VTYQ01000003.1, read as the reverse complement.
AAATGGTACGGGTTGATCTTCGAACAGTGGTATTAGATGTGCCGACTCAGGATTTGATCACACGTGATAATGTCTCGGTACGCGTCAACGCCGTGGTTTATTTTCGCGTGATAGATCCACAAATGGCGATCAACAATATTGAAAGCTATAGCGATGCGACCAGCCAGCTCTCCCAAACAACGCTGCGTTCTGTGTTAGGTCAACATGAATTGGACGAACTGCTGTCAGAGCGAGAGCAACTGAACAAAGATCTGCAGGCGATACTTGATCAGCAAACGGATGACTGGGGGATTAAAATCGCCACTGTTGAAGTTAAGCATGTGGACCTCAATGACAGTATGGTGCGAGCTCTGGCTCGGCAAGCGGAAGCAGAACGTAATCGGCGCGCGAAGATTATCCATGCAACAGGTGAATTAGAGGCATCAAACAAGCTCAGAGAAGCGGCTGAGATACTTAATCAAGCGCCAAATGCGCTGCAACTTCGATATATGCAGACCTTAACGGAGATCTCGACCGACAAAACCTCGACCATTATTTTCCCAATGCCGATTAACTTGGTTGAAACCATGGCTGAGTTTGCCAAATCGCAGCAGAAAAATAATAAGTAGAGACGGTAGCTCTACTCATGGCTGAAAATGGGTTGAGCGCCTTTTAACGATAGGTCCCGGTGAAGACGCTGTTTAGGTAAATGACGGAGCCGTCTCTCATTTTAAATGAGCCTCTTCTATCACTGATCAGAAATGCCTGATTATCAGAGATCTTATTAATAAACAGCTTACGGACGGCCAGTTCGCGAGCTTTAACATCGTCTGAGTCATCGGTTGTGAATAATATGTAGTGTGGACCGAAGCGCAGAAAGACACCGTGCATATCATAAGAAATGACTCGACGGGATTTTATCGCACGCGAAACAAAGTGAGCCTTAATCTGGCCGTGTTTCAGGGTCACTTTCAGCTTTTCGTTGGAGATTCCCGGGTGGGTGGTTGTCAGGCTGTATCTGTCAGCGGTCAACAGCGCTGAGACGATTCCCCAAGCCAGAAATAGGGTGATGGCGAGTAAGGCGCCTCTAAAGAAAAAAGAGATCGATTTATTCATCGTCGCATTGCCCTAATTGGTTGTTCAGCTCAACAAACTCATCGTCGCTGTATGTGAGTACTTGATAACAGTGCATCGCGCCACCTTTGGGGAAGATGATATGGAAATCTGCCTGCTCCGGCATTTCAGACAGCTTGGTCTCATCAAGGGCAAAGCCATCGTAGTAGGTTATAACACCATTGATTTTGGTGGTTTCGACAATTTCCGTATAGAGGAACAGCGCATAAAGTGTGCTGATGAAGCCCAAGCTGAAAATTACCCATTCCCATGGCAAGGGTTCGGACAGTGAGGAGACTCGATCAACCTCGTTGTCAGTTGAAACGGGGCCTTCTGGCTTGACTTGGTCTTGGCTAGGCCATGATTCCCCCCGCAGAGAGTAACCTTTACCAAGGTCTGTGACGATGGGGCTTTCACTGTTTAATTGTTCAAAGGCTTGGCGTAAGTTCTTAATGGCGACATTGAGTGAACTCTGGGTGACGATTCTACCTGGCCAGCATTCGCTGAGGAGTGTTTCTCTAGAGACAGTTTCACCAGGTGTCTGAGCGAGAAACTGGAGCAATAGGCTTTCAGAATTAGAAAGGCGAACGGTCTGCTCACTATCCGTGCGTTTAAGAAGTCGCTGGTCAATCAGCAGTTCAAAATCTAAAAAAGTAAGTATTTGTGAGTTCTCATCCATGGATAACAATTACAGAGTTTGGCCGCTTTAATAATTCTATCGGAGGCTAATTATTTGGTAAAGGAAACGGGTCAGCCTACCATTTTGTCATGGTAGGCCAGAGACGCTAATCAGAAGGAATAGCGAATACCCACTTGTCCGGATACTTCGGTAATCACTGTGTTATTGATTTCGTGGGCTCTGTGCATTGCATTGATATCCAAAGCCACGTTTTCAGTAATTGAAAAAGCGTTATTAAGGCGGATTTCATACATTGACTCATCATAGCTGGCAACGCGAAATGCAGGCTCAATATGCCAGAAATCGAACGCATCAATTCTGGTTCCTACTTCTACACTAGCGCCTGACATTTGGTAGCTGAGTTTAGTATTCGCTGCCACGTTAGAGGCTTCCGCACTAATATCAAGTACTGAGTAACCTACGGTTCCATAAACAGACCATGCTGGATTGATAGTGAAAAAGTACCCTAATGCGTACAAATCTTGATCGAGAGTTAATTCACCGTTCAGGATAGCGTTCGAGTATGAGTAACTAGTTCGATCTTTTCGCGCTTCTACAAAAGCATTGTCGTAGAAGTTAAAGCTTCCTCGAAGGTAAAAGCCATCAGCATCAATATCGGATTTAGCGCTGAATGAGCCATAGTAAAGCGTGCTACTGTAGTTGGATTTCTGGTAACCCGCTTCGACGAAATTGTAATTGTTACTGAGCCCTTCAGCTAGCGCGGCGTTGCAGGCTAAAACGGTGATAGCAGCTGCTAAATATAATGTTTTCTTCATGTTTGCTCTCGTTGTCTAACAAATAGAGCGCGGAGTTTATGAAATGGGGATCGGATAGGTGAAGAGCAGGTAGCGGTAATTCATCTTAATTATTGATGTTATTTATACATGTCTAGCGCGTTTTGCCTTTGTCTGTTTTAGTTAATATTAAAAGAGAATTTATAGTGATAATTCTCTTTTATAAAAAAATATAAAACTATAGTTATCATCTTGTTGCAGAGAATTTTGATTGTATTTAGCCGATTTTTTGGAAGTGATAAACGTGGTGAATGGCAGACGCAGAATGTGCGTTTAACAACAAGTTCAACAGTAAAATACCACTATTGGTCTACGGTATTGATAAATAGCAATGTTGATTTGGGAACTCTGTCTTTCTATGAGCCTGATTTAATAGTTGGCATGTATTTGAGGGTTGGAAGTGCGAAAAATCCCCAAGAGAAGCTTGAGGATTTTTCATCATACAGTGGTGATTTGGGTAGCAATAAGGCTAGCGCCATACTCCCCAATCGCCGGTTGTGCCCGGCTCTTCGCCACGTGTCCACCATTGCGCTGTCCATGAACGGCCGTTATGAGTAACCACATCACCTTGCTCATAAATGCTGTCGGCAGACCACGCATTATCCGGTTGCGTTGGTGGTGGTGTGTCACCTTTCACCAGTGACAGTTGATAGCTGAAGTCTGTGGTTGGGGCATGAACTTGATTGGCGTAGATGTTCGAAGAGTCATACATATAGTGGTTCATTTCGGCATGCCAGATGCCAATAAACCAAGCCCCCGCGGTCAGGCTATTAAATTGCCCAGCCAGTTCCGCAGACCAAATTTCTTCACTAGTATTGTTAGCAGTGATCGCCAATGAGATATCGTGTTGCTCGCTGCCGTTCTGATCAAAGGTACGGAAACGAACGGTATCTCCAGACTCCACTGGCCCAAATCCTTGTGGGACATAGTAACCAAGTACAGAGAGGTTATTGCCCGGGTCGGTTGGATCCGTCGGGTCGGTAGGTGTGCTGCCATCCCCATTGAAGGTTATGTCACTACAGTTATAAAAACCTTCACCGGCTGGGTCTTCGCGTTGCCAGCGGGTATAGAGAACCGCTTCGCCTGTTCTGTCAGCAGGTAGGGTTACCTTGATACGGTATTTTTTATCCGAACCAACCGCGACGTTACCCGCAGTATCCACCAGATCTAAATCTGACCAAGTTAGAGGCTGGCTGCTATCGTATTCCGGTTTGCTCAAGTAAAACTGCCAGTAAGACGGGTTGTGTGGAGCAGTGGCATTAAATACCAGGTCGAACTGGTTGTTGGCATCTAATGACAGTGCCGTTTTCTGCCAATGTGGAGAAGCAACATCTAGTCCCGCTTTTGCACTGTCGCCAGCGCTACACAGTGTGCCATCTCGGACAATGGCATGTACGTGGGCCATGTCTCGGTAGTTAGCCACATTGGCTGCCACTTCATTACGTTGCACAAAAGGGTAGGCACCGGACTGATCAAAGGCCGCCTGACAAGCAGCATTCGGAATCTGGTCATCCCAGAATCCACCATCTAAATAGCAAGTATTCTGACGAGCGCTTGGGTATTCGACCCAGCCATGAGCATTGACATTGATTGACGTGAGGGCCGTTAGGCCAGCTAGGGTAGCAAAACTGACATTCAAATAAGATTTCATAATCTTTCCTTATAATGGTTATTGATCATCTGAAAGCACTGATGGCGTGCAGACAGCGATCTCAACCTAGCAAGAATTTTATAAAATATTCATTTAAGTGATTAATAAATCGTCGTTTTGATGTCAATTTGCCACATTGTCCGCATGGAAAAGTAATGTGTTGTTGGCTGTCGATTTTCCTTTCGAGTCACTTCAAATAAATTTGTTCAGCAATATTTGTTCAGATTCATACCTAAGCATTAAGTTGAGAGTTGGCAATAAAAATAGTGGATATGATTGATTTATTTTAAAGTGTGAAATAAATCCGTGATAACCATACAAAGAATCGCTCTTGAAGTAGGGTGCACAAAGCGGGTGAGTTATCTTTGCAATTGTGTAGGCAAGCAACTACAGCTTAGTACTGCATGACGATAAAAATGATCAAACAAGGTTGTCCTATGTTTAAAAACTTGTCTTTAAAGAACAAACTGGCGTTGTCAGCCAGTGTCGCCATCATCGTTGGCGGTTTGCTGGTGGAGTTGCTCTCTTTTCGGGCGTCACTACAGCGTTTGGATATTGAGGTGACTCAGCGGCTGGAGAGCTCAACGGCTTCTTACAATCAATACGTATCAGACTGGATTGAGTCGAAGGAGCGGGCGCTGACGTCAATCGTACCGGACGCCGATATGAGTTCGATTGTCAGAAACCTCAAACAGGTGAAGAATTCCGCAGGTTTAGACAATGTATTCCTCGCTTACCCTGACGGTTCTCAGGATAACGCCAATGGTGTCGTTCTGCCACCGGGTAATGATGATCCGCGTAAGTGGGGTTGGTACATCAATGCGATGAAGAACCCGTCAAAAGTCTTCATGGACAACCCAACGGTAGCGGCGGCGACTGGTGCAAATGTGGTCTCTTTGGGTAGCGTGGTCAGCCTAGGTGGTGAAAACGTTGTGTTGGGTGCGGATGTTGAAATTACCGATATTATCTCAGGGCTGGATAAAGTAATTCTTCCCGGTGAAGGCTACATGTTTATTGCCAATCAGCAAGGCAATGTATTTACTCACAAAGACACCAAATTGCTTAACCAATCTGTACAACAGCTTGGCTTAGACTTCAGTGATATCCAGCAGGCGATGAGCTCGGGCAGTGATATTTATACGGACGTTAATGGCGAGTTAAGCGTCGTTTACGCAGCGCCGATTCAAGGGACGCCACTGATTACAGTCACCGTGCTTAATCGTGAGTCGCTAGTCGCCCCTTTATACAGTGCAGTCTGGGGACAAATCGCAGTGACTATTTTGGTGGTCATTGTCTGTACTTTCTTGTTTAACATGTTGTGTGGCATCTTGTTCCGCCCGCTAACCAATGTATCAAACGCACTGGAACAAATAGCGCACGGTAGCGGTGACCTTACTCAGAGACTGGAAGTAGACAGCAACGATGAAGTGGGTCAGCTCGCCAATAACTTCAATACCTTTGTTGGCAGTATGCATCAGCTTATCGCTCACATCCGCGAACAATCTCAGCAGTTGTCTCAGCAATCGGAAGTCAGTAATCAACGTGCAAATCGAAATGTCGATGAGATAAACCATCAGCAGCAGGAAATCACTATGGTGGCGACTGCTGTCACAGAGATGGCATCCGCAACCGCTGAAATCGCTTCCCATGCGGAGCAAACCGCCCACTCCGCGCAAGGCTCAGCGAAGAATACGGAAAATGGTCGTGCCGTCGTTTTGGAAAACAAAAATTCAATCAACCGCTTGGCTGATGAACTGCAACAGGCAAGTAACGTCGTTGGTGAGTTAAACCGTCACTCACAGGATATTTCAACCGTTCTCGCGACCATTCAGGGCATTGCTGAGCAAACCAACTTGCTGGCACTGAATGCCGCAATTGAAGCTGCGCGTGCAGGTGAACAAGGACGAGGCTTTGCGGTTGTGGCTGATGAAGTTCGAGTGCTGTCTCAGCGTACTCATGATTCAACAGAAGAGATCAAAGCAACGATCGATACGTTGCAAGCTACCACAGGTAATGCTGTTAAATTGATGGAAAACAGTTCCGCTCTGGCCACTCACTCCGTGGAAGATGCGGATAAAGCAAGTGTGGCACTAGAAGAAATCAATACTGCCGTTCAAACCATTAGCGACATGGCGACACAAATCGCGACTGCGGCTGAAGAGCAAACCCATGTAACGAATGAGATCACGCAGAATATTACCTCGATCAAAGATGTCGCTGATCAGTTAGTTCATAGCGCTCAGGAAAGCTCACAGGAAGCGGGCACAGTGAAAGGACTGTCTGGCGAATTAATGGCCAAGGTATCGACATTTAAGCTCTGATATTTCAATAAGTTTCATCTAGACAAAGGCACTCTTCGAGTGCCTTTTTATTCATCGCTACAAAACCCTGTGTTCAAATTTCTTTACTCAAAACCAATATGCAATAAATTGCTTATTGGTTTTTTCTGCATATGTTTGTTTTTGGGACAACACAAATAAACAAAAAAAGGAAAGACCAATGAAGACAAATCTATGCAACGTTGGGTTGGCTATTGCATGTTTTATCACTCCAGTCGCGATGGCAGATACAGCGTTGCCTGTCATTGCTGATGAAGTGAAATTCACTATGTTAGATGCGGAACTGACCGGTATTTCGGGTCAACATCTGAGTCAGGTAGTGAAACATCAAGGGGCTGCATTCATTAAGTTGCACTTCAAACAACTCTCACTGCCGAAAGGGGCAATTTTACGTGTTAAATCCACGACTACGGATGAGGTGGTTGAGTACACTGACAGTCAGCTAGATTGGTTTGCGCAATCTATCTCAGGCGATGCACTTGTTATCGAACTGATAGCGAATGCCAAAGGCCAGCAAGGGCAGTTTGAGCTCGATTATTACATGGCAGGTAAAGATACGGCGGATCAGGAGATGTCGACGCTTTCCACCTGTGGGGTAAATGAGCGAAAAGATGTGGCGTGTTGGGAAGATTCACATCCAGAGAAAGTCGCGTGGACAACGCCAGTCGCGCGATTGCTGATCAATGGTCGCAGTCTATGTACCGCATGGCGCGTAGGCCCAGACAACCGCATGTTTACCAACAACCACTGTGTTGAGAGTGAAACCGAGCTGAAAAACACCGAAGTCTGGTTTAACTACCAACGCTCAACGTGTAACGGGTCAATGTCGACGACCGTCAAAGTGATGGGCGACCAAATGCTCAGCACAGACTATGAGCTGGACTATACGCTGTTTACCGTTGATGACTTCGCCAAAATCGCCTCGTTTGGTTACCTAGGTTTGGATGCTTCCGAGCCGACTTATGGTGACGGTATCTATATTCCGCAACACGGTTCAGGTAACCCGAAAGAGCTCGCCATTGAAAGCGATCAAAATGGCTCTGGGCTTTGCCAAATTGATGTTGCTTCGGCCAATGGTCGTGGAGTGAACACCGATACAGGTTACTTCTGCGACACCATTGGTGGTTCGTCAGGTTCGCCAGTGCTCAAAACCAGCAGCAACAAAGCGATTGCGCTGCATCACTTTGGTGGCTGTGAAAACCAAGGGGTGAAAATCAGCAAAATCTGGCCGAAAGTAGCCAGCCATTTTAACAACACTCTGCCCGATGGCATGGTTGAACAACCAGGAAGTGATATCACTGAGCTGAGCCTAGATACGCCGTTGTCTGGTCTTGCGCTAGCGAAAGGTGAGCAGAAAATGTATGTCCTTCGCGCAGATAAGCGCACCTCTGACGTCACAGTGTCTATCGCATCTGGTTCCGGCGATGCTGATCTCTATGTTCGCTCAGGACTTCAACCAACCAAAAGTGCCTATGATTGCAGACCATATCGCTCTGGTAATACCGAGTCGTGTAATGCAGTGAATGCGAGTGAAGATCTCTACATCATGCTCAATGCATACAGCAATTTTTCAGGCGTAACTTTGTCTGTGACGGCAAAATAGTCTGAGTCAAGCTTGGGGCACTTCGGTGCCCCTATCAACCATTTTCTGTATTGATAGAAAAGTGACAACTTATTATTACGTCCTGATGTAAAACGAATAATTCTCAAAATGTAAATAAATATCCTAAGTTTTGGTGATTTTATAAAACTCCATGGAGGAGATAATGAACTACACTAAAACGCTTTTGGCTATGGCACTTTCCACGGCTTTCATGCATGCACACGCAGAAGATAAAGTATGGATATCAATCGGTGCTGATGCATCTAAAACCGTGGCGAAATCAGGGGCGCAGGCAGTGTTGCCCAATTCACTGGCTAGCAGTGGTAATGTTTGGGTCGGGCAGGTCGATGAAACTGAACTGGCGGAATTGTCTCACAACATGCATGAAGAGCATCATCGTTGTGGTGGCTATATGGTTCACCCTTCCGCTCAGAGTGCAATGGCTGCGAGCGCGATGCCACTGGCCCTCAATACTTTTTCAATCCCTGATATTTCCCAGCAAACAACCGTTAACGCTTGGTTACCGCAAGTGAATTCGGCGCAGATCACTGGCACAATCACGTCGCTGACGAGCTTCAACAACCGTTTTTACACCACGACTTCTGGTGCTCAGGCGTCAGATTGGATCGCTAACGAATGGCGTTCTTTGGTTTCAGGATTGTCTAACGCCAGTGTTGAGCAGTTTTCTCACTCAGGTTACAACCAAAAATCTGTGATTTTGACGATTCAGGGTTCAGAAAGCCCCGATGAATGGGTTGTGATTGGTGGTCACCTGGATTCCACTATTGGTTCTCGAACGGATGAACACACGATTGCCCCCGGTGCTGACGATGACGCGTCGGGTATCGCAAGTGTGACGGAGATAATTCGTGTTCTGGCTGAGAACAATTTCAAGCCTAAACGCTCGATGGCCTTTATGGCTTACGCAGCCGAAGAAGTAGGGCTGCGTGGCTCGCAGGATATTGCCAATTCCTACAAATCTCAGGGTAAAAACGTCGTGTCTGCCCTTCAGTTGGATATGACGAACTATCAAGGCTCTGCACAAGATATTGTCTTCATCACTGATTACACTGACAGCAGCCTGACTCAATTCTTAGCCAACCTGCTTGACGAGTATTTACCATCGTTGAGTTATGGCTATGATCGTTGTGGCTATGCATGTTCAGACCACGCTTCTTGGCACAACGCAGGGTATTCTGCTGCGATGCCTTTTGAGTCTAAGTTCAATGACTACAACCCTAAGATTCACACCTCTCAGGACACTTTAGAGAATTCGGATCCCACCGGTGCTCATGCAACCAAGTTTACTAAGCTTGGCTTAGCCTACGCGGTTGAAATGGGCAACGCTTCTGGCGGCACTACGCCTCCTCCTCCTGCTGATAATGTGCTTCAGGATGGTGTGCCAGTGACTGGCTTATCGGGCGCGACTGGCAGCGAAGTCGCGTACAGTTTTGAACTGACTTCTTCGAAAACACTCGACATTAAGACCTCCGGTGGCTCAGGGGATGTGGATCTCTACGTCAAATTTGGTTCTGAGGCCAGTAAGCAAAACTGGGACTGCCGACCATACCGTTATGGAAACAGCGAAACCTGTACTTTCAGTAATGCCACACTGGGTACTTACCATGTGATGTTAAATGGGTACTCTACGTTTAATGGTGTCACGCTCGAAGCATCGACGCGCTAAGAGCAAATTGTTGATGGCTCTTTATTGAGCCATCTCACCAATCTTTCATATTGTTTAACTAGCTGAATTAAAGAGTAAAAGACTGTAGCCTTCCCCGATTTTCTCGTCGCTCCATCTTTTTTAAAGATAATAAATTCATATAATAATGGTTGCATATATTTGTGATATCAAGCTAAGGTAATTATGTTGGCTGGGTGTATAGACGGTTTGATGATGAGCACAAGCTCACGAATTGCCGAGAATTTGGCAACCAATATATACAAATTAAAATACAGACCGGAATTCATCCTTACGTTCTTTTTATCGCTCGTTCATGTAGTGAGGAGGCGTAATGAATATAGGTTTTAAAACGCGTATCTATCTTGGTGTAGGTTTGCTGGTGACGATCTCTTTGATCGTTCTTGGCACGCTTAACATCCTATCTATGAAAGAAAAAATGGTCACTTCGTTAGTGAATGAAACGAAAAACAAACTGAGTTTTCATGTGACCGAACTTGAACAGCTGATGCAATTTCGCATTAACGCTATTGCCTCCGGCGCGGAGCAATTTGACTCAGGCTTGTCTGATAAAGATAACCAGAACTTGGTCGAGCTACTTGCCAAAAGCACCGGGATTTCCAATGTCATCATGACCTACGAAGATGGACGAAATTATATGTCTGTCGAAAGTAGCAACCAGTTCGACTTTAGAACCCGCGATTGGTACAAAGCGGCCAAAGTGGCTTCTGGCGTGACTTTAACGGACATCTATCAAGACAAAGTTACCGGAGAAAAAGTGGTTAGCGCCACCATGCCAGTTAAGCAAGGCGGCCAAGTCGTTGGTGTATTGCTTGGTGATATCCAGTTAGGTGAAATCATCAGTACGGTCAGCAACATGCGCTTTGCTGGTGGGGCGGCAACACTCACGGATCAGAACGCGGTATTTTTTGCCAGTGACGATCCTAACGATATTGGCCGAACACCTTCTCAGGTGAGCTCGAACTTCATTGAGATGGAACGGATGTTTAGTACTCAGCAAAATGGTCACCTGACGTTTCCTTACCTTGGTATTCAGTTTGATGGCTATTTTCAGCGAGTGAATCTCACTGACAATATGTACTGGACTCTGATGGTGTTCGTTGATCAGGCCACGGCATTGGCTCACGTTGATAAAGCCGAGCAAGAATCGATCGTTACCGGTTTTTTACTCTTCCTTGTCAGCTTTGGCGCTATTTTTGTCATTCTTCACTATGCCTACAAACCTTTGCTTGGCTTAAAGTCAGCTGTGTTGGATCTGTCTCAGGGTAATGGTGATTTAACTCAGCGTCTTGAAGTGAACAGCAATGACGATCTCGGGCAGATCAGTCAGGGGTTCAATCAGTTTGTAGAAAGCCTTCAGCAGATGATGCTGCAAATTTCAAATGCCAGTCAAAGTATCTCTTCCAGTCTGGTTCAGCTAGGTCAGACCGCTAAGGAAAACGAATCTAAGCTGCTTACGCACTCCAGTGAAACGGAACAAGTCGTCACAGCGATTACTGAAATGAGCGAAAGTGCGCGAACGGTGGCCGAGAGTGTTCATCAGTCCAATCGAATTACTGAGGCGGCCAGTGTTGAGGCTCAGTCCTCACTGGATATTGTGAATAACGCGGTATCGACGGTAAGCGCTCTGGTCACGGAAGTGGATGATATGGCAGGCCGGATCGTAAGCATGAAGCAGGATGCGAATCGCATCAGTGAAGTGTTGACGGTAATTGGTGAGATCTCAGAGCAGACCAACTTACTGGCACTGAATGCGGCAATAGAAGCTGCGCGTGCCGGTGAACAAGGCCGAGGCTTTGCTGTGGTTGCAGATGAGGTGAGGGCGCTGGCTGCTAGAACGCAAAACAGCACAACCGAAATCTCTGACATGCTCAGTCAGCTACTCGATGGCACCGAGAGCGTGGTTCGCGCCATGGAAGCGACCAAAGATCAATGTCAGTCCACTGCTGAGAAAACATCAGAAGTGTCTGAGAGCCTTGGCATGATGACGGTTTCAGTCAAAGAGATTGATGATGTCAGCACGCAGATCTCAGCGGCAACCGAAGAGCAGAGTACGGTAGCTGAAGAGCTAAGTCGCAATATGCTCTCCATCAGAGAGATCGTTGAATCACTAGTGAGCAGCGGTCAGCAAACCGTCTCAGCGACCGAGTCTCTGAGTGAATCCAACCATGAACTAGAAAGGTTAGTCGCCAACTTTAAATTACGATGACACTTTTAAGCCACCAGGAGGTGATGTATGAATCATGCAGCAACACTCGAGAAAGATGGCTTAAAAGCGAACGCGTTATCACCTTATTATGTGAAGAAATATAATGAGGTGATTCGCCGTTTTTTTAGTCGTGATAAACGCTTATGGCCTCTGTTTGCTTCCCCAGAAGTCAGCATGCTTGTGAGCAGAAAGTCTCCGTTTTCTACTGAAGATTACCGTCAGTTGGAAAAGGCCCTGCACGAGCGTGAAGATATTCCTGAGAGAATGAATGCCCCCACTGAGGCGTTTGATCCATTAGCAATATTTGCCGCCCATCATTGTAAAGACTGGCAGGACCCAAGATCGGTTGAGAATGTTATTTCAACGCCCTGCGATCCGGCGATCCATGGAGCGATGCTGGCAACGATGAAAAACCCCAATTTGGTCTACAGCGAATATGCGGGGATGGCCGTGGAGCTGGAGAAAATGGTGATCCGCCAGATCGCTCGTCTAGCAGGATATGATCCTCAAACAGCTGGTGGTCTGTTCACTCAAGGCGGTACGTTTTGTAACCTCTATGGTTACTTGTTCGGATTACGTAAAACGTACCCAAAGTCAAAATCTGAAGGTGTGGCAAATCGCCGATTTTGCATGCTTAATTCTGAGTCAGGCCACTACTCAAACATGACGAATTTGTCTTTATTAGGTATTGATCTTGATAAGCAGGTCGTTCGGGTTCGTATTAACCGCAATAACCAAATTTGTCTCGATGACTTAGAGCGCCAACTGGAGGCCTGCTTCAAGCAGGGGACCGCGGTTCCAACGATTATGCTCACGTGTGGCACGACTGATACCTTTGCGATTGATGATATTCAGCAAGTTCGCCATTTGTCAGAGCGCTTGTGCCGCAAGCATGAGATTGTTCGTAAACCTCACATCCATGTCGATGCGGCGGTTGGCTGGAGTCTGTTGTTCTTTCTTGACTACGATCTTCAAGAGAACCCTCTGTCTATTAATAGCGCCACGCTGACCAGTTTGCGTTACTTAAAGACAATGATGGCAGGTCTGAAAGAGGCCGATTCTTTTGCGGTCGACTTTCAGAAGTGGGGCTACGCGCCTTATACCTCTAGCTTATTGATGGTACGAGATAAGCAGGATTTTGAAGCTCTCCGGCAGGAACCGAGCTACTTTTCTTACTTTGAATCTCAGCTCAAACAAAAGACTCACCTGCAGTCGACAATCGAGTGCTCGCGAGGGGCGGCGGGGGTTTTTTCTGCTTATTCAGCGATGCAATTTCTCGGAAAGGAAGGCTATCAAGTCGTATTAGCGCATGGTCTACAGAATGCTAACTATTTGCGAATGAAGCTAGGCCAATTGCCCGGTTGTAAGGTGGTGTGTGCAGGTAACCACGGCCCGGCCGTTGCGCTGAGGTTGTACCCGAAGCATACGCCTTCGGTCTTACATACCTATGAGCGTGAACTTGCAATTAAGAAAAGTGATGCCGCGGTTGATGAGTTGATTCAAAACACTCTGTTTCATCGTAATCACTTTCTTAAGCGGCAAGGGCAGGGGTTGAATACTAACTGGGTTGAGTCGATCGCTCATACTGATTATGACTATCAAGGACATTGCTTGGCATTGCCGGGCGAAAAAGCCGTGTTTTTGAATCCATACACCATGCGCAGTCACATTGATGAGTTTTGCCAGCTGTTTATATAGCGCCACTAAATACAACGCAATGGACTAGTCTTTCTATACAGATGGAAGATGAGTTTTTGTTTATGAAAACGAGTGCTGTTGGATTGCTTATCATCCTAACTTGCTGTTTCTCAAGAGCTTCCTTGGCTGAAACTGTTCGGTTGTTGGAGCTTGACTGGTCCAGTCAACGAGTCTTAACTCATGCACTGGCAGATATTCTTGAATCTCAGAATGTGGAAACCGAAGTGATAGAGATTCACTCGACACCACAGTGGATGTACTTAAGTACAGGCAAAGCTGATATACAGGTCGAGGTGTGGGAAGGGTCGATGGGGCGTCAGTATGACGTGTTAATAAAGAATGACGTCATTGAGGAGGGGGCCGTTCATCCCGCAGAAACTCGCGAAGAATGGTGGTATCCGAAATATGTTGAATCTTTGTGCCCTGGGCTACCTGATTGGAAGGCTTTGGAGTCGTGCTCATCGGTTTTTGCCGAAAACGGTGACCAATTAGGGACCTTTTATACCGGACCTTGGGAGAAGCCAGATAACGCGAGGATACGTGCATTTGGCCTCAACTTTAAAGTAGTTGTTCTTGCCTCTGGCGATGCCATCAATCAAAAAATTCATGAGTACGTCAATGCGCAAAAACCACTGCTGATTTTCAATTGGACGCCAAATTGGGTCGAGTCAGTCTATCCTGGGCATTTTGTTGAGTTTCCCGATTACACCGAAGAGTGCGAAAAGAATCCATCTTGGGGACAGAACCCGAAATACTTGTGGGACTGTGGTAACCCAACGGGAGGCTGGCTCAAGATTGCTGTATCTAAACAGCTAAAAAGTCGCTCGCAATGTGCGTATGACGTGATTCAGAGGTTCCTATTAACCAACAGTGATATTGCGTTAGCCTCTACGCTGGTTGATGTGGAAAAAATGGATATCGAAAGTGCAGCACAAGAGTGGCTTGTACGAAGAAGCGACTTTGTTCAGCAGCTTACGCAGTCATTAGACTGCCGTTAACGGCAGGGTTCGGCTAGTTCTCATAGTGGAAAGTAATACATTTGTTTCGGCCCGTCTGCTTTGCTTGGTACAAGGCGTTATCCGCGTTTTTGAAAACTCGATCCCAATCGGTTTCAATATCTTCAAAATGACATAACTGCGTTCCGACGGAAATGGTCACGGCAAGGGTTTCTCCACCTAAATGGATCTTATGTTCCTCCACGCTTTTTCGTAACCTTTCCAGTGTATCTTCAATGGTATGTACGTTGTCGATAGGAATGAGCAAGACAAACTCCTCGCCACCCCAACGAGCAATAATATCTTGGCTTCGGGTATTGTTCTTTAATCGTTCAGCCGTCGCTTTTAGGACCGTATCTCCAACGTCATGGCCGTGGGTATCGTTGAATTGCTTGAAATGATCGATGTCGATGACGCTCAACGCGTAAGAGTTATGTAGCCTGACGTTGTTGGGCTGGGACAACCAATTCTCAACATAACGACGATTAGCTAGACCCGTGAGTGGGTCTGTGGTGTTTTGGCTCTCTAGCTCTTTGGTGAGGCGTTTCATTTTCCACAAACGTCGGATAACGACATACGCGAGTACAAAGAATAGAGTGATAAATAAAATCTCACGGGTACGTTGAGAGCGTAGCTTGGTTTGCTGCAATTCATTCTGTGCCTCAAGTAGTTGTATTTCCCGTTTGTTTAATTGCCTTTCAAGCGCATTTTTCTCACTTAGAATCTCGTCGTCGTATGTCTGCCGGTAGAAATTTTGACGTACCTGCGATTGCTGCTTCATGTAAGCCAAAGCCTGTCGATAGTCTCCTAGCGCCTCATAAGCTTTGACCAATGTCTCCAGAGTCTGAATTTCCCACACCACTTCGTTGCTTTCCGAAGTGTGTAGGACTTCAATGACTCGTTTGGCGTAATCGATACTCTTTTGATAGTCCTGAGCGACAAAATTGGCCTCAGAATAGGCTTCGTAACAGGTGGCTAAGGTGATGTTTGATTTGGTGTCGAGAGCTTGGCTTTCTTCAATACATTGTCTAGCGAGTGTTAACGCCTCTTGTGAGTTTCCAACGTCACTGTAACGCTGAGACATATTTGATAATGTTGAAAACTTTATCTTGTTTGACCCTGTTTTATCGGCCTCTTTGAGCGCTTTTCGCATGTATTGCTCTGAGCGCTGTTCTTTGCCTAACGCGAAATAGATGGCACTGGCATTGGAGTACATGATGGCTTCAAACAGGCTGTTGTCGTAACCGTGCTTTTTATATAGCTTGAGTGCTCGATTGATGTACTTATTCGCTTGTTTCCACTCATCAGACTGCATGTAGACAGTGGCTATGTTGTTGAGCGTCATCGTGGTCTGAAAGTTGTCTCCAATCTCGGTCATCACCTCATAAGCGGTTTTGTAATAACTGAGGCTGGATTTAAGATTCGAGCGTTGAATCTTAACGTTGCCCAGCCAACGATAGGTACGACCTAACAGCCTTTTATATCCAATGTCTCTGGCAATCGGGACCACTTCATGCAGTAAGAACTCACCCTCCAAAAGCAGGTCAGACTCAATTAAGTGAATGGCTTTGTTGAGCGTCGCTTCCGCACTGACCCACTCAGTACGATTGTCGTCACCAAGTGCAAGTAAATCGGGAATGCGAGGCGTTTTTAGACCTTCATATTTACGAAGGTTTTTGAGGCCAAAATAATAAAGTGCCTGTTCAGATACAGACGCGTTGGGTGGCAATTCAATATGCGAAAGATCGACTTGTCCGGGTTTACAAAGCGAGTCGTAGTAAAAAGCGAGCATCGCCTTTTGCTTGCTATTGGTGTGCGAGTAGAGGTAGTCGCTATGCGTGGGAATATTACACGCTGCCGCAGCGAACAGGGGGAAAATGAAAACAAGGGTTGCGACAACAAGCACAGAGAATGGGGGCATTATTCACCGAGTTAAATGACAACGATAGCTCATGCTTAAGTTTATCATTATATAAATAGCCTGCCTAACTGCAGGAAAGAAAAAGCCAGCGTAATGCGCTGGCTTTGAATGGTTGTTTTTGCTGAGCCGATTAGAACGCGTAGTTCAACTGAGCTCCAACTAGCCAAGCACTGGTGTTGACCGTTGCTTCGATGTTGTACTCATCAACAACAGTTTGAGATTCATTGATTGCCGCTTGCTCACCAGTCAGGTAACCAATAGACAGATCCAGCGTTAGCTGATCCGTTGCTGCGTATGAACCACCGAATGTAAACCAGTGTCTGTCAGTGTCAGGAATAGACAGTGAGCTGATTTGGTCGACAGGTGAAAGGTCATACATGTAGCCTGCGCGTAACTCGATGTCCTTATTTAGATAATGCGTAACCCCAACAGAAACATGGCCTGCATTCTTCCACTCGTAATCTTTTATCGACGCGCTGTAGTTCTCTGAAGTCAGCTTATCAAACTCAGACCAAGCGACGTATTGTAGGCTGTAGTGTGCGGCCCACTTAGCGTTGAGTTTGTGGTAACCGGAGAACTCAATGATGTCCGGAAGGGGAATATCAACACTATCAGTTTTACCTTGTTCCCAAGCGTAGACATCGCCTTCGGCTTTTAGCTCAGGGCTGTAGCGGTACGACAAACCAAATCGGTTGTTTTCATCGACAACGTAGGCAACGCCCAGATTAAAACCAAGCCCTATGCCATCTGCATCAATTCGAAGTGGGTTAGCGCTATTAGGTGTTCTGGATATTTCGCCTTCGCCGTAAATAATGTCGATACCACCACCGAATGACCAAGCTTCATTCAGCTGATAGGCCGCAGAAAAGCCAGCATTGATGCTGCTAAGGTAAGTCTTACCACCAAAGATTGGTGCTTCAAAGCTATCTTCAAATTCAACGTCTGTACCGAAGTTTGAGTGAACCGTTGCGCCTAGCGTCCAGTCTGTGCCCTCTAATGGGTAAACCACGTGAGCATTAGGAATAAAAGTGTTGTTATCCAACCCAGTATCGCCAATGTTCTGCGTCGAAGAGCTAGGTGGCGTGTAGCGAATATTGCTGAAGTCCACTTGGCTGGCGATATTCACTGCACCGATAGAGAGCATCGGCTTGTCGATTAAACTCATAGCAGCAGCATTCTTCGCTACAACTGAGGCATTGTCAGCAATGATGGCGTCACCCGCATACGCACGGCCTAAACCAGTAGCAGATTGAGCGTTAAGCTGGAAGCCTGCGGCGTGAATATCAAATGCAATAATGGGCAGTATGATCAGTATTGATTTATTCACTGTGTAACCTCCTGGTTATCGTAGATGTTATCTCTGTCATGGACATCGTCTATTATGATTGCCTGTCCCTTGCTTTTAATCATCTGAAAAACTGCATCTTGCTGAGTCGCCTTAGACTTGTTTACCTCTGGAATATATTCCGGATCTGTCGAAGGTAAACCAGTGGCTTCATCCATTGGTCCTTCATATGCAAATAGATAAGTACCATGTCCACCCACTGCTGTTCTGATCACTCCTCTTATTTTACGTTCAAAAGAAGTATCTAGAATATCGTTTAAATCTAATGCTTTGATTAATGGGTCTGTTCCTGTCATCAGGTTGTTTTCTGCGGAGTTTGGTACCACAGTGTCTGGCATGTATTCGCCAGGCTCACAAGTACTACCGCATGCCCCCTTCGCTTCAATTAGAAGAGTTGGTTGTTGAGCATTAAGTTGGCGCGACGTCTTACTAGCAGGGTCTGAACCGTCAATCGTTTGTTGCACACCTTGCTTTAGTATCGGGATTAACGCAGCGTAAATTTCATCTTCAAGCATTTCTATACTGTCTTGTAGCTCAGTGCTGTGAGCTTGCAGTGACGTAATACACTCTTCATTGCTAACTCCTTCATAACAAATATTCGGTAGCAGAGTTTCCGCTATCGCTCTTTGTACGTCTGAAGATTGTTTGACGGATTCTTCCATCTCGGAACTAAGAGTGAGAGAAGACAAAACTACGTTAACTAAGCCTTGGCCGGGAACCACAAAGTTTGATGTATCAAACTTTAAACCACGAATAGGATCAGTTTGATTTGGGGCATAGGTTGCTTCTGTCGTCATTACAGACATAATTCCACCTAGAGAAACGCCTACAAGGTGTGCCTCGCGATCAGCGTTTTGATCTCCAAAGTTCATTGCCCATCTCAGGCCAATAAAGTCACTGACTGATTGGTGAAGGTTAGAACGTAGAGCGAGAGGAGAAATAATGTTGATAAAGTAAGATTTGTCGGCACGGGCGCTGATTGGCTTACCGCCTCCAAGGCAATAGCTATTTGGATCATCGTCTATGTAATCTGAGCTATCACACACGGTTCGCATACCGTGATAAGGCATATCTATTGCAGCGAATACGTATTCTTGACCTAATGTAACGTATTTCTTTGCCACTAAAGGTGCATCTTCTTTACTGCCTGTTATACCGTGTATAAACAACACTGCAGGATTTGCAGAGTTTTTGACATAGTTAATCGCTTTACCTTTGCCATTTGTGGCGCCATCGATGTAAGGCAGGTAAAAGTCGACCGGTATAGTCGTTGTTGCATCATTGTACGTTTTAATTTTTGTCGGCCAACTACTATTTTCCGCAAAGTATTCTTGGGTCAGGTGCTCTCCTTTAACACCAGCTATCCATTTATACATTGAAGGACATTTGTTTATAGGATCGTAACTATCGAGCACACAGGTTTCTTCGTTCGCATTGCGCTGGGTTAAAGGCAAATAGTTGTTCGTTACTAAACTGGCGCTAAGTATAACGTAGCGCTCTTCATCTGTTCCGCTAGCTTTTCCCTTTTCTGCATAACTTGCGTCTTTCCACTCTATCGATGGGTTCTCCATTAGTGTTTGGGTAACTATGTTGTCAATAACCGAATAACTATTTTGAGTGGTAAACGTTGAGGCATACGCGAAATTTGTGTTGTGTCCATGTACCTCAAACGTATCGATCGCTTCTTGGGTTGTACCTTGAAGAACCTGTTCATCGGCATTACTTGGAGTAGATTGTAATAAGTTGGTAAATGAAGCAGAAGGCTGGATTGACATGCCATCTGTAGTTTTAACTCCTGTAGATACTGCGAGATAGTATCGAGTTCCTGGCTTTAAAGCGTTGCCACATTCAATAACAATCTTTCGCCCATCGCTTGAGAGTTTTGTCTCAACAAGTTGCCCAGTGCCGTCCATAAGTAGAACGTTGCCATCTAGCGAAGATTGGTCAATAGCTGGAACCTGCCCTGAATTTACACTATCCAGTGGAATCTCTATTGGTTCAACACAAAGTCCCCAACCGTCAACCGCAGCGTAACTGGTTTCAAAACTCTGGTAGTAGGCCTCGTATTCTTTATTAGTTGAGTAGTTTTGAGGAGATGACGGTTCATTGGGTAGGGAAATGGAGCCATCTTCATCGTATCCATAGCCATCATTTGGCATTGGGATATCGTTTAATGCAAAAGGAACTTCTACCGCAATGTTTTCTGTTGTGCTTTCTTCACCATCACAGCCAGCGAGTATAAATGCGGCAGATAGTGATACAGCTAGTATATTGAGCTTTCTCATAATAGAGGTGCCTATACAGTTGTGGGGGTAGCGGTATATCAATGCGCATGCGGCTCTCTCACAAATGATTAAGCTTAAAAAAAACTAAGAAAAAACTAAAAATCCTTATTTTTTATAAACTTAATCATTGTTATCAAGATGTTAAATTTTGGGTGATTTTGAGGTGTTTGGATCAAAATGGGGCATAGAGCACATTACTTGTGCAACAGAGTGATTAACTTCACAGAATGCTATTTTGGTAAGAGGAAAGTAGTTAAATGTTAGGTTGCTTACATAACTTTTGTTAAAAGTTTTGCACAATATTTAGAATAAGATGCTAAAAAGTAGCAGCTTATTAGATGAATTGGCACTTCAATCTAAATCTGAAGAATTTCTTATTCTAATAAACTGGGAATCCTTTCTTTAGTAGTGTTTTTTACCAAAATGTTGCACTAGTCGGAGAATTAAACGATTTTTCGCTACATTTTTATGGCAAATTACACCGATGATTGATAATGTGTGCTGCAATCTTTGTAGGGTTTTAGATTTTTGTGCTTAAGTTTTGCGCTAAACAGATCTAAATCACTGTCCGTTCTGGTGGTCCTACGAAGAAGTCATGGATGCAAATGAAAAACTTGGAGTTTTACTCATGTATAAGAACAAAATCACTCAAGCCCTTCTTCTGGGTGCTGGTCTGGCAGTGGCCGCTACTTCTACCGCAACACTCGCTGCAGATGTCCCTGCAGGAACTAAGTTAGCAGAAAAACAAGAACTAGTTCGTGGTAACGGTACTGAGGTTGCGACGATCGACCCGCATAAATCTCAGGGTGTTCCTGAGTCTCACGTGATTCGTGATCTTCTAGAAGGCTTGGTGAACCAAGACGCGGACGGTAACACTATCCCTGGTGTTGCGGAGTCTTGGGAAACAACGGACAACAAAACATTCACTTTCCACCTACGTAAAGATGCTAAATGGTCAAACGGCGACCCTGTAACTGCCGGTGACTTCGTATACAGCTTCCAACGTGCTGTAGACCCAGCAACAGCTTCACCATACTCTTGGTACATGGAATACACCAAGATGGCGAATGCGAAAGACATCATCGCTGGTAAAAAGGACAAGAGCACTCTGGGTGTTAAAGCAACAGACGACCACACTCTAGTTGTTGAGCTTGAAACAGCGGTTCCTTACTTCGTAATGATGACTGGTCACACAACAATGAAGCCAGTTCACAAAGCGACAGTTGAGAAGTATGGTGATCAGTGGACTAAACCTGAGCACTTCGTTGGTAACGGTGCATTCGTTGTAAATAACTGGGTAGTGAACGAGCGTCTAGAACTAACTCGTAACGACCAGTACTGGGACAACGACAAAACGGTTCTTAATAAGGTTACTTTCCTACCTATCGAAAACCAAGTAGCGGAAATGAACCGTTTCCTATCTGGTGAGATCGATTTCACTTCTACTCTTCCTACAGAGCACTTCAAGCGTCTTAAGAAAGAGCACCCACAAGAAGTATCAGTGGAAGGCAGCCTATGTACTTACTACTACTCATTCAACACAGCTAAAAAGCCGTTTGATGATGTACGCGTACGTAAAGCGATTTCTTACGCAATTGACCGTGACATCGTAGCAAATGCGATTCTAGGCCAAGGACAGAAGCCAGCTTATTTCCTAACTCCGGAAATTACAGCTAACTTCAACCCAACATTGCCTGCTTATGGTCAAATGTCTCAGAAAGATCGTATCGCTGAAGCGAAACGTCTTCTTGAAGAAGCTGGTTTCGGTCCAGATAACCCACTTAAGTTCAACCTTCTATACAACACTAACGAAAACCACAAGAAGATTGCGGTAGCGCTAGGTTCAATGTGGAAGAAAACACTTGGTCTAGAAGTTACTCTAGAAAACCAAGAGTGGAAAACTTACCTATCTTCTAAAGACCAAGGTGACTTCGAAGTAGCGCGCGCTGGCTGGTGTGGTGACTACAACGAAGCAACTTCATTCCTAACTCTAATGGTGAGCTCGAACACTACCGGTGGTCAGCACTGGGGTAGCAAAGAGTACGATGCGTTGATCGAAAAAGCGCTGAAATCTACTTCTGAGGAAGAGCGTACTAAGATCTACCTAGAAGCTGAAAAGATGATGGCGAAAGAAATGCCTATCGCTCCAATCTACCAGTACGTACGTTCTCGTCTACTATCAACTGAAGTTGGTGGTTTCCCAGCGAACAACGCTGAAGAGAAGATCTACTCAAAAGATCTTTACATCAAAGCTCAATAATTCTGAGCAGATAGAACTATAAAAAATTTGGCTCTACATGTGAGAAATCACATGTAGCGCCTTATTTCAGTCCAAATTTATGGAATATGGGCTGATCCTTTTCTTTTTAACCGTCACAGACTGAAAGAGTGAGTTTATGCTTAAATTCATCGCAAAAAGGATATTTGAAGCGATCCCAACTATGTTGGTATTGATCACAGTATCTTTCTTTCTAATGCGTTTCGCACCGGGTAACCCTTTCTCGAGCGAGCGTCCTCTTCCGCCAGAAGTTATGGCAAACATCGAAGCTAAATACGGCCTGGATAAGCCAGTATTTGAGCAATACACCACTTATTTGACCAACGTTCTACAAGGTGATTTCGGACCGTCATTTAAGTACCTAGATTACTCTGTAAATGAGCTAATCTCGGTGGCGCTTCCAGTATCGGCAAAGGTTGGTTTTATCGCCTTTATCTTTACCGTGATTATGGGGGTGACCGTCGGAACCATTGCTGCGCTGAAGCAGAATACTTGGGTCGACTACACCATAATGTCGACTGCAATGCTAGGGGTTGTAATGCCATCGTTTGTACTGGCCCCAGCTCTGATTTATCTATTCTCCCTGCACTGGAATATCTTCCCTGCGGGTGGCTGGCATGACGGTGGCTTTAAGTATCTTGTACTTCCTGTCATTGGTATGTCTTTACTTTACGTAGCGACATTCGCCCGTATTACACGTGGTTCGATGATTGAAACACTGAACAGTAACTTTATCCGTACTGCTCGTGCAAAAGGTCTAAGTTACCGCTACATCATTGTAAAGCATGCTCTTAAGCCAGCACTTCTCCCTGTTGTGTCTTACATGGGCCCAGCATTCGTAGGTATCATCACAGGTTCGGTAGTTATTGAAACTATCTTCGGCCTGCCAGGTATCGGTAAGCTTTTCGTTAACGCTGCATTTAACCGTGACTACTCGCTAGTAATGGGTGTAACCATTCTGATTGGTTTCCTATTCATTTTATTCAACGCGATTGTAGATATCTTACTTGCAATGATTGACCCGAAAATTCGCTACTAACAGGGAAGTTTGGTTATGTTAACGAAAAAAGAAAACCTTGAAGCGATTGAGAAGTTCTCTGAAAACTTAGAGATCGAAGGTCGCAGTTTATGGCAAGACGCCCGTATCCGCTTTATGCGTAACAAAGCGGCAATGGTGAGCTTGTTTATCCTATTTGTAATGACATTGGCGGTTATTGTTCTGCCAATGATCGCCCCTTATGCCTACGATGACACAGACTGGTATGCAATGCATGTAGGTCCAAGTGTAGATCATTGGTTTGGTACTGATAGCCTAGGCCGAGATCTATACGTGCGTACACTTATCGGTGGCCGAATCTCGTTGATGGTTGGTGTTATGGGCGCGTTGGTTGCGGTACTGATTGGTACGCTTTACGGTGCGGCTTCTGGCTTCATCGGCGGTAAAGTGGATCGTATCATGATGCGTATTCTGGAAATCCTGTACGCTGTACCATTCATGTTCCTAGTTATCGTACTGGTTACCTTCTTCGGTCGTAATATCATCTTGATCTTCGTTGCGATCGGTGCAATTGCATGGCTGGATATGGCGCGTATCGTACGTGGTCAAACCCTTAGTCTACGTAGCAAAGAGTTCATTGAAGCAGCCCATGTTTGTGGTGTGAGCAAGTGGAAAATTATCACTCGTCACATTGTTCCAAACGTTCTGGGTATTGTAGCCGTATACTCGACGCTGCTAATCCCAAGCATGATTCTGACTGAGTCATTCCTATCCTTCCTTGGTCTTGGTGTCCAGGAGCCGATGACAAGCTGGGGCGCACTACTTCAAGAGGGTGCACAAACGATGGAAGTTGCTATTTGGCAGCTAACATTCCCAGCGGCGTTCATGGTTGTAACTTTGTTCTGTTTCAACTACGTCGGTGACGGTCTGCGCGATGCGCTGGATCCAAAAGACAGATAAGTAAAAAGCAATAAATTATAAAATCTATAAAGATTAAGGAAGCAATGATGAGCTTATTAGATGTCAAAGATCTGCGTGTCGAATTTACCACTCAAGATGGTATTGTTACCGCAGTTAACGATCTAAACTTTTCTCTGAACCAAGGCGAAACTCTCGGTATCGTGGGTGAATCTGGTTCAGGAAAATCGCAAACAGTATTCTCTATCATGGGATTGCTGGCAAAAAACGGCATTATCTCTGGTAGTGCTAAATTTGAAGGTAAGGAAATCCTTAACCTTCCAGAAAAAGAACTGAATAAAGTACGTGCTGAACAGATCGCGATGATCTTTCAGGACCCAATGACGTCTTTGAATCCATACATGAAAGTCAGCGACCAGCTAATGGAAGTACTGATGCTTCACAAAGGTATGGGTAAAGCAGAAGCGTTTGAAGAGTCGGTACGCATGCTTGAAGCCGTGAAGATTCCGGAAGCACGTAAGCGTATCACTATGTATCCGCATGAGTTTTCAGGCGGTATGCGTCAGCGTGTAATGATCGCGATGGCATTACTATGTCGTCCTAAACTACTGATTGCAGATGAACCGACAACGGCACTGGACGTAACCGTTCAAGCGCAGATTATGGATCTGCTTAATGAGCTGAAAGATGAATTCAATACAGCCATCATAATGATCACTCACGATCTGGGTGTGGTTGCTGGGTCATGTGACAAAGTGCTTGTTATGTATGCTGGCCGTACGATGGAGTACGGTACTGTCGATGAAATCTTCTACAAACCAAGCCACCCTTATGCTGAAGGCCTACTCAAAGCCATCCCTCGTTTAGATACGGAAGGTGAGATTTTGCCGACGATTCCGGGTAACCCGCCAAACTTGCTACGTCTGCCAACTGGTTGTCCGTATCAAGAGCGTTGTCACCGTGTTATGGATCGTTGTAAGCGTGAAGCGCCAATCCTGACACCATTTGGTGATGGTCGTCAGCGTGCATGTTTTTCAGAATGGGAGGCTTGGGAAAAATGAGTGCAGATAAAAAATTAATTCTGGATGTATCGGATCTTAAAGTTCATTTCAGCATTGCGTCCAAGTCCGCTTGGCCTTGGTCTAAGCCATCGAACCTGAAAGCCGTTGACGGTGTTAATGTTCGCCTTTATGAAGGTGAAACATTAGGTGTAGTAGGTGAGTCGGGTTGTGGTAAATCGACGTTTGCACGCGCCATTATCGGTTTGGTTGAAGCGACAGATGGTGAAGTGGTTTGGCTGGGTCAAGATCTGACTAAGATGCAAGACGTGCAGCGCCGCGAAACGCGTAAAGAAATTCAGATGATCTTCCAAGATCCGCTAGCATCGCTTAACCCGCGTATGACGGTTGGGGACATCATCGCCGAGCCTTTGGAAACTTTCTATCCTGAGTTGTCAAAAGAAGAAGTAAAAGATCGCGTTAAAGAGATGATGGCCAAGGTTGGTCTTCTGCCTAACGTAATCAACCGCTACCCACACGAGTTCTCAGGTGGTCAGTGTCAGCGAATTGGTATCGCTCGTGCACTTATCCTCAAGCCTAAGATGATCATCTGTGATGAGCCAGTTTCTGCTTTGGATGTGTCTATTCAGGCTCAGGTAGTGAACCTTCTGAAAGAGCTGCAAAAAGAGCTAGGGCTATCCTTGGTCTTTATCGCACACGATTTATCAGTAGTTAAACATATCTCTGACCGCGTATTGGTTATGTATTTGGGTAATGCTGTTGAACTGGGTGAAGCCGAATCACTGTTCGCTGATCCTAAGCACCCTTACACACGTGCTTTGATGTCTGCGGTGCCAATTCCTGATCCGCACCTTGAACGCAATAAGCAGATCGAAATGCTGGAAGGTGATCTACCATCTCCAATCAGCCCGCCGTCTGGTTGTGTATTCCGTACTCGTTGCCCTCAGGCAACAGAAGCGTGTGCTAATACGAAACCGTCTATACAGGGCAGTGATGTTCATGCCGTATCTTGCCTGCATGTCAGTGTCTAGCCGATTCAGCCTGTGACGGGCTTAAGCGCGGCGTCCTTCGGGAGTCGCGCTTTTTTTACTTCAAATAATTCGAACAACAAAGCCAACTTATTCTGCTTTAGAGTAAGCTGGCTTTTTTTATACTTAGTCCATAGATATTAATCAGTTGAGAGTGTGATATGGGCAAGTTAGTAGAAGGTAAATGGCAAGACGTTTGGTATGACACTAAAACCAGCGGCGGTAAGTTTGTCCGAGAAGATGCTGGGTTTCGAGAATGGGTGGAAAACAAGCCTAACGCCAAGTTTCAGCCTGAATCAGGCCGCTATCATTTATACGTATCGCTCGCTTGCCCGTGGGCCCATCGTACCCTCATATTCCGAAAACTGAAAAAGTTAGAAGAGCATATTGACGTGACTGTGGTGTGCCCAGATATGATGGGAGAGGGTTGGCAAATGGGCTTGCCTGAGCCTTTATTTGGGCATACTCGAATGCACCAAATCTACACTCAAGCTAAATCAGATTACACGGGGCGCGTTACGGTGCCAGTGCTGTGGGATAAAAAGCACAATACGATAGTGAGCAACGAGTCTTCAGAGATTATCCGCATGCTTAACTCAGAGTTTAACGAACTCACGGCTAATCAAGATGACTACTACCCGGATGAGTTAAGAGCGTTGGTGGACGAGTGGAATGATTACATATATCCCAACGTGAATAATGGCGTATATCGTTGCGGGTTTGCAACGGCTCAGGAAGCTTACGAAGAAGCTTACGACAATTTGTTTGAAGCGCTTGATCGGATAGACACGCACTTAGCAACTCACCGTTATCTTGCTGGTAATGTTATCACTGAAGCGGATTGGCGATTGTTTACGACATTGATTCGGTTTGATGCCGTGTATGTCGGCCACTTCAAATGCAATAAAAAGCGCATTGCCGACTATCCAAACTTGCACGGGTATATGAAAGAGTTGTATCAGGTAGAAGGGATTGCAGAAACGACCGACTTTTATCACATCAAGCGTCATTACTACTTTAGCCACACAGGAATCAACCCGACGCAAGTGGTTCCAAAAGGCCCCGAGCTTGACCTAGAATCTGCTCACGGCCGAGAGAGCATTTAAATAGCAATAATCTGATTACGGCCCTGTTCTTTCGCTTGGTACAGGGCCGCATCTGTTATCTTCATAGTTTCGTCAATTCGGACGATACCTTCCTCGACGACCAATTCGCATAATCCTCCACTCAGCGTCACTTGCAGAGTTTGATCTCCAATCGATATTGATGTTTGACTTAACTTCTCTCTCAGTGCGTTGGCAATGCTGAACGCGCTTTCTTTGTCGGGCGCTGAAAAAATGGTGCAAAACTCTTCGCCGCCAACTCGATAAAATGAATCTTGATGTACTTGCTGACCTACGATTTGAGCGACCATTTTTAATACAGTGTCACCTGCTGCATGGCCATAGTTGTCATTGACTTGTTTAAAGTGGTCGAGATCAAAGTGCACAAGGAAGTGATTGTGAGCTAAATCCGGATTGTTAGACGTGTCGGCTTCAAGAGCTAAGCGATTTTTTACGCCCGTCAATGGGTCGAGGAGGGCAGCGTCACTGAGTTTGCCTTTGATTTTGGTTTGCATATCTTCATGAACAAAAGAGATTGCCCAAATTAGAAAGTAAGGGATGGTGAAGTTGACCAAGGTATAGGGTGTCGAGTTGATTAGTGGTGGATATGAAGCAAGGATAGAAATCGCAACCAAATAGAAGGCGAATGTGATGGCCGAAGCGATATAGCGATTAAAAAATATATGATACAAAGCAGGGAAACAAAATGCCCAAAAAACCAGAACAGAGTAGCCATCCGCAACTGCCATGCTGTAGATAAGTAGGGCAGTGAGGCCGGAAATCAGTAGCGCCGAATGCCAAGGTCTGTAGTGACCAAATTCGATTCTCAAATACACATAGATACAAATAGCGGTGTAGACAGAGTCGATAACACCGAATTTTGGTAAGTCCCAGAAAAAAAAGTTAACAATCGTAAAGCCAGTGCCTGTGATCGCCAGAAAAAAGCTGGTGATTTTCAGAACATTTTGTTCGAGTGAGGCTTGTGAGGAAAATAGCTTTACTGACATTTGAAACCCAAGCATGACGTTTGGGGTAAGTGTAGCAACAAAAAAAAGCAGCAGTAAAATACTGCTGCTTTTTCATTAACATAAACCAATAAAGCTTAGTTTTGCTCTTGGTCTGCCTGAATTGCCGTCAGTGCGATTGTGTAAACAATATCGTCTACTAGTGCACCGCGAGACAAGTCGTTTACAGGCTTGCGCATACCTTGCAGCATTGGACCGATAGAGACTAGGTCTGCTGAACGTTGTACCGCCTTGTATGTTGTGTTACCCGTGTTTAGATCTGGGAATACAAATACGGTCGCTTTACCTGCTACTGGAGAGTTTGGCGCTTTAGATGCTGCCACGTTTTCCATGATAGCCGCGTCGTACTGAAGAGGACCATCGATGACAAGATCAGGACGCTTCTCTTGAGCCAGTTTCGTCGCTTCACGTACTTTATCAACGTCTGCGCCTTTACCAGATTCACCAGTAGAGTATGAGATCATTGCAACACGAGGATCGATACCAAATGCCGCTGCAGAATCCGCCGATTGGATAGCGATTTCAGCAAGCTGTTCAGCCGTTGGATCTGGGTTGATTGCACAGTCACCGTAAACCAGTACTTGATCAGGCAGAAGCATGAAGAATACTGAAGACACGATAGACGCGTTTGGTGCAGTCTTGATGATCTGGAATGGCGGTACAATCGTGTTTGCTGTTGTATGAACAGCACCAGAAACCAGACCGTCAACTTCGTTGTTCTCAAGCATCATAGTGCCTAGGAATACAGAGTCTTGTAGCTTCTCACGAGCAACAACTTCCGTCATGCCTTTCGCACCACGTAGTTCAACTAAACGAGCAACGTAGTTTTCACGGATCGCGTCAGAATCAATGATCTGAACACCTGCACCAAGTTCAACACCTTGCTGCGCAGCAACACGCTTGATCTCTTCTGGGTTACCCAAAAGTACACATTCTGCAATGCCACGCTCGGCACAGATAGCTGCCGCTTTTACTGTGCGAGGTTCGTCACCTTCAGGCAGAACGATGCGTTTACCTGCACGACGAGCGAACTCAGTAAGCTGGTAACGGAATGCTGGTGGGCTTAGACGGCGAGACTTTTGAGTGCCTTCCGTCATAGACTCAATCCAGTTGCCATCAATGTGGCCAGCAACGTGTTCGTTGATGAACTCGATACGCTCTTTATCATCTTCAGGTACTTCAAGGCTGAAGCTCTGTAAGTTCAGAGATGTCTGCCAAGTGTTGCCCTGTGCTTTGAAGATTGGAAGGCCAGTGTCGAACGCTGGCTTACAAAGACCAACGATTTCTTCAGGAATGTCGTAGCCACCCGTCAGAAGAACCGCACCAATATCCACACCATTCATTGCTGCAAGTGCTGCTGCAACGATTACGTCTGGACGGTCCGCAGAGGTTACCAATAGAGAGCCATGCTTAAAGTGCTCAATCATGTTTGGTAGTGAACGTGCACAGAACGTGATGCTCTTGATACGACGAGTGTTGATATCACCTTCGTTGATGATGTCAGCATTGAGGTGCTTCGCCATATCGATTGCACGAGTAGCGATCAGATCGATGCTCCATGGCACGCAACCAAGAACGCGGATTGGAGATGTGTTAAAGATCTCCATCACTTTCATTTCGTTTTGCTTCGCGCTGTCTGCATCATCAAAGATTTCTGACAGGTCTGGGCGAGTACGGCCTGCTTCATCAACTGGAGCGTTAAGCTTGTTGATGATTACGCCGGAGATATTCTTGTTCTTAGTACCGCCGAAGTTCGAACATGCGACTTCGATACGTTCTTTAAGCTGCGCAGGGTTATCTGTACCCGGTGTCGCAACAAGTACGATCTCTGCACCAAGTGTTGCCGCGATTTCCGCGTTCACTTGGTTCGCAAACGGGTGCTTACGAGTAGGTACAAGACCTTCAATCAACGTAACGTCTGCGTCTTTGTTGATCTGGTTGTAACGCTCTACTACTGTTTCCAGTAGCTCATCCATGTTGTCGTTACCAATCAGGCTCTCAGCTACAGACATTGCCAAAGGTTCACCGATCTTCATATCGCTGTTATAACCAACGATCGTTGAAGTCAGATCTGGTTGATCACCACCTGAACGTGGCTGACAAATTGGCTTGTAGAAAGAAACCTTAACGCCTTTGCGCTCCATTGCGCGAAGAACACCCATGCTTACACTAGTAAGACCAACACCAGCGCTGGCAGGGATAAGCATAATAGTACGAGACATTCGTAGAGTACCTTTAGCTATTTTAGATAAAAGCCCAACTTCGTATTCCCTGAGATGGAATAGGAGTTACGCCCCTTAGTAAGAAAACCGGCTGACTTAAAAGTCAGCCGGTTGAGTCAATTAAAGACCTGCTAGACGTGCAGTGTCTTCAGCGATAACGAGCTCTTCGTTAGTAGAGATAACCATCGCTGGGATGCGGCTGTCAGCTGTAGTGATAGTACCTTCGCCGCCAAAACGTGCTTTCAGGTTAGCCTCACTGTCAACTTCGATACCGAATACGCCTAGACGGTTAAGAACCATCTCGCGGATTGGACCAGAGTTCTCACCGATACCACCTGTGAATACGATCGCGTCTAGACGACCTTCTAGAGTCGCAGTGTAACCAGCCACGTATTTCGCTAGGCGGTGGCAGAATACGTCCATCGCGCGAGTTGCTTCTTCTTTCTCACCGTAGTTGTCTTCAACGAAACGGCAGTCAGATGTCACTTCAGTCAGACCAGCAAGGCCAGACTCTTTAGTAAGCATAGTGTTGATTTGCTCTACAGAGTAACCAAGTGCGTCGTGTAGGTGGAAGATGATCGCAGGATCGATATCACCACAACGCGTACCCATTACTAGACCTTCAAGTGGAGTTAGACCCATTGAAGTATCGACAGACTTACCGTTCTTGATTGCACAAACAGAAGCGCCGTTACCTAGGTGACAGTTGATGATGTTTAGTTCGTCTGCAGGCTTACCTAGACGCTCAGCTGCTTCGCGAGCGATGAATAGGTGAGATGTACCGTGCATACCGTAACGACGGATACCGTGCTCTTTGTACAGGTTGTATGGAAGTGCGTATAGGTACGCTTCTTCTGGCATAGACTGGTGGAAAGCCGTATCGAATACCGCTGACATTGGCAGGCTAGGGAATGCTTTTTGAGCCGCTTTAATACCGATGATAGCCGCTGGGTTATGAAGAGGTGCTAGTGTCGCACAGTCTTCGATACCTTTAAGAACGTCGTCAGTGATAAGAGCAGATTGAGTGAACTTCTCACCGCCGTGTACAACACGGTGACCAACTGCTTTTAGCTGATCTGCAAGTTCTGGCTTAGAAGCAAGAATAGTTTCTACGATGAAAGAAAGCGCTTCATCGTGTGCTGCACCTTCACCTAGTTGTGCTTCGTGCTTACCATCCAGTTTCCATTTGATACGTGCTTCAGGAAGGTGAAGACATTCAGCAAGACCTGTTAGGTGCTCGTTGCCGTTTTCTGCATCGACAATCGCGAACTTAAGAGAAGAACTACCGCAGTTTAAAACTAAAACTAGCTTAGACATGAGTGACTACCTGTAATAATCAATTAGGATAAAAAATTAATCACAAGAATAGACGAAGCTCAAAAGGCTGCGTACTAATCTTGGTCAAAAAAACTTCGAATTCCGTATAAAAGACAGCAGTGATTCCCGCTCACTGCTCTTGCATCCGCTGCAGAAGGGTCCCGAGAGTTGCTTAAATTGTAAATAACAGCAACAATGAGATTGTGGGCCTGCAAAGGATAACGATAATAGCCAATAATAACAAAAAAATTTGAAAGAATATTAACTTTCATCAATTTTTTACGCTGAAAGTTGAATCTTTCAACTGAATTTTAGTTTTTAAGGCCCGATACTGGAGTGAGAGAGTCCTATGAGTAATAAAGTCGGTTTAGTTCATAACCTACGTGATGGGCAGAAGTACATGGAAACGTGGCCTATGCGCAAAGAACTCAATTTACTGTTTCCAGAGCAACGCATTATCAAAGCCACTAAATTTGGCGTAAAAGTGATGCCTGCAATCGCTGCTATTAGCGTTTTGACCCAAATGGCCTTCAATAACTACTCAGCAATGCCCCAGGCGGTGATTATGGCATTGTTCGCCATTAGCTTACCGATTCAGGGTATGTGGTGGCTTGGTAGTCGAGCGAATACCCAACTTCCCCCAGCATTGGCGGGCTGGTATCGTGAAATTCACCAAAAGATCGTTGAGAGTGGATTTGCGTTAGAGCCGATGAAAAGTCGCCCTCGTTATAAAGAGCTGGCTCAAATTCTTAATCGTGCTTTTCGTCAGCTAGACAAAAACGCACTGGAACGTTGGTTTTAGAGAACAAACCGGCGATTTCTTGAGAGCACCTCATTTTTAATCACCATGGATTTTCTGAGAAGCCGTGAATGAAGGAAAGGTTTCATCAACCGGTGCAGATCAGGTGAAGCCAAAACACATCTCTTAATCCCCATAAAAAAACGCCCACCGAAGTGAGCGTTTTTTGCTATTCATTGCGATTCAACATTAGTTGAACATTGCGATAGCATTTGCTGGGTCTACGTATTCTAGGTCGAAGCTTTCTGCTACTTCTTTACACGTTACTTTACCGTGAATAACGTTTAGACCTTCTAGGAAGCCGTTGTCTTCAAGAAGTGCTTCGCGGTAGCCCTTGTTCGCTAGCTTAACAATGTAAGGCAGTGTTGCATTGTTTAGAGCGAAAGTAGAAGTGCGTGCAACAGCACCTGGCATGTTTGCTACACAGTAGTGAACAACGTCATCAACAATGTACGTTGGATCTGCGTGAGTTGTCGCGTGTGAAGTTTCGAAACAACCACCTTGGTCGATTGCAACGTCAACAACAGCCGCGCCTGGCTTCATCTTCGCGATGTGCTCTTTTGTCACTAGTTTAGGAGCAGCAGCACCTGGGATTAGAACAGCGCCGATGACTAGGTCTGCTTCTAGAACATGCTTCTCAATTGCATCTTCTGTAGAGTAAACCACTTTTGCACGACCTTGGAATTCTTCATCTAGACGACGAAGCGTGTCTACATTGCGGTCTAGGATAGTGACGTCAGCTCGTAGGCCTACTGCCATACGTGCTGCGTTTGCACCTACTACGCCGCCACCAACAACAACAACTTTTGCTGGCTCAACACCTGGTACACCACCAAGAAGAAGACCACGGCCACCGTGAGATTTCTCTA
This sequence comes from Vibrio sp. RE88, assembly GCF_013113835.1. GTDB lineage: Bacteria > Pseudomonadota > Gammaproteobacteria > Enterobacterales > Vibrionaceae > Vibrio. Next base: position 399,921 of record NZ_VTYQ01000003.1, on the reverse strand, counting down.
AAGTTTGTGCACCCGCTTGAATAGACATGCGACCTGCTACCTCAGACATTGGAGCAAGTAGTGGCAAGCGACCCATATTATCTGTTACAGTCTCATACGCTATACAGACAGCTTTGCTCTTGATTAGCTCTTCAGTTTGTGGAAAATCTGGTGCTAGGTGCAAATAAGTAAATAATATTTGTCCCTCGCGGAGCATAGCACGCTCAACAGCTTGAGGTTCTTTAACCTTTACAATCATTTCTGCTTGCGCGAAAACGTCAGCAGCGGTAGGAAGAATGGATGCGCCTACAGCGATGTAATCATCGTCTGAAAAGCCGATGCCAGAACCGGCATTGGTTTCTACAAAAACCTGGTGACCTTGAGATACTAGCTCGCGAACGCTCGCTGGGATCATACCAACACGGTACTCGTGGTTTTTGATTTCCTTAGGTACGCCAATGATCATCCTGACTCCTCATTTTATTTTGGTTGTATTAACTATGTGTAGGGTAATTCTGTCGAATTAATATCTAGTATAGATACGATTGAATAAAATTTGATACTGAATATTAAAAAGTTGTAGTATATTTTTTTGCAAGGAAGTAATAAGGTGGAATAAAAAATGGCAGACAACAATAAGAAGCCGTCTAAGGATCTAGACCGTATCGATCGCAACATTCTAAACGAACTGCAGAAAGACGGTCGTATTTCAAACGTTGAACTGTCTAAACGAGTTGGTCTATCACCAACGCCGTGTTTAGAACGTGTTCGTCGTCTGGAACGTCAAGGGTACATTACGGGCTATACAGCTTTGTTAAACCCGCAGTTCCTTGACGCATCACTATTGGTTTTCGTAGAAATTACGCTAAACCGTGGTGCGCCAGATGTGTTTGAACAATTTAATGCAGCAGTGCAGAAGCTCGATGATATTCAGGAATGTCACCTAGTATCAGGTGATTTCGATTACCTATTGAAGACTCGAGTGTCGGACATGAGTGCATATCGAAAGCTCCTTGGCGATACGCTTCTACGTCTTCCTGGGGTTAACGACACACGTACGTATGTTGTTATGGAAGAAGTTAAGCAGACAAACCAGTTAGTTATCAAAACGCGCTAATCTTTGCAGAGTAGCGTAATACCTTTCGATATTCTGACTTAAGGTAATTGGGTTTTAAGTCCCGATATGGTTAAATCGATAGTCCGAGTGGCATAGCTGCTCGGACTATTTTTTTCCTTACTGATTAACCGGGTGGATGTTCAAGCAAGGGTGTTGCATTCGGGTCAGTATCACGCAGTTGATAAGTTGGTTATGTTCAAAGAGAACAAAAATAAAGTTGAAACAATAATCAAAACCGGAGAAGAGCCTCAGTCTTCTCGTCTTGATGGCCCTCAACGTCTAAAAGAGTGCAGTCTTATCGTGATTGTGCTGTCTTCTATATTATTGTCGGTCGCCTTACTCACGTTTAATCCTGCTGACCCTTCTTGGTCTCAAACCGCTTGGGGTGGAGACATCAATAACGCAGGTGGTTTGGTCGGTGCTTGGATTGCCGATACATTATTTTTTACTTTTGGCTCGATGGCTTACCCGATTCCAATCATTATCACGATTACTGCTTGGGTTATGTTGAGAAAGCGAGGTGAAAACGAGCCTATCGACTTGATGCTTTGGGGCACACGCCTTCTTGGTTTAGCGATACTTATTCTGACCAGCTGTGGTCTTGCAGATATTAACTTCGATGATATTTGGTATTTCTCTTCTGGTGGGGTAATTGGTGATGTACTGACCAGCTTATCGCTCCCCACGCTCAATATCTTAGGTACTACACTAGTTTTTCTCTTTTTGTGGGGAGCGGGTTTCACCCTACTAACGGGGATTTCATGGTTATCGATTGTCGATTGGCTAGGTGAAGGTGCTATCCACTTGATTACTAACCTAGTGAATAAAGCACGTGGTGAAAAGGAAGAACTTCTAGAGCCTCAATTAACGACACCTCGTGACGACGTAAAGAAAGCTCCGGTAGATGATACTGAACATGAAGATGCGTTGTTTGCAGCGAATGTGGATGAGGAGCCTCGCCGTTTCAATATTCACATGCCTGATACTCACAAAGAGCCAACGGTAAGTGACCCAGCAGTAGAAAGAATCAACATTGAGCCTCGTTCGTATCAACCTGAACCGCAAGTGCTTCCTGAGCCTATTGTCGAAGCGCCTCTAGTCGCTCAAAACGACATATATGAACAAGAACCTAAAGAAGAGCGCACCAGACAGCTTGGTTCGACGATAGAAGAACTCGAAGCGGCGGCTCAAAGCGAAGATGATTTTGCGGTTCAAGAGCAAGAAGGCACCACTGAAAATATCGATGCAGCAGGTAGAGAACCTGAAACTGCGGAGCCTCCTGTTAACGCCGACCCTATTCAAGGTATGCCGTGGAGCACTGAAGAGGTTCATGAAGAACAAGAAATAGTTCAGCCTCGAATTGACCCTACAGAGCTCGAGCAGATATCGACTGAGGTGGAACCAGACAGTAGTCATCAAGATCCTGTTATCTCGTCATTTGAAGTCGCTGATGAAGACAGTGATATTAGAGCCTCGGTAGAGGTAGAAGACGTTGAAGAGGGCGATGAGGATGTCGCAGCGTTCCAGAATATCGTCTCGGATGCTCAGGCAAAAGTTGCTGCTCAGCAGAACCCGTTCCTTGTCCAGCAAGAAGCCAACCTCCCTACGCCAAAAGAGCCAATGCCGACATTGGAGCTACTGTATCACCCAGAAAAACGCGAGAACTTTATTGACCGCGCTGCGTTGGAAGAGATTGCTCGCTTGGTTGAAGCTAAGCTTGCAGACTACAAGATTAAGGCTGAAGTCGTCGATATTTTCCCTGGTCCCGTCATTACACGATTTGAACTGGACTTGGCACCAGGGGTTAAGGTAAGCCGTATTTCGGGCCTTTCGATGGACTTAGCTCGCTCTTTGTCAGCGATGGCGGTTCGTGTTGTGGAAGTGATACCGGGCAAACCTTACGTAGGACTCGAGTTACCAAACATGAGTCGCCAGACGGTGTACTTCTCAGATGTTGTTGGTAGCCAGCACTTTATCGAAGCCAAATCACCCACAACGGTCGTACTTGGTCAAGATATCGCAGGTGAGGCCGTTGTCGCAGATCTGTCGAAGATGCCACACGTGCTGGTCGCGGGTACCACGGGCTCAGGTAAGTCAGTGGGTGTAAACGTGATGATCTTGAGTATGCTGTACAAAGCGACGCCTGAAGAAGTGCGTTTCATCATGATTGACCCGAAAATGCTCGAGCTATCGGTATACGAAGGCATTCCACATCTTCTATCTGAAGTGGTTACTGACATGAAAGATGCGTCGAATGCGCTGCGTTGGTGTGTGGGCGAAATGGAGCGTCGTTACAAACTGATGTCCGCACTTGGCGTACGTAACATCAAGGGCTTTAACGACAAGCTCAAGATGGCGGCAGAAGCTGGGCATCCGATTCACGACCCATTATGGCAACCGGGCGATAGCATGGACGAAACTCCGCCATTGCTGGAGAAACTTCCTTACATTGTGGTTATCGTCGATGAATTTGCTGACTTGATGATGGTGGTAGGCAAAAAGGTTGAAGAGCTCATTGCCCGCCTCGCTCAAAAAGCGCGAGCCGCTGGTATTCACTTGATTCTTGCGACGCAGCGCCCATCTGTTGACGTCATTACTGGCTTAATCAAAGCCAATATCCCAACGCGTGTTGCGTTCACTGTATCAACTAAAACGGATTCTAGAACCATTCTTGATCAAGGTGGTGCTGAGTCGTTATTAGGTATGGGTGACATGCTTTACCTTCCTCCGGGCTCCAGCCACACGGTACGTGTACATGGTGCGTTTGCTTCAGATGACGATGTACATGCTGTGGTAAACAACTGGAAAGCGCGTGGTAAGCCAAACTACATTGATGAAATCACCAATGGCGACCAAGGGCCGGAGGGCCTACTACCGGGTGAGAAACCTGAAGGTGAGGAAGAGATGGATCCGCTGTTTGACCAGGTTGTCGAACACGTCGTGCAGTCACGCAGAGGCTCTGTTTCAGGTGTGCAACGACGCTTTAAGATTGGCTATAACCGTGCCGCTCGTATCGTTGAGCAATTAGAAGCTCAAGGGATTGTAAGTGCGCCGGGGCATAATGGAAACAGAGAAGTGTTGGCCCCTGCACCTGGCCGTGAGATGAACTATAGCTTCTAGCTTCTAGCTTCTAGCTTCTAGCTTCTAGCTTCTAGCTTCTAGCTTCTAGCTTCTAGCTTCTAGCTTCTAGCTTCTAGCTTCTAGCTTCTAGCTTTTACAAATTGCGCAATAACGATAACAGCTAATGCAGCTAGGTTTGCCGCGAAAATGACGACTAACCACTGAGGCATAGAGAGTGACAGGAACTGCCACACGACTTTGCTGCAGTCACCAAATGCTTCAAACATCCATGGCGCCCATTTGTTGAGAGGTGCCCAGTCGGGGAAGGTAACAAACAAATCGCAGGTTGCAAACGGAGAAGGGTTGAATTGGTAATCAACGTGCTCCAGAGCTAGCATTAAGCCTTTATATGAACTCGCTCCCCATGCCGTGAGCCCCAGCCAGCGTATTGCTGTGTTGTCCGGTGCTATCAAACCGATTATTGCAGCGGCGCCGATTCCAAGCATAGCGACGCGCTCGTAGATACACATAACACAAGGTGCCAGCATCATGACGTGCTGAAAGTATAATGCTGCTGCCTCAAAGAAGATGACAAAGGCTAATAGCAGTAACCAAGACAGGCGTGATTGAGAAAAAGACTTAATAGTAGAAAGAATGTTCACAGAGATATCCTGTTTATAAAAAAAGCTCTGACTAATCAGAGCTTTTTATCGTGGAAAAGTTTCGGCTTCAACTAAAACTTTTAAGTTTTCTTGATTAATGTCCGCTAGAGACCGCTGGAGTCAGCTCACCTACATGTGCAGAAATCCAACCTGCGTCGTAAAACCACGCTGTCATCGGCTCAACAAAGAACACAATACCCGCAAGACCAACAAGCGCAAGGACGATAGTATAAGGCAGAGCCATGATAACCATGCGGCCGTAAGACAAGCGAATCAGAGGTGCTAGAGCAGAGGTCAACAGGAATAAGAAGGCTGCTTGACCATTTGGCGTTGCTACTGAAGGAAGGTTAGTACCTGTGTTGATTGCTACTGCGAGTAGGTCGAACTGGTCGCGAGTGATCACTCCCTCAATTAATGCTGTTTTTACCTCGTTGATGTAAACGGTACCGACGAATACGTTATCTGACACCATAGAAAGTATGCCATTAGCAATATAGAAGAGCGCAAGCTGAGCCCCCTTGTCTTCGACGTGTAGCACCGCATCGATAACAGGCTTAAATAGCTGCTGGTCGATGATGACGGCAACAACAGCGAAGAAGACTGCAAGTAGGGCAGTAAACGGCAATGCTTCTTCAAACGCTTTACCCATTGAGTGTTCTTCGATGACACCAGTAAATGCGGTAGCAAGAATGATGACAGACAAGCCAATCAAGCCAACAGCCGCAAGGTGAAGTGCTAGCCCGACGATAAGCCAGATAGCAATTGCGCCTTGAATCCACAGCTTCGCGACATCTTGCTTAGTACGTGTTTTACGTTCTGCGTTGTCAAAGTCGACTAGGATTTGACGAACGTTATCAGGTAGGCGAGCACCGTATCCACAGATTTTAAGCTTTTCAACAAGTACACAAGTAATTAAGCCGCAGACAAAAACGGGTGCTGTAACTGGTAGCATACGAATAATAAATTCGCCGAACTGCCAGCCAGCCTGATCTGCAATGATCAAGTTTTGTGGCTCACCAACCATGGTCATTACGCCACCCAGTGCCGTACCAACACCTGCATGCATCAATAGAGAACGCAAAAACGCACGGTAGTTCTCTAAGTCATCGCGCGTTAGTTCTGAAAGGTGATCGTCTTGCGTGTGGTCGTGTGATGCTGTTGAGCCTTTGCCCGAAGCGACTTTGTGGTAGATCGCGTAGAAACCGACCGCGACACTAATGACAACTGCAATCACGGTTAGTGCGTCAAGGAACGCAGACAGAAAAGCTGCTGCAAAACAAAAGGCTACAGAGAGCAGGCTTTTTGAGCGAATACCAAGCAGTATCTTCGTAAAGATAAACAGCAGAAGCTGTTTCATGAAGTAGATGCCCGCTACCATGAAGATCAGAAGCAATAGCACTTCGATATTGGCGACTAGCTCGTGTTTGACTTGCTCTGGGCTGGTCATTCCAATCGCAATAGCCTCAATGGCTAATAAACCACCCGGTTGAAGAGGGTAACATTTGAGGGCCATAGCGAGAGTAAAAATAAACTCGGCGACCAGAAGCCAACCCGCTACGAATGGGTCGATAAGGAAAAAGACAATCGGGTTGATGACAAGAAATGAAATGATGGCAACTTTATACCAATCTGGGGCCTTTCCTAAGAAATTCTTAATGAAAGCATTCCCGAGTGACATCGGCATGATACTAATACTCTTAAATGTTGTTATGAATAGACACTGCGTGTGCTTGTATCTATATATCTGTGTCATTGTGGGCTTAGAACATCACCAAATTAATTGTGGCGAATGACAAGAAAAAACGCTGAAACAGACCTGATTCAACAGTGACTTAGAAAAACAACATAAAGCAAAATGATATGTGGCCTTGCCAAGTCACTCCCTGAGAAAGACAAGCACTCCTTACTTTGGTCGCAACTGTACTCCTCAAGTTAATTTAGTCAATAATAAAGTTTATCTTGATAAATCACTCAGTGGACTTTTGTTTAAAAACGCGATCAGAGTGGCGTTAAGGCGGGATAAGAGTTGTGAAAAAAAACAATTCGTGGCAGCTCGGCCTCGAAAAGGTCGAATAAGATAGATTATGTCATTATATTGAATGGAAATGACAGTTTAATGTTGCAAAATTAAAAACTTATGTTTTGCAAACTAAGTCAATACCCATAAGGGCTAGCAAGTGTGAAGTTTTTATTAAATTTATAATAAATTAGCTTTGACTCAAAGACATAATAACGCAATCGCTCAGTATAAATTAGAGCTGTGACTCTATTGGTGTTTTGCGTCAAGTTTACTTTCGGTTTGTTTCCGATAACTAAGAACTAGTGGTATGATGAGTTCTATTCGACCCTATAAATAAAAATATTGGATAGTTAAATTAATGGTCATCAAGGCAAAGAGCCCTGCAGGTTTCGCAGAAAAATACATCATTGAGAGTATTTGGAAAGGGCGCTTCCCTCCAGGTTCTATTCTTCCCGCTGAACGCGAGCTCTCTGAATTAATAGGGGTTACCCGAACGACACTGCGTGAAGTGCTACAGCGCTTGGCGCGTGACGGCTGGTTAACCATCCAACACGGCAAACCGACCAAGGTTAACCAGTTCATGGAAACATCGGGGCTACATATCCTCGACACGCTAATGACCTTGGATGCGGATAACGCAACTTCGATTGTTGAAGATTTGCTTGCGGCACGAACAAATATCAGCCCTATTTTTATGCGCTACGCGTTTAAAGCGAATAAAGAAAGTGCTGAGCGTACCATTAGTGGTGTTATCGAATCTTGTGAGAACCTGCTTGCTGCAGACTCTTGGGATACGTTTATGGAGTCTTCACCTTATGCGGAGAAAATCCAACAACATATCAAAGATGACGGTGAGAAGGACGAAGCTAAGCGTCAGGCAACTTTGATTGCTAAAACCTTTAACTTCTATGATTACATGCTGTTCCAACGTCTGGCGTTCCACTCAGGCAACCAGATTTACGGTTTGATTTTTAACGGTCTTAAAAAACTGTACGACCGCGTCGGAAGTTACTACTTCTCAAGCCCGGAAGCACGTAATCTAGCACTGCAATTTTACCGTGATCTACTTGAAGTTTGCGAGACAGGTGATCGTGACCGAATCATCGTTGTTGTTCGTCACTATGGTATTGAAAGTGGGCAGATTTGGAACGAGATGAAAACCTCGCTGCCAACAAGCTTCACTGAAGATGACAGCTAAGAGTTGTAATCGAATAAAAGAAAACCCGCCGATTGGCGGGTTTTTGTCTTTTAGGTCTGAATTTATCTAGCAGACATCGCAATCGTCGTATCCTCCCGCTTCTTTAAACCAGTTGGTTAAGTGCGTTTTTAAGTCTTTCAATTCATCTGGGCCGATCAGAGCTAATCCAAGATCTTCAGCTCGTGTAATATCGTTGTAGCGCAAAGGACGGAAGCTGACCAACATGGCTCGCGCTTGAAGACCACCCAGCAGATCGCGCAAGGATTCGAGCTTATACAAGGTGTCGTCGCCATCATCGCGCATACCTTTGGTTTTACACTCAATAATATGCAGCTTGTTATTGGCAACCGAGGCGACATCAAGCTCGTTACGCACTTCGCGATCACCAAGCTGACGATAAACCTGCACATTGAGTGAATGATCCTGAATGGTTGGCATATCTTTTTGGATCTGACGTACGGTACTGTGAACTAACGTCTCTAGCCATTCACCATTTGAGAAACGACGAGCGTCTTCATCTGCAAAGGTCAGTACGCCATTCTCGTAAGTCGCAATCTCGGCTTCAACTAAGTCACTGAGCAGCATGTTGAGCTCGCGGTAGCCTTGTTGTTTCTCTGACAGTGCAACATCGAGCTTTTGCTCTTTACGACACGTTGTTGCGAGATAGTTAAGCGTTGCTAAGCCTGGACCAAGCTCAAGCGCATTACTTGCCCATCGCTCACCAAGTTCATACAGTTTCTGATCCAGCTGTGGTGGAAGTTGCTGGTCGTTAAATTCGCCCCTTGCCCCAAATACCGTTAGGTAGTCGTCAATCGTAATTCGGTCTTCCACTTGAGTATCTTCTTTGCCGTCTGGGTATAGCCAGCAAAGACGGTCACTGTTTGGCTCGACGACAAAAATCGGCCAATGAAAAGTACGAAATACCTCATAAACAGACAGCAGACGATGACGCAGTCCACAACTGGCGTTTAACTTAACGTCTTCACCACGTGCATTAAGGTCGTCAGCCAGAATGCCAACAGCACGCTTAATCCGTGAAGTATTTGCGACATTCGGAATCTCAAAAAACTCTGATGTAATGTCTCTTTTAGCCAGAACACTATGCAAGCGATGGTACATATCTTTCTGGCCCTTAACACCAATAAAAACGATGTGATCACTGACGGTCCGGTTATCCAATAATGGAGTGACTAATCGAATTGGGTCCTGATCAATGATGCCAACATGAACTGCCATAAACCTTCCTCATGCTTGGCTTGCGAAAAATGTGAAGTGAGAAGTGGGCAAGCCTTACTAACCATATAACGACAGCGCATATAAAAAACAAGGGCGATTAATGAAATTAACCGCCCTGAGTGAATAATTTGCATTGTCTTTACAAAACTAGAGTTTGAAGCGATGCACCAGTTCGCCTTGTTGATTGGCTAACTGAGTCAAATCCGTACTAGTTTGTGCGATTTGAGCCATGGCTTGGTAGCTGGTGTCAGCAATCTGATTGATTTCATCAATGTTGCGAGCAATTTCTCCAGTAGTTTCACTTTGTTCAGCGGCGGCTTGAGAGATATGTCCACTCATTTGGCTGATTTCAATAATCAATGCCTGAATTTCCTCCATTGCGCTGTTGGCATTGGAAGCTTGAGCCACCGATTGATCCATATCATCCATGCAGCTTTGAATCACCTTGTTGGCAGATGTAGAGCTGTTTTGCAGGTTACTGATCATGTTTTCAATCTCTGACGTTGATTCTGTCGTTCGTTGAGCTAACACCCTAACTTCATCTGCTACAACGGCAAACCCACGTCCTTGTTCACCTGCTCGCGCGGCTTCAATCGCAGCATTGAGCGCCAGTAGGTTCGTTTGTTCAGCAATGTTACGAATCACATCCAAAATCGAGCCAATCTGGCTACTCATACTCTGGAGATCTTTAACGGCGTCGACCGACTGGGTGAGGCGGTTTTCGAGTTGGTTAATGGTGGTTATGTTGTCATTCATGATCTGACGACCAGACTCAGAGGCGGTTTCAACCTGCTCAACCATCTGTTGTGAGCTTTGTGCACTTTGCGCGACTTCTTGAACCGAGTGCGCCATTTCCGTCATCGCAGTAGCGACGTTAGCGGTTTGTTCACGTTGCTGACTGAGCTGTGATTGCGCTTGGGAGGAGGTTTGTTGGTTGATGTTAGCAGTATCGGTTAGGTTATCTGAAGCGCTGTTGAGCTTCTTCAAAATGTCGTGAAGATTGTCTGCCAGTGAGTTGATATGGCCACTTACACGGCTGAACTCATTGTTGTGGCGATTTTCAATGCGCTGAGTCATATCGCCTTGTGTCAGACTTTCAAGTGTTGAAAGGATACGAGTAAGTGGCGTGCGCACACTATGCGCGATGTGATAACCGATACCCAGAGCTAAGGCAATGACAAGAACGCCCAATGCGACTGAATTGATCACCCCTTGGTCGTAAACTTCGCTCGCCTCCGCTAGAGAAGCATGCAGGCCTTGTTGCGCAGCTTCACTGAAGGAGGTGAGCACTGCCATCGTGTTATCCACTTCCAGAGTCAGGTTAGCAATATTGGCATACAATGCCGCTTTAGCTTGCAAGTACGAAGCGTGTTGATCGAGTACGCCACCTTTTTTACCAATATCCGTGGTGAACTGCTGTACTGACTCATCAAATACCTTCTTAATTTCAGGCATCTGCGTGGTTAGGCCGCGATAAGCGTAATTAAGATGTGTGACGGCTTTTTTGTTTTTGGCGACCGCTTTATTTACTAGCTCTAAATCACTGCTCGCGAGAGCGTCAGACGTAATAACCTCTGCATCTTTCAGTTTAATAAAGTAGCTTTTAGCCATTACTTTCACTGAGATGCTGCTCTGGTCATCGACATACTCTTTCATTCCAACACCGAGCTCTGAATGCAGGCGCTGGAAGCGGCGTGATGATTTCTGAACATCAGCTTGGGCGGCAAACATATTGCGGTAATTGTTCATTGCGGCATCGGCTTCGGTAAAGTATCGCAGCTCCATCTCTTTTAGCTGTTCGATGCTTGCTTGGAGTTCAGCGTTGCCTGCACTAGCTTTAGCTAAATCTTGAAGAGCTTGGTCGTAGCGACTTTTCGCCTCTTCAAACTGCGCACGAATTTCATCCATTCGCTCAGAGCTCTGCGTTGTCAAAAAGTCTTTAAAAAGTTTGTCAGCAGAGAGCAGGTAAACACTGGTTTGGTTAGACTGCGATACCAAAGGTAAAGCGGTGTTAGACACACTGCCAAAGTTGGTGTGAATTTGTTGCATTCCTCGCATTGTCATAATGGTTGAAATAACAAACATTATGATGATCAATGCAAACCCAGCGTACATACGCTTGATCACTGAGCCTTTCATAGATCTCTCCCTAAATACTTAATGTCTTAAAAAATTAACAAAAAGAGAGTCATTGTATTGATAGCGAGACACGCATTTTATGACGCATAATACAAATTTAGCCATCTGCTACTATCAGTACGGTGTATATGTTAAGTGAACACTGTTTTTTATTGTGATCTGGGCAAGCTTAGCGCATACTCCTTTGCAACGTTCAACGAAAACAACACTTAATGGAGTGCTTCATGGCCGAAGAAACCATTTTCAGTAAAATTATTCGCAAAGAAATCCCTGCCGACGTGGTGTACCAAGATGATCTGGTCACGGCATTTCGCGATATCAACCCACGTGCGCCAAGTCACATTTTGATCATCCCTAATAAGTTGATTCCAACAACAAACGACATCGAAGAAGCGGATGAAGCGACAATGGGACGCATGTTTACTGTTGCTCGTAAATTGGCGAAAGAAGAAGGCATTGACGAAGATGGATACCGCTTGATTGTTAACTGTAACTCTCATGGTGGTCAGGAGGTGTATCACATCCACATGCATTTGGTCGGTGGACGACCACTTGGCCCAATGTTGATGAGTTAAGGTTAAACACTTTTTTTGAGGATAGCGGTATTCATGCAAACTTTTTATCAATACCGTTGTCCAATCGCGACGATGATGAAATTCTAATAAATAATTCGGAGTACGAAGTGCGTAAACACGTTCGACTCGCATTCGTGATATTCAGCTCTGCTGCTCTTTCTGCATGTGCCAATCTATCGGCTGGAAACTTATTTAGCCACTACAGTGCTCAAAACAACGAAGTCTATCAGACGGTCAAAACGGGCCAGTATCAAAAGGCGGAAGAAGCCTTACCTGAAGAGGTGGCAGGTGACATTCTTGATAACTTCGAAAAAGGGCGAGTGTACTTGCTTAACCAGCAGTACGAAGACAGTAAGTCTGCATTTGAAGCAAGTGATAACGCGGTTCGAGTTCAACAAGACAAAGCCACAATATCGGTGACAGAAACGGCGACCAGTGTTGGCGCGTTGGCTGTTAACGATAACTTGGATATCTATAAACCAGCCGACTATGAATTGGGCTTTTTGCATCTCTATCTAGGATTGAATTACCTCAAGAAGAACAGCCTTGAAGGTGCCTTGATTGAAATGCGCAGAGCAAACCAAGTGCAGGAACAAGCGCGCAAAGACCGAGAAAGAGAGCTGGAGTCTGCACAAAATGACATGCAAGCGCAGGGATTAAGTCCTAATCTGGGTAGTGTGCTGTCTAATTATCCTGATGCAGGTAAAACCTTGCAGGCAGTGCAGAATGGCTATCTGCTGTACTTATCAGCGCTTTTGTACGAAGCCGATAATGCATTGAATGATGCCTACGTTGACTATCGACGCGCATTGGCGGTGATGCCTGATAATGCTCAAGTGATTGATGGCGCGAAACGTGTCGCTAAACGCTTGGGTATGAATGAAGACCTCGTCCAACTGGAGAAACGTTATGGCAAAGCTCATTTCCTTGATAGTGACAAAGCAAGAGTCATTGTATTGGAAGAGCAGGGTGTAGTAGATGCTTTGCAAGGTTGGAAGCAAACTCTGCCGCTGTATGACAGCCGTGGGAACGGTGCTTTGTATACCATTGCGTTGCCTTATTACCCTAAACAAGTAAGCCAATCATTTTCGCCTATGCAGCTTAACGGCGAAAAGCTTCAAAGTGACTTACTGACGGATGTTAACTTAATGGCACAGCGTGACCTGTCAGAGCGAATGCCGACTATTATCATCCGTCAGGCGCTTCGTGTTTGGGCTAAAGACGAGCTACGCAAAGGCGCTGCGAAAGACGATGAGCTAGGCAATGCAATATTGAACATCTGGAATACATTGACAGAGCAACCAGATACGCGCAGTTGGTTAACACTACCGGGTGAAATTCGCAGTAGCAGCTCTGTAGTTGAGCCGGGTACTCAAACTATCGTTGTTGGTGAACAGCAACACCAATTTGACGTTGAGGCGGGGCGAACCACTATCGTTTGGATCTCTCGTCAGGGCAGCAATGCTACAATTTGGCATAAACAGTTAGGAAAAATTCGATGAAAAAGTGGCTTATTGCAGCAGTGGCTGCGTTAGTAATGGCAGGTTGTTCTAGCAACACGGCTGGGTTACGTATTGACGGTGAGTCGCAAACCGTTTTGTTTGGAGACAACGTGTTAGCGGGTCGCCTACAAATTGAAGATATCTCTACTACCCAGGTCGATGGTCGTGCTCGAGGTATTGTTCGACTCGCTAGCCAATACAAAGGTGACCAGCATATTCAGTACAGATTTTACTGGTACGACGATAACGGCCTTGAAGTAAACAACAAGCTGGGCCCATGGCGTCAAGCGATCATTCGAGGTATGGAAACGATCGCTATTTCTGAAGTTTCAGTGAATCCGAATGGCACGCAGTTCCGCGTTCAGATTCGCGAAAATGATAACTAAATCGAACTAAAGTCCACTAACTTTAGTCATACACTCATAACACAAGATTCTATAAAGATTTGAGGAACCAAGAATGAAAAAAAGTGTTATCGCATTACTTGGCTTGGCTGTCATCCTGGGCGGTTGTTCGAACAAAGTCAGCTACGGTGATGCACAGGCGGTTGAGACTACAACGATTGATTTTGGCTCAACAGATCTGCAGAAAATTGCGGGCGAAATGGTCGATAGCATGATGATGTCGGGCTCTGTATCAGCTATTACCCGTGACTCTCGTCCGATTGTTTTTGTTGAACGTATCAAGAATAAGACAAGCGAACACATTGATACTGAATCGATTACCGATACTATCAGTACTAAGATGTTGAACTCTGGTAAGTTCCGCTTTGTTGATATGGACCGCGTTGAATCTGTTCGCGAGCAACTTAACTTCCAAAACAATGATGAGCTTGTAAACCAAAGCACTGCAATTCAGTTTGGTAAAATGGTTGGCGCCCAGTACATGCTATACGGCAACTTGTCGAGCATTGCTAAAGCAGGTGGTAGTGACAAAGACGTATACTACAAGATGACAATGCGTCTGATGGATTTGGAAACAGGCCTGATTGAATGGGCAGATGAAACTGAAATCCGCAAACAAGAGTCTAAGAGCTTCTTAGGTCTTTAATCGATAGAGGAGTGATTTATGGCAAGGATGTCGTGGCATGAGGCATGTCAACTAGACGGTTCATTGAAGTCATTAGATCACTTCTTTTCTATCTCTCCGGATTACGCTCAAACGCTAACCGGAGGCCTGACCAATCGCTGCTGGAAGGTTGTAACCCAAAGCGGCGATTGTTTTGTCTGGCGCCCCAACACTTCGATAACCAAAGCCTTTTCCATTTCACGTTTTCAGGAATATCAAATCCTGACAGCGATCGAAGATTCCCACCTTGCACCTAAAGCTATTCACATCAACGAACAAGGGTTGTTGGTGGAGTGGATAGAAGGTGAATCATTGACTGATTGTTTGCCTTTTGACTCTTTGCTCAAAACAATGATCAAAATCCACAGCTTAGAGACGACTCGAATCCCTGTCGCTCCATTTAACTTTACCGCTCGTGTCGATCACTACTGGATGCTGCTGCGAGAAGACCTAAAGTCTGATGATTATCTGGATATCTACCAGCGGTGGCGAAGTGCTCCGAGCCTCGCTGACATTGGTAGCACCTTATGTCACTTTGATTTGGCTGGTTATAATATGGTCAAGAATTCGGAAGGCAATATGGTTATCGACTGGGAGTATGCCTCAATGGCTGACCCCAGACTGGATCTTACGTTAAGTATTGGGGTGATGGGAGAAAAGCCACTTGAATCCGTTTATCGATATTGCCAACTTAGAGAAATAGAAGGTGTCGATGATTGGGTTGAAGGTGTGATGGCATGGCAACCTAGAGCGACTATGATGGCGATGCTGTGGTATTTGCTTGCCTATCAGCTATGGGGTGATGAACAGTACCTCGCTCAAGCGCAAACTTTGCGCGACACGTTTTGTAGCTAAGATCACTGTTTGAGCCCCTCGTACATTAAATTCTATACGCTGGCTTTAAAACCTTAATATTCGTGGTAGATTAAGCCGATAAGAATCGAGGGTGATAGAATGATTATTTACTTACATGGTTTCGACTCCACCAGTCCGGGAAACCACGAAAAAGTACTCCAGTTGCAGTTCATTGACGAAGACGTCCGCTTTGTTAACTACAGCACTTTGCATCCCAAGCATGATATGCAGCATTTGCTCAAAGAGGTGCATAAAGCGATCGAGCAATCTGGTGATCGCAACGCCATTATTTGTGGAGTCGGGCTAGGCGGTTATTGGTCTGAGCGAATCGGCTTCTTATGCGGTATCAAGCAGGTGATTTTTAACCCTAACTTGCATCCAGAAAATAACATGCAGGGACGTATTGATCGTCCTGAAGAGTATGAAGATATCGCCACAAAATGTGTTGAAGAGTTTCGTAGCAAAAACAAAGATCGTTGTCTGGTGATCTTATCTAAAGATGATGAGGTGCATGACAACCGCCAGACGGCTCAGGCACTTGAGAAACACTACCAAGTTATCTGGGATGAAAATGAGAGCCATAAGTTTAAGAAAATCTCTCAACATCTGCAGACCATTAAGGCGTTTAAAGCTCACAGCTAAACGCCATTTATAGCCAAATTTCTACAAAAGCGACGTCAATCCAGCACGTCGCTTTTTTGTTATTCACTCGAATAGAAATTAAGGAAAAATTAAGTGTGATTAGCGTAATCTTTTGTTGCGCGGCACACTCTGCCCTATATAATGAATCAACTATAAATTTTTGATAAATGTCAAAAAAAATTGAGAGCGAACAATAAGTTTGCCCACTTTGAGCTAATGCCCGAGCACGTTAGCCTTGAGTCATCAGACTGTAATTCCAATTATCGCGTTGTATTTGACGAAAAAACCTCTAATGGCCCTCGAATCGTAAGACTGAATTTGATTCAGCAGATTGGCCAACATTACACAATTTCATCGGGGCGAACTCTTCGACTCGAAACATAGTTTTTATCTTTAGAGGAAAGTTGCTGTGACTCGAATTATCGTAGTAGGCGGCGGTGCAGGCGGATTGGAGCTTGTTACCAAACTAGGTCGTACATTAGGTCGTAAAAGACGGGCAAAAGTGACCCTAGTGGATCGCAAAGCCAGTCATTTATGGAAACCGCTTTTACACGAAGTGGCAACAGGTTCTTTGGATGAAGGTGTAGATGCGTTGAGCTACCGCGCCCATGCGAAAAACCACCACTTTGACTTCCAAATGGGTAGCCTTGAAGACATCGACAGAGAGCGCAAAGTTATCACGCTGGGCGAACTCAGAGATGAGCATGATGAGCTTTTGATGCCAGGCCGTGAGCTTGAGTATGACATCCTTATTATGGCGTTGGGCTCCACTTCTAATGACTTCAATACCCCTGGCGTAAGAGAGCACTGTATTTTCCTTGATAGTACAGAGCAGGCTTATAAATTTAGAACTGAGATGAACAATGAGTTCCTCAAGCTACACGCCAAGCATGGTCATGGCTCCGTTGATATTGCCATTGTAGGCGCGGGCGCAACAGGTGTTGAATTGTCGGCAGAACTGCATAATGCCGTGAAAGAGCTTCGTACCTATGGTTTTGGCGACCTTGACTCCAGCAAGTTAAACGTCAACCTGATTGAAGCCGGTGAGCGTATCCTACCTGCACTGCCAGCAAGAATTTCCAGCGCTGCGCACCACGAGTTAACTAAGTTAGGTGTGAATGTACGCACCACAACCATGGTGACGGAAGCGGGTGCAGATGGCCTTACTACTAAAGATGGCGAAAAGATCCCTGCTCAAATTATGGTTTGGGCTGCGGGGATTAAAGCGCCTGACTTTGTGAAAAATATTGGTGGATTGGAAACTAACCGAATCAATCAGCTCATCGTGAAAGACACACTGCAAACGACTCTCGATGATGACATTTTCGTGATTGGTGATTTGGCTCAGTGCACCCAAGCCGATGGATCATTTGTGCCACCTCGAGCTCAAGCGGCGCACCAAATGGCGAGCTGCGCGTTTTCTAATATAGTGGCTAAGCTCAATGGACGTGAACTGAAAGCTTATGTCTACAAAGATAAAGGCTCTTTGGTTTCTTTGAGCCAGTTCTCGACCGTGGGAAGCTTAATGGGCAACTTAACCAAAGGCTCTATGATGGTAGAAGGGCGTATTGCTCGAGTGGTGTACATTTCCTTGTATCGCCTGCATCAGATGGCTCTACATGGCTTGTTCAAAACCGCATTGATTATTTTGATGGGGCGGATAAACCGAGTGCTTCGCCCTAATCTCAAGCTGCACTAATCACAACGAAAAGAAAGAGCACCCGAGGGTGCTCTTTTTCGTTTATTCAAAGGCAGTGAATTAACGAATATTTAGAAATGGAACTCAGCTACATGCGCTAGCGGGCTTTCCTCTTTATTCTTGGTATTGAGAGAAAGCTTACCGACAATCTGGTACTCATTACCTAAGCGCTTGACCTTGAGCGATAGTCCGCCAATAAAGTGGAGTTGGTAACTGGTAACAATGCTCTGCATACAACCATTTACGTCAAACAAGTCAGTAACTTCATCAAAACAAGCCAACTTGTGGTTGTCCGAACCATCATTGAAGTAGTAGCTTTTTGATACTTTGGTATCGTCTAAGAGTAGTTTGAGCAGTGAGCCTACTGAGTCTGAGTTGAAGATGATCATTTTGTTTTTCTTAGTTTTCTTTTAATCGGACGATCATACTATCTGACATGTTCGAATATCGGAGAGTTAAATAACTTTACTAAACGTTAAAACCTCTAAAGTTATTGTTAATCATTTTTATTGAGATTATTTGTCTTTTGTTGGGATGATGGAATACACGAGCCCTTGCTTGGGTTGTCCATTGAATAGGTAGCGGTTTGCAGCGCTTACTTCAAACTGTGCGCCGCAGGATTCGGCCAGTTTTTGACTTGGAATATTGTCGGGATCACAAACGACCTCAATACGCGTGATTTTAAGTTGCGCGAAGCAAAACTCGATTAGCGCATCTAAGGCTTCTTTCGCATAGCCTTGTTTATGATACGAGTCATTCAGCCAATAGCCTAAACTGGCCATATTAAAGGTGTGGTAAAGCTCATTGATCGCGACCATGCCAATCAGCGCATTATCACTGCGACGATAAAGGCCAAAACCGTAAGCTTCTGATTTCACCCAGTTCAATCGAGTGGCAAGCACAAAGCGTTCTGCCTCTTTAATCGTGAATTTATCATGGCACCAATCTATCCAGCGGTGAAGGCTGGGAGATTGAACGACACATTGAGCTAGCTTTTCAGCATCTTCTTGAGGAATCAGCTTCAAAACTAATCTGGGTGTGATGATGTGGTAATCCGGCCCCATAATGCTCCATTATAGAAAAACAGCCCTTGAAAGGGCTGTTGAACGCTATTTATTTCAGATTATTGTGCGACACGGCGGACCTGAATAATCATCCCTAGCAGAGGGTGATCTAAGAAGTGGGTTTCTGTGCTTCGCATACGGCGTTTTTGGTCCATGCGGTAGCTCTTTAGAAACTCTTCGGTATGTACTGTTGGCGTCACATCTTCCATCAAGCCGACTTGAACCGTGTCTTCGGCAACCGTGTCGTCTGTGGGGGTGAACTCAAGAGGTTTTGCTTCGAATGTCACATCACGTACGCTTGGTGCTTTCAAGTCCAGTTTAACGTCCGCATAAAGGTAGTGCTCGACGTAAACTTGCAACTTGCCGTCCAACTCATACAGTGGCTTTGCAATGCTTTCTTCAGTGACTCCGTCGATGACCTCTGTACCAATATCCGAACCTTTCTGCGAACCGTCAGCATTGAATTGACCTGAAAAATCTCGACCAGCCTGAATATGGAAGGTTGGCGCAACATAGCGGTTACCGTCGCCTTGTCTCCATGCAGTATGCAAGAGCACTTTAAAGCCAGCGTGACTTTTTAGCTTCTGAGCTTGAGGGTTTAACTCATAAGATGAAGCGGGTAGCATTTCAACGCCTTTTTGTTGGCGGTAGCTGGCGTCATTGAAATTACCGACTCGTTTCATCGAAATTTCAGGCACAGAATTTGGCCAAGACTCAGCGGTCTGTTCTGGGTTTACCGCACGCTTAAAAATGATCACTTCTATATCAAATTGGCGCTGGGCCCATGAAGGCATCGCGACAACAAGAAGTAGTAGCGGGATCAGCTTTTTCATTACAACTCCATCATAAGGTGAGCGCACCTTGGAAAATTAGTTAAGCCTGACCAAATCAGGCTTGTGGTAAAAGGTTCTGCTGGAACTCGCCCAACATATCACCAACAAATTGAATTCTCTTACGTCTGTCGACCAATGGTACCGTAAACTTGAACTTAGTTGGGCCTTCCATCGCGAATTTTTGTGGCTGAGATTGCAATAGTTTAACCAAATACATTGGATTAATGTCAGCGTCCGGATAGAACTCGATGAATCCACCTTTGTCGTGGGCTTCGATTTTCTTCACTTTGAGAGAACCGGCTTCAAGTTTCATTTCTGATACAGAAAGGAGATTCTTGGTTGCATCTGGCAATAGTCCAAAGCGGTCGATCAGTTCAATCTTAAGATCGTCCAGTTCGGCCTTGTCTGATACGCTGGCAATCTGCTTATACATAGATAAGCGCGTGTTGATATCTGGAATATAGTCATCTGGCAGAAGGGCCGGTAGACGCATTTCAACCTCAGTTTGTTCTCTGAGTAATTCGTCTAAGGAAGGCTCTTTCCCTTCCTTAAGTGCTTCAACAGCCTGTTCCAGCATCTCCATATACAGCGTAAAACCGACAGATTGAATTTGTCCGCTTTGTTCATCACCCAGCAGTTCACCCGCACCTCGAATTTCAAGGTCGTGAGTGGCTAGCGTAAAGCCAGCACCTAAGTCTTCCAGTGACGCAATCGCATCCAGACGCTTAATGGCGTCTTTAGTCATGGCTTTAGGGTGAGGCGTGAGTAAGTAGGCGTATGCCTGGTGGTGAGAACGACCAACACGACCGCGTAATTGGTGCAACTGCGCCAGCCCGAGGTTGTCGGCCCTATCCATAATGATGGTGTTGGCGGTCGGGACATCGATACCGGTTTCAATGATGGTCGTACATACCAATAGATTGAATCGCTGATGGTAGAAGTCATTCATGATGCGCTCAAGCTCACGTTCGCGCATTTGACCGTGCGCTACGGTAACGCGCGCTTCAGGAATGAGCTTTTCTAAGTCAGCAGCGACTTTTTCAATCGTTTCGACTTGGTTATGCAGGAAGTAGATTTGCCCACCACGCATGATCTCACGTAGCACGGCTTCTCTTACAACGGCATCATCGCGTTGACGAACAAAGGTTTTAATCGCCAGTCGTCTTGCTGGTGGTGTTGCAATGATCGATAAATCACGCATCCCACTCATCGCCATATTCAGCGTTCTTGGAATAGGCGTTGCCGTTAATGTCAGAATATCAACGTCTGCGCGCATCGCTTTCATTTTCTCTTTTTGTCGCACACCAAAGCGGTGTTCTTCATCGACAATCAACAAGCCAAGATCTTTGAATTTGATGTCATTCGAAAGCAGCTTATGAGTACCGACTACCAAATCGACTTTGCCGTCTTCGATATCTTGCAGTACTTGCTTTTGCTCTTTAGCCGTTTTGAAGCGTGACAGTACTTCGACTCGAATCGGCAAGTTGGCAAAGCGGTCTCTAAAGTTTTCAAAGTGTTGCTGGGCAAGTAGTGTTGTTGGGACTAAGACAGCCACTTGCTTACCGTTGTCCGTGGCAAGAAAGGCAGCACGCATCGCCACTTCGGTTTTACCGAAGCCCACATCACCACACACTAGACGATCCATCGCTTTGGCTTGGCACATATCGGACATTACCGCGTTGATCGCCGTGGACTGATCATCGGTTTCTTCGAAAGGGAACCCAGCTTTGAAAGTGGCGTACTGGTCGCGATCGAGGGCAAACTTATAACCCGGCTTAAGTTCTCGTTTAGCGTAGACATCAAGCAGCTCTGCGGCCACATCTCGGACTTTTTCAGCAGCCCTGCGACGCGCTTTCGCCCAAGCTTCACCACCCAGTTTGTGTAGTGGCGCGGATTCTTCTGCACCACCGGAGTAGCGACTGATCAGGTTTAATGCCGCAACCGGTACGTAGAGCTTAGCGTCATTCTGGTATTCCAGTGTGACGTATTCGGTTGTCATTCCACCTGCTTCCAGCGTTTGTAGCCCGATATAGCGGCCAATACCGTGGTCGATGTGAACGACAGGCTGACCGGGCTTAAGCTCGGCAAGGTTGCGTATGACGGCATCACTGTTGGTGGTTTTGCGATCCTTACGGCGACGCTGGATGACTCGGTCACCGAGTAAGTCACTTTCGCATATCAAAGAAACCTGATTCTCTCCAAACAGGAAACCGTGTTCAGAGGCGCCCAGTACTAAGGTGAATTTATCGTTGCTTTTTGTCGCGGCAGAGAAACTTTCGTGTTCGACCGGGCGAAGCTTTATGCGTTGCAGCAGTTCAAGGAGTGCTTCGCGACGGCCTTCAGATTCGACTGAGAAAACGATTTTACCAGTGAAGTTTTCGCTAAACTGGCGTAGCGCCGACATCGGTTCCTTGTTTTGGTGCTGAACAGCCAACTCTGGTAACCGTTGAATAGCTGGGTTAGTACGCCCTTGTTTTTCCACAACCGCATCAGCAGAGAGTTGTACCTGAGGCAGCGTTTTAAAGCGACTATAGAGCTCATCTTTCTTTAGCCACAATTCTTCTGGCGGCAACAGAGGTCTTAATGGATCTACTTTGCGTTGGTCGTATCGGTAGTCGACATCACTGAGGAAGTGGTCGATAGCGCCTTCTAAATCACCGACTGTGATTAATTGGCTGTCATCGGCAATGTAGTCAAACAAGGTTTCGGTGTGCTCAAAAAACAGCGGTTGCCAGTACTCAATACCCGCAGGCCAAGTTCCTTTAGACACCTGCATGTAGACGGACTCGGGCTCACGTCTGGCTTCGAACCTCTGACGCCAGCGGATCCTGAAGTCTTCAATCGCACTCTCTGAGGTCGGGAATTCATGAGCCGGTAGTAGCCTGATCTCTTGAACGTCGTCAATTGAACGTTGGTTTTCTGGGTCGAAAGTACGAATCGTATCAATCTCATCATCGAAAAAATCGATGCGGAATGGGTCACTGGCCCCCATAGGAAAGAGGTCTAAGATGGAACCGCGGCTGGCATATTCGCCAGGCCCAAAGACTTGATCAACGTGTCGGTATCCGGATTTCTCCAGCTGAATACGCAGCTTTTCCAACGAGTAAAGGTCGCCGACTTTGACCATCAAGGTATGCTGCATCAGGAAGTCTCTAGGAGACTGTCTTTGTAGCAATGTGTTGATGGGAACGATGGTAATCCCGCTGTTTTGTGTCGGCAGTTGGTACAAGCGTGCGATACGATCCGAAATGATCTCCTGATGGGGAGAAAAGTTATCGTACGGCAAGGTTTCCCAGTCTGGGAAAAGGGAAACTTCCTGCTGAGTAAACTGCTCGATTTCTTGTAACAGTTTTAAGGCTGTTTGCGGGTCAGCAACAGCGAGCAGGGTATGACTAGAATGTTGATTAGCAAGTTCAGCAATCGCAAGGGCTAAACTTGCCCCCTGTAAATTGCCGACCTGTTTTTTGTCTCCGGCTCTAGATGGGTTAGCCAGATTAAAAAGCGATGTATTAGACATAATGGATTATTGTTTGTCGCGATTCAGTGAACGCTGACGAAGTAATTTTTGTTGCTGATAGAGAGCGGCTTTGATCAGGAGATCTTCATCCTGATCGCGCAATAAATCGTATTTGACCGTAATAATGTATTGATCATCCTGTTGCTCGCAGCTCTCAACATGGCCATAGCAATAGATAGCGGCAGAGGGGTGCTCCATAAACATTTTGACTCGTGTTTTGGTATCGACTGCCAGCGCGCTGTCCGCGGTGTAACTGAACTTGCTGGCACCAAACGACTGAGTGAGGTGTCGATACTGTTCGTCATCTTGTTGAGAAAGCATAAACGTCAGCAATAGGTTCAGTTTGGCATTTTGAGTATCAAGCAGTTCGATAACATGTCTGAAGTCGTTGTTTTTCAACTCAGTACGAGCATTATCATTAAGAAGATCAAGATGGCTAAACTCGCTGGCCACCAAAAACGGCGCTGGAATTTCTCCTTCAAACTGATCAAAGCTTGGAAATGCCTTATCTTGAGCCAGAGGCTCAACATTCACGGTCATTTTGTGGTGTACAGTAAAGTATTCTTGATCAGACATGTGGAAATTCCTTTAAGTTATCCTTTGATTATCGTCATAAGAAGCAACTAATCAAGGTATGTCATTGTTTATCACACATTTTGACGCCTAATTAGCAATTAGGGGCTACAACCGCCTGCTATAAATCGTTACAGTAACGCCTATCAAACGTTATTGGTTTTATATATGTTCCATCCGGTTTCCACCTTTATCGGTTTGCGTTATTTGCGCGGGCGTTCCGGTGATAGGTTCAGTCGTTTTGTTTCCTATATGTCGACCGCAGGTATCACAATTGGCGTGATGTCTCTGGTGACAGTTCTTTCAGTGATGAACGGTTTTGAAGCGCAGCTCAAAGGCCGCATTTTAGGCGTACTGCCTCAGGCTATTGTGTCTGAAGCGGATGGCAAAACGCCTTATACCGAAACAATCCCTGATTTTGCCAAACAATTGTCTACCGCGGCGCACCCTGAGCCGATTGTACAAAGTGAAGCGGTGATTCAAAGCTCAGACAATCTTTCCGCGGGTCTACTGATTGGTATCAAGCCTAGTGATCATGACCCGATTGAATCCCATTTAATTGCAGGCCGATTATCTTCTCTTCAGGCTGGCAAGTATCAAGTGTTCATTGGTCACACTCTCGCAAGAGCGATGGATGTATCGCTTGGTGATAAAGTGCGCCTGATGGTGACCAGTGCGAGTCAGTTTACACCGCTGGGGCGTATACCGAGTCAGCGTATCTTTACTGTGGCAGGCATTTACAACACAGGCTCAGATGTTGATGGTCAACTCATGCTGACTCATATTGATGATGCAGCGCGCTTACTGCGCTTCAAGAAGGACACCATCACTGGGTGGCGTTTGTTTTTCGATGACCCATTTGTGGTGGGCGAACTGAGTAAGCAGCCATTACCAGAAGGTTGGCAATGGCAAGACTGGCGAGATCAACGAGGCGAACTGTTTCAAGCCGTCCGTATGGAAAAAAACATGATGGGCTTAATGCTAGGTCTGATTGTTGGTGTGGCCGCATTCAACATTATTTCAGCTCTGATTATGGTCGTGATGGAAAAGCAGTCTGAAGTCGCGATTTTGAAAACTCAGGGAATGACAGATAGACAAGTTCTAGCGATTTTCATGGTTCAAGGGGCAAGCAGTGGAGTCATTGGTGCCTTATTTGGTGGCACTTTAGGCGTGCTGCTAGCCAGTAATATTAACGCGCTACTTGAGAGCGCGGGCATTGCTCTGTTTGCCGTAGGAGGCGAACTACCGATTGTGATCAACCCTACTCAAATCAGTATCGTGGTTGCTTTGGCTATTGCACTAAGCCTATTAGCAACGCTTTTCCCTTCTTATCGTGCATCTTCCGTTAAACCAGCTGAGGCTTTGAGATATGAGTAACCTGCTTCAATGTCACAATATATGTAAAACATACCGCGAGGGCTCTCTTGATACTCAAGTGCTAAAAGGCGTGAGTTTTGATTTAAAGAAAGGGGAGCTGGTGTCTATCATTGGCTCGTCGGGTTCAGGAAAAAGTACTTTACTGCATATTTTAGGTGCTTTGGATGATACTACTCAGGG
The DNA here is from genome assembly GCF_013113835.1 of Vibrio sp. RE88. Taxonomy (GTDB): domain Bacteria; phylum Pseudomonadota; class Gammaproteobacteria; order Enterobacterales; family Vibrionaceae; genus Vibrio. The sequence continues at coordinate 374,625 of NZ_VTYQ01000003.1, read as the reverse complement.
TGAAGTCACTTTTCTTGGCCAAAACCTTTCTAAGCTGAGTTCGAATAAGCAAGCTAAGCTTCGCAACCAGCATCTTGGCTTTGTTTATCAGTTTCATCATCTTTTGGCGGACTTTAGTGCGCTGGAAAATGTTGCCATGCCATTGCTTATCGGCGGAACTAAAACAGCTAAGGCGAAAGAGGCGGCGAAAGCGCTGCTGGATAAAGTCGGCTTGAGTCATCGCATGGATCACCGCCCGTCTGAGCTATCTGGTGGTGAACGTCAACGTGTTGCTATCGCACGCGCATTAGTTAACAGCCCAGACTTGGTATTGGCCGATGAGCCGACCGGAAATTTAGATCATAAGACCGCGTTGGCAATCTACGATTTGATGCGCGAGCTTAATGAACAATCCGGGACCGCATTTTTAGTTGTCACGCACGATGGTGAACTGGCGAGCAAGATGGATCGCCAACTGCATATGCAAGATGGCCTATTGCTAAATGTTGAGGAGGCGTAATTTGTTCTCTTCACTTTCACTGTTTATTGGCGGCCGTTTTAGTCGTGCTAAGCAGCGTAATAAAATGGTGTCATTCATCTCACTGTCTTCAACGATTGGTATCGCGGTGGGTGTAGCGGTGATCATCATCGGCTTATCGGCGATGAATGGTTTTGAGCGTGAACTCAAAGATCGAGTATTGTCCGTTATTGCTCATGGAGAGTTTGAGGGGGTTCGTGGCCCGATTGAGGAATGGCAGTCGGTTATTGAACAAGCAGAGAAACACCCTAAAGTTGAAGCTGCTGCACCTTATGTCAAGATCACAGCATTGGCCGAGAAAGGCCAACAACTTAAAGCGCTTGAAGTCAGAGGCATAGATCCCGATAAAGAATCTGCCGTTTCGAATATGAGCCAGTATATCGATAAAGCGGTCTGGTCTCAGTTTAAAGCGGGCGATAAGCAAGTGATACTAGGGCAAGGTGTGGCTGACTTGCTTGGGGTGTCGCAAGGTGACTACATCACCTTGATGATACCAACTTCGGGTTCAACAGCTAAAGTACAGGCTCCCAAGCGGGTGCGTGTGAGAGTCGCAGGGTTGCTAAAACTCAATGGTCAGATTGACCATAACCTCGCTTTAGTTCCTCTGAAAGATGCTCAGCAATACGCCAAATTGGGTGAGGCCGTTACAGGTGTGTCGTTGAAAGTGTCTGATGTTTTGAATGCGACGCAAATTGTTCGAGAGGCCGGAAACACGCTAAATGTGTATGTCTACTTACGTAGTTGGCAGCAAAACTATGGCTTCTTATATCGAGATATTCAGCTCGTCAGAACAATTATGTATTTGGTCATGGTACTGGTGATTGGTGTTGCTAGCTTCAATATTGTGTCGACACTGATGATGGCAGTCAAAGATCGAGCCTCAGAGATTGCGATATTGAGGACCATGGGCGGTACCGATGGGCTAATCAAGCGGATTTTTGTTTGGCAGGGTGTGTTTTCTGGTGTTTTAGGCAGTGTTGTAGGCAGTATTCTTGGCGTAGCGGTTGCAATGAATCTAACCAAGCTGATTAAAGGGCTGGAAAATTTAATTGGTCACCAGTTCTTGTCAGGTGATATTTACTTTGTCGACTTTCTTCCTTCTCAAGTCAACATATCAGACGTCTGCTTAGTATCGGGGACGGCGATAGTGTTAAGTTTGCTTGCAACCTGGTACCCAGCGTCGCGTGCTAGCAAACTCAATCCGGCGAGTGTGCTTAGTGCGAAATAACGCTTCCGCTAGAAAACAAAAAAGGACCGTTATGGTCCTTTTTCATTTTTAAACAACATCGTAATTGCAATTGTCTGACTGTACCGTCGAATACCAAGCAGTTCGATTTTTACTTTTTAAGTAACCCACCTAATCTGATCTTTCTTTGCTGCCAGCTTCGCACAACAGAATAGCGCCACAGAGCTTTGATACCGAAGTAGCCTGCAATGGCCGATACGATACCGCAAATCATGCAACCAAGTAGGAAAGGAGGCCCAATGGTACTCATCTGGTGCATGATGAACTCCCAAGAAAGCTCAAAGTGGAATGGCTGAGGTGGGATATGCATCACCCAAGCGCCAACTTTATAAGCAAAGTAAAACAGTACAGGCATGGTAATGGGATTACTGACCCATACTAAGGCGACGGAGAGCGGAAGGTTTACGCCACAAAGAATGGCTAAACCTGCGGACATAATCATCTGGCTGGGTAGGGGAACGAAAGCCATGAACAGGCCGACAGCAAATGCCCCAGACGCTGAGCGGCGATTGAGACACCACAGGTTTGGGTTGTACAGCACGTTGCCAAAAATTTTGAGTGCTTTCTGACGCTTTATTACTTCGTGGTCAGGCATAAAGCGTTTGATGAATTTTCTTGGCATAGGGAAATATGACTCTCTACTTAAATTACTGGACGCTTATATCGTTCTCTTTCCTTATATCAACCGCTCAGTTCTGGTGGTATATGCCATCATGGGAGTGGTTGTTTCCCTGTATCTTGACCCTGATACTCAGTATAAGGTCAAAATCGCTAAGGTGGTGTGTTGGTCCTGTGTTCGCATGCCTGATACTAGTGATACACAGTAACCTTTTACGCCATCAGCAAGCAATGCTTTTCCAAGCAGGTCAGGATATTACCATAAATGCGGAGGTTGACAGCTTTTTTACGCAAATAAGTCACGGCTTTCAAGGGGAAGTCGTGGTGAGATCAATTAATGGTGAAGAATTAAACACGTTTGCCCAGCCGCGAATAAGGCTTGTTTCGCCAATTGTGCTTTCTCCCGATGATGAGATTGGGGCCAGAGTCAGGGTTAAACCTATCGTGGGTCTACTCAATGATGTTGGCTTTGATGTAGAAAAATATGCACTACAGCAGCGTATAGTGGGTAGAGCGAGTGTTGTAATCAAGACGCCTTACTGGGCTCGTCATGCTGGTTCGGTACGTTATGAGCTGTATCAGCAAGTGTTGAACTCGGTAGAGTCTCTGCCAAGCAAAGGTTTGATTTTAGCACTGACGTTTGGCGTACGAGAAAGCTTGTCTTTCGAGCTGAAAGAGCAGCTAAAAGCGAGTGGACTGAGTCACCTTATCGCGATATCCGGTTTGCATATCGGTATCGTGTTTTACCTTGGTTGGTGCTTTGGCAAATTACTCCTTAGGCTTTTCCCCACGGCATTAGCCGCCCCGTTTGTTCTAGCAATAGTGTGTGCTTATTCCTATGCCTGGTTAGCCGGATTTTCTATCCCCACCCAACGAGCGTTGTGGACATGTTGTTTGGCAGTGTTGCTGATAACCTCTTCTAAGCGTCTCCCAGCAAGCTATAAATGGCTAATTATCCTATCTTGGCTTTTACTGATTGACCCGTTTTCAGCGGCATCATCAGGCCTTTGGCTGTCTATGTGGGCAGTTGCGATAATTTTGATGTTTGTTTCGTTGCAGAATAGATCGTGGTCACCTTGGGTAAATGTATTTGTGCTGCAATTGGCTTTGGTTATCGGGATGACACCAATAGTGGCAATATCGTTTCAAGGCCTGAGCTTAGCCAGCTTTGCATACAACCTTATCTTCGTTCCGTGGTTCAGCTTCGTTGTCGTGCCGCTAAGTTTGTTGGCATTAGTGGCTGAAGCTGTTTTGAATGTATCCGTGTTTTGGCAATGGGTTGATATCACTATTGTACCTGTGTTCTATGCACTTTCTTTCGCTGACAGCAGTTGGGTTCCATTAAGCCACTCCCTAGTAAGTTTGTCCGTCGTGGGGCTGTTGCTGCTGTTATCCTTTACTTTGCTTAGCAATTACGGAAAAGCGCTACTTATATTGTGTGCGTTGGTTGGGGTTATTGACTGGAAAGAGAAGTCGGCATGGCAGGTCTTTGTTTTGGATGTTGGTCATGGCTTGGCTATTGTAGTGAAGCAAGGTTCGCGAGCCATTATCTACGATACCGGAATTGCGTGGGAGGGGAGCAGCATTGCTGCGCAGGTGATTACGCCTTTTCTTCAGTATCACGGTGTGAGTAAGCTGGATATGTTAATTTTATCTCATACCGATGGTGACCATGCTGGTGGCCTAGAGGTGTTGCTACGCGACTGGCAGCCGGAGCTTCTTATGGCTAGCCAACAACTTACCCGAGCTCAAATGTGCTTGAAGGGGAATATATTCGCTTGGGGCGAGTTAACATTAGAGTTTTTGTGGCCGGTTGAATCGGTGCGCCGAGCCTACAACCCTCATTCGTGCGTGGTGAGAGTGTCCCACCCATAATACAAACAATCGATTCTGTTGCCCGGAGACATTGATGCGATTGTCGAATGGCTTCTTGTCAGACAACCTGATGCGCTTCGTAGCGATGTTTTGGTTGTTCCACATCATGGCAGTAAAACGTCTTCCATACCGCGGTTTATTGAAGCGGTTAGCCCCAAGGTGGCCATCGCTTCATCTGCTTTGTATGGAAAGTGGCGACTCCCAGCTCCTAATGTGGTCAAACGTTATACAGACAGAGACGTACAATGGTTTGATACCGGGGCTCACGGTCAAATTAGTGTCAATTTCTATTCAAACCATTGGAAAATTGACGCGATAAGAGAGTGGAAAGGATTGGCTTGGTATAGGCAGACGCTACGTAAGGGAGTAGAATAGACCGAATATTGTAAGAAAAATAAGCAGTTCTATGTCTCTTAATCAAGATGAAACGACCCTGCAAACTTTTAAGCGTTTATGGACTTACATTCGCTTATACAAAGCAGGTTTGGCCGTAGCGGTCGTTGCTCTCATTATCAATGCGGTAGCTGACACATATATGGTGTCACTCCTAAAGCCTCTGTTAGATGAAGGTTTTGGTGATACCGAGTCTAATTTTCTTCGCACTTTGCCTTTCATTGTCTTCGGTATGATGGTTATTAGAGGGTTGAGTGGCTTCGTTTCTTCATATTGTTTGAGCTGGGTTTCAGGCAACGTTGTGATGCTGATGCGTCGACGAATTTTCAGCCAGTTCATGCACATGCCAGTGTCTTATTTCGATAAAGAGTCGACAGGTGGATTGCTGTCTCGCATTACCTATGACTCAGAGCAAGTTGCGGGTGCGACCAGCAGAGCTTTAGTGAGTATTGTACGTGAAGGCGCGAGTATCATAGGTTTACTGGTTCTGATGTTCTGGAACAGCTGGCAGCTTTCATTGGTGCTCTTCGTTGTGGCGCCTGTCGTTGCTTGGGCTATTGGTATCGTGTCAAAGCGTTTCCGTAAGATCTCTAAGAGTATGCAGGATACTATGGGGCATGTGACGGCCTCCGCTGAGCAAATGCTAAAGGGGCACAAAGTGGTACTAAGCTATGGTGGTCAGAACGTTGAACGTGAGCGTTTTGATACCGTGAGCAACCAGATGCGCCAGCAATCGATGAAGCTGGTCGCCGCTCAAGCGATTGCAAACCCAGTGATTCAGATTATTGCATCGATTGCTCTTGTTGTTGTTTTGTTCCTAGCGAGTGTTGATTCAATCAAAGAGCAGCTAACTCCAGGTACGTTTACTGTGGTTTTCTCTGCGATGTTCGGTCTACTGCGTCCACTTAAAGCGCTAACCAACGTTACGTCGGAGTTTCAGCGTGGTATGGCAGCAAGCCAGACCTTGTTTGCGTTGATGGATCTGGAAACCGAGCAAGATAACGGTAAGTACGAAGCTAAGGCCGTTCGTGGTGAAGTTGCCGTTAAAGATGTCACATTTACTTATCAAGGCAAAGAAGCACCGGCGCTGCGTAATGTCAGCTTTGACATACCGAAAGGAAAAACGGTCGCGCTAGTTGGTCGTTCAGGTTCTGGTAAAAGCACCATTGCGAACCTCTTTACCCGATTCTATGACGTTGACTCAGGTAACATTGAGCTCGACGGACATGATGTGCGTGATTACAAGCTGACCAATCTGCGCAGCCATTTTGCGCTAGTGTCGCAAAATGTCCACTTATTCAACGACACCATTGCCAACAACATCGCCTATGCTGCGACGGATGAATACAGCCGAGAGCAGATTGAAGAAGCCGCTCGCTTAGCGTATGCGATGGACTTTATCGACAATATGGACGATGGGCTTGATACCGTTATTGGTGAAAATGGCACGAGTCTCTCCGGTGGTCAGCGTCAGCGAATCGCTATCGCGCGCGCTTTGTTACGTGACGCGCCAGTGTTGATCTTGGATGAAGCAACATCTGCACTTGATACTGAATCTGAAAAAGCGATTCAATCTGCGTTGGATGAATTGCAGAAAAATAAAACGGTACTTGTTATCGCACACAGGCTGTCAACGATTGAAAGCGCTGACGAGATTTTGGTCGTTGATGAAGGTGAAATCGTTGAGCGCGGTGACCATAGCACTTTGATTGAAAAAGATGGCGCCTACGCACAGCTTCACCGGATACAGTTTGGTGCTTAAACCGTGATTGAAAAAATCTGGTTTGAAAACCATCCCCTACGCTATTTTTTGTGGCCATTGTTATGGCCACTCAGTTTAGTATTTGGAGTTATCAGTCGTTCGAGGCGCCAAGCATTTGTGTCTGGGAATAAAGCCAGTTACAAAGCACCAGTTCCTGTTGTTGTTGTTGGCAACATTACCGCTGGTGGCAACGGCAAGACTCCCGTCGTTATTTGGCTGGTGGAGCAATTACAATCCATGGGTTACAAACCTGGGGTGGTGTCTCGTGGATATGGTGCTAAAGCGCCGAGCTATCCACTCATTGTTGAAGAACAAACACCGACCAAGCATTGTGGTGATGAACCCAAGTTGATTTTCAAACGTACAGCAGCACCTGTAGCGGTATCTCCGGTACGAAGTGATGCTGTCAAAGCTTTACTGCCTCTTGGCGTTGATATTGTCATTACAGATGATGGCCTACAGCACTATGCGTTACAAAGAGACATTGAAATCGTAGTGGTGGACGGTAACCGCCGCTTTGGCAGTGAACAGTTGATACCACTTGGGCCTCTGCGTGAGACAACCGAACGGTTGAGCGAAGTCGATTTCGTTATCACTAATGGTGGAAAAGCTCACGAGAATGAAGCCGCCATGACTCTAACACCGAGTTTGGCAGTGAACCTAAAAACCAGAGAGAAAGCCCCTGTCAGTCAGCTTGAACAGCTGGTGGCGATGGCCGGTATTGGCCACCCACCAAGGTTTTTTCACACATTGGAAAGTCTTGGTGCGAGCCCTGTCGTTACCCAAGGTTTTTCCGATCATAAAGATTTTGAACCATCAGAGTTGCAAACCTTGGCTAGCAGCGGGCAACATCTGATCATGACAGAAAAAGATGCAGTAAAATGTGCCAGTTACGCAGAAGAAAACTGGTGGTATCTTCCAGTGACTGCTAGCTTTAGTCCCCAAGATGAGACGCGCATTTTAACTAAGATTAAAGAGGTTAAAGAAAAGTATGGACCATCGACTGCTTGAGATTGTGGCTTGCCCGGTATGCAAAGGTAAGCTTACGTTCGACAAAGATAAACAAGAGCTGATTTGCAAGTTGGATCGTCTCGCTTACCCGATTAAAGAAGGTATTCCGGTCCTATTGGAGCCTGAAGCACGCCAAATGAGCATGGAAGAGGGGCGATAATGGCATTTACCGTCGTTATACCTGCACGCTATGAATCCACACGTCTACCGGGTAAGCCATTAGCTGATATTGGTGGTAAACCAATGATTCAGTGGGTCTACGAGCAATCATTGCAGGCTGGTGCTGAAAAAGTTATCGTTGCGACCGACGATGCGCGAGTTGAAAGTGCGGTACAAGCATTCGGTGGGGTGGTGTGCATGACATCTTCTGAGCATGAGTCAGGAACTGAGCGTTTAGCTGAAGTTGTGAAAGTCATGAACATTCCGGATGATCATGTGATCGTGAATGTACAGGGCGATGAGCCACTGATTCCGCCAGCCATTATCACACAAGTTGCAAATAATCTAGCGAACAGCCAAGCTCCTTTGGCAACGTTAGCGGTTGAAATTTCCCATGAAGATGAAGTCTTCAACCCGAATGCCGTGAAAGTTCTGACAGATAAAGATGGTTATGCGATGTACTTTAGTCGTGCGACTATCCCGTGGGATCGAGATAATTTTGCTAATGGCGGTAAGGTGATTGCTCAACCTCTGATGCGTCACATCGGTATCTATGCTTATCGAGCAGGGTTCATCAATACCTATATCAACTGGGAACCAACTGCTCTAGAGAAAATTGAGAGTCTAGAGCAGCTTCGAGTCTTGTGGTATGGCGAGAAAATTCATGTCGAGGTGGCTAAGCAAGCTCCACCTGCAGGCGTTGATACACCAGAAGATTTAGAGGTAGTGAGGAAGCTCATTGCTAATCAATAAAGAAAAGGCCCGTTAGGGCCTTTTTTGTTGCTATATCTTTCCATCATAATCGTTGCGTTTTGGGCAAGTCCCGAGAATTTCACGTCGCCCTGACTCTTTAACTTCTTCTAAGATGACGTCAAACCCCCATAGTCGATACATGTGCTTTAATACTTCGTCGTAGCTATCATCAAGTGGAATACGATCATGCGGAACATATTGAAGAGTCAGTGATCGATCGCCTCGTACATCTACATTAAAGACCTGAATATTAGGCTCTAAACTGCTGAGGTTGTACTGGCCGGCGAGCTTCTCTCTGATTTCTCGGTAACCCAGATCATTGTGAATCGCGGTGACTTCGATGTAGTTCTTTCTGTCGTCGTCAGTAATTGCGAAGAGTTTAAAATCGCGCATTAGCTTAGGAGATAGATACTGGCTGATGAAGCTTTCATCTTTAAAGTTCTTCATTGCAAAATGAACGGCTTCTAACCAATCGGTTCCCGCTAGTTCTGGGAACCACTCTTTGTCCTCATCTGTAGGTTCTTCACAAATTCTGCGAATATCACGGAACATCGCGAACCCTAGCGCATAAGGGTTGATTCCGCTGAAATAAGGGCTGTTGTACGCAGGCTGCGCGACAACGCTCGTATGGCTATGTAGGAACTCGAGAATGAAGCGTTCTGTCACCAATCCTTCATCGTACATATGGTTAAGGATGGTGTAATGCCAGAATGTAGCCCAACCTTCATTCATTACCTGAGTTTGTTTCTGAGGGTAGAAGTATTGGCTGATTTTGCGAACGATACGTACGATCTCTCGTTGCCATGACTCTAGCAGCGGCGCGTGTTTTTCAATGAAATATAAGATGTTTTCCTGAGGTTCAGAAGGGAAGCGAATCTTGGATTCTTCCTGTTCGACTTTACCTTTAGGGACGGTTCTCCATAGATCGTTCACTTGGGATTGGAGATAAGCTTCGCGTTCTTCCTGACGCATCTTTTCTTCCGCGATAGAGATTTTCTCTGGGCGTTTATATCGGTCTACGCCGAAGTTCATTAAGGCATGACAGGAATCGAGAAGCTCTTCAACTTCTTTCACGCCGTACTTTTGCTCACAATCCGCAATGTACTTTTTGGCAAACAATAGATAGTCGATGATAGAGCTGGCATCAGTCCAAGTTTGGAATAGGTAATTGCCTTTAAAAAATGAATTGTGGCCGTAACAGGCATGCGCCATTACCAATGCTTGCATGGTGACCGTATTTTCTTCCATCAGATACGCGATACAAGGATCGGAATTGATCACGATCTCGTAGGCTAGGCCCATTTGGCCGTGCTTGTAACCTTGCTCGGTTTGGATAAATTTTTTACCAAATGACCAGTGATTGTAATTGATTGGCATACCAATACTTGAGTAGGCATCCATCATCTGTTCAGAAGTAATGACTTCGATCTGATTGGGATAGGTATCTAATCGATAATGTTCTGCAACACGCTTGATCTCAACGTGATAGCGTTCGAGCAGATCAAATGTCCAATCTGGGCCATCTGGCAGTGTCTTTTTCTTGGTTGGCTTTTTGGTTTTTGTTGTCATAGTGGCCTCCCTAAGCAGTTTCTTTTCTGAAGAGCTCTCGGAATACTGGGAATATGTCTTCAACGCTGCGAATATTCTTCATTGCAAAGTTGTCGAAGGCACCTTCCAGTTTCTCGTACTCATGCCACAAGGTTTGGTGAGAGCGTCGCGTGATTTCGATGTAGGAGTAGTACTGACAATTTGGTAATAGGTTTTTGGTAAGCAACTCACGACAACGTGGAGAGTCGTCGGCCCAGTTATCGCCATCGGAAGCTTGTGCGGCATAAATGTTCCACTCACCGACAGGATAACGATCTTCAACGATTTCCTTCATTAGTTTTAAGGCGCTTGAAACTATTGTGCCACCTGTTTCTTGAGAGTAGAAAAACTCATGCTCATCGACTTCTTTTGCCTGAGTGTGGTGGCGAATGAATACGACATCAACGTTTTCATAAGTACGGGTCAAGAATAAATAGAGCAGTACGTAGAAACGCTTGGCGATATCTTTGGTTGCTTGGTCCATTGAGCCTGATACATCCATCAGACAAAACATTACAGCTTGGCTGGATGGAATAGGGCGGCGTTCGTAGTTTTTAAATCTTAAGTCAAAGGTATCAATGAAAGGGACGGTGTCGATTTTTCGTCTGAGATCTTTAATTTCCTTCTTGAGTCTTTTTTCTTCCAGTAGTTGAGCGGGTTCGCTCATTTTCACTTGATCGAGTTCTTCTTCCAGCTCTCTCAACATACGCTTTTTACCTGCGGTCATTGCCGTTCGACGCGCAAGAGATTGCTGGAGGGATTTTACAATCGCGATGTTGGCAGGCACACCAGCGGTTTGATAACCCGCACGGTGAGTCTTCCACTCTGTAATTTTATTGATTTGGTTTTTCTCTAGATTTGGTAGCTCCAAATCTTCGAACAGAATATCCAGATACTCATCTTTTGAAATCTGGAAAACGAATTCATCCTGACCTTCGCCATCTGGGCTCGCGTCGCCTTCACCGGAGCCACCGCCTTGACCACCACCTTTAGGGCGCTCGATTTTATCGCCAGTAATGAACTGATCGTTACCAGGGTGGACGCGCTCTTTTACGCCTCCTTTGCCTTGGTGAAAGATAGGTTCTTTGATGTCTTTATGAGGAATCGCGACATCTTCGCCTGTTTCGGTATTCGTGATTGAACGGCGATTGACTGCGTCTGCGACAGATTCTTTGATTTGTTCTTTATGACGACGTAAGAAACGCTGGCGGTTTACCGCGCTCTTATTTTTTCCGTTCAGTCGTCGGTCAATAAATTGCGCCATGAGTCACCCCTCTTTTGGTACATGCACTTATCAAGCGCATGCATCTTGTTCGCATCCAATAACCTGCCAGAGAATTTGCTCCGGCAGGTACTTCATTGGCTCTCCTCTCTCGTTCAGAGGAAGGTTGTCTCAGCTATTAAGATGATTTACGTACGCGTAAATACCATTCCGATAGCAAGCGGACTTGTTTCTCGGTATAGCCTTTCTCCATCATACGAGCGACAAAGTCGTCGTGTTTCTTCTGGTCTTCAGAAGAGGTTTTCGCATTGAAGGAGATAACGGGTAATAGTTCTTCCGTATTTGAGAACATTTTCTTCTCAATCACAGTGCGAAGCTTCTCATAGCTAGTCCAAACTGGGTTTTGTCCATTGTTGTTAGCACGAGCACGAAGAACAAAGTTCACAATCTCATTACGGAAATCTTTAGGGTTACTAATGCCTGCTGTTTTTTCGATTTTCTCAAGCTCGTTATTTAACGCAGAACGGTCGAATAGCTGGCCTGTCTCTGGGTCACGATACTCCTGATCCTGAATCCAGAAATCAGCATAAGTGACGTAACGGTCAAAGATGTTTTGTCCGTATTCAGAGTAAGACTCGAGGTAAGCGGTTTGAATTTCTTTTCCGATGAACTCGACGTAGCGTGGAACCAGATAGCCTTTCAAGAATTCCAAATATTTCTCAGCGGTTTCCTGAGGGAACTGCTCACGTTCGATTTGCTGCTCAATAACGTAGAACAGATGAACTGGGTTCGCTGCGACTTCGGTTTGATCGAAGTTGAAGACTCGAGACAGGATCTTAAACGCGAAACGTGTTGATAGGCCTGACATGCCTTCATCGACACCTGCGAAATCTCGATACTCTTGGTAACTCTTCGCTTTAGGGTCAGTATCTTTCAGGGTTTCACCGTCGTAAACACGCATCTTGGAGAAGATAGATGAGTTTTCAGGCTCTTTTAGTCGAGAAAGAATACTGAACTGCGACAACAACTCGAGCGTACTAGGAGAGCACGGAGCTTTCGCCAGTTCAGAGTGATCCAACAGTTTCTGGTAGATCTTCACTTCTTCCGCAACGCGCAGACAGTAAGGCACTTTGACGATGTAAACACGGTCAAGGAATGCTTCGTTGTTCTTGTTATTGCGGAAAGTTTGCCACTCTGACTCATTCGAGTGCGCCAGTATCATGCCGTCGAAAGGCAAGGCTGATAGGCCTTCGGTACCGTTGTAGTTGCCTTCCTGAGTCGCAGTTAGTAGAGGGTGAAGCACTTTGATCGGTGCTTTGAACATCTCTACGAATTCCATCAAACCTTGGTTAGCACGACACAGAGCACCTGAGTAGCTGTACGCATCCGGGTCATCCTGAGAATAATGCTCAAGTTGACGAATATCGACTTTACCGACCAGTGATGAAATATCTTGGTTGTTTTCGTCACCCGGCTCCGTTTTCGCCACTGCGACCTGATCCAAAATAGAAGGACGCACTTTCACAACTTTAAACTTAGTGATATCGCCACCAAACTCATGGAGACGCTTAGCCGCCCATGGTGACATAATCGAACGCAAATAGCGTTTTTCGATGCCATACTCACGTTTTAGCAGTTCGCCGTCTTCACCGACATCGAACAAGCAGAACGGATGGTCGTTTACTGGGCTTCGTTCGCCGTCTGCTGAAAGCACATAAATAGGCACTTGCTGCATCAGCGCTTTGAGCTTCTCTGCAAGGGAGGATTTACCACCACCTACAGGGCCGAGCAAATAAAGAATCTGTTTACGTTCTTCTAAGCCTTGTGCGGCATGTTTTAGGTAAGAAACGATTTGTTCAATCGCTTCTTCCATGCCATAGAAGTCTTTGAAGGTTTCATACCGGGAAATGACCCGATTTGAAAAAATTCGGCTTAAGCATGGATCTTGCGCAGTATCGATTAGCTCTGGTTCGCCGATAGCCATCAGTAGACGCTCTGCGGCATTAGCGTAAGCACTTTTATCATCTTTACATAGCGTCAAGAATTCCTGTAAAGATAATTCTTCATCCTTGGCAGCTTCGTAGCGCGCTTGGTAATGGTCGAAAATACTCATAATGAATTCCCCTCTGAACCTGTCTTTATAGACAATCAACCCGCATAGAAAAAACAAATCCTTTCCTATTAAAGACTAGTTGGTTTTTAGAATTTTGCTTAAAAAATATGTGTTTATTTGCAAATTGTGATGTTTGACCACTTGTTACTCGTAAGCAGAATTTGAGCTCCGTTAAATGCAAATAAGTTAATATCTGCAGTGTGAATATGTTTTCCTATTGGTATAGTTATTGCTTGTTAAAACAGGTGATTATTCACTCAAGAGGGTGTTGTTTTGCTGTATATCATTCCATATAATGGCACCCAGAAGTAAGCTCCATAATCAATCAGGTGTAAAAATTGAAAACTCCTTGGCTTAAGTTCGCAGCGATGACCGCTCTTTTGGCTGCGCCACTTGCCCACGCAAAAATCTCTCAGTGGTCTTTAGGTGTTGCGGCTTCCTACTCTCCTGCTGTGTATAAAGATACGCCGTCTAATGAAACCGTGATCCCTCTAGTGGGTTATGAAGGTGAGCATTTATTCTTACGTGGCTTTAGTGCTGGCTATCGTCTATTTCCTGCTGGTTCGCCTCAAAACATTATCTTTCGTGCCGCTTACGATTCAAGAACGTTAAAACCGAGTGATTCTGATAATCGCGCTATCCAACAGATGGATGAACGTAAAGCGACCGTTTTAGGAGGGATTAGTTACCAGTTGATCACTCTAGCGGGTGTACTGGAGGCTACAGCCGGTACGGATTTAGGTGGTACGCATAATGGCCTATACGCTGAAGCCGCTTGGCGATTGCCTTTTCGTCAGAAAGGTTGGGGGATTACTCCTTCGATTGGGTATGCGTACAACAGTGACAAAATCAATGACCACTTATACGGTGTAAGCGCAGCAGAAGCGGCACGAGCGCAGGCTTATGACCCGAATTTTAGTGCATTTGAAGCAGATTGGGATGGCCAGTATTTTATTAGTGCTTCTGCTTATTTACACATTACGCCGAGTGTACGCGTAACAGGTGGGGTTCGTTATACCAATTTAGAAGGGTCGATTGAGAGCAGTCCGCTTATTGAAAGTGGTGTGACAACGTCTGCCAACATCGGTATTGCTTACGTATTTTAGTGAGTTAATGTGCGAATAATAAAAAGGGTTGCTCATGAGCAACCCTTTTATGTATGCGTTGTGATTAGGCATTGAATATCTGTTTTAACTCGTTGTTGCACAGATGGTATTGACGAGGGCAGTTACGCCAAGTGGTTAGCATGCGGCGGTATTTTTCCAGCATTGGCATCTGGGCGTTGAAATGGTGGTCGCCTTTATCAAATTGTGGGTATAAACCTTCAGAATCGATTAGGAATTGTACGTAGTTAACGTGTTGGGCTTCTGTTGCAATGTCAAAACCCAAGAACATCAGGCGGCGTTGATCTACATCGACTTGCTCTGCTTCGGATAGCATTTTGGTTGATTCTTGCATGGCATGGAACATTTCCATGATATCAATGATCTCACGACATTCTGCCTCTTTCAGACAGCCAAATTCTTTGTCCAATTCACGCATCTGAAGTCCATAACCGCGTTCAACGATAGTCTGTAAACGACTGTATTTCGCCGCGTTTTCCGGGTCCATCTGAGACATCAAGTAGTACTGGTTAGATAGGATCAAGCGCTGAGCGTTGGTCATTTCCATGGTGGCCTCACTAAAATAATCTAATACATCTTTAATGTGCTTAGGTTATCTTTTCAGTACGCACTGAAACATGATCTCAACACATGTTTATTATGAAAAATGTAAAGAAATTTCAGTTTAAATGGTCACTTTTTATGGTAGTGGTTATAGATGTAATCGCGGTCGGAGAAAACACGTAACCACTCCGGTTTGAATACCGCAAACATTGCCATCGTCATTCCATTGAGCAGACCTTCTGGGAACGCTAGAAGAGGAACAAAAACCATATAATTGTCGAATATGGTTTCCCAGTCGTGAGTGCCTTGAACGACATGATAGACAGAGTTGATAATAAGGTGAGCACTACCTGTGAAGGCTCCATTGAAAAATCCAGCAACGAAGATGAACACAAAGATGTTTCTCGGTAAGTATTGATAACTTACCAGAAAGACTAAGTAGCTGATTGATATTGGGAGTAAGCAAGAAAATAAGATGTATTCAGGTAACTCGCTAAATGCTAATTGTCCAAAGATGGCCA
Organism: Vibrio sp. RE88; assembly: GCF_013113835.1. Lineage (GTDB taxonomy): Bacteria > Pseudomonadota > Gammaproteobacteria > Enterobacterales > Vibrionaceae > Vibrio. The sequence goes on along the minus strand of NZ_VTYQ01000003.1, from coordinate 359,181 downwards.
GTAGCAGCGCAACGACGATTGAGATGGCGTAAGCGCTTCGCCAGCCATACATTAATGTTAAGGACGTCAATGCCAGAAAATGGATTGATAAACCTTCCTTCACCCCTGCTTGTGCTGACCACAAAGCGAACAGTGCAAAGATTACGGCAAATGTCAGGTGCTGAAATCCTCTTTCATCGGAGAGTTTCGGAAGCAATACGCGAAATACATCCTTCCAGATAAAATTTACTGAGAGCAGTATGAAAAACAATGCGAAGAGTTCGGGAAGTAGCAAAATGACCTCTTAAAAAAATACCAACCGCGATCTGGTTGGTATTTTTTATGAAATGTTTAGTAGATGGTATCAATATTTTACGTTTGAGTGATACTGCTCAAGGATTGAAACGATATTGTCCATGGTCTCTTTGGACGGCGGGTTAACGCCTTCTAGTGGATAATCCAACCCTAGTGCTTCCCATTTGTGGGCTCCTAACTTGTGGTATGGCAAAAGTTCGAGCTTTTCAATGTTGTCCATGTCTTTGATGAACTCACCAAGCATATGTGCGGCTTCTTCATCATCAGTATAACCAGGTACTACGACGTAGCGAATCCATGTTTTTTGGCCGATACGGTGCAAGTAGCGGGCAAAGTCTAAGGTGCGTCGATTGGAAACGCCAATAAAGTCGTGGTGCACTTCGTCTTTCATGTGCTTTAGATCCAGCATGACTAGATCTGTGGCTTCAAGTACTTCATCTATGACTTCAGTATGCTTACGAATATAGCCATTAGTATCGAGGCAGGTGTGGATTCCTTCTGCTTTGGCGGAGCGGAAAAAGTCGCGGACAAATTCAGGCTGTAACATCGCTTCACCACCTGAGCAAGTAACACCACCACCAGATGCATTCATAAAGTGACGATAGCTCTTCGCTTCGTTAATGATCTCTTCAACCGTGACTTCCTTACCACCATGAGTGTCCCATGTATCGCGATTGTGGCAATACATGCATCGCATTAAACATCCCTGCATAAAGACAATAAAACGAATTCCTGGGCCATCAACTGTTCCACAGGACTCGAAAGAATGGATACGACCGGTTGCTGACATGTGCTCATCTCTAATTAGTGATTTGTTCGTTATTTTATTACAAAAAGTAGGGTTTAAATAGCATTTCAGGTTTTTATCATCAAGATTTTACTGACTAATAAAAAAAGCGCACATAGACTAAAATGTATGTTATAAAAATGTTGCCAAATGTGGTTTTTATAATAATTAATAAACAAACAGGCTAGGCAAGTTTTAGTTGCATCCGATTGATGTTTAAGGATTTCTTATGGATATGCTTGCGCTATCGCAAAAACAGAAAGTCACACTGTTTTTAATTGTACTGACAATAGGGTTTGTCATACTCGCAGTGTTTACCTCCTCTAGGCTTACTCAAATGAGTGAGCAGTATCATTCCAGTGGTGATATTTCTTCTGGCTCCATTTCAATCTATCAGACCCAAAGTAAAATTCTTACCTTAAGTAGTGAGCTGGATAATCTAGAGGGCGCTCAGGTTGCGAAAGCAAAACAAGATATTAGCGATATTGTTGAAGCCGTTAACAATGATGTCGCTTTCCTCAATGTACTGAACCTAAAGAGCTATGCCAACGAACTGGAACAAAGTATAGGAGACTTCCAAGCTGCAGCTAATCCTTGGTTAGAGCTCAAGCAAGAACTTGGTTTTAATATCGATGAAGGCAAGCTAGGGGAGTTGAAAAAGCTTGCCAATATTATCGAGCAGAAAATTGCTGAAACTGGGATGGTAACGCTCAACTCAGATTTCCAAGCGATGGTTAAGTCACAACAAAACTACTTACTACAACCGAACGAAGAAAACCTAAAGCTGTTCAATCGTGCCATGGGTGCATTTGAAAGCATGTCCAATGTTTACGCCATGTTGGATTTGTATGAGAAAGAGATAGAGCAATACAAAGCGACATTCGTCCGAGTGAGTGAGCTTTCCAAACAATTAGGCAGTGTCGAGCAGCAGCTAATTTCAACCAAGATGCAATTGACTCAATTGATTGCAGCCGTCACAAGTGAATTAGGCGGTATCAGTTCTCAGTACCAGCTGTCTGCAGAAAAGTCCTCTGAGCAAACATTATGGTCCATCTTAGTCGCTTGCATCATTCTTGCCGTTTTCACCATAGCTATTTTCATCATGCAGAGCACTTCCTTATCTCGATCTCTGACCAAGACTCGTGAGATTTTGCACAATGTCTCGGCAGGTGATTTGTCGAAACGGATGGCTTTGACTAAGAACCCCAATGATGAGTTTAACCAACTGGCAATCAGTATAAATGAAAGCTGTGAAAACTTGGGTGAGCTGGTCTCTGGTGTGCAATCCAGCGGGCAGGCATTGTCTGGCAATGCAGTTGAACTTAACCAAGGCCTAGATATGCTGGCTCATCACCAGTCTGAAGTACTGGGGCAGACTCAATTATTGGCATCTGCTACAGAAGAGGTAAGTGTGACGACACAAGAGGTGTCTAATTCACTGGAATTCGTGTCAGAAATCAGTCGTTCTTCGACTGACTCGGCAGAGAGAGGGGCACAAATCATTGGAGCTGCGATTGGCTCGCTTGAAGAGGTCGGTTCGATACTCACATCCGCGGCTGGACATATTCAGCAGTTGGAAGAAGCGTCTTCCAAAGTCGATTCGGTTATGGACATTATCAACGGCATTGCAGAGCAAACCAACCTTCTGGCTTTGAATGCGGCAATAGAAGCTGCGCGTGCTGGTGAGCAAGGGCGTGGGTTTGCCGTCGTGGCAGATGAAGTTCGTAGTTTGGCGGTAAGAACCGTTGATGCGGTCGCCGAAATTTCTGAAACCATAGACACAATGAAAAAAGAAAGTGCTGAAGTTATCCAGTACATTGGTCAATCTGAAACGTCGATGCGAACGGGGCAGGAAAAAGGCCACGAGGCGATGCAAGCACTACGCACCATTACAGAAAAAGCCGATGAAGCTTCGCACCAGACAGACGTCATCTTTGCGTCCATTAAAGAATTAGCAACGACCAGTCAATCAATGGCAGACAGCATGACTCAAATTTCAAGTGCGATGAAAGAGCTGGAAGAAAACAATGAACAACTGCGCTCTGTCAGTCAGGTGGTGGAGCAGAGAGCTGGCAGCCTTAATAGCGACTGCCAGAGGTTTACGATTTAGAAGAAAGCATACAATGCGAGGCCACCTGTGCCGTACATTGAATCTTTCGCTTCTTTATAGTCAGGAGTTTTCGCTGTCGCCGTAACGGTTGCACCAAAATGCTCGTTATACCAAGCAAAGCCAGCCACCGCGCTGGCTTGTTTTTCTTCTAGTGTTACATCATAGATACTTGGGTTTTCACCGTTGCGATTAGCGTAGTCGACCACGCCGGAGCGGTCGCCTTCAATTGTGATGTCGTTAAAGCGGTAGCGAGCTTCAATACCACCAAATATAAACCAACCACCTTGTGAAGCCCCTAGCATACCTGCGCGGAATGGGTTTTCATTATCAATGTTTGCCGCTCCCATGCTTCCCGCTAAGTCCGTTCCCCAACGGAACATGAAGCCTGTTGATACATCACTGCGGAAATTACCAGCGTTCACTTCGGAAACGTTTGAAATCTCCCAGTCTGTATTTGCGATGGCGCGTTCACGCCAAAGATTGAAGTGGCTAAGGTAACCAAGGCTACCAACAAACTCGTCATCAACCTGATATGCCCAACCGCGAGGTTCATCAGATCCTGTAATTCCGTGAACAATATCTTGTGCTTGATCCGCGAGTGAGCTTTCACCTGTCGTACCTAGTGTAAGATTGAAACGTTGCGCTTGCTGAGGATGAAGGCTGATGTAGTTAAATTCAGCATGGAGATAACCAGCATAAGGTCGGTCATTTACCATTGGTGTGGTGGCATTAATGTCTGACGGTGTATACATTTTGTGGCCAAGTGTAAATTCGTACTTGTCCAGAGAGGCGCCGCCCCAGAATGATAAGCTCATGGGGTTAGTCAACCAATTGGGTGTAACAGCGCCCGAGGTATAGGTGAGAAACAGTCCGTTGGTATAATCCTGATCGACACCAAATACGCCATCATTATCAATTGAAAACGATACGGTTGAGCGCTCGGAAGCTAAAGCACTTGAGGCCAACAGTATCAAAGGAAGAGTGCGTAATAGGTTCATTTCAATACATCATTTCTGAATGGAGCCTAGATATTACTCCATATCGTATTCATCAGAGAGGAAAGAAAGAAAATTGAAATATAAATGTGGCTTGAGTCTAACTTTTGATTTGCTTCGCAATAAAAAAGCCCCGCTTAATTAAGCGGGGCTTTAGAGTCAATCAACCAAATTTATAGTGATTCGGTGAAAGTACGTGCGATAACGTCTTGTTGCTGTTCTGCAGTTAAAGAGTTAAAGCGTACAGCGTAACCAGAAACACGAATAGTTAGCTGTGGGTATTTTTCAGGGTGCTTAACAGCGTCTTCTAGAGTATCGCGGTTAAGTACGTTCACGTTTAGGTGCTGACCACCTTCGATACCTGCTTCGTGATGGAAGTAACCATCCATCAGACCAGCAAGGTTAGCACGCTGTGAAGTCTCTTCTTTACCCAGTGCGTTTGGCACGATAGAGAAGGTGTAAGAAATACCATCTTTCGCGTGAGCAAACGGCAGTTTACCAACAGACGTCAGAGAGGCTACCGCACCTTTTTCATCACGGCCGTGCATTGGGTTTGCACCTGGAGCAAACGGAGCACCTGCGCGACGACCGTCTGGCGTGTTACCTGTTTTCTTACCGTATACAACGTTAGATGTAATAGTAAGGATAGACTGAGTAGGAACTGCATCGCGGTAAGTCTTAAGCTTACGGATCTTGTTCATGAACACTTCTACCAGTTCACAAGCAATGTCATCTACGCGAGCATCGTTGTTACCAAATTTAGGGTAATCGCCCTCGATTTCGAAGTCGACTGCAACACCATCTTCGTCACGGATTGGCTTCACTTTCGCATGTTTAATTGCAGATAGTGAGTCTGCTGCGATAGATAGACCGGCAATGCCACAAGCCATAGTACGGTAAACGTCACGATCATGCAGAGCCATAAGCGCAGACTCATAAGAGTACTTGTCGTGCATGAAGTGGATGCTGTTTAGGGCAGCAACATACTGCTTCGCTAGCCAATCCATGAAGTGGTCTAGGTTGTTCCACACTTCGTCGAAGTCTAGTACTTCTGAAGTGATCTTAGGCATTTCTGGACCAACTTGCATCTTCAGCTTCTCATCAACACCACCGTTGATTGCATAAAGCATAGTTTTCGCAAGGTTAGCACGAGCACCGAAGAACTGCATTTGCTTACCAACAACCATTGGAGATACACAACAAGCGATTGCGTAGTCGTCTGACTCCATGTCTGGGCGCATTAGATCGTCATTTTCGTACTGGATTGAAGAAGTATCGATAGATACTTTCGCACAGAACTTCTTGAAGCCTTCAGGTAGTTGCTCAGACCATAGAACAGTGATGTTCGGCTCTGGAGAAGGACCCATAGTGTATAGAGAGTTTAGGAAACGGAAGTTAGTACGAGTAACTAGCGTACGACCGTCAAGACCCATACCACCCATAGATTCTGTTGCCCAAATTGGGTCGCCAGAGAATAGGTCATCGTACTCAGGAGTACGTAGGAAACGAACCATACGTAGTTTCATTACGAAGTGGTCGATCATTTCCTGAGCTTGTTCTTCAGTGATCCTACCTGCAGCAATATCACGCTCGATGAAGATATCTAGAAACGTAGAAGTACGACCTAGAGACATAGCCGCGCCGTTTTGAGACTTAACAGCCGCTAGGTAGCCAAAGTAAGTCCACTGGATAGCTTCTTGTGCAGTTTCAGCTGGACGAGAGATGTCACAACCGTATTTCTCAGCCATCACTTTCATTTGGCCAAGTGCACGGTGCTGCTCAGCGATTTCTTCGCGAAGCTGCATAGTCATTTGAAGATCTTCGCCATTCTCAAATTTCTCTTGTAGAGAAGCGAATTGAGCTAGCTTGTCTTTAATTAGGAAGTCGATACCGTATAGAGCTACACGACGGTAGTCACCAATGATACGACCACGACCGTATGCATCTGGAAGACCAGTCAGAACACCAGATTTACGACATTTTAGGATGTCTGGAGTGTAGATATCGAAAACACCCGCGTTGTGTGTTTTACGGTAATCTGTGTAGATTTCTTTGATCTTAGGATCAAGCTCACGACCGTAAACCTTACAAGAACCTTCCACCATACGAATACCACCGTTAGGGATGATAGCGCGTTTTAGTGGGGCGTCAGTTTGAAGACCAACGATCGTTTCCAGATCTTTGTTGATGTAGCCTGCATCGTGAGCAGTGATGGTAGAGATAACTGAAGTATCAAAATCAACAGGTGCGTGAGTCGCGTTTTCCTGTTTAATACCTTCCATTACCTTTTCCCAAAGCTTATTTGTTGCTTCAGTACCTTCAGAAACAAGGAAAGATTCGTCGCCTTCATAAGGTGCATAGTTCTTTTGAATGAAATCACGAACGTTTACTTCGTTTTGCCAGTCACCTTCAGCAAAACCTTCCCAAGCTTTAGCAAATTGCTCTGCCATGACATACCTACCTTTTTAGTAGAAAAAACACGTACCTTTCTAACCATTGAGCTAGTTAGTTTTCCTTTACAGGAGCGGTACACTCTTTATGAATAACAATATGTATAGTCTCTAAAATCGATCATTGTGTGCGTTTTAAACTATAAATATTGTCACTAACTTTTACATGGTTTCTTATTAACTTGGTTTCAAGGTTAAACTAAAAAAAAATTGCAAACCTTAAACTAAATCAATAAATCCTCAAAAAAGTCGATAAAAAGAGGGTGGCATAGCTTGCCACCCTCAAATTTTTTGAATTTCTATAGCCAGGCTTTAATGCCGTATTGGCCTTCAAGCATACCGACTGCCAGCATAGCAATCAGACAGATTACAAGCACGCCCACTGGAATGACGATTTTATCGACGAAAGACAAGCGAGCTGCACGTTCTTTATCACCAATCAAGCCATTGTTATCCAGAAGCATAGTCAATGCCCAAGCCAATACTGGGTTAACGACAGCTGAACCAAAGATACAAATACCTGCGGCTTGGGAATCTTTCGAGTCTTTGACCATCTGCATACCAGCTTCAAGTAGAGGCAGCGATACACCAACAAGCAATGCTACACGCATCACGGGTGGCCATACTGCGATGTCCATCGGGAAGCCAAGAATTGCAATGATCATCACTAACAGGCCAAGAAGGATTGCACCGCCTGGGATAGGACGTTTCGCAATCGCAGCTGGGATCATGTAAGTGCCCCAAGATGACGTAATATTACCGCCACCCACGGCTGTACCAACCATCTGACGAACAGAACACATGGTCATGGTGTCATCTACATCCATCAGTACTTTTTCTGTCTTCTTAGGGTAGTTCAGTTCTTGGAAGATACGATGACCTAAGAAATCAGGAGACCACATAGCGACAGCCAGAATGGCGAAAGGTAGTGACGCAATGAAGTGCTCCATGTTTGGTAGCCCAAGCATCCAACCTTCTTCGGTACTACCCCACCAGTAAACTGGGTTTAGGTTCGGCAAGCCAGTTTCTGTGACGAACTTGATGTCGAAGCCTGCGCCAAGCACGAGTGCAATCGCTAAGCCTGTAAATGCACAAACGGGAATAGCAAGCCAACGTTTGTTTACTTTTGCCAAGAACGCATAAAGAGCGATGGTTACGGCCAAGACAATCAGGCCAACATAGCCCATGCTGCCAGCCGCAACCGTGTCTGATTGCAGGCCTACCGCCCAAGCCTGGATAGAGTTTATCTGGCTCATGGTGCCTGTCAGGCCAAGGAATATCAGCAATCCACCTGCGGTGCCTTCCGATGTAAGGTTAACTAACTTGGAGCCACCTTTAAGAAAGCTCAGTAGTAAACCGAAAACACCGATCAGGATAGCCAATGCAAGAGGGTGCGCGCCAGCTAATGCGATGGTACCGATAAGAGGGATCATTGGCCCGTGGTTGCCTGCGAGGTTTGCTTTCGGGTTGACGAAACCAGACGCCAATACACAGAACAGAAGGGCAGGGATGAGCATTTCTACACGTGCCACCTCAATGGCGAAGTCTTTGCCTAGATTAATGTGGTCCCAAGCGGCGGTCAGGCCTTCTGCCCAAGACATCATTACCGCGGAGTACATCGCGATAATGCCGATAGTTCCTGCTAGCGCAGGGACTAAATCTTCGAGTTCAAAGCGGAAGTCACGACCAGGTAAGTTTAAACCGAAGCGACGAGGCTTCATGATCTGAAGTTCATGATCTAGATAATCTGAACGGCTTTCAAATTCGGAAGCTGGGCGATGCAGCTCTCGATAGCTCTTGTTTTCGATATCCGAATCAGAGTGCGGTTTGTTGACTGCGTCTGACATAGATTCCTCATATTCTAAAAAGTTAATGATTCTTCTAAGAGTCGCCCGTAGTTATTGTTTAGTGGACGATCTTGTAAAAACCTGACTTAGCGTCCTGCATTTGGGTCCTTGAACTATTGGCCTGTAGCGTGTGCGTCACGTGCTTAACTCAGGCGTTTAGAAAAGACAAAAATTCGCTTATTGAGGCTTTTATCTTTGACGCGAGTGTAACGTGCTAACCCTAAGGGGTGATTGATTTAGATCACTTTATGAAGGAATGTGAAAGAAAACTACACAGCTAAGGCCGTATTAGTGAGTTATTGAAATATAAAGTGAAAACTATTTTCACATTGTGAGTTTTATGACTTAGGAATAGAGAGGAAAGAGCACCTGAATTTTCATTATTGAGAGAATTGTTGAGATAGATCTGGTTTTTATAAAAATGTTAATTTATCACTTCGGTAGATAATATGTTTATTAAAATGATTTATGCGTATTATGGAGCGAATTACTCTATAAATTGAATGTTTACTCATATAAAGTGGCTATATATCCCTAATATGAAGGTTAATAATTTGTTGCATGTTGGTCTGGGGAGTGCTAGTTTGTAGCGAAATGTGGGTGGAACCCAGCAATTAGCCGGCGGAAAAGCCGTTTATTAAGTCGGCAATTATAATAAAGACAGGGAGTATTAGCGCATGAATGATGTACCAGCGCTGGACATAAAGGAACTGCACAAAACATTCGGGCAAAATGAAGTCCTTAAAGGTATCTCGCTTGAGGCACACAAAGGAGATGTTATCTCCATTATTGGTTCATCAGGTTCAGGTAAAAGTACCTTCCTAAGATGTATCAACCTTCTTGAAACGCCTACCGAAGGTGAAATTTGGGTCAACGGTGAGTTGATCCAAATGAAAAACAATCGCCAAGGTGAGGCTGTTCCTGCCAACGAAAAACAAGTACAGCGTATCCGTTCGAGACTTGCCATGGTATTCCAAGGTTTTAATCTCTGGTCACACATGACAGTACTTGAAAATGTCATTGAAGCACCCGTGCATGTACTAGGCGTACCAAAAGCTCAGGCTTTGGAAAACGCTGAACTGCTACTCAAAAAAGTCGGCCTTTACGAGCGTAAAGACTACTACCCAGGTCACTTATCTGGCGGACAGCAGCAACGCGCGGCGATTGCACGTGCATTGGCTGTCGATCCTGAAGTTATGCTATTCGATGAACCTACCTCAGCACTTGACCCAGAATTGGTTGGTGAGGTGTTAGGTGTAATGCGAGATCTGGCGGAAGAAGGTCGAACCATGCTGGTTGTAACGCACGAAATGGCGTTTGCACGCGATGTTTCTAACCACGTCATGTTCTTGCACCAAGGTCTAGTGGAAGAGCAGGGAGACCCTGCTAAGCTCTTCACTAACCCGGATTCAGAACGCTTACAGCAGTTCATCTCATCAATTTACTAAGCTTGCACTTACAGCAGGCAAAAGACAGACACAATATAAGACAAAAATCACAATCACAGGAGTATGGAAATGAAAAAGTGGTTAGTAGTTGCAGCATTGGCTGCTACGGCAGCAACAGGTGTAGCTCAAGCGAAAGATTGGAAGACAGTTCGTTTTGGTATTGAAGGGGCATATCCTCCATTTAGCTGGACAGAAGCTGATGGTTCTCTTAAAGGTTTCGACGTAGACATGGCGAGTGCTCTATGTAAGGAAATGCAGGTTAAGTGTAAGATTGTTGCACAAGACTGGGATGGCATTATTCCTTCTCTACTAGCGCGTAAATACGATGCTATCATCGCAGCGATGTCTATCACTGAAGAGCGTAAGAAGAAAGTTGATTTCACAGGCAAATACGCTCTGATCCCTAACAAGTTCATCGCGAAAAAAGGCGCAGGTCTAGATTTTGACAACCTAGATGGTCAAAAAATCGCGGTTCAACGTGCAACAACTCACGATAAGTACCTAACTGATAACTACGGTGACAAAGTTGAAATCGTACGTTACGGTTCTTTTGACGAAGCATACCTTGACCTAGCAAACGGTCGTGTGGCAGCTGTACTTGGTGACGCATCTGCACTTGAAGAAGGCGTGCTAAATAAAGCTGGCGGTGAAGCTTACGAATTTGTTGGCCCGTCGCTAACTGATCCAAAATGGTTCGGTGAAGGTTTTGGTATCGCAGTACGTAAGCAAGATAAAGATCTTACTAAGAAGCTAGATGCTGCAATCCTATCTCTACGTGAGAAAGGTGTTTACCAAGAGATTGCTGCTAAGTACTTCAACTACGACGTTTACGGTCAGTAATCATCGGAAAGCGACCGCTGGTTCTAGTTCCTAGAAGTAGCCAGCGGTCGAATTATATCTAAGGCTTGTTGATTGCTATTAAGTCAGTAAGCGAGCTTTGAGTCTAGGGATCAGGAACTCACCTATGCTGGATTTACAAGGATACGAAGCCTCTATATTTAAAGGGGCCATAGTGACCATAGAAGTAGCGCTACTTTCACTGCTACTTGCGATGGTTTTAGGCATGCTGGGCGCATTGGCAAAAATGGCGCCATACCGCTGGGCACGCGCAATTGCAACGCTTTACACCACAGTGATTCGTGGTATCCCCGATTTAGTTTTAATGATGCTGATTTTCTTCGGCGGACAAATTCTTCTCAACAACAGCTTGTATGCCATTAATGAATCATTGAATGAGTGGTTTACTTCAAGTGACCCAAATCATGAATGGACATCTTATCTGCCGGATTACATCGATGTGAGCCCATTTGTTGCAGGTGTTTTGACCATCGGTTTCATTTTCGGTGCGTACATGGCGGAAACGTTCCGTGGTGCGATTATGGCTGTAGATAAGGGCGAGCTAGAAGCAGCAAAAGCTTATGGCATGAGCCCAGTACTAGCATTCCGACGCATATTATTGCCGCAGATGATTCGCCACGCGCTGCCTGGTTTTGGTAACAATTGGTTGGTGCTGCTTAAGACAACCGCACTGGTTTCGATTATTGGTCTGGAAGATATGGTACGTATGAGTTCGCTTGCCGCAGGCTCAACGAAAATGCCATTCACTTTCTACATGGCTGTTGCGATCATTTTCCTTTTCTTCACCAGTGTCTCAACGGGCTTACTCAAGCTAGTCGAACGCAAATTCAGTATTCATGCGAGGTAAGAAATGGACTTTTCACTGATTATCGAAAGTTTGCCAATTTATCTTGATGGCTTGTGGACGACGGCATGGCTGGTGGGCTTAGCGCTGATTATTGGCTTGTGTGTCGCGATTCCTCTTGGTGTGGCGCGCAATAGTACGAATTACTTTATTAACGGACCGAGCTGGGCATTTATCTACTTCTTCCGTGGTACACCGTTGCTGGTTCAGCTCTATCTAATTTACTACGGTATGGATCAGTTCTTCCCGGTTAAAGATACGTTGTGGGAGAATGCTTGGTTCTGTGCGCTTGTGGCGTTTGTGCTTAACACATCAGCGTATACAGCAGAAATTATCCGCGGAGCGATAAACGGCTTACCAAAAGGTGAAGTAGAAGCTGCGAAAGCGTATGGTATGGGAACATTTATGACCTACCGCCGTATCATTTTGCCAAGTGCATTACGCCGCGCATTACCTGCTTACAGTAACGAAGTGATCTTCATGCTTCACGGTAGTGCCGTTGCAGGTATCGTTACAATTGTTGACCTGACAGGTGCAGCACGCTTGGTGAACTCTCGCTATTACGCGCCGTTCGAATCTTTCCTCACAGCAGGCCTGTTCTACATGGCACTGACGTTTATGATTCTCTGGTGCTTCAAGTTAGCTGAGAAGCGATTCCTAGCGTACTTGAGACCGCTGAGCTAAGCGTGGTTCAAAATCTAAAAAGGCTTCCGATTGGAAGCCTTTTTTGCATCTGGAACTCATCAACTGAGGATTATCAAAACTGTCCCCGCGAGTGTCATCAGAATATTCGCGATAGCGTAAGTGCCCGCATAACCCAGTGCCGGAATGGTTGACTTGGCATAATCGTTAACGATATCCATCGCTGGTGCACAGGTTCGAGCACCGATAATGGCACCAAACAGCAGTGCTCGGTTCATTTTCAAAATATAAGCACCCACAAGGTAAGCAAGTGCGACAGGAACTACACTCACCAGGAATGACAGACCAATAACTTGTGGGCCAACCTGCGCTAAGTGCTCAAACATCTTACCGCCAGCACTTAGGCCAATACCGACCATAAAGAACATCAAGCCTAAATCTTTGACCATATTCAGCGCCCCCTGAGGAACATAGCCAAAAGTCGGGTGGTTAGCTCGTAAGAAGCCTAGTGTGATACCAGATAGTAGAAGGCCAACCGCGTTACCTAAGCCAAACGAAACCTGGCCAAAGGTCATGGTGATAAGGCCAAACATGATGCCGAGGATGAAGAAGCTACAGAAAGCCAACAGATCTGCCATCTGACTGTGAATGGAGATGAAGCCGATTTTTTCTGCTAAGCCATGAACGCGACTCTTCTCACCACTCACTTGCAGCACATCACCTTTAGCTAGGACGATGTCTAAATCCATCGGCATTTCTATCTGCGCGCGTACTACACGGTTAAGAAAACAGCCATATTCGGACAGGTTCAGATCTGACAGGCGTTTGCCTGCGATGGAATCACTTTTTACGACGATCTCTTCTTCGACAATACGCAAATCCAGTAGATTACGATCGAAGACCTCTTTGCCGTTCCTAAAACTAGGGTCTAGTCGCGCATGACTATCTGGGAAGCCAACCAGTGCAATCTCATCACCTTCTTGGAGAATAGCATCACCGTCTGGGTGGGCGAGGATGCCGTTTCGACGAATACGCTCAATATAACAGCCAGTTTGTCGGTAAATACCGAGTTCTCTTAGGTTCTTACCGTCAATCCAGTCGATCAACTCCTGACCGACGCGGTAAGCTCGGATGATCGGTAAATACACCTTTCGTTGCCCAGTACTGCCTAAACCACGCTCTTGAGCAATTTGCTGAGCAGAGTCGGATAGATTTTGCTTTTGAAGTTTTGGTAGCAGCTTGGCGAATGTGATCATACTGATCAAGCCAATCAGATACGCCATGGCGTAACCAACGGACAGGTTCTCAATGACCTGCGAAAAATCCATACCACGTGGAGTTGTGGCTAAGCCGGAGTTGAGCGCATCTTGCGCACCCACCAAAACAGGGGTTGCTGTTAACGCTCCTGCCATCATCCCTGCCGACAAGCCAAAATCTAATCCCATGCTGTGGCTAGCGAAATAGGTGATACATACAGCGGTCGCAAGCACCACCATGCTTAGGATGAAGTAGTGTTTACCATCTCTGAAGAAAATGCCGAAGAAGTTTGGCCCTGCCTCGATACCAACACAGTAAATGAAGAGCATAAACCCAATGGTTAAAGCATCGGCATTAAACGTAAAGCCTAGATGACCCATGATGAGGGAGGTAAGTAAAACACCTATTGAATTGCCAAGCTGCAGATTTCCAAAGCGAATTTTTCCGATAGCTAAACCAATAGCGAGAACTACAAAAATGAGGAGGATGGGGTTTTGCTCAAGCAAATTTACAACGTCGATGTTCACGGGGCAGCTCTTATGTCAGTGCCAGAGGATAAGTTAAGTGTGCGAATTGTATCTGAATATTGCAAAATGATAAGTGAAAAATTTTATAATTTACTATTAGCTGACTTGGGCTGCGAATTCACAATATTGATTTAATTTAAAGTAAAAAAAAGCCGCTTATTACAGCGGCTTTTTTTCAATTCGGAACGATTACTCGTCGAAAAGACCTAGGTGCTCTTTCGCGTATGCTTCGAAGTCATCACAGCCACCGATGTGCTCCTGATCTACGAAGATTTGAGGAACAGTTTCAACTGGCTTACCTACTGTTTTTTCAAGGTCAGCTTTTGAGATACCTTCTGCGTGGATATCAACGTAACGGTAGTTGAAGTCGTCACGCTTTGCTTTTAGTGTTTCTGCGTGCTCTTTTGCGCGTACACAGAATGGGCAAGCTGGGCGACCAAAGATAACTACGAACATATTGTCTTTCTCCTTTATTTTGTTACGTGCAACTATGCCCGAATCAAAGTCGGAAATAAAGTCGCAATTACCTCTTGGTTTGATAGGTAAAATCTATTGAATGATTTTTGCACGTAATCTATACAATTTTGCCAAATAAGCGACATAATTAACTCGTGGAGTTGCTCGCGAAAGTCTTATTTTCTATGAGGTTAATCGTCACAAATTGCACTGTGTCAATTTAATTCCTTTCTCTTCAGGGCACTCTATTGAAAGTCATTAGCAAGGAGTGTTCGGCTATGTTCCAGTTTATGACCTCCACCCGAATTGTCTTTGGTGAAGGTGCCTTACAGTCATCTCTTTCTATTCTTAACCAATACGGTTACAGCGTGTTGCTTGTCTCGGGCCAAAGTCTAGAAAGAGTCGAGATGGTTGTCGACTACATCAAGTCACAGGGGATGCGCTATCAACATGTTTCCGTTTGTGGTGAACCCAACATCGTTATGATTGAAGAAACCGCTTTAGTGGGGCGGAAATTCAAACCAGATATGGTTGTTGCAATGGGGGGCGGAAGTGTTTTAGATATGGGGAAAGCTTTAGCGGCGATCATTCCTAACCAAGGTGACGTGTATGACTATGTGGAAGTTGTCGGGCGGAATGTGCCATTAAAGGCTAAACCGATCCCTTTTATCGCTATTCCGACGACAGCTAGCACTGGCTCTGAGGTAACTCGTAACGCTGTCCTGCGCTCAGGGCAGGACAAAGTTAAAGTGAGTTTACGTAGCCCTGAGATGCTGGCGGATGTGGCCATTGTTGATCCGACATTGACCTATGGGACCGACTCTTACAAATCAGGCCGTGGAGCAATGGAGACTTTTACTCGTTTAATGGAAGCCTATGTTTGTGGTGACCCAAACCCACTAACCGATATGATATGTGAAGAAGGACTTCGCAGGCTGAGTGCTTCGATTTTATCCGGGTGCCTTGAAGATAAACCGCAAGCACGTTCTGATCTCTCGTTTGTCGCTATGCTGGGGGGAATGGCTAGCACTAATGCCAAACTTGGCGCAGCGCATGGGTTGGCTTCTGCTTTGGGTGGCAAGCTGGAAGCTCCCCATAGTGTGATTGCAGCGAGGCTTGCGCCCCATGTGATGATGGAAAACATAAAAGCAGCACAGGATGCAGAAAGGCATGATGTATTAGCTCGTTACAAGAAGATGGCGATTTTGCTGACGGGCAGAGTGAATGCTAAACGGGAAGATGGGGTGCTGTGGGCCAACATGATGCTTGATAAACTCTCTTTGCCCACGTTGAGCCAGTTTGGCGTGTGTAGTACGTCTTTTGATGTTGTTGCGGAGGATGCACTTAAATCTGTGGCAATTAAAGGAAATCCCTTGCCACTTACCAAGCAGAGATTAACTTATATTCTTCAACAGGTATGCAATTGTAATGATGATTGTGTTGCGGAAGACTCAAGTGAGCAGTCAAGTGCTCGGGTGGTGAACAGTGGTCTGAGTGATGTAGAAGTCCGATTGCAGAATTCTTAAACCGAGAAACAAAAAGGAGCGCTAATGCGCTCCTTTTTAAAACTGGGACAGCTTATCGTACCGAGAGTCTTTCAACGCATCTTTGACGCGTTTGAGGTTTTCTCTAAAGCCAGAACCTCGGCGAAGTGTAAAGCCAGTAGCTAACACGTCAATCACGGTCATTTGTACAACACGACTCGCCATCGGCATGTAAACGTCAGTGTCTTCAGGCACATCAAGTGAAATCGACAATGAGCTCGCTTTGTCCAAAGGTGAATCTTTCGCTGTGATAGCAATGACCGTTGCACCATTTTCGCGTGCTAAGTTGGCAATTTCGACCTGGCTCTTAGTACGACCAGTGTGAGAAATCAGTACAATCACGTCATTGTCTGTACAGTTGATACAGCTCATGCGTTGCATGACGATATCTTCAAAACAGGTAATCGGGATATTAAAGCGAATAAACTTGTTCTGCGCATCACGTGCAACGGCAGAAGAAGCGCCAAGGCCAAAAAACGAAATGCGTTTCGCTTGAGTCAACAGGTCAACAGCACGGTTGATTTGCATTGAATCGAGGCTATTCTTGGCTACATCGAGACAAGCCATGGTTGATTCGAAAATCTTATGTGTGTAGGCGTCTGGGCCATCATCTTCCTCAACGTTGCGGTTCACATAAGGTGTACCATTTGCAAGGCTTTGTGCCAGGTGAAGTTTAAAGTCGGGGAAACCTTTGGTATCCAAACGGCGGCAAAAACGGTTAACAGTTGGCTCACTCACATCAGCCATTTTGGCCAGTGTAGCAATACTAGAGTGAATCGCAGTCTGAGGAGATGCCATAATGACTTCGGCAACCTTACGTTCAGACTTGCTGAAATTCTCTAGGTTTTTCTGAATTTTTTCTAATGTATTCATAGTGTTCACGAGGGTATAGAGAACAACTCACTGGATATACCTGTTGGTAAAAGAGGTCACAAGTCGTCACCTAAAGGCAATAACTATCCAGCGCCATGGGTCCAGTATAAACCTAAGCAAAAGGTTTACAGTAATTTTTATACGGTTCAATTAGTGAGAATATGACAAGCCTCAAACTAAATTTTGCCAAAACTACATAAATGCGTGTTATATGCAAAGATTTTCGTGGTTTTAGGCTGTCGATGTTCGGCAAGTTACAGCTTTTTCGAAAGAAATTTTCAGTTTTCTTTGATTTTTTGAGTGGCAGATTGGATTCTCGCCATCAATTTTGGTGCTTGTTTTGCAATCTCTCGTTGCTCTTCGAGAACCATGCTCAGGATGTCTCGTCCAGTCAGAGGATTGGCCAGAACAACTCGGAATACAATAGTATTCATTCTGTCCCACTGCTCGGGGTTGAGGCGAGTTCGAGATACAAAAGATTTACCTGTTTCGCGTTGTCGCTTCTGAATAAACTTTGTCAGCTCATTGAGCAGCTCATTCAATTCCGATTTCTGTTGAGGGTCAGCTTTCTCAAGCGCGCTGCGGATCTCAGCTGGAATGTATCGATAGGTCAGTAAGCATAACTCTGGCTCTGAGACGAGTTCGAAATCGCTCTGCTGTTTGATCAACTCGGCGAAGTATTTCGCTTTTTCAATACTCTGATCGATCAGTAGCTCGTAACCAGGGCGACTGATGATATGCATGGCGGCGTAAACCAGCATGGCCATACCAGAACGGGAGCCTTCTAGCGTGTGGCTGCCTAGGTCTTTCGAACCTTTACGCAAGATATATTGTGCGTGGTGCTCGATAGATTTCATCGCTTCAGGATCTTTAAACAACACCATGCCCGCACCCATCGGGATGTAGAGCTGTTTGTGAGCATCAATGGTTATCGAGTCTGCAAGCTCTACGCCGTCTAGGAGGTGACGGTAGTTGTTAGACATCAGTGTCGCACCGCCCCATGCGGCATCAATATGGAAATGACAACTTTCACGCTGACAAATAGCCGCGATATCGGCGATTGGGTCAATCGAGCCAGTCTCTGTTGTACCGGCAACACCAATCACTGCAAAAGGCTTGATGTTTTGCTGTTTAAGTTGAGATATTTTTTCCTGCAGAGCTTGAGGACAGATACGGTTATTGGCATCTGTTTTAATGGCAACCAGACCTTCTTGACCTATGCCAAGAACATCCGCTGCTTTTTTCAGTGAATAGTGGCCGCGTTCAGAGACCAATACCGCAAGACCTTCATAGCCATAATGCTTTATGGCTTTGAATAGTCCTTCTTTTTCTACACCTTTGAAATCACCTTGCGCTTTTAACGCGTTGTTTCTCGCGACCCAAAGTGCCGTAATGTTGGCGATAGTTCCTCCAGAACAAAAAGCGCCCAGAGAGTGATTAGCACTGTGCATCCATTTGGCGTAAAACTCATCGTCTTGGTTGTATATTAGGCGATGAAGCATGCCCAGTACTTGGCGCTCTAAAGGTGTAAAAGCTTTGGATGTTTCGATTTTGACCAAGTTTTGATTAAGCGCGATCATGATCTTAGACAGTGGCATTAAAAAGTAGGGCAGTGCCGAAGTCATGTGGCCGATAAAGCTCGGTGCAGAAGTATGGACGGAATGTGATACTAGGGTATCAAGCAAATGTTGAGTATGCTCGGAAACGAACTCGGGTTGCTCTGGAAGCGACGCATTGGAGAAGTCTTTTTCAATTTCTCTAAGTGGTTTCTCTTCCGCGACGATATGTTCGCGCAAAAACTGGTTAAGGTTTTGCGATAACTTTTCTTCGATTTTTGTCAGTGTTGAGTCTGGCCCTTCAGGGACGGTAAAGATTCGGAGTAAACTCTCGAAACTCGCGTCAGCCGTTTTATGTTCCGATACCATACAGCTACATTGCTCTTATCTTTTTTGTTGCAGCGGGACAATCTAAACGAAAACGGGCGCAAAGTCCCGTCTTAATTGTTTGATCTTAGATACTGTGATTTGAACATTGCCGCTGAAGAAAAGGTCCAGCGGCAATATCCATTATGTATCACATGAAATGGTTTCTAGGTCTTTAATTGCTTCATTGTAGCGCTTTAGTGCGTCATCAATCTTTGTTGGATGGCTCAACAAATCGGCGAAAGCCGAGCGAAGATCGTAGTTCTTCTCATGCGGCTTTGATTGACGATCACTGAAGGTGACCTGTGCCAGTCGACCGAGTTCATCGCTACGCGAGGACAAGGTTTTAATGTCCTTCTGCTCTAGCTGAAGCCAAGCTTCAACGGGCTGACTGGTAGCAATCTTAGATGGGTCGTTTTCAAGGTAGTAGTGAACAGCTGCGCGGTTCAACTCAAAATGGTTTTTTCGACCTTCCAGAAACCACTCACTGACTTCTTTTAAGTCAGGGTATTGTTCAGAAGTTAGCTTTGCGAGATCTTCGTACCAGTGTAGAGAAGCATCAACATAGGCGTCGTATTTCTTGGACAAACATGCATTGTCAGCTGCGGCAACCATAGTAGAGGTCGCGCCCAGCAGCAAAGCAATAAGTAGACGTGTCATAATGATTCCTTTTGAAGAATAGTTATTATAAACCCACTAAATTAGCAAGCGCTAAATTATAACGTGTGGTTGAGCCCTAATATAGTGAATCTGAACATAAAATCATGCGATCTAGCCTGCAAGAGAGACAAAGAAAAGCATCAAAACAGGCACTAATAGGCTTAATATAAATCCACTCACTATCGCAATTGGGACACAACGTACCCCACCAGTGGTTTGTATAACGGGTAACGTAAAGTCCATCGCCGTTGCACCAGCATAGCCAATTGCTGTACAGGGCTTAGTGCGTATAGCGAGGGGGATCAATACTAAGGCAACCAGTTCACGGAGGAGTTCAATCATAAATGAGGCTCCACCGTAGACAGGGCCAAAAGCATCACCCATCAGGATGCCTGCTAAAGAATACCAGCCAAATCCAGATGCCATTGCCAAGCCACGGTAAAGATCGATGTCTAAAATCATGGCTGCAATCGCGCCGCCTATCATCGACGTGGCAATGATCACTAAGGCGATGATCATGCCATGCTTGTTCAACAGTATCTGGCGAAGAGTCAAGCCACTGTTGCGTAATTGAATACCAATGAAAAAGAGTAGGGCAAACAAAATCCACTCACTGGCGGTATCGACCCAACTCAAATCGATAGGAAGCATCATGCCTACGACTAGTCCACCACCGACAACAATGATCAGCTTGGCCGATTCCATCGCCATACTGGATAAAGGCAGCTTGGTTTGCTTTGCGTCCGTTTCAATAGGGAGAAGTTTGTCGATAAATGGGAGTGCCGCTAAGTTACTCAAACTCAGGCAAACGAAGAAGACTGCGACGTATTGAAGGATCAGTTGTAGATTTTGACCCAGATTATCGAGCGCGGCGAGGCTCAGCCCCATTAATGCCAAAATGACATAGATAAGGTTGGAGGTCGTGGCGTTAATTTTATCGAGAATTGATGGTTTGGAAATCGATATCAGATACCCCACAACGAGCGGGGCAAAGATGAATATCATCCCTGAAAACATGTGGCTTCCTGTATACTGGTACGTTTAGCGCTAGAGTCCGCTAGCGCTAATTAACTCATTGATTTGTGTATTGAACTCAATATCACTTAAATTGCTGAGTTTGTACAGTATATCTGCACCAGTCAGGTCAAATTCAACGGTGTGTTCATCGATCTTGTCATCTTGACGACGAAACATCAGGATATGATTGGCGATACGGGCGATATCCAAGTAACTGACATCCACACTTTGCCTTTGCGTGGTTTGATTGGTGGCGACTTCGAGGAAATCACTATCAAAGCCCCAATGTTCTAGTACAAGTCGACTTGCATTGGAACACTGGTTATTAAATATCTGAAACGCAATGTCTTCTGCGAGGTAATTACCTTGCTCCAAGTACATATGGTATTCGTTCACGATGCAAAATAAGCCAATATCAGCCAGTAGACCTGTCAATAAAGCCTTATCTGTTTCCAGATTGCTATATCTTGGGTCGTTTGACTCTTTGAAGCCCTTCACTACCATCACCATGGTGGCTGCCAGTTCTCTAGAATTGTGAGCACTGTTAATCAGAACTTCATTGCAGCTACGGCTTAAATTCACGGAGTGCTTAAGCTGTTCGATGGCTTGTGCAGTCACAATATCGCGTACTCGCAAAATGCCGAGACGCGATACCGCTGTGACCAAGTCGGTGCACGTAATATTGCGGCGGTTAAAGATGACCGAATTAGCGACTCGGATAACAATGGCCGCAAGGCCTGGGTCTTCTAGCAAGCTGTCCGCAACGTCCAATACTGTGGTTGCGTCTTGGGTGCATAATTTTTGTATTTTTAAAACAACATCTGATATCGGTGGCAGGGTAATCTTGCCCGAGTTGATGGCGTGTTCAACTAATGTTGAAAATTCTGACTCGATGCCTTTAACCAGAAGTTCGTTGTTTTCAGGAAGCCAATAAAAAGATAGGTGGTTCATGCTTGATCAGCTAAAGATTCTACTAGTTACAGTTTAACTTCCCAGACCATTATTATGCAAATTATTGATAAGTTAATTGAGAGTTTTTGTCCGATGTATTTTTGGCAGTGAAGTATGGAAACCACACTTGTGTGATGTCAGTCCCGATTTTATATGAATTTAGTTTTATTGGTGTGAGCTGTGCACAGACTTATTTTGTAACGTTAACTATCATTTATAGTACTTGCAGTCGGTATGCTAATAAAAACATAAACCATAGCTTCGCTGGCTGATTTACATTTTTCGCTTAAAGCTGCTGCTATCTGGTGATCATAAATAATCGGGGTTTTCTAGATTAGAAGGATCAATGGATATGACAGAGCAACAATTTATTAATTACGTTAACAAGTTTGGTAGTTTCCAAAAACGTTCAATGTTTGGTGGAACGGGTTTATTCAAACAGGACGCAATGTTTGCCCTAATGAGTGCTGACAAGGTGTTTATTCGAGGTGGTGACTATTTAGATGACAAATTGACGGATTTAGGCTGTATCAAGTACCGTCATGTTAAAAAACAAACGACTGCGACGGTGAATTACTACGATATTACTCATCTATTTAATAATAAAAATGAGCTTTTAGATGAGATTGTCGAGAATTCGATCAAGTTTTCGGTGTCTCAGCGTCACTATAAGAAGTCGTCAGCGAGCCGTCGTTTAAGAGATTTGCCGAACATGCAGCTCACACTTGAACGCATGGTGAAGAAAGCGGGTGTTGTTGATGTTGACACCTTCTTAGAGCTTGGCGCACCTGAAGTGTTCTCCAAAGTGAAAGCGACATACGGCAATGATGTCGATGTTAAGTTACTTTGGAAATTTGCTGGTGCCATTGATGGGGTACATTGGAAGCTTATCCAAGAGCCGCGTAAACGTCAGCTTCTAGCGAGTTGTGCGTAATACAATCGCTGAGTTACAGACATAAAAAAGCCGAGGTCAATGACCTCGGCTTTTTAGTATTTGGTTGTTTCGTCCTGAAACGTATTATCAGAACTTGAATCGCGTGGTGAACATTAGCTGGTCACCGTAGAAATCATTAATGCGCGCTTCAGCACCAATTGAGAAAAGCTCTGTTGAGTGGAAGCGTACATACGCTGAACCAATCCAGTCATCGTTATCTTCGATGGAGACATAGCCCGCTTTGCCGCCCACTTCTAATTGTGGGCCTAGCCATTGGCGAACCCCTAGGTTCAATTCCATACCTGTGTCAGTGCCTTTACCTTCTTTGCCACCAAAATCAACAAGGCGGAATAGCATTTCACCAGTAAAATCAGCCCAGTTGTTGATTGGCGCATGGAAGCCAAAACCGGCTGCCGCGTCATAATCACCTTCAAACTCTGAATCAACACGACCAATCACATGAGCGTTTGGGTGGATAGATTTACTTGCAGCCGCGCCGAACGTTACAGGACTTGCGCCAATGCGAGCTTCCAGGTAATCGTAGCTGAAGTTACTCATTACGGTTGGGCTGTTTGGGTCGGTCTCTGCAAAAGCTTGACCAGATGCTAGCACAAGGGCTGCAGCTAAGATTGTTTTACGCATACGAAAGAAAAACCTATTCTTGTTAATTTCCTTGGTTTGGTGCGACGGAGCGCTGCCATATCGAGACATCATAATGCATTGTCGTAGTCCTACACTACAAAAATGTCATTGTTTTGTCGTTATTTACATGTTGAAGCAATCAATATGCCAAAATGCGCACAATTTGGTGATCTATTCTCCAAAATTGATTCGATTTTTTGCGACAGCATCTAAGATTTGTTCCGTATCGAGAATGGCTGCCCAGGGCATCAAATCTGTATTGTTTTCTATCATGTACTGGGTCAGTTGCTTTTTGATGACATCGCGTAAGCTGTCCCCTCGCCAGGGTTTTGCAATGTAAAAATGTAGGCTGGAGTGATTCACAGCTTCTACTGTGTCTTCCAATCCGGCTTGGCCAGTTAACAATACTTTGCGAGCCGTTTGAGTGGATGCATTGTCATTCAGTTCGATGAGAAAGCTGATGCCAGTTTGCTCAGGCATAATGTGGTCGCATAGGATCAGCGCCAACTTTCCTCCGTCTTGCTCAATCTCTTCAATTATGGATTTCGCTTCCGCGACAGATTCCGCTGCTTCAAGGTCAAAGTGTTCTTCAAAGCAGTCGAGATCCTGAATCACGCTGTCTAGCACTTCGCGTTCGTCATCGACACATAAGATTAGGTATTTAGTCATATTGAATCCTTACATTGTGTCGTGTGTCTGCAGTGGGAGCCACACTGACATTTTGGTGAATTGATTAGGTTGAGACTCTACTTCAATCCGCCCCCCGTGCTGATGAACAATTTGCTGGCAAACTGATAGGCCTATGCCTAATCCAAAATTGCCTTCCTTTTTGGTGGTAAAGTTGAGGGCAAAAATTTGACGCTGTAGCTTTTTGGAGATACCACAACCATTGTCTGCAATTGAAATGACAGCCCATTGTTGGTCGTTATGGCTGCGAATTTCAGATTGAATCAAAAGTGTCCCTCTTTCAGGAAGAGCGTCGATAGCGTTGGAAATGAGGTTAGTCCAGACTTGCTGTAGAGCCATTGGCATACAGCGTATCGGTGGCAAGTCACCGTACTCTTTTTCTACGCTGTGCATCTTGAGCTTATTTTCAAAGATGACCAGTGTATCTTCAATCCCTTCATGAAGATCCGATAGTCGAAACGTCTCATCGTCTGGTCGCGCGTAGCCTTTAAGGCTTTTCACCATATCGGCGATACGTTGAGCACAAACATTGATGGACCGTAGTGTTGTTCCTGTAATGTGGTAACTCTCGAGAACGTCGAGTTCGTGCGCTACATCGGTTTTGTTATTTTGAGCGCGCTTCAACCACTCGTGATTGTCTTCTAACCCGAGTTTGACCAGCTTTTTAGCGACGCGGCGTTCACCCACCTGAGGTTCTATATTTTTGGCTAATTGCCGTTCGTCAGAAGTTGACCTCGGTTTGGAATCGAGCGATTTAGCTAGAAGATCCGCGCCTAGAGCTTTGAGTTTGGATTGCTCAGTATCACCGACTAATTTATGAATGTTAGCCGTTAGCGTTTCTGTACTGCGAAGAATGGCCGCAACCGGATTGTTTAGCTCATGAGCAACGCCCGCGACCAGTTGACCTAGCATTGCCATCTTTTCACGCTCAATGAGTTGTTGATGGGCAGACTCTAGGGATTCAAGCGTCTTTTGCAGTTCAAGTTTAGTGTTGATACTGCGCTGTAGACGACGATTAAAGTGGCGCAAAAGTAGGTTAGTAAACAGAGGAAGCAGGGCAGTGTTGGAATGCATGACTTTAGCGAAAATGTCTCGGTCGAGTTTAATCACCTCAGTTTGTTTTAGAGTCAGCGCCGTCGAGAAGGAGGGTTCACCTGTAACAAACGACATTCCCCCGACAATATTACCTTTAGTGTGTCTGACGACTTCGCGCTGTATGCCGAGGTCGTCTTTCTTGTATAGCGCAACTTCCCCTTTAGTAATGAACCAGAGAAATTGATTTTCTTCACCTTCAATCGTGAGTAGATGTTCGGACGAATAAGTTCGGCAAGCGCGGGTGTCGTCCTGATCTGAGAAGAAATCGTGTAAAGCAGAGATGACTTGTTCGGCGAGTTCTTGATCGGAGAGCGTGTGATGATCAGTGATAAAGCCTTCGCGGTAGCTGCGCATTTTGAGTTCGATGTGCGCTCTGAGAAGACGCTGCTGATCGAGTATCTGACTATATGCGAGAAGGTTTTCTGGGTCGTGTTTTAGAATAAAAGTCGTGAGTTCTTTTTTGACCGTTTTGTACACCAAGTTGTCCTGCAACGGCTTAGTCAGGCAATGATCCAGCCGACCTTCATTGACGGCAGACAATATCGCTTGAATGTCCTGTCCGCAGCTGAGCAAAATTTTGCGTGCACTTTGCGTATGGTGGTTTCTGTCTAATTGGATTAGAAATTCAGCGCCATTAAAGTTTTCATGATGGCTGGCCAGTACCAGAGCAACAGGTTGCTGGTTTTCCTGACAGTAAGCCAGCGATGCGTGTGCATCCTCTAATGTATCCGCCGTATGAATGTCGAACCTTGCAGCGAATTGACCCAGCTCTCGTCGGAGTTGCTCTACACTAATAGGATTGTTGTCTAAGCACAGTAAGGCATACTGATTCACGATTGTCGCCTGTCTCTAATGAACTCCCTGATCTGAAATTACTCTAACAAGGATTACTCAGAGTGACTGAGACACAGGTTTTAGATTCGTCTTCGATTTGTGAAGAAAGCCAATACTCTGATTTAACTCAATGTTTTTTGGTGTAAACTGCAAGAAATACCTAAGTGAAGATAATGACATGCATCAGTTGAAAAAATACGGCGCTATTGGTGGCGCAATTGCTCTGGCTTTATGCTGGCCTTTGGCAGTAGGACAAATTGGACAAAATGTTATCCATGATGGCATTGCACATCTAAGCAACGACTCGGTGAAAGCTGAAGTTGTCTCCTACGACCGCGGCTACCTCTCTTCTGAAGTACAAACTCGTTATACGGTTGCGGATCCAGAGCTTGTCAGCCAACTGGAAATCGATGGACTGCCAACGGAATTCGTAGTGAATAGCCATGTCACCCATGGTTTGTTTAGTTTGAAGGCAGAATCCACATTGGAAAATGCCGAGCAGTTTCCTTTAACCATGACAACGGTGACTCAGCTCAATGGCAATACGGATTATGCTTTGGAGTTGGGTAACTGGCATCAAACGATGGAAGGTGACGGCGGCGCTATGGTATCAGTGACGCCTTCGTCTCTAAAAGGTCACGTTACGGTATTGGGTGAAGTTAGCTACGACCTAAATATTCCTTCTGTTGAGGTCGATTTCAATACAGGCGAAAAAATGCTGCTGTCGAACATTACGGGCTCAGGTCTCGGCAGAAAGCAAAACAGTTTTTGGCTTGGCGATCAGAAAATCAACATTGCGGATATGTCGGTTCTCGATTCCACTCAAACCCCTTTGTTCTCACTGAAAAGCGGTCAATATCAGTTTGCTTCTTCACTTGATGATGCCTCTCAACGTGTGAATAGCAAACATGTTGTGAGCGTTGATAAGTTACTTATGTCTGAAGACGAAGTGGACAACTTGGTGCTGGATTTGGAATTTGGCGATTTAGACAGCAGCTCATTTGAGCATTTGGTGAGCATGTATCAGAATAACCCGGTGCTGACGGCAGACGATATCCAAGATGCGATTCCTTACGTGGAAACCCTATTTTCAAAAGGTTTCTACTTGTCTATGAACAAAATGGCTCTGACCTTAGGTGACAATGGAGAGTTCGAAAGTACTTGGAAAATTACCGTGCCAGAAGGCACCACTAATGTTACTCAAAACCCTGCCAACATTCTCCCTTCTTTAACGGGGAATTTAGATACGTTCTTCTCCAACGGCTTGGTTGAACAGTATCCTTTCATTAAACAAGGTGTCGATGAAGCGATGGTGATGGAGTTTATTAGTCAGAATGACAAGGGCTACCAGATCCAGGCTGAGCTAAAGGATGGCAATCTTGTATTCGAAAACGGACAGCAAATCCCTTTAATGGCGATACTACTACCGGCGATGATGCAGCCATAAGTTAGGATTTTTATCGCTTACATGAAAAAGAGGTCTAAAGACCTCTTTTCTTGCTTTTTATACGTGAGAAAACGTGCTATTAATCCTGTCATTACTTATTGAAAGCATGAGCAAGGAATCTCGAAATGGACAATGTTTATAACTTTAGTGCCGGACCAGCGGGGCTGCCTAGAGCTGTAATGGAAAAAGCGCAATCCGAATTCGTTGAATGGAACGGATTGGGTACCTCTGTGATGGAAATTAGCCACCGAAGCAAAGAGTTTATTAAGGTGGCTGAGGATGCAGAACAAGATCTTCGTGACCTACTGAACATCCCTGACAACTACAAAGTTCTGTTCTGTCAGGGTGGTGCTCGTGCTCAGTTTGCTGCCGTCCCACTAAACCTGCTAGGTAGCGCTAAGAAAGCGACCTACGTTGATGCTGGGTACTGGGCAGAAAGTGCAATCAAAGAAGCGGCAAAATACTGCGAAGTGGATGTATTTAATGCCAAGACCACAAAAGAAGGCAAATTGGCTGTCACTGATACGTCAGAATGGAAGATTGACCCTCAATCCGCTTATGTGCATTTTTGTCCAAATGAGACTATCGATGGTATTGAGATTTCAGAACTGCCTAAGACGGATAAACCCATCGTTGCGGATATGTCATCCAACATACTTTCAAGAGAGATCGACGTCTCTCAATACGGCGTTATTTACGCTGGCGCTCAAAAGAACATTGGCCCTGCGGGAATCTGTATTGCCATCGTCCGTGATGACTTGCTAAATCTTGCTCACGAGCTGTTACCGAGTTTCATCAGCTACAAGATTCTGGCAGAAAAAGACTCGATGTTTAACACGCCACCAACTTTCGCTTGGTACTTGTCTGGCTTGGTGTTCAAGTGGTTGAAAGAGCAGGGCGGTGTCGCCGCTATGGAGCAGATGAACCGTGAGAAAGCAGCGATTCTTTATGAATGTATTGATAGCTCTGATTTCTATAAAAACGAGGTTTACGCCCAGAACCGTTCACGAATGAACGTACCTTTCCAACTTGCTAAGCCTGAATTGGACGGCCTATTCCTAGAACAGGCAGCAGCGAAAGGCCTTGTTTCATTGAAAGGTCACCGCGCTGTCGGTGGTATGCGTGCTTCTATTTACAATGCGATGCCTGTAGAAGGTGTAAAAGCGTTGGTTGAATTCATGAAGGAATTCGAAGCGGCAAACGCGTAATCCTGAGACAGAAGAAGAAAGGCTTAGCCATGGAGGCTAAGCCTTTTTTATTTGATTAAAGCCTGAAACGAGCAACAACCTGTTCCAATTCTTCCACTTTTCGGTAAAGCTGACTGACCGCTTGAGCACCATCTTGGGTAGTGCGTACCGAATTGTCGGCAATTTGGCTGATGGTATTGATGTCACGCGACATCTCTTGTGCGGCTGTGGCTTGCTCGTTTCCGGCTGTTGCGATCATATCTATCATCTGGTTGACATCCTGAGCACGGGACACGATCTGTGTCAGGGCGTCCCCAGCGGAATTAGACAGGGTTACGCCTTCCGCAACTAAGTGAGTCCCTTCGCTCATCCGCTCTACGGCCTGACGTGTTTCGTTCTGAATCGAGCTGATCAAACCGCCTACTTCTTCGGTCGCTTTTGAGGTTCTCTCAGCCAGACTGCGCACTTCATCAGCTACGACGGCAAATCCTCGACCAAGTTCACCGGCTCGTGCGGCTTCAATGGCTGCGTTGAGTGCGAGCAAGTTGGTTTGTTCGGCGATGTCATTAATGACTTTGATAACGTTACCGATCTCTTCTCCGCGTTTACCTAAACTGTCGACCGTTTCTGCGGTTTCATTGACGACTTCGGAGATTCGATTCATGCCATTGACAGTTTCTTGCATCAATTTACCGCCATTGGTTGCTTCCTCGCCAGCTTGACGTGAACTTGCTGCAGCGTCAGTGCTTTGATCGGCAACCTGATTGACGGTGACTGTCATCTCTTCGACGGCACTGGCGATAAGCGTGGCTTTGTCTGCTTGCTCTTCAATACCAGAAGCAACCAGTTTGGTTGTGTCTTCAACCATCTGCGTGTTACTGGCAACTTCAGAAGCAACACTCGTGATATTGGATAACACACTTCTGAGAGATTGTTGCATTGCATCCGTTGCGCGAGCGAGTTCACCCAGTTCGTCTTTGTTGGTTTCGTTGATCGGAGGTTCTGACAAATCACCGTCGGCAATGGACTTAGCTTTAGCTGCAATTACATCCAGTCTCTGACGGATGATATTGGATAGGCCCCAAGCGACGGCAATACCGACAATCAACACCACGACAACATTGACGGTCAGCCAAAAGATAATGGTCGACATGTTGTTGTTGAGTTCTGCTAAGGCTTGGATAGAGTCGTTGGTTTCTTCAGTGGCGGAGTTATTGAGGATTTCTTCAAGCGGAAGAATGATGGATTGCTTTAGTTCGCCGACCAGCATGTTTGCTGACCTCTTACCTGAAGGGTCATAACCTTCAAATACTTCCTGAGCAATACGAATAATATCGTAATAATACTGTTCAACCTCATCGATTTGGCTTGAAGCTTGTGGGTCAGGCTCTAGCGGACGAAGCTTATCAAGATAGCCTGCAAAGGCGCCTGCATCATTATTAAAGGTGTCTCGTGCCGCTGGGTCTCCCATAATGTAGGCATTAAGCGTGGCAATCATATCGCCGGCTTCGTCGACCAGCTCAAGATAATAACGAATACTCGGTAAATCCTGATTCAATGTCTTATTGAGCTCGGTGCTTTTGTAGGCCTCGGTGAAGCGTTTTTCTGCCAGTTGATCGAGTAAGTCTTCTAACGGTGCTCCAACATTTTTGGTCAGCTGATTGATTTTATCGATGGCCTTCTGCTCATCGGCAGGATTGAATTTGGTGAAGATGTCTTGATTAACGCGATCGATGTATTGGTTCGCGAGAGTAATGATGCGATCCATTTTTTCTACATCAGAGGTTTTAGCTGACTCTAGCGCTCGTAATCGCGAGTAGTGTTGCTGGAACTCATTGGCATTCACTTCAAAAGCATTACGTTGTCCTGCATCGCCATTGAGATATTCCAGAGCGTTAGTTTGTAGACCTCCTATTGCATCCAATACGTTGAAATAGGCCAACACTCCGGGTACGTCGTCAGACTCTATTTCCTGTGAAATGGTGGCAGATTTGTTAACAAGAGACCAGACGATGAAAGCTAAAATCAGGGTGGTGATAATTATGATTGAAAAGCCCATGTAGAGGGCATGGGACAGACGAACGTTCATCTCTATCTCTCCATCGGAGGTTGGATTCCAATGAACTAAGTATGGAGCTTATGAACCAAGGTGCAAAATAATTAATAAATTTATCCATAATGAGCGAGTAGTAGGGGGTGGCGGCAATAAAAAATCGCAGCCTAAGCTGCGATTTCAAAATGTGCCAAAGTGAGTCGACTATCGACGTTTAGGCTTACGACTTGCCGAAGGTTTACCGCCCGCTGGTGGCTTACCGTTACCTTGACCGCCCGGTTTACCATTTTGACTACCTGTTGGTTTACCACCGTTGCCAGAATTACGGCTATTATTTGGCTTTTTCTGACCGGAGCCGTTCATTTTTTCAAACCCCGGCTGACTTTTGGTATGTTTAGTCGCGAAACGGTTTGAACCATGACGACCTGATTTTCTACGCTGAGCAGGAGTCAGCGCTTCATTGTCTTCTGCTGGTACCAGACAGCTCTGCTTGTCACCGATTAAGTGCTTTTTGCCCATGCTGATGAGCGCTTCGCGAATCAGAGGCCAGTTAGCTGGATCATGGTAACGCAGTAGAGCTTTGTGTAAGCGGCGCTGGCGCTCACCTTTTGCTACTGGCACTTCTTCACGTTGTTTGTACTTAACGCGCTTAAGCGGGTTAGTTTCCGAGTAGTACATCGATGTGGCGTTACACATCGGTGATGGATAGAAGTTTTGTACCTGATCACACTCGAAGTCGTTCTTCTTAAGCCACAGTGCCAAGTTCAGCATGTCTTCATCTTCGGTGCCCGGGTGCGCGGAGATAAAGTAAGGGATCAGATACTGTTTCTTCCCGGCTTCTGCACTGTACTTCTCAAACATTTCTTTGAAACGATCGTAGGTGCCCATGCCTGGCTTCATCATTAGGTTCAGTGGACCTTTTTCTGTGTGCTCAGGTGCGATTTTTAGATATCCGCCAACATGGTGAGTAACTAGCTCTTTAACGTATTCTGGTGACTCGATGGCCAAATCGTAACGAACGCCAGACGCAATCATCACTTTTTTCACACCTTCCACTTTACGCGCTGCGCGATACAAATCGATGGTGTGCTTGTGGTCGGTGTTCAGCTTGTTACAGATTCCCGGGAAGACACAAGATGGACGACGACAGTTTGCTTCTGCTTTCGGGTCGCTACAGCCAAGTCGATACATGTTTGCAGTTGGGCCACCAAGATCGGAAATGGTACCAGTGAAACCTGGGACTTTGTCTCGGATCTCTTCAAGCTCGTTAATGATCGACTCTTGAGAACGGTTTTGGATGATACGACCTTCGTGTTCGGTAATTGAACAGAAAGAGCAGCCACCGAAACAGCCACGCATGATGTTCACGGACGTTTTGATCATGTCGTAGGCAGGAATCTTCGCTTTACCATATTGCGGGTGTGGAACACGTGCGTAAGGCAGGCCGAAAACGTAATCCATCTCTTCCGTCGAAAGCGGAATAGGTGCTTGGTTAACCCAAAGTTCACGATCGCCATGACGTTGAATTAATGCACGGCCAGAATACGGGTTTGTCTCAAGGTGCATAATACGGCTGGCGTGGGCATAGAGAATTCGGTCGTTATTCAACTTTTCAAAATGGGGAATACGAACGGCGGTTGTTGCCGCATCGTGACGAGAAGGGCGAATAGCGATAGGTTTCGCTTCAGGCTCTTCAGCTTTCGCTTTAGTGTCACACTGCTCTTCTACCGCATATGGGTTCGGCGGGATGAAGGCTTCTTTACGTGGTTTTTCAATACGTGAAGAGTCAATGATCTTGTAGCCTTCTGGCTCCGCTGGCAGGCTGACAACCGTACCGCGAATGTTGGTCATCGTGCCAATCTCTTCGCCATCTGCCAGTCGGTGAGCGACTTCAACCAGTGCGCGCTCTGCGTTACCAAACAGTAGGATATCTGCTTTTGCGTCAAACAAAATGGAGCGACGAACTTTATCTGACCAGTAATCGTAGTGGGCTAAACGACGTAAGCTGGCTTCGATTCCCCCAAGAACAAGCGGTACACCTTTATAAGCTTCGCGACAGCGCTGTGAGTACACTAACGTTGCGCGGTCAGGGCGCTTACCGCCTTCGTTATTTGGCGTGTAGGCGTCATCATGGCGCAACTTACGGTCGGCCGTATACCGGTTGATCATTGAGTCCATGTTGCCCGCGGTGATACCGAAGAACAGGTTTGGTCGACCCAATTGAGTGAAAGCGTCTTTATTGTGCCATTCAGGCTGCGCAATGATACCGACACGGAACCCCTGCGCTTCAAGTAAGCGACCGATGATTGCCATACCAAAGCTCGGGTGATCGACGTAAGCATCGCCTGTCACGATAATAATGTCACAGCTGTCCCATCCTAGGGCATCCATTTCCTTGCGACTTGTCGGTAGGAAAGGGGCATTACCGAAGCATTCTGCCCAGTATTTTTTGTGCTCATGAATAGGGGTGATATTGCTGTACATATTTTGTTCTCTGTTCCAGGGAGCGCGAATTATAGCGGCTTGCGAGCCTTCTATCTACCTCAACATGTCCTTAGATTTTTCATGTCTAAAACCCCTTCATTTAACTCAATATTCGGTTGATCCAAGTTCTGTTCGAGATTTAACGAAGTGGCGTCCGTTATGTCCCCATTGTTATAGCAGGGATGATGAGCGTTTAAGCTAAGGTAGATAGGTTACACATGCGGTTGGTTTTAATACAGTTACTGAAAAGTGCGCAAGCTCCTCTCATCAATAAAAGATTGAAAGCACGACTGGGAATTGGAGCTTACTATTGCCAAGCTTTGCGTCACAACAGCTGCCAATTGATCGCTGGGGTTTGAGTTAAACGCTGGTGGCACTCGTCTTAGCAAGTCTGTTATTATCCGCTTCCATTAAAAACAATAGTGATATCTCACATCATGGTTCAGCAATTGTTAGCAGTGTTTCCTCCTATGCTTTTAGGCGCTCAGTTGATTTTGACGCTTATTTTAGTCAAAGGGGATATTTGCCCCGGCCAGCGAGGCCGTATTCATAAAGTACTCCCTGTGCTCGCCATTATGTGGCTGGCCGTCGCGTCGTTGAAAATCGAAGCCATGATGGTGGTGTTTGCGATTGCTTACTTTTACTCGCAGGTTCAGACCAAAAAAACTCGGGTACAAGGCCCATTGTGGGTGATGTATCTTGCCAATGGTCTGGCGCTGGCGTATGTCGCGATTGGTATTGGTGAGCAACCTGATTTAGCGGCTGGCCTAAACGTATTCGTTCAGATCATTCTTCTAGGCGCTCTGTTTGCTCATTTACTTCTCACTGTAGCCCGCACTAGGCTTCAGGCTTTTCATCGTATTTTGCCAGTAACAGGTGTTATCTCGGCAATGCTGATGAGCCTAGCGATTCTCTTAAAAGCTTTTGGTCTAGAAGAAGTTGCCCTCACTCAGGCGACTCAGCCTTTGTTGATAGGTTTTGCTCTTCTTATTACGTCCGTCCTCATCTGGTGCTGGCACATCATTGTGTCGAAAACCGTCAACAAAATTCAGTTGGCAGTAGCCCTGCTGACGTTGGTTTCGGCCACGACGTTTAATCAAGGCTTGTTCGTTCTTTAGAAGCGGCTCACTTTAAATTTGAGGATTTGAAGCTACGCTTGAGGTAGGCGATCAGCACAGGAGTGTGGCTATGGATCTGAGTAACGTTGGAAGGTTAGATAGCATCATCTTGCTTGGTATCGTTAATGAAAAGCTGAGACTCGAATGTAACAGCTTTGAAGAGCTTGTGACCATGTATGAAATGGATGTCGAAACTGTGATTGGTAAGCTCGATGTCCTCGGCTATCAGTATGATCCTCTCACCAATCAGTTCAAATCTTATGACAGATAACACGTAAAAAGGAGGCTGATTGCCTCCTTTTTTATACCGTTTTTATCCCTTCCAAATGACTCTTCGATTGCTGTCTTGCAGTATTAAAAAACGCCTGAAGGTAACGTTTATCTTTGTCTGAGTTGCGAGTGGCGGCGAAAAGGCGGCGCCATAAACCATCACCAAGCGAAATACTGGTTATCAACCCCTGACGAGAGAACTCGCTGATGGCCCAGTTTGGTAATGCGGCAACCCCCAAGCCTGCTGACACCATTTGGACTAACATCAGAGTGTTGTCAGCCTGTTTCCATTTTGCCGGTTCAATGCCTGCTGGGTGAAGAAAATGCTTCACCACATCAAGTCGGCTTTTTTGTACCGGATAAGACAACATGGTTTCGTTTTCCAAATCACTTGGCTGGATAGACGTTTTAGCCGCCAATGGGTGATTGGTCGCGGTGACAAGGCGCATTTCAAAATCAAACAAGGGTTCATAATGGACTTCTGACCTTGGCTGGATATCCGAGGTGATGACTAAATCTAACTCGCCACTCATCAACGCAGGCAGAGGCTCGAAACCAAATCCGGATGAGAAATCCAGAGTCACGCTTGGCCAAGCAACTTGGTACTCCCTCAACGCTGGCATTAACCACTGGAAGCAAGAGTGACATTCAATCGCCATGTGCAGGCGTCCGTTGACGTCTTCTTTCAGGCTGGCAAGTTCATTCTCAGCTCGCGCTAATCGTGGCAGTACTTGATCCGCCAAACTCAGAAGAATCTCGCCTTCAGACGTGAACCTTACCGGGCGTGTTTTGCGTAGAAACAGTTGGCCGCCAATTCTGGCTTCGAGATCTTTGATTTGATGAGACAAAGCTGACTGAGTCAGATGTAACGTCGTTGCGGTGGCGGTTAACGATCCCGTATCTCGCAACGTTGCTAATGTTTTCAGATGCTTAAGCTCAATCATGAAATCCCTTCAACCGTAATCACTGATGATGAATATAACTAACTTACCTGCATTTTTTAGGAGTGTAAACATCTAGACGTCTAAAAGTTCAAATGATTTTTAATATGGAGCTTTTACATGTAGAGCATAAGTAACATGAAATAATCTAATAAACA
This sequence comes from Vibrio sp. RE88, assembly GCF_013113835.1. Lineage (GTDB taxonomy): Bacteria > Pseudomonadota > Gammaproteobacteria > Enterobacterales > Vibrionaceae > Vibrio. Next base: position 323,849 of record NZ_VTYQ01000003.1, on the reverse strand, counting down.
GGTTGAATAATTGGAACTTGTTCCGTCACGAGGTTGGCGAGATAGTTTAGCCATCCAGACGCCTTTTATGCCGTCTGAACAGCACATGCATCTACGATTACAAACCAGAAGGATTAGGACTATGACAACAACTCACATTTTGGGATACCCAAGAATTGGTGAAAAGCGTGAACTTAAGTTTGCGTTGGAGAAGTACTGGCGTGGTGAAATTGAACAGGCTGAGTTAAAGGCCGTTGGCGCTGAGCTACGTAACAAGAACTGGCAGACGCAATCTGATGCAGATCTGAGTTTCGTTACTGCCGGTGATTTCGCATGGTATGACCATGTGCTTACCACGACTTTATTGTTGGGGCATGTACCTAAACGCCATCGCGACGGCTTCCCGGATCTGGATACATTGTTCAAAGTGGGGCGTGGGCAGTCAAAGGTGAGTTGCGATTGTAATGGCTCTGCGGCATCAGACATGACCAAATGGTTCAACACCAATTACCACTACATTGTGCCGGAGTTCAGTGAAGATGATAGCTTCGATGTCAGTTGGCCGCAGCTGTTTGAAGAGGTGAATGAAGCAACGAAAGCTGGTCACAACGTGAAACCCGTTCTACTGGGCCCCATCAGCTATCTTTATCTTGGCAAAGAGGTGGATGAAGGGTTCGACCGCCTAACCTTGCTACCGCGTCTTCTCACGGCTTATCAGAACATCTTATCAAAGCTATCTAAGCAAGGGGTCGAATGGGTTCAGATAGATGAGCCCGTCTTGTCACTAGAACTCGAAAAACCTTGGCTATCTTCATTCAAACTCGCCTATCAGGTGATTCGCAGCGACATAAAAGTGCTGCTGACAACGTATTTTGATTCCGTCGATGACACATTAGATAAGATTGTTGAACTCGATGTTGATGGTTTGCATATTGACCTAGCGGCCGCACCTCAGCAACTGAGCACCGTAGTATCTCGTTTACCCAAAGAGTGGGTACTGTCCGCAGGCGTGGTTAATGGACGCAACGTTTGGCGCGCTGATCTCAGTACACTGCTTGAGCTTTTGCAGCCTGTTAAGCAGCAATTAGGTGATAGGTTATGGGTCGCGAGTTCATGTTCATTACTGCATAGCCCAGTTGATTTAGATCTTGAACCTGCGTTGTCGGAAGAAGTTCGCAGTTGGTTCGCCTTTGCCAAACAGAAGGTGCATGAAGTTGCTTTGTTAGGTAAAGCATTGGACGGTAACCAACAAGCCATTCAAGAATGTGCTGCCTATAGTGCTCCGATTGATGCACGAAAAACCGCAGCACACGTCAACAAGCCTCAGGTGCAGGAGCGATTAAATCAAATCACCAAATCGCTGGCAGAGCGAAGCGCATCCTATGAGGAACGTGCAGAGCATCAAAGTACTGTGTTAGGTTTGCCGTTGTTTCCAACGACAACCATAGGCTCTTTCCCTCAAACTAACGAGATACGAGCTCAGCGAAGCGCTTACCGTACTGGTAAATTACCGAAATATGAATATGTAGAAGCCCTAAAAGGGCATATCGAAGATGCGGTAAAACGGCAAGAAGCATTGGATCTCGACGTACTGGTTCATGGCGAAGCTGAGCGAAATGACATGGTTGAGTACTTTGCTGAGAACTTGGCCGGTTTTCAAACAACAAAGTTTGGCTGGGTTCAGAGTTACGGGTCTCGCTGTGTGAAGCCTGCGATTGTCGTTGCAGACATTGAACGCGAGAAGCCTATTACCGTTGAGTGGTCGACCTATGCACAATCGCTGACCTCCAAACAAATGAAAGGCATGTTAACTGGGCCTGTAACCATCCTTTGCTGGACGTTTCCTCGTGAAGACATCAGTCGCAAGGAGATCACCAATCAACTAGCGCTTGCATTGCGTGATGAAGTGTCTGATCTGCAGGGTGCGGGCATCAATATCATCCAGATTGATGAGCCGGCGATTCGTGAAGGTATGCCACTTAAAAAACGTGACCATGCAGAGTATTTAGAATGGGCGGTGGATGCTTTCAAAATTTCCGCAGCCAGTGCAAAACCAGAAACTCAGATACATACGCACATGTGTTACTCAGAGTTTAACGAGATCATCGACTCAGTCGCAGCACTGGATGCAGATGTGATTACGATTGAAACGTCGCGCTCAAACATGGAGCTCCTTAAAGCGTTTGAAGAGTTTAATTACCCGAATGAGATTGGCCCAGGTGTCTACGATATTCACTCGCCTAACATCCCGAGTGACGAGTGGATTGAAGGATTGATCAACAAAGCGGCTGAGAAGATCCCAGCGAAAAGGTTATGGGTGAATCCAGATTGTGGCTTGAAAACACGAAACTGGGCTGAAACAGAAGCGTCGCTAGCTAATATGGTGTCGGCGGCGAAAAAACTGCGTAAAGAGTTTGCGTAACGAAGGGACACCGTTGATGTGAAAATGCCGATCTATCGATCGGCATTTTTGTGTTTGGATAGAGTTAGATAGATTCGCCATTCACAGTTACTTGAACATCAATATTATCGCGAACAGCGTTAGAGTAAGGGCACACCTGATGAGCAACGCGAGTCAATTCTAGAGCCTGTTCCTGAGGTAAATTCACTTCTGCAGCGAGGCTAATAGTCAGCGCAAATCCGCCATTATCATTTGGGCCAATCCCGACTTCTGCAGTGACTGGTGCTTGACTGATCGCCACTTTCGCTTCTCGAGCAACGTGCAAAATGGCATTAGAAAAACAGGCAGAGTAACCAGCCGCAAATAGTTGCTCTGGGTTAGTCGCTGCGCCACTGCCACCCATTTCTTTAGGGTAAGCAAGTTCTAGATCAAGTAAGCCATCGTCAGTTTTCACTTGACCGTTACGACCTGCAAGCGCTTTAGCTGAAGTTTTGTATAGAGTTGTCATGTCATCTTCCTTTTATTTAAGTTGTGTGCAATTTAATTGCCTACAATATTAGATCGAAAATTATCTGGAATGCAACTATATTGTGCGCAATTTAATTGTTTTTATTTGATAGGTGTCGAATGAGTAAGTGTCAAAATGTAGAAAACATGACGGATGAAGAGAAGCTATTGCTGGATAATCAGCTTTGTTTCCCGCTTTACAGTGCGGCAAATGCAGTAATTCGCGCTTACCGACCTATGCTTGAACAGCTGGATCTTACCTACTCTCAATATTTGGTGATGATGTTGCTTTGGGAAAAAGATGGCGCCAGCGTAAAAGATTTGGGAACAAGGCTCCATCTTGATTCAGGCACATTGACCCCATTGCTGAAAAGGCTGGAAGTGAAAGGGTTTGTTGCCAGAGGCAGAAGCCAAGAGGATGAGCGTGTAAGAGTACTTAACCTGACCAATGCTGGTCAGGCGCTCAAGGATTCGGCGAAATCAGTGCCTAACGCGATGCGATGCAAAATTGATCTTGAGGTCGATGAACTGGTGACGCTTAAGCAACTATGCGAGAAGGTTCTGAACAATCTAGTCTAGGCTATACGCGATTATCCCCTGAACTAAAGGCAATCGTCTGGCTGATTTTGGTCAGGCTGCGCCCACTTTGTTGTTGCCATTCGGCGAACGCCTTATTGGCAGCATCCAGAGAGCGTTTAGTGTCTCTACCACCTTCAATAATTTTACAGTTTCTTAGGTAGGCTTCGACGTCTCCAGACATAATGAAAGTGTCGACACCCATTTGGCGAAGGCTATATGGGCCGGTGTTGCCTCCCAGTCGATTGCCTTTCTTCTTTAGGAAACTCCATAATTCGGTAATGGTTTCGCTTGGCCATTCGGCGATCATTTTACCGAAAGAGCCATGTTCCAGAGACGCTTCATGAATCATTTGTGCATTAGCGCGTATGGACTTCACTTTAGCGTGATGACGAATAATGCGTTTATCCGCCGCTTTGTTATCCCATTGCTCATCAGACAACATCAATAGTGGTTCGATCTTAAAACCGAAGAATACCTCTTCAAAGTTAGGCCATTTGTTTCGAACCACACTCCATGAAATGCCACTTTGAAATACCTTCATACTGAATGCAGATAGCCAGCGATCGTTCGGAATGGCCGCGATTTCTTCTTTGCTCAGTGGGGTAGAAAGCAAGGCTTCCAGCTGGTCTTCGCCACCTTTACGCTCTGCTGCTCGTTGATAGATATGTTCAAACTTTTCAACTGTCATGTGCTGTGTCCTTGTATTTTTCATTATCATAACAGCCTGTTATGCCTTATCTCAATTGACCTTGTCGGCAATTATTAAGGATGAAATCGGCAAAGGTCCGATTTTTCAAAGAGAGTCGTTTGCTCTTGTACAGCAAGTGAATAGGCTTGGGAGCAGGCACGTCTTGTTTGAGAATTTCCACTAGCCGACCATTGGCGAGATCGTCTTCAACCAAAATGGTGGGCTGCAACATCACTCCAGCTCCTGATAGAGCCGCACTACGTAACACTTCGCCATTATTTGAAGCCAGTCGGGTTTGGCCACGCAGAAAAGCGCTACTGGCCAGTTGTGTGGTTAAGCTCGCACTGCCTTCACTGTAACTAAAGCCGAGACATTGATGTTGAGTGAGATCAGACACTGACTGAATAGGGGCATTTGCCGCAAGGTAAGTCGGAGAAGCGCAAAAAATAAGCGTGTAGTCGCCAAGGTAACGTGCGACTAGCGCTGAGTCTTCAAGGTTACCGATACGGATCATCATATCCGCATCGGTTAAGTGTGGGTCGATCAGTTCGTTACTGAGCTCCATCTCGACATTGATGTTCGGATGCTGCGCGAGAAAGTCAGCAATGAGTGGTGCGATAACCTTGTTGCCATAGGTGACTGGGCAATTGATTTTCACCACTCCTTTTGGGCTGTTCTCTAAGGTTTGAATCAGATTCTCTGCATTGGCGAGATCTTCGAGAATGCGTTGGCACTCTTTGTAATAAAGCTGGCCTGACTCGGTCAAGGTTTGTTTGCGCGTAGTGCGATGGATCAGTTGAGTCGCCAGATGATTTTCCAAATGGCTAATGTGCTTGCTGATCATAGTCGGGGAAAGAGCAAAGTGGCTGGCAGCACTACGAAAACTGCCATGTTCGACCACGTAAGCAAAGACCTTCATACTGGTGAATTTGTCCATTGAACACTCAGAGTTTATAAATAATCAACTAAAGCTAAGTTTATCAATTGAGCGGAGATAATTACATTATGAAGTCTGAATAATGAATAGAATACCGATATGAATGAGATGATTTACGTGACCGCCGAGCTGAAAATAAAGCCTGAAATGGAAATACAACATGCGCAAGATGCCATTGAGCAATTTTGTCGTGATATGGAAAGTGAGGCGGGCTGTTTACAAGCTAAAGCAACGTACGATCTTAAGGAACCAAGCCGTGTCATTCTCTGGGAAAAGTATCAGGATAGAGCGGCGATTGAAGCGCATTTTACCATGCCTCATACGCAAGCGTTTATTGCCTTGGGTATAACGGACTTAGTGCAAGTATTTGAATCGCAAAGTGGAGAGATAGCAGGATGAGATGGGGTGTACTCGGAACCAGTTTTATATCAGGTGTGATGGCGGAAGCGATCAATAATGATGAAGGCAGTGAGCTCTACGCAGTAGCAGGGCGCTCTCAACAACCTCTAGATGATTTTGTGGCGAACTACAGCCCAGCTAAAGCGTATTCGAACTACGATGAAATTTTGAATGATGACGCGATTGATATCGTCTACATCGCGCTGCCTAATCATGTTCACCACGAGTACGTTGTCAAAGCTGCGCAAAAAGGCAAAGCGATTCTGTGCGAGAAATCTCTGTCGGTGGACATGGAAAAGACGCTGCAGGCACTAAATGCTGTTAAACAGAGTGGTGTCTTCTTTGCAGAGGGTTTGATGTACCTGAACCATCCGCTGGCTAGCGCTATTCTCGAAGAGCTGAAACAAGGCACTATTGGCGAAATTCGCTCAATTCAGGCCTCGTATATCGCGGCGATCTCACAGTTTACCAATCCGGGCAGTAAAGGTGCGCTATACAACCTTGGCTGTTACCCAATGTCTCTGGTGCATTTGATTCTTCAATCGCAGTTTGGTGATCAAATATTCGATAACTACTCGATGCAGGCGTTAGGTCGCCTTGGTCAGGATGGCAATATTTGTGAATCTTCTGCGTTAATTCGCTTTAGTGATGCTCTCACAGTTCAAATTCACACAGCGGAAGATCATGGCTTGAAACATGGTTTCACGATTTTGGGAAGCAAAGGGGCTATCACACTTGATTCAAACCCTTGGCTGGCAACCCAATGCAACCAGTTCAGTGTGGAAGTGTATGAAACGTTACAGCGACAAGTAGAGGTAGAGGCGCAAGGGGACGGATTCTTCTATCAAGTGGCTAACATACGCAAAGCCATTGAAGAGGGTAAGAAGAGCTTGAGCAGACCAAGTGCTACCCTTGAAGACTCCTACCAGATCATGAAGTTGCTTACCGGCTGGGAACAGGCTGCGTCAGTATAATAGAAGGCCAGATCTTAGCGCCCATTCGACCCTCTGTTAGTGATCAAACAAGCGCTTACAGAGGGCGTAAATGTATTAAGCTTCTGACCTTGGAGTAAAAACTAGCAGCTCAGTGTCTAGCATTGTGATGAAAGCGCTAGAGCTCTGATATATCGGCAAAGATTTTATACTGGTGTATTAAGCCATCCTTTAATGCCAAAATCGTGGCGAATTTGGCGCTATGCAAACTTCCGTCTAGGCGCACATAGTTCACTTGCCCATCACAGATGAGAATCCCGTTTGCTTCGTAAACACCTGCAAAGGTATGGCTCATTGAGTGAATGCTTGCAAAAAATTGAGAATTTGCGGCTTTTACCGCTTCGAGACCAGTAATGCTCTCCGCATTGGAGAAAGTAAAAACAACGTTTGGATGAAGCAGTTCTGCTAAAGCCGTTACGTCTTTATTATCAACGATACGATACAGGTTCAGAACGAATTCATTATGGTGAGACATGGTGTTTCTCCGTAGGTGGTTAAGTTTTGTTAAATAGGTATAAACTGACCCCGAGAAGTAGAACCGCAGCGCAGAGCTCAATCGTGATTGCTTCTCCGTACACGACGACACCCAGTAAGACGCCCGTTATCGTGACGACATTGCCAACCTGACTAAGCCCAACTCCATCGGTCACTCGTTGGAATCGAAAAGTGAGCAAATAGCTGAGGGCGGTATTGATGGACATCACTCCCAGTACCCATTTGGTATCATTCGGCTCAAACCAGAAAGAAAGATCTGCAGCGGGGAGCCAAAGTGCACTCTGTACAGCGAGCATGCCCGCTGCAAGGGCGAGAGGGTTAGCGCCGAGAGGAAATGCCCGGCTTCGATATACGTTGCCCGCGCCTAATAAAAGCGGCACCAGCAACGCAACCATGATGCTACGGCCATCAACCTGATTCTCTATTGAAGGGACAACTGTCACGAGTAGAGCTGACAGCAACCCCATGAAGACGCCTATAACTTTCGACATAGTTAGTGTTTGTCGCTCAAAGGGAATGGCAAACAGCAGAGTAAAAATGGGTGATAGGGTCACCACTACACTGAACGTACTGGTATTGAGACTCTTCAAAGCGAGACTGGCGGCCAAGTTAGGCAGGCTCACACCTAACATCCCTGCGATGATGTAATAGCGAAAGTGACGAAATTCAGCGTGTTTCCACTGACGTTGGCCGGTTAATAGTGCCATTAATAGGGCTGCGGCGCCCGCCATGGGAAAGACGGCGACGTCTAGCGGATCCACTCCGTGGTTTACTGCGTATTTGGACAAAGCAAAGTTGATTGCCACTAGCACGCCAATACAGAGGATATAGACCAGCTTCTTTGACCAAGCGCCTTCTTGTGGCATGGCTTTTGTGGGGAATGCCTTCATCGTCTGCTTTCCTCGGTTATCGGTTAAAGAAAGCTTACGATGGTTCGTATGTATAGAGAATAGAGCATATAATATTCATACTGTATCCAAATAGGCGACAATCATGACAAACTTAGACGCTATTCCTTTTTTTCTTGAGGTGGTAAAGCATGCCAGTTTTGCCAAAGCAGCTAGGGAGCTGGGCGTTTCTCGCTCAGCCGTCAACAAGCGTGTTATTCAGTTGGAAGATAGTCTCGGTGTCCGTTTGTTGCACCGAACGACTCGTCAGGTGTCTCTTACAGAAGCTGGGATACATTTTTACCAGCACGTCAATCGAGCGTATTATTGGTTACAAAAAGCCGAAGACGCAGCAACCAGTCAGCAAAGTAAGGCGATTGGCACCTTGAAGATCAGTGCGCCGATGTCTTTTGGACGGCTGACGCTCGCCCCGCTCATACCGTCTTTTCTCGAACAGTTTCCTAGTATTCAAATTGATATGACAATGAGTGATGATTACGTGGACATTGTGGCGGGCGGATACGATTTGGCTATTCGCGGTGGAGACCTAGACGACTCCAGCTTAATTGCACGTAAACTCATCACAAGTCATAGCGTGGTATGCGCGTCTCCCAGTTATTTCGTGACGACGTCACGGGCTGCTCCAGTTCACCCGTCAGAATTGACTCAATATAATGCGTTAATTTATCGACACACATCTGAAACCTCGGAATGGACATTCGCTCAGGGGAATCAAATCGAAAGTGTCGCGGTAGAGGGTAACTATCGTGTCAACAACAGTGAGGTTTTGTTAACTGCTGCGATTCAGGGTTTAGGAATCGCTCGGCTACCTGATTTTATTGCCGCACCTTATCTCCAATCAGGTGAGCTGATCCAGTTGCTGCCCGATTACGCCATGCCAGAAAAAAGCATTTATGCGATCTTTCCTGAGCGTGAACATATGCCTATTAAGCTTCGGGTGTTTCTGGATTATTTGACTCAAAAGCTAATGACGATTTCTGTTCTTTAGTGATTTCCCTAAAACAGCAACTTTCATCATGTTCTTCGATAAGAAAGAAGTTAATGTATGGCTAAGCGTTTATATAGAGGGGAGCGGTGTATTTGCACTAAACGCATCAATGAGAGCAGTTGTCCAAAATACAAAAAGATCCCCAAATGGAGATCTTTTTTGTGTTGTTACTTTATAGCCCAGAGATTCTGGGTTAGTTGGCAGTTACAGCGTCAACAGGTAGTTGACCAGCTCATTGTATTCTTCAAATGAGCGAATCTTATCGGCTTTAACAATATATTTGTCGTTTACCAACACACCCGGTACGCCAGTCAGCGTACTTTGCTTAAACTGCTTGTCGAAGTTCTTTTGCATCGAATTCACCACAAAGCTGTTGTAAGCCGAGTCAAATTTCTTCGCATCAACGCCATTATCGATAAAGATTTGGCGAAGTGCCTTTTCATCTTTAGGTGCACTACGACGCTCGTGAATCTGCTTAAACATGGCCGGAACCAAGCTCTTTTCTACATCCAGTGCCACCATGGTCGCGTAGGATTTGGCCATTGGAATCGCCATGTCGCTACCCATAAAGGCAACGTGCACTTTCTCGAATTTTGCGCCTTCTGGAAGCGATGTTTTGAGGCGATCGATCACAGGTTCAAAGTTATAACAATGTGGGCAATAGAAAGAGAAGAACTCGGTGACTTTCGGAGTTTTCGACTTGTCCGTTTCAAGCACTTTGTAATGTGTGCCTTCTTCGAACTTAGCGGCATTAGCAGCCAGTGAAAATACCAATGTGGCAAATAGGGCGAATAGTTTTTTCATTGAATTAATTCCTAATAAATACAGTTATTTACCGGTGTAAAGCCGGAGTTGAATGTGAAAATTAAGAATTACGCAATAGGAGGGCGGAACAGAGTCTGAATTCGAGCCACTGCTTTTTCGGCCTTATCTTGATTGATAAGTGCCAGTGAAGTAGGGATGGTACCTGCCAATGACAGGCCGGAGATATAAGGCACTTTCAGCAGGCAAACTGAGGCGCAGCAGTGATGCGATGATTGAGCCTCATTGTGATTGGGCTTTGGGCATTCTATTGGATGAATCTGAGTGAGGATTTCTTGACTCAGAGTACTGTGAGTCAACTGGATTAATGCTTTTTCGCCAGATTGTACGCCTACCGCTGCACCAGTAAAAAATAGTGCAAAAGTGATAAGAAAAACAATAGGTAATGAACGATTCTTTAACAACACAATGAACCCAAAAGCGAATTGCGTCTAGCTTACCTGATTTGCCAGCGATGATAAATATTCAGTTTTTCGTTTTGCTGGTCGAACTTTATTTATGCATTGGATGTCCTATCTAGCAAATTTCTTAACTCCACTCGTTTATGTCTAATTTTAAAGGTGTTTTGCTCGTTTTATCTTTGCTTGCCTCAACTGGGGTGTTCGCTAACCCGTCTCTGACTTATCAATTATCTGTCGATCCTGATGACGCTGATAAAGTCATCGTCACAGTGGACACGAGTGGTTTAGAGCAAGTAGAGATGATCCCTGCTCGCACTTTAACCAGTGCAGTTCAGCCGTTGATATCGTGCCAATTGCCTTCGGGTAGGATCACGGCTTTAGACCAACCTAGTCCTCAGAAGTGCCAGCAGATTCAATGGTCGTTGCAAATGGAATATACGCCTGAACAGGGAATGGATATCTCGCAACAAATTGACAGCCGGAGTATCGGTGATGGTTGGTATTTCATTAGTGAGTGGAATTCCCTGCCGCGTGTCAAAGGGATTAACGAGATTCGCGTTTGTACCCCTGAGCAGAACTGCCAGACGATTCCTGAGTTATCACAGCCACCATTGTTTGTTGTTTGGGGAATGGAAAGTACAGAACTAAACATCAACGATAAACAAGTCACCGTTTTCAGCGATGCGCCTCAAGTGATGCAGCAAGTAGAGCGATGGAAGCCGGTATTGGAAACGTCACTACGTTACTTGAGCAGCGTATTCTCGAATACACAGCGACAAGACTGGCAGATGGCGTTCTTCAAAAAGGATCGCTCGTCAGGGAGTTTAAGTGGAGCCGCGGGTCAGAACATGATTTTGATTAATGCCTGGCTAGAGCAAGGAAAACTCACACCAGTTTCACTAAAGATGCTTCTTAAGATTGCTGCGCATGAGTCAGTCCATGTTTTAGATACAGCCAGCAGGCCGACTTGGGCTGCGGAAAGTCTTGCAGAGTATTACGCGATCAAATCACTGCAAACAACACCTTATGCTGCGGAGGAACCGACTCATTTCTGGCTTGGCTTTGCTAAAAAGTTTCCTTTCTCGAAAACAGGGTTGGTTGAAGCAAACCGCCTCTACAATGAACAAGGAGCAGGTCAATATTACCCATTGTTTTACTTTAAAGGCTCTGCGTTTTGGTATGAATTGGATTCAGCTTTGAATCACATAGGCTCAAGTCTAGACAGCTTGATGAGTCAATTGAACTTTGAAACTGATGGAAGCTTATCAGCAGAGTTTGTTACCGCAGTAAGTGAGGAAATAGGTGATAAGGAATGGACAGCGATCAGTCATCGTTATCTGTGATTCGGGTTGGTACAAACGGCAAGTGGGAGCTTTGCTCCCATTTGCTTACGTAACACAAAGGTTATTTATTGAAGTAGTCAGACATAATTTGATTGGCATCGATCTTTTTCAGCCCTTGATCAACGATCGATTTCCATTTCTTACCAGTTTCGTCATTGCCAAATGCAATGAATAGTTGTTTTTCTTCCAATAGCTTAGCGTTCATCTGTAACTTGTCTTTCGCTCCTTTGAGGCTCTTATCACTGGCCAGCAAATAGCTGAGAACATTACTGTCTATTACAGCGAGAGGGATACGTTGGCCCGAGACTTTTTTCAGGTTTTGACTGTCGCTGGTTACTGCTTCGGATTGAAGCGCGCCACTGGCAATCATGCTGTCGAGTTCTTCGGTGTTGACATAACCGCGAACCACGCCAATTTTGGTCGATTTCAAGTCCTGTAAACTGCTCCATGATATCTGATTAGCTTTGTTTTCAACGAAGCCTAGAGGGCCTGTTCCTATCGGCTCTGAAAAGATTAGGTCCGACGCTTCAAAATAATATTCAGGAAAGTAACCGGCGTACTTGGCTTGATTCTTTGCAAGGTGAACGGCTCGTTCCCAAGGGTAAAATTCAACGGTTAACTCATGCCCCATTGCTTCAACAGCGGCTTTGACAACGGCTACAGAAGCGCCTTGAGAGTCGAGACTTCTTCCAGCGTAGGGAGGCCATTCCAGAGAAGTGAGAGTGAGGACATCCCCACGGACTGGTAACGCTAATAACATCAGGCTAAAGAACATCAGTTTCAGATTGTGCATTGACTCATTCCTTATCTCAGTTGCTGCTTTAACAGCATAGACAATATTTATCTAAAGGCAGATGCAGTCCTGAAACGAAAAGGCACATAAAAAAACCTCAGACTTACGCCTGAGGTTCTAGGTACGAGACGAGGAAGGGTTAAATTTTGAAGAAGCCCACTTCCTGTTTGAGTTGGTTGGCGAGCTGATTGAGCTTTCTGCCAGCGTTTTCGTTACTCTCCATGGAGTTAACGGAGTCATCCGACATACTCGAAATCTGCTCCATAGCCGCGGCTATGTCTCTGACACCTTCTACCTGTTCATTGGTTGCCTGCACGACGTCACGGATATGGCTAAGCGTGTCTTCGGCCTGATGTTCAATATCAACCAATAATTGGCTGGCTTGAGAGGTTTTCTCTTTGCCTTTTTCTACTTGAGGCTGGGTATTTTCCATCGCGATTACGCTGGCAGCGGTTTGAGTTTGAACTTCGTTGATCATTGACTCAATCTGCGAGGTTGCATCATTGGTGCGTTGAGCCAGACTTCGGACTTCATCGGCGACAACCGCAAAACCACGACCGGACTCTCCCGCACGCGCGGCTTCAATGGCAGCATTCAGAGCCAGTAGGTTGGTTTGCTCTGAAATCTCACTGATCACGTTAACGATGCCACCAATGTCTTTGGTGCGAGCTTCCAATTGCTTTACTTGCTCCACAGTTGCAAAAATCGTTGCGGAGATATTTTCCATTTCTGCTGCGACATCAAACACCAATTCGCGGCCACTGCGTGCGTTGTCTGTCGTCATGACCGAGTTGTTTTCTGTCTGTGTTGTTACTTGGGCAATCTGGTCAATGCTGTGACGCATGGTATCCAGTTTATCGACTGTCTCTTGAGTCAAGCTAGCTTGTTGCTGCGCAGAGCGCAAAACACGGCTTGAGCCATCTGCCACTTCATCCACTTGCTCAACCAACTGACCAGACGCCGATACGATATTGCTGACTATTTGAGTGAGCTTCGTCGACATACCAGAGAGAGAATTAAGAATACTGCCATTGACGCGTTCGCCGTAATTGTGGGTCAAATCGCCATCTGCCATTAAGCGGATAGCACTTTGCGCTTCATAGGGTTCTCCGCCTAGAGACTTGCGGAAACTACGTTCGATAGCGATACCGACAACGACAGAAATCGCTAACGCGATAGCGGTTAATAGAAGCATCAAATCTTGGAAACCGCCAGCTTCGCCACGAGCTTCAGGAGTAAGGGTTTGGTTCAGGTTCTCTTGGTAATCAATAAACTGGTTAATGGTGTTGAGCCATTCAATAAAAGCGGGTCTTGCCTGATCGAGAACAACCTCTGTCATCACTTGATCGTTTTTCTTATCAGCGATGATCTGGCGAACAAGAGGGAGTGTTTTGGCTTGGATTTGATCAATGTGGGCGAGGATCTGGCGCTCTTCAGCAGTAAACATCACCCCTTTAGCTATCATGGCTTGCATGTTTTGCTCGGACTCACGATAAAAATCTTCCAGTTCTTTGATCTCTTGCTCTAATGCGGAAATTTCCTGAGGGTTGCGTGCGATGGCGATATCTCGAATCGCGATGGCTCTGTCGTGAACACTGCCACGGTAGTTGATGGCGTAACGTTGTTTTACCGAGTTAATGTCGGTCATTTCTGAAAGTACCATGTCGATGAAGTTTACTTTCTGAATACCCAGAACGGTTAGCGTCACCATCAAACTGACTAAGATACCGAAGCCGATCCCTAGCCGTGTTTTCACTTTCAGTGTTGAGAGGTAATCCATTGCACTTTCTCCTGCTTGGATTTGATTAGATACGTTGAACTTGACCTAAGCCCAGGCTGTTATCTTATTGATTTTTTAAGGCTGTAAGCCACTAAGATATCAGTTTAGAATATTTGGACAATTCATTTCATGAATATGACCGGAGGAAGAGGAAACTCTATTCATGAAACTTCAGTTTGTGTGGGGGCTGTGGCTCATTGCAGATGTCGAAAATATTCAATATTTCGCTTGATGCAACAGATAGGCTATCGGTATCAAACCAGGAGATACCCATATGACACCAAGACTTAATTACTTCAACGCCGCACCTGAAGGCATCCAAATTCTGATGGAGCAGGAAAATTACCTTCGCACCCAGTTTGAGCAACAAAACACTCTATCGATAACAATATGGGAGTTGGTTAAGCTTCGCGTATCGCAGATTAACCAGTGCGCGTTTTGTATTGATATGCACAGTAAAGATGCACTGAAGCAAGGAGAGTCATACTCTCGTCTAATCGGGCTTAATGCTTGGCGGGATATGCCTGAATATAGCGATGAGGAAAAAGTTGCGCTACATTGGGCTGAATGTATCACAAAAGGCGGCGATGTCGACGAAAGTGCCTATCAGGCAACACTGAATACGTTTGGTGAACAGGGGCTGGTAATCCTCACGCTGGCGATTAACGCAATTAACAGCTGGAATCGTGTTGCCAAAACGTTCAAGCCTGAGATAGGCAGTCTGTCGGCAGAGTAACGACAGGAGTATTGCTCAACAAATGGATTTTGAAATAGTCAATCCAGACGGCCTGCTAGCCGACCATGTTCAGGCAATATGGTCGGCTAAAGTGTCTTGTGGACAAGCTGTCTCCGAACCTCTCTATTGTGATGGAGGCTCTGGGGTGATGTTTGTATTGCAAGGGCAGGTGAGTTTAGAAGGCAAAATATATGGTGAAAGCGTGATGTATCAGCCATACAGCAGAGTCACCAAGAACATCACGATTTCCTGCGAGGCTCAGCTTTGCGGCGTCCGTTTTCACCCAGGTATGCAGTTTTCATTTTTTGAAGAGCTCGTTGAAGCAAATAGAAAAAACCATCAAGACGTGCTTTGTTTCGAACCTTCAGAGGCTTTGGTTAAGCAACTATCCGAGCACCAGAGCCACAACAAGCGAATAGCGCTGCTTATGGATTGGTGTTTAGAAAATGTATCTCAAATAGATACCGATATAGACAGGGCTAAACTGATTCATCTTGCGCAGGATGGCAAGATAGGCGAGAGCTTTGGAGAAAACCAAAGGCAGGTCGAACGTAAATTCAAACATTGGGTGGGTATGAGCCCAAAGCATTTCCAACGTCTTCGTCGAGTCCACGCCAGCATTCAAGAGCTGAGAGACAACCCTGAACTCTCTTTGGCCGAACTGGCAGTCTATCAAGGTTTTTCCGACCAAGCGCATATGACGAGAGAGTTCAAAAACTTCGCGTTGATTACTCCGGGACAATTTAGCCGCAGGTTAAAACAAAAATGACTCTAGCTATTAGGTTATTCGCCATTTTTTTGTTTTAACTGCTTTCGATATTCGCTCGGGCTTGTTCCGGTAGTTCGACTGAACTCTCGATTGAAATTGGATTTGGTCTGAAAACCGGAGTTCATCAAAATCTGTGTCACCGATTCATCGGTTTCAGCAAGGGCTTGTTGCGCATGACGTATGCGATATTCGTTGACCAGCTTTGATATGTTTTTTCCATGTACCTGATTGACGGCCGTCGATATCTGTTTAGCTGGAACACCGATTATGCGAGATAATCGTGAGAGCGTCAGTTCTGGGTCTAGATAGAGGGATTTTTCTAGGATCTTTTCATTCAACAGTGTTGTGACTTCCTTTGCCCTATGCTCAGACATAACAGATTGAGGCACTGGCGACTTTTGCTCAGGCTCAGTTTCATCAGGACTAGGTGTTGTGTTTATTCCTGTGATAACAACGGCCAAAGAGAGTATGGGTAATAGGATTAGATGCCCCAGCGTCAGTATATAAAGCGTTAAATCTCCACGGTTATAGGCAAAATCGAGCGAGATAAAAGCATCAATAAAGGCGGAAAAAATGAGCATCCATCCAGCGACAATTCTTGCCTTTTGAACTCCTTCCCAACGTCCCAGTGTTACGTTAACCAACAAATCCTGTTCAGACGACACCCTCATTAATGCAATACCGTAAAAAAGGTAGATAGCCGTTAGCAATTCATCGAGAGGTGGAAGCCATAATGTTTGGGTGAAGACAAAAAGCACCACAACTATGGGTGCTAAAGCATGCTTGTATGTTGATTTCAAATGCCTGTCCCCTGTGCGTGCGAACGCGTACCACGCTGAGATGGGAATCAAAGCTGCGAATATTGGTTGAGTAATTAAGAATAGAGAGGATTGGAAGGTCCATCTCAACCCAACTATAGCTGTGGTTAAGGCACATAAAATTAAAAAACAACAAGCAAATCTGGCTTGCTCTCGGTTACCCAAATACAAAGTCACTGCCAGCAGCCCTAAAAGCAGTGATACAACAAAAGGGACAGGAATCGCGAGCATAGTTGGTCCTGAGTTGGAGAAGAATATAGTTTCTGAATTCGTCATAGCATAACGATATGAAACTGAATTAGAAGCCCACGCTAGACCAAAACCGGTATCAGGACGTCCTAAAACCAGTTTGAGGACGTATTTATTACCCCTTCGAACTCAGAATAGAGACTCATTTTACGTATTGGGGAGATTAAAAATGTATTTCTATTGGCTGGCGTGGCAACGAGGTTTGGACTTTTCGGGCCATTCTTCAAGGCGAGAATTTTGGATGTTCGTAATCGTACACATGGCAGTAAGTATGGTGCTTATTGCCATGGATGTAGGCTTTTCATTACCTTGGCTTGATGTTCTCTATAGTGTGGTAAGTTTCATTCCGCTCGTCGCATTAATCGTGAGGCGTATGCATGATATTGGTAAATCTGGCTTATGGGGATTGGTGTTTTTTATTCCGGCTATTGGGCCATTCTGGTTCACATATCTGCTCCTTCAACAAAGCAGCTTGCCATTAAATAATGGAGGACGTTTGTTATGAGATGGATACTTTTAAGCACGCTTATATTTGCTTATCAAGTGATAGCGGATGAAGAACCCCATCTTTTGCCAGAAGAGGCGATTGGTGTATTGGAAGTTAATGATATGACATCTGGTAAACTGCTTTGGTTACATGGTCGTGTGGGTGAGGGGAGCTACACTTGGGTGGACCAAACTGGTAACCACTGTACGATGAAAGTGCCCGTTGCAATTGGCCAAATTGCTGATTCTGGTTTGAGCATCGGCAGTGCTGGCGGTATGAAGATGATTGTCATGAGTAAAGAGCTGAATGAGGCTCTTGTCCAAGGGGAGCGAGTCAACAGCAAAGAGTGGAGGTTCACTGAGTTTGGTGAAGGTGAAGCGGATGTCTGGATTGTTGATGGCATCAGCCTTCATGAAGCGTTTGTCCTTAACTCCAGAAGGCGTTGGGTTTCTTGGTTGTTGGGTGAAACTCAGTATAGAGCATGCGGCTCACTACAATGAATCGATTAGCAGGCAGACATTAACGCAAGGGTTTGTTTTAAAGTTAAAGTCGCGTAGCTTATTATTATAATTGTTTTTACAAATGAGTTACGCCATGAATAGCGCCAAACAAATTTGGGAGATAGTGAAGCCATTCACTGAGAGGTTAGAAGTCAATAAGAAACACACTCTTATTCATGAAGGAACCTTTTGTGAGACTGTCTATTTCATTGAAAGTGGGTGTGTTCGATCTTGGTTTAATCAAGATGGTAAAGACGTTTCTTTTCAGTTTTTCATGAGTGATACCATCATCACCGCATGTGACAGCTTTTTATTTGGTGAGCCAAGCTCTTTCACTTACGAAACTTTAACGCCTTCTATAGTCCACTCCATTCAAGCTTCTGAGCTCAAGGATATTATGGATAACAATGTTAGTTTAAAAGACATTGCCTTTACTCTCCTTAGCGAAAGGTTGAGGCACTATCAACGCCTGTTTCTTTCTCGTATTAAAGATACTCCTCAACAAAGGTATGAGGAACTGGTCAAACAATCTCCGGAGTTAATTCGGGCAATTCCTCAACACTATATTGCATCTTATCTGGGTATTACCTCGGTATCTTTAAGCAGAATCAGGTGTCGAAATTATCCACATTGATAACAAATGTTATCGTTTGAAATTTGAATATGACCATATGATTGGCATTCCTATCGTTTTACTGGAATCCAATCATGCGTGTACTTGTCGTATTCAATCATCCATATGAGGGTAGCTACTGCAATGCCATCCTCAACTCAGTCACTCGTTCACTTAATCAATCAGGTCACAATGTTGATTTAATTCACCTAGATAACGAAGAGTTTGATCCGGTAATAAGAGCTCAGGAACTCAAGGCTTTTGCGCTGGCGAGAAAAGCGCCCCAAGAAGCACAGCAGCTTTTGAGTGGCCAAGTCATGCATTACAAAGAAAGGTTAGAAGAGGCGGAGCATATCGTATTTATTTTCCCTATCTGGTGGGAGCTCATGCCTGCCATGACGAAAGGTTTTATCGATAAGCTTATCTTTCCAAGTATTGCCTATAACTACAAAGGCGAGTCTTCTTCCATGTATTGCACTCTCTCTAAACTAACAGGTGTCACCATGATTACCACCATGAATACGCCATCACTCATATATCGTTTTTTATTTGGTAATGCGATTAAGAAAGCGATGCTTATGGGAACGTTCTGGAAAATTGGAGTGAAGAAAAGAAACTGGATTAACTTCGCCAGCGTGAAGTCAGTTTCGCAAGAAAAGCGTAAGTCCTGGCTGGATGATATAGAAAAAAATTTTGCTTCTAGGCTGTAACATGAGCAGCGAGACTATAGAGCCTCAACAGTTTGAGGACTGCCCTTTTTGTGGTAGTTCTCTTTTAACAACGGAGTGGATAGTGCCCCCTTGGGGTGCCGCCTCTCCTGAGCTACTGGTTGTTTGTAATGATTGTGCAGCGTCGGCACCTAGCTACGTATGGAACTCAAGGTTTTCTAACAACAAATTCGTGTCTAATTAGAATTAAGCGTCATCGCTTGGCGGAGAAAAAATGCGGAGAAATCTCTCTTTGTAGCTCAGTTGTTTATTTAGCAGGATTTGACCAACTTCACCCCATTCCTTAAATGTAACTACCAGCGGATTGAAGCTCTCGACGGGTTTTGTGACACCGTAGCGTACGGTTTCAACTTCAGGTTCAAAGGTACCGAACATTTTGTCCCAGATAATCAGTACGCCAGCGTAGTTTTTATCGATGTACTGAGGGTTACTGCCATGATGCACTCTGTGATGAGAAGGGGTGTTAAACAGATATTCCAATGGTCCAAGAGTGCGAACCCATTGTGTGTGGACGAAGAACTGCAAACCTAAGTTTAATAATACGGCAAAAATGACCCATTTAGGTTCGAATCCGATGATCACAAGAGGAACCCAGAAAAGCCACATTCCCGCAATGGGGTACATTAGGCTCTGGCGAAAAGCAGTGCTGAAGTTCATGCGTTCAGAGCTGTGGTGCGCAACGTGCGCGGCCCACATCCAACGGGTGCGATGACTGGCACGATGAAACCAGTAATAGAAGAAATCTTGCAGTATGAGCAGAACAATAAAGCTCGCAAGACCCATTTCTATGTCCATCAGTCGCCAGCCAAATATCCACATATAGAGTTGAACGATCAGAAGCCCGGTTAGCAAATCCGCCAACTGATGCATACCCGCGAGAGCAAAGTTACATAATACTTCAGGCAGCAAATAGGATGAGTTTTCTGGAAGGTGGCCTCGCTTTTGCCCGATGAAGTACTCAGCCAACATCAAACTAATGAAAAGAGGCGCTAATAGCATCAGAAGCCATTCAGGGTTATCGATAAGAATACTGAAGTCCATACAAAGCTCCGAAAATGTTACCAGCGAGCGAAGTGATCTTCGGTTAACCCGAGCTGGTGGTGAAGTGTGTGGCGTAAACCATTTCCATCCACGATATAGCCAGAAAAGTGGCCAACAAACTGACGAAAATTACTTTGCAAAACCCATAGGTTAAGCTTTTCACTTCTGCTGTTGAGTGGCGTAAAAGTCAATTCGACTCGACCATCATCAGAGAAAATACGCCATTTTTTTTGTGTCGCTTGGCGATCAAAAAGGAAGTGGACAGCCCCTAGTAAGTGCCGTTCCTCATCAACCCACAATGCGTTCTCGTGACTGCCCGTTTCGTTGACCCCAGCGGCTAAGTTGAGGCCAAGCTTGCCTTTGTCACTGCAGCCATTGATGCTGGCCCATCGCCAACTCGTCTCGCGCCTCATAAAGCCCGCTGAAAAGTCATAGCCACCCAATGCGAGAGAAGTGTCGATCTGGTTTCCACCTACCGTAATGTTTCCCTTAACTGCGAGCGCGTTGTGCTTTTTGGTATAGGTCCAGCCGTTATAGCCAGTAGGAGTGCACAGTGAGAGCGGCAAGCTGCTGCTTGGCGGTTGGAGGGAAACATCCAGTTGTAATAGCTCGGTATTGGCTTTGACCTGCCAATTGGGGTAAGTAATCTCAAACGCTAGCTTTTTGGCCGCGATATGGCTGTAGCCTCCGTGTGGGGATGGGGACATTTGCTTGTCGATATTCAAAGGCCTTAACCAGCTTTGCTCGACCAGAGTATCTGTCTGGACGTCGTAAACATAGCAAAACGCAGAGCCTACATAGCGAATATCAGCAATAGCTAGGCCAATCACATAGCGTGGTGTCATGATGCTGACAAATTGAAACTGCTTGTAGTGAAAGTACTTTTTCAGCTTACCGACTTTGCGATCCATGTTATTACGGTACTCAAAGCGGTGGATTCCCAATTGCTTTGGCACACCATCGAAATGACCAAAACAGGGCTTTCCATTTGAATGGATAAGGTATTCAGGGGCAGTTTGGCTAAGTATCATGATAAGTTCACAATCCAATAACATTTCAATCAGTGTTACGCGTTTGAGTGTTATTAAACAGGTCATTTTCGGTCATAAAGTGAATCATTGTCACGATTGGAGAGGGTGAACTCCGTTATCCTGAATGTTGGATTACACGAGGAGTAGACATGGAAGTCATCGCAGAATATCTGCCCGTTGATCATCGATATCAGTTGGGGATCTTAGATATCTCTTTACTGCTTAGTGTCGTGGAGGAATATGGGCTAGATGCGGATAGCTTACTAAACCATGCTGGCTTAAGTGATATAGATTTGCATAGCCAAGAAAGCCATATCAGTTACTCGGATAAGCTTTTGCTATTCCACTATGTACAGAAGTATTTCCCCAATATTGGTCTGGGCTTGTTGCTTGGCGAGCGTGCGACACTGAGCCATTTTGGTATTCTTGGCTATGCGGTTCTGAGTAGTCAGACTGTCTTTGAGGCAATAAAAGCGGGGTTTAAATATCTGGATCTCAATGGCACTGTTTTTTCTGTAAGAGTATGGCGTGATGATGACAACGCAGTAATTGAGATTGAAAATGACTTAGAGATTGGCGAGCTACTTCCTTTTTGTACGGAGTACTTTTTCAGTTCTATTGCCTCTTTGTTTTTTGAACTGACTGGGCAGCGGTTGGTGCTACAGAAGCTAGAGCTGCCATACCCAAAACCCGATTACGCCACGCACTACGCAGAGCGCTTCCGTTGTAATGTGCTGTTCGAACAACCTCGGTGCGTGCTAACGTTTAACGCCAAGGTCATGGATTGGCAGTTGGCTTCCCATAATTCAGATCTACTCAGTACCTATCTCCACTCTTGTGAGTCCGTGATGGCAGTATTGCAATCACCTACGCGATTGAGCAATCAAATCAAAGCCTTGCTCTATCAGAGTGTTGGTGTGTTCCCTACCATTGATGACATTGCAGTGCGACATGGCTGCTCGGCTCGGACTCTAAGAAGGCAGCTCAATCAGGAGCAAACCAGTTACCGCGAACTTCTGGATGAAGTACGTTTTGAGCTTTCTAAAGAGTTCTTGTTAAGAACCAATTTGACGATAGAAGAAATCGCTTTTCGGCTTGGATTCAGTGACAGCGCCAATTTCAGGCGAAGTTTTAGGCGCTGGTCAGGCAGGGCGCCGAGCCAATACAGAGGATGATAACGCAAAGCTCCTCTCATTGAGCGATCACATAAGCGGTTCGGACTGTAGCTATACTTACGTTGAGTGATTCGAAGGCTAACCATGCCGACTAATTGACGTGTTTGGCGGAGGCTCACGCTGTTAAAGGGCATAACATACCTAGACGCAGTCTGTACGGAGGTAAGTGTCATGAGTCAACGCATAAAAGTGTTGCTGTTGGTTTCTATGTCACCCATTAGCGCTTTGGCAAGTATCAACATGGCAGAAGTTAACGCCTATGCATACGAAGGGCTTGCGGAAATATGTGCTAATTCGAGGCATATTCTCGGGTCAGAACTGAAAGAAATAAAAGTGCTTTATCTGAGTAAGAAACGCTCCAGGCAGGCGCTGTTTCCAGCGGATCCGAGCTTTTCCCATTACGCCGCTAAGCAGCTATGGGACATTGGAATAGGTGACAACCCGTCTTTTGATGAGTGTGTGACACTACTCAATAAGTAGCTGCTATTAACTTATCAGTTTCGCCGCTTTTCCTGCCAGCTTATTGACCTTATTGATGGCATCGGTTATCGAGCCGAGTACTTCCGTTGTGTTATCCAGTGAGTCGGCTTTGTCATTACAGCGCTGTGCCAGCCGACTAAGACTCTGTAATGCCGCGTCAAACTCAGCAGAGGTACCACTTAGTTGGTGTTGAATGATATGAGCCAACCGCAGGTGAAGCTCAGCACTGGCATTGTTTAGGTTGAGCGCAAGCTGATCATTCATTTCCAACTCATAGCGCTTATCGAGTTCGAGAATGGTCGACAAGATATCGGCTTTCAAGCGGCGGTTGGTTTCAGGAAGTTCTGCCATATTCGGCTCCTCTCAAAATATCAGGGTTTACAGGACACAACTTGAGTACGAGGGTCGTCCCCTGTTAGCTCGTAGCCTTTCTCACAACTGGTGACGACTTCTCGGAAATCGTCGTATCGCTCCCACTGGTTTTTCAGTTCGCCGACGATGGCGATAATGCCTTTGCTGTTAAACCTGTCCGCCTGAACTTCTTTGGTGATGCCATTGTGTGCTTTCTTGACGGCTTTGATAGCTTGTCGGGTCTGGTGTAGTGAGAGCTTGGTCTGGGACATGATGATGTACAGCTCGTACAGTGCCTGAGTCTCGCTGTAGCTCTGTTCGAAGGCCATCGGTTGACTGGAAGCGCGCTTACTATAGTCCCTCAGGGCATGTTTTAGGTGGGTACTTCTGCTCGATACCAACAGCTCTTCCAAGCCTGAATCCGCCAATTGGATGACTAACTGATCGGTAATGAGGTTCACTTTTTCATCGGCCTGAGTAATGACAGATTTCAAGGATTCCTGACGTTGTTTTTCAACGATGGAGGTTCCCAATGCTGCAACAGCGCTTGCCACAATCGACATGTCTTTGGGTTGGAATAGGTCGTCGTTGTTGGTGAGGAGAGTGTAGCTGGTATTCATCCCGTTCATTGCGCTGGCTAGCTCAGCGGCCGCAATATCGATATCAGCCTGATTAACTGCACCGCTTAATGCCTGAAGCCCTTTAGCGTAGCGATTCAAAGCGTGATTAGCGCGATAGATAGCCATTTGTTTTTGGGCTGATTGATCAAAGAGTGGAGTGACTGACTGCAATGCCTCTCTAGTCAATGGTTCTTGACCACTACCATGTTGCGTGGCGATATCCATGAGTTGTTTGTTGATATGACTTTGGTTAATTTCGACGATGACCTCATCGACTTGCAAGATAATTTCTTGTGTTGCTTGAGCAAAAGCACCGATTTCGTTGTGTGGTGTAGACTGACAAGCTGAGAGTAAAAATGCCGAAGCAATGATCAACCAAATCCTTATCATTTCATTCTCCTAAGACCAAGCAAGGTGGAGATCCTGAGATAAGCCAGACAACACAACAAGGTTTATACGTCAGAACTGAACATACGGTAGCGAAACTGATGTATAAGTTAGCATTAGATTCATCAATGAATTGTGACTTAAATTCCATCAATTTTATAAATTGGTGTTGTTATTGAGAAAAATGAAAAGGAGCCAGTGCGACTCCTTTGTTTTATTCTGAAACTCAGCCTTTATCTAGATATTCGGTCGTGTCGTTTCGTTACTTGATGGTGGCAGGTAGGGCAGCGTCACCTGTGGCTGCTCACCGGTGAGTGATTTCAGGAACTCAGTGATTTTTCCAGATTCGTCACTGGTGAGCTTTTGACCCAATTGAATGTCTGCCATGATTTCTACCGCCTGTTTTAAGTCCCAAACGGAACCGTCGTGGAAGTACGGGTAAGTCAGCTCAATGTTTCTCAGCGTTGGCACCTTGAATACGTACTTATCAAACTCTTTACCTGTAATGGCTTTGCGTCCGATGTCTGGATTGCTCGTTTCATAAGGCTTAACCAGCCCCATTTTTTGATACATCTGTCCACCAGCAAGCGGGCCACTATGGCAAGCGGTACAGCCTTTGGCTTTAAACAACGCGTAGCCTTCAATCTGTGCTGCTGAGAGCGCGGAATCATCGCCTTTCAGCCATAGATCAAATGGGGCGTTAGGTGTTCTAAGGGTTTTTTCAAATGTGGCAATAGCATCCGTCACTTCGGTGATGGTTATGGTGTCGGCGTTGTAGGCTTGCTTAAACCAATCGCGATATTGCGGAATGGATTGTAGGGTGTCTACCGCGAGCTGGTGGCTAAACGCCATTTCCAGAGGGTTTTCAATAGGCCCGGCAGCTTGTTCCTGAAGATCTTTTGCACGTCCATTCCAGAACTGAACAAAATTCAAATCAGAGTTAAAAACCGTCGGTGAGTTTATCGGACCAATGGACCATTTATGGCCAATTGAGCTCGGCAAATTGTCTACGCCTCCTTTGGCTAAGTTGTGGCATGAGTTACATGAGATGGTATTAGAGGCGGATATGCGAGGCTCAAACCATAGGTTTTTTCCTAGCTCCACTTTTTGACTGTCTAACCCTGCTGCGGGCTCAATCACTTTGATTGGTTCGTTGTTCTGACGTTGAGCGTGTGCGTTGAAAGTTAAGACTGACAATATGCTCACTGCTAATAGTGTTTTCATTATGAATTCCTTTTGATGTGATGGTTTATTCTCACCAGATCGGCACGCTTCTGACGGGGCGTGCTCGGAACTCAACATAAAGAAATAGCAGCTATCGATGAAACGCAAAATATCGATAGATTTTATGGTAAAAATCGATGTTAAAATGAACAATAAGCTTAAGGGCGTTGATGCATAAGGCATTGGCAAGGTAACAATAACTTTTTGTTTACAAATCAATAAATAAACTAAAGGCTCTATTGTTGATGTAGGTCAAAAAAGAGCCAATGCCAAACTAGGGGGAAAGAGGAAGGAGTTTATTCATTCTTCGCCTCTGAATGCTCTTATTTCAGAGGCGAAGATGGACATACTAGGTTTGCGAATTTACTCTGTTTTCGGATAACTCAGAGAGGTAGCGAGCCGCTTCCGTTTCATCGGCAAACCAAGGGAACAGGTCTTTAGGATCGTCAAACGCATTGGTAATACGGTCCGCCAGCGATTGATGCTGACTCGCTGCACCTAGAATATTGAGCACAAAAGGCGGTGGAGGTGACAGCATCATATTGGTCCACTGAGTGACCCATTGTGCCTGCTCCCAGTACTGCTCGAACGTTGCCGTCATCCACTCTTCATCAAACGGCTTATCTCCTTGCTCGATAATGCTGTGCAGGTAGATTTGTGCCGCTTTTGCTGCGTTGTTCGAACCTTGCCCTGTGATAGGGTCATTAAGGCAAATAGCGTCAGCTAGACCTAATACCGCTGCCCCGGAAGGTAATGTAGCAACAGGGTTTCTGACTACAGGGGTAAAACGGCCAGTGAGTGCGGCTTTATCGTCGGTTAAGGCCACTTGGTCTATGCGTTCAAGTTCCCATGGAAGGTAGGTATGGAGTAGCTCTCTGGCTTTATTGAAGCGCTCTTGAGGGGAAGAATTAGGATCAAAGCAATCCATTGGCCCACCTGGAATCGCTTCAAATAGCATCGCTTCACAAGGGCCAGAGCTGCCGAGTACTGGCATCACAAAGTACTCACCAATGCCAGGAATCACGTTAAATTTGACTTTATCTAGCTGGCTTCCAGATTGCGGGTGAGAAACGTAGAACAGAGAAAGGTGTCTTTGTGGTTGTGTGAAGGCGGAGCGCTGTTCGTCTCGTGTGAACATCTCACCGATGTTGCCTTTTCCAGTAGCTGCGATGACCAGATCACTGGTTGATGCGTAGTGTTCGAGATCTTGCTCTGAAAGCGTTTT
The DNA here is from genome assembly GCF_013113835.1 of Vibrio sp. RE88. Lineage (GTDB taxonomy): Bacteria > Pseudomonadota > Gammaproteobacteria > Enterobacterales > Vibrionaceae > Vibrio. Next base: position 297,403 of record NZ_VTYQ01000003.1, on the reverse strand, counting down.
GAATTCCAGAGTTCCACCTAACTCTTCAAATTGTGTCATCCAAGCTGGAAATTTGATGCGCTGATCGACGGACTGGGCATGGTTGTCGAGTTGTCCTTGCCACTCGATAGCGATATGAACCGGGTTATCTGGCGCTGTGATGCACAAGTTAATTGCTTCGATTTTAGGGCAATCATCTTGCCAGAAATCCAGACCGAGTTTGCGTTCTGACTCCAGCGCAGTATGGAACATACACTGAGTCGACATTACGTAGCCATGCTCAATGTCTTGCGGTTGTCGGTCGGTGACAAGTCGGACTTGGTAGCCCTGTTGTTGTAGACCAATCGCTAGCTGTAAGCCTGCCTGCCCAGCACCCAGAATAGTAATATTTCTCATGGCTATCCCTTGCTTAATAGTATTTGTTTTGATGATTTATTGTTCGATTTTTAAGGTCGAGAGCAGTATGTGATGAACATTCTATATATGCAACTAGGCGGTTCAGAGGAGTGTGGGTTTTTCCGCATGAAATGCTAAAAGTGCTACAGAGAGCGAGTAAAGGGAGTAAGAGAGTAGGAAAACTGTGTCAGCGTTGCATTGATCGGCGCAATAAAAAATCTGCCAGCAAACGGCTGGCAGATTGGTAATAACGTTTTAGTTATGAACGAGAGTGAGACCGCTTGGCAGTGCATCACCAAAGACACGTTTCGATTCGCTTTCGGATAGCTCTTTGACTTCTTCAACCAGCGAGACCCAAGATTCTGGAACCTTACTTTGTTTTAGCTTAGTTAGAACTTGTTCGCGGTAGTCATCTGAGATATCGAATAAACGGTCACCTGTCTTACGACAAATCATCACGGCAGCAAATGCAATCATCGGCTCCTTGAGCCAGTTCTGTTCGAGCAATTTAGGCAGCCACTGTTCCGCTTGTTCACGAGGGATGACACTATGCTGGCTACCGTACAAAGGTGTTCGTGACGCTAGGCGGCCCAACGCCCACCAATGAGCTTGTTCAAATTGATTGTGGTTGATGGCTTTGCTTAAGAACCAGCTGGCTAACAGCACTTTATCTTCCACTTCAAGATGCTCAAGTGATGCAGAAAGTCTAACCATCGACTCGTAACCCATGTCTTGTGCCGCTTTGGCTGACTGAGGATTCTTCATCGCACCGGGGTGTAAGTATTTGGCAATATCAGCCAATAGTGTTTCTTGTTGCTCCTGACTTAACCCGCCCGCGATGCGACGCCAGAACACCCACCAGTCTGTCCAGCCTTGGTGGTTTTTGAACTGAATACCTTGTTGGTAAAGGCCCCACACTTGTTCGATTCGCCAAGAGTCGGTGGCATCGCCAAAGCCAGGTCGCAGTGAGAACCCAGCCAAGCGAAGCCAGTTTTTTTCATGAGCTTCTGAGCGGCGACGGCGTTTACGGCCTTGTGCAAAAGCATCGAACAGGTGACGTAAGGTCGTGAAATCCCAGTCGTCTCGTTTACCTAGCTTTCTTTCTAAGTCTTTTGCGAGTGTCTTGATTTCTTTTGCGTCGGCGCTTTTCTTGTTGCCGCTGTAGAGGCGAGAGATGAGCTCTTTAGATTCTGTCAGGCGTGGGTGCAGTTGCTCTTGCTCTGTTTCGTCCGCTTGTTGATTGCGAACTTCGAATTCCAGCTCCCAGCGTTTGTTGTCATCTTCAACGCTGACACATTCCATTTTTAGCGTGCCAACTTCAGTTAGCTGGCAGGCCAGTTGTACTTCAACACGTTCTTTCTGATTAGCTTGAAGATCAGTCCCTTCACTTTCCAGAGTTGAAATATAGGGAGGAAGAGGCGAGAAGATATCTGGGTCCACTTCGACCATCACACCGTTTTGAATTTCGGTGTTATGGGTCAGAGTGTCGTGGGTTGATGTCAGCAGGTTAAAGCGAACTGGCTCACCCAGTGTTAAGGAGAATCGACGTCCACTTAAGCGAATCTCATGCCCTTCGTCCGTGCCTTTCGCCAGAAGACAAAGTGCTTTGCCCATCTTATTTTTTTCCTGTAAATGCAGGAAGTAGGAACGTGCAGCACCGCCACCAATTTTGAGCTGAGCGCCACGGCGAGCCTTACCAAATGCGACGGCACCAAGAGCGACTGACCAATCAGGATGTGGGTTATCGAGTACTGTCACGGGAGCGCCGCGCCAGTTGCCAAGTAGGGTTGTGACTCGCTCAGTAACCAGCTCGCTATTAAATACACCACCGTTTAGTAGCAGGCCGACCGGAACGGCAGGCGTTGATGTGACTTCCTGTCCCAGTGCGGAATAAGAGACTTGTTGATGCTGATTAAGAAACTCTGCTACGTGCTTACTGACCGCTGGATCTGCAACATACGGTAATCCAAACTCGACCATCGCACTGCGGCGTTTGTCTGGTACTTCACTGAAATCAGAAAGTGGGAAAAAACCATCCAGAGCAATTTGATGGACTTCTTGCTTGCTGAGGCCAATACTCTTTGTCCCACCAAGTAGCTTAGACCCACTGCCTAGCATGGTGATTTTTACTTCGTCAGGCGCGCTCACTGACAGCAAATCTTCTTTTGCTTTACGAGTTTGTTGAATCAGTTTAGTTAGGCTTGCTGCGGTGAGCTTCTTACTTTGATTGAAGCGGCTTTCCGCGAGGTGTGCTAATGCTAAGTCGAGGTTGTCACCACCAAGCATCAGGTGTTCGCCAACACCAATTCGATCCAATGCTAACTCATCGTTGTGATACTTCGCTTCTATCAAACTTAAGTCGGTGGTACCGCCACCGACATCGCAGACCAGAATTAGCGGCAACTCTTTGAGCTCGTCTGCAGCCGTTTGCTGGTGGCGTGCATACCAGTCGTAACACACCGCTTGAGGCTCTTCGAGTAAGACGATTTTCTTCAAACCCGCCAGTTCAGCGGCTTCCAGAGTGAGCTTACGCGCGGTCTCATCAAACGAAGCAGGAACAGTTACGACGACGTCTTGATCTTCTAGCTTGTTGCTTGGGTGACGATAGTTCCACGCTTGGCGAATGTGGTTGAGGTAACTTGCGCTGGCAATGACAGGCGAGACTTTGTCGACGTCTTGTGCACCAGCCCATGGAAGGATATCTGAGCTACGATCTACTGCTTGGTGCGAGAGCCAGCTTTTGGCACTGGAAACTTGTCGGCCTTCTACCTTCGCGCCTAATTCACGCGCCCATTCACCAACGATGACATTACTAATGTCGCCAGAAACGGATTCGTTTTCCCAAGGAAGTGTCAGGTCAGAAGGGGAGATTTGACCAACGGCTGGGTGGTAGCGGAAAGAGGGCAGCAGTGGCTTACGAACCACTTCACCCGGACCAATCAATTGGTCGATATCAAATAGGGATACTTCGGATTGTTCAAGGTTGTCGGTGATTTCACAGTAGGCAACCACAGTGTTTGTGGTGCCAAGGTCAATACCAACAAGAAAACGAGGAGATGCCATACAAACCTTCGTGTATTTAAAAACGGCACCCGATTGGATGCCGTTTGATTTTTATTTATTCTTCTTCGTTTGAGTCGCTTTTCGCGTCTTCGCGTACATCAAACTCAACATGCCATTTTTGACCGTTATCTGCGGCAATGGCTTCTAAGTAAAGCGTACCAAGCTCTGTCACGCGAGAAGCTAGGGTAACTGGCACCACTTCACCTTCACGACGACCTTCAGAGACAGGTAGAGTAACTTGAATCTCTGGTAGCTCTTCCAACTCATCAGGGCCCCAGTGATCAAGGTGTGTACCTGCTTCGTCTTCACGGCGAACCGTCGAGCCAAAGAACTGGAAGTTCACAGGCTGGCCGATGATGAGACCAAATTCCTGACTTGGTACTTCAACCGCAGAGCCTTCTTCCATACCAAATGGTGCTACACATAGAGCTTCCATTGGTGGGGCCATGCCCGGAATAGCTGGCATCGCACTCTCGATGCCAACATAGTAGCTCGATGCAATACCGCCACGAATTCGCACACCTTGGCCGCGACGCACGGAGCCATAGTAAGAAGCGCCACTTGCAACCGCCAGATCCAAGTCTACACCCGTCAGACGTTGAGCCATTTCAGCATCAGCGTCTATCAACCACTCATTGATGGTTTCTTCAAGGCGATTCGCCAGCAGGTCTGATTTTAAAACGCCACCGTTGAACAAAATGGCCGTTGGTTTGATAAAGTCGGCTGAAGGTGCTTCAGCGCCTCCCATACCTGGCATTCCAGCAAATGGATTGAACTCGGTTGAAGCGCTTTCTCCACCTTGAGCATTAGCCTGCTTTGAAAGGAAAGCCGCGATGTGTCGTGTAATCCCTGCATCTTGTGCATACGGAAGACCCATTTGAGTCAGGGCGCCGCGATTACGCTGAACTGGATGCTCAGTAACGGCAACTTTCGGGAAGAAACCGTCCACTAGTGTTTGCTGAACTTCTTCTTGCGTCAGTTCCGTCTTCAAGGTTGCGCCAAGCAGTTTAGAGCCGCGACTTGGTACTACGATAGGCACTGACTGAAGCTCGCTGTCGTTCAATAGTGCTTCTTTAGCGTCACGACAGGCGTGCGTCATCGCTTGAACTTGCCATGGTTGTAGCTCTTTACCATCTTGCGCTAGCTTCATCTTCAAGCGGTACGCAAGGGCAAGGTCCATGTTGTCACCGCCGAGTAGGATGTGTTCACCTACCGCGATACGGTTTAGCGTCAAGTTGCCTTCGTCTTCGGTGACTTCAACCAGAGAAAGGTCAGTGGTACCACCACCGATATCGACAACCAGCACGATGTCGCCAACTTCGACTTCATCACGCCATTTGTCATTGCTGTTGTCGATCCAGTTGTATAGAGCCGCCTGAGGTTCTTCTAACAGTGTCAGGTGAGTTAAGCCAACATTGCGTGCAGCTTCAGCCGTTAAATCACGAGCCGCAGGATCAAAAGATGCCGGTACGGTAATCGTCACATCTTGCTCTGAAAGCGGGTCGCTAGGATGAGTGTGGTTCCATGCATCTTTGAGATGCTCGAGGTACAGCTCCGTTGCGCGAAGCGGAGATACTTTCTCTACTTCTTCTGGACTGCCAGCTGGAAGGAACGCATCACGTTGGTTGACATCAGCGTGACAAAGCCAAGATTTTGCACTTGCTACAAGGCGAATCGGCGTTTTTGAACCAAGGTTACGAGCGATTGCCCCCACAAGCGCCTTAGGCTCAGAGGACCAAGGCAATACACGAGCTGAAGGGTTCATCTCGTGCTCGTGTGGTTGATACAGGAACGAGCCTAGCTGGTTGCGAGTTTCTACGGTGCCCGGTGCGGTCAGCTGAGAAATCGACATGACTTCAACACGCGCGTCTTCGCTCGATGTATCCACATAAGACAGTACGCAGTGAGTAGTACCTAAGTCGATACCCACGCTAAACTTTGGCGTTTCAGCCTGAATGGTGTTCAGGTTTTCCATTACAGCTCAACCTCAGCAGGAGCAATAACAGAAGCATCGTAGTTTTCAGCCAGTTTTGGAAGGTTCATTTCGCGCGCTTTCCAGCCTTTATGAACCAGAGTGCCGCTGAATGGCGCACTGCCTGTCACGTTACCCGTTAAGCGAACCTCTTGTGGGTTAAAGCCTTCTTCAATAGTAACGCGCGTTTCTTCATCTTCATTACGGATGTGTTCAAGCGTCACGTAGTCGTTCAGTACTTTCTGGCCGCCAGTGTGAATAACACGCGCCGCAGCGCCGACATCTTCGTCTGAGAACGATGTTAGGTCTTCTTTCAGGAAGTCAATCAGGCGAGCTTCTTGCTGCATAATAGATAGTAGTTGCATGGCAGAGTCAGTAGAAGCTGTAGCAAGTTTTGATTCCACTTCCACGACTTTCTCAATCACTTTTTCAACTTCGACCACTTTTTCTACTTCAACGATCTTTTCGACAGGCTTTTCAACTTCGACGATTTTCTCAACTGGTTTCTCAACCACTTTTTCGACGACTTTAGATTTGCGCGAAACCGCAATCAGAAGTAAAAGGACGCTTGAAGCCGTCAGGCCAGCGTGCAGCATATCGAACGTTTGAGGGATCATTTGTAAATCGAACGTCATGACATTTCTCTTAATTGATGGAAGAAATAGGAGTCACACTTTGACTGCTATTGTCGTAATTATTGGGTTAAATTGGGGCAAATATTATCACATTCAAGTCTACAGGCCTTCAGAAAAGAGGCGGTAACAGGCCTGATTGATTTGTTTTTAGTCATTTTTAGTCACACTATAGGTAAGTTGACCAAAATGACTGGGCAGTTCGACAGAAGATTGCAGAAGATCTGCTCAATCAATTCGGTGGCATTCGAGTTTTGACCTCAACTGAGGTAGAATTCGGCGCTTTATCAGAATACTAAACATAGGCGAGCAATGAACCATAACCGTATAGTTTGTTTCGATCTGGAAATGTGCTGTTGGAATGAAAACGGTGTCGGTACTACGGGTGAAATCATCGAAGTCGGGCTGGCAGAAATCGATCTTGTGAAAGGCGAGATCGTTAAGCGTGCTCAGTACTATGTCAAACCCGAACAGGATGAAGTCTCCCTGTTTTGTTCGCAGCTCACCGGAATTACGCCACGTAAAATTGAAAAGCAGGGCCGCCCGCTTGAAGAAGTATTGAAGTCGATGATCAAAAACTTTGGCGGCGCGAATAAGATCTACGCATCGTGGGGTCGTGATGATCGTATTTTGGCGCAAGAGTGCCAAGACAAAGGCATTGAAATGCCGTTTAAAGAATTCATCAACTTAGCCACTTTGTATCGCGTTCAACACCGCCTCAAAGATAAACGCATTGGTCACAAAGCTGCTCAGGAAGCGCAAAATATTGAGTGGGAAGGGCGGCAGCATTCCGGGTACGTTGACGCGTATAACCTCGCCAAATTAGCATTGACGATGCTGTGATGAAAGAGAGATGTAAAAAGGGAGCTTAGGCTCCCTTTTTTGGATTTTAGAAGCCTAAAAAGTAATATAAAGAGAGCTAAAAACCGCAATATCTCTTTGATCATTATAAATTAATTTTTAATTCATATTAAAAATGTCGTGCCTTCCTTACCTCGCTATAACTCCTTGTTAGTATCTCGACTGTTCGCTGACCAGAACAACAATTCAATGAGGAAAAAAATGGAATTCAATTTTAGAGCCTTTCTGATGGCAGCATTAGTGAGCGTGCCAATACAGGTTAATGCCGCTTCCTATGGAGTCTCAATTGCTTGGAAAACCGAAGACTCACAGGCAATTTTCGATAATATGCCTTCACAAAAAAAAGCGTTTGCGAACTTGATTGATGCCGGATACATCAAAGATATGTTCGTGTCTTCCAGTCAGGTTGGAGGGCAAGACTTTCCGATCATTCGCTTTGTGATGGAGGCTGATAGTGAGCAACAGGTTCGAGATCGCGTTGGCAATTTGCCTTTCTACCGACAAGAGTTAGTTGAGATAGAAGAGATTCGCGATCTGGGCAGTAAATGGCTCGACAGTGTCCCTGCTTTCGAAAATTACTCAGTAGAGTTGGAATGGAAAGAACCATCTGACGTGTTGCTCGTCGATAAAGTGTTGGCGTCAGATTTACAGAAAGTGGTCGATTGGACTAACCAAGGCAAGGTGACGTCGGCATATTTGAAGAACGAGGGGGTGGCGGGTAGTGAGTTCGTCCGGCCTCTTTACTCAATTGCGGTACTGGCAAAAAGCGAACAGGATGCACAGACCATTGCGGAGCAACTGGACGCAGTGAGACTGGGGTTAGCAGGAGTGTCTGTGACTAAGCTCGGTTTTAAGCTGGAACTGTAATATTCCGAGAGAATGAGTAGTAAGGCTTATTCGATTCGGATTTGGCTCATTAAATCAAAGGCTACGCTTTATCACAAAGCGTAGCCTTTTCTTTTCATAGCCTGAATTAGAACGGAGAGCGGCTATTAACGATAGTGAACTGCTGATAGAGTTCTGCCACTTCTACGGGGTTGAACGCCTCGGTATACGTTAACTCACTCAGACGATGTGTGATGTTTTGCAATTCGTGAGAGCGTTGCTGCGCTCGCAGTTGATAACGTTCGAATGCCGCAGGAATATCGTAGAAGTTGGAAGCCAAGCTTTGCGCGAGGATAAACGCATTCTCAATGCCAAGGCTAAAACCAATTCCCATGGTTGGCAGTACCGCGCAGCAGGCATCACCCAGCAGTACCGTATTATCACGAGACCATTGCTCAAAGGGGGCAACGTCGACCAAAGGAGAGGGCAGGATCTGTTCTTCTGGGGTCTGCTCGATCATTTCCAGTAGGTATGGAGAGTAGTGGCTGAATTTATCGAGAATCTTGGCTTTGTCGAGTGTTTCACCCGGCTCAACTTTACAAGCGGCGAACCAGTACTTGCCATGCGTTTCACGATCATAGGTGTAGGTCACGATGCGTGACTGCATACCCGCAAACACATAACACTCGTCGTCGCTAATTGCAGGGTTATGGTAATCAACCATGCCTCGACAGCAGTAAACGCCTGGTTGACGTAGGTTAACTTCTGGCGCAACAAACTTTCTCACCTGAGAGAAGACACCATCTACACCCACAATTACATCTGCAATCAACGGCTCACCATTGATCATAATGGTATCGTTTTCGACCGTACAATGTTGGCCAGTGCGAATGTTATCTTCACCGTAGGTATCAAGCAGCAATTGGTAGAGATCGCGGCGATGGAACAGGCCGACATCGGCGTTCACTTTGCTCCCTGCCTGACGCATTGAAAGCTGGTTCAGGATATCGGAGTTAAAGGTCGCTGTGGTGATAATATCGACAGTGTTGCCTAGCGTTTTGATCTTGGCCGCATCCGTTAATGCCGCGAGGACCTGCATTCCCTCGGGCCACATAATGATACCTGTGCCGTCGATCCGAGGTTTATCTGACTTTTCATAGATCGTTGCTTCGATGCCGAATGAGCGAAGCGATAACGCCAGCGCCAGACCGTTAAGTCCAGCCCCTATGATCGCTACTTTGAGAGACGCTTTGTTCATTTACTTTCACCATGTATTGTTAGTATTTTCCGTACGGTAACAGTATGTTAGGTAACTGAATACATAAAAAGTAAACTTTTTGCTTAAAGATCGCAGATTCCCTTTTGAGGCGTGCTAACCGATACAATGGCTCAATTAATGACGCATGATTATTGCCCGTCTTGCCCTTCAACTATCTGCAATTTGGCGCGAATAAATTCACTATGATCGACATACAATAGTTCTGCGGTTTTGCGAATGACGGCATCTTCCAGTGGGTCAATCTCGCCGTCGGCATGGGCAACTTCCCACATTGCTTTGATCAAGTCGAAGCGGGTTTCCTGACTGAGTTCTCTTAACTGAGATGTAAACTCATAAAGGGAGGCAGATTCTTTACTTTTTACTTCTGCACGGTCGAGTAGCGCTATGGCTTCTTCGTTGCTTAGATCCAGCAATCTTGTCAGCAGTTGAAGTTTGGCTTCGGTCTCTGTCTGATTGATTTGATGATCCGCCCCCGCGACTTCGCACAGTAAACAAGCGATGGCGAGATTTGGATCGGTACCTGCGTGGTTTCCCAGATCCTGACCATCGATGAGTTGTTTAAATAGGGTCGTGATTGAATTCAACATGTGATGCGCCTCAAAATTTGTTCCTATTTCTATAGATAGTGATTATATGAGGCGAGCACAAGTGTCTTTACAAAAAGATTACTTTTCTTTTATCGGTGGGAAATCAATTTCCTTGCCGTCCCCCGTCAATATCGAAATGCGTAGCGGCTTGCCGTGGTCGTCAAGTTTCAGCTCGCCAATGGCGCTGGTGTTGACCAAACGACGAACGCCCTCGGTATTAGGGTCGCGCTTTTTGATTTTTAATCTCTTTCGCTTGGTCAGAAAGTTCAGTAGCGAACGAGGTGAGTAGAGTAGCCTGTCCATATGATCACACACCGCCAATAGTGGTTCTGGGAACTGGTTTTTAAATCCACTGGAAGTGATTTGGTAAATATTAGGACTGGAGCGTCGAAAGCGCAGCTTAATGTCGTAAGCGAAAGAGTAGTGCACGTCGCCGGACAAGATAACAAAGTTGGTTGGTGTTTTGGTGTGGGTGAAAATACTCAGTAGCGTATTAGCGCTCCCTGGATGGGCCATCCAGTTCTCTGCGTCTATTACCAGTGGCTGACCAAGGGTCGTCATGCCTTTTTGCAGTGCTTCAATAAATTTCACACCGAACATAGGCGCGGCAGACACAACGATCACCTTGTCCTGATGCATCAGCTCTTGTTGAAACTCAATCAGAGCTTCCCAGTCCATCAGGCCAGATGGTTTGTTCATTCGAGATTCGGATCGCCATCTTCGAGTTCGGGTATCCAACACCACTACCTTAGGGGAGGTGTGGATAGTAAAGTGCCACCTTTCGAAACTGTATAGATAACGAATGAAATTATCTTGGTGTTGTTCTGTGGGGCTTTTTAAATACTTGAGAGCGACAGACAAAAACTCATCATTGAAGTTATCTGGCTCATTCCCCCAGCCTTGGCATAACCAGTAAGCGATTAACCCGTTACCAATAATCCGGTTAGAGAACGGGTTGCTGTACGCCGCTTTTTCCCATCCCACCGTCAGATTCCAGTCATCTGTGACATCATGATCATCAAAAATCATATAAGTCGGCACGTGAGCAAACAGCCTATGGACCTGAGGTAAGCCCTGAATGAAATCTTCCAGTATGTGCTTTTCTTCACGCCATTGCTGCTGCCATTTAGGCGATAGTGTTTTGCCATTGTGAGTGAATGCTTTGTCGAGCAAACGTGTCAGGTTGAGGCACGGCCAAAGTGTTGGTGACCACACCAAAATGTACATGGCGAAAAACTCAGCGAAGGTGATCAGATGGTTTTCATTCTCACGCGAGCTGAAGATCGGCACATGCCGTTTAGGGAAAAGTTTGGTTAGTAAGGAACCATCATCCACATAGTGGGGCAGTATTTTATCCCGTCCGTAAAAGCAGTCTGGATGCGCGTACAAAGCTTCAGCGGAATCAATCGGCGCGTCACTGAACGATTCAGAAGGTAAGCCAAGCATGTCGATGGTTTGAAGAATGACATCCAACATAGGCCCCGCAACATGATCGGCATATATCTGGTCGCCACTCATGACCAACATGTCTGGTCGCTCGTCCAGTGATTGAGCGGCTAGTTTAGTGTCGATGCTGACTAACGCATCTTTGCTTGGGTGGTGTGGATTGCGACAAGAACCGTGCAGGACATAATCCGCTTTGGTTGAAATCTTAAACGTGAGTTTTTCTTCATCCTTGTACAGTAAATGCGGATTTAGCTCACTAAGCGGGCCTAGCTGAGTCTCAAATTCGTAACTGAGCGCGACATCGGTTGGAAAATGATGTTTGAAATGCGCCAAGGTGACAAAACAGTGAGTACCGACTTGAATTTGATGGCAGTGACTGAGGTTTTCCTGAAATACCACCCCATGATCCGGTTCATGATGAAGGACAAATTGGCCTTCAAGAGGGCGACTGGTGACCAGCCAGAAGACAAGCTCTTCTGCGGTGGATTTTCTTAATATCGGGCCGGCTAATAGGAAGGGTAATTCAGGCGTCGGTTTCATTGGTTCTCTGTTGGATCCTTAGGTACTTCAGGGTCTTCCATGATTTCGATGATCTCGGAGCTCGACATCTCATGACCCATAAGAAAGAGGGCCAGCATAGCATCTGCTTTGGTTTTTGTATCGGAGCTTTCGTCAAGAATTTGTTCGAATCGTTTACGAATCATGTCAACTTCATGCTCGACAAAACCGCGTCCTTCCTCTTCACCTTGGGCTTCTTCCGGTGCGTTATCAAACTCCAAAAACAGCATCTCATCGTCTAGGTGAGTATTGACCAACCGTTCGGGCAGCCATTCTTCACCCGTGACAATGTTAGGGTTTTGGCCTTCAGGAAGGGAGTCGAGTAGTTTCTTTAAATCTGATGCTTTCACAATTATTGGATTTAGGCGAACATATACTCTTATATTAACGGTGAATTGAGCTTAAAGATAAGTATTAACTTTATCGATTGATGAGAATTTGAGTCGTTCAGTCAGTTTTGGACAAAAAATGATTAATATAAATAGACAGTTGGCACTGACGATGTTGGCCGCGAGTGCAATCAGTTTTTCTGCAACAGCCGAAGAAGAAACCAGCATCAGTGAACAGGATTGGGGTATTGCGGCTGTCTATCGTATGGCGTCTATCCCTTTTTACACGGGTAATAATGACCAGACGGTTGGTACGTTTGTACCGATGATGTATTTCGAGAACGAGCATGTGTTTGTCGAAGGCTTGCAGGGCGGAGCTTATCTTTATAAGCCAGAGGATGAAGCTTTTCAGTTAAGTGCATTGATGCGGCTGCGATTTGTTGATATTCCTTCTTCAGAGCAAAACTCGAATGGAGGAGACGCCGTCGACTTTGGTGGCCAGCTACGCTATTTCCTCGATGACGATTGGTATCTTGATGCTGAATTGATGACGGATGATGAGTTTCGTTTTCACAGCAACTTGAGTATCTCAGGCGAGTTTGAATATGGGGACTGGGAACTTAAGCCACATGCGCGCCTGCGTTACAAAGACGCCGACTTTAATAGCCAGTATTACACCTTCTCAGATGTCACTAAAGAAAATGTCGGTGGTGGCGTGGATCTGAATGTGGGAATCGATGCACGTTATCATGTTTATTCCAATCTTTATTTGCTCGGTTCCACCAGCGTAACTCGCTTGGATAACAATGCGTATCACTCCAGTACGGTTGAAGACCGTTATCAGGGGGAATTTTACATTGGTTTTGGTTTCTTCAACGACAAGTCAAAAGCACCGAAGTCTGAGCTCAAGAACAAACGCTATTTCCGAATAGCGCATGGTTGGGCAACGCCGTCTAACATCGGCGATATCATGAAGCTCAATACAGAGAAAGATCCTTACAACAACCAGATGACCTCTTTCTTCTATGGACACCCACTGACAGATGAATTGTTTGGTGTGCCGTTGGACATCTATTTTACACCGGGTATTGTTCATCACTGGTCTTCAGATGTGCAATCTGCCAGTACGGAGTATGTTGCGGCGATTAAGGCTTACTATACCTTTAACTGGCCCACTCAGTGGCGATTTGGCGTTGCCGAGGGTATGTCGTTCATTGATAGCATTACCTACATTGAGCAGACTGAAATGGACTCCAAGGGATATAACGCGAGTAATTTGTTGAACTATTTAGATTTCTCATTCGACGTGAATGTGGGTGATCTGATCAATAATCGAGATTTGGACAATATGTGGGTAGGGTACTCGCTCCATCACCGCAGCGCGATATTTGAGCAAGCTTCTCAGTATGGCCGGATTAAAGGTGGCAGTAACTACAACACAATTTACGTTCAGTTCGATTTTTAATCGAAAGATAGATAAAGCCGTTAGTGATGATTCGCTAACGGCTTTTTGCGTTTTAGAAGTGGAATTCAGCGCTCAGTGCATAGCTGTTTTCAACCACTTTTGCTTCGTATTGTGTGTATTCAAGAGCAATACGTGCAGGGCCTAATTTTACACCGGCACCGACACCGTAGTAGATGTCATCGCTGTCTTTGATGTTGTTTTGGAAGTGACCCACACCTAAACGGCCGTAAATATCGAAAATAGTGATAGGTAGAGTCAATTTAGCGCTTGCTAGCCAAGCATTTGAGTAGATGTGCTCTAAGTCTTTGTTGGTATCAACAAAGTCAGCGTAACCCGCTTCCACAGAAAGCAGTGAGTTAATCGCGTAGCCTGCGTAAAGGTTGTAACCACTGTTTGTGTCGCTCAGATCCAGATCGTCGTTTTTAACTTGGTAATCTGAGTACAAAAAGCTCGCACCGATGTAAGGGTTTGCCATAACTTGACCGGCGAAAAGAAGCGCTGTGATAGGGAGGATGACGGTTTTCAATTTCATGATTAACTTTCTCTTAAATGTATCTAAATAAAGGTTTATTGGTGTAATTAGCTGAAGTTGTAAGGAAGCTCATTCCTTTCCAGACGATCCATGTTTAGCTGGAACTTCAGTTCTTCCAGCTGCTTGCGTTTATCAACGCTGATTGTATTGCGCTTTCTTCTGCGCCCCCTTGGCTGCAATGCCACAATACAGTCGAGTACATCTTGTGTTTCGTCGTTGAACATAAAATGCCTTTTTCGTAATCAGACAGACGTTATAACTAAGGTCACGAGATGAACGTTCGTGACCTCATTTGGACGAGGCATAGAATGGAACAAGGCAGGGTATTAGACATAACAAGGCGATAAGCTTGTTATAAATCACGCTAAACTTATTATTTTCTGATTATATAAATTTCATAAAATACAGGGTATTAGCACCAAATTTGGGGTTAATAACTAAATCTGTTGGCAATTTTGGGCTTTGATTACAGCAAAATCAGGCTTGGCTTTGACGGAAAATTTGCTTTGCGCATTGAGACATTTGCCATAGCGACTGTGATACAATCCGCGACAGTTTTATGTAGTGAAAAGAATAGGTAACGCTTTGACTTCGTCACAGCCAGAAAAAAATCCCGCCTCTGAAGAAAAAGGGCAGGCTAATAACGCCGCCTCTCTTCGCAAGGCATTGAATCAGTGCATGCTCAAAGACAGATTTCGTCTGAGCAAGCGCATTTCAGGCGCGAGTAAAATAAAGAAAGAAGCGTCTCGTCATGCTGTGTTTGACGAAATTGCATTGGATATTGCCAAATCCATGATGGATGTAGAGCAAAGAGCCAGCTATAAGCCCACCATTGAATATCCAGAAATACTGCCTGTTAGTCAGAAAAGAGATGACATTGCAGAGGCGATAGAAAACAACCAAGTGGTTATCGTTGCCGGTGAAACAGGCTCAGGTAAAACCACTCAGTTGCCAAAGATTTGTGCCGAACTCGGGCGTGGTCAGTATGGCTTGATTGGTCATACTCAGCCAAGACGTCTTGCAGCTCGTTCGGTGGCGAATCGTATCGCTGAAGAAATGGAAACCAAGCTGGGTGAGTTTGTAGGTTATAAAGTTCGATTTAACGATCAGATTTCAGACAATACTCAAATCAAACTGATGACTGACGGTATCTTGCTGGCTGAAATCCAGCACGATCGTTTCTTAAATCAGTACGACACCATCATTATCGATGAGGCGCACGAGCGCAGTCTCAACATCGATTTTATTCTCGGCTATCTCAAAGAGCTTTTGCCGCGTCGCCCGGATCTGAAAGTGATCATCACTTCGGCGACCATTGACCCTGAGCGATTCTCGAAACACTTTAGTGACGCGCCTATCATCGAAGTGTCTGGCCGTACTTATCCGGTAGAAACACGTTACCGTCCACTACGTGGTGACGATGACGTCGATCGCGATCAGTTAGAAGGTATTTTTGACGCAGTTGATGAGCTGTGTGATGAAGGGTTGGGTGACATCCTGATCTTCATGAACGGTGAACGAGAAATTCGCGATACTGCTGACGCGCTAGCAAAGCGCAATCTAAAAAGCACTGAAATTGTACCCTTGTATGCACGTCTCTCAGCGGGTGAACAGAACAAAATTTTCCAACCTCATGCAGGACGTCGAATCGTATTGGCGACCAACGTTGCTGAAACCTCTCTGACAGTACCGGGCATCAAGTATGTCATCGACCCGGGTACGGCGCGTATCAGTCGCTACAGCTATCGTACCAAGGTACAACGTCTGCCGATTGAACCAGTTTCTCAAGCGAGTGCGAACCAGCGTAAAGGTCGTTGTGGTCGTGTTGAGGAAGGTATCTGTATTCGTTTGTATTCGGAAGATGATTTTGAATCTCGACCAGAGTTTACGGATCCAGAAATTCTTCGCACCAACCTAGCGTCGGTTATTCTCCAGATGACAGCGCTGGGTTTAGGCGACATTCAAGCGTTCCCGTTCGTTGAAGCACCTGATAAGCGCAATATTCAAGATGGTGTGCGACTTCTGGAAGAGCTGGGTGCCATTAATGAAAATGCGAAAGATCCTAAAAAGCGTCTGACCTCGATTGGTCGCCAGTTGGCCCGTCTGCCGATTGACCCTCGTTTGGCTCGTATGGTTCTTGAAGCGCCAAAATACGGCGCGTTGAAAGAAGTGATGGTTATTGCTTCAGCGCTGTCTATTCAGGACCCTAGAGAAAGGCCGAGCGACAAACAGCAATCGTCGGATGATAAACACAAGCGCTTCTTCCATGAAGAATCGGATTTCCTGACGTTTGTTAACTTATGGGATTACGTTCAGAAGCAGCAAAAGGCATTGACCGGGAACCAGTTCCGCAAACAATGTAAGCAAGATTACCTAAACTACTTGCGAGTGCGTGAGTGGCAGGATGTCTATTTCCAGATTCACCAGTCTATGCGTGAAATGGATTTCAAGCTCAATGATGAACCTGCTAGTTATCAAGGTACTCACAGCGCGATTTTGGTCGGGTTGCTCTCCCATGTTGGTATGAAAGACCAAGAGAAAAATGAGTACCAAGGTGCGCGTAACGCGAGATTCCATATTTTCCCTGCTTCAGGTTTGTTTAAGAAACAGCCGAAATGGATTGTGTCAGCCGAGCTGGTGGAAACCTCGAAGCTATGGGGGCGCATTATTGCCAAGATCCAACCTGAATGGATTGAACCGCTGGCCAAGCACCTCATCAAACGCAGTTACAGTGAACCTCACTGGTCGAAAAAGCGCGCAGCTGTCATGGCACACGAAAAAGTGATGCTATATGGCATCCCGATTGTGCCTAAGCGTCTGGTGAATTACGGCAGTATTGACGCGACGGTGAGTCGAGAAATCTTTATCCGCAGCGCCCTTGTTGAAGGTGAATGGGATACCAAGCACGCGTTCTTCAAAAAGAATCGTAAGCTGCTACAAGAAGTGGAAGAGCTGGAGCACAAGTCCCGTCGTCGTGACATTTTGGTCGATGATGATGAGTTGGCAGATTTTTATGATCAACGAGTCGGGACAGAAGTAGTCTCAGGCCGCCATTTTGATACTTGGTGGAAGAAAGCGTCTAAAGAGAACAGCGAACTACTGAACTTTGAAAAAGAGATGTTGTTTAAGGGTGACGCGAGCCACGTTACGGATCTGGATTACCCTAACTTCTGGCACCAAAATGGCCTCAAACTGAAACTGAGTTACCAGTTTGAACCGGGTGAAGACAATGACGGTGTGACTGTTCACTTACCTCTGCCTATATTGAATCAGGTTGAACAAGCCGGGTTTGACTGGCAAATTCCGGGGCTGCGTCATGAATTGGTCGTTAGCCTGATCAAGTCGCTGCCTAAGACGATTCGTAAGAACTTCGTACCTGCGCCGAACTACGCTGACGCGTTTTTAGCTCGTGCCACGCCAATGGAAGCCCCTTTACTTGACGCTCTGGAAAAAGAGCTGCGTCGTATGACGGGTGTGGAAGTGTTACGCGATGATTGGAACATGGATCAGGTTCATGATCACCTCAAGGTGACATTCCGTGCAGTAGACCATAGAAACCGAAAGCTGAAAGAAAATCGCGATCTTCATGAGCTTAAAGAAAGCCTGAAAGACAAGGTTCAGGAAACCCTGTCGAAAGTTGCAGATGACGATATCGAGCAGCAAGGTCTTCATACTTGGAGCTTTGGTGAGCTGCCGAAAGTGTATCAACAGAAACGTGGCGGTTACGATGTTAAAGCGTATCCGGCGATTGTAGATAGCAAAGACAGTGTTGAAATAAAGCTCTACGAGACAGAGCAAGAGCAGGTTTCAGCGATGAGAGCGGGTCAGCGTCGTTTGATTTTGCTTAACGTGCCGTCTCCGATTAAATATCTGCATAGCAATTTGCCGAACAAGTCTAAGCTGGGTCTTTACTTTAACCCTTATGGAAAAGTACTCGACCTGATTGATGACTGTATCGCATGTGGTGTCGACAAGTTGATTGAAGAGAAAGGCGGCCTAGTATGGCAGCCTGAGCAGTTCGAGCAGTTGAAAGAACACGTTCGAGCGGAACTCGGCGACACCGTTGTTGAGATTGCGAAACAAGTTGAGACAATTTTGACGACCGCGTTCAGTATTAATAAGAAGCTAAAGGGTAAGATAGACTTCACAATGGCTTTTGCTTTGTCAGATATCAAAGCTCAGATTGAAGGACTGATCTTCAAAGGATTTGCAACGGAGTGTGGCTGGAAACGTCTTCCAGATATATTGCGTTACATGAAAGCGATTGAGCGTCGTATGGAAAAATTGCCGATCGATCCTAACAAGGACCGTCTGCATATGCTGAAGATTGAATCAGTAGCCAATGACTATAAAGAATTGCTCAACAAAATTCCTAAAGGAATGGCCGTACCAGACAACGTCAAAGAAGTACGTTGGATGCTTGAGGAACTGCGCGTCAGCTATTTTGCTCAGCAGTTAGGTACGCCGTATCCGGTATCGGACAAACGTGTGAAGAACGCGATT
Source organism: Vibrio sp. RE88 (assembly GCF_013113835.1). Lineage (GTDB taxonomy): Bacteria > Pseudomonadota > Gammaproteobacteria > Enterobacterales > Vibrionaceae > Vibrio. The sequence goes on along the minus strand of NZ_VTYQ01000003.1, from coordinate 278,976 downwards.
GACGATTGTTAGGTATATAAATTGCATAAAAATTTAAACATAACAAAATTTTGACTGAGATTGGCAGAGGATTGCCGCGGCAGCTTCTGCTAAGGGAAAATAAAGAAGGTTAATATGAAAAAGACACTACTCGCACTAGCATTATTGGGTGCATCAGCAACAGCATCAGCGGACTCATGGATCTACGGCAGTGCAAGTGTAGGTCAAGCAGACTTAGGTGGTGAGTCTTCTACTTCGTACAATGTTCACGTAGGTACGGGAATCCTACCATTAATTGGTCTTGAAGCGGGTTACCAAAACCTAGGTGACTTTGACAATGTGAATTACGGTGGTGTTACTCGCGCGAACCTTGAAGGTTCAACAATTTACTTCGCTGCTAAGCCAAGCCTAGACTTTGGTCCTCTGCATGTATATGCGAAAGGTGGTTTGCACTCGTACGATCTAAAAGGCAGCGGTGGCTTCAAAGAAGATGAGATCGACGTAATGTACGGTGTGGGTGCGGAATACTTTGTAATGGGTCCTATTTCTCTGGGCGCGAGCTACAGCGTATTCAACATGAAAGAAGACGATGTGAAAAACTTCTCGCTAAACGCGACCTTCCACTTCTTGTAATAGACACATCACGAAAAAGCCCGGCTATGTTACTAGCCGGGCTTTTTATTATCTGAAATCAGCGATTAAGCTTGCTGCTTTTGTAGCTCTGCTTCTTTCGCTTCTTCTTCGATCAGTGAATCAACAATCACAGCACAAGCGGCGTCGCCTGTGATGTTCAATGCAGTACGAATCATGTCGAAGATACGATCAAGAGCGAACAGTAGAGGTAGACCTTCGATAGGGATACCTGCTGCCAGAAGAACGGCAACAACTAGGAACGAAGGGCCAGGTACACCTGCTTGACCCACTGCGCCAAGTGTCGAGGTAATAATGATGGCAATGTACGCGCCCATACCAAGATCGATGTTGAACAGTTGCGCGAAGAAGATCGCGACCAAACCGTAGTAAATTGCGTTACCTGACATGTTGATCGTTGCGCCAAGTGGGAGAACGAAAGACGCTGTCGAGTTTCTTACACCCAGCTCATGCTCACAGGTATCCATCGTGACTGGCAGAGTTGCCATTGATGAAGCGGTAGATAAGGCCACGGCTTGAGGTTTCTTCATTGCTGTCAGGAATTTCTTCGCAGAGGTCTTAGTGAAAATATGCACCATAAGAGGGTAGGCAACGAAACCAAAGATAAGAATTGCAGCGATGTAGACAACAAACAGTTTGAATACCACCATCAAGGCGCCAAAACCGAAGGTCCCTACTGCTTCTGCCATCAGGCCAAATACGCCTAGCGGAGCAATGATCATAACCTTGTTGATCATCCAAACCATTGCATCAACAATGCAATTTACGCCGTTAATGATTGGGTCACGACGCTCTTTTGCTTGCTTAGAAATCGCAATACCAAAGAACATACAGAATACTAGGATTTGCAGTATATTTGCTTCGTTCAGTGACTGGAAAACGTTTGTTGGGATCATACCTGTGATGGTTGCCCAGAAAGAAGGTAGTTCACCTTTAGAAGCGTACTCAGAAGAGAACATGCCCTCGATGCCTGAAACATCGATACCCATGCCTGGTTTGAATACTTCACCCATAAACAGTGCTAGGGCAACAGCAAGTGCTGACGTTAAGCCAAAGTAACCTAAGGTGACTAAGCCCACTTTACCAGCAGATTGGCTATTACCTAAACCCGCAGCGCCAGAGATCAAGGCTACGGCGACCAAAGGAATAACCAGCATTTTGATTAGATTTATAAAAATCGCACCTAATGGAGCGAAGACGGTAGCGCTGTTTCCCATGAAGGCACCTACGGCAGTACCTACAATCATGGCGATGACAACCTGAACGCCAATGTTGCTTAGCAAACTCTTTTCTTTTAACACTTCCATAACCTCTGTGCTAACAAAATTTAAATTTCCAGAATTACCATCTAAGTTAAATAATCTAAATAGATAATAATTTCGCCTCGCTTTTTACACGTTATTTTTACATTTAGCAATAAGGTACAAAGTCAATCGGGCCAATTAAAACCACTTTTATTGATGGGTGATAATTTTTTAACCAATAGCAAACGTTTGCTATTGGTGGTGAGTATGTTTTTTGGCTGGAGAGATTTGTAAGGTGATTGAAGTGTGAGGTGGAGATTTAACGTTGAAATGTTAAAAAAAAGATCGATTTCCTTAAGGACTTAAGAAACCGATCTCATAGATGTTTAGATGGCTATTCCGTTATTTTTGTGTTGCAGCCTTCATTGGAGAAACAAAACTAGCGAGCTGATTTAACATTTCCTGCGGAGACTCGACGTTTGATTCGATGATCTTGACGATAGCGGAGCCTGAAATCGCGCCAGCGGCACCAGACTCAATCGCTTGTTTGACTTGCTCTGGCTGAGAAATGCCAAAGCCTAAAAGCGATGGTGGAGCATCGTACTTGTTGAGCTTATCTAGCAGGTCACTCACTGGCATGTTGGCTTTTTTTTCAGCACCTGTTACGCCAGCACGAGAAAGTAGGTAAGTATAGCCCCCACCTAATTCAGCAACCGATTTTAGTGTCTCTTCTGATGCTGTTGGCGGTGCAATGAAGATAGGCTCAACACCGTGTTTCTTTGCCGACTCAACAAACTCTTCGCTTTCATTGGTTGGTACGTCAGCAATTAACACAGAATCGATACCGGCATTTGCACAACGCTGGTAAAAACTGTCGATGCCGCGCGCGTAAACAAGATTAGCGTACATTAAAAGGCCGATCGGGAGTTCTGGGTATTTAGCGCGGATCTTTCCAATCAACTCAAAGCAGATATCTGGAGTAGCTCCCGAGTCCAATGCGCGAATGTTTGCTCCTTGAATGGTAGGGCCATCGGCGAGTGGATCCGAGAATGGAATACCCAGTTCAAGTGCATCGGCACCTGCTTCAACCAGTGTTTCCATAATCTTCAGCGATTGCTCAGGGTTTGGGTCGCACACCGTTACAAAAGGAACAAATGCACCTTGGTTTTTCTCGTTCAGGCGCTCAAACATAGATTCATAACGGCTCATTAGATAACTCCTTTTTCTTCTAGAATGGCGTGAACAGTAAAGATGTCTTTGTCACCACGACCTGATAGGTTTACGACCAGAAGTTGTTCTTTGTCTGGGTTCTCACGAGCCATACGCAGTGCATGAGCTAATGCGTGAGAGGACTCTAGGGCAGGGATAATACCTTCACTGCGAGCCAGCTCTTGGAACGCTTCCAAAGCTTCATCATCTGTTACGTTGTCGTATTCTGCACGGCCAATCGCGTTCAGGTGTGCGTGCTGAGGCCCAACTGAAGGGAAATCAAGGCCTGCTGAAACAGAGTAAGACTCTTCAACTTGCCCGTTCGTATCTTGCATCAGCGGTGCTTTCATACCAAAGAAAATGCCGGTTTTACCGTGCTTAAGAGGAGCGCCATGCTGGTCGGTATCAATACCTTTACCCGCAGGCTCAACACCAATCAGGCGAACCGTTTCTTCTTCAATAAAGTCAGCAAACATGCCGATTGCATTTGAGCCACCACCCACACAAGCGATGACGGCATCAGGAAGGCGACCTTCACGAGCCAGAATCTGATTCTTTGTTTCTTCACCGATCATGCGTTGGAAATCACGTACGATGGTCGGGAATGGGTGAGGGCCAGCGGCGGTACCCAGTAGGTAGTGCGCTTCTTCGTAGCTTGCTGACCAGTCACGCAGTGCTTCATTACATGCGTCTTTAAGAGTTGCAGAACCCGAGTGAACAGGAATGACTTTCGCGCCCATAAGTTTCATACGGAACACGTTCGGGCTTTGACGCTCTACGTCTTTTGCACCCATGTAGACGCGACATTTTAGCCCGAGCAAAGCACAGGCCAGAGCAGTTGCCACACCATGTTGACCAGCGCCAGTTTCTGCAATGATCTCGTTTTTGCCCATACGCTTAGCCAACAGTGCCTGGCCTAGTACTTGGTTAGTTTTGTGCGCGCCACCGTGTAGTAAATCTTCGCGTTTAAGGTACAGCTTGGTTTTTGTACCTTTGGTCAGGTTGCGAGTCAGCGTTAGTGCCGTTGGACGACCAGCGTACTCTTGCAGTAGGCTCATAAATTCGCTGCGAAACTCTGGGTCTTCTTGCGCATCGATAAACGCTTGTTCTAGCTGCTCTAGTGCAGGAACGAGAATTTGGGGTACGTATTGACCACCGTATTCGCCAAAGTAGGCATCAAGTTTTGCCATGGTTTTATTCCTTCAATTCAGTTTGGCAGTGCTCTCTAGCACACCAAAAAATTTCTTTAATTATGAGTAATTAAGCTTTAATAAATCTAGTTAGTAGCTGCGAATCGCATCAAATGCCTGCTGCAGCTTCTCTGCGTCTTTTTTACCCGGTGACATTTCAACACCAGAATTCAAATCCAGACCAAGGCAGCCTTGTTGTGCAGCTTTCTGAGCATTAAAAGGTGAAATACCACCCGCTAGCATGATTTTTGATGCATCGCTTATCAAAGACCAGTCGAAGACTAATCCAGTACCACCAGATTGAGATCCGACTTTAGTGTCTAATAGGTGACGACTGATTGGTGCATCAAGCAGAGTCGGCAGAGTGTCTGTGACGCCGTAAGCTTTCCAAATCTCAATGTCATCACCCAACTGTGCATGCAATGCATCAACATAGCTTTGGTCTTCTTCACCGTGTAATTGAACCACAGTGAGACCTAGCTCTTTGGCGGTTGCCGTGACTGTGTCAATCTCTTGATTCTGGAACACGCCAACGTATTTCAAAGGCGCACCAGACATGGTTAAACGGGCAGTTTCCAAATCAACACAACGCTTAGATTTGGTCGCGAAAATTAATCCGCCAAACACAGCGCCGGCTTGGTAAGCTTTCGCAGCGTCATCTGGGTGCGTCAGGCCACAAACCTTGTTTTCACCTAGCGTGACTTTACGTACCGCGAGTTCGAGGTTGTCCTCTGCCATTAATGAGCTGCCAATCAGAAAGCCATTGGCAAAGTCAACGAGGTCACGGACTTCTTGGTGTGTGTAGATGCCTGACTCCGAAATGATAGTCGCCTCTGGTGCCAGTTCACGTATTGTTGGTGCCAGCTCTTTGGTGCGGTTCAAATCTGTTGTTAGGTCACGTAAGTTGCGGTTATTAATACCAATAACTTTAGCACCAAGCTTCACCGCGCGGTGCAACTCTTCTTCATTACTGACTTCGGTCAGAATGCCCATGTTGAGTGAGTGAGCCACTTCTTCCAGTTCTTTATACTCGGCATCATCAAGTACAGACAGCATCAGCAGAATTGCGTCAGCAGAGTAATGGCGAGCTAGATAAACCTGATAGGTATCGACCATAAAGTCTTTACACAGAATCGGTTGAGACGCTTGCTTTCTTACTTGTGGCAGGAAATCGAAGCTGCCCTGAAAGTACTTTTCGTCGGTAAGTACTGAAATCGCATCAGCGTGGTTATTGTAAACGGATGCGATGTAATCGAGATCAAAGTCGTCACGAATCAGTCCCTTGGACGGGGACGCCTTTTTACACTCCGTGATGAAAGCGGTATTGTCGCCGCTCACTGCATCGTAGAAGCTGCGATCAGAGGGTGTAAGATTCGCTTTGAATGTGTCGAAAGGCTGAGAAGCTTTACGCTCTTCCACCCATACATATTTGTCGCGAACAATCTTGGCCAATACTTTAGCCATTTTGGCTTCTTTAATGGAAACGTGTTCTGAGAGCTTATCTTGTGTTTGAGTCATTATAGTTTTCCGTTCCCTGAGAAATTAGGCGTGAGCCGCCAGTTGATTTACTAATTCAAACGCTTTACCTGAATTCATCGCGTCGATGGCTTGCTGAGTGTTGGCCTTGAGATCTTCATGGCCAAATAAGCGCATTAGAAGCGCAACGTTAACCGCTACTGCACCCAGCTGGGCGTCGGTGCCTTTACCCGTGAGGATATTGGTAATGATGGCTTTGTTCTCTTCAGGATCACCGCCTTTAATCGCTTCAAGCGGATGCGCTGTCAAGCCAAAGTCTTCTGGAGTCAACGTGTATTCAGTAATTTGCCCATCTTTGATTTCCGCTACTGTGGTGTTGCCATGAATAGCAACTTCATCTAGGCCGCTACCGTGCACTACGGCAGCGCGCTTCATGCCCATCTTAAGCATAGTTTCAGCGATAGGACGTACCAGCTCTTCGCTGTACACACCCATAAGCTCAATGTTTGGGCGAGCAGGGTTGATCAGCGGGCCTAAGATGTTAAAAATGGTACGAGTTTTCATGGTCTGACGAACAGGCATCGCGTGGCGAACACCACTGTGGTATTGCGGCGCAAACAAGAAAGCGACACCGAGTTTATCTACCGCTGCACGAGTATCTTCTGCGCTCATGGCGAGGTTGATGCCAAATGAATCAAGCAGGTCAGAAGAGCCCGATTTGCTTGAAACACTGCGGTTACCGTGTTTTGCTACCTTCAAACCACATGCCGCAGCAACAAAGGCAGCTGTGGTCGAAATGTTGATGGTATTGTGGCCATCACCACCAGTGCCCACGATATCCGCGAAATCATAGTCAGGGCGAGGGAATGGATTTGCATTGGCAAGCAGTGCTTTTGCTGCGCCAGCGATCTCATCCGGTGTTTCACCTTTAATCTTCAGTGCTGTCAGCGCCGATGCCATAAGAATTGGATCAAGTTCACCGCGAATAATGATGTCAAAAAGCTGTTGGCTTTCTTCCTGAGTTAGCGGTTGTTGTTCATAGAGTTTGTTGATGATCGTTTCCATTCTTATTTGCTCCTTATTGCTGCACTGACGTTAGATTTGATTCTTGTAAAGCCCACTCAATCGCATTGGCTAACAGTGTTGCGCCATGAGTAGTCATGATGGATTCCGGGTGGAATTGGAAGCCACAAATTTTATCTTGTTCATGAACCACAGACATGACGAGTCCGTCGACCTCTGCGGTTACGGTAAGTGTTTCAGGTACCTGCGTAGCCACTAACGAGTGGTAACGCGCAATGGCAAGTGGTGAAGGAAGGCGGCTATAAGTCGGATGATTCTGGTGTTCCATCATCGACACTTTGCCATGGACAATTTCACCTGCGCCAGCAACGGTGCCACCATACGCTTCAACGATGGCTTGGTGACCGAGACAGATACCGATCATCGGCACTTTACCTTTCAGGCGTTGGATGACTTCCGGCATTGAGCCAGCTTCAGATGGCGCACCTGGGCCGGGGGACAGTAACACAACCGGATTGTCTAGTTCGTTGACCGCGTTTTCAATCGCTTCCGCGGCAATGTGGTTGCGGTAGATTTTGACGTCGTGTCCGAGTGAACGAAACTGATCCACTAAGTTATAGGTAAACGAGTCAAAGTTATCGATAAATACAATGTTAGCCATCTCTACGACTCCTTATGCGCTGACTGAATTGCAGAGATAACGGCTTGCGCCTTACCACGAGTTTCATCTGCTTCGGCTTGCGGTTCTGAATCAAACACAACACCTGCTCCCGCTTGAACTTGAGCGATGCCATTCTCGACATAAGCAGAACGGATAACGATACAGGTGTCTAATGTACCTTCGCCAGTGAGGTAGCCAACGGCACCGCCATAGCTACCACGGCGCGCACCTTCGACATCTCTGATAAGTTGCATCGCACGGATTTTTGGTGCACCAGTCAGTGTCCCCATGTTCATGCAAGCTTGATAAGCGTGCAGAGCGTCCAGGTCGTCTCGAAGCTGACCAACCACTCGGGATACTAAGTGCATTACATGGCTGTAGCGGTCGACTTTAAGCAAATCGGCAACGTGGCGAGAACCTGCTTGGGAAATACGAGCGACGTCGTTACGCGCGAGATCCACTAACATCATGTGTTCAGCGTTCTCTTTCATGTCAGTGCGCAGTTCAAGCTCAATACGGCTATCTAGATCGAAATCGATAGCACCATCAGGGCGTTTACCGCGGCGACGCGTACCTGCGATTGGGTAAATCTCGACTTGGTTAGTGTGGGTTTCGTATTTAAGCGCACTTTCAGGTGATGCGCCAAACAGAGTGAATAGCTCATCTTGCATGTAGAACATGTAAGGGCTTGGGTTGTTTAGCTTTAATTCTTTGTATGCAGCGAGTGGTGATGGACAAGGCAGGGTGAAGCGGCGTGACGGAACAACCTGAAAGATATCGCCTCGTACTACGTATTGCTTTAGATCTCGAACGATTTGGCAGAAATCTTCATCTGAAACGCTTGGCTGTGGAGAAACGTCAGTTAATTTGGTCGCTTGCGGTAAATGTTTCAGGTTAGCGCATTGTGACTGAATGCTTTCAATGCGTGCTTCCAGCGTCGCTTTTTCTTCGCTATTCGCAAACAATGTGGCTTGTAAATCACAAGACTCGCTCTGATGGTCTACGACGAGCAGAGTTTCTGCGACGTAAAAAACGTAGTCTGGGCATTGGTTTGATGCTTCTGCATTACCTAAAGGTTCAAAGTTCGCCACCATGTCGTATGCGAACAGACCACCAAGGAAAACGGCGTGTTGCTGATGTTCAGTAAGATCAAAACTGTGCTGGACCAGACGCAATGCATCAAAAGAAGACGCTTCTCGTAAGCGAGAATCTTCATCAAGTGTATCGCAAGGCGCTTCAAACTCTAGTGTCAGCGTTTGGCCATCAAATGAATGAACCACATTGCTATGAATGTTGTGAGTCAAATGAGAAAGCAGGTGTTTACCGTTATTGGTCAGTGCTTGCATGGTCACAATGTGGCCGTTGCAAACGATGCGAACAGCGGAATCAACGATCAGCAGGCTTTTCAGATCCTGTTTTGAATCGATCTCTGCGGACTCCAATAACAGGCTGTCGGTTTTGTTTTCACACAGAGTATGAAACAGACGAGTTGGATCCTGCGTGTAAGGTGCAGATGCTTGGATAACTTCTAGGTTTCCAAGCTTTTTGATTTCAATGGCCTTGTTCACAAGACCTCCTTTTCATTTGTAATCTTTTTTACTTCCTGCCGTACATAGTCGCACAAAGAAAACGTTCACCCAATGTGGAATTTGCTCTATTTGATGAATGTTTGACCAGTTGAGTGCTGAGTATCCGACAAAACAAAAAGCCCGCTTTAGTAGCGGGCTTGATAACATTAATTTGGTAAATTAAAAGTACACGTTAGCCCACCAAGAACTTGTCCAAGTACGCCACCAAGCAAGGTCTGCAGAACTGTCACGTAGAGAGTCAGCTGCAAGATTCGCTTTCTGGTTTTGGTTAATTTCTTGTAACATAGTGAGCCTTAATTCAGGTACTTCGTATTTGTGTACTAGTTAACTAGTGCAGAGGTAAAAAGTCAACTAAAAAAACACATTTATGAGAATTGATTTACACAGCCATACCACGGCCTCTGACGGACGATTACCTGCTAACGAATTGATAGACAGAGCGCTCGGTTTTGATATCGATGTGCTGGCGATTACCGATCACGATACGGTAGATGGTTTAGAGATTGCGCATCAGTATGTTCAAGACAACCAGCTACCCATAAAAATCATTAACGGTATTGAAATATCCACGGTGTGGCAAAATAAAGACATCCACATTGTTGGGTTGAATATAGACCCAAAGTCCGCCGAGTTGGCTCAGTTAATCGAACAGCAGAAAAAGCACCGTGAAGGGCGAGCGGAAATGATCGCTCATCGCCTGATCAAAGCGACCCGAGAAGGGGTGCTCGAAGAGGTGCAAGCCATTGCCGGAGATGCGCCGATTACGCGAGCGCATTTTGCAAAATGGCTGGTGGACAATGGCTACGCCAAAACCATGCAACAGGTATTTAAGAAATACCTGACTCGCAATAACCCAGGTTATGTACCACCGAGTTGGTGTTCGATGGCTGATGCCGTCAGTGCCATTCACAGTGCGGGTGGTCAAGCGGTGCTTGCGCATCCCGGGCGCTACGATCTCACCGCAAAATGGATTAAGCGACTGCTTGCCGCATTTGTTGAAGCGGGTGGTGATGCGATGGAAGTGGCCCAACCACAACAGGGCCAACAAGAAAGGCGCAACTTGGCGGATTATGCTATACAATACAAACTATTAGCGTCTCAAGGCAGTGACTTCCATTATCCGTCTCCTTGGATGGAGCTGGGCAGGAATTTGTGGCTGCCATCAGGTGTAGAACCTGTATGGAAAGATTGGGGTATTGAGCCTTCGCAAGCTGATTGACCATAGGTTGTGGCGATTAGTGACTTAGATTGCTATTAAATCAATACGTTACAAATATAGAGTCGAGAGACTCGATGATGAGGAATTACAATGAGCCAGTTTTTTTACGTTCACCCAGAAAACCCCCAGGCTCGCTTGATCAATCAGGCTGTGGCAATCATTCGTAATGGCGGTGTGGTTATCTATCCGACAGATTCCGGTTATGCACTGGGCTGTCAGCTAGAGAATAAGCAGGCTTTGGAGCGAATTTGTAAGATTCGTCGATTGGACGAAAAGCACAATTTTACTTTGCTTTGTCGCGATCTTTCAGAGCTGTCTCTTTATGCTCGTGTCGACAACACCGCGTTTCGATTACTAAAGAACAATACGCCAGGCCCTTACACGTTTATCTTCAAGGGGACGAAAGAAGTACCACGTCGTTTGATGAACTCTAAACGTAAGACGATTGGTATCCGTGTACCGGACAATCAGATTGCGCTGGACTTGCTGGAAGCGCTTGGTGAACCTTTGATGTCGACGTCATTAATTCTTCCGGGCAATGACGTTACTGAATCTGACCCAGAAGAGATTCGCGATAAACTAGAGCACGCGGTGGACTGCATCCTAAATGGTGGCTACCTTGGTGAGCAGCCAACGACCGTAGTCGATTTCAGTGATGATGAGCCTGTCATTGCCCGCGTTGGTTCGGGCGACCCAGCTGCATTCGAGTAGCAACTTCGCTTTCACAAAAACTCCAATTATCAGAGCATAGTGTGTTGATACCTATGCTCTTTCAACCCGCAAAAATCCCAAGTGACTGCTATGCTGATTGTTAAGTCTAATAAATCAGATATGCAATATGCGTCATTTGCTTCTTATTCTATTCTTGTTTCCCGCTATTTCTTCTGCTGCACCTATCGAAGTGCGCGTTGTACAAAGTAATGGCAAACCAGTAAAAGATGCCGTGGTCTATGTTACCGCTTCCAACTTACCCGTTGAGGAAACGACAACTAACGAAACGTTGGTGACCGAAGTATCTCAAAACGGCCGTGCCTTTAAGCCTTATATTTCAGTAGTAAGAGTCAACCAGCCCGTCCTGTTTACCAACAAAGACGATATCTCCCACCATATTTATTCCATTACAGGCCCACTCGATTTTTCTTTTGTGATTCGTGCTTCCGAACAGGGGGTTGAGAAATCTTTTTCTAGCGAAGGCGTGGTCGCCATGGGATGTAACATTCATGACTGGATGAGCGGTTACATTAAGGTTGTCGATACTCCTTATTACACCATTACCGGTAAGTCAGGGGTTGCCAGAATAACGCTTCCAGATGGGTTGGAAAGTGCGACGTTAACGGCTTGGCACCCACAGATGAACGAAACACTGCAAACAGAAGTGGCGGGTAACCAAGAATTCGAACTGGCGTTAACAAAGAAAATGTCACCGATACCGAAGCAGAAAAATGCTCAGATGATTGATTTCTACGGGTCCTATAAATGAATCAATTTAAAAGTATCCAGACTCAAATCCTGTTCTCTTTTCTAGCGGTGTTGATCGCTGTTCAATGCATTTTGTTTTACTCCATTTTCCAATCGAATGAAAAAGAAAGAGAAGAGCGAGCGCAAATACACCTCAGTACAGCAAAGGCGGTGTTTGAAAACCAGTTTGAACAACGTACGCGTAATTTAACCGGGTTTGCTCAGACCGTCGCAAAAGATTTTGGCCTTAAACAGGCTTTGAGAGAAGACGCGCGCAGCTTCTTGGTGGCGCTGAATAATCATCGCCAGCGGATATCTGCCGATTTGGCGATTGCCGTTGATGAGAATGGTAACTTTATCGGCAAGTTGGTCTACGACAAAACTAGTAATCGAACCCGCGCCGATACAGAGAACAACATGCTGACCATGGCGGAAACCACTGCGCCAGATGAAGACCGCCCAATACTCTATGACTATCAGGGCGCAGTGTTTCAGTTAGTGCTGGTTCCAGTTCAGAGTGGTGCTGAAACGGTCGCTTGGATTGGTTTTGGCTTTGCTATCGACCAGATCTTAGCGCAACGGCTCGCGCTACTGACAGGCATGAATGTGGATATCGGTTATCAGGAGAACGGACAGTGGTCACTGCTTGCCAGTAGCGTTGAAGAGGCGAGCAATGGTGCTTCCGCTTCAGAGCCTCAACAATCTGATGCTCATACTATTGCGACCGACGTGGCGATTGGCTTTAAAGATCAAAAAGATCTCATCGCATCCCTTTATCTCTCCAGAGCGGACTTGTTTGCGACACTACAGAATCGATGGCTACAGGTCATTTTGATCGTCTTGGTGACGTTTGGTTGTTCCATCATCGCCGCTTTTTTACTATCAAAAAGCATCGCTAAGCCTTTGCAAGGACTTGTTAGTAAAGCGAAACAAATCGCCCAAGGGGAAAACAGTGACGCCTTGGTGGTGAATCGTAGAGATGAACTTGGCGTATTAGCCCATGAATTTAATCTGATGAATCAAGCCGTTAACGATCGACAGGCTGAGTTAAATTACCGTGCTTACCACTCTGATCTGACAAAAATGCCGAATAAGAAAAAGTTGTTTGAAGATATTGCCGATCTCATCAACAAATCATGCGATGGATTTTTACTCATTCGCTTCAGAGTCTTGGAATTTGAAGAATTAAATTACAGCCTCGGGTTAGACACTGGTGAGGAGCTTCAGGTTGCCGCGGCCAGCCGGTTAATGGCGTTGGAAGAGAAAGCACAATTTTATCAACTCGAGTCGTCAGAATTTGCTTTGCTCTCCCAATGTAATGCCAAACAGTCTGATGAGCACAGCGCCAATGTGGTTCTACAATGCTTGGCTGGAGCTTTCAGCTTACAGCGTATTTCGGTGACGGTGCATACCGTATCAGGGTACTGCCGCTATCCTAAGCATGGTGAAACCGCTCGTCAGTTGCTACACAACGCCGGTATTGCCTTACAACAAGCGATGAAGATGAGAGTTCCAAGTCTTGAATTTGCATCCAGTATGGCAGAAAGCGCAATCAATCGTGTTCGCTTAACCCATGAGCTGACGGAAGCGATTCAAGGCGACCAACTGATACTGCACTTCCAACCAAAGTTGAACCTTAAGACTTCGCAGGTCGATAAAGTCGAAGCGTTAGTAAGATGGATTCATCCGGAACTGGGGATGATTCCACCGGATGAATTCATTGAAATTGCAGAAACCACTGGGCAGATAGATGCGTTGACTGACTGGGTCATGCGCAGTGCTTTGAAGCAACTACAAGTCTGGCGAGAGCTCGGATTCGAATTAGGTGTGGCGATCAACATCTCTGCGGTTAACCTCAAGCAGAAGAACTTTGACGACAAAATACTGACTTTCCTATCCCAGTTTGACTGCCGTGAAAACGAAGTCACAATTGAAGTCACAGAAAGTGCGCTGGCTGAAGACCCTGAGTACGCTTTGTCTATACTCAGCCGATTGTCTGAGAGAGGGCTGTCTATTTCAATTGATGATTACGGCACGGGTTATTCGTCCTTGTCACAACTGAAACATTTACCCGCAACGGAACTGAAAATAGACAAATCCTTCATTCTTAACGTTGCCAGTGATCAGCAAGATCAGACGATTGCACAATCGACGATTAAACTCGCCAAACGCTTTGGGCTTAAAACGGTCGCGGAAGGCGTCGAAGACCAAGCTTCGCTGGATTGGTTGGTCGCCAATGGCTGTGATCATGCGCAGGGGTATTTTATCAGCAGACCACAACCTGCGGACAAACTGACTAGCTGGCTGCAAATGCTGGAAGGTCAACGATGGGGGCAAGCTGAACCAGAAGCCAAAATAGTAGGATCGCCGCACTCAGGCCGCTAGTGGCGGCATTGACATGTATTTCATGGATATAAAACCTTACGATTAATCAATTTTTTGCCACCTTAGATTGGTGTCAAAAGTAAAAATAATGCATGCGTTTTTTTAGAGAATTTGCGATAATACGCGACCGCGATTTAGGGTCGCAAAATAGAATCGACGTCTGAGAAGACGACACAAAGGTAGATTGATGAACGAAAAATTACAGAAAGTATTAGCGCGAGCAGGCCATGGCTCACGACGCGAACTTGAAGCTTTGATCAAAGCGGGTCGCGTGAGTGTGAACGGCGTTGTTGCTAAGCTTGGTGAACGACTAGAAGACGAGAATGCGGTAGTTCGTATTGACGGCCACACTGTTTCTGCGAAGGCGCAGGAAGAAGTGGTTTGTCGTGTACTTGCGTACTACAAACCTGAGGGTGAGCTGTGTACTCGTCATGACCCAGAAGGTCGTCGAACTGTATTTGACCGTCTGCCAAAAATCCGCGGTTCTCGTTGGATTTCTGTTGGTCGTCTGGATGCGAACACATCTGGCCTACTACTATTCACAACTGATGGTGAGCTTGCTAACCGTTTGATGCACCCAAGTCGTCAGGTTGAGCGTGAATACCTTGTGCGTGTATTTGGTGACGTTGACGAGAAGAAAATACGTAACCTAGTTGGTGGTGTAGAGCTTGAAGATGGCCTAGCGCGATTTGAAGACGTTGTTTACGCAGGTGGTGATGGTATGAACCACACTTTCTACGTTGTGATCAACGAAGGTCGTAACCGCGAAGTACGTCGTTTGTGGGAATCTCAAGACTGTACGGTTAGCCGCCTGAAGCGTGTTCGTTACGGTGATATCTTCCTTGATAAGAAACTGCCTCGTGGCGGATGGATGGAGCTAGACCTCAAAGAGGTGAACTACCTACGTGAATTGGTAGAGCTGCGTCCTGAAAAAGAGACCATGCTTGACGAAAACAAAGCCAATACGTCACGTAAGCGTGAGCGTTCTCGTAGCCAGAAAATTCGTCGCGCAGTTAAGCGTCATGAAGAGCGAATGAACAACGGTGGTGGACGTAGCAACAATCCAGCTCGTCGTAAACCGCGTAAAGGTGCAGGCGAGCAAGGTGCTCGTAATAAACAGCGCTAGCGTTAAAAATATGAATAAAAAAGCAGCCGTATAGGCTGCTTTTTTGTATCTAAAATCAGATAAATAGCGTGCCTTTAAGCGCAATCACTGCGCTACCAGAAAGCTTGACTCGCCCACTTTCCACTCGTTCGATATCCAGATAGCCGCCCCTTGAGGATGCTTGGTAGGCGGTGAGTACAGGCTTATTGATTTTTCCTGCCCAGAACTCAGCCAGTGCACAGTGCGCTGAACCTGTCACCGGATCTTCATTGACGCCGACCCAAGGCGCAAAGTAGCGAGAGATGATATCGCTATTGGATTGAGTTGATCGAGCGGTGACGATGATCCCTCTCCCTAGTTGTCTAATTAATGAAGAAAAATCCGGGCTTAGATCATGCACCGCTTGTTCGTTGCTAAGCTCGAACAGCTCTTTAGAATCAAATTGACAGTAGGAGACAACTTGTTGTTCAGATAACCCGAGCGCATTGAGTCTCTCTTCAGAGCAATGTTGGTTGTATTCCAATTCGGGCGCTGGGAAGTCCAACTCATAAGTCGAGCTTAACACCTTCACACTCAGCAAGCCGGAAAGGGTATTAAAGGTAATGCTGTCGCCAGTTGCAATCTTTCCTTGCTGCTTTAGGACATGGGCAACAGCAAGCGTGCCGTGCCCGCACAGTTTGACTTCTACTTCAGGTGTGAACCAGCGCAATCGCATATCGCTCAAGGACAAAAACGCCGTTTCAGACACCGCCATTTCTGCGGCAATGGCAAACATCAATGACTCCTCAAGTGGCTGGTCCGTAATGCAGACACCTGCTGGATTGCCTTTGAAAGTTTCGGTGGTAAATGAGTCGACTTGATAGATGTCCAGTTCCATGTCTTGTATTCCGCTTCGATTAAGTGTGGTTACGCATACTAAGTTGCTTAATGTTTTCTCGCAACCAAGTGATTTTCGGGTTGTATGCGTTACGCTTATGCCAAATTAACGTAAATGGAATCATCAACTTTTGCTTAAACTCTTCTTCAACAGGGATAGGTAAACTGGTGAGGTTAGGGTGTAACTGTTTGACGTAATGCTCGCAGTAATTTGGGGCGGTAGTGATGTACTCATGGCCTGGTTGCGCTGTCATAAACAGAGATTGCTCAAAGCTTGCCATGGTTAACGTACTGGTTCGGCTCAGGCCTTGTTCCTCAAGGACGTCATCAAGTGCCCAAGTCTCACTCTTCTCCCACAGGATATTAATGTGGGTATAACGAAGAAAGGTATCCAGATTCCATTCTTGCTTAAGCGCTGGGTGATCATCACGTAAATAGACTTTGGGTAGATCGGTAAACAAAACTTCGTAATCCACAAAGTAGGGGAGAAGATCCAGTGACTCTTTAGAGCGGGGGTGACTTTCCCGACCAGTAAAACCGATGTCCGCATCACCGCGGATGATGGCCTCAAGTGAGTCGTAATCCCAGTTGCTGGTTTTGACTTTGGCCTGTGGGTAGCGTTCATGTATCTGCTGAAGAAGCTCACCTAGTAAAGTCAGTAACAAAGGTGACTCTATCGCGAGATGAAACTGAATTCCTTTGGTGGACTCTTGAGTCCGCTTTTCTGCAATCTGGGCACCGATTTGCAGCCAATCATTGAGGTCTTGCTCCATACTGAGGGTCAGCGGTGTAGGTGCCAGCCCAGTTGGTGTTTTGACAAACAAAGGGTCATCAAACCAATCACGCAGTTTCCCTAGTGATTTACTGACGGTCGAAGGCGTAACATTGAGCTTTTTCGCTGCTCTGGAAACACTCAGCTCCTGAAGCAGAAGCTGCAATGTAAACAGTAAATTGAGATCAAGCCGTGCCAGAGATTTCTTCATAACGCTGTAGTGGTGTCGGTTTTGGTATCCATAGTATTAGAGCAAAGCTGATTAGGCTACCTGCCGCTAGTATTATTATCAGCATGTTTAGAGCACTGATGCCAAAGACACCCGCTAGCCATATATACAAAGCTGAGCTGCACACTTGTGAAATGCCCAATAGAGAGCTGGCAACGCCGGCACGTTTAGAAAAAGGGCTGAGTGCCTGACTCATGGCCACGCCAAAGCCGAGAGAAAAGCCAGCGCACAACAACCCAAAGCCTATGAAGTAGCCGATGTGACCCAGTTGAATAAAGTGAGTGATGACTAACGTAGCGGCGGACGCCGCAAAAAACGTTTGGGATAACAGGCTCAGACTTCGCTGCTCAAATCGGGCCAGCAGGAGAGGCGCAGAAAAAGACGTGAGCATACTGATTAACGCAGTGAGCGCCATAACAGTGGAATAGCCGCCGCGATCGAACCCCATATCGTTCATGATCAGCATTGGTGAAACATTAACGTATGTCAGGATCATGGTGACACTAAATGAAGTTACCATCAGACGACTTAAGAAGTAACGGTCTTTAAAAGATTCACTCTCTAAGTTAGCGGACTCATTCAATGGTTGCTTGGCGGTCTTAGGTCGGCTCTCTTTTAGAGCAAAGAGCGATAGAAGACAGACGACCACACCCATGCCGGACATGGTGGTGAAAAGCGCAGGCCAAGGGAATTGGAGCATGATCAAATGGCCGATGACGGGGGCAATGACTGGCACGATGCAAGTGATGCCGTTAATCATTGATAGAACCTTGGCTCTTCGCTGGTCGTCTAACACATCGCGCAAAATCGCAAATGCAACGACGTAACACGAGCCAGCGCCGATACCCTGTGCAAATCTCGCGATGAGAAACTCAGTACTTTGGGTCGATGTACCGCCCAGAATGGACGCTGCGACAAATATGGCGGCCCCGATAATTGCTACTGGCTTCCTACCTGAAGAATCCGCAATTCGACCTGCGACTAGCATAGTGGTCGCCATGCCTGCCAGATAGATTGAAAAGGCAATGTGCAGCTCGGCTTCTGTTGCGTTCAAATCCTGAGCGATTTGCGGTAAACCAACCAGATACAGGTCTATAGCCGTGGGATAGAGTAAAACAAGAGCAAAGCTACAAAGCAAAAATCGAATCATGGAAACCTCGCGAATTCAGAAGCCCTGATACTAAATTGCGTTTGAGGGAACCGCGAGTGGGAAACACGACAACGGGTATTTCCAATTAAGACAAACCCTGTATGAATGAGAGTGATTGGGAGGCTGGGATAAAAAAGGGGCAATCAATATTGCCCCTTGTGTTTATAGCGTTTGGTTGAGCGCGAAATATCGCCCTTGTTTTTCAAGCAGTGCCTGATGGTTACCATGCTCAACTATCTGACCTTGTTCAATCAGACAAATCGAGTCCATCTTATCAAGGTCGACTAAGCGGTGAGTGATGAAGACGACCGTTTTGTCTTCAAAATGCTGTTCAAACAGCTGCATGATTTGTCGCTCAGTCTGTTTATCCAAGCCTTCCGTCGGCTCGTCTAGCAACAAAATAGGGCCATTATGAAGCAGCGCTCTGGCTATACCGATACGGCGTTTCTCACCTCCGGACAATTGGCGACCACCGTCACCTAACCAAGTATCCAAACCCTGAACATCGAGTAGTTTTTCAAGTCCTACTTTAGTCAGAGATTCGCTTAGCACTTCATCACTGGCATCAGGAGAGGCCATCAACACGTTGTCACGCAACGTGCCATTCAAGATATCAACCCTTTGGCTGACCACGCTGATTGCCTGACGAAGCTGGCTTTCACTCCAATGACGAATGGATTGGCCTGCAATCTTAATGTCGCCTTGCTGCGTGTCCCAATAGCGATTCAGTAACTGCATTAATGTCGATTTACCGGAACCAGTCTGACCTACCACTGCGATGCGGTGCTTGGCAGGGATTTGCAGGCTAATGTCTTGCAGTGTATTTGAGTCGCCATCCGGATAGCGGAAAGTGACATTCTCATACTCAATTGAATATGCGTTGTCGTGCTGCGTGTTCTCTTCTGGGAATTGAACATCAGGCTCGGACAAGATGATGTCGTTTAAGCGACGTGCTGAAGTCAGTGTTTGACCTAAATGCTGGAAGGCGCCAGCAATTGGCATTAGAAGCTCGACACTGGCCATTGTGGCAAATACCACCAAGGCAACCATAGGATCAGGCATATTGCCGCCGACACCATCTGCCGCTAGCCATAGCATCAGAACAATTGTCCAACCGTTAGCAAGCATCAACAATGCTTGTGCTAAACCTGCAAAGTGAGCATTAAAATACTGATTCTTCAGCAAGCGTTCTTGCACATTTAAAATCGCATTGCGGTAACGTTCTTCGGCGCCAAACAGGGTGAGCTCGCTATAGCCTTGTAACCAATCCAATGCCACAATACGCAGGTCGGCTTTGTTCTGTGTCAGCTCTGCACCATTGGTTTTACCTAATTTGTAGAACAACACTGGCCAGATAAGCAGTAAAGCCATAAGAATGGCGCCAAGCGTTAAGCCGAGCTCCATGTCAAACCAGCAAATTAGCGCTGTTAAACCTAGGATGCCAAGAGTACCGACGACCATAGGGCTGACAAGGCGAAGATAGACATGGTCCATCGCGTCGATGTCGGCAACTAGACGATTGAGTAAGTCTGCATCACGCAGGTTTGATACTCGACCCGGAATTAATGGTGCGAGTTTGGAGAAGAAGAAAATACGCAGATCGGTCAGTAGCTTGAAGGTGGCGTTGTGGCTGACTACGCGCTCACCCCATCGACCAGCGGTACGTCCCATAGCAAAGCCACGGACAAAAGCCCCTGGCAGCATGTAGTTGAAGGTTTCTCGGGCGATAGTTAACCCGGCCACTGCAGCGGCAGATAGGAACCAACCTGACAAAGTAAGCAGGCCAATAGAAGCAAATAGAGTCAGGAAGGCCAGCAGCATTCCCAGCGATAGGCCGAACCAGTGCTTTTTATACAGTTTTAGATAGGGAACTAAATCACGCATCGAGATTCCCCTTGTTGGCTTGGTTCAGAGCGTTATTCGCCTGAAGCATATTTTGGAATACCCCCTCTTGATTAGAGAGTTCGTTGTAGTGACCACTTTGAACAATTTCGCCGTTTTCCATGACCAGAATCTGTTCAACGTTTTGTAGAGGACTGAGCTGGTGGGTGACCATCAGCGTTGTTTTACCTTCGACCTGACCAGCTAACCCCTGCATGACCAGACGCTCACTGCGTGCATCCAGACTTGCAGTTGGTTCATCAAGCAACCAGAACTGACCGTTTTGAACCATTGCCCTTGCCAAAGCAAGTCGTTGGGCCTGACCGACGGAAAGGCCACCAGAGCGGTCGGATACCGCGTAATCGAGCCCGTGTTGCTCAACGAATTCTGCTGAGAAAGACTCTTGCAATGCGGTTTGGATTGCGTGATCTGAAACGTTGTCTTTGCCCAACGTGATGTTGTCACGAATAGAACCATGTAACAGCAACGGGTTCTGGCCAACCCAGCTGATTTTTTCCCGCCAGCTTTCGAGATTCAGCTCTGTTCTCTCAATGCCATTGATGGTGAGTGACCCCTGATATGGGAGGAATCCGAGTATCGCATTGATTAAGCTGGTTTTGCCGGCGCCACTTGGGCCAACTAAAGCTGTTGTCTGAGCTGTCGAGAGTTCAAAACTCACCGGACCAAGCAATTTAGTGCCTTCAGGTGAGAACACCTCTAAATCTTTTGCTTGGATGGAAATAGCGTCATTCGCGCTGAGCGTTTTGTCACCTGAACGAACAGCACTGACATCAGTATCAAGGAACTCAACAATGCTTTCAGCAGCCCCAACCGCTTGTTGCTTCGCGTGATAGAAAGTGCCTAAATCACGCAGCGGCTGATAAAACTCAGGAGCCAGCACCAGAATGAACAGACCAGCCAACAAGGTTACACCCGCGCCATAGTCGCCAAAGTTAAGCTCGCCGATAAAGGCAAAACCAAAATAAACGGCTGTCAGTGCAATGGAAATAGAGGTAAAGAATTCCAGAACGGCAGATGAAAGAAACGCAATCTTAAGTACATCCATTGTGCGAGTTCGGAACACTTCAGAAGCCCCACGCATCACTTCAGTTTCTGCTTTGGTTCGGTCAAACAGACGAATGGTAGTCATCGACTGTAAACGGTCATAAAAGTGACCAGATAAACGTTGCAATGCTTTGAAGTTCTTGCGGTTTGCGTCGGCTGCTTTCATACCGACAAGAGCCATGAACATCGGCACCAATGGGGCGGTCAGCAAGAAGATTAGTCCAGCTGCCCAGTTCACCGGGAAGACAACAATAAGAATCACAAAAGGAACCAACACAGACAAGGACATCTGTGGCAGATAGCGAGCGAAGAAGTCATGCATATCTTCTACTTGTTCAAGCAACAATGTTGCCCACGAACCAGCAGGTTTACCTTTGATGTAAGCAGGTCCTAACTCTCGGAGTTTGTCGAGAATTAGCTGACGTATATAGATACGAATTTGCTCGCCGCAGCGATAGCCTGCAATCTCTCGGCCCCACGAGCACAGCGCTCGAACGCCAATGACGGCGGCTAAACCTAGGAAATAAGGAACAAGTTCATATTTGTCGACCTGTTCAATGATCAATTGATGAAGAATGGTGGCGAGCAAGGCTGCTTGAGCTAACAAGAACACGCTTGAAAGTACGCCGAGGCCAACAGCAATCATCAGCCAGCGTTTCGCTAACTTACTTTGCTGCTTGAGCCATTTATTCAAGCTGCGCTGTTTCTTTTTGTCCATCGTGAAGGCTTAATGATAATTATTATGACTAGTCGAAGCTCGCGATTATACAAAAGAAAGCCTCGTGGGAATACCACGAGGCTTTAAGGATTTGAGTCAAAAATGAAAAATATTATTTACTGTCTGCAATAGCGTCTAAATAACGTTCTGCATCCAGTGCGGCCATACAGCCTGTTCCAGCTGACGTGATCGCCTGACGGTAGTTGTGATCCATGACGTCACCAGCGGCGAAAACACCAGGAACACTAGTCTCAGTTGCATTGCCTTCAAGGCCCGACTGAACGATGATATAGCCGTCTTTCATCTCTAGCTGGCCTTCAAAAATGCCAGTATTAGGTTGGTGACCAATTGCGATGAAAGCACCCATCACTTCTAGCTCTTCAATAGAATCTGACTTGGTGTCTTTAATGCGAACGCCCGTCACACCCATATCGTCCCCAGTGACTTCTTCCAGAGTACGATCGGTATGCAGAATGATGTTGCCGTTTTCGACTTTGTCCATCAAGCGTTTAACCAGAATCTTTTCGGCTCTGAAGCTGTCACGACGGTGAATCAGATGTACTTCTGAAGCAATGTTAGAAAGGTAAAGCGCTTCTTCAACAGCGGTGTTGCCGCCGCCCACAACCGCCACTTTTTGGTTACGGTAGAAGAAACCATCACAGGTTGCACATGCTGATACGCCACGACCTTTGAACGCTTCCTCGGATTCAAGGCCAAGATACTTGGCAGAGGCACCAGTAGAGATGATCAACGCATCACACGTGTATTCGCCACTGTCGCCTTTCAATCGGAATGGGCGCTGGCTGAAATCAACTTCGTTGACATGATCAAACACGATTTCTGTCTCAAAGCGCTCGGCATGCTCTTTCATGCGATCCATCAATGCTGGTCCTGTTAGACCTTCAGGATCACCTGGCCAGTTCTCAACTTCAGTTGTTGTCGTTAACTGACCGCCTTGTTGCATGCCAGTTACGAGTACTGGATTAAGATTAGCGCGTGCAGCGTAAACCGCTGCTGTGTAGCCTGCAGGACCAGAACCAAGAATAAGTAGCTTACTGTGTTTTACGTCGCTCATTTGTGCTCCATTAGCGGTGACGCTTATCAATTTCTTTCGATTGTATGGAATAGTTGGGGCTATTGAAAGCGTTAGCAAGTCGCGGAAATGTAATTAATGGTTATAGATTAGAACGCAAACGATGGCGCTTTCAAAGCCTAATTTCCCTCTTAACTGTTTGAGCTTAAAGATATATATCGCTGTTAATAGATAAGTCATCTGAATTTTGGAGCTGCGAAACTTGTAAACTGGTTCGTATAACTGAAATTTTACATATTATTGGATTAAAGTTCTTAATTATTATTTTTGTTGGATGTAAGTGCTGATATTTGTTGATCTGGCGATATAAATGCGCAAATAATAATTGTGAATGATATGTTAATCCTATATTTCAGTGTGAACATTCATTAAGGAGATGATGATGTTACATAACCGCGAAACAACTTTGCAGCTTACAAAGCTAAGTGACTCTGCTTTTGCACAGTTGGCGCCGTCTTTTACCAAGCTACCCAATACCGAGCATGCAGATGGAAAGTTCCGTTTGCGCCGTTACTCTGTGATTCAGTTTAAAGATGGTCAGGTTATTGATCTTCAAAAAAATGAGTTCATGCAGACGGATGACATTAACCGTTTTCAGGGCAATGTCGTGCGTCAATTCGAGCCGATTGAAACACCCACTCTCCAAAGTGAAGGGATGCGTGAAATTTGTCAGCTGTTTACTGATGCCAATAAGTTGGCTGACGGTCAGGAAATTGAAATTCACCAAATGCGTATCTCTGCGATTTTTGATGAAACTCAGGTAGCCCCTGAAGGCGTGCATCAGGATGGCTTTGAGCATATTGCTCTGATCGGGATGGGGCGCCACAACATCGAAGGCGGTGATGTGATGCTATACAGCAGCTTCAATGAGGCACCTTTCTTCCGTAAAGTTCTGCAAAACGGTGAAGTCGCTATGCTGGCTGACAATAAGCTTTGGCATAACGCGACGCCTATTCGCTCTGTTATTGAAGGCGAAGAAGGGTATATGGACGTATTTGTACTAACCGCGAAGGAAGCCGTGAATGAACTTCACTCCTAATTTGGTACGCGCACAGTTTCGTGCGCTACAGCAAAGTCACAATGATCTGCCGGTGATGTTTCTTGATGGACCGGGTGGTTCACAGGTGCCAAATAGTGTACTTGAAGCGATGACCGCGTATCTTGGCTTTTTTAATTCGAATCTTGGTGGTCACTATTTTTCCAGTGCCCACACCACCGATTTGATGAAGCAAGCGAGAGAGTCTGCAAAGGCGCTAGTGAATGCAGAGTCGAGCGACAACATTGTCTTTGGCGCCAACATGACGTCTCTCACTTTCCAGCTTAGCCGAGCGATCAGTCGTAACTGGCAAGCGGGTGACGAAATCATTGTTACGTCTCTCGATCATTATTCTAATGTCTCTAGCTGGCAGCAAGCGGCCGATGATAAGCAAGCGAAAGTCCTTCAGGCTCGAGTTAACGAGCAAGACTGTTCACTAGACATAGAGCATTTGCTATCGCTGATCAGCCCCAAGACTAAACTTGTTGCGCTGACTTACGCATCGAATACCACAGGCTCGATTGTGGATGTGAAACGTGTAGTTGAAGCAGCGCACAACGTCGGGGCGATGGTTTACGTTGATGCAGTGCATTACGCGCCGCACCATCTGGTCGATGTTCAACAACTGGGTTGTGATTTCCTTGCTTGTTCTGCTTATAAGTTCTTTGGCCCGCACGTTGGGATTTCCTATGTTGCACCTAAGTGGCTGCAGGCTTTACAGCCATATAAAGTCGAGCCCGCAACCAATATCGGTCCGGGGAGATTTGAAACCGGAACCCAGAGCTTTGAAGGATTAGCAGGTGTTATTGCTGCAGTGAAGTATCTGGCTCAATGGGGCAACGATGGTGATGATCTTCGCACTCGACTGATCGACTCTTTCCAGCAATTCAATCAGCATGAATCGGCGATCAGCGAACGTTTTCTTGCTCGTTTAGCGGAACTGGAAGGTGTAACGTTGTTAGGTCGTGATGAAGCCAACAGTGAACTTAGAACACCAACTTTTGCTCTGACGTTTGACAACCATTCGCCTGAAGAGATCGCTAAGAAACTTGGTAAGCGCAACATCTGTGTCTGGAACGGACACTTCTATGCACTTGGCTTGGTTCGCCAACTTGGTCTTGAGGAATCAGGTGGTGTTGTTCGAATTGGCTTCATGCACTACAACACATTGGAAGAAGTCGATATCCTGTTTGATGAATTGAAACTTATCTTAGGGCAATAGCGTCGTCTGAGATTTTTCATCTGGCTTTTGAGCCGTTACAAAGACCCTCATGTAGGGTCTTTTTTGATCGTGCGAAAGGAATTATTCTATCTAACGGTCTGATTTCTCTAAGCAGGATGTAATAAGGATAAGCCGTGAATCTAACACCGCTCTCAGAGCACATTGGCGCTTTAGTTGAAGACGTTGATCTTTCTAATCTGAGTGAGCAAGAATTTGATGCTCTGTACCAAGCGTACCTCAAACATAAGGTATTGTTCTTTCGAGATCAGGGAATGACGCCGCAGCAACAGATTGAGCTGGCAAAACGTTTTGGTGACTTGGAGCCGGTACACCCGTTTTTTCCTCACCTAGATGACGAAGAGCAAGTGGTTGTGATTGAGACTTCTCCCGGTCATGCCCCCGGTGAAAGCTTCTGGCATACAGATTTAACCTGGCAGGCTACGCCGTGTCGTTGCTCTATCCTGCAAGCACAGCATTGTCCTCCGCATGGAGGAGACACCATCTGGACTTCGATGGAAGCGGTATGGTCAAGCCTAACCAGTGATGAGCAACATGCTTTACAGGGGCTAACGGCGACGCATGGGCTGCACGCTTTCGAAGGCAGTCGTTATGACTCTGTGAATGAACAAGGAGAGAGCCGCGTAGCAACAGTATCTCAAGGCTATCCGCCTGTTAAGCATCCTCTTGTTGTCCGCCATCCGGAAACGGGCAATCTGACCACATACGTCAATGAGCAGTTCACCCATCGTATCAACGAGCTTGAAGAGAGAGAAAGTCGAAAACGGCTCGAGCAACTGTTTGCGCTGGCAAGACAACCTGAGAATCAGGTACGGTTTTCATGGCAACCGGGCTCTGTTGCTATCTGGGATAATATCTGTACTCAGCATTTTGCTGTGACCGATTATGGCGATCAGCCGCGCCGACTTCATCGTGTGACGGTTCGTGGTTCTGATTTGCTGCCAGCCTAAACCATGCCGAACTGAGCGCCGCCTAGTTTCTGCCGTATACGCGTGGGCGCTCAAATCGATAGAAACCTTGTTGCTCTTCTCTCTCTAGCGTGGACGCTTGATCGCCGAAGTAGTCGGTACGAAGTTGAGTTAGCTGATTGTCTAATTCTTCGCCGGAGAGACTGGCTAACAGCGCCTGCCTTTCCCCCATATATTGGTAGCCAATTTGCCAGCGAAGCTCGTTTTCTTCATCCTGCTTTGCCGCCTTTTCGATTTGTGATTCGCTATAGCCTAAATCTCTGCGGATGCTGGCTAGCTGCTGCGCTCGTTCGTAGGGAGACATGTTGCTCAAGTCATGTTGGACAGAATCAAGACTGAAGAAAGTGCTCGCCATCATTGCAGGGCTAAGGATTTTGCCTCCAGCTTGTTCTGCAAAGTTGGTTTCAATGGTGGCTTTGAGTGTAAAAAGACGCTGATTGATTTCCATATCATAAGCGCTGTTGAGCAATTCAATCGACTTTTGCGTATCAGCGATTCTTTGCTCCCGCTCGGCAAGCTCTGCTGACCAAATGATATCGGCGTCGTCGCCAAACAGTTCACGTCGTTTTGCCCACACCGCTATTTGTTTCTCTTCAAATGTCATTGCGAGTAGAGGCTTCATTTCAGAGAGTAGCCATTGTTCATAATCCTCCATCAAAGCGATTTTCTCAAAGATGATGTCTGCGTATTCCGGAAAAGCTTGTCTGATCACGTCATGAAAAAGGGAAGGGGATTGGTCTGGGTATTTTTCTGCCAGATAGTCTCTAAAATCACGCAGCCCAACCTGAATTTCAATTTGATCAATACGATCCTTAAGCTCATTTTGCAATTGAATCGCGAGGCTATTGACGATGTTGAATGCATTACGTTCTTCTTGGCCAGTGACTCGGTCCGACAACACTTCGGCAGAGTGAACCGTACTCTCATCCGCAGACAAGATGACAGGAACACTGTTGATTGCGATAGGCGCAAACCAAACTCCCACCCCTGCAATGGCACAAACGGCTGAAGCCCACACCCACTTACTCATTCTTTTCTCCTTATCAGTTTTCAACAGTTCACCGGTGGTTGCCCACCGGCTATTGAATTTAAGCCACTACAGTACGGCTTGTAGGTAAGGCCAGATTAGCTGCGCCAATTTTTGAGAGCCCGATGTGGTGGGATGAATATTGTCTGATAAGACATCTTCTGGTGCGATGTAGGGTCTAGGGTCGACAAACTGACAAGAAACGGTGGTGTTTGTACACGCATCAGCCAGACGGTTATCGCCAAAGTCGATGGCTTGATGAAGGTTTTCCTTGTCCCCCGTGGTGTAGTAATAGCCTAGGTAAATCACTTGCTGAACACCATTTTGGTCCATTTCGTTTAGCAGGTTCACGGTCTCGACATACACATCGTCAACCAAGCTTTGACATTTACTGCTTAGCTCTGGACGATACCAAGTGGTTTTACACTTATGAGGGTCAAAGACAGCAGCGGGCAACAAGATGTCGTTACCGCCGCCATCCATCACTATGACATTAATGTTTGGGTCATCGCTCTGAGCATCCTGATATTGCTCAACAACAGGTTTGGCGACAACCCCTCCACTCAGCTTTGCGCCGCTTAAGGTGTAATCACGGAACGTGGTATTGGCCATTTCTGGCCCTTCAAGAAATTGCTGTAGTTCTCCTGAAAGATCAAAAATGGAATCGCCCAGTGTAATCACATCGTTGCGTTCAGCTTCGGTCACGTACGGGTTACCTACGCACCCTGCAAGTAAAGCGAGCAGTGCCGTGGTTGTTGCCGCTTTAAGTAGAGGTGAAGAGCCAACGTTTCTGTTCTTTTGTGTTGTTTTCATTTTTCTTCTCACTAATAGATTGACGTTAAGCACCAAAATCGCGCTCCAATTGAATTTAGTTGGCATATTGAAATCTTTCAAAGTATTGAAATAAAACATGTTTAATGACAAAAAACTCAGGTTTTGAGGAAAAGCTAAGCACTGAACACTCATTCGTTTGAAAAACGCTCATCTAGAGGGAGAAGAGGGACGTTTGTAAGTAAATTCTCATTAAATTGACTATCGACATTAATACATTAGAAGTTATATTTCGGGTAAATATAAAAACAAAGAAGTATGGCTATTATGAAGAAAGTCCTGATTTTGTTCGTTTTACTGCTGACTGGTTGTGCTCAGCAAAGTACGAGCATTCCTACTCAGCAAGATACTAACTGGACGTCTGGTCAGTTAGATAACGGGCTGCGATACCACATTTATCCGCTTGATACCGAAGCGATATCTCTTCGCTTGTTTGTTCATGCTGGCTCCCTGGAAGAAACGCCAGACCAACTTGGATACGCTCACTTTGTCGAGCATATGGCATTTAACGGCAGTGAAAACTTTACGCCAAATGAAGTCATTGAACTGATGGAGAAGACGGGAGCAAGTGGACACGATGTCAACGCTTATACCTCGTATGAGGAAACGGTCTACACACTGAGTTTGCCTAATCAAGATGAACTGGATAAGGCAATGCTTTGGCTAAGAGATGTCGCTAATCGTGTCACATTCGCACCAGATGAAGTCGAGCGCGAAAAGGGCGTTGTTCTGGCGGAATATCGCCGTGGTGTTCCTGAACATCTGTCTTTCTACGATAAAGTCTATGAAAACAGCGTGAAAGGGACGCCTTATGAAGGAAAAGACGCGATTGGTACGCCTGAGACTATCCAAAATGCGACATCTCAATCACTTAAAGCGTTTTATGATACTTGGTATCAGCCTCAATCAAGTGAACTGATTATCGTAGGGGACGTTAAGCGTAAAGATGCAAAAGCTTTGGTTGAGAAGATGTTTGCCGATTGGCAGCCGACCAGTGACCTACCACCGCCGGTTCGATCAAAAGCAGAGATCAATAAAGGCGATTTTGTTGCTCAAGTGGGTATTGATGAACCGTCGGTAACCGGACTGACATTCTACCTTGGTAATGATGTGCTTTTAACGAGAGAAGATCGTATCGAATACTGGAAGGATAACATTGTCGCGCGATTAATATCACACCGATTGGACGCGGTGTACTCAGAGCATGCGTTACCTTTGCGTGGCTTTGATTCCAGTATCTACACCAGTGTTAATGAGCGTGTGTACGATGCGTCAATTGCATTTTCTTCCCAAGACAGAGATACCGTCCAGCCTCTGTTTTTGAAGACTTTGGCGTCAATAAGAGATCATGGTGTGAGTCAGGAGGAATTAGACGTAGTAATGGCAGAGTATCGAAGCAGTCGTGAACATGCAGATGATGACTGGTTTCAGCGGGGAGCTGAAGATTATGCTGAAGACAAAACGTTTCAATTAGCAGAAGGTGAACCTTCTCAGTCTTTAGCTGATTACAAACGCAGCCTCAATCAATTACTGCGGACAGCGGATATTGAGGACATCAATCAACATGCACGAAATATGCTATCTTATTCATATGATGTGTTCGTCGGTACTGATCGCACAGAATCGGTTGAGCAAGTGAAGCAAACTCTACCTGAGTGGAAAAGCATGTATGGAATGCCTGGTGTTGCCAGTAATCGTATCAGTACAGACGTAGATGGATTGATTGAAGTTGAGTCAATTAACCCTTTGCCTGACGCCACAAATGGGAAAAATGGAGAAGTAATCTGGTCTTTGGATAATGGCATTGATGTGCTATTTGACCCTGAAAATGACAGTGATTTTGCCCACATTGTATATATGTCGGCAGGGGGTAAAGCTGTATTAGACAGAGAACTGCTACCCGCATCTCAGTTGCTTCTTGCGACGATTATAAAGAGTGGCGTCGGTCAGTTTAATGGTACGCAGCTCAAGTCATATGTCCGTAAGAACAACATTGATGTGCAAAGTTACATTAATGGTACAGAACACGGCTTTGAAATTAGTGTTCCCAAAGAGCAGGCCAATGATGCTCTCAAGCTTCTGTACAACCTAATGGCGTATCCTAAGTTCAGTGAACAGCAGCTCGAAGTGTTAAAGAAGGAATACTCTGATGAACTTCTGTCTTACCTTAAATCTCCACTTGGTCAATGGTATGACGCGATTGAGACTAACACCTTCGCACCGCAAAGCGTCTATTTTCCTACCTATGCCCATGACTTTGAAAACGTAACGGTAGATCAAGTTCAACAAGCGTATGATGAGCTATTCAGAAAGTCTCGCAATAGCAAACTGGTGATTGTGGCAGGGTTGGAGTCATCGCAGGTTGTGCATGGCGTGAAAAATTATGTTTCGACGATTCCACTAGAAGCGGCAACAATGCCGTCTTATCAGGTGAATTATAACGAGCGCCCCGATAGCAAAGTTAATCTAGCGATTAACAATGAACAAAACAGCCGTTATACATTGCGTGCCATCAATAAATCGGCACGGCCTCAGGGTGCTAAGCTGGCATTGGTTGATAAAGTTATTCAGCGTATTTTAGCCAGACGATTAGATGCCTATGTGCGTGAAGAGCTGAGTTTAGATTACGCACCCGACAACTATTATTCTACCGACCACAATGAGCCGGCAACCGATTGGACGCTCGAAGCGCAAGTTGCAGCGGAAGACCTGCCTAAAGTCGAGCAGGCTATAGACAAGGTCATTCAAGAACTCATAGCTGCAGTGACTCAGGAGGAGTTAACTATTGCGAAGGAACAGCTGGATGTGTACCTCGAAGACACGATCAACTACCCCTCGGATGTCGCTTGGTTCCGTGCGTTAACCATAGTGAACGGTTTTGGTGAGGAAGCCTTTACTCAGGCAAGAGAGGTGGCAAAAACAATCACGTTAGATGACGTGAGAGTTCGTATCGTTGAATCATTTGGTCAAAGTGCAGAGAAGTATAAATACATACTCAGCCCGCTAGACCAATAAGCCTCCGTATGACAAAAAGCCCTTTCATTTTTTAGTGAAAGGGCTTTTTAGTTAATTCAATGTATCTTTGAATTAAGCGCTGACTTCCACTTCGTAGGAAGTGAATTTGCGGATGTTGATAACACCAGTATCAAAAATCATATACTGACCTTTGATCCCCTGTAAGACGCCAGTCACTTCAGGGTTCTTATCAAAATTATGCGACGTGATTTTTGTCGGGTGCTGCAAAACTGGGTAGCTGATGGAGGTGATATCAGCGCTGAGTATCTCAATCGCATCATCACCGAATTGCTGTTTGATCTCAGCGATTTTGTCCTCAACCAAAGGCAATAGCTCTGCAAACTTCTCTTCAAGTGGCATTGGTTCGCCATCTTCTTTCAACAAAGTTCGCCAGTTAGTTTTATCTGCAATGTGCTTTGCCAACTCAACTTCTATCAGCCCTGAGATCTGACGAGTCTTTACTTTGAATATTGGTAGACCTTGGGTTGCCCCTTGATCAATCCAACGTGTCGGGATCTGTGTATGGCGGGTAATTCCGACTTTGAGGCTAGATGTATTCGAAAGATAGACGAAATGATCAACCATGCAGTTATCTTCGCCCCACTGCGGCTCGCGACATGTGCCTTGATCATAGTGACACGTTTCAGGTTTCATAATGCACATATCGCAGCTGGCGAGTTTTTTCATGCATACAAAACAGTGACCTTGGGAATAGCTCTTCTTAGTCTTTTTCCCACAAGAGCTACAAAAAATGTTGCCCGTGTGAGTCAAGGTGATGCTCTGGCCGATAAAAGGTTTGAGATCGACGAGTTCTTCGCCAACCGGAAGACGATAGTGAACCTCACCATCTAAGGAAGCACGCATTTTACTCAGCGTACCTTTTGCGATTAAAGACATGACATTGCTCTTTTTTATATTTTACAGCTCTTATATGGATTGGTGTTTTAGTCGAGCTGTTTTACTCAGAGCTAGTGTAGCAGAGAAAGCGATTCGGCAATAATACTAGCTTCGTTACCATACAAAAGTGCTAGTCTTTACAAAGAGAATTATTGAGCTTACTCGTATTTATGTCTTTCAACATCAGGGAAAGCCACACACATTAGCCATTAACATAATAAGATTCCGGGCTAGCAAAGTTCTGCCGCGAAAAGATAGGAATCATTAAGGTCATTACATTGAAAGCGATTCATAAAGTCGTATTTATACTGGTCATTTTGACCGCGTTGATTGTTCAGCTTTATTGGGTATACGGTGACACACGTGTGTACAGCGTATCGCCTGACTCGTTTATTTACGAGACAACCGATGACAGTGAACAGGGAGGCTCCTCGGTGAGCAACCTAGTTGTCGAAGACCAAAAAGCCATTCTCAACTGTGAACTCGTTGAAACTGACCAGTATGAATGGCCTTATTGTGGCATTTCAATCAAACGCTTTATCGCTGCAGATGAAGGCATTAATCTCG
Source organism: Vibrio sp. RE88 (assembly GCF_013113835.1). Classification (GTDB taxonomy): domain Bacteria; phylum Pseudomonadota; class Gammaproteobacteria; order Enterobacterales; family Vibrionaceae; genus Vibrio. The sequence continues at coordinate 246,422 of NZ_VTYQ01000003.1, read as the reverse complement.
AAAAGTATCACACCGCCAGACTTAATATCGACTTTAAGCAGTTGGATCCACGCTTTCCACCTAACCCGTCAATGCGCTTCTACCTAAGAAACTACAATTCGGCTTACTCCTCTGCTGAGGATGCCTATACGCTCAAGTTTAATGGTATTGAATACACACCGGGGAATGGCAACGGCTCAATTGACGTGCCGCTAAGCAGTATGCAGGTGATGACGTGGTGGTTAGTGGACAACAAGATCCCAGTTCGGCATGCAGCGCCTGAATTCAGCAATATTACTCTGATTGAACTTGCCACTGGTACAGACTGGTATTCTGGTCAGTACAAGATGACGATCAACAGCATCGAATTTATCGGCAGTTATATCTCTGGCGAAACCCTGATGTTGTGTTTACTGGTTGTGTGGGTCGGTTTAGGTTTGATTTACAGTATTAGTGAGCTGAGACGAAGCCAGAAGTTGGTGCTATCGGTACAGCAACGTCAGGGCCACCTCAAGGAAATGAATGAAAGGCTGAGACAAAAGAATGTCGAGTTTGCGGATCTGGCTCATCGAGATGCCCTCACAGGGGCAATGAATCGCCACGCTATTCGCGACTGGCTAAACAGCGAATACCATGGTGAACACGGCAAAGCTTTATCTGTCATCTATCTAGATATCGATTTCTTCAAACAGATCAACGACAAATATGGGCACGCAATGGGGGATGACATCTTGCGTGAATTTACCATGGTCGTTCTTACCCAGTTACGTTCTGATGATCATTTGGTACGCTGGGGCGGTGAAGAGTTTGTCGTTTTTTGTCCGGACTTAGTTTTGGATGAAGTGGTGCAGGTGGCAGAAGATATTCGAGAGAAAGTGGAAACGCATAGCTGGGTGCATGGTGACAAGTTAACGACCAGCCTCGGGGTTGCATCCCTTACAAGCGAAGGAACGACGGAAATGCTGACCCGAGCAGATGAAGCTTTGTACCAAGCAAAAACTAACGGGCGCAACCGAGTTGAAATCAGTTCGTAGCCGCTTCCTCTTCCATTACACTTTCTTCAACCACGATCTGCTCAGCTTCGTTTGTATTAATCGGCTCTTTAGGACCAAGGAACTTTGGTTTGGCTCGGGTGATATACAGGTCAAGCACGGCTTTAGCGCGGGCAAATACTTCTCTCAACCTTATTTGATAACCAGAGTGTGTTGATGGCCCCGGTACTGCGAAGCACTTGGCGTTGATATTGTGAAAATTGGCGATGAATAATGCTCGCTCGCAATGGAACTTTTGTGTGATGATCAAGAAGTTATCAGTGTCGAAAATCTCTTTTGCGCGAACAATAGAATCGAGGGTGCGGAATCCAGCGTAATCGAGATAGATATGATTCTCTGGCACTTCCGCTTTAAGCAAGTCACGCTTCATTGTCCAAGGTTCGTTGTAAGAACGGTGAGCATTGTCACCGCTTAACAGAAAATTATCGACTTTGTCATTTTGGTATAAATCAATCGCGGCGTTAATACGATTGGTGTAGTAATCATTGAGGATCTTACCGAGATATTTACTCGTTCCCAGCACAACGGCAACATCGAAATTGCCGATTTGTTCTGTGTTGGTATAGAGCTGATCTTTGGTTTGATAAGAGACCCAACGATCAATCAAGAACAGGGAAATAGCCGCACAGATAAGCAAGAGTGGGATATAGCGAAGCCCCTTTAGCGCGTAGGCCAAATAATGGTCAGAGGGTTTAGGTCTGTGAAAGAGTCTTCGCACTAAATTTGTCGATTCCGTTGAGCCCATGAACCAATCAATATAAAGCTGACAATAATAATGGAGAACATGATGCCAGCGTCCATATCACGCAATGTCCGAGCGAGGTAAGGGGTTGCTTTAACAATGATTAAGCCGTAACCAAAGGCGTTAATCAAGACAAATACTACGGTTCTGAGTACAAAGTTGTGGTTTCGCAGCGTTCTTCTTAGCAAAGTGTTGACCTCGCCCCCCGCCATCACAAGGAAGCAAGCAATCAAAGCTGTTGATATTTCAGTTAAATAAGGAAGTAGGTATTTTCCCGCAGGGGAAAGGAATTCAAAAATCATCATAAACAAAAAAGCCCCTGTCACCAGGGGCTGAATCAATATAGAAATTAGAATGAAGTACGCTTGTAACGACGGTAAACTGGTTGCCAGAAGTGGTTTTCAATCGCTTCTTCCAGTGCTTCGTCTGTGATTTCTAGCGCAACACCTTGTTCGATGGCTTTCTTCGCTACCGCAAAGGCGATCTTCTTCGATACCGAGTGGATCGCTTCAAGAGGCGGCAATAGCGCACCTTGACCATTGATCGCCAAAGGAGAGCATGTCGCTAGCGCACGGCTTGATTCCATAAGCATTTCGTCAGTAACGCGTTTCGCCTGTACGGCGAGTACACCTAAACCAATGCCTGGGAAAATGTAGCTGTTGTTACATTGAGCGATTGGGAACGTCTTACCTTCGAATACAACCGGATCAAATGGGCTGCCTGTCGCGACCAAAGCTTCGCCGTTTGTCCAACGGATAATGTCATGCGGTGTAGCTTCCACACGGCTGGTTGGGTTCGACAGTGGGAATACGATCGGGCGAGAGCAGTGTTTATGCATCTCTTTGATAACATCTTCACTGAACAAACCAGGCGCGCCAGATACACCGATAAGCACCGTTGGTTTTGCGTTGCGCATAACGTCAAGCAGTGAGTAACCATTGCCTTCCGCTTCCCAGTCACCCGTGTTGCTGTGCTTCTGAACAAGGCGTTGTTGGAAGTCGAGCAGGTTAGGCATGCCTTCTTGCAGTAGGCCCCAACGGTCAACCATGTATACCTGAGAGCGTGCTTGCTCGTCAGAGATACCTTCCGACACCATTTGAGCAATGATCGCTTCTGCGATACCACAACCTGCAGAACCAGCACCAAGGAAAGTTACACGCTGCTCAGACAGTTGCGTGCCCGCTGCCTGACATGCTGCCAGTAGTGAGCCAACAGTAACAGCAGCTGTACCCTGAATATCATCGTTAAAGCAACAAATGCGATCTTTGTAGCGCTCTAGCAGAGGCATTGCATTTTTCTGTGCGAAATCTTCGAACTGGATAAGGGCATCTGGCCAGCGGCGCTGAACCGCCTGAATAAACTCTTCAACGAATGCATCGTATTCAGAACCAGTAATACGTGGATGACGCCAGCCCATATACATTGGGTCTGCAAGGCGCTGAGGGTTATTAGTACCGACATCCAGTACGATTGGCAGCGTGTAAGCTGGGCTGATACCGCCACACGCGGTATATAGAGCCAGCTTACCGATAGGAATACCCATACCACCAATGCCTTGGTCACCAAGACCAAGAATACGCTCACCATCCGTTACAACGATGACTTTTACGTTGTGGTTGGATGCATTGTTAAGTAGGTCATCGATGCGGTCGCGGTTAGCGTAAGAGACAAAAAGACCACGGCCACGGCGGTAGATGTTAGAGAAGTTTTCACATGCCGCACCTACAGTTGGTGTGTAGATGATAGGCATCATTTCAGAAACGTGGTTCTGCACTAAGCGGTAGAACAGGGTTTCGTTAGTATCCTGAATATTACGCAGGTAGATGTGTTTATCCATATCGCTTTCAAAGTTGCGATACTGCTGGTAAGCACGTTCCACTTGTTCCTGAATTGTTTCAGTTGTTTCTGGTAACAAACCTTCCAGGTTAAAAGATGCTCTCTCTTCCGCTGAGAATGCACTGCCTTTATTGAGAAGAGGCGTACTAAGAAGCGCTGGACCAGCGAAAGGAATATATAAGGGGCGTTTGTCGTTATTCATCACTTGCCTATTGTCGTAGGGTCTTAAGGAACGGGAACCAGAAAATGATAGGGATTAGTGATCATATTGTAAACCGAATATTCATGCATTCTGGCACAGATTAAGTATATACTTTCCGCCTTTTCCATGATCTCAACGCAAACGATGTTCAGCTTACCTATAGATACCCTCAAAACCGACTTTCTGAACCTTCTTTCTGCTCACCATATGATAGTAGAAGCGGAAACTGGCTCGGGCAAATCAACCCGATTACCACTATGGGCAGCGGAACAGGGGAAAGTGTTAGTAATTGAACCTCGGCGTATCGCCTGCACTTCATTAGCACAGTTTCTCGCAGAGCAGAAAAATGAGCCGCTTGGCCGTTCAGTGGGGTATTCGATTAAGCTGGAAAACCGCTGTGATGAGGAGACGCAAATTGTCTTCGTGACTCCGGGTGTTGCACTACGTTGGTACTCTGAAAATCGGCTCAACGACTTCAATACCATTATTGTTGATGAGTTTCATGAGCGCCGCTGGGACACCGACTTGCTGGTGGCACTATTGAACCAGCACAATCAACATCGTTTAGTGATTACCTCTGCGACCATTGAAGGTGAGAAGCTTGCACGTTATGTCGGTGCCGAACGTCTGCAGGCAAAGGGGCGTAATTTTGAGGTAGCCATTGCTCATCGTGCTGGGGATTCAAGGCAACTGCCGGATAGCCGAAATCTGGAGCAGAAAGTCCGAGCAGAAGTGGAAAGTTTGCGTGATCTGGATGGTGATATTCTGGTTTTCTTGCCTGGGCGTAAAGAAATTACCCAATGTCAGAGCGCACTCGCACATATTGATGAGTTGATAGTGGCGCCGCTGCATGCTTCAGTGACAGATAAACAGCGAGAGATTGCTCTTAACCAGCAAGAGAAGCAGAAAGTGGTGCTTGCAACTAACGTTGCTGAAACTTCACTGACCATACCGAATGTGGTTGCCGTGGTTGATTCTGGTTTGGAGCGACGTACAGAGCAGAGAAACGGTAAAACTACTCTGAGCCTAAAACATATTTCCAAAGCGAGTGCGAGACAGCGTAGCGGCCGAGCGGGTAGGGTGATGGATGGTATCTGTATTCGCTTGTATGGCGAACACGCTGCGTTAGCGGATGTGACGCCACCAGAGCTTCATCGGGAAACACTCACCGAAGCTATGCTGGCGTCCGCCAGTTGTGGGCATCCTCTCTCTGGGCTGAGCTTTTTGGAACCATTGCCAGAAAAGTCGTTTGTTCAGGCAACAAACATTTTGCGTGGAATGGGTGCGATCGATGAATCTGGTCTAGCGACTCAGCATGGGCAACGTATTTACCCGCTTCCGATTGATGCTTTGTATGCTGATTTGGTGACTCGAATGCCACATCGAAAGCTGCAAGAAGCCATGGTGGATTTAACCGCGGTTCTGGCGACACCAGCATCCTTATACCGTTTATCGTCAAATGAAGAAGCGCTAGAACAGCTTGGTAAAGAAGAGCCTTTGGGATGCGACGCTGAAATAGCCATTAAAGTGGTGCGCGGAGACGTACTTCCCGGTGTGACCATTGATCAGGAAGTGCTCAAAGATGCACAGGCGCTTTGTCAGCAAATGCGGGCAGCATTCGAGCTACCTGAGCTTAGCGTTGCTTCCCGTTACTCTCATAATGAGTTGGTTGAAGCAATCGCGTCTCTGCATCCTGAGCTGCTGTTTGTCAGAAGAGAGCGGCGCCGCGAAGCACTAGGTAACGGCCAAATGGAAGTCACTTTGGGCCGTGCAAGTCGTTTGCCTGACAACATTGAGGCGGCACTGGTGCTGGATACCCACAGCTTACCGGGCCGTGGTGTTAAACAAACACTGACTCTTGCGACTGTGACGATGCCAGTCAGGCTATCTCTTTTTGAAAAGTTGGAGATTGGTGATTGGGTGGAAGGCGATGTGATCAGCGTGAACGACGTTCCCCATGTCGAACTCCATATGATGTATGCTGGCCGAAAAGTGGCCTCGAAAAAAGCCCAAGCACAGGGCGAGTTTGCGATTAAACCACTACTCGAAGCCGTTAAGCGTGAAGAGCTGCTACCGGGATTTGCTCAGCAGCGACATCAACAAATCGAACACTGGAAATTGTACCAATCACTGGATAAATCCTCCGGTTCGCCGATTCATGAATCGTTGACGTTTGACTCTTGGTTTACGGAACAACTCGAAACACTGGAACTGACGGATGTGTCGGAGCTAGCGATGTTCAGCGCAGACGATTTTCCTTTTGAAGGTATCCCTTATTGGGAGTATGAAGAGTTTGCTGCCATGTACCCGTTCGAACTCTACATTGGTGATCTGCAATTGAGCGTTGAATATCAACCAATGAAGAAACTGGTGTACGTGGTGTATAAATCGGGTTTGCGAAAAGGCGACCCGAAACGCTGGGAACTGCCGAGATGGGCAGGCTGGCGTGTGCAATACAAAAAAGCGAGTCGGATTATTGATATCCGCTAGCCAGAATAATTATCCATTTGCTTGGGATAAATTTCGGCCCTGAAATATTACGCAACTGATTACCCATGTCTCTATCTTGTGCATCTTTTGTTATCGGGTTGGTTTTGATATAGCTTTTTGACCGAAAAAATGGGTATAAAAGATGATTGTTTTATATCCTATTGCTATATGGCTAACGATAGACGATATTGAGGATACTGTGTTGCCTACCAGAGGAGATTGATATGGAACATCAGGGCAAGACAAGTGTTGTATTCGACTATACCTCTTTTCTTGGCGCGTCGTGCAGTAAGAAATGGACCTTCTTAGAAGCAATGAGTACCTTCGCACCCATCTTTAGTTTGGCTTGGAAAAGCACGATTAAAGAAGCGGTATCGGCGGAAGACCGCTTGTGGGATCAGGCGATGAAATCCTTGTCAGCCAGCAGAAGTGATGAGTCTAATATTCTGACGCTGATGCAATTGGCAAGAAGTGAAGGCATTGAAGAGCTGAAACTGGTTATGCCGTATGAGTTAGAGCGAGAACAAATCGAAAAACTGAGGACCCGTTCTAATACTCACATTGAAAGCCATCAGCAAGATGAGTTGATCATTACTTTCTAAGGCCCGAGTTCGGGCCTTTCTCTTTTCTGATAATCCTATTTATCTCTCAATAACTTGCGTCAAAATGATCTATACTTTCAAATCCAGAACGGCAGTCATTTCTCATTATCGAGAATGCGTTCTCTCCCATACACTGGCTTTATTCGTCTGTATAAAGAGGTATTCATGGAAGTAAAACTGCCTTATCTCCTTGCTCCAATGCTCTTGGCTGCGTCATTGTCTGCTTACGGGCAAAGTACGACTAACAACCTCAATTACAACTTTCTATACGCGGACTTAAGTGCGGGATCGCTTGGTGAGAATTTGGGGGTAAACAGTAATGTGACTTCTTTAGCGGTCGGCGGCAACATGCTTATCGACAACCAGTTTCTCGCTACACTGGATTACGAAGCCAGATTCATCCATCCGCAAAACACCACCACAGAAATTTATACTTTGCTACCTGGTGCGGCATTTAGGTATCCGCTAGAGGATAAGTGGGATTTGGTCGTAGGCGCGAAAGCTGGTTTTATTTGGTCAACACAAACTAACGATATTACGGATGCGAAGATTTCGAGTGACAATAAGTTCATGTGGGGCGGTGACTTAACGCTTAAATATGAATTAAACAAGTTCTGGGAGTTGTCAGTGACAGGTGGATTACGACGAAGCGATATTCTGGACGAGGATATCTTTAATATGCGTGGTGATTATCAGGTGTCGACGAAATTGGTGGTCGGCGGTTTCTATACGCATCGAAACAATGGTTCAACGACGACCAACGAAGGTGGCGTGAGCCTACGCTATTTGTTCTAGGTGTTATTAAATAAAAAAGAGCCAGCATCTGCTGGCTCTTTTTTATTGGAATCTTATCGCTTATAGAACAGCGGCAAGTGCCTTACAAAGCGGTAGCATGTTTGAACGAGTCATACCTGCTACACTGATGCGGCCTGAACCTACAATGTAGATGCCGAACTCATCTTTAAGGCGAGTCACCTGTTCTTTTGAAAGACCAGAGAATGAGAACATACCGTTTTGACGCTCAATAAAGCTAAAGTCAGCGTCAACGCCTTGCTCTTTCAGTGTCGCAACAAACAGCTCACGCATGTCTTGAATGCGGTCCCGCATTTCTTTTACTTCTGCTTCCCATTCATTGCGTAGTTCAGCATTGTTAAGAATATGCGTCACAACTGCACTACCGTGCGCTGGTGGGTTAGAGTAGATAGATCGGATGATCGCTTTCACTTGAGAGAATGCTGTGCTTGCTGTGTCCTCTGACTCTGCAACCAAGGTAAATGCACCTACTCGTTCATTGTAGAGGCCAAAGTTTTTGGAGAACGAGCTCGCGACTAAGATCTCTTTGTTGTACTTAGCAAAAACACGCAAACCTGCTGCATCTTCTTCAACGCCTTTCGCGAAACCTTGGTAAGCGAAGTCAAAAAGAGGTAGCAGCTTTTTGTCTGCAACCAGCTTAGCTAGTGCTTCCCACTCTTCAAGCGTTGGATCAATACCCGTTGGGTTATGACAGCAGCCGTGAAGAAGGACAATGTCACCGGCAGACGCTTTTTCAAGATCTGCTAGCATTGCCGCGAAATCTTTATCTTTTGTCTCAGCGTTGTAATAGCTGTACTGAGCGGTTTCGATACCCGCTGCAGTGAAGACACCGTTGTGGTTAGCCCAAGTAGGGTTGCTGATCCAGATCTTCACATCGCCCAATTGACGCTTGATGAATTCGCCTGCAACGCGCAATGCACCAGTACCGCCAGGAGCTTGAGCAGTTTTTGCTAGCTTGTTAGCAACGATGTCTGAATCTGCACCAAACAGTAGTTTCTGCACCGCTAGGCCATACTCAGCGGTCCCTTCGATGGTGAGGTATGACTTGGTCTTTTCGTTTTCAATCAGCGCTGCTTCCGCTTTTTTAACGGTTGCTAGAACAGGGGTCTCACCTTGTTCATTTTTGTAAATACCAACGCCAAGGTTAATTTTGTCTGCGCGAGAGTCTTTTTTGAACTCTTCTGTCAGTCCGAGGATAGGATCTGCAGGTGCAGCAACTACTTTTTCAAACATAATTGTCATCCATGTTAGTCGAAGGGAGGATATAAGTATTTCGGTTATTTATACCTTATCTGCGCGCGCTGAGACAACATCAACCAGTAAGAAAATTACAAAATAAGTACATTTTGTTATCACTCAGCGCCTAACCTGCATTTTTCCAATAAAAAGCAGGTCAAAAGTGGCTGAGCTTTGCAATTAGATGTGAAGTCGTTGGCAGGAATTTAAGCAGGGGCATTGGCTTGAAGTTCTTCCAAAGCCATCGCGTTTTCTTCTGCTTCTAAGCTACGGTATTTGTCGGCGATATCGACAAATTCCTGCTCTATGGTGAGAAAGGCGTCAACCAGTTCAGGATCAAAGTGACTGCCTTTTCCTTCTAGGATAATGGATTTGGCTTTCTCGTGGCTAAAGGCCTTCTTATACACACGCTCGGAGATGAGAGCGTCATACACATCGGCAAGCGCCATCAAACGGCCAGAGAGCGGTATTTCGTCACCTTTTAGACCCTTAGGATAGCCATTGCCGTCCCATTTCTCATGGTGCGTCAGAGCGATCTCTTTCGCCAATTGAAGGAAGGAATTACTGCCCAGATGTTTTTCTGCTATCGAGAGGGCTTTGGCGCCAATCTCTGGGTGACGTTTCATTGTCTTAAATTCTTCGTCGGTAAGCTTACCGGGCTTGAGTAGGATATTGTCAGGAATACCCACTTTACCCACGTCATGCAACGGCGCAGATTTGTACAGCAGCTCGATGTAATTAGGGGTCAGAAGCGCTTTATGTTTATCAAACTGGCAAAGGTAATTTGCTAATGCGCGAATGTACTCTTGAGTACGCAAAATATGCGCGCCAGTTTCGTTATCTCGAGATTCAGCCAGCGCAGAAAGGGAAACGATAGCAACATCGCGCGTGGTTTTGACTTCGTCTTGAGTCGATTGCAGGCTATCGAGCATCTTATTGGTCAGAGAGGCCATCGAACCTAGCTCATTGTGCTCAAAGATAGGTAAACGCTTGGAAATATTACCCTGAGCGACTTCCAGTAAAGAACACTCCTGAGACAGCAGTACTTTGCGCATCAGTTTGGTCCATAGGACGAGAATGGTTACTACATACGCGCCAAGTACCAGCGACAAATAGATAAACTCTTTAATGACACTGATGGTTCCGCTGCCATCAAGAACACGCTCAGGGTTGTGTTGCAACCAGAATATGTCTTTTACCGCCACCATGGTGAGCATGGTTGTTAGGGTGATTAGCAACATGCAAATCATCATGATCATTTGTTTGACCATAGACTGACGTTCGCCACTGAGTTCAAAATGATATTGTTCTTCCTGAGAGAGCTGATCAAACTTCTCAATCTTGGAAACGAGTTGCAAAATTAAGCCAGAGAAGAAACCAAACAAGGTCATCCCAAACAAAACCTTGAGGTTACTGTCGAGCCCGAAATCGTATTGGACGTTATAGAATATCGCGAGTGGAATACTGCCCATAAAAAATAGGGTGGCATCTAGTCGGGCTTGGCGCTGTTCTTCGAGTAAAGAGTGGTTATTGAGCAAAAAGTGTCGAATGAGAAACAGTGAGCCAAAGGTCACACCGACGTGGAATAATATCTCTTGAGTTGTCAGTGTTTCTAGAAAGGGGCAGACTCGGCCGCCATAAGTACCAAAAACCACTGCCGCAATCGCATACAGTTTCAGTGTTAGAGGCGCGTTATAGTTTGAGTTAACCATCTTCTAGCCCTTGTTTTTATAGCCGCACTCAGCTTCAACCAGCCAAGTTTCATATTCTTCATTTATAAAATGACCAGCGATACTATCGTTTAATTTCGAGTTTAGATACATTTTTGCAACTTTAGTAGTAGTGGTAGTACCAATTGAGAGTGATATCAACGGCCTAAAGACTGCAAAAATAAAGTCACACGGCCGCGTCCGAACGTGTGACTTAGTAGAGTGATGTTCTGAAATGAGCTCGAAAAGAATTACTTTAGCTTTTTCGCTGCCCAGTCATTTAGATGTGAAAGAATCGCTTTGATAGCATGCTTTTCAGTGGGCTTCTCACCTTGGTCCACATCTATGTCTTTTTTAGGGTGTGAACCCGTTGCGTCTTCGGCGATATGTAGCCAGTCCGGATGCCAGTAATATGGCTGACCGTGTGGAGCAATCCAGCTATGAACACCGTTGCTTTCACCTTTGTATTCGATATGTGACTCATCGTATTTCTTCATTATTATCGGTCCTTACGTTAAGTTATTTGGATCACTAATACGTGATTAAATGTAACAGAGAAGTAAATATTTAATGTGATTAGTATCAACAAACAGAATGCGTTAAAAATTAACTAAATTGTTTTAGTTAGCTTAAGCCAGTGTGAACCAAATGTGTGATATCTTTTGTCTCCTGAATGAAAAGGTGAGGGAAGTATGAATCGCTATCAACAATTGGCTGAACAGCTTAAGTTACAAATTGAGAATGGTATTTGGCGAGCAGGGGAGAAAGTGCCTTCTGTCAGAATGACCAGCCGTAACTGCTCAGTCAGCGCTTCAACTGTCCTTCAGGCGTACCAACTTCTTGAATCTCAAGGCTGGTTACTCGCCAAGCCGCAGTCAGGTTATTTCGTCACCTCGATCATGGAGCGGGTTCCAACGCCTGAGCCCGAAAGCAAAGTCGTTGCACCTGAGTTTAACGATAAGCTGTATGAGTTCCTACAAAGCAACAGTAAAGCCGATATTGCTCTCGGTTCGGCTTTTCCTGATCCTCAATTATTCCCTCTTCAATCACTTAACCGTCATCTGGCGAGTGCGGGTCGTAAAATGCCGCTCAACAGTGTGTTTGATAACATGCCGCCCGGCAACGAGGCACTGCGTCGTCAAATCGCACAGCGTTACCTCAAGCAGGGTATAACGGTTTCTCATACTGATATCGTCATTACCTCGGGCGCAATGGAAGCGCTGAACCTAGGGCTACAGGTGGTGACCCAGCCGGGTGACACAGTCATTGTTGAAGCCCCGGCTTTCTATGGCGCCATTCAGGCGATTGAGCGATTAAACCTAAAAGCCATTGAAGTCCCTGTTCATCCTGAAACTGGGCTATGTTTGGAGAAGTTCGAGCGAGCGCTTAAAAAACATAAGGTGACGGCGTGCTGGTTGATGCCAAACTTTCATAACCCGACCGGAGCCAGTTTATCGTCGGCTAACAGGCAAAAGGTCATTGAATTGGCAAACCAACATCAGCTTGCCATCGTGGAAGATGATGTCTATTCCGAACTCTACTTTGGCAATGATAAACCGATGCCGCTCAAATATTGGGATCAAGAAGACCGAGTTCTGCTGTGTGGTTCACTGTCTAAATCCTTATGTCCTGGTTATCGGGTCGGCTGGGTTGTGAATGGCCAGTTTAATGAGCGATTACAGAAGCTTCAGCTTGTGTCGACCTTGTCAGGCAGTGTGCCCGTTCAGGAAGGAGTCGCGCATTTCCTTCAGTACGAAAGCCTCGATAATCACTTGAGAAAACTGCGCAAGGAATTATCTGCCAGACAGCAGGCTTTTGTTGAGGTCGTAAAGCGCCATTTCCCTCAAGGGACGAAAGTCAGTCAGCCTCAAGGAGGGTACTTTATCTGGCTAGAGTTGAGTATGAATGTCGACACATACCTGCTGTATCATACATTGCAAAAGCGCGGCATTACCATTGCTTATGGACGCCTTTTTAGTTCCCGCGAACAGTTCCAAAACTGCGTCCGTTTGAATGCCTCGTATCCGATGACTAGTGAGCTGGAACAGACCGTGATAGAAATTGCTAACGCGATCACTGATTAACCACTGTTTGGCGTTTTTTCGCTTCAACTGTACTGCGCTAACTGATGAGGTCTGTGATGAAATACTCCAGAAATGTAAACAGTTAGCGAGGAAAGTATGGAAAAACAACGCTATAAGCAGGAATTTCGTTTGATTGCCATCGCGATTTTCAGCGCATTCTTATTGATTTTTGGTCACCTGATTCTTGCTAAGTCTTTTGCTGATATGGTGTGGACTGAATACACCGCAGCAGCCATTCCGTTTGTCATGTTTGGGCTTTGCCTGTTCGGCATCAAATACGCCTCAAAAGCGGAAGATTCCCAGTAGTGAAAATAAACCTCCCTATGTAAGGGAGGTTTATTACTGTGCACTACTCATCAGGATTTGCGGAGGTTGGGTGACTATTATCGGGATAGAGCCCCATCAAATCTTCCGCATTCTGCAACCAATCTGGATGCCAGTAATAGGGATGTGAACTGCTTGGATGATCCCATTCCATTACATGCTCATGCCTTCCGTAGTACGACAAATCGTCCAATCTAAACACTCTCATTGTTTGACTCCTCACTACAAAGCCACTTAGTAATTATGAGCCATATTTGAGCGTTTTTCAGGGATCAAAAAAGCCTCCCGAAGGAGGCTTAGCAATTTTACCGATCGGCTTTTAGCTTAGAAGTTAGCTGAGCGTGGTGTACGTGGGAATGGAATAACATCACGTACGTTACCCATACCTGTTACGTAAGAAACCAGACGCTCAAAGCCTAGGCCGAAACCTGAGTGAGGAACCGTGCCGTAGCGACGAAGGTCGCGGTACCAATCCATGTGCTCTGGGTCGATGCCGATATCGCGCATGCGGGCATCAAGAACGTCCAGACGCTCTTCACGCTGAGAACCACCGATGATTTCACCAATGCCCGGTGCAAGTACATCCATTGCTGCTACTGTTTTGCCATCTTCGTTGAGGCGCATGTAGAAGGCTTTGATGTCTTTCGGGTAGTTCTTAACGATTACCGGTGCTTTGAAGTGTTCTTCCGCTAGGTAACGCTCGTGCTCAGAAGACATATCGATACCCCATTCAACAGGGAATTCGAAGTCACGGCCAGAGTCTAGAAGAATCTGGATTGCATCAGTGTAATCAACCTGAGCGAAATCAGACTCAACAAATTTCTCTAGGCGAGTAATGGCTTCTTTGTCGATGCGTTGTGCAAAGAACTCAAGGTCATCACGACGCTCTTCAAGTACTGCTTTAAATACGTACTTCAGCATGTCTTCAGACAGTTTCGCGATATCTTCAAGATCAGCGAAAGCAACTTCAGGTTCAACCATCCAGAATTCCGCTAGGTGGCGGCTGGTGTTTGAGTTTTCTGCGCGGAACGTAGGGCCGAACGTGTACACTTTGCTTAGTGCACAAGCGTAAGCTTCGCCGTTAAGCTGGCCAGATACCGTTAGAAACGTCTCTTTACCGAAGAAGTCTTCGTTGTAGTCCACTTTGCCTTCTTCTGTGCGCGGTAGGTTTTCCATGTCTAGCGTCGATACGCGGAACATTTCACCCGCACCTTCTGCATCAGAAGCGGTAATAAGCGGCGCAGATACCCAGAAGTAACCTTGCTCGTGGTAGAAACGGTGAATTGCTTGAGACAAACAGTTACGTACACGTGCGACTGCACCAATAACGTTCGTACGTGGACGAAGATGTGCAACTTCACGTAGGTATTCAATCGAGTGACGAGTTTTCGCCATCGGGTAAGTATCAGCATCTTCAACCCAGCCAACGACTTTTACATCTGTCGCTGCAAGTTCAAAGTCCTGACCTTTCGCTGGAGATTCAACGATAGTACCTGTTACTTCAACAGAACAACCTGTTGTCAGTTTTAGAACTTCTTCGTTGTAATTATTTAGATTATTAGGGACCACGGCCTGAATCGGGTCGAAACAAGAGCCGTCGTAGATGGCAAGGAAAGAGATTCCAGCTTTGGAATCACGACGCGAGCGGATCCAGCCGCGGACAGTTACTTCACTGTCAACTGCTAGCTTACCGCTTAATACGTCTGATACAGGCGCGTAAGTCATGTTGTAAATATTCTCCATTGAGTAAAAAATCAACCCAATGTTTTTTTGTGGACTCACCGAATAAAAAGTGAGCAAACATTGGGTTGGACTGAATTTCATCTATTCAATGGAACATATTACCTTTCAATTCTTAGGCTTCAACCTTTATTCGCTAATAGTGGCGCAAAAAATGTCCAAATCGACTTAATTCTTCCGCGAAAGCGTAAACTGGTTGATTAAAGACTCCAAATGTTCTGAAAGTTGCTCTAGATTCATGCTGATGTCGCGTGTTTTTGCGGCGGATTGAGAGGTGTCATCGGCATGCTGGGTGATGATTTCGACTTTATGTTGCACCTGCTGGCTAATGTGAGTGGTATTGCTGGTTTGCTGCTGAATGCTTTGCGCATGAGAGAGCGCTTGTTGCATTTCAGTCACCACTTCAGACATTGCTACAGACAGCGCTTCAATCTCATTGGAGCGTTCATGAGCGGTTTCACACACGGTATCAACAGAAGCGAGTGAAGTCTCACTGTCTTTTTGGAATTGAGAAATGATGTTTTCGATGCTTCCGGTTGCCTGTGAGGTTCGACTTGCGAGCTGACGTACTTCATCCGCAACCACTGCAAAGCCGCGACCTTGTTCACCCGCGCGCGCGGCTTCAATAGCGGCGTTTAGTGCCAGTAGATTGGTTTGCTCCGCAATCCCTTTAATCACTTCTAAAATAGTCGACACTTCTGCCGTTTGATCGTTGAGTTCAACAATATTGACTTTCACTTGCTCAATATCGGTTACCAGACTCTTGATTTCAGTGCTGGCGTTGTGCGCCTGACCAGCACTTTGCTCAGCGATGCTGGTGGTGTGCTTGATCAAGCTAGAGGCATCATCGGTGGCTTGCTCAACTTGTACCTGCTGGGACTGCATTTGCTCGATGTTGATCTGGACATCTGAGGTTTCGTTTTGCTGGTTATGAGCGGCTTGATCGGTAACCTGAGCAACATCAGTGAGCCCCGCAGCTGAACTGGTGAGGTGATGAGAGGTTTCCTGCACTTTTTCTAAGCTGTGACTCACTGTGTCCATAAACGAATTGATCGCGATAGAGAGCTGACCTATCTCATCCTTGTTCTTATGCTGAATACGTTTCGAGAGATCTTTACTTTCGCTTACGCTCTGCATGTAACGCGATGTCTTTTGAATCGGGCGAACAATGAATTTACGGATCAGGAACAGAGTCAGTAAAAAGCCGATGAAGCCAAATGTTGCCATTATGGTCACCGCGATAATCGTGCGCTGACTGATCATGCTGTTGACGTGAGATAAGTTGTATTCTAATCGAATCGCGCCGAGCACTTCGCCTTCCGGTGCCATGTGACAAGAGACACAGTTGGTTCCGCGATAGTTTTCACTTGCCTTCATAGGTAAGGCGACAACTAAACCTTTACCCCACTCAGCGGAAATGGGCTCGATGACCAGTTCACCATTGAGCGCACGTTGATCAATGTCGTCTTCAGGGGTCTGATTTGGCTGACCGGGGCCGTACAGCTTACTGACTGCATCAGCACGCAATACTTTGACTTGCTCAATACCATCCTGAGCTAAGGCTTTTTGACGAAGCGTCTCTTTTTGCGCCATGGTTCCTGTCAGCATCATCATATTGAGGCTGTCGAAATAGTTACTGGCTTTATCATGTAGTTGTTCACTGAGGACGGAATTCATCAGCTCTTTTTGTTGCCAATACTGATACGCGGTGGAGGAGGCGAGTACCAGAGAGAAGACCGTGACGAGGGTTGCCAGCAATTTGGTAGTAATGGTTGAGCTCATTTGCAAATGCTTAATTGTTAGAATTGGAATAGACGTCAAATATAATGACGTATATGCACATTCACTCAATGGATGAGCATAGTTATTGTGACCCTACACAATGTGTGGATTATGTAAATGTGATGTGGGGCTTATGTAATCAAAACTTTGACGTAGTGACGTAATATCGACGTGCTTCGAGTGTGACATGAATACTTATTTCACTATTAGATAGTAGTGATGTTAAATCCGCTGAGCAGTGCAAAAATGGCATTCTCAATCGTTAAATGTAACAACTACGGGCAAGATAACCGCGAGCCACTATTACGGTGGCTTTTTTTGTCCCAGAAAGAGGCTTATTATCTTTATAGCTCAATAGTCTCCCGATACGGAGCTTGTTGAGCGGATGAAGCGTAATTGAGATAAGGGTGACTCTATGGCAGCAAAGATTGGTTCGGCGATTCAATTGATATTGGCGCTCTCTATCTTCTATTTGGGATATACGATTCATAGTATGGCGACCAAGGTGGGAGAAGTGATTGAAACTTATCCTCAAGTCATTGAGGACATCAGTACGCTTTCCGAAAACCTGCAAATCAGCGAATGGCTGACAGTTGCCGATACACTAGAGCGGTTGGTACCTGGGGCAATAAAAAGCATTGAAGGCGTGACAGCGGCGGTGAATGAAACTAATAAAACCGCGGCCTCCATTGACGCAAAAATCCCATCCATTGTTGAAGAAGTAGGCTTATATCGCCAGTCAGTGATTCCATTGGTGGTTGGAGAGGTAAAACAGTATCGGACAACTGTGATACCCCAAGTATTGGTTGAAAGTGAAGGCTACAGAAAAGAAACCGTCCCTCTCGTCGTTAAGGAATCTCAAGCGTTGCGTGTTGAGATCCCGCCAATGTTGGCGAAGGCCGATGAGATTGTCGATCAAAGCCAGAAAATTGCCGAGCAAGCAACGTCGGGCGCAGTAAAAGGGGTGATTATGTCGCCCATCAATCTGATCAAAGATGCCGGAACTGAGTTGAAAGGAAAAATTATTCTTGAAGAGGCGCCTCAGCCGGAGTAATAAGTGCACGGCTGGACGTGCTCATTGCTATGAAACTGAACATTTTCTTAGATTCGGACATTGCAATCCAATCATCAATGATTAAGATGGATCGCCTCTTCGTGTTGAAGAGCAGGTAGCAGAGGATTTGCTATTTTTGTTTTAAAGGACTGTCTAGTTCTATCGGACGCCTAAAATGATTTTCAAAATTACGACACCGATCATCGAGCCAACTGAAGGTTCACCCCATGTTTTAACGACAGCTTCAATGTTTTCCAAAGTGTTCAATCACGTTTCTTTTCTACGCCACTCTTTTCTCAGCGTTTTCTTCTTTAAACATCGCTATTCGTATCGCTTCTGATTGTTAGCCATCGCGCTAGGTACGCGCACATCTCAATCTTTTTAATAATCAAACTAGATACGAAATTATGAATACAAAACTACTGGGTAGCTCCCTGATCATCTCCGGCACAGCACTGGGTGCTGGCATGCTTGCAATTCCTATGGTTCTGGCACAATTTGGCTTGTGGTACGGAACCTTACTAATGATTTTTATTTGCTTCGGCACAACATATGCTGCATTGCTATTGCTCGAAGCAACGTTGAAAGCGGGTGGAGGCTTAGGGCTTAACTCCATCGCACGCCAGACGCTCGGCAAGGTTGGGCAATTGGTTACCAACCTGCTGCTATACGCACTGCTAATCTGCTTATTGATGGCGTATATCCTAGGCGCTGCCGATCTGGTCAGTCAGTTCACAGCTTCCATCGGTCTTGATTTAACGGCAAGTCAAAGCCAGATTCTCTTTACGCTAATTGCAGGCGCGGTGGTGGCTTGTGGCACAGGCGTTATTGATAAGTTAAATCGCAGCTTATTCTTCATCATGATCGCGAGTTTATCCTTAAGTTTGTTCTTACTATTGCCAGATTTTCGATTGTCGAACCTGTCGCAAGTAATGAATCAAGACCAAGTTGAGTTGATTAAAACCAGTGCTGTGTTGTTTACCAGTTTTGGGTTTATGGTCGTGATTCCCTCGTTGGTTTCCTATAACCATGAGGCCAGTGATCAGCAGCTGAGAAACATGGTTATTCTTGGTTCGATCATTCCATTGCTCTGTTATTTGTGTTGGTTGTTTGCGGTCGTGGGTAATCTGCAACCTGAACAGTTGGGCGAATTTTCTAATGTCTCTGAGTTGATTGTGGCCTTTGAACATCACTCGCCTTGGATTGGCACTGTGTTGTCTGTATTTACTGGCTTGGCGTTGTTGACCTCGTTTTTTGGCGTTGCGATGTCATTGTTTAACCAAAACACCGACATGTTGAGACAGAACAGAGTCATCACGTATTTTGTTACCTTCATTCTGCCATTGGCGGGCGCTCTCTTGGCGGCGGACAAGTTCCTTGCTGTGCTCAGCTACGCGGGTATCATTTTGGTGTTTCTCGCGGTCTTTGTGCCGTTGGCTATGGTCTACAAAATTCGATTGGCGAATGTTGAACCGACTCGGTACACCGCAGAAGGTGGCAGCCTAATGCTGATGTTTTCATTGTTTTTTGGTGGATTCCTACTGATTTCTCAGGTTATCTAAACAAAAAGGCGGGGTATCCCGCCTTTTTAGTGTCAGCTTAATGAGTAATAGAAGCCCTGATGAATATGCGCGCCCAGTGTTGTCAAAAGGTGGGCGCAATCCGCACTTTCTACCCCTTCTACGATCACTTTACACTGGTTAGCCTTTCCCATAGCAATCAACTGCCTTAACGTTTCGATGCGCTTGGTGTCTTTCTTAAGGCCAATAACAAACTCCCTATCAATCTTAAGGTAGTCGGGCTTAATCTTACTAATAAGCTCTACGTTGTTATTGCCTGTTCCGAAATCGTCGATGCTGATGGAGCAGCCGAGTGCTTTCAGTCTTGTAATATTCTGATAAATCTCTTCCGTGTAATACATAGAAGCATTCTCAGTAATTTCAATGGTCAGGTGACTGCAATCGTATTGCTTAAGCTCCTCATACAGCACGGAAAAGCGTTTGCCTCTCAGCAGGGAAGGGCAAACGTTAATACTTAAGGGAGCAATCAGAGCCTTGCTAGTGCTAAAGATAATGCGGATAACCAATAAAGTGTGCAGCAACAGCAATTTGTTTGCGATCAGTGTTTCGATGAACTTCTGAGTGTTCGAAACGCTAAAGCGTGACAGGGCTTCGTAGTGAATATTCTGATGGCTGGTTGTATCGTAAATGGGCTCCAGTTTGAGGTTAAATCGACGAATGGCCCAAAAGTACTGAATCAACGCGAGTAAGCGGCTGTATCGCATGACAACGATCAACAGCGCTGCAAAGAGCAAAATATTTTTGATTGGATTCGAAACGTAGAAAAACTCTTTGAATCCATCTCCTTGCTCTTTAGAAACCAACACTTCTCCGTCGGTACTACCAATGTTAATTGAGTTTCCAGTATTGGTGCACACTTTCATGCCGGTAAGAAACATGCTGGAAATGTAGTTATCAACCGAGCGATACAGGTTAATGTTCTTCACCCGCACCGTCATTTTGGTGTTGTTCTTCTCCAGCGAGTGAGTCATGTAACTGCTATTTTTGAACCACTCATCGTACTGGGCTCGGCTGACGGGCATAACAGAATCGGCAGTGATCAGACAATAGGTATTGAACTTGTCGATCATCATGCTTGATTCAATGAGCTCGGCATCATCGAAAAGTGACTTCAGTGTGTTTGGATCAGAGAAACAAGATTGCTCGGACAGCGCATCAGTAAAGTCTTCCACATCGCCAAAATACCCCTGACTCAAAATGCTGCTTATCGCGTAATAACAAACAGCAAAAAAAATAAAGCTGGCAACGGCTAAAGTCAGTCCTAAGTCCGTGTAGAGCTTTTTGTCTGTCAGACATAAGGCGATAGCGTAACGAATAGTACGCTTAGATGTTTTGCTGATTTTTAGTTGCTGCTGTACGCCATTTTGCTGATTATCATGGCTTTTAAAAGGCACGAAATATCCAATTCGGTGGATATTTTCGATGACATTTTGGCGCGAATCCAGATGCGATTTGGTCAGTTGTTTAAACTTTTTTCGCAATGAGGCGACGATGTTTTTAAATCCATTCTCAGGCAGCGTGACATTGTGATGTTGAGATATTTTGCGTTCGATACAACGCTGACTTATCGGGGCATTTAACGTTCCGTAACAAGAGATGATACTTAAAATCAGGTATTCATTTTGACTGATTGAAAGAGAAGAATGTCGTGTGTTGTTTAATTCTAATGAGATGTCGCTGTCTGACAAACAAACGCAGATTTGGTTTCCTAATTCAAACCTAATCATTTGTGAAGGCGCTCCTGGGATTAAATGTAGCGGGAAGTTATCAATAATGAGACAAGTTGGATGTGATGTATTGCGAGCATATCCAAAGTAAGAGGATATAGTGTCTTATTTAGCTTTTTTTATATGTTTAACTACGTGATTTTAAAAAGGATGCAAGCGTAACAGATAGGAAGGGGAGACAGGAAATAAAAAAGCCCGAGCGAATGCTCAGGCTTTCCAATTAGATGTATTCAGGTGTTAGCAGATAACTTTTACTGCAAGGCCACCTTGAGACGTTTCGCGGTATTTGGCGTTCATGTCTTTACCGGTTTCTAGCATGGTCTCGATAACCTTATCCAGAGACACAGTCGGAGCCGATGAACGACGCAGAGCCATACGAGAGGAGTTGATCGACTTCACAGCAGCAATACCGTTACGTTCGATACATGGAACCTGCACCTGACCTGCGACAGGGTCACACGTTAGACCTAGGTTGTGCTCCATCGCGATTTCTGCAGCCATACAGACTTGCTCAGGGCTACCACCCATAAGCTCAGCAAGACCAGCCGCTGCCATTGAACACGCTACGCCGACTTCACCCTGACAACCAACTTCCGCACCTGAGATTGACGCGTTACGCTTGTAAAGACCACCGATCGCGCCAGAAGCCGCGAAGTAGCGGATGTAATCTTTCTCAGTGACGGTTTGGATAAACTTGTCATAGTAAGCCAAAACCGCAGGTATAATGCCACACGCACCGTTTGTTGGCGCTGTAACCACACGGCCACCCGCTGCGTTCTCTTCATTGACGGCGAACGCGAACATATTGACCCAGTCTACAACAGCCATTGGGTCGTTAGTCGTTTTCTCAGACGTCATCAGTTGCTGGCGAAGCGCCGCAGCACGACGAGGTACACGAAGTGGACCAGGCAGAATACCTTCCGTATTCATTCCGCGATCCATACACTCACGCATGGTTTTCCAGATGTTGGCAAAATAAGTGCGAGACTCTTCTTCAGAGTGCATTGCTGCCTGGTTCTTCATCACTAGCGTACTGATGGAAAGGCCGCTTTCTTTACACTGATTTACCAGCTCTTCAGCTGTCGTGAATTCGTAAGGCGCTTTAATCGGATTTTCTTCTTCCTTGCCGAAGTTTTCTTCGTCAACGATGAAGCCACCACCGATTGAGTAATAGGTTTTTGAGTACACTTTTTCGTTGTCGACCCACGCGTGGATCTGCATACCATTTTCGTGTAGCTCAAGGTTAGTAGTATGGAAGTTCATACCACCGTCTTTCGGGAACGATACTGTGTGACAGTGCATGCCAACAGGTAGGCGCTCAGTTTCTTCTACGCGAGCGATAAAGCCCGGAATAGAATCGATATCGACTTTCTCAGGGGTGTTGCCTGCAAGACCCATGATAATAGCGATATCCGTGTGGTGACCTTTCCCTGTCAGTGATAGCGATCCATAAACGTCAACGGTGATTTTAGTGATGTCGCGCAATTTTCCCATTGAGCGTAAATCATCAATAAACTCTTTGCCCGCCTTCATTGGGCCTACAGTGTGCGAACTTGAAGGACCAACACCGATTTTATAGATGTCAAAAACACTAATCATATCGATTTCCTCAAAACAAAGCCTCCCAACGGGGAGCGGGAGGCTTATTATTATCGTTATATTTTTTGTTTAACCACTTAATTCACTAGTGTGATTAAAGTGCTCCGTAGATTACAGAACTAATTGCCGCAAGACCACAGATTGTTGTGAAAATCTGAACAGGCGCAGAAGTTTTGTACTTCGCCATTGCTGGTACTTTTTGCATCGCAAAAACAGGCATTAGGAATAGGATCGCTGCAATCATTGGCGCGCCCATGGTTTCAATCATGCCAAGGATGCTTGGGTTAACAATAGCCACAATCCAAGTGGTGATAACGATGAAAAGAAGAGAAGCTTTTTCAATCTTGCTCTTTGGTGCTTCAGAGCGAGATTTGATTAGACCAACAAGACCTTCATGTGCTCCTAGGAAGTGACCAAAGTAGCTAGACGTAATTGCCGCGAATGCTACTAGTGGGCCCATGTAAGAGATCAGTGGTGACTCATGAACGTTTGCCAGGTAAGACAGTACAGAGATGTTTTGTTCTTGCGCCATTGCTAGCTGCTCTGGAGATAGAGACAGTACAACAGAGAATACGAAGAACATAACAAAGCCCATCAGCATCATGGCTGCGCCGCCAGTGATAGCATCTGTTTTCTGAACAGCATTTTCACCGTACACACGACGTTGCTCTTTAGAGAACTGAGAGATGATTGGGCTGTGGTTGAAAGAGAAAACAATGATTGGGATGGCTAGCCAAACGATAGAAGGCATTGCAGACCAGTCAGGTGCGACTTCAACCATTGAGCTGTTCCAGTCAGGAATTAGGTAGAAAGACAGAGCAAGAAGGATGAATACCAATGGGTATACCATCGCGGATGTCGCTTTCAACATCAGCTCTTTACCGAATACCACGCCCGCAGTCATTGCTGCAATCAGTGCACCAGACAGTAGCCAACGAGGGATAGATTCCATGCCCATTTGGTTGACTAGGAAAGAATCTACTGTGTTTGTGATACCAACACCATAGATAAGAACGATAGGGTAAATAGCGAAGAAATAAGCAAAAGTAATAAGGTTTGCGCCAGTTTTACCAAAGTGTTCTTCTACCGTATCAGTGATATCTGCTTCAGGGTTTTTCGCAGAAAGAACGAAACGAGCTAGAGATTTGTGAGCGAACCAAGTCATTGGTGCTGCGATTAGAGCAAGGATAACTAATGGCCAAAAGCCGCCAGCACCTGCTTTGATTGGAAGAAATAGAACACCGGCGCCTACTGCAGTACCGAAAAGTGACAGACACCAGGTGAAGTCTTTGTAAGAAAACTTACTAGACGATTGTGCGGTAGAAGCCGCTGAATTTGTAGCATTCATTTTGTGATACTCATTTTTGGGAACAGGAAATAAGTCGAGTGCAATTTTGCATAAAAATCTTGCACAAAAAATAGATCTAAATCATGAATTGATAGGAGTTATAACATGATATGTCAAAAACAGGTTTTTGCTCACGAAAATGATGTGCTACTAGTGATTTATGCTAATCCAATGCATTAGAAAAACTAATCTTGTTGCAAATTTGTTTAATGCATGTCGCGAGAAAACGTTTGCCTTATTGATGAATAGTTTAACTAATGTGATGAAATTTCGAACAATATTAAGATTTATTAATATTGATGCATAATATGTTTCTGCATGGCGTGGATAATTTGCGCAGTCATTCCCCAAATGAAATGCTTCTCATAGGATAAACCAAACACACGGTGTGAATGATTACGGAACCGAAAACGTTCACTGTGCAGGTGATGTTTATCAAGAACAATTTCTGCGGGTACTTCAAAAACCTCATCCACTTCATTGGTATCTATGGTTGTCTGGTAGTCTGGTGAAACAAAAGCAAGGAAAGGCGTCACGGTAAATTTACTAATGGTTACCAGCTCTGGCATCTGACCAAAAATGGAAATCTTACCTTGTTCAATGCCGATCTCCTCGTAAGTTTCCCTTAGCGCTGTATCGGCCAGTGAATCGTCCCAGTCTTCATATTTTCCTCCCGGAAAACTGACCTGTCCGGGGTGATGTTTTAAGTGCTTTGCGCGCTTGGTGAAAATGATGTTCAGTCCATCCTCTCTCTCAACAAACCCTATGAGTACTGAGGCTTTACGTAAGGATGCATGATTAATATGTGCAACTCGTTTTAATGCTTCATGGTGGTAGTCGACGGTTTGCTGTAACTGGAACTTCTGAATTAATAGGTTTTTATTGAGTTCTGACAACACGTTAGCTCCATATGCGTATTTGAAAAACTATACTTTATGATTCATGCTTGAAAGACCATCATATACCAAGGATAGCTCAATATATGAAAGGAATTATCTTCACAGAATTTATGGACTTAGTTGAAGAGAAGTTTGGTCTCGATGTACTTGATCAACTGCTTTCTGATGCAGGTGATGAAGGTATTTACACGTCAGTAGGCAGCTATGATCACAAAGCCTTGGTTAAACTTATCGTCCAATTAAGTAAACAAACGGGTATCCCTGCTGAAGAGCTACAGCGTGTTTTTGGGCAATCTGTCTTCGAAAGTCTTTATGAATCATTGCCTGAGCGTAGTAGCCTCCAAGGGTGTAAAAATTCCCTTCAGTTCATTCGCTTAGTTGAAGACTATATCCATATTGAAGTGAAAAAACTCTATCAAGAAGCTAATCCCCCACGCTTTGAGTTCATTTCTGAAACGGAAACAGAGATGACCTTTGATTACAAAAGTGCTCGCTGTATGTCCCATGTCTGTTTAGGTTTGATTGAGGGATGTGCTCAGCATTTTGATGAATCACTTAATATTGAGATGGAAAACAACAACAAAAGTGGTAATGATGTTAGGTTTAAGGTTATGGTCGTTGGGTAAAATCAATGAGTAGTCAGTCTGCGCTAGAACGGAAACTTGCGAGAGAGATTGCTGCGCGCAAGCAAGCGGAGTTGTTGCTGGAGCAAAAAAGCCTCGAACTTTACGAAGCGAATGAACACTTAAAACTGGTTCTTACGCAGCTAAAAAGGCAAACGCACAAAGATTTGCATAAGTTAGCGTTTGAAGAGCAAATTAATGAGACTCTGATTCATTTCGGGCGTGCTTTCCTGAGTCGTACCCTTGATGACGGTTTGCTTTCTAATCTTCTTGAACGACTCGATTCATCATCCGCATTAACCGAGTCAGGGTTGTTTCTCGCGACCGACATTGTTTCCACCATCCAAGATAGCCATTTTGGGCACATTCAGCGACAGAAGGTAGATGGTATTAAACCTTATGCTTTTTGGGAAGGAGATAGACTGTCTCTTCCATTAGAGGTTGATCATCAGGTGGTGGGGGAATTGTCGGTATTCACAGAAGATCAAGACATCGAGGCGGAGTTTGTTGTTAGTCAGATGCGCTTGGTCGCGGATTTGCTTTGCAGCGCCATCAGCCGTCAAATTATGTTAACGAATACCCAAGAAGCTAGGGCCAGAGCAGAAGAATCGGAAAGGGCGACAAAAGAGTTTGTCGCCATGATTAATCATGAGTTGAGAACACCACTAAATGGCTTACTTGGTAGCGCTGAATTGCTCGCCGATACCTCGCTAGACGAAGAACAACGTACTTTGCTAACAAATCTGTCTCATACGGGGGATTTTTTAAGACATATC
The DNA here is from genome assembly GCF_013113835.1 of Vibrio sp. RE88. Classification (GTDB taxonomy): domain Bacteria; phylum Pseudomonadota; class Gammaproteobacteria; order Enterobacterales; family Vibrionaceae; genus Vibrio. The sequence continues at coordinate 220,225 of NZ_VTYQ01000003.1, read as the reverse complement.
ATCAACGATATTCTTGATTTCAGTAAGATGAGTGCGGGAATGATGGAGCTTATTCCATCGACTTTTGCTTGGAAAGAATTAACGAACATGCTTCAGGGCGTGTTTGCGAATAAAGCTCAGGAAAAAGGGATTCAGTTTTCAATTCACTCGGCTCCGGAAGTTCCCGATTTTCTGATAGGAGATTTCGATCGTATTTGCCAAATTCTGATTAACCTAGTCGGAAATGCAATCAAGTTTACCTCTGCGGGCTCTGTACAGGTTGAAGTCTTCTGGCAAGAAAACAACCTTCAGATTTCGGTGAAAGATACGGGGATAGGGATACCAGAAGAGGCAAAAGCGATTCTTTTCGATCCTTTTGTACAAGCAGACAGAACCGCTAAACGTAATTTTGAGGGAACAGGACTAGGGCTGGCTATTTGTAAAAATCTTATAGATTTGATGAAAGGCGTAATCAGCTTTACCAGCCAGACAGGTGTTGGTACCCAGTTTAATCTATCCATCCCACTTAAAGTTGCCACTCAAGAGTCGAAGATCGAGAAAACCAACAGCAGTCTCGCCAAACCGCTGGAAAGCTTGTCGATTTTGGTGGTGGATGACATTCGAATGAACCAAGTCATTATCAACCAAATGCTGAAGAAGTTATCGATCAGGCCTGATATTGCTAGTAACGGTTTAGAAGCGATAAAAGCGGTATCGGGAAGCCGCTATGACTTAATTTTTATGGATTGTCGAATGCCGGAAATGGATGGTTTTGAGGCAACGACTTATCTGAGAGAGCAAGAGTTCAACCAACCGATCATTGCGCTGACCGCAGGAACCACGCTTGAAGAACGTGAAAAGTGTATCCAGTGCGGTATGGATGATATTTTAACCAAGCCTTATACCGCAAAAGATCTCAAATTGATGCTCGAAAAATGGGCTTAGCTTTCAAGCACAGGTAGAATTCTGCACAGCTTGTCTAACGTTTCCTGATATTCAGCGTCATTTTCACTGTCTGCGACTAAACCGCCTCCAGCCCAGACATAAATCTGATTATTTTCTGCGATGAGAGTGCGTATCGTAATGCTGGTATCCATTGCGCCATGGCGGCTGATATAACCAATACTACCGCAATAGGCACTGCGTCTATGAGGCTCTAACTCTTCAATGATTTCCATAGCACGGATTTTGGGTGCACCAGTGATGGATCCTCCCGGAAAACTGGCTCGTAACAGATCAGCAGGAGAGTAGGGTGAATCCAGCTCTGCCCGAATGGTGCTCACTAAATGGTGAACGGCAGGGAAGCTTTCAATATCAAACAGCTTAGGTACGTGCACACTTCCCGGTTTCGCTACTCTGCCGACATCATTGCGCAGCAGATCGACGATCATCAAGTTCTCTGCCTGATCTTTCTCTGCGTGAGCGAGCTCGTTTGCTGAGGCTGCATCTTGAACAGCATCTAGATGGCGTGGGCGTGTTCCTTTGATCGGCTTAGTTTCAATTTGTCGATCATGAACTTGGAGGAAACGCTCTGGTGAGACGCTGAGGATTGCACTGTGCTCGGTGCGGACAAACGCGGAAAATGGCCCTTTATTGTAGGATTCCAGCTTTTGGTATGCTTGCCACTCGCTCCCTGAATACTCTGCCTTAAAGCGCTGGGCGAGGTTGATTTGGTAGCAATCTCCAGAGCGCAAGTACTCTTGCACACTGGCAAATTTTTCGCTGTAACTCTCTTTGGTCATGTTTGATAGCCACGCACTCTTTAGAGCAAACTCGGCCTGAGTTGGGAGAGAGTGAGAAACCAACCAATCGTAGTGACGATCTACCTCCTCGCCTACGATAAACGCCTTCTGTCGCTTGTGATCAACAATCACTGCCCATTGATACAAACCAACAGCCATATCAGGTGTTGTCAGATCTTGTTGTGCAATTTGAGGTAATCGCTCAACACGTCGACCAAGATCGTAAGCAAAGTAACCTAGTGCTCCTCCCACAAATGGAAGTTCGCCAGAGTAGTGCTGCTCTGGTAGCCACTGAGTTTGCTGCTGTTCGAGCAAGGTAAACGGATCATCGTTAGAGTCAAAAGCCTCCTTCGGAGTGACGACTCGGGTGGTGCTTCCCGATGTAGTCAATGTTACCAATGGATTGGCAACCAAAATGTCAAATCGACTGTCGACATGGTTCTCTGATGCGGAACGTAACAACATCGCCCAAGGTCTGGATTCTATGGGACTAAAAAGCTGCTTGGATAGCTCTGGGTGATAGTTAATCGGCTTGATTTCTAAGCAATTTGGCGCGTTGTTATTCATTTGTTTAATTTGTGACAAAGAGTTCGTTCACTGCATAGCAAGAGAGGGAAACCAAGAGTATCATATTGCGAACTATCGCCGCTACATTGACGTTTTATAATAAAAAGGTGATGTCAGTCTTCTAAACTTGCTTATATAAGCAAACGTTTTGATAGCGGTATAAAGGAAGCATAACTATAACGAGGCATGCAATGACGGTAATTCGCAAGCAAGATGTGATCAGCAGTGTCGCTGATGCACTTCAGTACATTTCGTACTATCACCCTCTGGACTTTGTTCAAGCCCTGGAAAAAGCCTATCACAAAGAAGAAAGTCAGGCGGCGAAAGACGCTATGGCTCAGATTCTGATTAACTCGCGTATGTCTGCAGAAGGTCACCGACCGATCTGTCAGGACACTGGTATCGTGACCTGTTTTGTTAACATCGGTATGCAAGTTCAATGGGACTCGACCGATATGACGGTACAAGAGATGGTCGATGAAGGTGTACGTCAGGCATACACCAACCCAGACAACCCACTTCGAGCGTCAGTACTGCTTGATCCTGCGGGCAAGCGTATTAACACGAAAGACAATACGCCAGCGGTTGTACACATCAACATGGTGCCGGGTAATACGGTTGAAATCCAAATTGCAGCCAAAGGCGGTGGTTCGGAAAACAAAACTAAGATGGTAATGCTTAACCCATCGGATGACATCGCAGAGTGGGTTGAGAAAACTTTACCTACGATGGGTGCAGGCTGGTGTCCACCGGGCATGCTGGGTATAGGTATTGGTGGTACTGCAGAAAAAGCAGCGGTACTGGCAAAAGAATCTCTAATGGAACACATCGATATCCAAGAGTTGATTGAGCGTGGTCCAGAAAACGCCGAAGAAGAGCTACGTCTCGATATTTTCAATCGCGTCAACAAGCTTGGTATCGGTGCGCAAGGCCTTGGTGGTTTAACTACCGTGGTGGATGTGAAGATCAAAACAGCGCCAACGCACGCCGCTTCTAAGCCAGTGTGCTTGATTCCAAACTGTGCAGCGACAAGACACGTTCACTTCACATTGGATGGCTCAGGTCCTGCGGATCTAACACCACCTAAGCTTGAAGAGTGGCCAGATATCACTTGGGAAGCGGGAGCAAACACTCGTCGCGTGAACCTTGAAGAGGTAACTCAGGCAGATGTAGAACAGTGGAAGACCGGCGAAACTGTTCTGCTGTCTGGTAAGATCCTGACAGGTCGTGATGCTGCTCATAAACGTATTCAGGGTATGCTAGAAAGCGGCGAAGGCTTACCTGAAGGTGTGGATCTTAAAGGTAAGTTCATCTATTACGTAGGCCCTGTTGATGCAGTGGGTGATGAAGCTGTTGGTCCTGCAGGCCCGACTACCTCAACTCGTATGGACAAGTTCACCGATATGATGCTTGAAGAAACAGGCATTATGGGCATGATTGGTAAAGCAGAGCGCGGTCCTGCGACGGTAGAGTCAATCAAAAAGCATAAAGCGGTTTATCTGATGGCAGTGGGTGGTGCGGCTTACCTTGTGGCAAAAGCGATCAAGAAAGCACGCGTTGTGGCGTTTGAAGACCTAGGTATGGAAGCGATTTATGAGTTTGAAGTCGAAGACATGCCAGTGACCGTTGCTGTGGATTCTACTGGTGCTAATGCTCACCAGATTGGTCCTGATACTTGGAAAGTGAAAATTCAGGAAATGGAATCTCAAGCCTGATCTTTGTGAGAAACGGCTGAATTACATAGCAAATATTTGATGAAGGTGCGGCAGAAGCCGTGCCTTTTTTTATATACTGTTCTCTGCATTGAAGAACTTCAGGAGCGTTCATGCCTCGATTTATTCAAATCTTACAGCTCATCATTGCCGTGGTTGTAGGTGTTTTCATCGGCTACGATATTGTCCTTCACGGCATCAGCATCTTTAATCAAAAGTACGTAATGATCACCTGTACTTTGTTTGTATTGCTGGAGATTGCGTTGTTTGTCATCTACAAGCTGATTGAAGACGACTAGACACAATGCAATATGTGATACCCAAGTGACATACTAAGCCTCTGATTTATATCGGAGGCTTTTTTATTCATCTTTCATTAAGATTACAATGGTTAGGATAATCTCGTGTTCAAAACAAAGAGACAGTAAATGAAGAGTATTACTCAGGAAGTGAATGATTTTATTAACCGCAGCGTCGATTCTCATGTGCGTGTCGCGGTGACTGGTTTATCTCGTGCGGGGAAAACGGCGTTTATCAGCTCGTTGGTGAACCAGTTGTTGCACACTTCCACTCACGACAATCTTCCTTTACTGGTTTCAGCACGCGATAAGCGCCTAGTGGGTGCGAAGCGTGAACCTCAAGCCAATATGATGGTGCCGCGTTTTGCCTACGATGAAGCGATGGAGCATGTCTTCACACAGCCGCCAAAATGGCCCGAGCCGACTCGCGATGTGAGTGAAATTCGTCTTGCAGTAAAATACAAGCCGACTAGAAAGTCCAAAAAGTTGTTTGGCAGCACATCAACGCTGCACATCGATATCATTGACTATCCCGGTGAATGGTTACTGGATCTCCCTTTATTGGATATGAGCTTCCACGAGTGGTCGCAGACACAATTCGCAGCTCTTAAAGGTCAGCGCGGAGAACTGGCGCAAGAGTGGTTAGCCAAACTTGAACAATTAAACCTTGCAGATGGTGTCAACGAAAGAGAGCTTGAAGCGATCGCGCAGAGCTACACTCAGTATTTACACGACTGCAAAAATGCTGGGCTGCATTGGGTTCAGCCGGGCAGGTTTGTCTTACCTGGTGAACTGGAAGGCGCGCCAGTCTTGCAGTTTTTCCCTTGCCGCTTTGATGAAGAGAGCAAAGCCAGCAAGGACTCCAATTTAGCTATGCTAAAAACGCGGTATCAGGAGTATCAGCAAAAAGTCGTGAAAGCCTTTTACAAGCATCACTTTTCGACGTTTGACCGTCAAATTGTATTGGTTGATTGCCTACAACCCTTGAATGCCGGTTACGAGTCTTTTCATGATATGCGCCACGCGATTGAACAGATCATGCACAGCTTCCGCTATGGCAGAAGCAATATGTTAAAGAGATTGTTTGCGCCGAGAATCGATAAGATATTGTTTGCAGCGACTAAAGCCGATCATGTGACGCCAGAGCAGCATCCAAACCTAGTTTCTTTGTTGCAGCAGATGGTGCATCCCGCTTGGCAAACGGCGTCCTATGAAAACATCGAAATGAGCTGTATCTCTATGGCGTCTATTCAGGCGACTAAAACAGGCTTTATTAATCGTGGTACCGAATCGGTTCCCGCAATTCAGGGCATAACCCTTGATGAACAACCACTGACAATCTTTCCTGGTGAAGTTCCGAAAAAACTGCCTCAGCAGAGTTTCTGGCAAAATGAAGGATTTGAATTTACCGCTTTCCGGCCACTCCCTAGCTCGGTAGACGATCCTCTGCCCCATATTCGTATTGATAAAGCGTTGGAATACCTGATTGGAGACAAGCTGAAATGACCGATTCTCAAGATGCAAAGCTAAAGCAAAAACAAGTCTTCACTCAAACATTGGATCAAGAGCCTATGGGCAGCGACCCAGACTTGACCTCCCAAATGCAGTTTGAAGAACAAGAAACCTTTATACCAGCAGCAATCAGCTCAGAAGAAACGCAAAGCGAGGCTGAAGAAAAGCTGGAACAGGTAATTCGACCTAAAACAGGGCGCCGATGGTTAGCGAGCGGGCTACTTGCGGCCTTTTCTGGCTTGGTTGGTTGGCAAGCCATCGACAGTATTATTACGTCTGTTCAAAGTGCTGATTGGTTAGCGCTAGGCTGGGCTGGCTTCATGTCGACGCTGGCGGCGTTAGGAATAGGGGCAATTGGTAAGGAGCTATGGAAGCTCAAAACGTTACGTCATCACTTTTCTATTCAAGAGCAGAGTGAAGCCTTGATAGAAGCCAACAGCGTTGGGCAAGGTAAAGCGTTTTGTGAATCTATCGCGAAGCAAAGTGGCATTAAGACAGAATCACCAAGTTATGATCGTTGGACACACAGTGTGAATGCTTCTCACAGCGACGCCGAAGTACTCGACATGTATGACGCGATGGTGGTGAGTGAACAGGACAAAAAAGCCACTAAAATCGTTACGCAGCATGCAACAGAATCGGCCGCTTTAGTTGCAATAAGCCCACTGGCTATTGCAGACATGCTGCTGGTGGCATGGCGCAATTTCAAAATGATCGACAGTCTTGCAGATGTTTACGGTGTAGAGCTTGGATACTGGTCTAGGTTGAAGTTGTTCAAAGCGACGTTGATCAATATGGCGGCTGCGGGTGCCAGTGAAATAGCGATAGATGCCAGCATGGATCTGATGTCTATGGATCTAGCTGGGAAAGTCTCCGCCAGAGCAGGACAGGGGCTGGGTGTTGGCATACTGACCGCAAGGCTTGGGGTGAAAGCGATGACATTGTTACGACCGATACCTTGGCACCCAGACAGAAAGGTAAAATTGGGCGCGATTCGAAAGCAGATTGTAGAAAAAATCGCCTCTATAACAATCAAATAGTGCGAATGTGAAGCAAGTAATGTCGGTTTGCTTGACGAGGATCTAGGCTTAAGGGAAACTACTGTCAACTTTTCCTGACACCTCAGACTAGGGATTTAATCAGTGCGTTTAGAAGTGACATGTGAAGACAGATTGGGGCTTACTCGTGAGCTGCTCGATATTCTGGCTTCTAAAAATATTGATTTGCGAGGGATCGAAATCGACATTACGGGCATTATCTACCTGAATTGCCCGGATATTGACTTCGATACTTTCAGTGAACTCATGGCAGAGATACGTCGTATATCAGGTGTAAGAGACGTAAGAAAAATTCAATTTATGCCGATGGAAAGGCATAACACCGAACTCATCTCCCTGTTGAACAATCTTCCTGAGCCAGTATTGGCCATCGATCTGAAAGGCAATGTTGACATGGCGAATCATGCCGCGCTAAGCCTGTTCAGTTGCGAAGAAGAAGAGATGATTGGTCACCAGATCAGCACATTGCTACCAAGCTTCAACTTCTCCAAATGGGTGGAAGGTAAAATTACCCGTCAGCGGGAAAACATTGTGATCAGTGGTCTCGATTACATCATGGAGATCATGCCGGTCTACATCACCGATGAATCCAACGAATCGATTCTCGCCAGTACCGTAATGATCATTCGCTCGTCTCAAGAAAAATCGGCGTTAGAGGATTCATTACCTCTACATAATAACCTTGGCTTTGAACACTTTGTCGGTGTGTCTAATCGACACAAGGCGCTGATGAGCCAAGCTAAGAAGCTGTCGATGCTTGAGCAACCGCTGCTGATTCAGGGTGAAACGGGTACGGGCAAAGAAATGCTCGCCAGAGCGTGTCATAACCGTTCTCACCGAGCAGCCGCTCCGTTCTTAGTCTTGAGCTGTGCATCCATGCCTGATGATGTTGCGGAGACAGAACTGTTTGGTCATGCGCCAGGTTCATTCAATCATGAGCAAGGTCATAAGGGTATTTTTGAACAAGCAGATGGTGGTACCGTCTTTTTAGATGAAATTGGCGAAATGAGCCCACATCTGCAAATCAAATTACTGCGCCTGTTACAAGATGGTACTTTCCGCCGTGTGGGTGCAGAGCAGGAGATCCATGTTGATGTACGCGTGATTGCTTCAACGCGCCATAATCTAGCCGATTTGGCAGGGTCGAAATCCTTCCGAGAAGATCTTTTCTACCGCCTCAACGTACTGACACTCAATATTCCGGCACTGCGCGAACGTTCTAACGATATAGGCCCGCTGCTGGATCTATTTGTTGTTAAATACGTTAAGCAGTTAGGCATCATGAAACCTGAGCTGGAAGAAACACTGGTTGATCAACTGGTGAATTACCAATGGCCGGGTAACATGCGTCAGCTAGAAAATATGGTGCTCCGCGCATTGACTGAGCTGGATTCAGATACCTTAATGATCGACTTGTTCCACCTGCCTCAACTAGAAAGCCCCGCTTCGACAGGCCCGACAATTAACCTCGACGGTTCGTTGGATGAAATCATGAAAGATTATGAGTCGCAGGTTTTGGAGCGACTTTATCAGTCTTTCCCATCCAGCCGTAAGCTAGCAAAACGCCTTAATGTTTCTCATACCTCCGTGGCTAATAAGTTACGTGAATACGGAATAAGAAAAAACTAAATGGAACGACTCAGTACTCCTCAGCAGGTGTTTGAGCAGGATGGGGATATCATCCTGCGCACCGCAGAACCAACGGACGGCCAGCTCATCTCTGACTACTTTATTGCCAATCGTGCGCATCTGAAACAATGGGAACCACGACGCGAAGACGCCTTCTTCTCTGAATCAGGTTGGACGCAGCGTTTGATCAAACTCAATGAGTTGCATCGTATGGGTTTGGGTTACTACCTGATCATTATTGATAGTGAGTCGGGAGAGATGTTAGGTACCGTCTCCTTTAGCAACATTTCGAGATTTCCGTTTCATGCATGTAATCTTGGCTATTCGCTCGGCGAGAATGCGCAGGGAAGAGGCGTGATGACGCGGGCATTAAAAATGGCCGTGAACTACATGTTTAGCATCCAGAATATCCATCGGATTATGGCGGGCTACATGCCACGCAATCAACGCAGTGAGGCGGTATTGAATCGTTTAGGCTTCAAGCAAGAAGGCTTTGCAGAGGACTATTTGCTGATTGATGGCCGCTGGGAAGACCATAACCTGACATCACTGATTAACCCCAACTGGAAAGAGAGTTAAGCATGAGTAGATTAGAGCAACAACTGGCTTTATTGATGGAGCTGGATCAACTGAAATCTGTTTTGAGACGCACTCGGGTCAAAAGTGCTGATGGCCGTCTTGAAAACAGTGCAGAGCACAGTTGGCATGTTGCTCTAATGGCGATTCTCATGGAAGAACACGCCAATGAGCCGGTGGATATTGCTCGTGTCGTAAAGATGTTGTTACTGCATGATATTGTCGAAATCGATGCAGGCGACACCTTTGTTTACGATGTTGCTGCGTCAGCAGTGCAAGAAGAAAAAGAGCTTGCTGCTGCTCAGCGATTATTCGCGATGTTGCCTGAAGAGCAGGGACAAGAGCTGCTTGAGCTATGGTTAGAGTTTGAGCGAGCAGAATCGGCAGACGCCAAATTTGGTAAAGCACTTGATAGGATCATTCCTATGTTGCTTAATTATCACAACAACGGTCAGAGTTGGCAGGAGCACGGAGTGACTCGTGAGCAAGCTCTGACGGTGAATCGAAAAATAGAATATGGCTCACAAGCTTTGTGGGATAAGGCTCAGCAAGTGATTGAAGAAGCAACCCAGAAAGGATGGCTAAAAGCCTGAAGAAGCCATAACGAGGAAAATGAATGTCGTATCTCACTTTGGATGAATACCAAAGAAAATGGATTTTCACTCACCAGTCTATGCCTGTCCCTGAGCAGGATTTAGCCCAGATAAAGCCAATGGCTCAGGCCAGAGCTGCGCAGCTATGGAAAGAGAACATCAGCGCTCAAAGCCCGGATGCAGAACGTTTGAGTTCAGGTGACTGGCCAATGAAAGACTCTAACTGGAAAGAGAGTTTGGACTGGATGGCTGCTTGGGAAGCCGATGAAGACATGTTGCCTGAGGGAGTTGCTGAGTTTATCGATTGGCAAGATGACGTAACTGTGTATTTTTGCTATGAAAAATACAACGTCATTGAAACCAAATGGAGCGTATTTAAGAAGCACTGGAAGAACTTTTTGTTTTACGACGATGGCCCGATTCTAATTGGCCGAAGACGAAAAGAAGCCTTGTGGTTTGACTCCGAAGGTAACGTAAAACTCGGACATCGAGACTAAAAAGAGCAGCCGTGAAGGCTGCTTTTTTAATATTTATGGTTAGACAATGGTGACCACATCACGCAAGCTGAGCAGTAGCTTATGTGCACTAGGGCCAGACATATTGTAAGGCTCGAATTTCGAACAGGCAGAGTATTTTAGATTAATTGGCATTGTAGAGTTGACCTCAGGAATATAGCCCATGCTCCAGTCGCTAAACTCGCGTTCGGTAATCTCTGAGTAATCTAGCAGCAGGATATTTTCATGCCTTGGGTCGTTTAGAATCTGGTGGTAGATCTTGTTGACTTGGGCTCTTGAACCTTCAAGGCATTGCAAAAAGTAGTTGCGGTTAAATAGAAGCAAACCTGTTACATCGACCAAAGAGTTATTTTTTCTCGCTACATCAAGAATATTCTGAATATCTGATTCCGTAATCCCTTTTGTTATTGTGCTCGTATAAACCAATCTGACTAGGAACATAGTTTTCTCCTTTTCGTGTTAGGTTATTGCTCCTCAGCTCTAATTATATGCAATAAAACGCACGCCGTAATATTAACGTCTATAATGTGACTTAACGAACTACGTCTATATAGGGTTGGTGGATGCAAGACAAGATTCTGAACTCTGTCGTGGAAATTACTGAGCAAAGAAACTCGATATCTCTGGGTCATTGTCTGGTTGCGACCTTACTTGAAATGATGCCCATTGAATCCATCAGCCTGACCCATTACCTATCCAATACCTCCATCGTTGTCGCCAAAGTATTTAGAAATAGAAAACAAGAAGAATATCAATGGACGTACGATCAGGCACCAGAGCAGTGCTACATGCACGATCACAAAGAAAGCGAGTTTAATGTAACTCAACAGCAAGCACCGAGTTATGTATGCCGTTACCCGATTCCGATTTCCGAAGAAAGCTCGGCATTGTTGCAAATTGAAACCGATGCAGATCCGACAAAGTTTGAATTATTGATCGATGGCTTCGCCAAGATATATCGCAACTACTTGGTGGTATTGCATGAGAGTGAACGCGACAAACTGACCGGGTTACTTAATCGGAAAACGCTCGAAGAGCGCCTGTCACATTGTTTTAATCTGTCCGTGAATCAAGATTCTGGCGTTTATGCGTGGGTTGCGATCATAGATCTCGATTTTTTCAAGAACATTAACGATACCTATGGGCACATGATCGGCGATGAAGTGCTATTAATGTTTTCTCAGCAACTGCAGAATTTCTTTTCTGGTTCAGAGCAATTATTTCGATTTGGTGGGGAAGAGTTTGTCGTGCTACTGCCACCTCAGGAAAAGCAGCAAGTGCTGAAAGAACTGGAATCATTTCGTAGGCATATAGAGTCATTTCGCTTTCCGCAGGTAAACAATATGACCTTTAGCTGCGGAGTGTGTGCGATCTCCAGACACGAGTACCTGCCGACGATTTTAGGTCATGCTGATACCGCTCTCTATAGAGCGAAAGAACGTGGTAGGAACCGGATCGAGTGTTATGAAGATCTTATGCAGGGAGCAACTGGACCAGACGATAATGATCATTTGGATGATGTAGAACTGTTTTAAAAGATCAATTTTGATCAAGTAATTTGTTGAATTGTAAAGATTATAATCATGAATAAAATGTGATTTAATGCTCAAAAATGCTTCATTTCTTTGCGCAATCTATGTAATTTGCTATCATTTTTGAGACAAATGGTTTGAGTCACCATTTTATATCGGTTTATAGATAGAGACTTAGGGAATAGTAGTGGATACAAATATATCTCAATTACGCAAAGATTTTTATGCTCAAATAAGCTCGCTGCAAGCTTATTCTTTGCCACAAACTAAACCAACACTTTCTCTGTTAACTGAAGAAGAGCTTCAGGTGCTCGAAGCACTTTGGATTGAGCTCTCGATGTGGAAGAAAAAACAAAACCACTAAATTTCATTATCTGACCAGTTTCATAAAGGACCTCACGAAGTAAATTCGTTGAGGTTTTTTATTGTCTTAAATATAAATTGTTATATTATAACAAAAAGTGATCTGACCATTGATTTATCTAGTATGAGTCCCCATAGTTAATCACATAAGAGATTTCTAAAATGATAGAAATAGAAGAGAACAAGATTCAAGTGAGTAGGGATATGGCGGAAGTTAGAGCCAGAGTAGAATTTAAAGTCGGTACCAAGAGTGATATTGAAGCAGAGCTTCTTTCTTTTAACGGGCTAAAAACCGACAAAGAGCACGTTGCGGTTATTTTTAAGCAAGCTGACAAAACCCAAGCTACCCCATTAGTTCGTTTACACTCTGAGTGTCTCACAGGTGACGTTTTTCATTCTTCGCGCTGTGACTGTGGTGAACAGTTGGACGAGACCATTAATAAGATGGGTGAGTCAGGTGGGATTATTCTTTACTTGCGCCAGGAAGGTCGTGGTATCGGCCTTTACAATAAGATTGACGCGTACAAGTTGCAAAGTGAAGGTCTGAATACCTATGAAGCGAACAACCATTTAGGCTTTGGTGATGACCTGCGTGATTTTACGGAAGCGGCGCAAATGCTTAAAGCGTTGGATGTTAATAAGATCCGTTTAATCACGAACAATCCAAAGAAGATCCGTGAACTGAAAGAACATGGTGTTGAAATCGAAGATACTGTCAACACCTCTGCGCATATTAAAGATGGTAACGAAGGATATCTTAAAGCTAAGGTGTCACACGGAAAACACGATCTTAAGCTCTAGCCCAATAGCAGTCTATGTTGATAAAAGCCTCACTTTTGTGAGGCTTTTTTGTATAACCCTTGCAAAAAAAATGTAAGTTTGTATTATTTGCGCCTATAAGTGCAAATGAGAATAATTAGCACTTATTATGCAGAATAATTATTAAGCTCAACAAGGATGCTTTTCAATGAATGTAAAATCACTTTTAGCGCGCTCTGTTGCAACTTCTCTCGTTCTTGCTAGCAGTTCTGTTTTTGCAGCGAACGTGACAAAAGAGCAAGTAGTAGAACACTACGCAGATGTTGCTCACGCAGTATTTGCCGATGCACTAACAACTGCTAAGACACTAGACCAATCTATCGAATCTTTCCTTGCAGCTCCATCTGAAGCCAAGCTTGCTGAAGTAAAACAAGCCTGGCTTGACTCTCGCGTACCATACCAACAGTCTGAAGTATTCCGTTTCGGTAACGCGGTTGTTGATGATTGGGAAGGCCAGTTGAACGCATGGCCTCTTGATGAAGGCCTTATCGACTACGTATCTACGGATTACCAATATGAGCTAGGTAACGAAGGCGCGAGCGCAAATATCGTTGCAAATAAGCAACTAACGATTGGTGCAACTAAACTTGACGTTGCTCAGCTGACTCCAGAAGCGATTGCTGATCTGAACGAAGTGGGCGGCTCTGAAGCTAACGTTGCATCAGGTTACCACGCGATCGAATTCCTACTATGGGGTCAAGACCTAAACGGTACTGACGCTGGTGCTGGTGAACGTGCTTACACTGATTTCGTTGTTGGTAAAGGTTGTACTAACGGCAACTGTGACCGTCGTGGTGAGTACCTAAAATCAGCGGCTGACCTATTGGTTCAAGATCTACAGTGGATGGAGAAACAGTGGTCTTCAGATGTAAAAGGTAACTACCGTGAAGAACTTCTGAACGACTCTGCGGACAACGGTCTACGTAAAATGCTATTCGGCATGGGCTCTCTATCTCTAGGTGAGCTTGCTGGTGAGCGTATGAAAGTGGCTCTAGAAGCTAACTCTACTGAAGATGAGCACGATTGTTTCTCTGACAACACGCACAACTCTCACTACTACAACGAGCAGGGTATCTACAACGTATACACTGGTCTGTACAAACGTGAAGACGGTACGCTTCTATCTGGTCCTAGCATCGCAGATCTTGTAGCTCAGAAAGACAGAGCAGCGGCGAAAGAGATCCAGAAGCAGTTCGACGTAACACGCTCTCAAGTAGGTCAACTTGTAACTTCCGCTGAAAAGAACGGTCAGTACTTTGACCAGCTAATTGCAGCAGGTAACGCGCAAGGTAACGCATTAGTAAACGAGACAATCATGTCTCTAGTTGCTCAGACTTCATCTATCGAACGTGCGGCGAAAATCGTTGGTATCAACAGCCTGAACCCAGATACAGCTGACCACGAATTCTAAAAACAATTAAATAATTTTAAGGGCTCTTAGTGAGCCCTTTTGCTGTTTCTATAACCACACTTTTAATGAGAATATTTCTTAACAAGGTGTTGGTCTTTACCCGAGAACTATTGGTATGAAGTTGTATAAAAAGTCCATATTAGCCTCTCTAATACTGGTGAGTGCATCTGTTTCTGGTTATGAAATGAAATCTGGCGGCGGTACGGCGGTTAAGAAAGAGGGCTCAAATGCTTATTCTTTGCCTGCCGGAAACCTGCCAATGTCTAAGCGACTGGATTTCAGTGTTGGTAACAGTTTTTTCCGTAACCCATGGGTACAAGCGCCGGCTTCTACCGATGCCCGTGACGGCTTAGGGCCTCTTTTCAATACCAATGGTTGTCAAAACTGCCATATTAAAGATGGTCGTGGCCACCCACCAGAAGAAGGGGACATTCATGCCGTTTCCATGCTAGTGCGTTTGAGTATTCCTGCGATGACACCAGAGCAGAAAAAAGCTTTCATCAAAGATGGTGTGATCCCTGAACCAACGTATGGTGGTCAGCTACAAGACTTTTCACTTCAAGATCAAACTCCTGAAGGACAGATCAACATTACGTACACAGATGTACCAGTGACCTTTACCGACGGTACAAAAGTAGTACTACGTAAGCCCAACCTGAAAATTACCGATTTAGGTTACGGCGAGATGCACCCTGATACCCAATTTTCCGCCCGCGTTGCTCCGCCAATGATTGGACTGGGGCTATTAGAAAGTATTTCTGATGAAACGCTGCAAACTTGGGCAGATGAAAATGATGCCAATGGCGATGGTATCTCAGGTAAGGTGAACAAAGTTTGGGATGTACAGAAGAATGATTTCGCCATTGGTCGCTTTGGCTGGAAGTCTGGGCAACCTACGCTGATGCAACAAAATGCTGCAGCATTTAACGGTGATGTTGGCCTGACCAGCAACCTTTTCCCGAATGAGAACTGTACATCAAAGCAATCTATTTGTGCTGAATTGCCGAATGGCGGAGCTCCTGAAGTGAGCGACAACATTCTCGATTTCGTTGAATTCTACTCTCAGCACTTAGCCGTACCGATTCGTCGCAATATGAATGATCCGGAAGTTAAGCTCGGTCAAAACTTATTTGCCAAAGCAGGGTGTGATAGCTGTCATAAGAGCGAAGCGAGAACTATGAAGCGAGAAGGCCTGCCGGCTTTATCGAATCAGAAAATTCATCCTTACACCGATTTACTGCTTCATGATATGGGTGAAGGACTTGCAGATAACAGGCCTGAGTATCTGGCGAATGGACGCGAGTGGCGAACTGCGCCATTATGGGGCATCGGTTACACCGAAGAAGTCAACGGCCATACTTATTTCCTTCATGATGGCCGAGCACGTAACCTGATGGAAGCGGTATTGTGGCATGGCGGTGAAGCTGAGCCAGCGAAACAAACCGTTCTCAAGTTCAATCAAAAAGAGCGCGATGCATTGATCGCTTTCTTGAATTCATTGTAAGGAATCACGATGAAGATCTTTTCTTTATCAGCACTGGCTGCCTCAATGGTGGTACTGGTAGGTTGCCAGTCAACCAGCAGCACAGAACCAGTCGCCCAGCAAACTTCTCATCCTAGTCAGGGTGTTTATCAAGTAGAGTTTGCCGCAGCGCACACTTTCTCAAATCAAGCTGATAAGCTGGCCGCTCAAATGACAGCTTATTGTGCGGACGCGACGGAATTGGAGTCACTGAAGTCACAATGGCATCAAACCATGGTTGCTTGGATGGCTCTACAAGGGCAGGAAAGGGGGCCTGAAAAGGCACTTGAGCAGAGCTGGAATATTCAGTTTTGGCCAGACAAGAAAAATACGACGGGTCGCAAGATGACTGCACTGACGGGCCAAAGCAAGACTTGGACGCAAGAGCAAATTTCACAGCAGAGCGTGACGGTTCAGGGCCTAGGCTCGGTGGAATGGCTACTGTATGACCAAGCCTCTTCTTTAAACTCATCACAAGCTACCTGCCAAACCGGTGTTGCAATCGCAGAGAACATTGCCGCGAATGCTGAGACCATTGCTAAGGCATGGCAGACTAACCCTTGGGTTGAGCTGGATGAAAAAGCATGGACGTCTGAGTACATTTCTCTTCTTTCTAATCAGCTTGAATACAGCATGAAAAAGATGAGTCGTCCTTTGGCGAACTTCGGTAAACCAAGACCGTATTTCGCTGAATCCTGGCGCTCAGAAACTTCCATGCAGAATCTCAAAGCTAACATTGAAGCGATGCAGGCGTTGTACTTAGCCGGTGGCAACGGGCTGGATAAATTGCTGCGTGAGCGTGGCAAAGGACAGCTTGCTGACAGCATCGCTCAGCAGTTCGATACCGCATTGGAAACATGGCCGACCGATGAAAGCTTGTTTGACATGCTGCAGACAAAAGAGGGTTATCGCAAAGCCTACGCTCAATACAATAAGTTGGAGCAGCTGAAATATCTTATCCACGAAGAAGTGGCGATTGAACTTGGTGTCGTAATAGGGTTTAACGCAACAGATGGTGACTGATAACACAAGACGAAACCTTCTCAAAGCAGCGCTGTTTGGCGCTGCTGCGCCTTTACTGCCTTTCGGTTGTGCGAGCACGTCAGAGACATTGGGTCAGCCGTCACTGATCGGTTGCTCCTTATCTGGTCGAGACAAGTACTCTGCGGTAGTCGCGGATGAGTTTGGTCATCCGATAAGACAAGTTCCTCTTCCTGCAAGAGGGCATGGAGTCGCAACAAACGCGAAACTTAATCATGCGGTGGCGTTTGCTCGTCGTCCAGGTACATTTTTCGTTGTGTTTGATTACATGACGGGTGAAGTGATCAAATCCTCAGCCGCTCATTCCAATCGTCACTATTATGGTCATGGCGTGTATTCCAACGACGGTAAGTGGCTGTATGCAACAGAAGGTGAGCGTGGTACCAGCCGAGGCATTATTGGTGTTTACGATGTGCTGTCTGGTTATGACAAGGTAGCAGAGTTTACCAATTTTGGCCTTGGGCCTCATGAAGTGATTGCTATGCCAGATGGCTCTCTGGCAATTGGTGTTGGCGGCGTTCATACCAATGGCCGACAGCCGCTTAACATTGCGACCATGAAGCCTAGCTTGAGCTACTTGGATTCCAATGGTGAGCTGACAGAGCAAGTGGCTTTACCAGATAACCATTTGAGTATTCGACACCTTGCGCATGATGGTGACAAAACTGTCCTGTGCGGTCAGCAGTACCGTGGTGAGCCTGATGAGTACCCGTCTCTTTTGGCAATGCATACTCAAGGTGGTCAAATGATCCCGCTGGAAGGGGAACCTGAACAGTGGGCAAGATTCAATCATTACATCGCGAGTATTGCGGCAACCGATGAGTGGATTCTGGCAACATCACCTCGCGGAAACTGCTATGGAATCTGGTCTAAGCAAACCAGAAAAATGGTTGAACTAGCCTCATTGCCAGACGCTTCAGGTGTCGTCGTACAGAATGGCTTTTTCCGAGTTAGCTCGGGGGCTGGCGGCGTGATCACGCAATACTCACCTGAAGAGAAGAAAAAAATTCAGTCGGGAATTCAATGGGATAACCACTGGTCGATGATTTCTTAGCTTACTTCATTGTAAAGCTTGGGAAAATTAATATTCTCATCAACATTTCATCCTAGCCTCTTATTTCTCTGCCATACTTTGATCTCGGGCGATTAGATTGGAGAGTAAGATGGCTAGACTTAACCCCCTTCTATTACTGCTGATAATTATTCCTATACCGACTTGGGCCAGTAGCTATTTTGAGCGTATTGGCTGGTTGGAGCCAGACAGTCATGTCCTTCGGGTCCTGCAATATTCCAAAGATGTCGAACACATTTATCAGAGCAATCACAACCAGTTGATCTGGTTTGATCTTCAACAAAGCACTCGGCTTGAGTTTCAACTTGAAATCATCACCAGTGCGGGGTTCAGCCCTCTTTTTGCCCGTCAATTGAGATACCTTGAGTACTATCGTAAGAGCAATCGCTGGCATGAATATGACCTTCTTGCCACTGATACGTTACTTCTCTACATCAGCTACGCTGAGCAAGCGAAACTGCTTGGTTATGACTGGTTCTTCGAATCCAAATTGTACAAACCTTTACCGAAACTGAGCCAAACCAATTTAATTGCCGTTGCTGTGGCGGTGGATCATCAGCAGCTCAGCGAACTAATAGAAGTCTACACCCCAGACAGTGACGACTACCAAAAGCTGATCGACAGCTACTTGCACGTTGTTAAGTTCGAAGAGCTGAACCTACCTAAGTACACCCAAAGAGGGTTAAGGCAAGTCGGGGACAAACTGAAAAATCGAGAAGTTCTGCTAGTCAGAATGGAAATGGTCGACGTTGATTTGTCAGATGTTCGGCGAGATGTAAGCTGGTATGACGCTACCTTAGAAACCGCCGTAAAACAGTTCCAACGTCTCCATGGCTTAACGGACGATGGCATTATTGGCCCTGATACGATTCGTTGGTTGAACATCAGCCCGAGTGAGCGGTTATCTATACTGGCGCTCAATGCAGAGCGCGGCAGGTTGTGGCCGATTGAGCGTGACACCATCATAGTGGTGAATGTGCCTGGGTTTGAGATGAAGTACTGGTACTCAGGGCAGGAAGTGTTTGAGTCTAAGGTGGTTGTAGGGCGTAAGGGCAGGCCAACACCGATGATGACGACCAAGCTGGATTCATTGATCCTTAATCCTACTTGGAATGTACCGTGGAAAATCATGGTTGAGGACATCATCCCCAAAGTGAAAGAGGATCCTGAGTATCTGGTTCGTCAGAATATAAAGATTGTGCCGAAATGGGGCTCGAAAGAGTTGATTAATCCAGAGGATATTGATTGGCAGAATATGCGCCCCAGCGCGTTTCCTTATCGAATGACGCAGCTTTCAGGAAACAACAATGCGCTTGGACTGTACAAGTTTAATACTCCTAATCGCCGCGCCATTTATCTGCATGACACACCAAGCAAAAATTTGTTTGATGAGGCCAGCAGGGCATTCAGCTCAGGTTGTATTAGGGTTGAGCACGCGGATCAATTTGCCACGCGTTTGCTAGAGAGCCAAGGCTTGGATATGTCGACGCTGGACGAAGAAGAGCTGGCGGCAAACAAATCGATTCCACTCAAACAGCGTGTGCCGGTGCACATCATCTACCAAACAGCTTGGTCAGAGGGCGGCAAGATTCATTACAGGGACGATATTTACCGCTGGGATCGTTTCAGTTACGGCAAAGGGTGAGCCTGACCAAAAAATAACATTTTCTCACAACAAAGTTTTTTATTAATAAGGTCAAGCAGTAAGCAAATTTCTATGCTCAGAATCTATCTATGAGCACGGTTTATGCATTTGCACTTCATATTAGAGTTAGGTAGTGTCGCCGTTCGACACGTTTCCATCAACGATTTTATGAAGGCTGTTCACCGTGGATTTTTCTCGTAGAGATTTTATTAAGTTAGCTGGTAGTGGCTTAGTTGTAGCCAGCTGCGCTCCTTCTCTTGCTTTCGCCGCTCACCCAGATCAACCTCGCGCATTGGCCTTTAATAACCTCCATACAGGGGAAGAGCTCGAATCTTGCTACTTCGATGGTCGGGACTATGTAGCAAACGAACTGAGTCGCATTGATAACATTTGCCGCGATTTTCGCCGCAATGAAGTCCATGAAATGGACAAATACCTGTTCGATCAGATTTCTCTAATTCAATCTCAACTTGGTGTTGAAGCAGAAGTACAGATCATTTCTGGTTACCGCTCTCCTGCGACTAATGCAGCGTTACGCTCTAAATCAAGTGGGGTAGCGAAGAAGAGTTACCACATGCTAGGGCAGGCGATCGATTTTCGTCTTGACGGTGTCAATCTGAAAAAAGTCCGCGACGCAGCGATTGAGCTGAAAGCGGGCGGTGTCGGCTATTATCCTAGAAGCAATTTTGTCCACATTGATACTGGGCCAGTCCGCCACTGGTAAGCGTCTTCATATAAGACAAGGTTGTCAAAAACCTTACCAAATGTCATAGTTTCGCCAGTTTAGATATTCATTAAGGTTTCAATATGTCTCTGAAGTACCAAGTTGTTCCTGTCACTTCTTTTTCGCAAAACTGCTCAATTGTATGGTGTGATGAAACCATGGAAGGCGTAGTGGTTGATCCCGGTGGCGACGTAAAGCAACTGGCGGCACTGATTAAAGAGTTGGGTGTTAAGGTCGTCAATTTGGTTCTGACACATGGCCACTTAGATCATGTTGGTGGCACAGAGTCTTTGTCCGCTGAGCTGGGCGGTATTGAAATTGTTGGCCCACACAAAGATGACAACTTCTGGCTTCAAGGCTTAGCTGGGCAGAGCCAGATGTTTGGTTTTCCATTAACTGAAGCATTCGAACCGCAAAAGTGGTTGAATGATGGCGATACCGTAGAGTTTGGTAATCAAGTTCTCAATGTTTACCATACTCCGGGTCATACACCGGGTCATGTGGTGCTATTCAGTGAAGAAGCTAAGCTTGCCTTTGTTGGTGACGTGTTATTTAACGGCTCAGTTGGCCGTACGGACTTTCCTAAAGGCGATTTCGATACTCTGATTAATTCGATCAAAACCAAACTTTGGCCTCTAGGTAATGACGTTCGATTTGTGCCGGGCCATGGTCCTGAATCTACCTTTGGTAGAGAGCGCGCATCCAACCCATTTGTGGCGGATGAAATGCCACTTTACTAATTACTGAAAAAGGTCGCCTCGCGCGACCTTTTCTTATATTGCCTGTCATCCCATTATTCGTATTCTTCTTCAGGCTCAGCAGCGGCAAGATAGCGTCTTGCAAGCCCGACAAATTCTTCGGCAGAACGATCCAAGTCATGTGCGGAAATGAAGATGTCGTAATCAAAGTAACTTCTCTGATAGCGCATTCTATTGGCAAGCATGGCTTGCAGCCCTGAATACTGTCCGCCTTGCGTGTTTTTATATGGCTTAGAGTCCAGCACTATGTCCTCAAATTGGGTGCCTTGCTGACTCTGCTTTGCTCCAAGATACAGCAAAGCTCTTTGGCTAAGCAGAATCTCTGTGGCTATTCGAGGGCAAATGCTATCGAGGTACGGCGAATAGTGTTTGAGCTTAATGCCGATCCAAGGCAGAGGTTGCTGCCAGCCTTCTTGATCATAATGGCAGATGCCAATCTTGCTGACATTACTCCATTTTACCACCCAACCGCCTTTGAACAGGTGTTGCTGAAAGTGGGTGGCTGTCAATGTGTAGGAGACGGTGCTTTTGAGAATCAACAAGTAGCCAAATCCGAGCAAAGACAGGATAGCGACCAGCGTCAAAATCGCCTGCTGGAAATCTGGAGAAAACATTACAAGAGAAATCAATACAATAGAAGCTACAATCGCAAGGAATCTGGCAATCGGTGAAGAAAGCCGAATCGGTTGATTGGTAAGATGCAATGTCTGCATTTACGACTCCCTAGCGATAACTTAAACCTCTGTTTATATATTCAGTAGTTATGAAAAGGATCATAATTGGTACTGATTAAATTGTAGCCTGATGACAGCATATCACGCATTTTTGCTCGATAAAGCCCCTCATACCCTGTAAATGGCCGCATTTTTTTGGTATAAATCGCGCTTCAAATTTTCACCACTGCTCCGTATGCAGTGAAATGGAGAGAAACTCGATGAGACTTGCTCATAAGCGTAAAGTGCAGATGAAATTGCAAAAACGCGTTAAGGCGACTGTTGCCAATGTAGAAGCAACTAAGAAAGCTAAGCCTGTAGTTGAGAAGAAAGTAGCTGTAGCACCAGCAGCGGAGAAAGTCGTTGCGGCTAAAGAAGTTAGCGTTGCACTAACTCCAAAACAGCAACAAGTGCTAGACATTGTTGTTGCTAACGCTGAAGGCATCAATCCTAAAGGTATTGGCCTTGCGGCGGGTCAGGAAGAAGCGAAAGCGGCTTCTTGGGCAACAGGCGCACTGAAAAAACTACTAGAAGAAAACCTAGTAGCAAAAGAGCAGTTAGCAGGTAACAAAGTTATCTACAAAGCAGTTTAATTCATACTGTTAGCGACCTCTTTTGAATTGGCAGACATTTCTGCCACTTCAGACGAATAGAAGAACCTCGATGCCTATCGGGGTTTTTCTCCATTCAGACCTTCCTCTTTATTGATTTATCATTATATCTATCAATATTTAACATTTGTCACATTTATAAAATCTTTTGCTCTATATCTTCCACGCATCGATCTCTACGTATTATTCAAAACATTTTGTAGTTTTACGATTCATAACTTATTGAATATATAAGTATAAAAAATTATCAATCAATTTTCCTACGTAGTAATACGTAATTCTTAAGTTGAAGTGTATTTGAGTTTGTTAATTTTTCTCCGTGTTCGCGCTGATTTCCAATTCCCCGTAGATAAACCAATCTGTAACGGAACAGAAGGTAACTGGAAAGTTGCTGAATCTAACAAAGGACGTGAACATGAGTCTAATCAGACAATCTTTGAAACGAGTACTGAAAGGTACGGCTATGGCAGCGGCACTTGCTGTTGCTGCGACATCAGCGAACGCTGCTGAAAAAGTGTACCGCTTGAAACTGGCGGAAACTTGGGGGCCAAACTTCCCAATCTTTGGTGATGCCACCAAAAACATGGCGAAGATGGCGGAAGAAATGTCGAACGGCCGCCTTCAGATTCGAATCGACTCTTCGAATAAGCACAAAGCTCCATTGGGCGTGTTTGACATGGTGAAATCGGGTCAGTATGACATGGGTCACTCTGCGTCTTACTACTGGAAAGGTAAAGTGCCTAATACGCTTTATTTCACCTCAATGCCATTTGGTATGCTGCCGACAGAGCAATACGCTTGGTTCTACTACGGCGGCGGTATGGAGTTAATGGAGAAAGTCTATTCACCTCATAACCTGATGTCTTTCCCTGGTGGTAACACAGATACTCAGATGGGTGGTTGGTTCCAGAAAGAAATCAACTCCGTCGATGATCTCAAAGGTCTGAAGATGCGTATTCCTGGGTTTGCTGGTGAGATACTGGCAGAGCTAGGCGCAAAACCAACCAACATCGCACCGGGTGAGCTGTACACCTCACTTGAGCGTCGCACTATTGATGCACTTGAGTGGGTAGGTCCATCTCTTGACCTACGTATGGGTTTCCACAAAATTGCACCTTACTACTACACAGGTTGGCATGAGCCAGGTACAGAGCTGCAGTTCCTGATCAATAAACGTACTTGGAACCGCCTACCTGATGACCTAAAAGCGATTCTTCAGGTTGCAATGAAGACTGCTGCCTACGATATGTACACTCAATCTAAACACGAAAGTGGTAAGAACTGGGCGTCTATCAAGTCTGAATATCCAAATGTGCAGGTGAAAAACTTCCCAGCGGAAGTCATGACAGCACTTCGCGAAGCTAACGAGCGTCTGCTTAAAGAACATGCTGAAAAAGATGAAATGGCGAAAGAGATCCAAGCATCTCAGGCTGCTTACATCGAGCAAGTTCGTCCTTGGTCTGACATCTCGCACCGCGCATACCTGAACAGCCAGGCAAAACAATAATCATAAAAATTCGTTGCCAGTTTTATCGAACTGGCAACGAGAAGCCCAAGAAAACTCTCTTATAATTTAAAGAGTCTATAACAAAGCTCCGCAGGTTTCGGCCAAGCGGAGTTATTTCAAAGTTCCATGGAGTAGGGAATGAGAAATCTAATCTATATAGAGCGTATCTTTAATCGCTTCGGCGATTTCCTAGGATGGCTGTCGAGTATCCTGTTTATCTTGCTGCTCGCAAACGTCGTTTACGATGTGGTGATGCGCTACGTGTTTAATGATGTTTCCATTGCGTTTCAGGAAATGGAGTGGCACTTGTTCTCTGCCGTATTCCTTCTGGGTGTACCTTATGCCATTAAAGCCGGTGGCCATGTCAGGGTAGACCTGTTTTACGAGCGCTTGTCTCATCGAGCACAGGCGATCATCGATTTAATCGGTACCATCGTTTTTCTTTTCCCGTTTTGCCTGCTGGTGGCTTGGTACGGCGTTGATTTTGCCAAAGAGAGCTTTGCCTTGGGCGAGACTTCCGGTGACCCAGGTGGCTTACCCTATCGCTGGGTAATCAAAGCCATGATTCCATTGTCGTTCCTGTTTATGGCGATCAGTGGGGGGGGACTACTGCTTCACTCTCTCAATAAGATTTTTAACCCGCATTTAATTTACGCCAACTCAACAGAGCAAAAGTAAGGAGACAAAAATGGTCGGTATTGTAATGTTTTTTGTTGCCTTGTTTGCTTTGCTGCTTGGCTTCCCAGTTGCGTTTACCTTTGGTGGTATTGCACTGATCTTCGGCGTTTGGGCCGAGGGCATGGATATGTTCGCCTTCATGCCATATCGTATCCAATCCATCATGGAAAACACGGTATTGATGGCAGTACCATTGTTCGTTTTCATGGGTTTGGTTCTGCAAAAAACACGTTTAGCGGAACAGTTGCTTGAATCCATGGGTAAGTTGTTTGGTGGTGTGCGTGGTGGTATCGCAATTTCTACCGTATTAGTAGGCGCTTTGCTGGCAGCCTCTACAGGCGTTGTTGGAGCCTCCGTTGTAGCGATGGGGCTTATCTCGCTGCCAGTTATGCTTAAGTACAACTACGATAAAGGGTTGGCGTGCGGAACGATTTGTGCTTCAGGTACGTTAGGTCAAATCATTCCACCATCTATCGTCTTAATCCTTCTTGGTGACGTGTTAGGTGTGCCAGTGGGGGATTTGTTTCAGGCAGCGGTTTGGCCGGGTCTCGTTTTAGTTGGCGCTTACGTTCTCTACATCCTGATTTACGCCAAACTTAACCCAGAAGCTGCGCAGCCAATTCCTCGTGATGAATCGGTAAGTCGCAAGCAGGAAGTTATCACTGCGCTTAAAGCCGTTATCCCGCCACTTGCGCTTATCGTAGTGGTACTCGGCTCCATCTTTGCTGGTGTCGCGACACCAACAGAATCTGCCGCGCTTGGTGGAGCAGGTGCGATAGTACTGTCTCTGCTTTACAAGCAATTCAGCTGGAACATGGTGTACGAAGCGTCGAAAGAGACGGTCAAAGTGACCGCTATGGTGTTTGCGATTCTGCTCGGTGCTACAGCGTTCTCTATGGCATTTACCTACACGGGTGGTGACTATCTAGTTGAAGAGTGGATGCTACAAATACCGGGTGAGAAATGGGGCTTCCTGATCATCACTATGCTGGTGATTCTGGTTCTGGGCTTCTTCATCGACTTTGTGGAAATCTGTTTTATCATCGTTCCAATCATCGCACCCGTTGCCGAGATTATGGGCATCAACATGACTTGGTTTGCGATCTTGATTGCGATGAACCTGCAGACTTCCTTCCTGACCCCACCATTTGGTTTCAGCCTGTTTTATCTCAAAGGTGTAGCACCAAAAGGGGTGACGACCCGAGACATATACCGAGGCGTGATGCCATTCATCGGTATTCAGATCCTCGTTCTGGCATCACTGTTAGTCTTCCCTGGATTCTATGGAATGTGATCGCCCGATTACAGAAATGTAACAACTCTTGCTAAAGTAAAGCTGCTCGTATGGGCAGCTTTTTAGTATGGGAGAAGGAATGCCTCTAAAAGCTAAGTTGATTTTGTTGAGCTTGTTGCCGCTATTGTTAGTGATGGCGCTGACAAGTTGGATCGCTATCTACCAAACCAAAACGCTGGGTGACAAAGAAGTGAAAATCTTCCACTCCAGCCTCATTAAGTCAAAAGAATCGGCGCTCAAGGATCTGGTTGATTTGGCCTTTGATGCCATTGAGCACATCTATAACGATCCTAATATCGAAGAGCAGCAGGCCAAGGAGCAGGTCAAAGCGATCATCAGCCGTCTGCAATATGGAACTGATGGCTACTTCTTTGTTTACGACAAGAACGGGACCAATTTAGTTCACCCTATTATGCCCGAGCTGGTGGGGCAAAACCTGCTGCACATTCAGGATGAAAACGGTAACCACTTAATTGAATCTTTACTGGCACAGGCAAAATCCGGTGGCGGTTTTCATCAGTATTTGTGGCAAAAGCCATCCACAGGAGAAAGCGTTCCTAAATTGAGTTACGCGGCTTGGTTAAGCAAATGGAACTGGATGATCGGTACGGGCTTGTACATTGAAGATGTCACTGAAGAAGTGGCAAACCTCCAATTAGCGGTCAATGACAATATTGAGACGACCTTTTTCTCACTCATTGTGATTGTTGTGGTGACCATCGCGGTGATTCTGGTTTTGACATTAGCGGTCAATTTACATGAACATCGACTGGCGGATAAGAGCTTAAAAGAGCTGGCGCATAAAACCGTGATGTTTCAGGAAGACGAGAAAAAGCACCTAGCGAGGGAGCTTCACGATGGTATCAACCAGCTTCTGATCTCAAGCAAATGCCATTTGGAGTTGCTCGGCACCAAACTCGATGACGAAACACAAAAGCAGCATCTGGCTAAGTCGCAGAATTCGCTTATGACGGCGATTAATGAAGTTAGGCATATTTCGCATCAGTTAAGGCCTAGTGCGCTGGATGATATTGGCCTTGAGGCTGCGATGACGACTTTGCTGACGGACTTTAAAGCGCATTCTGGCGTCGATGTTGAGGCGTCATTGTCAACCAGTCAAAGCAGGCTAAAATCAGAGGTAGCGACCACACTTTACCGAGTGGCACAGGAGTCGCTGACCAATATAGAGAAGCACTCCCAAGCCAAGCAGGTGACGGTGATACTGCAGCAATTGGGTGACATGCTTCAACTGATCATACGTGATGATGGTGTCGGATTTGATGTAGGCTCGACGCTAAGGAAGTCGGGTATTGGTTTGCGCAATATGCGTGAGCGAGTAGAGTTTTTGGGCGGCGATTTTGAGCTTGAAAGCGAACCAGGGTTTGGTACAGAGATAACCGTTCTGTTGAAATTAGATGGATTAATATATGGATAAACCGATCAAAGTGGTGATAGTCGACGATCACCAGGTCGTCTTAGATGGATTTATCGCTCGGCTCCAACTGGAACCAGAAATTGAGGTGATTGGCTCGGCCAGCAATGGCCTAGAGGCGATTGAAAAGGTTAAGGAGTTAACTCCAGACGTCGTGCTGATGGATGTGAGTATGCCATTAATGAACGGCATCGATGCCACGCGTCTTATCAAGGAAGAGCTGCCAGAGATTAAGGTGTTGATGCTGACCATGCATGATAATCGTGAGTACATCATGAAGGTGATGCAGGCTGGCGCTGTTGGTTACATGCTGAAAGAGATTTGTGCCCGTCGGATGGTGCAGGCGATTAAAACGGTCTACCAAGGCTCGACCTATTTTTGCGAATCCGTTACACAAACCTTGTTCTCTCAAGAAGTGATTCCTGCTGCGCAAAAACCTAACCCTCTCAGTCGACGCGAGGAAGCCGTTCTTAAACTGGTTGCGGAAGGAAACAGCAGCAAAAAAATTGCAGCGCTGCTCAGTATTAGCTATCGAACCGTTGAAACCCATCGACAGAACATCAAACAGAAACTGGATTTGCACAGTACGGCTGAACTCGCAAAGTACGCAGTGGAGCAGGGGTTGCTTGGCTAACCCCAAGTGTAATGAATGTAAGTGTTTGAGAGTTAACATCGGGAACGTGTTAGGATGAAGTATTCGAACACGTTCTTGTTTTATTGTTATGACCTATCCTAAGAATATCCATCAAGATTACCACGCACACGTCTATTTTGACGCCAACAGCAACGATTTCGCTTCTGACTTGAGGGAGCAAATCAGTCGTGAATTTGACTTATCTGTTGGGCGCTTCAATCAGAAATTAGTCGGCCCTCATACGATGTGGAGTTTTTCTGTAACGTTTACAGCGGATGACTTCGATGCTCTTATCCCTTGGTTGGATACATCCCGTGGCGAGTTATCGGTTTTGGTCCATGCACTAACGGATAATGACTTAAAAGACCATACAGAGTTTGCCTACTGGCTGGGCAAACCTGTTGATTTGAATCTGTCTTCGTTTTAGATAACTTTCATTTTTTTGGTGAATTCATTGTTGTGTTTTATTTCTTTTTGAAATGTTATTTTTAGAAGTTTTTATGTCTACCTTACTGATTAGGCTTGGATAATTTACTATTTCAACGATAACCACCATCACTGTTAATTATGATTAATCACTAATCATTAACTTTTTCAGCTTAGTTTATGTACTGTCTTGGCCCATACGGATGTTCGGGGAATGCCAGGAGGGCCAGTCATCATACTACTAGGCTGAAAAGTGCAGTTTGATTAAGCGCGCAGTCTAGGCTATTTGCCAAGAGGTATACGTGTTTAGTTTTAAAGCCAAGCTACTTATCAGCAAACTTTCGCTACTGGTTGTTTCACTCGCTGCGCTCGCTTATTTTCAGTATTCATTTTTGCATAGTGACAGAGAAAAAGAGATTCACAACACCATCGAATCGGTTCTGACTGGTGTCGAGAATACGGTGCAATCTGATATTGATGGGTGGAAAAACCTTGCGCTCTCGACCACTCAGACCATTCAGCATGAATACGCACCTAAAAGCATCGAACAGATCATTGAACAACCAAAATTAAAAGAGCTGTTTGTCGCGACGGGTATCGGCATCGAGAAAGACGGTGGTATTATTGAAAATGTACCGGGATGGGTTCCAGACAGCACATGGGATTCCCGTGAACGCCCTTGGTATCAAGATGCCAAGCAGCATCGTTCTTTGATCATTACTGAACCCTATATCGATGTTAATACTCAGCAGCAGATGATCTCCATCTCAGCGCCTGTCATTGTAAAAGGGGAATTCAAAGGCGTTACTTTCTTTGATGTTAGCCTTGCGGTATTGAGTGAGAAAATTAACCGAATCTCACCATTGGATGCGGGTTATCTGTTTTTGATGACCAAAGACGGCAACATCATTTCTCACCCGAACAAAGACTATAATGGTAAGCCGCTGTCTGAGGTGTACCCTGAGCTAAAATTGAGTGGTGATGACCAGGTTTTGACCCTTGATGGTGAAAAGAACATCGTCCAGCAACTACCGTTGACAGGCCATGACTGGATCATCGGATCTGTACTGAAAGAAGATATCGTTTTCCAATCACTGGATGACATGCGTGACCAGACGTTGATGTACCTTCTGGCCGTCATCATGATCTCTGTTATCGTGCTCGGTTTCGTGGTTAACCTACTAATGAAGCCGCTATCGAACATGACGACCGGCATTAACAGTATTTCGGGCGAAGGTGACAAGAAAGATCTAACGTATCGTCTTGAAACTAAAGTCGATAAAGAGTTTGCGCATATTGCAGGCGCGTTTAATGGCTTTGTGGAAATGCTGCAAAACAATATTCAGACCTCCAAGCTGTTTGCCAATGATCTGACTTCGACAACCAGAACCGCTGTGGAAAACTCAGAGCGCTCCGAAGCTTCTATCCTCAAGCAGCAGCAAGAAGTTGAGCAGCTTGTGACTGCATTGAATGAAATGAGCAGCACCGCCCAAGAAATGGCACGCAATACTCAAAGCGCGGCTCACGCCGCCAGTCAGGCACATGACGCATCGGTTGAAGGTGTTCAGACGGCGGTAAACGCCAGCAGCATCATCGGAGAGTTGTCGGCGCAGGTTGCTCAGTCTGAGCAGGACGTGAAACAGCTCAATGTATCTGCGGATAACATAAAGGGGATTCTGAGCCTCATTGCTGATATTTCAGATCAAACCAATTTGCTGGCACTGAATGCAGCAATTGAAGCAGCACGTGCAGGGGATTCAGGCCGAGGTTTTGCTGTCGTTGCTGATGAAGTTCGCCAGCTTGCGCAGCGTACACAAAGCGCAACGGCAGACATTGGTAAAATTCTTGAAGAGCTAGAGTCGGGTACTGAGCAAGTCGGGAAATCTATGTCAGTCAGCCTAACTAAGGCGGATGAGGCGATTAGTGGAATGAAACAGGTTGAGATGGGCCTCAATACCATTAATGAGTCGGTTCAATCTATTAACGATATGAACGTGCAGATCGCGACAGCTGCTGAAGAACAAAGTTTAGTTGTCGAAGAGATCAGCACCAATGCGACAAACATCTATACCTTATCCAGCGAGGTGGCGGATCTGGTGTCGAACACGCGAACGGCTGTTCAGCAACTGAAAGACCAAAACGAATCGGACAAATCCCTCGAAGCATTTGTTGTTTAATCGAAAAAAGACCGCCATCGGCGGTCTTTTTTACAGGCAGAAATGACAATTCTCTGCATCTAACCCATAAGCGCCTTTGCGGCTGGCTAGGTGCTTTCTCCCTTCTTCGATCCCCATGAAATAACCTTCATCTAAAGCCAGTTTTTTCATTGTTAATCGTTTCACGGTGAAATTCTCTGGTGGCGCGATGACACGCACTTTAACCCCTTCTGGTGGATTGCGAATAAAGGCTAATGCTTGATTGTAGCCTTCCGCTCGCTTAGTTAGTGCCTCGGCGATTTTTGGGTATTTATGTAGCAGTTTCTTGATTACCCAAGAGCTTTTCGGCTTAGGCATCTCGTAGCTGAGTGGGTGAGAGAGGACAACCGTAATGTCCGTCGCACCGCGGCGATACGCCTCCATCACAGGAATGGAGTCTGCGACACCACCGTCGGTGTAGCAGCCACCAGAGAAGCAGGGCGTTGTTTTATAGGCGATAGGCAGTGCGCTGGTGGCCTCAATGATCTGGCTGAGGTTGCTGTGATTGAGCTGGTAGTAGTCGGCTTGCCCCGTATTAATATTGGTGGCAACAGCCAACATTGGGGCAGACTGAAACACTTGTTGTGTGTCTAGTGGGTAGCGCTTTTCAGATTCTGACACTAACCAATGCACGTCAATAAGATCGCCACCTTTTACAAAGCGCTTCGGGTTGTAAAAATCTCGGTCAGTCGCCAGCTCAGTAATGACGTGATAGCTACGCCCTATCTGCTTACCTAGGTAGCCGAGTAGATTGGACGCACCCGCCGAAACGCCAATGACAAAGTCATAAGGGTAGTAATCATCGTCAATAAATGTATCGAGCACACCCGCAGCAAAAATGCCGCGCATTGCGCCTCCTTCAACAACAAGAGCTTTCACTATCTTGTCCTCAACCAATTGTTTTATCCAGAATAACGTCAGCGAACGACATCGGATAATCGGATCTAGGCATCATTGAAATAGGCAAAAACTATAGATAGGAAAATCCTATTGAAAGTATAGAGATGAACGTTTTTATCTATCTTATCGTGATGGGTATAGTGAAGTCATTGAAGGGCAACAGCCCAAGAGTATTGAAATTGATGAGGAATGCATGATGACAAACCAAGTTAACTTAATCGGCCTAAACAACGAAAAATCACAAGCCTTGGCGACTGAGTTGAATGCGTTGTTAGCGCACTACCAAGTGCTTTACATGAACACCCGCGGTTATCACTGGAACATCAAAGGTCAGCAGTTTTTCGAATTGCATGTGAAATTTGAAGAGATCTACACAGATCTTCAAACCAAAATTGATGAGTTGGCGGAACGCATTTTAACGATTGGATCAACGCCAGACCACAGCTTTAGCCAGTACTTGACCAAGAGTGATATTGAAGAACACCAGAATGCGACAACAGGTAAAGAATGTGTGAGAGGCCTTGTTCATGGTTTCAGCACGTTACTGACTCAGCAACGCGCTATTTTGGCTCAAGCTGAGGATGCAGAAGATGAAGGTACAGCTGCCTTGATGGGTGACTACATTCGAGAGCAAGAAAAGCTAATGTGGATGCTTAACGCATATATGCAATAAAGCTTACTGTTTAAATAAACAGTCTTTTCTTGAATTATTGGTGAGGATATTTATACTGTATATAAATACAGTTTCTGGAGGTGAGTTATGTTGTGGGAAACCCTTGAACGTGTTAATCGCCTGCGTCAGGAGGCGCTAAACGACCCAGAGTTTATTCGCTCGGCAAAAGCGCATGAGAAGGCGTTAGAATCTCAAGAAGTTCACTATATAGGGGCTTCAAAGCGTTCCGCTAAGTCGAAAAAAGCAAAAGCGCTATCGGACATTTACCAGCAGTCAGAATTCGGGTATGACCCTTCTGGCTCTCACCATTAATCTATAATAAAGCGGGGCGACAGTGCCCTGCTTTTTTTCGTTCTCTCGTTTGGGTATCCACAGTCAGCCAACCCCTCATGATGGTTTCATACATTCTTTGGTTTGATTTCTTGATAATTTATTGATTTGTCAACTGGTTTTGTGGTGGTTTAAAATTCTAATATATATTGCATTTGTGGAATTAAATATTACTATGGCGACTTGGTTTGATCAGTAACAATGAAGTGTTTGATTATGAACCTATCTTTGCAACAGCAATCACAATTGCTCTGCCGCTTATTGATATTTCTTCGTAATATGACCACTTCCATAGCGTTCGAATTTATAATCCGGAAACAACAATGAACAACAAACTCGGTCTCAGTTCTCTTACTGCGATCGTCATTGGCTCAATGATAGGCGCAGGTGTATTTAGCTTGCCACAAAACATGGCTGCTGTTGCGAGCCCTGCTGCCGTGATGATCGGTTGGTCGATCACGGGAATAGGCATGGTTTTTCTCGCTCTCTCATTTCAAAAGTTAGCTTTTCACAAGCCTCATATCGAGAGTGGTGTATTCGGCTATGCCAAAGAAGGGTTTGGCGATTTCGTCGGCTTTTGCTCTGCGTGGGGGTATTGGCTCAGTGCGATGTTAGCCAATGTCTCTTATCTGGTTATTGTGTTTAGCACGTTGGGTATGCTGTTTGACACACCAGACAATATTATTTTTGGTCAGGGTAATACTTGGGTGTCGATCTTAGGCGCTTCTGCCTTGTTGTGGATGGTACATGCTCTGGTTTTACGCGGTGTTCAGACAGCGGCTGTGATTAACATGGTCACGACTTACGCCAAGTTGGTGCCGCTATTTGTTTTCATACTATGTGCTCTGTTTGCTTTTAGCTGGGACACATTTACGCTCGATTTTAGTGGCCTTCATTTCGGTGAAGGACATGGGTTATTGGAGCAAGTAAAAAGTACCATGCTGGTGACCGTTTGGGTCTTCATCGGTATTGAAGGCGCGGTGGTTGTGTCAAGCCGAGCTCGAAACCGGAAAGACATTGGCCGCGCAACGATATTAGGCCTGCTTACCGCGTTATCTATCTATGTTTTAGTGACGTTACTGTCGATGGGCGTTATTAAACCAACGGAACTCGCCCACTATCAGAACCCTTCAATGGCAAAAGTGCTGACTCATATCCTTGGGCCATGGGGGCAATACATTATAAGTATTGGCTTACTGGTGTCTGTCTGTGGTGCATTTTTGAGCTGGACGGTTTTGGCGTCAGAAGCTCCGTATCTATGTGCCAAAGAGAAAATGTTCCCAGCCAAGTACGCTAAGTTAAACAAGGCGGGCAGTCCGGTAAGGCCGTTAACCCTGACCAATATTTGGGTTCAAATCTCTCTCATCTTTGTGATGTTCGCAGGTAGCACGTACGATACCTTACTGATTATTGCCTCCGAAATGATCCTAGTGCCTTACTTTTTGGTGGGCGCATTTGTACTCAAACTGGCGCTAGAGCAGAAAAACAAAGGCAGCCTGCTAGCCATTGGTATCGGAGCAACCTTGTACGGTCTTTGGTTGTTGTACGCTTCCGGGCTCAATTATCTACTGCTTTCTGCCATTCTTTATCTGCCGGGTTTGTACTTTTACATTCAGGCTAAAAAAGAGCAGGGTATTAACCCATTCGAAGGTAAAGAGAAGGTAGGGGCTGGACTATTGAGTGTGGTCGCTGTGCTGGCTGTTGGCCTGCTGTGGCAAGGCATGATTAGCCTTTCATTTTAAAAAATCCCCCAACTGGGGGATTTTTTATGAGCGTTTTAGTACAACTCGTTTTTTGGCGCTTTCTGCAATGGTGAACAGCAAGCCTGCCCATATTAGGCTGAAACTCACTAGTTTGACTTCATCGAAGACTTCGCCAAATAAATAGATCGCCAACAAAAACTGGATAGACGGCTCTATATATTGCATTAGGCCGACGGTCGACATACTGGTTAAACGAATCGCGAGAGAATAGAAAAGCAGCGGAATCAAAGTCGCCGGAGCTGCGCCAACGTAGAGGGCAAAAGTCTCCCAGCCAGAGTTAAGAGATTCCGTTCCAACCGTCATTTCTTTGAAAATAAGGTAACCCAGTGCAAATGGCATCAGTGCTAGAGCTTCAACAAACAGACAGGTGCTCCACTCGTATCGAATCTTCTTCTTACACCAACCATACAGTGTAAAGAAGATCGCCATCGTGAGTGCGATAACGGGTATCTGCCCATATTGCATCACCTGATAGCTTAAACCAGCGCTGGCCAGCACCAGCGCGACCTTCTTGCCAAGTGAAAGCTTTTCTCCCAACACAAATACGCCCAGTGCCGTCATCGTCAATGGGCTGATAAAAAAGCCTAAGCTGGCATCGATAACGCGATCATTGGTGATTGCCCATGTGAAAGCGCACCAGGAGATAGACATCAAGGTACTACCAAGGAATGTAATGGCAAGAGAGCGGCGATCCGCGAAAATAGCCGAAAAGTCAGGCATTCGTTTGGTGACAAATAACACAATCAGTATGCCAAAGGGCACAGACGCGACCAATCGAACGGTCAGTAGTTCGTCTAAAGCCGCGTTAGGCAAATATTGATAATAGAGTGGCAGTAAACCCCATAGAAGGAATGAAAGCGCTGCCATCCAGTTACCGGTACGTTCTTGTGACATCGAATAAACCTAGTGATTAATATGCGTGCAATGTATGCGCAAAACTACGTATTGTAAAGGAGTTTGTTGTGTCGTTATTTTTTGGTTTTATTTTTTTAAAAACAATGACTTATGATGTTTTGTTTGAATGGTCATACCGTGTGTCAAGATCACAGGCTCAAAACTAAACGCTAAAGATTTCCTTTTAATAGTCGACAGTTATACTATCTGGGAATTTAATTGATATTGGTGACTAAAAACCACCAGTGCAAGGTGAGGATCTTCGGGACGCTATCACTCGAAGTAATAGGAGATTGTTGATGAGTGATTTTGAACAAAAACGTAAATTCTATCGCTTGAAATACCCAAGAAGGGCAAGACCTTCTGTGCGTATTTCTAACGAGCTGTTTCACGTAACCGAAGTTTCTGAAGGCGGTATTCGAGTAGTAAAGAATACATTTACCGACTGGTACAAAGGGTTGGTGATGTCAGGCACCCTCAATTTACACAACAACAAACAAGTGACCTTTGAAGGCGCTGTACTTCGTTTTGATCAGAATGAAGTGATTGTGAAGCTAAAGAAAGGGCCAACGTTTAAGAATATGGTCGAAGAGCAACGCCATATTCGCCAGAAGTACCCAACGTATTTCTCCCGACCAGTCACTGAAGTCGCATAACGACAATCTCACCATTTATATCAAAGCATGCATTTTAAACCGCTGGCACATACACCCAGCGGTTTTTTCCATTTGTATCTAAGATGCCTAAGGGCATCAGATGGTGATCATAGCCACGCCGATGCTCACTTATGTTTGTGATAAGTACAAAGTAAATTTAAAATCAAAGAGTTAGGTGAGTTGGTGAAGATATACTACGCAATCAAAGCGTGCATGCGCACTTTGTTCAGGTGATATTTCTATTTTTTCTGTAGAGGAATCAGGGAGATTTGCTGAAAATCGGGTATTTAGAAGTGAGCATGCGTAGTATACAAATGTTATATTTTCTAAGAGTTTCGAGCATGGAAGATTTAGATAGATACATTATTGAAGCTACAAGAGTTAGAAGAGCTATAGTGGTTTACTCGGAAATGTTTGGTACAACAGAATCTGTAAGAGTGTTGAACAAGTCCGCTGGAGAAGCTTTCTCAATTATTCAGCGTGCAATGCATGATGAAATTGTTATCTCGCTGAGTCGGCTCTTCGATAGTAGGGGCTATGAACATCGAGGTGAAGTATTGGAATACTTGTCGCAATACAACATAGTTTCAAAGTATGAAGCGCATCTCAACGAGAGAGGTAAAAGGCTCAGAAGACTAACAGGAAATATAATCAATAAGCTGGCTTTCAAACCTTATAGAAGTTTGAAAATTGCGCACAATGACAAAGCCCTATTTTTAGGTCATACCCCAAAGATTAAGCACAATATAACGTCATATAGAGTCTTGCTTCTCATTGACCTCTCTATAAGTATTATGGTTTCCATCAAAGCCTCTGTACTTAACACTTCGACTGTAAGTTTGCCCGTAAATTTGAGCAATAAATATGTCGGAATCGGAAGTAGCGTAGTAAACAGACTGAAAATATAACAAAGCGTTTAAGACGGATTCCCAACGCTTGTCATTTTCGGTTTGATTCGGCTTTTGTGTTTACGGCACAATGGCTTAGGTACGGTGGCAGCGTTGCTCACCACTTAACGCGGCGTTAGCTGGTATTTAAAGAAACCAAGGGCTCAAGTGTTCTTGAATACGGGGCTCTAGCTTCACACCTGATAGTCTTTAGGCACAAACTATCTCGCCAGTGGCACTTTTTGAAAAGTGGTTAAATCAACCGAAGTCAGTTTACTGAAGTGGTGTGTTTGTTTAGTTCTTTGTTGTGGTTTCTTGAGGGTTGAAACGTTGTCGCATCTAAATCTGATTAGCGCACTTGTTAGTAGGCTTCTTCGAAAGCATTCACTGCCAAGTAAATAGCATCAATTGTGTTTTGGTTACTAACCTGTCCAATATACGTCGCCACTCGAAACCAATAATGTATTTCACATTCGGCACTTTGGTGAGAAACTCAGCCATCTTCGTAGCAGCTAACAAACTGCTTAAGACGGACTATCAACGCTCGGCAATTTTGGTTTTAGTCTGGTAAAGTGTTTACGGCTGCTAGTTTAAGTATCGTGGTTTGCGTTGCTAGCCACTTAGCAGGGCGTTATATGCCAATCAAAGGAATACGAAAAAATGTCAGAGAAATATATGCTTAGAGCCCTAGAAGTTTCTAAGAATGCATTACCCTGTTGTATTCCAAATCCTCCTGTTGGTTGTGTTCTTGTTAAAAATGGCGAGGTGGTGGCCGAAGGGTATACACAATCAATAGGTGGCAACCATGCTGAAGTTCAGGCTCTTGAATCCTATTCTGCTTCAAAAGAAGGTGTGACTGCATATGTGACATTGGAACCTTGTTCCTTTGTTGGTCGGACTCCTGCTTGTGCAAACACCTTAGTTGAATCAGGAGTAAGGTATGTCGTTGTAGCTATGTTGGATCCAGATACACGGAACAGTGGAAAGGGTATCGAAATCCTAAGGCAGGCGGGTGTCTCTGTACAAGTTGGTTTATGTGCAGAGCAAGTCAGTGCTTTCTTGGAACCATACTTAGGTCAATCGTAAAGGCATATAACAAACTGCTTAAGACGGACTGCCAACGCTCGGCGAATTTACTTCAAAGTTTGCACTGTGTTTACGGTGGCTTGTTTTCGTTTTGTGGTATGTTGTCAGCCACTTTTAGCAGGGCGTTAGTTTGCAGTGTTGCAATGTACATCTAAGCTAAAATGAGAGGTTAAAAGGTGTAGAGCAAGTTTAGAGACACTTTTCATTTATTTGATCTATGCAGTATGATGGATATTGGTTGGTATGTATGATGTTTCGAAGAATACATTTACCTTATCGATAAAAACGTAAGGTTCCTCAGTAGGCTACTGATAATCAGCTTTACTAAAATAAGAATAAAAGGATGCAAGTTTTGCGCTTTAACAAAGAAAATTTTAAGAAGCAAGAAGTTGATACAAACGAGCTAATAGCGAGAATCTCGACTGGTCAAGCTATCCTCTTTACAGGAGCGGGATTTTCTTACTTGACTAAGAATGTCAATGGGCAAGAACCATCTGCTGCAAAAGACCTAGCACATGAGATATGTAGACTTGGTAAATTCCCTGTCGATGATGATTTAAGGTTTGCAACTGATTACTATATTGAAAACTATGATATAGCTCCACTTATAAGCTTATTGAAAAAGAAATACACTATTACTGAAACAAATAGTGTTCATGACACAATTTGTAGTGCTAACTGGAGAAGGTTCTATACCACAAACTACGACAAGAGCATTGAGATTGCCTCAGCAAAAGTAGGTAAATTAGTAGAGTGTATCGATGTAAGTTACCCCACGGATAAATATTATAAGAAAGATAGTTTATGTATTCACTTAAATGGTTCTATTGATAGTTTAAATGAAGAGAGTATCGATACTACCTTTAAGTTATCAACGTCATCATATATATCATCTGATTCATTCACTAAAACAGATTGGCACTATTATTTCAAAAAAGATTTAGAGCGTTGTAGTGCGATCGTTTTTGCTGGATATTCAATGTATGATATTGAAATTCAAAAAATACTTTTTGAAAATAGTGATTTAAGAGAGAAAACATATTTCATCACAAGAGAGAATCCAGATTCTAAAACACTATTCACATTGTCTAAATTTGGTGAGGTGGTCCCTATTGGAGTTGAAGGTTTTGCTAGTCTACTTAAAGAAAACTCAGACATTCTGTCTGGTTATGATTCTGAATACCATCTTCAATCATTAATGGCTTATGAACTTTCTCACGAGAAAGTTCATATTAGAGATGCGGACGTTGAAACAATGATCATGTTTGGCCATGTTAGTTCAGCAGCTATTGATGAAGCCGTTTTAAGTGAACAAGTTATCCCATCTCTTGTAGTTAGAGAGAATTTAGAACTAATTAAGGACTTTGTATCTAATAATAAGAACATTGTGATATATGGTGATATGGGGAATGGGAAAAGCATTATTTCTTCTGAGCTCCATAGTTACTTAACGGCAGCATCATATGACTGTTATTATGTGAATGACTTAGATGCAGATTATATTGCAGATGTTGATTACTTGTCCAAGAGTGGTAGAAATATAGTTCTAACTTTAGACGGTTACGAAAGATATTTCGATTTGATAAAACATATTTCTCTTTCTATGCCAGATAACATTACTGTTATCGCAACGTCTAGGACAGCAGAGCATGAGCGCTTTAGACCAAAATTAAAGGAAATTAATTTTGACTATAATGAAATTTGCTTAGATGAACTCAATGAAAATGAAATTCAATCTTTAATTGACATCATTGATAACTTAGGGATGTGGGGAGATAAAGCAGGATATACCAATACCCAAAAGCTAAAGTTTGTTAGGGATAAAAATAAATCGCAATTATCTCTCACACTCTTGGAAATATTTAATTCCCCTCAGTTTAAAGAAAGGGTGAATGCTGAATTATCACCACTAATTAGTGATAGAGACATCAAAGATACCATATTTGCTATGGCATTTTTAGAAGTATTAGATTTGCCGTGTAATAACAGTATTATTTCTGATGTTTCCGGCAGCGACAGGATTTATTCAGCAAGTCTAAAGAATAATAAAAACTTTAATAACCTATTTAATGTTAAAAATGAAGTTGTTAATACGAAGTCTAGCTTGTTTTGTCTTTCTTTAATTAGACACCACTTTTCTCCGTCTTATGTAACGGAAATGCTACAGAAAATAGCTAGACGTTTCAATGATTACCGATCAAAGGACTACGAACAAAGGACTATTTTCCTAGCTACGCTACGGTTTTCGTTTGTAGAAAGACTTTTGTCTGATAAAAATAAGAAAGGTAGTTTAAAAAGATATTATGAGAATCTTAAAGTTTCAGTTGGTTGGCTAAAAAGCGACCCACACTTTTGGCTACAGTATGGAATGGCGCATATAACGTTTAAAGAATATCCTAAAGCGCAGCAGTTTTTAGATTCAGCATACTCATTAGCAAGGAAGAGAGAAAGCTATCATACGAGTAACTTAGACACTCAGCAAGCAAGGTTACTCTTATTGACTTCAATGAATGAGAAAGATAACAAGATTGTTTTTGACAACTTCTCAAAAGCTCATGGTTTGCTAGATAGGCTTGATGATGATATTTATAAATACAGGCAGGTTGATATTTATTATGAGTTTTATAACACTTGCTACGATAAATTAAGCAAAGGTAATCAAGTTACTTTCCATAGGGCATGTAAAAAGATGAACTCATCTATTGATCGTGCTGTGACTAATGGGGAGCTAGATTTATCGCAACAGTTACCAATTAAAAATACTAAAGATAAGCTTTGTCACATAATTACACAGATTGAAGAAAGTCGAACGTCTTAGCGTCGTAGCAAACTAACAAAGCATTTAAGAGTGATTCCCAACGCATGGCATTTTTATTCCATCGTTGGGTTTTGTGTTTACGGTGGTAAGGTTAATTTTTGTGGTAGCGTTGCTCACACCTTAATGCGGCGTTAGTTTAATAGGATAACTTTATGAGAAATCGTTTAAATGCAGATTTAGTTTTTCAGGAACTTGAACCCAAGTTAAAAGTATTAATTGATAAGTATGAAAGTGAAAGAATTTACGCATTAGTTATTTCTGAGGGCGTTGTTTACATCCATACAGAAGTTGGTCTTAACAAAACTCTAAATGAATACATTGAGTGGTGGGATGTAGAGAATAAACACCTAAACAGTTGGGAAGAGCTTGAAGCATACGAAGAGGGTAAGTTAGATACTTGGTCTGATTTGGGTGGAATTGTTGGTAGGCGTATTCAAAAAAAAGTTAAGGATAATGAATCTGAGTTAACCGACGCACATAAAGTTGAATTGTTGAAGTTAATTAATGCTGATCGCCAGAGAAATAGCCTAGAGGACACTTACAGGTCAGAAGAAACCCGTGAACGAGTAAGGAAGAACATAGGAGATTGGAGCAACAAATATTCAATAGCACTTTATGGTATGCCTGGGTACGACGAAGCAGCATATTGTGAGCATTATGAATTGGGGGATGATGATCAAAAGGTGAGTGAATATGGAGTCGCAATGCAAGCTCTGCTCAAGCTGATTATGTCTAGCGATCTTTTTAAACTTGTAAACTTAGCTCCCGACTTTTATCACCGCACACAGGAGCACAACTATTAAACTAACAAACTGTTTAAGAGTGATTCGCAACGCGTGGCACTTTCACTATGCGTTGGTTTTGGTGTTTAAGGTGGTATGCGGCGGCATTGGTATTGCGTTGTTCACACCTTAACAGGGCGTTATAGCTATCTCAAGGAGAGGCTCATTGGTAAAAAAGATTAAAGAATATATCGCTGTTACCGTTCTTGTAGTCTTACTTGTATTACTAGTTCTGACTTCTGTTCTTTTATTGGATCAAGGGGATACAGTAGAGAATGAGCAGACAATAACAGGCAGCATATTGCAACTGAAATTTCACCCAGGTTCAAGACATGTAGATCCTTATTATGAGTTGATGGTGGGCACTGATGGCAGTAAAAGGTACATAGCTGGTCGATATTATAAAGATGTTGAACACTTATTTAACCCTTACCAAGGTGCTAAGTTGGCTTTTCGGGATGTTGAGGTTTATTACATTGAATCAGAGTTGTTCGACGATAAGTATACTGTTACAAAAATAATGCATCAGGGAGACTTGATTTACGACAGACATTACTCACCGCCGTCTGATTGGAAAAGTAATATCTCCTCTATCATGGGAGTACTATTAGTGCTCTTTTTATTATCGCGGCTAATTGAATATCTGCGGTCGTTAGAATAGCTATAACAATCAATTTAAGAGGGATTC
The DNA here is from genome assembly GCF_013113835.1 of Vibrio sp. RE88. Lineage (GTDB taxonomy): Bacteria > Pseudomonadota > Gammaproteobacteria > Enterobacterales > Vibrionaceae > Vibrio. The sequence continues at coordinate 178,189 of NZ_VTYQ01000003.1, read as the reverse complement.
ACAACGCTTGGCACTTTTGCTTCTACTTCAAATTTAGTGCTTATGGTACAATGCGTTAGGTTTGGGTGGAGGCGTTGTTCACCCCTTAATTGGGCGTTAGTTGCTAGGCGAAAAAATAGCTTTTGGGAGATAATCAAGTTGGTTCAAACATACGGTTCTGAAGAAACCAAAGCGTTCTGCTGTAATTGCAAAAAGGTGACGCTTCATAAGTATGAAAGCTTCTCTAAATCTGATGAAACCACGGAAACAGAAGTTAAAGGTTTCTTTTCTGGTTTATTCTCTGCAATAGCTAGTGCGCTAATGGAAGGTGAGCCTACAGGTGATTACAAGTGCAAAGTCTGCGGTACAAACTTACATACACCAGACTATCTGGATTAAGGTTGGTAGTACTTAGCAAGCGGTAAGTTTCACAACTAACAATCTGTTTAAGAGTGATTCGCAACGCTTGGCATTTTTGCTATGCGTTGCGTTTAGTGTATAAGGTGGTATGCGGGAGCTTCGGTATTGAGTTGCTCACACCTTAACAGGGCGTTATGGCGCAGCAAGATTTGGTTCTTATTTGGTTTGTTGGTTCTGTATCTGTTGCGAGTTTCATCGCACTTTTTACATGCTCACTAGGTTTTATATTTTAATCTCTGGTGAAAAGCCGCTTTGGGTGTTTGTTTAAGGCTAATCTGCCGTTTGCATCTATTTACCAAGTGAAATTGGTGCAGCGGCAATTAGCTGACACTTGGCTTCAGTGAGGCGGCCCTTCTTTGTTTCAATTGGCCGTGTCGTTGTTGTTGGGTTTCTTCTTTGGACTTCATTGGGTTGCTGCATACTGGTTTGTTGTGTTTAGTGGTCACAATGAGCCCATGCTTTGCGGTGAGTGTGTTGGTTGTCTTAGGTTTCCATAACCAAGCGTTTAATTGGACAACCAACGCTTGGCAGTTTTGGCTCACGGTTTGGCTTTTGTGTTTATGGCACAATGGCTTAAGTTTATGGTAGCGTTGCTTGCCTATTAACGCGGCGTTAGGCTTCTAGGAGGAGCACTAGATGATAAGACAGGCGGTTTGGGCATTTCTACGTCTTGTAGTTGTTTTATTTCTATACCTGCCCGTAGCGTATGCGTTTTTGATCATTATTCAAATATCTCGTCCTCGATTCCTCGAAATGAACTGGGATGCTTACATTTGGTTTACAGTCTTGCTATTGGTTGTAGGCTATTGCTTGTTTCATTTTTCACGTACAAAAGGGTTTGGAAAACTGTTTCTAATTAGCGTACTCGGGGTCTCTGTGCTAATGATGTATGAAGGTCAGTCTTATACATTCAGCACCCAGGACATATCGGCGAATGCCTTGTACGTGGCTTTTCTGTTCCTGATTCCTGCAATTCACTTTGTATTGCCTTCAGTATGGACGAGACCGTTTTTGTTTTTGCTTCCTGTTAGTGCTTTGAGTTGGTTTTTACGAATGTCGATATATCAGCCAGTTTGTTTTTCTTATGAGATATACGTAAGTAAGTCAACGTTGAGCCCAGAGCAATACGATAAGGTTTTTGAATTAGTGCTACAAAGCTTCCCAACCACGTTTATCGGTGGGTCAATGGCATTTGGGCTATTAATCCCATATTGGTTCGCATTGTATGGTCCTAACCCTGCTTCAACGTACAGAAGCCTAACAATAAATTTAAGAGTGATTCACAACGCTTGGCGCCGTCACTTCAAGTCAGTTTAGTGTTTATGGCACAATGCTTTAGGTAAGGTGTTAGCGTTGTTCACACCTTAATTTGGCGTTATGCCTACGAAGAATCAAGTAAAATTATGTACGAAGAAATACAAGCTATTCTTATAAAATTTAATGAAAAAGTAGTTTCTGCCAATAGCTTTCAGTGTTCATTGGACGGCACAACTACTACTCAACTTAAAGATTTATATAAAGCCAAAGAGTCTACAAATGAAGACGATTTGAGCCGTTTAATATCTGTTAATAACTTGATTGTGTCCCATATGACGAGTGGGGAGGATTTTTACGTTGGAGCAACGACACATACTATCGAATCTAAAATAAATTCGCTTTGGTTACAGCATAATCGCCAAAATCAATGGATACTTGCGAAAGTATACGAATCCTTCGAAATATTTTTGACTGAACTTTATGCTGTTCTTGGTCATGCTAACGTAGGTGTTTGGAAAGAAAGCGAACTGCCTAAGGCTTCGGGTTCTCTAAGTTTAGATTTTTACACTGAACTAATTAAGAGTAAACGTATTACGCCACGAAAAATAATGAATCAGTTAAGTCAAGTGATACCTAACTTGAAACAAGCCGAATCACGTAATTGCTTTAAAAACATCAATATACGCTTTGCAATAAGCGTAATTGAAAACTTTAGACACTTGATCGTACACAAACATGGTGAAATTGATAATAAAGAAGCTTTTGTTCAAAAGGTCATCAAAGAATCGGGGTGTTCTGTACCTAAAGATCAGGAGGTATTTTACCTATCATTTATAGATTATTACCTCGGGAAAGGTATGTATTCAAATCATATTCATTTACTTAAGCGTACCGCCAATATAGGTCTTCCCATCCCAGCTCATTACAGCAGGATCAATGACATATTTAAAATACTGTTATCTTACGCACATTATGTTGTGGAGTGCATATTGGAAAAAGAGGCATAACAAAGCGTTTAAGACAGATTCCCAACGCATGGCATTTTTCATTCTATCGTTGGGTTTTGTGTTTACGGTGGTATGGTTAGGTTTCGTGGTGGCGTTGCTCACTACTTAACGCGGCGTTATATGTATGAGGTATTCATGGAAGGACATCATTTAGGGGATAAATCAGAGTCTAACATACGTATTATTAAGAACTCAGCCAGATGGATTTCTATTTTCGCTGTCATCATGATTGGTGGAGTTTATTTATTTTGGCTGTTTTGGAGTTTGAACCATGACGATAGATTTATCGAGGAGTTCTATTCTCATCTTCCTGCAGTAGTAGGTATACCTGGAGCGATGATTTCTTCATTTGTTATTGTGAACGTGTTAGAGCAAGTGTCAGGGCCAATCGAATTTGAAGGACTTGGCTTTAGGTTTAAAGGTGCATCAGGGCCAGTAGTTCTCTGGGTAATGGTGTTTTTGGCGATAGTGCTCAGCATCAAGGTTTTGTGGATATAATACATATAACAAACTGTTTAAGAGTGATTCGCAACGCGTAGCATTTTTACTATGCGTTGCGTTTAGTGTTTAAGGTTGTCTGCGGTGGCTTTGGTATCGCGTTGCTCACACCTTAACAGGGCGTTATGTTTTCGAAGGAAGTTGGTAGTATGAGCCTCGAATTAAGAAGTATAGACAAAACGAACTTCTATGAGATTTGCCAGTTACAGGTAGCTCAAAACCAGGTAAATCATGTTGATAGCAATGCTATTTCATTGGCTGAAGCAAACTTTATGAGTTTTCCTTGGTTCAAAGGTATCTATTCTGACAATAATCCAATTGGCTTTGTTTTAGTAAACGCAGACACAGTTTCAGGTAAGTTTGAACTTTGGCGGTTCATGCTTGATAAGTCTCAACAGTCAAAGGGGTACGGGCGTATTGCTATTGATTTGTTGAAATCAACATTGGTTAATGAGTTTGGAATATCGGCTCTATACACAAGTGTTGTTACGGGTTCAGATAGCCCTCAAGGTTTCTACGAAAGTTGTGGTTTTGTATCAACAGGTCACTTAGTTGAAGGGCGTGAAATAGAGTTGCGTCTATCCCTTTAACACCAAACATAACAAAGCATTTAAGAGTGATTCGCAACGATTGGCAGTTTCGCTTCGCTCAAGTATAGCCAAGCGCCGCTCACACCTTAATGCGGCGTTATGTCACAAGAGAAAGCGTTAGGAAAATAATAATGAAGAAATTACTAATATTGATACTGGGAGCAATGTTATCTGGTGCAGTTTTAGCAAGCGAGGTCCCAAATACCAAAATCATAGAGGTGAGGTCGGGCCCTTGGTATGGAACAATGGTTACCTTTAAGGTGGCGTCCACTCCTAGCTCTCAGCCTACGTGTTCCAACATGGGGGATAGAGGTCATTATGTATTTGACACGTCCAATCCAGGTGGTGGTCAGTGGCTATCAATGGTTTTGTCAGCTCACGCAAGTGGTAAAACTGTACAGGTTTGGGGGACTGGGAAATGCTTAGATGTGCACAGTAATATACTTGCCGGAGAAGAGTTAGAAACCATTGCTATCAAGTGACATAACCAAACGTTCAATTGGACAGTCAACGCTTGGCAGTTTTGGTTCACAGTTTGATTCTGTGTTTATGTCACAGTGGTTCAAGTATTTGGTAGCGTTGTCTGCCCATTAACGCGGCGTTAGCATTCTAGGAGGAAGTATTCAGATTGTATCATTGATAGCTCCATTGATTTTTGTATTGTTTATTGTGTTTAAGGCAAGGGTTTCGGTATATCACAATACTCTCGACAATGGTGTCTTGACTTATGTTTCAGCTTTCTTGGCAGTATCTTTAACTGCGATGTTATACATATATAAAATTAGAAGAGTTAAACGCGCTGAAAACATAATAGTGGAACATGGAAAGTATGGAAAGAGTCCCAACTCTGCAATTCGTTTGTTACCAATTCTGGTTATTCCGCTGTTTATCTTAATAAGAATTGGGATGTCAATTTCAAATGAAAGGTATGTGGATGGCGATGTAGTAAAAATCAACTACACGGTTACTTGTAAAGGTGAGCGCTCAGGGAGAATAAAGTATCTGTGTATCAACGACGGTGAAAGAGAGCTTAAATATGATTCCAATGACATAGCATCTCATTATTTTTCAGTTGGAGAAGAAATTATAATTACTGCACAAAGAGGTTATTGGGGATACTTAGTAATTCAGGAACTCCACAAAAAGAAAACTCGCAAGGCGCTCGATGCGAAAGCAGTAACTTGTCCTGGGTTATCTGCTTCAGAGTGTGCTCGATACTTTGCTCCATAAAAAGTATCCAAGTTTAAGCTCGAATGCTAACAAGGCGTTTAAGGCAGATTCCCAACGCTTGGCGTTTTGCATTCTATGTTGGGTTAAGTGTTTACGGTGTAAAGGATTAAGTTAGGTGGTTAGCGTTGCTCACTACTTAACGCGGCGTTAGGTGCTAAGAGGAAATAATTAAATGTTGTCGAACAAAGTTCTAGAGTGGATGAATAAAACTGGCTTTCCACTAGAAATGAAAACAGCTCTTAGCTTCCGAAAACAAAGCTTCGACGTTTATCAATCGCATTACTACAAAGACTTTGAATCTGATAAAAGTCGAGAAATTGATGTATTGGCGTTACATATAGATCAAAACAGCACAGGTATAGTAGACATTGCTTATGTCATGGAATGCAAAGCATCTAAAAAGCCTTGGGTTGTGCTAAAAGGCGACACTTTGTCAGATAGTTACCACCGATTAAATTCTTTCTGTATAGCTTCAGATGCCGGAAGAGAAGCCTTTGCGGATAAACTAGTTAACGGCGAGTTATCGTATATCCGAGATTATACAGAGAAATCGAAATATGCAGGTTATGACTTTCGACAGGCTATGGGAGGTGATCATGACCCAGCCTATGGTGCAGCGATTGGGGTAATCAAGGCTTGTTTGGGTTATATAAAAGACCGCACATGTAATATGCCAGACAGGTTATGTTATTGTTTTCCTGTAATCGTGGTGGATTCTCCATTGTTTGAATGTTCGCTTAATCAAGATGGCGAGTTAGAACTTCAGGAAGTACAGCGCAGTTGTTTTCAATTTAGCTCCTACCATCCTGAGAGAGTGTCTACGACAGTAACTGTAATTACTAAGTCGGAACTTGATAAGTTTTCCAGTGAAGCTGAAATGGTTGCGGAGTCAATACGACATGAATTTGCAGCTAAAGAAAGAGAGCTTTTTGAAAAACTGTGCAAACGCACCTAACAAACTGTTTAAGAGTGATTCGCAACGCGTGGCATTTTTACTATGCGTTTATTTTAGTGTTTAAGGTGGTATGCGGGACTTCGGTAATTGCGTTGCTCACACCTTAACAGGGCGTTAGCTATTTCTAGTATATAAAGGAGTTCCAGTGGTAAAAGTTCTCGTTAGTTCATGTCTGGTTGGAAACAACGTTAGATACAATGCGAGCTGTTTATCAGTCAAAGAGCCTGAGTTACTATGGCTCAAGTCAAACGCAGAACTAGTGACCTTTTGCCCCGAAGTCTCAGCAGGTTTACCTATTCCTAGAGCACCTGCCGAAATCATTACTGGTAAAGGTGTTGATGTGCTTGATGGTTTGGCAAACGTTGTTGGAAATGATGGTATTGATGTTACTGAACAATTTGTAAGTGGGGCAGAGAACGCCTTGGAGCTTTGCAAAAAACAGCAAATAAAGTACGCGATACTCGCTGAAGGCAGCCCTTCCTGTGGCAGTTCAAAAATTTATGACGGTACATTCAACGGGAGCAAAATCGATGGCTCAGGGGTAGCTACTGCATTGTTAGAGAGCAATGGAATTAAAGTCTACAGTCAACATACGATAGCTAAGCTCCGAGAGGCGTTGGAAAAAAATAGCTAACAAACTGTTCAAGAGGGATTCGCAACGCGTGGCATTTTTACTATGCGTTGATTTTAGTGATTAAGGTGGTATACGGCGGCATTGGTATTGCGTTGCTCACTCCTTAACAGGGCGTTATGTTTAATGGCAAAACTCGGACATGAGAGGGAGTAATGAGAGATTTTCATCTCAGGTTTTTCGTTGATAGACGATGGCCTGATGGGTTTGACGAACGAGTATTAGATGATGATTTTGATTTGTCTATAGTTCCCGAACATTCAGGAGCCTATGTGCTTGGTACATCGGATGGTACTAAACTTGTGTATCCTTGGGGAGCGTCGCCTGTATTTTATGTAGGTCAATCAAAAAACCTACGCAAACGTATCAAGGATCATCTGACTTACACTAAGCAAGCAATGGAAGAACACGACGCATACTGGTGGCCTAGGTATCAATATGGAGCTGCTTATGGTTTATCTATTGCATGGTACTCAACCAGAGGTAGACAAAATCCAAATAAGCTTGAAGCAGATCTAATAGATAATTTCTATGAAATGTATGGTTCTATCCCAGTAGCTAACGGTACTTGGCCTAGCGGGTTAAGACCTAAACATGGCAAACGAGACGACTAAACATAACAAGCAATTTAAGAGGGATTCACAACGCTTGGCACTTTTGCTTCTACTTCAAATTTAGTGTTTATGGCACAATGTTTTAGGTTGGGTGGTAGCGTTGTTCACCCCTTAATTGGGCGTTATGTGTTTTTAGGATAAAAATGGAAATTTTCGAAATTAAACTAGGAAACTCAATTGGTCCAGTTAAACTCGGTATGACAGAAACTGAAGTGAACAATGTTATCGGAGCTCCTGATTGCATCTATGGACATCGCCATCATTTTTTAGACGGTCTCATGGTAGATTTTGATAATGAAGGAAGAGTTGAGTTCATTGAAGCCGCTGCTTCTGAGTTGTTTTCAACGACATTGCTTGGCTTTGACGTACATAGAACATTAGCGACTAATGTGCTCGAACGAATTCAGCTAGAAGGTAACTATGATCATTCTGATCCAGAGTTAGGCTATAGCTACGTATTTAAAGAGCTTCAGTTATCCTTCTGGCGTCCAACTCTTCCAGACTTAGAAGAAGGTGAAGGGTTGTACTTTCAATCGGTCGCAATTGCTTCCGAGGGTTACTTAGAGTAAACACATAACAAATTGTTCAAGAGGGATTCGCAACGCGTGGCATTTTTACTATGCGTTGGTTTTAGTGTTTAAGGCGGTATGCGGCGGCTTTGGTATTGCGTTGCTCACCCCTTAACAAGGCGTTATGCTCTAAAACGCAAAGATCAATAGTTGTCAAAAATCAAGGAGTTATTTATGACTTTGAGTAATCAAGCTAAAAAGGCACTGGTGTTATTTAATTCTAATATGGGAAAAGTAATTTCTAGGGCAAACATCATAGATCACACAAAGTGGGCGGAAAATACAGTAGATACATAAGTAAGAAGTGGCTCAATACTATATTAGAAGCTCAAGGTAGCGATACATATAAAGTGATCTTAGAGAAGCAAATGACTGAAAACGAGTTTGATGATCTGCAAACGCAAGTCGATCAGAGAGTTAGAGTATAACAAACTGTTCAAGAGGGATTCGCAACGCGTGGCATTTTCACTATGCGTTGGTTTTAGTGTTTAAGGTGGTCTGTGGCGGCTACGGTATTGCGTTGCTCACCCCTTAACAGGGCGTTAGCTTGCGATGTCAATATTTGAGGCTATTCGCGTCAAAATTAGAATCAATTTTATGAGTGATAGTAATATGAATTATAAGTGTTATGGGCATTTCTACTCATCTAGTGAACTAAATTTTCGGGATGTGCTCCTAATTACAGACTTAGATGATATTTCGGATGACACCCAGATTGATTTACTAATGGTTATGATGAATCCAGGTAGTTCTGAACCAAAAGACCAGAATGTTAAAGTCACAATATTCTCAAAATCATGTGTGCTGACAAAGCCAGATAATACTCAATCTCAAATTATGAAGGTCATGGCCGATAACAACTTTCGCACTGCTATTGTTATAAATTTATCAGATGTAAGAGAATCGAAAAGTAGTCTGTTTACAAGAAAGTTAAAGGGGCTTTCATTTGGCTCGTTTGGCGACAGGCACTCGATCTTCTCCGAGAATAGGAGCGAAGAACTGGATCAGATTTTAGAAAAATGTAAGACATCCTCAGTTGTTTTTGCTAGTGGGGTTAATTACAAACTACGTTTTCTAACATCCCGAGCAGTCTCTAAGTTTGATGCGTATCGAATAGCTGGAAACAAGAGTAAAAAAGGTCTTTTCTACCACCCGTTACCTCGTTCAAAAGAAAAGCAGCGGGAATGGGTTCGTGATATAAATGAACAACTTAAACGCTTAACAAGCTAACAAACTGTTTAAGAGAGATTCGCAACGCGTGGCATTTTTACTATGCGTTGAATTTAGTGATTAAGGTGGTTTTCGGCGGCTTCGGTATTGCGTTGCTCACCCCTTAACAGGGCGTTATGGTGCAGCAAGATAGAGTTCTTTTTTTGGTTTGTTGGTTCAGCGTTCGCTGCGAGTTTCTTGGTAGTTTCTGCATATCCACAAGATTCCAGATTTTAATCTCTGTTGAAAAGCCGCTTTCTGTCTTCCGCACAGGCTAATCCGCCGTTTGCATCCGGTTCCCAAGTGGGTTTAGTGTTGCGGCAATTAGCTGGTACTTGGCTTCAGTGGGGCGGCCCTTCTTTGTTTTAGTTGGCTGTATCGTTGTTGTTAGGTTTCTTCTTTGGACTTTACTAGGTTGCTGCATGCTGGTTTGTGGTGTTTAGTGGCCACAGAGCTCTTGCTTTGCGGTGAGTATGTTGGTTGTCTTAGGCTTCCATAACCAAGCGTTTAATTGGACAGTCAACGCTTGGCAGTTTTGGCTCACAGTTTGGCATCAGTGTTTATGTCACAATGGCTTAAGCTTTGTGGTAGCGTTGTCTGCCCATTAACGCGGCGTTATGTTTCTCAGAGGGATAAATGACACTTATCGACAAAAAGCTAAAAGATGCCACTGCATTAGCAAAAGCAGGGAATTTTGAAGCATCAATTTCGTTGCTGAAAACCGTAGTGAAGGAGATGGGAAGGGTTGGAGGTTATCCACACTCTGCGTTCTGTAAAATTATTCCTTATTTCCAAAAAGCAGGCTTGTATGATCAAGCTGAAACATACTGCATAAACGATCTATTCTCTGCAGTAGAAACAAACTGCAGAATAATGTTTAGTCAGCGAAATGAAGAAACAATCCAAGCTTTTGTTCATCTGCATAAGGCCATGATTTTCGATAAGCTAAGGCTAATTGCAAAGCGTGAGAGGCGTGCTTCTGATGAAAGTCGGTTCGTAGAGCAGCAGTCCAAGCATTATTCCATTTACGAACAGTGGTTTGAGAAAGAGAGCAAAACATAACAAGCAATTTAAGAGTGATTCAGCACGCTTGGCATTTTTGGTTTGGGTTTAGTTCAGTGTTTACGGTAGTCAAATTGAGTTCTGTGGTAGCGTGCTTCACACCTTAATTGGGCGTTATACCTTTAGAGGGAAAAATGGACATTGTACTAGGTACTTACAAAGATCCTGCTTATGGTCTTGATTGGCATGAGCAAACTGATGGCATTGAAGCCTCAATTAGAGAGTTACTTAGCAAATCTGCTCTACCAATTGAGCTTTCAATTCGAGAAAGCAACATTGGTCGGGGGGCTGATTACCCAGTTACAGTAATACAAGTTCTTTCAGTTCTAGGCTTGGTGGGTTTTGTTATTCCGGAAACACACAAGCGTGTAAGGGAGTCTATCGAAGAATAGTCTCGTATAAAGGGACACTTCGTAAAGCTTCACAAGTTACTGTCTCGAAATCATCGGATTATTTCATTACCTGAAGAAGTCTTGTTCGTAAAGTCTGTTGAAGCGCTGCTTACTGAAACAGAAGCGAGTGACGCTGTATTTATTCGCTGTGACTCAATTCATAGTGTTGGTAGCTTCGAGAAATTTGCAGGCTTAAAAGGTTTCTACTTTGATTGCCAAAATAAGCAATGGCGTGTAGTCATTGATGGTTTGGGCACCGTGAAGCTAATAGAACAGGTATAACAAACTGTTTAAGAGTGATTCGCAACGCGTGGCATTTTTACTATGCGTTGGTTTTAGTGTTTAAGGTGGTATGCGGGAGCTTCGGTATTGCGTTGCTCACACCTTAACAGGGCATTATACGACTTATTTGGCGTCGATCAAGGAAATTTTGTTCATTGTACTTATAATCGGAAAAACAGAGAGTAATGTAATGAATAAAATCATCAATAAATTTTTCGGTGAAGTAGACTTTGAATCATTTAATGAGTGTGAAGCAGACAAGAGTGACTGTGTTGTTTGCCTGAGAGATAACTACTTTGAAGCAACTGAAATAGACTACGATTGTGAAAATAAACGAAAGCTTTATGTTGTCAGGTATTTACCTGTTCATGTAAAAGAGGTTAGAAGTGCTCTGGATCTAATTTCGTCTAAACGTGAAAACATGCTGCTTGATAAGAAAGTACTGAATGTAATGTGTTTAGGTGGTGGGCCGGGAACGGATAACGCAGCGTTCAATAAGTGGTTAGTAAATTGTCGTTTGTTCAACAAGAGATCCGTCACGAGAGTTAATATTGTGCGAGTCGACAGGTGTGAAGAATGGAATGAAATTTCACCAAGCATTATTACTCATGCATTTCCTGATGATATAAGGGTAAAATACATTAAAGCAAATCATGATGTCGCTAAACATGAAATTAAAGTTGGTGGAAAAATAGATTTGGTTATTGCTTCTTACTTATTATCAGAAATATCAGATGAAGATATTCCTAAAGTGGTTGAGAACATTAAAAAGAATATCAATAAAAATGCAACAATTGTGATTAACGATAGAAATCAAACTGAAGTGACGCAAAAGATTGAAAAGGTTTATGAACTACTAGGCTGCGAGTATGTATCTGATAGTTCCAGAATGCACTGTGATTTTTCTTTTGATGACAAGATAGTTAAAAGTGCGCAACCGAAGTTTAGTACAAGCTCTATTAGGTATGTTGGTGAATTATGATTATAAGCGCTAGTAGGCGAACAGACATTCCGGCATTTTATAGTGATTGGTTTGTAAATAGGGTAAAGTCCGGATTTTTGCTGGTAAAAAACCCGTTCAATGCGAATCAAGTAAAGCGTGTTTCTTTGCTACCAAAAGATGTCGACGCGATCGTTTTTTGGACAAGGAATCCCAAGAAGCTATTCCCTCATTTAGAGCTCTTGGATAGTTTAGGTTATCGTTATTACTTTCAGTATACGATTACTGGATACAACAAGAAGCTTGAAACTAATACTTTACACCCTTTAAAAGCTGTTGAAATATTTCAAGAACTATCAAGAAATATTGGTCGAGATAAAGTTATATGGCGCTATGATCCTATAATTCTTTCAAATATAACTCCAGTATCTGAACACATAAGGTTGTTTGAAAAAATAGCTGGTTTACTTTCAGACTATACTAACCACGTGGTAATTAGTTTTGCTGATTTATATAAAAAAACTGAGGTAAACCTAAATAAAGTCGACGGGCTCGAGTATTGTGACATCTTAGAGAATGAAGGCTTGCTCAATGAACTTTGTAAAGAGTTAAAAAAAATCGCTACCAAGTATGGTATGTCAATATCTACATGTGCTGAAGAAGTAAACTTGGAAAGCACAGGTATCGAACATGGTAAGTGTATCGACGATAGACTGATTGAATCTTTGTTTAATATCAAAGTTACAAACACCAAAGATCAAGGTCAAAGGTTAGAATGTGGCTGTGTTAAGAGCGTCGATATAGGTGTTTATAATACATGTTTGCATGGCTGTACTTATTGCTACGCGACTTATCAGAAGAACGGGGCTCTGAATAATTTCAAAAAGCATGACCCTAACAGTCCTTTTCTTGTTGGTAGTGGTGATGGGTATGAGCACTTTATGGAGGCGATTCCCATCCAAAATTCATTGCTATAAAATCGTATAACAATCTGTTTAAGAGTGATTCGCAACGCTTGGCATTTTTGCTATGCGTTGCGTTTTGTGTTTAAGGTGGCATGCGGGAGCTTCGGCATTGCGTTGCTCACACCTTAACAGGGCGTTAGGGCTCATAGGATGATTCGGTGTAAATGAATGAAATGATAGAAAAGTTGGGCTTCGTTTTACTAGGAGCTCTCATGACGGGCATTGGTTATCTTATAAAGCGAAAAATCGAATCAAAACCTGAATTAGAAATTTTGGATAAGCATCAAAAAGTTCTAGATATACATAAAAAAATGAGTGAGCAAGGTTTAGATATCTCAGGCTTAAACCAGTTTGCTTCTATGCTCACAGAAAAAAGTAGTGCGGTGCAGAGTCATGTTTTAGATTTAAACACTAAATCGGTTTCTCATATGCAGACGAGTAGCACTGAGCATATTACTCAAACTGAAATGAACCAAATGGCTTCGGATAGTTATAATCGTTCATTAGTTAAAATGAACGAGGTTTACGCTCAATTAATGAGTAAGCTAGATAGTGACCGCACCGAAGCATACGGGTCTGCACAGGTAAAGTGGAACGAGTATATCGAAGCCCATGCGAGATCAGTAGCTGATATGTACAAAGGAGGCTCTATATACCCATTGATATATTACTCGGAACTCGAAACTTTAGTTTTTGAACGAACTGCTCGCTTGCAGAGTGAGCTAGACGAACTAGTATCGCTGGGTAACTGAGCCCTAACAAACTGTTTAAGAGTGATTCGCAACGCGTGGCATTTTTACTATGCGTTGGTTTTAGTGATTAAGGTGGTGGTATGCGGAAGCATCGGTATTGCATTGCTCACACCTTAACAGGGCGTTAGTGTTTACATCAAAATTTACGCAAAAATAGGGTAGTTGTATGAGTAAATCTGTCTATATTGCTGGTAGTTTCAAAAATCTAGAAAAGATGCTGGCTATACGAGAAACTTTGGTCAATGCAGGTATTGAAACTACTATCTCTGAGCCTCTTCAAGCTAATGGTATTGATGGTTGCTTGCAGCGTATTCGAGAAGCCGAAATTACTTACATTCTAAACTTTGGTGGTTATGTTGGAAAAAGTGTAGCAATGGATATTGGTTACGCTTTAGGTCTCGGCAAGCCAGTTTATGCTCTCGAACCTATTGAAGATCCAGGCATCACTCATTTGCTAACACGTGTTGTCACACCAGATGACGTCATTGCTGAGCTCAGTGGAAATAGTAAAAACTAACAAACTGTTTAAGAGTGATTCGCAACGCGTGGCATTTTTACTATGCGTTGCGTTTAGTGTTTAAGGTGGTATGCGGGAGCTTCGGTGTTGCGTGGCTCACACCTTAACAGGGCGTTATGCAAATGAGGGAGTATGGATAATTACTTAGACATTTGGCTTTCTGTTACTCAAATAATTTTTGTCCTTTGCTTGTTATTACTTTTTTGGTTTGGATGCTTGAGTAAAGGTAAAGAATGCATAGTAGTATTTGTAGGGATGGTATTCTTAGTCATGCTCTCAGATACTTTACTGAGGCATCAAATCAGAACAGTACTCACTGAAAAATAAGTGATTACAGCTTTGTTATTGAATCGGATGTAGACTTTGATGAATCAAAGCTCTTGGATGCAATAAAAAATAAAAAGTATGTGACATTATATAGGACGAAACCACTAACTAAAAATAAAGTGCGGATCGTTGTTAACAATGGTGAGGTCGAGCTGTTGATAGCTGAGGACTCAAAGAATGACAACACATTCTGGGTTTATTACCCCAAATACAGATACAGCCGAGTTAATGCTATTGGTAAAGTTCGCATTCGTTGATATTTGCATAACAAGTCGCTTAACAGGGACTCCTAACGCTTGGTCACTTTCATACAAATCAGTCTCAGTGTTTAGGGTGCAAGTTTCAAATTGGGTGGTATAGCGTTATCGCCCGTTAGCAAGGCGTTATGTGAAAACTCTCCAGAAGCCGTTGTCGGTTCTAAGAAAGGTATTGGATAGTGAAAGATATAATGCTCAAGTTAGCGTACTTTACGCAGCATTTAACTTTGAATAGAAATGATTACGAGTACATAGAGGAAGACGAGCTTGGCGTCGTCTTTCGCTACAACAATAGTGTCCTTTGCCGCCCTTATATTTATTTTCGACCAATAAATATAAGTGCTGCTTTGAACGAACATGAATTTGCAGAGACCATATTCGAATGCTACGAGGGGAATGTTGAAATTGTCTCTCAAGCTTTTACCGAATTTGAAGAAAAATTTCAGATAGTTACACGTTATGGTATGGTTCTTGGCGACAGTAATGGTGAGTTTTCGGGGTGTGAGTTTACCTATCAGCAAGATAACGACAACATTTTTAAGTACCAAGTTGAAAACTCAATAGCGCCTGAAAATGAATGTTGTACACCTTTGAATCCTCTGAAACTTTCAGTAAGTGGAACGCTAGAGTGTGAGGTTGTGGAGGAACCGCTAGTAGGTTCTTTTCTCTGCCCAAATTAATTTTCACATAACAAACTGTTCAAGCGTGATTCGCAACGCGTGGCATTTTTACTATGCGTTGGTTTTAGTGGTTAAGGTGATATGCGGGAGCTTCGGTATTGCGTTGCTCACACCTTAACAGGGCGTTATATTGTTTTTCAAGTTCAGAGATTGAAATGGGTGAGTTATTTAACACTCTGGTGGTTTGTGCGGTGTTGGCTTCATTGTTTCCGCTTATAAAATCCAGCAAGAGTTTTTATGATGAATGGAATGAAATGGAGAATGAGCATTGGCGCTCTAGAGGGGCTCCACCGTTCGTAGTGTTCCATTTTGGTATGTTCTTATTTGTCCCAATGCTTTTCGGCAAAGATTAATAATAAGAGGTTGATAAAACTTAGGAATGATCTCAGGTACAGCTTTGCTATTTTTCGCTACTGTTGCTCGCATCCCAGTTAAATCAATAAATTGGTTTTGGTAGCATCAATATAACAAATTGTTCAACAGGGACTCCTAACGCTTGGCGATTTCAGTCGCAATTTCGGCTCTGTGTTTATGGCACAATATTCGAGTTGGGTGGTATCGCGTTATCGCCCGTTAGTAAGGCGTTAGGTTTACGAGTTAACATGGGAAGTTAAAGTGGATAAAACTGAGTTGATAAAGCGACTTGAAGAGTTAGGTATAGGGCTAGAGCGTTTTACAGTCCAGTTAACCGACTACGTCCATAAATGGTCTGAAGCCTATGAGCTAATTGTCAGCGTGATTGCGCCTAGCTTGAGTGGTGTGACTATTTATCATATTGGTAGTACAGCGATTCCAGGCTCAATTGCAAAACCGATAATAGATATAGGTATCGCATATAATGACACTTTAACTTTGCAGCAAAACATTCTAGCGCTCGAATCTCTAGGCTTTACTTGCAAAGGAGAACGGGGAGTTGAAGGTCGTTGTTTCTTCACATATTACAACGACAACGAGCGCTTCGATTATATCCATGTTCATGCTTATAAGCACGGCGACTCAAAGTTAAGAAAACATATTCAACTTAGAGATGCTCACATTCAAAACCGAGAGTTGCTAATTGAGTACAATGTCCTCAAACAGGGCTTAGTTGCAAATGGCGTCAGTAGGCAAGATTATCCTGAGGCTAAAGCAGCTTATATTCAAAGAATACTGTCACTTACATCGTAAAATCATAAACCTAACAAATTGTTTAAGAGTGATTCGCAACGCGTGGCATTTTTACTATGCGTTAGGTTTAGTGTTTAAGTTGGTATGCGGGAGCCTCGGTATTGTCACACCTTAACAAGGCGTTAACTGGGCAAGGAGAAAAATGGAAGTTCAGCTAGTAAAAATAGAACGAGAAGAGCGGCATGTACTTGAGAATTTGTTCTGCTACTACGTATACGACATGTCAGAGTATATGAAATGGAATCCAGCTAAAGATGGTACGTTCGGAGGGTACGATGTCTCAAAGTTCGACCCTTATTGGAATCGAGATGATCATACTCCATATTTCATAAAGGTGATTAACGAACTTGCAGGTTTTGTTCTGATTCGTCGTTACCCTAGTGACTTAACATTTTACGACGTTGCCCAATTTTTTGTTCTACGTAAGTTTAAAGGTCAGGGCGTAGGAAAGCTTGTTTTGGAGCAAGTCGTTAAAGCTTTTCCGGGTAAATGGCAAATCCGAATTCTTTTGGAAAATTCAGGGGCACTAAGTTTCTGGAAGTCCGCTGTTTCCAATATCGTAGGTAAAGACTATACGTTGTCAAAAGCGAATGACGTGGATCTTGTCATGTTTTTTATCCACTTTGAGTCAGCCAGTTAACAAGCAATTTAAGAGGGATTCACAACGCTTGGCACTTTTGCTTCTACTTCAAATTTAGTGTTTACGGTACAATGCGTTAGGTTGTGTGGTGGCGTTGTTCACCCCTTAATTGGGCGTTACATATTCTAGGGCTTTTATGAAATTTAGAAACGATTATGGCGTGTTTGTGTGCACGCATGTATTTGAGAAAACTAGGCCAGTGCTCTTTTCTGTAAGAGATTTTGATGGAGACTGGCAGTTTCTGTGTGGTATTGACGGTTGCGTCGAAAGCGGTCGCCCCCATCATATTGGTGTGGGGCACCTAGTGGCTGAGGATGCAACCATTAATGATTTGACGGCACTGGAACCAGGTACCTGTGCAAGGCGTTCTGCTTTGGGTTCACAATGGGTGGTCGGTAAACTAGAAGAATGAATATATAACAAAGCATTTAAGAGTGATTCGCAACGCTTGGCGTTTTCGCTTCGCTCAAATATAGCCAAGCGTTGCTCACACCTTAATGCGGCGTTATACATTAAAAAGGAAGTAAATCGCAATTATGTTAAGTTTGTCTATTTTTCTGATTTTTATAGGGATAGTTTTGTATTTTACAGTCGTTGTCGACATGTTTAAGCAAAAGATATGGTTGGGTTTCTTAGGGCTGTTCCTATTTCCTTTCACTTATTATCACGCGTTTAAAAATTACACAGGTAATAAGCTTCGTATGGGCTTGCTCTTAGTTGTCACGACACTAGTACCTTTTACCTATATTCAGCTAGAGCTAAGTGCCGCTGGAAGTGAGTTGGAACCATTTTTGACTTCAGTAGGTGAAAGTAATCTTCTTAATTGCTCACTAGAGTCATCGGTTATGTCATCTGGTGGTGTAACATTTTACACGTTGTTTTGTTCCAGTAAGTTATCCGAAAGCCTTAAATATACGAGTGAAAGCGAGCTGGTCGATGTTTACTGGAAAAATATAATTCAACCTGCTTTATTGGTTTATCGAGACAGCTTCGGGAAAGTAGAGGGTAAAGGGGTAGTGCTAGGCATCAAATCTCCTTCAAGTCTTATGGCTTGCTACAAAATAGAGAACCCTGGAAGTGTTATTGAAGCATGGAGTTCTGGGTTGTCGGATCCGTGTGGGTAAAAAATGTATAACAAAGTATTTAAGAGTGATTCGCAACGCTTGGCGTTTTCGCTTCGCTCAAGTATAGCCAAGCGCCGCTCACACCTTAATGCGGCGTTAGGTTTAATTGGGATTTTATGAGACAAATATTCAGCCTTTTGATTGTCGCTACTTTCCAATCGCTTGGTGGACAGGTAGATTCAAGTCATTGTTCAGAGGTCACTGTACCTGTTTACAAACTAGAACCTGGACAAATGGTTAGTGTGCAGCAAGGTGAGCTCTACATTAATTTTTACAGGCGGACTAAAGATGAAATAAAACTAGCGGAGAAACAGATAGGAAGCATTACTGATAACTTGTTTCCAACTTGGTGGCCCCAGTATAAGTACCCCATAAAGTTTGTATCTAGTCCTTCGCGCTCAATGGTTCCAGAGTATTTTGTATTTTGGGATGGAAGCCCAATAGATAATAGTGTTGTCACATTAATCGGCCCTGAGTGGTACGATAAGTCAAAAGACATCAGCTTTCTTGGCAACGAGTGGAATACTGGGTTTATCAACTATGAAAATCAAGTTTACTACGATATTACGGGAAGAGCTGTCAAGTGGGGGAATAAGTCAGAAGGCTTAGAGTTGTCAAAGCTTCCTTTACTAATCCCTTATCATCATTACGATGAGCGTAAAGACTCATTTAAAGTGCTTTGTAAATAAACCTAACAATCTGCTCAAGACGGACTATCAACCGCTCGGCAATTTTGGTTCTAGCCAGGTATAGTGTTTACGGCGGCTGCTTTAAGTATTGTGCTATCCGTTGCTAGCCACTTAGCTGGGCGTTATGTTTTTAGTCGGAAATTGGAGTATTAATGGCTAGGTATACAGATTTATCCCCTTTCTTGAAAGACTTGAGTAATTTTGAATTAGACTACCGGGAGCCTTTGTCTGATCAAAACATAGAAAAAATTCGCAATCAGTATCAAGGCATTCCGGAGAGTTATCTAGATTTCTTAAAAGAACTTGGTGCTGGCTTGTATTTTGATGGTTGCATTGATATGCATAGTTCACCGTCTTTTGCTGAAGATGTGAGCAGTGAGGTTTCTGAAATGGCGTCGGAGCTAAAAGGTACGGATGCCATAGTATTTGGGCTTTTCGGTGATAGTTATTACTATTTTGTGCCTTCAAAAAATTGGGCAATCTATGGGGAAGATCATGATTTTTCAGATTCATATCATGTTTCAAATGACTCATTTGAAGTCTTCATCCGCAGAGCAATAGAAGCTCATAAACAGTGACTCGAACAAACATAACCAACTGTTTAAGAGTGATTCGCAATGCGTGGCATTTTTACTATGCGTTTATTTTAGTGTTTAAGGTGGTATGCGGAAGCATCGGTATTGCGTTGCTCACACCTTAACAGGGTATTATGTTGAATAGGGCTTCAAAG
Organism: Vibrio sp. RE88; assembly: GCF_013113835.1. GTDB lineage: Bacteria > Pseudomonadota > Gammaproteobacteria > Enterobacterales > Vibrionaceae > Vibrio. The sequence continues at coordinate 158,706 of NZ_VTYQ01000003.1, read as the reverse complement.
CCCACACGTATTCAGCTAATCTCTTCTTCCACACAATATCTTAGGTATATATATGATTGATCACGTTACAATTTCCGTTAGTGATTTGGAAAGAAGCAGGAAGTTTTATGAAGAAGCTTTTAGCCCACTAGGGTACAAAATTGTGTTTGGTGAAAAAGGTAAGTTTTGGGCTTTCGACCTCGGTAAAGGCTTCTTATTCGAGATCTGTAGTGCTAAGACTGAGGGGGCTTTAACGAGCTTTCATATTGCCTTTCGTGTGGCGAGCCAGCAAAAGGTTCGAGAGTTTTATGACTCGGCTATTTTAGCAGGAGCGCGAGACAACGGAGCTCCAGGACCACGACCTCACTATACCGAGAACTATTATGCCTGCTTCGTTCATGATCCAGATGGTCATAATATTGAGGCTGTCTTTGATACATGGAAATCTTGATGCAGTTGAAAATGCAGTAAAGGTTTAATGTAAAACACGTGGTGAGTTTCAACATAACAAACTGTTCAAGAGGGATTCGCAACGCGTGGCATTTTCACTATGCGTTGGTTTTAGTGAATAAGGTGGTATGCGGCGACTTCGGTATTGCGTCGCTCACCCCTTAACAGGGCGTTAGGCTCTTTCCAATATTTGTACTTAGGAGTATGAAGTTGAGTACATCAAGGCATCATCATTATCTATCTCAGTGTTACCTAAAGGGGTTCACACAAGGCAGTGCTAAAAAATCAAAACTCACAGTTTTAGACTTAAAAAACAAAAAGAAATTTGAGACAACTCCAAGGAACGTTGGTGGTATGCGCGACTTTAATCGTGTGGAAATTGAAGGTGTAGATCCTGAAATTGTTGAGAAAACACAATCTGATTTCGAGGGTAAAGCCGCTACGGCACTAAAGAAGCTTGAAGAAACGTCGGATTTCTCTGGTGAGACGAAAGATGTGATTTTGGAACTGATTGGTATGTTAGCAATCAAGTCTCCAGAGATGCGAGAGCATTTGGCTAAACCTCAAATCCAGATCGCAAACCATATAATGGCAATGACTTTTGAGTCCAAGGAAAGATGGGAAGCTCAGGTTGCTCAAATCAAGCAAGACACAGGAGAAGATATTGCAGATGGTACAACCTTTGAAGAAATGAAAGAGATGTTTGAACGAGGTGCCTTTGAAGTGTCGGTATCTAAGGAGCACCAGATATATATGGAGTTGCTCGGGATGCAAAGAATAACCGAGTTGCTTCATCAGAGAAATTGGGTGTTGTTAAAAACAGGTGAGGGGGCTGGAGAGTTTATTACGACTGATAACCCTGTTAGCCTCACATGGCATGACCCAGCGTCAGCTACTTTTATTTCACCAGGGTTTGGCTTGCCGGATACTATGGTTTATTTTCCTGTATCAAAGAGCTTAGCTTTGGTTGGTGAATTTAATAGACAGGATGGTGTGAGAGAAGCAAACAAGCACTTAGTGGCTATCCTGAATAGCAAAATTATCGCAAACAGCTATCAACGTGTTCTTGCATCAAAAAGTAACTTTAATTATATAGCCAAGGGTGGCGCCATGCAGTTGGGCAACACGTTGGTATAGCGAGCCTAACAAGCAATTTAAGAGGGATTCACAACGCTCGGCACTTTTGCTTCTAATTCAAATTTAGTGTTTATGGCACAATGTTTTAGGTTGGGTGGTAGCGTTGTTCACCCCTTAATTGGGCGTTATGCAGCACTGGATAGTAAGGAGACTCGATGTCTAAACAAAAAATGTTTGATCGATTGGTTGAAAATGCTTTCGACTTTCTAGAAAGGTCAGTTGAAGACATAGAGCTGCGTCCTAAGTACTCGATTATTCACTTTCACGCTGCGTTGGAGTTATTCCTTAAAGCTAGGCTAATGCACGAGCATTGGACTCTGGTTATCTCCGATAATCAGAAACCTGATTGGAATAAATTTACCTCTGGAAACTTTCAATCAGTTTCATTATCAACGGCAACAGAGCGACTTGACAAGGTTGTATGTAGTGGGCTTACAAAACAAGAGCTACAGTCATTTAAAGATGTAACTAGCCACAGGAATAAAGTAGTCCACTTTTTCCACGAAGCGCATAGTGATGCTGACAATAAAAAGAATGTGCAAGATATCGTCAAGCAACAACTGTCTGCTTGGCAGTTTTTACACAAGTTAATTGGTACTCGATGGAATCAAGTATTTGCGGGTTGGGAAGCTGAGCTTGCTTCAATCGACTGGAAGCTAAGGTCATTAAACAGCTATTTGCAGGTTGTTTATGATCAAAAGAAGAAAAATATAGAAATACTCAAGAAGAAAGGGGACAAAATAACAACTTGTTCCTCTTGTGGTTTTGAATCTATGCACGAGACAAAATCGGGCGGGTTAGTCGAAGAGAGCTCTTGTTTAGTTTGCCGACATGACGAAAAGCATTTGGCGGTAAGCTGTTCTGATTGTGAAGGCGAATTAATATTCGTTAATGAAGGTTTTGGTACTTGCCCAACCTGCAATAAAAAATATGAACCCAGTGACGTCGTTGAGCTATTGATAGATGATGGAGCTGCACATATTGCGGCAATGGAAGGCGATAACTCTTGGGATCTTGGTCATTGTAGTTTTTGCGAAGGGTATGAAACGGTTGTAAGAACAGAAGCTGACGAGTTTTTATGTACTAGCTGCTTAATTGTTACTGATGGTGTTGCTCAATGCGGCTGGTGTAGTGCTTTAAACAATGGGGACTTAGAGTTTAGTTTTGCGAGCGGGTGTGTTGCTTGTGATGGTCGGGTTGGATGGGGTGACTAGCTGCATAACAAACTGTTTAAGATGGATTCGCAACGCGTGGCATTTTCACTATGCGTTGGTTTTAGTGTTTAAGGTGGTATGCGGCGGCTTTGGTATTGCGTTGCTCACCCCTTAACAGGGCGTTATGGCGCAGCAAGATTTGGTTCTTATTTGGTTTGTTGATTCTGCGTCTGTTGCGAGTTTCATAGTACTTTCCACATGCCCAGTTGATTCCAAATTTAAATCTCTGGTGAAACGCCGCTTTGGGTATTTCGTTAAGGCTAATCTGCCGTTTGCATTTGGCTCCCAAGTAAATTTTGTATTGCGGCAATTAGCTAAACCTAGGCTTTAGTGGGGCGGCCCTTCTTTGTTTTAGTTGGCTGTATCGTTGTTGTTAGGTTTCTTCTTTGGGCTTCATTGGGTTGCTGCATACTGGTTTGTTGTGTTTAGTGGTCACAATGAGCCCATGCTTTGCGATGAGTGTGTTGGTTGTCTTAGGTTTCCATAACCAAGCGTTTAATTGGACAACCAACGCTTGGCAGTTTTGGCTCACAGTTTGTTATTAGTGTTTATGTCACAATGGGTTAAGTATGTGGCAGCGTTGTCTGCCCATTAACGCGGCGTTAGGGGGCAAGGAGGTATTAGTGAAAACTAGGTATTTTAGTTCTTATATTAAGCAATATATGTTTCAGCCTCATCATCGTCTTTTCGATGCAGATACGGTTAGGTTATTAAAAGAATTTAAGATAGTCGACGAATCACGTATCTACTCTATTGTGAGAGTGTCTAAGGCTAAGTTCATCCCGGAGTCATTTTATCCGACAAATAATTATTGCTTCCGAGGAACAATTGAAGCAAATGGAAAGACACATGAAGTAATATTTAATTTAGCTAAGTTTTGGTTCAATGGCGAAAGTGAACTATCTGAGATGCTTCGATGTGAGTTTGAGACTTTAGAGAATTTTATTAGGTGTGGCTTATCGGGGTATGTATCACCAAGTGGCATATCTATATCAAATCAAGACAAATTTATAAGCCTTTCTGAACTCATATTGTCTGAATCGAACGATAAAGTTTTGAAAATTAAGTGCCCAATCAGAAGTGGGTTGCATGGTCGTGAAGTTTATGCCGACCTGCATCTATATCAGATTATCAACCAGTTCGACATGGATCTGCTGAGTAATCTGGAAATCTGTTATATTGGGAAGTCAAATGTAAGTACATTTGAGAGGCTAAAGAACCATGAAAAATGGGGGCCAACTCTAAGTTCAGAGAATAATGAAAATTATGATTATTTTGCGTATTTCTTTGTGATTGATGAAGCTGAAATTGTCAGTCGTAATTTTATAGGTGTTAATGCTCATATTCGTGGCTCGAGTAATCTCCCCAAAGGGGCAATCACAGAAATTTTTGAATCTACACTTATAAATTACTTTAAACCAAAATTTAATATTGAATTTGTAAACTCAGATGTAAAAAATATTGGTTTAGTCAAAAAGTGGCTGATAAACAAAGGATTTGATTATGTTCTAACAGAGTTAGAGCTTGATGGAATAATGGGGCGCTTGGAAACTGAATCAAAACCTTATGAAACAAACCAGATGCTCAAGCAACGATTAGCCCCCTAACAAGCAATTTAAGAGGGATTCACAACGCTTGGCACTTTTGCTTCTACTTCAAATTTAGTGTTTATGGCACAATGCTTTAGGCGTGGGTGGTAGCGTTGTTCACCCCTTAATTGGGCGTTATAACTACCGTCTGGTTTGAGTCCCCTCGAATTACCTTCCAAGTTCTTTGCACAGTTCGACTTTTGTAGCTAGTTTAGTACGACATTGAAAACTAGATGATAGTACATATGTTTAAATGTCCAAATTGTAGTGCACTCATTCCTATTAGTGCCAAGTTAACTATAAACCTTGATAAGTACATAACATGTAAGAAGTGTTCGCAAGAACTAAAACTGGTGAGGTTGTTCATATATGCAGCAATTTTTATCGCCCCTACAGTTATGTCTTTGCTGGTAAACTACTGTGAACTCAATTATTTGGCAGCGGCAGTGAGCACGTTTGCGTTCTGTTTCTTTCTACTAGCATGTCAACCATTAAGGAGAGTGTAGTTATAATCAAGCGTTCAACTGGATAGTCAACTCTTGGCGGTTTCGCTTCGCTCAAGTATAGCCAAGCGTTGCTCACACCTTAATGCGGCATTAAATGATTATTTGATAACAAGCAGAGGCAATATATTGAATACGTTAATTTATAGTTTATTGCAGCGGCTTTACTTCCGTATATCGCGAAAATACCTTTAGCACTCGCGATGCATAAAGAGGGTGGTTACGATAACAACTACCCCCGAGAACAACAGGCTAGATTACATGGTTTCGGCGCTCGGGCTCTTGCAGCACATGAAAATGCTTTTGAGTCGCTTATTATTTTTTCCATAGCGATATTGTTAGCATTAACAACAGGAATCATCAGCAAAAATATTGAGCTTTTGGCACTTCTACACGTTGGTTTCAGGGTTATCTACCACATTCTCTATTTACTAAATGTAGGTGTTTTTCGCTCAGTCTCTTGGGCTGTTGCGATAGGGTGTTCTTTTGCCATTATGGGGCAATGTATTGCGAGTTAGTGATGAATACGTCATTTTAACAAACAGTTCAAGAGAGATTCAGCACGCGTGGCATTTTAGGTAGGCGTTTTATTTCGGTGTTGAAGTGCCGTGCAGAGGCTTAGTCATTGCGTGCTTACCTCTTAACAGGGCGTTGTAAGTTTCGAGGGAGTTTATGGAAAGTATCATCGAACAAGCAATTAAATTGCGGAAAGAGGATAAGTATCAAGAGTCGAGAGCTTTGCTAAAAACGCTGCTAAACGATGAAACTTATTCTGCTAAGGCTCACTTGCAAATTGCTTGGTCATACGACAATGAAGGTAATGAGCAAGAAGCGATTACCCATTACCGGTCATCTCTTTTAGGTCTATTGTCGTCAGTAGAAAGGTTCGATGCTTTGTTTGGGCTAGCGAGCACCTATCGAAGCCTTGGCATGTATTCGGAGGCGTTAAGCTACTTTGAGCAAACTCTAAGAGAGTACCCTAGTTCTATTGAAGTTCAGCCTTTCTATGCCATGTGTCTCTACAACTTGGGACGTCATAAAGAAGCAACATCATTATTACTCGAACTTTTAGTATCAACCACGAACAGTGATGCAATTAAAGAGTATCAGCGAGCTATTTCTTTATACGCACAAGATTTAGATAGAACGTGGTAAAAGGAAATACGCTTATAACAAAGTATTTGAGAATGATCCCCAACGCTTGGCATTTTATTCCATCGTTGGGTTTTGTATTTAAGGTGGTATGGTTAGGTTTCGTGGTAGTGTTGCTCATACCTTAATGCGGCGTTGTGTTTTTTAATTAGCGATGAGCAGGTTTATATGGTTATAAAATACAAAGGTTCTTGCCACTGCAGTCGGTGGCAGGTTGAAATACAAGTACACAAACCATTGGAAGCGCTCAATCCAAGAATATGTGATTGTAGTTATTGCCAAAGCAACCCATCAAAAATTCTCAGTGAACCTGGGATGGTAATTGAATTAATTGGTGGTGAAGCCTCGAGTATTCAAAATGGAGATAAATTAGCAACATTTTTCCATTGCGATTGTTGTGGTGATTTCTTAGCAGTCGGGTGTGATATAGATGGTCATAGACGAGGCGCTGTTAATGCGAGTTTACTCCAAGATGTCCATCAACTAGGTAAGCCAATTCAAATTCAGCCGCGATTACTAAGTCCGAGTGAAAAGTTAGAGCGCTGGGGTAAACTATGGGGGCGGCTAAAAGGTGTATAAAACCATAACAAGCTGTTCAAGAGTGATTCTCAACGCTCGGCATTTTGGGTTCTATTTCAACTTAAGTGTTTATAGCACAATGCGTTAGGTTGGGTGGCCGCGTTGTTCATCCTTTAACACGGCGTTATGTAACAGAGCAAGGAGTGCGAATCAATGCCAGAAAAATATATGCTAAGGGCTTTAGAAATCTCTGAAAGTGCTTTGCCTAATTGTATTCCCAACCCACCTGTAGGGTGTGTTCTTGTTAAAGATGATAGGGTGGTATCTGAGGGCTATACCCAAGCTATTGGTGGGAACCATGCCGAAGTGCAAGCGCTCAATGCTTACGATGGTCCAATGGAAGGGGTAGTAGCCTATGTGACACTAGAACCCTGTTCATTTGTCGGTCGTACTCCCGCGTGCGCAACTACTCTAGTTAAATCGGGCATCAAACATGTTGTGGTTTCCATACTCGACCCAGACAAACGTAATAGTGGTAAGGGCATAGCTATTCTTGAACAGGCAGGTGTAAAAGTCGATGTTGGTCTCTGTAGTGAGCAGGTGAATGGCTTCTTAGCGCCGTATTTGGGGAAGTCATAACGGCACATAACCAAGCCTTCAATTGGACAGCCAGCGCTTGGCAGCTTTTGCTCACAGTTTAGTATCAGTGTTTATGTCACGATAATTTATGTTTACGGCAGCGTTGCCTGCCTATTAACGCGACGTTAGGGTAAGGATGAAAATGGAAACTAAGGATGAATTTATTTTTCCAAACATGCAGTTGAGTCATATTGAATTATACGTTCAAGACTTAGCTAGGATGGAAAATTTTTATACGAGTAAATTAGGCTTTGTTGTCACTGATAGAGGGGAAGGGCAAAATGGTATGGTTTTTTTAAGCCGTAGCCTGGAAGAGCACCATCAAATTGTTTTAAGTCCAATGCAATCGCGCAGGAATCTTGAAAGCCCAATAGATCATATATCTTTTAGAGTGAAAGATATCGATGAGTTGAAGCGTTTCAATTCATCATTAAACTCAATTTCTGGAATCAGTGTGCAAACCGTATCTCACGGCACTACTTGGTCCATATATTTTCGTGATCCTGAAAATAACAGATTTGAAATTTTCACAGATACACCATGGCACGTTAATCAACCTTGTAAGTTTGCTGTAAATTTAGAATTATCTGTAGAAGAGCTGATTAAATTCACAAAGAATGAGATTAGAAATATGCAAGGATTTTCTCCAAAAAGTGATTGGAAAATAGTCCATAAAAATAATTTAGGTACGCTTGATTAGTTATATCCTAACAACGCATTTAAGAGTGATTCCCAACGCTTGGTGTTTATGGTGTCATCGTTGGGTTTTGTGTTTATGGTGGTAAGGTTTTGTTTTGGGGCTGCGTTGCTCCCCTTTAATGCGGCGTTATGGTGCTTGGAGGTAACATGTTAATTCAAAACATATCAACGGATGACATCGATGCTGTGCTGAATCTTGTCTCTGAAGTTTCAGCTATAGATATTCTTCCTCTGTTTAATGAGGAAGGTAAGCAACAGTTTCATGAACGAATTGTCCCAGATTTGCATACTGTGTTTAGCGGAAAAAACTTTTTGGCGATTAAGGCAGTCTCAAATGACAATTTGCTAGGCTTTGCTGCATTACGTGATGGTAACTATCTAACCCATCTCTTTGTGTCAAAACAGGCTCAAGGCACGGGGTTAGGCCGTAAATTGCTTGAACATTTGTTGGCATCAAGCGATGCCAATGAAATAAGCTTGCGTTCATCAGTTAACGCTGTGGATTTTTACCATGGCAATGGCTTTCTTAAAACAGGTGATGAAGCGGAGTTTAATGGAGTTCGTTTTGTGCCCATGTCGTTAGTGCGCACATAACCAAGTGTTCAGTTGGACAACCAATACTTGGCAGTTTTGATTCCATCATTGGGTTTTATGTTTATGGTGATATGGTTAGGTTTCGTGGTAGCGTTGTCTGCCCATTAACGCGGCGTTATGTGATAAGGAGAGTCATGAAGCTAGTCATTTTCGATTTTGATGGAACTTTAGTTGATAGTGAATTCCTGTGCAATTTAGCACTAGAGCGTCAGCTAGCTGAAATTGGTGTGGAATGCAAAGCTAAGGCGTTACTCGATAAATTTCGAGGATACAAATTGGCATCTATATTTGCTAGTTTGGAATCTGAGTTTTCTATTTCTTTACCGGCATCGTTTGAGTCTGAATATCGCTACAAAGTGAGCGCACTCTTCGATGAACATTTAAAGCCCAATGCTGGTGTTAAAGAAGTCTTAGAATCACTTTCTATACCGTTTTGTATTGCGTCGTCCGCACCTAGAGAAAAAATCAACAGGGCTCTAAGCGTTACTGGTTTAGGTGGTTACTTTGATAACAATATTTTTAGCTCTTACGAGGTTGGTTCTTGGAAGCCTGAGCCACACCTATTTTTGCATGCAGCAAATGAAATGGGTTTCAACCCTGAAGACTGCTGCGTGGTGGAGGATAGCTTGTTGGGCTTGGAAGCTGCAATCAATGCAAAAATGAAAGCTGTTTACTACGCACCTAAAATTAAAGAGCAAAACCACTTCGAAGCAGTTCAAATACAAAACATGTTGGAGTTGGTCGAAATTATCACATAACCAAGCGTTCAGTTGGACAGTCAACGCTTGGCAGTTTTGTGTCACAGTTTGGCATTAGTGTTTATGTCACAATGGATTAGGTAGTGAGACAGGCGTTGCTCGCCACTTAACGCGGCGTTATGTGGCATTCACTAGTTGTAGTCTTCAGGTAGAAGAGAGTGTCCTGAACTTTCAGACAGATAGGTTAGTGCATCAATCACTCGGGTTGGTGTTAATAAGTTGTCTTTATTACAAATATCGAGTTCAAATGTAATGTGAAGTTGGTCTCGTTCGACTTTGAGAAACAGGTTTCCATGTGGTGCTCGATCTTGTGTTAAAGCGAAGACACCAATACCAATAAAGTGTGAACTTTTTAGGTTTCTCGTAGCGTAGAGATCACAGTTCAACTTGTGGGCTAGTGCTAAGAAATCCAGAAGTAAGTTAATCTGTTCAACTGAGACGCTATCAAGTGCTTTTACATGTGGTTCTTTGCAGAAACGTTCTAAATAGCTAATCATCTCATCGATATCGTTGTTAAATAGCATTGGGTCTAGTCCTTGTTATAAGGCTAGCGATTGTACCTTTTATCAGCAACATAACAAGTCGTTCAATAGGACTCTCAACACTTGGCAGTTTTGGTTTTTGGTTTGGCGTTAGTGCTTATGTCACAATGGTTTAAATTTGTAGCAGCGCAGCCTACCCCGTAATTCGGCGTTAGGTGTTAGGAGAGAGTTATCCATATGGAAGTCGTATTTGAAGTGATATTGCCAATTTTTGGCTTCGTTTTAGCCATTGTTGGCGCATGGGATAAGTTGCGAATAGGTGTAAAGTACGTCAGTCACAGGCGTGCGATTGTTAAGCTCAAATTGGCAGAGTATGAACTAGAAAAAATTGGTAGGTATAACAACTCAGTAGTATATTTTGTTGCGTATGAATTGAAGCAATTGTTCTCTATTATAATCGTTTTGTTAGCGGTCATGCTTGTGAACTCCTTTCCAAGTATGACAGGTTTCGAAAGTCCTAAGTTTCTATTCAATGCTCAATTGGTATTAGTATGGATGGCTGGTTACTTCAGCGGACAAGCTATGCAAGCAATTAACTATGTATTGAAAAAAGATAAGCTAACAAGTAAATACGAAATCGTTGTTAAGAAATTAGCCGTCCAAACCGAATAACACTCATATCAAAGCATTTAGAGTGGATACTAGAGACACTTATACCTTTATGTGGTGTCAGTTAATCAAGTAAGCATTCTGAAAGAAGTAGTTTTATTGGAAGAGATTAGCGAGACTCTTGGAAAGCCGAGTCCTATCGCTTGCTAAGAAAATATATCACCTTAATGTAGGGCTAGCTCTACATTAGTATCAACAAATAAATGGATTTTATATGAAAAAAATAGCGTTGTTATTGGTAAGTCTAATCAGTCTATCTGGCTGCAGTGGTTTAATTCAAAATGAGACAACGGCTTCTAGTAGTTTGGTCGATTTTCTTTATCCTGACTCCGATAATTATCGAGAACATCAGCCTTCGATTCCTCACTTATCTCTTCCAGTTAATGTCGGTATTGCCTTCGTCCCCAGTTCCGATTTTAACCAAGTTGCACTTTCAGAGAAGAAAAAATATGAGCTGCTTTCAAAAGTTAAGACCAAATTTTCAGATTTAAGTTATGTCAACAGGATAGAGATTATTTCAGATAAATACCTTCAAAAAGGCGGCGGTTTTGATAATTTGAAGCAATTGTCTAGGCTGTATGATGTGCAGGTAATGGCTTTAGTGTCGTATGACCAAGTCACTCGAAGCACACAAAATAATGCGGCATTGCTGTACTGGACAATCGCCGGCATGTATTTGATTCCTGGAAATGAAAATACCACTCAAACTTTTGTTGATACCGCCGTTTTTGATATTGAAAGTACTCAAATGCTGTTTAGGGCTCCGGGGTTAAGTAGCGTCGAATCGTTGTCTACCGCAGTCGGTGTTGAGGATACGTTCTATGAAAATTCAAGCGAAGGTTATACTGACGCAGTAACAGACATGATTGAAAATCTTCACAAAGAACTGGACAATTTCAAGGTCCGCGTGAAGGAAGAAAATGTCGCGGATGTGAGTTATAAGAGCAACTATAGTGGCAGTAGTTTTAGTTGGCTAACGGTATTGGGCTTGATGCTTATTTATCTTGTTAGAAGAAATAAGAAAATGCTTAGTAGTCGCTCTCAACGCTAACGGTTTTCGGTGTTACAACAGGAGTATCATGGAAGAATTATCAGGCGGACGTGAGTCCGCAATCTATCGAGATGGAGATGTCGTTTATCGACCCCTTCAACCTTGGAGTGCAACGGTTCATCAACTGTTAACGCACTTTGAACACTCAAATATGCCTGAGTGCCCCAAATTTATAGGTATCAAAGATAATCAAGAAGTCCTAAGTTTTATCGCTGGTGATACATATAATTACCCTATGATTGGGGCTATAGCCTCCGCAGAAGCACTCACTTCTGCGGGTAAATTGCTGCGTAAAATTCATGATTCGACCGTCTCATTGCTAAGTCAGATTGATGTCCATAATCAGCAGTGGATGCTGGAGCCTAGAGAACCATTTGAGGTTATCTGTCACGGTGACTTTACTCCGTACAATGTTGCTCTTAGTGGAAAATCAGTGGTCGGGGCTTTTGACTTCGACACTGCACATCCTGCACCAAGAGTATGGGACTTGGCTTATTCGGTTTATTGTTGGTCTCCCTTTAAAACGGATAAGGCTGATAAGTTGGGTACAGCTGAAGATCAAATATCTAGAGCTAAGCTCTTCTGTGATAGCTATGGAGCGACAGAGTCGGAAAGGGCACAACTGGCTGATGTTATGGTCCATCGCTTAAAGGCTTTAGTCTCTTTTATGGTTAAAGAGGCGGAAAATGGCAATGAAACCTTTGCTAAAAACATCGAGGAAGGCCACCTTCAGGCATACCTAAATGACATCGAATACATCTCGATGAACAAAGAGAGAATTCAACGCGCATTGTGCAGCGAATAAGCATTTAGAGTGAATTTCAGCTGGCAGAGGCCCATATTGGAGGAAACTGAAAAACAGTAAGCCTTAATCTGGTAAACTCTGCTCTAGATATTTGCACTCAGGAATTTCCTCAAATGAGCCAGGAACAGCCCAATAACCCCTTGCACGGTTTGACCCTTGAAAAAATCCTTGTACGTTTACAAGAACACTACGGATGGGAAGGGTTAGATGCAGAAATCCAAATCAATTGTTTCTACAACAATCCTTCCATTAAATCGTCTTTAAAGTTTTTGCGTCGTACTCAGTGGGCGAGAGACAAGGTCGAAGCACTGTACATTGATACTTTCTGCAAGTAGCACGCAAAGCAGAGCTTCATAAGATGAATTATCCCACTTAGCATTTTTATATCGAGCCTACTTTCGCTTTTATAACCAATAAGTTAAGTTTGGAGGAGACACTGCTGGCATCTTCGCGCAGTATTATTGCAATAAGGGCGGTACGATCAATGAAAATACAAACTAATAGGTTAGATATGGCTCAAATTAAGGATTCCGACTGGGAGTTATTTCAGTCTCTGAACCGGGAGCCTAGAGTAATAAACTTATGTTTTGATGAGCCTTCACCTGAAGACATAAAGCAAAGTTTTGAGTCTAGGCTACCGGCCTGGAATAGGAATTCGGAGCAATGGTTGTGCTTAACAATCACCCTGCGTGAGACCGGTGAAAAAGTAGGAGTCACTGGCTTTCGTTTAGTCGATGGGGTGGCCGAAGTAGGGTACCTATTTTTGCCGCAATATCATGGCCTAGGGTTTGGAACTGAATCACTAAACGCGTTAATAATCTGGGCTGTTGAAGAGCTGGGTATTCAATCATTTAGCGCAATAGTGACTGAAGGGAATATAGGCTCTGAAAAAGTGCTTTTGAGAAGTGGCTTTTCGCTTAAAGAAATTGTTCCAGATGCGTATAAAATTGGTGACAGATTATATGCTGACCATATCTATACCAAGAACAATATTGCTACATAACAAAGCCTTTATTAGTAGCTCATGTTGTTGGTTGTTTTGATGTCATTCTGAGGCTGCGGTTTAGGTATGGGAACAGCTTTGAGCATGACGTAATAAAGCGGTAAGCATTTTTAAGGTAAGTAACAATGAGAAAGACAGATAAGAAACGAGATAACGCTATCAGAATCGCCCTAACCGAGGCATGTGATGTGGCACAAGAGGAATCCGAAGGATTCATGTGGTTAACACACCTAGTGAATTATGATGCTTTCCCCGGATCTCTGTCGGTGATTTGTGTTTACGATACTGATGCAAACCTAGCCAAAGCCGACCTCGACGACATGTGCTCTCTTATCAAGAAGAAGCTGGTATCAATCGATATCAACCTCAAAGATATACGACGACATGTTCGTTTTGACACCGAAGAAAAGTGCAAGCATGAAAACAATGGTAAATGGCAAGAACGCCTTAAGTAGCCTTGGTATGGTAGCGGCTTAATCGCTCGCAAAAACAGCTACTGAAAGTGGTGTAGTGCAATGGTTGGGTGTAGATAACGAATATTGCTTAGCTATTAACATGTATAGCCGATTAGATGGAGAAAACATGGAAGTCCAGTTTCTAGAGAAAAACGCCGATTACACATCAGTGCTTGAGGTGCTGATGCAACTTCGCCCCAATTACCATTTAGATTCCTTATCGGCACAAATTGATAAACAGCAACTGAATGGCTATCAGGTTGTTTATGTGAAATCATCTGAAGGGGTACTTGCTGTCGCGGGATTTAGTGTGGGAGAAAAGCTTGCATGGGGTAAGCATATCTACATTGAAGACTTAGTAACAAACTCTCAATTTCGCTCTCGTGGTGTTGGTAAACTCCTAATCAATTGGTTTAAGTCGTACGCAATTGAACACGGTTGTGAGCAAATTCATCTAGATTCGGGTGTTCAACGTTTCCCTGCACATAAGTTTTATCTGCGTGAAGGGTTTAATATCGCAAGTCATCACTTTTCAATCGTCGGTGTTTCGAACAGTTAACGAGGGTTGTAGGAGGAGCTCTTGACGCTTTTAGTATGGTCAATGTTGCTCTGCTTCACTCTTAAATCAGCATTTTACGAAAGGTAGCAGGGAGAAGTGGATGGTAACCATTAGAAAAGCGATTGAGTCTGATACACAGGTGATCTTTGGACTCCGTAAGCGAGCTATTGTTGAAAAATGTTCTGGCTCTTATTCTGAAGAGCAGCTCTCTCTATGGACTCAAGGAGAAGTATCCTATGGATTTACCCAAGATGTCGTCAATACCTTTTACGTTTCAGAAATAGATGGTCAAGTCATCGGAAGCGGCAAACTGAATACCGAAACAGGTATGGTTGATGCCATTTTTGTCGAACCAGATTTCTTTGGGCGAGGGGCCGCAAAACAAATGCTGGCTTTTCTGGAAGAGCTAGCTAAGCAACATGGTTTACATACGTTAAAGTTGGATTCAACTTTAAATGCCGCGCCTTTTTATCGCTCGTGTGGGTTTGTCGGAGATAGTCTCTCAACTTATCATTCTCCAAGAGGTATTAGCTTGGATTGTATTCCAATGGAAAAGCAACTTTAGGAACGTACTTTCAGGATTCTCGGCAATAAGTGATCTTGGGGTTGAACCGAACACTCGAAAATAGCGGCTTAGTAACGACGTAAGGTGGCATCAATTGCCACCTTATTTTGTGATTTGAGAACGGCCCTTACCGCCTCTAGCTCGCGCCAGCGAGTTCTCTGCGGATTATCTCTGCGCCAGCTGCTAAGGCATTGAGCTTGCCGCTTGATACATCACGTGGCAGTGGAGCCATACCACAGTTGGTGCAAGGGTAAAGTTTGTCGGCATCGACGTACTGTAATGCCTTTCTTAGCGTCTCTGCGACTTCCTCGGGTGTCTCAATGGTATTGGTTGCAACGTCTATAGCGCCCACCATCACCTTTTTGCCTCTGATGAGTTCCAGTAGCTCAATTGGTACCCGAGAGTTATGACATTCCAGTGAGATAATGTCGATGTTGGATTGCTGTAGCTTAGGGAAAACCTCTTCATATTGTCTCCACTCAGAGCCCAGCGTTTTCTTCCAGTCTGTATTGGCCTTAATACCGTAGCCGTAACAGATATGGACCGCCGTCTCACACTTTAGCCCTTCGATGGCTCTTTCTAGGCATGCGATGCCCCAGTCGTTGACGTCATCGAAAAAGACGTTAAAGGCAGGCTCATCAAATTGGATAATATCCACCCCAGCGGCCTCGAGTTCTTTGGCTTCTTGGTTGAGTATTTTTGCAAATTCCCATGCGAGCTTTTCGCGACTTTTGTAGTGATCATCGTAAAGCGTGTCAATCATCGTCATTGGGCCAGGTAGCGCCCATTTAATCGGTTGATCTGTTTGCTGGCGTAAGAATTTCGCATCTTCAACAAATACAGGTTTTTGGCGGCTGACAGGGCCAACAACAGTTGGCACGCTTGCATCGTATCTGTCACGGATCTTAACCGTTTGGCGGTTTTCAAAATCAACGCCGCTCAGGTGTTCAATGAAGGTGGTAACAAAGTGCTGACGTGTTTGCTCACCATCGCTGACGATATCCACACCGGCATGCTGTTGTTCTTGTAATGACAGACGTAGAGCATCGTGTTTGCCATCCGTCAGTTCATCGCCTTGTAGTTTCCAAGGTGACCAAAGTGTTTCAGGTTGTGCCAGCCAAGAAGGTTTTGGCAGGCTCCCCGCCGTTGAAGTTGGTAATAGTGTTTTCATAGTAAGTGCTTTTTGTTTTCGTTAGTTGTTAAGCGTAATTTGCTGACCACTGTTCAAGAACGGTCTGGTATGGTTTGATGAAGTGCTCTTCAGCAAACTTCCCTTGCTCAATAGCTAAGCGGCTACGCTCTTCACGGTCATAAACAATTTGCGTCAATGAATGATCACTATTTTTCAAACTTGGCTGATAAGAGGTACCTGCTGCAGCGTTCGCGTTATAGATTTCCGGGCGATAGATTTTTTGGAACGTTTCCATCGTGCTGATCGTACTAATCAGCTCCAAGTTGGTGTAATCGTTGAGTAAATCGCCAAAGAAATAAAATGCGAAAGGTGCAACACTGTTTGGCGGCATAAAGTAACGAACTTGTAGCCCCATTTTCTGGAAATATTGTTCCGTGAGAGAAGACTCATTCGGCTCGTATTCAAAACCTAATACCGGGTGTTGATTTTCAGTTCGGTGATACGTTTTGTTATCCGAAACACTCAAACAAATAACTGGTGGCTTTTTAAAGTTCTGCTTATATGTTTCTGAGCTGACGAAATGCTTAAATAGTTTGCCGTGCAGCTCACCAAAATTTTCTGGAATACTGAATTGAGGTTTGCCTTTATTATGGTCAAGTAGAAGAACACTGAAATCATAATCTCGTACATAAGACGAAAAATTATTCCCTACGATCCCTTCAATGCGCTCATTGGTTTTATGGTCGACAATGTAAGTTTTGAGTACTTCAATCGAAGGGAAGCTCTCACCGCCTGCCTCAATATCCATATCGACGGATACGATTTCCAATTCAACAGAATAACGATCACCGTTCGGGTTGTCCCAATGTGCTAATGCATTGAAGTTGTTATCAATCATCTGTAGTGCATTGCGTAGGTTTTGTTGTCGACTTTCGCCTCTCGCTAGGTTGGCAAAATTGGTCGTAATACGTGTGCTGTCAGCAGGGCGATAGTTCTCATCGAGGCTAAGGCTCTTGATAGTAAATGTGAAGTCTGTATTCATGGTGATCTGTTATCCTATTTCCTAAGATGAAAGCTGATTCATTCCTTGCTCTTCCGGGCTTCTTTTTTGTTTTTGATAATCCCAGATCTGAGCCACCACTGCTTTTTCCATTTAACCTCAGAGATCTGAATAAAATGAGCTGTAGTTAAGAGCAGAGATTTATTTATAACGTTGATCGACACATAAATAACAATGGATTTACTTCACTATCAACATGAAGAGATTTCATGTTTCATTATTTATGAAAGAGATATATTAGTGTGCTTCATGGGAACATGAAGCATTTTTATAACACAATATTTCCAACAAAATGAAAAGGAGAAATGAGTGAGTGATTTGGTGTTGTTGATCATATATTGCGCACTATTAGGCAGTGGTGTTGGCTTCTTAGCTGGGTTGTTGGGTATTGGTGGTGGCCTAGTCATTGTTCCGATACTCAGCATTATTTTACTCCACTTTGGTGTGTTACCGAGTGAGCAGATAGTGATTGCAGCGATTGCTACCTCATTGGCGTCCATTTTGTTTACTTCAACTTCTTCAGCCATCGCTCATCATAAAAACGGTAATGTTCCGTGGAATCTCGCACCATGGATAATGACAGGTGTTGCGCTAGGGGCATTGATTAGCGGTTTTATGGCGGCGTTGCTGCCCGAGCAAGTGGTTCGGGCTGTGTTTGCAGTCAGCGTTATTCTTATTGCACTGAAAATGATCTTCAGCAGTAAAAGTGATTCAGCGAACGATCAACCAATGCCAAGCAGACCTTTCCTCACTGTGCTTACAACGATTACAGGTGGTTTGTCGGCAATGATAGGCATTGGTGGCGGCGCACTTTTAGTTCCTTTATTAACGTTTTTCTCCGTTGATATGAAAAAAGCGATTGGATGTGCGTCTGCTTGTGGCATTGTGATCGCACTGTTTGGCTCCATTGGCTATATCAGTTCAGGTAGCGGTCACTATGCGTTATCCGATGGCTTTGCCGGATTTGTTTATTTACCTGCTTTATTCGGCATTGTAAGTACGTCTTGGTTTACAGCGCCTCTAGGTGCTAAGGCGACACACTCTTTACCTGTCCCAACGATTAAGAAGATCTTTGCTGCTCTCTTACTGGTCATGGCTGCCAATATGGTGATCAATTAAGCCAGTAGAATAGATTGGCATGGGTACTGTTTTTTTATACAGTTATTTGGTGTATGCTCCGTCAAATAGATGATGATAGGAGCAGAATTGAATGGAATATGTCGTTGTACAAAGTGTGCCTAGCCCTGAAGCTTATTGTGCTTTGCGTGTCACTGCGGGGTTATCGCCTAAGTCTCTTGAAGCCGCCAAAATAGGATTACCAAACTCACTTTATGGTGTTTCCGTTATGGATGGAGATAAGCTAATTGCGATGGGGCGCGTCGTGGGTGATGGCGGGTGCAATTTTGAAGTTGTTGATATTGCCGTCGACCCGGATTACCAAGGCAAAGGGCTAGGGAGAAAGGTTATGGAATACATCGACAGCTATCTGTCTTCCGTTGCCTTGGCTGGCTCTTATGTATCAATGATTGCGGATGAGCCCATTTTTTATGAAAAACTTGGCTATCGTTTGGTTGCTCCAGCTAGCCAAGGCATGACGAAAAAATTTAAGCCCTCCGTTTAATTTGTATTAAAGTGAAAAGGTCAATAATGACAGCCATGCACGGCATAAGTGAGTGGAACATGCTTTAGCATCAGGCGAAATGGTCGAGGTGATATGAAAGGAATCAACAATGAAAACAGTCCTGGTCACAGGTGGTAGCAAGGGTATTGGTTTGGAAGCGGTTAAATTGTACGCTTCAAAAGGAGAGCAGGTGGTCACGTGTGCTCGAACTATCGAAACTTGGGAGGAAGTTACGAAAACGAATCCAGAGCTGTCTGATGTGGATTTTCAAGTTGTGGACGTATCGGATCGTCAGCAGGTTGAGGCATTGTTTGAATACCTGACTTCAAAGTATGGAAAGCTTGATATCGCGATCAATAATGCTTCTCCGAAGATAGAATCTAAAGGCCAATTCTCCAGAGTGGACTCTGATGAGCTCTACAAAACCCTCGTCAATGATTTATGGTCTCATACTCTGTGTCTGAAGCACGAGTTACTACTGATGTCTAAAGGCGCGTCGATTGTTAATGTCAGCTCCGTCAATGGCGTTCGCCCGACGCCCAACGTGTCAATGTACAGCGCGACAAAGCATGGCTTGGAAGGTTTGACTCGCTCGGTGGCGCTGGAGGCGATTAAAGAGGGCGTCAGAATTAATTCCGTCGCGCCAGGCGTTACTTGGACACCAAGGTGGGAAGAGCGCCAAGCGTCTGATAGTCCTGATATTCGTTCTGAAGTCGAGTCTGTGGTGCCTATTGGCCGTTTCGCTGAGCCCGCGGAAATTGTGAGCGCGATTGAGTGGTTGTGCTCAGATCAAGCAAGCTATGTCGTTGGTCATACTTTAGTGGTCGATGGCGGTCTCTCTCAGAGTTAGACGACACACAGGTTTACTCTGAGGAAAGTGCTATACATAAATTAGTCACCCGAGGGTATATATCATGAATAGCAAAGTGGTTTCAAAGCGTGAATGGGTAGAGGCTCGTCTTGCGCTTTTAAAGAAAGAAAAAGAGTACTCTAGGCTTCGCGATGAGTTAACTAAAGAAAGGCTGGCTTTGCCTTGGGTATTGGTCGAGAAGGACTACACCTTCAAGAGCGAACAGGGGCTTATTCACTTCTCTGAGTTGTTCGGAGATAAATCCCAGTTAATTGTGCAGCACTTCATGTTTCAGGAAGATTGGGAGGCCGGATGTAAATCCTGCTCTTTTATGGCCGATCACATCAACCCGGCATTGACTCATCTGGCTGAAAAGACGTCGCTTTCGCCGCGATTTCCATTGCTCCGGTTTCACAGCTCCTCAGGTATAAGCAACGTATGGAGTGGGACTTTCAGTGGGTGTCGTCCGCAGAGTCTGAGTTTAATCGAGACTTCAATGTGTCTTTCAACGACAGTGAATTAGCGGCTCAATCGGCTACCTACAACTACAAAGAGAATACTTCTTTTCCGTGCAAAGAAGCACCTGGCATCAGCGTGTTTAAACGTGTCGGAGATGACGAGATTTATCACACCTATTCTGTGTATGGGCGAGGGTTGGAGAAAGTCATGACGACTTACGATCTGCTCGATATGGTGCCTAAAGGCCGGGATGAAGGTGGAAACAATATGTCGTGGTTACGCCGAAAAGATGAATACGAGAAATAGGCTGAACTCATGAATACTCCACTTGAAGCTCGTAGCCAACACTCTTAAAAGGTGTGTGATGGAACCGTCAATGCAAGCGCATTTCAACCAATACCCTGAAGACGTACGAACCAAACTTCTCAATCTAAGAGCGATGATTTTTCAGCTGGCTGAAGAGTTGAGCCTAGGCGTTGTGAGTGAATCTTTAAAATGGGGTGAGCCGAGTTTCAGTGTTAAGTCAGGAAGCCCAGTCAGAATTGACTGGAAGTCGACGACTCCGGATCAGTATTATTTGCTCTTTCATTGCCAGACTATGCTGGTGGACACTTTTCGAGAACTCTATGGTGATGTGTTGGATTGTCAGGGCAACAGGGCGATTGTCCTTGAGTTATCAAAACCGCTACCTAAAGACGCTATCAGACATTGTCTCATCATGAGCATGACCTACCACAAGATAAAACATCTGCCGTTACTGGGCGCATAATCTATACCCAAAGCGGCGGTGTAGCTTTTTATATCTAATGGCTCGCATAGGGCTTTTAAGCGCAGTATCATATGGCAAACAATCTCAACAAGTAGTGAATATATGTCTTTCCCACCGTGCCCAAATTGTCAGTCCGAATATGTTTATCAAGATCAGAGCCACTTGGTATGCCCAGAGTGTGCGTATGAATGGAACCCTGATGAGGCACTTGAAGCCGAAACTCCCAATGTTAAAGACGCCAACGGCACGTTGCTCGCAGAAGGGGATAAAGTGACTTTGGCAAAAGATCTTAAAGTTAAAGGCAGCTCCCTGATCCTAAAAATAGGCACTAAAGCTGTGATCCGACGAATTGTCGATGGTAAAGACCATCAGTTGGACTGCAAAGTTGATGGTGCAGGTGAAATGATGGTGACGGCACAATTTGTTAAGAAAGCTTAATGGTGACACTTTAACTCGAATCTTCTTACAACAAGGGCCCGCTGAGAAAGCGGGCCCTTGCTCGTTTAAGCTTGAACTAAAGGCTTGTTGCGTTCAATGACGCTAATTGAAATCGCCAAGAACAGGATATCTTTCACTAAAAAGAAATTGGTCACGAGGATGCCATCAGACACTTTCCAAGTATTTGGCGTCGTTAGAAGAAAGCTGAGTGTTGCCACAAAAATTACAGCGGCTGCAATTCCGGACACATACGCGATTTTCGCATTTTTAAAGCCAGCAATCAGGCCAATAGCCACGATGATCTCGGTGGCACCGATAAGATTCGAAACCGCTTGTACAGAGATGATGTCATAAAGCCAACTCATCGCTGGATGGTTGACCACCAAAGGTTCAATCAACTTAGCTTCTGTCGGGGTAAACTTGTAAATACCAATCCAAGCCAACACTAATGCGACGCCAATAACGCCAAGATTGTAACCAATATTACTTTGTTTTAATTCTTTATTTTCTACATGCATGATAGGACTCCAAAATAACAATGCGTGGATATGACCGAGCATCTGTAGAGAAAATTTCGCCGAAGTGGCGCTCACCCGTTTTTAATTCAGATTAGGTTCATCAACAATCCGTTACTTTATTGTTATTTGCAGTCGAATATCACTGTTTTAAAATTGCCCTGTAACTGAATATTCTTAAAGGTAAAACATGAAAAAAACGCTGACCGTAATGATGATGCTTGGTGCCCTAGCTGGATGTGATGACGCAACTAAAGCGATCGATCAGGCGCAAAAAGCTGCGAATAAAGCGGTGGACGATATTCAGCAGCAAGTCGAGTCTTTCGATTTAGAACAGCTCAATCTAGAGCAATTTGGTGACGCAACAGAATCAGCAAAGGCAATGGCGGTGTCTGTCGAAGAAGCAATGACAGTTGACTTCAGCAACCCACAAGCATTGGTTGATGCCAAAGAGCATATCGCGAATGCATACAGCTGTTTAGTCGAAGCATCATCGGAGTCTACTGCGTCTGAGTTGATGGATAAGTTGATATCGTCAGTGAATAGTGAAGGCGCGGTATCCTTGATTGAAAAAGGCATTGAGCAAGCGAAAACAGCTCAAGAATGTGTAATGTAACCACGTTAATCGAGTAGGCGCGGTTGGAGAACTGTGTCTACTATTTGTACATAGCCTCTGGGGATTGGAGAGAATGTTTGTTAGACCCTATCTTAATTGAGCCCTATCAGGACGCGTTTCTTCCTGCACTTCGAAACCTTTATCTTAAATCACGACAAGCCAGTTTCACTTGGTTAGCCACCGATGGCTATCAATTGTCAGATTTCGACAATGATGTCGAAGGCGAGCAAATCTGGGTCGCGATAATCGGGGAAGATATCGCAGGTTTTATTTCAATATGGGAACCCGAAAATTTTATTCACCACCTCTATGTCTCACCAGAGCATATCCGAAAAGGTGTTGGCTTTCATCTATTGCAACTGGCTAAAACCCGCTACCCCACACTTAGTCTAAAATGCATGTCACGCAATGAGTCTGCGCTGCAATTTTATCAGTCCCAAGGATTTGTCCGTCAATCAAAAGCCGAAGATTCTCTCGGAGGTTACTACCTACTCACTTTGCAGTAATACAGTGGGATAACTCCTTTGAAGCTAGGCCTTTTCAAAAATACGTATTTGTCTTTTCAGTCCGATAGATAATTTGAGATTCAAGCCTATAAATCAATATAACTACTTGTAGAGAAAGCTTTAGTTTCATATAAGTGTCTAGCAAAGGACCAATCACTCTTGGCTTTTTTCAGCAGAAAGACGAAGAGAGTGACGTCATGTAGGTGTAGATATTTATCAACGGAGCAAAGATGAAGTTCGCTAGATATTGGGAAAAAAAAGAAGTCATCAATGAGACGGGCATCTTTTGGCAAAAGAAGCTTTCCGTTTGGGGTTCATCTAATGAGAGCCCAGAGCAAGCAGCGATTAACGCAGAAGATCGACTGCGTTCAATGAGTGATTTTTTCGAAGGTCATCATGAAAAAGGGGACGATTACGAATACTGGACGGGAGTGGTTAAAGAAGAAATCTTAGAAGAGCGCCAAGGTAAGAATGGGGAGCCTTTAGCGATCATCAGCCGTAACGGATACGGTGCTGCCGTTCTAAATACCAGTAATGTTGTTTTCGGTGATATTGATGTCTTCGCTCCAAGTTTTGTTGATCGATTTTTGCAGATGTTCGGTCGTGAAAAAAAGGACAAAAACTACTATTTGGCGACGATAGAAGCCTACCAGAGAAGCCACCCAGATCTTTCTTTTAGAGTCTACGAAACGCATTCAGGCCTGCGATTCATTCTGACAAACAAAACCTATGCACCGAAAGACACGTTTGTCGACACTCTGTTTAGTGACCTGCATGTAGACCCTTTGTATACGCGTCTATGCAAGAAACAAGAGTGTTTTAGAGCGCGGCTGACACCAAAGCCATGGCGAATTGGTATGCCTAGACCAGCGAGTCGCTTTCCACGATCAGAGCAATCCAGTATTAATGAATTCCAACAATGGCTTGGAAAATACAATGCTGCCTCTGCTAATGCGACCTCGGCGAAATATCTCACCTCGTACGGAGAGCACAGGCCACATGACGATGTGCAAACCGTGATCGACATACATGACCAATACATTTCGCAAAGAGACCTCGAACTCGCCTAATACTATAAAAAACTGAGTATTTGAATCGCATGGTACGGTCAGGTGCATCTCATATTAAGTCGAAGAATAAGTGAAATAATGGACGATTTTTATCTTACGGAAAAATGGCTGGCTTCCTATATCGAAGCTTCATGGATAGACAAGTGTTTAGGCGCAGAGGCTAAGAGGCCAAAAAGTCAAAATGTACCTACGCAATTCATTCAATCGAATTACAGCATTCAGGCAGCGCAGGCCGTCGTCAAACAACTATCTAAACACAATATAACCCCAGAAAGTTTATTGGAAGTGGGGCCAGCGTGTGGGCGCGCTAATTATGAGCTGGTTTCATCATGTGAAGAGTTAAAGCGAGTTTATCTTGTTGAGCCATCTCGTCGCTTGCTTGATGCCTTCACGGATATTCTGCTGACGCCAGGGGTAAGTCGATTTAGGGCGTTGGCGACTGAAGGTGTTGACTTGGAGCTTGATACCACCTCTTTATCTAACAAGTATTTACCATTGGTTGTTGAAACCTTTAACACCCCAGCTTCTGATGAGTTAGCTATCCCTCAATGCGAATTGGTGGTCTGCCTAAATGTGCTTGATCAATGTGAATCCCCCAAGCAAGTGGTGGATTATCTGATGTCGAGAGTCTCAAATGGCGGTGTGCTGGTTCTGTCTTGCACTTATCAGTGGAACGACAAACATCTAAAAACACCGTCAGAAGGTATTGATGACATTAATGGCTACTTCGACCAAAGGTGGCAAAAGCTTGATGATCAAGAATTTGAATATCGTTTTAGAATTAATGAACGTTATTCAATGCTATTTTTGTCGCATACCGTCATTTATCAGCGCTTATAAATACACACTGAATTGGAAAGGGCGAAATTATGGAAGTCAGTTGTCATTGTGGGAATGTGAAATTAGCTACCCAGAGCGTCCCATCGGAAATGGGAGAGTGTAATTGCTCAATCTGTCGTCGTTACGCTGCACTGTGGGCTTACTATTCACCTTCTGAGGTAGCCGTTACATGTGTTGAAGAGCCGACCATTTACTATATTTGGGGAGATAAATGTGTCGAGTTTCATCGCTGTCAACTTTGCGGATGTATAACACACTATGTGACAACGCCGAAATGCGATAAGGCAATCATTGCCATCAATATGTGTATGGCGGAAGGTGTTATACTCCAAGACATTCCAATAAGAAAAATCGACGGTTCGTCTTATTAGACGTCTACAGAAAAGGAAGTGAAATGGAATTTGCGATTAAGCGGTTAAAAACGTCACTAGGTACTTTTCGATTACGTGGTGAGCTTATTGCCTATAACAGCGATGAAAAAATTAACTATGAAGAAGCTGAGTTTATGGGTACAGATGGCTGGGTCGAAATAAACACTGAGTCAGAAGGGGGAATGGCAATTCTGGAACAAATCAAAACAGAAGTGATCGAGTATCTTAAATAGCGTTAGTTAAGATGCCAAAGAAGTGATGATAAACTTGTAGCGGTTACTTTTTACTCCCCATATTAAACGCGAAAACACGTCCTACTATCAGCGCTCAATATATAAGGTATTGAGCTGATTGTGCTCGATATTCTCTTGTTTCCAGTGCTTTATCACATTAGTGTATTCTGATGTCGAACGCACGTATTGGAGATGAAGCACATGGGAAAACAGTTTTCAGAGTTATCGGATAAACACATCGCGTTTATTGAGCAACAAAAACTCTATTTTGTTGGCACTGCAGCGGATAGTGGCAGTGTGAACTTGTCGCCAAAAGGCGGTGATTCACTTCGAGTCATCAGCCCAACCCAAATCGCTTGGCTTAATCTCACCGGCAGCGGTAATGAGTCGGCTGCACATGTGCTGAATAATCCACGCATGACCCTCATGTTTTGTGCATTTGAAGGCGCTCCATTAATCTTAAGAGCCTACGGCCAAGCAAGTGTGCTGCATAACAAAGATGCGGATTGGGAAAAGTACGCCAGTTTGTTTCCCGAAAGCGTTGCTGCTCGACAGATATTTATCCTTGATATCAATATGGTTCAATCTTCGTGCGGTATGTCCGTGCCATATTTTAGTTACGAAGGGGACAGAGAAGATTTGGCAAAATGGTCCGAAAAGCAGGGGACTGAGGGGATTGAAAAGTATTGGCTGAAGAAGAACCAAAAGAGCATCGACGGTTTTGCATCGGAGATCGCCAGTCGCTCAGGTTTGAGTGAAGTCTCTGATGAGTCTTTTTAGTTTGATCAATTTTCTTATATTTAGTGGCAAGAAAAAATAAATAATAAAATAGGAATACTATGAAATACCCAGAGCCTCTACAGAAAGGGGATAAGATCGCTGTTACCGCTTTTTCTTCGGGTGTTCCTTCAGGGTGTCACCAACGTTTAGACCTCGTCTTGGAACACCTTCGAAGCCTTGGATATAGTGTAATCGAAGGCCGTTGCCTAAGAGAAAACGAAAAGCATGTGAGTGCGACTCCATCAATGAGAGCAGAAGAGTTGATGAAGTTCTTGTGCGATGACTCCATTTCGGCGGTTGCTCCACCTTGGGGGGGTGAATTTGCGATGGATCTTCTGCCTCTCCTTGATTTTGAAAAATTGAAGCAGGTTAAGCCAAAATGGGTATTTGGCTTTTCTGACGTGAGTACTATCAGCTCAGTGCTTACCACGCAATTAGGTTGGTCGACTTTACATGGCTCCAATTTAATGGAGTTAAACCCACTTGAAACTGACGAGCTCACCGCAAACACCTTGAATGTTATGACAGCCAAAGCTGGGGCTGAAATCACGCAGCTCTCTTCTGATTTTTATCAGGTTGCTGGTGAGTCTTTCGAAACTCAGCCGAATTGCTGCTTAAATAAAACAGAGAGAACTCAGTGGAAAGCGGTAGGTGATGTTGAAGAGTTGAGTTTTAGTGGCCGTCTGATAGGAGGCTGCTTTGATACTATGGTTCACCTGATTGGGACAGAGTATCTCGATCTTGAGCGCTTTAAACAATGCTATCCAAATGACGGTTTGATTCTGTATTTAGAGAATGCAGAGATGCCACCGACAGTGTTAAAGCGCGCTTTGCAAGGGTTAAAGTACCAAGGTGTTTTTGAACAGATTAGTGGACTGTTGTTTGGAAGAAACGCGGTTTTAGATAATTGTGGAAAAGCAATAACGTCTAGTGAAGCTTTCCTTTCTGTTGCCAATGACTTAAATGTGCCTGTTCTATATGACGTGGATATAGGTCATCTACCGCCTAACTTGGCACTCTTTAACGGCGCGCACGCAGAAGTTCATTTTAAGGATGGCAAAGGGAAAATAGTACAAACCCTGCGATAAATAGCTCGCATAACGCCAGTTAAAAAGCCACTCGGTTACCGAGTGGCTTTTTTCTTTACCACATCAGATCGTCTGGGACTACATAGTCTGCATATGGATCGTCTTCGGCTGGCACGTCTGATTCTGGCTCTTTGAGCTCAATGATGACCTGGTCATCACGTTGTGCAATTTTGTTTGCAACAACCCCGGGGATCACCGCATAACCATCTTCATGACGGGCGATAGCAAGAATACCTTTGATAAGTTGTTCGCGGATAATCGATTCAACGTAAAGGGATTTGACGAGCGTTCCATCGGTGAAGTTGTATTTAATATCACCATCTTTCTGATCGATTTTGTTCATCTCGATAAACTGTTTGATTTGCGACTGAATTTCTTTGTTCAGACGCTGCTCATTTTGTTGGTTGCTTAGCTCTTTATCACGCTCTTGCTGTTGACGTTTTTGTTCTTCGACTGCGGCTTTTACTTCACGAGCTTGTACGCGTGATTTTTTTGAACCTTTTTTGGCCTTCTTTAGCTTCTTTTCATTCACTAAACCAGCTTTCAGCATTTGTTCTTGCAGAGTCAGTTTTGCCATGGGGTATCCGTGTTGATAAATGTTTTGCGTATTTTATAGGGACGGGGCCTGCAAATAAAGGTATGTGAAGAATGTGCGTTAAGTTTTCTTTATCAATTGACGTGTTTCATATGGCAGTCTGGAGTGATATCTTCAGGCTATTGAAAGGCATGTGATGACAGGTACTACGCAGATGAAATGCCTCATTGAACAAGAACTCTTGCTTCAACAATATGAAACCCGCCAGAACGAACATGAGGTTATGCGTTTACTCCATCCTGATTTCGTTGAAGTGGGGCGCTCAGGCAGAAGCTTTGATCTGCAATCGATCTTAGAGCTGATGAAGAACGAGGAGCCTTCAACAGGCAAGATACATTCACAATCATTTGAATGTATTGCGCTTGAACCTTCTGTTCAATTGCTGCTGTATAAATCTGCTTGGGTTGATTCTAAGGGAAGCGCAAGTTTGTATACCAAACGTTCGTCAATTTGGGTGTTTACGGGTGAAAAATGGCAGTTGAAGTACCATCAAGGCACGCCTTGTGAGCCGTTTAGGATTGAAGTGGAATCCACGATTTAAAAGAATGACAAGATGTATAAATTAGAAATCTTTTGCCAACCTGCCCAAAAGGCACAAGTTCTGAGCACACTACATGAATCTGGTGTCGATAAGATTGGTGATTACGACCACTGTTGGGCGTTTGGCGCCATGACGGGCTCTCATCGTGCACTGGACGGTGCTAACCCGGTGTTCGGCGATAAAGGTCGAGTAGAGAATTATGACTTGCTTAAGATAGAGATAAATGTTGATAAAGCTCAGGTGAAGCCTATTGTCGAACAGCTTAAGCTTTGTCTGGGGTGGGAAGAACCTCTGGTGAATGTGCTCAAACTACACAATGCTGAATTTGATCTTTGATTGAGCTGAGCGCTCGAATCAAATATGTCAGGGTAAAGGGAATATGTTGTATACGGAACGCTTGATATTAAAGCCAGTTGAAGAGACAGATGTTGATGTCTACAGGCAAGTACTAAGTTCAGATAGTTTAACCAAGTTCCTGCCAAAGGGAGCGGCTTATTCAGAACCAGAAATTCTGCAGCATCACGCCAACAGAGTAGAGCACTGGAGGCAGTATGGTTTTGGTTCCTACATCATCTGTTACAGAGAAAATCCAACTAGAAAGATGGGGTACGCAGGCGTTGAAGTATGTGAAAACCCAGAGTTCAGTGATATCCGATACGCGCTACTGCCAGAGTATCAGGGGAAGGGGTATATCATTGAAGCATCCGAGGCATTGATACGAGAAACCTTTAAACTCGGTAAGCATGAGAAAATATATGGTGTATCTCTGGAAGCGAACAAACCTTCGGCCACCATTTTGAACAAACTTGGAATGCAGCGAGAGGTTGGTATCAACCTGTATGGAGAATGCGATGGTTTGGTAACTTTCTCGATTGATGCAAAGTCTATGGAGGTTCAGTAATGAAGATTAGAACTGCACTTCACAGCGATGTTCGGTCAATCACCGATGTCTTCAACTATTACATTGCCAACACCAATGCTCGCTTCGAAGAAAGACCTTTTACATTAGAAAACCGTTTAAATTGGTTTGAACAATTTTCACCAAACACTAAGCATCAATTATTGGTAGCAGAGCATCTGGGAAACATTGTTGGATTTGCCTGTTCGCAACCATACCGATCATCTGAGGCGTTCGCAGACACAGTAGAAGTGACGATATATCTTTCATCTGACGCAAAAGGAAAAGGTGCCGGCTCTGCATTATATCAAGCACTTATGGAGGAGTTAAAGCTGCAGGGTGTTCATCGTGCGCTATCTGGTATTGCTTTACCAAACGAGGCCTCAATTGCTTTGCATAAGAAATTTGGGTTCCAAGAAGTGGGTGTTTTTGATTCCTATGCAAAGAAAAACGGAAGCTATATCAGCTCCGTTTGGTTGGAAAAATTATTCGGATAATTATGATTTCTATAGAAAAGTACAGTGCTGAAAAAGCACACCTTATACATGCATTAAGCGTTACACCTGAACAAGCTCAGTTTACCGTTGATAACATTGGTGAAATGATCCCCGAATTGAAAGAAAGTGAACATCCCTACGTGATTATGAAAGGCGATCAGCCCGTGGGCTTCTTTCTTCTTGATATAGGCTATGCTGAGAAATTCAGTTTCTGCCCGGAAGGCGGTATTGGAATCAGAGCATTGTTGATTGATCGTAATCTACAGGGGCAAGGTATTGCACGTGATGCACTTAAACTGCTTCCCCAGTACGTTGGTCAAACCTATCCACAAGTCAACTCGCTTTATCTCACGGTGAACTGTCGAAACGAGCCCGCCTATCGATGTTATTTGAGTAGTGGTTTCACTGATACGACCGAGTTGTACTTAGGTGGCCCTGTTGGCCCTCAACACATCATGATGACACCAGTTTGTGGTCGAGGTTAAAAGATAAATATGGTTAAGCTGAGAGAAATGCGAACGGAAGAGTTTGCGGATTTTTATCAATATGCTGCCGAGGCCTATGCGCAGGATATTGCAGAGAATCAAGGCCACGCTGCTGAAAAGTCTCTTGAGCTCGCTCATCAGGCTTTGAAGCGTTGTTTTCCCGATGGTGTTGAGACAAACGGCCAGTCGCTGCTGTGCATCGATGCTGAAAAAGAGGGCGAATCAATATTGGCAGGTTACTTGTGGCATTGCGTTAATCAAAAAGAAGGGTCGACATTTATCTACGACTTTTACGTTATGGAAGCCTTTCGAGGGCAAGGTTTAGGTAGTAAGGCTATCGAGCTTTTGGAAGCGAAAATGAAAGATGTCGGTATTAAACAGATTAAATTGCGCGTTGCCTTCAACAATGAGCGGGCTCGGAAGCTATATGAAGAGTTGGGATTTGTGGTCACTGGTTACAACATGTCTAAGGTCATTACTGATTAAACTAAAAAGAAATCAATTATGAATACACACTTTGATCGTTTGAAATCTCTAGGGGCGGGTGACTTTCAGCACTTAAACGGTTCGCTTGAATCCCACTTGGTTGGAACAGAGTCCTTGCTGGCAAAATGGCAGGCGAGTGAAACTGTCAGGAGCGCTGGCCTCTTCCATGCAGCATACGGAACCGCTGGATTTGATGAGAGCATGGTCTCACTGGAAATGCGAAGTGAAATCGCCGCGGTTATTGGTCGAGAAGCAGAAGATCTGGTTTATCTCTATTGCTCTTGCGACAGAGACTATGTGTTTCCTCAGTTTGATTCTAAATTGTTCATCGAGTTTCGTGACCGATTTACGGGCTCGGTATTCGAGATGACGGAAGAGCAGTTACACCAGTTTTGTGAGTTGACCGTTGCCAATGAACTTGAGTTGGTGTTAGCAAGCGAAGAGTTTAAGTTGAAATATGGCCAAGAGCTATGGAACCTATTTGAAGGTATGGCGGTCTATTTGAGTGAAAGTGCCAGAGCAGAGTACGAGTTGGAGTTAGCTGACTGTGACACGTCCGAAAAAAATGGCATGCGAAGAGTGATGGTTTAGCACAAGAGAGGTTGTATGGTAGTTGTAGCTCGTTTTTCTTTCCCTCATGAGGCTCATATTGCGAAAGCGAGCTTGGAAGCCGCTGGAATTGAAAGCAATATTGCTGACGAATATACCGTTAACACCCAGTGGCTCTATTCAAATGCGATTGGCGGAGTTCGTTTAATGGTTCAGGAAGAGGATGCCGAGCAAGCGACCATTATCATTAATACCGACTATTCTGATGCTTTATGCTCTGAAGAAAGTTCCACTTCACAAGATCATTGCCCTAACTGTGGTAGCCTAAAACTAGAGCCGTTTACCAAAGGTAAGCGACCCGCTTTTTTAGTCTTTATTCTTTTAGGCTTTCCGCTGTTTTTCTATAAACACGGTTATAAATGTAGCGATTGCGGACATTTCACCGAAAAAACGGCCTAGCTTACTAAACTAGAGGGAATTCTAATGAAGGTAGCAGTGGTCTTGGGTACGTCAAAAACAGATGGTAATACGCGTCACTTAGTGAATAAATTTGTTGAGATGACAAATGCTACGGTGTTTGATTTAGCGGATTACCAACTCTCTTATTATGACTATCTACACGAAAATCGCAGCGATGATTTTATTCCTTTGATTCGCATGCTTACCACCTATGATCACATTGTGTTCGCTTCGCCTGTCTATTGGTATTCCATGTCGGCACAACTGAAAGTGTTCTTCGATCGCTTGTCAGATCTGTTGACCATAGAAAAGCAACTTGGACGCCAGCTGAAAGGTAAGGGAATATCTGTTATCTCGACTGGCTACAATCATGAATTACCAGATTGTTTTATTGAACCTTTTAAGCTTACTGCTCGCTACATGCAGCTTGAGTTTAGAGGCTTTGCTTATCTTCCTGTTAGCGAAGAAGAAGACCTTGGGCGAGCTCGTGCCATCGCTGAATGGTTTAGTGAGAGTATTTGTCGAGAGCCTTCTAAGGCATGACGTAGCTAAGTCTATGTAATCTGTGACTTACCTTTAGCCAAACTGAGCAAAAGTTTGATCCAAGCTCGCTAATGATTAGCGAGCTTTTTTTATGTTATAACAAAGACCTGCAACCTAAGGAGAGCGCTATGATTACTATTCGTCGATATCAGCCAGAAGATGCTAAAGCGCTTTGGGAGGTGTATTTCTACACCGTCCGAAATGTAAATCGCCAACATTATACTCAAGAACAGGTTGAAGCATGGGCTCCGGAAGGATGGGACATTGAAAAGTGGAAAAACAAAATGTCCCAAATTAACCCTTACATCGCTGAAATGAGCGGGCAAGTCGCGGGGTATACCGATTTGCAACATTCCGGGTTAGTGGATCATTTCTTTTGTCATCACGCTTTCCAGGGTAAGGGCGTTGGTCGGGCGCTTATGGAGCATGTGTTAAAGGCTGCGAATGACAAGGGTATCAGCCGCCTCTACTCGGAGGTGAGTATTACTGCTCGTCCTTTCTATGAGCGGATGGGGTTTAAAGTAGTGAAAGAGCAACAGGTTGAGATGCGTGGTCAGGTACTGACAAATTTTGTTATGGAAAAGCACCTTTAGGGAAAGCAATTGTTTAGGCTAGAAACAGCAAGACTTGTTGTCAGAGACATGTCGCTAGAAGATGAAGCCGCGTTTGTGGCGATATCTCAAGACGAAAAGTATCAACGTTTCTATGACGAAGCGGACAGCAAAGCAGAAAAATACCGTCAATTGACCAAATTGTTTATTAAACAGGCTGCTGAAATACCAAGAAGCAGTTACCAACTTGCAATAGAGCATAAACAGCAAGGTATCTTTATTGGTACGGTATGCTTGAGATTGGAAGATGAGCATAATGCATCAATGGGATGTGGAATAGCACGTTCATTTCAGGGAAGTGGTTTGATTTATGAAGCCGCGACGGCTTTGGCAAATTATGGGTTTAGTACGCTTAATGTGCATCGGATATACGCTGAAACGATTAAGGAAAACCGTGCTGCACTAAAGCTTTGCTCAGACTTGGGTATGCGCAGAGAAGCGGTATTCAAAGAGAGCAGGTATTTTAAAGGGCGCTGGTGGGACACGGTAGTTATGGCAATATTACAACAAGAATGGCGTGACAAACTTGATGAAACCAATGAATAACGGGTTGGACGAGCAAGGTTACATTCTTAATCATTGTTCAGTCGCCTATATTCAGCCCGCGTTTAGGCAGTCAGTTGACCATGTAGTTAGCTGTTTACGTGACACTTTTTCAGACAAAATTCATAGCCTTTATCTATATGGGAGTGTAGCTAGGGGCACTGCGGTTGAGCTTGAGTCTGATTTAGACTTATCTATTGTTTTCAATAAGCCTTTGGACCAAGAAACCGAACGAAAACTTAAGGCCACCAAATCAAAATTAGAGCTAGAGTTAACTATTTTCAGCAAGATAGACTTCGATCCTGGCCATCTAGAAGCAATTCTTTCTCCAAATGAAATTTATCACTGGCAGTTTTGGTTAAAACACTGCTGTTGTTGTGTGTTAGGTGACGACTTGTCCCAGAAATTCAATCGGTTACAACCAGGCCGGAAAATCGGTTTTGCTCTCAACAGTGATCTCTCATCATTCATTAGCCAAGCATGTAATGAGCTCAATGAGTCAAACAAAAAGTATATCGGTAAAATGTTGGCTAAGAAGATTCTCCGTAGCGCTTACACCTTGATCGCAGAAAAGGATAACAGTTGGCACGTGGAGATAACGTCGTGTGCAAAAGCCGTATTACGCCATTATCCAAAAGAATCACAGAGTTTAGAACTTGCACTACGCATGATTGAAGGTCAACCCTATGGTATTGAGGATATTCAGCAATTAGCAAACGGGTGGGGTAGACGAGTCGCTTCCCAGTTTGAAGTTGAGGAGCACTAATATGGAATCTGACCTAGGCTTTTCCTTTGAGAAAACTCGGACTGAACTGAGGATTTTGCGTAACGGAAAGATTGTTACCATATTGCGTGGAAAACAGGCATCTGAATTCGCTTCAAAGGTCAGCACGCTCTCAAATCATGACCAACAGCAACTGATGGCGAGAGTCACTGGCAATTACAAACGGGGCAACGAAAGGCTAGCTAAAAAGCACCGTAAACACAGATGAGCTTAAGAGTAAGGGAGGTTCCGGTGGAAGCATATCGTACAAACAGGTTAACCATAAAGCAGTTTAAAGATGGTGACCGCAATGCTCATTTTCTATCTGAAATTCAAGCAACCTTGACAGAAAAGGTCGTTGAGAATTTACCACCGTACTTTCACCAAGTCAGGTCTAATGAATCAGCAGAGAGCTGGTTAAGCAAAATGAATGATGAAAGCGTGCTTTATGTAGTGAGAGCTAACGATGGTGCGTTAGCAGGTTTCGTATTTGTCTATCAAGACAGCGGTAGTGCTCATATCGGCTATTTACTCGCAGAAGAGTACTGGGGGCAAGGGTTGGCTAGTGAGCTGCTTGCTGGGTTTATTGACTCCATTGCGAACAAAAGTGGTTGGAGAGAGCTCGTCGCTGGTGTTGATGAGTCAAACATTGCGTCGTTGAAACTTTTAGAAAAGCTTGGCTTTGTAAAACAGTCCACGAATGAACATCGAGTGGTTTTCTATCAATATGATCTAAAAAATAATTCTGAGAGTGAGGAATAGAATTGATGAGATTAATCCCCCCTTCATCGCAGTTCAAAGAGGCATTTTCTCGATTCTACCAAGATTTCAAGCACAATGATCCTGAGAACGCAGATTACTATGCGGAAGGTGAGAGTGATATCGAGCGCTACGTATATAGACTTTCCAATGAATCCTTGGGCATTGATTTAAATCCGGGTTACGTCCCTTGTAGCCATTTCTGGTTGATTGATGAAAATCAGAGTATTCGTGGAGCCATTCGTATTCGTCATCATATTGAAAATGAATTTCTTTCTTCAGAAGCTGGCCATATCGGGTATGACATCGCCCCTAATTTCCGAGGCCAAGGTAACGGTAAAATGATGCTGAAGTTAGCTTTGGCGGAAGCTCGTAAACTGGGGATATCTAGCGCACTTGTGACTGCAGATGATGATAATTGGCCATCCCGAAAAGTGATTGAAGCGAATGGTGGTCAATTAGAAAACATTATTATGGGTAAAGTGTTTCCCAACCTTTTGGCAAGATATTGGATTCAGTTGTAGAGAGCGAGCAGTCGGTTATGAAATACATACAGATAGCGTCTGAACATGTACCAGTTCCACTATTATTTGAAGCGGACCCAAGCGAAGAAAACATTCAGTCGTATCTAAGCAAATCTCAATGTTTTGTTGCCGAGGATGATGAGGGAAAGTTTATTGGTGTCATGGTTATGCTGCCACGCAGCCAATCGCTGGTGGAGTTAATGAATGCTTCTGTTTTGCCAACCTTCCATGGGAGAGGAATAGGCAGCCACTTGCTAGCGTTTGCTCTAAGAGAACTTAAGTCTTCAGGTGTAAAGCGTGTTGAGTTGGGAACAGGATGTTTTGGCTATCAACTCAAGTTTTATCAACGCCTCGGTTTCCGCGTGGATTCGGTATGGAAAGACCATTTTCTCAACCACTACCCAGAGCCGATTTTTGAAGATGGTATCCAACACAAGGATATGTTGAGACTCTACCTCGAACTCTAATCTCCTGATATCACGAGCACACTTTGTTTTAATGGAGTAAAAAATGAATGCAAAAGAAGTCGTGACCGCTTTTTGGCAAGCGATGCAAAGTAATGATTTTTACAAGGCCAGCGAATGGTTAAGCGAAGATTTTGAAGGCGTATGGCCGCAATCGTCAGAAAAGATTGTTGGACGAGATAACTTCGCCACGCTCAACACGAACTATCCAAGTCACGGTATCTGGACTTTTGAGATTCACTCGACAGTTTGCGAAGGTGAGACGGTCGTTACTGACGTGTCGATAACAGATGGTACTCAGAGCGCCAGAGCGATCACATTTCATACTGTGGTGAACGGGCTTATTGCAAAACAACTCGAGTTTTGGCCTGACAATTATCCAGCACCAGAGTGGCGCTCTCAGTGGGTGGAGGCTTTGTAGATCTTATTCCCGGCCAATTAAAAAAATTATTCCTTTCAAACAGTTCGAACCTTTTCTATCACTTTGGTGTCCTATTGAAGATGCGATATTTCAGTAAGGAACTTGAGCGTGCCGAGAATATTACAAGCCAAGGTTGTGGATGTGACGTTTGGGGACGATGTCACCATTGTTGAATCCTCCAATTTATATGGATGCACATTGAAAAACGGTGTGTTTGTCGGGCCATTTGTTGAAATACAGAAGAATACTGTTATTGGGGCACGCACTAAGATTCAATCTCACAGTTTTATTTGCGAGTACGTGAAGATTGGTGAGGATTGCTTCATTGGGCATGGTGTGATGTTCGCAAATGACTTGTTCAAAGAAGGTCAGCCTGACCCCGATCCTAATAGTTGGGGGCGAATAAACATCGGCAACCATGTGACAGTGGGGTCAAACGCGACCATTCTTGCTGTCAACATATGTGATGGAGCCGTGATCGGTGCGGGTAGTGTCGTGACTAAAGACATCACAGAAAAAGGGATTTATGCAGGAAACCCTGCGAGGAAATTACGAGATTTACCATAAAATCAAACATGGAGTAGCGTTTGAAAGATTACGATGTTTACCTGTTCGACATGGACGGTACCTTAGTCAACTCAGAACCACTTAAAGGCCAAGCTTTAGCTCTAGCGTGTAAGGATTACGGCGCCGAAGTCGATTTTAATATCTACAAAGATGTGATGGGAGAAAGTTGGCCAGTAGTAACCGGGCATTTTTTCTCACATGCGAACATTGCGCCGGAGTTGAAGGAGTTTAACCAGCACTTTAGAGCTCATTATGAGAGATTGCTGGATGAGAATCTGACCCTTAACCCGGGAGCAAAAGCGTATTTGGAAAATCTAAAATCAGCTGGTAAGCAGTGTGCGGTAGTCAGTTCTGCGGCCACTTGGATGGTGGATAATGTTTTACTGTCCCTACAGCTAGGTGGGATGTTTGATGTGGTGATAACACAAGAACACGTAACAAAGCACAAGCCGGACCCTGAAGCCTATCAACTTGCCTTGAACAAGCTCAATGCTTCTCCAGAGCGAACGTTAGTGTTTGAAGATTCCTGTGCAGGCGTTGAGGCAGGAACCGCATCAGGCTGTGATGTTATCGCGGTTGTGCATGACTTCAATGGCAAAAACAACCTTTCAAAAGCGCTGAAAACTATTCAGTCTTATCAAGAAATGTAGGGCTTAGTCGACGATCCAAATGTCCTAGAGTGACTGATAAGGCCAGATTTTTCCTCCTGTTGAGCTTCCTGAAAGTATGATATAGCTGTCGTCGGGTAGTGTGCTCGAGTGATTAAGGAATCAACAAATGACGATGGCTGCAATTTGGATGACAGGTGCTCTGGTCTCTTTTAGCTTAATGGCAGTTGGAGCCAGAGAATTAAGTGGCCACGTTGACACTTTTCTAGTCCTGTTTTTTCGCAGCCTGATTGGTTTGATTATTGTCTCTTTATTAATTATTAAATCTGGGCAGTTTAGGTTGTTTCGAACTCAGCGTATGGGCCTACATATGCTGAGGAATATCTTCCATTTTGGCGGTCAGTATGGCTGGTTTTTTGGTATCGGCTTGCTACCTTTAGCCGAAGTATTTGCCATAGAATTTACCGTTCCTCTGTGGACCTTATTGATCGCTTGTTTATTTCTGGGTGAAAAGCTCAATGTCCGGAAAGTGAGTGCAATAACGTTCGGTTTCGCAGGCGTGTGGATGATTGTTCAGCCTGGATCCGATATCGTTAATCTCGCTGCCATTATTGTTTTAGGGGCGGCGATAGGTTACTCCGTTGCACATGCGACAACGAAGTCCTTATCATCAACTGAGCATCCGCTAACGATACTGTTTTTGATGTGTTTAATTCAGCTTCCTATTGGCCTAGGTATGTCTCTTTCGGAGTGGCAGCTTCCGTCAGGTTGGCAATGGGTATGGATTACTGTTGTAGGCATCACCGCGTTGACCGCCCATTTTTGTATTACGAAAGCGATGCAACATGCTGAGGCCAGCGTGGTCGTAACGATGGACTTCTTGAGGCTACCAGTCATCGCAGCAGTCGGTATTGTGCTTTACTCGGAATCGTTTGA
This sequence comes from Vibrio sp. RE88, assembly GCF_013113835.1. Lineage (GTDB taxonomy): Bacteria > Pseudomonadota > Gammaproteobacteria > Enterobacterales > Vibrionaceae > Vibrio. The sequence goes on along the minus strand of NZ_VTYQ01000003.1, from coordinate 120,287 downwards.
AACTTCTCTGCTACTAGGTGCTCTATTGATGTTGAGCGGGAATTTACTAAACCTCTACTCTCCCAACAAATCCATGGTTAAAACCTAACATCGCATCGTTTGAACGCCTTGAGGCCTTGTTGTTAAGGGAGTAGGATAACGAGGCCATTCGGCGCATTGGACAGAAAGGAATAAACGATGGAATACATGCTAGTCATTGCTCATGTCGCAGTCATTTGGATGCTTGCAGTCATCACACCGGGCGCCAATGTTTTATTGACCATCAATACGTCTTTGCAATACGAGCGTAAGTTGGCAATGTTTTCTGCGTTAGGGGTCAGTGCTGCTGTAATGCTCTGGGGACTTATGGGTGGATCTGGGCTCGTACTGTTGCTTTCTCATTTCCCACAACTGTTTACAGTGCTAAAAGTCATCGGTGGGATGTATCTCCTATACCTTGGTTTTAGCCAGATATATAAGTCATTGCAACGTAAGCGCGGCGGCAAAGAACTGGATAGTGGTGTCACCATCCCGCCTTCCGAAAAAAAGGTGTTCTTTTCAGCTTTCTTAACCAGTATTTTGAACCCCAAAACAGGCTTTTTTGTCGTGAGTTTGTTTTCGGTATCCATGCCACAAGAATTAACACTTCTTATGATGGTCGTGATCATGATGACGATGTCGTTGATTACGTTAGTTTGGCACCTGTTTCTAGCCGTTGCTTTTTCTCATCGTTCTGCGAAATCCGTCTATCAGAAAATATCAGTGGTGATGGATTATGTGACCGGAGGGCTATTTACTTTCCTTGGTATCAAAATCATGGCCTCATAGCTTTAGCAGAGCGTGCAAGTATAGTGAGTTTTGTTTAGAGGCGCGTATTCGTTTAATTGTTTAATTTTATTTGGAGTTACATATAGTTTTATCAATTAATGCTCGAGGGCCTAAAATGTAAAACGATTGCGTTGTGGGGATCTATTCATATAAAGAGCTTATATTTGATAGGGTGTTTTATATAAGCTCACTGAGATGATGGAAATATAATCTTCTAAATAAAACTCCCCATGTTCAGTAATTCTTCTAAATCCTCGATATTTATTTTCAATACATGCTCTTTGCCTAATACATCGAGCTTTACAAACATGATCTCCTGTACGCTTAAACTTTTAAACAACTCAGCATCTCTTTCTTTACTCAACCGCGTAAGCGTTGGTCTGATGTAATGTCTGTTTGTTGTAAGGTCATAGAGGTTCGGGTCTTCGCTGAAGCGAATTTGAATCTTGCCTGATATAGGCCGCGTAACGTAGTGGCTCTTATTCAGGTTAGTGGCATAGACACGGACTAAATCTGACTTCTCACTTTTTTGGAACACCAAGCATTTGTCTGAATCGAGATCTTTCAAAACCAATTCAAATGTTTTGTTATCCGGTGAAAATACATCATAACTTTCCGCTAAGTAATTACTTCCAGAATGATAAATTTGTTCTGTGGTACCTTTCTCTGAAGCTTGGGCGAGTGACAACGATGAAAAAGCACAAGTGACGATGAGTAATGCAGTTCTTATAAACATTAATATGCAATGTATTGTTATTGAGACGGCGCAGTTTAACAATCTATATTTATGCTATCAATATTATTGACTATAAATCACTTACGAAATAATGAAGGAATAAGTAATCAGATATTAATCGATATTGAGTTGAACGTTATTTGAGCAAAATAGCTTGTTGTAGAGCCAGGAAATATAAGCTGGCTCTAATTTAGGTATTATTAATGAGTCAGGTAATGTTTCACAAACTGTGAAATTTTTACCATATCATCGATGGCGATAAATTCTTCAGTAGTATGAACTTTTGCCATACCAGTCGAGACGTTGACCGTTGTTAGCCCCTTCGCATTAAAGTTATTTGCATCGCTGCCACCACCTGTGCCTTTGGTGTAAGGTTTGGCGCCAATGGCTTCAAATGATGCTTTAACGGACTCAATGTGCGGGTGATCATCTGCGATAACAAATGCATTGTATGCACGGGAGGATTCAATCTCTACCTCAGCTCCGTGTTGCTGGCATGTGTGCTCAAAAGTCTCGATCATATGAGACACTTGTTGAACCAATTTGTCATTATTTAGAGAGCGGGCTTCTGCGACGACTTTAAGTTCCGGCATAACGATATTTGTTGCGTTTCCGCCTTCCACAATACCAATGTTCGCAGTGGTTTCGCTGTCGATACGAAGCAACTTCATTTTACTGATAGCATCCGCTGCGACCTGAATAGCACTAATCCCTTCTTCAGGTGCTAGACCTGCGTGGGCTGGTTTACCTTTAATTTTCGCAATTATCTTTTGTTGGCCTGGTGCTGCGTTGACGATAGTGCCGATTGGCCCACCTGTATCAAGAACAATCGCTTTGTCCGACGTGATGTATGACATGTCAAAGTGCTGAGAACCAAACAAACCACCTTCTTCATGAACCGTAAAGGCAAGTTCAATGGTTTTGTGCGGCAATCCGTCAGACTGAATACAGCGGATAGCTTCCATGATTGCAGCGATGCCTGACTTGTCGTCACCGCCAAGAATAGTATCGCCCTTGGAACGAATAATGCCGTCTTCAATGACAGGCTCAATGCCAATACCCGGTGTGACAGTGTCCATGTGACTACTTAGAACAATGCTGCCATCAAGGCTACCTTCGAGGCGCGCATATACGTTAAAGCCATTGGAAACTTGATGCGGTACGGGTAACTTGTGCACCGCGAGTCCCATTGCACCAAGCTGCTCTGCGAGTGTTTCAGCTATCTGCTTTTCATTACGTGATTCACTGTCGATCTTTATAAGCTGAAAGAAATGCTCTATCAGACGTTCACGGTTTATCTCACTCATTGTTATTTGACCTTTTTGGGAACAGAGGCCGTTACCATATCCTTGCCCGTAGATTCCGATCTCTGAGTTAAATCAATAAATGAGGGGTTATATGGCTTAAATCTCGGGAGCCTAAAAGTGAGATTTCTACTATTTATACGTGTTCGGTTTATCTATTCATTCTTCAGATAAATCTGATACTTATTGCTAGGCAATGTGTTTAATTTTATCTATCAAATCGGAGCAGTGCTGACCGAGTAAATGGTGCATATGGGCAACGAAGTTGCTAATTGATATGTTGAATGTAAAATAAATGTTACTAATTTTTGTGATAAATTTATATTATTCAGTCTCTTAACGATTTGGCCTGGCTCTGTTACGTTTTATTTACAAAATAACTTAAAAGTACATCCAGAGCGATTTAGAGCAGCTTTATTCCCTTAGTCATCAAGTTGGTTCAAGTTAATAAGAAAGGACGTAACCAATCACTGAGGGAAGAACAATGACTCAAGCATATAACCCACTTGGAACTGATGGATTTGAATTTGTCGAGTACACCGCTGCGACAGATGAAGGGATCGGGCAATTGAAGGCGTTGTTTGTTTCTCTAGGGTTCGCGGAGATAGCCAAGCACCGTTCGAAAGAAGCGTGGCTATACCGCCAGGGAGATATCAGTTTCATCGTCAATGCTCAGCCCCATAGCCAGGCTGAAGAGTTTGCCAAAATTCATGGACCATCGGTTTGTGGCATGGCATTTCGTGTTAAAGATGCCGGTGTTGCAATGGCACATGCGATAGAAAATGGGGCAGAAGAGTATAAAACTGAAGTCGGCCCAATGGAATTGAGTATTCCAGGGGTATACGGAATCGGTGAAAGCTTACTGTATTTCGTGGATCGTTACGGAAAACAGAGCATTTATGATGTTGATTTCAATTTTTATGAAGATGCTGAAGCTCGCTTGAAGGAAGCGGATGTAGGCATGTATGAAATTGACCACCTAACTCATAACGTTAAACAGGGCAACATGGATACATGGGCTGGTTTCTATGAGCGTATCGGTAATTTCCGTGAAATCCGTTATTTCGACATCGAAGGTAAGCTGACTGGTCTAGTCAGCCGCGCGATGACGGCACCATGTGGCAAAATCCGCATCCCAATCAATGAGTCTTCAGACGACAAATCACAAATTGAAGAGTTTATTCGTGAATACAATGGCGAAGGCATCCAGCACATCGCAATGACAACGGATGATATCTATCAAACCGTACAAACATTGCGCGACCGTGGTATGGACTTTATGCCAACGCCGGACACTTACTACGAAAAAATCGATTCGAGAGTAGAAGGCCACACGGAAGATGTTGAGAAACTAAAAGATCTGCAGATCTTGATCGATGGTGCGCCGATGAAAGATGGCATCTTGTTGCAAATCTTTACCCAAACGGTAATTGGTCCGGTTTTCTTTGAGATTATTCAGCGTAAAGGAAACGAAGGTTTTGGTGAAGGTAACTTCAAAGCCCTGTTTGAATCGATTGAAGAAGATCAGATTCGTCGAGGAGTATTGAGCGATGCATAAATGGATTACATTCCCTCACCGGGAGGGAGTGTGCTCCAAGCAGGCACACGCCGACTTCCCGAAAGACGCAATTTATGAGCGCGAAGCAGGCCGAAGCGGATTCTTCGGCCCAGCGGCTCACTTTCACCACCAACATGCACCAACAGGTTGGACGGAATGGGAAGGGGAGTTAAGACCTCGCGCGTTCAATTTTAATCTGGTTGAGAAAGCGGCACAGGTTTCACCATGGGTCGTGCCGAATCTTTTGCATAACAATGACTGTAAAATTCGCATCTGGCGTATGGAAGACAAGATGGATTTTCTTGTACGAAACGCCGATGGGGATGAACTGCTGTTTATCCATCAGGGTAAAGCGGATCTGTATTGTGACTATGGTCATCTAGAGGTCGGCGAAGGGGATTATGTGATGATTCCTCGCTCGACCAACTGGCGCCTAGAGCCTTCTGAGCCAATGTTCATTCTAATGGTCGAGAATACCGATGCCGCTTATTCATTGCCTGAAAAAGGTATGGTTGGTAATCATGCGGTGTTTGATCCTGCCGTGTTGGAAATTCCTTCAATTGATGATCATTTCAAAGCGCAGTATTCGGAGAATCAAACTCAAGTTCAGGTAAAAAGACACGAGCAAGTGAGCGTGATTACTTATCCGTTTAACCCGCTTGATGCGATTGGCTGGCACGGTGATCTCTCTGTTGTGAAACTTAACTGGCGTGATATCCGCCCGTTAATGTCGCATCGTTATCACTTGCCGCCTTCAGCGCATACGACGTTTGTAGGAGCAGGTTTTGTCGTTTGTACCTTCGTACCAAGACCGATTGAAAGTGATCCTGGTGCGCTTAAGGTGCCGTTCTATCACAACAACGATGACTACGATGAAGTGCTTTTCTATCATGCAGGTGACTTTTTCAGCAGAGACAATATTGAAGCCGGCATGGTGACTTTCCACCCGGCAGGTTTTACTCATGGCCCACACCCGAAAGCATTTAAAGCGGGTCAGCAATACAAGAAGAAATTTACTGATGAAGTTGCTGTGATGATCGATTCCCGACACGCTTTAAACTTTAGCGATGAAGCTCATGCAGTAGAAAACCCAGAATACGTTTACAGTTGGAAATCACATCCAGAAGAATAAAAGGGAACAATGATGAAGTTAGCGACCCTGAAAAATGACACTCGAGACGGACAATTGGTCGTCGTCAGTAAAGATCTGACTAAATGTACGGCTGTGCCAGATATTGCCACCACTTTGCAGTCGGCGCTCGACCAATGGTCGAAAGTAGAGCCTCAACTTGCTGAGGTCTATAAAGCATTGAATGAAGGTAAACTGGTTGCCGAGATACCGTTTGAACAAAATCAGTGTGAATCCCCATTACCGCGCGCTTATCAGTGGGCCGATGGCAGTGCTTACGTTAATCACGTTGAGCTGGTGCGTAAGGCTCGTGGTGCGGAAATGCCACCAAGTTTCTGGACCGACCCACTCATGTATCAAGGGGGTTCCGATGCGTTTATCGGGCCTAGAGATGATATTCCTGTAGGCAGTGAGGAGTGGGGCATCGATTTTGAAGGTGAAGTGGCTGTGATCACCGACGATGTACCTATGGGTGCGACTTCGGAAGAAGCGGCGAGCTCGATTCGTCTATTGATGTTGGTGAATGATGTTTCACTACGTGGTTTGATTCCGAATGAGTTGGCAAAAGGCTTCGGTTTCTTCCAATCTAAACCTTCTTCTGTATTCTCTCCGGTCGCCGTAACGCCAGACGAATTAGGTGACGCATGGGATGGTGGTAAAGTCACTCTACCTCTGTTGTCTTTCTATAACGGTGAAGCATTTGGCTGCCCCAATGCCGGTGTGGACATGACGTTCGAGTTTCCTGAGCTGGTTGCGCATGCTGCGAAAACCCGTCCATTATCAGCTGGTGCTATCGTGGGATCGGGTACGGTCTCAAATAAGCAAGGCACGGAATACGGCACATCTATTGCTGAAGGTGGCGTGGGTTACTCGTGTATTGCAGAAGTGCGCATGATTGAAACGATTCGAGATGGCAAGCCTTCAACCAGTTTTATGAAGTTTGGTGACCGAATCAAGATGGAAATGAAAGACGCATTTGGTGATTCTATTTTTGGTTCTATTGACCAGAAAGTGGTGAAATACTGATGTCTGAAATGACGTTGTATGGATACTGGCGTTCTTCTGCGGCTTATAGAGTGAGAATTGCACTCAACTTGAAACAGCTGTCTTATGCGCAGAAGTCTATCCATTTGGTCAAAAATGGCGGAGAGCAACACTCCGCCCAATTCCAGTCTCTTAACGCTAGCGAACTGGTTCCCGTTCTTGTCGATGGTAACGTATGCCTTAATCAGTCACTTGCCATTATTGATTATCTTGATGAGCAATATCCTAGTCTTTTGCTCACGCCTTTGGATAAACAAAAGCGGTATGTGGTTAAAGCTTTGGCGCAGGATATCGCGGTTGATATCCATCCCATCAACAATTTGCGTGTACTGCAATATCTAACCAACGAGTTATCGGTGGAAGAGGCAGAAAAATCGCAATGGTATCGCCATTGGATTGAAGTCGGATTTCATAGCTTAGAGAAGAAGCTAGCTGAGACTCATGGTGCCTATTGTGTGGGGGATGACATTAGTTTGGTTGACGTATGTTTGGTTCCGCAAGTGTACAACGCAGAGCGATTCAAGGTAGATCTGAGCCGTTATCCAATTATTCATAAAGTGACAATGTCACTAAGACAACACCCTGCTTTTCAGGCCGCTTCCCCTGAAAATCAACCCGACGCTGTGATCAACTAATAACAGCGCCTCTTAAAACAACAAAGCCACCGTCAAACGGTGGCTGTTTCTTCTCATCGAGAAAGCAAATTGCGGCTGCTATGACTGAGAGCGGCGCTCACGTTGCTGGCTCTCTGCAATATTGAACTGGCGAACGTCCAGTTTTGCTAGGTCGTTACACTCTTTGCAAGAGTGGTGGCAGAGGCCATCAATATACTCATGTTTGGTAACCAGGCTAGGTTTTTTGCACCAGTCGCAAATACCTTCGATAGTAAACATAGATTTCTCCTCACCTTGTTTTACCAGGTGTTATTTTCGGCGCAGATTATGACATACATGCGGAATGTAAGTTAACTATTTGTTACGTGAACTGGGAGAGAGATCGATTGCGCAAGTGAGTAAAAATAAGACCTTTGAGCGTTTTAAACTCAATGTATTTTAATTTGTAACTATCTATTAACACTGGTGAGAATGATTTTTAACGCACTATTAAGGCGTTTCATTTCTTCATCACTGCCTTTTAAATCTGGATGGTAAATCTTACACAACTGCTTATATCTGACTTTGATATCTTTTTCGGCAGGAATTGCGCCGACTTTAAATCCAAATAGAGCGCAGGCCAGAGAAAGCTTTTGTTCTGGTGCGGAAGGTTCAGCGCGACGTTTGGGTGCACTAGGACTTTGAGCAGACTGAATTTTCTTAAACTGTTTGTACAGTGTTTCCAGTTGCTTTTTCTGTTGTTTCAATAAGTTATTTTTGTCTTTTAGCTGAGATTCCAATTGACGTTTTTCGGAGGATAAATCTTTATGTGACAGTGTTGATTGTGCTTTCAGCTTGCGTACTTTTCGGCCTAGCCAGATCGCCAATATAAAAAGTATTGTCGAAAGCCCAATCAAAGAATAGATGATGTCGTTACTGCGCTTGCTAGAGCTGGATTTGCTCTTAGCGATTGGGCTTAGTTGAATGCTGGAATCATCGAAAGCGACTTCCAACTGACCAATTGAGGAAACTTGTTTCGCTCTCTGAGCGTTGAACTTCTTCTCCAACACTCTCCCGTAGGCTTGCTCTGCTTCTTCACTTTGTGGCGAAGCTGTTCGATACCAGACTTCTGCCAAATCCAGTGTTTCTGGTGAGTGAGGCATGCTTTCATACACTTTGCCAAGATTTAATTGAGCCTGTACGTTACCTGCTACCGCGAGTTGGGTCAGCCAGTAAATCGCTTCTTTGGTGTTCTTATTGTCACCCTGAAGGTGAAGAGAGGCTAATTGGGCGATGGCTTCAGCACTGCCATTGTTAGCGGCTTGCTCAAACCAGTAAATGGCATCACCTCGTGAAGGTGGTGTTTCTTCACCATTGAGGTATTGGTTGGCCAGCTGGACCTGTGCTTCTATGTCGTCATTCTGAGCTTTAGCGGTTAAAGCTTCAATCGACTCTGCCAAACTGAGAGGGGACAATAACAACAATAAAAGGCTGATAAATTTCAAGATATTCCTTAGTCCATTAAAACTGGCTTACCTGCACTATAGTGTAATGTATTTATCTGATAAATAAAAAAATGGCTTCCTGAGAAGCCATTTTCATCGAGAAAATCACGGGTATTATTTGAGAGGTAGTATCTTGATCTCGACTCTTCGGTTGCAAGCACGGCCTTCTGAGGTGCTGTTCGTGCACAGTGGGAAACGTTCGCCATTACCACGTGCGATGGCTCGCCCGGAAGCAACCCCCTGAGAGATAAGATAGGAGCGCACCGATTCGGCTCTTCGTTCAGATAATATCTGATTGGTGGTGTCACTGCCCGTGCTGTCGGTATGCCCCTCGATCACCAAGCTGGTATCAGGGTACTCAACCAGAATCTTAGCCACGCCACGCAAGGTGTTATGAATACTTGGGTCTAAGTTGTATGAGCTGGTTTGGAAACCAATGCCATTTTCCATACGTAGCAGTAGCTGATTTTCACCAACACGCTCGACTTGAACGCCCGAATCTAACAACTCTTTTCTTAATGCAGCTTCTTGTTGATCGAAGTAGTAACCCACGCCGCCTCCAACAGCGGCACCGCCAGCTGCGCCTATTAAGGCGTGTTGACGACGTTCAGTCGCGTCGTCGCCAGTTGCTAATCCAACAGCCGCACCTGCCAGAGCACCTAATAAGGCACCTCTGGTCGCTGAGTTGGTTTCTGATTCACCAGTCGTTGCATTTTGGCGTTGAGTTGCCTGACAGCCGGACAGGGCAATAGCGACGGCTAGCGCTAAAGTCATTTTTTTCACGAAAACATCTCCATGTGTTCTTAGTATTCGTTTGTTCGCGAGGGATGAAACAAAGAAGCGAACTTTTGCGAGGAACAGAATTAACTATTTGCTGTTATATATGTCAATTGAGGAGATATTAATTGACTGAATGTTAACGCTGGCTGAACGTAAGTGGTGGAAATTCAGCCAGATCATGGGAATAGGATAGGAAATTAGCGAAGCATTTTAGGGGCTTGTGCGCCATCAATAGGTCGGCTTACTGAGACTGAGCGGCCTTTTTTAAGACCGACTTCGTAATCTTCGGTCAGGTTTTTCATCGCTTCTCTGAGTTGTTTCTTGAACGTTTCACGGTCGATGTTCTTAAACTCTTTATCGATATAGTCGTCGATTTTCTTGTTTGAATCGTCATCTGGGCTGATGATCGGCAGCTTTTCTAATGCGCCTTCGACCCAGCCAGACACAAACGAATTGACCCGTCGAGAAACTTCACCCGTCGAAGTACCTGTACCCGCAAAACTGTTACGGAACTTGCCCGTTTGCTCATTCATTTCACGATAAATGATGTCGAATGCGAATGCCGCGAAAATCGCACGATCTGCTTCACCAATGAACTCGGCGCGTTTTAGGCCTTTGTGATTGGTCAGCACAGCCTCAACACCAAACTTAGTGTTGATACCCCGAATGATGCGAAGCAGGGTCGAGCTGACATTAGATGGCAGTAAGTGTGTCGATTTGGTTTTGCCCATTTTGATGAATTCAATATCATCTTTGTCTAAGCCGTATTTAAGCATAAGGCGATGCGCCATTTTGATCGCATTCGCTGCTTCATTAACGTTGGCTGAGTTACCAAGTTCTAGACACTTAGCAATTTTTTTGAGGGCTTTTTGTTTATCCATCGACAACAGAAAATCTCACTGATTTTTACGAAGTCGACCATTTTAACGCTTCTGACATTAAAACGAAACTCTTGAATGGTCCGCTTGGAAGATTTGTTTCGAAACAAAGCATTAACAAATACAAAAAAGCCGCTGTTGTTCAGCGGCTTATTGAAAGAAGAGGGAGTTGGTTTAGATACCTAGTTCATCGAGTAGATCGCTGCCATTTGGATCGGCTTCTTCTTGTGGCGTTTCTTTCTTAGATGTTAGCTTTTTCTGAGCTTGCTCAAGAATCGAATCTGGGCTCTCATCTTCGTGTGATTCGAATTCCTCTAGTTGAATAAACTCAGTTTTGTCCATCGCTAGCTCAAGGTAGAAAATGTTGCCGCTCTCTGTGGAGAAGGTAACTCGACGCGCTTGTGGACGATCTAAGTTGGTGTCTACCGACAAGATCACCTGTTTGTTCAGCGTTAACATTTTCGGCTGGTTCTGAGTGATATGCGTTTGCAGATCTTTTCTCACCTGGTTAGTAAAATCACCCACCAGTTGGTTCATAAGTTCACCGAGAACATCGCCTACTTCATCAGAGGTGTGCAGTACGGCTAATTCTTCTTCTGGCATGCCCATGTTGCGCATGTAATTTGTGTAAATCTCTAAAGCGGCTTTCGAAGTAAAGTTGATAACAACCAGTCCTGAAAAACCGCCGTCAAACAATACAAAACACCCGAAGTCAGGTTTCAGGCTGGTTTTTGTGATTTTCTGCACCATTGCTGAATAGCTAATATCGGAGCTTGTTGCTGAAGTCAGCACGCCAGACACAGATTGGCAAAGCTTTAATAGAATATCTTCTGTGGTGATAATTTTATTTTTTTTCATTGATGATTCGCTCATAAAAGACACTTACTAATCTAGGTATAATTACTAAGTGTGGGTAAGAATTGCGATTAGTGCCATTCTGACATTGCAATTCTGTTTTATTCACCCTTTCAAATGTTGTAAAGTGACGAAAATCAAAAAAATATTACTTATTGTATTGAACCCAATGCTGAATAGGATCAGCGTAGTAGGGGCAGGAAGCAAATGTTACCAAGATTACACTCTCAATCTGATGTGGATCCCGTCGTACTCAGTTTTCTAGAAGAACTCCGACAATCGGGTTTTTCCGGAGACATCGAAAGCCAATACTCAAGCCGCCTGGCTGTTGCCACTGACAACAGTGTTTATCAGCAATTACCCCAGTCGGTTGTTCACCCGAAATCGACTCAAGACGTTGCTTTAATCGGCAAGCTCAGTAGCCAATCGCAATATGAACGTATTACTTTTTCCCCGCGCGGCGGCGGTACAGGAACTAATGGTCAGTCGCTGACTAAAGGTATCGTGGTTGATTTGTCACGCCATATGAACAAGGTGCTGGAGATCAACGAAAAGGAAGGCTGGGTTCGTGTTCAGACCGGTGTGGTTAAGGATCAGTTAAACGATGCTATCAGGCCTTATGGCTATTTTTTCTCGCCTGATCTTTCGACCAGTAACCGTGCCACTTTGGGCGGCATGATCAATACCGATGCTTCCGGTCAAGGCTCACTGAAATACGGAAAAACGTCTGATCATGTATTGTCTTTGCAGGCTGTATTTGCCGATGGTTCTGTGCTTGAGTCGGATATGTCTCAAGGGGAGCCTGAGGATGGCGAATATGCATACCAAGCATTACAGGTGACCGAGCAAGTTTGTCGTAGCAAGCGCGAGCAAATCAACGCGAAATTTCCACCTCTCAATCGCTTTCTGACGGGTTATGACTTAAAGAATGCATTGGATGAAGAGACACAGAGCTTCGATTTAACCCGAGTGTTGTGTGGCGCAGAAGGCTCTTTGGCGTTTATCACTGAGGCTAAGCTTAACCTCACTCCAATCCCTAAAGCTCGCACGTTAGTGAACGTGAAATACAACAGCTTTGATTCCGCACTGCGTAATGCGCCATTTATGGTTGAAGCCAATGCGCTCTCAGTAGAAACCATCGACTCAAAAGTACTCAATCTGGCTAAGCAAGATATTGTCTGGCATACCGTCAGCGATTTGCTGACTGACGTTCCAGGCAAAGATATGCAAGGCATCAATATGGTGGAGTATGCTGGCCAAGATGTTGAGGAAGTCGAGCAGCAGGTCGAAGCTCTGACTAAACGCTTAGATGAAATGATGGAAGCCGAGCAAGCGGGTATTATCGGTTATCAGGTATGTAGCGATGTGGCTAGCATTGGCCGTATCTACAACATGCGCAAAAAAGCGGTGGGCTTGCTTGGCGCAGCGAAAGGAAGAGCGAAACCTGTCGCATTCGCAGAAGACACTTGTGTCCCTCCTGAAAACCTAGCCGACTTTATTGTTGAATTTCGAGAGCTACTGGATTCCAAATCTCTCAGTTACGGCATGTTTGGCCACGTTGATGCAGGTGTTCTTCATGTGCGACCAGCGTTAGATTTGTGCGATCCTAAGCAAGAAGCCTTGATGCATGAAGTGTCTGACGAAGTTGTTAAGCTCGTCGCTAAATACGGTGGTTTGATGTGGGGTGAACACGGTAAAGGTTACCGCTCAGAATATGGCCCAGAGTTCTTCGGTGAAGAGCTCTTTACTGAGTTGAGACGAGTAAAAGCGGCGTTTGACCCTTACAACAAGATGAACCCCGGCAAGATCTGTACACCACTAGAGAGCCAAGAAGAACTAGTCAAAGTCACAGATACAAAGCGCGGCTACTTTGATCGCCAGATCGACGTTGAAGTGCGAGACAGTTTTAAGCAGGCGATGGAATGTAACGGTAACGGCCTTTGCTTTAACTACGATACATCTTCGCCAATGTGTCCTTCAATGAAAGTGACGGCAGATCGTCGCCATTCTCCGAAAGGTCGTGCTGGCTTGGTTCGTGAGTGGCTGCGTCAGCTGACAGAGCAGGGTGTGGATATTCTTGATTTGGAGAAGCAGGCTTTAGAAGAAACGTCATCCATCAAGTCGATGCTGGACAGAGTGCGTAATTCTTTAAACAAGCGTCATGAGTATGACTTTTCTCATGAAGTCTACGAAGCGATGAATGGCTGTCTAGCCTGTAAAGCTTGTGCCAGCCAATGTCCGATTAAGGTAGATGTACCAAGCTTCCGCTCAAGATTCCTGAATATTTATTATTCGCGCTATCAGCGTCCTGCAAAGGATTATCTGGTCGCGAATATAGAATCAGTTTTACCTGTCATGGCGAAAGCGCCGAAGTTAGTGAATGGTGTTCTCAACCAGAAATGGGTCCAAAGTCTCACAGCTTCTGCGGTGGGTTATACTGATGCGCCATTCATGTCAGTGCCAACACTCAAGTCGAGATTGCAGCACTATCAACCTTTTGATCTGCAATACCTAGCGGCTTTGTCTAAAGAAGATAAAGCGAACCATGTGGTGATCGTACAAGACCCATTTACCAGCTACTACGATGCGGAAGTGGTGGAAGATTTTGCTAAGCTGCTGACTAAACTTGGTAAAACGCCGGTTTTGCTGCCTTTCAAACCTAATGGTAAAGCTCAACACGTGAAAGGTTTCTTACAGCGTTTTGCCAAAAGTGCTAAGAGCACAGCGATGTTCTTACAACAAGTCGCCGATCTGGAAGTGTCTATGGTTGGCGTGGACCCCGCATTGGTGCTCTGCTATCGCGATGAGTATAACGAAGTGCTTGGCGATAAGCGTGGTGATTTCGAAGTGCTGACGGTTCATGAATGGCTGCAACCTAGGTTAGGTGAGTTTGAGGCTTCTGGTACAAGTGCAGAAGAACCTTGGTATCTTCTAGCTCACTGTACAGAGAAAACCAAAATGCCAAACGCAGAGAAAGAGTGGGGAGCAATATTCTCGCACTTTGGTTCCCGCCTGAATACGGTTCCTGTGGGCTGTTGTGGTATGGCAGGAACGTTCGGCCACGAGGTCGATAAGTTGCAGATGTCGAGAGACATTTATGGGCTGAGCTGGAAGCCTCAACTAGAGCAGTTGCCGAAGGAACGTTGCTTGATTACCGGCTATTCCTGTCGAAGTCAGGTGAAGCGCTTTGAGGATGTCAAAGTGAAGCATCCTTTACAGGCACTACTACAAATTGTGTGATTAAACCTAGCCCAGCTTTCAAAGCTGGGCTATTTTTTAGTAACGTCAGCAAAACTATTGAACATTATGGAAAAATTAGAAAGAAAAATCCCTCCTGTTGCCCAGTTTATTGTTCTCGGTGTGGTGATGAACCATGTGGGGCACGAGTTCCACACTTTCTCGGTTGGTTTACCGATACCTTGGATAGTTTTATTGGCGTGCTTCGCGATTTCTGTTTTTGTTGGCTTAGCCGGGGTCTACGAGTTTCGCAAAGCGAACACAACCGTGAATCCAGTCAAGGTGAAGGATGCGTCTCAAGTGGTAGATAGTGGAGTGTTTGCCTACTCGCGAAACCCAATGTATCTGGGTATGTTTTTGTTGTTGCTTGGGTTTGCGTACTGGCAGCAGAACTTGTTGTGCATTGCGCTGGCTTTCGTGTTTGTACTGTACATGAATCGTTTTCAAATTAGCCCAGAAGAGCGTGCTCTGGAAGAACTTTTTGGGGCCGCTTATTTAGACTACAAGCAACGTGTCAGACGCTGGATATAAAAGAACCCCGCTCATTTGAGCGGGGTTCTTTTTAGAAATCTGGGTAGGCTATGCCGCTTTGTTGAACTGCGCTAAGAATTCCTCTTTGCGCTCGTTAAAGCGAGTCACTAAGCCGTCAATGTCTTCTTGGTTGTATGGCTTCAAACCACTCGCAACCATACGCTTAACGCCTTTACCGACAACCTCGTCACCTTCTTTAAAGTCGAAATTCAATGTGACAACACCACGTTTGCCTTCAACATCAAACGTTGCACCTGCAAACTCGACTTCTGGGTGGGATAGGTTTAAGCGAGTGAATTCCACTTCCATGCTCTCGTAAATCACTAACGGGCGCTGGCAGTTGATCATCATCTGCTGTTCTTCCATTAGTGGAACCATGATGTGTGGAAAGTTCATGCCTGAGAACTGAACGTAATTTGTTACGACATGCTCGATGAATGCGGCATCACGATTTACTTCGCCTTCGCGATTCATGTGTAGGTATTCTTTACCGCTTTCGTCAACAACAGCGGCTTCTTTGTCACACTTGTTTTCAATGTGCAGAGCAACACCGTCACTGACCATACCTGAGAAATCAAAACGCATCTTCTGGCTGACGCCTTCTTTCTGTAGTAAGACAGCGAAAAGCAGGTCGCCCGGAACGCAGAAGCGCTTGTTGTCTTCATCGTGAATTGGGTTGAAGTCGCCTGCAACCATCTTAGCAAAATGGCTTGCTTGCTGACGAGTGAACTGGAACTGCTTGTCGTTGTTAGAAAAATATGGTTTTAAAAACATAATTTACGGTAAATAGCCAAAACTGAGATGGATTATATATGACGATTCTTTTTGAATGGTCCATCCAGTGGAGTTATTACTGAATTATGACATTGAGAAGAAGAAAGGGCTCCGAATCGGAGCCCTCATATTGGTGTTTAGATACTAGGTAGAATCGAGTCTGGCATCAGATGATTGTGCACTGCAAGCTTGAGTAAACTGTTTGCTTGCTCGATGTCTGGTGCAAAGTAGCGGTCTTTATCGTAGAAAGACACTTTCTCACGCAAGATCTGTTTCGCCTCTTCGACTTTCGTAGACGACTTGTTTGGAGCACGGAAGTCTATCCCCTGAGCGGCCGCAAGATACTCAACTGCCAAAATGCCGCGAGTATTTTCCGCCATGTCACGTAGACGGCGCCCTGCAAACGTTGCCATAGAGACATGATCTTCTTGGTTTGCCGATGTTGGCAAGCTATCAACAGACGCAGGATGAGCCAGCGTTTTGTTTTCACTTGCTAATGCAGCGGAGGTGACCTGAGCAATCATAAAGCCTGAGTTAACACCGCCGTTGTCGACAAGGAAAGGCGGTAGCTTACTCAGTGCGCTGTCGATCAACAGTGCCATACGACGCTCAGAGAGGCTGCCAATCTCAGCAATGGCTAAAGCTAGGTTATCCGCTGCCATGGCGACAGGCTCAGCATGGAAGTTACCACCAGAGATGATGTCACCGTCTTCGGCAAAAACCAGTGGGTTGTCAGAGACAGAGTTAGCTTCCACTTCCAGAATGTCAGCGGCGTTACGGATTTGTTGTAAACACGCGCCCATAACTTGAGGCTGACAGCGCAGAGAGTATGGATCCTGAACTTTCTCACAACCTGTGTGTGAGTCGCCGATTTCACTATTGGCATCCAATACGTGGCGATAAGCCAGTGCGGCGTCCATTTGGCCTCGATGGCCACGCACGCGGTGAATACGAGGGTCGAATGGACGACGGCTTCCCAGTGCCGCTTCTACAGACATTGCGCCACAGGTTGTTGCTGAAGCAAACAGATCTTCAGCAGCAAACAGGCCCTCAAGCGCAAAGGCAGTCGATGCTTGAGTGCCGTTAAGCAGCGCAAGGCCTTCTTTAGGCGCAAGTGTGATTGGTTCAAGGCCAGCGATTTTCATCGCTTCCAGACCTGAGATGATCTTACCGTTGTGGCGTGCCTGACCTTCACCGAGTAATACGGTACTCATGTGCGCCAGTGGCGCAAGGTCGCCAGAAGCACCCACAGAGCCTTTTTGTGGCACACATGGATAGACCTGAGAGTTGACTAGGTCGATCAGCGCTTGAATGACTTTAAGGCGAATACCGGAAAAACCGCGAGCAAGGCTGTTGATCTTGAGTACCATCATCAGGCGAACTGTTTCATCTGACATGAACTCGCCGATACCTGCCGCATGTGACAACACGATACTTTTTTGCAGCGTCTCGAGATCTTCTGGTGCAATGCGAGTGTTAGCAAGCAGACCAAAGCCTGTGTTGATGCCGTAGACAGTGCGGTCTTCGGCAATCACTTGTTCAACCACTTTAGTGCTTTCATCGATAGCAGGAATGGCTTCCGGATCCAGAGTCAATCTTGCAGGAGAACGGCTCACCTGGCGGAGTTCTTTTAAGCTAATATTTCCCGGCTTTAGCGTTAAATTTAACATCTTTGTCTTTCCTTTCTTCAGGTGTGCTTACTTAAGCTTCTTCAGCTCTTCGTTGAGCATAGGTAGGTCGAGCCCTTGCTCTGCTGCGCACTGCTTGGCAATGTCATAGCCAGCGTCTGCGTGACGCATCACGCCTGTGCCTGGGTCATTGTGAAGAACGCGAGCAATTCGCTCAGACGCATCATCACTGCCATCACAACAAATAACCATACCAGAGTGCTGAGAGAAGCCCATTCCTACACCGCCACCGTGGTGGAGTGAAACCCAAGTAGCACCGCCTGCTGTATTTAGCAGAGCGTTCAGCAGAGGCCAATCCGATACTGCATCAGAACCATCCATCATGCCCTCGGTTTCACGGTTAGGGCTGGCGACTGAACCAGAATCTAGGTGGTCACGGCCAATAACAACGGGCGCCTTAAGCTCGCCATTTTTGACCATTTCATTGAATGCTTGGCCTAGGCGTTCACGATCTTTCAATCCAACCCAACAAATACGAGCAGGTAGGCCTTGGAACTGAATACGATCGCGGGCCATGTCTAGCCAATTGTGCAAGTGTGGGTTATCTGGGATTAACTCTTTGACTTTCTGATCGGTTTTGTAGATATCTTCTGGGTCACCGGATAGTGCTGCCCAGCGGAATGGACCAATACCTTCACAGAAGAGTGGACGAATATAAGCTGGAACGAAACCCGGGAAGTCAAACGCGTTATCTACGCCTTCTTCTAGGGCCATTTGACGGATGTTATTACCGTAATCCAGAGTCGCTGCACCGCGTTCTTGAAGCTCAAGCATCGCTTTAACTTGAATCGCCATCGATTCTTTGGCTGCTTTGACAACAGCTGCTTCATCTTGCTTACGCATATCGGCCGCGTGTTCCATCGACCAACCAATTGGAAGGTAACCGTTGAGTGGGTCGTGCGCTGAAGTTTGGTCTGTCACTACATCTGGAGTGATGTTGCGCTCAACCAGCTCAGGGAATACATCTGCGGCGTTTGCTAGTAGGCCGACAGAAACAGGCTCTTCAGATTCATAAATGATTGCCAGTGCTTCATCTAAGCTGGTGGCCTTCTTGTCAACGTAGCCTGTACGTAGACGGTAATCGATACGAGACTCGTCACACTCAACCGCGATCATAGAGAAGCCCGCCATGGTGCCAGCCAGAGGCTGAGCGCCGCCCATGCCGCCAAGGCCACCGGTCAAAATCCAACGTCCGTTTGCTTTGCCATCAAAGTGCTTCTTCGCAACAGAAACAAACGTTTCATAAGTGCCTTGAACAATGCCCTGTGAACCGATGTAGATCCAGCTGCCGGCGGTCATCTGGCCGTACATCATCAAGCCTTCTTTATCCAACTCATTAAAGTGCTCCCAGTTCGCCCAATGGGGTACTAGGTTTGAGTTTGCGATAAGAACACGTGGCGCATTTTTGTGTGTTGGGAATACACCAACAGGTTTACCAGACTGAACCAGTAAGGTTTGGTCGTCTTCAAGACGCTCCAAAACTTCAACAATCTTGTCAAAACACTCCCAGTTTCGTGCTGCACGGCCAATACCGCCGTACACAACCAACGAATGAGGATGCTCTGCAACGTCAGGATCCAAATTGTTCATCAACATGCGAAGCGGGGCTTCAGTCAGCCAAGATTTTGCTCTCAGATCCGTGCCATGTGGGGCACGAATAGTGCGGGTTGTATCGAGACGCATATCTTCTACTTGGCGTTCCGTCATGGTAAGACTCCTTGTATTTCACGTTTTCAGGTTGAAAGCGAGTGGCGCAAGAGCAAAGCTCTCACGCAATTTAGTTGCTTTCCTTTCTGGTTTTTCTATTTTTCGGAAAAGGCGTTAGCAATATCCCAACAAAGCCTTGCAGCTAACCGCGCCGTCTGACTGTCAACGTCATAGGTAGGGTTGTACTCAGCGATGTCGGCAATAACCAACTTCTGTTTGTAGTGTAAAATTCGGTCTAAAAAGAGTGCCAGTGTATCCATACTGACACCTCTGGCAGCAGGGGCGCTGACGCCCGGAGCCGTCGCAGCTGGGAAAACATCAAGATCGATGGTGAGATAGATGTAATCGCAATTATCGATGAAATGCTGCAACTGGGTCAGGTGATAGATGTGGTTTAGATGTGCGAGATCTTTGTCCTCGACGAACCACACGTTGAGCTCTTTGGCTCGCTCAAACAAGGCCTGTGTATTACTGGCTCTACTCACACCTAAACAGGCGTAATGGAATGGCCAGTCGTGCTTTTGGCAGTAATCATAAATTTGGTTGAATGGTGTACCAGAGCTGGGTTTTACATCGGCGTTACTGCTTTCAAACGCACGTAAATCAAAGTGAGCATCAAAATTGATGATACCAATCTTAGGAGGCGTTACTGGGTTTAAGTACTCGAAGTAGCGCGCAAGTCCTTGAAAGGAAGCCCACGCCACTTCATGACCGCCGCCGAGTGTGATAACCGGAGTAGAACGAAGCGCTGCAGCGATGACATCAGCACATTCTGATTGGTACTGTTCCAGCAAGTCATCTTCACAGACGACATTACCCAAATCGATAAGCGCACTTTCTTTGTGCCAAGCCATATTGGCAAGTGCGCGTCTAATCAAATCAGGCGCTTTTTTGGCGCCAACGCGACCTTTGTTTCGCGCAACACCAGCATCGCACGCAAAACCCAAGATGCTCACGGCATTTCGATAAGGTTCAAGGCCCTGCACTTGCAACTGTTTGATAACGTGATGGACGCGTTTGCCCATCGCACCATCTTCAGCGTCATGGCGTCCTTGCCAGTGAAAATCCTGGTTAGTCGTTGGTAGGTTAGACATATTCCAGTTCTCCGTTTACCACGCGAGCAGATAAGCGTGACAAACCCTGCTGATAACTGAAATCGGCAGGGTGGCTCACGTCCCAAATAGCAAGATCAGCATCATAGCCCGGCTGAATTTGCCCTCGGCTGTCACCGAAGCCTAGCGCGTGAGCAGCATTGTAAGTCACGCCACGCAATGTTTCCTCAGGTGTTAGACCAAAAAGTGTACAGCCCATATTCATCATCATAGTCAAATCTGAGAAAGGCGAGGTGCCTGGGTTCATATCCGTTGCAATTGCCATAGGAACATTATGTTGACGAAGTAGCTCAATAGGCGGTAATTGGGTTTCTCGTAAGAAGTAAAACGCCCCAGGTAGCAGTGTGGCAACCGTTCCAGATTGGGCGAGTGCTTTTACGCCATCTTCATCGAGATATTCGATATGATCGGCGGACAGCCCTTGGTAGCGAGCAGTTAGGGCTGTGCCACCTAAGTTAGAAAGCTGCTCAGTGTGACCTTTTACATGCAGACCGTATTGCTTGGCTGCGGCGAAGACTTTTTCGGTTTGTTCCAAGTTGAAGCCAATCGATTCGCAGAACACATCGACGCTAGTTGCTAACTTCTCCTCAGCGACAAGAGGAATAATCTCTTCGCATACCAGTTTAATGTAGTCATCCGCTTTACCCGCATACTCTGGAGGAAGGGCATGTGCGGCGAGTAACGTTGTGGTGATTCGAATCTTACGGTGATCTTCTAGTGCTTTTGCTGCACGTAGCATTTTGATCTCGTCTTTTACAGTCAGACCGTAACCCGACTTGACTTCTACTGATGTGACACCAGTTCGAATCAAACCGTCCAATCGTGGCAGGGCGAGGTTAATTAAAGCTTCTTCACTTGCTTCTCGCGTTGCACGAACGGTTGATAGAATTCCGCCACCTTGCTTGGCAATCTCTGGGTATGGGACACCATTAAGACGCATTTCAAACTCATTGGCGCGATTACCTGCGTAGACTAGGTGAGTGTGGCAATCAACAAATCCAGGTGTGACCAACTGGTTTTTACAATCATAAGAGTTTGTGCAAGAAAGCACGGAGCCACCGATTTGTGCAATCTTTCCACCCTGAATCAGAAGGCTACTCGGCTCAGAAACGGAATACCCTTGCGATCCAGCGACCATAGAGACCAGTCGTGCATTGGTTAGCAGCAATTCTTGGCTGTCGGTGTTTAAGGATGAAGAAGCGCTTCCAAGCATGTAATTGAGTCCATAAGTTTAAATGTATATACAAATAATTGTTCAGGTATAACAATTGATCAAGTGGCTTGTTGCAAAAATGTGATCAGTAAAAAGTATGAAATGCTTTAACCGAGTAATATTTTGGAGCTTAATTTGTAGCGAGTACCCGGGTGGTAAAGCAATGCAGAACTCACGAGCTTATCTTGGCTCCATGTCCTTCTGTTCAGTAGCAGGCAAGGTTCGTTAGCACCGAGTCTCAAGGCGGTACGCACCTCATCATCTGCAACGATGGCTTCAACGGTATGTTCGATAGCACTCAGTGGGCAGTTCTCAGACAGATATTGATTTGGGGTGATTTGGGTAAAGTCTTGTTCAAGATAGTCAGGCGCGTAGGCACTGTTGACCCAGCGAAGTTCATATTGAATAGGAGAATTATCTTCAAAGTGAATGATTTCACTATAGAAAATCGGGCTGTTCAACATCACTCCTAACTTTATCGCAACTGTTTCATCAGCGAGCATTGAGGCTTGTTTGATTACCTTACTAGAGTATTTTTTACCTCGTAATTTCACTTCTTCAGCAATGTTTTGGATATCCAGTAATGGAGATTCCGCCTTATCATCAGGAGCGCAAACAAAGGTGCCTACTCTAGGCCGCCTCTGAAGCTTGCCTTCGGCGACCAAATCGCGAATCGCCTTATTGACCGTCATTCGGCTAACCTTGAATTGTTCTGTTAGCTCAAGTTCAGTCGATATACGATGACCCACAGGCCAATGTCCGGAATCAATTTTGTCAGTAATATATTGTTTTATTTGAAGATATAATGGCGATTGGCTCATGATGATTTAATAATTATGCATTTGACTATACAAATGGTGGTTCATTTGTCATGAAATTGCAACTCTGGTTGCGGATTAAGCAGTCTAACCGATGGTTTACACATTATTCAGATAAATGTCTTGCGACTCGATAACCGCGCATGTTAATCAGAAACAATAACGACATAGAAAGTAAAAGGAAACCTTATGTTTGGTAAGTTAAAGGCGTCACTGGGAATTGGAGCTGCAAAAGTGGATACGGTTCTTGAGAGTATGTCTGTGTTTCAGGGAGAAACTCTGAAGGGCGTGGTTCATATTCAGGGTGGCGATGTTGAGCAGCAAATTGATGCCATTAATCTCAAGCTTTGCACTGAAGTTAAAGTGGAGAGTGATAACGGTGCCAGCTATCAGAATTTCACCATTGGTAGCCTTCAAGCGGTTCAGCCTTTCACCATTCAGCCTCAGGAACATAAACAGGTTCCGTTTGAATTAAAGTTAGATGATGAGACCCCAATTACGGCGCTGAATGCAATGAAGAATCAGTGCCACGTATGGGTAGAAACAACGCTAGACATCGATTTCGCGATTGACCCTAAAGATCGTGACTTCGTTGAAGTGAAAGCATTGCCTGTCGCTTCCAAAGTGATTTCAGCTATAGAGCAGGCGGGCTTTGGAATGGTCAAAGCAGATGTGGAAAAAGGGCATTTGCGAGGCAGTAACTTCTCATCTAAATCTGGTTGCTATCAGGAGATAGAATTCCGCAACAATGGTTTCATTAACAAGAAAGAAATAGAGCTGTCTTTCATACTGGATGGCAGTGTTATGCATTGTTTAGCGGAAGTTGATCGTTCGCTTAGCATGCGTGGTGACCAGTACGTTTCTTTCTCTTTGAGCCTTAACGCCAGCGATGCTGAAATCAGCTCTGCGGTTAGCCGAGTGCTTTCAGTTTAAGCTTGGTTATCTGAACCTCCAAAGCGGTACCGATATCCTATTCCAAAGGCGATATCGGTGCTGTTGTCTGCGTTAAACATGTTTTCCACTGCGGTCAATTCAATGGCTGAATTCTCCATCTGATAGCGATAGCCAAAGGTGAATTCGGTCGACGGCTTGGAAAATTCATCCTCCCCATCGGATACACCCTCATGAAAAGCGATTTGCCCAATAAGATGATGTCTTTCCAATAGCTGGTAGCGATAGCTAGCTCCAACCGTCCAGGTGCTAGAGCGATAAGGCATCTCTTTGAAGACTGTTGGCGTATTGCGAAAAGTGATCGCAAGTAGGGTGTCTAGGGAGTGTTTATCGCGGCGATAGCCGTAGTTGAGCTGAATACCTTGCTCGAACTCTGAAGAACTGAAAATTCCATGTTTGGTGTCGTTGTAGTAAAGAGAGGCCCCGACTGAAAGCCCGTGATGTTCTTTATTGATAAACTGGTATTGCATGTAACTGGTTATCGCGTGGCTTAGGCTTTCTCCGCGGAAGTCTTCCAACTCTATGCCATAGTCAGGCATATTGATCACAAAGCGATCATTATCCACATCTTCTCGGCCATTTTGGTCAATGCCAACCCAATCGTGAAACGCAATGGTTAATCGATCGAGGTGGTTATTACCAGCGTAGTTCCAGCGATAGCTTAGCTCTAATTGCCATTCTGAAGAGAACTGCCATTTCCCACCAACGGCAATCTGATTTTGGTAGTAGTCTAACTCGTAGTCTGGAGTGACTGCCCAAATACTTGAAATGGTGCCTGTCCCATAGACTTCCACCTCGTCTTCATCCATTGAAAATCCAGAGCGGAGCTGAGGGGACAAACTGTTGGTATGGAAAGGCGACTGTGTATAGCTTTGCACTGGTCCGTAGTCGATTTGTGCCCACGCAACGTTAACGATTACCAGAGGAATGAGAGAGAGGAAAAACTGCCTGCAAAGGATCATAGATTCGTTTCTTATTCTTATGTCACTGATAAAAGGATAGTTTATGATTTTATCGCGTGCAGAATTTATGATCGGATATGTGCTGAGGGGCGTCAGGCTAGCCCTCAGCAGTCGAGCAGAGTAAGGCTTACAGCGGGTACACTTTTTCGAATCGTTCTAGTACCAGCTCTGACTGAAAATTGAATTCGGCGCCGATCTCCCCAGCGTACTGAGTAAAGAATTTAATGTGTGCATCACACCACCATTCATAGCTCAGGTCACCTTCTCCTTCTGAGTGGGCAAACTCTTCAGTAACTTGATCGAAAGGGCAGATAGAAACCTCTGTGAGGCGAATGATGCAAACCGGCTCTTGCTGCCAGTTAAGCACTACTGTAATGCGGCCCACCTGAGGAAGAGGCTCTTGCTCAATGTCGTAGCCTTGTTTCAGGCTGCAGGAAGCTCGCTTTGTACCTTCATTAATCAACCTTGCACATTCGTTGGCATTAAACTCGTCAGCGCAAAAATATTCAGCGATGGTGTCTGGTATTAATTCTCGCTGTTGAGGTGTGAGTGTGGTGAGGTATTGGTTCAGAAACGCTTGCTGTTGTGGGGTCATCATCTTCCTTGAAAAAAACAACCCCTTCAATGAGAAGGGGTTGATAGCATTTAGTTAGGCCTAGGCGGCACTTAGATGGGTAGTAATATAAGGCTGCCATGCTTCTTGGTAAAGCGCTTTCGACTGAGCGCGCATTGACTTAATCTGGGCGAATTCAAACTCGCTGATGTCTCGGCTTTCTGAAGCTGCTTGACGTTCAATTTTCTGAATACGCTCGTACAGGTCATGTTCTGGACCACTTTTTACGTCAGCAATGGCTTTAAGGTGTAGCTGAACTTCAGCAACCAAGTTGGTCTTTGGAAGCTGGACCAGTAGATTTAGGTCACGATAGCCCGAAGCCCCAGGTTTCTTAAAGCGGTTTTTTACTTTCACCACCGTTGTTTCACGGTTTAACACTTCATAAGCCGACATCAAGCCTTCGATGTCATCGGCAACAATCGTCGCACGGGCAAGGTCAGTAATACGCTCAGCATCACCATCAAGTTCATAGGCGATTTTTTGCTTTGCTCGTTCTGCAGATTTCACACCAGCAAAGTGCGCATCTGTTGAGGTCAGCATTGCAGTGCTCTTACAGAGCATTTCTAGTTCAGCCTGAGCTTGGTGCGCTTTGCTGTATAGAATGTCGAAGTCAGAGTAGGGTTGAAGTGGAGTTGTTGGTGTGGATTGGATGCCGTACAGGCCACTCAGGTTGTGTTTGAATGCTTTGGAACAGACTTCGTTCTGGTTAGTCGAACGATTTTCCTCACTACCGGGTGCTGTTGGAATAGCGGCGAAAGCTGGCGCGCGGCTGAGCATTAAAAGCATCAGGGCCGTAGTTCGCAAAAATAGGCTCATTCACTCTCCTTAGATTCGTAGCGTCTTGGGTAAACGGTGTAAGAAAAGGCTCAACAGCCAAAACGTACCAATCTCTAAAGTTTATATGGGGGCTAGCTGGCGAATTACAATGTAGGAGTTATCCTATGGTGTAATTGTTTGAACTAACTCTCAATTTATTTGAGTGCCCGATTTCCTTATGGTTCATTCTCAAGTTGTAAATAAGTATAAACACCTTACCTGAACCTAATCTGAACGGTTTATACAGTTTGAGGGATACCACTAAGAAACGCTTTCGTATAGGCTATGAGGCAGTCACGTCAGGTAGGGAATAGAAATGAAAGATCCAGAATTTTGGCACAGTAAATGGGCATCAAACCAAATTGGTTTTCACCTAGAAGATGTAAACCCGCTGCTGGTTGAGTATTGGTCCGAAACCAAGCCAAGCAGAGAAGATAAAGTGTTTGTCCCACTATGTGGCAAAACAGAAGATCTTGTTTGGTTAGCGACCAAGCATGAAGACGTTCAGGGTGTCGAACTAAGTAAAATCGCGGTCCGCTCATTTTTTTCCGAGCATTTTTATACACCTACGGTGATCCCTGTAAACGGTCAGCATGAACTGTATCAGTTTGATGAACTGTCTATTTACACTGGAGACATCTTTACGGCACCCGTTCAACCAGTAGAGATTGTGTATGATCGTGCCGCTCTGGTCGCTTTACCGGAAGAAATGCGCGCAGATTACGTCCAACGCGTTAAATCGCTGCTGAAACCGGGCGGAAGAATTCTGTTAGTTACCTTAGATTACCCGCAAGCGGAAATGGCTGGTCCTCCGTTTTCAGTAACCGAAAACGAAGTTCGCACTTTATTCTCAGAATACCGCATCACTAAACTGTATCGTGATAACGCAGATGAAAACCATCCTAAGATAGCGAAGAAAGGGTTATCCAGCTTCGCCGAAGAAGTGTATTTGATTGAAAGTTAATGATGAAAGCCCCTGAATAAGCTCAGGGGCTTTTATTTTAATAAACGATTTTTATCTTTTCTGCGCTGGCAACGGCGCTTTCAATCGCTTGCTCAATGGTCTCTCTACGAGCAATACTCACTCCTAGGCGTCTGCGTCCATTAATATCAGGTTTTCCAAACAATCGGAGTTGAGTTTGTGGTGCTGCTAGAGCGTCTGCCATTCCTTCAAACTTAAGGTTATCGGATTGGCCTTGCCCCAAAATGACGGCTGAAGCGGTAGGTCCGTATTGGGTGATACCTGAAATAGGGAGGCCAGTGAAAGCGCGTACATGAAGTGCGAATTCAGAACTGTCTTGAGACATGAGAGTGACCAGTCCGGTGTCATGCGGGCGAGGGGAGACTTCGTTGAAAATGACGGTGTCGCCTTTAACGAACAGCTCTACACCAAAGATGCCATAACCTCCTAGCGCATTGACAACCTTGCCGGCGGCGTCTTGGGCGGCAGATAGCGCCTCATCGGACATCGCTTGAGGTTGCCATGACTCGCGATAATCACCTTCTTCTTGGCGATGTCCAATCGGATCGCAGAAGTGGAAACCGTCCACAGCTTTGACTGTGAGTAAGGTGATTTCGTAATCAAAATCGATAAAACCTTCAACAATGACGCGTCCGGCACCTGTGCGGCCACCTTCTTGCGCATACTGCCATGCTGTCTCTACATCCTCTGCCGATTTGATAACACTTTGACCTTTGCCGGAAGAGCTCATAATTGGTTTACATACGCACGGGATGCCAACGGACTCAATGGCTTGGGTGAACTCTTCATAGGTGCTTGCAAAATGGTAGGGCGAAGTGGTGAGGCCAAGCTCTTCAGCCGCCAACCGGCGAATGCCTTCGCGATTCATTGTTAGGCGAGTTGCGTTCGCTGTTGGCACTACATTAAGCCCATTTGCTTCGAGCTCAACAAGCTTGTCTGTGGCAATAGCTTCGATTTCAGGTACTACGTAATCAGGTTGTTCTTTGGCGATGATCTGCTCTAATGCATCACCATCAAGCATCTCCAGTGTGTAGCTTCGGTGTGCTACTTGCATGGCTGGCGCGTTTTCATATCGGTCACAAGCGATGACTTCTAAACCCAAGCGTTGACATTCTATCGCGACTTCTTTCCCTAGCTCTCCTGAGCCAAGGAGTAAAACGCGTGTCGCGTTCTTACGAGTTGCAGTACCAAACATAGATAACCTTTTTAAATAAGTGGATATGAAATTGACACGAATCATACGGATATAAACACAAAAAGCAAACGTTTGCGTGAGGTGGGTGTTTTTAGTCCAGCAACTCAAAATCTGGCCTAGTACACAATCTGGACAATTAATTTTGGGTGCGATGATTTCTTCGTTATTACTGCTTGTGCTGAGAGAGTTAAGGCGATCTAAGACAATGGACTCGTCTAGTATCAGAAAAATTCTTAAATATGTGACGTATCAATAGAGCAAATGCTTAAGTAAAGTGATGAGTTTGAGCTTATAATTCATTAAAACTATAGAAATAACAATAGCAGCCATAGTCAATAGATGAAGTACGATCCAAGCAACTCAATAAAAGTTCCGATTGATACGTTAATGGTTGGGATGTTTGTTACCGCAATCGAAGATAACAAACGCGTCAATTTAGCCAATGCAGGTAGGGTTTCCTCCCAGCAGGCTATCCAGCAACTTGTGAAAAATGGGATTAAATTTGCGTGGGTGGACCAAAGTCTCTCCGCGAAAGGGAGTGTCTTCAAACCTGTCGTTGAAGAGGAGCCACCTGAAGAAGACGTGTCTGTCACTCCAGTAAAACGCAAATCTATGAGCCGCTTTTCCAAGCAGAAGAAAGCGTCGAAGATTATTCGTGAAGCTAAGGGGCTCGCTCAAAAGATTCTTAACCAAACATTTGATGACAAGTCGATTCATGTCGATGACTTAGAAGGTTGGGCCGATGATCTTATTGAAGCAGTATTGATTGACTCGGATGCGTTACATTGTGTATCTGCACTTCGCAGTAAAGACGAATATCTGCTTGAGCACTCAGTCAATGTTGCCACCTTACTGGTTACGTTTGGTAAACATCTTGAGTTACCAAAAGACACGCTTAAGCAGCTAGCGATTGGTGGCATCATTCATGACGTCGGCAAAATCAAAGTCGATGATAAGGTTCTGCATAAGCCAGGTAAGCTTACTCCGGAAGAATTTGATCATATGAAGCTGCATCAGGTGTTTGCAGAAGAGATCATTATTACTGTTGACGGATTGGGCGACATTAGCCGAGATGTTTGCCTGATGCACCATGAAAAGTTGGATGGGAATGGCTATCCGAAAGGCTTGAAAGGTGACGAAATTCCACTTCACGGTCGAATGAGTTGTATCGTTGATATTTACGATGCATTGACGGCGGACCGCTGTTATAAAAAAGGCATGAGTTCAGCAGAGGCATTCAAGATAATATTGAGTTTAACGCCGTTCCATCTTGATCGTGACTTGGTTTATAAGTTCATCAACTGTATTGGTGTTTATCCTGTCGGGGCCTTGGTCGAGCTGAGTGATGGAAGAGTAGGTATTGTTTGGACATCGAATGCTGACGAGCCCTTAAAACCTGAAGTGAAGTGTTTTTATTCGCGTAAATATAAGCGCTTTGTTGATGTCAGCTTTGTCGATATCAAAAATAGCCAGTATAAAATCGAAAAAGCCATTGCGCCGAGTAACCTTGAAGTCGATCCCACCCCTTTCTTTGATGTTTGATTTTTAAATGTACAAGAAAGGCGCCTCATCAGCGCCTTTCTTAATCTATTTGACTAAATAGCCAGATACGCGACAGGAATATCTGGGTTAATTGCTTCCAGAGTTGACTGCGTATCCGCAAGGTGACTAATCGTACCTTCAGACATTTCTACAAGCGCCGTTGTTTCAATATCATCAAATGATTCACCATCAAGCAAGAGCTGGATAAGTGCGACTTGCAGAGGTGGAAGGCTAGGGTTAAATGCGGCGTTTTCAGCATAAGCGCCTTGATATACTTTGCCATTCTTCAGCTTAATGCTTACACCACTCAAGTTGTGAGTATACGGTGCATGGCTCTTATTGAGCGCATTAAGTGCTTTCAACACCATCTCATCGGATTCTTCACACTTTTTGCCGTGATCGATGGTCGCCATCAAGCCGGATTTGATACCAAGGTCTGATGGACCAAAGGATTCAGGTAGGTATTCCTGCAGCGTTTTCTCATCACGTTGAGGTAATTGCACCACTAATTCGTCTGCGGTCGTTAGTTCGTTCATAAACTGGCGGCAGTGGCCACATGGGCTGAAGTTGATTGTGATGTCAGAGATGCCTTGCTCACCTTTCATCCAAGCGTGGCTAATTGCTGATTGTTCTGCATGTACCGTCTGGCCAAGCTGAGCACCTAAGATCTCTACGTTTGCTCCAAAGTAAAGACGCCCGGTGAGTCCTCGAACAATGGCACCCACGTAGAATTTCGAGATAGGAGCATAAGAGTAAGCTGCTGCAAAAGGAAGTAGGGCTACACGTAGCTCATCGTCTTCTAAGCCGGAAATGGTTAATAGCTCTGCAAATTGTTCCGAAGAGAGCGTTGCGTCAAAATCGTCCGCTAACAAAATAGGAGAAAGGAACTCTGCGACTTTAGCTGGCGCTTCAGACAGCGCTTGTTCAATGCGGCTTCTCATATTGAATCCTTGTTTAAGCAATTGTAGATATCTACGGGTCTGCCTGAGTTACCTGTTTAGAGTGGCTTACCCTGATACTGGTATTTCATTTTATGTAACGCAGAGAACTTTACTGAGATGCAAGTCACATAAATTGTTGTAATGAGATTTGTTGTTTCACAATTAGAGTGAGCTCACACATGATAACGATTGCAGCATTCGATAGAGTGATGTACGTCGGAATGCGGGCATACGCAATCCGACGCAAAGGGTGTTATGCGGCAAGCCAGACAGCCAGCGCAAAGAATGAAGGGGCAAGGATTGAGGTAATCACCCCACAGACTACGAGTGCCAAAGAGCTGAAAGCGGCATCTTGAGCGTCTTTTTCTGCACAGGTCGCAGTACCTAGAGCATGGGAAACTGTGCCCATGGTCAGCCCTTTTGCAATGGGATGTGTAATGTTAAGTAAATTGTAAATTGGATAAGCCAAGATCGCGCCAAACAGACCAACCAGCAAAACCAAAATAGCGGCAATGGCTGGCTCACCACCTAGGTGGCTAGACACTTCCATCGCAATGGGAGTTGTGACGGATTTACCCAGTAGGCTAGCGATCAAAGAGAGATCCGTGTGCATGTAAGAGGCGATAACCGTGGCTGTCAGCATCGACATGACACTACCGACACCACACGCCAGCATGATGATTCGCCAGTTAGCTCTTATTTGCGGAAGTTGCTCATACAAAGGGTAAGCGAGTGCAACCACTGCGGGTTGAAGTAGAAAATTAATCCACTCATTGTCATTGTAATAAGTTTCAAATGGCACCTTAAGGTGCGTAAGCAACGGAATCATCACCGCTAAACTGATTAACAGAGGATTCATAAATGGGCTGCTGATCTTCTGACAAAGCCAGCGCGCAGAGAGAAATACGACAATAGTTACCAGTAGCCACATTATTGCTCACCTCGCTTCAACACTCTATCCAACATCAGCCCCAACAAGACTAGTACGATGAACGTGCCACCGACGGCACTGGCGAGAATTGGCAGGGCATTGTTGTATAGCAGATCGAAGTGTTCCATAAGTCCAACGCTGATCGGAACAAAGAGCAGAACCATGTAGCGAATAAACAGTGTGGCACTTGGGCGTACCCATTCAAAAGGTACTAATCCACTCGCTAGCAGGGCAAAAAGGATAAGCATGCCAATAATGCTTCCCGGGATGGAGATATCTAGAAGGTTTTGAATGTTAATGCCTGCCATGAGGCAGAGGAAAATCAGCCCCATAGATACGACGTATTTAAGCAAGGTTTTCGCCATAGGTGGTGTCGTCCAAATTTTTATCAACTTTTGCGTATGTGAAAGCACTGAACCGTGGGTTCAGTATGCTCACTGGCCTCAATCAACGTGGTATTTTTTATAGTGTTATGAGGCCTGAGTGTTATAGGGTGCAGGCAATAAGTTGTTAAGATACTAGCTTTTGAACGTATTGGTAAACAGATTTTAAGATAGCTATCTTTTTTTCGTCACTCTCATGCTCGTGAACTAAGTTTTCCAAATTGAGCATGTAGTCTTCAATTCGACTTTCGAAGTACTCGCGGCTGTGTGCCGCCCATTTTTGTTGTTCACTCTCGTCCAATGTCCACGGGAAATGTCTGGCGCGATAGCGGAATAGAAGCGGAGCAATTCTGTCGTCACTGAATGAGATATCAAGGGCGGAAAGATTCTGTGCTTCAGTTTCTCGTATGATATCCATTGATTTCTTGGCTGCAGGAGAGAAGAAACCATCGTATAGCATAGTATCAACATCATCGCTCTTTTCGTATTCTCGCTCGATGCTGTATAGCGAATTGAGTTTTTCTCTAATCTCTGGATGTTGTCTAAGTTGCTCAAGGTTTTGTAAGCACTTTTCTCTGTCAATGCCAATATTGGCCGCATTTTCAGCAGTTAATGTTTTGGCCGGGGCCAAAATAGGGCACTTGTTGAGATGGATAAGTTTGATTGGCACAGGTAGTTCTTCTGGGCCAAGTTCAGAATGTTTGGTGTAGAGACGCTCATTAAGCTGTTTTACATCTAAATCCAACAACGGCTGAGGATCTTTCGCCAAATCGACCACGATCACCGCATTCTGGTTGGTTGGATGCCAAGCAACCGGAACCACCCAGCTAGTGTAATTGCATTCACGACCCAACATACCCGATACGTGCATAAGCGGCGTCATATTCACGATATCGACGAGTTCGTTCAGTTTGCGCTTGTGGCGCATGCTAAGGAAATAATCAAAGAGCTTAGGCTGAGCGGCTTTGACCTTTTTAGCCATTTCAATCGTTGCTATAACGTCAGCCATCGCATCGTGTGCATTCTCGTGTTCAATGCCATTGGCAACGGACAAGTGCTCTAGCTTAAAGCTGATAAAACCTTCGTCATTCTCTGGCCAATTAATGCCTTCTGGGCGAAGGGCGTGACAGGCGCGCATGACATCAAGTAAATCCCAGCGAGAGTTACCGTTTTGCCAGCTCCATGCATATGGATCGATGAAATTTCGGTAGCAGGTGTATCGCGTCACTTCGTCATCAAATCGAATGCTGTTGTAACCTAAGTTGATGGTGTTTGGCGTGGACAACTGCTCATGAATTCTGGCAATAAATTCCGGTTCTGGTAACCCTTTACTTGCTGCCGTCTGAGGTGTGATACCTGTGATAAGCGCAGCTTCGGGTGATGGAAGATAATCTGAAGGTGGTTGGCAGTAGATAACAAGAGGCTCACCGATGATATTGAAATCCATGTCGGTGCGTACACCCGCAAACTGGGACGGTCTGTCTTTTGCTGGGCTGGTTCCCCACGTTTCATAATCAAAAAAGAAAAACGTAGGTTGATGCGCTTGTTGCATTATCTCTTTACCAAGTCTTTGAAATTCACTTGGGTATTAGACCATTGAGACCGTGACAAGGCAAACGAGAAGCGCTTGATTGCTAGAAAATTGTGCGGATAGAAAAAGCCCCGAGTTTTTCACTCGGGGCTTGGTCATTTTAGGCTTGTTGAGCTTCAAGCTCTTCGTCTGAGACTTTATCGCCAAGGATACGGCTGGTTATGGTGCCAGCCGTCATAGCGCCGGATACGTTGAGCGCGGTTCGCGCCATATCGATCAAAGGCTCGATTGAGATAAGTAGCGCAGCGATGGTCACTGGTAATCCCATTGCTGGAAGTACGATTAGTGCAGCGAAAGTTGCACCGCCACCAACACCAGCGATACCGAATGAACTCACCACAATAATAGCGACCAGAGATAGGATGAAGTTGATATCCGTTGGGTCGATACCCACAGTTGGAGCAACCATCACGGCCAACATTGCAGGGTAGATACCCGCACAGCCATTTTGTCCTATGGTTGCACCAAATGACGCTGAAAGGTTCGCAATCGCAGGTGGCACGCGTAGCTTATTGATTTGCGCTTCCACGTTAAGTGGGATAGTTGCGGCTGAACTGCGTGACGTAAATGCGAATGTCAGTACTGGCCAAATCTTCTGGAAGTACTCTTTCGGGCTCACACCAACGAATGACACCAAAATACCGTGAACAACAAACATTAGGGCGATTGCAATGTAAGAGGCAACGATAAAGCCCAATAGATTCAGGATGTCACCCGCACTGGATGTCGCGACAACTTTCGCCATCAACGCCGCAATACCATATGGTGTGAGCGCCATAATCATTTTCACCAAGCGCATCACAACAGATTGAGTCGCTTCAACAAAAGTGCGAATTGGCGCTTCCAGTTCTTCCTTTTCCGCCATCACCTTACGTGCAGCAATACCGGTCAGGACACCAAAGATCACGACAGCAATAATGGAAGTAGAACGAGAACCTGTCAGATCTGCGAATGGGTTGGTAGGGATAAAGCTTACCAGCATCTGTGGAATAGTGAGATCAGCGACAGTACCTACGCGATCTTCTAGCACTGCGATACGAGCGGTTTCGCGCGCGCCCTCCGTCAGCCCTTCTGCAGATAGACCAAACGCTTGGGTGATGACAATGCCCACAATGGCTGAAATCGCTGTAGTAGCAAGCAGCACAGAAATGGTAAGGCCTGAAATCTTGCCCAGTGAACCGCCTTTCTCAAGTTTGACAACGGCTGCGATCATGGAAACAAGAACGAGAGGCATGATGACCATTTTAAGCAGGCCAACATAGCCTCGGCCAACGACGTTAACCCATTCTAAGGTTTGAGCGATGACAGGGTTACCTTCGCCAAAAACAAGCTGCAGTATTAGGCCAAATGAGCTGCCAAGTACTAAGCCCAATAGTACGAGTCGGGATAGCGTATTCTCTTTTCGCTGCTGTCCATAGAGGAAAAAGAGAATGCCGACAAATGCCACTAATGAAGCGATAGCCGCTACTGACATAATTGATATTCCTTATTGAGTGTTTGTAACTTATTTATTGAGTAAATTGATTACAGGATTAAATTCTGTAACAAACGATAATGATTTGAAATGTATGATTGAAATGAAAAAAAGATATTTGATATGTATTTAAGTTATTAAAATATGGGAGTTGTATCGAATTTGTTCGGAAGACAGCGAAAATAGTCGAATTATTGATATTTATTAATCAAATTTCGCATCTGAATGCTGTCCAATGTTTGAAGTTTTCGGTCCGTATTTGCCAGGAGTCCATATTGCATTGCTTTCGCCACTTCGCTTGCCTGAATCGGTATGAGTTTTGCCAGTTTGCCAAACATGAGGGGGCGCAAAGATTTTAGGACGACTTGTACGATGGCTTCGTCAGTGCGCGGTGTGTCTCTTAAACCCACTAAAGGTCCGGGTCTAACGAAGGTGATATGTTCAAAACCCATACGTTCAATCGCCATTTCCATTTTCCCTTTACAGCGAAGGTAGTGGGAAAGAGAACGGACGGAGGCACCGTAACTTGAAACGACAGCCAGATGAGTGACACCAAGTACTTTCATTGTCTGGGCGACATCACACACCAGTTCATAATCAACACGCTCTAGCTCTTGCTTAGAGCCTGCTTGCTTAATGGTTGTGCCTAGACAGATGAATCCATATTTAGGCGAAGGCTTATCTGTGTCCCACTCTTGAACTTGAAGCTGCTTATTTTGAAGGACTTCCAACTTAGGGTGGAAAAAAGGGAGTTCACGTCGGCTAAGCGCATAGATACGTGTGACAGGATCTTCTTCTAACATTTGTTTGATGAGCTCGGTTCCTATTAACCCTGTTGCACCGGCGACCATAACGACCAGATCTCTAGACTCAGACAAATTTCGTACCTTTAGCTAATCGTGACGATCAGAGCATCTAACAACAAACACAGAAAGTCTGTGATCAATCTTTTAGGTTGCGAGTAAAATTAGATTACGTTTGGCCCCGTTTATCGAGGCCAATTCTGATGGTGGAGTGGTCAAGTAAGAGAGAGAGGGACTCGTTTTTGAGTCTTTTGATTCGACTTGTGTTGCTTCTGTTTCTTTGATTTTTGATTGGCAAACATACAAACCTCCTTGCACTATCAAAGTTGGGTTAACCTCATCACGGCAGTATCTAATGCAGTCTTTGTGCCGTCTAAAATTCAGGTTGTTACAATTCAATAAGTTAGCGTTCGATTAGGTTGTGCCCATTTAATAAGATAGGTGATAAATGGAAAAAGTTTCATTTTTGGTATCAATTTGATTGCAAAAATGACAAGAGGATAGCGTTTTTCAGTCGATGCATAGGGGTGTTAACTGGCTGATTTCACGTTACACTCTGAGATTCACAGGGGACTCGCGATACCAAAAGGATGAACAAGATGAATATCGACGCTAGCACTCTCGCTCCCACTCAGATATACCACTTAATGACGCAAACTGTGATTCCAAGGCCAATAGCGTGGGTTTTGACGGAATCTAGTGAAGCTGATTACAACCTAGCTCCATTTTCCTACTTCACTCCTATCTCTAGCAATCCACCTCTGTTGATGTTCTCTGTAGGTAAGAAACCGACCGGAGAAATCAAAGATACAACCCGTAATGTTCTCGAAACAGGTCGAATGGTGGTTCATATCGCGAATGCTGATTTGGCGGAACAAGTGACGCAGACTTCGGCAACATTACCGCATGGAGAATCTGAAGTCGCTTTGGCGGGGTTAGAACTCATAGATTTTGAAGGGTTTGAATTACCCCGAATCAAAGATTGCCCAATTGCTTTTGGATGCAAGCTGTTTGAAGTTAAAGAGATTGGTGAAACACCTCAAAGCCTAATCTTTGCTCAAATCGAAGACATATACATTGCTCCAGAAGTGATTGGAAATAACCAAGAACGCTTAGTTGTTGAAGCGCTAAAAGTGAATCCTCTTTCTCGTTTAGGTGGCAGTCAATACGCCAACCTAGACCAAACCTTTACTGTCGCTAGACCGAAATAAAGTCGTATGTTAGATCAATCTTATTCAGATGCTATTTGGCATCGAATCAATCAAAAAACTAAACCACTGGGTGCTCTTGGGCAGCTAGAGTCACTTGCCCACCAGCTTGCTTTGATTCAGAGTAATTCAAAATGTGACGCCGTCACCAATGTGGATATAGTAAAGCCAACCGCGATCGTTTTTGCCGGTGACCATGGTATTGCGGACGAAGGCGTGAGCATCGCGCCAAGCGCAGTGACTCAACAAATGGTGTTGAATTTTCTTGCTGGTGGAGCTGCAATCAATTGTTTTTGTAGGATAAACCAGATTGAGCTTAAGGTGGTTGATACGGGAATATTGATTCCTGTAGAGGCGACAGCGCCTAACTTTGTGGTGCAAAGACTGGGTGACAGAACTGCAAATTTTGCCAATGAAGCAGCAATGTCTAGTGAGCAAGTCAAACAGGGTATTGAGTTTGGTCACGAGCTGGTTAAGCGAACGGTCAATGAAGGCAGCAACCTTGTCATGTTTGGTGAAATGGGGATTGGGAATACATCAAGTGCCGCTGCCATAGTTGCAGCTTTGACAGGTCAGGATGTCCAGTCATGTGTTGGTCTAGGCACAGGAATTACTCCTGAGCAGTTAGCGAAAAAGGTGGCTCTAGTCGATAAAGGAGTCTCACGATGCCAAGGTCGGGATGTTTATCAAGTTCTATCCGAAGTGGGTGGTTTTGAAATCGTTCAGATGGTTGGGGCCTTCTTAGCTGCCTGTGAAACTAAGACGCCAGTTATTGTTGACGGTTTTATTGTCACAACGGCCGCTTATGCCGCGAGTTTGATTCAACCTGAATGTCGCGAATTTATGATCTTTGCCCATAAGTCAGAGGAGTTGGCGCACCAACTTCTGCTTGAAGAATTAGGTGCTAAACCTTTGTTGGATTTGTCGATGCGTCTCGGTGAAGGCACGGGCGCAGCGCTTGCTGTCCCTTTGGTTCGCGCAGCGGCTGAATTTTACAACTCAATGGCAAGTTTTGAAGATGCTGGAGTGACAGTGTGATCAGTACCCTCAAGTATCAACTTGAATTGTTCTGGCTGGCTCTGGGCTTTTTTTCTCGCCTACCAATACCTCAGTCTACGCCTTATTCGGAATTACGCATGAATCAGGCGGGGCGTTATTTTGCATTAGTCGGCCTGTGTTTAGGGGCATTATGTGCAGCCGTGTATTGGTTGGCTGAAAGTGTACTTGGCCCGAGCGTGGCGGTTGTTGTCATGATGGTGTTCAGTTTGTTGCTCACAGGTGCCTTCCATGAAGATGGCCTGACAGACATGGCAGATGGCATTGGTGGTGGGATGACGCTAGAAAAGCGTTTAACCATTATGAAAGACAGCCGTATAGGTACTTATGGTGCTAGCGCGCTGGTGATGGCGTTACTAGGTAAGTATGTCCTGCTAACTGAGCTTGCATTATTGACGAATGTTTTATTGGTTATCGTTGCTGCTTACACGCTAAGCCGCGCCGTGGCTGCATCGCTCATTTATGACATGCCTTATGTAAGTGACTCTGAGGCCAGCAAAAGTAAGCCACTCGCGAATCAACAATCTAAAAGTGAGCTAGCAATGCTGGCAGTATCGGCGTTGATGCCATTATTGTGGTTTGATTTTGAATTGGTCGCTGTGATCGCCGGTATAACCGTTATCTTCCGTATTATGTTTAAACACTGGTTGATGAAACGAATAGGTGGTTTTACGGGGGATTGCTTAGGCGGCGCTCAGCAAATTATGGAACTGCTGATTTACATGATTGTTCTTGGCTGGTCTTTAAGGTGAGTGAATGAGTGTACATCTGATATTGGGCGGAGCTCGATCAGGAAAATCCAGTTTTGCAGAATCACTGGTCGTTGAGAGCCACTCTGTTTACACACGTCACTATGTTGCGACTGCAACGGCTTTTGATGATGAAATGGCGGCAAGAATTGCTCATCATAAAATCAGCAGAGGCAGCGGGTGGGTAGAGCATGAGTGCCCGAATGCTCTCGAAGATCAGATCGAACGCTTCACTTCTCAAGATATCGTGTTGATTGATTGTTTAACCCTTTGGATAAATAACGTCATTTACAATCAAGGCCAACCTATTGAGCCACACCAGATATCTGACAGGGTGGGGCGTTTGGTAAAAACGCTGGCTGCCAGTGAAGCTAATCTGGTGGTTGTTTCTAACGAAGTAGGGTTAGGCGTGATTCCAATGGGAGAAGTCACTCGACTGTTCGTTGATCATGCGGGTTGGATGAATCAAGCCATCGCGAAGGTAGCAGATAAAGTAACGTTTGTTGCGGCGGGGTTGCCTATGGTGCTGAAAGAGAAGTCGCGTGAAGACAGTTAATATTTACCTATTGCGACATGGAAAAACGTTAGGCGAACCGGCGCTCAACGGAGCGAACAATGTCTTAGTCGCTCACAGCACACAGCAAGCGATTTGCCAAAGTTTGTTAGACGCTTCAATCAGTTTTGAACATATTATCACTTCACCTCTTCGCCGTTGCGCTGATTTAGCTGATTTACTCGTTGCAAAGAATTCCCAGCTTTCTTTATCGATTGAAGATGAGCTTAGAGAAATGGATTTTGGCGAGGTTGATGGAAAGCCATTTGATTCTATCAAATCAGAGTGGCCACTACTCGAACGATTTTGGAATGACCCTGCGGCGGTTGAGTTACCTCAAGCTGAAACACTGCAAGCGTTTCATCAGCGCGTTAGCAGACAATGGGCCTCACTGATGGAGAGTGTCGAAGAGGACACATTAATCATCTGCCATGGTGGTACCATACGTATGATATTGGCTTCACTATTAAACTTAGACTGGCGAAACCCCGCACTTTACTCCGTGTTACAGATAGGCAATCAGAGCCTGACTCATATTCAACTTACCAAAACGGACAGTCTATATCAGCGCGTATGTTCTATTGGCACACCACTTCACATAAAGGATTAAAACATGACGACACCAAGCTGGAATTTGTCTATTGCTTACCAAGGATTGGACGATAGTAAAATAGAGCAAGATGTAGCGCTGGTTCAGCAATGCATTCAGGTACTGGGATTGAATGTCGATCAGCGCAGCTCGGTCACGGTAATGCAAAACGCAATATTGACCAGTGAAGCCGCGGGTAAACTGCTTGCGACGATCAACACCTTTGCAAGTTGTCACGCGTCGGTTGATGCGATGAACAGTGATGCTAAAGCCATGATTGGCCGCGTTGCCAAATTGAGCTCAGAGTTATCGCAAGCATTTACCCCTTATGAAGACACTCTAA
Organism: Vibrio sp. RE88; assembly: GCF_013113835.1. Taxonomy (GTDB): domain Bacteria; phylum Pseudomonadota; class Gammaproteobacteria; order Enterobacterales; family Vibrionaceae; genus Vibrio. The sequence goes on along the minus strand of NZ_VTYQ01000003.1, from coordinate 80,336 downwards.
CCAATGCACCTCAAGAATTTATCTCTGAAGTTTTGAACCATGAAAACGGCGATGTATCTGGTCAGGCATTCCAGATCGAATGCACACGAAAGCTGGCAGATACTAAGTTGAGTGTCGCGGAAGAGCAGCTACTGTCAGCCATGCAGGTGGATGGCCGTGATGCTTGGGGGCGAATGTACGACAATATCACAGGTGCACTCCAGGTGGATCTGAAAGAAGGGGATGAGAACCGTATTGGTTTTTCCCAGGCTGCCAGTATCTTGTATGGCACAGATTTCGACAATCAAGAGCCCGCTTGGCGTGGTGTTCAAAAAGCGATGCAGACCCATCAGGAAAGCTTTGCTGGGATTCTAAATGCGTTAGCTGGTTGGCGTCATACAGAAAATCAAAAACGCTCTCACCTTAAAGATGTTCACTTTCTTGATACCAGTCTCCACGACAGCCGCATTCAGTCAGAGACGCTGAGCGCTATGATGCAAGTCGCCAAAGACAATCGTCATGTGGGGCAGAAAGCTGGCCTACTTATGGCTCGGGTTCATGGCCTGAATGAAATGAAACCATGGAACCACTTAGCGGGTATGCCGAGCCTGACTGACGGCGAGCCTAAGGTCTACAGCTTCGATGAGGGCATTGACATCATCACTAAGGCCTTTGCACAGGTGGATGGTGAAATGGCGGAATTTGTCGCCATGATGGTGGAAAATGGATGGATTGATGCCGCGCCTTCTGCCAGCAGAAGACTTGGGGCTTATTGTACTAAGTTTGCAGCTACACGCTCACCATTGGTCTTTATGACTTGGGGTGGAAGTCGTTCTGACCTGCTGACTCTCGCTCACGAGTTAGGGCACGCTTTCCATAACTGGGTGATGCGAGATATGCCGCTGTGCCAAACACGCTACCCAATGACGCTCGCAGAAACAGCGTCTATTTTCGCTGAGAATATTGTGCGTGATTATCTTCTTGAACAAGTCGAGAGTCGTGAAGAAAAACTCGAGATGCTGTGGGAAGAGCTCTCTAGTTGCTATGCCTTGATGATTAACATTCCTGTTCGTTTCGAATTTGAAAAAGAATTCTATCAGCAGAGGATGTCAGGTGAGCTCAGCGCTGAGCAACTGTGTGACTTAATGAGTAAGACATGGAAAGAGTGGTACGGTGAGTCAATGACGGAAGCGGATCCTTATTTCTGGGCAAGTAAACTGCATTTCTCTATCTCAGAAGTCAGTTTTTACAACTACCCGTATTTGTTTGGTTACCTGTTTAGCAAAGGCGTGTATGCGCAACGTGAAGCGAAAGGTGGCAGCTTCTACTCAGATTACGTTAACCTTCTGCGCGATACTGGTTCGATGATGGCTGAAGATGTGGTTCAGAAGCATTTAGGTATGGCATTGGATAGCGAAGCGTTTTGGCAACAAAGTGTCGACATGGTGAAAAACAAGATTGATGAGTTTGAATCTCTGTTGGATCAAGAATAAATTCACCACAAATATGATACGATAGTCAGCAAGCCGGGCAGGGAGTCTGCCCGGTTGTTTTATGTACAGCGAAAGCATTCTATCCCGAACGGAAAATAGTATCGGGCGTGGCAATTGAGTTTTTTACGATGAAGCGCGAGATTTCTCTTGATAAGTGAGATCGTGGCTACATAAATTGCCTGAACAATTCATTAACATACCCGCTGTGCAATAAAGGAGTAGCGCATGACGAAAAACCTCTTTCGCCAATCTTTTCTTTTTGACAGCCTGAACTTAGAACAAGAGATGCCAGCAGGAGAAATCACTGTTGCGAATGGCACTGTGTTCAAGCTTCATGAACGCGGAGTTCTGGAAGTCATCCCATCAACGTTGGACGAAAACAGCAAACACATCATTCTTTCCTGTGGTGTTCATGGTAATGAAACCGCACCTATGGAGTTAGTGGATAAAATCATTTCCGATATCCAGTCTGGCTTCCAGCCGGTGACAGAACGTTTGTTGTTTATCATTGCTCACCCCGAGTCAACGAACGCTCATACACGTTTCCTTGAAATGAACCTTAACCGTTTGTTTGATGATAAAGAATATGAGCCAACGAAAGAGCTGGCCATTGCGCAGAACCTGAAACGTATTGTTGCTGATTTCTATCAAGACACGCCGTCTGATAAACGCTGGCACCTAGATCTACACTGTGCGATCCGTTTGTCCAAACACTACACCTTTGTCGTGAGCCCGAAAACGCGCCACCCTGTACGCAGTAAAGCGTTGATGGAGTTTGTCGCGAGTGGTCATATTGATGCGGTGATGTTCTCTAACGCGCCCTCCAGCACATTTAGCTGGTTCAGTGCCGAAAACTTTGCAGCGCAGGCGTTGACGGTTGAGTTGGGACGAGTGGCTCGTATTGGAGAAAATGATCTTGATAAACTGGTTGCCTTTGATCTGGCAATGCGAGATTTGATCGCTTCCAGCGAAGCTGAGCATTTGCCGCGTGCACCTGTGATGTATCGTGTTAGCCGAACTATTGTGCGTCTGCATGATGACTTTGATTTCATGTTTGATGACGACGTTGAAAACTTTACCTCGTTTAAGCACGGCGAAGTGTTTGGTCATGATGGTGACAAGCCACTGATGGCGAAAAATGAAGGGGAAGCGGTTGTGTTCCCTAATCGTCATGTGGCAGTTGGCCAGCGTGCAGCCCTCATGGTGTGCCCAGTGAAAACGCGCTATGAAGAAGGTCAACTTGTCTACGATTAAGGCGTTTACAGTCTAAACTCATCATAGAAGCTTTCTATTTTAATGGCTTAACGGTATCGTTAAGCCATTATTTATTTGTACCCACAACTTTAGCTGTTTAAGGCTAATCGAAGCTGCATGGAACTGAGTCAATTATTAAGCCGTAGACATCAACGCTGGAAGCGCTACTTTATCGTGATCCTATCTGCGCTTGTTCTATTCTCAGCGACGCATCTAATGGTTGGTGAAGTCTTTATTTCTCCTTTTTCTGAACTGTCAAGCCTTCAACAACAACTGATCACTCAACTTCGTTTACCAAGACTGCTTGCCGCGATTGCCATAGGTGCCTCATTGGCCGTTTCAGGTGCTGTGCTGCAAGTTTTACTTGGTAATGTTCTGGCAGAACCCGGCGTGCTTGGCATTTCTGGTGGTGCCAGTGTCATGATGGTCATTGTGTTGTTTTTCCTTCCTGCACTTGCAACGCCTGTTGGGTTTATGATCGCCGCGGTCATTGGCGCATTGGTGTTTACTCTCCTGCTTGTTTCAATGGCGAAAGTCATGCGTTTAACCACCACGAGACTCTTATTGGTTGGGGTGGCGTTAGGCATTTTGACAGGCGCGATTGTCACCTGGGCATTCTATTTCAGTGACGATCTTAGCTTAAGGCAGTTAATGTATTGGCTAATGGGTAGCATTGGTGGTGCAAGCTGGTATCACCACGTATTGACGCTGGCTCTTGTCCCTGTTCTTGTTTGGCTATGCATGAAAGGTAAGACCCTAGATAAGCTAATGATGGGGGAGTTGCATGCCAAACAACTCGGTGTGGACGTAGAAGCGGTTCGTTGGAAGTTAATCTTAGCCGTTTCGATTCTGGTTGGCGGCGCCGTTGCACTCGGTGGTGTGATTGGATTTATTGGCTTGATTGTCCCTCACCTTCTAAGACTTGCATTGGGCAGTGAGAATCGATACTTGCTACCTATTTCCGCATTGTCCGGTGCGATGCTGTTGGTGTTTGCCGATATCATTGCTCGCGTCGCCCTAGAATCTGCTGAGCTACCGCTAGGTGTGGTCACCACAACGATCGGTGCCCCTGTCTTTATCTGGATGCTGGTGAAACATCATGATTCACGTTAATAGCTTATCGGTTGGCTCACGTTTATTGCCGCTTTCGTTCTCTGTCGACAAAGGTGAAGTGCTTCATATTGTAGGTCCAAATGGCAGTGGTAAAAGTACCTTACTGACGGCGATTGCTGGCTTGTTAGACTTTGAGGGTGACGCCGCGATTTTTGATTTAGACGTCAAAAGTAGCTCCATAGAGAGCCTTGCAAGCTATCGTGGTTTTCTGAGCCAGAGTGATCGTCCCGCTTTCAATCTTGAGGTTTCGCAATATCTTTCCTTGTCACTTCCAAGCTCCGTCCAGCGCTTGGATGATGTGGTTGAGCAAGCCGTCAAAGAGCTGGTGGATGTACTTGAACTGGAGGATAAGCTTCATCGTTCGATTCACCAATTGTCTGGAGGTGAGTGGCAGCGAGTTAGGTTATGTGCGATATGCCTGCAAATATGGCCGTCTCTAAATCCTTATGCGAAGCTCCTTATCTTGGATGAGCCTGCTGCGCCGCTGGATATTGGTCAGGAAGCCTTACTGTATAAGCTGATTCGTAAAGTCGCTGATATGGGGATCACTGTGGTGATGTCTAATCATGATCTCAATCGAACGCTTAAGCATGCCGATAAGGCTCTGTTGTTGGATAAAGGCGTGATTCAGCAAGTAGGTCCAGTGAGTGAGGTATTCGAGCCAAGTGAGCTTTCTAGAGTATTCAAAACTTGTGTTCATAAGACAGAGTTTAACGGAGAATCTGTATTAATCTTTGATTAATCAGACAGTAATCCCCACTTTCCAATTCTCAAATTAGTGCACTGCGCACTGAATTTGAGCACGCCCCAATCCTACAGAAATCGATGAAAACATCATTCCTATAGAAATCAATTAGTTACCGTTTTCAGAAACTTGGCATAAGTTTGGCTTTATTAAAAACGATACATTCTCGTTCTTGTTAGGCTTAGTCAATTTGAAGGGAAACTGGAAAGCTGACATATATAAGCCATTTTTATGACTATGGCAGCTTCCGCCACCTAAGGTTTTCCGAAGGTGGCGGCTTTTTATCTGGAGGCTTATGCGGTTAGCGGCGCAAGATCAGCAGGGCAGTAGTAAACAGACTTCAGTACTTTTCCTTGGCGAATCGTTTTCGCTTCTGAAACGAAATCTTCAGCACATTTCGCGATGATGTAATCACCTTTCTGTACGGCCATCAGTTTGATTCCCTGTTCGGCGTAATGCGCTTCTGTTTCTGCGTATTCTTTCTCGTTACGGCAAACCTTACTCATGTTGCTCGAATGCACTTCATCCCAACACGGTATGAAATCAATGCCACGATTAACGGCAACGTTAAGTAGCAGGTCAATCAGGTAACTGATGGCTAGATTCGACTCAACCTTATCATCACCTAAATGTACTAGACGACCCATCAACACGTAAACGCTGTCGATGATCGCGTCAGCTTGTTCTGTCTTATTATCGGCTTCAGCCAGTTCAGTGAGCTCTTCTACCGCTAAAGAGGTATGCAGCGTGTCTGCTTTCTCGTCTAAGCTTTCTGGAGAGGCAACAGGTAAGTCGAAAGTAGTACGAAACTCAGTAATGTCGCGGTAAAGGTGGTCAAAGATTTCTTGAGTAAGTTTAGATAGGTGCATGAACTTAACCTGCATTTGATAATTATCGCGCCATACTAACAAAGCCTTATGAAACGTGCCATTACAGCACGAAAATAAATGGGGACAAGGACAAAGTATTCAGACTTTCACGTGCAAGGCCATTGATATCATTATGAGGATAAGTCTATCTTACTTATAAGAAATTTTAGCTATCAGGACAGCATATGGTTGTAGCGAGTGAAAGTGAAAAGGTCATACGGCGACTCTATCAGATCACAAACGATTATCAGAAAGGGTTTGATATTCAGATTACCCAGCTCATCATGATGGGGTTGGAACGCTTCAATCTTGATATTGGTATTTTATCCCGCATTGATGGCGAGCTATACACGGTGTTGTATTGCGTGACGTCTGAAGGTGTAGAGTTAAAGCCCGGAGACACGTTCAACTATGAGTCTACTTATTGCCAGATCACTTGTAGCTCATATGCTCCAGTTGCTATTGAGCACATGGGAGAAAACGATGAATATGCCAAACATCCTGCCTATGAAGCGTTTGGTTTAGAGTCATACATCGGCATCCCAATTTTTGTTGATGATGAAGTTTTTGGCACACTTAATTTTTCCTCAGCATCACCTTATCCACGAAAATTCAAAGATATCGACATTGATGCGCTCAAACTGATGGCGTCTTGGATTGAAGTAGAATTAATCCGCCGTAAACAGGAAGAACGCCTGAGAAAGTTAAATAGCCAGTTGGAATATCAAGCCTATCACGATGCGTTGACCAATGTTGCCAACCGCCGTTGTATGTTCAAAACCATACACCTTGATATCGAACGCATGAAGATTGCCAATGGCAAAGGTTCATTGGCTGTGATTGATATAGATAACTTCAAGAAGGTAAACGACGTTCACGGCCATCAAATCGGCGATGATGTTTTAAAGAAAACGGCACAACAACTTCAGGGTTGCTTGTCTGAAAGGGACTTCATTGCACGGTTTGGTGGTGAAGAGTTTGTTGTCTGGTTACCCGAAAGAACAGAAGCAGACAGGCGTCGATTAGTTCAAGACCTTCACCAATCTGTCAATGAGACTCTCCTAGATGGAGAACCCATTACCGTGTCCATCGGTGTATGTGAATTTGATTTTGGGGACGAGGCAAAGGTAGATAACAAGAAAGGTGCACTTGACCAAATCATCTTAGTGGCTGATGAAGCTTTGTATCAGGCGAAGAATCAGGGGCGAAATCGAGTGGTGGTTCGTTCACTAGCGAAAGTACCTGGTACTGAAGTGATGAGTGGAGACTGAACTCCACTCTTATCGCAATGATTATTTAAACAAGTAGGGGAAAAGCTTCACTAACTCGGCCTGAGTCAGGGACTCCACACGAGCTATGTTGGTATCAGGAATTGACTCAGGATCTGGATAATGCTTGAGCACTTTCTCCATGCTCTCTTCTCGAATCAAGTGGAACACTGGGTAGGGTGAGCGGTTAGTTAGGTTCTCCGCATCTTCCGGATCTGCACCGCCAAAGCAATAGTCTGGATGGAACGTTGCCAATTGGTAGATTCCCTCCCAGCCTTGTTGACGGATTAGCGCCTCTACCCAATCTATAAACAAGTTGTAGTCATAAAAATCTTCCAGCATGTTTGGTACAACGACCAATGTGGTTTCCAACTCTTCGGCTGTCTTTGATTCCAATTCCATTAGCTGGGTGAGGATGTCTTCCAGCAATGCCTCTTCTTGCTTTGCTTCACTGACAAATATTTTTATTTGTTTATTGCGCTGTGGCTTTGCAGCGAATGGGCATAAATTAAGGCCAATTACCACGTCATTGAGCCACTGATTGATTTGCTCTGCGATGGTCTGAGTTGAGCTTAGGGTTGTCATCTTGCTTCCAGTTTATAATTTGGAAGCAAGAATAACAGATTCGGTTTGTGGTCGTAAGCGTCGAACATAGTCTAGTGAGAAGAGGGTGTTGCCTTTAGCTCAGAAGTCGCGCTGGCCTCGTTCTCCATCTCTGCTGAGCTTTGGTGGGTCGAATTCAGTTTATAGCACAGTGCAAAAATCATCAGATAAAGCAACATTCCGCCGCCGATAACATAGCTCCAACCGCCATGTTGCCAACAATAAATCAAGAAAAAGCCTCCTAGACTTCCGCCGACGTAGTAGTGAACAAGATAAAGAGCCGTGGCAGTCGCTTTTGCTTGGGTGGCTTTTTGGCTAATCCAAGCATAGGCCAGCGTATGCGTGAAGAAGGCACCAAAGCTGATAAGGGCTAATCCGAGTATCATGAATGGAATACGATCCACATACGCGACCAGCATGCCAAGCAGGCTTATGATTGCACCGCAAACCATGCCTGAAATGGGCTGACGGTTTCGGTTCCACACCGACGTAAGTTTAGAGCTTAAGGTTCCGGGTAAGTAACAGAGGAAAATCAACGAAGCTAGGCCAATTGGCAGCGAGTGAGGTGCCTCAACAAGTCGAAAGCCCATGACCGAATACAAGTTAACGAACAAAGCAAAATTCACCCCACCGATCAGCATAGCTAACCAAATAGCTTTGTTTTTTAGGTGCTTAACCAATGCACGGTTGTGGTATCTGAGCATGCCTCTTTGAGGAGAGAAGTGTTTCTGTCTGGGCAGCATAGCGCATACCGCGATGGCACCAATCATGGTAAACACCGCCATGGCAATCACTGCTTGTTGCCAGCCGAAGGCGTGAGTGAGGGTACCGCCGACGATGCGCCCAGTAATACCACCGAGCGAGTTGGCCGCTATATATCCCCCAATGGCTTGACCGAAGGCTTTAGGAGACAACTCCTCCACCATGTAAGCGACTGCCACGGAAGCGAAAGCGGCTAATGCGATCCCCATGAGGGCACGCATAACAACTAAGCTAAGAAGTGATGGTGACAGAAGCATCCCAATTCCGATTACAGGCATAGCCAAAAGGCCAGCAAGCATCACCCGTTTTCGTCCCACTGACTCAGACGCGACGGCCCACGGTACTAGGCTAAAAGAGAGCGCCAGCGTCGTTGCTGCAAACAGCCAGTTAACCTGCGTCTCCGATACGGAAAAGTGCTGCGCCATATACGGTAGCATCGGCTGGAACAAGTACAGGTTACAGAACACGATGAATGAGCCGAGCGCAAGGCTAAGTGTGACTCGTCGGTAATCTTGGCTTCCAAATTCGATCATTAGTGTTGGCTACTCTAGTTATCCAATCATTTATTGTGATCAAAATATCAGTGATATCTGGATTAATGAAATATATTAAAAATATAGAGTTGATATATTTTGCATATGGATAGTTAATGGACTCTCGACACTTGAAACACTTTGTTGCCGTCGCTGACCACGGCCACTTCACCATGGCAGCAAAGGCGCTGCATATTGCTCAACCTGCACTGAGTATCTCAATCAAGAAGTTTGAACAGCAATTGGGTGTTGAATTATTCCGACGAGAAGAACGGCGTGTAACGCTCACAGATGAAGGCAAAGTGCTATACGAGCACGCAAAGCGCGTATTGCAGCAAATCGATGATGCCAAGTTAGCAATAGACGAACTGAGAGGCCTTGAAAAAGGAGAGGTTCGACTTGGTGCGCCAAGCATGATGGGGTCTTACTTTTTCCCCGAAGTTTTGATGGCGTTCAAATCGCATTATCCGAACCTTAAACTCACGTTAATCGATGCGGGTACTCGCTCTATTCGAAGAATGCTTTTGGATGGTGAACTCGACATTGGCGTTATTGATGATGAAAACGTCCCGGAAGATCTCGAAACGGACCATTTGCTGAATGTAGAGATGGTGGCCGTAGTTGGGCCGGAACATACTTTGGCACAGCGAAAAAGTATTAGTTTTGAAGAATTTTTCGAACACGAATTGGTCATGTTTAAGCCGGGCTATTTTCACCGTGATTTTGTTGAGAATAAGGCGCGTTTGCACGATAAAGAAATGAAGTTTTCATTTGAAACGAATCTATTGCCAATGATACTCAGCATTGTCAAACATGAGTTTGCAATCACCGCGCTTTTGAAGTTGGTGACCGAGCATGAAAAAGATGTGGTCGCCATTCCCTTTGATGAACCAGTCAATCTCACCTTATCTCTTGCATGGCGAAAGAACGCCTACTTATCGATTGCGGACAGAACATTCATCGAATTCGTTAAGCAATATGTGTAGTTCACATTTCTTTTCAAGGTGATCGCAACATTGTTCTAATTAAAGTAAGTTGATTGCATACAAAATTAAAGAAAGGAATGCGGTTAAATGCAGTTGAAGATGACAGATCTGGTGGTTGAAACAGGTTCGAATACGTTGGAGATAAAAGACTGGGCCATCGAAAGCGGTCAATCTTGGGGCGTTTTCAGTACCGAAGGTGATATTGGATCTGCTCTTGGCTGTTTGCTTTGTGGCGAGTCAGAAATTCAGCAAGGCGATTTGGAGCTCACAGGAGGCAAGATTTCACAAGTCTCCTTGGTAGAGCAACAAAGGCTACTGGAAGAAGAATTGGCGAAAGATGACACTGATTTTTTAGACCGAATAGATAAAGGCAGCTCGGTTTATTCTCTGGTGTTTGAACAGTGTCAGGATGAGTCATTAACGGCTCAATTGCTTAACGATTTGGATCTGGAACATTTGAGTGAGCGTGGATTCCGAGTCCTGTCGACGGGTGAAACCAGGCGTGTAATGTTAGCCCGCGCTTTGGCAACTAAGCCGGATCTGATTGTTCTCGATAACCCTTACACAGGTTTGGATGTGGCTCATCGCGCTTCATTGACTCGTTACCTGACTGAATTATCGCAGTCGTTGCAGATGGTCGTGACATTCAATCGCGAAGAAGACGTCCCATCATGGATTGAAAAGCTCGCTTTGTTTAACCACGGCAAGTTAGACAGTGTGATGGATATCCAATCATGGCATCAGCATCCGGTCATCAACCAAATCAAAGCTCAGTCCAAGCAGCAAAGTGAGCAAATGATGGATCTCATTCGTAGCCATCAACACAAAACAGAGTTTAGCAATCCGATTTTTGAGCTTAAAAATGGCAAAGTAGAATATACAGAGAAAACCATTTTCTCAGAGGTGAACTGGAGAATCGATAAAGGCCAGCATTGGCAGGTGAAGGGCCCGAATGGGTGCGGGAAAAGCACGCTTCTTGGGTTAATCTTCGGCGACCATCCTCAATGTTACTCCAACGACATTCATATCTTGGGTAATCAGCGAGGCTCGGGCGAGTCCATCTGGGACATTAAAAAACACATTGGTATGGTTTCCTCGGCATTGCATCTTCAATATCGTGTGAGTTGCAGTGCTCTGGAAGTCATTTTATCTGGCTTCTATGACTCCATCGGCCTATATCAGCAACCTGCAAAGAAAGAAATCCAAATTGCTCAAGAGTGGTTAGAAATTCTGCATATGTCAGAGTATGCTAAAACGTCATTTAAGCAGTTGGAATATGGTCAGCAACGTTTGCTTCTTATTGCCAGAGCGATTGTAAAGCAACCTGCAATTTTGATTCTGGACGAACCTTATCAGGGGCTCGATTACCTCGGTCGTAGGTTGGTAAAAAATACGCTAGAGCTGATAGCCAAAGAAAATCTCAGCCAACTTCTCTACGTTTCTCATTATCATGATGACAAACTAGAGAGTATCCAAAATGAGCTGGAATTCTGTTTCGACGAAGCGGATGCGTGTTACAAATCGACCATTCATCAGTAGTAGCAATCTTGAACATAAATAAAGTGGGTTGGTGTCTTGAAGAATAGACGCAACCCACTTTTTATTTTGTAAAGTCAATAAATTACTGGAAAAAACTTCATGCTTTCCTAGGCTAACTATAGAAACAAATTATAACGACTACGTTGGTGATAAGTATGGCTAGGAAATTTCTAATTTTAGTGTTAGCGCTGTTTGCCAGCGTCGTGCAGGCTGCAAAACCCGATGTGCTTAAGATCTATCTTGATGCCGACAGAACAGGGCATCTGGAATCGGCACTCTCCATTGAGCATGGAATTAAGGTTGCCTTCTCCCAGGAGGGGAACCAAATATCAGGTATACCAGTAGAGTTTGTTACCACTGACCATAGAGGAAACGTCTTACGTAGCAAGAAAAACATGGAGCGTTTTCTAAAAGACAGCGATGGATTGGTTTACATCGGTGGTTTGCATTCCCCTCCGTTGATCAAATACCGAGAATACATTAATAAATCCAAGATGCTGACCTTGGTTCCTTGGGCTGCGGGTACACCTATTACTCGATATCCATCTGCCGAGGACAACTACGTATTTCGTCTCTCGGTTGATGACTCTAAAGTCGGGAAAATACTAGTTGACTACGCGTTAGAACAGCAATGTAGACAGCCACATTTGGTTCTAGAAAACACGGGATGGGGCAAGTCTAACTACAAAGCGATGATGTCTGCTTTACCTGGAGATCTGGTAGAGCGCGTAAAAACTAGCTGGTTTGATTGGGGCATAAAAGATGTCGATGCACGAATATTGATTCGTGAAGCACAATCAAGCGGAGGAGATTGTGTTCTGCTGGTGGCTAACAGCCGTGAAGGTAAACTCATCGTTGAAAGTGTTTCAGACGTTGGTATTGAAATGCCGATATACAGCCACTGGGGCATCACTGGCGGCAAGTTTGCACAGAACGTGCCTTTCCCTATTCGTGAAAAAGCTAATCTTCATTTCATCCAGTCTTGTTTCAATTTCTACAGCTCGGAGCAGAACAGCTTTAATCAAAATGTGTTTAAGGATGCAAAGACGATGTTCCCTGCTTACTTTGAAGACGCCAATATTGAAGCGCCCGCTGGTTTTGTCCACGGTTACGATTTGGCAAAGGTATTTCTTAAGGCCGCTAGTACCGTAGAGCTAACGGATGATGCAGAGTCTAACCGAACCGCACTGAAGAAAGCTTTGGAATCAATGGACGAGCCAGTTCAAGGGTTGATCAAAGAGTATCGCTCTCCATTCGCTCCTTTCACTGAAGATGATTTTGATGCTCATGAGGCCTTAGATGCAAGCGACTTTTGTATGGCTATTTATGACGATAAAGACGCCGTGAAGCTGATTCCTAAATCCATCTAGAGTACAGAGGTAACGCAGGTCTATGTTGAAGTTTGATAAGAAAAATGGAATGCATCTGTTTTCGTTGTTTCTCATCGTCGGGGCCTGCGTTTTTATGCTTGCAAGTTTTGCCTTTGTTCAACATCAAGCCAGAGAAACCGCTCAGGTCTTGATAGGTGAAAGCCTGAAAGGAAAGTTTGTTGCAATTGAGAGATACGTATTTGAGTTTCTAAAATTACATGAACAGAGGCTTGAGCGCGTGACCTCTCACCCCGTTACTAAAGGTGCAGTCTTAGAAGGAGTCACGGATCGGAGTGCTTTTAAAGATCAACTTGAGCTTCTCAAGTCTTCGGGAGCGACGGCTCACGTTAACATATATGATTTTTCTGGCGGTAACGTTTATCAAGAAGTCACATTGCCTGATGTTGTACATACCTTCATTACAACTGGTATAGAAAACGAAGCCTTAATGGGAAAGCCTTCGTATTCGCTCTACAAAAATGACGGCAGGGACTATCTCCTTCTTAGTTCTCCTATTTTGTACAACGGTTATGCAGAAGGGCTTGGGACTTATGTAACACCACTGGATGAGAGTCAGTTCTTCGAGAGCTTGGGTACCGACAGTATGCACTGGTTTGGTATTGCCCAAAATAGACTTGATTGGAATATGCAAGCTCCTAGTAATTGGACGATGGACATGTTTCCGATTGAGGGCACTGATCTGTCCTTATTGTATTCGGTCTCACCTCAACTGGTCATTGATGCGGAATCTAATTTAACGGGAAGCCTGCTTATAGGGATGTTGGTTGCAACCAGTATGACACTGGTTGTTATGTTTATTTTTGGGCGGCGAATTTTGGTATCACCATTCCGCAAGTTAGCTGAATCTGAGCAGCAACTTTATGAACAATCTGAGTCGCTAAAAATACGAGAGGCGGAGTCTGCCCGCTTAGCTCGGGTTGTTAAACATATGCGTGATGCGGTTGTGTTTACTGACTTAGATTCCAAAGTGATTTGGGTGAATGGGGCATTTGAGCGGCTTACAGGGTATTCACTGCCAGAGATGATGGGTAAAAAGCCTGGCGATATGCTTCAGGGCGTTGACACTGATAAACGGACTACCCGAAAAATTCGAGAAATGATAGATCGTAGAGAGCCCGGATTCTTTGAATTGCTCAACTACAACAAGGAAGGACAGTCATACTGGATAGAAATTGCGTTGACACCATTGTACTCAACGCACGGACAGGTAGAAGGCTTTATGGCTGTTGAGAGAGATATCACTCAACGCGTAAAGTTGGAAGAGTCTCTTAAGATAAAGGCGATTGAAGCAGAAGCGGCAAACATTGCAAAATCCCAGTTTTTGGCGGCAATGAGCCACGAATTGAGAACGCCAATGAACGGTATTCTTGGTGTTGGGGACCTTCTCAAAAATACGACACTCAACCAAGAACAACAAGAGTATGTTGATACATTTCTAGGCTCAGGAAAACACATGCTAAATGTGCTTAATGACATACTTGATTTCTCTAAAATTGAAGCGGGTAAGCTTGAGCTTGAGAAAGTTGAGTTCTTGCTGAAAGACGTGGTGACAAGACTTACAAGACTCTATGAGCCATTGTGTGCGGATAAGCACCTTGAGTTTAAGTGCGAGTACTCTCAATCATGTGATCGTGCGCTAGTTGCCGATGAGACGCGCATACTTCAGATTTTACAAAACCTATTAAGCAATGCTCTTAAATTTACGTCTGAGGGCGGTATTACATTGTCGCTAGACGTTGTAGAGCAAAGCCATCGTATTGAACTTCATATCGATGTCTCTGATACCGGAATTGGTATCAGTGCTGAGAAACAGTCCGCAATCTTTGACCCATTCTCACAGGCGGAAAGTGACACAACGAGAAGGTTTGGTGGTACTGGCTTAGGTCTGTCGATTACTCGGGATCTGGTTAAAGCCATGAATGGGACAATCGACCTTAGCAGTGACGTTGGTAAAGGCAGCCAGTTTGCAATTGTGGTGCCCGTCGGGTTGAAAAAGGTTCTCCAGGGAAGTGATCAACAAGAGCGACTATCTGCTTTTGACGGCACTGGACTGAGTGTATTAATTGCTGAAGATACTCGCGTGAATGCACTGGTTTTAGGTAAATTTCTCAAAAACAAAGGCTTTGAATATGAAGTGGTTGAGAATGGCGAACTTGCAGTCGAAAAAGTAAAGCACCAACACTTTGATTGTGTCTTAATGGACAACCACATGCCAGTGATGGACGGCCTGAAGGCAACAAGGGCGATTATGGAACTTGATTTACCTAATCCTCCTGTGATTATTGGTTGTACAGCTGACGCGTTTGAACAGACGAGAGAAAGAATGATTTCGGAAGGGTGTACGGATGTGATCACAAAGCCTATCAGCTCCGACAAGCTGGATGAAGTATTTCACGCAACGCTAAAACCCCTAGAAGCCAATGCGATGCGTGAGGCTTGATCATTTCGAGTTGTACATTTTCTCGAAGTTTTTAGGATTCCAACCAATCATATAGCGATCACCAATTTTGAGCACAGGTAAAGAGCGTGCGCCAATCGCATCCAGCTCTTTTCTGCCACGCTGCATTTTTGCATTGGTCAATCTGTACGCATAACCCTTTTCATCTAGGTAACGCTGAGCATCTTTACAGTGAGGGCATTTGTCCTTCACGTATAGCACGAGTCTTTTCATCGTAAATTCCTACATCTTGCTTTGCAGCAGAGTGTAATGAAAAGACAGTGAATGGCAAGTGTGATTTAGGTAGACTTACGCGTCTTCAATTTGGCGGACTGAAACTTACCCTATGAATCCCGTTCTTCGTTACATCCAAGGCTACCCAGAGCATATTGTGACGCCTGTGACTCAGATGGTGGAGTCTGGTCGCTTACAACCTTGGTTTAAGCAGCGTTACCCAGATAATCATACGATTAAGAGTGAGAAAGCGCTGTTTGAATACACCATCGCGATCAAAAATCGTTACATGAAGAAGACTGCGCCAATCAGCAAAGTCATTTACGACAATAAAATTCACTTAATCAATAACGCGCTTGGCCTGCATACTTACGTTGCGAAAGTGCATGGCGGTAAAATAAAAGCGAAGAATGAAATTCGCATTGCGAGCGTATTTAAAAATGCTCCTGAACCTTTACTGCGCATGCTCGTGGTACACGAATTAGCTCACTTGAAAGAGAAAGAACACAATAAAGCGTTTTACCAACTCTGTTGTCATATGGAACCCGACTATCATCAATTAGAGCTGGATGCTCGTCTGTTCATGATTTATACCGAGATGGTTGAGAAAGCGAATAAGTAACTTATGACTAAGCAGAAAAAAGCAGCCCATTCAAAAAATGCGAGCGACACCATTCGCTCGGAAATGAAAGTGACCGTGATAAAAGGCAAAGCAGGCCTTCATAAACGAAACCTTCACCATGGCCGTTATGATTTCGCTCACTTGGTAAAAGCGACACCTGAGCTTAAAAAGTATGTCGTGAAAAATCCTAAAGGCGAGGCCTCTATTAATTTTTCCGATCCACTGGCGGTAAAGGTGCTCAATAAAGCGTTGCTTGCGCATCATTACGGTGTCACATCTTGGGATATTCCTAAGGGGTACTTGTGTCCGCCGATTCCAGGCCGAGCCGATTACATTCACCGTTTAGCAGAATTACTGTCAAAAGATGGTAAGCAAGTGAAACATGAATCGGTAAACGCGCTTGATGTTGGTGTCGGCGCCAACTGTATCTACCCCATTGTTGGTGTGACCCAATATGGTTGGCATTATGTTGGGTCAGACATTGATCCAGCTTCGGTTAAGAACTCTAACCAAATTGCTTCAGAAAACCCTGCGCTTAAAGATCGTGTTGAGTGCCGCTTACAAACCCAGAGTCGTTATTTCTTCAAGGGCGTGATTAAGGAAAATGAGTACTTTGACGTAACGACCTGTAACCCGCCATTTCATAAATCCATGCAGGAAGCGCAACTAGGTACTGAGCGTAAGCTCAAAAACCTCAGCCGAAGTAAGCAACAACGTGGTCAAGCGAGTGAGAAAGGTAAGGTCAAAGCTTCGCCTATACTTAACTTTGGTGGCCAAAATGCAGAGCTATGGTGCCCAGGTGGTGAGGCAGCGTTCATTAAGAATCTGGCGTTTGAAAGCCGTGACTTTGCTCATCAGGTATTGTGGTTTTCTACGCTTGTCTCAAAGAAAGAGAATGTCCGTTGGATGCGCAAGAACCTAGAAAAAGCCGGTGCAAGAGAAGTTCAGATCGTTGAAATGAGCCAGGGACAGAAGGTGAGCCGCTTTATCGCTTGGACATTTAAAACTGCGACTGAAAGACAGGCGTGGTACGACGCAAAAGCATAAAGGAGGGCATATGGAAATTGAAATTTATATGCCCTGTGAGCCCGAATGGGTGTGCGACAGTTTACTGATACTTTTTGCGCTTTTGTTTGTTTCTGGTCTGATCGGGTTTATCTATATTGTCTATCGAGAGTACGTAAAAATTCAGCGCGCTTCGCGAGTCCGCGAGCGCCGTAAGCTCCTGCATTCCCAACGCAAAAAACGATAACCTTTCAAGCTATTTAATGCTTTGGAGAAGAACGCCGAAGCTTTCGGGTTTCCAGCTCGACCATGAGTTTCAGTGATAGTGCCTGCACGCCAAACTGTTGATGAAACTGCGTTATACGATTTTGCGCCGCTTCGTACCTTCCTTGATTCATTTCCAATTTCGCCAGATTTAAAATAGCCTGAGGTCGGTTTGGATCATGAGCAATCGCCCGTTCAAAGTAACTGGCAGCGCTAGCTTGCTGGTCTGCCTTTAAAGCGCAAAATGCCGCATTCTCATAACTGTCGGCAACATAGTAGTAATTGGGTTGAACTACCGCTCTTTCGAATAGTGCGTTTGCTTCCTGATATCGGGATTGCTTACACAGAAAGCTGCCATAATCGTTGAGCAACTGCCCGTTATCAGGGTGTTGGGAAGTCGCCTTTTGAAACCAGTATTCCGCGCGGGTAAACTCAGAAACCTGTTCAAGATAGTGTGCCATCGCTAATTGAGAGCGATAATAATCTGGTGCATGCTCCAGTGCCTTTTGGATATTCTCTCTTGCTTTCACCCTGTTATTACGTTGCAAATAACTCAAGCCCAATGCTATTCGCGCGTCGGCCTTGTCTTGTGTGCCCGAAGTGACAGTTTGAGGGTCAATTGTGACGCAGGCGGATAAAAGTATAGTGGCGATGAAGCAAACAAAGCGCATAAGATAGATGAAGAAAATTTTAAGTATCTTGAATGTATAACGTGGTCTGTCCGGTCTGGTAGAAATGAGCCCAATTATGCGGCTGATTTGGCAACAATACTAGAAAATAAAGGAGACGAAGTGTGAGAAAACAAGTCGTTGGTGCAACGGTTCTAAGCTTCCTAGCTGGGTTATCGATAAAGTCGTCCATTGCTTCAGAGCTGGATGCCACCACTCGTTTTGCTGACAGTGGCGTCGCTTATGTAGAGCAGGGCAACCAAGCCAGCAATTATCGGCTAATTTTTATACATGGATCACCCGGCAACAAAGAGGGTTATGAAGCGTATCTTAAAGATACTTGGTTGCTTGAAAATGCTGAGCTCATCTCTGTGGATCGCGTTGGATATGGTCAGTCTCCAGAAGAACTCGCTGCCGATTTGGACTCACAATCAAAGTCGATAGAATCTCTACTCTCCAAAGACAAAGTCAACATTCTCATTGGCCATTCACTCGGTGGTCCAATCGCTCTCAATCTTGCCCTTATGTTTCCAAATCTCGTACAAGGAATGGTGCTGGTGGCGCCTGCTTTTGACCCTAAGCTTGAGGAACCAAAATGGTACAACGAATTGGCCGACACTTGGTTGATCAGTGTGTTTTTGTCTGACAACTGGAAAAAGTCGAATGGAGAGATGATGCCGCTGGCTGATGAACTTTCCAAGTTGAGCAATAAAGACTGGGGTTTACTGGACTCAGTACCTGTGACTTTGATTCATGGCGATGAAGATAATATTGCCGATCCAGAAAACTCGGCATTTGCGATTCAGCGCTTAACAGGGAAAGAAAAAAAGCTCGTCGAAGTGAAAGGAGAGGGGCATTTTATCCTTTGGCAAAATACCCCGAAAGTGATTAATGAGATCAAACAACTAATCAGTATCGCTGACCTTAATCGTCCGTAGTAAAGTTGGCTTCACTGAAGTGATCCAGATCGTAAGGTGTCTGCTGGTAAACGCAGTAATTGAGCCAGTTTGAGAACAATAAATGGCCATGACTTCGCCAGCTAGCAACTGGCTTGTTATCGGGGTTATTGTTCGGGTAGTAGTTCACTGGAATCGCAGGTTCCATTCCTTCACCCAGATCACGAATGTATTCGTTATGAAGTGTGAAAGCATCATATTCAGGATGACCCGTGACAAACACGTTTCGCTTGTCTTTCGTCGCGGCCAGATAAACGCCAGCGACATCTGAAGTCGCCAGTACGTCCAAATCGGTATGCTCAGCTAAATACTCTGGAGAGAAATCAGCGTATCGCGAGTGGGGAGCGAGAAACGTATCATCGAAGCCACGTAACACCGGGTGGTATGGCTGATGAATTTGATGGTGATAAACACCAGACAGCTTTTCTTTACGCGTGCGTTTCGGCAAGTCATAAAGCAGTTTTAAGCCAGCTTGCGCAGCCCAACAGACATACAGAGTTGAGGTGACATGTTTCTTTGCCCAACTCATGATTGCCTGTAGGTGCTCCCAGTAGATCACATCTTCAAACTGAACTAACCCTAGCGGAGCGCCAGTAATAATCAATCCATCGAAGTTACGCCCTTTCACCATCTCGAATTGACGATAGAAATTATCAAGGTGTTCGGTCGGTGTGTTTTTACTTGGCCTGTCATCGATACGAAGCAGCTCAATATCGACTTGAAGTGGGCTGTTGGAAAGCAAACGAAGGAACTGAGTTTCAGTCTCGATCTTTTTCGGCATAAGATTGAGGATCAATACCTTAAGTGGACGAATCTCCTGAGTGGAAGCTCGGGATTCAGGCATTACGAATATATTTTCCTGACGTAATACATCACTGGCAGGTAATTGGTCGGGGATCTTAATCGGCACAGCTTTCTCCCTAAGCTTGAGTTTTGGACGTCTATACATCCAAAGTTAACTCAAACGGAATGAGATGTCGATAGCATTTTTATGCTTATTTACGGTAATATCAGCGCTTCTTTATTCGATTTATTCATTTTCATGACGTTAAAACTGACCATTATTCGCGGATTGCCTGGTTCAGGGAAAAGTACGCTGGCTAAGACACTGGATGTGAATCACTACGAAGCGGACATGTATTTCGTTGATGACAAAGGCGAATATGACTTCAGGCCAGAACATATCGCAAAGGCCCATGATTGGTGTAAGCACATGACGCGGGATAGCCTGATGAAAAGGCAAAGCGTAGTGGTTTCGAATACGTTTGTGATGAGATGGGAAATAGCGCCTTACTATCAGATGGCAAAGCGATACGGCGCTGAGTTTGAAATCATTGAATGTAAAGAGAACTTTGGCAATATTCACGGTGTAACAACGAGCACCATCCAGCAAATGAAGAAACGGTGGCAAGAATGGCGAAAAGATCAGCGGTAGTAGAAATGACGTCTTACGGCATCTATAGCCAGTGGGATTCCAAGTCAAAACACCTACCGAAGATACAAGAATTTACAACCAAAGTGCCTGCTGATCAGGATATCGAATTTGGTTTCATTGTGAATATCAAAAAAGCCAAAGGGCAAGTTATCGAATATTGTATTGAACACCCAGGTGTATTAGGCAAAAAAGGCCAAGTGTTGGATCCTTTTACTGGCGACCTCCACGTTGGCAGCAACGACTGGGATTTTTATCTGGGTGATACAATCCAGCTGCTCGATCCGATTAATGGCTTTGACTCCAATATTGGTAAGTGGCGGATGATCATTGAAATGAATGGGAAAGTCATTGCCGAGAAAACTTTCGAAATATACAGTCGTGATGAAGGTGAATTCTGGAAGCGGCGAGGATTCTAATAAAAGGCCCGTTCTAGTGACATGGGCCTTTATTTATAACCAAGACTCTTTAAGTTCGTCTAATTCTAGCGGCTTGGAGAAATGATATCCTTGCAGATAAGAAACATTCATTTCAGCCAGATATTCGACTTGATTTTGTTCTTCCACTCCCTCTGCAATCATTTTTACTCCCAAGCGATGGCCAAGGTCAATGATCGTATTGAGCACGGTAGAGTTAACGGTTTCCAAACCTATGGTATCCACAAAACACTTATCTATTTTTAGATAATCAAATTGGGTTTTCTGGATGACAGAGAGGGCTGTATGCCCGGTACCAAAGTCGTCAATAGAGACCAAAATACCACTCTTACGAAGTTCAGCGAGAGCTTCTCTTCCAACGTCATCCAATATTTGTCGTTCAGTGACTTCAACTGCGAGTCGGATTCCAATACGTCTAAACTGGAGAGCATAATTACAAACATTAACGATGTTTTTCTGCTCGTGTAAATACGAAGGTGGAACGTTAACGCCTAAATGAATGCTGTTAAACAAGGGTTCAGCACTGAGATCTTCCAGTGCTTTTTCTAAGACATAATCCGTAATTGCATCAATGAGCGATTGTCGCTCAGCTAATGGAATAAACACATCGGGTCGAACTAGACCCAGCGTAGGGTGCTGCCAACGTATTAATGCTTCAATACCACTCAGTTGGTGATCCTTGGATGCGTCAACAATAGGTTGATAGACAAGGAAAAGCTCTTCTCTCTTTAGTCCTTTCTTTAGGTCGTCAGCAAGGCTGTCGCGATTTTTGAGCCGCGACAAGACGACAAACAAAGTAATAGAAATTAAAAATGAGATCGGGATACTGCTCAATGCAGAATAAATAACGCGTCGCTGAATAAATTCGGGACTAGCTTCGACCATCAGAGAAAAGCCATACTTGGAAGATGTCGTTATGTAATGCAAGGTGTCAGACACGAAGGTCCTATCAGCAGGATAAATTTTCTGGCCAAACTTAGCGGTAATAAAACTTAACTTATCATTCTCAACTCGCCCAAGCCGCTCAACTAAATAGTTTTTGTCAACGATAGCAAAAGCACCGCTATCAGTCGTACCAGGTAATATGTTAACCACCACCATGGTTCTTTGGTGTGGGTCCTGGTTTATATCGAATAGATAAACTCCGGTTTTCGCAGCACCGTCTTTAAAGGCGTACCTTAAATCTGTACTTATTTCCCCACGTTTGGATGAGCAAATAGCGATACCGTTTTGAACTATAATGAGCTCTCTTAGGTTACTTTCAAACAGAAGATCTTCACGAATTGCTGAGCAGCTTTCAGGATGCTCCATTGCCTGAATATTTTCTTTTTTGAGCTCACGGACTACGTCTTCTATTCTTTCTTCGAAGGTGTAGGCAATGGTTTTTAGACTATCTGCCATGCCGTAATAGGCGACATAGAGCGAAACTGGAAAAACAATGCAGAGTGGAATTAAGATGTAAGCAAGCAGCGATTTAATTTCTAGTGTCAAAGTTGGTGCTGGTATAGATCGGTTCATTTGACTTATAGAATGTTTGATGACTAATTGAACAATAGTATATATTATGAGCAGAAATGTTACATTGTTCGCAAAATATTCGCAGTAACTAAATTAATTACTGACCAAGTCTTGGCTGATAATCAAACTTTCCTCCCAAATAATGAGTTTGTTTCTCGATGGATTTTAAAAAGGCTGACATAAAGTCAGCCTTTTTATTAACAATGTTTTCGATAGCTATATAACGCTATACATCCCCAAAATAAGCTTTGCAGCCACAATAGACTCCATTGAGAAGATACTTGATTCCAATCTGCGCCCATTTGATTCAAGGCAAGAAAACCCTGAATAGCTGGTGTACTTGGAAATAGCTGTGACAACCAGATTATCGATGTCGGAATGCTTTCTAATGGCCAGATAAACCCAGCACTGAATACCAGTGGCATCGAGCTTATCAGCACCACCAAGGTGACTAATTCACGTCTAGGGACGACAGCACCAAGCCAGATTCCAATCGCGCAGGACGCCAGTAAAAAAGGTAACAGTAGACTGAGAAGCTGAGTGCTGCTGGCTAACTGGTTCACCCCGTGCATTGTAAAACTAGGCCCAAAGTAATACATGCTTAAAAGATAATAAACAGCGGTGAGTACGCAAAGCCTAACCAACACAAGCGTTGTCGGTCTGGTTTTACTCCAATACCCTGCGCCATTCTTCTGACTGCCGGTCATTAGGCCAGAAGCCATGACAAGTGTCTGTTGGAGGATTAAAACAAAGACGGCGGGCACAACATAATCTATATAGCCCATACGCGGGTTAAAGGTTGGTTTTAAGTTGAGTTTGGTGGTGGCGAATTGTTCGCTAGCTAAAGAGAGGGGTACGCCGTCCAATATTAATCTGGACACTTTAGTCTGTGCCGCCAATGTACCTCCGGCTTGCGCCAGTCCTTCTACTATGGTGCCGTACACCAGAAAATAGGATGCATCGCCAGCAAAAGAGAGCGTTGGGCTTTTGCCTAATAATAAATCTTTATAGAAATGCTCTGGGATGACTAGAAAGCCGCTCACTTCTCCGTTGAGAAAAGCTTGGTGAGCGGACTCAATGGTGTAATCTCGCTGAACAACCTTGGCTTGTGGCGTTGCGTCTACCATTCGCTCCAACTGGTAGCTTATCTGGCTTTGATCGAGGTTAACGATACTGATATTTTGCTCTCTTGGAGTTTGGTGGCTGTAGGGAAGCGGGTAGAGGAACGAATAGAATACGACGCCTCCAAAAACCGTCAGCATCACGACAGGGTTTGTTAGAAGTGCTTTGAGCTCTGCGTAGAATACTTCTCTGATTGTCATTTGGCCCCCAGCGTATTTAGCCCGTTATCTTTTGATAGATGCTTTTTGATCAAAAGTACTGATATCAACGCAGGTAGCAGGTACCCTAGCATCGGTAGTAGCCCTAGCGCGGTGTTAACCCAAACCTGTCCATAGCTGACTTGGCTTACCTGAGCCTCAATGTAATGACTGATAGGAAGCAAACTTCGCCAGAATTGTGCCAGTGGGTTCATGTCAGTGACTGGAAAAGTGATGCCCATAAAAGCAAAACTTGGCGCAGTAAATGCTCCTGCAAAACTCATGGCGCGCGCGGGGTCGAGTGTCAAAAAGAAGAAAAAACTACCCATGATCATACAGGCTATAACAGTCAGCCCCTGAGCAAACATTAGCACTAGTAGACTGCCATTCATCGGCCAGTCGAAACCCAAGTAAAACCAGCACAGAAAAGTGAAACCTTGCACCATGAATACTGGGAAATAAGGCAGCAATGTACGAGTCCACTGCATGGCTGGCGCACTTTTGAGCCACTGAGTCAAACCTCTGTCCCTGTGATTAGCCGCCAGCACCAGTATGGTTGAAACTACGATGATGATTTGCCACAAGGCCGGAACAATGGCAGAGACCAGAAATTGAGCATAGTTAGCGTTCTTGTTAAACAGGGGGGTAATCTGTGTTTGCACTGGAAGAGCAGTACCTACGGCAGAGTCAACGGTGCTGTCCCCTTTGGCGAGTGCTTTTGAAGCATCAATGTGCGCATTGAATGTTGCTTGAGCTTGTACTAGTGCTGAACCGATCAGTTTTCCAATCAATATTGTTTGGCTGTTGTAGAACGCACTTACTTCAGGAGGTAAACCGCGATAAATGTCTTTATCAAAATTATCCGGAATGACAACGTACGCATACACTTGGCTTGAAACCAACGCTTGTTTTGCCTCCGCAACGTCAGCAAAGTGATGCGTGACAGACAGTGTGGCGGTTGCATCGTAGTTGCGACTAAGCTGCCTTGAAAGCTGACTGTGGGACAGATCGACAACGCCAATGGGGAGGTCTCGGGCAATACCTTGAGAGAATATCGCCCAGATAGAGACTACCAAAATAAGCGGTATCCATGTCAGACACGAGAGCCGCCATCGGTCTCGTTGCAGTATGCGCCACTGCGTGGCGAACAAATCAGACATTTTACAACTCAACAACTAGGCTCATGCCCATGCGCAGGGTATCTTTGTGAGCCAATGGTCGGGCTTCGACCTCAAAAGTGCGCAAATCAAAGCCTTGTGATGCATCGGTTGAACGCCAAGTAGCAAAATCACCCATGACTGCGATATGAGTGACCTCAAATTCAAGTGAATGACCAAGCGCAGGTAAATAAGCACTGAATCTTTGGCCTTTGGTGAAATGACTAAGTTGATCCTCGCGGACATTTAGTACCGCCCAAGAGTCGTCCGTATCAATGACGGTCACCACAGGAAAACCTTGAGGGGCAAGCTCACCACTTTGCAGTAGTACTTGTGACACTTCACCGTCAAACCAGCTTTCGATTTGCGTGTCTTTTGCATAAGCCTCAACTTCTGCAACCGCGCCTGCTGCCATACGAGCTTTCTCTGCAGCAGCAACCTTGGTCTCGTCGCGGGCGCCTTCATGAGCCATCTGGTACATTTGATAAGCGGCACTTTCGGTGTATTTTGCCGCGTCCCATTGGGTTTTAGCCTCATCGCGCTTTTGCTCAGCGACAACGCCATCTTTGTAGAGGTTGTTAACCCGAAGGTAGGTTTTCTCCATTAATTGAGAGGCGGCTTTTGCTTTTTGCCATTGGTCTTTTGCCGCTTGGATTTGCTGTATTCTTGCCCCTTTTTCTGCTTCCTGAGCGAGCGCACCTGCGGCCTTCTGACCTGCAATAGCCTGCTCCAGTTTGGCCTCTATTTCTGGGCTATGAAGAGTGAAAATCAACTCGCCTTTTTCTACTTTGTCACCTTTTCGAACCAGCACCTGATCGATACGGCCCGGTACCTTGGAAGAAATGCTGTATTGTTGCGATTCAATCTGCCCCTGCAGGCGCACTGGCTTTGGTTGATAGGCCTGATAGAAGCTATACCCAATCCAAGACGATATGGCTAAAGCGGCAGCAGTCAGTACAATCGGTTTGGCTTTTTTCATCTCGGTATCCTAAAGGTTTGAAGTGTTGATAGAGGTTTGTTGATATTGTTGAAAAGTGTTCATTTCGCTCGATAAAGCGAGAAGCTTTGATAGCGATATTAAATAGTTAAAGCTTGCGGCTGATTTCTGGGTCTGGACACTGGCTAAGTAAAGCTGAGCGTCAACGACGTCCGTCGAGGTAGAAAGGCCTTGAGAAAAGGCCTTCTCTCGCAGTTTGATGTTCTCTTCAGCCAGCTCAATGCTGGAGTTAAGTCCGAGCACTTCTTCCTGAGCTTGCTGCGCCTCTAAATAGGTCTTTTGAACAAGCACTGTTAAATCTTGCTTGGCTTGTGCTTTGAGGTATTGCACTTGAGACACCGCACTATGAGCCGCTTTAACTTGATCCGAGCGACCTGTTGATTCAATGAGCGGAATACTGACGCCAACGCCAACGAGCCAATCTGGTTTCATCTGACTGGCGAGTGAATCATCTTCATGTAAGCTGTAATCACCATACAGGTAGACCTCAGGGTAATATTTGCCTTTTTCTGCTTTGATCAGACTTCGGGCCTGCTTCTCTTTTGCATCAAGCAACGACAACCCCGGGTAGGTGATTAGAGTTTGGTTAATGAATGCGTCCATTGGGGGAAGTGTGTCGTTGATAAATAGATGATCGCGTGGCTCAACCGTCGAAGATTGGCTGAGTATTTGAGTGAGTGCTGTCTGTGCGATATCAAGATTCTTTTGTGCTTTCTTACGCTCAATGGTCGCTTGGTCGAGTGCGGATTCTGCTTGGAGACGTTCAACTCGAGCAATTTGCCCCTGCTGCTCTAATTTAAGTGCGTTGTCTCTGTGCGTTTTTAAGCCGTTTTCTACCAGCTGACGTGTCTCGACCACTTCTTTCGCTAGCAAGACACTAAAATAGTATTTGCTTAAGTCTTCGTATCGCGCCTGAGTCTCCATCGCGAGTTGGCTTTGCGCTTCCTCTGATTTTCCTTGTGCGGCTGATTGTGCTGCAGTAATTCGACCGCCAGTAAAAATAGGCCAAATGGCTCTGATGGAAGACGTGAAAATGTCCCGCTCGGTAATCGTAGAGGTTGTATTACCTAGATCGGTAAACAGTTGACCGAGCCCTGAGAGTAATGAGGGAGGAAGAGAGATACTGCCGACGCTGGGTAGCGTACCATTGGTACTTTCAATCAACTGATTGCCCGATAGGGTGACATCGGTATCTAAGCGCGTGTAGTTTGCCCCGACGGTCACTGATGGCAGGTTCAGGTTATCAGTTGCATTTTCTAAGTGTTGGTATCGGTCAACATTCGCTCGTTGCGCAGCCAGCGAATTGTTTTCGTTTTGCAATAGCTGCCAAGCTTCATTAAAACTGATTGCCGCGGAATGGGCTGCAAATGGAAATGAACTAAGACAGCCAACTATCAAGGCAATAGGACGCAGCGACATACAATGAACTCTATCTGTAAAAATTAGAGTATATACTCTAATTGATATTGTTGGCAAATAGAGGTTAAAAAGGAGGCTAAATCGCCTCCTTGGAATGGGTATTTATTGCTCCGCTTTAACGGGGCTAGGTTTCAGCTTTTGGAACAGCTTAACGATGATAGGGCTAAACAACACTAATACGGCTAACACTGTAAAGGTCATTGTGATAGGTCTTTCCCATAGGAAGCTGAGTTCTCCATCACTGATCATCAACGCCCGACGCAAGTTCTCTTCCATCAATCCACCAAGAATAAAACCAAGCAGTAGTGGAGCGAGAGGGAAATTAGCCAGCCTAAGCGCAATGGCGCCCATCGCAATCAACAACATGATGAAAACATCCATAGTGTTGAATGACACTAGGTAAACACCAGTGATAGAGAAGAACAGAATCATCGGTAACAACACGGTTCTAGGAACTGCTAACAGCTTGGAAATGTACGGAATCAGTGGCAAGTTAAGGATAACCAAAACAATGTTGCCGAAGTACATCGAGATGATGACTGACCAGAAGACGTCAGGGTGCTCGACAAACAGACGTGGGCCCGGTTGGATGCCATAAGCAATCAGTGCGCCTAACATGATGGCTGTTGTGCCTGACCCCGGAATACCCAAAGTTAAAAGTGGTACAAATGAGCCACTTGATGCCGCGTTGTTTGCTGACTCTGGAGCAACTAACCCGCGGATGCTGCCTTTACCAAATTCTTCTTTTTTATCTTTAGGTGCTAGGTTACGTTCCATACCATAGCTCAGGAAGGCTGCGATAGTTGCACCAGCGCCTGGCAACACGCCAGTAAAGAAACCCAATATGGAAGAACGGATCGAAACAGGCGCTACCTCTTTGACTTCCTCTTTGGTGACTTTCATGCTGCCAATGTCACTCATTTTGCTTTGTTCTTCGTTGCGAGTGTCTTTTTCTGGCTTCAGGATGCCCATTAAGGTCTCGCCTAATGCAAAAGTTGCCATCGCTAGCAGTAGGAAGCTGAATCCATCCATTAAGTCTGTCAGTCCAAACGTGAAGCGCTCAACACCCACGCCTTTATCGATACCTACCGTGGACAGCATCAGGCCCAGAATCGTCATCATCCAAGCTTTGATTACCTGACCTTTACCAGCAAAGGCAGCAACGGCCGATAAACCCAATAGCATCAGTGCGAAGTAGTCAGAAGACTGGAAGCTAAGTGATACGCTTGCTAGTGCAGGAGCCGCTACAAGCAGCATAATCGCGGATAGAGTACCACCCGTGAATGACGAGTAGGCAGCCAGTGCTAGCGCTTTACCAGCTTGGCCTTTCTGCGCCATTGGGTAGCCGTCAAAAGCGGTCACAACGGTAGAAGAACAACCCGGAGCGTTGATCAGAATAGAAGAGGTTGAGCCACCGAAGACGGCACCGTAATACACACCCGCCATTAAGATTAGGCCTGATGAAGGATCTAATCCATACGTAATGGGGATCATCAGAGCGATAGCTGAAATAGGGCCAAGGCCTGGAAGCATACCGATGAAGGTACCAACGAAACATCCGACGATCACCATCATGATGTTCATCGGCATAACTGCGGTCGAAAGACCTTGTAAGATTCCATCTAACATTTGTTATTCCTTACTGTTTACGACCACATGGTGAAAATGACGCCTGGTTCCAGATAAATGTCCAGTCCCTGAGTGAGCAGCAGATAAAATGCGATGACAAAAGGGAAAGAGGCTCCGAACAGGACCTTTTTCCGTCGTTCACCCAGTAGGTAGAAACCTGCGAGCAGGAATAGTCCCGTTGCGAGCACAAATCCAATGTAAGTCAGCCCTAAACCATAAAACGCCATTAACGCTAAAAAAGCGATCAGCAGTTTCCAGTTAAAATCCACTACCGCGCCACTTTGTTTATCCGTTTGACCTGTTACAAGCAGTATCAGAGAAAGACCTATACCAATAAAGGTCAGGAGTGTGGGTAAGGTGCGAGCCGTGAAGGGTTCATATTCGTCACCGGGAAAAAGAGGGATTTGTGATGTTTGATAACCATAACAAAGGCATACGATAAGAAAGATCATGGCACCGACGCGATCGCGACAAAGCAAATTCTCTTTTGAGAAAAACTGACCTTTGTTGAAAGAATTCGTTGGCAAGTCCGACATATCCAACTCCATTTGCATTCACATTGAGGGAAGAAAAAAGCCGTACAAGAGGGATTAATGAGCATGTATCACTAACCAATAAGCCATTTGCTGCTGGTCAAAGAGGCTTAGCTGTTTATTTCTAAACAGAGGAGATTGTGTCGTTATCTCAGGTACGGCAAAAAGGAAAGAGGGCAAGTGCAAGTTTGCCCTCGACAGGATTACTTAAGGAAACCCAGCTCGCGCATTAGGTCGCCCATTTGCTTTTCTTGATCTTCAAGGAAAGCGTAAAAATCTTTATCTGCCTTATAGTTATCGATCCAGCCATTGCGATCTCGAACGACCTGCCACTCGTCGGTGTTATACATTTTCTGCAGCGCTGTGTTCCACTCATCCAGCTTTTCTTGGCTGGTGCCTGGAGCGGCGAAGAATCCACGCCAGTTAGCAAAGACAGTTTCGTTTCCGTATTCCGTTAGAGTTGGAATTTCCGGTGCTGCATCTAGGCGTTTAGGTGCTGTGATCGCTAGGATCTTAACTTGCCCAGATTTTGACATCTCCAGTACTTCACCTAGGCCGGTGGAAAGCAGTTGTGTTTCGCCAGATAGTAGAGCGGCCATAGCTTTACCGCCTGCATCGTAAGCGATGTAGCGCACTTTACGTGCATCGAAACCTTCACCCTTGAACGCTGCCGCTACAACTAGGTGGTCCATACTGCCACGAGCTGAGCCGCCGGCAATTTTGACTTTGCGAGGGTTAGATTCAAAGTCTTTAACTACGTCTTCCCAAGTGTTGTACTTGGAATCTACAGAAGTCACGATTGCACCATAGTCTGCAATGGTGGCTGCGACCGGTGTCAGGTCACGGAATGACTGAGGGAAAATGCCTGTCAGTGAGCGCACGACGATTGGAGTAGAGTTCACCATCAGCGTATCTTCTTGGCGCTGAGCGGTTTCGATCAGGTGAGCAATGGCTTTTCCGCCGCCACCGCCGGATAGGTTTTGGAATGAGACGTTGTCGACGATATCTGACTTAACGAGGACATCACCCGTTCCACGAGCCGTCATATCCCAGCCACCACCAGCACCGCCAGGGATTAAGAAGTGTATTTTTTCAAGATCGGCTGCAAAAGTGTTAAAAGAAAAAGACGCAGCGATGATTGAAGCTGCCAGTGTTGGCTTGAGTACCTTAAACATGATTCACGTTCCTTATGTTCAGGTGCATCTTCATTGAGATTGCACTTATCGTTATCAGTTTTCCATTAACAAGGGAGGGAAACTCGTCAATAGATGCGTTTAAGGTTAATGGTGTGTTAAATAATTGTCGTTAATACGTTGATAAAAACAATATTGAGCATTGTGAGGATTTCGTTCATAAAGTTCACGGCAAAATTTTTGACCTGAACATTTACCCTAATCGGCATTGTTCTGCAGCTAAATTGTTGACGCGCTACGAATAATCGAAATTTTCCTTCCAGATATGTCTCTGCTTTCTATGCAATTACTACACTATTTAATTAGTACTTTAGTTCATCTCAAAGTCTAGAAGTTATGGCCATGGAGGGCGTGTAGTTGGACGAATTGAAGAAGCATAAGCACACATACTCGATACGCTTTACAGTCGGAACGATGTTCATTATTGCAACGATCGTTACATCGATGTTCGCAATTAGCCTGCAGTATATTTTTACTCGTCAGATGTCTGAAGAGCACGTAGTAAGCAAACTGACCAAGGCGACAACCGACGTCAGTGAGTATATCCAAGAGGTCGATCTGAACGCGAAAAGCAGTGCGCGGATTCTGAGCAGTATTTCAAGAACGATCGATCATGATTTCAGTGAAGAAGAAATCCGTACCATACTGATTCAAGTGCTGAAAGATAACCCATTGTTTTACAGTATTTATTTTGGTAATGGCCAAGAAGACTTCTATCAGATCATCAATTTAGAGTCTTCGCCAATTGTTCGGCAGCGCATTGAAGCCCGTGCGGATGACCGTTGGGTGGTGATCAAAATTAATGGTCCGGAACATAATCGAATACGCCAGACGATTTATTACACCTCCGATTTTGAACAAACTGGTGTTCGTACTAAACAAAGTAATTATTTCCCCACACAGCGTCCTTGGTACCAAGCTGCTTCAGCAGATGATGTGTACAAGACAGAGCCATATCTCTTTAAGCACTTGAAAATTACTGGGCAGACTTATTCTCTGAAGACACGGGAAGCGGTATTGGGCATTGATATAGTTCTGTCTTCGATCAGTTCAAGAATCACCGCTGCCGCAATGGGCTTGCCAACCGACGCAGGTATAGAATCGTTTGTTTTTCATCGCACTGGTGAAATCATTGCTTCCAATCAACAGGGAACGGATGAGATTCAGTCTGTGACCAAGCCGCTAACTTTAAGCCCGAGTGAACAAGCACTAGTTGATAGGGCGCCATCTTTGTTGGTATCGAATCAACTGAACTGGAGGCCATATGACTACGCCCGTGCCGGTGAACCGCAGGGTTACTCTATCGCGTTACTGAATTTATTGGCAAAGAAAACGGGGCTCCATTTTGAGTTTATTAATGGGTTTTCGAGTGATGAGCTAATTCGTAAGTTAAACCAAAACCAGCTGGATATTGCACATTCGCTTCCAGAAATGGATGTGGATGCTGAGCACGTTCGGATACTCCTGTTTAAAGAACCTTTAGCCATGGCTTTTTTGGGGGAGACAGCACCTGATTGGTACTCAAGTAAGGTTGGAGTTATTGATGGGCATCGCTTTAACGCTAGTTCTGTTATGGGAGAAGTTAGCCCGACAGTGTTCAGTGACGGCGAAGATGCGTATCAGGCGTTACTGAAAGGTGATATCCAGCTTTTACTCGACACGAGGAGGACTTTGGAACATTTGGGTCAAAACAACAATGTTAAATTCCAATTCTTGCCGATTCAGGCATCTGCACCTTTTTACCTGACACTAAGTGAAAAGCATCACGCGCTCGAGCCACTATTAGCTCGCGCCATTGACAGCATCACACCCGATGAACTGACAACGCTGAGTGATGCTTGGTTTAGCCAGGTTAAAGAGCATCGAGTGCCTTATGAAGGATTAGACTCCTTGGCGGGCTCAGGGACTATCCACAAACGAGAGGTGAACGGTAGCAGCAAATTCTTTTATGTAGAGGCATTAGGAAAAAATGCTCAAGACAACGAAGAGTTCCTTGCTGTTATCGTGCCGGAAGATGTGGTGATGGCGCAGGTATATGACAGGTTGTATACCTCGATTGGTGGTACTGTGGTGGTCTTGTGCTTGTTGTTACCTGTAGCTTGGGTATTCGGTAATCCGATAGTGAAACCCATTCGTCAGCTTCAGGAAGAAACGAAGAAAATCAAATGTCGCAAGTTTGATGATGTACAGATAGTGAATTCTAATATTAAGGAAGTCTGGGCGTTATCACATTCGATTCATGATATGGCACGCGAAATAAAACGACATGAAAAGCAACAAGAGGCGTTTGTTGAGTCATTTATTAAGTTGATTGCTCAAGCCATTGATGACAAATCTCCTTATACGGCAGGCCACTGTAATCGCGTTCCTGAGCTTGGAATGTTGCTTGCAGAAGCGGCTGAGAAATGTGATTCGGGCTCACTGAAAGATTTTTCGTTTGCCAATAGTCAGGAGCGTAGGGAATTTCGTATTGCCGCTTGGCTACACGATTGCGGTAAGATAACCACACCTGAACATATCGTTGATAAAGGCACAAAACTCGAAGCCAACTATAACCGTATTCACGAAGTTAGAATGCGATTTGAAGTACTGTGGCGAGACGCTGAAATCGAATTTCTGCAATCTCAGTTAGCTGGGGATTTAGATAAAGAACAAGCCTTACAGATATTGCGTGCAAAGAAAGCTCAGCTACAAGAGGATTTTGAGTTTGTCGCGACATCGAACGTAGGCGGTGAATTTATGGGGAAAGATCAAGTCGAGAGAATTAAGTCCATAAGCCAAATCACTTGGCAGCGAAATTTTGATGACCGATTGGGCTTATCGCCTTTTGAAGAATTGAATAAGCCAGCGTGCCAAAGAACTCTGCCAGCAACAGAGAAGTTACTTGATGACAAACCGGAGCACATACAGCACCGGATTAGACCGTTGGAGTTTGACCCTAAGTTTGGTATCAAAATGGATGTGCCGGAACACCAGTACAATCTCGGAGAAGTTTATAACTTATCGATTTCAAGGGGCACATTAACGGCTGAAGACAGATTCAAGATCAACGAACATATTATTAGCGGTATCAAAATGTTGGAAGCTTTACCATTCCCACCTGAACTTAGCCGCGTTCCGCGTTATGCTTCAACGCATCATGAAACCTTAAAAGGCACGGGTTATCCACGTAAATTAACGGCGGAAGACTTATCAGTACCAGAACGAATATTGGTTATAGCTGATATTTTTGAAGCACTGACTGCAGCGGATAGGCCGTACAAAAAAGCTAAGCCAGTGAGTGTCGCGGTAGATATCCTCTACAAGATGGCGTTGGATCAACATGTCGATATGGAGCTGTTCTTATTGTTTTTACAAAGTGGCGCCTATCTTGAGTATGCCAACAAGTTTTTGCCCGAAAGCCAGAACGATAAAGTCGATATCACTCAGTACCTGACGCCAGAGCAAGTTGCCTAGCACGCTTAACTTGTTGAGCAACCAGTATTTGATAACAACTCGAAAGGCTCCCTAATATTGGGAGCTTTTCTGTTTTTATAAACTCAATCAAAGACTGTTCTGAAAAAGGGTGATGCTCCCACATTGTCTGCAGCGAAATGGCGAGTGAAAAGAAATCATTCTGAGGGGAAATTTTGCCAGTGCGTAGGTTCGGGTTTAAAGCTGAAAACATAGGAGAGAGAGAAGGGTTTGTTTGCTGTTCGTAACTGGACCCTATGGGGAGTATGCTTCCCATGTCGACCAATATGGTTCGGTAGCATGGCGTTACTATCAGGTTGGAAGGCTTGATATCGCCATGAATGTACCCTGTGTCGTGCAGCGCAATGAGCGCCTGCTCAGCGTTATTGGTAATTTCTTTCTTTAGGGATGGATCTAGCTGAGAATAATCGATAGACAGAGATTCAAAAAATTCCAGCATCAACCAGTCCATACCCATATCGGATCCATAATCCAGATACTTGGGCCAATAGGGAGAGGCATGATGATGCAGGAATTCAGCTTCTGTTTTGAGTTGCTGTTTTGCAGCTACGCTATGAGCAAATTTTACAATCGTAGGTCCAAAATGTGGGTGAGTAGCGAGATAAGTGCCGTTGCGAAGCAGCGAGTACTGAGTAACCTTCAGTACTCTAAAGCATGTTTCGATTTTGCTAGCTGCTTCGCGGTTTATCTTCACATTTAGATACTCGATGGTAATGAGAAAGCCGAGAAGAAATTCGGCACAAATGGGTTGTTTTGTCCCTGCGTTTTGATACTCAATTCAACCTGACTATCACCATACTTAATGGCTACTTCGGTTTGTTGAGAGGTCGTTGATGCAACCCTTGGTTCAATCAGTTTAAACCAAGCCCAGTTGCCTTCGAATTTCTCATTAGCAATAGAGCTAGCTTGCGCCTTTATCTGGAAACCCAAAGTATCTTGCTCAATTGCGGTTGCGTTCCAACTTTGCTTACTCCATAGGCGCGGGCCGTGTTGATAAGTAAACAATGGTTTCTCTCCACGGATAATAAACTCAGTGACATCTGAACTCATCTCTTTGGCTTTAAGCTGGAACTGCAATGACATGTTTTGTGGATCTGCTAAGAATAGGGCATTTCGAATGTCACGAGCTTTGTCTATCATTTGCCACACTGCTGGGTCTAACGCTAGCCCCGTATTCGGTAACAAGCCATACAAGTATGGTGAGCGTTCTTCGGTGGAGAAACTCTTCAGCTTTGTTTGGTAGAACTGGTCTAAGGTACCGTTAACTTTAAAGAAGGCTGCAACATCAGCTGTGCTCGCATCTAGGCTTGCCGTTTTGTTAAACGGATAGTACGCCGCAATCGTTGTTTCGTAAGGCTGATAGACCTCTGTTTTCCATGTGCTGTTCAGATAGGCATGTGCCAAGCTCATCACAAGATCATTAGTTTGCTTGGTAATCTGAGCTAATATCTGACGCGAGATGCTTGGTTGAGAAGCTTCTTGTTGTGCCAAAAGTGTAATTGGATTACTGGTTTTTATTTCAGCGGTTAGCGCCTGATAGGCCACTTTTTGTGGATCTTCCGCCTCATAGAATTTACCTAACCATGTCTCTGCCTCTGTAAATCGACCTAGTAACGCATCAATTGGCTTATTACCTTGGTCATCAGCGGTGACTTGTTTGTGGTATTGGCTGAACGCGATAAAGATTTGTCGTGCAGACTCTTTCTTATCGATATCCTGTTCAGGTGGTTGCTCACCTTCCTTCGCCGTTTCGGGCTGAATGAGTTCAACCGATGTGTATTTGCTGATGGTCGTGTACAACTGAGCCAGTGGGTTGTTAGAAGCGGTTGTTAGTACCGCTAGAGTTTGTTTTAGCTCGTCAGCGTTTGAAAGGTTTTTAACCTGGATATGGGTTGCAAAATCTCGCCAGTAATTAATGTAATCGCCTTGATACATCTGCTTGAGATCGCGGCTGATACGATACATTTCTAGTGCACTTGGCGAGGTGCCGGCCACCCCTTCGTAGGCCTTCAGCGCGTCTTTTAGTACTGGAGAATCAACGGACAAATCAAGTTCGTTGAAGCCCGACGGTGTAAATAGGTAAGGAACTAGGTAACCCACGTAATCAGGAGTGAAAGACAACAACTGATTAAAGTTGGTCCCAAGTTCCTGACGAACATCAATGCGCTTCGAGTAGGTTGGTGAATTCAGAATATGCTCATACAAAAGGGTCTCAATACCAGTTTGGTTAATGACCTTTTTGGCTAAGCTCTCCAAGTCAAAATTAGGCTTGATAGGAACTAAATCCTGAGCAAAAACGTCGTCCAGCAAGACCCTAAGTTGAGCAACGTTGACGCTGTCTGCTTCGCCTTGTTCTTCTAATGTTGTGACAAAGTAATTCTTCAGTTCAGTAATGTTGGTTCGTTCGGGGTTGAACAGCAGGCGATAGTTGTTCAGTAACGACAACGTCTTCGCTTGGTCTTCCAAGTTCACATAAACAAATAGATCTTTCTCTAACGTATTTTCCATTGACGGAATCAGTACGCGCTGCAGTTCACTGAAGTAGGCTGTCTGAACATCTCTCATGATGCTTGAGCTTGGCATGAACGGCAGGGTGTACCAAGGTTTTGGCTCAAGATACAGAGAGTAAATCCGGTTTAGAGAATACAGGTTCGGGATGTTATCTGACATGTTTTCAATGTCATACGGCTGAGCAGCTATCGCTTCCTTGTAGCGTTCTAGCATGCTATCGGCACGTGCTTCACGTTGGCTTTGGTAGTCAAAATCCAATTTTATGACCAGTAGCACGCTTGCAAACAATCCTAGCCAGAATAGGGTATAGGCGGTTTGCATCGTCAGTAGTAAGTTTTCTTTGCGACGATTGACGCCAACGAGTTCATGCTCATTGAGTACAGCGTGAGTCATCAGGTGCTGGGCGAACAGGGTTTGCTGCACTGGGATTTGTTGGTGTTGTTGAAATTGCTCGTGCCCAAGGGATTGGTTGACGACGTTGGCCAAGACATCGTGTTGAGCTTGGTTTGTGCCGCTATGAGTGAAATAAAATCCGCGGAAGTTAAGCCCGTCTTGTAGCTGATCACCGCGATACAAACGGTGAAGGAATTGCCACAAACTTTGTTTCAATAAACCGAATTGGTATGGAGCGGCGCAGATGGCATTGCGGTAATCCTGATTCAGCTGCGATGCTAGCGCTGTACTCATATTCGCGATCAGCTGGCTAATGAGGCTGTCGTATTCTTCATTAAACCAGTCACCATCAATTCCGCCATGTTTTTGAATCGGCGACGTGGCACCAAATACTTCGTTCCGTTTTGTTTCATCAAAAGCAGAGAAAAACTGACAAAAATCGTTAATTTGGCCCATTTGAGTAATGACATTGTACACCGGCAGGTTAAGGCCAAATGCACGATTGAATCCCTGAATCTCAGATTTTATCTGATCCGCTTTTTGCGTTAGGGTTTCTGTAGTACTTAGGAGATCTTTAACATCCGTTGTTAATAGAAGGCCATTTATTGCCTGACGTGGACGCCATTTATTTAGACTTTGGCAGAGCGTTTTGATGTAAGCAGGATTTTGGTCCTCTCCCAAGCTCACCGAAATAAGTATCGAGTGTTCACTTAGCCAAAATAGAATTGGGAACTCGATATCGTTGCCAAAATCGTCCACTTTGTAAGCTTCATAACCCATTTGAGTGATGATGCTCTTATCTTTACGAGGATCGTCGCTGAGTAGGATATAAGTCGGTTGATCATAACGGCTGCTGAGGCGTTTTTTTCGCTTTTGCACGTATAGCATCAGCTTAAAGTGCTGCGCAAGTAGTTTACAGCGTTTGTTGATCAGCGCTTTTTCTTGATTAGATGCTTGCGGCTTGTTCTTTCGACGAGAGAGTAACCAATAGCATAATGTGCCGAAAACGACAGCGACCAGCAGTGTCGATAGTACACCAACTAAAGTATGTGCTGGGTAGGCATACTTCCAAGTCAGAAGGCCACCTATAACAAAGATAATGACCACAAACAGCAGAGTCCAAAGTATGCTGCTTCGTCTGTTATTTGTAGGTTTAGATGAAGTTGATTCTGCCATTCCTAAGGAGCCTCTGAAGTTTTCTTAGTGTCTTTTATTGTTTTTTTGTTTTGCACAATGATGGCTTTAATTGCGTCTTTCTCTAAATACCAAGCTTTAATCTCTCTGGCTTGCTGAGAGGACTCACTGCGTACAATGACGCGGTAAAAGGAGTGAAACTGTTCTACAGCTGGTGTATAAGCGGAAGGTGACAAAGTACCTATAAATGCATCCGCATTTTTCTGCGAAGAGAAAGTTGCCAATTGCACCAACCATTCTGACTTGCTAGTCAGCATTGAAGGCGGTGGGGTTGCATCAACCATCTCTACTTTGCTAGCTCGTTGTGGTGGATTTACCAAATCATCATCGTTGCTAATGAAGACAATATCGTTTACTTCACCAGACAAGACGTAACGCTCACTAAAGTCGGGTAAGAAACTAAAGTCTCGTGCGCGCTGGGGCATTGTTTTCTCGTACCAGAAGTGAGTCAGGCCAATACTTAGTGCAATCAGAGTACTGAAAAACAGTGTAGTCAGCAGGTAGCGTTTTCTTCGAGTTGGCTTGCGTGCTTTCGGTTGCTTAACCCGAGTTCGACAGTGAATGCTGTTACTTTGGCGGTATTGGCTGATGACCTGCTCTAACTGATGGATGAAGCTCTTTAACTGCTCACTGCCCGATTCTCTATATTGCCCTTTGAAGCCGATGTTGAGGAATATGTATATGACCTCAAGCAAATCGATCAATTTATGAGGCTGTCGTGTTGCTTTCTCTGCAACGGTGAAAAACAACTCACCACCATTTCGCATACCGAACAATTCGCTGAGCAGGGTCTTATTCTCCCAGCCGCGTTTCTCTCCCCATTCGCTGTAGATAATTAACTCATCTAAAACCACGGCATATAGGAAGCAGAGTTTATCAATTACCGCTACAGGGTAGGTTAGCTCTGCGCCTTTAGCTTTGATTTCATTGATATTGCTTACAAGCTGGTGGCGAAGTGTTGTGACATCTTCTGGCTCTGGCAGTGTTGATACTTTTAATGTTGTTGAAAGTAACTCACTGCTGATATTAATTAACTGGTTCTCTGCTTTATCGAAATAATTCAGAAATTCATGATGGTTTTTACTGGCATTAACTGACACCCAGCGAGATGTGTTTTCATCGCTGTTCTTGTCGGTAAAGTCAGACTTATTTGTGTCCCAAACCAGTGTTTCTTCGTCTAAGTAGTCCATAGGCATTATCTCAACGCGTACAACATGACTTCTAATTCGCTAATGCGTGTATCTACATGAAGTGCAATAGCATCACGGTTTTCGAGCATCTCAAGCCACATTCTATCGGAGGTATCCACTTCGAAGTAGGAAACCCCTTGCATTGGCTTTAATTCACTTGGCGCAACAGGCAGCGGGGAGAGCGCTATACCGGATAAGCTGTTTCTCACTAGCTCAACAATGCGCGCGTTGTTACCTAGTTTGGCTGAAACCGGGAACAGCTCATTAAGTTCAGCACTACTGATATTCGATTTAACGGCAAGTACGAATCGGCGATTAGAGACGCTGGCCGTGTCCTTAATAAGTGTACGTAACAAACGACGACGTTCGAACAAAGAGGAATCCCAGTTGAACTCGATAACTGAGTCCTGTTGGACCAAGGTAAGCATATTCCTCAAACTTGAAAACAAAGGATTAAAGCTGTCATACAGCCTGTGGTATTGAAGATTGCTGCATGGCTCCGGAATTGCCGGGGTTAGAGCCATTACCTGAGCTTCAAATTTTCGTAGTTCGAGGTACAAATCATGTGTCTGGAATTTGGGATTATTGATGGTGAGATCAAACCACGGGAGCCACGTGTTCAAAGTCTGTAGCCAAAGATAATCTTGCATCATGGACTGAGGGCTCTTCTGCCCTTGGCCTGCTTGAATTCGCTTGAGCAAGTTTGTTGCTCTGTTGAAAGAAAGGGCGTGGATCTCTTTCATGCGTTCGACCAATAACGTCGAAGCGCCATAATGAAGGCAGGCAGGAATAAATGCGCGATCCAGTACCACATCTCCGGATTCGCTGCTCTCCAGAATTTTAGAAATAGGAATCAAGGTGAAACCGGACGTATCTTCACCCTCTAGCTTGATAGAAATGTTCAGCTGGGCAACATCTATCTCGACACTCGCATTTTCTGATGTTGATGTGTCGAATACACTGATGGACTGCGTGACATATCGGCTTTGCTCTGATTCATCACTGCCATAGTCATTGTTGCCTTGCAAAGATATTGGTAGAGCGAGATAAGCAATGGTTTCTATTGTTCCTTGAGGAATATCTCTGGCAACCTCTTCTTTCAATTCAAAGTGAGTACCATCAGGGAAGACACCCGCTGATGAAGCAACCGAGAGCTTACCAATTTTAAGCAGATCGTGATTGATGGTTAATTCAGTCACACCATAAAAGGGAGCAAATCCTGCTAAGGTCTCGATATTTTGACGAACGTAATTTTGGACATATCGATCCTGCTGCTGAAAATGTTGTGGGGCAATGAACATACCTTCTTGCCATACTACTTTTTTGAATGCGTCCACGTACTTTCCCTATTTTATGATTAAAATAATTTCCACCAGGGAGAATCTGGCGTGATAACTTCGAGCTTAGCTTTGTCACCTGAAATGCTAAGTTGCAAATATTCATCTGAATTTTTAGGTAGCATTGAAACCGACTTTGGCTCACTTTGCTGATAGTCAATAAACTCCACCAAAACAGCAACGTATTGTGTCTGCTTATTGATATCTAGCGTTATTTTCTCCTCGCTCCCAGGAATGATCACTGGCAAAATTTGCTTAGAAACCAAGTTGGCGCTAAGTAACTGTACGTCATTGCTGTACAGATCGATAAAAGGCTGTTGTTTAAACATTTGTGCATCAGTCAGCTGGTAAAGGCGTACAACCACAGGGTTAGAGTCGTTAGACTCTGAAGGGTTAGCCGATTTGTCCGACTTAATTGCTAACGAGTATTGTGTAACAACAGGCGCTGGATCGGATGAGCAACCCACCAGAAACAGTGCCAAAACAAAACACCACTTAGCCATCAATTTTCCTCTCTTTGCTTTTGCATGTTTTCCATAAAGAGGGCTTTAAACTGGCGTCGGAAATCTCCATTTTCTTGTCGGTGCTGAAAGTGTTTACGATAGATTTTCCAGTATTTCTTTTCTTTACTGCTGAACACGCCCCCAGAAATATAGTCGCTAAACTGCCTTTCTAACTGGGTGGGTGCAAATTCGTTAAGAAACTGATCAACGGTTTTTTCAAGGGCATCAAACAATGCTTCGTGATGTAACGTTGGGTTTCTTAAATACTTTTGGTTTTTCTCCGTCATCGAAAGCAGTTTTTCGAGAGAGGATTCAATCGGAGTATCCGCTTTTGGATGCACTGGTAGAAACTCGGAATCTTCCGGATCTTGGACTACTTTCGCATTTATGTCGTCTACTTCAACGTGTTTCGCAATGGTATCTGCGTCTAAGTCTTCGAATGGATCCGCAGCAAAGGGGTCAT
The DNA here is from genome assembly GCF_013113835.1 of Vibrio sp. RE88. Lineage (GTDB taxonomy): Bacteria > Pseudomonadota > Gammaproteobacteria > Enterobacterales > Vibrionaceae > Vibrio. The sequence goes on along the minus strand of NZ_VTYQ01000003.1, from coordinate 38,916 downwards.
CACTTAGAATGTTGTCTTGGGAGAAATGGTTACTTTTTTTACTTTCCACGGGAGCTTTATCTTCCTCCAAAAAGTCGATTTCATCATTCTCAAGTTGGAGTGAAAAAGGTTCTGAAAACAAATCGTCGTCTTTTTCCTCTGCTGGTGATTGCTCTGACGTGACCAATGTTGACACCAACATGGTGTAGTTTTCGACCTTGAGAATATCACCGTCATTGAGAGGGTATTCTTTTTCCTTTGCCATCGTTTTATCGTTGAGCACGGCGCTATTTTGACCTGTGCTCTTTACACAATACCCGCTATCAGCAAGGCGAATACTGCCGTGTACTCTTGAGATACGTTTACTTTGGTCGGGTAAAGAGATGTCACAAGAAGTCGCCCGTCCAAACTCACCACCTGTTTTAGGTAAGTACACAACCCTAGAAGTAACGACTTCATCAGAGGGTACAGAAATCAAATGAATACTAATTGTCACTTGTTATCCCTCACACTTTAAAATCGCTGCATTGAATGCAGATAAAAACCCAGAGTACTTCTTAAGGAATCGTTTTGAGAAATAGACCCCCATCGGTTTGGTGTCCATCAATTGAGACTGGAAAAAGTCATGTGGCAAAGATGCCTCTTTTAGCTCTCCGCTGAACACTTTTTCATCTTCCAGTGCTACGTCAATTTCCCTTTGTTTTAAAAGCTTTAGTAATACTTTAGCATCTCGCGGCTGTTTGACTACGTTGAATCCGTTGCGCTTTAGCCAAAACCACTTGTTGGACCCAAATTTTGCAGAAAATTTGAGGTTAACTTTGGTTAGCTCGTCCATCTTAGGCTCGACACCAGGGCCAAAGTACCAACGAAGCTCTTGCTGAGCGATAGGTTCCGACAACGTCGCGTATTCGTCTCGCTCTGCCGTTTGTGTCGCAACAAAGAAGCCATGTTGAGTGCCACTTTGAACTCTGAGCTGGGCATCCGACCAGACCGTCATGGTTATCTGATACGGTTGACCCATATGGCTAAGTGCGCATTTTACCTTGTCTAAAGCGAGACCTTGCATCTGCCCATGCTTGTAGTCTTGATAGGGCGGCCAGTCTTGAGTCGTCAAATGCAGACGGGCAGGCCCAAATGTTGATTGTGCTGATGCATTGGCTACGGTGAATAAGCCAATCAAAATAGTTAGGCAGAAAGTAAAATACGGCATCATTCTGACCATTCATTTCCTCCAATAAGCTCGGAAATTTTTAAAATAGAAACAGGTGGATAATAGTCTAGTGTTCTTGCAGCGCCAACATTGACTATGTATGAATACTGAGTCAGAGGCTCGATTGGAACGTCACTCGGCTCATACTTACCACTTAATATTTGCTCTGCTTTGTGACCGGCAAATTGGCCCACGTTGTAGTAGCGACTTACAATACCAAATAGAGCGTCATGCTTGCGTATAGGTGACTCAGTGGCTGAAAACGTTGCGATACCTTGTCGATGCAAGCTGTCTACAATATCTTGCCCTTGACTGATGATATAGGAATCCGGTGGCAGGTAAGCTAGCTGAACGCCATCCTCAATCATTAGGTCAACAACTTTTCCGACAGAGCTAGAGTCTGGTTTGTCATTTAATGTTCTCAGTGGATAAAGATATACGTCCTTTTTATACTTGGCTGAAAGTGTTTGTATGCTGCGAGCTGTCACAACTGCATTGTTTTCTAGCGGATTAAAAATGATCCCAATTGTCTTTATTCCGCTCAATTGACTAATCGCATTGAACTGAACATTGTGTGGAACAATATGGCTTACGCCTGTGAAGTTGCGACCACTTTCATCAAGAGAGTCAACGATTTTAGAACCGACAGGGTCGGTAACAATACTAAATACAACTGGTGTATTACTTTGCTCTCTAAATCGGCTTGGATTGTGTTCTGTACCCAATAGGTTCAAAGTGATGGTTGTGCCAAAGGTATAGATCAAATCAGGATTTCTTTCTTCGACACTTGCTAAGTGTTGTTTCAGTGCTTCTTTGTCACGCTTTGCATCAAGCACGGTATAGCGCACTTTCATTTTATTGGACAAGTAATCCATAAATCCGCGTTCTGCATCGGTAACACCTCGCCACAACACCATGACAACGTGTTTTTCTGGTTCCGATGTTTCTGCTGAAGATAAAAACGGCAGGATAGCTAGGATACATAAAAGTAGAACTCTCATTTAACCACCTCCATTTGGTTTTTATCGCGACGAACAAATAAGCTATAGAAGCTTAGTAAGACGATTGAACTAATAAGAAGCGCCACACCGAACAACATTATGGTGTCTTGAAACCCTAAAACACTTAACGCGAGCCCTGCCACTAGAGGGCCGGCGATATTACCGATTCGTTCAGTCAGCCTGAATATGCCAATGGTTTTTCCTTTATCCAAGCCAGAATCAGACAAGAGTTCGATAATAAGGGGAACCTGAGGCGAAACACAAATACCATGCGCAATACCAACAAGTATCACGATTAATAACAACCCAAGTGTGCCGGGAAGCATCATAATATTAATCAATGCCCCCGCAGACAAGATACCGCCGATAAATATAAAGGCGATTTTGTTGTTCCATTTGTCTACTAACATGGCAGCCAGCGGTGAAATGATAATGATTGCTAGGCCATAGGTCATCATTACTCGGCCAGATACGGCACTGCTTTCGCCAAGCGACTGCAAATAAACAGGGCAGATGTAGTAGAGAAAACCTGTAAGAACGACTTTTGCTGGAATAGCACTGAAGAAAGTGATGAGTGCGAAATATTTGTTGCTCAACAGAATTTTAAAGTCGGAGAGTCTTACTGGCTTGCTTTCACTATTGGCTTCACCGCGGTCAAAGAAGCTAATAACCAGCATAACGCCTACAATTGCAAGTGCTGCTGCAAGCAAGAATGTCACTGAATAACCCAGTTTGTCAGCTAAAACGCCTCCGATTGCCGCACCACATAAGGAGCCAGAGAAAAACGCAGACAAGAACGTCGACATACCTTTGGTTCTATTATGAGAATTTGTAGTGTCGGTGACATAACCCTGAGCAGAGATAAACACGATACCATAACCAACGGCGGTAACGGCTCGGGCAATGAGTAGGAGCTCTAAATTAGGGCTTAATGCAGTTGCAACCAAGCCTACAGAAGTTAGTAACCCCCCAGCTATCAACGACTTTCTACGCCCAACTTTATCTGACCAGTAGCCAGCAAATGGTAGGGAAATTGCCCAGCACAACATGAAGAGAGAAATCGGCAAACTGGTGACAAGGTCAGCCGGAATTAGGTTGTGAGTGCTTGGTAGGCTGGCAACAAAATTAGGGAAGAAGGCAAGAGATGCGGCCTCTGAAAAGATCAGGATAAATAGAGGAAGTCGAACAAAGCGATAGTCCTGAATATTTCGAGTTGGCAATTCCTTATTGGCAAAAGAGCCTTTTACCAAATCATTGAGTTTTCCAATTAATGTTCCGAACTCGTCATTGGATTGAACATGAACCAAGTAGGGTACTTGTTTATGGTCACCCATGGCGATCAGTTGCTTTATTTGCTTCCATGGCTTGATGATCATGAAATTGCAAATAAACAAAATGATTTCAATGACAAACAATCCAGAGGCAACTAAGACAGTGATCATGTCCATAATACTGTCTTTGATCATCTGTGGAATGATGTTGGTATCCGCCATCATCTGTAGCTTGATAATGCCCGTATCATCGATTGGGATAGAAAGCTCACTGGCTTCTACATAGTCTGGAAAGAACTTAGGGTGCTGATAAATAGCAGCGGCATCGCGTTCGAGACGTATAGATAACAATTCAGGATGATGCTCAATGTAAGCGGAAAACTCTTCCTCTAAACCTGCTAGACGATCTAGCGGAACACCTTCATCAATTAAGCGACCAATCATGTGAGAAAGAGTGTCGCCAATCAGATTCGACTTTTGCTCAAGTTGATTTTCGTAAACGACGGAGAATTTGCTTAACGACTGATAAGAGCTCCCCAAATTTGATGTGACTGTCAGAACGATCGCTAACAGAATAATCAAAAGTGGGAAGTATCGGGCTCGAATCTTGTCCCACTTTGAACCACTGCGGTCTGCAATAATATGTGTTTTTGCAGCGGCCAAAAGTTCACTGTCCGGTAGCCCTTGAGTATTGATTGCACTTGTGGCGGATTTGACTTTCTTAAGCAGAAAGTCGAGCAGGGAGTTTAATGCCAAGTAACCAATGACTGCAGCGACCATCACCCATAGAAAGGTGTCCATTATTTGCTGTGACAGCAGATCTTGTTTAATTTGGTCGAGATAAAGTGGTGAGTAATAGAGCCTAAGTTCACCCTCTTTGACATCAAAAGTATTGACGATATCGGTGGTGAGTAGACGGTCGGTATCGAATTTAGCGACCCCAGTCGTAAACAGGACCTCATCTGCACTGTTTACTACTTGAATTTTGCTGATGCCATCAACCAACTCAGAGCGTCTCTCAATGAGTGATTGAATATTGGAAATTGATGACAAAGGTAAACCCAAGCTCATTGCTTGGCGAATGTCGTTGTCTGTTTCATCTAAAACGACCTGATACGTTGAATCGCTTGTTTGTGTCAGGCGTTTGTCGAAGTTGAGATAGTTAAGCGTTGTGTTCAGGCCGTTTGAAAACAGCAGGACAGCTACGATAGCCAAGATAAGCTTGGCTCGCAAAGATATAAATCGCTTAGTTTTATCCATATATGCGGTATCCATCCTGCTGTTTTATCCGAACTTACTGAATGGTAAGTTCGAACCCTTCCTCGCTGTTTGCGGCTGTAACAGATACTTGAGTGATTGGCTGTTGCAAACTCAATCTACTGATACATTCCTCCGCCAATTTTGGCATCAATGAACGGTTGATGATCTGTTCAACAGCACGACCACCTGTAGTTGGATCAGTGTTTTTACCCACTACGTAGTCAACAAAACCTTCATCCCATGTGAACGATGCTTGATATTGCTCTGCCAGCTTTTTCTTAATGCGGTTGAGAGATATCTCTGTGATTTTAGCTAACTCTTCATCATTTAGTGGGTAGTAAGGTACGATTGTTGTACGACCCAAAAACGCTGGCTTAAAGTAATGCTGGAGATCTGGGCGAATAGCTTCAAGCAACTCTTCATTGCTTAAGCGTTCGCTGTTGTCGGCACAGACATCACAGATGGCTTGATCCGCCGCATTTGACGTCATAATGATGATGGTGTTTTTGAAATCTACTGTTCGACCTTCACTGTCTTTAATGTGGCCCTTATCGAAAATCTGATAGAACAAGTCATGAACACCTGGATGCGCTTTTTCCATCTCATCCAAAAGCAACACGGAGTATGGGTTGCGACGAATTGCTTCTGTTAACACGCCACCTTCACCGAAACCAACGTAACCAGCAGGAGAGCCAAGTAACATAGAAATCTTATGCTCCTCCTTGAACTCAGTCATATTGATCACCGTCAGATCGTTGCTACCTCCGTACAGCTGCTCCGCAAGGGCCATCGCGGTTTCAGTTTTACCTACACCACTTGGACCACACATTAGGAACACGCCAATCGGCTTACGGCTGTCAGTTAACCCTGCACGTGAGATACGGATTGCTTTGGCAAGCTCTTGCTTTGCAACATTTTGGCCAATCACACGCTTATCCAATTCTTCTTCCAATGAAAGAAGGCGGGCAATTTCGTCACTCATCATGTTGCCGACAGGAATACCAGTCCAGTTAGCTATGACTTGAGCAATGGTGTTGTCATCAACCATTGCATTAACTAGAGGCTCTTCACCCTGCAGTTCGCCAAGTTGATCGATAAGCTCATTGAGTTTGTCTTGCTTAGCTTTATCTACTGACTCTTCAGCCTGCTCATCGCTGATTTCCTGTTGGAGCGCTTTGATCTGATCAACAAAATCAACTTCCTGCTTCCAACGAGCTTGATAGTCTGTCAGCTTTTTCTCGTTTTCAGAAATTTCGGTAGCCAGTTCTGCAATTTCATCTTCTGCAATACCAAACAGAGCGTTTTCTTTTTCCAGCGCTGCCTTTTCGTTTTGCTGGTAGCGAATAGTTTGTTCAAGCGCCTCAATCACTTCTGGCTTAGCACCTTGTGTTAAAGCGATTCGAGCGCTGGCAGTATCAAGCAAGCTGATCGCTTTATCAGGCAGTTGGCGACTTGGAAGGTAACGAATCGATAAATGTACAGCAGCATCAATCGCCGATTCTGCAATGAAGGCACCATGGTGTTTTTGAAGTGATGCTGCGATACCACGCAACATTTGCTTGGCATCTTCAGCGTTTGGCTCTTCAATTGATACAACCTGGAAGCGTCGTGTCAGAGCTGGGTCTTTTTCGAAGTATTTTTTGTATTCTGCCCAAGTGGTCGCTGCGATGGTTTTAAACTCACCACGTGCCAAAGCAGGCTTGAGAAGGTTAGCTGCATCATTTTGACCAGCGGCACCACCTGCGCCAATCAAGGTGTGAGCTTCATCAATGAAGACGATAATTGGCTGCTCGCTGTTTTTAACTTCATTAATGACATCTTTTAGACGGTTTTCAAACTCACCTTTGACGCTTGCGCCTGCTTGAAGTAAGCCAAGGTCAAGTGAATGGATCTGTACGCCTTGCAGAGCGCCAGGAACTTCATTGGCTGCGATACGCAGAGCTAAGCCTTCAACGACGGCCGTTTTACCTACACCAGGCTCACCAACCATGATTGGGTTGTTTTGGCGTTTTCTACATAGAATGTCGATTGCCTTACGTACTTCGGAATTTCGACCTGAGATAGGGTCAATATTGCCGTCCAACGCTTGCTGTGTCAGGTTTGTTGTGTACTTGCTTAATGCGTCATTGCCGACAGGGGCTCCTCCAGTGCCATCTGCGGCAGCAGCGCCCGTTTTTGCTCTTGCAACGGCCGTTTTATTGATAAGCCCTTGAAGAGATTCCAGTGAGACACTTTGCAAGCTTTCTAGCTGAAGCGTATTCATGCCCAGCACGTTTTGTTGCAGCATAGCTTGAATTAGGTGAAGACTGATCACTTCGCCATGGCCATAGTTGACAGAGGCAATCATCCAAGCATCTTTGACGATTTCGGTAAGCGCCTGACTTAACGTCGGTTGGCCTTCATTACCTTTAGGAAAACGAGCGATTTTTGAAGATAACTCGTTGACCAAGTTATCTTGGGATAAGTTCTGTGATTGAATCAGGCTATTTAGATGCTTATCTTGCTGAGAAAGAAGCTGCAGCAACCAGTGTTCTGTCTCTATAGAAGGCACATTTTGATTCATTGCGGCACCAGCTGAAACTTCAAGTGCTTGTTTCAGCTCTGGTGACAGCTTAGCGACTAAATTTGTTAGTGTAACTTGCGTCATACCGTTTTCCTTGTATCTCAAGAGGCATCAATACGTCTTTAATACCTAACTCTTTGTTTGGTCCTGAAGTCAGATTACTTCAGAAGAATACTTACGATTTGTTGAGGTTTCCTTTCCGGCGCAAGGCAATCAACTTCGCCCAATTTCGCCGCGTTATATTTATTGCTTGATAGTCGTGGTCGATTTAGGTACTCCCGCTTCACATTTAGGTAAACGGAAGTCGGGGTGTTGTCCTTTAAGTAATGTTGGATGAGTTCTTTCATATGGCTCGCCAACATCGGGTCTGATTGAATCGCTATCAACTCGTTTTCCGTTTTCGGGGTGATGGAGACAATTAGATGACTAAAATGTGTCAGACAGGTTTTGCCAATCAAAAAGCCTTGACCTACTCGGCTGTTGAAATGTTCTTTCTGTCCCAATCGAGTTAGAGAATCGGAAGGCAATTGGCGTCTTTCATGCGTTTTAGTGGAAACTTTAATTGCGAAAGGGAAGTAGTCATTTAGCATTTGGCTCAATGTACTTAAGTTACGTTGCCCCTGACTCAACAACATCGAATACTGGAAATATTTGCCATGATTCTTTTTTAATGTCGCGATGTGGTTTAACAGCGCAGTCTTTGCAGGGTAGAGCTCATTTTGTACAACGAGCCAGGAGCCTGTTTCCAGTTGGCTGACAATTTCGAAATATCGCTGATTGAAGACATCAAGAAAGTCTTTCAAAGCATGGTCATCGTTATGTAAAGCCGCTAACAGCTCTTCATATATGTAGTTAGGGATAACCCCTTTTACACCTGATAAGGCTTGTTTTGCCAATCTCAACTTGAGCCGGTTGTTCTTCAGAGAGAAGTACTGAATTTCGCTGGCATCACCTGTTGGCATAGCTTCTGCTTTGAGCACAAGCTTAACTCGGTCCGGAGTTTGATTAATCCAATGCGTTAACAATCTCATCGCTTGAGCGAAGTCGTATTGCTGTGGGTGCTGGGTTAGGTCGTTAATGAATGACATAAGCGCTTTCCTGCTAGCAACTACATTGCTAGCTGACTCCCATGGATTTTAGGGTAGCGTTTTGCGACACCGTCTCGCCCGTATATTTTAATAGACAGTTGGATGTAGCGGTCGAAACTGCAAAACTGTTGGAAGAAACGATTTAGAACATCGCTAAAGACTAGAAAGCCTCCCTGAGTATCGAGTGTGAGTTCAATCTCTGTACCTGGAGAAAATACGTTTTTACCCATGATTCGAATAGCTGAAACCTGAGATTTGATGGATACGTTGTGAATCGTTTGTATTTCTTCTGCGGAGACTTGCTCTCGGCTGCATAACTGTAGCATTTGCTTCAGCTTTTCCGTCGGATTATCCGCATGCAATAGCGAAGAGAAGTTACCATTCAATAAGCCGACAAACTGCCAGTGAAGATTGAGGTTCTGTTCTCTCTCAATCGGAGCCGTAGGTGGGTAAATAGCGCGAAATACGCCAGGAAGGTCAATACTTTCCAGGCACTCCATTTCTCCATTAATACCACATGCTTGTTTTCCATTGGTACAAAGCAAGTGTGTCCCGTAGAGTTTGTTGAACTCTAAGTCATGGTTTGGCTTTAGACTGATAGCGAGTTGGAATTGACCATTAATATCTCTTGAACTCTGCCAATAATCGGCGTTTGGGTTGGATTTATAGCTATCTCGGAATAGTGGAACCAGAGGTTTTTCACCTTGAGGGGTGATCTCAAAGACTTCTTTGACTTCGACGACTTCAATGTCACTTTCGCTGTGAGCATCTGCATTGACAGGAATAGTCAGAGAGCGCTGGTCATAATTTGTTGGTTCACCTGTTTGTTCAAACAAGTTAATCGCTGGAATAATATCCAGCTTAAATACTTGATTATCGAATAAGCGCATGAATTCCGTAGGAATGGAATTCATGAACAGGTTCAATTTGATTTCGGAGCACTCAAACTGCTTTATTGCCTGTCCAAAATCTTTCAGACGGAAAAACTGGCGCTTTTCTTTGAAGAAGAAAAATTCGCTAATAAGTTGAAAGCCCGAAAATTGGTTTCCTTTTTGAGGAAGGAATAAGAAGTTCAGGTCGCTTATCCGGCTTTTAAGTTTTTCTGCTAGTAAGACAACGTGCTTCTCGCAACTGGCATCTGATATCGAAATCGCTTTGGTTTGCCCCAACAGAAGTTCTACCAGAGAGTCGGCATTATTTTCGAAACCCTGAACAAATAGATCTAGGTCTTGATGGCCAAGCTGAGAAAAATGAGTATCTGGATCCCCAGTGGAAAACGACAGTTGTATCACCGCCGTAGACTGCTCGGTACCAGCGGGACGATTGAATTTAAACGGCGCGCTAGAGGCTGTCGTATCGGTCAATGTAAAAGGAGCAGTTTTCAGGTCGTCGACAGTCGTAAACTGACACAATCGTCCTTTTGCTTCGGAAGTAAAGTGTGAGCCTTTAGGTATTAAAACGGACTCCGGCACATCTTCTTCTTGCGCTAATTGTAGGTACGCCACACTCGGAATCGTCTGAATATAACTCGGGTAGAGAACACCTAATAGGCCTTCGACGACTTCTGGTAACTGTTCTGATAACTGCTTCTCTACCGTTGCATTGAGGAGCGCAACGCCATCCAATAAGCGAGCGAGACTGGGGTCTTCGATTTGCCCCTGATGAATATTTAGTCGCTCAGCATGTTCCGAGTGTTGTTGGCCAAATTGACCTAATGCACGCCTGACAAAAGTAAGCTCTTGCTCGAAGTAACGCATTAAAGGATCAGTCATAACTATCCTCCGTCATTACTGTAGTTAAATCATTGAGAGAAATCTTTGAATCAAAAACCAGCTCTTGTTCTCCTTTCGAGGTCTTCGCTTTTGCAATAATGTTAAATACCAAAGCATTCTCGTTGTCTTTTCGCTCAAGCAATTCAACCATGACTTGTGTTAAGCGAGGCTCGAAGTGTCGAATATAGCTTTCTAGTCTTAGAGCCAATTGAGTTTGGTCCAAGCTTGCACTGAGCAGCTGAACATCTTCAATGCCAAAGCGAAGGTTAGAGCGCTGGAGTTCAGTAAAGCGGTCGTCAATATCAACAAGAGAAGATTCTGACTCCAAGAGTTTGGTGAGATGGTATTTAATATCATCAATCTCTTCGCTCTGGATTGAGCTGCGAGGGTCTATAAACGTTTTCCAGAATCCCATTACGCGGCCTCATCCAGTTCTGTGGTGAGAACGACTTCACCAGTGAAGTGATCGTACTGGTACTGAGGGACAATTCTCAGTGTACATACAAAGCTACCGGGCTGATTTTCAGACTCTGAAACGCTAATCTTGGCAAAGCTTAAAGGGTATTTAGCGAGGGTTTCTTCATTCGCATATGTTACGTTACTAGCGAATTTCTCTACCCATTGAGTTAAAAAGAGTTCACATTCGGCTGCTGTGTTGAAGCTACCCAGCATCTCGCGAACCTGAACTTTCAAATAATGGGCGATACGACAAGACATCAAACTGGTTTGAATTTGTGTCAGGATCTTTTCGTTATCGGATGTCCCACTCTGCCAGATTGAGTTGTTTCCATTAAAAAAGTACTTGTCACTGAGTGGACTCTTGGTAAGTGGCACGAACCCATTTTGAGCGTAAAAGGTGGATATCTGGCCAAACAGCACGACGTTTGTTTGAGGTTCTCTCAAAAACAGGCTGTTATGTTGGTCAATATTGACGATCGCGCCTTGGGATTTATCATTCCAACGAGACTTAAGAAAACCGAACCAGTTTACGCGATGGTATTCACGCATAATCGTGGCCGCAAATGCAAAACCTGCGTTGCCCCATAGGCCGGTTCCGACTTCATTGTAAATGAACCCTGCTTTGGTATTGCGATAGCAATGACGCATACGAATTGAAGGCATGACAAACCCAGTAAATCGAGCGCTTGGTTTGCCACGTAGTGACTGCCATGCTTGATAATCTGGGCCAGTGATGATTTTTTCAATCCGATTAATGTCGGACAGCCAGTCTGCTCCAGGGTCAACGAAGAAACTTTCGTCGGGGGAAAATATCATCGGGCACAATGTGGACTCACCTAACTTGCTTAGCATTTCAACCGTAAACAGGTCGTCATAGTCAGCATCGAAGTCCATATCGATGGCAATGGGGTGCGTGTAAACAATACATCCAAATGGGTGGCCACCAAGGGTATTGAGTTCTTGGTTACCGATTTTGTTAAACAAGTTTGAAGCTTTGATATTGTACGCTTGGTTAACGTCGGCAGAGACCTCTTCCCAATCCATATCGAGAAGTTTAAGTTTGGTTCGCTGTTTGTTGACTGGAAGGGTAGCAAGGCCTTGCAGCCCTAACCAACTACTATGTAGCTGTTCAAAGTCCTTGTCGTGAATAATCTGATCTAGCTGTTTTGATAGGATGTCATCTAACCTCGCAACAAGGCAAGATACAAAGTTAACGAGTGATGGTTTGTTTGACAACGCATCTGAGTTAACTTCAGACAGTAAAAAGAGCGCGTCTCTTAGAAAGTCGCTTTTTTTGCTGTCTAAAGCGGCAAACTTCTGTTGCCAATCTGCGTCGAAATTCAATTTCATATTGTCCTTAGATTGTAAACAAGAAGAAAGGAAGGCCGGATTTCTCCGGCCTTAAATATGATTAACCTGGAATCTTAGCAACCATACGTACGGAGGTTGTCAGTTCTTCCAGTTGTAGCCATGGTCGAAGGTGCGCAACCGCCGAGTAGGAACCAGGGCGACCTGGCTGCTCGACTACTTCAATTCTAGACTCACAAAGTGGCGTTTTAGCACGTTGCTCGTTACCAATCGCACCAGCGTTGGTGTATTGGTCAATCCAAAGTTGAAGTTCACGTTGAATATCCGGAGCTTCAAGGTTTGAACCTAGTTTGTCACGTCCCATTACTTTCAGGTAATGAGCGATACGGCTACTCGCCATGATGTATGGAAGACGTGCAGAGATAGAAGCGTTAGCTGTTGCGTCTGGATCTGTGTATGTCTTTGGTTTTTGCGTCGTTTGACCACCAATGAATACACCGTAGTTTGAGTTCTTATAGTGAACAAGAGGTAGGAAACCTAAATCACTGAGCTCTTTTTCACGCTCATCCGTTAGGTTAACTTCTGTTGGACACTGTTGAACGAGATCTCCAGCTTCTGTTTTGTAAGTAAGGTTAGGGAGGTTTTCAACTTTACCACCGTTATCCAGACCACGAATAGAAGTACACCAGCCTGACGCAGTGTAAGCTTGAGTCATTTTAAGACCAAGATCGTAAGCTGCGTTTGACCAGACAAGTTGATCATTATTTTCTGGATTTGGATTACCATCCATATCCGTATCAAGCTCTTCATAATCGAATAGCTCAGTTCCAAGACCTTTAGCACCGTATGGTAGGCGTGCTAGCGTTCTTGGCAGAGTTAGCGTGACATAACGCGCGTCATCACTTTCACGGAATGCATTCCAAGCTGCGTATGCTGGTGAATCAAAACCAGCAGCAACAGGTTTGCCTTCATCAAAAGTAGTGAAGTCGTTGAATTCGAACATTTGAGCATTCGCTGCCGCAACAAATGGTGCGTGACACGCTGCTGCAACTTCACCCATATAGCGAAGTAGGGCAACATCTTCATCTTTCGCACTGAATTCGTAATCACCAATGAATGTACCGTAAGGTTCACCACCCGCAGTACCAAATTCGCCTTGGTAAACTGCGTTGAATAGTGGGCTACGGTCAATGGCCGGTGCGTCTTCAAATTGGTCTAGCAACTCATCTTGAGAGAAATCAACCATTTTGATTTTAAGATCACGACCTAATTCACTTTCTTTCACCAACTTCTGCAAGCCGCGCCATGAACCTTCCAGTTTCTGAAGGTCTTTTTGTTGCATGACTTCAGAAAGCTGCTTTGACAGCTTTTTGTCAATTTCTGAAATTGCATTCTCGATGGTTTTAGTAACGTTCTTATCCCACGTTACTGTACCGGAAAGCGCTTGTTCAGCCAGAACTGAGAACAGCTCTTTTGTTGTATCAGCAGGCGTTTGAGTGGTGGCCTCAATTGCTCTGTCTAGAAAACTCAGCGAACCTTCTGCAGCTTCGGTTTGCGTTTGATTTTCAGCTTCTGTACTCATTCTTCGCCTCCTTCCTTATTGACACCAAGCTCTTCCGATAATGCATTGATAGTATCTGCACTTTGGAGCACTTCTTTTAGCAGCTTCTCAAGGTCACGAGAGCGATCTGCTTTTGAAAGTAGCACTTTTAGCTGGTTACGGGTTTCAACAAGCTTTTTAAGAGGTTCTACTTGCTCGACGATAGCTTCAGGTTCGAAGTCTTTCATGGAGTTGAACTTCAAGGCAGCTTCAAACTGACTATCATCGTCTGCAAGTACATTGTCGACTTTCAAAGACAACTCTGGGCCAACGCGTTTCATCACGGTGTCAAAGTTGTCTTTGTCAACGTTGTAGAACGTACGATCTTCAACGTCTTCCTTGTCTTGTTTATGACCAGAGTAGTCACCAATTACCCCAACCACAAATGGGAGTTCTTTGGTTTCTACAGCGCCATTAGTTTCCACATCGTAAGTAATACTTACGCGGTTTTTACTTACACGTTTGTGTTGGGAATTAAGTGCCACAATGGTTCTCCTTAACTAATTAAGCAGCAGTCGAAGTAACTTTCGCAGTTGTTGCGTCGAAGCCAACTTCAGGACCTTTCTCGATCTTACCGCCTTCACCTTCGATGTAGTAAGCTTTCGAAATTTCAGTGTAGGTTAGAGAGAAAGATTCGTTTGGTAGCGTGCCGTCAGAACCAGCCATGTTGTAGCTAGACATACGAGCTGCTTTTAGAGTTACGATTAGGTATGGATCTGCACCAGAACCTTCACGGTTAGGTTTAGTCATTACGATCTCAACTGTTTTACCTTCACCACCTGGTGCGTAAAGGAAAGTTGTTAGATGCGGAGTTGCACCGTCACAACCACGAGTTACGTTGATTTCGCCAAGCGCAACCATACCTTGGTCTGCGTTGTTTGCGTTACCTACATCAATACCCACGCCACGAACAGCATTCCAAGTCACGGTGTCAATAGCAAAGAAGCCATCTTTACCACCGATCTTTTCTACAGTTGCTGCACCTTTAGGTGTAGTGCCATCAATTCTCATGAAAATAGAAGCCATGTTGATCTCCTTCGCTAATTAGCATTTAGTGTTTTTACCACTCGAAGTTACTAATACCACTTTCAGGTTGAGTAGTGTTCGCTTCAGTTTGAGTATGTTGTTCGCTCGTTGTGACTGGCTCTGAAGGAGCTGAAGCCGGCGGAGGCGGAACGTGAACATCTGTCTGAGTGAGCCCAGATGCGGAGGATAAAGTTTGTGCGGACGCCGATGGCTTATTGCTCAGGTCAGCTTGAGATAGGTTGTCCATACCAGATACTTGATTGATATGAGCAATTACCCCTGAGTTACCTCCTGTCATTTCATTCAACAGTTCAGGTAGGCTCATGTAACCCCATCGAATTGCTCTTTCTAGCAAAAATGGGATAGGGCTATGTGGTTCAGTTTGCTGAAAAAAATCTGAAATCTTGCGTAATTCATGAAACGCTTGATCCCGGCTGGTGATTACACCAGCCACTGGAACTTGCTGCACAGCGGAAGCTTGAGGCGTTTGCTGTGCTTGATTTTGAGCTACCGGATCTGCATTGGTGGCTTCAGCAGAAGCAGGTACAGCATTTGATGCTTCGACAGGTGCAGCTGCTTGAGGTGCAACTGCTGCTTCTGGTTGAGGCTCATCTGTGACAGGTTTGAACTCACTGTCTAAAGGCCAGCGAGCGAACTTGTCTCCCACAAGATACTGAATCGCATTGATCAAATCGGCTAAGTTCGCTTTTACGAACTTAAAGCTGGCAGGAGCTACGCCTGCAGCCTGACACTCTTTAGCAATCAGTTTTTCAGCCGCATCAAAGTTTTGATAACTTTCCGAAAGTTTTGCGAGCGTCTCTTCTACATCGAGAGAAAACAGTGATTGCGCTTTATCTTTCAATTCTGCCATCGTGCCGCTTCTTTCGGCACGTAGAAAATCGCCAAAAGACACATCGTCAATGAGAGCGATCATTTGTAGCGGCATATAAAGCGCAGTAGAGTCTTGGCTTTCACCAACAAGTTGCAGCAGAGGCTTTAAACGAAATTCGATTAACTCTTTTGTCTGACCAGCTTCGTCGCTACTTTTTAACTTTTCAATTGGAGGATGGGGGTTAAGAGTTCCCCAAAACGACTCAATGAAACCCGCTAGAACTTTTGTTGCACTTGCTAGGTTCTCATACGGTGAAGCGGTGAAAGGTTGACTGGCAATGTACCAGCCTAAAAATTCGATATCTTTAGTCTGTGATGTTAGCGCCTCAAACGTTGAGGTACGCAGCAAATCCCAGTTACTTTGGTTGGCTTCGATTAGCGCTTCATCGCTAGACGCATCTGGTGTTTCGATAAGTTGACGGAAAGAAGATTGTGCCGTGTTGTAGTTGTTTCTCAAAGTACGATAGGCACTACGATCTAACTTCAGGTATGTACCTGATGGGTGTTCTTCCGAGATAGGTGCCAATAGTGCTTCAATATCAACCATACATTTTCCGTTGCTAGTGTTTCACCAAAAGGTTTATAAATTGTGTTGTTAATTAGTATTAATAAATAAAAACTTACCTTTCATAGTCTAGGCTTATTTTTTGAAAAGGCTCGTTCATTTTTATTATTTGCTTTGAAAAGTGATCTGTCTCTAGAAAACTGGACGGATGACGTATAATTTTTATCAATACCTTGTTTTTGCTGTGGTTTACAAAAAATGAATTAGAGTAATTTATGACCAGAAAATGACATTTTTCGTTCAAAGCATCCATTTATCGGGTATTGTGTTGCAACTTAATAAGCCAGTTTTATAGGTAAATCTTTTACTTTTCTTGGACGTTAATTGTCCAGAACATGTCTTTTGACCTAAATTTACGCCAGTTCTAAGATATTGCTTCTATCCGCCAATGAGTACGGTTGGCATCCCTAAGACGATGGTTCCACCGTGTGCTGTTGTATCTCCCATTCTGGCTGCTGGTTTGCTATTGATGAGCACGGTAGCACTTCCCTTAATAATGGAGTCTGGTGGTCCGACACATACACACATGTCTCCAAGTGTGGCAGCGGGCATGTTTCCAACTAGAACAGTGGGTGCACCAGGGCCTGTAATAGGCCCTCCCACATGCGGGATCGGTGGGACAGCGGGTGTTTGCATAGGGCAGACGTGCATGTCTGTCAGTCGAGCTGCGGGTAACGTCATTTGAGGCCTCCATTGCCGCCAGAAGCGATGTCTAAAGCTGCTTGAATGGCATTTTCGTAATACTGTTCTGATTTATCCCATTCTGGTAGTGATGCAGCGTGATTGATCGCGCCACCAACCGCTTTCGCGTACAAAAACGGGTCAGGTAGTACAGCGGGTAAGTCTGGTGCTACGATGCTGCCTGAACCATTCCAAAATACAGCTTGAGTTAACCAGGAAGGGCCGCAATTTAGCTCCAAGCGATTGGCAAGCAATTCCGCGCGTCTTCGAAGCTCTTCTGATGGTGATTGAGCCCATTGTTTGACCGTGTCTAGTGACATCTTCTGTGTATCTGTCCATATGTCGTTTCGGCTCGATACACAGCACAATGCCCACCAAATGCTTTCTCGGACAGGGAGAGCATGTGCGAGAAACTGAATGAGATCGTTATACAGCTTAGCTTCCTGGAGCTTTTGAATTACTTGGTCAATGGGCAGCTCTTCGCCAATGACTTCTTTTGCTTCATCAGAGGCTTGAAATCTCGGTAAGATCTGGGCACTGCTCTGATAGGGAATCTTCTTGTACATAATTTTAGTTTACCTTCACAATGGCGCCTTTCAATTCGCCTAAAACACCACCATCGAATGTGCCTTTCAGGCCAGATTTGAATTCAGCACTTAGTGAACCCTCAGCACTTAGTGTTGTGCTGGCTTTAATTGCAATGCTTAATCCCTTAATGCTGTTTGAACTGGTGGCCTCAAGAGCTGTGGTGGTGCCAGAGACTTTGTTCGCAGATGTAGCTTTGCTGGTGACATTCGTCCCTTCAAGGTTGAGCGCGCTGCTTGCTTTGATATCGATGTTCGTGGCTTCAATGGAGATAGATGACGAAGATATTGAAATCTTACTCGAGCCGACTTTGAGGTCGATGGAGTCATCAGCTTCTAGCGTGATGGACTTCGCTGAACCACTCATTGCTTTTGTGATGTTCAGGGTGTAATTGTCTTCTGTCGCAATTGTCATCGCTTTCGTCACCGACTGGCTCAATTCGCCTTTAACGGTTTCAGTATGATTGTTTTCAACCTCCTGAGTAATGTCTTTGGCAGCATGAAGATAAACCAGCTCGTTGTCTTTCTTGTCGTCGAAGTAGAGCTCGTTTGTCTGGCCCGTTAGCTTAGTCTTTATACCTGTTTTGGTCGCGTTTGCTTCTTTATAAGGAGGCGCGTTTTTACTGTTGTAAACACTGCCCGTAATGATTGGTTGATCAGGGTCGCCGTCAATAAAGGAAACCAGTACTTCTTGGCCCACTCGTGGAATAAACTGCGTCCCATAGCCGCTACCAGCCATCATTTGTGCGACACGCACGTAACAACTGGTTTTGTCGCCGCTGGCTTCGGTATCCCAATGGAATTGAATACGGACTCTGCCTTGATCATCTTGGTTGATTTCACCTGCGGTTGAACCCGCAACCGTAGCACTTTGCAAACCATTGACGACTTGCTTGGAGCGAGGCTTGGGGTAAGTCGGTGTGGCTTTAGGGATAAGCTTCACCTCAGTGGCGCATCGAACATCATCCGCGTAGTGTGTTGATGTTTTGACAACCGAGAAATCGCCGAGCTGAGATTTATCTAAATGGCTGGACAAGGAAAACCACGTCGCAATCTCGAACATATCGTGTTCAGCGTGAGCAATAACGGATTGGTAATCTTGTTCTATTTGCTCAATCCGCCTTTTAGCTAGATTGCTGGATAAGTCGGTCATATCTCCACTTATGCCCAAATCAGGGTAGTGGACGGATGCCAGCTTCGTATTGTTTGCAATCGTATTGCTGCTTGTTTTGGCTTTGCTTGTCACTAATTTAGACTGCGAGTAGTCATACGCCGTTAATTCAACACTCGCGCCATGGAAAGACATAACCGGTGCCCAGGACTTGATCAGCGGGAGGCTCCCAGAAGGGGTTTCCTGCATATCGAATTTGGCGACGTCGGCTTTGTCGAAAGGGGACTGAGCATCTTGAATGACCATTGTATGGTCGCCGGACTCGTGCTCGAAGTAGTAGTGCAGGCCTTCTTCGGCAAGCAATCGAGTAACAAAATCAAAGTCAGACTCATTGTACTGGAGGCAGTACTCTCTTTTTGTGGAAGGCAAACTAGAGAGCTTGTACTTTCCTTTGAAGCCCGCGTTATCGAAGATGTCACTGACGATGTCTTTCGTCGACTGAGTTTGATAGACGCGAAATGAGTGTGTATGCGTTAGTAGCCAAAACCAAGGCTTGAGAGTAATTCGGTACTGCATAAACTGCAGGTTGGCGTCTAGGCCCATTTGTTCAATGCGAGCAATCACGCCATTGAAAGAACGTTGTAGCTTATTGCTGCCGGACTCGTTGGAATAACGGTTAATCGTCAACAATTGACCTAGTTGATCTTTAACACTGAAACTAGAAGAAACGAGTGTGGCAGTAATCTCAAAAGGAGTAGACAAAGCTTGAGTTACGGTAAATTCACTTACCGTATGCTCTTGATTTTTATAATCCTTTGCCGAAATTAAGCTAGCCGACGCTGAATACTTATCAGCCATATAATATCCTTGAAATAATGAGTCTGTTACAAAAAAAGACCTTAAAAATTATACTGATACGTAAGATATAATTTGTTGGATTTATAAAAAGTAGCAGTAAACTAATCGTAAATAAATCCTACCACTTATTATAAAAGGCTGATTGCATGTTAAATCGCTGAATGTGTGAGCCTCTCTCAGAATCCAAGATTCATTTAGCGACTATCAACGACTAACAATTTTGCGCTTCTATAAGCGAAATCCATGCTTTCTATTTCATTTGGACGATTAATGATCAAATCGACTGACGGAAGCACGACAAAAAAGACCAATGGTTCTGGGTGAAGATACGTCCATCGTAGGTTTGAATCAGACTTCTTATACACTTTCATATTGATAGTAAGGACTAAGCTGTCCTCAGAAAGCTGGCTGTTCTTAAAACTTCCCAATTCATGCACTGCTCCCCAAAGAGAATCGAGTGAGCGCTCGTGCGTACTTTTTAGAAACAACTCAAGCTGTAGCCTATCCTCATCGTCATTCAGTGTTGTGCTCAGTCTTTGGGTAAACCGTAACCCATCCTCGAAGGGTAGGTAATGTAGATTATTGTCGACAATCTTAGAATCTAGTGGGCAGAGCTGCACAGAATCAGCGGGTTGTTTGCTGGCATACAGCTCACAAGTAAACTGCTTAATGATGGTTTCTAAGCCTTCATGGAACTGTTCATTCTGAATGTCTTTCACCGTCACTGCTGAGCTATTTAAGACTTCAGCAAATACTTTGGCTGCGTTGCCATTAACTTTATCGTGGTCTGCAACGTTGACATATTGATTGGACTTAATGGCAGTTTTGAGAACATTGTTTGATTCGATCACCGTAATGTCTTCGTCAGAATAAACAGCGTCTCTAAGTGCGGGGTAATAGGGTTCTCTCTTAGGTTCAGAGAACATTGAGCACGCTGTCAGGCTCAAGCCTAGAGCAACAGCGATTGATGTCTTACCAATTGGAGTCTGCATCCTTGTCATAGATATCCATTGTTACTTCTATACTAACGATACTAATTACATATGAGAGTTAAGTCATTGTTCTTGTGTTGTTCTTGCCGATAGAGCTCACAAACAGAGATGAGAAACGAGTACTGCATTTCGTTAAAGTCAGATGTCCCTACCGAATTAACTTATACCTTAGTCTAAATTGTCGACAATTATCTTGATTGTCGACAATTCGATCGGCTATTTTATAGGTATGACATCAAAACTGTTGACACATTGAGTTAGACAGGTAAGCGAGCAAAAGTATGAATGACGAACTCACGACTCGTATGAAAAGTAGAGCAACAGAGAAAGAAAACACCAAATCAGAAAGCCTGACCGAAATTCTAATTGAAGCAATTGTAGAAGGTAGTTTGGAACCCGGAAGTAAGATCTCTGAGCCTGAGTTGGCGAAACGATTCGAGGTGAGCCGAGGCCCACTTCGAGAAGCTATCATGCGACTTGAGGGATTGGGGTTGATTGAGCGCATTCCTCATGTCGGGGCACGAGTGATTACCTTTTCCCCTGAAAAGCTGGTTGAAATCTACGCGGTTAGAGAGGCTTTAGAGGGTATGGCTGCGCGCTTGGCAGCACGTTATATCTCTCAGGAAGAGCTGTTGAGTTTGGAGCTATTGCTTGCCAAGCACTCAAAGCACATCGATGAAGTTGCAGGCGCTTCTTACTTTCATCAGGAAGGCGACTTTGATTTTCACTATCGCATTATTCAGGCGAGCCGCAATAGTAAGTTGATCGCGCTCTTATGTGATGAGCTGTATCACTTGCTGCGTATGTATCGATACCAATCGCCGCGGGCTCAATCCAGACCAAAAGAAGCGCTGAACGAACACAAATTTATCCTTCAGGCGATTCGTAATCGTGATGAGGAATTGGCCGAAATGTTGATGAGAAGACATATCTCAGGCAGCAGACGGTTAATAGAGCAACAAATTTTACTTGCTGAAAATGACTAGAAGGAAACTGTCATGAGTTTATCTCCAGGGGCGAAATTCAGAGCCGCCGTAGAGCAAAATGATCCTTTGCAGATTGTCGGTACGATTAATCCATACTGCGCCATGATGGCGAAAAACATAGGTCACCAAGCGATATATTTGTCAGGTGGCGGTATTGCCAACGCATCTTACGGTCTCCCTGATTTGGGAATCACGACCCTCAATGACGTCTTGGTCGATGTTGACCGCATTACTAACGCGTGTGATCTGCCTTTGTTGGTGGATATCGACACTGGTTTTGGTGGCGCATTCAATATTGGTCGCACGATCAAAGCGATGGAAAAAGCCGGTGCTGCCGCTGTTCATATGGAAGATCAGGTGGCCCAAAAGCGTTGTGGTCACAGACCAAACAAAGCCATTGTCAGTCAACAGGAAATGGTTGATCGCGTTAAAGCCGCGGTAGATGTACGCAATGACGAGAGTTTCGTCATCATGGCTCGTACTGATGCGCTCGCAGTTGAAGGAATGGATAGCGCCATTGAACGAGCGATTGCCTGTGTTGAAGCTGGCGCAGACATGATCTTCCCAGAGGCGATGAACAAATTAGAGCAGTATTCACAGTTCTCTGAAGCGCTAAAGCAAGCGACCGGAAAACACGTGCCTATATTGGCGAATATTACCGAATTTGGCCAAACGCCATTGTATGGTGGTGAAGAGTTAGCTAAATCAAATGTTGATATGGTGCTGTATCCATTGAGTGCTTTCAGAGCGATGAATAAAGCCGCAGAGATGGTGTACGCCCACCTGTTGAAAGAGGGAAATCAAGAGGCACTGCTTGATTCGATGCAAACACGTAAAGAGCTCTATGCACACCTCAAGTACCATGATTACGAAGACAAATTAGATCAGCTGTTTTCAGAAGGAAAATAGCCAACAGAAACAAACGGAAGCCTAAGAAAAGTATCGGAAAACTTTTAATTCAATAACGTGAAACTTGTCCGAACAGAAAATGCTCCATTCAGAGAGCAGAGCGGACAGAAAAGGAGTTCAACATGCCTACTAAAGAGATAGGTGGTGCAGGCCTACGAGGTCAAAGCGCCGGAAGCACTGCATTATGCACCGTCGGTAAAACAGGTACAGGTCTGACGTATCGAGGTTACGATATCACTGATCTAGCCAATAACGCGCAGTTTGAAGAAGTAGCCCATCTACTGTTACGTGGTCACTTACCGACGCAGCAGGAGCTGGATGCATACAAAACGCGTCTGATTGGTTTACGCGGCTTACCTGCTGAGCTAAAGCAAGCGTTGGAACTGGTTCCAGCAAGCGCTCACCCTATGGATGTGATGCGAACAGGTTGCTCGGTTCTTGGCAACCTTGAACAGGAAAGGGATTTTTCTGAGCAACAAGATGCGACGGAACGAATGTTGGCGCTATTCCCAGCAGTCATTTGTTACTGGTACCGCTTCAGTCATGATGGCGTTCGAATTGATACCGAAGACCAGTCTCAAGATTGTATTGGTGGCTATTTTCTTAAAATGCTCACGGACAAAGATCCGAGTGAACTGCATAAGCAGGTCATGCATTGCTCGCTGATTCTCTATGCTGAGCATGAGTTTAACGCCTCGACGTTTGCGGCTCGTGTGTGTGCCTCGACGCTGTCGGATATCCATTCTTGTATTACGGCTGCCATTGGTACTTTGCGTGGTCCACTCCATGGCGGGGCAAACGAAGCTGCGATGGAAATGATCGAAAACTGGCAGACGCCTGATGAGGCAGAAACCAACATCATGCAGATGCTAGCCAATAAAGACAAAATTATGGGCTTTGGCCATGCTATATATCGTGAAAGTGACCCTCGAAATGCATTAATCAAACGTTGGTCGAAAGAGCTTTCAGATAAAGTGGGTGATACGCACCTTTATACGGTCTCTGAGCGAGTCGAGTCGGTGATGAAACGTGAAAAGGGACTGTTCTGTAATGCAGATTTTTTCCATGCTTCGGCGTACCACTTTATGGACATTCCAACCAAGTTGTTTACACCTATCTTCGTCATGAGCCGTCTGACTGGCTGGGCTGCGCACGTTTATGAGCAACGTGCCAACAACCGCATTATTCGCCCAAGTGCGGATTACACAGGTCCTGAGCATCAGGATTGGGTTCCTATCGAAAAGAGGTAACACCCAGTTACCCAAGAGCCTCCTTGCCAGCTTGTAGGGAGGCTCGGATACCCGAATATTATCTGAATGGAAGCAATGATATGAGTAGTACAGTGAATTCAAAATATCGTAAGTCGCTTCCGGGATCTCATCTTGATTTTTTCGATGCCCGAGAAGCAGTCAATGATATTACGCCAGGAGCTTATGAGACTCTCCCTTACACGTCGCGAGTTCTTGCTGAACAATTAGTGCGACGGTGTGATCCTGAGTCTCTAACAGCCTCTCTTAAACAACTAATTGATCGCAAACGCGATTTAGACTTTCCTTGGTACCCTGCACGCGTGGTTTGTCACGATATTTTGGGGCAAACCGCTTTAGTTGATTTAGCCGGTTTACGTGATGCAATTGCAGACCAAGGAGGCGACCCCGCTAAAGTGAACCCTGTGGTAGAAACCCAGCTGATCGTCGACCACTCTCTGGCGGTGGAGCATGCGGGTTTTGAATCTGATGCGTTCGAGAAAAACCGCGCGATCGAAGAGCGTCGGAATGAAGACCGTTTTCACTTTATCGAGTGGTGTAAAACGGCATTCGAAAATGTCAGCGTTATTCCTGCAGGTAACGGCATTATGCACCAGATTAATCTCGAAAAAATGTCACCTGTAGTGCAAGCCAAGCATGGTATTGCTTACCCAGACACCTGTGTCGGAACTGACAGTCATACCCCGCATGTGGACGCATTAGGTGTTATTGCCATTGGTGTTGGCGGGCTTGAAGCTGAAACAGTAATGTTAGGCCGACCATCAATGATGCGCCTACCGGATATTGTGGGTGTTAAGCTCACCGGTAAACGCCAACCTGGTATTACCGCCACGGATATCGTTCTTGCTATCACTGAGTTCTTACGAAATGAGCGTGTTGTCTCATCGTACCTTGAGTTCTTTGGTGAAGGTGCCAGTGACCTAACAATTGGTGATCGCGCAACCATCTCCAATATGACGCCTGAATACGGTGCGACAGCAGGCATGTTCTACATTGATGAACAAACGCTTACCTACCTAAAATTGACGGGGCGGGATGACCAACAAGTTGAACTGGTTGAGAACTACGCCAAGCAAACAGGCCTTTGGGCTGATGATTTAGATACGGCGCAATACGAACGTGTGCTTGAGTTTGATTTGTCTGCAGTGACACGCAATATGGCCGGCCCTTCGAATCCACATCGCCGCTTACCAACGTCAGAGCTAGCGTCACAGGGTATTGCAGGCCAGTGGCAAGAGAGTGAAGGTCAATTGCCAGATGGCGCGGTAATTATTGCAGCGATTACCTCTTGTACGAACACCAGTAACCCAAGAAACGTTGTCGCCGCAGGCTTGGTTGCCAAGAAAGCCAACCAATTGGGCCTTGTCCGCAAGCCATGGGTGAAGTCGTCTTTCGCTCCGGGTTCAAAAGTTGCGAAGTTGTATCTTGAAGAAGCAGGTTTGCTTGAAGAGATGGAAAAACTAGGCTTTGGTATCGTCGCGTATGCGTGTACGACATGTAACGGGATGAGTGGTGCGTTAGACCCTGAGATTCAGCAAGAAATCATTGAACGAGATTTGTATTCGACGGCGGTGCTTTCTGGTAACCGCAACTTCGACGGGCGTATCCATCCTTATGCGAAACAAGCATTTTTGGCGTCACCGCCTTTGGTTGTTGCTTATGCGTTGGCAGGGACGATTCGCTTCGATATCGAGCGAGATACGTTGGGTACAGACGCTGACGGCAAGCCTATCTACCTCAATGACCTTTGGCCAACTGATGAAGAAATTGACGCGGTTGTGGGTAAGTACGTTAGACCCGAGCAGTTTAATCAAGTTTATATTCAAATGTTTAAACTTGATGATGAACAAAGCAACAGTAATCCTTTATACGATTGGCGGCCGCAAAGTACCTATATTCGCAGACCCCCTTATTGGGAAGGCGCATTAGCGGGTGAAAGAACACTGTCTTCAATGAGGCCTCTAGCAATACTCGGTGACAACATTACAACCGACCATTTGTCTCCCTCTAACGCCATTCTTGCGTCCAGCGCTGCAGGTGAGTACCTAGCGAAAATGGGAGTTCCTGAAGAAGACTTTAACTCCTACGCGACTCACCGTGGAGACCACCTTACCGCGCAGCGTGCGACCTTTGCGAATCCTAAGTTATTTAACGAAATGGTTAGAGACGAAGGCGAAGTTGTTCAAGGTTCTCTGGCTCGTATTGAGCCTGAAGGAAAGGTCACGCGTATGTGGGAAGCTATCGAAACCTACATGAACCGAAAACAACCCCTCATTGTTGTTGCAGGAGCCGATTATGGTCAAGGCTCATCTCGTGACTGGGCGGCAAAAGGCGTTCGCTTGGCAGGCGTCGAAGCTATCGTTGCCGAAGGTTTTGAGCGTATCCACAGAACCAATCTTGTGGGGATGGGCGTGCTTCCTTTGCAGTTTAAAGAAGGTGTCAACCGCCAGACGTTAATGCTTGATGGGACCGAACTTTATGACGTGATTGGTGAGATTAAGCCAGGGACTGACCTTGCCTTAGTTGTGACGCGTCAGAACGGTGAAAAGCTGGACGTGCCGGTCACGTGTCGACTCGATACCGCCGACGAAGTCTCTGTTTACAACGCGGGTGGTGTATTGCAACGCTTCGCTCAAGACTTTCTGGCTCAATAAGGAGTGATTATGAGTAACATTAGACCGAGCCAGATAAAGGTCGCCGCGACCTATATGCGAGGCGGTACGAGTAAAGGTGTGTTCTTTAATCTTTCTGATTTACCCGAAGAGGCACAAAAACCGGGAAAGGCTCGAGATGCGTTGCTGCTAAGAGTCATTGGTAGCCCCGATCCCTATGCTAAACAAATCGATGGTATGGGAGGGGCAACTTCGAGTACAAGCAAAACCGTCATCGTTTCACCGAGCAGTCAGCCAGAGCACGATGTGGATTACCTATTTGGGCAAGTTTCCATTGATAAGCCTTTTGTTGATTGGAGCGGAAATTGTGGAAACCTATCGGCGGCGGTTGGCCCGTTTGCGATTCATGCCGGGCTAATCCCTGCAGAGCGTATACCTGAAAATGGTGTGGTTGCGGTGAAAGTGTGGCAGGCCAATATCGGAAAAACGATTGTCATCCACGTGCCTATCCTCAATGGACTTGTTCAAGAAACTGGAGACTTTGAGCTAGACGGGGTGACTTTTCCTGCGGCTGAAATTCAAGTGGATTTCATGCACCCTGCTGCGGGTGATGGAAGTATGTTTCCAACGGGAAATTTAGTCGATGATCTTGAAGTACCTGAGGTTGGTACATTTAACGCTACTTTGATTAATGCTGGTATCCCAACGATTTTTATTGATGCCGATGCCCTTGGTTACTCCGGCACTGAGCTTCAACAAGATATCAATAGTGACGAGTTGGCATTAGCACGATTTGAAAAGATCCGAGCTTATGGCGCACTCAAAATGGGGCTTATTGATAAGGTTGAAGAAGCAGAGTCTCGCCAACACACCCCTAAGGTGGCTTTTGTTAGCAAAGCGAAGAGCTATCAAGCCTCAAGCGGAAAACAGATTGACGATAATGACGTTGATTTGCTGGTGAGAGCTTTATCTATGGGCCAGTTACATCACGCGATGATGGGAACGGCCGCAGTTGCCATTGCGTCAGCTTCTTGTGTGCCGGGGACATTAGTCAATTTGGCCGCTGGAGGCGGTGAGAAGCATTCAGTGACTTTTGGGCATCCGTCCGGAACGCTAAAAGTAGGTGCTCGGGCCACTCATTCCAACCAAGGCTGGGTAGTAGAAAAAGCCGCAATGAGCCGAAGCGCTCGTATTTTGATGGAGGGCTTTGTGCGTGTTCCCTCCAATGTCTTTGAAGAATAAATCTCGTCGGTAACAAACCCGATGTAAGTAATGTCAGGACATACTGGAGGAAGCATTATGTCTGCATATCAGAAAGAATACCTTTGGGCTCAGGAAAACCCACAGCAATTTTGGAAAGCGCAAGCCGAGCAATTGGACTGGTTTGAGCAACCAAAGACCATTTTGCAAAAGGATGAAAACGGTATTGAACGTTGGTTCCCTGATGGTGTGCTTAACACTTGTTGGCTTGCACTCGATTACCACTGTGAACAAGGAAGAGGGGAGACAACAGCACTTATCTATGACTCTCCTGTCACCGGTAACAATCAAAAGTACACATACAAAGAGCTTAGGGATAAGGTCGCCAAGATCGCAGGGATGCTAGCAGAGCAAGGGGTGGAGAAAGGCGATCGAGTTGTTATCTACATGCCAATGATTCCAGAAGCCGCAATGGCAATGTTGGCATGTGCACGTTTAGGGGCCATTCACTCTGTGGTATTTGGAGGCTTTGCCCCAAACGAGCTTGCGGTACGGATAGAAGATGCTGAGCCAAAAGTTATCATGACCGCGTCTTGTGGTATCGAGATCAATAAGGTCATCCCATATAAACCTATGGTTGATAAAGCAGTGATGGATAGCCGCTGGAAACCTGAAAAGGTTTTGATATTACAACGCCCCCAGTGTGAGGCTGAATTAAGTCAGGCGCGAGACGTGGATTGGATGCAGGCGTACAACAACGCTTTACCTCATGCGTGCGTACCCGTTCTGGCCACTGACCCTCTCTACATTCTTTACACCTCAGGCACAACCGGAAAACCGAAAGGAGTCGTACGTGACAACGGAGGCCATGCTGTCGCAATGAAGTACTCAATGAGTGCCATTTACAACGTTCCTCAGGATGGTGTTTATTGGGCGGCTTCTGATGTGGGCTGGGTAGTCGGGCATTCTTATATTGTCTATGCGCCGCTCATTCATGGCTGCACAACGATTTTGTTTGAAGGAAAGCCTGTGAGAACGCCAAACCCAGGCGCCTTTTGGCGTGTGTGTGAAGAGTATAAGGTCGATGTATTATTCTCTGCACCAACTGCTTTCCGTGCCATCAAGAAAGAAGACCCAGACGGTGAGTACCTCAAGCAATATGACCTGTCGAATCTAAAAACCATCTTTATGGCGGGGGAACGTTTAGACCCTCCAACCTTGGAGTGGGTAGAAAGTAAAACCGACAAACCGGTTGTGGACCACTGGTGGCAAACGGAAACAGGTTGGGCAATTGCGGGTAACCCAACGGGGATTGAGTTGATGCCTGTTAAGGCAGGTTCAGCGACTAAACCTATCCCCGGTTATCAGGTTGAAATATTGGATGAGCTAGGTGAGCCTGTCGCGCCGAATAAACAAGGTTTTGTTGCGTTGAAACGCCCATTGCCACCTAGCTGTTTGCCTACCGTGTGGCGTAACCATGACCGATTTGAGTCGGGATATTTGAGCCAGTTCCCAGGCTACTATGTGTCAGGTGATGGTGGTTACCTAGACGAAGATGGCTACTTGTTTATTATGGGCCGTATCGATGATGTGATTAATGTCGCCGGACATCGATTGTCGACCGGTGAAATGGAAGAAATTGTTGGTGGTCATCCAGCCATTGCGGAATGTGCGGTTGTCGGTGTGCATGATGACTTAAAAGGGCAGCTACCATTAGGATTTGTGGTCCTAAAAGACGGTGTCAAAGTCGATGACTTGCAACTTGAAGGTGAGCTCGTGGGCAAGGTACGCGATGAAATAGGCGCAGTTGCTTGCTTTAAGCACGCGCTGGTCGTTGAGCGTCTACCGAAAACGCGTTCGGGTAAAATCCTTCGCAAGACCATTCGACAAATAGCCGATGGTGAAAAGTATACTGTTCCTTCAACCATCGATGATCCGACGAGTCTGGAAGAAATTCAGAAAGCCCTCGAATCATAGTTGAGACGGCGTTCCATAATCACTAATTAGCCCCTTCTTTAAGGGGCTTTTTTGTTGATAAATTTTTATGTTCGACTCACACTGTGGTTTTATTTGCGACATCAAAATAAATATGCACAAATTAGAAATTAGAGTCGCTCAAGCGCAGGACTTAGAATCGCTCAATGACATGATGTTCAGGTTGCACGATGAACATCATCACCAATGTCCTGAACACTTTAAAACTGCAGAAGATATAGAGCAGGAAAAGAGCATCGCTCGATACTTAGATGACCCAGAATGTATTGTACTAATTGCTTTTGAAGGTCAACGGATTGTTGGTTTTGTATCCGGTCATTTTTGCGAGCTGATTTCCAGCGTGAGTAAACCCGTACAAATGGGCAGTATCGATGAACTTTATGTTCTTCCAGAGTGTCGTAAGTCGGGTATTGCAAAACAATTATGCAAGTCGATTGAACAGCGTTTTGATGACTATGGCGTAAAACAGATCTTTGTTGAAGTGTGGAATTTCAACAGCAATGCGCTGGATTTTTATAAAGAACTGGGTTTCGAACATCACATCCATTGGCTCCGCAAACCAGTGGGTTAAACAAGAAGTAATAAATGACCATTTTTAAGCAGTTGGATCGAGTGTTTCTGTTTTTTACACTCACATTTTTCTCATCTTTGCTTTTCGCTGAGCAAAAACAGCCAGAAATAGAAGGCGCCGCCTGTGTCATCAGAGCGGATGATAAGCTGGTGCTTGTTAATGAAATTTTGACTGGCAAGTCATGGTTGCCTGCAGGCAATGTGAAACGAGGCGAAAAGCCAGAATCAGCCGCACAGCGCGAAACCTGGGAAGAAACAGGGCTGGTTGTTTCAATCAATAAAGTTCTGGGTCAGAGAAACAACACGATTTATTACGATTGTATATCTGATTCTGAAATTGTGGCGTTTCACATTGATGATTCATTTGATGCACACCAATTACCAATATGGTTTGCACCGCATTATGGCGTTGAAATTGCGTCGGCAATGTTAATTTCGCCAGAGATGATCAATGCTCAGGAATACCGATTCCCAGAACAACTTAAACGGATTGCAGGGTATTTTGAACAAGCAACCCCTCAGCCTGTTCGATATGTGGATAACTTGGTTGAATCTGCGCCTACCTTTAATCAAATGGAGTTGGCTTGGTTAAATGAGTTCCGTTTGTTGCTAGACAAGCTACCAACTCATGCCGAAGCCATTATTGAAGAACTGTTTAAGTTAAGCCTTCAACTGAATCATCCCATCATTCTGCTGGTTCTCTTTCCCTATCTTTATTGGCGTTTTGGGCGAGATTTTAGCTATAAAGTGTTTTTCGCCGTAACGATTACGTCATTGATTGTTTTACTGGCGAAACAGGGGTTTCAGCTCCCTCCACCACAGGTCTATCTTGCGAGCAGGGCTTTACCACAATTCTCAGGTTACAGCTTACCGAGTTTGCCGTTTGCAGTATGGATGTGCGTGATCACCTTACTACTAAACAAAATGAGGGAGAACGGGCCAGATTACCTTGCAGCGACTAGTGTGGGCTTGATTGCTTGGCTTGCTATTTCCAGTTTTTACACCGGGACACACTTTATTGTCGATATGGTGAGTGGTTTGCTGATTGGTGGTTTGTGCGCCTGGCATTTGATCCGCTTAGATAACAAACCTGACGTAGAATTGATGACATTGATACAGTTGAAAGCACTTTGGTTTGTGTTGATTGCCGCTGGCTTGGTGATGGTCTCTGTATGGCCAATTCCGGTATTTGGTATTTGGCTTGGGATCATTGGCACTGCGTTAGGAGTGATTTATACGGCGGATGAAAACGAAAAGAAAATCACAGCAGAGCTGACTATTCCGATCACCATATCCATGGTCGCGATATATTGGTTGTTTGAGTACAGTGAAGTGTTGGTTTCTCGAAGCAGTGTGTTGTCATTTGGGTTAGATGCAATTCGTTACCCAGTGCTCATGATTTTGTTTGTAGTTAGTGTTAGGAAATTTGCAAAAGCTGCCTGATGGCAGCTTTTATCGTTAATGCATGAGTATCACTGAGCCAGTACATATTGTTCGATGACCAATGCAACGCCGTCATCGTTATTGCTGGTGGTAATGTAATCAGCGATGGCTTTAGTTTGCTCCATCGCATTTTCCATTGCGACTCCGAGCCCCGCATAGCGAATCATGTGATGATCGTTCTCCGCGTCTCCCATACAAATCACTTCGTCAGCGTGAATACCAAGGTAGTCTGCAATCGCTTTAACACCGACGCCCTTATTACTTTCAAGGTTAAGAAACTCTAGAAAGAACGGGGCGCTTTGTACTATGGTGAATTCCTGATGAAGTACATCTGGAATGGCTTTCGCAGCTTGCGTCAGTTTTGATGGTTCACCGACGATCATGGCTTTGATGATAGGGTGGTCATCCTCCAATGAATCGAACGCCATTTCCGTAATCGGCACTTGGTTAATGTCAGATTCCAAGGTAGTAAACTCGTTATTCTCAGGCGTAATTAAGCCGTGCTCAGTACTGAATGCATGACAGTACAATCCTAGCTCTTTAGCGAGCTTCGCCACTTGTTTCGCACGTCGACCGTCAATGTAGGCTTGATGAATGACTTTTCCTGAGCCAATTTCTTTCACAGTACTTCCGTTGTAGAAGACCACAAATTCATTGTGTCCGTCTATGCCAAGTTCTGTCAGTTTCTCTTGCATTCCTGCGAGAGGGCGGCCTGAAGCAAGAACGATTTTGACTCCCTGAGCTCGCGCTTTTTCTATGGCGGTTTTTGTTCTTTCTGAAATGGACTTCTCGCTGGTTAGCAAGGTGCCATCCATATCCAAAGCAATCAGCTTGTACATATACTTACCTAAAAGTTTTAAAGTTATCACTAAAGAAAGAAGCAGATTAAATGAGTGAATCGGAATGATCAATTTCTGATTTAGTTGACCTTCGCAGTGCAGTCATTTATGGTCTCGTTCCTGCTAAATATTGATGATGAGTTAGGCTGAGACAAAGTTGTACAAATTAAACGAAATGTTCGAAACCATTCAGGGTGAAGGCGTCTTTACTGGCGTTCCTTCGGTGTTTGTTCGTCTGCAGATATGTCCGGTAGGATGTGCTTGGTGCGATACGAAACAAACCTGGGATGCGACACCTCAAGACGAACGCCCGTTAGCGGAAGTGCTCGCGAAAACGGAAGACTCACCAACATGGTGTAGTGTGTCTGGAGGTGACATTATCGAGCAGTATCGTCAACAAGGTTATCAGGCTAAGCATATTGTTATTACTGGCGGCGAACCATGCATCTACGACTTGCGTCCGATGACAGAAGCATTCGAAGCGATTGGATGTCGTTGCCAAATTGAAACCAGTGGCACATCACCAGTTTTGGCGAGTGAAAATACCTGGGTGACAGTGTCACCAAAAGTGGCAATGAAAGGTAAACTGCCTGTTCTGGATTGTGCTTTACTCCGAGCAAATGAGATTAAACATCCAGTGGCGACCGATAAAGACATTGAGCAACTCGATGCTTTGATTGAGCGCGCTGGCGTGCCTGAGAGTACGACTATTGCCTTACAGCCGATCAGTCAGAAAACACGCGCCACTCAGCTATGTATTGATACTTGTATTGCGCGTAACTGGAGACTCTCTATCCAGACACACAAGTATCTAAGTATTGCGTAAGGGAAACGAAATGAAAAAAGCAGTTGTAGTATTTAGTGGTGGCCAAGATTCCACGACATGTCTCGTTCAGGCACTTAAGAATTATGATGAAGTGCATGCAATCACTTTCGATTATGGTCAGCGCCATAAACTGGAAATTGAAGTGGCTCAAGACCTTGCAAAAGAGCTAGGCGTTAAAGCGCATAAAGTGATGGATGTGGGCTTGCTGAATGAGCTTGCCATTAGCTCATTGACTCGTGATGATATTCCGGTTTCACATGAGCTGCAGGAAAATGGCTTACCTAACTCTTTCGTCCCTGGCCGTAACATTCTTTTTCTGACCCTAGCGGGCATTTATGCGTATCAAATTGGTGCTCAGGCTGTGATTACTGGCGTGTGTGAGACGGACTTCTCAGGCTATCCTGATTGCCGTAATGACTTCGTTAAAGCGATGAACAGTGCGTTGGTTCAAGGTATGGACCGTAATCTAGACATTGTTACGCCGCTGATGTGGCTAAATAAGGCGGAAACTTGGGCTCTGGCTGACCAATACGATGCACTGCAATTGGTGAGAGAAAAAACACTGACGTGTTACAACGGCATTATTGGTGATGGCTGTGGTGATTGCCCAGCATGCGACTTAAGAAAAGCGGGCTTGAATGATTACATCGACAATCGAGAAGCGGTCATGGCCTCGTTAGTCAGCAAGCAAAGTAGTGAAGCGTAAAGTTTCTCTATGATCGCGAACACAAAAACGCCCTCAAATGAGGGCGTTTTTCTAATCAGGAGTTATTAATCCAGATACATTTTTGCAAGCTCAGACGGCTCAAGCTCTTTGCCTTCTAGCTGCGCATTCCAGTTTGTACCAACTAGAACGCCATCTTCTGCTAGTGTTAGTAGCCAGTCTTCAACGAAGATATCTAGTGGAATTTCCAAAACTTCAAAATCTGACCACTCTTCCACGTTGTGTGCTTGTGCGTCTTCTTTAGAAGACCAGAATGGCATGACTTCGCTGTTTTCAAATTCCGTTGAGTCACAAGACAGCCAACCTTCTTCATTGCGAAGACCCCAAACCAAGCTATTTGCTTTGGTTTCAGATACGAATAGCTCTAGGTTAGCCTGAATATCAGCAGTTAATTTGCTCATAGGATTTATCTCATAAGTAGAATCGCGGATAGGGTACCACTGTTGCTATGAAAGCTAAATAAAAATGGGCACATTGAGTGCCCATTTAAATGGTGAGAAGGTCGCTTACTTCGCTTTTTTAGTGAAGATGGTCCACTCTTTCTTGATGCTACCTTTGTGGCCTACGACGGTTGCCACGACTTTGCGGTTTTTCGCATGTGTGATTTCATCATCGCCTGTATCAGCGAGATTCGTATCACCAAAACCCACAATTCTGATCCTAGTGTGGCTGACTCCGTTATTAATCAGAGCACTTTCGACTTCTTCAGCACGACGTTGTGACAAAGCCATGTTATGGCCATGATTACCGACCTTACTGGCGTAGCCTTGTAGCTCAATTGATGTTGAAGGGTAGATTTTAAGAAAATCGGCCATCTCGCGAATTTGAGTCAGGAATACAGGCTGGATGTCGCTGGAGTCATTCTCGAATAAAATGTGAAGATCCATTTCTTCTTCCGACTTAACGTATGTTCCACATCCATCGTTATCAATGTCGGCACCTAGTGGGGTATCTGGGCACAAATCGCGTGCGTTGATAACACCGTCTTTGTCATCGTCGAGTAAATCAGCTATCTGATTTGGTACAGGCGTTTGTCGATAGTCATAAACGTCTTCAGCGTGAGTTGCAGAAGACAATAGGCAGGCGACAGCAGTGAGGGTGAAAAATGCTTTTTTCATATTAGTACTCAACCGCCTTATTCCAATCTTCTGGGGTGTCAACACGCAACGCTGCCAACAAACCACCTGTCGCATTCATGACTCGATATTTTGCGTATTGCTCAGCGTATTTAGCATCTAGGTAATCTTTGCGTGCTTCAAACAACTCGTTCTCAGTGTTTAATAGATCAAGTAAAGTTCGTTTTCCAAGCTTGTATTGCTTTTCATAGGCGATAACCGTTTCAGATGCCGAGTCTACGTGGTCCGCTAGGAACTCCTTCTGCTGCAAAGTGAGATCCAATGCACTCCATGACAGGCGTAGACCTTCTTCGAGGCTGCGGAATGTGCGATCACGAAAGTCTTTCGCTTTGTTTAGCTGATAAGCCGCACTTTCAGTTCGATCAGAATCAGAGCCACCGTTGTACAAGTTGTAGCGCATACGAAGCATGGCTGAAGATTCGTTGCTACTACCACGTATACCACCTGCATCGTCACGCCAAATCTGGTTGGCTTCGATAGACAGAGTTGGGTAGTTTACGCCTTTAGTTTGGTCATACTGGAATCGAGCCGAGTCGACGTCCGCTTGAGCGACTTTGATCACTGGGTGATTTTTAAAAGCAAAGTCCAGCGCTTCATCTACAGAAAACGGGACCGCATTTTCATCTGCTCGTGGGAAAATTAAAGCTTGTGGCGATTTACCGACAATTCGTTTGAACTGCGTGTGAACATCATAAAGATTGTTCTGTGCTGCGAGTAGATTACTGTGCGCCTTGGCAAGACGTGCTTCAACTTGCGATAAATCAGCAGTCGAACCGATACCCGAGTCCACTCGCTTCTTGATATCGTTATAAATTTCTTTATGTACAGCCAAGTTGCTCTCCGACAGTGCTAACACTTCGTAGGCTTTGGTTGCGTTAAGATAAATATCAGTCACTTCAAGTGCAATATCTTGCGAGTCCGCAAGTAGCTGAAGCCTAACTGACTCGGCATCGGCTGCCGTTCTATCCATATCATTAAGCGTTGCGGAGCCATCCCAAATTAACTGAGTGAGGCTCAGCGTCGCTTCTTTTCTGGTGAGATCGTCTTCTGTCCCAGAAGCTAAATCAACCTGTTCATAACCAATACCAGCATCTAGGTCTATGGAAGGCAGGTACGCACCTGATGATGCTTTCGCATCATAAAGCTTACTCATATATTCGTTGTACGAAGCTTTAATATCAGGGTTGTTTGTTATTGTATAAGCTACTGCTTGTTCGAGTGTTTGGCTCTGTGCTGGAAAAGAGAGCATAGTGGCAATGCTCAACAACTTAATCCTATTCCAATTCACGATGGGGCTCCTTGGGTACTCCTGAACGAGAGATATTACTCAAATATGAAGTCTCATTTTTGAGAATTATCCATCTGCGACGTCAATAAAATAACACTATCTGCTTATGAAGACTAACATCATTTAAGAAACTGGGATGATGGTTCGTTAATAAAATGTTGTTTGGCTAGTATGAATACTCAAATCGGAATGAAAAATGAAAGTTGCAGATAAAGATTAATAAAATGTGATCTTTATCCAAAGAATGTGCGATCGACTATGTAATTTGTTTAGTAGAGATTGTTAACACTACAAGCAAAAATGTTTTTGTTTTGAAAGTTGTCGATGTTAATTTATGCATCATGTGAATGTGTATATTAACTTCACCTGTCACAACTTTGACAGACAAAACGTTGTAAAGGATTAGGGGTTTATCATGGGTTTTGGTGCATACGTAGTAATTGGTAACCTAGCTGCTGGACAAACAATTGCAATAGATGAAAGTGGAAATATTCGCGTATTGAATGATAACGAAGTCGCCAAACCAGGCGACGTAGTTATGTCCATGGAAGAGCTTAACCCAGATTTTGCCGATGTGAACATTGGCATTGTTGATGAAAGCGCTGAACTGCAGGATATCACAAACGAAATAGATGACATTATTGCAGCGCTGGAAGAGGGCCAAGACCCAACCCAATTAGGTGATGAATTTTCAACCGCTGCTGGTGGGCAAATAGGCTCTAGTCTGACCACAATTGGTTCCATCGTCAGGACAGGTGACGAAACCATAGCTAATACTGAGTTTGATACTCAAGGTTTTGAAAGCTTGGGTATTTCGAGAACTCAGAGCCTAACGCTTTTAGACCAATATCAAGCCATTCAACAAGCCCCAACGTTTACTGCTTCAAACAGCAGTCCTCTTGCCGATGATGTATCTGTAACGACGAATGAAGACACGTCGATAAGTGGACAGGTGAGTGCTAGTGATCCAAACCCCGATGACTCCCTCACTTTTTCTATCTCCTCATCCCCTGAAAACGGGGTAGTTACAATCAACCCTGTTACTGGGCTTTGGGAGTACACCCCCAATGAAAATTATGATGGTTCCGATGCGTTTGAGGTAACGGTAGATGATGGAAATGGAGGAACAGATACAGTTGTAGTTAATGTTGATGTCACCCCAATCCCGGCTATATCGGTTTCAGGAGATACTCAGGTCGACGAAGGTAGCAACGCGAGCTACACCATCAACTTTGATAAAGCGTCAAATCAAACCACAACCTTAAAACTGACTTTGTCCTTGAGTTCTGCTGAAGATGAAGACTTGTCAGGGATGAGTGTAGAAGTAATAAGTTCTTCTGACGACTCAGGGTCATCGCAGCGCGTTATTCTTATAGTGGGAGCTGATGGAACGGTTGAGGTGCCAGCGGGTGTTACTTCACTCCGTGTGACGGTCAACACTACTCAAGACACAACATTTGAAGGTTCAGAAGAATACCAGCTTAACGTTGAGCCTGTATTCGGTCTAGTTGGAGATGGTGCTGGCAGCAGCAGTGCTAGCACAGCAATTTTGGACAACACTGGCAACGAGTCCGATCTTCCGCAACTCACGGTCAGCAATGAATCCGTGTTTGAAGACAACACCGCCGTCTTCGATATTGCTTTGTCAAACAATGTTGATGGTGATGTTACCTATAACTTCTCAATAAATCTCAATGGTGAAACTGCTGAGATTGCTGACTTTGCCGAAAACCCTATCAGTGTCACTTATCAGATAGCGGGTGTTACTCAAACTGCTACCGCAAACCAAGATGGCAGTTATACCATTCCAGGCAATGCGACCAACATCCAAGTCTCGGTTGAAACCGCAAATGATGAGATCTTCGAAGGAAGTGAAAGCTTTACGTTGGATGCTAATGCGAGTGCTACAGTGGGTGGTGAAAGCTTTGACCTGAATGAGTCTGGCTCAGGCACGATCAGTGATGAACAACAGGGAGGAGGCAACGCGGATACTCCATCCTTGTCAGTGAGCTCTGAACCTGTCGTTGAAGGCAGCACCGCTGTGTTTAATGTTGCACTGTCGAATGTTGTCGATGGTGATGTGACTTATAACTTTGCACTTAGTATAGAAGGACAATCTGCGGAGTTAGCAGACTTTACAACGAATCCGATCAGTGTCAGCTACCAACTGGATGGTGTTACTCAGCCAGCTGAAGCCAATCAGGATGGGACGTACACCATCCCTGGCAATGCAACCAATATTCAAGTTTCAGTTGAAACATTAGATGACGATATTTTTGAAGGCAGCGAAAACTTCAAACTGGATGTTAGAGCGAACGCTACCGTTGGTGATGATAGTTTTAACTTGAATGAATCAGGAATAGGCACAATTACCGACGAACAAGTAGGTGGTAGTAATGCTGATACACCAACTCTTTCGGTTAGTTCAGAATCTGTTGTAGAAGGCAATACAGCAGTATTTGGCGTTGCGTTGTCGAATGATGTTGATGGCGATGTTACCTATAACTTCTCATTAAATTTCAATGATCAATCTGCGACTCTTGATGATTTTGCCGTAAATCCCATCGATGTTAGTTATCAAGTGAATGGGCAGACGCAGACAGCTGCAGCGAATCAAGATGGCAGCTACACCATTCCCGGTAACGCAACTAACATTCAAGTCTCTGTTGAAACTACGGATGATAGTATTTTTGAGGGCAACGAAAGCTTTACGTTGGATGTAAGTGCAAACGCTACAATAGGCGATGAGAGTTTTAATCTCAATGAGTCTGGGACAGGTACAATCAGCGATGAATCCGATCGCCCTGATTTAACCGTCACAGGTGCAGGTACCGTCTCCGAAGGTGAGGTGGCAACCTTCAGTATCAACCTCTCCAACCCTGTTGACCATGCGGTTACCCT
>NZ_VTYQ01000020.1 GCF_013113835.1 Vibrio sp. RE88 | reverse complement strand
GCGAAGTCTTTCGCTTCACCGCCGTACACTTTAGATAGAGTTGTACAGATTGCAGCAGTTAGAGTTGTTTTACCGTGGTCAACGTGGCCGATAGTACCAACGTTAACGTGCGGTTTAGTACGTTCAAATTTTTCTTTAGACACGATCGTGTTCCTTCCTAGTTATGATTCGCCGCGAACATTATTGATCACGACGCGCCAGAATTTGCTATTTTATGCGCCAACGTCCGTCAGCGCAATATTTGGACGTATTGATCTTTAAAAAAGTCTTGCTATTTTTAAAGGTTAATACGATTTATCAGTAACCACGGTCTGCAATGATTTTATCTGCAAAGTTTTTCGGTACTTCAGCGTACTCGTTAAACTCCATAGAATAAGACGCACGGCCTTGAGTTGCAGAACGTAGATCAGTTGCGTAACCAAACATCTCAGATAGTGGTACTTGAGCGCGGATGATCTTAATACCAGCCACACCATCGTCCATACCTTCGATCATACCGCGACGGCGGTTTAAGTCACCAACAACGTCACCCATCCAATCTTCAGGCGTAGTTACTTCAACATTCATCATTGGCTCAAGAAGTACAGGCTGTGCTTCTAATGAACCCTTCTTGAATGCCATCGAGCCAGCGATCTTAAACGCCATCTCGTTAGAGTCAACATCGTGGTAAGAACCGTCAAACAGTGTTGCTTTAATGTCTAGAACCGGGTAACCCGCTAGAACACCACTGTTCATTTGCTCTTCGATACCTTTCGCTACCGAACTGATGTATTCCTTAGGAACAACACCACCCACAATTTCGTCAACAAAGACAAAACCTTCACCAGGTTCAGATGGCTCCAGTTTGATCCATACGTGACCATACTGACCACGACCACCAGATTGACGTACAAATTTACCTTCAACTTCCGCGTTACCACGAATCGTCTCTCGGTAAGCAACCTGAGGTTTACCAACATTACAGTCAACGCTGAATTCACGCTTCATACGGTCAACGATGATATCTAGGTGAAGTTCACCCATACCAGAGATCAGTGTCTGACCAGTTTCGTCATCCGTTTCGACGCGGAAAGACGGGTCTTCTGCAGCTAGTTTACCCAGCGCAATACCCATCTTTTCTTGATCGGCAACAGAGCGAGGCTCTACTGCGATCTGAATTACTGGGTCAGGGAACTCCATGCGCTCCAGAATCACCTTGTGGTTCTGGTCACATAGTGTGTCACCTGTTGTCACGTCTTTCAGGCCAATTGCAGCAGCAATATCACCTGCGCGAACTTCTTTAATTTCATCACGCTTGTTTGAGTGCATCTGTACGATACGACCAAAGCGTTCTTTCTTCTGTTTAACAGAGTTGTAAACCGCATCGCCAGAGTTCACCACACCAGAGTAAACACGCATAAAGGTTAGCGTACCTACAAACGGGTCGGTCGCGATTTTAAATGCGAGTGCTGAGAACGGTTCGTTGTCGTCTGCATGACGCTCAACTTCGTTGTCATTGTCATCAACACCTTTGATCGCTGGAACGTCGATTGGCGATGGTAAGAATTCGACTACTGCATCGAGTACCGCTTGAACACCTTTGTTCTTAAACGCACTACCACAAGTGGCTAGTACGATTTCGTTGTTTAGTGTACGTGTACGTAATGCTTGCTTGATTTCAGCTTCCGTTAGTTCGCCTTCTTCAAGATACTTATCCATTAGCTCTTCGCTAGCTTCTGCCGCTGACTCAACAAGGTTGTTGTGCCACTCTTCAGCAAGCTCAAGCATGTCCGCTGGAATATCTTCGTAAGTAAAGGTTGTACCTTGGTCAGCTTCACTCCAGTTGATCATCTTCATCTTGATCAGGTCAATCACACCCTTGAAGTCATCTTCCGCGCCAACGTTTAGTTGGATAGGAACAGGGTTCGCACCAAGACGGTTTTTGATTTGATCAACAACGCGTAGGAAGTCAGCACCTGCACGGTCCATCTTGTTGACAAATACCATGCGAGGAACGTGGTACTTGTCAGCTTGACGCCATACAGTTTCAGATTGAGGTTCAACACCCGATGAACCACAGAACACAACAACAGCACCATCAAGCACGCGCAGTGAACGCTCTACTTCGATAGTGAAATCTACGTGTCCAGGAGTATCGATAATGTTGATGCGGTGGTCTTGGAATTGTGCATCCATACCACGCCAGAAAGTCGTCGTAGCCGCTGAGGTGATTGTGATACCACGCTCTTGCTCCTGCTCCATCCAGTCCATGGTAGCAGCACCATCGTGAACTTCACCGATTTTATGAGAAAGGCCGGTGTAGAACAGAATACGTTCACTTGTGGTTGTTTTACCTGCGTCTACGTGAGCGACGATACCAATGTTACGGTAGCGCTCAATAGGTGTTTTACGAGCCACGATTGAATCCTCTTGAATTAGGGACTATTGCTATTTCTAGTTGCATTTTAGCCTGCTCATGGCAATTTTCACGTGCCCTAGATATAGCAATAGTTCCTAAGCTTGCGCATAGGAACTAGAGTAGCGCCGCGAGGGTTCTCGCGGCACTGAAAGGTATTACCAGCGGTAATGAGCGAATGCTTTGTTCGCTTCTGCCATACGGTGAACGTCTTCACGTTTCTTAACAGCAGTACCTTTGTTCTCAGACGCGTCTAGCATTTCAGCAGCTAGGCGTTGAGCCATAGATTTTTCACCACGCTTACGCGCAGCTTCAACTACCCAACGCATAGCAAGTGCGTTACGGCGAACCGGACGTACTTCTACAGGTACTTGGTAAGTTGAACCACCCACGCGACGAGATTTAACCTCTACCGCAGGGCGAACATTTTCAAGAGCTTCTTCAAATACAGCTAAGTGATCTTTACCAGATTTCTCAGCCATTGCATCTAGTGCAGTGTAAACAATTTTCTCTGCAGTAGATTTTTTACCGTCAACCATAAGGATGTTAACGAATTTTGCCAGCAGTTCTGATTTGAACTTTGGATCTGGAAGGATCTTACGCTGACCGATGACGCGACGACGTGGCATGGAATTTCTCCGTTGTCTTATTCTTCAGGTTATCCAAAACTTTACAGTTTCTTCAAAAATTAATATTAATTTTAGTGTTTGGCCTTACTTAACGCTTCTCTTTAAAAGAAAAGACGATTAAGACTTAGGACGCTTCACACCGTACTTAGAACGACCTTGTTTACGGTCATTTACGCCAGCACAGTCAAGTGCACCACGTACTGTGTGGTAACGTACACCCGGAAGGTCTTTAACACGACCGCCACGGATTAGAACAACTGAGTGCTCTTGAAGGTTGTGACCTTCACCACCGATGTACGAAGTTACTTCGAAACCGTTTGTTAGACGTACACGACATACTTTACGTAGTGCCGAGTTAGGTTTTTTAGGTGTAGTAGTGTAAACACGAGTACATACACCACGTTTTTGTGGGCACGCTTCTAGTGCTGGCACGTTGCTTTTAACAACTTGCTTTGCACGTGGCTTACGTACCAACTGGTTAATAGTTGCCATTAACTAGCTCCTGATTTACTTAAAAGTAAGCTTTGTGAAAAATCTAACCCTATCTACACGCCGTACCAAAGCACTTCGTACAAATAGGGACGCAAAATTCTATGCAGCAGTGAGAGGTGTGTCAAGAAATATACGGATCTTTTTTGTTCAACTCGAACGCGTGTGCCGTAAATGCTTATTCACAGTCTGCCAAGGAAAAGACTTAATCCCAGGTGAGAGAGTTTTCTTGCTCAGAAGTAAGGTCAACAAAGCCTTCGTAGTCGACCATCTTTATCGATGGACTTGTGCGGTTAAGGACACCACGGGCCGCCAGATCACTCTGTAGGACAAAGGTATTGAACCCTTTTATTATTGGATACGTCTTATGTTGGGGGTTTACCGCGTAAACAGCATCTTCAATCAACAACAAGACATCGCCATCAGCATACACCTTAACCACGTCTTCCAGAGCCGCCACAGACTTAACAATATGTAACATGATTCCCTTAGAAAGAAAGTAATTTGCCAGCGCGATGGAGCTGCGCCTGCATATCAACAACAGATAGCGATTCAGCGTCGATGACTAAGTCAGCTTGCGCTAAACCACGTTCAGCCAATGAATCCGAGCAGACGTACACTTGTTCGATGTCGTAAAGATCAAATAGCTTGAGCATAGGCGAATAGTCTTTACTAAGGATATTGCCTGTTTGCTGGCCAGCAATCAGCTGGTACACACCATCACCAATAAACAGTACGCTGATGTCTTCGCAATACGCTGATGCCGCCAGCAAGGCATCGACACCTTCTCGGCCAGACGCGCTGCCATGGGGGGCACTGCGGAACACATAGGTTAACTGACTCAAAACTGCACCACTCTATCTTGGGTAAGCATGGCTTCAGCCAAACTGCCTAGCCCTGCCTGATGAAAGCCATCCGCAAGGTTACTTTGCATCAAGTTGTGTTGGTTGGCTTCATCCTGACTGACTACACCACGACGTAATGCGGCAGCAACACAAGTCTCAAGACGCACAGCGTGTTCTGAAGCCAGAGATTGCCACGCTTTGACCAAATCAAATTCATCATTCGCTGGCACACTCAGCGCGGTTCCGTTGGTTACGCCATCTTGGTAAAAGAACACACTCACTAACCGGTGACCTTTACCAATCAAACAACGGGCGAACTGATACGCCGTTCGAGCTGACTGGTTGCCATATACAGAGCCGTTGACAACTAAGGTGTAACTCAAACAACTCAACTCTCGTCATCCTCAGTCTTGCGCTGGCGAATGTAGAGGTACACTGTGTGTTTCGAGATATTCAAGCGATCGGCAACTCGGTTAATCGCATCTTTAATATCGAAGATACCTTTATCGTACAGCTCCATCACAATCTGACGGTTTTTGGTGTTGTTCGATACTGACTTATCAGCGTTGATTTCTTCAATTGTACGCTCAACCGTTTGGTCCACCAGCTCTTCCACATCACTGGCAAAGTTAACTGACGATGCCGCTTGCTTTGCTTCTTCTGTTGGCATGAAAGACTGTAACACCTGAGAGAAAGGCGCATCGAGATTAACGTTGATACATAAAAGACCAATGACCCGATTCTCACCATTACGAATCGCAACGGTGATCGACTTCATCAACACGCCACCTTTAGCGCGGGTAAAATATGAACGCGAGAAGTTGCGTTCAGAGCCCTCGATATCACGCAGCATTTTCAATGCTAAATCCGTGATTGGTGAACCGACCTGACGACCTGTATTTTCGCCATTGGCAATTTTAATGGCTGATGTATTGAGATCCTCCAGTGAGTGGAGCACGATTTCACAAAATGGGCCGATCAGGCTTGCGATGCCATCTACAACGGCTTCGTACGATCTCAATATAATTTTGTCATGCTCACTAAATGGCATCACATTGACAGATTCCATTTCGAGCAACATATCCGTGTTTACTGTGTCTGTAGTTGTCACTTTTTAAGCCTTCGAGCGAAAAATCAACAAATTGGTGTAAGTTTATCAGAAATTTTGAATTGAACATCAAGCAATGCCGCTATCTAGTGATTTAGAACAAATTATTCACGCGATACAGCGCTCAGAAAATGAAAAAAGGCCTGACTTTCGTCAGACCTTTCCATCTTTATTAAGAGAACGGTGGTTTACTGAACCGCTTGCTCACCTTCACCGTTATCGATTTTCAGCAGCTCAACCTCAAATACCAATGTCGAGTTTGCTGGGATGCTTGGTGTATCTTGCTCACCATAGGCTAGCTCTGGTGGGATAACGAATTTGAATTTAGAACCCACAGGCATCAGCTGAACACCTTCTGTCCAACCAGAAATCACACGGTTAAGTGGGAACGTCGCTGGTTCGCCACGATCGTATGAGCTAT
Organism: Vibrio sp. RE88; assembly: GCF_013113835.1. Taxonomy (GTDB): domain Bacteria; phylum Pseudomonadota; class Gammaproteobacteria; order Enterobacterales; family Vibrionaceae; genus Vibrio. Next base: position 13,443 of record NZ_VTYQ01000020.1, on the reverse strand, counting down.
CGAATTGAGTGCCGTCAATCAATGTGCCTTTGTAATGAACCTGAACCGTATCCGTGTCTTTCGGCTGATCACCTTTAGCTGGAGTCATTACTTGGTAAAGTAGACCTGATTCAGTCTTCTTCACACCTTCCTGCTTTTCGAAGTCAGCACGGAAATCATCACCAGCTTTCTTTGCTTCAGCTGCTTTTTCTGCTGCTTGCTTTTGCATCGTTTCAGCTACACGCTTGTCTAGCGACTCAAGTGCTGCGCGTGTTTCTTCTTCATTTAGCTCAGGGTTACCCGCAAACACATGTTCAATGCCTTTCAATACAAGGTCTTTATCTAGATTGATACCAATTTCGTTTGGCTTATCTAGGCTAGTATTCAGGTAGTTAGCGAACGATACGCCAATTGCGTAAGCTGCTTTTTCATCGTCGGTTTTAAAGTGAACCGTTTTACCGGCTTCTGCTTGCACTTGCTCGGCTGCAGGCGCTGCTTCTGTTTTAGCTTCTTCTTCTTTCTGACAGCCAACCGCCAACATTACTGTTGCTGCAAGCAGTGACACCTTAAAAATAGATTTCATTGAATTCTCCAATTAATGGCTAACCATTTGTCTTTGCGCACAAATCTGTAATTTAGACTGGTGCTCATAAGCATGTTGTACCACTATAACCAATATGCGTTTTAATTAAACGTTAACTAAAGCGGATCTTTGTATTTAATGCGAATTATTTTTCACACTCTGATACTTACGTTTGTCATCGCAGCGTTAAATGGCTGCTTTTTCTCCACGCAGGATGATCAACGTTGGGTAATTGAACCTCTGGGAACCACCAGTTTCGCCTTAAGCCGAGATGCCCGCTTTGCCCTTTTGTACTCCAAAGAGCATCAACTGGTACTGTGGGATCTCTACGAAAGCCAGCAGCTTGCCTCATTAGGCGAACAAGATCCTCAAGCGAGTACCGTTTCTCGAATCCGTATCTCAGATAATGGCCGATTTGCCGTCACCGCAACGCAAATAAACTTCGCTGTCTGGGATTTAGCTTGGACACAAGCACAAGGTCTTTGGTCGATCTCAGACGGATTAATTCGCGATGTCGACATTGCCAGCAATGGCGAACAAGTCTTGCTGGGGTTGTCTAACGGCAAGGCCATTTACGTCAACTTAGTCACTGGAAGACGATTAGAGTTCCTTGCCCACAATGAAAAAGTGAATTCTGTCGCCCTATCTCCTAATGGTCGTTTCGCGTTATCAGGAGGTAATGATTATACCGCCTACCTATGGGATACCCGTACAGGGCAAATTCTTAAGAGCTTTGAGCATGAGCAGCGCATCAATCGTGTCGCCCTACAAAGAGATGGTTTGTATGCCTTTACTTCAGATGGAGGCAATCAGGCAATCATCTGGGATCTTAGAACTGGAGAAAAAATTTCCAACCTGCGCAGTTTTTCTCGTCAGTTGATCTTCTCAACGGCCCGCTTCTCGGATGATGGGCAGTTCCTTGTCACAGGTACTCCTTCAAGCCGAATTATGGTCTGGGACGTACAAACCGGTAAGAAGGTTGATGGATTTGAAGCAGAGCCTTTAAAAGATACTCGCCCTCCACGTGCAGTGGTGTATGATGCAGCTTTTGACAATCAGAACCGAGTGATCTCGGGCACTTCCGCTGGAATTGCTCAAGCTTGGAGCGTGGACTACTAATCATGACAGAAAAGCGTGTTGAAGAATTGGAGAACCGTCTAAACGACATGGAGTGCCAGCTGGCCTTTCAAGAGCAGACCATTGAGTCTCTTAATGATGCATTGAGCCAGCAACAGCTGCTGATCACAAAAATGCAGGACCAGATGAAGTACGTGGTGGGCAAAGTCAAAAACATGGACTCATCTAATTTAGCCGATCCAGCCCAAGAAACCCCGCCTCCACATTACTAACTAAACACGTACGCAATCACGGCACCGGCGACCACTAAACAACCGCCGATACGCCTGAGTTGATGGTCGGGTTGTTCACTTAACTGAGCAACCATATTACGCCAGCCATTAGGGGCGATTAAAGGCCCTAGCCCTTCGACGATTAACACCAAACCTAATGCGACCCACAATGAGCTCGACATACGTAACTCCTTAAAAAAGAAAGGCTCCACAAGGGAGCCTTTGTTATCTATCAACTTGAACTTACTTCGCTGGCGCACCAGCAGAGTTATTCATGTACTGGAAGAAGTCACTCTTCGGATCCAGTACTAAGATATCGCTCTTATCGCTGAATGATGTCTCATAAGCTTTTAGAGAACGCATAAAGCCAAAGAATTCTGGATCTTTGTTATAAGCATCCGAGTAGATTTTCGCAGATTTCGCATCCGCTTCACCTCGAGTTACACGTGCAGTTTTGTCCGCTTCTGCTAGAACTGTTGCCACTTCTAGATCAGCTTGTGCACGGATAACTTCTGCCTTCTCACGACCTTGGGAACGGTGCTTACGCGCTACAGATTCACGCTCAGCTCTCATACGGCGGTAGATAGACTCACTGATTTCGTCAGGTAGGTTGATTTTCTTCATACGGAAATCAACGATCTCAACACCCAAGTCAGTCATTGCGCTATCTGAAGTACCAACAAGAACGTTCTCCATAATTTGGTCACGCTCACCGTCAACTTCTAGCGCTTCAAGAGCTGCTTCAGTTGTCACTTCTTCGCTGTCTGCACTTTCAGGAAGTACATCTTTGTTACGCGGGCCAGAAACAATCTGCTTGATCTCACGAGCACCAATTTCAGAACGTAGTACGTCGGTAACTTTACGTTCAAGTAGCGCTTCCGCTGTCAACGTATTACCACCACCAGTAGTTAGGTAGTAACGCCCGAAGTCTGAGATACGCCACTTAACGTAAGTATCGATCAACACGTCTTTTTTCTCAGACGTTACGAAACGGTCAGAACGGCTATCCATTGTTTGAATACGCGCATCCAGAGTTTTCACTCGATCGAATAGCGGCATCTTAAAATGCAAGCCTGGCTCGTAGATTCTTGATACGCCGTTATCATCAAGAACACGACCAAATCGAATCACCAATCCACGTTCGCCTTCTTGAATGACAAATACTGACATTAGCAGTAGAACAATGGTAACGACTAATACAGGGATCATTAACTTACGCATTCTTAATATCTCCCTTGACGTGAACCAGTTGAACGAGATTGCGAGTCTGAAGTTGTCTCATTTGTCTGAGTTTCTAGCTCAATTTGATCGTATGCAGAAGAAGACTTCGTGCTACGTTTGGTTTGAGTCTTACCTTCTTGACCCGCCAGTTTATCAATAGGCAGATACAGAAGGTTACCGCTTGATTCCGAATCAATCAGGACTTTAGACGTGCTTGAATAAACGCGTTCCATAGTATCTAGGTACAAACGGTTACGAGTAACTTCAGGCGCTGCTTGGTATTCAGGAAGTAGTTTCTCAAACTGCGCTACTTGACCAAGTGCTTCATTCACTACGCGCTCAGAGTAACCTAATGCTTCTTTCTTCAGACGCTCAGCTCGACCCGTCGCTTTTGGAAGAATATCGTTACGGTAAGCTTCTGCTTCACGTTCAAAACGCTCTTCATCCTCACGTGCTGCGATAGCATCGTCGAATGCGTCTTTAACTTGCTCAGGTGGACGCGCAGACTGGAAGTTGACGTCAACAATGACAACACCCATATCGTAGCTATCTACGATTTCATTTAACGTTTCCTGAGTACTTTGACGGATTTGCTGACGACCAGTCGTCAGGATGCTATCCATCAGAGAGTCACCAATCACTGCGCGAAGCGCAGAGTCGGTCGCTTGGCGTAAGCTATCATCTGCGTTCGTCACGCGGAATAGGTATTTGTATGGGTCAGCAACACGGTACTGAACATCCATCGCTATCGTCACAACGTTTTCATCTTTAGTCAGCATTAGACCAGATGAACGCAGTGAGCGAATTGCCTGTACGTTGACAGGAGTAACTTCATCAATGAAGCGAGGGCGCCAGTTCAGACCAGGATCTACGACGCGATCGTATTTACCCAATCGTAGAACAACACCACGTTCTGCTTCACCGATGGTGTAAAAGCCCGCAAAGAACCAGATTGCTATCGCGATTACTGCAATGACACCAAAACCTAGTGCACCGCCACCACCGATAGAAGATCCTTTGCCTCCTTTTCCACCACCAAACTTTCCACCCAGTTTCTGACTCAGTTTGTTAAATACTTCGTCTAAGTCTGGCGGTCCTTGATCACGGCCACCTTTGTTACCACGATTATTACTCCCCCAAGGGTCGTTATCGCGGCCATTGTTGCCGTTGTTATTACCAGGCTCATTCCACGCCATTAGAAAGCTCCATCATTTGATATGACGTTATACTGTAGCAGTCATTTAAGTAACTATAAAGTCACGTAAAACTGCCCCTTCTCTTTTTTCAAGTCTAGACCAATCCACTTGTTGCATGCGAACATCAATCAACAAGTTACCATCCTGATCATATTCTTCTCGTTGAATACATTTCATTTGGAAGAATGTACTACGAATGCGCCCCTGATGTTGTGGCGGTATTCGCAATTGATACTGAACCATTTGACTAGCTAAGCGCTCAGTCAGAGCATCAAACAGCAGTTCAATACCAATGCCTTCCATTGCCGAAACCCAAACGGCACGAGGAACACCTTCTTCATCCCTTTCAATTCGAGGTTTCTGGTCTTCGAGATTGTCAATTTTGTTCATCACGAGAAGAGCAGGTACCTCATGGGCATCAATCTCTTCAAGCACTTCATGAACAGCATGAATATTCTCACGAAAACGCTCATCACTGGCATCGACAACATGTAACAAAATGTCAGCTTCCTGCGTTTCTTGCAGGGTCGCTTTAAAAGCAGCGACTAGGTCATGGGGTAAATGTCGGATAAATCCAACCGTGTCAGCCAAAATGGCTGTTCCCACATCCGCAAGCTCAATTTTTCTCAACGTTGGGTCCAAAGTGGCAAACAGCTGGTCCGCTGCATATACGCCCGCTTCGGTAATGCGGTTAAACATGGTGGATTTACCCGCGTTGGTATAACCAACCAGAGAGATAGTTGGGATTTCCGCTCGATTTCTGGCTCGGCGACCTTGTTCACGCTGCTTTGCCACTTTTTCCAAGCGGCGCAAGATAGCTTTGATACGATCACGCAAAAGACGTCGGTCAGTTTCTAACTGGGTTTCACCTGGACCACGTAAACCGATACCACCTTTTTGTCGTTCAAGGTGAGTCCAACCACGAATAAGTCGAGTAGAGATATGACGAAGCTGAGCGAGCTCAACCTGCAATTTACCTTCGTGTGTTCGGGCGCGTTGAGCAAAGATATCGAGGATCAGACCGGTACGATCTAGGACTCGACATTTACACAACGATTCTAGGTTACGTTCTTGGGCAGGAGAGAGGGCGTGATTGAATATCACTATATCCGCAGCAGCAAGTTGCACCGCTTGGGCAATTTCCTGAGCTTTACCCTCTCCGACATAATATTTAGGGTGTGGTGACTGGCGACTACCAGTTACAACTTGTAACGTTGAGACACCAGCTGAAGATACCAGCATTTCAAACTCGCTGAGATCTTCCCACTCCCCTTCTTGCGTGAAGTTGATATGAACAAGTACGGCTCGCTCACCGGCTTCATAACGGTCAAACAAGCAATCAACTCCTTAAAATAATACTAATTTTCTTGTTCAGAGAATTAATCTTCTGATTTCTCTTGCTGACGCTCGCCACCCTGAGGACGCTCACCACTGTGGTGGCTAACTGGACGAGCAGGAACTACCGTAGAGATAGCGTGCTTATATACCATTTGGTTTACTGTGTTTTTCAGCAAGATAACAAATTGATCGAAAGACTCAATCTGACCCTGTAGTTTAATTCCGTTTACTAGGTAGATTGATACGGGAATACGTTCACGACGTAATGCATTTAAGAATGGGTCTTGAAGAGATTGCCCCTTAGCCATTTTATTTTCCTTATTTTGTAATTTTGTTCTAGTTATTTAGCTAGTGGTGCGCTGCAAAACTAGGTGCGGCCTTTGCATCTGAGCTAAACGATAAAAAACACCCTGTCGTTACCTGTTATGACGGCTTTACCATCAAATTTCAAGTAACAGATCCTTTACAGGGTACATTCACGCAAAAGCGATCACATTATACACAGCTAAAACCTTCAGACGCTATGGCATTTGATACGGTTTCTAGAGACTGTTCTATGTTTTCGCTATCTAACCAAGTTAAATCATCCCAGCTGCGCAACCAGGTGATTTGTCGCTTGGCCAACTGGCGGGTCGCACAAATACCTTTAAATATGGCATCATCAAGCGTGCAATTCCCATCCAAATAATCCCACATCTGCCGATAACCGACGCAACGAATAGAAGGAAGATCTGGGTTAAGATCATCGCGAGCATACAACTCACGCATTTCTTGCTCAAATCCCGCTTCCATCATTTTGTCGAATCTTAATTCGATTCGGCGATGGAGTTCAGCCCTTTCCTTGGGAGCTATAGCGAACTGTTTTACTCTAAACGGTAGGCTTTCACCTTTGGTTTGAGTCAGTTCAGTAAGAGTTTTACCTGAAATTCGATAAACTTCCAATGCCCGAGACAATCTTTGCGGATCATTCGGGTGGATTCGTTCAGCAGAAACCGGATCAATCTCTTTGAGTTGATCGTGCAGTACCTCCCAGCCTAGAGTCAATGCTTCTTGCTCAATTTGCTGACGGATTTCAGGGTTTGCAGCCGGAAGAGGTGACAAACCTTCCAGTAGTGCTTTGTAATAGAGCATGGTGCCACCAACCAAGAGTGGGATCTTGCCTTGCTCTACAATCTTGTGCATTTCATTCAACGCATCGCGACGAAAGTCTGCGGCGGAATAAACTTCACTTGGATCGAGAATATCGATCAGTCGGTGCGGGGCCTGTGCCTGCTCTTCTTCATCAGGCTTGGCGGTACCGATATCCATCCCTTTGTAAATCAGAGCGGAATCCACAGAAATAATTTCCACGGGAAATTTTTTTCGCAGGCGGATAGCCAGATCGGTTTTCCCCGATGCGGTTGGCCCCATTAAAAAAAGGGCCAAAGGTAATTCGTTCTTCATAACTTCATCGCTGCAATGGTTGCAGAAAAATCAACAGGGCGAACAAAAGCACGGTCATCCAAAGGCAGATTGCCCTGCCAAAGTTGTTCTATCTCAGCAATGACCTGTATTGCTTCCGACAAAGTGTAGTCGCTTTTAACCTGTGTGATCTGGTTGGTTAACCAATCAGAGAGCGCCTGTAGTGGCAAAGCTTGATCATTCTCTGATATCAAAGCGGCGTAAGATAACAGATCTGGTATCAATTGTTGCAAATTTTGCTGACGAAGCGGCTGAGGTACCCCCATGATCATCAATGAGGATGAATTTCGACTCTTCAACTCTATGCCAAACAGCATCAACGTTGCGTGATGCTGTTGAGACGCTTCGATCTGCTGAGGATCGAGTTTCAATGCCAATGGCACCAAGAGAGGCTGACTCTTCAATCCACCTCCATTGAGAGCCAATTGCCCATTCACACGCAACCATTCTGCTTTAGCCATTGAGACTACCCTCGCTCCCAGCTTATCTCCCATAAGCAAGTACTGGCCTTGAGTCACGCAGACAGCTTTGCCCAATGCCTCTATTGTCTCAGCAGGCTCTACGAGAACTGAAGGTACAGGTTCGAGTTCTGAGAGAGTTGAAGGGGCTTTCTGAGACAAAACTGGTGTTTCCAGCAACTCTTTGTAAGCACGCACTTCCTGTTTGCTTGGTGCTGGCTCTCCATAGCGCTCTTCAGCTTTCGCTTTTTGCCGAGGTACAGGACGCGACTCTACCCAGTCACTTTTCGCTGCGGCCTCACGTACCTGAGTACGCTCTTTCTCAGCTTGACGCTTTTCTTCATAGCCTTGCTGACCAGGATAAGCAGGCACATTTTCCACTGCTCGATACACGCTTTCAGACACAGGCTTGGTGTCGGCAGCGACGGGAGTAGGTATTTCCGGTGTAGCGGGTTCTGTATGAAATGCAGAGGCGTTGATGTCGGGTTTATCAATCTGAGCACTCTGTACTAGAGCATCACTCAAGGCTTGATAAATAAAGTCATGTACTAGACGAGCCTGATGAAAACGCACTTCATGTTTCGCCGGATGGACATTCACATCGACTTGATGAGGGTCAATTTCAATAAACAGCACATAAGTGGCAAACTGATCAGGACGTAGACTTGTCTCGTAGCTTTGCCTAATGGCATGGTTGATCAACTTGTCACGCATCATACGGCCATTGACGTAGCAGTATTGTAGATCACTTTGCTGACGCGCCCCTTCGGGCGTCGTGATCCAGCCATGCAGCTTGAGCCCTTGATGTTCAAGCTCAATTTTCAACATATTACGCACAAACGGGTTGCCACATACCGCTGCAATGCGCTTTTCTTCTTGAACCTGAGTCTTAGCCGCTCGGTACTGTTTGATCATTTTGCCGTTGTGTCGCAAATTGATCGTAACGTCAAATCGGCTTAAAGCGATACGCTTTAACAGCTCATCAATATGAGTGAACTCGGTCTTCTCTGTGCGGAGGAATTTACGTCTAGCTGGCGTATTGAAAAACAGATCCAGCACTTCGACTGACGTACCAATAGGGTGCGCCGTCGGTTGCAACTTCACTTGCATCTCGCGCCCTTCACTGTACGCAGACCAAGCCTGATCTTGCGTTGCAGGACGAGACGTCAGTGTCAGACGAGCAACAGAACTGATACTGGCAAGCGCTTCGCCACGAAACCCTAAGCTCATGATCGCTTCAAGATCATCCAAGCTGTGTATTTTTGACGTCGCATGACGACTCAAAGCTAAACCCAACTCATCCTTGGCAATGCCTTTGCCATTGTCACGCACACGGATAAGCTTAGCGCCGCCTTTTTCGATATCAATATCAATCCGGGTAGCACCAGAGTCTAAACTGTTTTCGACCAGCTCTTTGACAACGGAAGCTGGTCTCTCAACCACTTCCCCTGCCGCAATCTGGTTAGCCAGTCGTGCTGGAAGAATTTTAATCGTCATGCTTATCGCTACTTATTCGGAATGATCAGAACCTGACCAATCGCCAGTTCATCTGAACGCAGATTGTTGGCTTTTCGGATCGCGCTGACACTCACATCGTATTGGCTGGCAATTTTCCCAAGGAACTCACCACGCTTCACTTTGTGTTTACGCAATGGCTGATCTTTCATGCTGACGGTAATTTTCAGTTTTTGACCGAGCTTCAGTGTGTCAGAACGCAGTTTGTTTTCGCGTTTAATCGTTGCAACCGACACTTTATATCGTGCAGCAATCTTACCGAGGTATTCCCCACTTTGAACCACATGAGTGATGGTCTTGGTTTCCACCGGATTCGTCACTTTAGGTACTGGTATTGCACCTTTTGAACCTGGGATCGTCAACACCTGACCAATCGCAAGGCCAGAGCTTTTCAGCTTATTGGCCTGCATGATGGCTTTCGTTGTCGTACCGTAATTTTTGGCGATCACTGACAGCGATTCACCGCGTTTAACCTTATATTTTATAGTCTTACCACGATTCGAGAACAAGGTGCCTTCAGGTGGATTCGCTTCAAAGTACTGAACAATCGCTTTAGTCAGTGCACGCGCCAATTTATCTTGATGGCTGCGTTGAAAGAGTAACTTTTCTTCTGTTGGGTTAGTAATGAACCCAGTCTCAACCAAGACAGATGGAATATCCGGCGACTTCAATACCGCGAGGCTGGCGTTCACAGGTTGCTTCTTGTGCAGTTTAATTCCGGCACTGCTCATCTGTTTGAGGATCTTAGTGGCAACTTTATAGCCTTCTTTCTGAGAATGACTGAACTGCAGATCCAGCAGCGTCTGGCTGACATTCTTATCGCTGGTGTTCTTAGAAAGAACCTCACCTGCACCACCCAGTAGTTGCGACTGTTCTTCGTGATTCTCTACCCAACGGGCGATTTCTGAATTCGCTCGACGCGTATTAAGCACAAACACTGAACCACCGCGCGGCTGCGGAGTACGGAAACCATCAGCGTGAATTGAAACCAATAGATGTGCCTTACTGCCACGTGCGATTTCGGAACGTTTGTTTAGATTCACAAAGTAATCACCACGACGGGTCAACACGGCTTTCATGCCCGGAACAGCATTGATCTGAGCTGCAATTTTCTTGGAGATTGCCAAAGTCGCATGCTTTTCATACTTGCGGCTTGGGCCGATAGACCCCGGATCTTCACCACCGTGACCAGCATCAATCGCAACCACAATATCAGCGGTACCCAATAACTGAGAGGCGTCTCGACTCACTTGAGGTGAACTACTTGAAGATGAAGGCTTGGCTGCTGTAGTAGAGGATGAGCCATGAGGCATGTCGATCACCAAACGATGACCATATTGACCACCCGGAGTAGGCGCCAGCTTAAACAATTGTGGCGTCACTTTGCGTTTGAGCTCAAACACCAATCGATAGGTACCTTTCTGTGGTGGTGAACTCTTACGAATCCTTTTCAGAACAGGGCTTTCTGAGACGTTAATCGGTAATTTGGTATTGATGGAAGTCTGCTTGAGATCCACAACTAAGCGATCAGGGCTGCTGAGTGTGAAATAGCTGTACTCCGCCTCCGATGCCAAATCAATAACCACACGGGTTTCGTCAGGAGACGGCCAAACACGAATACTTTCAAGAGCATTTGCCCACACGCGAGTGGGCAAAAGAAACAGAGCTAGGAGAAAAGAGACAGAGACAGCTCGAACGAATTTATTGATTATCATAACTCCAACTGTTCAAGTAATTTAGATCCATAATCATTATTAGCAGTGAGATCAACCACGCGCGCTTCACCGTCATAGCGCAATTCTATATCCAGATCTGCGCGAGGAAGCAAGCCCTGACCTTTCTCTGGCCATTCAACCAGACAGATAGCATCAGGAGTAAAGTAATCTCGGATCCCCATGAACTCCAACTCTTCCGGATCGGCTAAGCGATAGAGATCAAAATGATAAACTTGCCATTGGTCTAGCTGGTACGGCTCCACTAAGGTATAGGTTGGGCTTTTCACATTTCCCTGATGACCCAGTGCACGCACAAAACCTCGGCTGAATGTCGTTTTACCAGCGCCCAAATCACCGTGTAAATAGATGGTGGTTTGTTGAGAGCATAGGTTTGCCAAGACTGTCCCTAATTGAATCGTTGCTTGTTCATCTTTAAGGGCAAAATGTTTCGTGGTCATGAAGATCAATCTCTACTGGGTGACTATATAAAAATCAAAAGAACAGGAATAGTAAACTGGGTTGGAATTGAGAGACAAGGTCTGTTGTGTAAGTAAAAGCCAAATTCCTGCTATTTTGTCATGAATTCTCTGATTTCGCTGCTAGATTCAACGAAAAAGATCCGTTAAGATCCGCCCCCCATTTCACCAGAGTCATTAGCATGAACTACCAAGAGCTCGCAAACAAGATCAAAGTTTGGGCACAAGAGCTTGGCTTCCAGAAAGCCGGTATCTGCGACGTTGACCTGAGTGAACACGAATCCGCACTGCAAAAATGGCTTGATGCCGGCTACCACGGTGAGATGGACTGGATGGCACGTCACGGCATGATGCGAGCACGACCTGCTGAGCTTCTTCCTGGCACAATGCGAGTCATTAGCGTCCGTATGGACTACCTCCCCCCTGAAGCGCTATTTGCAGCCAACCTAGCCGACCCTACCCAAGCTTATATAAGCCGCTATGCACTGGGCCGAGATTACCACAAACTGGTACGCAACCAGCTAAAAAAGCTTGGCCAGAAAATAGAACAAGAAGTGGGGCAGTTTGGCTACCGCCCTTTTGTGGATTCCGCGCCTATTCTAGAGCGTCCTTTAGCGCAAAAAGCAGGACTAGGTTGGACCGGAAAGCACTCCCTCATTCTGGATAAAGATTGTGGTTCGTGGTTTTTTCTTGGTGAACTACTCATCGATTTGCCTTTGCCCATCGATGAAGCGCACCAAGGTGACTGCGGTAAATGTACCGCTTGTATCACTTCCTGCCCTACTCAAGCCATTATTGAAGAAGGCGTCGTTGATGCACGACGATGCATTTCTTACCTGACCATTGAATTCGACGGCGTGATTCCTGAAGAATTCCGCAAACCGATGGGTAACCGTATTTATGGGTGTGATGACTGCCAGCTTGTCTGCCCATGGAACCGCTTCTCTGAATTAACTGAACGCGAAGATTTTCATCGTAGACAGGCGTTAACCTCACCAGATCTGGTTACTCTGTTTGCATGGGATGAAAAAACATTTCTCAAAAATATGGAAGGTTCTGCCATTCGAAGAATAGGTCATATCCAGTGGTTAAGAAATTTGTCGATCGCCATGGGCAATGCGCCATATTCAGCTAATATTATTGAGGCACTAGAGCAGCGTATAGGATTAAGTGAAGTGCTGGATGAACATATTCGTTGGGCAATAGAGCAACAAATTGCCCAAATACCCCATTCATCGACTAAGCTAAATAGGCTAATCCGTATCGTGCAAAAAGGGCTCCCCAGAGATGCATAAACTTTGCCTGATATAACACGGCGTAATTTGATTTAGCTCTAAAAACGAGAATGTGGAAAAAAGAAAGGACGATTGCTTGTTTTCTTTCAGCTAAAGAAGTTAATCACATTAGTCATAAATGACCAGGATCAAAAAACAATCACTTAATGATCGAACGAGATGCTCTTTAGCCAACAAGGCTTAAGCATTAAATTCTTTAAATACAAAGACTTAACTTCGAAATAGAAATCAGAAAGAAACTTTCATAACACAAAAGATCATTTCTCTTCGACTTAAATCAGCATCCATAATCAGGTTACCCACCAACTTATCCACAGAACAATAATTGTGGATAACTCTGTTAGTCTTTGCAGCTAGCCCTGACTCACCGAGGCTTGTCATTAAAAAATAAAACGAGCACATCTCGTGCTGATTTGAATTTTAGACATAAAAACGCCCACCGTAATGGAGGACTTATTATGATTTTGATTGGTTTATGCTTCACAGCATTAGATAAAGAGCGGTGACCTATAAGGTCGATTCAGACATCTGAAGTCTGAGAAGAATTTGGAGCGACACACGAGGTTCGAACTCGTGACCTCAACCTTGGCAAGGTTGCGCTCTACCAACTGAGCTAGTGTCGCAGTTCATTATTCAAAGCATAATGAAGGCTTAGAAAATTGGAGCGACACACGAGGTTCGAACTCGTGACCTCAACCTTGGCAAGGTTGCGCTCTACCAACTGAGCTAGTGTCGCATATTCTCATAAGGAGAATTGGTTGCGGGGGCCGGATTTGAACCGACGACCTTCGGGTTATGAGCCCGACGAGCTACCAAGCTGCTCCACCCCGCGTCCGTATTGTCTCACCGTTAAGCAC
>NZ_VTYQ01000019.1 GCF_013113835.1 Vibrio sp. RE88 | reverse complement strand
GCTAATCGCACCAATCGCAATGGACGAAGGTCTTCGTTTCGCGATCCGTGAAGGTGGCCGTACAGTAGGTGCTGGTGTTGTTGCTAAGATCTTCGACTAATTCTCAGGAATTGCTGAAGACTTCTGAAAAATCTTTGAATAAGATTTGACGAACCAGTAGCAAAAAGGGCATCATTTGATGCCCTTTTTCTGCACTAAATATAATGTTTGCTAATTTCTTATCCAAGCAGATATTAAGCAGGATTTTTTGCCCAAGATGTTGCTTCTTGGTCATTAAGAAAGAGTACGTCAATCGATAAGGTTGCCGTTTCATGGATTTGCCCTGCAACAGCGGGGTTGTTGTCGTCTATATTAAGACTTGTGACAGGTTTGGTTTTATGAAAGCAAATAATGCTGAAACTCCTGAAAGCTCAAATGGCGCAGATATCTTCAAGTGGATTGTCACTTTCGTTCTGCTAGCTGCCGCTGTTGTGGGTAATTACCTGTATGGTGAAATGTCTGTAGTGATTCGCGCTGCAGGTGTTGTTGTACTGATTGCTGCGGCACTTGGTGTTGCTGCTACAACAACAAAAGGTAAAGCTGCGATCGAGTTCGCTAAAGAATCTCGTATGGAAGTTCGCAAAGTAGTTTGGCCAACGCGTCAAGAAACTGTGCAAACGACTTTGATCGTTTTAGCTGTAAGTATTGTAATGGCTCTGGCACTTTGGGGCATCGACGGCATTATGGTTCGTCTTGTCAACTTTGTGACTGGGGTATAGAGGGTTTTAATTCATGAGTGAAGCTCCTAAAAAACGCTGGTATGTGGTTCAAGCCTTCTCTGGATTTGAAGGCCGTGTAGCGCAGTCTCTTCGCGAGCATATCAAAATGCACAGCATGGAAGAGCTATTTGGTGAAGTTCTAGTCCCTACTGAAGAAGTAGTGGAGATGCGCGCAGGCCAACGTCGTAAGTCTGAGCGTAAGTTCTTCCCTGGTTACGTCCTCGTTCAGATGATCATGAACGATGAATCATGGCACCTAGTACGCAGCGTGCCACGTGTCATGGGCTTCATTGGTGGTACCTCTGACCGTCCAGCTCCTATCACTGATAAAGAAGCTGACGCTATCCTTAACCGTCTTGAGAAGGCGAGTGAATCACCACGTCCACGTACTATGTACGAAGCGGGTGAAGTGGTACGTGTTACTGACGGTCCATTTGCTGACTTTAACGGTACCGTTGAAGAAGTGGATTACGAGAAGAGCCGCCTGAAAGTGTCTGTATCGATCTTTGGTCGTGCAACACCAGTTGAGCTTGAGTTTGGTCAGGTTGAAAAACTTGATTAAAAAAACACCTTTTTAGGGTTGTTTAAGGCGCGAATTATGACTATAATTTCGCGCCTTTTTACTTCCGTCGAAGTAAAAAGTTATTTACGTAAACGGGGAGCTGATCGGTCGATTAGCGTTAGTACCCAAAATTAGGAAAAATCATGGCTAAGAAAGTTGAAGCTTACATCAAGCTACAAGTTGCTGCTGGTATGGCGAACCCGAGTCCACCGGTTGGTCCTGCTCTAGGTCAACACGGTGTGAACATCATGGAATTCTGTAAAGCGTTTAACGCAAAAACAGAATCTGTTGAGAAAGGTCTACCGACTCCAGTTGTTATCACAGTATACAACGACCGTTCTTTCACGTTCGTAACTAAGACTCCACCTGCTGCAGTTCTTCTTAAGAAAGCGGCTGGCGTTAAGTCTGGTTCAGGTCGTCCAAACACTGAGAAAGTGGGTACTGTAACTGACGCTCAGCTTCAGGAAATCGCAGAAACTAAAGCTGCAGATATGACTGGTGCTGACATCGAAGCAATGAAGCGTTCTATCGCTGGTACTGCTCGTTCAATGGGCCTAGTGGTAGAGGGTTAAGATCATGGCAAAACTAACTAAGCGCATGCGCGTTATCCGCGAAAAAGTTGACGTAACTAAAGAATACGAAATCAACGAAGCTGTAGCTCTTCTTCAAGAACTAGCAACTGCTAAATTCGTTGAGTCTGTAGACGTTGCTGTTAACCTAGGCATCGATGCTCGTAAATCTGACCAGAACGTACGTGGTGCAACTGTACTACCTCACGGTACTGGCCGCGAAATCCGCGTTGCAGTGTTCACTCAAGGTGCAAACGCTGAAGCAGCTAAAGAAGCTGGCGCAGACATCGTTGGTATGGAAGATCTTGCTGAGCAAGTGAAGAAAGGCGAAATGAACTTTGACGTAGTTGTTGCTTCTCCAGATGCAATGCGCGTTGTAGGTCAACTAGGTACTATCCTAGGTCCTCGCGGTCTAATGCCAAACCCTAAAGTTGGTACTGTAACTCCTAACGTTGCTGAAGCAGTTAAGAACGCTAAAGCTGGTCAGGTTCGTTACCGTAACGACAAGAACGGCATCATCCACACTACTATCGGTAAAGCAAACTTCTCTGCTGAGCAGATCAAAGAGAACCTAGAAGCACTTCTAGTGGCTCTGAAGAAAGCTAAGCCGTCTTCTGCTAAGGGTACATTCCTGCAGAAAGTAAGCATCTCTACTACTATGGGTGCTGGTGTTGCTGTTGATCAGGCTAGCCTGAACACTCTAGCAAGCTAATATATTTGCTTAGGCGCGAAATTTGTGTATAATTTCGCGCCTAATATTTGTGGTTGGGGCTGAACTTTGGTTCTGTAAGAATTAAGACCCAGTCTCCGTCCAAGACCGTAGGTGTCTGAGTTTGTTTAACAAGTGATGACTTAATCATCCTACGTAGATGGTGCCCGAACTGACAGAAAGCTCTATGTAAATAGTTACCTTTCTTCTGGGAAGCACCTCAATAACTCTCACTGTCGTGATGATAGTGAGTGGTGTAACGACAACCAGGAGTAAATCCAAGATGGCTTTAAACCTTCAAGACAAAAAAGCAATTGTTGCTGAAGTCAACGAAGCTGCCAGTGGTGCACTTTCTGCAGTTGTAGCTGACTCTCGTGGCGTTGAAGTGGGCGCGATGACTTCTCTACGTAAACAAGCTCGTGAAGCGGGTGTTTATGTACGAGTTGTTCGTAACACACTTATGCGTCGTGCGGTTGAAGGTACTGACTACGAGTGTCTAACTGACACTTTCACTGGTCCTACTCTAATCGCATTCTCTAACGAGCACCCAGGTGCTGCAGCGCGTCTTTTCAAAGACTTCGCTAAAGAGAACACTGACTTCGAGATCAAAGCTGCTGCATTTGAAGGCGCGCTAACTGACGCTGAAGTACTAGCGACACTACCAACTTACGACGAAGCTATTGCACGCCTAATGATGTGCATGAAAGAAGCTTCTGCTGGCAAGCTGGTTCGCACTATCGCTGCACTACGCGATCAAAAAGAAGAAGCTGCGGCGTAAGCCTTGCTTTTTACTGGTTGCTAATTAAACTTATTGTTGATTTTAAAAGAGAATTGTTATGTCTATCACTAACGAGCAAATCCTAGACGCAGTTGCAGAAATGTCTGTAATGCAAGTTGTTGAACTAATCGAAGCAATGGAAGAGAAATTCGGTGTTTCTGCTGCTGCTGCTGTTGTAGCTGGCGGCGCTGCTGGTGGCGAAGCTGCTGCTGAGCAAACTGAATTCGACGTAATCCTAGAATCTGCTGGCGGTAACAAAGTTGCTGTAATCAAAGCAGTACGTGGCGCAACTGGCCTAGGTCTTAAAGAAGCTAAAGCTCTAGTAGACGGCGCACCTGCACCTCTAAAAGAAGGCATCGAGAAAGATGAAGCTGAAGCTCTTAAAGCTCAGCTAGAAGAAGCTGGTGCAAGTGTTACTGTTAAGTAATTATTGCATAGTTTCTTAGCCTAACGGCTAATGGCTGGTGGTTTTATAACCACCGGCCTTTTTGCGCTGTAGGGGTTGGGTGATTTTTCCGCTGTTTGAGCACCCAGGTTCCTAGCAAAAAACATTTCATTACAGCTTAATGAAATGTCACTACATTCAAACAGGTGTTAGTCACTGTCTCATAACGATTGGAGACAGTTTGGGTCACTTATCAGCGAGCTGAGGAACCCCATGGTTTACTCTTATACCGAGAAAAAGCGCATCCGTAAGGACTTTGGTACTCGTCCACAAGTGTTGGACATTCCATACCTGCTATCGATCCAGCTCGATTCGTTCGAAAAATTCATCGAACAGGATCCTGAAGGTCAATACGGTCTTGAAGCTGCTTTCCGTTCTGTATTTCCAATTCAGAGCTACAACGGCAATTCCGAGCTGCAATACGTTAGCTACCGTCTTGGTGAGCCAGTTTTTGATGTTAAAGAATGTCAAATTCGCGGCGTAACTTACTCAAAACCACTTCGCGTAAAACTACGCCTAGTTATCTTTGATAAAGACGCGCCAGCAGGTACTGTAAAAGACATTAAAGAACAAGAAGTCTACATGGGCGAAATTCCGCTTATGACAGACAATGGTACCTTCGTTATCAATGGTACCGAGAGGGTTATCGTATCCCAGCTGCACAGAAGCCCAGGTGTATTCTTCGACAGCGATAAAGGTAAGACCCACTCTTCAGGTAAAGTTCTATATAACGCACGTATCATTCCTTACCGTGGTTCATGGCTTGATTTCGAGTTTGATCCTAAGGACAACCTATACGTACGTATCGACCGCCGTCGTAAGCTACCAGCATCTATCATTCTTCGCGCACTAGGTAAGACGACAGAAGAGATCCTGGACATCTTCTTTGAGAAGGTGAACTTCGAGGTTAAAGATCAAACTCTACTTATGGAGTTGGTTCCTGATCGTCTACGTGGTGAAACTGCGTCATTCGATATCGAAGCAAACGGCAAGACTTACGTTGAAACAGGTCGTCGTGTAACGGCACGCCACATCCGTCAGCTTGAAAAAGATGGCGTTGAGCATATCGAAGTACCAGTAGAGTACATCGTAGGCAAAGTGTCTTCGAAAGACTACATCAACGAAGCGACTGGCGAGATCATCGTTGCGGCTAACCAAGAAATCAGTCTTGAAGCACTAGCGAACCTATCTCAGGCAGGCCATAAAGCTCTAGAAGTTCTATTTACGAACGACCTAGATCACGGTCCATTCATGTCAGACACACTACGTATCGACAGCACTGTTGATCGTATTTCTGCTCTGGTAGAAATCTACCGCATGATGCGCCCTGGTGAGCCACCAACGAAAGAAGCTGCTGAAGCCCTATTCGAAAGCCTATTCTTCTCAGAAGAGCGTTACGATCTATCGACTGTTGGTCGTATGAAGTTCAACAGCTCTATCGAACGTGAAGATGCTCAAGAGCAAGGTACACTTGACGAAACTGATATCGTTGAAGTGATGAAGAAGCTTATCGCTATCCGTAACGGCATCGGTGAAGTGGACGATATCGACCACCTAGGTAACCGTCGTATCCGTTCTGTTGGTGAAATGGCTGAAAACCAATTCCGCGTTGGTCTAGTACGTGTTGAACGTGCTGTTAAAGAGCGTCTAAGCCTTGGTGACCTTGATGCAATCATGCCTCAAGATCTAATCAACGCTAAGCCTATCTCTGCTGCGGTTAAAGAATTCTTTGGCTCTTCACAGCTTTCACAGTTTATGGACCAAAACAACCCGCTATCAGAAGTGACGCACAAGCGTCGTATCTCTGCATTGGGTCCTGGTGGTCTTACTCGTGAACGTGCTGGCTTCGAAGTACGTGACGTACACGTAACTCACTACGGTCGTCTATGTCCGATCGAAACGCCGGAAGGTCCAAACATCGGTCTGATCAACTCTCTATCTGCGTTTGCGCGTTGTAATGAGTACGGTTTCCTTGAGACACCATACCGTCGCGTAGTAGATGGCGTAGTAACAGACGAAGTCGATTACCTATCTGCTATTCAGGAAGGTCAGTACGTTATCGCTCAGGCGAACACGGTACTTTCTGAGCAAGGTACATTTGCTGAAGAGCTAATCACAGCTCGTCAGAAAGGTGAATCTGGCCTACACCCACGCGAACATGTTGACTACATGGACGTTGCAACTAACCAGGTTGTATCTATCGCTGCATCGCTTATCCCGTTCCTAGAACACGATGATGCGAACCGTGCATTGATGGGTGCGAACATGCAACGTCAGGCCGTTCCAACACTTAAGGCTGATAAGCCTCTAGTTGGTACTGGTATCGAGCGTAACATCGCAGTTGACTCTGGTGTTACAGCAGTAGCGAAACGTGGTGGTGTAATCCAGTCTGTAGATGCTTCTCGTATCGTTGTTAAAGTAAACGAAGACGAGCTGATCCCTGGTGAAGCGGGTATCGATATCTACAACCTAACTAAATACACTCGTTCTAACCAAAATACGTGTATCAACCAGCGTCCATGTGTGATGCCGGGTGAACCAGTTGCACGTGGTGACGTTCTTGCTGATGGTCCTTCAACAGACCTTGGTGAGCTAGCACTTGGTCAGAACATGCGTATCGCATTCATGCCTTGGAACGGCTACAACTTCGAAGACTCGATCTTAGTATCTGAGCGCGTAGTTCAAGAAGACCGTTTCACTACGATCCACATTCAAGAGCTATCTTGTGTGGCACGTGATACTAAACTTGGTGCTGAAGAAATCACAGCTGACATTCCAAACGTAGGTGAGTCTGCTCTGTCTAAACTAGACGAGTCAGGTATCGTTTACATCGGTGCGGAAGTGAAAGGTGGTGACATCCTTGTAGGTAAAGTAACGCCTAAAGGTGAAACTCAGCTAACTCCTGAAGAGAAGCTACTACGTGCTATCTTCGGTGAGAAAGCGTCAGACGTTAAAGATACGTCTCTACGCGTACCAAACTCTGTATCAGGTACGATCATCGACGTTCAAGTATTTACTCGTGACGGTGTTGAAAAAGACAAACGTGCACTTGAAATTGAACAGATGCAGCTTAAAGAAGCGAAGAAAGACCTTACTGAAGAATTCCAGATTCTTGAGGGCGGCCTTCTAAACCGTGTTAAAGCTGTACTTCTTGACGGTGGTTACACTGAAGCGAAACTAGACGCTATTGATCGTAAGAAGTGGCTAGAGCTAACGCTTGAAGATGATGCTCAACAGACTCAGCTTGAACAGCTAGCAGAGCAGTACGACGAGCTACGTGCTGACTTCGATAAGAAGTTTGAAACTAAGCGTCGTAAGATCACACAAGGTGATGATCTAGCACCTGGCGTACTGAAGATCGTTAAGGTTTATCTAGCGGTTAAACGTCGTATCCAGCCTGGTGATAAGATGGCGGGTCGTCACGGTAACAAGGGTGTAATCTCTAAGATCAACCCTGTTGAAGACATGCCTTACGATGAGAAAGGTCAGCCGGTTGATATCGTACTGAACCCACTGGGTGTACCTTCGCGTATGAACATCGGTCAGATCCTAGAAGTACACTTAGGTCTGGCAGCGAAAGGCATCGGTGACAAGATCAACCAGATGGTGAAAGAGCAGCAAGAGCTGGCTAAGTTCCGTGACTTCCTACAGAAAGTTTACGACCTTGGCGATACTCGTCAGAAAGTAGACGTTGCGTCTCTATCTGATGACGAAGTTCGTACGCTGATCAAGAACCTACGTGGTGGTCTACCGATCGCGACTCCAGTATTTGACGGTGCTTCTGAGCAATCAATCAAAGAGCTATTGAAACTAGGTGACCTACCAGAATCTGGTCAGCTAACGCTATTTGATGGTCGCACAGGTGATGCGTTTGAGCGTCCTGTAACTGTTGGTTACATGTACATGCTGAAACTGAACCACCTTGTTGATGACAAGATGCACGCTCGTTCTACTGGCTCGTACAGCCTAGTAACTCAGCAACCACTTGGTGGTAAAGCTCAGTTCGGTGGTCAGCGTTTCGGTGAGATGGAAGTATGGGCACTGGAAGCATACGGTGCAGCTTACACCCTACAAGAAATGCTAACCGTTAAGTCGGATGACGTTAACGGCCGTACTAAGATGTATAAGAACATCGTAGACGGTAACCACAGCATGGAACCTGGCATGCCAGAATCGTTCAACGTACTGTTGAAAGAGATTCGCTCGCTAGGTATCAACATCGAGCTAGAAGACGAAGAGTAATCCCCACGGGGTTATTTGGTTGAAGGTGCTCACTTTTGCGGGTGAGCTCCTTTTAACTCCTTACAGGAGCTGATTGTGAAAGACTTATTAAACTTTCTAAAAGCACAGCATAAGACCGAAGAGTTTGATGCAATCAAAATCGGTCTATCTTCACCAGACATGATCCGTTCATGGTCTTTCGGTGAAGTTAAAAAACCTGAAACGATCAACTATCGTACGTTCAAACCTGAGCGTGATGGTCTGTTCTGTGCGCGTATCTTTGGTCCAGTAAAAGACTACGAATGTCTTTGTGGCAAATATAAGCGTCTGAAACACCGTGGTGTTATCTGTGAGAAGTGTGGCGTTGAAGTTACACAAACTAAAGTTCGTCGTGACCGTATGGGCCACATCGAGCTTGCTTCACCAGTTGCTCACATCTGGTTCCTAAAATCACTGCCGTCTCGTATCGGTCTACTAATGGATATCCCTCTACGTGATATCGAACGTGTTCTTTACTTCGAAATGTACGTAGTAACTGAACCTGGTATGACGGATCTAGAAAAATCTCAGATGCTGACTGAAGAAGAGTATCTGGATCGTCTAGAAGAGTGGGGTGATGAATTCACGGCTAAGATGGGCGCGGAAGCGATCAAAGACCTACTTGCGTCTATGGATCTGCCTGCTGAAATCGAAGAAATGCGTGAAGAGCTTCAGTCTACTAACTCAGAGACTAAGCGTAAGAAGATCACTAAGCGTCTGAAGCTAGTTGAAGCGTTCGTTCAATCTGGTAATAACCCAGAATGGATGATCCTAACTGTGCTTCCGGTACTTCCGCCAGATCTACGTCCTCTAGTACCACTAGATGGCGGTCGCTTCGCGACTTCTGATCTGAACGACCTATACCGTCGCGTAATCAACCGTAACAACCGTTTGAAGCGTCTACTAGAGCTTGCTGCTCCGGACATCATCGTACGTAACGAAAAGCGTATGCTGCAAGAGTCTGTTGATGCCCTTCTAGATAACGGTCGTCGCGGTCGTGCGATCACAGGTTCTAACAAGCGTCCTCTGAAATCTCTTGCTGATATGATCAAGGGTAAACAAGGTCGTTTCCGTCAGAACCTTCTAGGTAAGCGTGTAGACTACTCTGGCCGTTCTGTAATCACAGTAGGTCCATACCTTCGTCTGCATCAGTGTGGTCTTCCTAAGAAGATGGCACTTGAGCTATTCAAACCATTCATCTACAGCAAGCTTGAGACTCGTGGCCTAGCGACGACAATCAAAGCTGCTAAGAAGATGGTAGAGCGCGAAGAAGCAGTTGTTTGGGATATCCTAGACGAAGTTATCCGCGAACACCCAGTACTATTAAACCGTGCACCTACACTTCACCGTCTAGGTATCCAAGCGTTCGAACCAGTACTGATCGAAGGTAAAGCGATTCAGCTACACCCACTTGTGTGTGCGGCGTACAACGCGGACTTCGATGGTGACCAAATGGCGGTTCACGTGCCTCTAACTCTAGAAGCACAGCTTGAAGCTCGTACTCTGATGATGTCGACAAACAACATTCTGTCGCCAGCGTCAGGTGATCCGATCATCGTACCTTCTCAGGACGTTGTATTGGGTCTTTACTACATGACTCGTGACAAGATTAACGTGAAAGGCGAAGGTATGTACCTTGCTAGCCCAGCTGAAGCTGAGAAAGCATACCGTACTAAGTCTGCAGAGCTACACGCTCGCGTTAAAGTTCGTATCACTGAGACAGTGAAAGATGAAGATGGCAACAGCACAACAGAGACTAAGCTAGTTGATACAACTATCGGTCGTGCAATGCTATGGCAAATCGTGCCATCTGGTCTTCCGTACAGCATCGTTAACCAGAAGCTAGGTAAGAAGCAAATTTCTCACCTACTTAACGAGGCGTACCGTAAGCTAGGTCTGAAAGACACAGTTATCTTCGCTGACCAAATCATGTACACAGGTTTTGCTTACGCAGCACTTTCTGGTGTATCGGTTGGTATCGACGACATGGTTGTGCCAGACGCGAAATACACTGAGATCGAAGAAGCGGAAGCAGAAGTTCGCGAAATCCAAGAACAGTACCAATCTGGTCTTGTAACTGCGGGTGAGCGCTACAACAAAGTGATCGATATTTGGGCTTCAACCAACGATCGCGTAGCGAAGTTGATGATGGAAAACCTTTCATCTGAAACAGTAGTGAACCGTGAAGGTGAAGACGAGCAACAAGAATCGTTCAACAGCATCTACATGATGGCTGACTCGGGCGCACGTGGTTCTGCAGCTCAGATTCGTCAGCTTGCAGGTATGCGTGGTCTGATGGCGCGTCCAGATGGTTCAATCATCGAAACGCCGATCACTGCGAACTTTAAAGAAGGTCTAAACGTACTTCAGTACTTTATCTCAACGCACGGTGCTCGTAAGGGTCTTGCGGATACGGCACTGAAAACAGCGAACTCGGGTTACCTAACTCGTCGTCTAGTAGACGTTGCTCAAGACGTTGTTGTACACGAGCATGACTGTGGCACGCACGAAGGTATCGACATGATGCCGCATATCGAAGGTGGTGACGTTAAAGTTGCACTTTCTGAGCTTGCTCTAGGTCGTGTTGTTGCAGAAGACGTTCTGAAACCAGGTACTGACGAAGTACTGATCCCACGTAATACTCTGATTGATGAGAAGTGGTGCCAGATCATGGAAGATAACTCAGTAGATAGCATGAAAGTGCGCTCTGTAGTTACCTGTGATGCAGACTTCGGTTGTTGTGCACAGTGTTACGGTCGTGACCTAGCACGTGGTCACCTAGTGAACCAAGGTGAAGCAGTCGGCGTTATCGCTGCTCAGTCTATCGGTGAGCCGGGTACACAGCTTACAATGCGTACGTTCCACATCGGTGGTGCGGCATCTACTGCAGCAGCAGAGAACAGCATCCAAGCGAAGACAACTGGTACGGTTAAGCTACACAACGCTAAGTTCGTAATGAACAAAGATAAGAAGCTTGTTATCACGTCTCGTGCTTCTGAGCTGACTATCATCGACGAATTTGGTCGTACAAAAGAGAAACACAAACTACCTTACGGTTCCCTACTAAGCAAAGGCGACAACGATGCGGTTGAAGCTGGCGAAACAGTAGCGAACTGGGAAGCGCACACTATGCCAATCATCACTGAAGTGGCAGGTCGCATCCAGTTTGTAGACATGATCGATGGTGTAACAGTTTCTCGCCAAACAGATGACCTAACAGGTCTATCTTCAAGCGAAGTAACTGAAGCAGCCGCTCGTCCAGCAGCAGGTAAAGATATGCGTCCAGCTATCAAACTTGTTGATGCAGCGGGTAACGACGTAATGATCCCTGGTACTGAAATGCCAGCTCACTACTTCCTACCTGGTAAAGCGATTGTTAACATCGAAGACGGCGCGGAAGTAGGTGTGGGTGATACGCTATCTCGTATCCCTCAGAAATCTGGCGGTAACAAAGATATCACCGGTGGTCTACCACGCGTAGCTGACCTATTCGAAGCTCGTAAGCCGAAAGAGCCTGCGATTCTTGCTGAGCACACAGGTACTGTGAGCTTCGGTAAAGAAACGAAAGGTAAACGTCGTCTAGTAATCACTCGTGACGGCGGTGACGCTTACGAAGAGATGATTCCTAAGCATCGTCAGCTTAACGTATTCGAAGGCGAGAAAGTTGAACGTGGTGACGTGATCGCAGATGGTCCAGAGTCTCCACATGACATTCTACGTCTACGTGGCATCCACGCTGTGACTCAGTACATCGCGAACGAAGTTCAAGAAGTATACCGTCTACAAGGCGTTAAGATTAACGATAAGCACATTGAAACTATCGTTCGTCA
Source organism: Vibrio sp. RE88 (assembly GCF_013113835.1). Lineage (GTDB taxonomy): Bacteria > Pseudomonadota > Gammaproteobacteria > Enterobacterales > Vibrionaceae > Vibrio. Next base: position 15,970 of record NZ_VTYQ01000019.1, on the reverse strand, counting down.
GATGCTACGTAAGTGTACAATCACTCACGCTGGTGACTCTACAGAGTTCCTAGTTGGTGAACAGGTTGAATACGCGAACGTTAAGATTGCTAACCGTCAGCTAGAAGCTGAAGGCAAAGAGCTTGTTCGTTTCGAGCGTGAGCTACTTGGTATTACTAAGGCATCTCTAGCGACTGAATCGTTCATCTCTGCGGCATCGTTCCAGGAGACAACTCGCGTACTAACAGAAGCAGCTGTTTCTGGTAAACGTGATGAGCTACGTGGTCTGAAAGAAAACGTAATTGTTGGTCGTCTAATTCCAGCAGGTACAGGTTTCGCTTACCACCAAGATCGTCAAGCTAAGCGCACTGAAGAACAAGAAGGTCCTTCAGCAGAGCAAGCAACTGACAATCTTGCAGCATTGCTAAACGCAGGTTTCTCTGCTGACGAGTAATCGTTAGTTAAGAAATGATAAAAGGCACCTTAGGGTGCCTTTTTTGTTTTTGGAGAGAGGAGGGAACGAACTGCGTCCTATGGGAAGCTGGAACGGGCTTTGGCCTGCGAGAGTGCCCTTATCCCGCATCCACAACGAAACGTTACTAAGCAAAAAGGGCTGACTTTACGCCAACCCTCACTAATCTCTTTTTTTAAGCGCCTGGTGGTATCGCTAGACTATCGGCAATCAGCTGAATCAGATTATCTTCAACCTCAAATCGCACTTCGAGTAGTTCACCAACTTTTGACATATCTACTTCGAAATCAGGAAGCTCATCGTCTGCACTAACGCTGACGTACTTGTCATTAAACTCAAGTAAAGGCTCGGTGGTTAACACGATTTTTGCGTAGGTGGTGTCAATCTCATTATTGGTTTTAAAGCCTGTAGCCTGCCACTTTTCCATCACCATATCGTAAATTTTGAAATGGCCTTCGGAAATATAATCAACGACGTGATTGCAAAAAGAGCTGATTTGTTTCGGGGAAGGGAGTTCAACAACGTTAGCGTGCCCATTCGCAGGCTGAAGAGAGCCTAACTGGCAATATTCGACAATAAGTGACTGGCGAGTTTCTAACCAATGATCGATGACTTCACTTGAGCCACCCCACTGTTCTTGTGTTTGTTTGAATTTATTCAGCATGACCATGCCCTCATGATCGGATCACAGTTCCGGTGATCATTACGCTTTGCTTTGCAAAGCCATTCTAGAGATACAACCTCTTGTCCTTACTAGAATTTATAGCCAGAAAATTGTTCCACTACAAACTCTGGTATGAAATTAGATTGCCAGTAAAATGAATGAACTGCAAGCGAAGAGGAAGGGTAATGTTAAAGAACAGTGACACAAACCGTACGAGCAATGCTTATTGGTGTGTTGTATCAGGCAGTGAGGCTTGGCTGGTGGACCATGCATTACCTTGTGGTGCGGCACAGGCGTTTAATTTACCTGAAGAAAATGCGATAAAGATTGGAAATTACAAGGGCTTGCCAGTCATGTGGCTCAATGCTCAGGATCTAGAGCAAGAATTACCACTGACGTCGTTGAGAGATTGTTTAGACCTACCCGAGCCATTGTTTCTGCTGATCAGCAAAGCCGTGCAGTATGGTCATATGACACAAACACTGCGCTTTTGTCCGATATGTGGCGGTCGAAACCACCTCAATCACAACCAAATCGCCATGCAGTGTGGTGACTGTCGAACGCTACATTATCCGCGTATTTTTCCATGCATCATTGTTGCCGTGCGCAACGGCGACCAAATTCTTCTGGCGCAGCACCCAAGACATCGCAATGGTATGTACACCGTGATTGCAGGCTTTGTTGAAGTTGGGGAAACGCTTGAGCAGTGTGTGGCTCGAGAGGTGAAAGAAGAAACCGGTATCGATGTGACAAACATCCGTTATTTTGGCAGCCAGCCTTGGGCGTTCCCGTCCAGCCTGATGATGGGATTTCTAGCGGACTATCAAGGTGGAGAGTTGAAGCCGGATTACAGTGAGTTGAGTGACGCGCAGTGGTTTAGCGCGCACGACTTACCGCCGGTGGCCCCAGAAGGAACCATCGCACGATCCTTGATTCAACAAACTCTGCATGAGATGGGTTAATTCTCTGATTTATAGACAAAAAAAACCCTCCGATAGGGAGGGGGTAAGTAAGATGTCGTTATGAGATGCTGAGTAGCGAGTACTCAGGTTATAATTGTTGTTTTCGCTAGCAAACAAATTTTTAACACTCTTGATGATTGGGTGCAAATTAAGCACTGATTTAAAAGTTAATAACTTGATCTAGGTTGCAAAGCACACAGCTTTTGCATGGAAAACAGTGTTAGAATAGCGCCCCTAAATAGAAGCCGAATAGTTGGAAAGACGGAATGACTGAATTAAAAAATGATCGTTATCTGCGTGCGCTTTTAAAGCAGCCTGTGGATTACACGCCAGTATGGATGATGCGTCAGGCAGGACGATACCTACCTGAATATAAAGCGACCCGTGCTGAAGCGGGCGATTTCATGTCTTTGTGTAAGAATGCAGAGCTGGCGTCAGAAGTCACGCTGCAGCCACTGCGCCGTTTTCCGCTTGATGCTGCCATTTTGTTCTCTGACATCCTAACCATCCCGGATGCAATGGGGTTAGAACTCCGCTTTGCTGCGGGTGAAGGCCCGGTATTTGACAAACCTATTACCTGCAAAGCGGATGTTGAGAAAATTGGCATTCCTGATCCAGAAGGTGAACTGAAGTACGTAATGAATGCAGTGCGTCAGATCCGTAAAGATTTGAACGGTGATGTACCTCTGATTGGTTTCTCTGGTAGCCCATGGACTCTGGCAACTTACATGGTTGAAGGTGGTAGCTCAAAAGCCTTCACTAAGATCAAGAAGATGATGTACGCAGAACCACAGACGCTGCATTTGCTACTGGATAAACTCGCAGACAGCGTTATTGAGTACCTAAACGCTCAAATCAAAGCGGGTGCTCAGTCTGTGATGGTCTTTGATACTTGGGGCGGTGTCTTAACTCCACGTGATTACAACCTGTTCTCGCTGCAGTACATGCATAAAATCGTTGATGGCTTGATTCGTGAGAACGATGGCCGCCGTGTTCCTGTTACTCTGTTCACTAAGAACGGTGGCATGTGGTTAGAGCAAATTGCTGCGACTGGCTGTGATGCGGTAGGTTTGGACTGGACGATCAACATCCAGGATGCGGTTAAGCGTGTAGGTGATAAAGTGGCGCTGCAAGGCAATATGGATCCATCGATGCTTTACGCTTCACCAGAACGTATCCGTGAAGAGGTAGCGACCATCCTAGAAGGCTTTGGTGACGCAGGTACAGGCCACGTATTTAACCTTGGCCATGGTATTCACCTCGATGTACCGCCTGAAAATGCTGGTGTGTTTGTTGAAGCGGTTCATGAGTTATCCAAGCCGTACCACAAATAACTAAGAAACCGATGAAAGCGCCTGGTCTAATCAGGCGCTTTTTTGTTATTGGTTAATATACTCAGTTATACTGATAATATTAATGGAAGAGGGTACGGAAAACGAATGAAGACACGCGACAAAATAGTGCTTGCCGCATTGGATCTCTTTAATGAACACGGTGAGCGTAATATCACCACTAACCACATCGCAGCACACATAGACATTAGTCCGGGCAACCTTTACTACCACTTCCGCAACAAACAAGAAATCGTTCGTGAAATTTTTGCGCTTTATTCCAATGAGCTGCTAGAGCGATTTTCGCCAATTCATGGTCAACAAGAAAGCCTAGTGCTGCTCAAGCATTATCTAGACTCTATCTTCAATCTGATGTGGAAGTACCGATTTTTCTACGCCAACTTGCCAGAAATTCTCCAGCGTGATGATCAATTGCATGATGATTACATTCAGGTACAGGAAAAGCTGCAAACCAATCTGATCAATATCATGCGTGCCTTTGTTGAGCTGGAACTGTTGAAAGTGGAAGAGCATGAGATGAAATCTCTGGTAACCACTTTGCATCTGATTGCTTCCAGCTGGCTGGGTTACCGCGCGGCCATGTCGCCGAAAACTCAGATCACGGAGCAGGTGATTCATCAAGGAATGCTGCAAATGATCGCGGTGGTGAAGCCTAAAGCCACCATACAAGGTCTTGAACAATTGCAGTTGCTGGAAGATGGCGTTAAAGCAATTCATGCTTAACCATAACCAAATGCGATTGTTGAAATAAGGCTAACCCCTTAAAGTATCTAAAGATATTTTAAGGGGTTTTTGTTTATGCACTACGATGTGTTCAATGGTGATGCGGATGGCATTATCGCGCTTCTTCAGCTGCGTCTGGCTGAGCCCAAAACGTCTACTCTGATCACCGGAGTTAAACGAGATATCAAACTGCTCGATTCCCTTAATTGCCAGGCGAGTGATTCTGTCACTGTACTGGATATCTCGATGGAGAAAAACAAGGCGAGCTTAGAAACGATTCTTGCTGCAGGTGCTCAGGTATTCTATGCCGACCATCACAAGTCCGGCGATATTCCACAGTCCACCAACCTCGATGCTCACATTAACTTAGAGGCCAATACCTGTACCGCCTTGATTGTGGATGAGTTGCTGCAAGGTCGTTTTCACTTATGGGCGATTACCGCTGCATACGGTGATAACTTGATTGTGAAAGCGGATGAGTTGGCTGGCAGAGCTGGCCTCACCGATGAACAGAAAGAGCAGCTGAGAGAGCTGGGGACATTAGTTAATTACAATGGCTATGGGGCAGAGCTGGCGGATCTGCATTTTGACCCTGCTCAGCTGTTTAAGCAGCTTTTGGCTTATGATGATCCTTTTGCTGTTATTGCTGATCAACGCTCTCCTTATCACACTCTCAAATCAGTGTATCAAAGTGATATGGATAAGGCGCTCGCAGTTCAAGCTTCTTATCAAAGTGATGTGTTGGGTGTGTTTGAGCTGCCTAACCATGCTTCTTCACGACGTATCAGTGGCGTTTACGGCAACTGGCTGGCGAATCAAACCCCAGATCGTGCGCATGCTGTACTTTCCGAGAATGCGGATGGGAGCTATACCGTTTCCTTACGTGCACCGCTGAATAATAAGCAAGGAGCGGGAGATGTATGTGCTCAGTTTGCGACGGGTGGTGGTCGTGCAGCGGCGGCGGGAATCAACGCTTTAGCTAAAGAGCAGATTGACGCGTTTATTCAAGCAGTTGAGGCCTACTACGCCTAGTCTTGCGAGAGCAAATGGCGGTTATCTTGTCAGCCAACCCTTAGGGTTTTGAGTTTTACTGTTGCGGCGGATTTCAAAGTAAAGTGACGCTTGTGGCTGACCACCTGTGTCACCGGCCAATGCGATGGTTTCGCCAGCGGACACTTTGTCCCCTTCTTTTTTCAGTAAGCTTTGGTTAAAGCCATACAAGGTCATGTCGCCTTTGCCGTGGTCGAGTAGAATCACCAGACCATATCCTCTGAGGTAGTCTGAAAATACGACAGTACCAGAGTAGACGGCTTTCACTGACTGACCGTAATTGGCGTCAATCACCATTCCTTTCCAGTTTATCTGACCCGTTTGGCGCGAGCCGTAGTTGTGGAGAATCTTGCCTTTAAGCGGCCACGGAAGTCGACCTTTACGCTTTGCTAAACCGTCCATAGGAACCGCATTGAGTTTGGCTGCTTTCGCGGCTTTAGCCGCTTTGGCAATTTCAGCTTTTAAGCGTGTTTCATTGCGCTGCAGCTCTGACAGGTAGACCTTATCACTGGTGATGTTCTTTTTGATGTTACTAACGGTGCCTTTTCGCTTGGACTGCTCTTTCGTCAGTTGTTGGCGCTTTTGATTCTGCTGTGCGATCAGCTTAGTAATTTGCTGCTTTTCTAGCTTGAGTTGAGTTTCACTTTCCGCGAGCTGATTGACGGTCGTTTCCAACTCTTCAATCGTGAGCGCTCGTTGTTTGGCTAAGTGTTGGAAATATTGGCTGATTCTGTCCTCTTCGACGCCTTGGTTAAGAATGCTGGCAGAAGACTTGGCACGCTGGGTAACATAATAGGTTTGTAACAGCTCAGCGAGTTTTTCGCTTTGCTGCTGTCTTTGTGCTCTTAGTGAAGCAATCTTTTTCTCTAACGAAGCAATACTGGCGTTGGTTTTACTCAATGACGATTTGGCTTCTTTGATTTCTTTCTCAAGACGTACGATACCCAGTTCCTGCTTTTTGAGAGACTGTTGTAGGGAATCGAGTTTTTTCTGTTGCGATGTTAATGCTTGTCTTTGACGTGAGATTTCGCTGCTGACGCCTTTTAATTCTGAAGGCGATGAAGACCAACTAGGGAAAGCCAGTGTCGAGGCAACAATCAATACGAATGCAGAGAGCTTTGGAAAAGCTGTTAGTCGTCCTTGTCGTCGTGTTGCCATGTGAAAAGTCTGTCCTAAGTCTTTGAGAGAAAGTCAGTATACCCAAACACATTCCTTTGAAGAAAGAGTAATGTCAAAACTTGTTGGTGGAGAAATAAAAAAGCCCGAGCGTGAACCCGGGCTTTCGAGATTTGAAGATTGGCGACTTACTTAACTAGCACTTCACCAGACATTTCTGCAGGGATTTCTAAACCGGCTAGAGAAAGCATGGTTGGTGCAAGGTCAGACAGTTTACCGCCTTCTTTAAACTCAACCGCTTTGTCACCGACGTAGATTAGCGGCACTGGTAGGTTAGTGTGAGCAGTGTGGATGCCGCCCGTTTCTGGGTCGATCATCATTTCTGCGTTACCGTGGTCTGCGGTGATCAGTAGCTGACCGCCCACTTCTTTGATGGCTTCAACCACTTTACCCACGCTCTCGTCCAGTGCTTCGATCGCTTTTTCAGCTGCTTCGTAAACACCAGTGTGGCCAACCATATCCGCGTTCGGGTAGTTGCAGATGATGGTGTCGAATTTGCCAGACTTGATCGCCGCTACCATTTTTTCAGTTAGCTCTGGAGAGCTCATCTCTGGTTGCATGTCGTAAGTTGCGACTTTTGGAGAAGCAACAAGCTGACGCTCTTCGCCTTCGAATTCGTTCTCTACGCCACCGTTGAAGAAGAACGTCACGTGTGCGTATTTCTCTGTTTCAGAGATACGTAGCTGAGTTTGGCCTTGCTTAGATAGCCATTCACCGTATGTGTTTTCTAGAGACGCTGGTGGGAAGGCAATCGCTAGCGGGATATCAGCTGCGTACTGAGTCAGCATCACGAAGTTGATTGCTGGGAATACAGCGCGCTCAAAGCCGTCAAATGCAGGCACGAATGCACGAGTGATTTGACGTGCACGGTCAGCACGGTAGTTCATGAAGATAACCGCATCGCCATCTTGCATGATGGCATCTTCTTGGCCTTCGGCCTTGATTGCTGTTGCTTTAACGAACTCGTCGTTTTCTTCACGAGCGTAAGCGGCTTCTAGACCTGCAACTGCCGTTTCCGCTGTGAATTCCGCTTTTGCTTGAGTGAGTAGATCGTAAGCAACTTGGACGCGATCCCAGTTGTTGTCGCGGTCCATTGCGTAGTAACGACCAACGAGAGAAGCAACGCGACCTTTACCTAGTTTCGCAAATAAATCCTGGAAACGTTGTAGTGAGTTTTCAGCACTACGTGGTGGTGTGTCACGGCCGTCTAGGAAACAGTGTAGGTAGATTTTCTCAGCGCCGCGAGCTGCTGCCATTTCAACGGCTGCGTAGATGTGATCTTCGTGAGAGTGAACGCCACCTGGAGACATCAGACCCATTAGGTGAACCGCTTTGCCAGCTTTTACTGCCGAGTCAATGGCTTCTACTAATGCAGGCGTGTCTGCGAATTCACCATCGGCGATAGATTTAGTGATACGAGTCAGGTCTTGATAGACCACTCGGCCAGCGCCGATGTTGGTATGACCGACTTCAGAGTTACCCATCTGACCGTCAGGAAGACCAACGTCTAGGCCAGAAGCTGAGATCAGTGTGTTTGGGTTATTGGCAAGCAGACCGTCGATAACTGGCGTTTTTGCGTTCGCGATTGCGTTGCTTGCAGTATCTTCACGGTGACCGTAACCGTCAAGAATGACTAGAGCCAAAGGCTTCTTAGCTGACATAGTGATGTCCTCGTCAAATTCAAAGTAACTTAGAAAACAAAATTAGCGTAATTTTACTACACTTTTTAACCAAAACTGTAGGATAAGATCAAATATTGTTAGTGAAATATCGTTGTTATCTTTCACCTTACTCCTAGCGTGGCACTCGATTCTGGTCTGTTTTCCTATCTTGTTGATGTTATTTTCACTCATTATGAGCAAATATAAAGAGGGTTATAACTATTGCTCTAATAGCCGCTAGCTGACTAATAACCCCGTGCCAACGACGGCCAGAATAGCGCCAAACCAGGCGAATCGATTCGGGCGCTTCTTGGTGTAAATCCAAAGTATCGGCAGCAGCATGATAGGGGTAGTAGAAGAAAGCAGGGCAACCATGCCTACATTACCTTCTTGCAGTGCGTACAGGATAAGTGTCATACCCACGGCCATCGCGAGGAAGCCGTTAACCGCCGTGATGGCAAACAGGCGCAAATTCATTGGTAGTGTTGCTTTCGCGAGCTTCGCGCCACTGAGGAAAAAGACACAATGAGCTGCAAAGGCCGTCATCATCCGCATAGCGGAAGCCGCGACAGGATCTATGGCCGTCTGCATCACTGGTTTTGCAATGATGCCGCCGAGTGCTTGGCACAGCGCGGCAATTAACCCTAGCCCAATCCCCAGCCAGATATTGCCTTTTATGGATTCCAGGTGATTATTACTTTGCCCTTTGCGACCAAAAAAGATGGCGGTCAGCACGCCGGAGAACACCAGAGCAGAGCCGATAAGCTCGATACCCGTCATGGTTTCGCTAAACAGGAAGTAGCCGAGAATGGCAGAAAATACCGCATGACAGGAAAACAACAAGCCAGCTTGGCGCGGGCCCATACGGTTCAAACAGGCGAACAGTGCGGTGTCACCGATAAAAATACCAATCAGCCCCGACAGCGCCATGGCTGAGATGGCACTGGTTTCAACAGTTGCCCATCCTCCGGTGAGAGCAGCCATTGAGGCGAGAATGACGGAAGTACAGCCCATTCTCCAGCGGCTGTACGCAAAGGTCCCAAGGTGTTGAGCAGGGCCAACAGAAAGCAGGCTGGCAACCGCCCAGAGAAAAGCGGCAGCCAGTGCCAGCCATTCGAATCCCATATGTTGTTCGTCCTGTGAACAAAGAAATCAATAGGCTGACAATATGCATTAAATGGTTTTAGAAACAAAGTCTAAACTTTAAAACGCTCCACTTCAGTTCGGACGGTATTGGCAGAGTTAAACATGTTGGTCGCACTTTCGCTGCTGCGCATAGCCTGCTCTGAGAGAATATCGGACGCATCCTTAATCCCCTGAGTATTGCGGCTAATGTCTTCACTAACGGCACGTTGTTCTTCTGCGGCGCTGGCAATTTGTAGTGCCATGTCATTGATTTCTGTAATGGCAGAAGTGATGGTGTTGAGGCTTTCATACGCTTGCTGAGCGTAATCAACACTGGTGCCTGCTAAGGCGGTACTGCTCTCCATGCTGTTGACTGCCAGTTTGGTATTGTTTTGCAACGTCTCAATCATGTTGCGAATTTCTTCGGTCGAACCATGTGTGCGTTGGCTCAATACTCTGACTTCGTCCGCTACGACAGCAAAGCCACGGCCTTGCTCACCAGCTCGCGCGGCTTCGATTGCAGCGTTGAGTGCCAGCAAATTGGTCTGTTCGGCGATTTCTCGAATGGTGGAGAGGATTTGATTGATGCTCTGTGTATTGCTTTCCAGCTCGGAAATAATGCCAGATGCTGCCGAAACTTGATCGGCCAGTTCCACAATAGCCTGACGGTTCTTCTCAATGACTTGCTGACCATCTTCACAAGCAGAAGCGGAGCCTTGAGAAGCGTTAGCAGTCAGTTCCGCATGGCTGGCGACTTCCGCTGCGGTGGCGGACATCTCGTGGATAGCGGTGGCGATCTGATTGACGTCGTTTTGCTGTGTTTCCACCTGCTGTGACGATTGTTGCGACAGTTGATTGGCCTGTTCAGCCTGAACGGCTAGTTCTTGGCTGTGATGAATAATGCCGCTGAGCATGGATTGCATCTGACTCAGGAATTGGTTGACGTGCTGAGCCAATTCGCCAATCTCATCCATGCGACGAATTTCGATCCGCTGAGTTAAGTCACCTTCGCCTTGAGACAGCTGTGAGAGGGCTGCTGAGAGCGTTTGCAATGGCTTGAGCAAGCGAGTGATAACGTAGGTGCTGATGGATGCGATCAGAATGTAAAGGAAGATTGAAGCAATCGCAGTGAATTGAATCTGCTCGGTCACTGACGCAAACGCCATATCCTTATCTACGACGATGCCGAGCGACCAATCGGTATTGGGGACATTGGCAACAAATATCAGTTTATCACCTTGTTCAGGCCAGCTGATGGTGGAAATGAAAGAGGTATTGACCAGCTGCTGGACTTTATCCGCCGACAGTAGCGGGTTGAGGTCGGTCAGCGGTTGCTGGCTCAGTTTTTCATCTTGGTAAGCAACGATGTTGTTATTGCCATCGACCAAGAATGAGAAACCATCGTTATCCAAACTGACATTAAGGACTTCCTCGATGATACTGGTGACGGTTAAATCGACGGCCAGAACACCATTTTTGTTTCCACTGAAGGCCTTAGCAAAGCTGACGACGATACTGCCATCAAAGTCCTGATAGGGTTCGGTGACAATCAAACCATTGGTCGCCATCGCGTCTTTATACCAAGGTCGGGTACGAGGGTCGTAATTGGCTGGCCAGTCTTCGGTTTTGTCGCCATAAGCGATAGAGCCATCCTCAAAGCCAGCATAAACAGACAGGAACCCACCGGCTCGCTTAGTGATCAGCATTTCTCTATCGGCATTATTCAAGTTGAGAATGCTGGTTTCATTCGCCAGCATCATGTCGCTGCGGATGGAGAGCCAGTCACTGATGTAGCGAGAGGTCGCATGGCTGACATTCGCCATTTCGCTATTCAGTGCGGATGTGGTTTCTTGTTTTAACTGACTGACGGATATCCAAGCTTGGACACCGGAGACAATCGCAATAATGATCGCGATAGCGATCTGAATCTTTAGCTTGATTGTGTTTCTCATTGCCTTTCCTTAATACTGAGACAACCTTTCGAGTACCAGAGTGTGATGGTTTGATTTAGTGTCTACACCCCGGTAGCGCGGAAATTTACGTAGGAACTGCTGAAATAGTTACGAATATTGGTTTATCAGACTGATATTATAGAAGCTGTCTAGGTATAGATTTGATCTATATGGATATTCAGTGAGTAGAATATCCATCAAGTGGTAACTTTTTACCGAATTGTGACCTCTTGCCCATTAATTGAGCAAGAAGTCCGATGTTGTCTCTTAGGTAAGCAGCAAGGCAGCAATGTAGACGATGATTAAACCAATGACCCCAATGATCACGCCTGTTTTTGCCATGTCTTTGCTCTCGATAAGTCCTGTGGAATAAGCAAGAGAATTCGGTGGGGTGGAGACAGGTAGAATCATGCCGAGTGAGGCTGAGAAGGCGACGACGACCAGCAACCCTTGTAAGCCCCCTATTGCAGAGAGGCTTTCCATTGAAGCGCCAATAGCTGCAGCAATCGGCATCAAAAGGTTAGCCGTGGCGGTGTTGGACATAAAATTGGCCATTAACCAGCATACAATCGACATGGTGATTACCACAGCAACAGGAGAAAGGGCTTCGTAGTCGATCGCGTGTGCGAGCGCGGCTGCCAGTCCGGTTTTGTCCAAACCGATGCCGATCGCGATACCCCCTGCAACCAGCCACAACACATCCCAGTTGATCTGTTTCAGTTCGGCTTTGCCCATAATGCCCGTTAAGGTGAAGACCGCGAGTGGAATGATCGAGACCACATAGGTGTTCATCCCGTGCACTTTTGTCGTCATCCATAACAAGATGGTGGCGGCGAATGTGGCGTACACCACCATGGCGCGCCAGTTGCGTTGAAATTGTCCGTCCAGTTTGAGCGTCATGGTCTTCTGAGAGGAAGGGAAGAGTTTTTGTAGCAAGAACCAAGCGACCGTCAGCTGAATAATGACGAAGGGGAGACCCATCATCATCCAGCTTAGGAAGTCGATGCTGTTTTCACCGGTTAGATATTGCAGGGCAATCGCGTTGGGCGGCGTACCGATAGGGGTTGCGATGCCCCCCGTATTGGCGGCAATCGGAATACATAAAACGAGTGCTTTGATGCCGATGTCACCTTTCGGAGCTGAGGCGACGATCGGGCCAAGTAGCGCCAGCATCATGACAGTGGTGGCGGTGTTGGACATGAACATCGAGAACACGGCGGTGATCAGCATTAATCCAAGCATGATGAATTTAGGCTGGTGGCCAAAAGGCCGCAGTAAGACTCGTGCGAGGTTATTGTCCAGCTCATATTTTGATGCGGCGATGGCCAAGGCAAACCCACCCATAAACAGGATGATAATCGGTGAGGAAAACGCACTGAAGATATCGGTGTATTGCATGAGTTCGCCGAGATCGTGCCCCGCTGGCGGTGTACGGAACAAGTGCAGACCTTTGTCGGAAATCATGATCAGCTCAAGTGCAATGATCAGAATTGAGGTGGCAAAGACAGGCACAGGTTCTAGCACCCATAACAGAGCAGCAAGCAGAAATATCGCTAACAGGCGATGCTGTATTAGGGTCAGATCTGCTATGGGTATGGCATCAATCGGCATCATCAATACCGCGACGGGTAAGCCAAAGCAAATCAGTAATTTGATCACTATCGTTTGATCAATTTTAGGCATAAGGGTTTAACCTCAAAGCGAAACTCTGTGGCTAAGAATAAAGAATAACCAAATTAAGGTCTTAGATTGAGATGGAAGTTTTTGAATGCAATGAAGAAATGTTGCGTAAGGTTTGTTTCTGGTCAAAAAAAGCCCCGAAAAATCGGGGCGGTTATGGTTATTCTTGCTCTTGCTCTTGCTCTTGCTCTTGCTCTTGCTCTTGCTCTGGAGCGGTAAGGTGAGCGTAAGGTGTCCCCATGACGGTTGTGTGGCCGTTGGCCATAGAGTCATCAAATTTGATTGCATCTTTAGCAAACAGGTTGATCACCGTTGAGCCAAGTTTAAATCGACCCATCTCTTCGCCTTTTTTGAGGATGACCGCTTTGTCGCCTTCGCTTGGGTAATCCCATTTGTAGACAGTGTTGCCACGCGGTGGAGTGATGGTGCCTGCCCAGATTTGTTCTATGCTACCAACGATGGTCGCGCCGACTAACACTTGAGCCATTGGACCAAATTCAGTATCGAAAATACACACCACACGTTCGTTACGCGCGAACAGGTTTGGTACATTTTCTGCCGTCAAAGGGTTTACCGAGAACAGGTCACCCGGAACATAGATCATCTGACGCAGTGTACCGTCACAAGGCATGTGCACTCGATGGTAATCACGTGGTGAAAGGTAAAGCGTTGCAAATTCGCCATCGGAAAATTCAGCCGCAAGATCAGCGTCGCCGCCCAGTAATTCTTGAGCCGTAAAATCATGGCCTTTCGCTTGAATGAGTTTGCCATCCTGAATAGGACCAAACTGGCTGACACAGGCGTCTGCAGGATGAGTAATGATGCTTTCCCCTTCAGTAATTGGGCGTGCACCGTCTTTCAGCTCACGGACAAAAAACTCATTGAAGGTTTTGAAATGCTTAGGATCAGAGTGCTTGGCCTCGTCCATGTTGACGTTGTACTGCTTGATAAACCAGCGAATGACGGCAGTGGTTAGGCCGCCCGCTTTTGCGGATGCCAATTTACCGACCAAACGGGTCAAACCGTGTTGAGGGATCCAGTATTGCAGTCCAACTTTAATCTTATCCATTGTCATAAATTCCAATGCTAACTGTATGTTTGCTTACTTTTGGGCGCGAGATACTACTTAAATTTGTCGGTAAAGTCAGTATCAAGCGCTGATGATTTGTGCAAGAAGCCGTTACAGATCGGCTTTTTTGTTACGTGAGTACTGACGGTTGGCTTTGACTTCGGCCATGCTTTCAAGGATGCGATGGTAGTTTTCAAAGCGAACTTCACTGATTTCACCATTTTCTACCGCTTCACGTAATACACATCCTGGATCATCATTGTGTTTACAATCCCGGAACTTACAGCTGCCAAGGTAGCTGCGGAACTCGACGAACGCTTTGGTAACTTCTTCAGCTTCCAAATGCCACAAACCAAACTCACGTACCCCAGGAGAGTCAATCAGGTCGCCGCCCGTTGGGATGTGATAAAGTCGGGAAGCGGTAGTGGTATGCTGACCTAAACCAGAGTTTTCAGAGACTTCACCTTCTTCAACGTTAAACTCAGGCATCAATGCATTCACCAAGCTCGATTTACCGACGCCAGACTGACCCACAAAAATGTTAGTACGATCTTTGAGTTCGGCTTCCAGCGCTGCAATGCCTTCTCCAGTCTGTTTACTGACTAGCAGCACTTTGTAACCGATACGCTCGTACTCACTCAGCCATTCCTGATATAGGTTACGTTGTTCTTCTTCGAGTAAGTCAATTTTGTTTAGCACCAGAAGAGGGGCAATATTGAGTGTTTCAGAGGCGACTAAATAGCGGTCGATGATGTTGAGTGACAATTCTGGGAGCACCGAAGATACGATGATCATTTGATCGACATTTGCAGCCACTGGCTTCAGGCCATCATAGTAGTCAGGGCGGGTCAGAACCGAGCTGCGTGGCTCTACGGCTTCAACAACACCGTTTATGCCTTCCATTGATTCCAGACCAGCACGCCAGATCACCTTATCACCAGAGACCAAGGTCTCGATACCACGGCGTAAATTGCAACGGTGGATTTCGCCGCTCTCTGCATCTTCAATGTCGGCATGTTGACCAAAACGAGTAATCACCAGACCTTTTTGAGTCGCACCCAGCATGGATTCTTCCCATTGAACGGAATCCTCTTTTGCCAGTTTACGTTTCTGGTTACTTCTAACTCGTCTGACTTGACCTTTGGTTAGCTTTTTCTTCTTTGCCACAATTGTCTACTTAACTTTAATCATCTTGATGGATCCTAGGATAGCTACCCTGAGGATCAGAATTTGGGTATAGTACCTCTTTTAGCATAAAACCAATAGGCAACGATTTATGTCCTTTAGCGATCAAAATTTAATTTGGATTGATCTCGAGATGACAGGTTTAGACCCAGAAACCCATAAAGTCATCGAAATCGCCACTATCGTCACGGATAGTGAGTTGAATATTTTAGCTGAAGGACCGGTACTTGCCATCCACCAACCAGAAGAAGAGCTGGCTAAAATGGATGAGTGGTGTACGACTACGCATACGGGCAGCGGCTTAGTGGATCGCGTTCGTGCCAGTAAAGTAACTGAACAGGACGCAGTTCGTCAGACTATTGAGTTCCTGGAGCAGTGGTTACCAAAGGGTGTGTCGCCAATATGTGGTAACAGTGTGGGTCAAGATCGTCGCTTCCTATACAAACACATGCCTGAACTGGAAACGTACTTCCATTACCGCTATATCGACGTCAGTACACTTAAAGAGCTGACCCGTCGTTGGAAACCGGAAGTATTAGACGGCTTTTCTAAGAAAGGAAGTCACTTGGCGTTGGATGATATTCGTGAGTCAATTGCTGAGCTAAAGTATTACCGCCAAACAATTTTTAACATCTAAAAAACACGGCTTTCTATTAAGAGTAGTGATGGAAAAGCCTCACTTAGGTGGATAAAACTTCTATTCTGTGTGCTTTTTCATCAAACAGAAAAAAAACGCCTTTTTTTTGCAGGAAGGACTTGCATCACAAAAAAATGCTCTTATAATTCGCAGCCCTAAACGACGGAAACGTTGTTAAAGCGACACTAGCTCAGTTGGTAGAGCGCAACCTTGCCAAGGTTGAGGTCACGAGTTCGAACCTCGTGTGTCGCTCCAAATTTATAGCTGTCATCGTGCTTAACGG
>NZ_VTYQ01000018.1 GCF_013113835.1 Vibrio sp. RE88 | reverse complement strand
GGTCACTTCGTATCATTGAAACCTAAATTGTTTCCGAAGAAACTATTTGGATTATCATCAACGAGTGCCCACACAGATTGATAGGTTTATATTGTTAAAGAGCTTTTCTAACTTCCGTTGCGCTTTAGCGCCTCGTCGTTAGGGGTGCGTATCTTACGCTTCCCATTTTAAGAGTCAAGCGTTTTATTTAACTTTCTTTCCTCTTTCAATTCCGATTTCGGTTTGTGACTTTCGTCTCACTCCGTGTCGGTGAGGCGGCATTATAGGGAGCTCAGAAAGGATGACAAGTGTTTTTTTGAATTTATTTTTCGTTCGGTTAAAAACAAATCAAAACGCCAGAAATAGAATAAAATTTCAACATTTGAGTCACGTCACATCAATAGGTTGGAAAAACAACAACCATATACGTAAGATCCGTGTGTCTATTTTGTTAATACCTAGGCACTTTTTTCTTAAACTACGAAGTTGTATTCAAATATGAGTTCTAATAAATCGACCTTAATGATTCTCGCCTTAGCGGTTTTAGGTGGAATCATCTTTTCGCAGGTTGCTATTTCTCCTGCGCTCAGCTTTGTTATCGGTGTTTTTGCTTCTGCTTTTGTTTTTAAATTTTCAAACACCACAACTGAGCCAGCAACCGTTAATGAACCCGCGACCAAGACCCTTTATGTCGGCAACCTTCCTTACAAAGCAAATGAATCCCATGTGAAGGAATTGTTTGCTAAGCATGGTGAAGTCTTTGCCGTCCGCCTGATGAAAGATAAACGCACAGGTAAAAGACGAGGATTTGGTTTTGTTGTCATGGCAGCAACGGATGCTGCTGGTGCTATAGAAGGACTAAATGAAAAGGATTATATGCAGCGTACATTAAAGGTACGTATCGCTAATGATCCAAAATCTCAAGCTGAACAGGACTAAAGCCTAAGTTTTGTAATGCTCTATTCAACGCTCCTTCTGCATAAGGGGGAGCCGTTGAAAAAATTTCCCTCAGACCTTTTCCTTCTTTCTTGTCCTCAAGGTTCAACAATTCTTGTACTCGGCGCGCAATTGCCTCACCAGAGTCCACCAGCACAACCTGCTCACTCAGCACTGACTGTATTTCTTCTTTTATGAGAGGGAAATGTGTACACCCTAATACGGCAACATCGACTTTACCAATCATGGGAGATAGTACTGCCGTTAGTTCTTGATTCGAGACTGGGGTACCACGAAGTTTTTCTTCTGCCATGTCAACCAGTCGAGTAGAGCCTAACAGCTCAACGGGTTTGCTTTGCGAGAAGTCGCGAATCAATTCCTGCGTGTACTGGCGTGTCACCGTCGCCGGTGTTGCTATCAGGCCGACCGCTTTATTCGCTAAATTAGATGCTGGTTTAATCGCAGGTACGACGCCGACAACCGGAATGGAGAGCAAAGTTCTCAATGAAGGTAATACAATGGTGCTTGCGGTATTACATGCAATCACAACCAAATCCACTTGGTGATCAGCGACATACTGCGAAACCAATGCTTCCACGCGAGAAACTAAAGTTTCATGATCCAACTCACCGTAGGGATAGGCAGCGTTATCAAATAGGTATACATAATCAAGTTGAGGGAGCTTTTTTTCTATCTCTTGGAAAACAGAAAGCCCACCGACCCCAGAGTCAAAAATTAGTACTTTTGATTGTAGTGACACTTGATATACCCACACATTTCGATGTGGCAATCATACTCACACAAATCAGTTTGGCAATATCTTCGCTTGGTAACGTTGATGAGAGAAACGCTCCCCAACCTCAAGGGTCGTTAAACTCAGCTCTATCTTGCCTTGATAGCTACGGGTTTGAGTGACTAACGTATGAAACTCCCCATCTTCACCGCATGGGTCTACACCACTCGGTAGTGAATCAATGAATGCTCGGTCATACCATCGCCCGCAATACGCAGGGTCAAGTGCCTGGCCATCCGTTGTCACAACTAAGGTTTTAATACCTCGCTCTAAGATTTCATTCGCAAGGTCTTGACTGTTTTGTCCAATGAGTGGAAAAACACACTCCCAACCAGCGGGTTCAATATAGCTACGGCGATAGGCTTCGATACCATTGCAGAACATATCACCAAAAGCCACGGCCTGAATATCGAGATCGCTGCTCTTTAGTGCATCAATGATGGTCGACTGATAGATGTCATTTGGTGGAAATGTTTCCGGCATTTCGATTTTTATTAGAGGTAATCCAAGTAAGACCGCTTGCATGTCGAGCACTTCAACAGGAGTCGCTTGGAATGGGACTTCATCTTTTACGTAAGTGGTGTAAAGACCAACAACATTGTAGTGTTCACTATCGACTAGCCTTTCTAAAGTGAGGGTCGAATCCTTTCCGCTCGACCAACTGATAATGACGTTCTTTTTCATTGTTACTGCCTATAGATAAGAAAAAACCGCCTAAAGGCGGTTTCAAGATATTAGAATTGATAAGAGCCCGTAATCATTACTTTACGACCATCACCAGGGTAATATGCACCATAGTTATTCGCATTAGCAGGATACTTTTCATCAAATGCATTATCTAAGCGTAAGCTAGCTGACCAAACATCTTGTGTGTAATTAATAGCGATATTATTTAGCCAATATGCCGATAGCTTTTCTACACTGTTTGAGGTGTCACCATCCTTATATCTCGTACCCGTATAAACACCTTCAACGTAGAATTGCCAATTATAATTGACATCGTAGGTGACATACGCCCTACCACTGTGAGGCGAAACCCAAGGTAGCTCCTTTCCTTTATTGTCACCACTTGAGAACTCGGCGTTAATGAAACTGTACTCAATACCTAGGAGCACACTTTCAGTGACATAGTAGTCACCGCTAACATTTATACCATTTCGCTCAGATTCATCCGCATTGACATTAGCGCCAGCAAAGCTCCCCCCTACAGGTGTT
Organism: Vibrio sp. RE88; assembly: GCF_013113835.1. GTDB lineage: Bacteria > Pseudomonadota > Gammaproteobacteria > Enterobacterales > Vibrionaceae > Vibrio. The sequence continues at coordinate 51,449 of NZ_VTYQ01000018.1, read as the reverse complement.
GGTGCACTACTATCAAAAACGATTTCATCTTCAAGTTGCAAGTTGTAAACATCAATCTTTACACTGTACTCATCTTCTGTGAGTCCCCAACCTGCCTCTATAGAATTACCAGTTTGTGGCTTCAAACCTAACACACCTGGAGATGTGTATGCTTGCTCATCAATCTTAGCAAATCTAAAGTTAGTTTCCCCTCGTAAGTAAAGCCTCTGAGTCTCGCTAATTTTGAAATTCAAACCTAACTCATAAGCATCTTGGCTTTCTGATAGTTTTTCAGTATTCGGATAAACTGCACCATCGAAAAGTTTGTCTTCAACTGAACTATAACGTGCTCCCGTCGTTAAAGATAATCTAGGTACTAGAGGATAACTGACTTGTCCATAAGCACTGTAGGTAACCTGTTCGTTAGCCCTATTGGTAGAGGAAGATTTATAGGAGTGGTCACGATCAGCCGCTTCTAACCCAATCAGAATATTTCCTTGACCAGACTGATTGGAAAATTGATTTTCAACCTTAACTGAGCCTACTAATTGTTTACTTGAGCTTGTTGTTGAACTCCCCCACGCAGAGCCTGATCCCGACGTATTGTCATAGATAACATCAGTCCCAAATAACCAAGTGTCTGTTAAGCTTCGCTTATACCCAGCACGAAGCGCTTTCGTTATCTCATGAGAATAGTCGGTTTGATTTGATGGATTAACTTGAGTTGGGTCTTGTTCATATTGCTCTTCGGTTAACGAACCAGCATATTCTCTATTATTGTCATAGTAACTTGCTTCTGCAAAAAACTCCGTCTTATCTAGTTCATAGCCGATACGTCCTAACAAAGACCCGGTTTCACGCTTGTTATGGTCTCTATAGTTATCGGTATTATCTTGGCTAGCACTAACGAAAAGCGACCACTGTTCATCGAGTTTTCTTGAGACATTAACACTACCAGCATAAGAATCAAAACTACCCGCACTCACTGACACACTACCACCGTCCTCAGAAGCACCTTTTGTAATGATGTTGATTACACCACCTACAGCTTGGTCACCGTACAACACACCAGCACTGCCGGACAAAACTTCAATCCTCTCAATTTGAGAAATTAATATAGAGCTTACTTGGGGAGCTGACAGGTCCTGTTTATTCAAGCGACGGCCGTCAACCAAAATCAAAGTATTGTTGGCAGCTTGACCTCCAGTGAAGCCTCTAATCGCAAATGCAGGGCCACTGTTGGTATCAGAGATTTGAATGCCAGCTCGAGCACGCAACAAGGTATCTAGGCTTTTAGCTCCACTTGCAGCGATATCTTCTGAACTGATAATAGTTACATTAGCTGGTATATCTTCAATTGAATTATTGAAATCACTTCGAGCTAAAACCACCATAGTCTCATCAACTGAGGCTTCTTGGGCGTATGAAAGGGAGGCATGAGGAAGTAGCGATGCCACTGCTATCGCCAGAATAGAACGGTTCATTTTTATAATCCTAAATCGCGTAAATCCTACCGAGCTTGGAGCACTTGCTTCCAGTGATTAGCTCAGCTGCTGGCAGGTATTCGGACTCAAGAGCTCAGTTTGCACCACCTACTAACTCGACTTCCCACATAGTCCTCTATGCAGTGTCTGTTGAGTGTTCGTTCTCTTTTACCGCTGCGCGTCAGTTCTGGATTCACACCAGATTCCCTTTTCAGCCATCTATACTGCTAGATAGCACCAGCTAGGCGCAAATGTTATTCAGCTATCATTCCTTTGTCCAGCCAATATTGTGCTTTTATATAACCAGACGCTTTATCACTAATACCTGATAACGGGTTTACACACTATATTGATCACAGGAGAGTGACAAAGCTGGACATGTCGCAGATATTGAATAAAATCTGCGCTCCTAAAACAAACGCACTCAGCACTTGAAGGTAATAAACATGGCGACTCTTGAAGTAAATCCACAACGCTACCAAGAACAACTGGCGGACAAGGTCGAACGTCTTAATGAGATGTTTGCTCCCTACCACGTTCCAGAACTGGAAGTGTTTGAGTCCCCAGAGCAACATTATCGTATGCGCGCTGAGTTCCGCGTTTGGCATGAAGGGGATGACCTGTACTACATCATGTTCAATCAGGAAACGCGTGAAAAATACCGAGTTGACCAATTCCCTGCGGCGAGCCGTCTGATCAACGACCTTATGCCATTGCTGATTGATGCAATGAAAGACAACGACTCTCTGCGTCGTAAACTGTTCCAAGTGGATTTTCTATCGACACTGAGCGGTGAGATTCTGGTGTCTCTGTTATACCACCGTCAATTGGACGATGAGTGGACGAAGAACGCAAAAGCGCTCAAGCAGCGTCTGAACGATGAAGGATTCAACCTGAACCTGATCGGTCGTGCGCGTAAAATGAAGATTGTTCTCGATCGCGACTACGTGATTGAAAAGCTCGACGTCAATGGCCAGCCGTACGTTTACCAACAAGTCGAGAACAGCTTTACGCAACCCAACGGCAAAGTAGCGGAAAAGATGCTGGAGTGGGCAATCGACTGTACCAACGAAAGCCAAGGCGATTTGCTGGAGCTTTACTGTGGTAACGGTAACTTCTCACTGGCACTCGCTCAGAACTTTAACCGAGTACTGGCAACCGAGCTGGCAAAACCGTCCGTTGAGTCTGCACAGTACAATATTGCGGCCAATAACATTGATAATGTTCAGATCCTACGCCTATCCGCGGAAGAGTTTACTCAGGCTATTGAAGGCAAACGTGAATTCCGCCGCTTAAAAGACGCGGGCGTCGATTTGAAGAGTTACAACTGCAATACGATTTTTGTCGATCCTCCTCGCTCAGGCATGGATATCGATACGTGTAAGATGGTGCAGGGTTATGAACGTATCCTATACATCTCCTGTAACCCAGAGACGCTCAAGGACAATCTTGACGTTTTAAGTGAAACACACAACATCACGCGTTTTGCTTTGTTTGATCAGTTCCCTTATACCCACCATATGGAAGCGGGTGTGCTACTGGAACGCAAAGCATAGCTTGATAAGCGAACACAAAAAAACGAGCCATTTGGCTCGTTTTTTATATTTGGAGTCAGACTACTCAGCGCTAGCGGAGCGGTTCATAAAACCCAGTTTCTTACCAATCCATAGCAATAGCAATAGCGACACTATGATGGCAAAGAAGTTAGACCCCGCATCTGGGTGCTGCGCTTTGACAAAAGCAGAGTGGCCAAAGGCGCCAACGAAGAAACACGCTAGGCCAACCAGCGGAATGTCTTCAGAGACAGGGTTACGTAGATATTCTTGGTACAGCGCCTGCACAGACAGTACAAGCGCAATCAGTGGAAAAATAGAGAAAGAAACTTCGCTCATTGTCAGCCATGACAACAATGCGTCTCCACACATACCAGCAATCAATGCAAGTACGAGCGTCTTCTTCTCAGAACCACGATTAACTTGGTTTACTTCATTCGACATTAATCAATCCCACCTTTTAATCGGTTACGGTTACGTTCACGTTCTTTGCGATACCATAAAGCCCCTTTGGCTATCATTCGCAATTGCATAATCAATCGTTCCGCAAGCTCATCTCGCTCGCGTCGATTCAAATCCAGTGCTTCTGCGCCTGAGCTAAACACTAAGGTGACGGAAGCTTCAGCCTGGGTATAGGCCTCATCACGCGTCATTCCTGTGCTGATCAAATACTCAGTCAGTTCAGCAGCAAAGTGCTGAATCTCTCTCGCCACAGCGGTACGAAAGTCAAACGATGTTCCCGAACGTTCTCGCAATAATAGTCGAAACACATTGGGGTTGCTTTCAATGAACTCCATAAACGTCTCTATAGAAGTGCGAATCACACTCCCCTCTTTGACGATTCGCTGTCGCGCCTGGCGCATCAACTGACGAAGCAGCAAGCCGCCTTCGTCAACCATGGTCAACCCCAGCTCATCCATATCTTTGAAATGGCGATAAAATGAGGTTGGAGCAATCCCTGCTTCCCGGGCAACTTCTCGTAAACTCAGATTCGAAAAGCTTCGGTCAGCGCTAAGCTGGCTAAACGCAGCATCAATTAATGAACGACGCGTTTTTTCTTTTTGCTGTGCACGGATTCCCATGGATTTCATCTGTTTTCTATTTATTGGTTTAGTAGCAGTTAATATACAACGATTACCTTAAGGACATAAGCCAAAATCGTAACCTTTGACTACCGCGTGACAATTAAACTCAGCCTGATTTCTTTTTCAATCACTTAACGCTGGTTTAGAGACCTATCACCGCGCAAAGACCAGATATGAAACATTCTGCGTGATCGCTTCCACTCTCTAGTGCGCTGACCGTGTGCTCTATCGTGAAATCAGTTAAAATCTCGCTAAAGCAATGTTAAGACAATATAACAAAGGAAAAGTTATGGCGGAAAGTAACCACTTTGACGTGATCGTTATTGGTAGTGGCCCTGGCGGTGAAGGGGCAGCGATGGGGCTAACCAAAGCGGGACTCAATGTCGCCATAGTGGAAAAAGAGAGCAGCGTCGGTGGCGGTTGTACCCACTGGGGAACCATCCCTTCTAAAGCGCTGCGTCATGCGGTCAGCCGCATCATTGAATTCAACAATAACCCGCTGTTTTGCCATAACAACACCAGCTTGCACTCTACCTTCTCCAATATCTTGGGCCACGCTAAATCTGTAATTGATAAGCAGACTCGCCTGAGACAAGGCTTCTACGATCGTAATCAATGTTCTTTGATTTTCGGTACTGCACGCTTTACGGACAAGTACACCATTGCCGTCACTCAAGCAGACGGCACAGAGGAGCTGTACAGCGCTGATCGATTTGTGATTGCAACAGGCTCACGCCCATACCAGCCAGCTGACGTCGACTTTATGCATGAACGCATCTATGACAGTGATTCTATTCTCAGCCTCAAGCATGACCCTCGTCATATCATCATTTATGGTGCCGGCGTGATCGGTTGTGAGTATGCGTCAATCTTCCGTGGTTTGGGCGTAAAAACGGACTTAATCAACACCCGAGACCGACTGCTGTCTTTCCTTGATAATGAAGTATCAGACGCCTTGTCTTATCACTTCTGGAACAGCGGTGTTGTGATCCGCAACGACGAAACTTACGAGAAAATTGAAGGCACCGAAGATGGCGTCATTATCCATCTCGAATCAGGCAAGAAAATGCGCGCCGATTGTATTCTTTACGCCAACGGCCGCACGGGTAACACCGACAAACTCAACCTATCGGCTGTGGGTTTAAATGCCGACTCTCGTGGCCAGCTCACCGTTGACAGTAACTACCAGACGGAAGTCGACCATATTTACGCAGTCGGCGATGTTATTGGCTACCCTAGCCTAGCCAGTGCCGCTTATGACCAAGGCCGATACGTGGCACAGGCGATCAATAAAGGCCAAGCCGATGGCAATCTGATTGAAGATATCCCGACCGGTATTTATACCATTCCAGAAATCAGTTCAGTAGGTAAGACAGAGCAAGAGCTAACAGCAGCAAAAGTCCCTTATGAAGTCGGCCGTTCTTCGTTTAAGCACTTAGCTCGAGCTCAGATTGCAGGTAAAGACATCGGCAGCTTGAAGATTCTCTTCCACCGCGAAACCAAAGAGATCCTTGGTATTCACTGCTTTGGTGAGCGTGCCGCGGAAATCATCCATATCGGACAGGCCATTATGGAGCAAAAAGGCGAAGCCAATACGATTGAATACTTCGTCAATACCACATTCAACTATCCGACCATGGCCGAAGCATACCGAGTAGCGGCGCTGAATGGCCTCAATCGCTTATTCTAAGTCGAGCAATAAAAAAGCCGCAGTCATCGCTGCGGCTTTTTGTTAAGCAGTCAAAAACTGTTGTTTGCGCCACTGCTGATAAAAAATCACCGCCAGTGTCACACCACGCATCCCCATAAAACTCAACATAGCCAGCCACAACGCATGGTTACCGAAACTGACCAAGGCGAAAAACACCCCAAAGAAAGCACACATTGCGAAAAACATGCTGTTGCGCATTTCTCTCCCTTTCGTTGCCCCAATGAATATGCCATCCAATAAGAAGCACCACATTGAGACTAAAGGCATCGCCACCAGCCAAGGAAGGTATATCAGTGCAGTATCATGCACTTTCGGGATGTCGGTGATCAGACTGATCAAGGACGATCCGGCGAAAACAAACACCGCAGTCAATCCCAAACAGATGATCAGGCTCCAGAAGAAAGTCCCCACCAATGACGCGCTGAGTTGTTGTTTATCCTTAGCGCCTATCGCTTTACCAACCATAGCCTCCATCGCATAGGCAAATCCATCCATGCCGTAGGAAATGATCATCAGAAAACTCATTAGTACCGCATTGGCAGCCACAATATCATCGCCAAAGCTCGCGCCTTGGAACGTCATAAAAGTAAAGGTCGCTTGCAGGCACAAAGAACGCAAGAAGATATCACGGTTTAGCTTTACGAAACGGCTTAATCCATGGGTGGTGTCTTTCAGCAATGAAGCAACCGAGGGTAAATGGCTTTTATGCCACGTACGCCAAACACACCATAGGCCAAAGCTCATACCACTGTAATCAGCAATCACCGACGCCAGTGCAGCCCCTTCCACTTTCCAGCCAAAGCCGATAACAAACAGCACATCAAGAACGATGTTAGTGACGTTTGCAATGATCACCATCCACATCGGCGCGCGTGCGTTCTGAGTCCCTAACAACCAGCCCAATAAAACAAAGTTAACCAAGGCCGCAGGAGCGCTCCAAGCGCGAATGGCAAAATACTGCTCACCATAAAATTTGACTTCATCACTCGCACTGCTCAGCGAAAATACCAGATTGGCAATCGGTTGATGAAATAGGAGAAACAGCAATGCAAAACCCAAGGCCATCGCGACACCCTGAGTGAACACTAAACCGAGTTGTTTACCACTTTGAGCGCCATACGACTGCGCCGCCAGCCCAGTGGTCGACATCCGCAAAAAACCCAGTAGCCAGAAAGTCACACTGATCATGGTACTGCCAAGGGCGACTCCGCCCAGATACCAAGCATGCTCAAGGTGACCAATAACCGCCGCATCAACTAAGCCGAGTAAAGGCACGGTTATGTTCGATAGAACCATCGGGATCGCCAGCAGTAGAACCTGCTTATGCAGCGCTTTATTGGAAAGGGTTTTAAGTAATTGCACGTTCGCACTCATCATAAAAGAAGAGTGCAAAGTGTAACCGGATTACCAGCGAAGCTGAACCACTACCGGAGTAAGCCTATGCTTAAGGGAATTGAATTTGGTGAGCCAACGTTGCCATAACTTCCAACGACCGCAGTGTTTATCTAAAGGAGAAAAGGTCTTGGCCCAGCGCGCCCATGGCAGGTAATTAAGTGTTGCATCCCCGGGTGACGCATAGCCATGATTATAACTGCCTGCGCCCATTTTCTGACCAAGTTTGCTTGCCGCGAGATCCCCCGCCAGCACCACACATGCTCGTGCTGAATCAAAGTGGCAGCCAAGGGCCTGAATAAACTTACCAACTTGTTTTTCACTGCAATCCAGTAAAGCGTGCTCACAGACAATCAATACTGGCGCCTTTTCCGGTACAGGTAAATTATCCAGCCATGACAAGTCATCAACGTTGCCGCACATATGTTGGTAGCGTTCGCTTTTATGGAACAGTTTCTGACGCCAAAGGAGGTTTTCCGTCACATCAAGTTCAAGCCAGTGACAACGGCCATTGTCAACTCGGTAGAAACGTGTATCGAGGCCAGCGCCAACATTGATTATCCAACCGTCGGGATTGCGCGAAATGAAGTGATTGACCTGATCGTCACAGATTTGAGTCAGGGTGGCATGAAGAAGTTGTTTCTGATCGATATCACCAGAGAGGCACTCTGGTGCGAGTTGGCAACGCTGACACGCATTGGCCGCGATTGGGTCATAAACCAAGCCGTTGTCGACCAAGCTTTCTCGGCTGCGAAGCCAGAGAGGTTGCAACAAATTGGCCGGGATTTGATAGCGATGTGTTGAAGCTTTTTGCTTAGCGGCCATGATCATCTTCCTTTCATACCAGAAATAAGATGATAATGAATATCAATTACAAAAACAAGTAATTGAGAATAGATCTCAAAAAAATATGAGATATCGAGCCACAACTCACAGACTGAAGTGACAAAACAACGTCAGCGAACATTCTCGCTGACGTTGCAAGCCATTCAATACCACTTCTGCGAGCAGTGCAGTGATTACATCCAGTCGGTATTGCGGATAATTCCGACGGCTAGACCTTCAATCGCTAGGTGCTGACATGACAGGTCAACTTTAATAGGTTCAAACTCTTCGTTTTCTGCATGGAGTAAAACAGTTGACCCTTTGCGTTCCAAACGCTTAACGGTGACATCGTCATCGACACGAGCAACAACCACCTGACCATCATGAACGTCTTGGGTTTTATGCACCGCAAGCAGATCGCCATCCATGATACCGATGTCTTTCATACTTTCGCCGTTGACGCGCAATAAGAAATCAGCCTGAGGCTTGAACATGGCCGGATCCACCTGATAATGCGCTTCAACGTGTTCCTGAGCCAGAATCGGTTCACCTGCAGCAACCTGACCAATCAAAGGTAGGCCATCATCATTGGCAGCATCTTCTAGCAAGATGCGGATTCCACGCGATGCGCCTGGAATAATTTCAATCGCTTGCTTACGCGCTAGAGCTTTTAAATGCTCCTCAGCGGCATTGGCAGAACGAAAGCCCAGTTCACGGGCAATTTCAGCACGCGTAGGAGGCATGCCTGTGTCATCAATTTTACTCTTGATCAGATCAAATACTTGTTGCTGGCGTGGCGTTAACGGCTTCATAAGTCACCTGTCTTTTTATACAGTTAACTGTGAGTATATCCAGTAATTGTTTAAATGAAAAGCCAATTGCTGGTTTTTTGATAGAGTTAAACTTTTGACTACAAAAACAATACTTCTAACCACACGTAACCTGTCAGTAGCATGGTGATCATGACAGCCGCTGATCCAATATCTTTCGCCCTACCGGCCAGCTCATGCTGCTCTTCACCAATACGATCAACAACGGCTTCAATAGCACTGTTAAGCAGTTCAGCAATCAATACCAGCACCACAGTGGCAATCAGTAAGATGCGTTCTAGCTGGCTAACATCAAGCAATAGTGCAGTTGGAATCATGATCGCTGCGAGGAAAATTTCTTCTCTGAATGCGGGTTCATTTTTAAACGCCGCTTTGAGGCCTTGGCATGAGTAACGGGTTGCATTTCTTATACGTTTGAATCCATGAAGTGATTTTTGCGGCACAGACTTTTCTCTTGAATAATTAAATAGATGATTTGATTTTGGCTAAATTGATGCTTTTACGCCCAATTACCAGTAAAAGGTTCGACCAGTTTCTGATATCCTTGCAGCCTTAAAAATATCAGCTTTAGCGCTTTTCCATTTCTACAATAAAGGAAATGGAAAATGCTTATGCGATTTATCTGTTTTTTGAGGCCAAGAACCTTATGTCTTCCGGACAATCATTATCGAGTTCATTACTAAAACTGCCCTTGTCAGTGATGGTAAAAGGAACCGCGATTCCTTCAAATCCTATTGAAGATCATAACATCGATGCAGCCAAACCCATCATTTATGCCCTACCTTATCGTTCGAGCGTTGATTTAGTCACACTCCAAACACAGGTCGTGCGCCTTGGTTTGCCTGATCCGTTTGAGCCAGTTGAGATCAACGGCAAGTCATTCAAACGTTATGTATTTATTTCTTCACGTCAAACCGTGATGAGCAATGATCAGGATGTCCCTAGTGAGTCCGTCGCTCTATTTTCTGAGCTGCTTGAGCTGCATAAATTTGACAGTGAACTGGATGTCCAAGTGATTCCGGCTACGGTCCTTTGGGGCCGTAAGCCAGGCAAAGAATCCCAGCAAACGCCTTATCTTCAGGCGCTCAATGGCCCTGAAAAAGCGATGGCGGTACTTAAATCAGGCCGTGATTGTCTGGTGCGGATTAGCCCTGTCGTATCTCTGCGTTACATGGCCGATTCTCACGGCACCGATGCTTCCATCGCCCACAAGCTGGCTCGCGTTGCTCGAATCCATTTTTCTCGTCAGAAACTAGCGGCATCTGGACCAAACCTGCCTAACCGTCAGGCGCTATTTAATCGCTTGATGAAGTCCAAAGCGATTGAAAAAGCGATTGCAGACGAAGCAAAAGCCAAAAATATCTCACTCGAGAAAGCGCGCAAAGAAGCGCAAGATATCATGGATGAGATTGCGGCCGACTTTTCATACTCCTTGGTGAAAAACGGCGACCGACTGTTGAGCTGGCTGTGGAACCGCATTTATCAGGGTCTGAATATCAATAATGCGTCCACGGTACGTAAACTGGCGCAAGATGGGCATGAGATCGTCTATGTGCCTTGTCACCGTAGCCACATGGATTACCTACTTCTGTCTTACGTATTGTTCCACGAAGGCATGGTACCGCCACATATCGCTGCAGGCATTAACCTCAACTTTTTCCCGGCGGGGCCACTATTCCGTCGCGGAGGCGCGTTCTTTATTCGTCGTAGCTTTAAGGGGAATAAACTTTATTCCACTATTTTCCGCGAATATCTGGCGGAACTGTTCACCAAAGGCTATTCAGTTGAATACTTCAGTGAAGGTGGACGTTCGCGCACGGGCCGACTGCTTCAGGCCAAAACAGGCATGTTGGCGATGACCATTCAGGCGATGCTGCGCGGCCTCAACCGACCAGTCACTCTGGTGCCTGTCTACATTGGCTATGAACACGTCATGGAAGTGAGCACATATGCCAAAGAACTTCGCGGCAAACGTAAAGAGAAAGAAAACGCTGGTCTAGTGCTACGTACAATTCGCAAACTGCGCAATTTTGGTCAAGGCTACGTGAACTTTGGCGAGCCGATTCCACTCAACCAGTACCTGAATGAAAACGCGCCTGAGTGGACACAAGATATTGACCCTATGGGAAGCACCAAACCGCAGTGGCTCAACCCAGTGGTTAACGACTTGGCGACTAAAATGATGACGCACATTAACGATGCGGCTGCGACCAACGCACTGACATTGTGTGCTACTGCGCTGCTTGCTTCACGTCAACGTGCACTGTCTCGTGACAGCCTAGTCAAACAAATCGAATGTTATCTGTCGCTACTTAAGAACGTACCTTATTCGTCTACTTTCACGGTTCCGGATGAAGATGCGGAAGCCTTGGTCAAACACGCAGAGTCGCTGGACAAGTTTGTTATCGAGTCTGACACCATGGGCGAGATCGTGTCACTGGATCGCAATCAGTCGATCCTAATGACCTACTACCGCAATAACATCATTCACCTGTTCGCGATTCCATCCTTGATTGCTCAGATGTTGATCCGTCATCAGCAGCTAAGCTTGGAGCAAATCAAAGCCAATGTGGCTTTGGTGTATCCATTCCTGAAACAGGAATTGTTCCTGAGCATTGAAGAGGAGCAGCTCGGTGATGTCACTGAAGCCTACATTGAGGAGATCGCCCGTCTTGGTCTGGTTGCTATCGACACAGAGCAGAATGTGGCACTCAAGCAGGCCAATACCCAGGTCTTGATGTTGCTTGGTCGCACCATTACGGAAACCCTGCAGCGTTACTCGATCGCACTCAACCTGCTAACCGCGAATCCGGAATTGGGCAAAGCCGATCTTGAGCAGAAGAGCCAAGACATTGCTCAGCGTTTGGGTCGACTGCACGGCATTAATGCACCGGAGTTCTTCGACAAAGGGGTTTTCTCCGCTATGTTTACCACGCTGCAGCAACAAGCGTACTTAGACAAAGACGGTAACTGCGATAAAGAGAAAAGTCAGATTCTGGCTGAGTTGCTTTACTCTATGCTTTACCCAGAAGTGCGCCTGACGATTAAAGAAAGTATCTGTCAGGTCGGCGAAGCGTAATCGACAGCCAAGATACAAAAAGGGCATCCGATTGGATGCCCTTTTTTATTTTTTCAAATGCTTACCAGAACGCAATCAAAAATCCAGCGGCGATCACCATCCCGACATAGTTGTTATTAAGGAAAGCGCGGAAACACAAATCTCGCTCTCGATGACGAATCAACTGATGCTGAAAAACAAACAGCGCACCCGCGATTAGCAGACTCCAATAATAGCTGGCGCCTAACTCATACCAATGCCCAACAGCAATAAGCATCACTATCGTCACTAACTGCAACGCCCCAATAATCATCTTGTCGAAGCGGCCAAACAGAATGGCTGTCGACTTGATGCCAATTTTGAGGTCGTCATCGCGATCCACCATAGCATACTGAGTATCGTAAGCAATCGTCCAAAGTGCGTTGATGGCAAAGATAAACCACACCATCGCAGGCAATTCATTAGCCTGAGCGGCCCAAGCCATTGGAATCGACCAACTAAACGCTAATCCAAGGAATAGTTGCGGTAAATGGGTGTATCGCTTCATGAATGGGTAGATAAAAGCGAGGAACAGGCCGGCAAAAGAGAGTTTGATGGTCAATGGATTCATGGTCAGAACCAGCAGGAAAGACGCGACAGATAAGACAATAAACAGTCCAATCGCTTCTTTGGACGTCACTCTTCCAGAAGGCAAAGGACGTTGACTGGTGCGCTTGACATGACCATCGACTTTACGGTCTGCGAAATCATTGATCACGCAGCCTGCAGAGCGCATAAACACCACACCTAGAATAAACACGACTAAAACCGTCGGATCAGGCACGCCTTGCGCTGCAATGATCAGAGCCCACAAAGTCGGCCATAACAAAAGCAAGGTACCAATCGGCTTATCCATGCGCATTAATTGCCAATAAGCCTGAGCTTTTGCCGCAGTCATCTACACGCTCTCCTTCGAGTACATCGGTGCGGTTGGCAAAAACAGCTCTGCCACCAGCATAGGTTTGTGATTCATCCATAAACGAGAACGACGAGCAAGGAACTGGCCGTCTGGCGTTTCAGCCCAACCCACTTGCAGCGCATCGCGTTTAACGTTCTCAGCGTTAAATACCGTCAAACCAAGTGGGATTTCGCCTTGACGCGTCAAATCGAATTGCTGCCCATCCATAGAGGATTGCGGGATCAAGGTTCTGCCTAGGACCCAAGCATTACCATCTCCTTTCAAGACAACTTTGCGCAGTAAGCACTCTTCTTGTGCTAACAGCTCAATTTCCTGTGCATTGAGCTTCTCTGCTTTAACCACTTTGTTATGCAACAAGTCTACACTTAATGTCTGGCAGTGAGCTTCTAATAAACGTGACAATGAGCCCTGTTCCAACAACCAATTTTTTGCATTTTGTGTAGGAAAGCTAAACTTATCAGGATCTTGCCATTCTACTTGGCGAAGAGCAGATAAATAAAGCGAAGTAAATTGATTCATACTAGTATTCAATAAGTAGCTTTATCGTCGTACAATAAAACTTCGATCTTAGTTGTTAACCACCCCATCGAGTGCTTAACGCATAATTATTACAAATAGATGCTCTATTGTAACAAGACTCAGACGATTCGAGTATCGTGATTAGAAGAAAGAAAAGACAGAAATATGATTAAACGTTACTTAGTCCAAATATTTGTCGCTTTGAGCGTCTTGGTTAGTCTCTCATCTATCGCCGAAGAAGGCGGCGAGCCTAAGTTGGCCTACTTTACCCTAGAGCCGGATCTGACAACAAATTTTTATACCAAAGGCAAACAGCTCGGTTACATTCAGGTACGTATTGATATTATGGTGGCGAATGAGACTGATCTGGCGATCATTGAATTGCATCAGCCCCTCATCCGCGATGCAGTGATTGAGCTGCTGGGTAAACAATCCTCGGATACGATCACGTCTTTAGCGGGCCGCGAAGATTTACGCAAAAACCTCGTTGAGCAGCTGAACTCTATTTTGCTGCCAGAAACAGGCCGAACGATCATTGCCGATTTGCTGTTTACCAAATACCTCTACCAGTAACCACATTTTGCAAAAAAGCGGCTTCGCCGCTTTTTTTATTTCTTTGCCCGACTGGCATCCACCAAGCCAAATACGACACCAGAAATCAAACCAACTAGATGGGCCGTGTTGGCAATCGCCATAAAGGGTTGAACAAACCCTAATACGAGCCAGACCAGCATAAAACCTATGATAGGTTTTGGCATATTGAGCCCAAGCTGTGGTGCTTTGTATCCCAGCATCCATAAGTAGCCGACCAACGCATACACTACGCCAGATAAGCCACCGAAGTTGGCCCCTTCTACCCAGTATTGGCCTGCACCTGACAATGCCGCTGACACAACAAACAACTGAAGGAGTTTTTTCGCACCCAATCGCTGCTCAATGTCTCCCCCTAGTTGCCACCACCACAACAAGTTAAACGCAATGTGCACGACCGAGAAGTGCAGAACCGCATGACTGACCCAGCGCCACAGCTGCCACTCTTGTCCGGCGAGCGCGGGAAAGTGCAAGGCTGAGAAAACCGCCTGGCCTGCACCAAACTGCTGCAAGGCAAAGATGACGATGCACACCAACATCACAGCTAACGTTACAGGACCAGCTTTGGCCTTCACCATTGCTAACATACTGGGAGACTGATAACTAAACTGGCTGGTTCGACTTTCAGCCATGTCCCATGACGCAGCTTGGTATTTAGCGTCGCTGGGATTGTCGAGAAAATGTTGCAGCTCTGCTTCTGCTTCAATCTGATGCTGAGAATCGGCAAGCCACAATGCAAACTGACCACTTCCTTCCGGCATCATCTTTATATCAATACGACGTGATGCCATATAGTCGATAAACGCTTGCGCCATGCGCGGATTGGAAATCGAGATCAGTCTTATCATAGCGGTTCCTATGGCAGGTTGGATTCAACAGGCAACTGAGCACGTTGCCAGGCTTCAAAGCCCCCATCAACACTATACACCTGCTCAAAGCCTTGGTTAACCAAATATTGTGCCGCCCCTTGGCTACTAATACCGTGGTAACACATCACCAGTACAGGCTGTTCAAATTCCACCTCATCCATAAACTTAGTAATAGTGTCGTTCGTCAGATGAAAGGCGGCTTCTGGATGAGCAACGGCGAAAGATTGTGGATCACGAATGTCGACTAAACGAGCGTCACCTTGTTCAAGTAAGGCCTGTGCACCTGCTACATCAATGTGTTGAAACTGGTCCATTTACTGTCTCTTAAATAGGAATAGGGAGTTGGGCGTCATTGTAACCTATCCAGTGGTCAACAAGTACACCAGCGCAGTAAGGTTATCCACTTGCGATCAATTCTTCACCATCTGTGGATAAATTTGTGGATTACGTTGATAAAGTATCCAAAGGAAGTTGGATCCACAATATGTAGTGATGATCCTTATTTTTTTGTGTGTAAGAGTAAAAGTATCCCCATGAGAAAAATGCCTCTGATACCTTTATTCACCCGCCTTTCTGACATATAGCGAAGAAATTTACCACAGAGTTACCCACAGGCTGCTTGGCAAAATTCGATCCAGAAAAGTCTAGGCCTCAGGGTATTATTGGATCGATAAAACGAAAAAACCGAGATCAAATGATCTCGGTTTTTAAATTCGATCGCGATGAGAATTAGAAGTCGCCGACGGCAGCCTTTAACTTCTTCATGGCATTTTTTTCAAGCTGACGAATACGTTCAGCAGAGACACTGTAGGTTTCCGCCAATTCCTGTAACGTCGACTTATTGTCTTCAAGCCATCGTGAACGGACAATATGCTGACTACGCTCATCCAGACTCGACAATGCTAAGCTTAAGCGGTTGTTCGTGTGCGCTTCCCAGTTGGCCGCTTCGACATTGTCGGCAACATCCGAGGCTTTATCTTCTAAGTACAGCATTGGCGCTGTGTAAGAAACACCAGAATCATCATCGTCGTTCTGCATTTCAAATGCCGCATCCTGAGCTGCAAGACGAGATTCCATCTCACGCACTTCAGATGGCTCAACACCCAGCTCTCTAGCAACAGTTTCAACTTCACCGTTGTTAAACCAGCCAAGGCGCTTCTTCGATTTACGCAGGTTGAAGAACAATTTGCGCTGAGCCTTAGTGGTCGCAATTTTCACAATACGCCAGTTACGCAGTACGTATTCGTGAATTTCAGCTTTGATCCAGTGCACCGCAAATGACACCAAACGCACACCGACTTCCGGATTAAAGCGTTTTACTGCTTTCATCAGGCCGATGTTGCCTTCCTGTACTAAGTCTGCCATTGGCAAGCCATAGCCAGAGTAACCACGAGCTACGTGCACCACAAAACGAAGGTGCGAAAGAATCAGGCCTTTTGCCGCTTCAATTTCGCCGTTGTAGTGTAGTCGCTCAGCCAGTCCACGCTCCTCTTCAGCGGTCAGCATTGGATAGCCGTTCACTGTGCGGATATAGCTATCTAAGCTATCTTGTGTAACTACAGCCATTGGATACGCTTGGTTAGTCATTCAATTCCTCATCAATTTCTGATCTGGAGTAGGTTTTAGCCCATCAATCTTGAACCTAAAATGAACAAGATTCAAGCGGGGGAAAGTTATTATGCATAAACCTTTCGTCTATACAAGTAAAAAAGTACACGGTAGCGTGTACTTTTTCAAATAATTAGGACAACAACTATTTATACAGGTTCAATTTCTTTCAAATGACGCTGCGCTGAAACTTTCGCTGCCAGACACCCTAGGAAGGTTCCGAGCATCAATAATAACAAGCTTTCATCCCAGCTTAGTCCAATCAGGCGGAAACGACTATCGTACAGCAGAGCCAATTGCTCTACGCTGCTGTTCAGTACCACAGTGATAATCGCCGTCATGATCCAGGCAGTAAGTGCTCCCAACAGACCAAACCACATCCCTGAGTACAGGTACGGTCGGAGAATAAAGCTGTTGGTTGCCCCTATCAGCTTCATAGTCTGAATTTCTTCTTTATTGGCAAGGACATTGAAACGCAGGGTATTACCGACAATCAAAAATACCGAACCCAGCATCAAAACAGACAAGGTGATCACTATGCCCCCGACCAGATTCTTGATCGCATCAAGACGCGTCAGCCAATCTTCGTCAAGGCGAACATCCGTCACTTCTTCTTCACCCGCTAATGTTGCCGCCAACTGTTTGATCTTTGTTTTATCTTCAACGCTTGGCGTGACGATAAGCACACCGGGTAGCGCGTAGTCATCCAGCAAAGAAATCGCATGGTCAAATCCAGAGTACTGGCTCAGATCATCAAGACCTTGTTGTGGCGAGATATACTCAACCTTGGCCACTTCTTCCATACTTTCCAGTTGGTCTTTCAACACCATAATGCGAGCTTCTGGCGTTTGTTCTTGTATGTAGCCACTCACTTTCGATGGACTGGTTACATCGCTTGAAGCCGCTGCAAGATTTTTACCCAAAAGGTACAACGCCGCTGGCATGGCTAATGCCATCGAAATCACCGCCAGTGTCAGAATGTTCCCCAGAGGTCGAGACCACATCACAGCAAAAGACGCTCTGGCCTGTTTGAAGTGAACGGTAAAGAAACTGTCACGCTTCACACGGTTTTTCGGACGTCCTTTCGCCGATTTTTTGTTGCGCACATTAGCAGCCATAATCTTCTACCTCACTCAGGAAACCTTGGTTCAGTTCAAGGTGGCGATATTGTGGTCGTGTGTTGACCAGACCAATATCGTGCGTCGCCAGCAGAATGGTGACTCCAGCGCGGTTAAACTCTTCAAAAAGCTTAACGACTCGGTTGGATAGTTCGGGATCTAAGTTGCCCGTCGGTTCGTCCGCCAACAGCAAGGTTGGGCGATTAACCACTGCACGAGCAATACCGACGCGCTGCTGTTCACCGCCAGACAGCTGACTGGGTAAGCACTTGGCCTTATCCAGTAAGTCCGTTTTATCCAGCGCTGCGGACACACGACGTTTAATCTCACTCTCAGAGATAGATTCGATACGCATCGGCAATGCGACGTTATCAAACACCGAGCGATCCATCAGTAAGCGGTGGTCCTGAAAGACAATGCCGATGTTTCGACGCAAGAACGGGATGTCTTTATTGGGAATACGAGTGATATCGTGATCATTAAAGCTGATTTTTCCGTCCGTTGGGCGCTCAATGGCACAAATCAACTTGAGCAAAGTGCTTTTTCCAGCGCCGGAGTGGCCACCGAGAAAAGCCATTTCTCCGCGGCGTAGGTGGAAATCCACCTTTTGCAGCGCTTGTCTGCCTCCGCGATACGCTTTACTTACTTGCTGAAACTTTATCACTCGTCGTTCCTCTTACTGAGCTACTGATTAGTCTTCGCGGCTGAATAATGCGTCAATAAATTCCTGAGTTTCAAATGGGCGTAGATCATCAATGCCTTCACCCACACCAATATAGCGGATAGGAATCTGGAACTGATCGGCCAACGCAAAGATAACCCCACCTTTCGCGGTACCATCTAATTTAGTGAGGGTAATGCCGGTTAGCGGTGCAACATCACTGAACAGTTTTGCCTGACTAATAGCATTCTGGCCCGTACCCGCGTCCAATGTCAGCATGATTTCATGCGGTGCAGAATCATCGACCTTCTTCATCACTCGAACGATCTTACGCAGCTCTTCCATCAGGTTAGCTTTGTTCTGTAGACGACCCGCTGTATCGGCAATCACCACATCAACACCTTTGGCTTTTGCAGACTCAATGGCGTCATAAATAACCGATGCACTGTCTGCGCCGGTATGCTGAGCCACAACAGGTACCTGGTTGCGCTCACCCCATACTTGAAGCTGCTCAACGGCCGCAGCACGGAAGGTGTCACCTGCAGCCAGCATGACTTTTTTACCTTGTGATTGGAATTGCTTAGCCAGCTTACCGATCGTCGTTGTTTTACCGACGCCATTCACGCCAACCATCAGGATAACGTAAGGGGTTTTGTTGGTATCAATTTCAAGCGGCTTTTCAACGGTCGAGAGAATGCCAGCCATCTCTTCTTTCAACAGACCATAAAGTGCTTCGCCGTCTTTCAGTTCCTGACGAGAAGCTTTTTCTGTCAGGTTGTCGATGATTTTCACCGTGGTATCCATACCAACATCGGCAATCAGTAGCTGCTCTTCCAGCTCTTCAAACAGCTCATCATCAATTTGTTTGTCTTTAAACAAGCCAAAGAAGCCAGCGCCTATGTTTGCTTTTGTACGCGCTAAGCTACGCTTTAAGCGGGCAAAAAAGCTTTCGGTTGGCTTCTCTTGCTCAATCACACGAGGTTCTTGTGGCTGTTCTGCTTCTGCTTCTGCTTCTGCTTCTGCTTCTGCTTCTGCTTCTGCTTCTGCTAAGTCAGCCTGAGGCTCTGGCTGAACGTCGTCAACGGTTTGCGCTTGTTCTGCAACTTCTTCAACTATTTCCGATTGGGTTTCTTCAGCAGCTTGCTTGGCTTGTTGCTCCTCATCACCGAAGCCAAGCCAAGAAAGTAATCCGCGCTTCTTTTTTTCCGTCATCTGGGGATATCCTAGATTGTCTTAATTTACTCTGACACTTTTCGCCGGGTATTGTCCCGGTAAAGAAAAGAAAAATGACAACAGAGTGAAAAGTTTCCAGCGTAATAACGATGGTATACACTTTGTCATCAACAAAATTTGGGCTGTACTCAGGACGAACTCACTGAGCGACTGGGTATAGTATCACTTTATTAGCGGTCAAAAAATCTATGGTACGGCGTCGCCAGCAAAACACATCACAAAAAAAGCCTTCAACGGGCTTTGTTCGAATTATTAGCGGCTTATGGAGAGGAAGAAAACTGCCTGTTCATGATGCAGAAGGGCTGCGCCCAACAACGGATCGCGTCAAAGAAACCCTTTTCAACTGGCTGGCTCAGGATGTGCCTCAAGCAAAATGCCTCGACTTGTTTGCCGGTTCTGGCGGATTGGGCTTTGAAGCGGCTTCACGTCAGGCTGATAAGGTCACCATGATTGAGCTCAACCCTAATGCATTCAAGCAGCTAGAAAAAAACATTGCGGCTCTTAATTCGGATAACCTTACCGCAATTAACAGCGATGCGTTGAGCTTTCTTCAACAAGCAGGTACTCCGCATCATGTGGTGTTTATCGACCCACCATTTCGCAAAGGCTTGCTGGAACAAACCGTCACTTTGCTGGAAAGTAATGGCTGGCTGGCCAACGATGCCATGATTTATATTGAAACTGAGAAAGAACTTGCGTTGGAAGGCATTCCAACCAACTGGCACCTGCACCGAGAAAAAACGGCGGGCCAAGTCAGTTACCGATTATTTGAAAGACAACAAGACTAAAAAGGAAGTCTCATGAAAGCTCTACTTTTTCTTGCCAAAGCCGCGATTGGCTTTGTGTGGTTCATCCTGATCCTGAACTTCTTTATGCCCTTTCCGGGTAAAGCGGCGATTGCGCTTTACATTATGACGGCCTTCCTGTTCATCATGCATGGCCTGCAATCAGCCATCTTTATCGGCGCGTTTGGTGACAAGATTAAGATGACCAGTTGGGAAAAATGGTCGATTCTGATTTTCGGCATCTTTGCCCTGCTCGATATACGTCGCAAGTACATGATGTAAAACCCACACCATCCAATGTAAAACGCCGCTCATCTTGAGCGGCGTTTTTTGTTTCTTAGCTTAGGTAGCTCTTCACTCCGTTGAGGAACATCTGAGTCGAAATCATCACTAGCAGCAGCCCCATCAGGCGCTCAATGGCTTTCAAGCCTCGCTCACCCAGGATACGGTGGAAGAAGTTATAGAACATCAGGATAAAGAAGGTCGCCCCCCACGCCAGCAGAACAGCGCCAGACAACTCAAGCAATTTGTCCGGGTGCTGGGTCGACAGGAGTAACAGTGCCGCAATCACTGATGGCCCCGCAATCATAGGAATAGCCATAGGGACAATAAACGGCTCTTCGCCCGCCGCGAGGCCTGTGATGCTGCCCGCACTCGGGAAGATCATCTTAATCGCGATGATGAACAGGATAATGCCGCCAGAAATACTCAGCGTTTCGGGCTCAACATGAAGGAAACTCAGAATCGCCTGACCTGCAAACAGGAACAGCATCAGGATAATCAGTGCGAAGCACAACTCGCGCACCAGAACTTTGCGCCTGCGTTTTGGGTCAAGGTGCTTGAGAATCGATAGGACGATTGGAAGATTGCCAAGCGGATCCATGATAAGAAACAACATGGTTGCGGCAGAAAGAATTTCCATGAATGAGCCTCCAAAGCCAAAAAGTTCTCAATGAACAGAGCGAAAAGTCGGCGAAGTATATCAACACCGTTTGACAATTTGGAGGCAGATAGCAGAGTTTTTAATGGCTACAGACGCGTTCTAGGTTCAGCGCCCATTTTCCTTTCACATCAACGATCTTTTCTCGTTCAATGAAAAACGCCATCAAGGCATCCAAATCTAGCCCATCCAGTTTACAGGTATGGAACTTAGCATCATCGCCAAACTCAGCGCAGGCAACCTCTCGCAGCTCCTGCATTGTCATTGGTCGATCATGCAATAAGTTTAGAACGTTATGTGCGTGTATTTCGTTAGACATGATTTCCTCCACGAATAATTCAGTGAAGAGAGAATAGCCTGATGTTATTGAATAGATTTTGATTTCAGATAATCAAAGAGGCAGTAATCAAGGAATGCGCCAGCAGGTAACTGCCAGAAATCAGATAACGGCCATAGAAAATAGGGTGTTTGTAGTCATGCACCGCAAGCAAGCCTGCCGATAACGTCAGAGTCAGCGTTCCTAAAAAGCCCAGCACACTTTCCATTGTCCCGGTCAAAAGCCACACTTCACCCGCCGCCCAGTTTAGCTGTAGTAACATCATGCCCATTATCACCACAGGGAAGATAAGACGATCAATTTTGGGCAGCATTAGGAAGAACACCACAACGCCAATCGCCAACAGCATTGCAGGTAGCCACCAGACAATCTCACCCGAAAGCTGAAGCCAAAAAGAGGTGCTGTAACAAAGCTGGGCTCCGACAAATGCGGCAAAGCACAACTTTTGTTGTCGTCTATAGATATAAAGACCGTCTGCCAGCATGGAGATCAACAATCCCAATGTGACCCACCAGGCCGATAGGCCAACCAGACCATTCTGGCTCCACAGCATGACGACAAGCATGCCTAACGACAATGTTTTAAACACGACCGCTTGTTTGTTCTGGTTGCTTTCGTTAGCAGAAATACTAATAAATCCTGACAGCGCGACTGAAAGCCAGCTCCACATGGGTCCACCTCTTTTAAACTGAGTCGCCAGTGTAGGCAGGACGCTAAAGATGTCCAGAAATGGAAAGCAAAACTTGGATCTTGATTGGCTTCTGACAGAGTCACAAAGGCGTCGGTAAAGCGCGCTAGCTAAAGCGCCTTCTCTTTCTTCACAGGCTTTTACATCAACTAAATTTGGCGTAAACGCCGACTTTATCCAAATTCACCAGATCCAGCCAACTAAGATCCAAAAAAGCATAAAAACATGAACAAAAATTCACATCAAAACATTTAAAATCAACAAGTTAAACAGAAATCAAGCATATTATTAGCCCCCAGAACTAATAGAATGCAATCTTAGTCAGGTAAGCCGGTAGCCATTTTAATCTGAAACTAGGTAAAACAAGCCAAAACAAAACCCGATAACCATCAATTTAACCCAACACTGACACCAAGAGGGCAATCAAACAAACAAAATGACAATCTCTATAATTTAACAACAATTAAACATCATTAAAAACATTAAAAATCAACAAATTAAATAGCAGTACGAACAACAAGAACAGTTTTCAATCAACTCAAAAACCATAGAAAGACAATCAAAAAACCACCCTAAACACTGTATTTTCGTACTTACACAGCGTTACTTTTAAAGCTTAGGAAAATAAAAACTTGATCAAAGCACAAAAACACTGCTATTCTAAATTACATAGAGTTAAGCATCACTGAACAGGAGCAGGGTTATGATTACTTCTTCACAAAAACAAGGACTTGTAATGATCGCAGTTGTTGTTGGCCTAATGACACTGCCGATGATCTACTAAGACATAGTTACAAAAGCAAAAAGGGACGCATTCGCGTCCCTTTTTGTTATGTCGCAGATTTTTCACACAAAACCCGCCTACAAATCCAACGGATTTCTAAGTTTGACTATTTTTTCAAAACAGTCTGTTTTAGACCTTTTATTACAAATGCTTAGACAAAATATCCCAATGGGCATAATAGAAAAGCAATGCCGCTAATGTAATCAGAGTCATCAAAGTAATCGCCGCTCGCCAGATAAAGCGACTACTGCGTGGCGTGAGCTCTTTTTCACATTCATCACACACAGAAAGAAAGTCACTACGACTTTCCAACTTGTAATCTTCTTCATGAACTATCTTATTGCGAATGGTCGCGATATAGCGCAACTTACCAATCACATCGTGCGGTAGTCGCTCCTCGCAGCTAGTGATCAACTGATGTAATCCCTTACCTTCAGCGTGATATTGCGTGCGAAGAAGCTTTTCAATTGTTCGTGTCCGTGTCACTACTTTTTCGATATCAGACATGGCTTCCCTCCATCGCTAGTAAGTTTAGGGGCAGAGACTGACCTCTTCCAGCCAGCACTATAAGTAAATAATATTCCGCCTCATTATCTACTATCTAGCCCCATTTTTACGGTCCTTTGCAAGTAAATTAATGTAAAGGAATCAATGACTAGCTTTATCAGCATACTGACAAAATCACCACTAACGTGTGATATGTCTCGAAGAATGATACAAAGGACAACAACAGAGGCTCACAGTTGTGTTCAAAGCCCTAACCTGAGTCCAAATTAGCACTAAAATAACCCATCGGCTTTTTGGGGAGAACAACAATGCCATTAACGTTATTCATTGCCATTATTGTGTTTGTGCTCGCCAGTGGTTGGGTATTTAGCCGACTTTATCGCAGACACATTCAGGGAGAAAATGCGCCTGAACAAACAGCGGACGTCACTGTTCTCGATAAACAGGCCATTGATGTTCATGACGCCCAACCAGGACAAGATGAGCAGGAATACTGGATTTACGTGCAGAAAGGACGTCTAGGCCCTAAACGAGAGTTTCAGGTTGGAGTGCATTATTTCCATGCCTTAAATCCCGGAGACAAAGGCATGCTGACTTATCAAGGTGATAAGTTTCTTCATTTCGCGATGAAGCGCTAATCTAGCGCTTCATCATCTTGAGCATATTGTTTTTCGCCATGTTTTCGGCCACGTCATTCGGCAACGCATCCAAGACTTCATCCCAACGAGATAACACTTCACCCGTAATTTTAAAGCGGCCTACAACATCAGAGCCAATCATGAAACGATCGGGATACTCTTTGATCAACGCCACCCACTCTTTCTTTGATTCAGGGCTCGCCAGTATCACATCGCGCAGGCTCCAAGATGCCAAGATGTAGAGATTATCGTAATCATCCAGTAGCTCGCTGACTTCATCGATGAGAAACGACAGATTCTGACGTCGTAGCAGTGTCGAGCTCGTCCCCGCGTGCGCCCAGATAAAGTTGGTTTTGCTGTTTTCTTCTAACGCCTCCACCAGCTCATGCTTGTACAACGGGTGCGTTTCTCGCTCAGACGTGATGTTGGTATGCAGAATCACCGGCATCTTGTGCTTCGCAGCCACCTGATACACCTTCATCAAAGCAGGGTGATTCGCCCTGGCCTGTTCGCCTAATGTCAGCGCGGACAAACTGTCATGGCGAGTTAGAATCTCACCAATTCCTTTCCAGAAACCGGGGTCGCTTTCAATCATCTGTTCGACTTGTTCCGCTGCGAACATATCCGTGGGGTTAAAGCCAGTAATAAAAGGAAACAGTCGATCTTGATGTGGCGAGTCTTTCAGTGCTCGATAGAGAATCTCATCAGTACGTGAGTAGTAATAGACGGGTGAGTCATCGCCAAATTCATAACGTGGTGCGACAGGATCGTGAGCATTCCACTTTTTCATAATCGGCAGGCCCATCACAAACGCATGTTCAATGTTGCTTTGATCCATCTTATGCACCAGGTATTTGATGCCATCGGTACGCTGAAAAAAATCAACATAATGGATCTCGGCATCATTAAAACTGCCGTCATACCCGTTGGCGAATGGGGCTACTGACAACATTAAGCCCGCTAACCATTTTCTGTTCATATTCCCTTCCTGAACGAGTATTACCGTTCACCTCACTGCGATTAAGTATTCAATATAACAATTAACCTGATGATTCAGGCAGATTCATGCCATGTTTTAGACATAAACCGTTTTAATTTAATCAGTTACGGTTTTGGAAAGATAAGCGAGCACCAATCAATGGCGACTCGCTGACAGCAATACTAAGGCAACAACCAGCGAGTACGTCGGGATTTAGACACCATCCAACTCATCACTAGAGCACCAGAACCGCTCAAGACAATCCACACAGGAATCACCCAAGCGGGGTGGCCTTGGTACCAGCCATACTCTTTCATTGGCCAGAGAAAGATCGGATGGAGAATGTAAATGCCAAGACTGTGTTGGCTAATGAAGCCGATCACTTTGTTGGCCTTATCAGGCAAGCTTTCACCAACATAACGACATAACATGAAAATCATGCTCGCAGCCAGTACCACATTGAGTGTCTTATACGACAGCCATCGCCCTACGGTATATTCTTGCGCTTCGACACTGTTGGTGATGACCGCGTATCCCGTCATGATAAGTGCCACCACACCCAAGACTGTAAACATGGCTACATAAGGTGCGGTCAGAGGCACTCTTTTATACAGCAAGTACCCTAGAGGTAAATAGCCGCTGTAAAGCCACATTTGATGACTCCAAGGCCCATCAATACCGATTAAAAACAATAAGGTCGTCACCAACCAAATAGCCACATAAGAGTACAACGAGCTATCACCATACTGCCTGATCACATATTGAAAAAACGGAATGACGAAATACAAAGGAATGAAGTAGTAGAAGAAACCGAGATGATAATAAGTGGCGTGAGAAGCACTATTGGCAAGCACTTGCTTGGTTTCTTCAGGATTAAAACCGTTCAAGCTCCACCCCGAAAGATACGCATAGAACAGCGACCAAACAATAAACGGTACCAAAACTTTGCCTAATCGACGTTTGACATAGTATTTGGCATCAAATGGCCGGGTATCACTGAGCAATAGCGCACCAGTGATAAGAGTGAACACGGGCACCGCCCAACGTATCGCACTGTTTAAACCAATCGCGGTAGCCCACTCTGAGAAGGGGATGCTACCGAGTTCCTGACGATAAGGGGCAAGAACATGAATCGCAATAACTGCCACAGCAGCGACGCATCGCAACAAGTCAAAAAACAGCACTCTATCTCTCATACCGCTACCTTTGTTCAACACTGGTTGAGCAAAGGTAGCAATAAAAAAGTTGACCAAGGTGTAACCTTGGTCAACTTTTAGTCATAGAATTGTTCTTAATTTAAGCAGTTGCTGTCTGGTTCAACTTAGGTAGCTTGATGGAAATCAGGGTAGTCAGCGCAAGAAATGCAAAGGAAACCCATAAGCACGCAGCCAAACCTGCAACCTGAAATATCCAACCTGACAGCACTGTGCCAATTAAGCGCCCCATGGCATTCGCCATATAGTAGAAGCCGACATCCAGTGATACACCATCCCCTTTGGCATAGCTGACGATCAGATAAGAATGCAGGGATGAATTCACCGCAAACACAGCACCAAAAATCAAGAGTCCAACCACGATAACCAACTGAGGTTGCCAGCCAATTTGCACTGCGTAAGCAATTCCCGCGGTGATCACTGCCAACAAGCCAGCCCACATCAGCGCTGCACTGCCGTCAGGGACTTTACCTTGTGCTTTACCGGTGATCTTAGGGGCAAAGCCTTGGACAAAACCATAAGCAATCACCCATGTCGCTAAGAAGCCACCAACCCAAAGATGATCCCAGCCAAACACGCTGCCCAGATAGATAGGTAGGGCGACAACAAACCAAACATCTCGTGCCCCAAACAGGAACATACGCGCCGCAGACAAGATATTGATTGAGCTCGACTTAGAAAAGATTTGGCTGAATTTAGGCTTGTTTTTGGCTTTCCCCAAATCACTTTCAAGACCGATTAGGCTGCCGATCAGAACCAGTGTTAACACACCCGCCATCAGCAATACCGCGTACTTAAAGCCAATCAGAGACAGCAATAAGCCACCGATGAAGAAGCCGACACCTTTAAGGGCATTTTTCGACCCCGTCAGAATCGCGATCCACTTATACAAAGCGCCTTGCTGCTCATCAGGCACCAGTGCCTTAATGGAGCTTTTGGCACTCATCTTGTTGAGGTCTTTGGCAATACCAGACAACGCCTGAGCCAGCATCACCCAAGGTATGGTCAGCCAGACATTGGGCACTGCGAGCATCGCCAGTGCCACTATCTGCATCGCCAGTCCAAGGTTCATGGTTTTGTTTAAGCCAAGCCTTGCTCCAAGCCAACCACCAATCAAGTTGGTTACCACGCCAAAGAACTCGTAGAACAAGAACAAGGATGCGATTTCTAATGTACTGTAGCCCAGATCATGGAAATACAGCACCACCAGCATTCTCAACGCGCCGTCAGTAATGGTGAAGTTCCAGTAATTGAACGTCACCAGCATATATTGACGCACACTCTTACTCAGATTTGCGATCATAGAGTACCCAATTTTCTCTTATGTACAGCGATGGGAGCTTTTGGACACCTATGATCCAAAAGCTCCTCAAGGGATTATTTCGCCGCGACTGCGTTGATGTAATCGACCTGAACAGGTTTGGTAAAGGCCCCCGGACGTAGCGCCTGCACCTCTTTGACAATGTCGCTCAACAGCCACTGTTTTTCTAACAGCAGATGTGCGGTCAACAGGCCCGTACGACCTGACCCGCCCATGCAATGCATCGCCACTTTACCGCCATTATCGACAACCTGATGCAGAGCAGAGCTGGCTTGCTGCCATTTCACGGCAAAGTCATCACCCGGTGCGCAGTCATCTTCAATTTCAATCTGAAACCACTGCATACCTAGTTTCTCTGTCACTTCACCAAGCTGAGCAACGCCTTTGTTCTCTAATTCTGTGTTATCCAGCGCCGTCACTATCGCTTCAACACCTTGCTCTTTTAACTGCACAAGCGAAGCTTCCAGATCAACACCTTTAGTACCCGGGCAAGGAGTAAGTACTAACGCACCTTGCTCAAGGTCCAATTGCCAAGTCGGATGTGTCATCACAATTACTCCTTATGCCAAACCCACTTTACGTACCAACTCAGCAGTACGCGTCGCGTAGCCCATTTCGTTGTCGTACCAAGCGTAGATCTTCACCATGCGGCTACCTACCACCATAGTCGATTGAGCATCAACTATGGTTGAACGTTGGTCACCTTTGTAATCAATCGATACCAGTGGACGCTCTTCAAAACCAAGGATACCGTTCAGTTCACCTTGTGATGCTTCTTTAAGCAACGCATTCACTTCTTCCGCCGTGGTATCACGTTTTACATCAAAGATGATGTCTGTGAGTGACGCGTTGGCCAGAGGAACACGCACCGCGTGGCCATTAATCTTGCCTTTCAGATCTGGGAAGATTTCCACAATCGCTGTAGCGCTGCCAGTCGTTGTCGGGATAAGGCTCATGCCGCAAGCACGGGCACGGCGCAAATCTTTATGTGGCGCATCAAGAATAGTTTGCGTGTTAGTCAGGTCATGGATAGTGGTAAAAGAAGACTGCGCGATACCTAATTTCTCATGAATCACTTTAACCACTGGCGCAATACAGTTAGTCGTACAAGACGCTGCCGTAACAATCTGATGTGCTGCTGGGTCAAAGATATGATCATTCACACCCACCACAATGTTCGCCACGCCTTCCTCTTTAACTGGTGCAGATACGACTACTCGTTTCACACCTTGAGCTAGGTACTTGTTAAGAATCGAGGTTTTACGGTGTTTACCCGTCGCTTCAATCACAACATCACAGCCAGACCAGTCGATGGCATCAATGTCTTTCTCTTGCGTCGTTTTGATAACCTGACCGTTAATCAGAATTTGATCGCCTTCCGCTTTGACTTCGTGATTCCAGCGTCCTTGAACTGAATCAAACTCCAGCAGGTGTGCGAGTGTTGCGGCATCGCCCGCGACATCATTGATCTGCACAAACTCCAGTTCTTCCCAATCAAACGCCGCACGCAGAGCCAAACGTCCAATACGACCAAAACCGTTAATTCCGACTTTAATTGTCATCTTTCTATCTCTCTTATTTCAAATTACTGGCAGCAAACAGGACGAGCCTGAATGGCATGAAGTCTTTCTATATCTTGTTGGTACTCTGTTTTCAGGCAGTTTGACGCGACAAGATCATCAATCAGTTTTTTCATCCAACCCGGCAATTCCGCCGACAAACGATAAAACACCCATTGCCCTTGGCGGACGTCAACCAGCACACCACTCGAGCGCAGCTGAGCCAGATGACGCGAAATTTTCGGCTGGCTTTCCTGCAGCGCTTCGGTCAATTCACCCACTGACAAACACTCTTCACGTTCAATCAGCATCAGGCAACGAACTCGAGTTTCGTCAGATAGCAATTTAAAAAACTGATGTGGCAACATTTAAACATACTCATATATGGATATGCGTATATATTTATTTAAACCGAGCTGAAGATCAATACCCCATCGGCACTGTCATAAAAGATTCACAAAAGAGAAAAGCCGCCTTACACCAGGCGGTTGATGTCCTGACTCCAGCGCTGCGCTTCAGAAATGCGCGGCATGACGTCATCGACGGATAGATTCAACTGACGACATGCGTCCTGCATGCCCTGCCAGTCAGCCCGTTCATAGCACTCTTCCAATCCAAGCAAGATGCCATAAGGGCCTTGGCGCTCAAGTAACGCGACCTTAATCGCCTGATTGAGTGGCAACTGCTTGACCAGCTCTTCAAGTGACAAGTCCAGTAACGCATCCAAAGTTGAGAACAAGCCGATAAGAAACGCCTGTTCACGGAACTGGCTGAATGGATTTTCGTTCGCCATCAACTGGCAAAACTGAGCACGTTGCAATGAAAGGTTGTACAGCTCTTTGGGCTTTTTGGCGGAAATAAAAGACGCCACAGCCAGCGAGACGAAGATACGCAGTTTGTCTTCACCAAGGTAAACCAAAGCCTGACGAAATGACGAAATCGTCACTTCGAGCCTTTGTGACATGGTGTTTACAAAGCGGAGCAGTTTATAAGACAGCGCAACATCTTTGGCCACTATGGCTTCGACTTTCTCAAAGTCGACGTTGGTCTGACATACTTCACGAAGCAGCTCCATCGCAATCACCTGTTCAGGGCTGATGTACTGCTGACGAATCACTTCAGGCTTACTGAAAAAGAAGCCTTGAAAGAACGAAAAGCCCGCCGAACGCGCGGTTAAGAATTCTTCTTCGGTTTCAACTCGCTCAGCAAGAAACTTACGTCGGATCCCACGTGACTTCCGCTCTTGGACGAATTCGCACGCCGCGTCCAGCCCCATCGCCATAATATCGAGCTTGATGATCTGAACAAACGGCAAGAAGCGCTCCCACTCAGGACTATAAACAAAGTCATCCAGTGCAATCAGATAACCTGCCGCGTTGAGCTCTTTTATCGCGTCATACAGCTCGTCCGTAGGCGGACAGGTTTCCAACACTTCAATGACAATCTGCTCTCTGGGCAGCGCCAGAGGTAAACGACGAATAAGGCTTTTATACGGAAAGTTGATGAAGCTGCGCGACTGTGCAAAAGCGGGATTAGTGCCCAGAGACAGGAAATTCTCGACAATTAAACGATACGTTGCACGGTTGGAATCGACATGAGCCGGGTAGGCATTGCTTTCTCCGTCACGGAACAACAATTCATACCCGAGCGTTTGTCTTTTGGCGTTAAAAATGGGCTGGCGAGCCACATAGGTATCGCGCATTAACTGCTACACCTTGAAGTTACTTAAGCTTTGGCAGCCGCTAATAATGCCCCACAACCGACAAACATGGAACCAAATACCTTGTTGATCTTGCTCATAATCTTATCAGAACGGATAAAACGCCCCATTTGTGCCGCCAGAGAGGTGTAACCCAGCATAACAATCGAGTCTATCACTACAGTTGTCACCCCCAATACTGCCAATTGCGTCAGCTGATCTTTGGCAGGGTCAATGAATTGCGGGAACAACGCGACCAGAAATACAATGGATTTTGGGTTGGTCAGATTGATCAGCACAGCATTGCTCATCAGCTTGGTGCCAGATAAAGCTTCACCTTCCGTGTGAGTTGCCAAACCAGACTTATCGCGCCATTTCTGAATACCCAACCAAACTAAGTAAGCCGCACCGACCCATTTAATTACGGTAAATGCGGTCGCGGACTGAGCGACCAAGGCACCAATCCCAGCGCCCACTAAGATAATGTGCAGCGTCAGCCCAATTTGCAGGCCAGCGATCGCTGCAAGAGATTTACGTGTGCCATAGCTCAGACCATTGCTGATTGAATTCACGGTTCCTGAACCCGGAGCGAGGCTGAATACCACCGCTGTTACTACGTAGGCTAACCAAACATGCATATCCATAGCGTTTTCCTCTCGACTAAACTTCGTTAGCCACACATAATTTAGACTTGTTTACTTATCAGTGTTGATACTAGGCCCCGATATCATGAATGAATCGAGCACCAGCATTAATCCACCTTATACTCAAGAGTCGAATTTTGAGCAAGCAATCAATAACAATATTGCTCAATTGTGGCGCTCCCGTGAGGAAGGCTTCTTTAAGTCATTTGATAAAACCCGGCTGTTTTGGGTGAAACTTACCTCTCCTGAGCACACTAAAGCGATCGTGGTGGTCAATGGCCGTATAGAGTGCACCTGGAAGTATCAGGAACTGTTCTATGACCTATTCCAGCAAGGCTATGACATCTACTCCTTCGACCATCGAGGTCAGGGCTTGTCTGATCGGCTGATTGAAGACCAGCAAATGGGTTATGTCGAGGACTTCGAAGACTATGTGCAAGATTTACATGGTCTGATCCAACACTTTGACTTAAGTGGTTACGATAAACGTTACCTGCTCGGCCATTCAATGGGGGGCAATATCACCACTCGTTACCTGCAGAGCTATCCAGATCATTCATTTTCTGCGGTATCACTCAGCGCGCCAATGTTTGGCGTCAATCTGCCTTGGCACCTCAAACCGATCGCGATCCCCCTTGGCCAAATCATGACCGCAATTGCACCCAAGCCAACGTTTGCCCCCGGTCAGGCCCCCTATTACCCGAAACCATTTGAAGGTAATTTCCTTACTCAAAGCCAGATCCGCTATCACTGGTTCCGCGATCTCTATGAGCAGAGACCAGAGCTGAAAATTGGCGGGGCCAGCACGCGCTGGGTATGGCAGGGATTAATGGCCGCCAGAAAATGCCACCTAATGACGCGCCAGATAAAAATCCCACTGTTACTCCTTCAAGCCAGCAGTGACCAGATCGTTTCCAATCAGGATCAACTCAAATTCATCAAGAAACTGGCTAAAACCAACTATCAGTGTGCGTTAAAGATCATTTATAGCTCGCGCCACGAAGTGTTGTTTGAAAAAGACGAGTATCGCGACCAAGCACTGGATGCCACACTATCTTTCTTCGATCAGTATTGATAAAAATAGGAAATACTGGAGGGTAACTTTTACCCTCTTTTTCCCCTTTCTGTTCCAGTAGAATAGCCACTCTGCCCTTCCCGGGCTGTTCAACGCATTACGCACGAGGGTGATATGACAGACACACGCAAAGAGACTCCTTTCCAACTGGTTGCTTCCGATCTCGATGGTACTTTACTGGCACCTAACCACCAGCTGAGTGACTTCTCTAAGCAAACGCTGAACGAGCTACACCAGAAGGGCTATACCTTTATCTTTGCGACCGGTCGTCACCACGTTGATGTTTCAGGTATTCGTCAACTGTCAGGCATCCCGGCTTACATGATCACCTCAAACGGTGCCCGTGTTCACGATCAAGATGACAACCTGATGTACAGCAACAATGTACCGCAAAATCTGGTTCAGCCCGTGATCGATGTGATCAGACAAGATCCTGAGATTTTCATCCATATGTATCAGAATGACAGTTGGCTGCTGGACAGAGACGACGACATGCTAGCGAAGTTCCACAGTGAATCCGGTTTCGCCTATCAACGCTTTGATGGCGATGCGGCGCCAACCGATGGCATCGCGAAAATCTTCTTTACCCACCCAAGCCAAGATCACGACCATTTGGTCAAGTTTGAGCAACAACTGAATGACAAGTTTGGTGACCAGCTCAATGTGGCTTTCTCCACCCCTTGGTGTCTGGAAGTGATGGCGGCGGACGTATCGAAAGGAGAAGCTCTGAAGGTGGTGGCTGAGTCTCTCAATCTGACACTGGAAAATTGTATTGCTTTCGGTGATGGGATGAACGATGTTGAAATGCTATCCATGGCGGGCAAAGGCTTGGTGATGGAGACTTCACATATCAAAGTGAAACAAGCCTTGCCAGATAATGAAGTGATAGGCAGCAACGCTGACGATGCGGTGGCGCACTACCTACATACTCACTTGTTCTAATCTCCACTCTTTAAGAGAGACGCATCATCTTTGCGACGGTAACTTCTCTTTATCCAGTATCGCCTGCCATTCCTGCTTGCTCACCGGCATAATTGACAGGCGATTGCCACGCTTGACCAACGGCATGTTTTCCAGTTCAGGCATCGCTTTCATGACTGTTAGTGGAATCAGCCGCTCCGTCTTTCTGACGAATTCAATATCCACCATCACCCAACGTGGGTTGTCTGGTGAAGATTTCGGGTCAAAATAGTCACTCTCAGGGTCAAAGGCAAAATGATCGGGATAAGCCTCTTTGGTTACTTTCGCAATGCCAGCGACTCCAACCTTCTTACATGAAGAGTGGTAAATCAGCACCAAATCACCCTCTTTGACCTCATCTCGCATCATATTACGCGCCTGATAATTACGTACCCCTTCCCAGCAGGAAGTATTTTGTGTACGAAGTGTGTCAATAGAGAAAGTGTCCGGTTCTGTTTTGAATAACCAATATGCCATAATGACGTCCGAATGATTAAGTATGAGGAAGATATAGCATGAAGGCGTTAAGAAACCCAGTAGCAGTGACGACCTTACTGGCCCTTCAGGCCTGTTCCGGTTTTCAATCCGGTTCGGAGCCAGCACACACTCCACAGGCAACGCTGAATGATCCTTCCTCAGTCAAACCTCAAACTTTTGTCATGCGTGGTGAAGTTATCCTAGGTCACGAGGTCCGCTCGATTGTGCCGTGTGGTAGCCAGCAGCAATATTGGCTGGATCTGCCTGAAGATAGATTCCAGCAAGGGATGAAGCTGGTGCGTTCCCCTTATGCACCACTCTACGGTGAGGTGATTGGCCATCTTGAACCGGCGGGCAAGGAAGGATTCGCTGCCGATTACGCCGCGCGCTTCGTGGTCGACAAGATCAACCTACTAACAGCGGAAAATACCCAACGCTGCGCACAGCCTGCTCAACCGACGAAAGCCTTTGGTAACGAACCATTCTGGTCAGTTCAATTTGCCAATAACGCCCTTAAGTTCAGCCAAATGGGCCAAGAAGCACAACAACTTGAACTGACCACGACAAAGATTGAAGCAGACCGCCGCCGCTACACATTCAGCAATGGCCAACTAGAGCTTAACCTGCGCAGTTGCAGTGATGGTATGAGTGATAGCCTTTATGGTTGGAGCTCAACACTTACAATCGGCGATAAAACCTATCGTGGCTGTGCGACGCTATCAAACCAGGACACGACCCAACGCTGGGCGGCGACTTATCAGGCTCAAGCAAGCAAAAATGCTCCCTTTAGCGTTTCTCTAGCAATGAACCCAGACCATACAGCCAGCACCACTTACAGCTATCAGAATGGTGGTTCGGATACGGTTGAAAAAGGTTTCTGGCAGCAACTGAATCCAAGTCAGGTACAAGTGGTTGGCACACACTTACAAGGCCAGCCTCTCACCTCCGAGCGACTGTATACCGAAAAAGACCATACCCTGACGGCCAAGCAGGAAAAAGTCGGTAGCGTTGTGTATGACATTGCTGAAGGCGGACTCACGCTTTACAAAGCGGGGAATGCTCACTCTTCTCAACAAACCGTGGCAGACAGTAACAAAGTCCCGTCGAGTGCTGAGTTCAACGCACAAGTTGATCAAGCTCTACGTGATTACTTCAAGGGAGAGAAGCAGGATCCGACTGGGACGCGCTATCGCTGGCTGACGTACGATCTTAATGGCGATGGCAACAAAGAGTTACTGGCTCAGCTCGACTGGTGCGGCTCAGGTGGTTGCACCTTGCTGATTTTCGACAATGTTAAGCAGAAATGGCAATTTAATAGCCGGATTACATTGGTTCAAACGCCTTTAAACTTGGGAACCCAATCTCATCAAAATTGGCGCGATCTGGTGATGTTTGTCAGCGGTGGCGGCGCAGTACCCAATCAACATACTTTGCAATTTAACGGTACGCACTACCCCCTCAACCCAAGTGTTTCGCCAGTGGCAAACTACGATGAAATCAGCCCAGTTCAACTGTTTTCTGATGGTCTGACTCCTCACCAGGGAGGCGTCACGCTGTAAGATGTCGACTTCAAGCCCCTGCCCAAACTGTTTGCTGAATCACAACTGTGTTTGTGAGTACTTACCTAACATCAATGTGCCTGCACATCTGGCTATCTTGATGCATGAAAATGAGTGTCAGCGGGAAACCAACACTGGGCAGTGGCTACTGAAAACAGTCCATCCTAGCAGTCGACATATCTGGCAACGCAAACAGCCCTGCTCCGAACTGGCTCGACTAGTCAACCATGAGGGTTATCAACCGCTGCTGTTGTTTCCTGGTGAGGATAGCCTGCCCATCAAGCAGATGACTCCGCACGCAGAGCAGAATACACGCAAGCCTTTGTTCATCATCCTTGACGGGACTTGGCAAGAAGCGAGGAAAATGCTGCGTAAAAGCCCTTGGCTGCAGGCACTTCCCAAAGTGCACTTAGCGCCAGCTTCTACATCGAACTATCAGCTGAGGCGCAATCAAGATGAGGGCCATTTATGCACACTAGAAGTGGGTGCAGAAATCATCGGTTCTTTAGGCCAAGAATCACAAGCAGAGCATTTACGGCAGTTTCTCGGTCACTACATGAAAGCATTTCAGGCAGATAAAAGCGGGCACACGCTAAAATAGCCGTGTTGGCTCACCCAAGTAGAAGCCTTGTAAGTAGTCGACCCCTAAGTCTTCCGCAATCTCACACACCGCTTGGTTGTGAACAAATTCAGCGACCGTCTTCGCCTTGAGCACTTGGCAAAGTTTGACTAATTGCCCGGTGATCTGGCGCTGTTTCGGGTCCGTGTCTATGGTTTTGATCAAGCTACCATCGAGCTTGATGATGTCCGGCTCAAGGCGAATAATTTGATCGATATTGGAATAACCACTACCAAAATCATCCACCAGCAGACGAACCCCCATCGCCTTAAAGTGTCCGCAGATCTCCGTCATCCTAGAAAAGTCTTTGATCTGCTCAGACTCCAGTACTTCCAGACCTAAGCGACTTGGATCATTAAGGCGCGCAATTGACTCTTCAAGCAAATAGAGTGTTTTATCACTGAGCATATCTTGCGGCGATAGGTTAATCGAAAAAGGCATAGCCTTGTCCGCCATATACGCCAACGTCGAACTCAACATAAAGCGACTTAGGCGGGTATACAGGTGCGTATCTTCAATGATGGGCAGAAAACGCCCCGGGGCGATAATTTCGCCTTCATCTTCAATGCGAACCAGACACTCCTGTGACGCCATTTCATGAGATTGAGCCGCGAAAATCGGCTGGCTGAAGGTCAGAATACGTTGATTTAATATCGCGCGGCTCACTGACCCCATCAGAGCCAATCGCTCTTGTTGGGCTTCAATCCCTGTCGCACAGTCTTTGGCATTATATAGATGGGTGTTGTGCGCCTTACCTTTACGCCTCGCATCAATCGCGCGCAGCAATAGCTCCTCCCCTTCAATATCCGGAAAGTCCTTCATGCTGGCCAGCCCACCCGTAACAGACACCGATAGGTAATCCACTTCTGGCAGACCGTAAGGCTCAAAATTGATGTGCTCAATCTTATCGGCAAACAGCAGAAACTCTTGGCGAATACGCTCACTGCTCTCTTGCGAACTGAAAACCAAAGCCCATTCGGCAATACCGATGTAGTACAACTGACGAAGCGCTGCCTCACCACGATGTGTTTCAAGCTGAACGACAAACAGGTCGGTCAGATCGCGGATTAGCTCATCCGCCACCTGATAGCCGTATTTCTCGTTAACTTGATGGAAGTTAGACAGCTTTAAGGTGATCAGGTGCGTATTGGCATCAGCTCCTCGCACCTCTTCCTGCAATGCCGCCCGATTCTTCAGCCCTGTATGCTTATCGTATCGATAGCTCTCAATCAATTTTTCCGTTTGGCGGGCGAGCTTTTCTTCAATCTGTTTACGTGTCTCATCCAACTCTTCGATTGAGTGACGGATCAGGTGAAACAAAGGTGAAATCGGGTATTCTTCCTGTAACTGGTGTTGCAAAGGCTGACGATCATTTTCACTCAATGCCACGTAAGTCATGCTGTGATGCAATACTTCCTGCTGTTCATTGCGATACAGCTCCCCCATGCAGTAGGAACCGATACAAGATTCGAAGCGATCAAACGGTTTTATTTCGCTGGTACCTTCAATGAACTCAAGGCGAGATTCGCAATTGTAGATAAACACCGCTTCTGGATTGTACTGCGCCAGTTGGGCGGTATTGTGCCTGACTTGCTCTAAGGTCACGGACGGGTGGTTGTAGCAAATTCGTACTTCGTCTCCCACCTCTAAGGGACTGTCCAACTCCACCACGCCGCCGGGATGCAGCTCACTCGGCACGCAGATCTGCTGACGATTATCGCGTTGCAGTGGAAAGCTCAGCATTTGTTCCAGCGTCAGTGCTTTGCCGTCGGCTAAACGCTGGCGAAACACATCGTAAGCAGGTTCATGATTGAGCGATATCAGCTTATTGCCATTCACCGCGGTCACGCGCAGTGGGCTGCCAATCGGGTTCCATTCAGCAAACGCACTGCGCCATACTGAGAGTGATTCACCATGTAAGGCGGCGGCGATTGAAGAGTCATGATGAATATCAGTGCCAAGCAGTAACCAAGCAGGCTGGCCGTCAACGCTGGCAGCCAGGCCACCACACACTGGCACATCAGCAATGGGATTAAGTGCCAAGTACAGGTTGTAGTCACGGCCGTTCGTCAACTGGGAAAAGCTGATAATGAGCTTACTCTGCTCGTTAAGTTCTAGTTGCTCAGCTAGAGAAACTGCTTCTTTATCCGGGTGACCTTGCAGTGGAACATGGGCAACGCTCAATTGGGTACAACAGAAAACCGATACCGCAATCAACGTACTGTGATGGTGAATATCTCCCTGATGGATAACATGGCGGGTACTGTGACCAATAATTTTGGCCTCAGGTAAACGCTCTTCAATCAACTGAGCGTAACTGCGGATCTGGCGTTCATCTTGCGATGACAATAATTGAATCAAAACCGATTGCGATGCGTCATCAGACAAGGAACCAAGAAAGCGGGTGAGCTGTTGTTCATCTCTGATAAGAGCAGAATAGGTATGCATGCAATCGGCCTAAGACGTTGTGTTTTTTGTACTCACTCTAACCTAATTGATGACTGTGCAAATGAAAAGTCCTTGTCTATCAAGGCGTAACTTAGTTCTCAATCAGTAGCAGCAATTCCTGTAAACAAGACACTTCAACGTCAGGCAGTGTTCGGGCTCTGCGGTGCTGGATTAAACTCGCGCCTTGGTCGTTAAACCAACACGCCGACAAACCACTATTCTTGGCGCCTTTGACATCACTAATCAAATGATCGCCAACGTGCAAGATGTTGTGGGCTGGGCACTGCAGATGGCTGATGGCTTTATCGAACATCTGTGGGTGCGGTTTAGCGTAGCCATCCGGCCCCGATTGAAGGATTAAGGAAAAATATTTAGCCAGACCGATTCGCTCGGCATCCACATTGCCATTGGTAATCGCGACTAGTGGCATTTGCTTAGCAAGCTTCTGCATAACCTGATGCGTTTGCTCAGGTACGGTAAAATCACTGCGTAGCCGCAGTACTTCCTGAATCGCCTGCTCCGCTGCGTATTTGGCGTCCGCTTGCTCATAGCCTAGGCGATAAAGACCTTGCTCTATCTGAGTTCGCCGCCATAGCGTCATATCATTGGTCAGCCAGCGGTCAGCGGCGGCCAATTCCATTTTTAACTCATGCCACCAGCTCAGTGGTTTACTCGCAGACATCGGATGATGTTTGTGTAGCCAAGCCACCACCTGCGCCTCCACCCTGCGGATCACAGGGCGGTTGTCGTACAAGGTATCATCAAGATCGAACGTCATTGCTTCAATGACAGGTAGCTGGCGATAAAAGCGCATCAGTCACTCTCTTTCTTTTTAGCTCTGGGGTGAGCTTGGTCGTAAACATCGGCAAGATGCTGAAAGTCCAAGTGTGTATAGATTTGAGTAGTGGAGATATTCTCATGACCCAACAATTCTTGAACCGCTCTGAGATTGTTGCTCGACTCCAGCATGTGGGTCGCAAACGAATGACGCAGCTTGTGCGGACTGATGTGACTGGCAACCGACTGTTTTTGTCCCCATTCGGCCATACGCTTTTGTACGTTACGGTGGGAAATCCGTACTCCCAGTTTAGATACAAACAACGCTGGCTCATCGGTATTGGCTAGCGCACCACGAACTTTGAGCCATTTGGCGACCCATTCCTCCGCCATGCCAGCAAAAGGTACCTTACGCTCTTTGTCACCTTTACCGACCACTCGGATCTCTCCGGAAGACAAGCTCACATCACGAACATCAACACTGACCATTTCCGCCAGTCGCAGCCCCGCGCCATACATCAGTTCCATCATGGCTCGGTCACGTATCGCCAACGGGTCATCTTCGTTAACTTCGAGTAACTGACCGACTTCATCCACATCAAGGTTTTTGGGTAAAGGCCTTTTCTTGCGCGGAGCAGACACACCCTTGGCAGGATTTGCGGTTAATTCTCCTCGCAGGATCAGGAAATCAAAGAAACTCCGCAACGCGGACAATCGAGTCGCAAGGCTACTGGCTTTCATGCCATCACGCATACCTTTACTTGCCAGTTGACGCACCCAAGCCGCGTCAACCTGAGTCCAGTCTTTCAAGCCCATAGTCACCAAGTGTTGGGCCATGGTTTCCAGCTGTTGTTTGTAATTACGTTGGGTGTGCAGGCTAAGCCCTTTCTCGCTTCTCAAGTACTCATAGAAGCGATTGAGAGGGCTTTGTAGTCCGTTAGGCAGAGGTATTACTGATTCGCTCATGGTCGTCACTTTGCCATGGAAGGGTTTCAATCAGGTGAGAAAGCACCAGTGCAAGATGGCGCAGGAATAAGGTGTCCATATGCGGCTGAAAATGCCCTCCATCATTGCTGGAAAAGGCCAGAATACCTTGCAGGGACTGCTTGTGCAGCGGTAACACCACATAAGATCCCATCTCAGGCGCACGCGTTTTGTCACCAAACAGCAGTTCTCGATCCGCCTTACGCATTCGCCCTAAGTAAGCACTCTTACCATTGAGATGATTGGTCGCAAAACGCTGGTAATTGTCTTTATCGAGTGAATAATACGCTGACTCACTGTCGAGCAGACGTACATACGCCACCAGCCCGAGAGACTTAGCCATCTCTTCGACGGCTTTGACCGCAGGCAGCAAGGCATCGCAAGTCAGGACATGCTCCTGCAAACTCATAAACTCATGAAAAGTACGATCGTTGTTTTTCGCCAACGACATCAGAGTGGTTATCTCTTCTTCCAGCTCTTCAATACGCTGACGTTGTCTGGTCATTTGAACATGAACCAGCGACACCGCTCCCTGCTCTTGATGAGGCAATGCAAGACGGTCAACTAAATCACTTCGGGTACTAAAAAAATCTGGGTTGTCACGCAAGTATTCCGCGACAACCTCAGCTGTCAGCGCATCAGCTTCAATCTGCGACACGTTCGTTCCTTTATTTATTTTCTTCTTAACAGCTTAGCTGACCATCGAACACATGAGTGGCAGGGCCTGTCATGTAAAGCGGTTTACCCGGTCCTTGCCAACTGATTTTCAATGAGCCGCCAGGGAGGTTCACTGTGACTTTCTCATCCAACAATTCTTGGACGATACCCACTGCAACCGCGCCACAAGCACCACTGCCACATGCCTGAGTTTCCCCAGCACCACGCTCGTAGACTCTCAGATTCACTTCGTTGCGGCTTAATACCTGCATAAAGCCAGCGTTCACTCGCTCAGGGAAACGCTCATGAGATTCCAGCAGCGGGCCTAACGTATCGACATCGGCGGTTTCTGTATCATCTACTACCGTCACAACATGCGGATTACCCATACTCACTGCACCGCAGAACAAGGTCTTTTCTTCAGCACGTAAGATGTAAGTCTTCTCTGTCTGCTTGGCTTTGAATGGGATCTTATTCGGTTCAAATTCCGGTACACCCATATTGACGGTAACGTGATCGTCTTCCTCAATACTGAGAATCATTTTGCCTTTCTTGGTGCTGACACTGATGCTGTATTTATTAGTCAGGCCTTTCATGCGTACAAAACGGGCGAAACAACGGGCACCATTACCGCACTGCTCCACTTCGCTGCCATCGGCATTGAAAATGCGATAGTGGAAATCGGTTTCGGGATCATAAGGGGCTTCAACCACCAACAGTTGGTCAAAACCAACTCCTGTATGACGATCCGCCAGACGGCGGATCAAGTCAGGAGAAAAGAAAATGTTCTGAGTAATGCAGTCGACGACCATGAAGTCATTACCCAAACCATGCATTTTAGAAAAATGGAAATGCATAAGACTCCAATTACTCCGGAAGAATGTTTTCTAGGGCCCACAAGCTCGACAGCTCTTCACGCTGGCGAACCAAATGCGCTTTATTGCCATCGACCATCACTTCAGCGACACGAGTACGAGTATTGTAGTTCGACGACATCACAAAGCCATACGCACCTGCTGAACGAACCGCAAGCAGGTCATTTTCCTGCAATACCAGAGCACGGTCCTTACCAAGGAAATCGCCCGTTTCACAAATTGGGCCAACCAGATCGTATGTCACTGGCTCACCTTCACGAGGGTTGACCGGCACGATGTCTTGCCACGCTTGATACAAAGCAGGACGCATCAGATCATTCATTGCAGCATCGATAATGGCGAAGTTTTTGTGCTCGGTATGTTTTAGGAACTCAACCTTGGTCAGCAATACACCGGCGTTAGCAGCAATTGCACGGCCAGGTTCAAAAATTAGTTCCAGATCTTGGTGGTTTTCCAGTCTGCCAAGCAGTGCTTTGGCATATTCCGACGGCTCAGGCGGCAGTTCGTCACGGTAAATAACGCCCAGACCACCACCTACATCAAGGTGTTCAATGTTGATACCTTGTGCTTTTAAGTCATCAATCAGTGCCAGCAAGCGGTCAGTAGCATCAATAAACGGTTCGATGTCCGTCAGCTGAGAACCAATGTGACAGTCGATGCCTTTAATCGTTAAGTTTTCAAGACCTTGTGCAAACTGGTACACCGCAGGTGCACGATCAAACGCAATACCAAACTTGTTATCACGCAGACCTGTTGAGATATATGGGTGCGTATTGGCATCAACGTCTGGATTGATACGCAGTGAAATTGGCGCTTTAACGCCTAACTCACCCGCGACCTTATTAAGACGCTCTAGCTCTGGCTCAGATTCCACATTGAAACACTTGATACCCAATTCAAGGGCACGTTTCATTTCAGGCGCCGTTTTGCCAACACCAGAAAAAACGACTTTGCTCGCGTCACCACCCGCCGCAATAACACGTTCCAGTTCACCACCAGAAACGATGTCAAAGCCAGATCCAAGGCGAGCCAGTGTATTAAGCACACCCAGATTCGAGTTCGCTTTTACGGCATAACACACCAAGTGTGGGTGCTCACCAACAGATTTATCGAAAGCATTCCAATGGCGCTCAAACGTCGCGCGGGAATATACGTAAAGTGGCGTTCCAAATTGCTCTGCTAAGTCTGTCAGTGGAACATCTTCGGCCCAAAGTTGGCCATCATCCTGATAGTTGAAGTAATCCAAAGTGCTATCCCTTATGTCATTATTTATTGTTGTGAAGGCTGCTCATTCTGAGATGCATCTTCAGGCATGTAGAGAGGACCTGTCTGACCGCAGCCAGCCAAACCAAGAACGGATAAAAGAAACAGAGCGATTAGTGATTTTTTCATGGGTTGTGTCGTGATTAATCTTTCAATGCCCCCTATAATCGCACCACACTCAGGAAAAGCAATAGGATAACAGGATGAACGAGACTGAATTTCATCGGCTGGCAGATGTTCAAATGCAAATCATCGAAGAAATGATTGATGATTCAGGCGCGGACATTGATTACGAAACTTCCGGTAATGTCATGACCCTAGAGTTTGAAGACCGTAGCCAAATCATTATTAACCGTCAGGAGCCGATGAAGGAAATCTGGCTGGCGTCTAAGTCTGGCGGCTTCCACTTCGCTATGGTTGAGGATCAGTGGACCTGTTCAAAAACGGGTATCGAGCTGATTGCGATGGTTAAACAGGAATGCGAAAAGCATTCGGATGAAGAAATTGAATGGGTGTAGTTCCCCGTAAAACTCGGATACAAAAAAGAGCACCTTAAGTGCTCTTTTTTATTGATTAGACTTACGCATTCACGGCCCGACTTGGCTTGGAATAGTTCGCGCCATCATTACGATATGGCACGATGTAAGAGTCACCTTCTGCAGGGTGAACGATTTGATAGTACTGAGGCAGGTTGAAGTTAATAAACTGAGTCGACATTTGGTTATCATCTTTAACCGACGTATAGAAGCTGTTCACGCTGGCGATCATCTCATCTTTCATGCCACTGAACTGGTGGTACACCTCAACACGGTTCGCTTCATCCAATACATAGATATTGAAGCCTTGATCTGAATCTTCAAAGAAGAACTGAATCAGACCTTCACTGGCAAAACTGTCGACTATTTCAGGAAGCTGGTAGTCTTGTTCTTTATCCAGCATCAGCAATGGTGAACCTTTCAGCTTACTGGTCGAGATACTGCGGTAGAAATCGACCGAGTTTTCCAACATCTGTACAGACACACCACGGCGCTCAAAGAACAAACCATACGTTTGTTGAGCAATACGCAGCGCTTTAAAGCGGCGACGTTTCTCTTGCTCAATCGGCTTAAGGCGCAAATCAATGCATTCCGCTAAAAGCTGATACACCATATTGCGCATCACGCCACGCAGGTTTTTACTGTAGCAGAACACGTCTACCGACTCAGGTGGCAACGCATCTTGGTGCATCTTACCCAGAATGGTCTTCAGTGCATCCAGCATCGCCGTTTCGCCTCGGAAATGCAGCGTACGCACTTCATGCCAGGAGTTGCGATAAACCAAATCCACACTGCCAACCAGACAAGTCTGCTTTGAGCCAAAACTAAAAATATCGGTAGTTTTCAGATCCACTTTCAGCGCGCGGCCACTCAGCTCAGCCGTTGGATCATCTTCAAAGTTGATGAACATCGCCAGTTGGCTGATTTCACAAGGACTCGCCAATGCCTGCATAGTTGGGCGGCGCTTACGCAATGAGAAGGTATTCCGCAAATCGCTGACCATCTGATAGAACTTATCGATATCCAAATGAGCATCACGAACTACCGAGTGCAAACGCGTCGATTCTGTAATTAGGCCATTGAAGAATGACCAAGCGACCAACTTACTGAGGTATTCATTGTGCTCTAAGAATGGCTGACCAAGGATGCGATCTGGCTGAAGAGGTTGCTTATAGAGGTACCAGCCAGCTCGGTTTGT
This sequence comes from Vibrio sp. RE88, assembly GCF_013113835.1. Taxonomy (GTDB): domain Bacteria; phylum Pseudomonadota; class Gammaproteobacteria; order Enterobacterales; family Vibrionaceae; genus Vibrio. The sequence continues at coordinate 6,452 of NZ_VTYQ01000018.1, read as the reverse complement.
GCGCCCCGGCCTCACTTCAATAAAGCTCAAATCAGATTCATGCAAGTCTGGGGAAATCTGCGGATTGAGTAAAGTTACTTTACCCGGTAACACCTCAAACGCCGCGTAGAGCTTACGCGCCAAGATACTGATGTCCTGCGGACTGATTGCAGAAGTAATGTCGTTACGACGCGCAAACTGAATCAGATTACGATAGCTCAGCATCAGCGCATCAAGCAAAGCATGGTGAACCACTTTAACCTGCTCAACTTTCCAGTTACGGCGGTCGTCTAGCTCAACCAGCACTGAGTGGTCCCAGTTCCATTTCTGGATCATGTCACTCATCGCTTCACGGCGCCAAGCAACAGAGCCAATACCAGGCTCACGGGACAGCTTCTCGTGCGTTTTGAGATAGAAACAGCGTCGCACCAGATCAAGGCGGGTGTGGTCGCCAATTCGCTCAAGGTAACGGGTCACCTTTTCAAGCATCAAGTAATACGCATCCATGCCATAGAGATCAGGCGCATGGGCAAAAAAGCGACGCTTAGTATCAATGCTCAGCAGTTGAGTATTTGGGTACTCCCACGAATACGCTTCAAGTAGGATTGCTTTTAGCACCGACTTGTAAGGTGAATCGATACTCTTATACAACTGCCACAAGTTCGAGCCAAAATACTCTTCGGCTGGAATGCGGTTCAGCTGACCAAAGTCAATCCACTGCGAGCAATCAATGTAACCTTGGCTGCATAAATCGCGAACGTATTCGTCGTAGCACTCTTCCATCTCAGGCGGCACGATTTGCCACAGTAAACGCTGACCAGCAAGACGAACGGCAGAGCGATAGAATTCATCTAATAGTAATAAGTGTTGGGACGAGCCACAGTTGTCACCGGTCATTTCTTCTGAGCGATTGGTGCGAAAACGCTCTTCATCCATCAGGAAGAAATTCGCCTCAACGCCTTGAGTCTGAGCCCAATCGGTAATCAACAAACACTTATTGGTCAGGCACTCTCTTTCTTCACAGCTCATTGATGGTGAGACACACACCCAGATATCAAGATCGCTTGAGGTACTCTGTCCAATCGACGAAGTACTACCCATGGTATACAAGCCGAGAATAGCGGGCTCTGCACTGGTCCGAAGCGACTGACCTATCGTCAGTTCAGTATCTTCAACAAACTGCTGTTGCACCTCATTGAATTCGAGACCGTATACACCAAAAGGAACTTGAGAGTCGTAATAGCCGGGGATGACTGGGTGGTTGAAGTGAAGAAGGGTAGGAATCAGATGGAAAACACGCTGACTTTGCATATCCATAAGAGCCAGCGCGCGCTCAATACGCTGCTGGTTTAGGTTATCAAGTCTCTGAATAAGCGTCTTTGTATAAGCCTGCAAGGGTGATTCCTTGGTTGATTCCTAACTGTGCCCTGACGACAAATTGTTCTAAAGCACTAACAAAACGTGATCAATTTAACACTTTTATTTCGATTGGTAAAGAAATGTACGATCGAATCGACATTGTTTTGTTAATCAATATGCTCGCGACATAGTGTGGTACGTATCCGCCTTTTGTAATAATAGCCCATTTTACAAACGAGATACTCATCACACTATTTTGAATATTTTCTGCTAGCCCGACGTCTGACATTCATCGAAATGATCTAGCATTAAGACTTTTTCTTGGAGAATGGTAGGATTAGCCCATCTGAACTGTTATTCAAAGACCATCATGACACAATCGACTCCTATTCGAATTGCAACACGCAAAAGCCCTCTTGCCCTCTGGCAAGCCTACTACGTACGAGATGCCCTTCAAGCAGCACACCCTGGTTTAGAAGTGGAGCTTGTAACTATGGTGACGAAAGGCGATGTCATTCTTGACACTCCATTAGCGAAAGTCGGCGGTAAAGGTTTGTTCGTCAAAGAGCTCGAAGTCGCCATGCTGGAAGGGCGCGCAGATTTGGCAGTTCACTCAATGAAAGATGTGCCTGTTGATTTTCCAGAAGGCCTAGGGCTAGTTACGATTTGTGAGCGTGAAGATCCTCGTGACGCTTTCGTTTCTAATACCTACGCTAACATTGACGAACTGCCGCAAGGTGCGGTTGTCGGCACTTGCAGTCTGCGCCGTCAATGTCAGATCAAGGAATACCGCCCAGATCTGGTCATCAAGGAGCTGCGTGGCAACGTAGGAACGCGTTTAGGTAAGCTTGATGCTGGCGAATATGATGCCATCATCCTTGCAGCAGCAGGCTTGAAACGCCTAGAGCTAGAAGAGCGAATTCGCAGTTTTATTGAACCTGAGCAGTCTCTGCCTGCTGTCGGTCAAGGGGCAGTCGGCATTGAATGTCGCCTAGATGATGAACGTCTTATCAAGCTACTTGAACCACTCAACCACAAAGATACCGCTGACCGCGTACTGTGTGAGCGCGCAATGAACTTAACCTTGGAAGGAGGTTGTCAGGTGCCTATTGGCAGTTACTCCCTGCTGGATGGTGATAACATCTGGTTGCGCGCGCTTGTCGGCGAGCCTGACGGCTCAAAGATTGTGCGTGGCGAAATCAAAGGCTCGCGCGCCGACGCTGAGAAACTTGGGGTAACATTGGCCAACCAACTGCTGGATGACGGTGCTCGCGATATTTTGACTAGACTGTACGCGGATCACGAGTAACTCCATGGCGGTGTTGATTACCCGGCCAGGTGAACAAGGCCGCTCACTCTGCCAACAACTCAACAGCGCAGGTATCTGTGCGCTTCATCAGCCTCTTATCGAAATCCTGCCGGGGAAAGATCTCTCCGGCATTGCCACTCAGCTTAATCAGTTCGATTGTATTCTTGCCGTCAGCCAACATGCGGTAACGCTCACACAACAAGCCTTTACATCTCAGCAAGAATGGCCGCAAACAACCACCTACATTGCCGTCGGTCAAAAAACTGCACATGTTTTAAGCAAACTCAGCCAGCAAAAAGTACACTACCCCGACGTTGGTGACAGCGAGCATTTGCTCGAGCTGGACATACTAAAAAAAGTCAAAGGCAAAAAGGTCGTTATCCTACGAGGCAACGGCGGCCGAGAGCTAATCTACGAGACACTTAGATCTCGAGGCGCTCAGGTCAGTTATCTTGAAGTATACAAACGAGAAAACCTTGCTTTTGACTCAGATTTATTCGTACCTTTCTGGCAGGATAAACATATTCAACAGTTAGTCATCACCAGTTCAGGTCAGCTGAGTTACTTTGTATCACAGCTTACACAAGCGCAATTGAACTGGGCATTCGGGCTTCAACTTTATGTACCGAGTGCACGTATCGCAAATGAAGCGCAACAAATGGGGTTTCTTCATATAACCAACACAGTAAGCGCTTCCAATAAGGATTTACTGGCTACTCTCCGGCCAAAGTGAAACAGGACAATAGCAATGACAAGTAAAAATAAAAACGACCACATTGAACCTGAGAAAGACCAAGAAACAGCGTCATCTGCTGAGACTCACGAGTCTTCCAACAATACTTCTAATGCGTCTGAATCTCCCTCTACGTCTTCCGATAAAAAGTCTGAACCTACAGCGTCAACAGACACTGCCAAACAAGAAAAAAATGCCAAGCGCGGGGTTAAACTCAGTGCTGTTGCGATCGTGATTTCACTGATATTTGGTGGCGGTTTAACATTCCAGATGCAGCAACAAAATGCGCAGTACCAATCTCAAATTGAAGCACTGCAAAAGCAACTGGAACAAACTACCGCTTCTGTTCAGCAGGATTTAACCGCAACTCAGCAAGCAACGTTAGCCAAAGCCACAGAGATCACTCACAAGACAGAAACTGTTTTATCACAGCAGCAAAAAAGCATTGAAAGCTTGCAGCTTGCGATTGCTGACGTAAAAGGTCGTCGTCCGAACGACTGGCTATTAGCGGAAGCAGATTATCTAGTAAAACTGGCGGGGCGAAAGCTGTTTCTCGAACATGATGCCGTCAGCGCCACCAAACTGATGGAAAGCGCCGATCAGCGAATCGCGGCGTTAAACGACCCAAGCTTGGTGCCGTTACGTAAATCAATGGCCAATGACATTACGAAACTTAAGTCTGTACCCATTATCGATCGTGAAGGCCTAGTCCTCAGATTAACGGCGCTGCAGCAGCAAGTCGACAGCCTTCCGTTAGCCAATGCCATTCTTCCTGAAGCGCCAGAGCAGAAAGAGCAACAGGTCTCCGAAGACATCTATGATTGGAAAGATAACCTGATGACTTCACTCAAAGACTTCTCAGAGAATTTCATTACCTTCCGTACCCGAGATGGCAATGTCATTCCTTTGTTATCGCCAGAGCAACACTTCTATCTTAAAGAAAACATTAAGGCCAAATTAGAAACGGCGATTAAAGCGGTGTACGTTGAGCAGCAAGATATTTATCAGACAGCATTAACAACTGCCGACAAATGGTCGAGTTCATTCTTCAATCAAGACGCCAACACCGTTATCGAGTTCAATAAAACTCTGGAAATGCTAAGCAAGCAGAATGTACAAGTCGACTACCCGGTGAAACTTGAAACACAGCAAATTCTGTCCGACGTTATTCGTGACCGCTTGCGCCGTGAAGTGACCACTCTGGTTACGGAGGAGAAATAATGTTCAGAATCATTTTTCTCTTCGTCGTCTTAGGGGCTGGGCTGTTTGCCGGAACCCAATATGCTGGCCAGCAGGGCTACGTACTGATCTCGGTGGCAGATAAAACCATCGAAATGAGTGTCACGACCTTGGTGATATTTGTTATTGCGACATTAGCCGCGCTGTTTGGCCTAGAGTTTCTGATCAAGAAAACCCTTTATGCCAGCTCAGCAACCTGGAATTACTTCAGTGTGCGTAAGATGCGTCGCTCTCGCCGCTATACCAATGAAGGTATTATCAAGTTGCTTGAAGGTGACTTCAAACTAGCAGAAAAGAAAGTCACTCGCTGGGCAAATCATCATGATATGCCGCTACTGTGTTACCTAGTCGCTTCAGAAGCAGCGCAAGGACTGGGAGACAATGAAAAGCGTGACCACTACCTTAAACTGGCATCTGAGCAGGAAAATGCTCTGTTAGCAGTTGAGCTCACGAGAGCCAAGCAGCAAGTCAGAGAAGCAAATTACACTGCGGCATTTGAAACGTTATCTCAACTGAAATCCAGCTACCCAAATAATCGCATCGTTCTTAATCTGCTAAAAAATGTCTACATTGAACTTAAGATGTGGCAACCACTGCTGAATACCTTATCTACACTAGTGAAAAGCAAAATCATCACTAAAGATGAGCAGGCTCAGCTAACCCAACGTGCTCAATGCGGTTTGTTAGAGGAAGTAGCAGAGCAAAAAGGCAGTGAAGGACTGATCGCTCATTGGTATAGCCTTACCCGCAAACTGAAAAGCGACACTCACTTAGTCGAGTGCTTTGCCAAGCAGCTTATGGCTCGCAAAGCAGACAGCGAAGCCTTTACGCTAGTCAAAGAGAATCTCAAAAAGCATCCAGATTCAGACCTCTATGCATTGCTGCCTGATATGAATCTAGCGGACGATCATCCTGTCGTTGTGTTCCTAGAAGACGTGTTAAGGAAAGATGGCAACAATGCCCCAGCACACAGTGCACTTGCCCAGTTCCACTTAAGAAATGAAAACTGGTCTGAGGCACAGCAGCACTTAGAAAAAGCGCTGTCAGTCCGTTCCAGCGTATCTGATTACTCTTATTTAGCCGATGCACTAGAGAAACAGAATATGACCAAAGCCGCCCATGAGGTGTCAAAGAAAGCGCTGACTTTAGTCCAAGCGTAAAACGTTAATCTCTACGAACTAAGCCGACCGTCAGGTCGGCTTTTTATTACCTAAATAACTAAACCTAACGACACTCCCGCTTGCCCGTAATGGAACGTTAAGGGTAGAACGCCTAAACCTACTAAGTTGCCCGTTGAATACCTTAGAAAGAGTCGTCTGGGCTACCAATTCCTAAATTTCCTAAGTATTCCGCACCCGATCAGACGGGCCAATCTTTATGTGATTTGTTCTCTAAAGAAACGATGCATACACCAACAACAAAGCCTAGCCGGAGGACAGTATCTCTATATAAGTAGTAGCTCAGCTTTGTGGGTAGTTGGACGCGAATACGTTCGGGACTTGTTAGTTGCAAGCGACAACTTCGCACAAACAAAGAGGCCCCATCATGGCTGATGAGGTATAGAATAAGTGCGGGTCGCTGAGTTTGTGCTCAAGAGAGATTCATTCCCTTCAAAGAAACACCATTGTCCCTAAACGATAAAACCCAATCCGAAGACTGGGTTTCTTGATAAGGAGCTGACGGCAGGGACGCCTAGTTTAGGGTTATCGCAGACCAAAATCTTAGATATGAAAAAGCCCTAACATCGCTGTTAGGGCTTTTTCTGAATAAGTGGCGGAGCGGACGGGACTCGAACCCGCGACCCCCGGCGTGACAGGCCGGTATTCTAACCAA
>NZ_VTYQ01000017.1 GCF_013113835.1 Vibrio sp. RE88 | reverse complement strand
AGGTAACGATTACGGTGAACTTCAGTGAGCTCGTGACGGATGTGACGGCGACTGTGGGTGGTGTGGCAGTGAAGTTCGAGGGTAACGACCCCGCCCAGCAGTGGTTAGGTGAAACGGAAGAGGCCGTTACGCTGTCGTCCAATGAAGACACGATTACAGCGGTGGTGAATGCGGGTTATAAGGACCTCTCGGGTAATGTAGCGGACAGTGATAAAGAGACAACAACTGGGGTGAAACCGGTACTGTCTCTAGACACAGTGGAAGGTAACAATCAGATCGACTCTCAAGAAGCTGGGCATGTTGTTATCCATGGCACGGGTATTGGGTTCGCAGGAGATTCAAAAATGATTACCGTTAAAGTGACCTCGCAAGAAGAGTCATCTTTTAATTGGCAAGAAACTGTGTCTATTTCCGAAGGTGGTGTATGGACTACAAACAGTAGTGGTCAGGATATGTCCAATTGGCCATTAGGGTTCATTACTGTAGAAGTCACTGGTTTGAACCAACAAGGGATAGACGCAGAGCTTGTGATGAATGATAAGGTATCTATTGTAGATACTTTGCCGCCAACCGTAACGGATGTGGAATCTCTCACGCCATCTGAACCTGAACTTGGTAGCGTAGTGAGTTTAACCATCAATTTTGATGAACCTGTGAAAGGGTTGTCGGGGACCTTTGCTGGCGTGCCGATGAAGTTCACTAAAGTTGGTATGATTGGTGACCTATCTGATCATTGGATGGCCGAAACGGAAAGTGGGATTGATTTAACGGCGGGCAGTGCGACGGAAGAGTTTGTATTGATCACGTTTGAAGATGCTTCTGCGAATCAAGCAGAAGAAGCATATAAAGAACCGTTTTTTGTTAAACCTCTGATCGAAATTGAGTCAGTAACAGGCGATAACGTTATTGAATCAGACGAAATTAGCGAGTTTTATATCACAGGGCAATCTAAAGGTATCGAACACAATGGCACGCTAACCGTGAAAGTTAAGCGGAACTTTAGTACCAAGCTTGATGAAGTTGTGACAGTAGAGTCGGATGGCTCTTGGTCTACCGGAAAGATCAATGCTTCAAGTTGGAACACCGGAGACTTTAATGTTCAGGTAACAGGAAAGAATAATGGAAATGTGAGTGCAGACGAAGCGACTCAAACAATTACCGTTCAATAATGACTAACCTCACCTGAGATTAAAAAGAGTAAATACCCTGTGTATTTACTCTTTCTTCATTAGTTTTTTTCGCAAGAAAGCTGGCTTCCCGATAGCGCCGTCATTGAAATTTTACTTTCATTCACTGCTTTCAATTTCCACTTTTCGGTTACGGTAGGAAAAAGTTTGTCAGTGAAAACTTTTTGCAACTCTTCAGGCGAGTTGTCTGAAAAAGTGGTCTCAAGCTCATCAATCACCTCTAGCAGCGAAGCGTTGCGTTTCATCCATTTCCCGCTACTGAATATATTGACGTCATAAGTGATGTCGGTGTCTAAATTGGTTATTTTCAGAAGTGACTCTTTTTCATAGTGTCCATCTTTGAAGTAATGGACGTTGTCACTGTACTTGAGGTTAACGAGTTCGATGGTCGATTCTGCGGAGCATTGCCACTGACCAGAGATGTCTTGTTCAAACTTTGGTGTGGTAACGCAGCCGGATATGGCAAGCGTAGCGATTAGAATAGATAGCGATTTCATGGTTTTAACATTCCGAGCCAATACATCAGTGGAAGTGTGTTGGTATTTGTATTGATTATTTATTTGGTGGAATTCTATCAGTATTGGTTATGCTGATCGATATTGATAAATCACAAATCTATCAAATGGTTAGTCGTAAAAAAGCCAACCTTACGGTTGGCAAAGAAGTTACAAAGGACAAATGGTTAAATCGGCTTTGTGGCCGAATTCAGCCAATTCTGGGTATCTGAATCCAAATATGGGCTGAGTTGTTCTAGGCATTGGTGATGGTAGGCGTTGAGCCAGTGCACCTCGTCTTTTAACAGCATGGATTTATCCAACATGTTAGTCGCAATGGGCGCTAAAGTTATGGTTTCGAAACCATAAAACGTCCCAAACTCGTTTTCTTCCAGTTCAACCACTTTGAGGATATTCTCAATGCGAATCCCGTATTGATCTTGACGGTAAACGCCCGGTTCGTTGGTGATGACCATCCCCGGCTCTAAAGCAACTTCTGCTGGGTTTTGAGAGAAGTTCTGCGGCCCTTCATGGACATTCAGACAGATGCCAACGCCATGCCCAGTACCACATTTGTAATCTATACCGTGTTGCCACAGAACGCCGCGTGCCATGATATCCAAATTAGCGCCAGTGGAGCCTTTCATAAAACGGGTTTGGGTGAGACGAATCACGGCCTTGAGCACTAAGGTGTAGTCGCGACGTTGTTGCGCCGATGGCTGACCAAAATGGAAGGTGCGGGTAATGTCTGTCGTCCCGCCTAGGTATTGACCGCCTGAATCGACTAGAAAGAACTGGCTTTCATCAACGCGGTAATTGCTCTTATCGTCGGCAGCATAGTGCATTTTCGCACCATGCTCGGCGAAACCAGCAATGGTTCGAAAGCTCTCCCCAATATAGCCGTTAATTTCCTTGCGGTATCCCATTAAGGTTTGTTCAGCGTTGAGCTCTGTTACCTTACCGCTGGGTACTTGCTCGTCCAGCCACTTCATACATCTGACGACGGCGGCGCCATCTTTGCGTAATGTCTCCTCCATGCTGGCAAGTTCAGTGTGATTCTTACGTGCTTTCATTGCAGTGACTGGGCAAGCCATATTGAGCAAACGTACTTGAGAAGGAATGTGACTGATCAACAAACTGTCGGTGTTTCTGCGATCATGAATGAGTACTGAATCAGGAGTAATTCCCTTTAATGCCTTGATAAGCTGCGTATAGTCTTCCATCTCTATACCGTGTTCTGTCAGAGTTGAGATCACTTCAGTTGTCAGCTTTTGCTTATCGACAAAGAGTTGGCATTTGTGAAGGGTAATCAGCAGATAACTTTCAGAAATTGGACAGTACAGGGTATCCCCGCCGCGGATATTGAGTGTCCACATCACATCATCAAGCGTGGAAACGAGCAGTGCATCAGCCGCTTTCTGCTTGAGTACGCGACGAATTCTCGTGACTTTTTCACCTGCCGTTTGTCCCGCAATTTCGAGTGGATGATTGAACAGAGTAGCGCTCGGTCTTGCAGGGCGGTCAGCCCATATTGGGCTGATCAAATCCTGATCAAGGACCAACTGTATCGACTTGGCTTTAAAGGCGGCTTTCAACTCCAGATAAAATTGCTGGCTGATGCTTCGTCCATCGACACCGACTCGACTGCTTTGTTCCAAACTGTCCGCAAGAAACTGTGCAATGGTTGGAGTTTCTGGTAAGCGGGCTTTAAACAAGGCTAATCCCGAGCCCTCTAATTGCTCGGCAGCTTGGATATAGTAGCGTCCATCTGTCCAAAGGCCGCCGGATTGTGTCGTGATGACGGCGTTACCCGCTGAGCCAGTGAAGCCAGAAATCCATTCTCTCGCCAGCCAGTAATCTGCCGAGTACTCGCTGGAGTGTGGGTCATTGTTTGTCACTATATAGGCGTCAAATTGGTGCTCAGCCATTTTCTCGCGCAGAGCATTAAGGCGCTGAGGAACGGTCGTTAAGGTCATGGGTTATGGGTTCCTATTTGTATATGAGTACAGAAAATCTGGTGGTCGGAATGTCCGCTAAGTGTGGGCTTCTGCTGAGCGCACTGCTCACTGGAGTCCGGGCAGCGCGTTCTAAACACGCAACCACTTGGCGGATTGAGAGGCGAGGGAAGATCGCCGGGCAATAGCTGAACGTTTCTCTGTCTTGCTAAGGTCGGGTTGGCAACCGGAACGGCGGATAACAAGGCTTTGGTATAAGGATGGTGAGCGTGATCAAAGACTTTGTCGTATCGACCAACCTCCATCGGCTTACCCAGATACATCACCATGACTCGATCACTGATGTGACGTACCACGCTAAGATCATGAGCGATCATCACCATGGTTAATCCCATCTCTTGCTTAAGATCGTCAAGAAGATTGATGACTTGCGCCTGAATAGAAACATCGAGTGCGCTAACGGGTTCGTCACAAACCACAAGATCGGGCTTGAGAATCAACGCTCTGGCAATCCCCACTCGCTGACACTGCCCGCCTGAAAACTCATGGGGGTAGCGGTTCCGCTGGCTGGCTAGAAGACCGACTTTATCCATCATTTTTATCACGTGCTGCTCCACTTCTGAGCGTGACAGACTGGGTTCGTGGGTCAATAAAGGCTCGGCAATACACTCTGAGATCGTGAGCCTAGGGTTGAGGCAGGCTGATGGATCTTGAAAGACCATCTGAAACTCACGCCGCTTATCAGCGAGCTGATGTTTCCCCAGCGCCAACAGATCTTGTCCTTTCCAATGCAACTGCCCGCTTGTCGGTTCAATCAGTCTTAATAGTGCCCGCGCCACTGTTGATTTACCGCAACCCGATTCGCCAACAATACCGAGCGTCTCGCCGCGGTAAACATCGAGGTCGATGCCATCCACCGCTTTGACCACTTTGCGCTTACTCGGCAGGATGTGTTTATTGATGTTAAAGTGCACGCGCAAATCACGCGCTGAAAGCAATACTTGCTGTTTCATGTTGCTCTCCTATGCTCGACGCGCTATCTGAGTAACGGCCTGAGGCCCATTAACATGACAAGCCAGAGATTGATGTTGGGATAGTGACCGAAATGGTGGTACTGACGCGTTACATTCTGGTCGATAGTGATTGCAGCGCTCTTTAAACGGGCAGCCTTTACGTTCTGTGAGAGCACTCGGTGGGTTACCGGGAATGGTCGGAAGCCTGTCCATATCTTTAGTAATAGAAGGGATAGCTTCGAGTAGGCCTTGGGTATACGGATGAGCTGGGTGGTTGAACAGAGAGTCTGTATCCGCCTCTTCCATTTTCTGCCCACCATACATAACCAACACCCGATCGCACATCTCAGCGACCACGCCCATATCGTGCGTAATCAACAAGATTGCCGTGTGAAATTCAGACTGCAGATCGCGTAATAGAGAGAGAATCTGCGCTTGTACTGTGACGTCCAAAGCGGTGGTGGGCTCATCAGCAATCAGAAGTTCCGGTTTACACAATAAGGCCATCGCGATCATCACTCGTTGCCGCATGCCACCAGACATCTCGTGAGGGTATTGAGCCATACGAGTGGCAGCAGAAGGGATCCTAACGGCATCAAGCATGGTGAGCGCTTCACGGTTGGCATCACTGCGGTTCATGCCTTTGTGAACCATTAACACTTCGGCAAGTTGTTTACCGACTTTCATAAATGGATTGAGTGATGTCATCGGATCTTGAAAGATCATGCCGATTTTTTCTGCGCGGATGTGGTTAAGCTGTTTTTTGGACATGCTGAGTAAATTTTCGCCATGAAAACTCGCTTGACCAGAAACAATACCGTTATCGGCAGTCAGCCCCATCAAGGCAAAAACGGACTGACTTTTCCCTGAGCCAGACTCACCAACAATACCCAGTGTTTCACCTTTGTGGATGTTGTAGGACAGATTACTGACGGCATGAACTTCACCATCAGGTGTTTTGAAACGCACATTCATATCTTTGATCGATAAAATACTCATGGGGCCTCCTTAGCGATCTTTAGGGTCGAGGGCATCTCGCAGCCCGTCACCGATGAAGTTGAAGCAAAACAGGGTGGCGACTAAGAATATGGAAGGGAACATCAGTTGCCACAAAGCCACATCAATGGTCTTAGCGCCTTCCGCAATCAGAATGCCCCAGCTTGTATCGGGCGGCTGAACGCCGAGCCCGAGAAAACTAAGGAAGGATTCAAACATAATAAAACCGGGCACCATAAGTGAGGAGTACACCATCACAATGCCCAGGACGTTAGGCAGTACATGGCGACGAACGATAGTGAAACGGGAGACACCAATGGAATGGGCGGCTTCGATAAACTCGCGTTTCTTGATACTAAAGGTCACGCCGCGAACAACACGGGCAATTCCTAGCCAAGACACCATGCCAATCACAACAAAAATCAGATAGATGTTGTTGCCGAACAGGGTGACAAACAAAATGACCATAAACATGAAGGGCACTGAGTCGAGTACTTCAATGATTCGCATCATCACACTATCGACCATGCCTCCGATGTATCCGGATAATGCTCCCCAAGCTGTGCCGATAATCACGGCAACCAGTGCGCCCATGAATCCGACCATGATTGAGAGACGCCCACCTTGCATGGTGCGGGCAAAGATGTCCTGACCAAGATCATCGGTACCAAAGTAATGACCAGAACTAAACGACGGTTTACCTAGCTCATAGGGATCGACGACGACATTCCAGTCAATCTCGTCATGGCCGAATGCCGCGACCTGCGGGCCAAAAATGATGCATACGATGATAAACATCAAGACATAAACCGACGTCATGGCGGCGCGGTTTTTACGAAAACGTGTCCAGGCATCCTGCCATAGACTCCTGCCTTCAACCGCTTCAATCTGAGCACTCATTTGCTCTGTCAGTTCCGTGGCATCAATGCGTTTGGTTAACATAGCGACGCTCCTAAATTCGAATGCGTGGGTCGATGATGGTGTAAAGGATGTCGACCACCAAATTGAAGAAGATGGTCAAAGAGGCGACGATCAGCGTTATGCCCATCACCAAACCGTAGTCGCGGTTAAGGGCACCTGAGACAAAATGCTGCCCCATGCCGCCAGTGCTGAAAAAGATGTCGATGATGACCGAACCTGTTACTACCGCGACGAAGCTGGGGCCGAGCATGGCAATGATAGGGATGAGTGAAGGGCGCAGCGCGTGATGAAACAGAATGTAGCTGGTCGACAGGCCTTTCGCTTTTGCGGTGCGGATGTAAGGTTGATTGAGCGTCTCGATCATGGCACCGCGCATCACGCGCGCAATACTGGCAACGGATCCAATCGCCAAGCTAAGCACGGGTAAGATCAAGAAAGAGAGCTCCCCCCCTTCCCACCCTCCGGCGGGTAGCCAACCGAGCTGAATCGAGAAAATCGTGACTAATACCGGAGCCAATACAAACGCAGGGATGACCACTCCTGTCATTGAAAGTGACATAAGTAAATAGTCAACTTTACCATTGCGGTTTAAGGCGGCAATGGTGCCAAGTAACATACCTAATGGCACAGAGATACAAAACGAGATAACACCAAGGATCGCCGACACTGGCCAAGATTGAGCAACAAGCTGGGTGACGGTGAAATCCTGATAGACAAAGCTTGGGCCGAGATCGCCTTGAAGGAAGTTGGTGATGTAAATGAAAAACTGAACCAGAAAGGGTTCGTTCAAGTGAAATTTGGCTTCGATATTTGCCCGTACCACTTCTGGCATTGGGCGTTCCATATCAAATGGGCCGCCGGGCGCGATATGCATTAACCAAAACGACACCAGTGCAATAAACAGCAATGTCGGTATGGCAATCAGGCAGCGGCGCAATATGTACAACAACATGACATTTCCTTGCGTAGAAAAAAGCCCGTAGCCTGTGCTAGGGATAAGTGACAGGCTCGGGCAAACTCGGGTTAATGTGCTTTCACATAGACATTTTTGCGGTAATAAGAGGATTCTGGATTGGTACGCTCATAGCCACCAATGTAATCCTTGATCAGATATTGATCGTTGCCATTGCGGTACATAGGGATGATCGCCATGTCCTGAATCAGAAGCTGTTCCGCAGCAATGTATTCCTGTGACGGGTCACTGAGGCTCTTCGATTCAGCCATCAGGCGATCATATTCTGGGTTGTTGTACTTTGAGTCATTGTATTCACCGGTCGAGACAAAGATGTCCAGCCAGGTTGAGGCTTCGTTATAGTCAGCCGTCCAGCCACCACGGTTAATGTTGCCCGGATCTTTCAGCGCATAGAATACCTTTGGCTCAAGTTGCTTAATTTCGACTTTTGCGCCTAACACACTTTTCCACATGCCAGCCATCGCGGTGGCCATTTTGACGTCTTTAGAAAAAGTCGGCACGGTGAAAGTGAGCTTAAGTGGATTACTCTTGCTGTAACCGGCCTCTTTAATCAGCGCTTTAGCTTTGGCGTTACGTTGTTGCTGAGTCCAAGTCGCGAATTCCGGTGTGTGAGATTTGAAACCATCGGTTTGAGGGGGAACCAGAGTAAACATTGGAATGCCGCCATTTTTGGCGATGGCTTTTGTGATGATGTTTCGGTCGATAGCGTAGGAGAGTGCCTGACGGACACGAAGGTCTTTGGTCGGGCCCTTACTGGTGTTGAGATAGTAGAACGTCGAGCCAAGTGATGCACTGGTGTCCGCCACTTGCTCTGGATATTGTTTTAGAAGCTTGTTCTTTTGAGCCGCGGGAATCGACAGAGCTTGGTCAATTTCGCCGGCTAAGTAGCGGTTTAGTGCAACATTGGCATCTCCGATAGGTAGCCAAGTGATTTGGTCAAGTATGACGTTGTCAGCATCCCAGTATTTCTCATTCTTTGTCATCACCATTTTTTCGTTTACTTTCCACTCAGACACAGTGAAAGCGCCATTGGTGACGATGTTTTTTGGCTGAGTCCACTCGCTGGCGTATTTTTCTACCGTGGCTTGGTGAACTGGTGCAAGGACAGGGTGGCTCAGAAGTTTGATGAAGAAAGGCACTGGCTTTTCTAATGTCACTTCAAAGGTGTGATCATCAATGGCGCGCACGCCTAAGGTGTTAGCTGGTGCTTCACCTTTCATAATCTTGGCGGAGTTTTTGATTCCGGGAATCGCGGCAAACCAAGCATAAGGTGACGCGGTTTTCGGGTCGATAAGGCGCTGCCAGCTATAAACAAAATCGTGTGCCGTTAATGGGTCACCATTCGACCACTGAGACTGACGCAACGTAAAGGTGTAGACAGTATTGTTGTCATTCGCTTGCCAGCTTTCAGCGATGCCGGGAATGGTTTTGCCTTGCTTATCCTGTACTGTCAGACCTTCAAACAAGTCTCGCCCTAGGTTGAACGCTGGCTCTGCGGCCTGTTTTGCCGGATCAATTGAAGTGACCTCAGCTCCATTGTTTAAAACAATCTCTTGTTTTTCAGCGAGCTGCGTTCCTGATGGGTATGGTTTGGCGAGAGCATTGCTGGCAAATAATGCCGTTGCAATAGCACTCAGTGCGATCAGTTGTTTTGCTTTCATAGCTTCCTCGTAATGTCCTTATCGGATGAAATCCCTATCATCTGAAGGGAGGGAAATCAGACACTCAAAACGACCGGAGTGGCGAGTACTGCACAGAGTGAAAGGGATAGAGAAAATGTATATTGTATAAAATCTTTCAACAATCGATATTTAACATTGTTGTAACAAGGTGGCAGTTTCAGAGACTTGTGGTCTTATAAAATGAGACTGAGCGAAAAATGAACAAATGAAAGTCTGAGAATGAATCCAGAGTCACAGAAAGTTGATGAAAATGATACTTCAAACTCGCTCTGGCCCTAGCGTCTGCGGAATTTTGCGGAAACCTGTTTAAGCAGCTCCCCATCTATCTCTGGTAATCCGTCCGAGAAGTAGATCTGCTGGCCGGGCGTCATTCGAAACAGCACATTGGTGAACTCACCTTCTTCGTTGGCGCAATTCGCCGCGTGCATTTCACTGACTTTACGATCCACTTCCTGTTCGAGTTTGAGCCTCTGCTCTTGGGTCAAACGCACTCGGGCCTGACAAACTTGAGAAAGGGTTGAGTCTTCCATCGAGATCGTTTCAAAACGGCGCTTGAATAAGGTATCGAGTGCAGTGCCTTCTTCCATGATAAATCGCCTGCCAGAGCGATACACTATCTTGTCACCGTGCGCTTCCAGATAGCCAAGGATTTCAGCAATGCTCAGGTAGAATCTCAGGCTGGTATCTGAGAGTTGATACTGCTCGGCAATTTGTTGCGGTGTTTGGTTACGTGAGGTGATGAGGTAGATAAAGTCGAGAAGGTAAGGGTGCTCAACAAACAGAGCGTTTTGCTCATCAGAGAGGAACTGCTCATTGTCTCGTTGGATCTGAACCGCTAATTGCGTCAGTTCCATCAGATCACTATTGAGGTGGTTGGTGTACATCAGGATCTTGTCCAGACCCAATGAAGGATTATGCAAGTGCCGCTTTATGGTCGAAAGCGGCACGCCGGTTTTCTCAGACAATTCGCTATAGCACAAACCTTCGTTCTTGATTTTCTGGCGGATGGCAGCCAGCAAAAATTCTGGTCCAATATGCATGGGTTTCAGCCCTGATTGTTTTGGCGCTCGATAAGCAAGTTGCGAATATCAGCACCAGCTTCGAGGATATGTTTCTTCAACATGTATTTCGCCCCTTCAATATCACGGTTCTGGCACATTTCCAGCAGGGCGACATGCTCCTTGTCGGCTTTGACGATGCCTGATGTAAACAGAAGCTGCATACGAATATAGCGGTCGCACTTGGTATTCAGGTTGTAGATCACATCCATGGTTTCCGGCATTTCGGCGGGTTCATACAAGGCTTTGTGCAACTCATAGTTGTAGTTGCTCCACTCTTCCACTTCGTCTCCGCGGCTGACAACATTTTCAAATCGCTGACGAATTTCATTCGCTTTAGCGAGATCTTCATCGGTCATTTTCTGGATAGCACGTTCTAGAATAAAGCACTCTACGACGGCGCGCAGTTCAAATAGCTCATCAATCTTCTCAGGCGATAGCTCGGTAACAGTGGCGCCTTTATGTGCTTCAAACGCAACCAATCCTTGCGCTTCTAACTGCATCAGAGCTTCACGCACCGGAATTCGGCTGACGTTGAACTCTTTGGCGAGGGCATCTTGACGTAGGGGTTGGCCCGTCTTTAATTCCCCTTTGAGGATCTTGGTTCGGATCGCTTCTTCGACCAACTGCGTTCGAGTTTTAAAAACAGGTTTTTGCGACATCCAAGTCTCCGCTCACATCATTCTTATTCAATATTTTATTCAATATACCATTAGCGTCCGGCATTGCGACCCTTGCAGCCGTTCACCTGTTTGTTTTTTGGGATGGGTCAAAACAAAAAGGTACCAGCTGGTACCTTTTTGAACAGTGACTACTGACCATCTATAGTCCGACGCACGTTAAGTGGGTTTGCTTGTTGTAGAGCCTGAGGCAATAATTGGTCCGGCATGGACTGATAAGCGACCGGACGTAACCAACGTTTTATCGCTTCCGCCCCCACTGATGTGCTTGCAGGCATGGTTGAAGCTGGGTAAGGACCGCCGTGCACCATGGCATAGCTGACTTCAACCCCGGTGGGCCAGCCATTAAACACTAAGCGACCAGCGACTTCTTCAAGCTCAGTCACCAGTGTCGCTGCGAGTGCATAATCTGCTTCTTCTGCCTGAATGGTAGCCGTCAGGCTTCCGGCCAGATTCTGGCTCAACTCAAGCATGTCTTCGGCGCTTTCACATTTGACGATGATGGATTGAGGGCCAAAAATTTCTTCCTGCCATTGTGGGTTGCGTCGCCACTGTTCACTGGTGGTTTCAAATAGATACGCGGGTACACCTTGTTCAGGCTGGGATTGGGTGAGTGCTAGCCCTTGCTCGCGAGATCGCAGCTCACTTTGTTGCAGGTAACCCTGTTTGATCCCTTCTGTAAGCATGATCTGCCCAGGCTGGTTTTGAATCCCTTGGCGTACCGACGATAGGAATTGCGTGCCAGCGTTATCATCGACGATGAACACCACCGCAGGCTTAGTACAGAACTGACCGCAGCCCATATTCATCGACAGCAGGTATTCTTCGGCTAAAGACTGACCATGCTGCGCCATACGTTGGGGGAGGATGAAGACAGGGTTGGAAGCGCCCAGTTCACCGTAAAACGGAATCGGTTCTGGACGCTGCTGCGCAATATCATAAAGTGCACGTCCGCCAACAATCGATCCGGTAAAACCGACCGCCTTGATTTTAGGATGAGAAACTACGGACTGACCTAACTCATGGCTGGTTCCTTGCAGCAGAGTAAACACCGCTTGAGGCAAACTCATCTCATCCAATGCTTTGGCAATACATTCAGCGACTTTTTCACTGGTGCCAGGGTGTGCTGGGTGCCCTTTGACGACCACCGGACAACCCGCTGCCAATGCTGACGCGCTATCCCCACCGGCCGTGGAAAAAGCGAGAGGAAAGTTAGAGGCACCAAAAACCGCAACCGGGCCAAGAGCAATGTTCTGACGGCGAATATCCGGTTTTGGTATCGGCGAACGTTGAGGATCTGCGGTGTCGAAAATCGCTTCCTGCCACAAGCCACTTTCTACGACATTGGCAAATAACTTAAGCTGCGCAGTTGTGCGGCTTAGCTCACCATTAAGTCTTGCGTGCGGCAGCGCTGATTCAAGATGAGCTCGTTCCACAATACCTTCTCTGGCTTGCTCCAGTTGGTCGGCGATACTGTGTAACAGCTGAGCTCGAATCGCTGGGGAGGTTTGGCGAAATGATTTAGCCACCTCAGCCGCGGCATTGGCCGCAAAGTCGATATCAGATTGCTGATGCTCTGGAAATTGTCCTTCCAATACTTGCTCGTTTGCAGGATTGAGGGCAGAAAAAGTGCTGGTTTTATTCATGGTTGTGTCCTGTTGATCTTGGGCTATTTAAGTTCAAATCCAAATGCATATGGGTCGTTATCATCCACCCAGATGGTGTTGTGTCCGGTAACCTGCGCCCAGCCTTCAATACTGGGTAAGATGGCAGCTTTCCCATTGACTTCCGTAATGCCTTCGATGCGGCCAGTAAACAGGCTGCCAATGATGCTTTCATGAATAAAATCATCACCTTGCTTTAGTTTTCCTTTAGCGTGCCATTGTGCCATTCGGGCGCTGGTACCTGTGCCGCAAGGGGAGCGATCGAGTGCTTTCTCACCATAGAAGACAGCGTTGCGAGCGGTAGCTTGGGGCTGAGTTGGTGAGCCAGTCCAGAGTACGTGTGAGACACCACATACTGTTGGATCGTCGGGGTGGATACATTCAACGGCATCGGATACGGCTTTACGTACCCGAGGGCTAAACATCAGGATTTCGTCCGATGTGTAATGCTCCAGCCCCAGATAGTTTTCCTGAGGATCAACGATAACGTAGTAATTACCGCCATAAGAGACGTCAACGGTGATCTCGCCAAGGCCATCCACATCGACGGTGACATCTTGATGAGCAAGATAGGCAGGCACATTGAAGATCTTCACAGAAGTGATCTTTTCGCCATCGCGTTGATAGTGCACTTCTATCTGACCTGCTGGAACGTCAAGGATCAGTCGGCCTTCTTCTCGTGGAGTAATCAATTTTTGTTCTAATGCTGAGGTGACTGTGCCGATCGTGCCGTGCCCACACATGGGCAGGCAGCCACTGGTTTCGATAAACAGGATCGAAGCATCAGCGTTTTCGCTACAGGGTGGCAGGACAACAGAACCAGACATCATGGCGTGACCGCGTGGCTCAAACATTAAGGATTGGCGGATCCAATCATAATGCTTAAGGAAGAACTGCCTTTTCTCACTCATTGTTTCGCCCTGCAGTGGCGGTACGCCACCCGCAACCAGACGCACTGGGTTACCACAGGTGTGTGCATCAATGCAGAAGAAGGTTCCTTGTCTCATTTCTCGCTCCTTGGATACGAAATTGGTTGAACTGCTTTGGAGGGATGTTATCGTGATGTTAAGTATATTTTATACAATTTCTTTTTTGAAACGTGATAAGGAGCAAAATAAATGGTGAACAAAAATTCCTCACAAGCGCAAAAAATTGCGGTCATTGGTGGTGGTATTATTGGACTTTGTATTGCGCTCAAGCTGCAAATGAATGGCGAAAAAGTCACGATATTTGAAAAAGACAATGTGGGAGAAGGATGCTCCAAAGGCAACGCTGGCCACTTCGCAACGGAGCAAGTTTTCCCATTAGCAACACCGGCACTTATCCCGCAACTTCCTAAGATGTTATTGAGCCCATCAAGCCCGGTTTCTATCCGTTTTCAAGACATCCACAAAACGCTGCCATGGATGATTCGCTTTCTGATGAAAGCGAGAAAATCAGCCACTGGACACGCGACTCAAGCATTGACTGAACTCAATCATTCGGCGATGGAAAGTTGGCAACGCTTGTTAGAAGAGATTGGGCTGAGTCATCTGATCGTGGATGAAGGCTCACTACTTGTTTTCGAAGACTCTCAGCTATTTTCGGCTTACCAATCCACTTTGAATGCCATGGATGAGCAAGGAGTGAGTTATCAGGTTTGGGATAGAAATACGGTACGAGAAAAAGTGCCTAAACTTTCTCATTCGGTGAACCACGGTGTGTTCTTTCCAAGAACCTCACATAGCTTGAGCCCTTATGATATGTGCGTTGAGCTTAAGTCTTACTTTCAAGGTTTATCGGGGGAGTGGAGCAAAGGGGAAGTCGAAAACATCCAAGAAAAGGACGAGAAAATGGTCGTCACTGTTCAGGAACGTTCGCAGAGTTTTGATAAGGTCATTGTTGCCACAGGGGCAGAATCCGTTTCCCTGGTTAAGCAAATGACGGGAATAAAAGTGCCACTACAAGCGGAGCGCGGCTACCATCTAATGATGCCAGATCTGGCGAAAACTCTGCCGTTTCCGGTGAGCTCAGCCGACAGAAAATTCATCATGACGCCCATGCAGAATGGGTTGAGATTAGCGGGCACTGTCGAGTATGCCGACCTGAATTCACCAGCCAATATGCGCCGCGCAACCATGCTAAAAGATCTCGCGAAATCGGTGCTTAATCCAGATTGTAATCTGGAAAATACAGGAACATCCTGGATGGGAAATCGACCTTCATTACCGGATTCTTTACCTGTGATTGATAGCCTGAAAAACGGAAAAATGCTGTTTGCTTTTGGTCATCAACATCTGGGGCTGACTCAAGCGGCGGTGACTGCAGATTTAATTGTTCAACTTCATCGTGGCGAGCAACCACATATAAATTTAGCGCCATTTTGCCTAAATCGATTTGGCTAAAAAATTTTAAAATTTAATATTGTATAAAATATACTGTCGTATTATGTTAATAAAAAGTTAATGTAAATTTGGTGCCTAACAGCGGTATTCAGGCGTCTGAAAAATTCGGGTTAAACCCGATAAGACAACAACAAAGGAGCACAACATCATGTCAAGCAAGACATTTACACCACTGGCTTTATTGATAGCCACAACGCTGTTAGGTACGGCTGGTTCTGCCGTGGCGGGGGATAAGTTGACGATCGTTTCATGGGGAGGCGCGTTTACAAAGAGTCAGGTGGAGGCCTATCACAAGCCATACATTGAGAAAACTGGGGTCGAACTGGTGTCCGAAGACTTCAGTGGCGGCTTGGCGGAAATCAAAGCCCAAGTAGAAGCGGATAACGTTCGTTGGGATCTGGTGTCTTTGGATAAACCCGATATCGTTCGCGGCTGTGCGGAAGGGTTGCTCGAACCCGTTGATCCAAGCATTTTGCCAGCGGGCGCAGATGGTACTCCAGCGCAAGAGGATTTTATTCCCGGTGCAATCCATGAGTGCGCAGTGAATACCATCGTCGTATCTACGGTGCTCACCATTAACGAAGATGCATTCAAAGGTAAGTCGGCGCCTACCAAACTGGTGGATCTTTTCGATTTGCAAAAATACCCAGGTCGACGTGCGTTACAAAAAATGCCACAGGGCAATTTGGAATGGGCACTGATTGCCGATGGTGTAAAGCCGGAAAATGTGTACCAGATGCTGGAGACACGCGAAGGCCGACACCGCGCATTTGCCAAACTTGATAGCATCAAGCCTTACGTGGTTTGGTGGACGACAGGCGCACAACCGCCTCAGATGCTGGCTGATAAAGAAGTGATCATGGCGTCAGCGTTTAATGGTCGTATCCATAGTGCGAC
Source organism: Vibrio sp. RE88 (assembly GCF_013113835.1). Taxonomy (GTDB): domain Bacteria; phylum Pseudomonadota; class Gammaproteobacteria; order Enterobacterales; family Vibrionaceae; genus Vibrio. Next base: position 92,024 of record NZ_VTYQ01000017.1, on the reverse strand, counting down.
AGAAGAAGAAGGCCAGCCGTTCAAAATCATCTGGGATCATCAACTTGGTTATATGAATGGTTGGGCGATTCCAAAAGGCAGCCCGAATACCCAACAAGCCCTAGATTTCATTAAGTTTTCTTCCGGGACTAAGCCATTGGCCGATCAAGCGAAGTACGTCGCTTATGGCCCAACCCGCAAGTCATCCTCTGCGCAGATCAGCCCAGAGATATTAGCCAGCCTGCCAACCGCACCAAACAACTTTAAAACGGCCTTTTTGATCGATGATGAGTGGTGGTCTGACTATGCCGATGAACTCAATGAAGAGTTCAATACTTGGCTACTTAACTAACGTGCAGGTCAGAGGCTATGGCCTCTGACCATTTCTGGAGGATCTATGATTAATATCGACGCGCAGCAAATCGTCAATTGTCTTTCGATGCGAGGACTTATCGAATCGATGCGCCAAACTTACACTGAGCAGGCAACCATTCCGCAGCGTCGAGTGATGCCGCTTGAAGACGGTAGTTATGACGCTTTTGCTCTGCTTCCTGCATGGAGCGAGTCGCTGATCACCGTTAAAGCGTTCACGTATTTCCCTAACAATGCTGAGCAAGGCAAAGACAGTCTGGCGTCGAAAATTCTCGCCTTTGATCGCGCTAACGGTGAGCCGCTTGCGTTACTCGATGGCAAAGTGTTGACCTTCTGGCGCACAGCGGCGGCGTCAGCGCTCGCGGCGGATTATCTGGCCAGACAGGATGCAAGCAGGCTGCTGATTTGCGGCACTGGAAATCTCGCCCCATACATGGCTTGGGCGTACGCAGCGGTACGACCTTTGAGCAAGGTATTGGTTTGGGGACGCGATGAAGCAAAAGCTCGTCAAACGATGGATGAAATTTTATCCGCTAGTGAATATCAGGCGCTGCCTGAATCAAAACGTTTTAGTGTTGAAGTGGTTGACTCCGTTGATCAAGCGCTGAGTGAAGTGGATATGGTGACGTGTGTAACAGGCGCGAGTCAGCCGCTGTTTAATGGTCGAAATATCCAAGCTGGCACACACATCGATCTGATTGGCAACCACGACAAAGACAAACGAGAGTGTGATACGCAAGCGGTCACTCGCTCCACAGTATTTGTCGACAGCAGAATCAACGTACTGGCGGAAGCTGGCGACCTATTGATCCCTATTGAAGAAGGCGTGTTCAGTAAGCAACAGATAAGTGCGGAACTGCCTGAGCTGTGCAGTGGACATCATGTTGGTCGCGAAGACTCGCAGCAAATCACTCTCTATAAATCCGTGGGCAGTGCATTGGCGGATTTGGCGGCAGTGAAGTTTATTTTAACGCAGAAACAAGTTTTTTAACTCTGAGTGGCATGACTACTCATCACGTGGTTTCGGCCGCTATTTTAAATTGCATACAATATACAAGTGGAAGGTTATTGATGAACGTAGATTGGAAAGGTGTATACCCGGCAGTAAGTACTCAGTTTCGCAAAGATCAGAGCATTGATTTAGATGCGACACAAACGGTGATCGACAATCAGATTAATGATGGTGTCAATGGCATTATCTGCCTAGGAACCGTGGGTGAGAACTGTGCGCTGTACCCAGATGAAAAACGTCAGGTGCTTGCAGCAGCACACGAAGTGGTTGCAGGTCGAGTGCCCCTGATTGCGGGCACTGCGGAGTCGATTACATCGGCATCAATTGATTACATGCAGGAAGCACAAAAGATAGGAATCGACGGTTGTATGGTGATGCCTGCCATGGTTTACCGTACTTCAGACAGTGAAACGGTCGATTACTACTCCACCTTAGCGCAAGCGACTCCGGAAATGCCCATCATGATCTACAACAACCCGGTCTCTTATGGTGTTGACGTTAACCTAGATTTGATGGAGAAACTTGCTGAGTTCGACAGCATTGTTGCGGTAAAAGAGTCAACGACAGACACGCGCCGCATTACTGAGCTCTACAATCGATTTGATGACCGATTTACAGTGTTCAGTGGTGTAGATGACATTGCACTAGAGTCGTTGATGCTGGGGGCTACCGGTTGGATCTCTGGTCTGACGAATGCTTTTCCAGAAGAGTCGGTAGCGATCTATAAGTTAGCCAGCCAAGGACGCTATGCGGAAGCGTTGGAAATCTACCGTTGGTTCCTGCCGTTGTTGCGTCTGGATACGATTCCGACTCTGGTTCAGTGCATTAAATTGGCTGAACAGGTTTGCGGCCGCGGATCTGAGCAGGTTCGAGCACCTCGACAAAATCTAAAAGGAGAGGAGCGCGCCAAAGTGATCGCTATGGTTGAGCACGCCATTGCTACACGCCCGGATCTGACTAAATACCAACTCTAACTCTAAATTGGGCGGTATAAACCGCCCATTTAATCCAGTTACGTAAGCGGCTTATGAAGATGTTAAACCCTTTACTTAGCTGGATTGCTTTCGCATTTACAGCAACCAAAGGGATAAATCATGACTGCGCAAAAGGAATACGTCAGTTTTCAGCATGTCCAGAAAACCTATGATGGCGAGAATCTGGTGGTTAAAGACTTCAACCTGTCGATAAAACCCGGTGAGTTTGTCACCATGCTTGGTCCATCAGGCTCAGGCAAAACAACTTGTTTGATGATGTTAGCTGGGTTTGAAACCGCGACACGTGGTGAAATCTATATTGATGGAACACCCGTGAACAACCTTGCGCCGCACAAGCGGGACATTGGCATGGTGTTTCAGAACTACGCTTTGTTTCCCCATATGACCATTGCCGAGAATCTCGCCTTTCCGCTCAAGGTTCGCCATATGAGTGAAAAAGAGATTGAGCAAAAAGTGGCTACCGCTTTACAAATGGTGGAACTGGAACACGTTGCGACCCGTTACCCCAAGCAACTGTCTGGTGGTCAGCAGCAGCGTGTGGCCTTAGCGCGAGCATTGGTGTTTGAACCTAAGCTGGTGCTGATGGATGAGCCTCTGGGGGCATTGGACAAACAGCTCAGAGAGCAAATGCAGCTAGAGATTAAACGCCTGCATGAGAAACTTGGCATTACTGTGCTGTATGTGACTCATGATCAGGATGAGGCGTTGACGATGTCGGACAGGATAGCCGTATTCAATCATGGGGCTGTCCAGCAGTTAGCATCACCATCTGAGCTTTATGAAGCTCCCAGCAATGCGTTTGTGGCGCAGTTTATTGGTGAGAATAATCAGATAACAGGGCAGGTGATATCGCTTCAAGGGGATATTTGCCAAGTGGAGGTCGGGGGCCACCAGATACACGCAAAAGCGGTGAAAGTATCGGCAGTGTATCAGCAAACAACCTTGTCCATTCGTCCTGAAAAGATCATGGTCGAACCCAAACAAACAGAATGCGACAACCATGTCTCAGGTCTGCTGTGCGAGCTGATTTATCATGGCGATCATTACCGACTGGTTATCGATGTGGATGAGATGGGTGAGCTGATTGTAAAGGTGCCTAACGATAGCCGTCACGCCCGCAGTTTTACCCCCGGACAAACTTGCCAGCTGGGTTGGCACAGTCACGATTGCCATGCGCTTGATGGCCAAGAGCCGCTGAGAGTGGAAGGAGAAGCCGCATGAGTCGCGAACTGACAGGTTTGGGCTCGGTACTCGCATTGCAAAGAAAGCTCTCGCGCTCAAACAATGATCTTAGATCCCAGCTAAAACGCGCTGAACGCCATAAACAGATCCGCTCCCTTTTACTCATTCTTCCTTTGGTCTGTTTTATCTGCGTGACGTTTGCTTTTCCTATCGTCGAAATGTTGTATCGCAGCGTCGATAATCACGCCATCCCGAAAGCCTTTCCTCAAACCGTGGAGGCGATGGAGAGTTGGGATTATCAGCAGTTGCCTCCTCTTGAAATTCAGCAAACCTTTATGAGCGAGCTGTTGGTGCGATACCAGGATAAATCATTGCCCAAACTGGCGAATCGGATGAACATCGAAGTCTCTGGGATGCGTAGCCTACTGATGAAATCCGGCCGTAAGCTGAGCAAGTTGGAAAGCCTTCCTCAATCAACTCAAGAACTGGCTAAACTGGATAGACGCTGGGCAAAACCGCAATACTGGGCGGCGATAAAGAATCTTAGCCAGCCTTACACCCTAAGCTATTATCTGGCGGCGCTGGATCTGCGTTTTGATGAGCAAGGTCAGGTCGTTCAGCAACCAGAAACTCGACAGGTTTACGTCGATCTGTTTACCAAAACCTTCGGTATGTCACTGGCGATCACCGTTATCTGTTTGGTTCTGGCGTATCCGGTGGCTTACCTTCTGGCGAATCTCCCCGACAAGCAGGCCAATTTGCTGTTGATAGTAGTGCTATTGCCTTTCTGGACCTCACTACTGGTGAGGACGACGTCGTGGATTGTGTTACTGCAAAATCAAGGTGTGATTAACGATCTCTTGTTGTGGTCGGGCATTGCAACGGAACGTCTTGCCATGATCCACAATACCTTCGGCACTATTGTGGCAATGGTGCACATTCTGCTGCCGTTTATGATTTTGCCACTGTATAGCGTGATGAAAGGCATCAGTCCGAGCTACTTTCGTGCCGCGCGATCTCTGGGTGCGACGCCCGCTAAAGCTTTTGTCAAAGTGTATATGCCACTGACGATGCCGGGCGTTGGGGCTGGCGCGTTACTGACATTTATTCTGTCGATTGGCTTCTACATTACTCCTGCTCTGGTCGGCGGACGCAGTGGGCAGATGATTTCCAATATGATTGCGTACCATATGCAAACCTCGTTGAATTGGGGCATGGCGGCGGCGTTGGGAGGCTTGCTGCTTGCCGTGGTTCTAGGACTGTTCTATCTGTTTAACCGCGTGGTTGGCATCAATAACATTAAGGTTGGAGGTTGATCATGGCGTTACCTGTATATTGCAGCAAAACCGAGCGCATCGGCTATTGGGGTTACTTGCTGTTTTGCACACTCGTCTTCTTGTTCCTGATTGCGCCTATTTTGATCATTGTACCGTTGTCGTTTAACGCGACGCCTTACTTCACTTTTACGGAAGGCATGCTCAATCTCGATCCAGACGCGTATTCGGTTCGTTGGTATGCGGATATGTTCACCAATAGCCAGTGGCTGTCGGCGTTAAAGAACAGTACCTTGATAGCCGTCTGTGCCACTTTGGTTGCGACCGCGCTCGGTACTTTGGCTGCGATGGGACTGGCAGCTAACAATGTTCCGTTTCGCAATACCATCATGGCATTTTTGATTTCGCCGATGATTGTCCCGGTGATCATTTCCGCTGCCGCAATGTACTTCTTTTACACTCGGCTCGACTTATCTCAAACTTTCATCGGAATCGTCCTTGCTCACGCGGCACTTGGGACACCGTTCGTGGTGATTACCGTGACCGCCACACTCAGTGGGTTTGATCATTCACTGGTGAGAGCCGCTTACAGCTTGGGCGCGAGTCCGGTTTATACCTTTCGCCATGTCACGTTCCCTCTGATTCGCCCGGGAATGATTTCCGGCGGCCTGTTTGCGTTTGGAACCTCGTTTGATGAGGTAGTGGTGGCACTGTTTATCACTGGTGTTGAACAAAGAACCGTTCCTCGTCAGATGTGGTCAGGTATCCGAGAACAAATTAGCCCAACCATTCTGGCCGTTGCCAGCTTGCTTATTTTGATGTCCGTTATGCTGTTGCTGACATTGGAAATGTTACGCAGGCGCAATGCCCGAATTCGCGGAATTACCGAATAATACGATTCCATACTTTGCAGGATTCTTATGAGGTCAGTGACGAGTTTTAACGGTGAACTTTGCGCCTCTAACTTTCCCTGTACGCCCTGATTTGTCCCAGGGCGTTATTTTTTCTACCTGAGCGGATATGACTCGGTGAGTCGCCGAAGCGTTTTGTTATCAGTTTGCTCAGATAACTGGTATCGCAGATCGCGACTTCATCGGCAATTGTGGTCAGTGGTGTGCTGGAGTTGAGCAGTCGCCAATAGACATACTGGAGCTTCATTTCAAGCCAGTACTGATGCGCGCTCTGCTGAGTTTGCACTTCGAACAAGCGGTCTAACTGGCGTCGACTCAGGCCTACGGAATCGGCTATCTGTTCAATGGTCTGCTTCCTATCCAGTTGCTGTCGCATGGTTCGGATAGCTCGGTTAAGAATGGGGTGATGATATTGCTCATCTTTGTCTGAACGAAGCTGGTGGAATGGTTCTCGGCTCTCATCAATCAGCATGTCTGCTAGGCCTTTCAGCGCACGAGATTTGTCAAAGTGACGCGAGAGGATCTCCGCCGCCAGATCGACACTGGCACTGCCACCGCTACAGGTAATTCGCTTGCGATCAAAACTGAATAATCGGTCTGAGTGCACCTGTATCTTAGGGTACAGGTCACGAAACTCTTGTTCGTGGCGCCAGTGGATCGTTGCTTCGTACCCTTCAAGTAAGCCAAGCTCGGCAAGGGTAAAGGTTGCGTTATCAATCGCAACCAGCGGCATGTTGTGAGCGGCGGCTTTTCGCAACCAACTCGCATACAGGGAGGCACACTGATGAGCTTGTCTGGCGGTGCGTGAGCCAAACAAAACCAAATAATCAAAGTGTTGAAGCTCTATGTCATCGATCAGGTGATCGACTTCGATATAAATGCCACAGCTAGCAAGCTGGCGATGCTCATGGCCTACCACTGTCCACGAACACAGTTTCTGTTCACTCAGATCGGCTTCGTCTGCGGTAAAGCGCAGTTTGTCGATAAACCCTCCTAATGCCAGCAGGGAAAAGCTCTCACAGGGCAAGATTAAAAATCGAACTTTCGGAGTGGTGATCATGAGTGTATTCCGCTAAGCAATCTTCCTACCACTATAAACGACCAAGTAATATTTTCACTTATTACGTCCAAATTTTACCAAGTCACAATACAAGATTGACGCTATCGTCAGGCTATCAAGTTAACAATGAATGGGAGAACGTAATGCAATTTGAGATGTGGCTTGTCTATCTGGTAGCAGTGATTGGGGTGAGCTTAGCCCCCGGCCCAAATGGCATTCTCGCCCTGACTCACGGGGTAAATTACGGTCGCCGTGCAGCGAAATATACGGTGCTTGGCGGCATTACCGGATTTGTCGGGCTGATATTGATTGCCAGCATTGGTGTCGGCGCCTTAGCCATACTTTCTCCCGCTGTCATTAATGGTTTGAAGGTCGCAGGTGCGTTGTACTTGATCTGGTTGGGCATTGGGCTGGTGAGAACGCGCACGCTGACTAAAAATGAAGATGAAGAGAATGACGTTCAAGCGACTAAAGGTCTGTTTCGACGTGGTTTTTTCACAGCAGTGGCCAATCCCAAAGTATTGTTGTTCTACGTTGCGTTTTTGCCCCAGTTCATTGACCCAGCACAGCCTTTGGCGTCACAAATCTTCGTCTTAGTGGTCACTTTTGCCGTGGTGGAATTTGCGGTTGAGTATGGCTATGTACTGCTCGCGCACCATATGCAGAGCTTTCTTCATAACCACGGTGGCACGTTCAATCGTATCAGTGGCGGCGTTTTTGTTTTATTTGGCTGCACGTTACCGTTCATATGATTGAGAGAGTGGTCTGGCGCACTTTTTAAGGTTGACTTTGTTTGATAGTCAAACTAAATTGATTTTCAAATAATTTGATAGTCAAACTAAAGGTTCCGTTTTGAAATTTGCCACTGAACATCATCACGATTTTTCTTCACACAACCAGCAAGGGGAGAAGAGGACGTTTTACGTACTATTGCTGACATTGGCGACTATGGTGGCTGAAATTGTTGCAGGTACGGTTTATGGCTCGATGGCACTGCTGGCTGACGGTTGGCATATGGGGACTCACGCCGCGGCATTTTGTATCACTCTGTTTGCCTATCGTTATGCGAAGAAAAATGCCGGCAACGCTCGATTCTCGTTCGGTACAGGCAAAGTCAGTGTACTTGGTGGGTACACCAGCGCCATTGCTCTTGGTATTGTCGCTTTGCTTATGGTTGTGGAGTCTGTACACCGACTGTTTAACCCGGAAGCGATTCAGTTCAATGAAGCCATTATGGTTGCGGTGATCGGTTTGTTGGTGAATGTCGCCAGTATGCTGCTACTTCATGGGCATCATCATGATCACGGCCATCACCACCATGGCGAGCATGAACATCACCATGATCACAACTTAAGAGCTGCTTACATGCATGTGTTGGCAGATGCCCTCACTTCCGTACTGGCCATTGTTGCTCTGTTTATGGGTAAATTTTACGGTTGGAACTGGCTCGATGCGATTATGGGTATAGTTGGTGCCATCGTCATTGGTAAATGGACTCTTGGGTTGATTCACCAGACCAGCCCAGTGTTACTCGATGAAAGTGTTGAGCCAGATTACCGAGAAAAAATTGAATCTGAGCTGGCGGGCTTCGCTTTGGTAAAAGATTTCCATATGTGGAAAATCAGCGGTGACCATTACTCGGCAGCGATTGCGATTGAGTCATTCACAGACAAATCCTTATCAGACTATAAACAAATGCTGGCGAAGTTTGATAAGATTCATCACCTGACACTTGAAGTTCATCCAGCGAAACTATGCGCAACCTAGAGTTACTTAACCAAACACTGACCGAGTTCTACGACAAAATGTCCTCATGGGAGCAGTCCGTCGTCAAAGAAACGGGCTACTCTCTGGCACAAATTCATACTATTGAAGTGCTGGGGAGTTTTGGTGCACTGCGGATGAAAGAGTTGGCGCAAAAGCTGGGGATTACCACAGGCACCTTGACGGTACAGATTGAAAAACTGGTAAAAGCTAACCTGATTGAGCGTTGTGATCACCCTGAAGATCGCCGCGCGATTGTCGTCAAATTGACGGAGGCTGGCGATGAAATTTATCAGCATCACAACCAGCTCCACCTAGCGTTAGTCAAGGATCTAACCAGACATATCAGCGATGAGCAGTCTGAGGTGCTTTTAGAATGTCTGAGCAAAATGAATCAGGAATTCTAGTTCCCGTTTCTATTTCTCTATCAGTTTCTTCACACTGGCACGATAGGCTTCACTGGCTCCTGCCTCTATCGGGCTGCCGTGAGAAGGAATAAGGGCTTCAAACGACCAGTCAAAAAAGTCATTCAGCTCACTCAAATCGGGTTTTACGGCTTGCATCCATCCTGGCCCAATCCCTGCGTGGGCAAAGAACCCCATTTTCTTCATCATAAACTTGGCGGTAAGGTTGAAGAACGCATCCGGCTCCACCCAGTTTTGCAGACTGTCTCCGGCAATGGCGATACCTCGATCCCTTTCGAGCCAAAACAACCCTTCATTGAGCTTTCCTGAGCCAATTTCAAAATAGCGCAGCCCTTTTAGCGGAGGCAGATGATCCTCAGAGAGAATTTCGTCAGGAGTGAAGTAACGACTGTCAGCTTGATTCGGATTAACGCCATGAAAGTAGGGCGCATCCACCGACCACATAGTGGCACCATAACGCTGTTGGTAATAAGGGTCATCCATTCCGTGAAATGCCGCCAGTCTGACAACGTGCTTAACCTCGCCTAAGGTTTCTAGCTCTTTCAGTGTCTGTTCATCCAGTCGGACAGAGTTCACCAGTGTCAGTTCATCATTGTCACGAATGATGGTCATATTGCGGCTGAACTGCATGGTAAGCGGGCCGAACTTAGGGTGAGGTGCTTTGAGTTTTACGCACCCTTGTATCCAATAGAGGTCATCTCGAAACTTGGTGAGTGAGCCATGTTTTAGCGCAGGAGGAATTGTCATCTCAAATCCCTGTATTTAAAGCTAGATTATCAGACTATATCGCTCGGCTGACCTATGCGAGAGCAGCCAAATGATTCGTGAAGCGGTTCTCATCTGGTAACCAAAAGTTAACCCTTAGCTTAGTAAGATACTCGTACTGAAGCAGAACACCGCTGAATTTGTTACTTGTGAGAGGCTTTATGCAGCGTTTTATTCCCGAGCGATGGAAAACCATTCTGGCTTTACTGATGGCGGTGATCGCCCTAAAGCAGAACTTGTTTTTCGTCTGGGGAATGTTTTGTGTGTTTTGGAGCTGGGAGAATTTCCGCTCAAAAGAAGCTTACTTTGTCGAACGGATCGAGCTGAAGAAAAATCCAATTCTGTTCTGGATTATCGTATTGAGCTGGCTGGCAATGGGCGCGTTGTATTTCTTCATGGATAAGAACATTTTTGATTTCTTTTACCGTCTGTGAGTTGAGGGGGAACGATGAATATCTATCTGGTTAAAGCATCTGCTGGTAGCGATTACTCCAAATACAAAGCCGAAACGGGTGGGCCGCCGCAGAACATCTTTGCTGCCGCCGCGGCCACACCGAAATGGTATGGGGTTGGTATGGTGGACGAAACCATTGGAATGAAAGCGGATTCTTCTCCCGATGCGGATTTGGTAGTGATTTTTATGTCAACCCCAGACGCATATCGAGCTTATGAGCTGGCTTCGCATTATCGTCAGCAGGGTAAGTGGGTGGTTTTGGGTGGTTTGCATACCAAGTTCAACCCTGGAGAAGCGGCTGAATACGCGGACAGCCTAATTTTTGGTGAAGTGGAGAACTACTGGGTTCAGCTGCTCAATGATGCAGAGCTCGGGCAACTTAAGGCTCAGTATCAAAGCAACGAACCTGTTGATTTGAGCTGTTTGAATCCATATCCGACCGACATAATTCCACCATCGGTTTACGATTATACGTGGTCGGTGGTTGTTACCCGGGGTTGCCCTTTTAAGTGCAATTTCTGTTTGGTGCCTCGATTCTTTAACAAGTTTGAACAAAGGCCCATCGCCCACATTGTGGAAGAAGTGAAGCAGCTAAAAACGCTGGGTGTCGAGTGGGTAGAACTGCATTCAGACAATCTGACTCATGATAGACAGTACGCCATGGATCTGTTTGCTGCGTTAGAGCCACTCAAAATGAATTTTTACGGTGAGACAACGGTGCTGATTGCACGTGATGAAGCGCTTTTGGCTGCTGCGAGCCGAGCCGGTTTTAAAGCGGTATTACTCGGGATTGAAACCCCGTCTGAAGCAGCTCTAAAAGCGCAAAAGAAAGGCTTCGTGAAACCAGAAAAAATGAAGGAGTACATCGCTAAAATCCGTCGTCATGGCATTGAAGTGTGGGGCGATTTTCTGTTTGGTTTTGATGAGCATGATTCGACGATTTTTAAGCAGACTCAAGCGTTTGTGAAGGACATTAAAGTCGATAAAGTGATTCCACATTACATGATTCCTTTTCCGGGAACCGAGACCTTCAAAAAGCTGGACGAAGAAGGACGTATTTTGACCAAAGACTGGTCCAAATATGACGGAAGCCATCCCGTCTATCGACCTAAGAACATGACCGAAAGCGAATTGGAAGAAGGTATCTACTGGATCTGGAATAAGAATACGAGCTTCATCGACAAAATGAAGTACTGGCTGAATTAATTTCTCTTTGTTTAACTGCCAAACTTAGGTGCCCGTCTGTTACTCAGACGGTTTTTTTTTGGTTTCTTCTTTCTATTCTCGCCCTAATCATCATCTCGACGTGTTAACCATTCGTTTACGTTCTGCTTTCTATACTGGCTCGGTATTCACGATTAAAAGGAACTGATATGCACTTACATAAAGCCGTTTACTTACCGTTACCCCTGCTGAGTTTTAACCTTATCGCTGCGCCTGCCGTTGATGAAATGTTCGATTACTTTGATACCGATAAAAACGGATCTCTGAACATTCAAGAATTTAAAAATGGTGGCGTGGATGCGGAAGGAGAACATTGGAATCAAGGGCTCTCCAAAGTGTGTTCAGAGAAAACGTTACAGGTCGCCGAGCCTGAGTTGGTTAAAACATTTAAACAACTGGATAAAGATGGCAACAGTCAGGTTTCTAAATCAGAATTCACCAAGCAAGGTACAGTGATTTACAATGCTTACTGGGAAGCGTCGTTTGACAAAGCGGACACCAATAGCGACAAATTTCTGGTCAAGGACGAATATCTGAAACAGGCCAATGCGTATGTTGAGAAGTTGAAGACGCAATACGCTGATGCCAACATTCCGGTTGAGTGTAAAGCGGACATGGAATATTGGCAGGAGTACTACCAAAATCTTAATCAATACGCTGCGTATGCCTTTGATTACCTGGATAACAATGCGGATAAAAAGTTGAGCTACCAAGAGTACATTGGTGAGCATCTCAGATAACGCTGTGATGCATGACAAAAATAAAAAACCACCATACTTGGTGGTTTTTTTCGTATCTAAATTGCTATTTCAGCAATCCTGACAATTTGTCTTTCTCACCTTTAGTCCGGAAGTTTTTGAGGTTAGGCAGTAAGCGATGAAGCTGTTCTTCACTGGCGCCAAACCAACGGGCGAGCTCTGCGTAGAGCTCATCAATGGCCGTGGTGGGTATCAGCACGCCATCCCCAACATCCAGCGGGTTTTTGTCCCCTAATGTCAGAGAAGGGTAGTCGCCGTATACTTTACCGCCATTAACCGCGTTGCCCATCACTATCGTATTGCCACCCCAACCGTGATCGGTGCCGTTACCGTTGGAGGTCAGTGTGCGGCCAAAGTCGGAGCCGGTAAACGTCACGACTTGTTCGGCAATTCCCAATTCATCAAGGCTGCGTTGATACTCCCCAAGAGCCTTACTCAGAATGGCGAGCATGCTAGCGTGGTTGTTCAGCAGTTCATCATGGTGGTCCCAGCCAATGTAGCGTAGGAAAAAGGTTTGCTGCTGGTGGCCGAGGTTGTCTGCCGCCTTAATTGACTGAGCCACTTTGCGTAGCTCTTTAGACAATGGCGAATCAGAGAAGGTCGTTTTAACCCTGATCCCCTCAACTGCTTTACGGTAGATTTCGTGCTGAGCTTGGGATTCTCGAGTGATTGCGAGATAACTTTGTTTAAAAGGATCGTTGGGGTAGCTCTGATTGAGGCTGCTCTCAAAGTTATCCAGCAGCAACTTGTTGAGCTCGGTTGGGCTCTCATTAATGATTAACCCAACGCTGCCAGATTCCGTGATCGAATAAGGTGCGGACTGCAAGCCGTTTTGCATGATGTTGCTACCAGCGAGTGAGATGTTCATCGGAATCGCTTCAATCGGTTTATTGGATTGAAGGGCATCTGCGAAATAGCCAAACCAGCCACGGTTGATACGCTCCCCTGGTCTAGCTGTCTGCCAGTGTTTGAACTGATCAGAATGGGACATCAAACCCAGCGGCAGAGGCACATTCCCGCTGTAAAACTGAGATTTTTCAATCGGCTTGATCATAGGGCCAGTGTTAGCCACAAAAGCGAGCTTGTTGGTATCAAACAGTCGCTGTACTTCTGGCATGCTGGGGTGAAGACCAAAACGCCGCCCTTGAGCATCCTTGTAGCCACTCAGGGCAAGAAGTTCGTTCTTGTTTAACGCCAGATTGCTGCGCGATGTTTGGTAGTCACGATAGTGACGTTCAGAGGTGGGAACCAGCATGTTGTAAGAATCATTGCCACCATCAAGCATGATGAACACCAGTGCTTTTTTAGCTGGTTTGATGTTACCAAGTGTGTTTTTGACTGGTTTAGGCGCAGCATAAACCGGCGCGGTGCCAGCAAGCATCAGCCCTGCGCAGGCAGAAGCGGCGGTGGATGATTTAATAAATTGTCGTCTTGAAATGCCCATGGTTTACGCCTCCTGCACCGTGAATTCAGATGAAATTGCAATGAAGAATACGATGGTTTGAACCACCCATTCAGGCTGATCTTTGTATACAGCAAACGAAGACAGAATCTGCGGCTTGATGCTTAATTGGGTTTTCCCCGTCAACAGTAGGCTGATTTCATCAATGAGAGCGCCGTGGTTTGAAGGATCTTGTGCTTTGCCAATGTACTTAGCAAAGTTGAGTTTAAGGCGATTCGCTTTGTTCGCCTGCAGAGTTTCGATGTCCAGTTCAGCGACGTTATGAATGCCCGGCTGGCGACTTATCTCGGTACTGACCGCAGGCAAATAGCCACCAAATAGCCAGTAATACATGTAGTTGACGTAAGCGATGGACGTGGCCGAGTTATGCAGCTCAAACTCCGGCGCGACCAGTCCACCGTCTTCAATGGGGCCATGAGGTGTGTAACTCGGTTTGTAGAAGTTGAACACGGTAGGAGAGGAAAGTGGGTGTTGCTCTAGTTGATCTTCAATGTCATCACCAATCACCCACAATTTTTTTGACTGGTTAGAGGCATTAAATGCCCGTAAGAGCTGAGTGACTCGAAGAACGGGAGATTTCAGTTTTTGCGATTGAACCAGAGTGCCATTTTCAACGGCTGCGCTGAGAAATCTCACTTTACCCACCGGGTGCTTGAGTGGGTATGTCAGGATCTCGTGAATGGCATTCTTGAGGTTACCTTGTGGACCAAACGCAACCGCTACGGCTTCGACGTACTCGGCACTGGGATTGGAAGTCACCAACTGGTTAATGAGCTTAGTCGCGATAAACGGTGCCGTACTCGGGTAAGAGACCAGCTTGTTTGCTACAGTGCGAATTTCTTGTTGAGCAGAAGTATTCCTGCGCAGCGAGATGTGACCGTTGAGCAATGATTTTTCCTGTCTGTCATGATAGCTCTCTTCAACTTCCATTGGCTGAGTCATATTCACAAATGGGATGGTTTTGTAGCGCTTGTCGATACCGTCTTCAAAGCTGACTTGGTAACCGTTGTAATCTTTACTCCAAAAACTGTTTTCCCACTCAAACTGATAACTCGCTGCTTTGAGACCCGTGAAGACTCGGGCGAGTTCTTTGATATCTCGATTGTCGTAGGTAGCGATTGGGTGACCATGTTGGTTAGTTTTACGAGTACCATCAGGATTGAGCTGATAGAGGCCAATTGAAAACAGCTGCATGATTTCACGTGCGTAGTTCTCATCGGGATGGATACGCTGTGAAGGATCAGCTTTGCGATTGTTCATGTGGCTAAGGTAGACCCCCATGCATGGGTGCATGGAGACGTCATAGAGTAAGTCAGCGTAGCTGCCAAAAGCGTGTTTGTAGAGCAGATCGTAATAGCTCGCCATACCAATCGCATCCAACTCAAGTACAGAATTGTCGGAAATGACCAGAATTTCACTCAGTGCCTGTGCGACCCGATGACGAAGCAGATTTTCGTTGTTTTCCAGTGCTTTTTGCCACCAAGCCATATGGAAATACCACTTGTATGGCAAAGCTGGGTTGTTGCCATCACCATCTATCGCTCTTTGACCATGGGCATTGACGAGCTTGCTTCTGAAATAGTGCCAGATTTCACGAGTAGTTGACTCATATGAGTGACCTCGAGAGGGCGTTGATTTGAACTCGTTCGCCAACCATTTTTCGATCCCTTGTTGAGCGACAGTGTCGATAAGCTTTTGATCCGCGCCAAGTGTGGCTTGCATTAAGAATCGACTGACCTGCTGTTGGGTGTGTTTCATCAGATTGTCCTTGTGTTGATAACGCCGGAGCCAACAAGGTCACGTTGGATAACGTAGCACTGCGAAACCTGACTCCAATTCGTCCTTCTTTTTCAGTGTAAGATCGAATGATACAAAGAGACGGGTTAACTTTTGGTTATCTCAATAACAACAGATGGGTTGCCTATAACAAGTTATTTGATGAGGTGAAATTATTATCTGTGTGGATTTATTTATGCTGTTGATTTGTGATCTTAATTCGTTTTTTCAAAGCCTTATCAATGCCATAAGCATGAAATGCGTATTGGTTCACGGTTTTGCTGGTGAGTAAATTTACACTGCGAAAAAATTAATCGACACAGTTCGAACATAACAACATCAGGACCTCTACATGAAAAAGAACATCATTGCCCTTGCTCTTGGTGGCGCACTGGCGCTCACTGCTGCTCCTTACTCTTTGGCTGCGAACGACGCGACGGTTCAAGCGTCAACGGACTACGCGCAGTTCGTGACTAAGCGCCAAGTGGTGGATCAATTGTTGGCAGACGCAGTCACTGCATTTAAGTCACCAGCGCGTATCTCACACGCTGGGTTTACTGCAAAAATGCCAAGCAATATGGAAATCGTTACGAATCGACTTCTGGAAGCGTATGAGCTTGAGCCTTACCGTACCGACTTGCTGATTTCAGCGGCGAATGCGCAGATCTACAACAAGAATGTTGACCGAGCGATTGAACTGTTTGAACAAGCTTTGGCAGTGGCGCCTGATGATGTTGATTTGCATGCCTACTTAGCCGTTTGGCAACGCTTTAAAGGCAATGATGCTGAATCAAGTAAGCATATGGAAAAGCTGAATACCTTAAATGCAGGCAAAGCGGCTGACATTACTCGTCTCTTTGAAACCGTAGATAGCGTGTTGGCGACACCGCTGAAAGACTCGGCGGACAAAGGCAAGCTGGATGACAAAGGGGCAATTGTGACTTTGGGCTACGCACTAAATCCAGATGGCTCGATGCATGAAATATTGATTCAACGCCTAGAAACAACGTTAGCAATGGCGAAAGCCAACCCTGATGCATTGATTGTGTTAACGGGCGGGGTGCCAAAGAACCATAAAACGGAAGGCAAACTCATGGCAGACTGGTTGATTTCTAAAGGTGTAAGTAAAGATCGCATCATCGAAGAAAACTATGCGACCAGCACAGTCGGTAATGCGTTGTTTAGCAGCTACGCTTTGGCTCGTCACGGCATCAAACACGCCACCATTATCAGCTCTGCGAGCCACGTGAGACGTGGGCAGACTCTGTTTGAAGTGGCAAGCTGGCAAACAGGCCCGCAAGGTATCACGTTTGACACGGTAGGCTACCCAGACAAACCGCTAAAAGAGCTGGCAAAGGCTAGCGACAGCGAGCTGCTGGGTATTTACCGAGATGCTCTACGAACTTACGGTATGTGGAGTTACCGTTCTTATCCACTCGAATCACGCTAAGTCACCCTATATAAAAGCACCAAGGCTACATCAGTAGCCTTGGATAGCTGTGCCATTCATGCAGAACCAAGGTTTGCATGCGATTACTGGACCATAGTGTTCCGCTAATGGACTGGCCAGTTAATGATAATTCGTTCAACGATAATATTCGAAATAAATTCAATATATTGAGCCACTTACATCTCAAAATGCACATTCTTTTGTAACTAAACTTTACCTACCCCTTACCCCAAATTTCATTCTGTAAATAGCTACTTTAACGCGTACATAAGTTATTTTAACTCGATAACTAACTGGGAATAAAATGGCTAAATTCGCGTGATATTAGCCGCATAACGGTGCGAAATCAGCGGATTGGCCAGATAAAACGGCTGGAAGGTGCTAGCTTATTTTTAGATCATTATTTATCTGATTAGTGAATCTAAAACCCTTATTAAGCGTGAAACAAACATTATAAAATTAACTCAAAGGTAGACTTATGTTTAGGATGAACAAGATAGCGACCACGTTGGCGTGTATTGTTTTAAGCGGCAGTTTATATGCAGCGGAACCTTATGACTCAACCAAGGCTTACTCTGGTGGCTCACAAGTCACAATTGATGGAAAGACATATGAAGCCAAGTGGTGGGCTAATGCTGGGCAAAGCCCAACGGATGAGTATGCAAATGAATGGGACTCGCCGTGGAAATTGATCAGCGATACAACACCGGACCCAGATCCGACGCCGGACCCAGATCCGACACCGGACCCAGATCCGACACCGGACCCCCAGATCCGACACCGGACCCAGATCCGACACCGGACCCAGATCCGACACCGGACCCAGATCCGACACCGGACCCAGATCCGACACCGGACCCAGATCCGACACCAGACCCAGGTCCGACGCCAAACCCAGATCCTACCCCTGGACCAGTTGATGACTTATGTGTCGAATTCAATGTGTATCCAAACTGGACGCGTGGAGATCATGCGAACGGTGGGGACATCATGGTAAACGACAATATCGCTTATGAAGCGAAATGGTGGACTGCTTCTGTTCCTGGTAGCGATGATAGTTGGGGACATCACCTGAATTGTGATAGTACACCTCCGGGTACGGCACCGTTACTGTCACTACCAAACCCAATGGATCCTGTTCGTCTTGAAGTGAGCGGATGGCCAAGCAATTTTGTCGTGACTAGCCCTGCGACATTGAATGCACCAGCGACGCTAGTGATTGATACTATCGGTAGCTCGGATCTCTCTGATACAACGAAGTTAACTAATGCGTTTGTATCTCTTATTCAAGCAGTAGAAGTTGCGGGTTCAACATCGGTTATTATCAATAGTGATGTACTGGATGCTGCGACTGCAGACAAAGGCCAAGCATTAGGTGCCGTTGCGGTTAAGCAAGCGCTTACTGCCGCTGTTGATGCGACAGGTAGCCAAATTGATATCAATGATATCAATGCGCTAAGTGACGATGCACAAGGTTGGGCTCAGGCGTACAATCTGGTTATCTCAACACTTGCGCCTCAAGCCACGTTTGGTTGGACATTAAGTATCGGTGATTTTGCTTACGATACTCACTCTGGTCGCAGAGCGGTCTGGAATGCAGCGTCAGGCGCAACGTCCGATTTATTGTCTAGCTTTGAACTGTATAAAGCAGAGTCGTTGACCAAAGCAGACTTTGTTGCTTTCACCAAAGTAAGCACATCGCCTGCTCTAACTGATGAGCAGTGGCATTACGCTTTGGAATACGTCAAACAAGTAACTGATTATCTCCAAACGCCAGCACTGCTGTCTTCTCTTCCTACCACGCAAACCGCGTCTTACTTCTTGGGGAATACGAATGGTGACCGCCATATTCGTAAAGCCGCGCACAGCAACATCTTCGCCATTTCGTTTGATACTGATACGGCGGATTTGAGCGATAAAATTGCTCGCTACCAAAGCGCCACTGTGCCGCTTTATTATGCTGGAGAAAGTGTCACGAATGGGCCGTTAACTCGCATTGATTCATTGAACAATGAGTTAGCCAGTGCAGAAACAGCAATGAACAACCAAGCATTCCTGTTTGAAACACCTCAATCACAGTGGATTCCTTCAACGGTGTACAAGTGGGCTGATTTCTTAGCGGGCCTTAACTCTATGCACAACGTTGGTGTAGCAGGGAATACCTTCTGGCTATTGGATGACGTGGCAGATGATGCAACGAATACCATTTATGCCAAAGTCGCCATTGCTGCATTCTTGTCACAGAGTATGCAAGAGACGATTCGCTACAATGCTTGTGATGAAAACAACTGGTCTGAAGTGAGATACGGTGCACCTGTTAACTACCCTATGACTGCAAGCTGTGGTCAGCTAGGTCAGAAGTATGCTGACTATGGTATGGATCCGGTGACGGGTCAGGATCACCCATACTCTTGTCCTCGTGATCCGAAGATGGAAGTGAGCGCACTAACCAATGCCAAGTGGTATGGTGCACCTGCCCCTATCTTCGCAGCTCCGGATTCGGTGTTGGAAGAGCAAGGACTGTTAGTGAACGGTAATGTTGGGCGCTGGACGAACAGCGGTCACTGTAATGAAGTGCCAACTGTTGTCGATACGTCGAAACAGGTATGGGAGCGTGATGAATGTAAAGTCTACGCTGATCAAAAAGCAGGCTCGTTTATTTGGGACGGCACTGATACTAACGGTACTGTCCAAGGATGTGGTTGGTGGGGCCGTGGTGTTATTCAAACCACAGGCCGTCAGAACTTCGGTACATTGAACCACTTCATGGGCCGTTCGCACGTAGACCCTGATACCGTCGGTACAACAGTGAATGGGGTTACGGTAGAAGCACCACCTGCTAACCCACTTTATGCTGACCTTGATTTCTGTTCTAACCCTGGGCTGATTTGTAGCTCGGAAGAGAATAGAGAGATCAAGTGGATTGCGGGCTTGTTCTATTGGGTAACCTCGGTACAGGCTTACAACGATGAAGGTGGTCCATACGCACACTGGAACTATCACACTGAGTTGAAGAAGTATGTAGACGGTGGCTTGCAAGGTACTGAGTTTATTGATGCAGTATCCGGTATCGTCAACCGAGGTTGTCCGGATCACACTTGTCCGGTGAGTGGTGAAGTTCACGCGATTAAAGAGCGACAAGATAACTTCAAGCTTGTTCTACAAACTCTTGGTCTTAACCCTCAGTAAAGGTGCTTGGGGGTAACCCCTAGCTGATACCTTCACAACAAATGGCTCCCAATAAAAGGGAGCCATTTTTTATACGCCATCTCTAGTTCCTAGCCACTGATTTTATATTGCTACTGCTTTTACTTCTTCGTCTATCTAGTACTGGTGAACCCTATGGGGAGGTTGTTGCTGGATGTCCCGGTTTAACATCAAGAATACGTTTCTCTCATTCTCATCGAGTCGCGAATATTAAATTGTTATGTTATAACGTTCTATTGATTGCATTGTATTTAACTTAGGACGTCAATTTATGCCGAAAATAAACCGAGTGCTTCTCGTGGCAGGCACTCATGGTAATGAGCTAACAGGCCTTTATCTCCATAAGCTGATCAGAGATGGACATTACCCCGCCGACCGATCAACGTTTGAGGTTAACAATGTAGTAGGTAACCCTGAGGCGGTAGAGCGTCGTGTTCGTTTCGTTGAATGTGATTTAAACCGCGAGTTTTCAACAAAGACATTACCGGGAGCTTCAGAGTCAAAGGAGTCTGAACTTGCCACAAAATTTTCAGAACGATATGGCGATGCGCAAAACCAACTGATTATTGATTTACACAACACGGCCAGCAACATGGGCGCAACGCTGATCCTGCTGTCAGATGATCCTTTTTACAATCAAATGGGGTCATACGTGAAGCACCGCATGCCGAGTGCTAATATACTATTTGAAGATCGTAAACCATGGCATGAGCAGCCCTACTTATGTTCGGTTGGACAGTATGGTGTGATGTTAGAAGTCGGTGCGCAAGCACACGGTGCTTTGACTTATGAAACATTAGATCTGATGAAAAACTTACTTACCGCAGTGTTAGACTTCATTGAACTACACAACTTAGGTAAAACCGTTCACGGTGCCGAGTATGATGCATATCGTTACTTAGAGGACGTCGCATTTCCTCTGGACAATGATGGGATGCGTATCGCGACGGTTCACCCGACAATTTGCGGGAAAGACTTTGAAGTTGTTAAGCCCGGAGAGCCAATCCTTGCCACGTTCAATGGATATGATGTGCATTGGCAAGGGAGCAATGAAGTGTACCCCCATTTCATCAATGAAAGTGCGTATTGTGCCAGCAATATAGCCATGGCATTGGCCGAAAAAGTACGTGTAAAATTGTAAAGTGGATGTGTAGAGGGTAGACGGACTGTCTACCCTCTGAGACTTTGTTGATTAGGCTATCACGCAAGCCAGCAGTTGGGCTTCAATCGCATCGTCAAGGTTGTCTGAGATAAACTCCACGCGGCTTTCAAAGCCATCATCCAGAACCACTTCGGTCAATCCGTCTGAAGTCATGTTGTAGCCTAAAACGCCCATATCGGTTATGAATACAGCCTTCATACGTTCAACGTTCAGTTCAAGTAGCATTAACGCCAGTTTTCGTCGGCTGAAAACTTTATCTGGTGAGAAGCGCCAGCCAATGCTTCGAAAACCTTCACCTTCGTTTACTGCTTTGATGATGCCACTCTCTGGCATAGGTAGGTCAGCGGCCAGAGGTTTTGATTGGCCATGGTGGTGATGGTGACCGCCTTGTTCGTTAGCTAAAGTAGGCCCCTCAAATTCATCAAAAGGAATATTGCCAAATTCGGCGAAAATCACTCGTTTGTCCGAGCCACCCAGCTTTGTCACATAAGCGTCTAACTGCCGTTTCTCATCGCCTTGATATAAATCGACTTTGCTGCCAACTATGGTGTCTGAAATCGCAATCTGTTGGTTGAATGTGTCATGGAGTGTGTAACGCTCATCAGACAGCTGCCGCGCATCAACCAGCGTGAGTGTTTTTTGTAAAGACAGGACTTGTTGATAATGGTCAGAAGAGAGCACTTGCAATACTTCTTTCGGGTGGCCGAGGCCAGTCGGTTCAATGAGAAGACGGTCAGGCTTGGCTTCGGTAAGCAGTTGGTTAAGCGCGATTTGCATGGGTAGCCCAGCCGCGCAGCACATGCATCCACCGGGAACTTCACGAATAAATACTTGCTCTGTTTGACTATGTTGGCCTTGAAACAAGCTTCCATCGACACCGATTTCACCGAACTCGTTAACCAGAATTGCCCAGCGTTCGTCAGCCGGTTTGTGCTGCAGTAACTTAAGAATGGCAGAGGTTTTTCCCGCGCCGAGAAAGCCAGTAACGATATTTGTCGGAACCGCTTTGATTGGTTGTTCAGAGCTCATTGGCCATTCTCCTATACCCTTTCACAAGGGTGTGGTTGGCAGAGACAACGGACTCTGAAAATGCTGAATATTCAGGCGGGACTTTAGAAATGCTACTTAAATCAAAGCCTGCGCCAATATTGGTCATTGGTGGTACATGAAATTGCTCAGGCAAATCTAAACCATCAACAACACAGTTATGGCGAATGACACAGCCTTTTCCTATCGTCGCGTTAAAAACGACCGAGTTGAAACCGATAAAAACGTCATCGCAAACTTCACATGGGCCGTGGATGATGGAGCGGTGGGCGATAGAAGAGCGTTCACCAATGGTCACTGCTGCGCCTGCTTTGGAGTGGATCACAACGCCGTCTTGGATATTGGTATCCTGCTTGATGACAATAGGATCCATCTCTCCCTGCGCGTTAACTTCATCAGCTCGTATCACCGCGTAGGGGCCAATAAATACATTGTCTTCAATAATCACTTTGCCACAGATGATGGCGGTTGGGTCAATGAATGCCGTTTCGGAGACGACAGGCATATGCCCGTTTGGGTTTCTTCTTAACATTTTAATATCTCAGTGGATAGGAACTGCTTCTAACGTGTGAAGGACAGGGCACTGGCGATTGATGGCTCAAAAGTCACTTGTTTCCCGTCGAATACCTTGTTGCCGTTCACCCAAGTGCTTTGGATCTTCGACGAAAAGGTGTGACCTGCGAATGGACTCCAGCTGCAGTGATACAGGCTGTTGTCATGAGTGACGCTGGTGGAATTGTCTCTGTCGACCAGCACCAGATCGGCGTAGTAACCTTCGCGAATAAATCCTCGGTCTTTAATCGCGTATCTGAGTGCTGGATTGTGCGATACTTTCTCGACCACCTGAGTCAAGCTCAGCCTTCCTTTGTCGACGTGATCGAGTAAGCTCAGTAGGGCATGTTGGACCAATGGCATACCAGCGGGAGCCTGTTCATATGGCACCTGTTTTTCTGACAAGGTATGCGGTGCATGGTCGGTAGCGATGATATCAATCTGATTGGTGTGCAAGGCTTGGATCAAGGCATCTCGGTCGCTGGCGTACTTAATCGCTGGATTACATTTAATCAGGTTGCCTCGCTTAGCGTAGTCCTGATTGCTGAACCACAAATGATGTACACATGCCTCGGCTGTGATGTGTTTTTGTTGAATGGGCCCCGGTTCAAATAGCGAAAGCTCTTTTTCCGTAGTGATGTGAAGAACGTGCAGCTGCGTGCGGTACTTTTTAGCTAATGAAACGGCGTATGATGAAGACGCAAAGCATGCGGCATCATCACGGAGTATAGGGTGGTCTTCAATAGTGAATACCGAGCGAGATTGCCGTAATCTTTCGCTGTTTTGGGCGATGATAGGGCTACTTTCACAGTGTGTTACTACCAACGTGGGCGATTCCTCGAAGATTCGCTCTAATGCTTGCGGGTGTTCGACTAACAAGTCACCTGTTGAAGCGCCCATAAACACTTTTACACCACAGTGCTTTGTTGGATCCAGCTGTTGTATTTGAGTTAGGTTATCCTCGGTAGCGCCAAGGTAAAACGCGTAGTTGGCGCAGGAGTGCTGGGCTGCAATCGCGTATTTCTGTTCGAGCGCTTCAATGGTGGTCGTGGAAGGGTTGACGTTTGGCATCTCCATGTAACTGGTAATACCGCCGGCTACTGCCGCTCGTGACTCTGAAGCGATGGATCCCTTGTGTGTCAGGCCAGGTTCACGAAAATGCACCTGATCATCGATCATTCCGGGCAGTAGGTAACCTCCTTTTGCATCGACAATTTCGTCACCCGAGGTGGCGACAATATCTGCCTCTATTCTCTCTATTCTTTGACCGACAATACGCACATCCATTTGACTCACGATACCGTCGCTGACGATGTGTGCATTCTTAATTAGTATTGAGGTCATAATGTTGGACCGGCTCCTTTTGGCTGAGTTACTGAGTGTTAATCGGAATTCTGGCTGCATTCACTGCACAGGCAATCGATCTCTAGTTGTGGTGTCAACACCTTAAACCCGACTTGCTTGGCATCTGACTCTAGGTTGGTAATAAGGGATGGGTCTAAAGTTTGTTCCTGAGTCTTATTACATTGGCGGCAAATCAAGAACTGGGGGACGCCATGTTCGTGCTCGTGATGGATATGAGCACAGGCGACGTATTTGCTTGAGGCGTTGAGCTTATGTGCCAAGTGCTCTTCTTCCAAAAACTCCAGAATTCGGTAAGCAGACATGGCTTGAACCGTTTGGCCAAAGTGAGTTTTTGCATAGTCAATCAACTCATAAACAGACAGGGCTTTATCAGCATGAAGGAGCGCTGTGAGTACTTGCTTACGTTTTGAAGTGAGCCGCTTTCCATTTGCCCGGCAGCGCTTCTCTGCCTGTTCAATCATTGTCTCGATTGTGTCCATAACATTCACCCAAACCGTGTATTTTCTGATGTTCCATTATTATTTTTTTCTTATGTTATAACATAACATTTTTGCTCGCAATAAAGCCTTTCGACATACTTAGCGAACCAGAAAATACATGTCTGTGGGTTTTATTTGTTATCCCGCTTTTGGCTATATCTGCGGGACTAAAAAATGCTATTGACCTCAAGCTAAGTTGAGCTTTTATAGTGCCTGAGATTTGAACTTAAAATGGCTAGAAGGTAAAAAATGTCCAATAAAACAATTACTTTTCATAATCCCTCAGATTTATTCAATCCAACACCGTATGGCTTTTGTCACACAGTAACGGCTCCCTCTAACGGGCAGCTTGTTTATATCTCAGGCCAAAGTGGTGGAGAAGGCGTCGAGCACCGTTTAAGTGAAGATTTTCGCCAGCAAGTGCGGAGTGTGTTAACCAACTTAGATATTGCTCTGACTGCCCATGCAATCAGCTTCGGCGATGTTTTAAAAATTACCGTGTTAATCGTCGATCACGATGAAAGCAAACTGAAAGTCTGGAGTGATGAGATGCTCACGCGTTGGCCTTCTGATCGCTTACCTGCCAGTACGTTGATCCCAGTACCTAGGTTGGCGCTTGATGGGATGAAAATAGAGGTGGATGCGGTTGCTTTTACAGCGATGTAATCGATGTGCCCACCGAACTTATTCCAACAACGACAACATACACATCTAGTGAAAAATGATGCACTTTAGGTAATCACGTCATGTTTAAAAACTATTTAACTCTGCTTGCGATCGGGCTCATCTGGGGCTCTCAGTTTGTTTTCCAGAAATATTCGCTGATGAGATTTGACCCAGTATGGATAGGCACATTCCGCGCTATTCTCGGTGCACTAACATTAACTCTGATATGCAAAATGATCGGCATAACCAGTGTGAGTAGGCAATGGGGGCTGTTTGCAATAATTGGCCTTTTGGAGGCGGCAATTCCGTTTGTTTTGGTCCCTTGGGCACAGCAGGAGTTATCAAGCTCGATTACGGCGATATTGATGGGAACATTGCCTTTCTACGCATTATTGCTTGCGCCTGTATTTATTAAAGGCGCGAGAATCAGTATAGGTAGTGCGATTAGCGTTATCGTAGGATTCGGTGGGCTGCTGGTGTTATTTTATCCTGAGCTTGTCACTCAGGCAGGGTGTATCGATCTTGTTAGCTCGATGGCGATTGTGTTCTCTGCTATCTGTTTTGCTGTTGCGTTGCTGCTACTTAATCGCGTCAAAGGCGAGCACCCACTTATTGTGGCGCGTAATGTTCTATGTATGGCCAGTGTTCAGCTGACTGTGATTGCTTTGATGACGGCACCGCTCAATCAGTCGCACCCGAATACGTCATCAGTTATATCTTTGCTTTACCTAGGTGTGATATGTGCTGGTGTCGTGTATTACCTTTATATGATGAGTATTAAAAATGCGGGCGCGGTTTTCACTTCGATGACCAATTATTTGGTTCCCGCCGTCGGCGTATTGATTGGTGTTTTCCTTACCGATGAGTCTGTCCAAGGCAACACTTGGCTAGCGTTAGCTATCATTTTGTCAGCCTTGTTTATTAATCAGATGTTCGAAAGCAAACCGAGTAAGAGTGAGTGATAGTCTCACGTTGTCGCCACGGCTAGTTGAGCCGTGGTATCAGGATAATTTCTCCGGCTCTAATCATGCTGTTGACTTGTTGCTGAAGTCTACTGAGCTGGTTAGCAGGAATGGCTTTGTTGCAGGCGAGGTACTTAATATCGGTAAGAAACACCAATGGTTGAGTAGAGAGCTCAATGCCCAAGTTTTCCGACAGTGCCTGTGCGGTGCGAGTGTCTGATAACCATAAGTCGATACCATCGCGCCGGAGCATCTGTAAACCATCATCAATTTCTTTGGTCATCAGAATCTTAAACCCCTGATCTTTGAGTTGTTGGGCTATGCTGTAGCCTTCATAAGCGACAATTTGGTAAGGGGAAGCATCCTGTAGAGAAAGCAGCTGTGGCTTATTGTTTGGTGCTTGGTACAGGGCGTACTGGCTGATTGCGATAGGCCCTATCCACTGGAAATTGGCTTCCAAAATTTGTGAGCGGGCGACAGGAAAGGAGCAGACATTTTCCAGCCGTTGAGCTGACTTCATGGCTCTTGCTTCAGGAGAGTGGCCTATCACAAAGTTAACGCTGGCGCGTTCGAAGAGTTGTGTGACCATAGAGTAAGTATCACCAGCGTCCGCACTGGTTTCTTCGTTTACCAGTGGCGGTGAATAGAAGGTAAAAAGCCGAATGTTATCTGCATAGGACATGGATGAGGTGAGTGCATAAAACACGATTAATCTTCTAAGGTATTCCATACGTCATAAACCTCAGAGAATGGGAGCGTTTTACCTTCAGGTTCGCCTACGCGCTTAGGCCAAGGTGAGCCGGGCTGGTTAAGCCAATACTCAACAGGCCTTTCTTTGCTGAGTTGAGGGCGACAGAGCAGAGAGTCGTCGGAAGACAGTGTTGCGAGGTGTTGATCAAACTTACCCGCGAGCTGATTCAGTGTCTGTGTTGCGGTGATATCGCTATACAGAAAATCCCCGATGTGCTGCCACCACATTGCAGCCATGGTTGAGTAATCAGGAATGTTCACTCCGGAAGGGGTCCAGACGTGTTTGGCCGGACTTTGGTAAAACTCAACTAACCCTCCGAGCTTAGGCTTTAACTGCGTAAAGCCCTCAGAGTGGACATCTGAATGCCTGATGGGGGTAAACCCGTGAAGTAGTTTGTCAAAACTCACGGTTTTCGACACTGTGAATTGAGCGTATAGCCAAGCTGCTTCTCTCTGCTTCGCTGGAGTGGACTGCAAAAACGTCCAAGATCCCGCGTCTTGATAACCCGACTTCATGCCAGGTTGCCAATATTGTCCACGAGGGGAAGGAGCCAGCCGCCATAGCGGGTGACCGTTTTCATCGATCACTTTTGAATCTGGGGCGAGCAGAGTCGGGATAAAGGCGCTGTACCAGAAAATTTGTTGGGCGACTTTGCCTTGCGCCAGCCAATCCGCTGTCGTGCGAAAGGTCAGTGTTTTTGACTCCGGTGGCGCATACTCGTTTAACCAAAATTTGTACTTCTCCAATGCATAGATAGCCGCGGGGCTATTCAGCGCGCCTCCTCTGCTGACACTAGAGCCGACAGGCACACAGTTTTCAGCCCTGATTCCCCAGTCGCCCACTGGAGAGCCGCTCGGTAAACCGACATCATTAACTCCCGCTAAACTGAGCCAAGAATCAGAGATACGCCAGCCAAGTGAAGGCTCATATTTACCGTAGTCGAAGTGTCCCCAAATCCGTTCTCCATCTATCTCTTTTACGTCGTAGGTGAAGAAATGCGCAATGTCCTGATAGGCTCGCCAGTTTTGTGGCACTGCGAGAGGGTAGCCGTACTTTTGTTCAAATTGTTGTTGAAGGTCCTGACGGCTGAACCAGTCATGTCGATACCAGTACAAATTGGCAAATTGCTGATCGGGTAACTGGTAAACCGTGCCATTTTCATCTTTTGCAAACTTAAGCCCAATGAAGTCGTCGATATCCAATGTAGGCAGTGTGAGGTGTTTCCATTCGTTTTTCATAAACTCGGAAATCGGCACAACTTTTTGGCTACGGATGTGGGTACCAATAAAGTCGGTATCATTGACATAGCCATCGTAGATACTTAAATCAGTTTGCATGTGTAGCTGCAACCGCTTAACCAAGTCATCTTCCCCAACGACTTCATGGATTACCTGTATGCCAGTAAGTTGAGTAAACATTCTGGCCAGTTCGAGCGATTCATAACGGTGAGTGGGAATGTCTTCCGACACCACGTTAATCTTCATTCCCTGATATGGCTTCGCGGCGTTTTGAAACCAGCGAAGCTCATCTTCTCGCTGATCGAATGAAAGTGTTGATGAAGAAAAGTGTTCGGCAAGCTGAGTCACTAGAGTGTTGCCTTGAAGCTGAGTGTCGCTTGCTTGTGATGAACTGAATGAAGCCAATAGCATCGCGGTTAAGTAGCAAAGGTTTGTTGGGCGGCTGGTTGGAATATATCGGCGTATAAACTTACGTTGCATAACAATCCAACCTGGCACCAAATCAAAACAGATACCGTTCAGTTTAGTACAGAACCTTTTGTCTCGGAGGGAAGAAAGCAAGACGCGAAACGTCAGTGGTTTGAGGCTGATATTTTGTGGCAGGCGCGCACTCGCTTTGGCCAACGGTGCTTCTTTTAGTGGCTCACCTTACCGCGCAAGGATTTAGTTTGTGACTTTATCCCTTTGGCTTTTAGGCGTCTTTCTTTCGAAGCTCTTGTAGGTTTGGTTACGCGGCGTTTTTTCTGTACGACATTAGCGGAGCGAATCAATTCGGCGAGACGATTAAGTGCGTCTTCTTTGTTCTGCTCCTGAGTGCGGAATTGCTGCGCTTTGATGGTGATAACGCCTTCTTTGGAGATGCGTGAATCATTTAAGGCCAGCAAGCGCTCTTTATAAACCGCAGGAAGTGTTGAGTGCTTTATATCAAACTGCAGGTGTATCGCAGAAGAGACTTTATTCACATTCTGGCCGCCAGCACCTTGAGCGCGAATTGCCGTAAGTTGAATCTCCCAGGCCTGAAGCGTGACTGTGTTTGAAATAGTGAGCATTAATGAAGTGGATTTGCGGAGTCATAAGCGAAGTGTAAAGCGAACAGCGGCTAAATACCACGAGCTTTGATAAAACCAAAGCCCGTGAATCTGTGTTTATGCTGAAGTGGCTAGTCGCTGAGCGGTAATACGTTGACGAATAGTGTCGTAAACCCAGTTGAAGCCGATGGAGTAAAGGACGAAGAAAATCACCACGCCAATATCCATGACTAATACTGACCAGAATCCGAGTTGCAATGTCCACATTAGAACTGGGAAAGAGATGATCATCATGCCTAATTCGAATCCGAGCCCGTGCAGAATACGTACTTTGGCGGTTCGCTTACTGCGGTCTGCGCCGAATATTTTGTCGTAACCATAGTTGTAAATGTAGTTCCAACCCATCGCTATCAGCGATAGTGCGATTGCTAGCCCCGCCATTTTGCCCGCGCCGTTTCCAGTGATCAGCGTTGCTAGCGTCGCCATTAAAATCAAGGCAACCAGTTCAAATAGCACCATATGTAGAATGCGTTCTTTATGTGACATTGTTTCTCTCTCACTTATGTACTGATTATTTGCTATAAATAGTATCGGTATTTATGATTGAATAAAGATAGTAACTATCACGAATGATGATATGTATAACATTGAGCAACTAAGGATGTTTGTTGAAGCCGTTGAGCAGGGCTCCTTTTCCGCTAGTGCGAGAAAGTTGGGCAAAGTGCAGTCAGCGGTGAGTCAGGGAATCAACAATCTAGAGATTGATCTGAATATTCAGCTATTTGATCGTTCGACGCGTAAGCCAACGCTAACCCGTGAAGGGCGTCAGTTGTTTAAGCAGGTCAAAGCGATTGTCTTGCAGGTGGAAGAGCTGAACGCATCAGTGGAATCGATTGAAAACGGCGATGAGGAACTCATTCGTCTTGCCGTCGACGATGCGCTCATGGTGCCGAGTTTACCGAAGATACTTCATCAGTTTGCGGAGGCCTTTCCGGCCACAGAGATTGAACTGATTTCGACCGCCAGTATGGATGTCGTCGAGTCTTTGACTTCACGTCTGGCAGACATTGGCATCATGTTTACTGATTTGGATTTTAGTCAGGACATTCACCCGTGCTTTATTGGGCATTTGCCGTTTAAAGCGATCTGCCATCCAGCTCACCCTCTGGCTGAGCTGGATACGGTCACGATCACTGATGCCATCAAATACCGTCAGTTGTTACCGCGTGGTAACCAAGGCGCCACCTTACAGCAATTTCCCGTGCTGGCGTCCAAGGTGTGGTGGTCAAACAGTTTTAGCTCGATTAAGCACACTATTCTGCACGGCAACTTAGGTTGGTCCTATCTGCCTGCTCACATGGTGGATCCTGCTATTGAGTCAGGCGCCTTGGTTGAGTTACGTGTTTCGATTGATCACAAGACTTGGAGCCCACCTGTGGATGTGGCGACCTTGAAAAGTTCAGGTAAGGGGCCAGCACTCTTATGGTTGGAAGAGCACCTCAAGCAACTGCTTGACTGATTCTTATCACGCTTTGGTTGCCAATAAGGCACCGAAAGAGACAAGCGCAATGCCGCAGGCTTGTTCCAGCCTTTTCTTCAATTTCAGCAAGCGCGTTTGAAGGGTTGGCGAAGTCAGCAGGACGGCGACTAAACCAAACCACAGCCCGTGGAGCAGAATCATATAGCCACCGTAAAACAGCGCTAGAGTCATTTCTTCGCCGTTGGGAGAAATGACTTGGCTAAAGATACTGACAAAGAACAACATGGTTTTTGGGTTCAATGCGTTACATAGCCAGCCTTGCAATGCATAGCGCCACTGAGCTTGATGGCTTTCCATACCTGCTTGTTGCTCTAGTTCGTGGCTGCTGGATAAAAATCCTTTTATACCTAGATAAATCAGATACGCAGCGCCGAGATATTTCAGGCATTGGAAAAGAAAAAGGTTTTGTGAAATTAAGTAACCAATACCTAGAATAGAGTAGGCGATGTGAACCGTAATCGCGGTACTAATGCCAATGGCTGTCCAAACACCTGCCGCTCTTCCTTGTTGAATACTGTTCCTCAACACTAAGACAAAATCCGCCCCGGGACTAATGACAATAAAGAAACCGAGCACGGCTAAGCTAACAAATTCCATTGTGAACCTTTGTATTTTGTTTATAAGATGCAGCTATTGTAGGAAGCTTTCCTCCTTTCTATAATCGAAAGTATTGCCATAGAGTTGTGAGATAATTTCACATATGCGCCACCTTAAAGCGTTTCACGCATTCCACATCGCCGCCTCGTCCAGCAGTTATACGCAGGCAGCAGAGCAGCTCAATCTGACCCATGGGGCCGTCAGTAAGCAAATCAAGACATTAGAGCAGTATTTGGATAAGCGCCTGTTTCATAAACAAGGTCGAAATGTGGTGCTAACGGAAGAAGGGCAACTGCTCAAGAGCTATACCGAGCAGGCGTTTGGCGCTTTATCGGCAGGTGTTGCCAAGCTCAACAGCCTCGATGCTCACTCTGTGGAAGTGTCTTGTGAACCCACGCTCACAATGCGCTGGCTGATGCCCAAGCTGGACGAATTCTTCTCTCAAACAGGGACGGATGTCCGCTTATCCACGGCAGGTGGCCCAATTAATCTCGTCAATGCGGGGCTGGATGTCGCGATTCGTCGTGATGATTTCCCGATCCCGTCGCACTATCAGATAACTTCTTTGGTGGAAGAGTGGGCGGGGCCAGTGTGTACCAAAGAATACTGGGAGAGCATTCAAGGTGATATACAAAATGCCAAGGTGCTGCATTCTCAAACGCGTTTAACAGCGTGGCAAGAGTGGTTAAATGCTTCGTCTCTCTCAGGAGTCACAACAAAATCCCAGCAAAGCTTTGCTCATTTCTATTTTTGTTTGCAGGCGGCCAGTGACGGGCTTGGGATCGCTATAGGTTCTTACCCACTGGTACACCATGACATTCAGCAGGGGCGGTTAATCGCACCTATGGGGTTTTCTCTCACTGGGCACAAGTATGTTGCCATCCAAGCCGCCGAACATCATTCGCCATTAAGAAAGCCATTCGTCAGTTGGCTTAAATCGGAAATGAGTAACTGCTTACCCTGCCACTACGCAGCATAGCCCTTACCTTATTGACCAGACATTAAAGCTCGGCAATAGAGTGAAAGCGGCCCTGTCATCATGTTTTCATCGAGTTGGTCGGTGTTAGGGTTGCAGTTAAGGGCTAAAGCAAACCCGTGAAGGTAATCCGCCAAAAGATCAATGGCATTACGCTCTTCCGCTTCGCTTAAAGACAATGGTGCGATAATAGATTTGAAACGCTCAATGAAGACCATCGCTGGGCTGACAGATTCCATGCTGAGCAACGTGGTCAATAATCCTGGATAGCTCTTCAACAACTGGACATAGCTGGTTGCTAACTGCGTGAGCTCATGCTGCCAGTTTTCGTTAGTCTTAGGCAGATAGATGTCTTCAATCAAGGAAACCGTGATGGCTTCCAGCAGCGCATCTTTGTTTTTGAAATAGTAGTAGATGGCCATCGCATCGACATCTAACTCGCTGGCAAGTGCCCGTATGCTGGGAATTTTTCCTTGCTCTTTCATCATTGATTTTGCAACCGAAAGAATGCGTTCCTCACCCAATTGAGTTTTTTCTCCTGCTGGTCTTCCGCGTTTCTTCTTGACAGTCATTTTGTTATCTCGTTATAGTATTTTCATTAATTCTACATTGTAGAATTAATAGTGTCGAGTTCATTTTATCTATCACTATCGGAGCTGTTTTATGTCTAACATCGTGTTTATTGCTACTAGTCTAGACGGGTATATCGCGGATAAAGAAGGTGGCCTTGATTGGCTGCATTCGGTCCCGAACCCAGACAATCATGACATGGGGTTCTCTGCAATCGTGGAGCGTGTCGATGCACTTGTGATGGGGCGAAACACATTGGATGTGGTATTAGGTTTTGGTGGTGAGTGGCATTACTCTAAACCTGTTTTTGTATTGAGCAATACAATGGACAAGGTGCCTGAAGGTTATGAAGACAAGGTCTTTCTGGTCAAAGGTGAGCTGAAGGATGTGTTGAATGAATTGAATGGTCAGGGCTACAAAGAACTCTACATTGATGGTGGAAAAACAGTACAAAGCTTCCTTCAGCGAGACCTGATTGATGAGATGGTCATCACTACGATTCCAGTATTACTTGGTGGTGGCGCGCCGCTGTTTGGTGACTTAGTGAAACCATTGAATTTCAAGCTGCATAAGAGTGAAACTCATCTGGGTGCTATTGTTCAAAGTCACTATTTAAGGGCCTGAAAAAGCGCAGACACATCAATGCTTTTAACTAGAAATAATTGATATATATAATATTTTAACAACTACTCTCTTAGTCTTTCATCAGCTAAATATAGTGGTTTTCTATCGCCAGTCACACATCCGAATTTAGCGTTCGATTTATTGTTGTAATTGCTTGTCGAAAAGGGCATTTAGACGTCGATAAATCGGACGTAAAGGATTGAACATGCCACTTTCTTATGATGATACTCAAAGACTTAGGGAGTTTTACAAAGTTTGCCTCGACAGCCAACATCAGATGTTGGGATATCCAGTTGCGACAGATTACGACTATCAGGACTTATCGTCTTTCTTCCAGTTTTCCATTAACAACGTTGGTGACTGGGCGGAAACGTCGAACTACCCAATGAATACCTTTCAGTTTGAACAGGATGTTGTTGAGTACTTTTGTCAGCTGTTTCATACCAACTCAGAAAAAGCTTGGGGCTATGTCACCAATGGTGGCACTGAAGGCAATATGTACGGATGCTACCTGGCACGTGAACGCTTCCCTGACGGTGTAGTGTATTTCTCTAAGGATACTCACTATTCGGTGATGAAGATTGTTCGCTTTCTCAACGTCGAACACTGTGTTGTAGAGTCTCAGGCGAATGGCGAAATGGATTATGACGCGCTAGAGTCCGCTCTTAAGGAAAACCCGAATAAACCACCGATTATCTTCGCCAATATTGGCACAACCATGTCCGGAGCAATAGATAACTTAGAGCAGATTCAGGCTCGATTGTATAATGCAGGTTTTAGCCGCGATCAGTACTACTTACATGCGGACGCCGCGTTTCACGGCATGATAATTCCTTACGTAGACAACCCGCCCAAGTTTTCATTCAGAGACGGCATTGACTCAATATCTGTGTCTGGCCATAAGATGCTGGGGTCACCGATTCCGTGTGGCATGGTGCTGGCCTTAAAAGAGCACACCGATAAGATTAGCCATCAGATTGAATACATTGCTGCACCAGATAAAACGCTGACGGGCTCGCGTAATGGCTTAACGCCTTTGTTTCTGTGGAAGTTTATTCGAAGCACCAGCGAACAAGAAAAAAGAGAGCGAATTCAAAGCTGTCTTGAACTGGCAGAAGAAACGGTTCAGGTACTTAACAAGCATAATATTCCAGCCTGGCGAAACGCCAATTCAACCATCGTAGTATTCCCTAAGCCTTCTGAAGCCATTTGGAGAAAGCACCATCTTGCCGTTGCAAATGGTATGGCTCACATCATTATCGCAGGTCAGACAGTGAGAAATCGAAGTAAGCTGAATCAGGTTTTGGATGACTTGATGAGTGAGCAAGCTTATACAGAGGTGACACTCTCCGAAGAGTAAAAAATGAAAAGGGCCTGAGCGCCCTTTTCTGATAGCGGATAATCTATGAGTGATGCTCGTCGACAACAATATCATGCAACATGATATCTGGTGTGTCTCGGCATTGCTGCGCCAGTTCATCGATATACGCTTCAATTCCGTTGCTTTCAATAATAACGGCGACTTCATCCGCGTTGTAATTCCATGACAAGAGATATTCCATCACGACAGGTTGAGTCTGCAATTCCAGTTCGTTGAACTGCTCACAGGTCATTTTATCGACGGAGAGTATCTCCTGATCCTCGCACTCGGCATAGCTTTTCACGCTGCTGTAGCCAACAACACCGAATACCGCTGCAAGTATGAGAACGGTGAAAGGCTTTTTCACATCTATCTCCTTAGGACTATTTAATTAAGGCAACAGACTAGTGTGTAACAAGATAAAAAAGATAAAACTAAGATAAACAAAACATCCAATTTTCGTCATATCCTTATGAATTATTTAATTATTCTATTTTTATGACATGCGTTAGTGGATGAATAGAATGCTTTCTCTTTTCGGTATTCGTGGAGCTTTGGTTCCGAACTTCGATGGTAATGAGATGCTAAATTTAACCGCTAAAACCTTGTCTGTTGTCGTTCTTGCCTTTGGTGTGAACGATGTTGGGCTGACCAGTGAACAGGATGAATTACTGAAGCTACCAAAACCTATTTATGGACTGGATATAGAAGATCTTCACATAGAATTGATTCGATCAGAGTCTGCTTTTGTGAGCCATTGGGTAGAACGACAATGAAGTCGATAAGAATTGATAATAAATCCAACAAAATCATCTAATTGTATACTATCTTTAATCTGAATTAACGAAACAATAGGGGCGAGATTTCCAAATATGTTAGAGAAAGGTACCTGTTTTATTGTTGATGAATGGCGCTTTGTTCCAAACGAAGGGCAGATTTTTTTTGCTGACGAAACGGTTAATATTGATAGAAGGCTATCTAAGCTACTTGAGTTCTTTTGTCAGTATCCGGGGCAGACACATACTCGTGATGAACTGATCGAGCATGTCTGGAATGGAACAATCCTGACGGATCAGGTCGTGACCCAAGCAGTATTTGAGCTGCGCAAGGTCCTTAAAAACAAAACGGAATCTCACAAAAATTATGTTGTGACTGTGCCAAAGCGCGGTTACAAGTTTGACGCTGAAGTGACAGTCGAAAAGCTGGAAGTATCGTCGCCTTCAACAGCCAATGACTTGGTAGAATCAGACGAAGAAGTTGTGGCACCGACGACTTTCGTCGCTGACAAACCTGCACGCTCCAAGCGTAGCTATCTTACCTGGGCTTTAGGTGTGGTTGTGGTGCTGCAAGCCGGCTTCATCGCAAATCACTGGGCAAACTCCACTTCAGAAGCTGACCATCAACATCAAGCGGTCGATAACATTCAGCATTACGAATCACGTTATGTGGTGCTTAATCTCAGCCCTGAAATTGAAGAATCTCCGGAGCTGTATGGCATGGTGACCAAGTTCATGGAGTATCTCGACTATTACAGCAATATCCGTATTGTGAACGAAGAGCCTCATTCTAAACTGGCTGCGGTTGAGCTAAGCTTCAAGCTCAAGCAAGGTAAAGATGGCAAGCAAAAGCTGGCGATGAAGTATTACAATCGCGTATCTGAGCAAACACATTTAAATCGACGTTATTCCACTGACCTATCTCTATTTCATGCGACCTTTTTGGCAATGCTGGATGACGTACTCAGCTCGATGTTCATTGAGGTGCCTAAGCGCGATATTTTACTCACGTTAGAAGAAATGCCACGTGACCCACAGACGCTCGAAAATATGATGAATGGCATTGGCTTGTTGTACAAAAATTTCGATTTTATGGGGTCTTTGAACCGATTCAGAGCCGCGAAAGAAGCGTCACCTGATAATTCGATGGTGATTGCGGTGAACTACATCGGCGAGGTGATGAATGTATTCTTTACCGATGAGGAAAATAAGAGTGCAAAGATCGCTCAGCTCAATCAGCTTTATGAACCCGCATTAGTTGAGAGGCTGCAGGAAGGCGCTTCACCAAGAATTTATGAAGCAAATGCGATTATGGCACTCACTAAAGATGACCCTAGGCTTGCTTCACGTATTTTGTTATCCATGCCTTACCAGCAGCAATCTAATCTGACCTACATTTTGCTGGCAAAAGCAGAAGAAGCGAGAGGAAACATTGGCGGTGCTAAAGAGCTGTACTTAAAAGCGACTCAGAGTAATTCTTCTATGCGAGCCCTCAATCTGGCAGGGCCACTGTTTTTTGACAGTAACTTAGACCCTATTCTTGAAGATATAAGCCCAGAGCAGTAAATGAAAAAACGCCGGAGTGATTCCGGCGTTTTTGTTTTCTGTTCGGTAGTCGAGGGCTTAGCCCAACTGATTCAAATCATTTGCAGCGTTAACCTGACTGTTGGTCGCTTTACGCTTGCTCAGCAAGATATGGCAACCTTCCAGAATCAATCCGAATGCCATCGCGACGTAGACATAGCCTTTGTTGACCACAATACCTACCCCCTCGGCAATCAATAGCCCACCAAGAAGCACCAAAAACAGCAGCGCTAAAGTTTTTAGCCCAGGGTACTTCGATATTGCCCCCTGAATTTTATCGGCGAATACCATCATGATTAATGCTGAGATGATGATTGCTGCGATCATGATATTGATGTCGTTAGTCAAGCCTACCGCGGTGATGATTGAGTCGATAGAGAATACGGCATCCACCGCAATGATTTGTAGAATGATGACGGCCACACCAGTGCTTAATGTACGCGAATGGGTTTGGGTTTTAGCCCCCAGCCAGTGCCACAATTCGTGCAAACTTTTAAGTAGCAAAAACAGCCCACCCAATAGCAATATGAGCGCCTTACCTGTGAAGTCATATTCACTGATGGTGAACAAAGGTTCTGTCAGAGACATCAACCAACTGATTGAGAACACCAAGCCGATTCGTGACACCACGGCGAGTCCAATACCAAGGTTTCGCACACGCCTGCGAAGGTGGATGGGGAGTCGTTCACACAAGATGGAAATGAAAACGATGTTGTCGACACCGAGGATAATTTCCAGTGCCAGCAAAGTGCCGAAGATAACGGCAATGTCTAAATTCATAGCGATAACCAGTTAATGATTAGTGAGAGGAGGTAGCAAACGTACGCAGCCTAATCAGCAGTATTACAAAGCCAACAACCTAGTTGTTGTTGGCTGTGATATGTAGATCGGGACGGTACCGATAGGGTCGACGATTGCCCAGAGCATAAGAAATTGGGTGATCAAAAGGCTGAGCATTGTCGATTAAGCTTGCACGCGGCTAGCTCGATATTTTTTACGTAGCTGTGTGGCAAGGACAAAAAGCAATTTAATAGCGATAAAGGTCATAGTAGATTCCTGATGTAGGTTGAACAGGAGTGCATTATTTCCTAATCCGAACGGGTTTTAATTACCGAATCGTTAGCAATATCTCATCAAGCTATTTGCTGGAAATAAAAATATAAATCCTTATATATCAGTGTTTTGATATTTATTTTATCGGTACTTTATCTGTTTGACTGACCTAAAGGTGGATGCATTGAGCTTATGTGGGAGTCCTTGTTCCTCTTAGATAGTGATTTTATTAAATGGCTATCCGCCGTTGATAAATTTTCAGTGCAGTTCCGGCATGATTGAACCCAGAAATCGAGAGGAGATCATCATGCTGGAAAATGTGGCGAGGTTTTTTGCGGTGCTTAAGGAGTACGATATTCTGCTCGCACTGACATTTATCATTATCTATTGGATCATGGTTCGTTTTACGGACAAAGCGATTACGACGCTGGCGGTTGCTAAGAAAGTTGGCCTAAGTCGTACCCTGTTTATTAAGCGTTGCTTCAGCCTGATCTACTTCGGTTTCCTATTCGCTGTTTATCTAATTGCTAGTGGGATTGGCTATGGAAGTTTTTCAATTTTTCTTTCGTCTGTTTTTACTGTTCTTGGTGTTGGCTTTATTGCTCAGTGGTCTATCTTGAGCAACATTACAGCCAGCTTTCTGATTTTCTTTGTTTTTCCATATCGGATTGGCGATGCGATTAAAGTTGCCGACGGGGAAGATATTGAGGGGACCATTCTCGATATACGTATGTTTCATACCCTGATTAAACACCCTGAAGGCAACGTGATTACTTACCCTAACTCCCTCTTGCTGCAAAAGAGCGTCACTAAATGTTTCGATTGTGCGAATGAATCGTCGTAAGTCCACGCTATCAACTGGGATGGTCTACCTTTAACAGACCGGGCGGCGCACAAAA
Source organism: Vibrio sp. RE88 (assembly GCF_013113835.1). GTDB lineage: Bacteria > Pseudomonadota > Gammaproteobacteria > Enterobacterales > Vibrionaceae > Vibrio. Next base: position 52,725 of record NZ_VTYQ01000017.1, on the reverse strand, counting down.
GGAGAACGGGCTATGCAAACAAATCCGGTAGGTTGGTTTGAGATTTATGTTGATGACATGGATCGAGCGAAGGCGTTTTATCAAACGGTTTTTGATGTCACGCTGGAGGAGATGAACGATGATGCCAAAATGGGTGTGGAGATGTGGCTATTCCCGGCTGTGATGGAACAGTATGGCGCGGCAGGCGCATTGGCGAAGATGGAAGGTGTTTCAGCAGGCGGCAACAGCACGATGGTGTATTTCTCGTGCCAAGATTGCAGCGTTGAAGAGGCTAGAGTCGCTGGCGCTGGTGGAAAAGTTGAACACTCTAAATTCTCTATTGGTCCTCATGGCTTTATCGCCGTGGTGTCGGACACAGAAGGGAATATGATTGGCCTTCACTCAATGGCTTGATTGTCATTTGCTTCCCTCCGTTTTGCAGTGAGGGAAGCAAGCCACCTTACTCCCAAGAATAAGTCGTTTTCTTGTTAGGCTTACGCTTCTTCTCAACCTCTGTTGCACAGAGGTAATCTTCACGGAAATCAGGGTTGTCTTTCATCTCCAATGGGACAAATAGTCGGATCTTCGTACCTGCGACGACGACGGTTCGATTTCCCATCACGGCGATATCACCACGATGCAATCTGATGCCTTTCATGGTTTTCACCGATGCGCTAGATGAGGAAAGCACCACCGGATAGCCAAACAAGGTCAGTTCTTGATTGGTCAGAGTGACGGTCTCTTTGAATGTCACCTCAAAATACTGTTCTTCAGAACGGATAATACTTTCCAGTTCACGCACTTTATCTTCAACCGATGCGGAAAATACCCACTGGCCGAGAATCGTTTCCCATTTGCCGCCGAGTCGCAGACATTTCTTGTAAAGAAATTGATTCTTACGGCCACTGCTGAGCGTGCAAATGTCGATACTGCTTTGCTCTTCAAGGGGCAGTGTGAGCTTAAAAATGGCTTCGTTGGAGTAGTATTTGTATTTGTTGGAGACTTCTTCAACATGCAGCTCAACTTCACCGAGCGGCAAGTCACGACTGTAATCGTCAATGATGATTTTACAATGCGAACGCCCAGTGGAAGCGAGAAAGAAATCTCGCTCTTTCTTCAGAATATTAAAGGTTCTCATTGTCGCCGTTTGTTTCTCGTAGAATCTGTTCCATCAAAGCTTGTTGCTCACGATCGATCGTGTCTTGTTTAACTGGTTTCGCAGGTTCTGTCACCTCTTCCCATGTCGCTTCCGACGCGTTTTCTGCCGACGTGCTTTCACCCGCCCCACGAAGTTTATCAATACGAGACAGAATGCTTCCGACTTTTCCGCTCGGCTTTATACCTTGTGTCATTCGACGTTCAATTTCACGATCAGTTTCTGTCGGCTCCACTTTGAGCACGTTCTGTTCGACATCTTTTTCTCTTTGGTCGAGTGTCTGATCGAGGTTGTTCTGCACTTCTTGATACGCGTTGATGTATAGCACTTTGAATTCTTCGGCGAGATTCTTCTCAGACAGTGATTTCAGGTAGCTGTTCTTACGGTTGAAGATGTACTTTTCAACGCGAGTTTGCGGATCTTTCTTAATTAAAATGCGATGGCGAGCTTCAAGAATTTCGTTGTTGAGCGGTAGGTCCTTCAGCATAGAGAGCAGGGCCAATGCGGGTGGCCACTCTTTACCTGCCACCAAACGCTCACGTAGATGATGAACAATACGCTCAACATCATCGATGGAAAGCTCAGAGGCAAACGCCGCAAATTCATCATCCGGCTCTGAGCCGTACATGTGAGTGAACTGGGTGGAGAAGTTCTCCTGCATCTTGCCAAAGAAACCCATGATGTGCTTGCGTTGCTCTACAGAGTAGGGACGAAGCACATCCTTCAAATCCTGATTGAATTCGCTGCTAACTTGCATTTGGTTCGAAGTAGTCGCAGGTGCAGCAGGTGTTTGAGTTTGCTGAACAACGGGGATGCTAGGTTTGGTGACCTGTTGAGTTGTTTGAGCGGGATTATCCTGACTTTTTTGCTTCCAAGAAGAGGCGATCTCGTTGATATCTTTCATCTTTTACCTAATCGTCAAAATCAAAGTTGAAGTTCGCCATCTTTTTCTTGAAGGCTTGGTTGGGTGACATTTTGGTCGCTGCAGGTTTTTTATTACTAAAGCCTTTACCTTGTCCGTAACTCTTTTCCGTGTGCAGGTGTGCGTGAAGGCGACTGTTAAGGTCGTCCTGACTCATCAGTGGCTGACCAATGGCCTGCACTTTTTCCACAAAGCTTGCCCAGACGTTGGTCTGATTGGCGAAACCAGTGCGGAACATAATGACTTCTGCCCACGACTCGATCACATTAGGTGACAGTTCAGCAAGGTTGATCATTTTGCCATTGGAAGCCGATGGATTGAGTGGCTTCACCTGCGTTTTATGGAATTGTGGCACTTTGGCAATCGGCTCTGAGGTGGCATACACAGGAATAGAGTGCTGGTTGCCAACGTTGATTTTGCACTTGATGTTCCCCTGCTTACGGGTATACGTCTTACTTAGTGAAATAATGGCTTGTTCAACCGCCAGTTTGCCAAGGACATGGTCAATCGTGGATTCAGAACCGTTGGTCATTTCCTGCAACTCCGCCATGGTGGTAATTACTGCACCGCTGCGATCGGACAATTCTGCCAGAGCGAGCAAGATGAGCTTTTCTTCCATAGTGACACAAGCATGAGACCAAACTCGTTCAATAAATTTTGAAGACATGTTCTGAATCCAGAAATAACAGACTAATAAGGAAATTATACGATTTGACAGGGCGAACACCAACAATTGATCTCAGTGTTCGCCTTGATTTCGTTAAACCAGCGTGAGATTGGCGGCAGTTTGTTCACCCATCTCGAACAGTTTGTCGAAAATACGTTCGCCATCGGCTCTAAGACCGTTGTGCTCGTATTCGTTTGTTATCCACGCTTTAGCATTGGGCATCATTGCCAGAGTTTCGCGGCTGATGTCCATCTCAACAAACATGTCATCGGCATAAACCGCGCAGCTGACTGGTACTTTGTTGTTTGAAAGCTGCTCAGCACTGTATAACGGCGCCCAGTCTTGCTTTTCTGCCAGTAGGTCTGCGGCTTGTTTGAGCGGTTTTAACGTTACATATTGGTCAAACATCCAAGGGAATACCATTTCGCCAGTAAAGTAAAACGGCTGCCCCGACTGATAATTAAACGCCTGATGATCGTGACGAACACGGTGCGCACTCCACTCTGAAGCAAAACCCTGACAGTAGATAGACTCATGCAAAATGGCATAAATCGGATTGGTCTGGAAGTTTTGTTCCATCAGCATACTATTGAGGAATTCATAACGAAGCTGAGGCTTACTGTTCACTGTAATGAACGCGTTTTCAAGCAAGTAGTAAGTGGGTAGGAAGGTATCACTTACGCCAAAGTTAATCCCAATTTGCTGGAATTGTTCAACGGTAAAACGCTGGCCATTGGGCAGAAACTCTTCATTTTGCAAAAGATGATCAGCAATCTGCTGACATAGCTGCTGAGCTTTCGGGAACTGGCTGAAAAACGCTTGGTTCTTTTCCATCGTGCGTTTAAACGTCGCACGATAGACATCGTTTGGGTGGCGGGAAACAGAAGGCACGCCGCCTGTGATGTAGCTTCTCGACAAGCTGTCTGGGAACATAGACAGATAAGTTAACGAGCAGAAACCACCAAAGCTCTGGCCTAGGATAGCCCATTTATCGACACCGAACTGTTCACGGATGAATTCCGCATCTCGCACTATGTTGTCAGCGCGAAAATGACTCAGATACTCTGCCTGCTGTTGTGGCTGTAAATGGGCCAATGTTTGGTGATTAACAACCGAGCTGTTACCAGTGCCCCGTTGATCAAGCAACAACACGCGGTAGTTTTGCAGCGCGCGTTTTATCCACCCGTTATTGCCGTTTTGGCGTGGTGACGGAAACCCTGGCCCACCCTGAAAATAAACCAGCCACGGTTTAGACGAATTCTTGCCTTCAACGAGAGACACTTCACGCGCAAAGATATCAATATGTCCTTGTGCTGGGTTTGAGTAATCCAGTGGCACTGAGAATGTGTGGGGGATGTAATGCAGTCCTGCGTCAATAAATGCTTGAGCGTTCATTATTATTTCCTTTTCTGAAGTCGGGCTACTTTACTCTGGTTGAAGCGGATAACCAATCCTATCAGGTCAATTCTGAGCAAAGGATAGCGCGCCTAATTGGACGTTGTCTGCAGGGCCGCCACTTTATGCTGGATGACCTCTTTGACCCAATCCGATAGCCAAAGAATTCTCGGGTGGTGGCTATCGCGGGTGAGTGTGACCATTTCGATATCAAAATCAGGAATATTGATAGGTGGTGGGCAAAGAGTGAGGTTGTCGTCGATCAGTTCAACCCTTCCCACCATTTCTGCCATGACAGCAAGCAAGCGACGGCCAGTGAGCATTCTTCGAATCGTGAGAAAACGGGTGCTACCCAACACTACATTCCGTTTGACCCCCATATTCGATAATGTGGCGTCAACCTTAGTAGTCAGCTCCTGACTGGCCGTTATGATCATTTGCGGCGTGGCTAGGTAGGTCTCAAGGGAGAGTGGGAGCTCGGAACCCAGCACTCTGTTATCAAAGATGCACAAATGTTTCTCTCGGTATAGAAAGGTCGAGGTGACTTTTGGAGGGAGATCTGAAAACACGCCAATACACAGGTCTACTTCTTGTTTCTCTAATGCCTCAACACAGTTGCTGGCATCAACAGGTTTGAACAGCACCTTGGCGTTTGGCGCTAACTGTTGCAACTTATCAAACAGTTCTGGGCCATACACTTGTTCCGCATAATCGCTCAGGCCAATTTTGAAAGTGCCGTCGAAACTGTCAGCTTCAAACGCGGCTTTAGGCATGATGTCCTGACTGAATATAGATAGGATCTGACGAACTTTAGGTTCAATTTCCATCGCTCTAGTCGTTGGAGTCATGCTGCTGCCGCCTCGTTCAAACAAGGGGTCGTCTAGTAACTCCCTTAGCCTTTTGAGGTTGTAGCTTGTCGCAGGTTGACCGAGGTGAAGATGTTTTGCCGCTGCCGAAACACTGCGGTGCTTGTATAGGGCGTCGAAGGTTAGAAGCAGGTTAAGATCTACGCGTCGCCAGTTGATGTTGTCGCTCATTTCATTCAAAGCAGTGATTAACCATGGATATCAATGTAGTCGATGTGGATGATAAAATCATTCGATTTCACTGATTTTGTTTCACTTCCTATACTCGAAGTAATTTCGTTAATGGGAAGAATTCTATGCCAACCCCAGCCATCAACTCACAGATAGAAGTTTTAAAATCTCTGCCAGTCAATCAATTCAAAACGAACAGTGCGCAGATTGAGGTTAATGATGTATTCGTATGTCGTGAAGGGATCTCCCATGACGGACACAGCTATGCGCAACAAGCGGTCGGTCGAGGTGCTGTTGCGGTGATTGCGAATCGTCCGTTAGATATTGATATTCCGGTAATAATGACCGATAGCTACTATCAGAGTTTAGCGTTAGTGAAGGCTTACTATGGTCACCCCCACCAGAAAATCAAGCACATAGGCGTCACTGGAACCAATGGTAAAACCACCGTGTCTCACTGTCTTAACCAGATCCTGAACCAGACAACGACGAGTGCTTACATCGGAACGCTGGGTGCGAAGTTGGCGGGTAGCGATTACCCGCTTGAGAACACAACCCCCGATGGTGTGACGTTACTGAACCTCTTCCATCAGATGGCGCAGCGCGAAACGGAATTCAATCTTATGGAGCTGAGTAGCCACGCTCTAGCACAGGACAGAGCCGGATTTGTGTCATTGCAGATTGGTATCATCACCAATATTGGCCGCGACCATCTCGATTACCACAAGACTAAAGATGCTTATGTCCAAGCCAAATTGCAGTTGATTGATCGTATAGCGCCCAATGGCACGGCGGTGATCAACCTTGATGACCCACATGCAGCCGCGGCGATTGAGCGAGCGAGTGGGCGAGTGAACGTGGTGACTTTCGGTATTGAGAATGCTCAGGCGCATGTTTTCGCCACCAATGTACGCACTACTCGTTTTGGCTCATGTTTTGAACTCCGAATTGACGGCGAGTGTTTTGATGTCAACTCTCAAATGCCTTTTACGTTCAATGTCGAAAATGCTTTGGCGATTGCAGCGAGTTTACTTTCACTCGGTTGGCAACCTAGTCGGATAGCGGCCGCATTGCAAACCATAGTAGCGCCCGATGGCCGTGCTCAGTTCTTGTCGCTTAACAATGGAGCGACCGGATTGGTGGACTATGCCCACAATGCTGATGGGCTCAGTAAGCTGCTGGAAGACGTTCGACCTTATACCAAGGGGCGTTTAATCGTAGTGACCGGAGTAACGGGAGATCGGATTCAGGACGCGAGTGGCATTGGCGTTCTGTGCTCGCAACTGGCAGATACGGCAGTTTTTACCTCAGATAACCCCATGGGTGTCGATCAGGAAGACATATTTCGAGCACTCACATCGCAAGTGTCCAAAGTTCCTCATTTTGAAATCAGTGACAGAGCGGAAGCGATTGAATTTGCAAAGCAATTGAGCGTGGCCGGTGATTTGATCGTGGTGTGTGGAAAAGGCAGTGAAACTCACCAGTACATTTCAAATGGCAAGGGAGACAGACAACAATATATCGGCGATCTCGCTGCGTTGAGTAGTGAGGTGGCACAATGATCAAATGGACTCAACTTTGTGCCTTGCTCTGTACTCTGGTCACGGCCTCCGCGGGGGCAGTTATTACACCTGATGCACCACAGATTAATGCTAAAGGCTACGTCGTAATGGATTATCACTCCGGTCAGGTGATTGCATCACAAAACCCAGATACGCCTTTGGCTCCTGCGAGTTTAACCAAACTTATGACGGCGTACGTCGTTGGACAAGAGATAAACTCTGGTCGCCTTAACTGGGATGACAAAGCGACAATCAGCCGTAATGCCTGGTCGGTGAATTTTCCGGAGTCATCCAAAATGTTCATCAAACCGGGTGACGAAATCAGCATTCGTAACCTGATGTTGGGCGTGATTGTGCAATCGGGAAATGACGCTTCGGTTGCGCTAGCTGAGCACGTAGCAGGCAGTGAAAGTGCTTTTGTTAGCTTGATGAATGGTTGGACGCAGACGCTTGGCATGGAAAACACACAGTTTATCAATGCGCATGGCTTAGATGGCGACAATATTCAAACCACACCAAAGGATATGGCGAACCTGATGCGCGCGATCATCAAGGACGTGCCTGAGGTCTATAAGCTATATCAGGAGAAGAAATTTACTTGGAATGGTATCGAACAGTACAACCGAAATAAGCTGTTATGGGATCGCTCACTGAATGTCGATGGTGGTAAAACAGGTTATACCGAGAACGCGGGGTACAGCCTTGTCTCGTCTGCGACAGAGGGGCGGATGCGTTTAATTTCTGTGGTGATGGGTACACCAAGTCAGCAGGCGAGAACCAGCGCTTCACGCAACTTACTTGGTTACGGCTTTCGCTTTTTTGATACCGTCCAAGTGGCGAAAAAAGACGAAGTCATTATGCAAAGCCGAGTGTGGAAGGGCGCTGAGGAAAACGTTCCTGTAACGGTGGCAGAAACTGTGTACTTGACCTTTCCACGTGCCATGAAAGACTCACTCAAGCAGGAGGTGGTCGTCGAATCCCAGTTACAGGCACCGATTGCCGCGGGAGACTCTCTGGGGCAGGTCATCTGGAGTCTCAACGGTGAGCAAGTGTTTACTGCTCCCGCCGTAAGTCAGGTCGGGGTGGACCAAGGCTCATTTACCAGTCGGCTGATGGATACCTTCCAACTCTGGCTACGTGCTTTGGTGTCAGGCATTAAAGCGTTTTGGGAGGGAGAGTAATGACCGTTGCTTTGAAGCCTTCTACCTTGTGGCAGAACGTGAATTATGTTCGCTTACTGTCTGCGCAGGTGATATCCCTGATTGGCACAGGAGTGAGCTCGGTATGCTTAGCTTTACTCGCTTATGATTTAGCGGAAGAAAATGCAGGAGCAGTACTGAGCATTGCTTTCGCCCTCAAGATGCTGGCCTATATTGGCTTAGCACCAGTATTTGGTGTTTTGGCTCACAAGCTGCCCAAGCGCCAGACGCTGGTCGCGCTGGATATCATCCGTGCGCTGATGTTTGCTTGTCTCCCTTTCGTCACTGAAGTGTGGGAAGTGTACGTGTTGATGTTTGTCATCAATGCATGTTCAGCAGGGTTCACACCTATGTTTCAGTCCACCTTGCCACAAGTTTTACCGGATAAAGATGATTATGCTCGAGCACTCTCATACAGTCGCTTAGCTTATGATTTAGAACAGATCTTTAGCCCGATGCTCACAGCATTGTTGCTGAGTGTGATCAGTTTTCGTCAGCTGTTTATGCTTGATTCGATGACTTTCTTATTGTCTGGCGTACTGATCATTCTATGTACCTTACCCAAAAGGAAAGAACTGAATGTTCAGCCCAAAAAACTCTCTTTTCGCTCAGTGTTAAGTGGAATTTCAGCGTACTTAGAGCAGCCTAGTTTGCGTGCACTTTGGTATGCCTATTTGGCAGCTGCGTCCGCTAGTGCCATGGTTTTGGTGAATACTGTGGTCTATGTACACGACATTTTGCATGGCAGTGAAACCCAAACAGCGATGGCCATGCTGGTGGTTGGATTAGGGTCCATGCTGGTGGCGATTTTTCTTCCTCGACTCCTGAAACATCATCAACCACAGCGCTACCATCTACGCGGTTTAGTCTTTATTGCTCTGGCGTTTTTGGCCGGAACCTGGACACCAGGCTGGATTGGTTTTGGCTTGATGTGCTTTGCGTTGGGTATCGGAATGTCATGCATTCAAACGACATCTGGGCTCATTATCAATGCCGCAGCCGAAGGTAAAGAGAGTGGTGAATATTTTGCCGCGCATTTTTCGTTGACTCATTTTTGGTGGTTGGTGACATATTTGAGTGCAGGCCTGTCAGCGAAATGGCTGGGCCTAGCGGGCGCTTATTGGGTGATGCTTGGTCTATGTCTTGTCAGCGTTGCGTTATATCTGGTTCAGACGAGAAAGAATGCTTGGGGGCAATAGAGTGTTGGTGTAAATTGTCCGAAAAACAATCAGGTACCACCATAATGCAAAACTATTTTGACTCGCCTTTTGCGGGTAAACCGATTGCTGGACAAATTACTAACCCTAACATTGTCGTTGGCAGGCACAGCTACTATTCAGGCTACTACCATCAGCACAGTTTCGATGACTGTGCGCGATATCTTTCTGCTGAGCGTGACGATGTCGATAAACTGATCATTGGCAGCTTTTGCTCTATCGGTTCCGGCGCAGTGTTTATGATGGCTGGTAATCAAGGGCATCGTACCGACTGGGCAAGTACTTTTCCTTTCTTTTATCAGGACGATTCAAATTTTGCTCAAGCAAAAGATGGCTTTCGTCCGGTAGGTGACACTGTCATCGGCAATGACGTGTGGATAGGCTCTGAGGCCATGATCATGGCAGGAGTCAAAATTGGTGACGGCGCGGTGATTGCCAGCCGAGCTGTGGTAACAAAAGATGTGGCACCTTATGAGATTGTTGGCTCTAATCCAGCTAAGCACATCAAGTTTCGTTTTAGCCAAGAAGAAATCACGCAGCTGTTGGAAATGCAGTGGTGGCACTGGCATGACGAAGAGCTAGAAGGGGCGATGGAATGGTTGTGTTCCAAAGATATCGCTGCGCTTCATCGCTATTGGCAGAACTACATTGCTGCTTCGTGACAGTCAAAATACAAACTTAAGTGGCCTCTCAGTCAAATAGGCTTTGCAGAGATAGCCGCTTTAGAGGCATTCAAAAATTTTGAATGAGTAGCTCGAATTCTTGTGCTCAAGTTTCAATTTGAGGGCGATAGACTGTATTCATCGCTCTTGAGGAGAAAGAAAATGAGCCAGCTTCGCGAAATCCGTCAAATCATTCCAGCCCATGCCACGTTCGATGGCGATGGTGTCAAAATTAGCCGCGTGGCGGGGTTTAACAACGCAAGTTTCTCGCCATTTCTAATGATGGATGAGCTGAAATCCGATCAGCGTTCCGACTATATAGGCGGTTTTCCTCCTCATCCGCATCGCGGCATTGAAACGCTGACCTATATGCTCAAAGGTCATTTTCAACATAAAGATCATATGGGAAATGTGGGTGAGTTACGTTCTGGTGGCGCTCAATGGATGGCAGCAGGCCGTGGTGTGATTCATAGTGAAATGCCTATCATGCAGGATGGCGAGTTGCATGGATTCCAAATTTGGATAAATCAGCCAGCGCGCGACAAGATGAAACCCGCTCAGTTTCATGACTTTCAGCCTGAAACCATCACAGAATATCAAGATGAGAGCCTTGGCGTATTGCGCGTTCTAGCAGGTGAGGTATCCGTTGAAGGCAACGTACAACAAGGGCCGCTGAGCAAAACCGGAGTGCCGTTATCAGTTTCAGACTGGCGTTCTGAAACAGCGCAGAAGATTAAGTTACTTACGCCGCAGAAATTTAACATGATGCTTTATGTTTATCAGGGCGAAATTAGTGTTAAAGAACGCAGGGTGCAACAAGGTGAGATGGCGCTTTTGTCTTCTGGAGAAGTCACTGAGTTGAATGCAAACAGTACAAGCGGTGTGCTGATTTTCCAAGGTGAACCCATTGATGAGCCCGTTGTGCACTATGGCCCGTTCGTGATGAACAGCATGCAAGAAATTGAACAGGCGATCAGCGACTACAACAACGGTGAGTTTGAAAAATATTGATATTAAACCGTATGAATAGATAGTTGCACTATTTCGTCTAAACTTTACGTATTAGCTCCTGAGCTTGGGGGCTATAAAACGCAAAAAGCGAATAATCCACTGCCATTCACTTTTTGTTTTGCCACGTGTCTAAGATACGTGGCTTTTTCTTTATTTACTTCTTTTGATTTTTTAGAAAACCCCTTAGACCTACTTAAAGGTTAATCATTGTTAACTATTAATGATTACTCCGTTTTGTCTCTATGCTCAGAAGTTCAACTTTGAACAGAATTAAAGTATGTCTATCCTCTTCTCGTTTACGGCATTACGTCGAGCGTCTCTTTTCCTTATCACCACTTTAAGCTCGATAACGTGGCCATCTGCTTGGGCGGCGTGCACTGCGGACAATCGGATTGGAGATGCGAATTGGCAGTTTGATATCAGCCAGTATGACCAACGATTTCCACTGAGCATCGAATGGGCAAAGGCTGGAGTCAGAGGGGGAATTCCGTGTTTTGATCCTGAACGAGTGGTTGTGAAGATAACGCCTAAGGATGATATTCAAACGGCAATTGATAAAGTGGCGCGTGCTGGCGGAGGAACAGTAATACTGGAAGAGGGTGTTTATCGGCTGGCTAAAACGATGGAGATGCGCTCAAACGTAGTATTGCGCGGCAGCAGCAAAACAGAGACACATGTTCTGGTAACCATGCGTAATACTTGGCAAGGCTATGGTACAGATAGATTTGCTTTTCAATTCTCGGATGTCTCTGGGGCTGGTTTGGAGAACATGACGATTCAGCTTGCGGTTGACGGATTTGAGCCTCTAGATAGAAACAATTTCGATGAGCCACATGTTGAAACTGCGTGGCCATTTACCAATGACGTCAAAGTGGCTCGAACCGGAGACAAAAACCAACCTGTATCAGATCCAAACCTCTATGTCGGCTTGGTTAAGTTTTCTGAAAAGAGTCATGATTCTTGGGTACAAGATACCCGCATGTTGGAAGCAGGAACGAACCCCATCTTTGCAGCTAGCGACACCTCACACCTGACATTTCGCGGTAATGATATCTACCGCTGCTACAACAAGGGAATCAACGGTAACTGCTATTACGATATACGCGGTCAGTACATTTTAGTGACGAACGAAAGGGTGCGAAAAATTCGCCATGTTACTCTGCATCAGCAAGCCAAATACAATGTGGTTTATGACAATCACCTTGAAGTGGATGTCAACTTTCACAATGGCGATGGTGGGAAAAATTTAGTTGAAAACAACCTGATTCAGTTACCGTGGAGCCATCATTGGCCTTTGATTGCGACAGGGGAGTCGGGCAAGCATCAAGCTCCGGGAGCTGACAATCTGATTTACCGTAACAACGTGGCACATCTAAGAGAAGGAAAGAATAATATTCCCAATTCCGAAAAAGTTTATACGTTAGCGGGTTTTGATGAGGTTATCGCGTTACCGAGTCACTTACAGCAACCCAAAGCTGGCACTTTATATCCGATGAAGCACTTTGACTGACGTCAGACGGCCTGCCAGCAACAGCTGGCAGGCTTGGGAGCGTTACAATACCGCTGATTTGACCATGCCAGCTTCCGCGTGTCCTGGGATGTTGCAGGCAAATTCAACGTTGTTGTCTCCATGGAAATGCCACAGTAACTGCTTGGCTTTGCCCGGAGCAACCGTCACTGTACTGCCAGAATCATGAGCGTGGTTGCCCATTTTCTTCATCATCTCACGGTGCTTGAGTTGCTCTTGTGCTGAGCCAATGGAAAACTCATGGTCGATTTTCCCTTTGTTCATAACCACAAACTGGACCACGTCATTCGGTTCGATATCCACCTCTTTTTTGAATGTAATGCTCATATCATCGTCTAGGATCACGTGGACCACTTTGTCCGGTTTAGCTCCTTTGGCTGGCATACCGACATCGGACATCTCGTCCATGTTCATTTGTGAGTGGTCCACTCCCTTCATATCGCCCATCATTTTCGAATGGTCCATACCTTCCATATTCATTTTGGAATGATCCATGGATGAGTGATCCATTTGAGCGAGAATTTGAGTGCTAGCCAGAGTCAGTGCAAGTGCCAGAATTGTTTTTTTCATCATTGTTTCCTTAAGTAGTAGGGTGCCCCGAAGCACTGAGCTACGGGGACATGGTTCTATGGTTATGAGTGACGTGAGATTTCTCTTTGTTTCCACAATTTGAAAATGGCCGGTAGTACCAGAAGCGTGAGTAGCAGCGCCGATGCCATTCCACCAATCATAGGGGCGGCGATTCGTTGCATGACTTCAGAGCCCGTACCTTCGCCGTACATGATCGGTACAAGACCAATGATGACGGTCAGAACTGTCATCATCACAGGTCGAACTCTGAGACCTGCGCCGTCTCGTATCGCCATCGACAGATCATCGGAAGTAATGGCGTGATTCTGCTCTTGGGCATCCAGCTTTTTGTAGTGCCAGGCTTGGTTGAGATACACCAGCATGATGACGCCAATTTCGACGGCGACACCCGCGAGGGCAATAAAACCGACCCCAACTGCAATCGAGAAGTTATAGCCGAGGTAGTGCATCAACCATAAGCCACCCACCATCGCGAGAGGAAGAGTCATCATGATGATCAGCACTTCGCCAATGCGACGGAAGCTGAAGTAAAGCAGCAGCATAATGATCGCCAGCGTAATCGGTACCACGACACTTAAGCGTTCTTTCGCTCGTTCCATATATTCATACTGCCCCGACCAAGCCAGAGAATAGCCAGCGGGCAGATTGAGCTGATCAGCCACGACTTGTTGTGCTTCTGCAACGTACGAACCGAGATCTCGTCCATCAATATCAACGAATACCCAGCCATTAGGGCGGGCGTTTTCTGTTTTGATCATCGGTGGGCCGTCTTCGTAACGAATATCAGCCACATCCGCCAGTGCGATGCGAGCGCCATTTGGGGTAACCAGAGGTAGGTTCTGTAATTTCACCACTGAATCACGGTAGTCCTGCGGGTATCGAACATTAATCGGGTAGCGTTCCAGCCCCTCTATGGTTTCCCCAACGTTCATGCCTCCTACTGCAGTGGAAATCACGCGCTGAACATCTTTTATATTGAGGCCATAGCGAGCGGCAGAGCGACGTTTAATATCGATAGTGACGTATCGTCCTCCTGCGACACGCTCAGCATACACAGAAGCTGTACCATTGACCTGATTGAGAATCGGCTCCAGTTCAGCACCGATCTGTTCAATGGCGTTAAGGTCAGGGCCTGCAATTTTGATCCCAATAGGCGTCTTAATGCCAGTTGCCAGCATGTCGATGCGGGTTTTGATTGGCATGACCCACGCATTGGTTAGCCCGGGGAACTGCACTAGATCGTCAAACTCTTTGCGCAGCGATTCGGTTGTTACACCTTCACGCCATTGTTCGCGAGGTTTCAGCTGTATGACGGTTTCAATCATGGTCAGCGGTGCGGGGTCGGTTGCGGTTTCGGCGCGTCCGATTTTCCCCCATACCGTTTCAACTTCAGGGACGCTTTTAATCAACTTATTGGTTTGCTGTAACAGCTCGCGTGCTTTACCAATCGAGATGCCCGGATAGGTGGTCGGCATGTACATCAAGTCACCCTCATCGAGTGGAGGAATGAATTCGCTGCCAAGCTTACTGGTTGGGTAGTAAGCCGATGCCATAAGTCCCATCGCAATGACGATCATGGTTTTAGGGTAATTCAGACTCAGGTTGAGTAAGGGTTTGTAAAGCGAGACTAACCCTTTGTTGACTGGGTTTTTGTGTTCCGGGAGCACTTTGCCACGAATGAAATAGCCCATCAAAACAGGCACTAGCGTAATCGCTAAGCCAGCAGAGGCCGCCATGGCGTAGGTTTTGGTAAATGCCAGTGGCGAAAACATTTTGCCTTCCTGACCTTCCAAAGCGAAGACAGGGACAAAGCTCAACGTGATGATTAGCAGAGAAAAGAACAGCGGTGCGCCGACTTCCTCTGCGGCCTTGCCAATGACTTGCCAGCGATTTTTATCGGTGAGCGGAGTCCGTTCAATGTGCTTGTGAACGTTTTCTATCATCACGATTGCGCCATCGACCATGGCTCCAATGGCGATGGCAATACCGCCCAATGACATGATGTTGGCGTTAATCCCTTGCCAATGCATGATCACAAACGCGGTCAGAATACCCACTGGTAAGCTCAAAGCGATAACCAGAGATGAGCGGATATGGAACAGGAACAAAGCACAGACAATCGCAACCACGATGAACTCTTCAGCCAATTTCTTCCACAAGTTCTCTACCGCAGAGTCGATCAACGTAGAGCGGTCATACGTTGGTACGATTTCGACTCCCTCAGGCAAGCTGCGTTGCAACTCGGCCAGTTTGGCTTTGGTTTTGGCTATCACTTCACTGGCATTTTCTCCGAAGCGCATCACGATCACACCACCAACGGCTTCCCCTTCACCGTTGAGCTCAGAAATGCCACGACGCATTTGTGGGCCAAGGTTAATATCCGCGACATCACCCAACAGAAGCGGGGTACCTTTTTCGGTTACCTTAAGTGGCAGTGAGCGGATATCTTCGATGCTAGTCAGGTAGCCCGTGGTACGCACCATGTGTTCGGCTTCAGCGACCTCAATCACGGAGGCACCTGTCTCCTGATTACCGTTTTGAATCGCGTTGTTTACCTGCTGTAATGTCAGGTTGTAAGCACGCAGTTTGGCGGGGTCAATCTGGACCTGATATTGTTTGACCATACCACCTACAGTGGCGACTTCCGATACCCCATCAACGGTTTGCAGTTCGTATTTGAGGAACCAATCCTGCAAGCTACGTAACTGGGCTAAATCGTGCTGTCCGGTTTTATCCTGAAGAACATAGCTGTAAACCCAGCCAACCCCAGTGGCATCAGGCCCCAGCGTTGGTTTGGCATTGGATGGCAGGTTTGGTGCGACTTGGCTGAGATACTCCAGCACGCGCGAGCGGGCCCAGTACATATCAGTGTCATCATTAAAGATGATGTAGACATAGGAGTCCCCAAAGAAAGAGTATCCCCTGACGGTTTCTGCACCGGGTACAGCCAACATGGCAGTGGTTAATGGGTAAGTGACCTGATCCTCGACAACCTGAGGTGCTTGGCCCGGATAGCTGGTTTTGATGATAACCTGAACATCCGATAAGTCAGGAATTGCGTCTACAGGCGTATTCTTTACACTGTAAAGACCAGCTAAAACAATAGCTAAGGTGGCAATCAATACTAGGAGTCTATTACTGATTGACCAACGGATAATTGCATTGATCATCGTTAGCCCTCATCCGTTGCCAATTGCTTGAGCAGGTAATCTGCACCTTGTCGTTCAACTAGAAATCGAACGCGCTGACCTTCCTCAAAACCTGATAGATCCACTTCATCGCCAACGGAGAAGTTCATCTCACCGGCTTGCCAGTTCCACTCCGCGACAGGGAGGTGGTTTAAGGTGATCATGCCAAAGTCGGCCATAAGCATAGAAATATCGCCTTGCAACCAAAGCTCGCCAGCAACAACAGAGTCATCCACTTTGTAGTCGACAATTTCGTACTGGCCAGACTCGGTTTTTTGCATTTCAAACTCTATGCTTTGGCCTGTTGTGAACGAACTCGCATCGACGTCTTCAGCGAGAGTAAAATTCATGACCATGCCCGGCCAATCCCATTCAGGTACCGGCTGGTGGTTGATCGTCAACATGCCATGATCAGCCATGACGTCGGTGATCTCTCCCTTCGCCCAAACGGTCTCCTCATTTGGCTCAACACCATTAATGCGCGCAAGGTCGGCAGACTGGCTGGATTCAGAGTCGAGCATAAAGTGTGCGGAAGTCACCACTTGATCTTCTTGGGTTAAACCCTGCAAAACTTCAACCCGATCTCCGGCTTCGCGGCCTGTTTCGATGCGAGCAGAACGATATTTGCCTTCACCTTCTGACAGCACAATGCGAGCCATGCCACCAGAGCGTATTACCGCAGATTTAGGAATAGTCAGTACCGACTCTTCGCTAACAGGTTGAAGAGCAATGTTGGCGAACATATTGGGCTTGAGCTCACCATCTGGGTTAGAGAATTTAAGCCTGACGCGCAGAGTACGAGTATTAGGATCAAGAATCGGGTAGACGTAGTCGACCTTACCCTGCCATTCGTTGCCCGGAATGGCATCTAATGTCATTGAAGCTTCACTGCCAGCTTTAATCCATTGCGCCTGACGTTCGAACACTTCTGCGTCTACCCAAACATTGTTCAGTGGGCCAGCGCTGATCACTGCTTGCGCGGGTGACAAATAACCCCCTTCGCGAATGCTCAAACTTGCAATCACACCGTTAGCTGGTGCCTTTATTTCTATCGTCTGTGACGCTTTACCGCGTTTTAGAATCGCTTTAATCTGTGCACGGTCTACACCTAGTGTCACGAGTCGTTCAGTGGCACCTTTGACTAAGCCGGTTCGGCCTGTTCGGGAGGCATTGAGTAGTTCTTCCTGCGCTTTCACTAACTCAGGTGAATAGAGCGTAAACAGCACATCGCCTTTGTTGACCTTCTCACCGATCGCATTGATGAACAGTTTTTCAACCCAACCCGCGACGCGTACGTTGGTTTGCCACAGCTGGCTTTCATCAAACGCGATGTAACCGACCGTTTCAATGCGGGGGGAGAGAGGTTCTAGGGTTACGGGTTCGGACTTGACGCCGAGGTTGTTTTCTACCGAAGGATCAATCGTAATGGTTCCGGGTTTATCTTGCTCTCCCGCCATGTCTTCGGCGTAAACTGGAATTAAGTCCATGCCCATTGGTGACTTACCGGGCTTATCTCGCTTGTAGTTCGGGTCCATCGGAGCAACCCAGTAGAGAGGTTCAGCAGAATCAGAAGAACCAGACTCAGCCTTGGCGTCCATTCCCATGCTAGATCCGGCTAGGAAATGATTAGCGGAATAGCCCAGCGCGCCTCCTACCAACAGAGCGATAGCAGCGATTTGTATTGTTTTCATGTCAGATACCTTATTCTTGTTCGCCTTGAGCCAAAGTGACTGGCTCAACTTGATAATCAAAACCGTCCAGTAGGGCAGCTAAGTTGCTGTTCACAATGTTTAAATCTGCAATCAGACGTTGCTGTTCGAGTTGCAGAGCAAGTTCATCGGCAGAGGCCGTAATGACATCGTTAAACTGCGACGTGTTGTTCTGATAACCTCGTTCAACCGCACGAATTCGTGCGTTGGCCTGAGGAAGAAGGGTGGACTGATACCGTTCTAGTCGTTGGGCTAAATTGGTTCGGTCGACAAGTAAGGCGTTGACTTTGGCATTCATCTGAGCCAGTAACGTGTCTTTCTGGGACTTGGCCGCGCCGACCTGATATTGGGCCGCAGCGAGATTTCTGTCCTGACGGTTTCCCGTGAACAGAGGAATGTCCATGGTCAGATAGGCACTAACTAGGTCTGATGCAGGTTCTCCCATCATACCGTTGGCCTGACGGTAGGCATACATGACTTCAACGCCAAACTGAGGTTGGTAAGCCTGCTGTGCAATTTCAACCTGAGTTTCGGAAGTGGATATGGTTTGGCTGGCCATTTGTACCATTGGGTGCAGGCTGAGCTGCTGATAATACTCGGAGCTTGCTAGGTTCTCGTTCAGCTGTTGGTCGAGCTTGGTCCAGTTAAGCTGATTGGATGCGCTGACGCTCTGAATCTGTTCAGACCAATTGGCTCCCAACCATTCGGAAAGCTGGGCCATCAAGCGCTGTTGCATCTGCTGATTAGCCTGAAGCTTCTCATCCAGTTTGCTCACTTGAAGCTGAGCATTGAGCAGATCCTGAGCTTCGCTTTTACCAATCGAATAGTTGGTTTGAATAAAGCTTTCCATTTCTTTGAGCAAACGACGGTTTTCCAGCATGATGGTTTTCGCCTGCTGCTGGTAACCTAGTTCAAGCCAGAGTTGGGTCATGCTGCTAATGACATCCAGTTCTCGGGCATCAATTTGTAAACCGACGCCATCCGCTTGTTGATTGCTTTTCTTTTGTTGTAACTCCAGTGTCGAACCACGCTCAAATTGTTGCATCAATCCGACGGAAATGTTCGTCATCGGATCTTCGTCGAATTTGAAGCTGTCGACAGGTAGGCCGCCAAAACCAACTTTGATTTTGGGGTCCATTAGCGTGGCACTGGCAACGCCGGTCTCGCGCAAAGCTTGTGACTGAGCAAAATATTGCTTTCGATTGCTGTCGTTGTTGAGTGCCATGCTGATCAATTGTGATAGCACAGCTTGCGGCTGGTGAGTCTGCTCTTGCAAGTTGTTTGCTGATACAGGCGCAAACCAGACCGCGGCGCTGACAGAAAGCGCCAGAATCCTTGGTTTGATTTTCACTTTATTGTCCGTTTCCGAGTGCCTGACAGGCACGAAAAACCATCTCCCAAAGCAATAGGCTGGGAGTCGATAACAGAGAACGGATTATGCTATCGGAGGGCGATAGAGTGAGCTTAAACGGGTAATGACCTGACCTTGGACATCTGAATGGATCAGAGCCAACTGAGTCGAGATTAGTAGAGGTTTATCAATTCGGGGAATGGGGGCGAAAACCGTTGCGCACATCACGCTACAACAGTTATGAACCATCTCTTCGCTGGTTTCACAATGATCTGAAGGGATTGAAGAATCTGTCAGCGCTGGGCTCATGTTCATTGCCATGCCACAGTGAGCCTGCTTGCTACCGGAATCGCTGAGCATTTCGAACGTCATTAGGGTTTCGCTAGTAGCAAAACTGGATACCAACATGGCGCTCATGCTGATAAATAGAATCCAGTATTTACGAATCGAAGGGAAGCCCATACGTAACCTAAAATGACGATAACTCGGCTAGCATAAAGCTTCCCCTAGGGGGAAGGTCAAGCGGTGTATTAGGATTCTGCCGTCGCTTCTAAATTTAAAATGGACTGTTTGATTTGCTCTGGTAAGTTTGCTTTGCAATTGTTTTTAAAATCAAACATCACACAGGTGGCGCGCCCTACGGTACTGACTTTACCGACTTTCTTGCTCACAACCTGATACTCCATAGTAAATCTGTCTTCCTGAATGTCGACGACTTTAGAGCCTATCATCAGAGTGTCTGGATAGGTAATGGGCATTTTATAGCGGCAGCTTGTTTCGCCCAATACAGGGCCGATATGGCTTTGGCTTAGGTTGACGAGAAGATTGATGTGCTCAAAGTAGTCGAGTCTTGCGGTTTCAAAGTAGCGAAAGTAAACCACATTATTGACGTGTTGGAGAGCATCCATTTCACCCCAAGCGACCGGAATTTCTGTGATGACCGGAAAGTCTTTCAGTAACGATTCCATGCGTGTTCCTTGCATTGGTTTTTAAAAGAGTTTTTATTCTAATGCTGAATCAAGTGGTTTTGTGAAAATGTTATCAAAATGTGATCTTTAATGACTAAGTAAAGGCCCGTCTTTACTTATAAAGATCAGAGGAGTAGGTTTTAAAGAGGTAACCTGATGGAGGATCTGCAATGACCGCACCCGATGGTTTTAATCTCGCCAAAGTAGATAAGCGCACTGACTGGACGTCAGAGCTATTCAGTTTACGTCTTACCGGCGCGCCTCTCACCTTTAAAGCGGGCCAATTTACTAAGCTGGCCCTGTATGACGACGACGGCCAATTGATCAGCCGAGCGTATTCAGTCGTCAACGCACCACTCAACAGCAGCGATATGCTGGAATTTCTGATTGTTTCGAACCCTGAAGGCAAACTGACGCCAAAACTGCAGCACTTGAAAGAGGGAGACTCGGTATACGTAGGCGCTGCCGCCTACGGTGATTTGATTTTGAGTTCTATTCCTAAATCGACTCAGGACTTATGGTTGCTTTCAACGGGGACGGGTATTGGTCCTTTCCTATCGCTACTCGATGACATTAACGTTCGCCCCGGATATGAAAAAATTGTTTTAGTCCATGGCGTTAGGCATGAGAAAGACTTGGTCTACCGCTACTTGATTGAGCAGTTAGTTGACCAATATGAAGGTCGCCTGAGCTATGTGCCTGTTGTGTCGAGAGAGCAACATCCAAATACGCTATATGGCCGCATTCCTCAGTTGTTGGATCAGCGTGAGATTCAAGAAAGAGCACAGGCAGAGCTCACTCAGGAGAACAGTTTTGTCATGCTGTGCGGAAACCCAGAAATGATCAAAGAGACCACCAAGACTCTGCAAGGGTTTGGGTTAGAAAAATTCCGTCGAGCGACGGGAGGCAACATCACCTTTGAGCGCTACTGGTAGGGCTCAATTATCGTAGGGAACTTGTTTGAGTTTCCACATTTCAACCGTGTGCTTGGTTTTATCGCATAACCCAAGCAGGATTTGATATTTAGGATCGTAAGGTTCGCCAATGTAGGTTGTTCTGATCAACTCATTGGTTTTTAAATCCACTTGAGTGACAACCCGGCCTTTAAAGTTTTGGAAGATCACAAATTGATCGCTTTCATACACCATCTGCTCGCGATAAAACCAAAAATTGTCAGCAGTATGGAGTAGGCGACATTTCAAAGGCAAAGAGCTCGCGTCGACTGTTGGTGCGGGCGTTGTCAGCAATAGCACGTGCAAAAGTAAAGGGCTCATCTCTCCCTCCTCTACCACCTCTCAAATTAACTTAAGTATAGGTAAGAGACTTTATTTTGCTGATCTAGGTTGGCAGGTAAAACAAAGGCCCTGAAAGGGCCTTCAAAAAAAAGATTGATTCGTAATCTGAGATTAGAAAATCAGATGAGCAATACCAGCAATCACAGGCAGTGTGATTAAGGTACGTAGAATGAAGATGGCAAACAGTTCAAAGATGTTCACTGGGATTCGGCTACCAAGTAGCAGCGCACCAACTTCAGACATGTAAATCAGCTGAGTGACAGACATAGCAGCGATGACGAAACGTGTCATTTCGTTATCAATAGACGACGCTAGAATCGCTGGGATAAACATGTCAGCAAAACCAACCACGATAGTTTCA
Organism: Vibrio sp. RE88; assembly: GCF_013113835.1. Lineage (GTDB taxonomy): Bacteria > Pseudomonadota > Gammaproteobacteria > Enterobacterales > Vibrionaceae > Vibrio. Next base: position 30,927 of record NZ_VTYQ01000017.1, on the reverse strand, counting down.
GAGGCCGCTGCTGCTTCTGGGATGCCTAATAGTTCAAGGAATGGGATGAATGGTTGACCTAGGAAGCTAAACACCGACGTGTACTCAGCAATCACTAGGGCAATCGTACCTAGACCCATTACTACAGGCAGCACGCCAAATACCATGTCTACTGCGTTACGCACGCCTTCACCAAAGACATCTTTAAATGATTTTACTTGGCTCGCTTTCGCTAGTGCCAGCTCCATACCCCAAGACACGCTTGTGTGGCCAGCAGGAACAGCATCGGCATCTTTTGCTGGTTTAGTACCATCGATGAAAGTGTCTTTCTTCATGCTTAGAGGAGGCAAGCGAGGGATGATGATCGCCGCGACAATACCCGCCAGACAGATTGCACCGTAGAAAGGTAAGAACAAGTGCTCCAGTTCAACCTGAGCAAGAACAACCAAGCTGAACGTGATGGATACTGCTGAGAATGTGGTACCTACGACAGCCGCTTCGCGCTGTGTGTAGAATTTGTTTTCGTATTGCTTGCTGGTCAGCAGGATACCGACTGAGCCATCGCCAAGCCAAGAAGCCATACAGTCGATAGCACTGCGGCCAGGTAAGTTAAATACTGGGCGCATCACTTTACTTAGCAGCGTGCCAAATAGCTCTAACAAACCAAAGTTAAGTAGCAGTGGGAGTAGTAGACCCGCAAAGATAAATACTGAGAATAGCGTTGGTAACAAACCTTCTAGTACTAGGCCGCCAGTATTTTCTTCCCATACAGCTTCAGGGCCGACTTGGAAGAAGGTCATCGCAACAGCAAGACCACCAATAACACGCACTGCCAACCAAAGAGGGCTTGGGTTAAACAGGCTGTTCAAAAACGGACTGTTAGCAATAAATGCAGGGTTCTTAATACGACATAGCAATGATGTTGCCGCCATAAATAAGATGATAGAGGTGACCATGCCTACAAGGTGATCACCAAATACAGCTTGGATGGATTTTGCCAGTACGGCAACTGGGATGGTGATATCACCGTCATAGCTAATCGGCGCCATGAAAAGAAACAGACCCAGTAAAGAAGGGATAAAGAACATCCAAAAGTTGCCTTTACCTTTCGTCTGTTTGATAGATTGAGCGTTATTCTGCATTACAATTCTCGTGTTACTACTAGTCAATATGATAGGCCAATCCACCTGGCATATATATTCACTATACATCTGCATTTAATCATCGGGCGCAAGCCTACTGTCTTTCGAATACCTTTGCAATACTATTCAATAAAAACCGCTAAATATTCATGATTAAATGTGTTATTTTCGTTCAATGGTGGATTTTTGTTTTGTTGATGTTAATTTGATTGAAATTATGTTGCAACCGTGAACTGTGTGTGGTCTTTATTTTTATTTTGAATAATAGAGGTGGGACTCATAAATTCGGTGTTGAGTCGCTAGGCAGGGCAAGGTGTTGAGCGTTTTTAGGTGTAATAAAGTGGGTAGAGAGAAAAATGTCGAAATCGGATAAATAGACATTTTGAGAGAATAAAGTCAGCGATTTAATCGTGAAAATAAAAAACCGCCCAGTCAGACTAGGCGGTTTTTACTAAGTTATCGTGCCGTTTTATTTGCCGCTTACCTGACCAAGTTTCAGCCAAGTATCAATCACAGTATCTGGGTTAAGTGACACTGAGCTGATCCCTTGCTCCATTAGCCATTCAGCCAGATCATCATGGTCAGATGGACCCTGACCACAAATACCGACGTATTTACCAGCTTTAGTCGCAGCATCAATAGCCATTTGCAGCATGGCTTTAACAGCAGGGTTACGCTCGTCAAACAGGTGAGCTACGTCGCCTGAATCACGGTCTAGGCCCAGTGTTAGCTGAGTCATATCGTTAGAGCCGATTGAGAAACCGTCAAAGTACTTGAGGAACTCGTCTGCCAGCACGGCATTAGACGGTAGTTCACACATCATGATGACTTTCAGACCCTGATCGCCACGGCGCAGATCGAACTTCGCAAGAAGATCGATAACCGATGCAGCCTCGCTTGGAGTACGCACGAATGGGATCATGATTTCAACGTTCTTCAGACCCATCTCATTGCGAACACGCTTAATCGCCTGAGTTTCTAGCTCAAAGCAGTCTTCAAAAACAGGTGAGATATAACGTGACACGCCACGGAAGCCCAGCATAGGGTTCTCTTCATGCGGTTCGTAACCTTTACCGCCAACGAGGTTGCTGTACTCGTTGGACTTAAAGTCAGACATACGAACGATGACACGTTTTGGCCAGAATGCCGCAGCGATAGTCGCGATACCTTCAGTCAGCTTGCTGACGTAGAAATCGATAGGATCTTTGTAGCCACGGATACGCTGAGTGATTTCTGCTTTTAGCTCGTCACTTTGTGCATCGAAGTTCAGCAGTGCTTTCGGGTGAATACCAATCATCTTGTTGATGATGAATTCCAGACGCGCCAAGCCAACGCCTTCGTTCGGAATCTGTGCGAAGTCGAATGCACGGTCTGGGTTACCGACGTTCATCATCACTTTAGTTGGTAGCAGTGGCAGTTCATCAACCGCAGAACGCTTCACTTCGAAGTCCAGCTCACCTTGATAAACGTAACCTGTCTCACCTTCAGAACAAGAGACAGTAACGGTAGCGCCGTCTGTCAGCTTAGATGTGGCATCGCCACAACCAACGATTGCTGGAATACCCAGCTCACGCGCGATGATGGCTGCGTGACAAGTACGGCCACCACGGTTAGTGACGATAGCAGAGGCCTTCTTCATCACTGGTTCCCAGTCTGGGTCAGTCATGTCAGTAACCAGCACATCGCCATCTTGAACCAAAGACATTTGGTCTAGCGAGTCAACCAGACGTACTGGGCCAGAGCCGATACGCTGACCGATAGCACGGCCTTCGACCAAAACTTCTGCTTTGTTGTTCAGCTCGTAACGCTCAATGACGTTCTGTTCGCTTTGAGAACATACGGTTTCTGGGCGAGCTTGAACAATGTAAAGCTTGCCATCAATGCCATCCTTCGCCCACTCGATATCCATCGGACGCTGGTAGTGCTTTTCGATGATCATCGCTTGTTTTGCCAGTTCTTTGATCTCTTCGTCATTAAGAGAGAACTGCTCACGCTCTTGTGCTGAGGTATCAATGATATCGACTTGCTTACCAATTTCTTGGTTGGTCGAGTAGATCATCTTGATAAGTTTAGAACCGAACGTCTTCTTAACAATCGGATGCTGACCCGCTTCAAGCATTGGCTTGTGAACGTAGAACTCGTCCGGGTTTACTGCACCCTGAACGACCATTTCCCCTAGACCCCAAGAGGAAGTGATGAACACAACCTGATCGAAGCCAGATTCAGTGTCTAGGGTGAACATAACACCTGAAGAGGCTTTATCTGAGCGCACCATGCGTTGGATACCCGCAGACAGCGAGATACCACGGTGGTCAAAACCTTGGTGCACACGGTAGGAGATAGCGCGGTCATTAAACAGAGATGCGTAAACGTGTTTCGTTGCTTCAAGTACAGCATCGATACCTTTTACGTTAAGAAACGTTTCTTGCTGGCCCGCGAATGAGGCGTCCGGCAAGTCTTCAGCGGTTGCTGAAGATCGAACAGCGACTGAAAGCTCTGTATTACCTTCAATCAGTTCTTGGTAGTCGTTACGAATATCCTGCTCTAGGTCAGCAGGGAAGGGAGCTTCTAAAACCCATTGACGGATGGTGGCACCTGTCTTGCGCAGAGCTTCTACATCCTCAACGTCTAGTTCATCGAGCAGTTGGTGGATTCGTTCATCCAGACCTTCATAGTCAAGGAATTGGTTAAACGCGTAAGAAGTAGTCGCAAAACCATTCGGTACTGAAACGCCAGCATTCGATAGATTTGAAACCATTTCTCCAAGTGAAGCGTTTTTACCGCCGACCTTGTCGACATCTTCCATGGATAGGCTATTGAACCAGAGGGTGTTCTTTTGCATGTCTTTCTCCAGAAACATTGCAGCTTTGTAGGGATAAGGCAAACGATTACGCATTGGCTCAAAAAAATTCTCAACAAATTTTCAAAGCTGTGGGGGGCGTAATTGTCAGCCGGGTTTTATTATCGATATTATGGTGTCCATCCTACTCAAAAGAATTTTAAAGTTTAAATAAAACATGCAAATTGATATTCAAAGTCGTGATGTATTCTATGTTTCTGACGGAACGGCCATAACATGTGAGACATTAGGCCATGTTGTTTTGGGCCAATTCCCGTTTAACGCCAACGAAAAAACGTTTCCGTTTGTCGAAAGTGAAGACAAGTTAGCGGATCTGCTGAAAGAGATAGAACAGTCTTATCAAGAGAGCGGTGTGAAGCCTTTAGTGTTTTTTTCCATCGTTATTCCGGAGATCAAACAGAAACTATTGGAAGCCCCTGCATTCAGTTACGATGTGCTGGCGAGTATCGTCCAACAGGTTAAGGATGATATTCAGATGGAGCCAAAACCGAAGCTGCAACGATCGCGCAGCGTGGGCAAAGATTCTGACACTTACTTTGATCGCATTGCAGCAATTGAATACACCTTAGCGCATGATGATGGCATTACGCTCAAGGGAATGGACGAGGCTGACATTATATTGTTGGGCGTTTCTCGAAGCGGTAAAACGCCAACCAGCCTTTACATGGCGATGCAATTTGGCCTGCGAGTTGTGAACTATCCATTCATTGAGGAAGATATTCGTCGTCTGAGACTGCTGCCAGAATTCGAAATCCATCGCCATAAATTGTTTGGTCTGACGATCGACCCTGAAAGGTTGACCGAAATTCGTGAGAACCGTTTGGCGGGCAGTGAATATGCGAGCACAGAACAGTGCATCAACGAGTTGGAGAGTGTTGAGGCTTTATTCCGACGTGAAGCCATTCCGTACATCAACACGTCATCGCTGTCGGTAGAAGAGATTTCAACCCGCATCCTTGAAAAAGCAGGCCTGAGAAGGCGGCTACTGTAAATCAAAGAAGCCGGGGCAGTGAATGCAGGCTGCCCCGAACGACTTATTTGAATGAGTAGGTGACGCCAAATGAAGCTCCGACACCGAAATCCAAGCCGTCACTAATACCTAACTCTGGGTGTACCTGAGCATAGATTTCCCACTTGTCTGCAAAGTGCACTTCAATACCCAGTGGTAAGCGTGCGCCAAAGTCATCATCCCACTCATAGTAACCACCAGCGCCTAAAAACCAGTTGATATCAGTTTCTGACTCTATGTCACCACGCTTAAATACGTAGTCCATTGCCATGCCATCGTTTCCTGCCGTCATTCTAAAAGTGCTATTAAGATCGAAGATGACGCTCAGGTCTTGGTCATAACCAAGGCCGACGGAGATGTTTGGGTCTTCAGCGGCAATACTGTTTAACGATACTGCGGCCAGCGCCAGTATAGGTAATAACTTTTTCACTAATCTGTTCCTGTTGTTGAGTAAAAGCGCCGCATGCTGCTGCATGGGCTGTGGTGAGCAGATTAGTGAGCCGGATGAAAAAAGTTATCAAAGTTCAGTCAGTTATATATTTTTGATAATAATTTTATATATCACTTGTTGGGGTTATTGGTGGGCTAAGTGCGAAAGTTCGGGTCGATAGTTATTTAGCTTGGAATTTTCTCAAACCTTTATCGAGGATGGTTCGTAGCGCGGGGCCGTGTTCGTATTGTTTGGAAATCAACATGTAAAATTTATGCTTAGGCATATTTGGAATCGGCTTAGATTCAATGTCTTCACTCACGTAAGTAATTCCCCAAACGCTTTTAATCCCTTCGAGAATCTCTTGCCAAGACAAAATGACGTCGCATCGTTGTTCTTTGAGTTCTGTGACCAGCTCATGCATGTTGTGTGAGTATTGTTCGACATTTTTAAGCCAGAAATCGCCATAGTTGTAGCCGTGGATTCCACAGACTTTGTATTGCTCTAACTCAGCAACGCCATCAATGTTTAGCCCTTGAGGAAATCTCGACTTTTTGTATAGGTAGTAGGGGGTGATGTGATAGTACCAGGTTGTATATAGGTAGTGCTTTGCACGTTCTTCTGAGTGGGAAGCACTGACTGCAATTTGGAATTCACCATTCTTGGCGCCTTTGAGGCAGCGGGTCCAAGATGTCATGGTGACATTGAAGGTGATATTTTGCGGCATCAAAACCTCGTTAAGGACCTCGAAATCGAAGCCTTTAACGTCTTCTCCATCTAGATACGTAAAGGGTGGCCAATCGATAGAGTCACCGCAGATACTCAGATGTTCGTCACGGAGCTCTATCGCTGTCGCTAGGGCTTTAGAGCTCGTTAGCAGAATCAGGAAGCAAAAGCATACTCGTAAATTCATTGCGAGGTGTTTTCATTATCATTGTTAATGACAAGTATAGACACCCCGCGAGGGATTGAAGCTATTTTGCCCGTTGGAACGGTGGCTTCAAATGTTGCCCAAAGACGTTGATTAATGCGCCAATGACAATCAACGAGCCACCCAAATATGTCCAATAGGATGGGATTTCGTTGAACACCCAAGCACCAAGTAGGGCCGAAAAAACAATTTGCACATAGGAATAGGCTGAGGCTTTGCCTGCGGCTTGAGTCTGCATCGCTTTGGTTAGCCCATACTGACCTATCTGAGTAAAGACGCCAACTAGGATCAGCATCAAGGTCAAAAATAGACTTGGCCACACAAAATCATCGCCAATCAAAACCATAGAAGTGGGTAGGGCCATCAGTGGGAAATAGAAAATAATCACTGAGCTGTCTTCTGTCTGGCTTAACCGACGGACAATCACGTAAGCAATAGAGCTACCAAAGGCACCTAGTAGTGCCATCATCACACTAAATAGCGGTAAGTCTGAGCTGGAGCCGGTTTGCATGCTCGGCTGAACCATGACACCTAAACCCACTAAACAAAGCGCGATGCATATCATGGTTGAAAACTGAATGCGTTCCTTGAGGAACAGCACGCCAAGCAAGGCAGTAAACACAGGGTGCACATATTGGAGGATGGTTGCTTCCGCTAATGGAAGGGTGGTCACCGAATAGTAAACACACATGAGAGCAACCGTGCCGACTGCACCACGAAGCATTAATAAGGGCTTATTGTGTCCCCACACTGAAATGCGCTTGCGTTTGACATCAAGGTAACTGATCACCAGCGAAACTAATGCCCTTGCGGCAACGATCTCAAACACAGGAATACCATAGTTGCTGACGTATTTGACGCAGGCCGACATCAAGGCAAAGCCAAGCGCCGAAAGCAGCATAAAACGCACCCCGACAGGGATGACAGATAAAACGGTATTCATGACGATTCAATCACTAGAGGAAAGTGGAAGCCAAACTTTAACATATTTGTCAGTTTGAAGGTGTTTGGGGATTGAAATAAGAGTAGAGATATAGAAAAAGCGGCTATCCAGCCGCTTTGTAAACAGGTACTTTCGAGACGATGACTCGTTAGTGATCCAAACTTGTTTGGTGTTCACTGATCAGCATATCCAGTGCTAGCTCAGCTTTTTCTTCCGCGACGGAAAAGCTATCTGCGGCATCAAATGCTTCGACGACTTCGTAGTAGCACTTCAGCTTAGGTTCTGTACCTGATGGGCGAACGATGACACGTGCACCGCCAGACAGGTGATAGATCAGAACGTCACTGGCTGGTAAGTCAATAGATTCAGTTTTTCCGTCTGCAAAGGTACGTGTTGAGGATTTCAAATCTTCAATCACTTCGACTTTACGACCCGCGATTTGACTTGGTTGTGCAGCTCGTAGCTTGTCTCCAACAGGCGGTGCTTTTGGATCGAGCGCAGTGCTATGCTGAGCATTGATGTACATACCGTGCTCGCGATAAATACTTTCCAATTGATCCCACACCGTTTTCCCCTGACTCTTTAGCTCGGCGGTTAGTTGAGAGAAAGCGACTAGAGCAGACAAACCATCTTTATCCCACACTTTATTACCCACGGTGTAGCCTAGTGCTTCTTCATACGCGAACAAGAATTGCTTCTCTGCGGTTTCTTTCTGCATGGCGATATTGGTCAGCCATTTGAAACCCGTCAGAGTTTGGTAGTACTCAGCGCCATGAGAAAGTGCAATCTTCTTAAGCAATGTTGAAGACACGATAGTATTACCAATCAACTGTTGAGTTGCATCGGTATGGCTAAGTAGATAGTTGCCAAATAGAGAACCCACCTGATCGCCCGTTAGCATCTGGTATTCGCCATCAGGTCGACGAGCAGCAACCGCAAAACGGTCTGCGTCAGGGTCATTGGCACACGCGATGTCGGCGTTGTTAGCTTTTGCCAACGCGACCACCATATCCATGGCACCAGCTTCCTCAGGGTTAGGGAAGTTCACAGTCGGGAAAGAACCATCAGGCTCACGTTGCTCGGCAACACTGTAGATTTTGGTGAAGCCTGCATCTTTTAGCAGTGTTTCTGCCATGTCAGCACCCACACCATGCATTGCAGTATAGGCGACGCCAACCGCTTCTGGCTGTTGATGATTAGCCAGCAGTGGGTTGCCATTCATCGTTTGGCGATAAGTCTCGTAGTAGTCTTCTTTTAGCCACACGAGAAGATCATGCTTTTCTGCATCATCAAGATTCATCAGAGGGATGGGTTTTGTGGCGGCTTCGTCGATTTCTCCAGCAATACCAGAGTCATGAGGAGGAATGATTTGAGCGCCATTTTCCCAATACACTTTAAAGCCGTTGTACTCGGGTGGGTTGTGGCTGGCCGTGACGACGACAGCAGCGGCGGCATTAAAATGACGAACACCAAACGCAGCGATAGGTGTCGCAGCAACATCGTGTGTCAGGTATACCTTGATGCCTAAAGAGGTCAATACAGAGGCGGTATCATGAGCGAATTGCTTTGAATCTGGGCGTCCATCATACCCAATGACAACGCCACGTTTTACTGCATCTTGAACGTGCTTAATAAGATAATGACCAAGCCCGGTAGCCGTTTCCTGAATAACAAGTCGGTTCATTCGATTTGGACCACAGCCGACTCTTCCTCGTAAACCAGCAGTACCAAACTCCAATCTCTGGCTAAATCGGTCTGCTAATTCTTGATACTGTTCTTTATCAATCAAGTGTTGAAGTTCTTCACGAGTACGTGGATCCGGATCTTTTTCCAACCAACGAGTAACTTGTTCCATCATAACTTATTTCTACCTTTAACTATCGTTATCCCAAGTGTATGACATTTGGGAAATAATGGATGGATATTAAGTGATATTGATTATCATTTGCGAGAGCGCAATCGCTAAACCAATTATTGTGATCAATCTTCAATTTAACCTGCTCAAATTAGCGACATTTCCATTAGCACTTTCTTGCACAATTAGTAAACGCCAACTAGCTTTTATTAACATAACTATAACAAATTACATCGAATTTGCTGTTTACAAGGAATTTTCCGCACCCTTTGGCCCACTAGGACTTTTTTGCGTCATTCAGGCTAAAGGGCGCCTTGGATAAATCATCAGAGATGATGCCTCAGGCAGAGGAGAGGTCTTTTGAAAAGATTACAGGTTTCACTGTGGCAACTGATCAATTTGTTGTTTGTTGGCTTTGCTACTTCAGTCAACGCTGAAGAGAACACCTTGAACATGACCAGAGGTGTGACAGGTATCAGTAATGAAGTCTATGACTTACACATGCTGATTTTCTATATCTGTTGCGCTATCGCCGTCGTGGTATTCGGGGCGATGTTCTATTCCATGTACCATCACAGAAAGTCGAAAGGGGCAGTGGCGGCCAACTTCCATGAAAGTACCAAAGTGGAAGTGATCTGGACGGTCATCCCCATCATCATTCTGGTTCTCATGGCCATTCCGGCAACTCGCACGCTTGTCGCCATGGAAGATACGTCTCAATCCGATCTGACGATTAAGGTCACTGGCTCCCAGTGGAAGTGGCACTACAGCTACTTCGGAGAAGATGTCGAGTTTTTCAGCTTGTTAGCAACCAGCCAAAAAGCCATTGATGGCATAGAAGAAAAAGGCGCGCATTACCTTCTTGAAGTTGATAACCCTCTTGTGTTGCCAATCAACCGAAAAGTGCGATTCCTCCTTACCTCCGATGATGTTATTCACTCTTGGTGGGTACCTGACTTCGCAGTGAAAAAAGACACGATCCCAGGATTTATTAATGAAGCTTGGACGCGCATTGATGAGCCCGGTGTTTACCGCGGCCAGTGTGCAGAGCTATGTGGTCGAGCACATGGATTCATGCCCGTTGTCGTCCATGCCATGGAAGAAGACAAATACGATGCTTGGCTATTGGCGAAGAAAGCCGAGATAGAGCAAGCGAAGCAAGAAGCGGCAGCATCTCTAACCGCGTCACTATCGCAAGAAGAACTGATGACGATAGGTGAGAAAGTTTATGTCGACCGATGTGCCGTCTGTCATCAGGTGAGCGGCGCGGGTATTCCGGGCGCATTCCCTGCAATTACAGGCAGTAAGATTGCGACGGGCGATGTTGATACTCACATTGACGTTGTAGTTAACGGCCGGGCAGGGACTGCAATGCAGGCTTTTGCTAATCAGCTTTCGGACAAAGAAATTGCGGCTGTGGTGACGTACCAACGTAACGGTTTAGGAAACAGTACGGGTGATGTGGTGCAGGCATCCGATGTGAATGCATTTAAGGCATCCAAGGAGGGGCAATGAAAACGTCCAAACCTGAGTCAATGAATTCTGAATCAGTAAAATCAGCGCCAGCGGCTGATGCCGAGTTAGGAAGAGCAAACAGTGCGATTGCCATTGATGAACACGATGATCATGAGCATCACGAAGCGCCTTCTGGCATAGCCCGCTGGATTTATTCGACCAACCACAAAGACATCGGGACGCTTTACCTTTGGTTCAGTTTCATTATGTTCCTGACCGGTGGAGCCATGGCGATGATCATTCGCGCCGAGTTGTTCCAACCCGGTCTGCAATTGGTCGAGCCTCAATTCTTTAATCAGATGACCACTGTACATGGTTTGATCATGGTGTTTGGTGCGGTCATGCCTGCCTTTACTGGTTTAGCCAACTGGATGATTCCGATGATGATTGGCGCGCCAGATATGGCGTTACCACGGATGAACAACCTCAGTTTTTGGATCTTACCTTTTGCGTTCTTAATCCTGATTGCTTCGTTATTTACGGAAGGTGGGGGCCCTGATTTCGGCTGGACTTTCTACGCGCCGCTTTCTACGACTTACGGGCCTGACAGTACTGCGCTGTTTGTGTTCTCAGTTCACATCATGGGGATTAGCTCGATCATGGGGGCGATCAACGTGATCGTCACTATCGTCAATATGAGAGCGCCGGGGATGACTTGGTTCAAGATGCCTATGTTTGTCTGGACTTGGTTGATTACTGCTTTCTTGTTGATTGCCGTCATGCCCGTGCTGGCGGGGGCGGTGACCATGGTCCTCACCGATAAGTATTTCGGCACATCGTTCTTTGACGCCGCGGGTGGTGGTGATCCAGTGATGTTCCAGCATATCTTCTGGTTCTTCGGTCACCCCGAAGTGTACATCATGATCTTGCCATCGTTCGGTATTGTGTCGGCCATCATCCCTGCGTTCAGTGGTAAAAAGCTGTTTGGTTACCACTCGATGGTGTACGCCACTTGTAGTATCGCGCTGCTGTCCTTCTTGGTTTGGGCGCACCATATGTTTACAACAGGGATGCCCGTGTTCGCCGAACTCTTCTTTATGTATTGCACCATGCTGATCGCGGTGCCCACTGGGGTCAAAGTGTTCAACTGGGTGGCTACGATGTGGCGGGGCGCCATGACATTCGAGACGCCGATGCTGTTCGCCATTGCTTTCATCATTCTGTTTACCATTGGTGGGTTCTCTGGCCTTATGCTGGCGATTGTTCCTGCAGACTTCCAGTATCACGATACGTATTTTGTGGTCGCGCATTTCCATTATGTGTTGGTTTCAGGAGCGGTATTCTCGATTATGGCCGCCGCTTACTATTGGCTACCGAAATGGACAGGGCATATGTATGACCATAAGTTGAGCTTGTGGCATTTCTGGTGCTCAGTGATTTCGGTCAATGTCTTATTCTTCCCGATGCATTTTCTTGGCTTAGCTGGGATGCCACGACGCATTCCTGACTATGCGATTCAGTTTGCCGACATCAATCAGATAGTGTCGATTGGTGGTTTTGCCTTTGGTTTGTCTCAGCTCATTTTCCTCTGGTTAGTGATTAAGTGTATCCGTGGAGGAGAAAAAGCTGAGGCAAAACCGTGGGATCGTGCTGAAGGGTTGGAGTGGACAGTACCAAGCCCAGCACCACACCATACATTCTCTACCCCACCGAAAGTGGATTGAGGGAAGCGCTATGGATGGACAACAGCAATCCAATAACAAATTAACCTTAAAACTGCTGGCAGCAGTGGTGGCAATGTTTGGCTTTGGTTTTGCGCTTGTCCCGTTATATGACGTGATGTGCGAGGCTTTAGGAATCAACGGAAAAACAAATACTGAGTCTGCGCTACAGCCACAGGGGATGGTTCCTGACACATCACGTCTTATTCGAGTTGAGTTTATGGCGCACAGAAATCAGGGTATGCCTTGGTTGTTTGAACCTAAGCAACAGTCAATGGATGTGCATCCCGGAGAAGTGATTCAGACTGCTTACATAGCGACAAACCAGTCGGCCAAGGCAACAATCGGCCAAGCCGTTCCTTCAGTGTCACCGGGCATGGGGGCGTCATATTTCAACAAAATTGAATGTTTCTGCTTTAATCACCAACCACTGGAAAGTCTGGCGAAAGCCGAGATGCCTTTGATCTTCTACATTGAGCCAGACATTCCGGAGTCGATTCATACATTAACGCTGTCGTATACCCTCTACGACATTACGGATAAGGTTCCTCAACCCGTTGAAGTAGCACGAATGGAACCGAGTGGCGACCTCACACAGCAAGGAGCTAAGCCATGAGTTCAAAACATCAATCATATTATGTTCCGGCTCAAAGCAGCTGGCCAATTGTCGGAGCGGTTGCGCTGTTTCTTATCGCGGTTGGCGCGGGGATCACTGTGCAGAACATGGCCGAAGGTGGAGAAGGCAGTGTCTTCGGCAAGCTGATTCTACTGGCTGGATTCCTGTTCCTGCTCTACATGTTTGCGGGTTGGTTTAGCAATGTGATTACCGAATCGATGACAGGTAAGTATTCTGAGCAAATCTCGCGTTCTTTCAGGCAAGGGATGAGTTGGTTTATCTTCTCTGAAGTGATGTTCTTTGGCGCCTTTTTCGGAGCACTGTTTTATGCGCGCATGATTTCAGTGCCTTGGTTGGGTGGCGCGAGTAATAACGCGATGACTCATGAAGTTTTGTGGCCTGCGTTTGAAGCACTTTGGCCCTTGACGACCACCCCCGATGGTGTCACAACGACAGCGATGGGGTGGCAGGGCATTCCGCTGATTAACACCCTGATTCTTCTGACTTCTTCTATTACTTTGCATATGGCCCATACGAGTCTTGAGCAGAACAAGCGCATGGCGCTCATTGTATGGCTAGAAATTACGATTGTTCTGGCGGGCTTTTTCCTTTACTACCAAGGCGTTGAGTACGCTCACGCTTATCAGGACCTAAATCTTACTCTGCAATCCGGCATATATGGCAACACTTTCTTCTTATTGACTGGCTTCCACGGCATGCACGTTTTCTTAGGGACAACATTCCTAATCATACTGCTCGCCCGTGTGGCAAAAGATCATTTTACTCCTAAGGACCACTTCGCGTTTCAGGCAGGCAGCTGGTACTGGCACTTTGTCGATGTGGTTTGGTTATGCCTGTTTGTCTTTGTTTATGTACTGTAGGTGTGCTCGCCCTTAGTAAGGGCGAACATTAGGTTCAATAAAACCTGTAAGAAGGGCGGCGATCAATAACACAACGGCGAGTGCAGAGAGGAACACACGTCGGCCAAGGTAATAACTCATAGGCTTATCTTGGCGAGGTTCCTCATCACTTTCAGGCTGAGGCCCTTTCACCATTTCGAGCATCGCTCTTGCGAGGTTTACGATGATAAACAGTAGTAACACTACCAACAGCGATTTGAAGATGAATACCATAAAGTCTTCCTTATCAGTTCAGATGAAGTCGTACTCGTTTTGGGTTGGTCTGTTATTAACTGTGGTTGCCTTTTCTATTTTGGTCAACTTAGGCTTGTGGCAACTATCGAGAGCTGAAGAAAAGCAGCAAATGGAGCGGTTTCTGGATGTAAGAGAACAGGCCCCTGCAATCGATATTACTCAGCTAAACGTTACCGAGACCCGCTACCTTACAGGCATGCGGGTTACCGCTGAACTAAGGCCTATCGAGGGAAAGTACCTATTGCTCGATAATCAAACCTATCAAGGTGAAGTTGGTTATTTGGCTTATCAGCTTATGGAGTTTGGGGTTGATAGCGCGGTTTTGGTGGAGCGCGGGTTTATTCCTTCAAAGGGTCAACGAGATAACTTGCCCAACGTTGATTGGCTGAACAGCCCACTAAAATCAGACGCGAGAGTTTACCAGCGCTCTTCAAATCCGCTGAGTGATGAGCTGTATATTGAGCCGGGTGTTCCGCATCGAATTCAAAATCTCAATATTGCTGAACTGGAACAATATTGGCAGCACCCAATAGAGCCTTACATTTTACAGCCCCGCACGTCAGATTGGCCCTATGGGCAGCCTTGGAAACCTGTCCCGCTGGGTTCCGCTAAACACACAGGATATGCCGTTCAGTGGTTTAGCATGGCTGTGGCTCTCGTGTTGTTGAGTGGTTGGGTTTTTATCAGAGCATTAAAACAAGGAGATCAGGATGGCTAATCCAGTTACAAGAGGCAGAATCATTCTGATTGCCTTGGTACTAATGTTTGCTTTGCCCGCAGTCATTGCCAAGACATTTCTCGCCAATCATTGGTATGAGTCTGGCGTGACGAACAAAGGCGAATTGATTGAACCAAAGCAAAGTTTTGATGGACTTGGAATCAGCAACCCTTATGCAAGCGAGCAATGGCAGTTGGGGTATTTGATTCCGCAGCAATGTGATGAATTCTGCCAGAAGCAGGTGTACTTGCTGGGTCAAAGTCATTTAGCGCTGGGTAAATATCAGAGCCGCGTTGCACCTGTGCTGCTTGTCTCTGAGCTCAGTGATACATCGGTATTGGAAAAGGGTGGGTTTGAAGCCATCAAAGTGAATCAAGCCTTCCATCAGGTTGTGTCTGACTTCGAGTACGTCATTGTCGACCCATTGGGCCAATTGGTGATGCGTTATCCCAAAGTGGAATCACAAGACGATTTGGTCCGCCAAAGCAAAGATGTACTGGCGGACTTAAGGAAGCTACTTAAGTTATCAAGAGTAGGCTAACAGTAGGGAAGGAGTTTGGTTATGGGATTGACCAATTTAGTTCGCCTAAGTCTCGTATTGACGTTTATCGTCATCATGCTTGGTGCCTATACCCGACTGGCTGACGCTGGACTAGGATGTCCGGACTGGCCGGGATGTTATGGCCAGCTGACCGTACCTAGCGATCAACAAGAAATCGCACTGGCAAAATCCTTGTATCCTGAGCTCACTGTTGAAGCGAATAAAGCTTGGCTGGAAATGATCCACCGTTATTTTGCGGGCACGCTGGGTTTATTGGTGTTTGCTATTTCATTTCGAGTGATTAAAGAGAAGTCGTTGCCTTATGGCTTACCGATTGTGATCTCTTTAGTGGTGGTTTTTCAGGCGCTCTTGGGTATGTGGACGGTAACCATGAAGTTGATGCCACTGGTGGTGATGGGGCACCTTCTTGGTGGGTTTACGCTGTTTTGTTTACTTGCGCTGCTGTATTGGCGGCTACTTGATCGCAAGTCACCCATCGAAGCCGTCCCTCATGTATCTGGTTGGTTAAAGTTTCTCGCGCCTGTCACTTTGTGTTTTGTTGTTATTCAAATAGCCTTGGGCGGCTGGACATCATCCAACTATGCCGCCCTAATGTGTACAAGTTTACCGGTATGTGAAGGGAATTGGACGGGGCATCTGGATTTTTACCGCGCTTTTCAGTTGATACAACCCAAGCAGGAAACCTACGAGTTTGGCACGTTAGACTATGGCGCTCGCATGACCATTCATGTGACGCACCGATTTGGTGCTGTGCTGGTGGCTTTGTTGTCCATCAGTTTACTTTGTGCGTTGCTATGTGCCAGAAATCCTAAGCTAACAAGTGCCGCTTTCAAAGTGGGTGTGTTGCTGATTCTACAAATCAGTTTAGGTATTGCTAATGTCTTACTTAGCTTACCTCTTGTGGTGGCGGTTGCGCATAACCTAGTCGCTGCTTTGTTGCTGCTTTCAGTCCTCCATGTCAATTATCTGCTGCGACAGAAAGTCACTGCTAATGCCCATTCCACTCGATTTTTCGTAAGGAGAGTTCGCGATGAGTAATTCTATCAGTCACATCTCTGAACAAGACCGATCATTATGGCGAACCTACCTCACTCTGACTAAGCCGAAGGTGGTTGCTTTAATGCTGCTTACCGCTCTGGTCGGTATGTGTTTGGCGGTGCCAGGAACACTGCCTGTTCAACAATCAATTCTTGGTATGTTGGGGATTGCTTTGATGGCAGGCTCTGCTGCAGCATTTAACCACCTGATTGACCGACGTATTGATGCGGTTATGGCTCGAACATACAAGCGACCTCTGCCGTCGGGTGAACTCAATGTGCGCAATGTGCTTGCGTTCGCCACTGGAATCGGGCTCGCCGGATTTGTGGTCTTGTATGTCTGGGTGAATGCGTTGACGGCTTGGCTGACTTTTGCCAGTTTGCTGGGCTATGCCGTTATCTACACCATGTACTTAAAGCGGGCTACGCCACAAAATATCGTCATTGCGGGGATTGCTGGTGCGATGCCGCCGTTACTTGGTTGGACGGCTGTCACAGGTGAAATGCATGCTAATGCCTGGCTGCTTGTGATGATTATCTTTATATGGACCCCTCCGCATTTTTGGGCATTAGCGATTCATCGCAAAGAGGATTATGCCAAAGCCGATATACCAATGCTGCCTGTCACGCACGGTGAGGAATATACGAAAACATCAATACTGCTTTACACCGTATTATTACTTATCGTTTGCCTGTTCCCTGTGTTGGTTGGGATGGCAGGAGTCTTTTACCTAGCCTCAGTAACAATACTGTCTGCGTTGTTTATCTATCACGCTTGGAAGTTGAAATTTGGTACTGACGAGAAGCAAGCCATCAAAACATTTAAGTTCTCTATTTGGCACCTGATGTTGCTATTTTCCGCGCTATTAGCCGAGCACTATTTGATTTGAGGGAAGTTTTGATTTGAGAGAAGTACCTGTCTAGCCATTTGCTTTATGTTTCAAGGAGTGGCGCTCAAGCCTTTTAAATAAGGTAGAAAGCGTCAGGCAAAATATCAGGTAAGTGGCGCCTACTATCAGCCAGAACTCAAAAATAAGGCCGGAAGAGTTTGCCATCTCTGTGCCAACGAAAGTCATTTCCTGAATCGAAATCAGTGACACAATCGAGGTATCTTTGACCAATGAAATGGCTTGTCCGGCAAGTGCAGGAGTAATTGCGGCTAATACCTGTGGGGCGATTACCAAACGGTACTTAGCCCAAGTAGATAGCCCCAATGCGTCCGCCGCTTCCCATTGTCCTTTTGCTATGCCAGCCAAACCTGAACGTACTATTTCAGCAACATAGGCAGAGGAAAGGATCCCGACACAAAGTACGCCAGACAGCAGGTTTTCCCATAGAGGCTTAGGCCCGAACAAGATCGATTGCAACGCATTCGCCTCTCCAGAGTACTCCCTTAGAATCCCTTCCAGCCCGATAGCGGGAATGAGCTGATTTGAGATAAAAAAGTAGAAGATGAACACAAAGACCAGCGGGGGAATATTTCGGATTAACTGGATATACACATTGGCCAGTGAACGAAATACGTAAATGGAAGAATGCCTAGCTACACCAATGAGTGTTCCCAAGGTTAGTGCCAGTAGCATTCCCCAAACACTGAGCCGTAATGTCGAGATCACACCCTGAATGAAGTAGGGCAACGACCCATCAGAGCGTGAAGTAAAGATTAGCGTGAATGCTTCGCTCCATCGCCAAGTGTAATTCACTCCGATAGAAGCACGTTGGTAAAGCCAGAACCCAAATCCAGCTAAAACAAGCAATAAAACTACATCAAGTTTATTGAAGTTCCAGCTGGGTTTTCTGTCCTGACTGGCGGTCAGCAAATTCGATTTATTCACCTAACGTCCTGCTAATCTTTATGTCTTGTCAATCATCCTGGGTTTAAGAAACGTGGTTATTGACCGGTTGCAACTTGCTGCTGCCAGTCGAGCGTCGCGAACCAGTATTCGTATCTCTGCTCAAGCCAGCCATCTTCGGTACGAGCTTGTATCCACTGGTCGAAGAAGGCTTGCTTGTCACTTTCACCAAGACGAACGGCGAACGCTTCGTTACCCTTAGACAGGCGCTCATTAAACGGGATAAACAGTTTGTCGGCATTCTTTACTGCTTCATGTTCAGGTTTAGGGCTAGAAGCAATCACAGCGTGAGCGTTACCATTGAGGACTTCCTGAAATGCTTGAGCATCGTCGTCGAACTGAAGAATTTTAGCTTTTGGAAAAGCTTCTCGAGCGACTTGTACCGTGAAGGCGCCACGGCGTGCAGCGATTTTAATGCGTCGAGAATTGAAATCGCTCATTTCAGAAAAGCCTGAAGCCAGTTCTTTATTGGCTGCCACCTGAACACCAGAGTGTGAATAAGGAGTGGTAAATAAAACACTCTTAGAGCGTTCGGGAGTCACGCTCATGCCGCCAATAATGACATCAAATTTTTTCGCCAGAAGCGCTGGAATAATGCCATCCCAAGCGGTGGGTACAAATTCGACTTTCCAGCCAGAATCCGCGGCAAGACGTTCAGCCACATCGATCTCAAAGCCGATTAAATCCCCTTGCTTGTCGCGCATTGCCCATGGGACAAAGGTCGACATTCCGACGCGTAAGGTACCGCGCTCGTTAATCTTATCCAAATTTGGGGTTTCACTGGCAAGCGTTGGTAGTGCTACTGCTAGCCCAAGCAAAGCGGTAATCGCTTGCTTGAAAGCTCTCAACGAACGAATCTTTTGTCCTAAGTGTTTCATTTGATTTCCTTATTATTGAGCACGCCATTGGGCGCCAAGTTTGTGTTCTAGCCAAGCGGAGATTCCCGAGAGTGACAGTGTGAGTAAAAGATATATCGCTGCCACGCTAAACCATATCTCAAATGGCATCGCGGTTTCCGAAACAATGTTTCTTCCTTCTGTCGTCAGGTCGAATATGGCCATTACGCTGACAATTGAGGAGTTCTTAACCAGAGAAACCACTTCATTGGTTAAAGGCGGTAACGTTCTTTGCAGTAACTGCGGGAAGATAACGTCGTAGTAGGTAGAGAAAGGGCTGAGCCCAAGGGAGCGAGCAGCCTCAAACTGACCTTTAGAGATGCTGTTCAGACCTCCACGAAAAATCTCAGCGGTGTAGGCACCTTGGAAAAGTGAGAGCGCCAAAATCGCAGTCGCAAATCTATCAAGGCCGATCACTGGACCAAAGACGAAATACAAAAGGTATATCTGAACCAGAAGTGGCGTATTGCGAATCAGCTCAATGTAAGTATTTGCGATGGTTCGGCCTACAACAGATTGAGAGAGCTTGAGTAAAGCCGTCAACATTCCAATCAGCAGAGTAAACAATAGGCTCCATGCCGATATCTTGATAGTGACCCACAAGCCTTCGAGCAGTTCAGCAGGCCACCACTGGCCATCTTCATAGAAGGCAAGATAGTCAGGTACTCGGTGCCATTGCCACTGGTAATCTATTGCTTTCGCGCCAGAATCCAGCAGCCACCATAACCCTAAACCTAGCATTACGATCTGAGCGAAGGCGGATAAAACGGGCTTTAAAATTCGGCTAATCATTGGTGGCTCAGGATCTGCTCCAGAAATCGTTGTGTTCTTGGATGTTGGGGCGCACTGAACAATTGCTCAGGGGTAGCCATTTCGAGTATTTCTCCCTGATCCATAAATATCACTCTATCGGCCACCTTTCTGGCAAAGCCCATTTCATGTGTTACGCAAATCATCGTCATGCCATCTGTGGCTAAATCTGTCATCACTTCCAAAACCTCTTTGATGGTCTCAGGATCTAAAGCGGAGGTTGGCTCATCAAACAACAAAATCTCGGGTTTCATACACAAAGAGCGTGCAATGGCGACACGCTGCTGCTGCCCGCCAGACAATTGAACGGGATATTTGCTTGCCTGCTCAGTGATGTTGACGCGATCTAGAAAGTGCATGGCTGTATCGATGGCTTGTTGTTTCGATTGCTTCAATGTGCGCATCGGTGCCAGCGTCAGGTTCTCTAATACGGTTAAGTGAGGAAAAAGATTAAAATGCTGAAAAACCATGCCGACTTTTCCCGGTGAGACAGAGGACAAAGGCTGGCCGAGCACCTGAATATTGCCTTTTGAGATGGTTTCCAAACCGTTGACGGTACGAATTAAGGTCGATTTTCCAGAACCAGAGGGACCACAAACGACTAACCTCTCTCCTTTTTGTACAGAGAGGCTAATATTCTTCAGTGCCTGAAAATGGCCGTACCACTTGCTGACGTGTGTAAAATCGATGGCGCTCATGCCGGTTCTTTATATGCATTTATTTGTATTTCCACCTTAACAATATCAAAGAGATATTGCATCTCATGCGGTTCAAATAGAGCTAGAAAGCCTGATATTGCTCACTCTTTATCGTATGTAATTTAAATTTTACATGCGGTGTAAAATGTAAAAATAGAAGAAATATTGCCTTTTGGTTTAAAAAGTGGTTGCAAGCATCGTTTTTGATAGATAAGTTACAGGGAAGATGAAAAACAAAATAGAGCATTTATGCACCACTAATTTTTGGTGCGGTGTTCAAGCCAAGAGAAATAGGAAGACGTAAGCAATGTTCCAGACTGATGATGTACGAATTAGCAAAGTAAAAGAATTATTACCGCCAGTAGCTGTTTTAGAGAAGTTTCCGGCAACTGAAACTGCGTCTTCAACGACTTTTCGCTCTCGTGAAGCAATCTCTAAGATTTTAAACGGCGATGATGACCGCCTGCTGGTTATCGTTGGTCCTTGTTCTATTCACGACCCTGAAGCAGCAATCGAATACGGTAAGCGTTTGAAAGTATTGCGTGATGAGTTGGGCGACCGTCTAGAAGTCGTGATGCGAGTTTACTTTGAGAAGCCACGTACAACTGTGGGTTGGAAAGGTCTGATTAACGACCCGTACCTGAACGATACGTTTAAGATCAACGACGGTCTGCGCATGGGTCGTAAGTTGCTGCTGGATCTAACTGATCTTGGCCTACCGACGGCGAGTGAATTCCTTGATATGATCACTCCGCAGTACGTTGCAGACTTAATCAGCTGGGGTGCTATCGGCGCACGTACTACTGAGTCTCAGGTACACCGTGAACTGGCTTCAGGTATCTCTTGCCCAGTCGGCTTCAAAAACGGCACTGATGGCAACATCAAAATTGCATCAGATGCAATCCGCAGTGCGAGTGCTTCTCACCACTTCTTGTCAGTCACTAAGTACGGTCACTCAGCAATCGTTGAAACTGCTGGTAACCCAGACTGCCACATCATCCTACGTGGTGGTAAAGAGCCTAACTACAGTGCTGAGCATGTTGGTGCTATTAAATCTGAACTTGAAGCGTCAGGTCTACCTCAGAAGGTGATGATCGACTTTAGCCATGCGAATAGCTCGAAGCAGTACCAGCGTCAAATGTTGGTTTCGGAAGATGTAGCGGGTCAAATCTCTGCAGGTGAAGATGCTATTTTCGGTGTAATGATTGAGTCACACCTAGTTGAAGGTCGTCAAGATCTTGTTGATGGTCAAGCACCGACTTACGGTCAGTCTATCACTGATGCATGTATTGGTTGGGAAGACACTGAAAAGGTTCTTCGTCAGTTAGCCGATGCGGTAGAAGCGCGTCGTAACAAATAAACCTAGCTCTTATTTGTAAGAAAAGCTCCCAAATTGGGAGCTTTTTTCGTTTTAGGGGTTTAATTGAACACTGTTTAATATATTATGGAAATCAAACTTATCGACCCCAATGATTCATGAAGCGAACGTCAACGACTATCTGGACTGTCATACTATGCTTGGCTCTAGCCCCATGGGCTCACGCGGCCCAAAGCGAGAGTGATTTGTTTATTTACACTCTGCCCAAGTACGATGACTCGCGCAATGATATGAACCAAGACCCGATTGATGTAAAGGTCGATAGTGCATCACCTCCGCCAGCCTTGAAGCTAGATTATGAGGTCCCTTGCGATCTCAAATGTGGCATCGGTCATACAGGACTGTTCTTACTTTATATTGCGGCGGAAGGACAGAAAGATCAGCAATACCGATATTCATTGATGAATCCAAACTACGAACCTTAATCTGACTATTTTGAACAAGGGCTCTCGGCAGAGAGCCCTTGTTATTTATTTACCAACGAAACCTACAACAACCGTGTCACCTTCCAAACTCCGAGAGAAAACATAGGCAGAATTGTTGCCAATTTCTTTGTGTACACCAGCTCCTATTGCTGGGTGGGATTGACGGAACTGGCCTAACGTTTGCCAGTGCTTGAGAAGTTGTTGGCGCTCTTTGCTTAGCTCCCACAGCATGTCTGAGCGAGTGCCCTGATGGAAGTCATCAGCATAGGGGCCTAAATCTCTTCCCACTTCATCACCGTAGTAAACCTGAACAGCGCCGGGGCTAAGTAGTAAAGCGTTGGCGGCGTTACGCTGCATCTCAATCGAGTTGAAACGACTGAAAAACAGTTCTGTGTCGTGTGAAGACATGTAGCTGACAGGGGTAAAATCTGGCGTTTCTTGCATTGAATCGGCGTAGTTTTGATAGGTCTCCTGCATTTGGCTCAGACAAGCAGCACCTTTGTCGAGTTTCTTCTGCATATCAAAGTTGATTAGCGCATCGAAACCTTGGTCAACATAAGGAGAACGGTAAGCAGAATGTCCCCAGACTTCACCCATCATCCAAAAAGGTTGCCCAGTCTGATTATTATTGACACGCCATTGCTCAAGGCTCTTTGTTGCCTCGCTTTTCAACCGTTTCCACACATCTCCTTCAACGTGTTTAACGGTATCAACTCGAAAGCCATCAATACCAAATCGCTTGACCCAGTCGGTTTGCCACTCGATGAGGTAGTCAGATACGGTGTAGCTCTCACGCGCTTGAACGCGGGTTCCTGGATTGTTGAGTAACCATTCTGGTGGCATTACGTGCTGCTCAGACTCGGTCAAAAAGTCGGGTAAGCCAGCCAGCGTCATTGTGATATCACTTGATCCGGGTTTGCTGTAGCCTGGTAAACCTGCTCGAACCCAGTCTTTACCCCACCACTGCTGCCAGTTTGAACTTGTGTAATCAACAGAATCGTTAAAGCTATGCCAGTTCTGCCCTGATTTGGGTGCCCAGTCTTGCCACTTATCGGGCATATTTTCGGTGTTAACAACGTTTATGTTGTCGAAATGTAAGTCTGCCAGTGTCGAGTAACCTGAATGATTGACCACGGCGTCAAGGAAGATACGCATACCACGTTTGTGAGCCTGTGTAACCAACTGCTTTAGATCCTCTTCATTACCAAAGTTCTGATCGATTTTAGTGAAATCACGAGTCCAGTAACCGTGGTAGCTATAGAATGGAAAACTGCCTTTCTCTCCACCACCGACAAAGCCGTGGACTTGCTCTACGATAGGAGAAAGCCAGATTACGTCAGTGCCAAGGCTTTGAATATAATCGAGCTTTTCGGTTAGTCCTTTAAGATCCCCTCCATGAAAGGTGCCTATCTCTTGTTTGCCATCTTTCTTTCGACCATAGCTGTGGTCATTGGATGTATCTCCGTTGTTGAATCGATCCACCATGGCGAAATAGATATTGGCGTTTCGATAGTCGAATTGCGCAGAGGAGGCGCTGGCGTCGGCCTGTTCAAGTAGAACAAGTCCACCACTGTTCGGAGAGGGGGTTAATCTGACTTGGTTGTTTTGCACGGTAACGAGTTGATTTGAAAATGCCTCTCTGAGCTGAGTGCCGTCACTGAAGGTGTCACCTAAAGAAAGTGTCACTTCTCCACCTTTGTATTGCTCGCAAACGACATCAGGGATAGGACGGGTAAACTTCTTGGCTGCGACTTTCTTTGCTTCCCGAGCAATTGTTACTGTGTGTTGAGTATCATCGTAGGCAAAGGAGTAATCACCACTGAAGCGGATCTTAACTGATAATTCGGTATCGCTACTGCAATTGAGGCTTAGTGGCTTACGGAACCTAACTTTCTGTTCTGTCACCGATGGGCATGTACCATCGATCCCCGATATATTAACTTGATAGGTTTCTTTTTTAAGCGGCAGAACCAATGGATCCAATGCGCTTAAAGGGAAGTCCCGACTTGTGGTGGTGGTTGAAATGGTAAGAGTCGGCGCGGCTAAACTTGCTGAGCTGATTAAGGCAGTCAGCACAGCAAGAGAGAGATGTGTTGGCTTCACGTTCATTCCTTGATTGTTTTTTCATCAAGGCTAAACCGATTCTCTCAAGCTGACATCATTCCCCTAATCTACGCCCTAAAGTTTGCTCAAAATCACAGCAGTCATCCTTTGCGTTCTTCGAATGATGGTTTTAGCTCTGTGTCTTTATCTGGCGATTTAAAAATTGCGCCATGGCAGATTCATCAAGGTATCCATCGGCTTTCTTGTGACCTCGCAGATATTGATAACCTGCAATGACATGGCGGTGTTGTTCATGGTCTTTGGGGTCAACGCCATGAACGTGTCGATAGGCCATAATGTAAGCGTCCATGTCGACCACTTCAGCTTGTCTGTATAGATATCCGCAGCCAGTGGCCAGCCATTCAAGTGAACAGTTGGCTTTCATGGCTATCTGGTTTGCTTTCGACAAACTAGGTTCACTTCCGTTGAGATATTTGCGAATCAAGGCCTCTGAGAGTTCTACTCTACGAGCAAAACCAGAAACCGACTCCTCACCAATCAATTGTTTTAGCCGTTCGGAGAAACTCAATTTTTCGTACTCTGGTTCGAATTTGTTGTCAGTATACGTTGAGCATTGAATTAAACAAGAATAGTGTAAAGGCAGATTTTATTAGGAGGTAAGTGATGGTGTCTAAAGTCACAATTGCGCCGCAAGGCCCGGAGTTTTCTCAACTGGTTCAGGGCTATTGGCGTCTTGCAGAATGGGGTATGACGCCTCAGCAACGATTATCGTTTCTCAAGCAGCACATTGAATTGGGTGTCACAACGGTCGATCATGCCGATATTTACGGTAACTACGAATGTGAAGCGCTATTTGGTGAAGCGTTAAAGCTAGATCCTTCCGTTCGCGATGAGATCGAGATCGTTACTAAGTGCGATATTAAGCTCTGCACCGACAAATTTCCTCAGCGCAAGGTGAACTATTATGACACCAGCGCGGGGCATATTTATGAATCGGTCAACAATTCGTTGGCACGTCTGAATATCGAACAGATTGATGTGCTACTCATCCACAGACCGGATGTACTGATGGATGCGGATGAAGTGGCGGATGCGTTTAATGAATTACACAAAGTTGGCAAGGTGAAGCATTTTGGTGTGTCTAACTTCACTCCAAGTCAGTTTGAGCTTCTACAATCTCGTGTGACAAAACCGCTTGTTACTAACCAGGTTGAAATCAACCCGCTGAATTTTGAGGTTGCCCATGATGGCACGTTAGATCAGCTTCAAATGAAGCGTGTACGACCAATGGCGTGGTCTTGTCTAGGCGGTGGAAGCATCTTTACTGGTGCAACCGAGCAGGCACAACGTGTTCGTGATGAGCTAGAAGCTATCCGATGTGAAGTAGGTGCGCAGAGTATTGATCAAGTCATTTACGCTTGGGTTAATCGACTGCCATCACGACCTCTGCCTATTGTTGGTTCAGGAAAAATTGAACGCGTGAAAAGCGCTGTTGAAGCAATGGATATTGAACTGACTCGTGAGCAATGGTATCGCGTTTGGGTAGCCTCAAAAGGTCATGGTGTGCCATAGGCCATTTAAAATGAAAACAAAAAGGAGTCAGCTAAGCTGGCTCCTTTTTTAGTAACAGATAGAACGATTGGCAAAACGCACACTAAATGGTGTAACAGTATATTCGACAAGTGCCTCAGGTCGTATTGGTCTTGAATAGTAAAAACCTTGAATGTAGCGCACGCCAAGCTCGTTCAGTTGGCTGATCTGAAGTTCGTTTTCTACACCCTCAGCAATAATCTTCATGTTCAGTTCTTTTGCTAAGCTCACCATAGACTGAATAACTGGTTTGATATGGGTGTCTGCGCCTAAGCTGTTGATGAAAACTTTATCTATTTTCATCACATTAAACTTGTGCTGTCTTATTAAATTCAACCCGGAGTATCCGGTACCAAAATCATCCACTGCGACTTCAAATCCAAGCTGGCTTATACGCTGTAAAGAATTGAGTGCGTCCTTAAGTTGCTCGGTTGGAAAGTCGAGGTTTTCCGTCACCTCTATCAGAATGTGTTGAACATAAGCAGGGTTTTCTTCGGCGTAAGACTGCAGAAAAGCCATAAAGTCAGGTTTGAGCAATGATGTACGGCTTAAGTTGATACTAATGTAATGGTTGCCTAGGTTATGGCCATTTTGGGTTAGAAACTCTGTCACTGATTGAAAGGTGTGACGAGTCAAATCATCAATGAGATCCAATTTCTCCGCGAGGGGAATAAATATTTCAGGAGAAATGTTGCCTTTCAGTGGGTGATTCCAACGTAGCAAGGCTTCACTACCGACGACATTGCGCGTTTCGATGTCCACAATAGGTTGCAAATACAGTTCGATCTGACGCTCGTCTATGGCTTTGTTTAGACAGAATTCGATCGAATGCCTGACAAGAGTGTGATGACGCAGCAGGATATAAATCAGTGACAAGGCGAAAGCGAACAGCACGACCTGCCAAATGTTTTGTTGGTAATGGTGAAGGTAAGCGGCAGTATCAAGCTGGATTTTGACCGACAACGGATAGAGTTGTGATGAGAAGTTAAACGGAGTGGTCATATATTCAGAAATCTGATGTTGACCTTGAATACTGCGGCTGAGGACTTGAATCTGATACCCGTAGTGCTGATTGTCTAACAGGGAAGAAGTTTGTTGCAGAAACTGATTAGGTGGAAGTAGCGCGTTAATCCCCGTTCCGTCATTGGAAGAGACGTAAATGAAAAATGAATTGAGTTTGCTTTTAGATTTGGTCAGCGAAATGGTGATGTTATTTGATGACTCTGAAATGCGCTTTAACACGGAAGAAAACAAGCGGATACGGGTTGGCCCTTCGTTGCTGGTGCAATACACATTGGAACCCTGATATAAGCCAATTTCTTTAATCATATCAGAGTGAAACATATGTGCGCGAAGGGCGAGCTTGTCTTCTTCGCTGCATGAAGTGCTGACATTTTGCTTCAGGACGATTAATTCGTTGGCTACTCGGTCGATATAGTTTTCCAGCGTGGCCACGGAGTGGTTTCCGTCTAGGATCGCTTGCTCTCTGGTTTGATGATAATTCCAGATAAACGACACAATAAGTACCGCTGCAAATATTCCGGCAATCGGGAATAAATTGGGTACATGCGCGAAAACTTCTCTTCCATTAGCCAAGTAACGCTGAATTTTGTAATTCATGAAGACATCAATGTCCGTATAGTATTTTCTTTACTATAAGAGTTATCTATCAAAGACGATGTTTTTCATAGCCTTAATTAAGTAAACACCACAGTTTTTAACTCCAATTCTCAAAGTTGAGACTTTGGCGTATGCGGAACAGTTAACTGTTGAATATCATGATGTTAGGTATCGGGTATCTGGGCGGGTTCACGTCTATACTTAAGTTAATAGCGAATATCGGCTGTAATAAGAGAATAAGCACTGGAATCATAGACAAAATTTGATATTTTTGTCGCCAATACGCTTGTTAAATATTATTAAATTTCTTAATTGCTGTTGACTTGCTTAGTCAGATTGAGGGGATAAATATGGATGTCGAAATAGTACGCCAGGCTCGCATCGTAGAAGAAGTAAATGGTGATGTTATCGCCGTTAAGCCAGATGGTGCTGCGAGAAAAGTCATTCAAGGCGAGGCTATCCAGTCGAATGAAATCATGATCACCGCGCGCAATGCTTCTGTGGTGTTAAGTGCGGACGGTGTTCCCTCAGAGATTGACGAAAATAGCATTTCTCTTGATTTAGAGAGCGCAGAAGCTGGTGCGTGGCATGTTGCGTCAGTTGACGGCAATGTTGAGTTTGATCTGGACCAGCTTGGTGAAGGTGCTTTAAGTGAAGATGATATTGCGGCGATTCAAGGCGCAATCTTGGAAGGCGCTGACCCGACTCAAATTCTAGAAGCAACAGCAGCGGGGGCTGGTGGTGCTGGCTCGGCTAATGGGGGCTTTGTTTCC
Organism: Vibrio sp. RE88; assembly: GCF_013113835.1. Taxonomy (GTDB): domain Bacteria; phylum Pseudomonadota; class Gammaproteobacteria; order Enterobacterales; family Vibrionaceae; genus Vibrio. Next base: position 2,408 of record NZ_VTYQ01000017.1, on the reverse strand, counting down.
GTTGAATATAATGGCACCGAGGTGCTGGCGAGCACTTTTTTCGAAACTGCTGCTCAGGCTTCAGAAGAGGTCGATGAAACGGATGACGAGCTAAGAACGTTAGTCTTTGCTGCTGGTGGTGAAAGCATTTCTGACAGCGTGATAGAAGGTTCTCTTTCCGCTGGCACTTACCCTCAATCAGAAACAGCTACAGTCACCATCTTTGCCGGTGATCTTCCCTTGGACGCAGACAGTTTTGTCCCTGAACCAGCATCACTCGCCAGCTTATTAGCTGAACTCAATTCCGATATCACATCTTCAGGCGAAGCCGTTACGTTTACTTATGACTCGGCCGAAAACGATATCATTGGCGTCAATGCTCAAGGCGAAGTGCTGCGGATTGATATTGATACGACTCTGGTCGGCAAGGATGTCAGCTTAGAGCTGACTACAACTATAAGCCAACCTATTGATCATGTTGACTCGATAGGTGGTGGGCAAGTTGCGATCAGTGATGATCAGATCTCAGTCAGTTTTGATATCACAGGTGCCGATTCAGGTGGCAATGCCATTCAAGCTCCGATAGATGCTCAGGTTTCAATTGGCGATGGCGTTAACCCAACTCCTCAAGCGACGAATGTTCAGAACGTTGAATCTGACTCAACGTTAATCCAAGGCGAATTGGTAGAAATTGGTAGTGACGCACTTGCTTCAGTAACGTTTGACAGTTCTGCCCTTCAGCAATTTGACGGCTTACTCAGCGATAATCAAACCACGACGGCAACACTGTCAGAGGATGGCACAACAATCACGTTAACGGCTGATGGTTCCGGCGACACCGTACTAACGGTCAGCGTTGATACGCAAGGGCAGTACCAGTTTCAGCAGTTTAAGCCTTTGGAACACAACAGCTCTGATACGATCTCTCTTACGCTGCCTACGACTATTGTGGATTACGACCAAGATACCGTAACCAACAACATCAATATTGAGATCACTGACGGCAACAACCCTGTGATTACCAACATTGAAGGGTTGAGTCTTGATGAGGCAGGCGTCGCTGGTGGCTCGCAAGTGGGCACTGCTGTGGTTTCGGGTAGTGGCTCAATAACAGCCACCACAGGCAGCGATATTATCGATCACTTCGAGCTGGAGCCAAGCGAATTTAACACCGATGGCTCACTCACTTCGCAGGGACAGCAGGTCACTCTTGAACTTACGACTAACGAGAATGGTGTGCGTACCTACGAAGGTGTGATTGAGCTTAACGGAAGTCGTGTCACTGTATTTGAAATTAAGGTGGATTCACCTGCGCAAGGTGATTATGAATTCACGTTGTTTGAACAGCTTGATCATCTAGGTGCGAATGACGAGTCACTGACGATTGAACTTCCAGTCTATGCGGTTGATGCGGATGGCGACCGCTCTGAATTAGCGGGTGGTTCGGGTTCACCGGAAGCGGGCAAAATTCTCATCCAAGTGAAAGACGATGCACCGACGATTAGCGGTGCTGACGCTTTGTCTCTTGACGAAGACGACCTTGCTTCAGGTTCCTCTCCAGACGCTGCTTCTTTGACGGCAAACGGTCAGTTTACTGTAACTGAGGGTGCAGATACGGTAGTTGAATATCGACTGGATACAAATTCTAATCCAGTCGCGGGTCTAGAGTCGAACGGCTTGGCAGTATCACTCAGTGAGACTTATGACAGCGCAACCAATACTTATACCTATACCGCTTCAACGTCTGCTCAGGACGTGTTTGTCCTGACGATAAAAGGAGACGGCAGCTACTCATTTGAATTGAAAGCGCCGATTGATCATGCTGCGAACGCGGATGATCAAAAGTTGAATTTCTCGATTATTGCTAAAGATAATGATGGCGATACCTCGACTCTAGATATCTCCGTCACCATCGTCGATGACGCTCCAACGATTACAAATGCTGAAGCATTGAGCTTTGAAGAAAATGACCTTGCTGGCGGCTCTAGCCCAGACGGTACCTTGCTGAGTAAAGACGGCGACTTCACCACCACTCAAGGGGCGGATAAGGTGGTGAGTTACGAGCTTGACCTGACCACCAACCCGATTGATGGCATGACCTCGCAAGGAAAAGCGGTGACGCTGTCTGAATCTGTCGATGCCAATGGTGTGGCGACGTACACCGCTTCCAGTGCCGATGGCGAAGTGTTTGTACTAACGCTACGCCCAGATGGCAGCTACACCTTTGAGCTGAAAGCGCCGATTGACCATGACGCCAACAGCGACAGTGAACTGATTAACTTTACGGTAGTGGCAACCGACACTGATGGTGATACCGACAGCATCACGCTGCCAGTGACCATTGGCGACGACAGCCCGAACATTGCCTCAGCAGAAGCACTCATTCTGCAAGAAAATGATCTGTCTGGCGGCTCTAGCCCAGACGGTAC
>NZ_VTYQ01000016.1 GCF_013113835.1 Vibrio sp. RE88 | reverse complement strand
GTCGGCTCAATGAATACTGAACATTACATAAAGTAATGTTTGAATTGACTGTGCTGAATCCGAAGATTCAATGGTCACTTCGTTTCATTGAAACCTAATTTGAAGCCGAAGCTTCTAATTGGATTATCATCAACGAGTGCCCACACAGATTGATAGGTTTATATTGTTAAAGAGCTTTCGTTTTAAGCCTTGCTCAAAACGGACGGCCATTTTAGCGAGATAAAGTTTAGTGTCAACCACTTTTTTCAAACTTATTTTCAAGCGTTTCCGCTTGGCTAATTGACCTTGCTAACTGAGTTTTATTGTTTCGAAACATAAGCTTCGAAGCGTTCCCGTGTCAGCGAGGAGGCATTATAGAGATCGAAATAATCTTGGCAACCCCTTTTATGCATTTTTTTACGTTTTTTTGCCTTTCGGTTAATCTTTAAGCCCAAACGGCCGAATTCCAACCTTATTTTCACAAATTGCTAAACTTTTGGGCAAATAAGGCGACTTTTTTCCAGTTGGTATATTCGACTTCTTTACTGGTGTCGGTCTCGCCGCCAGTCATACTCATGATGAATTTAATCATGATTTTATCGAACCAGTTATAGCGAGGGTAATAAAGCGCACCAGCAAACACACCAATCAGTTCCGGCTTCCAAGGAGATTTGACTAAGAACTTGCGAATGTAAGCACTGCCTTCCGGCGTATCTTTACCTTGGTCTTCTTTTCTGGCGGTTAAATTCACGCAGAAAAAACCGACCTTACCGGACTGCAGTTTCTCTTTGTGTCGCTCAATAAATTGATATAAACGCTTGTTTAAGTGCCCGTACCGTATTGAAGCACCGATCAACACTTTATCGTATTGCTCGAAGTCGATGTGCTCTGCGCTATGCAAATCGAGTGTTTCCACAGTCAGATGTGAAAGCTCTTGCTCAATATATCGAAGAATCTTTTTTGTCTGTCCTTCGCGAGAAGAATAGAGAAATAGTGCTTTAGTCACGAAAGCTCCTTAGCTGCGCCAAAAAGTCGGAGTTAGTAGAATCAATAAGGTGAAGATCTCAAGGCGCCCAAATAGCATAGAGACAATCAGTACCCATTTGGCCTTGTCGTTCACGTCGCCGAAATGCAACGCTACCTCTCCTAGACCTGGGCCGAGGTTGTTGAGTGTTGCTGCCACAGCAGAGAAAGCGCTGAGCTCATCCATCCCTGTTGCAATCAGACCCAGCATACATACTACAAAAACCAGCGCGTAGGCGGAGAAGAACCCCCATACCGCATCGACCACACGTTGAGACAGGGCAGTACCGCCAACTTTGATGGTATAGACGGCTCTCGGGTGCACCAAACGCTTTAACTCACGCGCCCCTTGCAGGGTGAGCAACAAGATACGTATGACTTTCATACCGCCACCCGTTGAACCAGCACAACCACCAATAAAGGAAGAAAACAATAACAATACAGGTAGAAATAGAGGCCATTCTGAAAAGCCAGTTGTTGTAAAACCGGCTGTGGTTGAGATAGACACTGTCTGGAACAGCGCCTGATCGAACGCATCATAAACGGAATCGTAGGAATGGTGATTCAGCAAGATAAGGAAGCACACGATAAAGAGTAGTGCTTGTATAAAGATAAAGGCGCGAAATTCAGGGTCTTTCCAATAGTATTTAGGATGAACCCCACCGGATGCAAACGCAGCAAAGTGCAAAGAATAGTTACAGGCCGAGATGAGCAAGAACACCACGGTAATCATGTTAATCGCGTAGCTATCAAAGTAGCCCATGCTAGCATCATGAGTTGAGAAGCCGCCAATCGCGATGGTCGAAAAGCTATGACCAATGGCGTCAAACGGCGTCATGCCCGCTAACCAGAATGCCAAGGCACACGCGATCGTTAAACTCAGATAGATGTACCACAGCGCTTTCGCCGTTTCAGCAATTCGCGGTGTCATTTTACTGTCTTTAACTGGCCCAGGAATCTCCGCGCGGTAAAGCTGCATGCCACCGATACCTAATACAGGCAGGATTGCCACAGCAAGTACGATGATCCCCATCCCACCAAACCATTGTAGAAACTGCCGATAGAAGAGCAAGGCTTTAGGCAACTCATCGAGGCCAACAATGACGGTAGCCCCCGTAGTCGTCAGAGCAGAGAACGATTCAAAAAAAGCATCGGTCACCGACACATTCGGGTTATCAGAGAGTAAAAACGGGATCGAACCGGCGCTGCCAATTACCGTCCAGAACAGAACTACGATCAGGAAACCATCGCGTGCTTTAAGTTCATGCTTGTGGCGACGATTGGGCCACCAGCAAATGGCACCACAGATAAACAGGACAAAGAAAGTCGTGACAAATGGCACACCCGCACCGTCACGATAAATTAACGCGACCAGCGCTGGGGCTAGCATTGAGACACTAAAAAGGGCGAGCAATAGCCCGACAATCCGAATAATTGAACGAAACTGCATGAATTGATGATTACTGAAGCTGAGCTTCCGACTTCCTGATTATCTTTATTTTCCGTCTAAAGGGGTCACCAAGGCTTTGGCACCACTTTTATTGATTATGGTTTGGGTAAAGTCACTCACATAGCGAAGCTCAATTTCCACGACCATCTTTACTTGTTCACTATAGTCAGTCTCCACTTCTTGCGCGCTAAATTGCGGCAGTAAGGCCTGAACAATAGCAATAAAGCCATAGTCTAACTCCAGTAATAGCTTTGTGGTTATTTTTTTCTCAATTGTTTGAAGCGACTTGAGCGCCTGTTGGACACCGCCGCCATACGCTTTTACTAAACCACCCGTACCAAGTTTGATTCCCCCAGAGTATCGGGTCACCACTGCAGTAATCTCACCCACTCCAGACCCAGACAGTTGAGCTAAGATGGGTTTGCCTGCCGTCCCTGAAGGTTCACCATCGTCACTGAATCCCCATTTCATAGAGTCTTCCGGTCGGCCTGCTACGAATCCCCAGCAGTTATGCCTCGCATCTGAATGCTGAGCTTTTACCTGCTCGACAAACGCCTTGGCGGCCTCTATCGAAGGGGTATGCGCTAGCTGAGTAATAAATACACTTTTCTTAATTTCTTCTTCAAATAGAGCAAGTTGAGCAGGGATAAGATAAGGCTGGTCGTTCATATTATAGGGTCACTTTTTACTATCATGTCAGTTTATCATGCTCGCCTAATAAGAGCCCTTAAAAGATCGGCCACAGCGCACAATGTTAAACACTTGTTTAAAAAATGTATTGAATTTAATTCTGGCTGAGTCCACACTAAAATAACTGGTCTAACCAGAATAAAAATAAAGCGACATTTCTATATGCTGGCCCACAAGCCGTGTGCTTGAGGCCGGTATACGCGCAATCCCAAGATTGTATGTCATGGAGATAGATAATGATTTACCAAGCCGAAACCCTACAGGTAAAGGAATTACACGACGGTATCGCTGAGCTAAGTTTCTGCTCACCAAATTCTGTCAACAAGCTCGATCTAGCCACACTGGAATCACTCGATAAAGCTCTCGATGCACTGAATGCACATCAGGGTCTAAAAGGTCTATTACTGACTTCAGATAAAGGTGCTTTCATTGTCGGCGCAGACATCACCGAATTCTTAGGTCTATTTGCCAAAGAAGAAGCCGAACTCGATAAGTGGCTGCAATTTGCTAACAGCATCTTCAATAAGCTTGAAGATTTGCCTGTACCAACCATTTCTGTGCTGAAAGGTCATACTCTTGGCGGCGGATGTGAGTGTGTACTTGCTACTGACATGCGCATTGGTGACAAAACCACCAGCATTGGCCTACCAGAAACTAAACTCGGTATCATGCCTGGCTTTGGCGGCTGTGTACGCCTACCTCGCGTCATTGGTGCTGACAGTGCAATGGAAATCATCACACAAGGTAAAGCTTGCCGCGCAGACGAAGCACTAAAAATTGGTCTACTAGACGCTGTTGTCGACAGTGAATCACTGTATGAATCCGCGCTAGCAACACTTACACAAGCGATTAATGAGAAGCTTGATTGGCAGCAGCGCCGTAAACAAAAAACCTCTGCACTTACCCTGAGTAAGTTAGAAGCGATGATGAGCTTCACGATGGCGAAAGGCCTAGTGGCACAAAAAGCAGGCCCACACTACCCTGCACCAATGAAAGCGGTCATCGCCATTGAAGAAGGTTCACGTTTTGCACGTAACGAAGCCCTAGATATTGAGCGTAAGTACTTCATCAAACTGGCTAAGTCCGAAGAAGCGAAAGCATTGGTTGGCCTTTTCCTTAACGACCAGTACATCAAGGGTATTGCCAAGAAAGCGGCAAAACACGCCAACAAACAGACTGCACGCGCAGCCGTGCTCGGCGCGGGCATTATGGGTGGCGGTATTGCTTACCAGTCAGCCCTGAAAGGCGTGCCGGTTATGATGAAAGACATCGCTCAGGCATCTTTAGACCTCGGTATGACAGAGGCATCCAAGCTGCTTAATAAGCGCTTGTCACGCGGCCGTATCGATGGATTTAAGATGGCAGGTATTCTGGCATCAATTACTCCTAGCCTGCATTACGCGGGGATTGAAAATTCGGATGTGATTGTTGAAGCAGTAGTAGAAAACCCGAAAGTAAAAGCCGCAGTATTGAGTGAAGTAGAACAACAGGTCAGCGAAGATACTGTTATCACTTCCAATACTTCAACGATCCCAATTAACTTGCTGGCCAAGTCACTGCAGCGCCCAGAAAATTTCTGTGGTATGCACTTCTTCAATCCTGTGCATCGTATGCCTCTCGTTGAGATCATCCGAGGTGAGCACACCTCTGATGAAACCATCAATCGCGTTGTTGCTTACGCCGCTAAGATGGGTAAATCGCCAATCGTGGTCAATGACTGCCCAGGCTTCTTCGTTAACCGCGTACTCTTCCCGTACTTTGGCGGTTTCAGCATGCTACTTCGTGATGGCGCGGACTTTACTAAAGTCGACAAAATCATGGAGCGCCAGTTTGGCTGGCCAATGGGCCCTGCTTACTTACTGGATGTGGTCGGTATTGATACCGCACACCACGCACAGGAAGTCATGGCGCAAGGTTTCCCTGAGCGTATGGGTAAGTCATCTCGCGATGCGATTGATGCTCTGTTCGACGCCAACAAATACGGCCAGAAGAATGGCAGCGGTTTCTACAGCTACAGCGTAGACAAACGTGGTAAACCGAAAAAGGCCTTTAGTGACGAGATTTTACCGATTTTGTCTGAGGTATGCAGTCAAGCTCAAGAATTCGACGATCAGACCATCATTCAACGCATGATGATTCCAATGATCAACGAAGTCGTGCTGTGTTTGCAGGAAGGCATTATTGCTTCTCCACAGGAAGCTGACATGGCATTGGTATACGGTCTGGGCTTCCCTCCATTCCGTGGCGGTGTGTTCCGCTACCTAGATAGTGTGGGCATCGCTGAATTTGTTGCGATGGCAGAGCAGCACCAAGATCTTGGTGCTATGTATCAGGTTCCACAAATGCTGATTGATATGGCTGCCAAAGGCGAAACCTTCTATGGCACTCAGCAACACGGTTCTATCTAAGGAGATTCCCACATGGCTTTACAAACAAGAAACGTCGTTGTCGTAGATTGTCTGCGTACACCAATGGGGCGCTCTAAAGGTGGCGCTTTCCGACACACACGAGCTGAAGATTTATCAGCCCATTTGATGAAAGGCATTCTGGCTCGTAATCCTCAGGTTAATCCGAGCGAAATTGAAGACATCTACTGGGGCTGTGTTCAGCAGACACTAGAACAAGGCTTCAACGTCGCCCGCAATGCCGCCTTGCTAGCGGGACTACCGATTGAGATTGGTGCAGTGACCGTCAACCGCCTATGTGGTTCTTCCATGCAAGCATTGCATGACGGGACTCGCGCTATCATGACAGGTGATGCAGAAATCTGCCTGATTGGCGGTGTTGAGCACATGGGCCACGTACCGATGAATCACGGTGTCGACTTCCATCCTGGTATGTCTAAAAACGTCGCGAAAGCAGCCGGCATGATGGGTCTGACAGCCGAGATGCTAGGTAAGCTGCACAGCATTAGTCGTGAGCAGCAAGACGAATTCGCGGCACGCTCTCATGCTCGCGCTCACGCTGCTACGGTTGAGGGTCGTTTTAAAAGCGAAATCTTGCCAACAGAAGGTCACGCTGCAGACGGAACCTTGTTCACGCTAGACCACGATGAGGTGATTCGTCCAGAAACATCGGTAGAAGGGCTTTCTCAGCTTCGTCCTGTATTTGACCCTGCGAATGGTACAGTCACAGCAGGTACGTCATCCGCACTTTCAGATGGTGCGTCTGCAATGCTGATCATGAGCGAAGACAAAGCCAATGAACTCGGACTTACAATTCGAGCTCGTATCAAAGGGATGGCGATTGCGGGCTGCGATCCTTCTATCATGGGCTATGGCCCAGTACCTGCAACGCAAAAAGCTCTAAAACGCGCAGGCCTGTCAATTGAAGATATGGATGTGGTTGAGCTTAACGAAGCTTTTGCAGCACAATCGCTACCATGTGCGAAAGATCTAGGTCTGCTAGATGTGATGGATGAGAAGGTTAACCTCAATGGCGGTGCCATTGCACTAGGTCACCCATTAGGTTGTTCTGGTTCACGCATCTCAACCACACTGATCAACTTGATGGAGTCAAAAGACGCCAAGTATGGTTTAGCGACCATGTGTATCGGTCTGGGTCAGGGCATTGCGACTGTATTTGAACGCCCATAGGCGCGTTGCTTAACATAACAAAGGCCAGCAAATGCTGGCCTTTTTATTTACCTGAATTTATTTACCTAAATTCTAAGCTGGGTTTTCTTCCAGCTCTACCACTTCTAGGCCGGGCTTCTTATGTGTCCGGTATTCGTCATAGTTTACGACTCGGCTTCGACCTAAATCTTTTGCCATATACAGAGCCTGATCAGCCATCTTGACTAGAGACTCCATATCCGAGGACGGTTTGGGATATGTTGAGACACCAATCGACACACCAAGCTGACCCAAAGATAAGCCTTTATGTTCCAGGTGCAGTGAGCGCACTGCTTCACAAAGAGTATTGGCAAACTCAGTCGCCTGCTTCATATTCGATTGCGGTAACAACACCGCCAGCTCTTCACCGCCTAAACGGCAGGCAATTTCATCATCCCCGACACTACGCTTCAGCAAGGCGCTGATTTCTTTGAGAACAAAGTCTCCAGCATCATGACCAAAGTTATCGTTAAAGCGTTTAAAGTGGTCTAAATCAAGCATCAACAATGATAGCGGCTGCTCTGACGTTGCCGAATTCATCGCATGCTCAGTCAGCTTTTGCTCGAAGAATCGACGATTAAACAGACCCGTTAATGGATCGCTCAGTGCCTGAGAGCGCAATTTCTCTTGGAGACTCAAATTCGCTAATGCTAAGCCTAAATGTTCAGCCACGCTGAATGCCAGCTGCTCAGTAATCTCATCGATCTCAATCTCACTCGAACCAAAATAGAGATGCATGATACCTATGGTATTTCCGTGTGCCGTAAGTGGGATACACAGGGTTTGATTGTCTCCCACGTTTTCCATATGTTCACAAGATAACGTGTGGAATTCATCATTAGATTGATACACCCGACCTTTGCGCAATGACCAGCACTCATCAGGAGCAAAGCTGCGGCTGCCTGGCCACTCTTCCCCCCAGTCAAGCTGAGTCACAAGCTGATTACGCGACGCACGCATCAGCGACACGCTACCATTCACATTGCCAAGAATTCTCGGTAGGACGTCGGAGACTATTTTCTGCGCTTCAACCATGTTGTTGCAGGCGGCAAGCATATTGGCGAGCCTATGCATCAGTTCAATCTCATTGGTACGCTGGCGAATTCGCTCATCTTGCTTGGTTTGTTCTTCTTCAACCCGTAGGTTGATTCGTCGATTGCTGAGATAGGAGGTGCCCACCAAAAAGCCAATACTTAGTATGACCATAATCGTCAGAATGGTCATCAGTTCAAAAGTCATCTGCTTTAAGTGGTACATAGGAGAAGACAAAACAATCACAAAGTCATTGCCATTGATGCTTTCTTTTTTCGAGTAGTAGATGCGATCCGTTGATGTAACGGTACTGAAGCGAACATCACTGCCTTCGCCTGTTTCCAGCGCTTGCTGGAAGTCAGGACGGTTAGCATGATTCTCTACTCGCGCTAACGCGTGATCGGATAAGTCAGTATCGGCTACTACAACACCGGTAGGATCTATCACCTGAATGCGCATTTGCGTATTCGCTTGAGTCAGGTCGCCAATGTAGTCATCGACATCTAACTTAGGAGTAAACTTAGCACTGTCTTCACGAATGACATAAATGACATCCGACATCAGCGAAATGAGGTGAGAGCGTTCGCGCTCTATGACTAGACGTTCCAACGTGATGTAAAAACCATACAACCCAACCAGCATAGAAACCGACAAGGTCAAAATAGGCAGCACCTGCCATTTTTTGTCAACTATCCTCAAACTGCAGTACCTCAACAATTTACAGAATTATGTATTGGATAGTATCAAGCCGCTTGTAAATAACAATCTGCTAACATTAACAATTTGAATCTGGTTCAATTTGATGCATAACGAAGCCAGTCGCTATGTAGCTTATCTCCACTACCTAGATAATCCACCATCCACTGAATCAATTTGTGATTGTCATCTTTGCGCCAAACTAGGCAACAGCGACTGATTGGCTTGTCATCTGGCAATAACTTCTCAACCAACTGACCTTCATGGATCAGTGGCATCGCGATATGACGTGGCATATAGCCCACGCCGACCCCATTTTTTAAGCACTCGATGGCACTGTACCAGTTAGGCAGCAGTAAACGACGTTGGTGAGGATAATGACCAGTGTGACGTTTAGGCAGTACATTGGAGGTATCATCAAGGCATATCGCTGGAAACTGACTGACAAACTCCTCAGTCAGATTTTGCTGGCGTACACAAGCATGGCTAGGTGAAGCGACAAATGCCCAATCTAAGATTCCCATATCCCGAACTTCAAAATCTCCACCAACGGGAATCGCCGACGTCGCACCAATGACAATATCAGCTCTGCCCTGAGAGATTGCTTCCCAAGAACCGTTGAACACTTCCATATTGATCTGCAGCTCAGCGTAAGGAAAGGTTTGATAAAAATCTTCAATCAACGGCTTGAGGCGATCCAGTTTAACGACATTATCTAACGTCAGTTTGAGTGTTTTTTGCCAGCCATGCGCCGCACGCTTGGTTTGCGCCTTCACTTCTTCCATCTGTCGGAGCATTGCCCTAGCCTGTTCAAGAAATACTTCACCCGCAGGCGTCAGCTCCACCTTTCTGGGTAAACGACGAAACAGCACCACATCCAATTCCTGCTCCATTTGGCGAATACTGTAGCTGATGGCAGATGGTACTTTGTGCAAGACCTCCGCTGCCGCTGTAAAACTGCCTAGGCGAGCCACCGTATCCACCAGCTCTAATGAAGCTTGAGAAAATACACTCATAACCACCTTTCAAATTTTTTGATGAATAACTGCAAATTTTAGCGTTTCAATTTCACTATCACGAAAAATAGAATAGCAAAGTTAATAAAAAGGTTGGTTACAACTTACAACAATCAGTGAATTTTTTTGAATGGAAAGATGATGAAAATCTCTAAATTACAACTTTTCTATTTAGCCTCGTTATCAATGCTAGGTTTTATTGCTACAGATATGTACTTACCCGCCTTCAAAGCAATGGAAGGTGACTTTACTACTGGTCCAGAACAAATTGCACTCTCATTAACTGTATTTCTGGTCGGTATGGCGATTGGCCAGCTTTTATGGGGACTGGCATCGGACAAATTTGGCCATCGAAATACGCTAGCCGCCGGTTTAGGTTTGTTTACCGTAGCCTCTTTTGGTCTTGCTTTCAGCGATCAAGTCTGGCAATTACTGACACTTCGCTTCATTCAAGCCATCGGCGTCTGCGCACCTGCAGTGATCTGGCAAGCGATGGTCATCAAACGTTACTCCAGCAGCAGCCAACAAATCTTCGCCACTATTATGCCGCTAGTGGCACTATCTCCCGCTTTAGCACCGCAGTTGGGTGTTGTTCTGGCAGATAATTTCGGCTGGCACAGTATTTTTGTAGCCCTGACGCTAATGGGTTTATTGTTGGTAGCCACGACGATGGCACAAAGCAATGAAAAGGAGCCAGCTAAACAGACTAGCATGAGTTCAGACATCAAAGCGCTAGTAGGCTCAAAGACTTATTTGGGCAACGTCATGATGTTTGCAACCGCATCAGCTGCATTCTTCGCGTATCTGACCGGTATGCCTGAAATCATGGCTCAGCTTGGTTACGAAGCCAAAGATATCGGTCTAAGTTTTATTCCTCAGACCATCGCCTTTATGGCTGGTGGTTACCTGGGTAAAAAAGGAGTAGCCAAATTCGGTGACGAAAAAGTACTGCGCCAGTTGATTGGTTTATTCAGTGTCGCTTCACTGCTAGTGTTTATCGCCTCACAATGGCAGCTAACGTCTATCTGGCCGATTCTTGCGCCCTTCTGCTTAATTGCCGTCGCTAACGGCGCGCTTTACCCGATTGTCGTCAACCGTGCATTGGCGAGCGCTAAGCAGAGCCCTGCCACTGCAGCAGGGCTGCAAAATAGCTTGCAGATCTGCGTCAGCAGTCTCGCCAGTGCGTTAGTCGCGGCAATGGCGAGCCAAGCTCAAGTAGTCACAGGTATCGCAATCATTATTTGTATGAGCGGTCTATGGCTTGGCTACATTGTTTCTAACCGTCAATTGTCAGAACAGTTTACCGCCCCTGATAATTCTCGTGTCGTCAGTGACGAGTAACCAATTAAAAAGAGCCGCGTTGTGCGGCTCTTTTTTCTACAAAGCAATTACTTGCTCTTCAATCCCCACTTCTCAGCAGTTTGTTTGAAAAAGCCTTGGGTCTTTTTCAGTTCAACCCAGTGATTAATGTAGTTGATCCATACTTGGTCGTCCTGAGGTAGCAGCATCGCAATCGGGGTAGGTTTGCGTGGCTCTTTTACAGGTACAATAGCGAGTTGTTTAAACTTCTCAACTAACGTCGCCGCTTCGACGTTCGATGTCACGGACACATCTGCACGGCGAGCTAGTAACTCTTGGAAATCTCTTGCTGGCGCTTCAATCACAATGTGTTTTGCCGAAGGAAAGAATTCTTTGACCATCTTTTCTTGCACCGTACCCAATGTCGCCGCAACCTTCACCTCTGCCTTGTCAAAATCACTCCAGCCTGAGAATTTTTGCAGATCTTTTTTCTGTACGACAGGAACGAAAGCCAAGTAGAAATAAGGTTGGCTGTAGCCCGCTACCTTAGCGCGAGACATATTCAGAGAGGCACTTCCCGTAATATCGTACTTATTGGCGGTAATGCCATTCACCAACGTTTTCCAGTCCGTTGCAACATATTCAACTTTGACGCCTAAATCTTTGGCCAGCTCAGTAGTTACATCAATATCAAAGCCTCGGTAGCTATTGGTAGCCGGATCTTTCATTGTCATCGGATTCCAGTCCCCGGTCGTCCCTACTCGTAGCACCCCGTTATCTAGAATCTCATGGAGTCGGCTTGTCTCGGCAGCCGCCTGACCGATTGATAAAATACACAGTCCGAGTGCTAGGATGAACTTGTTCATTTAATCTTCCTTAAAGTTATTACGCTCTGTGATAGTTCACTGCTAACATAGCAGCAACAAAGCAGTTTTTTTAGACAATACAGGATGTAATGTGACCTATCGTTATTTCTGGCTGGCAACCATTCTCCTTCTCACCGGCTGTAGTGACTATCAATGGGGCTGGTATGTACTCGATCCTTCAACAGAGCAAGGCCAGACAAACCTGAAGTTTCTGAGTGCCGGATTCTACGACACCATCACGATTTCTCTTCTGAGCATGGCTTTGGCAATGCTGATAGGTTTATTGGTCGCCCTACCTTCATTATCAAATTCAAGATGGCTCAATGGCCTTAATAGAGTTTATGTTGAGATCATCCGCTCAATTCCTGTGCTTGTCCTGCTGTTGTGGGTCTATTACGGCCTACCAACACTGCTGGATATCTCACTCGATCATTTTTGGGCAGGTGTCATCGCCCTGACAGTTGCAGAAAGTGCTTTCATGGCGGAAGTTTTTCGCGGTGGGATCCAATCCATTGCCAAGGGACAGCACGAGGCTGCAGAGTCACTCGGACTGAATTACTGGCAAAAAATGCGCTTGGTCATACTTCCACAAGCATTTAGACAAATCCTGCCACCACTAGGTAACCAGTTCGTCTACATCTTGAAAATGAGCTCGTTGGTCAGCGTGATTGGACTGAGTGATTTAACGCGGCGGGCAAATGAGCTGGTGGTCAATGAGTATTTACCCCTTGAGATTTATACCTTTCTGGTACTGGAGTATCTGATTTTAATTCTGTTGGTATCGCAGGCCGTAAGATGGCTAGAGCGACGTATTGCTATTCCAAGTAACTAGCTATAAAAAACGCCGCAATCAGCGGCGTTTTTTAGTAATTGAGGTTTACTTCTGTTTCACTGGGCGCTGCCAGCCTGTGATTTTGCGCTCTTTCGCGCGAGTAATCACTAACTCTCCTTCTGCAACGTCTTTAGTTAATGTCGTGCCAGCGCCGACGGTTGAACCATCCGCGATAGTAACAGGAGCCACCAGCTGACTGTCAGAGCCAATAAACACATCGTTACCGATGATGGTCTTAAATTTATTTGCGCCATCATAGTTACAAGTGATCGTGCCTGCACCAATATTTGTGCGTTGACCAATTTCCGCATCACCCAAATAGGTCAGGTGATTTGCTTTAGAACCCTCGCCAATGCGTGCATTCTTCACTTCAACAAAGTTACCCACATGAGAGTCATTACGCATCTCTGCACCTGGGCGTAAACGTGTGAACGGACCAACTGTACACTCTTCACCAACCGTCGCGCCTTCAATCACACTGTAAGGGCGAATGACACTATTGTCATCGATTTCACAATCTTTCAGTACACTTCCAGTGCCAATGATCACGTTGTCGCCTAAGGTCACTTTGCCTTCAATGATGACGTTAGTGTCAATTTCGCAATCCATACCACACTGCAATTCACCGCGCAGATCAAAACGTGCCGGATCGCGTAACATCACGCCCTGCTCTAACAATTTTTGCGCTTGCATAGACTGGAATGCACGTTCAAGGCGAGCCAGTTGTGCGCGGTCATTGACCCCTTCGACTTCGATTGGATTCACCGGATGCACAGCTTCCACTGCACGGCCTTCATCATGAGCCGCGGCAATCACGTCTGTTAGGTAATATTCGCCCTGAGCATTATCGTTATTAAGCCCCGCTAACCAGCGTTTAAGATCACCGCCTGTCGCAACCATCACACCAGTATTGATCTCTTTAATCAGCTTCTGCTCTTCAGTCGCATCTTTCTGCTCGACTATCGCGACCACAGGGCCATTCTTACGTACAATGCGTCCGTAACCCATTGGGTTATCCAGTACCACCGTCAGCAACGCGATGCCGCCTGTTGGTTGCGCATCCAATAAGTTTTCGATCGTCTCTTCTGAGATCAGCGGTACATCACCATAAAGAACAAGGATCTTCTCGTCATCTTCAAAATTTGCTGACGCCTGATCCACTGCGTGCCCTGTCCCTAACTGCTCGGCTTGCAGTACCCAGCTAACGGACTCCTCTGCTAACTCAGCCTGCATCTGATCACCGCCGTGACCGTAAACCAAATGAATATTCTGCGCGCCTAAACTGGCACACGTATCAATCACGTGTTTGGCCATGGGTTTACCCGCTAAGGTATGCAGTACTTTTGGCTTGTTCGAGTACATGCGAGTGCCTTTACCCGCTGCGAGGATCACCGCGCTAAATTTCATTCAGTAACCTATATATGCTGTTGTAAAACTGAGAGGTATTCTAGACATTAATCAGGAATTAGTTAATTGATCAGGAAAAATTTCTGTTAAAAATTAAGCAAAAAGGCGGTCATCTGACCGCCTTTATCATTTTTAAAACACCGCAATTAAATTAACGGCGTTTTTTTGTCAGCTCGATAACACGTAGCTGAGCAATGGCTTTCGCCAGCTCACTGGCCGCTTGAGCGAAGTCCATATCGCCGTGCTGATTCTGGATACTCTCCTCAGCGCGACGCTTGGCTTCTTCTGCCTTCGCTGCGTCTAGTTCTTCACCACGGATAGCCGTATCAGCCAGTACAGTCGCTGTACCAGGCTGAACTTCCACCATACCACCAGAAACATAAATGATTTCTTCGTGGCCGTGCTGTTTCACAATACGCACCATACCAGGCTTGATAGCGGTCAGTAGCGGAGTGTGGCCGTGGAAAATACCCAGCTCACCTTCGCTACCGGTCACCTGAAACGTTTCAACACGACCAGAGAAGATTTTCTTCTCAGCGCTTACCACGTCTAGGTGAAAGGTTATTGGTGCCATATCGCCTCCTAGTTAGCCTTATAGCTTCTTCGCATTCTCGATAGCATCGTCAATTGCACCACAGTACATGAACGCTTGCTCTGGAATGTCGTCGTAATCACCAGCTAGTAGACCTTTGAAGCCACGTAGAGTCTCTTTAAGAGGTACGTAGATACCTGGGTCACCAGTGAATACTTCCGCTACGTGGTAAGGCTGAGTTAGGAAACGCTCAATCTTACGTGCACGAGATACAACTTGCTTATCTTCTTCAGATAGCTCGTCCATACCTAGGATCGCGATGATGTCTTTCAGCTCTTTATAGCGCTGAAGCGTCTGCTGAACGTTACGAGCGATGTCGTAATGCTCTTGACCTACAACTAGTGGGTCAAGCTGACGAGACGTTGAATCTAGTGGGTCGATCGCTGGGTATAGACCCATCGCAGCGATGTTACGGTTAAGTACAACCGTTGCATCCAAGTGCGCGAACGTTGTTGCAGGAGACGGGTCAGTCAAGTCATCCGCAGGTACGTATACCGCCTGTACAGACGTGATAGAACCTTGCTTAGTTGACGTGATACGCTCCTGAAGTACACCCATTTCCTCTGCTAGAGTAGGCTGGTAACCTACCGCAGATGGCATACGACCTAGAAGTGCTGATACTTCTGTACCCGCTAGTGTGTAACGGTAGATGTTATCAACGAACAGTAGAACGTCACGACCTTCGTCACGGAAACGCTCAGCCATTGTTAGACCAGTCAGTGCAACACGTAGACGGTTACCTGGTGGCTCGTTCATCTGACCGTAAACCATCGCTACTTTTGATTCTTCAGGTTTCTCAACGTTTACAACGCCCGCTTCCTGCATTTCAAAGTAGAAATCGTTACCTTCACGAGTACGCTCACCAACACCTGCAAATACAGATAGACCAGAGTGTTGTAGTGCGATGTTGTTGATAAGTTCCATCATGTTAACGGTCTTACCTACACCTGCACCACCGAATAGACCGATTTTACCACCCTTAGCGAATGGACAAACTAGGTCGATTACTTTCACGCCAGTTTCTAGTAGAGCTGTTTCGTTTGATTGCTCTTCGTAGCTTGGTGCTTCACGGTGAATAGAGTAAGTCTCTTCTGCACCGATCTCACCACACTCGTCAATCGCGTCACCTAGAACGTTCATGATACGACCTAGGGTCTTAGTACCTACTGGTACCGAAATTGGAGCGCCAGTGTTAACCACTTCAACTCCACGACGTAAACCATCAGAGCTACCCATTACGATACAACGAACTACGCCACCGCCTAGCTGTTGTTGAACTTCAAGAACTAGACGCTCTTTTGAGTCCGTTACGTTTAGAGCGTCATATACACTAGGTACTTCGCTCTGTGGGAACTCTACGTCGACTACCGCACCGATGATCTGTACGATCTTACCTGTAGCCATCGTTAATCCTCTAAACTATTTCGTTTTACCTAAGCTTAAACCGCTGCAGCACCTGAAACGATTTCAGACAGTTCTTGTGTAATCGCAGCCTGACGGGCTTTGTTGTACACAAGTTCTAAGTCTTCAATCAGGTTGCTGGCGTTGTCTGTTGCAGCTTTCATCGCAATCATACGAGCCGCTTGCTCACAAGCAAGGTTCTCAACCACACCTTGGTATACCTGAGACTCTACGTAACGCACTAATAGTGCATCCAGCAGAGGTTGTGGCTCAGGTTCATAGATGTAGTCCCATGAGTGCTCACGCTGCATTTCTTCGCTATCTGATTTAGGCAAAGGTAGCAATTGATCGATCGTTGGTTCTTGAACCATGGTGTTCACAAATTTGTTGAACACTACATACAGACGGTCCAGTTCACCTTCATCGTATTTCTTCAGCATTACGCTTACAGAACCGATTAGGTCTTCTAAGCTTGGGCTATCGCCCAGACCAGAAACCTGCGCAGCGACTTTAGCGCCACTGTTGTTGAAAAATGCTGTAGCTTTTGAACCGACAACCGCCAGTTCAACTTCAGCACCTTTCTCTTTCCAAGCTTGCATGTCTATAACAGCTTTCTTGAACACGTTAATGTTCAAACCACCACACAAGCCGCGGTCTGTAGAAACGATGATGTAACCAACTCGCTTCGCTTCACGCTCTTCTAGGTACGGATGACGGTACTCTAGATTTGCGTTTGCCACGTGACCGATCACTTTACGCATTGTTTCAGCGTATGGACGAGAAGCTTCCATTGCATCTTGAGAACGACGCATTTTTGAAGCTGCTACCATTTCCATCGCTTTCGTAATTTTCTGAGTGCTTTTCACACTACCGATTTTATTACGTATCTCTTTTGCGCCGGCCATCGTTACTCTCCATTAGTTGGTGGCAGAGACTGCCACCGACCTATTACCAAGTTTGGGTTGCTTTGAAGTCGTCAGTCAGTTTCTTAAGCTGAGCTTCAACTTCATCGTTGTAAGCACCCGTCTTGTCGATCTCAGACGCTAATTCAGCGTATTGACCGCGAGCATACGATAGTAGAGCCGCCTCGAAATCTAGAACTTTGTTTAGTTCTACATCATCTAGGTAACCACGCTCTGCCGCGAAGATAGTTAGCGCTTGGTCAAATACAGACATTGGAGCGTACTGCTTCTGCTTCATTAGTTCTGTTACTTTCTGACCATGGTCTAGCTGTTTCTTCGTTGCTTCATCAAGATCAGATGAGAACTGTGCGAAAGCCGCTAGTTCACGGTATGCAGCAAGTGCTGTACGGATACCACCTGATAGTTTCTTGATGATTTTCGTCTGAGCTGAACCACCTACACGAGATACTGAGATACCTGGGTCAACAGCTGGACGAACACCTGCGTTGAATAGCTCAGTCTGTAGGAAGATCTGACCATCGGTAATCGAGATTACGTTAGTCGGTACGAATGCTGAAACGTCACCAGCTTGAGTTTCGATGATAGGAAGAGCAGTCAAAGAACCAGTCTTACCTTTCACTTCACCGTTAGTGAACTTTTCTACGTATTCTGCGCTTACACGAGCAGCACGCTCTAGTAGACGAGAGTGAAGGTAGAAAACATCACCAGGGAAAGCTTCACGACCCGGTGGACGTTTTAGTAGTAGAGAGATCTGACGGTAAGCGACAGCTTGTTTAGATAGGTCATCATAAACAATCAGTGCGTCTTCGCCGCGATCACGGAAGTATTCACCCATCGCACAACCTGCGTATGGCGCTAGGTATTGTAGCGCTGCAGATTCAGAAGCTGATGCAACAACAACGATAGTGTTCGCTAGCGCGCCGTGCTCTTCTAGTTTGCGAACTACGTTAGCGATAGTCGATGCTTTCTGACCGATTGCTACGTAGATAGAGAAAATACCAGAGTCTTTCTGGTTGATGATTGCATCGATCGCCATTGCTGTTTTACCAGTCTGACGGTCACCGATAACAAGCTCACGCTGACCACGACCGATTGGGATCATTGAGTCAACAGATTTGTAACCAGTTTGAACAGGCTGATCAACCGATTGACGGTCGATTACACCTGGTGCAATAACTTCTACAGGTGAAGACAGTTTTGCTTCGATTGGACCTTTACCATCGATAGGCTCACCTAGCGTGTTTACTACGCGACCTAGTAGTTCTGGACCAACTGGTACTTCAAGAATACGACCAGTACCTGTAACTTTCATGCCTTCCTTAAGGTCAGCATATGGGCCCATTACAACTGCACCAACCGAGTCACGCTCAAGGTTAAGTGCCAGTGCATAACGGCCACCCGGTAATTCAATCATTTCACCTTGCATCACGTCCGCTAGGCCGTGAATGCGGATGATACCATCGCTTACCGAAACGATAGTACCTTCATTGCGAGCTTCACTAACAACGTCGAAAGATTCGATACGCTGTTTGATTAGATCGCTGATTTCCGTGGAATTAAGTTGCATGCTCCAATCCCCATTAAGACTGCAATGCATCGCTCAGGCGGTTCAAACGACCACGCGCTGAGTCATCGATGACTAAGTCTCCGGCTCGAATAATCACCCCACCAAGTAGGGCCTCATCTACACTGCAATTCAGCTTAACTTTGCGTTCAAGACGCTGCTCAAGTTTGCTGCTGATACCTGCAAGCTGCTCATCAGAAAGGTCTGACGCTGAAATCACTTCAACATCCACTTCTTTCTCATGCTCTTTTTTCAGAGCAAAGAACTGTTCACAAACATCAGGAAGGGCCGCTAATCGGCCATTCTGTGCCATTACCTTCAATAGGTTTTGGCCATGAGCATCAACTTGATCGCCGCAAACTGCTACAAATACTTCTGCCAGTTTATCGGCAGAAACCGAACCCGTTAGGAGTTCGTGCATCTGTTCGTTTTTAGCTACTTCAGCAGCAAAAGAAAGCATCTGACCCCATTGGTCCAACGCGCCTTTTTCCACTGCAAAGTCGAATGCTGCTTTAGCATAGGGGCGTGCGATAGTAGTCAAATCAGACATAGGCGCCCCCAGACTTAAAGTTTTGCAGTAATGTTGTCGAGAATATCTTTGTGCGCATCTTTATCGATAGAACGCTCAATGATTTTCTCAGCACCAGCTACAGCCAGAGTTGCAACTTGTTTGCGCAGCTCATCGCGTGCACGGTTGCGTTCAGCTTCAAGTTCAGCTTCCGCTTGTGAAAGAATCTTCTGGCGTTCTGCCTGAGCTTCTTCACGAGCTTCATCTAGAATTTGAGCTTTACGCTTGTTCGCTTGCTCGATGACCTCTGTTGCTGTGCGCTTCGCTTCTTTCATCTGTTCAGAAGCGTTTGCTTGCGCTAGATCCAAGTCTTTTGCAGCACGTTCAGCTGCTTGTAGACCGTCAGCAATTTTTTTCTGACGCTCTTCGATCGCTTGCATCAATGGCGGCCATACATACTTCATGCAGAACCACACAAACAGTGCAAACGAGATTGCTTGACCTAGCAGAGTTGCGTTTATATTCACAACAGCTACCCCTTCTATTCGGACTTAGTATTAATCAATAACAAGCCAAAGCTTGTCGAAAGTTAAAAGTGATTAACCTAGTTGACCAACGAATGGGTTCGCGAATGTGAATAGAAGTGCGATTACGATACCGATCATTGGAACCGCATCAAGTAGACCCGCGATGATGAACATCTTAACTTGTAGCATAGGAGCCATTTCTGGTTGACGTGCTGCACCTTCAAGGAATTTACCACCTAGAAGTGCGAAACCAATCGCAGTACCAAGAGAAGCAAGACCGACGATAAGACCTACGGCGATTGCAGAAAAGCTCAGTAAAGTTTCCATTACTATCTCCAATTTATAGTTGTTGGCTAGTTGCCCAAATAAAAAGCTTTAAAAAAATTAATGATCACTGTCTTCGTGTGCCATTGACAGGTAAACAATTGTCAACATCATAAACACGAAGGCTTGAATCGTGATAACCAAGACATGGAAGATTGCCCACGGTAGTGAACCCATCCATTGCAAGTACCATGGTAGCATTGCCGCACAAAGAATGAATACAACCTCACCCGCGAACATGTTACCGAATAGACGCATACCAAGAGATAGAGGTTTCGCCAGTAGCGAGACCACTTCAATCAGTAGGTTAAACGGAATCATCAGTGGGTGATTGAATGGATGTAGTGCTAATTCTTTAGCGAATCCACCTAGACCTTTCACTTTGATGCTGTAGTAAATCATCAGAGCGAAAACGCCTAGAGCCATAGCCATGGTGATATTCACATCAGCAGACGGTACAACCTTTAGGTAAGGAATACCAAGCCAATGCTCTGCTGGGTAAGGTAAGAAGTCGATTGGCACTAAGTCCATCAAGTTCATTAAGAATACCCAACAAAAGATAGTCAGTGCTAAAGGCGCGATCAGTGGGTTGCGTCCATGGAACGTGTCTTTGACGTTTTCCGCGACAAATTCAACGATCATTTCTACAGCACACTGAAGCTTACCTGGTACACCCGCTGTTGTTCTCTTTGCTACCTTGTAAAAGATTCCTAGGAAAATTAAACCAGTAAACCAAGAAAAAAACAGGCTATCGATATGTACGTTCCAGAAACTTGCCTCCTCCGCTACAAGACCTAACTTATAAGTAGAAAGGTTTGTAAGGTGGTGGGAAATGTATCCGGACGCAGTTAGCGCTTCACCTGGCGCAGCCATAACTCATCCTATTTTTTGTTGTTAATGAATAGCACTGGCGCACAGATATTAATACCTAGAGCCAGCAAATAGGTTAGCTTAAGGGGAACAAGTTCCACCTGTATATACATGTAAGCAACGGAAAAAAGCGCCACTGTGATAAGGATTTTCAGTGCTTCACCTGCATAGAAAGAGTTCGCGATACGCTTTGCAGCGCGAGCCCCACCATACATGAAAGCAAACAATGCGAACACCGCATTCGCGACAACAAAAATGCCGCCACCAATCAGTGCTGAAAGCCCCCATTCAGCATTCACAGCCACTGCCATTCCTGCCGCCATTAGTGTAACCGCGCCAAACTGGATCATTAACAATCGCTTTGCAAGCTCTCGTCCTGGTCTAGCTAACGCAGCTACCATGTATTCGTACCTCGAGTAAAATCCACAGCGTTACTACCTCATGCTGGGAAATTGGCGAAAATTATACGGTGAGTCCTATTGAATGCAATTAAAACACCGCAAAAAGTTACAATTTTGTTTACAAACCGACAACTTTCGCACAAAAATTCGTTTTTTTACATAATTGACCGAGATCAATTATCTCATTTAGCCTTCAAGCTTGGCAATCAGTTGCTCTAATTTGTGAGGCTCATCAAGACTAATCGTGACTTTCGACGCCCCGTTCTTGGCACGCACGATTGCCACTTTAGCACTGAGCATTTCACTCAATTTCTGTGACATTTGTTGTGCCTCAGTGTCTTGAAGCTCATTTTTCTCTTCAGATTGCGGCTGGAGACACTTTTTCACTAACTGTTCTGTCTGACGAACTGTCATACGCTTCTTCGCGACCAGTTCAGCGACCTCAACCTGCTCTTCCCCTTCCAATGCCAACAACGCACGTGCGTGGCCCATTTCGAGCATTTTTTCTGAAAGGAGATACTTGACGTCCATTTCCAGCTGATTCAGTCGCAGCAAGTTACTCACAGTAGCGCGCGACTTACCGATCACCTCAGCCACTTGCTGGTGGGTGAGAGAAAATTCTTCCTGAAGACGATCGAGGGCGACCGCTTCTTCGATTACATTAAGATCTTCACGCTGAATGTTCTCGATCAACGCCATAGCGATCGCAGCGCGATCGTCGACGTTTTTGATCACACACGGTACTTGCTTGAGCCCCGCTTTACGTGCCGCACGCCAGCGGCGTTCACCCGCAATGATTTCAAACTTGTCGTTTTCAACCTGGCGAACCACGATCGGCTGGATAATTCCCTGAGACTCTATCGAAGCCGCTAACTCTTCAAGCGCTTCAGGCTCCATGTCTTTACGCGGCTGATAAACACCCGGCTTAAGGCTATTGATGCTTAAATCCGTCAGTTCCCCATCAGAAGAAAGCTCTTGGCTGTGCAAGGCACTTTGCTGTTTTTCACGCGCGAGCGAGCTCGTTGAAAGCAGAGCATCAAGCCCTTTACCTAAACCACGTTTAGACATGAGACAAATTCCTTTGGTTGGGTTATGCAGGGACTTCATCGCGGCGCAGCATTTCTCCGGCTAGAGCCAGATACGCTTTTGCGCCTGCGGAGTATTTGTCGTAATACATGGCAGGTTTACCATGACTTGGCGCTTCGGCCAGACGAACATTGCGCGGAATAACAGTGCGGTACACCTTGTTACCAAAGTGCTTTTTCAACTGATCGGATACTTCGTTGGATAAGCGGTTACGAGGGTCATACATGGTGCGAAGCAGACCTTCGATTTTAAGATTTTCATTTACCACCGCTGCCAGCTTACTGATGGTATCCATTAATGCTGTTAGACCTTCCAGTGCGAAATACTCACACTGCATAGGAACCAAGACCGAATCTGCTGCGGCCATGGCATTGATTGTAAGAAGGTTTAGCGATGGAGGACAATCGATAAAGATGAAATCATAGTTATCGCGAACTGACGCAAGTGCATGTTTAAGACGAACTTCGCGCGCAAACACTTCCATCAGTTTAATTTCAGCGGCAGTGACGTCGCCGTTGGCAGCAATCAAATCATAATTGCCAGAGGTCTTGCGACACACGACATCATCAAAGGCGACGTCTTCAACCAACAGCTCATAAGCGGTGGCATCGACCTGATACTTATCAACGCCACTGGCCATAGTGGCGTTACCTTGCGGATCGAGATCAATCACCAATACTTTGCGCTTGGTCGCAGCCATAGACGCGGCTAAGTTGATGCACGTTGTTGTTTTACCAACTCCACCTTTCTGGTTGGCGATTGCTACGATTTTTCCCACGGTGAACCTCGCTTTTATTCCTTGCGGGATAAGATTACTAGATGACGCTCACCTTCCAATTCAGGAACTTGCAAAGCTTTGATGTCGGTCACAGAACACCAGTCCGGAAGCTGGTCAATCTCATCCTGAGGCAGTTGGCCCTTAAGGGCCATGAAACAGCCGGTTTGGGCTTTAGGTAAGTGATGACACCACTCCACCATATCAACCATAGAGGCAAACGCTCGGCTTAATACGCCATCAAATTTGTCCTGTGGCTGAAACTCTTCAACGCGGCTTTGAATCGGCGTGACATTGTCGATCTTAAGTTCATGCAGCACTTGTTTAATAAAACGAATGCGCTTACCAAGGCTGTCGAGCAAATAGAATTCTTTGTCTGGATTCATGATAGACAAAGGGATCCCCGGCAGACCCGGCCCTGTACCCACGTCAATAAAACGTTGGCCTTGTAAGTGAGTGCTGACCACTATGCTATCGAGGATGTGTTTCACCAGCATGTCACTGGGATCGCGTACTGAGGTCAGATTATAAGCTTTGTTCCATTTGTTGAGCATTTCAACATAACCAACAAGTTGATCTCGTTGGCGTTCTGACACCTCAAGCGTAGTTTGTCCGATCAGTGCATCCAGTTGAGAACGTAATGCGCTCATTATGCTTCCTCACCTTTTTTCAACATGCCTTGCTTTTTGAGATGAACAAGCAAGATGGAGATGGCCGCTGGCGTAATTCCAGAGATGCGCGATGCGATACCAATGGATTCCGGCTTCGATTCATTCAATTTTGCTACCACTTCATTTGACAGGCCTTTCACGTTGGCGTAATCCATATCAAGTGGCAGGTGCGTGTGCTCATGACGCAGAGATTTTTCAATCTCGTCTTGCTGACGCTTAATGTAACCTTCGTATTTGACTTGGATTTCTACTTGCTCAGCAGCCTGATGATCCTCCAGCGCAGGCGCAAAGGCTTCCAGCTCAGTCAGCTGCTGATAGGTCATCTCAGGGCGACGCAGCAGATCTTCACCACTGGCTTCACGCACCATTGGTGTTTTTAGCAGTTGGTTGAGCGCATCAATGCCTTGTGATTTAGGGTTCATCCAAGTGTCTTTCAGACGCTGGCGCTCTTTGGTCATGTTGTCGATCTTTTCATTGAAACGCGCCCAACGAAGATCATCGATCAAACCAAGTTCACGTGCCTGCTCTGTCAGACGCAGATCCGCGTTATCTTCGCGCAGCAACAAACGATACTCGGCGCGTGAAGTGAACATGCGATACGGTTCTTTGGTGCCCATCGTTGACAGGTCATCAATCAAAACACCGACATAAGCCTGATCACGACGTGGGCTCCAACCGTCTTTGTCCTGACTGTACAGGCTGGCGTTCAAACCCGCCATTAAACCTTGCGCAGCCGCTTCTTCATAGCCTGTGGTGCCGTTGATCTGGCCAGCAAAGAACAAACCATTAATAAATTTGGTTTCGTAGGTCTGTTTTAAATCACGTGGATCAAAGAAATCGTATTCTATCGCGTAGCCTGGTCGCACAATGTGGGCATTTTCAAACCCTTTCATTGAACGAACGATCTGAACTTGAACATCAAACGGCAAGCTGGTGGAGATGCCATTTGGATAGAGCTCATGCGTGTTCAGTCCTTCAGGCTCGATAAAGATCTGATGGCTGTTTTTGTCAGCAAAACGCATCACTTTGTCTTCAATCGATGGGCAGTAACGTGGGCCAATCCCCTCGATCACACCTGCATACATCGGGCTACGATCTAAGTTATTGCGGATCACTTCGTGGGTTTGATCGTTGGTATGGGTAATAAAACACGGGATCTGACGAGGATGTTGTGTTCTCTGACCCATAAAGGAGAATACAGGGGTTGGATTATCACCGTGTTGGGCTTCCAACTGGGAGAAATCAACACTTCGCGCGTCAATTCGTGGTGGAGTTCCTGTCTTAAGGCGATCAACACGGAATGGTAATTCACGTAAACGATCCGCCAGTGCTATGGAAGGAGGATCGCCCGCACGACCACCAGAAGAGCTTTCCATACCGATATGGATCT
This sequence comes from Vibrio sp. RE88, assembly GCF_013113835.1. GTDB lineage: Bacteria > Pseudomonadota > Gammaproteobacteria > Enterobacterales > Vibrionaceae > Vibrio. The sequence continues at coordinate 54,813 of NZ_VTYQ01000016.1, read as the reverse complement.
TACCGCCAAGGAAAGTCCCAACCGTCAATACGACTGCTTTGGCATGAAAACGCAGGCCCATCTGCGTCACAACACCGACAGCTTTGTCCTGCTCAACAATCAGATCATCGACAGATTGCTGGAATAAGGTCAGGTTGGGGGCATTTTCTAATGCTTCACGAACATAGGCTTTGTACAGAGCACGATCAGCTTGAGCACGAGTTGCTCTTACTGCAGGACCTTTAGATGCATTCAGTGTTCTGAATTGAATACCAGCGTGATCGATGGCTTGGGCCATTAACCCTCCCATCGCATCCACTTCTTTGACTAAGTGGCCTTTACCGATGCCACCAATGGCTGGATTACATGACATCTGACCTAAAGTGTCGATGTTATGTGTCAGTAACAGCGTCTTTTGTCCTGTGCGAGCTGATGCGAGTGCGGCTTCCGTTCCTGCGTGTCCGCCACCGACAACAATGACGTCAAATTTTTCGTGATAAAGCATGAACTGACCTCTGGTATTCAATAGAGAGATGGGCAGATAAAAAAGAGCGCTATTCTACCTGCTTTCACATTGATAGAAAATCGCTTTTCGCGTTTTTAATCTAAGCCTCTGACAAAGCTTACTTATATAGGATCTCTATATATGATCTTTTATTAGATCTATTATAAGGATCGACGATCTCTGTGGATAAGTAAAAAATGATCAACAAGATCATGGATCTTAAACAGATCAAATGATGTGATCTTGCCTTGATCAGATCGAGGATTACCTGAGATCAAAATGGCTAGTTATTCACAGGCGAAAAATAGATCAAGAGTTGTTCTTTGGATAACTATAGGTTAATCACCGGATAGTTTGCATTTTATCCACAGCTAGAACGATTGAAATTTCACTAGATTGAGAAAGAAGAGAGGAAGTGACAATGAGCAATCACTTCCTTGTTGGGGGATTATAGGCTATCAATATGATCGGCTAGCCAAGCTTCAGCGGCATCTTCAGGGACATCATGATTGAGCACATCGATTGTCAGGCAGTCTGCAACCGGTGTACCACCTATGTCCGCGAGTAGCGCATGAGCATGCTGGCCCGCAGCACAGAATGTATCGTAACTGGAGTCGCCAATCGCAATCACGGCATATTTAACCCCAGACATTCTTGGTGGGGTGTCTTGCAGAGCTTGGATAAATGGCTGAATGTTATCTGGGTATTCACCAGCACCATGGGTGGAAGTGATTAGTAGCCAGGTGCCTTCAGCCGGGATCTCACTCAGCTCAGGTTGGTTGTGAATGCAGGTCTCAAAGCCTTTTTCAATCAGGAGATCACTGAGATGATCGCCAACGTATTCAGCACCACCTAATGTACTGCCGGTAATTATTTGGATCATAGGGTTTCCTTTTACCTAAAAAACACGCGACTCAAAGGTCGCGTGTATGGGGATTATTTGCCAATACAGAAGGAGGAGAAGATGCGCCCGAGCAAGTCATCTGAGCTGAACTCTCCGGTGATTTCATTCAGGTGCTGCTGCGCAATTCTCAATTCTTCTGCGAGGATTTCGCCCGCCATGTAACCTTCCAGTTGCTGCTGACCTATATCAAGGTGTTCAGCCGCTTTTTCCAGCGCTTCTAGGTGACGACGACGAGCCATAAAGCCACCTTCGTGCCCACCCGCAAAGCCCATGCACTCTTTAAGGTGCGTACGCAGTGACTCGACGCCCTGACCCGTTCTGGCCGACAGACGAATCAACGTTGGATCGTTAACATGACAGATACCAAGTGTTTCATCGGTTTGATCGACTTTATTGCGGATCACTGTCATGCCGATATTGCTCGGCAATCGATCGACGAAGTCAGGCCAAATCTCTTTCGGGTCAGTGGCATCTGTGGTGGTGCCATCGACCATAAACAAGACGCGGTCGGCTTGATCGATTTCTTCCCACGCACGTTCGATACCTATCTTTTCGACTTCATCTGACGCATCGCGTAGGCCTGCAGTATCGATGATATGCAGTGGCATGCCATCAATATGGATGTGCTCTCTCAATACATCTCGGGTGGTGCCAGCAATGTCGGTCACAATGGCAGACTCTTTACCCGACAGAGCGTTCAGAAGGCTGGATTTGCCCGCATTTGGTCGACCGGCAATGACTACCTTCATCCCTTCGCGCATGATAGCGCCTTGTGTCGCTTCTTTGCGCACGGCGGTGAGGTTATCAATAATCGTCTGAAGGTCGGCGGAGACTTTACCATCAGCAAGAAAATCGATTTCTTCTTCGGGGAAATCAATCGCGGCTTCGACGTAGATACGCAGGTGTATCAGAGACTCTACCAAGGTTTGGATTCGATTTGAAAACGCGCCTTGAAGCGATTTAAGGGCCGATTTTGCCGCTTGTTCTGAGCTGGCATCAATTAAGTCCGCAATGGCTTCTGCTTGGGCTAAATCGAGCTTGTCATTGAGGAAGGCGCGCTCTGAAAACTCACCCGGACGAGCGGTACGGATCCCTGGAATTTGCAGGATGCGCTTGATCAGCATATCCATTACGACTGGGCCGCCATGGCCTTGCAGTTCTAGGACATCTTCGCCGGTAAAGGAGTTTGGATTAGGGAAGTAGAGCGCGATACCCTGATCGAGCTGAGTGCCATCCTGAGCCGTAAATGACAGATACTCTGCGTATCTTGGACGTAATTCTTTGCCTGTCACCTCAGAAGCGACTTTGGCCGCAAGGGGACCGGATACGCGAATAATGCCGACACCGCCTCGTCCGGGCGCAGTCGCTTGAGCGACAATGGTCTCTGTAGTCATAGTGGTAGCCTGTGCGATGCATACCCTGTGAGGGTAAATAGTGAATGAGGTGAATTGTAATCAGCCAAAAACAAAAAGGCGACCTTTTGGTCGCCTTTCTCGATTATTTACGCCGACTCGTTATTTTGAGTGCAAGCCTTTCTTCTCCAGCGCCTTATAAATCAGCGTCTGTTGGATCAGAGTCACGATGTTCGATACCAACCAGTAAAGAACCAGACCTGATGGGAAGAACAGGAAGAAACCAGTGAACAGAACAGGCATGAATGTCATGATCTTCTGCTGCATTGGATCTGTCACTGTGGTTGGGCTCATCTTCTGGATCAGGAACATGGATGCACCCATCAGTAGCGGCAAGATGTAGTAAGGGTCTTGCGCTGACAAGTCAGTAATCCAACCAAAGAATGGTGAGTGACGCAGTTCCACCGATTCCATCAGTGCCCAATATAGTGCAATGAAAATAGGCATCTGTAGAAGCAGAGGTAGACAGCCACCCAGTGGGTTTACTTTCTCTTTCTTGTACAGTTCCATCATTTCTTGGCTCATACGCTGACGGTCGTCGCCAATACGCTCACGCATCGCTTGCAGCTTAGGCTGTAGCATGCGCATTTTTGCCATTGAGGTGTACTGTGCCTTGGTTAGTGGGTACATTGCACCACGAACAATGAAGGTCAGCACGATGATCGCCAGACCCCAGTTAGACACGAAGCTTTGAATGAACGACAGCAGCGTGTGCAGTGGTTTAGCGATAAACCATAGCCAGCCGTAATCCACAACCAAGTCTAGGTTCGGCGCGGTTTCAGCCATTTCTTGCTGAAGTTTTGGACCTACCCAAAGCGTCGCGTTGAATTTGGCTGAATCACCCGTGGCGATGGTTTTGTTCGGCATACGAACACCAATGTCACCCAGATTACCAATCACGCGAGTGTACAGGTTAGTACCTGGCTCGTTGCGAGGGATCCATGCAGACGCGAAGTAGTGTTGGATCATTGCTGCCCAACCCTGACCGTCTGGTAGAGTGATAGACAGGTTACGATCCTGCATATCGTCAAAGCTGTATTTCTTGTAACGCGTTTCTTCTGTTGAGTACGCACCGCCACGGTAAGTTGGCATAGTGATGCTGCCGCCCGCGTCCATTAGGTTTTGACGCAGGTGAGCGTACATACCAAATGTCGCGTTGTTACCTGAGTTGTTGACCACATCGTATTCAACGTCAACCGCGTAGCTGCCACGCTTAACAATAAATGTTTTGGTGTACTCAAGGCCATTTGCTTGGTATGTCATTGGGATGCGAAGTTCATCCTGACCGTCTTCCAGAGTGAAGCTATCGGCATTCACTGAGTAAGCCGGACGATTTGAGCTGCTCAGATCGATACCTTGAGGGCCCACTAGACCACTTTGCGCAATGAATTGGTGACCTGGTTCGTTCTTCAGTAGAACGAATGGGTCTGATGAATCCAGTTCTGCAGAGTATTGGTTCAGGTCTGCAGTGATAACATCACCACCAACCGTATCAATCGACAGAGTCAAGACGTCAGTTGTCACGGTAATCGTTTTAGCAGACGCTTGCTGCGCAGGCGCGGGATCTAAATCATCCGCAAGAGTAGGGGCAGGTAGGGTACTGCTTGATTGTGCCTGTTCAACCGGCTGTGGTGCTGGGTTCTTTGCGACTTGCCATTGTTGAAACAACAAGAAAGAAACCAGTGCTAGCGCGATTAACAGGATATTACGTTGAGAATCCATCGTTATTTATCTCTGTCTTGTTTCTGGACTGGTGGAACGGGATCAAAACCGCCCTCATTCAAAGGGTGGCATTTTAATAGACGTTTGCTTGATAACCAACACCCTTTTACAAAACCGTGAGCTTTTAGTGCTTCTATGGCGTATGTGGAGCAGGTTGGAGTAAAACGACAGCGTGGTCCGATAAGCGGACTAATGAGACCTTGATAAAGACGGACGAATCCGATTGCTACCCACGCGAAGGGCGAGACAGGCGCTGCCATAATTTATCAAACAGTTTGAACATTTCTTCATTGCTCAGATCTTGGGCGCTTTTCTTGGCAATCACAACAAAATCTTTGTGAGCAAGTTGATGTTGATTGTTACGAAAGCTTTCACGAGCAAGGCGTTTAAAACGATTACGACCAACAGCGGTTTTAATCTGTTTTTTGGGAACGGCTAAACCTAATCGAGGGTGAGATAGGTTGTTATTGCGAGCAATGATGGTGAAATGTGGTGAGCCAGCTCGATGAGCTTGCTGGAAGACATTTTGATAATGCTCGGGAGTTAACAAACGTAACTCCCGATCGAACGCGTACGTTTTCAAAATAATCGAAGATTACTTAGAAAGACGCTTACGGCCTTTTGCACGACGTGCATTGATTGTTGCACGACCGTTCTTAGTAGCCATACGTGCACGGAAACCGTGAGTACGCTTGCGCTTTAGAACTGAAGGTTGAAAAGTGCGTTTCATGATAATTACCTTTACTGATCAGTAGTTTTAGGTTCTTAGTTAACCCGGCGTGGGCCATTTGGTCTTCTTTATATATAAAGAGGACAAACCGACGCCTCTCAACAAAGAGGCGGAATTGTAATCACAGTCACACAAAGTGTCAATCATTGAGCAACTGCTAAATTCCGGCCGGGCGATTATACGTAGTGTGAGCAAAATCTCAAGGATCAAGCGATCTTCTTTGGTGATCTTTACTCAGCTCCTACTTGGCGAAGGAATCTCTGTAAACGAGGATCCTGTGGATTATTAAAGATATCCTGTGGAGAGCCTTGCTCAACGATATTGCCTTCCGCCATAAAGATCACGCGATCCGCCACTTCTCGGGCGAACTGCATTTCGTGTGTGACCACCAGCATGGTTTGGTGTTTAGTCGCTAACTCCTTCATTAATTGAAGAACTTCGCCCACCCACTCTGGGTCCAGTGCTGAGGTCGGTTCGTCAAACAGCAATAATTCGGGTTGCAGTGCCATCGCTCGTCCGATACCCACACGCTGCTGCTGGCCACCAGACAGCGCCGCTGGATAACTGTCTCCTTTATCGCCAAGGCCAATGTCGTCAAGAATCTGCTGAGCGCGTGCCAATGCTTGGTCTTTTTTCCAGCCGCGAACGGTGATGAGGCCTTCAGCAATATTCTGACGGGCGGTCATATGGGCAAACAAGGCATAGTTCTGGAAAACAAACCCTGTCTTACGACGCAGAGCTAATACTTCCGCTTTGGTGTGCTTTTCAGTATCCACACTGACATCATCAATGGTGATGACGCCTTTGTCGGCATTTTCTAGAAAATTGACCGTGCGTAGCAGGGTGGACTTACCCGTACCGCTAGAGCCGATAATGACAATAATCTCGCCCTGTTTGATATCGAGATCGATGCCTTTAAGGACTTCTGTCTCACCAAAGCGTTTGTGAATGTTATCTAACTTGATCATCTTACGTATGCCTTATTCAACTTAGCTTCTGCCCAGATTTGTACGCGAGTCAGTATCACTACAACGCCCCAGTAAATCAGCGCGACGGCAAGGAAGGCTTCGAAAAAGCGGAAGCTCGATGACGCTTCCATTTGCGCTTTTGCCATGATTTCTGCCACACCTAGCGTAAACGCCAGTGAGGTCGATTTGATCATATCAATGAAGTAGTTCATCAATGACGGCAGCGCCACACGCGTTGCCTGCGGCAAGATCACTCGGCGCATCGCTTGTGTCGTTGTCATACCCACTGACAGGCTGGCTTCCATTTGGCTACGATCGATACCAATGATCGCGGCGCGGATACTCTCCGCCATGTAAGCGGCAAAGTGCAGAGTCAAACCAATCACTGCGGCGCTGAATGCATCCAGACCGACTAGGAACGGAAAAATCTGCGGTAAGCCGTAGTAAAGCAGAAACAGCTGAACCAACAGTGGTGTACCACGGAAGAAGCTGATGTACAGCTGGCTTAACTGATCAAGAACGGGAACGCGAAATACACGGATATTCGCTAAAATGACGGCCAAAATCAGTGAAAATACTAAACCCCATGTCGCCATTTCCATGGTGGTGCCCAGATACTTGAGCAGTATCGGCATCAGGTTCAGCATGTAATTAAAATCGAATCCCATAACGTATCCCAGTTAAAAATAAGCTTCTATACAAAAAGCAAAACCCACTGCAAAGGAAGGAAAGCAGTGGGTTAAGAGCAAATCCGATTGAGTGACTCAACCGGACGAGCAATACTCAACAGTGGTTATTTAGTGATATCAGCACCAAACCACTTCTGAGAAATTTTCTCTAGTGTACCGTCAGCACGCATTTCAGCCAGTGCTTTATTCACTTCAGCCTGAAGCTTTTTGCCGTTGTCATTGTCAACAAAAGGCCAAGCGTTTTGAATCGTCTCAAATGGTTCGCCAGCAAGTTGCAGCGGTAGACCAGTTTTTTTGATCAGCTCAAGTGCTGATAAACGGTCCATAACAAACGCGTCTGCACGACCAAGTGCCACATCGTGTTCGATACCTGTATCGTAAGTTTTGATGTTGATCTTGCCGTCTTTGTCGTAGTTGCGTAGCAACTGCTCAAAGTTTGAACCTAGGTTAACCGCCACCGTTTTGCCTTCAAGATCTTTAATACCTTGGATGCTGTCGTTTCCTTTGCGAACAGTTATCTGCGCACCATCAACAACGTATGGGTCAGCAAAAAGGTATTTCGCTTTACGGGCATCCGTCATCGTGATCTGGTTTGAAATCGTATCAATACGACCTGTCTCTAGCAGACCAAACAAACCAGAAAAGTTTGCTGTAACGTATTCCACTTTGTAATCGTTACGCTTACCAATTTCATCCCATAGGTCCACTTCGAAGCCTTGCAGCTTGTCTTGCTGAACGAAAGTGAATGGGAAGTAGCGGCCAGACATACCGACTTTAACTTCAGTCGCGGCTTGAACCGTCGCAGCAGAAAGCGCAATTGCTGCTACAGCAGCTTTAATCCAGTTTTTCATAGTACAACTCCATAGTTTTATGGGCACAAATACTACTGTCACTTTAGTTAATTAGATAAATAACCAAGAGCAATAACCTAGACGTCTGTGGAATAAGATAGCTTACTAAAGGTGGCCAGTCGTGTGAGTAAAGACGTAGCAAAAAATAAAAAGACGAGATTGGAATAAAATCACACCTTGCGAAAGCTTGATTCACAGACTTATCACCAGATGACGGATCTGTGAGAAAAAGCGCAAATGTGGATCCTTATGTGAGTAAGAATAGGGCAGCTTGTGTTGATCTAGCGGATAATGACGTAAATATTGTGAATAACTTAGATCTTATTCACTGGATCGTCGATCATTTGCTGGCGATCTTGGTTATCAACAGGTAAAATTACCAATCTTTTTCGATCATTAACTTTGAGTGGGGGCACCGTGTCATCTTCGCTTTGGTTGCAATGTATGCAGCAGCTTCAAGAAGAGCTACCAGCTACAGAATTCAGTATGTGGGTACGTCCGTTACAAGCGGAGCTCAATGACAATACTCTCACTTTATTTGCGCCTAACCGTTTTGTAATGGATTGGGTTCGCGATCGTTACCTCAACAGCATTAATCGTTTGTTGCAGGAATACTGCGGCAATGACATCCCGAGCTTACGTTTTGAAGTCGGGAGTCGCCCTGTTTCTGCACCTAAGCCAGCGCCGAAGCGCACACCAGCTGACGTGGCGGCAGAATCTTCAGCACCGGCTCAGCTCCAAGCGCGTAAGCCAGTGCATAAAACCTGGGATGATGATGAACAGCAGGTGGCAGAAATCAACCACCGCTCAAATGTGAACATCAAGCACAAGTTCAACAACTTCGTTGAAGGTAAATCAAACCAACTCGGTTTAGCGGCCGCTCGTCAGGTGGCTGATAATCCAGGTGCAGCGTACAACCCGTTATTCCTCTACGGCGGCACGGGCCTAGGTAAAACACACTTGTTGCACGCGGTGGGCAATGCGATTGTGGATAACAAACCGAACGCGAAAGTGGTTTACATGCACTCTGAGCGATTTGTTCAGGACATGGTAAAAGCGCTGCAAAACAACGCGATAGAAGAGTTTAAGCGTTACTACCGCAGTGTTGATGCCCTGCTGATCGATGACATCCAATTCTTCGCCAATAAAGAGCGCTCTCAGGAAGAGTTCTTCCATACCTTCAATGCGCTTTTAGAAGGCAATCAACAGATCATTTTGACGTCTGACCGCTATCCAAAAGAGATCAGTGGCGTAGAAGATCGCTTAAAATCTCGCTTTGGTTGGGGATTGACGGTGGCGATCGAGCCGCCTGAATTGGAAACCCGTGTCGCGATCTTGATGAAAAAAGCCGAAGATCACCAAATCCACCTTGCCGATGAAGTGGCGTTCTTTATCGCTAAGCGACTGCGCTCGAACGTACGTGAACTGGAAGGTGCGTTAAACCGCGTGATTGCTAATGCCAACTTTACCGGTCGCCCAATCACCATCGATTTTGTCCGTGAAGCACTGCGTGACTTATTGGCTCTACAAGAAAAGCTGGTCACTATCGATAACATTCAAAAGACGGTGGCGGAATACTACAAGATTAAAGTCGCTGATCTGCTATCTAAGCGCCGCTCGCGTTCGGTTGCGCGTCCGCGTCAGCTAGCGATGGCTCTTGCGAAAGAGCTGACTAACCACAGCTTGCCTGAAATCGGCGATGCTTTTGGTGGCCGCGACCATACCACGGTTCTTCACGCCTGCCGTAAAATTGAACAACTGCGCGAAGAGAGTCACGACATCAAGGAAGATTATTCTAACCTGATTCGTACCCTTTCTTCTTAAATCACAGTATTCTAAGCACTAAATAGAATAATACCGTATTAAGCTAAACGAATTCTGATAAGAGCGTACTATGAAATTTTCCATTGAACGTAACCACTTACTTAAACCGCTGCAGCAAGTGTCTGGCGCGTTAGGTGGTCGTCCAACTCTTCCTATTCTGGGTAACCTGTTACTGAAAGTTGAAGACAACATGTTGTCGATGACGGCAACGGATCTGGAAGTCGAGCTTATCAGCCGCGTCGCTCTTGAAGGCGACTTTGAAGCGGGCAGTGTGACGGTTCCCTCGCGTAAATTTTTAGATATCTGTCGTGGCTTGCCTGATGACTCTGTCATTACCTTTGTTTTAGAAGGCGACCGTGTTCAGGTTCGTTCAGGACGCAGCCGATTCTCTCTATCTACCTTACCTGCTAACGATTTCCCGAACATTGAAGATTGGCAGAGTGAAGTCGAAGTCTCGCTGACTCAAGGCGAGTTGCGCGGATTGATTGAGAAAACCCAATTCTCGATGGCAAACCAGGACGTGCGTTACTACCTGAACGGTATGTTGTTTGAGATTGATGGTACGACACTACGCAGTGTGGCCACTGATGGACACCGTATGGCGGTATCTCAGGTTCAGCTAGGTGCTGATTTTGCTCAGCAGCAAATCATTGTGCCACGTAAAGGTGTGCTGGAGCTGGTTAAGTTGCTGGATGCGCCTGAGCAGCCTGTGACACTTCAAATTGGTAGCTCCAATGTTCGCGCCGAAGTGAACAACTTTGTCTTTACCTCTAAGCTGGTGGATGGCCGTTTCCCGGATTACCGCCGCGTGATGCCGCAAACGACGACCAAAACGCTTGAAGCGGAATGTGATGAACTGCGTCAGGCGTTTTCGCGTGCCGCTATCTTGTCGAATGAAAAATTCCGTGGGGTACGCGTCAACTTAGCGGATACGGAAATGCGTATTACCGCCAATAACCCAGAGCAAGAAGAAGCGGAAGAGATGCTGGATGTCAGCTTCGAAGGTGAGCCGATCGAGATTGGCTTTAACGTCAGCTACGTCTTGGATGTACTAAATACTCTGCGTTGTGAAAAAGTACGCGTGTCGATGTCGGACGCTAACGCCAGTGCCATGATTGAAAACGTGGATGACGACGGCGCTATGTACGTGGTAATGCCGATTCGACTCTAGCATGCCGCTTTCACGTCTTATTATTCAGCAGTTTCGCAATATTAAAGCCTGTGATATTGAACTATCAGCAGGCTTTAACTTTCTTATAGGTCCGAACGGCAGTGGCAAAACCAGTGTTCTGGAAGCGGTCTACTTGCTCGGCCACGGCCGCTCTTTTAAAAGCTCTCTGACAGGCCGAGTCATCCAAAATGACTGTGAGGAGCTGTTTGTGCACGGTCGTTTTTTGAACTCGGATCAATTTGAGCTACCAATTGGCATTAATAAGCAGCGTGATGGCTCAACAGAGGTTAAAATAGGCGGTCAATCCGGACAAAAACTGGCTCAATTGGCGCAGGTTCTGCCACTGCAATTGATCCATCCGGAAGGGTTTGATTTACTGACGGACGGCCCAAAACATCGCCGAGCATTTATCGACTGGGGTGTGTTTCACACTGAGTCGGCATTCTATGATGCTTGGGGGCGATTTAAACGTCTGAATAAACAGCGCAACGCGTTGTTAAAAACGGCCACCAGCTATCGTGAGCTGTCGTATTGGGATCAGGAGATGGCAAGGTTGGCTGAAAACATCAGCCAGTGGCGAGCTACATATGTTGAGCAGATGACCGAGAAAGCCACGGAAATCTGTCAGACATTTCTCCCCGAATTTGAGATCCAGCTGAAGTACTACCGAGGATGGGATAAGGACACACCTTATCAGGCTATTCTTGAGAACAACTTTGAACGGGATCAGGCACTGGGTTACACCTTTAGTGGTCCGAATAAAGCCGATTTAAAAATTAAAGTGAACGGGACTCCGGTTGAGGATGTTCTGTCACGAGGTCAGCTCAAACTCATGGTGTGCGCACTGCGCGTGGCGCAAGGTCAACACCTCACTGAGATGACCGGCAAGCAATGTGTCTACTTAATTGATGACTTTGCCTCTGAATTAGATAGTCAACGTCGTAAGCGTCTAGCAGACTGCTTGAAGGAGACGGGGGCGCAAGTTTTTGTCAGTTCTATTACAGAAAGCCAAATCGCCGACATGTTGGACGAAAATGGCAGGATGTTCCATGTGGAACATGGCACAATAGAACAAAATATATAGTGGAAGATAACTCATGTCTGAAAATTACGATTCATCGAGTATTAAAGTACTAAAGGGCCTGGATGCAGTACGTAAGCGTCCGGGGATGTACATCGGCGACACGGACGATGGTACCGGTCTACACCACATGGTTTTTGAGGTGGTGGATAACTCAATTGATGAAGCGTTAGCGGGTCACTGTAAAGACATCATCGTGACGATTCATGAGGATTGCTCAGTATCGGTACGCGATGACGGTCGTGGTATCCCGACCGAAATGCACCCGGAAGAGAATGTTTCGGCAGCAGAAGTTATCATGACGGTTCTGCACGCAGGTGGTAAGTTCGATGACAACTCGTACAAAGTATCGGGTGGTCTGCACGGTGTAGGTGTTTCGGTAGTAAACGCACTGTCTAAGCAAGTGACTCTGACCATTCACCGCGGTGGCAAAATCCATACGCAAACTTATCACCACGGTGAGCCGCAAGCGCCACTTGCTGTGATTGGTGAAACGGACAAAACGGGTACGGAAATCCGTTTCTGGCCTAGTGAAGAAACCTTCTCTAACACTGAATTCCATTACGATATTCTGGCTAAACGTCTGCGCGAACTTTCGTTCCTTAACTCAGGTGTCTCGATCAAGCTGGCTGATGAGCGTGAAGAAGACAAGAGTGACCACTTCATGTACGAAGGTGGTATTCAAGCATTCGTAGAACACTTAAACACTAACAAGACGCCGATCATCGAGAAAGTATTCCACTTCAATGCTGAGCGTGAAGATGGTATTGCCGTTGAAGTAGCGATGCAGTGGAACGATGGTTTCCAGGAAAACATCTACTGTTTCACCAACAATATCCCTCAACGCGATGGTGGTACGCACCTAGCGGGTTTCCGTGCTGCGTTAACACGTACACTGAACTCGTTCATGGACAAAGAAGGTTTCTCGAAGAAAGCAAAAACCGCCACTTCAGGTGATGATGCACGTGAAGGCCTAACTGCTGTTATTTCGGTTAAGGTGCCGGATCCTAAGTTCTCAAGCCAAACCAAAGATAAGCTAGTGTCTTCGGAAGTGAAGTCAGCCGTTGAATCTGTGATGGGTGAAAAGCTATCTGAATTCCTAGTTGAGCACCCAACGGAAGCCAAGACGGTTTGTAGCAAGATTATCGATGCGGCGCGTGCTCGTGAAGCGGCGCGTAAAGCTCGTGAAATGACTCGCCGCAAAGGCGCGTTAGACCTAGCGGGTCTGCCAGGTAAGCTGGCTGACTGTCAGGAAAAAGACCCAGCACTTTCTGAACTATACATAGTGGAGGGTGATTCGGCAGGCGGCTCCGCAAAACAAGGCCGTAACCGTAAGAACCAAGCGATTCTTCCACTGAAAGGTAAAATCCTTAACGTTGAGAAAGCGCGTTTCGATAAGATGCTCTCTTCACAAGAGGTTGCAACGCTTATCACCGCACTTGGCTGTGGTATCGGTCGTGACGAATACAACCCAGATAAACTGCGCTACCACAACATCATCATCATGACCGATGCGGATGTCGATGGTTCGCACATCCGTACACTACTATTGACCTTCTTCTATCGTCAAATGCCAGAGCTTATCGAGCGCGGTTACGTGTACATCGCTCAGCCACCACTTTACAAAGTGAAGAAAGGCAAACAAGAGCAGTACATCAAAGATGAAGATGCAATGAGCCAATACCAAGTGGCATTAGCATTAGACAATGCATCTCTGCACGTAAACGCAGAAGCGCCAGCCCTATCGGGTGAAGCACTAGAAAGCCTTGTTAAGCAATACAACTCAGGTATTAAGCTGGTGGAGCGCATGAGCCGTCGCTACCCACACGCATTGGTTCATGAGCTTATCTACACACCGCGTCTGACCGCTGAGCAGTGCCACGATGCAGCAGCCGTTGAAGCGTGGACTAAACAGCTGGTCGAGCAGCTTAATGCTAAAGAAGTGGGTGCGAGCCAGTACAGCTTTGAAGTAGAACAACATGCAGAGCTTGGTTTAAACCTACCTAAGATTGTTGTACGTACTCATGGTGTGACGCATGAGCATGCACTGAGTATTGATCTGATTAACTCGAAAGAATACGGTAAGCTGGCCGATCTGTCAGAAGCGCTTAACGGCCTGATTGAAGAAGGCGCCTACATCAAGCGTGGTGAACGTACTCAGCCTGTTTCAAGCTTCGTTGATGCACTGAACTGGTTAATCAAAGAGTCACGTCGTGGCCTAAGCCTACAGCGCTACAAAGGTCTGGGTGAGATGAACCCAGAGCAGCTTTGGGAAACGACAATGGACCCAGAAACGCGCCGTATGATGCAGGTTACGATTGAAGATGCAGTTGGTGCAGATCAGCTGTTTACGACACTAATGGGTGACCAAGTAGAACCGCGTCGTAACTTTATCGAAGAGAATGCGCTGAAAGTAGCAAACCTAGACGTTTAATCACTACGATGCGTCGTTATTTCGCATGATTTCTGCGTTCGGCGTACTCACATACACTTGTATGCTGCGTGCGCCTCACTTGAACTAATGCGAACTAACTTAGCCTCGAAGCAATTAAATTGATGGCTTCATTGTATTTAAAGCACTGCCTATTGGTGGTGCTTTTTTGTGTCTGTAAGGTATTGAAAAATATTGGTTTGGCGAAATAATTGAAAATAATCCCTTGAAACTAATTTGAGTTATCCACATATCTAGTTGTGAAGAGGAAGGCTGTCTTGCTCAAGAGAGAAGAAACAGAACCTCACTAACCGCCAACAAAGTATCGCTCAGGAGAGGATGACTTTAGAGGCACACAATTGAACTTGATTCGACACTAGGTCCCAGAGTTAACAGAACCCGAGGAGTAGTGAATGAATCCCTTAGTCGGCAAGGACCTGTACAAGATAGATCCGCGCAAACTCACGGCTAAGACTATTGCTTACTATGAGGATAGCATTATGAGAACTGTAGATTTCACTCCACTTTACCGCAACGCAATCGGCTTCGATCGTCTATTCAACATGATGGAAGCGAACACTTCGAAGAACACTTCTGGCGGTTACCCTCCATACAATATCGAGCAAAAAGATGAAAACAACTACCGTATTACTATGGCAGTTGCAGGTTTTGCTGAAGAGCAGCTAGACCTTACTCAAAAAGAAAACATGCTGATTGTTAAGGGTGAGCGTAAATCAGAAGAAGAGAAGCAATACGTATATCAAGGTATCGCAGAGCGCGACTTCGAGCGTAAATTCCAGCTAGCAGACTATGTAAAAGTCGTCGGTGCAAGCATGGAAAATGGTCTGCTGCACATTGACCTAGAGCGCGAAATTCCAGAGGCGATGCAACCACGTAAGATTGCGATTGGTGGTAAGAACCTAATCGAAGGTTAACCCGTCACATTAGGAACCACTGGCTTTAACTAGCCAAATAGATCGGGAATAAGAGTGAAAGAGCACCATCTAGGTGCTCTTTTTTGATCTAACCGGAGCAGTTTATTTAGGCTTCCTGATACGCTTTCTTGACTTCTTCAGCAATAATCTTGATGCCTTTCTGCATCATGTCGTCTTCTTGAACGTAGTTCATGCGCAGGCATTGGTGTGCGTGCTCCCAGTCATCTTTCTGACCAATAAAGAAGTACTCGCCTGGCACGATTAACACACCGCGTGCTTTCAGCCTTTGATAAAGCTCCATAGTGGTGATTGGCAGCTCATCAAACCAAAGCCATAGGAAGATTGCCCCTTCCGGTTTGTGAATGCGAAAACGTGAGTCAGTGATGGCGGTTTGCAGCAGTTCGACAGCTCGCTGAGATTTTTGCTTATAAAACGGCTTGATAACATTGGTGCTGAGGTTCAGCAGGTCATCATTCTTAATCATATGATGGCCTAATGCTGGGCCAAGGCTCCCAGGAGCCAAACTGATGATGCCATTCATATTGGTCATGGCCTGAGTCACTTCTTCACTGGCAATCACAATCCCGCAACGTACACCCGGAAGGCCGAGTTTAGACAGGCTCATACATAGGATGGTGTTTTCGTTCCAGAACGGCTGAACATCTTCAAAGATGATATTCGGGAATGGCAGACCATAGGCATTGTCGATGATGAGCGGAATGTTATTTTCGCGCGCCAGTTTATCCAGTTTATGGATTTCTTCATCAGTGAGCACGTTACCGGTGGGGTTGGTTGGGCGTGATGCACAAATGGCGGCAACCGAGTCATCGACTTTGAGCTGTTCGAAGTCAACATGGTATTTAAACAGGCCATTGTCGAGCATTTCAATTTCTGGGTGGTAAGAGACAAAGATATCTTCATCAACGCCTGCATCGCCGTAGCCAATGTATTCAGGCGCTAAAGGCAGTAAGATTTTCTTATGCGAGCCATCTGGCTGCTTACCCGCCAGCAGGTTGAACAGATAAAAGAAGCCGCTCTGACTGCCGTTGGTCAGGCTGATGTTTTTTTCTGATATGTTCCAGCCATAAGTGTCTTTTAATAGCTTAGCCAGAGCTTTTACAAACGCGTCTTTGCCTTGCGGGCCATCATAGTTGGCCATGGCGGCCACGAGGTCCCCGTTGGCGAGCATCTCCTCACTGGCTTGGCGAAAGTATTCGAGCATGGCTGGAATAGCGGCTGGGTTACCACCTCCGAGCATGATCGCACCTGGCGTGCGCAGGCCGTCGTTTAAGTCATCCATTAAACGCGTGATACCGGAATACTGATTGAATTTTTCACCAAACTTAGAGAATTGCATTTGTAGTTATACCTAATTCATTGTGATTGCTTTAAGTGTAATAGTTACTAGTCGAAGCTAGTAATTCCAAGACTCACCTTGAGCATAGTGGTCTATGGATAATCGGGTAATCCCTGAACATACCTTAATGTGATTACGAGGCAAAGCACAAAATTCCGTCACTGATAAAAACAAAGCCCAACTCCGAGGAGTTGGGCTTCATAGAACCTATATTGTTCGAGATATTACTTCTGTAGAAGTGAAATATCCGCGATCTGTAGGAATAGGTTGCGCAGGTTGTTCAGTAGCGTTAGACGGTTCTTCTTCAGCGCTTCGTCATCTGCCATTACCATGACGTTGTCGAAGAATGAATCGACTGGCTCGCGCAGGTCTGCAAGCTTGCTTAGCGCTTGTTGGTAGTTACCCGTTGCGAACGCTGGCTCTAGCGCTTCTGTCATCACTTCAACACTTTCTGCCAGTGCTTTCTCTGCGTCTTCTTGTAGAAGCGCAAGGTCGATGTCTGCTGCTAGCTCACCGTCGAATTTCGCTAGGATGTTACCTACACGTTTGTTCGCTGCGGCTAGTGCTTCTGCCGCTTCCAGTTCACGGAAGTGAGAAACCGCTTTAACACGTTGGTCAAAGTCTGCAGGCTTAGTTGGACGATTCGCCAGTACCGCTTGAATGATATCCACGCTGAAACCAGCATCTTGGTACCATGCGCGGAAACGACCGAGCATAAAGTCGATTACGTCAGCTTCTACGTTGTCGTTGGTCAAACGGTCACCAAACAGAGATTTTGCCTTAGCAATCAAATCTGTTAGGTCTAGGTTGTAGCCGTTTTCTACGATGATACGTAGCACACCTAGTGATGCACGACGAAGTGCGAATGGGTCAGACCCCTTAGGTGCTTGGCTAATACCGAAGATACCAACGATCGTATCTAGCTTGTCAGCCATTGCTACAGCAGATGAGATGCCAGTGCTTGGCAGTTCGTCACCGGCGAAACGAGGCATGTACTGCTCGTAAAGTGCCAGTGCAACTTGCTCGTCTTCACCATCGTGAGTCGCATAGTGCATGCCCATTACACCTTGAGTATCGGTAAATTCGAATACCATAGATGTCATTAGGTCACATTTGGCTAGCAGACCTGCACGCTTAGATTTCTCAACGTCAGCATCGATCTGCTCAGCGATGTAGCCAGCAAGTTCTGTGATGCGGTCAGTCTTGTCTTTGATAGTACCAAGCTGCTTCTGGAAGATCGCTTGCTCTAGTTCAGGCAGGCGGTCGATAAGAGGACGCTTACGGTCAGTGTTAAAGAAGAACTCAGCATCCGCTAGACGTGGACGTACTACCTTCTCGTTACCTTCGATGACGTAGCGAGGCTCTTTCGATTCGATGTTAGAAACGAAGATGAAGTTTGGCAGTAGCTTCTTGTTCTCGTCATACACTGGGAAGTACTTCTGGTCACCTTTCATGGTGTAAACCAGCGCTTCAGAAGGCACCTTTAGGAACTCTTCTTCGAACTTCGCAGTCAGTACCACTGGCCATTCAACCAGAGACGTTACTTCTTCAACTAGGTCATCTTCTAGATCAGCAACACCGCCAACGGCAGCCGCTGCTTTTTGCGAGTCAGCAAGGATGATGGCTTTACGTGCTTCGTAATCTGCCATCACTTTACCGCGCTCTTCTAGGATCGCTGGGTATTGCTCTGCAGATTCGATAGTGAACTCTTGTTCACCCATGAAGCGGTGACCACGGATAGTGCGATCTGATGCAACGCCAAGGATTTCACCTTCGATAAGGTCAGAGCCCATTAGCATAGTCAGTGTTTTAACTGGGCGGATAAACTGAGTAGTCTTGTTACCCCAACGCATTGGCTTCGCAATAGGTAGGTTACCCAGTGCTTTAGCTGCTAGGTCGACAACGATTTCAGATGTTGCTTGGCCTTTCACTTCTTGTTTGAAAAGAAGCCATTCGCCTTTGTCTGTTACTAGACGGTCAGCTTGTTCAACAGTTATGCCGTTACCACGCGCCCAACCTTGAGCGGCTTTCGTCGCGTTACCGTCCGCATCGAATGCGACAGAAACTGCTGGTCCACGTTTCTCAACCACTTTGTCCGCTTGGCCTTCAGCCAATGCAGTAACTTTAAGTGCTAGACGACGAGGAGCGGCGTACCATTTCACGCCTTCGTGTGCTAGGTCTGCACCTTTAAGTTCCGCTTCGAAGTTAGCTGCGAACGCTTCCGCTAGGGTGCGAAGTTGCGTTGGTGGTAGCTCTTCTGTACCCAGTTCAATTAGAAATTCTTTTGCCATGATTACTTCTCCTCGCCTTCTTTCTTACACATTGGGAAGCCAAGAGCTTCACGTGATGCGTAGTACGCTTCTGCAACCGATTTAGTCAGGTTGCGGATACGAAGGATGTAACGCTGGCGTTCTGTTACCGAGATAGCTTTGCGTGCATCAAGAATGTTGAATGCATGACCCGCTTTAAGAATGCGTTCGTAAGCTGGAAGCGGCAGTGGCTTCTCAAGCTCAAGCAGTTCTTTGGTTTCTTTTTCACATTGGTCGAAGAAAGTGAATAGGAAATCGACGTCCGCGTGCTCGAAGTTGTACGTTGACTGCTCCACTTCGTTTTGGTGGAAAATGTCACCGTAAGTGACTTTGCTGCCGTCTGGAGCGATGTTCCAGACGAGATCGTAAACTGAGTCTACTTCTTGGATGTACATAGCGAGACGCTCGATACCGTAAGTGATCTCACCGGTTACTGGTTTACATTCAAGGCCGCCAACCTGCTGGAAGTACGTAAACTGAGTCACTTCCATGCCGTTTAGCCACACTTCCCAGCCTAGGCCCCATGCGCCTAACGTTGGGTTTTCCCAGTTATCTTCGACGAAACGAATGTCGTGAACCAGAGGATCGACACCAAGTACTTCTAGAGAACCTAGGTACAGCTCCTGAATATTGTCCGGCGATGGTTTTAGCGCTACTTGGAATTGGTAGTAGTGCTGAAGACGGTTAGGGTTTTCACCGTAACGGCCATCGGTCGGACGACGTGAAGGTTGTACGTAAGCTGTAGACATTGGCTCTGGGCCAAGCGCTCGTAGACAAGTCATTGGGTGAGAGGTACCCGCACCCACTTCCATATCTAGCGGTTGAACAATGGTACAACCATTTTGAGCCCAATAATCCTGCAGCGCGAGGATCATTCCCTGGAAGGTTTTGATATCGTATTTTTGCATAAGTCAGGTTCGCGCGATTCTTCTGTTGCTGTTATTGATCAAATGTTCGCCGTAGTCATGGCGATTTCTATCACTTTCAGCACATTAATATAATGAAAATAACAATCAAGTATACCCAGATATTGCGTAGGGGAGTAGGGCTAATCTTGATTAATTCCTAGTCAGAATTCTCCTTTAATGGATTTTTAATGGCTTATTCGTCCAAATTTTCCTAAAAGGAAGTTTTTGACCACTTTGTTACTTGAGAAATGACATAGAGCTGGCTAGAATTGCGTCCATCTTTGGGGAGTAGCTTACCAACACAATCAGCCTGATTGTTTGGTTCGTTCGTCAACATAATTGGTGCACAATCACCATGGCGCTCGAGACTCATCGCCTGATGGGTTTAGCAAGACCTTAGATAAACATCGTGAACCGGGGTGGGGCACGAGGTTTGTCTTAGGTTTAAAATAATTATCCCTGCCTCAATGAGCATGTCGTGAGCGTTTTAGCTATTTCAATTACCACTGTCGCTTTAGCCGAAATTGGTGACAAAACCCAGCTATTGTCTTTACTGTTGGCCAGTCGTTATCGAAAACCGATACCGATTATCGCCGCTATTTTCTTCGCTACTATTGCCAATCACGCCCTTGCGGCTTGGTTAGGTGTGGTTGTGGCCGACTATTTATTACCAGAGGTGCTTAAGTGGGTCGTGGTGGCAAGTTTTCTCGCTATGGCGGGTTGGGTGCTGATCCCAGATAAGCTGGATGATGACGATGAAATTTCCAACCGAGGACCGTTTGTTGCCAGTTTTATTGCGTTCTTTATCGCTGAAATTGGTGATAAAACCCAGATTGCTACCTCTATCTTAGGGGCTCAGTTTGCCGATGCGCTGACGTTGGTGATTATCGGTACTACGCTGGGTATGCTGGCAGCCAATGTTCCTGTGGTTTTGATTGGTAAATTGTCGGCCGACAAAATGCCGCTCAACCTGATCCGTAAGGTGACGGCTCTGCTATTTATCGCTCTGGCGGTTGGCGCTGCGTTTTTGTAAAACGGTCGCTAACGTGCGATAAAAAGCGGATATCTGGTGGAGAAATGCGATAGATCAAACTCTATGCTAAATTCGTGTAAGGGCGTGATCGCTGACATATTCGTGTCATACTTGTCATGCTAACTTAACGGTGTGAATGATGTTACTCAAGGTGAGAAAAATTCTGTTTATTCTTCAAACACCTAGAGTATAGCGAGAGGGCAATATTATGCTTACACGTTATATGGGGATGACCCCAAAAAGTCAGAGTTATCTATTCACTTTCGGCTTGGTACTGTGTTTACTGGCAATGGTACTGACCGACATGTGGCTACCGATTGTTGCAGGTTCATTTGTGTTGACCGCGTTGACGGTTGAAGCCTGGATTCGAGTCGCGCACATTATCCCAATGCACGAAGAAATGCGGGCAATGCAAAAACAGCTGAGAAAATTACAATCGGAAGTCCATACCATTGAATATGACGAATAAACAAACGGCTGCCCCAGGCAGCCGTTTTTCATTTCTATTAGCTTAGCGTTAACGCTATTCCATTCCTTTCTTGATCAGGTACTGGTAAGGCAGCTCTTCGGTTTGAGCTGCAATCAGCTGGTGATCCATAAAGCGGCAGAAGCTCGGAATGTCGCGTGTGGTGGATGGATCATCGGCTTTTACCAGCAGAATCTCACCCTCTTGCATGTTACGGATTGTCTTCCTGACCATCATCACGGGCTCTGGGCAGCGCAGTCCTTCTGCCTCTAAAGTTTGGGTCGCCTGTTCTGAATTGATTGTCATGGTCATATCTTTGGTTACCTCAATAGGGGGTAGATAATACTGGTGAAGAAAAAATATTCAATAACCCCTTGGCAAAGCGATCAAATTGTTTTAACTTAGTTAACAAGTTGGTAACATTTAAAACAAGGAGCGCTTATGTTGACAGCTTTAGATCGTCTAACAATCTATTCCGTGCTGTGCTTTATTTCTTTTTGCGCACTTGTTTTACGTACACCAGCAGAATCGTCGTTTATGCCTTTGCTCGGCATGGTTGCGACGGTTGTAGGGATTTGGCTCGAGATGCATCGCTGGCCGAGCGCATCTGAAGAGCAAGAAAATTGATGGTTGAACTTCCAACAACCATTCTCAATTGTAACTACGCTCAATTACATTCCGACACTATCCCCATTTTTCTTGGGCTTCCCCGCTGAAAGGCGGGATTTTTTTTATCTAAAGAGTACAATTCAATAAATATACCCTTCATTTTAAGTGGCTATTTGTGGAATTAGAAGACATCTATCGCCGTGATCTGAATTTGCTGGTGGCGTTGCGAGTTTTAATCGAAGAGTGCAGTGTCAGTAAGGCGGCACATCGGCTTAATCTCAGCCAGTCAGCGATGAGCCGAGTGTTAGGTCGGCTGCGTGACATGCTGGGTGACCCCTTGTTTACGCGTCAGGGTCAGCATCTGATTCCAACCGAAAAAGCGCTCGAGGTCGACAAAGCACTGGGAGAGCCACTGGAGTCGCTGCGTCAGGTGCTGTCTCCGATTCAAACTGAACCGCAAAGCTTTGAGAATACCTTTAATATCGCCACCACAGACTATGCGATGCAGACTATTCTGCCCTTTGCTTTGCCGCGTATTTATCAGGAAGCGCCTAATGTGTCGATTAACTTTCTGCCGCTACAACATGACCGATTAGCTGATCAGTTGACGTATGAGGGGGCGGATTTAGCCATATGCCGACCCATTGGTCCAGTGAAGCCACTGCGTAGTGAAATTCTTGGTCGTGTAGGGGTTTTATGTCTTTTATCTAAACAGCACCCGTTGGCTAATACGTCACTCAGTTTGAAGGACTACCTTACCTATCCACATGCGATGATCGCTATCAGTGATGGTGTCAAAGCCTTAATTGAACAGGCGTTAGTGGACCAGCCCAAGCGAAAAATGGTACTGCGGGCTTATCATTTGGAAGCGGCACTAGCCATTGTGGATACCATGCCGCTGATCATTACGGTGCCAGCGGATTTAGCTTATCTGGTTGCAGAGCGTTATGACTTGGCAGTTAAGCCTTTACCATTCCAGTTCACGCCGTTTGATTATTCGATGATCTGGCATGCACGTTGCGAGCACTCACCGGCGCAGGAATGGCTGCGATCTGTGGTGAGAGAAGAGTGTAGTCGTTTGATTGCCAAACGTATCGCAGACATGGGATTGGATTAACATTATTTCTATTGATACAAAAAGAGCCAGCAATGCTGGCTCTTTTATTTTGAATCTTAGAATTACAGCTTAATCACAACGCGACCTGTTACTTGGCCGTTGGTAATGTCTTCTGCGTATTTTGGTGCATCGGCAAGAGCCACTTCAGTACAGGCTTGCTCAAAGTAGCTGTCAGGTAGTAGCTCAACCAGCTTTTCCCAAGCAGCGATACGCTTCTCTGTTGGGCACATCACTGAGTCTACGCCTTGCAGGCGAACATTACGCAGGATAAAAGGCATCACTGTGGTCGGTAGGTCAAAGCCACCCGCCAGACCACAAGCGGCTACTGCGCTGTTGTAATCCATTTGCGCCAGTACTTTAGCTAGGACCTTGCTGCCCACGGTATCAACGGCGCCAGCCCAAACTTGTTTTTCCAGTGGACGTGCGGGTTCTTCAAACTCGACACGATCAATGATGCGGCTTGCGCCCAGCTTTTCTAAGAGAGGACCATTTTGTTCAATACGGCCTGTCACCGCGGCCACTTTGTAGCCGAGCGTTGCCAATAGCGTTACCGCTACTGACCCCACACCACCACTGGCACCAGTCACCAGAATTTCACCCGACTCAGGTTTGACACCAGCGTCGATCAGCGCTTGAACACACAGCATGGCAGTAAAGCCAGCGGTGCCAACCATCATGGCCTTTTTGCTGTCGATCCCTTTTGGCAGTGGTACCAACCAGTCAGCTTTTAGGCGCGCGCGTTGAGCCATACCACCCCAGTGATTCTCACCCACACCCCAGCCAGTTAATACGACTTTATCGCCGACTTGGTAACGTTCATCATCTGAGTGAGCAACGGTACCTGCCATATCGATGCCCGGCACCATAGGGAAGTTGCGGATGATCTTACCTTTGCCAGTGATCGCCAGACCATCTTTGTAGTTGAGTGATGAGTAATCGACATCGATCAGTACCTCGCCTTGTGGCAATTGTGCTTCGTCGATTTGTTCTACAGAGGCGATGGTGCGTTTTTCTTCTTGGTTTAGAATCAGTGCGTTAAACATAGATGGTCTCCACTACGCGGTAGCAAACATTTAAAAACTGATATTGAGTGTAGACTGAAAGTCACTATGACTAAAATGAAACTTTAGCATTATATACATGCATACAGTGCATTGCGGAAAGTCGCTTTGGGTCGTAAAGAAAAAGCCAGTCATGTGACTGGCTTTTTGATGATTAAGAAAGGAAAAACTTATACGACGGGTTGTCGGTTTCGTCTTTGCATTGATAGCCCAGCTCTCGCAAATGGGCGGAAAAGCGCGATAAATCGGCTTCATCCAGTTCAAAACCACACAATACTCGACCGTAGTCGGCACCATGATTGCGATAGTTGAACAGACTGATGTTCCAATGGGTGCCTAATGTGCTGAGGAATTTCAGCAATGCACCTGGGTATTCTGGGAATTCAAAGCTGTATAGGCGTTCTTTCAACTGCTTCGATGGTTTACCACCAATCATGTAACGAATGTGCAGTTTTGCCATTTCGTCGTCTGACAAGTCGACCACAGGGTAACCACCTTCACGCAGATCGTGAATGATGTGTTCCAGCTCTTCCTGCCCACCTTGTAGACGGACACCAACAAAAATGTTGGCCAGATCATCATCGTTGTAGCGGTAGTTGAACTCAGTGACCGCTCGGCCGCCAATTAAGTTACAGAACTCAAAGAATGCGCCTTGGCGTTCTGGAATCGTGACCGCCAGCAGGCCTTCACGTTTTTCACCCAGTTCACAACGCTCAGAGACGTAACGCAGACCGTGGAAGTTCGTATTAGCACCAGACAGAACAGTACCGAGGTTGCTGTTCTTAAGCTGGTTTTGCTCGGCGTATTTCTTCAACCCTGCTAACGCTAGCGCGCCAGAAGGCTCTGCGATAGCACGCGTATCTTCAAAGATGTCTTTGACTGCAGCGCAAATCTCATCGCTGGAAACGGTAATGTGTCCATCGAGGTACTTTTGACACAAGCGGAAGGTCTCTTCACCGATGCGCTTTACCGCAACACCGTCAGCAAACATGCTGACCTGGTCGAGCACGACCGGCTCACCAGCATCTAGCGCGGCTTTAAGACACGCAGAATCTTCAGGCTCAACCGCGATGACTTTGATTTCTGGCATCAGCTGTTTGACCAACACTGCCACACCCGCTGCTAAACCACCGCCACCAACTGGGACGAAGATATGATCGAGATGGCCATTTTGTTGCAGCATCTCCATACCTATAGTGCCTTGCCCCGCGATCACTAATGGGTGATCAAAAGGTGGCACAAACGTATAGCCATGTTGTTCAGATAAACGCTCGGCTTCGGCTTTGGCTTCATCAAAGTTATTGCCGTGCAGCACCACGTGACCACCAAAACCACGCACCGCCTCGACCTTAATGTCAGGTGTGGTTTTTGGCATCACAATCGTGGTTTTGATACCAAGCTTAGTACCAGAAAGCGCCATGCCTTGAGCATGGTTACCCGCTGAGGCGGCAATCACGCCAGCGGCTTTCTGCGCTTCAGACAAACTGGCCACCATATTGTAGGCGCCGCGCAGTTTGAACGAATGAACAGGCTGGCGGTCTTCGCGCTTGATTTGCACCTTGTTGCCAATTCGTTCACTCAAGCGTGGCATCTCCTGCAGAGGCGTTACCGTTGCTGCTTCATAAACCGGAGCTCTTAAGATATGGCGCAGATAATCTGCGCCAGTCTGATGAGCTTTCCCTGAAAAGAGAGAATCAGACATAAGCTAGTCCTCTAGCTTAGATTTATCTCGTACTGCCCCTTTGTCAGCACTGGTTGCCATACTTGCGTACGCTTTGAGTGCAAAAGAAACTTCACGTTGACGATCGACTGGCTTCCATCCCAGTTCGTCTTGTTTTGCACGGCGCTCAGCAAGTTCCTGCTCTGAGACTTCTAGAGAAATAGAGCGGTTTGGAATATCAATCGCGATCATATCGCCCTGTTTTACCAGACCAATCGCGCCACCATTCGCCGCTTCAGGTGAAGCGTGACCAATGGACAGGCCAGACGTACCGCCAGAGAAGCGACCATCCGTCAGCAGAGCACACTCTTTACCAAGCCCCATTGACTTCAGGTAAGTGGTTGGGTAAAGCATTTCCTGCATACCCGGGCCCCCTTTAGGACCTTCATAGCGGATTACTACTACATCGCCTGCTTTGACTTTGCCGCCTAAGATGCCTTCAACCGCGTCTTCCTGGCTTTCAAACACTACAGCAGGACCAGTGAATTTGTGGATGCTTTCATCAACGCCAGCCGTCTTCACAATACAACCATCAAGAGCGATATTACCTGATAGAACAGCTAGGCCACCTTCTTGGCTGAAGGCGTTTTCTTTGGTGCGGATACAACCTTCTGCTCGGTCGTCATCAAGGCGATCCCAGCGACAATCTTGTGAGAACGCTTTGGTGGTACGAATACCGGCAGGACCTGCACGGAAGAACTTGAGTACTTCTTCATCTTCGGTCTGGATGATGTCGTATTGCGCTAGCTGCTCTTTCATTGAAAGGCCGAGTACGGTGCGTGCATCATTGTGCAGCAAACCTGCGCGGTCCAGCTCGCCGAGGATAGCCATCACACCACCCGCGCGGTGTACGTCTTCCATGTGATATTTCTGAGTAGATGGTGCCACTTTACATAGGTGAGGTACTTGGCGAGACAGGCGGTCGATATCTTCCATATCGAAATCCACTTCGCCTTCTTGTGCTGCCGCAAGCAGGTGGAGAATGGTGTTGGTTGAGCCGCCCATCGCGATATCCAGAGCCATTGCGTTTTCGAATGCATCAAAAGTAGCGATATTGCGTGGCAGCGCTGATTCGTCATCTTGCTCGTAGTAACGACGTGTCAGTTCAACGATACGTTTACCAGCGTTGATAAATAGTTCTTCGCGGTCAGCGTGTGTTGCTAGCATCGAACCGTTACCTGGCTGAGACAGACCTAATGCTTCAGTCAGACAGTTCATTGAGTTCGCTGTGAACATACCTGAACATGAACCACATGTCGGACAGGCGCTACGTTCAATTTGCTCGCTCTGCTCGTCAGAGACTTTCGGGTCAGCACCTTGGATCATCGCATCAACCAAGTCGAGTTTGATCAGTTGATCAGACAGCTTGGTTTTACCCGCTTCCATCGGGCCGCCAGATACAAAGATCACTGGGATGTTTAGGCGCATTGACGCCATTAGCATTCCCGGAGTGATTTTGTCACAGTTGGAGATACACACCATGGCATCAGCACAGTGAGCATTCACCATGTATTCGACCGAGTCTGCGATAAGCTCACGCGATGGCAGTGAGTAGAGCATACCACCGTGGCCCATTGCGATACCATCGTCGACCGCGATGGTGTTGAATTCTTTGGCGATACCGCCTGCTTTCTCGATTTCACCGGCGACCAGTTGGCCCATGTCTTTAAGGTGAACGTGGCCCGGTACAAACTGAGTGAATGAGTTCACGACTGCGATGATTGGCTTACCAAAATCTTCATCTTTTACGCCAGTTGCACGCCACAGTGCACGAGCACCCGCCATGTTACGACCGTGAGTGGTGGTTGCTGATCTGTATTTAGGCATCTTACTACTTCCTTTATTTTGCCGCGTCTGCTGGGTAAACGTAATCTAACCAGCCCCACTTATCTTCAGTGGTGCCGTTGAATAGCCCAAAGTAAGCTTCTTGCAGCTCTTTGGTGATAGGGCCGCGTTTACCGCTGCCTACGTCAATTTTATCTATGGTTGCAACAGGAACGACCTCTGCTGCAGTACCTGTCATAAACACTTCGTCTGCTAGGTAAAGTGCTTCGCGAGCAATGTTTGCTTCGCGTACTTGGTAACCTTTGTCACGAGCGATAGTCATGATCGAATCACGAGTAATGCCCGGTAGGATGGCGCTGGTTGCTGGTGGCGTGGTGATCACACCACCTTTAATCACAAAGATGTTCTCACCTGCGCCTTCAGATAAGTAACCGTCAACGCTTAATGCAATACCTTCATCGTAGCCATGACGACGTGCTTCGCCGCCAACCAGCAATGAAGACAGGTAGTTACCGCCAGCTTTCGCTGCGGTTGGAATGGTGTTTGGCGCCGCGCGGTTCCAGCTGGAAATCATCGCATCGACCCCTTTTTCCAAGGCTTCTTCACCTAGGTAAGAGCCCCATGGGAAAGCGGCGATGATTAGGTCCATTTCAGTGCCCTGCGGTGGACACACACCGAGGCCAACATTGCCGACAAAACCGAGCGGGCGAATGTAAGCGCTATCGAGTTTGTTCTCGCGCAGTGTTTCGCGCGTCGCTTCCATGATTTCATCCACAGAGTAAGGGATAGGGAAACGGTAGATTTTGGCTGAATCTTTCAGTCGCTTCGCATGCTCACGATGGCGGAAGATAATTGGTCCTTTGGGCGTGTTGTAGCAGCGCACGCCTTCAAATACTGAAGTACCGTAGTGCATCGCATGAGTCAGTACGTGAACATTCGCTTCTTTCCACGGTACCAGCTTGCCATTAAACCAAATGTAATCCGCTGTTGTAGTAGCCATTATTGCCTTCCTTTATGCACAAATTTTTTGTTGTAGGTTGTTATTCGGTAGCTCGTCACTGGCGATTTGTGTTACCTCAACCGTGCGCACATCCCAGAGCTTTTCAATCTGATTGGTCAGAAAGGAGATCGGACGATCACTGTCGACGATGATCTCGACACTGGCAATCTTGCTCTCATGGTTCTGTGTGCCTGCAACTTGCCTAACAATGAAACCACGATGGCGAACCACACGAAGAACACGCTCCAGCAGTACAGGTTTGTCGTCTGCTTTAATGTCGATTAGATATCTTTCCATCTTAAGTGTTCTCCAGCATGTCATTGTTAGAAGCACCCGGCGGTACCAGTGGCCATACGTTTTCTTCTTCGTCGATCAAAACGTGTAACAAGTACGAGGTTTCACTATCCAGCATTTCCTGAATCGCTGGCTCAACTTCTTCTTTTCTTGTGATCGTTTTTCCAGGAATATCAAACGCTTTCGCTAAGGTGATGAAATCTGGGTTGTCATCCAGAATGGTTTCACTGTGGCGACCATCAAAGAACAGCGACTGCCACTGACGTACCATGCCTAAGCGTTGGTTGTTCAATAGAACGATTTTGACCGGAATCTGGCGACGTTTTAGCGTGCCCAGCTCCTGAACGTTCATCATGAAAGAGCCGTCACCTGTAATAAGGATAGACTGATCATCCGGACGTGCGACCGCGGCACCCATAGCGGCAGGAAGGCCAAAGCCCATGGTGCCTAAGCCAGCCGATGTGATGAAGTTCTGTGGGTCACGTGGCTGAATATGTTGCGCTGCCCACATCTGGTGCTGCCCGACATCGGTTGAGACCATTGAGCTATCAGGCATCATGTCGGACAACTGCTTGAGCATACCCGGAGCAAAAATCAGATCGCCCGGGTGGTCGTAGCGCCACTTAAAGCCACTACGCAGACTTTCGCTGTGCTTGACCCATGGCGTGATGTCCTGAGTCAGTTCGAGCTGAGGAAGAAGGGAATTGATATCACCACGCAGTGGCGCATGGGCGTGACGCAGCTTGTTGATCTCAGCAGCATCGATATCGATATGGATAACACGAGCATGAGGGGCGAACGTTTCCAGCTTACCTGTGACTCGGTCATCGAATCGTGCGCCAACGGCAATCAGCAAATCACATTCCTGAACGACTAGGTTCGCGGCTTTGGTGCCGTGCATACCCAGCATGCCAAGGTAATGTGGATCGTGACGCTCGATAGTACCTAAGCCTTTCAGGGTGCTGACCGAAGGCATTGGGTTTAAACGTAGGAATTCGCGAACGGCGTCTGTAGCTTTACCCAGTTGTACACCACCACCGACATAGAAAACTGGGCGGGTACTTTGCGAAAGAATCTCTTGAGCGGCAGAAACGGCTTCTGCTTGAGGAACGGGAAGCGCTGGTGGCGTAAATGGAGGCAAAACGTCAACCGGTGCTTGAGCCAGCTGAACATCTTTAGCGATATCGACAATCACTGGCCCCGGTCGGCCTGCTTTCGCCACTTCAAACGCTTCGGCTAAGGTTGGCGCAAGATCGTCAATTTCCGTCACTAGGTAGCTGTGCTTGGTACAGGATAGCGACATGCCAATCACGTCCATTTCCTGGAAAGCGTCTGTTCCGATGTGGGAACTGGCTACCTGACCCGTGATTGCCACCATTGGGATCGAGTCCATAAAAGCATCGGCCAAACCAGTTACAAGGTTAGTGGCGCCGGGGCCGGATGTCGCCATACAGACTGCGACGTCCTGAGTTGCACGGGCCATACCGATAGCGGCCATGGCTGCGCCTTGCTCGTGGCGGCAGAGGATGTGCTCGACGCCACCGTCATACAGCGCGTCATAAATTGGCATGATTGCACCGCCCGGATAGCCGAATACGGTTTTAATGCCTTGTTGTTTTAATGCGGCTACGACTAATTCAGCACCTGTCATCGTAAGCCTCCTTGGCTACCTAAGTAGCAATGTTGTGTTGTTGTGCACGTCATGTGCGCTCCCATTCTTCCTGCCAGCTCGCGGCTGAGCTCTTTATTTTTCTGTCTGCCTGACTAAGTCAGTGTTTATTTTTTCGCTGATTTTCAGCGTTTAAGTTGAAAAAAACCCCCGGACTTTTCAGTGCGGGGGTTTTTTTGAATTTGGTGTTTTATTTTTCGCCCACCAGCCCCCGCGCGGAATCAATAATGACCACGATAATCAGGACAATCAGTGCGTTAATGCGGGCGTTGAAATTCATATTCTTTTTTAATGTTGTGCTTACGTAATATGGTACGAAATTGTTTGCGTCACTAGTGGTAACATAGAATTCCGTTACATGACAAGCAAAAAGTCATTCTTTTTTCACATTCTCTCATCATCTCACCAAGCTATATAACAAGATTGTTAGAAAAGTGCGCAAGTTATCAAACAGATAAATAGATAGCAGAGAATGTAGGGAAGATTATGGGCCTAGCCATTATTTACAGTCGGGCATCGGTGGGGGTCGAAGCACCCCCTGTGACAGTAGAAGTGCATATCAGTAATGGAATGCCAGGTTTCTGCTTGGTCGGATTACCGGAAACCACTGTTAAAGAATCACGCGACAGAGTGCGCAGTGCGATCATTAACTCTCGATTTGAGTTTCCAGCCAAGCGAATCACGGTCAATCTTGCGCCCGCCGATCTGCCCAAGGAAGGAGGGCGTTTTGATCTGCCGATTGCACTTGGCATTCTTGCCGCTTCAGAGCAGATCCCAGTCAGCGGTTTGGCAGAAAAAGAATTTGTTGGTGAACTGGCTTTGTCAGGTGAGCTGCGCGGAGTGAAAGGGGTATTGCCTGCGGCACTGGCAGCCAATAAAGCACAGCGAAGCCTAGTGGTACCTCATTACAACGGCGATCAAGCCGCTTTAGTGGGCGAAGAACAACATAAATCCGCTCAAAGCTTATTGGAAGTATGTGCTGATCTTTGCGGCCAACAACAACTTAGCCTGCATCAAACGCAAAATCTGCACCGAGCGGTGGATAATGGCCGTGACTTACAAGACATCATTGGTCAGCAGCAAGGCAAACGTGCTTTGGAAATTGCCGCAGCAGGAAACCACAACTTGTTATTTTTAGGTCCGCCCGGGACAGGGAAAACCATGCTTGCCTCGCGTTTGTGCGATTTGCTGCCGGAAATGAGTGACGACGAAGCAATGGAAACGGCGTCTGTTGCGTCGCTGACTCAGCAGGAGATTAATGCGCTCAACTGGAAGCGGCGCCCCTTTCGTGCTCCGCACCACTCAAGCTCAATGGCCGCCCTTGTTGGTGGTGGCACGATTCCAAGGCCGGGTGAAATTTCTTTGGCGCACAATGGCTTGCTGTTTCTTGATGAAATGCCAGAGTTTGAACGCAAAGTACTTGATTCGCTGCGTGAGCCGCTGGAATCTGGGGAAATTATTATCTCTCGCGCTCAGGGAAAAACTCGCTTCCCTGCACGCTTTCAACTGGTGGGGGCGCTCAATCCGAGCCCGACGGGGTATTACGAAGGCAATCAATCCAGAGTGAATCCGCAAACCATTTTACGTTATCTGAGTCGGCTATCTGGCCCTTTACTGGATCGTTTTGATATGTCACTTGAGATCCCAGCCTTGCCTAAAGGTACTTTGGCCGAAGGTGGCGATCGTGGTGAACCAACACAGGTGGTTAAGCAAAGAGTGCTCAATGCCAGAGCCTGTATGCTGGAGCGCTCCAATAAGGTCAATGCACTGTTGGGCAGTCGCGAGATAGAGGAGTATTGCCCATTGAAAAAAGAAGATGCGCAGTTTTTGGAAAGTGCGTTGCACCGGCTCGGGTTGTCAATTCGGGCTTATCATCGAATCATCAAGGTCGCGCGCACCATTGCGGATTTAGATGGTCAGTCACAGATTGCTCGCCATCATCTGGCTGAAGCGTTGGGGTATCGGGCAATGGACCGATTGCTTAAGCAATTGACTGCTCAGGCAGTATAAAAAAGCCCGCGCTAGGCGGGCTGTCGTTCCATTTAGAACTGGTAGTTCATACCAACCGAGAACAAGTACTGGTCTTCATCGTAGAAGTCGATGTTGGAGTCGGTGGTGGAGTAACCGGCAAACGAAATCAATGACCAGTCTTTCCAGCCCATGAACTCTTGATATTCGTAGGCAGCAAAGAAGCTCAGTTCATCTTCGTCACGCGTCTTGCCGTAAATTGGGTTGACGGCGTCGTAAGAACGGTTGGTGTAGCCAGCGGTCAGTGCGAACTGATGACGATTCATGATCTTAAAGTAACTTAGCTCACCGCCAATCGAATCGAGTGAGTTGGCATCACCGTCGGCATCGGTTTTGACGTAGGTTAATGACGGTTGTAGGAAAGAAGTGCGAGTGAGTTGCTGACGATAGTCCCCTTTTAGGTAGATGGACGAAGCGTCGCGTTGTAAGGAATTTCGCTCTGCGGTTGTTAGAGTGCTATCTCCGGCACCAGACTTCTCATCGTCAATATCGCGAGTCGCGTAGGCAGTATCTAGGCTGAAGTTAGAACCCATAATATTGTTGAACTTCAGACGGAATGCATTACCTGTTTCGTCTGTGGTTTGACGTTCCTGACCGGTTAAGAATGGATCCGACCAAGTTTCGCCTGACATCACAGTTGGTAGGAAAGAAGCATCGATCACCATCCCTGAAGCAAGCTGCTGCTTGTAGCCCAGTTCTAATGCTAGGGTACCGACAGCAATATCTTCACGAGCCATACCTACGTAAAACTGTTTGTCTAAATTTGTACCGAAGGTATAGGCCAAGCTACCAAGTGGCAGTACCAGCGCGCCACTGTCTGAAGACGCCGTTTGATTGACATCATTGATGGTCTTATCGCCATCGGTATTGAAGTTTGAAGTGGTAGAGGCAAATCCAGCGCTGAGTGACACTTCACCACTAAATCCTGCTTGTTCTGATAGCTGAGCCATCGTTGGAAGGGCAACCAGCGACAGGGCTATTAGAGAGAGTTTGGCTTTCATTGAGGGTTCTCCTTGTTATGAACCGTTGTACTTTAGATAAGTGGTTGTCGAAGTTTTGTCGAACTAATCTGACCATCGTCAGAGTGATTCCAATGTGGTTAAGGAATTGTATAATTACACGCTGTTTTATTATTCATAAATGAAACGTTATAAATTCTATCTGGGATCTCATTAATAAGCGTTATGTTTGCATACCTACTCCTTGTACTGAATGTGACTCTGGTCATCCTTAACTCAGCTTTTTGCTCGGTCGCCATTTGTATCATTGCTTTGATTAAAGTCGTGTTACCAACAAGTAAATTGCAGGCAAAAGGTACTGCAATGGCCAATCGGATGATGTGGTTATGGGCAACCATAAATTCGGCCATTCTTTCTATGTTCAATCGTGTCGAGTGGGACATCGAAGGCGGAGAAAGTCTGAGAAAGGACGGTTGGTATTTACTGATCAGCAATCATCTCAGCTGGACGGACATCGTAGTATTGTGCTGTGTGTTTAAAGACCGCATTCCCATGCCGAAGTTCTTTCTTAAGCAACAATTATTTTACGTTCCGTTTATAGGCATGGCGTGTTGGGCGCTGGATATGCCGTTTATGCGCCGCTATTCCAGAGAGTATTTGATTCGCCACCCGGAAAAGCGTGGTCAGGATTTGGCAACAACTCGTCGATCTTGTGCCAAGTTCAAGCATACCCCAACGACCGTGGTGAATTATGTGGAAGGCACACGTTTTACTGAGCAGAAGCAGAAAAAGAGCAAAGCGGGCTATCAGTATTTGTTGCAGCCTAAAACGGGCGGGATTGCGTATACGTTGGCGGCTATGGGCGATCAGTTCGAAAACATTATTGATGTCACGCTGGCGTATCCGGAAAACACCGATAAGCCTTTTCGCGACATGCTGATGGGGCGAATGACCAAGATAGTCGTACGTATTAAAGTGTTGCCTGTCGATGACAGCGTACGCGGTGATTACTTCAATGATAAGCCGTTTAAACGCCAGTTTCAGCAATGGCTGGGTGAAGTATGGCAGGATAAAGATGAACTGCTAAAAGAGATTCATCAGGATAAGTAAATCAATCGAACACTAAAAAGGGAGCCAAGGCTCCCTTTTTTACGTAATCAACTCATTACTTTTTAGTCAGCAGGAAGTTAACCAGCTCGAAGTATTCGTTAATCGTCTTGATGCTCTGTGCCTGAACAAGGTACTTATTGTTCACGACCACTGCTGGTACGCCAGACAGGCCGCTGTCTTTAAACTGCTTGTCGAAGCGGCGTACCATAGAGTCAACGGCAAAGCCTTTGAATGCCGCATCAAATTTCTTCGCATCAATGCCTTCGTCTAGGAAGATTTGACGCAATTCTTCATCATTTTTTGGTGGCTTACGCATGTTGTGAATGCGGTTAAACATGACTGGCACCATTTTGTCTTCCACTTTCAGCGCTACCATAGTCGCGTAAGCTTTGCTCATCGACTCACCCATGCTACCACCCATGAAGGAAACGTGATTTTTCTGGAATTTTGCCCCTTCTGGAAGTTGAGCTTTTAGCTGCTCGATGATTGGCTCAAACGTATTACAGTGTGGGCAGTAGAAAGAGAAGAACTCGGTCACGGTTGGCTTTTGTGAAGCCTTGCTGAGAGAAGCTGAAGGAATATCAAGAACTTGATAATGTTCACCTTCTTTGAATTGAGCGGCGTGAGCAGAAAGGCTCAACATAACAGTTGCGACAAGTGCAAACAGCTTTTTCATTATTGACTCCATGTTTTTCATTTTGGCTTCTTACCACTGAGGCATCAGTGAGAGTGGTGGCTCACTCAATGCCGAAATTTGTTCTTTGAAAGCTAATACCTGGCTTTCCCAGTATTTTGGATCATCAAACCACGGGAAGGCGATAGGAAAAGCAGGATCCTGCCATCTTTTTGCCAACCATGCCATATAGTGCACCATACGTAGACCGCGTGAAGGTTCAATTAGTTTCAATTCGTTGGTATTAAAGTCGTTAAACTCCTGATACGCCTCAAGCAGGATATCGAGCTGCATCAGCTTATCGGCACGCTCGCCATTGAGCATCATCCACAAGTCTTGCACTGCTGGCCCATTACGAGAATCATCAAGGTCGACAAACATCGGGCCGTCGCGCCAGAGAATATTACCCGGATGGCAATCACCGTGAAGGCGAATGATGTTGGCTGAGTCATCCCATTGTTGTTGCAACGATTGAATCAACAAGTCTAAATCATTGAAGAAGGCATTCTCCAGATGAAATGGAATAAACTGTGATTGCTCCAGAATCTTACGTGGTTGATGCAGGTATTCTTCGAGGCTGATGGTGGGTCTGTGCTGAAAGGGCATTCGAGCACCGACTTTATGGATTCGACCAAGGAAACGCCCTACGCCTTCCAGTTGTTCGAGGTTATCCACTTCAAACTGGCGTCCGCCAACACTGGCAAACAGTGCAAACAGATACCCCTGATACTGATGCAGAGTTTTCCCTTGGATTTTTATCGGAGGGGCAACCGGGATGTCGGATTCAATCAGCTCCAGGGTAAAGTCGTGTTCTTCTTGTATCTGCTCTGAGCTCCAGCGCTCGGGGCGATAGAACTTCACCACATAACGTTGACGCTCTTCATCGGTAAACTGATAAACACGGTTTTCATAGCTGTTGAGTGGCAGAAAGCCAGATTCGGCGCGAATGCCGATGCTTTCCAAGGCGTACCACATAAAGTCGGGCGTCAGAGCATCAAAGTTAAAGGCTTGTTGTGTCATAAATAAAAAGGGCTCATTGCTGAGCCCTTTTCCATGTTTTAGGTAGAGGTAGCCGCTAAAGTTTTTTAATAAAGCGGCTTTCTACTTCAATCGTAAAGTCTTCTCTATCGGACAGTATAAACTGAATTGTCGCGACAGGAGAGCTGAGATTGTCCGGATTGACGCCTAAGCTCATTGGCAGGTTGTACACTTCACCCGGTGAAACGTGGACAGTTTGTTTGCCATACCAAGATACATCAGTGAGTCCTGACACATCCAACTTATACTCTTGAGTTTGCTGAGTTTTGTTGATGATCTTCAGTGTGTAGGTGTTTTCGACTTCGCCGGAGCTGTTGACGCGGAATAACTGATTACGGTCACGCAGCACGCTAAGGCCTGCTGGGTCAACGGCAGCCACTTGAGCAAAGAACAAACCGATCATGACTAACAGTACTGCGCCATAGCCAAGTAATTTAGGGCGCATGACTTTAGTGTGTTTGCCTGACAAACGATGCTCTGTGGTGTAGCTGATCAGGCCTTTTTCATAGCCCATACGATCCATCGTATTGTCACAGGCATCAATACAAGCGCCACAGTTGATGCACTCATATTGCAGGCCATCGCGAATATCGATACCGGTCGGACACACCTGCACACACAGGTTACAGTCGATACAGTCGCCTAAACCCAGAGCTTTTGGATCGGCTTTACGTGAGCGAGCACCACGAGATTCGCCTCGTTTCGTGTCATAGCCAACGATGAAGGTATCTTTATCAAACATGGCTGACTGGAAGCGCGCATACGGGCACATGTGGACACACATGATCGAGCGCATCCAGCCTGCATTGGCGTAGGTACAGCCTGCAAAGAATAGCACCCAGAACACAGGCCAGAAATCGGCGTTAAAGGTGAAGAACCCGAGTACAAGATCTTTGATCGGGACAAAGTAGCCAGTAAAGGTGAAGCCTGTTGCCAGTGCAATGGCCCACCATGCTAAGTGCTTAAGCCCTTTGCGCATGGCGAGGTTAGCGGTCAGCTTGCCTGAATCTTGTTTGCGGCGTTTGTTGGCGCTGCCTTCCAGCTTCTCTTCAAACCAGATGTACATGAAGGTCCAGACGGTTTGCGGACACAAATAGCCACACCATACCCGACCTAAGAAGGTGGTAAGGAAGAACAGACCGAACGCGGAAATCATGAACAGCAGTGCCAGCAAGGTCAGATCTTGCGGGTAAAGTGTGGTACCAAAGAAGTTAAACTGCTGATGACCAAGGTCTAGTAAAACCGCCTGACGTTCTCCGTATGGAATCCATGGCACCATAGCGAAGAGAACCAGCAGCAACCAGCCTCCATAGCGACGTAACTGTTGAAATGTGCCCTTACTTTCACGCACGTAGATGCGGTTGCTCGGGTTAAACCTGTCC
The DNA here is from genome assembly GCF_013113835.1 of Vibrio sp. RE88. Classification (GTDB taxonomy): domain Bacteria; phylum Pseudomonadota; class Gammaproteobacteria; order Enterobacterales; family Vibrionaceae; genus Vibrio. Next base: position 17,093 of record NZ_VTYQ01000016.1, on the reverse strand, counting down.
CCAGTGTTTTTGTGCGTCTTGGGGTTAAAGGTTTTTGGAGTCACGTCTTTTATCTCAATTTTGTCCTGACTCATTACGCTTCCTTCTTGGGCTAAAGGCGAGATTTCTTAGCGATCCCGCTCTGTCGACTTTGCTCTTTAATATTTTAGTATTTTCTTATGGACGGCGATTATATACGCAATCATTTTTTTATTTCTTTAAGGCTATCAACCTTTAACAACAAAGATCAGTACAGTTTTATAAATAAATCGCCTAACAGTTTTGCCTGTCTAAATGATTTGGATATAAAAAAAGCGACCTCCTGGTCGCTCTGGCTTAAGCCTGATTATTCGATGATGCCACGCGCCCGCAAAATAGCGGTTTTAAAATCGTCTTCTTGATCTTTTTTTAGCCCCGGAATCATTTCATCTTTGCCGCTGTTGCGCATTTTGAGATGGTAGATCAGTACATCATCGGTGAGATCTTCCAGCTTTCCTTCGTAACCCGCTTCCTGCGTGAGTTGGACAATAAACTGCAGCAGGTTCATTTGCTGATCTTTTTGCCATTCAGGCTCGAGTAGTTCGAGCAGCTCTTCAATGCGATGACACTTCATCGGCTTTCTCCACACTTTTTATGTTGGTATGAGGTTAAGGTACCAAATCAGGCAGGGCAATACCATGGATTCAGGGATGGGGAGAGTGAGAAAAGAAAAAAGAAAAAAGCGCAGTGGAGACTGCGCTTTATGTCTATGCCGCCTTAGTGACTTTGGCTGAAGAAGACGCCATCAAAGCCGTCTTTTTCACTAAAGTCATTCCGGGCGCGAGTTTTTGTGCCGCTGGAGTAGTGACAAAGCCACCACGACGACGCATCGCACGGTTTGTGTGCGACGTACACCTGACTGCTGTTGGGCGCATTGATTAACCTAACTGCCAGGCACATCCATTGCCGAACTTATGGCCTGATTAACTATGAGTTGCGCTTCATTACTGAAGGATGGCTCTTCTGGCTCACGCCAATCCAAGTAGCTAATCAGGAATAATGATATGAAATATGCATATCAGGGATCAGATTAGCATCATCCGATCAATTGATCGATATCTAATCGATCGTGTTTGTTTCCTCTCACTACAATTATGTGAGAGGCGTAGTAGCAGTGAGACAAGCGTGCGGATTAGTATGATACCGTGTGATTATGTGGATGGCTGCGCTTTACCAAGGAGGTGTGTATGTCGTTTTTTAAGAAAACCCTCGCGAGTTTTGGTATCGGTTCTGCAAAAGTCGATTCCGTTCTGCAGCAGGAAGTGCTGTATCCGGGTGAAAAAGTCAATGTGACGATTCATGTCTACGGCGGCTCGACGGCGCAGGAAATTGATAATATTGAGATGAAGCTTTATTGCCGCTACATCAAAGAAGTACCAGCCAATCAAGACAGAGACGAGCATAACAGCGGCCATATGCGTCGTATACCGACCAGCTATACCTTGGCTCACTGGACGTTGCCGTATGCATTTACCATCGAGCCGGGTGAAACGCGTGATTTTGAAGTAGAGCTGGATGTGCCGTGGAATGCGCCCGTCACCATTGGCGACTCCAAAGTGTGGTTGGAAACCGGGCTGAATATCGCCTTAGCTAAAGATCCCAGTGACACTGATATTCTTACAGTTCGTCCTGATCCTTTGTTAGATGGCATTTTTACGGCTTTGGAAGAGCAGGGGCTGCGTATCCGTCAGGTTGAGTGTGAAGCGGTAGAGGGATTTGAGCTGCCTTTTGTTCAGGAGTTTGAATTTGTGCCGACCACGGGGCCTTTCCACGGTCGCTGGCGTGAATTGGAAATGGTGGCGTATCGCAGTGATGATGAATTACAGATGTGGTTTGAAATTGATCGACATCGTGAAGGTGCAAGAGGAATGCTAGCGAGCTTGTTAGGCGGTGGGCAGTTAAAACGTCAGTTGACGATCTCCGTTCATACCCCAGCAGATCAGGCAGGTCAGCAAGTTTTAGAGTATCTCGACAGTCACTCTTAACGTAAAGTTAACAGTTTGGGCTTACAAGTGTAAGCTGAATGTGCCATACTTTGGAGTAAATATTCCACCAGAGTATGGCTTGTTATGTCGACCAATCACACTGCGCCTTACAGCGTCAAAGAAGAAATCGCCAATACACTGACCCACGGTATCGGTATGGTACTTGGCATAGTGGGCTTAGTATTGCTGCTGATCAAAGCTGTTGATCACAATGCGGATGCTCTGACTATTACCAGTATGAGCATCTACGGTGGCAGCATGATCGTGCTGTTTCTGGCTTCTACTCTGTATCACGCGATTCCTTATCAGAAAGCCAAGCGGGCGCTGAAGACGTTTGATCACTGTGCGATTTATTTGCTGATTGCTGGCAGCTATACACCATTTCTGCTTGTCAGTCTCAGAACGCCTTTGGCGATTGGTTTGATGATCGTCATATGGACCATCGCGCTGGTCGGCATCATCATGAAATTGGCGTTTGTCTATCGTTTTAAAAAGCTTTCGCTTGTGACCTACTTATTGATGGGTTGGCTATCGCTGGTGGTCATTTATCAACTGGCATTGAATCTGGATGTCGGTGGGTTAACTTTGCTGGCCGCGGGAGGAGTGATCTATTCACTAGGGGTGATTTTCTATGTTGCTAAGCGCATCCCATTTAATCATGCCATTTGGCACGGGTTCGTTTTAGCAGGATGCGCTTGTCACTTTCTGGCGATTTATCTTTATGTCGATCCGATCTAACGCGTTTCGAGATTAACGACTTTGGCGGTCACTAAATACTGCTCAGCCTGATCGATCGCCAGTTCAATTGTTTTACCCTGCTCTGCCTGTTGAGGGCGTAGATACGTGTCGGCCATGCGTTTGATAGATTGCCACACTTTGACCGACTCTTTGCTCAGCACATCTCCAGAGGTCGTCGCGACCTGAATTTCGATTTCAACTAAAATCACTGACTGGCTGCTTTGGTTCGTGACTGAGGTTGGAATCATCAGCTGACCATCTTGATAGCTCACCGCGCCTAATAACACTTCCACACCTGAGTCAGATAGCTGCATGGTGGCACGCTCGCTACCGACAGTGACAATGGTCCCTACCGCTTTTCCGATCAACGGAATGGCTGCCACCTTGGGCTTCTTGACCGGAATGGTAGCAGCGGGCTGAACGGTCTCTTCAGCTACTGCCATCTCATCGGTTTTGGTTGCTTCCACTGGCATTACATATTGCCAAGTGAAGTCGTCATTGAGCTGAACCTGGCGACCATCTTCAAGGGTGACGGTTTGGCTGGCAAACACCAGTGAACTGGTCAGCAAGGTAAAAAGTCCGATAAGTTTGTTCATTGTTGTGTCCTTAACGTTTCCAGAAAGCCGGGAAAAACAGCACCAATAAGGTGAGGATTTCCAGTCGTCCCATCAGCATTCCGAAGCTGAGGAGCCACTTAGCGGCATCTGGTAATGGGGCAAAGTTACCTGTCGGCCCAATCACTGCACCCATGCCTGGGCCAACGTTGGCCACGGCGGTGATAGACCCGGAAATGCTGGTAATAGGATCCAGTCCCAATGCACTTAAGCATCCAGCAATAAAAATAATCGTGATAAAGAACATCAGTGCGAACGCAACCACAGAGCGTACGATGTCGTCGTTTACCGGTCTGTGGTTGTAACGCTGAACAAATACCCCAGAAGGGTGGATCAGCTTCATCATCTGTTTGTTGAGTAGCGTCATCGCAATCTGAAAGCGGAAGACTTTGATTCCGCCAGAGGTCGACCCCGAACAAGCCCCCGCCATCATTAAGAAGGCAAATAAGGTGGTTGGCAATGCGCCCCACGCGGTGAAGTCTTCTAGGCCAAACCCTGTGGTTGTCACCACAGAGACGATGTTGAACATCGACACCCGTAGTGCATCCATGATGCTGTAGTCATCCCGTATCACTAGCCAAGATGAAATGATTAGGCTGGTGATGAGAAACAGATAGGTGAAACCGCGCACCTGCGCGTCGTTGACAAGCTCATTTATCCGCCGCTTGCGCATCGCTGCCACAAACAGCAGGAAGGGTAACCCACCGAGGAACATAAACAGCGTCGCAACCCAGTGAGACCCTTTAGAAAAGTGGTTCATTGAGCCATCTGAAGTGGAATAGCCGCCAGTCGAGAGAGTTGTGAACGAATGGTTAATGGCCTCAAACAAATTCATGCCGGTCAGAAGGTAGCCCACCATGCACAATCCAGTCAGGATCAAATACACCAACATGATGTTTTTTGCCACGGTTTTGGCGCGTGGGCTGCTTTTGTCTGACCAATCAGAAGACTCGGTATGGAATAGCTTCATACCACCGACGTTGAGCATCGGCAGCACCGCGACCGCCATAACAATGAAGCCTATCCCGCCAAGCCATTGCAAGATAGAACGCCACAGCAAGATGCTCGGAGCCATGTCATCCAGCCCACTGAGTACGGTTGAGCCTGTTGTCGTAATGCCAGACATGGTTTCAAAGTACGCATCGGTAAAGCTGATGTGGTTGATAAACACAAACGGCAGCGCGGCAAAGGCACTGGCGACCATCCACACCAGACTGGTGATGAGGAACATATCGCGTGCGCTGAGTTTGAAATCTCTGGTGCGACCGATTGTCAGACAGACGAACGCGGCAAGGTGAGTGATGACCACTGACTGGCCAAACTCAAGGAAACCTGAGGTGCCGGTAAAGAAAGCCACCAGCGTGGGTACATACATGAATAGGGCCAGTTTCGACAGAACCAGCCCGATAACAAACAGTACAGGACGGAAGTTGACCATAGTGTCAATCCTAAAGGAAGAAAGGACTCGGTTGGAATAATGCTTCGACGTCTGGGACGTACTTTTTATCCACCAGGAACATCACCACGTGGTCGTCTTGCTCAATCACGGTTCGGTCATGAGCAATCAATACTTCTTCACCACGGACAATGGCACCGATCGTCGTGCCCGGTGGTAGTTTTATATCGCCAATCGCGCGGCCAACGACTTTAGACGTGGTTTCATCACCGTGAGCGATGGCTTCGATGGCTTCTGCTGCGCCGCGACGCAGGGAAGAGACGTTAACAATGTCAGCCCGGCGGACGTGCGTTAGCAAGGCAGAAATGGTTGCTTGCTGAGGTGAGATAGCGACGTCAATCACTCCACCCTGAACCAGATCCACATAGGCGCCGCGCTGGATAAGCACCATCACTTTTTTGGCCCCCATGCGTTTTGCCAGCATGGCGGACATGATGTTGGTTTCGTCTTCATTGGTCAGGGCGATGAACACGTCGACCTGATCGATATTTTCTTCGGTAAGCAGTTCCTGATCCGCAGCGTCACCACAGAAGACAATGGTGTTTTCCAGCTCTTCAGACAGCTTTTCCGCGCGCTGGTAACTGCGCTCAATCAACTTGACGCTGTAAGACTGTTCAAGGCGCTTAGCTAAGCTGGCGCCGATGTTGCCACCCCCGACAATCATGATGCGGCGATACGGCTTTTCCAATCGCTGCAGTTCACTCATGACCGAACGGATGTGGTTACTCGCAGCGACGAAGAACACTTCATCATCGGCTTCGATAATGGTGGTGCCTTGAGGGCGGATAGGGCGACCCTGACGGAAAATGGCGGCAACGCGCGTATCAATATGTGGCATGTGCTCACGTAGTGCTGATAGGGCATTACCAACCAGTGGACCACCGTAATACGCTTTCACCGCCACTAAGCTGACTTTCTGCTCGGCAAAGCTCACCACTTGCAGTGCACCCGGATATTGGATCAGGCGCTCGATGTAGCTGGTCACCAATTCTTCAGGTGCGATCAGGTGGTCAACCGGAACGGCACCGGATTGGAATAACGCTTCTTTCTCGGCCAGATATTGTGGCGAGCGGATCCGAGCGATTCTATTGGGAGTGTTAAACAGAGAAAAGGCAACCTGACAGGCGGCCATATTGGTTTCATCCATATTGGTCACGGCGACCAACATGTCGGCATCTTGTGCGCCCGCTTCACGCAGTACATCTGGGTGACTGGCGTAACCGTTCACTACCCGTAAATCATATTTATCTTGCAGCTCACGTAGCCGATCGCTGTTTCTGTCGACTATGGTGATGTCGTTGTTTTCACCGACCAGATTCTCTGCCAGTGTACCGCCTACCTGACCAGCGCCAAGAATGATGATTTTCATACCGTTTCTCGTCTAACCAAAATTTAGGGGCTCGATGATCCCCGAATTACTACGCGATTTTTGTCAGGATGGCGTAATAAAAGCCATCCATGTCCTCTTCTCCCGGAAGAACTTGGCGTCCTGGATTGTCTGCTGGCGAACCCTCTAACTGAGCATTCGCGGTGCGCGCCAGAAACGCTTTCACCTGTTCACTGTTTTCTTGTGGTGTCACAGAGCAGGTCGCATAAACCAGCGTACCGCCCGGCTTCAGCTGTTGCCACATCGCATCCAGAATCTCGCTTTGTAGCTCTGCCAATGCTGCGATGTCATCACCACGACGCAGCCATTTGATATCTGGGTGGCGGCGAATAACACCAGTGGCTGAACAAGGCGCATCAAGCAGGATGCGATCAAATTGCTCGCCTTGCCACCAATCTTTTGGCTTACGTGCGTCACCGCAAATAACTTGCGCTTTCAGTTGAAGGCGTTGCAGGTTGTCGTGTACGCGTTTGAGGCGGCTGTCATCACAGTCAATAGCCACAACCTGTGCATCTTGAGTACGTTCAAGAATATGGGCGGTTTTGCCTCCCGGTGCGGCACAGCAATCTAGAATTAACTCGCCATCTTGTGGCGTCAGGTAGTTAATCGACAACTGAGCAGCGGCATCCTGAACGGAAACCCAACCTTTCTCAAAGCCTGGCAATTTTGTCACATCGCACGGGGCGGCCAATTTTAGGGCGTCGCTCGCTTCACTGTGAATACTGCTATCTATGTTTTCATTTTTGAGCAGTTGCTGGTATTCATCACGACTGTGATGTTGGTGATTCACACGCAGCCACATTGGCGCTTTGCTGTTGTTGGCTTCAATAATGTCTTGCCATTGCTGTGGGTAGGCGTCCTGAAGCAGTTTAAGTAACCAGCTCGGATGACCGTATTTACCGGCATTGTGGCTCATGGCATGAGCGTCTAGCTCTTCTTGGCTACGCTGATAGTTACGTAACACTGCATTGATTAATCCGCGTAGGCGTGGGCCTTTGAGCGTTTTGGTGCCTTCAACGGTTTCACCGACGGCAGCGTGTGCTGGAATACGCATAAAGCTCAATTGGTAAATACCAACCAGAATCAGGTGGTGGAAAACGCGTTGTTTGCCTTTAAGCGGCTTATCCATCAACTCATTAGCGATCGATTCAAGGCGAGGTAAATAACGCAACGATCCGTAACAGATTTCCTGTAACAGTGCTTGGTCGCGAGGTTTGACTTGTTGTTGAGCCGCAGGAAGTGCGTTAGACAGAGACTGGCCTTTATCGACCACTTGGAAAAGGACATTAGCCGCAGCAGCGCGAACATTCATGTTGAATACCTTAGCAGTAAGGGAGGGTGTCTCCACCCTCAAAAAGTACGTATAAATTAGGTCAGCTGAGTGCCGACTTCAAACCAGCTGGCACGCGAGTTGAGGATATCCTGAACTGGCATGGCTTTTTTACCGGGTACCTGAAGCTGTTCAAGAACCAGAACATGCTTGCCAGTGGCAATGTAGATTCCCGTTTTATCTGCTTGCAGTATGGTGCCGGGTGCTTCAGTTGTCGTTTGAACGTCAACGCGGCTTTGCCAGACTTTGATGCTGTTGTCGGCGGCTTCAAAATGACTCATCGGCCAAGGATTGAAGGCGCGCACACAACGTTCAATATGCTCAGCGTCATCACTCCAGTTAATGCGTGCTTCTTCTTTGCTGAGCTTTTTGGCGTAATTGGCCAGCTCGTCATCTTGCTTTTCAGGAGACGCTTTGCCGTCAGCAATGTCAGCCAGACACTCAACCAGAGCTTGCGGGCCAAGCCCTGCCAGCTTTTCATACATAGAAGCGCTGGTATCTTTGGCTTCGATCGGCAAAGTGGCAATTTTCAGCATATCGCCAGTATCTAAGCCGATATCCATCTGCATAATAGTGACGCCTGTCTCCTGATCGCCAGCCCAAATAGAGCGCTGGATAGGAGCGGCACCGCGCCAACGTGGCAGAATCGAACCATGAACGTTGATACAACCTAGTTTCGGCGTATCAAGTACTGCTTGTGGCAGCAATAAGCCGTAAGCGACCACGACCATCAGATCCGCATTCAAATCAGCCAGTTCTTGCTTGGCGTCATCTGACTTAAAGTTTTCTGGTTGGTAAACCGGGATATCATGCTCAAGCGCGATGTTCTTTACTGGGCTGGCAGTCAGCTTCTTGCCTCGGCCCGCTGGACGGTCTGGCTGGGTGTAGACCGCAATAACCTCGTGCTCCGAAGACAACAACGCCGCCAAGTGACGGGCGGCGAAGTCCGGAGTACCGGCAAAAACAATTTTCAAAGGTTTGCTCAAAGTACGTTCCTTTAGTGAGCCATTAGGCTTGGCTGGCTTGCTTTTCGTTAAAGCGTTTGATTTTTGCCAGTTTGTCCTGAATGCGCTTGCGTTTTAGAGGCGAAAGATAATCGACAAAAAGTTTGCCTTCTAAATGGTCAAGCTCATGCTGAACACAAATAGCAAGCAGGTCATCTGCTTCAAATGTGTATTCTTTGCCATCACGGTCAAGTGCTTTCACCGTGACTTCCGCAGCACGCGAAACCAGTGCTCGTGCACCAGGAACAGACAGACAGCCTTCCTCAATGCCATCTTCGCCACGCTTATCAAGAATTTCAGGGTTGATCAAAACCATTGGTTGATCTCGAGTTTCTGAAATATCGATAACGACGATGCGTTGGTGGAAATCGACCTGCGTTGCCGCAAGACCAATACCTTCTTCGTCATACATGGTTTCAATCATGTCGTCGACGAACTTTTGAATCTCAGGGGTCACCTTCTCCACTGGTTTTGCAACAGTGCGAAGGCGCTCATCTGGGAATGTTAATACTTGTAATACAGACATATACACTCGAAATGTTGAACTGAGCCGAATCAGGATAAACCTTGTTGGCTCAATTCTAGACATTTTGCCACTCAAATGACAGCCTCATTACACTTTTGCGTATTTTCCCCGAGTTAAATTGCACTGTGAATCATGTCAAATTTGGCGAACACTGAGTAGCCAAGCTTTGTTTGGAATAAGAGGTTTAGGCTGACTCTCTCTAGCTCGTCAGTGTCGTGTAACAAGGTGTTAGGCCGGATTAAATTTTCCTATGACGAAAGAAGAACTGACGGCTTGGCTGAGCTTGTACTTTACGCCGCGGATTGGGCCCAAAACGTTTCAGCGTCTGGTAGCGGTAGACTCTCCAGTTAACATCATTGACTCTTCACCCGAGACATTACGCCGTTTAGGCTTTTCCGACTCGCAACTGAATTATCTCCAACACCGAGCTGCGGAGGATATTGAGGCGTGTTTCGAGTGGCAAGCAGAATCAAGTGCCAGAACCATTCTACCTTTGAGTGATCAGCGTTATCCGGCACTACTGAAACAGGCTGACGCTGCGCCAGCAATACTGTTTGTTGAAGGTCAGCTAGAGAGCCTGTCTCGGCCACAAATGGCTATCGTGGGCAGTCGCAATGCCAGTATTGATGGGCTTAACACCGCACGCAACTTTGCAACCCAACTGGTGAATCAAGATATGGTCGTGACCAGTGGTTTAGCGTTAGGCGTTGATGGTTATGCTCATGATGGGGCTCTGAATGGCAATGGCCAAACCATCGCCGTGCTCGGTTGTGGCTTAAATTCTGTGTATCCGGCACGGCATAAGAAGTTAGCTCAACGAATCGTTCAACAAGGGGCATTGGTGTCTGAGTTCCATCCTAATGTGAAGCCAAAAGCCGATAATTTTCCACGCCGAAATCGAATCATTAGTGGTTTGTCATTGGGCGTTTTAGTCATAGAAGCGGCAGAGAAAAGTGGCTCTCTGATCACCGCTCGTTATGCGATGGAGCAAGGTCGCGAAGTGTTTGCGATTCCCGGCTCGATTCATCATCCCCATGCGAGAGGATGTAACCTGTTGATAAAACAGGGCGCGTGTCTGGTTCAGCAGGTTTCTGACATAACCGATGAAATTGACAGTCTGATTCGCTGGTCTGATGTTAATAAGCCGCCAGTGCAAAGCGATCTATTTGAACAAATTGATTGCAAAGAAGAATTGCCATTTCCTCAGCTGTTAGCTAACGTAGGAAGTAAGGCTACACCAGTTGATATTCTTGCAAGCAGGACCAATATACCTGTGCATGAAGTCATGATGCAGCTCTTGGAGCTTGAGCTCTCAGGGCATGTTGTTGCGGTTTCCGGTGGCTATATTCGAAAGGGGAGGGGCTAGCTATGATGATGGATATCCTTATGTATCTGTTTGAAACTTACATCCATAGCGATGCGGAGTTACAGGTCAATCAAGATGAGCTAGAAGAAGAATTACTTCGTGCTGGCTTTCATCAAAAAGACATCTATAAAGCCCTTGTCTGGCTGGAAGAGTTGGCTGCATTGCAGCAAAGCGAAACGCATTCCGCGATTTCCATTTGCAGCACATCCACCTCAACGCGTATCTATACCGCGAAAGAGTGTGAGCGCTTAAACCTTGAATCGCGAGGTTTTCTGACTTTCCTTGAGCAGGTCAATGTGCTGACGACTGAGACGCGTGAAATGGTGATTGACCGTATCATGGGGCTTGAAACAGACGAGTTCGAACTGGATGATCTGAAATGGATTGTTCTGATGGTGCTGTTCAATGTTCCAGGTAATGAAAACGCCTACACGCTTATGGAAGAGCTGTTGTATACCAAAGAGCAAGGTATTCTTCACTAAACTCCATGAGTGGCTATGAGCGGTAAAATAGATCATCAGTTGTTTTCGGCCCATGAGCACGCTTTAGAACATAAAGCGTGCCCTAAATGCCAGTCTGAGCAGCGCGAGGGCGAGCTACAACTTCGCCACGGCAAGCACGGCCCGTTTTTGGGCTGTAATCAGTATCCAACCTGCGACTTTATCCAACCTTTACATCAGAATGACGGCCATATCATTAAAGAGCTGGGCGTACCCTGTCCGGAGTGCTCTAATGAACTGGTGCTCCGCCAAGGGCGTTACGGTATGTTTATTGGTTGCAGTCATTATCCGCACTGTGACCATATCGAGTCGCTTGAGCAACCGACTGAACAAGAGGCTCAAGTAGAACATGCGTGCCCGGAGTGTGGTAAAGGTCATTTGGTCGAGAGGAAGAACCGCTTTGGCAAAGCTTTCTTTGCCTGCGATAACTACCCTAAATGCAAGTTTGCGGTCAATCAGCCGCCAGTTAAGGGTAAGTGTGAAAAGTGTGGTTTTCTTTTATTAATTGAGAAAAAGCTCACTAGTGGGATTAAACATCAGTGCGCTGATCGAAAATGCCATCACACCCAGAGTGAACAATAAAAACGGCGCTGTTTCAGCGCCGTTTTTGTTTTTATCAAGTTTGCGATGACTAGTGCTTAATGTGACGCGCGATCTCATGAACCGCCGCGAAAGCATCCGCGTCTAGGATTTCTGCCAGAGCAGATAATTGACGTTGCAGTTCACCGCTGTAATCACCGCACACGTTAATGTGGCCCATCTTACGTCCTGCGCGTTTGTCTTTTCCATACCAGTGAACGTGACATCCCGGCATAGCGAGTACGCTTTCTGGCAGGGTATCTTCACCGAGGATATTGATCATCGACGTTTCGCGGATCAGCTTGGTGCTACCCAGTGGCATGCCACACACTGCTCGTAAGTGATTCTCAAACTGACAGGTTTCTGCACCTTGTTGTGTCCAGTGGCCAGAGTTGTGGACACGAGGTGCGATTTCGTTGACCAGCAAGGTACCATTCAAATCAAAGAACTCAAGGGCTAGCACGCCCACATAGTTAAGTTCGTTAGCTACCGCAGTGAACATCTCTTGTGCCTGTTGTTGCAACTCAGTATCGGCAATGGCTGTTGAGACGCTCAGCACGCCATTGGTGTGGACGTTTTCTGCAAGTGGGTAGACCGCGACTTCGCCATTTTTACCGCGTGCACCGACAAGTGACACTTCACGTTGAAAAGGAACGAACTCCTCCGCAACAATCGCTTGTGTTTCGGTGGCGCCAATACACGTTTCCATCTCAGCCCATATTGCGTCTATCTGAGCAGGGTCTTTGAGTCGCCACTGGCCTTTGCCGTCATAACCACCTAAGGCACTCTTTAGTACCATTGGGATACCGACATACTCTATAGCGTGAGCAAAGTCTTCGCGTGTTTGGATTACATGGTATTTGGCGTTGTGGACCTTAGCCCTGTCCAGCAATGCTTTTTCGATTCGTCGGTCACCGCCAGCTTTGATGGCGTCGGCAGAGGGGAAGAGCTTTCCGCTTGCTTGGCAAACATCAAGAATATCATGTGGGATATGCTCGAACTCGGCGGTAATTACATCTGCTTGCTCAATCGCATTGTCCAACCCTTTGCCCAGTAGCGACTGAGTCAGTGGATGGACGATATTCTCGCTCGCGACATCATACGCAATAATATCGATGTTCAGAGGAGCACCAGCCAGTGACATCATGCGTGCCAGCTGTCCCGCTCCAAGCACTAACACTTGCATGGGATTAGTCCTCTGCCGGGTTTGGGTTCGCTAACACGGTTTCAGTTTGTTGGTTGCGAAATGCTTCGACTTTCTCCATCACGGCGTCATCGTGTGTGCCGATGATCTGGGCCGCGAGAATGCCTGCATTCGCCGCACCTGCTTCGCCAATGGCCAATGTGCCTACCGCGATACCTTTTGGCATTTGAACAATTGATAGTAGCGAGTCCATCCCTTTTAATGCTCGCGATTGAACAGGGACACCGAGAACAGGTAAGCTAGTGAAAGCGGCCGCCATGCCTGGTAAATGAGCGGCGCCACCAGCACCGGCAATGATGACTTTCAGGCCGCGCTCTTTAGCGCTGTTGGCATAGTCAGCAAGAAGCTGCGGAGTACGGTGAGCTGACACCACTTTTGTTTCATATTCGACGCCAAACTGATCCAGCATTTCAGCTGCTAGTTTCATGGTTGGCCAGTCAGATTTAGAACCCATGATGATACCGACTTTCATCTTAAACTCCTTTAATGCAACTCTATTGATGAGCAGATAAATTTGAGCGCATTATACGGGGATTTTAATCTCAAGCAAACGTTTGCGCGAGGTTTAAATCCAGATTGACACAATTTATAAATAAATAGCTTTAGTCACTACCAATGATTGTTTGTAAACTTAGTGATTAGACAGTACATCAGACAGGAAAGAATCAGTGGATAATTTTGAGCAGGCTCTATTGGCTCTGAAAAACGGTGAAGTGATTGCGTACCCGACGGAGGGTGTGTTCGGTGTTGGTTGCGATCCTGATAACCCTGAAGCGATTCAGAAACTATTAGAACTGAAACAAAGGCCAGTGGAAAAAGGTCTGATCCTGATCGCTGCTAGCTATGAACAATTGCTGCCATACATTGACGAGTCTCAGCTGACGGATGAGCAGCTACAGAAAGTCCATCAGACTTGGCCTGGCCCTGTTACTTGGATCATGCCGTGCAGCGATAAAGTGTCGGATTGGGTTTCAGGCCAGTTTGACTCGATTGCGGTGCGTGTGACCGATCATCCTTTGGTACAAAAGATGTGTAATGCGCTTGGAAAGCCGTTAACCTCTACCAGCGCAAATTTGACCGGTGAACCCCCTTGTATGACGACTGCTGAAGTGGAGCAACAACTTGGTGATCGCTTAGTGGCAATTCTGGCGGGAGAAACGGGTGGGCGAGATAAGCCAAGTGAAATTCGCGACGCAAAAACATCCAAGGTATTAAGACAGGGTTAGCCCTGCAAAGGAAGTAGAAACATGTCAGCCATCGACAAGCAAGCAGTGAAACAGTTCCTGATGGAGCTACAGGATTCCATTTGTCAGCAACTTGAACAGGCCGATGGTCATGCTGAGTTTATAGAAGACGCGTGGAGTCGTGAGCCTGGTGAACGTTTAGGTGGTGGTGGTCGCACTCGAGTGATGAAAGAGGGGGCTGTATTTGAGCAAGGTGGTGTGAACTTTTCGCACGTACAGGGAAAAGAAATGCCAGCGTCGGCTACGGCACATCGCCCTGAACTTGCAGGCCGTCGATTTGAAGCGATGGGCGTGTCTTTGGTCATGCACCCGAAAAACCCTTATATCCCCACATCCCACGCCAATGTGCGTTTCTTTATTGCCGAGAAAGACGGTGAAGCGCCTATCTGGTGGTTTGGTGGTGGCTTTGACCTGACACCTTTCTATCCGTTTGAAGAAGATGCCCAATATTGGCATAACACTGCGAAAGAGGTGTGTGCACCGTTCGGCAGTGAAGTTTATCCAGAGCATAAAGAGTGGTGTGACAAATATTTCTACCTACCTCATCGTGATGAAACACGTGGTGTTGGTGGTTTGTTCTTTGACGATTTGAATCATTGGGAGTTCGATAAGTGTTTTGATTACATCAAAGCCGTTGGTGAAGGGTATTGCCAAGCCTACCTGCCAATTGTCGAGCGTCGCAAAGCAACCGAATACGGTGAGCGAGAGCGTCAGTTCCAGCTCTATCGTCGTGGTCGCTATGTTGAGTTTAACTTGGTTTATGACCGCGGAACGCTGTTTGGCCTGCAAAGTGGTGGGCGTACGGAGTCGATTCTGATGTCGATGCCACCACTGGCGCGATGGGAATACAGTTACCAAGTGGAGCCAGGAACCCATGAAGCAGAGCTGTATCAGAACTACTTGAAGCCTCGCGATTGGTAACACTTTCTTCCTTATAGGGTTAATGATAGGGTCATTGGTTTGCAATGGCCCTTTTTGTTTTGAGTAGGTAAGGATATGACCCAGCAGATAGATCGTTATGCCGTTTTTGGAAACCCGATAAGCCAAAGTAAGTCTCCCTTTATTCATACGCTGTTTGCTCGTCAAACCAATCAGTCACTGACGTATACCGCTGAACTGGCTCCAGTGGATGGATTTGTTGCGGCGGCTGAAGCCTTTTTTGCTCAAGACGGAAAAGGATGCAATGTCACAGTGCCATTCAAGGAAGATGCCTACCGACTGGCGACACGTTTAACAGAGCGGGCTCAGTTGGCGGGAGCCGTCAATACGTTGAAAAAGCTCGACGATGGCGAGATCTTGGGTGATAACACCGATGGTGAAGGGCTGGTACAGGACCTACTGCAGAATCAGGTCGTGATTGAAGGCGCAAGAATTCTCTTGATCGGCGCAGGAGGGGCTGCCCGTGGTGTAATCAAGCCTTTGCTTGACCAAAAACCTGCTGAAATTGTGATTACCAACCGGACCTTATCCAAAGCGCAGACGTTACAAGAGATGTTCGCGAGCTTTGGTTCGATCAAAGCGGTTGAGATGGCACACATCGAACAGAGCTACGACATTATCATCAACTCGACGTCCTCCAGTCTCAGTGGCGAGTTGCCTGCGATTTCATCGGCAATCTTCTCATCTAACGCTACAGTTTATGACATGATGTATGGCTCCGGTCACACGACATTCAACCAGTGGGCAATTGAGCATAACGCGGCGGTAGTATACGACGGCTTGGGCATGCTGGTGGGGCAGGCTGCGGAAAGCTTTATGTTATGGCGAGGCATCCGACCAGGGACAAAACAAATTCTACGCGAATTAAGAAAGAATCTAGAGGGTATGTAATGAATCAGTCGATTCTGTTTCCCGATATGCAGCATTGGGATGACCACCTGCAAGCAATCGTGTTTCCCGCGCAGCAGTCAGGCGCGTTGATAGAGTGCGTGGTTACCTTGAATCAGCTGGAAGTATTGGCTGGGCAAAAACTTCAAGGTGCTGAGCAAGCTCTCGTTTGCTTTAGTCAGCACCGATTTGACCTGGAAGAGTTAGCCGAAGAGCTGATTGAAGACGAAACCTTCAATCAGTCAGGGCAAGTCGAAGTCATTTGCTAATCACGTCGACATGATGCAGGTAATCTTCTTTGTTCTGCACATAATTGTCGGCTGACTTTTGTAGGAAGGCGCGTTCTTTATCATTAAGAGGACGTGCCTGTTTGACTGGGCTGCCTACATACAAGTAGCCGCTTTCGAGAGTTTTTCCCGGTGGGACCAAACTGCCAGCGCCAATCATGACGTCTTCTTCTATTACCGCCCCATCCAATACAATCGCGCCCATACCTACCAGCACTCTGTCTTTTATAATGCACCCATGCAGCATCACTTTATGACCGACAGTGACATCGTTGCCAATAATAAGTGGGTAACCATCAGGGTTTTCCTGATTTTTGTGCGTAACATGCAATACGCTGCCATCTTGGACATTGGTTCGCTTGCCAATGTGAATATGATTGACGTCACCGCGAGCCGCAACCAAAGGCCAGATGCTCGAGTCATCGCCAATTTTAATATCGCCCACCAATACTGAGCTTTGATCAATATAGACACGCTCACCAATGACGGGGCGTGTATCTTTATAACTACGCAAGGCGCTCATTTTTTCTCCTTATATAGAGGAATTCTGGATAAACAGAGGTAGAAGAGTAAGGAAAATAGCTATCTTTGAATAGAAAATACTCAAACAGCAAAAAAATCAAAAAAAACTGCAAAAAGGGGTTGCCAACGTGACGTCGATCTCTATAATGCCCCCTCGCTGACACGGGAACGCTTCGAAGCTTACGTTTCGAAACGATGAAGCCCAGTTAGCAAGGTCGATTAGCCAAGTGGAAACGCTTGAAAATAAGTTTGAAAAAAGTGGTTGACACTAAACTTTATCTCGCTAAAATGACCGCCTCTTTCGAAGTGATGTGAGTCACAAAGAAGAACGCTCTTTAACAATATAAACCTATCAATCTGTGTGGGCACTCGTTGATGATAATCCAATTCGATACTTCGGTATCAAATTAGGTTTCAATGAAACGAAGTGACCATTGAATCTTCGGATTCAGCACAGTCAATTCAAACATTACTTTATGTAATGTTCAGTATTCATTGAGCCGACA
>NZ_VTYQ01000015.1 GCF_013113835.1 Vibrio sp. RE88 | reverse complement strand
CAAAATAACGAATAGGTCTTAATCTAGTCATAAATACAATTCTCTCATTTAGATGTCTCAAAAATGATAATATTAAACACAATAATAAAGTATTTACTCTAATTAAAATTCAAACACCAATTTGATTTTTAGTTAAAAACCAAAACATAGATCACAAACGTTTCTTATAGGAAACTTTAAATATTTTTCTGTTTTTATCGTTTGATCTAATAAGCCAGATGGATTTTTCAGGATAATTATTTAAATACGGTGTTCAGTTAAAACCAATACTTTAAAATTGACTAAATTAACAGGTTCTAATTTAGTGATTGTATTTAATATAAATATTAGCAAGAAAGAGGGTTGAATTAACTCAGGTCAACACCTGATATTGAGGAGAGCCTAGAACGAGGAGATAAGAGAGGTAAAACTTGGCTGGACGAAGCCCAACCAAGTAGATAGGCATTAAGGTCTATTCGTTAGGCAACTCATCGCAATAGAAAGGGCCACTGAACTCTAGTAATGCTTGAGGCATGTGTATCGACTCCTCCAATTGCCCAAAGTCATACAGAGAGAACTTTACATCCGCTTTCATAGACTTCATGTACTTTTGCTCGCCTCCGAAAATGATAACGGAAGGAAATTCAAGAGGATAGAAATCATCTAAATCAGATTTCGCTTCCATAACCATTTTGTACCTGAGTTTGTTCATTTCCACTTTTAGGTAACCAGCACAAGAATCATATTCACGTTTGACTGATAGATTTCCAATGGCGGGGTAGAAAATAAGGTCGTAGTTGTCTGAAATGTAGCGTCCAGCCCATAGCTCTATGTTGGAGTTACCAATTTTAGCGCCTGTGAACATGTAGTAGAGATCATCGGAGAGCCCCATACTATAAACCATGCCTGCACTCGACTCTTTGTCATACCAGCCTTTATCAACCTGAGCATAACCGCTTCCATACAAAGACACGTCACCATCATAGAAGCTGTATTGAATTGGTGTTCCTACAGTGTAAAGAAACCATTTCCCTCCGACACCGGGCAATTCTGGAATAATACCAAACGGGGTCTGCCCGGGATTTAATCCTCGCCAATAATGAGCATGCTCGCCATCCCAACGCATTGAGAAGTGGAAGTCATTGTAGGTCACTTCAACCGAGTCTTGATTAGCGACGACTATCCCCGGGATTTCATAGTGAAAAAGCGTCGCATCATCAAAACCTTTCATAATGAGCTCGTCACGGAAGATATCGTACTTAATGGTTTTTCCATTGAGTGGTGTAAAAGCAAGGTGAACGTACGCTTTGGGTGTTGGCTCATCAAAATCAGGCGCTATATAGCTCTGGAGGCTGATTTTGAAATAACCCACATCCGGTACCGCAACATTATAGAACCATTGTTCTGCCCAAGTTTTATCTGAGCTTGGTACATGTGGCCGAATATCATCTAAGGTAGTCGCAGACACAGTTAGACTCAGCAGAGAAAACGAAGCTGTGACGGCAAGCAAAATCGATTTGAGATTCATCGTCTGGTGTTCCTTTAAATCAATAGAGGATGAGTGTTTTGAGGCTGAATCGGCCACAAGGAGTTCTCCCCGTGGCCAATTGACAATAGCTAGCGACAAATACGAGCGTCGGTGAAATACAGCCCGGCCTGACATTGTGTTCCGGACTGACAGTGCTCATCTGACTGGCAGTAGCATTCCCCACGGACGTTACATCCTGGCGTTAAATAGTCATCCATAGGGATATCACCACTCACGCGTTCCCAGAAAGGATTAGTAAACACGTTGTAAGGATCGAGCTCGGCTTTCGCCTGCAAGAATTCTTGCCACATCGGGAATCGAGAAGGCATGTCCTCGAAGATCGCAACCGAGTTCTTGCCCCAATGAGGTCGCGCATCATACTTACGCAGTGACATCTGCTCTATCTCCAGATTCACAAAGTAATTCTTCGGCTCCTTTTTACCTTCTTGACGTAATGTGTACTCGATACCCACAAATGCGGTTTCGCGACCAGCACTCATACCAATATAGCTGTCTGACGCTTGACCAAATCGGAAGTAAATACCATTGAGAGGGAAGCAGGTTCTTGGGTGAGCCGCGACAATCTCTCGTACATCACGAATCCAGTCAGGCAAGCGCTCAATATCAATGGCCACTTCCTGAAGTGCGATAGGAAGCCTGTCCCAAATACATTTGTTGGGATCTTTACATTTGAAGTACTGCATTTGATCAGAGTAACCAATAGGTTCACTCACTTTTTTGCTCGTATGACTATCGCGGAAGTAAGACTTTGCTCTGGCGTTATAACGCGCAACGGCGGCTAGACATTGCAATCCAGTACCCGGAAATTCGTGAGCGGCATTAAACAGCAAGCCGAAGAAGAACTCTTCTGCATCAGACACATCCGCCTGAGCATTATACGCTTCGCCTTGCGTCTCCAGTGGAACAGGGTTGTACAAGGTGGTGGTATAGCGGCCAAGGCCTGGGAACCAAGCAATATTGGCTGAGTAGTTGCTGCGAGCGATGTCCAGAACAACATCTTCCAATCCGGAATCGTCACGATACCCTGTCACTTCTGCTTTGACTTTGAACGCTTCCTCGATAGCCAGCGTGACTTCAACGACGACACCCAGCACGCCCAAGTTGACGCGAGCAGCGTTGAGTAAATCGCCGTTTAATACACGAACGTCTCCCTGACCATCAACAACTTTAAGCTCAGTCACATAGTCCGCTAGCATATTGCTAGGTTTGTCTAATGTTGAGCCATGTGTACCACTGCCAAGCATTCCGCCGACGGTGAAGATGGCGAGCTCTGTGACCATGTTGATCGCGTAACCTTGTTCACGAAGAAAGTCGTTTAAGTCATTAAACCTCATACCCGCTTCAACCGTCACACGTTTGTTCGCGGCGTCGAAATGGACGATCTTATCCATGTTCTTGAGCGTGAGTTGAACTTGATCATCACCCGCGCAGGCGGCATCGATCTGGCTGGCAAACTTACGATTACCCGTCATCACTTTCTTGTCGCGTATCAGTGCATCTTTAACGATGGCCTGAACGCCTTCAATGGATTGTGGGTCATAAACCGCTTCAGGATGACAGGTATAGGTCCCTTGATAGTTGGAGATTTCGCGTTCGGGCTCGCTCGTTTGAAGCGCAAAGGCTGTTCCTAATGCAGCCGATATTAAAGTAGCGCCGAGCGCGAGAGTTCTTATTCTCATTAAATATTCCTTATTTAAAAGCATCGTGACATTGAGCTTCATCAGCTCGAAATTGAAATTTGCTATCAGCCAAATCGTGGCAATATTTGTTGTTCGATAACTTCTCGAACGGCACGTCGATGTTGAGGAACCCGACTGCGGAAGAACTCGCCAACATTGGCTTGGTATCCGTCAAGCGGCCTTGGCCCTATCTCTGGAACCCAAAGCGCATGATTCGTTGTCGCAAAATTGAGCTGCGAATGGCCTAAAATAGCAAGCGGGCCTTGAGCGAGGTTTTTCGCGTCAAAAATCCAGATTTCTTTACCGTTGCCAATGGTGTTGGTTGGCTCCTTACGAACTACCGCAGTAAAAACGTAGCCGTCATCTTGAGCGTAGCTATCGGGTCTCGACATAAACTGAGGCGTTCGCATTACACAGTCAGCAGGAAATTGATAAGCATCGGTGACTGCCATCTTTTGACAATCCATATGGACGAGCGCAGAAGGTTGGTCTTCTTGAGGTAACGAGTCATTAGTAAACAGGCGGTTAGGGTATTGCTCGTATGCATCCGCGACACGCTCAACAACATGGTCTTTTCGGTAACCCACAGCGGCCCAGTAGATATGGTCAAACTGCTCAGGGAATTGGAAATGACCTCGGTAAGCGGGATCATTCATATCCCAGAAAAGCTGGTCATCACGAATTAAACGAAAATCACCCGTAATTTCACGTACTGAATCAGATTGAACCTGAATGCGCGCGCGAACTAAGCCCCCGACATCCACCGGTGCGGCAGGATAACCTGCGAGCGAATCACTGACTCTTCCGCCGAAGAGCAATCTATCTCGAGTATATTGAGGCTCAGATTTATCCATCGCGCCCAGATATTGCCCATAGAGCGTAATTTCGTTTTCATGATCATCGTAATTACACATGACATCCGAGGTATCAAAGTTAAGCTCAATGTAATCTGCTGTGACAATGTCACGATTTGAGAGCAGGTCTTTCTTGCGGATAACCCATACAGGCGTGCGATGTTGCTGAGCGTAGACTGAACGGATGCCTATCATACGCAACGGCTCAACTTGTGCCGCTGTTTCAAAGATCAGAACATGATGGCGGGTGACACCCAGTGAATGCGCAGTCGCAGCAATAAATGCTGGTCGGCCATCTCGTCCGACGATATCCCAACCTTGAAGGGCGCTTTTCTTATCCCATTTCAGGAGTCGGATAAACCCATTCTTGGTGCCTGTATTTGAAACGTTACCGCCATAGTTGATGGTAAAACACTCGTCTGATTCGAGATCAAAGTATGGGTGACCAGTGGTCCGTACCTGAGGAAATAGCCATTTGCCTGGCGTCAGTGCGTCCATCCATGGCGGTAAACTGCTACGCCATTCATCGTAATGACCGATGGGTGTAATGAGATCTAATGTCTTCGCATCAAATTCATAAGGAACGCCGCCTTCGTAACTCAAAGCGAAACGGTTATCACCGAGATAGTTGGGCGCGGTATTACAGTAGTTCACAAATCCCATAGAAGGGCTGTAATACGCCATACCACCAAGCAATTTGAATCTATCAGGCCAATAGTGGATGTGCTGTTGCATGATAGCAGAGGGAGTGTCGATCATTTTGCGCATAAACGACACTTGCCCAAGGGAGAAATCCAAGCGGGTCAGCGCACCACGACCACTCGGGCTAAGGTGATCCCGTTCGAGTGGAATGCCTTCAGCAAAGAACACATGGCCCATGATGTCATCGGGTAATTGCCCGTAAAGCAGATTTAGGTTGCCCGAAGAGGGCGTGAAGTCGGCTTGCATTATCGACTCTGGGAAAAGTGAGTGATTCACAGTCGGTGAAGCGAACAGCTGCCCAGGCACGAGTGTGACACCCGCTAATCCCTTTAAAAAAGTACGTCTTTCCATAGCTCTCATCAATAAGTAATTGGATGCATATATTGGAAAGTAGATGAGATTTATAAAGTGTATTGAGGAATGTTAAAAATTATGAATTGTGGCAGAGAAGTGGTGCAATGACTCTAGTCGATTACACAGTGAAGCATCAATAACATACTGAAAACCTGTTACTTTTATCATTACTCAATTTTTGAAATTGTCTAGTGACAGCGTCACCAATTCGTTCTGACTACTATCTTTGCATAAGCATTGTCTATTGCTACTCGCTATTCACATTATCCTTGCCTATCTTTATTGAGTATTAAAACAGTATGAGTATTCAGCTGTGACTGGCTGTACTCGTGCTGAATAAAGAGTGTGTGTACCCCAAGTCCTTGAAGAGAGAAGGATGTCATACACAAGGCACTCTTAACTTAGATGTAAGGTACCTAACGTATGCATGTGAAGAACCTTTCGATTGGCAAGAAAATTGCCCTAGCGTTTGTCGTTATCGCCGTAATGAATTTGGGCTTCGGCTTTTTAATGCTGAGTGAGCTGAGGAATATTAAAGCCGAACTCCTCAACTATACCGACGATACACTGCCTGCTGTCGAGAAAGTCGACTCTATTCGAGACCAAATGTCGTTATGGCGAAGAGCTCAGTTCGCTGCCTTTGCGATGAGTGATTCAGCGAAAGTTCAGTCCACCATTTCAAGCAATGAGAACATTCGTCAGGAAATTAATAAAGGGCTCAGCGCGTACGGAAAGACCGTCTGGCCTGGTGAAGAAGAACAAACCTTCAAGCGACTTGATAAGAAGTGGCAAGGTTATCTGGCAACGATGGACTCATTCAATCAAGCCATGTCTAACATGGACAAGGAAACCGCTTACCCCATATTAGCGAACTCACTCGGTGAGTTTGAGAGCATCGAAGCTGACATTAATATCTTGGTCGACATTCTCAAAGGGGCAATGAGTAGCAACCGGGAAGCAATTTTGTCGTCAGTTGACGGCTTAAGCCGTTCAGCAATGATCATTAATGTTTTGATTGTCGTCGTCATGGTGATTATGACGATGTTTCTGACTCGACTTATATGCGGCCCGTTGGTCGTCGTGGTTAAACAAGCCAATGCGATTGCCGAGGGGGATCTTTCCAGAACACTGGATCGTTCTGCGATGGGTAACGATGAGTTAGGTGAACTGGCAGACGCTTCTACCCGAATGCAAAGTAACCTCAGAGAATTAATCAACCAGAGCGTCACAGTGGTTCGCGAGCTAGGACGCGCGGTCGATGAAATGACGCAAACTTCGAATAAGTCAGCCCGTGAAATGCAAGACCAGCAATCACAGGTCACCCATGTTGCTACGGCGATGGGGGAGATGAAATCTTCCGTCGCAGATGTAGCCCAAACCACCGAAGTCTCTGCTGAAAAAGCCAATGACGCGAATGGCAAAGTTCAGGAAGGGGCGCGCAATACCAAAGCAATGGTCGGTTCTATTCAAAATGTCGCACAGATCATGGGGGAAGCGGGTGAGAGCGTTGCCGAGCTTGAACAACAATCGAACCAGGTTAATACCATTGTTGATGTGATCCGAGACATTGCCGATCAAACCAATCTGCTCGCGCTAAACGCCGCTATTGAGGCAGCACGAGCGGGTGAATCTGGACGAGGTTTCGCTGTTGTAGCAGACGAAGTTCGTACACTCGCCGGGCGAACGCAGGACTCAACCAGTGAAATCACGGCCATCATCGAAAAGCTTCAGGCTATTGCCAGCCAAGCAAAAGAAACGACGGATCGCTCTCGTCAGCAGATCGAAACTTGTGTCGAGCAAGGTAATCAGTCTCAAGAACTTATGACCGCGATTCGTGGCTTCATCTCAGAAATTGCCGATATGGGAACGCAAATAGCCAGCGCGTGCAATCAGCAGGACAGCGTAGCTGAGGAGCTCAGTTCAAATATTGAGAGCATTAACATGTCTGCTCAGTCTGTTTCCGCTGGCTCTGAAAGTACCGCGCAAGGCTGTCAGGAACTCAGCCGCTTATCCGCTTCGCTCCAGCAAGCGATGGGCAAATTCAAACTGGATTAGTGAGACAGACGAATACAGTCTGGAATAGGGAGGTTTTATGGTTTTCCGCACAACACTGGTTTCACTTGCAGTCGCATCAGCACTATTTCCGATGGGTTCCATGGCGGCACCTTTAGCATTACCAGACTCGCCGCCAGCAATGAACCAAGTACAACAATCGAACGCTTGGCTTGAGATTAGCTTAGGTCAATTCAAGCAAAACATGGCGGAGTTTCGGTCTCATCTCAGCAGTCAAACCAAGCTTTGTGTGGTGATGAAGGCTGATGCTTATGGCAACGGAATACGCGGCCTCATGCCGACCATTCTTGAGCTCAATGTTCCTTGTATCGCAATTGCAAGTAATGCTGAGGCAAGGACCGTTCGAGATAGCGGGTTTGAAGGCCAGTTAGTTCGCGTTCGCTCAGCTGATATTCAGGAAATCGAACAAGCAATGGATCTTGATGTTGAAGAACTTGTCGGGAGCTTGGAGCAGGCAAATCAGATCAAATCTCTAAGCACAAACAAAACCATTAAAGTCCATTTAGCGTTGAATGATGGCGGCATGTCTCGAAATGGGATTGATATGAGCACCGAAAAAGGTAAGCAAGAGGCGCTTGATATTGCGAAGCACCAAGGCATCGACATCGTCGGTATCATGACGCATTTCCCAAATTATGATGCTGATGAAGTGAGAAGCAAACTCGCCGATTTTAATCAAAGTTCGGCGTGGCTGATCGAAAACGCTAACTTGAAGAGGGATGATGTTTTACTCCATGTATCAAACTCTTATACGGCATTGAACGTTCCTGAAGCACAACTTGATATGGTGAGACCCGGCGGGGTGCTGTATGGCGATCTGCCAACTAACCCGGAATATCCCTCAATTGTTAGTTTCAAAACCCGCGTAGCGTCTTTACACAATGTTCCTGCCAATTCTACCGTCGGCTATGACAGTAGCTACGTGACCAAACGTGACAGTGTATTGGCCAATTTGCCCGTGGGGTACTCTGATGGTTACCCGAGAAAAATGGGGAACCGGGCCCATGTTATCGTGAATGGGCAGCGGGCTCCGGTTGTAGGGAAAACATCGATGAACACGACGATGGTCGATGTTACTGATGTGAAAGGGGTGATTACGGGACAAGAAGTCACACTGTTTGGCCAACAAGCAAACGCGCAAATTAGTGTCGGAGAAATGGAAGAACACGCCGAATTGATATTCCCAGAGCTTTACACCGTTTGGGGAGCCGCAAATCCAAGACTTTATATACCGTAACCAAGATCACACAAAGTCGTTCAAAGCCAGCGTTAGTCAACCATTTAGATAAACTTCAAATTGGCTATAAACGCTGGCTATATATGGTGTTGGCGACATCATTATTTCTTTTTAGACTTTTTCATTTTATATTCAATCAATTTAATATAAGAATAATGCTTCTTTAAACCTATTGTCAGGGAGACAAATATGGAAAATGAAGCAGCTGCGATTATTGCCAAAAGCTCACCTCAACAAATCGCGACCGGCGAGCTGGTTGTCCTCAAAAACACCATCAAGAAGTTCTGTAAAGGCCCTATGCGATCTGAACTCATGAAGTTGGCTAATTCAGAACTTGGCGCACTCTGCTCTAAGATCACTGCTGAGCGCATGCCAGTTTATCAAGCGAAGATCACTCACCTAAAAGAACTTGCCAAGTGCAACAATCAGTTGAGGCTAAGAGACGAACTACGAGAAATCAGAAGTACAGGCATTTAACCCGATTTAATCAAGCAAGGACGTTAACCGCCTGATAAAAGAAATATTACAACAATAAATAACCACAACATCATAGGCTAATTAGCATGCAGTACGAGAATAATAGAAAAGTCGTGAGAGCGGGGTACGCCCCAATTGAAGAAGAGCAAGATGGCGCCAACGCCCAACCTCAACAACCAGTACAAGAGACGCCTGATCCTGAACCAGAATATGAAATCAACGTAAAAATCCATTGCACGAACGAGGAGCTTAACTCTCTCCAGACTGGACAATGGTCTTTGGGGCGCACTGAGCTTGAAGCGCCAGTGTCACAATGGGGGAAGGATGAAACACCAGAGAAAGAAAGTGTTCTGACAGCTCATTGCTTTCAAAATGAAGAAAAGGTGCTTCACCATGAACTCTTCGCCAAACATCATACGACTTGCTTCGACGTTTTACCTAAACCCAAAGGTACCAAACACATTAACGCCGAATTTATACCTGTAAAGTTAGCGATAAAAGCAAACGAGAGTAAACTGGCGTTTCCGACAGAGGGCTACTTTTATCACTTCGTTAGTGGGAAGCTAAGCCGTGAATATTGTATAGCTGGAGAAGGGCGTTCAACGTTTCAGGCAACCTTGTCTGAAGCCTCGAAACTGAATGACGATCTGTTATCGCCAAACCAGTTAACGAGTGTCTTACTGCCATATAAACGAGAAGATGCACCAGCACCCGATCAACATTTTCTATATCGCTTGGAAAAACTTAGCCAAGATCAGCTAAATACGGTTACCACTCAATGGCTCGACGAACACGCACTTAAACTGGAAATGGACGACATTGTTGCCGCAAGAACGTCAGCATTAGAGAAACGACCTGAAGCAGAGCAGGGCGCTGAAGTATGGCCACCTTTAAAGCAGTTTAAAGCCGTTCACCCATTTGGCGATATATGGGGACAATTCAAACAACATAAGCTCAGTGAAACCATGGTTAATGTCATGCAGAGTCATTCGATTCCTGACAAAGTTCCAGTATTGATCCTCCCAATCACGGAAGAGGAACAGCTTGCTGAGACTGTCTTAGATATCTTTTCTAAGGTCGCTGGAGTTGGCATTGGTAAGAGTAAGAGCAAATCTATTCCACAAACCATTCATCGTTTCTGGTCTGGTGGTGCAATGAGCCAGGAAGCGCTGCATGTACTCACTGATTCCATCGATAAGTCTGAGGGAAGCCAGTTTAAACACTGCATTTGGCATTCATCTTCACTAGAACAGGAACTTAAGAAACGCGAGCTGATCCAAGTGGAAGTGATTGATACGCGCGAGACACAAAGGGTCGTACTTCGAGATTACGGCTATGATACTTGTGACATCGATGAGCTATTTGAGCCGGACCCAACACAAAGCACTTTTGATCGCTTAAGAAAGAAACCGTTGCCCAAGCCTAAACCCGGTGTACTGACCAAGTCTGAATTGCTCAAAATGGTGAAAGCAGCGTGTGACCATTTGCAAAAAGGTGGGAGTGACAAGTGGGATGGCATTAAACATTTTTCCGACATCTCTCGTTTGATTTACTTAAAAGAAAAAGGCGGCCATCATTTTGATGTGGACTTTGGCTTAGGAAACATGAACTTCGAGCAAAGTTACTATCACAATGATGAAGGAGGCACTGTTCCGTTAATGGGTGCAACCACTTCTGTAAGTAGAGACAGAATCAACGAGCACCTGCAGGTTGTTCATCCTAGTAAACCGCAGGATCTTTCCGCTAAAAGCTACCGTGATTCTGTTGTGCAGGTAGCAGAACAGGCGATGATGATGTCAGGTATGCTAAATGGCATTATCGCTACCAGTGCACAGAACCCTAATGTTGTTGAAGGTATAGAGACCCTCAGGACTTATGTTAGGAGTGGAGACCTATCAAGTGGCATGGTGGCAAATCGGAAGTTGCTCGGTGATACTCCTAACGGCTCGGCTTATACCATTCCACCTTATCTCATTGATTTAGAACACATTACAGCGGAGTCAGATTCTCGATAATCTCATTGTGCAGAATGACTAAGATCTTTACCTGAGCAGAACCGCTCAGGTAAAAACTCATTTATAAATTGACATCGCGATATGTGTATATAAGTATGAAAGTATGAATAGAGATCTTAAACGCGACTCAAACCGAATTATCATCATTCCATAGGAATGGTGGGAATCAGTACGCGTTAGATTTTTAAAACCCACCGAATCGAGGTGGGTTTTCTGTATCTGCCTCGTGGGATCAGTCCTACAATAAGGAGGTAACATGAAGAAAATCGCAGTTTTCGGCAAGCCAGGAAGCGGTAAATCAACGCTGAGCAAACAGTTGGCACGCGAGACAGGCATTGAATTGCATCAACTTGATTCGATCGTCTACAAGAAAAATGGTGAGCACGTCGATGCAGCGACGTTCAAAGAAGCCCATAACAATATACTCGAAACCGAAAGTTGGATAATCGACGGACTTGGGCCAATAGAGTCGTTCAACCAGAGATTAGATGAAGCGGACACCTTGGTTTACATCGATCTTCCGTACCTCACGAGTTATTGGCTAGTCACCAAGCGGCTTTTAAAAGGATTAATCGTTAAACCTGAAGGTTGGCCAGATGGAAGCTCAGTCTGGAGTGGCACAATCCAAAGTTATCGATTCTTAAAACTCAGTCCAAAGTTTTGGAATGACAAGTTCATACAAAGGTTAGAATCCATTTCAGAAAACAAATCTCTACACGTCATCCGATCCATTTCAGAGTTAAACAATTTTGCACGTGACTACGGTAAGTAAAGAACTTAAGAAGGCTCGTAATATACAGCTTAATCATCGATAGATGGTTAAGTTGTATATTAGGTATTTTATGGTAAATCCAATTATGTTGAATGGAATTCAAAAAAGAGAGGAGCTATGGCAATAAACAAGTCAGATTTCACGTAGATGAATACGTCATTTAACATAATATGCATAATGCGCACTAAGGGAGGCAAAAAAGAAAGGTAACTTTGTACGTTAATTCAATCAGTTACCTTTACTTTTTGTCTCTTAATCAAGCTGACTTTTTTGTTTCTGTTAAACGTTCGATTGCTTCTACAACACGCTCATTTTTGGAACGTTCAGCCAGTATCGCCAACAATGTTAAGTCCACATCTAAACCCAACATATCTGCCACTTCACAAACGATATCGTCACTCATGACGCCGCCTTTTCGCCTCGCCAGTTCTGTACTGATGTGTGGCTAATGTCCAACAATTTAGCTACTTGTCGGTCACTATCCAGCTTGAACTCTACAATTAAGCGTTTCAAAAGATCCATTGTAGTTATCATTTTGGCACCTCCTGCGTGGAGTATAGCGTATGCCACAGGTGGACAATACACTTGCCACCGATACTCCAAATGATCTTTAATCTATATGTCTGAGTTGAGCTAAGTATTTGAGATGCTTTGTAGATACGCGGACACGTCAAGCCGGGAGGCTTTGCGATTCATCATATATTTGGCATTAGATCCAAAACTTATCCCCCCATAGTGATTCGAAGCGCTTATGGGGGGAATCCGAACGATGAATTGCAACCTCTTAAGTATTGATCGGATAGATAAGAATTGAATCAACTCATTGTCAGATACAAGCAAAGATTAGGCTTTAGCCCCGCATGAATTACGATCCATTACAGCATAACGAACAGCAGAGAAAGAAACGCCAAGAGCGTCCTTTGTGTCGTCTGCATTACTCTGTAATGATGCGAATCCTCAACAATCCTTCATCCTCAGCCGCTTTTCTCACAGAGAACGGCCGCGCCAGTCAGCAAAGCATGGTAAACGATGTTGCGCGCTTTATGTATGTTCTTGTCAACGAAATGTGCCTGACTACGGGCAAAATTGGCGTCGATACGCAACATGGCTTTCTTTTGAGAACCTGGGGTTACATCGGGAAAGAACTGAATATGCCTGAATGGCGTGTTAAGCAGTGCAAAGATTATGCAATTCGAAAAGGCTGGATAACCTCAGTACAGCCTCGAGAGCGTTATACGGGTAAAGATAACCTCGAAAAGTGGCGCGGCTTAGCGTCGATTAAGAAGATCACCGATAAATACTTTGCTGATTTGGGTATGCTGAAAGAGCGTCTTGAAGCGAAACAAAAGGCACGTAAGTATCTCAAGAAACGTGCGACTCAATGGCAGCGCCCTATTAAGTATATTCTCACTCCCATCACCCTACTCGCTCGTCGCCGCAAAGAGCGCCTGCTTACGTCTAGCCAAGTCACACAACTACCCGAAACTCCCCCAATCCCGATATAAGCGCCCTGGTCTTGCTGCACTTTCTTTATCCAGTTGATGTCGGTTTTGAGCGCTGCAATCGTGCCCGCGCTTGAAACCACGCCGGTGATTAGTGAAATGAGCATGGCTTCCAGTAGTCCCATCACTGCCCCCTGAACTTGCCTGAGAAGAACTCGAGCAGATAACGCACCATCGCCCGCATGCCAAGCGTATCAATGACGACGGCGCCCACCACATACCAATACGGTTCGGGGATATTCTGCAGAGCTTCAAAGCCTTGTTCGACATAGGACGCATAGTCAGGGATAAAAGAAAGAATCAGCGGGATAAACACCACAAGCAGGATAAATTCGTCTTTGAAGCCTCGCTCTTTAATGCTGACTTCATCGAGACTGCTGGTTGGATTTCGCCTCTTTTTGTAGCCGCCTGATGTTTCTTCTGGTCTAGTTTGGCGTTAAATTATGTTCTCTTGGAACTTATACAGCTGTAAATACTTACATCCCTGAAGTTAATTCTTAGTACAGCTCTGATAGTTGTCGGGTGTGCAGTAAGTCATCGGGATGTACATCACCTCCTCTACAGCTTGTTTGTTCACAAGCTTGTAGAGGGTCAATATTGCTTGCTTGCCCATCTCATAGGGGTTTTGGCCGACATTGCCGTGCGCTAGGTTGTCTTTTAAATACACGAGTTGTTCTTGGGCTGTGTCTGCAGTGATGATAACGATGTCTTTGTCGAGTATGGCCTGTTTGTGAGGGGTAACGACATCTCTATACTCTTCTAAAAACTGAGTCCAGCCCCCTACGGCCACGATGGCGTTAATTTCACGCTCCTGATAAGAGTTGAGTACGTTTTTGAGATCCTCGAGTGCTCTTTCGAACTGACCGAAGTTGTGAAGTGGTTTACTAAACTCCGTCCAGCCGTTCTCTCCTTTTAGGCGCTCACCAGGAGGTAACGCGTATTCTTTACCTGATAAGGCGGAGCGTATTCCCATCACTCTGAGATTTAAATTCGGCGAATCAGGTCGACCGCTTTGAATAATGAGAGTCCCGCCGCTCGGGAGTTGAGACTTAAGTTGTTCACCCAGTGCTCTTCCTAGATCAAAATCGTTAGTGCCTATATAAGCCGCTCTTAAGTCTGGGTAACTGGTTAGAGTTTCTTTCGAGAAATCGGCATCATAAGTGATCACAGGAATACCAAGTTCTCGCACTTTCTGCATACTGTGCTCAAGCATAAATTTGCCCTGAGGAACCGCAATAGCAATACCGTCTACGCCTTCATCCAGCAAATCAGAAATGATTTTGTCTTGCTTACGTATATCAACACTTTTGGGGCCTCGATAAACGCATTCTACATTATTGAGTTCTTTTGCAGCCGCCATGCACCCTTCTCGGCTTGCTTCAAAAAATGGGTTGTTCTCTTCTTTGGGTACGACGGCAAAGCGCAGTGGCTTTGCCTCAGAAAGGCTAGCAATACTGATTAACAGAGTGAAAATAGTCATGTTTCTTATGCAGCTAATCATGCCAACCCTACCCTTATATGATTTAGAATTTTACCTGTATTAAAAAGTTAGCTCATAAAGCGAATTTTTGGAGTGAACTTAAGTAGCTATCACATCTATCTTGGCTATGTAAATCTATGTAAGCATGACTTTTTCATATTCAATTATTTTGATAAAGTTCGTTGTTATTGCGTTCATGTATGCATAGTGACTCACAATATGAGTAAAAAATGCGCATGACTATATTGCATCTATAGACAACGGATTATCTCGAATGGACACCATTAACCAGCCAGACAGTAAAGCCATTGCTTGTGAAGATCATTTGATCATCTGGTTCTGGGAAGCCCATATGCATAAGAAAGGCTTGGCACAAAAGGCCATTTTGGCGGAGCTGAGAAGGCTTGGAGATCTATTGGTTAAAATTAGACATGATAGAACCAATTTTTTGCTGCCAAGTTCCCGACTTGAGCTAGTGAATGACATCGTACAACACACCTTATTACTCGGTGACAAATTTTACGAAAAGCATGAGTATTTTGTTAAGGAGATACGTGAGCTGATTGATGAACATTATAAGAACCATTTATTTGTAGAGTACGTGTAATTTCTCTACTTGGTAGCAACACATCATCGACCTTCTTTGTGAAAATGCCCCATCACATTTTCATCATCGTTGACCCTTAACCACTCATACGTTCCCAGAGGTTTCATGTTTATAGGTGAAGTTTCCCGAAAAACAGGCTTGTCGATAAAAGCTATCAGGCTTTACGAAGAGTTGGGGCTTATCCAAACGCCACAACGCCAAGGGCGTTACAGAATCTACAAACATTCAGATGTGGATATTCTTAACCTTATTGTTCAGGCAAAGCATCTCGGAGTTAAGCTTTCTGAGCTTAAGGGCATCATCGTCTACAAGAATAATCAAGTTGACTGGCAGCGCATTGAAAGCTTTCTGGTAGAGGTAAGAGAAAGATTATTGCGAGAACAAACGCTACTTGCCGAAAAGCTTAAAAATGTAGAGTCCTGTATTGAAGCGATCAATTCATGTGAATAGTGGTTGACTCTCCCCCTATGGGCAGACTTTACACTCATCATCCCACTCAAAGGAGAAAGATGATGAAAAACGTATTAATACTCAACGGTAACCCAAAGCGACAAAGCCTTTGCCACACAATATCTGATGCTTATCAAAGCGGTGTGGCTGCTGCACATCACGTTCGTCGATTTGATTTAGAATCAATGACTTTTGACCCTGATCTATCTGGAGGATACGACTCTTCGAAAACTCTTGAGCCTAGTTTGCAGGAGTTTCAAGAGATGCTTCTCTGGGCAGACCATATCACGATTGTGAGCCCAATTTGGTGGGGCGGCATACCAGCTAAGCTTAAGGGCCTGATCGACCGTTCTCTTCTACCTGGATTCGCTTTTAAATATGAAAGTAACAACCCAAACGTAATTCCACTATTAGAAGGTAAAACTTCTCAATTAATTCTGACTATGGATGCTCCAGAAGAGTACGATCAAATGCAGGCAGCCCCAATTTTGGCACAACTGAATCAGTTTACGCTTCAATTTTGTGGGATAGAGTGTTTCGAGCCGGTTTTTCTATGTTCTGCCAGTTTTGTGGATAACGACAAGATCGTGGATTGGCAAGCAAACGTGCACGAAATAGCATCTCAAATGGTTTAGCTGTTTGGGCGAATAACATTAAACGTTATTCGCCTATTAACCATCTACTGAGTCTCAATTTTATCAATGTTGTTTAGAGTGCAAGACTCAGTACCTGCGGGTGAAGTGACTACCACCTTTTGAAAGCCAACAACTAAATTGTGCTGCACAGTACCACTTTTGTATGTCACCACGTCAGCACTGTTAATCCCCTTTGCTTTTACGTCCTTTTTCCCTTCGGCAGAAGTACAAACCATAGTGCACCCTCCCATTTTACAGGTGATGTGAGTCATGAACTCAATGTTTGGATTATTCGCCGCCATCGCTGGAAACGCGGAGCTGATGAGTAGAGCAACAAGAGATGTTTTTTGCATAATTTACCTAATTGGCATTTGCGACGTAAAGGAGAGCAGTCTATCTCTCACTTATCGCCTGTTCAACACGTATTACATAAGGATAAGAGTGACGGTGTCACTATGGGTGTGTATGTTATTCTAGATACTTATCTCCTTGATTAGAAAAGGTATCATCTCTCAACTCTTCAATTGCATTCCAGATTTTACTCGCCAATTCAGGGTTCACATCAACAAATTCGTGGCTCAATACTAAGTAGTAATCCTTCGTTGTGATCGCAGGTTGTACCTGCTTAATATTGCTGACTTTCTGGCTACTCAAAAACTGCTGAGCCATCGTATCCTGAACGGCTATGGCGGATAAACGATCCAATTGCAGCATATTGAACAACTGCTCGGTCGTTTTTACTTCGTGGACTTTTAGCTGTTTCTTCTTTAGCTCTCTAACAATAGAAAAGCCTAAGTGCGCACCGACCTTTTGATCGGTGTCTGCTAGGTGATCGCCATCCCAATTTAGCTGCTTGTCGTCAAGTGTATAGAAGTAATAGCCAATGGTAGCGATACGTTTACTCCCATCCGGTTTGCCATCGCTTGTTGGATAGCGAGCATATTGCGCCCGTTGTGAGTTATAGGAAAATATGAATCCTCCATCGACTTTCCCTGCCCCGATATCTTGCAAAACACGTTTACCCGGAAGGCGCGTATACTCGATGTTAAGGTCCAACTTCTTGGCAACTTGGTTAAGTACATCCAACGCTAATCCCGGTGGATTGGCAACGTCAGCACCATTTCCCATTTGAAACGGATAAGATTCAACGTCTGAGTAAGCCAGCCTGATCGTTGTTGTGGCTGAAACATGAATGGAAATAGAAGCCATCGCCAGAAAGAGGCACAGTTTGCGAGTAAGTTGATTCATACGCTCTACCTTTCACTTAACTAAAGAAAGCATAGAGCGTGATCGTGTGAATGTCCTATAAATTCTTCGCAGATACAAACACGTAGTTTGCTGATGGCTTTCATCTGAATATATTACGGCTGATCGATGATTTCGTTAATAAAGTCATACTTATCTGACTCATATTTTGTTACCCAATGAGCCCCCTCCGCTGGCGCAGAATCCAGTGTAAACAAATAGAAGTCGATGCCTTTGTCACCCATAACTCGGGTAAAGTATGTGGCCTGTTTGCGGTGGCTTTCATCCGTGTAAGGAATCTGCTTAGCGGATTTGTTTAAGTCATCATCAAACCAGCTATGAACACCTATTTGCTGAGCCATTTCAATCCGACCTACATCGCTGGCTCGCTCTAGAGTACGTTTGTTCCCTGCTGCAAATAGGTCTGTGCCTCCAGAAAAAACAGAACCGTTCTCAGTGACCAACGTATTCATATTGTTGTCCTTGATCAGCAAACCTGTATACATATTGATGTCGTCATCCGCGCTCCCACCAATATGGCTGTCAAATACCATGGTCATTGGTGTTCCCTGATATTGATCCACTATTGTTTGTAATTGAGTGAAAGTAGTCACACCTAATGTCGACTCAATACGTTGTTGGCAATGACCACCACACACTGCATCATTGTAAAAGTCATCAAATGCAAACGATGTTTTTATCTTTACTTCTGCTGGCGTCACAACCGGAGTCAAGATGGTAGAGCCGATCATCGTAAGGTACTCAAGTGCCTCTTGATGATACTCCAAGCGCAGGGTTTTCATGCCCAGTAGTGTTTGCGATTCCACCAAGCTTTTGTTTGAGGACACTGCAATTTTTTTAGGGCCGCAATCAAAGCTATCAAGATCATTTTTATCAAAGTAAATGAAGCACCTAGCATTGGTATCTGACAAATCATCAAGCATTAAAGTGACGGTTTTTCCTGATATGCTCTCTAGTTGCACTAACGTGTCTCGGCCGTAATCGTCAGCATATTTAATCTTCGAGTATGTTTGCCCTTCATAGGTTAGTTGCATAGAGCTAAGTATCGGTAACCTCTCTGCAAGCAATTCTGCACGCTCTTGAGCACTAAACACGTAATCAGCTTTTGGCTTGTCCGTTACAAGCGATTTAAACATGGAGTCTGAGCTGACTCCGGCCATCGTTGCCATAGGAACGGTTAGTAACGTGAGCAGCTTTATATTCATATGCATTCCTGTTGCTAATTAATAATCAGGAACAATATAAATGGATAAAATGTAAGTTACTGTCGGTGATATGTACTATTTATGTAAGTTGATGTTTTACTTAATAAATAGAAGCAGTTGAGTGGCGATGATAAAAAGCGCCGCTCAAAAGATGAGCGGCGAAAAAGTGGAGCTTCCAGGCGGTATAGCCTTGGATGAAAGCATGTAACATGATTGGCGACATAGTATCTGCCTGATTGCCAAGAGCAAGATAACCGTGCGATGTTTCAATCCAATGGCTGAAATACTTCAGGAAAATGACAGTGCATCATGTCTAAGCATTAGGCGAAAAAAAAGGCTCATGACTGAGCCTAGAAACTTTCATAGAAAGTGATCGTAAGGTGTCTTCAGGATATTTCCGTTCAACATATTCACCATAGCCACAGCATTATGAATAACAAAAATATCATTAGCCTTTCATGTGAGCTAACCCGAAGTAAACCTGTTCACAAATCATTGCTCTGCGTGAAGATGAGAAGCGGTTAAAAGTTTAGAGTTTCGTCATTAAATTGGATTTGCAATGACACATCTTGTTGGCTAAGAGCGACCAAGACAATGTGAAAAGGCCTCAAACTAAGCCGGTAGATAGCTCACATCTTGCTACAAGAATCCACACAATTACCATTCATTTGGAAATAATCACTTTCCAAGCAATGCATTTAACTTATTTTTGGAGTTAATTAGCATGAAGTTCATGATAACACTATTTAGTTAGGTGAGCTTATGTCAGAAATGATCCCCAAAAAATATCCAATACCCATGCGCATACTTCATTGGTTAATGGCCTTAATTCTGCTGTGCACGCTTGTAATGGGTCTATATATGGCTAGCTTTCCATTGAATCCCCCAACAAATTTGACCTTTATCACTGGCACAGGGCACTCGGAGTATTGGCTTTTGTTTTGGTGATCATTCGTCTGATTACAAGGCTGAACGCTAATACGCCCCCCACTCCTGTCGGATTACCAGCACACGAGAAGCTTGGTTCAACATTGGCTCATTGGGCACTATATGGGCTCATGTTTGCACTCCCACTAACCGGTTACATTGCCTCGTCGGCTTTACCTGAGTTTCCCGGAATTCCTCCGTTAACATCCATTTGGTTCTTCGGCTTAGAGTTACCATTGCTGCCAATTGAGAAAAATTATGACATCACGACATGGGTTATAGGTCTTCACTATGTCTTAGGGCTGGGGTTCATTGCGGTGTTAGCCCTCCATATTGCAGGAGCGTTAAAGCACAGATTCTTCGATAAACCAGAAAATGACGTTCTATCTAGGATGTTGTAGTTCGACTACGGTTTGGTCAGAAACAAGTAATGCTCTAACTAGCAATGCTTCCCAAAGAAATAAAAAGAACCGGCTCATGAAGAGCCGGCCTGCTTACCCGAAACAGCAAACGTAAGGCACTTGGATTATTGCCCAAGGCCCGCTTACAGTAACAAACTCATTTTTTTATGAAAGCCGTCACAATGCATCTCTGTGAGGCTCGTTCAGCAAAAAGCTTGTCATATAGACAGTTGAATCTATATACAAGAAAAAATGGCCATTTATATAGAAATAACTCTTATGTTTTAACCCCAATTTATATTTAAAAGTTTTAAAATAAATCATTCAAAGTTTTAAATTCAATTAGTTATGGGTCATATCATTAATAATTGAGCAATAAATCAAATTTAATACATGTACGACCAGTTAGCACTATAAATACGTGTAATTGAGAAGTGAATCCCAAAAGTTTTTCCATCAGATCCGTAAATGAGGTTTCGCCCGAGCGAAGTGGCGGTGCGAATCCCGTGCCACATAATATTGCTGAAGAGGTTAATCTTATGTTGCATTTTTAGCAGGTGCATAACTGGAATGATCGCATTACTGTTAAAACTAGGTTCAGCAACCGTTACATAGTGAGGTCAAGATGAAAGTACTAATTCAATATACTCAAACTGGTAAATACCGTGATCAAGCTTGGGAAGCATATACACTAAAAGCTAAAGGCGATGTACATGCTGTCACCCCCTCTTACGCAGCACAACTCATCAAACAAAACAAAGCAAACCTATTTACTACGGACGACTCTGACATCGTCATCGAATCATGATAAAAAAGAAGCTCTCAACGACAACGCTGAGAGCTTCTTTTTTATTCACATTAAAACCTATTTTTGTTTCATGAATGCCACGGCTAACCCAGACGCGATAAAAGTGGTTCCAGCCCCTATATTCATTGATGTGACAAGTTTAGGCTTACGACGAAACCAATCTGAGAGCTGAAAAGAAAACACACCCATTAACGAGAAGCCGACCCCAGTAAGTACAGCGAACCATACTCCATAACCTATCATTTGTATGGTGACAGGGCCCAAATCAGGGTTAACAAACTGCGGGATAAACGCTAACACGAACATGCCAGGCTTGGGATTCAACGCTGCAGATAAGAATCCAGTCGAGAATATCGTTTTCAAAGGTTGCTTCTTAGCCGGTTCCAACGTAAATAACTGACGAGTTCGAAGAACCTTAATACCCAGCCATATCAGGTAGCCCGCTCCAACTGTTTTAACGATGTAAAAAGCTAATTCTGAACTCTGAATTAGGACCGTCAAGCCAAATGTTGCTGCTAAAACGTGGAATAGTATGCCTGTACCAGAAGCACTACCCGATACCACGGCGGCTCTCTTTCCTTGGCTTAATCCACGCCCAATCGCCAGCAAATTGTCTGGCCCAGGGGATAGAACGAGCACTATACAAGCCAGTGTATAAGTCACAAAGACATCCATCGGGAACATTACTTACGACTCCTTTGGCGCGAATTGTTCAAAAACCTGTTGCGCGGTCATCTTATGAGACCCTGAATTCAGCTCATAGTAATCTGGCTTCTCATCAACAAAGATTTCATCTTTAAGTGAAAAACGATGTTCTTGGAACAAGCCTACCGACAAGATGTATTCATCACCTGGTATGAGATAATAGAAAAGATGGGTACCGCAGGTGGAACAGAAACCTCGCTCTGCCCATTCAGAGGATCGATAGCGTTTTACAGAGGCCCCGGAAAACTGAACTTTCGAGTGGCAATGTATTGCATGTAACGGCCCACCGCTCCATTGTCGACACATATTGCAATGGCACAAACTGACTTCATGCTCTTCCTCGGCCTGCACTTCAACAGACCCACACAAACAAGTACCTTTCATTATGAATACTCCCTCAAATCAATGATGACATTCATCACTTTAATAAAATATGGGAGATAATGTGCATGCGTTATCATGACTCGTGTGCAACATCACGGAATTGTAATCTAGCCTTTCTGTTTGTTTGCTGCACGAAGTTGGTGGAGGTAACACTCTGAGCTTTCAGTAAGTTATGGCTAACCTATTTTCAGCTTAGTAAATACTTTTAGTTATAGTGCCTTAGAATACATGCTATATAGCCTTAAGAACTTAACTCAATACGCCCTGGATGACTGCTGCGTATTGCCTTTAATGCATCGGGTGGCATTTGTACGTTAGCGAACCAAAAAGGTTTATGTTTCTCAACAAAAACATGACTTCTATCTAGAGCGTCAAACATGGAATAAGCTTGTCCCTGAGCTAACGCAACGCCATAAGGCGTACGCTCTAGCATTGCAACGTCTTCAATATCTTCAAGCAAGGCGTTCTTAAGGTGAATGTTCACTGGGGTCCATTCGATGTAGTCGATAATTTTCTGGGTAAGGCTTTTTTCCAGTTCCAGTATCACCTCAGGTAAAACGCTCATAATAGGTTTCACATCTGCACAAGCGTAATACTCTTCTCTCCGATTGGCATCTCGATAAAACTCCATTCTTTCTACCAATGCATCTTCAAACATCATGGAAAAGTTATTAACGATTGAGAATTGGCTAATTGCGCGCAATACACCAAGAGCAATGCCTTGCTCTGGAGATTTAACTCCCGCTTCGACCAAACGAAGCCGCGTTACATTGGCGGTTAGAATCATATATTGCCAAAGCTTAGGGACAATGTTCTTTGTTGTTTTATCACTCCAACGTAGCAAGGGCTTGGCCATAAGAATAGGAAACAAAGTACGGCTGTTATCGATCCCTAATACGCCTATCGCCATTTTTGAGTCAGTCACCGTTCGAGCAGATTTCCCAAGACGAGCACAAAACTTAGGGTTGTTAGCCAACTCCAACAGGTTGTTTCTAAACAAATTATCGTTAACTGCAAGTACATCCAATTTGCTATAGCTCACTGAGGGAGAATACGCCGTACTAAGAAAATAAGAAAAATCAGGAAAGCGGCCAAACAGTTTCAATACATCAAGATCACTAAGCTTTTCAACGAGCCTCTGCTCTGCCAGCTTTCTTATGTCTTCCACGACCTCCTCTTGCAATTTTTGCTTCTCTTTTGCAGCTTTTCGTCTCTCCTGAACTTTACTTTTCTCACACTCTAAAAGCAGGCGTTGATTTTTGGTTACCCGCTCTTTTTCATTAAGTATGACGCTATCACAGAACTCACTTTGCCGACTTAACACGGAATCGACATCAGATTGATCAAGTACGTATTTAATACTCACCAGCCATTTGGCATAACGCTCTCTGGTTGATGCCGCAATTTTACTCGCAAGCTGATTAGCCTCTTCATTGTATTTCTTATTGGTGAGTAACAAGGTA
This sequence comes from Vibrio sp. RE88, assembly GCF_013113835.1. GTDB lineage: Bacteria > Pseudomonadota > Gammaproteobacteria > Enterobacterales > Vibrionaceae > Vibrio. The sequence goes on along the minus strand of NZ_VTYQ01000015.1, from coordinate 57,102 downwards.
CAAAAGCTCTGCAAAGGGTGATAGGTTTAATACTAACACAGTATGAGGTTCTGTTTGTTTTAGTAGCCGAGGCCATAGAACAAAAAAGCCCCTAGTCGCTAGCTAGAGGCCCTCTTGGTGTGACTGACCTAATGTGCTTTCTTTTTGCCTTTAGAGCGAAAGCCTTGATGTGGAAATACGTTTCTTATCCGTTGCTGTACTTTCTTGGGAACTTGCTTTGAAAAAACCAACTTGGAGCCTGTACGTTGCTGATAGACTTTTAGCTCTCCATCAAAAGGATCGCGCTCTGCAATATCTAAAACATTATGACGAAAAGTCGGAGGAAAGTGCCCTTTTTCTTTGGTGATGTGCCCTGACTTAAACTGAACACGCAACACTGGCCTATCAACCGCCACTAACCAGAATACAACAATTGCAGCAACCAAAATCACGTAAAGCATACATGCTCCTTAGTCTAGTAACTTACTCAAATCCTCTTTGAGGCTATTGACCGCTTTGCTGGCTTTCTCACTGCGTGATGCTTCAGATAGCAAATATTCAATGGCATCAGACAATGTGCAGCCTAGTTCGTTTGCGCGAGTCGAAAGCTTCTCCCAAACGCGATAATCCAAATCGATTGATTTTTTCTTGGTATGAATTTGTTCCGCGTTAAAATGGCGTTTACGCTTAGCACGGATGGCTTGCTTGAGCTTGTTGTCCAATTCAAGCGACATATGCTGCTCTATCCACTCCAACACTTTTGTTGGCTCATGCTCTAAATGGCGCAATTCATTAACCGCGGCCTCTGCTTCACTCGTATCAACATGCCGAGTGATTGCCTCTCCGTTCTTCCATTTACTGATGAGATACGTCCACTTCCAACCACATTCTAAATTTTCAAGTTGTTGATATTTCATTGTAAGCAGTTTCCATTCAATTTGGGTGACAGCGTAACTCACCATCACTTTAGTTACAATCTTTATTGTAGAAAAATCGACCTAGATCATCACATTGAATTCGCTATGTCATACTTAGCCGTTTTTCTATATAATTTCTGACCTTTTCAAGTACATGAATACTGTTGATGATCCAAGAAAGCTGGCGTGCAGTCACTCCACAATACACAAGTTATGACGATGTAATATCGAGATTTGAAAGCCTACCCAGTGTGGGTTTTCTTGACGTTCAGCCTCGACTAAAGCAAGCCTTATCTACTTTTGCTGCTATTAGAGGTTTTGCCAGAATTCTCGTTGTAAACTCGCCAGACAACGCTTTCTACCGTTCCAATATTAAGCGTAGTTTATCTTTCGTTTCTGACAGTAGCGTCATTTCAACAGAAAGCATCAACATAAACGAACTTCTTGGTACCTATTCGTGTAATAAATCTGGCGAAATTATCGCACACAAGAAAGGATTATTAGCCAAAGCTGATGGTGGATTCTTGATCGTTTCCGCTAATATGCTTCTCGCTAATCCAAGCAGTTGGCCTGTATTCAAATCGGTTTTTCTAGGTGAGAGTGTTAGCCCAATCAATACGACACCACGCAATATTGCTAACGATCTTCCAAGCAATTCTTATGATGTAAAACTCGTTGTCGTTGGCGACAGAGACCAAATTGCAGATCTAGAATACATGGATGGTGAACTCTATACGGGCTTAGCTGCTTATACAGAGGTTGAACACGAAATCACGTTAAGTGAACAATCCATAGAACTCTATCTGGGTTACTTGTCCTCTCTGCTGAAAGAACACAGTCTACCAACCCTCTCTTGCGAAGCGATTCATAGATTAATGGTTGCGGGAGCTAGGTACACTGAAGATCAACGCTATATGCCGATCGAACCTCTGTGGTACCTATCGATATTTCAGGAAGCTTCACTCCATGCCAACGACCAGATAATTGATGAGAGTGCACTAGACCAGGCATTAGATGCGAAGTACCAGCGCGAGTCTTACCTGCCCGAGCGCGCCTTATCAGACATCTTAGATGGACAGGTAATCATTGAAACCCAAGGTGAATGTGTTGGCCAGGTCAACGGTTTAACCGTCATTGATGTTTCCGGACACCCGCTTTCTTATGGTGAGCCAGCGCGTATTTCATGTGTTATCCATTTTGGTGACGGCGATATTTCCGATGTAGAACGGAAAGCTGAGCTAGGTGGTAACCTCCATGCAAAAGGCATGATGATCATGCAAGCATTTGTTTCAAGCGCTCTACAGTTGGATGAACCGCTACCTTATTCGGCCTCAGTTGTATTTGAACAGTCCTATTGCGAAGTCGACGGAGACAGCGCCACGCTCGCCGAGCTGTGCTCTTTTGTAAGTGCCCTATCTGAATACCCGATTAATCAACAGATCGCAGTGACTGGTGCGGTAGACCAATTTGGTCGAGTTCAAGCAGTTGGTGGCTTAAATGAGAAAATTGAAGGTTTCTATCGTGTTTGTAAGCATCAGGGCTTTACGGGCAAACAAGGCGTCATTCTTCCTAAAACGAATCTAAAACACTTAGCCCTTCATAAAGATGTAGTAGAAAGCATTAAGAATGATGAGTTTCACATCTGGTCTGTCGAAACCGTTGATGAAGCAATTCCTATCATTATGGGCAAGCCTTTCCGTGGCAATGATGAAACAAGCGTGATTCATAAGATCGCGGAACGAATTGAAAACTTTGAAAAACATGAACTTCCTCAAGGATTTGTGGAGCGCATCAAAAACTGGTTCTCTTAGAACAAAGATTAGTCACATTTAGACTGATCGGAGTTGTTTGGCGTACACGTGTTCACTAACATGCTGCTATCAAAATTTGGAGTAATTGATAATGCAAAACAAACGTGATTCTTATAACCGCGAAGATCTACTAGCTTCAAGCCAAGGCGAACTATTTGGCCCAGGCTATCCTCAGCTTCCAGCACCAAACATGCTGATGATGGACCGCGTGACTAAGATGTCTGAAACTGAAGGTGATTTCGGTAAAGGTCTGATTCTAGCAGAACTCGATATTACTCCAGATCTATGGTTCTTTGATTGCCACTTCCCTGGTGACCCAGTAATGCCTGGCTGTCTAGGCCTTGACGCAATGTGGCAGCTAGTGGGTTTCTTCCTTGGCTGGGTTGGCGGTAAAGGTAAAGGCCGTGCTCTTGGTGTTGGCGAAGTGAAGTTCACAGGTCAAATTCTACCGACAGCGAAGAAAGTCACATATGAGATTCATATGAAGCGTGTTGTAAATCGCAAGCTTGTTATGGGCCTAGCTGACGGTCGTGTACTTGTAGATGGAAAAGAGATCTACGTAGCGAAAGATCTTAAAGTTGGCTTGTTCCAAGACACATCTTCTTTCTAATTTAGAATACTTTTTAAAAGCGACTCTCTTGAGTCGCTTTTTTGTCAGCAAAATATTTAGTTATAGTGCGTTAAGTAACTAAACAAAAACCCCAATTGTTGGGGTTTTTGTTTGTTCCTTATGTCGTATGTGGATTGAGTCTTTTATTTGTAGAGACCAGAGTGTTTGTCTTCCCTGGCATCGCGCCAACCACCGAGCCAATAAGATCGAGCATCCATCTGTTGGTAAGGACATGAGTCCGTTGAGCGGCCATTTAAGCCTGCTTTATAGCCTTGAGACTGAGCTCTTTCTAAGCGGTCACGCTTTTGTCTCTTCATAGTGTCGTCCTCATACATAAAGTTTTTCTAACGTACTACTATTAACTTTTTGTGGAGCTTTTATGACTCCACAATTAAGAATCGATCAAAAATCCGCCTTTCTCAAGGTATAAAAAAGGCACAGATCCAAAAATGTGAACCTGTGCCCTAGATTAAAATTTAACCTACTTTCTATGGAACCCTAAGAAACCAAGTAGAGTCAGAGCTAGAAAGCCCAGTGAACCGCCTTGGCGATCAACTGTCTCAGTTCGATAGCCACGAGATTGAATATTATCTTTACCATTACCGGCGATAGGAACAAGCTTAACGGCAACAACTTTCTCTACGTTCACAGCCCCACCTTGACAGTATGAATCGACTTCCGTTGTATCGTACCCATTTTCACATTTAATAGCCGTAGCCGAGATAACCCCCGCATCGTTGATATCAGAGGCATCGATAATCCGATAGCGGTTATTGACTGAAGATGCAGAGCCATCATTAGTTAGATCATCTAGAATCCAAGCTTTGCTATCAAATATAGAAGAACGACGCGTAGATTTCGTATTAGTCGCATCTAATGGATTAATAAACGCACGCTTAGCGCGCTCTGTTCCATCAACTTCGGCAGCACTACTGATATCAACGCTACCAACTACTTCGTTAAAATTGTTTATGCTTCCCATTGTGCCACCAGCGCCATCAAAGAAAATGCCACCACTAAAATAGGTCGCAGCCGGAGAGCTACTTTTCACGTCAGAAACATAAAAGAGTCTATTTGAAGCAGCACGATTTTGGGGTTTATCGCCTGCTCGTTTTGCACTACCAACCGCTACAAAGTTGTCGTTGATAGATGAAACTACTGAGTTGCTGTAAATATAGTCAGAGCCGCTCTGTGCATTAGAAACAGCATTAATATCATTTGTATTAAATACCCATTGTGTAACATCGTTGGGATCAGCACTCATATCACCAACAAACACAGTAGCATCCATTCGTTGGTCTGAATAAGTATTGTAACCTACCCCATAAAAGGTCGTACCATCCACTTTAAAATCTCTGATACTCGCCTGCCCGAGCGTGTTACCATCTCGCTCGACACCACCATTTCCAAAGCCTATCTCTTTCACCCCAGATGAGCTATCCCAAATGCTCCCCTTAGAGTAGAAGTGTGTACCGTTCCCATCAGTGTCTTGTTGACGAGAAACGCTACCAACGGTATACGTGCCATCGGTTTTCCACGCCCTAGTTTGCACAACGGTAGGAGAACCCGTTGGTGTAGTCAAACTAGAAGAGCCAACAAACGCTACATTTCTTGTACTTCCATCACGTTTGTTGCCGACAGGATCAGTTCCATTTAAGCTATTGATAACTGCATTAGTTGTAGATACTTCTGTTTGATTCTCAACAAATGCGATAGAGTTAGTAAAGTCATTTGCGATCTCTTTCGCGTATCCATTCCACTCATCTTCAGCCCATGTATTACAAGTCGCATAACGAAGTTGAGCGTAGCAGTAGTTTTCGAAATCCGATTGATCATCAACATAGTTAAATGCGTTATCCATTGCAAATGGTGCTTCTTCCCTATAGCTAATACCTTCCTTCCAGTTGCGTGTTTCTGCCGCAATTTTAAAGTCAGCACTACTGCATGAAGCACTACTAGCAAAACAACCTAGATCTGGATTTCCCGTTGTATTTCCTTGCTCGACAGCTGTTCCATAGTACTCCGTGGTATATCCACCCTGTCCATGGGAATTGCTCGAAGATTCTGAAATTTCGACGACATTATAAATCGCGGCATGCGCTCCAAAAGAAGCGGCTACAGCTAATGTAATGGACGATAATTTAAAGATTTTACTACTCATTATTTGTTAACTTTCCTGTTGCATTGCTTCGAGCTCTTCCCAGCGTTCGAAAGCAACTTCAAGTTCCTGCTCTACCGCAGAAAGTTTATCTAAAATCGGTTGTGTCTGCTCTACTGGCTGAGAGAAAAAGTCAGGATCATTCACCTGCTCTTGCATTGATTCTATCTCAGCTTCCAATTCTTCGAGTTTTGCCGGCAGCACTTCAAGTTCACGCTGCAGTTTATAGGATAACTTCTTAGGCTTGCTCTTTACTGGCGCTGTTTTGGGAGATTCCTCAACCTGTTTCTCAGCTTTGATTGGTTTTTCAACCGCACGAGCTTTCTTCGTTTGTTCACGTTGCTGCTGGGCATCATGGTAGCCACCGACAAACTCTTCGATTTCACCTTCACCCTCAAAAATCCAACTAGTCGTCACTGTGTTGTCGACAAACTGACGATCGTGGCTGACAAGCAACAACGTACCCTGATAATTGGCAAGCAAATCCTCCAAAAGTTCCAATGTTTCGATATCTAAATCGTTGGTCGGTTCATCGAGAACTAATAAGTTGTTCGCTTTTAGGAAGATACGTGCCAGTAAAAGTCGATTTTTTTCACCGCCCGACAACGCTTTTACCGGTGTGCGAGCTCGCTTAGGCGCAAACAAAAAGTCTTGCAAGTAACTAAGTGCATGGCGTTGGCGTCCACCGACCATCACTTCTTGTTTACCATCTGCCAAGTTATCGATAACAGACTTCTCAGGATCTAAGATTTCTCGGTATTGATCGAAATAAGCGACTTCAAGTTTAGTACCACAATGAAGTCGACCTGAGTCTGGTGTGAGATCGCCAAGCAGTAATTTTAATAAAGTACTCTTACCACATCCATTTGGGCCAATCAGTGCGATACGGTCACCACGCATGATATTGAAAGAGAAATCCTTAACTATCGACTTACCTTCAATGTCATAGTTGATATTCTTTGCTTCGAAGACAATCTTGCCTGAGCGTGACGCATCATCAATCTGAATATTCGCTTTGCCTTGTACTTCACGGCGATCGCTTCGCTCTTCTCGTAGCTTCTTAAGCGCACGTACGCGCCCTTCGTTACGTGTACGACGAGCCTTAATGCCTTGACGAATCCAAACTTCTTCTTGAGCAAGTTTTTTATCGAATTCTGCATTTTGCATCTCTTCGACTCTTAGCATCTCTTCTTTATCGACTAGGTAGTTGTCGTAGTTACCTAGGAAGGAAGCCAGTTTGCCGCGATCGAGATCGACAATACGTGTCGCCATAGATTTGATGAACGCACGATCGTGAGAGATAAAGATAATCGAGCCACGGAAGTCTTTGAGGAAGTTTTCTAACCATTCAATCGTTGTGACATCAAGGTGGTTAGTTGGCTCATCTAATAGAAGTACATCAGGATCACGAACCAAAGCACGTGCAAGCGCGGCTTTACGCTGCCAACCACCAGAGAGGTCGGTTAGTTTAGTGTGACCATCGAGTTTAAGCGCAGCGAGCACGTTCTTGATACGGTCTTCAAAACGCCAAGCTCCAGTATGCTCTAGCTGCTCCTGAATACGGGCAAGTTTATTGATGTTCTGCTCTGATGGGTCAACAGCAATCAGATCGAGCTGATCTTGGTAGATCTTCAAATGCTCACCTATTTCTGCCAATCCACCAGCTACGTAATCGAATACCGTCCCTTCTTGGTTGCGTGGAGGGTCTTGTTCTAGCCGAGAGACGACCACATCCTGAGTCACGGTCAACTTTCCGTCATCCAGAATAACTTCGCCAGCCAGCACCTTCATTAAGGTGGACTTACCTGCTCCGTTTCGGCCAACCAGACAAACTCGCTCGTTTTCCTGAAGTGCAAAGTCTGCGTTATCGAGTAGCGGATGATCACCGTATGCCAGCAATCCGTTATTTATGGTAACTAATGCCATTCTTTTCTAACCAGTTTTGTAGTTCTTGTAAGTCAAACGGCCAGTTCAGCTCTTCACCGCTTACGTTTAAAACGGGAATCGTGACGCCGTAACGAGAAAATAGACCATCATCGAAAGCAATATCGACAACTTCAACTTTCTCTGCAATGTTTGCTTGTTGGCAAAGCTCAAACGCCATCTCACAAAGATGGCATCCTTCTGTACTGTATAGTGTGATCAATTTTTGGCCTACTATTCTGTGTGAGTCACAATCCAGCAGTTGTGAATATGTTTATTACGAGAAAAGTCTAGCGGCAGAGTTTGACTCGATATGTTCTTCGCATTGAGGCTCAATTCACCCAGAGCTTCCATATCCATTTTGAACTGTCGTTTATTGTTCGAGAATACGATGGTTCCACCTGGACGTAAAAGTCGCTTAAGGTTTTTCATCAGTTGAATATGGTCTCGCTGAATATCAAAGCTCTGCTCCATTCTCTTAGAGTTAGAGAATGTTGGAGGATCAATAAAGATAAGATCAAACTGTGCAGTCGAGCTATCTAACCACTGAAGGCAGTCAGCCTGTTCAAATCGGTGCTGACGTCCTACTTGCCCGTTGAGCTTCATGTTTTCTTTCGCCCATTCGAGATAGGTATTTGACATGTCCACTGTCGTCGTCGATTTAGCACCACCACAAGCCGCATGAACTGTGCCCGAGCCCGTGTAAGCAAACAAGTTTAAGAAATCTTTACCTTTGGCCATTTCACCAAGCTTGCGACGAGTAATCTTATGATCAAGGAACAGCCCTGTATCGAGGTAATCGTGCAAATTAACGATCAACTTAACGCCATATTCATTAACATACATGGTTTCAGATTCTTGGGAGAGCTTCTGATACTGTGAGCGGCCCTTTTGCTTCTCACGGACTTTAAGGACAACCTTGTTTGCTTCCGTGCCCGTCACTTGAATCGCTGCACGAATGATATCCGTCAAACGACGTTTTGCTTTTTCTTCAGGGATGTTCTTAGGCGCTGCATATTCTTGGATAACAAGGTGATCGAGATACACATCTATCGCAACATTGTACTCAGGTAAATCTGCGTCATAAATTCGATAACAATCGAGTTCTTCTTTACGCGCCCATTTGCCAATTTTGGCAATATTTTTCTTCAAGCGGTTAGAAAAATCAGGTGCGATCACCGATTCAGTGACATTGTCACCTTTATTTTCTACCGGGCGATCACTAATCGAGTAATTCTTCTGGTGACAAGGTAACGCACCATTATTCAGTTTAAACTGCTTATCTGCACGCATGCGTAAACAGCTTAGAAGCTCATCAGAACTAGAGAAAATAGACGCTTGGCAGCCACCGAATTCAGATTTCAGTTGAGCACCAAATGCGGTGTACAGAGCGATTAGACCTGGATGCGTTCCTAAACGCTCACCGTATGGTGGGTTTGAAACAATAACACCCGCTTCAAACTCTTGAGGACGCTTAACTTGCGCAGCATCGCCAAGATTAAATTCAATCAGAGAATCGACACCTGCTCGACGCGCGTTGTCTTTTGCGGTTTTAAGCACTCGCGCGTCGTTATCAAAGCCGAAAAACTTAGTGTCAACTTTTTTGACGCCCCTTCTCGCCTGTACTGCTGCTTCCGATTTAATCTCTGCCCAAAGCTCAGGTTCAAAGTCTTCTAGTGATTCGAAGCCCCATTTCTCGCGGTTTACGCCAGGTGCCATGTTTGCCGCCATCATGGCCGCCTCAATCAATAGCGTGCCTGAACCACACATAGGGTCTAATAGAGGCTTATCAGCACTCCAGCCACTACGTAGAATAATCGCAGCAGCTAAGGTTTCCCGAAGTGGCGCACGACCAGACTCTGGACGATAACCGCGTTGATGCAGGCCACCACCCACCATATCCACACCAAGAATCGCTTTATCGCGATGTAGACGAACATGGATGCGAAGATCTGCACGATCTTTACTGATCGACGGCCTTGGCAAGTTCTTTTTCTCGAAGCTATCCACTACAGCATCTTTCACTTTCATTGCACCGTACTGGCTATTGCGGATTTCACGGTTGGTACCATTGAAATCAACAACAAACATCTTTGAACTATGGAATTGATTTACCCAGTTCACGGAAGACGTTGCTAGATAGAGATCCATATCATCGTTACAAGTGAACTCAGATAGCACACGAACGAAACGCGACGCTAAGCGACTCCATAAGCAACAACGATAAATTTGCTCATTTGATGCTTTAAAGCGTACCCCTGCTTGAACAGGTTTGGCATTTGTGATCCCTAGCTTAGTTAACTCTTCAACCAACAAGTTTTCCAAACCGTTGGACGTAACCGCAAGATATTGATGCATAGTGTTCTTAAATTCTTGATAAATGACCCTTCATTATACCTGTCTCACATCAATTACGTTAGCTCAATCCACTTTTATCTCTCCCTCAACACGCTCAATTGAACAAAACATCAGCACATTCATATCGATCATTTACTTTCAAACTGAAGTTTGGAGCTAAGACAACGTTGTACAGTTACTTAGGGCTTTAATTGATAGTGAATACTTATTTACCACAAAATTGGACTATACCAGGCCATCAATTTCACGTAATTTAATTACAGAAAATAGCTAATTGGGGAATAAATGGTTAAATAAGGAACGTTGAAGTATCAGAACTGGGAATATTTTATTGATAGATAAATCGAAAAATTATGGGTGACTCACGTTATCCCCTACCTCTAATCTCAATTGAAGGTTCTTTTAAGCAAAAAAAAGTCGGCTCGAAGGCCGACAGGGAAATGAAACAAAGGAACGAATTGTTAGCTGACCAGAGCCATAGGTTGTGTCTGGCCAGAGAGAATATGATTGGCGCTCGACATGCGATCGTGCATGACTTTAATCGCCTGGCCAAATCCCAAAGATTTGGTTCCATTAAGAACGAACGCTTCCAAATTAATAGAGGCGCATAAGCTAGAGTTGTCTCCTACTTCTAGAACTAGAAAGTAACCATCACTGTAGCTGTTCGATAATTGGACAAAATCGCCTTCCACAGGCACATTTAAGCCATCAGAGATGCAATCAAAGAACCAGCTCTTAGGTTGGACTGGCTTATGAAAGCGCTTTGCGGCTACGCAATAGAGTGCTAATTCAGCCTGACGAGGCTCTGAAAGGTCTAGATGAGCAATTTGCTCTTTGTATGTTTGGTAAGCAGATGCGTCGTCAACGGAGAATTCGTTAACACCGATTGCGCAATCTACAATCAACTTTTTGGAAAGATTTGTCTTGAATACCATATCATCACCCAGATCCAGCATCAGGTGCTGCTCTGTGTCATCATAGTACCAAGTCCATTTGTCGCTCGGTTTAAGCATCATTCCAATCTCGTGTAAAAGTCAATTCAGGTAAAACACTAAATTACCTTCCCATACATTTACCGAAATTCTATTCGCTAATAAGCAAAAAAAAAGAGGAAATGATAAATCATCCCCTCTTCAGAAACTTAATAAATTCAAGCTTTACGTTCGTGTGACAGCGTCACCAAGGCTATCATAGGTTTTTAACAATATCTCTCACCAGCGTTGGACCATGATAGATAAAACCAGAGTAAACTTGGACAAGTTGTGCGCCTGCCATCATTTTCTCTTTCGCTGCAACGTATGAGTCAATACCCCCTACACCGATGACCGGAATTTGCTCTCCCAACTCTTCATGTAAACGACGAACAACTTCGGTGCTTCGAGATTGAACCGGACGGCCACTCAACCCACCCGCTTCATTGGCATGCTTCATTCCTTCAACAACACTGCGATCCAATGTCGTATTTGTCGCGATAACGCCATCAATGTTGTTCTTCAGTAAAGACTCGCAGATCTGGCTGATCTCATCATCACTAAGATCCGGAGCGATCTTTAGTGCAAGTGGTACGTATTTGTTATGCTTCTCCGCTAACTCAGCCTGCTTCACTTTTAATTCTGACAGCAGTTCATCCAACGCTTCACCGTACTGAAGTGAGCGTAATCCCGGAGTATTTGGTGATGAGATATTCACGGCGATGTAGCCTGCGTGCTCATACACTTTTTCCATACAGATGAGATAGTCTTCAGCACCCTTTTCAATCGGTGTATCTTTGTTCTTACCGATATTGATACCAAGCACGCAATCGAAGTTGGCTTTCTTTACGTTATCAACCAGATTGTCAACACCTAAGTTGTTAAAGCCCATTCGGTTGATAATGCCTTCAGCTTCGACTAAACGGAAAAGACGAGGCTTATCATTACCGGCTTGAGGTCTCGGTGTTACCGTGCCGACTTCAACAAAGCCAAATCCCATTGCGTCGAAAGCTTCAATACATTCGCCGTTTTTGTCCAAACCCGCCGCTAAGCCAACAGGGTTACGGAAAGTCAGGCCCATACATTCGACTGGACGATTAGGAAGTTGTTGACGATAAAGAAGATCGAGAGGAGTGCCGGTGAAACGTTTGAAGTTTTGAATTGCGAGATCATGTGCCTTTTCGGCATCAAGTTGGAAAAAGCCAGTTCTGGCTAGACGGTAAAGCATTGTGCCTCCGATAGAAAAAAGCCCCGTATAAACGGGGCTGTATTATTTACTGTTTTACCGAATAATTCAACGAAATATGTGTCGATTACTCGTTAGCTGAACAGTTTAAGTTAAGCAGCATCAATTCACGTAAAGCTACAGAGAACTTAGCAAATTCATGCACTGAACCAACTTTGAACTCATTAAGGATATTTTCCCAACGATGGAGCGAAATTTCATTATTTTCGATCCAATCATCCAGAGCTTTCATCACATCGAGATCTTCTGGTGCACAGCTACAACTTAATACCTGACCCGTTAGCTGACGTTGCTGCCAATCAAGATCTTCACGGAATGCCGCTCTTGCCAGTGCCTGCCAATGGTTATCGACAGCCTGACCATTGATCTGTTTCAAGAACCAGTGAAGAGACAAACGATCACCCAAGTTGTAGTACAACTTAGCGCTTTGCTCTATTGATTTGCCTTTTTCTCGAGATACTGTAGAAATATCCAGTACTGAGTAAAGGCTAGACAAACGCGCAACGTAATTAGCAATTTCAGGACTGATACCCTGCTCAATCCACGCCTGAGCCATTTCGTTGTGCTCTTCGACTTCAGATGGAACCAGCATATCATCGAGTTTAGCTTTGATCGTTTCAACATCACCTTGGTAAAGTTCGATCAGTGCTTTCACGCATTGGCGACCAGTGCGGTTGCGTAACAACCAGCGAGACAGACGGCGTAACGTTCGACGAACATAGAACATCATATCGTACTGTGCTTCGGTTGACGCTTCGTTGTCGAGTTCACGCAGTGACTTAAGCACATCACCTAAACCAAAGATTTCACGTGACGCTGCATAAGCATTTGCTATATCAACAACATGCGCACCTGTCTCTTCTTGTAGACGCGTCACATAGTTACAACCCATTTCGTTAACCATCTGATTTGCAAGCGCTGTTGCAATAATCTCAGCACGTAGTGGATGATTATCCATTTGCTGTGAGTAGTTACGGCGTAACTCAGTTGGGAAGTAATTAACGAGTTGCTGTGCATGGTAATCATCGTTAGCGATGTCATCGTGAACCAGCTCTTCTTTCAGAACCATCTTGCCGTAAGCAACTAGCACTGATAGCTCAGGTCGGGTCAACGCTTTACCTAACTTCTCACGCTCAAGCAATGTTTCATCGTCTGGAATGTACTCAAGTGCGCGGTCTAAATGACCCGCTTTCTCTAAGTCGTGAATGAAGCGAATCTGCTCTTTCACAAGAGAAGTGCCCTGCTGCTCAGTCACCGAGATAGATTCAGATTGGCAATAAGCGTCATCAAGAACAATCTCACCCACTTCATCTTCCATGGACTCAAGGATCTTATTACGCTGCTTAACCGTTAGATCACCATTAGCCACTAAGCCATTTAGGAAGATCTTGATGTTAACTTCGTTATCCGAACAATCCACGCCACCAACGTTATCAACAAAGTCCGTGTTTACGCGGCCGCCAGTCAGAGCATACTCGATACGACCCAACTGAGTCATACCCAAGTTACCACCTTCACCGACAACTTTTGCACGTAGGTCACGTCCGTCAATACGCAGAACGTCGTTAGCACGGTCGCCCACATCAGTGTGCGTTTCGTTTGATGCTTTTACGTAGGTACCGATACCACCATTCCATAGAAGATCAACTTCCATCTTAAGCAGCATCTTGATGAGGTCATTTGGTGCTAGTGACGCTTTCTTGGTGCCGATCATCTTCTGAATTTCTGGTGTAAGAGCAATTGACTTCGCTCGGCGAGAGAAGATGCCACCACCTTTAGAGATCAGCTTAGCGTTGTAATCTTCCCAGCTTGAACGAGGTAACTTAAATAGACGATCACGCTCTTTCCAGCTCTTCGCTGAATCTGGGTTTGGATCGATGAAGATATGCATGTGGTTAAACGCAGCCTGTAGACGGATATGCTTAGATAACAGCATACCGTTACCGAATACGTCACCAGCCATATCACCAACACCGATAGCAGTGAAGTCTGTAGTCTGACAGTCAATACCCATTTCACGGAAATGACGTTTTACAGATTCCCAACCACCTTTCGCTGTAATACCCATAGCTTTGTGGTCGTAACCGTTAGAACCACCAGAAGCAAAGGCATCACCTAGCCAGAAGTTGTATTCGTCAGACACAGAGTTCGCTAAATCAGAGAATGTCGCTGTACCTTTATCTGCCGCAACAACCAAATACGGGTCATCTTCATCATGACGAACCACACTCTTCGGCGGAATCACTTCCCCTTCGATAATGTTGTCTGATACGTCTAGAAGTGCGCGAATAAAGCGTTTGTAACAACGTTGACCTTCAGCAAAGATCTCATCACGACCACTTAGAGTGTGCTGACGCTTACAAACAAAACCGCCTTTTGCGCCAACCGGAACAATAACCGTGTTCTTAACTTGCTGTGCTTTAACCAGACCTAAGATTTCGGTACGGAAGTCTTCTTGACGATCTGACCAACGCAAACCACCACGAGCGACCTTGCCACCACGTAGGTGAACACCTTCGATATCCGGTGCATATACAAAGATCTCAAATGCAGGAACTGGCTGAGGAATTTCTGGAATGTCACTCGGCTTCATCTTCAACGATAGCCAAGGTTTATTCTGCTTATTCGCGTCTAGCTGATAGTAGTTAGTACGCAGCGTTGCACTGATCATTTCGACATAGCGACGGATGATACGATCATCATCCAAGCTTTCTACATGATCAAGTTGCTCTGTGATCTTATTAGTTAGTTCAGTCTGACCTTTCTGACTGCCCTTAAATTTGGGATCAAAACGCTTAGCAAATAATTCAACCAAACCTTTCGCTAGCTCAGGATAATGGCTTAGCGTTTCTTCAATGTATTGTTGACTGAACGGGAAACCTACCTGACGCATGTAGCGCGCGTAAGCACGAAGAATCGAAATTTCACGACCCGTTAATGACGCACCAAGTACTAGGCGGTTGAAACCATCGCTCTCCAGTTCACCTGCCCAAATTGCGGCAAATGCTTGTTGGAAACGATCACGAGCTTCACGAAGATCAACTGTCTTTTCACTCTTATGAAGCATTGAGAAATCGAGGATCCAATACACCTGGCCGTTCGCTTTACGAACTTCATAAGGTGACTCACCAATCACTCGTAGACCCAAGTTTTCCAACATTGGCATCACGTCTGAAAGGTGAATAGGTTCATCGCGATGATAAAGTTTCAAGCGAACTGATTTTGAATCTGAACCCAGCTCTTGCGGACGGTAGAACAACATACCTAACTTGTTGTCATCGCTAAGCGCTTCAAGACGTTCAATGTCTGCTACTGCAGAACCAGGCATGACATCTTCTTTGTACGAACGAGGGAATGCACGTAGATACTCTTTCGATAAAGGCAGACCTTTACTTTCACCGAAGTTCGCAACAATCGCGTCAGACAGGCGATCATCCCAAGTTGAAGATGCTTCCATTAAGTTTTGCTCAATCGTTTTAACGTCTACGTCCATGTTGTTGTTATCAACACGAACAATGTAATGAGTTCGGGCTAGTGGGCTCTCAGAGAAGTAAGTTGTAAACTCTACTTCTTTATCACAACCGAAATATTGTTTTAGGATTCGCTGAGTCTGGCGGCGAAGCTCAGTGTTGTAACGATCTTTTGTTACGTACACCATACAGCTGAAGAAACGACCAAACGGGTCTTTGCGAACAAACAAACGAAGCATGTCGCGATCTTGCATCTGCACCACACCCATACCCACTTCAAGAAGTTCTTCTTCTTTCGCTTGAAGCAGTTCATCGCGAGGGTAATTTTCAAGAATGTTATGCAGAGCTTTGTAAGAGTACGAGCCTTCACGGTAGCCACTTGCGGCTAGGATACGTTCTACTTTTTCACGAATCAGCGGAATACTTTCGACACTCTGGTTATATACAGCGGAGGTGTAAAGACCAGTGAAACGGTGCTCACCGACAACCTTTCCATCTTTATCAAACTTCTTGATACCGATGTAATCGGTATAAGCTGGGCGGTGAATACGCGAAGGCGTATTACCTTTGGTCATAATCAGCAGGAATGGCTTCTTCGCTTCTAAGCGAGCAGAGTCAGGGAAGTCGGAAAGCTTCACACTGCGCACACGATCACGGTTGCCAAATAGCCCTAAACCTTTATCCGCTGTTGGGCGAAGTTCGGTATCGCCGTCAACATTGACAAGGTCGTATTCTTTGTAGCCCATGAATGTGAAGTTGTGATCACCTAACCAACGGAGAAACTTGATCGTCTCCTCGTAACGATCACGTTCTACTTCTACTTTACCTTCTTGTGCTTCAACTTGATTCGTTACCTCTTCCAGTTTTTCAACCATCAGTAACCAATCTTGAACCACCAAAGCAGTATCAGTCAGGATTTTAAGTAGCTCTTCTTTTAGAGAGCTCATCGTCTCTTTCGCACTTAAGCGGTCAACTTCAACATGGAACAGTGACTGAAGAACACCCTCACCTTCATTGATGCTGGTAATCTCACCTTTTTTGTTGCGTTCAATCTGTGTAGGGCCATGAAGCATAAGGTGAGAAGCTAAGTCTAAACGGCTAAGTGCCATTTTTACCGAGTCAACAAGGAAGGGACTGTCAGGAACGACGATTTCTACAATGGTGTGTGTGGATTGCCATCCTTGACGGCTAACGGTCGGGTTAAAAACTCGAACCGATACATCATCTGCTTTTTTCTCATTGATATGGTGCCAAAGGCTAACTACAGCGCCATACAAATCAGATTCGTTTCGTTCGACTAGGTCGTCTTGAGATATGTTATTGAATAAATGCTGAGCAAGTTGAGTGACTAAGGGTTGATGAGCAAGCTCGAGTTTGTCTTGAATCAGTTTGTAGACCTTTTCAAGCAGAACCGGCATCAGAGTTTCACGCGCGGTCATAATCACACTCCACAATTAGAATTGTATATATTTTTGGGGGATGTTGTAAGCATAGTGCTTAACACGGGTAATGCCGCTTTATTGTAAAAGCTTTATTGATAAATAGTTAATTCTTTTAGGAGTGGTAGGAGGTGAAATGTTCGATAATGTGACTAAGGCACTATTTAAACTCCTATAAAATCAGTTGCTCACAGAACTTCTAACTTAAGAAACTTGTTATTTTGGTCAGTTGTTAAACGAAAACGCCCCTTAAGGCCAATTTGACTAAGAAAAGGTCTGAATCTTGATGCAGGCAATTGTAGGCGTAAACCATTGTCTGTCACCACTAAAATGTTGCTCGCCGCCCCATTGTAATGAGCGAGAAAAGATTGATATGAGATGTTGAGTGAAAAGTAGTACTGATTCATTTTCTTTGATTAAAAAAGTAACGATTTTATCACGCGCAGAAAAACACTGTGTAAATAAACAGTAGCACTATAAAGTGCTACTGTTTCGCTCAGCGATTACGCTTCCAAAGCTTTGTTGACCTTCTCAAATAGGTCTTTTGCTAAGTTGTCCATCGATTTGAGTGCTTCAAGCTCTGCTCTAATCAGAGCTTGGCGCTCTTCATCATACTTACGGAACTTAAGCAATGGATCAATCAGGCGCGAAGCGACTTGTGGGTTACTGCTGTTTAGTTCTTTCAGAATCTCACCTGCGAACTTGTACCCCTCACCTGACTTAGCGTGGAACCGCACTGGGTTCATATTCAGGAAAGATCCAACGAGGCTACGAGTTCGGTTCGGGTTTTTCAAACTGAACGCTTCATGACTCATCGTATCCTTGATTACATCCAAGACGTTATTGGCTGGGTTAGTACCTTGCAGCGCAAACCACTTGTCCATAACCAGGCCATCATGCTTCCACTTGTCACTGTAGTCTGACATCAGTGTTTCGCGGCATGCTAGTTGCGCACTATTCGCAGCACTCATTGCGGCAATGGTGTCTGTCATGTTGTTCGCATCGAAATACTGCTTCTCTGCTAACTCATTCCCTTGTTCCGTGTATGCTAGATAAGCTAAAGCAGTGTTACGTAAAGAGCGCTTGCCGATCGCTGGGTGATCGATCGTGTATTCAACCTGCTTCAAGCTGTGATAAAGCGCGCCAAACTCATCTTCTAGCTCAGCAGCCAGCTTCACTTTGATAGATTTAAGCACTTTAGCAACGGCATCAACATCTACTTGTTTGTACCAGCCGGATACTTCATTGTGGTTTGGCAATGCCATCATCTCAGCAATAAATGCTGGCTCAAGCTTGTCTGACAATAAGACACCTCGGAAGGCATCAATCAGCGCTGGAGACAGTTCAACATCTTGACCACTTTGTACTGCTTCAACGTTGCTACGAATGTATTTTGCTAGCAGCATTTGACCAGCATCCCAACGAGCAAACTCGTTACGCGCATGCACCATCAGGAAAATCAGTTCTTCATCGCTGTAATCGTACTCAAGGACTACCGGTGCAGAAAACTCACGTAGCAAAGACGGTACTGGTTGCTCAGATACGTTTTCAAACACGAAGGTTTGCTCCGCTTCTGTAACGTTAAGAACACTTTCAACTTTTTTACCGTTACATTGTAACTCAATGACATCACCATTTTCCGCGTACAACTCAACATCAAACGGAATATGAAGCGGCTGTTTTTCTTGTTGCTCATGAGTCGGTTCAGTGCGTTGAGAAACCGTCAGAGAATACGTTTGTGCTGCTGAATCATACTCACTTGTAACGGATACCGTTGGTGTACCTGATTGGCTGTACCATAGGCGGAATTGTTTCAGGTCAACACCAGATGCATCTTCCATAGCTGCAACAAAATCTTCACAGGTTGCCGCCGTGCCATCATGGCGCTCAAAGTAAAGCTTCATACCCTTCTGGAAACCTTCTTCTCCCAGCAGTGTATGCATCATTCGGATAACTTCACTGCCCTTTTCGTATACCGTTAAAGTATAGAAGTTATTCATTTCTATAACTTTTTCAGGACGAATTGGATGAGACATAGGGCTCGCATCTTCTGCGAATTGAGGACCACGAATAATTCTTACGTTGTTAATACGATTCACCGCTCGTGAACCTAAATCCGACGAAAACTCCTGATCGCGGAATACAGTAAGGCCTTCTTTCAAGCTCAATTGGAACCAGTCTCGACAAGTGACTCGGTTGCCTGTCCAGTTGTGAAAGTACTCATGACCAATGACCGCTTCGATACCTAGGTAGTCTGTATCAGTTGCCGTTTGCTCATTTGCCAAAACAAATTTAGAGTTAAAGATGTTAAGACCTTTGTTTTCCATTGCGCCCATGTTGAAGAAATCAACAGCAACAATCATGTAGATATCAAGGTCATACTCTAGACCAAAGCGCTCTTCATCCCACTTCATTGAGTTGATAAGAGACGTCATTGCATGTGGTGCGCGATCAAGGTTACCTTTATCGACAAAGATTTCTAACGCCACATCACGGCCAGATTTAGTCACATACTTATCGCGAAGGACATCAAAATCCCCAGCAACAAGCGCAAATAGATACGCTGGTTTTGGGTGCGGGTCTTGCCACTGAACCCAATGACGGCCACCTTCCAACTCTCCTTCTGCAATACGGTTACCGTTGCTCAGTAAGAATGGATAATCCGCTTTATCTGCGATCACTTTCGTTGTGTATTTCGCTAACACATCCGGGCGATCCATGTAGTAAGTGATTCGACGGAAGCCTTCCGCTTCACATTGAGTACAGAAAGCGCCGCCAGATTTATACAAACCTTCCAAAGCTGTGTTTTCTTCGGGATTAATTTCAGTGACGATTTTCAGTTCGAACGTCTCAGGCAGTGCGGAAATCTCTAGCGCACCTTCCTTTTCTTCAAACCTTGTCCAAACTTCACCGTTAACAGAGACACTAACCAGTTTAAGACTTTCACCTTCCAGTTGAAGCGTTGTGTATTCTTTTAACTGCTTAACTTGAGAAACAGCCGTTACGATTGTCGCTGTATCATGGAGATCGAAAGTTAAGTCGATGTCGGAAATAGTATGGGATGGTGAGGTGTAATCTTTGCGATATTTGGCTTGAGGTGTTTGAGCCATGTCGAAATCCTTCTGACTAGATGTAATACATTGTGCTTGTGTCTATTTGAGACACTTATTAAATAGGTGGTTGTTTGCAAACGCTGATAATTTTATTTTGAGCTAGCTTAACCCCAGACAATTAAAAAAACGAGGTATTATGTCTAAATACCTCGCTTTTACCCTACTGTGGCGAATAAATTCAAACTATACGTCTAAATACTCACCTCTATTTGTTGAATGTTATGTCACCTGACCCGGTTCAGCACGGCGTAGAGTGCTCCTTCTTCCATTTCCAGAGTGAGGATATCACTGTTCAAACTGTATTTTGTTTCATGCTCACCGTTTTCATAGAGCAACACTAAATGCTCTCCTTCGGTGTAGTACACACCTTTGTGAATAGCTTCGTCGCCTTCCTCGTTACTGACTCTAAACATAAATACAAAGTCAGGCTGCAAAATCAAATCCATTCGCTGCACTTCACTGGCCACCATCTCATGACCACTCAACTGAGCACTTGACCACATACCTGCAAGCGAATTGGATAAGGCTTTTGTGAACACCACACCGTTGAGGTTCAGCATATTATGATTACTGCTGTAGTTGTAAATTTGCGGCTCGGAGGTATTCAAACCGAGAATTAATGTATCTTCATTCGCGGCGTAAAGTCCCTCCCAGTGATCGACCGAGTAATCGCGTTTTTGAATGTCGATCTTGAAACTGTAGTTAGAGTCGAGGCTCAGTTTGATGGCTAGAAAATTCTCTTCAGATTGCTCAGGGTTTGGGTTAACCAAATACCAGTCACCGAGCAGGAATGGCTGGTCGAATTGAGTTAAATCGCTGTTATCTCTGGTTTCACTCGCGAACACAGAAACGCTAAAACAAGTCAGTAGAATTCCAATCCATCTCATAGCGCACCCCTCACTCTTTTCTTTAAGCTTAGGAGCGGAAATCTGATTAAGCGAAATTTTTTGATCTATATCACGTTAATTATTGATATAAAAAAAGCGAGCCGTTACTTGGCCCGCTTTTTAATTCCTTTATTTTCAGCTACTTAATCATATCAACCATGATAGCTACGGATTCATCCAGATACGCATCTGGAGCTTCGTAGTCTTTTGGCACATCATCGAGAGATGCAAATGCTTTCTCTCCGTGAGATTTTTGTCTCAGATTGATACGAGCTAAGCGATCATCATCCGCCTTATCGCTTTCCTCTTTGCGAACTTTTTCGTTAAGAGATAGTGAGTTATCGTCCTTCTCAGCTTTATACTTTTCGATATCTTCAGCAATAAACTGGAATTCCAGATCGTTAGCGATTCTAGCTTGGTGCTCGCTATTAAGCTTAGTGATCAGTTTTTCGTTACGCTGTAACACTTCATATTTTGCTTTATCGATGCTATCCCAAGGCAGTGCATTATCTTCAACACTCTCACCTGTTTCGCTAGGCTCAATTGGCGTTGGGTAGGCAATGTCAGGTGCAACACCTTTATTTTGCGTACTGCCACCATCGATACGATAAAACTTCTGAATTGTGTACTGAACGTAACCTAACTCTTTATCAAATAAATCATAGATATGATTTAACGAACGGTGTTGCTGAACCGTCCCTTTACCAAAAGAGTTTTCGCCAAGAATAATCGCGCGGCCATAGTCCTGCATAGCGGCAGCGAAGATTTCTGAAGCTGATGCACTGTAGCGGTTAATCAATACCGTCATCGGTCCGTCGTAGCTGATCTTGCCGTCGGTATCACTATTTACATTGACCCGACCATAGCTGTCACGGACTTGAACCACCGGCCCGCTAGTAATAAAGAGACCAGATAGAGCCGTCGCTTCTGTTAACGCACCACCACCATTATTACGCAAGTCGACAATAATGCCATCAACACCTTGGCCTTTCAGATCGGTAATCAACTTATCCGTATCTTTTGCGAGACCAACGTAAAAGCTTGGTACTTCCAATACGCCAATCTTCTTACCATCTTTTTCAATGACTTCAGATTTAACAGCGCGGTCTTCAAGACGAATTTTGTCTCGAATAATGGTGATGACTTCCGCTTTCGCATCTTTACCTTCAGGCAAGATCTGCAGATTAACCTTGGTCCCTTTCGGGCCTTTAATCAACTGAACGACATCATCCAATCGCCAGCCAATGACATCAACAATATCTTCACCGTCCTGGCCGACACCAATAATGCGGTCACCTTCAGCTAATTGCTTACTCTTAGATGCAGGGCCACCAGCAACCAATGAGCGAATTACGGTGTAATCGTCTGTCATTTGAAGTACGGCACCAATACCTTCCAGTGAAAGGTTCATTTCCGTCTGGAATTGATCAGCACTTCTTGGAGATAGATAGCTGGTATGTGGGTCCACTTCACGAGCAAACGCATTCATATACAGTTGGAATGCATCTTCATTGTGAGTTTGACTCAGACGTTTCAAAGCATTGTTATAACGCTTACCTAAGACGTCTTTGATCTCTTCCCAATCTTTACCCGTCAGTTTGAGGTTCAGCGCATCATACTTAACACGCTTTCTCCAAAGTTCATCTAACTCCGCCGTATCTTTTGGCCAAGCTGCTTCACTTCGGTCAAGTTCAATACTCTCATCAGTATCAAACTTCATTTCCTTATCAAGCAAAGACAGTGCGTAGACAAATCGTTCGTAGCGGCGCTTCATCGACAAGTTGTAAATATCAAAAGCAATCTGGTTGTCACCAGACTTTAGCTGGTCATCGATACCAGCCGCCCACTTGTTAAATGAGTCGATATCGGCTTGCGTGAAAACGTTACGATTGAAATCAAGAGACTCAACATAGCGTTGGAATATCGCCTGAGAGAATTGATCGTTGAGTGTGAAGTGTTTGTAGTGAGAACGAGTGAAGCGTGAGGTAACGCGTTTACTTGCTGTCGCATGCTGGGCTTCGGGAGCTAAGACGGGTAAGTCTTCGAGAGTAATTTTCGCTTCAAGAGCGTTTGCTGACGAAGCTGCCAGCCAGAGGCTAGCAGCAATCAGCGACAATTTTGAACGGCATTTCATGCGTAGGAGTATCTCCTTTATGCGCGCAGGTGCTCCGCTTTCACAACCATTTGCAGGCCGTTAGACAGTTGAACACGCACATCTTCCTTATTGATTTCAACGATAGTCGCAGCCATGTTTCCTTTGCCCATATTTACGTTTACTTGATTACCGATTGTAATTTCATCAGCATTCAGAGCGCGCGTTTCTACTGGCTTACTGGCTTTCTGTGCTTTGTTTTGTTGTGGGCGACGGCTTTGTGGCTTTTTGTTAGCCGGCTTAGCTTTCGCTTTACCTTCTTCACGAGCTTTTTGAGCTTGCTCTTTACGACGAGCTTGCACTTTAGCCTTGCTTTCAGCTAGCGCTGTTTTTGCGTGTTCAACATGCTCTTCTTCCAGATCACCTGCTGAGTTGCCATCTAGGTCAACACGAGTCGCACCCGGCTTAACACCGTGTAGGTAACGCCATGAAGAAGTGTATTGTCTTAACGCTGCACGAAGCTGAGTTTTACTCACTTTTGGATCGTCGCTTAGACGTTCCGCAAGATCTTGAAAAATACCAATTTTAAGTGGTTTTGCTTCACCTTCTAAAGTAAAGCACTTAGGGAAACATTCAGCAATATATGCAATCACTTCTTTGCTGTTTTTTAACTTTTCAGTGTTTTCCATGAGGAGTCCTGGTTAGTGCGGCTTGTCCGCGAGCATTAAGATAAATATTTCAGGTATTATAGTGACCTGCAAGCGAAAAACCACACTCAATATGGAAATTATGCACTGATAGCGTGTGAATTAAACAGCTTTTCCACTTCGCTCATCAAAAACGTCAAACCTTCTTCATCTATTTCACTAAATCGACCCACTTTTGGGCTGTCAATATCGAGTACACCAACAATTTGGCCATTAATGCTAAATGGAATGACGATCTCGGAATTACTGGCGGCATCACATGCGATATGTCCTTCAAACTGATGGACGTCGTAAATGCGTTGCACCGTATTGGTTGCCACGGCCGTTCCACATACGCCACGACCAACCGGAATTCTCACGCACGCAGGTTGCCCCTGAAATGGGCCAAGAACCAGTTCCCCTTCTTTCATTAGATAGAAACCCACCCAATTAAGTTCCTCAAGCTCCATATTTAAAAGAGCACTTAGGTTCGACAAATTGGCGATAAGGTCTTTTTCTGACTCTAAAAGTGCAACAGCTTGCTTGGTTAAGCGGTGGTAATGTTCTATTTTCATATTGACTTCCATTTGAAAATTAGAGACTTCCATCATGAATCAACGTACAATCGTCCGTAAACTCTAAATAGTAAGCATTCTCATTATAATGTCTGATAACCCCAACACTATTAGCCGTTCTTGGCTGATAACTCAAGTAAAAAAGCACAAGTCGAAACTTGTTCTCGCCAACATCATCGCGCTTTTCGCAACGCTCGTCAGTGTACCCATCCCTCTTTTAATGCCTTTAATGGTCGATGAAGTCCTACTTGACAAGCCTGCAACGGGCCTTGAGTTAATGGATAAAGTGTTGCCTGTTTCAATGCAGACACCAACCGGTTATATATTCCTTACCCTGCTTCTCGTTATTCTGATGCGAACCGTGAGCCAAGGTTTAAATATCCTGCAGGGACGTCAGTTTACTCTCGTATCCAAAACGATTACGTATCAGATGCGCAGCAAGATGATCGACAAATTAGGTCGCATCAGTATCAGACAATACGAAACGCGTGGAAGCGGCGGTATCAATGCTCACTTGATTACCGATGTAGAAACCATTGACCAGTTTATTGGTACCACTCTAAGTAAATTCCTCATTAGTTTGCTAACGGTCATCGGTACAGCTGGTGTTCTGCTTTGGCTGGAGTGGCGTCTCGGCTTGTTCATCCTTTTGGTCAATCCCATTGTTATTTACTTCTCTCGAAAGCTGGGCAGTAAAGTAAAACATCTTAAAAAACGCGAGAACCAATCTTTTGAACGTTTCCAAAATCGTCTTGTTGAAACCTTAGACGGCATCTACCAACTACGCGCAGCCAATCGTGAGCGGGAATTTCTTAGCGAATTAAAGCAACAGGCCAATCAGGTTCGTGTAGACGCTGATAAATACGCGTGGCAATCCGAAGCTGCTGGACGAGTCTCTTTTCTTCTATTCCTGCTTGGTTTTGAATTGTTCCGTGCTGTTGCCATGTTAATGGTCTTGTTCAGTGACTTAACCATCGGTCAAATATTTGCTGTTTTTGGCTACCTATGGTTTATGTTGGGCCCAGTGCAAGAGTTACTTGGTATTCAGTTTTCTTGGTACAGCGCAAAAGCGGCAATGGGACGTATCAACGCCCTACTCGACTTGGAAGAAGAGCACCGCCCAGTGAGTAAAATCAACCCGTTTACAATGGATAGAGAAGTCGACGTCAAGATTGAAAACATTGATTTTTCTTATAATGAAGAAAGCAAAGTACTCAATAATCTAAACTTGAATATTCCAGCTGGAAAGAAAGTTGCATTGGTTGGAGCAAGTGGTGGCGGAAAATCGACGCTCATCCAGTTGCTCATTGGTGTATATCGACAGGATTCAGGTATCATTCGTTTCAATGGTGAGACAACAGATGATATCAGTTATGACGTAATACGTGATCAAATTGCCGTTGTATTACAACAACCTATACTATTCAATGACAGTTTAAGGCATAATCTGACGCTCGGCTCTGACTATGACGATTTACAATTGTGGCGAGCACTTGAAATTGCTCAAATGCAGGATGTCATTAGTCAGTTAAGTGACGGTTTAGATACACAAATTGGCCGAAACGGCATTCGATTGTCCGGCGGTCAAAGGCAGCGACTTGCTATTGCAAGAATGGTTCTTAGCGATCCTAAGTTTGTCATTCTCGATGAAGCAACGTCTGCGTTAGATACGGCGACCGAAGCAGCACTGCATAAAGCGCTGACAGAGTTTTTGAATGGGCGTACAACCTTAATCGTTGCTCATCGACTGTCTGCCGTTAAACAGGCTGATTTGATCTACGTTTTAGAAGATGGACAAGTAACACAGGCAGGCACTCATGTTGAGTTGGTTAAACAAGAAGGTTTATACCAAACGCTTTATGGAAGCGTTCAATCGCACGCCTGAGATCCCGTTATTGCATGAAGTTCGGAGGGTGATATGAGCCCTCCAAAATTAACATCCCACCTTTCTGAACCGTCCCATGTCAGGCTATGCCATGGGTGTGAACTCCCAATAGATACTGTCAGCGTCGAACGGGGCAAAAGCGCTTATTGTCCTCGTTGTGGAAGCAAGTTATATCGTGGAGGTACGCCTTCATTGTCCGGCAACCTCGCCATTGCCATTACTTGTCTCTTACTCTTCATACCTTCTCATTTCTTTGACTTTATTAGTATTCGCCTATTTGGCGTCATGATTCCAGCGACCTTACCTTCTGGCGTTTTCACGCTATTTGATGAAGGTTTTGTCTTCTTATCTATATTGATCATTTTTTGCAGCTCTATCGCACCCTTACTAGTCAGCGGTTCGGTCCTAACTGCTCACGCTGCGCTAAAGCAACGTAACTTTCCGTTACTCAAATATTCGCTTTATACGATTCAACACCTCAAAAACTGGGTGATGATCGATGTATTTCTCGTCAGTGTTGCTATCTCCTGCTTTAAATTGCAGGACTATTCCGACATATACGTGGGCGTCGGTTTATATGGTTTGGTTCTGTTGCAGATCGCGACAGTCATGCTTGTCACACGAGTGAGTGTGCGTCGCTATTGGGAAGCGTACGAGTCTGAACGTTCTTATCATTTCAAAGAAAAACAGCTCCACTGCCACCATTGTCATCTTTCTCAGCCGGAAGGAACAGAGTGTGTTCGGTGCCATAAACCCATTTATCACCGTAAGCCTCGTTCCATACAAGTGACTTGGGCTTATCTTGTTGCCGCTACAATTGCCATTTTTCCGGCAAACCTCATCCCAATATCGATTCTAATTACCAATGGACAAAGGCTTGAAGACACCATTTTTTCCGGCGTTGCTTCACTGGTAAAGAATGGTATGCCAGGCATTGCGGTCATTATATTCGTAGCGAGTATTGTCGTTCCCGTCGCCAAAATCATCGGTTTGGCGTACTTATTGCTCGCGATCCAATTCAAGCGCAAAGTATTTCATCGTCAGAGAATGATCATCTATTTTGTTATTAAATGGATAGGACGTTGGTCCATGATGGATTTGTTTGTTATTTCTATCATGATGACCTTAGTCGATCGCGGCCAGATACTCGACTTTACTCCAGGGTATGGGGCGGTTGCGTTTGGAATCGTTGTTGTATTGACTATGCTAGCGGCAGAAAGTATTGACCCAAGACTGTTGTGGGACAATTACCCAGATTCAGCTAAGAGCAAATCAGAGAAAAGAGAAGAACCTTTAAATGACTAATTCATCTTCTAATCAGCCTTCATACTCACCGGACGTTAAGCGCAATAAAGGTGTGTCACCGCTGTGGTTATTACCTGTGTTGACCATGGTGCTCGCAGGTTGGTTAGTTATTAAGGCGATTAACGACGCCGGTCAGCGAATTCAGATCTACTTCTCTGATGCTCAGGGCTTAGTTGCAGGTCGAACTACCATTCGCTATCAGGGTCTCGAAGTCGGCATGGTACGTGATATTAACTTGGCTGAAGATCTTGAGAGTATTTATGTCGAAGCAGATATCTACCCAGAAGCCGCCAAATTGCTTTCAAAAGAAACTCGCTTCTGGATGGTAAAACCGACCGCTAGCCTTTCAGGGATTTCAGGCTTAGACGCACTGGTTTCCGGTAACTACATTGCAATACAGCCCAGTGATAACCCAGCGGAACCCGAAACAAAGTTTACTGCGCTTGAACGAGCTCCTTCAGATATTCTTGCGAATGAGGGGCTAAACATCACCCTACGAGCGGAAGATCTCGGTGGTATTTCTGTTGGCTCACAAATAGTCTATCGTAAAATTCCAATTGGTGAAGTCTATAGCTATCAACTTGACGGCCAAGGTAAAAATGTCCTCATTCAGGCCTCAATTCACGATGAATATCGAAAGGTCATTACCGACGAAAGTCGATTCTGGAATGTCAGCGGTATCGGCGCCAATATTGGCTTTGAAGGGGTTGATGTCAGATTAGAGAGTTTAAGTGCCCTGATTGGGGGCTCTATTGCCGTTGACTCGCCAGACGGCGGTGAACCCGTTGCCGATAATACTCGCTTTAAACTCTATCCCGATCTAAAAACTGCGGGTCGTGGTATACCAATTAAAATCACCCTGCCAGACGACAATCAAATCAGCCCGACTGGCGCCCCTATCATGTATCGAGGAATCGAAATCGGTCAGATCACTGATTTACAGCTCAGCAATGGGCGAAAAGAGATTGTCGCCTCTGCCGCCATTCAGCCAGCTTTCTCAGACATGCTGACGAGCGGAAGTAACTTTATCCTCGAAGAAGCGAAAGTTTCTCTTTCTGGCGTAGAAAATCTAACAAACTTGGTAAAAGGTAATTTCCTTACTCTGGTTCCAGGAAAAGGCGATCGCTCTCGCTATTTCTCCGCTATTCGCAAAGAACAGTTTAATAAACAACAAGCTAAATCTGTGGCCCTAACTCTGGTTGCTGACAATTCTTTCGGACTTGGAGCTGGAGCTAACGTCCTCTATCGAGGCATCACCGTCGGTGAAGTAACGAAAGTATCGCTCAAAGGTGAGAAGGTAAACTTGGACGTTCTGGTGGATAAGACCTACGCCGAGTTGATTAAATCACAGAACCGATTCTTCGTCACAGGTAGCGCTACCGCTGAGCTGACCGAATCCGGTCTGAACATCAATGTTCCGCCCGCACAGCAGCTTCTAACAGGTTCAATCAGCTTTGTTAGCGAGGGTTCTGACAATCCTAGAGAGCAATACACACTGTACCCGAGTAAGTCTCTAGCAGAATTGGCGAAATATAATATGTCTGGCTCAGAAAGTATTACACTGTTTGCTAACGAGCTCCCCCCTATCAGCAAAGGCGGCCCGCTACTTTATCGTAACCTGCAAGTGGGTAGCATTTCCGATTTCCACCTTGTTGATGGTGGCGTGATCATTACCGCGAGTATTGAAAATCAATACAAGCACCTTGTTACTGATCAAACTGTCTTTTGGAATCGTTCCGGCGTTGAAGTGGATGCGAGCCTAGCTGGTATCAGTGTTAAGGCTGCGCCTTTGAAATCACTCATTCAAGGTGGTATTGCTTTCGATTCTTTGCCTGGCGTCGAAAACAAGCAAAATGACAAGTGGCTACTCTATCAAGATTTCAAAACTGCACGAAAGTTTGGCCATGTCATTACGCTCAATGCTGAGGGTGAGAACAATATTACCAAAGGAACAGCGGTTAAATACAATGGCGTAAAAGTAGGTGAAGTCACGCTTGTCATACCTGATTTTAAGCGTGAGCGTGTTGAAATTAAACTGCGAGTGCTGCCTGAGTATGCAGACAAGCTGGCGACCGAAGGTAGCTACTTCTGGGTTGCTCAAGCGACTATTGGCTTGAATGGCGTGAAGAATCTTCAGAACCTTCTCACTCAAACTATTAACGTAGTCCCTGGGGAAGGTAAAGCTCAGCATGCTTTCCATCTTAATAAAGAAGAGAGAGATAATCAGGGGGTATCCTTCACCCTACAAAGCGAGTCTCGTGGCTCAGTCGCTAAAGGCACACCTATACTCTATAGAGAAATTGAAGTGGGTAAAGTGACTAATGTGGAACTCGGAGAGTTTGCTGATCGCGTTGTCTCGACCATCTCTATCCAACCTAGATACGCTTATCTTGTAAGACAAAATAGCATTTTCTGGAACACTTCAGGTGTCGATGTTTCCATCGGTTTGGGTGGCGCCAACATCAAAGCAGGAACCATAGACAGTATTGTGAGAGGCGGAATCACCTTTTCAACTCCTGAGAACAGTCAGCTTCAACCTATAGCCCAGCCTGGTCAGTCTTTCTTCCTCTATCCAACGCCAGAGGAGAGTTGGAAGACATGGCGCACCGCTATTCCGAAACCATAAATAACATTAGGCTTTCAAACGCAGCGATTTCGCTGCGTTTTGTTTTTCAATCCGCTATAATTCCGGCCCCTGTAAAAACTGAGATAGAACTTTGCATCAGAACGTCTACTTACCCGAAGAATTTTTGAAAGAAATGGAAGCCATTCTTCCTGACGGCCTCAATATGGAAGACTTTGTCGCCGCGTGTCAACGTCCGCTCCGTAAAAGTATTCGCGTAAACACGTTGAAGATTTCTGTCTCAGAGTTTACTCAGCGAGCTCAAGAAAAAGGCTGGCAACTGTCACCTGTACCATGGTGTGAAGAAGGGTTTTGGATCGATGCCGACGAATCAGAAACCCCACTAGGCAACACAGCAGAACACATGTCCGGCTTGTTCTATATTCAAGAAGCCAGCTCAATGATGCCTGTGTCTGCCTTGTTTCAGGATCAGAATGACGACTTCCTCAGTGTGCTCGACATGGCAGCTGCACCGGGTTCAAAAACCACTCAAATTGCGGCGAAAATGGATAACTTAGGTGTGCTGGTCGCGAATGAATTCTCATCGAGCAGAGTCAAGGTCTTGCACGCCAATATTGAACGCTGTGGTGTTCGCAACGCTGCGCTGAGTAATTACGATGGTCGAGTCTTTGGCGGCTGGCTGCCAGAACAGTTTGACGCTGTCTTGATTGATGCTCCTTGCTCAGGTGAAGGCACAGTGCGTAAAGACGCAGATGCGATGAAAAACTGGAGCAAAGATTCCGTTTTATCCATTGCTGACACCCAGAAGGATCTAATAGAAAGCGCGTTTTACGCACTTAAGCCTGGCGGTGTTATGGTTTATTCAACGTGTACATTAAGCATCGAAGAAAACCAACAAGTCTGTTTACACTTGAAAGAACAATTTGGCGATCTCGTAGAATTTGAGCCTCTGGATTCTCTCTTCCCCGAATCAGAGAAAGCGTTAACCGAGGAAGGCTTCCTGCACATTTTCCCTCAAATGTATGATTGTGAAGGTTTCTTTGTCGCCAGAATGAAAAAGCTTGGCTCTACTGAAGCACCACAAGTGAAAAAGCGCCTAGGCAAATTCCCATTCGAAAAAGCATCGAACAAAGTTCATCAAGAAATCAGTAAACAGCTGCGTGACAGTTTAGATATCGAGCTTCCCAAAGATTCAGGAGTTTGGATGCGCGACAATGATGTCTGGCTCTTCCCTAACGCACTAGAATCTATGCTCGGTGAATTTCGCTTCTCAAGAATGGGGATTAAAATCGCGGAAGCTCATAAAAAAGGCTACAGATGGCAGCATCAGGTCGCGACAGCGTTAGCCACTGGTCACGAGTCGAACTGCGTCACACTTTCTATAGATGATGCCCGTGAATGGTTTATGGGTAGAGACGTTCGACCAGAGAACCAATCAGGTAAAGGTGAAGTGATTGTTAAACTTGGTAACGATGTGATTGGACTAGGAAAATGGGTTGGTAACCGAGTGAAGAATGGTCTGCCTAGAGAGCTAGTACGAGATAAAAATCTATTCTAAACCGCAAAATATTAGTAGGAAATACCAGAGTTACCTAGCGAAACTGTGATGATGTACTACACTTTATCTAATGATAAATCATCGAATATCAATCAGTTAGCGCAGGCTCTGTAAGAGCCCTTCCCCTAGGCCCAAAGCTATATCCGCTTCGGGCCTTTTTTTGACTTCAATTACGAAGCAATGCGAATACCATCTTTTTCTATCGTAATTTTTCCTTGCTTATACAGGCCACCGATTGTTTTCTTGAATGTACCTTTACTGGTACGAAACGCAGCAAAAATACTTTCTGGTGATGATTTGTCATTCAGAGGAAGAAAGCCGCCTTTCTTTTCAAGAAGATCCAATACTTTCTGACTCAAGTCATCCATCTTAGCAACGCCGATTTTCTGTAAAGAAAGGTCCACTTTGCCATCTTCGCGAATGCCCTTGATGTACCCTTTGAGTCGTTTACCGACAAACAATTTACCAAAGACGTCGGATTTGAAGATCATTCCCCAGTGCTGGCCTTCCACAATTGCTTTGTAACCTAAGTCACTGCGTTCAGCGATGATGAGTTCGACTTGTTGGTTACGTTGGTAATTAGCAGGCGTTTTGTCCAACAGCTTATTAAACTTAGTGGTACCGACAATTCGCCCCGACGCCTTGTCGGTATAGACGTATACCAGCACATTCTGGCCTGCTTTAAAGTGCGTGCGTTGCTCACTGAATGGGATAAGCAGATCTTTGCCTTTGATTCCCCAGTCAGCAAAAGCGCCAGTGCTGTTTACGCCTTCGATTGTCATCAACCCCCACTCACCGACTTGAGCGATTGGAGTTTCAGTGGTTGCAACCAGCTGATTGTCAGAATCGAAGTACAAAAATGCATCGACAAACTGGCCTACTTCTGTTCCTTCTGGGACAAAGCGATTAGGTAATAAGCTTGTTCCGAAATCACCTGCATCGAGAAATACGCCAAAATCTGCTTTTTTTACTACTTCTAAGTGGTTTATCTGACCAACTTTAATCATTTCAACTGTCTCTTGCTAAATTTGCGGTGATTATACCGAAACTCTGTTATGCTTTCGCCAGATAATTAGAATTTTTTCAGGAGTACTCATTGCTCACCGTTGATAAGCAGGACGGCATCACTCTCAAGATTTCCCACGCTATGGCTTCGTCTAAAAAGTCAGATCTCGACCTCTATTTTTTCATCCCTGGCGAACTCGGCCTAACACCAGATGTACTCAAAGAGAGCGAGATTTACTACGAGTCGATCATTCAAAAAAGAGCCTACTTCAGTGACAAAACCCTGCTTCCACTCGTACACAGTCGATTGGCGAAACGGGGCCGCCTTTCATCAACGCAGTACCGTGTAAGTTTGAGTTTGTTCGCCTATCAGTATGTGATTGCTTTAGACAAAGCAGTGAATGAACTGAACAAACACAATTCCGATGTCATCACGACTGAAGAAGTGGATGAGGTGATTGAACTTGCCTTAGATATCCTGAAAAAGCTAAGACGTAGTATTCCTTACGAAGAGAGCCTAAAGCGCTACTATGCCAACATCGACAATTACCTGTCTTGGTACACGGGCCAACGTTTTATGTCTCTTATCGCCCATATGCCACGTGATAGTGACTATAAGACGATCAAAGATCGGCTGTTAGCTATCGTCGAAAAAGAAGCGGCACACCGTAAGCTCAATAACTACAACTCGAAAAGTGTACGTGACGACGTAACGCGACTCAGTAACAAAATGAGATTGCTACGCCGTTTGATTGAGCACCCAGTTGTATTAAACGCAAAAACTCAGTCGCTCGGCAAAAATATGAAGCGTGTTGTCAAAGGCTCGGCTACGGGTTTTGTTATGGTTTTCGTTACCATTACCGCCATTCTAGCGCGAGATTATTGGGGTGAAATCACAGTCTCTTTCATCATTCTGATGTCGTTTGTCTACGCTTTGCGTGAGATTTTTAAAGATGATCTTCGCGATGTGATGTGGCGGTGGATACGCAAAGGGCGACCTAAGTGGCGTAAATATTACCTAGACCCGACCACAAACAAAGCGGTTGGGCAGAAGCTTGAGTGGCTGGATTATAAAAATCTACTCAAATTGCCTGATCGTATTCAGCTAATACGTAAAAAGCGCGTTGTACAGCGGGAAGAACAGATCCTTCACTATCGCTCAGAAACAGAGATGTCGACCTCTAAGTTTATGAGTGGTTATGAAGAAACTCGCGAATCCATGATGTTGAGCATGCGACCATTTATGCGTTTGATGGACAAGGGTTCAAACAAGGTTTACACGCTGAATAATAGCCAAGTCAGTAAAGAATCTGTGGAGAAACGTCATTTGATAAATCTCATTGCCAGAGAAGACAATCACAATGACAAACCCAATTATTATCGTTGGAAGATTGTACTCAACAGAAACAAAATTGTAGCCATTGAACAGATGGAAGTGGATGACATTAGCCACCCATTCTCTTCAATGACAGAGTAAGTTGGAACTCTGCCATCGGCTCGTCACCATGTAAGCTTGGACAGATGGCGGTGATCTTCACTGGCTGATTAATTCGCTCTCCGGATTCCAGTGTTTCATCCAACATTTTGTCAATGAGCGCCCCATCGTTGCACACAAAGTGGACGTCCCCTTCTGGTCTTTTAAGAAATTGCCCATCAACGGCTTTAAAGGCCAGAGACACTTTATGGCCTCTGTCTTGAGCTTTACTCATCGCCATAAAACCACCTGCCACATCGGCACCAATCGCCAGCACACCAAAGTACATACTATTGAGATGGTTCTTCGTCTTTCTTTTTAGCGGTATTTTGATTTCGACTGAATCAGAATCCAGTTTGAGTATTTTAGGCCGGCACAACCAAATCAATGGTACTTTGAAAAATCCGAAAAGTTTGAGGTATAAATTGGCTTTAGCAAGTGGGGAGAGCATTTCACTGGTCCGACATGTTGTTATGTATTTCTTTAGTTCATAACGAACAAAGGTTAATGTCAACATTTTGTTAACATCAACCTTTTGAAGTTATAGCAAAGTCACCTATTTTTTGGTTACACCGTCACAACAACTTGAATATAAGTATGCTCAAGAACATATTCTTGTATTTTATTGTAGCTAGCGAGTCCACTACTCACGACCAATGCTGGCTTATTACTGTGATTTGCCGCTTTTACAGCCATATCAATAAGGTCGATTACAGCTTCGCTCTGAGGATCGAAAAGATGCTCCAATTCCTCATTGAGCCTGTCGACACCAAGTGTAAACTGAGTGAGATTCTCTAGGTTGATAACTAAGCCGTCAAAGTAATGCAATAAGCGCTCTGAGAGCAGCGCTGCGGAAGGTACGTCAACGGTATACAAAACCTTCAACCCGTTTAAACCTCTTGGCAGCCCCTGCTCTGCCAGTAAATCAATGATCTTTGCTGCATCAGACAGTGCTCGGACAAAAGGCACAACAATCTCAACGTGAACACCCTGCTCCTGCAACGCCTTGATAACCTGACACTCTAGAGCGAATGCAGAACTAAACTTCGTTTGAGCATAGCGAGATACACCGCGTAACCCTAATGCTGGGTTGATTTCTTGTGCTTCAGCTTTCCCACCGAGAAGTGAGCTCAACTCATAACTATCAGCATTACCTAAAGCGACACGCACAGATTGATGGTTGGGCTTCACCGACTGCATAATTCGTTCAGTTAACGTGGCAACGAAATGTTCTTCCATCGAAACTTCGCCAAGTATCGCGTCAATAGAGCTGAGTTCAACGTCACTCAGAGTGGACTCAACATTTTTATAGCATGGGTGGTAGAAAATATTTTCTGTGACTAAATCGGAAAGAGAAACAAAGAGGTGCGTGCTTTCTGGTGACAATTCCTCACCCGGTATCGCATCACCTAAATTAAGTTCTGAATGCAATTCACCTGAAGTATTAATGCTCATTACTGCTCCGTGCATTTTATTGTTTGATTCTTTCCTGAACATACCGACAGAACCAAAGTAAAACAAGCCCGAAGAGCATTTTTAGTAACTATAAATGAATAATATTTCACTCACTATAGGTAGACACACTAAGAATGCAGATAAGAGGTTTATTCCTACTGACGTTTCCGTTATCTTTACCGCTTCGCAATAAAAAGAACAGGCTATTGTATGCCACTCAAAACCGATGAATTAAGAACCCAGCCACTGGGTCCGATGCCGACTCCGGCAGAGCTTGGAAGCGCCCACCCAATTACGGACGATGTAGCGGAACGCATCGCTGAATCTCGCCGTCAAATTGAAAAAATTCTTATAGGGGAAGATGATCGCTTATTGGTGATTGTCGGCCCATGTTCTGTACACGATACCGACGCTGCTCTTGACTACGCTAAACGCCTGTCTGACATCCAAGAGCAACACAAAGACGAATTGTTTGTCGTAATGCGTACGTATTTTGAAAAACCTCGTACTGTAGTTGGCTGGAAAGGCCTGATCACAGACCCAAACCTTGATGGTTCTTATGCACTTGAGACGGGCCTTAACAAAGCACGTAAGCTACTGCTAGACATCAACAAGCTAGGTCTTGCGACAGCAACTGAATTCCTCGACATGATTACTGGTCAGTACATTGCAGACCTAATCACTTGGGGTGCGATTGGCGCACGTACAACTGAGTCTCAGATTCACCGTGAAATGGCGTCAGCGCTTTCTTGCCCTGTAGGTTTTAAGAACGGTACAAACGGCAACATTAAAATTGCGATTGATGCGATTCGCGCTTCTAAAGCCTCTCATTACTTCTATTCACCGGACAAAAATGGTCGCATGACTGTTTATCGCACAAGCGGTAACCCGTATGGCCACGTTATCCTTCGTGGTGGTGACAAAGGGCCAAACTTTGATGCTGAATCCGTAGAAGCCGCATGCAAACAGCTGGCTGAATTCGATTTACCGCAACGCCTTGTGGTTGATTTCAGCCATGCGAACTGTCAAAAACAGCACCGTAAACAACTAGACGTTGCGAAAAACATTTGCGAACAGATCACATCAGGCAAAAATCAGATTGCGGGAATCATGGCTGAGAGCTTTATCCTAGAAGGCAATCAACCAATGAAAGACATCAACAACCTGACTTATGGACAGTCAATTACTGATCCATGCCTGAGCTGGGAAGATACTGCTGAAATGCTAGACCTGTTAGCAAATGCAGTAAAAACACGCGGTTAAACAAGAGGAAATTGAGCAATGCCATCTTTTGATATTGTATCTGAAATCGATACTGTTGAGCTTCGTAATGCAGTGGATAACGCGTCTCGCGAACTGTCGACTCGCTTTGATTTTCGTGGCGTCGAAGCGTCATTTGAAATGCAGAAAGATGAGTCGGTAAGGCTAAATGCAGAGGGTGATTTCCAGTTAA
This sequence comes from Vibrio sp. RE88, assembly GCF_013113835.1. Classification (GTDB taxonomy): domain Bacteria; phylum Pseudomonadota; class Gammaproteobacteria; order Enterobacterales; family Vibrionaceae; genus Vibrio. The sequence continues at coordinate 20,148 of NZ_VTYQ01000015.1, read as the reverse complement.
AGCAAATGCGTGACATTCTGCGTTCACACCTGACTAAACGAGGTGTTGATGTAAATGCTATGGAAGCAAAAGGCGAAGAAGCATCAGGAAAAAAATGGCACCAGTTTGTCGTGTTCAAACAAGGTATTGATACGCCGACAGCGAAAAAAGTCGTTAAAGCGATTAAGGATGCCAAGCTTAAAGTTCAAGCCTCTATACAAGGCGAGAAAGTCCGTGTTACGGGTAAAAAGCGCGATGATCTTCAAGCAACCATTGCGATGATTCGTGAAGCGGATCTAGGACAACCATTTCAGTATGAGAACTTCCGCGATTAAGTTCATTGGAAGGCCATAAATACCAATAAACCCGCGTGATGCGGGTTTATTTTTTGCTTTCTATATTGGTGATATCAAATACGACCGAGCCTGATATGCAGATCGCCATTTTTCAACAAGTTAAATTGCGATGATTCTGGAGCAATAAAGACCACTACTCTTAGGTTGCTCTCTTTAGCTTCAAGTAGTTTTTTCGATAAGTCTACATCATCAGCGTATTCTAGCCGTTCTGCATCTCGTCGAATTAAGTCCACATACTCAAACGGGCAATCCTTACTGTAAAAAGCCACTTCGGCTTTTTGCATTAACCTCAGTGCCTTTATTGGCAATAACTCAACATCACTACCAAAATCGATCCAAGTAATGCTTCCTTGCTCTTCAGTACCCGCGTTCAGGGTGTTTTGATAAACCTCTTCTAGCTCATTGCGCTCAGAAGCCAAATCTATCCTTGGATCATCAAAGAAGGATTCCCAAAATTTGCGTCTTAAATCCACAGACGGTAAATGCTGTTTAATGTCATTTCTTTTTGAAGCGCCAAAGTCAGCGAGTAACGACAAGTTTTGAGGCAAGGTTGCTTCGAGCTTTTCACGAATATTGCGAACCAATACGGGCGATGCCCCCCCACTTGAAATCGCTATCTGAATGCGACCTCGATTGATCATTGAAGGGGTAATAAAATCACAATAAGGTTGGTCATCGACGACATTAACTAACAAGCCAAGTGCTTTAGCATCATGATAGACACGATGGTTTAGCTGAGGGTTATCAGTGGTTGCCCATACTTGAACATATTTTTGATCAAGCAAGTCATCCGTATAAAAATTCTGAACCCAGAAACAGTCACCTGACTCCACTAAGTTTTGTAAATACGTATCAATTTTGGGTGACACAATCGTTACATGCGCACCAGCCCTGACTAGGCTGTCCACTTTACGACAAGCGACCTCTCCTCCTCCAACAACCAAAACTGGTTTATCGGCAAGATTCATAAATAGAGGAAAATACTGCATTTCATTCCTTGAACAATTCAACAACCTATAACAGTAGATACTACCAAAAATGGGGCGTATGTATAAACCCAACAATGACAAACGTATAATTTATCACCAAATTTAATACTATTTATAGAATTATATGTTATTCCTTATCAATTGTTCGAAATGTAAATATTGTGTAAATACTAACTTATAGTGAGTCTCGGCTTTTGCACCATTAGTGTGAACTCTTGCACTATTTACATTCGATTAACATTTCGTCATTCTAATTACAGATCGGGTTTGTGAGTTCTATCAAAAATCTTTTTAAATTATACATTTGAGAATTCACCAATCCTTTCCTACGCTTATAAATGGTTGATTTATATACAACTCAAAAGTTGAGAGATCAGCCAATAACTATTGAAACACAACACTTTTTAATTCGTTGTATCAGGTGTTACCTGGTTTAACATGGATCATACAGGAAGGATACAAATGGCGAACAAACTAACACTTCTTGCTTCAGTAGTAGCTGCTTCGACTGCTCTTATGTCTACGAGCGCTTCTGCAGCAGATAGCACTCTGGATAAAGTGACTAAGCAGGGTTTCCTAACTTGTGGTGTAAGTACTGGTCTACCAGGATTCTCTAACCCTAACTCAAAGGGTGAATGGGAAGGCATCGACGTGGAATACTGTCAAGCTCTTGCATCTGCAGTACTTGGTGACAAATCAAAAGTTAAGTATGTGCCTTTAACCGCTAAAGAACGTTTCACCGCTCTACAATCGGGTGAAATTGACGTTTTATCTCGTAACACAACATGGACACTTCACCGCGACACGGCTCTGGGTCTGAACTTTGTAGGCGTTAACTACTACGATGGTCAGGGCTTTATGGTTAAGAAAGATCTTGGCCTTACAAGTGCAAATGAACTCGATGGTGCATCGGTTTGTGTTCAGTCTGGTACAACGACAGAGCTAAACCTAGCTGACTACTTCCGTAACAATGGTATGTCATACAAGCCTGTAGTATTTGATACAGCAGCTCAAACTTCAAAAGGTTTCGATGCGGGTCGTTGTGACGTGCTAACTACCGACCAATCTGGTCTGTATGCTCTTCGCTTAAACCTTCAGGATCCTAGCTCAGCTCAAGTACTACCAGAAATCATTTCTAAAGAGCCTCTAGGCCCTGTTGTACGTCAAGGTGACGATCAATGGTTCAACATTGCCAAGTGGACACTTGCAGCGATGGTGAACGCAGAAGAGTACGGCATTTCCTCTAAAAATGCGGATGAGATGCTAAAATCTAAAGATCCAAACGTGAAACGTATTTTGGGTGTGGATGGTCCTAAAGGTAAAGGCCTAGGTATCCGTGACGACTGGGGTTACCAAGTTATTAAGCAAGTAGGTAACTACGGTGAAAGTTTCGAACGTACTGTAGGTAAGGGTTCTCCACTACAAATCTCACGTGGTGTAAATGCACTATGGAATGCGGGCGGCTTTATGTACGCTCCACCAATCCGTTAAGCAAAACATAGCAACAAAATGGGCGGTGTAAGCCGCCCTTTTTACAAAAAAATGGATTTGAGGTTATAGCTGTATGAAACCTACTAATACTGTTGCGTCGAAGACGGATAACGGACCGACTTCTAACGCGAGCCTTTTATACAATCCCACCTTTCGATCGGTCGTATTTCAAATCATTGCGATACTGGCTCTGGTCTTTTTCTTCTACACGATTGTCAATAATGCACTTACTAACTTGGAAGCACGTGGTATCGCCACGGGTTTTGGGTTTCTGACGCAAGAAGCGGGCTTTGGGATTGGCCTAACGCTGATTGAATATGATGAAACTTATTCCTATGGTCGCACATTTATTATCGGCCTCCTCAACACTGCCTTAGTTTCTGTTCTCGGTATTATCCTTGCCACAGTCATCGGCTTTGTCATGGGTATTGCTCGTCTGTCATCAAACTGGCTAGTAAGTCGACTTGCTGCTGTTTATATTGAGACGTTCCGAAATATTCCTCTTCTTCTACAGATCTTCTTCTGGTATTTCGCTGTCTTACAGGCGCTACCTTCTGCAAGGCAAAGTCTCAGTCTAGGCGAAGCCATTTTCTTAAACGTGCGTGGGCTGTATTTCCCATCACCGATTTTTGAAGCTGGCTCATCAATTGTCATTGCTTCATTCGTGATAGGTATCATTGCCACTGTCTTTATCAACATTTGGGCACGCAACAAGCAACGTCTTACAGGTCAGCAGACACCAATGGGGCGAATTGCGTTGGGTTTGGTTGTTGTCTTCCCAACTGTGGTCTACTTCCTAATGGGTTCACCTATCTCGGCGGAATATCCTGAACTTAAAGGCTTCAACTTTAAAGGTGGGGTTAGCATCATCCCAGAGCTGGCAGCGCTACTTCTAGCTTTGAGTATCTATACCGCATCATTCATCGCTGAGATTGTACGTTCAGGTATCAATGCTGTTAGCCATGGGCAAACAGAAGCAGCAATGTCACTTGGCCTGCCGCGTTCAAGAACATTGAAGCTCGTTATTGTTCCACAAGCACTGCGAATCATCATTCCACCTCTGACAAGCCAATATTTAAACCTGACCAAGAACTCATCTCTTGCGATGGCAATTGGTTACCCAGACTTGGTCTCTGTGTTTGCAGGTACAACGCTCAACCAGACAGGTCAAGCAATTGAAATCATTGCGATGACAATGGCCGTTTACCTATCATTGAGTTTGATTACCTCAGCTCTGATGAATATCTATAACCGTAAAGTTGCTTTGGTGGAGAGATAGCATGAAAGTACATCAATTTCAGCCAGATCTGCCACCACCAGCTAACACGGTGGGTGTGGTCGGGTGGCTACGCAAAAACCTATTCAATGGCCCGGTAAACTCTATCCTTACGGTTGTCTTAGCGTATTTAGCTCTATCACTTCTATGGACAGTGTTTGATTGGTCAATCCTTAAAGCCGATTGGGTCGGAACCACTCGCGATGCCTGTACTCGTGATGGCGCATGTTGGGTGTTCATCAGTGTTCGCTGGGAACAGTTCATGTACGGCTTCTACCCTCAGGAAGAGCTGTGGCGCCCTCGCCTATTTTACTTCACGCTAGCCATTTTCACTGTGTTGCTCGCGTATGAGAAAACACCGAAACGTCTTTGGATTTGGCTGTTTTTCGTCAACATCTACCCATTCATTATCGCTGCACTGCTGTACGGTGGCGTATTTGGGCTAGAAGTTGTAGAAACACACAAATGGGGCGGATTGCTGGTTACGCTAATCATTGCGTTGGTCGGTATCGTTGTGTCTCTGCCTATTGGTGTCGCACTGGCGCTGGGTCGACGTTCTGAAATGCCAATCATTCGAAGTATCTGTACCGTCTACATCGAGATTTGGCGTGGCGTACCACTCATCACAGTTCTGTTTATGGCGTCAGTAATGCTGCCATTGTTCCTTGCAGAAGGGTCTGAAACCGATAAACTTATCCGCGCTCTCATTGGTGTGGTTATGTTTAGTGCTGCGTATATGGCGGAAGTCGTTCGTGGTGGGCTACAGGCAATTCCTAAAGGACAATATGAAGCAGCCGATGCGCTCGGGTTAAGTTACTGGAAGAAAATGGGGCTGATTGTTCTTCCTCAAGCTCTGAAAATTACGATTCCATCAATCGTTAACACCTTTATCGGTTTGTTTAAAGACACCAGTCTAGTACTTATCATTGGTATGTTTGATGTACTGGGCATAGGTCAAGCTGCTAACACTGACCCCGAGTGGTTAGGCTTTGCAACAGAAAGTTATGTATTTGTCGCGTTAGTGTTCTGGGTATTTTGTTTCGGCATGTCGAGATATTCGATTTGGCTAGAAAACAAACTTCATACCGGTCACAAACGATAATCAGAAAGCTCAAGGACGTATTATGACGCAACAACAAGATTACATGATCCAGATTAAGGATATGAACAAGTGGTACGGAGAGTTTCACGTACTGAAAAACATCAATCTTGATGTTAAAAAAGGCGAAAAAATCGTTATTTGTGGCCCGTCGGGCTCGGGTAAGTCGACTATGATTCGCTGCATCAACCGCTTGGAAGAGCACCAAAAAGGTCAAATCATTGTATCAGGCAATGAGCTTACGGAAGATTTAAAGAACATAGAAGCGGTACGCCGAGAAGTCGGCATGTGTTTCCAACACTTTAACCTCTTCCCTCACCTGACCGTTTTGGAAAACTGCACATTGGCTCTGATTTGGGTGAAGAAAATGCCTAAAGAAGAAGCCAAAGCGATTGCAATGAAGTACCTAGAGCGGGTTAAGATTCCTGATCAAGCAGAGAAATACCCAGGTCAGCTATCTGGGGGCCAGCAACAACGTGTGGCTATCGCTCGTTCATTATGCATGAGCCCACAAGTGATGCTGTTTGACGAACCAACGTCTGCACTTGACCCAGAAATGGTACGTGAGGTACTGGATGTTATGGTAGAGCTCGCTGAAGAAGGGATGACCATGCTCTGCGTGACTCACGAGATGGGTTTTGCGAAAGAAGTAGCTGACCGAGTTATTTTTATGGATGCTGGCGAGATAATTGAAGAGAACAATCCTGTCGATTTCTTCGAAAATCCTCAGTCAGATAGAACACAAAACTTCCTTGCTCAAATCTTAAGTCACTAAGAAAAAAGAGCAAATTTTTAAAGAGGCGATTTAGATCGCCTCTTTTTATTTGTTATATTGTGTTACATCTTTCAAAATACATAACTTTGTATTTCTATTATCATTTACTCTACTGCATGCATTGATAGGGCTTGATTTTTTCATTGTTCGCCCTCATAAATGTAGTTATAAACATAAAACCTTTACGAGGAAGATTATGAACAGTCCTATGTTTACCCGCACTTCGAATCAAGAAAGTGCTCTACAAACCAATAAGGTATTGCGTAACACCTACGCTCTACTTTCTATGACGCTCTTATGGTCAGCGGTTGTTGCTGGTGTATCTATGGCGATGAATCTACCTCGCCCAGGTATCATCATTATGCTTGTTGGCTTCTATGGCCTACTTTACTTGACTGAAAAGAACCGTAACAACAGCATGGGTATCGTGTTTACATTTGTGTTTACCGGTTTCCTTGGTTACACCATTGGCCCTCTTCTGAACGCTTATATTGGCGCAGGTATGGGTGATGTGGTTCTAACGGCTCTTGGCGGCACAGCGCTGTCATTCATGGCCGCTTCTGCATATGCTCTGACAACGAAGCGTGATCTGTCTATGATGGGCGGTTTAATGCTTTCTCTATTTGTCGTACTAGTTGTAGGTATGATTGCAAGCTTCTTCATTCAGTCAACAATCCTACACTTGGCTCTTAGCAGCTTGTTCATTGTGTTCTCTACAATGGCAATTCTGATGACAACTCAGGGTATCATCCGTGGTGGTGAGACTAACTACATCTCTGCAACGGTTACTCTGTACGTATCTATCTACAACATCTTCATCAGCCTACTTAGCATTCTAGGCATCATGAATGACGATTAATTCGTAGACACAAGTTGATTAAATAAAGCCCGGAAGGTGAAACTTCCGGGCTTTTTCTTTTCCTACATATTGTTGTCCCAACCTAAGCTGCGCTACCCTATTCTATATCTGAGTTTTTGAGACCTACAACAATGTTTGAATACAACGGCAAATCAATCGAAACTGATGCACAGGGTTACCTACTCGATCATACTCAGTGGGAAGAAGGCATGATTCAAATCCTTGCAGAACAAGAAGGTATCGAACTGACTGAAGCTCATTTGGAAGTTGTCCACTTTGTTCGAGAGTTTTATGAAGAGTTCAACACATCCCCAGCAGTGAGAATGCTAGTGAAAGCCATGGAAAAAGCGCATGGCCCTGAGAAAGGCAATAGTAAATACCTTTTTAAGCTGTTTAAACAAGGCCCTGCGAAACAGGCAACCAAGCTCGCAGGTTTACCAAAACCCGCGAAATGCTTGTAAATATCAAAGAATTTTGAATCCGCTAAACGGTTTATAAGACATTGGCTCTGAGACTACTGAATCAACATGTGACGTCTTAGGGCCATCTTCCAACCACTTTGCCATGTCGGCTATTTGTTCTTCATTGCCACACACCACCACTTCAACATCTCCATTGTTCAAGTTCTTCGCATAGCCTGTTAAGCCCAGTTTCATGCCATAGTGAGAGGTGTGATAGCGAAACCCAACGCCTTGAACAATGCCAGACACTGTGAACTTCTCGCACTTTTGATTCATAACTAATTCCTCAATACAAGGTCCGTGATATATTCGATTGGTATGTTTTACGACCCATATGGAACTACGGGTTTTTCATCGGAAATAGCAATTATGAAAGAAATACCATTTCGCTGGATTGATAAATATCTCATTCATTTAAAGATACAGGAAAAGTTTTACCTCCTGTTTTTCCTCCCTGTCATCGCACTTTTAGTCCTCACTTTCGTTCTCGATAGTGCCGCTGATCAAATGCTTAACCACCTTTATCAAGATGAACTAGTTTTGATGAAAGGTCTAATCGAATCAGCAAATCTCACTCAAAATCAGGTCGCGTCTCTACTCGCAAATTCTGAGACCATTTCCATCGGTGTTGGCAAAGACGCTATCAGTGTCAACAACGGCGCATTCAGTCTAGTTGCAGACCCAAGTCAAAACTTATGGTCTGCCCTATCCTCAACGCACATTGCCATCATTCTAGTGACATTGTCTCTTATCGCCTCTGGTGTGTATTACATTATGACCTTTATCGGTGGCGCAATGTTCACCATGAATAAAGCTCTGAACACCCTAGCAGATGGTGACCTAACCAGTCGTATGAACTTCTTCAAAGTCCGTGATGAGTTTAGCGAAATTGCCATCACCATAGACAAAGTCGCGGAGCGAGAGCAGTCATTAGTCTTGTCGATTCAGGAATCAGTCGCACTCATGCAGCAAATCAGTTCTGATCTGAATCAGTCTAACCAGCACAGCGCTGAAATTTCCGGAACTCAGCAAGAACACTTGAACTCACTAGCGAGTGCAACGGAAGAGATGGCATCAACCATTCGCGAAGTAGCGAACCTTGCGCACGACTCCAGCACCCAAACTGAAAACGCACGCTCTGTCGCCCAGCAAGGACAACAGAAAGTCGGCCATACTCTAGCCTCCATTTCACAGTTATCTAACGAAGTCCAATCTGCTTCTCAAGCCGTTGCAGAGCTTGATGCCAATGCCGCTCAAATTGACGAGGTAGTCACCGCGATTAACGGCATCTCTGAGCAAACTAACTTGCTTGCTCTTAACGCAGCTATCGAAGCTGCACGTGCCGGTGAACAAGGCCGAGGTTTTGCCGTGGTGGCCGATGAAGTTCGAGCATTAGCGGCAAGGACTCAGCAGTCAACTGTTGAAATCCAGTCAATGATTGAAGCCTTGCAGCGCAACAGCCAGTCACTGACTAAACTGATGGAAACAACAGTGGTCAACTCTAGCGAAGGCCAGACATTGATGTCAGAGGTGGATACGGAAATCGCATCCTTGGCAGACAAAAACCAATCCATATCTGATGCAAGTGTACAAATAGCCACGGCGGCTGAGGAACAAGGTGTTGTTGCAGATAGCATCGCGGCGAGTGTGGAAGAAATTCGCACTCAGTCCAATCAAGTCTGTGAAATGATCAACGCAACTAATGGAAATATTGAGCAACTTCGGGGGCAAAGTGATTCCATGGAAAACCTACTCACAGGCCTTAAAGCATAATGTATAGAGCCGCCAGCTGGCGGCTCTTTTATTTGCTTTTCACTCCCACTTCCCTGAAAATACCCAACCTTTCAAAACCAATCAATTGAGTAAACACATGACTCCAGCTATTTATCTTGAAAAAGGCCGTGATAAATCCTTAAGACGTCGACATCCTTGGATTTTCTCTCGCGGTATTCGCAAAATGGAGGGGGAACCTTCATTAGGTGAAACAGTGGACATTTATGCTCATGACGGTAAATGGTTGGCAAAAGGCGCTTACTCTCCCCACTCTCAAATTCGTGCCCGTGTTTGGAGCTTTGAGAAAACTGAAATAAATGAAGACTTCTTTGTTAAACGTATCCAAGACGCACTACTGCTTCGTCAAGACGTGATTGAGCGTGACGGTCTAACGGGTTACCGATTGATCGCAGCAGAATCAGACGGGCTGCCTGGAATTACCATCGATAAATATCAAGACTACCTTGTCTGCCAGCTCCTAAGTGCAGGCGCAGAATTCCAGAAGCAGTCACTGATAAACGCTCTCCTAAAAGTATTCCCGCAATGCAACATTTATGAACGCTCAGATGTAGCGGTACGTAAGAAGGAAGGCTTAGAAGAACGCACAGGTATTTTACATGGTGATGAGCCACCAAAGTCTGTGGTCATTGAAGAGAATGGAGTAAAAATCAGTGTCGACATCGTTGGCGGACATAAAACAGGTTTCTACTTAGATCAACGTGACAGCCGCCAACAAGCCATGAAATACGTTAAAGACAAAGAGGTACTTAACTGCTTCTCCTACACTGGTGGGTTCGGCTTGTATGCGCTTAAAGGTGATGCGAAGCGTGTGATTAATGCTGATGTCTCTCAGCCAGCACTGGATACTGCAAAACTCAATGCTGAGCTTAACGAGTTCGATATCTCTAAAAAACGCGCAGTGTTCCTCAATGCTGACGTGTTTAAGTTGCTACGTGAATATCGCGATCAGGGTACCAAGTTTGATGTTGTCATCATGGACCCGCCAAAGTTTGCAGAAAGCAAAGCACAGATCAATGGTGCATGTCGCGGATACAAAGACATCAACATGCTAGCGATGCAGATTCTAAAGCCTGGTGGAACGCTGCTTACGTATTCATGCTCAGGCCTTATGGACCAAGTTCTATTCCAGAAAATCATTGCGGATGCTGCGGTCGATGCAGGTAGACAAGTCAAGTTTGTCGAGCGTTTTGAACAAGCTGCGGATCACCCTACTGATACCGCTTACCCAGAAGGCTTTTACCTTAAAGGTTTTGCTTGTAAAGTCATCTAAGCAGACAAATTCGTTAACAGAAAAGGGCCTTACGGCCCTTTTTTTAATCGTGTGATTTGATAATTTCGTTAAGTAAGCTGGTCAAATCGTTACCCGTGATACTGCCATGGCTAGTATCAATACCATTGAGTTGATCGACGACGTTATCCAGCTTAATCGACTGAGTGGTTTGTCCGTTGTCTCTCTGAATGGTGAGTTCAATGCCGTTACTGTCGACAACATTGGCAGAGACATCAGAAAGTAACTCTTCCATGGTTTCATCTTGTCCTAGCAGATCAGAAATATCGATCTTATCTTCCGATACATGGAAGTCCGTGATTACGTCAGTACCACCATCTAGGTCGCCATCATGCCAGACGAATTCATCCTCACCATCGCCGCCAGATAGAATGTCACTACCTAAGCCACCGATGAGCGTATCATCACCCGCTCCACCTAGCAGAATGTCATTGCCTGCACCGCCATCCAAAGTATCATCACCCCCTTGACCGAACAGGATGTCATCTCCTGCTCCGCCAGTAAGAGTGTCGTCCTGATCACCATCACGGGAAACATCAAAGTCACTGTAATTCTGGAGAACATAGCTGTGAACATCTTCTGCGGACACATCTGCTAACGGGCTGCCGGTCTCTGACGCGACGTATTTCTGCAATGCGGCAACACCTTGGCCGTCAATGTTATCGAAATCAATGAGGTCGCCAAATAGAATATCGTCGCCCTGTCCACCTTCTATGTTGTCTTCACCTTGTTCTAAGGTCACTTCCTGACCAAGGATTGTTTCAGCCAGCTTATCTACGTTGATGTTAGGGACAACGACGCCATCAGAATCATATTGCGATAAAGTAGCTTCATTGATTCCACTGCCAATACCTACCGCTTCTACGGCAGAGATTAATGCCAACACCTGATACATATGACGAGCCTGCACCGATGCATTGCTACCATCGGTGTATCTCAATCCACCTGAGTAGCTTAAGTTACCAAGCGTTGCGCCTGTCAGTGGAGATTTAACAGCACCCGAACTGGAGACAATCTCTTCACCCTTATAAGAGACTGCAGATCCCACAGAATAATTGTCAGGCAGAATATCGTCTAAGGTCACAACATCCTTCGTTGACGTATCATAGTCCAGCACAAGCTGGTCAAAATCGGCGGACGTAACATTAAGGTGGTTGCTGGCGTTAGGATAACCGTCGGTAATAAAGTAAGTAATGTTTTCGGCTTGGTCGTTAGTATTGCTATCAAACCATTCAACAGCGGCGTCGAAGCTGGTTTCGTAGTTTGTAAGACCACTACCACTGTCCTCGATGCTACTTAGCTGAGAAACAAAATCAGCGCGTGCGGTTGGAGAGCTTAAATCCACCGATATCGTGACACCTGAGTTAGTAGCGAATTCAGTCAAGAGGATATTGACTGTCCCGGCATTAGCGCCTGAGTTAGCAGTGCTGAGTAACTGATCGAAAACCTCGATAATTTCTGTTTTCGCCGTACCAACTCTTCCACCCATACTACCTGAAGTATCAAGAACAAATGCGATGTTATAGTCCTGCCCCGCAATAATCTGGATACCCTGTACATCACCCACAATGAGCTCATGGTCTCCGTTACCAATAATAGTATCATCACCATGGGAGCCTGATTCAAGCACATAGCTGCGGAAAGAAAGTGTCTCTTCCGCTGTACTATGCGCTGTATCTTGGTTGGCGCTTTCGACCGAAGATCCTTGAACCTGAATCGGGAACTCTAAGCTTCCACTATAATCGTGAGGTACTTTGATATCGAAAGACGCGTCGCCATCACCATCTAGTGTTATTAGATAAGAGCCATTAGGTTGTGAGACGATTAAGCTATCGTTCACATACACTTCGACTCCGGCAGGAATACCTGTGACCACAATTTGCGATCCTAAAGACTCACTACTATCAATATCAGTGAGTTCAACAGAAACACTGACTGGGATTGTTTTATCTTGAGATGTCTCATAGCGGCCGTCATCTGTTTGCTCCGTCGCCACGTTCACCACTTCCATTTCACCTATAGTCATAGAGACCTGAGGTGCATCGGCTACTGGCACGACCTGAATGGATAGCGTATCTGAGGCACCCGTATTCGTCGTGTAAGTGATAACGGGAAGCTGACCAGACCAGTTTGCGTTTGGCGTAAATTCATAAGCACCATTGGCCTGCATGACAAACGTGCCTTCAGACAAAGTCACGCTACCACCTGCTGGGTAAGAGACATTGTTGATAGAGAAGTGTTCAACAGAAAGGATGTTATCTTCGTCGCTGTCTCTACCGTCTATATCCGTCAGCACATTACCAATCGCACTGTGGTCTTCATCGACGACATTAGCATCTGATTGCGTCACTGTAGGTTTGTTTTCATGAACGACAACATCTATCGTTGCTTGAGAATCCGCCTCGCTGGTTGAGTTCACCTCTGAAGCTGTGGCCACAACTGTAATTGTAAAATCGTCGTGAGAGCCTGCTGGTGGTAAAACGGATAACGAAGATAGATCCCAAGTCGTTACATCCACCTCACCGGAAGCGCCTACAACCACATTATTAGAACCACCATCACTCAATGTCGCACCTTGTGGTAAACCACTCAATGTGACCTGCAGCGTTTCAGAGCCATCGTTATCGTTAAGAGCACTCGTAATCTGAGAAAGTGGGATTTCAGTATCTTGAAGCCCTTCGTTGTAACCGTAGACTTCATATACTTCTACACCATTTACCGACTTAAGCTCTGAAGCCCTGACATCAGATTGATCCAGCTGTGTTTCGTCGGTCACTACGGATAGAGCAGAGCTGGTAAGATCAACTGCTGCTGCGCCATTTATAGAAACATCGACATTAAAGTTGCCTGGACCACTTTGGTTATGGTGGTAAATCGCAAGTGGGTAATAACCCGACACCTGAGGCGTAAAGGCACTGCCCTGAATTTGCCCACTTGAGTTCCCCCAGTAGGCTTGATCGGACATGACGCCACCAATAGTGATCGCTAGGCTGTCATCACCACGCCCTACAAAGTCATAACTCGTTCCAGCCTCAAGGTACACCAAACCAGTCACGAGCACGGCATTGTCTGCTGCCGTTGCCCATCTTCCAGTATCTTGCGCATTAGTTGTTGTACTTGAAGAGGCAAGCTGAGGATCGAGAGCATCAATAGCTGAAATCAACGTGCTGCCATTCACACCCTGACCATTGTCATTTCCTACAACCACTCCCGTCCAGGTCGCCACATTAAAGTGTTGTTCTGGAAGCACAGTATCTGGAGTGGTGATGTTAAGAACTGGAGTATCTGCCACGGGCGCAACATCAAGAGTGAGCGTCATTTCGTCAGACTTGGCATCACCTTTTTCAACCACAAAGTCAATGTGAGCATAATCCTGATTCAGGTTACCTTCTCCGGTGCCAGTATGCTGGTTGTATCCTGACTCATTATCCTCAGGCGTAAATCGGAGATTGCCCTGAGACACATTACTCACGGAGATCAAATCACCTTCTGAAACTGGTGCCCAGACTCCCGGCGAAGTTTGCACCTCTAAAACACCTGAACTCGGTAATTCAGAGATTGATATTTGTGCATCTAAGTCAGTAATGCCGAAGTCAGAGACGCCTAAGATGTAGTTTTCGTCTTCATCAAGTGTCACTTCCTTACTCTCAGCATCAAGCACTGGCAATACCGTTAGATTAATTACCTTGCTGACTGACTCAGCTGTCGCAGGTGCATTATCTTGTGCGGTTACAACAAATTCGAGCGGGTAGCTGCCCTCCTCAGGAACATTCACTTCAAGTCCCGTCAGGTCATTGCTCCATGCAGACAAATCTACGCTATTCTTCCCATCTGGCGTTGCTACAACAGTGATCGAGTGACCATTGCCATCTCGAATAACAGACCCTTCTGGTAATCCATTAAGTACCAAAGACAAGGTTTCTGAGCCGTCAGTATCACTTAAGCCAACAACAATATCGCTAAGCGGGATGAAGCTGTCTTCGTAACCAATGTTGTCTGCTTTCTCTAACGTTATGTCATCGAGCAGCGCACCGTAGCTGTTTGATGATGTTTCTGATTCAAATACAACTTTGTACTCGCCATCCGATGGTGCTTGGAAATTAATACTTTCGGTTTGCCAATTGAGGCTTTGCTGATCGGTGTACTCAAACAGAACTTTACGATCACCATTTTCATCTTCAAGGAATACCGTCAATGGAGAATCATTTAGCCTGCGCGCGACGACATCAAATGAAAGGGTGTAGAACTGGTCTGCTTGCGCTGTAAACTGAGTGAATAGTTGGTCATCGCCATGGCGACCTTCCAGTTCATATATCTGGTTTTCTCGGTCTGAGACTCCACCTCGATAGACGGTTTCTTTACCAACTTCATTGTAACTATTACGGTTATCCGTTCCCCAGATACCTTCAGCACCATCAGATTGCGTAAGCTCACTCGCACTCACATTACCGCGCCATGAGCGGTTACCCATGTCGATAGAATCGAAATCATGGAACGAAACGACTTCTGGCTCTGCAATAGTAATCAAAGGCACGTCAGTAACAGCATCAACCTGAACATCGATACTATGTTGCTCTATAAGCTCGTTCGAAGAAGTATAACCTTCAACATTAACCGTAAAGTTCTCGTCACTGTTGTTTGGCGAAGTTATGGTCAACTGCGCTAGCTGTTGTGGAGTCAGCGTTGCTTCTCCATTGCTGATCGCAATGATATTTTCGCCAGACTTAAGAATCGAACCGTCTGGTAAATCGGTCAATACAACTTCAGTCACGGAGCTGTTCGCAGGTATAGAGATGTTCAGTGCAATTTGGCTATCTTCATCACCGCTAGCATCCTGTTGTACGGTCAGGTCAGCCACTTCAACAACGCTTACCGTTGTCGTTGCCGTTTCTGATTGTTGACCCGAAGCATCCGTCACATGGATGTCGATCTCACGATCCGTTTCATCAGGGTTTTCACTGGTATTTTCGAATCGAATCCCTTTGAGGAAAGTTTCAAACTCTGAAGAAGATACACCACCAACCGTATCGGCTGTAATCAACAACGTAACGCTGGTAGGTGTCACAGTCTGGCTGACGGTGAACCCGGGCGTAGAAGGCCAAGTAAGTTGATCGCCTGCATACTTGTTCGTCAACGTCACTTGCATAGATTGAATAGCGTCTTTGTCGTCAAAAATGTCGACAGTTGCATCTGCAATCGAGATTGGATCATCACCTTCAGTGAAAGAAGTAGCAAAATCAACGTTGGTGTCTTGTTTCGAAATTTTGATGATTAAGTCGTTGTAGTCATTGTCATCATTGACGTGATTTTTCTGGTCGTCAAAGCTTAAAACCGTATCGCCATCGCTATTTTCAGATACTCTCATGTGAGAGTTTTCGTCATGGCTAAGGAAAACATTGATGTTAGATTGCGTTGCTCCATTGATTAATAACTTACCATTGGAGTCCACTTCAAACGTTGCGCCTGATGGTGCATTTTCAATTGCATTGGCACCATTTGGAATGAGGAAGTACTCTACGTTGTCCATGCTATCTAGATTCGCAAGGACAGGATCAAACCCATTTTGACGGGAGTCGTACGAGTCCGACATCAAGATTTGAAGCTGCTGTGTATCTGACGCTTCATCATAAACGTAGTAGCCGAATACATTGTGATAACCCGCACTTTCGCTGACAAATTCAATCTGATATTCACTGCCATCTAAATCGACAGTTGGTTTTTCATTATCTTGGATCGTAGCTGTACCGCTAACCTGATTCGATTGATACTCTGTCTTAGCTTCTAACGTGAATGTCTCGTTGTTGTCGGATACCTGATCATCGTTCGTTTGTACAGAAACCGTAAAATCACTTTCATCGGCTGGTAAATCAAACTCAAACACACCATTTTGTAGGGTGACTTGCTCTGATTGCTCAGGGTCGCCATATTTCACCGTCACGACACTAGCATTAAAGTCTTCTGGTGAGGTGGCATTAATTTCATTGAGCTCTAAAACCACTCGGGTATCCGAAGTGCTCTCTGCGGACAACGCGACATCGAAGCTGACAACACCGCCTTCTTCAACATTTTGGTCACTGACTGAGGTAACAACCGGGCGGTCATCATCGGCGATTTCAGGGCCTTCACCGTCAGGATCAACGCTTCCATCATCGACAATGGTCGCCACGCTAGAGTCAGAACCCTGAGCACCGGCAACACCACTAACGGCTAGCTCGAAGCGCTCAGCTCCCTCGTAAACAGGCTGAGAGTCGTCATCGGTTGTCTGAACGGTAACACGAGCCTGAATCACTCCTGCTGGCAATACGACATCACCATTTGGAGCAATCGCCAGCGTTTGCCAGCTGTTGCCATCGTAATATTCTACTACCATGCTTGAAATATCAGGCGCGTCTGTCTCTAAGTGAGCCAAAGCTAGGTTGATAGTCACCGCTTCAGCCGTGTTTTTGCTCAATGAAACGGTGAATTCTGCAGCTGAACCTTCACTGACACTCACATTTTCAGAAACAGACACCAATGGTATATCTACATTCTCAATTGTGCCCGTGGCCTGCTGTTCACCTAAAATCAGTGTGTAATCTTCAGAGCTTTCATAAACACCATCTATTACGGTCGGGATGAGAACGGAGAAAGTGCTAACACCGACAGGAACAACCACTTGCTGTGTCGTGGAGTCATAAGTCACCCCGTTGGTGAATATCACTTGAGACAAGTCCACATCCGAATTGCCTGCGCTATCGCTATCTGTCTTACCAAAAGTGACACTGTATTGTGTTTCTTGCAGTACACCTTCTTCCAGTGTCACTTTGTAGACAAGGCTATCTCCTTCATCCACTGAATTCTCAAGCATTGAGATAGATTCTACGGCGACTTCTTGAGGCAATGGATTCACTACAATTGAAACCGTCGCCTCGGCAAAGCCCCCTTTATCATCAGTAATAACGTAGTCAAACGTAGTACTACCAACGAATGCATCGTCTAGATCTATATAAACTATGCCATTCTCAATCCTAGCGCTGGCGTTATTGACTTCAGAGACATGGGTAATTCGAATATTGTCGCCATTCGGGTCAAAATCGTTACCCAATAGTTCAGTCAAAGGAATTTCAAGAACTTCTCCTTGATTGGCTGCGTATGCTCCGTCACCAGACGCTTTAAAGCCTGTTAGGAAATAGTCTGAAGAGTCACTGCCACGGGCAGGAATGTTGCTAAAATCTGTCGCTTCAAAAACAACGCTATCAAATGCTACGCCGCCGAGGTCTTGCTCGTCAAAATGATAAGAACCGTGGTTGCTGCCATCATTGGCGACGAAAGTGCCACTCGCGACTGGGTTATCACCGAGATAGGCCACCCATTTACCTTGCTCATGGTTGCCACTTCCACCTTCATTTTTGAATAGATTTGATACTTCAAAGCTAAACTCTGTCGCAGGCTTATCTAGGTCTACTCTGAACTGCTCAGATTCACCATCTTCTCGGTTGTATTGAATTTGAGCACCCGGCCCTCCATTCTCGTCACCCGCTACTCCACGTTTGACACCACTTTGAGTAATAGACTGGTCTTGACCTTGATAGCTACCGCTAATATTCACGCCATCATGTGTCCAAGAATTAGAGTTAAAGGTACCAAGTGCGACCTCAAACCCAACAGGGTCATCTGTGGCAATCGGCGCTTGGTTTCCTTCGACTAGAGTAACCGTGTGTTCGTCGCTGTAATTTCCATCACTATCTACTGCTCGGTAATCGAAGGTGTCATTTGATGATGTTTCTAGATAACGCAGCTCCCAGTTACCCGGGCCTTCGGTGGTAACTATCAGCTCTTCAATTTGTCGACCTTCTGGAGCATCGATAGTCACAACATGGAACAAATCTGTATTGCCTGAGGTCTCTTTTGAGACTGGTACTTCGATGATTGAGCCATCATCAAGTTTTGCTTGCACTATCGCTGTTGTTTCAAACTCGTGGCCATCCTCAAACCAGCCACCAAGTCCATCTAACCCTACTTCTACAGACGTTGACGGGCGCTGGGTAAAATCAATCGTAATTGTCTCACCTTGCTGAAGACCGCCATCATTTCCTACTGCAAGTCCATATCCAATATGCCCTGCACTTGGCTGACCAAAGTATTGTGTTAATGCCTGACCTGAGGAAGTAATTGTGATTGCATCGCCGTTGTCAAAAGTCAGAACCCTCTGGCCAGCATTGTCTTGAACAGGTTCACCCCAATTTAAGAAATTAGACTGGCTAGCGCCGCCATCCATCCCATCGGGCGCTTCTTTTACTCCCAGAACGAAGCCTGTCGATTCAGCATCATTTTCATAACGAATCAGGTTTGGATCACTGAATATTGTTCCTTGCTGCAGCACTTCGCCTTCTGAAGTAAAGGTCGTAAGATCATCGGCGTCGATCAACTGATCGCCGTAATACAGTTGACCCGACTCAGGAAGCTCTGTGATAACAACGCCAACAGGTGTATTTGTTGCGTCATCTTCGTTATCAGAAATATGATCTTGTTCAGCATCCTCACTATTAAACAAGATGGTTGCATTTCCATTTGCGTCGAGTGTTGCATCAAAATCTTCTGCTTCAGGTGGATTATCTTCGAAATCTAAAATCGTAGCGCTCGCAGTGGTGTCTGTTGACGCGCTAACCGTTCCGCTTCCCGCACTGACGGACAGGCTAAAGCTCTCATCCCCTTCATAAGTATCATCTTGTTGAGTGACAACTTTAACGTTTACAGAGCTCGAACCTGCAGGAACAGAAATTTCTCCCGACGCTGGTACATCCAACCAAGCACCATCCGCAGCTTGATATTGGTACGAAGCCAGATCTTCTGGTGAAGTATCTCCCGCATTTAACGTGAGAACGAAAGAAACCGTCGATGTCGCAGTGTTTGACAAATGAACCGTGAAGTTAGCGGCATTACCTTCATTAACGTCCCCACCTCCTGAGATAGAAACTTGAGGGCGGTCATCGTCACCACCTTCACCGCCATCTTGAATGGTAGCTTCACCGCTCACCGTACCTGTTTGACTGCTGCTCGCACCACTTAAAGTGAAGGTTTCATCGCCTTCATATGCAGGTGCATTGTTGTCATCAGTCGTCTCAACCGACACAGTGTAAGAACCGTTGCCCGCTGGGACATCAAAACTGAATTCACCATTGACCGCGTTAACCACCGTGCTGGTGCCATCGGCAAAGTTGACCGTAATTTGATTGCTGGTGTAGTCGTCACTTTCCGCTGTACCATTGGCCAGCGTCATGGTGACAGGAGTGGCCAATTCACTTGGGCTACTCAGCGTGACATCAAAGACGGCAGTACCGCCTTCGTCGACGGTCGGGCTGGAGATGCTGGTAATTTCGGGGCGGTCATCGTCATTACCCTCACCACCATCTTGAATGGTCGCTTCACCGCTCACCGTACCTGTTTGACTGCTGCTCGCTCCACTTAAAGTAAAGGTTTCATCGCCTTCATACACAGGCGCAGTGTTGTCATCCGTGGTCTCAACCGACACGGTATAAGAACTGTTGCCCGCTGGCACATCAAAACTGAATTCACCATTAACCGCGTCTACCACCGTGCTGGTGCCATCGGCAAAATTGACGGTAATTTGATTAGTGGTGTAGTCATCACTTTCCGCCGTGCCATTGGCTAGCGTCATGGTGACTGGCGTTACCAATTCACTTGGGTTGCTCAGCGTCACATCAAAGACCGCCGTACCGCCTTCATCGACAGTTGGGCTAGAGATGCTGGTAATGTCTGGGCGGTCATCATCATTGCCCTC
>NZ_VTYQ01000014.1 GCF_013113835.1 Vibrio sp. RE88 | reverse complement strand
TTAAGTCTAACCAGTGCGGAGCGGTAGTTCAGTTGGTTAGAATACCGGCCTGTCACGCCGGGGGTCGCGGGTTCGAGTCCCGTCCGCTCCGCCACTTATTCAGAGAAAGCCCTAACAGCGATGTTAGGGCTTTTTCGTACCTGCAGTATTATTTTTTTGGCTGTGACATACGAGTTCTGCTTGAGCGTAAACCTGAACTAGGCCTTCCCGCTGTCAGAGACTTATTGAGAAATCCAGTCTTCGGATTTGGGTTTTATCGTTTAGGGACCATGGTGTTTCTTTGAAGGGAATGAATCTCTCTTGAGTACAAACTCAGCAACCCGCACTTATTCTAGACCTCAGCAGCAATGCTGAGGTCATCTTGTATACGCTAAGTTATTTTGCTCTTTGGCTAATAAGTCCATACTCACTGCCTACTACAGACATAGCGCCACAACAATTATCTAAAATCCTAGGCTTTGCAGTTGATACGTGGACAGTTTCTATTAGAGAACGAGTGACGTAAAGATTGGTCTTTTGATATCTACTCTGAATGTATGCTGATTAACTAGACAACCTAAGTACAGGCAACGGTATGGTTAGCTATGCGATACGTTACAAACACATATTTACTGGTAAGTAGATTTAGACTATTTGTACCTAGAGTGAGTACGACCAGTATAGCAACTTTTAATGGTGAGTTTCTCAGGAACTATTCCGGTTAACTATCACCGTAACCTTTCCCTAATAGCCAAGGGGCAATCTGGTAATGATTGCTTCCCATACTGTTGATTCTCTATCTTGCAATTGGGTAAGCGTCCATTTCTAAGTGCTCATTGCTTATTGCGGATAACAAAAAACCGCTCATAGAGAGCGGCTTTGAAATAATTAATTCGATACGGGTTATTCTTTCTCTGATGACTCCGCTGTTTCCGGCTCAAGCTGCATTTCTTTTTCTGCCTGCTTTGCTTTTTCTATCATAGGGGTAATCGTCGAGCCTTGAACAAGGATGGAGAACACCACGACAGAATAAGTCATGACCAGAATGATTTCTTTCACGTCGATTAGCTTATCTTGGATAACCCAAATCCCTGAAGGTATGGAGAGCGCCATCGCTAGTGCTAGACCACCACGTAACCCGCCCCAAGTTAGGATTTTCACTGACCAAGGGTTGTACTTGCGATGACGTTTAAACCCAATGTACGAACAGAACACGCTTAGATAGCGGGCAGCTAGTACCAATGGCACCGAAAACGCCATTAGAATCCAGTCTTCCTTATGGAATTCAAATAGTAACATCGACATGCCGATTAGGAGGAACAAGACCCCATTGAGGAACTCATCGACTAGTTCCCAGAAGTGATCGAGGTGATCTTCACTTTCTTTAGAAAAGCCAATAAATCGTGTCCAGTTACCGATCATAATACCGGATACCACCATGGCTAATGGTCCTGAAACATGCAGAACTTCCGCAAACGCATAGCCGGCAGTCGGTATACCTATGGTCAGTAGCAACTCCATAGAGTGGTCATCAGTTGCACTGATGAGATAGTGGAACAGCAGACCAAGTGCGAAACCATAAACGATACCGCCAATGGCTTCTTGAATGAACAGCATTGTCACGCTGCCAACCGTTGGCGCTTCGGTGCCAAAAGCGATCGTAAACAGGGTGACAAAAATGACGAGACCAAAACCGTCATTAAACAAGGACTCACCTTCGATTTGGGTTGAGATACGTTCCGGTGCATCCAGTTTTTTTACGATAGCCAATACTGCAATCGGGTCGGTTGGCGAGATTAATGCACCAAACAATAAGCAGTACACTAAGTCGAATTGCACACCTATCAGATGGCAGAATCCGTAAAGCGCGAAACCAATAAAGAAGGTAGAGAATAGTGTCGCTCCCAGTGCGAGCACTGTAATTTCCCATTTTTGGTCTTTGAGGTGAGGCAGTTTAATCCCAAGACCACCTGCAAATAAGAGAAAGCCCAATATCCCCTTTAGCAGAAAATCTTCGAAGTTAATGCTCGACATTGTCTTCGAAGCAATTTCTGTTAAATGAAACCAGTTATTTTGACCTGCGATAAGGATAAGAAGGGATAGAACCATGGAACCAGCAGTGATGGCAATTGTAGTTTGCATTTTTCCTATCTTGCTGTTTACAAAAGCAATTAACATTGCCGCTGCAGATAGAAAACAGAGAGTGTAGTAGACCGACATTGGATTCTCAGCATGTAACAAATTATGAATGAGAATTTTGTTCCTGACGTGATTAAATAGCAAACACTTTTTTGTCATGCAGAGGTGATTAATTTAGTCATTTAGACGTCTAGACTCCTTTTTAATGTGTGATAGGATGGAACGATAACTAAAGGAATGAGGCTGTACTGTGGGAAGTAATGTAAGGCAACAGATAGAAGCTCAACTAAGAAAACGCATCTTACTGATAGATGGCGGTATGGGGACTATGATCCAGGGCTATAAACTGGAAGAACCCGACTATCGAGGTGAACGTTTCGCCGATTGGCATTGTGACCTTAAAGGCAATAATGACCTTCTGGTTCTGACACAGCCCAAATTGATTAAAGATATTCATGCTGAGTATTTAGAAGCTGGCGCGGATATTCTTGAGACCAACACGTTTAACGCAACGACCATCGCAATGGCTGACTACGATATGGAAAGCTTGAGCGAAGAAATCAACTGTGAAGCCGCTAGGCTCGCTCGCGAAGTGGCAGATGAGTGGACGGCAAAAACACCAGATAAACCACGCTATGTGGCGGGTGTGCTCGGTCCAACTAACCGTACTTGTTCGATTTCGCCTGATGTGAATGATCCCGGCTATCGTAATGTCACGTTTGATGAGTTGGTTGCTGCGTATTCCGAATCGACGCGCGCCTTAATTAAAGGTGGCTCAGACCTCATTCTAATTGAAACGATTTTTGATACCTTGAATGCGAAGGCTTGTGCCTTTGCTGTCGACAGTGTTTTCGAAGAGATGGGTGTTAAATTACCGATCATGATTTCGGGAACGATCACTGATGCTTCAGGACGAACGCTTTCCGGCCAAACCACGGAAGCGTTTTACAATTCTTTGCGTCACGTTCAGCCGCTGTCATTTGGTTTGAACTGTGCTTTAGGCCCGGACGAGCTCCGTCCATACGTTGAAGAAATGTCACGTATTTCGGAAAGCTTTGTATCAGCGCACCCGAATGCGGGCTTACCGAATGCATTTGGTGAATATGACCTTTCTCCTGAAGATATGGCTACGCACGTTAAAGAATGGGCGGAAAGTGGCTTTCTGAACCTAATCGGTGGGTGTTGTGGTACCACACCAGAGCATATTCGCCAGATGGCAGAGGCCGTTGAAGGCGTGACTCCTCGCCAACTACCAGACTTACATGTGGCGTGTCGCTTGTCTGGTCTTGAACCGCTAGCTATTGAAAAAGACACCTTGTTCGTCAACGTTGGTGAGCGAACTAACGTGACTGGCTCTGCTCGCTTCAAGCGATTGATTAAAGAAGAGCTTTACGATGAAGCGTTAGAAGTTGCTCGCCAGCAGGTGGAAAATGGCGCTCAGATCATCGATATCAATATGGATGAGGGCATGTTGGACGCCGAAGCATGCATGGTGCGCTTCCTCAATCTGTGTGCGTCTGAGCCAGAAATTTCTAAAGTGCCTATCATGGTTGACTCTTCCAAGTGGGAAGTCATTGAAGCCGGGCTAAAATGCATTCAGGGTAAAGGCATTGTTAACTCTATCTCGCTCAAAGAAGGCAAAGAGAAGTTTGTTGAGCAGGCTAAGCTAATTCGCCGCTATGGTGCTGCTGTCATCGTAATGGCTTTTGATGAAATAGGGCAGGCGGAAACACGAGAACGTAAGCTTGAAATCTGTACTAACGCCTACCGTATTCTGGTTGATGAAGTCGGCTTCCCACCAGAAGACATTATCTTTGACCCAAATATCTTTGCAGTGGCGACAGGTATTGAAGAGCACAACAATTATGCGGTCGATTTTATCGGAGCAGTTGCTGACATTAAACGAGATTTGCCGCACGCGATGATCTCTGGCGGAGTGTCGAACGTTTCGTTCTCGTTCCGTGGCAATAACTACGTACGTGAAGCGATTCACGCAGTATTCCTTTATCACTGTTTCAAAAATGGTATGGATATGGGGATCGTGAATGCAGGTCAGTTGGAGATTTACGACAACGTCCCTGATAAATTGCGTGAAGCCGTAGAAGATGTGGTACTAAACCGTCGTGATGATAGTACTGAGCGCTTGCTTGATATTGCGGCTGAGTACGCAGGTAAAGGTGTCGGTAAGGAAGAAGATGCCTCTGCGCTAGAATGGCGTACTTGGTCAGTAGAGAAGCGATTAGAGCATGCATTAGTTAAGGGGATCACCGAGTTTATCGTTGAAGATACCGAAGAGGCACGTGTTAACGCCAGTAAACCATTGGAGGTGATTGAAGGGCCGCTAATGGATGGTATGAACGTGGTCGGTGACTTGTTTGGTGAAGGTAAGATGTTCCTTCCTCAGGTGGTTAAGTCGGCACGTGTAATGAAGCAGGCCGTAGCGCATTTAGAGCCGTTCATTAACAAGGAAAAACAAGCGGGTTCTTCAAACGGTAAGATACTACTGGCAACAGTGAAAGGGGATGTTCACGATATTGGTAAGAATATCGTTGGTGTTGTACTTCAATGTAATAACTACGAGATCATTGACCTTGGCGTGATGGTGCCATGTGAGCAGATCCTTAAAGTCGCGAAAGAAGAGAACGTCGATATCATCGGGCTTTCCGGCTTAATTACCCCATCGTTGGATGAAATGGTGCATGTGGCGAAAGAGATGGAGCGTCTTGATTTCGATCTGCCATTACTGATCGGTGGCGCGACAACGTCGAAAGCACACACTGCGGTTAAGATTGAGCAAAACTACAAGCACCCAGTGGTTTACGTCAACAATGCTTCAAGAGCCGTTGGGGTGTGTACTTCATTGCTGTCTGACGAGCGTCGTCCTGCATTCGTTGAAAAACTTGATGCCGATTACGTACGTGTACGTGACCAGCATAATCGCAAGAAACCGCGCACGAAACCTGTCACCTTAGAACAAGCTCGGGCAAATAAGGTCGCGATTGATTGGGAAGCTTATACCCCACCAGAGCCAGCTAAACCGGGTGTGCATGTTTTCGATGACTTTGATGTAGCAACATTACGTGAATATATCGACTGGACTCCATTTTTTATGACTTGGTCTTTAGTTGGTAAGTACCCTGCGATTCTTGAGCACGAAGAAGTCGGAGAAGAAGCAAAGAGACTGTTTGCTGATGCAAATGAGTTGCTTGATAGGGTCGAGCGAGAAGGTTTGCTTAAAGCACGTGGCATGTGTGCGCTATTCCCAGCAGCAAGTGTTGGAGATGATATCGAAGTGTACACCGATGAATCGCGTACTGAAGTGGCTAAAGTATTGCATAACCTGCGTCAGCAGACTGAGAAGCCTAAAGGCTACAATTACTGTCTCTCTGATTACATCGCACCAAAATCGTCAGGTAAGAAGGACTGGATTGGCGCATTTGCGGTAACCGGTGGTATTGGAGAACGTGAACTCGCTGATGAATACAAAGCAGCGGGAGATGATTACAACGCGATTATGATTCAAGCTGTGGCGGATCGATTGGCTGAGGCTTTTGCTGAATACCTGCATGAAAAAGTGCGTAAGGAAATTTGGGGCTATTCGGCGGATGAAGATCTCTCTAACGATGATCTGATTCGTGAAAAGTATCAAGGTATTCGCCCAGCTCCAGGTTATCCAGCCTGTCCAGAGCATACTGAGAAAGGCCCACTTTGGGAGTTGCTCAAAGTGGAAGAGACGATTGAGATGTCTTTGACCAGCAGCTATGCAATGTGGCCAGGAGCGTCTGTATCAGGATGGTATTTCTCTCACCCAGATTCGCGCTACTTTGCGATCGCGCAGATCCAGCAGGATCAGGTCGAAAGTTACGCTGATCGTAAAGGTTGGGATATGTTAGAAGCTGAAAAGTGGTTAGGGCCAAACATTAACTAATTCTCTGCAAGTTGGATCAAAAAAGCACAGCAAAAGCTGTGCTTTTTTATTGATGATTATCTGTCAGATCATGATGGTAGCAAGACCAAGGAACACTGATAGGCCAATCACATCAGTGACGGTGGTTAATGCCATCCCTCCGGCTAGCGCGGGGTCGATGTTCATTTTCTTCAATAAGATCGGGATAGTTACCCCTGCAATTCCAGCGACCAAAAGGTTGGTTAACATGGCTGCGGAAATAATGCCGCCGAGCATCCAGTTACCTTTCCAGGCTATGACGATACCACCAATGATCAGTGCCCACATGATACCGTTCAACAGGCCGATTGCTGCTTCTTTCATTAGCAGTTCACGTTTGTTGGCATCACCGATATGACCCAATGCGAGGCCTCGGATGACCAGAGCGACGGTTTGGTTACCCGCAACTCCGCCCATGGATGGAACGATAGTCATCAAGACAGCAATCGCTGCCATTTGATCTAAGGTGGCTTCAAACATGTTTGAGACCGATGCCGCAGCAAGTGCTGCCAATACGTTCGCACCTAACCAGATACTGCGCTTACGGGCCGATTTAACCACTGGCGCGAAGGTATCTTCATCATCGTCCATGCCCGCCATACTCATCATGGAGTGTTCGGCATCTTCACGAATTACATCCACCACGTCATCAATGGTAATGCGGCCTACGAGGTGTTGATTCTCGTCGATTACGGGAGCGGATACCCAGTTACGACGTTCAAACAGACTAGCAATATCGGAGTCGCTCATAGTGACTTCGATGGCTTCATCTGCATCTTCCATCACTTCAGTAACTTTGATATCAGGTTGGGTGGTAATTAGGGTCGTGATCGGTAACTGGCCAATCAGCTGGCTGTTTTCATCTATCACATACAGTGCGTCGGTAGCTTCAGGAAGCTCACCTTTCATACGCAAATAACGCAAGACGACATCGACATCGACATCACCACGAATGGTGA
Organism: Vibrio sp. RE88; assembly: GCF_013113835.1. GTDB lineage: Bacteria > Pseudomonadota > Gammaproteobacteria > Enterobacterales > Vibrionaceae > Vibrio. Next base: position 80,410 of record NZ_VTYQ01000014.1, on the reverse strand, counting down.
TTACGTCGGTGTTCATCAGTCCGCCAGCGGTATCCTCGGGGTAAGAAAGCGCGGTCTCCACTCGCAAGCGATCGGCGGTGTCCATTTGGGACAGAACTTCACGTGAGACATCATCTGGCAGACTACGTAAGACGTAAGCAACGTCATCGGTGTCCATACCTTCTGTAGCTTCGGCCAGCATCTCGGGTTCCATTTTAGAAACCAGAGCATCTTTGACGTCTTCATTCAGCTCGTCGAGGATCTCACCGTAATCTTCCGGGTCGGTGAGTTGCCAAAGGACTTCACGGCTCTTTCGTGGTGAGGCTTCTAACAGATGGGCAATGTCTTCTGGCTCCATGTCCTGTAATTGGCGACGGACATGGACAAAGCGGCCACTTTCTAGAGCCTCGGTCACTTCTTGGAGGGCTTGGTGAGCTTGGTCGAATTCAATTTGCTCTGCCATTTCTTCCTCCTGACTCTAAATACTTACAATGCGTTGAATAGTAACTTAATTTTAGTGTTTATTTAATAAGTTAATATGAAGGTAATGATTTTTCTTATATGGGAGGAAAAATTAGTCCGCCTCTTCGAATTTATCTTCAATGAGGTGACAGACGGCTTCCAGAGCTGGGCTCGCATCACTACCCTCAGCACTAATAGTGACATGCTCCCCCTGAGCAGACTCAAGCATGAGTAGTCCCATGACACTGTCTGCGGTCGCTTCTTTACCTTCATGGTTTTGGATAGTGAGAATCGCATCAAAAGACTGAGCGAGTTCGACAAGTTTAACGGCAGCACGAGCATGAAGGCCCAATCGGTTTTGGATGAGGACGGTTCGACTCTGTTGCTGCATACGTTATTCCTTATGTTTTTTCTCGAGTGTCGCGTGGCGAATCTGAACCTGATGGCCCATTTGAGCGAAGTAGTCGCCAATTTGTTGGGTAAGATAAACTGAACGGTGCTTGCCGCCAGTACAACCTATTGCGACCGTTAGGTAGCTGCGGTTGTTTTTTTCTAGTAATGGTAGCCAGTTTTCGATGAATTTCTGGATCTGCTGTTTAAGATCCAATACATCTTGATGGCTTTCCAGAAAAGATTTGATCGGTGTATCGAGCCCTGTCATTGGGCGTAATGCGGGTTCCCAATGTGGATTCGGCAGGAAGCGTACATCAAACACATAGTCAGCGTCACTTGGCAGGCCATACTTAAAGCCAAACGACTGAAACACCATCACTAAGTCCTTGCGCTCTCGACCTTCAACACGCATGCGAACGGTCTCACTTAAGTCATGCAGTGATTGGTTGCTGCTATCGATGATCAGATCAGCGTGCTCTTTCAACGGAGAAAGAATACAGCGTTCTTTTTCAATGGCTTGTTCAAGAGAGGTGTTTTCGAGACTGAGTGAAAGAGGGTGTATGCGCCTCGTTTCGCTGTAGCGTTTGAGTAATGTGTCTTTCTTGGCGTCCAGAAACAGAACACTAACGTCGGAAGATTTCTTTAGCTTCGTCAGGACATCGGTCACGAGATTCGGTTCGGTAGGCAGATTGCGGATATCAATACTGACCGCCACATTTTGCTTACTTGATTTGACCGATTTGACGAAGTTATCGAGTAAATCCACCGGAAGATTATCGACGCAGTAGTAGCCAAGGTCTTCAAGCACGCGTAGTGCGACGCTTTTGCCTGCACCTGATTGACCACTGACGACGATAAGGCGCATTACTGATTCACCATGATGTCGTAAAGCTCCTCATCAGATTGCGCTTTACGTAGTTGTTTGAGGACTTGTTTGTTGTTTAGTCGTTCTGCCATGCTGGAAAGCGTTTTAAGGTGCTCTTTACATTGCGCATCAGGCACAAGAAGAGCAAAAAGGAGATCGACAGGACGATTATCTATCGAGTCAAACTCGACAGGAGATTCACATTGTATGAGGACGGCAACGGCTTTGTCGCTGGATTGCATACGAGCATGGGGAATGGCTATTCCATTTCCGATGCCAGTACTGCCCATTTTTTCGCGGCTGAGCATACACTCAAAAAGTTCAGTGGAGTTTTGACCAGTCTGCTCGGCGACGATCTCACTGATCATTTCCAGAGCGCGTTTTTTGCTAGTGCATTGGACTGCACTTTTGGTGCAGTCCAATGAAAGGATTTCGCTTAATTGCATGATGTTTAGTGCGTGTTTAGTTTTTCTTTATGCTTGTTGAGCTGTCTGACCAGTTTATCAACAAGAGAGTCGATAGCGGCATACATACTTTCTTCGTCGGCAGATGCATGGATTTCGCCCTGATTGACGTGAAGGGTAGCTTCAGCGATTTGACGGAGTTTTTCAACTTTTAAAACAACATGAACGTTATTTATGTGGTCAAAGAAACGCTCAAGCTTTTGAAACTTTTCGTTTACGTAGTCTTGCATTGAATCGGTGAGATCAACGTGGTGGCCATTAATATTGATTTGCATAGACTTTCCTTCTCGGTTTAGATGCCTAAAGCAGGCGTTTGCGCTGACTCGAAGGGGCAATGCCTAGTGATTCTCGGTACTTAGCTATTGTTCGTCTAGCGACCTGAATCCCTTGGTCAGCGAGTAGAGCTGCAATTTTGCTGTCACTCAGTGGTTTAGCACTGTTTTCAGCAGCAACGAGCTTTTTAATCAATGCTCGGATTGCAGTTGATGAACATTCTCCACCATTGTCGGTACTTACATGGCTGGAGAAGAAATACTTCAGTTCGAAAATACCACGAGGGGTATGCATGTATTTTTGGGTTGTGACGCGTGAAATCGTGGATTCGTGCATATCGACATCTAAGGCGACGTCATTGAGAACCATCGGCTTCATCGCTTCTTCACCATACTCGAAGAAATCACGTTGATGTTCAACAATACACTTAGCAACTTTGAGTAGCGTCTCATTTCTACTTTCTAGGCTCTTAATAAGCCATTTTGCTTCCTGCAAGTTTGAGCGAATGTATTGACTATCTGAACTGTTGCCTTTGCCAAGCGCTGCGTATTGTTGATTGACCTTAAGACGTGGTACTGAGTCTGGGTTGATAGTGACTACCCACTTACCATGATCTTTGAATACAGAAACATCAGGTATGACATATTCTGCGTGCTCTGCAGCAATTCGGCTTCCAGGTCGAGGGTCGAGCTGCTGAATGAGCTTGAGAGCTTCTTTGAGCTCTGCTTCTTTAAGCTTTGCTTCTTTGATGATCAGCTTATAGTCGCGATTGCCCAGTTGGTCGATGTAGTCAGTCAGTACTAACTTGGCTTCTCTCAGCCACGGCGTATCTTCTGGGAAGGTGGCCAATTGGAGCAGCAAGCAGTCTTGCAAGTTATTTGATGCGACACCCAGTGGGTCAAATTGCTGAACGCGCTTGCGTACGGCTTCGATTTCTTCGAGTTCTATTTCTTCATTATCAAAGCTTTCAAGAATATCTTCAGTAGAAATGGTCAGGTAACCATAGTCGTCTACAGCATCAATGATGGCCATAGCGATGGTGCGATCTGTTTCGCTAAAAGGAGTCAGGTCTAACTGCCATGTCAGGTAGTCATTTAGGGATTGTGTGGTTTCACCTTGGTAGACGGGCGCATCATCATCTAACGCAATACCCGTACTGCCTGTGTTGGCGCTGTAGACATCTTCCCAAGTGGTATCAATCTCAAGTTCGTTGCTGATTTCAGATTTCTCGATCAGTTCTGAGCTGTCTTTGACTTCTGGCTCAGCGATTTCAGCGTTCTGCTCTTTTTCCTCACTCGCTGCTTTTTCTTCAACATTTGAGGTTTCTTCGCTGCCTTCTTCGACTTCTAGCAGAGGGTTAGAATCCAAGGCTTCCTGAATTTCCTGTTGAAGATCTAACGTTGACAACTGCAACAAGCGAATTGCTTGCTGAAGCTGTGGGGTCATCGCTAACTGCTGTCCTAGCTTGAGTTGTAATGAGGGTTTCATTCAGTATTACTTGCCTTAGATGCTATAGAATCTTACCGTTCTTCACTTTAATCATAGACGGAATTGTTCGCCGAGATAAACTTGTTTTACTTGTTCGTTGTTGAGTACTTGCTCTGGCGTACCTTCGGCGATCAAGTGCCCTTGACTCACAATGTAGGCTTTTTCACATACGTCTAATGTTTCACGTACGTTGTGGTCTGTGATCAAAACACCCAGCCCACGATCACGCAGATGTTCTATGATCTTTTTGATATCAATGACCGAAATCGGGTCAACACCAGCGAACGGTTCATCCAGCAAGATAAATTGAGGATTGGCAGCCAAAGCTCGGGCGATCTCTACACGACGACGCTCACCCCCTGATAGTGCCATACCTGCACTGTGGCGAATGTGCTGAATGTGGAATTCTTCCAATAAGTCTTCCAACTTATCTTGGCGCTGTTCACGAGTCAGTTCTTCACGAGTCTCCAGAACAGCCATAATGTTGTGTTCTACAGATAGCTTGCGGAAGATCGACGCTTCCTGGGGTAGATAGCCAATCCCCATACGAGAGCGGCTATGCATCGGCAGGATGCTGATATCCTGCCCGTCAATCGTAATCGAGCCTTCATCGCGAGCGACTAAGCCGACAATCATGTAAAACGACGTAGTTTTACCTGCACCGTTAGGGCCAAGTAAACCGACGATCTGCCCAGAAGTGACTTCCAAGCTAACATCGGTCACCACTTTACGGTTACCGTAAGTTTTCGCTAAATGCTCTGCTTTGAGATTTGCCATAATTATTCTTGTACTGTTTGTGGCTGGAGCACCGTGGAAACGCGGTCGCCTTTTTCTTTACCGTCAGCAATCAGCTTCTGAGAAGAGATTTTATAACGGATTTTGGTGCCGCGAATGACACTGTCATCTTGTGACAGCATGGCTTCATCTATCATGGTGAGTTGGTCATCAACCATGACGTAGTACAGCTCTTTCGCTTCACCATAGAGGGTTTTACCGTCATCGGTGAGCTGAGAGAAGGTCGCCAAATCGCCGTATCCTTCGATCTCCTGAATGGAGCCGTCTTTTGGATCACGGGTTACAATGACTTTATCGGCGTTAATATTGATACTGCCTTGCTTGAGCTTTACGTCACCTAAGAAGGTCACTTTGTTGCTCTGCATATCAAGCTGCTGGCTGTCTGAATCAATGTAAACAGGTTGATCCTGATCGGTAGACAGCGCCAGTGCTTGTCCAGAAATCAGCAAACAAGAAATTAGACTAAGGTGTGAGAGTTTCATATCTACCTTGTACATGTTTGTATAGGATGGCGTTGTTTTCAGCAAAGTTGCCTTTCATCGCCTGACCTACTGTTTCAAACTGAGGGCCAACCAAGGTGACTTGGTTGTCTGCCCAAAAATCACGATTGTCCAACTGGATGCCAAGCACATCCGTAGACATGGTATCAAAGCCAGAATCTGGCAATAAGTTTTTCGCCAAGACGTTGTCGTATAATGTCAGCACATGGTCCTGCCCGAGAATACCTCGGTCAGCAGTGACCTCCCATTCTTGGGTTGTGCCTTCTTTGTAAACTTTTAAGACCGGTTGATCAAAAAAAGTATCACCGCTTTTTGCGTAGTGATCGAGTTTAACGGATGTAATGACATAGCTGCGAATCCCTTCTTCGTTGTAAGAGGTATTCACTAAATCTTCACCGCTAAACATAGGTAATTCGGTATCCGGTTCTACCTGAATGTCGAATGTCTTGCCTTTATCAAACAGGTAATAAGCAGACCAACAAATAACAAATGCCAGTATCAGGTAACCGATACGGGATAAACTCATATACTTAGACCTTTGTGGACATCAAGTTCATTGCGCGCTTGTAAAATGAGGTCACACACTTCCCTGACTGCACCGTGCCCGCCACGTATTGAAGTGACGTAATTTGCGCGTTGAGCCAGTAGTGGATGCCCGTCAGCGACGCAGACTTTTAAAGCTACTTTTTCCATGACAGGCCAGTCGATAAGATCATCACCGATATAACCGGTTTGTTCTGGCGCAATATTCAATTTGCTGCAAATGTCCTGATAAGCTTTTACTTTATCGTCTTGCCCTTGGTAAATCAGCGAGATTCCCAGAGCTTTCATGCGATTCTCAACAATGCGTGATTGTCGACCCGTGATGATAGCGATTTCAATGCCCGCATTCATCAAAGATTTTACGCCGTATCCATCTCGTGTATGGAATGTTTTCAGCTCTTCGCCATCATTGCCCATATAAATCAGGCCGTCAGAGAAGACGCCATCGACGTCACATATTAACAGTTTAATCTCTTTGGCAATGTTAAGCGTGTTTTGTTCCACGGGTTTATACAGGGTTTCAATCAATTTTGACATCACATCACTCCCGCTTTTAACAAATCGTGCATATTTAACGCACCGACAACCTTGCCGCCTAGGCATAGAATGAGGCCATTAATGCTTTTCTGCTGCATAAGGTTGAGACCTTCAGCTGCAAGAATATTAGGGCTGGCGGTCGTTGGATTGGTTGTCATGACTTCGCCAATTAAAGCACTGTGAATGTCAATTCGTTTGTCTAGGATACGGCGCAGGTCGCCGTCAGTGAAAATACCGACTAGGTGCTGGTGGCCATCAACGACGGCAGTCATGCCTAAGCCTTTCTGGCTAATTTCCAGCAATGCTTCTCGTACCACAGTATCCGGTGTTACCAGAGGAAGCTGTTCACCCGTGTGCATGATGTCTGATAGCTTAAGCAGCAATTTTCTGCCCAATGCGCCACCGGGGTGAGAGAGCGCAAAATCTTCAGCTGTGAAGCCACGAGCTTGCAGTAAGGCGACCGCCAATGCGTCACCCATGGCTAACGTCGCGGTGGTACTGGCCGTTGGCGCTAAACCCAGTGGGCAAGCTTCTTTTGGCACTGTGATTTGTAAGTGAAAGTCGGACAGCTTCGCCATATTAGATTCAGGCTTACCTGTCATACTGATGATCTTGATATTGAGTCGTTTAAGGACAGGGAATAGCCCCAAAATCTCTGAAGACTCGCCAGAGTTGGAAATCGCAAGGACGATGTCGCCAGGTTCGATCATCCCTAGGTCACCGTGAGCGGCTTCACCGGGATGAACGAAAAACGCTGAGGTGCCCGTGCTGGCTAGACTTGCCGCAATCTTGTTTCCGATATGTCCTGACTTGCCCATCCCCATGACGGCAACCTTGCCTTCTTTATTGGCAAGGATCAATTCACAGGCTTGGACAAAATCGTCGTTAATATACTGATCAAGCTGCTCAAGGGCTTCGATTTCTGTTTTTAATACATCAAGAGCAGCCGAGCGAAAATCAAACATGTCACTCTCCGGCAGGCAAAACTAAATTTAAGCTGTCATGTTCAGGATTAGGTATCCCTGATAAGCAATAAAGCAGCAGAATAATACAGCACCTTCTATTCGGTTGATACTGCGAGATTTACCTAATGCCATTGCAACCAACAGCAACGACACACCTAACATGATCCAGAAATCACGCCCCATGGCATATTCGCTGAGAATGGAAGGGTTAAGGATGCCAGGAATCCCCATCACGGCAAGAATGTTGAAAACGTTAGAACCAATGATGTTTCCGACTGCCATGTCGTCTTCGCCTTTCATTACGCCAGCGAGCGAAGCGGCAAGTTCAGGTAGGCTGGTGCCAACTGCAATAATGGTTAAGCCGATAACCAGATCGCTCATACCGAAGTACTGGGCGATGTAAACAGCGTTATTAACCAGTGTATCTGCCGCGATAGGTAGGATAATCAAGCCAATCACAACCCACATCGCCGCTTTACCATTACTGACGCCTTCCGGTACTTCTGACTCTTGTTCTTCTAATAACGGATCAGGGCTGCCGCTGTTTTTCTCTTTTTTGCTGATTCTCAGCATAGCAAGGATAAAGGCTGCAAACAGGACGAACAGCAGAACGCCTTCATAAAAGCCTAAGTGGCTATCCCAAAGCAAAACACCGGCAAGGATAGTGACACCGATCATCAACGGCAGTTCACGGCGTAAAACCGCAGAACTAATAGAAAGTGGCTTTATCATCGCGGTAATACCTAGGATCAAGGCAATGTTAGCGATATTAGAACCTAGAACGTTACCGACAGCGGTATCCGTTTTACCGTCCAGTGCCGCAGTCGCTGACACCATCATTTCTGGTGCCGAAGAACCCATCGCTAGGATGGTCATACCGATCACCAATGGAGAAATACCGACATTTCGGGCTAGGGCAGCAGCACCAAACACGAGCTTGTCTGCGCTCCAAACCAGAAAGATTAATCCAACGACGAGAAACGCTATGGCTTCAAACATGATGATCCTTAATTCAGTGTACAACGTGATAAATTTAACCGTTAATTTTGACGGTTTAGGTGCTAAAAGGGAAGCAATTAATTGTTAACCATTTAAATTGACGGACGTAATAGATTTTTAGAATGAAACCGACTTCATTTATAAAAATGTCAATCATAATTAATTGAACAGTGCTTTTAATTTTTACACAATGTGCTTATGATTGCCCATTCAATAAGCTATGGCAGGGTTTACCATGTCCTCATCCGATCTCGTAACCGTTAACAATCTGACGTTTTCTCGTGGAGAAAGAAAGATCTTCGACGATGTTAGCTTGCATGTGCCGAAAGGTAAGATCACCGCCATTATGGGACCTTCGGGCATAGGTAAGACGACTTTATTGCGCCTGATTGGTGGTCAGCTTTACCCTGAGCAGGGAGAAGTGTTGTTTGACGGTAAGAATATTCCGTCACTCAGCCGCAGGCAGCTCTATAAAGAGCGTAAAAAGATGAGTATGTTGTTCCAGTCTGGAGCGCTTTTTACCGATCTTAACGTTTTTGACAACGTCGCTTTCCCACTTCGTGAACATACCGACTTAAACGAAGAGCTTATCCGAACCTTAGTGTTACTTAAATTAGAGGCGGTGGGGCTTCGTGGGGCATCGCAGTTGATGCCAAGTGAATTGTCGGGTGGCATGGCTCGCCGAGCTGCACTGGCACGTGCCATCGCGCTTGACCCTGAACTCATTATGTACGACGAACCTTTTGTGGGGCAGGATCCGATTACCATGGGGGTGTTGGTGGAGCTGATACGCAATCTGAACCAAGCTCTCGATGTCACCTCAATTGTGGTCTCTCATGATGTGCCTGAAGTGATGAGTATTGCCGATTGGGTCTATATTCTGGCTAACGGTAAAATCATAGCCAAAGGATCGCCACAAGAGCTGCGTGATAATCCTGACCCTCAGGTCCAACAATTTCTTAAAGGAGATGCGGATGGCCCAGTACCATTTCGTTATCCTGCTCAACCTATTGCGAAGGAGCTATTCTGATGTTGTCTGACTTCGCGAATTTTGTCGCATCGACAGGGCGCCGAGCGATGGGTGTCTGCGAGTCGTTTGGCCGTGCCAGCTTAATGCTATTTGGTGCGCTGGCTTCTCGTCCTCGTCCAATCCAAAACTTACCTTTGCTGGTGAAGCAACTCTACAGCGTTGGTGTCCAGTCTCTGATCATTATTGTGCTGTCCGGCTTATTTATCGGCATGGTATTGAGCCTGCAAGGTTATGTCATTCTGGTCGACTTCGGGGCGGAAGGCGCATTAGGCCAGATGGTCGCCCTATCACTCTTACGTGAATTGGGGCCTGTGGTGACAGCATTGTTGTTTGCTGGTCGCGCGGGCTCTGCGTTGACGGCGGAAATTGGTCTGATGAAAGCGACAGAGCAGCTATCCAGTATGGAAATGATGGCAGTTGACCCACTAAAACGAGTCATCGCGCCACGTTTCTGGGCTGGCGTGATTTCCATGCCAATGCTGGCCATGATTTTTATGGCGGTTGGTATTTGGGGTGGCCAGTTGGTCGGTGTGGATTGGAAAGGCATTGACCATGGTAGCTTCTGGTCCGCGATGCAAGCTTCGGTTGAATTGGGCCAAGATATTGGTAACAGCATGATTAAGAGTTTGGTGTTTGCCATTACCGTAACTTGGATAGCGCTGTTTAACGGCTATGATGCGATTCCGACCTCGGAAGGCATCAGCCGAGCAACGACACGCACGGTCGTACACTCTTCATTGGCGGTACTTGGTTTAGACTTTGTACTGACTGCATTGATGTTTGGGAACTAAGTATGCAACAAACAAGAAAAATTGAATTATGGGTCGGCAGTTTTGTCCTTACTGGAATTTGCGCAATTCTGGTGATGATTTTTCAAGTCGCTGACGTAAAGGGCATTGGCTCAAATGATACTTACTCACTGAAAGCAGAGTTCGACAACATCGGCAGTCTTAAAGTCCGCTCGCCAGTGAAAGTAGGCGGTGTCGTTGTTGGGCGAGTGACGGATATTGGTTTAGACACTGAAAACTTGCTACCTGTCGTGACAATGGCGATTGGCAGTCAGTACAACCAATTTCCAGAAACCTCCAGCGTTAAGATCTTAACTTCTGGCCTTATTGGCGAGCAGTACATTGGTTTAACTCCGGGCTTTGTTTTTGATGACGAGCAAATGCTGGTGGAGGGTGATTATATTGAAGACACTAAATCCGCTCTCGTATTGGAAGATTTGATCGGCCAGGTGCTGTACAGCGTTGGCGGTTCTGATTCGGCTAAAGAAGAGGAATAATCATGTTGAAAAAGTTAGTACTCACTTTGGTGACATTTGCTCTGTCGTTTACCGCTTCTGCGGCTCAAATAGATAAAACCCAGCCATACCAGATGATGAAGCAGGTGTCTGAGCAGGCATTTGCCAGACTGAAAGCTGAGCAAGATAAAGTGCATCAGGACCCAGACTATCTCAAAGTGATTGTCGAAGAAGAGCTGATGCCATACGTCAATGAAAAGTATGCGGCACTTAAGCTATTAGGCCCTAACCTGAAAGGGGCAAAGCGAGAGGATGTTGGTACCTTCATTCAAGCGTTTCGTGCGTACCTTGTTAGTTCGTATGCTCAAGTGTTGACTCAATACACCAATCAGGAAATTGAATTTGGTCCAGAACCGAACATCAGTCCTAAAAAGAGCATCACCGGCGTTAAAGTTGAAATCATTGATACCCCACGTCCAAACATCAAACTTGAGTTCAAACTTCGTAAGGACAAAAAGAGTGGTGAGTGGAAGGCGTTTGATATGATTGCAGAGGGCATCAGCCTGTTATCAAGCAAACAGTCTGAATGGAGTGGCAAGTTACGTCAGGAAGGTATTCTTGCGGTAGCGAAAGATTTGGAAGACCTCGCTGCACAGCCAATTCGTTTTGAAGGTAAAGAGAAATGAGTGCCAAACAATGGCTAAGTGTGTCTGATGGCCACTACCAAATTACTGGCGCGCTGGATAGAGAGTCGGTACCCGCCTTATGGCGCTCATTATGTAACTGGAAGGTGACCCGCTCGACGATAGAAATCAGCCTAGAACAGGTCGAAAGAGTCGATTCAGCGGGTATGGTTATGCTAATTCATCTATTAGAGCATGCAAAAAAGCAAAACTGTCATATAATGCTCAGCTTCGTGCCAAAACAACTGCTAACTTTATTTCAGTTGAGTAATGTCGAAGAGTTTATCGACGGGCATTTAAAGAATTAAACAGGGGTGAATTGTGGATAGCGCAAAAGTACAACAGATTTTAGAAGAAGCACTTAACCTGGAAGAGCTACACGTTAAAGGTGAAGGCAGCCATTATGAAGTGGTCGCTGTTGATGCTAGTTTCGAAGGAATGAGCCGCGTTAAGAAGCAACAACTGATTTACGCTCCATTGATGGAATATATCCAAAGAAATGACATCCATGCTGTGTCCATTAAAGCTTACTCTCCAGAAGAGTGGGCGCGTGATAAGAAGTTGATGTCACTGTAAGGGTTAATGATGGATAAGTTTCGAGTAAAAGGGTCAAAGCAACCTCTGGTTGGTGAAGTCACAATCTCTGGTGCGAAAAACGCAGCATTGCCAATTCTTTTCGCATCTATTTTAGCGGAAGAGCCCGTTGAAGTAGCCAACGTGCCGCATCTGCGTGATATCGACACGACGATGGAATTGCTCAAGCGTCTAGGTGCCAAAGTAGAACGTAATGGTTCTGTACACGTTGACCCGAGCAGTATTAATGAATATTGCGCTCCTTATGATTTAGTTAAAACCATGCGTGCATCTATCTGGGCATTAGGTCCATTGGTGGCGCGTTTTGGTCAAGGTCAAGTCTCTTTACCTGGCGGTTGTGCCATCGGTGCACGTCCTGTGGATCTGCACATCCACGGCCTAGAACAGTTAGGTGCAACAATTACACTGGAAGATGGCTACGTTAAAGCTAACGTCGATGGCCGTCTGAAAGGTGCGCACATTGTGATGGATAAGGTCAGTGTAGGCGCAACGATTACGATTATGTGTGCTGCGACTCTGGCTGAAGGTAAGACAGTACTGGATAACGCCGCGCGTGAACCGGAAATTGTTGATACGGCTGAATTCCTGAACACGCTTGGTGCTAAAATCTCAGGTGCAGGTACTGACACCATCATTATTGAAGGTGTAGAGCGTCTTGGCGGTGGTCAACATGCTGTCGTTGCTGACCGTATTGAGACAGGGACTTTCCTTGTTGCTGCTGCCGTTTCTGGCGGTAAAGTTGTGTGTCGCAATACCAAGGCTCAACTCCTTGAAGCTGTGTTGGCTAAGCTGGAAGAAGCCGGTGCGAAAGTTGAGACGGGCGAAGACTGGATTTCTGTCGACATGACAGATCGCGAGCTGAAAGCGGTGACAGTGCGTACCGCGCCACACCCAGGTTTCCCGACAGATATGCAGGCTCAGTTCACTCTGCTTAATCTGATGGCGAAAGGGGGTGGTGTGATCACCGAAACCATTTTTGAAAACCGTTTTATGCACGTGCCTGAATTAATGCGTATGGGCGCTAAAGCTGAAATCGAAGGCAACACAGTGATTTGTGGTGACGTAGAAGAACTCAGCGGAGCTCAGGTAATGGCGACGGATTTACGCGCTTCAGCGAGTTTAGTTATCGCCGGCTGTATTGCGAATGGTGAGACAATTGTTGATCGTATTTACCACATCGATCGTGGCTACGATAAAATTGAAGACAAATTGTCGGCTCTCGGGGCCAATATAGAGCGCTTTCGGGACTCTCACTAACCTCAGCTAACATTTGTAAGCCGAAACGAGAGTTTCGGCTTTTTTATGAGCGCTAGATCAGTTAGAGTCTGGGGCATATGTTATTGACTGTTTTGTTCTTGGAGAACAACCAATGATTGCACTACTACGTGTATTAGCTGTCGCGATTTTTGCAATTGTGATGTTTGTGTTTGGGTGCGGCTATTGTTTACTGAGTCCGCGTAACCCAAAACACGTTTTTACCTTTGGTCGCCTGTTTGGCAAGATGTCACGCGTATTTGGCATCACATTAGAACTGCGTTTACCAGAGGACGCATACATACGTGGCCAGCACATTTATATTGCTAACCACCAGAACAACTGGGATTTGTTTACCGTTTCATCTGCTGTGACGCCAAAAGTTGTCACGGTAGGCAAAAAGAGCTTGGCGTGGATGCCGCTGTTTGGTCAGCTTTACTGGCTGACGGGCAACATTCTGATTGATCGTGCTAACCGTTCTAAAGCGAAAGGGACGATTGATCAGGTGGTTGACAGCATGAATCAAAGTGACGTTTCTGTGTGGATGTTCCCAGAAGGAACCCGTTCACGTGGCCGTGGCTTATTGCCGTTTAAGACGGGCGCGTTCCACGCTGCGATTGGCGCTAAATTGCCTATCGTTCCTATTGTCTGCAGCTCTACCAGTGGGCTTAAGATCAACCGCTGGAATAACGGCCATGTGATTGTCGAAATGCTGCCACCTATCAGTACCGAACAATACGGTAAGGAAAATATCCGCGAGCTGGCAAATTTATGTCGTGAACAGATGAAAGATAAGCTCGAATCTCTGGATAAAGAAGTAGCAATGCTCAATCAGCAAGCGGGCGTAAAAGCTTAACTTCTAGTAAATGAAATAACGAAATATGGCCTCAGTATAGACTGGGGCTTTTTTGTCTCTGGTGATAATCATTATCTAAAAAAAAGGGTTGGCGCTTTCACGCCAACCCTCTCTGTATTTGTTGCTTATCGCTAGATATCGTCACGCTCAATTGGGCAGCTCATACAACGAGCGCCACCGCGGCCGCGACCCAGTTCATTACCTGGAATGGTCAGAACCTCGATACCAGCTTTGTCGTACTTCTCGTTAGTGTAGACGTTGCGTTCATAGCCAATTACTACGCCTGGCTTCACAGTGAGAACGTTGTTCGCGTCATTCCACTGCTCACGTTCCGCTTCATAGTTGTCACCACCTGTTGTGATGATCTTGAGGTAATCGACACCAAGCGCTTCTTCAATCGCGTGAGTGTAGCTTGGAACTTGCTCGACTTTCATTTCACCGTCTTCGCTGTCTCCTTTAGGAGTCAGACGCCAAGTATCAAGGTCTTTACGCATGATCTCTGGGTAAACGGAGAAAGTGTCAATATCCATATGGGTCATGACCGTATCTAAATGCATGCAAGAACGGTGTTTTGGCAAATCGATGGCAATCACTTCTTTGGCTTGACCGTTCTTAAATAGGTTTGCCGCTAAGTTCTCAACACCTTGTGCCGTCGTACGTTCAGACATACCGACCAACACCGCACCTTTACCGATAACCAGTACGTCACCGCCTTCAATATTGGCGTTGTCGTAATGCAGATCTTCATCACCAAAGTATTTGATGAAATCTTGCCCGGCGAAGACTGGGTGCCAGCGATAAATCGCTCTTAGATGGTTCGTCTCACGTTGACGGGCTGGTTTCATCATCGGGTTAAGAGATACACCGCCATAAACCCAACATGAAGTGTCACGAGTGAAGAGATGGTTTGGTAGTGGCTCGATAACAAAGTCCAGCGGACGATGCATCTTAGGTAGCATTGACGAAGACTGAATTGGCAGCTCTGAATAAGCCAAGCCACCGAGCAAGATCGTTGCTAAGTGCTCATTATCCATATCCGACAAGTAATGGCGTAGATCGCGAGCAAACGTCGGACCGTAGCGGAAGTCAGAGATCTGAGTATCCAGTAACCACTCTTTGGCTTCTTTTACTGCCAAAGTTTCTACTAGGAGATCGTGAAGCAGTAATACTTCAACCCCTTGCTTCGTCAGAGTTTGTGCAAACTGATCATGTTCTTCACCTGCGGCTTCCACAGCAAGAACATCGTCAAACAGTAGCTCATGGCAGTTTGAAGGGGTGAGGTGGGTTAACGCTCGCTCTGGTCGGGCTAACAATACACGTCTTAACTGGCCTACTTCTGAGCCTACGTACAACTTACTCATTTTGCATCCTTACAATAATATCCAGTGCGTATTTATGACAAGGTTGTTATCAAGATGCAAGCGGTAATGTTGGCTTCAAAAACTGGTTTTTGTTATTTTAATGGTTTTAAGTTTTGTAAAATTTACCAAAGGTAACTTTTTTATCTGAAAATGTAGCCGTGAAATATGTGCGCTGACTTTGCGACTCTATTCGTCACGCCATTGGAGAAATTTTGACAAATTAAAATTGAATTCAGCATAGCTATTCACAACTTTGCCAACTGGTGACAGAAAGGTATATTTCTATGCAGATCTCATTTTTCCTAAGATATGCAGCAATGAAAAATAAAAACGCATAACTAAGGGCGGGAAACTGTGATCGACGACCACAGATAATTCTGAATCACAATGATGATAAAAAAATGTTAAGTTTCCGATGTTGTGAGCTGGATCCGATGAGATCATTAATCATGACCTCAATAAAGATGACGATCCGAATGGATTGCGGGTAGTAATTTCACTGGATCCATGCGATATTCCGTTGCGGTAAAAATCGATCAATGTTGTCACTATCTGGAGCCGACTTATGTCTCATGAAGACGAATATCTATCAGTTGAAGAATTAATTGAGATTCAAAAGGAAGAGACTCGCGAGATCATCCAAGCCTTACGTGAAGATGGCAGTGATCCAGATGCCTTGTATGAAATTGAACATCACTTGTTTGCAGAAGATTTCGATACGCTGGAAAAAGCCGTTGTTGAAGCGTTTAAAATGGGCTTTGAAGTATTGGAAGCTGAAGAAACAGAAGATGAAGATGGCAACAAACTGCTGTGTTGTGACGCTACAATGGAATCTGCCCTTGATGCAGAAGCGATTGATGCTCAAGTAGAGAAGCTGATTCACCTTGCAGAGAAATACGACATCATCTACGACGGATGGGGTACCTACTACGAAGGCGAAGATGCGCTGTACCCAGAAGAAGATGACGACGAAGAGTAACGAGTTGTTGAAGAAACCAGCCTAATGGCTGGTTTTTTTTGTCGCTGTAATTCGTCGAGGGATAAGTATCTTTCATTCAGACGATTCTTTATAATCACCCAAACTTGATCTAGCGCAATTTTATTAAGGGAAACATGCAGCTATCACTCGCAGGCTTATGGCAGATCTCTCCGCTTACTGACCTTTCTGTTCCTCAGGATGATATTACTTTTCCTGCAGCGTTGAGTGCGCGGCTACCTGATGCATTGTCCGAACAAGAGATTGCGGAGCAAGAGTGGCACTTGATGCACGATATTGAAGTGGACGAGGCGATGCTGGCATTTCCAGCCGTTGACTTGGTGCTCGGTGGTGTAGATTACCATGCTGAAGTGCGACTTAATGGTATCGCGTTGTTTGATTGTGATGGCTCACAGGCGGAATACAAAAAGGACATTCGCCCATACATGCAATTAGGTCGAAATCGTTTTGAGATCCTATTTCTTGAAGAGGAAGAAGAGCTTTTATTTGAAGAGGACAGACTGGATATTTGTCCTTTAGGTGAACAACCTCACCAAAGGTTTGATTCACGAGTGGGTATCTGGAAAGAGCCTTACCTGCAGTTTATCCGTCATGTGCGTTTAGATCATGTTGTCACTGAGCAGATCTGGCACCACGGCGGTGGCTGTGAGTTTATGGTCGATCTGCATTACAAAACCTATTCACCGGGGCTGATATCTGCGTCGGTTAAGTTCAATGGAATGACGTATCACCTGCCTATCGATGTTCGAAATGATCATGCGAGCGCTCTGTTTCAGGTCGAAGCGCCAATCTATTTCGATGCCAGCCAGCCTGATCCTAACGATCTGTATCAGCTAGAAGTGATGTTGGATGGTCAAACGCAGAAATTTAACATCGGATTGAGTGAAGATCTCTGTGTGACCCATTTCCCGGTGTAGCTGTTTTCAAACATGAGCGGCTTGCTGTGAAAATAGCGGGCGTTGTTTGCGCTGCCACACTCGTTCATGGAAGTAATAGGCGAGAGTATTAATACTTGGTTCAATCGCAGCCATAATTCCACCGACTAGCCAGCTACCAGTCAAAAGATAAGCCACACTGAACGCCACACTAAAGTGTACAACGGCAAAGCTGGTGGTTTTCAACGCGGTAGCGTTCTCACGTTTTTTCAGCTGGGGTGAGGCTTGCCACACTCGTTCATGAAAATAAAACGCAACGGTGTTTACCATAGGTTCGATCATGGCAATCAGACTGCCGATCAAGATATCACCCGTTAATAGATACGCGACAGTGAACGCGATTGTGAAGTGAATAGCAGCAAAGGTGAGTGTCTTTTTCATGATGTGATCCAGTCTTTAGTGTTGATAGGATCATTATTGATAATCATTATCATTAGTTAAATTCGATTAAAACTATAATATCAATCGTTAATAACTATTAAAAAAGGCGCTCAGTTGAGCGCCTTTTGTCTTTATTCGGTCCACTTAGCCTTGCGGTTTTACCACTAAGACATTGATTGGTGAGTTCTGAACCACTTTACTGGCGACGGAGCCTAATACCACTTTATCCAGTTTAGAACGCTTATGGCTTGGCATCACAATCAGGTCAGCACCGAGCTTTTCTGCGTAGTCGAGAATAGTAGCGTACGCCTTGCCTTCAGCTACGTGCGCTTTATAGACGACTTCTTCAGGAATGTGCTGGACAGCGAACTGTTTCAGCTGATTCTCAACGTCATTTTTCATTTTCGCTGCGGCATCCTTTGGAAAGTAGGTCGCAACCATTGACATGTGAATACCTGGTAATACGTTCAGAAGATGAACTTGAGCATTGGAGTGCTTGGCGTGCCAGACAGCCAGTTCAAGTGCTTTATCAGAAAAGCCTTTGTCGTTCAGATCGACAGGAACAAGAATTTGCTTATACATCGATAGCTCTCTATTCAGTCTCAACCATGGAAATGGCTGAGATATGTATCCTTAGTTGATACCAAATCCACTGAAATTAAGTGGTTTAGTATAAGTGTAGCCTCACTTCCTTCTGTGGAGCGAGGCTAACTAAGTTACGCGCTCAGTTCATCCTTACGAGCTCGTCTTCTCTGGTTCATGCCTAGACCGATGAGCAGTAGCAGTGCAGGAACGAAGACCCACTCTTTCATTGGTCGATCTGCATCTACCACGACAGAGCGAATTTCCCAGTCGAAATCAACGCCAGCTGCTTCTGCTGGGCTACCGAACTCGACCATGTCCACCAACATGCGACCATTGCTGTTATTCAGCATCAGACCCATAGATGAGATACGATCTTCACCGGACTTCGCACTGTCCTCGAATGGCAGTCGTACGGTCTTCGAAATGAAATCACCTTCAAGGTTCTCACCGGCAACAAGAAGCTCAATCTCTTGACCAACTGGTAGCTGTTCAGTGATTTGCGCGATCTCTGTACCTGGGTGAAGTACTTTGGCTGGGTAAATTTGATCCCACCAGAAACCAGGGCGGAAGAAAGTAAACGTCAGAGCCAAGAGCAGAACGGTTTCCCACCACTTGTTCTTCGTAAACCACCAGCCTTGTGTTGCTGCAGAGAATATCAGCATTGCGATGACGGAAGATATGATCGTGAGCAACAAATGCCACCAACTATCAATACCCATCAAAAGAAGCTGGGTGTTGAAGATGAACATAAATGGCAAGATGGCGGTACGAATATCGTAGGTAAAGCCCTGGATACCTGTTCGAATCGGATCCGATTTAGCGATAGCCGCTGCTGCGAAGGCCGCCAAACCAACCGGAGGTGTATCATCCGCCAGAATACCGAAGTAGAACACAAACAAGTGAACGGCGATTAGAGGGATGATCAAGCCGCTTTGTGCACCCAGAGTCACGATAACAGGTGCCATCAACGTAGAAACTACGATGTAGTTTGCAGTCGTCGGTAGACCCATACCCAAGATTAGACTGATCACTGCGGTGAACAGTAGCATCAGGATAATGTTACCGCCCGAGATAAACTCGACGAAATCCGTCATCACGAGACCGATACCCGTAAGTGTGACAACACCAACAACCGTACCAGCTGCTGCAGTGGCCACACCGATACCGATCATGTTACGTGCACCCGAGACTAGGCTCTCTAGCAAATCAATAAAGCCTTCTTTGGTTTGCTCAGCAATAGAACCTTGCTTTGACATTACGGCCATTAGAGGACGTTGAGTAATCAGGATAAAGATCATGAATACCGTTGCCCAAAACGCAGACAAACCTGGCGAGAAACGCTCTACCGTTAAACACCATACCAGTACCACAATTGGTAGCAGGTAGTGCAAGCCCGATTTAATTGTTGGACCTGGATCCGGCACTTCAGTCAATTCAGCATCAATTTCAATCGCCCCTTCTTTGGCATATTTGGCTGAGACATTGACCAAGCCGACGTAAGAAAGGAGGAGCGCAACGGTGACGATTGGTGTTGCTGCGTCACCGAAGACGTCTTTTGTCCACCCGATACCGTAGTACACCACTGCACTGATGACACACAAGCCGAGGATGGTGCCAGTAAATGACAGCAAGCTCGCGATTAGCGTCGGATTGTGACGACGCGGAAGGCCAGTCATGCCCGCTTTACACGCTTCTAGATGAACAATGTAGATCAGAGCGATGTATGAGATTAGAGCTGGAAGAATCGCGGCCTTAATCACCTCTACATATGAGATACCGACATATTCAACCATCAAGAATGCAGCTGCGCCCATGATAGGTGGCGTTAGCTGACCGTTGGTTGAAGCGGCAACTTCTACTGCACCTGCTTTCGTTCCCGGGAAACCAACACGTTTCATTAACGGGATAGTGAAGGTACCAGTCGTTACTACGTTGGCAATGGAAGAACCAGAAACCAGACCAGACAAACCTGATGCCACAACGGCCGCTTTTGCTGGGCCGCCTTTCATATGGCCAAGTAGAGAGAAAGCGACTTTAATGAAGTACGCACCCGCACCCGCACGTTCTAGCATGGCGCCGAACAGTACGAATAGGAATACGAATGACGTTGATACGCCCAAAGCAACACCAAATACACCTTCTGTTGTTAGCCACAGGTGAGACATAGCCTTGTTAAGGCTTGCCCCTTTGTGAGCGATAACATCTGGCATGTACGGGCCGCCAAAGGTGTACAATAAGAAGACGGCTGCAACAACCATCAGTGGTGGACCCAGTGCACGGCGTGTTGCTTCAAGTAGCAGCACCATACCCATGACTGCAACAACAATATCAAATGTTGTTGGAGCCCCTGAGCGGCCAGCCAGCTCGGTGTAGAAAATATAGATATACGCTGCGGAGAAACTGCCAGCTAACGCAAGTAGCCAATCCAGAGCAGGAATTCGGTCACGAGGAGAGGTTTTCAGAGCGGGGTAAGCGGTAAACGCTAGGAACACGGCAAACATCAAATGTATCGAACGTGCTTCAGTGTCGTTGAGTACGCCAAAATTAAATATGAACGGCAGAGGGGATGCGTACCAAAGTTGGAATAATGACCAACATAGCGGCACAAACCATAGGATGCGGCCAGGAATCCCCAGTGGGGCACGGGCACCTGTATCGGCTTGAGCTACCATTTCTTGCACGTCTTGAGACGGAGATGTTGTCTTCGACATGAACTTAATCCTTATTATAAATGGCCTGTCTTTTTATGATTGTCAGAACCTGATTTTGCATCTTTCAGTTTAGTGAAAAGATGAAATATTGCTCAGTTGTAAGTTTTTGGTAGATAGAAATAAAGAGGAGTTTCAAAAATGTGAAACTCCAAATAATATGATATTGCTCAATACCTTAGAGCTTGGTGCACCAAAGAGGCTGTAACCTCCTTGGTGAACAAAGAGAGGTTACTTAAGTAGACCTACTTCTTTGTAGTATTTCTCAGCACCTGGGTGTAGAGGGATAGAAAGACCAGCTTTCACCATGTCTTCTTTCTTAAGGTTTGCAAACGCAGGGTGCAGACGCTTAAAGGTATCGAAGTTCTCGAATACAGATTTTGCAACGTTGTAAGCCACTTCGTCAGAAACGTTAGTAGTCGTTACCATAGTAGCGGCAACACCAAAGCTGTTTACGTCTTTATCTGTACCACGGTACATGCCCGCTGGAACTGTACTGAATGCGTAGTATGGGTTGTCTGCAACGATTTCATCGATTTTCGCGCCAGTCGCTGAAACTAGCTTCGCATCACATGAAGTGGTTGCTTCTTTGATTGATCCGTTTGGATGGCCAACAACATAAACGAACGCGTCGATTTTGTTGTCACACAAGGCTTGTGAACGCTCAGAACCTTTTAGCTCAGAAGCAAGTTTGAAGCTGTCGTTAGTCCAGCCCATTGCTTCCATTACTACACCCATAGTCGCACGGTCACCAGAACCTGGGTTACCGATGTTTACGCGCTTGCCTTTCAGGTCAGCAACGTTTTCGATACCCGAGTCAGAACGAGCGATGATGTTGAATGGTTCTGTGTGTAGAGAGAACATTGCACGTAGCTCTTTGTACGGGCCTTGTTCCGCAAACTTACTTGTACCGTTGTAACCATGGTACTGCCAGTCAGACTGAACGATACCGAAGTCCAGTTCGCCCGCACGGATAGTGTTGACGTTGTAGATCGAACCACCTGTCGATTCTACAGAACAACGAATGTTGTGATCTTTACGGCCTTTGTTAACCAGCTTACAAATTGCACCACCAGTTGGGTAGTAAACACCAGTTACAGAACCAGTACCAATAGTGATGAACTCTTGAGCGTTAACCGCGCCAGCACCCATTACAGCAGCTGCAATAGCACCAACTTTAATAAGTTTGTTCAATGCCATGAATTTCCCTTCCTTTATTCATTATTAACCCCATAGCAAGTGTAGTCGCTACGGGAGTTTCCTATTATGGAAACGGCATCTTTTTCAATCCGTATGTTGAAAAAGTGGCTGAATAATACCAAAAAATTGGCACATAATTACACGATTGTTAAAAAATGTAGCGAAATTGGCTGGTTTTTGCGCGAAAATTTAACCTGACTTAGCAGGTTAAACCATTGGTGAATCAAGGGCTTAGCTTAGTGTGTATTTAGAAGAAGAGATTTATCTAAGATGTGATTTGAGTCACAAGAATAATGTTCTCAAGTGACTCAATAATAATGACTTATATCTGAAACTTATCCAGTATATTCAAATAGTTCGCAGACTGAATTGAACAATTGTTCCGTGGTCATATTCAGTGTCGGAGTGATGAAAATGGTATCGTCACCAGCCACCACGCCTAAAATACCTTCTGCTTTACCTAACGAGTCCAGCAGGCGAGCGATAAGCTGAGCGGCGCCTGGACCCGTATGGATTACCACTAAAGCATTGTTGCGGTCAATATCCAGTACCAGTTCGCGCAAAGAACTGGACACTGTTGGCACACCCAATTCCGCAGGTAAGCAGTAAACCATCTCCATTTTGGCGTTGCGAGTACGCACTGCGCCGAATTTGGTCAACATACGGGAAACTTTAGACTGGTTGATGTTTTCGAAGCCTTCATTTTTCAGAGCCTCAACAATATCCCCCTGGGAGCCAAAACGTTCCTCTTTCAATAGCGCTTTGAAGGCACGGACGAGGTTATCTTGTTTTTCTGAATGACGCATGGTTCTCTCTCAACCGTAGTTTTATAAAAATCAAGTGAATATTCTCGCATAGCTATGCACATTGTGCCAATGCTATCCCTAAAATCTGTCTAACGTGTCACTGTAAACAGGGATGTAAGATTGCAATTTTTAATTACTTAACCCTTTGTCAATAAAGGTAAATGTAAGGATAATAAACACTTGTGTGTAGCACGTTGTTACTGAGTTGCGCAAGGTCGCAAAGCTGACGTTAATTGATTGTAATCAGTATGTGATTGCTATAGCTTTGGACAGCGTTGATTTCAAATCACCCCAAGACTTATAAAGAGATTCATCTCAAGGAGAACTACGATGAAAGTAGCCGTTATTGGTGCCGCTGGAGGCATCGGTCAAGCCCTAGCCCTTTTACTAAAAAACCGCCTTCCTGCTGGTTCAGATTTAGCACTTTACGACATCGCTCCGGTTACTCCGGGTGTTGCTGCTGATCTAAGCCACATCCCAACGCCTGTATCAATCAAAGGTTACGCCGGCGAAGACCCAACGCCAGCACTTGAAGGTGCAGATGTTGTTCTGATTTCTGCGGGTGTTGCACGTAAGCCAGGTATGGATCGTGCGGACCTATTTAACGTCAACGCAGGTATCGTTAAGTCTCTTGCTGAGAAAATCGCTCACGTTTGTCCTAAAGCGATGATCGGTATCATCACCAACCCAGTCAACACTACCGTGCCAATCGCGGCAGAAGTTCTTAAGAAAGCGGGCGTTTACGATAAGCGTCGTCTGTTCGGTGTGACAACTCTGGATGTTATCCGTTCTGAAACTTTCGTTGCGGATCTAAAAGATAAAGATCCAGGTGAAGTACGTGTACCAGTTATCGGTGGTCACTCAGGTGTAACGATTCTTCCTCTGCTTTCTCAGGTTGAAGGTGTTGAGTTCACAGCAGAAGAAGTAGAAGCGCTGACTAAGCGTATCCAGAATGCGGGTACTGAAGTCGTAGAAGCCAAAGCGGGTGGCGGTAGCGCAACTCTGTCTATGGGTCAGGCGGCGTGCCGATTCGGTCTTGCTCTAGTGAAAGCACTTCAAGGTGAAGATGTGGTTGAGTACGCTTACGTAGAAGGTGATGGCGAGCACGCACCGTTCTTTGCACAACCAGTGAAGCTGGGTAAAGACGGCGTTGAAGAGATCCTAAGCTACGGTGAACTGAGTGCATTCGAAAAATCAGCACTTGATGGCATGTTAGAAACACTAAACGGCGACATCCAAACGGGTGTGGATTTCGTTAAGTAAGCCAGATACACGTTTTATTGAAGCCGACTCTCGAGTCGGCTTTTTTGATCCTTTTTACCCTTCAGGATGTAAACTTATAATGTGGTAAGGAGGGTAGAATATGGATATCACGCAGATCGAAAAAGGCATGCTGGTGGAATGCAAACAAGGCGTTGGAAGAGTCTTGGCCGTTGATGAGAAGAGCCATGCGATTCTTATAGAGGAGCGAGAGTCCCACCAGCAGTTTGCCGCAGACATCAGCGAATTAATGGATGACCCACAACTGCATATAGGTTGTGACAAGTACTATTGATTCTTGACCATAAAAAAAGCGAGCTCAATGCTCGCTTTTTTTATGGTATTTGCTCATTACTTACGAACAGCAATGGCTTCAATTTCGATACCCACATCTTTAGGTAGACGAGCCACTTCCACACATGAACGTGCAGGGTAGTTTGCTACGTTGTGCTCATCGAAGAATTTACCGTACACTTCGTTAACTGTGCCGAAGTCATTGAGGTCTTTGACGAAAACCGTCATTTTAACGATGTCAGTAACAGACAAGCCTGATGCTTCAACCACCGCTTTTACGTTATCCAGAGACTGGCGAGCTTGCTCAGCGATGTCTGCTGATACTTCACCTGTTGCAGGGTTTACTGGGATCTGACCTGAAGTCAGTACCATGTTACCTAGGTCTACACCTTGTACATATGGGCCAATAGCAGCAGGAGCGGATTCTGTATGAAGTACTTTAGTCATTATTATGTTCCATCTGTTGAGGGTTAACGTAATTAAGGGAAGTCAGTGTGCCGCGAAAGCTGGGCGGCGTAAAGAAAAATCCCTGCTATCAGAGAGCAGGGATGGATAATTGGTGATTAAGCGACGATTAACGTTCAGTGACGATTTCTCGTGAGAAGACCTTCTCACAATACTTACATTTTAAGCGCACGTTATCTTTCTTCTCGAACACTTTAAAGCTGGTTTCTACCGGTTCATCGTGGGTAATGCAGTTACTGTTAGGGCATTCAAAGACGTTATTGATCTGTTCCGGTAAATCGAGTGCCAGCTTCTTCACAACCTCGTAGTTTTCAATTTGGTTAACCGTGGCATGCGGTGCGTACAAGGCGAGCTTGCTTGCTTGCTCTTCACTGATAAAGACATTTTCAATCTTAAGCAGGTCTTTGTGGCCGAGTGCCGAAGACGGCAAATTGAGGCCGACAGTCACGCGCTGCTCTGACTTATCCATTGAAAAGAGCTTGAGAACTTTAATACCAATCTGAGCTGGGATGTGGTCAATAACGGTGCCGTTTTTGATTGCTTCAACCTGCAATTGAGTTTCTTTAGCCATGATGATTCTCCAGATTACAGTGATTGGTTTAAAACGAGAGCAAGTAGGGCTTCACGCGCATAGACGCCATTTTCAGCCTGCTCAAAGTAATAGGCGTGTGGCGTTTTATCGACGTCAACAGTGATTTCATCCACGCGAGGCAGCGGGTGTAGTACTTTTAGGTTGTCGCGTGCACCTTCCAGCAGCGCTGCAGTAAGGATGTAGGCGGATTTGATGTGCGCGTATTCCGACTCATCAAAGCGCTCTTTCTGAACTCGAGTCATATACAGCACGTCCAGCTCAGGGATGACGGTTTCCATGTCCGTGTGCATGCTGTATTCAATACCAGCTTCATCCAGCTCTTCGCAAATGTAATCTGGCATCGCCAGTGCCTCTGGAGCGATGAAGTAGAAACGAACATTGTTAAACTTCGCTAGGGCCTGCGTTAGGGAGTGAACAGTACGGCCGTATTTCAGGTCGCCGACAAAGGCAACGTTGAGGTTATCGAGGCGGCCTTGCGTTTCGGCAATTGAGAACAGATCGAGCAGAGTTTGAGTTGGGTGTTGGTTCGCTCCGTCACCCGCGTTGATGACAGGTACACCATTGGAGAATTCAGAAGCTAATCGTGCAGCGCCTTCCTGTGGATGACGCATGACAAAGGCATCGACATAAGAAGAGATGACCTGAACCGAATCCGATAAGGTTTCTCCTTTCTTGGCGAGCGAAGTGTTACCGCCATTATCAAAACCAATTACGCTGCCACCGACACGCTGGATAGCGGTTTCAAAAGACAGACGAGTACGGGTAGAAGGTTCAAAGAAGCAGCTGGCAATCACCTTATTCTTGATCAGCTCAGGATTAGGCTCTGCTTTGAGTTGACCTGCGGTTTTGACAATCAGTTCCAGCTCTTCACGAGAAAGCTCAGGAATTGAGATAATGTGCTTGTTATAAAGCGTGTTCGTCATAATCATCGTCCCATCTGCAATTTAGGCAATAAAAAAGCCTCCCAATAGGGAGGCTTTAAAAATCGGTGGAAATAGTAAAAAGACCAGCCAGTAAGCGTTTTGGCTTACCTAATGTAAATCGTTTTGTAGAACACGTTTTACGTGGCATTTGGTCACTACCTCCAGACAAATTGCCGAGCATTATACGCTGAAGATTTGTTAACGCAAGCGATTACATCGAAGCTTTATGGTGCAATTTTTGTTGGTGTTATGAACCGAGTGTTGCGACCATCACAGCTTTAATCGTGTGCATGCGGTTCTCTGCTTCATCAAACACAATTGAGTGGTCAGACTCGAACACTTCTTCAGTAACTTCCAGCCCATTCATACCGTATTTGGCGGCGATTTCCTTGCCTATGGTGGTTTCATCATTATGAAATGCCGGTAAGCAATGCATGAACTTGACTTGCGGGTTACCGGTTTTATCTAGGGTGTCCATATTGACTTGATAAGGCTTCATTTGAGCAACTCGCTCATCCCAAGCCTCTGGAGCTTCGCCCATTGAAACCCACACGTCAGTATAAAGGAAGTCGCAATCTTTAACGCCTTCATCAACGTTTTCAGTCAACGTGATTTTTGCCCCGGTTTGCAGAGCAATCAGTTGGCAGTTTGCCACCAGTTCTTCTTCTGGCCAGAAAGCTTTAGGGGCGACGAGACGTATATCCATGCCCATTTTGGCAGCCCCCACTAATAGAGAGTTACCCATGTTGTTGCGTGCATCGCCTAAGTAAGCAAACTTGATTTCATGGAGCTGCTTACCGCGGCCATGTTCAAGCATGGTGAGAAAATCGGCCAGTATTTGAGTGGGGTGAAACTCGTCGGTCAAACCGTTCCACACGGGTACACCAGCGTATTGCCCCAGCTCTTCGACGATATCTTGGCCGAACCCTCGATATTCAATGCCGTCATACATTCTGCCCAATACACGCGCAGTGTCCTTCATCGACTCTTTATGACCGATCTGTGAACCGGATGGACCGATGTAAGACACCTGTGCGCCTTGGTCGAAGGCTGCTACTTCAAACGCGCATCGGGTGCGAGTAGAGGCTTTTTCAAAGATCAGGGCGATGTTTTTACCAACGAGCTTTTTCTGTTCTGTGCCCGCGTATTTTGCCTTCTTAAGATCTGCAGATAGATCGAGTAAAAACTGGATCTCTTTTGGGGTGAAATCGAGAAGCTTAAGGAAATTTCGGTTACGTAGATTGAAAGCCATGCTTCAGTCCTTCATTGCTCATTATTTTAATAGGACTAGTTAAACATAGTTATGTGATGTTTGTGAATAATTATTTTAAAATTATAGCGGGATATAAATAATATCCCGCTTTTTGTGACTATAAATTCTCTTCTGCAAACTCAGCCAGACGACTGCGAACGACACCATTTAGGTGGACATTAGCGCTGCCTTCGAAGTTTTTGAAGCGTTCAACCATGTAGGTCAATCCTGAGGTAACAGGGGTGAGGTAGTGGGAGTCAATCTGCGCCAGGTTACCCGAGCAGACTATCTTAGTACCTTCACCACAGCGTGTGATGATGGTTTTGATTTGCGAAGCAGTCAGGTTCTGACACTCATCCAGTAAGACAAACGCGTTTTGGATTGAGCGGCCACGCATAAAGTTGATCGACTTAAACTGTATATTGGCTTTGTCGCAGATGTACTTCAGTGAGCCTTCCGTACAGTGGTCGTGCTTATGCAGCGCTTCCAGTGTGTCCGTTACCGCCGCTAACCAAGGCAGCATTTTTTCCTCCTCACTGCCGGGCAAGAAGCCAATCGATTCGCCGATATCTGGCGTGTTACGTGTAACGATGATCTTGTCAAACATACCGTGTTCAATGGTTTGCTCCAAAGCGGACGCCATCGCAAGTAGCGTTTTACCACTGCCCGCTGCCCCGGTGAGAATCACCAAATCGATATCAGGGTCGAGTAAGGCATCTAACGCCATGCCCTGATAAATGTTCTTTGGTGTGATGTCCCACGCTCGGCGATGCATCATGCGCTCGCGGCTGAGATCTTTGAGTGTCACCTTTTCAGGGTTTATTTCTTCCACCCGTCCTGCAAAGTCACTTTCTTCATCAATGACATACTGATTGATGTACGTTGGTTCAAAAGGCTCTCGGTCTAGGGTGTGGAAGGTGTGACCGCCAAGGTTCTTACTCTCGACTTCTTCGATATTACTCCAGAAGTCGCCTTCGATTTGTTGGAAGCCTTTAGTCAGGTACTGAACGTCATCAATCAATTGGTCAGTACGGTAGTCTTCAACGAAGCGAACGCCAGCGCCTTTGGCGCGCAAGCGCATATTAATGTCTTTGGTGATCAGAACCACTTCACGTGGTGCACGTTTATTTTGCAGATAAAGCACCGCATTAAGAATGCGATTATCGCCAGCTTTGTCTGCAAATGCCTTAACGGTTTCTTGCAGCTCAAAATCGGCGAGAATAGAGATATGGCCGGTGTCTTCTTTATCGCGGTTGATGGGAATGCCTTCAGAGATTTCATCTGGTGTGGCGTCTTTGAACATAGCTTCCATTGCACGGATGGCCACTCGGGCATCGCGGGCAACGTCGCGTTTACTGTCTTTGATTCGGTCGAGCTCTTCGAGGACGGTCATTGGAATGACCACGTCGTGTTCTTGAAAGGAATAGATGGCTAAAGGTTCATGAAGAAGGATGTTGGTGTCTAGGACAAAAAGTTTCCGATCCGTGTCACCCATAAGCGTCTCCTTGCCGTGATGCGGCTTGTTTGCCATTCACAATCGCTTGTGATGATGGCCTACCTGCGGTTGCTTGCAGCATGTCGCTAAGTCGCTCAGAGATCGCTGTCGGTTAGCTGATATGCTACAAACCCGTGTTGATCGTCATCCGAAATAATGCATCTCTCGTGCCAGTCGAAAAATTGACACCATCGCCTGCATTCTCATTTGTGAGTATAAGTCAGATTTCCAACTCTCTTTTTTAGATTTGCCACTCTTTTCTTACACTTTGATGTCATGCAAAAGATAGAGAAAAATTTGTTGTTTTTTGAGGTGTTTGTGCGTGACCAATATCACAGCTTCGAGTAATATGAGCGACCTTTTTGGCGTGACTGCTGACCATTCACTTCCCCGTCAGTTGCCTTTCAAGTCACGCAAGAACAACTAAGATAAATAGACCCATTTTTGAATTAAACAGATGAGGTAGTCGATTCATGACAT
This sequence comes from Vibrio sp. RE88, assembly GCF_013113835.1. Taxonomy (GTDB): domain Bacteria; phylum Pseudomonadota; class Gammaproteobacteria; order Enterobacterales; family Vibrionaceae; genus Vibrio. Next base: position 50,753 of record NZ_VTYQ01000014.1, on the reverse strand, counting down.
TTGCTTTGGGCCAGCGCTGGATCAGCGATACGGAAAGCGATTTAGGTTTAGGGACTGTAGTAGCATTGGATGCTCGTACTGTGACACTTATGTTTGCAGCTTCAGAAGAGAACCGAGTATACGCTCGTAATGATGCGCCAGTTACCCGAGTAACCTTTAACGCTGGTGATGTCGTTGACAGTCAGCAAGGCTGGTCACTTAAGATTGAGCAAGTGGTCGAGGACCAAGGTCTGTTTGCCTATATCGGTACCCGCGAAGACAGCGGAGAGCGAGAGGTGATGCTGCGCGAAATCATGCTCAGCAACCAAATCCGTTTTAACAAGCCGCAAGATAAATTGTTCGCTGGTCAGATTGATCGCATGGATAATTTTGTGCTCCGTTATCGTGCATTGATGAACCAATATGAGCAGCATAAAAGCCCGATGCGTGGTCTGTGTGGCATGCGTGCTGGTCTGATTCCTCACCAGCTCTACATTGCTCATGAAGTTGGTCGTCGTCATGCGCCTCGCGTTTTATTAGCCGATGAAGTCGGCCTAGGTAAAACCATTGAAGCTGGGATGATCATCCACCAGCAGGTGCTGGCAGGCCGAGCGGAACGTATTCTGATTGTGGTACCGGAAACGTTGCAGCATCAATGGTTGGTGGAAATGATGCGCCGCTTCAATCTGCACTTCTCGATTTTTGATGAAGAGCGCTGTATTGAGGCGTTTGCCGATTCAGATAACCCGTTTGATACCCAGCAATACGTACTGTGTTCACTGGATTTCTTACGCAAGAGCCGTAAGCGTTTTGAGCAAGCGCTCGAAGGTGAGTGGGATTTGTTGGTTGTCGATGAGGCGCACCACCTAGAATGGAGCCCAGAGCAGCCAAGCCGTGAGTACCAGGTGATTGAAGGGCTGGCAGAGCGCACGCCGGGCGTACTTCTTCTGACCGCAACCCCAGAGCAATTGGGACGTGAGAGTCACTTTGCCCGCCTGCGTTTGCTAGATTCAGATCGCTTTTACGACTACCAAGCATTTGTTGAAGAAGAAGAGCAATACGCGCCAGTAGCGGATTCAGTGAGCGCGTTGTTCTCTGGTCAACAGCTTGAGAATGATGCTAAAAATCAGATTACCGAATTATTGTCCGAGCAGGATGTTGAGCCTCTGTTCCGCATTATTGAAAGTGACAGCGAAGAAGAAGCCAAAGCCGCAGCTCGCCAGGAGCTGATCGACAACCTGATGGACCGCCATGGTACCGGACGCGTGCTGTTCCGTAACACCCGAGCAGCGATCAAAGGCTTCCCGGTGCGTAACGTGAACCTACTGCCAATGCCGATTCCTCAACAGTACACAACGTCTATGCGTGTCTCGGGCATGATCGGTGGCAAAATCAGCCCTGAAGCACGTGCGCTGAAAAATCTTTACCCAGAAGAAATCTTCCAAGAGTTTGAAGGCGATGATGCTAGCTGGTGGCAGTTTGACTCACGTGTCAATTGGCTGATTGAGAAGATCAAACAAAAGCGCAGTGACAAGATTTTGGTTATTGCTTCTCGTGCGAGCACAGCGTTGCAGCTGGAGCAGGCGCTGCGTGAACGTGAAGGTATCCGTGCCACCGTGTTCCACGAAGGTATGTCGATTCTGGAGCGTGATAAAGCGGCTGCTTACTTTGCGCAGGAAGAGGGCGGCGCTCAGGTCCTTATCTGTAGTGAAATTGGCTCAGAAGGCCGTAACTTCCAGTTCGCAAACCAACTGGTGATGTTCGATCTGCCATTTAATCCCGACTTACTTGAGCAGCGTATTGGTCGTCTGGACCGTATTGGTCAGAGTCGTGATATTGATATTCACGTTCCTTATCTGGAGCAAACTTCACAGGCGATTCTGGCGCGTTGGTTCGATGAAGGCCTGAATGTATTTGCTGAAACTTGCCCGACAGGTCGCGCGGTGTATGACAAGTTCTCTGATCGTTTGATTGAAATGCTGGCTTCAGGTGACGTTACCGAACTCGATGATGTGATCAGCGAATCAGCTGCGATGAATAAAGAGCTTAAGTCTCAACTTGAGCAAGGGCGTGACCGCTTACTGGAAATGCATTCCAATGGTGGCGAAAAAGCGCAGCAGATCGTCGATAAGATTGCAGCCACCGATGGTGATACCAATCTGGTGACCTTTGCGTTGAGTCTGTTTGATACCATTGGTCTTAATCAGGACGACAAAGGGGAAAATGCCTTGGTTGTGACGCCATCTGAACACATGATGGTGCCAAGTTACCCTGGCCTGCCTTATGAAGGTGCGACGATCACTTTTGATCGTGAAACGGCGTTGTCTCGTGAAGACATGAACTTCATCAGTTGGGAGCACCCGATGATTCAGGGTGGTATCGACTTATTGATGAGTGAAGGCGTCGGTGCAACGGCAGTATCTTTACTAAAGAACAAAGCGTTACCAGTAGGCACTATGCTGCTTGAATTGGTATATAAAGTTGATGCTCAGGCGCCAAAGCGCAGTGGTATCAGCCGCTTCCTGCCGACAACACCAATCCGTTTGATGTTGGATGGCAAAGGCAGTGACTTATCTCAGCAGGTTGAGTTTGAAAGTTTTAACCGCCAACTTAGCCCAGTAGGTCGTCATATGGCGACCAAACTAGTGTCGTCAGTTCAGGCTCAGGTTCATCAGATGATTACCGCTGGTGAAGCGTTGATTGTCGAAAAAGTCGAAGCCGTACGTGCAGAGGCGCAACAGGAAATGCAGGCGAGCTTGAATGCGGAGCTGGAACGACTGCAAGCATTGAAAGCGGTTAACCCAAACATCCGTGATGAAGAACTAGCAGCGATTGAAGCGCAAATTAAAGATCTGAATGGCTACATTGCTCAAGCTCAGTATCAACTGGACTCGCTGCGTATGATTGTTGTATCTCACAACTGATTTTACGCAACTTGCGGTAAAAGGCCTTCATCTGAAGGCCTTTTTTGTTGGTCGCTATTTGACTACATCAGCCACTTCCACCACACAAATACCGCCAAGAAACCAAACAGGTAGACAAGGCCAGTGATAGAAAGCCATTTCAGTTTATTGCTGAGCGCCAAAGGTTCTGGCAACTGAGATTTTGAAACCAGAATATAGTTAAGCAGCGCAAAAAATGGAGTGGTCATAAAGGCCAAAATCATCGCAAAATCAAGCATCGGCAGTAGTGCCGCTGCCCAGAATACGATGATCGATAGTGCCGCAGCGGAGATAAGTAACATCCAACCCTGAGTCACTTTAGGCTTCATCTCTTTTTGCTTACGCAGTAGGCGTTGAGATTCTGAAATCACTCGAGCGTAGCCATCAATCACCGTAATCGTACTGCCAAAAATACAGAAGAACGCAACGGCTGCAATTAGGTAACGTGACCATTCGCCAATGGTTGACGCGTAGAGCCCAACCAGCTGATGCGAAAAGCCTACACCCGATTGAGATAATTCAATATTGCTGCCGTGTAAGACCAAAGTACCCAGTGCAAGGAAGACAATCGCCAGAATCGCCGTACCGATGTAGCCCACATTGAAATCAAACAAAGCGGAACGAGCCGTTACCTTTTGGTGGCGTTGCTGACTTTTAAGCCACATTGATGTCAGGCTGGAAATTTCAATCGGTGCTGGCATCCAGCCCATGGTTACGACAATAAAGCCGATGGCGGCAATTGACCAAGGAGAGGGCGCTTCAAAAGCAGGAGCCGCATCGACAGGGTTACCCACCGCGATAGCGACCGCAGTCAGGGTTGCAATGGTCAGTACCGCCATAATGATTTTCGATAAGGAGTCGAGGGCTTTGTAGTGACCAGCAAACAGAATCGTTAAACAGGTGGCTAAGATGATTAAGCACAAGCTTGTGGTCGAGAGGTCGAAGGGAATGAAGTAACCCAGCAAGCTAGCACTGAAGAGCAGTAAGGCGGCTGTATTGACGATGCCGGAAATAACGCTCAGTGCGACAAACAGCCATAGGTAAGGTCGGCCAAGCTTGGCATAACCTTCGACCAAGCTTTCTCCGGTGCCCATGGTGTATTGAATACTGGCACGGAAAAATGGGTACTTAAAAAAGTTAACTAACAAAATGAGTGCGGCTAGCTGCCAACCGTAAATCGCCCCGGCTTTTGTTGAAGCGACCAGATGTGATCCTCCTACCGCGGCGGCGGCCATCATGATCCCTGGGCCTAGCGAACGGACGAGTTGTGACAGAGAGTATTTGGGTTGGCTCTCTGAAGCGGAGATCGTTTCCATTTGTGTTCCTTGATGTTTTTGTCGTTAGTGATTGTGCTTTGTCAATGGCGGGTATGAATATCATATGCAATCAAGGCGTTAAATATAATTTACATGAAAAAAGCTAAAACATACTAGGATGTGGAAACGCCGTCACAGGCATGACTCTGATATACTGGCTGAGTTATAAATCTGATTGAGATGTTTTATGGCTATGCAGCAATACCACCCACCCACCGAGCCATGGATTGAACGAGTATTTGAAGACGAAGGCATCCTTGTGGTGAATAAGCCATCGGGTCTTTTGTCTGTGCCGGGCAGGGCTGAAGAGCATTACGACAGCATGTGGAGCCGCTTGAAAGACATCTATCCTGACATCCAACCGGTTCATCGTCTTGACATGTCAACTTCAGGTTTGATGCTGTTTGCCAAGAACAAACCCACAGAATCGGCGTTAAAAAAGCAGTTTCAGTTTCGCCTCACGCATAAGGTCTACTATGCTCGTGTATGGGGACACGTTGAACAACAAGAGGGAGAAGTGGATCTTCCACTGATTTGTGATTGGCCAAATCGGCCGAAGCAGAAAGTCTGTTTTGAACAGGGTAAGCCATCAAAAACCTTATTTGAGGTGGCGAAGCGGGAAGAGCAGACCACCATCGTCAGGTTACTGCCTATAACTGGGCGTTCACATCAGCTGCGTGTGCATATGCAGGCTTTAGGACATCCGATTGTCGGAGATGAGTTCTATTCACAGGGAGAAGCCTTTGAATTCTCCAACCGTCTTGAACTGCATGCGGCTGAATTGAGTTTTTACCATCCTCAAGATGAACGTCTACGCAGTATTTTTGTTCCTTGTGATTTCTATCCTGAAGCGGAGGCGTTGATCTTTAACTATTTCGATCCTGTGCGAGAATTGCCGGACTATAAAACGCTGCCGCGTCCATGATTTCACTCTAGGCAGCGAAAGGAGAAACCATGTCGCTGCCTAATGTTGTGTTCTTGGATCGTGCGACGATCCCAACTCATATCGAATTACCTCACCTTCCTTTTGATCACCAATGGATTGAATATGATTTCACCAGCCCTGAGTTGGTGGTAGAACGGCTGAAAAACGCTCAAATCGTGATCACGAATAAAGTCGTATTAGATGCGGCGGTGTTGCGCCAACTACCGGATCTCAAACTGATCGCTGTCTCGGCTACTGGCTTCAACAATATCGACATTGATTACTGCCGCGAGCACAGCATCGCTGTCACGAACGTGCAGGGCTATGCCACTCAATCGGTGCCTGAACACGTGATTGGGATGATATTCGCGCTTAAGCGCAATTTGATGGGTTACCACAATGATATTGCCAAAGGGGAATGGCAGCGCAATAAACAGTTTTGCTTCTTTACTCATCCAATTGGTGACGTAGCAGGCTCGACGTTGGGCGTTGTTGGTTCAGGAGCTTTAGGTCAGGCTACTGCCGCGCTGGCGAAGGCGATTGGTATGCAGGTCATTTATGCCGAACACAAAGGCGCGAATCATTGCCGAAAAGGTTACCTGCCATTTGAGCAGGCGTTGATGATGGCTGATGTCTTGACGCTACATTGTCCGTTGAATGAACGGACTCATCATTTGATTGGGCGTCATGAGTTGGCTCAAATGAAGCCGGGTAGTGTGCTGATCAATACTGGTCGAGGTGGGTTGGTTGATGAATCGGCTCTGGTTGAGGCCTTAAAACGAGGCACGATTGCTGGTGCTGGTGTCGATGTATTTAGCCAAGAGCCAGCGGACGACAGCAATCCGCTGCTCGCTAACATGAGTTTGCCTAATTTGCTCCTGACTCCACACGTTGCGTGGGGCAGTGACTCATCGATTCAGAATTTAGCGAACATCCTGATGGATAACATTACTGCCTTTCATCAAGGGCGGGAACAAAACCGTGTCGTTTAGTGGCCTTTAGATTGCTGTTGGTGCCACTTAATAAGCCCTTGGTTAAAGATCTCTAACAGTTCTTTTCCTCTTGGGCTTTGTTTCGAGAACATCACGAAACCGTCGTTATTGAGAAAGGGTTTCGGGTGATAGGTAATATTATTCTGAATCTCTTCTGGTTGCTGGCTGAGATGATACATGCCGATTTGGCGTTCTTCCGGATAGACTTGGATGCGTTTGTGGTTAAGGCGCAGCAGGTTCTGACTGGGGCTGTTGACCCGGCTTATGCTGACCTCTTTGGCATCGATTAAGGCATCCAAATCTTCCCCATAGCTGTAACCTAGCCCTCCACCCATCTTATAGCCTTTGAGGTCATCTATATCAGACCAATCAAACGCTAAGTCTTTGTGGTGAAAGAAGACAAATTGCTCTTGTGACACTGGCTCACTGTAATAGAAATGCTGCGTCCGCTCTTCATCAAACATCCACACCGCAGTGGCATCATATTCGCCACTTTGAGCTTTCTCATAAGCTCTGGCCCAAGGATAGAAAGTGAAAGCCACCTCATAACCTTGCAATGCAAAAACCTGTTTGATGGTTTGTGCGACGACACCATAGCCCTCAAGGTTCTGACCGATAAACGGTGGCCAACCTCCGGCTGTGATCTTGACAGTTTGGTGTGTGTTCTCAGCGTAGGCTGACAAGGTAAACAAGCAATGAAGCAAGGGAATAACTAACAAGGATTTCTTCAACATCAGGGTTCCTTATTTGGTGTCCTCTTAAGTAATTCTAGAAGAGACACGCTCGATTGGATCACTAACGGTCAAAAACGTACGGAAACAAGGTCAAAATCAAGCAATAAGCGTTTGATATTTCACGGGCAAATGTTTTTAACGTCCACTATATGTAAAATTATTGTGTTAATACTCCATATTATTTGTGATGTACATCAACTGGTTGCATTTTCTTGTTATTAAGACATAGACGCTGGGAATGAAATGTAAGAAATTATTTGCCTTGTGTTTTAGTCAACTACGTCAGGAAATGTAATAAATGGAACAAAAACATATAACAAATCCCGTTGAGTTTAAGGGAAAGGGAGGCGAATTCTTTGGCATTTGGATAGTCAATGTTCTGCTGACCATCATCACTTTTGGTATCTATTCAGCTTGGGCAAAGGTCAGAACCAAACGTTATTTCTACGGTAATACCTATATCGATAATGATAACTTTGAGTACCATGCTGAGCCGATGCAAATCCTCAAAGGACGTTTAGTCGCTGTAGCGGTGCTATTGGTTTGGGCCGTGGCGAACGGCTTTTTCCCAGCAGTGAGTGCCGCTCTATTACTGGTTTTCTACATTGCTTTACCTTGGTTGTTATGGAGCAATGCCCGCTTTGATGCTGCAATGACGAGTTACCGCAATGTTCATTTCTCTTTTGACTCTTCATTGAAAGACGCCTATATGGCACTTATGGGCCGAGGTTTAGGCGCTTTGCTAGCGATGGCTATTTATATTGGTGTGGTCGTGGCTGTCGCCAGTGTGTCTGGAGTAGCCGCAACGGTATTAGGTATTGCGTCTTTTGTGTTCATGGCTGTGTTGTATGCATGGGTTGTGGCTGGCGCGCATAAGTATTTTTCTAATGGCTATCGATACGGAGATTGGAAGTTCAGTGCTGAACTGGAAACGGGCTTCTTCCTCAAAACCTATCTAAAAGCGATAGGCTTGGGTATTGTTGCGTCGATTGTTCTCATGATTGCAATGTCTCTGACAGTATTCAGCGGTTTCGATTTTACCGCGCTTCAGAATGGAGACTTCAGCTCGTTGATGGGTGTATCTCAGGTTACGGTGTTTATTGTAGCCTACCTAGCGATCATCACTCTGACTATCGGCCTGACAGCGTACACCACAACACGATTACGTAATTACATCTTTGATCAGCTACAAGCGAAGTTGGAGCAAGAGTCAGACGAGCGATACACCTTTAAGTCATCACTGACTGCGAGAGGGTACACTTGGTTGGTTGTCTCTAACTTCTTACTACAGGTGGTGACGCTAAGTATTGCTAGACCTTGGGTTATGGTAAGAACGTCCCGCTATGTTGCTGATAACACCGTGGTGTTTGGCGATATGAGTGTGCTGAAGGCGACAGACCAAGATTCAAATGTCAAATCTGCAGTATCGGATGAAGTGGCGCAGGCCTTTGATCTAGGTATCGGAATTAGCTAATGCTATTTGACGGGGTGGCGTTTCCGCCACGCAGCTCGGAGCGTCATCCTGCCAAGTTGGATGTCACTCAAGCCAATGCATTAAGTTTACGTGTTGACGGGAAAATCATCAGTTGTGATCAGCAATACGCCGATATCAGTGTCCCTGTTGGTAATCTGCCCGTGCGTTTTAAGTTCCCCGATGGCTGGGTATTTGTGGTTGAAAGAACGGCAGAAGTAAGCCACTGGCTGGAGCAAAATCGCAGAAGCAGTACCATTGATAAGATGGAAGCCAACTGGTTAGCCTGGTTGTTGTCAGCGGTAGTGTGTATCGGAGTGGTATTAGGCAGTTACTTTTATGTCTTGCCATGGACCAGTGAGAAGGTCGCTAATGCTATCCCTGATTACGTTGCTGTGGCGCTGGGCGATAAAGTGCTCGAAAGCTTTGATAACAGCTGGCAAGAGAGCGAGTTGAGCCCGCAAGAGCAGCAAGCGATCAGCCAACGTGTGGCTCTGCATGTCACACAGTTGGAAGCGTTACCTTATCCCATTGAGGTGGTGTTTCGCTCCTCAGAGCTTGGCGCCAATGCATTTGCATTGCCGGGTGGGAAAATCGTATTACTCGACGACTTGGTTACTCTGGCTGAGAATGAACAACAACTCGATAGCATTATCCTTCACGAGCTAGGTCATGTTCATCATCGCCATATGATCAAAAGGTTAGTCCATTCGAGTTTACTTTCAGTTGGGGTTGCAGTGTTAACCGGTGAAAGCTCGGGAGTGGTGGATAACTTGGCTGGGCTAGGGGTTTTCTTCCTTTCCAATGGTCACTCTCGTGACGCTGAACTGGAAGCTGACGCTTACGCTCGACAAGCAATGGTGGATATATACGGCAGTAGTGAAGCGATGGCAGAGATGTTTGAGTTGTTCAGACAACAAGAAATGTTGGAAATGCCAGAATGGATGAGCAGTCACCCTGATTTTGAGCTGCGCATTCAGGCCGCGCGCGAATAACGAATCACAGAGATAAAAAAGGCAGCGAATTCGCTGCCTTTTCTCTATCTATGGTACTGGTTTACAGTGCCGCGATGGTTGTCTTCTGCTCTTCAAGCTTGATTAAGGTTTCTTGGTAACCTTCTAGCTTTTCACGTTCTTTCGCAACAACCGCTTCAGGCGCTTTAGCAACGAAACCTTCGTTACCTAGTTTACCTTCGATACGTTTGATTTCGCCGTGCGTTTTCTTGATTTCGCCATCAAGACGAGCAAGCTCTGCATCTTTGTCGATCAGACCCGCCATTGGGATCATCAGCTCAGATTTCTCAACCAGTTTAGTTGCACAAGCTGGGGTCTCTTCACCTTCAGCCAGTACTTTGATTTCATCTAGTTTAGCCAGTGAGCTGAGTACTGTCTTGTTTGCTTCGATACGCGCAGCATCTTTCTCATCAGCAACCTTAACCATTACCGATAGACCTTTGCTTGGTGCAATATCGTACTCGGCACGTAGGTTACGGATCGCGGTGATGAAGGTCTTAACCCATTCGATATCTTCTACGATTTCTGCATTGAAGTTCTCTTGGTTAAACTGAGGCAGCGCTTGAGTCATGATAGTGTCGCCCTCAACACCGTCTACTAGAGGCTTCACGCTCTGCCAGATAGATTCAGTGATGTAAGGAAGCACTGGATGAGCTAGACGAAGCGTTTTCTCAAGTACCGTGATCAGCATGTGGCGAGTCGCAACTTGCTGAGCTTCAGTGCCTTTCCAAAGAACTGGCTTAGTCAGCTCTAGGTACCAGTCACAGAATTGGTTCCAGATGAATTCGTAAAGCGTGTTTGCTGCCATGTCTAGACGGAAGTTGTCTAGGTGAGCGTTAAACTCTTTCGCAGCCAGCTCAAACTGAGATTCAATCCATTTGTCCGCTAGAGAGAACTCTAGGTTCGCGCGTTCTTCAGCAGACAGTGACATACCACAATCGTGCTCTTCTGTATTCATCAGTACGTAACGGCTTGCGTTCCATAGCTTGTTACAGAAGTTACGGTAACCTTCAAGACGCTTCATATCCCAGTTGATGTCACGGCCAGTAGAAGCCATAGCAGCCAGTGTGAAACGCAGTGCGTCAGTACCGTATGGTTCGATACCATTCTCGAATGTCTTACGCGTGTTCTTCTCGATCTTCTTCGCTAGCTGAGGCTGCATCATGTTGCCACAACGTTTCTCTACTAGGGATTCAAGGTCGATACCATCGATCATGTCGATAGGGTCAAGTACGTTACCCTTAGACTTAGACATCTTGTCGCCGTTTTCGTCACGGATTAGGCCCGTTACGTAAACTGTCTTAAATGGTACTTGTGACTTACCGTTTTCATCTTTGTTGAAGTGCATGGTCATCATGATCATACGCGCAACCCAGAAGAAGATGATGTCGAAGCCCGTTACTAGTACGTCTGAAGGGTGGAATGTCTTCAGGTCTTCAGTTTGCTCAGGCCAGCCTTGAGTACCGAAAGTCCATAGCGCAGAAGAGAACCAGGTATCGAGTACGTCGTCGTCTTGGCGAAGAACTACGACAGGTGCAAGGTTGTTGTTTGCACGTACTTCTTCTTCAGTACGACCTACATAAACGTTGCCGTCGTTGTCGTACCAAGCCGGGATACGGTGACCCCACCAAAGCTGACGAGAGATACACCAGTCTTGAATGTCACGCATCCAAGAGAAGTACATGTTTTCGTACTGTTTAGGAACGAACTGGATTTCGCCATCTTCAACCGCTTTAACAGCAGGCTCTGCAAGAGGTGCTGCACGTACGTACCATTGGTCAGTTAGCATTGGTTCGATAACCACACCGCCACGGTCGCCGTAAGGAACAGTCAGGTCGTGATCTTTGATTTCGTCTAGAAGGCCTAGCTCTTCAAATTCTGCAACGATCGCTTTACGCGCAGCAAAGCGCTCCATGCCGTGGTATTTCGCTGGTAGCTCAGTTGAGTACACATCACTTGCTTCACCGTTAGTGGTGAAGACTTCAGCCGCGTCACGGATGTCTGCGTTGAAAGTTAGGATGTTGATCATTGGTAGCTGGTGGCGCTTACCCACTTCGTAGTCATTGAAATCGTGCGCAGGAGTGATCTTCACACAACCAGTACCTTTCTCCATATTAGCGTGCTCGTCACCCACAATAGGGATACGACGCTCAACGACAGGAAGAAGAATTTCTTTGCCGATCAGATCTTTGTAACGTGGATCTTCAGGGTTTACAGCAACACCCGTATCACCAAGCATGGTTTCAGGACGAGTCGTCGCAACAACAATGTAGTCTTTACCTTCTGCTGTCTTCACGCCATCCGCTAGCGGGTAGCGGAAGTGCCACATGTGGCCTTTTTTATCTTTGTTTTCAACTTCAAGATCAGAAATTGCAGTGTGCAGTTTCGGATCCCAGTTTACTAGACGCTTACCACGGTAGATCAGGTCTTCTTCATACAGGCGAACGAAGACTTCTTGAACCGCGTTAGATAGTCCATCATCCATTGTGAAACGCTCGCGGTCCCAATCTACCGATGCACCTAGGCGACGAAGCTGCTTAGTGATTGTGCCACCCGATTCGTTCTTCCAATCCCAGATCTTGTCGATGAAGGCATCACGACCGTAGTCATGTTTGGTTTTGCCTTCTTCTGCTGCGATTTTACGCTCAACAACCATCTGAGTAGCGATACCAGCGTGGTCAGTACCTACCTGCCAAAGGGTGTTTTTGCCCTTCATACGTTCAGCACGGATCAGAGTATCCATGATTGTATCTTGGAACGCGTGGCCCATGTGTAGGCTACCAGTGACGTTCGGTGGCGGGATCATGATGCTGTATGATTCTTTCGTCGTGTCACCGTGTGGCTTAAAGTAGCCTTTCTCTTCCCAAGCTTGGTATAAAGCTTGTTCAATTGAAGTTGGGTTGTATGTCTTTTCCATAGCTATAGATATTCTGCAGATAGGTCTGGTTTAATTCTAAGTCAATCTTTATAAGTGAACTCTCTAGAAGGAGAGCTTAGCTATAAGGATTGACCATTAGTTGTGTGCGATGTCGATCGTTTGTAGCTGATAACCCGCTTGGCGATAGATTTTATATCGTTCTCGCGCCAGTTGCTTGGCTTTTTCTTCGCAAGGGACGAAGTCTACCACCTCTGCAAACTTGTTCGCAAAGGTTGTCTCATTTTCCGCCAAATTTATTACCAGTTGACGGTTCCATGAGGGCTTAATGCCTTGGTATCCGATTTCAATGCCTGTGCCATATTTAGGCCCTTCACCAGTGAGGTTATGAGCCAGATATTGCTCAGCATCCACTTGCCAGAAACATTCCGCTAACTGCTCAGCATGCTGCTTATCATGGCAATGGAGATACACCTTAGCGCCTTGTTTGGCAAAGTGACCAGCCAGAAACAAAACATATTGTTCAAAGCCTTGTCGGTTGGCTTGCGGTGAATCGGGCTTAATGATGTAAAACGTCGCGTTTGGCATAATCATTCCGAATAAAAAAGGGCCTTTCGGCCCTTTAGAATTTGTTCAGAAATTACTCTTCTGTCTCTTGGCCACTGCGGTTCAGTAAGAACTGGACAAGCATTGAGACCGGACGGCCTGTTGAGCCTTTTGCTGCGCCAGACTTCCACGCAGTACCTGCGATGTCGACGTGTGCCCAGTTGTATTTCTTAGCAAACTTAGACAGGAAGCAACCCGCTGTAATCGTACCGCCAGGGCGACCACCGATGTTTGCCATGTCAGCAAACGGGCTCTTCAGTTGCTCATAGTATTCGTCTGCCATTGGTAGACGCCATGCGCGGTCACTGGCTTGCTCAGAAGCATTAACCAGTTCATGAGACAGTGGGTTGTGGTTAGAGATAACACCGCTAATGTGGTGACCCAGTGCAATCACACAAGCACCTGTTAGCGTTGCTACGTCTACCACACAATCTGGTTCGAAGCGCTCAACGTAAGTCAGCGCATCACAAAGAACCAAACGGCCTTCAGCGTCGGTATTCAGTACCTCAACAGTTTGACCTGACATTGTTGTCAGAATGTCACCTGGACGGTAAGCATTACTGCCCGGCATGTTTTCACAGCCAGCAAGAACACCAATGACGTTGATTGGTAGGTTCAGTTTCGCCAGAGACTTCATGGTACCGAAAACAGATGCCGCACCACACATGTCGTACTTCATCTCATCCATGCCTTCACCCGGCTTAAGTGAGATGCCGCCTGAATCAAAAGTCAGACCTTTACCAACCAGCACGATTGGCTTCGCTTCTAGATCTGGGTTGCCCTTGTACTCCATGATAGACATCATAGATTCATTCTTAGAGCCGCGGCCTACCGCTAGGTATGAAGTCATCCCTAGTTTTTCCATCTCTTGCTCACCAATAATCTTGGTTGTGATGGTGTCGTAGTCATCAGCCAGACGACGCGCCTGAGAAGCAAGGTAAGCAGGGTTGGCGATGTTTGGCGGCATGTTGCCAAGATCTTTCGATGCTTTAACACCAGAAGAGATCGCCAGACCGTGTGTGATTGCTTTTTCACCTAGGTTTAGCTCACGACGTGTTGGTACGTTAAATACCAGCTTACGTAGCGGGCGACGCGTTTCCGGCTTAACGCTCTTAAACTGATCGAAAGTGTACAAGCCATCTTTGGTTGCTTCGACTGCCTGACGCACTTTCCAGTATGTGTCACGACCTTTCACGTGCAGCTCTGTTAGGAAGCATACCGCTTCCATTGAACCTGTCTCGTTCAAGGTATTGATGGTTTTCTGAATAATTTCTTTGTACTGACGTTCGCCTAGCTCACGTTCCTTGCCACAACCGACAAGCAAAACGCGCTCAGACAAAACACCTGGTACTTGATGCAGCAGTAGCATCTGCCCTGGTTTACCTTCCAGATCACCACGGCGAAGTAGTGAACTGATATAGCCGTCGCTGATTTTATCGAGCTGTTCAGCAACTGGAGAAAGGCGACGTGGTTCGAATACACCCACAACGATACATGCACTACGTTGCTTTTCCGGGCTACCACTCTTTACACTGAACTCCATGCGTACTCCTACATCCTGAAGACAAATAGAACTAAATGTTAGATAATGGCGTCTTACTTGTTGATTCCTTAATCGGAACTACTTTTAAATAAGCGCGTTAACAGTTAGCCAAAAAATTTAAAAATAAAAGGTTCAACGGGAAATTATAGTGATTCAATTAAAAAAACAAGTTTTGTATAGGTAATTTCAGCGTGATTATTGTTAGATATTTGATCCGCGAGACACTCAAGAGCCAGTTAGCGATATTTTTTATCCTGTTTTTAGTGTTTTTAAGCCAAAAATTGATCAAAGTTTTAGCGGATGCTTCGGACGGGGATATTCCCGCCGGTCTGGTTATGCACTATGTGAGTTTGAGTATGCCGTCAATGGGGCTGTTAATGCTGCCATTGAGTCTTTTTCTCGGTATTTTGCTCACTTTTGGCCGACTGTATGCAGAAAGTGAAATAACCGTTATGAATGCGACTGGAATAGGAAATAAGTTTCTTATTCGCGCCGCACTCTATCTTGCGGTGATTACTGGTGTGATTGCTGCAGCCAATGCGTTTGTATTTTCTCCGATGAGTCAGGAAAAGCTGATTCAACTTCAGGAAGAAGTCGAAGCGGAGAACAGTGTTGACCTATTGCAGAAAGGTCAGTTCCAAGGCACGCCGGACGGATCTTCTGTGGTCTTTATCGATGATATTGAAGGCAAGCAGCTCAAACATGTGTTTGTGGCTCAGATGCGCCCACGTGATTCAATTCTGCCAAGTGTGTCCTTCTCGCAATCTGGTGAGGTGAAAGAACTGAGTGATGGACGTCAGGTTATTCGCATGTACGACGGTACACGTTATGAAGGTGTACCAACGCGCGTTGATTACATGGTGACCGACTTTGACCAGTATGAAGGCTTGATTGGCCAGCGAGATGTGAAGCCGAAAGGGCGTGACTGGGAAGCTATCCCGACGATGCAGTTGGTGTCTAACCCAGATCCGCGCGCTCAGGCCGAATTGCAATGGCGCATCTCTCTGGTTGTCTGTATTCCGCTTCTGACTATGCTGGTCGTCCCGTTGTCAGCGGTTAACCCGCGTCAGGGACGCTTCGCTAAAATGGGCCCAGCGATTCTCATCTATTTGGCGTACTTCCTTTCGATCAGTGCCACTAAGTCGGCGCTAGAAGATGGTTCTATCCCATCGTTTATCGGTATGTGGCCGATTAACGCGGCCTTGCTGCTGACCGCAATAGGGATCAATTCGATGGACAGTATTCCAATGCGACGCTTTAAAGACAAACTAAGACAAAGAAAGAAGGCAGCATAAGCCGTGTTTAAAATTCTCGATCTTTATATTGGCAGAACCATTATCGCCACGACGTCGCTCGTATTGGCGACCTTTGTTGGCCTGTCTGCCATCATCAAATACGTTGAACAGCTACGTAAAGTGGGGCAGGGCAGTTATGACTTGCTGCAAGCCTTGTTTTACGTGTTACTAAGTATTCCGCGTGATATCGAAATGTTCTTCCCAATGGCGGCTTTGCTAGGTGCTTTGATTGGACTAGGTATGCTGGCGTCAAGTTCCGAGTTGGTGGTGATGCAGGCTGCTGGCTATTCCAAGCTGGATATCGGCCTGTCGGTCTTGAAAACGGCAGTGCCTCTGATGGTTCTTGTGACTTTGCTTGGTCAATGGGGCGCACCTCAGGCACAGAAAATGGCGCGCGATCTGCGTGCGTTTACCACATCTGGTGGTGCCATTATGTCAGTGCGGACTGGAGTGTGGGCCCGGGATGCCAACGATTTTATCTTTATCGGTAAAGTTGAAGACGATAAGCTATACGGTTTGAGCATGTGGCGCTACAACGACGACAAACAGTTGGAAAGTGTGGTGCATGCAGCCGAAGTGGATTACTTATCTGACAACACTTGGGTGATGAAAGATGTGCAGTTGACTGAAATGGCGGATGAAGTGGAAATCACCAAAACCAGTTTGCCTGAGTATCGTTGGACGACCTCTTTAGCGCCTGACAAGCTCGCTGTCGTGACAGTGAAACCCGAAGAGTTATCACTCAGTGGTCTTTATGATTACGTGACGTATTTGAAAGCTTCAGAGCAGGATGCTTCGCGTTATGAGCTGGCTCTGTGGCGCAAAGTGACTCAACCGTTTTCCATTGCCGTTATGATGTTGATGGCGCTGTCGTTTATCTTTGGACCGCTACGTAGTGTTACCATGGGGGCACGTATCCTATCTGGTGTAGTGGCGGGTTTTACCTTCTATATCTCTAGTGAGTTCTTTGGTCCACTCAGTCTGGTTTACAGTATCCCACCAGTTTTTGGTGCTGTGATGCCAAGTATTGTCTTCCTGACAGTGGCGCTAGCTCTCTTGCGAAGAAAGCTCTAAACACGACTTCTGAAATAAAAACGGCTGCCATCGGCAGCCGTTTTACTGTTTATCACAGCAACTTTTTCAATCGGTACAACTCTTCCAGTGCCTGACGTGGCGTTAAATCATCAGGGTCGATGCCAGAAAGAGCTTCTTCCACTTCGCTTGGCTCTGGAATCAGGCTCAGTTGATTAGCAATATCGACCGCACTGCTGGTGACGCAGCTGCTTTCTCCTTGACTGAGTTGCTCAAGCTGAGTCAGTTTTGCTCGGGCATTTTTAATGACACTCTTTGGCACACCAGCCAGCCCTGCCACAGCAAGGCCGTACGATTTGCTCGCTGCACCTTCTTGAACGGCGTGCATGAAGGCTATGGTATCGCCATGTTCCACCGCATCTAGGTGGACGTTCGCTAAATGAGGAATCTGGTTTGGCAGCTCGGTCAGCTCAAAGTAGTGGGTGGCAAACAAGGTCATTGAACCAAGCTCTTTTGCCAACCATTCGGCACTCGCCCAAGCGAGAGAAAGACCATCGTAAGTACTGGTGCCTCGACCGATTTCATCCATCAGTACTAGACTATTGGTCGTCGCATTGTGGAGGATGTTAGCCGTTTCAGTCATCTCTACCATGAAAGTAGAACGGCCAGAGGCAAGATCATCGGATGCCCCAATACGGGTAAAGATGCGATCGATCGAACCAATTTGAGCCGATTCAGCCGGTACGTAAGAACCGATATGGGCCATTAGCGCAATCAGGGCAGTCTGGCGCATGTAGGTTGATTTACCGCCCATGTTCGGGCCGGTGATGATCAGCATCTTACGCTGTGGATTGAGCTCTATCGGATTGGCAATAAAAGGTTCATCCATCACTTGCTCAACGACAGGGTGGCGCCCTGACTGGATGTGAATACCAGGCTCTTGACTCATCACAGGTCTGCAGTAATCTAAGCTGTCCGCCCGCTCTGCAAGGTTTTGCAGCACATCTATTTGGGAAATAGCGGAGGCCAAATTCTGCAGCTTTTCTAAGTGAGGCATTAAAAGATCAAATAGTTCTTCCCATAACTGTTTCTCAAGCGCCAGTGCCTTAGATTTGGAATTAAGAACCTTATCTTCGTGCTCTTTCAGCTCAGGAATGATGTAGCGCTCTGCATTTTTCAACGTTTGACGGCGCACATAGTGCGGAGGTACTAGGTGGCTTTGTCCGCGGCTGACTTGGATGAAGAATCCGTGAACATTGTTGTAGCCGACTTTGAGCGTATCGATGCCATGGCGTTCACGTTCATCCTGTTCCATTTTTTCCAGATACTCAGTCGCACCATCGGCGAGTTTTCGCCATTCGTCGAGCTCGGCATTGTACCCTTCAGCAATCACGCCACCGTCTCGGATCACCACCGGTGGGTTCTCTTTAATGGCACGTTCAAGCAGCTCACAAACGGCTTCTTGTGGCGCCGCATATTGCCCTAGCTTGGTGAGGTAAGGGTGAGCAAGTGTGCCCATTGTCTCTGCCAATTCAGGCAATTGCTGCATAGCATGGCGTAAGCGCGCCATGTCACGAGGGCGGGCGCTGCGCAAAGCAAGACGCGCCAAGATACGCTCGATGTCGCCAATTTGTTTGAGAGTTGGGTGTAAGTCAGTAAACAGAGTCAGTTCTTTCAGTTCACTGATCGCGTCTAGGCGATGGTTGAGCGTACTGATGTCACGCATTGGCTGATGAAGCCAACGTTTCAACATTCGGCTACCCATAGGCGTCGCAGTATGATCAATGACCTCGGCGAGTGTATTGTCAGTCCCGCCCGCTAAGTTCTGAGTGATCTCCAGATTGCGACGAGTGGCCGCGTCGAGAATGACGGAATGATCCTGACGATCATAAGTTAGGGAGCGGATATGAGGCAGAGCGGTACGCTGTGTGTCTTTCACGTACTGGATCAGACAGCCAGCGGCGCATAGCCCTAGATGTTCCTGTTCCACGCCGAAACCAACCAAATCACGAGTACCAAACTGCTGGTTTAACTGCTGTTTAGCGGTATCCAGTTCGAACTCCCACACCGGGCGACGACGATTACCGTTACGTGCAGCCATCAATTCTACTGGTTCGAAGTCTTCTGGAAAGAGCAGTTCACGAGGGGCGGTACGTTGCAGTTCTGCCGCCATCGCTTCTTCGGTTTCCGGTTCCATCAGTTGGAAGCGGCCAGAGGTCACATCCAGTGTGGCGTAACCAAATTTACCATCGTGGTGATAAATCGCCGCGATGAGGTTATCAATCCGTTCCGAGAGCAGTGCTTCGTCAGTGACTGTACCCGGCGTCACAATACGAACGACTTGGCGTTCCACCGGTCCTTTACTGGTGGCTGGGTCGCCAATCTGCTCACAGATAGCCACTGATTCACCGAGCTGAACGAGCTTAGCCAGATACCCTTCTACCGCATGAAACGGAACACCAGCCATAGGAATGGGTTCTCCAGCGGAGGCTCCACGTTTGGTCAGCGAGATATCAAGTAACTGAGATGCACGCTTGGCATCGTCATAAAAAAGCTCATAGAAATCTCCCATTCGATAGAACAGCAATATATCCGGATTTTCAGCCTTCAATTTGAGGTACTGCTGCATCATGGGAGTGTGTTTTTGTTCAGCTTTCACGGGTAACTTCTTCGTCTGATTTTATTGCGGCTTAGGATACGTGAATCCTCTGCCAGCGGAAAGAGATTCGCTCATTTTATAGAGTAAGTGTTAGCAGTGAGTCGCTTCTTCAAATTGGCTTAGCTGAAGCGAACAGTGAAAAGTGATTGTATGAAAAGTTTATGATTTAAATGGTTTTTATGAAGTTAGTCATATAATGATGCAAATAGTTTTTATTCACTCTGTTGGTTAAGTATTCTGAATGTGTCTCTAAATTATTTATAAGTATTTATATAAATAAATTCTGCATCGACCTGATGCTTTGAAAACTAAGTAACGTCTATGACTTTGAATGACTTCCTATCTGAGCTGATGGCTTTTCCCACCAGTATCTTTTTTGTGCCCTTTTTGCTGTTTTTAGTGGTGATGTTGATTGATCTGGTGTTCAACGTTGTTGAAAGTGCCACGGCAGAGCTTGATCTGTTTGATTTCGATAACCTTCCTGGCTCAGGGCTTTTGTTACCACCAGTGCTGTCCAAAGTGCCGCTTATGGTGGCGCTGTGTAGTAGTTTTTTTGTTGCGACGGTTTTGTCTTTTTACACCTCACAATGGACCCAAAGCTGGTGGAACGACGGGCTTCTCATTGCAGCAAATCTCATCTCTGTCCCTTTCACTGCGTATTTCGCTTTAATGATTGCAGCTTGGCTCTTGAACCCCTTAAGTCCGCTGTTTGATAAGAAAAAAGCCTTTGCTCAGGTTGAGTATGTGGGCTTGGCTGCAAGGGTGCATAGCAGCAAAGTCACTTCTGAGATTGGCGAAGTCATGGTTGTACAGAATGGCAACGAATACTTACTCGATGCAGTGACCGAGCAAGATATTGATATTGAATACGGTGATGAGGTGATCATTGTGGCCAGAGAGGCCGAATCTCGTCGCTACGTAATAGCAAAAAAATAATCAAAAATTTTACAACAGGAGTTGGTTAATGGAAATTTCCCCAAGTGTGATTTTTATAGCAGTGGGTGTTGGTGTTGCACTGCTGATTTTGATCTTTCTTACTTCACGATACAAGAAGGTTAGAGGAGAAGGGGATGCCTTGATTGTCAATGGCTTAGAACGTACTCGCGCGTCATTGACGGGGACATTTGTCTGGCCTGTGATCAACCAGTTTGAATACATGGACATCACTCGTAAGAAGATCTCGGTTACTCGTAGCGGTCGCAAAGATCAGGAAGGGGAAGAGTACGAAGGGTTGCACTGTCGCGACAACATTCGAGCGGATCTCAAAGTCGATTTCTACATCGGTGTAAACCACGAAGAAGAAGACATAGTTCGTGTTGCAAAGCTATTTACCGCTCATGAGGCGTCAAACTTAGAGCGTCTGAAAGAGCACTTCCAGCCGAAATTCTCTGAAGCTCTCAAAACGGCAGTGAAGCAGTTTGAATTTGAAGAATTGCTGACCAACCGCCGCGCATTCCGTGATGCTGTTGTTCAAGTAAT
The DNA here is from genome assembly GCF_013113835.1 of Vibrio sp. RE88. Lineage (GTDB taxonomy): Bacteria > Pseudomonadota > Gammaproteobacteria > Enterobacterales > Vibrionaceae > Vibrio. The sequence goes on along the minus strand of NZ_VTYQ01000014.1, from coordinate 29,892 downwards.
TGGCAGTGAGATGGACGGTTTTAAGATCTACGACGTTGTTATCGACAAGATTGACCAAACTGCGCTCGATGCCCATAACCCGAACAACATTCTTGATGTAGAAGGTATTCGCAAAATCTCGGCGATTACGGCACAAAAAAACACAGAAACCAACGCTATTCGTCAGGATGAGCGTACGACGATCAAAAAGAAAAATGTTGAGGCGGAAGCCAATCGCCTTCAGCTTGATAAGCAAGAGCAGGAAAGTGTAGCACGCACTCAGCGTGAAGTTGACATCATCAAAGCACAAGAAGAAGCCCTGTCTGCAGAGAAGAAAGAGGAATACCAACGCATTACTGAACTCGCGAAGTTGGAAACCGAAGAAGAAGTCGCGAAAAAACGCGAAAGTGTGCAGATGGAAGTGGAAATGACGCGAATAGCTAACCAGCGTCAGGTCGCGATTCAAGAAGAAGAACTCACTCGCTCAGTGGAAACTGAAAAAGTTCGGACTGCAACTGAAGTTGTTGAAAAAGAAATGCAGAAAGAAACCACCGTTGAGGAGTCTCTGAAATCGGTCGCGGAAACTCGTTCTCAGCGCGTAGAAATCGAACGTAAGATTGCTCGTGAAGAAGAAGAAACAGAGAACTTACGAGTGAATGAACAGGTTAACCGTAAGAAGCGCGTGACCATGGTGGAAGCTGAAGCAGCAGCAGAAGCGGCGCAATTAGAGCTCCTCGTTGCCGCTCGTGCAGAAAAAGATGCCGCTAAAGAGCGCGCTGAACGCCTGTTGATTGAAAACGAAGCTGAGCTGAAAGTGAAAACCCGCGAAGCGGAAAATGAGCTGGCTGTGAAGTCGCGTGAAGCGGAAGCGGATCAGATCGTTGCTGTGAAACGTGCGGAAGCTGGTTTCATTGCTAAAGACAAAGAAGCCGCTGCGAAAGAGCGAATGGCTCAAGCTGAGAAAGAACTTATTAGCGCGACTGGGTTGGCTCAGGTTGAAGTCGATCGCGAACGAGCGCAGGCCATTCGTGAAACGGGTGAAGCGGAGGCGTTTACTCTACAAAGTGCCGGTGAAGCGGAAGCTCAGGCAATGCGTGCCAAAGGTCTTGCTGAGGCGGAAGCACAATCTGCACGCTTTGAAGCGGCTCAGCAGTACGATGAGCATACACGTGAGCACGACAAGTGGGTTATGCAGTTGCAACAAGAGAAAGATCTTGAGATGGCACGCATTGACGCGCAGAAATCTGTGGTTGGTGAAAATGCCAAGGCCATCGCTCAGGCACTGTCAGACGCAGACATCAAACTCTTTGGTGGTGAAGGGGTGGAGCAGATTCGCCGTACCATCATGGATGCTGCCGCTATGGACAGCAAATTTGAAGAGTCAAAAGTGCTTAACCCGCTGGTTTCTGACTACATGGAAGGCAATCGCAGCCTGCCTCAGGACATCAAAGACGTCCTTGAAAATACCAATCTAAAGAGCAGTGACCTAAGTAACGTTGCTTTGGCTAGCTTGTTGAATTCGCATGGTGGCGCCGCTGAGTTAATGAAGAAAATTCAAAATTCGCTGGACGTCTCACCAGAAAACAAAGCGTAGCGTTACAGACTCTCTCACAGAATCCCGCTTCAGAAGAAGCGGGATAAACAGGTATTACTATGTCAGATTCGACTCAGAAAGCTGTGAGTGAAGGTGGCGCATACGAGGTACTAAAATCTCGTTTGTCTCAACAAGGCCAACAATTAAAATCGCTCACACACTCTTTTAATCAGCAGCGTCAACAAGTCTTCGGCGGTCAGGAACTCAAACTGGTCGGTAAGACGAATGTTCAAACGGACGCACGTTGTATCCCCATCGACATGGCCCAGGTCAATCAGCAACTGCTGTTTGGTTATCAAGTGCACGTTGGAATGAAGGCCGTTCCTGCGTTGCAGGACGTGTTTGGCCTCTATCAATTGCATGAAAATGAGGGGACTTTTCGTGTTGAGCCCACCTCGCTAGACAACAGTTTTCTCCAAGACGCTCGCTTCCAACACGAATTCACTGAGCTATTTACTTATTACCGTGATGCCCGTTTGTCTCAGATTTCACGCCAGGAAAGCACTCTTTATATAGCGTTTCAAATTGGTATGCGGGTAGAAGATCGCAAAGTGTTTCGCTTTCAGATCAATGCCAACTCCATTGAGTATTTGGACTCTGCGGGGCATGCATCTCTCACTGAGACTGTTCAACACGATTTCGATTGGATCGCCACAACACGTGATGATCACGTTATGGGCAACCACCCTCATGTTTCTATTGCTGACAAGTTGTTTGTTGAATGTATTGGCGGCGATCTAACGATTAAGATCGAAGACAATACCGATGATGGCAAAGGCATTTACCGCGAGGAAGTGGAAGATCATCACCAAAGTGTGGCGGATGCACACATTCATTATGCGTTTATCGGTGAGTTGATCGCATTGAAGATTCGCCCTAATCGTGAGCGCAATGATCGCTATTTTGTTTATAACCCTCTCACTCAATCCGTGGTCCGAACGGATGCGCTGAGCGCCAGCGCGAAAGCCTTGCCGGAAGAGCATGGTATTTTATATTCAAACGGCTACGTGCTAGCGAATGGTGAGCATAAACAATTCGATATGCCTTGGCAGCATTTGCAGTTTTTCCAGAAAGTCGTGTCGCCAAATGGCGAAGATATCCTGTATTTCTTCTTTAATATGTTGCAAGGCTACTATGTTGCCTTCACCTACAACATGATAGAGAAACAGTTTGCCGCGCCATTGGAAAGCCACGGTTTTAGCCTATATCCTGATGGGCGGCTGCTGGTATTCCAACTGTCTGAAAATGCGGAAGCTTCCACTATTCACCCTTTGCGAGTGTGGGATACCCCATTCTCAACTACGGAGCATTACGCCAATATTCACGCCCAAACCGATGGCAGTAGTCCACTGTTTAATCTGGGTAATGCGGAACTGGTGCGCGCTCTGTCATCCGTTCTCTCGGTGTGCCAGTTAGCGCAAACAGAAGATGTGACACAAGCGGCCTATGAGATGTTGCTCAAGCAGTGCCAAGGCACGCTCGATCATTACCATTGGTTGAGTCACGACTATGCGCTGGGTATCGGAACCGCCATTAACGAACTGATGGCGACCGCAGATAAAATCATTGATGAGTTTGCCAAAGTTCAGCAATTGCAAAGTCACGCCTCTCAAAGCCTAGAGCAGCAGAAAGTGGTGATTACCGACCTGGTTGGCAAGATAAAGCTTGCGCCTAAAGAACAAGCGAATGTGCTGCTAGGTTTGTTGGCTGAAGTAAAAAGCCAGGTGGGCGCGACAATGGCTCTGCGTCAGCAGCATTACGTTGATGTGGTGAGTGTTGATGGCATGTTGACGACACTTCAGCAGCAACGTGAATCACTGAACCAGCAGCTACTGACATTGCTGCAGGATGAAAAAGCCTACCAGCCATTCAAAAAGCACATTAAACAAATTGAAGCAGAGTTAGAGCAGACAGAAAAGACGTCTCACATGGCCAAGCTTCAGCAGCAATTAGATGGGTTAAGAAGTGATCTGCAATTGGTCACCGAAGAAGTCACGGACATTGAAACCGATGATCCAACTCAGGCGACACGGATCCTAGATCTCACCACGGAGATCTCTTCGCTGCTCAACAGTGTTTCCGCTAAGCTGCGTAGCCGAAGTAAAGGCCTACAGAGCGAGGAAGCGCAAGCGGAGTTCAGTGCCCAGTTTAAATTGCTTGGCCAGTCTGTGAGTAGCGCGATGGAACAAGCAACATCACCGGATGATTGTGACGCTCAGCTCGCTAAATTGATTAGCCAACTTGATAAGCTGGAGTCTCGTTTTGCCGATTTTGACCAATTTCTCGCTGAGATTTATGCCAAAAGAGATGAAATTCAATCGACGTTGGATAACCACAAGCAGCAGTTGATCGCGGCGCAGCAACGCAGAGTACAGAACTTGTTACAGGCTGCGACGGTGACGATGAACAGCATCGATAAACGCGTGGCTAAGTTTGAAGATGTGGCAGGGTTAAACAGCTATTTTGCCACCGACGCTATGGTGCTCAAATTGCACCAATTGTCTGAATCGATTCGCCAGCTGGGAGATAGTGTTAAAGCGGACAGCTTGGATGCCAAACTTAAATCCCTGCAAGATCAGTCACTGCGATCACTGCGCGACAATCAGGATATTTTTGAGCAAGGTGGTAAAGTTCTGCGCTTAGGTAAACACCGCTTTAGTGTGAATCAACAGACGTTGGACTTAAGTCTGATCGAACAACAAGGTGAGCTTTGCACACACATTTCGGGTACGGATTTTTATCAACCGATTGAGAATGAAGAGTTCTTGCAGTTGCAAGGTGTGGCACGACTGGAAGTTGCATCAGAAAGTGACATTGTTTACCGCGCAGAGTATTTGGCTTATCTGATGGTTTATTCGGCTGAGCAAAATGAAGCGGATTTAAGTTTAAATACCTTGTATCAGGCATTGGCTGAGAATCGTTTGGCCGAATTAGTCCAGCGTTTTGCGGCGCCTCGATATCGTGAAGGGTATGTCAAAGGGATTCACGACAGCGACGCGGTAAAAATCTTATCGCAGCTGTTACCTATGTATCAAAAAGCAGGCTTGCTACGTTTTAGCCAGACTGCGAGAGCAAATGCTTTACTCTGGTTGCTGGAGCACGATGAAAGCTCTGTGCATGAGATGAGACTCAAAGCGGTTAACGCTCAATTATTGCGTGAACACCTGAATGCTTCTGATGCCTTTAACAACTTACAGCAGCAGTTAGCGTCAGACTTTTCAGGCCAAGAGGCCGATGACAGTGCCCGTTACTTGATCCACCTGTTGGCACAAAAAGAGGGCGCGATTCAGGTCAGCCAAGATGCGCTTGCCTTAAGCGAAGATTATCTTCAGTTCCGCCGAAGCTTAGGTTGGTCACCTTCCGCGCAGTCATTCAGTGAGCAACTTAACGATCACCAGCAGTGGTTGAAGGCATACACTACTCAGAAAGAGTACGGCCAGGCATTTGTGGTCGAAAGCGCTGCGATTGCGTTGTGCAACACCCAATCAGCGCTTGCGCTAGAGAGTATCGATTTTTCTTTGCAGTGCACCATCAATGGATTGCTCGGGGAACATGATCGTCTCAGTAACGGTGAGTTGGTTGTGGTACTGGATGATTTTATCCAGCGCGGCGAATCACACCGAAGTCAGCTGGTGCCTCAATATGAATCCTATTTGGAGCACAGAACAGAGCTACTCTCTGAGGCTAAAGAGCAGTTCCGCTTAGAAGAGTTTAAACCTCGCCCACTTACTTCATTTGTCCGCAATAAACTGATCAGTGAGAGTTATTTGCCATTGATCGGTGATAACTTTGCTAAGCAGATGGGGACGGTTGGGGATAGCAAGCGCACTGACTTAATGGGGATGTTGTTGCTGATTTCACCTCCCGGCTACGGTAAAACAACGCTAATTGAATACGTTGCGCATAAGTTGGGCTTAGTGTTTATGAAGATCAATGGTCCTTCGATTGGTCATCAGGCGACTTCTTTGGACCCTGCAGATGCACCGGATCAGAACGCGGCTCGGGAGATAGAGAAAATTAATCTGGCGTTTGAGATGGGTAACAACGTCCTTCTGTACCTAGATGATATCCAACATACCCATCCCGAGTTGCTGCAAAAATTCATTTCTTTGTGTGACGGCACTCGTCGAATTGAGGGTACCTGGCAAGGTAAAACCAAAACATACGATATGAGAGGGAAGAAGTTTGCTGTGGTGATGGCGGGCAACCCATATACCGAAACCGGTGAAGCGTTCCGTATCCCAGATATGTTGGCCAACCGAGCAGACATCTACAACCTCGGTGACATGTTATCCGATCAAAAGCAGGCGTTTGAGCTGAGCTTTATTGAAAACTCGCTGACATCTAATTCTGTGCTAGCACCGCTGGCGACGCGTGATCTGAATGACTTGTATCGCTTTGTCCGTATGGCACAGGGCGAGAGCATCGCTTTGAGTGAAATGAGCCATTCTTATTCAGCAACTGAAGCCAATGAAATTGTTTCGACGATTCAAAAGCTAACGCAGGTTCAGCAAACGGTTCTGAAAGTGAATCAACAGTATATCCAGTCAGCTGCAACAGCGGATCAGTATCGTGTGGAACCTGCGTTTAAGTTGCAGGGATCATACCGAAACATGAATAAACTGGTTGAGAAAATCTCGTCGGTGATGACTGATGATGAGTTAAATACCTTACTGCAAGACCATTATCAGGGGGAAGCTCAGACCCTTGCTAATGGCACTGAAGAGAACTTACTGAAACTGGCTGAACTGAGAGGCAATATGACTCCAGAGCAGATGGACAGATGGCAAGAGATCAAACAGAGCTATCAACGTCAGCAACTCATGGGAGACTCTGAAGACAGAGCTGGTCAAGTCGTCCAACAATTAGCCATGCTGAATCAGCATGTCGCTCGTTTTGGGCAGGAGAGTACAAATGAATCGTAATCAATGGGCCAAATGGCTGGAAGAATCTTTGACAGATTATCGTCTCGATGACCATGAGCGACGCCATCTTCAGGCTGAGCTGGCAGAGGCCGTGATGTCAGAAGAGGACCGAGCGTTTTTACGTAATCAGAGCTTTAAGCTCACTAAGCAAGTACTGGAGGAAGGTTCTGACCCAGTAGCCGTATTACGTTGGCTTGAACGTATCATCAAAGTTCTGGATAACGTCAGAGCGAACCAGTCGAGTGAAGTAGCAACCAGTTGGTTTTCGCCGGGAAGAACCTGCGCGACTGGCATCATTGAGCAGCTAAAGCTGGCTCGCGATTCCATCGATATTTGCGTGTTTACGATTGCCGATGATGAACTTACCAAGCACATCCTTGAAGCTCATCAGCGCGGGGTTGAAGTTCGAATCATCACAGACAATGACAAAATGTATGACAAAGGAAGTGATGTTGAGTACTTAGCCAAGCAAGGAATTGCGGTTAAAATCGATACAACGCCTTATCATATGCACCATAAGTTTGCGATTTTCGATCAGAAGCGTCTGATTAACGGTAGCTTCAATTGGACACGCAGTGCTTCGAAATACAATCAGGAAGACATTACTTTGTCTGATGACAAACGCTTCCTGCAATCCTTCTCAAGACAGTTTGAAAAACTGTGGCAGCGATTTCCCTGCCATCAGCCTTCACAACATTAAGGAGCTCCTATGACGGAACTTGTTACAACCCAACCAGAGGTGATGAAAGTAGAAGCGACCCCAGAAGTGGTGGCTATTGCCGAGCGTTTTGACCCATTTGATAGTGTTGCGACGATTACTTTTGGTAGTGAAGCACTGGAGAAAATTACCACGTTTTCTGATTCTGTTTTAGATCAGGTTAGAGTCAGAGATAGCGGCGAAGCTGGCGATATTCTTCAAGCCATGGTGTCTTCAATGGACAGTAGCGCCTTTGACCAACTTGGTCAGCGTAGCTTGCTGTCTCGATTACCTTTGTTTGGTGAAATGTTTGATTCGTTCAAGAAATTCTCAACTAGCTTTGATTCGGTGAAAAATCAGCTGGATAAATTGGCTGAGCGCTTGCAAGGGCAGGAAGTGAAATTAGCTCATGACATTAACCAGCTCGATACTCTGTATCAACATAATCTAGAGCTACTGGATGGATTAGAGCAGTATATTGCAGCAGGCCGGTATAAACTAAGTCAGCTGAATGATGAAGTGTTACCGCAATTACTTGCCAAGTCCGAGCGAAGTGAAGACGCGTTGGATGCTCAGCAATACCGAGATGCGACGCAGGCTGTGGCGAGGTTAGAGAAACGCGTACACAATCTCGAACTCACTCGGTTAGCTGCAATCCAAACCGCGCCGCAGATTCGCTTGTCTCAAGAGGGCAACAAAATGTTGATGGAGGATATTCAGGATATCGTCCATAACACCTTTCCGTTGTGGAAGCGCCAATTCTTGATCGCTATTTCCAACTATGAAAAGGAAAAGGCCCTGCAAGTCACACGCGCGGTCAAAGACTACACCAACAAACAGTACGTGCAAAATGCACAGAAGCTCAAAGTGCTGGAAGAACAAATCGCAGAGAATTATCAGCGCGGAATTCTGGATTTAGATTCGCTACAAACCGTCAATCAACTCACCATTGAAACTCTGAGTAATACCCTTTCAAGAGTGAAAGAAGGTCGAGAACAACGTGAAAAAGCGCAGCGAGTGATTGAGCAGGCAGAGCAAGAACTGAAATCTGCATTGCAACAATATTTGGAAAACTAACTTTCAGACAACGACGGCTAACTTAGCCGTCGTTTTTCTATATGCTATCGACACAATGACTGAGCAGGAAAGTAGATATGGAATTAAGCGCACAACTGGGAGCTTTGTTGCAATCTCAACAACTAATCCTTACCACAGCAGAGTCTTGCACAGGTGGTGGTGTATCAGCCGCAATTACCGATATTGCAGGCAGTTCGGCCTGGTTTGACCGCGCTTTTATTACATACAGTAATGAAGCGAAAATGGAGATGCTAGGAGTAGCAGAGCCGACGCTTGTTTCTCATGGCGCTGTCAGCGAAGAGACGGTGATTGAAATGGTGCGAGGTGCGATTGAACATTCCAGTGCCAATATTGGTGTTTCAATCAGTGGTATTGCGGGGCCAGGAGGTGGCAGCACTGAAAAGCCAGTAGGAACGGTTTGTTTTGCTTGGGCCGATGAAAACAGTTGGCTGAAAGTCGCCACTTATCACTTTGATGGTGATCGAGCTGAGGTTCGCCAGCAGGCCGTTGAAGTGGCGATGAAAGTACTGTACGAAGAGTTGGAACAACGCAGCACATATTCTGGCTGATAATTTAAAAGTGAATAAAATTAAAGAGATATGATCTAAATCTAAAAAAAATTCACACAGCTATAGACACTGTATGAATCAACAGTATAATGATTTTCATTGATTGCCTCAGAGGATTCTGGGGAAGAAGAGAAGAATTCAAAGATCATCAATGCGTTGATGAACAAATCGGAGAAAGTGATGGACGATAACAAACAGAAAGCGCTCGCCGCTGCGCTCGGTCAGATTGAAAAGCAATTCGGTAAAGGCTCTATTATGCGCCTTGGTGATAACCGCGCTATGGATGTTGAAACCATCTCGACAGGTTCACTTTCTCTTGATATCGCATTGGGTGCTGGTGGTCTGCCAATGGGTCGTATCGTTGAAGTTTATGGCCCTGAGTCATCAGGTAAGACGACGTTAACTCTTGAGCTGATTGCTGCAGCACAACGTGAAGGTAAAACATGTGCCTTTATTGATGCAGAACACGCTCTTGATCCTGTCTACGCTAAGAAGCTAGGCGTAGATATTGATGCACTGTTGGTTTCTCAGCCAGACACGGGTGAGCAAGCGTTAGAAATCTGTGACGCTCTGGCGCGCTCTGGCGCGATTGACGTTATGGTTGTCGACTCTGTGGCTGCATTGACACCGAAAGCGGAAATCGAAGGCGAAATGGGCGATAGCCACATGGGTCTTCAGGCGCGTATGCTTTCTCAAGCAATGCGTAAGCTGACAGGTAACCTGAAGCAGTCAAACTGTATGTGTATCTTCATCAACCAGATCCGCATGAAGATCGGTGTGATGTTTGGTAACCCTGAAACGACCACAGGTGGTAATGCACTAAAATTCTACGCTTCAGTTCGTCTTGATATCCGCCGCACAGGCTCTATCAAGGAAGGCGATGAAGTGGTGGGTAACGAAACTCGCATTAAAGTGGTTAAGAACAAGATCGCGGCACCGTTCAAACAAGCTGAAACTCAAATCATGTATGGCGCTGGCTTTAACCGTGAAGGTGAGCTGATTGACCTAGGTGTGAAGAATAAGCTGGTTGAAAAAGCGGGCGCTTGGTATAGCTACAATGGCGATAAGATTGGCCAAGGTAAAGCAAATGCATGCAAGTACCTACGTGAAAACCCAGCGGCGGCTCAGCAAATCGATACGAAATTGCGTGAGTTGTTGCTAACACCAGCAGAAATCCAGCCAGACGACGCTGAGCTAGGTGAAATGCCAGAGCAAGAAGAGCTGTAAGTACTCATAGCTCAGAGTTTTGAAGCCCTGCAATAGCGGGGCTTTGTTGTATTTAGCGTAACCGAATAATGTTGAGTGTTTATGTTTCAACGCAAACCTCCCACCTTATCCAGTAAAGAAGCCGCCATTCAACTGCTTAGTCGGCGTGATCATGGTGAGTATGAGCTTTATCAGAAGCTTGCGATGAAAGGTTATGAAGAAGAGGCGATTCAAGAAGCGGTTAACTTCTGTCTTGATCACAACTACTTAGACGACCTTCGTTATGCCAAAAGCCAGATCCGACAGCATGTATACAAAGGGCATGGTGAACGACGTATTCGTCAGGAACTCAATCAGAAACGTGTCAGTGAATCCGTCATCGAAAAGGCATTTGAAGAGGAGCCACAAGACTGGTTTGAGTTGGCGAAACAGGCTGCCGAAAAAAAGTTTAAAGGCGTCATAGCGAAAGATCAGAAAGAGTATGCAAAACAGGTGAGATTTCTTCAATATCGCGGCTACAGCTTTGAACAAATCAGCTATGCCCTGAGTAATGACGACGGATCATAAACAGTGCTTATGCGCTCATTTTTTGATTTGTTGCGAAAATCGCGTTGAAAAGGCTCTTTTCTACAAGAAAGCTAGTCGTGGCTGATTGCTTGATCTACAATACGGCAAAATTCTAACTCGACTATTTTCAGGAAGAGCTGCATGTACATGAGCACTGATGAGGTTCGTAATTCGTTCCTCAAGTTCTTTGAAAGCAAAGGACACCAAATCGTAGACAGTTCATCGTTGGTTCCACATAACGATCCAACCCTGCTATTTACTAACGCAGGTATGAACCAATTCAAAGATTGCTTCTTAGGCGCCGAAAAGCGAGCCTACACGCGAGCAACTACGGCTCAGCGTTGTGTACGTGCAGGTGGTAAACACAACGACCTTGAAAATGTTGGTTTTACTGCTCGCCATCATACGTTCTTCGAAATGTTGGGTAACTTCAGTTTTGGTGATTATTTCAAAGAAGATGCAATCGCATTCGCTTGGGAATTTCTAACAGAAACACTGAAACTGCCAAAAGATCGCCTACTGGTCACGGTTTACGAGACAGATGACGAAGCATTCGATATCTGGAACAAAAAAGTCGGCATTCCAGCAGACAAAATTGTCCGCATCGGTGATAAAGAAGGCGGCAAGAAGTTCGAGTCTGACAACTTCTGGACAATGGGTGACACAGGTCCTTGTGGTCCATGTACTGAGATTTTCTATGATCACGGTGAACACATTTGGGGCGGCCGTCCGGGCACACCTGAAGAAGACGGTGACCGCTTCATTGAGATCTGGAACAACGTATTCATGCAGTTCAACCGCCATGCTGACGGCACAATGGAACCGCTTCCTAAGCCTGCTGTTGATACAGGTATGGGTATTGAGCGTATCTCTGCAATCATGCAAGGTGTTCACTCAAACTACGAAATCGATGTATTCCAAAAGCTAATCAAAGCTGCGGCAGAAACCATCGGTTACGAAGACCTATCAAATCAATCGCTACGCGTTATCGCTGACCACATCCGTTCCTGTTCATTCCTTATCGTTGACGGCGTTATGCCTTCGAACGAAGGTCGTGGCTACGTACTACGTCGTATTATTCGTCGTGCAGTTCGTCACGGTAACAAACTAGGTGCGAAAGGCGTATTCTTCCATAAACTGGTTGGTGTGCTTGCTGAAGTGATGGGCACTGCAGGCGAAGAGCTTAAAAAGCAACAAGCGGTTGTTGAAAAAGTACTACGTATCGAAGAAGAGAACTTCGGACGTACGCTTGAACGTGGTATGACAATTCTGTCTGAAGCTCTCGATAATCTAGACGGTAAAGTGCTAGATGGCGAAACCGTCTTCAAGCTGTACGATACTTACGGTTTCCCAGCAGACCTTACTAACGATGTGGCTCGTGAGCGTGAGTTCACTATCGATGAGGCGGGTTTCGAGAAGGCGATGGAAGCGCAGCGTCAACGCGCTCGTGAAGCAGGCCAGTTCGGCACTGACTACAACGCGACCATCAAGTCTGATGTAGATTCTGAGTTCTGTGGCTACACAGCTACTGAAGGTAAGAGTAAAGTTGTAGAAATCTTCGTTGAAGGTGAAGCAGCGGAGTCTTTATCAGCAGGCGATCAAGCCATTCTTATCCTAGGTGAAACGCCATTCTATGCCGAGTCAGGTGGTCAATGTGGGGATGCCGGTGTACTGAAGACTGAATCTGGAGTGTTCAACGTACAAGATACCCAGAAGCTTGGTAACGCCATCGCACATCATGGTGTTCTTGCCGAAGGCGTTTTAGCGAAAGGTGATGATGTAGAAGCTGTCGTGGATGCTGAGCGTCGCGCGGCTATTTCACTAAACCACTCTGCTACGCACCTATTGCACGCTGCATTGCGTAAGGTGCTAGGTGAGCACGTAACGCAGAAAGGCTCGCTTGTTAAGCCTGAAAACTTACGTTTTGACTTCTCTCATCTAGAAGCGGTAACACCAGCTGAATTGAAAGAAGTTGAGCGTCTGGTTAACGCACAAGTGCGTCGCAACCACAACATTGAAACCAACATCATGGACATCGAATCTGCCAAGCAGAAAGGTGCAATGGCACTGTTCGGTGAGAAGTACGACGATGAAGTTCGCGTACTGTCTATGGGTGAGTTCTCAACCGAGCTTTGTGGTGGCATCCATGCAGAGAACACCGGCGACATCGGTCTATTCAAGATCACATCTGAAGGTGGTATCGCCGCAGGTATTCGCCGTATTGAAGCCGTCACTGGCGAAGCTGCGCTAGACGCAATCGAGCAGCAACAAGCTAAGTACGAAGAGAAGCTTGCAGAGTCTGCATCTAAAGCGAAAGCTCTTGAGAAAGAGATCCAAAAGCTGAAAGACAAGATGGCGGCTGCGGAAAGTGCAAACATCATGGGTAAAGCTCAAGAAATCAACGGCATTAAAGTCCTTATCGCTGCGATGCAAGATGCTGATCCTAAGAACCTGCGTACTATGGTTGATGACATCAAGAACCAAATGGGCAGTGGTGTCGTCATGTTGGCGAACGTCAATGGTGAGAAGATTGGTTTGATTGCGGGTGTCACAAAAGATCTTATCGGCAAAGTTAAAGCGGGCGACTTAGTGAAAATGGTTGCTGAGCAAGTCGGCGGTAAAGGTGGTGGTCGACCTGACATGGCTCAGGCTGGTGGCACAGACGTTGAAGCGCTTCCTGACGCAATTAAGTCTGTTCAGCCATGGCTTGAAGAGCGCCTGTAAAATCTGATTTGTATATAAATACGCTCAATCAATTGTTTGATTGGGCGTAATTTTTTTCTACTAACCAAGTGGTTTAATAGCTCAGTTACTCTGTGCTGATTAAGCAGCTTGGTTTTTGTTATTAATGCTGCAAACAATATTCAATTGATTGAATGTGGCCTAATGAGACTTTGGTCTTGGGAAGGTGAAGACTGGTGAAAAAGCCCCTTATCGTGCAAAAGTTTGGCGGAACCTCTGTGGGTTCAATTGAAAGGATCCACAAAGTCGCTGAGCACATCATTAAGGCGAAAAATGATGGTAATCAAGTTGTAGTCGTTGTGTCTGCTATGTCTGGAGAGACAAACCGACTACTGGATTTGGCAAAGCAGGTAGACAGCGTGCCAACTGCCCGAGAACTTGATGTTTTGCTCTCTGCTGGTGAGCAGGTGTCGATGGCACTGCTGGCAATGACTCTGAATAAACTAGGTTATGCCGCACGCTCACTTACCGGAGCACAAGCGAAAATTGTGACGGACAATCAACACAATGACGCGACGATTAAACACATTGATACCTCAACTATTGAATCATGGCTGGCGCAAGATAACATTGTCATTGTCGCGGGTTTTCAGGGTATGAGTGAGAATGGGGACATCACCACGTTAGGCCGAGGGGGGTCAGATACCAGTGCGGTCACTTTGGCTGGCTCTCTGCAAGCAGAAGAGTGCCAAATTTTTACTGACGTCGATGGTATCTATACTTGCGATCCTCGTACAGTTCCTAGTGCCAAGAAGCTGGATGTGATTGATTTTCCTTCCATGGAGGAAATGGCACGTAAAGGAGCGAAAGTGCTCCACCTTCCTTCGGTTCAGTACGCTTGGCGACATAATGTGCCACTGCGTGTTCTCTCCACGTTTGATAGCAATACAGGCAGTTTGGTCAAGGGCAGTGAATGCCAAAAGGCGATCTGTGGGGTCGCAATCCAGCGTGAACTGACAATGCTGAAGGTTGACCGTGATGCATTCTGCGGCTTAGAGAAACAGTGTCAGATGCTGGGTGTCACGATTTGGAATGTGATCGACCATACAGAATGGGTAGGTGCGGTGATAAAACACGATGCTTATGCCAAGCTGGAACTGGTGTTCGGTGACAAAATCCGTAATAGTGAAGAGGTTAGCCTGCTCACAGCAGTAGGTCTTCAGGTCGCAGGATTGGTTGAACAGTCTTATGCCTTGTTGTCTGAACAGGGGATAGATGTGATGCATTATGCAGTGAATTCACAGTCGTTGATGTTGGTGTTGTCTCCAGAATACGTCGACAAAGCGGCAAACATACTGCATGATGCTTACATTACTTCTGCAGAGGCGCTCGACTGCCAGCAAAAACATGCCTTTTTAGGTTAATTAGGCTCGAGAATAGAGTTTACGAAAATATAACTTTTGTTGGATAATAGCCTCGTAGCAAGAAAAATCAGAGATTACTCAAGGAGCACAGAATGCTAATTTTAACTCGCCGCGTTGGCGAAACTCTAATGATCGGTGATGAAGTCACAGTCACAGTGCTGGGCGTGAAAGGTAACCAAGTACGTATCGGTGTTAATGCGCCGAAAGAAGTGTCTGTTCACCGTGAAGAAATCTACATGCGCATTCAGGCAGAAAAAGGTAATGGTAACACTGCATCAGGCAACTACTAATTACACGAGAAGGCTGACATTATGTCAGCCTTTTTTGTATTGTTGATAGGCATATTTATAGCAAAAAGAGCGAATTAGCATCGCTTTGATTAAATAGCCAACGGTTGGCCAACTTTTTGCTGATTTTGCCAAGAAAATGTTTGACATATTTTCGGTAAATCGTAATATGTGCCTCCGCAAGACGGTGAGGTGGCCGAGAGGCTGAAGGCGCTCCCCTGCTAAGGGAGTATGCGGTTTGTAGCCGCATCGAGGGTTCGAATCCCTCCCTCACCGCCATTCTTGCATTGCTCTTCGGAGCTGCTTTAAAACAAGCATTGCGCGCTCGTAGCTCAGCTGGATAGAGTACCTGGCTACGAACCAGGCGGTCGAAGGTTCGAATCCTTCCGAGCGCGCCATATTTCCTTACCAGGGAATAAAACGGTGAGGTGGCCGAGAGGCTGAAGGCGCTCCCCTGCTAAGGGAGTATGCGGTTTGTAGCCGCATCGAGGGTTCGAATCCCTCCCTCACCGCCATTAATTGGCCTATGGTCAATTTTTTTGTTTTAAAGAAAAATTAGTGTGATATACTTCACAACTCTCTTTTGAGAGAACATTGCGCGCTCGTAGCTCAGCTGGATAGAGTACCTGGCTACGAACCAGGCGGTCGAAGGTTCGAATCCTTCCGAGCGCGCCACTATTTCGTTTAGTAAGTTTAAAACTTGTTGAACACCCCGTGCGTCCTTAGCTCAGCTGGATAGAGTACCTGGCTACGAACCAGGCGGTCGGAGGTTCGAATCCTCCAGGACGCGCCACTTATTAAGGTCACTGACCTGATGTTGATTATTCAATATCAAACATTGCGCGCTCGTAGCTCAGCTGGATAGAGTACCTGGCTACGAACCAGGCGGTCGAAGGTTCGAATCCTTCCGAGCGCGCCATCATATAGAAGCCCTGCTAGAAATAGCAGGGCTTTTTTATTAACATTTCATTATCATTTTATTAACTTTATTTTTACAAGTTAATGTTTTATAAGAACTTTTTTGAGAAACATTATCCCTATCGCAGTAATCATCCGATTTATCTAATAACGTCATAAAATCGGCAGTTATTTATCCTTATATCGTCTCATATTGCAGATTTATGTGATTTGTATGACGCAATCATCCCTAGAAATGTGCAATATCATCAAGACTGCTTTAAACAAAATTGACAAAGTTTAACCAATCGAGATAATCCTAGACCTCTTATCAGGATATTTGACTACTTTTCCTGAAAGAAAACGTCAGCACAGAACTGACGTCAAAAAGGTCATTTAGGACACGAAGTCCCAATTATTAAATGGCCAATATCTTGTCAGGATGACAAAGAAAGGATGCTTAAAATGGAAAATATTGGAAGCCTGCTAGTAGATGCTGCAACCCTGATGCTTACAGGGATGGCCGTAGTATTTATATTCCTAACTATTCTCGTCTATCTCGTTCGGCTAATGTCTAAGCTGGTGCCAGAAGAAGTGCCAGAGCCGATCGCTACACCGAAACAAAATAATAAAATTCAACCAACCTCTTCTGCTATTAGCCCCAAGGTAGTTGCAGCGATTTCTGCTGCGGTGCATCAACATCGCACTTCTACTGCTAAGTAGCATTTAAATGGATTAAAAGGAGTTAATGAGCATGTCTAAACCACTAGCTTTAACCGACGTGGTGCTTCGTGACGCCCATCAGTCGCTGTTTGCTACTCGTATGCGTCTTGAAGATATGTTACCTATCGCAGCGGAGCTCGATAAAGTGGGGTACTGGTCTTTAGAAACCTGGGGCGGTGCCACCTTTGATGCGTGTATCCGTTTTCTAGGAGAAGACCCTTGGGAACGTCTACGCGCGCTTAAAAAAGCGATGCCCAATACACCCATGCAAATGCTACTTCGTGGCCAAAACCTGCTAGGTTACCGCCACTACGCAGATGATGTGGTTGAAAAATTTGTCGAACGTGCGCATGCCAATGGCATGGATGTGTTCCGCATCTTTGATGCAATGAACGATGTGCGCAATTTCCAGAAAGCGGTCAAGGCAGCAGTTGATGTAGGCGCTCACGCTCAAGGTACGCTTTCTTATACTACCAGCCCGGTTCACAATACCGATACTTGGGTTGATCTGGCGAAGCGCCTTGAAGATCTTGGTTGCCACTCTTTATGCATTAAAGATATGTCAGGTTTGCTTAAGCCGTATGAAGCGGAAGAGCTGATCACTCGTATCAAGTCATCGACCGATATTCCTTTAGCTCTTCATTGTCACGCAACGACTGGCTTATCTACTGCGACAGCAGTCAAAGCAGTCGAAGCGGGGGTCGATATTCTTGATACTGCGATCTCCTCAATGAGCTGTACATACGGTCACACTCCGACGGAAACTGTGGTTGCGATGCTCCAAGGCACTGAGCGTGATACCAACCTTAAGTTGGACCAGATTGAACCAATAGCCGCTTACTTCCGCGAAGTTCGTAAAAAATATGCGAAATTTGAAGGTCAGCTGAAAGGGGTCGATTCGCGCATTCTTATCGCCCAGGTGCCAGGCGGCATGCTGACTAATATGGAAAGCCAGCTTAAAGAACAAGGTGCTGCAGATCGTATTGATGAGGTATTGGACGAGATCCCGCGCGTGCGCGAAGATTTGGGCTTCATTCCTCTGGTTACACCTACTTCGCAGATTGTCGGCACGCAAGCCGTGATTAACGTGCTAACGGGTGAGCGTTACAAGAGCATCACCAAAGAGACGGCGGGTGTCCTAAAAGGCGAATACGGCGCAGCTCCGGCAGAAGTAAGTGCGGAACTACAAGCAAAAGTACTGTCTGGTGCTGAAGCCATTACTTGTCGCCCAGCGGATCTGCTGGAAGCTGAGTTGGATACCCTTACTGAAGATTTGCTTGCTAAAGCGAAACAAGATGGTATTTCATTGGCTGAAGATACGGTTGATGATGTCTTAACCTACGCACTATTCCCTCAAGTTGGTCTGAAGTTCCTTAAGAATCGCCATAATCCTGATGCTTTCGAGCCTGCTCCTGGTAAAGAAGAGCCAGTGGCAGCACCTGCTCCTCAAGCTGCTCAGGGTGGGATTGAGACTTACAGTGTGAAAGTCGATGGGCAGGTTTACGACGTAGAAGTGGGCCCGCAAGGTCAATTGACATCGGTTGCTCCGGCTAACTCAACGCCTCAACAGGCTTCGCCAGCTCCTGCTGCTCAGTCAGGTAATTCAGAGATGGTACCTGCGCCATTGGCAGGGAACATTTTCAAAGTGAATGTTCAAAGTGGAGCTCAAGTGGAAGAAGGTGAAGTACTTCTGATCCTCGAAGCGATGAAGATGGAAACTGAAGTTCGTGCAGCCCGTGGCGGTATCGTTCAAGACCTTCACGTTAAGGAAGGTGATTCAGTGACGGTCGGCGCACCGCTATTGAGTCTGGCGTAAGGGAGTATCATGGACGGATTAATGACCTTATGGTCAGAAACAGGGATTGCTAACTTCGAGTTTGGCCAGATATGTATGATTCTGGTTGGTTGTATCCTGTTGTTTTTGGCCATTCGTAAAGGCTTTGAGCCCTTACTTTTATTGCCAATTGGCTTTGGTGCCATCTTGGCCAATATACCTAATGCGGGTTTTACCGATGAAGGTGGTTTGCTTTACTACGTCTACTATGTGGGGATTGAGTCGGGGATCTTCCCGTTACTGATCTTTATGGGCGTAGGGGCTATGACCGACTTTGGCGCTTTGATTGCTAACCCGAAAACCTTGTGGTTAGGGGCGGCTGCGCAATTCGGTATCTTCGCGACGCTGTTTGGCGCGATTCTGCTCAACTACGTGCCGGGTATGGAATTCAGCATGCCTGATGCGGCTTCGATTGCCATCATTGGTGGTGCTGATGGCCCAACCGCTATTTTCTTAGCAAGTAAGTTGTCACCGGATCTTCTTGGTGCGATTGCAGTAGCGGCGTACAGCTATATGGCACTGGTGCCTATCATTCAGCCACCAATCATGAAAGCGCTGACAACACCTGAGGAACGTAAGGTGAAGATGGCTCAGCTGCGCCATGTCGGCAAAGCTGAAAAAATTCTCTTCCCACTTGCCGTGTTGTTGATGACGATCTTGTTCCTACCTTCCGCAACCCCGCTGGTTGGTATGTTCTGTCTCGGTAACTTGATGCGCGAAGCTGGTGTGGTGGATAGGTTGTCGAAAACAGCGCAGAACGAGCTGATCAATATTGTCACCATCTTCCTTGGTTTAGGCGTTGGCTCCAAGCTTCAGGCAGAAGAGTTCCTCAATGTTGAGACCTTGGGCATTCTTGCCTTAGGTGCCGTTGCTTTCAGTATTGGTACGGCGGGCGGTGTCTTAATGGCTAAGCTACTCAATAAGTTCTCTAAAGAAGATATCAACCCACTGATCGGTGCAGCCGGTGTATCTGCGGTACCCATGGCGGCGCGTGTGGTGAACAAGGTTGGCTTGGATGCGAATCCGCAAAACTTCCTCTTAATGCATGCAATGGGGCCTAACGTTGCTGGCGTTTTGGGCTCTGCCGTCGCTGCGGGC
The DNA here is from genome assembly GCF_013113835.1 of Vibrio sp. RE88. GTDB lineage: Bacteria > Pseudomonadota > Gammaproteobacteria > Enterobacterales > Vibrionaceae > Vibrio. The sequence goes on along the minus strand of NZ_VTYQ01000014.1, from coordinate 10,333 downwards.
ATTCTCTTAGCATTGGTGAATTAACGTAAGTTATTAGTCAATTTGAGAATAGGCAGTTAACTTGCTGGCAATAAATGGTATATATTCAAAGGGATGCTTTCGCATCCCTTTTTCGTATCGATAGGGAAATGATGAAATGGAAAATAAACAAATCGCGATAACTCAATTTGGTGATCCTGACGTTTTAGCCGTTCAAACTAATGCGGTACCAGAACCTCAACAAGGTGAGGTGTTAGTGAAAGTGGCCTTTGCAGGCGTTAACCCTATCGATGTTAAAACGCGCGCGGGTCTCGGCTGGGCGGCTTCACAGAACAAAGATAATCTACCTTGGGTGCCGGGGTACGATATTTCTGGTGAAGTGGTGGCATGTGGAGAGCAAGCAAAGCGATTTGTTGCGGGTGACAAAGTGGCTGGCTTTATTGGCTTCCCACTCCAAGGCGGTGGTTACAGTCAGTACGTATGTGTACCGGAAGCCGAACTTAGCTTAGTACCTGAATCCATTACTCTAGAAGCCGCGGCGGTGCTACCTTTGGCTGGGCAAACTGCGGTTCAGGCTTTGGATAAAGCCAGTGTTCAGGAAGGTCAAAGAGTGCTGATTCTCGCTGGTGCCGGCGGCGTTGGTCATATTGCTATTCAGGTTGCTGTGGCTGCTAAAGCCGAAGTGTTCACGACTTGTAGTGAAGCAAACCTTGATTACATGGCGACGTTAGGTGCTCACGCCGTAAACTACCAATTCTCTCCTGTTTCCGAACGTGTTGAGGAAGCAGACGTACTGATTGATTTAGTGGGTGGTGATGCTGCACTGGATGCGCTCAAGTGTCTGAAAGATGGTGCTAAAGTGGTTACAGTGCCGACGATTACAGCAGAGCTGATCTGTGAAAAAGCCAAATTGCTTGGTTTTGAGGCGACCGGCATGCTGGTTGATCCGAACCCTGAGCAGCTAGATGCGTTGATTTATATGGTCAGCGTTGGGCTGCTGAAAACTGAGATCCAGCATATCTACCCTATGGATCAGGTGATGGACGCGCATAAACAAATTGAAACAGGGCATACGCGAGGCAAGATCTTGCTTGATATGCAATGCTAGAGGCGTTTAACGCCGCGTTTGAAAGTATCGCTCTGTGGTTTTCTGATTCTGCACTCTGGGTTTTATTTCTTTCTGGTTTCCTGAGTGCAACGCTACTACCCGGGGGCTCAGAAGCTGGACTGATCGCTACTCTGAGCCTCAATCAATTTTCTACCCTTTCTATCATCGCTGTGGCTACTGTGGGTAATACCCTTGGTGGTTTAACTAACTACTGGCTGGGTTTATGGCTGCCAAATCGAACTCAAAATGAAAAACATGGTCATAAAGCACTACAGTGGTTGAGCAAATACGGCTATTGGTCCCTTTTATTTAGTTGGTTGCCCGTGATTGGTGACCCGCTTTGTTTGGCTGCAGGTTGGTTACGCATGCGCTTCTGGCCCTGTTTGTGGCTGATCATGATTGGTAAAGCATTGCGATACAGCCTGTTAGCAGCCCTTTATTATGGTTTTTTCTAGGAGATGTCATGAGAAAAATCTGGCTAGGTGCATTTTCTCTCGTTGCTCTTTATGGTTGTGCAAACAATCCACTCTCTTCTGATTCTCATTTATCTTCGCTTCCTCAAGGTGTCTCTTTGATTGAGGAAGTGAAATCTGAACCGGGTAAGGCGATGATCCCTTACTCTAAGTATCAGCTTGATAATGGCCTGACGGTTATTCTTTCTCCCGATGATTCTGATCCTTTGGTTCACGTGGATGTGACCTACCATGTGGGTTCAGCACGTGAAGAAATTGGTAAATCAGGCTTTGCCCATTTCTTTGAGCATATGATGTTCCAAGGCAGCGAGCATGTCGGTGATCAGGAGCATTTCAAGATCATTACCGAAGCGGGAGGAACCCTTAACGGGACCACGAACCGCGACAGAACCAACTATTTTGAAACCGTGCCTTCAAATCAGCTGGAAAAAATGCTGTGGCTGGAATCGGATCGAATGGGCTTCCTGCTTGACGCCGTTTCACAGCGCAAGTTTGAGATCCAGCGTGATACGGTGAAAAACGAACGTGCACAAAACTTTGATAACCGACCATATGGCCTGATGTGGGAAAGGATGGGCGAAGCGCTCTACCCAGAAGGTCACCCGTATTCTTGGCAGACAATTGGTTATGTGGAAGATTTAGACCGTGTTGATGTCAACGACCTCAAAGCGTTCTTCTTACGCTGGTACGGGCCAAACAATGCCGTACTGACGATTGGTGGTGATATCGATGTCGAACAAACGCTGCAGTGGGTGAACAAATACTTTGGTTCCATTCCGAAAGGCCCAGAGGTTAAGCAGGCACCAAAACAGCCAGCGGTGCTGAAGGAAGATAAATACATCACCTTGGAAGACCGTATTCAGCAACCTATGGTTTTGCTGGGGTGGCCAACAACTTACCGCGGTGAGAAGACAGAAGCGTCTCTGAACGCATTAGCCAACGTGCTAGGAAAAGGTGCCAATAGCCTGCTTTATCAAGAGTTGGTCAAAACTCAAAAAGCCGTCGATGCAGGTGCTTTCCAGGAATGTTCTGAGCTGTCATGTAACTTCTATGTGTATGCGATGGCCCCATCAGGAGAGAAAGGCAAACTGAAACCGCTTTATGAAGAGCTGATGCAGACGTTGCAGAAGTTTGAAGACCAAGGGGTAGATCAGGCTCGCCTAGATCAAATCACTGGCATGGCGGAAGCTAGTGCCGTATTTGCGCTGCAAAGCGTGAGAGGTAAAGTGTCTCAGCTCGCTGCTAATCAGACTTTCTTTGGACAGCCTGATCGACTGCAAACTCAGCTAGAGCAAATACGTGCGGTTTCGCCAGAGTCTGTTATGAAAGCTTATGAAGACTTCGTTAACGGCCATCACAAAGTGACGTTGAGTGTGGTACCTAAAGGCAAGCTTGATTACGTTGTTAAACCCGCGACTTTCATTACACCAGAAAGAACGCTACCTGAGCATAAGAAGATCAAAGATCAAGATCTCGCTTATCGTCGTCCAGTTGATAACTTTGATCGTTCAGTGATGCCTGAAGTGGCTGAAGCCGTGAAGGCGCAAATGCCTAAGCTGTACAAACTATACTTCGATAATGGCGCTGAGCTATTGGGTACCCAAAGTAGCGAAACACCTACAGTTCAACTGGAAATCCGCTTCCCAGCTGGTGAGCGTTATGTTCAACAAGGTAAAGAAGGGCTAGCGAACCTAACAGCAGCTATGATGGAAGAAGGGACGTTAGATTCAACGGTTGAACAGCTGCAGGCTAGGCTCGATAAACTGGGTAGTACTGTATCTATCAGTGCCGCGAACTACACGACCAGCATTTCCGTTTCTAGTCTTGAGAAAAACTTACCTCAAACCTTGGCTATTGTTGAAGAGGTGTTATTTAAACCTGCGTTTAATGAATCCGACTTTGAACGTAATAAGCAACAGATGCTAGAAGGTATTGTTTACCAGCATCAGAAACCAAGTTGGTTAGCGTCTCAAGCCACTAGACAAGTACTGTTCTCTGGCTCTATCTACCAACGCCCTAGCGATGGAACGAAAGAGTCTGTTGAAACATTAACTTTGGATGACGTTAAAGCATTTTATCGTCAACATTACACCCCCCATGGCGCTCAGATTGTCGTGGTCGGCGATATAACCAAACGCCAAGTGAAGAATGAATTGGCCTTTTTGGAAAACTGGCAAGGTCAGGAGGCGCCTCTATTGCGACCTCAACTCGTAAATGAAAAAGGCCTGCAGAAAATTTACTTGATTGACAAGCCAAGCTCACCACAAAGCATTGTTCGTTTTGTACGTCAGGGGCTGCCTTTTGATGCGACGGGCGAAGTTTATTTAACGCAATTAGCGAATTTTAACTTAGCAGGTAACTTCAATAGCCGAATAAATCAGAATTTGCGCGAAGATAAAGGTTACACCTACGGAGCAAGTGGCTACTTCGCGGCGAACCGAGAAGTTGGCGCGATTGTATTCTCTGCTCAAGTTCGAGCTGACTCAACGGTTGCTTCTATCAAAGAGATAGAAAAAGAGCTGAGCAAGTATAGTGAAAATGGCATGACGGATGAGGAAATGAAATTTTTACGCTTAGCAGTCGGTCAACAAGATGCTCTGAAGTATGAAACACCTTCACAGAAAGCACAGCTGTTAAGTAGTATTCTGGCTTACAGTCTGGACGAAGACTACCTCAAGCAGCGCAATGAGATTGTCGATACCGTGAGTAAAGATACCTTGAATCAGATGGCAGCCAAGTGGTTTACCCCTGATGCATATCAGATCATTGTGGTTGGAGATGCAAAATCGCTGAAACCTCAGCTAGAAAGTTTGCAAATCCCAGTAGAAGAGCTTGAAATCGTCCGCTAGAGTACACATAAATTAGAGCATGAGAGAGGGTTTGGATAAGTTCCTGCCCTCTGATAATTCAAACGGTCCAGAAGTAATTGGGCCAGGACTATAAGCGAACCTTCATTTTGACTGATTTTGCTGCGCGACTGGAGCGAGTTGCACAAACCCCTGACGTATTTCAATCCTTTGGTCGTGGTGTGGAGCGAGAAACTCTGCGCTATAAAAAGGATGGCAGGCTGGCTACGACTCCTCACCCACAAGAGCTAGGCTCTGCTTACGCGAATGACTGGATTACGACAGACTTTTCGGAGTCGCTGCTGGAGTTCATCACGCCTGTATCCAATGACATCAAAACTCTCACTGCGCAGTTAGAGGACATTCATCACTTTACTCAAACTAAATTGGGTGAAGAGAAAATGTGGCCGCTTTCCATGCCATGTTATGTCGGCCAAGAAGATGACATCAATCTTGCACAATACGGAAGCTCCAACTCAGGCAAAATGAAAACCCTCTATCGAGAAGGTTTGAAGCGCCGTTACGGTAGCCTGATGCAAATCATCTCTGGTGTGCACTTCAATTTCTCTTTTCCAGAGTCGTTCTGGGATGCGCTGCACGGTCAGCAATCTGAGCAAGAGCGCCAGACGACTAAGTCTGAAGCATACTTCGGCCTTATCCGTAACTACTACCGTTTTGGTTGGCTGATCCCTTATTTCTTTGGTGCTTCGCCAGCGCTGTGTTCTTCCTTTATCCAAGGAAGAGATACTAAGCTGCCTTTCGAAAATATCGGTGAGACCTTATACCTTCCTCATGCGACCTCATTACGTATGAGTGACTTGGGCTACACCAATAGTGCTCAGAGTGTGTTGAAAATTGGCTTCAACAGTTTGGAAGAGTACTTGGATGGCCTTAATGCAGCAATTCGTACCCCGTCTGCTGAGTTTGCTGAAATTGGGGTTAAGGTTGACGGTGAATATCGCCAGCTAAACAGTAATGTACTGCAGATTGAAAATGAACTGTACGCACCAATTCGCCCTAAACGCGTAGCGAAAGGTGGTGAGAAACCATCCGAAGCTTTATCGCGTGGTGGTGTTGAATACATCGAAGTGCGAGCATTAGATGTTAACCCATATAGCCCGATTGGAATCGACGAAGACCAGATTCGCTTCTTAGACCTATTCCTGACTTGGGCGGCGATCACTGAATCAGAGCCGATGGATTTCTGTGAGCAAGCTTGCTGGCGTGAAAATTGGAATAAAGTGATTGAGTCTGGGCGCAAGCCAGGGCTAGAACTGCAGATTGGTTGTAAAGGCGAAATCTTGTCTCTACAAGATTGGGCACAACGTGTATTCGATGAGATTACTCTGATTGCAGAGAAGATGGATGCCGCTGTTGGCGGTGAAGCCTATCAGTCGGTTTGCCATAAGTTGATGACTTGGATAAATAACCCTGAGCTGACAATTTCTGGCCAGCTTCTGGAAGATACTAAGCGCTTGGGTGGACTGGGCAAAGTTGGCTGTGAATTCGGCCTACAGTACCGCGAAAAGCATTTGAATCATGCGTTCCAAGTGTACAGTGCTCAAGTGATGGAGCAAGAAGTTGAACGTTCCCGTGCTGCACAAGTGAACACCGAGCAAGCTGATACGCTCAGTTTTGATGAATTCCTAGATGACTATTTTGCTTATTTAAAGTCATAGGAAAAAGCATTGAAAAGGACTTTACTGCTAATTAGTATGATGGTTTTAGGTGGCTGTACGACGGCGCCACCTAAGAATCAAAGTAATTTGTGTGAGATCTTCCGTGAGCATCAAGATTGGTATGATGATGCGGCAGATATGCAGGAAGAGTGGGGAACACCTATTCAGGTTGCGATGGCGTTTGTAAAGCAGGAAAGTAGCTTTCGTCATGACGCTCGCCCACCGAAAGATTACCTGTTGGGAGTCATTCCTTGGGGAAGAGTCAGTAGCGCTTACGGATACGCTCAGGCACAAGATCCAGCATGGGAAGATTTTCAAAAAGCGACAAGTCATGGTGGTTCGAGAACCAACTTTGATGATTCACTGATGTTTATTGGCTGGTACACCAGTGAAACCCAGAAGCAATTAGGGATCTCTAAATGGGATCCTTACAATCAGTATTTGGCCTATCATGAAGGACGTGGCGGTTATAAGCGTAAATCTTATCAATCCAAACCTTCATTGATAAAAGTTGCTCGTAAAGTTGAGCAGCAGGCAAAGGATTATGGTTGGCAACTCAAGCAGTGCCAGCAAGAACTGGAAAGCAACCGGAGCTGGCTGTTCTAGCCCGGAATGAAGGAGAAAAGGACAATGCCATTATTAGATAGCTTTACTGTGGATCACACACGTATGAATGCGCCAGCGGTGAGAGTGGCTAAGACAATGACTACGCCGAAAGGTGATACCATTACTGTGTTTGACCTGCGTTTTACTGCACCAAACAAAGACATTCTTTCTGAGAAAGGCATTCACACACTGGAGCATTTGTACGCAGGTTTCATGCGCAGTCACTTAAACGGTGATAGCGTAGAAATTATCGATATTTCGCCAATGGGCTGCCGTACAGGTTTTTACATGAGCCTGATTGGTACACCAACAGAAGAGCAGGTCGCTCAGTCTTGGTTGTCATCGATGCAAGATGTGCTAAAAGTTGAAAGCCAAAACAAGATCCCTGAATTAAACGAGTATCAATGTGGCACCGCTGCGATGCACTCTCTTGAGGAAGCTAAGCAGATTGCCCAAGCCATCATTGATGCAGGCATCAAAGTTAACCTCAATGACGAGTTAGCTTTACCTGAGTCGATGCTTAAAGAGCTGAAAGTCGATTAAATCAAGGGTAGATAGAAAAAGAGGAAGGCAATGCCTTCCTCTTTCTTATTGAACTTTAGGTAAGACAACGACTTGTGTCTTAGCCCAAATATCATGGAAGCCGCGTTTTTTCGGATCAATAGGAACAGTGAGATTGGCTAACCCAAAACCTGATGTGGCGATGCGGATTAATGCTTGAGTCACAGAAATCGCGCTACCATCAGAATTGCGAACCTGTATTTTCCATGCTCTCATACCAAGAGTTTGCCCTGCACGAGTCCAGAAGAATACAAAGAAGTAGATCCAAACAACGGCGAGATACAAAGTATAAACTGGTCCCCATATTGGGTGATTGGTGAGAAAGTCGCTGACGTCTGCATACGGAGCAACATTAAATCCACCCATCGCAACCAGCGCATGCAAAACTGCAATCACGATGCCAGCAGCCATCATTTCAATCGCAATCACGATCAGGCCATCATAAAACAACGCACCAAGGCGGCGCATCAATCCTGCTGGTGGCAGGGTATCCGTTGTCGACATAATTATTACTTACCCAAACTTTAGAAGGCGTCAGAATATAGCTTCACTGTGAGTCTGAAAAGAGACTTTGCGCACAGCTTAATAATTTGTGGCGATTTTATCAGCAAACGGCAATCAATTCAGTCTTTTGCACTTGCACGAATACTTTGCTTACGTATAATGCCAGTCATCAAAGGGCAAGAGCCCAAAGATGCCGGTGTGGTGAAATTGGTATACACGACGGATTCAAAATCCGTTGCCTTCGGGCGTGGCGGTTCAAGTCCGCCCACCGGTACCATATTTAAACAACAAAGCCTCGACGAAAGTCGGGGCTTTGTTGTTTCTGGTGTATAGGATTTCTATTCCAGTAACAAAGCAGTGGGGCCAAGTTGTCTCATAGCGTCCTCTTCTTGTGTTCGTGCATTTCTACCGTCTCATTTATTTTGTTAGTGCTTCCAGTTGTACTCATAAATTTCAAAAATCTTTAATTTTTTCTGTTAGTTAAGCAATTGTTGTCTATCTTTTAGAGAGGAACATTATCTGAAAGGAGCCGAATCAATGTATCAACTCACCCCCTATTTATTTTTCGCTGGACGTTGTGATGAAGCCCTAGAGTTTTATTGCAAAGCTTTTGGCGGGGTTGTTGTCACCAAGCAGTATTTTAAGGATGCACCGCAACAAATAGAGGGCGCCGATCCTGATTGGATTATGCATGCAGAATGTGAAGCGTTTGGTATGAAGTTGATGCTCTCAGATGGTTTAGTGGCAAAAGAGCGTTCTGGTAATCATATGGCATTGTCTTTGGTATTGGACGATCTTAATGAGCAAGCCAGAGTATTCGACAAGTTGTCACACGGTGGTCATATCATGATGCCTTTAGCTGATACCTTTTGGGGAGGGCGTTTTGGCAAAATTGAAGACCAGTTTGGTATTCGTTGGATGCTGCATTGCGATCTGGTTAAATAATATGCAAAGTTTAAGCGGATCACACGTGTACCTCGCTAACGCTTATGAGTGATGAATTCAGGTTTTGAATCATCTAAAATTATAAATTGGTTAATAAAGATTAAGTTGTATATAAATCGTGGCTAGCATCAAAATTACAGTAGACAGACTTCAGCCAGGGTTGCATATCCGACTCCCGGTCAAATGGAATGAGCACCCGTTTTTGTTTAATAGCTTTAAGATTAAAGACGAGGAACAGATCCGTCTGATTCGTCACTTAGGCATTAAGCATGTCTTTATGAATCCGAATCAAAGTGATACTCAACCTCTTCCCCCTTCGACAGAGACTGAGAAAAAGGATGATACCTCCGCAGAGGAGATCGACCTTGAAGCTCAGAAACTATGGAAAGAGAAACAAGATCGGATTGAAAAGCTCAGTGCGTATCGTCGTCGGGTGATCAATTGCGAAAAAGAGTTTGAACGCTCACTATCGAGAATGCGGGCGGTCATGAATAAAATTCGCAATCGACCAGAACAGGCCGTGGATGAAGCTGCGCAGTTGGTTGATGATATCGTTGATAAGCTGCTTAGTGATGACCATGTCACTTTGCACTTGATGAACGGTAAAAGTGAATTTGAAGATATTTATTTTCACTGCCTCAATGTGTCTGTCGTCGCGATGATGATAGCCCAAGCTAAGAAGCTTGAAGCGCAGCAGATCAAAGAAGTCGCTTTTGCCGCTCTCTTTCACGATATGGGAAAAGTCAAAGTGCCTTCTGCAATTGTACGTAAGCAGACCCCTTTAAGTGAGCCGGAAAAGAACTATCTTAAACTGCATACTAAATACGGTTTGGATATCGCGAGTAATATGGAGAGTTTTCCAGAAAGCGCGAGAACGGTTATCGCCCAGCACCATGAATTGAATGATGGCTCTGGTTACCCAGAAGGTTTGAAAGGGGAGCAAATTGATGAGCTAACACAAATTATCTCGGTAGCTAATGCTTACGATAATCTGTGCCACAGCAACGTTCCTTCAGAGCAAAAGATACCTTATGTGGCGCTTTCTCATCTATATAAGAACTGTAAGCACCTATACAACAATGAAAACCTAAATATCCTAATTAAGTTCATGGGCATTTACCCTCCGGGAACGGTCGTACAGTTGTCCAATGATATGGTGGGGTTAGTGATATCGGTGAATGCACGTAACATTCTTTTCCCCAACGTCCTTATCTATGATCCCTCGGTTCCGAGAACACAAGCCCCTATCATCGATTTGGCAGAGAAAGAAATAAAGATAGTAAATGCCATTTTGCCAAATAAACTGCCAGATAAAGTTCGCGAGTATTTAAATCCTCGCTCAAGAATTTCTTATTTCTTCGATAGTGACGACTAGTTATCCACAGTCTTCTGTGAGTAGATTGCTAATAAGATGATGATAAAGTGGTACTAAATAAGTGCTTGAATGATTAATAGTCATTCAAGCGCTTTTTTATCTAAAAAACGATTTTTGTGCTTGCCTTCTTTGCTCTCCTATCTATAATGCGCATCCACTGACACGGCAGACGCCACAAGGCTTCAGCAGTGTTGGAGAGGTGAAAAGCTTCTGAGAAAATAAGTTTGAAAAAGTGTTTGACTCTTCAAATTATCTCG
>NZ_VTYQ01000013.1 GCF_013113835.1 Vibrio sp. RE88 | reverse complement strand
ACTTCAGCGATGTCAGCCATACCCATAGGTGCGCCTGGGTGACCAGAGTTGGCTTGTTGTACGCCGTCCATGCTAAGGGCACGGATAGCATTAGCTAGATGTTTGCGGGAAGACATGTCTGCTCCTGAGTGCGTTAAGCGAAAACTAATTTTGATGGGCGATTATTCTCTCAAAGGCGCCTAAGCTGTGCAAACGTTTTACAGTCTGAATACAGGGGATTCTCGCGTATTTTCTGCCATTTCTATCCAAGTTAGTAATATTTAACTCTTTAGAAGCAAACGTTTGGATATGTATTAAATTAAAAAAGAGCTTGTAATTCGAGCTATGAAAATTAGAATAGACGTCTAGATGTAGAAACACCTACAGATATCAGTATTATTCCTTAGTGTTCCGCCGTTAATAATGGAGCACTTCCTTGAATTAAAAAGTGGAGCTCTCATGGCTAAGCACCTGTTTACTTCTGAGTCGGTATCAGAAGGTCATCCAGATAAAATCGCAGACCAAATTTCTGATGCAGTTCTAGACGCAATCATCGAACAAGATCCAAAAGCGCGTGTTGCGTGTGAAACGTACGTAAAAACCGGCATGGTGATGGTTGGTGGTGAAATCACTACCTCAGCATGGGTAGATATCGAAGAGTTAACTCGCCAAACCGTTCGTGATATCGGTTACGTTCACTCTGACATGGGTTTTGATGCCGATTCTTGCGCAGTATTGAACACTATTGGTAAACAGTCTCCAGATATTAACCAAGGCGTTGATAAAGCGGATCCAAAAGAGCAAGGTGCTGGTGACCAAGGCATCATGTTTGGTTACGCGACTAACGAGACAGACGTACTAATGCCAGCTCCAATTACGTATTCTCACCTACTTGTTCAAAAACAAGCAGAAGTACGTAAAAATGGCACACTACCTTGGCTACGCCCTGATGCAAAATCACAGGTAACCTTCCAGTACGACCAAGGCAAAATCGTTGGTATTGATGCTGTCGTTCTTTCGACTCAGCACTGTGACTCAATCTCTACGCCAAACCTACGTGAAGCGGTTATGGAAGAGATCATCAAGCCAGTTCTACCATCAGAGTGGCTAAACAAAGACACTAACTTCTTCATCAACCCAACTGGCCGTTTTGTTATCGGTGGCCCAATGGGTGACTGTGGTCTGACTGGTCGTAAGATCATCGTTGATACATACGGTGGTGCTGCTCGTCACGGTGGTGGTGCATTCTCAGGTAAAGATCCATCAAAAGTTGACCGCTCTGCGGCTTACGCTGCACGTTACGTTGCGAAAAACATCGTTGCGGCTGGCCTTGCTGACCGTTGTGAGATTCAGCTTTCTTACGCAATCGGTGTTGCAGATCCAACATCTATCATGGTGGAAACATTTGGTACTGAAAAAGTATCTCAAGACATCATTGTTGAAGCGGTACGCCAACACTTCGATCTGCGCCCATACGGCCTACAAGAAATGTTGAACCTACTTCAGCCAATCTACAAGAAAACAGCCGCATACGGCCACTTCGGTCGTGAAGAGTTCCCATGGGAAGCGACTGATAAGGCTGCACTTCTACGCGACTTCGCTGGTCTTAAGTAATTTAAATTACCGCACTAATTTGCTATTCAAGGGCTTCTGGGTAACCAGAAGCCCTTTGCTTTTGTGCGCAAAAATCAAACAACAAATTTGTATTTTTTTGTCATGGGGTCAATAGTTAACAATATGTTAAAAGGCTAATTCTTCGCCAAAAATTGCTTTTTAACAGACCAAGTCAGATGCGCAGCTTATTAGGGCAGTCGCAAAGCCGGGCATCGAGTTCCAAGACGCCACCCATGAATCTATGGGTGACTTATTACAGAGTCGATCAAGGAGGATGTATGCCTCGTACGGTGAATCCACAAGACTTCAACGACAAACGAAAGGAAGTCCCAGATAACGAATACGCACGTACTATACCGTGCAATCATGTCAGCTTATCCGCGCCGTTTCATTGGCTGTCACTCGGCTTGCACGACTTTGTGCGTATGCCGTTGATCAGTGCCTTTTACGGTTTGTGTTTCATGGCGGCCGCTATTGGTATTGTGCTGCTAGTTCAATGGCAAGGCACACACTTAGTTGTCATGCCAAGTTTAGTCGTCTATATGCTAATTGGTCCCTTCTTAGCGCTAGGGCTTTATGATGCCAGTTGGGAGCGGGAAAAGGGCCATCACGCCAGCTTACTTCACTCAATGAAAGCCATTGGGCGTAACTCTTCATCACAATGGGCGTTTGCTGTCATGCTCGCCGTGTGTATGATTTTCTGGATGCGTATCGCTGCGTTACTTCATGCGTTATACCCTTCGGTTCAGGGCGCCCCAATAACAGATTTCCTTCCATTCCTTGTTATCGGCTCTTTGGTCGGCATGGTACTGGCTGCAATTGTGTTTAGTATTTCTGCTTTCTCCATCCCACTTATGATGGAGCGACGCGTTGATATGATGACCGCTGTGTTTACCAGCTTTAACGCCGTCAAATCAAATATTCCAGCGATGATAGTATGGGCGGCCGTGATCTGTGGCGGTATCTTAATTGGCTTTGCGACTTACGGAATCGGCATGTTGTTTACGATGCCAATTCTTGGCTACGGTACTTGGCACGCTTATCATGAAACCATCAAGAAAAAGCACCATTAGCACCAACGTCTAATCCGGTATATGATTCGCCCCTTATCTAAGGGGCGAATTTTTTGGAGATGAATTTGGATACAGAGCTTAGCTATCGCGCACAACAAGTGGTCGCTCGCTATATCGTAACGGCTCAACATGCTTTTCAGCGCTCATTTTCTTTCCCTTCTATCAGCTACAAACTGAGAGGTAAAGCGGCGGGCAAAGCCTACCTCCAACTCAATGAGATTCGCCTCAATCCCGTTTTATTTACCGAAAATCAGCAAGCGTTTTTCGATGAAGTCATCCCGCATGAAATCGCACATTTGATCACTTATCAGGTCTATGGTCGAGTCAGACCTCACGGTAAAGAATGGCAATCGATCATGGAAAGCGTATTTGGCGTCCCTGCTCGTACTACGCACAGTTTTGAAATTACTTCCGTACAAGGGAAAACCTTCGAGTACCGCTGTGGGTGCCAGCTCTACCCACTGACTATCAGACGTCACAATAAAGTCCTGCGTCATCAAAGCAGCTACCGATGCCAGAGCTGTCAGCAAACCCTTGTGTTTACGGGTAAGCAGCTCTCATAACTCAGTGAGCCATTAATAAGTTTCACTGACAAATGCATGCTAGACTGCGATAAGTCATACTTTTCTAATACTTATCGACATGAAACTTCGTGCATTTTTTGTTTACTTCACTGTACTTATTAGTTCATTTCAGGTGCTCTCTGCGCCTCCCTCTTCATTTTCGAAAGCCAAGAAAGAAGCACTAAAGATATATTCCGATCACCCCACCAGCTTTTACTGTGGATGTGATATCACCTGGCAGGGAAAAAAAGGTATTCCCGATTTAGCGTCATGTGGTTACGCCGTGAGAAAACAGCAAAAACGTGCTTCAAGAATCGAATGGGAGCATGTTGTTCCGGCTTGGCAGTTTGGCCACCAACGACAATGTTGGCAGTCTGGAGGACGAAAAAACTGCACCAAAAATGACACCGTATTTCGCTCAATGGAAGCCGATCTACATAACCTCACCCCCGCTATCGGTGAAGTGAACGGCGATCGCTCGAATTACAACTTCAGCCAGTGGAATGGGATGGATGGCGTGACGTATGGCCAATGCGAAATGCGGGTCAACTTTAAGCAACGGAGAGTCATGCCACCAGACCGCGCCAAAGGTTCCATTGCCCGAACCTATCTGTACATGAGTCAGGAATACGGATTCAAGCTATCGAAGCAACAAAACCAACTCATGACAGCTTGGAATAAGCTCTATCCGGTCGACACATGGGAATGTGAACGTGAGCGTCGAATCTTCAAGATTCAGGGCAATCATAATCCTTTCGTTTTCAAGGAATGCCAGGCTCTGTAATTGCCCCTTATGAATTGTAGCGATATGTACAGCCTGCCCCTTGTTTTTTAGGCATAAAGCATCCATGTTAGGAGTTCATTCTCAATTATCTGGCCGGATACAAAGCTGATGCGAATTCCTCGAATTTATCACCCTGAACCTATAACCCAACTTGGCAGTTTAGCGCTTAGCGAAGATGCAGCAGGCCATGTAGGAAGAGTCTTGCGGATGAAGGTTGGACAGGAAGTGTTGCTTTTTGATGGCTATGGGGCCGAGTTTCCTGCCGTAATTGAAGAGGTCACCAAAAAGTCTGTCACGGTGAATATCACTGAACGTGTTGAGCGCAGCAGCGAGTCACCGCTGGACCTGCATTTAGGTCAGGTCATTTCTCGCGGGGAAAAGATGGAGTTCACCATTCAGAAATCTGTAGAGCTAGGCGTTAACACCATTACTCCACTGATTTCTGAGCGTTGTGGCGTCAAGCTAGATCAAAAACGTTTTGAGAAAAAGCTCGCCCAATGGCAGAAAGTTGCCATCAGCGCTTGCGAGCAAAGTGGACGCAATATCGTTCCGCAGATTCGCCCTATCATGCAGTTAGATGAGTGGTGTGCAGAAGATTATGATGGCCTTAAACTCAACCTTCACCCCAGAGCAAAATACTCAATCAATACGCTGCCAGCGCCGGTCGAGAAAGTTCGCCTGTTGATCGGCCCCGAAGGTGGCTTGTCCGCAGAAGAGATCGAGAAAACCCGAGAATATCAATTTGAAGAGACTCTGCTAGGCCCACGCGTATTACGCACAGAGACAGCAGCTCTTACCGCAATTACTGCCCTTCAAGTTCGCTTTGGCGACCTTGGTTAAACGGAGAAAAACCATGATCAAATTAGGTATCGTGATGGACCCTATCGAGTCCATCAACATCAAGAAAGACTCTAGCTTTGCCATGATGCTTGAAGCGCAACGCCGCGGCTACGAAATCCACTACATGGAAATGCATGATCTGCACCTAGACCAAGGTGTCGCTGTTGCAGACACCAAAGTGGTGGAACTCAAAGAAGATCCAACAGGCTGGTTCCAGTTTAAGTCAGAGCAAACTATTGAGTTGTCAGAGCTTGATGCAGTATTGATGCGTAAAGATCCTCCGTTTGATACTGAGTATATCTACGCAACCTATATTCTTGAGCGCGCAGAAGAGAAAGGCACGTTAATCGTCAACAAACCTCAGAGCCTGCGTGACTGTAACGAAAAGCTGTTCACAGCCTGGTTCCCAGAACTTACCCCAACCACTATCGTGACCCGCAAAGCAGAGAAGATTAAACAATTCCGCGAACAGCACGGAGATGTGATCTTAAAACCACTAGATGGCATGGGTGGTGCATCTATTTTCCGAGTCAAAGAGAACGATCCAAATGTGTCTGTGATTATCGAAACCCTGACTAACCACGGTCAAAACTATGCGATGGCACAAACATTCGTTCCTGATATCAGCAACGGCGACAAGCGAATTCTGGTCGTGGACGGTGAAGCGATGCCTTACTGTCTAGCGCGTATTCCGGCAAAAGGTGAAACTCGCGGCAACCTTGCTGCAGGTGGTACAGGTGAAGCCCGACCACTGAGCGAAACAGATAAACAGATCGCAGCGGCTGTAGCGCCTACACTTAAGGAAAAAGGTTTGATCTTTGTAGGCTTGGACGTCATTGGTGACAAGTTAACTGAGATAAATGTAACCAGCCCAACCTGTATTCGCGAAATCGAGGCTGCATTTGATATCTCAATTACGGGTAAATTGATGGATGCGATAGAGCGTCGACTCAACAAGCAGTAATTTACTCACATGATCATTGGGCGATAACTTGTCGCCCACTTTACGCTGGAGTAACTATGAATTTAACCAACCACTTTTTAGTTGCTATGCCGGGGATGAAAGATCCCTACTTCCAACGCAGCGTTATCTACGTATGTGAACACAATGATGATGGCGCGATGGGTTTAATGATTAATGCTCCAATCGACATCACAGTAGGTAAAATGCTCAAGCAGGTTGACGTTGAAGCGACTCAACCTCAACTCAAAGTCGGTAGCCTTGAAAAACCGGTACTCAATGGCGGCCCAGTTTCAGGAGATCGAGGATTTATTCTTCACCAACCAAAAGATCATTATGAATCCAGCATTCAGATGACTGACTGTATCTCCGTCACGACGTCAAAGGACATACTCGCGGTGCTCGGTACAGAAGCCGAACCACCGGAATACATTGTTGCATTAGGTTATTCTGGTTGGGAAGCAGGCCAATTAGAGATTGAGCTTTCGGAAAACTCTTGGCTAACGATTGAAGCCGACCCTGATGTCATGTTTAACACACCGATCAATGAACGTTGGCAAAAAGCCGTGCAGATGCTTGGCATCGACGCGTCTCAGCTGTCCAGTGATATTGGTCACGCATAACCTCCCCATTAAAATTTATGTCTAGAACAATTATGGCTTTTGACTTTGGCACTAAAAGTATTGGCAGTGCCATTGGTCAAGAGATTACAGGCACGGCATCACCGCTGAAAGCCTTTAAAGCCAACGATGGCATTCCCAACTGGGACGATATTGAAAAGCAGATCAAAGAATGGCAACCAAATCTACTGGTTGTCGGCCTGCCAACGGACCTTCACGGCAAAGATCTGGAAACGATTACTCCTAGAGCGAAAAAGTTTGCTAATCGTCTTCACGGTCGTTTCGGCCTTCCTGTCGAGCTGCACGATGAACGCTTATCCACTACAGAAGCTCGCTCAGAGCTGTTCAGTATGGGCGGCTACAAGGCGCTCAGCAAAGGGAATGTCGACTGCCAATCAGCGGTCGTTATCCTTGAAAGCTGGTTTGAAGCTCAATACGGCTAAGCGAGAAAATAGAAAGGGTTGGCACATTGTGCCAACCCTTTACATTTCAGCACTACAAATAGAGCACGATAGAAATATTTATAATCCTCAAACGGCTCTAGTCCATATCAATCTTCACATCTGCCAGCGCACCACCACCGAAGCTTTCACCTCGTTGAGTTTTAAGCATGATACGCAGATCATTGGCTGAATCCGCACTGTGCAGCGCATCTTCTTCAGTAATTTTGTCATTCACCACCAGTTGGTAAAGCGCCTGATCAAACGTCTGCATACCAATTTCCTGAGATTTCGCCATGGTTGACTTGAGTTCATGCATATCACCGCGTCGAATGAGATCCGATACTCGTGGGCTGTTGAGTAAGATTTCAAAAACGCCATGACGACCTTGGCCGTTTTTATCTCGAATCAACTGCTGGCCGATAACACCTTTAAGATTCATGGAGAGATCAAACAGGAACTGCTCTTTTTGCTCTTTCGGTACAAGATGCAGAATCCTTTCCAAAGCTTGGTTAGCATTGTTAGCGTGCAACGTCGCCATACACAGATGCCCCGTCTCAGCGAATGTCATCGCGTACTCCATGGTCTCTCGCGAGCGGATCTCACCGATCAAGAGCATATCAGGAGCCTGACGCAGAGAGTTCTTCAGCGCGACTTCATAACTTTCTGTGTCTAAGCCAACCTCACGTTGCGTGACGATGCATTTCTGATGTTCGTGGACAAATTCAATCGGGTCTTCAACTGTCAGAATATGGCCGCTGCGCTCAGTATTTCGATAGCCGGTCATCGCCGCCATTGTTGTGGATTTACCGGAACCTGTTGCACCTACCACTAACACCAATCCGCGCTTGGCGATGGAAAGATCTTTCAGAGTTTCGGGCAGTTTTAAGTCATCAAATGTGGGTATGGTGGTTTCGATTCTACGAATCACCGCACCGGGTAATTCTCGCTGGTAGAAAGCGGACACACGAAAGCGACCAAAATCTCGCACTACGGCAAAGTTCGCTTCTCGACTGTGGCTATAGTCACTCTGGCGCTCTTCATCCATGGTGCTGTGGAGTAGCGTCAGCACTTCGGCTTCCGATAAGCTCTCTCCATGCGGCTTCAACTCACCATCAACACGATAAAGTATCGGCGCACCAACAGTGATGTATAAGTCTGACGCTTTCTCAGTCAGCATGCCTTGCAGATAAGCATTGATATCCATCATGACCTCTCTCAGAACAGACCTTGCTCAACTTCGATTTTTTTCGACACTTCTTCTGCATCAACCAGACCTTGAGCAATCAACTGTTTTGAGTGCTGCTCCATGGTTTGCATACCGTGCGCCGCACCAGTCTGAATCACAGACTGCATTTGCGCGACTTTGTCTTCGCGGATCAGGTTACGAATCGCAGGCGTTGCCATCATGATTTCATGACAAGCGGTTCTCCCGCCGCCAATGCGCTTGAGTAATTTCTGCGCAATCACCGCACGCAGAGACTCAGAGAGCATGGAACGCACCATGCCTTTGTCGCTACCCGGGAAAACATCAATGATACGGTCGATCGTTTTCGCCGCCGAACTGGTGTGTAAAGTACCAAATACTAAGTGGCCGGTTTCAGCAGCGGTCAGCGCTAGACTGATCGTTTCCTGATCGCGTAGCTCACCAACTAAAATGACATCGGGATCTTCACGCAATGCACTGCGCAGCGCGTTATTAAAACTATGGGTATCATTGTGAACTTCACGCTGGTTGATCAGACATTTGTTATTGGTGTGCACAAACTCAATCGGATCTTCAATAGTCAGGATATGCTTATTGTGGTTGCGATTAATATGATCCACCATTGCCGCCAAAGTAGTCGATTTACCTGAGCCTGTTGGCCCAGTGACCAAGATTAGTCCTTTCTCCATATTGGCGATATTTTCAAAGATCGACGGCGCTTCTAGCTGCTCTAAAGTCGGGATATCGGTTGGAATGGTACGAAATACTGCCGCACAACCACGAGATTGGTTAAAAGCGTTGACCCTAAAGCGGCCTACGTCCGGAAGTGCAAAAGAAAAATCGACTTCAAGACGTTCTTCAAATTCGCTACGCTGAGCATCGTTCATAATTTCAAACACCAAACGATGCACTTCGGAATGGTTGAACGCTGGTACGCCAAGCTTTCTTACTTCACCATCAATGCGTACCATGGGAGATACACCAGCAGAAAGATGTAGATCTGAAGCATTATGCTTTACACTAAAATCCAGTAATTCAGCGATATCCATTTAAAATCCTTAATAAAGTTAGCTATGAGTAGTATTCAACAAAACATTGAACAGATCACCTCACAGATTGAAGCGGCACAACAAAAGTGTGGACGCCCTCTAGGCTCAGTGCAACTTCTGGCGGTGAGTAAAACCAAACCGTTTGACGCGATTTTAGAAGCAGCTCGCGCCGGTCAAGTCGCTTTTGGCGAGAATTACGTACAAGAAGGTGTTGATAAAGTTGCGTATTTCGCTGAAAACCACCCTGAATTAGCCCTAGAATGGCACTTTATTGGTCCAATTCAGTCCAACAAAACACGCCATGTTGCGGAAAGCTTTGCCTGGGTGCATACCGTTGATCGCGCTAAGATTGCCCAGCGATTAAATGATCAAAGACCTCAAGAAATGGAACCACTGCAAGTTCTTATTCAGGTCAATACCAGTAGTGAAAGCTCTAAATCTGGCGCCAGTGATGACGAAATCTTTGCTTTGGCAGAGTTGATTTCTTCTTTGCCAAACCTCACGTTAAGAGGATTGATGTCAATCCCAGCTAACGTTTCAGACTATCACTCTCAGCTTGCGGCATTTAGCCATTTGGCAGAGCTGAAAAACCGATTGGCACAACGTTACCCAGAGCTCAATCTCGATACGCTTTCGATGGGCATGAGTGGCGATATGGAAGCCGCAATTGAAGCGGGAACGACTATGGTCCGAATTGGCACCGCTATTTTCGGTGCTCGCGACTACAGCAATAAAGCTTAATCAGCAATAACAGGAAGAACACAATCAATGGAACACAAGAAAATTGCCTTTATCGGCGCAGGTAACATGGTCAAGGCTATCGTCTCTGGTCTAGTATCAGGCGGTTATCCTGCTGCCATGATCACAGCGACAGCCCCATCTGAGACTCGACGCCTGCCGTTGGAGCAAGACTATTCCATTAAGACCACCAGCGACAACATAGCCGCAGCCAGCGAGGCTGACGTGGTCGTCCTTTCTGTGAAACCGCAAATGATGGAAGAGGTGTGTAAACCGCTTCAATCCATCGACTGGTCAGGCAAACTGGTCATTTCGATTGCCGCAGGTATCAGTAGCCAACGCCTATGTGAAATGCTGAATCACAACCTAAACATCGTTCGCGTTATGCCAAACACTCCCTCTCAGCTTGGTTTGGGAATGAGTGGTCTGTATGCTCCATCGCACGTTTCACAGCAAGATAAAGCCTTTGCAGCTGAACTTATGGAGTCATGCGGCAAAGTTTGCTGGGTAGAGCAAGAATCCGGCATCAACAGCATCATTGCAGCAGCTGGCAGCGCTCCGGCTTACTTCTTCCGCTTTATGGAAGCGATGCAAGCTGAAGCAATTGCCCAAGGTTTTGATAAAGAGACGGCTCGCCTTTTAGTACAGCAATCAGCCTTAGGCGCTGCAAGCATGGTCGTCGGCAACCCAGAGACAGAACTATCGACACTGCGCGAAAACGTCACCTCAAAAGGCGGCACTACGGCGGAAGCGTTACGCACATTCAACGAACACCAACTTTCAGATATAGTAGCGAAAGCAATGCAAGCCGCTGTAGCTCGTGCTGAAGAAATGGAAAAACAGTTTTAATTAGATTGAGCCTTGGCTCTACGAAGTAAGGGTAACCTATGAATTCAATGAGTTTTCTGATTTCCACCCTGTTTGATCTCTACATCATGGTGGTGATCTTGCGGATTTGGCTGCAAGCTGCGCGTGCAGACTTCTACAACCCATTCTCACAATTTATCGTCAAAGCGACTCAGCCAGTGATTGCACCGCTGCGCAGGATTGTACCTTCAATAGGCAGTATCGACTTAGCGACAGTACTGTTTGCTTACGTGCTGTGTGTGCTGAAGTTTGTCGCTTTGATTCTGGTTGCCTCAGGCGGCTCAGTGTCATTCAGTGCAGAATTCTTCTTCCTTGGTCTACTATCGCTAATTAAAGCAGCTGGTGGCTTGCTGTTCTGGGTACTGCTTATCCGTGCCATCCTGAGCTGGGTCAGCCAAGGTCGCAGCCCGATTGAATATGTCTTCCATCAGCTTACAGAGCCTATGTTGGCGCCTATCCGCCGCGTAATTCCGGCAATGGGTGGGTTCGATCTTAGCGTGTTGGTCCTATTTATTGCCCTTCAGTTCGCAAACTTCCTGATGGGTGACATGATTGGCCCTGTCTGGTTCCAGCTATAATGGCAAAAGCCGCTTGGTTAGAAGGTGATGACCTCCTACTCAGGCTCTACATTCAGCCCAAGGCAAGCAGAGATAAGCTGATTGGTCTGCATGGTGATGAAATCAAAATCGCAATTACCGCCCCGCCTGTGGACGGAAAAGCCAACGCTCACTTAAGTAAATACCTGTCCAAACAGTTCAAAGTAGCAAAAGGGCTAATCACCATAGAGAAAGGGGAACTCGGGCGACATAAACAAGTCAGAATCCAGTCCCCAGCTCATATCCCCGAAACAATAAAGGCCATCTTGTGATGGCCTTTTTTAATTCGAACCACAAAAGGCGCACTCTCAATATTTCACATAAAAAGCACAGCATAATTCGCCCTTGGTAATCTAAAAACCTTCACAGAATGAGGATCCAAACGTATGATCAGGCGTAAAAATAATAAGTATGTAGTCGTATCATTTACGCTGCTCTTTTCCTCTGTAGTAAGCCATTAAGGAAGCATCATGAAAAAATGGATCACGTTAGCGCTGGCCAGTCTTTTAGCCCTACCCACATGGGCGGGTCAGTTTAAGACTATCAAAGATGTCGAAGTTCACTACTCCGCATTTAACTCCACATTCCTAACTCCGCAAGTCGCGCGCAGCTACGAGCTGAAACGGAACGGCTACTCAGCAATCATTAATATCAGCGTGTTAGACAATTATCAGGCTGGTAAGCCTGCCATAACCGCGAAAGTTAGTGGCAGCGCGAAAAACTTAATCGGCCAAACTAAGACACTTGAGTTCCGCGAAATTAAAGAAGGCTCTGCGATTTATTACCTCGCTGAATTCCCTATTTCGGACGAGGAAAACCTAACATTCAATATCGATGTTAATGCTGGTAATAAAGGCACTGGCAGATTAAAGTTCACCCAGAAATTTTATGTGGAAGAGTAACGGCTAAACGCCCTTCCCAATATAGGCACAAACAAGATTATGAATGCACAAAAAATTGTCCTAGCGACAGGTAATCAGGGCAAGGTTCGTGAGATGGCCGATCTGCTGGCAGATTTCGGTTTCGATGTCGTGGCACAAAGCGAATTTAATGTCTCAGAAGTTGCTGAAACTGGCACAACATTTATTGAAAACGCCATCATCAAGGCGCGTCATGCAGCGAAAGAAACTGGATTGGCGGCCATTGCCGACGATTCAGGCCTTGAAGTCGACTTCCTAAAAGGAGCGCCGGGCATCTACTCTGCACGTTATGCCGGAGAAGGCGCGAGTGACCAGCAAAACCTAGAGAAGCTGCTTGATGCAATGCAAGGCGTTCCGCAGGAGCAACGTACTGCACGCTTTCATTGCGTATTAGTCCTGATGCGTCACGAATTAGATCCAACGCCGATCGTCTGCCACGGTAAGTGGGAAGGCCGCATTCTGACTGAAGCTCAGGGTGACAATGGTTTTGGTTACGATCCGGTTTTCTTCGTTCCAGAAGATAACTGCGCATCGGCAGAGCTTGAACCAACACGTAAAAAGCAACTTTCTCACCGTGGTAAAGCGCTTAAGCAGCTGTTTGCGACACTTTCTGAGCAGCAATAATGAGCCAGTTGATTCCACCGGCGCTGAGTCTTTATGTCCACATCCCTTGGTGTGTACAAAAATGCCCGTATTGCGACTTTAACTCGCACGCGTTAAAAGCCGACATCCCAGAGCAGGAGTACATCGCTGCTCTGCTGGAGGACCTTGATACTGATATCGAGCGTTATCAGCTTGAAACCAACCCACGGGCACTCCACTCCATATTTATCGGTGGAGGGACGCCAAGTCTCATCTCAGCGCAAGGAATCGCTGATTTACTCGCTGGCATAGAAAAAAGAATCACGTTTAAAGACGAGATTGAAATCACCATGGAAGCCAACCCGGGCACAATTGAAGCGGAGCGCTTCGCTGGGTATCGCAAAGCGGGTGTGACGAGAATTTCGATTGGTGTGCAGAGTTTCGAACAGCAGAAGCTCGAACGTCTAGGGCGTATCCATGGTCAGGATGAAGCCGTCAATGCCGCGAAACTGGCTCACAAGATTGGTTTAAATAGCTTTAATCTTGATTTAATGCACGGTCTGCCAGACCAAACCGTAGAGCAAGCCCTCGCGGATCTGGACAAGGCGATTGAGCTTAACCCGCCACATCTTTCGTGGTATCAGCTCACTATTGAACCCAATACCATGTTCCACTACAAGCCGCCTGTTCTGCCCGACGATGATGACTTGTGGGACATTTTTGAACTCGGCCATCAAAAGCTGGCTGAAGCGGGTTACGTTCAGTACGAAATCTCCGGCTACAGTAAGCCAGAATATCAATGCCAACATAATCTCAACTATTGGCGTTTTGGCGACTATCTCGGCATTGGCTGTGGCTCGCATGGCAAACTCAGTTTCGCTGATGGACGTATAATCCGTACAACTAAGGTCAAGCACCCGAGAGGCTACCTAGCTGCATATCAGAATATGGTCAAGCCCTACCTAGATAGTGAAGCCGATGTCGCTAGCGAAGATCGCCCTTTTGAATTCTTTATGAACCGCTTTCGTTTGATGGAAGCCTGTCCTAAGCAAGACTTCTTAGATACAACTGGCTTGGGTTTTGAATCGATTCAGGAAACCATCGACTGGGCGAAGGAGATGCAATATCTCAGCGAGTCTGATACGCATTGGCAAATCACAGAAAAAGGAAAGCTGTTCCTTAACGATTTGCTCGAAGCGTTTATGGCGGAAGAGGATTAGAGAGGCTAGAACAAATTTAAAAGGGTTGACGACATGGTCAACCCTTTTTGTTTTTCATCGTTCCAAACTTGTCTCCGCTGCCTCGGAGCGAAGTTTAGAATATCGAGCGGCCAATTCGCTCAGCGAGTAGCTCTAGTGCTCTGGTCCCCGCGAGAGAGTTACCTGAAGGGTCCAGCTCTGGAGACCAAACCGCAATCGTCATTTCCCCCGGCACAATAGCGATGATCCCGCCACCAACACCAGATTTCCCTGGCATCCCGACTCGGTAGGCAAATTCCCCAGCGCCATCATACAAACCACATGTTGCCAGCAAAGCGTTAAGCTGCTTGGTTTGGGTAGGCGTCACCACAGGCTTGCCTGTTTGCACTGAAATGCCTTTATTAGCCAGATAGCTGAATGTTTTCGCTAAATCGACACAGCTCATCTTCAAAGCACACGCATGGAAGTAGTTATTCAGAACAGGGATAACATCATTGTCAAAGTTGCCAAAAGAACGCATCAGATAAGCAATCGCCGCGTTGCGGTCGCTGTGCATCATCTCTGATGCTGCAACTATCTTGTCATAACAGATATGAGTATCACCCGACAATTGACGGACAAATTCCAGCAAGCGTTGTCTCGGCGCAGACAGGCGACTTTGCAGCAAATCGGCAACCACTATTGCCCCAGCATTAATGAAAGGGTTACGTGGAATTCCCTGCTCCATTTCTAGCTGAATCAGAGAGTTAAATGCCTGACCAGAAGGTTCTTTACCTACCCGAGCCCAAATCTCATCAGGAGTATACAACCCCATTGCCAACGTTAAACTTAACGCTTTAGAAATGGACTGAATTGAAAAAGGTTCATCGGCATCACCGGCTTTGATCACTTCTCCCTTATTGGTGAAGACGGCAATTGCCAGTTTATTAGCCGGAACTTTTGCCAGCGCAGGAATATAATCGGCCACTTTTCCCTGACCGATAAGCGGCCTGACCTCTTGCAGAATGTCGGCTAAAATTTCTTTTGTCGGTTTCATTACTTACCTATATTTCAAAGGCTTATTATTTTTCTTGTAGGGTCAAAAAAGCCAACATCAAAATGTTGGCTTTCTCATTCGCTTTTATTTCGCGGGTGACTTAGCTAACACGCTTAAACTTAATATCCCACACCCCGTGACCTAAACGGTGACCACGTGCTTCAAACTTGGTCAGAGGGCGATCTTCCGGACGTGGAACAAAGTCACCATCCTCGGCGATGTTCTCATATCCAGGCGCTTGATTCATCACCTCAATCATATGTTCTGCGTAATTTTCCCAGTCTGTCGCCATATGGAAGATACCTTCACCAACAGATAGTTTTTGACGCACCATTTCAGCAAAATCTAGCTGCACGATGCGGCGCTTGTGGTGGCGCTTCTTGTGCCATGGGTCTGGGAAGAATAATTGCAGTGTTGCTAGGCTGCTGTCTGGGATCATGTTAGCAAACACTTCCACAGCATCGTGACACATCACTCGTAGGTTGGTCAGGCCAGCTTCACGTGCATCAGCAAGACACGCGCCCACACCTGGGCTATGAACTTCAATACCAAGGAAGTTTTTCTCAGGCGCATTTTTCGCCATTTCAACCAGAGATGCCCCCATACCGAAGCCAATTTCCAGTACCACAGGGTTATCGTTACCAAACACTTCTTTCCAATCAAGAAGCTTTTCTTGGTAATCAATACCCATTGTCGGCCAGCATTCATTCATTGCGCTTTCCTGACCTTTGGTCAAACGGCCTTCACGACGCACAAAGCTGCGTACTTTGCGTATCAGTTTACCGTCTTCATTGTATTCGTTAGTGGTCACTTCACTCATGATTCTGCCTGTCTAAAAATTGCTCTCGACTTAAAGGGATTGTGATTATCCAAAGAATCGACACTGGTGCAAGTATTTTAGGTCATTTCTCGCAGAATAAACCCCTACTCTTTATCGGTTGTACTTTAGACAGTTTCTATGGTGCAATTTTAGCTAACTCAATAAATATAAAATTACAGAGCAAGTCGTGACTCCTTTTGCTAACGCCATCCTAGAATGGTACGAAGACTACGGAAGAAAAAGCCTTCCGTGGCAACAAGATAAAACCGCGTACAGCGTCTGGCTGTCTGAAATTATGCTTCAGCAGACTCAGGTCACTACCGTGATCCCTTATTACCAACGCTTTCTCGAGCGCTTCCCGACTGTCGTCGACCTTGCCAATGCAGAGCAAGATGAAGTGCTCCACCTATGGACAGGGCTCGGCTATTACGCACGAGCGCGTAACTTACATAAAGCTGCCAAGATTGTGGCAGAGCAGTATCAGGGCGAATTTCCTCTCGATATTGAGCAGATGAACGCCCTACCGGGTATCGGCCGCTCTACCGCGGCAGCTGTATTGTCTTCTGTCTATAAACAGCCACACGCCATTTTAGACGGCAATGTGAAGCGCACACTGGCGCGTAGCTTTGCTGTTGACGGCTGGCCGGGGCAAAAGAAAGTCGAGAATCAGCTTTGGCAGCATGCTGAAGAACACACTCCCGACACCGATGTCGATAAGTACAATCAGGCGATGATGGATATGGGGGCCATGGTGTGCACTCGCAGCAAGCCCAAATGTACACTGTGTCCGGTATCTTCATTTTGCGCCGCATACAAACAAGGCAACCCTCTCGACTACCCTGGCAAAAAGCCGAAAAAAGAAAAGCCTGTTAAAGAGGCCTGGTTCATTATGCTGCATCACCAAGGGCATGTATGGCTGGAACAGCGCCCACAGTCGGGGATCTGGGGCGGACTATTCTGCTTTCCAGAACACTCTGAAGCACAACTCGATCATCAACTGACAATGCGTGGCGTCCTTGATAAGGACATTCAACGTCGCGATCAGTTGATTGCTTTTCGCCACACCTTTAGTCACTACCACCTCGATATCACACCAATTTTGGTAGACCTATCAAAGCAACCTGATGTGGTGATGGAAGCAAACAAAGGTCTTTGGTATAACTTATCGCAACCTGAAGAGATAGGTTTGGCCGCTCCAGTAAAACAACTACTGGAAAGCCTGCCTTTCGAACTTCAATATTGATTAACTCTAAGGAGTCGTTATGAGCCGCACTGTATTTTGTGCTCGACTACAAAAAGACGCAGAAGGTCTGGACTTTCAACTGTACCCAGGTGAACTAGGTAAGCGTATTTTTGACAACATTTCTAAACAAGCTTGGGCAGAGTGGCAACACAAGCAAACCATGCTGATCAACGAGAAAAAGCTCAACATGATGGATCCTGAGCACCGTAAACTGATCGAAACTGAGATGGTCAACTTCCTGTTTGAAGGCAAAGACGTCCATATCGAAGGCTACACGCCGCCAAGCGAATAAGATTTGCCCTTTAGGTTAAGGATAGAGAGAATGACATCACTGCGTTGCTTTGATGTCATTTTTTTAGGATATATATGAAGAAGTTAGCTTACTTTTTGCTGGCAATGACGCTCACGGGTTGTAGCCGCGAGTTCATTGAAAACATCTATGATGTGAACTACGAGCCAACCAACCGCTTTGCCAAAAACTTAGCCGGACTACCAGGCCAGTTTCAGAAAGATACGGCGGCACTTGATGCCTTGATCAGTAGCTTCTCAGGCAACATCGAAAAACGTTGGGGACGCGGGGAAATCAAGTTCGCTGGCAAGAGCAACTACGTCAAATACATCGACAACTATCTCAGTCGTTCAGAAGTCAATTTTGATAAGGGCACCATTATTATCGAAACCGTTTCGCCAACCGATCCAAAGGGGCATCTGAAAAACGCGATTGTAACCACATTGCTGACCCCCGACGATCCAGCAAACGTCGACTTATTCTCTTCCAAAGACATCAAGCTTGAAGGCCAGCCGTTTCTTTATCGTCAGGTCGTCGACCAAGATAACAAGCCTATTCAGTGGTCGTGGCGAGCAAACCGATTTGCCGATTACCTGATTGCCAATAAGCTCAAAGTCAAAAACGTCGACTTCAAAAAAGCCTATTACGTTGAAATTCCGATGGTTGAGGAACAATTTGAGATACGTAGCTATAAGTATGCTGATATCGTTCAGCGAGCTTCACGCCGTTACGGTATTCCCGAAGACTTGATTTATGCGATTATCAAAACAGAAAGTAGCTTTAACCCATATGCAGTGAGCTGGGCCAACGCCTACGGACTGATGCAGGTTGTACCTAAAACCGCAGGGCGTGATGTATTTAAGCTGGTGAAGAAGAAATCTGGTCAACCATCCCCTGAATATCTATTTAATCCAGAAAACAACATAGATACCGGTACCGCTTACTTCTACATTTTGAAAAATCGTTATCTTAAAGACGTTCGCCATCCGACTTCTCTCGAATACAGCATGATCTCAGCTTACAACGGGGGGACTGGCGGTGTGCTCAATACTTTCAATCGTAATGACAGAAAACGAGCAATGCGCGACCTTAACTCTCTGCAACCAAATCAGGTTTATTGGGCGTTGACGAAAAAACATCCAAACGCAGAAGCGCGCCGTTATCTCGAAAAAGTAACAAAATTCAAAAAGGATTTTAACGCTGGTAAATCATAAGCGCTAAAAACGCCTAAATTATCGGCACTCAACCACTTTTTTGAATTTTTTTCTAAAAACAAGTTGACGGCAAGACGGAAAATCCGTTTAATAGCGCTCCGTTGCCCGGATAGCTCAGTCGGTAGAGCAGAGGATTGAAAATCCTCGTGTCGGTGGTTCGATTCCGCCTCCGGGCACCACAATTTCTTTATTGTTGGTGCTTAGCACGAACAATTAGTAAAAGAATAAAGTGTGCCGACTTAGCTCAGTAGGTAGAGCAACTGACTTGTAATCAGTAGGTCACCAGTTCGATTCCGGTAGTCGGCACCATTCTTTTGCCTCGATAGCTCAGTCGGTAGAGCAGAGGATTGAAAATCCTCGTGTCGGTGGTTCGATTCCGCCTCGAGGCACCATTATTTGGTGCTTATCTGAAAAGATGACACAAATAATTCCCCCTTAGTTCAGTTGGTAGAACGGCGGACTGTTAATCCGTATGTCGCAGGTTCGAGTCCCGCAGGGGGAGCCATATTAGAAAAAGCCTCATCAGACGATGAGGCTTTTTCATATCTAATGCTCCTGCTTTGTTCCAAAGCAATGTCTCAGACCTAGCCGGCCGCGTTAAGTCCCGCAGGGGGAGCCATTTTCAAGAAGCCAAGTCGAAAGACTTGGCTTTTTTTGTTTTTAACTGCGACTTACCTGTTCCAGGTAAATGCCTCAGAGCTGGCCTCGCTGAGCCGTCCCTCCACAAAGAATCCTACTCTCAAGTAATCTAATCACTCACAGAGCTCGGTTTTCTTCTTTCTAATGCAGATATCGACGTTCTACCCCACTTAGATTTTTATCTTATCGGCCCGTAAACAATATAAATCCGTAATCTCATTCTTTACGTAAAAATACAGAGATACAGCATTTATTCAGGCATCTGTAGCCCGTCAAAAACGCGCAAAAAGCGTAGCTCGATTTGCTAATGCTTAGGAAAACAGGCTGAACCGGTTTGGGATTAGGCACTGATTCGACGCTTAAACAACTGAAAAGCACTCTTTAAGGGGTGTTTTTTTGCTATCTAAATCCATTATTCCCTACTCTCTCGGGTATAACTTCTGTTGCTGGCTATACATTTCTTATCCGAAATGAGCAAAAACAGCCCATTAAGTATAGAAAAACAACAAACGATATTTTTTTTGCAATTTAATGTTGACCTCCAAGGCGAAAAGCCTTTTAATACACCTCGTCGCCCGGATAGCTCAGTCGGTAGAGCAGAGGATTGAAAATCCTCGTGTCGGTGGTTCGATTCCGCCTCCGGGCACCACAATTTATTAATTGTTGGTGCTTAGCACGAACAATAGTTAAAGAATAAAGTGTGCCGACTTAGCTCAGTAGGTAGAGCAACTGACTTGTAATCAGTAGGTCACCAGTTCGATTCCGGTAGTCGGCACCATTTATTTAAATGAATAATTCCCCCTTAGTTCAGTTGGTAGAACGGCGGACTGTTAATCCGTA
The DNA here is from genome assembly GCF_013113835.1 of Vibrio sp. RE88. GTDB lineage: Bacteria > Pseudomonadota > Gammaproteobacteria > Enterobacterales > Vibrionaceae > Vibrio. Next base: position 114,623 of record NZ_VTYQ01000013.1, on the reverse strand, counting down.
TGTCGCAGGTTCGAGTCCCGCAGGGGGAGCCATATTCAATCGATGAGTGAAAACTTGTTGATTAAAAAAGGCGCCGACTTAGCTCAGTAGGTAGAGCAACTGACTTGTAATCAGTAGGTCACCAGTTCGATTCCGGTAGTCGGCACCATTATTCCCCCTTAGTTCAGTTGGTAGAACGGCGGACTGTTAATCCGTATGTCGCAGGTTCGAGTCCCGCAGGGGGAGCCATATTCAAGAAGCCAAGTCGAAAGACTTGGCTTTTTTCGTTTTTAACTGCGACTTACTTGTTCCAAGTAAATGTCTCAGAGCTGGCCGCTCGCGTTGAGTCCCGTGGGGAGAGCTATATTTGAAAAAGCCTCATCACTTGATGAGGCTTTTTCGTATCTGTTGTTTCGGTTTGTCTCAGCTCTGCACGTCACCTCTCTTCACACATGAAAATAGCAAACCGAAAACAAGAACTACGAAACTAAAAAAAGGGCTGGCACGTTAGCGCCAACCCTTTCTAAATAGCGATATTTCTTGCGGCTATTACTCAGTACCACCTACGGTTAGAGAATCCAGCTTCAATGTTGGTTGTCCGACGCCCACAGGCACGCTCTGACCCGCTTTACCGCAAACACCCACACCTCGGTCAATACTAAGGTCATTACCGACCATAGAAACTTGCTGCATCGCTTCAATGCCTGAACCGATCAGAGTCGCACCTTTCACAGGGCGAGTAATCTTACCGTCTTCAATCAGGTACGCTTCTGATGCAGAGAACACGAATTTACCTGAAGTGATATCCACCTGACCACCACCAAAGTTTGGCGCATAAAGGCCTTTCTTCACCGTAGAGATAATCTCTTCAGGTGTATGTTGACCTGGGAGCATGTAGGTGTTGGTCATACGCGGCATTGGAAGGTGCGCATAAGACTCACGACGGCCATTACCTGTCGGTGCTACACCCATCAAACGCGCATTGTGCTTATCCTGCATGTAACCTTTAAGGACACCGTTTTCAATCAAGGTGTTGTATTGGCCTGCCACCCCTTCGTCATCGATGTTAAGAGAACCGCGTAGGTCTTTCAATGTGCCGTCATCAACAATAGTACAAAGCTCAGAGGTGACTTTCTCACCAACCTTGCCGCTAAATACCGAAGATTCCTTACGGTTAAAGTCCCCTTCCAACCCGTGACCTACCGCCTCATGAAGCAGGACACCAGGCCAGCCTGAGCCTAATACAACCGGCATCGCACCCGCTGGTGCAGCTTCAGCTTCAAGGTTAACTAGCGCCATACGAATCGCTTCATCAGCGTAGTGATAGGCGACTTTGATACCCTGCTCGTCAGTCAAGAAGAAGTCATAACCAAATCGGCCACCACCACCAGCACTACCTCGCTCACGACGTTCACCACGCTGAGCCAGTACACTGATAGACAAACGCACTAACGGGCGAATATCACCTGCATAAGTGCCATCTGTTGCCGCGACAAGCATTTGCTCATGCACACCACTCAGGCTAACCGACACTTCTTTGATCAGCGGCTCTTTAGTTCGAATGTAAGAATCCAGTTCTTTAAGCAGCTGAGTCTTTTGTTCTTTCTTCCAGCTTTCGAGCGGATTCACTGCTGCGTAAACCTGCTGGTTGTCACTGCGTTTAAATGCCTGAACCTGAGCACTTTGGCCTTGTTGAGCAATACCACGCGCAGCGATTGCGCTCTGCTTCAGGCCTTCAAGTTGGATTTGATCTGAATACGCGAAACCCGTTTTTTCACCAGCGATTGCACGAACACCAACCCCGCGATCAATGTTAAACGAACCATCTTTGATGATGCTGTCTTCCAGAACCAAAGATTCATGCCAGCTCGACTGAAAATAGATATCTGCGTAGTCAATCTGACGGGTAGCAATGCTCGATAAGGTCTCTGCAATGTCCTGCTCGGTCAGACCTGCCGAGTTTAGCAATGCGTCTTCTACTTGGTTTATTGTCATACTTCGCTCTTAAACATGTAAATGGTTTTGGAACCGGGTGTGGTTGAGAGTCGGCATCGCTGCGCGGATTTCCTTGACTCTGTCTAGGTCAATATCGACCAGCAGGTTTTGCGGTTGTTTGTTCAAGCTGGCCACAACCTCTCCCCATGGAGACACTACCATAGAATGCCCCCAAGTTTCTCGGCCACATGGATGGACGCCTGTCTGGTTCACAGCGATAACCCAGCTTTGAGTTTCAATTGCGCGAGCCCTGAGTAAAGGCTCCCAATGAGCCTCTCCCGTAACCGCAGTAAATGCCGCGGGAACCAGCAATACGTTAGCACCTCTCTGCGCCAGTTCACTGTATAGCTGTGGAAAACGGACATCATAGCAGATTGTCAGCCCCAAATGAGCGACGGGCGTATCGACTGACACAATTTGTCGACCTGGGCGGAAGGTTTCTGATTCACGATAGCGCTGGTGCGCATCTGCTACGTCAACATCAAACATATGCAGCTTGTCATAATGAGCAATCAATTCCCCGTGCCGGTCGAAGACCAGAGAGGTCGTCGTCACACCATCATCACAGCGAATCGGCATACTGCCCACAACAAGAAATACCTGCGCATCTTTTGCAATCTGTGACAGCTGGCTTTGAATTAGCCCTTGATTAAGCGGCTCAGCAAACGTGTGGTAATCGGTTCGACTGCCAAAGACCAAGCTGTTTTCGGGTGTCACTACCAACTGCGCGCCCGCCTCTGCTAGCGTAATGACCTGTTGCTGAATATAGGCCAGATTCTCTTGCGCATCTGGCCCTGATGTCATCTGAATTAGTCCCACTCGCTCCATGAGTGATTCTCCTTATTCAATCGATTCGCGTAAATTTTCCGGCAGTTTAAACTCACCTTTGCTTCGCGACAGCTCTTTAACCACTGGCGCATCCAATGGGCCTTTGACTTCGTAATTAACCTGAGTAAAGACCTCGACCACAGGTGAAATTACCGTGGTGATAGCCAAAACATACAAAGCAGTTTGCGGCGTAACAGCAAAGGCGGTGAGAACTGGAATACCCGATGTGATATCCGGAACAAAGTTTACTTCAGCATCGACTGTTCTTGAGTTGAGGTTTGCCAGGCCTTTGATCGACATGTCCCCTGCAACGGCATCCATCTTGATGTCATTGGTCAGGAAGATGCCGTTTTTGATCTCACCACTGCCGGTGATGGAGTCAAAGGCCATACCGTTATCGAACACATCGCTAAAATCGAGCTGCATTTTGCGAATGATAGAATCGAGACTGAATAAGCCCAGTAGACGCGCCGCTCCACTGACATCTGAGATTTGGCCCTTACCCAGCTTCGTCGAAACATGACCTTGCAGAGTATTCACCTTCATCGACCACGGTGAACCATCCCATTCCACTTTAGAATCAATTTCAAACGGAGCCTGCTGAATACCTGACGTGATGCCAAACCGCTCCATCACATCACTGTTATTGTCACCTGACATCACAATATTAAATCTAGTATGACTCTTATCTTCCGTTAGAAGCCAAGAGCCATTCATATCTACTTTGTTAGCTCCGCTTTGGAAAGACAATTTCTTCCACTCTAAACGGTCCCCTTGACGCTGTAAGTCTAAGTGCGTCTTACCCACTTTGTAGCCCTGCAGCCAGAAATCATCGATAGTTAGAGTGATATTTGGAATTTGCTCATGGAAAGAGCGTTCGAAATCACTGATCAGTTCTTTCTGATCTTTGCCTGCTTCAAACAGGGTCGTGTCTTTGTATTCAGCGTCTAACGCTGGGATATAAACATGCAGCCTATCGAGAGCGACAGAAAGGTCGTAGGGCTCAATATAGCTAGCTTCCCCCGCCGCTTCCTGACTATCTAGACTCATATGCCAGCCAAGGTTTTTACGCTTTGCTGTGAAATCGACGTCATTCCACTCAATGCCCGCAAGAGTCAACTCACCAACATCCAATTCAACTCGATCAGGAGTAGGAATCTGCGGCGTGTTCATACCGTCGAGCACTGCTTTACTGGTACTGGAAGTAGAGCGAGATAACAACTCTGCCCACTGGTCGATATCAAACTTGTCTGTGCGTATCTGAGCCTGATGCCCTGCTACTGGGCTAATTTTGAAGCTGCCCTTACCCAATATTAGGTTGGTTGCCTTCAGGACAGGCGTCTCAGGACGAATATCAATTTCGGTTTGATACTTAAGTCCTGGCAGTTGCAAGCGAGCGGTAATGCTTTCCTGATTGCCAGAAGCTTGCATGCTTGCCTTACCCGATTGGTATAGCTCTTTATTCAACGGATAAGGATAGTGACTACTTACCATCTTCAGGTCGGCACTGGTATCAAGCTGATAGGTGAAGCCAACATCATTAAGTTGAATATCGACCCCCATACGCCACGGCGCATGACCGTCCAAAGGTCCCATCCAACGACCACCAACATATGGGGTCAGTGGTTTCAAATCCCAGTCGCCAACCACATCGATGTTAACGCCGTAACCCTGACCGGCATTTTCGCCGGCAAAGTCTATCGCTACCGGCTGTTTTAATAGGTGTGCAGACAAACCTGCCGCGCTGACGACGTCATTATCAAACTTAACACGACCTGACACCGTTTCCAGCGTCATAGGAGGTGTTTCAATCGTGACCTGATTTTCATCTAGATCCGCATAGCCCCAAGCACGGGCTTCTTCGTCAGAACTGAATGGAATATTAAGCTGAAAGCTCGATGTCACTTTGCCGTCAACCTGGACAGCAGTTAATGCCGCGCCAACTGAATCGACGAGTGGTGAAGCCGTCATATAGTCACGCACCGCATTACCCTGAGCAACGGCGCTGGCTTCAATTTCAATATGACCGCCAGGAGCCAATTCGGGAATGACCCCACTAATTCGCGTCGCTTTGACATCCATTAGAGTAGCGCTACGGGAGTTGAGGTACATGGAGTCATTCTGGAACAACAAATCCAGCTGTAAGTCAGTGATCGGCGGCCAAGCCGTATCAAAACTAAACTTGGCTTTCTTTAGCCCAACCCACGCCTGAAACATGCCATTGTTCTTGCGATATGGGAAATCACCCAGTTCGCCATACCAGAGCAGCTTGGCTGTATTGACCTTACCCGCCTGAATCGCTGTTGAAAGGTAATCTGTTAAATCTCGCCCAAGAGCCAAGGCGGGCAAATAACGCCAGGTTTCCCCTGCGTTATATAAATCGGCTTCTGCGTAAAATGATAAGAATGGGCTTTTATCTTTAGGGAAATCTAGGCGAAATGCGCCCAAAACTTGGAGATCTGGTGTCGCCGCCGTGACTTTATCGGCCCATAGGCTCCAACCATCAGCGCTGTTCTGCCAGACGATGTCTACCTGACCTTGCTTGATGTTCAATGGTGCCTGAAAAACATCACCGTAAGGCAGTACATCATCAATGATCTCCACGCTGGCTTTAGCTTGATGGGCGTTACCAGACACTTTTGCAGAGAGGTGATGTAGACCTGGCAGCAATTCCCATTGCTTCATCGAGCCATCTCTGAGCTGGGCTGAGTATTTCAGAGAGTCTAGGTTATCTTTTTCCATCGACACTCGAATATCTTCCACTAAACCGCCAAGGTCTAACGTTTCTAGCAGCTTAGTGGTTTGCTTCGATTCCGGCGCCAGCTTGACCAACGGAGAGATGGCTTTCAAATCAAGCTGAGAAGCATTGAGCAGCCAGTGTTCAGTTTGCCAATTGAAAGCAATATCAAGTTCTGGCCACGATTGCCCATCCGTTTGCAGCACGAGTGAGTGAGCATTCACTTGCCAGCCTTCCGCTTTGGGCTCCAGTTGTAGTACGCCTGACTCAATCAGTAGTTCATGCTCTTTGCCTTCTTTCCAAGTCAGTTCTGAAGGCTCCAATTCAACATACGCGTTGGTTGGTTTGTTGTGCTCTAACGTGATCCAGCTGTTTAAACTAACCTTGCCTTTTTCAATGCCGGTTTCTGTTTTGAGATACTTAGTCAGCCAAGGCGTAACCAGTACGTTGTCCACCGCTAAGTAAAACTCACCACTCACCTCAGCTAAGGAACCGTGATCGACAAAGTTAGCTTTGACTTGCGCCGAGTTCAGGTTGCTGTGCGCAATGCTGACTTCACCATCGGCGATATGACGTTGGCCTTGGTTCTGCCAAAACAGCTTGGCGATTTCCAGCTCTCGTATAGAGCCGTCAATGCCTTGCAGTATGATCTCAGAGTCAACTAATGAGAAGCTGTCCAGCTGGCGTAGCAATAGCTGATCCAGTTGCTGAACCACATTTTTCTGATCGCCTTGCGGTTGCATCGCCGTTTTTTCACCAGACTGCACCCACTCTATGGTACTCATATCCAGTTTAAGGTTATGAATGCTCAGGTCGGCAATCACAGGTCGCATATCAATCACAGATTGAATCAGGTCAAATTCGACTTCAACGGTTTGAGCAGAAAAGTGAATCCCACTGCTTTCTGGGGTGTTCGCCCGTACATTTTGCAATGAAATAGAAGGGTGAGTATTACGCCAAAAACCACTGATCTGATCGATTTCAAAATCCAGAGTCGAACCCTTGTTAACCCATGTTTGGATTTCATCTTGGAAACGATTGAGCTGTGGCAGCGTAATACGTAGAGTTGTTATGGCAATAGCTAAGGCGACCATCAGAGTCACCAATAGCCACAGTAATACCTGAATTAAGCGTCTAGCGGTTGTGTTCACAAAAAGCCTACATCATGACAACGTCAAATTGCTCTTGAATATAAAGAGGCTCTGCCTGAACTTTGACCTGCTTGCCAATAAAGACTTCGAGTTCTGCCAATGCGTGCGACTCATCGCCTTGCAAGGCATCCGCGACAGAAGGGGAAGCATACACCACAAATTTATCCGCCTCATACGCTCGGTTAACTCTGGTGATTTCACGAAGAATCTCATAACAAACAGATTCAACCGTTTTGACACTTCCGCGCCCCTCACAAGTTGGACAAGTAGAACATAGGATATGTTCAATACTTTCGCGCGTTCGCTTACGTGTCATTTCGACCAAACCCAGCTGGGTGAAGCCGTTAATATTGGTCTTTACTCTGTCTTTGTCGAGGGCCGCTTCTAGTGAAGTAAGCACACGCTTACGGTGCTCTTCTGACAACATGTCAATGAAATCAATAATGATAATACCACCCAGATTACGCAGACGCAGTTGGCGTGCGATAGCCTGAGTTGCTTCAACATTGGTATTGAATATGGTTTCTTCAAGATTTCGACGACCGACGAATGCACCCGTGTTTATGTCGACTGTCGTCATGGCTTCAGTTTGATCGATGATCAAATAGCCACCTGACTTAAGTTCCACTTTACGTTCCAGAGAGCGTTGAATTTCGTTCTCTGTGTCGTACATATCGAAGATTGGCTTATCACCTTCGTATAACTCCAGTTTGCTCGTCAGCTCTGGGACGTATTCTGAGGTGAATTCTTTGAGGTTTTCAAATTCCAAGCGAGAATCAACCAGTATTTTGGTTAGTTCAGTACCGACAAAGTCACGAAGAATGCGTTGTGATAACCCGAGTTCGCCATAAAGTGTCGAGCGTGTTTTGTACTTAGAACGACGCTCATTAACCTTTGACCAGAGTCGTTTTAGAAAAGCAGCATCTTGAGATAGCTCGGTATCATCCGCGCCTTCAGCTGCAGTCCGGATAATAAAACCGCCATCTTCATCACAGTAGTGACCAACGACTTTTTTCAGGCGATTACGTTCTTCTTCGCTCTCAATACGTTGTGAGACACCGACATGACTCGCCCCTGGCATAAAGACCAAGTAGCGGGAAGGTAAGGTGATGTCTGTGGTCAGGCGTGCGCCTTTGGTGCCAAGCGGGTCTTTCACCACCTGGACGACAATGTCTTGTCCTTGGCGAACCAGCTCTGAAATGTCTCTGACTTGAAACTGTTGTTTCTCATTCTCTGCCACACACTCGGTGTGAGGTACAATGTCAGAAGCATGAAGAAATGCCGCTTTGTCTAAGCCAATATCAACAAATGCCGCTTGCATCCCCGGTAGGACTCGGCTGACTTTACCTTTGTATATATTGCCGACAATACCGCGCTTTGCTTCACGTTCCACATGGATCTCTTGTAGGGTTCCCCCTTCAATCATGGCCACGCGAGTTTCACTCGGGGTCACGTTGATTAGCAACTCTGCACTCATCGGCGCACCTCAAAATTTTAAATTATAAGAATTTGTGCAAGAGCTGGTCCGTTTCGAATAATGGGAGGCCTACCACAGCATGATAGCTGCCCTCAATACGCGTTACGAAACGGCCTCCAATACCCTGGATTCCATAGCTACCAGCTTTGTCGCATGGTTCACCCGTATGCCAATATTGTTCTATCTCGTTTTCTGACAAAGGTTTAAACCATACGTCTGTAGTCACCACTACAGTTTCTTGTTGTTCTTTATTGACCACTGTCACTGCTGTCATCACCTGATGGCAGCGATCTGACAGCGACATCAGCATCTGTTTAGCATGTTCCAGATCGTCAGGCTTTTCCAGAACGGTGTTATCACAAACAACGATGGTATCTGAGCCAATAACGACAGCTTCACTTGCAAGCGCTAACCCTGCTAACGCTTTATCTTTAGACAGGCGTGCGACGTACTGCTTTGGATTCTCATCTGACGATTGACTTTCTTCGACATCAGTTCGAATAACAGTAAATGAATGACCCAATTGTGATAGCAGTTCTTTGCGTCTCGGTGAACCTGACGCCAACACCAACTTTTTCATCATCAATTACCTTACATGCCAATGTCGTCTGACTCTACGCATCAATAGGAACAGCCACGGCCACAGAATGCAGTTTATCAAGCCACTCCACAGAGACAGCAGATTAAATGTAATGTCCTGTATCAGATATTCACCTGAGAAAATCAGAACATCCAAAACCATAGACAGTAAGCCGATCAGCATCGCTTGCTGCCAAAGGGCCATATTCCTCAGCACCAAGAAATTAAGTGCCACGAGGTAAACGACAATCGACATCATCATGCCACGGATACCCAAGGTGGAACCAAGCAATAAGTCCCACAGTAAGCCCAGTATCAAAGCAGTACCGACATTGACTCGATGTGGCAATGCCAGCACCCAGTAACAGACCACCAGAAACAGCCAAGAAGGTCTTAGTACATCCAATACACCAGGCCATGGAATGGTCTGAAGGGTCAAGGCTATTAAAAACGAAAAGACAATAACCATCTTGCCTTTGAACACACTATTCGCCATTACCGTTTACCTCTTGCATATTACTTGGTAATGCCTGTTGAATCTTGTCCTGACGAGAGTCATTTGGCCAGATGAGAAGTAGATAACGCAGGCGTTCAAAATCGACGACTGGTTCAGCTTCTATCGCTGCGAATTCACGCGCAGTATCGCGGACAACATTCACTACGTGCGCCACTGGATAGCCTTCTGGGTACACTCCCCCCAATCCGGAAGTAACCAGCAGATCATCTTCCTGAATATCAAGACTGATCGGAATATGATCTAAGTTGATTCTGTCTATCTTGCTGTTGCCTGACGCGATAACACGGATGTCATTACGAATCACCTGAACAGGGATAGCACTCTGGCTATCTGTAAGTAGCAGCACACGGCTGTTGTGGGCGGAAACAAAGGTTACCTGACCAACAATCCCTTTTTCGTTCGCCACAGGCTGGCCGACATAAACGCCATCTATTTGGCCTTTATCAATGACTACTTGCTGACGATATGGTGATGTATCCACGGCCATCACTTCAGTGACTACTTTGCGCTCATCTCGTACAAACGAGGAACCCAGCAGTTTACGCAGGCGCTGGTTTTCTTCGCGATACTGATCCAACAGCAACATATCATTCTTCAGGCGCAAGATTTCACGCTTAAGCTGATGGTTGCTCTCCATAAAGTCTTTGCGAATATTGAAGCGCTCATAGACCCCATCAAACATGGTGCGAGGGACATCAGCCAAATACTGAATCGGGGCGACCATGCTGTTGAGTAAGTAACGTACCTGAGCAAATGCGCCTAAACGACTATCAGCCAGCATAAGGCTGGCTGATATAATGACTGCGAAAAACAGGCGTAATTGAAGTGAAGGTCCTCGGCCAAAAATCGGCTTCATTGAGTATGAGTTCCTTAATCGCTCGAAATAGCCTAGCGATTTGCTAGGCCAATTCGATTATTCTTCGCTGAATAGATCGCCACCGTGCATGTCGATCATTTCTAGAGCTTTACCGCCGCCACGTGCTACACATGTCAGTGGATCTTCCGCGATAACCACTGGAATACCAGTTTCTTCCGTTAGAAGACGATCAAGATCTTTCAATAGCGCGCCGCCACCTGTAAGAACCATACCGTTTTCTGAAATATCAGACGCAAGTTCTGGTGGACATTGTTCCAGCGCAACCATCACAGCTGAAACGATACCAGTCAGTGGCTCTTGCAGCGCTTCAAGGATTTCATTGGAATTTAGGCTAAAGCTACGCGGTACACCTTCAGCAAGGTTACGGCCACGTACTTCAATTTCTTCAACTTCATCACCTGGGTAAGCAGAACCAATCTCGTGTTTGATCTTTTCAGCTGTTGCTTCACCAATCAAACTGCCGTAGTTACGACGAACATAGTTGATGATCGCTTCATCAAAGCGGTCACCACCAATACGTACTGAAGATGAGTAAACCACGCCGTTTAGCGAGATAACCGCGACTTCCGTAGTACCACCACCTATATCAACGACCATAGAACCGGTAGGCTCAGAAACACGTAGGCCAGCACCGATTGCTGCAGCCATTGGCTCATCGATCAAATACACTTCACGCGCACCAGCACCAAGTGCAGACTCACGAATAGCACGACGCTCAACCTGAGTTGAGCCACAAGGTACACATACCAAAACACGAGGGCTTGGCTTAAGAACACTGTTGTCATGCACTTGCTTAATGAAGTGTTGCAGCATTTTTTCGGTAACGTAGAAGTCTGCAATCACACCGTCTTTCATAGGACGAATTGCCGAGATGTTACCTGGAGTACGACCCAGCATTTGTTTTGCGGCATGGCCGACAGCAGCGACACTTTTGCCTGCTCTGTTACGATCCTGACGGATAGCGACTACTGAAGGCTCGTCTAGGACAATACCCTGTCCCTTGACGTAGATAAGAGTGTTGGCAGTACCTAAATCGATTGATAGATCATTAGAAAATATGCCACGAAGTTTTTTGAACATATTCTTCGCTCGTCCTGAAAGAATTAGAAGATAGAAAATTGCACTAAATGTACCAATGCCTTGCCGTATCAGCAAGGCATTGAACTATAAACATGGGCTGAAACCCGCAATTTCTAACAGATTCCTAACGAAAGTCGAAAAAATCTCGTTGTCTCTAATTCTGTTCGCTCCACCAAATGACCCGATCACTCCCTCGGTATAGACCAAATTGTGTCAGTCCTGAAGTGGAATTTTCAAAACCACCATTGCCATCTTCATCATCTCGTAGCCAAGGAAACAAAGAATTCACATTGAGAGAAGTTGTAATCGTTCCAGTACTGCCAGCCCCAGGTGGAGTGAACTCTATCCAAGATTCTCCACTGCTCGCGGTAGCAGAAACTAGTGACGCATTGACCTCTGGCTGAGTAGGGCTACCGTTAGTTACAACCGTATATTCCCCTGATGTGAATACAAAGTTCCCAATAGCCCCAAAGCTGGTGCATGAGTCATCGGTATTGGTTTCAAAGCGATTGCTTTGATAGTGTTGCAATTCCACTCTCTGCCTCACCGTAGCTATCTCAGAGCCATAAGTGTCATTGATAAGCAAACGCCCCCAACGAAGGGCCATCGTTCCGTCCACGTCATCAAAGTTGATACCTTGGCAAGCACCTGAATCATTGGACTTCAAACAAACGCCATCGGAATCAGTCACATCACTCGCAGTTAATACCAGCTGGAAGCTAGCAGTGAAAGGATTGATTGGCGTCGTTTCCTTGGTGTACAAAATCATCTCATTTTCTAACACCATGGTACTGCCTGTCGCAGGTGTTCTTGTCACACTCGGTGAGGCGTCAGTGTCGAGAGCCATCGTCAGACCATTATCTGCAATGTAGTTGCGGCTTCCCCAGTTATTACTGTAGCGCCACCAATCACCGATAACATAGTTAACAATAGGTGAGCCACCAGCGGCTCTAGGATTTAGCGTCAACACAGGGTTAGTTGAATAACCAAAAGATTGGCCAATGTAGCTAAACTTCGGTGATTGAGAACAAGCCCCCAGCAGCACTGGTGTATTCAGAATATCAGTAGACGTCGCCGGAAGCTCAAAATACGCCGGAGTAAAGCGCCCGATATTCCCCGTAGAACCTAAAGTAATGGCCTTAGTAGATTTACCATAGAACGAACTTGGCGGAGTGGCGGTAAAATTAAACACCCCAACTTCAGAGACCGATTGCGTAACACTATTGGTGCCATTCAAAATCGGAACATGGTTGTAAGAGGTGGCGCTGACACTCCCTGCACTACCTGTTGAAGGTTCAACCAGACTATGTCCGAGTGTCATCCCACTGTGCTTGTAGTTAGGTGCCACTTCATCATCTTGATTATAAGCCGTCACCTTAAGAGTAAAGTTCCCTCCTGCTTTGGCGAAAACACTACAGCTAGTGTCAGCGCTGCTACAAATACCTGTTCCACCAGACGTATTTTCAGCCGTTGCGGTCAGGTACTTCGGAAAACTAACAAAATTTGAACTTCCGGTTAGCTCTAATCCTTGCTCATCGCCAGTACCATTAAATTTTGCATTGAGCTGCATGTGCCCCGCATCATCATAATTAAGCGCAACAGAAGCTTGACCGCTGCTATCAAAGGCCAGATTGAAGTTGGTTGACCCAGCCTCACTAGTTCCAATCTCTGTGCTCTCTACGGAAACCTTAGGGTTACCAATCAGATCTACACCAGCGACTGGGTCAAGATATTGACTCCAAAGGTCAACACTCTTGGTCACATTGGCAAAGCTAGGTACACACTGAGTGGCGCTATCACCCTGTTTAACGGCTTTAATCGTAGCAGTGACAGACTCAGCAGCATACTTGTCAGGTACATCAATCACAAAGCCACTATCAGAAAAAACCACATCACAGTTGTCTGCACTGAAACCACTACCGTCGTCACATAAGTTGGTCGAGAATGGTCTCGCAGGAGGTGTAGAGCCCGTCACACCCAAGGTTAAAGTCCCCGGCTGGTTCTTTCTGATAGAGAAAGTCCCTGAGCCGCCAGAGAAAGTTTTCACGTTTCCGCCTACCCATCCCCCTCCTCCAGAGACCGTCGCTGGCGACAACGTTGCCGTGACAGAACCCTGATACTGCTCTGTACAACTTGAGTTTGTACATGCGGTGATGGTGACCTCTTCTGCGTTACAAGTCGGCTCTTGGCCAGAATGCGTCAGACGAAAATGATCGATTTGATCTTCTATAGGGCGTGATTGCAGCGCACAAACCTGGAAGTTATCAATCTCGTGGATATTGGTCACACTGCCGGTAGAACCTGTAATTGAGAGCAAGAAGTCATCTGGCACCGCAGCTTGGTTGTATTGACTATCTAAGACATTGATTGGCCCGACAATAGACTGCCAGCTACCGTTACCGATCTTACGTGAAATTTCCACCTGCGATTCATTTGTGATCCGAGAATCCACCACGATCTTATAACGATGCACCGCACCAGAATTATTGTTATCAACTGTTGGCGACAAACAGTTACCATTCTGGTTAGTTTGGCCATTGTTACACGCACCAGCTAGATAACGATAGCCCGTTTCATCCACGCCGGAACCACGCAATGCTACCGACTGGCGTCGCCGTCCTGGGTCACTACCCTGCCCGCCTTCATTGGAGAAGTTACCATATTCATCAATACCCACACCGAGCCAACCACCAGCAAATCCGGACTCATTAGGTTTAAAGCCATAACCTAGAGGCCCACCAAATGCGCCTGCTCTTGGAGTAACCAATGCGTCTGAAAGCACAACACCAATACCATCCGCACCTGAACCGTTGTAGGCAAAATGATCAAACTCTATTTCAACCAAGTTGTCTTTGGCGGGGAATAGACGCTGATAAGTTGACGAAGTCGCCTGATTTTGCACCGCTTGGGTAAAGCGTAAGCGACTACTGACAATGCCTGGTTGGAAAGACCCGCTACTGGTCGACGTCACCCAGAGGTTAGAAAGGGAACCTGAGCTAAAATCATCACTAAAACACTGCAATGTTGGTGTATTGCTACAGGTATGACGCTGACGATAGAGCTGGCGTATCTGTTGAGGCGTTAAATACTGATCAAAAATCTGAACTTCATCGATAGCGCCATCAAATGCTCGGCCAGATACGTTTTGATCCTGACCAATCTGTAGTGGGTTTGAATTTGTACGGAGTTGGCGATTTAAATTGGAGCTGTAAGCTCCTTTGCGTTCACCATTGATATAAATCTGCGCGCGTGTATTTTGATTTCGATAACGAATAGTAACGAAAGTCCATTCGTTCAAAGGAATTTGTACAGTACTCGTTAATGTGCGCGTGGTACCATTGCTTTCTTGCCACCACCAGAACAAGCGACGATTACTATCCAAGTGGAATTCAAAATTGGTGTCTTTAGAAATAATGCTGTGCAGGCCTCCTGAGTTTGGAGAGCTGGTTGGATATATCCAAGCTGACACGGTCAACCTACTGCCAATATCCAGTAAACTGTTGTCAGCTACTTCAACATATTGGTTGTTGTCATGTTCAAAATAGCCATAGCCACAAGTACCTAGGCTATCAATCGCAGGTAGAGCTGGCGTTGATGTCGCCGTTAAAGCACCGTTAATCGCCCGGCCGTGTAAATTGTTACCCGACTCATCTTTGACTTCGTTAGCGGTACCACTCCAAGTAGATTCCTCAAGATGATATTTAGCCACAGGGTCAGGCAAAGGGTCGACTCCACAAGAATTCGCTGGAGATTCTTGGTACAAACAGGTGCCTTCTACTGTACTGCCATCATTGACAAATACTGTTCCCCAGTTGGGTTGCCCAGCTGTCACGTCCCCGACAATTTCCGATCCGTCTTCGAGCTTAATATGGTTGTTGGTGCTAGTCAGGTCACCAATAACAACAGAATCTTCAATCGTAATTTCACCATTAGCGCTCACATCACCATAAACGTCTGAATCCTTAACGATGACTTTATTGTTAGGTGTGGTTAAGTCACCGACGATACTGGAATCTTCAATGGTAATATCACCATTAGAAGTTATATCGCCAGTAACTTCAGAATCCTTTACTGTCACTTTATTATTTGGAGTCGTCACGCTGCCTGTGACTTTAGAAGATTCTTCAATATTGATATCACCATTGGCATAAACACTGCCCGTGACTTCTGTCCCTTTAAGCTCAACTTTATTGTTATTCGAACGAACTGCACCACCGATGTTACTGTCTTCAAGAACCACATCACCGCCAGTGATAATCCCACCGGTCATTTCAACATCTTTAAGCGACACTGCACTGCTGTTGGCATCAAAGCGCCCATAAAGCTTATTGTTACTTTCTGACCAATCGAATGAGCCATAGCTTGCTTCAAGGTCAATGGTATAAGTAGCATTACCGACCGTGTTACCACCATCGAAACTAAAGCCATCATCGGCGTCTAATATCGAATTATCGGTAGCGCGAATGGTGTCATTAGAAGATAAAGTGACTTTACCGCTTTGACACGTATATGTATCCGTGCCAGAGCCAAATGTCGCAGACCAACTCCCCGAACACGGGGGGAAGATACGCTCAGAGGGAGTCTCAGATAGGACATACTCTTGAGCAAAAGTTGGAGTAGCCAACACGGCTACTAAGATTAAAATCAACCTAGGCATCATTTCGCACTCCAACTTCTATCACTCTTTGCAATTGCCAATCTCCAACCACGCAACTTCCAGTGGAAACTAATTGAAACACCTCAACATTGTTATCCAATGTACCCAAAGAGGTACAGGTAACCGACGCCGAACATTGAGATAAACCGACTCCGTTAAAGTTAATAGTTTGTTGAGCACCAAGCTGACAGCTGCCATCTGTATCGGTTTGATAGAAGCGACTGATCTCTATCTGAGCTGCAGAGCGTGCGGCCATTTCCGCTCTTGTTCCAATCACCGCAGCAATCAGTTGATCACTACTGCGTTCTTGGTTTCGATTGGCAATCGCCGCGATAAACCCCACCACTACAACAATGATGAAAATGACCAGCAGCAAACCGCTCCCTTGCTGCCTACGGCGTGTTGTAGATAAGTGCGTCATGATCAAATCTAACCTGCTCTCCATTACCGACGAAGGTCAGCTCCATTTTGACCAGGCCATTACGTTGCAACTGTGGATCTGCGACAACAAAATTGACCTGATTAAGGTTTCCAGCCACCCTAACACCAGTACCTAATAATGCTGGAGTTAAAGTCGCTCTATCTAGATCATAGCCGGAATACCGCAGTAGCTCATTACCAACTAAGCAAAATGCGACTGGCTCTCGGTAGAAATAAAGACGGTCTGCTGGGCTCAATGTCGTAAAACCGGTGCTCACTGTCAGGTCAACATCCACCATAGACGTCATCGCACCACTGGCAGCGAAATCGACAGTGGTACTGACTTGAGCGGTTTGGCCTGAACCATCTACATCTTCTCTCAGTTCAGTACTATCGGTTGGGTACACCACAATACGTTCGCCCGCAGCAATACTTTTCACCACTGGGAGCACTCTGATTGACGAAGAAGCCGATGAAGCCGTAGGAAGATCCATATATATGGCACTGTTCGTTATCGGTAGAATTTCAATGCAGTTATTCGCTACCACTACGCTATTTGGAATCGCTTCACGAATTTCTCGACGTAACCTTTCAGTGGCAAAGCGCCCTTGCTGAATTAAGGCTTCACGATTTGATGAATCTGAGTACAGCACCAATGATTGACGCACCACTTCGCCGACAAACAGTCCAACAATACCTAACAAAGTAATGGAAACAACCATTTCAATCAGAGTAAAACCGCGCATCAAAAATTTCCTTTTGTCGCTGCAAATGGATATGTGTTTCCCTGTCGATCAGTAATTGTGACGGTAATTCGCTTATAGTGTGTCATGGTGGACGATTCTATGCCTTGCATGGTTCCACTGACGTCCTGCTCATAGAAGACAATGATGGCGACGTTATAACCTTGATATTCAGCACTGATATCCGCCCCCAGCACATCTTGGACGGCACCGTTGAGACCATCAAAGTCATCCACATCGTTGTACAGCGTTTTACTTGTCTCTCCAGAGTCTGGGCCGAGGCTAGCAGCATCAGTACATAAATCTCGGCCGACGGCGGCAACGATGACACATTCGGGTAAACCGCCATTCGGCCCCGAGTTCTGATCAAAATTACGACCTAATACTTCGTCCAATACCGCACGACCTAACTCCGCCGCTTTAACCGACGATACCTGCTCTGCACTTTGCTTACCTTTAGGAAATAGCGCAATCGACACACCACTAATCGCGATGCCAATAAGCACAATCACAATCACCATCTCCAATAACGAAAAACCGTTATGTTTAGCAGCTTGTCGGGTTCGCAAAAATTCCACCTTCTGAATTGATACAGATAAATCGACTGGTTCCGGATTGGCCTTGAATAGTCACAGTACAAGCATTAGCTGAACACTGCGAAGGGCGACCTAGACTGTCAAAGTCAATAAAATCACCCGAACTAATCGTTAAGGATACGCCGTCTTCATTAGCATCAACAAAACTACTGTCGTTAGTATTAGCAGGAAACGTTGTTGTACAAGCGCCAGACATTATAGATGCCGCCATATCAATCGCTTGATTTCCACTAACAATCCAACGACCGCATAAACTGTTTCGATTCATTGCTCTAAGCTGAGTTAACCGCAAAGACGATAAAACGGCTTCTTCCATTAATTGTGCATCAAAGCTACTTTTTCCCACGTAGCGACTAGCGGCATAGACTGAGACTACCGCAAGCAACACAATAACCATAATGAGTTCAATTAACGTAAAGCCTCGACAAGGCTTAGCATTCATAAGATACCTAAGTAGTTAATTTTTCTCATTTGATTATAAATTAGAAAAACTATCAGTGAGGGTTATTTGTGTGGGTTTTGAGAAGAATTTAGATGTTGGTTAGGTATGAGCATAGCAAAGAAAAGGCCAGCAAAGCTGGCCTCAAAAATTTAACAACCTGTAGAAGTAGTAGAAGTCGCATAAGTTGCGGCAGAGCTAGCAGCCTCTGTGTATGTAACATAACAATTCGTCGCTGCAATTCCGGCGGCATTAGTGATGGTACTATCTTCAAATGTTACCAATAACTGTCTAGAGCCTACCGTAGAACCTGATACAAATGAGTCCCAATCAGAGCTCAGGCCCGTAACTGCTGCTACAATGCCAGTGGTTGCCGCAGCAGGGTACCCGTATACAGTATCAATACCATTGGTAGTCTGTGCCGATGAAGTCGTTTCTTCACCTTCTATTGCAGACTTGCCGTATACGATACCAGCTGCACCATCGATGGCTCCTTTTAGTCCTTGTAAAGAAGCAGAACGCGCATCTCCCTGCAAGTTAAGAAAACGAGGTGCTGCAGTTACTGCCAGAATACCTAGAATAACAATCACCACCACTAATTCGATTAGGGTGAAACCGCCTTGTTTTTTCATAGTCTCTATCTCTCTATGTTAATCCGCAGTATTACTGCAATGTCACGGTCACACGACCGGTTTTAATCTCATATACAAACTGATGATTCGTACCACCTTCTTTCTGGATGTAAGTACAAGTGTCATTAGAATCATCAGCCTGAGCTGAATACTTTATATTCGTGTTGGTGTTGGCATTCGACACCGTATCCACACTCGGTGGGTTTTGTAATAGATTCCCCATCAAGTCGATACAAATCTGATCAGTCAAACTCGCCGGAAAACTCGTGTTATCTGTATTTAACCCAAACGGGTAGCCATCTCGAAAGCCAGTGTCAGCATTACTGCTGTTCTTGGAACGAGTTAACCAAAAATCCACACCATCATAATTGACAGTATTATAGGTTTCTGCGCTCACCGTCACTGAAGGACGAGCTTCCGCCTCCCACTGAGCGCGTGCTGATAGCACTCCAGTCGCGAAACCACCAGCAACGCCTTCAACGCTGGCTTTCTTCGCTTCGTCAGTCACATCTAAAAAGCGTGGCAAAGCCGCAACGGCCAGTAAACCGACGACGACAATGACAACAACAAGCTCAACTAACGAAAAACCGAACTGCTTATTATGCATAATTATAAACTCGCTATTTAGTACAACGTATTATACGAGATATCCACGATATAGCCATCACAAATATGTCAATAAAATCACTTTGCCGAGAAACCGACACTCACTGTAAATTTATTATCTACTAGTTGTATATGAATCGATTTTTCCTGATTGTAAATATAGTCACATCGATAATTATTTAATTCAGAGCGATTAACTACCTTGAGTGGAATTGAATCCATAATCCGCTGCTCTGGATATAATATCGCAAGCCATGAGTCACACTGATTACTATTTCCAGAATGCTCAGGCAAAACCCAACCAGTCTTTGAAAACGTTAAGTTTTCTTCTCCAATGGCCAACCTTTCTTGCTGACCTTTGAGCATCCACTGCTGTTTATAAAAACTCGCTCTTTCTATAATCCTCTTACTGGCAAGTAAAAAGGCCGCATCATCGACATCCTTTTCCAATTTCTCCAGCACCAAAACAAAACTCATCATTAAAATAATAATAGCCAACAGCCAGAGTACCAATCTTGAACGCTCTATATTGTTCGCCATATTAACCTTGAATAGCGTCTAACATGCCCCACATTGGCAGGAAAATACCCAATGCCAGTATTAACACCATGCCTGCAACCACTACTAATAATATAGGCTCTATTCGTGCTGTCAGCGTCTTCAAATCGTAATCGACTTCACGATCATAAAAATCAGCCGCTTCAAGTAATAGCTCATCAATTCGTCCAGTTTCCTCACCCACAGACAGCATTTGCAGTACTAAGGGGGTAAACACTTGGCTATTACTCGCCGTCGTTGAAATGGTTCCCCCAGCTTCAATCGAAGATTTCATTTCCAGCAAACGATTCTCAAGGTACTTGTTTTCTAGCGCTTCTGCTGAGAGTGCCAATGACTGATTCAAAGGCACGCCAGCTTTCAACATTAAGGCAAAGGTGCGAGAAAAACGGGAAAGCTGTGCTCGATTAACAAGATCACCAATAATCGGCATGCGTAAACGGAACTTATCCCACTTTTCTTGGCCTTTTTCCGTTCTCACCCAAGCTTTGAACGCAAAGATCAGGCTCACAATACCCGCCAACATAAACGCCCAGTAGTTGACGAAAAACTCGGAGGTCGCGATGAGAATACGCGTTGGTAATGGTAAGTCGACACCAAAACGGTCAAACATACTCGCAAACTGCGGAATAACTTTCACGTTGAGGACGAACAAAGCCACAACGATAAAACTGATAACAAAGGTGGGGTATCGCATTGCTGTCTTGATGCGCTTGCGAGTTTCCACTTCCTGCTCATAATAATTGGCCAGTTGCATCAGAGCCTGATCCAATCGACCAGTGTTTTCCCCAACATTGATCATGGAAACAAACAGCGGGCTAAAGACCTTAGAATGCATCTGCATAGACGCAGATAAGCTGCGTCCGTTGGTTAGTTCTTGGGTAACCTCTTCCAGGGCCTGTTTTAGCTGTTTGTTGGCGCTGTTTTGGGTCAAGCCTTTCATGGAACGCAGTAAAGGGACACCCGCTTTCGTCAGGCTATACAACTGACGGCAAAAGATCACCAGCACTTCCAGCGGAATTGAAGGTGTAAGCAATGATCTGATATCAAACTCAAAGGCGCGACCACCACCGCCTAAAGTAATAGAGGTCGGAATGACACCTTTATTGATCAGAGACTCAGCAGCCGCTTCTTCATTAGGCGCATCAACCTGCCCAGTAGCGGCAGTACCGTCTAAATTTCGTCCCTGATAGCTAAATACTGGCATGATTCATCCTATAAGTAGATGGCTTCAACCGAGCCGGAAGCATCCCCTTCACCAAGGTTCATGACTTCGTCCAAACTCACCACACCTTGCAAAGCCAGTTCCATGGCTGAAGCCAGTAACGGCTTATAGCTTTTAGACTGGCGGGCTACCATTGAAAAACCTACCGCATCGTTGGCGCGAAGCTTATCCATCATGTCCTGTTCCAATTCGAGCATTTCAAACACACCTATTCGCCCTTGATAGCCCGTCAGGTTGCAGTTCTGACACCCACGACCTTTGACAAAATCGGCATGTTCTTGGTTAGGAAAACGCTGAGCTAACCATTGTCTACGCGAATCATCTACCTCATCTTTGGTCTTACAATCTGGGCAAACTTTACGTACCAAGCGCTGAGCAACAACAGCTCGTACTGCACTGGCCACAAGGTAACCTGGTGCGCCCATATCCATCATCCTCAGAGCGCTATCCACCGCATCGTTAGTGTGTAATGTGCTCAAAACTAAGTGACCCGTCAGTGCAGCACGCAGACCAATTTCTACCGTTTCTTGGTCACGCATCTCACCAACCAGAATAATATCCGGGTCTTGACGCAGGAAGGTTCTGAGAATGGTTGAAAAATCGAGATCAATTTTCGAATTTACTTGGACTTGGTTAACACGAGGTAAACGATATTCCACCGGATCTTCTGCGGTAATGATTTTCTTACCGGGTTCATTAAGCTCACTCAACGCGCCATAAAGAGTGGTGGTTTTACCCGAACCTGTAGGTCCGGTGACCAGTATCATGCCGTGAGGACGGCGAAGTTGGCGCCTGAGACGAAGCAGCAGATGCTCAGGAATCCCGGAATGCTCCAATTTCCGTACGCCGGTTGACTGATTCAATAGACGCATCACTACAGATTCGCCGTGCTGGACTGGCATCGTCGACATACGAATATCGACTGATTGGCCCTTAGCACGAATGTTAAAGCGTCCATCCTGTGGCAAACGTTTTTCCGAGATATCAAGATTCGCCATTAACTTTAAGCGCAGCACCAAGGCCGGAGCGACATTGACTTCATTCAGTAGGGTTTCATGCAGGACCCCATCGATACGTTGACGTAAGCGCAATACATTGGCATCAGGCTCAATATGGATATCTGAGGCACCAACCTGAATAGCGTCTTCAAACAATGAGTTAATTAACTTAACAACGGTAACTTCGTCGCTGTCTTCGTCTTCAATATTAAAATCAAATGCTTCGGTAACCTGATGCTCTGCCTGCAACTGCTCTGCAAATGAGGCGATCTCCTTGGTACGTCGATAATAGCGATCGAAGCCGTCAACCAGTTGTTTCTCTGGCGCGATGACAAATTCAATACCGTATTGAGGCAATTGTCCAAGCAGTGCTTCCTGAGCAAACAAGTCTGCAGGGTCGCTCATTGCCACCCTCAATGTGTCACCTTGACGACCGATCACTAAGGTTCTCAGACGACGAGCATGAACTTCAGGCAAGAGCTGTACAGCGTCAACGTCAACGTTCGCTCGGCTAAGATCAATCAAAGGGACATCAAGCTGCTGAGATAAGAAGGTCAGCATCTGGTGCTCAGTTAAGAAGCCTAACTCAATCAGAGTGGCACCCAGCTTTCGACCCGTGCTTTTTTGCGCGGCTAGTGCCTCTTCGACCTGAGAGTCGGTAATAATGCCTTCTTCGACAAGTAAGTCACCAAGACGCTTTCTCAGTTTAATTTGCATCTGGTTGCTCCTCTAATCGACTAATCAGCGATAAACGATCGCGAATAAATTGTTGCGATTGACTGGATAAACCTAATTTTGTGAGTGCCTGCTGATAAGCTTTTTCGGCCTCTGGTAAGTTCAAAGCACGCTCCTGTTGGATGCCTAATCCAAGCCACCAGCGACCACTGTCTGGTTCCATTGACACTAAATTCTGGTAGCTGCTGAGCGCAATGTCGTCTTGCTTAGATTTCTGTGCTAGCGCTGCTCTCAACGACAAGTATTCCACCGGCACTTGCTGCGGGAGGTGGACTAAAGCCGTTAGCGCCGCTTCGTTTTGCTTCTCTTTCATCAGCAATTTCGCTAGAGACATTCTTAGCGCGGTATCATCTTTATCAAGTTGAATGCCTTTGCGCAGGATATCCACCGCCTTTCTTGCTTCACCTTTACCGTAATACAACGCCGACAGTTTCTGGCGAATCTTAACGCTGTTGGGCGCGTAGCGAAGCGCTTCCTGATAATGACCGAGCGCTTCTTTCAGGTTGTTATCATCAAGCGCTTTCTTGGCTCTTGTTTCCGCCTTTTCTGCTAACTGAGCCGGTGACAGTTCAATTTGCTGAATAACAACCTCACCTTGCGCAACTTGAGTTGGTTTCTGTGAAACGTTGGCCACAGCTATTGGCAAAGGCTGAGGTAGATGATCCTGAGCATCTTCCTCGATGACAGGCGCAGGTTTGGTAGGCTTATTCACGGTGCGAGATTGAGGATTATAAATAACGCCACTACTCTCAGAGGGTTTAGACGTCGGGGAGGCTATTTGGATAGCTGGCTCAACAACAGTGACGGAGACTGGCTGTTGCGACAGTTCTGGAGACTGCGAAGAAAGAGCCCACCCGCCAACAGCAAGACTTAACCCAAAGCTGCCGATCACCCAAGGCAAGACTTTGAGCTGTTTAACTGGCTTGACTTGCGCTTTGACAACTTGCTCTGGCTTATGCGAATGGTTACTAGCCAGCTCAGACAGCGCATTGTTAATCGCACTCATGATAAACTCCAGCCCCAAATTAACGGGCTTTTAAATTTCGGTTTACAGCTGTCATACGTATCGTGAATGGCGCTAAACAGCTGTTCATTATTGACGCTCAAGTTACGTTGGCTACACGCTAACACTAGGCACTTGTGACAGATTTGATTCACTAGCCTTGGAATCCCGCGGCTGGCTTTCCAAATCGCTTTTTTCTGGCTGACAGTAAAGATTCCATCCTCCCCGCCCGACTTTTCTAATCGATTGTCAATGTAGGCGACCACCTCGGCTATCGTCAGCGTTCTTAATCGAGCACTGAAGGTTATACGCTGGCGGAACTGGCGAAGGTGATGTTGCTCTAATCTCTCATCCAGTTCAGGCTGACCAAACAAAACGATCTGTATTAGCTTGTTGTATTCAGTTTCTAAGTTGCCAAACAAGCGCAGTACTTCCAGAGCTTCATCACTCAGCGCCTGAGCTTCATCAACAAACAGCACAACCTGTAATCCACGCCGAGCTAATTCAATAAGTTTAGCTTGGATCTCTTCAACTAAGTTGGTCGCATTCACTGAGTCAACGGCTAACTCGGTCGCGATGGCTCGTCTTAACTCATCACCATTAAGGGCTGGATTTGGCAAATAAACCAGCTGTACATCTTGTTCAAGTTGATTGACCAGAATCCGGCATACCATGGTTTTTCCAGTGCCTACTTCACCAGTCACCTTTATCAGCCCCTCTCCCATTTCAATTGCCGTCTGAACGGTTTGAATAGCCTCGTAGTGAGGCTCCAACCCCAGAAACAACTCGGTGTTTGGGGTCAGATGGAAAGGAAATTGAGTTAAACCAAAATGCTCCAAATACATCTACTACTGCTCATCAGGGAACCATTCCTGAAGTAAATCTCGTGAACGTTCAATTTCTTTCTGCCACGTATTCACACCAACGACTGTCGGCTTCAGTAGAATGACTAATTCTGTTTTTTCAGTATATTGCGTGGTGTTACGGAACAGGTGCCCCAAGGCGGGAACATCGCCTAAAAATGGAACTTTGGATGTTCTATCCAACGTATTGGATTTCATTAATCCACCAATAACTACCACATCACCATCTTGTGCACGAATGACCGAGTCCGATTCACGAATTGAGCTGGTCGCTAGAGGCAACGAAACGGTAGATGAGCCATTAGTGATCTCTTTATTTTCTTCCGTGACGTCAATCACCGCTGGGTGGACATGTAATAGAACACTGCCGTCATTATCAATTTGCGGCGTGACATCAAGGGATATGCCCGAAAAGAATGGCGTCAACTCAATATCAGTACTCGTGGTAGATGTTGTGCTGCTTGTATCAACATTGGTCGAGAAATCGGTCACGAAGTAGCTGTCGGTACCGACTTTGATTACTGCTTTCTGATTGTTTGACGCCGTCACACGGGGACTAGAAAGTACATTTAAGTCACCTTGAGTGGCCATAAAACTGATCACCGCATCAAAACTGCCACTGGAAATCACTAAATTTGTCTGACCGCCCAGCAACGTACCAATAGTATCCAAACCTGGCAGTGTTGCTGGCGTACCGGTTGTCGTCGGTGTTCCCTGACCTATGGTGTAATTGGTCCCGTTCGATGTGAAGGCTTTTGACCAATCGATACCTTGTTGATATCCGTCACTCAAAGTAACTTCGAGAATCTTGGCTTCCAAAATCACTTGGCGATGTAACCGTTGCTGAGAGACACCAATAAAGCTTCGCACTTCACGAATTTCATCAGGGAATGCGCGAACCGTAATCACACCCGCTTGTGGCGTAATCACGACACTCTGTCCTTGGCCTGAACCAATTAGCTGACTCACTGCTTGTTCCAGTTGTGGCCAAAAATCACTTTCACTAGTGGTCTCAATTTCCGTACCACCCTTAGATGAACTGGTATTCGAACTGCCAGTGCCGGACGTATCTGAATCGGAGCTAGAAGATGACGAGCTCGATGAACTGCTGTTAGTGATGGTCCCTGTAGTAATCGAGGTTAATGAGCGACCACTACGCTTGAACTGCAAATAATCGACCGGAATGGTTACTGTTCTTAGCCCTGCAGGATAAACCTGAATCACTTTGCCGGTTTTTTCAATTTGGTAGCCGTATAAATCACGTACGACAGATAGGACTTCATCTAAAGTCACATCCGTC
This sequence comes from Vibrio sp. RE88, assembly GCF_013113835.1. Taxonomy (GTDB): domain Bacteria; phylum Pseudomonadota; class Gammaproteobacteria; order Enterobacterales; family Vibrionaceae; genus Vibrio. Next base: position 88,631 of record NZ_VTYQ01000013.1, on the reverse strand, counting down.
AAATTAACGGTAATGTTGCCGGACACCTCTGGATGCAGTGCGACACTAAATTCAGTGCCTCTTACCAAACTGGCAAAAAAGGCTTTGGCTTCAACATCATTCGCTTGAATTCGAAAACGCTTTACGGTTTCTAGGGCAGCGAGACCACCATCCAACTCTGGCATTAGGTCTGCCTCGACAGAAGGCGGAAGCTCATCCAGACTGCGACTGCCTGACTGATTTATCGCTTCATTCAGCGCATCTTTAGCTTCAACAGGCTCTCGATGGCCCATTGAACAACCCACTAATGATGCAACAGTCATTGCTACAACGAGTTTACGCATACGATTCCAATAACCTTATTGTTTTATATCCAGAGTAAAAAGCTCTAATTCCCACTGCTTGCCTGCTCGAGAGAGCCTGACCAGTTCCGGCTCAATACTATTCACTTTATAACCATTCACCGTTTCACCGACTAAAGCGACCTGATTGTTTAACACCGCTCGACAGTGCCCAGCATCTCGACAAACAATACTTTGCAGCATAGGTACTGGTTGTTGAACAATCTTAGTTGCCGGCTTAGCCTCCCGAGGCTTTTGCCAACCAAGTGGAGCCGTTGGATCCTGAGATGCACTGGCCACAGCTGAAAAGCTCACGACAATCACAAGTAATAATCTAACCACCGATGAACTCCTGTCTTGTGCCCAATGTGTACACTTCCAGCACCAGCCGTGCGGTAGGGTATGTTTCGACGGTATAACTGAAACTCCTCCAGTAATAATTGACAGGTAGAGACTCTAGTGTGTTGAGGTAAGTGAGAATGGAGAAATAGCTCCCCGTTAATTCTAGCCTCACTGGGTGCAAGTAATACCCAGTCCGCGTCTGATTGTCGGCTCCCCCCGTAATGGGTTCCGCAGTCATAGATTCCAATGAAACTAGTTTGAGGCCTTTTGTGCCTGCTAATACATCTTCCAGTAAACGCGCCATTTGACTTGGGGAAATCAGGCTTTCAATGATCTGCGCTAATTGCTCTGACAGTTGCTGGCTTTCCGTCAGCAGCTTCTCATATTCAAGGTTAATATTTTGATTAGGATCTTTATTCAGTTTTGCCGTAGCAACTAAAACATCGCCTTCTAAGCGTTGAACCGTCTGCTTAGTTGAGCTGAGCTGGCCAGATAATGCATGATTTGCTTTCATCGACGGCTCGATCAACCAAATTAGAAGTGCGATGCTGAGAACCACCAAGCCACAAAGTGTAAGCAGCCATTTCTCTCGCAAGCTCAGAGTTTGAAATTTATCGTTTAGTTGAAGCCATAGCTGTTGCATTATTTCGGCTCCTGCTTAGTGATAAGTTCAAACGTCACAATGTCGTCATCGTTGCGACCAATACGTAGCTTTTCAAATGTCCGCCCAACTAAATTGACTTCCGACTGGAATTGATTGACCCAGTTTGGGATGGCTTTTGCTTCTCGCGCTAGCCCCTGTAAATCCATGGTATTCGCATCAATAAAGATATGATTTAGCGAGATGTCTTCCCGGCCTAATTCAGCTAGCGCACGCATCACTCCTGAGTATCCCATCTGTTGGGAGTCATCAAATTCATCAACAGCTTTTAATGAAGCGCGTTTAGCCTGAATATCCAGTTTTAGTCTCGCCACTGCGGCAACTTTGGCTGCGGATGGCTTATGCTTGGCCAAACGTTCATTCAAACTTGCCAACTGCTGCTCAAACTCTTTCTGCTGGTTCTGAAAATCTTCAAGCTCTTGCTCGAGTTGGGTTTGCTGAAAATGGAGGTAAGCAAATGAGGTCAGTAAAATAACCGCTACCGCCCCCCAAGCAAACATGACATTAGCAAGGGTAAAGTTTTCCTTCTTCGGCTTAAGTGAATCCGGATAGAGATTGACCGCTTGCTCGCCCAGTTGAGCTGAAAATTCAATCAGAATATCGCCTGATTCTCGGTCATCCTCATTTAACCCAGCGACTTTAACGCTTAGACGTTCGCCTAATGCCTCCACCAGCTCTTGTTGATCTTCTTCATCACAGCAAACCTTCATCTGATGGAGAGAGGCACCACGCAGCTGAGACGATAGGTAGTCAATTGATCGTTGCAGTTCTAATGCAATACCATCAAGCTGAAGAACGCTGGTGGCAACACCTGTTAACGGAGATGCAACCCCTCGAATGGTTCGTTGAAACGCACAGTGATGGTCAACAAAAGCTCTCACTCGGAAGCTACTTTGTTTACTTCTCTGTAGCAGCAGGAAATGAGAAAGCTCACCTGCCGACACACCCCAGACTTCATCTTCAACTAAAACACGATTAAGTTGGATATGATGGGCAGACAACTGCTGCTGTAACCCTATGATCAGGCTTTTAGGCGCGACATAAACTTGAAGTTTATTACCGACAGGAAGCTGGGCCGCATCCGCAACAATGTCCGTCACTTTTTCGCTGATTAGGTCTTTGAGTAAAAACGGTAAAGCACCCGCTAACTCAGCTTCAGGAATATTAGGCTTATCGATTTGATAGGTTTGATAAAACTTAGAATTGAGAACGATATCGAGGTGAATCTCAGGCAATTTAGCCTGCTTCAATGTTTTCAGTAGCGTCTCTTGCCAAGCACCACCTTCGACCACCACCTTCGACGGCAGCGCGTACTCAGCCAACGCTGAAAAATACAATTCACCGGGCTGAACAACGACGGTCAGTTTATGGCCGACTTTTTTGTTGTGCTTAAGCTTTTCGATCAAAGACTGAATGTTCATTTACTACTAACTTTTCGCCATCGATTACGACGACCGATCTGCACTTTACTGGTCGCCATGACTTTTTTCTCAGTTTCAACTTCAGGTAATAACTGTTGTTCGGACTGAAAATAACGTCCTTGAACACCTTGTACTCCTAAAGCCAGCATCGTTTTATACTCTTGTTTATTGTCGACACCAACGGCAATAACTTGAGTTTTAAGTCCTTCACAAGCACCTAACAGGCTGCGTACAAATAGCTGGTTTTCATCTCGCTGATCTATTTGCTTTACCAAGCTCCTATGCAATTTTAAAAAATCGACAGGTAGATCTTTTAAATAATGTGTACTGACAATTGATCGCCCAGCTTGGCCCACTGAAACCCTACATCCTAATCCGGAAATCATTTTTATTACCGGGCGCATATAATCCAAGTGTTTTACTAATCTTGCTTCTGCAAATTCAAAAATTAATAATTTTCGTTGCTCTGCTGTCAATTGTAGTAGTTCGTAGCGAAACCATTTCAGATAATCTCGGTCAGAAAACGGCACAACGTGAAGATTTACAGAGTAACATATTCTTTTCTTTGAGACTTTCAAAAATTTGACGACCGTCGAAAAAACAGCACGATCAAGAATCGACTCATAACCAACCGATTCTATTGCTGAGTTAAATCGTGACGCTTTTATTAAACCTTTATCAGGATCATTAATACGCACAAACAGCTCAGAATGTTCAAACATTCGATCTCGGTGAGAGTCTAATAAATAACAAGGCTGATGGTATATATAGAGCTTTTCAGGCTTTAGCACTAAATCGAATAGAGTACGCCAACGCACACTGCCTCGCTCATCCTCATGTGTGACAAGCTTGTTAAATTTATTCCAAGTATTGACTCGTTGTAACTGTGCGCTTTTGAGTGCGGTTTCTGCTTCATCTAAAATACGCCCCTGACTTTCACCTTCCCGATACATACTAATACCAATATGCACCCAGTTTTCTTTATCTAATGGATTGGGTGGAGACAATTTCGTCAGTTGCTTTAAGCTATTCACTGCTATTTGTGAAATATCTTTACTGCTTAAATGAGGAGCAAAAATGGCAAAATCTGATTCGTAATAGCGTGAAAGAATAACGTCAGGGTAGCGCTGAATAATATTATTCAGGTTGTCACCAATGTCGACCACAAAATCATCAGCGACAGACTTACCCGACTCTTCTTGTAGCTGATCCCAGTCATCAATTCTCAGTAGCAATACACCGCCATGCGAGCCATGCTCTGACAATGCAGCTTCAAGCTTACTGTCAAACAAAACGCGGTTTGCTGTGCCAGTCAATTGGTCGAGAAAGGTTTGTGTGCGAATGAAGGTATCAAAACGACTTCGTTCTTGGCGAGCGTCCTGCAGCTCCTCTATCAGGCAATCCAACGCTTCGCTGGCTGTGTATGGCCATTCTTTGACATCGCCCTTGGCGTATTCTTCCACTCTTCCAGCCAAGATCATTCGTCCTCGCTCCTCAAGGAGCTCAGACCCTGCCAACTGCTCTTTTAGCCATTTCACACCTCGCATCAAGCAAAAGATGATCAATGCCACCGCCAAAGTGATCGACCACAAAGCTTCAAGGGAATAGCCATAGCCAATATAGGGAGGTACCGCTTTAAACTGCAGGCGATAACCAACATTACGCTCAAGTTGATATTCCACATCATAAAGAAGCGCTTTGTCGACTTTCGACGAAGTATCCTTATAACGGTATATCACCCCGCTATCTGACAGCAGTTTCATCTCAACAATATTGGAAGCCTGAAGCATCTTAGGCATCCAACGTTGCAAGGAATAGGCGGCATCAGGGTCTTCCATCTCTTTATCCAGTACCTCAACAATTCCTTGGAGAGAATGATCGAGATACTCTTGCCCTAAGCGCTTGAAAGACAGTGTCCCACCCAAAAATAGGATGAACATCGCACTGGTCACTATAACGGTGACAAACGCAACTAGGCGAGTGCTCAGTTTTAAGGTGGGCGTATACCTCATATAAGCAGAATTCCTTTCTTGAAATAGATTGTGCTGTATCCATGCTCAGCCAGAGTACCTAGGTCGAGATACTACTAACTGATTAGTCTGTTTTTTTAACTATATAAAAAAGCCGCGAAATTCGCGGCTTTTTTCAGGATTCAATGAGTTAGAATGGGATATCGTCATCAAAATCCATCGGTGGCTCATTATACTGAGGCTGATTCTGGTTCTGCTGTTGAGGCTGAGAGTAAGGTTGCTGAGCCTGAGCAGGTTGGCTTTGTTGCATTGCTGGCTGCTGAGGTTGACCCCAACCACCTTGCTGCTGAGGTTGGCCCATCGATTGACCCGGTGCGCCGCCTTGAGCACGACCACCTAGCATCTGCATAACACCATTGAACCCTTGTACCACAACTTCAGTGCTATAACGGTCCTGACCATTCTGGTCTTGCCATTTACGGGTCTGTAGTTGACCTTCGATATAAACCTGAGAACCTTTGCGCAGGTACTCACCCGCAACTTCAGCCAGCTTGCCAAACAGAGACACACGGTGCCATTCTGTTTTTTCGCGCTGCTCACCTGTTGCTTTATCACGCCAGCTTTCAGACGTCGCAATCGTGATGTTTGCTACGGCGCCACCGCTTGGCATATAACGTACTTCCGGATCTGATCCCAGATTACCGACTAAAATAACTTTGTTGACTCCACGGCTCGCCATGATTCGCTCCGTCTAAAATTCTGTATTGATCTAAAAATAGCGCATTAGGATAACACGCTTTAGTCTGTGAACAAATTGCAATCCACACAATGAGTTCACAAACTCGTTCCCCCCACTCAAAGCAAAATTATTTTCGAGTAAATTCAACCTATTGATTGAGTGATAGATTTAATAGTTACCAGCTAATATGAAATTGAACGCAATCCTGTAAACCAAACTCGCACCCGTCAGAATTCTCATTCAATCTGCCAGCATTCCTAATTAAACCGAATGAAGAACCTTATGACTAAAAACATCTACACCAGAACCATATACTTCCTCTGTGAAGACAGCTCTAAAAGCAACCACTTTATCCACCAAATCGAGAAACAGCTTGGCATTGATATTCCCCATATTGAGCCGAACGAGCTGATGCTTGCCATGCAGCAACATAAGCATAAGATTTTGATGATTGATCATGACAACTACAAAAAGCTTAATAATCAAATCCGTGACTTGCCTTTATCGAACAAAATGTTTGAAACCATCATCTTTAATGTAGAAAAAAGGCTCACAACAGAAGAGCTATTGTGCTTCGGCAACTTAAAAGGATTGTTTTATCAAGATGACTCTATTGACGCCATCGCCAAAGGTTGTGGTGAGATCATCAACAGTCAAAACTGGTTACCCCGCAAAGTCGCGGCTCAGCTACTGCATTATTATCGTCACGTCGTACTTAGCCAGACGGCGCCAGCCACCGTGGACTTAACCTCGCGTGAAATTCAGATTCTACGATGTTTAAAAACTGGGGCATCCAATATGCAGATCGCAGAAGATCTGTTTATTAGTGAGTTTACCGTTAAGTCCCACCTTTATCAGATCTTCAAAAAACTGTCGGTTAAGAATCGTGTCCAAGCCATTGCTTGGGCTAATCAGCATATGCTGTCTTAAATCTAATCCGATGTGCAAAAACTCACGTTTTGCCTTCAACATTCATTATCCATTCACGCAAAAAGTGATAAGGTTGCGCCAGCTATAATAGATTAATTAAAGATATAGGGTTTTAACATGATCAAAAAGTGCCTTTTCCCGGCTGCTGGCTACGGAACTCGCTTTCTTCCTGCAACCAAATCTATGCCTAAAGAGATGATGCCCGTCGTCAACAAACCACTTATTGAGTACGGTGTTGAAGAAGCCATTCAGGCAGGCATGGATGGCATGTGCATTGTCACTGGTCGCGGTAAGCACTCGATCATGGACCATTTCGACAAGAACTACGAATTGGAGCATCAAATCAGCGGGACGAATAAAGAACAACTGCTGGTCGATATTCGTGACATCATCGAAAGCGCTAATTTCACTTACATTCGTCAACGTGAAATGAAAGGGTTAGGCCATGCAATTTTGACAGGGCGTGAGCTAATCGGTGATGAACCGTTTGCAGTAGTACTTGCTGACGACCTATGTGTCAACGAGCAAGAAGGTGTACTGGCTCAAATGGTCGCTTTGTTTAAGCAGTTCCGCTGCTCTATTGTGGCAGTACAAGAGGTGCCTGCTGACGAGACGCATAAATACGGTGTGATTTCTGGTGAGATGATCAAAGACGACATTTATCGCGTCGATGACATGGTTGAAAAACCAGAACCTGGCACCGCGCCAAGCAATCTAGCTATCATTGGCCGCTACATCTTAACTCCAGATATTTTTGAGTTGATCGAAAATACTGAGCCGGGTAAAGGTGGTGAAATCCAGATCACCGATGCACTTCTGAAGCAGGCCAAAGCTGGATGCGTACTGGCATACAAATTCAAAGGTAAACGTTTTGATTGTGGTAGTGTTGAAGGCTACATCGAAGCAACCAACTACTGCTTTGAAAACCTTTACCTAACAGATAGCAAAAAGTCAGAGCTTGATAAGCAAAAGACGACGAAAGAAGCTTAATCGTTTGACGTTAACCATGCTTCAAAGGCCGCTCAATTGAGCGGTCTTTTTGTTACTGTTTTTTTATCCAGTATTTTCTTTGAACATTTATCACTCTATGTAATACTTAGCCCACTTGTTTTTACATTGAGCGAGAGCAATGGATCAGATCGAAGTTCGCGGCGCACGCACCCATAACTTAAAAAATGTGAACCTAACCATTCCACGAGATAAACTCATCGTGATTACAGGATTATCAGGTTCAGGTAAATCATCACTTGCCTTCGACACCCTGTATGCGGAAGGTCAACGCCGTTATGTTGAATCGCTGTCAGCGTACGCTCGCCAGTTTTTATCTTTGATGGAAAAGCCTGATGTCGATCATATTGAAGGCTTATCACCCGCCATCTCCATTGAACAAAAATCAACGTCACACAACCCTCGCTCGACCGTTGGCACCATTACGGAAGTGTATGACTACCTGCGTCTGTTGTACGCACGTGTCGGAGAACCGCGTTGTCCTGAACATCATGTACCATTGACAGCTCAAACCATCTCACAAATGGTCGACAAAGTTTTGGAGCTTCCCGAAGGATCCAAAATGATGCTCCTTGCGCCAATTGTTAAAGAGCGTAAAGGCGAGCACGTTAAAACATTGGAGAACCTTGCTGCACAAGGCTTTATTCGCGCTCGTATCGATGGTGAAACTTGCGATCTATCCGATCCACCAACCTTAGAATTGCATAAAAAGCACACCATTGAAGTCGTAGTCGATCGCTTTAAGGTGCGCGATGATTTACAACAGAGGCTGGCGGAATCCTTTGAGACGACTCTCGAATTGTCCGGCGGTATCGCGGTCGTGGCTCCGATGGATGGAGATGGCGCAGAAGTCATCTTCTCTGCCAATTTTGCCTGTCCACATTGTGGTTACAGCATGCAGGAGCTAGAGCCTCGGCTCTTTTCCTTCAATAATCCGGCAGGCGCCTGCCACACCTGTGACGGCCTTGGCGTACAACAATACTTTGATCCCGATAGAGTTATTCTCGATGATTCTTTAAGCCTGGCTGAAGGTGCGATCCGAGGTTGGGATCAGAAAAACTATTATTACTTCCAAATGCTTTCATCTTTGGCAGAGCACTATGACTTCGATCTAAAAGCGCCATTTAAGTCTTTATCGAAGAAAATGCAAGATGTGGTACTCACAGGGTCCGGACGCACAGAGGTCGAGTTTAAGTACATCAACGATCGCGGCGATATCCGCGTCAAACGTCACCCATTTGAAGGCATACTCAATACCCTTGAGCGTCGCTATCGTGATACCGAGTCCAATGCTGTACGTGAAGATTTAGCTAAGTACATTTCAACTCGTACCTGTTCTAGCTGTGAAGGCAGTCGCTTGCGTTTAGAAGCTCGCAATGTATTCATAGGCGACACAACCTTGCCTGAGATTGTTGAGCTCAGTATCGCGGATGCGCTTAGCTTCTTTGCATCATTGGAGCTAGAAGGTCAGAGAGCGCAAATCGCTGAAAAGGTGATGAAAGAAATCAACGATCGTCTCCAATTCTTGGTCAACGTCGGTCTCAATTACTTGAATCTTTCTCGTAGTGCAGAAACGCTATCTGGCGGTGAAGCACAACGTATTCGACTGGCGAGCCAGATTGGCGCAGGCCTAGTCGGTGTGATGTATGTACTGGATGAACCGTCAATCGGACTGCATCAGCGAGACAATGAGAGGCTGCTAAAGACACTGACTCACCTGCGTGATTTGGGCAATACTGTTTTGGTCGTTGAACATGACGAAGATGCGATTCGCATCGCCGATCATGTGATCGATATTGGCCCGGGAGCCGGTGTTCACGGCGGAAGTGTGGTCGCTGAAGGAACAATGGAAGACATCATCGCTACACCTGAATCCCTGACGGGCCAGTATCTCAGTGGTGTTAAACAAATTGCGATACCTGAGCAACGCACACCTATCGACAAGAAAAAAGTGGTGCAGCTGATTGGGGCAACTGGCAACAACCTTAAAGATGTCAGCTTAACCATACCTGTCGGTTTGTTCACCTGTGTGACAGGGGTTTCAGGCTCAGGTAAATCCACTCTGATCAACGATACTTTTTTCAAGATTGCACACACTCAGCTAAACGGTGCGACGACAGCGACTCCATCTCCTTACCAGAAAATTAAAGGGTTGGAACACTTTGATAAAGTCATCGATATTGACCAGAGCCCAATTGGGCGTACACCACGTTCTAACCCAGCGACTTACACAGGCATCTTTACGCCAATCCGAGAACTATTTGCCGGCACTCAGGAAGCCCGCTCTCGAGGCTATAAACCGGGTCGCTTCAGCTTCAACGTACGTGGCGGTCGCTGTGAAGCCTGTCAGGGCGATGGGGTTATTAAAGTCGAGATGCACTTCCTACCGGATGTCTACGTCCCGTGTGATGTGTGTAAAGGCAAACGCTACAACCGTGAAACACTCGAAGTCCACTACAAAGGCAAGACCATTGATGAAGTGCTGGGTATGACGGTTGAAGATGCCCGTGAGTTCTTCGACCCTGTGCCAGTCATAGCCCGTAAGCTGCAAACGCTTATGGACGTCGGACTTTCTTATATTCGCCTTGGTCAAGCTGCGACCACCTTATCTGGTGGTGAAGCGCAACGTGTCAAACTTGCCCGAGAACTATCCAAGCGAGATACCGGTAAAACGCTCTATATTCTAGATGAGCCAACCACTGGCCTGCACTTCCATGATATTCAGCAGTTACTTACTGTACTGCATCGACTACGTGATCACGGTAATACCGTGGTGGTAATCGAACATAACCTTGATGTGATAAAAACCTCAGACTGGATTGTCGATTTGGGCCCTGAAGGCGGTCAAGGTGGCGGTGAAATTATTGCCGAAGGAACACCGGAAGAAGTTTCCAAGGTAAAAGGTTCACACACCGCGCGCTTCCTCAAGCCTATGTTAAAATAAAGAAAAGTAGTAAATTAAGCAGACCATAACATGGTCTGTTTTCTTTTGAAGGACGCAATAATCAATGGCAACCATCCATTTGGCAGGGACAAGTTTAGAGCCGCAAGCCCCCAAACTACCGCTCATTAAGCCGTTTCTTGTTTCTCTAGCGGTCGTATTTTTGCTCGCGATGCACATTTTTACGCCTAATCCGGGCGGTGCCGGGCTCGCGCTCACTTTTAACACGACGACTTGGATGGCGGTCAGTTTCTCTCTGGCGATAGGGTTGTATCAAATCGGCACCCAAGGTGTAGTCAGATACAACAAACTGACTATTGGGCTGTTTCTTTGCTGTGTATTACTCACAATCCCGGTATTTTTCCCTCACTCAGACTTTTCCCTATCTCAAGGTAAACTATTCGGCTTATGGGCAGGCTACGGGCTGTTTTTTGTCCTTCAACAGTTTCGCTTCAGCAACAAGCAGAAACAGCGTTTATTATGGTTCATCACTATCGCGGTCTTTATGCAGGCACTGTTTGGCTGGTTTCAATACCTAGTCCTACAACCTGACAACTTATTTGGCTACGATACATTACAGAATCGCCCTTACGGTATTTTTCAGCAGCCAAATGTCATGGCCAGCTTTCTCGCCACAGGATTGGCTCTGTCAGGCTATCTACTCACTCGTCATCCAAAGAAATACAACCGTCACCTCAGCGAAGTTTCGTTGCTTTATCTGATGCCAGTGGTCACCGTTCCTCTCTTGATCATCATCGCTTCTCGAACGGGCTGGCTCGGTGCATTTCTCGCCGTTGTATTGCTGCTGTCATATCTGTATCGCTTTGCGACTAAAAAACGTTTTTGGGGCTGGCTTATCGCCATCATCGTCGGTTTGGCAATAGGTTTCAGCTCAAACCTGTTCACCGATGGTGAGTCTCTAGCAACCAAGCGGGTTAACCTTGAAAGCGCGAGACAATACACCTTTCCTCAAACACTCGATATGTTAATTGAGAAGCCCTTTACCGGTTATGGTTACGGGCGCTTTGAGCCAGAATACATTGTCTATACCGCCCGTCAGCATCAGTTGAACCCCGGCTATCATCCGGGGCTTGCTTCGATGGATCACCCTCACAATGAGTTGCTTTATTGGGGAGCTGAAGGAGGATTGCTTCCGGTTGTAGCTATAGTGCTCGCTGCGGTGATGGTTTTAGTGAGGATCTACAACGCTAAAAAAGGCACTCGCCTCGCGATGTTTGCCTTATTTGTGCCAATAGTGCTTCATAGTCAGCTGGAATATCCGTTCTACCACTCTGCGATTCACTGGATAACTTTTGTGGTTCTGCTTTTCTGGATTGATCAACGCGCTCGCTCGTATCGTTTTGCATCATTCAGCATTGTGACTAAAACACTGTTCCGAGTGATGAGCTTAGTCGTGCCAATCATAACCAGCTTCTATATGCTGACAGCGCTGCACACTAACTACGTACTCACTCAGTTTGAAACATCGAATCCAAAAAATCCTGATTTACTCAGTCAAGTCAGCAACCCAATAGTTTGGAAAGACAGGTACGACTGGGATATTTATAGCACCTATCTCAATATTGGCCTTTATCGTCAGGAGGCGAAATTCATCCAGCCATACATTGACTGGTCACTGAAAATTATTAAAGAGAAGCCAAGACCCGCGTTTTATAACAACCTGATCCTAGCTTACCAAGGGCTTGGGGATAGTGAACGTGCCGAGCAAATTCGCAGTGAAGCGCAATACTTGTTCCCTGAGCGAGATTTCTCACAGGTGCAATACATTGCCCCAGATATCGATGCGCTAAAAGCGGATAATGAAAAAGTAGCCAAATAAAAAAGGCGACGCTTTGTACGTCGCCTTTCGACTCAATTTTGATGGTGTTTACTGCGTCAATGACTCTTCCAGCGCTCTCAAACAAAGCGCCACATTTTCTGCACGAGCGCCGTAACCCATAATGCCGATACGCCATGCCTTACCCGCTAATGCCCCCAAACCAGCACCAATTTCGAGATTGTAGTTTTCCAGTAAATGGTTACGAACCCCTGCGTCATCAACACCTTGAGGAATGTAGACCGCATTAAGCTGAGGTAAGCGTGACTCTGCTGCAACAACAAACTCAAAACCCAACTTTTCGAGACCCAACTTCAGCTTTTCGTGCATATCACTATGACGCTGCCAAGCATTCTCTAACCCTTCATTCTTAAGGATTAATAGAGACTCATGCAGCGCATAAAGGCTGTTTACAGGCGCAGTATGATGGTAGCTACGTTTTCCTTCTCCGCTCCAATAGCCTAATACTAGGCTTTGATCTAAAAACCAGCTCTGAATGGGTGTTTGTCGAGCCTGAATCTTCTCAATGGCCAGAGGTGAGAACGTCACTGGTGATAAACCCGGAACACAAGATAAACATTTCTGGCTGCCTGAATACACCGCATCCAGCTGCCATTCATCGACTTTCAGTGGTACACCACCCAAAGAGGTCACTGCATCAACAATCGTTAGCACACCGTGAGCTTTTGCAAGCTTACCTAATGCTTCTGCATCGCTGCATGCGCCTGTCGATGTTTCTGCGTGAACGAATGACAGAATTTTAGCATCAGGGTGGTCTTTCAGCGCTTGCTCAACTTTGTCGACCGAAACAGGAGTGCCCCATTCATCATCAACAACTATTGCAACACCACCCGCTCGAACTACATTTTCGCGCATGCGCTCACCAAACACGCCATTGCGACAAACGATCACCTTCTCACCCGGTTCAATCAGGTTAACAAAACAGGTTTCCATACCTGCACTGCCCGGTGCTGAAACAGCAATAGTGAATTCATTTTCGGTTTGAAAAGCGTATTTGAGTAGCTGTTTTAGTTCATCCATCATTTTAATGAACAAGGGGTCAAGGTGGCCTACGGTAGGGCGACTCAAAGCCTGCAAAACTTGAGGAGAAATATCCGAAGGGCCAGGGCCCATAAGAATACGGTGAGGGGGGATAAAGCTTTGAATCGTCATTGTTCGCTCCTTGAAACGGGTCTACTTTCTACTTATTTGTCTTTACATTAAAACAAATCGACACAGGCAGCAATTGGCCGAAAGTTCTCAGGTAAAACCACTGTCACAAGTTTGTTAATTAATAAACCGATTAAAGTGACACTTTCCCGTTGACAAAGGTCACATAAAAACGTTCAATGCAGACTGTATGGTGAATTTTTATGCCGCCATATGAATGCATTTTGCAGAAGAGGAGCACTACCCAGGTAGGTGTTTTGTGGAGCCACAACTCCGATACAAATCACTGAGGGGGAGTAGTGCCGAGGTAGATCAACGTTGTGGTTTTGATCTGTCGGTTGACTTGGGTTGACTCCCATCAACTGTCATCAGCTCAGTCTGGTGAAGAGCTTCTGAGGTAAACCTTACACAATAAAACCTCTCTATACGCTCACTCTCTCTTCAAGCAAGGATTACTTATTTACTTTCAGGAAGTTGTGGGAGAAATGCCGTGGGCAATTTTAACGTTGCTAAATTTGGTGGAACCAGTGTCGCTAACTTTGAAGCCATGAGTCGCTGTGCTGCGATCATTGAACAAAACCCAAACACAAAGTTAGTCGTCAGTAGTGCCTGTTCAGGCGTGACAAACTTATTAGTCGAACTCGCGAATGGAGTTCAAGATCAGACAGAACGCAGTGCGATTCTAACCAAGCTCGCCAGTATTCATGATGCGGTACTCAATCAACTAGAAGATGCGACTCAAGCGGCCAGCGAGGTCTATTCCATTCTAGATACCGTCACAAGTTTGGCAGAAGCCGCCTCGATTCAGTCAAGTACCAAGCTGACCGATCACCTTGTCGCCTGTGGTGAACTGATGTCTACACACCTGCTGGCCCAGTTAATGAGGGAACGTGGTATCAATGCGGTACGCTTTGATATTCGTGACGTACTACGCACAGATGGTAACTTTGGTAAAGCAGAACCTGAACTGGCCACTATTCGCCAACAAGCGCAAGCTTCACTTATCCCGTTATGCCAACAACAAGTCGTAGTAACTCAAGGTTTTATCGGTGCCGATGCAGATGGCAATACCACGACACTCGGTCGAGGTGGCAGCGATTACAGTGCCGCACTTATTGCAGAAGCAGTTGAAGCTCAGGGGCTGGAGATTTGGACCGATGTACCGGGCATTTATACCACTGACCCACGCATTGCACCAAAAGCCTCTCCCATCTCAGAGATCAGCTTCAGTGAAGCCTCTGAAATGGCCAATTTTGGCGCCAAGATCCTTCACCCTTCGACGCTAATCCCTGCCCTTCGCCATGATATTCCGGTGTTTGTCGGCTCCTCAAAACAACCTGAAAAAGGCGGTACTTGGATTCGCCATCAAGTCGAGAGCTCACCTCTCTTCCGTGCTCTGGCTTTACGATGCAACCAGACCATGGTGACGCTGCGCAGCGCGCAGATGTTCCACGCTTACGGCTTTCTCGCCAAGGTGTTTGAAATTCTGGCGAAGCACAAGATCTCGGTGGATTTGATCACCACGTCAGAGATCAGTGTCAGCCTAACGCTTGACCAAACCGACACATCTGGTGGTGCTCCTCAGTTACCTGAAGCTGCACGTCTTGAGCTGGAAGAGCTGTGTACGGTTGAAGTAGAGCATAACCTGTGTCTGGTCGCGCTGATTGGCAACAATATGAGTGAGAGCAAAGGTTATGCAAAACAAGTATTTGGCACATTAGAAGAGTTTAACTTGAGAATGATCTGCTACGGTGCAAGCCCACATAACCTGTGTTTCTTGGTTGATGAAGCCGATGCAAAATTGGCGATTCAGAAGCTGCACACTGAATTGTTTGAGCAGTAATAACAGAGCAGAAAACAAAAAAGGGTTGGCGCTAAAACGCCAACCCTTTCAATTTGTATCAGTGGTAAAACCGAGTGTGTTACTCACCCGCCACTTTCATAGATTCAATCAGAATCGAACCCGTCTGGATTTGTGAGCGGGTTTCAACATCATTACCAACCGCGACAATCTGATTAAACATATCTTTCAGGTTGCTGGCGATGGTCACTTCAGAAACAGGATATTGGATTTGACCATTCTCTACCCAGAAGCCTGCCGCTCCTCTTGAGTAATCACCGGTGACGATATTCACGCCCTGCCCCATCACTTCGGTGACAAGGAAGCCCGTTCCCAGTTCTTTAAGCATCTGCTCAAAGTCTTGCCCTGTCGATTGAACAAACCAGTTATGAATGCCACCAGCATGACCCGTTGGCGTCATGTCCATTTTACGCGCAGCATAACTAGTTAATAGGTATGTTGCGAGCACACCGTCGGTAATGATTTCACGATCTTGGGTTGTAACACCTTCGCTATCAAATGGGCTCGACGCTAAGCCGCGTAGCACATGAGGTTTTTCAGAAACATTAAACCAGTCTGGCAGTACCTGTTGGCCGAGATGATCAAGTAAGAATGACGACTTGCGATACAAGTTACCACCGCTGATTGCCATCACTAGGTGTCCTAATAACCCCGTAGCCACATCGGCTGCGAACATCACAGGGTATTTGCCTGTCTTGAGCTTTTGCGCATCTAGGCGACTGATGGTTTTCTCCGCCGCTTTCAAGCCAACTGACTCAGGCGTCCAAAGATCATCTTTATGGCGTGCGACTGTATAACTGTAATCTCGCTCCATGACACCACTTTCACCCTGACCAATCACACAACAGCTGGTGCTGTGGCGGCTGGAGGCATAACTGGCAAGCAAACCGTGACTATTGCCATAGACCTTCAAACCATAGTGGCTGTCGTAACTTGCACCATCGCTTTGTTTAATTTTGTCACTGAAAGATAACGCTTTTTGCTCAGCAGCAATCGCAATCTCAGCAGCATGATCTGGGTCTGGCGTATCAGGGTGAAACAAATCAAGATCAGGAATTTCTTTTACCATCAGCTCTTTAGGAGCTGGGCCTGCGCATGGATCTTCTGAAGTGTAATTGGCAATATCAAGCGCTGCCATTACCGTCTGTTGAATGGCTTTTTCACTGAGATCGGAGGTAGACGCACTGCCTTTGCGCTGACCACGGTAAACGGTAATCCCCAAAGCGCCATCGCTGTTAAATTCAACGTTTTCCACTTCGCACATGCGTGTTGACACACTCAGGCCAGTGGTTTTGGTGATCGCGACTTCAGCGCCATCGGATTTTTCCGCGGCCATTTCCAGTGCTTTCGCAACGGCGGCCTCAAGCTCAACACGTTGCTGAGCGACTTGCTGTCTTACGTCCATATCTTCTTCATGCTTAAGGTCTGTTGTCCCTAGAATAACAAGAATTTCGCTTTCTCCCCATGATTCTTGTTAAAATAGAGAAATAGATGTTCAAATTAAGGCAGAAAGATGGCCCGTAAGAATCAAAAAGCGCCATGGGAAGAAGAAGAGGAAATCATTTGGGTCAGTAAAACCGAAATGAAACGTGACATGGAAGAGTTACAAAAACTGGGTGAAGAGCTCGCCAGTCTTAAACCTTCGGTGTTAGAAAAATTCCCGTTAAGTGAAGACCTTGCAGAAGCAATTAAAGACGCACAACGCTTTAAAAATGAAGCGCGTCGTCGCCAGTTGCAATACATTGGTAAGCTGATGCGTTTCGAAGAGACTGAACCGCTTCAAGCGGCACTGGACAAAGTGCGTAACAAGCACTCTCAAGCGACTGCTGCACTGCACAAGCTGGAACAGCTGCGTGACCGCGTCGTTGAAGAAGGCGATGACGCCATTGCTGATGTAATGGAGCTATACCCAGAAGCGGATCGTCAGCGCTTGCGCCAATTGGCACGTCAGGCGGCAAAAGAGAAGAAAGCGGGTAAGCCAGCTAAAGCGTTCCGTGAAATCTTCCAAGTGCTCAAAGAGCTCAACGACGAAGAGATTTAAGCAAACCGCTTTAGATAAAAATGGGCTGATGCAAACGCATCAGCCCATTTTTTTGCTCTTAGAAATAGCTATTCACCCGCTTTAACAAACCCGCTGAGTGCAGGGTGGTTATGTTGCTGGGTTAAATGTTTAATCGTATCAGCAACCGCCACCTTTCCTTTGTCAACAAAGGCAAAATGCGAAGCGATAGCTTTAGCGTCACTGATATGATGAGTCACCATCACCACGGTAATATTACGCTCTGCGGCTAACTGCTTGACCAGTCCGAGCATCTCTTCACGTAACACTGGATCAAGTGCAGAGAAAGGTTCATCAAGCAACCAGATTGGATGAGGCTGAACAAAGCAACGAGCTAATGCGACACGCTGACGCTGCCCACCCGATAATTGCTCAGGTAAACGATCCAAATATTCCGCAATACCGACCTGCATCGCTGCATGTTCCACCAGACTGGCTTGCTCAGAGTTGAGCTTCAACCCAGGGTGCAGGCCCAATCCAATGTTTTCGCGCACTGTGAGGTGGGCAAACAGGTTATGCTCCTGAAATAGCATAGCAAAAGGACGCTGGTGAGGCTCTTTGCCCACAATCTCTAATTCACCAGCTTTGATGCTGCCACTTTCAGGTTCGATAAAGCCCGCGACCAAGGCCAGTAACGTTGATTTACCCGCCCCACTCGGCCCCATCAATGCGACCAGACTTCCCTGCTCAATATGTAAATCAAAATGGAATAGGTCCTGATAGTAATAGTAACGAACAT
The DNA here is from genome assembly GCF_013113835.1 of Vibrio sp. RE88. Lineage (GTDB taxonomy): Bacteria > Pseudomonadota > Gammaproteobacteria > Enterobacterales > Vibrionaceae > Vibrio. The sequence goes on along the minus strand of NZ_VTYQ01000013.1, from coordinate 70,633 downwards.
CATTGAGGGTCAGCATAAGTCACCTTAGAGTTTGCCTTAAACAGGGTTTCAATCAGTGCAAAACAGCCAACACTGAGCAGTAACAGAGTGACTGACACTACAGCTGCCGCATCCATCTGATAACTGCCCAGCAATTGGAAAAGATACAACGGCAGCGTGCGGAACTCCTGGCTACCAAACAGGGCAATCGCACTTAAATCCCCCACCGCAAACATAAAACTGATCGCGAAAGCATGAGCCATTGGTTTTTTCAGTGCTCGCCATTCTACAACGCGAAAGCGCTGCCAGCCTTTCATCCCTAGACTTGCGCATACGTATTGGTATTGCTGCTCTATGTGCAGCATCGGCTGTGACAAGGTTTTGATCACGTAAGGCAAACCCGTCAAAGCATTCACCGCGACCACAATAAAAAACGCCAGACTAAACACATCTGTAAAAGACCGCAGTAGCAAGAATAACCCTGTAGAAATCACCAAACCGGGCGTAACAAGAATGATCGTACCCAGTAGCTCAATCTGATCCGCATGACGATTTCTTGCATTCAGTCGCAATCGACGGCTGGTCAGCAATATTGCAATCCCTGCCGAGAGCGCGATACCGCTCGCCAATGTTGCCACTTTAAGTGACGACCATAACGCCAGCCAAAATCGTTGATCCGTAAACACCGATAATGCTTCTGCGTTGATGCCACTGAGCACCACCATCAGTAAAGGTGGCAGCACCAGTAGCATACTCAGGCCAATCCAACTCCAATCCCAGATACGTGACCAGATGGAGTCCTTTGCCATATAAAGGTTATGACCTTGTGTACCAGAACTCACAGCCACAGGTTTGGTCAAACGCTGCACTGCCAACGCCATAATGCCGCACAGCAGCATCTGCCATATCGCCAGTAATGCTCCTGCCTGCAAGTCAAAATCGAATTTGATCGCTTGATAAATCGCCAGTTCTATCGTGGTCGATTTCGGCCCGCCACCGAGTGCCATTACCGTCGCAAAACTAGTAAAACACAGCATAAACACCAAGCCACACACGTGCGGCAGCTGTTGACGCAAGCGAGGCCATTCGACCCACTTAAATTTATGCCAATGGCCCATGCCTAGATGCGCACACAGTTTGTGCTGCTCAGCCGGAATAGACTCCAATGATTGCAATAGCAGGCGCGTCGCATAAGGCAGGTTGAAAAACACATGTGCCAGTAAAATACCGTTCAGACCGTAAATCGAAAATGGCAGTCTAGAATCAAACCATGCAAAAGCTGACGATAGCAGACCGCTATTGCCATAAATCGCCAGTAAGCCAAACACCCCAACCAGTACAGGCAGTACTAATGTGGTAGCAAACAGCTTAAGCAGCAAAGATTTACCAGGAAAGGTACGCCGAGATAGTGCGTGTGCAACAGGAATGGCTAAGCCAACACTGAGCAGAGTCGACAGGAACGACTGGTAAAAGCTGAACTTAGTGACATGCCGATAATAAGGATCAGACCATACCTGAGCGATATTCAGGGATGGGGCAGCAACTAACAAAGCACCGAGAGCAGAAACAACAAAGGCCGCGATAGCTATCGCGACCCAGAGTCCCAATTTTGGAATACTACGCAAAGCGTCTCCTTAGAAGGTTAAGGCGCTTTGCCACTCACGTATCCAAGATTTTCGGTTTTGCGCTACTTCTTCTGCGCTAAAGCTCAAGGCTTTTTCAGGTACCGTCAGTGTCTCAAAGCCTTCAGGCAGTGCGACTTCTGTCACTGGGTACATCCAGTTGCCCGTTGGCATCAAAGACTGGAAGTCGTCGCTAAGGATAAACGTCATAAATTCATCCGCTAACTTTTCGTTTTTCGATGCTTTTACTTTAGCCGCAACCTCAACCTGAGTGTAATGGCCTTCGGCAAAATCAGCGGCAGCGTATTTGCTGTCGCTTTCCGCGATCAGGTGATACGCCGGTGAGGTCGTGTAAGACAACACCATGTCCGACTCACCTTCAAGGAACATAGAGTAAGCTTCAGACCAACCTTTGGTCACAGTGACGGTTTTCTTCGCCAATTGTTGCCATGCAGGGGTGACGTCATCGCCATAGACAGATTTCATCCACAGCATCAGACCTTGTCCCGGTGTTGACGTACGTGGATCCTGATAAATCACTTTCAGATCATCGCGTGATTCCACCAATTCTTTAAGACTCTTCGGTGGATTGGTGAGCTTTTCTTTGTTGTAGACAAACGCAAAGTAACCGAAGTCATACGGCACAAAAGTGCTGTCTTCCCAGCCATTAGGCAGATTGACCGATTTGGTATCAACCTTGTGCTCGGCCAGTAGGCCTGTTTTCTGCGCTTCTGCCATCAGGTTATTATCCAAACCTAACACAATATCCGCTTTGCTATTGTCTCCTTCGAGGCGCAGGCGGTTAAGAATAGAAACGCCATCATCAAGAGCGACAAAGTTCACATCACAGCCACATTGCGCTTCAAACGCTTTTTCCACTTTCGGGCCAGGGCCCCAGTCCGCGGCAAAAGAATCATAGGTATAAACGGTAAGGGTGTTATCTGCTGCCAATGCAGAAAAAGATGTCAGTGTGGCAACGGCGATGGTGCTTAAAGTGGTTTTCACTGCTCGCTCTCTCCTTGGTTGAGCGGCACAGGCTTGAGGAAACATTGATAAGGCAAATGTTCAGACTCAATTCCTACGCCAGCATTATCTGGTTCAGGTACACGGGTCCTGGGCTTTGCCCAATCTCAGCTTCATCTGTGCGATGAATAGCTCCCCGATGAGTGTCGGCTGAATTGTAATCGTAATGTTATCAATTAGCCAGAATTAAGCACGCTGGTCATATCCCCAACGTGGGACAAGTCCCTGTTCAACATTAAGATGATCGAGAATTCTCGCCACCATAAAGTCGACCAGATCATCAATAGACTTAGGCTGATGATAGAAGCCCGGTGAGGCGGGCATAATAGTGACGCCCATCTGCGACAATTTATGCATATTCTCTAGATGCAATGTAGAGAACGGTGTTTCGCGCACGACCAGCAATAACTGCCCGCGCTCTTTCATCACCACATCAGCCGCGCGCTCAATGAGATTGTCGGACATTCCATGTGCGATGGCAGCGACACTGCCTGCAGAGCAAGGACACACGACCATCTGTTTTGGCGCCGCAGACCCGGAAGCCACTGGAGAGAACCAATCGTCTTTACCATAGACAACCAACTTCTCGGAGTCACAATTAAGGTGTGCGACCAATGCTTGTTGGGCAGACTCGGGATTCGCCGGCAATTTCATATCATGCTCAGTTGCTAACACAACTCGAGCCGCTGACGATATCAGCAAATGTACCTGATAGCCGGCGGCTAGCAGACACTCAAGCAATCTAAGCCCGTACGGTGCGCCAGAAGCCCCCGTAAAAGCGAGTGTAATTGCCTTGTTTTTCTCATTGTTCATACTACTACATTAATCTATTCGGCGAGTTTAGCCAGCAGCTTGTCGTGGATGCCTTCAAACCCACCATTGCTCATCACCAGAATTTGATCGCCCGGTTGAGCCTGTTCTGTCACCATCTGGACTAACGCATCAACACTATCAGAGGCATAAGCCGATTGCTGACATTGCTGGGCAATGTCCTCGACAGACCATTCAATATTATCTGGTTGATAAAGGAAAACTACATCGGCCTGAGCAAGGGACGCCGCCAATGTTTCTTTGTGCACGCCACGTTTCATCGTCGCACTACGAGGCTCAAGTACAGCTAGGATACGTTGTTTGCCAACCTTATTACGCAATCCACCCACAGTAAGTTCAATCGCCGTAGGGTGATGAGCGAAGTCATCGTAAACCGTAATCTGATTCACTTCACCTTTTAGCTCAAGTCGACGTTTGGTATTGATGAATTTCGCCAGTGACTGACAGGCTAAATCCGGAGTAACACCCACGTGACGAGCCGCTGCGATGGCCATCAAGGCATTGTCGACATTATGATCGCCCACCAGATCCCATTTCACAGTACCAACGGCCTCCCCTTGGAAGAAAACTGTGAATATTGAACCATCGGCGACTTGTTTCTCCGCTCGCCAGTCACCTTGCTCACCGCTGAACTCCGTTTCGCTCCAGCAGCCACGCTGTAATACATCGGCAATTGCATAATCGCCTTGCGGAGCAAGGATTCGACCATTCCCCGGCACGGTTCTGACTAAGTGATGGAATTGGCGCTTGATCGCTTCCAGATCATCGAAGATATCCGCATGATCAAACTCCAAATTGTTCATAACTAACGTGCGAGGATGGTAATGCACGAACTTAGAACGCTTATCGAAAAAAGCACTGTCGTATTCGTCGGCTTCAACGACAAAAAACATACTTTCGCCCAAACGCGCTGAAACCCCAAAGTTGCCCAGCACCCCACCAACAAGGAAGCCAGGTTGATAGCCACAGTCTTCCAAAATCCACGCCAGCATGCTGGAAGTTGTGGTTTTACCATGGGTTCCTGACACAGCCAGCACCCAGCGGTCATGGAGAAGAAACTCCTGCAGCCACTGTGGGCCTGAGGTGTATCTCAGGTTACTGTTGAGTACCTGTTCTACACAGGGGTTGCCTCGACTCATCGCGTTTCCGATCACGACCAGATCAGGTGCAGGATTAAGCTGAGAAGGGTCAAACCCTTCAATGATTTCAATACCTTGAGACTCCAACAATGTACTCATTGGTGGATAAACGTTGGCGTCACTGCCCGTCACTTTATGACCTAATTGACGAGCTAAAATTGCAGCACCTCCCATAAATGTGCCACAAATTCCCAAGATATGAATATGCATAAACAACCTTCTCCAAGGCGAAAACTGAGCTGACATTATGGCGATTATACGCAGAAAAGCGAACTACTTTGCTCACTGTTTTTTCGTCACACGAACGCAAATGATTGCGTGTTATGCGCGTTATTCAATTCGTATGGCTTCAAACAAGCAGATGAAAACCGTTATCAAGTCGACAAATAAAACGAGATCTCAGTCAGTTAGTTCATTACCAATAAAAAGATCTAACTCTTAGACTAGGCTTAGGCGAAATCTAAGATCCGTCAGAGATCACCAACGCCAATCCCCCTATATTGAAGCGACTTAAAGGAAAAATCATGTCTGGAATGCGCACCCTTGGCGAGTTCATTGTTGAGAAACAAGCGGACTTCCCCCACGCTAGCGGTGATCTATCATCCCTACTTTCTTCTATCCGACTTGCTGCAAAAATCGTTAACCGCGAAATCAACGCTGCTGGTCTTGGTGACATTACCGGCGCAGTCGGTACTGAGAACGTACAGGGTGAAGACCAGCAGAAGCTGGATGTTTATGCGAATGAAAAGTTTAAAGCAGCGCTAGAAGCCCGTGATCAGGTTTGTGGTGTTGCCAGTGAAGAAGAAGACGAAGCCGTTGCGTTCAATAAAGAGCTGAACAAAAACGCGAAATACGTGGTTCTGATGGATCCGCTAGATGGGTCTTCAAACATCGATGTTAACGTGTCAGTCGGTACCATCTTCTCGATTTACCGCCGTGTGTCGCCTATTGGTACCCCACCGACACAAGAAGACTTCCTTCAGCCAGGCCACAAACAGGTCGCTGCGGGTTACGTCATTTACGGCTCTTCAACTATGTTGGTCTACACAACCGGTAAAGGCGTGAATGGCTTTACCTACGATCCATCTCTGGGCACATTCTGCCTGTCTCATGAAAACATGATGATTCCTCAAGATGGCACGATTTACTCAATCAACGAAGGTAACTACATCCGCTTCCCTATGGGTGTGAAGAAGTACATCAAATACTGTCAGGAAAATGAGCCGAGCGAACAGCGTCCATACACGTCACGCTATATCGGTTCGCTGGTTGCGGATTTTCATCGCAACCTGCTTAAAGGCGGTATCTACCTTTACCCAAGTACGCAAAGCCATCCCAACGGTAAGCTGCGTTTGCTATACGAATGCAACCCAATGGCTTATATCATTGAGCAAGCTGGCGGTGTAGCGTCTGATGGTAAGACTCGTATCATGGACCTCAAACCAACCGAACTGCACCAGCGTGTGCCTTTCTTTGTTGGCTCAAAAAACATGGTCAAAAAAGTGGAAGAGTTCTTAGAACGCCATCCAGAAGATTAAATGTAAAGGCGCTTTCGAGCGCCTTTTTCACATTTTCTTGAGCAAAATCTCGCCTTAGTTGGTTTACATAAAACCGAGTTTAGCAGTAAGGTATTCCGGTCTTATATTCAGCCCGTGTGCCTCATTGAGGTACAAACTAAAAAAGGAACTTTCTTAATGAGTTTAAACAACGTACCAGCAGGTAAGTCTCTTCCTGATGACCTCTATGTCGTGATTGAAATCCCAGCTAACGCTGATCCAATCAAATATGAAGTAGACAAAGATTCAGGTGCTGTGTTCGTCGACCGCTTTATGTCTGCACCTATGTTCTACCCATGTAACTATGGTTACGTAAACCACACTCTGTCTCTAGACGGTGATCCGGTAGACGTTCTGGTTCCAACACCACATCCTCTGATGCCTGGTTCAGTGATCCGCTGCCGTCCAGTCGGTGTTCTAAAAATGACCGATGAGTCTGGTGAAGATGCGAAAGTAGTGGCGGTACCACACACTAAGCTGTCAAAAGAATACGATCACATCAAAGACGTAAACGACCTTCCTGAGCTGCTAAAAGCACAGATCACGCATTTCTTTGAGCGTTACAAAGAGCTTGAGTCTGGCAAGTGGGTAAAAGTCGACGGTTGGGAAGACGTAGAGTCAGCTCGCAAAGAGATTCTAGAGTCTTACGAACGCGCACAGAAATAATAAAAAAGAGCCAGCAATGCTGGCTCTTTTTCCATAGCTATAGCAGCTAAACACGCTGACACCAATCCCCTGATGAAATAATGGTATCGAGCATGCTACCGTCTTGATACAAGTATATCCAAGCTTCACCAAAAGGTGTCTCTATCTGCTCACGTCGATATTCGACGGGCACGTCTTCGAGTTTATCCACCCTCGCCAGAGTCTCATCATCAATCAGGTACACTTCACCAAGAATCGAATCATGACCTTCGATCACCGCGGGATAGGCACCCAAATCATATAAAGCGTAGTGCGGCGGAGTTTCGAAATGCCCTAAACATTGGCTATCGGCCAAGAAATTATGGTTACTTTCACCCTGACGTAGGGTTCCGTACACAAAGAGTAAATGCTGCATCCTGCCACCTAACTTAATGATTAATTGAACTCAAACTGATACAGCAGATCGACAGCACTGTCCAGACCTGACATTGCCTCCACATACAAATCCTGCATCAGACGATAACGCACCGTGAACTCACCCACTGAGTCAAAGATGCCAACACCATATTTAACCTGCAAGCCCGGTAGAACATAACCACTGACCGTCACTTGCGAGTCATCACCAGAGCCCGCAGTGTCAACTTGCAAGTCCTGAACACCAAACGCTTCACCAATTTGACCCACGACACGACCACTTTGTGCCAGACTCAGTCCAATCAGCGTGGTCGTCATTGAGTTGCCACCTGATTCACCATCAATATTCTGCCCACGTAGCAAGTAAGACAGTGCATTAGCCTGCGGCATCGCCGGTTCAGAGAAGATGGTCACACTTGGCTCATCAGCAGGGCCCGTCACCCTGACGCCAGCCGTTACCTCATCTTGCGTGTTGTCCGGATTTCGGATCGCGGTGATCTGGACATAAGGTTGGTCAACCGGGCCGTTCATCAGGATCTTACCTTGCTTAATCAAAAGGTCCTGACCAAAGGAGCGGTACGAACCGTCAACAATGTTCACTTCTCCGGTCACAAATGGCCCTTTGTCACGCTGAGCTACATTGAGGTTACCTGACAGTCCACCCTCAAGACCAAACGCAGACAGCTTAAAATCATCCCCAATTTTGATATTGATGTTGGTTTGGACACTGAATGGGACACTGGCGGTTTCTTGCTCTGGCTCTAACTGATCGTTAAGAATCACCTGATCTTTAGACACGCCAATCGCACTTGGTGGCAGCTCTTCCACCACTATCCGTCCCCATGGCAGTGAGATGTTACCGTCAATGCGAGCCTGTTTGGGCGAAGCGGATATAGTCATGTCAGGCACCACCTTTATTTTTGCCATAGGTGGTACATCAACCAATAACTCTTCGGCAAACACGCGCACATTGGTTTGCCAATCTTTCAGGTCTCGCCAGTCGGCATCGCCCGCAACTTCTAGTTTGCCATCAGGTGTATCGATCGCAGCGGCCAGAGTGGCATCGTAACCCGAGAAATTAACGGTCAATTTACCCGAATCAATCTCAACGGGAGTAATTTCACCTTTGAGCAAAATATCATCGACCACAAACTGACCTTGCACCTTAGGCTGCATGACTGGTCCTGAGAAAGTCAGTTCAGTGGCAATGTTTGATTTAAGCTTGCTGTAATCACCAAGAATAGGCGCAAGGAAGTCGAGGTTAAATGTGGTTAACCCAAGCCGCCCGTCGATTTGCTTATCTTTCGCTAGCACATCCGGAATATTCAGCTCACCTGAAATGTCTCCATTGTCAGCCACATCGAGCAGCCAATCAGCGTGTAGGGTATTTTCTGCCAGAGAAGCATTGAGCTTAAGTGACTCCCAGCCGAGATGCACAGGTTGCTCACTATTTTGCGTGACCGACCCCTTTGGCATTTCTAGCTTCATCATGACCTGCGGCGCTTGCTCTGGTACCCACTTCGCCATCGCAGTGGCATTAACACCACCCTCTAATTTAATCGCTTGAGGCACAAACGCTTTAACCTGATCAAAATCGAACTGTTTGATGGAGAGATGCGCTTCGCCACTTTGACCCGCACTCACATCCTGATCGAGACAGATCGAAGCATCAGCCTGTAACCAACAATGAGCCGCAACAAAAGCTTGCTGCGAGTCGATGAGAAACTCTAACTGAGTCGGTTGATTCAGATTCCACGTACCTTGCTCTGAGGTCAGCGACATGCGCTCTAACGCACCTTTCCACATCAACTCAGGCTTATCTTGCAACGCACCTTTAATCGCCAATTTCGTTGAGGCGATGTTTGACTCAAGATCCAGAGTCAATGCGTGCTGCTGTTGCTCACCATCAAAATTTAATAACACTTTATCAATCAGATAATCTTGATATTTGGCGTTGGCAACTTTGAGCTGCAATTCACCGGAAGGTAAAGGCAGTGGAGAGATCTGCCCTTGCAGCGAAACATCCTCTACTTGCACATCTTGCTGCCACTTAATAGCTTTCACATTGAGATCAACACCAACCAGAGGTTTATCCAGCTTACCAGTCAGCTTAATCTGACCTTGTGCACTGCCTTTTACATCAGGGACGGACTTAGCGATATCCGGAAAATCAACGGCTAGCTGCATGTTTAGGTTTTGTTCAACATCACCTTTTGCCGTCAGATGATTCGGTCCGTGAGATAAGACTAAGCGTGGCGTATCAATTTTGAGTTCACCAGTGCCCGCTTTATCGGAAGCAGACAGCGCACCTTCTATGTTCAGCGGGTAATCTCGCAAAATGCCGTCAATATCTAATGTTGGTAACTCAACCTGCCAACCACCTTGTTCCGTCAGTGAACCAGTAGTGGCTAATTTACCGCTGATATTCCCTTCTGCCTGCTGCCACTGTAGGCCAGGTTGAATGTCCTTCAGTGAAAGGTTTGCTGCCCAGTTAATCGGCGCTTGCCAATTGGCCATCACCGTACCACTCACCTCCCCACCTAAGGTTTGTATAGAAAGGGATTGAAGATCGATTTGGTTTAAATCCCCTTTGCCGCGCAAAGTCAGGTCAGCATCAGGCAATTGCTTACCTTTCAGAGCCGAATCGAGTTCAACACTGTAGCCGTTTAGCGAGCCTTGAGTATGCAAGTTGCGTATTGTGGCAAAATAATCACCTTGACCTTTCAACGGCCATTGAAGATCACCATCACTCAAAGTCAGTTTAAAAGGAAGTTCAGCATTCAGTGGCTGCAGTGCCGCTTCAAGATGTGCCTTTGCTAAACCGCCGAAGTCTGCCTTTAACGCCAAGTCAGCAACACTTCCCGTCGCATGCAGTTTGACTGTCTGTCCATCCGCTATCTCCTGCTTCACTTTGGCATTCAGTTCCAGATCCAACGGATAGTCGTCTGCTAAGGTCACCGTTGTACTCAGCTGACCTTCGACTTCAGGCATATCCAACTCAAGAGTATCAACTTGAACTTGGGATCGGGCCGCACTTGCCTCCAAACCCAAATGGTGTACGACCACAGGAGTGGGTTGTTGCAGCTCAAAATCATTCACATCCAATCGCACTACATCAATTTGCAGCGGTAAGGTAATGTTTGGTAAGACAATCGGTGCGTTAGCGTCCGCAGAAGGGCTCGCAGCAGGGGCTGGTTCACTAGCATCACTTGGTGCCAGTGCGACGCGAATGGAGTCGAGCGCCGTTTTATTGATTCGTAGACGATTGCCCTGAAACGCTAATCCAGTCGTGAAAGACTGCCAGTCGACCTGATTACCTAGAACATTCAATGAAATGTCGGTTAAGGCAACGCGTTTGACTTTAATGGGTACTGGCGCTGTCACAGGTCCACTTTCGCCAGCCACAGGCTCATCTGACGCTGTGCTGCTCTGCGGTAATTCCGGCATCTCAAACTTGAGGCCGTCTACTGCGAGCTCATCGACACAAACGCTAGGTTCTGTCAGACAAGCGGCATTAACTGCCAGCGTGATTGAGCGAGCTTGCACATCAACGTTAAGTGAGTCGTCTTTAAACACAACACCATTAAGCGTAAAGCGCGGGAAAATCGCCCCTGAATAGGACTCGACTTTCAACTGAGGCACAAACTTTTCAGCTCCCCAGAGCGCTAATTTAAGACCCGGAGTTGTAAACAGTACCACTGCTAAGGCGATGGCAATCGCCACCAATAAGCTGATCAATGAGATAGACAGCCACTTAGACCATTTAAAAACAACCTTGGTCATAGTTCAGGACCTAACGTGAAGTGGATTTTAAATTCATCACCCGGTGTAGCATCAAGGCCCCAGGCAAAATCAAGACGGACTGGACCTACAGGCGAGGCCCAGCGGACACCGAAGCCAGTGCCACGTTTAAAGTCGGGATTATCATTGAAGGCGTCACCATAGTCATAAAACACCGCCCCCCACCAGTTGCCATACACGCGATATTGATATTCTAAAGATGAAGTGGCGATGTATTTGGCACCCGTCAATGCGCCGCTGCTGTCTTTAGGGGAAATAGACTCATAACCATAACCACGCAAATTGTTGTCACCACCAGCGAAAAAGCGCAGTGACGGAGACAACTTATCAAAATCATCCGCTAAGTTCGCGCCTCCATCTAGGCGCAAAATGCCACGATGATTGCGCCCTGCACTACGGATCCATGACGTACCTGCCTGTAGACGAAGTACGCGTGTTTCAGACATCAGGCTATCGTCACCGTATTCGATCGTCAGGCTTTGACGATCACCCCAACGTGGCATCGCTCCGCCACGAATGCGGCTTCGGCTGTATGTGATGCCAGGCAAAAGGAATTGTCCCGAGTCATCTTGCAGACCCTGCTCATAGTTTTCCAATAGGTAGCGAACAAACACGGTTCGATGCCAACCATGGTCTAAAGACCAATGCCGCTCCAGCGCAAGATTGGATTCGAGACTTTTCGTATCACGATTGTCGACGTTTTTCATGCCGTAACGAATGCGATAGTACTCATTTAAGGCATCTTCAAGCGGAATCCGATAGCCCACCGTAATCGTCTGCTCAGGGTTAGAAAGAGAAAAACTGCTGTCAAAACTATGACCGCGAGAATTGACCCAAGGCTTCTTCCATTTCAGAGAACCTCGAACGCCCACATCAGTAGAGTAGCCCAGGCCGGTTTCCAGCTTGTTTTTTGCCTGAGGGGCCAGAGACACTTTCATTGGCAGCTCTCTGCCCTTGCCCAGCATGGACAAATCTGGTTCCACAAATACCGATGAGAACCAATCTGTGTTTGACAGGTTCTGGTTGTAAGCGCCGACCTCTGAAACTTGATAAGGGTCGCCTTGCTGATAAGGCGATAAAGAGTTAACCCGATCTTGTTCGATTTGACTGCCCGTGATCAGGTTCTCGCCAAACGAATAACGTATGCCACTATCAAAATGAAGACGGATAAAGGCTTGATTGAGATCAGGTGCAACCTCAAGACGACTGGCGGTGAAATCGCCCTCAAAGTAGCCTTTCTGCAGAGCCAGATTGCGAATCCCAGACTTCAGACCATCATACTGGCTATGGTTGAGGATTTGGCCTTCCTTAAGGCCACTTTTGCGAATCAAGGCTTTAAATGATCGATCGTCGCTGGCCTCACCACTAATTTGGATATCTACTTCTTTAATCGTGACGGGTTCGCCCGGAGTGACAGTAACAATCAGCTCACTGCCCTCATCAACAATCTGAAAAGAAAAATCAGGATGGTAATAGCCAAGCGCGTTAAGCGCTTCGGTCAGGCTCTTTTCCAATCGCGCTTGAAAGCGCAGGCTGGTGTTATACTCATCGGCAGGTATAGACGAGAGATAAGCGTCAACATTCTTTTCCAGTTCACCTGACAATCCCTCTACGGACAAATCGATCTCCTGTGCAAAAACAGGAAAACTGCTGAGAAGGAGAAGGGCTGGTAATGACTTTCTTATCATGTTCTATTTACTACCTCAAAATCGTAACGGAATAATAACGCCACTCATAAAATAAGTCTGTACGAAAACAGTCAATTAGGCGGTCTACTCTCAAGATTGTTAATTTAAGGATATTCACTATGCTCGACAAACAAACCATGATCACTGCTCAGCAGGCTTTGCCGGGGCGTGAGCAACCACTTGCTGTTGATGACACACACTTTGTCAATCAATCCAGTTTAACCGCACCACCTGCTGAAGGCTGCGAAGAAATCGTGTTCGGCATGGGATGTTTTTGGGGCGCAGAGCGTCTGTTTTGGCAACTTGAGGGAGTGATCAGTACTTCGGTGGGATACGCTGGTGGCTTTACACCTAACCCAACCTACGAAGAAGTCTGCTCAGGTCAGACAGGTCATACTGAAGTGGTGCGGATTGTTTTTGACCCTGCAGTCATCAGCCTTAACCAACTGCTGCAAAAGTTTTGGGAACGCCATAACCCAACTCAAGGAATGCGTCAGGGCAACGACTTAGGCACCCAGTACCGTTCTGCTATTTATGTGTATAGCGATGAACAGTATCAGGCAGCGATACAGTCAAGAGACGAGTATCAGGCACTGCTCGGACAAGAAACCTCATCCATTACCACCGAAGTCCTGCCTGCTGGTCGCTACTATTATGCGGAAAGCTACCATCAGCAGTATTTAGCCAAGAATCCAAATGGCTATTGTGGGCTGGGCGGCACTGGCGTGTGCTTCCCGCCAGAAAACTAAACGCTATAAAGCAAAAAGTCGCCCAATTGGGCGACTTTTCATTTTCCTACACAGGTAACACCGTAATGGCCTGATTGATTTCCTTGAAGGTGTTCATTTTCTTTTTATCTTTTATGTCTGGCATCAGGACTTTACCGTTATCAAATCTAAACTCACCAATTCCTGAAATGACAAACTGTCCCTTGAATAACGTCTTAACAAAGCGTGCCACCTGACGTGGTCGATATTTCGTAAATTCGCGCAGCATAACTACCTCAATATCCATTTGCGATCTGAACCTTTCCTTGGTCCCGCCTCTCTTCCTGATAGGCTTACAATACATCATACACATTAATACAAGACCAACAAGAAGCAAGATCACAAATAGACAACAAATCATTAACATAATTAGTTTTCTTCAGCGACTGAGAATTTTTCGGTATATACTTTTTCCGCTTACTAAAAAGGAACAAAATAATGAAAAACAAGACTCTAATAGCTTTGGCAGTAGCATGCTCTCCCATGTTTGCTCTGGCACATAACATCACTGTCGGCCAGGCAGTTCCGACCGTTGAAGTGGCCAGTTACGGTGAAATTATGGTCAAGGGCAATGATACGACTTATCAACAATGGTCTTCTCAGGACATGTTAGGCAAGGTACGTGTGATCCAAGCCATCGCCGGACGCAGCAGTTCGAAAGAGCTGAATGCCCCCCTAATGTCAGCCATTACTGCGGCTAAATTCCCAGCGGAAAGCTACCAGACCACCTCCATCATTAACCAAGATGACGCGATCTGGGGAACTGGCTCGTTTGTAAAATCCTCAGCAGAAGACAGCAAAAAAGAATTCCCATGGTCTTCAATGGTGCTTGATGAAGAGGGTGTGGTTGCTGGCGCTTGGCAACTTCAGGAAGAATCGTCTGCTATCGTAGTACAAGACAAGCAAGGTAACGTCCTGTTTGTTAAAGAAGGCGCCCTGAATGATGACGAAATTCAACAAGTTCTGACCCTGATTAAAGATAATATCTAATCTCATTTGATCTTAGCGTTTCCCGAAGAGTTGTTATAACATAACAGCTCTTTTTTCGTATTGAATGAAACGCTGTGATTCCAACTCATCCTAATCTAACCAGACGCTCAGCCGCGCTTGCCTTGTGTGGCATTGTGCTGATGCTATGGATGAGTTTCGCCTACATCGACCACCAATACGATATCTCGTCTGCACATCACAGTGATCATCACTGCCAGCTATTCTCTTGCGCGCAATACGGCATGAGCCATGCGTCTCTGACACTCATCGATGCCTCCTTACCAGATGTATTCGTCGTGCAGGATGATTACCACTTCTACCAGCGACCAACCTTTGCCTATCAGGCCCGTTCTCCACCAGTCAAGCTGATTAGTTAACTCAGATTTTTTACGTGCTGATTTATCGCAACAGCCATATATTTTATCAAAACACTTTATTAGGATTCACAATGAACTCAATGACAAAAGTTGCAACACTGGTTGGTCTTGCCCTAAGTACTACCGCTTTCGCTGAAGAAGGATTCCGTCAACACGAAGCTCACGTGCATGGTCACGTTGAGCTAAACATCGCTCAAGATGGTAAAGAGCTACTGATGGAAATCACCGCCCCAGGTGCTGATGTTGTGGGCTTTGAACATGCTCCACAAACGGCTGAACAGGAAAAAGCGCTTGATGATGCCGTCGCGCGTCTAAAGCAATCTGATTCGGTATTTACGCTGGCGTCAGCGGCAGGTTGTAAGGTTAAACACCAGTCAGTGACACACACATTGGGCGCTGACGACCACGACCACGACCACGACCACGACCACGAAAAGCATGACGAACATCATGATGAACACAAGCATCACGATGACCATGGCGAGCATCATGATGAGCACAAACATCACGATGACCATGATGACCACGCAAGTCACGAAGGTCACGACCACCATGATGAACCTCAAGGCGGTCATGGCGAGTTTACTGTCGAATATCACTTCGAATGTGACGACATTAACGCACTTTCTTCCATCGATACGCAATGGTTTAAAGCTTTCCCAACAACAGAATCTATTAGCGTTAACCTACTGACAGATAAAGTGCAAACAGCACTTGAACTGTCCGCAGACAACACTAAGATTTCGCTTTAAGTCTAAAAAAGACCTGATAGCTTGTGGCTATCAGGTCTACTCGTTCAGGTTCATCAGATGGTAGAAAACACAAGTAACAGCGTCGTTGAGCTGGAGCAGGTCACCTTTACCTGGCCCGGGAATCAAACTCCGACACTCGATATCAAACAACTGCATATCACTAAAGGCGAGCACCTCTTTATTAAAGGCCCCAGCGGCTGTGGTAAATCCACCTTACTCGGACTGCTTACTGGTATTAACACCACCAGCAGTGGCCAGTTACGTGTTTTAGGTCAAGACCTTAATCAGATGAAAGGTAGCCAGCGCGACAAGTTCCGTGCCGACCATATTGGCTATATATTCCAGCAGTTCAATTTGTTGCCCTATCTTAACGTGATTGAAAACGTCATTCTGCCCTGCCAGTTCTCCGCACAGCGCAAATCACAGGTCGATACATCGCTGGTTGAAGACGCTACTCGACTTCTGGAAAAGCTTCATCTACCTGCACATCTGCTGGATAAACCTGTCGTAGAACTGAGTATTGGACAACAACAGCGTGTCGCGGCTGCTCGTGCGCTGATTGGCAAACCGGCCCTGATAATTGCCGACGAACCCACTTCTTCGCTCGACTACGACAACCGCACCGCATTTATCGAGTTGCTCCTTGAGCAGGTCAATCAGGCTCAATCAACCCTGTTATTTGTCAGTCATGACCCGACACTGGAAAGCCTGTTCGATCGCACCTTAAACCTTAATCAAATCAATCAGGCAGGAGCTCAACAATGACCCCGACATTTATGCTTGCCTGGAAGAGTGTCCGTAACCGCCGTGTCACTGCCATTCTGACCATATTAACCGTCGCCATTTCGGTCATCCTACTGCTGGGCGTAGAAAGAATCCGTACCCAAGCCAAAAGCAGCTTTGCCAATACCATCTCAGGGACTGACCTGATCGTCGGTGGGCGCTCTGGTCAAGTAAACTTGCTGCTCTACTCAGTGTTTCGCATCGGCAACGCCACCAATAACATTGACTGGAAGAGTTATCAGGAATTCAGCCATCATCGTTCTGTGAAGTGGGCGATCCCTATTTCGCTCGGAGACTCTCATAAAGGTTTCCGCGTGATGGGCACCAACCACAGCTATTTTGAGCACTATCGCTATGGCAAAAAACAAAACATTGCCATCGCTGAGGGACGCGAATTTGACGGTTTGTTTGAGACCGTCATTGGCTCTGATGTCGCCCGCTCTCTCGGGTACAAGATAGGCACAGAAATCATTATTGCCCACGGCATCAGTGACGTTGGATTCAGTCGCCATGACAACCTGCCATTTAAAGTGGTCGGTATCTTATCCCCGACAGGCACCCCAGTTGATAAAACCGTACATGTCTCACTCGAAGCGATTGAAGCGATTCACGTTGGCTGGGAGTCTGGCGCCCACTTAGGTAATACCCCAAGTGCTGAGCACCTTGAAAAGCAAAACTTCCAGCCAAAGCAGATCACGGCCATGCTACTTGGCCTGAATTCCAAAATTCAGACCTTTGCTCTGCAGCGCCAGATCAATACTTATCCTAAAGAACCGCTGAGTGCCATTATGCCGGGTGTTGCCCTGCACGAATTGTGGGGCATGATGTCGGTGGCAGAACAAGCCCTGATGGCAGTGTCGGTATTCGTCGTCATTGCCGGACTGCTGGGGATGTTATCGAGTTTGTTGACCAGCTTGCAGGAGCGGCGCCGAGAGATGGCCATTCTGAGGGCGATGGGAGCGAGGCCACGGCATGTACTGTCACTGTTAGTTCTCGAAGCCAGCGCGTTAACCTTAGTTGGCTTAGCGGTTGGTGTGGTAGGTTTATATGCGCTGTTAGCCGCTGTTGCACCAGTAATTCAACAGCAATATGGGATCAATATTGAGATGATAGCCATATCCCATTATGAGTGGATATTGCTTGCAGCTGTGCAGTTAGCAGGTACTGTAATCGGCTTTATTCCAGCGTTCCGTGCATACAGACAATCCCTTAGTGATGGGATGACAATTCGGGTTTAAACATGAAAAAGATAATCTTAGTCGTCATGCTAGCCATGAGCTTCATGACGCCTTCTCTGGTCAGTGCTAAAGAAGATATTCTCAAACTGGACTGGATCGATCTGATCCCAGAGAGTGAACGCAAGCAATTCGATTCATACGGTATGCCAGTGACTGATCACTCTGGTCAGGCTGCCAAGCAATCATTGGTGGGCAAGGTACGTCAGGAACTCAACGGCAGTAAGGTTAAAATACCTGGTTTTGTGATTCCGTTAGAAGGGGATGAGGACAAAGTCACCGAATTCCTGCTGGTACCATATTTTGGTGCATGTATTCACGTACCACCACCGCCACCAAACCAGATCATCTACGTGAAGTTCCCTAAAGGGGCGCCGGTGCAAGAGCTGTGGGATGTGATTTACGTGGTCGGTACACTGAAAACGGAAACCATCAACCATGAACTGGCTGAAACAGGTTACGTTTTAGAAGGCACCGCTATCGAAGAGTACGATGACTACTAATATTGATTAACATAAAAGCAACCTGTTAATTATCCGCTTTTCTTTATATGTATCTAGAGAGATATACCAAGACGGCTAGATAAACCAGAAATAGTAGGGCAATTGACAGGTGCTTTTTCAGTTTATTCTCATTTAAAAACTTCATAAGCCCCTCAAAAACATCGATAACAATTTTAACAACTTATTATCATTTGGCATAGCGCCAATTTTCAAAGCTTGCTCACATAGTTCCTCTGGCAGCCAATCAGGTTAAGAGGTAAATTTAATAAATACATTTAACACTTTGATGGGCAAGGAATTCACATGTCGGAAAAGCAAAAGCCAGTGGTTATAGAGCACGAGTCCAACGCTGAATCACGGCATGAGAAAAAGAAAACCTATATCAAAGATAGTGCCAGCCGGGTGATGAACATTGCTCAAACCCATGGATTGGATGCCTTATTACAAAAAGACTCACCAGAAAAAACGGCATTAGAGCGCGCCCTCATTCGCGAACGCCGCTACAAAGAGCAGAAACAGAAAAACCTCGAACAAATCCTTAAGCTCGCTCACCTGTCCTGTAAAGATGAAACCGCGGGCGACCCCGATCAAGATTGGTTGCATCGCTTCTTCAATATGGCTCAGGAAGTACACAACTCCTCAATGCAGCGCCTGTGGGCACAAGTGCTAAAGCGCGAAGTCACCAACCCAGGTTCAACGTCAATGAAAGCGTTAAAGGTGCTACAGGATATGTCTCCTAAAGAAGCGCAGACCTTGCAGCGTGCCGCCTCTTTAGCGTGCAGTTTTGGTGGCGACACCAGTCGCAAGCTGTTGATTGGTTATCGGGCACAAGGGGGGATTTTCAGCTTTGGTAAGCGAAATATTACCGGCAATATCAACGTTGGTAATTTCCAGCTTCCCTACTCCAGCCTGTTGGTCTTGTTTGAACTTGGCCTGATGCACGGTACTGAGTTGGAGTCTGGTGAAATTGAGCTCGATTCCCCCTTACCACTAACCTATCAGGGCAAGCAGCTGTCACTTCAAGCGCACAGCAAAGGGGTTAGACTTCTCTACTACCGCTTTAGCCCAACTGGTAATGAATTGTGTAAGCTGCTTGGAAACAAGCCGAACATGCAGTATTACGATCAGATGGTCGCTTTGCTCAGCCAGAAATTCACCGCGAGTACAGATGCCAAATCCAGTATCGATACCACAGTATAAGAATTCAGATTAGTCGACCAATAAGATCGGATGCGATCTGATACCCTTCAGATACAAAAACGCCAACCCGACAGGTTGGCGTTTTTCACTTCATTGAGAACGGCTTATGCTTTGTACGCTTTGAATGCGTTAATCAGACCATTCGTCGAGCTGTCGTGAGAGTTGATTTCCGATTCATCAGCTAGCTCAGGTAGGATTTGGTTAGCTAATTGTTTACCTAACTCAACACCCCATTGATCGAAGCTGAAGATATTCCAGATCACACCTTGGACGAAGATCTTGTGTTCGTACATTGCAATCAGATTACCTAGCGTACGTGGTGTGATTTGCTTGACTAGGATTGAGTTAGTCGGGCGGTTGCCTTCAAACACTTTGAATGGTGCTAGAGTCGCCGCTTCTTCTTCACTCTTACCTGCTTTAGCAAATTCCGCTTTGACTGTCTCTTCCGACTTACCAAAAGCAAGCGCTTCAGTTTGAGCAAAGAAGTTAGACATAAGCTTCTGGTGGTGATCACCTGCTGGGTTGTGGCTGATTGCTGGTGCAATGAAGTCACATGGGATCAGCTTAGTGCCTTGGTGAATCAGCTGATAGAAAGCGTGCTGACCGTTAGTACCAGGCTCACCCCAGATAATTGGTCCCGTTTGGTAAGTCACTGCATTGCCGTCACGGTCAACATACTTACCGTTAGATTCCATGTTGCCTTGCTGGAAGTAAGCAGCAAAACGGTGCATGTACTGATCGTACGGAAGAATCGCTTCAGACTCAGCGCCATGGAAGTTGTTGTACCACAGGCCTACCAGCGCAAGAATCACAGGGATGTTGCTTTCTAGATCAGTAGATGCAAAGTGATTATCCATCTCATGAGCGCCGTCTAGCAGCTCAACGAAGTTGTCGTAACCTACCGCTAGTGCAATTGAAAGACCGATGGCAGACCATAGCGAGTAACGACCGCCAACCCAGTCCCAGAACTCAAACATGTTGTCGGTATCGATACCAAACTCAGACACTGCTGGTGCATTGGTAGAAAGCGCTGCGAAGTGTTTAGCGACGTGTGCTTCATCACCTGCTGACTCTAAGAACCAATCACGCGCACTGTGCGCATTGGTCATGGTCTCTTGGGTCGTAAACGTCTTAGAAGCCACTAGGAACAAGGTCGTTTCTGGGTTGACCTTTTTTAGAGTCTCAACGATGTGTGTACCATCAACGTTAGAGACGAAGTGTAGATTTAGGTGGTTTGTGTACGGAGCCAGAGCTTCAGTCACCATGTAAGGACCAAGGTCAGAACCACCGATACCAATGTTCACGACATCGGTAATCGCTTTACCTGTGTAGCCTTTCCACTCACCGCCGATAACACGCTCAGTGAAAGATTTCATTTTTTCTAGCACTGCATTAACAGCAGGCATCACATCTTCGCCATCGACCATCACAGGTGTGTTACTGCGGTTACGCAGTGCCGTGTGGAGTACAGCGCGGCCTTCAGTTTGGTTGATCGCTTCACCACTGAACATCGCTTCGATTGCCGCTTTAAGCTCAGTTTCGCCAGCTAATGCGAACAGGTGCTTCATGGTCTCTTCGTTGATTAGGTTTTTAGAGTAATCAACAAGAATGTCGCTACCGAAACGGGTAGAGAATTTGTCAAAACGCGCAGCGTCTTGAGCAAACAGCTCTTTAAGATCCATATCTTGTGCCGATTCGAAGTGCGCAGTCAGCGCGTTCCAAGCTGATGTTTGCGTTGGATTGATATTTTTCAACATGGTTACTATCCCGATGTTACAGTAGGTTTTATTCTACGTTGGTTGGCTGGATAATAAGATAAGCGACAGCCAGTAGAATCCCCGATTAAGCAAAAGTAGTTCGGTTCTCGCATTGCAACAAGCAGCCAGAACTTTGTAATAAATTTTCAAGGTGCAATTATGAACCAGTGTGGCTGCACCATCATTGAGTTAAGTCACGTTAAGTGATTTAGTTACACTCAAACCCATGACTAACTATTGGCACTCACCTTACCGCCTTAGGTTGAATTTGCCAAATAGATTATAGAGGATGCCATATGTGGGCTCAGAAGAGTATTCAATTGAGCGCGAGAAAACGCGGATTTCATCTCATCACCGATGAAATAGAACAACAAATTCCACAGATAGAGGATTTTTCTGTCGGAATATTACAGCTATTTATCCAACATACTTCTGCAAGCCTGACCATTAACGAAAACGCAGACCCGACCGTGCGTCATGATATGGAAAAACACTTTAATCAGTTTGTGCCGGAGCGTGCGCCCTATTACAAGCATACCTATGAAGGTGATGACGACATGCCTGCACACATCAAAGCGTCGACCTTGGGGTGCAGTGTGATGATCCCGATTAGCAACGGGCGATTGGCGTTAGGGACATGGCAGGGAATTTACCTCGGCGAGCATCGTGATTATGGCGGTAGCCGAACGATAATTGCCACCCTTCAAGGTGAGTAGTTAGAAAGGCTGGTTGATCATGACACGAAACGTGCCTTCATCTGCTCCTCTCGCCACTTCAGCACGCACGACGATACCTTCAACCTGAAAACGTACTGCCCCACCTACATTCCATTTCATCTCTGAATGGAGTGTTTTCAGGTTGTATTCGTCGGCCACTCTGCCCACCTCAGCAAAAGCGACCCATTGCCACCACGGTAAGTCGTAGTAATTGATCAATGGGATATCATCCAATGGCTGCCACTCAGGAATAACACGATATTCTGCCGAATAGTGAACGGCTGAACGACCATGGAATCGCCCTCCGGTGTAACCACGTAGTCGGTAAAGGCCACCAAGACGAACCTGATCTTGTTCAGGAGGCCTGGCACACTGAGAACCAGAACAGTTATCCCAAGTGGGCGTATCTGCGGTGTAAACATCCAGAGCAAGCACCTGCTGGTCAAACACATCGCCCAATGGGCCAAGTGCATAGTACTGGCTGTTCTGAAACTCCCACTTTGCCCACACATCTTCACTCTGCCAGCTATCCGCACCAAACGTGACATCCAAGGCGGTATGAGAACCCCGCGTCGGGTTGCGCGAGCTATCGCGATTATCCCAATCCAACTTCACTTCCAAACCCGTGGCTTTTTCCGTGTCAGAATACACATCCAGCTCCCGAGAAGAATAGAATGGAGTCAACGCAATTGAACTCACCCCAGATTCCAACGGTGATGCAGTGCTTACCTGACGAGTTGGCTGAAATGCCCCTCTAAGGCCATGCTGTCTGACATTTCCCCACGGTAACAGGTACTTAAATTCAAATTGATAATTCTGCTCAAAGCCATTAGTGATGGTCTTATCTTTGCTGTCTGAATCATTGTCACCTTGCGCGCCCAAGTAGTATGGGTTGTCGTTGAACTGCGCTTGATACATTTGAGTACTGAACAACCACTGTTCAGACAGTGCATAATTAAGTGCCGACAAAAAACCAACATAGCTATCGCGATCAGAATACAGCGCCATACCAAATAGCGCAGCCTGGGGCTGACCGACACCTTTGGCAACGCCGGCAATACCAAAGGTATTACCAAGGGTTTCAGTGCTGAAATAGAAAGGCAGGAACGCAGAGTCTTTTTCTTCACTTAGCGCGGCTCCGGATACAAAAAGGCTGGCAATTAAAGCCAGCACTCGAAGAATTTTTGCATGCATCGTTATTTGGAATATTCCATTTCAACTCGCGAGGTCAGTTTAGTCACCAGTTCGTAAGCAATGGTACCAATGTGGCAAGCCACTTCTTCAGCAGGAAGACTTTGTCCCCAGAGGATAGCCTCATCTCCGACCTTGTCGTTGGCATCCGGGCCGAGATCAACCGTCAGCATGTCCATCGACACTCTTCCCGCAATCGGTACTTTGCGACCATTGACTAACACAGGGGTGCCATTAGGCGCAGTTCTCGGGTAGCCATCACCGTAGCCAATCGCAATAACGCCTACTTTGGTGTCGCGCTGACTGGTCCACATCCCGCCATAGCCGACGCTCTCACCGGCTTTTACTTCACGCACCGCAATCAGATGCGACTTGAGCGTCATGACAGGTTGATAGCCCATCTGCTGTGCCGTTTTATCGTTAAAAGGCGACACACCGTACATTATGATTCCGGGTCTGACCCAATCGAGGTGACTGTTCTGCCACGCCAGTAATCCCGCAGAAGCCGCCAGTGAACGCTCACCTTCACAACCATCGGTGAGGGATAAGAACAATTCAGTTTGTTCTGTCGTGGTGGACTTATCTAGTTCATCAGCACAACCAAAATGACTCATATAACGCAGTGGTTTAGCGACATTGCGACACGCTTTCAGGCGAGCGACAAAATCCGTATATTGCTCCGGTCTGACCCCGAGACGATGCATCCCGCTATCAATTTTAAGCCAAACCACAACAGGGGTATCTAACTCGGCTTGCTCAAGAGCTTCAAGCTGCTCTTCACAATGCACAACGGTTTGAATGTTGTTGGTCACTAAGACAGGTAAATCGCCCGGAGAATAAAAGCCTTCAAGCAACAAAATTGGAGTCACCACACCACAAGCACGAAGTTGTAACGCTTCTTCAATCCGTGCAACGCCAAACGCATCCGCATCCGTAGCATGCTTAGCAATATGTCTCAAACCATGACCGTAACTGTTGGCTTTCACCACCGCCATGATTTTACTGTTTGGTGCTTGAGATTTAATCTGTTTCAGGTTGTGTTGCAACGCATCTAAATCGATAAAGGCGGTTGCCGCTTTCATATAACTCATGCGTTACTCTTCATCCACATCAAACGCTGGGCCAGCATAATTATCAAATCGAGACCACTGACCTTGGAAGGTCAAACGTACCGAACCAATCGGGCCATTACGCTGCTTACCTAGGATGATTTCTGCCGTGCCTTTCATCGGGCTGTCCGGGTGATACACTTCGTCACGGTAGATGAACATAATCAAGTCGGCATCCTGCTCGATCGAGCCTGATTCACGCAAGTCAGAGTTAACTGGACGTTTATCGGCACGTTGCTCCAAGGAACGGTTGAGCTGCGACAGTGCGACCACTGGCACGTTGAGCTCTTTAGCCAGCGCTTTCAGTGAGCGGGAAATTTCAGCGATTTCCAAAGTACGATTGTCAGCAAGGGAAGGGACACGCATCAACTGAAGGTAGTCGACCATGATCATCGACAAGCCACCATGGTCACGCGCAATGCGTCGTGCTCGTGAGCGGACTTCGGTTGGCGTCAGGCCAGAGCTATCATCAATGAAGATATTCTTTTTCTCCATCAACAGTCCCATAGTAGAAGAAATACGCGCCCAATCCTCATCATCCAGCTGACCGGTACGAATCTTGGTTTGGTCAACACGGGAAAGCGATGCTAAGGAACGCATCATCAGCTGTTCAGACGGCATCTCAAGAGAGAATACTAGAACAGGTTTATCATGTGCCATGGCCGCATTTTCTACCAAGTTCATCGCAAAGGTCGTTTTACCCATCGACGGACGCGCGGCAACAATCACCAGATCCGAGCCTTGCAAGCCTGCGGTTTTCTTATTCAGGTCAGTGAAGCCAGTCGTCACCCCTGTGACACCATCTTGCGGTGACTTATACAGGATTTCGATACGCTCAAGCGTCTTTTCCAGAATGTTATCAACGTTCTGTGGGCCTTCGCTTTCAGTAGTGCGTGATTCGGCGATAGCGAAAACCTTACTTTCTGCCATGTCGAGCAAATCTTCCGATGTACGTCCCTGAGGATCGTAACCCGCATCAGCAATCTCGTTCGCGACCCCAATCAGTTCACGCGTCAGAGCACGTTCTGCGACAATGTCCGCATAAGCATTAATGTTCGCCGCACTTGGGGTGTTTTTGACCAAGTCCGCCAAATAGGCAAAGCCCCCGACATCATCAAGCTGCTCACGCTGCTCAAGGAATTCGGAAAGTGTAATAAGATCAAGAGGCTGGCTTTCTTCTAAAATCGCCTGAGACGCTTCAAACATCAAACGGTGGGGGCGACTGTAGAAATCTTTCGCTACCACTCGCTCAGCGACCGTATCCCAGCGCTCATTATCAAGCAACAAACCACCAATAACCGACTGCTCAGCTTCCAACGAATGCGGAGGAACCTTGATTGCGTCCACTTGGGCGTCTGCTGGTTTTTGATTACGATTGTCTGTTCTGGAATCTGCCATGCTCTTGCTCAACAACTTACTTGTGACCGCTCATTATAGCCAGAATGAGACGGATGTCTGTAATAAACAAGGAGTTTGAAAGCTTCTCGTGTAGAATTAACTTAGAACTGACGGAATTAGAGTGAATACCCTCTACTATTCCCCCCAATTTTCCCATCAAATAAGAGGTAATGAGTGGCGAAACTTTGGCTCATGAGTGCAGGCCTGCTGTGCAGTTCCGTGGTCTATGCGGATGAGGCGGTACAAAGTCAAACCGATATTGAGATACCCTCCCCCTGGGACACCGAAGTCGAATTCGGTTATCAGTCGCACACCGGAAACTCAGACTCGCGCTCTCTCAACTCTAGACTCAGTGCTGAATACCTCTCTGGCCGCTACCGAACCAGCGGTGAGTGGAAGTACTACTTACTCTATAAAGATGGGGAAGAAGATAAACGTCAGTCAACCTACACAGCGCAGAGCGACTACAAACTCAGCCCTAAGACTTATCTTTATGGCAGTTTCAAAGGCGTAGATTCTCGCTACAGTGCCTACTTTAAGGACTACACACTTTCGGGTGGTTTGGGTTATCAGTTTTCCAATACTGAGGTGTTTGTACTGGAGTTAGAACTGGGTCCAGGTTTTCGCTATCAAGAACCGAATACCGATGAGATTGGCGACAGTGATATCGTGTTCGAGGAGACGGTGAGAGAAGCGATTTTCCGAGGCAACGTCAATTCAAGCTGGCAGGTACTGAAAAACCTCAGCGTAGCAGCAGGCGTCACTCTCGTCGCCGGTGACAGTAACCTCAGAGCGGATACCGATATCAACGTGACCAACAACATCACAGAAGATATCGCCCTGAAACTCGCCTACACTCGTCAATATCACGACCGAGTGCCAGAAGGGCTGAAAAAAGCAGACAGCATTTTTTCTGTCAACTTGCTGTTCTTATTCTAGTCTTACTCTCCAAACGCCAGACATAAAAAAAGCACCTCTAAGAGGTGCTTTTAAAATACGTCTTGATACTGAATTACTCAGCAGCAACAACTTGTAGGTTAACTGTCGCGAAAACTTCAGAGTGAAGTTGAACGCTGATCTCGAACTCACCAGTGTTACGTAGTGCGCCTTCTGGAAGACGAACTTCGCTCTTCGCAACTTCAACGCCAGCAGCAGTGATTGCTTCAGCGATGTCACGAGTACCGATAGAACCAAATAGTTTACCTTCGTCACCAGCTTTAGAAGCGATAACAACAGCTTCTAGAGCGTTAACTTTCTCAGCGCGAGCTTCTGAAGCAGCTAGTTGCTCAGCAACTTTAGCTTCTAGTTCAGCACGACGAGCTTCGAACATTTCAACGTTAGCTTTAGTTGCCATAACTGCCTTAGCTTGAGGGATAAGGAAGTTACGAGCGTAGCCAGATTTAACGTTTACAGTGTCACCAAGACCACCTAGGTTACCGATTTTATCAAGTAGAATAACTTGCATTGCTTAATCCTCTTTCTTAATAAAACGACCGATTACTGATGCTTGTCAGTGTACGGTAGTAGAGCTAGGTAGCGAGAACGCTTGATAGCGCGAGCTAGTTGACGTTGATACTTAGCGCTTGTACCAGTGATACGGCTAGGTACAATTTTACCAGCTTCAGTGATGTAGTTTTTAAGAGTTGCTACGTCTTTGTAATCAATCTCTTGTACGCCTTCTGCAGTGAAACGGCAGAATTTACGACGACGGAAGAAACGAGCCATGGGCTATCTCCTGATCTTAAATTTGAAAAAAGTTGTCTGCCTAAATAAACACATCCGAGTAAACTCGTGAGTTATCTAGACTGAGTACTAATTCTGAGTAGTAATTACTCAGCAGCTGCTTCTGGCTTAGCTTCAGCACGCTCTTCGCGACGAGGAGCACGCTCTTCTTTCTGCTTAAGCATGATAGATTGCTCAGTGATAGCCGCTTTAGTACGCATGATCATGTTACGTAGAACTGCATCGTTGAAACGGAAAGCAGTTTCTAGCTCATCGATTACAGCTTGGTCAGCTTCAACGTTCATTAGAACGTAGTGAGCTTTGTGAAGCTTGTTGATTGGGTAAGCCAGTTGACGACGACCCCAGTCTTCTAGACGGTGGATAGTACCGCCAGCTTCAGTGATAGAACCAGTGTAACGCTCGATCATGCCAGCAACTTGCTCGCTTTGATCAGGGTGCACCATGAATACGATTTCGTAATGACGCATTGGTTGCTCCTTACGGATTATTCAGCTTCCACAATTGGCCCGGTCGTCCAGAGGAAGCAAGGAACTAAAGATAATTGACCGAGTTTTAAGGAGCACGAATAGTACAGAATGAATGCAATTTAAGCAAGAAAAATGTGATACGAGTGGTGGTAAGCTGGTAGGAATAGAACAGCGTATCGCACGCTGCCCCGAGTTATTCTAATTCTGACTAGTCATCATCTTCATCAACATATTGAGCCTGTAGGTAATTTTGGATACCTGTCATGTCGATCAAGCCAAGTTGTGTTTCAAGCCAGTCTACGTGCTCTTCTTCATCTTCTAATATATCCTGAAACAGATCTCTGGATACATAATCGTGAGTATCTTCTGCGTAAGCGATGGCAGCTTTTAGATCAGGTATCGCAGCCATTTCTAACTTCAGGTCACATTCCAGCATTTCTTTGGTGTCTTCACCGATCATGAGTTTGCCAAGATCTTGCAAGTTAGGGACACCTTCGAGGAACAGAATACGTTCAATCAAATGATCCGCATGATTCATTTCATCGATGGATTCATGATATTCCTTATCAGCCAGATGCTTTAAGCCCCAGTCTTTATACATTCGCGCATGAAGGAAATATTGATTAATGGCAATCAGCTCGTTGCCAAGGATTTTATTGAGATGTTGGATAATGATTGGATCGCCTTTCATGACAAAAACCTCCTCGTTGGCTCCAATTAAACTGTAGAACCAATTGAGAAGGTGTCAAAAAGCCACGAGACGGTTTTAGCTCGCTTTTTGGTACTGTACTACGCCTGTTTCATTAAGGATTTCCTTCGCCATCTTGACACATTTGCCACATTGGCTGCCAAGCGCGGTACATTTCTTTATGCCTCTGATATCAGTTATGCCTTCTTCTAAAGCTAACTTTTTGATTTTCTTATCAGAAACTCCGTGACACAAGCAAACGTACATAAATGAAACCCGTAATACAACCTAGGAGAAAAATATAAACAATAATTGTTCTTATTACCAGTTACGGTTTTGGAGATATTAAGACTGATTTGTTATATCAAAAATAGGAAAGAGGCTGCACAAAACACTTATGCTCTTAACCACAATATTAATAGTGATATTGAATTTGATAACTGTTTGTTTTAATGAGTAAAGAAAAGAGGAATTAGTGGGTGGAAGAATTAGTCGAAGATCTTAGCAACAACACCAGCACCTACTGTACGGCCACCTTCACGGATCGCGAAACGAAGACCTTCGTCCATTGCGATTGGTGCGATTAGCTCTACAGTCATCTTGATGTTATCGCCTGGCATTACCATTTCTACGCCTTCTGGTAGCTCGATGTTACCAGTTACGTCAGTTGTACGGAAGTAGAACTGTGGACGGTAGCCTTTGAAGAACGGAGTATGACGGCCGCCTTCGTCTTTAGAAAGTACGTATACTTCTGACTCGAACTTAGTGTGTGGGTTGATTGACTTAGGAGCCGCTAGTACTTGACCACGCTCTACTTCGTCACGCTTAGTACCACGTAGAAGTGCACCAACGTTCTCACCTGCACGACCTTCGTCTAGAAGCTTACGGAACATCTCAACACCAGTACAAGTAGTTGTTGTAGTCTCTTTAATACCTACGATTTCTACTTCGTCACCTACTGTTAGGATACCACGTTCGATACGACCAGTTACTACTGTACCACGACCTTGGATTGAGAATACGTCTTCGATAGGCATTAGGAATGGCTGATCGATTGCACGCTCTGGCTCTGGGATGTAGTTGTCTAGTGCTTCTGCTAGCTCAACGATTTTCGCTTCCCACTGCTCTTCGCCGTTTAGTGCGCCTAGTGCAGAACCTTGGATAACTGGTAGGTCATCACCTGGGAAATCGTACTCAGATAGAAGTTCACGAACTTCCATTTCTACTAGCTCAAGTAGCTCTTCATCGTCAACCATGTCACATTTGTTCATGAATACGATGATGTATGGGATACCAACCTGACGGCCTAGTAGGATGTGCTCACGAGTTTGTGGCATTGGGCCATCTGTCGCAGCAACAACTAGGATACCACCGTCCATCTGTGCAGCACCTGTGATCATGTTCTTAACATAATCCGCGTGTCCTGGACAGTCTACGTGTGCGTAGTGACGAGTTGGAGTGTCGTACTCAACGTGAGATGTTGCGATTGTGATACGCGAAGTCTTTCGCTTCACCGCCGTACACTTTAGATAGAGTTGTACAGATTGCAGCAGTTAGAGTTGTTTTACCGTGGTCAACGTGGCCGATAGTACCAACGTTTACGTGCGGTTTCGTACGTTCAAATTTTTCTTTAGACATGAGTTGTCCCTCTAGGTACGGATTTAGGTGGCTTTGATGACCACGCAACCAAAAAGTATTGGTGATAAACTTCTCTTAATCACTAAACGTAGTTTAGTTAAAAGAAAGTATCAAAAGGAAAACGTTGCTTAAGAGCTGGTGCTGATAGGCAGACTCGAACTGCCGACCTCATCCTTACCAAGGATGCGCTCTACCACCTGAGCTATATCAGCACTCAAATTAGAGTGGAGCGGGCAGCGGGAATCGAACCCGCATCATCAGCTTGGAAGGCTGAGGTAATAGCCATTATACGATGCCCGCAACACGTAACTCTGTGAGCTATTTCCTTAAGAATATGGTGGAGGGGGACGGATTCGAACCATCGAAGGCAGTGCCAGCAGATTTACAGTCTGATCCCTTTGGCCACTCGGGAACCCCTCCAAATTTTTAATCCATTTCACTCATAAAGGAGAAATGGTGCCGACTACCGGAATCGAACTGGTGACCTACTGATTACAAGTCAGTTGCTCTACCTACTGAGCTAAGTCGGCATAAGTGGTGCGCATTCTATTGAAGGAATCTCTACCTTGCAATAGCTAAATTAAAAAAAAATGCGATTTTAACCAGTTTCTGCTTATTTGCTGAAAAATCGCACAATTTACTCGATAAAAGCGTTTTATCTCCGCCGAGTTATTTGGCAATTTGCGCGGGTTGTTGTATTTTCGCAGCTCTCTATCGCGAATCTCAGTTAGGAAGACTATGACGCCATATCTCTCTTTTAATCGTCAGCAATGGGCCGAATTGCGTAATTCAGTCCCGATGACGCTATCCGAAGAGGATCTCATTGAGCTACAGGGCGTCAATGAAAGCCTAACCATGGAAGAAGCGGTTGAGATCTACCTGCCACTTGCACGCCTACTCAATTTGTATGTTGCCGCCAGACAAAGCCGTAACTCTGTTCTCAACAACTTTCTGGACAATCAGGAAAGTGCGCCACCTTTTATTATTGGCATTGCAGGTAGTGTCGCGGTGGGGAAAAGCACAACGGCTCGTCTACTTAAAGCACTACTTTCGCGCTGGGAGAATCACCCCAAAGTTGAACTGGTGACGACAGACGGTTTTCTTTACCCTAAAAAGGTATTGAACGATCGAGGGATCATGCATCGTAAAGGCTTTCCTGAATCTTATGATATCAAGCGTTTGGTCGAATTTGTTTCGGATGTGAAAGCTGGCAAGCCCAATCTTGAAGTTCCTGTCTACTCACATATCACTTATGACATTACCGACAATGTCAAAGTGGTAGACCGCCCAGATGTGTTGATCATTGAAGGACTCAATGTTCTGCAAAGTGGTATGGACTATCCACACGATCCCCATCGTGTGTTTGTCTCTGATTTCCTCGACTTCTCTTTATATGTCGATGCAGAATGTGATGTTATTGAACAATGGTACGTGGAACGCTTCCTGAAATTCCGCTTAGGTGCCTTCACCAAACCCGGCTCTTACTTTAGTCACTATACCGAACTGACTGAGAAAGCGGCGATAGAGAAAGCGCACTCAATCTGGCAATCAATCAACGGCATCAACCTCACGGCTAATATTTTGCCGACCAAGGGTCGTGCTCACCTTATCTTGAAGAAAGCTCGCGACCACAGAGTCGAAGAAGTGCTGTTGCGAAAATAGCGAGAATCTATCAAGGGTTGATGACATAGCCTCAACCCTTCTCGACGTTCTATTTCAACTCAGCGCCGTACTGGTTTTCACCTTGTGTTCCTTTGAGGAAACCGCACTCAACAAGAATCCAAACACCACATATCAATGCAGCCAATGAACTGACGGCTTGCAACGTGGTTGATTGTGCCATCTGCGTGGGATCACCAGCTGGTACTGTCATGCGCCCTATCACCAAGGGAACATTCAATAGTAGCCACCAGCTCGATTTACCTCTGTCATGCCATCGCTTGGCCGTTATTGCTAAATCTGGGATCAGAACAACAATCAAAAACACGGGCAAAAGCAAATGCGCCTGACTGGGAAACAACACATTCATGCCAGCGGCAAAACCCACAATTAATGTGTAATAGACCACATTCCATATCCAGTAGATCTTTCGCCCTACTCGCCCCTGAAATGAAAACAACAGCTCTTTCATCGACATGATTACTTACCTAAAAATCAAAAATGTTAATTTAGCACTTTTTGAAAACACTCTTTATCCATATCTCGAATATTCACCGTCAAGCTATGAACGTGACTGGCTTGCTCCTGCAACACATCCATCAACTGGCGTGAGAGGTCACGCTTTTGCTCCGCGGTTCTCCCGTCAAGCAGTTCAAAACTAATATGGATAAAGTCAACGTTATCGCCATCTTCTCCAATCAGCCAATTATGGCAGCGTAGCGCTCGGGATTTCACGGAAGGCGCGTCAAAAAGCCCGCATTGAAGCGCCACTTGATGCAGGTCCTCCAATAGACCTTGCACATTCACGCGTTCATCGACGGAGTTAGAGTATTCCATTACTAAATTTGGCATTGTAGTCCTCAAATGTAAGAGAGTTTCAAAAAATCACTAAAAAGACCCCATCACTATTACCAATTTCAGCTGCTATTTCCGAGCGTAAAACCAGCATAATGCATTATGGATCACTACAGAGAACAAAGCTTATACCATTTATGCGCGGCTATAGCGGTAACCATTAAGTCAGAACCGAACAAGACATGATACTAGTCATGATTTGGTCGCTTTAATCTGTTATATTCCTACGAAGATTTTTTACATTAATGAACTTTCTACATTAAATACAAAGGGAGATATTCCTATGCGTCGTCCTGTAGTGATGGGTAACTGGAAACTTAACGGCAGCAAAGCAATGGTAAAAGAGTTGCTAACTGGCCTTAACGCGGAACTTGAAGGTGTTGAAGGTGTTGACGTAGCAGTAGCTCCACCAGCGCTTTACATTGATCTTGCGGAGCGCGTTATCGCAGAAGGCGGTAACAAGATCATCCTAGGTGCTCAGAACACTGACCTGAACAACAGCGGTGCATTCACTGGCGACATGTCTCCAGAAATGCTGAAAGACTTCGGTGCTTCTCACATCATCATCGGCCACTCTGAGCGTCGTGAATACCACAACGAATCTGACGAGTTCATCGCGAAGAAATTTGCTTTCCTAAAAGAGAACGGCCTGAAGCCTGTTTTCTGTATCGGTGAATCAGAAGCTCAAAACGAAGCTGGTCAAACTGAAGCAGTATGTGCTCGTCAAATCAACGCAGTGATCGACGCGTACGGTGTTGAAGCACTAAACGATGCTATCATCGCTTACGAACCAATCTGGGCTATCGGTACTGGTAAAGCAGCAACTGCTGAAGATGCACAGCGCATCCACGCTTCTATCCGCGCACTAATCGCAGCGAAAGACGAAGCAGTAGCAGCGCAAGTTATCATCCAATACGGTGGTTCTGTTAAGCCTGAAAACGCTGAAGCTTACTTCTCACAACCAGACATCGACGGTGCTCTAGTGGGCGGTGCTTCTCTAGACGCTAAGAGCTTTGCAGCAATCGCTAAAGCAGCGGCAGCAGCTAAAGCGTAATTTTTCCTTTAGGAAAACTCTTATTGAGGTCAGCGCAAGCTGGCCTTTTTTGTGTCTCACACATCAATCAAGTATCCTACGCTTTTCCGCCCCAAGAGTAGTTGTACCGAATGCAGGATAAGCACGGCCTTTTGACTGGCCCCATCCCTCTCGTGCTCCGTCAGATGACCATTCCGATGACTTTCGGCATGGTGGCTATTCTGATGTTCAACTTGGTGGATACCTTTTTTATCTCTCTGCTCGGGACTGAAGCCCTTGCTGCCATCAGCTACACTTTCCCGGTGACCTTCGCAGTCAACTGCATCACGATGGGAATTGGCGTTGGGCTGTCAGCCAATATCGGCCGCCTGCTCGGGCAAGGACAATCCGAAGATGCAGCACGCTTCTCAAGTCATGGATTGGTTCTGGCGGTGACGTTAGTCGCGCTAGCATCTGGTTTAGGTTATTTCACCATTGACCCATTGTTTCTTGCTCTTGGAGCAAAGCAAGAACTGCTGCCCCTGATAAATCAGTACATGCACATCTGGTACCTGACGATTCCATTGCTTGTTGTCCCTATGGCAGGCAATAGCGCAATTCGTGCGACCGGGGATACCAAAACACCCGCCAAAATCATGATGCTGGCAGGCTTGATCAATGGCGTGCTCGACCCGTTACTGATTTTTGGTTATGGGCCATTTCCTGAACTTGGCATCCAGGGCGCTGCCATCGCCAGCGCTCTGAGCTGGTTGGGAGCCTTAATCGGTTCACTGTATGTGTTGGTGAAAAGAGAGAAACTCCTAGCTTTGCCATACTTCAAAACGCTGTGGGCAGACTGGCGCCAAATCCTAAAAATCGGCACTCCAGCGGCACTCTCCAACGCAATGAATCCATTATCCGGTGCCATTCTGATGATGCTACTCTCTAGTCACGGCACCGCCGCAGTGGCAGCGTATGGTGCAGCCCAGCGGGTGGAATCCATCCTTATCATTGTTTTGATGTCACTAACCTCAACTTTGACACCATTTATTGCTCAGAATGTGGGGGCGAATAACCCTCAACGTAGCTTCGCCGGGCTATTTCTCAGCATGCGCTTTTCGCTGCTGTTCCAGTTTGGGATTTTTGTCATGATGGTTCCGCTGAGCATTCCACTCGCGGCGCTCTTCTCTCAAGAACAAGCAGTGAAAGACCTGCTGTGGCACTATTTGCTGGTAGTACCATTCAGTTACGGGTTTCAGGGGATCATGATGATGCTGGTATCTAGCCTAAACGCCCTGCATGAGCCACTCAAAGCATTCCAATGGAGCTTTATGCGTTTGTTCGTCTTTACCTTGCCTTGTGCATGGATTGGCAGCTACCTGTACGATATTGAAGGGTTATTTGTAGGTATTGCGCTTGGCAATATACTGGGCGGCGTTCTGGGCTACCTTTGCGCGTTGAGAGTCCGACGCCAATTCTTAGCAGAAGCCACATAGCAAAACACCGACCTTCAAGGTCGGTGTTTTTTTATTTCTTTACCATTTAGTCAGCGATCAGCTCATCTTCTTCGGTGTCGAGCTCAACATTCAATGGCTCTTGGGATAAAATGACACCAGTATTATCGGCGTAGAGGTAATCTTCAGGAATGAAGGTCACCCCCCCAAAATTCACTGCTACATCCACCTCACCCACATTCTGCGATACAGCTCCAACCGGGATTGAAGCCAGAGCCTGAATGCCAACACTCATGTCTTCCAGTTCATCGACCTCACGAACACAGCCATAAACGACCAGGCCTTCCCATTCGTTTTCTTCGGCCAGTGACGCCAGTTCTGCATCAATCAAAGCACGGCGTAATGAGCCGCCACCATCAATCAGCAGCACCCGACCTAAACCATCCTGTTCGAGCACTTCTCGAATCAGACCGTTGTCTTCAAAACACTTCACCGTCGTGATCTGTCCAGCAAATGAGGCGCTGCCACCGAAATTGCTAAACATAGGTTCTACTACATCCACTTGTTCTGAGTAAATGTCACATAAAGCCGACGTATTGTATTCCATAGTGTTCCTTCCCATACGGTTCGTCATCTCCATCGAGTATATAGGGACATTAAGTCATTGCAATGACAAGACTCAATTAACTGGCCAGAGTTTGAGCTATAACCACACCAGCAAACAATAAGTTAGTCACCAGCGAGCACTTCACAATGACTGGCATCATAGGGGCGATTTGCGCAGGCTGCTCTGCCTGCCACACGGCTTTACCATGTTTGTAAATCACCAGCACGCTCAATAAAAACGGCAAGCTCAGCCATACGGGTACCGGCTGAAGCAGCAGGTAGACAATAAACGCAACGACAGCCCCGGCCAACAGCAACGTGTGGTAGTGCTTCGCATTCTTCTGCCCAAGGCGCACCGCAACTGTGCGCTTTCCGCATTCTTCGTCGTTTTCAATATCTCGCATATTGTTAATGTTCAATACAGCGACGGCGAGTAAACCACAACCTATAGCGGGTAAAACCAACAAAGGTGCGACAATACCAGTATGGAGGAAGAAAGTGCCGGCGACGCCAAGCAAACCAAAAAAGATAAAGACGGACACATCACCCAGCCCGACATAACCATAAGGCTTGTTACCTACGGTGTAGGCGATGGCAGCAGCAATAGCCAGCACACCTAAACCAATGAAAGCCAAAATACTTTGTAGACTGTCGAGTGCATAAAACACGAGGGCTAAGCCAGCAAGCATGGTCAACATGATATTAATCACGATCGCCTGCTTCATGTCAGCCTGAGTCACAGCGCCCGACTGGATCGCGCGCATTGGTCCGAGACGTTTGTCGTTGTCTGTGCCTTTTACCGCATCACCATAATCGTTGGCCAAGTTGGACAGGATCTGCAATAACGTCGCTGTGAGAAACGCTAAGATAGCGATCATCCAAGAAAATTGATGAGTAGAATATGCCAGCACACTACCGGTTAAGATCGATACCAGTGCCAATGGCAGTGTTTTGGGTCGAGCAGCGCCGAGCCAGATACGTAAGGACTGTTTCATACTGACTAGTGTAGTCTCATAATCAAGTGCAAGAATTGTGGCACATCAAAGTTAACGTAGAAACAAAAAAAGGCCACCGAAGTGACCTTTTCTAAATCTTGAGTAAGTTTACGCTTACTTAACGCGACCTACGTATTCACCAGAGCGAGTGTCTACTTTGATCACTTCGCCAATTGAGATGAACAGAGGCACTCGTACAACGGCACCCGTTGTTAGTGTTGCTGGCTTACCACCTGTACCTTGAGTATCACCCTTAAGGCCTGGGTCAGTATCCGTTACTTCCAGCTCAACGAAGTTTGGTGGCGTTACAACGATTGGGTTACCGTTCCAAAGAGTTAGCATACAAGAGTCGTTTTCAACCAACCACTTCGCATTTTCGCCAACTGCTTTTACATCCGCTGCAATTTGTTCGAATGTTTCGTTGTTCATGAAGTGGTAGAATTCACCGTCGTTGTACAGGTAGTCCAGATCGATATCCATTACGTCCGCAACTTCTACAGTGTCGCCTGACTTAAATGTCTTCTCTAGAACTTTGCCTGAAAGCAGTTTACGGATTTTAACGCGGTTAAATGCCTGACCTTTGCCTGGTTTTACATACTCGTTTTCGAGAATGACACAAGGCTCATTATCAAGCATAATTTTAAGACCGCCTTTGAATTCATTCGTGCTAACAGTAGCCATTTTTTCCTCTTACCATTCTTCGAGTTAAATTTAATGCCGCACATCATAACCCGAAAAG
The DNA here is from genome assembly GCF_013113835.1 of Vibrio sp. RE88. GTDB lineage: Bacteria > Pseudomonadota > Gammaproteobacteria > Enterobacterales > Vibrionaceae > Vibrio. The sequence continues at coordinate 33,301 of NZ_VTYQ01000013.1, read as the reverse complement.
TCGAATCTGTTGAGCAAAACTGGCTCAAACAGCTAGCGAATGGGATCTCTGATCCTGAAAAACTTCTGCTGCAGCTGGAAATTGATCCTTCCCCGTGGCAGAACGGGTTTGAAGCGCGCAAGCTGTTCGCCCAACGAGTTCCGCAAAGTTTTGTTGATCGAATGGAGAAAGGTAATCCGTTTGATCCCTTGCTGCGTCAGGTCTTGCCGCTCTCAGAAGAGTTCGATGTGCATTCTGGGTATTCAACCGATCCTCTTGATGAACAAGACAATCAAATACCTGGGCTACTGCACAAGTATCGTAACCGGGCGTTGATGATCGTCAAAGGTGGGTGTGCGATCAACTGCCGCTATTGCTTTCGTCGTCATTTCCCATACAACGAAAACAAAGGCAGTAAATCGGTATGGTCGCAAAGCCTAGATTATGTACGCCAGCACCCAGAACTGAATGAGATCATTCTTTCTGGTGGGGACCCTCTGATGGCCAAAGATGAAGAACTTCAATGGCTTATCGAGCAAATTTCGGACATTCAACACATTAAGCGCTTGAGAATTCACTCTCGCCTGCCTGTTGTGATTCCAGCTCGCATCACCACCACCTTCACCAAGCTGCTCGCTGGTACTCGCCTGCAGGTCATTCTCGTTACGCACATTAATCACGCCAATGAAATCAATCAGGAACTGAGAGATGCGTTAAGTTCACTCCACCGTGAGGGTGTTACTCTTCTCAATCAAGGCGTCATGCTTAAAGGCGTCAATGACAGCGTTGAGGCTCAGGTTGCCCTCAGCGAGTCACTATTTGATGCAGGCGTGCTGCCCTACTACATTCATGTATTAGATAAGGTACAAGGCGCAGCGCACTTTTTTATCTCTGATCAGCAAGCCAAACAGATCATGGCAGGCGTCATTGAACGGGTTTCTGGTTATCTGGTGCCGAAACTCACTCGTGAAATCGGCGGCCGAACCAGCAAAACACCACTGGATTTACAGCTAGAATAAAGATGAAAAACAGACAAGGTTTTACTCTAATTGAACTGGTGATCGTGATTGTGGTACTCGGCATTTTGGCCGTGACAGCCCTGCCTCGATTACTCAATTTGCAGTCCAATGCCCGCACTTCGGCTTTGCAGGGTTTGAAAGGAGCCATGCAGGGTGCCAATGAGCAGGTGATTGGTCTGGCATCGGTAGAGAACCTAAATGCACTTTCCAGCGCGACATTAACCATCGAAGGCGATAACGTCGCGATCGTTTATGGTTACCCGAAAGCAGACAATGCTAACGCTTGGTCGCAGTTGTTAGAAACTACCATTGAAGATGCCACGTTTGGATCAGACGGTGCCGATTGGTATTTCAGCAATACCGACCCCAATGACGGCGTGATTCTCTACCTTCCAGCCGACCGCCGTCAGAGCACGCAAAATTGCTATCTGCAATACAGTGAAGCCACCTCTTCGTCAGAGCCGAGCTTTAGCCTGACCACTTCCGGCTGTTAGTCGTTATTTATCCTCAAGATAAATCTCTTTTGTTCGCCTAAACCGAGGCCACTCGGCATACTCCGCGGTTTAGGAGAACACTATGTACATCTTGCCAGATTCGCTGCTCGACCTTGGTCCGTTTGATTGGCCAGCCCTCCTGTGCTGCGCGATCAATGGTCTGCTCATTGGCGTTGAACGTCAGACACGAGGCAAACCTGTTGGTATCAGAACGTCCATTCTGATCATCGCTGGTACTTACCTGTTTATGTCGATGGCGGTCTCTCTTTCACCGAACACCTTAGATCAAGCGCGCGTGCTGGGTCAGATCATTACCGGTGTTGGCTTCTTAGGCGCAGGGGTGATGATGACATTGGACGGCAAAATCCATGGCGTAACGTCAGCTGCCGTGATTTGGCTGCTGGCCGCCCTGGGGCTGATGATTGGTCTCGGCTATTTACAGCAATCTGTTGTCATCACAGTGCTAGCGCTGGTTGTTTTGTTCGGAGTCGATAAAGCCGAAAATCGAATTCAGGCGCTACGTCGTGGCGTGCATCAGAAGATTCAGCGGCGTAGGAGCTCAGGATCCAAAGAGAATCCCCCTTCGCACGAGACATAAAAAAACCACCCGACTGGGTGGTTTTCTTTGATTCATTGCGGCTTAGAATAACTCTTCCGCAACTTTGTAAAGGTCTTCACGTACTGGGCGCTTCATGTTTTCAATCGCGTCGATAATGTCGTGATGAACCAGCTGTTCTTTCTGGATGCCAACACAGCGGCCACCTTTACCATCCATCAGTAGGTGGACAGCGTAGTTACCCATACGAGACGCCAACACACGGTCAAATGCGGTTGGACGACCACCACGTTGGATGTGACCCAATACTGTCGCGCGAGTTTCGCGGCCCGTTGCCGTTTCGATCTCTTTAGCCAGCTCATTGGCGTCCATCATCAGCTCAGTCAGAGCAATGATCGCGTGTTTCTTACCCTTCTTGATGCCATCTTGGATGTTGTTGATCAGCTTCTGCTTATCCAGTCCCGTTTCCGGCGTAATGATGTACTCACAGCCACCAGCAATCGCAGACATCAGAGTCAGATCACCACAATGACGACCCATGATCTCAACAATAGAGATACGCTGGTGAGATGAAGAAGTGTCACGCAGACGGTCAATCGCATCAATCACTGTGTTGAGTGCCGTTAGGTAGCCGATGGTGTAATCGGTGCCGGCGATATCATTATCGATGGTGCCCGGTAGACCGACACATGGGTAACCCATTTCTGTCAGTTTCTTCGCACCCATGTATGAACCGTCACCGCCAACAACAACTAACGCTTCAATACCATGTTTTTTAAGGTTTTCGATTGCTTTTTCACGCACGGCAACATCTTTGAATTCAGGGAAACGTGCAGAGCCTAGGAAAGTACCGCCTTTGTTGATCACATCAGATACGCTTGAACGATCAAGCTTCTTGATACGGTCTTCATACAAGCCCAAGTATCCGTCGTAAACGCCGAAAACTTCTAAACCTTCCGATAGAGCTGTGCGAACCACGCCGCGTACTGCCGCGTTCATGCCTGGTGCGTCACCGCCACTTGTCAAAACACCGATCTTCTTAATCATGCTCACCCTCGATTTTTGGGAATCTTATTTCAATTTTTACGTCAGCAATTTTCAGCCAAATTACTGACAAGATTCTTATAGCTGCGCAATATGTTACCTTGACGGGCAAGGAATACTACTTTTATTTGCACGAAATTATGTAACTTTTCTACTTATGTAAGAGTATTACAGCTTTGCGCTTTCACTGATTTGATACATATCAGGATCACAGTGAATTGTCGTCCCGATGAAAAGATAGTCAATAAGCGCTGTTTTGTCGCTGCGTGCTGTCTTGCTAATCCTGGTTTACCAATCTTGGACTTTTTGCTCTTTCTCAGGCCCGAGAACCACCGAATAAGGATCCTGATGGATCAATACATCGGCATGGGGGAACAGCTCAAGTAGCTGATTCTCAACCTGATCGGAAATGCGATGCGCTTCAATCAAAGGAATCTGATCTTCGAGCTCCAAGTGCAACTGAATAAAGCGCGTTGGGCCCGACATACGGGTCCTTAGTTGGTGTACCCCTAAGACTCCATCGACCGACTGGCAGCACGCTTTGATCGCTTCCAGCTCTTCATCCGGCAACTTGCGGTCCAGTAAGGTCTGAATCGCTTCCCGTACCATCTGCACAGCGCTATAAAGAATGTACAGGCCAATGCCCACTGCGAACACGGCATCCGCTTGCGTCACACCGAACCAACTCAAGCCAAGCGCCAGCATAATCGCAGCGTTCATGTACAAATCAGACTGATAATGCAAAGAGTCTGCAGCAATAGCCTGGCTGCCTGTTTGTCTCACAACATGTTTCTGGAACTGAACCAGGGCGAAAGTAACCGCAATGGCGAACATGCTTACATACACCCCGTACTCGGGAGATTGCAATTCATGAGGCCTGAAGAAGCGCTCAACACCATTGAGAATAAGAAATACCGCAGAGCCTGAAATAAACATCGCCTGAGCCAATGCAGCCAAAGACTCCGCTTTGCCGTGGCCAAAGGTGTGTTCCCTGTCGGCAGGTTGTAATGAATACCTGACGACAAAAAGGTTGACCAGAGACGCGGCAATATCAAGCATAGAGTCAATCAATGAGGCGAGTAGACTGACTGAGCCCGTTACCCACCACGCCGCCAGTTTTACCACCAGCAGCAACGTCGCGACAATCGTAGCTGTCCAAGCAGCCAGTGTCACCAAGCGCGCATATTCGTGTTTCATAAAGTAAAGCGTTTGAAAAACATTACCTTAAGTATAACCCGCAAATTATTGAATAAAAATGATACAAAAAAGGCGGCCAATTGGCCGCCTGAATCTGTACACAAAGATCAGCTGTCGCTAAAACGCTCCTGCATCTTCTCTAAACGCTTTTCAGAGCGCTCTTTCTGTAGCTCAACATATTTGGTTTTCTGCTCCGGTGTCAGAATGCTCAGCATCTGATGTTGCTTTTCAAGCATCTTCACTCTGCGCTCAGTCTGCTTCTCAACCATTTGCTTAGCCAGTTCGTTGGCCGCCGCTTCATCGAATGTATCAGCGAGTAGCAACGCCTGTACCTTTTCTTTATTCGCCTGCATCTCAGCATGGTGACTTTCAAAGTTGTCTTTGAACTTCGCTTTCATTTCCGTTTTGCTGGCTTGGCGCATTTCTTTCAGTTGATCTTTTTGCGCATCGGTCAAGTCCAGCTGGCGCATAATGCCGCGGTCAAAGCCAAATTCACCATGTGGGCCTTTCTTGTGGTCTTTACCACCGTAAGCAAATGCGCTCGCGGTACCTAGTGTGAGGGGAAGAACAACAGCAGCCAATACCAGTTTCTTTGCAGTTTTCATAATCGTACCTTTCATATCCAGAGGGATGGAATCAAGCTGTCTCGACAGCGCTTGAGTGTAGATTACGAACTGCAACGTAAAGTGACGTCTAGAGAGCGTAAAGAATCGTAAAGAGCAAAAATTAAACTAAAGCTCTCGACGAATAATCAGTAATATTAGTGTAACCGATAAGATTGAGAGACGTATTCCATGGCCAACATCCTATTGATTGACGATGACACCGAACTGACCAGCCTGCTTAAAGAAGTACTGACATTTGAAGGTTATCTCGTATCTGAAGCCAATGACGGAGAAGCAGGGCTTGAAGCCATTAACGACAGCATAGATTTAGTGCTGCTCGATGTCATGATGCCTAAGCTGAATGGAATGGAAACCCTCAAACGCTTGCGTGAGCACTGGGAAACCCCTGTCTTGATGCTGACTGCGAAAGGCGAAGAAATTGACCGTGTCATTGGCTTGGAGCTAGGTGCTGACGATTATCTACCAAAACCTTTCAGTGACCGAGAATTACTGGCCCGAATCCGCGCTATTTTGCGTCGCACTCAATCGAAAGGCGGCAACAAAAACAGTGATTGCATTCAGTATCAGGACATTAAAATCTATCCGGGTAAGCAGGAAGCCTACTGCCAAGAACAGTACCTAGATCTGACCACTACAGAGTTCGCACTGCTGAGCCACTTTGTTCAGCATCCGGGGGAAACGCTGACCAAGGAAACGCTCAGCTTAGATGTGCTAGGTAAGCGCTTAGCGGCATTTGACCGCGCCATCGATATGCACGTATCCAACCTACGCAAAAAACTGCCAGAGCGCGAAGATGGCAAGTCTCGTATTAAAACACTGCGCGGACGCGGCTATCTACTGGTTGAGGAAAATTGATGCGTCTGCCTAAGATCACCAGCTTGTATGGGCGTATCTTTGCCATCTTCTGGTTTACCATGTTTCTGGTGCTGATCGCCGTACTGTCGTTACCTCATTTGGATCCACGAAAATCGAGGGATATTCCGGCCGATCATTATAAAAAGCTCATCGGAATCAAACAGAAGATAGAGAAGAACTTTGCGCGCGAACAGGATCTTCGCCGGATTATATTTCAGCTTGAAGGGCCAAAGCGTTCGCCGCGCGATCCCCGCCCGCGTTTTGTTCTGACCGATCTGGAAGGCAATATTCTGACCACGCGTGACCGCAAAGATTTCAAGCTTAAAGCCGTGCAGAACTTTATCACCAGTATCGAAAACCCAGAGCATCCTAAGCAGAGATTGTATGGCCACTACATGGTGGCGGGCCCGCTGCCCGTTACTCTGGCCCAGAAAGACCTTTTGCTCTACGTCGGCATGAAGTGGAATCAACCGTCACCGTTTTTGATTCGCCTGTTTGATAAACCATTTCAGCTGCTTTTCGCTGTGATGCTGGTCAGCACTCCTCTACTGCTTTGGTTAGCGTGGGCGCTAAGTCAACCCGCTCGTAAGTTGGAGCGCGCCGCTAAACGGGTTGCGAAAGGCGAATTTTTTGTCGACCCACAACTGGAAAAAGGCACGTCTGAATTCCGTCAGGCCGGTAAAAGCTTTAACCAGATGGTTGAAGCGGTCAACCAGATGATTTCTGGTCAGCAGCGCTTGTTATCCGACATTTCGCATGAGTTGCGCTCTCCCTTGACTCGATTGAGAATGGCCACGGCCTTGGCATCACGTAAACAAGGAGAAAGCCCTGAACTCAATCGTATCGATACCGAAGCACAGCGTTTAGAACAGATGATCGGCGAACTTCTCGAGCTGTCTCGAATGCAGGTCGACAGCCATGTAGAACGAGAACAGCAACCCATTGGTAGTTTGTGGGAAGCGATTCTCTCGGATGCGCAATTTGAAGCCGAGCAGATGAACAAAACACTCCGCTACGATGCCATTCCAGAGCGCACCATTTCGGGCAATCCGAAATTGCTCATGAGTGCCGTCGACAATATTGTGCGTAACGCCATCTATTACGGAAAAGACGTCATTCAGGTGTCACTCCGCATTCATGCCGATCAGCTCACGATTGCTGTCGACGACAATGGTGAAGGTGTACCCGAGCAAGAACTGGAAGCCATTTTCCGGCCTTTCTATCGTGTCTCGACCGCACGAGATCGCCACAGCGGCGGTACAGGTTTAGGATTAGCGATCACCGAAAACGCAATTCGACAGCACAGCGGCTCTATACAAGCACTGCGCAGTGAGCTCGGAGGCTTGAGAGTAGAAATCCGCCTACCACTCGTACCAGTGCAATAACCTTATAAAAACACAGTTGATAATGGATCTCATTATCATTTAAAGTAAATCCTTCAATTATGGAGGATTTACTATGTCTCACATTTTCCCAGAGTTGCCTTACGCATACGACTCACTCGAACCTTACATTGATGCTAAAACCATGGAAGTCCATTACAGCAAGCATCACCGCACTTACTTCGACAAATTCGTTGCTGCGGTCAAAGGGACGGAGCTGGAACATGCCTCACTGAGCGACATCTTCGCCAACATTTCTCAGCACGCTCCGGCAGTACGTAACAATGGTGGTGGCTACTACAACCATATCCTTTACTGGAATTGCATGGCACCCGGTGCAGGTGGCGAACCTCAAGGTGAATTAGCCAAGGAAATTGACGCGACTTTCGGTGACTTCGAGCAGTTTAAATCTCTGTTTGCCGAAGCTGCCATCAATACATTTGGCTCCGGCTTTGCCTGGTTAGTTGTCAAAGACGGCAAACTGCACATTGCCTCCACCAGCAATCAGGACAATCCTTTGATGGATGTTGCTAGCGTTCAAGGTGAGCCTATTTTAGCGCTAGATGTATGGGAACACGCTTACTACATCAGTTATCAAAACCGTCGCCCTGAGTACATTGACGCTTGGTGGAATGTGGTTAACTGGGATGCGGTAAGCGAGAACTATGCAGCAGCACTAGCGCAAAACGCATAGCAAAAACTCACCACTTCAGGCTTGGCGGCATTTTAAAGCCGCCTTATACTGCTTAGCTTCCCAGCAGATGATAAGAAATTAACACTATGTTCGATATCGCCCTTTATGAGCCTGAAATTGCCCCAAATACAGGAAACATCATTCGCCTGTGTGCCAACTGTGGTGCAAACCTGCATTTAATTGAGCCATTAGGGTTTGATTTAGAAGAGAAAAAAGTCCGCCGTGCTGGGCTTGACTACCATGATCTGGCACGTGTTACTCGCCATAAAAACTATCAGGCGTTTGTTGAGTACCTAGAAAAAGAGCGCGAAACCTTCCGCATTTTTGCTTGTACGACAAAAACAACCGGTCATCACGTCGACGCTAACTTTCAACAAGGCGATGTTTTATTGTTTGGCCCAGAAACCCGCGGCCTACCAGCAGAGCTGATTGAGAGCATGCCAATGGAACAGCGTATTCGCATCCCAATGATGCCTGATGCTCGCAGCCTGAATTTATCTAACGCAGTCGCCATTATTGCTTTTGAAGCTTGGCGTCAGATGGGATTTGAAGGTGCTCAATAGCATCACAAATTGGATATAAAAAAACGGACTCAAAATGAGTCCGTTTTTTATATTTACCGAAATTAGCCAGGTCTATGGGCGAGCCACAAAACCTACCGCTTCGTATGCTTTCTTCAGCGTCTCTGCTGCGCGAGCTGAGGCTTTTTCAGCACCCTGCTTCATCACTTGATCCATGTATGCGCGATCTGCACGGATACGGTGATATTCAGCTTGGATAGGCTCGAGCATAGCCACAACCGCTTCGCCCACATCTTTCTTAAATGGACCATACATCTCAACGCCTTGGTATTGCGCTTCGATCTCTTCAAAGCTCTTACCTGTCGCTGCCGAGTACAGACCCATTAAGTTAGAGATACCCGCTTTGTTGTCCCAATCATGGGCAATACGTGGCGGCGTTTCTGCATCTGTCTGAGCTTTGTTGATCTTCTTGATGATCGATTTAGGCTCTTCTAGCAGAGTAATCACATTCTTACGGTTATCGTCTGATTTCGACATCTTCTTCGTCGCATCCTGAAGGCTCATAACACGTGCATTCACCGTCGGAATGTACGGTTCTGGGACTTGGAAGATTGGCTGCTCTGGCGAGTAGATGTTGTTGAAACGAGTCGCAACATCACGAGCTAGTTCAAGGTGCTGCTTCTGATCGCTACCCACTGGTACTTGGTGTGCGCCGTACAGCAGGATATCCGCCGCCATTAGTACAGGGTAATCAAACAGGCCAACGTTCACATCGCCAAACTGGCTTGAGCTGTCTTTCGAATAACGCGCCGATTTGTCTTTAAACTGAGTCATACGGCTCAGCTCGCCCATTTGGGTGTAGCAGTTAAGAAGCCAACCAAGTTGAGCATGCTCTGGTACGTGTGACTGAACAAATAGCGTGCTCTTTTGTGGATCAACACCAACTGCCAGACAGATCGCTAATGCGTCTAGAGTCGCTTCATGCAGCGCTTTCGGGTCCTGACGAACCGTGATCGCATGAAGGTCTACAACACAATATTGGCAATCGTAATCGTCTTGCATCTGTTGCCATTGACGTAGAGCACCCAAGTAGTTACCGATACTTAGTTCACCTGATGGTTGAACACCACTCAATACAATGGGTTTGCTCATGGGAATAGTTCCTTTGACTTCTTATCTAAAAAATGAAAAAAACCGTGTGGATTCTAGCCACACGGTTTACTCAGTGTACTCATTAACGAGTATTTTGGAAGATCTTTTGTTGCTACTAAGCGGAAACCGCTACCACATCCACTAGATCTGCGATTGTGTCTGCAACAAAATCCGGTTGAGACTGCGAAATCGGCTCACCATGATTGTATCCGTAAGTCAAACCGAACGAAGCGCAACCCGCATTTTTCGCTGCCAGAATGTCATTCTTAGAATCACCCACCATCAACATTTCTCGTGGCTGACAACCATGTTTCTCAAGCAACCAGTTCAATGCCATTGGGTTCGGTTTTTTCTCTGGGAAAGTGTCACCACCAATCACATCAACAAAGTACTTATCAATGCCGTGCTTTGCCAACACATCAGGTACGAACTTCGAAGGCTTGTTGGTCACCAGCGCCATTGTAAAACCCGCTTTGTGCAACTCGGCCAAGGTTTCTTTAACCGCAGGGTAAAGGTGGCTTAGCTTGTGTCCGCTTTGTTCATAATAATCATCGAAAAGAACACGAGCTTTGGCATGCAGTTCTGGATCCAAATCAGGCGATACCGTTAGACTGCGACTCAGCGAGCGCCCAATAAGCACATCAGCGCCGTTACCTACGTAGTCACGAACTTGCTCTTCCGTTACTGCTGGGTAACCAAGTGCTTGTACAGCCTGGTCGGCAGCCACTGCTAGGTCAGGCACGCTATCCAGTAAAGTACCATCCAAGTCAAACGCGATAAGTTTAATATTGCTCATTCAATTACTCTGCCTTTGCTAATTCAGCACGCATCTGGTCGATGACTTCTTTGTAGTCAGGTTGGTTGAAGATCGCGGAACCTGCGACAAACATATCAGCACCCGCTTCAGCGATTTCTCGAATATTGTCGACTTTGACACCACCATCAATTTCCAGACGGATGTCGCGGCCAGATTCATCGATCATCTTGCGTACTGCACGCAGCTTATCCAGTGTTTTAGGAATGAAAGACTGACCACCAAAGCCTGGGTTCACTGACATCAAAAGAATCATATCGATCTTATCCATGATGTATTCAAGGTGAGAAAGTGGCGTTGCTGGGTTGAGTACCACACCCGCTTTACAACCATGTTCTTTGATCAGTTGCAGTGTGCGATCAACGTGTTCAGACGCTTCAATGTGGAAGGTAATCATTGACGCACCGGCTTTGGCAAAATCCGGAATAATACGATCGACTGGCTTCACCATCAGATGCACATCAATCGGTGCTGTAATACCGTAATCACGCAGTGCCTGACAGATAGGAGCACCAAAAGTCAGGTTAGGAACGTAATGGTTATCCATAACGTCGAAGTGAACCACATCCGCACCCGCTGCGAGCACTTTTTCAACATCTTCACCAAGACGAGCCATGTCTGCAGACAAAATGGATGGAGCGATAAGGAAATCTTTCATACCTGACCTCTAGAATTTATTGGGCAAAACCATTGAATACAAGTTGAGCGCAATTCTACCGAAGCTAAAGGTCAGAAGATAGATGAGATAAGAGAAATGTCGTTAGTGCTGATCGTCTGGCTTAAACAATGCCAGTAGCTCATCCACTTTATTGCGCCCAGCGCCATTGCGACTGATGGTGCGCTTCACCTTAACCACGTTGAGTTCCGCCCCATGGTACAAGCGACGAGTAAGCGTGGTATCGTGATTAGAAATCAACACCGGAATGTGACGCTCTTTTGCCGCTCTTTCCGCTACATCCGCTAAGGCAGCCTGATCGTCTAACGTAAATCCGTTACCGGCATAGGAGGTAAAATTGGCGGTATTAGACAGTGGCGCATACGGCGGGTCGCAATACACAACACTGCCTTTACGAGCACGTTTAAAGGTATCCGTATAGCTTTCGCATACAAAAGTCGCTTTCTTGGCTTTTTTGGCAAAGAATTCCAGCTCAGCTTCAGGGAAGTACGGCTTTTTATATGAGCCAAAAGGAACGTTAAAGCCACCTTTCTTGTTGTAGCGACATAGGCCGTTAAAACCGAAACGGTTCATATACAGAAAAGCCAATGAACGGTACATCACGTCTTCCGTCGCATTGAACTGCGCTCGGATCGACAAGTAAGCTTCTTTGCGATTATTCTCAGGCACAAACCAACGCTTTGCTTCGGAAATGTACGCTTCCGGGCTCTCTTTGAGTAAGTTGTAGAGATTAATCAAATCTGGGTTGATGTCTGCAAGCAGGTACTGCTCATAGTCAGTATTCAGGAAAACCGAACCAGCGCCAACGAACGGTTCAACCAGCTTACGCCCTTCGGGCAAGTATCGCTGGATATCTTCGACAAGTCCGTATTTTCCACCTGCCCATTTCAGGAAGGCACGCTGCTTCTTCATCTACTGCTCTATCTATCAACCACAAATTAAGGCTGCGGAATGTAACATATTTTCCCGCTAAGCTCAGCGTTATTTCACTCGATCAATTTCTCGGTGGACCTGACTGAGGGATTTAGCCCAAGGATCCAGCTGCTGTAAATCAGCTGGAAGCGCTTCAACGGCATCTCTCGCCACCTGAATGGTTGGATAGTTTTGATAAGTGATGATAAACCACTCTACTTCGTTGCGAACGGTCGGGTATATATACACGTTGGCAGCCAAATTGTGCTTATCTAGGAAAACTTGCACATCTTCCAGAGAACGCACAGCGGCCAGTTGAAGGGTATAACTGCGAGGAGAGAAGCTCTTCAGCTCATCTTTCGTGAAAGAAAACTTCACAATTGGCTTTTCTACCTGAGTGGCAACCTCAGTTTGCGCGGCAGGTTCAGCCACCGCACTCGATGCTGTGTCAGGTACATCCGATTTAGGGACCGATTGCTCAACCACTTCCTGTATCGCTGTCGTATCGACTTTTTCAGGTTTACCTTCCAACAAAGCGTCCACGACTTCTGAAGTAATCACAACGCGCTGATGATCATCCGAAGCATTACCTACACTCGAAGTTTGCTCCGTCACTGCCGGAGGAAGAGATTCCGAATCATCTTCTGCCGAAGACAACATAGGATCAGAAGCCTGATCGTCACTCATTGAGCCTTGCTGTTCAGTATCTTGGGCATCAACAGGTAACGTTGGAATCACAGTCTGCTCGATAGAGTCTGTCATCTGCTGCGCTTTGTCATCCGGCGAAGGCTGGCTCATCATCCACCAGTAACCACCACCTATCAGTACCAGCAACGTAATCACCACCAAAGCAATATTGATTGGTGAGCCAATGATTGAGCGGATAATGATCCTTTTTTCCACTTTATGATCCCCTAAAGCCATAATCTCACCCGGACGACGGGCAACAGTTCGGTATGCGTTACGTACGCGCTTCTCTCTTTCATCTTCGACAAAGCGAATCACCAGGTGTTCAAAAAATCGATCCGCTTCGTCCTGAGTCAACGGTTCAATCTCTAAATCGATCGGCTTGTGATCCTGACCATAGCTAAGGCGGGTCAGTAGTACATCGAGGCTGTTGGACTGAGCGAACAAGACCACGTTGATTGTCCACGCTGGATTTTCCTGCGCTTCCAGAATCAACATCCACAATTCAGAAACAAAGGATTCCTGCAGCAAATGCGCATCATCAACAACGATAACAGCATCGCAGCTTTCCCCTTCTATCTGGCGAGCAAAACTTTCGGCTAATGGGTCGGCAGGATTGAACATCGGCTCAGAAAAGAGCTGGGTCAGAATCATGGTGCGGCGTTGTTGGTCATCCTGGCTTGGATGACACATCAGGAGCGATTGGTTTTTATCTGACGCCCACGCTTCAAGGTAGCGTTGGGCCAGCCAAGATTTACCGGCCCCTGATGCTCCACCAACAGTGACTAAGTTTGACCCGAAGTTAGTCAGCAATTGCATTCGCTCAAGCAATTCTACTTGAGAATCTAACTCCAACACACGGGATTCATGCGTCAAACTCATTCAACCATCCTAATGACAGTCCACTGTCTAAAGAAAAGAATTTAGATATCGCGACAAAAATCGATCGCTTGCTTGATGACCGATTCAGGCACACCTTTAACTACTTCTGCGCTGCCGATGCTGGTTGGCAACACTAAACGCAGTTCACCAGAGAGCACTTTTTTATCGCGCATCATGTGTTTCATGAAGTCGTCAAAAGTCATAGTGTCTGGTGTATGCACGGGCAATTGTGCTCTCTTCAGTATAGAGAGAATTCTCTCTACTTGCTGCTCTGTGATAAGCCCTTGAAGCTGCGCAGTTTTTGCTGCCATCACAGTGCCGGAAGAAACCGCTTCGCCATGTAGCCATTTACCATAACCTAACTCAGCTTCGATCGCATGACCAAATGTATGACCTAGGTTCAGTAATGCACGAATGCCGGACTCTTTTTCATCCTGAGCCACCACTTCCGCCTTTATTTGGCAGCAGCGCGCAATGGCATAAGTCAATGCTTGCTCATCGAGTTCGTACAGCTTGTTAAGGTTCTCTTCTAACCAGACAAAAAAGTCCTGATCATAGATGATGCCGTACTTGATCACCTCGGCAATGCCAGCAGCAAATTCGCGCTCAGGCAGTGTCGCAAGGCAGTCGGTATCAATGATCACTGACTTTGGCTGGTAGAAGGCACCAATCATGTTCTTACCCAGCTTGTGGTTCACCGCCGTTTTACCGCCAACCGACGAATCCACCTGAGACAACAAAGTGGTCGGAATTTGGATAAAGTCGACGCCACGCTGATAACACGCCGCAGAGAAGCCAACCAAATCACCAATTACGCCACCGCCTAGGGCAATGACAACAACATCGCGAGCGAAATTACCTTCGAGAAGGTAACTCATCACGGTATTGAAAGTATCCAGCGATTTGTACTGTTCGCCATCTGGTAGCTCAAGAACTGAGGCTTCACAGCCCACTTGCTCAAGAAGAGATAAGATTTTATCGGCATACAAAGGCGCTACCGTGACATTGGTAATCACAACAACTTTTTGTTTCGCTGATAAAAATGAAAGGTGGGCCGGATCATTGAATAATCCGGCACCAATTGAGATTGGATAGCTACGCTCACCTAAACTGACCGTAATCCGTTCCATGGGTATTCTCCAGTTGCTAAAATTTAACGTCTTAACGTTCTTCTAGCATTTTTACGATCTGGTTGGCTACCACTTTTGCACTTTGATCGTCAGTACGTACTGTGTAATCCGCGATTTCTTCGTAAAGAGGGTTGCGTTCACCAGCCAGTGACTCCAACACATCACGAGGGTTATCCGTCTGTAGCAGAGGACGTTTCTTGTCACGGTTGGTACGTGCAAGTTGCTTTTCAATCGTTGTTTCTAAATAAACGACGATACCGCGAGCCGATAAACGGTTGCGGTTTTCTTTACTCTTGATAGAACCACCGCCTGTTGCCAGAACAATACCATGTTCTTCTGTCAGATCGTTGATCACCCTTTCTTCACGGACACGGAAGCCTTCTTCGCCTTCTACGTCAAATACCCAAGCGATATCTGCGCCAGTGCGCTCTTCAATCACAGTGTCCGAGTCAACAAACTCCATATGAAGTTGTTGAGCCAAGTGTCTACCAATTGTACTTTTGCCGGCACCCATTGGGCCAACAAGAAAAATATTGCGTTTTTCAGCCATGTTCAGCAGTAATTTACAACGTTAATTCAATGACATCGCCACAAGAAAACCAAGATTTCTCTGGTCAAAGATATGCTTGTGGCACCTATTCCTCACAGATAATTCGTGATAAGACCCGAAATTATCTAGATAAGGTGACACTAATGCAAATTTATTTTTGCCTGTTTGTTGATTGATTAAGGCACAACCACTGTTGGCGTTACAAAAATCAACAACTCGCTCTTACCCATTTGCTGATAAGTTCGTCGAAAAAGCGCACCTAGCAAAGGAATGTCGCCTAACAACGGAACCTGATCGACCGTATCCGAAACACTGTGCTGATAAATGCCTCCCAGAACAATGGTTTCGCCATTATTGACCAGTACCTGAGTACCGATACGTTGCGTGTCTATCGCAACGGCTTCCCCAGTGCCGGTTTTGACCACTTGACCCGGCCTATCTTGGGTGACATTCAGATCGAGAATCAAACGGTTATCCGATGTGATTTGCGGAGTAACTTTTAAACTTAACACTGCTTTTTTAAAATTCACACTGGTTGCACCGCTTGAGGCCGCCTCTAAATAAGGAATTTCAGTCCCCTGCTCAATGTAAGCCGGTTGCTTGTTGGTGGTAATCAGACGCGGACTGGATATGACTTCTGCTCTCGACTCCCTTTGCAACGCTGACAATTCTAAATCCAGTAAAGTGTCACTGCCCAGCTTAGCGACCTGAAAAGCAATCGTCGAAGCGTTCACGGACGTCGCCGCTAAGTTGACGTTGAGAAAGTCGTCCAGTGACGAGTCCGAATCACCATACAGATTGAGATTGGCTAAGTTATTTTCTATCGAGCCTCCCACACTGTGACTGCCGTTGGTCGAACTAAACCCCCAACGCACACCCAACTCTTGTAAATCGCCTTCATTCAAGCTGACTATGCGTGCTTCAATTTGTACTTGTTTCACCGGTACATCTAATTTCGCAATGATCGCCTTGATCGCTTGAATGTTGATAGCTACATCGCGAATTAACAGGCTATTGGTTCGAGAATCGATTGAAATCGCCCCTCGTTCAGACAACATCCGCGTTGCAGCACTATCGCTTAGCAAAGCCGCAATATCTGCCGCTTTGGCAAATCTCACAGCGATAATCTCAGACTCTAACGGTTGAAGCTCAGCCGTGACTTTCTCCTGCTCCAACTTCTGTTGTCTGAGCTGAGCAATTTCAGCCGCCGTTGCCACCAGCAACACACTGCCATCCATGCGCTTCTCTAATCCCTTCATACGCAAAATGATATCGAGTAACTGTGGCCACGGAACCTCCTTCACTCTCAGGGTCAGATTGCCAGACACGGCATCTGACACAACCAGATTAAAATCGTTGTAATCCGCAATCTGCTGTAATACCTGGCGCACCGGAATATCCTGAAAATTGACGGAAAGCGTGTCTGCCCCGCTTTCTTCTGCCTCAAGCTCAGGCCTCATCTCATCATTGCTTGCTGCATTAAACGCAGTCCCCACGCCAATCAGCAGCACACTGAGCCACCTTGCTCCCTTAAAAACCATTTTCGATATCACCTAGTTCATCGCTAGCCTGACACTTCTGGTAGTCCAGCACCCTTGATGATCTTTCACCATCTCGCGAATTTGAATCACATCTGAGGAAATGCTGGTGATGGTGCCTTTATTGACACCTATTGATTGCCCGAGCTTAGATTTAATAATGTTCCCAGAAGGAAGCTCGATCAGTGCAGTCTGCTCACGCTCTTTACCCATCGTACCGGCCAGCCGCAGCTGCTGAAGAGGATAGCCTGCCAGCTCACCCTTTGAGGCGACGTTAGGGTTCGACTGACAAAGTGGCTTCTCAGGGCGAGCGTGTGAAATGCTTTCTGGCAATGCAAAAGGATCTCGTTCTGATTGAAAATCGGAAACCGTTCGCAGATGAGCTTGACCAATAGCAGGGATAAAGTCCGAGCTCTCGTCCTGTTGATGCTGAGCGGCTTTAGGCACCAGCAATTCAAGAGGTTGCTGATTTGCTCTACATCCGAGCAATATCAGTATTATGAATGGCATGACGAACTTAGTAGGCATCACTCACCTCATGGTTAGATTGAAAGAGATAGATGTGGCCTTTGACATACAGCTTATTGCTTCCAGCCTGTACTCTTCGCCAGTGCAAGGCATCAAAGTGAACCGGATAAGATAGCGTTAAGATTGACTGAAAGAAGGCCGTAATTTGATGGTAACGCCCTGTGAGCTCAAATTGCAGCGAGCATTGTAGGTAGGAATCAGCATGTGTTTGGCTTCCCTGAACTATGCGTGGAAACACCAAACCATGTTGCTCCGCAATCCGATGAAGATCACTCAATACTTGGGTCAATTCCATCGGCTGCAGTACTTGTTTTTCCAGCAAGTTATTTCTTTTCCGCAGCGACTCGAGCTCACTTTTACGTTGTTCTAGAGACGATACATTGTGGCTTTTAGACTGAATAGCACTTAGTCGCTGTTTCTCCTTAGCCAGTTGCGAATCCAATCGCGCGAGTTGCGGGGACAGGAAAAGGGCATAGCCCAATAACAACAATACCAGTAGATAAGCACCTAGCATGATATGTTGCTGGAACTTGGGTAGCTGAGCTAGCGTCACCAGTTCAATATCACGTAGATCAATCATGTTCTGGTTCCACTAGCTCAAAGGTCAATGTGAAAACCTGATAGTTTTGCTGACTTTGTGACTGATGGTGTAACACCGATTGCATGGCGACCGACTCAGCCATGGGTGTCCGATTAAGTTGCGCTAACAGCGTAGACAGCTGCTCTGTTGAGGATGCCTTGCCATGTAGCCTGACTTGTCTGCCTGTGGTGTGTATCTGCTCTAGATAGACGTGGTCTGGAAGTACGCTAGGCAATAGGCTCCCTAGCTGGGCAATTAGATAGCGTCTAGCATCCAGGTTGTGCAAAGCAGCAAACTCACTGTTCAATTCCTCTATCTCTTTTTCGATGGCACTTAACTGAGCGTATTGCTGCCCTAGCTTGCTATCCCACCTTGTCAGTTGATCGACTCTCCCCTGTTGAATATCCAGTTGTAACTGCAAATATCGGCTCACGCCCGCGATACTAAACACAGCAACAACACTCACCGCAAAAAGACTCAGCAGGAATCGACGGATTTGCATCTGACGTTGCCTTTCCCGCCAAGGCAGCAGATTAATATTAAGCTGCATCATGCCTCTCCAACCAAGAAGCAC
Organism: Vibrio sp. RE88; assembly: GCF_013113835.1. Classification (GTDB taxonomy): domain Bacteria; phylum Pseudomonadota; class Gammaproteobacteria; order Enterobacterales; family Vibrionaceae; genus Vibrio. Next base: position 14,911 of record NZ_VTYQ01000013.1, on the reverse strand, counting down.
CACTTAACGCCAGCCCAAGTGCTTGGGAGAATTGAGGGCCGAAATCTGCTCTCGTTTCTAGCTTGCAGCGGAACAAATCACCCAGCTTAAGCGGAATACACGCCAGTCCTGCATCGGATTTCATTGTTTGGATAAACGAAGAAAAGAAATGTATTTCACCACTTAGCCAAACCCCATTGAGTTTGATATCCAGTAGCTGAATATGGAGAACTAACTTTTCTAATGTCTTTCGAATGACATCATGTTCCAGACTTTCCAAGCTGAACGTTTTGTCTATCAGGCGTAGTGGCTCAGCTTCACAATATAACGCGATTCCGTGCCAGTTGAAGTCAATCAGTAACCAATTTGACTGTTGATATTGTTTTGCAGCACGTCGCCATAACTGAGCAAGGTTATGTGAATAGGGGTTGATCAGAACAGGCTCCATGCCCACTTTAAGGCATGGCGCAACCCGACTATCCACACACCCTTTTCTCACCGCGTAGACTTGATAGTCTTGCGCCTTATTGTGGGACAATAAGGTAAAATCCAAATACAGCGCTTCCACATCTACAGACGACTGCCTCGCAAAAGCTTGAGTAATCGCAAACTGGCATTCGGCGTCACTCAAATTGCTATCTATTTGTAATTGCTTACTTATTACTGAACTATCAGGAACACTCAGACACACTTTGCGACTAAATAGTGGCAAAGCCTTTCTTAGTTCTTTGAGTTTCTTTACAATTTTCTGATAATTTAACCTGTAGTTATCAGTGAAAATGTCCGCTTCGACTGGCATTTGGTGATAACCAACAAGTGCAAAAGTGTCTTTTTCAGGTTTTAAGACCACCGCTTTGATACTCTGGTGGCTGATATCTATGCCTGTAATTAGTGATTTACCCATATAGCTCAGCTCCATAAACTTGCTTAGCGCTTAGGCTTAAATCGTTGATTTAGTAAGCACATAAACAGATTTGAGCTACGTTTTAGCTTAAACTACCTAGGTTTGCATAACGTAAGCTTAATTAATCAGGGATTCTCCGGTGAAGTTCATAAAGCGATTGTTTATTTTCGTATTGGTTTGCACGGTACTTGGGGTCGGGACCATTGTTGGTTTCTACTTCTACGTAAAACCAGAGTTGCCCGATGTGGCGACTTTAAAAGATGTCAAACTGCAGACACCAATGCAGATATTCACTCAAGATGGCAAGCTGATCTCACAATTTGGTGAGAAGCGACGCATTCCGGTCACCTATGATGAAATTCCCCCGCACCTGATTGAAGCGCTGATCGCAACAGAAGACAGCCGTTTCTACGATCACCCCGGTATCGACCCTATTGGTATCGCACGTGCCGCCGTTGTAGTTGCCCTTTCAGGCTCAGCCAAGCAAGGTGCGAGCACGATCACTCAGCAGCTGGCGCGTAACTTCTTCTTGTCCAATGACAAAAAGATCATGCGAAAAATCAAAGAGATCTTTATCGCTATTCACATTGAACAACTGCTGAGTAAAGAAGAGATCCTTGAGCTGTACGTGAATAAAATTTTCTTAGGTTACCGTTCGTATGGCTTTGGCGCAGCAGCGCAGACTTATTTTGGCAAAGATCTACAGAACCTAACGTTGAGTGAAATTGCCACCTTAGCAGGCATGCCAAAAGCCCCGTCAACCATGAATCCTATCTACTCGCTTCAGCGTGCCACCAGCCGCCGCAACGTTGTACTTAAGCGTATGCTGGATGAAAAGTACATCACCGAGGATGAATATCAACAGGCTCGTGCTGAAGAGATCATGTCGCGCTACCATGGCGCAGAGATTGAACTGAGTGCGCCTTATGTGGCAGAGCTGGCTCGTGCATGGATGGTCGCGCGTTACGGTGAAGAAGCTTATAGCTCAGGAATGAATGTCTACACTACGGTGGACTCTAAACTGCAGTCTGCAGCCAATGAAGCGGCGATCAATAACCTGCTAGCGTACGATGAACGTCACGGTTACCGCGGCGCTGAAAAAGTCCTGTGGAAAGCAGGTCAGACAGCATTCGATGAACAAAAAATTGACGACACTTTGGATCGAGTGCCAACTTACGGCTCCCTTCTCCCTGCGGTCGTCACACAAGTCACAGCCCAACAAGCGACTGTCTGGGTGAAAAACCAAGGCGTAAAAACGCTCGAATGGGATGGTATCAAGTGGGCGCGTAAATTCCTCACCGATGACCGCCAAGGCCCAGCACCAAAAGCTGCCACGGATGTACTGGAAGAAGGTGAACAAATATGGGTCCGTCAGGTAGAGACACCTGTTGAAGATGGCGAAACACAAACAGCTTGGCACTTAAGTCAGGTGCCGAACGCCAATACAGCGTTTGTTGCCATGGATCCAGAAAATGGCGCAGTCTTGTCTCTGGTTGGCGGTTTCAACTTCGTTCACAATAAATTCAACCGTGCTACGCAATCTGTGCGTCAGGTTGGTTCCAGTATCAAACCGTTTATTTACTCGGCGGCTATCGATAAAGGTCTGACTCTGGCAACATTGGTAAATGATGCGCCAATCAACCAGTGGGATAAGAGCCAAGGGACAGCATGGCGCCCGAAAAACTCGCCTCCAACTTATATCGGCCCAACTCGATTAAGAATCGGCTTAGCGCAATCTAAAAACGTCATGGCAGTGCGCGTGCTGCGTGAAGTGGGCTTAGATGAAACGCGCCAGTATCTGACTCGATTTGGCTTCAATATTGATCAGGTGCCTCGCTCTGAGACGATTGCTCTTGGTGCTGGCAGTCTGACACCAATGAAGATGGCACAAGGCTACTCAGTGTTTGCTAATGGTGGCTACTACGTCGAACCGCATTACATCAGCAAAGTGGAAGGCCCGTTTGGTGATGTAGAGTTTGAAGCGACACCGAAGTCCATCTGTCGTCAAGACTGTGAACAAACGGCGACGGAAACCGTCACTAACGAGTTCCAAGAACAAGACGTTGAGCCTCAAGATGGTCAAACACCTCAATACGCGCCGCAGGTGATCTCTGAACAAACCGCCTTCCTTGTGCGTGAGATGATGTACAGCAACATTTGGGGTGGTGGTAACTGGCGCGATGGTACTGGCTGGAATGGTACCGGCTGGCGAGCACAAGCCCTGAAACGTCGTGACGTTGGCGGTAAAACGGGTACCACCAATGACTCAAAAGATGCATGGTACAACGGCTACGGGCCGGGCATGGTCGCAGTATCCTGGGTCGGTTTTGATGACCACAACCGTAAGCTCGGCCGCACCAAGCCAAACAGCAATTTGGGCAAAGCGCAAATTTCCGGCGCCGAAGCCGGCGCGAAAACTGCTCAGCCAGCTTGGGTTGACTTCATGCACACCGCCCTAGCGGGTGTACCTGCTCAGCAGAAAGTCATACCGCCGAATATTGTTCGCGTAAGAATTGACCGTGACTCAGGGCTACTGACCAACAAGTTCGACTCAAGTTCGATGTTTGAGTACTTCCTTGAAGGGACGGAGCCGACTGAATACGTCACTGATGAAATTACTGACAGCATCTACACCTCTGCAGAAAGTGAAGAGTTGTTCTAACCAGCATCAAAACAGAAAGGGCGGATGTCATGACATCCGCCCTTTTTTATTCGCTGTGATTTACTTGGCTTCAAGCTGTTGCTTTATAGCTTCAGCCAGCTGTTCGAAACGCGCCCGCAGCGGCGAACCAGGGCGGTATGCCAGAACAATGCTTCGAGAAGGCACTGGGTTAGTCGCTCGGACATAGCACACACCATCTTTTTGCTTTTCTTTCGGTAGCGATAGCTCGGGTAACAGAGTGATACCGGCACCTGCAGCGACCATGTTACGCAGAGTTTCAAGACTCGTCGCTTTAAAACGCTCATCATCTTTTGCCCCAGCGGCAAAACAAAAGCCTAGCGCCTGATCGCGCAGGCAGTGCCCATCACCCAGTGCAAGCACGGTTTTGCCATTCAGTTCCAGCATATCGATCTCTTCAAGACCAGACCATTCGTGATCGCAAGGCACGGCCACGCTCAATGGCTCCTCATATACTGCAATTTCTTTGAATGGGGCCGTTTCTGCCACCGATGCTAAAACCAGACAATCGAGCTTGCCATCTTCCAACTGACGCACCAACTGGTGAGTCTGTGCTTCATGCAAGAACAGTTCTAGCTCTGGGAACTGTTCCTTCAACGTCGGTACGATTTTCGGCAATAGATAAGGACCAACTGTTGGAATAAAACCTATGTGCATTGGCCCGGTCATGGCTTCACCTTGACCATTCGCCATATCACGAAAGGTTTTTACTTCTGACAGAATACGTTTGGCCTGATCCACCAGCTGCAAGCCAGCATCGGTAAACAATACTCTTCGGCTGCTACGTTCCAGTAAGGCTGTACCCAATTCATCTTCCAATTTACGGATCTGCCCGCTCAACGTCGGCTGGCTGACAAAGCAGGCTTCAGCGGCCTTACGGAAGTGGTTGTGCTCAGCGAGCGCTACCAGATACTCAAAATCACGGATATTCATCTTGCTAATTTACCTATCTCGATACGATAGAAAACATCTATCAAAACCATAGCATTAAACGATTAGAACTATCAAAGGAAATCTTGAATAATAACCTCATCAAAACAAAGCCACTTAGCAAAAGCACGCTAAGCTCTAATACGAATTAATCAGAATCTACCAAAGGACACTACTATGTTTGCGTCAAAAGAAGGTCAAAACGTTCCACAAGTTACATTCCCAACTCGTCAAGGTGATGCTTGGGTCAATGTCACCAGCGATGAGCTGTTTAAAGGCAAGACAGTGATCCTGTTCAGCCTGCCAGGTGCATTTACACCAACCTGTTCATCGAGTCACCTGCCTCGCTACAACGAGTTGTTCCCAGTCTTTCAAGACCACGGCGTTGACGAAATTATCTGTGTCTCTGTGAATGACACTTTTGTGATGAACGCTTGGAAAAATGACCAGGAAGCAGACAACATCACTTTCCTACCAGATGGTAACGGTGAATTCACTGATGGTATGGGTCTACTGGTTGACAAGAACGACCTTGGTTTTGGCAAACGCTCATGGCGCTACAGCATGCTGGTTAAAGACGGCGTGGTTGAGAAAATGTTCATTGAACCAAACGAGCCAGGCGACCCGTTCAAAGTGTCTGATGCTGATACTATGCTGAATTACATCGCACCTAACTACAAAACGCAGGAATCGATCACTGTATTCACTAAACCAGGCTGTCCTTTCTGTGCCAAGGCGAAACAAAATCTTATTGACCACGGTCTTCAGTATGAGGAAGTGATTCTGGGTAAAGATGCAACAACAGTAAGTTTACGTGCCATCTCAGGCCGTACAACGGTACCTCAGGTCTTCATTGGTGGTAAGCATATTGGTGGCAGCGAAGAGCTTGAATCTTACCTAGGCTAATTATATCGCTCCCTCGATTCTCCGGCCTTACCTAAGGTCGGGGAATCTATTGCAGAACCCAGCCACTATCTGAGTTTTACTCAGGTAGTGGACTCAAATTCATCTCCCCAGGTTGGCTAGGAAGCCTGGACAGACAAAGCGAGAACCCAAAATGAAACAGCTCAATGTCGATGTTGCCATTATTGGTGGTGGTACAGCCGGTCTAGGCGCCTATCGTTCAGCCAAAGCGCATACCTCTAGTGTCGTTATGATTGAAGGTGGACCATACGGTACAACCTGTGCTCGAGTAGGGTGTATGCCTTCCAAGCTGCTGATCGCAGCAGCAGAAAGCGTGCACCAGATAGAAAAGGCACCGGGGTTTGGTGTCCATCCGCAAGGTGAGATTGTCATCAATGGTCGTGAAGTCATGGATCGCGTCAAGAGAGAGCGTGATCGATTCGTTGGCTTTGTACTGGAAGGGGTAGATGAAATCCCGGCTGAAGACAAAATCTCTGGCTACGCTAAGTTTGTCGACAACAACACATTGATGGTGGATGACCATACCCAAATCACGGCCAAACGCATTGTGATTGCAACCGGCTCTCGCCCGGCTTATCCGAGTGTCTGGAATGAGCTAGGAGATCGTCTGATTATCAATGATGATGTGTTTGATTGGGATGATCTGCCTGAATCGGTGGCCGTATTTGGACCGGGGGTGATCGGCCTTGAACTGGGGCAAGCACTGCATCGGCTCGGCGTTAAGGTCAAACTGTTCGGCCTCGGCGGTCAGGTAGGGCCGCTAACAGATCCTAAAGTAATGGCCTATGCCGACAAAGCGTTTAAAGAAGAGTTCTATCTTGATGCTGACGTGAAAGTCGAAAGCATGCAACGCATAGAAGGTGAAGATAAAGTCGAGATCCAATTCATCAATCACGATGGCGAATTGGAAACCTTCATTGTTGACTATGTACTTGCTGCGACGGGTCGCCGTCCAAACGTCGATCAGTTGGCAATCGAAAATACCCAAGTTGCCCTTGATGAACGCGGCGTACCAACAGCGGATCATTACACGCTGCAAACATCGGTAGACAATATTTTTATCGCCGGCGATGCCAGTAACCAGATTCCGTTGCTCCATGAGGCGGCAGATCAAGGCCGAATTGCCGGTGACAATGCAGGCCGCTATCCTGATATCCGAGCAGGATTGCGTCGTTCGTCAATCTCAGCGGTATTCTCTGACCCTCAGATTGCAATGGTAGGTGAATCCTTTAAGCAGCTTGAAACTCGTCTAGGCAACTGTGGTTGCTTTGCGACAGGTGAGGTGTCATTTGAAGGTCAGGGCCGTTCACGAGTTATGCTACGCAACAAAGGCGTCTTGCATGTCTATGGTGAACAAGGGACCGGGCGTTTCCTAGGAGCCGAAATGATAGGACCTAATGCTGAACATCTTGCACACTTACTGGCTTGGGCACATCAAAATAAGATGACCGTTTCAGAAATGCTCGATATGCCTTTCTATCACCCGGTGATTGAAGAAGGGGTTCGCACTGCTCTACGCGACCTGAATGCGAAACTGCATTTAGGCCCAGAGATGATTAAACACTGTCTTGATTGTGGACCGGGTTGCTAATCCTAAATAGAAAATAAAAACGAGCCAATTGGCTCGTTTTTTTCATATAGACTCGTTATTTCTCTGCTGCAATCACAGAGATCTCCACCAACAAGGCTTCACGCGCCATATCAGCAGTAACACATGCTCGAGCTGGAGCGTGACCTTCAGGAACCCATGCATCCCATACCGCATTCATTTCCTGGAAGTCTTTCATGTCCTTCAAATAAATCGTCGCAGACAACATATGCTCCTTGTCACTGCCCGCTTCAAGCAGCAGCTCTTCAACTTTGTCGAGCATGGTTTGCGTCTGTTCAGTAATGCCTTTAGTCGCATCCGCACACACTTGTCCACATAGGTAAATCGTACCGTTATGCTTCACGATACGGCTCATACGTTGTTTAGTTTGTTGACGTTCGATCATTTTTATCACTTTCACGTTAGCTTGAGATATTATCAAAGCACATGTTACCCAATAAACGATGCTCATGACATGCAACTACTGTAAAAACAGCAACTGGTTCTGGAAAAAAATAGGCCGTTGTCAACGATGTATGGATCAGCTTACTGTGCTATCGGTATTGTGCTGGGTTATCTGGTGGTTTGCCTTCAGAGATAACCCTCAAAGCATAGAGTCCATCGCTTTGATCATCGCAGGGTTCGCATTTAACGGCTTGTTATTCCTTCACCTCTGGATGCGCTTTGTCATTTTGCCGTGGCGGCGCAGAAACAAAAAAGGTTAGAGGTAATGGGTTTAGGGGATACATTCTCGGTACGAGAAAAGAAAAAAGCCCCAAAATCAACGTCGATTCTGGGGCTCTCTTAGATTCTTCTAAGAAAAAGCAGTGGTACTTTAATAGACCCTGCCTTTTGAATAAGGTTCCCAAAAACATTCGATCTTTTTTGATCTTTCTTCGAAAACCTTAACCATCAATGCGTTAAGCAACATTTGCTCGCGCGATGGATTTCTCAACCAGATTCACTTCTAGCGCCACTTCGTCACAAGCGTGCTGACGAGGGCACTGATCACAATCTTTAAGCACTTTCTCCGGTAATAGCGACTTCGATGTCGGTAGAAAACTTTGCTTCATAAAAAACTCAGGCGTACGAGTCAGGACGAACACTTTCTTGATCGCCATCTGGCGCGCTTTTTCCACCAAGTATTGTACAATCGCGCTTCCCTGACCTTGCCCTTGCCAGCCCGCTTCGACACCCAGTGAACGAATCTCGGCCAGCCCAGAGTCATAGACATAGAGCGACGCACATCCAGTCACCTCGCCATGGTGCTCTGCAACAGCGAAAGAGCCAATATCTCTCACCAACTCACTGCGTGAACGAGGTAAGTTCTCCCCCATATTCGCCCAGTAGGTCACCATACCTTCTAGCGCTTCAATATCCGTTAAACGCGCAGGACGAACATTTACCGCAGAGGTATCCCGCTTGATAAGGCGTCCTTCCGCTTGCTCGACCGCATGAGCGACTTGCTTTGGAGAGACCCCACCCAGAGCACTACGCTTCTCAAGGCATGATTCTATCGTCAGTATGCTGTAAACATCTTCTTCTATGACTGAGGAGAACTCTTTCAGTTCCCCAATCGACAGTTCTTCTAACGCACAACCTTTCGCAATGGCCCCCACTACTGCAACACCCACAATATGGTGTGCTTCACGGAATGGGATGCCTTTAGCCACCAGATAATCTGCCAACTCAGTGGCATTGGCATAGCCTTGTTTCGCGGCTTCCAATGTGCGCTCGCCGTTTACTTTGATGCCATCAAAACAAAGCGCTGCCATTTCCATACAGTCGTTCCAGGTGTCTAGTGCGTCGAACAGCCCTTCTTTGTCTTCCTGCATGTCTTTGTTGTAAGCGAGCGGCAATGCTTTCACCGTCATCATCATGCCAGCCAATGAACCGTAGACCCGCCCTGTCTTACCACGTATCAGCTCCAGCGCATCTGGGTTTTTCTTTTGTGGCATCAACGACGATCCCGAGGTCACGGTATCCGCCAGTTCGATAAAGTTAGACTCACCCGAGTTGTAGAAAATCATATCTTCTGCCAAACGCGATAAGTGAAGCATAGAGATAGAGGCTACCGACATCAGTTCCATGACATGATCACGGTCAGACACCGAATCCAGTGAGTTACGTGTCGCACGGCGAAAGCCAAGGTTATGTGCCAGTTGCTCCCGGTCGATAGGGTAAGCCGTTCCCGCCAAAGCACCGGAGCCAAGCGGGCAGGTATCTAAACGCTCGATGGCGTCATGAAGGCGCGAGTAGTCCCGTTCAAACATTTCCACATAAGCCAAACACCAATGAGCAAACGTCACCGGCTGGGCACGCTGCAAGTGTGTGTAGCCCGGCAGAACCGTTGCCTGATGCTCTTTCGCGACCGATACCATTTGAGATTGCAGACGATCCAATGCCATCAGTAGCTGTTGACCTTGCTGACGACACCAGAGTTTAAGGTCAGTCGCGACCTGATCGTTTCTAGAACGGCCTGTGTGAAGTTTTTTGCCTAGATCACCCACTTTGCCAATCAGTTGTTGCTCAACCCATGAATGGATATCTTCCGCGTCAGAACGAAGGATCTGATGAGGATCTTCCATCACTTCTAGCTTAAGTTCATTCAACGCCAGTTCTAGCTTCTGTTGCTCTTCTTCATTAAGCACATCCACTGATAACAACGCTTTCGACCAAGCGATTGAGCCCACAATATCTTGTTCTGCCAATCGGTAATCAAAGCGCAATGAATCATTAAATTCTTTGAATCTCGTGTCTGCTGCTTGGGTAAATCTTCCGCCCCATAATGCCATTGCGTATCTCCTGATTACCGGTGCTCACTGTCAGTGCGAACAGTTTTTGATCTATTGCTATTTCTGGGTGAAACCCAGTATTTTTCTGATGGTTCAAACTTACGGCAATTCAAACTAAAAATAAAGTATTAATTCATTGTTTCTACATATTTATTCATTGTAATTTTAAGCGCTGTTGTTTTGGTTACCAAAAAACAACGAGCCCATTGGCTAAGCAAATGGGCTCGTCAGCTAGATAAGTTAAGGGCTACTTTTTCTGACTATTCAGCGCACGAATACGGCTAGACAGTGAGTAAAGGCGAATGAAGCCTTCTGCATGGCTTTGATCGTAAACTTCATCTTCACCAAAAGTAGCAAACTCTTCACAATAAAGGCTGTTCACTGAGCGCTTCTGGGTCACCGTAGCTTGACCTTTATACAACTTAATCACGACTTCACCGTTTACATCTTGAGCCAGTTCTTCTGACGCTGCGAGAATGGATTTACACAATGGTGTGAACCAACGGCCGTCGTATACAAGATGAGAAGCCTTAACGCCTAGTTCTTCACGGAATTCAAATGCGGTCTTATCCAGTACCAGCTGCTCAACAGCACGCAGCGCTTCCATCATAATCGTGCCACCCGGAGTTTCATAACAACCACGAGACTTCATACCAACCAGACGGTTTTCTACAATATCGATACGGCCAACACCATGCTTAGCACCTTTTTCATTCAGGTAAACAAGTGCGTTGTATGGCGTCATGTTTTCACCATCTACGCCCACCACTTCGCCTTTTTCGACTTTCAGCGTCACGTATTCAGCTTCATTGGGAGCTTGCTCAGGATCGACTGTCCACACCCAGCAATCTTCGTTAGGCGCATTCCACGTATTTTCCAGAACACCGCCCTCTGTTGAGATGTGCCACGCATTGGCATCACGTGAATAAATTTTCGTTAGTGAAGCCGTACAAGGAATGTTGCGCTCAGCAAGGTAGTCCAGACACTCTTCACGGCTAACCAGATCCCATTCGCGCCAAGGGGCAATCACATGAAGATCAGGGGCCAAAGCGGCAAAAGCGCCTTCAAAACGTACTTGGTCGTTACCTTTACCTGTACAGCCATGACAAAGGGCATCGGCGCCTACTTTACGCGCAACCTCAACCTGAGCTTTCGCAATGATTGGGCGAGCCATCGATGTACCCAACAAGTATTTGCCTTCGTAGTAAGCACCTGTTTTCAGCGTCGGGTAGATGTAGTCTGCGACCATTTCTTCTTTCAGGTCAGCGACATAACACTCAGATGCACCTGAAGCCTTCGCTTTTGCTTCGATGCCTTCTAATTCTTCTGCACCTTGACCAACATCGGCCACAAACGCGACCACTTCACAATCATAGTTTTCTTTCAACCAAGGGATAATCACTGAAGTATCCAGACCGCCAGAATATGCGACTACTACTTTATTTACTTTTAACTTGCTCATTTTCTTTTCTCCAAAATCCCGGCTCTGCGCGTGGCGGTCAGTGCTACGGGTGACTTTTTCGTTCTTTTTGTTGTGCTCGTGCCTTAACACAAGCGACTAATTCTTAGGTAAAAATTGTGTCCCGATGCTTTGCCCAGCAAACAGCTCGGCGAGCTTTTCTGGATAACGCCAGGTAGCCACTTCTATTGGTCGGCCTAAATCGTTAGCCGCTTCCAGTGCTGCATTGACTTTGACGATCATGCCGTCAGTGATTACCTGCCCATTGATCAGACTTTGTGCTTCTTGCTCATCTAAGCTTTTGATCAGATGGCCTTTGCCATCCAAAACACCACTGACGTCCGACAATAGAACGAGTTCGGCATCCAAGGCACCTGCAACGGCAACCGCCGCTTGGTCAGCATTGACGTTCATCATCTGACCTTCTGCAGTCAGGCCAATTGAGCTAATTATTGGTAATGTATCAGCAGCTAGAGTCGCCTGTAACACGGTAGAGTTACCTGGTGTCGCTTTACCAACAGCGCCTAGTTCTGGATCCAACTCTTCAACCTGACACAACCCACCATCAGCAAGGGATAACCCGACAGCATTCAAACCATCTTTGATCGCCTGCCCCTGCAGCATCTTGTTCGCCGTACCGGCTAAAGCACCTACTATTAAGGGAATTTGCTCATAGGGAGTGACACGAAGTCCGTCTTTTTTCAGCGTTTCAATCTGAAGCTGGGCCATAAGATCGTCCACTAGATAACCTCCTCCATGGACGATCACGATTCGTCGCTGAGCCTGCTTCTGATAGTCAGCAATTGCACTAAAAACCTGACTTAACGTCTCAGTACACGAAAGGGCAGCACCGCCCAATTTGATCACTAATGGAGTTGGTTTGTTATCTGTCATTACTTTTCCCTTTACCGACTTGCTTATACAAGGGCAGTTAACTCTGGAAATCCGTAGTGGATATTTAAGCACTGCACCGCTTGACTCGATGCGCCTTTAAGCAAGTTATCAATCGCAGAAACGACAATGATATGCTCGCCTTGTACCTTCCAACCAATATCGCAGAAAGGTGTATTTTCAACATGTTGAATACTTGGTAACGTCGCTTGGTGCAGGCGCACCGCAGGTTTATTCTCATATGCCGTATTAAATGCTTTTGAGATCTGCTGCTCACTCACTCCGCTAGCTAACTTCATAGTGATGGTCGCAAGGATCCCGCGCTTAAAGTTACCTAAGTGAGGGGTGAAAATTACCTCAGTCCCCAGATGAGTCGCGATCTCAGGTTGGTGCCTGTGGCTGAACACACCATAAGGCTGCAAACTCACTTCACAGAAACTGTTGGTCATCGATGCTTTTCGACCAGCTCCCGAGACACCGCTGGTTGCGTTGATTACTGGCCACTGAACAGAATCCAGCAAACCCGCCTCGACCAAAGGTCTAATCGCAAGCTGTGAGGCTGTTGGGTAACAGCCTGGTACAGCAATGAGCTGACTCTGTTTAATAGCGCTGTGGTTCCATTCAACAAGACCGTAAGCTGCGCTATCTAGCCAATCTTCATGTTGATGCTCAAAGCCATAAAATTCGTTATAGAAGCCGTGTTTCTTAACTCGGAAAGCGCCCGACAAGTCGAATACCTGACAACCTTGTTTCAAAAACGTAGGCGCAATGTCGTGGCTGACCTCATGGGCAGTAGCAAGAAAAACTACATCGCTTTCTTCCGCTACAGCATTGATATCTTTCAAAGGCTCTACAGGCTGACTGATAATACCCGCCAGCTTTCCATGTAGCTCAGAGATACATTTACCAGCATCAACACTATTGGCGGAGACATATAAACCTGATAGCGTAAGTTGTGGGTGTTTATGCACCATAAGTGCTAACTCAGCTCCGGTATAACCGCTGGCGCCAATAATTGTAGTTTTGAGCATCTCAGACATCCATTAAGACCTTAAAATCGTCACCTAACCAGTGACTATAAATTTAATAAACTTAGCTTTTAATGGTTTTTTATTCATTAAAACTGATTTATTATGTGTTTTACCTTCATTATTGATTTATGTCAACAGGCAAAGCGAACTTAATATGCAAATACCCAGTTTTCTTGAGGTCTACAAAGGCCTGATTTCTACCTCTTCCATCAGTTCAACCGATCCGAGTTGGGATGAAGGGAATGCAAAAGTCATTGAAAAGCTTGCCAGTTGGATGCAAGACATAGGTTTTGAAGTCGACATTATCGAAGTCGAACCCGGGAAGTTTAATCTGCTAGGTAAAATAGGAAGCGGTGAAGGTGGGCTGTTGCTGGCTGGTCACAGCGATACAGTACCTTTCGATGAAGGCCGCTGGAATTACGAACCTCATGCCCTCACAGAAGCGAATAACCGCTTCTACGGTCTAGGAACGGCTGATATGAAAGGTTTCTTTGCCTTCATTCTTGAAGCAGTAAAGAAGGTTGACTGGAGTAAACAAAGTAAGCCGTTATATGTCTTAGCGACGTGTGATGAAGAAACGACCATGCTCGGTGCGCGCCATTTTACCGATAACGCACCATTCAAGCCTGACTATTGCATTATCGGAGAACCCACGAGCTTGGTTCCGATACGAGGCCATAAAGGGCATGTTGCCAATGCCATTCGAGTCACAGGCAAATCTGGTCATTCGTCAGATCCGGCTTTAGGGGTTAACGCCATTGAAATTATGCATGAAATCCTTTTTGCCATGATGCAGTTGCGTGACAAGTTCATCAAAGAATATCACCATCCTGGGTTCGCGATTCCAAGTCCAACACTTAACCTTGGCCACATTCACGGCGGAGACAGCGCTAACCGCATCTGTGGTTGTTGTGAGCTTCATTATGACGTACGCCCTCTGCCTGGGATAAGCCTTGATGGCTTGGATAACATGCTTCGTGGCGCCTTAAAAGAAATCGAAGCCAAATGGCCTGGCCGTATTGATATAACACCTCTACACGAACCGATTCCTGGTTACGAATGTCAGCATGATCATCCTTTTATAGGAGGAGTGGAAGAGATATGCGGTACCAACTCAGAAACTGTCAATTACTGTACTGAAGCGCCCTTCCTTCAACAGCTGTGTCCAACACTGGTACTTGGCCCAGGTTCTATTGACCAAGCTCACCAACCGGATGAATTTTTGGCGTTTGAGTTTATCGACCCTACTGTCGAGATACTTTCCAAGGCTATGTATAAATATTGCTTCTAGCCAACCTTAGATGAGCACTTCACCACTCATCTCCAGATACAAACAAGCCCGTTGCGCCAGCAGCGGGCTTTAGATTTCATATTCTAGAAACTACGAAGCCCGATCTGGAGATTGGGCTTCTATATAAACGTCGGTTCGATTGAGTTTGTAGATTCCTACAACCAAACGCAAGTTGGATTTGTTCCCTTGAGGGGAATAGCTTTGCTCCTAAACGACAAAACCCAGTCCTTAGACTAGGCTTCTCAATAAATGACTAGCAGTAGTGGAGAGAGTTAGTTAAGGGTTATGGGTAACCGGGACCCGTTGGTCGTAGGCCAAAATAATACCGCAGATACGAAAAAGCCCTAACATCGCTGTTAGGGCTTTTTCTGAATAAGTGGCGGAGCGGACGGGACTCGAACCCGCGACCCCCGGCGTGACAGGCCGGTATTCTAACCAA
>NZ_VTYQ01000012.1 GCF_013113835.1 Vibrio sp. RE88 | reverse complement strand
ATCAAGCGTTCAATATGGTGGAGGGGGACGGATTCGAACCATCGAAGGCAGTGCCAGCAGATTTACAGTCTGATCCCTTTGGCCACTCGGGAACCCCTCCAGGGCTTTTTATCCTTAACTGACGTTTTCCCAACGCATCAATCAAGCATTCAATATGGTGGAGGGGGACGGATTCGAACCATCGAAGGCAGTGCCAGCAGATTTACAGTCTGATCCCTTTGGCCACTCGGGAACCCCTCCAGGGTGTTTTTATACTTAAGAAATGATTTCCCAACACATCACTCAAGTGCGGAGCGCATCATAGCAAACTCGCTAAACCTGTAAAGCCTTTTCTTATGATTTTGAATTGAATGCTGGCTTTTTGGGCAAAGATGCCAGTAATTGACCTAAAAGCTCACGTAATCAACGTCTAAACTTACAGTTTATTGCTCTCTCTTTACATTACTTGACGTTTCCAGCGCGGTTTAACGAGTACAATGTACGGAGTTTTTTGAGGCAGAATTTAAACATGAAAAATAAAATTATTCTGAGCATTTTGTCGTTGTCTATTCTGGCCGCAGCACCTGGTGTGCAGGCTAAACGACAAGGTCCACAGACAGTTACTGTGGTGACTGAACAGGTCCAGGTTCATCAGGTTTCTCAGTCCCTGTCTTTAGTTGGAAAGCTGGAAGCTGAGCAATCTGTTGTGGTCTCTTCGGAAGTGACCGGAAAGGTGGATGTCATTGCCGTTAAAGCGAATCAGGAGGTCAAACAAGGCCAGATGCTGATTCAGCTTAACGATGATAAGGCCAGAGCCAGCGTGGCGGAGGCTCAAGCGTACCTGAAAGATGAAGAACGCAAATTGAGAGAATTTGAACGTCTGGTGACGCGCAATGCGATTACTCAGACAGAAATAGACGCGCAGAAAACCAGCGTAGAAATCGCTAAAGCTCGTCTTGATGCCGCGAATGCTAACTTGAGTGACCTACATATTACTGCACCGTTTTCTGGCACGGTTGGCTTTGTGGATTTCAGCTTAGGTAAAATGGTCAGTGCGGGGGATGAATTAGTGGCACTGGATGACCTGTCAGTGATGCAGTTAGATTTACAAGTGCCGGAGCGCTATCTATCTCAGATCTCTAAAGGCATGAAAGTGACAGCAAAGACGGCAGCATGGAATGATGCTGTGTTCAGTGGCGAAGTCGTTGGTATCGATTCACGAATCAATGAAGAAACCCTTAATTTAAGGGTTCGTATCCACTTTGACAATCCGAAGCAAAGCCTCAAACCAGGCATGTTAGTGGCTGCGGATATGGATTTTCCTCCAATGGAAGCGCCGATTATTCCTGTTCAGGCACTCGAATATTCTGGCACCAAACGCTATGTCTACGTGGTTGGTGACGACAACAAAGCGGTTCGCACTGAAGTCTTCTTAGGCGCTCGTATCGGCAACCAGGTCGTGATTGAAAAAGGCCTGGATATTGGCCAGAAAATCGTTGTTCAAGGCATTGTGAACATGCGCGATGGCGTGGCCGTGAGTGAACTGGGTGAAGATGGCAAACCACTGAATAATGAGCAAGAAGGTAACAGCTAATGTGGTTATCTGATGCTTCAGTAAAACGACCCGTTGCGGCGGTCGTTCTCAGCTTACTGCTGTGTGTATTTGGTATTGTCTCTTTCAGTAAACTGGCGGTACGCGAAATGCCGGATATTGAAAGTCCGGTAGTCTCAATCAGTACCCGTTATGAAGGCGCTTCAGCGACCATTATTGAAAGCCAAATTACGACTGCACTGGAAGACCAGCTTTCTGGTATCAGCGGTATTGATGAAATTGAATCGACCACGCGTAATGGCAGCTCACGAATCACGATTACTTTTGAACTCGGGTATGATCTCAATACCGGTGTCAGTGACGTTCGGGATGCGGTTGCACGTGCGCAGCGTTCCTTGCCTGATGAGGCGGATGATCCGATTGTTTATAAGAATAATGGCTCCGGTGAAGCGTCTCTCTACATCAACCTGAGTTCTTCAGAAATGGATCGGACCCAACTGACGGACTATGTCGACCGAGTTTTGCTCGACAGATTCAGTTTGATCTCGGGTGTAAGTTCGGTGGACGTGTCTGGCGGCTTGTACAAAGTCATGTACGTTAAGCTGAAACCAGCCCAGATGGCGGGGCGTGGGGTCACAACTTCTGACATTACTGCGGCACTTAACAATGAGAATATTGAAAGTCCGGGCGGTGAGGTACGTAACGATCAGATCGTAATGTCGGTTCGTACCGCTCGCAGCTACAACGTGGCTGAAGATTTTGAATATTTGGTGGTCAAACGTGCCAGTGATAATACCCCCATCTATCTGAAAGATGTGGCCGATGTTTACATCGGCGCGGAGAACGAAAACTCGACCTTTAAGAGTGATGGTGTTGTTAACGTCAGCATGGGTATTGTGCCTCAATCGGACGCCAACCCACTTGAAGTGGCTGACTTAGTGCATGATGAAGTGGAAAAAATCCAGCAATTCCTTCCATCGGGAACTCGTCTTGCTATCGACTATGATTCAACCGTATTTATTGAGCGCTCGATTGCGGAAGTATACAGCACTCTGTTTATTACCGGTGGTCTGGTCATTCTTGTGCTGTACATATTCATTGGTCAGGCACGAGCCACGCTGATCCCAGCAGTAACGGTGCCTGTTTCTTTGATTTCATCCTTCATGGCCGCTTATTACTTCGGTTTTTCCATCAACCTCATCACGTTGATGGCGCTGATATTGTCGATTGGCTTGGTGGTTGATGACGCCATCGTGGTGGTGGAGAACATTTTCCACCATATCGAACGGGGAGAAAAACCACTGTTAGCGGCGTACAAAGGGACTCGCGAAGTTGGCTTTGCCGTTGTGGCGACAACTTTGGTACTGGTGATGGTCTTCCTGCCCATCTCGTTTATGGATGGCATGGTCGGCCTGCTGTTTACCGAGTTTTCGGTACTGTTGGCAATGTCGGTGATTTTCTCGTCATTGATTGCACTGACTTTAACGCCAGTGTTAGGCAGTCAGCTATTGAAGGCTAATGTGAAACCAAACCGCTTTAATCAGTTTGTTGATCGCATGTTTGGTCGTCTGGAAAGCGGTTACCGTAGAGTGCTGCGTGGAGCCTTGAAATGGAAATGGGCCGCGCCTCTGATCATCTTGACTTGTATTGGCGGAAGCTGGGGCTTGATGAAGCAAGTACCTTCTCAGCTCACACCGTCTGAAGACCGCGGGGTGATCTTTGCTTTTGTTCGTGGTGCTGATGCTACCAGTTACAACCGCATGGCTGCGAACATGGATATCGTTGAAGAGCGCTTATTGCCGCTACTGGGCGAAGGTTTCCTTAAGTCCTTCAGCATTCAATCGCCAGCTTTTGGCGGTAATGCAGGTGACCAGACGGGTTTCGTGATCATGATTCTGGATGACTGGAATGATCGTGATGTAACGGCTCAGCAGGCGCTAGGAGAGGTGAGAAAGGCACTGGTTGGTATTCCTGATGTTCGCGTCTTCCCGTTTATGCCGGGCTTCCGAGGCGGCTCTAGTGAGCCTGTACAGTTCGTGTTAGGTGGGTCTGATTACCCAGAACTGAAACAGTGGGCCGAAAAGCTTGAGCAGTTAGCGGAAGAGTCTCCGATCATGGAAGGGGCGGACATTAACTATTCTGAGCGAACCCCTGAGCTGGTGGTGACGGTTGATAAACAACGTGCGGCAGAGTTGGGCATCAGCGTATCAGAGATTTCTGAGACCTTAGAAATTATGCTTGGCGGTAAGAGTGAGACGACCTTTGTCGAGCGTGGTGAAGAGTATGACGTTTATCTGCGCGGTGATGAGAACAGCTTCAATAACGCGACGGATCTGAGCCAGATTTATCTACGAACCAATTCTGGCGAGTTAGTGACACTGGATGCGGTCACCAAGATTGAAGAAGTGGCTTCGTCGATTCGTTTGTCACACTACAACAAGCAGAAATCGATTACCGTAACGGCTAACTTGTCTGACGGGTACACCTTAGGTCAGGCGCTGGACTTCTTAGATCAACAAGCGGTGGAAATTCTGCCGGGTGATATCTCAGTCAGCTACTCTGGAGAATCGAAAGATTATAAAGAGAACCAATCCAGTATTCTGGTGGTATTTGGCTTGGCACTGCTGGTCGCGTATCTGGTGTTGGCAGCGCAGTTTGAAAGTTTCATTAACCCACTGGTGGTGATGTTCACTGTCCCTATGGGGGTATTTGGCGGCTTCTTGGGCTTGTTCTTTATGAGTCAGGGGCTGAATATCTACAGCCAGATTGGCATGATCATGTTGATTGGTATGGTGACCAAGAACGGTATCCTGATTGTTGAGTTTGCGAACCAGTTGCGTGATCGCGGCTTCGAATTTGAGAAAGCGATTGTCGATGCCGCAGCACGTCGCCTGCGCCCAATCATGATGACGGCGTTCACTACGCTTGCTGGTGCAATTCCGTTGATCCTATCGACAGGGGCCGGTTATGAAAGCCGAGTGGCGGTAGGTACGGTGATCTTCTTCGGTATGGGCTTCGCAACGCTGGTGACTTTGTTTGTTATCCCTGCGATGTACCGACTGATTTCAGCAAGTACGCAATCACCGGGTCATGTGGAAGCTGAACTGAACAAAGAGCTAAGCCACGATGTGAAGGCCAGAACCTCACACTAATCGCAGCGCCCGATAACGCAAAAGCCCGCAATTCGCGGGCTTTTTTTCATCTCGTAGTTCTCAACCGTAATTGACCGAATAACGGGTTGGTTTGTGGTTCATGGCTAACACGACATTGAGCAGGATAGCGCCCACAATGGATAACCCGATGATTTCAGGAGAGACAAAGAAGAATGATGCGAACAAGATGCAACAATCGATGGCTAATTGGGATTTACCCACTGAGATGCCGAACTTATCCTGAATAAATAGGCAAAGTACGTTGAAACCACCGAGGCTTGAGCGATGACGGAACAGGATAAGCATACCCAAACCCATCAGTAACCCACCGGCAACCGCGCAATACACAACATTAACCGTTTCAAGGCTGACGACCAGAGAGAGGTGGTCTGCAAACACAGAGACTAAGGCACCAGAAATAGCACTGTTAAAGGCAAATCGTGAGCCAAAACGCTTCCACGCGAGTAAGTAAAAAGGGCTGTTGGCCAAAAAGTAAAGCGTACCGAAGGAAAGTGACACAAATTGGCTCATAAGCAGGGCCAAACCTGTGGTGCCTCCGGTTAACAGATTGGCAGATTGGAGGAAGAAAACGCCCTGAGCGACCAGAAATGTTCCGGTTAAAATAGCAATCCAATCTTCTTTGCGTGAGTGTTTTTCCATCAATTTGAAACTTTTACAGTAGATAATGGCGCGCATACTATTTAAAAAATGAGGTTTTCGGTAGCTTGAGAAGCAAATTTAAGGTAAACCTATGTAATTATCGTTTTACGGGGTGTAAAGGGAAAAATTGACACTTTTCATATTTATACGATTTAGAAAGGTGACAATATGACAATCCTTGTAGAACCACATGAAGAATCTGCATGAGAAAAAGTAAAACTTTCTCTTTATGGCCAAGATCAAATTATGTAGAATGCGCGCTATTAACGTGATGCAAACGTTTGCGTGAGTCGATTTACGTAGATTAATAGGGTCATTGGTAGGTTTTTTGCAAATTTCAGTTTAAATCTGAGTCAGGAGATACAGATGCTAAAGCGTGATATGAACATCGCAGATTACGATGCGGAACTGTTCGCAGCAATCCAAGAAGAAACTCTTCGCCAGGAAGAACATATTGAACTAATCGCTTCTGAAAACTACACGAGTCCACGTGTAATGGAAGCTCAAGGTTCTCAGCTAACAAACAAATACGCTGAAGGCTACCCTGGTAAGCGTTACTACGGCGGTTGTGAATACGTTGATAAAGCGGAAGCTTTGGCCATTGATCGTGCATGTCAGCTATTTGGTTGTGAGTACGCGAACGTTCAACCTCACTCTGGCTCACAAGCAAACAGCGCTGTGTACATGGCATTGCTAAACCCAGGTGATACTGTTCTAGGTATGAGCCTAGCACATGGTGGTCACTTGACTCATGGCTCACCAGTAAACTTCTCTGGTAAACACTACAACGTGATTCCTTACGGTATCGACGAAGCGGGTCAAATCAACTACGACGAGATGGAGCAGCTTGCCCTAGAGCACAAGCCTAAGATGATCATCGGTGGTTTTTCTGCTTACTCTCAAATCGTTGACTGGGCTCGCATGCGTGAAATCGCAGACAAAGCCGGCGCGTACCTGTTCGTAGACATGGCGCACGTTGCGGGTCTAATCGCAGCAGGCGAATACCCAACACCAGTTCCACATGCTCACGTTGTGACAACAACAACGCACAAGACACTCGCAGGTCCGCGTGGTGGTCTAATCCTGTCTAACGCTGGCGAAGAGATGTACAAGAAGCTGAATTCAGCGGTATTCCCTGGTGGTCAGGGCGGCCCTCTGATGCATGTTATCGCAGGTAAAGCGGTAGCGTTTAAAGAAGCAATGGAGCCAGAATTCAAAGCGTACCAAGCTCGCGTAGTGAAGAACGCTAAAGCGATGGTTGCTCAGTTCCAAGAGCGCGGTTACAAGATCGTGTCTAACGGTACAGAGAACCACCTGTTCCTAGTTGACCTCATCGACAAAGACATCACAGGTAAAGATGCAGATGCAGCACTTGGCGCTGCAAACATCACGGTAAACAAGAACTCTGTACCAAACGATCCACGTAGCCCGTTTGTGACTTCTGGCATCCGTGTAGGTTCTCCAGCAATCACTCGTCGTGGTTTCACTGAAGAAGATGCCAAAGAGCTAGCAAACTGGATGTGTGACGTTCTAGATAACATCGGCAACGAGGAAGTTATCGCGGCAACGAAAGCTAAGGTTCTGGACATCTGTAAGCGTCTACCTGTATATGCTTAAGTAGCATTCAGCTTGGAACCGTAAACCTTCAGTTTTTGGTTTCACTAATCGCATGTTTCAAAAGCCTCCTTCGGGAGGCTTTTGTTTTTTGCGTGTTTACTCCATAAAGATCAACTGGATAAACCAGTCCTCCTCTCACTTCCCTTATCATACATATTGCTCATTTATTAACGATTAAAAACGAAAACATAATCACAATGTTTCATATCTATGATTGATTGGCATTGAGTTTAAATCTATATACTTAGTCTTAATTGGTAATTCAGAAGGGAGAGTTGAATGCGTCCAACGAAAGAAAACCTGACCGCTTTAGTAGGCAAAAATATCGAAATGGATATACGCCTGTCATGCCGGCCAGAGAGCAGCGAAAATGGCTACTTGGAAAAGCAATATGGTGTCACTTTGCTTGAGCGCGACGGCAAAGTTGTTTTGACTCGTGATGACTCATCGGTCGATGCTGGCGTATGGGTGCCTTATGCTGAAACGAAAGCGGTGGTAGGACGTTACACGGGCAGTGGTGTCGGCTGGTTGGCGTCAGGCCCTTTCAGTGGCTGTGAAATGGCTATTGGTGTGGATAAGGACCAGAACCGTGTCTTTGCTGCGCACATTGCTAAGCAGAGTGGTTCTACGGCTCCGGCCGATTACCGTAAATTCCGTACTGATGCAAAAGCAAGCGAGTTCTACTGGAACCGCATTCCTATGCCGTTTGAAGACAAATTTTCCTGTGCCTATGTCTTCGTGATCTGTTCAACGGATGGCATTATTTCGATGAACTCGTTAGAAGTCGAAGTGACCAGCATGGGGGGCAGCAATGGTAAGGTGTTGTCGGTAAGAACGTTTAAGTAGTCGCTTAATCCACGGATGAGATGAAATAAAAAAGGTTGATATCATATCAACCTTTTTTCGATTCTCGTCTGAGCTTATTTTGAAATGCTCAGTAGCGTGCCTGACTTACATTTGAAAGAGTAGTACTTGCGGCTTTCGCTGAACTTGCCCAGACCTTCACCATCACAGTAATCGATGTTGATGTCACGCATGGTTTCTAGTGTTTTTTCGCTATTTAGAGCAAATTTAGAACCATCTGCACAGACGATACGTACGCGGCCATCATCACTTACAGAGTAAAGTTCAACCTCTGTATTACACAGCTCAAAAGAAGCTTCACGGAAATTGTCTTGCTGTGTATTAGAAGCGCAACCTGCTGTCAGTGCGGCAAGAGCGACAGCAACAAAACCTAATCTTTTCATAATAATTCCTTGGAAGATGTACTTTTTAGTGTTGTTAGGGGTAAGCCTATAGAAGAGTTGTGTCTCATTCAAGAAACGAAATAAAAAAGGGCTGACTTATGCAGTCAGCCCTTCCTATTAACTAAAAGAACATTTAGCTCACTTCGACACCTTGTGCCTGAAGGTCTGCGTGGTAAGAAGAACGGACAAATGGTCCACACGCAGCATGAGTAAAACCAAGCTCCAACGCAATCTCTTTGAGTTCATCAAACTCTGAAGGTGGTACGTAGCGTTCTACCGGAAGGTGGTGGCGACTTGGTGCCAAATACTGACCTAGAGTCAGCATTGTCACACCGTGCGCACGCAGGTCCTTCAAGACTTCGACGATCTCTTCTTTGGTTTCACCTAGGCCCATCATTAAGCCTGATTTAGTCGGTACATCTGGGTGCTGCTCTTTGAATTTCTGAAGCAACTGTAGCGACCATTTGTAGTTTGCACCTGGACGAGCTTTACGATACAAACGAGGAGCCGTTTCCAAGTTGTGGTTGAAGACATCTGGTGGATTGTCTTTCATTAATTCCAGTGCTACATCCATACGACCACGGAAATCTGGAACCAGAGTCTCGATGCGGATGTTTGGGTTTTTGGCACGAATCTCACGGTTACAATCGGCGAAGTGCTTGGCACCACCGTCACGAAGGTCGTCGCGGTCTACAGAAGTGATAACCACGTATTTCAGCTTCATGTCAGAGATGGTTTGAGCCAGCTTTTGTGGCTCATTTTCTTCTGGAGCAACCGGGCGGCCGTGTGCAACGTCACAGAATGGACAGCGGCGAGTACAGATCGCGCCAAGAATCATAAAGGTCGCAGTACCGTGGTTAAAACACTCAGCCAAGTTTGGACAAGAGGCCTCTTCACATACCGAGTGAAGGTTGTTTTTACGCATTGCCGATTTGATATCTTGAATACGCTGACTGTCAGCGGGCAGCTTGATCTTCATCCAGTCTGGTTTGCGCAGAATTTCTTTTTGCTCAGTTGGCATGTTCTTGACAGGAATCAGTGCCATCTTGTCGGCGTCACGGTATTTAACGCCTTTTTCCATTTGGATTGGTTTACTCATGCTTCTTTACTTCTCTTTGCTTCTCATCGCGTAGGAGAGGCTTCTGTGCTGAATTCAACTTGCTCATAATCAAGCAAAGTGACAAGTTCATCGACGAGCGTCTTCTCAACCTGGGTAAGATCATCCGGGCCGCCAAGCTGGCTAACCTGAACCATTTCCATGCCAGCATAGCCGCATGGATTGATACGTAAAAATGGTGACAAGTCCATATTTACGTTGAGTGCTAAACCGTGAAAAGAGCATCCTTTACGAATTCTCAATCCTAGTGAGCAGATCTTTTTACCATCAACATAGACGCCTGGTGCATCCGGTCGTGCCGCTGACTCAATATTGTAATTTTTTAGTGTGTTGATCACGAGATTCTCAATATGAGTGACGAGATCTCTAACACCGAGCTTTTTACGACGTAAATTTATCAGGAAATAAGCCACAAGTTGACCTGGACCGTGGTAGGTAACCTGACCCCCTCGGTCACTTTGAACAACTGGGATATCGCCAGTATTGATCAGGTGCTCTTCTTTACCTGCTTGCCCCTGTGTAAACACTGGGTTGTGTTCAACCAGCCAAATCTCGTCACAGGTCTCCTCGGTACGAGTGTCTGTGAAGTCATGCATGGCTTGCCAGATAGGCTCATAATCTTGCCTACCTAAGTGTTTAACAACAAGCTGGTTGTGCATCCCTAATCCTATTGCCCGTAAATAAAGTTTGTGGATTATAAACTGGTTCTGGTCAATGAACTATATACCAGTAACACATTTTTAACCCTTGATAAAATACAGGATTATTATCTGTTTGATATCTAAAAAGAAAGCAGCTTGCGCTGCTTTCAAAATAATTTTACTTTATCAAATAAAATTATAGAACCATGCGCACGATATCAATCTCGCCCAGTTCTTTATATAACGTTTCTACCTGCTCAATGGAAGTTGCTGTGATCGTCACAGACACTGAGTGGTAGTTACCTTTCGCGCTAGGTTTTACACTAGGGCTGTAATCACCTGGAGCGTGGCGTTGGATCACCTCTAGAACCTTCTCTGGCAGTTCAGGTTTCGCATAACCCATCACCTTGTAAGTAAATGAGCAAGGGAACTCAAGCAGGTCTTTCAGTTTTGCATCTGAGTTGATAGTCAACATGTTGAAACTCCAAGTTGGAAAGTCGTTTTAGCAGCGCGGAATAGTACTGCCATTAATTTTAAATCTCAAGATCCTGCCGACTTGTGTTTGGCAGGAACAAAAAAAGCCGCATTATGCGGCTTTCGATGAATGTGTGGTTTGAATTACAGGAAGCTCTTAAACAGCATTACAATGTAATCCCACAGACGGCTGAACAGACTACCTTTATTGACATCTTCTAACGCCAGAAGTGGGTACTCAGCAACATCTTCGCCTTCTAGTTGATAGTATAGCTTACCAACTACGTCACCTTTCTTAATTGGGGCTTCCAGCTCTTTTTCAAGTACGAAGCTCGCCTGAAGGTTTTTGGCCTGTCCACGAGGAAGGGTGACGTAAGTATCCTGATCTAGACCCAGTGCAACGGTATCTTTGTCGCCCATCCAGATTTTTTCTTCAACGAAGGTTTCACCAGCTTTGTGTGGAGCAACAGTTTCAAAGAAGCGGAAGCCGTAACTCAGTAGCTTTTTGCTTTCTGATTTACGTGCGTTTGCATTCTTAGTGCCCATGACGACAGCAACAAGGCGCATTTTACCTTCAGTGGCCGAGCTCACTAGGCTATAACCTGCATTGCTTGTGTGACCAGTTTTGATACCGTCAACGTTCATGCTCTTGTCCCAAAGCAAGCCGTTGCGGTTGTATTGGGTAATGCCGTTGTAGGTGAATTTCTTCTCTGAGTAAATACGGTACTCGTCTGGCACGTCACGAATTAATGCTTGGCCAAGTAGCGCCATATCGTACGGCGTTGAGTACAGGTTAGGGTTGTCTAAGCCGTGAACGTTAGCAAAGTGAGTGTCTTTCATGCCGAGCGTATCGGCCCAAGCATTCATCAGATCAACGAAGGCATCTTCCGACCCTGCAATATGCTCTGCCATAGCAACACATGCATCGTTCCCCGATTGAATAATGATGCCGCGGTTAAGCTCTTCGACTTTAACTGTCGTGCCGACTTCGATAAACATCTTTGAAGAATCTGGGAAGTTTTTAGCCCATGCATTCTTGCTGATAGTTACGTCGTCCTGAAGCGAAATATTACCACGCTCAAGTTCTTGGCCGATCACGTAACTGGTCATCATTTTGGTCAGACTTGCAGGAGACAACTTAGTGTTCATCTCTTTCTCTGCGAGGATCTTACCTGAGTTATAGTCCATCAAAACGTAGCCTTTCGCGGCGATTTGAGGAGCGTCTGGTACAACAATTGGGGTGGCAAACGAAGATGATGCGAAAGTTGCAGAAAGCGCAATAGAAGACGCAAAAACGGATTTAATTAGCGTTGTTTTTTTCATATTGACTACAGGTTTTTATTAACTGTCCATATATTAACAGAAACAATCGCTCAAACCAGTGTGCGGCGTACCTCACACTGGATTGAGGACTACTGGGATTTTATAAAAGCACTCGAATAGCCCATCAGCTTAACTTGTTCTAAGGCCTTTTGCGTCAGCATATAGTCATCAAACGGGCCTAAAAACACGCGGTGAAGGTTTTTATCCGAGCTGATATAGCTCTTTACCGAAAGTGTTTGACTCAGATCTTGCGCTAAAGTTCGTACTCTGTCTTCATGTTGTGAAGAGGCGACCTGAACAACGAACTTTGGCAATGCTTTTTGTTTATGTGCTTCCGTCGGCTTGTCGACGGAGATGACCTCTATCGACACATTAGCAGTGCCTGTACGAACCACATCTAATTTGGTAGCGGCTGCAAAGCTGAGGTCGATAATCCGACCTTCATGAAAGGGCCCGCGATCATTAACGCGTACAATGGCTGTTTTTCCATTATCTTGATTGGTGACTTTGACATAACTCGGTATCGGTAAGGTCTTATGTGCCGCCGTCATGGAGTACATATCGTACACTTCGCCGTTGGAAGTCAGGTGACCGTGGAACTTTTTCCCGTACCAAGATGCCTGTCCCTCTTGAGTAAATCCTTTGGGCTCTTTGATGATCTGGTAGCTCTGTCCTCGGAGCGTATAGTCGCTATTGCCGCCCAAGCTGTACGGCTCGTACTGAGGATTTGCATCTTCGATATGATCGACGGAGATCGGGGCATCCGGTGCAATATCGTCGTCTATCGTGTAACGCTTTGAAGGCGCAGAGGAACAACCTGCTAGAATGGTTACAGCGTATAGCATGCCTAGCAGAGGTTTATTTATTGTCATTTAAGTTGCCTTCGAAAATGCTTTTCTATGAGTGTGGATCGACATTAATATGCCAAAGCCTGCCATTAAGGTCACCATGGACGTACCGCCATAGCTAATCAGAGGCAGCGGAACACCTACGACTGGCAAGATGCCACTCACCATACCAATGTTTACGAATACATAAACAAAGAAGCTGAGCACGATACTGCCTGCCATCATACGGCCAAAAGCCGTTTGTGCTTTACTTGCTAGCACTAGGCCACGTCCGATGATAAATAGATACAAGCTAAGCAGAATCAGAATACCAATCAGGCCCCATTCTTCGGCGATAACAGCAAAAATAAAATCGGTGTGACGTTCTGGTAAGAACTCAAGTTGAGACTGAGTCCCTTGTAGCCAACCTTTACCAGCGATGCCGCCAGAACCAATGGCAATTTTACTTTGGATAATGTGATAACCAGCGCCAAGAGGATCCGATTCTGGATTGAACAGAGTACGAACTCGGACTTTCTGGTATTCCCTCATTAGGAAGAACCACAAGATTGGCAAGAATGCGCCGAGGCCACAGGCCGCAGCGAAGATGATTTTCCAGCTGATGCCTGCAAGAAAGATAACGAAAATTCCTGAGGCGGCAATTAGAATCGAAGTGCCTAAATCGGGCTGTTTCGCGATCAAAATGGTTGGTACAAAGACCATTACCAACGACATCACAAGAGTCTGAAACGTTGGGGGTAGTGAACGCTTACCAATGAAGCGCGCAACCATTAATGGAACAGCAAGTTTGAGTAGCTCTGAAGGCTGGAAACGCACAAAACCTAGGTTTAACCAACGCTGTGCGCCTTTTGAAGCCTCACCAAAAAACAGAACCCCGAACAGCAGCAGAACGCCGACAATGAACATTAGGGGAGCCAGAGATTCATAGGTTCTGGGAGGTATCTGGGCGAGAATCACCATCACACCGAGTGACAGCCCCATACGCATCGCTTGTCGATCCATCATCGCCAGACTTTGGCCACTGGCGCTGTACATGACGACCAGACCGAAGCCCATTAATACCAAAATACCTAGCAGTAAAGGCAAGTCGATATGGAAGCGCTCGAACAGCGCTCGGTTTTGGCCTGTAGCAGGATCAAAATCCATTATTCTTTCGCCTCTTTATCTTCTACTAACACGCGGTCAAAGACCTGCCTGACCACAGGGCCACCTTGTGAAGAGCCCCCGCCCGCATTTTCAAGTACGACCGTCACTACCACCTCAGGTTCTTCCAATGGAGCAAAGCCAGTAAATAGAGCGTGATCTCTTAAGTGCTCAGCAATCTCATCTGCATTGTATTCTTCATCTTCTGCTAGACCGAATACCTGCGCGGTACCGGATTTACCGCCACTGACGTAAGGCGTATTGTAGAAGGAGCGTCTTGCTGTGCCTTTTTTACCGTGGTTAACCAGTCGCATCCCTTCTATCGACAAATCCCAGAATTTCTCTTTAACGTCAGTAATTGGCGGGTAAGTCTCGATCTCAGACATCACTTGCTTATCGAATTGCTGGCCATTGTCGATGGTTGCTCTCAATAGGTGAGGTGCAATCACTTCGCCCCGGTTAACTAACACAGAGGTCGCTTTGGCAATTTGCATCGGTGTTGCTGTCCAATACCCTTGGCCGACGCCGACAGGAATGGTGTCTCCCTGATACCAAGGCACGCGGTGGCGGGCCATTTTCCATTCACGAGTGGGCATGTTTGCTTTGCTTTCTTCGTAGATATCGATGCCGGTTTTTTCTCCAAAACCAAACATCATCATCCAGCGAGAGATTCGATCGATGCCCATGTCGTAGGCTATCTGATAAAAGAAGGTATCCACGGATTCTTCTATCGATTTGACGATATTAACTTTGCCGTGCCCCCAACGTAGCCAGTCTCGGAAAGGCCTTGTTTTAGAGTTAGGAATCTTCCAGTAACCAGGATCATTACGCGTGGTGTATGGGGTGATGACGCCTTCTTCTAGAGCCGCTACCGCTAAAAATGGTTTAATTGTCGACGCGGGTGGATAAATGCCCAGAGTGGCTCGGTTAACCAATGGACGGTTCTTATCGTTGAGAAGAGCACTGTAGGCTTTGCCAGAAATGCCATGCACGAAAGCATTGGGATCGTAGCTTGGGCTCGAGACCATGGCCAATACACCGTTGTCTTTGGGATCGAGCACTACGGCACTACCACGGCGTCCAGCGAGTAATTCGTGAATGTAGAGCTGCAAGTTTATATCGAGATTAAGCACGATATCTTTGCCCGGAACTGGCGGAATGTACTTTAACGTGCGGATAATACGACCGCGGCTATTCACTTCGACTTCCTGATAGCCAGCCGTTCCGTGAAGCAGGTCTTCGTAATAACGCTCGATACCAAGCTTGCCAATATCACGTGTCGCTTGATAGTTGGCGTCTTTTTCCTCGCGGATCAAACGCTGCATGTCTCGGTCATTAATGCGTGATACATAACCAATCACATGGGTCAAAACATCACCGTATGGGTAATGGCGTTTTAAGCTCGCGTTGACAGCGACACCGGGAAACTTATGCTGATTGACCGAAAACTTGGCGACCTGCTCTTGCGTGAGCTGAGTCAGTATTGGCACCGATTTGAAACGTCGGGTTTGGCGTCTTTCTCTTTCGAAACGTTCGACTTGCTCTGGAGTTATTTCAATGAACTCTTGAAGACCAGCGATAGTGGCCTCCATATCTTTAATTTTTTCTGGAGTAATCTCCAAATTAAAGACAGGTCGGTTTTCAGCGAGCAGTTGACCATTTCGGTCATAGATCAACCCGCGGTTTGGTGCGATAGGGACAATTTTGATACGGTTGTCGTTTGAGCGGGTTTTGTAATCTTGGTATTGGTTGATCTGGATGTTATAGAGGTTGGCCACTAACAGGCCAACCATAGTGACAATACCAATGAAAGCGACAATAGCCCGGCTTTTAAACAGCCGTGCTTCTTCTTGATAATCCCTGATTCGGGTACGCTTCCTTAACATTAACGCTTATTCTCGGTGATATGGATGATTAGCAGTGATACTCCAGGCTCGATAAAGGCTTTCTGCCATCACGATGCGAACCAGAGGGTGGGGCAAGGTGAGTGCAGACAGCGACCAACTTTGATCGGCCGCCGCTTTACAAGCTGGAGCTAACCCTTCCGGGCCGCCAATAAGAATGGAGACATCGCGGCCATCTAACTTCCAACTGTCTAGTTGCTGCGCCAGCTGAGAGGTA
Source organism: Vibrio sp. RE88 (assembly GCF_013113835.1). Classification (GTDB taxonomy): domain Bacteria; phylum Pseudomonadota; class Gammaproteobacteria; order Enterobacterales; family Vibrionaceae; genus Vibrio. Next base: position 77,513 of record NZ_VTYQ01000012.1, on the reverse strand, counting down.
TCCCACTTTTTGCCGGGAATATCTAGGGTAACAATTCGATTGCCTTTTGGCACCGCAGCCAGCATGGCTTCGCCTTCTTTTTGCAGAATCCTTGCAATATCGGCATTTTTTCCCCGTTTTCCGGCTGGAATTTCAACAAGTTCCAGTGGCATATCGTGAGGAAACCGGCGCTTATATTCTTGAAAGCCTTCTTCAACCCATTTAGGCATTTTAGTGCCAACGGCGATCAATTGCAGTTTCATCGCTTAGCCCCAGAGTTTTTCCAGTTGATATAGCTCGCGTTGTTCTTCCTGCATAACATGAACAATGGTCGTGCCCATATCAAGGACGACCCACTCACCTTCACTTTCACCGTCGATGCCTAGTGGTTCAAGTCCAGCCATTTTTGATTCTTTTGCTACGTGTTCAGCAATAGAGGCAACGTGGCGTTTTGAAGTGCCTGTGCAGATAATCATGTAGTCTGTGATGCTGGATTTGCCTTGAACATCAAGTGTTTTAATGTCCTGTGCTTTCATGTCGTCGGCTTTATCTACTAGAAAATCATTCAGTTCTTCAAGTTGCAAAGTCAGGTCCTCGTTTGTTTATTCGGTTTAAAATCAAAGCGGCGCAGTATATCACGCTTTTTGAAGCTTCACTTGTGGCAAGCACATCTCAGTACTTAACTGATGCAATAGTGGCCAACTTGAAATCTCATATTGAGTTTTAGAGATAACTTCGGCTTTAGCAATTAACTGGATTAGCTGAGTGATCTTTGTCTGTGAAAGACGGTTTAACGCCGCAGAGTACAGCGGTCGCTTTGATTGCCATATCCGGTAGCGTTCAAACACTTGTCCTATGGCTTGCGATTGCATTTGTTGCTGCATTGAGAGTAGCTGAGTCAACTCTTTTTGAATGGTTCGAAGCAAGATCACCGCTTCAACACCTTCCGCTTCTAGCTGTCTCAATACCCGTTGAGCACGGTTAGCTTTACCTGCTAGCAGAGCGTCTGACCAGTGAAATGCCGTAAAATGATTATGTCGGCTTAGTGACTCTTCGAGTCTGATGAGGTTTAATTGCCCGTCAGGGTACAAAAGCGCGAGTTTTTCTAGGCTTTGTGTCAGTGCAAACAAGTTGCCTTCATGCCACTGAGCCAACATCTGAATCGCTTCTGCATCCGGATTCAATTTCAATGCTCTGCAGCGTGACTGGACAAACTGGGGCAGGCGGCTGAGGTCTGGCGTAAGGCAACTTACCCAGCAGCCACGGGAAGACAAGGCTTTAAACCATTTAGCATTTTCTTGTGCTTTGGTGAGCTTAGTGCCAATCACGACTAATATGATGTCGCTGTGTAACACCTCTGAAATGCCTACTAGCTCTTTTGCAATTGCCGCGTTTACTCCTGATTCTGGGAGTTCTAACTCAATCAATTGGCGCGATGAAAACAGGCTTAATGCTTGGCAACTGTCATACACTAAGTTCCAATCAAAGCTATTGTCTACTGCGAAACGGTGCCGTTCTTCAAAGCCCTGAGTGTAAGCGGCTTTTTGAATGGACTGACGAGATTCTTGTAGTAGTAATGGCTCATTGCCAAAAATTAGATAAGTGGGGTGGAGCTGCTTATTGAGCTGCTCCACCAGTCGATCTGCGAAGATTCGCATAGGATTCTATTGAGCCGCCGAGTTACTGTCAGATGCTCCTTGAGGCTCATCTGACGAATAGGTCTTGATTCGGTACTGCTCTTCGTCTGTTTTTAGTTGGATGTCTTGCTCTTCCATATCGAGTTCGTTAGCTTCGATATCGGCCTTTAAACGTGCCATTTGACGAATGATCTGAGTGGCAGCCAGCTTACGCATTTCATCTTCGATCATATCGCGTTCCACTGACTTCGCCAGTGCCGTTAGCGGGTTATCTAAGTAGCTGCGAGTAACACTGGTAGAGAACGTTTTGATACCAATATCCGGGATTGAAACGCTGTAGCTCGCGTAAAACGTCAACTCAATCTCTGCTGCACGCGTATTCTGATAAAGCGATAGGGTACGCTCACCAACACCTTCACTGAGTAAGTGAAGGTTCGGGACACTGTCAGAAGGCGGAACCACCTCAATCTCACTCATACGTAGTTGGGCTTTCATCATTCGGGTAAATGTACTGTACTGGTCGTAACTGGTAAGAGACAGTGTGTCGAGCTCTTCTGGTATAGAGTAATCACCACGAAGATGGAAGCCACAGGCAGACAGCAAACTCGCAGCAAGAACAACACTGGTTAGCTTAAAAGTAGAGATTGAAAATAGGCGCATTAGTTGATGTTTCTCGATTATTTGAATACTTATCTCAGGCTACTCATCGAATAGGCTGAGATAAGTAAAGCAGGGCCAATATACCCTGCTTAAGACTTTAGTTTGACGAATTAGTTCGCAACACTTTCTTTGCAAACGCTTAGTTTGCAACGATATTCAGTAGCTTACCTGGCACGTAAATCACTTTACGCACAGTCTTGCCGTCGGTGAACTTAGTTACGTTCTCATCGTTTAGGCCTAGCGCTTCGATATCTTCTTTAGAGATATCCGCAGGTACTGTCAGCTTCGCACGTAGCTTGCCGTTTACTTGAACGATGATTAGCTTCTCGTCTTCAACCAGAGCTTTCTCATCGTGTGTTGGCCATGCTGCATTGTCGATGTCAGTTTCACCAAGACCAACCCACATTTCGCTAGAGATATGCGGAGTGATTGGGTAAAGCATTGCGACAACGGCTTTTAGCGCTTCATCAAGGATTGCACGGTCTTGTGCAGACTCTTGAGGTGCTTTCGCTAGCTTGTTCATTAGTTCCATGATCGCTGCGATTGCCGTGTTGAACGTTTGACGACGAGCAACATCATCCGTCACTTTCGCGATAGTCTTGTGAACGTCACGACGAAGTGCTTTTTGGTCGCTAGATAGTGCCGAGGTATCCACTGCTTCTGCCGCGCCTTTCGAAGCGTGCTCGTTTACTAGTTTCCAAACACGTTTCAGGAAGCGGTTAGCACCTTCAACGCCAGACTCTTGCCACTCAAGTGTCATGTCTGCTGGTGAAGCAAACATCATAAATAGACGTACTGTGTCAGCACCGTACTTGTCTACCATCTCTTGCGGGTCGATACCGTTGTTCTTCGACTTAGACATCTTGATCATGCCTGAGTGTTCAACGTCACGGCCAGTGTTGTCTTTCGCTGAAGTGATGCGGCCTTTACCGTCACGCTCAACAGTCACGTCAGTAGGTGCAACCCACTCTGTACCGCCTTTCTCGTTCTCGTAAGAGAATGCATCAGCCAGTACCATGCCTTGACATAGTAGGCGCTTGAATGGTTCATCAGAGGTTACGTAACCCGCATCACGTAGCAATTTGTGGAAGAAGCGAGAGTACAGTAGGTGCATACAAGCGTGCTCGATACCACCGATGTACTGGTCTACTGGTAGCCAGTAGTTTGCTTTTTCTGGATCTAGGATGTCGTCAGCTTGTGGTGAGCAGTAACGTGCGTAGTACCAAGAAGACTCCATGAAGGTATCGAACGTGTCAGTTTCACGTAGAGCTGGTTCGCCGTTAAATGTCGTCTTCGCCCACTCTTTATCCGATTTGATTGGGCTGGTTACGCCGTCCATTACCACGTCTTCTGGAAGGACTACTGGCAGTTGGTCAGCGGGTACTGGGTGAACTTCACCATCTTCAGTGGTTACCATTGGGATTGGCGCACCCCAGTAACGTTGACGAGATACGCCCCAGTCACGCAGACGGAAGTTAACGGTTTTAGTACCTTTGCCTTCAGTTTCAAGCTTGGCTGCGATTGCATCGAATGCCGCTTGGAATTCAAGACCGTCGAACTCACCAGAATCGAACAGTACGCCTTTCTCAGTGTATGCTTCTTCAGATATGTTCAGTTCGCTGCCGTCAGCAGGCTTGATCACAGGGATGATGTCTAGGCCGTACTTAGTTGCAAACTCGTAGTCACGTTGGTCGTGAGCAGGTACTGCCATTACTGCGCCTGTACCGTAGTCCATCAGTACGAAGTTAGCTACGTAAACAGGAACCTCACGGCCGTTCAATGGGTGAATAGCAGTAAGGCCAGTCGCCATACCTTTCTTCTCCATTGTCGCCATTTCAGCTTCTGCTACTTTGTTGTTCTTACATTCTTCAACGAAGGCCGCTAGCTCAGGGTTTGTCTTAGCTGCTTCTGCTGCTAGAGGGTGACCTGCTGCGATTCCAACATAAGTCACACCCATTAGCGTGTCTGGGCGAGTTGTGTAAACTTCTAGGTCTGCTTGACCTTTCACTTCAAACTTAAGTTCTACACCCTCAGAGCGACCGATCCAGTTGCGCTGCATGGTCTTAACCATTTCTGGCCAGCCTTCTAGCTTGTCTAGGTCATCGATCAGTTCTTGAGCGTATTCAGTAATTTTGATGAACCATTGAGGAATTTCTTTCTGCTCAACGATTGCGCCTGAACGCCAGCCGCGGCCGTCAACAACCTGTTCGTTCGCAAGAACTGTTTGGTCAACTGGATCCCAGTTAACTGTAGACATCTTCTTGTAAACTAGTCCTTTTTCGTAAAGCTTAGTGAAGAATTCTTGCTCCCAACGGTAGTACTCTGGCGTACAAGTTGCGAATTCACGGTTCCAGTCGTAGCCCAAACCAAGCATTTTTAGCTGGTTCTTCATGTACTCAATGTTTTCGTAAGTCCATGGTGCAGGTGCCGTGTTATTCTTAACCGCTGCGTTTTCTGCTGGTAGACCAAATGCATCCCAACCAATTGGTTGCATTACATTTTTACCTTGCAGACGTTGAAAACGAGATACCACATCACCGATGGTGTAGTTACGCACGTGACCCATGTGCAGTCGACCACTTGGGTAAGGGAACATAGAGAGACAGTAGAATTTTTCTTTATTTGGGTCTTCACTTACAATAAAGGTCTTGTTGTCATCCCAGTGCTTTTGAACTTTCTGTTCAATATCTTGCGGGTTGTATTGCTCTTGCATCGATGATATCCGGTTATCTTGGAAATTGTGAGTTCAGTTAGAACAGACATAAATAGATCGTCATAGAATACCTAAAGGAGAGGAGCACAACAATAGCCTACGGGCGCAATTCTCCCGAGTCGCTAGAAGGAGGTCACTATGCCAAAACGTAAAGCAGGTTATGAGGAGATGTTTGAGGATGTTGTGGAAGCGCTCAAACATAGCCCAGATGAAGTCAACCACGTTTTTGAAACCTCAGAAAAGGTCGTTGAGGCGGCCAATGATTTGACTAAAGATGAACTGGCTTTGGTGTCAGCGTATGTGAAGTCAGATTTGAAAGAGTTTGCCGATAGCTACGAGGAATCGAAGGGGGGGCCTTTTTATCTTATGGTGGCAGATTCAATCTGGCAGGGGCTATTGGATATCACAGACCGGACAAAGGTCGAATGGGTTGAATTGTTTGCTGACTTAGAACACCAAGGGTTGTATCAAGCCGGTGAAGTGATTGGGTTAGGTATTTTAGTGTGTGACGAATGTGGTCATAAAACGCAATACAACCATCCAACCGTGATCATTCCATGCACAAAATGTGGTGGGAAGGGCTTTAGCCGCCAGCTTCTGAAACCCTAAGGAAGTGTTCCTACTACTGACAAAAAGGGTGACGTTTGCACGTCACCCCCGTGATTAGTCTACTCTTACTTCCTCAAGCGCCAACCGGTAATCAAACTCAGTAGTACCCAGATGTAGAGTGGCCAAGTACCGAACTCTCGATAGGGAGTCTTCCCTTGGGTGGAGGTGATCTCTGCGCGCAATACCTCTGTTTCAAATTGAGGGATCTGCGCGGTGATGTTGCCCTTGTAATCGGTCACCGCGGTGACGCCATTATTAGTCGAGCGAATGACGGGTTTACCCAACTCAAGTGCTCGCATTCGAGCAATTTCCATATGTTGTAGTGGGCCGATTGATTTACCAAACCAAGCATCGTTAGACAGAGTAAGGATGAAGTCGGTGTCATCTGTGACATTTTCACGTACTTGCTCGTTGAAAATAATTTCATAACACAGTGCTGGTGCCATCTGCTTACCGTTAGCCTCAATATTAGGCTGTATAAAGTCGCCACGACTAAACGAGGACATAGGCAGATTAAAAAATGGCGCTAATGGTCTTAGAATATCCTCAAAAGGCACAAACTCGCCGAAAGGCAATAGGTGATGCTTGTGGTAGCGCTCGCTCATATCAAAGCTGTAATCACCATAAGGTGTTTTGCCGACAGTAAGAATACTGTTGTAAAACTGACGGTCTTCTCCTTGATTAACCACACCTGTTATGACGGCACTATTGTTCATTTTAGCTGCAGAGTCTAGGTTACTCAGATAGGAAGAGATTTCAAACTCAAACGCTGGGATGGCGGCTTCTGGCCATATGATGATGTCAGCATCCCAGTTTTCGCGCGTCAGATCAGTGTATTGCATGATGGTTGGCCAGCGCTCTTGTGGTAACCATTTCTTTGCCTGATCGACGTTACCCTGAATTAGGGCTATTTTGGTGGTGCTATCTGGGTCTACTGTTACCCAATTGGCGGACTTAAGCCCATAACCGGTAGAAAAAATAACGGCAGGGATGAGAAGGTGAAGCCACTGTCGCTGGCTAAATGCATAGATGATACTGCCAGCACTGATTATCAGCAGCAGAGTCAGTAGTTCAACGCCACCAATCGGGGCAAAATTCGCTAGGGGGCTGTCTATTTGGCTGTAACCAAGCCATAGCCATGGGAACCCTGTCATGACCCAACCGCGCAGCCAGTCACAAATCAGCCAAATCGCTGGAGCGGCAAGCAGAAAACGCGTGCGGTTGCCGTGTGGAAAGTAACGATTAAGGCTCCAAGCAAACAGCGCAGAATAAATTGCAAGATAACCCACCAGTAGCGCCATGAGAAAAACGCTGGCGATTTTCGGCATACCACCAAAATTGTCAATGCTGATGTGTACCCAACTGATCCCAGTTGCAAATTGACCAATTCCCCACGCGTAGCCAATCCATAAAGCACGCTTTGCACTTTGTTGATGAATTAAGGCCAACAATAGCAGTGGGCTAAGGATCGCCAAAGGCCAGAGCTGAAACGGAGCAAATGCGAAGGTAGTGAGGGCGCCAACAAAAACGGCCGCAAGCGGCCGTTTTAGGCGATGAAAAAGTGTTTTTATCATCGTTATACTTCTGAGTATCCCAGTTCGGGAAATTAGCGTTACTCTTCGGCTGGTTCCGGAAGAGGCTCTTCGTCGGGGATGGTTACTTGAAGCTGTAACACGCGACGATTGTCCGCAGAGGTAACCTTAAAGCTATAATTCTCCAGTTCAACCACTTCACCGCGTGAAGGAAGATGACCGAAAGCTGTCATTACCATGCCACCAACTGTGTCGACTTCTTCATCACTGAATGCGGTGTTGAAGGTGTCATTGAATTCTTCAATTGTCGTTAGGGCTTTTACTGCATAGGTGTGTTTGCTGAGTTTACGAATATCCAGTTCTTCTTCATCGTCGAATTCATCTTCGATTTCTCCAACGATTTCTTCGAGAATATCCTCGATTGTCACAAGACCAGAAACTCCACCGAACTCATCTACGACAATGGACATGTGATAACGTTCCTCACGGAACTCTTTTAATAAGCGATCTACTCGCTTACTTTCAGGAACAACGACCGCTGGGCGGATCACCTGTTCGATATCAAATGGCGCACTGCCTGAGCCTAAATATTTAAGTAAGTCCTTCGCTAACAGGATGCCTTCAACATGGTCTTTATCTTCACTGATGACTGGGTAGCGAGAGTGCTGAGCGTCAGTGATAAGGTTAACCAATGCGTCTAAATCGTCGCTACGGTCAACGGTAACCATTTGTGAACGTGGGATCATAATATCGCGCACGCGCATTTCTGCGATTTCCATAACGCCTTCAAGCATGTCTCGGGTGTCATGGTCAATCAGGTCATTTTCTTCTGAGTCGCGGAATACTTCCACAAGCTCCTGGCGATCTTTAGGTTCGCCTTGAAATAGTTGACCTAGGCGTCCGAAGAAGGACTTTCTACTCGGACCTTCAGATTTTTCTTTTTTACCTTCTAGAGAAGAGGGCGAATTGTCTTCGTTCATTGTTTCTCAATTAAGTAACGCTATCAGAAGTGTGATAGCTCACGTTGAGGGCATGAGAGAGGTAAATAATGAACTCTCAAACCCTCACATGCGAGTGACCCTAAGGTGACTCTTTTTCAGCTATGTATGGGTCTTCAAACCCCATACCCAGCATGATTTCTGTTTCGAGGGACTCCATCTCTTCGGCTTCGTCATCCTCGATATGATCATAACCTAGCAGATGCAGGCTACCATGTACAACCATATGCGCCCAGTGTGCCATCAATGGCTTAGATTGCTGATCGGCTTCTTGCTCAACCACCTGTTTACAAATGATCAGATCACCCAGCAAATTCATTTCAATACCCGGAGGTGCTTCGAAAGGAAAAGACAACACATTGGTTGGTTTGTCCTTGCCGCGATAGTCATGGTTAAGCTGGTGGCTTTCTTGCTCATCGACGATACGAACAGTAACTTCGGCTTGAGGCTGAAACTTTGCTACAGCAGAACTTAACCAGAGATGAACATCTTCAAAGCTTGGTAAGCCTTTTTCATCTTCGACTGCTAATTGAAGATCTAGTTCGATGCTCATGACGGTTTCGTCTCCGGAGTCACAGTAGGTTGAGTCGCTGGCGCTTCCTGAAGTTTTGCTTCGCGCTCTTCACGACGGCGCTTCTCGTACTCTTTACGCTCTTTTTGATCTTGCGCTTCCCACTTCTCATAGGCATTGACGATACGTGCAACCACTGGGTGTCGAACGACGTCGTCAGACTGGAAGAAGTTAAAGCTGATTTCATCCACTTCATTAAGCACTTCAATCGCATGGCGAAGGCCTGATTTTGCGCCGCGCGGTAAATCAATCTGAGTAACGTCACCAGTGATGACTGCGCGGGAGTTAAAACCGATACGAGTCAGGAACATCTTCATCTGCTCTACAGTGGTGTTCTGACTTTCATCGAGAATGATAAAAGCGTCATTCAGTGTACGACCACGCATATAAGCTAGCGGTGCTACTTCAATGACGTTACGCTCAATCAGTTTTTCGACTTTTTCAAAGCCAAGCATCTCGAAAAGCGCGTCGTAGAGTGGACGTAGATACGGGTCGACTTTTTGGCTTAGGTCACCTGGGAGAAAGCCCAGCTTTTCGCCCGCTTCAACAGCAGGACGTGTTAGTAGAATACGACGAATCTCTTGACGCTCTAGAGCATCTACGGCTGCAGCAACGGCAAGGTACGTCTTACCTGTACCGGCTGGGCCAATACCGAAAGAGATGTCATGCGTGACCATATTGACCAGATACTGAGCTTGATTCGGTGTACGTGGTTTAATCACGCCCTTCTTGGTCTTGATGAAGACTTCTTTACCGTGCTCAAGATTGGACTCAGTGTCTTGTTCAAGTACGCCGGTCTCTTTGATCGCCAGATGAATCTCTTCTGGTTCAATATCTGGAATATTGCCGCGAACAGGCGCAGTATTGACGTAAAGGGTTTTGATGATTTCCAGCGCAGCCGCTGAGGTATGAGGTTTACCAACGATGGTAAAGAAGTTGCCTCGGTAGCTGATTTCGACACCTAAACGGCGTTCTAAGTGTTTGATGTTGTCATCGAAAGGACCGCACAGACTCGCTAGGCGGCGGTTGTCAGAAGGTTCTAGATCAATCTCTAGAGTCACAATTTTATTGCTCAAAGTTGCCTCTCATTATTGGCCATTTCCCAGAAGCCCGATTTAGACCGGGCTTCCAATGGCTTTATATACCTATATCTAAGATGGTCACTCAGACAGGTATTTTCAAGCTTAAGGCGTAAAGGTTGCTACACCTAGCTCATCTTCGCGTTTTGTTTTTGCCATCATCTGAGTTGGCGAAATCACGGTACGCAGATCCATGTCTTTTTCTGTACGTACAATTTCACCACGTAATGAGTTCGCGAAAACGTCAGTAATTTTTACATCGACAAATTGCCCGATGAGCTCAGCATTACCTTCGAAGTTCACAACACGGTTGTTCTCAGTACGTGCGCGAAGCTCCATTAGATTCTTTTTCGAAGGACCTTCAACCAAAACGCGTTGTTCTGTACCCAGCATTAGACGAGAGAAACGCATCGCTTGCGCATTCACTGTTTGCTGAAGTTCGTACAGGCGCTCTTTCTTGGTCTGCTCTGACAGATCACATGGGTAATCGGCAGCTGGTGTACCTGGGCGCGGAGAGAAGATAAAGCTGAAGCTCATGTCGAAATCGACATCTTTGATCAGCTTCATTGTTGCTTGGTGGTCCATATCGGATTCACCCGGGAAACCGACGATAAAGTCAGAGCTGATTTGGATATCAGGACGCGCTTTACGCAGTTTACGGATAATCGACTTGTATTCGATACCAGTGTGTGGGCGCTTCATCATCGTTAGGATGCGGTCACTGCCACTTTGCACTGGTAGGTGCAGGAAGCTCACCAGCTCAGGCGTGTCTTCGTAAACGGCAATAATGTCATCGGTGAACTCAAGTGGGTGACTGGTGGTGAAACGAATACGGTCGATACCATCAATCGAAGCGACAAGGCGAAGTAGCTCAGCAAAGCTACAGATATCACCTTCGTGTGTTGGACCACGGTATGCGTTCACGTTCTGGCCGAGAAGGTTTACTTCACGAACACCTTGCTCTGCTAGCTGCGCAATTTCGAACAGAACGTCATCCATCGGGCGGCTGACTTCTTCACCACGCGTGTACGGAACAACACAGTAGGTACAGTACTTCGAACAACCTTCCATGATGGAAACAAACGCGGTTGCGCCTTCTGCACGAGGTTCTGGTAGACGGTCGAATTTCTCGATCTCAGGGAAAGAGATATCCATGACAGGCGCTTCATTACTTTGTGATTGCTTGATCATTTCAGGCAGACGGTGCAATGTTTGAGGGCCAAAGATAACGTCAACGAACGGCGCACGCTCGCGAATGTGGTCACCTTCCTGAGTGGCTACACAGCCTCCCACGCCAATGACAACGCCTTCTTTTTTGTCTTTGAGGGTTTTCCAACGACCTAGCTGGTGGAATACCTTTTCTTGTGCTTTTTCGCGGATAGAACAGGTATTCAGTAGTAGTACGTCTGCTTCTTCTGGTTCTTCTGTCAGCTCATAGCCGTTAGCAGCATTCAGTAGATCGGCCATTTTAGACGAATCGTATTCGTTCATCTGGCAGCCCCAGGTTTTAATTAGCAGTTTTTTACTCATGTTGTTCGCTCGATCGTTAGTTTAAATTAAGGGAGCAAATCGCCCAGTGTGGAACAGTGCCAACGCTGCATATCTCATGTGGTTGACTATATTTTAGCCGCCCTCTCGGCGGTAAGCGGCGTATTGTACTGCTTTAAAAACCTACTGACTAGTGCTGTCACACATTCAGTTAAATCCTATGTAATGCAAGGGATTTGCCCTTATCTGTGTTGAGGTTTTTAGTTACATTTTAGTAATGAAAAAGTACAATGAAAATCAGCCAGATAATCAACAAATAAAGTACAAATTATGACCAGATATGATGTTGCCGTTATCGGTGGCGGTATGGTTGGTGCGGCGATTGCGATCGGTTTCGCCAAGCAAGGCAGAACCGTTGTTGTCGTAGAAGGTGCGGCTCCTCAGCCGTTTTCAGCAGAGCAGCCGATGGATATTCGAGTTTCGGCGATCTCAGAGCATTCTGTCTCGATATTGGAAGATCTGGGTGCATGGCAGGCAACATCAAAGATGCGAGTTTGTCCTTATCGCAGGCTTGAAACTTGGGAACATCCAGAATGCAGAACCCGTTTTCATGCTGATGCGCTAAATATGGATAGACTTGGCTACATTGTCGAAAACCGCCTGATTCAGTTGGGGCTGTGGGGGGAATTTGAACGTTATTCTAATATCACACTTTGCTGCCCAGACCGATTAGAGCATATTGAGTTTGGTCAACCTTGCTCTGTAAGCTTAAGTTCCGGTCAGTCCTTTCAGGCTGACCTAGTTGTGGGGGCTGATGGAGCAAATTCTCAGGTTAGAGCTCTGGCTGGGATTGGCGTGACGGCATGGGATTATCGCCAACATTGCATGTTGATCAATGTGGAGACTGAACTTCCACAGCAAGACATTACTTGGCAGCAATTTACACCATCAGGACCGCGTTCGTTTCTTCCGTTATGTGGTAATCAGGGAGCATTGGTCTGGTACGATTCTCCTCAGCGAATCAAACAGCTGTGCTCTATGACCAATGAGCAGCTAAGGCAAGAAGTTCTGAGTCATTTCCCTGCCGAATTAGGCGATATTAAAGTGCTTCAAGCTGGCTCATTTCCTCTAACCCGACGACACGCGCAGTCCTATTCAGCGCTTGGTTGTGTGCTTGCCGGCGATTCGGCGCATACTATAAACCCGCTGGCAGGGCAGGGGGTGAATATTGGCTTTAAAGATGTGGAAGCGCTACTTGAAGTGACGGATGGAAAAACGCATTTTTCGCAGGAAGCGCTCAAGCTCTACGAACGCAAACGCCGCCCTGATAACCTTCTTATGCAATCGGGAATGGATTTTTTCTACAAGAGTTTTAGTAACGATCTGGCTCCACTGAAATTTGTCCGCAACGCGGCATTGAAAGTGGCTGAGAATGCTGGTCCGTTAAAAAGTCAGGTGTTGAAATATGCGTTGGGGCTAAAATAACCCAAGAGAGAGGCAATAAAAAACGCAGCTGAGTCGCTGCGTTTTTTGGTATTTGGCTAAGTAAAAATTACTTAGTTACGCGTAGGACTGGTGTTTCACCCACAGATACTGAACCAGATAGTTTGTTCAGTTCTTTGATTTCGTCCATGTTAGAGATAACGACAGGCGTTAGAGTTGATTTTGCTTTCTCTTCTAGAAGCGCTAGATCGAACTCGATAATAGTGTCGCCAGCTTTAACTGTTTGACCTTCTTCTGCAATACGCTTGAAGCCTTCGCCTTTTAGTTCAACAGTGTCGATACCGAAGTGAACGAATAGCTCTACACCGTCGTCAGACTCAATTGAGAATGCGTGGTTAGTTTCAAAGATCTTACCGATTGTACCGTTTACAGGAGCTACCATTTTGCTGCCAGCAGGTTTGATAGCAATACCGTCACCAACGATTTTCTCAGCGAAAACGACATCTGGCACATCTTCGATGTTTACGATTTCACCAGACAGAGGCGCGATGATTTCAATTGCACCTGCGTCAGCACTGTCGTCAGATACTAGCTTCTTAAGTTTGTCAAACAGACCCATTGTGTCATGCTCCTAACGTTTTATTTAATTCTGTCGAATTATAGTATACCAATCTCACAAGATAGACGACTATTTTTAGCCGTCTATCTTAATGGTATCAGTCAATTATTGAGTTTTCTCTGCGATGAATTTTTCTACAACGGCTTCAATTTCTGCCGCTGTTGGTAGAGAAAGTGCTTCTTCCGCCATTGCTTTTACTTCTGCAAAGTTCGAGTTACGAATCACTTTCTTCACTTTAGGAATAGAGATGCCGCTCATAGAGAACTCATCCAGACCCATACCTAGAAGTAGAAGTGTTGCACGCTCATCGCCAGCAAGCTCACCACACATACCAGTCCACTTACCTTCAGCGTGAGAAGCATCAATCACTTGTTTGATTACGGTCAGTACAGCTGGAGACAGTGGGTTGTATAGGTGTGAGATCATCTCGTTACCACGGTCTACTGCTAGCGTGTACTGAGTAAGATCGTTAGTACCGATAGAGAAGAATGCGACTTCTTTCGCTAGGTGGTGCGCGATAGCAGCGGCTGCTGGAGTCTCCACCATTACACCGATTTCGATGTTTTCGTCGAATGCTAGACCTTCCGCACGAAGTTCTGCTTTGTACTCTTCGATCGCTTTCTTCAGTTCACGGATTTCTTCTACAGAGATGATCATTGGGAACATAATACGCAGTTTTCCGTGTGCAGAAGCACGTAGGATGCCGCGTAGCTGGTCACGTAGGATTTCACGACGATCCAAGCTGATACGAACTGCGCGCCAGCCTAGGAATGGGTTCATCTCTTGTGGTAGATCCATGTATGGAAGATCTTTATCACCACCGATATCCATAGTGCGGATAATTACCGACTCACCGTTCATTGCCTCTGCAACGTCTTTGTACGCTTGGTACTGCTCTTCCTCAGTAGGAAGTGCATCACGGTCCATGAATAGGAATTCAGTACGGTACAGACCAACACCTTCACCGCCATTACGGATGATGCCATCACAGTCTTTAACTGTACCAATGTTACCGCACACTTCTACACGGTGACCGTCAGTGGTCTCTGCGTGGAGATCTTTTAGCTTGGCTAGCTCTTCTTTTTCAGCAAGGAATGCAGCTTTCACCGCTTTTGCTTCTTCTAGTTCAGCGTCTGATGGGTTGATAACGATTTTGTTGTTCATCGCATCAAGAATTAGCATGTCGCCGTTCTTAACTTGCTTAGTGATGTCGTTAGTACCAACGATAGCCGGAAGCTCAAGCGAGCGTGCCATGATTGAAGTATGAGAAGTACGACCGCCGATGTCACAAGCAAAACCAAGAACATAGTCTAGGTTGATTTGCGCTGTTTCTGATGGTGTGAGGTCGTAAGCGACCAGAATTACTTCTTCGTTGATATCGCTAAGTGAAACGATATTGATGCCAAGAGCATTTTTAACAAAACGTGTACCGATATCACGGATATCCGTTGCACGTTCCTTTAGATATTCGTCGTCTAGAGATTCAAGCGCGGTCGCTTGTTCTTCGATAACCGTGTGAATCGCGTTATCGGCGTGCATCTTGTCGTTTTTGATCAGTGCTAGGATTTCTTCTTCTAGCTCTTCATCTTCAAGAAGCATGATGTGACCTTCAAAGATCGCTTCTTTCTCTTCACCGAATGTTTCAAGGGCTTTCTGCTTGATCGTTTCAAGCTGAGCTGCTGATTTGTTACGTGCGTCAAAAAAGCGAGCTACTTCTGCGTCTACTTGAGCATCAGTAATTGAGTGAGTGTTTAGGACAATTTCATCTTCTTGAAGGAGTAGTGCTTTACCAATAGCAATACCTGGAGATGCTAGGATGCCTGAAATCATAGCCTTACCTTAAATTGGTCAACTTTAAACGGGAGAAAATATGGGTGCGCTAACGATAATGTGTAGCTTATATCTTGGCCTATTTCCAACAAAGCCATTTTGCTTTCACAAAATGGCTTTGAAAATAGGAGACCGGATTAGTGTAGTTGATCCATTAGAGCAACTAGGTGGTCAACAGCTTGTTGAGCTTGAGGGCCCTCAGCTGAGATAGTAACTTGTGTACCTTTTACTAGGCCAAGAGTTTGAAGTTTGAACAGGCTTTTCGCGCTAGCGCTTTTACCGTTAGAAGTCACAGTGATGTCTGCGTCAAAGCCTTTTGCTTCTTTAACAAACTGTGCAGCTGGACGAGTGTGAAGACCGTTTTCTGCAGTGATTTCTACTTGCTTCTCGTACATGTTATATACCCCAATTGATTTATATTTTGATAGTTTCTAAATCAGATTCAGCTTAACCCTGAACGTCACCTTGTGCCAAATACACAATATTCATTTAGTGTCATAGTTGATACTGATTGCAAATTTTCCAGTCATGATTCCAATCTGTGCTGGATCTCATCACTGGGAGAAATTCTTATTTAGCTTTTATTTTGAAGCTAAAAATAAAACTGCCCTGATATTACCAAAGGTGAGGCAGGGATCAACAAAAAAGCCCCATAAAGGGGCTTTTTTAGACGAAAAATTGATTTGGCTACGAATTACTGTTGGTTCTCTTTCTCTGTAAAGATGCCCGCAAACAGTGCTGTACTCAAGTAGCGCTCACCTGAGCTAGGAAGTACGGTTACGATAGTTTTTCCTTCAAATTCAGGTAGTTCTGCCAATCGGTTTGCGGCAACAACGGCTGCGCCAGAAGAGATACCAGCCAGAATGCCTTCCTCTTCCATTAGTCGGCGTGCCATTTCGATAGCTTCTTCAGAAGTGACTGACTCTACACGGTCCAAAAGCTCTAAATCTAGGTTACCAGGGATGAAACCAGCGCCGATACCTTGAATTTTGTGTGGTGCAGGTTGGATTTCTTCGCCTGCAAGTGCCTGTGCAATGACCGGTGATTCTGCTGGCTCAACAGCTACAGAAACAATGTTCTTACCTTTCTCGCCTTTAATGTATCGGCTTGTACCTGTGATAGTACCGCCTGTACCTACACCTGCAACGAATACGTCAACTTCGCCATCAGTCGCTTCCCAGATCTCAGGACCTGTGGTTTTTTCGTGAATCTGAGGGTTTGCAGGGTTGTTGAATTGCTGAAGAAGTAGATATTTGTCTGGGTTAGCCGCAACAATTTCTTCTGCTTTAGCGATCGCGCCCTTCATGCCTTTTGCTGCTTCTGTCAGCTCAAGGTTGGCACCTAGCGCTTTCAGCAGTTTACGACGTTCAAGACTCATAGACTCAGGCATCGTCAATGTGAGTTTGTAGCCACGAGCCGCTGCAACGAAAGCAAGAGCAATACCTGTGTTACCACTGGTTGGTTCAACAAGCTCTACGCCTGGCTTCAACGTACCAGCTTTTTCTGCTTCCCAAATCATGTTGGCACCGATACGGCACTTCACACTGAAGCTAGGGTTACGAGCTTCAATTTTCGCCAGTACTTTACCTTTACTGACTTTGTTCAGGCGTACCAATGGCGTGTTACCGATGGTAAGAGAGTTATCTTCGTAGATTTTGCTCATGTCGTGATCCTTCATCTGTTAAAAGCTTATCGGTCTTTAGAAAGCTGAGAGCGACAAGCTGGTAATCTGTGTGCTCATTATAGAGTGCGTGGATAGAAGAGTAGGCTAGCTAAAAATTCTAGAGAAGGATTAAAAAGTTATAACTTATTAGAATGGGATGAAGTGCATGTTATTCACCTAACATGCACTATTTGTTGATCAACGCTTGAACTCTGCGACCCAAATTGCTGTCGCACCACAGACTGCAACGGGCATCACGATAAGGTTTAAGATCGGGATGGTGGTAAAGATAGCCACCAAAGCCCCAAAGCTGTATGCCTTACCTTGTTTTTGTTTCAAACTGTTACGCATTTCGTTAAAAGGCACTTTGTGATTGTCAAATGGGTAATCGCAGTACTGGACGGCCAGCATCCAAGCCGTAAACCCAAACCATAGAATTGGTCCAAGCGTCTGACCCAAAGCGGGAATCAGAAGCAAAATGAACAGGCCGATGGCTTTTGGCAAAACATAAAGTAGCTTTTTCCATTCGCGAGCAAGAATACGCGGAGTATCTTTGACTACGGCTAACATCCCATCGTCGTTGACGGTTTTGCCTGTCAGGTGTTCTTCGACTTTTTCGGCCAATAAACCGTTAAATGGTGCGGCAACGAAATTAGCCAGCGTACTAAAGAAGTAGGAGAAGGTGGCAAGTATGGTGAGTACCAGCAAAGGCCACAATATGTAACTCAACCAAGAAAGAAATCCGGGTAGTTGCCCCATTAACTGATCTATCCAAATATCTAAGTTAGAAAACAGATAAAACAGCGCACCACCCACAAGCAAGACATTTGCTAATAAAGGAAGCAGAACAAATTGACGGATACCGGGCTTGACTGCGAGTTCAAGTCCGTAGAAGAAGTAACCAAAACCGGATCGTTGTTGTATGTTTGAATTCATAAGCCCTGACTGTTGGTGGTGTAAAATCGAACGCTTTTTATCTTAACAAGAAAAAAGCGTGTTCAAAATCACAACATTGCGTGAACTTCTCACATTAAGTTGTTCTAAAACAGGGGAGAGTTTTGGTAGAGTTACTTATAGAAAGGTTTAACCAAATTCGATAAGTTGGTTTACGGGCTAGGTATATCGAGTAATTTGAGAGCGAAAAATGCAGGAATTGCGATTTGTACTCATAATTGTCGGAGCTTTAGCAATAGCAGCGCTATTGTTCCACGGTTTATGGACAAGCAAAAAAGAAGGAAAGGCCAAATTTGGCAGTAAGCCTCTTCGTAAATTGGATGCCGATAAAGAGGATGATCCTGAGGCGATGCCAGAGCGCGCATTTGCACCCGAAGACGATTTTGAAATCATTCGTAAAGAGCGCAAAGAACCCGATTTCGCTGAAGAGAAACTCACAGCCGATCCACTGATCGATGGTTATGTTGAGCCAGACGTTGCTCTTGAGCCTCAATCTCAGCCTGAGTTGCCTTCTGATAAAGTTGAGAAAAAGGTGATCGAAGAGCCTGATCTAGACGTGCCATCAATTTCTACCAAAGCGTTGGATGATATTGAAGCGAGTGTGGAGCCAGTGGTAGCCTCGGATGACGCTGAGCCTTTGCCAGAAGTCAACGAACCTGTAGAACCTGAAGTTGCCGCCGCTGAGCCGGAAATGCAAGTGATTGTGCTTAACGTTCATTGCGCGGGAAGCGAGCCGTTTGTTGGAACTAAGTTGTTTGATAGCATGCAGCAAAATGGCCTGCTTTACGGCGAAATGGACATCTTCCATCGTCACTCAGACCTCTCCGGGACAGGCAAGGTGTTGTTTAGCGTTGCCAATATGATGCAACCCGGTACGCTTGAGCATACAGATCCAGCGGAGTTCACAACTAAAGGTATCTCATTCTTCATGACGTTACCTTGCTACGGTGATCCAGAGCAGAACTTTAAGTTGATGCTAAAAACAGCTCAGCAGATTGCCGATGATTTAGGCGCGAATGTGCTCGATGATGCCCGCAACTTAATGACACCAAACCGTCTGGATGCATACCGAGCGCAGATTCAGAGTTTCAAAACGGCAGAAACTGCTTAAGTTATCCATAATTCAATCAAGGCTCCGAATCCGGAGCCTTTCTTTTTTGAACATGGCACAGTTGCGAACCAGACAAAGCCTGTTCATACTCCTGCAAATTATATCCCGACATCGATATGATATCGGTCGTTAAAATGATTAAGTACAGAGTTAGTTATGTCACAAGAGATTCAAGAAAGACTCAATCAATTACGCGAGACGCTCCATTACCACGGAGTTAAGTACTATGTGGAAGACAATCCTGAAGTTCCTGATGCGGAATATGATCGCCTGATGCGTGAGTTATTGGAGCTTGAGGCTGAACATCCAGATTTGGTGACTATCGACTCTCCTAGTCAGCGAGTCGGCGGGCAACCGCTTGACGGATTTCAGTCAGTGGCGCACGAAATTCCGATGCTGTCTCTGGACAACGCTTTCGATGATGAAGAGCTAGAAAGTTTTCACAAGCGCATGTCTGATCGTATTCCAACGGCAGAATTCAATGTCTTTTGTTGTGAGCCTAAGCTAGATGGCTTAGCCGTCAGCTTATTGTATGAAAATGGTATCTTAGTTCAGGCTGCAACTCGCGGTGACGGAACTACGGGTGAGAACATTACTGAGAATGTTCGTACTATCAAATCGATCCCTCTGAAGTTGAGTGGTCAAGGTTGGCCGCAACGTATCGAGGTACGTGGTGAGGTCTTCATGCCAAAAGAAGGCTTCGACAAATTGAACCAGCAAGCCCAGAAAAAGGGCGAGAAAGTCTTTGTGAATCCACGTAATGCAGCAGCAGGCAGTCTGCGCCAACTGGATTCCCGTATTACCGCCACACGCCCTCTTAGCTTCTACGCATACAGCGTTGGTGTTGTGGAAGGCACAGCATTGTCTGAAAGCCACTATGAGCGCTTTCTGCAACTTAAAGGCTGGGGGCTGCCAATGTGCCCTGAAACCCGTCGAGTTGCTAATTTGACCGAAGTAAAAGCTTACTATCAGGACATTCTAGAGCGTCGAGAAGCCTTACCTTATGAAATCGATGGGATTGTGATTAAAGTCGACGATATTGCATTGCAAGAACAGTTAGGCTTCGTCGCTAGAGCGCCACGTTGGGCGATTGCTTACAAGTTTCCTGCGCAAGAAGAGATCACCTTGCTGAATGATGTTGAGTTCCAAGTTGGACGTACTGGAGCGATTACACCTGTTGCCAAACTGGAACCCGTGTTTGTTGGCGGTGTGACGGTCAGTAACGCAACATTGCACAATGCGGATGAGATTGAACGCCTTGGCGTGAAAGTTGGCGATAGCGTCATCATTCGTCGTGCAGGAGACGTGATTCCACAAATTGTTTCTGTGATTGAAGAGCGTCGACCAGATAATGCTCGCGACATCGTATTCCCTGAACAGTGCCCTGTGTGTAGCTCAGAAGTGGAGCGTGTTGAAGGTGAAGCGGTTGCTCGTTGCTCTGGCGGCTTAGTGTGTCAGGCGCAACGCAAGGAAGCCCTTAAACACTTTGTGTCGCGCAAAGCTCTTGATGTTGACGGACTTGGAGAGAAGGTGATTGAACAGCTCGTGGACCGTGAGATGGTTGAAACACCAGCAGACTTATTCAAGTTATCGGCGGGGGTGATAACCGTCCTAGATCGTATGGGTCCGAAATCGGCGCAGAATGTTGTTGATGCGTTAAACAAAGCTAAGTTGACAACGCTACCTCGATTCCTCTATTCCCTTGGCATTCGAGAAGTCGGCGAAGCCACAGCAGCGAATCTCGCTCAGCACTTTAAAAATTTGGATGCAGTAAAAGCTGCTAATCACGAGCAGCTTATTGAGGTCTCTGATATTGGTGACATCGTTGCCAGCCATGTTATTGCTTTCTTTGCACAGGATAAAAACCAGCAAGTCATCCAAGATCTTCTCGACCAAGGGATAGAATGGCCTGAGATTGAAGAGCAGAGTGAAGACACTCCTCAGCCTTTAGCTGGAAAAACGGTGGTTCTTACTGGTTCTTTGTCACAGTTATCTAGAAATGATGCAAAAGCTGCACTGCAGGCGCTAGGTGCGAAAGTGACGGGGAGTGTGAGTAAGAAAACAGACATTTTATTTGCTGGCGAAAATGCAGGCTCTAAACTGGCCAAAGCACAAGAACTAGGCATAGAAATTAAAACAGAGCAGGACTTAGTCGATCTCATCTAAATCTAATTACAATGGTAAAAAGCCACCCATATGGGTGGTTTTTTTTTGTGGCAAAAATACTGATGTTTTTAACGGTTGTAGAGGCCAAAATTAATGCAGTGATCAAGATCTTATAACTGAGAAAGTTCCCTTTTCCATTATCTTTATGCGAGTCACTTCAAAGTTAATTTATCTGTTTTTATATTTAAGATTTTGATTTTTAATGATTTTGTTGTTTTTGTTTTGATTATCATTAGGGTAATTGGATCTTGATCACTATGTTTAGAAAAATTTGTAGCTGGTCATATTTTTTTATTTAGAAATTAAGTTCTGATTGATGTTTTTTGTCGCGAAGTTAGTCTTAAGGCCATGGATACACCGGGTGTATGCAGAATTAGAAAGTGAGAAATTAATGATTAATCTTTTGCTTTCGTCATAGGAAATGATTCTCCCTTCGGCGGCCAACTTAAGGTGAGAACAACAAAAACAGCTATATCCATTTTTAGGAGTTCTTCCATGGAAAAAATGTTCAAACGCACTCTTCTTGGTGCAGCAGTGGCGATGGTTTCTACAGGTGCATTAGCAGCTGAATCATCTCAGGTTGGTATTATCTCTGACTTCAATGTTCAAGCTTACGGTGTGGCAGCGATCTCAATCGTAAACTACGACTCTGAAGAGACGAAAGCAGGTGTTACTAAAGATACTGGTACAGGCTATGACTACGAAAACGAATCACGCATTGGTTTCCGTGCAAGCAAGGATATGTACGAAAACGTAAATGTTTTCATGCAGATTGAGTCTGGCTACGTTGGTGAAAATGGCGACGGTGCATCACTGGGTAACCGTGATACGTTCCTTGGCCTAAAAGGCGATTGGGGTAAAGTACGCTTTGGTCGTATGCTGACGCCTATGTATGAAGTAATTGACTGGCCTTACGCAAACCCAGGCCTAGGCGCTGTATGGGACTGGGGCGGTGATGTGAAATACAACCGTGACCGTCATGGTGATATGGCACGCTACGATTCAGTTGATTACAACGGTTTCACTTTCAATCTGGCGACTGGTCGTGGTGATGCAAGCGTAAAAGATAACTACTTCTACGGTGCTGCCGCGCACTATCGTCTGAATGACAGCTTAACTTTCCATGCTGCACTGGAAACTGAAACGGATCGTCAAACTGATGCTGATGCTGGTACTCTGGCTGATACGTTTGGTTACCTAGTCGGCTTTGAAGCATCTCTTCCTGCAGGTTTTGGTATTTCTGGTGCATATAAAGCAGGTGAGTCTGATGAGCAAGGTGGTGCAAAATCAGAGCAGGCTTCATATTCTGTTATTGGCCAATACTGGACAGGGCCATGGGGCTTCAAGCTAGGTTACGCAGCGAATATGGACTCAGAAGCTGATGGCGTTAAGACGAATAACGAAGACAACGTTGTATCTGGTCAGCTGATGTACGTTCATAATGGTTTTGTACCTTACGTACGTATTGCCCAGCGTGATATCCTTTCTTCAGATGGTTTAACAAACACAGAAACATTTGTTGTTCGTGTTGGTCTAGAGTACGGTTTCTAAGAGTTTCCCAATTTAGTTCTTAATAAAATACGCTGGTCATTATTGGCCAGCGTTTGTTGTATTGAGAGGTAGAGCCTGAAGATAAAGGGTAATTCGAATAGTATATAACGGAGTAATTTCCAGGGTGGTTTATATGAAGAAAATTATTTTAGCGTCACTTCCTTTATTGATGGTAGGTTGTACTACGTTAGATTCAACAAGCGATTTTACCGATGCAGTAAAACGAGTTGAATCGAAACAGAACTATCAAATTATTGTTGGTAAATCACTAACGCCGGATGCACTTGAAGTGAACGGTAGTCAGTTGGTGAAGTCATCATTAGAGCTGAATTATGTAACTCCAACACAGAAAAAAAACGTACCAGATTCTTTTATTAAAATGGAATTACAGTACTTTAAAAACTATAACGAATTTAAAACAGTAATGGTTGAAGGTAGCAATAAAGAGGTTGCTCTAAAGCCTTACGCTGCATCAGCGGAAACCTGTAGTGATGTATGTACTCAAACTCAGTATGTCAGATTTCCAGTGTCTAGCCAGCTTCTCGCACAGCAGCCGTATCAAGATCTTAAATTTGATGTGACCGCGTCGAATGCGAATAACATTACTTTCTCTATCCCTTCGGGTTACATTGAAGCTATTGTGAACAGCGCCAATTCTAATGTAGCTCCGGCTGTGGTAGCTGCTCCTGTTGCTGCTGCGACTTCTGTGGCGCACAGCTCGTCTTCAAAAGCGATAGAGATGACGCAATATTGGTTTGAGCAAACGCCAAAAGAACAACGTGATGATCTATTGAGCTGGGCGGTTGAAAATCGCAACTCAACCAAATTGACGCTTACAACCGATTCCAAGCAACAAGAAATGTTTGGTTACTGGTATGGGAAAGCAACGAAAGAAGAAAGAAAAACAGTCATTAAACAACTGCTAGAATTATAAAAAGAGAAGGAGCCGAAAGGCTCCTTTTTTCATCTCATTACCGTACCATCGCTATTTTCACATATAACGATTGGCATGCGTTCAACTACCCCTGAACTTAATTCACATTTCACTATTGGGCCCGAAGCAGTGCTTCCTACGGGTGATTGTGCTGCTACCGAAAAACTAAAAATAAGACTACATGCTAACGCAACGAAATATTTCATAATAAACACCTCACTAAAAATCCCATTAAAGAGATATTTATCAGTATGTCGCTTAACGATGAAAGATCAAAAAAAAGTTTAGTTATTTAAAATTTTCTTTAATAAATAACTCTTACTTTTTGTGGGAAATGAATTAATAACTAAATGATATGGTTAGAATGTTATTTTGTTTGAAATGAGAAGGTTGAGTTTGATTATTGCTATTTGTCGGTATAAATAGCAACTTAATTCAAGACAATAATACGCTAAGCATTTGAATACTATCACTTGTTACTTCAAGGGAAGCGTTTCTAGAAGAAAAAAGGCTCTTTGTTAAGACAAAGAGCCTGAGATAGAGATTATTTTTTTTCTTCTATAGTGAGAATAATACCGTTCACTTGGGTTATTTCTACGAGTGTACCTGCGGATATCGCCTGTTCAGTTTGTGCTGACCAGGTGGTATCCCCCACTTTTATGCGATGCTTTCCTGGTGCTAGGTTTTCTTCAACCAGAACTGTCTGACCAATGAGTTGTTTTTGCTTCTGGTTTAAGTCTCGGTTTAGATCGTCGGAGGAGTCCTTCTTAAACTGTCGTCTCCACCATAACCAAGTTGTCATAAGCGAAAATACACTGAACGCAATCCACTGCAGTTGCCAACTCATCGGAAGTAAAGTAAGTAGTAGGCCGACGATTAAAGCTGACAAACCCAGCCAAAGAAAGTAGCCAGCAGTACCAAGCAGTTCCACAGCCAGTAAAGCTAGCCCGAAGGCTAGCCAGTGCCAATAATTGAGAGAATCGAGTAATTCGAACAAGAGCACCTCTATTTATTTTGATCGGATTTATGCTTGAACATTTCTGCGATACCAGCCACGGAACCCATCAGCCCCGATGCCTCAAGTGGTAGCATGATAATCTTGCCATTTTCGGCTTGGCCAATCGCCCGCAATGCGTCCGTATAGCCTTGGGCAATGAAGTAATTCACAGCCTGCATGTCACCTTGGGCAATCGCTTCCGATACCATAGTTGTTGCTCTCGCTTCGGCTTCAGCTGCTCGTTCACGAGCCTCTGCTTGAAGTATCGCGGCTTGTTTATCACCTTCCGCCTTCAAAATCTCCGATTGCTTCTGGCCTTCGGCTCTTAAGATCTCCGCCTGACGAATACCTTCAGCTTCTAATATCTCAGCACGCTTGTTACGTTCTGCTTTCATTTGAGCATTCATGGCGGCGGTTAGATCCGCTGGTGGCTGCACATCTTTGATTTCAATCCGTGTTACTTTCACACCCCAAGGGTTGGTTGCTTCATCAACAATAGACAGTAATTTGCTGTTGATCATATCACGTTGACTCAGCATCTCATCAAGCTCCATAGAGCCTAGGACGGTACGGATATTAGTCAGTGTAAGGTTACGAATAGCGTGTTCTAGGTCGTTAACTTCATACGCGGCTTTCGCTGCATCGACCACTTGGACAAAACAGACGGCATCGATGGTGACGTTAGCGTTATCTTTAGAAATAACTTCCTGAGCGGGGATGTCTAACACGCGCTCCATCATATTGATTTTATGACCTATACCGTCAATAAAAGGAATGATGATGTTCAGGCCTGGTTTTAGAGTCAAGGTGTAGCGGCCAAAACGCTCGACGGTCCAGTGGTTACCCTGAGGTACAGTCTTGACGCCTGCCATGATGAACGCAATAGCGACAATGAGAAAAATGCCGATGGTAATGAGAGAGTCGATAGCCATATCTGAGTCCTTGTATAAGTTATTATGTCGATTGTTGCTTAATTCATGTGGCAGCACAATGACATAAATGAGAACCAGTGCTAAATTCGCGCAAAATTAAAGCCGGACATGCCGGCTTTAAAGGTGATTTATAAGGAAGACTAATAGAGTACGGAGTAGAGCTGTCGACGATACTTCGCGGCAATTGGGTTTCCCTGACCTAGTGCTGCGAGAATGTCCATAAAGTGCTTTTTCATGTCGCCATCAAGAGCATTTAAATCACTGCGTAAGAAAGTCCATAGTAATTCGAGTGCTTCTTCGTCACGATTAACTTGATGGTAGCTCAGTGCCAGTTCTGCGGCGTTTTTGGCATCCGCTGGATTTTCTTTCAACGCATTCTCAAGAGACTGGATTTCAGGGCTGTTCGCCGCTTGGTCGTGCAGCTCCAGTTTTGCTACTAAGCCTTTGTAGTAGTTGTCCTGATATTCCATAGGGATGGTATCTAGCAAGGCTTTAGCCTGATCAAAGCTCTGAGTTTCTAGTAAGCAGTCTGCTAAAGCGAGTTTTACGTCGCCTTTATGTTTGAGCTCATCTGGCAATGCCTGAAGAAGCGCTAAAGCCTGAGCGTGCTGGCCTGCTTGAAGAAATTCTACGGCTTGTTTTAGATTAAGCTCGTCTTGGCTTGGTAGATGCTTGGCTAGCATAGCTTGAATCGCAGGGAGCTCTTGAGGGCCGCCTAAGCCATCGACAGGCTGACCATTCACAAACAATGCAATGGTGGGCAGAGCTTGTACACCAAACTGGCTTGCGATCATCTGCTCTTGTTCGCAGTTGAGTAATGCCAGTGTGAACGCTCCATTATATTGTTGAGCAAGATTTTGCAGCTCGGGAATAATTTGAGTGCTTTCTTGGCTCATTGGGGCCCAGAAATGAATAAGTACGGGCGTTTGCATTGAGCCTTCCAGTACTTGACGGAAGTTCTGTTCGCTCAGTTCCACAATAAAAGGAGATTGCATTTGGTGATTCCTTGCAAAGAGTTGGATACAACAAACATATGGGCGGTTGCTATAGATATCAAGGGAATAGCAGATACAAAAACACCGCTTATGAAAGCGGTGTGATTGCTGCCTAATGCAAGCGAAGGTGTTTATAAAACGATAAACAATGTTAGCGCAACACCCACACTTAGCCAGTTTAACTGGTTCAATGTCATGTCTTTTACCGAATGTAACGCTTAAATGAGGTCATGAAGTGAACAACTTCAGGGTGTAAATTAGCGTCTTATTGTTACGAAAAAATTACACTCGGTGATTTATTTTTAGGCAGCGCGTCGCAAAATACCATCCAATAATCGGCTAGGCAGTAACCGTTTTAACACGGCAAACACTTTGGTTGGTGTGGTGACTCTGTAGCGAATTTTAGGTTTGTCTGATTCTAGTGCATGCAGAAGAGGCGCTATACATGATTCAGCGGGTAAAACAAACGAGTTGTTAGAAGACTCTTTTTCTAAGCGCTGTAATTGATCTTGGTATTGCTGATGATGGACGCTGTCTTTGATATCAATCCACTTTAGAAATGCTTGCAGCGCATTTTTTCTGAATTCAGTCTCTATTGGCCCCGGCTCTATCAGGCTAATGTGAATGTCGCTGTTGTGCAGCTCTAATCGAAGTGTGTCTGTCCAACCTTCAAGCGCAAACTTGGAAGCGTTATACGCGCCTCTATATTTCATCGCTGCAAAGCCAAGAACGGAACTGTTTTGAATAATTCTGCCGTGCCCATTCTGGCGCAAAACCGGTAAAATCTCGCATACTAGCTGATGCCAGCCAAAAAAGTTGGTTTCAAACTGTTCTCTTAAAGCTTGAGTGGGGAGATCCTCCAACGCACCCGGTTGACCATAAGCCCCATTGTTAAACAGAGCACCAAGCTTGCCGTTCGTCAGTTCTAGTGCCTTTTTAACCCCGCTTGAAATGCTGTCACTATCAGCCAGATCTAGCTGTATGCACGTTAGCCCTTCGTTGCGCAGGCGTTCAACATCATCGGTATGTCGACATGACGCAATGACTTGATAGCCTTTTTGGTGGAGTGCGTGCGCACAAACGTAACCAATACCGGTCGAACAACCAGTGATGAGTATAGATTTAGACATGAGATCCTTTCTTCTAGCGCAACGGAGATGGCTTAGAGTAAAAGATTATTCATGATGTTGTAATAGATTTTTCAGAGCGGGCTCTAATCGGGAGTAACTGAAACGAAATCCGAGCTCCGTAAGCTTTTTGGGCTTAGCTCGAATACTATCAAACAGCAATACTGAACTTTCCCCCATAGCCAAACGCAGAGCCCATTTGGGGGTAAACAAAAGGTGAGGGCGTTTGAGTGATTTCGCCAATGTTTGGCTAAACTGCTTGTTGGTCACGGGGTGAGGTGCACATAAGTTAAATTCACCGTGTGCGTGTTCTGTTTCAAGTAAATAGACAATACCGCGAACCATGTCCAGCATATGTATCCATGGCATGTATTGTCGGCCATTGCCGATTGGCCCACCTAGGCCAAGCTTATAAGGCAGTAGCATTTTTTCCAGTGCCCCACCGTCTTGTCCTAGTACGACCCCTGTTCTGAGTATGCATACTCGGGTGGATTCAGATCGAGCTCGATTAGCGATCTGTTCCCACCTTGCGCAAACGTGGTGAGGGAATCCTTCGTGATGAACGTGCAGCCCTTCATCGAAAGGGTGGTCTTGTTGGTCGCCATAATACCCAACCGCAGAACCGCTGATAAACACGGAGGGGGGAGATGTGCTGGCATGGATCAAATCAACGATTTTTTCGGTGATAGCCCAACGGCTTTTGCAAATGGTTTCTTTTTGTTGTTCATTCCAGCGCTTATCAGCGATGGGCTCACCCGCTAGATTGACAATGGCATCGAATTCATTGAGGTCATGGTACTGCTCTAAGTCTGATAGATAGGTGATGTTGCCTAAATCAGCATGGTTGACGGCCGCTTTTGCTTTGGCGGGAGAACGGGTGAGCAGAACGACTTCATACGTTGTGAAGTGTTTCAGCAATTCCCTGCCAATAAAACCTGTGCCACCAGTGAGTAGTACTTTCATTCCGCTCTCCTTTGCTCCTCCATAAATGCCAGATTACTCAGGTGGCATTTATGGTAATTCTAGTAATTATAGCGAGTTAGCAGCGATTAGGATCACTGATTATGCAAAACTAACGATTATCACAAAATTAACATTTTGTTACTTTTGTTGGTCATCCCGCAATGCGAGTCACATCAACCGTGTATTCCATTTGTCATCATAAACAAGTACTTCACAGATAAAGAGGTTTCTATGCAGGCAATTACTGCGCTGCTAAAAGCGTTCTTGGGCAGCATGAGGGATTTGTTGCCAATCGTTGCCGTAATTGCTTTTTTTCAGCTGGTGGTACTGCAAGAGCCATTACCCAATATGTTATCGATACTGTTCGGCCTGATGCTGGTTGTCATGGGGTTGACGTTTTTTATCTTTGGGCTGGAGATGGGTCTGTTTCCTATTGGTGAGTCGATGGCACAGGCGTTTGCTCGCAAGGGCAGCGTGTTTTGGTTGATGATTTTCGCCTTTTGTTTGGGCTTTGGTACTACAGTCGCCGAGCCTGCACTCACTGCGGTAGCCGATGAAGCGGCAGAAGTTGCGGCTGAGGGGGGGATGATTGCTTCTGGGGAAATGGCGAAGGACGATTATGCCAATGGTTTGCGCTACACCGTCGCCTTATCGGTCGGGATAGCCATCATGCTAGGAGTACTTCGAATTCTTAAAGGGTGGTCCATTCAATACATGATCATCGGCGGATACATTGGGGTTGTCGTACTGACCATGTTTGCACCAGACGCCATTATTGGTGTGGCATACGACTCTGGCGGCGTGACCACATCAACCATCACTGTACCTTTGGTGACGGCGCTCGGCGTTGGGCTTGCATCGGCCATTAAAGGTCGCAACCCGATGATAGATGGCTTTGGGTTAATCGCCTTTGCGTCCTTGCTACCTATGATGTTTGTGATGGTTTATGGAATGGTGGTGGCATGATTGAATGGTCGCATTTTGTTGACACTTTCCTTGGCACCATTAGCGATGTCATCCCCATTGCATCGATTATTTTCGGCTTTCAGTTTGCAGTATTACGCCGTCCGGTGACTAATCTACCTAAAGTGTTGCTTGGATTCGGGTACGTGATTCTTGGCTTATCTTTATTTCTCATTGGTTTAGAGCTGGCGTTGTTTCCACTTGGGGAAACGATGGCGACGCAATTGACGGCACCTGCTTTTTTACAAGAATTTAGAGCCAGTGTGTCGGGCGCTATCGGGTGGCAGGACTACTACTGGGTGTATTTATTCGCGTTCTGTATTGGCTTTAGTACGACGATTGCTGAGCCTTCTTTGATTGCTGTCGCTATTAAGGCTAACCAAGTCTCAGGTGGTTCAATCAGTGTGAACGGCTTACGCATCGCCGTGGCTTTAGGAGTGGCGATTGGTATCTCCTTAGGGAGCTATCGGATCGTAGTTGGTGACCCAATTCATTACTACATTATCGCTGGCTACATTGTGGTTGTTATCCAAACCTTTTATGCCCCTAAGTTGATTGTCCCGTTGGCCTACGATTCTGGCGGTGTCACGACATCCACCGTTACCGTGCCTTTGGTCGCTGCTTTAGGGTTAGGGCTGGCTTCTACCGTTCCGGGAAGAAACCCCATGATTGATGGTTTTGGACTGATTGCTTTTGCCAGTTTGTTCCCAATGATTTCTGTTATGGGCTATGCCCAAATCACTCGTTGGCTTAACAAGGAGTCGACGCAGGAGGATAGTGAAAATGCGCTTTAAATTGATACTGGCTTTTGTCGAAGACAGTAAAACTGAAACGGTACTGGACGCGGCCAGAAATGCAGGCGCCACGGGTGCTACCGTCATCAATCACGCCAGAGGTGAAGGCTTGAATAAGAAGCGCACCTTTTTTGGCCTGACACTGGAAGTGCAAAAAGACGTAGTGCTGTTCGTTGTCGAAGAGCACCTTTCTCGTCATATTCTTGAGACCATCAGTGACGTTGGCGAGTTTGATCAGGAGTCGGGGCAGGGAATAGCGGTACAGATCGACATTGAAGATGCAGTCGGCGTTGCTCATCAGGTGGAAAAACTAACCAAAGTAGTAGAGGACGAATTATGAGCAGTCATGAAAAAATCCGGGTACGCGATGTGATGGCGAGTACTTACGTCATGATTGATGGCCTGACAACCGTCAGAGAAGGCATTCAGTTGGCACGTAGCCATGAAGTGAAAGCCTTGGTCGTGAACAAGCGTAACGAAGATGATGAGTTCGGTCTGGTGCTAATGAATGATATTGCGAAAAAAGTATTGGCAAAGAATCGCTCGCCGGATCGGATTAATATTTATGAGATCATGACAAAACCAGCTTTGTCGGTGGATCCTGACATGAACGTGAAATATTGCGCACGTTTGTTTGAGCGCTTTGGTATCAGTCGAGCACCTGTGGTTGAAAACGGTCAGGTTATAGGGATGGTGAGCTACAACAATATTGTGATTAATGGCATGGCAAGAGATGACTAAACATCGTTGAGTCAGTAAAATAGCCTCAGTTTTTTTGAGGAAATGATGTCATGAAATTGTTTTTTACCTCAGACTTTCATGGCAGTTTGCCTGCAACCGAGAAAGTACTTGCGCAGTTCGACCAATCTGGCGCTGAGGCTTTAGTTTTACTGGGCGATGTTCTTAACCACGGACCACGTAATCCGGTACCTGAAGGTTACAACCCTCCAGAAGTCGCGGAACGACTCAATCAATATGCGCAGCAGATTATTGCGGTAAGAGGCAATTGTGACAGCGAAGTAGATCAGATGCTGCTCTCGTTTCCGATGATGATGGATTACGCATGGGTGTTACTTGAGAGTGGCCATCGCTTGTTTGTCACTCATGGCCACCTGTACAACACGGATAAACGTCCGCCTTTAAAGCGTGGGGATGTGATTGCACATGGTCATACCCATGTGCCTGTTGCGCAGTGGCAGGGAGAACAAGTCATCTTTAACCCAGGTTCGGTGACGTTTCCACGTAATGGCTTTGAACCTAGCTTCGGTGTCTATGAAGAAGGAGAGCTAAAAGTGGTGACCTTTGATAATCAGCTGCTAGCCTCGATTCAACTATAAAAAATGCCCGTTAAAACGGGCATTTTTTACTTACTGTCAGAGTGGCCAAGGTCCCTTTCTGGGTCAATGATATCTCGGACTTTCTGTTTCAGTACTTTCGCTTCTGGGAAGCCACCATCACGCTTTCTTTCCCAAATAAGTTGACCATTGCAATGAACCTCAAAACGGCCTCCTGTATCGGGATGCAAGGAGACGGTTTCGATCTCTTCACTGAACGTATGGAGCAGCTCCTGAGATAACCATGTAGATCGCAACATCCAATTGCATTGGCGACAGTAATAAATATCGATTTTTGCTTTGTCCATAAACACTCACAGTAATAACTTGATGCCGACCGCAAAGGTCAACAATTCAAAACAAACCTTAATAACCTGATTACTATAACGAGTGCTCAGGTAAGCTCCTAGCCCTCCGCCAAGGAAGGAACCCAGCAATAAGATAGGTAACCACGGCCAGTAAATTGGGGCGCCTGCTTGTGCCACCGCAGCACCGCCAATACCGTTCCAAAACAGCCCGACGCAAATCATGGTTAACGCGACAGCCTGCTTATAGCTGTAACCAAACCAACGAACTAAGAAGATGGTCACTAATAGCCCAGAACCCGCGGTGAGAGAGCCATTTATTATCCCAATTAGAATCAGGCATAGCCCGCCAAATACCCAACCTAGTGTATGACGATTTGTTGGAAGTTCTTGCTGGCCCAACTGCTTTTTGAAGCGAGAGTAGACGCCGATAGCCAGAATCATCAGACCCAATAATGTTTCGGCCAGCTTTTCTGGAATCATCAACACGATATTCGCACCGATGATGACACCGATACTACCTACCGTAATCAGATACAGAGCGACTTTGAAGTCTATCGTTTTTTGCTTAATGTGCGTGAACGCTGCACCAATACCAAGCGCGACGCTGGCGACCTTGTGAGTTGCAAGCGCAACGGAAAACGGTAGGCCAAAGAAAATGAGCAATGGGAATTGCAAGAGTCCAGCACCACCGCCAGACAGAGAAGCAAGCGTGTTTGAGATAAATGAGCCAATCAGTAGCCCAATTGAGTGAATCCAATCCATGATGAGTAAGATAAAGTTAGGGGAGCATCATGCTCCCCTTTGGTAGAAATTAGTTAGAGAAAAGTACCGTAGAACCGTGACTTAAGCTCGTCAGAAGCAATGTTTTCTCATTCACAATGTCGATACGACGGCTCTGCTGAGCATCCATCTTAAAGATCTGCGTGATCAGTTTTAGCTGATCTGCAGTGAAGTCTTTGCTTTGCGCTGAAGAAACGTCTTTGAACTCGATAGGGGAAACCAGCAGGTAGTTATCACTGATATCCCATTCGCCCGTTTCAGAGATGTTGATGACGTTTTCACTTTCCGCGTTGTTGGCATACAGACGAACAGTAGCAACACGAATGTAGCTACCGTTAGGCAGGTACTTCACATTCGAGGTGACATCCACTTTGCGAAGCGGTCCTACCGACTCTTCTTGAAGGCTATCTGTTATTACCGTCACCATTTTTGACTGCCATTCTTTCGCGGTCAGTACTTGCTCAACTTTTAGATCACTGCCCCAGTAAAGCCAGCCACTGAACAGAGCTGACAGAACAAGTAATCCAGCTGCGATTTTCTGATTCATGTCGTTATTCCTATTGGCACACTTTACTGAGATCTTGTTGGTCCGCAAAAATACGAACAGTGATATTTTCGCCTGAGTTGTCTAGTGAATGAATGTAGTTCAGCACTAGTTGGTTGTTCTGACCACCAGTCGCGATCACCTCAACTGGAGCGACGGTCGCATGAGCGGCATTGTAGCGTTTCACGCACTGCTCAATCGATGGATACCATTCACTAAGATCAGGATGATTAATGGGTGTTTTCACCGGAGTATTATCGTAAACCGCAACCTGACGGAATTTAGATTCCGCTGGGTTGGTAAACAACACAACACACAAAGGAATGAGCACTGCCAGAACCAGCATAATGCGCATCGCCCATCTAGATTGTGGCTTGACCTGCTTTG
Organism: Vibrio sp. RE88; assembly: GCF_013113835.1. GTDB lineage: Bacteria > Pseudomonadota > Gammaproteobacteria > Enterobacterales > Vibrionaceae > Vibrio. The sequence continues at coordinate 43,852 of NZ_VTYQ01000012.1, read as the reverse complement.
TGCCACTTGGCGCTGACTTAGTTTCCGTAACCGTCGATTTAAGTGGGCTAACTTCGTCTACGTGAGATTCAGTAGGCAGCTCGACAGAAACCTCTTCCGCTTCAAGTGCTTCATCTTCGGCTACTGGCGAGTCTCCACTCATTAACGGAGTTGCACGTTCTACATTACAAATGAGTTGATAGCCGCGCTTCGGCACTGTTTTGACATATTGAGGAGATTTGGTTGAGTCTTGAAGCTGCTTACGTAATGTCGAAATCGCCTGAGTAAGGCTAGAGTCATCCACCTCAAAGCCTTGTTCTCGCCAGACGAAGTCATGCAGTTCATTACGGGATACGATGTCATTGGGCTTTTCTGACAATAAAAGCAGGATGCGACTTTCATTACTTCCCAGACGAATGACTTCATTGTCGTTTGACTTGTCCACCAGAGAGTTCGTATTGGGGTCAAAAGTGAATCTGTTAGCAAGATTGAACTTAGTGCCTATGTTACTCATTGGATATGACCATTATTGTTGTATAGATTTCATCAGATGCGCGCAAAAATCCCTATTTCAGGGAGGTGACGTTTAGTTTTTTTGATTTTTTGAGGTGCAAGAATAGTCAAAATAAGATCAAAAAAACACTGTTTTTATGATTTTTGACCTTGAATTTACAATTGTCACCCTCATGTTAACTTGCAGATTATCTCAGTATCGCCCCCGTTGACAATGCGGAGGCTTGATAAATATAGATGTTACGGAGCTAGCATGAGCGATACAGCAACACAAAACAAAGAAACTCGTGGCTTTCAATCTGAAGTAAAACAGCTACTTCACTTAATGATTCATTCTCTTTATTCCAATAAAGAGATCTTTTTGCGTGAACTGATTTCGAACGCATCTGATGCTTCAGACAAGCTACGTTTTCAGGCGCTATCTAATCCTAATTTATATCAAGGCGATGCTGAATTAGATGTAAAACTTTCATTTGATGAAGCGTCAAATAGCCTAACAATTTCCGATAACGGTATCGGTATGAGCCGCGATGATGTGATCGAGCACTTGGGTACGATTGCAAAGTCAGGCACAGCAGAGTTTTTCTCAAAACTGTCGGAAGACCAGTCTAAAGACTCTCAACTGATTGGTCAGTTTGGTGTAGGTTTCTACTCAGCATTTATTGTTGCCGATGCAGTGACAGTTCGTACTCGAGCTGCTGGCCTGTCTGCTGATGAAGCGGTTCAGTGGCACTCAGCGGGTGAAGGCGAATACACCATCGAGACAATTTCGAAAGAATCTCGCGGTACCGACATCGTTCTTCACATGCGTGATGAAGGTAAAGAGTTCCTGAACGAGTGGCGCTTACGTGAAGTGATCAGCAAGTACTCGGATCACATTGGTATCCCTGTTGCTATTCAGACCGCTGAGCGTGACGAAGAAGGTAACGAAACAGGCGAGAAAAAGTGGGAGCAAATCAACAAAGCTCAAGCACTTTGGACACGTAACAAATCTGATATCTCTGAAGAAGAGTATCAAGAGTTCTACAAACACGTTTCGCACGACTTCGCTGATCCACTAGTGTGGAGCCACAACCGTGTTGAAGGTAAGAACGATTACACTAGCCTGTTGTACATTCCAGCGAAAGCGCCTTGGGACATGATGAACCGTGACCACAAATCGGGTCTTAAGCTTTATGTTCAGCGCGTATTTATCATGGATGACGCTGAGCAATTCATGCCTTCTTATCTGCGTTTCGTTCGTGGCTTAATAGACTCAAACGATCTGCCATTGAACGTGTCACGTGAAATTCTACAGGACAATAAAGTCACGCAATCTCTGCGCAACGCTTGTACTAAGCGTGTTCTTACTATGCTTGAGCGCATGGCGAAGAATGACGAAGAGAAATATCAGTCATTCTGGAAAGAGTTCGGTCTGGTTCTGAAAGAAGGCCCAGCAGAAGACATGAGCAACAAAGAAAAAGTTGCTGGTCTGCTGCGTTTTGCTTCTACAGACGTGGATTCTGCGGAGCAAACGGTCGGTTTAGCCTCTTACGTTGAGCGTATGAAGGAAGGTCAAGACAAGATTTACTACCTAACGGCAGATAGCTACGCTGCTGCGAAGAACAGTCCTCACTTAGAGCAGTTCAAAGCAAAAGGCATCGAAGTCATTCTGATGTTTGACCGTATCGATGAGTGGTTGATGAACTACCTAACAGAGTTTGATGGTAAGCAGTTCCAGTCGATCACTAAAGCAGGCCTTGACCTGAGCAAGTTTGAAAACGAAGAAGAAAAAGAAAAGCAGAAAGAGACGGAAGAAGAGTTTAAGTCTGTTGTTGAACGTACGAAGGACTACTTAGGCGAACGCGTAAAAGAAGTACGTACTACGTTCAAACTAGCTTCAACGCCAGCGGTTGTTGTGACCGATGATTTCGAAATGGGCACACAAATGGCGAAGTTGCTTGAAGCCGCTGGTCAGGCTGCACCTGAAGTGAAGTACATCTTCGAAATTAACCCAGAGCACCAACTTGTCAAACGTATGGCGGATGAAGCCGACGAAGAAGCGTTTGGTCGTTGGGTTGAAGTGCTTCTTGGTCAGGCAATTCTGGCTGAGCGTGGGTCGATGGAAGATCCGTCTCAATTTGTAGGCGCCATCAACTCGCTTTTGACTAAGGGCTAATAATCAAATGGTAACAAAAAGCTCGCATCATGCGGGCTTTTTGATTTATTTGCGCTTACCGTGAATAAAACTACGTAAGTTTGCAGCTTAATGTGAGTGTTTAAGCATTCTTTAGTCGTAAGCTGCGCTAAGCGGACGGATTGTGTGATAGAATGCAATCTTGAAACAAAGTGAGCAGGCGTGTAATGTGCACGCCTGTTTTATTGTCAATTGAAAGAACAGTTATACCGAAACTTACCGTGAGCTAAGGCTGTTGTTTGTTATGAACACCATAGTGAGCTTCGGTATAAATCATCATTATCTTAAGAGGATTCAACATGCGCATCATTCTTCTAGGTGCTCCAGGTGCAGGTAAAGGCACACAAGCAAATTTCATCATGGAAAAATACGGTGTTCCGCAAATCTCTACTGGTGACATGCTACGTGCTGCTATCAAAGCAGGTACAGAGCTTGGTAAGCAAGCTAAAGCTGTTATCGATGCTGGTCAGCTAGTTTCTGATGAAATCATCCTGGGTCTAATCAAAGAGCGCATTGCTCAAGATGATTGTGAAAAAGGTTTCCTACTGGATGGCTTCCCGCGCACTATTCCTCAGGCTGACGGTCTGAAAGAAATGGGCGTTGATGTCGATTACGTTATTGAATTTGACGTTGCTGATGACGTTATCGTTGAACGCATGGCGGGCCGTCGTGCTCACCTACCTTCTGGCCGTACTTACCACGTAGTGTACAACCCGCCTAAAGTTGAAGGTAAAGACGACGTAACAGGTGAAGATCTGGTTGTTCGTGATGACGACAAAGAAGAAACCGTTCGTGCGCGTCTAGGTGTTTACCATGAGCAAACTGCACCGCTTATCGATTACTACGGTAAAGAAGCAGCAGCTGGTAACACTAAGTACCTTAAGTTCGATGGTACTAAACAAGTCGCTGAAGTAAGTGCTGATATTGAGAAAGCACTGGCTTAATTTTGCTAACGGCAGAATTTAAAAGTTTGATATAGTGGAAGCGACCCTGATGGGTCGCTTTTTTTATCGCTACATACTGAACGATAAAGAAGTTTCCGACGTAAAGCCTCTTTTAAAGTGTCGATAGGGTTCTATGCAAAACAATAAAAAACAGGGTGTCTTACTGGTTAACTTAGGTACGCCAGACGAAGCGACGGCACCAGCAGTCAAACGTTTCCTGAATCAGTTTCTTAGCGATAAGCGCGTTGTTAATACGCCTAGGTTGATTTGGTATCCCATTTTGCGTGGTGTCATTTTACCTATTCGTTCACCGAAGGTCGCCAAGCTTTATCAATCAGTGTGGATGGATGAAGGCTCTCCACTCATGGTGTATTCGAAACGTCAGGCTGAGAAACTCGCAGATTTAGTGGATGTCCCGGTTGAACTTGGTATGACTTATGGTAATCCGAGTCTCCAATCTGGAGTTGAATCTCTGATGGCAAAAGGCGTGGAAGAGGTGATCGTATTGCCACTGTACCCACAGTATTCGGGTACAACGACTGCGGCAGTCTCTGATGGCTTAACCAAAGCGTTTCAAAATATGCCTGTGATGCCTGGCTACAAACTGATCCGTGATTATCATGACCATCCAGCTTACATCAAAGCGTTGGCAGAGAGTGTAAAGCGATCTTGGGCAGAAAAAGGGCGTGGCGATTATTTACTGTGTTCGTACCATGGCATACCTCAACGTTACGCAGATAACGGGGATATATATCCCAAGCACTGTGAAGCGACCACTGAGTTGTTAAGACTAGAGTTAGGTTTGAGCGAAGACCAGATTGGAATGACCTATCAATCCCGCTTTGGCCGCGAAGAATGGTTGCAACCTTATACCGACAAAACGTTGGAAAAGCTGCCTGAAAAGGGTATCAAGAAGCTGGACATCATGACGCCAGCCTTTTCATCGGATTGTCTTGAAACTTTGGAAGAAATTTCGGAAGAATGCAGAGACATTTTTCTCGAGCAAGGAGGAGAAGTATTTAACTTCATTCCATGCTTAAACGATGATGATCTCCATATCCAGATGATGGTTGAACTTATTGGCCGCTAAGCCGATAAGTTTGATTAGAAAATCCACCTTATGAGGTGGATTTTTTGTGCCTCAATTAATCGTAAGGTTGGCAGAATTGTTCAATGCCTTGCCATAGAACAGACTGCGGCTCCTGAATATATTTGACGCCTTTTAGCGCTTCACGCCAAAGGGCGAGGCATGACTGTTGTCTGTCGGAGCTGGAATAGTGATCGAGCACACGCTCAGCCTCAATGGTACTGGTGAGTGCAGAAATAGCTTTGAGATAGTGGGCAAGATACATTTGTTTGTTGCCTATCTTTCTGTTGATGTTGGCTTGCAGTAGCAAAATCAACGCATTTTCTGGTATCTCGGTGACATATTCTCGTTGCAGCATGCGTAAACTGCGTTCAACGTCACCCGAACGATAAGTGAGGAGTGCCAACAGCATATGCAGATCGGGTGGAGGAATCGGGGTTTGCTTCCTTACCTTCTTTATCCAACTCTTTAACCCATCACTAGACTGCTGAGTAAAAAGTAACTCTCGGGTATAAAACAGCACTTCAACCCCTGATAGCTGGCGGGAGAGCAGTTGTTCAAGAGTCAGCTCTGATACAGGTACAATTTGGCTAGACAACTTGGAAGATAGCGGCTTTATCGGCTGTGGGAGCTTGAAGTATTCACTTAAATCCACATTAAGCTGGTTAATCGTCGCAGCCAAGTAAGGCGGTTTCAGATGATATATTTGGCGCCATGCGACACGGCCTGAGGCAGAGTGATGAAGAAGGCTCTCCAAGTTCAGCACTCCGTTGGTATCTTCCCATAAGTTAAAACTCAGAGTGTAGTCTGAGTCATAAAAGGCTTCTGAGCCGGGGAAGCTATCACGTTCGCTTAGGCTTTGTAGGTAGTAGGTTGGCGAACTCATATTCGATAGATGGATATACGGAGAACAGCTTTGTGAGTGCAAGATCAGTGCTTTTAACTTGAGAACGGTTTGGTTCAAGCTCTGTTCTTCATGGTTGATGCTATCGAGAAGCAGTCTGACCTGAGGGATATGCAGAGTGTTACTTTGCTTGTCTTCTTCAAAGTGAGACCAAGTATGGATCGCGAACACCACAGCGAACGCACTCAAAATCAGATTTAAACTCCAGGAAAAATAGCGTAGCGCTGTCTGTTTTTTTTCAACGTTCTTTTTAGCGGTTTGCGGCGCTTTGTCCGAACCCGACGCTTTTGCCACCAGCTGAACACCGCTTTCTGGAATGTAATAGCCCCGTTTGGGGTAAGTGACAATAATCTTAGATGGGTCGGCTTGTTCAGAATGTTCACGGAAGAGGTTACGCAACAGGCTAATTCTGTTGGTGACCACATTTTTAGAGATGTACTGGCTTTCCCAGACGGACTCTATAAATTCTTCAATTGACGTTGGGTTTCCAACGTTAGTGAGTAGAATTTCCAGTAACGCCAAGTTTCTTGGTTCGAGTGAAACTTCGCCTTGTTTAGAATGCAGCGTTTTATCTACAGGGTTGTAGATCAGATCCGCAATAGCAATATTGCATTGTTCAGTTTTGGCTTTTTCAAGTACGTTCATGCAGTGCTATCGGGATACAACATTATTGAGTGGAGGTCGCGAATTCTACCGCAATATTGTTGTTGCTTATAAGTCCTGAATGTGGAATTAGGTGTCTCACAAATGAGAACTTGAACCAGGATTGTTTAATTTTAAGTGATGGCGGTGGGAAATTCAGGTGTGGTGAGCCCAGCCACACCTGATGGAGGTTAGCTTAGAAAGAGTAACTAGCGTTTAGGTAACCAGTGTTTGAAGCATCTACACTAAGTTTAATATCACTAACTTCGTGATCATTTCCGAAGAAACGGCTGTGTCGGTAGCCAAGTTCCATACTAAAGTTGTCCGTAAAGTTGTAACCCATACCTAGGTTTACGCCAGCTGCTAAACCGGTGTTGGTACTGTCTTTTGAAAGACCAAGAGCAGAGACTTCATAGGTACTGTTATAGATACCTAGGTTACCACCAGCTAGAAGGTAGAACTTGTCTGTTAGATTGTGAAGATAATCAGCACCTGCACCAAACTCATGAGTGGTAATACTAGCCTTAGCATAGGTATAGCCCGAGATGTTTTGGTGCTCTATGGTAGATTCTGCACCACCTTGAAGGTATCCATAAGCTCGGACGTTATCGCTAAAATAGTGGCCAGCTTTAAGGCTTATAAAACCCGTATCATCATTGATAAAATCTGAGTTGGCATCTTGGCCAGATGTGTTGTACGAGCCAGCGCCTAGTTCAACTGCAATGTAGTTTTCATTAGCAAGAGAAGGCATTGAAACCAGTGCAGCTGTTGCTGCCAAAAGTAGAGTTTTTTTCATAATTTTACGCTCAGTTTTTGTTTGTATTGAGTTGTGATTGCGTGGGCTGATTGGATGAAAGAGAGTGATTTTCATCAGGTAGCCGCAATATGAGAAATGCGTCACGTATGGTCGCTTTTTCGCCGGACGGAAGTTAACTGAGCGTGTTGATGGAAGCTAAAAATAAAATTAAAAATAGTTGAAATAAGTTACACTTTTTATCTAATTGACTGATTTAAAAGTGCTAATTGGGTTTGTGAAAATAGAAAACGCCTGACAAAAATCAGGCGTTTAAATTTATCAAGACATCAACAGAAATGGTTATTACTTGTTTCCTGGGTAAGAACGGTATTCGAATACCTGACCTTGTTCGTTAAACGCATAAACAGAATAAGCGCCTTTTTCATTGCCGTATTCCATACCAGGTGAACCCATTGGCATGCCAGGAACGGCTAAACCCTTAGCATTTTTAGGCGGGTTCTCTAAAAAAGCTTTGATGTCTTGTGCCGGAACATGCCCCTCAAATACAAAGCCGTTAATTTCAGCGGTGTGGCATGAGGCCAATTTCGGTTTTACTCCCAGTTTCTGCTTTATTGGATTCATATCATCGTGCAATTTTTCTTCAACCGTAAATCCGGCTTCCTGCATATGCTTGGTCCACTCTGTGCAGCATCCACAATACGGTGACTTGTGGTTTAGTACATCTGCCGCCAGTGCGTGACCGGATAGTAAAAGAAGGGACGCAAAGGAAATAACTTGAGTTTTCATACACACCTCTATGAACGAATCGAAGATTTAAAGAGTCTTAATCGGTTGGCATTGCTCACGACCGTGATTGATGAGAGCGCCATTGCTGCACCAGCGACGACTGGGCTGAGCAAAAATCCGAATGCTGGATACAGTACGCCAGCTGCGACTGGAATACCTAAAGAGTTATAAATGAATGCACCGAATAAATTCTGTTTCATGTTTTTAATCGTTGCTTTGGAAAGTTCGATGGCTTTAACAACAGCCAGCGGTGATGAGTTAAGCAAAGTCATTTGTGCACTTTCGATTGCGACGTCGCTACCGCTACCCATTGCGATACCGATGTCTGCGAGCGCGAGAGCTGGTGCATCGTTGACGCCATCACCAATCATAGCAACTCGTTTTCCACTTGCCTGAATTTGAGCTACATGGCCTGCCTTTTCATCAGGCAGTACTTGAGATATCACCTGTTCGATACCCAGTTGTAGGGCTATTGCTTTAGCCACATGTTGATTATCACCGGTTAGCATGATGGGAGTAATCTGCATTGCGATCAGGGCGTCCACAGCTTGTTTCGCGTCTTGTTTAATTGGATCGGCAATGGCGATTAAACCTGACGCCTGATCTTGCTGAACGACAATCACTGGGGTCCAGGCATTGTCTGCACAGCGTTGTAGTTCATGTTCAAGTCCTTCAAGCTGAAGCCCGTGTTTCTGAGCATAAGGCAAAGAAACCACCGCGATACTTTCATTGTCCAAAACACCGGTCACTCCCATGCCACGCATGTTATTGAAATCGCGAACTTCACCCAAACTAAGCTGAGTTTCTTGAGCGTGCTTTACGATGGCTTTTGCTAGTGGATGCTCTGAATATTGTTCAACGCTAGCCGCTGCAGTTAGCAGTTGTTTATCGTCCTGATTAAGAGCAAAGATATGCTGAACGTCAGGTTTACCCTGAGTTAATGTACCTGTCTTATCAAATACAACCGTATCAATATTGCTGGCAGACTGGAGTACATCCGCATCTTTGATTAATATTCCCATTTCGGCGGCTTTGCCAATACCAACAGTCACCGACAGTGGGGTGGCTAGGCCTAATGCACACGGACAAGCAATGATCAGTACCGTGGTGGTCACGACCAACATGTAGCTCGCTTTCGGGTCGGGGCCAACCATAAACCACACTAGGGCAGAGAGCAGAGCAATAGCGACAACAACAGGGACGAAGACGGCCGAAATTTGATCCGCTAGTTTGGCAATGGCCGGCTTGCTGCTTTGCGCTTCCCGCACCATGGTTATAATGCGCGACAGCATGGTATTGCTACCCACTCCCGTTGCTTCAATGACTAAGCTGCCATCTTGGTTTAACGTGCCTGCAGAAATCGTATCGCCACATTGTTTATAGACGGGGACAGGTTCGCCAGTAAGCATAGATTCATCAAGGTAAGATTCACCTGAAATGACGTGACCATCGATAGGAGCTTTTTCTCCGGGTTTGATTCGCAGCTGCATGCCTTCTGTTATTTGGTCAATCGCAATCACTTGATCGCCAGATTCGGTAATCAATATCGCTTCATTAGGCTGAAGGTTAATCAGGGCTTGTAATGAGCGAGTGGTCTTCGCTTTGGCTTTTGCCTCAATGTAATGGCCCAAAGAAATCAGACCGACAATCATCGCGCTGGCTTCAAAGTAAACATGACGTGACGCTGGTGGAAACCAATCTGGGAATGTCACAACTAACATTGAGAACAGCCAAGCGGCACCCGTACCCAGCGCAACTAGGGTATCCATGGTTGCACGCTTGTGAGTGAGGGCTTGCCAAGCGTTGGAGAAGAAGCTTTTTCCCGCGGTAGCAAGCAGCCAGAAACAAATAACCCCAACGACGCCCCAAATTAACTGATCCTGACTGGTACGGATCATCATATTGCCACCCAACACACCCCAAAGCATGAGTGGTACGCCGATCACAATACCTGCCCACGCACTTTTTTTATGGTGAGCTTGCACAGCCATTTGTTGGGCTTGTTGCTTTTCTTGTTGCGTCGCTGGATCGTCAACAATTTCAGCCTGATAGCCTGCTTCTTTTACTGCATTGGTTATAGCTCTAATGGTTTTGCTGTCTTTAGAGCGACTAAAAACTAAGGCACTTTGTTCCGCGAGATTAACTTGAGCTTTGTCTATACCCTCTACCTGAGTCAGTGCCTGCTCAACAGACGCCACACAACTGGCGCAAGTCATTCCCGAAATCAGAAAATGAAGGGTTTCTTTGTGATTGGAAGAGGGAAGATGCGTGTTTAGCTGAGTGGTTTGCGGTTGAGTCTCTGGCTCTTCTATTTCTGATTCAGACTCACTGGCTTGATAACCGAGAGAAGCGACAAGATCTTTCACTTGTTGTTGCGTCAACAATGTCGAAAGAGAAAGAGTGGTTTTCGATACATCGAAATGGCCAATATCGTCACTTTCTTTTAAAGCAGACTCAAGCTTGGCCACGCACTTGCCACAGCTTAGTCCTGAGAGGTGAAACTGATACTGATGACCCGCTTGATACCCCAGAGATTGAATCGACTTTTCTAAATCCGCGAAGCGGCTGTCGCTATCCAGTGTGACACGTTGTGGCGTTAAATCATGGATGTTGACTTGATGCTGAGAGGTAAGCTCCCGCTCAACTTTTCGCGCGCAACCCATGCAGCTTAAACCTGATAGTGGAATATCGAACTGACGCATAACATAACCCTCAACGATGAACTTTTGCTGAGAATAAACCTTACCTCAAGGGTAAGGTCAAGCGCTGTCAATGAACAAATACCAAAACGTCAAAACTTACCAGAGAACAGTGTTTTGTTTGTCTTAGCTTGCGAGACATTTCAAATTTTTTATAGGGAATATATCAATTGAGGTAAATCACTCAAAATTGGGCGTGATCCGATAGGCAAATATTGGGGGGAGGAGGCTGTTAAAAAGATTAATAGTCCCATTTTGACGTTTTTGTTTCTTTGTGTTTGCTTTTAATGTTTTGATTTTAAATGATTTATTGTTTTTTTCTTTTTTAGACTTTGACGCTAATCAGATATTGCTCCTCGCAATTTTTTGGCAAAAAAAAAGTTTGCCAACATATCCCTGTCCATAAATAGTTCCCTTCAAAACATGAACTTAAAAGTGCCTGAGGGGAACGGCGAAAAACATAATGACTAGGGGTTAATGTATGTCTAACTATAAAAAGACACTTGTTGGTGCGGCAGTTTCCGGTGCGATTCTGGCATTTTCAGGTGCAGCAGTAGCGGATACAAATTTAGAAGCAAAGTATGAACAAGGCATTTACGGTTTGATTGCGATGCAGGTGGCCAACCGTGACTACGACAACTCACCAGCGAATGATGGTGTTCAGTTCAACAACGAATCCCGTTTAGGTTGGCGTGGTACCGCCAAGTTTGACAGTTTAGAGGACTGGACCTTTTTGTGGCAAATCGAGTCTGGTTACGTCGATGAGTCTTTTGCTGGCGAAGATGGGGGCAATGGCTACCTAGGTCGACGTGATACTTTTGTCGGCTTTGAACACGACTCGATCGGCCAGATCAGGCTGGGCCGCGTGTTAACTCCGATGTATGAACTGATTGACTGGCCAGCGACGAACCCTGGTATGGGCAACGTCTGGGACTGGGGCGGAAACATAGGTGGTAACAACTTTAACGATCGCCAGTCTGACACTATTCGTTGGGATACCAAAGAGCTATGGACTGGCTTCACCATGGATATTGCGGTAGGTGCTGGTGCTGACCGTGCTGGCTCGACAGAAAGCACTGAAGCCGGAAGCAACTATTGGCATGGTATGGCCGCGCACCAAAAATTTGATGGTGACTGGGGTTGGGTTCAGTTAGATCTCGCTTATGAAATGAACTACGACACCATGCAAGGTGAAAACGAGAAATATTGGGACAACCAAACTTACCTAATGGGCGCTCAAGGTGGTTTCAACAATGGCATTGGTTATTTCGCTTACTACCGTATTGCTGAGGCGCAAGATACGTTGGGCAGTGACGAGACAGAAAACTCTTACTCTGTTGGCTTGACTTACAACTTTGGTGAAGGTGATAAGTGGCAAGCTAAGATTGCTCGAGCGGAAAACCTTGGCCTAGAAGTGGACGGTAAAGATATTGAGGGAACTAAAGATAACGTAACCTCCATGCAATTAATGTATGCGGTTGATACCAATGCGGTGGTTTACGCGCGTTACGCTATCAATGATCTTGAAAACACGGGTAAAACAGGGGAAGGCTACCAAGGTCGTTGGAAGTCTGACAGCTTTGATGAGGCGTCTGTCGGTATTGAATACTGGTTCTAAATTAGCTTCATTTTATGATAAGGCGGCGATATGCCGCCTTTCGCGGTTTTAAAAAATTTAGTGTGAGAAGAGTATGAAAAATTGGTTACCTGCAATCTTACTGGGTGCTGTTGTTTTGCCTGTCAGCGCGAATGAACTCAAGATTATTGATGAGATTGAACCGTTAGCACTTAATGGCAAAGAAATGTCAGCGAGCGATTTCCAAAGTCGACAAGTTATCAATCTAAAAGAAGGCGAGAATCAGTTGCTGTTTGGGTTAGACCAGATTGTAGTTGAAGATGGCCGAAGAAATAAGCTGGTATTTCCTTCTGTTGTGATGCGCTTTGAATCCTCTCAAGAACCACTCACTTTAAGCTACCCGGTATTTCGTCAAATCGATCAGGCAAAAAAATTCCGTCAATCTTTGGATTTCTCACTGGTTGACAAAAATGGCAACCCTGTTGATTACCAAGTGGATTTGATTCAGGTGAAAGGCTTTTCTTCGTTCAAAAACTATGAGGCAGCGATAGAAGAGTACAATCAAACTGGCGCTATCGCATCGCTCTCGTCTCAAGCTCATGGTAGTGATACTCACGCTACGCAAGCGGTCGCTGCGTCTACCATCGATTCAGCCTCGACTTCAGAGATAAAAATGACGGCGAGTGAAGATTTACAAGGCGAGTTTCTTAAGATGACGCCGCAACAGCGCCAAGAGTTTATCTCATGGGCAGTAAAACACCTCAATGAATGATGAATTCTGTGCAAGACGGATTGTAGATTTGTACATCAGTGCTAAAATACGCGCAATTTTGGCACCATTCATGGCCTCTATTGAATGGTGCAGTCATTTAGACAATCAAGGTATTTTACATGACGGTTAAAACTCGTTTTGCTCCTAGCCCAACAGGCTACCTTCACGTTGGTGGTGCACGTACTGCACTTTACTCTTGGCTTTTTGCTAAAAACCAAGGCGGTGAATTCGTTCTACGTATCGAAGATACGGATTTAGAGCGTAACTCTCAGGAAGCAGTCGATGCAATTCTTGAAGGGATGCAGTGGATGGGTCTTGAGTGGAATGAAGGGCCTTATTTCCAGTCAAAGCGTTTTGACCGTTACAACGAGATGGTTGATAAGCTACTAGCAGAAGACAAAGCCTACAAATGTTACGCGTCTAAAGAACTGCTAGACGAAATCCGTGCTGAGCAAGAAGCAGCAAAAGAGATGCCTCGTTACGATGCGAACCACCCGAAAATTGTTGCGGCAAATGCAGAAGCGAAAGAAGGTGATGCATTTGTTATCCGCTTCCGTAATCCGAAAGAAGGCAGCGTAGTCTTTGAAGACCAAATCCGTGGCCGTATTGAGATCGCTAATGAACAGCTAGATGATTTAATCATCCGCCGTACTGATGGCGCTCCAACTTACAACTTCGTTGTGGTTGTGGATGACTGGGACATGGGTATTACACACGTTGTTCGCGGTGAAGACCACATCAACAACACGCCTCGTCAAATCAACATTTACGAAGCGCTAGGTGCACCCGTACCAACATTTGCTCACTGTGCAATGATCTTAGGTGATGACGGCGCGAAACTGTCTAAGCGTCACGGTGCTGTATCTGTGATGCAATACCGCGATGAAGGTTATCTTCCAAATGCTCTAAACAACTACCTAGTGCGCCTTGGTTGGTCTCACGGTGATCAAGAAATCTTCTCTCAAGAAGAGATGATCAACCTATTCTCTCTAGATGCCATCTCGAAGTCAGCGTCAGCGTTTAACACTGAAAAGCTACTTTGGTTGAATAACCACTATATCAAGACTTCGGCTCCTGAGTACGTGGCTGAGCACCTACAATGGCACCTAGACAACCAGAATCTAAACATTGAAAGCGGCCCTGCAATCACCGAAGTGATCAAGCTTGTGGGTGAGCGTTGTAACACACTTGTAGAGCTTGCAGAGCAAATCCGCTACTTCTACGAAGATTTCTCTGAGTTTGAAGCTGGCGCCGCTAAGAAGCACCTACGTGGTGTTGCTAAAGGCCCGCTAGAGTTGGCTTTAGCAAAAGTTGAAGCGCTAGAAGCATGGACAACTGCCAACATCAAAGATGGCGTTATCGCTGCCGTTTGTGAAGAGCTAGAAATCGGCATGGGTAAAATTGGTATGCCACTGCGCGTTGCAGTAACAGGTGGCGGCCAGTCTCCTTCTGTTGATGCCGTTATGGAGCTTGTAGGTAAAGAGCGAGTTATCGCTCGTATCAAGATGGCGATTGCGTTTATTGAAGAGCGTGAAGCTAACGCATAAAAAATTAAATACACTGCATATAAACCGCAGCTTCAGGCTGCGGTTTTTTTGTGTCTCAACTTTAATGAGACAATTTAAACCTTAGATAACACCTTAATCGGCCTGTGATTATGGTTCCAATTTCCTATTCACAATGCGCCGAGACGACGCAAAGTTATCTAATTAGATGAAATTAAATAAAAACTCACAAAGTTATTTGTTATTCATCTCATTAAAGTGTAGTGTCCGCACATCTGTACGGTAACTCTCTATGTATTTGTTTTTGTACGGATTGTCTATAGCGTCGCAAATCTAGCGCGTATTAATAAGGTATGAAAAATGAAAAAATTAGCAGCGGTAGTTTCTGGCACACTCCTTCTTGCATCAGCGTCAGCGAATGCGCAGTTTTATCTAGGTGCAAAAGCAGGGGCGAGTTGGATAGATGATTTATGTACAACGGGCGAGTGCGATGATAATTCTTGGGCACTTGGCTCATTTGTTGGTTACGAATTTAACGACTACCTAGCGCTTGAAGCTGGCCTAGATACGCTAGGTGAAACGACGGGTTCAGGCTATCAAGATGCGGGTTTAGTCTCGTACTCATTGGCGCCACGTTTTAGCTTGCCTCTGACGGAAAATATTGATGCATTTGCCAAAGCTGGTGGCGCTTACGTGGAGTATGGAAACAAGAGTGACAGCTCTTTTGTTGGTGGTGTTGGCTTGAGCTACAGCGTGTTGCCGAACATTGATATTCAAGTAGAGTACCAACGTCTGACGGACATCGATATTGATACGCATGGTATTTCCGGTAACGCCGTTACTCTGGGCTTTACCACTAAATTCGGCGGAAGTGATGAGCAAGCTGAAGCACCGGCACAAGAAGAAATGCTGGTAGAGGAAACTGTCGAAGAGACGGTTGTTGTTAAGCCAGTATTCCAAACGTTTGAGTCAGAAGTGGTGTACTCAGTAAGCTTCAAATTTGATAGCGCAGAGCTAACACCTGAAAGTGAGATGGCTCTTAAAGAAGTGGCTTCTTTCATGAGTGAATACCCACAGGCAACCGTTGATGTTGTTGGTTACACAGATACCAGCGGCCCGGCAGCATACAACCAGAAGTTATCTGAGCAGCGCGCTCAGTCAGTAGCTGATGTGATTGCAGAATACGGTGTGAACCAGTCACGTATTCATGTTGAAGGTGCGGGTGAGAGCAATCCAATTGCGACCAACGAAACACGTGACGGACGCATTGAGAACCGCCGTGCAGAAGTTACCGTCAACGAGTTTGAATATGAAGTTCAGCCATAATCTAGACTGAACCATTCATTCCTGAACCAAAGCCCTGTTTCGACAGGGCTTTGTCATATTTATGAGAAAGTTACTTGCTAGCATACGAAAGGTGAAGTTTATTCATAAACCGATTTGTACATTTTATGAATCAGGGTGTACTGTTAATGTGGCCATACTGTAACTAGATGAATGTTATCGTGTTGGTTGTTAGTTATGACGCGCGTGCGTTGTCGGTATATAAGGAAAAAACAATGAAAAAATTAGCAGCGGTAATTTCCACCACACTTCTTCTTGCTTCCGCATCTGCAAATGCCCAGTTTTATCTTGGTGCTAAAGCGGGGGCATCTTGGCTCAATGATTCATGCTCGACTGGACCTTGTGATGATAACTCTTGGGCGCTAGGTTCATTCGCAGGTTACGAGTTCAATGACATGATTAGTCTTGAGCTGGGCCTTGATACACTTGGGGAAACCACAGGCTATGGTTATACCGATGCAGGTTTGAGCTCGTACTCTCTTGCACCGCGATTCACCATGCCACTTTCACAAAAGTTTGATGCGTTTGCTAAAGTCGGTGGTGCCTATGTGGAGTATGGGAACAAAGACGATAGCTCTCTTCTAGGTGCGTTAGGTGTCACTTACGCCTTTATGCCAACTATCGATTTCCAACTTGAATATCAACGTTTAACCGACATCAACATTGATACTCATCGCTTTAAAGGCAATGCGTTAACGCTAGGTTTTATTGCTAAGTTTGGTGGCAGTGATGAGCCAGCAGCGCAGCCTGTACAAGAAGAGTTAATGGTTGAGGAAGTGGTTGAAGAAGAAGTCGTTGTTGAACCTATCGTTAAAACGTTTGAGACCAAAGTTGTTGACTCTAGCAGCTTCGCTTTAAATAGCGCAGAGTTGAAACCAGAAAGCAAAGCGATGCTAGCTGAATTAGTCGCGTTTATGACGGAATTCCCGCAATCTACGGTTGAAGTGGTTGGTTACACCGACTCTAGTGGCGCTGCGTCATACAACCAGAAACTGTCTGAGCGACGTGCTCAATCGGTGGCGGATGCTCTAGAAGAGCAGGGAATTGATGCTTCTCGAATCAGTGCTCGTGGTGAAGGGGAAAATAACCCAATCGCTTCGAATGACACACAGCAAGGGCGTGAACAAAATCGCCGTGTAGAAATCATGGTGCCAGCGTTTGAGTATCAAGCTCAATAACCATTGGATACTTTGATTACTGACAACACCTCGGATGAAAGTTCGGGGTGTTTTTATTTGAGGTCAATACTGTTTAGCCTTCCCATAAATTCGAGAATTTCTAGGTTATCTTTATTGGCTTCCAGTAACGCTTTCTTAGTTTTGGTGTATGCAGCCAACCTACCGTGCTTTTTGATGGAACATACGACGCTTTGATAGATTAGCTTGCCGCTTTTGTCGTAAGTTCGCCAAGCTGCAATATAGCATTCGTCTTTCGCGTCAGGATTGGTTTTGGTTGGGCGTGGCTTAAAGATGATCTTAGGTTCTACAGAGTGAGGCAAACGGGTCATTAAGTAAGGGTCTTTGAGCAACTTACGCCAAAATTTCCCCCACATTTCACTTCCAAGCTCGTTACGAAGTTTGATCGCCTTCTGCAGCCCTTTCTTTTCACCAATTCGAACATAACCCACAGAGCGGTGCAGCACCTTGTCATCAGGCGTATGGATGTGGATTTTGAAAGCGGTTTTGGCTTTAGATATAAAGCGATGACCAGTGTTGGTGGTCAAGTTACTTTTCTTCATTAAATTCTTATGAATAATTTTATTAATAACTATTTTAGTTGAATGTCAGCAATTGTTGAAGCCCCGATTTTTCTCTCACTGACTAGCCAGAGTAACTCCTTCTCGTTTCACTGATATGCGCATGACATAGGCTGACATTCCATTACTCAAGTACGACAGAACTTAATAATAAAACACTGTACATTTGATCCCAGATTTATGAGGGAGTATTTGAAATGTTGAGAACATTTTCTGTGATTGCGCTGTCTACCGGTCTGGCAGCATGTGCTTACAACCAAAAACCTGTAGTGGATATGACTGGTGTCGATCAGCAACAATACGATGCCGATTTTGCGTATTGCCAAGGGTACGCTGAGCAAGTCGACAAAGGAGAAGCGGCGAAAACCGAAGCGACAAACGGGGCAGTATCAGGCGCAGTTATTGGAGCCGTAGCTGGCGTTATTCAGGATGGTGTCGGAGGCGCGGTTGTAGGTGCTGCGGCTGGTGGCGCTGTCGGCGCGGGTGCTGGGGCTTTGGGTGGTGCTAATGACTCGACGAAAACTCAGTCTTTGGTCTTACGCAAGTGCTTAGCCAACAAGGGTTATACCGTGTATGACCTTGAGTGATTGCTTTAAGGCATCACGAGAATAAGACGCCAAGCAGTACAAGTCCTGTACGAATGGCGCACTGACGCGTTGTTCCCTGTCTGGTTAACACAAATGATGTAATGCTATGAACGGATTAAATACTGATAGGTCGAAAGGCATCAGCTATGCCATTTTTACCGCCTTACTTGCACTGTACTTTGCCGTTGTCGTTAATTTACCGTTTTACAAAGAGTTGCACACGATATACAGCCACTCAGATGCAGTGAATCTTGGCTTCTTGCTGTCCATTCCTCTGTTTCTGTGGGCATCTCTGAACTTTCTGTTTAGTCTTTTTAGTTGGCCGTATCTGACTAAGCCTTTCTTCATTGTACTGCTGGTTAGCTCAAGTATTGTCAGCTATGCCGGATACAATTATGGGGTGTTATTCGACCTGTCGATGATGGCTAACCTGTTTGAAACCAATCAAAGTGAAGCACTGTCTTATTTCAGCGTTTACTCTGTTGGGTGGGTCGCTGTGATGGGCGGGCTTCCAGCACTGGTCGTCGTTAAAATTAGATTTAAAACGCCTCACCCAATGGGTTTGATCCAAAGCAAGTTGCTTTCGATGGTGATCTCTATTGTTGTGGTGACGGGTGTTGTTGGCTTGTACTATCAGAATTATGTTTCCGTTGGTCGCAATCATCATACGTTGAATCGAGTGTTGATTCCGACCGAGTTTGTTTCCAGCCTCTCTCGTTATATTAAAAGGCATTACTTTGCCGTTCCAGTGAAATACCACCAGTTGGGGTTGGACGCACAACAATCTGCCGAGGCTTTAGAAGCTGCCAAGTCTAAACCAACGTTAGTGGTATTTATGGTCGGTGAAACAGCGCGAGCACAAAACTACCAATTGAGCGGCTATAACCGGGAAACCAATCCATACACTCGGGATATGGGCGTTATTTCATTCCAAGATGTAAGCTCCTGCGGCACCGCGACTGCAGTATCGGTCCCCTGTATGTTTTCTAATATGGATCGATCTCATTTTGATCGCCAACTCGCTGATAATCAGGATAACGTCTTAGACATTCTAAAGCGGGCGAGAGTCGATGTGCTTTGGCGTGACAATGATGGTGGTGATAAGCAGGTAGCCAAACATGTTGCTAAGGAAGAGATAGCGCATGCACCGACCGATCCGCAATGCAATGGAACTACGTGCTATGACATAGCGTTGCTTGAGAATTTTGAACAACATGTCGATTCCCTTAAAGGTAACCGAATGATGCTCATGCATTTGATTGGCAGTCATGGCCCGACTTACTTTCAACGTTATCCGAAAGACAGAGCGATGTATTTTCCTGATTGTGAACGCTCCGACATCGAAAACTGTACATCAGAGCAAATCATCAACTCCTACGACAACAGCATCCTTTACACCGATTACGTCGTGAGTCAGACGATAGACAAACTGAAAGCACTACAGGAACAATTTAACACGGCGCTCATCTATGTTTCCGACCACGGAGAGTCGCTGGGTGAGGAAGGCATCTACTTACATGGCTTACCTTATAGCCTTGCCCCAAACTTTCAAAAACGGGTGCCCTTCTTGTTGTGGATGTCGCCAGGTTTCAAGCAAGCGAAACACATTAATACGCGTTGCCTTCAGCAAGAAGCGCAGCAAACGGGTGTCCATTCCCACGATAATGTCTTTCATTCGCTGCTTGGGATGATGGACGTGGCGACACAAGAGTATCAGAGCAAACTGGATATTTTCAGTGCGTGTCGGGTTGAGAATAATTAATCTCATGCGGGGAAGAAAGTGCGTGACTCATCCTTGACCTGTCTAAAGCTTCACACTTTATGATGCATTCATCTTGAACAATAAGAAGGAAAAAGACCTATGCATTATTCATTGTATCATCCGAGTCAGGCTGAAGAGATCAAGCAACTATTTTTAAACACTTTCAGTGATTCTGAAGGGGAAAGTGAGGGGCTGCTTGTATCGAATCTGGCGTTTGACTTGATGAACAATACCGAAGCTTCCAAGGTTGAGGTTTATGTTGCTACAGAAGAAAGCCGTATAGTTGGGTGTATCTTGCTGTCAACAATGGACTTTGACTCTGCGGTGAGTGCGTATTTATTGTCTCCGGTCGCCATTGCAACCCAGTATCAGGGCAAGGGAATTGGTCAGGCATTAATACGTTATGCATTGAAAGATCTTAAAGAGAAAGGCGTCGAGTTGGTAATGACCTATGGCGATCCAAACTTTTATTCTAAAGTCGGTTTTCAGCAGGTTGGGACATCCATCATTGCATCGCCGTACCCACTCACTCAACCGCAAGGCTGGCTTGCAAACTCACTCAATGGTGCTGCTTTTGACACAGTTTTAGACAAGCCTGTTTGTGTAGAAGTGTTCAATCATCCCGAGCTTTGGTAGTTAAGACTCATCAGACGCTGAGTGTTGGAAGCGCTTTTATTAAGGCTCTACGTTTTCACCTATTTTATTGTGTAAGTGATAGGTAATAAGCGTGGTATTTGACGTGCATCTTACAGTTACGTAATGGCTTTTGAATTATCATTTTGCGCCTGAAACAGAGATGAATGCGTTATGAATTACAACAAAGAATACCATCGCAATGGAATCGTACAGTTTGATGCTGCGAAAGAGCTGATTCGGCTTTTGCCCACTAAGGCTGGGCGTTTGCTTGATGTCGGGTGTGGCTCAGGGAAAGTTGCTCACTTGATACACGATCACTCATCACCTCAAACCATGGTGGCGATAGATGTGTCGTCGGAAATGCTCGAACAGGCACTGCGCCTGTACCCTGAGAGCCTTATTGATTTCGTGCATGCAGACATCGCTGATTATACCTCTGAAGAAGGGTTTGATGTCATCACATCGAATTCCTCTTTTCAGTGGTATCAAGACTATGATGCTGCGCTATCGGCACTTAGAACGGCCCTGAAACCAGATGGTATGTTTGTACTTCAGACTCCTTATAAACAAGACTGGTGCCCACAGGTCTCAAAGTTAATGAGTGAGTTTTTTCAAGACTTTTACCCTCAACTTGGGCAAGACTTCCGCATGGTCTGTATGCACTTAGAGCATGAGAGTGAATACCGTGAAATGTTTGAGTCGAGAGGCTTTAATGTGATTTCAATGATGCCCAAAGAGTTTGAGTATTCTTTTAGTGGGGAAGAGTTCAAACAGTTCTTCATGTCAGGGGCATATAAAGTGTATACCTCAGAGAAAAGTTACTCTCTACCGGTCCCGCCAGCGTTTGCTGCTGATCTAGAAAATTTTATCGATGAGAGGGTATGCAGTCAGCAATGTTTCGAGGTGAGTATTTCTAGGATACTGGCTTGCTTCAGCCGTGACGACTAGATTGGGTCGCATAGATAAGTGATGAACAATAAAAAGCTCGGACAGACAGTCCGAGCTTTTTGGTTTTTGGGGAGGCTAATTACGCATAGTTAGAGTTTTCATCTAACTCGGAAGAGTCATTTTGTTTCTTTGCTTTTAGAATGTTGTAAGTAAACACTAAAGCATAAAGTACAGGGATGAGAGCGACAGCATAGCCGACTTTAAATAGATAATTATCAGCAATCTTTTGTAATAGTGTTATTGATGTTGATGAATTAAAGAATAAACCGATCCAAATAACAGTATATAGTGCTTGGCCGATAGTGCTTGAAATAATAGAGCGTGCCCAAATCGGTGCTTTATGCAGCGTCATACTAAGCTTTCTGAAAATAAAGTTGTTAGCTTGATCAGCAGCAAGAATACACAGGCTATTAATTAGGTATAAATAGATAAGTGGCTCGAATACTTCTTTATAAGGAGATTGAATATCAAAAGTGAAAAAGGTGAGCGCAATTAATCCAGAGGCGAGTGCACACATTCCCGCACCAAAATAGGTTGTCGATTTTGCATACTCATATCTGAGTGTCGCGTTGATCGTATCGAGAACTAAAAAGGTTAATGGGAATATTAAAATACCAGCAGGTTGCCAAGTGCCGAATATTTCAACACTGTGTGGTGACATAGGAATCGCAACTAATAGAGATGCGAGATAAAGCGCGGTAAGGAATCCGTACCATTTAATATCAAATTTGGTAATAGGATCCATCGCGTGGATTAAATCTCGGTGCTCCTTTTTGAAAAACACGACTAGCCCTTTGTTGATAAGCCCTCTGGCTGGTGAGCTTAAAACGTAGTCGTTATCTTCATTTGTGTAATATATTAAGCCATTCTCAACCTTCAACAAGTTTAAGCTTCTTGTCATTGATATGTTCCTTACTTATTTTTGTAATAACCTTGCCAATTGGAATATAGTCTTTTTCAGGCTCGTGAGGATACCAAGCTAAATTGATAAAATTATCAACCCTAAATAGCTCTACAATATCATCACCGCTCTGAAATAAATAATTTCCAGCACCAAGCTTCTTAGTGCTGACTATATTTATAGATTCATCATTGTAAATGAGTTTGTGGAACTTGGATATTGGCATACCAGTTTCAAAAAAACCAATTTTTTGAAGCTTTGAGTTAACAATTCCTTCGACATCATAATCACGTTCGTAAGTACCAGTTCGTTCAACACCGGTCATCAGCCATTCGTAGGATACATTAAGTGCTTTCGCTATTTGGGTCATGTTCTTATGTGGGTTTTTAATTTTATTATTAAGAAGCTTGCTCATATAGCCTCTTTCTATACCCACTTTCCTCGATAGCTCAGCTGCAGAAACGCCTTTAACAAAAAGAATTTCTTTTAACCGCCCGCCAATAGTGGTGACATCTTTCAATATGCTTCTCCGAGTCGTGTTTTTATGAACTGTTACACAGTCTAAGATTATTTTTTGTTGAAAAAAGTTTCACGTTTGACAACAAATTGATGCATATATTACACTTTTTTCCATCGAGAAGCTCAAGTGTCAGTGAGTTCTTCTTGTAGAACAATGCTTAGATTGAGATCTAAGCACTCATTCCTCATGGTTAAGTTGGTTTTAGGTATGGGTTATGTGCTCTGACGATTGTTCGAACTTGCCACTTTAGCCTAGTGGCATTATTGGAATCCGCCTAATGAACACCTCGGTATGGAACCAATGTTAATTATCCTTGTTTCAACACCCTTCTTGTTGAACCTCTTCCCTGATTGGGAAGAGGTTTTTTATTGCTCTACAGAGAAGTCGTCGTATCAAGTGGAATACACAGAGAATCATAGGTACAAAAAAAGCCAGACCTACTTACATTAGATCTGGCTTTTATAAGGATGTGGCGCTCCCGACAGGATTCGAACCTGTGACCTATCCCTTAGGAGGGGATCGCGCTATCCAGCTGTGCCACGGGAGCTTAGATTCATCATACTGAATTAGATCAGGATATTAAACCTTAACTCACTGATTTAAAGCATCTTGTGCATAACATCGCCAATTTGAATGCTGCCTGCAAGCTCTGGCTGGTCAACGGTAAGCTCTGCTTCGTTTTCATACACACGAGACACAGTGAGAGTAATGTCTGACTCTGTCACCTTGTTACGCGGCAAACCACGTTGATCGATAAAGGAACCTGTGTGCCAAAGTTTGAGCTTATCGCCTTGCTGAACGCCGTGGATACGGCCTAAATCCATAGTGAGGACATTGTTCCACTTTGAAATGATCTCTGGGAGTGTGATCTTACACGACACCTCTGATTCCAGATCTAACATGATGTTGCGGCTGACGCGCAGCATCATGTCACCGTATGTTGACGCCCAGAAGCGGGCACTTTTCGTATCCACTTGGCTGGTTTTTGGGAATGGCCAACGCGCAACTTCACGATAATTGCGGTTATACACTTCATTACCTGTTTTTCCATCAAATACGGTCATCTCTAGCGCAAACTGGCGGTTGATGATGTCATCTCTTAGCAGTTTCTGTTCAATGGTGGCGGTTAAGTCGGTGATGACACCACCAATGATGTATTGAGCGCCTGTGTCTTGCGCAATCATTTTGAGACGTTCCGGATAACGCTGGCTGATCTCATAGTCTGTGGTGCCAACAGAGACAAAGTTGGCCGATTGCTGGTCAAGTTGGCGATTAATTACCGTAGCAAAATCGTCCCCCACACTATAAATCTGGCCCATTACTGCCTGCTGAGGTGACTCCACATCGATATTGCCAACCAAAAACGTTTTCTTGTATTGGCTGACATGGCAACCCGTTGCCGATGGATAGATATCAATACGTGCTTTGACAAACATAACGCCACTGCGGACCTTCTGCTCATCGACCAAGATATAGCGAACTTCGGTATTGCTAAATTGATATTCCTTACGCTCACTTTCAAGTAGTGGTCTCAAGTTGGAAATACTGCCGATATCGGCGCCAGAAAAGCTGACGGCTTTATAAATGGCATCTTCCAATGCATGAATACGAGCGACTTCTTCAGAGGAAACCACAGTGGCGGTTCCGGTCACTTCATACCATCCGGCAGACGCTATACTCGCGTACAGCGAGGCGTAAATGGTTGAAATCAGGACAAGAAGCGATTTTTTCATATTCATCTTCCAAGTTGGTTCATTTTTTGCTTGCTCTATCTTAGCTGATTTAGGCATTGCCGTTCTGAATGGTTGCAGATTTAGAAAAGCAAAGACTGTTCCACTTTTTATGAGAGATAGGAAATGGAACCAATCAGTGCCTAATATGTATCGGAGATTAGAGAATGAAAAGATGGCTAACGCTAGTGCCAGTGGTGTTTCTCACCGCTTGTGCCTATGCCCCAATTTACAACGGTAAAGAACCGTACCCAGGCTCTCAGTTTATGCTGATGGAGAGTCCGCGTCATACTCTTGACTTCTTTATTGAGAGTATGACTGAAGATCTGATGATCTCGAACACCAGTGTGTCAGCGCGGACACCGATTGCCGTCACCTCTTTTGTTGATCTACAAAACATGGACGCGACGAACTGGTTGGGGAATTCGGTATCGGAAGGGTTTATTCACCAATTCCAACGCCGTGGTTTTAAAGTGGTCGACTACAAAACGACGGGGTCCATTCAAGTGACGCAACAAGGAGATTTCGCCTTCAGTCGTGATTGGAAAGATTTGTCTCAGGAGCAAGATATCCAATATGTCCTGACGGGGACCATGCTTCGTCAAGAAGGTGGTGTTCTGGTGAATGCTCGTGTTGTGGGTATGCAGTCACGCGTGGTTGTTGCCACTGCTCAAGGTTTCTTACCTGCGGATCGAATTGGTCGTGACCTAGATACACTTAACAGTATCCGAACTGAAGATGGTGTTTTGATTCGCTCAGACCCTACAATAAGACAACCTTACACGGTTATTCTGCGTCCATAGGGAGTTGAGATGAAGAAGCTATTTTTACTGGCGGTTGCGTTGATTATGGTTGGCTGCCAACCTTTGCAGAATATGCGCCCGGATGATTGGTTAACTGCGGTTGGCTATGCCAATATCAGTGAGCAGAAAGGCCGTACAGATGAAGAGCGTCAGGTGCGAGCGATGCGTGCCTCTAAGATTGATGCCTATCGAGAACTGGCTGAGCAAGTATATGGTATGCGAGTGAGCGGCCGAGCAGATCTACAGGATCAACGCCTAGGGACTGAATTAACCTCGGGTGCTGTCGATGGTGTCATTCGTGGTGCTGAAGTGGTACGCAGTTATAAAGTGGGCGACAGTTACGTTACTGAATTGCGCTTGGACATCAAGAAGATGAACAAGCTCCGTGATTACGGTGAAGTGCAAGTCGTTCCGGAAAAACGTCAACAAACTCTTTTCTAAATTTCTCTCTAAATCTTCGATCAAAAAAAGCGGCAATCATTGCCGCTTTTTTGTGTTCCTGCTGATTAGGCTTTGATGTTGGTGCCTAATGTAGTGACATTTTTGGTTTGACCTTCTGCTGTGTAAGTCATCCCCAGTTTGCCCTGAGTTTGCTGCATTAGGTTATTCAGCTTATTGAAGCTCAACTGTGCGCGTTGCAAAGCTTCACCGTTTACTGCATTCGCCTGTTGGCAATCATGGACGATAGAGCGAATTTGGTCGACTAGAGGGCTCAACTCTGGGTCATTGGTCAAAGTCGCCACATCGGGATGTTGGCTAATGCGTTGGTCAGTCTGTTGAAGCTGGTTAACTAAAGTGAGTTTTTCTTTGGCAAGCTGTTCGATGTCTTTAGCGACCCTGGTGGCGATCGCAGCTTTCTCTTTCTCTAACAGTAATGAAAGATCGGTTGCGCTTTTAAGTTGGAACTCAACTAAACTGCTTAGGGCTGCCATGACAGAAACTCGTTATTCGAAACCACCAAGTTCTTTTTCGAACTTGATCATATTATCGGCCAGCTTTTGTGGGTCAACGCTGTAAGAGCCATTCGCAATAGCTTCTTTGATCGCGGCAACTTTTGCTTGGTCAAAGCTTGGCTGGCTAGCAAGTTGGGTATGCATTTCACCGACTGCCTTACCTTGTTGACTTAAGGATACAGAGTCTTGTGCAACTTCTGACTTCTTTGCTGAATCAGTTGCAGAAGGGCTATTTTCATTACGCGCTGTGCTTCTCGTCGACGTTGTAACCGTCTGCCCAGAGCGTATGTTATCAATGCCTGCCATATGTGTGAGCCTTTCGTGTTTAGAATCTTATGTTGTCAATATCGACTAGAGTAGGGATTACTTTAGGCTTTTTTTGAATTGATCAGAAAATAACCGTTACTTCCGAGATCCCTGTGACTCTCCCTTCAATTATACGGTTGGATTTTGTATTTTTCACTCTTATCTGTTCACCATGTGACCCATCTGTGAGTGCTGTGCCCTTGGTTGTGATGGTCATACCAGACTTTACGGCTTTGATTGTGACCGTTTCATTGCGGCAAACTACGCATATATCATTGCTTTCAATGACTTCGCCAGCGCGCAGATTTTTCTTTGTTTTTGCCCCAATTACGGCATCAATGTTGGAAAAGCCTTGCCGCCTGAAGCGTTGCAAGTCTACCATATTAATAGTGACATCTTGTCGTGAGATAACTTGACCTCGGCTAAGCGGGCCAACGAGCGTAACTTGAGGGCCAGAACGAGTCAGTCTGACGGGAACATATAATTTCCAGTTATCTTCGCTACACTCTACTAACACAGTGATGTTACTGGCGTTAGGGTTTGTAGAGGAGGAAGACGTGTCTAAAGGGCTTGGGCAATCGGTGGCAAAGACACGGCTGTCAATATTTGCCGCTCTTGCGTCTAACGTACCGCCAGTGGGCCATTCGACGGTCGATAAAACGTACTCTTCTGCCGCTTGCTGAATACTGATAATTTGCTCAGACGTGGCTGATGTTGCTGAAAAACTAAAGAAAAAGCATAAAAAGACGATAGACTTATAAAAGTTTTTATAGAAAGCTCTACAATTAGTTATGGAAACTGAGCATAAATGTGATTTATGGTGTGTCATTCTGTTTCTCTGATTTTTCATAGCTTTTAGTAGACTATCATTTTATACCATGAAAGTTTGAGATGGAGATGAGCTTATGACGGGTATTCTTGATTCGGTGAATCAGCGTACGCAACTCGTCGGTCAAAACCGATTAGAACTCCTAACATTTCGCCTGATGGGGCGACAGCGTTACGGTATCAACGTATTTAAGGTAAAAGAAGTTCTTCAGTGTCCTAAGCTTACTTCAATGCCAAACTTGCATCCTCTTGTTAAAGGGGTGGCGCACATTCGCGGCCATACAGTTTCGGTGATTGACTTGAGTTTAGCGATTGGTGGTCGTCCGACTACGGATGTTGAAAAAGCCTTTGTTGTGATCGCTGAGTTTAACCGTACGATTCAGGCTTTCCTAGTGACGTCCGTAGAACGTATTATCAACATGCACTGGGAAGCGATTCTGCCTCCGCCAGATGGTTCGGGTAAAGCCAACTACCTGACTGCGGTCACCAATATCGATAATGAACTTGTCGAAATCCTCGATGTTGAAAAAATCCTTGCAGAAATTGCACCAGTTGATGAAACCATGGATTCAACCATTGGTGAAGAAATTGCTCAGGTGCAGACGGAAAAAGAAGTGGTACGTCGTATACTGATTGCCGATGACTCCACTGTTGCCCGTAAGCAGGTGGAAAGAGCGATCACTTCTATCGGTTTTGAAGTTGTTTCGGTTAAGGACGGCAAAGAAGCGTACGACAAGCTGGTCGAAATGGCAGCAGAGGGCAGTATCTACGACCAAATTTCCTTAGTCATTTCAGATATTGAAATGCCAGAAATGGACGGTTACACACTGACAGCGGAAATCCGTCGTCATCCAGATCTGAAAAATTTGTATGTTATTCTCCATTCATCACTCAGTGGTGTATTTAACCAAGCGATGGTTGAACGTGTGGGAGCTAACTCCTTCATTGCGAAATTCAACCCTGATGAACTTGGTAATGCAGTGAAGACTGCGCTTACTGAATAAAGAGAAGTAAATGACAGCGATAACTATAAGCGATCAAGAGTATCGTGATTTCAGCCGTTTCTTAGAATCTCAATGTGGCATCGTACTGGGTGACAGTAAACAGTACTTAGTGAGGAGTCGATTAAGTCCTCTTGTGACAAAGTTTAAGCTCAGCTCTTTGTCCGATCTGCTACGAGATGTTGTCACTGGCCGTAACCGAGAGTTACGCGTTGCCGCTGTTGATGCTATGACAACCAACGAAACACTGTGGTTTCGTGATACTTACCCGTTTGAAGTCCTTGCTAATAAGCTGTTGCCGGAAGCGGCGGCAAACAAACGACCAATAAAAATTTGGTCAGCGGCAAGCTCTTCTGGTCAGGAGCCGTATTCTATGGCGATGACCATTCTCGAAACCCAGCAACGTAAGCCAGGGATGTTGCCAAACGTCTCCGTTACGGCAACGGATATCTCTGCGAGTATGTTGGATATGTGTCGTGCAGGTGTTTACGATAATCTTGCCTTAGGGCGAGGTCTGTCTCCTGAGCGTCGCCGCAATTTCTTTGAAGATGCTGGTGATGGCCGAATGAAAGTCAAAGACAATGTTAAGCGCTTGGTTAATTTCCGCCCTCAAAACCTGATGGACAGCTACGCCTTGCTCGGTAAGTTCGACATCATTTTCTGTCGCAACGTATTGATTTATTTCTCTCCAGACATGAAATCACAGGTTTTAAATCAGATGGCTAACAGTTTAAATCCAGGTGGATATCTACTACTTGGGGCGTCTGAGTCTTTAACTGGGTTAACTGACCGTTTTGAGATGGTTCGTTGTAACCCGGGTATTATTTATAAACTTAAATAAGCCGAATACATTTAACTCAAGCCCAGCGACTCGCTGGGCTTTTTCGTATCGGGATTATTTCTCTATACTTACAGTGACATTCCATTGCTCCACAATTTCACACTTTGGCGTGGTAATTGCTGATGAGCTTATAACAAAGAAATTACGGTTTAATTAAAGTTGGTACGCTAATTGCTTTGTTATTCAGTAGTAACGGTCAGTTCTTTATGTAGAGGTTAACATGGCTATATCTTTCGACAACGCATTAGGTATCCACCAATACACGGTGGGTGTACGCGAGCGCAATGCTGAGGTGATTTCCTCCAACATTGCTCAAGCCAACACACCTGGCTACAAATCGAAAGGCATGGACTTCCAAAAGGCATTGCAGGCGGCAACATCAGAGGCAAGCATTGGGCTTAGCCGTACTGATGGTCGGCATATTCCTGCCTCTACACAAGTGACAGGGGAAGTGCTTTATCGACTTCCGACTCAACCTGACACCGGTGATGGCAACACGGTAGACGTAGATTTAGAGCGTAACTTGTTTATGCAGAATCAAATCAGACACCAAGCATCACTCGACTTCTTAGGAAGTAAGTTCAAGAACTTAACGAAAGCAATCAAAGGGGAATAATTAGATGAGCTTATTTAATGTATTCAATGTAACTGGTTCTGCCATGAGTGCTGAATCTGTTCGTCTAAACACCACCTCTAGCAACTTGGCAAATGCTGACAGTGTCTCTAGCTCTGCAAAAGACACCTACAAAGCGCGCCACGCTGTGTTCGGTGCTGAGTTAAGTAAGGCAAAGTACGGTCGAGACCATACGGTGCCAGTACAAGTGTTAGGGATAGTTGAAAGCGATAAACCGCTTGATGCGGAGTACAACCCAGATCACCCACTCGCAAATGACGATGGCTATATCTACAAGCCAAACGTCAATGTGATGGAAGAAATGGCCAATATGATTTCTGCTTCTCGTTCATACCAAACGAATGTGCAAGTAGCAGATGCAAGCAAACAAATGCTGCTGCGTACGCTGCAGATGGGTCAATAGGGATAGGAGGTAACATATGGCCGGGGGCATTAATAATAATGTTGGTCAGAGTGGCTTGTCCTATGTTGACCAGCTTAAACAGCTTCAGGACAAGAATAAGCCTGATGAAACAACGGGTAAGCAGGATCTTAAACAAGAAGACTTCTTATCGTTGCTCACCAAGCAGCTTGCTCAGCAAGACCCGTTTAAGCCGGTTAGCAATGACCAGATGATTGCTCAGATGGCGTCGTTCGCGACGGTAGATGGCATCGGCAAAATGAACAATCAGTTTGAAACACTGAATGCGTCGATGACTTCTAACCAAGCGCTTCAGGCATCGTCACTTGTTGGCCGAGACGTATTAGTCCCAGGTGCAGCAGGGGTGAAGGCTGATGATGGCTCCATGGCTGCTATGGTCAAACTACCTCAATCTGTTGATAACCTGATGGTGCGAGTAGAAGACCAAATGGGGCAGCTGATCCGTACCTTTGATGTCGGTTCTAAACCTGCAGGTGATAACCGCGTCGAGTGGGATGGTAAAGATCAAAACGGTAATCCATTGCCGGCTGGCAAATACAATGTGAAAGCATCGGGTTTGCTGGACGGGCAGGCGAAAGACTTTGAAGTTTCGACTTACGCTAATGTCAATAGCGTTCTGCTTGGTAAAGGTGATGGTAACGTACTACTCAATCTGGCTGGCTTTGAGTCGCCAGTTCGACTTGCTGAAGTACTAGAAGTTGGCAAAGCGTAACTCTTTATAAAGTTGATATGCTAGCTAGATAGGAGATTTGGAATGTCTTATGTTGCATTAAGCGGCTTGTCCGCAGCTCAGTTAGATCTGAACACAACCAGTAACAACATTGCGAACGCGAACACATATGGCTTTAAAGAGTCCCGTGCCGAGTTTGGTGATGTTTACTCTAATTCACTGTTCACCCACGCTAAGACCACGCCTGGTCAGGGTGTACAAGCCGCTAAGGTTGCTCAGCAATTCCATGAAGGTTCAAGTATTTATACCAACAACCCAATGGATTTGCGTGTCTCTGGTACTGGCTTCTTTGCTGTTGCTAAAGACCGCCTAGCACCGACGACTAATGAGTTGACACGTAATGGTGCGTTTCACCTGAACAAAGATAACTACATGACAACAGCGAATGATGAGTTCCTGTTAGGTTATCAGGTCAACAAAGACACGGGCGATGTACTGTCTTACGAGCCTTCACCAATTAATATCCCGAAAGAGTTTGGTAAACCTAAACAGACTTCGAATATTGATGTAGGTGTTAACCTGCCTGCTGGTGGGGAGTTGAAAGACCCGGCATTGTTTGATTATTCCGATCCGGAAACCTACAACCGCTCAACATCTTCGACTATCTATGACTCTATGGGTCAGTCGTACAAGTTGACGACTTACTATTTGAAAGATCAGAATCAAGCCAATACTTGGCAGACGTATTACACTGTTACTGATAGCGCTGGTGAGAAGCCAATCAACATAGTTGGTGGTGATGCTACGGCACCTACGGGTCATGTTGGTCACACTATGCGATTCAATAATGATGGTACGTTAGCAAGCCTTAACAACGGTCAGAACATTGTCTCTGAGCCGCTTGGTACAGGTGCAAACCCAGTAGAGCTGAATGGTGCGGATATCAACCAAGCGCTATCATTTGGCCTACAGGATGCGACACAGTTTGCCGCTCCATTTGAATTAACCAAGTTTGACGAAGACGGTGCAACGACTGGCTTCTTGACTAAAGTTGATTTCGATGAGAACGGTAGCGTGCTTGGTACTTATTCGAATGGTGAGAACATTATCCTAGGTCGAGTTGCATTAGTCCGAGTACCTAATGAGCAAGGTCTGGATAAGAAAGGTGGTACTCAGTGGGATTCCACTCAGTTCTCTGGCAGTAAGATTTGGGGTGAGTCAAACAAGGGCTCTTTTGGTACGATTTCGAGTGGTGTGCTTGAACAAGCCAACATCGATATGACACAGGAGCTGGTGGATCTTATCTCTGCTCAGCGTAACTTCCAAGCGAACTCACGTTCTCTAGAAGTGCACAACCAAACTCAACAGAACATCCTGCAGATTCGTTAATCACGGTTCTGAGAGTTTAAAGACATTCCGCAATCATCTGAATAGCAGGCTGGTGGCAACAACCAGCTTGCTATTATTGCCACCTATGGCAACTCTCTTCATCTATTCCTTTTTCTGATGAACAATCTTTCATTAAATCATTGATAATTATAGATATATAAAACTGGCATACAATTTGCTTTAATTGATCTGAATTGTGATTATTGGAGCAAATTATGGATCGTGCACTGTTTCTCGCTATGAGTGGCGCAAAGCAGAATATGCAGGCTATGCAGCTTAGAGCGAACAACCTAGCAAACGTCAGTACCACGGGCTTCCGTGCTGATTTGGCGCAAGCCCGCTCTATGCAAGCGTACGGTGATGGTATGCCAAGCCGTGTATTCAGCATGACAGAGCGTCCGGGCCATAATTTCCAACAGGGTAGTGTGATTACCACTGGGCGGGACTTAGACGTCACTATTCAAGATCAAGGTTGGATCTCTGTTCTTGATGTGACAGGTAAAGAAGGCCTGACACGTAACGGTAATATGAAAGTTGATGTCAATGGCATGCTTACCACGGGTAACGGCAACTTGGTCTTAGGTGAGACTGGGGCGCCAATTACGATACCTATCCCAGTCAGCAAAATTGAAGTTGGCACTGACGGTACGATTTCTGTCGTTCCTCAGGGCGCGCCAGCAGACGCGATTGAAATCGTCGATCGAATCAAGCTTACCAGCACCAATAATCAATCACTGTACAAAGATGTTAACGGGTTATTCCGTTCTAAAGATCCTAATGCCGCATACGAAATGGATGCCGGCGTCAAACTGCTCACCGGTGCGCTGGAAGGCAGTAACGTCAATGCAATTGGCGAAATGACCAATCTGATTGACCTTCAGCGTCAGTTTGAGATGCAGGTCAAGATGATGAGCACGGCAGAAGACATGGACAAAGCGTCTGACTCTCTGCTTCGTATGAGCTAACCAGATTATTAGGAGAGAGATATGCATCCAGCATTATGGGTAAGTAAAACGGGTTTGGATGCCCAACAAACCAATATTTCTACGATTTCAAATAACCTGGCGAACGCGTCAACGGTTGGTTATAAAAAGAGCCGTGCGGTATTTGAAGATCTGTTTTATCAGAACATCAACCAACCGGGTGGCCAGTCTTCACAAAATACCGAGCTACCAAGTGGTTTAATGTTGGGCGCGGGTTCTAAAGTAGTCGCAACCCAAAAGGTCCATACTCAGGGTAACACTCAAACGACCAATAACAGCCTCGACATGATGATCGAAGGGGATGGTTTCTTCCAGATCCTAATGCCAGACGGCAACATCGGTTATAGCCGTAACGGTCAGTTTACTGTTAACGATGAAGGTGTCGTGGTGACTTCAGGTGCCGGTTATCCATTGGAACCAGAAATCGCGATTCCACAAGATGCAATCAGCATTACGATTGGTACCGACGGTGAAGTGTCAGTACGTGTTCGTGGGCAGCAAGATAATCAGGTCGTAGGGCAAATTGCGACCGTGGATTTTGTTAACCCAGGTGGTCTTGAGCCTATCGGGCAGAACTTGTACTTACCAACAGGTGCTAGTGGTGATCCTCAAGAAGGTGTCCCAGGCTTTGATGGCTTTGGTGACATTCGTCAATCCATGTTGGAAACCTCCAACGTGAATGTGACGGAAGAGCTAGTCAACATGATCGAAGCGCAGCGTGTATACGAAATGAATTCCAAAGTCATTTCTGCCGTCGACAAGATGATGAGCTTCGTTAACCAGCAGCTATAAGCCTGAAAGATTGAGGAATTGCTAATGAATCGCTTACTGACCATTTTGGCTATTGCGCTGTTATCGGGCTGTTCGATGCTTGAAGCGCCAGTTGAAACATCCGATGTTATTCAGGGTACGACAACGGTGGATGCTGTTGAAGGGGATAAGTCTCAAGACGAAAGCTCAGGTATCGTTGATACGCTTCGTGGCAGATCCGATCCGGTAGCGGGTGATCCTGCATGGGCACCTATTCACCCTAAGCATCAACCTGAGCATTATGCGGCTGAAACAGGATCTCTGTTCAATACAGTTCAGGCAAGCAGCCTTTATGATGATTCTAAACCGCGTGGTGTAGGTGACATCATCACCGTGACCTTGGATGAAAATACTAAGGCAGCCAAGAGCTCAGATGCGGATCTATCGAAAAACAACGATGCATCAATGGATCCTCTTGAAGTCGGTGGCCAGCAACTTAACATTGGCGATTACAATTTCTCTTATAATTTAAGTAACGATAACAAGTTCAGTGGCAGTGCTGCGGCCAACCAGAGTAACAGTATTTCTGGCTCGATTACTGTTGAAGTGGTTGAAGTACTGGCTAACGGCAATCTTGTGATTCGTGGTGAGAAATGGTTGACGCTCAATACGGGGGATGAGTACATCCGCTTAAGCGGCACAATTCGTCCAGATGACATCTCTTATGAGAATACAATTGCGTCAAACCGTATCTCTAACGCAAGAATTCGTTACTCAGGTACAGGCACTCAACAAGATATGCAAGAGCCGGGATTCTTGGCACGATTTTTTAATGTTGCTTTATAAAGCCATCTGAAGTCGAAGTTTTGGCACAGAGTATTTAAGAAAGGTATCCCGATGAAGAAGCTGATTCTGTTATTGACGAGTTTGATCATTGCATCCACACCGGCTTATGCCGCACGTATCAAAGATGTGTCACAAGTGGCAGGTGTGCGAAGCAACCAATTAGTAGGTTACGGATTGGTCACGGGTTTACCGGGTACTGGTGAATCAACTCCTTTTACAGATCAAAGCTTTAACGCCATGCTCGAAAACTTCGGCATTCAGCTTCCACCCGGTACTAAACCGAAATCAAAGAACGTCGCGGCTGTCATTGTCACGGCTGACTTGGCGGCTTTTTCTAAGCAGGGCCAGACCATCGACGTCACTGTCTCCTCTATCGGTTCAGCGAAAAGCTTACGTGGTGGCACCTTGATGCAGACGATGTTGAAAGGTCTCGATGGGCAAATTTATGCCGTTGCACAAGGCAACCTAGTCGTGAGTGGGTTTAGTGCGACCGGGGCGGACGGGTCTAAAATCGTCGGTAACAACCCAACAGCCGGTATGATTTCTAATGGTGCGATTGTCGAGCGTGAGATCCCGACACCATTTGGTCGCGGGGACTACATTACCTTTAACCTACTCGAATCTGATTTTACAACAGCGCAGCGTATGGCTGATGCAGTGAACAATTTCCTTGGCCCACAAATGGCCCAAGCCATTGATGCTACTTCCGTTAAAGTCCGTGCGCCACGCGATATCTCCCAACGTGTTTCCTTCCTTTCTGCTATTGAAAACCTTGAGTTTAATCCGGCTGAGGGTTCAGCGAAAATTATTGTTAACTCTCGTACTGGTACGATTGTGGTTGGCAAACACGTGCGTCTTAAACCGGCTGCGGTCACCCATGGCGGCATGACAGTCGCAATCAAGGAAAACCTCAATGTCAGTCAGCCAAACGCATTTGGTGGCGGTGAAACGGTAGTGACACCCGATACAGATATTGAAGTTACTGAAGAGCAAGGCAAGATGTTCAAGTTCGAACCAGGCCTGACCTTAGATGATTTGGTCCGTGCCGTGAACGAAGTCGGTGCTGCACCGTCAGATCTGATGGCTATCCTCCAAGCGCTCAAACAGGCGGGTGCGATTGAAGGTCAGTTGATCGTAATCTAAGGAGAGGCGTTATGATTAACAATGGAAAAGACATCGGCTTCATCCACGATATCGCTAATCTCGACAAACTACGTCAGAAAGCGGTAGATGGGGATGAAAACAGTGAAAAGGAAGCGCTGACTGCGGCAGCCAAACAGTTTGAATCTATCTTTACTTCCATGCTGTTTAAATCGATGCGTGACGCCAACTCAACGTTTGAATCAGGGTTGATGGACAGTCAAAATCAGCAGTTCTACCGCCAGATGATGGATGAGCAAATGGCGAGTGAACTTAGCTCCTCAGGCTCTCTTGGACTGGCTGATATGATCGTAGCTCAGCTTACTTCTGGGTCAGTGGAAAACACTAATGCTGCCAGTCGCGAAGCCGACTTCGAAGCTTTGATGAACAAAATTGATAATGTCCGCCAGTCTCGCCGAGAGAATGCAGAACTTGCTCCTGTTACTGCGGCTGCTTCAACACCCACTTCATTCGAGTCTCCAGAGTCTTTCGTGACATCCATGAAACCGTATGCTGAAAAAGCAGCACGAGCATTGGGTGTGGACTCTTCATTGCTATTGGCTCAGGCCGCGTTGGAAACGGGTTGGGGGCAAAAAGTGGTCAGTAATGGCCGAGGTAGCAGCAACAACTTGTTTAACATCAAAGCTGATAAGAGCTGGGGTGGAGATAAGGTCGCGACACAGACCCTAGAATACCATCAAGGTGTTCCGGTAAAAGAAAAAGCGGCATTCCGCTCGTACTCTAACTTTGAAGAAAGCTTTAATGATTATGTGCGCTTCTTGAATGATAACCCTCGCTACACCATGGCACTTCGCCATCAAGGCAACAATGAGCAGTTTATTCATGGTATTCATCAGGCTGGTTATGCGACAGACCCGCAGTACGCTAACAAAGTACTGAGAGTTAAAGCGCAAATCGATCAGATGTAAACAGACTCACCTTTGGGTGAGTTTGCTTTTAAGCACGGCTGTTTTACTGAGAGTGCTGACTACAACTTTGTCTTGCCGCAAAAAATATTGGCAGGAATGCTCTTCAGAAAAGCAAAATAATCCCGCATCCCGCATCCCGCATCCCGCATCCCGCATTTGGCACATATATTGCAAATAGTTAACTAAGTTATTCAGTTCTACTGATTTTATTGGGTTTCCTGGGGGCTATATGGCGTCTGATCTTCTGAATCTTGGTTCGCAAAGCGTACTGACGGCTCAGAGACAACTTAACACCACGGGTCATAACATCTCTAACGTAAATACAGAGGGTTATAGCCGTCAGTCGGTGATCCAAGGTGCGAATATGCCACGCCAATACGGCGGGGAAACCTATGGTATGGGCGTGCATGTGGAAAAAGTTCGCCGCTCTTGGGATCAGTTTGCCGTCAATGAGATGAACATCTCAACGACTAACTACGCACACAAGGTCGATGATGAGGCTAACTTGGAAATGTTATCCAACATGCTGTCATCCGTCGCGTCGAAAAAAATTCCTGAAAACCTTAATGAATGGTTTGATGCGGTCAAGTCGTTGGCTGATAGCCCTAATGATGTTGGCGCACGAAAAGTGGTGCTGGAGAAAGCGGATCTGATCACGCAAAACCTCAATGACTTCCACGAAACTGTACGTAGACAGTCTGACGTCACAAACAAAAAGCTCGATCTCGGCATTGAGCGAGTAAACCAGCTTGCTCTTGAAATCAGGGATTTACATCGCTTGATGATGCGTACACCTGGCCCGCACAATGACTTAATGGATCAGCATGAAAAGCTGATAGCAGAATTGTCTGAGTACACTAAGGTGACGGTAACGCCGCGTAAAAACGCTGAAGGCTTTAACGTTCATATTGGTAACGGACACACCTTAGTTTCAGGTACAGAGGCTAGCCAGTTGAAAATGATTGATGGCTACCCTGACGTGCACCAGCGTCGTTTGGCAATGATCGAAGGTAAAGGCATCAAAGCCATCACCACTAAAGACATTGATGGCAAACTCGGTGCGATGCTGACGATGCGTGACGAGAAGATCCCTTACCTGATGGACGAATTAGGTAAGATGGCGACCGCGTTCTCTTATGATGTCAATGCACTTCAATCTCAAGGTTTGGATCTCAGGGGGAATATCGGTGGGTTAGTCTTTACTGATGTGAACTCTGAAGTAGTGGCCAAATCCCGTGTGGTGACATCCTCCAACTCTACTGCCGATCTAGAAGTGTATATCGAAGACACCAATAAATTAGTTGGCGGTCAGTACTCACTTCAATTTAACGGTGGTGATTACTATATCACTCGCCCCAATGGCGATATGTCGATTGTTCCTGTGGTTGGAAACTCAATATCACTCGATGGCATTCGTATTGATATCAACAACGGCCTACAGGCAGGCGAACGAGTGTTGATCAGACCGACACGAAACGGTGCGGCGCAGATGAAGATGGCAACCAATGACCCTTCAGCGATTGCCGCTCAGAGTTACGAAGCCTCGACGACGTTTGCCCAAGGGAGCGCC
Organism: Vibrio sp. RE88; assembly: GCF_013113835.1. Classification (GTDB taxonomy): domain Bacteria; phylum Pseudomonadota; class Gammaproteobacteria; order Enterobacterales; family Vibrionaceae; genus Vibrio. Next base: position 5,264 of record NZ_VTYQ01000012.1, on the reverse strand, counting down.
ACTTTCTCTATTGATACTGCCGGCGACTTACGCGAATTCGAAGTGATCATCTCACCGGATGGTAAGCAGTTTGCCGTCACAGACACCAAGGGCAAGATTCTACTTCAACCTCAGGCTTACCCGCCAACCGGGCCTGTGACCGTACAGGGCACCACGTTTGAGTTGTCTGCGGGTGCAATTGCCAATGACAAGTTCACGGCAAACCTTGTCCCATCCGAAGGTGATAACGGCAACTTACTGAAAATGCAGAATATCCAGACCAACAAACACCTCAATGATGGTGAATCAACGGTATTGGATATCTACCATAACCTGAATACTGATGTAGGCCTGCAAATGTCTACGGCGTCTCGCTTAACCGACGTGTCACGTCTGGAAAAAGAAGCCGCGCAAGAAAGGGTTGCTTCTATCTCCGGGGTGAACCTCGATGAAGAAGCCGCCAACATGATGAAGTTTCAGCAGGCTTACATGGCATCATCGCGCATTATGCAAGCGGCGAACGATACCTTTAACACTATATTGGCGTTGAGATAGGGGGGCAGATAAATGATGAATCGTATTTCCAGCTTCCATAACTATCAATCGGTACAGAATGACTTACGCCGTCAGGAAGCCAAAGTTCACCACAATCAGGCTCAGTTAGCTTCGGGTAAGAAGTTAATGCGTGCCAGTGATGATCCGCTAGCGACGCATTACATCCAAAACATCGGTCAACAGAAAGAGCAATTACGCCAGTTTACCGATGCGATTGTACTAAGCCGAAATCGCCTAGAGCATCACGAAGTGATTATTTCCAATGCGGAACAGTATGCCGATGAAGCTAAGCGTACGGTCATGGAAATGATCAATGGCTCGTTATCACCTGAAGACCGAATCGCGAAGCGCCGTGAATTGCTGGAAATTTCGAATAATTTCCTCAATCTCTCCAATGTGCAGGATGAATCAGGTAACTATATCTTTGCGGGAACTAAGCCGAAAAACCAGCCGTTTTTCCGTGATAAAGATGGTGACGTGGTTTATGCAGGCGATGACTACCAGCGCAAGATGAAGATTTCAAACAGTTTGGAAATGCCAATCAACGATCCGGGCAGCAAACTGTTTATGGAAATCGACAACCCTTATGGAGACTTTGAGCCTCAATATGATCTCAAAGGGGTCTCTGAGTTGCTGCTTGAGCGAGCGATAAACACCAATCCGGATGACCAGTCGACGTACAAAGTCACGTTTGTTGACATGCCTGATGGAAATTATGGCTATCAGCTTGAACGTGATGGTGCGGTAGTGAAAGCAGACAATTTTGACCCTGCGATTGGGATTAAGTTTGAAGATGTCACGATTCAGGTCAAAGGCCAAATTACTAAAGGTGATGCGATCACCTTAGAGCCGCGCAAAACGTACAGTATCTTTGATACGTTTAAGCAGGCGATGAAATTAGCGGAAGGCTCCGTATCGGATACGTCAAATACCGCCGAGTTGCATCAGATTACTCAAGAGTTCCATGCGGCATTTATTCATCTGAATAAGGCAAGAACGGATGTCGGTGCTCGCCTGAGTACATTGGATATCCAAGAAGAACAACACGATGATTTCAAAATGACCTTGGCAAAGTCCAAGAGTAACTTTGAAGACCTCGACTATGCCGATGCCATTATAGAGTTCAATGAAAACTCGCGGGCGCTTCAAGCCTCTCAACAGGCATTTGGTAAAACGAAAGATTTAACATTGTTTAATTACATCTAACTTCAATGCCATACGTGCTAAGCCGTATGTGCGAAGTCAGGTATTGCCTCTTGGTCAGAAACATCGCCTGTATGGTAATGGCAACCAAGTGGCAAATAGGCGGCAAGGTCATTGCCGCTACGGTGTGGCGATAAAATGAGCATGAGTGCTTTAAAGTTCCAATCTCATTAAGTGCATGAAAAATATATATAAAATTATTTTATTATTCGTTTTCTAAAGTTGGCACACTACTTGTATTGATAAAACCAAGAGTTTAACGAACAGGTTTTAAGCAGGCGTTTCCTGCTTAGCAAGTCATTTACGGTCAGTGCTTCCAACTGAGATTAAGCTGGCCGCTTCGCAAAGCACTTGCGAACTCATTAGGAGAGCAAACTATGACCATTACTGTAAATACTAACGTGTCGGCAATGACTGCCCAGCGTTACCTGAATAAGGCCACAGGTGATTTAAACACCTCGATGGAAAGATTGTCTTCAGGTCAGAAAATCAACAGTGCAAAAGACGATGCTGCGGGTCTTCAGATCTCTAACCGCTTGACAGCACAGTCACGTGGTCTGGATGTTGCCATGCGAAATGCTAATGATGGTATTTCCATTGCCCAGACAGCGGAAGGCGCGATGAACGAATCGACCTCCATCCTACAGCGTATGCGTGACTTGTCACTGCAATCAGCAAACGGGACAAACTCTGCGTCTGAGCGTCAGGCTTTGAACGAAGAAGTTGAAGCGCTGCAAGATGAGTTAAACCGTATTGCGGAAACGACATCTTTTGGTGGTCGTAAACTTCTTAACGGCTCATTTGGAGAAGCGTCGTTCCAGATAGGTGCGAGTTCAGGTGAAGCAATCATCATGGGCTTAACCAGTATTCGTGCGGATGATTTCCGTATGGGAGGCCAGTCCTTTATTGCTGAGCAACCTAAAACCAAAGACTGGGGAGTACCTCCTACAGCCAAAGATCTCAAGTTTGAGTTCACGACTAAAGATGGTGAGGCTGTGACGTTGGATATCATTGCGAAAGATGGCGATGACATCGAGGAGCTGGCGACGTACATCAATGGTCAGACCGATAAGTTGAAAGCGTCTGTGGATGAAGAAGGCAAGCTGCAGATTTTTGCCGCAGAGCCGAACCTGGAAGGTAACCTGAATATTTCGGGTGGTCTTGCTACGGAGCTGGGTCTCAATGGTGGTCCGGGTTTGAACACAACCGTTCAAAACATTGATGTAAATACCGTTGGTGGCGCACAAAATGCGGTTGGTATTGTCGATGCAGCTCTGCGATACGTTGATTCTCAACGTGCAGACTTAGGTGCGAAGCAAAACCGATTGAGCCACAGTATTAATAACTTGGCCAACATCCAAGAAAACGTAGAGGCATCAAACAGTCGAATCCGCGATACCGATTTCGCGAAAGAAACGACCGCGATGACCAAAGCACAAATTCTGCAACAGGCTGGTACTTCGATTCTAGCCCAAGCAAAACAGTTGCCAAATTCTGCAATGTCATTATTGCAGTAGCAGTAAATATCTTCACTAGCATTAACCTAGACGTGGGGCTAGCGAAGATGTTTCGGCAAGCATAGGTGATAAGGTAATTAGAGTTCTCTCTCACACCTGCTCTAATTAACCAAGTGACTTATGCACACGGCAGCCAGGCTGTGATCATTTCTCTCGATCTCCACAATGGCTACCACACTAGCCCCGGTTCTCTCAAAGGAAAAGGGGCTTTTCTTTTGCCTGTCATTCAGGCCAGCTCACCTCTGCTATTCTTAGACAAATACCCTTTGTCTTCTCACTACTCCCCCCGGCTGTTTTAGCAAAAACTTTAGCAATAGATTTCATATCTGCTGATTTGATCAACATATTTATTCTTCTCCCTAGTTTTCGTAGGAATTTTGAAAATTGCTCTAAAGATAATCATTTTATCGTCGCTAATAAGGTTACTTTGAGAGAACTTGGTTTACCGAGACGTCGGAAACCTTTCGAAACTTCCGATCTACGGAAAATCAATAGGAGTAACCACTATGGCGGTTAATGTAAACACCAATGTTGCGGCAATGACTGCGCAGCGCTACCTAAATAGCGCATCTAATGCACAGCAATCCTCAATGGAACGTTTATCTTCTGGTTTTAAAATCAATAGTGCTAAAGATGATGCAGCAGGCTTGCAGATCTCTAACCGTTTGAATGTACAAAGCCGAGGTCTAGACGTTGCTGTACGTAACGCGAATGATGGTATTTCCATGGCGCAGACAGCTGAAGGCGCTATGAACGAAACGACTAATATTCTGCAACGTATGCGTGATTTGTCACTACAATCTGCAAACGGCTCAAACTCTAAGTCTGAACGTGTTGCGATTCAGGAAGAGATCACTGCACTGAACGATGAGCTGAACCGTATTGCCGAAACGACTTCATTCGGTGGTAACAAGCTACTGAACGGTACATTCGCAACTAAGTCATTCCAGATTGGTGCTGACAATGGTGAAGCAGTGATGCTGACACTAAACAACATGCGTAGCGACAACAGCATGATGGGTGGTAACAGCTATGTTGCAGCCAATGCCAAGGACAAAGACTGGGGTGTGCAAGCGGGTGCTAATGATCTGACTATCGCACTGACGGATGTTTTTGGTGAACAACAAAACATCACAGTAAATGCGAAAGAAGGTGACGATATTGAAGAGCTGGCTACGTACATCAATGGTCAGACTGATATGGTAAAAGCATCGGTTGGTGAAGATGGTAACTTACAAGTCTTTGCTGACAACAACCGTGTTGTTGGTGATGTGACATTTGGTGGTGCATTAGCCGGTGAATTGAGCATGGGCCCAGCCCAAGCGGTAACGGTTGATACCATCGACGTTACTACGGTTGCCGGTTCTCAGGAAGCGGTTGCTATTGTCGATTCAGCGTTGAAATTCGTGGATAGCCACCGTGCAGAACTTGGTGCTTTCCAGAATCGATTCAGCCATGCGATCAACAACTTAGATAACATTAACGAAAACGTGAATGCTTCTAAGAGCCGAATCAAAGATACTGATTTCGCCAAAGAAACTACCGCATTAACAAAAGCTCAGATCTTGTCTCAAGCATCTAGCTCTGTTCTTGCTCAAGCAAAGCAGGCGCCCAACTCAGCGTTGGGGCTTCTAGGCTAAGAAAGTAATTTCGCAGCATATTAGAAAGTCATGACTTTAAGTAAAATCCAGCTTCGGCTGGATTTTTTATGTCTGGGGGATGCGTTTAAGTTAACAAACAAAAGGTTTGTTCAGTTAAAAGAAAACCCAGCATAAAGCTGGGTTTCAGAATTCTATTTCTAGAATAGATATGGTGCGGAAGGAGAGACTTGAACTCTCACACCTTGCGGCGCCAGAACCTAAATCTGGTGCGTCTACCAATTCCGCCACTTCCGCGTCTTAATTTTCAGGACTGTTAGCCTGAGCTAGCAATCTAAATTAATGGTGGCTACGACGGGATTCGAACCTGTGACCCCATCATTATGAGTGATGTGCTCTAACCAGCTGAGCT
>NZ_VTYQ01000011.1 GCF_013113835.1 Vibrio sp. RE88 | reverse complement strand
ATTGGCAGAGCAGCGGATTCCAAATCCGCGTGTTGGGAGTTCGAATCTCTCCACCCCTGCCATCTTCAAGGCTCTAGTCGAAAGACTAGAGCCTTTTTCATTTCACTGCTTACTGATTTCCCTAATTACCAAAGCAACACATATTAGGGGGTTCTATTTTCCAAAGCATATGAACGGTCACCTCATATCGACTGCGAGTCCCAGCTGCAAGAGCGGAACCTTTGTCCCTATATTCCAGCTAATTGCCTAAGTAGCATAGGCCAGCATTTTCTTAGACTGAGTAGCAATGAAGGAGATATTTCTTAGGCCAACTCCAAATTATCACTCCCAATTCACTGGTTTTACCAAAACTTGCTCTCTTGTTGAGAATTATTACTAATAGTTTGTTACATTTTTCGGACGCATCACTAAAAGTTATCAGAATATGGAAATTTCTCGTCGTCGCTTCCTGCAATCCTCACTCGCCATTTCGGCGCTCAGTGTTTTACCCGCTTGCTCTGTCAATCGTTCAACCGATCCTCAGGGCCGCTATGTCTATGATATTACGGCTGAGCCTGCTACTGCAGAATTGGTGCCTGGTTATCAAACCAAAGTGCTTGGATTCAATGGGCAGATTCCAGCTCCTACGATTCGCTGTCGTCAGGGTGAGCCTGTCATCATAAGATTCACTAATAAGCTATCAGAGCCAACTACCATCCATTGGCATGGCCTCAGAATACCGATTGAAATGGATGGCGTCCCATTCCTTAGCCAGCCTCCTATCATGCCAGGTGAGACCTTCAGCTATGAATTTACACCACCTGATGCCGGCACATTCTGGTACCACCCGCACATGAACAGCGTTAAGCAGCTTGGAATGGGGTTGGTTGGGCTGATCATTGTCGAAGAACGCCAGCCCGTTATCTTCGATGAGGAACATGAATTGATGCTTAAGCATTGGCACCTCGACAAGCAAGGCCAGTGGAAAGACTTAATGATCCCGCGTATGAGTGCGCGAATGGGCACTCCCGGGGAGTGGAGTAGTGTGAACGGTGTGCATGAGCCGATTTATCAACTCAAAGCCAGAGCGACCACTCGGTTGCGAATAGCAAATGTCGACAATACCATTACTTATCCGATTGCAGTGGAGGGTGCAGAGGCATGGGTCATCGCTATCGATGGTAACCCTATTAAAACGCCCTATAAGCTATCTCAGCATAAAATTGGCCCAGGAATGAGGGTTGATATAGGTCTTATCACTCCTCAAGCTGGTGAGCGTGTCTATGTTCGTCAAATGAAGGGGCGTTTCCCATTTCCTCTGTGTGAATTCGAAGTTGTTGAGTCTTCTTTGCCTGAGTCTCAGCCGTTGCCCAAGTTACCATTGAATCCAGTGCCGCAGCTTGATTTGGCTAACGCTGAGGAAATTGACTTTGTTTTTGAGTGGGAAGGAGCGGTTACTCCAACAAGTAAAGATGGTAAAGCTATGCCCAAGTTCTGGTTAACCAATAAGAGAGCGTGGGAAGGCATGAGTAAAGATAACATCCCGGCTCCATTGGCGACGCTCGAGTACGGTAAAACTTATATATTCGATTTGAAGAACGTTACCCAATATCACCACCCGATTCATATTCATGGACATACATTCACAGTTCTAGAAATGGATGGTAAAAAGATTGCTGAACCGTTCCATACCGATACCGTACTACTAGGCAAAAACGGCAGAGCCAAAGCGGCGTTTGTTGCCGATAACCCAGGGCGCTGGATGTATCACTGCCACGTGATTGAACACATGAAAACCGGATTAATGGGTTACATTGAGGTAAAGTGACTCCTGTAACTTTTTAAATCTCAAAATTAATTTGAGATAATGTGTCGCGATTTTGATTCGAAAATAGCCTTATTCCAGATACAATACGGCAGAAATTGACAGGAGGAACCATGGGACAACTTTCTATACTTGGGTTTATCGCATTAGGTGGTGCCTTTGGTGCATGCTCGCGATACTTGGTTTCAGAATTGTGTGTGGTATTGCTCGGGCGAGGTTTTCCCTATGGTACGCTGACGGTCAACGTTGTGGGCTCATTTATTATGGGTTTGTTGATTGCCGCATTTGAAAATGAAATGTTGGCCACCGAACCGTGGCGTCAGATCATCGGTCTGGGCTTCCTTGGCGCGCTGACTACCTTCTCAACCTTTTCTATGGATAATGTACTTCTTATGCAGCAAGGTGCATTTTTCAAGATGGGGCTAAATGTACTGCTCAATGTTGTCTTGAGCATATCGGCGGCTTGGGTAGGCTTTCAAATTCTGATCAAAAGCTAATACTTGATAAAATTGTTCTAAAAATAGACAACTCGGCTTGGTTTCACCAGGCCGTTTTTATATACTGATTTTACTTGTCGGAGTGCCATAAGGCTGAGACCGTTAATTCGGGATCCGTTGAACCTGATCAGGCTAACACCTGCGAAGGGAACAAGAGACGATACCTACACCAGAATTCTCTCTGGGTGCATCTATCAAATAGTCGAAGTTGTTTCGGTGATCATTAGTTAACACTCTAATCGCATTACCTGTATTTTGACTCCTCTTGTCGCATCTATCCGCCAAGCATTTTTATCCAAAATCTTTTTATCTAGAATAACAAAGCAAGGAAAAATGCTATGTCGAGTCGCAAGCAAGCGAGACTGGAAGCAAAACAGTTCATTGATTCTCTTTCGGTACAACCGTACCCAAATTCGCACAAAGTATATGTAGAGGGTTCACGCCCCGATATTCGTGTCCCGATGCGCGAAATATCTCTCGCAGATAGCTTAATTGGGGGTACCAAAGACTCTCCAATTTTCGAGCCAAATGAGCCAGTACGCGTCTATGATACTTCAGGCGTCTATACCGACCCTACTCATACAATAGACCTCTACAACGGTTTACCTAAGCTGAGAGAGGAGTGGATAGAAGAGCGCAGCGATACAGAAGTACTCGATGATGTCAGCTCTGTGTACACCAAGCAGAGATTGGAAGATGAAACGCTCGATGAGCTTCGATATGGCAATCTGCCACGCATCCGTCGTGCGAAAGATGGCCAATGTGTTACTCAGCTCCATTACGCACGAAAAGGCCTCATCACACCTGAGATGGAATACATTGCATTACGCGAAAATATGGGCCGTGCAAAATACCGCGATCAGGTTCTGAATCAGCAGCACCCAGGGCAAAGCTTTGGTGCCAATCTTCCCGACGAAATCAGCGCTGAATTCGTGCGAAAAGAAGTCGCCGAGGGTCGTGCCATTATCCCTTCAAACATCAATCACCCAGAATCTGAGCCTATGATCATTGGCCGTAACTTTCTTGTGAAGGTAAACGCCAACATTGGTAACTCCTCTGTGACCTCATCCATTGAGGAAGAAGTTGAAAAGCTGGTTTGGTCGACACGTTGGGGTGGCGATACAGTTATGGACCTGTCTACTGGTCGTAACATTCACGAGACTCGCGAATGGATTCTGCGTAATAGCCCTGTCCCAATTGGTACAGTACCTATGTATCAGGCATTGGAGAAAGTGAACGGCATTGCTGAAAATCTCAATTGGGAGGTAATGCGTGACACCTTAATAGAGCAAGCGGAGCAGGGCGTAGATTACTTTACCATCCATGCAGGTTTACTCCTTCGCTACGTACCTATGACAGCCAAACGTGTTACAGGCATTGTCTCACGCGGTGGTTCTATCATTGCTAAGTGGTGTCTTGCTCATCATCAGGAGAGCTTCCTCTACACTAACTTCCGCGAGATCTGTGAAATTTGTGCTAAGTACGATGTAGCACTGTCGCTTGGTGATGGCCTGCGTCCTGGCTCTGTTGCCGATGCAAATGATGAAGCCCAGTTTGCAGAATTACGCACCCTTGGAGAGCTTACAAAGATCGCATGGGAGTATGATGTTCAGGTGATCATTGAAGGCCCTGGGCATGTTCCAATGCATATGATTAAAGAGAACATGGAAGAGCAGCTAGAGCATTGCCATGAAGCCCCTTTCTATACGCTCGGCCCGCTAACCACAGATATTGCTCCCGGCTATGACCACATTACATCAGGTATTGGTGCGGCGATGATCGGTTGGTACGGGTGTGCAATGCTGTGTTATGTGACCCCAAAAGAACACTTAGGCTTGCCTAATAAAGAAGATGTAAAAACTGGACTGATTACCTATAAACTTGCCGCGCACGCTGCCGACTTAGCTAAAGGGCACCCTGGGGCACAAGTGCGCGACAATGCCCTGTCAAAAGCACGATTTGAGTTTCGTTGGGAAGACCAGTTTAACCTTGCGCTCGATCCTGATACCGCACGTGCTTTCCATGATGAAACCCTGCCTCAAGAATCGGGTAAAGTCGCCCATTTCTGCTCTATGTGTGGTCCAAAATTCTGCTCAATGAAGATCTCACAAGAAGTGCGTGAATACGCCAAAGATACTGAGCAAGTAGCAGCGGACCAAGCGATCAGTGTCAAAATGTTGGATGATCCACTTGAAGGTATGCGTCAGAAGTCAAAGGAGTTTCGTGACACGGGCTCAGAGCTCTACCATCCTGCTGCTACGGCTGTAACGGAGGAGTAATGGCAACGATCCTTATTCCTACCGCGTTGGCTGACGTCAAACCTGAAATTGAGCAATGCTTACAGCTGGCCAAGGAAAAAGGCTTCGAGATAGAAAACGTTGAGCTGGGTGTCAGCCCAGCTCAAACAGTTCATATATCTCATGGCTCAGAATGGACAAAGCTGGCTACAGATTTAGTTGAGTCCGGTGTGGTGGGCGATGAACGTACGTTCTTTATCGAGTATTACTCTGGTATCACTATCGAGCCATCTAGGCCAAAAATAGCTTCATCGCACGTTTACATTAATGTCTTGGATGTAAATCAGGTTCTAGATATTTGGTTAGGCCCTAGTCGTGATCAAGCATGTGCGTTAGCGAGTTCAGTCAATCAATCAGAGTTTGATCGTAAACGTCACTTTGCATGGGTTGTCACCCTCATCAGCTTGGCGTTTACGTTTGAAGATGCTCTTACACTTGCACGAGCCATGGCGAATGTTTCACGTGAAACATGGGCAGAGAATATTATCGATTTTCCTTCCCCTGTTCTCGAAGATCACCGACTAGGGATTAGCGCTGGTTGGACTAAATCAGGTAATCAATTGGCATTTCCATCGGTATCTAAATGTGATTTAGGGCTTTACCCAGTTGTTGATAGCGTTGAATGGGTCAAGAAGCTTTTAGAGAGTGGCGTCAAAACCGTTCAGTTGAGAATTAAAGATCCACTGGCAGATGAGTTGGAGCAACAAATTGAAGATGCAGTTGCAATTGGTCGCAGATATGACGCTCAGGTCTTTATCAACGATCATTGGCGTCTAGCAATTAAGCATCAAGCTTATGGTGTTCATCTAGGTCAAGAGGATATTGAGGAAAGCAACTTAGCTGAATTAGCTAAATCCAATTTGCGTTTAGGGTTATCGACCCTTGGTTATTATGAATTGCTTCGAGTTGCACAGACCAATCCAAGCTATCTCGCTTTGGGTCATATTTTTCCTACCCAGACCAAACAAATCGCAACCAACCCTCAAGGGCTAGTGAAACTGACGCTCTATCAAAAGCTGGTTAATACCATGCCTTATCGCAATTCGACTGGCGTACCTACTGTCGCGATTGGTGGCATCACGCAATCCAATGCGCATCTAGTTTGGAACTGTGGCGTTACTAGTTTGGCGTTGGTAAGCGCTATCACTCAAGCACCTTCGCTGGAACAAGCGATTGAATTCTTTACTCAGTTAACTGCCGATGAGCAGCGAAAAATCAGTACTGATGTTTCGAGTGAGGTATCGGCATGCTAAGCGACAAAGATTTCTTACGTTATCAAAGGCAGATTTCACTGCCGGAAATTGGCGAATCTGGACAGGAAAAGATTACTCAATCGCATGTTTTGATTATTGGCTGTGGCGGATTAGGCAGTGCGGCGAGTCTGTATTTAGCTGCAGCTGGAGTTGGCCGAATGGTGCTGGTCGACGATGATGTTGTTGATACTAGTAATCTACAACGTCAAATTGTCTATCGCGAGGACAATCTCGGCGCAGCAAAAGCCGAGGCTATGCGTCGACAGTTAAACCAGCTTAATGCAGGCGTGCAGATACGCACTATTGGCAAGCGGTTAGAGGCATCTCAATTAGCGCTAGAAGTGATGTTAGCGGATGTGGTGTTGGATTGTTCTGACAATATTCAAACTCGTCAGTTGATTAACTTAGTTTGCTACCAACAGAGTAAGCCGCTTGTTTCCGCTGCCGCTATTGGTTGGCAAGGACAATTTGCTGTATTCGATTATTCATCGAGCAAAGAGTCAGGATGTTATCGTTGTATCTACCCCTTTGATGAGCTAAGTCAGCCGAGCAAATGTAGTGAAAATGGGATCTTAGGTCCTGTCGTAGGCACCTTAGGCAACTATCAAGCATTAGCGACATTACAGAAATTGGCATTAGGACATTTTGATTTTCCTGTTGGCCAATTGCACTTATTCAATGGACTAAAACTCAACTGGCAAGTGATGACGATTGCGCGCGACCAGCAGTGTTCGGTGTGCAGTTAATGACAACCAAATTATATAAACAAGAAGTGAAGCAATGAGCGAGATACACATAATCATCAACGAACAGTCTCAGCGTGTCAGCGTAGGCGCGAGCCTAGAAAACATCATTCAGCAATTTTCATTGCCTGAGGTCGGATGCGTCTTTGCTATTAACAATACCGTTGTACCACGTAGCGAGTGGCCAACTACTTGCCTGAATGAAGGCGATGCGATTTCACTTTTTCAAGCCATTGCTGGAGGGTAACAACGATGCTTAAGATTGCAGACAGAGAATTCAAGTCACGACTGTTTACGGGCACTGGAAAGTTTGCCAACAAATTTCTAATGGAGGAGGCGATTAAGGTGTCGGGCTCCCAACTGGCTACCATGGCGTTGAAGCGTGTTGATATACACAATCAGCAAGATGATATTCTTCAGCCTTTAATTGAAGCAGGAGTGCATTTACTGCCTAACACTTCGGGGGCAAAAAATGCCAAAGACGCAGTATTTGCCGCGCATTTAGCAAGAGAAGCTCTGGGTACCAACTGGCTCAAGCTCGAGATTCACCCAGACCCTAAGTATCTAATGCCTGATCCGATAGAAACTTTAGCGGCAGCAGAGCAACTGGTCAAAGATGGATTTACGGTACTGCCTTACTGCCATGCTGATCCTGTCTTGTGTAAGCGATTGGAAGAGGTGGGGTGTGCAGCCGTGATGCCTTTAGGCGCTCCAATTGGCTCAAATAAGGGCATAGCATCGCATGACTTTCTTGAGATCATTATTGACCAAGCTAACGTTCCCGTTGTCGTCGATGCTGGTATTGGCGCGCCTTCCCATGCTGCGCGTGCGATGGAAATGGGTGCTGACGCCGTATTGGTCAATACTGCGATTGCTGCCGCAGCCGACCCGGTTGCGATGGCGACTGCATTTAAAATGGCCGTTGAATCTGGGCGAATGGCTTATGAAGCTGGTTTAGCTGGCCAGGTCTCTCACGCGGTGGCATCAAGCCCGTTGACGTCTTTTCTCGATGAACTGTAGCTAAAGTAGGGATTGAGAATGACTTTTGTTGATCAATTCAAAAAGCTGAATTGGGATGACATTTCGATGTCAATTTATGCCAAGACAGCTAAAGATGTTGAGCGAGCTCTAGCGAAACCCAAACGAGATCTAGAAGACTTCAAGGCGCTACTCTCACCAGCAGCGGAAACTTACTTGGAGCAAATGGCGCAGCTATCATACGCGTTAACTAGAAAGCGATTTGGCAATACGCTCTCATTGTACATTCCTCTGTACTTATCCAACCTGTGCGCGAACGCTTGTACCTATTGTGGGTTTTCGATGGAGAATCGTATTAAACGCCGAACATTGAATAAGGGTGAAATCGAAGCCGAGATTGAAGCCATTAAACGCATGAAGTTTGATAGCGTTCTCCTAGTTACTGGTGAGCATGAAACTAAAGTCGGGATGAAATATTTCCGTGAGATGTTGCCCGTCATCAAAGAGAAGTTTAACTACCTAGCGATGGAAGTGCAGCCGCTTGAACAAGACCAGTATGCAGAGCTCAAGACATTAGGTCTCGATGCTGTCATGGTGTATCAGGAAACTTATCACCCTTTAACGTATGCGGAACACCATCTGCGTGGCAATAAAACGGATTTTGAGTATCGCTTAGAAACACCGGATAGATTAGCAAAAGCAGGTATTGATAAGATTGGAATTGGTGCACTTATAGGGTTAGAAGAGTGGAGGACTGACTGCTTTTATGTTGCAGCCCACCTTGATTATCTTGAACGCACCTATTGGCAAACACGATACTCTATCTCTTTCCCGCGCTTAAGGCCTTGTGAGGGAGCGCTTCAACCTAAGTCGGTGATGACAGACAAGCAATTAGTTCAGCTGATTTGTGCATTTCGCTTACTAAACCCTGAAGTGGAACTTTCATTATCTACTCGTGAGTCACCTGAATTTAGGGACAACGTATTGCCCCTTGGTGTGACATCAATGTCTGCCGCGTCGAAGACTCAACCCGGTGGTTATGCAAATGATGAAGCTGAACTAGAACAGTTTGAGATAAGTGATGAAAGAAGTGCGAGCTCGGTAGAGGCGATGATTCGAGCAAAAGGGTTTGACCCGGTTTGGAAAGACTGGCATTCAGCATACTCAGGCTGATATGTTTCACGTGAAACATCAAAATAAAGCTCTCCATGGGAGAGCTTTTTTATTTCCAGAAACAGAAATCAGTTATGCGCTATTGGCTGAATGGCTGTTTCTAGCCAGGCTTTGACATCGTCTTCTACTAATGGGCTGATATCGTTCCAAACTTTCTGGTGATATTCATTTACCCAATTCACTTCTGGCTTAGTCAACATGTCGACATTGATGTTTCTAGTATCAATCGGACAACGAGTCAGGGACTCGAAGCAAAGGACTGGGAAGTCACCATTAGTTTTTGTTTCTACGACCAGCTCAAGGTTTTCGATACGAATACCAAAAGCATCAGCACGGTAATAGCCCGGCTCGTTTGAAAGCACCATGCCTTCTACTAAAGGAACATCGATCTGTCGTTTTGATATACTGGCGGGGCCTTCATGGACGTTTAGGAAGTGGCCAACACCGTGGCCAGTGCCGTGGTCATAATCAAATCCCTCAGCCCACAAATGTTGGCGCGCTAGTGTGTCAATCTGATAACCACGTGTACCTTTCGGGAAACGAGCACGAGCGACACCAATATGGCCTTTCAGTGCAAGCGTAAACTGCTTAATCATTTCGTCGCTTGGTTGACCGATAGCAATAGTTCGGGTGATATCGGTAGTGCCATCGAGATACTGACCGCCAGAATCGACTAAGTAAAGTGTATTGAGTTCTAGCTTACCAGGCTCAGGTTGATTCTCATGATTATAGTGACACATGGCTGCGTTACCGCCTGCTGCGGAAATAGTATCAAAGCTAAGATCCATCAAGGTAGGATCTTGTCTACGGAATGATTCCAGTTTGTCCGACAAAGTAGCCTCATCATGCAATCTTGCATTTGCTACTTCATCATCCAACCAGCACAAGAACTGACTCATCGCGACGCCATCACGAATATGACAGGCTTTCATACCGGCAATTTCAACAGCGTTTTTCGCTGCTTTTGGCATAAGACATGGATCGGCGGCGTTTACTACGGTAGCACCACTGTTTTGAAGTACTAACTTAAACCATGCATTGCTTGTTGCTGGGTCGACCAAGACACTTTTTCCTGACAAAGCTTCGAGGCGCGTTTGTAGGGCTTCTGGGTGATGCACGCTTACGCCTTCACCTACGTGTTGAGCGAAACCTTCAGGTAAGCGAGTAGGATCTAGGAAATACTCTAACGTTGAATCTGCATGGAGGATGGCGTGAGACAACAAAACAGGAAGACGAGATACATCTAAACCGCGCACGTTGAGCAGCCAGCAGACGGAATCCAAAGCAGTGATCACCGCGCTTTCGGCGCCTGCCTGAGCGACTAACTGAGCAATCTCTTTACGTTTAGATTCACATGATTGACCCACGGCTTCTGTCGCCATCAGATGTACGTCTGAAACGACGGGAGTAGGGCGGTCATGCCAAAGTTCGTCGATAGGGTTACTAGTAAGCACTTTTAGTTCCAGTGAACCCGCAAGCTTTGATTGTGCCATCGATAGCCAAGCGGAATTGTGCATTCTTGGGTCTATCGCGACCGTTTGGCCTTGAGAAAGTTGGCCTTTCAACCAATCCAAAGCGGGTTTTTCGATCAAGTGACGATACTCGAATAGATCGGCTGGTACTTCTTTAGTCACCTGAACGGTGTAGCGACCATCGACAAACATCGCCGCTTTGTCTTGTGTGATTACCGCAGCACCCGCAGAACCAGTGAAGCCCGTCAGCCAGTGCAAACGTTCATTATGTGCTGGGACATATTCGCCTAAGTACTCATCTTCATGTGGGATGAGCAACGCATCAATATTGTGCTGAACCAGCCATTCACGAATGGCTGCTAAACGTTGTTCAGTAGTGGTAAGCATCTATTAATCCTTCATCATTTATTCACGCGTCCTTTCTAAAAAGCGGACGATGTGGCAATAAGCTACTCCTTTTACCGTCAGCCTGCAAATCATCTCAATGCGGTGGTTTTGTCTTTAATTATTCGACGCAACCAAGACAACGCGGGATCATTTTCCCTGTCTCTATGCCAGAATGCGGTGTATGCCATCGGCGGGAATTCTAATGGCAGTGGCAATACGGTGAGGCCTAGTTGCTTGGACGATAACTTCACAAAATGACTAGGTGCTGTGAAGATGAAATCAGTGTACGAACAGAGGCTGGCGGCGCTATTAAAGTCTGGCACCGTGATGGCGATATCGCGCTCTTTACCTATGTCGGCCAGCCTGTAATCCAATAACCAGCGATCATTACCATCACAGCGAACTTGGACGTGCCTTTGTTCAAGATAAGTATCAAGATTCCAGTTACCTGAGAGAATCGGGTGGTTGTGGCGCAACAGGCACATTTGGTTGTCTCGATAGATTTCCTGCTCACAGATGTCGTTGGGCGGTAGCATGGTCAACTTAGCATCGTTGATATCGATGTCCTTCCCCGTGATACCAAGGTCTATCTCACCACGTTGGATCTGTTTAAAAGTTTGGTCAGCCCAAGAATGTGTGCTGATGGTAACGCCTGGTGCCCGTTTAAAAATCTCCGGCAAGAAATGGGGCAAGATTAACGGATAAACACTTTCTACAGCGGCAATTTGAAATTTGTGATCACTCGAATCTGGAGCGAATTGCTCAGGTTGAGTGATTTGCTCCAAGTGGTTAATCAAGCTATCCAATTTGGGCTTGAGGAAGAGCGTTTTTGGTGTCGGCTTTAGCCCATGAGCGTGGCGAACAAACAGCGGATCTTCAAACTGTAGTCGTAGCTTGGCGAGATTTTTACTGACCGCCGATTGGCTTAAACACAAACGATGTGCGGCACGAGTGACATTAAGTTCCTCTGCAAGCACTTTAAGGCACACCAAAAGATTGAGGTCGAGACGGGCGAGTTTTTCTATATGCACATGAAATTCC
Organism: Vibrio sp. RE88; assembly: GCF_013113835.1. Taxonomy (GTDB): domain Bacteria; phylum Pseudomonadota; class Gammaproteobacteria; order Enterobacterales; family Vibrionaceae; genus Vibrio. Next base: position 88,762 of record NZ_VTYQ01000011.1, on the reverse strand, counting down.
TTACGGGAATATCTTTAATGATGAAGCGTCATTGGATGTCATATCTAGACTAGCTTACACTGCAAACAATTTCATCAAATCTTGGCGGGAGTCTTCTTCGTGCAAACTGCTTCTCAACAAAATCACGGTAAAATGCAAATGGTGCTGCTCACCTTATTGGTGCTATTCAGCCCCTTGGCGATTGATATCTATCTGCCTGCTTTACCTCAGATTTCTCAGGCGTTTCACGTGGAACACGCACTTGCGCAAGATACGATTACATGGTTTTTGTTCGCTATGGGTGTTGGTCAATTATTTGCTGGCCCTTTAGCAGACAAAGTAGGACGTCGAACTGTTGCATTGGGTGGTATTAGCATCTACGCATTGAGTGCCTTATTGGCGTGGGGTGCTCAAAACATTGAATGGATGCTAGCTGCTAGGCTGCTGCAAGGCTTAGGTGCGTGCGCGACATCGGTAGCAGCCTTTGCAACAGTTCGCGATATTTTTGGGCCGCAGAAAAGTGGCAAGATGATAAGCTACCTGAATGGTGCGATTTGTTTTATTCCTGCTCTGGCGCCTATCTTGGGCAGCTGGCTTACACAGCAATTCGGTTGGCGCTCAAACTTCTCGTTTATGGCAGGCTTTGCCATGGTAGCTTTGGTTGCGATGTTCATCGGAATGAAAGAAACCAATCCTGCTCCGAGCAAAGAGCCAGTTTTCCGTCCTAGTCGCTATATGGCGGTGCTCAAAACACCTTCTTTCATCTTTCATGCTTCGCTGTGTATGCTCGCGATGGCCGTGATTCTTGCTTACGTGACATCCGCGCCAGTGGTGCTGATGGAGAATTTGGGTCTGAGCATGAACGAGTTTACTCTGTGGTTTGGTATTAATGCCGTGATCAACATTGCCGCTTGTATGACCGCGCCTAAATTTATGGACAAGTACGGTACGCATAAAACGCTGGTTGTAGGAATCATGACCCTTGGCCTAGGTGGCATTGTGATGTTGGCGATGGCACAGCAGCAAACGGCATTGGCGTTTATGTTGCCAATCTTTCTCTCATCAGTCGGTTTTGCATGGGTGCTAGGTGCAGCCGCTGGTAAGGCATTGGCTCCGTTTGGCGACAAAGCGGGTACGGCCGCAGCGCTACTGGGTCTTTTCCAGATGAGCGGCTCAGGGCTGGTCGTAGGTACGGTACAACGCTTAGGTATGGAGCCGCAGGTGATGATTGCTGTGCAAATGTTTATCATCGTACCGGGTATTTTTGTACTGATGAGTAAAGCTGGTAAAAAATGGCATGCGGCAATTGCGTAAGTTTTGCCTAATTGCTTTGAACGACTAAAAAAACATTGTATATTTGACCTTCACTTCTAATAACTACTGTGGATGCTAAACCTCGATGTCGATGACAACTTACGAAATGGCTCGTGTACTGGAGCAACTGGAAGATGCTCCGGAAAAAGTTATGTTTGGAAAACTATTAAACGAGCTGGGTAACCAAAGTGGTGAGCGCATTCGTAGTGCGGCGAAACAAGTCCCACTTCATATGTTGCGTGACATTGTTTACCAGTTTCAGCAAGTCGTTGAAGATCGCAAAGGGGAAGAAATAGCCTCGATTGCTAAAACCATTGCCGAGCAGGGCATCTCAGCTGAAGAACTTAAGAAGTACCTCGAATCAAAATAATAAAAAGGCCCGCATTATGCGGGCCTTTTTATTACACAGTCTATTACGGATTAACGTTGCGATTGATTGGGTTTTGTAGGGAAATCAGAGTCTCGGTAGATTGCACTTCGTCAATCGCCTGAAGCTTATCAATCAACACAAACTGCAGTTCTTCAATCGAGCGGCACATCAGCTTAACGAAAATATTGTAAGCCCCTGTGGTGTAATAGGCTTCAACCACTTCTTCTAATGCGTTGAGCTTCTCTAGCGCAGAGTGATAGTCACGCGCAGCATTGAGGTTAATACCGATAAAGCAGCACACGTCATAGCCCAGTTTTTTGGTGTCGACGATCACTTCCGTTCCTTGAATGATGTCCGCGGCTTTCATCTTTTCAATTCGCACATGAATCGTGGCCGGGCTGACTTCAAACTGCTTAGCCATTTCAGCATAAGGAGTTCGGGCATCTTCCATCAGGGTTTTTAAAATCGCACGGTCGAGGTCATCGAGCTTGGTGTTGTGAGCTTGCATCTTCATCCCTACTTAACGCTATGTCTTTAGTTCAAAATATCAACAACAGTGATACTATTAAACTAATCGCTAACTTTATCTGAGAGCTATTTTAGTGCGCTTTTGTCTGATTCTTCTAGCTGTATTTTCTGCAGCCCTTTCTCATGCACACGCTAAAGATAAAGATGTACTGATTGTTCACTCTTACCATCAGGGCTTTTTCTGGACCGACGCCTTTCAATATGGCCTAGAAGACATTCTGCGTCGCGAGAGCATTACCACGCGAGTGGTGTACCTCGATTCAAAGCGACTACAAAACCCTGCCTATCTGGAACAACTCTACAAGCTCTACCAAACCAAACTTTCTCAAGAAACCTTCTCTGCCATTGTTGTCAGTGACAATAACGCCCTTAATCTGATGCAGCGCTTAGCGCCGGAAATCGGTGACACGCCAGTGATATTTGGTGGTATCAATAACTACAGCCCGCAGATGCATTCTCAGCTCAGAGCAACAGGTGTAATCGAAGACATCGATATCTACAGCAATGTCACGCTTATCGAGCGGATTCAGCCAGAAGTCGAGAAGATATACATAGTGAGTGATTATTCGGTAACTGGTGAGGCTGTGAGGCGTCAGGTCGAGCGCTTCCTGACGCTCAATACCGAATATCAAACCATGGTTGAACAACTGGTTCCTGAAACTTACCAACAGCTGATTGAGTTTGCGTCTTCATTAGACACATCCAGCGCTGTGCTGTTCTGGGTTTATTATCGAGATAAGAACGGACGTGTCGCGACCGAAGGTGAGTGGAAGCAACTCAACCAAGAATCTCGATCACCGATTTACATGGTGCATGACTTAGGACTAGGTCATGGGGCGGTTGGTGGAGTGATTCTGAGTGGCAGAACACAAGGCAGGCAAGCGGCCCGGCAGTTAGTGAAAGTGTTGAAATCCAATTCGGAGGCTTTGCCGAAGGTTGAGGCGGGCATTCCGGAAATCAAACTGGATTATCAGGCAGTGGTGAAATGGGGATTAGGTATTGAAGGTGAGGCAACATCGACCTTATTTAATAAACCTCAGCCTTTCACGGTACGGTTCCAAAAGGAACTAAGAGCGGTTGCCAGTCTGGTCGTCCTTTTGTCCGTGATTATTGTGGTGCTGGTTTACTACCTAAGCCGAATGAAAAAAAGCGAAACCTTAGCTAAGGAAAGCCAAACACTAATCGAAATGGTGTTTGATCAGAGCTATCACTTTATCGGCTTGCTGGATGCTCAAGGGCGGACTATTTCAAGCAACAGTAAGCTCCAAGAGCTTCTTTATCATCAGGACTTCAGTGTTGATCGGCCAATCTGGCAGCATCAGCACTGGGAGGATCAAGCATCCCAGCAATTAAAAAGCTACTTTAATACCGATAAATCGGAGCAAAATACTCAATTTGAAGCGGAAATCTGGCATTCAGAACAAGGTTCCATGGTGCTGGAGATTTCACTTAAGCCTCTACCTAAGACTGGGCTGGGAGCGGACTTTCTGCTCGAGGCACGAGACATCACCTCGAGAAAAATTACCGAAGCGCGGTTGTATCAACGAGAAGCGAACCTTAGTCATTACTACGACCAGCAACCTGTAATGATGATCACCTTAGATGACCATAACTGCATTCAGCAGGTTAACCACTTTGCCGAGCAGCTGCTCGGCTATACCTCGAATCAAGTGCTTGGTCACTTGTTGGGTGAATTCTATCTTCATCAAGACGCGGTTACCCCAAGGCAAGTTCTGCTGCAACCTAAGCAAGCGATGCGCGGCGTATGGCGGCGTGAAATTGAATATCGTCACGCAGATGGAAGAGCGGTTTGGATTCGCGAGAATATTCGCCCGTTGGTCGAATCTGGACACTTGCTGATTGTTGGCGAGGATATTACCGAAACGAAGAAGCTGGCAGAGCAGTTGGAATATCAAGCTCGTCACGACTTGCTGACCGGCACGTTCAACCGCAACCATTTTGAAATGGAACTGGCAAAATCGCTGCTGGAAGTAGAAAGCTACACCCGCACTCATGCCATGCTGTACTTGGATCTCGACCAGCTTAAAGTGCTCAATGACACTGCGGGCCATGAGGCAGGAGATACCGCTATCCAGTTCTGTGCCAGCATGCTGGAAGAAGTGCTGCCTTATAATGCGATTTTGGCGCGCATGGGCGGCGATGAGTTTGCTGTGCTACTCAAAGACTGCACTGAGCGTGATGCCAAAAACGTTGCCAATACCATAGTTATGACGCTCAGTGAGCAACCTTTTGTCTGGGATGACATCCGTCTCAATATGACGTGCTCGATTGGTATCCGTTTGATTGACCATACCGCTGACTCTCCGCAAATGGTTCATGCCCAGGCGGATACGGCGTGTCATGCCGCCAAAGAGGAAGGGCGTAACCGTTATAACCTTTACTGTCAGGATGATGCCGATCTGCGTCGACGTGAGCAGGAAATGGAATGCGTCAGTTTAGTGCATAATGCGCTGGCGAATGATCGGATTGAGTTGTTTGCCCAGCAGATTCTGGCCTTGAGCCAAGATGATGCGCCGATGCACTTCGAGATCCTCATCCGTATTCGCAATGCTGAGGGAGAATACATTTCGCCGGGCATCTTTATGCCAGCGTCAGAACGCTACAATATCGCACAGTTGCTGGATAAGCAGGTGGTGACTCAAACCTTAGACTGGCTGGCTGCCAATCCCGTGGCGTTGGCGAATCTTGGCATGTGTTCGATTAACCTCTCTGGCCACTCAATGGGCAATAAGGAGTTCATCGCCTTCTTATTGGATAAGCTGCAGCACAGCCCTGTACCGTGTGAAAAAATCTGCCTTGAAATCACCGAAACGGCCGCGATGAGTAACATGAATCAAGCGATAGCGCTGTTTTCTCAGTTTAAGCAGCTGGGCTGCAAAATTGCACTGGACGACTTTGGCTCGGGTCTCTCTTCGTTTGGTTATCTGAAGAAACTGCCGGTTGATATCGTGAAAATCGATGGCTTGTTTGTTCGCGATATTGACGTCAATGAAGTCGACCACCTAATGGTGCGTTCAATCAATGATTTAGCGAAACAGATGGGTAAGCAAACCGTTGCCGAGTTCGTTGAAAACAGTCGTATTATCGATCTGCTGGTGGAGTTGGGTGTGGATTACGCCCAAGGTTATGTGATTGGAAAGCCCAAACCACTTGAAAAGCTGGTCGATGAGCTGTTGGCTGACAAGCGTAGTGTCGGATAACAAAATCCATTACACTGGCGCCCGAGAATTTGACCACCCCAATGGAGCCTATTGTGCAGCTACAACTCATTAGTGAAGACCCGAACCGAAATGAGCAACTGAATCAGTTGGCTCAGCGTTGGGGGCTGTCGCACGATGAACAAAGCGCTTTTGCGCTGGTTCTGACTGCAGAACGCTTAGAGCTGCGTAAAGTTGATGAGCCTAAGCTGGGCGCGATTTTCGTCGATTTAGCGGGTGGTGCAGTGGCGCACAGGCGCAAGTTTGGCGGTGGGAAAGGGCAAGCAATTGCGAAAGCCGCCGGTTTGAATAAAGGCGTGACTCCTACAGTACTCGATGGTACGGCGGGGTTGGGTCGTGATGCGTTTGTACTGGCTTCACTGGGGTGTAAAGTGCAAATGGTGGAACGTCACCCTGTTGTGGCTGCGCTGTTAGATGATGGCCTTGAACGTGCGAAGCAGGACCCAGAAATCGGAGACTGGGTCAGTGAGCGTATGTCTCTGCTTCATGCCTCTAGTCATAACGCCCTAGAATCTCTGGCTAACGACGCTGAGTTTACTAAGCCTGATGTGGTTTACTTGGACCCTATGTACCCACATCCAGAAGGCAAAAAGAAGAGCGCGTTAGTCAAAAAAGAAATGCGAGTGTTTCAGTCTCTGGTCGGGGCCGATCTGGATGCCGATAAGCTGTTAGAACCTGCCTTAGCCCTTGCGAGTAAAAGGGTGGTGGTCAAGAGACCTGACTACGCAGAGTGGCTGGATGGGCAAAAGCCCGCGATGGCTATTGAGACGAAAAAAAATCGTTTTGACGTTTATGTGAATGCATCAATGACTTAGCACTCAATCGTGTTTTACAGCGTTATTTAGTGCTTGCTTAATCGTCACCATGCAGGTATATCATACTAAGAATTATTCGTATTCTTAGCTGGAGTGGTAGCATGGCTAAACGACTTTGTAAGATGAATCGTAAGCAAATTGCCGATGGATTAAATGAAATCCATCGTTTGGTGGTTGCACCTAAGTTTGTCTGTCGTTCTTGTGCTCGCTCTTCAGCAGAGAAAACCTCTTTGTGCAAACCTGCCGCCATTCCTCCTCAGCAATGCCAGAACAAGCCTATAGAGCAACAACGTGCCTGTGGTTTGTTAGCGGAAGCCTTACCACCTCAAGAGACTCAAGTCCCTCGTCTTTCTGAAGAGAAATCCCAAGCAGTGCGCCGCGTTGTGGAGCGGGTTAAAGAGAAAGCGCAGCCTAAGGTGTCTACAGAAGCCAAAACCACTGCTGACGAGCTGATGCTGGACTTGTCCGATAAGAAAGCGATTAAGAAGGCTAAGAAAGCGCTTAAGAAACACTACAAGCAGCAGAAGAAGCTATTGAAGCTGGCTAAGAAGCAACACAAATTGCAAAAGCACGAGGCTAAAATTAAGGCTCGCCTCAGTCAAAATCCTGTCCTGAGCCTGCCACCAGAGATGTTCGAACCGGTATCGACACCCAATATGCATTGATTAAAAAAACGCTCTCCAACTGGAGAGCGTTTTTTGTTAGCTTGCGGCTTGATAACTCTGGGCGACTTTACGTTTGACCCAGGTTTCGTTTATCCATAGTGACAGCATGATGATCGCGCCGCCAATCGCTAGGCGGGTGAGGTCAACGTCTCGATTCCAAATCACTATGTTAACGATAAGCCCAGCAGGTACCAGCGCGTTGTTCATCACCGCTAGCGCGCCAGCGTTCACCATAGTCGCTCCTTTGTTCCAGGCAAAGTAGCCAAAACCCGAAGCGATCAGACCTAGATAAATCAAAATGCCCCACTGCGTGCTGGTGGTTGGCATCTTATCGATATTGCCCATCAGCGCAAAGGCTACCAAGGCAACACACAGAGCACCTAAGTAGAAATAACCAAAGATCGTATGCTGGGGTAAATCAACCGGTTGCTTCTCCATCAGGTATTTGTAACCCACCTGACCGATGGCAAAACACATATTCGCGCCTTGCACGACAAGGAAACCGATCAGGAAGTTCTCACTGATACCTGCAAATTTAATAAAGGCCGCGCCCGCCACCGCGATAGCGGCAGTGACCAGATACCAAGGTGAGAAACGACCTTTGAGTAAATCGTAAATCAGGGTGACGTAGATCGGTGTGAATACGGTGAACAGTAGAACTTCCGGTACAGAGAGTAAAAGAAAAGACTGGTAGTAGAAGCAATACATTAAACCAAGCTGGAAACCGCCCACGGTCATCAGCTTAATGATTAGCGATTTATCGACCCCTTTGAATTTAAGGAATGGAATAAACACCAAACTGGCAAGCGCAACGCGCATCAGCACAGAGAACCAAGAATCTACCTGACCAGCGAGGTAAACGCCAATCAGGCTAAACGAGAACGCCCACAATAGGGTGACTGCAGATAGATAACCCATAATTAATACTCATTATCAACAACTGTTCTGCAGTCTATACGAAAACTCTGTCGCGATCAGTCTTTAAGTGGCACGACCAACATGTCGACAGGAGAGCAATTGATCAGCTGTCGGGTCGAAGACAGCAGTTTGCTCCAGAAATCCTGATGATGGCCACAGACCACCATATCGATATTGAACTCTTTGATGGTATCGCACAGCTCATTACCCAAATCACCGCTACCTACTAGCGTATGCTTGATCGGATAATTTGCGTGCTCTGCAAAGCTCTGTAGTTGCTGTTGTGAGGCTTCAATCGCCTGGTGTTGAGTCTCGGCCAGATTGATATCAATCAGCCCGGTATACAGTTCGGCGTAGTTGACATCGATGTGAATGAAAGAGACATCGGCCTGAAGAGGTTTGGCGAGAGCCACCGCTTTGTCGACCAAAACCTTACTGTCTTCAGATAGGTCAACGGCAACCAAAATATGCTGATAACTCATAGTGCTATCTCCTTTAGGTGTCTAATTACAGGTTAGCATTAAGGTTAGAATATTTTTGCCGCAGTGATCTCAGATCCACATTCATTCGTCAAAGTGTTATGGTGGGCTAATGATATAGTTCATTGAAGTTCATCGAGTTAATTAGGAGTGATAAATGCTTTCACAGGCAATGGTTGATCAATTGAATGAGCAAATTAATCTCGAATTTTTCTCATCCAATCTATACTTACAAATGAGTGCTTGGTGTGAAGACAACGGTTTCGAAGGTGCTGCTGAGTTTTTACGTACACACGCCGTAGAAGAAATGGAGCATATGCAGCGACTATTCACTTATGTGAGCGAGACTGGCGCGATGCCAATTCTGGGTGCGATCGATGCACCAAAACATGAGTTTGGCAGCCTAGGCGATGTTTTCCGTGAAACCTACGAGCATGAGCAGATGATTACTCAGAAAATCAACACGCTGGCTCACGTAGCGTTTACATCCCAAGATTACTCTACTTTCAACTTCTTGCAGTGGTACGTCGCTGAGCAGCACGAGGAAGAGAAGTTGTTTAAAGGGATTTTAGACAAGCTAGAGTTGGTTGGTGAAGACGGCAAAGCGCTGTTCTTTATCGACAAAGACCTAGCGGCTCTAGCGAAAGAAGGTTCATCTTCTATCATGGATGCCCCTGCTGAATAAACTTCAGCGAAAGACTCTCTAAGCAGATCGTCTTTTTCTTCTGGGCTTCAGGTAGAAGGTGTAGGGAGGAAAAGATGATCAATGCTGATACCATTCTATTCACGCTTATGTTGGTAACTCTGGTGAACATGGCCAGATACTTGACTGCACTGCGTTCTCTCATCTACATCATGCGTGAAGCGCACCCGCTGCTCTATCAGCAAGTCGACGGAAACGGCTTCTTTACCACTCATGGTAATGTCACTAAACAAGTGCGACTGTTTCATTATCTGAAGAGCAAAGAATATCACCATCATCATGACGAAGTGTTTACCGGCAAATGCGAACGAGTCAGAGAACTCTTTATTCTTTCTACGTCACTACTCGGGGTAACTTTACTTGCGGCATTCATCTTATAACAGGTGATTTGGCAAGCGTTCCATTTGTGGTTAGAATAGCGCCGAAACTGGCTAAGGATGTGCTAAATGCACATCCTTTTTTATTGGATTTTGGTTGAGAAAAGGTCATGGCGGAAAAGTTTGATGTGGTCGTCATCGGTGCAGGTGCGGCAGGATTAATGTGTGCTGCAGAAGCGGGTAAGCGTGGGCGAAGAGTGCTTGTGCTGGATCACGCTAAAAAACCGGGCCGCAAGATTCTTATTTCGGGTGGTGGGCGTTGTAATTTCACTAACTACGATGTCTCAGCTAAAAACTATCTGTGCAGTAATCCGCACTTCGTGAAATCGGCGCTGGCCCAGTACACCAACTGGGACTTTATCTCGATGATCTACAAACATGAAATTCAGTTTGAAGAGCGCGATCATGGTCAGCTGTTCTGTGTCGGTGATTGCGACTCGAAAGACATCGTCAAAATGCTACTGGCAGAGTGTGATTTGCCGACGGTCGAGCAACGCTATCGTCAGGACATTCACCATATCGAACAAACCGACACGGGCTTTGAGCTGCACGCCAACACCGATGTGATTGAATGTCAGTCCTTGGTGGTGGCGACTGGCGGATTGTCGATGCCAAAACTGGGTGCCACGCCCTTTGGCTACAAAGTCGCAGAGCAGTTTGGGTTACCCGTGCTGCCGACGACGGCTGGCTTGGTGCCATTTACCTTACACAAAGAAGATAAAGAGGATTTCGCCGAGCTGTCCGGTATCGCGATTCCTGTCGAAATTACCACGCAAAACAATACCACCTTCAAAGAAGCCTTGCTGTTTACTCATCGAGGGTTATCTGGTCCGTCTGTCCTGCAGGTCTCGTCCTATTGGAAGCCTGGCGAGGCAGTGACCGTGAATCTGGTGCCGGAAGCCGATATTGACACCTTGTTGACTCGCTCTTTGGAAAAGCACCCCAACCAAAGCCTGAAAAACACCTTAGCCAAAGTCTTACCAAAGCGTTTGGTGGAAGTACTGATTGAGCGTAAAGTGTTGACCGATCTACCACTCAAGCAGTTCGGTGTGAATCAGCTGAAACAGATCACCCAACAATTAGAAAACTGGACCATCGCGCCTAACGGAACGGAAGGATACCGCACTGCAGAAGTGACATTAGGCGGCGTTGATACCGATCATCTGTCTTCCAAAACGATGGAGTGCAAGGATGTCAAAGGCTTGTATTTCATTGGTGAAGTGATGGACGTGACGGGTTGGCTCGGAGGCTATAACTTCCAGTGGTGCTGGAGCTCAGGGTTTGTTGCCGGCCAGTGGGTATAAATCCTCACTAAGAAAAAAACGGAAGAGTGGGGAGCTCTTCCGTTTTGTGTTTCGGGCTACAGGCAAAGTTATTTGGCAGGAGTGATGGTCAGCTGAGCATCACCAAAGCCAAGTGCCTCAAGTTCTTGTGCGTCAAAGTTGGTTGTGACTTCTATATCACCGATATGTTCACTAACCAGAGCTTCCGCAGAGCGTTTGACGCGGCTGCTCTGTGCAGCGTTGCCAATCGGTGTGGCTTGACCAATTTCGATCGTGCCAGCAAACTGTGATTCCGCGTAGAAATCGCCGGAAACATGAGAGTAAAACGGACGTAGGCTTGCTCCTGTCGCGTACTGCATGTTACCTAAACCATTTTCATTGATCGCCCAGCTCCAATCCCACCATTTGACTTCACCTGGAATATAGCGGTGATCCCATTGATAACGGATATCTGCTGAGTTTTCACTACCGCGTCCCATCGTAAAGGTGTGTGCTTTGTAAGGACGGTTGTCTGGGTGAGAATGCCAAGCGTTGCCACCCCAGCGCAGGAAGCCATTAAATTCGACGTCGTAGCTGATATCCGCGCCAAAGCGGTATGGATAAGAGATGCTGGAACGGTAAAGCTCGACACGAATCGGGATTTCAGAGTGAGCGGGTACTGTAGGTCTTGCCTGAAGCGTCACCTGCTCGCTGGTGGACCCGCCATTCGTGTTGGCGAAACTCTGATTGGCTTCGAGCGTAATCGTCAGCTTAGTATCGCCAACCAATGGCCACTTAAAGGTGTTTTCTGTTGAAACCTTCTGAGCAAAGCCATAGCTGTTGGTTTTAGACCAGTTAGTCGATTCATCCACTTTCAGGTCCACCACCACTTGCTGCGGGATGTCACTGTTATTGCGAGCAACCGCCGTTACGGTTTTCACCAGCTGGCGATCCGATTCGGTCACCGTACCGTGCCAGAAATCGCTGTCGTTAAGGGTATAGGCAAAGTTATCGACTGTGATTTTGGTTTTTTCATCGCAGCGATAACCGCCGCATGAGCCATCATTATTGCCTTGAATTACCCAACCGTTGCCTTCACGTCTGACATCCATATCTTCACCGACATACTGGCTATGGTTGCCACCAACCCAAGCATAGCCGAGGTAATGGGCAAGGTAGCTCAATGGACGAACAAAGTTGGAATGGTCGGTCACCAGTTCATACTGAATATCCAGCTCGTCCCCTTCTGGAATGGATTTCGAGGAGTAGTTTGGAATTTCAGACAAAGCATCGTCAGGGTAACACCAAGTGCTGCCATTGGGATTATCCTGCTTGATTTGACCATGGTAGCCAGGTCCCATGATTACCCAATTGTCTTTTAAGCCAGCGATTTGCCACTGACCCATACGAGAAACAATGTAGTCCTTTTGTTCTGATGCTTCGAAGCGATCAATCGGACGGTAGCCAGAACGGCAGACATCTTCACCCAGTTGATCAAGCACTAACTGGTCAGGATAAATCTTCGCTTGTGCGCCTGCAGACAGAACGGAAAGAACAGCTGCTGATAACACATGTTTTTTCACCGTAGACATAGACGTTTCCTTTCGTGATTTTTGTTAGTTTTATGATGTTGTGTTGTCATTGTTGGCTGCTTGTCAAAAGCAACAGGTTTACCTTTCCATAGTCATATAATTTACAGTACTGAAAAGAGTTGAATTTTATTCCCATTAAAATTCAATCGGTTGTATTGTTCTGATTATTGATTTCATGCAACGCAAACGCAGGCTGTTCGCAGCTTGTGATCTGGCTTCGATGAGATTTAGAAAAATTGTCGTGTGTTTAGAGATCAGAAAGACACAGGAACTTGCACAGGCGAAGCCCGTGCGAAGAGAAAGAACAAATGTAAGGTAAGAACCTAGCGATAGGCTTAGCGTTTGGCCAGCAGTTGGGCCCGGCCTGTTTGTCTATCGCGGACTATGACAAAACAGTTGGCTGAATAGAGGATGTCGATATCCAGCGTGTAAGGGTCATCATTGAGCAGCAAATATGGCGAAATGGTGGCGTCATTCATCACAGGCCTTAACTTCTGTACTGAGAGCAGGTTGATGATGCCGGAGAGTGAAAAGCCGAACTGGCTGAAGGACTCCGCTTGGCCCTGAAAACGAATCACTATCGGTTGCTCCATTTTGTCATCCTGAAGTGAAGCAAGATGAACAACCTCGTTGTTTTCAATCCGAGTCAGTCCATCAGAGCGAAAAATTTGGTTATCGGGTTGGATATGGATTTCGCTGTGCTGGTAACGGTTATCCTCAATACGATTCGACCAAGGCAGGCTGAGGACAATAGAAAAGATGACCGTGGCGATCACTAAGGTGAGGTATGGGATCATTGTTGTCCCTCCAGGATAAAACGTTCTACCTGAGCCGAGACTTGTTTGAGCTGACCCGGTGCATAAAAGACATTAATCGACTGGCGGCGTTGTCTGTCGAGCCACGACAGCTCAGAAAAGCGCTCGTTTTTTTCGATGTAAACTACGCAATCGCACTGATTCTGTGAGAGCAGCTGGCGCAGCGGTAAACTCAGGCGAGTTTCCGATTCTGTGAAGACTTGAAGTTGTCCGACCGTGTGCCTTGCCAGATGTTGATCGCTCGGAATGTCTTCCCAGCGCCAGCCATGTACCTTACTTAATGCCAAGATGCTGGAGGCAAAGAGCAGCGCAATCGCGGCGACATAACACAGCGGTGATTTGCACTCCTTTAAAGACAAGTTGGATGTAACACGCTGGTCCGATAATGCAGCCGAAGTAGGGAGGTTGGACGCTGGGTTGGATTTGTCTATTTGTGGTGGTTCAGCGGGCGCATATTCAATACTGTGGCTGACCAGTCGATAGCCGACTTTAGGCACAGTCACTATCGGGGACTCCTTAGCTCCCAATTTAAGTAGTGCCTGCCTCAGCGTACTGATGCTTTTCGCGAGTGATGTTTCACCAATATATTCACTGCCCCAAGCGTGCTGAACAATGTCATGCTTTTTGACGACTTCAGGGGAGTGCTTAAGCAGCAGGTCAAGAACCTGTGCTTCACGGTAACCAATCTTAATGACGCGTTGTGTGTTAGAAAGCTTATTCTGAACAGAGTGAAATATAATCATACAGCCAGCTTTTTATAGTTATTGTTGTCATCTCAAATCTTATTGAGAGGATCAATATACTATTATGACAGTGCAACCGCATGAATATTTTTTAATCAATTATTGGCTCTGTCTCATTGAATCAACAGTCGATGTTGATGTAGCGACAACAAGCGATTGAAAGTGGGAGTGAGAATTTTGGGTGGGCAGGAAGGAAAAGATGCGCCCCTGAATTGAGGCGCAGCCGTGTTACAGTTGATCAGCCGCAACGGTTTTAATTGTTGGCCAATTGCCGTTGGCATCCTGAATAAAGCCTTGAGTGTCTTCCAACCAACGCTTTTGCACGGTCTTATCTAAATTTAGGTACAGCTTGCCGTCTTCTATCTTCCAAGCTTGTGGATCGGTTTCAAACTTTTTACCCATGGCAACCCCAAAGGCACAATAGCCACCGTATTGAGGCGCGTATGCTTGAGGGTCTGCACGAAACTGATCGCGGTTTTCGCTGCTGGCAAAGTGATAAATGGCATTCTTATACGTTGCCGTAAACTGTGAATTGCCTTGAACCGCGCCTTGGTCAGTAAAGTAGGCGACAGGATCATAGCCTTTGATCGCCAGATCGTTTTGGTCGACGCTCATATCAATATCGGCTGCCATCAATGAAAAGCTGGTACCGAGCAATGCAGCCAGTAGAGTGAGTTTTTGACCTGTGGATTTGATGCGTGACATAGCAAGCTCCTTGTCTGTTTTGATTACCTTGCCTGAAAGAATTTAGTCGACTTGTCCGGTCTATAGAGGGACTAAAGGCCAAAAAACTATGCGAAAAGTCCGGAGATGAAATGGATTTACTCTCACAGCTCATGGAACACTGCTCAATACGTACTGGTGTGTTTTATTCCGGCCACCTGTGTGGTGTGTCTTCATTCAATGCAAACCCGCAAAACAGTGGCCATTTACACGTTTTGCAGTCCGGTGAGCTGACACTCAATAAAGCACACAGTGAATCACGCCATATTGTTGAGCCATCTATTCTCTACCTGCCACATGGGACCACGCATGCGATTGAAGGTGTTGAGTCCGGAGCGGAGCTGGTGTGCGCAAATGTGGAATATCGTGTTGGGCAGATGAACCCTTTGTTGTCTGCACTTCCTGAGGTGGTGGTGATCCCGTTTAGCGCTGCGCCAAGCCTGATACCTGTCATTGACGCCTTGTTTTGTGAATCCGGTAATGACGTAGCGGGGCAACAGTTTCTGATGGACAAACTGAGTGACGCCCTGATGGCGCTGATTTTCCGCCATTTGGTGGAAGAGAAGAAAATAGAGCAGGGGCTGTTTGCTGCGCTGGCTCATCCACGCCTTGCTGCTGTGGTGTCTGCCGTGCACCAGCTACCTGCAAGGCACTTCAGTTTGGCCGAGCTTGCCTCGGTGGCGGCGATGTCACGTACTCAGTTCATTGATACGTTTAAAGCGGTGGTTGGAGAGACCCCCGGAGATTATGTGCAGAAGTGGCGTGTCTCAGTGGCACAATCGTTGTTGTTGCAGCGTAAGCCGCTGAACTGGGTCGCGGATGAGGTGGGCTACAGCAGTTACTCGGGGTTTTCGCGCGCCTTTCATAATTTTTCCGGAATGTCGCCACGCCAATGGCTGCGGGATAAACAGCGTTAATCACAAAGTGTTAGCACGACGGTTGTCGATCTTTGGCTCCATTTCTGTCCTATATTAAATGGACAGAACTTGCTGAAGGAGTGGTATATGAGCTATCAAGCGTTGATCTCAAGAATCAATGAATTACCCAGAATCGAAAGCGTACTTCAGGAATTGCTGGAGATGGTTAACAGGGAACAAATCGATTTTGGTGAGCTGGCAAAGAAAATGGCCATGGATCAGGTGCTGTTAGCTCGGGTGCTCAGGATGGCCAATTCGGCCCAGTTTGGCGGAATCAAAGGGGTCTCGAACATCAATGACGCCATTGTGCGTATCGGCGTCGGGGCGATTCGTAATCTTATCTCTTCTTCCATTCTGGCATCTTCATTTCCCAAACTGGAAACGCTCAATGTGAAGGATTATTGGGCGAGTACTTTTGAAGTGGCGACCATTGCCAGCACAGTCGCGAAAGGCGCCAAAGTCGATCCTAACGAAGCCTTCATCGCTGGTATTCTGCATAACATTGGCGAGTTGATGATCCACTCTTTAGAGCCTGAACAGGCACTGGAGATCAGTCGTCGGGTAGAAAGTGGCGAAAATCCAGTCGACGTACAGCGTGAAGTGTTAGGTACTGATGCCCAGCAGTTAGGTGCGGCGCTGGCTGAGACGTGGAAGTTCCCTGCTCAACTGGTGGATGCGATTGCCAACGTCAATCATCCTGCGAAGGCGGTTGAATCGAAAAAGCTCGCATGTCTGATGTTCCTTGTTCGTGATATAGACCATCAGTGGGATTCAATGCTGAGTCTGGATGATAAACAAAGTTATCTCAGCCAGCACAAGGCGGCAGTCGCGTTAAGTATCTCCCCAGACCTCGCTGAGCAAATCGACCAGGTGCGAGGTCAGGGAAGTGAGATGGCTTACGAGTTGTTTTAAAAATGTTAACTCACGGATTGCGTGAGATCTTTTTTGCCAAATTTGATCTGCTGGATCACAAGTCCAGCAATGATCAACACTAAGCCGATCAAGGTTGTGGAATGTATTTCTTCACCGATGATGGTTGCCAGCAACGCCAGAGAAATAAACGGTGACGCGAATATCAGGTTGCTGATACGCGCAGTGTTTTGCGTCAGCTTGAGGGCGCTAAGCCACAGGACAAAGGTCACGCCCATTTCGAACAAACCAACGTAACTGACCGCGAGCCAGCCTTGCAGGGAAATGCCACTCCAGCTGGCACCTTCGTAGAGGCTCAGGCCAATTGCGAATGGAATCGCAACCAAAAAACCGAGTAACACGCCGACGATAGGGTCGGCTTTGTTTTTGGTATTGAGTATCCAGTAGCTGGCCCAAAGCATAGTTGATAGCAAAGCCAATCCCACCCCTAGCGGGCTCTCAAAACTTAGGCCCAGTACATCACCTTTGGTGGCAATGACAATTACACCAAAGTAACTCAGCGTACAGGCTATCCAGTCCTGCTTGCGGATTTTCTGGCCGAGGAAGACGGCAGCCATCAGAGTCAAAGTAATCGCCCAGCTATAGTTGATTGCTTGCGCTTGTGAGGCGGGAAGTAAGTCATAGGCTTTGAATAAGATGACGTAGTACGCCAGTGGATTGATCAAGCCAAGCAACAAGTAATACCAAGGATTCGCAAAGAAAGTACTGGCTAGCGAAGACAGTTTGCCCTGAATGGCACACACAGCGGTCAGAGCAAGGGCTGAGACCATGCTGGCAACCGTCAGCATTTGAATCGGGGTCAGTTCGGCAAGAGTTAATTTAAAGGCGGTGGCTACGGTAGACCACAATAGGACGGCAGACAGACCAAAACCTAAAGCACGACGCTCGTTCATGATGTTCCTTTAATAAAACCAACAAGTTAGATTCGTTGGCGACTGGCGGTGGGACAGATTAGAGAGCACTTAGTCTAGCTGTTCGATATCTAGCCGACAAACTGGACATTTATCCAGTGGTAAAATACCATTGAAACAGTACCTGAAATAAGAGTTAACCCTTTATTATGCAATGGATTCTGGACAACCAAGCCCTACTTATCAGCGCTATTAGCAGTGCGGCGATCAGCGGAGTCGGAGTGGGCTGGTGGATCAGGCAGAAAACACGCTTTGATCAACAGCTTTTAAAACAACAACTTGAATCCAATCAGCAACTGGCCACAACGCAAATCAGCCAGTTACAGAAAGAGCTAGAGCAAGCACAACAGGAACTGGACGAGCTGGATAGCGAGCGAGATAAAGCCGCGTATGAGCTCAAACAGTCGCACGGTAAATTGATGGCGGTTCTAGAAAAATTGCGTTACTTCGAGGCGGTTAAGCAAGAAAGACAGCAATACGCTGAGGAGCTGACTCAAAGCCGCGATCAGAAAGCGCAGCTTGAAGCCCAGCTCAGAGAACAAGAAGCTCGCCATCAAGAAGAGAACAAAGCCAACCACGACAAATTGCAACTGCTGGAACAGGCGGAGTCTCGTCTCAAGCAGCAATTCGAACATCTGGCCAATCAGCTATTTGAGGCCAAGACCGCCAAAGTCGACCAACAAAACCGCCAAAGTCTGGAAGGATTGTTGTCGCCACTGAAAGAACAGTTGGAAGGGTTTAAGAAACAGGTCAATGACAGTTTTACGGTTGAAGCGAAAGAGCGACACACCTTAGTGCATGAGCTGAAGAACCTGCAACGCCTCAATGAACAGATGACACGTGAAGCGGTCAACCTGACTCAGGCGCTTAAAGGCGATAACAAGCAGCAAGGCAACTGGGGAGAGGTCGTCCTTGCGCGTGTGTTGGCAGAGTCCGGATTGCGTGAAGGGCACGAGTACCAGACTCAGGTGAGCCTACAAAATGAAGCGGGTAAGCGCTATCAGCCGGATGTGATTGTCCACTTGCCGCAAGATAAGCAGGTAGTGGTCGACTCTAAAATGACGCTGGTCGCCTATGAGCGTTACTTCAATGCCGAATCAGAGTTAGAACAGGAACAAGCACTAAGTGACCACTTACTATCGGTTAGGAGTCATATTAAAGGGCTGTCACAAAAGGACTATCATCAGCTTAAAGGGATTCAGAGCCTTGATTACGTGCTGATGTTTATCCCCGTTGAGCCGGCGTTTCAGGTTGCGATTCAGGCCGATCCAGATCTGGTTAAGGATGCGATGGAGCAAAACATTATTCTGGTCAGCCCGACGACCTTGCTGGTGGCACTGCGCACGATCGATAACTTGTGGCGCAACGAACGACAGAATCAAAATGCGCAAATCATTGCCGAGCGAGCCAGTAAGCTGTACGACAAGTTGCGCTTGTTTGTCGATGACATGGAAAGCCTAGGTGGTGCGCTGGATAAGGCGAACCAGAATTATCAAGGCGCGATGAACAAGCTAGCCACTGGCCGAGGCAATGTGATTCGTCAGGCGGAAAGCTTTAAGCAGCTTGGTGTTGAGGTGAAAAAGCCAATCTCGTCGAGCCTGACAGAACTGGCTCAATATGATGGGCTCACAGAAAATAACTCGATGAGTGAAAATGATTCTATCGCTGAAAGACATCCGGCTGAGGATAAAGTAAACTAATCGCCCGCAGCGCTCAGGTCGTATTTATTCATAGCGTTGCTTGAAGAGGAATCATCATGACGGATACAAGCGTGCAGTCGAATACAGCTTTAGAATCAAATGAAACCACGCATTTTGGTTTCACCACAGTCGCCAAAGAAGAGAAAGTCGCCAAGGTAGCAGAGGTATTCCACTCTGTAGCGGCCAAATACGACATCATGAACGACTTAATGTCGGGTGGTGTGCATCGTCTTTGGAAACGATTCACGATCGATTGCAGTGGTGTGCGTCCGGGTCAGCGTGTGCTGGACCTCGGTGGTGGTACGGGCGATCTGACGGCGAAGTTCTCTCGCATTGTCGGTGAAAAGGGCCATGTGGTTCTGGCTGACATCAACAACTCAATGCTAAACGTTGGTCGCGACAAACTGCGTGATAACGGTATTGTTGGTAACGTGCATTATGTTCAGGCTAACGCTGAAGAACTGCCTTTCCCTGATGATTACTTCGATGCCATCACCATCAGCTTCTGTCTACGTAACGTGACAGACAAAGACAAAGCCCTGCGCTCGATGTTCCGTGTTTTGAAGCCCGGCGGTCGTCTTCTTGTGCTCGAATTCTCTAAGCCTGTGCTTGAGCCACTGTCAAAAATCTACGATGCGTACTCATTCCACTTGTTGCCGAAAATGGGTGAGCTGGTAGCGAATGATTCTGAGAGCTACCGTTATCTGGCAGAGTCTATTCGTATGCACCCGGATCAGGAAACCCTGAAAGGGATGATGGAAAATGCTGGATTTGAAAAAGCCAGCTACTACAACCTGACCGGCGGCATTGTTGCGCTGCATCGTGGCTACAAATTCTGAGGTTAAAGGATCGCTATGCCATTTGAACCTCTTGTTACTGCTGCGATTGAATCGACACTCAATACACTTATTAACGACGACCCTGAGCTGGGGCGTCGTCTTGCCCGTCTTAAAGGTCAGGTGATTCAAGTTCACCTCAAAGAGCTCAATAAGACACTGACTTTTGTTTTCAGCCAGCAAATTGATGTTTTGGCGAATTACGAAGGTCAACCAGACTGCTACCTATCATTAAACCTATCGGTATTGCCGGAGCTGCGAGAGCAATCCAATATCACCAAGCTGATCAAGCAAGACAAAGTGATATTGGAAGGCGATATTCAACTGGCGCAGAAATTCTCTCAGCTAATGACGGATTGCAAACCGGATATTGAAGAGTGGTTGTCGCGTGTCACGGGGGATGTGGTGGCGCATAGCTTGGTTCAAGGCGTCTCCAATTTGGGCCAGTTTGTCAAAACGAAAGCAGACAAGCACCAGAACCACCTTGCTCAGGTTATTACCGAAGAGTGGAAATTGGCGCCAGCGCCATTGGAAATTGCCCATTTCTGCGATCAGGTCGACGACATCAGAAGTCAGGCAGCTCGCATTGAAGCTAAGTTGAATCAGTTACTGGAGCGCGCATGACTCCCGCTGAACTGAAACGACTCTACCGCATTATCAAAGTTCAGCTCGAATACGGGCTCGACGAACTACTGCCTAATCACCAGTTAACCAAAGCCCCTCTGCTTGCTCGTAAAGCGCTGTTTTGGATTAAAAACCAACACGCTGACAAAGAGTTAGGTGAACGATTACGCCTTGCTCTGCAAGAACTTGGCCCGGTATGGATCAAGTTTGGTCAGATGATGTCGACCCGACGTGATCTCTTCCCTGCGCACATTGCCGATCCGCTGGCGCTGCTTCAAGACCAAGTCTCTCCCTTTGATGGTCAGCTAGCCAAAGAGCAGATTGAGCTGGCGTTGGGCGGCCCTCTGGAAAATTGGTTTACCGATTTTGATATCAAACCGTTGGCCTCCGCATCGATCGCTCAAGTCCATACCGCCAAGCTCAAATCGACTAACCAAGAAGTGGTATTAAAGGTTATCCGGCCAGATATTCGCCCGGTCATTGATGCAGATCTAAAACTGATGTACCGAATGGCGCGTATAGTCGCCAAAGCACTTCCTGAAGCACGTCGTTTGAAACCGGTTGAAGTGGTGCGTGAGTATGAAAAAACGCTCCTTGATGAGTTGGACTTACGACGAGAAGCGGCAAATGCGATTCAGCTGAGAAGAAACTTTGAAGGCAGTGATGAATTGTATGTTCCTGAAGTGATTACGGACTTTAGTAATGAAACTGTAATGGTTTCTGAGCGAATATACGGCATCCAAGTTTCTGACATAGAAGGCTTGAAGGCCAATGGCACCAATATGAAGCTGTTGGCCGAGCGCGGTGTGAGTGTTTTTTTCACTCAGGTGTTCCGCGACAGCTTTTTCCATGCCGACATGCATCCGGGTAACGTTTTTGTTAACCCTGAGCATCCGGACAATCCACAGTGGATTGGTTTGGACTGTGGCATAGTCGGAACGCTGAATAGTGAAGACAAACGCTATTTGGCGGAAAACTTCCTCGCATTTTTTAACCGTGATTACCGCCGTGTGGCTGAGTTACACGTTGAATCAGGTTGGGTTCCACGTGAAACGAACGTTGATGAGTTTGAATTCGCCATTCGTATTGTGTGTGAACCGATTTTTGCTAAGCCGCTGTGTGAAATCTCGTTCGGACATGTGTTGCTGAACCTGTTTAACACCGCGCGCCGTTTCAATATGGAAGTGCAGCCACAGTTGGTGCTGCTGCAAAAAACCTTATTGTACGTGGAAGGTTTGGGGCGTCAGCTTTACCCACAGCTTGATTTATGGGAAACCGCAAAGCCATTCCTTGAAGAGTGGATGATGAATCAAGTAGGACCGCAGGCGGTGATTAATGCGGTCAAAGATCGCGCGCCGTTTTGGGCCGAGAAGCTGCCTGAATTGCCTGAGTTGCTGTATGACAGTTTACGTCAGGGCAAGATGATGAATCAGCGTATGGATCAGCTTTATCAAGGCTACCGTACAACGAAACGTCAGCAGGCGACGGGGAAATTTTTATTTGGTATTGGGGCCACATTAGTCGTATGCTCGGCAATATTGGTCAACAGTACGTATGAGCAGCTATCCATGGTAAGCGCCATCGGTGGTGTCACATTTTGGTTGCTCAGTTGGCGAGCTTATCGTCAATAGACGTTAAGCTATTGAAATGATTTGTTTAATAAGACCCGAGGTATAGAAAATGGGTGGTATTAGTATTTGGCAACTTCTGATTATTGCTGTCATTGTTATTCTTCTGTTCGGTACTAAGAAACTACGTGGTATCGGTGGCGATCTAGGTGGCGCAGTGAAGGGCTTCAAGAAAGCCATGAACGACGAAGACCCGGCGAAAAAAGACGCGGACTTTGAGCCAAAAAATATTGAGCAGCAGAAGACAGACGCTTCTGCTGAAACAAAGAAAGATAAAGAGCAGGCGTAACACGTGTTTGATATCGGTTTCTGGGAACTGGTATTAATATCTGTCGTCGGGCTGGTGGTTCTTGGTCCTGAGCGTTTGCCTCATGCGATTCGTAGCGTGTCACGATTTGTCGGTGCGGCGAAAAACATGGCAAACAGTGTGAAAGATGAACTTTCACATGAACTAAAGGTTCAGGAACTGCAAGAAAACTTGCGCAAAGCTGAGAAAATGGGGATGGAAGATCTATCGCCAGAGCTGAAGTCTTCTGTTGAAGAACTCAAGCAAGCCGCGCAAGATGTGCAGCGCCCATATGCGAGTAAAAGCGATTCAGCGTCTACCAACGTTGAATCTGAAGTGGACAAACCGTCCGCTGCAGAAGCGAAACACTCCGCAGATGCGGTCGAGTCACTGGATGCCCAGCCGGCACCTCAGGCAGATAAAAAAGCCGAATAGTCTCGCATTAGGGGAGCTGCTGTGAGCAGCTCCTTTTCGATCTTTTAGAGTAGAGGTTTTCATGTCTTCTGTTGAGCAGACACAACCTTTGATCAGCCATCTGCTGGAACTGCGTAATCGCCTGCTACGTGCGATTATCGCTGTACTGGTGGTGTTTGTTGGCCTGATCTATTTCGCGAATGACATCTATGAGTTTGTCTCGTCGCCTCTCGTTGAGCGCTTGCCTGAAGGGGCGACAATGATTGCGACCGATGTTGCATCGCCGTTTTTCACCCCGCTAAAGCTGACTTTAATCGCGTCAATTTTTGTGGCTGTGCCGTACATTCTTTATCAGGTGTGGGCGTTTGTTGCTCCCGGTCTGTACAAGCATGAACGACGCCTGATCATGCCATTGATGTTTTCCAGTTCGCTGCTGTTCTATTGTGGCGTGGCTTTCGCGTATTTCGTGGTATTCCCACTGGTATTTGGCTTCTTTACGGCGATATCACTGGGCGGCGTAGAGTTCGCCACGGATATTTCCAGCTACCTCGATTTTGTGCTGGCGTTGTTCTTAGCCTTTGGTATTGCGTTTGAAGTGCCGGTGGCGATCATACTGCTGTGCTGGACGGGGGCGACGGATCCGAAAAGCTTAAGTGAAAAGCGCCCATACATTATCGTTGGCGCGTTTATCGTCGGCATGATGCTGACGCCGCCGGATATGATTTCGCAGACGCTGCTGGCGATCCCAATGTGCTTATTGTTTGAGGTCGGCTTGTTCTTTGCGCGCTTCTATGTGCGCAAGAATGACGATGAAGAAGAACAAGAAGAGGCCTGATATCAGGTTATGACATAAGAGAAAGGCTTGCCAAGTGGCAAGCCTTTTTTCATTACAGTTGGAATAGCTTAGTTGCGTTGGACGTGGTGATGGCATCGACTTGGTCGACACTGATGTCACGTAAATCGGCGACTCGCTGGGCAACTAAGGATGTGTATGCAGGTTCATTGCGTTTGCCACGGTGTGGCACTGGAGCTAAGTAAGGACAATCCGTTTCAAGAATGACATAGTCCATATCCAGCGAGGGAATGACTTTGTCCATCCCGCCATTTTTAAACGTCGATACACCACCTAAACCGAGGTGAAAGCCTAATCCATTGATCGCTTTTGCTTCTTCTACACTGCCACCAAAACAGTGGAATACGCCAGACAACGAGCCATCCTGCTCCTGTTCAAGTAGTTGAAGCGTTTCTTCAATGGAGTCACGGGTGTGGATGACGACAGGTAGCTTCATCTCTTTGGCCCAGTTGAGCTGGGTGACAAACGCCATTTCCTGCTCGGCTTTATAGGTTTTATCCCAGTAGAGATCGATGCCGATTTCGCCCACAGCAATGAAGTTATGTTTCTCAAACCAATGGCGAATTACTTGCAGTGTCTGTTCAACATTGCCATCGACATAACATGGGTGAAGCCCCATCATAGAACGACATACCTGCGGATAGGCCGCCTCGGTTTTTAGCATCGGCTCAATTGACTCCAGATCGATGTTTGGCAGCAGGATTCTGTCTATCCCCTGAGCCAAGGCTCTCTCTACCACTTGGTCGCGGTCATTATCAAATTCGCTGGCATAAATATGGGCGTGAGTATCGATCATGGTTTGTCTCTGTAAAGCTGGATTGGCCAGAGTATACGGCAGTGTGAGCATTTGGTCATTTTTTGCATTTTTATCGCTTGCTGCTAGCGTCATCACTCAAGAGTGATATTATGCAAATCAAGCACTTTCACCACACAAGGAGAACAGAGTGTCAGTTTCCATTCAAGGTCAGTTCCCTGGCCGTCGCATGCGTCGTATACGTAAACATGACTTTAGTCGTCGCCTCATGGCTGAGAACCAACTAACGGCAAGTGATCTGATTTACCCAATGTTTATTCTGATGGGGAAAGACCGCCGCGAAACCGTTGACTCTATGCCTGGGATTGAGCGCCTGTCTATCGACCTGATGTTGGAAGAAGCACAATACTTAGCCAGACTCGGTGTGCCGGCAATTGCATTGTTCCCAGTGGTGAATCAGGACGCAAAAAGCTTGTGTGCGGCTGAAGCATACAACCCAGAAGGTTTGGTTCAGCGTGCGGTACGTTCTTTGAAAGAGCATGTGCCAGAAATTGGGGTGATTACTGATGTGGCACTTGACCCATTCACAACGCATGGCCAAGACGGCATTATCGATGAAGAAGGTTACGTTCTGAATGATGCGACGACAGAAGTTTTGGTCAAACAGGCTTTGTCTCACGCAGAAGCGGGCGCTGATGTTGTAGCACCGTCAGACATGATGGACGGTCGCATTGGCGCGATTCGTGAAGCGCTGGAAGAAGCAGGCCACATCAATACTCAGATCATGGCTTACTCTGCGAAATACGCGTCTTATTACTATGGTCCTTTCCGTGATGCAGTCGGCTCAGCGGGTAACCTTAAGGGTGGTAACAAGAAAAACTACCAGATGGATCCAGCCAACAGTGATGAAGCGGTGCATGAGGTTGCGATGGATGTCAACGAAGGCGCGGACATGGTGATGGTTAAACCGGGTATGCCATATCTTGACGTGGTGCGCCGTGTTAAATCGGAACTGCAAGTCCCGACGTTCGCTTATCAAGTCTCGGGCGAATACGCGATGCACAAGGCGGCATTCCAAAACGGTTGGCTTAAAGAGCGTGAGACTGTGATGGAATCACTGCTTTGCTTTAAGCGCGCAGGCGCAGACGGTATCTTGACTTACTTCGCTAAAGATGTCGCTGAGTGGTTGGCAGAAGAAAATGCTCAGCCTGCTCAGTTTCTAAAAGACGCTGAATAACTCAGTTTACAAAGATTCAAAGGCTGGCTTTTGCCAGCCTTTGTTGTTTAAGGAGAGCCGATGAGCGTTGAATATCGACTTGGAACACTAGAAGAGTGTGTTGAGATTGTCGCGACTATCAAAGAATTCATACACAATGAAAGTGTAGAAAGCTTGTCCGAACGATTAGACGGTAAGCGACACCTCGTTCAGGTGGCTGAAGAAAATGGCCAGCTACTTGGGTTCAAAATTGGATATGAGATCGACGAAAACACATTTTATAGCTGGTTCGGTGGGGTATCACCTCTGGCTAGAAATAAAGGGGTGGCACAGAAGCTACTCGATTATCAGGAGATCTGGGTCAAAAAACACGCTTATTCTCAACTTAAGGTGAAATCCCGTAATCAATTTCCTTCCATGTTAAGACTCTTGCTGAGGAATGGTTATCTAATTGAAAAGTTTGAAGTAAAAGATCCCTTAATCGAATCAAGGATTCATTTCGTGAAGCAGTTGTAGCACTGTCATAAAAATTAAATGAGATTTTTTCTCATTTAGGGGTTGACGGGATAAATGAGAATAATTATTATTTATCTCGTCTTAGGGAATAAGAGAAGTTCACAAGGACGTCGAGTTACCAGATTCAACTTGGAGACGGTGATGACACTGAACTTAATTGAACTTGCACTAGTTCTTTTTGACACGACATTGCTCACATTGCTTCCAGTGTAATTTATAGCTTTATGGCAAAGCTAACGATTCAATTGAATACGCTTTGACCCCTTTTTGCTAGGCGACATCGATACGATGTCGCTTTTTTTATGCCTGAAATCTGTGGTTGGATAAAAGGACACCAGTAGTCTTTTCCACAG
This sequence comes from Vibrio sp. RE88, assembly GCF_013113835.1. Lineage (GTDB taxonomy): Bacteria > Pseudomonadota > Gammaproteobacteria > Enterobacterales > Vibrionaceae > Vibrio. The sequence goes on along the minus strand of NZ_VTYQ01000011.1, from coordinate 62,302 downwards.
TTGAGGATCGTTTTAAGATCGATCTATTCACGATCGATCTAATTCATTTGTTATATTTTTCAGCATCTTAAATTGTTTAATTACAGTTTTGTGACGATGCAAAGCATTAGTGGATAAATAATATAAACAGAGTTATCCACAGTTGAGGCTGTGGTGTGAAAGATTATTCACCAAATGTGTGAGTAGTGCATGCCGAGTTAAAATGGATCCACTGTCAGAGTCATGGCATTCTAGGCAGATCTTTTTTCTTTGGATGCTTAAAGACTATGGCTCGTATTCCTGACAACCCGTTGATTTTGATTGACGGCTCTTCTTATCTTTACCGCGCATTTCATGCTTATCCGGGCACTATGAGCAATGGTGATATCCCGACGAACGCTGTTTATGGTGTAGTAAACATGCTACGCAGTATGATGCGTCAGTTTGCCTCTGAGCGTATCGCAGTGGTCTTTGATGCTAAGGGAAAAACCTTCCGTGACGAGATGTATCCGGAATACAAAGCCAACCGTCCTCCGATGCCAGATGATCTCCGTTGTCAGATTGAACCTCTGCACAAAGTGATTCGCGCAATGGGCTTGCCTCTGATCTGTGTTCCGGGTGTGGAAGCGGATGATGTGATCGGTACGCTGGCGTATCAGGCTTCACAAGCGGGGATGCCAGTGTTGATCAGTACTGGCGATAAAGATATGGCGCAGTTGGTGGATGACAACGTGACTCTGATCAACACCATGACCAATGTGGTGATGGATAGAGAAGGCGTGATTGAAAAATTTGGTATCCCACCAGAGCTGATTATCGATTATCTCGCTTTGATGGGCGATAAAGTTGATAACATCCCAGGTGTACCGGGTGTCGGTGATAAGACCGCAACTGCACTACTGCAGGGTATCGGCAGTTTGGAAAAGCTGTACGACAATCTTGATGACATCGCACCGCTTGGGTTCCGTGGCTCGAAGACCATGGCGAAAAAGCTGGTCGATAATAAAGAAGAAGCGTTTCTTTCTTACGAGCTCGCCACGATTAAGCTGGATGTTGAGCTGGAAGAAACGCCAGACTCACTGCTCAAGGCCGAACCGAACACCGATGAACTGATCAAACTCTATGGCCAGTTGGTGTTCAAATCTTGGCTCAATGAACTACTGGAAGGTGGCACGGGTGTCATCGTGGCAGATGAAAAGTCCGGTGTAGCTTCGGGGTCAGGGGCCTCTGCCACCGCCAGCGAGATTGACACCTCTGCTGTGACTATTGATCGCAGCCAGTACGAAACCATTCTTGACCAACAGGCATTCAATACTTGGTTAGATAAGCTTAAAGCTTCGGATGTCTTCGCGTTTGATACCGAAACCGACAGCCTCGATTACATGGTAGCGAATCTGGTTGGTGTGTCGTTTGCGACAGAAGAAGGCGTCGCTGCATACGTACCTGTAGCGCATGATTACCTTGATGCGCCAGAGCAGCTTGATCGCGACTGGGTACTAGAACAATTGAAGCCGATTCTTGAAGATGATGCTCAAGCGAAAGTGGGGCAGAATCTAAAATACGATGCGTCGGTATTGGCTCGCTACGGCATTGAGATGAAAGGCATTAAGCATGACACTATGCTCGCGTCATACGTTTACAACAGCGTGGGTGGCAAGCATGATATGGACAGCCTGGCACTGCGATTCCTTCAGCACAGCTGCATTTCTTTCGAGCAGATTGCGGGTAAAGGCAAGAAGCAGCTTACGTTCAATCAGATTGAACTGGAACAAGCTTCACCATACGCCGCAGAAGATGCTGATGTGACCCTTCGTTTACACAATCGCTTGCTCGCCAATATCGAGCAGGATGAAAAGCTGAAGACCATCTATGAAGAGGTCGAAGTGCCGCTTGTCCCTGTGCTATCACGTATTGAACACACAGGCGTGTTGATTGATGACATGAAGCTGGCCGCTCAGTCGCAGGAAATTGCGCTGCGCCTTGATGAGTTGGAGCAGCAAGCGTTTGAAATCGCGGAGCAAGAGTTCAACATGAATTCACCAAAGCAGTTACAAGCGATTCTGTTTGAGAAAATGGGTCTGCCGGTTGTGAAGAAAACACCATCGGGAACGCCTTCAACTAATGAAGAGGTTCTGCAGGAATTGGCACTGGATTACCCGTTGCCAAAATTGATCCTCGAATATCGTGGCTTAGCGAAGCTCAAATCAACTTATACTGATAAACTGCCGAAAATGATTAACCCTGAGACTGGCCGTGTCCATACGTCTTATCATCAGGCTGTCACCGCGACCGGCCGTCTATCTTCGACCGATCCTAACCTGCAGAATATCCCAATCCGTAATGATGAAGGTCGACGTATTCGCCAGGCGTTTATCGCCCCACATGGCTACAAGATCATGGCGGTCGATTACTCCCAGATTGAATTGCGTATTATGGCGCACCTTTCAGGAGACAAAGCGCTGCTAGATGCCTTCCAGCAAGGAAAAGACATTCACGCAGCCACAGCAGCTGAAATCATTGGCGTGGACATCGAGCAGGTGTCGGCTGAACAACGTCGTCGTGCGAAAGCGGTCAACTTTGGCCTTATTTATGGCATGAGTGCTTTTGGTCTGGCAAAACAGCTGGGTATTCCACGTGGCGAAGCACAGCAATACATGGAAACCTACTTTGAGCGCTACCCAGGTGTGATGCAATACATGGAAGACACACGTAGTGCCGCAGCTGAACAAGGTTATGTCGAAACCATCTTTGGCCGTCGTTTGCATCTGCCGGAAATAAAATCACGCAACGGCATGCGTCGTAAAGCGGCAGAACGTGCTGCGATCAACGCTCCAATGCAGGGGACAGCAGCGGACATCATCAAGAAAGCCATGTTATTGGTGGATGAATGGATTGAGAGCCAAGGTCAGGGGCGAGTGAAATTGCTGATGCAGGTGCACGATGAACTGGTCTTCGAAGTTCAGGAGTCAGCTTTAGCCGAAATTGAAAGTAAAGTACAAGAATTGATGGAATCCGCCGCTCAGCTGGATGTACCTTTGATTGCGGAAGCGGGTCATGGTGACAACTGGGATCAGGCGCACTAGACAAAAAACAACCAAAATTGGTTGAATAACATGAGCCAGCGCTCAATCGCTGGCTTTTTTTTGCTTCTAAAAAAGCAACTGCTCAAAAGAGATTGTTGTAGTTTAATAAAATTTTAATGAAAAAAAATTACAAAAAGAGTTTTCATTTCTGACCAATTGTTGTACATTAAACGGCGTAGGGTACAGAGGTAAGATGTTCTATCTTTCAGACCTTTTGTTTCACGTTATTGGATTAGGCTGATTCAGCCGCCCCAGTCAGTATTTGACTGGGGCGTTTTTTATTGTGCTAAAGAAAATTTCAATACATTTCAAATCTTTACTGCCATTCTCTTAGGCTATATAGCTTTAGCCGCTTCTCATTACCACATCACTTGTTCTTAATATTCACCATTCACAGCATTTGGTAACTCAGACCAATTTTGTAAGAAAACTTCAGTCACACTTTTATTTTTTCAAACAGAAAACCAAACCCGAACTCGCGCGCCTTGTTGGGTGTCAATGATGCAATTTTTCATATTTTTTAGAGTGTTATCGGTGGCAGGTGTTGTTGGAGAGCGAAGTGGAAGAGGAAAAATCAAGCATTGCATTGTCTGCGGCTTTGAACAATCCTATTCGCATAATAATAACTACCTCCTATTTCTCTCCCGTTGCCCCACCAGGATGGTGGGGATTTTTATTTCTAAGCCTCTTCTTTTTCAGCGTTACTCTTCAGACACAAAAAAGCCCCACATGAGTGAGGCTGATTTCGATTGTGTTCCGTGCTTATTCTTGCTCGTCGCTCTGCTGATCTTCGATAATCTCGTCAGTCAGCTGCGCTGCGACGGCAGGGGCAAACCACTCATCAAGTTTATTACGCAGTACGTCAACGCCAATGCCTTTCAGAGAAGAAAACGCGGCGACACTCACGTCACCACCGAACCCAGCAGAATCCTTCTTGATCTTAAGCACCTGAGCTTTGCGCGCGCCGCTTTTCAGCTTATCTGCTTTGGTCAGTAGGACTTGTACAGGGATGCCGCTGTCGACCGCCCAGAAAATAAGTTGCTGATCGAGGTCCTTCATTGGGTGGCGAATGTCCATCAATACGACTAAACCTTTTAGGCTTTGACGCTTTTGTAGGTATTCACCGAGTGATTTTTGCCACTTCTTTTTCATTTCCAGCGGTACTTGAGCAAAGCCATATCCCGGTAAATCGACGATGTGGCAGCCATCGGTCACTTTAAACAGGTTGATTAACTGAGTTCGACCTGGTGTTTTACTGGTTTTTGCTAAACTTCTCTGATTCGTCAGTCGGTTAAGAGAACTCGATTTGCCCGCGTTGGAGCGTCCTGCGAACGCAACTTCGATACCTTCATCTTCAGGCATGTGACGAATATCAGGTGCACTGGTGATGAAATGGGTGTTTTGATAATGAATTTTTACGCTCACTGTTAACTCCATCTCGACTTTGTGTAGTCGATTGATTACTTTTTTGTGAAATTGTGTAAAATAACCGTGCTCGGCATAAGGTCGCCTATTGTACCATGAGTGGCAACTCTGAGTGGTACTGGAAGCTTGATAATTATAATGGAATGTCATGAAGAAATTAGCGCTAATCTTGAGTCTTTTAGCCAGCTGCTCTGTATGGGCCCAAGGCAGTATTGAAGCTGGTAAAGCAAAATCCCAAACTTGTGTTGCCTGCCACGGTGCTGATGGCAACAGTCAACTCGCAATGTACCCTAAGCTAGCAGGTCAGCATGCTAAATATATTGAGAAGCAGCTGAAAGACCTCAAGCTGGGTATGACCAGTGGTGGTAAGCAGGGTCGTGTTGATCCAGTAATGGGTGGTATGGCAATGCCACTGTCTGAGCAGGATATGAAAGATCTTGCGGCTTACTATGCATCACTACCAATTTCGCACAACACTACGCCTGAAAATGTAGTGGAACAAGGCAAAACCCTCTATACAGCGGGTGATGCTTCACGCGGTCTGACAGCATGTATTGCTTGTCATGGTCCTCGTGGTAACGGCACTGAGCTTTCAGGTTTCCCTAAAATTTCTGGTCAGCACGCTGACTACATTAAAGCTCAGCTAGTTAAATTCCGCGATGGCTCTCGTGCTAACGACATGAACGGCATGATGCAAGATATCGCAAAGAAACTGACAGACGAAGACATCGATACTTTGTCTAAATATGTTGGCGGCCTACACTAAGCCCTATTAAATACTGCCCGAGCAATGTTGTATTGAATGAGCCCAGACGAAAGTCTGGGCTTTTTCGTATGACACAGGTCACATCACCTTTTTGCTTGTGTGGCTCCATCTTTCCCGAGCTTTTGTAAGAGATCGGCTATCCTCGCTGGTGCTCATTTCTTTGCCTTGTTTGTAACTATTTGAAAAGTAATAAAAGAAGATCGGTGATCGAAAAAAGGCCGATTTTTTTCTTCAGGTGGATTGTTCAAAAGTGGTCAATCGTTAAAGTGTACTCATCGGCAGGGCGCTGATACGGAATTTAGACCATGATGGTCTCCAAGGATGCAGGCGATGGATGCTTGGAGGTCTTAAAGGAATTTAGGTAAGCAGGAAGCTTACTGGATAGGGATGGTCGACTCGTCTAATGGTTTAGACAGCGAAAAGGATCAGGCTAAGGATTAGCCCAGATACGGGAAGTAAACGGAAAGCCAAAATTCACCAGGACGGTGAAAAACGACACCTTTTGCAGGGAAAGCGCCAAAAACAAATGGAAAATTGATGCACGATAATCCGTGCAACACAGTTTCGCCGAAAGGCATTTTTAGAAAGCGATAGAGTTATCTATCGCTTTTTTTATATCTGAAATCCACCAAGCTCTATCTTTCGCCAACACGGTTCCTTTATTCCATCGATAATATTATTGGTCGGAGAGGGAATATTTCACTGAGTCGATGATTATTTGCACAATAGTGCTCCACTCTCTTGTCACTTTCTGGTATGTTTCGCATCCCTGTTTGAGGATGTCATCATGCACCACTGTCCACTTTGCCATAACCCGGAATCACTGCATTACTTCGAAGATAAGCGTCGCGAGTATCTTCAATGTGCGCAATGCGAGCTGGTGTTTGTTAATCCAGAGCAAAGATTGGATGCAAAGGCTGAAAAAGCCCACTACGATCTGCATGAGAACGATCCAAATGATGCTGGCTACCGTACCTTTTTATCTCGGGTTGCAGACCCCATATTGGAACGTATTGAGCCAGACTCAACAGGAATAGATTTTGGTTGTGGCCCCGGGCCAACACTCTCTTTGATGTTGCAGGAGCAGGGACACAACATGTCGTTGTACGACCTTTATTATCACCCTAATACTGAGGTGCTAGATCGTACGTATGACTTTATGACTGCCACTGAAGTGATCGAGCATTTGTATCACCCGGATCAGATATGGCAGCAATGGTTGAATTTAGTTAAGCCAGGTGGCTGGATTGGTCTGATGACCAAGATGGTCATTGATGTCGAAGCGTTTGCCAAATGGCATTATAAAAATGACCCAACGCATGTGGTCTTTTTTAGCCGCAATACGTTTAAGTACTTGGCAGAGCGGGATCAGCTCAAGCTTGAATTTATTGGTAATGATGTAATTTTACTGAGGAAAGCCCAGTAATGAGCCGTAGTAAGAAAGTAAGATCGGGCGGTAATGGCGACGTTATCGTCGTTCGTAATCGCACAGAATCAGACGTTGAAGGGCGTCTGCGTAAGAAAGAGAAAAAACGCAAAGGTCTAAAGACGGGCGGTCGTAACTCTGAAGCGAAGCAAAATAAACAGCAGACAGCGGGACAAAAGCGCGACCCACGTTTAGGAAGCAAGAAGAAAATTCCTCTTGTGGTTGAAGCGGTGAAGAAGCCAACCAAAGCAGAACGTCGAGTCAACGCAGAACAAGAGCTAGAGATGCTGGAAAATGATGCTCAGCTGAATGTCTTGCTTGATCGCCTTGATAATGGTGAAAGCCTAGGCGCAGGTCTACAGAAATACGTCGATGAGAAATTGGCGCGTATTGAAATTCTGATGAAGCAACTTGGCCTCTATGAAGAGGAAGAAGAGCCAGAAGTCGTTGAAGAGCCAAGCGCTCCTGTGGCGAAAAAGGCGAGTAAGAAAGCCTCATCAGAAGATGAACTGCTGTCGCAGTTTGAAGATCTGGATTTGGACCAGTTTAAAGGGTAAAGCGATTCATGAACGTAACCTTGTTAGCCATTGCTGGTGGAGTCATCATTCTCGGCTTAGCGTCCTATGCAGGTTACCTTCTGCTCCAGTTGAAGAAGCAAAAGGAATTGCAGGAACAGCATAAGAAGCTGGCCATCGAAAAGCGTAACGCCAACATCTTTGAAAACGTCCATATACTGTGTATGGCCGGTATTCAGGGCCAGTGTGATTTATCGGAAATCAGTATTCGCGTCTACAACATCATGGACTACGTTCAGGGTGAAGACCGTGTTGACTTTGATAAGGAATTTCCGGCGACCGCCGAGCTTTTCCAAATTGTGAAAGACATGCCTCGTGGTGAAGAGCGCCAACAAATGGCGAAGAAAGATCGCATGAAGCAAAATCTGGAACGCCACAAAGCTGAGTCGCGCCTTCAGGATGCGATTGTCGAAGAGCTCAAACTGCTGCAGAAAAAAGTTCAACCTTTAAACAACCAGATCAACATTCAGATGATCTAGATTGATACTTTAGTCACTCGATCACTTACACTTATGGGGAGTGATCGAGTTATCAATTCTGACTATTGTTACTCAAAAAGCGCTATGCCACCCGGCGACTCGCCTTCGCGTGTGGCAAAATAGCCCGCATAAATATAACGGTTAATCACACCGTATACGCAATACAGCACTAACGGAAGTACATCATGTCTCAGCAAGTCGTCGCAAGCCAACAAATAGTATGGGATCAAGCCATCCTCGATAAGTACAACTATTCTGGTCCGCGTTACACGTCTTACCCAACCGCGTTGGAATTTCATGAAGCGTTTACCATTGCCGATTACGACATGGCTTGTACTGAGTATCCGGAGCGTCCGCTGTCGCTCTACATTCATATTCCGTTCTGCCACAAGCTTTGCTACTACTGTGGCTGTAATAAGGTCATCACCCGCCACGCACATAAAGCCGATGAGTATCTTGATGTTCTGGAGCAGGAAATCCTGACGCGCGCGTCTTTACTGCAAGGACGTAAGGTGACTCAGTTGCACTTTGGTGGGGGAACTCCCACGTTTCTGACCAAAGCGCAAATCAGCCGTTTGATGAACATTCTGCGCGCTGAGTTCAGCTTTGAAGCTGAATCGGAAATCAGTATTGAAGTCGATCCGCGTGAGATTGAACTGGATATGCTCGATCACCTGCGTGAAGAAGGTTTTAACCGCTTAAGTATTGGTGTTCAGGATTTCAATAAAGAAGTGCAGAAGCTGGTCAATCGTGAACAGGACGAAGAATTCATCTTTGCCATGGTCGAGCGTGCGAAAAAGCTTGGCTTCCGTTCGACCAATCTCGACCTGATTTACGGGCTACCGAAACAAACCAAAGCACGTTTCGCCGAAACGCTGGCTCAGGTGCTTGAGATGCAGCCGGGTCGTCTGTCTATCTTTAACTATGCGCACATGCCGCAGCTGTTTGCTGCTCAGCGTAAGATTAAAGACGAAGACCTGCCACAAGCCGAGGAAAAGATGGCTATCCTGCAGGATACTATCGCAACGTTGACTAACGCTGGCTATCAGTTTATCGGTATGGACCACTTTGCTCAGCCGGATGATGAATTAGCCGTGGCTCAGCGTAATGGCATCTTGCATCGCAATTTCCAAGGCTACACTACGCAAGGTGAATGTGACTTGGTTGGCTTTGGGGTTTCTGCTATCTCTATGATTGGTGATGCGTACGCGCAGAATCAGAAAGAGCTGAAAAAGTACTACGCTCAGGTTAATGAGCAGCGCCATGCGCTGTGGAAAGGGGTCGCCTTAGATAGCGATGATCTGCTGCGCCGTGAAGTCATCAAGCAGCTAATCTGTAACTTCAAACTTGATAAAGTGTCAGTCGAGACAGAATTTAATGTCGAATTTAATCACTACTTCAAAGAAGATCTCGAACTGCTGCAAACCTTTATTAATGATGAGTTAGTGGAAGTGGATGACAAAGAGATCCGAGTGACATTGCGTGGTCGTCTACTGATTCGCAATATCTGCATGTGTTTTGATAAATACCTCCGAGCGAAGGCGCGTCAGCAGCAATTCTCGCGAGTGATTTAATTGCGGTCGCTGTCGCGACAAGCATGAATTTAAAAGCCACCGAAAACGGTGGCTTTATTGTTTTTGCGGGTAACCAGTTAGGGCGCGATATAGGCGTCCTGAGCGACTTCCCATAAGGCTTTAACCAGTGGGGTATCCAGTTGCGAACGCTTGCAGCATACTCCGAGCTTAAAGGGTTTAATCGACGCCACTTTGAGCCGTTGAATCTTTTCTTTGACAGGGCTGTTGTTGATCACCACATCTGGTGCAATCCCAACACCGCAGCCGAGCGCGACCATACTGACAATAGCCTCATGCCCTGACACCTGCGCATAGATGTTCGGTTTGATTCTCATCGCCTTAAACCAAGTATTGGCGCGGTCTCGTGCGGTACCTGATTCAGGCACAATAAAAGGAATGGACGACCAATTGGGCTTATCTTTTTGTAGCTCTTCAGAGAAGTGACTGACTCCGACAGGGGCAATCACAGACAGAGGGATCTCGCTGATGGTTTCGAATTTGAGCTTGGCTGGCAGTGCTTCCGGTTGAGCGGAGATTGCGACATCCACTTCATCGTTGAGTACTTTATTGATCGCCTGGGCCGGGTCACCGGTTGAGAGCTTAAATTCGATAAATGGGTGCTGCAAACGAAATTCCGAGAGTAGCTCAGGCAGGTGGCTGTAACTGGCGGTCACCGAGCAAAACAGGCGTATCTCGCCCTTTAACTCTTCTTCGTGTCCTTGAAGCTGCGCATTGAAGTTTTGCCACTCACCGAGAATCTTTAATGCCACTGGCAAGAGTTTTTTTGCCGCAGGGGTCAGCTCAACGCTGCGGTTGTCTCGCACAAACAACTCTTGCCCGGTTTCGGCTTCCAGCTTTTGCACCTGACGGCTGAGCGCAGAAGGGCTGACGTGCATGGCGGACGCAGTTTTAGCGAAGCTTTTACTATCACACAGGTGAATGAACAATTGCAGACTTTTAATGTTCATGAAATAGGTGTTTCCTTGTTGCATTTTTTGCAATAACTAATTGTGAATATATCACTTTAAGCAACCCAATGTCTGTTTTAGTATCGATGCATTCGGTAATGAAACACCGACCCAAACGGATAAATTCTCAAAGGAGAGCCCTAACATGGCTAACTATTTCAATACATTAAACCTACGTGAGCAGCTAGATCAGCTTGGCCGTTGTCGCTTTATGGACCGCAGTGAATTCGCAACTGAAGCGGATTACCTAAAAGGTAAGAAAGTGGTTATCGTTGGTTGTGGTGCACAAGGTCTTAACCAAGGTCTGAACATGCGTGACTCAGGTCTTGATGTGGCTTACGCATTGCGTCAGGCAGCGATTGATGAACAGCGTCAGTCGTTCAAAAACGCGAAAGAAAATGGTTTTGAAGTAGGTAGCTACGAGACGCTTATTCCTCAAGCTGACCTAGTGGTTAACCTAACGCCAGACAAGCAGCACACGAACGTGGTTGAGACGGTAATGCCGCTAATGAAAGAAGGCGCAGCACTAGGTTACTCACACGGCTTCAACATTGTTGAAGAAGGCATGCAGATTCGTAAAGACTTAACTGTAGTGATGGTTGCACCTAAGTGTCCAGGTACAGAAGTACGTGAAGAGTACAAGCGTGGCTTCGGCGTTCCGACGCTAATCGCAGTTCACCCAGAGAACGATCCAAAAGGTGAAGGCTGGGATATCGCCAAAGCTTGGGCTGCTGGTACTGGTGGTCACCGTGCAGGCTGTCTAGAGTCTTCATTCGTTGCTGAAGTGAAATCTGACCTAGTGGGCGAGCAAACTATTTTATGTGGCATGCTACAAGCGGGTTCAATCGTTTCTTACGAGAAGATGGTTGCTGAAGGTATTGACCCAAGCTACGCAGGTAAACTGATTCAGTACGGTTGGGAAACCATCACGGAAGCACTGAAGTTTGGTGGCATCACACACATGATGGATCGCCTATCAAACCCAGCGAAAATCAAAGCGTTTGAGCTTTCTGAAGAGCTGAAAGAGCTGATGCGTCCACTGTACAACAAGCACATGGATGACGTAATCACAGGCCACTTCTCTAGCACTATGATGGCTGACTGGGCAAACGACGATGCGAACCTACTAGGCTGGCGTGCAGAGACAGGTGAAACAGCATTTGAAAACTACCCAGCGGGTGATGTTGAGATCTCAGAGCAAGAGTACTTCGACAACGGTATCCTAATGGTTGCAATGGTTCGCGCAGGTGTTGAGCTAGCATTTGAAGCAATGACGGCATCAGGCATCATTGATGAGTCAGCGTACTACGAGTCACTACACGAGCTACCACTAATCGCAAACACAGTAGCACGTAAGCGTCTGTACGAAATGAACGTTGTTATCTCTGATACAGCTGAATACGGTAACTACCTATTCGCTAACGTAGCAACGCCGCTACTGCGCGAGAAGTTCATGCCTTCAGTTGGTACTGACGTTATCGGTAAAGGTCTAGGTGAAGAATCTAACCAAGTTGACAACGCGACGCTAATCGCTGTGAACGAAACTATCCGTAACCACCCAGTAGAGTACATCGGTGAAGAGCTACGTGGTTACATGACAGATATGAAGCGTATCGCCGTAGGTGGCTAATTACTTGTCTTAAGGTTCCATTTCGGTGTAGAAGCCTTAATTTCAAGTAATTCACTAATCTAGATAACAGATTAGTAAAAACTCCAGACAGACTGGAGTAATAAATACAAAACAAACACAAACATCTAATTGAAAAGGCTTGGTCGCCGTTGACCAAGCCTTTTTTGTGTCTGGGGAATAGCCGAAGGTATAACTTGTCGTCAGCTATGATTATTGAGTTGGCAAAAGAAAAGGGCTGGCGCAGTACGCCAACCCTTGAACTTTCTCGCTTGTATAAAGCGTTTATTTGTCTGCCAGCTTCTCTTCCAGCTCAGCCAGCTTCTGCTCCATTTCGGTCAGCTTTTGGCGAGTACGTAGCAGCACTTGAGTTTGCACATCAAACTCTTCACGGCTAACGACATCCAGCTTATTCAGCTGGCCTTGGATGACTTGGCGAACTTTCTGATCAACGTCTGCACCAAGCTCTTTAACCGGTGCTGGCATTGAATCATGTATCTGTTTAGCAATTTGCTCTAGTTTCTTTGGGTCAAACATGTGACGAAAACTCCTGTCTCTATTGTTTGTATTCTATGTAATTGGTACCGGAAAGTCGCTACTTCGATAGTAAAAATTCGAAGCGGCTAGTGGCAAATCGAAACCAATAAAAAAGGCCACCGAAGTGGCCTTTTGGCAAACGTTGAGTTTAGCTGTTGTCAGATAACTGACGTTGCGCCGCTTTTGCTTCGTCAACACGGGCCAGTTTTTCCAAGTCTTTGTCTTCAACAAACACTGGTAGTGGCTTGTGTTTCTCAGCTAGGTAGCTGTAGATAACCGGCAGTACGAACAGAGTAAACAGAGTACCAATCGCCAGACCAGCAACGATAACGATACCGATACTGAAGCGCTGAGCTGCACCTGCGCCCGTTGCGTACATCAGTGGGATCAGACCTGCAATCATCGCCGCAGTCGTCATCAAGATAGGACGTAGACGAACTTTCGCCGCTTCCATGACTGCTTCTGTCTTACCGAGTTTGTTGTGTAGCTGCTCTTCTTTGGCCACCTCACAGATCAAGATACCGTGCTTGGTAATCAAACCAACCAAGGTGATCAGACCGACCTGAGAGTAGATGTTCATTGAGGCTGCGCCCCATGCCAGAGCTATCAAAGCACCACAGATCGCCAGCGGTACGGAAACCATGATAACGATTGGGTCTTTGAGTGATTCAAACTGAATCGCCAGAACCAAGAAGATGATCGCCAGTGCCAGACCAAATGTTGCGTACAGTGCGCTACCTTCTGTCACATACTGACGAGCTTCTCCCATGTAATCATGGTTGTAACCGTTTGGCAGTTTTTCAGTCGCAATACTTTCGAGCCAGTTTACAGCATCACCCATGGCTGTGCCTGGTGCATTTACAGCACCAATGGTGGCTGAATTCAGCTGGTTGAAGTGCGGCAGTGAGCGTGGCTCAGCGACAACATCAATGGTGATCAGGCTACCTAGTGGAACCGCGCGGTTGTCTGCAGCACGCACGTAGTAGTTGTTCATCGATTCAGGGTTAAGACGCCATTTACGCTCGACCTGAGGGATCACTTCGTACGAACGACCATTGAGGTCAATTCGGTTGACGTAGCCATCAGACATCATAGTGCTCAGCGTGGTACCAATGTCCTGCATTGTTACGCCATACGCACCCGCTTTGTCTTTATCGATGTTGATCTTCATTGTTGCTGAGTCGTAGTTCAGGTCCAGCTCAGAATAAACAAACATCGGGTTAGACTTCACTTCGCCAAGAATATCGGTCGCGATAGTGAACAAGCTTTCGAACGCGTTTGGTGTGGTAATCACGAATTGAACCGGAAGGCCTGAACCTGCACCTGGTAGTTCTGGCATCTGGAATGCCGTTACCGCCATGCCCGGTACGTGACCGACTAAACCTGTCACGCGGTTAGCAACTTCAGACTGGCTCGCTTCACGCTCACTCCAAGGCACCATAGATGCGATACCAAATGCCTGGTTCGAGTTAGGTACACCAGTAAACACCTGCGCGTACGCTACTTCTGGCTGATCAGACAGAATTCGGTTCACGTCGTTCATGGTGTTTTGCATGAAGTCGAGGTTGGCATTCGATGGAGCCGTACCCATCAGCATGACCACGCCTTTATCTTCTGACGGCGCCAGTTCACTTGGGATGAACTTGAACAGCATCGGCAAGCTGGCAAACACTATGATAGCGAAACCAATTACCACAGGGCGGTGTTTCATGACCGCACCCAGCATACGCTCGTAACGGTTGGTCATGCCATCCAATACGCTATGTACCTTCTGTTCGAACTTACTTGGCGTTTCATTTGCCTTAAGCATTTTCGAACACATCATAGGCGACAGTGTCAGAGCGACGATACCGGATACGAATACCGAACCTGCGAGGGTGAGGGCAAACTCTTTAAACAGCGAGCCCGTGATACCACCCATCAAGGCAATCGGCGCGTATACTGCACCCAGTGTCAGGGTCATGGCGATAACGGGAACCGCGATTTCACGTGTACCGATAATCGCAGCACGGAACGGTGACTCTCCCAGTTTGATGTGTCGGTCGACGTTCTCTAGAACAACGATCGCATCATCCACCACCAGACCGATGGCAAGAACCATCGCCAGTAGCGTCATCAGGTTCCATGAGAAGCCCATCGCCTGCATCACCATTGCCACACCAATCAGAGACAGCGGGATGGTAACAATAGGGATCATAACCGCACGGAAAGAACCGAGGAACAGAGTAATCACGATCAGTACAATCAATGCCGCTTCAGCGATGGTTTTAATAACCTCGTTGATCGATTCATTGATGGCGATGGTCGAGTCATACATCACGTTCATGTCGATGTTACTTGGCAGGTTACGATCTAGTTGAGGTAACAGGTCAAGGACATCCGCTGCAATGTTGATTGGGTTGGCACTTGGTGCTGCGTTAATCGCAACTACAACTGCTTCTTTACCATTGGCACTTGCACGGTAAACATCGTGGCTCTTCTCAAGCGTCACTTTCGCGATATCGCTCAGACGAGTGACATCACCTTCATCAGAACTTACAACAAGGTTCTTCAGCTCTTCGACGTTAGACACCTGAGTATCAGCGCTACCGTTATACAGAACGAACTCACCCACAGCCTGACCAGCCGCTGACTGGTAGTTGTTGGCATTCAGCACGTTCATGACATCAGTGGCGGTTTTGCCCAGTGCTGCCATTTTGGCAGGGTCTAGCCAAATACGCAGTGCGTATTTCATACCACCGTAGAGGTCAACCTTAGAGACACCATTAACGGTGAATAGCTGCGGGTTGATTACACGCTCTAGGTAGTCCGTGATCTGGCTTGAAGAAAGCTCATCACTGGTAAAGCCGATATAGAGAACCGCGGTTGTAGAACCCGTTGACATAGTTACGGTTGGGTCTTCGGCTTCTTTTGGAAGCTGAGATCGAACCGAGTTAGTCTTAGCCAGAATGTCAGACAGGGCTGCATTCGGGTCAGTGTTCAACTTCATGTTAACGGTAATGGTCGATGTACCGAGTACCGACGATGAGGTCATGTAATCGATATTGTCGGCCTGAGCCACAGCCTGTTCCAGAGGTTGAGTAATAAAGCCCTGGATAAGGTCGGCACTGGCGCCGTAGTAACTGGTGGTTACCGTTACTACCGTGTTTGTCATTTCAGGGTATTCTCGGACCTGCATCTTGAACACCGCTTGCAAACCAAGCAAGGCGATCAAAAAGCTGATCGATACCGCTAAAACTGGACGTTTAATAAAAACATCAGTAAAGCGCATGAGGCCTCCAATTACAGCATTGGTGTTTCAGCTGGTGGAGTAGTTGCATCGCTTTCTACTACACGAACTTTCGCGTCATTGCTCAGACGAACCTGACCAGATGTCACTACAACATCACCAGGCTTAACGCCATCTAGGATGTGAGCGATGTCTTTCACGCGTTCACCAACTTTAACCACGTGCTGCTTAACGCGCTTCTCACCGTTCTCTTCAGAGATGATGTAAACATTGTCACCGTAGAGTGTGAAGGTAATGGCGGTTTGTGGCAGAGTCACCTGATTGTCCATCGTTGGCAGAATGATATTGGCACGAGCGAACATACCGCTACGTAGCTTACCATCGCTGTTTGGAATATCGGCTTGAACCTGAATCAGACCACTTTGGATGTTCACCGCTGGTTCAATCGCGGTAATTGAGCCTTCAAATGGTGTTTCAGGGTAAGCATCAACGAAGATATCCACTTGCTGACCTAGCTTGATGCGGGAGATGTCAGTTTGAGGCACAGTGAAACGCAGGCGCATAACACTGGTGTCTTCTAGGCGAACAATGTCGGTACCTGCTTGCAGATATTGACCTAGGTAAACATTACGAATACCAACCACGCCTGCGAAAGGTGCTTTGATTTCACGGCGGTCGATGGTCGCTTTTAAGCTATCAATATCCGCTTTAAGCGAGAAGTAGCTTGCTTCGGCGTCATCAAACGCTTCTTTCGATACCGAGCCTTTTTTGTATAGGCCTTGGTAACGCTTATACTTGGCCTGTGCTGCCGGCAGTTTCGCCTGTGAGCTCTTCAGATCGGCTTTTTCCACTTCAGAGTCGAGTAGAACAAGAGGCTGACCTTCTTCAACGGTGGTACCTGAATCGAAAGTAATTTTATCAATCACACCCGCTGTTTCATTGGCAACTGTGACACCTTGGTTCGGTTCGATGAAACCGATCGCTTCGATCACAGGTACCCAATCAACTGGCTGCACTTCCGTTACGGTTACCGGAAACTCAGGCTCTGGGCGATTAGCCAAATATTCGGCTATCTTCTGTTGCTTGAATAGATTGAAGCCTATCACGCTGCCAAATAGCAGTATTGCGATAAGCAACATAAAGAAAGTCCACTTTTTCATTCTGATCAGAACTCCAAGTTAGTGTTGAATTATTGCATCCCAGCTGGCTTCGATTGCGGCTTCTAAGGCTGCTTCATCCAACTGGTAGTATCCCAAAGCATGTTTTCGGGCCAGTGCAACACTGGCTTCAAAACTCAGCCCTGAAAGAATCTCATTGTCGAGAGGTTTAAAAATCCCTTGCTCTTTTCCTTGATTAAACAACCGATCCACTTGGGCAAACATTTGTCGCTCAAGTTCCCGAGTTTTTCGCTTATTTGCACAGGGAAGAGATTCATATTGAACGCGATTACTCAGGGTTTCCATATTGGAACCTGCAAGGTTCCAGATGTTTAACCACATAGTGCGATAGCGTGTTTTCAAGGGCATATCGTCATTGACGCCAGCTTGGACGGCAGTTGCAATCCGTTCGGCGACGTTTAAACGCACTTCATCCAGTAGATGCTCTTTATCTGAGAAATAACGATAGATAGTACCCGCAGCTACCCCAGCTTCTTTAGCCAGCTTTTGCATCGACAGGCCTTGAAACCCTGACTCTGCAATCAGCTTTTCGGCTGCTGTGAGGATCTGCTCGTGCTTATCTATTGCCGTGTTACTAGACATAGTCTTACTATCAATGAATGAACGTTCATTCATTATAGCCCAATAACTGCACACTAGTGCAATAAAACATTTCGTTAATTATGTAAATTTACAGTCAATGAGATCATTTTAGCTGCAATTGGCGTACTACGATTAAACATAGCAATCGATCTATTGCACCATTATTATAGGCTCCACAGATTTTGACCTCAGAGACTCCTATGAAGCTGAACCCCAATCAAGATGAAGCCGTAAAGTACGTATCAGGACCATGTCTGGTCTTGGCGGGGGCGGGATCGGGTAAAACACGTGTTATTACCAATAAGATTGCGTATTTGGTTCAGCAGTGCGGTTACAAAGCTCGAAATATTGCTGCGGTGACATTCACCAACAAAGCAGCACGTGAAATGAAAGAGCGTGTCGGCCAGACGTTAGGCAAGAACGAATCGAAAGGCTTGATGGTATCGACGTTCCACACCTTAGGCCTCAACATTATTAAACGTGAATACAAGGCGTTGGGGTTAAAGTCAGGTTTTTCTCTGTTTGACGACCAAGATCAGCTAGCACTGTTGAAAGAACTGACTGAGAAGCAGCTCGATGGCGACAAAGATTTATTGCGCCAGCTACTCAGCACCATTTCTAACTGGAAAAACGACATGCTGACTCCGGAGCAGGCCAAAGCGCGCGCTCAAGGGGAGCAGCAGCAACTGTTTGCCTTCTGTTTTGACATGTATCAGAAACAGATGAAAGCCTACAATGCGCTCGACTTTGATGACTTGATCGCTTTACCTGTTCTGCTGCTGCGTACCAATGAAGAAGTCCGTCAGCGTTGGCAGAATCGTATTCGTTATTTATTGGTCGATGAGTATCAGGATACCAACACCAGTCAGTATGAGCTGGTCAAACTGATTGTAGGCGAGCGGGGTCGCCTGACGGTGGTAGGGGACGATGACCAGTCAATCTATTCTTGGCGTGGTGCGAAACCGCAGAACTTAGTGTTATTAGGTGAAGATTATCCAAGCCTTCGTTTGATAAAGCTGGAGCAGAACTATCGTTCTACCAGCCGAATTCTGCGCGCTGCCAACATCTTGATTGCCAACAACCCACACGTGTATGAAAAGTCGTTGTTTTCTGAAATCCCCGATGGCGAAAAGCTCAAAGTGTTACTGGCGAAAGATGAAGAGCATGAAGCGGAGCGCGTGACAGGTGAGCTGATCGCGCATAAGTTCCTCAATCGTACTGATTACCGCGATTACGCCATCTTGTATCGTGGTAACCATCAGTCTCGTCTGATTGAAAAATCTCTGATGCAAAACCGAGTGCCTTACAAGCTCTCTGGCGGCACTTCGTTTTTTGCGCGTGCTGAAATCAAAGACATCATGGCGTATTTGCGTGTGTTAGTGAACCCGGATGATGACAACGCATTTTTGCGCATTGTGAACACGCCACGACGTGAGATTGGCCCGGTAACCTTGGAAAAACTGGGCAGTTACGCCAATATGCGCGGCAAAAGCCTGTTTGACTGTAGTTTTGAGATCGGGCTGGAGCAGCACCTTTCTGGTCGTGGGTTAGAAAATTTGCGCCGTTTCAGTCAGTGGTTGGTCAAGATCGCCGATCAGGCTGAGCGGGGAGATACAGTCGAAGCGGTGCGCTCATTAGTGCGGGACATCAACTACGAAGATTGGCTATATGAAACCTCTGCGAGTCCGAAAGCGGCAGAAATGCGGATGAAAAACGTCTCCGATCTGTATTCCTGGATTGTGGCTGACCTAGAAGGGGACAATTATGATCAGGAAGAAAAGACCATTAAAGAGGTGGTTCAACGTTTGACACTGCGGGACATGATGGAGCGGGGGGAAGAAGATGATGACAGTGATGCGGTGCAACTGATGACCTTGCATGCGTCAAAAGGTTTGGAGTTTCCTTATGTCTACTTGATTGGTTCGGAAGAGGGCATTTTGCCTCACCAGACCAGCATTGATGAAGACAATGTTGAGGAAGAGCGCCGTCTGATGTACGTAGGGATCACCCGTGCCCAGCGCGAGTTAACCTTTACCATGTGTAAAGAGCGTCGCCAGTTTGGTGAGTTGATCAAGCCGACCCAGAGTCGCTTCCTTGATGAGCTGCCGTTTGATGATGTGGAGTGGGAAGTGAATAAAAAGCCTCAGACGCAAGAAGAGCGCATGGCCAAAGGGCAGGCACACATCGCTAATATTCGTGCGATGTTCAATAAGAAGTAATTGCCACTTATAAAGCGCACAGACAAAAAGAAGGGCTTGGTAAAAACCAAGCCCTTCTTCTATATATAAGGTGGGATTACAGATCAGCAATCATGTGCTCAATTGCAGCAACGATTTCGTCATCTGAACAATCCATACAAGACCCTTTCGCTGGCATCGCGTTGAAGCCGTTAATTGCGTGGTCTTTCAGCACGTCTTTACCTTGTGCGATACGAGGACCCCAATCACCAGCATCACCAGTTTTTGGTGCGCCGCTTACCCCTGATGCGTGACAAGCGATACAGAATGTACCGTATACTGTCGCACCATCCCGTGGGCCAGTTGGCTCTGCTTTTACTGGCTCTGCGCCTGCCAGATAAACACCACCAACAGGTTTAATGCGTTCTGCAATCGCATCGTATTCTTCTTGGCTTACATTAGCTGCAAAAGAGGCGCTAGAAAAAGTGATCGCAGCGACCAAAGCGGTTAAGATTTTTCGAGACATATCCATTAAACTCACTTTACATTCCTGAAGGTAAGTTCGTGCTTACCTATTATTAGAGTGTGGTTTGATCCACAGCGTTTCGCTGTTAAATCAATGTAAATATTGGGTGATTATATCCTGATAACTTGTTGCAATAAACAACAAGTTACCCGCTTCCATGGGGTTATCTAATGGGAAATAGGGGTTTATCACACTTTAATTGCCCAAAAAGGCGCCAAACGATAAAAAAAGTTTAAAAAGTACTAGACGGCCTAGTGTGATATACGTATTATTCCACTCCGCCGATAGGGCATGCGCCCGTAGCTCAGCTGGATAGAGCGTTGGCCTCCGGAGCCAAAGGTCGAAGGTTCGAATCCTTTCGGGCGCGCCATCCGGACGCTTACTAAGGTAAGTTAAATTGGCAAATATAATGGTGGCTATAGCTCAGTTGGTAGAGCCCTGGATTGTGATTCCAGTTGTCGCGGGTTCAAGTCCCGTTAGCCACCCCATTATTCTGGTGGCATTGTCTCCATTCTTGATTCATTATCGAGATAAAACATAAGTCGGTGAATAGCGCAGCTTGGTAGCGCATCTGGTTTGGGACCAGAGGGTCGGGGGTTCGAATCCCTCTTCACCGACCACTCTTTCGTTTATGGCTTTATAGAGCGGTAGACACAAAAATTGATGGTGGCTATAGCTCAGTTGGTAGAGCCCTGGATTGTGATTCCAGTTGTCGCGGGTTCAAGTCCCGTTAGCCACCCCATTTATTCTGGTAGCTTTGCTTCCAATCTTGATATGTTCAAGATGAAACACAAGTCGGTGAATAGCGCAGCTTGGTAGCGCATCTGGTTTGGGACCAGAGGGTCGGGGGTTCGAATCCCTCTTCACCGACCACTATTAGATAGAACCCCAGTCGAAAGGCTGGGGTTTTTTCGTCTCCGCTCTATCCATATTTTCACGTCTAATCTCTGTGCTTGAGAAACCCTTTAGCCTCTCTCATTCTGTCATGCATCAAAATATCGGCAACCAGTGGCGCTTTCTTATTTATTCGAATATGGAGGGTGAGTTCTTAGATTAAGAGCAGAGGTCTCGCTTCTAAGAGCATCATTATCATCACGATGAGCGGGTGGAATTGGCTTTCTGGCAGACATCAAGAAGTGCTGTGTTTTTGCATTTGAATACAATCGCTTGAATAAGTGTATCTATGGTTTTCATTGTGCCTGCTATGCTGCCTTGAACGCTCAGTTTCTTGGTTGCGATACGCTTTCTGCCAACAGTCATATGTTCTACGTATGCACTAAATAGTTAAGCAGAAATTCCACTTGCACTCGATTTGAACGCCTTCAATTAACCATAGTAATTTCCACTGTTGATTTACCAGAAATCTGAACTAAAGTTTTATTATTGGCGATACATATAGTTTAAGTTACTAACCATTTAGTTAATTGCAGTTGTATGTTTTTATTTTGTTAAATAGCCAGACTGTGTTTTTAGTGAATTTTTATTCCTTGTTGTTTATAACCCCAGGGCCTAACTCATAACTGATAGTGCTTATAAATAAAGGGTTTTTGTGGGTATTAACAACAGGTTCGACCAACCGATGATATAACCTAATTGCATATTTATTTTCATAAGCTGCTTGGTATTTGTTCGAACTCGACTTTTTATACTATGTTTGTTGCTTTTCTGTGAATTTTTTGCCAAATTGATGACCTTATAAATTGCCAGAACGGTGTACCCAATTTTATCTAACTTGATTGGGTAAGCGGGCTGGCTTGAATGGATTCACTTTTCAGACAGGGCAGAAAACTGCCAAAGCAGTAGAGGTCTGGTAATGTCACTTTTAGAAGTTAAAAATCTTCGTATCGAATACCCATCACGCCACGGTGTGCATGCAGCAGTTAAATCTCTATCGTTCAACATCGAACGAGGTGAGATTGTGGGCGTTGTGGGTGAGTCTGGTGCTGGTAAATCGACAGTCGGTAATGCCGTCATTGATTTGCTGAGCCCGCCTGGTCGCATCGCCAGTGGTGATGTTTACTTAGACGGTGAGCTGATCTCAGGCTTATCGGCAGAAGAAATGCGCCAGGTACGAGGCTCAAAAATTGGATTTATCTTTCAGGATCCAATGACCTCACTTAACCCGCTTTTTACTGTCGAACAGCAGTTGAAAGAAACCATTCATGCCAACATGAAGGTAACGGATGAAGAAGCGTATCAGCGCGCTTTATCTCTGATGCAGCAAGTGGGCATCCCTCAACCAGAAAACCGTCTCAAGCAGTTCCCACACCAGTTTTCTGGCGGTATGCGCCAACGTGTGGTGATTGCCATTGCACTGGCCGGCGAGCCGGATCTGATCATTGCCGATGAACCGACGACGGCACTGGATGTATCCATTCAGGACCAAATCCTGAGTTTGATTCGCGAATTGTGTATTAAGAACAACGTGGGTTGTATGTTAGTAACGCACGACATGGGCGTGGTTTCTAACGTAACAGACCGTGTTGCGGTAATGTACCGAGGCGACCTGGTTGAATTTGGTAATACTGCCAAAGTGCTTGGCGACCCGGATCACCCATATACTCGCAGCCTGATTTCTGCGGTACCACGTTCCGATGTAAAACTCGATCGCTTCCCACTCGTGAGCTACATAGAAGAAGCGCACGAAATGGAACCATTGGATGTGAAGAATCACTGGTTGGGTCAAAGCCAAGATCACCGTGATTACACAGGCTCATTATTGACAGTAGAGAACGTCAATCTTCGCTTTACCACCAAGGATTCATTGTTTGAAAGCCGCCGTGAGTACGTACAGGCATCGAACAATGTCAGCTTTGAAGTCTTCGAAGGGGAAACCTTTGGCTTGGTGGGCGAATCGGGTTCGGGTAAGTCAACCATTGCACGTGTGATTGCGGGTCTGTATCAGCCAAATTCGGGCAAGGTGACATTCGAGGGCATTGACCTCACGTCTTTGAAGTCAGAGAAAGAACGTCGCCCTCTACGCCGTCAAATGCAGATGGTGTTCCAGAACCCATACACCTCAATGAACCCGCGGATGAAGATCTTCGATATCATCGCCGAGCCAATCCGTTTCCACAAGCTTACTAGCAATGAAAACGAAACGCGCCAGATCGTGCACGATCTTCTTGATCACGTTGGTCTGGGCAAGATGGCGGGTGTGAAGTACCCACACGAATTCTCAGGTGGTCAGCGTCAGCGTATTTCGATTGCGCGAGCACTGGCAACCCGTCCACGTCTTCTGATTTGTGATGAACCGACATCAGCGCTCGATGTATCGGTACAGGCACAGATTCTGAACTTATTAAAAGATTTACAAGATGAGTTAAATCTAACCATGCTGTTTATCAGTCACGATTTACCCGTTATTCGCCAAATGTGTGATCGAGTGGGTGTGATGCAAATGGGTACGCTACTGGAAGTGGCGCCGACCGAACAGCTCTTTAGATCACCTCAGCACGAATACAGTCAACAACTGATTTCATTAATGCCTGAATTTACAGGCTTAAGAGAAGAAGTAAAAACGGCGTAAGTCGTAGACATTACCCGATGCATTTGGGTGACAAAAACAGAAGCAAATACAACAACTAGGGATGAATCCCGCATAAGGAGTTATGCAATGAAAACCATGAAAAGCAAACTAGCAGTGGCTTTAATGGCAGCTGGCTTAAGCTTTAGCGCAGCAGCGGCAGATATTACAGTAGCTTATGATGCTGACCCAGTGTCTTTGGATCCGCATGAGCAGCTATCTGGCGGTACACTGCAAATGTCTCACATGGTGTTTGATCCACTAGTTCGTTACACACAAAAGTTAGATTTTGAACCTCGCCTAGCAGAGAAATGGGAACGTGTAGATGACACGACTTTCCGCTTCCAGCTTCGTAAAGGCGTGAAGTTCCACTCTGGTAACGAACTGACGGCTGATGACGTAGTTTGGACGTTTGACCGTCTGAAAGACTCTCCTGACTTTAAAGCGATCTTCGAACCATACGAGAAGATGGTAAAAGTAGACGACTACACGGTTGAGCTAGTATCGAAAGGTGCTTACCCGCTGGTTCTGCAAACCGCAACCTACATCTTCCCAATGGACAGCAAATTCTACTCTGGTAAGACTGAAGATGGCAAAGACAAAGCGGAAGTGGTGAAGCACGGTAACTCGTTCGCTTCAACTAACGTATCTGGTACTGGTCCATTTATCGTCACTCAGCGTGAGCAAGGCGTAAAAGTGACGTTCGAGCGCTTTGGCGATTACTGGGACAAAGACACAGGTAACGTAGACAAGCTAACACTAGTGCCAATTAAAGAAGACGCAACACGTGTTGCAGCGCTTCTTTCTGGTGACGTCGACATGATTGCACCGGTTGCACCAAACGATCACAAACGTGTGAAAGGCGCGAAGAACGTAGACCTAGTGACACTACCTGGTACACGTATCATCACATTCCAAATGAACCAAAGCAGCAACGAAGCACTGAAAGACGTTCGTGTTCGTCAGGCGATTGTTCACGCGATCAACAACGAAGGCATCGTGAAGAAGATCATGAAAGGCTTCGCTACGGTTGCGGGTCAGCAAGGTCCTGAAGGCTATGCAGGCTACGAAGCGAATCTCGTGCCACGTTACGACCTGAAGAAAGCTAAAGAGCTGATGAAGGAAGCGGGTTACGAAAATGGCTTCACGCTAACAATGATGGCGCCAAACAACCGTTACGTAAACGACGCGAAAATTGCTCAGGCTGCGGCAGCAATGCTGTCTAAGATCGGCATCAAAGTGGATCTGAAGACCATGCCTAAAGCGCAATACTGGCCAGAGTTCGACAAGTGTGCGGCTGACATGCTGATGATCGGTTGGCACTCAGATACAGAAGATTCTGCGAACTTCTCCGAGTTCCTAACCATGACGCGTGACGAAGCAACAGGTAAAGGCCAGTACAACTGTGGTCATTACTCTAACTCTGAAGTCGACAAGCTGGTTAACGCATCTAACGTAGAAACGGACCCTGCGAAGCGTGCCGAAATGCTACAGAAAGTAGAAGCAACGCTTTACAACGAAGCGGCGTTTGTTCCTCTACACTGGCAGAACCTTGCTTGGGGTGCAAAATCTAACGTTGATATCGCGCCAATCGTGAACGCGATGAACTTCCCTTACTTCGGTGACTTGGTGGTGAAATAACCCCTCACAGAATTAAGTAGGAATATTGGCACCCTTTTCGGGTGCCAAAACTTAATTTTTTGGTGCTTAGCTTTGTTTCAGTCGGGTTAGGTGCCATTTTTAAGACTGAAAATGCGACCGGAGTAATTCTGGTTTAGCAGACTGAAATCTACGGAAAGTTAAAGGGGCAAGGAATGTTTTCGTTTCTGGTCAAGCGCCTGTTTCAGGCACTGATAGTGATGTTTGTGATCAGTTTGGTGGCGTTTGCCATTCAGGACAATCTGGGTGACCCATTGCGTGAGCTTGTTGGTCAGTCGGTTTCTGAAGCGGAGCGTCAAGCTCTGCGTGATGAGCTCGGCCTTAACGATCCCTTCATTACTAAATACACTCGCTTTGTTGGCGCTGCGCTGCAAGGTGATTTAGGTACTTCTTATTTCTTCAAGCGCCCAGCGGTTGAAGTGATTCTTGATAAGCTGGTTGCGACACTAGAGCTGGTGTTTGGCGCCACCGTTATCATCATCGTTTGTTCGATACCCCTCGGCGTTTACTCCGCGATTCACCCGAAAAGTATATTTACCAAAGTGGTGATGGCGTTCAGTAGTGTCGGGATTTCCATACCGGTCTTTTTGACCGCGATTATGCTGATGTATGTCTTCTCAATTGAGCTTGGCTGGCTGCCGTCCTATGGGCGGGGAGAAACCGCCAATGTGCTCGGCTGGGAGTCCGGCTACTTTACTCTTGATGGCTTAGCGCACTTAATTCTGCCGTGTATTGCACTGGCGTCTATTATGTTGCCGCTTTTCATCCGTCTGGTTCGTTCTGAAATGCTGGAAGTGCTGAGTTCAGAGTACATCAAATTCGGTAAGGCGAAAGGCCTAGCGCTGAACAAGATCTACTACCAGCACGCACTGAAAAACACCATGTTGCCAGTACTGACTGTCGGCGGTGTTCAGATTGGTACCATGGTGGCCTACACCATTCTGACCGAAACGGTTTTCCAATGGCCAGGTACTGGTTTCCTTTTCCTTGAAGCAATCAACCGTGTGGATACACCACTGATCACCGCCTACGTTATTTTCGTTGGTCTGATCTTTGTTGTGACCAATACCATCGTTGACTTGCTATACGGCATTATCAACCCGACCGTTAACCTGACAGGCAAAGGAGCATAATCATGAGTCAGACAGCAACTGCTCCGTCTCATTGGGAGCGTTTTAAACAATCGGATTTCCTCTACTATTTCAAACGCGACAAGGTGGCGATGGCCAGCTTTACCGTGTTCATGTTATTCCTGGTGATGGCGATTGCCGCACCAATACTGTCACCGACAGACCCGTATGATCTGGCGTCCATTGATATCATGGACTCAGAGTTGCCACCATCTTGGATGGAAGATGGCGACGAGCGTTTTGTTCTGGGTACTGACGAACAGGGTCGTGACATTCTATCGACCATTCTTTATGGCTCGCGTCTGTCATTGACCATCGGTTTTCTGGCGGTAGGCCTACAGTTGGTTCTGGGTATTGTCATTGGCTTGTCTGCGGGTTACTTTGGCGGTCGTGTAGATAGCTTCCTGATGCGTTTTGCCGACGTACAGCTTTCGTTCTCTACCATGATGGTTGCCATCATCGTATCGGCCATCTTCAAAGCCAGCTTTGGCAGTGACTTTTACAGTCAATATGCCGTTGTGATGCTGGTGGTGATCATTGGTGTCGCAGAATGGCCACAATACGCGCGGACTATTCGTGCCTCGGTACTGGCTGAGAAGAAAAAAGAATACGTCGAAGCGGCACGTGTGATGGGCTTTAAAGCACCACGCATCATGTTCCGTCACATTCTGCCGAACTGTCTGTCGCCTATCTTGGTTATCTCGACGGTTCAGGTGGCAAATGCCATCATGTCTGAAGCGGCACTTTCTTTCCTTGGTTTAGGTCTTCCGGTCGATCAGCCATCATTGGGTGCCTTGATCAGCATCGGCTTTAACTACATCTTCTCTGGTGCATGGTGGATTACTGCTTTCCCTGGTGTGGTTTTGGTGACATTAGTACTGGTTATCAATCTTTTGGGTGACTGGTTGCGAGATGTATTTAACCCGAAAATTTACAAAGGGTGATCCAAGCCTAAGATTTGATTATAAAAACCTCACTACACTAAGAGCCGTAACATGTTACGGCTCTTTTTTTGCATCGACATTTTCTCAACAGTGAGCCGTCAATAATGTCACTATATCGATCACGATATGGACATCGAATTAAAGGTTTGAATTAAGAGTATGGGAATGAGAATGGCCGTTAAATCTAAGCGACCTTTAGTAACACTCATGAGCCTCGCAATGTTGGCTTTACCAATGTTGTCAGCTCCGACATATGCTGAAGAATTTTTGTGTGATGCAACTCAAGCGTCTAGCGACACCTTGCCTGTGCTGGATGCTGCTTGCCCGATAGGCAAAGGGATGTGGGGAAAACAGAAGCCAAAAGGTCAGGCGTCATATTTCTGGATTCAGTGTGGTGTGTACGGCAAACCTCTGGCTTTGCCTGAAGCGAAGAAAATCTATCAACACATCAATTCGGATGTGTGGGCGAAACCGGAAGGCAAAGCCTATCGTTGCCTGATTGGCCCATACACGGACTTTGCCGAAGCAAAGCAAGACTTGGCAAAAGTGAAGAAGCTGCCAGAGTATAAAGAGGCTTTCGTCCGCGAAGTGGTGAAGGGAGCGCCAACGGCAAAAGCCGCACCAGTGACTAAACCTGCAGCCAAGCCTAAATCTCAGCCAGCGCCTAAAGTGGCACAGCAGCAGACAACGGTGATACCGGCACCAAGTCGACCTGAGCCTAAGGTGGTGCCAAAAGCAGAGCCTGAGCAAAAGCAGGATAAAAGCGTGTCGATTCGTCAACACACTACCATCAATGGGGTCGAGTACAAGGTGCCATACGCTCTGTTTGGCAACGACCAGTTCTATATGGAACATGAATTGCCATGGAATCGCATGGACTATGAAATGGCGTATAAAACCTGTTACCGAATGGGGATGCGCCTGGCGACAGCAAAAGAGTGGCAATCCTTACTGGATGCGAAGGTGATGTCACGAGACAAGTGGCCAATGCACTTACCGTATTGGGGTGCAGAGCGTACCGGACTGTTCTATAGCGGTAAGGTCAATCAGCTCAAAGGCACATCACTGCTGAATGTCATGTGCGTGAAGTAATAGAAAAACCAGTGGCTCTGCTACTGGTTTTTTTCTTCAGCCTCTTTGAGTAAGTCGAGGTACTTTTTCTCAACAAAGTCTTTCTCT
This sequence comes from Vibrio sp. RE88, assembly GCF_013113835.1. Lineage (GTDB taxonomy): Bacteria > Pseudomonadota > Gammaproteobacteria > Enterobacterales > Vibrionaceae > Vibrio. Next base: position 33,733 of record NZ_VTYQ01000011.1, on the reverse strand, counting down.
TTGGTGATGTGGTGTAGCTGCTGCTGGACCGCTTCAAGCTGAGCTTTGACTTCTCCGAGGTCACCTTTCTCTGCGGCTTTTTTCTTGTAGGTGTCTATGATGCCAAGCAGTTGTTGCCTTTCGTGCTGATATTCTTTCTCTAGCTTATTAAAACCGCCCGCCTCACTGATCTGGACATATTCCTGCTCCAGCTGTTCAAACTGTTTCTCTAGCTGTTCTTTCTCTTGTTGCAGGCTCTCGACGGTATCTGACTGTTTAAGGAGTTTATTTTTAGCGGTTCTCAACCCTTTGATGCTGCGGCTGAGGTCACCTTTGAGCTTTTTGATCAACTGGTGCGATTTGCTCAACTTCTGGTTTAGCTCTTCAATCGATTCCTGATCTTGAGCGCTCAATCCACCGTCATTAGCGGATTTTATTTGTGAGACCTGCGCTTCCAAGGCTTGCTGGATAATGATGAGGTCATTGAGGGTATCGTTGTTTTCAGCGGTGTAATTCAGTGCGCTATCGACCGATTGCTGGCACAGTTCGTAGGTGTCGCGGTCCATATCTTTGCCATGAACAACCTCTCGGGCAAAGTGGCGAAACTCGCGAAGTATCAGCAATAAAATCACAAACCAGACCAACAGAATGAACAGGCCCATGTCGACTGCTAGGGCGATAAGATTTTCTGTGGTGAGAAGAGGCGCTAAATCCATGAACTCATTCCATGTTTTTTGAATCCCAATAGAGTGTAAGTTTAGTTGTCATAACAAATTGTGCCTATAATTTAGACAGTCCCCAGCAAGAGTAGAATGCGATTTGTGAAGATTCTGATTGTCGATGACAGTAAAGCCACGTTAGAAATCGTCAGGCGAGCCTTAGAGAATTTCGGCTACCGTCGCTTGTCTATTCAGAAAACCGACAGTGCACTTGATGCTCTTGAACAGGTTAAACAATGGCAGCCAGAGATCGTCCTGACCGACTGGTACATGCCAGACATGACGGGGCTGACCTTAATTGAGGAAATCAAAAAGCTCGAACTGGGCGTCAAGATGGGCATGATTACTACGGTTGACGATCAACTGCAGATTAATCAAGCCAAAGCGGCTGGCGCGAGCTTTGTTTTGTCCAAGCCCTTTGATGACAAAGAGCTGCATCGCAAACTCTTACCACTGGTGCAAGGAGCTGAAGAGAGCGAAAGGGCGCTGGAAAACATCAACGATGTGCAGAAAGAGCTCGCTCTGCCTAAGTTGTCTCAGCTGGAAAAGCTGATGAAACGTGAAATCAGTGATCGCCTAGTGCTGAACAATATTCGCCAGCAATCTTTTGATGAGAGTAAAATCCCGTGCCTGCTTGCCGTGTACGAAGATGGCGAAACGCAAAGGCCGCGCGCGGTGGCGATTCTCGACATCTATGCGATTTGTGTATTCTCGCGCAGCAATTCCGCAATCAGTAAGCAGGACCTGCAAAGAGCAATTCATAGCAAGCTGGTGAGCAAAGACATTCTCGATACCTGCCAGCGAGTGTTAGATAAGTCCTCTCTAGCGTTTCTCGACAGCAATTCACGCAAAAGCCTGCGACTGAAAAACGTCAGTTTTATCCCATCCGCGTTTGAAAAGCTCGAAGCTTTGTATAGTAAAGAAGCTGACAAGAGGGTCGACTTTTCCTGTCAGCTGGAAGATATGGCACAGGGTAAAGTGACCCTGATTGGCTTTTAGTTTATGAATCATTCTAAACAGCGTACTGTTCAGCGAGAGGATAGGGTGGATGTACAGTAATTAATTATTGATGGGGGTTATGGTGTGATGAGGTGGGTTGTTTAACGGTGATGTTTTATTTGATGTAACTGTTGCTATCTGATTGTTAAATAAAATGTTTTTTCTTCTTACCTTAGTTGTTTTTGTGCATTTCAATGTGATTATTCTGCTTTTACCTCAATTCTTGATGACCCGTCTAATTCGGCCCTACTTTTTGTAGTAAAACAAAATGCATAGGGTATGATACGCATATTATTTTTTTGCTGATAATACTAACAAGTCATGGATGTACGTAACGCTGACATGGAAGCGATGTGCCATGTATTTAAACGCTATGTTGAATACATGGGAGTCGATCAGACGGTGTCTTTTTCTCGGGTGGACACTCAGTTAGAGCAAGTGAAAACCGTGTCGACCAACTATTCATGGCATCTGGCTTATTGGGGCGACGAGTTGTATAAAAACCTTCATTCGCGTCTCAAACCGGGCATTAATCTATGGAATAGTCAAGGGGCGCAAAATTTCCGTGAGTCAGCGAAAGCGAGCCATAACCGCGTCGATATCGTGACCAATCAGGGCTCACAGTACGACATCCTATCCATCTCTTTGCCAATCACGCCGTTACCTTGCGATGTGGTCAGTCAGGCGATTGCGTTCCGTCCTAAGGTCAATCACCTTGCGCTTGAATGCTGGAGTGATAAAGAGATACAGATCCCGATTGATAGCTTGTCAGCCGCCAATTCAATTCAGTCGAATTATGACGAAGAGAAGCCGTATGTGTTCGGCAATCTGACGCTGACACACGATGAACTCACCAGCGTGCGTTACTTTCTTGAGATGAAAACCTTTCAAGAGGTGGCTTTGCTTCGAGGTTGCCAAGAGTCGGAAGAAGCGCGGCGACTCTATATCATCAAATGCAAACTGGGCTGTGAATCTCAGCCAGATTCGGTCTTCTTTAGAAAACTGGTGGAACATGGAGTGACAGTCGCATGTCTGGACAGTTTCATCACGTATCGTTAACGGTCAGCGATTTAGTCGCCAGCCAAAATTTCTATGCATTGTTTGGTTACCAGCTTGAACGAAGTTATCGGGATGAGCAGGTCACCATTCATATGTTGGAAAACCAAGGCTCGAGAATCGAGCTTTTTCATTTTTGTGGGGACGTTTCAGCCCCAGTTCTTGAATCATTGATCGCGTTAAAAAGAGTGGGCATCACCCATTTCGCTTTACGTGTGAATGATCTTGAAGCCTTTCATAGAAAATTATCGGAAGTCACCAACATCACTACTATTTACAACGCTAGGCTAGGTAGTTTCCGTTACTTTTTCTGTTCAGACCCCGATGGAAATCAATTAGAACTTATAGAGGAGTAAAACAGAATGTCACTCACCTGGAAACAGCGCACCAGTGCTGTCCTTGGTAATGCCATGGAGTTTTATGATATCGCTGTATTCGCATCGATATCTATGTACATTTCCCAGCTATTTGCCACTCAAGGCATTGAACACTCAGAGCTGGTGGTGTGGGGCGTATTTGCCCTGCGATTTTTGATTCGACCTTTTGGTGGCGTCGTGATTGGTCGCTACGCCGACAAATACGGGCGTAAACGAGCACTGGTCTTTTGTAACCTTCTGACTGGCTTAGCTACGGTATCGATGGCATTTGTACCAGTCGACACGGTCGGGCAGTACGTTGTGGTTGTGTTCTTGTTCTTCCAAATGATTCAAGCGTTTAGCTTTGGTGGCGAATACCCAACCCTAATCAATTACCTTCTCTACGATGCGAAGAAATCAGAACGCTCACGTGTGAGCAGCTTGATTGTCGCGAGTTCTATTGTCGGCGTCATCATTTCTCTTCTTATCGTTGCAGGCTTAGAGCATTACTTAACGGCAGAAGAAATGAGTGCTTGGGGCTGGCGAGTGCCGCTGTTAGTGGGCGTCGCGAACATCATCGTAAGCTTATATTTGCGTCTTTCTCTACCTGAATTGCCGAAAGCTGAAGCGGTGGCAAGTAAGTCGAGCCGTCAGATCATTGCCAAAGTATTTTGTATTTCCATTCTTGGTGCGGTGGTGTTTTACGTACAGAACCTAGCAAGTGGCATTTTGGGCAAAGCAATGGGCATTGAGAACCTTGCGCTGATCAACTCGTCAGTGTTGGTGGTATTGCTGTTCGTATTTTCCTTTATCGTCGACAAACATTCCTCACCACAACAGGCATTTAAAGTCGGAGCGATGTTTATGCTGTTTGCCGCGGTACCTTTGTTTGCACTGCTTGGTTCCAGCGAATTCATCTGGCAAGCGTTAGCGGTGCTTGGCATCAGTACGTTGGCAGCGATCATTTTAGGTAACTTGGCAGCGCTGTTATGGCAGCAATCCGCTAACCAAACCACCAGCTTAGGCATTGGTTACAACATTGCATTGTCTATTTTTGGTGGCCTAACACCACTGATCGTGACAGAAGCTATGCTACTTAGCTCCACCTATGTGGGTGTCTATGTTGCGAGCGCGACATTACCGGGGCTAGCAGTGCTGTATCGTTTTACCGCAACCGCTCATCAGGAACCAGTTCAGTCTGCTTAGTTACTAATTCCTGAACAAGTTTATCTCGCTTAACATTGAAAGGCTCTAAGGCATCTGCTTAGAGCCTTATTATATTGGTGCGAGTCTTACCTTCTCGAACTAGCTTTGCACTTGCTAGCTTACTGAAACATATCAAAAATTATCAAAGTAAATTTGGCTCTCTTTGAGCTTTATTCCGTGTCTTTCCTTGTAATTCCGTTCTCTTCGGACAGGTAACTCATTAACTTTTCGTTCCGCTTTTCACCCTTGGTGAAAGATTAGCTGTTTAAATAAGGAAGGGAATACAAATGATAAGAGAAACGAACGGTAAGAATTCACGGGTTTGGGGGGCGATAGCAGTATTGGCCATCACTCTAGTCGGGTGTGATGAACAGGAGTTCGAGTTTTCTGCACAGGTCGATAGCCCTATTAGTGGCCTTGCTGCGGGTGACTACGCTGAGTCAGGTGAAATCTACGACTACAATACGCTTGCCGTATTCGATGAGAAAAACAAACCTGAAGATGAAAACAAGCCAAGATTCGCCATGGTTGAACGTCACGGATCCAATGCCAGTATTGTTCCAATCGATCAAAGCCAAGTCTCATGGCCCCCAGAGCAGAAGCGTGGCAATGATATTGAAGCCATTTGCCAACTCAATGAGACATATTATTTGGCTGCTGAAAGCAGTTTTTATCAGGGCGATTATGGCAGATTGTTTTTATTAGAAAGAGAGCCGTCTCAGGGTGGTTTAAGTGCGGGGCTGCGTTTGGTCGCTACTTATTCTCAATCCTCTAGCCCAGATGAGCTTGACGGTATTTCTTTTGAAGGTTTGGCATGCGCACCGTCTAACGACAATGATGACGCTTACAATATCCTGCTAGGCGATAGAAATTCAGGCGGTCTGTATTGGGAACGCATTCATCCCTTACAAGATATAGCTGCTACTGGTGTGATCCTTTTAGCATTAAAAAAAGTGGGAGTTATTACCGCCCCCTCATCATGGTCCACAAGCCGAGATATCTCCGATCTCTATTTTAGTTCTTCCTCACATCGACTATTTGGTGTGGCGTCGTATGATCCTGAAGATAAAGCATTGGATTCGAAACAAAATGCGCAACCTCATTCAATGATGTATCGGACGAGTCACTCTTTTCATCTCGAGGACATGGAATTTATGCAAAGTATGGCGAGTAGCGGGGGTAACGAGTCGCTGCTTATTGAGCCAGTCCATTCATTCCCTAATCATAAGGTTGAAGGTATCACGGCTTTTGGAGCGACTGATGGTATGTTCTATGGGTCAGATGATGACACAACAATCAATGAATACGGCTTAGTAAGTGTAGAGTAAGTATTTACTTACATCTTTAGGCCGAATAAAAAGCAGGCCATTGGCCTGCTTTGTCGTTTGGTTATCACTAGTCAGTGATTAACGCATGGTCACAAACTCTTCTGAGCCCGTTGGGTGGATAGCCACCACAGAGTCGAAGTCTGCTTTGGTTGCGCCCATCTTCATTGCAACGCCGAAGCCTTGGATCATTTCATCTACCGTGAAGCCGATACCGTGTAGGCCGACTACGGTTTCTTCTTCACCGGCACAGACTAGTTTCATCTTACATGGTTGACGATGCTTAGTGACCGCTGTGTACATTGCGGTAAAGCCTGACGTGTAGACTTTAATGTTGTCTTTGCCGTACTTCTCTTCAGCTTCTTGGGTTGTCAGGCCGATAGTACCGATTGGCGGGTGGCTGAATACCACCGTTGGTACTAGGTTGTAGTCCATCTTAGCGTCAGGTTTGTTGTTAAACAGGCGCTCAGATAGCTGACGACCCGCTTTAACTGCCACTGGCGTTAGCTCGATACCGCCTTCCATGATGTCGCCGACACAGTAGATACCAGACACGTTGGTCTGCTGGTATTCATCGACTTTGATATAACCGCGGTCATTAGTTTCAACACCCGTTGATGCTAGGTTGATAGCATCGGTTGCTGGATGACGACCAATAGCCCAGATCAGCGTATCGACGTTTTGAGTATTGCCGTTTTCTAGGTGAAGCGTCAGGCTGCCATCGGCTTCCTTAACCACTTCTTTTGGCACTGAGTGGGTGTGTAGTGTTGGGCCTTCCGCTTCCATCACTTCAACCAGAGTCTCGATGATCATTGGATCAAAGCTGCGTAGCGGTGATTCTTTACGACAGAATAGGTGAGTGTCTGTGCCAAGAGCGCTAAGTACGCCGGCAATTTCAACGGCGATGTAACCAGCACCAATAACCGCTACGCGTTTTGGTTGCTCGCTCAGCTCGAAGAAACCGTTTGAATCGATACCGTGCTCTGCACCTGGGATGTTAGGAATCGTTGGACGACCACCTACAGCGATTAGGATGTGATCTGCGGTGTAGTGCTCACCGTTAACTTCAACGGTTTTCTCGTCAACAAACTTAGCGAAGCCTTTAATAACATTGACTTTGTTGTTGCCAAGTACGCGATCGTAAGACTGGTGAATGCGACCGATGTATGCTTGGCGACTTTCAACCAGTTTGCTCCAGTCAAAGCCTTTCACGTCAACGTCAAAACCGTAGTCTTCAGCGTACAGGTTCATCGCTTCAGCCACCTGAGCACCATGCCACATGACTTTCTTCGGTACACAACCTACGTTTACACACGTGCCGCCTAGATCCTGAGCTTCAATCAGCGCAACTTTAGCACCATACATCGCTGCTCGGTTTGCTGAAGCAATACCACCACTACCGCCACCGATACAGATATAGTCAAAATGAGTCGCCATTACTTTCTCCAATTATTGCGGGATTAAGGCGCTGTGCGACATGTGTTGCCCAGTCGCAAGCTCCCTGCGAGTTTTAATTCATTGTCTTTGATATGGAGGATAGATCGGTTGAACTCAATCTACCCTGTTTAATTTTTCTTCGGCCTGCGCTGTACATTGAGCGCGAGTGTCCGTTATTCCGGTACAATCCAGTCTACTTTGAAATGACCGGTTGCAGGCGCAATTGCTTCTTTGAGGAAAGGCAGAATGGCGTTCATCTGGCTTTCCAGCTTCCATGGCGGATTAATCACAATCATGCCTGACGCGGTCATTCCGTGTTCATTGCTGTCCGCCGCAACACCCAGCTCAATTTGTAAGATCTTACGGATACCAAGGCCTTCAAGACCTTCAATCATGTCTTCAATATCGCAGCGATTAACGACCGGATACCAGATAGCATAGATCCCCGTGGCCCAGCGTTTATAGCTCTGATAAATCGCTTGGACGACATCGCGGTATTCTTTTGCCAGTTCGTAAGGCGGGTCAATCAGTACCAGGCCACGACGCTCCTGCGGCGGTAAGCTCGCCTTAAGGCGTTTGAAGCCATCTTCTTTATAGATGCTGACCTGACGGTCGCGATGAAACTCCTGCTCCAGCAACGGGTAGTCACTAGGGTGAAGTTCCGTTAAGACCATGCGGTCCTGCGGACGCAAATGCGCGCGAGCGACACGCGGCGAGCCTGGGTAATAACGCAGTTTGTCACCGTTGTTCAGTGCCTGAATCGATTCAAGGTAGCTTTGGATATCTTCTGGAATCTCAGTTTGTTGCCAGACACGTGCGATACCGTGTTTGTATTCACCTGTCTTTTCTGACCATTCGTGGGTTAAGTCATAGCGACCCACTCCTGAGTGGGTATCATGGTAAACAAATGGCTTATCTTTTTGCTTGAGCGCGTTGAGGATAAGGCTTTGAACAATATGCTTAACCACGTCAGCATGGTTGCCTGCGTGGAAACTGTGGCGATAACTTAACAAAATGACACTCTCTAACTGGTGACAACACCGGGTAATTTAATAGCTGTAGTATACGTCACTATTGAAAATTGCTGAACCTACCTATATTTACTATTTAAGACGAACGAGAAATAACAAAGACGAACCCGTCAGTTCGCTTTTTGCCAATAAAAGGAATGCTTTATGTCTAATCCTCTTCTGAGCTTTACCGATTTGCCCCCGTTTTCTGAAATCAAACCTGAACATGTGAAACCAGCCGTTGAACAGGCGATTGCAGACTGCCGGGCGAAAATCGATCTGGTACTGGAAGGAAACAGCGGCCCAAGCTGGGAAAATGTCGTTGCACCGATTGAAGAAGTGGATGATCACCTAAGCCGTCTTTGGTCACCTGTGAGCCATATGAATTCGGTGATGAACAGTGATGAATTACGTGAAGCGTATGAAAGCTGCCTACCACTATTGTCCGAATACGGTACTTGGGTAGGGCAGCACAAAGGTTTATTTGAAGCGTACAAAGCGATTAAAGCGAGCAAGGCATTCGCTGGATTGACTCAGGCACAGCAGAAAACCATTACAGATTCCCTACGTGATTTCGAGTTGTCAGGCATCGGTTTGCCGGCCGACGAGCAGCACCGTTACGGTGAGATCAGTAAGCGTATGTCTGAACTGGGTTCTAAGTTCTCCAACAATGTGTTGGACGCGACCATGGGTTGGACCAAACACGTTGAAGATGAAAAACAATTGGCAGGTATGCCGGAATCTGCACTGGCGGCAGCCAAAGCAGCGGCAGAGTCCAAAGAGCTGGATGGTTACCTGCTAACGCTGGATATCCCGTCTTACCTTCCGGTGATGACGTACTGTGACAATCAGGAGTTACGTAAAGAGCTGTATGAAGCTTACGTCACTCGCGCCTCGGATCGTGGCCCGAAAGCAGGCGAGTGGGACAACAGTGAAATCATTAACGAGCAGTTGAAGCTGCGTTATGAAATCGCCCGTATGTTGGGTTTCAATACCTTCAGTGAGAAGTCTCTGGCGACTAAGATGGCAGAAAACCCATCGCAAGTGTTGGGCTTCCTCAATGACCTTGCCAACAAAGCCAAGCCGCAAGGCGAGCGTGAAGTTGAAGAGTTGCGCCAGTTTGCTAAGAGCGAGTTTGGTGTTGAAGAACTCAACCTTTGGGACATTGCTTACTACAGTGAAAAGCAGAAGCAGCACTTGTTCCAGATTTCTGACGAAGAGCTACGTCCTTACTTCCCAGAACAAAGAGCGGTAAGTGGCTTGTTTGAAGTCCTAAACCGCGTATTTGGTATGAATGTCAAAGAGCGAGAGGGCGTTGATGTTTGGCATGAGTCAGTACGATTCTTTGATATTTTTGATGCCAACGATCAGCTTCGTGGCAGCTTCTACCTTGACCTGTATGCGCGTGAGCACAAGCGTGGTGGTGCATGGATGGACGAGTGCCGTGTGCGTCGTATCAATGCGAAAGGTGAGCTGCAATCACCAGTGGCGTATCTGACCTGTAACTTCAACAAACCGGTTGGCGACAAGCCTGCGCTGTTTACTCACGATGAAGTCGTGACTTTATTCCATGAGTTTGGCCACGGTATTCACCACATGCTGACTCAGGTCGATACTGGGTCCGTTTCAGGCATTAACGGTGTACCGTGGGATGCGGTCGAGTTGCCAAGTCAGTTCCTAGAGAACTGGTGTTGGGAAGAAGAGGCGCTAGCGTTTATCTCTGGTCACTTCGAAACGGGCGAACCACTGCCAAAAGAAATGCTGGATAAGATGCTGGCGGCGAAGAACTTCCAATCGGCTATGTTTATTCTTCGTCAATTAGAGTTCGGTTTGTTTGATTTCACGCTGCACACAGAATTTGACCCAGAAGTCGGTCCTCGCGTGCTGGAAACACTGGCGGATGTGAAGTCAAAGGTCGCTGTCTTGCCAAGTCTGGAGTGGAACCGATTCTCGCACAGCTTTAGCCATATCTTTGCTGGTGGTTACAGTGCAGGCTATTACAGCTACCTGTGGGCGGAAGTACTTTCTTCAGATGCTTTCTCACGCTTTGAAGAAGAAGGCATCTTTAATACCGATACCGGTAAGAGCTTCCTAAACAACATTCTCGAAATGGGCGGCAGTGAAGAGCCAATGGAGCTATTCAAGCGCTTCCGTGGTCGTGAGCCGCAAATCGATGCCTTGCTGCGCCATTCAGGGATTCGTGCTTAAGCACTGAGCTTTGAAACTAAAAACGCCCTCCAATTAGGAGGGTGTTTTTGTATTGGGTTTAACCTTGTAGCTTACTCTTAAGCAGCTTATCCAGAGAAACCAAGCCCGGTCCCCAGACTACGACGTTGAGAATCATCAAGCCCCAGAGCTGATGGTCGTAGAAGCCTTTCTCCCACAGCAGCGGGTAGGAAACGACGGCAATGATATTGAACACAAACAAGATGGCCGCCATTGGGCGGGTCAACAGGCCGAATGCTAAGAAAGCAGGCAGAATAAGCTCGGCGGCGGTACCCATGTAAGCCGCCAGCTCCCAAGGTAAAATTGGCACCTGATATTCGTACTCAAATAGGTACAGAGTACTGTCCCAAGAAGCAATTTTAGTTAGGCCAGAATTGAAGAAGACCCAGGCAACCCAGAGTCGACAAAACAGTAGCAGCAGTGGCACAAAGACGCATTGGGCTTTATCGACTAAGGCGTCGTAGCTCTCGATCATGTTTTTTATTGCGTTAGACATAGTAACAATCCTTATTCTTATTGGGCGAGAGAAAACCCAGAAATTAACTGGTTCTCCAGTAGTACTCCCAGATAAGGCAGGTGCGTTTCAGGGATTTCCCCTAGCGTGCAACCTGAGCTGAGATACTGAAGCAGTTCAAAAGGCAGCTGATCGAGCGACATAGTCCAACATTGACCGTCGGGTTGACTGATGATCACGCCATATTCGGCTTGATTGAGCGTCAGCTGTTCGAAATCATTATTCTCAATGGCCAGACGCAGCGAGTACACCGCGTAGGGCGAATGAAAAGGCAAAGTGCCGGGCGAAAGATGAAAATGGATGTGAGGTTGCTGCTGTTCTGCGACTTCCGTCAGGCGAGCAATCGGCAAAATAGCTTCTGGTGTTTTGACACCCCCTTGAAGCTGTTGAGAGACATCGATTTGCCATTCAAAACGCGCCACATCTGCAGCATAAGGCGCAGCCTCAACCACGGCAGGGAAGGCTGCTATGGTAGTCGCGAAATGTTCACCATAGTAAGTCACGTCACCAGAGCGAAGAGGGTGGTCGAGCACATGCTGACGAGCCAATTGCTCAAAGCACTCTTCACCCACCAGCGCCAGTACCATAGGGTAAGTGGCCTGAAGTACTTCGCTTAAGCTAATGATGAAATTGTTGCGGTAAATCTGCATTCGTTCGTCGGCACTGAAGGTATCAGAGCAGATATCACAGGCATCACCCGTCGCCTGATAGTGCAGAGCACTGGCGAAGTTTTTTTGCAGTTCTGCTAGTGATTGAGTCATGACGCCTTTCTCCCCTGCAGAGCGTCAAACTGAATCAGCCTCTCACTGGCTTTATGACATTCTGCCAATAACACGTCAGGTTGGGGAATATCCAGATCCCATTCAATCAGCGTATGGCGAGGGCCGTGAGTCGCCAGCCATTGTTCGTATAGCGTCCACACTTCATCAGAAACAGGCTGACTGTGGGTATCAATCCAGATTTCACCTTTTTCCAGCTGCTTAATCGTAAAGCCTGCCAAATGAATTTCATCGACTTTATCGGCGGGAATCGCGTTGATGTAGGTCTGGCTATCGAAACCGTGGTTAAAGGCGGAAACGTGAATATTGTTGAGATCAAGTAGCAGTCGGCAGTCGGTGCGCTTTTGTACTTCGGTCAGAAATTCCCACTCGGCAATCGTAGAGTGAGCAAACTTCACGTAGCTCGATGGGTTTTCTATCAGCATTGGGCGCTGTATATAATCCTGAACTTCGATGACGTTGCGGCAAAACACCTCCAAGGCTTCTTCTGTATAAGGCAGTGGCAGAAGATCATTGAAATAGTGACCGCCATTTTCACTCCAACTGAGATGATCGGAGACCAAAAATGGGTTGACCTCATCAATGAGCGATTTGAGTTGTTTAAGGTGATTAGGGTTGACTCTTTCAACGCTGCCCAGTGATAAACCAATGCCGTGACAGCTGATCTGGTAGTCATCCATCAGTTTGCGCAGGCTTTGTCTGGCTGGTGAGTAGGGCTGAAAGTAGTTTTCACTGTGGATCTCCAGCCAAGATAAGGCGGGCTTATTGTCAGTGAAATAATCGATATGAGGAGAGCGCAGTCCTACACCCACCTGGTCGTGGTAGTTGTCCTTATTCACGAACTCTTCCTATGCGAGTAAACAAAAATAAAGGCGACCGGGTTGAGCCTAGGTCGCCTTATCCAATCTATTAAGAAGACTGAGTGCTACCGCCAGCTAGCTTGCCACATAGTCCTTTAGGAACGACTACGAAGGCATCTTTCTGGTTATCTTCTTTTGCAGTACCTGCACAAGAACTGGTTTTGGTTGCACAATCATTTTTACCTGCTTTTGAAACGCCGTAGCATTTCTCTTTTTCTGCAGCGACAGCCGGTGCTGCAGTGAGCATTGTGCCACCTAGAGCTAGTAGACCAGTAACAGCAGCAGTAACAGCAAGATTAGACTTTTTCATAGTAATTTCCTCAGACTTTTCCTTTCTTAGTGAATACCCAAGTAATCTCCGTCAAAACGGTTCTTTAGAGGTCACTTGGGTATTTTTCACAAGCTAATTCATCAACTTGCTTAATTAAAAGGATAGAAAAAGCGCAAATAAACTTTCAGAAAAATTATAAAAAAACGCCTTGTTATTGGTTTTGTTTATTTAAGACTATGTTTTTTAAAGAAAATGCAACATAAAAAATTTGTGTTTTTTCTTCTGAAATAGGCAGGGTGTTTAGGTTATAATCGATTTTCATGTATAGATAACCAGTAGCTGAACTCATAATGGATCCTTCATTACTTCTTGACGGCCTTAACGATAAGCAGCGTGAAGCCGTTGCCGCTCCACTTGAAAATTTACTTGTCCTAGCGGGCGCGGGGAGTGGTAAAACCCGGGTGCTGGTGCACCGTATCGCGTGGCTGATGTCGGTGGAGCAGGCGTCTCCTTTTTCCATTATGTCGGTGACGTTTACCAATAAAGCCGCAGCAGAAATGCGGGGCCGTATTGAAGAGCTGATGATGGGCAGTGCTTCTGGGATGTGGAACGGCACCTTCCACGGTATCTGTCATCGTATTCTGCGCGCGCATTACCTTGATGCTAAGTTGCCGGAAGATTTTCAGATCATCGATACGGATGACCAGCAAAGACTGCTGCGTCGTCTCATCAAAGCGCAAAATCTGGATGAGAAGCAGTGGCCAGCACGTCAGGTAAGCTGGTGGATCAACGGCAAGAAAGACGAAGGTCTGCGTCCAAATCATATTGACGCTTACCACGATCCTGTGACCAAAACCTATCTGCAGCTCTATACGGCTTATCAGGAAGCGTGTGACCGTGCGGGTTTGGTCGATTTCGCCGAAATTCTTCTGCGTGCTCATGAGTTGTTGCGTGATAACAAGTTTGTCCGCGAGCACTATCAGGCACGCTTTAAACATATCTTGGTGGATGAGTTCCAAGATACCAACAACATTCAGTACGCCTGGCTGCGAATGATGGCTGGTCCAGAGTCACACGTGATGATTGTCGGAGACGATGACCAGTCTATATACGGCTGGCGCGGTGCTAAGATTGAAAACATTGAGAAATTCACCCGCGAATTCCCAAGCGTAAACACCATTCGTCTGGAACAAAACTACCGCTCTACCAAAACCATCCTTGAAGCATCCAACACTCTGATTGCCAATAACACAGAGCGTATGGGTAAAGAGCTATGGACTGATGGCGTGGAAGGTGAGCCTATCTCGGTTTACTCTGCATACAACGAGTTGGATGAAGCCCGCTTCGCGGTCAACAAGATTAAAGAATGGCAGGAAAAAGGTGGTGCACTGAATGATGCCGCCATGCTTTATCGTAACAACGCCCAGTCTCGTGTGTTGGAAGAAGCGTTGATTCAGGCCGGCCTGCCATATCGTATCTACGGTGGCATGCGATTCTTCGAGCGTCAGGAAATTAGAGATGCATTGAGCTATCTACGATTGATGTCCAACCGCAATGACGACGCGGCGTTTGAGCGCGTGGTTAATACACCAACACGTGGGCTCGGGGACAAAACCTTAGAGACAATTCGTTTTGCAGCGCGAGATCGTGGCTGCACCATGTGGCAAGCGAGTGTTGCTTTGCTCGATGAGCAAGTTCTGGCTGGTCGAGCGGCGGGGGCGTTAAGCCGTTTCGTTGAGTTGGTCAGCGCGCTGGAGGATGATACTTGTGAAATGTCTCTGCATGAACAGACCGACCACGTGATCAAATACTCCGGCCTGTTTGCCATGTACGAGCAGGAGAAAGGTGAAAAATCCAAAGCACGTATTGAGAACTTGGAAGAGCTGGTAACGGCAACGCGTCAGTTCGAAAAGCCGGAAGAAGCAGAAGAAATGACCTTGCTTACGGCGTTTCTAACCCACGCTGCACTTGAGGCGGGTGAAGGGCAGGCTGATGAGTTCGAAGATGCGGTGCAACTGATGACCTTGCACAGTGCGAAAGGTCTGGAGTTCCCACTGGTGTTTATGGTCGGGGTCGAAGAGGGTATGTTCCCTAGTCAGATGTCTGCTGAAGAAGCGGGGCGCTTGGAAGAGGAACGTCGACTTTGCTACGTGGGGATGACGCGGGCGATGGAGAAACTCTACATCACTTATGCTGAGATGCGTCGCTTGTACGGTCAGGACAAATACCATAAACCGTCGCGCTTTATTCGTGAATTGCCAGAAGGTTGCTTAGATGAAGTGCGTATGAAAGCGCAGGTCAGTCGCCCAGCAAGCTCGGGGCGTTTCAGCCAAACTGTGGTCAAAGAGAGTTTCAATGAAACTGGCTTTAGCCTAGGCGCAAGAGTGATGCATCCCAAATTTGGTGAAGGGACGATCATCAATTTTGAAGGCAGTGGCCCACAGAGCCGGGTTCAGGTCGCATTCAATGGTGAAGGCATCAAATGGTTAGTAACGGCTTACGCCAAGTTGGAAAAGCTCTAATTTTATCTTGCTCACACTCTGGCGGTTAAATTTTGCTCTTATGTCGAGCTTGTTTAAATAATAGGCAGGCAACGTCTGATAAGAGGAAATCGCTATGCCGTTCAAACAGTTGGCGAACCACCAACAAGATCTAACTGCTGAACTTAATGCCATTGCTCAGCAGTTTGGTCTTCACTCTCTATTGATCATGGAGTCGACACCAGAAACCATGATTGTTTTTGCTGCTAACCAACAACCCATTTATCACGCAGGAGATGCAGGGCCTAAGAGTGTCCAGCCTGGCTGTCATGAGCTCTACTGCGAGCGGGTTGTGGATACCCAATCCCCTTTACTTGTCGCAGATGCGGCGGCAGATGAAGAGTGGCGAGGCAACGAAGATCTGGTGAAGTTTGGTTTAGGTGTCTATTACGGATTGCCTATCATGCATTGCGGTGAAGCGATTGGTACCGTGTGTGCACTGAATGACAAAGCGTTCGATTTTGCTGTGGGAGAGCCTAGTGCTATTGAGCGCTTAAATCAGCTTAAGAGTAAAATTGAGCAGTTGTTATAGAATGAAAAAGAGCGGCGATGAGCCGCTCTTTTGGATCTTGAGGGACTTAGATAGCAGCAAGTGCTGACTGGTAATCCGGTTCTTCAGTGATTTCGCTGACAAGCTGTGAATGAGTGATCAAACCTTCTTCATTTAGGCAAACTACCGCTCGTGCTGTCAGGCCTGCCAATGGACCTTCTGAGATTGCGACACCGTAGTCTTGAGCGAACTGTGGTGAACGGAACGTTGAGGCATGCTGAACCCCTTCAATGCCTTCAACCTCGCAGAAGCGGCCCGCGGCAAATGGCAAATCTGCTGAGATACAAACTACCACTGTATTGTCTTTTCCTGCTGCCTGCTCGTTAAAGTGACGAACACTCTGAGCACATACTGGCGTATCTATACTTGGGAAAATATTCAGGATGACTTTTTTGCCTTGCAGCGACGATAGCGTCAGCTCAGACAAATCGCCGGCTGTCAGAGCAAAGTCTGCCGCCTGGGTACCTTTTTTTGGAAATTCGCCTGATACCGGAACTGGGTTGCCCTGAAATGTTACCTTGTTCATTTTTTCTTCCTTATTGATAGTGTTTATCGTGATTGAACTTACATCACGACGTTAACCTAGCACGTGGTTGGTGGGGAACAAAAAAAATGTCAAAAGTTAGATGCGAGTAAATCTTGATGAATTTTTAGAGACGCAGATAAAGAAAAACCCCGAGGGCTTGCGCCCATCGGGGTTATAGTCTTACTCGCAGCAATCCGGCTACTAGAAGTGCTCCATGCATCAAATCCTTGATAGTATGCTGATGTCCTTCAGCTTAGTCCATTCATCGCCATCCTAGCGGTGTCCTTGACCCTATCCTGGTCTGCTAACAATCCTCGTTAGCTCACTTCGCTTGTTCCTTGAGCGGTGTCCTTTTCATCATCCTGATGATAAGTCCTTTCCTCGTCCAGAGGTGTCCATTTCCCATCCCTAGTAGCAACCATCCTAGTTACTATTGAGTCCGTTCAATGTCCTATTCGCTATCCTTGCCGATTGTTCATCCTGAGCAACCGTATCTTCTTCCTGAAGATTACCAAATCCGTGGTAATTCCTGTTCCGTGTCAGCATCCTTCCGACAGGTTTAATATTACGTTTTTGACGGTTTTCAGCAATAGCACAGAATTTGACTTATTGAATAAAAGTTTGGTCAAAATTAGAACATATCCTTTTATTACAATAGGATATGTACGCTAAGTTGTAATACTCTCACTAAAAAAGCTATTTTTGCTCACCAGCCTGTAAGAGATCTCGCACAAGCCGGTGAGCAGATCGACGCTATTGGCCGATAGCGGCACCTTCGCGTCTTGGGTCTGCAGCGCCTTCTAATTCATTATTTTTGAATAGAATTGCGTGTAGGCCAGAATTCAAGTCACGAATATTCACTTCGAACCCCATTTTCTCTAACTCTGATTTGAATTTTTCTGCCTCTGTTCCTTGCTCAATATCTAATGTACCGAAGCGATTTAGCAAGTGTGGCTGGTTGATGGCTTGTTGAATATCCATATCCCATTGCGTGTGAGCAATTATCGCTTGGGCAACATAACCGATGATACGGCTGCCACCCGGAGAACCGATCGCCATATAAGGTTTATCGTCTTGCATGATGATGGTCGGTGCCATTGAGGAGCGAGGGCGTTTGCCCGGCTCTAAGCGGTTGGCGATAGGATAGCCATCTTTGTGGGTACGGAACGAAAAGTCGGTCAGCTCGTTATTGAGCAGGAACCCATTGGTCATCAAGCGTGAGCCGAACGCGTTCTCAATTGTGGTGGTGATCGAGACTACGTTGCCCTCTTTATCAACCACATTGAAGTGGCTGGTGGATGGCAATTCGATGGACTCATCACGGCTTTGGCGCTGAGCGTAGTCCCAAGGTGGTGTGCCCGCTGGTGCTGACTCGAGTGCTTTCCCTGGCGTGATCAGTTTCGCGCGCTGCTTAAGGTAGTCTGAGTTGATCAAACCTTGAGTTGGCATAGGGACAAAATCTTCATCGGCCATGTACATGCCGCGATCCGCAAAGGCTAAGCGTGAAGCATCGGCGATAACTTGCCAGGATTTGGCGTTATCAGGGCCCCAGTTTTTGAGATCAAATTGCTCTGTCATCGCCAGAATCTGACCCACGGTTAGGGCGCCAGAACTTGGTGGACCTATTCCGCAGATGTCGTAGCTCTGATAAGCGGAGCAGACAGGTTGGCGCTGTTTGATTTGGTAAGCATCGAAATCGGCTTGCGCTAGTACGCCCGGGTTGCCAGCGGCTGACTGAACGGTGTTGACAATATCGCTTGCAATCTTGCCTAGATAAAACGCATCTGCACCACCTTTGGCGATGGCTTCGAGAGTCGCCGCGTATTCAGGATTCTTTAGTAATGTGCCTTGCTGCTTGGCAGAGCCATCACTATTAAAGAAATAGGCTTTTGTGGCAGGGAAACGCGACAGGCGCTCTGCATCTTTTTCAATTAAGGTTGCTAGACGAGGGCTAATGGTAAAACCGTTCTTAGCGACTTCGACCACAGGCTCAATCAGCTTTTTCCATTCAAGCTTGCCGTATTTCTGGTGAGTATCCCACATCAGTTTTACGGTACCTGGCGTACCGACAGAACGGCCACCCACGACGGCATCGTAAAACTGCATCGGTTCGCCCTTCTCATCTTGGAAAAGGCGAGGGGTTGCAGCTAGAGGCGCAGTTTCACGGCCGTCATAAGTGGTTAACTGCTGCTTTTTGGCATCCCAGTAAACCAAGAAGGCGCCGCCACCAATCCCCGAGGATTGCGGTTCAACCAGACCCAGCATGAGCTGAGTGGTGACCATAGCATCGATAGCGTTACCGCCTTGCTTGAGGATATCAGCGCCCGCTTGTGTCGCGAGCGGGTTGGCGGCGGTGACCATCCAGTCTTTGGCCTTAACCAGTTGCTTTTGTTCTAAGCCACTACTGTGTTCTGGGGCAACTGAATCGGCAGCCTGATTCGCGGCAGCACCAACGGACGTTAATAATAGGCACGTCGTTAGGAAAGTACGTTTCCACTGCATCTTGTTCTCCTTGTTATTTATGCAGCGACAAGAGTGACAGTGGAGTAACTTTGAGTCTAAGGATTTGTTATGAAAATGTAATCTCGAATCAAATTTTAGACACTTGAGAGCAGGGCAGACAGGGATTTCCACAAAATGCTTAGGCCGATAAGGGTGAATAGGACACCACAAAGGCTATCGATATATACGGCTAGAGAATGAATTTTTCGCTGCATACGTTGAGTCGATAAGGCCCACGCAAGAAATGAGAACCATAGCAAAGACAGTCCCCAAAGAATGACCAATGCCATTCCTTTACCGGTTAGTGACATGCTGGCTGGCACTAAGCTCGACATCAGACTGACAAAGAATACCAACGCCTTTGGGTTGAGGATGTTGGTGGCAAAGCCGCGCGAGAATGCCTGACGCTTGTTGCTCAGTAATAAGCTGGTTTGAGCGGGCGGCTCGTCGTTTTGCTTGTTATTACGTAGTGTTGACCAACTGGCCTTGAGTGCGCCGTAACCCAGATAGAACAAGTAACTACCACCAGCAAGCTGAAGCACCGCAAATAAAGTCGGCTGCTGGTGAACAAGGTAGCTGACGCCCGTTAGGCTCAGTACAGAGTGAAGCAGAATGCCAAACGACAAGCCAAGCGCAATGTATAAACCCGTCTGGCGGCCATAACGTGTTGCGTTTTGTACCACCAGCGCGAAATCCGGCCCAGGGCTCATCAAAGCGATAAAGTGGACAGTGGCTAATGTGGCAAGAATGGTCAGTTCGTTCATGGTAAGGCTCTTTGATAATTGATGACCGGATTGTGCACTGTTCGAAAGCACAATGATTGTAAATTATTGGCACTGAACCTTAGAAGGGGGGACACCATAAGTGGCTTTAAACGCTTTGCTGAAATGGGCTTGGTCGTAGAAACCAATCTGGTGCGCCACTTCGGTACCGCAGACACCGCTTTTGAGCAGTTTAAACCCTTGCTCTAAGCGAAGGCGGCTCAGCCAGGCGTAAGGTGTCAGACCAACTTTGGCTTTGAAGTGGCGTTGGAATTGCGTTGGGCTGAGGTCACAAAGCTGGGAGAGTTGTTCAAGTCTGACCGGCTGCGCCAGATTCTCCATCAGATAGTCTTTCAACGTTGAGACTGACTGATTACCTAGCGGGACGATAGGCTTTTGCTCCAAAGCACCATAATGAGTGAAAAGCTGTTCAAAGCCTTCGTAAGGCAGGCAGTCTTTCGCCAGCTGACTGAGTTGGTTATCGGCTAACGCACTGTGTAGCTGAGCGAGAGGATTGAAGATGCGCGAATCTGAGACAATCAACTGATTGAATTGGATCTGAGCCTTGCTTTGCTTCAACTCTGCTAATTCACTGAACCATTCTGGCTCGACGGAGAACACACGCACTTGATAGCCGCTGTCGAGCATAGAGCGCCCGTCATGCAGCTCATCCGGTGGCATGATGACGATTTGCCCAGCGCCAACATTGTGGCTCTGGCCTTGATAATGAAACTTTTGCTGGCCGTGTGTGATCAACCCGATATGAAAATCAAGATGATAGTGGCGCTGAAAGGCAAACTTCTGATAGTTGGCTTCAATCAGGCTAATCTCTTTATTCTGTGTCGTGTGATAGTTGACCTGGTCCATAAAACAAAAAGCTTGGTGAAATTTTCACCAAGCTTATATCGACTGTGTCACATTGTCTTGTAAAAAACGATCACTTTGCCGTTGCAGCTTTACGTGATTGCTTGCTGGTTTTAAGACCGTCGAAGCTAAAGACCACTAGCGCGCCCCAGATAAAGGCAAAGGTGATGGCCTTGTCTGTAGTAAAGGCCTCGCCGTACACCAGTACCGCCAGCAAGAACATCAGGCTTGGGCCAATGTACTGGAAAAAGCCTAAGGTTGAGAGCTTAAGACGTGTGGCAGCGCCAGTGAAACACAACAGCGGCAAAGTGGTGATAACACCTGCGGAGATCAGCAGCAGGTTGAGGTTCATCGGGTTCGCTGCAAAGTCGGAAGTCGGAGAATCGGCAATCCACAATAAATACACCGCTGCGGCAGGCAGCATTACCAGTGTTTCAATGAATAGGCCCGTTTGAGCATCTAAGCTGACTTTCTTACGTAATAGTCCGTAAAAACCAAATGTCAGTGCAAGCGCAATGGCGACGGTTGGCACAGAGCCAAAAGCGATCAGTTGCACTATTACACCGCAAGCCGCAAGTGCCACAGCAAACCACTGCAATTTACGTAGCCGCTCGCCTAAGAACAACATGCCGAGCAGCACATTAATCAGAGGGTTGATGTAGTAACCGAGACTGGCGTCCAGCATGTGATTGGCATTTACCGCCCAGATAAAAATCAGCCAGTTCACTCCCACGAGTAGTGAGGTAGAAACCAGAAACAGCATTTTGGTTTTGGAGCGAATCACATCTCGTACACCACGCCAGCGACGACCTACATGTAGCAATACCGCTAACAGAACAAAAGACCACACCACTCGATGGCTGAGGATTTCAAACGGTGAAACCTCACTGATGGCTTTAAAATAGATCGGTGCAATGCCCCACATAGTGTAGGCACCTATGGCGAGAAGGACGCCTTGCCGTGCTCTTTGCTGTTCTTCTGGTGTCATTGACGTTTACTCAAAGGATGATTTTTGCAAAAGGAAGCATCCAGTATACGAATGAGTCAGTTAATCACCTAGCAATTTGCGGTTTTATTCACATCCGATCACTACTACAATGTGCCCTTTGCATTTCCCCACTCTTTGCTCAATCGAGATATCAATGACCGCGACACTGCTTGCCGAACAATCTGATCCTTCACCGACTCCACAAAGCGTACTGGAGGATGTGTTTGGTTATCAGTCGTTCCGAGATGGTCAGCAAGAAGTCATTGAAGCAGCCGTAAACGGTCAGGATAGTTTGGTCATCATGCCGACTGGTGGCGGTAAATCGCTTTGTTACCAGGTTCCGGCCTTAGTCCGTGACGGCTTAACACTGGTGATTTCTCCTCTGATATCACTGATGAAAGATCAGGTCGATCAGCTTAAAGCCAATGGTGTTGCGGCAGAGTGTGTCAACTCTTCCATGCCCCGTGATGAGTTGATTTCGGTCTATAACCGGATGCAGTCAGGCCAGTTGAAGCTAGTGTATGTGTCACCTGAGCGCGTGCTGATGCGTGATTTTATCGAGCGTCTTGAAAGCTTGTCGCTGTCCATGATCGCCGTTGACGAAGCACACTGTATTTCTCAGTGGGGACATGATTTCAGACCTGAATACGCGTCGCTCGGCCAGATCAAACAGCACTTTCCTCATGTGCCTTTTATGGCGCTGACGGCGACGGCCGATGATGCGACGCGCAATGACATCATGCATCGTCTGCAATTGAACGAGCCGCATATTCATCTGAGCAGTTTCGATCGCCCGAACATCCGTTACACCTTAGTTGAGAAACACAAACCAATTTCTCAGGTGATCCGTTTTCTCGACACGCAGAAAGGCAACTGCGGCATCATCTATTGTGGTAGCCGTAAGAAAGTTGAAATGGTGACGGAAAAACTGTGCAACAACCATATTCGTGCCGCCAGTTACCATGCAGGCTTAGATGCAGACGAGCGCGCTTATGTGCAAGAAGCGTTTCAGCGTGATGATATCCAAATTGTGGTCGCCACTGTGGCGTTTGGTATGGGGATCAACAAACCTAACGTACGCTTTGTGGTTCACTTTGATATTCCACGCAACATTGAATCCTACTATCAGGAAACTGGTCGCGCAGGTCGGGACGGCTTGCCTGCGGAAGCGATGATGCTGTATGACCCAGCGGACATCAGCTGGCTAAGGCGGATGTTGGACGAAAAAGACGATGGGCCACAAAAGCAGGTTGAAGCACATAAGCTCAATGCGATGAGTGCTTTTGCTGAAGCGCAGACGTGCCGCCGTCAGGTGTTATTGAATTATTTTGGTGAGTACCGTGAGCAGCCTTGTGGCAACTGCGACATCTGTTTGGATCCGCCCAAGCACTTTGATGCTACTGAGCAGGCACGCAAAGCGTTGTCTTGTGTCTACCGGGTTAATCAGAGCTTTGGTATGGGGTATGTGGTTGAAGTCCTGCGCGGAATGCAGAATATCCGCATCCGTGAAAATGGCCACGACAAGCTCACCACATACGGTATTGGGCGTGAAAACAGCCACGACTACTGGGTGAGTATTTTCCGTCAGTTGATCCATAAAGGGATGCTGTTCCAGAACATTACTCGCAACTCGACCTTACAGCTTACTGAGGAAGCGCGCCCACTATTGCGGGGAGATACGACTCTTGAATTAGCCGTGCCTCGTCTGGATACTGCTGCGAGAGCCGCTAAGTCCGATAAGCTCACCAGTAAAAACTACGATAAAAAGCTGTTTGCTAAGCTGCGTAAGTTACGCAAAGCGATTGCCGATGAAGATGGCTTACCGCCGTACGTGGTGTTCAGCGATGCCACCTTGATTGATATGGCGGAAATTTTGCCAACCTCTTATGGTGAAATGCTAGCGGTCAATGGAGTAGGGCAACGTAAGCTAGAAAAATACGCGGATCCATTCTTAGATTTAATTCAGGAGCACATTACTCATCATGGTTGATTCAGTGCAACAAACGGAATTTGGTTTGCTTGAGTATCAAGCGCAACAAGGGCGTATCATCATTCGAGCTCCGCGTTTTGATTTTGATAGCTTTCCTCAATTGGCCGATAAGCTGATAAAACTCCTCTCTGCGTCTGTGATTGAAAAGCAATGGGACGCCGACATTCATTCGTGGTTGATTGATTTTGAAGGCTGTCAGCTGTTTCTTAAGTCTGAACATTACAGCGAAAGTATTTGGCTAGAAGCCTTGGTCATTGAAGACAGCAAAGAAGATCTCGACTACCTTGCGGGCTTGTTCCAACGCGGTTTTTAATTAAGTCAACGATTGCATAAAGCCTAGGTGTTGCGACTCATATTGGTTAATGTATAATCGCCCGCCGCGGTATTTATCGTATTTGACGTTTCATTTGTATAGACGGCTTGAGCCTCTGTTACTGAAACTTTGACTGTGCTGAGTATCGAATCTAAATTCATTTAACATTATTGGTAAGAGTCCTTCCGTGGCTTGGAAGAGATTCGCTTTGGGTTCCCTCACCCCCAAACCAAACTAAAAAGGTATCGCATGAGTAACTTTACCCCTGCGCAGCAGCGCAAAGCCCTTTTCTTGTTAGTTCTGTTTCACCTGATCATTATTGCATCGAGTAATTATCTGGTTCAGCTTCCCTTTACCATCTTTGGCTTTCACACCACGTGGGGCGCCTTCACTTTCCCGTTTATCTTTTTGGCGACTGACCTGACAGTACGAATTTTTGGTGCCCAGCTTGCGCGTAAGATCATTTTCTTGGTGATGCTACCGGCGTTGGCAGTATCCTATGGCTTATCCGTGTTGTTCTTTGAAGGACAATTTCAGGGCTTCGCCCATTTAGGTGAGTTTAATCTGTTTGTTGCGCGTATCGCGATTGCGAGCTTTATGGCGTACTTGCTAGGGCAAATCTTAGACGTGCATGTGTTTAATCGCCTGCGTCAGATGAAGCAGTGGTGGATTGCCCCAACGTGTTCCACTCTGTTTGGTAACGCGTTGGATACCATCGCTTTCTTTGCCATTGCGTTTTACCAAAGCCCAGATCCATTTATGGCTGAGCACTGGACGGAAATCGCGCTGGTGGATTATGGATTCAAACTGGTGATCAGCTTAGGCCTGTTTGTGCCTATGTACGGTGTACTGCTGAATTACTTGGTTAAGAAGCTCACTGCCGTTAATCCTGACTTTAAAGTGATTGGCGCCAAGTAACGTTTGCTCCTCGAAAACAAAAAAGCCCGGCAAGTTATCTTGTCGGGCTTTTTATTTGTTCTTTAGTTAGTTGGCAATGATGCTCAAAGGCCAGCCAATGTCACTTTGACGGTTGGCTTCAATTTCTAACTCCGCCGCAGTCAGAGGGTTGGCTTTCAGCCACTGGTCAGCAACTGTCAGGGTGAGCTTATCGCCTTGTGATTGAAGCGCGATGTTCGGCTCCAAATCCGGATTGCGACGATGGGTCAACAACACCGCGAGACGTAGCAAACGTAATACGCGTTTGGCGCTGTTACCTGACAGCGCATGTTGCTCTGGCAGAGAAGTCAGTTGTTCGCGATAACGACGTGATACTTCACCAAGGAAGTGTTTTTGTGCTCGGGTATAACCTGGTAGATCCAGGTTTTGTAGCAGGTAGGCACTGTGCTCGCCGCCTTTCTTGAAATCAATTGTCAGACCGATTTCATGCAGCTTCGCCGCTGTCTCTAGCAATACGCTGCCCTGAGCTTCAGCAATCCACTCGGCTTCACATTGCTCAAGTAATTTACTGGCTAAGGTGGCCACCTGTTGACCGTAAGCGGTATCAATCTGGTAGCGGGTTTGAACACTGGCAATTGTACGAGCACGAATATCGTCTTGCTTGAGCTCATCGACCATTTCATATACCAAGCCTTCGCGCAGTGCGCCGCCAGCCAGTGTCATCGAATCAATTTCAAGCAGTTCAAAGATGGCGATGAGAATCGAAAGACCGCTTGGAAAGACCAATGCGCGTTCTAGCGTTAGCCCTTCAATCTCCAGCTCTTCCAAATGATCCGCTAGCATGGCTTGTTTTTGCAGACGCTTGAGTTTGGCGTGAGTAATGACTTCGTCCATACCTTGCGCCAACATAATTTCCTGCAAAGCCTGAACGGTACCAGAAGCACCGACACACACGTCCCAACCAATTTGAGTGTATTGCTCAAGGATAGGTCTCAGCGTTTCTTTGGCTGCTTCTATTGCATTATTAAAGTTGGTCACGGTGAGCTGGCGGTCTTTAAAGTGACGTTCCAGCCAAGTAACGCAACCCATTTTTAGGCTGGTCAGTGCTTTGGCTTCAAAACCTTCACCGATAATAAGTTCGGTACTGGCACCGCCAATATCGACCACCAAACGACGACCGCTGCCGCCAGATGTGTGGGCAACCCCTTTATAGATAGTGGCTGCTTCTTCTTCGCCACAGATCACTTCAATCTTGTGACCAAGAATCTGGTTTGCTTTCTCAAGAAAGATATCCACATTGGTGGCGGTGCGCAGTGTTGCGGTGCCCACAATGCGGATATTTTGGGTTGGAATATCTTGAAGTCGCTCTGCAAATAGACTCAAGCAGTCCCATCCGCGTTGCATGGCTTCCTGGCTTAAAGCGTTGTTGTCGTCTAACCCTGCGGCAAGACGAACCTTACGTTTAATTTTTGCCATAGTCTGAACGCTGCCATCAATGTGACGCACAACGAGCATGTGAAAACTGTTCGACCCGAGGTCGATGGCAGCGTAGAGCGGGGAAGAAACTGCTTGGCTCATAGACGACTTAAGAATCCTTTTGGTGACGTTGACGAGAGCGGTTGTTGTTACGACGGTTGCCTGAGCGTGAGCCACCAGTATTGGTGCGACGCTGTTGCGGACGATTCGAACGCATACGTAGCGGTGCTGGTAGATCTTCGATCAGTGCACTTGGGTCGTAGTCTGAAACAGGAATGGTGTGCTCAATATACTCTTCAATCGGCGGCAAGTTGATGGCGTAGTCTTCACACGCAAAGCTGATTGAATGGCCACTTGCGCCTGCACGACCCGTACGACCGATGCGGTGTACGTAATCTTCGCAATCGTCAGGCAGGTCAAAGTTAAATACGTGAGTCACTTGAGGGATGTGAAGACCACGAGCTGCCACGTCTGTTGCTACTAGCAGGTCAACTTCACCTTTAGTGAATTGTTCTAGGATACGTTCGCGCTTCTTCTGCGGTACATCGCCCGTCAATAGACCTACACGGTGGCCATCAGCCGCTAGGTGACCCCATACGGATTCACACTTGTGTTTGGTATTGGCAAAGATGATCGCGCGTTCTGGCCACTCTTCTTCAATAAGAGTTTGTAGCAGAGACATCTTGTGTTCGTTAGATGGGTAAAACAGCTCTTCCTGAATGCGGTGGCCGGTTTTGACTTCTGGCTCCACGACAACGTGTTCTGGGTTGTGCATATGTTCGAAAGCCAGTTCCTGAACACGGTACGACAGAGTCGCAGAGAACAACATGTTCAAACGCTCTTTTGGTTCCGGCATACGACGGAATAGGAAACGAATGTCTTTGATGAAACCAAGATCGAACATGCGATCCGCTTCATCAAGCACAACAGCCTGAATATTGTTCAGGTTGAAGACGCGCTGCTTGTAAAAGTCGATGATGCGACCTGTGGTACCGATCAGCACGTCCACCCCTTGCTCTAACTTAGCAAGTTGCTTGTCGTAGCTCTCGCCACCGTAAGCTAACGCAGCTTTAATGCCGGTTTCTGCAACCAGAGGTTCAGCATCATTGTAAATCTGAATTGCCAGCTCACGGGTCGGTGCCATGATAATCGCACGTGGTTGAGTCGGCTTGCGACCTTCGTGCTCTGGTGTGTTCAGCAGGTGGTTAAAAGTAGCAGTCAAGAAAGCCAGGGTTTTTCCTGTCCCTGTTTGAGCCTGACCTGCAATGTCTTGGCCGGTGAGCAGTACCGGCAACGCCAAGGCTTGAATTGGGGTACAAAACTCGAACCCTTTTTTCTCCAAACCTTCAACAACTTGGGGGTGTAAACCCAAATCGGCGAACTTTTGCTCTGTGATATGCGTCTTTTTCATGGCTATAGAATATCAGCTTAAGCTTGCAATACGAAAGTAAATACATTCCAATAGGGCATCTAAATACTGGTTATCATCCAACCAGTTCCGAAAAAACACATTGGAGTGGAAGATGAGTGATAAGATTTTGCAGCTAACTGATGACGGTTTTGAAGCCGACGTACTAAACGCTGCAGGCCCGGTTCTTGTTGATTTTTGGGCAGAATGGTGTGGTCCTTGTAAGATGATTGCTCCTATCCTGGACGAAATCGCCGAAGAGTACGAAGGCAAACTCACTATCGGTAAACTGAATATCGACCAAAACGCAGGTACTCCACCTAAATTTGGTATTCGTGGTATCCCAACGCTACTACTTTTCAAAGATGGTAGCGTGGCAGCAACCAAAGTAGGTGCGCTGTCTAAGACTCAACTAAAAGAGTTTTTGGACGCTAACCTATAATTGGGTTGTTCTGATAAGACCGTGCATTCACTTCAATGCACGGTTTTGTTTTTGAAGCCTAACAAAATCTAGACTAGGCTAGTATTTAGTGCTAGTTTATCGCACGTTAAATAAACAAGTTTCTCTTCTTGGTCGATCCTGTGACCAAAATTCATCTTAACTAAATAACAGATCCTATTTTGACTAAAAAAGTATCCACCACAATGAATCTAACAGAACTGAAGAACAGACCTGTGTCTGATCTTGTCAAACTTGGCGAAAGCTTAGGCCTTGAAAACCTGGCGCGTCTAAGAAAGCAAGACATTATCTTCGCCATCCTTAAAGCACACGCGAAAAGTGGTGAAGATATTTTTGGCGACGGGGTTCTGGAAATACTTCAAGACGGCTTTGGCTTCTTGCGCAGTGCAGACAGTTCTTACTTGGCAGGCCCAGATGACATCTATGTCTCTCCAAGTCAGATCCGTCGTTTCAACCTACGTACGGGTGATTCCATTGCAGGTAAGATTCGTCCACCGAAAGATGGCGAACGTTACTTTGCTCTGTTAAAAGTCAATACAGTTAATGATGACAAGCCAGACAACGCGCGTAACAAGATTCTATTTGAAAACTTGACACCACTGCACGCAAACGAGCGTATGGTGATGGAGCGTGGTAACGGTTCGACAGAAGATATTACTGCACGTGTTCTTGACCTAGCTTCACCAATTGGTAAAGGTCAGCGTGGTCTGATTGTTGCTCCGCCAAAAGCGGGTAAAACAATGCTGCTACAGAACATTGCACAAAGCATTGCTTACAACCACCCTGAATGTGAGCTAATGGTACTTCTTATCGACGAGCGTCCAGAAGAAGTTACCGAGATGCAGCGCCTAGTTAAAGGTGAA
Source organism: Vibrio sp. RE88 (assembly GCF_013113835.1). Classification (GTDB taxonomy): domain Bacteria; phylum Pseudomonadota; class Gammaproteobacteria; order Enterobacterales; family Vibrionaceae; genus Vibrio. The sequence continues at coordinate 4,858 of NZ_VTYQ01000011.1, read as the reverse complement.
GTTGTTGCGTCAACGTTTGATGAGCCAGCGTCTCGCCACGTACAAGTTGCTGAAATGGTTATCGAGAAAGCGAAACGTCTTGTTGAACATAAGAAAGACGTGGTTATCCTGCTTGACTCTATCACTCGTCTGGCGCGTGCATACAACACAGTTGTTCCTTCATCAGGTAAAGTTCTGACTGGTGGTGTGGATGCAAACGCACTGCACCGTCCTAAGCGCTTCTTCGGTGCGGCACGTAATGTAGAAGAAGGCGGTAGCCTGACGATTCTTGCGACGGCTCTAGTTGATACTGGTTCTAAGATGGACGAAGTTATCTACGAAGAGTTTAAAGGTACAGGTAACATGGAAATTCACCTGAACCGTAAGATCGCTGAGAAACGTGTTTTCCCTGCCATCGACTTCAACCGCTCAGGCACTCGTCGTGAAGAACTTCTGACTAAGAATGAAGAGCTTCAGAAGATGTGGATTCTGCGTAAGATTGTTCATCCAATGGGTGAGATTGACGCGATGGAGTTCCTTATCGATAAGCTAGCGATGACCAAGACCAACGATGAGTTCTTTGATGCCATGCGTCGCCAGTAAGAATTTGTGACTCCATACGCCATCGACCTTGTCGGTGGCGTTTTTGTTTGCATTCTCATTTGATTGGCCTCACAATGAGCGAGAATGTTAAGAGGAGGTTAACATGCAACAAGGAATGTTGTCGTCGGTTCTCCTATGCACATCTTTATTGATTGGAGCGCCAACGGTTGCTGCGAAGGAAATGCAGCCCGAAAAAGCTGAGCTGTTACTTCAGGATAAGCAGATTCATCTGAAAGTTGCAGAACTGCTCCAATATGCTGTCGAAGATAATATCGACTCACTCAACTTCGCCCTCGAAAGACTGTCGCTTCCTCAACAAGAAGTGGCGCGTTTCCTACTGCTCAAAAAAATTGAAGATCAAAACGTCATCTTGACGCCAAAAATGGCTTTGTTCGTCGAGCAACAAAAAGCCATGGTTCCAACCTATCAAGTGTTGGAAAGAGGTGATGGTTACGAGTTTTCCATTCCAGCCTTTAACTATCCAGCCATCGCTAGCCGTTTACTGAAACAGTGGCAGCAAGATCAGTCGACACTTGAGTTTGTGTTGAGTGCAGAACGTGGTGAGCTGGATCTAAAGCAGTGGTTGTCGGGCAGCGATTACCAAATCCAAGCGCGTGAAGCGTTACTGATTCGTGAGTTAGACAGCTTATCACCCGAAGCGGTACAAGGTTTAGTGGTTCAACTTACCGGAGAGGCAGTGACCAGTTGGCTGCCATCCTCACAGGTGATGGTGCGTTTAGCTCAGGTGAGCGAAAACCCTGATGTTTACAAACTGCTTTGGTTGATGCGTGCTGATTTTCAAAGCCAGTCTGAGCTGAGTCGTTTGGCAAAGGTCGGCGATGAATTCTCCGTGAATCAGATCATGCTCGCTTCTCATAACCCGAGCCTTAAAGAACAAGCCATTAAAGAGCTCACTCGTATCAAACCCATGACGGATGAGGTCAAAGCGTTTTTGATCGACCGGATGGCAATTCGTGATGAAGCTTCAATGGTAGCGACAGAGCTAGCGAATCAGGGCTACACCTCATGGCTAGAAGAGTTAGCCAGTCATAATCAAAAAGTACGCAGCAGCGCGATTTTGAACGTTTTATCACAATAAAAATAACCTTATAGAAAAGAGGGATCGGAAGATCCCTCTTTTTGTTATACTGCTTGCACTTTAATCAGTCACAGAAGACCTATGAGTTTTAAGGATTTACGCGACTTTATCGCTCACCTTGAGCAGGAAGGGAAGCTTAAACGCATTTCCGAGCCTGTCGATCCACATTATGAAATGACAGAGATTAGCGACCGTACTTTACGTGCAGGTGGCCCGGCATTGTTGTTTGAAAATCCCATTGGCTACGATGTGCCTGTGCTGACCAACTTGTTTGGCACTCCTGAGCGAGTTGCGATAGGTATGGGTCGTGAAGACGTCAAAGACCTTCGTGAAGTGGGCAAATTGTTGGCTTATCTTAAGGAGCCCGAGCCACCACGTGGCTTTAAAGACGCGTTAGAGAAACTTCCTGTTTTTAGACAAGTCTTGAACATGCCTGCCAAAAGGCTACGTAAAGCTGCCTGTCAGGAGATTGTCTGGCAAGGTGACGAAGTTGATCTCGACAAAATCCCTGTGATGAGTTGTTGGCAAGATGATGTTGCGCCTCTGCTTACGTGGGGGCTGACTGTGACTCGAGGGCCACATAAAAAGCGCCAGAATCTTGGAATTTACCGCCAACAGAAAATTGGTAAGAACAAAATCATCATGCGTTGGCTGGCGCACCGTGGTGGTGCCCTGGATCTGCGCGACTGGATGGAAACCAACCCGGGAGAGCCTTTCCCTGTTTCAGTCGCATTTGGTGCTGACCCAGCCACCATATTAGGCGCGGTAACACCAGTACCAGATACCTTATCTGAGTATGCGTTTGCGGGCTTGCTTCGAGGCAGCAAAACTGAAGTGGTTAAATCTGTAAGTAATAATCTTGAAGTGCCTGCCAGTGCAGAGATCGTGCTTGAGGGTTACATCGACCCGAATGAGTATGCGGACGAAGGGCCTTATGGTGACCATACTGGTTATTATAACGAAAAAGAAAAACACCACGTCTTTACCATTACTCACATTACCATGCGTAAGGACCCGATCTATCACAGCACTTACACAGGGCGTCCGCCAGATGAACCTGCTGTATTGGGTGTAGCGTTAAATGAAGTGTTTGTTCCGATCCTGCAAAAGCAGTTTCCTGAAATAGAAGATTTCTATTTGCCACCGGAAGGCTGTTCGTACCGCATGGCGGTGGTGACGATGAAAAAGCAATACCCAGGGCACGCTAAGCGAGTCATGATGGGGGTATGGTCTTTCCTTCGCCAGTTCATGTACACCAAGTTCGTTGTAGTGTGCGATGAAAGTGTCAATGCGCGCAGTTGGGATGATGTCGTGAAGGCCATGTGTGAGCATATGGAACCTGTTCGCGATACCTTAATGATTGACAATACGCCTATTGACTCTCTCGACTTCGCCTCACCGGTCGTAGGGCTTGGCTCTAAGATGGGCTTGGATGCAACGATTAAATGGGATGCCGAGAAGGCTTCTGACCCAGAGTTAACATCCGCAAGCCAAACAGTGATTACGGATGAGCAGTTACAACAACTTCGTCAGGCATTTCCGGAAATTGTCGATATTGCCTTACCAGAATCTGCTGGCGCCGATCGCTTCATGGTGGTATCGATGAGGAAAACGCATGCTATGCAATCGAAAGCTGTGCTTAATGGTGTGTGGGAGTTTCTCAAGCAGTATACGGACGCCAAGTTTGTTATTCTCTGCGATGATGACGTCAATGTACACGATTGGAATGACATTATCTGGGCGATCACCACTAGAATGGATCCTAATCGTGACACCGTACAAATAGAAGCAAAAGAAGGTCGCAGTTCTAAGTTAGGTTTGGATGCGACCAACAAGTTTGAGGGAGAAGTCCAGCGAGAGTGGGGCATCCCAATCAAGAAAGATTCTCAGTTAGTTGCGCAGGTCGATGCAAAATGGAGTAAGCTGGGAATATTATGAGCCATTTGGTGACCTTGCAGCCGCAGAATATACAATTCGATGTGCAGGAAGGGGAAACGGTATTGGAAGCTGCGCTCAACAATAACATCAGCTTCCCAAACCGTTGCCAAGTGGGAGCGTGCGCAGCGTGTCTGTGTCGGAAAATAGAAGGTCGAGTCACTTACCAGCTTGAGCCAATGCTCACAGAGAAAGAGCAGCAACAAGGCTGGGTGTTTGCTTGTCAGGCCTTCGCAGAAAGTAATTTGGTACTTACTTTTGAGGAGTAAGTAAGAGGAATAACATGACCATCCAATGTAAAGTAAAGTCTATTGAGCCGTTAGCTTGTAATACCCATCGAATTCTGTTGCATCCAGAGACGCCTGTTAGCTTCAAAGCTGGCCAGTATCTAATGGTTGTGATGGGAGAAAAAGATAAACGTCCATTCTCCATTGCAAGCAGTCCTTGCCGTCATGAAGGCGAGCTAGAGCTTCACATTGGTGCAGCAGAGCATAACGCGTATGCTCTTGAAGTTGTCGAAGCGATGCAAAACGCATTAGAAAATGATGGTGACATCAGTATTGATGCGCCTCATGGCGATGCCTGGGTTAAAGAAGAGAGCGAACGCCCTCTACTTTTGATTGCTGGTGGTACAGGCTTTAGTTACGTACGTTCGATATTGGACCACTGCGTAGCTCAAAATAAGACCAATGAAATCCACCTTTATTGGGGTGGCCGGGATGAGCGCCAACTATATGCTAAGGACGAACTGGATGGTATCGCAGCACAGTTCAGCAACGTGCATTTTATTCCAGTGGTAGAAGAAGCGACTTCTGAATGGCAAGGCAAAGTCGGAAACGTACTTCAAGCCGTTAGTGACGATTTTGATTCTCTTGCAGAATATGACATCTACATTGCTGGACGTTTTGAGATGGCGGGTGCGGCTCGTGAACAATTTACCCAGAACAAAGGTGCAAACAGCGACCGTATGTTTGCTGACGCGTACGCATTCATTTAAAACTGAATGAAATAGATAGATAAAAGAGGGCTTTTTGCCCTCTTTTTTGTTGTTTTGAACACATTTTCAACGAACGATGAGTTTTTTCAATTTTTTTTGAAAAAGGGCTTGCGCTATCAAAAGGACTCCCTATAATGCGCTTCCACTGACACGGCAGACGCCACAAGGCTTCAGCAGTGTTGGAGAGGTGAAAAGCTTCTGAGAAAATAAGTTTGAAAAAGTGTTTGACTCTTCAAATTATCTCG
>NZ_VTYQ01000002.1 GCF_013113835.1 Vibrio sp. RE88 | reverse complement strand
ACTTCAGCGATGTCAGCCATACCCATAGGTGCGCCTGGGTGACCAGAGTTGGCTTGTTGTACGCCGTCCATGCTAAGGGCACGGATAGCATTAGCTAGATGTTTACGATCCATAATAAATACCGAATATTATTAAATTCTAGAAAGGAAAATTAAGAGGGGAACGCAAACGTTCCCCTTTTTAAAATAATTTGAGATTAAAGCTTAGCTTCGATCATCGCTTCAAGTTTGCCTTGGTCAACAGCGAAGTTGCGGATACCTTCAGCCAGCTTCTCAACTGCCATTGCATCTTGGTTGTGATCCCATAGGAATTCAGCGTGAGTCATTGCTGCTGGACGCTCTGCAGCACCTTTAGAGTCAACTAGCTTCTCTACTACTTCACCTTCGGCTGCTTCTAGTTCAGCAAGAAGAGCAGGAGCGATAGTTAGACGGTCACAGCCAGCAAGTTCTAGGATCTCGCCGATGTTACGGAAGCTTGCGCCCATAACCACTGTGTTGTAGCCGTACTCTTTGTAGTAGTTGTAGATCTTAGATACTGACAGTACACCTGGATCTTCTGAAGCTTCGAAGTCACGGCCTTCTTTCGCTTTGTACCAGTCCATGATGCGGCCAACGAATGGAGAAATTAGGAACACGCCAGCTTCAGCACAAGCACGAGCCTGAGCAAATGAGAATAGAAGGGTTAGGTTACAGTTGATGCCTTCTTTTTCTAGGATCTCAGCTGCGCGGATACCTTCCCAAGTAGAAGCAAGCTTGATTAGGATGCGGTCGTTAGTGATGCCTGCATCGTTGTACATTTTCACAAGTTGGCGAGCTTTCGCTACGCTGCCTTCCATATCGTAAGAAAGACGAGCGTCAACTTCTGTAGAAATACGACCTGGGATAGTCTTAAGGATTTCTTTACCGATGTTTACAGCAAGCATGTCGCAAGTGTCTTGTACTTGCTGAGCTTTGTCGCTGCTTTGAGATTTTGCGTATTCGATAGAAGCGTCGATAAGTGGCGCATATTCTTCGATTTGAGCGGCTTTAAGAATCAGAGAAGGGTTAGTAGTCGCGTCTTCTGGCTGGTATTTTTTAATCGCATCGATTTCACCAGTGTCTGCTACGACTGTCGTTAGTTTACGAAGTTGCTCTAATTTGTTGCTCATTTCGATCATCCTATTTAATGGGCGTTCACATCAAAACAGTTAATGTGAGTGGTGCAATTGCAAGCGAGTTAGCTAATCGTTTTTAACCCTTTCCGAGTTCATTAAATCAACTAACCGGAATAAATTTCAGCGAGAGATCATTTGTTGTGAACATTTGCTCTCTCGATGAGTAAATGATGGGTTCATATTTATCTCATCCACACAGAATGTCAATCGCTAATTAAAGGTTATGGTGATGTTCATCAAGTATTTCTCCAATTGCCTCCGCTGGCAATTCGAATTAAACGTTTGCCAAGGCATAGCAAGGGTTGAGGAGAATATGAAGAGCATAATAAACAGCCTGAGAATTTGTCATGGCGATGAGCAAATGTTGCAAATGTCTATAGCGATGACATATGCTACAGCACTGAGCACATGTCATAGGTATTTTCCCCTTTAGGAGTCCAAGAAAAATGAGCAAGTCACAACAAGATATGTCTGATGACAGCGCTGATCTACTTACCGAAATCTCCGTTGCCTACTATCAGGACGGGGCAACCCAGGAAGAAATATCCAAGAAGTTTTCTGTGTCGCGAGCGAAAGTAGGGCGAATGCTAAAGCAGGCCCGTGATGAAGGGATCGTAGAGATTACCGTTAAATATCACCCCGTATTCAGTGCCAAGATTGAGCAAAGGCTAATTGAAAGGTTTGGTGTTAAGCGTGCTTTGGTTGCGCTTGATCAGCCGAGCGAAGAGCAGCAACGTTTGCAAGTGGCAGGGTTAGTATCCAAATACATGGCCAGCTCTATTCAAAATGGATCAGTTGTGACTGTCGGTCAGGGAAGGAATGTCTCTGCGGTTGCGCATCATATTGGCGTTATTCCTCAACGAGATGTGAAGTTTGTGTGTGGCATTGGCGGTATTCACCCAAGAGGAGGTATGTTTAACGCTGATCATATCTGCCGACAATTTGCGAAAAGCTATGGTGGTACATCAGAAACGCTTTACGCCCCTGCATACGCAGAAAACCCAGAACAGAAACACGCATTTATGCAGAATGCGACAGTAAAGCAAACTCTGGATCTCGCTCGTAAGGCAGATGTCGCCTTGGTCGGTATTGGCGATATGAGTGAGAACAGTTATATGGTCGACTTAGGTTGGTTTACAGCAGATGAAGTGGTTCAATCACGAATGCTTCAAGGGGTGGTCGGTGATTTTGCAGGCTATGATTTCTTCGATATTCAGGGGCAGTCTGCCAAAACAGTCATGAGTGATCGCGTTATAGGTTTAAGCATTGAAGAGTTTCGACCCATTTCAGAGGTCATTGCGATTGCGGCGGAAAACAGTAAGCCATTGGCGATGCTCGGGGCGCTTAGAACAGGAGTGATTGATGTTATTGCTACCAGCGTAAGTAACGCACTCACTGTACTTAACTTGGATGAACAAATGAAATAACCCCGATAGATTGCTCGCTAAAAAGCACGAGTCATGTCCTCGTGCTTCTCTTATAGTTTGTCCTTTGCTTTCTCTTTTACGAAATCGATAAATGCCCGAATTCTTGCGGGCATCTGCAAGCCGTAGTTGTGTACAGCCCAGACTGACGCCTTAAGGCTCATCCCATCCGCTGTTAATCGGATCAACCTGCCTTCCTTCAAGTCATCTTCAACGGCGAGAATAGGTAAGCACGCAATTCCTAAGCCTGAGAGTGTCATCATACGGATTGTGGGTACGCTATCTCCAAGACGAGTGGAGTGGAATCGATAAGTGATGCTTTGCTTCCCCACGGAGAATTGGCGTTCAACGTTTATACCCTCCCACTGATTAGCAATATAGTCGTAGTCGATGAGCTCGGTCGAGGTCACTGGAAGGGTAATATTGTTCTTCGTGAGATATTCAGGAGAGCTGCACAGCACTTGCTCTAGTTCGCCTATCTTGGTGGCTCGTGAACTGGAGTCGGGTAACTCACCCACTGTTATTGAAAGGTCGATGTATTTATCAATCAAGTTGAGCCGCATATCATTGGCTAATAATCGTGGCTCAATACCAGAATGGTTCTTTACAAACTCACACATCGAAGGCCCAATCAAATGAGTCATCAGCGTATGAGGTGAGGTGACAGTCACTGTGCCTGCAAGTCCGGTATTGGAATCACGCACTTCTTCTTCCGCCAAGGACATCAGCTTTTTCATTTCAAGACATCGTTGATAGTAACGTTGTCCCGCTTCAGTAAGAGATTGACGACGCGTTGTTCTGGTTAACAGCTTTACGCCTAGATGTTGCTCTAAACCTTGAAGGTGATGGCTCAGAACAGACTTGGACACATCCAACTTATCGGCGGCTTTGGTTATCGATCCAGATTCAACAATTTGGGCGAATACCTGCATGCGGTGTAGGTCTGATTTCATAAAATTTTATTGTTCTGTTAAATCTAACTATTTGTGAAACGTTACCTTATTTATCACAAATTATAAACAATTAAACTCTCTCACGAACTCAAAAAACGAGACCAAAGGAGAGGAACAATGAGCATTCTGGTTCAATTTAAACTAAGCCACTCATCGGAAAATACTCAGGTAATCAAAGACTTTTTTACTAATATCTTGCCAGACACAAGGACTTTTGAAGGCAACATATCCGCACATCTGTTTGAGAAAGTACAAGGGCAACACGAATTAGTGTTGCTTGAAGAATGGCAGACTCCTCAACACTTTGATAAATACATCGCGTGGCGCAAAGAAATAGGGGACTTTGATCAGCTTGGTACGATGTTAACGGAAGCGCCTCACATTGTAATGCTATCTAAGGAAGTCTAATGAACATTATCTGGAGCCCCGCAACGGTTCCACCACCAGCGGCTAACTATCACCAATGTGCGATGATTCCATCAGGCTCGACAAGGCTTCACATCGCAGGGCAATTGGGTATCAATGAGCTTAGCGAAGTGCCAGAGAGTGCTGAGGAGCAAATTGTTCTGGCTTGGCAAAATGTACGCGGGGTGTTGCAAGCCAATAGAATGGATATACAGGACTTAATCAGCGTTCGGATTTACATGGTAAATCGTGAAGATCTTGATGATTATCAAAGAGCTAAGACACGTATTCCATTTGATGTCGGCGCTTTACCGACGACGTTTTTATTCGTAAATGGTCTATTCGACAAAAAATGGAAGGTGGAGATAGAAGCTGAAGCCGCCAAGCGCTTTCAAGGTAGTGACATACTGAGGCATTTTTAAATATAAGTTCAGTAGCAAAAGAAAAGGCAGCCGTTAATGGCTGCCTTTATACTTCGTGACTTTTTAACTGATAGGCAAACTGTCGTTTGTGCCCCATTCGGTCCACGAACCGTCATACACTGACAGGTTTTGATATCCGGAAAGTTGTGCAGCGAGAAGAACAATGGCTGCCGTTACCCCTGAGCCACAGCTGAAAATGTGTTGAGATTTATTGCTATCCATTGAGCTTTCCAAAATTGACTTTAGATCGCTAGCAGGTTTGAACTTGTGGCCTTCCATCAACTCAGCGAATGGCTGACATACTGAGTTTGGAATATGGCCAGCTCGCACACCAGGTCTTGGCTCGGCGACTTCCGCATTGAATCGCGCATGAGAGCGTGCATCAACGGTCTGGTTGGACGCGTTCGAGATTTGGTTAAGTACGTATTGCGCATCAACAAAGAAAGAAGGGTCGAGTTTGCCGTTAAAGTTACCTTCAGTATCGGCCTTTTTGTAAGAAGTGACAGTGTCATATCCAGCTAGCTTCCACTCGGTCAGGCCACCATTCAAGATATAGACCTCTTTATGTCCCATTGCTTTTAGCATCCACCATGCACGCGGAGAAGCAAAAGTTCCGCTGTTGTCGTAAACTACAATGATGGAATCTTGATTCAGGCCAATGCTTTTTGCTAGTTGGTTGAAGCGCTCTTCTGAAGGCATCATATGAGGAAGTGAGGCGTCAGGATCGCAAAACACAGAGTCGTAATCAAAGCGAATAGTATTTGGAATTAAGTTCTCTTTGTCTTTTTCTGGCTCTGCTGGGATCTGAAATTCAATACTTGTGTCGAGTACAACCAACTTTCCCGTTTGTTGTAGTTCAGCGAGTTCTTTTGGAGTGATCAACGGTGACATAATACTTCCTTATAAAAGTTTATGAATTTTATGCAACTAATTTACATCAGGGCTGTAGAGCTCACAACAGGGACAGTTAATGTTTATTTGTATAGGTGTTGCACTGTATATAGCGATAGCTGATAGCGTCAGAAAAGAGTGAGGATTTTTTGTCAAGTTCCACGATGGAATTGGCTGGGCATTCAGTTTGAGGCGGGATGCTAATCATAGTTTGGTCACCATCGCTAAATTCAATATTCAGAAAGCGTCGGTTTCCATCAAGTGACTGGGTGAGAGTTTGAGTTAAGACAAGCGCTTGAACTCTAGTAGTTTGCTTTGGCTTGTTGAGCGCCATCAGTCCAAGCAAAACCAGTGATAAGAGGAGCAGGGCGGCCAGAAATATTTTGGGGTTGTTCATATTAACCTTTGTACTCCTGACCGTTTCTGGTGAGTTTAGCTACAAACGGGGCAATTCTGCATTTTCATCAAATTCATTTCTCGCCATGACATGGTCATTGCATCGAGAATCAAAACCTTACCTTCTTTCGCCCACCCATAATTGGCGATAACTTTGATGGCTTCCATAGCTTGTACCGCGCCGATGATGCCGACAACTGGCGCCATGACTCCAGCTTCAACACAGCTTAATGCTGCAGAGCCAAACAGTGCGCTTAAACACTGGTAGCAAGGTTGTGCTTTATCCTGATAAGTGAAGACACTGACTTGGCCTTCCATTCTTATCGCTGCACCAGAAACAAGCGGTGTTTTTAACTCATAGCAGAGGCGGTTAAGCTGATTTCGAGTCTCTACGTTATCTGATGCGTCGAGTACTAGCGTATGCTGCTCGATTTCTGTCTTTAAATCCTCATCACTCAAACGTTGATCTATCGTTCGCACTTCTAGGTGAGGGTTCAGTTGTTGCAGAGATTCAGAGGCAGAGAGGACTTTCTTCTTACCAACGTCAGCATCATGATGAAGTACTTGGCGTTGCAGATTAGACAGTTCGACAACGTCATCATCAATTAAGGTCAGAGAGCCGACCCCCGCTGTTGCAAGGTATTGGCTTGACGCACAGCCAAGACCACCAGCACCAAGAATCAAAATCGAGCTTTGCTTTAGTGCTTCTTGGCCATCAAAATCAAATTGTTTCAGTATGATTTGACGGTTGTAGCGAAGCATCTCTTGATCGGAAAGGATCTCCAATGTGCTCACTCCTAATAAAGGGTTGAATTGAACAACTGGATATTCACGGTTTCACCGACTTCAACACGGCCTCGCTCACGTTCCAAAACGACAAAACAATTTGCCAAACTCATAGAGCGGAAAGCCCCAGAACTTTGGTTTCCTGTCGTTTCTACAACAAACTTGCCATCTTCAATGGTGTAAACACCGCGTTGGTAATCTGTACGACCTGGCGCTTTCTTAAATGCAGTGCGAGTTGTGGCCGGAATAGACTCAGGCGCTTTCCACTCAGTATGTCCGGCGAGTTTCGCTAACATCGGCTGAACGAGAACGTACATTGTTAGCACTGCTGAAACTGGGTTACCTGGAAGTCCACAGAACCAAGCGGTCGATAACTTGCCAAAAGCAAATGGTTTACCTGGCTTGATGGCAAGCTTCCAGAAGCCGATTTGCCCGAGTTCTTCCAATATATCTTTGGTATAGTCGGCTTCACCGACACTCACACCACCCGATGTTACAACGACGTCAGCTAAAGTCTGCGCTTTTTCAAACGTTGCTTTTAGCTCTTCCGGACAGTCAGGAATAATGCCGAGATCCACAGGCTCACAGCCGAAGTTTTCAATCAGAGGTTTTATGCCGTAACGATTACTGTCGTATATCTGGCCAGCTTCGAGAGGCTCGCCAAGAGGCTTCAGCTCATCACCTGTTGAGAAGAAGGCAACGCGAGGCTTACGAACGACAGTGACATGGCTGATACCCAAAGTGGCAATCATCGGGATATCTCTAGCGGTAAGGCGTGCCCCTTTTGGCAGCACAACATCGTCTTTGCGAATATCATCACCTGTAGGGCGAATGTTATTCTGCGGCTTCACATCGGTCTGATTGAACTGCACGCCTTGTTCTGTCTGCTCAGTGTTTTCTTGCATGATGACGGCATCACAGCCTTCAGGAATTTGAGCGCCAGTCATAATGCGAACGCATGTACCTTTGGGCCAATCGCCCTCAAAAGGTTGGCCTGCAAAAGATTTACCCGCCAAAGGCAGAACATTATTGTTGGTTAAATCGGCAATACGAATTGCGTATCCGTCCATCGCTGAGTTATCAAAAGGCGGAACGAAAATAGGGGAAAGTATATCTTCAGCAAGAACATAGCCAATGGCTTCGGCAAGAGGCAGTTGTAAGGTGGTTTGGATTGGTTTAATTGGCGACAGCATTTGTTCCATCGCATCTTCGATTGGCATCAAGCCAGGAGCATCACAGCAACCCATAATAGTGTCCTAAATCGTTATTATATTAGCTTTTAATAAAAATCACTTTATCACAGAAATCGTAGCCAGAATAATGACCACGGATAAAATATGGGTGTAATTATTCAAAAATCCGAGTATCCTTGTCAGCCATCCGAAAGGGGTAAATCCCTTTATTTACGGGTATGTTAAGTTGCTCAGTGGTGAGTCGAGAGTTTGTCTGTCGCCTCAATCAATTCAAGTGGTTGAAGTTTAAACGGCAAGGTTATGTAAGAGGAAGTGGAATGTCAGGTCTTAGCGAATCCGCGAAGTTGGTAAAAGATGCGCTAGAAAGCCGCGGTTTGGAGACACCAATGTCACCGAACCAAATCAGTCGAGAAGAGAAAAAAGAAAAAATTCAGCATCACATGCGTGAAATTCTTTCTCTGCTTGAGCTGGACCTTACCGATGACAGTCTTGAAGAAACGCCGCATCGCATTGCGAAGATGTACGTTGACGAGATTTTCTCTGGCCTTGATTACGCTAACTTCCCAAAAATCACGGTGATTGAAAACAAGATGGATGTGAGTGAAATGGTGCGAGTAAAAGGCATCACACTGACAAGCACTTGTGAGCATCACTTAGTAACGATTGATGGCCGTGCGACTGTGGCGTATATTCCTCGCGGAAAAATCATTGGCTTGTCTAAGATTAACCGCATCGTCCGTTTCTTTGCGCAGCGCCCTCAAGTGCAAGAGCGCATGACTCAACAAATTCTAGTCGCGCTACAAACTCTCTTAGAGTCTGATGATGTTGCAGTCACCATTGATGCCACACACTATTGCGTGAAATCACGTGGTGTGATGGATGCAACAAGCGAAACTACCACCACCGCGTTAGGTGGTATTTTTAAGAGCAATCCGGCTACGCGCCACGAGTTCCTACACGGAATTCGTTAGGGCGACCGATACGCTTTACGGATTATTCAAAACCGCTTCCTTGTTGAAGCGGTTTTTACATTTTAACTGCTTACGGATCCACATTCGTTAGCCATCCTTGAAGGATACACTTGTGACAACCTCATTTAAGAGCCTGAATCTTAGAAGTGAACTGATAGAGACACTGAACAGCCTTAACTACACGGAAATGACGCCGATACAACAACAGGCGTTGCCGATTGTTCTTGAAGGTAAAGACGTGATTGGGCAGGGCAAGACAGGCTCGGGTAAAACAGCGGCGTTTACACTTGGGTTACTGAGTAATTTGAACGTTAAACGCTTCCGTGTTCAGACCTTGGTGCTTTGTCCAACTCGCGAGCTTGCCGATCAGGTAGCGAAAGAGGTTCGTACACTGGCACGTGGTATTCACAACATCAAAGTTCTCACGTTGTGTGGCGGCATGCCGATGGGGCCTCAAATTGGCTCGCTAGAGCACGGTGCGCATATCTTGGTAGGTACGCCTGGCCGTATTTTGGATCACCTTTCTAAAGGTCGTATCAATCTAGCTGAGATGAATACTTTGGTCTTGGATGAAGCTGATCGAATGTTGGAAATGGGTTTCGAAGAGGCTATTGACGCCATCATTGACGAAGCGCCTCAAGACAGACAAACCTTATTGTTTAGTGCGACGTTCCCGAAAAACATTGAGTCATTAGCATCTAAAGTGATGCGTGATCCTCAAATGATCAAAGTGGAATCAACGCACCAGACAGCGACCATCGAGCAGCGATTCTACAAGCTAAGCACAACAGAAGAGCGTGATGATGCGCTGGAAGCGCTATTACTGACACACAAGCCTGAGTCGTCAGTTGTGTTCTGTAACACCAAGAAAGAAGTCCAGAAGGTGACTGATGAGCTAAGCCACCGTGGGTTCAGCGTTGTTGAACTTCATGGTGATATGGAGCAGCGTGAACGCGAACAGGCATTAACCATGTTTGCTAACAAAAGTGTCTCAATTCTTGTTGCGACTGATGTTGCAGCGCGTGGTCTTGATGTTGATAACCTAGATGCGGTGTTCAACTTTGAATTGTCACGCGACCCTGAAGTGCACGTCCATCGAATTGGCCGTACTGGTCGAGCAGGTTCTAAAGGTGTTGCGTTTAGCTTCTACAGTGAGAAAGAAGAATATCGTGTCGCACGTATAGATGAATACATGGATATCGCGATCTCTCCAGCTGAACTACCAGAAAAAACAGTAGAGAGGCCTTTCTACCCTAAAATGCAGACGATTCAGATCCTTGGTGGTAAGAAGCAGAAAGTTCGTGCTGGAGATATATTGGGTGCTCTGACGAAACAGGCTGGACTGGATGGGAAGAAAATCGGCAAGATCAACATTCTTCCAATGGTCTCTTATGTGGCTGTTGAACACGAGATTGTAAAGCCCGCATTGAAGCAGCTTCAAAACGGCAAAATGAAAGGGCGCAACTTTAAAGCTCGTGTGATGAAATAACGCTTCCACTAAATCTTTTTAAAGCCTCCGCACCGGAGGCTTTTTTCATTTGCTACTCTGTAAATTTGTAAGTAACCCCAAGGCTTACAGACCAGCCGAGATCTCTTTGAATTAACGGGCTGTCCGAGTCATGATGTTCCAACTCAAACTTTGCGAGCGTTAACCAATCTGGGGTAATGGTGTAGATGCCAATTAGACCTGTTTGATAAACCCAACTGCTACCAGAACTGTATGTGTTTAGACCTGATGCAGCGGATTCTTGAGCTGAGATATCATAGAGATGCTGCGAGAGCTTTTTATCGCGAAAATCGACTTCAACGTAAGGCGTTAGCGTAAACTGCTCAAAAGGAAGATCAAGGGTTCGCCCTAAATGCAGTTGAATTTCGTAACCATCATGTTCGTTAGTCACATCATGTAAGTAAGTGAGCCGCGCGCCGACTGTACCTATGGTTACACCCAGTTCACCGTTACCGTCGCGTTCGTTTATCCCGTTGGGAATATCATCGAAATCATCCGAAACTTCAGCGAATCGCCACTGTCCTGAAAGCCCTAAATACGGGAGAACAGAGATGTTCACTAAGCTACCATCAACGAATCCGTACTCTCCGTTGTAAAAAACGTTGGGTTCAAGGGAAAGTGAGCCACCACCATTGTCAGAGTACACCGACTGGCCATAGGCGCCACTCGCACCGATAAAGCCGAAATCATAATATTGTTCCTGAGCTGACGTGCTAAAAGCGGTTAACGCTGCACATGCAGAAAGTAGGGTGGTCGTTTGCTGTAAGTTCATAGAGGTTCTCCTTATCCACTCAAAAGAAGAACGAACTTTTGATGATTGAGTTGCAGCAACGATTAGAGGAAAAGCGAATAAGATATGCATTTAGCGGCGACAGAAAAAGAAAAGCCAACCCTTTGTTTAGGTTGGCTTTGGTCTCGACTGTTTGGATGGATTAACTGTCGAATAGATACATGTACTCACCGTAACCTTGTTCTTCCAGCTCCTCGACCGGAATGAACTTCATGGCGGCTGAATTCATGCAATAGCGCAGGCCCGTTGGTGCGGGACCATCTTTAAAAACGTGGCCCAAGTGGGAGTCAGCAAATCGACTTCTAACTTCCGTTCTTGGGTAGACCAAATGGAAATCCGTTTTAGTGACGATGTACGCCTCATTAATCGGTTTGGTAAAGCTCGGCCATCCTGTTCCTGATTTGTACTTATCAGTAGAAGAAAACAAAGGCTCACCCGAAACAATATCTACGTAAATGCCGTGTTGTTTGTTATCCCAATACTCGTTGCTGAAAGCTCGTTCGGTTCCTTCCTCCTGAGTGACGTAGTACTGGAGATCGGTTAACTTAGCTTTAATCTGTTTTTCAGAAGGCTTGTTGTAAGGTTTTACGTTTGAAACTGCCTTGTGATCATCAATCAGCTGGCGTAGTGTCTTAGGATTTTTTTCTCGATCATCGCCAAAAATGTCATCCAGATACTGATCGCGACCTGATGCGTAACGATAGTAGTTGTAACGGATCTTGTTACGTTTGTAGTAATCCTGATGATAGTTCTCTGCTGGCCAGAACTTAGTAAACTGAATCAGCTCTGTTTTAAGCGGCTTTTTGAAAATACCAAGCGCTTCGATCTCAGCCATAAAGTTTTCTGCGATCTGCTTTTGCTCATCGTTATGGTAGAAAATCGCAGGGCGGTACTGAGGACCACGGTCAACAAAGGAGCCTTTGTTGTCTGTTGGGTCTATATGACGGAAGAATTGGTCGAGGACTTGTTCGTAACTCACGGCTTCTGGGTCATACTTTACTTCGATCACTTCAATATGACCGGACTTACCAGATGAGACCTGCTTATAGGTCGGATTTTCTAGCTCGCCACCGGCATAACCAGAAACGACATCGATAACGCCATGTAGTTTTTCCAAGTCGGATTCTGTACACCAGAAGCAGCCACCCGCTAATGTAGCGACCTGATAGTCGCCGTAAGCCGAGCTTCTTGTTACGTCGCTATTTGCTGTGCCAAAAAACGACGCTAGTACAGCTGTTAGGGCAATAGCGGAAAACACTATCTTCGACTTCACTTTCATATCAACCTCTTCGATTGCTTTATCTTTGATTAATAAGAAAGGCAAGTCGTAGGAAAAATTGCATTAGATCTCATTTTTCTAAAGATTTTTTCGTTTAGAAAGTAAAAAGGGCAGCTTAAAAGCTGCCCTTGAAATGAAGAAGTGAAGTTAGCCTAGTGAAGGCAAAACACCCATAGTGATGAGCAGCTGTGCTGCGATTATTACAAAGCCAACGGTACCGCTGATCATCAAGCCTGCTGTACCACCAAACACTTGGTAGCCACCTTGAGTTTCCTCAGCAATGCGCGCTTTCTTCACCATCATAATAGGCAGGAATATGGCCAGAATCGCTAGCGCAATCGCTGCGTATCCAAGAGCCATAATAAAGCCTTGTGGGTAGAACAGTGCGAAGCCCATTGGCGGGACAAAGGTAATAGCACCAACGACGATGCGACTAGAAGCGGCTTTCTTCTTGTTGAAGCTATCGCCTAGGAATTCAAACAAACCCAAACTCACGCCTAAGAAAGAAGTCAGCAGTGCTAAGTCAGCAAAAACACCGATTGTCTGACCAAGGCCAGACTGGTGAACTTTGGTCGACAGCGTTGAAATCAGCCCGCTTAGACCTTGGTTATCGACCAACGCATCCTGGCTTACCACACCTAGGGTTACAATTTGCCAGAAAACGTAAATGATCAAAGGAATAGAAGAGCCAACAATAATGGCTTTACGCAGCGAAGGTGTATTGCCATCTAGGTAGTTCACGATAGCAGGGATACTGCCGTGGAATCCGAAAGACGTAAAGATGACAGGAATAGCTGCGACGACAAGGCCTTGTTCAACAGGCATGCTTAGCAGGTACGACTCAGTCACATTCGGTGCAAGGAACGTCAGAACCATTGCCATCGCGATAAGTTTGATAGTGAATAGTACACGATTCACTTTATCGACCGTACCAGTGCCGATGGTCACTACAGCGGCGACAACTATCGTAAAGATGACTGTTGAGGTCATTCCCGAGATCTCGACACCAGTGAATTGCGAAATGCGCTCACCGAACTGTGCACCACCGCCTGCGATGTATGCAGCACAAAGTGAGTAGAACAAAAACAGCATAGAAAAGCTGGCAACCCATTTGCCTTTTTGCCCTAGAAATTGCTTGGCGAGAGTATGCAATGTTGCACTCGCGTCTGCGTGTTGGTGGAGTTCAACCATCAGTAGAGCGGTATAAGCCATTAGTGCCCATAGCGCGACCATGATGATGAGTGAAGTAGTGAAGCCAATTCCGGCAGAAGCTAGAGGTAGAGCGAGCATACCTGCACCGATAGTAGTGCCGGCGATGATCAAAGTACTACCCAGAACCTTTGATTTAGTCATGTATATATTTCTTTACGATTTTTGTTTGATTTGGATTTTAAAACTGGAATAAATGAATATTCCAATGAATAAAATCTACTTTTAAGGCATTTTGTGGAATTAAAATGATAATTTCAAGCTAAATGTACATATAAATAACCATTGGTGTAAATATATGTTTACTATTAACCCGGGTTTAGGTGAGATTCAGCAATGCAAACGTTTACTTGCGACAAAAATCATATCGCATTGATTATTTACTTTGTTCTTTCAAAAAACTGTCATATAAGTGGTTTAAAAAGGAGCAATAGACCTTATATTCATGTTGAGACTTGAAAACAGGTCTATAAAGTTGTTTGTAATTAAGGAGGTCAGAATGAGTGACCAAACATTGAACGAAGAATGCCTTGAATTGCTAGATGCTATGGAGATTGGTTTTGAACTGTCAGATTATGAACAGTCAATCGAAGAGCTAGCAGAAGAAATCTTCAATAAATAATCGTTCGTTGAAATCAACATTCACGTTGATACCAGAAAGAGCCAGTGCAAATGCGCTGGCTTTGTGCTTTTATGAAACTAATGTTTTGTACTAGTTAGCACTATGAATTACCTCGCCCACCTTCATATAGCACAACACTGCGAGTCGAGCATGTTGGGAAATTTGCTCGGGGACTTTGTAAAAGGTAACCCTGAACACCAATATTCAGCCGATATCGTCCAAGGAATTAAGCTACATCGGTTTGTCGACAGTACGATAGACAGCCATGCACTGATGTTACGAGCCAGAGAGTACTTTCCCGGAAAGAGTCGGCGTTTTTCAGGAATAGCATTGGATATGTTCTGGGATCACTGTCTGGCGTCTGAGTGGCAACAGTACCATGCCACTAGCTTGCGAGATTTTTGTCTTGATGCCGAAAGTAAAGTCCTTGCTGAATACCCAGAAACACTTCCCGAGCGTTTTATGGCTGTCAGCGGGGCGATGTGGAAAGGTCGTTGGCTGGAATCCTATAAGGAAATTGAGAATATCGAGTACGCGCTGCAAAGAATGTCGGCTCGTTCGCCAAGAATGGGGGAGCTATCGCGTTGTTTCGATACGTTAGAGCAGCGTTATCAACCATTGAAAGAAATATTCCATACCTTGTACCCAGAGATACTAAACGCTGCGAAAAGATTCTGATAGAATCGGCGACCCTGTTTCATTTGGAAAGTAACCATGTCTTCATTTCAACATCTGGGTCTGTCTCAAGCACTTGCATCTACTGTAGAAAAATTAGGTTTTGATACGCCAACGCCTATTCAGGAGCAAGCCATTCCTCACGTACTTGAAGGAAAAGATGTGCTGGCGGGGGCTCAGACAGGAACAGGGAAAACTGCTGCCTTTGGCTTGCCACTACTCAACAAGCTACTTGATCAGGAAGCGTCGAGAGATCCTCAATCAAATGATGTCTTAGCCTTGGTGGTTGTTCCTACACGTGAGTTGGCTCAGCAAGTTTTTGACAGCTTAACGGCTTATGCGAGTGCGACTGAGATTAAAATTGTGACTGCTTATGGCGGTACCAGTATGAATGTTCAGACACAAAATCTGAGGCAGGGTTGTGACGTACTGATCGCCACACCAGGACGTTTACTGGATCACCTCTACTGCAAAAATATCAATCTTAGAAAAACCAGCTATTTGGCACTGGATGAAGCCGATCGCATGCTAGATATGGGATTCATGCCAGATATCCAACGCATATTGAAAAAGATCAACCCTGAGCGTCAGACTCTGTTTTTCTCGGCGACATTTGATAAACGTATTAAGACTATTGCTCATAAATTGATGAATGAGCCAGTCGAGGTTCAGGTAACGCCATCAAATAGTACGGCTGAGACGGTTAAACAGATGGTTTATCCTGTCGACAAAAAGCGTAAAGCTGAACTTCTTGCCTATTTAATTGGTTCACGAAACTGGCAGCAGGTGCTCGTGTTCGCGAAGACTAAGCAGGGCAGCGATGCGCTTGCGAAAGAGCTTAAACTTGACGGAATCAAAGCTGCGTCGATCAATGGGGATAAAAGCCAAGGTGCACGTCAGAAAGCATTAGACGATTTTAAATCGGGCACAATTAGGGCATTGATTGCAACCGATGTAGCGGCGAGAGGGTTGGATATTAATCAGCTAGAGCAAGTGGTTAACTTTGATATGCCTTACAAAGCCGAAGACTATGTTCATCGTATTGGTCGTACTGGCCGAGCTGGTCAGGAAGGTCTGGCGGTATCGCTGATGAGTAAAGACGAAGAATACTTGCTTGAAGCGATAGAGCGGCTTCTTGATGCGCGTTTACCACAAGAGTGGCTACAGGGCTTTGAACCAAGTATTGAAGAACCAACTGAAAATGAACGCGAGCGTGGTGGAAGACGAAAAAGCCGCTCTTCGGAAAAACGAAAGATGAAAGCGAAGCTCAAGATTCATGCGAATAGAGGCAAGAAGAAGTAGTTAGCCAAATTATTAAGAGCCGCAGAGATGCGGCTTTTTTTATGCATGATTAACAAATCATCAATATAAACATAGGATTAACTGTTTTTGAGCGATATATTGATCGCGGGCATTATTCATAAAGGACTTGATATGCAGCTTGAGCTACTCAAAGAAGGTGATGTTGAGAAACTTCTTGAGTTTGAGATTCAAAACAGAGAATGGTTTGAAGCCAATATTCCCCCGCGTGAGACAGATTTCTATTCACTCGAAGGTGTAAAAGAACACATTCAGGTATTCCTACTGGAGTTTGCAGCGAAAACTTTGGTTCCAATGTTAATCGTTGACGAGAGCGGATCCATTCTTGGCCGCGTAAATGTATCTAACATTAGCCGTCGCAGGAAAATTGCTCATATTGGCTATCGAGTTGGGAAGTCCTTCACCAACCGTGGTGTTGCGAAGTTTGCCGTCTCGAACATTATTCGAGTTGTTGAAAAAATGGGCGTTGAAAAGTTGGTGGCTTACGCATCCACTGAAAACTTGGCGTCACAGAAGGTATTAACTGCTAACGGGTTTCGACCCATAAAGGTCGTAAACAATTACGCAGAAATGCACGGAAAGCCGATTGACTGTATTGAGTATCAGTTACGAATCAATTGAGGAGCAATGGATGATTAAGCAAGTAGGTACAACACAAATCGAAGAATACCATAAAGCAACTTGCCACTGCGGAAGCGTTGAATTGGAGCTGCACCTTCCACAAGGGATCGACAAACCCAGGCGGTGCGACTGTTCGATTTGCCGAAGAAAAGGTGCTATTGTCGCTTCGGTAAAACTGGATGGAATTCGTATACTTAAAGGCCAAGAGTTGCTTAAGCTTTACCAATTTAATACAGGAACGGCTAAGCACTACTTTTGCTCTGAATGCGGTATTTACACGCACCACCAACGACGCTCAGACCCAACGGAATATGGCTACAATGTAGGGTGTTTAGAAGGGGTAAACCCCTTTGATTTAGGTGACGTTGTCACTAATGATGGTGTCAATCATCCAGCAGATCGTTGAGTCTCAGTAAGGAGTTATTATGGAATTTCCAATCAAAGCGTCTTGCCAGTGTGGGCAGCTTTCCTATCAACTCAAAGCTGCACCTTTAAAAGTCATTGCATGCCACTGTCAAGAATGTCAGAAATTGTCGACTAGCCCGTATAGCGTAACAGCTATTGTTAAGACTGAAGATATTGAATTTCAGGGGAAGTTGAATGAGTGGCAGCGTATAGCGGAAAGTGGCAATAAAAACTTTGCTAAATTCTGTGGTGACTGTGGCAACCGTGTTTATCATTACAACCCAGATGACACGGCAACCATTAAGCTTAAACTCAAGCCAGCAGGGGTAGAGTATAGCGCCCTCTTTGAGCCACAAATGCATGTTTGGTTAAGCGAGAAGCAAAGCTGGGTCGAAATACCAAAAGACATCCCATGCTTTGATAAGCAACCTTAAGAAGAGGAGCCTGTAGGCTCCTTTTTCGTTGCGAAACACTTGGCTTTTTATATTGATTATAAAGTCATTAAAAGCAAAGGGTTGGGTTGTCTTTTTGAACAGGAAGCCTTTTCTGCCTAGCTTCAACGACCTTGACTTAGCCATTTCATGCACTATTACTTACCGATAGCACCACGTAATGCTGATGGAACAGTATTTGGAGTTATCACTATGAAAAAAACCTTAACTTTTCTTTGTGCGGTTATGGCGTCGACTTCGGTCTTTGCAGCAAGCGATGTCACTGTTTACGGTGACGATTCATACCCTCCTTATTCGTATGTTGAAAGCGGCAGGGTCACGGGGATTTACACCGTTATCTTGGAGCGTATTTTTTCCAAAATGCCAGACTACAGCGTGACCATAAAAGGGGTACCTTGGAAGCGCGGGTTGTCTGAAGTAGAGGGCGGCAAAATTTTTGCGCTTTATCCACCGTATAAACGCCCTGAGCAACGCCCTTACATGGAATACGACATGCCAATACTCGATGAAAAGTTGGTTGTGGTTTGCCAGAAATCCGTATTGAGCAGCCCAAAACCTAATTGGCCTGGAGACTACATGGGCTTAACGATAGGTAATAACGCTGGGTTTTCTGCAGGTGGCGATGAGTTTAGAGCGGCAGTCAAAGCTGGAAAGATCAAACTGAATGAAACGAAAGGAACACCGAAGAATCTTCTCAAACTGATCGCAGGGCGTGTTGATTGTTACATGAACGATGCGCTTTCTATTCAATGGGAACTGAAAAAGCTTCAGAACGAAGGAAAGTACGATGGTCAAAGCGTTGTTGAAGGGGCTACCATCAGTTCTGAGCAGGGTTTCTTAGGTTTTGCGACCAATGGTGGAAAATTCCCTTTTAAAGATGATTTCAAAGCGCAATACCATAAAATTTTGTCTGAAATGAAAGAAAGCGGAGAAGTCGATCAGATAGTGAAAGACTTTATTAAATAAGTAGGGCCTAATGAAAATAACAAAACGGAAGCAATCAGCTTCCGTTTTTTCTTTTTCTATAAGATCGATTGTGTGTGTTTTGACCGCATGTGAAACAAATGAACATACAGATATAATCAGGAAGAGCGAAAAATACATTGATTTATTGAATTTTACGAGTGCATTATTATCAATAAATATTATGCCATCAAAAAAGACGTTAATAAGTGTGTTGTTCAGAAAGATAAAGTTCAATATATATCAATGATATAAGTGGTGGTGGAAATATACACTGATATTTCCCTCTCAAAACTAATGTTTATTTCCTCAGGCTATCCCATTTCTAAGACACGCTGTTTATAATGCTCATTAACTGTTTATGAATGATGAATAAAAGCGCTGGCCAAGAGCGCTATTTATTGTGTGTAAAATATGAGCGCTAAACATTTGTTGGTTACGACAGTGATTCTGTCTATTTGTAGTAGTATTTTATGGTGGTGTGTTTATCAGCTCGCTAGCCAAGCGTAGAACGGTTTTCGTTAGTACTATTTGTTCAACATGAATCTTGGGTAGGGCAACGGCGATTTGCCGCATTGCAAAAGAAAAAGCCACCTGAATGTCAGGTGGCTTTGATGTTTATGCGTAGCGGGCGACGAGTAATTCCCAGCTCCGTCGTTGCGCTTTGAAGTCTTGCTTCATCTGTTGGTAACGGACTTTTAGAACTGAATGCTCATACTTCTTCGCTAAATCACTTTTCTTGCTCTCAAGGACTTCTTTCTTTAATTCGTAATAGTCTGACATCTTACTCATCAGCACATCGAATTCCTTGTTTAACGTCTCATTAAGCAGTGATGCATTTGGCAGCTTACTGACATTTTGAGAGGCTTTCGCTAAGGCTTGTTTTGCCATCGCTTTTTCAATCTTCATCTTTGGAGTTACACGTAGCTTTTTCGTTAGTCCAAGCCACGAACAAGATTTGATCAGCCACTTGGTTGGATCGTATTGCCACCAGTGAATACCGTTACGGTAATCGTTCTCAAAGATATGATGGTAGTTGTGGTAACCCTCACCAAAAGTGAACACTGCTAGGATGGCATTGTCACGCGCTGTATTTTTATCAGTGTAAGGTTGAGAACCCCAGATATGGGCAAGCGAGTTGATAAAAAATGTCGAATGGTGACTCAATACTAAGCGAACCACACACACCATAAGTAGCATTCCCCAGATATCTTGGTAAATCACACCAAGCAGTAGTGGTACGCCAATGTTCATCAAAATGGCTAGTAGCAAGTAGTGCTTATGTTGCCACATAACAATTTTGTCTTTCTGCAGATCGCGGCAGTTGCCGTAATCTGAATAAGTCGCAGGGTTGTAGTGTCTTAGCATCCAACCAATGTGGGAGAACCAGAATCCACGCTTCGCAGAATAAGGGTCCTTATCATTGTTATCGACATGCTTGTGATGAACACGGTGATCAGAGCTCCAGTGCAACGCACTATTTTGCAGAGCGAATGCACCGCCAAGAGCGAAAAGTAATCTTAGAGACCAGTGTGCATCGTACGTTTTGTGGGACCACAGGCGGTGATAGCCCGCTGTGATTGAAAGGTTACAAAAAGAAAAGGTGATCAACAGCCAAAGCCAATGCTCCGCCTCGTATCCGAATTCAAACCCATACCAAGGTGCAACGACAACGGCCACGATAAAACTAGAGAGAAAAAGCGTAACATTTAGCCATATTAGCGGTGGCTTTTCCTTTACAGACATTTCAATTATCCATTCAGCTAACAGTTGTGCGCCAGAATATCAGCGTACATGTGTAAGTCAAATGAAAGTTAAGTGTCGTGTGAGCTTAATGAAGGATTAATTTGTTAGAAGTTATAAACCGAATACTCAATAAGAATCATTGCGAGGAAATGGAACTGGTAGTGGCAAATAATGTTGGATTTTCTCTAGTATGATTGGCTTTTAGTTAAATGTTTTATAGTATGAAGAGATAAGCAATCCTTACAGGAAGTAATAAGGAACTATAAATGGAATTAAAAGTAGCTGAATATAGCGACTACGAACGTATAGCCTCTCTACACACCCAAAGCTGGAAGAAATTCTATCAAGGCCTACTTGCCGCTGACTATCTTAAGCACGATGTTCAGGATGAACGACTAGCCATTTGGCAAACGCGATTGATCAACCCTCCTTTTAACCAGCACGTTCTTTTGCTCGAAGAAGGCGGTCTTTTGTGTGGATTCATCTGTGCCTTTGGCAACCACGACTTCGAAAAGGGCACCATCATCGATGCTTTACACATTGATGAGGCTTATCGTGGCAGAGGATTGGGCGTTAAACTGATTGCTGAAATGGCAAAATGGATTGCACAACACTTCCCTGACAATGGCGTATATTTGGAAGTAATTAAGGATAATCAACAAGCTGTGAAGTTCTACGATCACATCGGTGGTCAACTTGTGCAAGAGCGGATGTGGAAAGCGCCTTGTGGCAGTCAGGTTCCTGAACTGGTTTACGCTTGGAAATCTGGCGCTGATCTGCTCGAACGTATTAGCATTCATACTCAGACAGAAGTCGTAACAGATTGATACACTTAAGTCCGTTCTCCTGATAATTCTCGGACAATATCCACAAGATCGTTAGGTAGTTTGGCGTCAGCCTCTTTCTCAATTTACCTAACGGTCTATTCAATGAAAAAAACGTTACTATTCACCGCGTTATCTGGCGCGATATTTCTTTCAGGATGTGGAGAGCAAAATCAGGGACAGAAGAAAATGCCAGCGTCACTCGTTGTCGCTGAACAAGCTATCGTTATTCCTCATCAACAAAGCAAATCTTATATTGGCCGTGTTGAAGCCGTTGAAGACACGAACATCACCGCTCAGGTCACAGGTTATCTCAAATCCCGACATTTTGAAGAAGGGCAGATGGTCGAAAAAGGCCAGCTCCTTTTCACTATTGAGCCTTCGTCTTTTGAAGCTCAAGTTGCCAGTGCTAAAGCAGCGTTAGCGCAAGCGAAAGCCGAGCTTAAGAAAGCAGAGCTCGATTTCGAACGTGGCAAAAACTTACTTCCTAAAGGCAGCATTTCTCAATCTGAATTCGACAATCTCAACGCTGCATTACTTGGTGCTCAAGCACAGGTTGAAGCGGGTAACGCTCAACTTAACCTAGCGGAAGTTAACTTATCTTATACCCAAATTCGCGCGCCATTTGCGGGAAGAATCAGTGAAAGCAAGCTGAGCACGGGTGATCTTGTCTCTCCTCAATCCGGCGTTCTTACTACTTTAGTGAGCTTAGACCCTGTACACACCAGTTTCAGCGTCAGTGAGCGAGAGCGACTAGAAATGGGCATCGATAGAATTAAGGGCGATGGCTCAGCCGACTCCGTAGAAGTACAGGTGGTTTTGGAAAACGGTCAACCCTTTGAGCATCTGGGTCGCCTTGATTTTCTTGGTAACCGCATAGATTTGAATACAGGCACCATCGCGATGCGCGCTGAAGTGCCTAACCCAGAGTACCGTCTGCTTCCAGGTCAGCATATCCGGGTCGAGCTGAGAGAGAAACAGTCTACTGACGTTGTCGTTATTCCTCGCCGTGCCGTTCAAACCGACCTAGAAGGTAACTTTGTTATGGTTGTCGCCGAAGGCAATATTGCAGAGCGCCGTAATGTCGAATTAGGGCGTCAGATTGAAGAGGGCATCATTATAAATCGTGGT
This sequence comes from Vibrio sp. RE88, assembly GCF_013113835.1. Taxonomy (GTDB): domain Bacteria; phylum Pseudomonadota; class Gammaproteobacteria; order Enterobacterales; family Vibrionaceae; genus Vibrio. The sequence continues at coordinate 512,997 of NZ_VTYQ01000002.1, read as the reverse complement.
GTGAACTCTGACGAACAAGTAATCACGCAGGGACTGCAACGAGTGCGAAATGGTGTTCCAGTACGTTTCAACGAAAAATCAGACGTTGAGTAAAGGAGCCTAAATGTTAAGTCGTTTCTTTATCCAGCGTCCTAAATTTGCGCTGGTCATTTCTATTATATTAACGCTTGCAGGGGCAATTTCGCTTGCCGTTTTACCTGTGGCAGAGTATCCAAGAATCAGTCCTCCTTCTGTCAGTGTTTCCGCTTTTTATACAGGTGCGAGTGCAGAAGCGGTCGAACAGGCCATTGCTGACCCAATAGAAACCTCCGTCAACGGTGTCGAAGATATGATCTACATGTCTTCGAAAAGTGCCAATGATGGGTCTTACAACCTAAATGTGACATTTGATGTTGGTACTGATCCTGATATGGCTCAGGTCAACGTGCAAAACCGAGTGGCTCAGATTGAGTCTAAACTTCCGCAAGAAGTTCGAATGGTGGGTGTCACGGTGAAAAAACGTTCTCCGGACCTATTGATGGTTCTGAACTTCTATTCACCAAACGGGAAGTATAACGACCAGTTCCTCATCAACTACGTAAACCTGAATCTGAAAGACCAGCTTGCGCGTGTTAAGGGTATCAGTGAAGTAAACGTATTGGGTGGCGGTGAGTTCGCGATGCGCGTCTGGCTCGATCCGGAAAAGATGGCGAACCTAAATCTGACAACCAGCGATGTTCATTCCGCGCTAGCAGAGCAGAACGTTCAGGTAGCGGCGGGGCGTGTGGGCTCAGCACCATACAGCAGTGCGCAGGAAGTTCAGTTTAACCTTGTCACTAAAGGCAGGCTAGAAAGTGTCGATGAGTTTGAAAACGTTGTGCTTCGCGCCAATAGCGATGGCTCGACTATTTACCTCAAAGATGTTGCCCGTGTTGAACTGGGTAAGAAGTTTTACGACGGAACGGGTAAATTCCGAGGCCAAGATGCTTCCATAGTGACATTGTCACTTCAGTCTGGCGCCAATGCGTTGGAAAGTGGCAAAGAAGTGATGGAACTGCTCGAAGACCTCAGTGTGAATTTCCCTGAAGGTCTGGCTTATGAGACCAGCTATGACACAACGGTCTTTGTCGCTGAATCCATTAAGGGTGTTGTTAAAACACTGGTAGAAGCGATATTGCTTGTTATTGCGGTTACCTATCTTTTCCTAGGTAGTGCCCGTGCGACGCTGGTTCCTGTAATCGCTATCCCGGTATCTTTGATCGGTACATTTGCTTTCATGCAGCTGACCGGTTTTACGATAAATACAGTGACGCTGTTTGGTTTGATACTGGCAATTGGTATCGTGGTGGATGACGCTATTCTTGTCATCGAGAACGTCGATACGACAATGGCTAAAGATCCTTCGATAAGTCCGCGCAAAGCTACTCTGATTGCAATGAAAGAAGTGACGGGGCCTATCATTACCTCGACGCTGGTGCTACTTGCGGTGTTCTTGCCGGTTGCTATGTTACCGGGGATAACTGGCATCATGTATCGCCAGTTTGCTTTGACGATCTGTATTTCAGTGGTGATCTCGTCTATCAACGCTTTAACACTTTCACCTGCACTTTGTTCATTAGTGCTGAAGCAAGGAGGTGGAAACACCGCTCGTTGGTTCAAGGCGTTTAACGGCGGGCTTGAGCGCGTCACGAATCGCTATGGCCAAGTAGCGGGATATTTGGTTAAGAAATCCCTGTTGCTGGTCGTATTCTTCGTTGTCGCTGTGGCGGCGGTGAGCTTTTTCGCTAAAACAACGTCTACAGCATTTGTACCTCAGGAAGATAAAGGCATTTTACTGGTTAACGTTCAGCTACCTGACTCTGCGTCTTTATCACGTACAGAAGCAACGACAGCTGAGCTGGCTAAGATGATCGAACAAGAGCCGGGCATTGATGGCATCACAGTCGCAAATGGCTACTCGCTTTTAACCGGTGCGGCTTCATCGAATGGTGCGACTCTGTTTATCAAACTCCATGATTGGGAAACCCGAAACGGATTTGAAGGCGAGCATTCGGCTTCGGCGATTGCCAACCGAATCAACGGTCGGTCGATGATGCAACTTCCTCAAGCTGTCGTATTCGCGATGGGTCCTCCCGCTGTTCCAGGCATGGGCGCTGCATCGGGTTTCGAATTTGTGCTGGAAGATACATTGGGTCGAAGCCGTAGCGATTTAGCCGTGGTAATGAATCAAGTCATCGAAGAAGCGAACAAGCAACCGGAAATTGCCCGTAGCTTTAGTACGTTCCGAGCGAATGTGCCTCATTACTATGTCGATATTGATCGTGAGAAAGCGCAGCAGCTAGGTATTCCACTATCTAGCATCTTCCAAACGCTACAGGGTAACTTAGGCTCCTTGTACGTTAACGACTTTACCATGTTTGGTAAGAACTTCCGTGTAACGATGCAGGCTGATGCTGAACATCGTACTGGTATGGAAGATCTCGAGCGTTTCCATGTTCGTTCATCGGCAGGGGAAATGATTCCGCTAAGTACTCTGGTTAGTTACGAGCAGATCTTCGAGCCAGACGTAGCGTGGCGATACAATATGTACCGCAGTGCGATTATTCAGGGGCAGCCTGCACCTGGTTATTCAAGTGGTGACGCGATTGAAGCAATGGAACGTGTCGCGGCAGAAATATTGCCTCAAGGTTATCAGTACGAATGGACTGGTATGGCATATCAGGAAGTGCTTGCAGGCAACCAAGCGATTTTCGCCTTTGCTCTCGCATTAATATTTATCTATCTGTTCATGGTGGCGCAGTATGAAAGCTGGAGTATTCCGCTGGCGATCATTCTTGTGGTTCCGATAGCAACATTGGGCTCATTCTTAGCCTTGAACCTAACAGGAACGCCACTCAACTTGTACGCACAGATTGGTTTGGTGCTCTTGATAGCGCTCGCGGCCAAGAACGCGATCCTCATTGTCGAGTTTGCGAAAGTTGAGCGTGAGGATAAAGATGCAACGATTGATGATGCCGCTGTAAAAGGGGGTAAACTGCGTTTCCGCGCTGTTAACATGACGTCTTGGTCGTTTATCTTGGGCATTTTCCCGTTGATATTTGCTGCGGGAGCAGGGCACGTAAGCCAGAACTCATTGGGTATTTCACTGATCGGCGGCCTACTGTGTGTGCTGCTTGCAGGAACATTCCTGATTCCTGGCTTCTATGCATTGGTGCAGCGTCAACGTGAGAAAATTCATGGCGGTAGCACTAAATTAGTACCACTAGATGACGACTAATCCAACTTAATGCGATAATCCCCTCAGCCCTTTAAGCGAGGGGATTTTTTTCTAGGACGGTTATGAAAAATCAGAAAATTGGTTACATGGCGTTGGTGGTGGATGAGTATGATGAAGCCATCGAGTTTTATACTAAAAGGCTTGGTTTTGAGTTGGTTGAAGACACAAATCTAGGCGCAGGTAAGCGGTGGGTCTTGGTTTCTCCGCCTGGTTCCGACGGTAGCTGTTTGCTGTTGGCTAAAGCAAGCAATGAAGAGCAACTTTCTAGGGTTGGCAATCAAACGGGTGGGCGAGTCTTCCTATTTCTTCATACCGATGACTTCTGGCGCGACTACAAGGATATGCAGAAAAATGGCATAGAGTTTTGCGAGGAGCCACGAGTAGAAGAATACGGCACTGTCGTTGTGTTTAAAGATCTATATGGAAACAAATGGGATCTTCTTCAACTGAAGAAGTAGGGAGAGGTAATGCGAATTCTATTTGACGTTTTTGGAACCAAGATGTCCGTTGAACGTCGTAATGATGAGTGGATTCTGTATCGAGAGTCTGAAACAGGAATGCGAGTAAAAATATACGACGTTTATATTCCTTCAGAGCTTGCTGAGAATGAGCTGCTCACGTTTCTTGATGATATGTACCATGAACATGCAACCGCTACCCAGACCAAAGTGCTTCGGCTCAAGTAAAAAGCTCTGTTTAACAGAGCTTTTTATGGGTAGTTTATTTAGCCAGATATTTGTCCATTTCCTCAGTCGGCACCATTCCGCCTCCCGTTGCCCAGACCAGATGAGTCGCGTTTTGAAGCTGTGTGTCTGAAAGGCCAAGCCGAGTTAAATATTCTTTATCTTCTGAGACGATAACCGGCCCTTTCATTCCGGCCAATGCAGAGGGCTCAAGCTTAATATTTTCTGTCTGATGGAGCCTTTTAAGGTGAGTGAACAAGGTTTGATCTGAAACCGTGTAGTAGCCGTCGATCATACGCTCCATCGCCCTACCGACAAAGCCAGAGGCTCGACCAACTGCCAAGCCGTCCGCTGCCGTGACGTTATCTAGCCCAATATCCTGAACTGAAATTTCATCATGCAAGCCGGTATGGACACCTAACATCATGCAAGGTGAGTGTGTGGGCTCGGCAAAAAGACAATGTACGTGATCCCCAAACGCTAGTTTCAGCCCAAAAGCAACTCCTCCCGGACCGCCTCCTACGCCACAAGGTAGGTAAACGAATAGAGGGTGGTCTTCATCAACCAGGATGTTCATTTCATCAAACTGCGCTTTGATTCTCTCTCCTGCAACCGAGTAGCCGAGAAAAAGTGTTTTTGAGTTTTCATCGTCAATAAAAAAGCAGTTCGGGTCTTGTTCTGCTTCAAGGCGACCTTGCTCAACGGCAACACCATAGTCACTATCATATTCTCGAACGGTGACACCGTGATCGCGGAGTTTTGCCTTTTTCCACTCCCTAGCGTCAGATGACATATGAACAGTGACGTTAAACCCAAGTTTTGCGCTCATAATGCCAATGGATAAACCAAGATTACCCGTTGACCCAACAGCGATGCTGAATTGCGAAAAAAACGTTTTTAGCTCAGGATCAGCAAGTTTTTGATAGTTGTCGTCTATGTTTAGCAGCCCATGTTCAAACGCTAACTTTTCCGCATGGGTCAGAACTTCATAAATCCCGCCCCTTGCTTTAATAGAACCGGAAATAGGTAGGTGACTATCCATCTTAAGTAACAGCTGGCCGGCAATTTTGGTTTTGTACTCAGCTTCTAACGCTGATTTCATTGTAGAAATCTCACGAATTGGCGATTCAATGATGCCATTACTGGCTTGGGTTTGAGGGAAGACGTGAGCTAAAAACGGCGCAAAGCGTTGCAAACGTGAAGAGGCTTCATCGGCATCCGCTTTGTCCAATCCTACGTAAGGAAGTGCAATTTCAGTGGTGGTAACGGATGGGTTGAACCAGCTCGTTTCTTTCAGTTGAACAAGGGTATTAATTAGTGGGTATTGCTCGATGAGGTCGCGCATAATCAGTCATTGGCTTAAGAGTGATGGTTTGATTAAACCTGTGTTCGGCGAGACTAGCAAATGATCATTACTCACTGATGGGTGAATTTAATTCACTCAAATTAAGAGAGAGTTATAGATTTAAGATTTAGTTCGTATAAGATAAATTGATTCACTTTAAGCGAAGCCAGCATTAAGAAATGAAAATTGATACAAGTACGCGCATCAATACTCAGTTGAACGGAATTCAGCTTTCTAAGCTTTATACATTCGAAGTCGCCGCACGTTTGGGCTCTTTCGCTTTGGCTGCGCATGAGCTTTGCTTAACACCCAGTGCGGTCTCTCATCAAATAAACAAATTGGAGAACGAGCTAAATCTTCAGTTGTTTGAACGTCAGCATCGTAAGGTCACACTGACTTCTAATGGCGAGCAACTATTTGCATCTGTGACGTTAGCTTTATCTCAACTTAATAACAGTATTGAACAGGTAAAAAGTGGTCATGTCTCGGGTGGTTTGACGGTTTATTCTAGGCCTTCCTTTGCGCATGATTGGCTGGTTCCAAGGTTGCATGACTTCTGTAAACAGTATCCGTCAATCGACATCAAGCTGATCACGGGCAACGACACGCTTGATTTAAATCGGCATGGTATTGACCTCGCCATCTACTATAGCAATGTGACCCCTGACGCCAATTGGAGCTTAAAGCTAAATGAAGAACATGTGATCCCAGTTTGCTCGCCACATTATGCCAATCAATACGCTCTAAACGATGAGACTCGTGATCTCTCACATTGCACGCTATTGCATGACAATCAGGCATGGCACATTCACTCTCAGCTCGATGAATGGAAATATTGGCATGAACATTACGCTGAGTTTGATATACAAAATTGTCGGTCAGTCGGATTTGATCAGTCGACTCTTGCAGTAAGTGCAGCAAAACATGGGGCAGGGATTGCGATGGGGAGATGGAGTTTAGTGAAGGAAGACATAGAGCGAGGCGACCTTGTGATGCCTTTTCCTAACCGATTGATTAAATCAGGGTATTATTATTACCTTATTGGAGTGCAAAGAACGCTATCTGTCAAGCAGAAGTGTTTTGCGGATTGGCTCTCCCGTCAGCTACAAATATGCAAATAAAAAAGCGCTTTGTTTAAAAGCGCTTTTTACCTGTTGTCTAATTCTATTTTGATGTTTGGAATTCTGCTACGGCTTGGTCCATCTCACTCGCTTGCAAAGAAACTTTGTCGACTTCATTCAGGCAGTTTTGAGCAGAGTGCATGTTCCCTTCGGAGATGCTATTAAGCTCTGTAATCGACTCACTTACTTGGTTCATAACGATGCCTTGCTCTTCAATCGCAGAAGCTATTCGTTCCGAGTTAGCCTGAATATTGGTCATGTCAGTAATGATCTGACCTAAGCTTTCATCCAATGTTTCTGAAGCTCCTAGTGTTTGTTGTCCTTGCTCGTTACATTGATCTATATTGGTCACAACTGTTGCCATTTGGGTCTGGATAGCGGTGACGACTTTTGTAATTTCTTCAGTAGATTGATGTGTTCTACTTGCAAGCGCGCGAACCTCGTCGGCAACAACCGCAAAGCCTCGTCCTTGTTCACCAGCACGCGCCGCCTCGATAGCAGCATTAAGCGCTAATAAGTTGGTTTGCTCTGCAATACCTTGGATGATATTAACCGCATCACCAATTTTATCTACATGATCGTTTAAGGAGCTGATTGAACCTTGGCTATCAGACAGAATCGATGACAGCTGGCTGATGTTTTTCACAGTTTCTTCTACAACTTCTCTGCCATGCTGAGCATTGATTGAAGCTTGCTGAACCCCTTCAACCGCCACCGCCGTACTTTCTGAAATCTCATTTATGGTTGATACCATTTCTTGAACAGAGGTTGCCATCGTAGACGTGTGATCTGCCTGCACATGGAATTGTTCAATCACACTTTGCAGCTCGTTGTGCATACTTTGAGTGCTATATGTAAGCTCAGAAGACTTCGATTGAGTACCAGAAATAAGTGCTTCTAGTTTATCTAGTAACCGGTTGAAGTAATTACCGATGGATACGAGTTCATTTTTTCCTGATAGTTGAGAGCGAAGAGCAACATTATTTGAGCGAGCGATTTCCTGAATTATGGAAAGAAGGGCTGCGACTTGTAGATTGATCGATCGAGAAATTTGGAAAATGAAGCCGAGAATAAATACCACGACAGCAACACTGACACCTTGCTTGATTAAGGCAAGCTCATTTCTTGTTGCATTGCTCTGCTCATCCAAGGCACTGGCAAATGTTTTAAATTGCTTTTCTACGGTATGAGACAATCCGCGAGCATCGCCTAGTAAACCTTCATTGTACTTAAGGCCAATAATTCGCTTCTGAGAGACAACTTGATTCGCGGCCGATATAAGCTGACTTGCATTGCTTGGTAATAGCTGAGATTTGACTTCACCTTTAATTACGTTTTTATCAAACTCAAACAGGTTAACCAATTGCTCACTCGAGAGAGAAGGTTTTAGCGCCTTCAGCTCTTCATTGTACGCACCAAGCAGTTTATCTTCAGGTTTGAGGCCAAGTGCATCGAATGCATTGACTAACTTGGTAAATCCCGTTTGGTACTTCAAGATATCTTGTCGTACCTGCGAGCTTGAGGGCAGGCTGTTATCATCAAGGACTGGCGCAAGCTCAGATTCCAAATCAAGAAAGATATCCATATTCTTATTAAACTTGTCGAGATATTTCATGTCTTTCCTAAGTAGGAAGTCTTTTTCATTACGCCGGAGATTGAGAAGGCGTATCTCTAATTTTGCGACGAGCAAGTTGGCATGATTGAGCTGATTGGTGGTCTGGGCGAAATGAGAGGTTGCTAAAAGTAATGATACAACCCCTAAAATGGCGACTGCACCTAATGAATACAGTTTATTCTTGATATTCATGAGAGTACCTGAGTAAATTGAGCGGTTAGTTTTATTAGCTTCTTTGTGAAGAGTAGTTGCTATTTATAGATATATCAATTGACCTGGTCTGGCCAGAAAATATGGATACTAGCAATATTAAAGGTGGTAATTATCAGAATGTTGAAACAATTGGAGCGATATCAAGGTTTAATCTTTGATATGGATGGCACTTTAATAGATACCATGCCAGCACACCTGAAAGCGTGGGAAAGAACGGCCATTGAGTTTGGGTTTCCTTTCACACGGCAGTGGCTTCATAGCCTAGGTGGCATGCCAAGCTATAAAATAGCGGCTGAAGTGAATAAGAAACACGGTTTGACCTTGGACCCTATGGCCGTTTCAACCTTTAAAATGAAGACGTTCAGCGATCTGGAGGATTTTGGATTACCTATCGAATCGACAAATGAAGTACTCAATCATTTTTACGGTAAAAAGAAGATTGCGGTAGGGACGGGCAGTCAGCGAGAAAGCGCAATGCGGCTACTATCAGAAAGCCAGATCCTTGATAAGCTGGATACTGTCGTGACTGCGACGGATGTTAAACATCACAAACCTAATCCAGATACGTTTTTAATTGCGGCTCAAGAGCTTAACTTATTGCCAAGTGAATGTGTGGTTTTTGAAGATACAGAGCTAGGGAAGCAAGCGGCACATGCAGCGAAAATGGATTGTGTTATGGTTGAAAGCAGTGGATTGGTTTTCTATCCCTGCCCACAAGAATAAAAAGAGCCGCATTTATGCGGCTCTTTTTTAGTTTGTTACCTGTCCCAATACGTTTCTTCAAGGCTGTCTTCACGTTCAGGCAGTGCGCGGCTTAAACGAGGTGAGTGTTGGGTTAACACTTCGTAGCTTACTCGGTTCGCGTACTTACAGATTTGAGACAGAGAAGAATAGGTCAGGTAAGGCTGATCATGCTTCGATGAGTTTGGTACGTTTACTTGGTGGTGGCTGTTGGCCGCCATATCATGCAAAAGTGCCGACAGTGCTGCGTCTCCAGCACCGTTGGTATTCTTGATTTCTAGTGGTCCGCCTAGGTATGGACCAATATGAGAATACACTTTTACTGGTGTCGCGCAGTCGCTTTTACGCATAGCTCGGCTAAATTCGTACTTGTTGAACTCTGGAATGTTACCCGGCAGTAACGGTAGCTCAGTAGTACGCTTGACTGATTCTTCGGTGTAGCCTGCCATATAAAGGCCTACTGGGCCAGACGTACACAATACAAGATCAACCCATTCCAATGCTTTATCTGCAGCAAGAAGCGGATCTTTTTCGCCAGTCAGAGCTTCACCTTCTTCTTCGTTCATTGCAACGATAGAAATGTTTTCTTTAATGTAGTTTTGCCACCACTCCGCATTGCCTTCAATGACCCACTTTGTACCAAGAGTCAGTACAACAGGTACATTTTTAGACTTAGCAATCTCGATAGCGCGGGCAACTGCTTGCGGCATTGGATCTTCCGGATTTCCACGCATCAGATATGAAGACACAATTAATGCAGACGCTTTATCAAATACGTCTTCAGGAATACTATCCGGACGCAGTTTGTTCATGTGGCCTTCATTAATAGCAAACGTACGCTCGCCATTTTCTGAGATTAGTGTGTAACAGCGGCCGATAGAACCTTCTACCATTTGGAGGTGGTTTAGGTTCATGCGAGAAGAAGTGCGACATAGATAGCGGTAAGCAAAAGAACCTACTTCAATGTTCTTAGACATTACACCCAACAGGACAGATTTGCTGTCCGCCAACACTGAGTAGTTGTGAAGTGTGTTACCAATCGTATCACCAGGGTATTGGTGAGTAATGAGTTCACGCTTTACCAGCTCTTCATATAATGCGTCTGCTTTACTCTCTTCTAAGACCAGAGAATGACCTTTACTCAAGTCGTGCTTAGCTAGGAAGTCATCGTCGACACGAGCTTCAATATCAACAATTGTTTGACCAACGCCGACAATAATAGGTCGGTAAAGCTTTGGCGTTTGCTTCATTTGGTTGACAAGTGGATCACGAGCGTGAGTAGGGAAGTAGTGCTTAGATTTGCGCTGTCCAGGAAACTTCATTTTTAGAATGGGGTTGGAAATTTTCGCGCATCATATCACATCAATGTAAGATCGCTTTCATTTTTATTACACAAAAAAGAGCCAAACTGACATGTTTGGCTCTTTTTTCAACTACTTTTCAGTCGTATGGATGCCATAGGCTTTGGTACCCCATAAAGGCACCGTAGAAAGGCTGTGCTTAAAGCTACCCGATGTCTCTTTTGTAGAATAAGACAGATACATCAGAGTCTGGTTTTCTGAATCGAAAATCCGGCGAACCTTCATGCTCTTAAAGAAAATACTTTTGGACTTTTTAAACACTACTTCGCCATTTTTGGACTTATCGATTGCCGCAATCATTTCCGGTGTGATTTCACCCGTTTGACGACAAGAAATTGAACTGTCACTTGGATCAGCCAAGCTGAAGTCTGCTTCGATGGAAGCGATGTGGCAAGTGACTCCTGTGACGACAGGATCTTTGAGGTGATTGAGTTTAATGTCTTTCATGGTGAATAAACCCAGACTGACATCGCCCACTTCGTTATTGTCACAGGCGGTCAACCCGAGCGCTAAAAGAGATACGATCGCAACTTTCCTTAACATGGTGTTATTTGTCCCAATGATGATATTCCGTTAGTCAATTGGGCTAGTTTGACACAGAAATCGCCAGATATCCTTAAAATACTTGAGACATCAGATCGTTATCGCTAAGCTTCACGGTAATCCCGTTAAAGAACAGCGTTTCCAGATATGAGCAATAGTGCAATTTCGATTGTTGAAACTAAAAACCAATGGCTAAGCCAGCATATTGATGTTGAGTTTCCAACCAAAGAAAGCTTAGCGGGGCGGCAGCTATATATGGCGAAAAGCCAAGATAGCCAGTTTGAAACCTTAGTAAGCCTTCCTGAGCCTAGTACAGCGTTTTCAGAGCAAGATATCTTTAAAGTCGATTTTCATCGCCTCACCGTCATGTTCTCTCTGCTTCAGTCTAAAAGATGGGAAGAGCAGAATGAGCAAGAGTTAATCGTTGAGTTTTTGAGTCAGATAATCTTCTCAGAGCCATGTGATCTTTATGTTGGTTTTCAAAATGGAGAGCCATCCGCTGCTGCAATCATTACCAGAACGGAGCAAGACCTCTTAGTATCAGATGTTGTGAGTTTATCAGGCAATAAAGATGAATTCGTTGCCTCCTTATTAACGCACTCGACGTTAGAAGAAACAAATTGCGAAACGATATACATTGAATCTTAACTCCACACTCCTATACACAATTAGCCATTTCTAAACATCCACAGTCGCTACCAGTTTTGATCTATTTCGCCTAGTCAGCGCTCTGATGTTCTTTGTGTCATTAGTATTAAATTCATACAATTAGAGCATAATTTAGTGACAAGCTCGGTGTTTTTGTCATGAATTAAGTTACATTTATTTGAAGTGTTAACCCCATCATTTCAATCTCGATAGCCTGGAATAGTATTTTACGAAGTACGTTAAGAAAGGAAGACGGAATGGGTAAACCTCAAACTCAGTGTGTGATATTCGATTGTGACGGTACTCTAGTAGATAGTGAACGATTATGTTGTCAGGCGTTGTGCGATGTCTTTAATCGTTACGATGTCCATCTATCGTTGGATATGGCGATAGAGCACTTTGAGGGGGGGAAGCTTGCCGATATTCTTACCGACATGCGAGACCGGCTTGGCCTTTCTGTTTCTCTTGATGAACTAGAGCCTGTTTACCGTGAAGTACTCGAACAACTGTTTGAGGCGCATTTGAAACCTATGGACGGTGTATTTGATGTCATCAAATGCCTTGAAGCCAAAGGGATAGAGTACTGTGTTGCGTCTAACGGCCCTAAAACCAAGATAGAAAAAACACTACAAATCACCGGCTTGCTGCCTTACTTCAAAGGTAAAATCTTTTCTGCATTTGATACCAATAGTTGGAAACCCGAACCTGATTTAGTGCAATACAGCGCAATGAATATGGGCTTCAAACTGAATGAATGCATTTATGTAGACGACACACCAAAGGGGCTGGAAGCAGGAATTCGCGCTGGCGTTAAGACCGTCCACTTGGTTGGCCTTAACGATAAAATACATTCGGAAAAAGTCGTCAGGATTACAGGTTTGAGGGATTTAGAAGCGTTGGTTTAATCGTTAAATAACGTATTGATTAACGCTGATAAGTTTGGTCACTTTAGGTGTCACGATGGGCTGAGTGACCACAACCTGTTTAATATCTTCGAAAAACGTACCACATTGAGCACATAACATACTGTCTGTTTCTGACAGAAGGTATTCCTCACTGCCACATAGCGGGCAACACAGTACTTGTTCGTCTTGGTTTGATTCCATGAATGCTCCCGCAGCAAAAAGGACTAAAATTCTTAGTCCGATTAAGTCTTTTTAATTATTGTTAATCAGCTTAATAGCTAGATTATCTGTATGCAATGCTATTTTAGTTGAACAATCTCTTGAATATGCCCGGTTTGAGAGATTTTCATTAACTATGAGAGTGAATTCATAAAATTGACTGCGCTGGCCATTGAATTTGCGTCGAACAGCGTCGAAAGTGTCGCTATTTAGAAGTGACACGCCCTCAAGTAGGAGCGTGCTAATGCGTACCTATTTTCTATTTAACTAGCTGGACCGCTTCTCGTGTTAGTCTAGCGAGTTCATCCCAGTTTTTTTCTTCGACAAGTTTTTTGTCGACCATCCATGTGCCACCACAAGCTAAGACTCTTGGAATAGAAAGGTATTCTTGGATGTTGTTAGCGTTAATGCCACCTGTTGGCATTAGGCTGACATCGGAATATGGAGCAAGCAAAGCTTTCACCATGTTCACACCACCTGAAGCTTCCGCTGGGAAAAATTTTAGTGTCGTAAGACCCATTTCTAGAGCCGCTTCAATGGTACTTGGGTTATTTACGCCCGGTATAATATCAATTCCAATTTCCTGGCAGGCCTTAACGGTATTCGGATTAAATCCTGGTGAGACAATAAAAGTTGCACCGGCTTCCTTAGCGGCAATGGCTTGCTCTCTATTAAGTACGGTGCCTGCACCGATTAGCATCTCAGGTTGAGATTCTCTAAGTAAACGTATTGCTTCAATAGCAGCCTCTGAGCGAAATGTGATTTCAGCCGCTGGTAATCCGTTGTCTGCCAGCACTTTTCCCAGAGGGATAATATCTTTTGCATCTTCAATAGCGATGACTGGAATGACTTTGAGTTTTTGTAATTGTTCGTTGATAAGTGACATCGTTTTACCTTATTAAATGATTGCGAGCTGGGTGTTCTGAGGGGCAATATTAGAACTACTCAGTTAAGCGTAAGGCTGTAGAGCAAAAAGGGCTCTATACAATAAAGCCCTTTGTTTGATGGTCTTAAATTCGATCTGCAAGATAAGCTTCGTAATCTGGAATTTCGATGTCGACTTCAGATTCGATTAGATCAGATTCGATTAGGAAGTTAGCCGTTGCGCGGTTAGTGGCGACGGGGATGTTCCACACACTCGCGATACGGAGTAGGGCTTTTACATCAGGGTCATGTGGTACGGCATTAAGTGGATCCCAGAAGAAGATAAGCATGTCTATTTTTCCTTCCGAAATCAGGGCCCCAAGTTGTTGGTCGCCGCCCATCGGTCCGGAAATCATGCTTTTGATGGCTAGGCCTGTTTCTTTACTCAGCATCGAGCCTGTTGTGCCGGTCGCGTACAGGAAGTGGCGTTGAAGCTTCTCTTTGTGCTCAGTAACCCAGCGAAGTAGCTCAGGTTTACAGTTATCATGAGCAACAAGAGCAACATGTTTGTGTGCAGGCATAGTGCGAGTTGTTTTCTGCATTCTAGATTGTTCCCTAATATTTCTAATTATTTACGTAAAATGTTGGTCGATACTCTGATGGAGACAACGAGTCTGATATCACCTGAGGTTTTAAGTTTTTAGGTGTCAGTGCCTCAATGATCGGAGCTTCACTGTTCTCGTAAGGTTGACCTTTCAGATAGCTTACCGCTTGTTTTACAGATAATCGACCTTGTTTAACCATTTTGTCAGTAGGCGCAAATTCCACGCGATTTCTCAGCAGCCCACGATAAACGCCGTGACTGAGATAAGTCGAAATGAGCCCTATCTGGTCCGTTTTTCCTGCTGTCCTTAACTCGCTGATCGCCGCTTCAATGGCTACAGCGCTACCAACTATATAGTCAAGGTCTTCGCGCTCGATAGATTGCTGGACAAGGTTTCGCTGAAGCTCTTTATCATTATCTGCCCAGTAGGTTTCCACAATCTGAATATCACTGTCTTCAATTGCACTGAGAAAACCGCGGATAACAGGCTTGGTCCCACCGCTAGAATCTGGACCGGGGAGCAAAACAATCTTTTTAATCCCGGAACCTTGGGGGTGCTTGTCTTTCAAATATTGACCTGTGTAATAACCCATCCAATACCAATCGACACCAACTTCGCCTTTGAGCTGTTTTCTCGAATGACTACCCAAAATCAGCTCATTAACACTCGCGAAAACAGGAACATCGCCTGCAAATTGGCGCAAATTGTTCATGTATAAATCCGGGGCGACTGTACCCAGAATAATGGCGTCCGCCTTCCATCGCTGGCAGTTTTCCAATTGTTCTTTTTGTTTAGCCTGATTTGGGTATCCACCTGCTTCGAGTACTTTCAAATCAACCCCAAGTTTTTTCGCCTCGTCCACCATGCCATAGTTTACAGACAGCCAGTACGAGTCTTTAAGGTGAGGGTAGAGTGCGCACAGTTTTAGAGGCGCTTCAGCGGCAGACAAAGAAGTCGACATTAACGAGCACGCCGCAATGGCCATTATAAAAAATCGTTTTAAAGAGAAAGCTGGAAGCATGATGTATATCGTTGGTAATCATTACATAAACACTGCAAAATATAGCGTATTCCCACAGTGCAAAGAAGTGTGGTTGCTTAATGTTACTTGCTAAAGCCAGTATTGGTCGAAAGTTGTTGTTTGCTTTTCTCGCAATGGCGCTTTTAGTACTGATTTCCGCGTTGATTGGTGTGTTTGGTTTTTCATCGGTCGCAAAAACAGAAAGGAACGTCGTCAATTCCGCTATCCCTTCGATGATTGAGGCGCGGCAAGTCTCTGAGCTGAGTTCACGAATCATCTCTTCTGTGCAGACCCTCTCTAATTCAAAGTCCGAACTTCAGCGCCAAAAATCGGGTAAAGAGTTGTTTTCTCAACTGGAAAGTTTACTTCAACATATCAAACAACTGGGTTCAGATTCTTTTGATTCCAAACTATTAAGCACACTGGAAGCAGACGTTCAAACCGTAATCGATACTTTAGTTGAGCTAGGTATTGTTGTAGAGAAAAAACTTCTTCTGGAAAAAGAACTGGGCTCGCGAACAGGGGAGCTCAGGGAGCAGGCTTCTGAATTGGAACAATTGACGCGTACACAGGTTTCCAATACCAGTACCATTGCCATCGCGAATGTCACTCATATTTACGATTTGATAGAAAAGGCGCGCACACAGCAAGCGTACCAAGCTTTAGACACACTTGTTGAAGTGGATTTAGACCTCGCAGAAAGGCTGCACGAGTTACACCTGCTCGCATTTAAAATGCTTAACCACATCGAAGAAGCTCGTACTATTTCGGATATCGACCGTATTCATACGGTCAGAGAAGAATTTGTCAGTAACCTTGAGATCATGAAACGCCGAGTACGAGCGGTAGAAGATCCAACACGTTCTATCCAAATGACTGAACTGCTAGAGCAATTAGAAAAAGGGGAAGTCGTATTTGATGTTTTGCATCAACGCTACCAAAACGAACGAGCGTCACAACAGCTAATGCAGGACACGTTGATACAATTTTCAACGCTAAACACCACAGTGAACAAATTGGTCGATGATTCAAACCAAGCCACGACACGAGCTGTGGACAAGCTCAAAACAACGTTGGATTATGCTCAACTCAGCCTGACGATAATTACGGTTTTAGGTATGTTGATCGTCATTTTGATCGTTTGGAAAGTGGTTTATGTATCGGTACTTAAACGCTTAGCAGAATACTCGTCCGCTTTGTCGTCTATCGCGCAAGGGCAACTGAAAGTCGATATCACTGTGAAAGGCAATGATGAGCTAGCGCATATGGGTCAAGCCATCATCACAGCGAGAAATACGGCTCAATCATTAAAAGTAGTCGCAGAAAGTGAAGCAAAAGCAAAGCGAGAGTTACAAGAACATAAAGAACACCTTGAAGAGCTTGTAACTGAGCGTACTCACCAGCTGCAAGATACTAACAAACGCCTCAATCACGAAGTACTCAACCATGCGAAAGCGCGCCGACAAGCAGAGCAAGCGAGTCGAGCAAAAACGGCGTTCTTAGCAACGATGAGCCATGAAATTCGAACCCCAATGAATGGGGTACTCGGTACTGCAAGGCTGCTTAAAGAGAATGGGCTGAACTCAAAACAAGGCCACTTTGTGGATGTGATCAATCGTAGCGGTACCACATTACTTGCGATCTTGAATGACGTGCTTGATTACTCGAAGATCGAAGCGGGTCACCTAGAAATAAGGCCTGTTGATTTCAACCTCTTTGACATGGTGGAAGATGTTAAGCAATTGCTTGATGGTAGAGCTAAAGAAAAAGGCATTGAAATCAGTACCTTGATAGAAAGCGATGTAAGCCAGTTTTTATATGGTGACGTAACCCGTATTAGTCAGGTGTTAACCAATCTAGTCGGAAATGCCGTTAAATTTACAGAGCAAGGCCACATTGATATCTATGTAACACACGACCCGGATCAAGACGGTCAGGTGTTGTTCGAAGTGTCTGATACTGGCATCGGTATCAGCCAGGAAGAACAAGAGACTTTGTTTGACGCTTTTACTCAGGCTTCTGGTGGTATGAGTAGCAAAGGTGGTACGGGGCTTGGTCTCGCCATAAGCAAACGCATTGTGGAAGCCATGGGTGGAGCACTGCTGCTTGAATCTGAAGTCGGACAGGGGAGCCGATTCAGTTTTAGTGTCCCTCTGTCTCAAGGTAGCAAGGTTCAACCTAAAGATCTTAATGCTGGCTCAACGTTAAAAGCGAAAGTGCTGCTGGTGGAAGATAATCCAGTTAACTGCCTAGTCGCGGAAGGGTTTCTAGAAAGTCTAGGCCACGAGGTAACAACGGCGAATGATGGCAATTCCGCTGAGGAGATTTATTCTCAACATGATTTTGATATCGCTTTGCTTGATATCAACCTCCCTGACTGCAATGGCGTAGAGCTGTTAGAGAAATTGAAACGATTTAATGGTGACGCTGTCACACCCATGATTGCGGTTTCAGCTCACGTTTACGATGAAGAAGTACAAAGCTACCTTGCTGCAGGATTTGATGGCTATCTGCCCAAACCTTTAGATAAAGATGCGTTGTGCCATATGATCAACGCGAGTTTGCAAGGCCACTCGCTGGTACTAGAACAAGCGGATTTCAAACCAACTGACCAGCAAGATAGCGTGTTACTCATCGACCCAAGCGTTGTCAGTAAAGATTTTCTCATTCTTGGGAGCGAAAAAATGAGAGAAATCATCACTCTGTTTGATAAGGGTGCCGACGAAACATTGAATCTTATGCAAACAGCCGCTGAGCAAGATGACCCGAATCAAATAAAACAACTCGCACACAAGTTGAAAGGTTCAGCCGGAAGCTTGGGTCTGCTAGCATTGTTTGACGCTTGCTTAAGTATAGAAAAATCTCAGCAGCCAGTTAGTGATTATCTGGCGGATAAAGCTCAGCTTTTATCGCTGGTCGAAAGCTCAAAACAAGCGTTGAATCAATTGGTTGACTAGGTAGAACTATGATAGAAATTGCATCTCCTCGACTTTCGATGCGTCAGATTACAGAAACAGATTGGCCACTTTTTTTGCGCCTACATCAAGAAGAAGAAGTGATTCGTTACGCGTTTGATCAACCTGAACTGGATGATATTCGCCAACGATTTGAATCGCGATTGCCTGTGTGGGAATGGGGAAGCGGACATTGGCTATGTCTTGTCATCAGAGATAGTCAAAACAATCAACCAGTAGGCGTAACAGGTTTGTGTATCGAAGATGAGTCAGATGACTCTGTTGAGATCGGTTACTTACTGCTTCCTGAATTTCATGGAAAAGGCATTGGGACAGAATCTTTGCTTGCGTTAATCGATCACGTAAAGCAATCCCTACCTATGGTAAAGAACATTAACGCAATCGTTACTGATGGTAACGTAGCGTCCTGCAAAGTGCTTGAAAAGGCCGGTTTTGAGTTAGTAGAAAGAGAAGAAAATGCATACCAAATTGGTGGCAAACTCTATGACGACTTGATTTACCGCTTCCACTTATAATGTTTAAGCTTTGTAGGCAACCACAGATAGCGTCAGCAACAATTGCGCCGTGTAGTAGGTAATCATGATGACATGGCGCGCGAAAGCTGAACTGGATCGGAATCGGTCTACGGCTAGCACAATGTCTGATGTTATAAATATCAACGCTCCCATGACAGCGAACGCCGCTGACTGCGCGTGATCCACTCGCCAGTACTCAATCGCCGCCCAAGCCATTCCCAGAATACCTAATGAATAGAGTGCCACAGGAAGTTTCATGTTTCCGAGAGCGGGGAGCAGTAGTAAGAAAACGATAATACCAATCGACAAAAGTAGTAGCGGTAGCCACCAATTTATCGGTCCATCGAGTTGGGTATAAAAAGCGAAAGAGTAGATAAAGTGTACCAGTAGGAAGGCCGTTAACCCTTGGACAAATTTATCTTTTGGGTGCATGAGCAGTATGTCGCCAACAACCGAAACAAGTAATCCTGCTGCCATCCACAAAGCGTATTGGCCAACCACCTCATGCAGTGAAATTGACATAAAAGCCATGAGCAAGATTGGTAAAACTTTGGTGGCGTAAAACAACCAGCGAGGGCCGCGATCAATAGTCCAAACGTGAACAGCACACAGTGCTAGGATTAGCAGCCACATTTCTCTTTTCACCCATATAAAAAAAGCAGCAATATTGCTGCTTTTTAGCGTACTAACAGGGTGTTAACTAAGCAATAGCCTGAGTTAATATTTCGCGGCTTTCCTTTAGAGTGATCGCTTGGTTTTCACCTAGCGCTTTCATGCCATGAAGCTCTAACTGACTCACTACCGAGTCGATCGCGCTTTGCTTGTCGCTACCATGTTCTGTCAATTGTGTTGATACCGTCATTGTCTGATAGAAGTTTTCTATAGCATCGATGGTACGCTCAGCTAAGTCATCACCTTGTTCTAGACCAAATACATTCACGCCCATTTGCTCGAGTTTGGCGCGTTTGTGAACCAATTGGTTACGAAGAAGAGAAGGCTGAACGATGGCCAGAGAGCGTGCATGGTCAACGCCCCAAAGTGCTGTCAGCTCGTGGCCAATCATGTGAGTTGCCCAATCTTGCGGCACACCGCTGCCGATTAGACCATTCAGAGCCTGGTTTGCTGACCACATTAGATTCGCACGCCAAGCGTCGTCGTCACGATTGTCAAAATCTTCGCCGAGCTTCTTCAGAGTGCGAAGTAGAGTCTCTGCATAGCCATCCTGAACCATTGCGCCATGGTTCGTCGTCAGGTATTGCTCACACACGTGCACCCAAGCATCGACAATACCGTTGATGAGCTGCTTTTCAGGAAGCGTCTTCATCACATCAGGGTCCATAACAGCAAATTTTGGCTGTACGAATGGGCTAAGGAACGCAAGCTTATCCTGAGTTTCAGCTTTTGTAATAACCGCACCCATATTGGACTCTGAGCCTGTTGCCGGCAGCGTTAAAACTGCGCCAAGTGGTGTCGCCTCAGAAACTTGATGGTTACCCGTTAGGATATTCCAGCCGTCACCATCATATTTGGCAGCAGCTGCAACGTACTTAGAGCCATCAATAACAGAACCGCCACCGACGGCAAGAATGAAGTTAATGCCTTGCTCTTTAACAATCGCGACCGCTTTATCAAGTGTTTCTTTTGTTGGGTTTGGTTCAACACCTGAGAACTCGACCCATTGGTGACCGTTCAATGCCTCAGAAACCTGATCATAAACGCCGTTACGTTTGATTGAGCCACCGCCGTAGATGACGAGAACTTTATCTTGAGGTTGAATCGATGATTGAATGGAACTGATTTGACCTTGACCAAACAGAATCTGGGTTGGGTTAGCGTAAGTAAATTGCATTGTCATTCCTCTTGCTTCAGTTTATCGCCTGATAGGGCAGACTGATTTGGTGTCCCGAGTTTCGAAACACTTCATTGTTTGAATGCATAATAGTATTGAAACTCGCTTTGAAAAATATCGAATCCTCTGTTTATGTTGCCTATTCCTACTTTTTGTATATTCTTATTGAAAATTAACAGGAGGTGGCATGACACTCGCTCAATTAATGCAGCAGTATGTTGATACCCATAATTTGAATGATCTCGAAGGGGTCAGAAAGACCGATCTTGACGGTGTTTGGTTTTATCGCAGTAGTACTGGAAACACTCGCCAGCCCTTTATTTATCAGTCTGGTGTCATTGTGTTGGGGCAAGGAAACAAGATCATTCATATTGGTAGTGAGCCAGTTAAGTATGGGCCTAATGACTACTTAGTTGTTGGTGTGCCTATGCCTTTGGAGTGCGAGGCATTTCCAACAAATGGCGAGCCACTTCTTGGATTAACTGTCGATATTGATCCTCAAATGTTACATCGTCACGTTAATAAGCTTGAATCACTTGGATACGCACCTCACAAAGAACAGCCGCATTACACCTGTGGATTGCGCTCTGTTAGTATGGAAGATTCTATGCTGGACACCTGCAAACGAATCATGCATGCCTTGTGTAATCCAATTGAGCTATCACTACTAGGTGACTCTCTTAAAGAAGAGTTGGCCTATCGAGCATTGACCAGTAGTGAAGGGCATGTGTTGTTTGATTTGGCTCACCATGAAGGTCAATATGCGCGCGTCGCTAAAGCTCTGGATAAAGTCCATCGAAGCTACAGTGAAACACTGTCCGTACAACACCTTGCTGAAGAAGCCAACATGAGTATGTCTGCCTTTCACAGCGCTTTTCGACAAATCACTCTTGAGTCACCTATTCAGTACATTAAAAAGGTGCGCTTAAACAAAGCGAAAGAGCTAATCCAGTTAGAAGGGAAGAAAGTGAATGATGCGGCGAGACTGGTTGGTTACAACAGCGTTTCTCAGTTCTCACGGGAATACAAAAGACACTTTAATGAAACACCGACAGGATTAAAGCTGGTGAGTTGAAAAACTAAAAGAGGAAAGAGACGGTTAAATAATTACTGTTTTTTTATCAAACCAGTAACAGCATAATTCCTCATGTGAAGAGAACAACGTACAAGTTGTTGATTTGCATACCCCTATAGGAGATCTAGTCAGTCTCTTACATTAGCCCTCTTAACTCGATGAGATAAGAGGGCTATTTTTTTATCTTAAGAAAATTGATAGTTTTCAGGAACAACGACGATACCTTTTTCCGAAATATGGAAGCGTTTGGCATCTTCAATTTTGTTTAAACCAATTTGAGTGTATGGCGGGACCTTTACATGCTTATCAATAATACAGTTGACTAGCTGGCTACCTTCTCCAACTTCCACATCATCAAAAAGAATGCTGTCCACCACGGTTGCGCTGTCGTTGATGCGAACATTGGGTGACACCACTGAATGCTGAACAGACCCTCCGGAATTAATCACACCATTCGCAATGATGGAGTTGATAAAAATCCCTTCATTTCCTGTTGCAGAAGATACGGTGCGGGCAGGGGGGCATTGCGCTTCATAAGTTCTGACAGCCCAATCAGGTTGATAAAGGTTCATAGGAGGAATCGGTTCAAGCAAGTCCATATTGGCCTCATAAAACGAATCCAATGTACCTACGTCTCGCCAGTAGCAATCTTTTGCTACTCGGCCTTTGTCATTACAAAAGTCGTACGCATAAACCGATTGTGTATCAATGAGCTTAGGAATAATGTCTTTACCAAAGTCATGATTTGAGTCAGGACATTCAGCGTCGTCGTCGAGTGCGGTTCTCAAAACATCCATATCAAAGATGTAGATTCCCATAGACGCCAAACTGCGATTAGGCTTGCCTGGAATCGACGGTGGGTCGAGAGGCTTCTCAATAAATGAAGTGATCAAGCCGCTGTCATCAGTATCCATGACTCCAAATTGAGTGGCTTCCTCACGGCTTACATCCATGCAAGCGATGGTGAGCTTGGCATTGTTTTGTTTATGCTCTTCAAGCATTGCAGCGTAATCCATTCGATAGATATGATCACCTGACAAAACCACAACATACTTAGCATCACTGCGGGAAAGCAGCCATAAGTTGTGGTAGATAGCATCCGCCGTACCTTCATACCACTTGCCACCCCCTCTCATTTGTGGCGGGACAACAGAAATGAACTCTCCAAGTTCTGGATTAAATATCGACCAACCGTCGCGTAAGTGCTTTTGTAGAGAGTGGGATTTGTATTGGGTAAGAACGAGAACTTTTCTAAGACCGGAATGAAGGCAATTGGTGAGGGCAAAATCGATGATTCGGTACTTGCCTCCAAATGGAACGGCGGGTTTCGCTCTATCATCTGTCAATGGGCTCAATCTTGAACCCATCCCACCTGCGAGGACTACCGTGAGTGTATCTTGCATGCCTTTCTCCCTGAAACAGTGCGTTATTTGCTTTCAGGAAGGCTATTTCAAGTTTTAAGCCAATATTCAACTTGTTGAGCTACCTTGGTCTGCCAACGATTCTTGTGAAGATAGTGCACTATTTGCTGCACCAACAAAATGCATTGCACCATAATTAGGCAACGGTACTCATCTCTTCAGAGTCAAGAATCGATACGCAATTTCGACCTAGTGATTTCGATTCATACAACGCTACATCAGCACGCTTGTAGGTGTTTTCGACAGAACCATCCATATCGGTGACACCTACACTGACGGTAATCTGCTCATCGTGTTCGATGGATACCGATGTGCGTAAACGGTTAGTGACGATTTCGGCTTCTTGTATGCGAGTGTGAGGCATGATGATCGCAAATTCCTCACCACCGATTCGTGCGATGAAATCGGTTTCTCGAAGGTGAGCACTTAAGACTATCCCAACCGATTTAATGATTTTATCGCCTTCGTCGTGACCCAATCGGTCATTTACACGCTTGAAGTGATCGATGTCCACAATGGCAAAGCAGGTCGGTTCTGCATGGTTGTAGCGCTTGCTCTTTGCGCATTGCGCCGCCATTTCCTGGTCAAACTTACGTCGATTCCATAAGCCAGTCATGGAATCTTTTTCGCTCATCTCTCTCAGACGGTTTTCAAGCTCTTTACGGTGAGAAATGTCGACAAAAGAGGCGACGTAAAATTGAATAACACCACTGTTGTCAGTGACTGTCTGAATACGTAGTATCTCAGTAATATGAGAGCCATCGCGACGCTTGTTAACGACTTCACCTTCCCATAGGCCTTCTTTTTCAAGGATCTTCCACATATTGATGTAGAACTCTTGTTCATGTTTATTGGCGGCAAAGAAAGAAGGCTGCTTGCCTTTGACTTCTTCAAAGGTATAGCCGCTGACTCGGGTAAACTCTTCATTGGTCTTAATAATTCGATTCTGACGATCGGTGATCAACATGGCGGACATGCCATTCATCGCCGCGCGGGCAATTTGGCTTTCCATACTGTTCTTGGTGTGATTGTAATTCCACGTAACAAAACTGAATGCGATGAGCAAAATGATCATGTACACCGAAGCGGCTTGAATTGAGAGTTCAGTTTTACGTTCAAGGTAAAGTTGGGCTGCATCGTGTTGGGACACTTCCGCGACAAGGATAAAGTGCAGCGGTCTATCAAGAGTGTTGAGCTCCGCCTTGACGTAAGACAACCATTTTCCTTCCTCAAAAATGGTCCCATGCTCATTGAACTGAAGTTGGCGCCATAATTTCGGGTACAGTTTGCTTAACTTAAACTCAGAATTTTCCTTCGCGATATGGCCCATAATGTTCGTCATATCCTTAGCCATGACGTAATAGCCCTGAGAGTTAAAGACATCCGGTAAATCGTCATTCACCTTGTTGTACGCCAAACGTTGATACAAATAGTCAAAGTCGAGGTTTGCGATGAAGTAGCCCCGCCGTTCTGAATGAATGTCGATGGGGACGATGACTCTTAAACTCGGCGTTAACGGCTGGGCAATTTGATTGTTTTCTCTTTCTAAATCAATTCCGAAAGTGCCTATGGTGTTTGCAGGCAGATTTTGAGCGAACTTGAAATAATCTCGGTGGAATTTGTTCTGCAAAAACTCTTCTGGAACCACCACGCTCGCACGTTGGCCATGATTAATACGTACCAATTCTTGGCCACGGCTGTCTAAATAACGAAGCTGAGAAAAGTAGCCCTGAGTCCGGGCGACTAACAGCCAGAAGTCCTGCAGTGTTCCGCGGTTCATATCGTTTGGCTCCAACACTGCGCGATGGAAGATGCCATTACTAGACAGAAATTTTACGGATTTAAGAATTTTAGAAGAATGGGATTTTAGTTCTGAACGTGCGTATTCGAGTTTTGTTTGAGTCAGACGATCGACTTGTTGACGCGCATCTTCTTCGACCTTAGAAAGCTCGTTCGCGAAATAAAGCGTTGGCACGAAGGCGAGGGTGATGAATACAAGCATGAACTGCAGGAAGATGCGGGAATTTATCTTGAACATTTCGCCCCAATGACGCCAGGAATCTACTTAATAATACTGTGAATAATTATATGGTCTTTTATTGGTTTTACTGTGAGCAGTGTGGAATATCCCACGATATTGATTCAGATGCTGGGCAATATGATGCATTGAGTTAGCGTAAGTGCTTATAAATCCGGATATAAAAAAGCCCTACTCAATGAGTAGGGCCTGTGCCAAGTCAGTTGGGGGAGACAGGCATAGAAACTTAAGCGGCCGCGGTTTCTGCTTTATTTTGACTTGAGCGATTCTTCAAAAACGCATAACCAAAGCCTGTCAATGCCGTACCTGCAGCAATGGCAACAAGGTACATCAGAACAGGCGTAATCGCGTTAGGAATAAGCAATACAAACAAACCACCGTGAGGCGCCATCAGTTTTGCACCAAACAGCATGGAAAGAGCTCCTGTTAAAGCACCGCCTGCCATGCATGCTGGGATTACACGCATTGGGTCTTTCGCCGCGAAAGGGATAGCGCCTTCAGAGATAAAGCAAAGTCCCAATACGAAGGAGGCTTTACCTGCTTCACGTTCACTCGGCTCAAACTTATCGCGCGCCAAGAATGTAGCTAACCCCATACCTAGAGCTGGTACCATACCCGCGGCCATAATCGCTGCCATAGGAGCGTAAGTTTGAGATGCCAGCAAGCCAACACCAAACGTGTACGCGGCTTTGTTTATCGGACCACCAAGGTCAAAACACATCATGGCACCTAAGATAACGCCAAGTAATACCGCGTTAGCAGAACCCATGTTGTTCAGAAACTCTGTCATCGCAGCCATGATGCCAGAAACGGGACCACCAACGATGTAGATCATTACTAGGCCGGTGAATAAACTTGCAACAAAAGGAATGATCAGAATCGGCTTCAGCGCTTCCATGGATTGAGGAAGTTGGACTTTGTCGGCGATGAGCTTCGCTGAGTAACCGGCAATAAAACCAGCTGCGATCCCGCCAAGGAAACCGGCACCTGTCGAACTGGCAAGCATGCCACCAATTAAGCCTGGTGCAAGACCTGGGCGATCGGCAATTGAGAAGGCGATAAAACCGGCAAGCACTGGAATCATTAGAGCAAAGGCAGAACCTCCACCAATGGTCATTAGCGCCGCGGCTAGCGTACCTTCTTCTTTAAATGCTTCAATCCCGAATACGAATGAAAGCGCGATGATCAAACCGCCAGCAACAACGACAGGTAGCATATGAGAAACACCAGTCATCAGGTGTTTATAGACACCTTTTTTCTCTTCAACAGCTGAAGACTCGCTAGAGCCTGTATGCTGGTAAACGGTGGCTTCTGATAAGGCTTTATTTAGCTCTTGTTCCGTCTTTTTAAGTGCTGGCCCTGTTTTAGTGCGGTACATAGGCTTGCCATTAAAGCGGTCAAGTGGCACTTCAATATCCGCAGCGATGATAACTAAATCAGCCTCAGAAATGTCAGCCTCAGTCAGTTGGTTTTTCGCACCGACTGAGCCACGAGTTTCAACTTTGATTTGGTGGCCCTGACGTTTAGCCTCATCTTCTAGTGCTTCGGCAGCCATGAAGGTGTGAGCCACACCTGTAGGGCAGGCAGTAATGGCTACAATCTTCTTCGCGGAACCATTTGCAGGCGATGCTACAGACTGAGCACTCTCAACATTTAACTCGGTTGCATTGCTAACCGCGTGTTGAAGAAAGTCCGCCGGGTTTTCAGTGACTTCATTGATAGACGCTTGATATACGTTTTTGCCGACAAAGCGCGCCGTGTCGACAGGAGTATTGGCTGCAATGACCACTACATCTGCTTGAGCAATATCTTCCGCGGATAGTGTGTCACCAGCTAATACGCTGGACTGACATTCTATTTTAGCGGAGAACTTGAGTTGATTAGCGGCTTTTTCTAAAAGCCCGGCAGCGATGATGCTGTTTGCAACCCCGCTAGGGCAAGCTGTAATAATCGCAATATTCATAATCTCGACCTTTGTCCTTAAGCTTTCTGATCAGAGAGCAGGTTGATTTTGATTTGTTCTTGTAGGGTATGTACTTGTTTAATATCTGGGACGCCAACGCCGACTTGGCTCACTGCCAAGGCTGATAGTGCGGTAGCGAAAGACAAGAGTTCAGTATTCGTCATCGATTTCATGTGGCCCCAGCACAAACCTGCAACCAGCGTATCGCCCGCACCCACGGTACTGACTACGTCCATTCTAGGCGGCTGAGCTTGAATCCATTGATTCTGGTTTAACCACATTACGCCTTCAGCGCCCATGGAAACCACCACGTTTTCTATTCCACGCTGGCTTAGGTTTTCAGCAACTTCCTGACACTCAAAGGCAGAAGTTAATGTTTTTCCAGCGTAGTCAGACAGTTCTTCATCATTAGGCTTAATCAACCAAGGGGCGGATTCGATACCAGCTTTTAGCGCCTCTCGGCTCGAATCAAACAAGACTTTTTTGCCTTTTTTCTCAAGGAAGGAAACCCATGAAGCGCAGCGCTGTGGAGTGACGCCTTTTGGCAGACTTCCTGCCAGCACAAAGTAGTCGTGGTGCTCAGCAAGTTCTTCTAGTTTGGCTTCAAATTGACTCAGTGCCGCTTCGTCGATGCTGATACCTGGAAAATTGATGTCACTTACGCTGCCATTCTCTTCGACAAGTTTAACGTTGATACGTGTAGCACCACAGACTCGAATGAACTGGTCATTAGCGCCCATCTCTACAAACAGCTGACAGAACATTTCCTGATTGTCTTTGCCAAGAAAGCCAGTCACTGTAACTTCTGCGCCTAAATCGGATAGTACTCTAGCAACGTTTACACCTTTACCTGCGGCGTGTAGTGAACTCTGATTGACTAAGCTCACGGAGCCCTGCTTAAGAGTTGATAAACTGCCTGTAAGGTCAAGTGCCGGATTAAGCGTGATGGTAACGACTTTGTTCGTCATAATGATTCCTTAGCTCTCACCCAAACCAGATTCGATGGCTGCACCAATAGACGCAAGAGCTTGCTGTGCATCCGCGCCATCCGCAGTAAACTGAAGCTGATGACCCTTTTTGACGCCTAAAGCGATCACCTTCATCAAGCTTTTAGCGTTAACCGTAGAACCATCACCATCAAGGTTGGAAACTTTAATGGTCGACTCGAATTTTTTGGCTTCAGCGACAAGCATTGCACCAGGTCTTGCATGCAAGCCATGGGCATTTCGAATAACAAAGACAGCGCTGTTATCGCTACCTTCACTAGAAGGAAGGTCGGTTTCATTCGACTTAAATAAGGTCAGCAATTGATCTACGGTTGCGTCGGTAAGTACGTTTTGCTTACCTTCGAAAACAATTTGGCTAAGAGTATCCAATTGGGGCTTATGGCTATCGTTACACGCAGCAAACGCGACAAGTGCTTTGACTTCTTTTCCTTCGTATTCACAATGGTTTGCTGTCGAAACGAAAGCCATTCCTGTGCGCGTCACGGCTTTATCTGAACTTGCGAGCCAAACTCCACGGCCAAGATGGGTTGGGGCGGTAGTGACTAGGCTGGCGACAAATTCGCTATCGGCACAACCGGTATTTTTGAGCAATCCACCCGCAACGGCAGACATTTGAACCATATCGCTGGCAGGGAAGTTGAGTTGAATGAGAGACGGATCAAAGTCGATCTCTAATTGTGTTTCACCATTAAGAAGCGCAATGATTTCATCTTCACTCTTCGCTTGTTTAAGTTTGTCTTCCACTCCATCTGCAGAGAGCACTTTTGTGAGTTGTTTCAATATCCCTAAATGCTCATCAGATTTGGCGGCGATTCCAATCGCAACGTAAGCAGTGTTGCCATCACCCCAATCAACACCTTCAGGAAAGTGGGCAATAGACACTCCCGTTGTTTTAACCAATGTACGGGTATCGGTAGTACCGTGAGGAATAGCAATACCGTTGCCTAGGAAAGTAGAGTTTTGGTTTTCTCGGTTCAGCATACCCTCGACGTAGCCATTCTCGACCATACCCTTACTCGTCAGAGCTTCAGCAAGAAATGTAATTGCACTTTTCTTATCAGAGAAAGATTGCTGCAGCGAAATATCTTTTGTTGTTAGCTTGAGCATAAGCGCCTCAATTCGTTTATTTATCCAATTCAGTAGCAGTCAATGCATAGCTGAATCGTTTCAGCAAATTATTAAAAAAATTCAGCAAACCAAAAACATTAGATTTTCATTTGCTGTGTTATTCAAAATTCGAATCGTTATCAAATTTTCAATTTTGCTGAATCCTTTCAGCTTTTATGCTGAATCGTTTCAGTTTATAATGCAAATATTGTCAGGATCATCATTAAGGATTTTTGATCCAATGCACAGAATATGTAGGTTCATATGACACTAGATGAAATAGCCAAACTGGCTGGAGTATCCAAAACGACTGCCAGTTATGTCATCAACGGCAAGGCGCAAAAGTATCGAATCAGTGAGAAAACACAGAAGAAGGTGATGGCAGTTGTAGATGAGCACAATTACCGTCCTGATCTTGCTGCAAGCACTTTGAGAGCGGGGCAGAGCCGTTCGTTTGGTTTGATTATTCCTGACTTAGAAAACACCAGTTACGCTAGATTAGCCAAATTGCTAGAACAGAACTCCCGCGCAGCCGGATACCAAATATTGATTGCATGCTCGGATGATGAGCCCTTAACAGAAAAAAGCGTTGTTCAAGCTTTAGTAAGCCGCAAAGTTGATGCGCTTTTTGTTGCGAGTGCCATTCCTGAAGCCAGTGACTTTTATCGAGATTTACAAGAGAAAGGCACACCCGTCATCGCAATTGACCGTCCGTTGGATGATGAACATTTCTCATGTGTCATTAGCGAAGATTTTGGTGCAGCGTTTGAACTTACTTCGTCAGTAGTTGGTGACGGCGTAACTAAAGTGGGGCTAATTGGTGCGCTGCCTGAGCTGAACATTTCCCGGGAACGTGAACTTGGCTTTCGCTCGGTTGCACAGAAAGCTGATCTAGAAACGGTAGTGGGGTACGGAGAACACTTCAACAGAGAAGATGGCCGTAAAGTACTAGAAGGTTGGATCGATGAAGGGAACCTTCCTCAAGCAATCATCACGACATCATACACTTTGTTAGAAGGGGTGCTTGACGTCTTATTGGATAAGCCAGAGGTCATGGAACAAGTTAAGTTATCCACCTTTGGTGACAATCGCCTGCTGGATTTCTTACCTGTCAAAATCAATTCATTACCTCAACAATTTGAGCTAATAGCCGATAGCGCTCTCGCATTGGCGCTGAATGCAACAGCTAAGCGCTATCAACCTGGTGTTGAGCTTGTGCCTAGAAAGATAATTGTCAGACAATAATTAGCCCGGCGAATAGCCGGGCTTTTTTTAAATTGAAAGTACGACTTAGTACTGGAAGCGTACCGACATAGTAACTTGAGGACCGTATAGGCCATTGTTACGTGTTTCAGCAGATAGAGAAAGTTGATCCGTTGAGTGGAAACGTACACCTGCATGGAAGACTGAGCTGTCATCATTGCGTCCAATTCTGCCCGTTGCTTCAATCTGATCAGCAAGCCACATACGGAAGCCAATGTTTACTTCGGCAACCGTGTCTGTTTCACCACCCGCTTCTTCAGTAAATTTCGTCTGATGAACAAGCAATTGACCATAAACGTCAGCAAACTGACTAATTGGACCATTAAAACCGATACCACCTGCCAAATCGTAGTCGTTGTCGAACTGCGTGTCTGCTCTCAGAATAAAGTGAGAGTTATCAGTGAAGAGTGTGCTGAATTCAACGCCGCTCATTTCTGGGTTCACCGCTGTACGCACTTCAAAGAAATTATAATTAAAGTTGTTCGCATTTGCCGCGCCAGCGAAACCAGCACAAATTAGCGCACTGGTTAGGATGATCTTTTTCAAGGGTAGTACTCCGACTAGCATCAAGTTTTTGACTATAAAAAAGGCTTGCAATAAGCAAGCCAAATATTAACGCAGTGGGAGTTAAATTACTTTATCTTTAAAGTAGTTGAATACGATCAACTTCAATTTCTGGAGTATTTCCGCCTTCAAACTCACCGAAGATACGCAGGTTTGTTGTTGCATCTATGGCTTGGCTCAGGTGGATGTCATCGTCAATTTCGATTTGAATTTCGCTTTTGCCATCAGAAAACACAAACGTATCTCCTTTAATTTGACGTACGATGTTGCCATCAATAACAACATTCTTCTCAGTAAACATGCTGCTCTCAGCAATTAGGGAGTCGACTGTTGTCAGGTCAACGGGGCCGTTAAACTGGATGCCTGACGCCGATTGGCCTTCTTTTGCGAATACTAGAGTAGGTGAAAGTACTAGAGCAGCAGCGGTAGCCAAAATAACTTTTTTCATGATGTTTCCTTTTTAGACAGGTTTCGTTGTTGATGGTGCTATTAAGCCATAGCTATTTTGAATAACCTCTGAGGAGAGTATTCATATTCGATTCATTTATTGAGTCAACAAACCTAAAGAGGCTATGATTAGACAATACTCAGTAAAAAGACTCGAAAAATTAATAGATTATGCAACCAGCATTACAAGCATTGATGGTTCAGGGCACGACATCGGATGCCGGAAAAAGTGTATTAGTGGCAGCTTTATGCCGTGTATTGGCCAGAAAAGGAGTTAGAGTTGCACCTTTCAAGCCGCAAAATATGGCACTCAACAGTGCGGTGACTTCAGATGGCGGTGAAATTGGTCGTGCTCAAGCAGTGCAAGCCAGTGCCGCGAATGTAGAAACGACGGTTCATATGAATCCAGTCCTACTTAAACCTAATTCGGATACTGGAGCTCAGGTAATCCTACAGGGTAAAGCTCTCAGTAACATGGAAGCGGTGGGATATCAGAACTACAAGCAAATCGCTTTACCTGCCGTACTTGAGTCATTTTCAATACTTCAAGAGCAATTTGAATCTGTCATGATCGAGGGAGCTGGCAGCCCAGCGGAGATTAACTTGCGTGAAAATGACATTGCGAATATGGGGTTTGCTGAAGAGGCAGATGTTCCCGTCATCATCATTGCTGATATTGACCGCGGGGGTGTTTTTGCGCATTTAGTTGGCACCCTAGAGTTACTTTCGCCGTCAGAACAAAACCGAGTGGTCGGTTTCGTTATTAATCGATTCCGCGGCGACATATCGTTGCTTCAATCAGGGTTAGATTGGCTTGAAGAAAAAACAGGTAAGCCAGTACTTGGCGTTTTACCTTATCTTCATGGCTTTGACCTCGAAGCAGAAGACGCCATCAATAACGAACAAAATACCGGTGAATCAGCCAAGCTAAACGTCGTCGTCCCCGTGCTCACCCGCATCAGCAATCACACCGATTTTGATGTGCTAAGGCAAAATTCGGACATTCACTTTCGCTATGTAGGTAAAGGTGAAAAGCTTGATAAAGCAGATTTGATCATCCTACCGGGCACTAAATCCGTAAGAGCCGATCTCGAATATTTACGTAGCCAAGGTTGGGATAAAGATATCGCCCGACACTTAAGGTTAGGTGGAAAGGTGATGGGAATTTGTGGTGGCTACCAAATGTTAGGACGTCATATTAGCGATCCTTTGGGCGTAGAAAGCGTTGCTGGTGAATCACAAGGCCTCGACTATTTACCTGTTTCCACCGAGTTAACCAAAGAAAAAGCTCTGACAAACGTCTCCGGAGTGTTGGAGTTGAACAATCAAACCGCACCAGTGAAAGGGTATGAGATTCACGTTGGCAGAACCTTAGGGGATGGCACTTCTCCAGTTTCCTTAGAATCTGGTTCATCAGATGGTGCAATCAGTGACTGTAATCAAATCTTTGGGACTTATTTACATGGTATTTTGGATAATCCACAAGCATTAGCTCTGATTTGTCAGTGGGCGGGGGCGGACAGCATTGCTCCTATCGACCATCAACAGAATCAAGAAAATGCAATCAACCGAATAGCCGATGCTGTCGAACAACACATGAAGCTAGACTTAATCTGGCCGGAACTTTATACCTGATATTGATGAAATTTTTTACCCAGCGATTCTTTTACACCTTTTTGACTTTCATTTTCTCTGCGACAGTTCATGCCTCAGTGAACGTTTATGCTGCGTCGTCCATGACTAATGTGATTAAAGCGTTAGCTGAGAAATACCAAGCGGAAACAGGTGTAAAAGTTACGCCCGTTTTCGCAGGTTCTTCTTCTCTTGCACGGCAAATATTGAGCGGGGCACCTGCTGATCTCTATATATCAGCCAATACTAAATGGAGTGATTATCTAGTTCAGCAAGGAGTAACTAATAGTGACGCCGTCACAAATATTGCCCATAATCAGTTGGTTGTGATCTCACCTATCGGCCATCCTGAGCCGTTGGAACTAGAAAACCCAGAACAATGGTCCAAACGCTTGTCAGGTCAGAGATTAGCGATAGGGCAAACCAACGCAGTGCCTGCGGGAATGTATGCCAAAGAAGCGCTTGAATCGCTTGGGTTATGGAGTGGCTTAAAAGGGCAACTTGCCCCCGTCAACAATGTTAGAGTCGCCCTTACTCTAGTTGAACGTGGCGAAACGCCACTTGGGATTGTTTATAAGACGGACGCGTTAGTGAGTGATAAAGTAAAAGTCATTGGTACGTTTCCAGCTTCGAGCCACACTTCTATTACTTACCCAATGGCTAAACTGAACGACAAACAAACCACCAAGGACTTTGCTGCCTTTCTCCAAAGTGATCAAGCTCAGGCAGTATTTAAACAAAACGGATTTAACTAGGATTACCTTCATTGCTTTCTGATTACGAATATCAAGCGCTAATGCTCAGCCTGAAAGTTGCGTTTTATACTATTTGCTGGCTGATTCCTATCGGGATTGGATTTGGTTGGCTGCTGGCTAAAAAGCAGTTTATCGGCAAAAGCTGGCTCGACAGCTTAATTCATCTTCCTTTAGTGCTTCCTCCTGTCGTTATTGGTTATTTGCTCCTGATTTCGATGGGACGCCAAGGTTTTATTGGCCAATGGTTATATGAGTATTTCGGACTGGTCTTCTCTTTTAGCTGGAAAGGGGCTGTACTTGCGTGTGTGATCGTTGCTTTACCTTTGATGGTTCGTTCAATTCGCCTCAGCTTAGAGAATGTAGATCCTAAACTTGAGCAAGCAGCCGCGACCCTTGGTGCCTCACCGCTTAAAATATTCTTTACCATCACATTACCGCTGACAATTCCCGGAATCATCACAGGGACGATGCTTTCATTTGCACGTAGCCTCGGGGAGTTCGGAGCAACAATCAGCTTTGTGTCGAATATTCCAGGTGAAACGCAGACAATTCCTTTAGCAATGTTCACCTTCATTGAAACTCCGGGCGCAGAGCTTGAAACGATGCGTTTATGCATTATCTCCATTGTTATTGCCTTAGCCTCATTACTTGGCTCAGAAGTCCTGACTCGTCATTGTGCTAAAAGACTGGGGACACAGCGATGAGTGATATTCGAATTCAGTTTAAACAAACGTTAGGCGAGCAGAAGTTTGACATTGATGTCTCAGTGCCAGAAAAAGGCATTACCGCAATTTTTGGTCGTTCAGGGGCAGGAAAAACGTCACTGATCGACGTGATTGCGGGTTTAAGAACACCTGACGAAGGCGAGATTACTGTTTCAGGCAAACCTCTCTATAGCTCGCAATCGAAAATAAACGTTTCTGCCCACAAACGCCGCGTAGGTTACGTTTTTCAGGAATCGAGGTTATTCCCACACTTTCGGGTCAAAGGCAATCTTTTGTATGGTGTGCGTGAATTGGATCAACAGCATTTTGACAAGGTAATTAAATTATTGGCGTTAGAACCTCTTCTTAAACGATACCCGATACAGCTATCCGGAGGAGAGAAACAACGCGTAGCAATCGGTCGAGCACTACTTTCCAAGCCGGAAATACTCTTGATGGATGAACCTCTGGCATCGCTAGATATTCCGCGTAAGCGCGAAGTATTGCCATTTTTAGAGCAGCTTGCCAGTGAGATTGAAATTCCCATCATTTATGTGTCACATAGCCTCAATGAGGTCGTGCGCTTGGCAAACCATATTGTGGTTATCGATGATGGTAAAGTGGTGACTTCAGGTAGCCTAGAAGATGTGTGGTCATCTAGAGCTATGAGGCCATGGCAATCCTTCTCAGACCAAAGCTCGTTGTTTGAAGCGACGGTTGTTCACCACAACACAAACTATGCACTGTCTAAAGTGAAACTGGCGGACAATGTGTGTATTTGGGTACAGCGTTTAGAAATGGCGCCTGAAGCGAAAGTGAGACTACAGGTGAGAGCGAGTGACGTGTCGATTGCCTTGGATAAGCCTGAAAAGAGTTCAATTCGGAATATTCTCAAAGCGAAGATCGCTCAAATCCAAAGCCATTCTCAAGGAACAAATCGACAGAGCGTATCGGTTAAACTAGAACTCAGCGCGAACTGCTATTTATGGGCGACGATCACCGCTTGGGCTAAGGACGAGCTGGAACTCCAAGAAGGGATGGAAGTCTTTGCCCAGATTAAAGGGGTAAGTGTGACGCAAAGAGATGTGGTATTGAGCCATTAAAAAACGCCGCGTAATGCGGCGTTTTTCGTGTTTACTGAATTATTTTACAAATACGTCAGTAAAGTCACGCTTTAGCACAGGGTCACGACGTGCTTTCTTAATCTGCTTAACCATATCTTTCACACAGTTGTGAAGAACCTGGTCTAGCAACTGTGCTCGGTATTCTTCTTTCTGCTCATCAGTCATATCTTCAGGTAGATTAAGCGTAGGAAACTCTTCCATTACATTAATACCTGCAAACGCCTGACTTACAGAGATAAGAGCGTGGAACTGCTCAAAGTTATCTAGAACATTTTGAGCACTTTTTGGCAGCTCATCCCAAGCTTCACGAACGGCTTCCTCTGACACTTCATGGATAGAAGTTACCATGAAGTGCATTGCTTCAGGAACACCATCAAATTCAATTACTTGACGAAGTTCTGCTGAAACAGTCGAAAGGTCGACCTTAGGTTGTTCTGTTTGGTTAACGTCAGACATTAGTTTTATCTCATAAATTGTACGTGTTTAACGGCGTTATCCTAAAAAATCCTCATTAAATGTCAACCGTAGTGGAGGAATTGTCCCCCTTAGAGTATTCTTTTCTATAATCAGCTGATTTTTCGGCCAGTTTACATACAAAAAGGTAGAACAAGTGGAACTATCTGGATCTTCGATGAAAATTCTTCTAGTCGATGACGTGCAAATGGAGCGCATGCAGTTGGCTATTCGTCTAAAGCAGCTAGGCCACACAGTAGAAATGGCCGCTTCTGGTGAACAAGCTTTAGAAATGTATCCCTCATTTGAGCCTGAGCTTATCTTACTCGATATATCCATGCCTGAGATGGATGGCTTTGAAGTCTCTCAACGTATCCGTTCTAAGTACCAAGAGTGGATCCCAATCATTTTCCTAAGTAGCCACGATGAACCCGCAATGATAGCCCATGCTATTGAAGCAGGCGGCGATGATTACCTCACTAAACCGGTTGATAAGCTCGTTCTGGCCTCTAAGCTTATTGCCATGCAAAGAATCGCGTTTATGCGTCGTGAGCTTAATCAGAAAACAGCGGAACTGGCAAAAGCGAATCAAGAGCTCGAAAAGCTTGCTAGCGAAGACGGCCTTACAAAAGTTAAAAATCGTCGCTATATCGACGAAAAGCTTAAAGAAATGATAGCGGTTCATGGACGTCATGGATTGCCGCTAAGTTTAGTACTGCTCGATGTTGATCATTTTAAGTTATACAACGACAACTACGGCCATATAGAAGGGGACAAGTGCCTGATCGAAATCGCACAAACGCTTACTTCTTTGTTTTCTCGGAGTGGAGAAATAGTCGGCCGCTATGGCGGAGAAGAGTTTGTCGTAGTGTTAGGGCACACCGATGCTGAACACGCAAAGAAGCACGCGATGCGGGTTCAATCGACACTTGAAGCTCTCGCCATCAAACACGAGTACAGCTCTGTAGCTGGATATGTGACGGTGTCACAAGGGGTATGCAGCTTTAATCCTACTGGTAAAGAGACACCTGACGATATGTACTCCAAAGCAGATGAAGGCCTATACCGCTCTAAAAGTGACGGGCGAAATCGCTTTACATACATAGACTAACCACTGTCATAGTTAATAAAAAAGGTTCAGCTTATGCTGAACCTTTTTGCGTTTAAATCATTAGTAACTAGGCGGATTCAATGCGGTTACGCCCAGCGCGCTTTGCTTTATATAAGGCAGCATCAGCACTTTTCATAACCTCTGAGACGCTATCTGCATTGTCATGATCAGCGACACCAATACTAATCGTAACGTTAACATGATCGTGTGAGTTAGACTTACCACGTTTTTTAGCGCCAGACTTATCATCCTTCGGTCGTGATTTCTCATTACGAACAACCATTTCGTACTCTTCAATGGAAGAACGTAATAGCTCAAGGTGATCGAGAGATTCATCGACATCTTTATTTTTAAACAATACCGTAAACTCTTCGCCGCCATAACGATAGACTTTGGCACGGCCGCCGACTTGCTGCATTTTGCTAGCAACAAGCTTCAGAACATCGTCACCCGTTTCGTGTCCATAAGTGTCGTTAAATGATTTGAAATGATCGATATCGAGCATTGCTATTGTGTACCGTTTTCCTAAGTGCCGCAGATCTGACTCTAACGCTAATCGTCCGGGAATATCAGTCAACCGATCTTTAAATGCGAGTTCATAACTCGCCGAAAGCATATAAATCAGTAACAAGAAGCCAGAAAGGGTAAACATGGTGCTGGATACGTACTTAACGTGGAAAAACGTAAACGTCACCGAAGAGAGTGTGATCGCTGAATAAACAACGACATCAATAATCCGGTTAACCCTGAGAACAAAAATCGCACTCAACAACACTGCACCAACTGAATACAAAACAAGAATTAACGGCAGCCGCGAAACGCTCGGTTCAGAATAGAGGAATGTCTCATCGAAGTTTTGGAACCCACCTTCATAAAAGTGGGCAAGGATGAGGTAACACCAAATTGCAATGAGTGACAGCGTCACGACGTAAACAATAAATGCTCGACTCAGAACACCTCTTTCCTTGTATGGGTAGACTAATGCGCAAGCAATCGGGACAACAAATGCGAGCAGCGAAAGTTCAAGAAGCGTAGAACCAGTCGAAAGAGAGCTTTGTAGGTGTTCTTGTATGTACCAATAGACAACAAGCATGGTCAGCGCAACCATAGCAATACGGCATTGTTTAAACGCGTGACCTAAACCAATAACACACAAGAATAAAAAATAAGGGAGATTAGAAGTAATACCTAAGTTTGCTTGCGTAAGGTTGATGACATTATTCATGCCAAAGCCGATCATCGCTAACAGCAGCACCGGAAACGTCAAACGAAACCAATTTGTTGTTACCAAAGAAAACGACATTTACCTAGCCTTAGCCTTATTAATTAACTTCTTAATATACAAGTCTTAGAATACTTTGATTTGATGATTTTCCAAGCTTTTTACTAAACTAATGAATGAAAAGTGAGTGTTAGTATGAACAATAGTCAAAAAGTGATGAGAAAGCATCCTTAAATCGATTTTGTGTTTTATAGTTAACTGATACTCATAAGAAAAGTCTGAATCTTAAAGGAGTTAAGGTTTATGCAAATTAGTGTTGATGTTCACAACTACATGGAAACTCTTGTAGGTCAGGTGTTAGCTGACAGTCAGTACACTAACAGGTTTGATCATGAACAGCTCGCAGATTTGGCCTGTTTGGCACTTAGTCAGCTCAGACCTGTTTATATCCGCCACGATATCGACTTTCTGTCTGCGTTATCTGAAGAAAGATTGGTTGTTCTTAAAAAATACTCAGAGACCGCCGTTGAAGCGGCACTGACAATGATAGTTGACGATAGAAGAAGAAATCGTAAAGATGAAGTCCCTATTATGTTCAGTAAACCACGATTCGATGACGATACCGAACTCGAATGGTTTGAAAAACCTCTGGTTATGAATAAACAAATTACCTAAAGGAGTACTAGGTGGGACTATTTTCTCGTTTGTTTGGTGGCGGCAGTAAAGAACAAGCTAAAGTCGAAGTTGAACCGGTGGAATACAAAGGCTTTCTTATCTATCAAGAGGCCCAGCCTGAGAACGGGCAATATCGTATTGCAGGCCGTATTACAAAAGAGTTAGAAGGGCAGACTAAGGAGCATCGGTTTATCCGTTCAGACGTGCTGGCATCTGAGTACGATGCTAACGAATTCATGCTAAAAAAAGCGCAAATGTTCATCGATCAGATGGGTGATAATATTTTTAGTTAGTCTTTTCCTAGTTGACGAGCGTCATAAATTTAAGAGCCATTAGTCGTTATGCTGATGGCTCTTTTATTTTGTGTATTGCATCTATTTGTTTGATTTAATGACAATTAACGGTAACTGGTACGACCTCTCATTTTGAAATGAAAGCGTTGTTTCATTACCTCGTAATACTCGAAGTGCTTCATTACCAACGGTTATATGTAATGATATTTTGTATTTTTGTTACAAAGTGCTTGAAGTTAATGAAACCGTTAGATAAAAACAATTAATCATTGTTGCCAGTAGTCAAGGAATAGCTATGCAAATTGGTGTGCCAAAAGAAATACTCGCGGGTGAAACGCGAGTGGCTGCCTCGCCCAAGTCGGTAGAGCAGCTGTTAAAGTTAGGATTTGATGTTAATGTCGAATCTAGTGCAGGGGAACTTGCAAGTTTTGATGATTCTTCTTTTCAATCATCAGGTGCAAGCATTGTTACCAAGGAAGAGGTGTGGCAGTCAGACCTCATTCTTAAAGTCAACGCACCAAGTGACGATGAAATCGCTCTAATTAAAGAAGGGGCAACACTGGTTAGCTTCATCTGGCCAGCTCAAAACCCTGAGTTAATGGAAAAGCTATCCAGTAAGAACATCAATGTTATGGCGATGGATTCTGTTCCACGTATCTCTCGAGCGCAAGCTCTCGATGCTCTTTCTTCAATGGCCAATATCGCAGGTTATCGAGCTGTCGTTGAAGCCGCGCATGAGTTTGGTCGCTTCTTTACGGGGCAGATCACCGCTGCAGGTAAAGTTCCACCAGCAAAAGTTTTGGTTGCGGGTGCCGGTGTAGCAGGGCTTGCAGCAATCGGTGCTGCTGGTAGCTTAGGTGCGATAGTTCGAGCATTTGACGTTCGACCAGAGGTTAAAGAGCAAGTCCAGTCTATGGGCGCCGAATTCCTTGAAGTCGATTTCAAAGAAGACTCTGGCGCTGGTGATGGCTATGCGAAAGAAATGTCTGATGAGTTCAACAAGAAAGCGGAAGAGCTCTACGCTGAACAGGCTAAAGACGTTGATATCATCATTACAACTGCACTCATTCCAGGCCGCCCAGCTCCTAAGCTGATCACCAAAGAAATGGTGGATAGCATGAAAGCGGGAAGTGTCGTCGTCGATCTTGCTGCTGCCAATGGCGGTAACTGCGAATACACTCAAGCAGACAAAGTCATTACAACTGCGAATGGCGTTAAGATCGTCGGTTACACCGATATGGTTGGTCGCCTTCCAACTCAATCTTCACAGCTTTACGCAACTAACTTAGTCAACTTGTTGAAACTGTTATGTAAAGAAAAAGATGGCAACATCGATATCGATTTTGAAGATGTTGTATTGCGTGGTGTGACCGTTGTTAAAGAAGGTGAAGTCACTTGGCCGGCACCACCAATTAAAGTATCGGCTCAGCCTGAGCAAAAACCAGCAGAACCCGTAAAAGCAGAAGAAAAAATCGAAGAACCCGTTTCTCCGGTTAAGAAACTGGCCGCTCTAGCCGTTGGTGTTGGTGCATTTGCATGGATAGCATCCGTTGCTCCAGCAGCATTTCTTTCTCACTTTACCGTCTTCGTTCTTGCTTGTGTTGTAGGCTACTACGTAGTCTGGAACGTTACTCATGCTCTCCACACTCCTCTTATGTCTGTAACCAATGCAATCTCTGGCATTATCGTCGTAGGTGCACTGTTGCAGATTGGGCAAGGCAATGGTGTGGTTTCCTTCCTGGCGTTTATCGCCGTTTTAATTGCAAGCATAAATATATTTGGTGGCTTTACTGTTACCAAGCGCATGCTTGAAATGTTCCGTAAAGATTAAGGAGTAACGAGAATGTCTGCAGGATTAGTACAAGCAGCTTATATTGTTGCTGCATTATTCTTTATTTTAAGTCTGGCTGGTTTATCTAAGCAGGAATCTGCTAAGTCGGGTAACTACTACGGCATCGCCGGTATGACGATCGCTTTGATCGCAACGATCTTTGGCCCTGATTCTCAAGGTTTTGTTTGGATCGTTATCGCTATGGCGATTGGTGGCACTATCGGTATCCACTACGCGAAGAAAGTGGAAATGACCGAAATGCCTGAATTGGTCGCTATTCTTCACAGTTTTGTGGGTATGGCAGCCGTGCTTGTTGGTT
Source organism: Vibrio sp. RE88 (assembly GCF_013113835.1). Classification (GTDB taxonomy): domain Bacteria; phylum Pseudomonadota; class Gammaproteobacteria; order Enterobacterales; family Vibrionaceae; genus Vibrio. Next base: position 471,514 of record NZ_VTYQ01000002.1, on the reverse strand, counting down.
ACAACAGCTATCTAGATGCACCAGAAGCGGCGACCCACGCTGAGCATGTAATCCACTTAGTTGAAGTCTTCCTCGGCGTATTCATCGGTGCGGTTACCTTTACAGGTTCCGTTGTCGCGTTTGGTAAGCTGCGTGGTATCGTTTCTTCGTCACCTTTGAATCTTCCTCACAAGCACAAGTTGAATCTAGCAGCCGTTGTTGTTTCAACATTGCTGATGCTACATTTCGTCAATGCCGATGGCAGCATGTTTGCGCTTATTGTGATGACATTGATTGCATTTGCATTTGGCTATCACCTAGTTGCATCAATTGGTGGTGCAGATATGCCAGTGGTCGTGTCAATGCTTAACTCATACTCTGGTTGGGCGGCCGCAGCAGCTGGTTTCATGCTGGCAAACGATCTACTAATCGTTACAGGTGCACTGGTTGGTTCTTCCGGTGCGATCCTTTCGTACATCATGTGTAAAGCGATGAACCGTTCCTTTGTTAGTGTTATCGCAGGTGGCTTTGGTCAGGAGATTTCAATCTCGAGCGATGTTGATCACGGTGAACACCGAGAATCATCGGCGGATGAAGTCGCTGACATGCTGAAAAATTCTAAATCAGTCATCATCACTCCAGGATACGGCATGGCAGTGGCTCAAGCGCAATACCCGGTGCACGAAATCACAGAGAAGCTAAGAGCGAAAGGCGTAGAGGTACGTTTCGGTATTCACCCTGTCGCCGGTCGACTACCAGGGCACATGAACGTGCTATTGGCAGAAGCAAAAGTGCCTTACGATATCGTTCTAGAAATGGATGAAATCAACGAGGACTTTGAAGAAACAGACACAGTTCTGGTCATCGGTGCGAACGATACTGTTAACCCTGCAGCGCAAGAAGATCCGAACAGCCCAATTGCGGGTATGCCCGTACTGGAAGTTTGGAATGCGAAGAACGTAGTGGTATTTAAACGTTCAATGAACACGGGTTACGCAGGTGTTCAAAACCCATTATTCTTCAAAGACAATACACAGATGCTATTTGGCGATGCGAAAGAGAGTGTAGACGCAATTTCTAAAGCCCTGTAACATGATTTAACTAAGTAAGAAGCCAGCAATTGCTGGCTTCTTTTGTTTTCTGAGTAGCATTATTGACACCAATATTACATTTGAAATTTATATTTTTGCGATAATGCTTTACTCTAAATCTAACCTACTGATTTATAGATTTTTTGCATTGATAAAAACGGCTTTCAATATATTAACAGTATGTACGGCAATCTTTAGCTTCAGCGCTAGCGCAAACTCGCTGCCGGAGCGAATCGATAAGTTTGTTGATTCGTTTAGCAAGGACCAATTCAGCGCATCTTACGATATTCGTATCATGCAGTCGGATTATCCGACCCGTTTAATTACGCCAGATTCAATGCTGCCTCAGACGTCGTCATATCCACTGCGAGATATTCAACGTCTTTATCAACTTGCACAGAACTGTACCGGAAAACTGCCTCTTAGCCCTTTAATTACTGAACCTCTCGTATTTACGAGAGCCGTATGTAAAGGGACAAAACTGAGTGAGAAGTGGTTTGCTCGAAGCGGATTAATTCATCCGGGCGGCGGAACTTATGCAAAGCGTTATGTGTCTCTGCATCCTGAAAGGCAGGAGCAACTGCAGCAGTACATGCATATTAAAGAGCGTCCGTTGGCACCAAGAGCAACATTGCTTGGTCGCCTCCAGCGCATGAACGAAGAAACGATTCTCGCCTTGCTTTCTGGTTCAAGCATGTTTCTTGAACAAGGTGAAATGTGGCTTCGCCAAAATGATAGTTACTTAGTTTTTCCAGAAAGCGTTTGGAAAACAAACGCAGATGATGCAGGGCTGAGTGTTCAGTTAAAAAGTGAATCAAACAGCTGTTTCGTACAACGAGGCAACCTGTGTTGGGACGTAGAGGACCACTCCCAAATATTGAGAATCAGCATGGTGGTGCTGGTAATAGCCAATATTTTGCTGGTACTCGGTTGGTCTGTATATCGCTGGAACACCAAAAGACAAGAGATGAAGAGTAGAATGTTGATTCTTCAGATACTCACACATGAACTTAGGACCCCGATCGCGAGTCTATCTTTAACAGTGGAAGGATTTCGCCGTGAATTTGAAAAACTTCCGGAGTCTGTTTATGACGAGTTCAGAAGGCTGTGTGAAGACTCTCGCCGTTTAAGACAACTGGCAGAGGCCAGCAAAGACTACCTACAGTCTGACAATAAGCCACTGGCGACGGAGTGGGTACCATCCGTCAAAGAGTGGTTAGAGTTTAAAGTAGAAGAAGAATTTCATGGGAAGATCGAGTTTACGATCAATGAGGACGTAGCAGCAAAGCTCAATGTCTACTGGTTGGGAACTTGTATCGATAACCTGATTCGCAATGCCACTAAATACGGCGTTGCCCCGATAGTGCTGGATGTCAGCACTGATAACAATTTGATTACCGTTAAGGTCATAGACCAAGGTGAGCTAACTCAAAAAGATTGGCGACAATTACGTAAGCCTTTTGTTAGCAAATCTGGTCTTGGTTTAGGCTTAACTATCGTTGAATCTATGGTTGGAAGAATGGGCGGAAAAATGTCCCTTATAGGTCCACCTACAACGTTTATATTGGAGATACCTTGTGAAACAGACACTGCTTCTTGTTGAAGACGACAAAAATCTGGCCGATGGCCTGTTAGTAAGCCTGGAACAAGCAGGATATGAGTGTTTTCACGCTGAAATGATTGCTGATGTAGAGCAATATTGGGAAAAGGCTGACTTAGTGATTCTGGACCGTCAGTTGCCAGATGGTGACTCAGTGGAACACCTAGTTGGATGGAAAGCGATTAAAGATGTACCAGTCATTCTGCTAACAGCGCTAGTAACAGTCAAAGACAAGGTAACAGGCCTTGATGCGGGAGCGAATGATTACCTGACAAAACCGTTTGCTGAAGCAGAGCTGTTCGCCCGTATTCGTGCTCAACTACGCGCACCAGAATCTGATGCGCAGGACGACAGCAAGGTCAAAACTCAGCACCTTGTCATTGATAAAGCCACTCGTGAAGTTTTCTACAAAGACGAATCGATCACCTTGACAAGAACCGAATTTGACTTGTTACTGTTTTTGGCAAGTAACCTCGGACGAGTCTTTACCCGTGACGAACTACTCGATCACGTATGGGGCTATAACCATTTCCCAACAACCCGTACCGTTGATACTCACGTGCTTCAACTCCGTCAGAAGTTACCTGGGCTTGAGATTGAAACGCTACGTGGCGTTGGTTACAAAATGAAAGCCTGATGAAAATCAAAGCTTTACTAATAGGCGTGCTACTCAGCACGCCTGCTACATCCGCTAACATTCCTTGGTTTGAGAGTAATTCACCTCTTACACAAGCCCACAGGTACCTGCTCAATGATGATTTACCGGCGATGTTTTCGTCGTTGGTAGAAGTTTGGCAGCAGGAAAAGAATAGGGCGATCTCACCTCATTTAAACGAACTCTTTCAGCAATCTCTGCAAGTTGATTGCGGCAAGGGCCTAGATTCAAAACCACTTCCTGATTGGATCAAGGGAGTGACTGTGCGTGCTATAGAAACACAAAGCCCTGGTCGAGATTCCTATCGAGCACTTATCGAAGTTGCCTCCCGAAAAGATGTTGCTGATATTTCCCTAACCCGTTGGGTACAAAAAAGTATTTCGACAGACAATTCATTTGTCGCACTTGCGGAAAATGAAGACGAAGTAAAATCATACGTCAAACGCTACAACCTCAATAGCAAGATTCCAATGGGTTTATACCGACTAGATGTAACGGCGAAAGACCAAACATCTTGGAGTTCTTGGCTAGTTTTCGGAGAGCCGAAAGCCAAAGTCTCCATACGTTGGCAGTCTAAAGACCAATGGAGAGTTGAACGCAACGCATTGTTAAACTCTCATTGCCCGCTACCTAAACTGGACACGGCACTTTATGACTATGTAGATGGCCAATATAACAAAGTGTGGGGAGCAACCTACGAATCCGATTATCCGACGGCATTAGAGCCTAATCCTGTCGATCCTGGTCGATACGTTTTAGCGGTTTCGATGACTCACCAAAGATGGCAAGGTCCTATAATTGTTGAACAGTCCCAAATAATTAGTAAAACATACGACGTTTCTATAGAGGAATAATTAAAGTTAGGACACAATAGGGCGATATAAACACAAGGGATCAGAAAGTTTATATCGATATGAAAAATTCAATAAAAATCTTATCGTTGTCTATTGCGTTGGCTTCCACAAGCTCATACGCAGCCACCTATGCAGTTGAAGCACGAGGCGACGCAATGGGTGGAGTTGGGGTTGTTTCTGCAAACTTCTTAACAGCGCCTTTTTACAACCCGGCAATTACAGCGATTTATCGACGCAATGACGATGTAGGGATGATCACCCCTTCGTTTGGCCTAGCTTACAATGATGAGCATAATATGGTTGATGACTTAGACAAAGTGTCTGGCATTATCGATAGTGCTCTAAAAGATATTAATAGTGTTAATGTGAGTGAGCTCCAGTCTTCATTAGATGCACTAAAGGGAGATGTAGCCAAGCTTGAAATTGGTGGTGCAGTAGCATTCGCAATTCCAAACAGTTTTATTGCTGCTAACTTTTTCGGCAAAGCTTACGCTGAGTCTTTTGCTCAACCGGATATTTACGATGGTGCAAGTACGCCAGATTCGGATCTAAACACTGTAGTAAATGCTGAGCTAAGTGCTGTCAACGCCGTTGCTATTGGTGTGGCAGAAGTCGGGATTTCTCTGGCTAAGTATCAAACGTTCCTCGGCCAACATATCTCTTTTGGCGTTTCACCCAAAATTCAGCGTATCTACACCTATGTCTACAGTGCAAACCTAAACAATTACGACATTAAGGATGTCCGTGATAATGGTACAGGTGAAACCATGTTTAACATGGATGCGGGCTTATTATGGTTCAGAGGGCCATTTAGAGTTGGAGTAGCCGCAATGAATCTAGTTAGTAGAGATATTGAAACCCAGACATTATCTACCACGGTAACATCTCAAGCTGCATCTAATGCTGGTTATACTGAGAGAAGAACTATTACTAACTCATATGCTTACCAGATGAGACCTCAGTATACCGTTGGTGTCGGCTTAGTCGCCGACTACGCGACATTAAGTGTCGATTACGATATCAATGAAGACGAACGCTACACGAACTTCAATGACAACACTCAATATGTCAGAGTCGGTGGCGAAATCGATATTATGCGTCAACTTAAGTTAAGGGCAGGGTGGCGACGTAATCTCGCCTATGACAATCTAGACGACACCATCACTGCAGGTATTGGCTTATCACCGTTAAACCTTTTCCAGATGGATATTGGCGCAAGTTATACCAACGAGAATTCAATGGGCGCTTATATAAACTTCTTGGGAAGTTACTAGAAGCTCTGGCGATACGCATTGAATCGTAATATAGTCGGCTCCTAGTTTTTGTTAGGAGCCTTTTTTATGCTAGATGATTTTCCGCCTCTTTCTCATGAGGAACAACAGAAAGCCGTCGAAAAAATCCAAGAACTGATGGCGCAGGGAATAAGCACCGCGGAAGCCATTAAAATCGTCGCAGAGGAAATCAGGAAGAAAACCTCCCAGAACGACTAATGAAAATGAATCGAGAATAAGAGAGCAGGAGACTGCTCTCTTTTTTTATGTCTGAAGCAAATATTTCGCCTAAACGCACCACTTAATTCTCAATAAAAAATAAGAACGCAAGCCAGCCACAAACAAAACAAAAGAGTAGAAAATCAAACATTACCCTTGATATACAACCACTTATGACAGAGTTATATCCTTGCCAAATAAAGCCTTAAAAGCTGAATGTAATTATATTACAGGACGTTGCAGTGTGTCTGTAAGCGCTCACTATGACGCCAGATATTATTTTGTTTGGTGATACTGTCACAAGGGAGTGAATAGTGAATTAGATATGTGAAAGTTAACGATCAAGCATTGCAGAGCTACCATTTGTACTCTGAAAGTAACAGTGTTCGTAGCTAGTAAGCTTTTAGGTTGCCTTAATCAACCAAGGGACATTCAATATCTAGTGTTGTGACAATGTCACATATTGTTGCTCAGATATGTTTAATGGAGAGTTGTAATCTCTTTCAATTGTTGATTTGATGGTTCCGATTAGATTTCAAATTTCGAAGGTAAAGTTTTGGCTATCTACATTAAGAAAGCGGGAGTGGAATACTCTAAATCAATTAGTGAGCTTATTACGCCACTTACGGACAAATATGTTTGCCCAACATGCGAAGAGTCAGTTCGAGTTGTACTGTTGGATTCGATGGCACCAGAGAAGATCCGTGAATACCAAGAAAGCGGTTATCGATATCACATCGCTGAAAAAAGTGATGGGACGATTGTCGGAGTGATTGGCATGCGTGAAGAAACACATCTCTACCATTTGTTTGTCTCTGATGCTCACCAAGGGCAGGGGCTATCACGAAAACTATGGGAAACCGCTATGTCAGATGTAAAAACAAGAGTCGAAGTTACATCTTTTACCGTTAACTCCGCAGTTAATGCCGAACATGTTTATCTAAGCTTTGGCTTCAAACGTATTAATGGTGTAAGAAGCCGTGGCGGCATGGTCGACATTCCAATGGAACTCACTCTTGAGCCAAATTAACCAGATCAAATAAGATCTCCAATGATCCCAGAATCTATAACTTCATTTCGACCGTTGTAGATTCTACGATAGCTTCATTTTCGTATCGCTTTAAAGGGCTCATAACAGAGCTGGGATTATAGATAGCGCGGTATTGAGCAAGTTTCTTTCTTATCGGCACGTAAATAAAGTGGCTATTAACGCTCTCCACTTGAAAACCCAATAACAAGTTCAGCTCATAAGAAATTGAGTACTTTCCATTTTCCAATGGAACTAGTTTGAACCAAGAGTTGCAATCAACTGTCTGTTGATTGATCTCATTAATAACGCTTTGACTGAGGTTTTCATATTCACCGTTATGCTCGCAAAGGCGAAACCTCATTTCTATTGGCTCAGCATCAACGTTCAGTACAATTTTTCTATCGACTTCATCTTTACGCGTATAGGTAAAGCTTATCTTTTTTCCTTCAGCGTTTGGCTCACCAATCACATGCTCATACTCAACATTCTCAATGAAATTTGGTTTTGGTTGAGGAGTGTTGCTACAGCCAACAAAAAGAAGCGTAACGAATATAGTGAGGAGCTTTTTCACAGAGGAACCATTAGATACAACTTAAAAACCAGAACGCATTCTCTCATAAGTGCATTGCTTCATACTAGTTTTAGACAATAAATCATAGCTACTGAATAGGTGAGATTTTTTGGCGATGAAGCCAAATATCTAGCTCTATAACGTACATAATGCCTAAGTTATTAGTACGCATTATGTGTGTTATGTTAAATATAACACGCCAAATAGAAAGCGCCTGATTGAGCGCTCTCTTCTTTTATCTGGTATTTCTCAAATTCAACATAATTAGATTTACCATAAAATACCTAATAATCAGTTAGTTTAATCAAAGATTATCCTAACTGTTATTAGATCAACCTCCGGCTAATTTAACGGTAAGTCCTTTCTTTTCGAGGTGCGCTTTAATTTTATCTCGAGCGTCGCCTTGTATTTCTATATTGCCATCTTTCACTGAGCCACCACATCCACAAACCTTTTTTAGCTCAGCGGCAAGTAATTTCAGTGGCGCATCATCAAGATCTAACCCAGAAACGATACAAACACCTTTGCCTTTTCTTCCTTTAGTTTGGCGTTGGATACGCACGATCCCATCACCTTTAGGTCTTTGGGCTTTTTCTTCTTCAGGTTTAATACGGCCAACTTCTGTGGAATAAACGAGACTCATGGATAACTACTTCTTCTGTTCGGCTTTTTGCTTGGCCAGCAAGTATGCCTCTATATGCTTCTGTATGGCAAGCTTTCCTCCTTTAATTAACTTGCCATTGAAGAAACAATACCAAGTGTTAACTTCGCCGGTATCATTTTTAATGGTGTAGCCATGAAAGTTTTCTTGAGATGGAGCGCCTTCTGCCTGCTTTTTATTGCCCAAAGAACCAAACTCTTTCGGGTCTATAATAGTGGCAGTATCACAAAACCAATCAATGCTCTTTTTTACTGCAGGCATACTTCCAGACAAAACGTGATTTTTAATCTGAACTTGCCATACGTCGGTAGAACTTCCAGCAGTTTTGAGGGTGAACCCTCGATATGTCGCAGCAGCCATAGTATTTTTTATTCTATTAATCAGTTAATTTAATAATAATTGTATATCGCCCTTAATCAAGTATATTGAATAAGGATAATATCGTTATAGTGCGCTTCAATGAAAAAAAACATTAGAGCAATCACAGATTTAGATACAAGAAATCGATTCATTCAACAGTTTACTCAATGTGTGAGCATAGACACGGTGAATTCGCTGACAGACGGTCAGTACTCAAATAACTCTTTGTTAGCATTAACAAAAGACTGGAATCTTTTCTTAGAGTACTGCCAGAAGAAATCCGTTACTGCTCTGCCCGCTTCTACTGCTGCTGTTCGCTTGTTTCTAGAAAGGGAGTCAAGGCAGAGAAAATATTCCACCTTAAGACGTTACACTGTAACCATATCACTTGTGCACAGAGTGTTAGGAATGAGTGACCCTACAGCCCACTCTTCCGTCCAACAATCTCTAGCTGCATTAAGAATCGAAAAGTCTGGTGACGCGCATCCCACTGTCCCATTTGAACGTAAGCATCTCGAAGCGTTGACCGAAAAACTCGATAATAATCCCTCTCTAAAAGTGGTTCGGGATCTAGCTATTTATCATCTTATGTTCGAATGTATGCTAAAACGTAGCGAGCTTAAAAAGATGTCACCAGCTGACATTGAGAAAAATAATGATGGTTTTATAATCCACATTGGCACCTCTAGCTACCCGCTTTCCCAGCATGGCCAAAAGTATTTATTGCGATGGCTAAGCAAACTCCCCACTCAAAATCCTTACTTATTCAGTGCGATAGATAAGCATGGGAATATTGGTGTTGAGCCATTGAATGATTCTTCCATTTATAGAATTTTGCGTGCTGCGAGCGACAAACTAAAACTAAACGTTAAGTTTTCTGGTCAATCGCTAAGAGTTGGCGCAGTAAAAGAGTTGTCTCGTAAGGGAGTGAAAACCATTGATATTCAGCATTATGGTCGATGGCTTAGCCCTGCGATGCCTTATCAGTATTTGGGAAATAAGGTCATCGCAGAAGCTGAAATGATGGTCTTTAAACGCTTTAAGCCGTGGGACTAAAGTGAACTCTTGACGCAATCAGCAAGAAATTCAGAGAACTTTAGCCCACTATGTTCAACCATTTTCGGGAACATCGAAATTGGTGTCATTCCTGGGAAAGTGTTCACTTCATTCAAGTACACATTTCCTTCTGGAGTTAAAAAGAAATCAATTCGAGACAAGTGACGCAGCCTCATTTGTTTGAACACTTTTTCAGAAGCCTGTTGGATAATGAGCCGTTGATCGTCAGTCAGATCTGTCGCTTCAACATCTGTTGTTGAATGACTATCTGCACTGTATTTCTCTTCGTATGAATAGAACGTGTCTTCCGGCGCTTTAATTTCTCCCGGTGGAGTTACATGCAATTGACCTTTGTATTCATACGCCGCCACTTCTAACTCGCGAGGCTTTACTGCTTTTTCGACTAAGACTTGATCCGAGTATCCAAACGCATCATTGATTGCTTTTTGCAGCTGATCTTTCTCTGTCACTTTATAGCAGCCAACGGAAGAACCTTGTCTAGCCGCTTTAACAAATACACTTTCCCACTGCTCGAACGCCGCTAAGCTTTGATCATATGCCTGCTTATTGTTCTCAGACAAAAAGATATAAGGCGTATTTGGAATGGAAAGTGCGTCGTACCAGAGTTTCGACGTAATTTTGTTAAAGCTATTCGTACTTGCTTCAGGACCACAACCTAAATAAGGAATGCCAGTAAGTTCAAGCATCGATTGGATATCACCTGTTTCCCCCGGAAAGCCATGAATACATGGCACAACAAAATCCAATTTTGTTGCGTTTACTTCAGAGTTCAAGGTTCCAGCATTTGTATCGAGATAAACCAGCTGCTCTCCTTGATACCAACCTTCAGGTTTCATTTCTACTCGAATCACCTCAAAGTCAGGTGTTAGCTCAAGTTGGGATTGTACGAAATCTGCTGAAACGAGCGACACTTCATGCTCAGCCGAACCGCCGCCACAAAGTAGTAAAATTGTTGTATTCGCCATTAAGGATCTTTCCGTGAAATAACAGAGGGATTAGTAGAGTTAATCATAATAAAAACTCGGCAAGGATTCATTGATTTAACCGAATTATGACCGTTCTGACAGTTTGTTTGATTGATTAATACGCATTAAAAAAGGGGCTGATGCCCCTTTTTATGAAATTAGTTAAGTTTATTTAGTGTTGGGAACTCGGAGTTCTTAATCGTATCAATACTCTTAACGAAAGGTTTCATATCCTGCAGTTCACCAGGCAGTTTAGAAATGGCTTTCTTCGCATCAGCGCGAGTAGCGTAGTCACCGTAAAGGACTGTGTACCACTTTGTGCCGTTGACGACTTTATAGTTTTCCCACACTGGTTCGCCATCACGTGGTAGTTTACGTGCAAACTGATCCACTTTGGTTTGGCTGCCAACCGCAACAACCTGAATCGTGAAACCATAACGTGGGTTCATCGCTTTTTGTTTTGCTGTTGGAGGGATAATCGCGACTGCTGGCTTAGCCTTCTTCTGAGGTTGCATGTTAGTCATTTGCTTCTCAGCCATCGGCCTTACAGTCTTAACCGCTTCTTCCGTGACGCCGTTGGTAACGCCTTGCTCTGAAACAATCGGCTTTTCTACTGCCGCTGTTTTGTAATCCTCACGATAGCTTTCAGAGGATACGTCAGTTACGTAATCACTCGACACACACGCTGAAAGCACCACTGATAAGCCAACTATTGCGATTTTTTTCATGAATTCTTCAAATGCCTTTTGTAGAAATTACTGTAAATCATGCCGTTAGATAGGATTAGAATCAACCCAACATTCTAATTATATATCAATACACTGTGACACATGGCACAAAGTCGGAGTCACGTCAGGTGATCTGATTAAAACAACACCTAATTATCTCTGAATTCGTTTAAGTGCTTGGTTAATATTAGCTTAAACGCTGAATGTCGGAGTGCAGAAATGAATAGTCTAAGCCACTTGCTTAAACCAAAGTCAGTCGCTGTTGTTGGAGCTTCGACCAGAGCGATGCGAGCAGGCAATATCGTTATGAAGAATCTTCTTCAAGGCGGATTCGAAGGTGCGATTATGCCCGTCACCCCACGTTATAGTTCAGTGTGTGGCGTTCTTGCTTATAAAGATATCGCGTCTCTTCCTATTACGCCCGATGTCGCTATTCTATGTACCAACGCGAGCCGGAATTTAGAACTCTTCAAACAACTCGCGGAAAAAAGAGTTAAAACGGTTATCGTATTATCAGCGGATATGCACTTGGCGACCGATGAAGGCAACAGTATTCAAGATGCCTGCCTTACTATCGCTCAGCAGTCAGGTATTCGGATATTGGGTCCAAATAGCCTTGGCATTATTCTCCCCTGGCTCAACTTTAACGCATCTTTCTCACCAGTAACGGCACAGCAAGGAAAAATAGCCTTCATCTCTCAATCGGCAGCTATGTGCACGACGATCTTAGATTGGGCGAACGACAAAAACATTGGCTTTTCAGCTTTTATCTCTTTTGGTAACGCTTCCGATATCGACTTCGCGGACTTACTCGATTATCTGAGCACTGACTCCCACACTGAAGCTATATTGCTCTACGTAGATACTATTAAGGACGCAAGACGGTTCATGTCTGCAGCACGTGCCGCCTCACGAAATCGCCGAATTCTAGTGTTAAAAGGCGGAAAAACCTCCGCAGGGAGATTGGCCGCTCAAGCACATACCGGCGGTGACGATACGCTCGACATTATCTATGACTCCGCGATTCGCCGTACTGGCATGCTAAGAGTAAACAATTCCCATGAGTTGTTTGCTGCAGTAGAAACACTCACCCACTCAGTTCCGCTTCGGGGTGAACGTTTAGCGATCATTACTAATGGCGGTGGTCCTGCAATCATGGCGGTCGATACATTGTTAGTCCGTGGCGGAAAATTAGCGGCGCTGCCCGATGACGTCGTGGACAAATTGAGTAATGTGCTCCCTTCGAGTTGGAGTTATAACAATCCTATCGATCTGGTAGGTGATGCCGGGCATCAAAGGTACATCGATACGTTGAATGTTCTAATGGATAGCGATTGTGCTGATGCGATCTTGATTATGCATAGCCCGTCAGCTATCGCTCATTCTGAGCAAACGGCCATAGCGATTGTGGAAGCAATTAAAGCGCACCCTAGACATAAGCGGTTTAATGTTCTTACCAATTGGTCAGGTGAACTCACCGCAAGACCTGCTCGTCAGATATTTACTCAAGCTGGCATTCCAACATATCGAACACCAGAAAGCGCAGTTGTTGCATTCATGCACTTGGTGGAATACAGACGAAATCAAAAACAGCTGATGGAAACACCAACAACCGCAGAACCGGTGCACGTTGGTGAGTTAAACGAAGCTAAAAAGTGGATAGATGAAAAGTTACTGGACAAAAACACAGTATCTTTGGATACCCACCAAATTGGCCACTTTCTTAAGCATTTTGATTTTAATGTCCTACCGACATGGATAGCTTCCGACGCTAGTGAAGCGGTTCATGTTGCTGAGCAAATCGGATACCCCGTTGCCGTTAAGCTACGCTCCCCTGACATTGCTCATAAGTCAGATGTGCAAGGTGTAATGCTAAATCTACGTAACAGCCAAGAGGTCGCGAGTGCTTCTCAAGCTATACTCGATAGGACTAAGCTCTCTTACCCTTCAGCTAATATACACGGCTTGTTAGTACAGGGCATGGCGAAACTTGCCGGCGGCGAAGAAATTCGAATCAAGGTTAAAACCGATGAAACATTTGGCCCCGTCATTTTGATTGGGCAAGGTGGCTCGGAATGGGATGAGTCCATTGACGCAGCTTCAGCGTTGCCCCCACTTAACATGACGCTCGCACGCTATTTGATTGTTAGAGCTATTAAGAGTGGCAAGATACGCCCGCAGAAACTGCCTATTCCAATGGATATTCAAGGACTCTCTGAATTATTAGTTCGAATCTCCCAGATGGTGGTAGATTGCCCTCAAGTACATGAACTGGATATTCATCCAGTACTAGCGGTTGGAGATAGTTTTACGATCCTAGACGCAGATTTAGTACTCAAAGAATACCAAGGTGATGCCCAGAAACGCTTAGCCATTCGTCCTTACCCTGTTGAGTATGAAGAAAAGATAGAATTGAGAGATGGCGACACGATCTTAATGCGCCCTATTCTTCCCGAAGATGAGCCCGGTCATGCAGACTTCATCAACAATGTCTCTAAAGAAGACTTATACAAACGATTCTTTAGCGATGTTGGAGAGTTTAATCATGAGGCTTTGGCAAATCTGACACAAATCGATTACGACCGTGAAATGGCGTTTGTTGCGGTGGCTAACTATGATTCAGAACCTAAAATCATCGGTGTATCGCGCGCATTGATTAACCCAGAAAATACGGATGCTGAATTCGCAATATTGATTCGCTCGGACTTGAAAGGGAAAGGGCTGGGAAAAATTTTGATGAACAAAATCATTGCCTATTGCCGACACAAAGGAACGAAGCAAATATCGGGAATGACTATGCCAACCAACAGAGGAATGTTGATGCTGGCTCAGAAGCTCGGTTTTAAGCTGGATGTGCAGTTCGAGGATGGCGTTGCTGACATGGTTTTACCATTAAATGAGCCGGTGGATCGTGGATGATCCACCAGCTTCAACAGGATCACTCTTTAAGTGGCCAATTTTTCTTTAAGTATTTGATACACCAAGACTTTGCTTCACCCATTTGATTGCGTTTCCAAGCAAGAATAATGTCTATATCAAATTCTTCAGTATCTGAGATGTGTGCTAACGCTCCTTTCTCAATTAACCCTTGAGCCACCGATTTCGGTAGTGTTCCGATTCCCAAACCTGACTGCAGGGCATCAACCTTAGCCGACAAATTCGTTACAGTCAGTCTCGGTTGTCTCTGGAGGATATTTACACTAATTGCTGGCTGCTCTCTCGCCGTATCGGCAATTGCGATGACTCGATACTTCGCTCTGGCCTCTTCGTCAAACGGCCCATTTCGCTTATGGACGTAATGGTTTGGCGCCGCGACCCAAATCATTTTCATTGAACCAATCGATTCTGCTTTGACATCAAGCGATAGCGTTTCCGGTTTCGGGCAAACCAATAGATCTGCCCTACCTTCATCGAGTGATTCCCAACAACCGGCTAGGATTTCTTCTTGTAGTCGAATCCGTGTTGAGCTGACATTCCCTAAAGCATCAACCATAGGGAAAAAGTTCTGAACAGGCACAATACCATCGAAAGCGAGTGTGATATCGAGCTCCCAACCATTAGCGAGAACGCTAGCATCATTAACCAGCTTTTCCGTCGCTGACAAAATGGCTCGCCCTCTTTCAAGAATCAGTTTTCCTGCTTCTGTAAAAGTGGCTTTATGACCAGAGCGGTCAAAGATCATGATATCGAGATCTTGCTCAAGCTTTTGAATCTGATAGCTCAATGACGATGGCGCCCGATCGAGCTCATTAGCGGCTGCCGCGAAACTTCCTCTGCGATCTATCGCATCAAGGATATGCATCGCCTCTAGTGTTATTGGACTTTGCAATATTATTCTTCCTATTAATACATACGATGAATAACGTGATTTAAATCACATCATCGATACGTAAGTTGAACCTTTACAATTGTTAACAGAATGTTCATCCGTTTGTATTTTAAAGATTTTTCTCTAATTAAAACGCAGATCGGTAAAAAAGCCATCAATTCTCAATAATACGAACGATAGTAATTATCATTTAGATCCTATAGAGTTCTTTGCGTTCAAACATAAGCCTAATTATGGATTTAAAGGTAATTACAACAATGTATAAAAAATCATTATTGTCAGCTTCTATTGTACTCGCCCTAGCGCCGAGTGTGCATGCTGAAGAGTATGCACTATTTGATGAAGTAGTGGTATCCGCTTCACGTACAGAACAGCAACTTGAAGATGTTGCTGGATCGGTATCTGTTGTTACAGATAAGCAAATTGACAAAAATCTAGCTTCTAACGTTGATGACGTACTGAAATACACACCGGGTGTTGACGTCATTTCTGATGGACGAATGGGTATTCAGCAGATAAACATTCGAGGTATGGAAGGTAACCGAGTTAATATTTTAGTCGATGGTGTAGCCCAACCGTACCTTTATGACCAATCTTATACATTCATCTCTTCAGGTCGTATTGCGTTAGACACCGATATGATTAAAGCGGTTGAAATCGTTAAAGGGTCAGCTTCAAGCTTATACGGCTCAGATGGTATTGGCGGTATTGTTGCTTTCCAAACTAAGGATCCAAGTGATTTCCTGGTTGAAGGAGATGGGTTTGGAGGGCAAGTAAAATTAGGCTTTGCCTCTCGTAATGATTCTTTCACTGAAAATGTTGTCCTGGCTAATCGTAGTGGTGATTTAGAAACACTCGTCGCATATACTCGCAACGATGCAGGCTTGACAGACAATTTTGCTAATGGTGACTATCAGGATTACTCACCAAAAGACTTAGACTCTAAAGCCGACAATGTTTTGGCTAAGGTTCAGTATCAAATTGATACCGCCAACAGAATTGAGTTTACTGGTGAGTTCATTAACGAGAATAGTAAAGGTGACATCCAACATTCGTCATTCCCTACATTCAACAGTGATGATACTACCGAACGTTCACGCTTAAGCCTTAAACATATTTGGGAAGGCAGCACGAAGCTTGCCGACTCGGTAACATCGCAGGTTACGTGGCTATCTCACGAACAAAACAATGTTACTGACCGTGTTGGAACCTCGTTTGGTAGTGCTGTAAATGAAATAAAAGATTATTCTTACGAAGATAAAGGTATTCAAGCAGATTTACAGGTAAATAAATACCTATCACTTGAATCTTCCGAGCACTTCTTTACGTACGGCTTGGCTTATACCAATAAAGATATTACCAACTACAACAAAATCATCGACCGCTCTAACAATGACCAAACATCGGTATACTTTTATCAACCCGATGCAACCGAAACTAGAATTGGATTGTTCGTTCAAGATCAGATTTCACTCCTTGAAGATAAGTTAGTTGTAACCCCTGGTTTACGTTGGGACAGATTTGAAACTAAGCCTGATAGCTCCACTGAAGGTATACCTTCAGGACAAACTTACGAGACAAACACAAGTTCAGCGCTTACTGCGCGTCTAGGAACAGTTTATTCTTTAGATGACGAATCTAAAGTCTTTGCTCAAGTAAGCCAGGGTCATAGAGCCCCTACGTTTGAAGAGTTGTATTACTCAATGCCAGGTCATGGTTACACAAACGTACCAAATCCTAACCTAGAAGCAGAAGAAAGTATTACGTACGAAACAGGTTACCGTTATACAAACGACTTCTCTCGTTCAGAAATTGCGGTTTTCTATAGTGATTACAAGAACTTCATTGACGTCGTAGACATTGGCTCTGGCTCATCTGAGTATCAGCACCAAAACGTTGGTAAAGCGACAATTAAAGGTATTGAGTTCTCAAGCCGTATTGCTATCAGTGAAGTGTTCGAACTACCTAAGGGCATCTCTACTAACTTTGCCGCTAGCTACACTGAAGGTGAAGATGGTGAGAACAAGCCGCTTAATTCAGTAAATCCGTGGAATGCTGTCGCGTCATTGGATTACGATGCACCTAGCCAGACATGGGGTACAAGTATTGCAATGAACTACTACGCAGAGAAAAAGCTATCTGATATTAATGTTGATCCTGATAGCAGTACTCGTACTCCTGATGAAGTTGGTACGCCTAGCGCAACCGTTATTGACCTAACTGCATACTACCGCCCTATTCAAGATCTCACGCTAAGAGCTGGTCTTTTCAATATTACTGATAAAGAATATTGGAAATGGAGCGACGTTAGAGGCGAAGGTGCGCTGCATGCGGATGACACTCAAGCAGGTCGCAACTGGGCAATCACTGCTAAGTACGAATTCTGATAAATCCAACACACTGTCTATAATTCAAAGCCAGCTTTATGCTGGCTTTTTTTACTTTCAAACTACAGATAGTTAAACGCAAAAAACAAAAAAGCCCCCGAATCTGGGAGCTTTCATAGTTCATTCAAAAAAAGATAACAAAAATGTTATGAATGAAACGGTAATTATTTTGAGCTTGTCATCTCTTTCTTAACCATTACAGCTGACGTGACGATGAAAGCGATGATGAGACCTAGCTCCATTGATAACCCCTATTGTTTGCAAAGTTGATAGACTGGACTAATTTTTGAACAGCGACATTCTAACACTTTTAAAATTCAATGATAGCTCTTAACGATATTTTTACGATTTTTATCGACTAAGATCAAAATCGGTGCGCCTAGCCTCATTTTCAACAGAATTCCCAGTCAATATTACTGTTAATTTTGTTAAAAGATTATGCTAAATCAGCCCTACTTCATAGTGACTTTTCCGCCAATAATTTTGTATGCGGGAGCACCTCTAATCAATGCTTCTCTCGCAAACTCACGACCACATTCAGGGCAATGGCACGCCAGTTTTGTGTAATCTTCGACAATACGCTCTTTAAAACACTTCACCAGTGCCCCTTTACCACCCTTTCGGTATTTGAAGAGCTGAGATTTGCACTTGGAGCAATAGATATCGACGGTTTTACTGGGTTGCTTCTTATTCGGCTTTGCCATGTAACATCTCTGAATCTTCGCTTAGCTTCTCTGGTTTCAGCCAAACCTGACTAAAATCAAACCAACCGAGCGCATTACATTTTGCGTTTTGCAGCGAGCCACATTGGTCTTTACTGATTCCCAACCAACAATGAAACATAGGAATGATCTGCATTTTTTCTACAAGAGATTTTCCTAAGTCTTTTGCTGGGAAAACGCTATTTTCTTCTGCTTGCCAAACCTCAACAAGGCTAGACCAATATTTAAAGTCTTCAGGCTTACTCAACTGCTCAATATCGCTATAGTTAAGTAGCCAGCCAGCTAAGCCATCTTCGCGATTGTTAGCAATACCCATCGGTTTGACCCAAATATCAACATCATCAATATCTGGTAGAGTGATGTCATACTTAATAAGCTCAACTTCTAGGTTATCTTGCTTCAATAACGACTCAATACACTTTACCAATGTTGGAAACATTGGGTGTTGTCCGTGGTATGCGATCGTTACTTTTCGGTAGGAAGGCGGCGACGTATAGTGCCCTTGCCTAGTATGGTGATACCAACCTGGCTTAAGCCCATGGGCAGGTAACACACCTAATTCCACTATCTTTTCTTGAGGAAGTTCCTGATATAAATTCAGGGATCCAAGGCGGTGGCTGAAGTAATTCGCCCATTCGTCAGATTTCGCTAACCCACTACTACGGTTGAGCAACAAATAGGTACAACCCGGGTCAAGCTCAACTTCATCAGTGTAGGTGCCGGTTTCAGGTTTAATTGGATTCGTCATGCTCGGAAATACCATTGATGAATGAATATCATCAATTACCCAGACTTCTACACGGTCCATCAAAGGTCTGAAACCGAAATAGCCATCAAAAGCTTGTAAAACAAGCCTTTTGTCATCATTTTGAATCACTTTGTAAGGCCCTGTTCCAACAGGGTTTATGTCGTAATCATCCGCTCTGGAATTCTCTGGTAATAGTACTTTAGCGTCAGATTCGGACAATAACAGCGGTAAGTGGTAGTTATTTTTTCTAAGCATCACATCGACAACGCAACGGCCTGGGCTAACCACGTCCTCTATATGCGAGTATAGGTTTTTGCTCTTTAGTGCAAGTAATGAGTTAACAACCATGTCCGTTGTTAGGAGGTCGCCGTTGTGAAAACGGACATTCGGTCTGAGATAGAACCGCCAATGCTGAGGAGAGAGCATTTCCCATGTGTGGGCAAGATCAGGGCAGAGCTTCTCACTGTCATCGAGACGAGTCAGCCCACTAAAAATTTGACGAGCAATATGCTGCTCTGAACGACGAACTGGCTTTTCAGGATTGAGCATGGATAGTGGGCGGTAGTATGGCAATCGTAAGACTTGTTGCCCTTCCAGCTGCTGCACGCCCAAATAACTTTCAACCACTTGCGCAAGTTTCGCAGAGTCTTGGTCTAGTACTTTAAGCGCTTGGCCAATTTTACCTTCTTCAAGATACCGCCTAGCGAGGTTTTCGCTGACATCAGTACGGCTGCGTTTGAAGTTCAGCTGAGAAAGCTTCCCTCGCCCCGGAGAAGGATGCCATTCGATCCACCCTTCCTCTTCCATTTTGTTGAGTACGATACGTGCGTTACGTCGAGTACAAAACAGAATCTCGGTAATTTCTTCAAGTTGAACACCACAATCTTTGCCATTGTAGTGTTCAAATAAGGTTTCAAATTGAACACGAAGTCTGGGGCTACTCATAAAGAGGAAATCTCAAATAAACATGACCAGAGTAAGTTTCCTTATTTACATCGAAGAAGCAAGTACGTTTTAGGGTTATTGAATATCGATCCCGATTTCATTTGCGATTTTGAACAGTTGTTGTTCGTTATCAAGCTTGATAGACCATTTGGTCTCAGAGCCATTGGCAGCAATAACGTTAGCACCTCGACCGATGAGTTGAATTGCATCCAATTGAGCCTGCAATGTGAACACGTGTTCTGTAGCTACTTTCACCACAATTTCATGAGCCGTGACGATGATTTTTCCGCTTTTAAATTCAACAACCATTATTGGTTAGCCTTAAGAGATTGTTTAGCGTTGCGTTTCTTCTTTACTGCGATGGTAAGACGACTGGTACACACTAATCTTTCTCGCTCATCAGTAATATTGATTTGCCATACTTGCGTAGAGATACCGAGATGAATCGGCTCTGCTCGGCCTATGACCTGGCCCTCTCGCATTGAGCGAATGTGGTTGGCATTAATATCCAGCCCGACGCAATAGGCATCATCGTCAACACAAAAGTTTGCCGCAACAGAACCTAAGGTTTCAGCCAACACTACTGAAGCACCGCCATGTAGCATTCCCAACGGCTGGTGGGTGAAATGACAGACTGGCATTGTGGCTTCAATGAAATCTTCGCCAACTTTGCTATAAATGATCTTTAAGTGATCTATCAAAGTATTTTCAGATGTCGCATTCAGACGATCAAGGTCAATAGGTCGTTTCCAGATAGTCATATAAGTACTCGTGATGATTCGTTACAAAGCATTGTAACCTAATGGTATGATTAGCAAAATAATAAGAGTGAAACGGAGCGTTCCATGCATAACTGGTTGAAATACACCGCCTTAGCTACCGTTGTAGGATTAGCGGCCTGCACCTCATCGCCAACAGGACGAAATCAATTGCTGCTTTTTTCCGATCAAGACATGAGTGCGCTCGGCGCCCAGTCTTTTGAACAAATGAAGCAACAGCAAAAAATAAACAAAGACAAAAAGATAAACGCATATGTCCAGTGTGTCGCGAAAGCCGTCACGCAGCAAGTTCCTCAACAACCTGAGTTTAAAGATTGGGAAGTTGTGGTTTTTGATAGTGACCAAGTCAATGCTTTCGCACTACCTGGAGGAAAAATCGGCGTTTATACTGGGCTGCTCAAAGTCGCGAAGAATGAAGATCAACTGGCAACTGTCATTGGTCATGAAATCGCGCATGTGCTCGCTGATCACAGTAACGAAAGGCTTTCACAATCTCAGTTAGCTAATGCTGGCTTGCAGATTACTGGAGCCGCATTAGGTTCTTCAGAGTACGCTCAGTATCAAAATGCAACCATGGCCGCTTTGGGGCTTGGCGTGCAATACGGGGTGTTATTGCCTTACGGACGAACTCAGGAGTCTGAAGCAGATATTGTTGGTTTAGAAATCATGGCAAAAGCCGGTTTTGATCCGAACGAGAGTATTAGCTTGTGGCAAAACATGGCTAAAGCTTCAGGTGGAAGTCAGCCGCCAGAGTTGCTTTCCACCCACCCTTCGCACGGCACTCGCATAAGCGATTTATCAGCCAAGATAAAGACGTTGCCAAACTACAATGTGAAGAAACCAAACTGTTCGTAAATACATTGGGGAGCGAAATGCTCCCCAATTTGTTCTAAGTCCCCAATATCATAAGTGGCAGCTGTAAAAGCTGATCGCCTGTCCCGGCGAAATACCAAATGATACCAATCAGGCCTGCCACTAACGCAACGTACCAAACGGCGGCGACAACCTGACCATACCTATCTAGCGGTAATAGATGACTGTGGTGCCTCCCTCGCCATTCGATGACAATTTCTAATGTGCCCATAATAAGCAAGAAGCCAAACAGCGTTAATCCCAATGAGTAACTCAACACAACGCCACCAAGCGCAGCCGCTGTACATAGCACAATTCCCATCAGGCTGTTCATAGAGAAGCTGATGCTTTTGAGAACATGGCCTCCGTCAAGAGGCAGGATTGGCAAAAGGTTAAATAAATTGAGGAAGGCATTAAAAACCGCCAAGCCCGCAAAGAACATTTCACCCGTTATCCAATAAAGGACAACCAGAATGAGTGACAATACAAAACCAAACATCGGGCCCATGATGGAGATGACGACATCCTGCCAGCGCGTATTGATCTTTTCATCGCTTAACGCCAATCCTCCAAGAAAAGGCACTAAGTAAATGCCTTTGGTTTTCATACCAAAGTACTTCATCGCCTTAACGTGGCCATACTCATGGAATACCAAACAAGCAATCAATGCCAATGCAAATTGAAAGGAAAACAGCCACGAATATGCAGCCAGACTCGCGGATGCCAGAACGACTTTAATCAGCTTTGCACTTTTGAAAGCTTTCATGCCAAGTGACAACAAACCAATCAGGCTAAACCTTTTCTCAGGCTCTGGTGGCGTAAACGGTGTTTGCTGCTCTATATCTTTTGTATCGCGGCTACCTTGAGCAATTAACTGTTCATTGAGTATCGCTTTATATTCAATTAAAAAAGGTTGCCAATCGAGTGATGTTTCAAGTCGGCATATCAGCTCTTCTTCACCGTTGAGAAGTTTGAATTCATGCGACGACTCTTTACCACGTTCAGAGTCCGCATCAAGCTGGGAAACTAATTGATTATCCCAGAAGAGTTGCTGCCAACCAGCCAAAGAGCCCTCAAGGCGCAAAGGCTTACCCAAAAAATCGATAGAAAGCAGTTCCAATGTCAGTCCTACAAAATTGATATATAAACGCCGCTCATTATGCCGATTGTTATAAAAATGGTAAAGAATAGGAACCGAACATGTGACAATGTCACACCAATAAGCTAACTATTGCGGGAATAACCCGCTAAATCAAGGCTGTTCGTACTCTCCAAGGCCAATACCCCTTTATTTTCGATGGATAAAGTGGATAATAGCGCCCTTGATTTAATACCTATTTATATGTGAGCCCATTATGTCTTCAGAAGCGACCATGCTAGAACGTTGCCAATCTAAGTGTGAATTGTGCAGTGCTGAATCTCAGCTAACCGCCTACGCCGTTCCACCACACAGCCATGTGACTGTGGATCACGCTATTATGGTTTGCGACACATGTCTTGGTGAAATTGACGAGCCTAAAGACATCAACCACTGGCGTTGTTTGAACGATAGCATGTGGAGCCAAGTTCCAGGTGTACAAGTCACAGCATGGCGCCAGTTAACGCGCTTAAACAGCGAAAGCTGGGCACAAGATGCGCTAGACATGATGTACATGGAAGAAGAACAAATGAATTGGGCCATGATTGGTATGTCTGCGGACGACAAACCACTTGATTGCAACGGTGTTGAACTGAAAAAAGGTGACGACGTAACGGTAATCAAAGACCTGCCAGTACGTGGCACCAACCAAGTCATCAAGCAAGGTACCGTTATCCGTGGAATCAGCATTGGCGACGATCCTAAGCTTGTTTCTGGTAAGGCGAATGGCGGTCAATCGATGTACGTTATCGCTGAGTACTGCCGTAAGAAGTAGTTGTAAGTTGATGATTTTTCTAAGGGCGCTATTCAGCGCCCTTTTTAATGCGCTTAAATTTCACACCAAAGTTTCTAATTAAAGTCTAATTCATAATGATTAACTGTTAATCAACCAATATGAAGCCATACACTTATTCCTCGGCTGTTTAAGATTCAGTATTCCTCACGTCTAGAGATAACATAAAGTTGGCTATGAAAAGTATAAAACTCTTGCTCATATTGGTGAGTCTCTTCTCTTCGCACGTTGCTTTCAGTAACGAGTTCTATTCAGAAAAACATCATGGCAATGTTCAGTTCTACTCTTTGGGAGATTTTGAGCTAGAAAGTGACCAGGTTTTGCGTGATGCACAACTTGCGTACACAACGCACGGTCGTCTCAATAGAGATAAAGACAACGCGATACTTGTCACGACCTGGTACGGCGCAACGAATAAGGTAATGGATGATGTTTACATCGGGCCGGACAAAGCGTTAAACCCAGATAAATACTTTATCGTTGTGGTCAATCAATTGGGTAACGGCTTATCGACATCACCTAACAACTCCAAAACACAGCCTGACGATACATTTCCCAAGTTAAGCATTAGCGATGACGTGTCGGCACAGCATCAACTATTGTCTGACAAATTTGGCATCAAACAACTCGCTTTAGTCGTGGGTGGCTCAATGGGAGCACAACAAGTTTGGGAATGGGCGGTTCGTTACCCAGACATGGTTCAGAGAGCGGCTCCAATAGCGGGTACAGCAACCAACTCTGCAATGGCTTCACTCATTTCTGAAATACTAGAAGATGCGATCATCTCTGATCCTGCGTTCAGCGAGGGTGAATATGATGACTATAGAAATGTGAATGATGGTTTGAGTAGACATGCTGATTTATGGTCAGTGTTTGGATTTAGCAAATCCTTCTATGGCCAGCAGCTATACAAAAAGTTAGGCTTTCAAAGCGTAGACAGCTTTCTCGATGGCGCTACAAGACGCTCATTCACATCAATGGAGCCTAACGTTCTCCTTTCTATGATTGATAAATGGCAGAGTCATGACGTAACACTCCCGGGAAAATCTCTCGAACAGACACTCCATGGTATCCGCGCCCTCACTTACGTTATGTCAATCGACACTGACGGCGTTTTCCCACCAAAAGAGCTGAAGAAACTTCAGACAATAACGCCGAACAGTACCTATAAAGAACTTAAAACACCTTATGGGCATTTTGCGCTTGCCGGTTTGGACAATCACTTTGTTGAACAAGTTGATGAGAACCTAAGTGAGCTTTTGAATTTGCCAGCCCCAAAATAACGCTGAAACATGGGTGAAACAAATCTCGCAGGGTGATGCATTAGTCTGCGAACGTCGCATAGCATAGGTGCGACATCTATCCGCCTTACGGATAAACCAACATTTAATCTCTACTCTCTCGTAGATCGGTTAGCCCCAACTTCGGTTGGGGCCTTTTTTATCGTCATTCATAAAAGCGATACACGTTTAAAACACAACATTCTGCGTGTTTATCTAGTTTAGTGGTACGACTAACGAAGAACACCGCACTATTTATGTATTTAGATTCCACCCTTAACACGCTTCGCCCTATTGGAGAAATCACAACAACACCTATGTTTGGTGGATTCGGCCTGTTTAAGGACAAAATTATGTTTGCTCTCGTTCATAAAGAACATATTTACTTTCGCTTTGACGACGCATCACAACATACCTTCGAGCCTGAAGCGCTAATACGATTCACTTATAAAAAATCTGGTTCAATAACAAATACTCTGTACTTTACGCATGAGAGTTTCAAGTCCAACACGGAGCTTGTCTTGGAACATGCTCAAAACGCTTTAATCAGAGCTGAGCAACGTAAACAGAACTCCAGAGTAAGCTTTAATGAGCAACGTATTAAAGACTTACCCAATATGACTTACAACATGGAGATCATGCTGAAAAAGTCAGGTGTAGATAGCGTCACAGCATTAAAGCGACTCGGGGCTTTGCAATCTTTTGTAAGGCTGAAAAAACGATTCCCAGAAATCGGTGATAAAGCAGTTTTATCAATTCAAGGAGCCATTTCCGGTCAGCACAGCGCGGTATTGGCAAAGTCAGAACGTTCCAAGCTTTTAAGGCTGGTTAAAGCCATGTAAAACAGAGGAAAATCTATAACTCGTTTGTTTTCGTAAGTTTGTTCACCATTCTTTCGAAGTTGAAGCAGTGCCTGATAGCTAAGAATTTCACTGGCCCCTCACTTTCTGGAGGGGCTTTTTTGTGCGGTAGTAAAAAATTGCTCCCACCTAGTTCACATTAAAAAATGATAGGGTGTTTTTGAGATTGTTCACCTGAACTGAGATCGCCGTATTTTCGCTTTTTACTTCCTGTGAGCTCACAGAGCTGTGTTTCACCGTCTCGTTAATACCATTAATTCTGTAAGAGATATCTTCCGTAACACAGCGCTGCTCTTCAGATGCAGCAGAAACAATCGAGTTCATGTCTGATATTTGTGTTGCCTGATGTTTAATCGCATCAAACGCTTGCGATAACTGTCCCATCATCTTGCTCGACTTACCAACGAGATCAACCGTTGAAGTCATATATTGATCAGCACATTGTGATTGTTCCTGTAACTTAGTAATGATGTCCTGTATATCGACAGTTGAAGACTGAGTTCGTTGCGCTAATGAACGTACTTCATCTGCAACAACTGCAAACCCGCGACCGTGCTCTCCTGCCCTTGCAGCTTCAATAGCCGCGTTTAGAGCCAATAAACTGGTTTGCTCAGAGATAGAATTGATCACTTCAACAACCGAGCTGATCTCTTCACAATGGTTACGCAAACCATTGACTATCGCAGCAGCAGAATCCATAGCCTGATTCACTTCCAGATGAACGGTATCTGTTTGTGACAGAAGTTCAGCACCACTGCTCACTACATTGAGTGTAGAGCGTGCAATTTCATCTGCGTTTGCTGCATTCTCAGATACTTCCATCGCAGCAATTGAAAGTTGCTTAGTTGCTGTCGCGACTTGCTCCACATCCGTAAATCCGGTTTCGGCACTTTTTACAGATGAGTCAACCAGTGTTTCAATTTTGCTCTGATTCGCAACTAACGAATGCATCTGATCTGAGGAACTCGAAACAATACCGGACACACTCGATTGAAGAGATATAAGCGACTGTTGAATATGATCGAGTTCATTGTTCGCTTTTCTCATCTCTAAAGGTTCAAAGCGCCCCTCCGCCATATTGGTAATGGTATGAACGATATTAGGTAAGTTACCCAGAGAGCGTTTAACAACCCAATACAAAGCGATCATTAGCAATATGCTGATGACGGCAAATATTAAGACTAAACCGTAGAGCATGTTTTTATGGATCGCCTCAGTGCCAGTCTGATTACTCCACACAAATAGGTCGTAGGTATCATTCAGCGCCTGTTTGGTAACGGTATATGGGATATCTTCTTCAGGCGTGTGATAGAAATAAGGCGTATCACTAAGCTGATTAAAGTCAGGCCTTACGGTGTAAATATTTTTGTTGACCCACCCAAGATCAACCGTTCCTTGATCTGCCAAAACAATTTCACCCTGTTTAGTTGTTATGGCGTACTCAAGCTTAAAGTCTGGCATTAGGTCAGATAGAGAAACATCAATACCCAAAACACCAACCAACTTTTGATCGCGTACTATCGGTGCTGAAACTGACATAACGCGCTTACCAGTGTTACTAATATAGGGCATAGAGACATAACTACTAAAACCTCTCTCAGCAATAGCCAGATACCAGTCGCGCTTCATGCTGATTACGTTAAAATCTTTAACCCAACCTCTAGATAGTGCGCTAAATGGTGTTCCATTAAGGTCAGCAAAGTAAACGTCAATGAAGGCTTGATTAGTTTGTCGTACTTCTTCTAAAGCAGCTAAGGCTTGCTGCTGGTCGAACACTTTATCCTCACCATAATAAGGAAGTAACGCTGCAAATTGCTTCGTGAGCACTTCTGTAGCATTTAAATTCTTGGAAAAAGTACTTACAACAATGTCAGATGTCGCATCCTTACTGGTTTGAATGTTCTTCCATTTCCAATCTTGTAAGTAATAATTCGCTACTCCACTCGCGACAAGTAGAACAGCAAACAAAACGGTTAAAAAAACCAATGATATCTTTTTCAGCATCTATTTTTACCCTAGTTTATTACTTCGATTGAAAGGACTCCTCTGCTTTAAAGGAGCCTAATTCGAAGAAGACTGGGATATTAGTTCAAAAATGCAGCACTCTTTGTTTCAGTTACGTTTCATTGATGGATTAGCAACCAACTGCTGTTTCTTTGTCGTTCGACAGCCAATATATTCAGTAAAAACAACAAATTGATAAACCTTCCGAGCAATACTAGAATCAATTTGATTGCGTATTTTCAATGATTTAGTGAGAGATTTTGCAACAATGTA
Organism: Vibrio sp. RE88; assembly: GCF_013113835.1. GTDB lineage: Bacteria > Pseudomonadota > Gammaproteobacteria > Enterobacterales > Vibrionaceae > Vibrio. The sequence goes on along the minus strand of NZ_VTYQ01000002.1, from coordinate 443,843 downwards.
CTCAAGCAGACGTTACATAGACCTTTTTGGTACAGCTTTAAAAGTTCAGATCATCGTCCTTGTCGCACTTGTCATCGTGCTCTCTTGGCTAAACATCAAGGTAACGTCACTCAACGATGATCAAAGTGCTCTGTTAGATTACGAGTTTTGTACTTACAAAATAGATAAAGCATTGACGCAGTTCGTCTTCTCCAGAAGCAAAATCAGTGATGCAAACATTCAGGAGTACGTTGAATTAAGTGCAGAAAGGACTGCGTGTGTCGAAGGGCTATTGCAGTTATTGCGTTTATCTGCGGCGGACCTTACCGACTACGAAGGGGTTGTTCTTCAATACCTTGAAGATTTCAACACTGAGCAAGCCTACCTGATTAACTTGGGTAAAGCCTATTCTGGCAAACGGATGAATGAGGTTCTCACGAAACACTGGTCCAAGGAAAAAGACAAGCTTTCTTACCATAGAAGCAGGCACGATACGTTTTATAACGTGAGGTTCACGTTGGAAGTGGAAGCCCAACAGGTTCAAACCATTTTTTTCTCCCTCTCCATCATTGTAATTATGTTGTTCATCGCGATTTGTTTCACTGTATTTGTCTTCTTCAAATACATTAACAAAGAGGTGATTCACCCACTACACTTCGCATCTAACGCGCTGCCAACAAATTTGGAGGGAGAGAGCTCAACAGCGACATCGCTTTCGCAAGTAGAATCAAAATCTTTAGAGTGTAACCTCCTCTTTTCTGCCATTGATAAATACTCAGAAAAAGTCGATAAGCTAAAGACGGATGCGGTAGAAACGGCTGAGAAAAAGACACGCTTTGTGAACTTTTTGAGCCACGAGATTCGCACACCGCTTAACGCCATCATTGGTAACTTGGATCTCGCTGATCAAGACAAAACGTTCGACCAAGCAGCGCTTGAAGACGTCATTACTGCGTCTAGACTGCTCGACGACATCATTAACAATATCCTCGACTTTGCGGCCTTAGAAATTAATTCCATTACTCCCCAGCCTAAACATCACAGCTTACAGCACATTCTGGATTCGGTTTTACACACACTGAGCTATCTAGAGAACGAGCATAAAATCCAAAACCACCTTATCGTTGCTGATAACGTTCCTAGCAACTTGTTTGTCGATCGCTTTTTGTTGTCGCAGGTAATGATAAACATCATAAGCAATATCATTAAACACAGTGAAACCGCCATTTATCGCATTAAGATCACTCAAAAAAATGGAAATCTGAGACTTAGATTTATCGATAACGGCAAAGGCATCAGTAAAGCGTTGCTTCCAAGACTCTTTGATGAATTCGCACAGAGTGAACGTCATCAAGGTACATCTGGGCTGGGAATGAAAATCGTTAAGGAGTCAGTGCTGCTGCTTGAGGGGAAAATTCATATTTGGAGTAAAGCGTCCTTTGGTACTGTTTTCCAAGTCGATATTCCCTTGTTACAGGATTCAGGCAATGTAGCCCAAGATCCTACCGATGCTCTGGCTGCATCTGAGCTTCCAGTCACTAGGATGAAAATATTGGTCGCCGAGGATTTTGAACTCAACGTAAAACTGATGAAAAGAATTGCCAAGAAGCACCACCTGACAATGGATTTTGCCAGCAATGGGCGTGAGGTTCTTGATAAGTTAAATGATCAGTCGTATGACCTAGTGTTGATGGACATTCAGATGCCAGTATTGGATGGCATTGAAGCGACCAAGTTAATACGAAGAGATCAGCGTTTTGCGCACATCCCCATTTACGCCCTGACCGCAGACTCTGATATTGTACAACAAGAAGTGTGCACCGATGCTGGGATGAATGGGTACATCACTAAACCCATTAAAGCCGAGATGCTGTTTGCTCTATTAACGAAGTTAGAAAAGATTTCCAATTAATCATTAAAATTGAGTTGGTAGCCCTTGCCGCGAATCGTGCTAATCGAAAGTGATTTTTTAAACGCGGAGTCGAGTTTCTTGCGAAGTCGAAACACAGAAAGGTCCATGCTTCTTGACCAACCATCGTAGGCGTAACCTTTGGTAATAAATGACAACTCATCACGAGAAACGGCCCGATTGGAGTTGATGGCCAGATAGTAGATGATGCTCATCTCTTTTAACGTGAGTTCAAGCAAAGTGCTTTCGTGAGTAACCGTATTCGCCCCTTTGTCGAAAGTGAAACCGTTTATGTTCAGTTCTGTTTCTTCGGATTCAGTGTAAGAAAGATCATCGTCTTCTTCAAATTTAAGGTGCTTCTTCATTCTCGCGTAAAGCACCTTAACCCCTCTCTCCTTTTGAATAAAATCGTCAGCCCCGAGATTAAGACTGAGTAGCTCGATCTCTTCATCACGACGCGCGGTATAAATAACAATTGGACTATTGACCACAGACTTCAACTCTTTGAAATGATCCAAAGAAAACCCCGATGGCAAGGAAAGATCGAGGATAACTAGGTCAATATTGTTCTCTACCGCTTTATTGAACGCAGAACCAACATCAAATGCCTGATGAACGATGACATCCCTGCACTCAAGGTACTTCTTAATTAACCTCGATGTAAAGATATCGTCTTCGACCAGTAATACAGATTTATATGGCATTGGTTTTTCCGGTTCTTCTTATTAATATTCTGATTTTATAAGTGAAATGTATGTTGCCAGCATTGTATTAAATTGTTCGGCAATAAGACTCGAGCTACTGGCATTGCGTTGTAAATGCTTCAATGTGGCCGCTAAAGTATCAAACCCCATCACGCCACAACTTCCTGAAATCTTGTGAATAGCAGAATCCAAATGGCTTTTTGAGTCCGAGTCTCGGATCAGTGTGTTTGCATGAACGGACAATTCCTCAATTAAACCCAACGCGTCATCCACATCACCATCACACAATTCTTGAATAAAGTAGTGGGTTTCTTGTTGGATAACTAACCGTTCATTTTCAGGCATCATGATAAGTCCCAAAGTTTTCATCGCAGGTTAAGTAGGCATTTGTATCGTATGAGTATAACTTGCGGGTCGGCGCTCAACGTCAAATCAAGGTCATCGTTCATTTGGGTCAAGCACTTAGTGGAACAACCTAAAACCATTAAGCCGTACTCAGAAGTTACCTTACTGAGCATGAAACGACTTAATGAGTTTAGATCATACTTTTTACTATTTTAACGAATGTTTCAATTTGGTTTCGTTGTTGGGAAAAATTCAATTTGATTGGAATGAAAGTCTCATGGACTGTTTGGGTATAAAAAACGCCCTTAATTAAAAGGGCGTTACTAAGAATAAAGCGGGTAATTTACCAACTATCGATATGAACCTGATTCCCACCATGTGACGATGCACCCCAGACTTTAATAGAGCCATCGCTTAGCACAGCGGCGAATGCTTGGTCATTACTAACAATCTGCCTAGCGTTCTTAATGTCTAGCGCATCCACTTCGGCTTGCTTTCCACCATATCGAGTGTGTCCCCATACTCTAACGGAGCCATCTTCCAATAGGGCCGCAAATGCGCTGGAGTTACTTACAATTTGTCGCACTTTGGCGTTTCCGATTCTGGCGTTAACTTCCTGCTGATTCCCGCCGTAATAGTTGTTTCCCCATACACGTACCGAACCATTTTCTAGCAGTGCGGCAAATGCCCAGTGGTTGGCGCTAATTTGCTTTGGTTTAGCAAATCCAAGTGCATTAACTTCTTCCTGATTTCCACCGTGGAATTTATCTCCCCACACTTTCACCTTTCCATCCGATAGTAAGGCACCAAAAACCTTGCTATTGCTGAAGATGCGCTTTGCATCGCGTATCTCCAAGCTATCTAATCGTTGCTGGTTTCCGCCATATTTGTCATCCCCCCAAACGTTGACCATTCCATCTTTTGACAACGCCGCAAATGCCGCGTGATTACCGACAATACTCACGACATGTCCCATGTCGAGCAAGTTCACATCAGCTTGATGCCCACCTTTTTCTCGGTCACCCCAAACTTTTACTGAACCATTTCGCAGTAAAGCGGCAAAAGCCCCTAGTGTTGATACAACGTCATAAACATTATTGATGTTAAACGCATCGACCTGCGACTGGTTCCCCCCTCGCAACGTGTCACCCCAAACTGTGACGCTGCCGTCTGTTTTAAGGGCCGCAAATGCTGCGCTTGTACTGACGATCTTCCTAACATTGCGAAGATTCATCGTGGAGAAGGCTTGTTGATCACCGCCAAACCTGTTGTCTCCCCAAACACGTACCGTGCCATCTTCCATTAACGCAGCGAACGCTTTGTGATTGCTGACTATCTCTTTTGCATTAACGATATTAAGCGCTTTTACTTCATCCTGACTTCCACCAAAGCGTCCATCACCCCACACTTTAACCGTACCATCCTCAAGTAAAGCAGCAAAAGCACGCCCATTGGATACAAGGTGCGCAACATTGTCTAAAGCAAGAGAATCAACAGAAAATTGGTCACCACCATTGTTTGCGTTACCCCAAGCCTTAACCGATCCATCCTGCATTATTGCGGCAAATGTATCCTTCCCAGATGTAATGGATAAGACAGGAGCGCTTTCGTTCGCACTATGATCCTGAGACTCACCATTTGAAGTCAGAATTTCTGCAATTTCTTGATTACACCCAACAACCCCGACTAGTGACGTAACGATCAATGCTATTCCACCTACTCGCTTTAACGCACGTCCCATAGTGCCGAACCCAATAAACGTTAAGTTTGGAGCCCTACGGTGATTAGCTCTTATTGTTGCCGCGTTGCGGTACAAACAATGGGCTAATGGTTCTCTCTTGCTATGTTTCATCGACAGTAATTCCTTTGCACTACCTTTTACAGCGATCTTTTCGCCACCTCCATTCAACATAATTAATCGTCTGCAATAGGTTGTTTCACTAATGTATCAAAGCCTTATACGCTTAATACATTTGAGAAACATTCGTTGTAGTTAGCGATGAAATACTGTGGATTCAAACACTTGTAGTGTTACGTAAAACGGTCCTTTACTTTCTATTGGATACTGGATTTATGCACCTATATTTATATGCTATTTTCACAACTCTACACTTAACATCAGGAACTTATTTCAATGCGACTTTTACCCCTCCTTCTCACAAGCGCAGTCATGTCTTTTCAAGTCTTCGCCGCCCCTACAAAAACGGATATTTTCTCAACCATAGATCATCGCCTCAGTTACATGGAGGACGTCGCACTGCACAAAGCAAACAATGGTATAGCGGTAGAAGATAAGAAAAGAGACGCCGTCGTCATTGAGTCTGCTAGCGTAGCGGCAGAAAAAGAAGGCTTAGACAAACAAAGTGTTGAAGCATTTTTTGCCGCTCAAATTTCCGCAGCAAAGGCGATTCAGTTCCGATACCGAGCTGATTTATTGACCGCACAAGAAACGCGTACCCCAAGAGATCTTAAGACGGTTATTCGCCCTGAGCTGATCAAGCTTGGCCAAGAGATTACTGCCGGAGTTGCACAGTATCTACACGAAGGTGGTGAGTTTAAAGAGAGTGACTGGCCTATGTTTCAAGCGGCGATTAATGAGCGATACCTGACAGACGCTGATAAGAAAGCACTCTTTGATGCATTGGTACTCATTCAGACTCAATAACTGTTTGCTAGGAGGCTATGCGCCTCCTTTACGCTCGCTGTCGTTGAGCGTATTTATCACATAGCTGATTAAAGGTCAGTGGTTTATCAAAATAGTAACCCTGAAGCACTTGGCAACCCATTTGGTTTAGCAACTCCGCCTGATGTTGGGTTTCCACGCCTTCCGCCACCAAGTTAAGCTGATTGGAATGCCCCATCGCTATGATGGTGTTCGCTAAACTGTCCAAATAGTTGTCGTCATCGATATCTCGGATGAACTGTCGATCAATTTTGATCTCCGATATTGGCAGTTCGTTAACATACCGGAGAGAACAGTACCCCGTCCCAAAGTCATCAAGCGAGACTCCAAACCCTTCCGTGCTCAAGTTCGTTAGTATGTCTTTAACCCGGTCCGTATCTTCAATGACAACATTCTCTGTGATTTCAAAAATCACCAGATGATTATTCAGCTCGTTTGAATTGAGGATGTCTTTGGCTTTTAGTTCAAAATCTTTATGCAGGAGCTGCAATGGAGAGATGTTTATCGCGACGCCAACTTGGCTTTGATTGAGTCGATTGAATAGAACGATGTCCTTGCAGGCCTGTTTCATTACGAAATCACCAATCTCAATAATCAATCCCGTTTTTTCAGCAACATCTATGAACTGATCGGGAGGAACATAGCCAAACTCCGATGAATGCCAACGACACAACGCCTCGACGCCAATAATCTCACCAGTAGAAGCATTAATTTTAGGTTGGTACTCAACACTGATTTCTTCTCTCGCTAAAGCAAAACTTAGCTGTTCTTCAAGCGCAAATTGGTGTTCCAATATATCGCTGATTCCGCGGGTGAAAAGCTGTATTTGGCCTTTCGATTTTTCTTTGGACGTGAAAAGCGCAACATCGGAGTGAGATAACAATTCCGAAGAGTTTGAGCCATGCTCAGGGAAAATCGCGACACCAATACTGCAACTGGTCGACAGTTGAACGCCATTGAATAGAACAGGCACAGCGATCGCCTCTTGAATCCTTTCTGCTCGGAGAATCGCTTCCCCCTCTTCAACGACAGGAAAACCGAAAACAAACTCGTCTCCACCGAAACGAACCAGTATTTCATCATCACGTCTGAGTTTGGAGAATGTCGTACTGACGGCTTTAAGCAACTCATCACCGGCATGGTGGCCATATTTGTCGTTGATCCTTTTAAAGTCATCTAAGTCGACAAATAAAACTGCGTATTTAGAGTTCTCTACTCGGCATTGCTCGATGCAGCTGTCAAGGTGCTCATCCAGTTGGCTGCGGTTGGCAATGCCCGTTAAAGAATCGATATGGGCTAATCTTTCCAATTGCACACGACTTATCTCGAGTTGCTTTATATCCTCTTCAATTCTCTGCTGATAATCGTCAAAGCGCCTTTTCACCAACTTACTTGCCCAAACCGACAAGGTGACGAGAAGTAGCATTAAGCCAGCCAAAATAAGAATTACACGCAGAAGATCCTCGGAATGCGCTTGTTTCAACTTAACCACTTGGGGGTTCAAAATACGTTCTACGTGTTCCGTATAAAAGCCTGTCCCAATGATCCATCCCCATTCTGGTAATACCTGAACATAACTAACCTTATTTGAGTTGAAGATGCCCTCTGGGGTATAGGGGCTTTGATATTCGACGAAACCTGACAAATTGCCATCCAATGTTGTTCTAATAGTTTCAAGGAGTTCAGGTTCAGAGTCTCCAATTCGATTGGGATCTTTATGCGCTAACGTCACCCCTTTCATATCCAACACAAATACGTAATTGTCTTCTCCATATCTTAAGGCAGTCAGCCACTCTAGAAGCCTTAGCTTGATCTCATCTTCGACGTCAGAAACGTACTCACCAGTCCCGATAAACCAATCAAAAGGCTCGAATTTCTTACCAAAGCCAATTTTTTCAAATTCTATATCACCGTGCCCCGGCTTCTTATACCACCATTGGTAAAAGGCTTCACCAGTCGTTGATTGTTGAATAAGCTCAATATGCTCTTTTAAAATCAAAGTTCCCTTACTGTCTTTCGCATCAATTTTGGACGTTCCTTCAATATGCGGAAGCAGCCCATGCATAATGCTCATACCTTCCATCGAGAATATAAAGAAATAGCCGCGACCTTCATTAAACCTCACATCTCTCAATGCTTCAGATATTAGGGATTGAAGTTCTTCCTCAGAATGATTGGGATAAGCGCGATACAATCCGCTGGCAATGTGATGCGCTTCATAAACTCGTTCTCGAATGTCGGCTTTTAATACATCGACGGTTTGAGAGGCATCAAAAAGCAGATGTTGATGGATGTTTTGCAGTTGATGTTGTGATTGCTCACGCTGGTTCTCTATAAAGTCCTGTCGAAAGCCATCCAGCAATGCATCAATTTTTCTTTGTTCTTCTCCGACAAAAATCAAAGTTATGGCAAGCATTACCGTCATCGTAAGTGTCACCGGTAATACTTTTATGCTTCGCAACAGCCATAATTCTGAATCATTTGTCATAGACGAGCCCTGTAACTATAACCACAATCTTCTAATTATAGCTTTTGATTGTTAAGAGCTTTTCGTAATGCAAAGTCACTTGTCGTCCGGTATCGCATATTTAAGTTTTCCTTCACTCTTAAGCATCTCAAAATACTTTCCAGATTCTCTCATTCGCTGAAAGCCTCGTTCACATTGATGCAGGATTTCCTGTCCATTAGGGAAAGAACGGGACACCATGAGGTGAAGTGAAGTTCCGGGAAAAGGCTCAGGTAGAATATCGAAGAGGTGCTGTGAATCTGGGAAGAGTTTGGCTATCCATTTCCAACCAGACTCTGGATCAGCAGGAAGGTAATCGATGCGGCCTTTTTGTAGTAGTTGAAATGCTTTTTCTTCAGTTTGGGCCAGCACATACTCTTGCCCTTGTTCATCAAATTTTTCCTTAATGTAGTAGCCGAGATACGTACCGATGCGATACGCCATTAACTTCTCAAGGCTGATGGAATCTGTCGTAGGAACAAGGGGCCGATAATAAAATATCCTAGGTGGGTTCGCCGATTGGGTGAGCGCAACGGAGAAGTCGGCAAATTGCTTTCTCGCCTTAGTGACTGCGTAGGGAAAAGCAGCGAAAGCTGAACCGTGTTTAACCATGGTTTCAGCCCTTAACCAAGGGACATAGGCCACTTCAATGTTCGTCTCCTCGCTTTTGCACATTTCAATAACGAGATCGACAAAAAAGCCTTTACCTTCCCCCTTTGAAGCATCCAAAACATATGGAGGCCAAACATCAGTGACAAAAGTCACGGTCCTTGCACGCGCCTGATTCGTCAAAAAGATGAGCAGCATAAATAGAATTGGCCATTTAACAAGATATCTTGAAGTGCCCATATTTATGCCCAAATAACAAAACCATTAGTATGCTTCTAGTACAAAAATGGTAACACCTCAAGTGTGACAGCGTCACTCCATGAGGCGCAATTTATTCAATTTTACCTGCCACGGTTTGGATTCTCTCAAAGCTACCTGGTTTCGTTATCCAAGCAACCACAGCATCAATGTCATTCAGTTCATTCGTCAATTCAAAATGCCAAGTTCCGGTCGAGGAGCGACTTTGCTGACGTTCCTTAGCAATAAAATCGTGTTCGAGTGATTTTCCTCTGTTTTCTCCGGCCTTCACTATGGTGGTTCGGTTATTAGCCAGAAAGACGATCGTCGCGTCGAGATGCCCTGATTTGTCGAAATTAAGAATGAACTTATTGCCCTTTCGACTAAGTGTTAGCCTTTCGGCATTTCTAGGTTCTAGAACAGGAAGCTCGCGGTTAACCCAATTGAAGAAACCGCGCCACTCTTTACCATCGACAATGAATCCTGGCGTGTAGACACTGCCCACGACATCATATGCACGATAGAGACGCTGCAATTGTGAGTATTCAGGTTTCGCAAAGTCGTCTTGCCAGCCAAGGTAGTCCCAATAATCGACGTGATAAGCCACTGGAATAATTTCTTTCCATAGTCGATCACTTTCTTCAAACGTTGATAAATATTTGTCCGCTGGTGGGCAGCTGGAACACCCTTCTGACGTAAAGAGTTCAATAACCTGAGCAGGTTGACCTTCATGTGACCAGATTTGTCCACTAGAGAGGGTTGAGGCGACGGATATCGCTAATAATGTGTTCATAGACAGATCCTCTGATGTAGTACTGACTATGACCGACCTAATGCTGACTCTATTTCATTAAAATAAAACAAAAAAAGCGCCAGCATTTCTGCTGGCGCTTAAAAGTCTGTAACTATGGGTCTATTAACGATATAGACCGATATCCTTTTGGATGTGACCAGACATGTCGCTTGCGTAGTATGCGCGAGGCGTGTTGTCTGTGAAAAGAATATCTAGTAGGTGTGCAATCAATCCTTTGAAAGTAACCGAGTAGGTTTTTTTGTCCATAGAGATTGGAGCGTTGATAGTTCCGATGTGCATTGCCTGTGCCATGATTGCCTCTCTATAAATCGTGTAATTCATTTCGTTGAGGGGATATTAAGCAATAATTTACTGTTCAAAAAATGACAAATTTTACTTTTTGGCATTAGTTTTTCTAATAAAACAAACCATTAACATGACACTTTAAGAAAAATGCAACCAAAACTAGAAATAATGCTTATTTATCCACTTTGGTTGCATTTACTATTTATTAACCACTCAAAAACATGTTTTAAGTCACAAATATTTTACAACCCTATACATATTCAAGCTGGTAATTTGTCTCGATTAAATTAGTTTATTTATCGATACTTACTTCAACTTCTGATGCCAATCTCTTTTGTTTGACCACCGATGCCACAACTGCAATAGACATAGTAATCAGTAATACAGCTAATGACAGCGGAGTGGGTATCTCCCAAGCTGACCCAACTAGCATCATCTTAATGCCGATGAAAATCATAATGAAGGACAGCGCTGGTTTAAGGTAAATAAACTTATCCATCATACCTTGCAGAACAAAGTACAAAGAGCGAAGGCCCAGCAAGGCGAATACGTTCGCCGCAAGTACAAGAAACGGCTCTTGAGTTACAGCGAAGATGGCAGGAATGGAGTCAAGCGCGAACATGACATCCATAAATGCAATCACACCAATCACAATCGCCATCGGTGTTAACACTCGTTTGCCCTGCTCCACAACCAACAGTGCGTTACCACGAAAATCATCCGTTACGTTCGCCCACTTCCTTATTAGCTTTTCAGGTAATGGATTCACCTCATCCTCTCCTTTGTCTCTTGCCAGCTGTACACCCGTCCAGATGAGGAACAGAGCAAAGACATAGAGAATCCAGTGGTACTGAGCAAGCAACTGAGCACCAACTGCAATCATGATGGCACGCAAGACAAGCGCACCAATCACTCCCCAGAGTAATGCTCGTGGTCGCAAATGTTCTGGCACTAAGTACTGATGGAAGATGATGGCAAACACGAACAGGTTATCAACGCTCAGTGACTTTTCTAGCAGATAGCCGGTTATGAATGATACGGTCGCTTTTTCAGCGCTGTAATTGCTTGCTGGGGCATAGACATCCCAAAAGAAATAAATGCTGGCAGCGAAGATGAACGCGATCAAAAACCAAAATAGGCTCCACGTTGCCGCTTTCTTGATAGTGATGTTGCCGCCACGGGTTTGCCATATATCTAAAACCACCATAGACAGCGTTAGCAAACCAAAACCGAGATAAATAGATAGGGTCATTGTTCCTCCTGAGCGGAGGGATCTGAATAGTTCTTTGACGATCCCACCGCAAACAAACCAATCCAATGTACTTTTACATTGGTTACTTGATTGCGTTGGTCTCGTCGAAATGCATGCCGCATAAAAGCGGCAACATTTATACTTACCGGATAGAACTGAGTCTAACGAGATGACGATAAGTAAACCAGAGGCGACTACTCCCCAAACAGATCGGATTGTATTCTGGTGTGTGGAGCACGTCTATAACTAAAATCAAAAAAGGAGCCGACTTGGCTCCTTTTTTACATTAAGCGGAACATTTACCGCTAGGTTATACTCCCCCAACAGGGATAAAGTATACCAGTGCAGACCATACGCCTACCCAGCTAATTACGACGGCAACGTCGATCCAGTCTCTACTCCACATAGATTCCCCCAGAGTAATATTCATTTACTCAATTAACTCGGGGAATAAATTAGCAACCTTTATGCCACCACGTCTGCACGCACTGCTGAGGCCTGTTCAAAGTATCGGGTAAGTCTGTCAGCAACTCGATAAAACAGTCGGCCATGGAAGTCGTTGTAACGACGCCTTCACCTAGCATGTTCAGCATCGCCTCATACCCTTCTTTCCCTTTCATGGTATAGGCTGACGACGTCCCAACATAGTACTTTTCGTCATCGACCTTTTGCCAACCTGACTCAGAATTAAAGATTTCTAAACCAAGAATTCGGCTGCCGATTGGCGCTTCAGGCGCGTATTCAAAGTTCAAATTAAATGTATATGGATAGGAGCCATCTCCTGTCCCTTCGACGCCGTTATTGGTGGCATTGTTAATTGCCCCTTCGAGTGCAGCGGCAATGTCCTTCCCTTTGAGTTGATAAACGCCAATCGGTACGGCAAACGGCAGTAGCTTTCCAGCAATATCAGCAACGGAAACATTTCCGACATTGAGTGAGTTTCGAACACCACCAGCGTTATGAATAGCAAACTCAGCATTGTGACCAAGCTTTTTCATAGAGTGAACAAAAGATTCCGCTACTAATGGCGCTAATTCACTGGCTCCTACCTCATCAGGAATTCGGACATGTCGAAGTGGTTTGTTAGCATGAGCGATAACGTTACGTTGTAGCGTTCCAACGCGAGAAACATACCTTTCATTAAGTAATGTCTGTACTTCTTTGTCTTTTTTGCACACTAGGACGTTCGGGTGGTTATCAATAAACTCACGAGCAGTGTGATAAGGCAGCTCATTAGTTGTTTCACTCATACTGGCATCAAGGAACACCCTTCGACCTAGCAAGAGCTCATTCTTTCCATTGAATTCAACGATCTCACCTTGTTCGTTAAAATCGATGTCACAATGGCCTATACTTAACGCGTGGTATCCCGCCTGTACAACATGAGTCCCATTGATTTTGATGCCGTAATCGTCATCCTTTTTAAGTCCGAGATCACTGAAATCACCTTGTAAACGGTGGCTATGACCACCAACAATGACACTGATTCCATCCACTTTTGCCGCCATGTCTAGGTCAGCATCGTAACCCATGTGGCTCAATAGAATGATTTTGTTGATACCTTGGCTTCGAATCTGCTCTACCGTGCGAGTTGCTGTTTCTATCGCATTTACGAACGGCGTATCTGCGTCTGGGTTAGAAATGTCTGCCATTTTATCCAGTGCCAAAGAAAAGATAGCGATGGGTTCACCGTCTACCTCTTTTACTATCCACTGAGCGGACTGAGTGTCAGGGACATAAGAATGGACACGCGGCTTACCTCTTAAAGTCAGTTCTTTATCCTGACTTTCATTCGATAGGTCCCAGTTGCCGGCAAGCAAAGGGAATTCAATTTGCTCTACAAATTTCGCAACAGGCAGGTTACCCATATCCAATTCATGGTTACCTAATGCCATCGCATCTATATTGAGCGCATTGAGCATGGTCGCATTCGCTTCCCCCTTAAATAGGGAGAAATACAGAGTGCCCTGAAAACAATCTCCTGCGTGGAGGAACACCATTTGGCGGTTGTCAGATAGGGATTCTTCGAGCTGTTTTTTACGTGTCGCGATACGCGCAAAGCCCCCGGCACTCACATACGGAGTAAGGGTTTCGCCTTCTACATTAATCGTAAGCTGTAGCGACGTTGGTTCAAAATAAGAATGGGTATCGTTAATGTGCGCAAGCCTAATCTTAGCCGCTTTATTGTTTTTATATTTCATATTTTCTTCTCTCATATTCGGCTACATCGTATCCCATCCTCTATGACAAATTCATTAACTTTCACATTTTTATTGTATACGCCGTTCTATATACATTGACTAAGTTGAGCAAGATCTCTTGTTGTGGAAAACAGATTACACCGAGCAAGCACAAACTTTGTGAGGTAAGCTTCTGCTTATTCGAGGTTTTTCTATTATGCTTTAAGTAACAATAGCTCAAACGGAGTCACTTCATGCTGCTAGAGCGGATTGAAATTTCCGGCTTTCGTGGGATCAAACGGCTATCCATCGCTTTTGACGAGCTCACGACCCTAATTGGTGAAAACACCTGGGGCAAATCTTCGCTGCTAGATGCCCTATCGGTCGCCTTGCCTCCTGAAGGCGTCCCTTATCAATTTGAGATGACTGACTTTCATGTCGACTACTCAATCGCACACCCTCAGACTCAACACCTACAAATAGTGATTAGCCTGATTTCTAACGATAAGAACGAAATAAACTCCGGGCGTTATCGCAAAATTAAACCAGTCTGGATTCAAGATGATCAAGGCACCAATAAGATCATTTATCGATTAAGCGCCAGTCGTGATGGCTACGATGTCACCACTCGATACGCTTTTCTTGATCGTGAAGGTAACCCACTTCCCTTACATCACTCAGAAAAGTTAGCGCAGGAGCTCATGACGCTCCACCCTGTTATTCGCCTTAAAGATTCTCGTCGCTTCGAACGCCCAATTGGCAGCTTGGGTGATACCAATGACCGCATCGAGAAACGAATCAACAATACCTGCCGACGCTTGATGGCGATTCCTGGACATGTAAACAAAGGCGAAATGAAAAGTAGCCTGAGCTCTATGAATGTATTGGTTGATCACTACTTTTCATTTAAGTCCAATGCGCGCAAGAACCTTCGCAAGCAAAGAGATGGTATCTTTTTTAGTGGCTCTCCAAACAACAAAAGCATCTCTCAAGTTGTAGAGGAAACGAAAAGTAAACAGACTCGACTTCTGTTTATGGGCTTACTCAATGCCTACCTTCAAGCTAAAGGGCCTAACAAGCTTCGTCGCTGCGCAAGACCATTGCTTATTCTCGAAGATCCTGAAGGTCGATTGCATCCCACTCATCTTGCTCGTGCGTGGAGCTTACTTCAGCTTCTTCCCATGCAAAAGATACTCACGACTAATAGTGGAGATCTGCTTGGTCAGGTGCCGCTTAACAGTATTCGCCGCTTAGTCCGGCAATCGGATCGAACCATCACGACCTATCTTCCAGCGCAAGGGTTTAGCAAAGACGAACTGAGGCGAATCGGATTTCATATCCGCTTTCACCGCTCTGGAGCCTTGTTTGCCCGATGCTGGCTATTGGTTGAAGGTGAAACGGAAGTCTGGCTTTTCAATGAGCTCGCTAACCAATGCGGGTACAACTTAGCCGCTGAAGGCGTGCAAATCATCGAGTTTGCACAATCAGGATTGAAGTCGCTGGTTAAGATTGCCAAAGCATTTGGCATCGATTGGCATGTGGTAACGGATGGTGATGCCGCAGGTAAAAAGTACGCAGCAGCGGTTCGTGCTCAACTAGGGAACGATCAGGAACGTCATCGTCTTACCGAGTTACCAGATCGAGATATTGAACATTACCTCTATAACAATGGCTTCGAACCTTTCTTTAAAGACATGGTGCGCATTCCACTCGACCACCCGATTCCGGCAAAGAAAGTGGTGACCAGAGTACTCAAGAAATTCGCTAAGCCCGACCTGGCATTGGCGATTGTTTCTCATTGTGAGGACAGAGGAATGGATTGCATACCACTACTGCTTAGATGGACGTTAAAGCGTGTAGTGACAATGGCGAATGGCAACACATAAAAAAGCGGCCTTGGTTATCTTATATAACCAAGGCCGCGTATCAAACATCAAACGATACTAATCAATCGGGGGTTCACAATCATGAACGAGTCGGTAACTCACTGGTAGATTGTGTTTGAGATGACTTCTGATGCAGCCATAAGCCGCTTGCTTTCATCAAGTAACCAAACACGCCACCTAAGATCAACGAAGGTACAACAAGCTGCCAGTTACCATCTGCTGCGAAAGTCGCGCAAGAACCAATAAAAGTACCCGGTATGTACGCAAGCCAGTTTTGCTTAGCCTGAATACACATCATAAATGCCACGATAGCAGTGATCACATAACCCAGAATTTCTAATGAAGCGTATTGAGAAGCGTGGATGATCACCATCGCCCAAAATACACCTGTCATGTTGGTGACTAAACTTTCAGCCAGACCTTTAAGGCCGCTGGTTGGAGACGCAAAATAGCTGGTGCAACCTAAGAAGCCAGCCCATGACAATAAGCCTAATGAGATGGCAATCCACCCCCATAGACCTGAAAGAATTCCCGTAGTTAATGAAATCGCGACAAGTGTGCTCATACCGCCTCGCTAAGTGTGCTTATGCACACATCAAAAGTACAAGACGGCATGTTAAGGGTTAAGTAAAAGAAACAAAACGATCTTGATCACAATGAATAAGCAACAAAATGAAATATTAACAATATTTTGTGACGCAAACGTTATTTCAACAGATATTGAAAATATTAAAGTACCGAAGGCTTACCTTTCATCATTCTCAACCCCTCTCGTTTAATGCACTCAACGAGTGGGTTTTCCACCATGTCAGCCCTCCATATAAACGATAATGTCCGCTCCATACTCAGTTCAGGGACGTTGAGCGCGACCAACTGCCCGTTCTCAATGAAACGTTCGACATCGAGATAAGGCAAACAGGTCAGGTATTGGCCATGTTCCACCATGCTACGCAATACGGGGACGTGTTCGTATTCGCGCCAAACGTCTAAATCCTCTATTAAATGGTGAATGGAGCTATCAAAAATCTTGCGAGTACCACTACCGTGCTCTCTCAAAACCCACCTTGCCTGCTCTAGCTGTGCAAGGCTTACTGTTTCATGTCTCGCGAAAGGATGATGCGCGGCAGCAACAACGGTTAAATGGTCACGGCACCAGACTTCCTGATGAAGTCGGTTGTCATCACAACGCCCTTCTATGATCCCCAGATCATATTTGTAGTCTAAGACGCCTTGCATCACGCTATCAGTACTTTTGACTTTAAGAGAGATTCGCATCTCAGGAAATGAGTTATCAATAATACTGATAAGGTCCGGAACCAAATGTTCCGCAGGAGTTTGGCTTGCACCAAGTTTGATGTGGCCACTCAATAGATGCTGCTCGTAAAAGCCCATCTCAATTTGTTGTGCATCCTGTAACAACCGCTTGGCTTTTGGCCTTAACCACATGCCCCAGTGGGTTAACGCCATCTGTTTACCTTGGCGTTCGAACAGTGGTCGCCCTAGCATTTTTTCTAGCTGAGCCAGTGACATACTGGTTGCCGACTGCGTTAATGCCAGTTTATCTGCGGCCATACTAACACTCCCCATATCTGCGACTGCATCAAATACGGCAAGTTGTTTAAGAGAATATCTCATTAAGCTTCAATCCTTTGCTCAGAGAATAACAACGACTAAAAATGCTTATAAATAAGCAAGTTGTTTCATTTTACGTTGCTCTCAGCCCATATCAACATTTTTGATAAGGTTTTTAAACATTATCAATTTTACGTGTATTCCTGAACACCATAACCTGAATGGGCAGTGAGGCATTTTCACTGCAATAACAGGAGGTAATCATGACTAATAAATTCGGGGGCGACGATGACACAACAAGCTCAGACGAATAATCTCTACTTCTCACCCAGTGAGATGATGGCAGAGGCGGAAAAGTTCTCACTCAGTAAAGCTAGTAAAACCAGCGGTATGACCTTGGGATTAGCAGTAATGGCAGGAGCCTTTATTGGGCTGGCTTTTCTGTTCTATATTACCGTCACCACAGGCAATACGGACTCGGGCTGGGGACTGAGTAGACTCGCAGGAGGATTAGCGTTCAGCATGGGGCTGATTCTCATCGTCATCTGTGGTGGCGAGCTCTTTACCAGCTCAGTTCTGTCCAGCATTTCATGGGCGAACAAGCAAATCAGTTTCAGCAAAATGCTGTCAATTTGGGGCAAGGTGTACATCGGCAACTTTGTCGGGGCAATGTTACTGCTGTTGATCGTATCCGCTGCTGGCTTATACCAAATGGATCACGGTCAATGGGGTCTAAACGCTCTCAATATTGCTCAGCATAAATTGCACCATTCAACAATCGAAGCTTTCTCACTCGGCGTGCTGTGTAACTTATTAGTGTGTCTCGCTATATGGCTTACGTTCAGCAGTGCCAATGCAATGACTAAGGCAGTGATGACTATCATGCCCGTGGCGATGTTCGTGTCCAGCGGTTTCGAACACTGCGTAGCAAACATGTTCATGGTACCGCTTGGTATCGTTATTCAAAACTTCGCACCTGAGGCCTTTTGGACCCAAGTAGGCGCGACCTCTGCTCAATACAGTGACCTCAATATTTATCAATTCGTTACTGCGAACCTCATCCCAGTCACATTGGGCAATATTGTCGGCGGTGCAGTATTAGTCGGCCTAGCCAATTGGAGTATCTACCGCCGGCCTCAACTAAAAGCCGCATCTATTTCCAGCATTACTACAAGCACTAACATTACGTCAGCTAAGGAAACCACCATGAACAATCTATTATTCGTTAAAGACATTATGAACAATGATCCGGTCACGTTAACGCCTGAAATGTGCACTCCCGCGGCCATCGATACTTTGCTAGATAATCATGTGGTGAGTGCACCGGTTGTAGATGCAGAAGAACGCTTGATCGGTTTCTTTTCCGTTCACGATGTCATGGTCGATTTATGGTGTCAGGACTATATCCCGATTGAAGGCCAAAAAGTCGTGGATTTGATGTCGAGAGATGTTATCGCTATCAGCGTGAATGATAAGTTAATTGATGTCGCGGAATATCTTTGTATCGATAAAGAACAACTATACCCAACAACCAGCATTGGAATAGCCACGACCTTTACATCACTCTCACTTGAGGAACGAGCGAAAAGCATCAAGGTTCACAAACCTCATGTATTACCGGTTCTAGACAATGGAAAGTTCGTCGGAGTAGTAACAAGAGAAGATGTATTGAAGGCGTTACGCACTGTTTATAGTGACAGGGTAACTATCGTAAACAACAGCACACAGCTTGAATCAGTCTAGCGTATTTTGATCAGGAAATAAGTCGCTTGACCAAAAAGCCCCCAACGGAAGTTGGGGGCTATTTTGTCGTTAAGCAGTAAATGGATTACTTCTTAATACCTTCTACGTGAAGCTCCATATCAACGTAGCTTGAAGCACCCATTACAGGGATGTCGAAATCAGCGAGTTCCAGACGAGTTGTACCTAAGAAACCAGCACGCTCACCACCCCAAGGGTCTTGACCAGCGCCAATGAACTCAGCATCAATAGTAATTGTTTTTGTTACACCGTGAAGATTTAGATCACCTTTCACTTCCAGCTTGCCGTCACCTTTATCTGCCACACTAGTACTTTTAAATGTTGCTGTAGAAAATTTAGATGCATCGATAAAGTCTGAGCTGCGGATGTGCTTATCACGCTCAGCATGGTTTGAATCTAGGCTCGTGGTGTCAATTGTTACATCCACTTTGGATGCAGCAATGTTTGCCGGGTCGTAAGAAAAGTCACCTTCAAATGTATTAAAACGACCTTTGATAAAGCTGTAGCCTAAGTGACTTACTTTAAAGTTAACAGATGCGTGTGCACCTTTGTTGTCAATTACGTAGTCCGCTGCGCTTGCACCAAATGGCAATGCCATTGCCATAGCTAGTCCGGTAGCAAATAACGTTTTTTTCATTTCGAAGCTCCTATCATCTTGCGTAGCGTATTGTCTTTGTTAATCACGTGATGTTTGATAGCAGCCAAAGCATGAACGGCTGCCATTAAAATAAGTGCCCAGGCGGCGTAAAAGTGAATCTCACCTGAAAGATCGGCTTGATTCTCAAACAAAGCGCCAAGTCCTGGGACAGTAAACCAGTTGAAGACGTCGATACCTCTGCCATCTTCGGTAGAAATAAGGTAACCCGATGCAAAAAGTACAATCAAAACAAGGTACATAGCTAAGTGAACTAACTTTGCGCCGAGAATTTCATACGCTTTACCTTCAACTTTTGGAGAAGGCGTTACGTGCTTCCAAACAAAGCGAAATACTGTCAGGCCAGCCAGTAAGATACCTACCGATTTGTGCCAATGTGGGGCGGTCTTATACCATTCACTGTAATAAGTTAGGTCAACCATCCATAGACCAATAGCAAACATACCGATAATGACAATTGCTGATATCCAATGGATTCCCCGCGCTACAGGGTTGTAATTCTTTACTTCTGAACTCATTGCGCCAATTCCAAATGTTGAATGCTTCTCTTTTTCAACGAGACTATCGTCTCCCTTATTTCTATAACAGATTATTTACTATTCTTTACATTCGGGAAACGGAGTGAATTTGATTAAGTCATTCAAATTTTTTGAAGGAACTTTTTCATCGCCGTTAATAACTTAATACTCACTGACTTGCTCAATCTCGTAAATCTCGTAAATCTCGTCAGCAATATCCATCATTTTCCGTTGCATGACCGTCTGCGCATCCGTTAGCCCCTTGTTATAAAATGCCGGACCAAACGCTTCTATAATGAAATCCATCATAAATTCTGCATCAAACTGACCAATTTCTATATTTAGCTCATCTTCCAAATATCGCAATAACGCAGATGACATCGCTTGTTTTTGTTGTGATGTAAATTCAATCTTAGACATAAACCCTTAACCATACTCAATATTTTTCAGACTAAGTGTAACTAAATAATACTTTCACATGCTAATCTTCATTGTGTAAATATCGACTTGTGGAGAGAAGTCTTGCTACTAGATGTGCTAATTCAGAGTGTGAATGAATTTCAGGCAGATTGTATGAAGCTGTGTGAAAAACATTATCCGACGATCCACAACAAAGGGATGAGTGAGCACCACCTGAGCTTGGCATTTTCTCGACGTTTATCCCGAACGTTGACTGAATTCGGTCACCACTGCGAATATGTGGCGCTAGAGTCTCACTCAAGTACGGAACAACCTCACCACTATAGAGTGACATCTGACGCTGGCACTGTCTGGATCCTTTCTTCACATTTATTGAGTGCGGGAAGCAACTGTCGGCAAAAGTTATTTAAGGCGGTAACAAACTGGCAAGAAGAATACGCGTTTGCTATTCAGCCTAATGATCTCTTGTTATTAATCAGCGATCATTGGATTTCCCGAAATAAGCAGAGTAGAGAATTGCTTCATTGGTGGACGGGACAATTACCCGATGAGATAGACCAATATAAATTGCAGGGGATCAGCTTATACGAAAGTGAGTCACAACTCGCTTGTTCGTTAGAACATCACTTCGGCTTGAGCCCCTATTTCGTTAAGTTCACCCACCCTCTTAGACGCTCAACTGATCAACAACTGGTTCGTAAATACATTCAGCTCTACTCTGTCGTTCAGCTGAGCTAACCCACCCCAACTTCATTGCACTTATTGCGGTGTCATCGCAATTTCACGTTCTTCGACCATAATCAAACAGTGAACCGCATCGTGGGCTAAGTGTGAAGAAACTAAAACGTTATCAATATGAACGTTACGCCGTTTTATGTAATCTGGCGTACTCCAGAGTCTTGAAACAGACACGATATGGCTTTGCACCTAACGGACAACGCGTTATTGCCAATCGATTTGGCAAACCCATGATGCGCGTGCTCTGGTCCAACGAAAGTGAAGAAGTCATTGTGGTTATCAAAGGCTCCCATAATCCTTGGGACTGGATACTCAATCTTGCCCTTTGGAAACGAAGGTGCAAGCAGCTTAACCTCAACTACGCCATTCATGCGGGCTACCACTACCTCATCTTTCAAGAGAGTCTGCCGCTGCATAAGAATGACAAGCTTGGTGCTAGCGTATATGAGCAACTCTCTTCTGTCCTAGTCCCGCTCATTGAGCAAGGAAAACGTCTAACCTTTACCGGTCATTCTTCGGGTGGAGCGATAGGATGTGTCCTTGCAGACGCGTTTGAAAAACAATTTCCAAAATCCATCAAACGTGTTGTCACCTTTGGTCAACCGTCCATTGGTGGATATGGATTTAAAAGTCACTACAAGCTCAGCCATAAAACGTATCGTATTTGCTGCGATCTCGATATCGTTACTTTTCTCCCTCCTTTACCTTTGTTTTACTGGCATGTAGGCAAGGTGCTTTGGCTCTATAATGGTCGTATTTATGAGAACACACCGACTTTGATGCGACTGGGCCGATCAATCGGATCCTGGCTAATTCGTCCGTTTTCATACCACTTGATGACAAAATATATTCGTAACAAAGATTTCTTTGACGAAAGATAAAGAGACATCGCTCTCGAAATTAGTCTGTAATCGACTTTAGCGCTACTCTTTTTAGCGCACGGCGTTTATTGTTTTACGTATATTAATAACATAAACAATAACCATTATTTATGAATGGTTTAACAGTTTTTAAGCGTAACGGTAAAGACGTCCCCATAACTGACATCTCCTAATATCGATACGCTTCATTAACTCATTTGATACGCTGCATGTCGGTTAATAAATATGATTCTATCTACAAAAAAACACTTCAGTGACTGCCTTTCTGTCAATGAAAACTATCAGTTTATTGGTCATTACCAAGGCCTAACTTTAAGTAGTGTTTATCAACCAATATTCGACATCGCCAACAAAGTTATCGGAGTAGAAGCGTTAGTTCGAATTCTTGATAGCCAAGGAGAATTCATTCGACCCGATTTGTTCTTTCAATCAGAAGAGATTTCATACTCAGATAAGCTGAATGTTGAGCGCCTAAGTCGCGTTATCCATATCCGAAATTTCTCCCAATCTGTCTATTGCAAGCAAAAGCTTTTCTTGAATGTACTCCCTTCTGCCAGTCGCCATTTAGCCGTTGAAGATTTAAAGAATGGATTGTTAGCAAGACGCTTAAAGGCTTTAAACATCTGCAGCTCGCAAATCGTGATGGAAATCGTTGAGATGACGGCTGATAACGAAGCTAGTTTGAAGCTGGCGATACATCGCCTTAATCAGTACGGGTTTAACATTGCGATTGATGATTACGGCGTCGAAGCTTCCAATCGCGAGCGAGTGGAAACGCTTCAACCGAATATAATCAAGATGGATCGCTCCCTACTTTTGCAATACATGGACGGTTCAGAAAATGCTTTGGTGTCTGGAATTGAGCTGGCCAAACGGGTCGGTGCCAAAGTGGTAGTGGAAGGGATAGAAACACAGGAGCAGCATTTAGCAATGCAGCCTCTTAATGTCGATATGTATCAAGGCTATTTTCTCGCGGCATCAGAAGCTATTTATCCCACATCAATTGAGCGAACTGGCTAGTTCTACCTCTCTGATGCCAAATATAGGTGAGCGCTTTGTTTGCCTTGCTGCCCGTTCAATTTAAGCATCCACATGTGATATTTCTATCATTTTTAAACATCTTCATATGCCTTTCAAACTATTAATAACATCTAAAACACCAAACCATCACAACATTATTCGCCATTTTTAATAAGACAACCAATTTATTGCTCTAGATCATCAGAAGTTTAACTAGCACTCGTGCCACAGCATAGTTTTATGTACATTCCTTGTCATAGTTTGAAACAGTTTTTATATAATTTTCATATCTTAAGGTGATATCTATGCTGGAGCTCTTAATAGGGTTAGTCGTCACTGTGGCGGTCGGCTATTTCATTGTTAAAGGTTACAAACCTGCGGGTGTACTTTTAACAGCAGGTGTTTTACTTCTTATTCTAACCGGCCTCATTGGCCACACGGTTCTACCATCAAAAATCGCTTCGACCGGTAATCTATTTACCGATGCTCTGGAGTACGTAAAATATATGCTCCAATACCGCGGTGGTGGTTTGGGTATGCAAATCATGTTGCTTTGTGGCTTTGCATCTTACATGACACACATCGGTGCTAATAACGTCGTTGTTAAACAGTTTTCTAAACCTCTTTCTGTCATCAAATCACCTTATGTTCTGCTTGTTGCTGCTTACATTGTAGCGTGTCTTATGTCCCTAGCGGTGAGCTCTGCCACTGGCTTGGGCGTCCTGTTAATGGCGACTCTATTCCCGATGATGACAGCGATGGGAATTTCTCGTCCAGCAGCCGTGGCCGTGTGTGCATCACCAGCGGCGATCATCCTTTCTCCAACTTCGGGTGACGTAGTTATCGCAGCGGAGAAATCAGGGTTGGATTTGGATGTGTTTGCCGTACAGACCGTTCTACCAGTCTCTATTTGCGCCATTATCGTCATGGCAGCCGCGGCATTCTTTTGGAACAAGTATCTGGATAAGAAAGATAACTCGCCAATGGAACGCGTTGATGTGTCTGAAATCGAGGTTAAATCGCCATCGTACTACGCCGTGTTACCGTTTCTACCTATCATCGGTGTGTTTCTGTTCAATGGTCGCACTATTCCAGGTCTAAAACTGGACATCTATACCATTGTAGTTCTGTCGATTTTTATTGGTGCCCTTATCGACTTTGTCACTAAACGATTTAAAGGCAAAGAGACACTAGAGGATTTAGAGTCTTGCTATCAAGGAATGGCCGATGCATTTAAAGGCGTGGTGATGCTATTGGTCGCGGCAGGTGTATTTGCCCAAGGTCTGATGTCAATTGGCGCCATTGATAACCTGCTTCACCTTGCTGAAACAGCAGGAGCAGGAGGCATTGCACTCATGCTAATACTGACAGGCCTAACCGTTGCTGCTGCAATTGCGACCGGCTCAGGTAACGCGCCCTTCTACGCGTTTGTTGAGTTAGCGCCTGCCCTAGCAGCAAAGATGGGCTTAAACCCAGCCTTCTTAATCATACCTATGCTTCAAGCGTCTAACTTGGGCCGTACTGTTTCGCCAGTCTCTGGCGTTGTCGTGGCGACATCGGGTATGGGTAAAATCAGCCCATTTGAGGTGGTTAAACGTACGTCAGTGCCCGTCCTGTGCGGCCTGATCACGGTTATAATCGGGACGTTAGTCTTGGTTCCGATGTCAGCTTAGATCGAGTCACAAATAGTAAGGGCGCTCATTGAGCGCCCTTTTTCATGTTTTCTGTAACTGGCTATTTTGTTTCGCCGTAGCGCTCAAGATACAATACGGTTGCTGCGGTACGCGATGGCACTTTAAGCTTTTTCAATAAGCTCTTCATATGAACCTTCACCGTTGACTCGGAAATAAACAAGCTGTCCGCGATTTGCTTGTTCCGATAGCCCTTCGCAACCTCTCTTAAAATCTGCATTTCACGATCGGTAAGATCGTCAAACACGTCACTGATGTTTTCTCTTTCTGCCAAGTATTTGATAACTTCTTTGCTGTACGCTTTGTTACCTTGTAACGAAGATTTCAACAGTTCAACCAGCTCATCAGGCTCAGTATCTTTGAGCAGATAACCATCTGCGCCAGCCTTAACAATAGCTTCAATGTCAGCCGGGCTATCAGAGACCGTCAGAATGACAATGGTGGCATCGCATTCGTCAGCACGAAGAGCATTAAGAGTATCTAGCCCGGACATGCCTTTCATGTTGAGATCCAATAAGATCAAATCCGGTTTATGTTCATGATTTTGCGCTACCGCATCAGTACCATTGCTCGCTTCAGCTACAACCGAAAACTCATCTTCAAAGCTCAATAGCTGATGAATACCTCTTCTCATTAGCGGGTGATCATCCACCAGCAAGACTCTACACTCTGTCAATGTTATGTTCCTTAATCTTTGGATATTCTAATAAAATTTCACAGCCAGAATGTATCGCGGTTTTCACCTGTAACTGGCCATTCAGACGCGAAGCTCGTTCCTTCATAATGCTCAAGCCATAGTGGTTCACTTTTTCAACGCTCCTGTCAAATCCAACACCGTCATCTTTCACTGAAACGGTAACGGTAGTGTCGTTTTCGCAGCACTGAATCTCTATCGTTGAAGCTTGAGCATGCTTAATCGCATTGATGGTGGCTTCACGAATTAACTGCAACAAGTGTACTTGTTGGTTTGCATCTAATTCAATTGATGAAAGTTCATTAATCAGAACGATGTCCGATTCTGTTTGTTCTCCCAGTTGCACGGTCATCTCTTGCAAAGCATGACCGAAGCTGCCTTCTTTGATGGTCAGCCTAAACGTCGTCAACAACTCTCTAAGCTGAGTGTACGCCGAGGAAAGACCAGTATCGAGCTCTAGCAAGATTGGTTGCGTTTTATCAAGCTGTGCAGACTCGGGCAATTTACTCATGCCACGTTTTAACAGAGAAACTTGAATCTTGAGATACGAAAGCGCTTGGGCCAGTGAATCATGCAGCTCACGCGCAATGGTCGCCCTTTCTTCCATTAGCAGCAATTGTTCAGCTTGTCTCTGCGCTTGATTATAGTAAATAGCGCGAGAAATTATTTGGACAAAGTTATCAATCAGAGCAGGGTCTGGACAAGGAAGAGCTACTTTCCAATACAAAGTACCAAGCTCCTGCCCATCAAGTGATAGCGCCTTTCGCTGACAATCTGAATCACAACCTAAGCACTCCTCACCTTCAGTGAGAGTCAGGGTTTTCTCACCTTTTTCTCTGATCTCTAATCTCACCGCTCGTATTCCTTCAAGGCTGGCGAGGTGCTGAAGTATCGCTTCAAAATTTTCTTGGGTGATCCTTGATGCAGTTAACTCCTGAGAAGAGTTATATAAAACCTGAAGGGAATTATTTGCATGTTGCAGCTTCTGGGTTTTCTCGTTGACGGCATGCTCAAGCCCACGATACAGCTTGCCGAGATCAGCCGCCATATTATTGAATGTGCGGGTCAGAATCCCCATTTCGTTATCACTGGAGACATTAAGAGAGACATCAAATGAACGCGACTGAATTTGTTCACTTGCGAACACTAAGGCATTGAGTGGCTTAACAATTTGCTTGCGAATGTAATGAACAACGAAAATACTGACAATCAAGATCCCGCCCAGTCCCATTCCGCCAGCCCAAGCCAGTTTGATCAGCTTTTGTTCGGAGAAGTTTTGCAGTTTGAACACAAAGGCATCTATCTGATTAACAAAGCCCGCAACCAGGATGAGATAACGTTCTCTATCATGGCTGCCGAGCACTTCCTTCAATTCATGCCATCGGATGATCAAACGGTAGTAATCGTGGGTTATGTCTTCCGGCACTGTCCAACTTTGAAGCGCTTTCATTGATGGTGAGTAAATCGAACGCTCAAACATGTCGATATGTGCCGCGTAGTCAACTGACATGATCTGAATGTCGTGCGCTAATCGGTAACTTTGCATACGCATCGAACCTGCAACGTTCACCGCTTCTGCATCGTTCAAACTCGACGCTAAGGTGATGATCGCAAAACTA
The DNA here is from genome assembly GCF_013113835.1 of Vibrio sp. RE88. Taxonomy (GTDB): domain Bacteria; phylum Pseudomonadota; class Gammaproteobacteria; order Enterobacterales; family Vibrionaceae; genus Vibrio. The sequence goes on along the minus strand of NZ_VTYQ01000002.1, from coordinate 416,885 downwards.
GTTGTGGCTATCGACAACGACAAAATGAGCACCATCGCTTTCGCAATCGTACTCGTAACCGACTTCTTCACACTTTTAAACACTTACTCTCCTGCACACACCTTTCGGCGTCATATCACTATTTATAGTTTTATATATTGACGAACACAATATCTGATCAAATGTTGCGGAATTTATTGATCTAAAACAAAAACACCCTCCATTTACCCCCTAAGAGTTATTTATACAAATATGTCAAAAACTACAATTTGTGTGAGGTTAAATGACAAATTATTAATAAGAAATGTGAACTATGGTTAGTTTAGGTTTCATCAACTTTAGGTAGCGTAGTGGTCGACCTTTCAAAACGACGTTTTTTCTCAACAAGAAAGCTAGAAGATCAAGAATTGTATCTTCCTTGGTTGTCACAACCTGCTTTTTTCACCGACCAGTGCACACGATGCGGCAAGTGCGCAGATGCTTGCGAGACTCAAATCATAGTTAAAGGAGACGGCGGCTTCCCTAGAGTCGACTTTTCAGTTGATGAATGCACATTTTGTTATCAGTGTGCTGATGCCTGCCCTGAACCCTTGTTTAACCCAAAAACTGAGCAGCCATGGAGTGCGAAAGCTACTATTAATGAGAGCTGCTTAGCGAAACAAAATGTTGATTGCCGTACCTGTGGTGATATGTGCGAGCCCATGGCAATCACATTCAAATTAGAAGTTGGCAAAGTAGCACAACCCATTTTAAACCTTGATGAGTGTAACGGCTGTGGCGCATGTGTCTCTGTGTGCCCTACTTCATCCATCAATGTGAGCAATTTTTAAATAAGAACGGAAGATATCTATGTCACTTAACGAAGTGCATATTTCTAGCTTAGTGGTACACGTATCCCCTGAGCACCTGACTGAGGTTAAGTCTCAGATCGAAGCATATGACAATGCCGAGATATACGGTGACAGCCCAGAGGGCAAAATTGTTGTTGTTCTGGAAACCGAAAATCAGGGATTCATTACCGACACCATCGAAGCTATTAACAACTTACCGAACGTTTTAAGCACAGTGCTGGTCTACCATCAGATTGAAACTGGGCTGGAAGAAGACGAATCAAAAAATAAAAACACTGGAACTCAATATTCCCAAACCGAGGGTGAAGTATGAAGATGACAAGACGTGCGTTTGTGAAAGCAAACGCAGCAGCATCAGCAGCAGCGGTCGCAGGTATCACTCTACCTGCGTCAGCTACGAACCTGATTGCGAGCTCAGACCAAACAAAAATCACGTGGGACAAAGCACCTTGTCGTTTCTGTGGTACTGGTTGTTCCGTTCTTGTAGGTACGCAAAACGGCAAAGTTGTAGCCACACAGGGTGACCCAGAAGCGCCAGTAAACAAAGGCCTGAACTGTATCAAGGGTTACTTCCTGTCGAAGATCATGTACGGACAAGACCGTCTGACTCAACCATTGCTGCGTATGAAAGATGGTAAGTACCATAAAGATGGTGACTTCACTCCGGTTTCATGGGACGTTGCATTCGATACCATGGCAGAAAAATGGAAACAAGCTCTCAAGGACAAAGGTCCTACAAGTGTGGGCATGTTTGGCTCTGGCCAATGGACGGTAATGGAAGGTTACGCTGCCGCTAAGATGATGAAAGCGGGCTTCCGTTCAAACAACATCGATCCAAACGCACGTCACTGTATGGCTTCAGCCGTTGGTGCGTTTATGCGTACGTTCGGTATTGATGAACCAATGGGCTGTTACGATGACTTCGAGAACGCAGACTCTTTCGTTCTTTGGGGCTCAAACATGGCAGAAATGCACCCTGTTTTATGGACTCGCATTACAGACCGTCGCCTAAGCTACCCACACGTTAAAGTGAATGTACTGTCTACGTACTACCACCGTTCTTTTGAGCTTGCGGACAAGGGCTACATTTTCGAACCTCAGTCAGATCTTGCAATTGCTAACTTCATTGCCAACTACATCATTGAAAATGACGCAGTGAACTGGGACTTCGTGAATAAACACACGAACTTCAAGCAGGCAACGACAGACATTGGTTACGGCCTTCGTGATGACGACCCAATCCAAATGGCAGCCGCTAACCCTAACTCTGGCAAGATGTCTTCTATCTCATTTGAGGAATACAAAAAGTCTGTTGCGCCATACACACTAGAGAAAGCGTCCGAACTATCAGGTGTTTCTGAAGAGAAATTGGTTGAGCTAGCCAAGCAATACGCCGATCCAGATACGAAAGTGATGTCACTTTGGACTATGGGTATGAACCAGCATACTCGTGGTGTGTGGATGAACAGCTTGATTTATAACATCCACCTTCTAACCGGTAAAATTGCGACTCCAGGTAACAGCCCGTTCTCGCTAACAGGCCAACCATCAGCGTGTGGTACTGCTCGTGAGGTGGGTACTTTTTCTCACCGCCTACCTGCAGATATGGTGGTTGCTAACCCTAAACACCGTAAGATTGCGGAAGGCATCTGGAATATACCTGATGGTGTCATCCCTCCAAAACCTGGCTATCACGCGGTTGTACAAGATCGTATGCTTCGTGACGGTAAGCTAAACGCTTACTGGGTGATGTGTAACAACAACATGCAAGCGGGTCCAAATATTAACGGCGAGCGTTTACCTGGTTACCGCAACCCAGAAAACTTTATCGTATGTTCTGACCCGTACCCAACTGCAACTGCACAAGCGGCCGACCTAGTTCTTCCAACAGCTATGTGGATTGAAAAAGAAGGCGCTTACGGTAACGCAGAGCGCCGTACTCAAGCTTGGTACCAACAAGTCGAAACTGTTGGCGAAGCGAAGTCAGATTTATGGCAAGTCATGGAGTTTTCAAAACGCTTCAAAATGGAAGAAGTGTGGACGGAAGAGCAGCTCGCTAATGCGCCTCAGTACCGTGGAAAAACCATGTATGACATGTTGTTTGCAAACGGCGTAGTGAACAAGTTCCCTATCGAAGAAGCGCGTGAGCTTAACGATGATGCTCACCACTTCGGTTACTACGTACAGAAAGGCCTATTCGAAGAGTACGCAGCCTTTGGTCGCGGACACGGACACGACTTAGCGCCATACGATGTTTATCATCAAGTACGTGGCTTACGCTGGCCTGTTGTCGACGGCAAAGAAACTCTGTGGCGTTACAAAGAAGGTTCAGATCCATATGCCAAAGCAGGCAGCGGCTGGGACTTCTACGGCAAGCCAGACGGCAAAGCACTGATCATTTCTGCGCCATATGAAGCGCCACCAGAAGTGCCAGATTCAGAGTTCGATCTCTGGCTATGTACTGGCCGTGTCCTCGAGCACTGGCATACTGGGACAATGACACGCCGTGTTCCAGAGCTTTACAAAGCCGTACCAGATGCCGTGTGCTACATGCACCCTGAAGACGCAAAGGCTCGTGGCGTACGTCGAGGCGAAGAAGTACTTATCGCCAACAAACGCGGTGAAGTACGTGTTCGTGTTGAAACACGTGGCCGTAACCGCCCACCTAAAGGCTTGGTATTCGTACCATTCTTTGATGCACGCATCCTGATCAACAAACTGATCCTTGACGCAACGGACCCTCTGTCTAAGCAGACCGACTTTAAGAAGTGTCCAGTCAAGATCACCAAAGTTGCTTAAACCAGACAGCGTCGGTCGCTCTAACGAGCGGCCGCAGATAAGAATTTAGCCATAAGGCGGAGAATGTAAGATGAAAAAATTACTTATTGCACTGTTATCTGTTGGTGCTTTAATCAGCGGCGTTGCTGTAGCTGAGCTTGAGAATCCGGGCGGTATCGGTGGTCTAGAATCGCTACGCGGCGTCAGCGAGCTAGAAACAACTCGCCCTGCTGATGATTTCAAGAAATACCCACGTGAGCAGGTACTTGATAGCAGCTATGTTTATCAACCACCTCTAATCCCACACAACATTCGTGGTTACGAAGTTTCACTGAATGCGAACAAATGTCTTTCATGCCACAGCTGGAAGAATGCTAAAGAGATGGGCGCAACGAAAATCAGTGTTACCCACTACGTAAACCGTGAAGATGCAGTTTTGGCGGATATGTCTCCTCGTCGTTACTTCTGTCTTCAGTGTCACGTTCCACAAGCTAATGCACAACCGCTTGTCGAAAATGATTTCAAGAGCGTTGATTCACTTAAATAAGTGATACGTGAGTAAATAAGAGGCTATCTATGAAATTATTGAAAGCGTTTTGGAAGAGATTAGCATCCCCAAGTAAAACCGCCGTTGGTGTCGTTTTATTTATGGGCTTTGCTGGTGGTCTTTTGTTTTGGGGCGCATTTAACACGGGTATGGAAGCAACCAACACAGAGGAATTCTGTTCAGGTTGTCACGCCCCTATCGTCGCCGAAATTCAGGAAACGATTCACTATTCGAACCGCTCTGGCGTACGTGCCATTTGTTCAGACTGTCACGTACCTCATGAGTGGACTGATAAGATCGTTCGTAAGGTACAGGCATCTAAAGAACTGTTCGCACATTTTGTGCTAAAAACCATCGATACCCCAGAAAAGTTTCAGGAGCGTAGAGCGCACCTTGCGGAGCGGGAATGGGCTCGATTCAAAAACAATGACTCTTTAGAGTGTCGAAACTGTCATGAGTTCGAGTACATGGACTTCTCTGAGCAAGGGGCACGTAGTGCAAAACAACATTCAACCGCTTTGGCATCGGGTGAGAAGACTTGTGTAGACTGTCACAAAGGCATCGCGCACAAACTTCCAGACATGCACGGCGTTGAAGGCTGGCAATAGGAGCACAGACACATGAGTACGTTAGAATCTGTTATCTGGCATGTCCTTGGCTACAGTGCTATGCCCGTTATTATTTTGTCCGGTTTTGCTGTAGTCGCTGCAATCTCTGTATGGCTACTGTCACTGGGTAAAGATAAAGAGGTGGATTAACCTCTCCTACATTATCAATTTTGCCTATTTTGTATAATGTGTAAAAAAGCCACCGGAAACGGTGGCTTTCTTCTTTGTGACACTAAGTTATGCGTCAGGGTAACCTTGAGGGTTATTGGACTGCCAACGCCACGTATCAACGGTCATTTCTTCCAATGTGCGTTCCGCTTTCCACTCCAAATCACGCATTGCTTTTGAAGGGTCCGCCCAACATTCAGCGATATCACCAGGACGACGTGCAACGATTTGATAAGGCACTTGCTTACCAGAGGCCACTTCAAAGGCTTTTACCATGTCTAAAACACTGTAACCATTGCCAGTACCTAAGTTGTAAATATGCAAACCGTCTTTTTGCCCGACTTTCTTTAGCGCGGCCACGTGGCCATCAGCAAGATCCATCACGTGGATGTAATCACGAACACCAGTTCCGTCTTTAGTTGGGTAGTCATCACCAAAAACAGACAAACATTCACGTCGACCAACCGCAACCTGAGAAACAAACGGCATTAGGTTGTTAGGGATCCCTTGAGGATCTTCACCTAAATGACCGGATGGATGCGAGCCTACTGGGTTGAAATATCGAAGTAATGCAATGCTCCAGTCTGGATTCGCTTTCTGGAAATCTGTCAGGCACTCTTCCACCATTAATTTACTACGACCGTAAGGGTTCGTCGCACTGGTTGGGAAATCTTCGGTAATTGGCACGCTTGCAGGATCGCCATACACAGTAGCGGAAGATGAAAAGACGATAGACTTTACGCCTGCCTCACGCATAGCGTCAACGAGTACCAATGTGCCATTGACGTTGTTATCGTAATATTCGAGCGGCTTCTCTACTGACTCACCAACAGCTTTCAAGCCAGCAAAGTGGATAACGGCACTGATCTGGTGCGCTTTCATCGCGGCCACAAGCGTTTGCTTGTCACGAATATCTCCTTCGATGAAGGATGGCGCCACACCTGTAACTTGCTCTACTCTCTCGAGAACACTCTTTTTACTGTTGTATAGGTTGTCGAAAAGTACAGGTGTCATCCCTGCTTCGATCATTTGTATGCATGTGTGGCTGCCAATGTAGCCCATACCGCCTGTAACCAGTACGTTCATATCCCTAACCTTCTGATAAATTTGGTGCAAATACTAACGAATCTTCATGTTAAAACATAGCTTATTAATGAGAATCAAACGGCTAAATCTGCACACTGGATACCTTAAGCAAAATATAAGGCCACAATGTTTACATTAAAGGCACGAATTAGGCTTGGCGTTGGCAAAATAATGAAATAGATCATTGATTGTTTGTTATTTTTATAACATGTTGACTCAATAGATGAATGTTGGAATGGATTCAATGACAAAGCGTTCTATTACACTAAATTGCGACATGGGTGAAAGCTATGGTTCGTGGCGCATGGGCAACGATGAAACCGTCATGCCTTGGGTAGACATGGCAAATATTGCTTGCGGGTTTCATGCTTCTGATCCTCAAATTATGTCCAATACCATCAAATTGGCAATTGAGCATGACACTCAAATTGGAGCCCATCCGAGCTACCCGGATCTGCAAGGTTTTGGTCGCCGTTCCATTCCAATGGCGACAGAAGAAATCACCAACATGCTTATCTATCAGGTGGGCGCGCTTAAATCCTTGGCAGAAAGCCATAACGCGCAAATCGGCTACGTTAAGCCACATGGTGCTTTATACAATGACATGATGCGAGATATCTCAATATTTGATGCTGTTGCTGATGCTGTCTCGTGTTTTGATGTACCACTGATGATGTTGGCCATCAATGACAGTGAAAAGCATTTGGACGTCGCTGACAAGTACGAGCTTCCTGTTCTATTCGAAGCATTTGCCGATCGCGCATACTTATCAAACGGTTCACTGTCTCCGCGATCCATGCCCGGCGCTGTATTACATAGAGAAGAAGACATTCTCGATCAAATCAAACAGATTGTGCACTACGGAAAAGTGAGAACCATTGATGGCTTTTTAATCCCTATTGAAGCCGACACAATTTGTGTTCATGGCGACAACGAACACGCGATTAAAATGATTCAGAAAATACGAAACGTCCTTTAGCATAAGGAGATAGTGAGTGAATATAGAAACATCTGTAGATCCCGTTGCTGAATGTTCAATACTCATCCATTTTGAGGCAGAGCCAAGTCATAAGTTATCACTCCTGATTGGAGAAATAAGTCAGTATCTGAGTAACCAGCTTGGAGCCATGATAATGAACGTGACTCCTTCGTTTGATTCCATCCTAATTGATTACCTTCCTCACCGAGTCTCAATATTCGAATTTGTGCCTTATTTGGAAAAGTTGGTAACAGAAGCCATTAAAGCGCTTCCTGATGATACTGACTCACAACATATCGAATTGCCTGTCTATTACCATGATGATGTCGGTCCAGATTTAGCTTATTACTACGATCAAGGGCTAAAGCTCGACGATGTGATTGAATTACATTGTGCGCAGGAATACACGGTAGGAGCCATCGGCTTTGCACCAGGCTTTGCGTTTTTAACTTCGGTAAATGATTCACTACGCTTACCTAGAAAGTCCTCACCAAGAGTCAAGTTGCCAAAAGGCAGTGTCGGCATCGCCAATTCCAATACAGCTATCTACCCCGCAGAGTCTCCCGGTGGCTGGAATATTATTGGTAACTGTCCAGTAAATCTTTACACACCAGATAGCTCGCCAATATTGCCCTTCTCTATTGGCACCAAAGTGCGCTTTAAGCCAATTTCCGGTGATGAGTTTCTTCGTTTGGGCGGTCGTATCGCTAAAGGGTGGCAATGATGAATAACAATACAATTACCGTTATTAAGCCTGGTCAGCAAACGCTTATCCAAGATTTTGGCCGATTCGGATTGGCTCACTTTGGTATTACTCAAGGTGGACCAGTCGATGACTACGCCTACAGCTGGGCAAACCATCTTTTAGGCAATACCACCAATTGCCCTTCTTTAGAGATTACCCTTGGTCAGGCAGAGTTTCTCATTCACTCAAAGTGCGAAATGGCCATCACAGGTGGAGATCTTAATGCGCGCCTTGACGGTGTCGCTATTGAAAACTGGTCTACGTTTGTCGCACGCCAAGGACAAACACTGACTTTCTCCCTACCAAAGAATGGGTTAAGAAGTTATCTTGCCGTAAAAGGTGGTTTTAAGGTTAAAACTCAACTCGGTAGCTGCGCCACTGTCACCCGAGATCAGCTTGGGGGCACTCAGTCAGGACAACCAGTACAAGCAGGCGAAATCATTGGTTTTGAGCCACATGAAGTGAGAGAGAAGTCACTGCAAATGACGTTCCGCTATAAGCCAGACTATAACTTGCCGCTAGAACTACGCGTCATTGAAGGCTATCAAGTGGGTGATTTTTCACAAGACGCCATAAACTCTCTCTACAAACAAGAATTTACTGTCAGTCAGCTGGTTGATCGAATGGGTTATCGGTTATGTGATGCCAAAGTCAGCCCGCCGAACAAGGAATACCTCAGCGAAGGCATTGCACTTGGCGCAATTCAGATCCCCCCTAATGGAGAACCCATTGTTCTGCTTAATGACCGACAGACGATTGGTGGTTACCCCAAAATTGGTTGTGTTGCACGCATTGACCTACCTCGACTCGCTCAAGCTAAGCCGGGACAAAAAGTTCGCTTTGTCAGAGGTGATCTGTTGGGTTTGCAGGACGTTTGGTGTCAATGGGCAAGATTCTTTGGCTATTAACTTCTACTAATGAAAAAGCTCCCAATTTCGGGAGCTTTTTCATTATTGACCATAAACGTTAGCTAGCTCTGGCGGGTAATCTCGCATTCTTGCCAATTCTTCCGCTTTGGACTCAATAACTTTCGGATCCAGTGACATGCTCACAGGATGAAGAGACTCAATAGACGCGCCTTGGTAATCAAACAGCGCCCACTCTTCCACTAACTTAATGGCGGCTTCTAGAGCGGAAGAACCTTTTACCACTTCGATTCTTGCATAGTGATGCCCCTCAAAGGTGACATCTGCCGCTCTAAGGGTCTCATCTGAACCCGGAATCTGCTGAGCGCCAAACAAAGGCGTGCCAAATTCATGGGCTGTCTTGTAGTCAGGTACGAAATTAGCCATGTGCTCGATAGCGCGCCTCGTGCGCTCCAATACAACAGGTTCATCCCAACCTTGTTGAATTTTGCGCTTCAACCTAAGTGGAAGTGTTGGCTGAGAAGACTGCTCGCCGGAAGCAACCAAGCCGTCATCAAACAAGGTGATGTCTTTCGTCATACCATGCAACTGAAATACACCATTAGGGTAAGGCGTTAACTGCGCCATGCCCTTGGGTGTTCCTCTAGGGCCATGGAAAATAACTTCTGGCCAAAGCTCATTACATTCGTCCCACCGGGTGACATAAGCCGCTTTGAACTCAACCAATCGATTCCTCGGTTTTTGCGCCAAATCATCAATGTTTCCTGTTTCGTATCCACAGGCATTGATTAAGTAGTCAACGTCCAAAACGGATTGTTGCCCTTGGGCATCCATACACTCTACGCGCCAGCCAGTCTCAGTATTGTCGAGGCCAATGACCTGTGTTTCGGTTAACAGCTGACAGTGGTTGATTGACTCAAGCGCTAACGTCGCGGATGCTGCAATACGAAATACGCTCCAACCGTGTTCCTGAACGGCCACAACCGGAAACTTCAAGGACTCCAAGTCCGCTGATTTCGCAAAAGGGATCATCCAATCATCAACATGCTTTGGTTGTTTAGGTTGAGTGCGACTGGCAAGTTCTTCCAGCTCATCACGGCCGTAGAACTTGTAATAATCACTAGGTTTGCCCAACACTTGATTCGCTGGGTCTGAATCGACTAGCTCCTGATAGCATTTCTGTATGGTAATTAGACGTTCATACAGCTCTTCAGGGCTACCACCGTCACTGTACGGTACAGCAATGACTGTTGGCCGGCGATTAATCGTATGTGGATAAAGACGAACGGATTCGATGGATTGTTTTAACAGCTCGATGCATTGAGAAGTTGAGATCTCTCTGTACAAATTTCCACCAGCATGCAAATGACAAATTGGTGGGCCACTGATTAAAGTTTTGCCTTTTTCAAGCAACACAACATTTATACCGATTTCTGCCAAGTGCAAGGCTGCGGTCGAACCCGCGATGCCTCCACCGATTACAGCGACAGTAGGCGTATTAACTTTAGTATTATCAGACTGCATTTATGTTGCTAATTTATTCATTCTCAGCACATTTTACTGAGTTTGTGCGTCTAAGAAAATCACATTTTTTGAAGGGGATAAATATGACAATTTCAAGTAAAAAAAATGAAAAAAAACGCTTGACTCATATCTTGTGAAAAGAAGAAAAATTGTCACTGTGAATAACAAAAATCCTCTAAACATTATGCTTATTGGCTTCGGAGGAAATGAGGAGTTATCTACAGGCTAAGTTATCCCAAACTTTATCCACTGATTTTGTGGATAACTGGATAACTTAGCCACTGGTGAGTTAGTTAAACTCTTTATTTATAGGGACTAGCAGCCGTTTTATCAGACTGTTCACAACCAGCGCAAGTGTGCAAAAAGTCACCAAAGGAAGTGCAAACCAGAGTGAAAAATGGAGGTTGGGAGAAAGATCAAATCCAAATGACATAATGCCCCCTACCACAGCTTCTGCGCCAATTGTGGCGATCAACCCTGCCACAAGCGCCATTAATCCATATTCAGCCCAAATGGTTCGGGTTACCCTCTTTTTACTTGCGCCTAGTGTGCGGTACAACTGTATTTCAGATTGTCTCTGACCCAAGCTCAGGCGTAACAAAGTGAATATCAACAACACACCAGCAATCACACCTAACGCCGCAAGTACGGTAATAGACCAAACAATTTGCGTGAGTAGTTCCTGAATTTTTGCACCCATACTGCGAATGTCCATTAAACTCACCGTAGGATGGCTTCGAGATAGCTCATTCAAAACTCCATTATGCTGGTCTTCCACCCTAAAGCTCACCAAGTAGGTCGCAGGGATGCTCTCTAGTACATCTGGTGTAAAAATGAAGTAGAAGTTAGGCTTCATATCACGCCATTCAACGTGACGGATGCTATTCACTTTCGCAGTAACAACCTGACTGTTGATCACAAACTTAAGCTCATCACCCAACTTGAAATTAAAGTCTTCAGCGATATCCGATTCAACAGATACACCATTACTCTCAGACCATTCTCCTTGGAGAATAGTGTTATGTTCTGGGTTTTCTGTACCGAAGGTAAAGTTGATCTCTCGTCGCAGTACGTCGCTGCCCTCTTCTCCTTGAGCCTGTTCTTTGGCATCAGCACCATTAATTTCGGTCAAACGCCCACGAATAATTGGGTAATCTCTTGAACGCTCAATATTGTGCTCATCTAATACGCTCAAATAGGCGTCTTTCTCATATGGTGCAATATTCAGAGCAAACGCGTTTGGTGCATTTTCAGGGATCGTTTTTTGCCAATCAGACAACAGATCGGTTCGAACCAGCCACATAACGGCCAACAACATTAACGACAGCGCCAGTGCGCCGAACTGGATGCCTGTAGCAAGCGACGAGCGGTTAATTCGACTGAGTGCAAGTTTGAATGACGTCGACAACGGAAGACGGCCCAACATTCTGGTGACAATTAAGCTCACGACTGCAAGCGCAGCAAATAAGGCAATCATCCCCCCTAGAACGATCCAGACCAGTGTGTTTTCACGATAAACAAACAGCATTGGGACGATAGGCACTAATACAAGCCAACTGGTTTTGCGGCTTTTCTCTGCCGTTGCTTGTGACTGCATTACGTCCACAGCACTGACATTGAGCAAGCTTAATAAAGGAATACCCAACGCCGGGACAGCGATCAGAATACTGGTGATAATTGATAAAAACGCGGGTTGTAACCCATAACCCGGCAAAGGATTGGGTAGCAAATCCACAAGCGGTATGCGAAGCAGGTATTCAAGCGCGATACCGATAATAACCCCTATCACAGACGCACTGGTCAGTAAGATCACAACCTGCATGCCTAGCCAACGACCGATCCAGCGCTTACTGGCGCCAAGGCTTTTAAGCATAGAGATCGTTTTCCGACGCGTTGCCACGTAATGCTGGCAGGTCAAAACTAAGGTGGTTGCTGCCATGATGACAACAATCGCCACCGTTAAGGAGAGGTATTGCTCAGTGCGCTGAAACACTTCATTGGTTCGGCTAGCGCTATTTTGATCGCGCCAGCGGTCACTAGGCGTTAGCTCAATTGACTGTTTGACCTGCTCAATGTCGGATTCTTCACCATTGATAAATAGGCTAAAACGAACTCGACTTCCTAACTGAACAGCGCCGGTCTTATCCAAATCAGAATTATGGATAAATGCTGAAGGCATCTGCTGGAAAGGATTAAAACTTAAGCCAGGCTCTTCAATAATGCGCCCAGTAACGGTAAAGTCAGCGTCACCAACAGTGACACTGTCACCAATAGTAACATCCAATTGGGAGAAAAGTCGTTCATCAAGCCATAGCTCGCCAGGCTTAACGGTGCTGAACTCTTGTTGGTCATCGGACAGCACCATCTCACCACGTAACGGATAAGCACTGTCAACGGATTTAACCGTAATCAGTTTCATGCTCTGGTCGCTAAATGCCATGGTCGCAAAGCGAGTTTGAGTTGAAGTTGCAAGTCCAGCGTCATTGGTTGCTTTATAGAGCGTATCGGGGATTGGGTTAGCCGTTGCGAAAACAGTGTCTGCCGTCAGCGCCTCTTTTCCCTGCTTCACGACAACCTGTTCCATTCGCTCTGCAAGTGCCGTTAACGCAAAAATACAGGCGATAATCAAAGTCAAAGCAATCGAAACTGGCCATAACTGGCCATGGCGTATTTCACTCAGGCTCCAGGAAAACAGCCTGCGATTTAGGGTTGGAGAATTGGTCGTTCCCATTACGATTCCTCCAGATGTCCCGCCTGAATATGAACACGGCGATCACACAGTTCTGCAAGCTTCATATCATGCGTGACTAACACCAGAGTCGTACCGTGCTGTTTATTCAGCTCAAACAACAGCTCAACCACTTTAGCTGCCGTTTGCTGGTCTAAATTGCCGGTTGGTTCGTCCGCGAACAGAACTTGAGGCTGGACCATAAACGCACGAGCAAGAGCAACGCGCTGCTGTTCACCACCAGATAATTGTGACGGCGAATGATGGATTCGATGCTCTAAGCCAACCGATGCTAACAAGGCTTTCGCACGCTCAACATCTTCATTCTCACCTTTCAGTAAACAAGGCAAGGTCACGTTTTCCAAAGCGCTGAGGCTTGGGATCAATAAGAAGCTCTGAAATACAAAACCAACGGACTCACTACGAATGGCCGCCCGTTCTTCATCACTCAATGTGTTCAGTGTTTTACCCAGTAAATGTACATCACCTGAACTCGGGGTATCTAGACCTGCTAACAACGTCATTAGCGTCGATTTTCCTGCTCCGGAAGTACCCACAATGGCAACACTTTCGCCTTCCTTGATGTCAAGATTTACATTTTCCAGGATTGTTAATTGTTCCTGATTAGTAGAGACTACTTTGGATAGTGATTCAGCTTTAATTACGGATGCATGCATGTTTCGATTACTTTCCTTTGTATTTGTTCTTTTCTTCGTTAACCCAGCAAGTGCGACCAAGCTCTTGATTTTAGGTGATAGCCTAAGTGCAGGCTATCAGATGCCAATTGAAAAAGCATGGCCTACATTATTACCTGATGTGATGTCCAAAAAAGGTAAAAACCTGACTGTCATTAACGGCAGTATTTCGGGCGACACCACAGGCAACGGCTTAGCGCGTTTACCTGAATTGTTAAAAGAACATCAACCTGACTCAGTACTGATAGAACTGGGCGCCAACGATGGTTTACGAGGTTTCCCGCCAAACCTGATTCAAAGCAACCTAACTCAACTGATCAGTATGGTACGGGATGCCGGTTCAGAGCCATTATTGATGCAGATACACGTGCTACCCAACTACGGGAAACGCTACACTCAGGCATTCTCCGCACTTTACCCAGAAACAGCCAAGCAGCTCAACGTACCGTTATTGCCATTTTTCCTCGAAGGTGTCATTACCAAGCCTGAGTGGATGATGGACGATGGCCTCCATCCAAAAGCAACCGCTCAGCCTTGGATCGCAGAATTCGTTGCCAGTGAGCTAATTAATCACCTCTAATTGGTCTAGCTCAATAAACTTTACCTAGCTTTACGTTAATGTTGCGAAACTCCGTATTGAAAAGGATGTTTCCATGATCATTGAACCAGTCATCGACGGCGTGATTGCTCGCTCTGCTCACCCACTAGGGTGCGAGCAATCTGTTCTCCAGCAGATTGAATACGCCAAGCAAGCCAAGCCGATCTCAAACGGCCCTAAACGTGTACTCATCATCGGCGGATCGTCAGGCCTTGGCCTCGCATCCCGCATCGCTTTGACGTTTGGGGGCGCTCAAGCTGATACCATTTCCGTCTCATTTGAACGCGGTCCATCTGAAAAGTCGCCGGGATCTGCTGGCTATTTCAATGACATATTTTTTAAAAAGCATGCGCAGCAAGAAGGACGTTTAGCCATCAACATTCAAGGTGACGCTTTTTCCTCTCAGACTAAAGCGGATGTTGTCGAAGCCATTGAAACCTATTTTGAAGGCGAAGTGGACTTGGTGATTTATAGTGTTGCCAGCGGTCTAAGGCCCATACCCGATAGCCAAGATGTCTGGCGCTCGACAATTAAACCTATCGGTCAAAGTGTGGCTGGTTCTTCCATCTCTCTTGAGCACGACCAATGGATTGAAACATCACTGACATCCGCCACGGAAGAAGAAGCTGAGTCCACACGTAAAGTAATGGGAGGCGAAGATTGGGAGCAGTGGATAGACGCCCTCATTAACTCTGAGTCTATCGCTCAAGGATGCAAAACCATTGCCTTCTCATACATAGGCCCAGAGACAACTCATGCTATCTACCTTGATGGCACACTTGGAAGAGCAAAAATCGATTTGCACCAGACGAGCCATGCATTAAACCTCAAAATGGCAAATTTTAGTGGTGGTGCTTATGCGACGGTATGTAAAGCACTAGTAACTAAAGCGAGTGTGTTTATTCCGGGATTGACGCCGTACATTCTTGCCTTATATCAAGTAATGAAAAAGAAAGGCACCCATGAAGGGTGTATTGAGCAAATGCAGCGATTATTCGCTGAAAAACTATACGGTCACAACTCACTACCGCTAGACAGCGAACGCTTGATTCGAATGGATGACTGGGAGCTTAACCCAGATACCCAACAGCAAGTTGTCGACGTTCTTAAACTAATGAATGCTGATAACTTTAAAGAGTTAGGTGATTATGCGGGGTTCAAATCAGAGTTCCTAAAACTTAACGGATTTGACTTTGATAACATCGATTACAGTCAACAAGTCGATGTTGAAAACATTATGAAACATAGCTAGTTGTCTCAAACTCCCGTCTCACTTTAGAGACATCATGACGACTAATTGCCCTGTCCTACTGACAGGGCAATTTTTTAAACGTAGCATCTCACGTTCTTAATAATAAGAATGAATGTAATCACCTAAGCATCCCCCCATCTCCCGCTTCCGGCTGAATTGCGACTATTATTATCATTAGGGCTAGGATTGCCCGGAAAGAAGGCGAAGCTGCCAGGGACAAAAAATGTATGTCAAAAATAAATACTTCGAACTTGGTCATTCCTGACGAAATGACCAGTGGTTGGCAAAATATTGTCGACCTGCTTGCTGAGATTGTGTCTGTACCCGCTGCATTAGTTATGCGCATTTACCCAAAACATATTGAAGTTTTTTCATCGAATAATAACGGCCAACACCCCTATTGTGTGGGTGACTCAGAAGAACTTGGGCAAGGGCTGT
Source organism: Vibrio sp. RE88 (assembly GCF_013113835.1). Taxonomy (GTDB): domain Bacteria; phylum Pseudomonadota; class Gammaproteobacteria; order Enterobacterales; family Vibrionaceae; genus Vibrio. Next base: position 401,043 of record NZ_VTYQ01000002.1, on the reverse strand, counting down.
ATTGCGAAACAGTCGTCAATAAGCAAAAACAGCTCATCGTCCCAAACGCCGAAATTGACCCACAATGGCAAGATAACCCAGATATCAAATTTGGCATGCTGGCTTATTGTGGCGTCCCTATTAACTGGCCGAATGGGGATACGTTCGGCACAATCTGCGTGCTCGATAACAAGGAAAATCACTTTTCAGAGACATATCAGCAACTGATAGAAAGTTTTCGTGACTCCATCGAGTCACAACTAAAAACTCTGTATCAAAATGAAAAGCTGAAACACCTCAACTTAGAGCTAAAATCCAGAGTCCACACTCGCACGCAAGACCTTGTCGATCTCAATTATTCTTTGAACCAAGAAATAGACAAACGGCGCGCCGCTGAGCAAAAGATCCGTTATCAACAAAGACATGATTTGGGCACAGGATTTTTAAATCGCTCCGCCCTTGAACACGAAGCGGAGCACTTCATTAAAGATGTGGGGGTCAGCCCTTCCCTTCAAGCAGCAGCCATTCATATTGGTTTTACAAATGGCCGAAGAATCCAGTCAAAATACGGCTACAGCTCGTGGGAAACAGTTTTAGTCCAATATAGTGAAAGGCTGGGCGATTTAAGTCGGTATCAACTCCTGACTGCGCGTCCAACTTCCACCGACTTGGTGTTGCTGCTTGAATCTTCTCAACTCGACAGCGACTTGAACGCCCTCTGCCACCAATTGGTTGAAGTGAGTCAATCCGAATTTGATATCGACGGCGACAAACTTCATCTCAATGCATACATTGGTATCAGCACCACTAACGATACACTTTGCCCAAAAAGCCTACTCAAATACGCATCTGAAGCGATGCAGTCTTGCAAAGACTCAGGGCATAAATTCAGCTATTACTCGCAAGCCATCGCCGACATACAGAAACACATCAATCAGATGGAAAGCTATTTACTGCAAGCGGTTCGTAACGATGACCTGTTGCTCTATTTCCAACCGAAAGTGTCACCAACTACACACAAATGGACAGGTGCTGAAGCACTCCTTCGTTGGCGCCACCCTATCCTTGGCGATATCTCTAATGAAACACTCATTCACATGGCTGAGCAAAATGGGCTGATTTTCGAAGTGGGTAGCTTTGTTTTACGTGCAGCCATTCAGAAAGCAGCCGAATGGGTCGAATATGTCGATGAGTTTAAAATCGCCGTCAACATATCGGCTATCCAGCTAAAAAATCCTCACTTCATCGAACAGATTGAAGATTTGCTCAATGCGTATCAGTTACCCGCTAAGTTTTTAGAGCTGGAAGTGACGGAAAGTGGTTTGATTGCTGATGAAGTCACAGCGCGTAATACCTTGATGGCACTAAATAATCTTGGAGTGACATTGTCACTTGATGACTTTGGTACCGGTTATTCTTCGTTCAATTATCTGAAGAAATTTCCCTTTGATGCCATTAAAGTGGACAAAAGTTTTGTTCAACAACTGGATGAAAGTGAAGAAGATAAAGAGATCGTGCGCTCAATCATTCACGTTGCTAAGAAGCTGAATTTGATTGTTACTGTTGAAGGTATTGAGAGCGAAACGCATGAAGACTTCATCATTAGTGAAGGCTGTGAATATGGTCAGGGCTACTTTTACGGTAAACCGATGCCATGTGATGAATTTGAAACCGGTCTGCTGAGCCAGAACTACCCAGGAAATACAAACATTACCTATCAGTAGCTTAATCCTTTACTCTGTGGCGAGCGATTCTTATAATCCTCGCCTTTATTTTATCTCGCTTGTGAATGCCTTATGGACCAGTTAACCGCCACGCTCAAAAAAATCGAAAAACAAAACTATCGCGCTTATCAGCAGATAAAAGGTCAATATGACTTCGGTGATTACACCTTTTTCATCGACTATGTTCAGGCAGACCCTTACGCTTCAGCGTCACGAGTGAGAGCGATTAGACCATGGTCATTAACAGGGTTACAGTGGCTACGCGAAACATCCGATGCCTATCAAGTAGCAGCTCGTGATTTCATTGCACGTAGTTTTGCCGAGTTCGCCAAGCAAGAAAACAGCGTTAGCATTGCGCTGACTGGTCAAACGGTAATGGATAGTACGTCAGTCTTGTTCACAGACGAAGGTATCGAACTTCGATTCCGCGTTAATCTTCCAGCTGAAGGCCGATCGGTGCTGGGTAAAAAGACCAACAACATCCTGACCTTCCACTTACCTAAGTTTATCCGTCGTGCCACACTAGAACGTGAACTGGATAAAGAAGCGCTGGTGCACCATTGTCAAATCGTTGAGGATCAAGAATTCATTCGCGGTAAGCTAGAAGAGTATCATTTGCTTGCGTTCGTTGGTAATGGCTCTGTTCTACCTCGAGTGGCTGGTAACTGTGATTTACCTATGAAAGACGCGGTTGCACTGACTGCGCCTGAATCTTTGCAAGTAACTATCACAGCACCAAACCAAGGTGAAATCACAGGTTTAGGCATCCGTAAAGGCATCACTTTGATCGTCGGTGGCGGATTCCACGGTAAATCGACCCTTCTTAATGCCATTGAGCGTTCCATTTATAACCATATTCCGGGTGATGGTCGTGAGCGCATTGTCACGAATCTAAACGCGATGAAAATTCGTGCAGAAGACGGCCGCTGCGTGCATAACCTAAATCTTTCCAACTACATTAATCATCTTCCAATGCAACGTGATACCGCCGATTTCACAACGCAGGATGCATCGGGCTCAACCTCTCAGGCAGCTTGGCTGCAGGAGTCTATTGAGGCTGGCGTTCAGGGTATTCTAATTGACGAAGATACGTCCGCCACAAACTTTATGATCCGAGATGAGCGCATGCAGGCATTGGTTAGCAAGGGCGACGAGCCAATCACACCACTGGTTGACCGTATTGGTCAACTGCGTGATGAACTTGAAGTTTCAACGGTTATTGTCATGGGTGGTTCTGGTGACTATCTAGACGTGGCTGATACCGTGATTCAAATGCACGACTATCAAGCAGTCGATGTAACGGAAAAGGCGCGACAAGTCGTTGAGCAACACCCTACAGAGCGAAGCAACGAGTGTGAAAGCGAGCTCAGCACGTTCCGACCAAGATCTCTTAATAGAGCGGCTCTACAAAAGATTCTTGCCGACGGAAAATTCCGCGTATCAGCAAAAGGCGTCGATTCTTTGCGATTTGGTAAAGAGTTTACCGATTTGTCTGCGCTGGAACAGCTGGAATCTAGCTCTGAAATTAACGCCATTGGATGGTTGTGGTTCCAGCTAGCGCAATTACCGGGCTGGTCGAACAATCCAGCGAAGGAAATACAGCAAATGCTTGAAGGTGATTGGTCTAAGAACATGCCAAATCAGGGCGACTTAGCAAAACCACGAACCTTAGACGCAATGGCAGCATTGAACCGAATGAGAAAATCGCAGTTCAAATCAACAAATTAACCAAAAAGCGCCTTATTCAATAAGGCGCTTTTTTTTCAATGTCTTAATACATGCCAAGCTTCGCACAGTACGCGGAAGCGATCACTATTCCCGTTTTCTCTATCAGGGTGCCATTTCAGCGCCAGTTTACGCCAAGTCTTGCGGATTTCAGTGGCGCTGGCGTCTTGAGGGAGTTTAAACAACGACAACGCTTTGGCTCGATCCATGTCATCGCCGTTGGTACTACCAACAAATTCACGATAACGAGTCCAGAACTCATTCAGCAGCCTCTTCACTTCTCCCTCTTCCGCTTCGTAGTTATGCCAGTCGAGATAGTAATCACGCAAAGGATCTTCATGATCAACTTCATGTCCAAAGACTCTGGATTGAGGCATAAGCACAATATCCATTGCTTGAACCTGTAGCCAGTTGTCTGGGTATAAGGTTTCTTGCAATTGGTACAGTGCGTTCATAATAAGAAAATTACGTTTGAAGAGGTCTTTCTCGGGCGAACCATCTAGTACTGGTAATAGTTCTAGTTCGCTGAGATGGGAAGATAGTGTATGAACTTTCCATCCTGAAGGCTGTTTTCTGAGAACTTCCATAATGGGCCACAGCAAAGGATTCTCCATATACTGCTGGAACTGGGCCGCGACTTCCTGATGTTCGTTCATATCCACTCTACGACGGGTTTATTTTTAATGAAAATGCAAAATGGCCCATTTGTCGAGCGATTATCTCAGAATTGACGATCATCACCCAAAAAAAGAGCCAGCATTTGCTGGCTCTTTCTTTGAAATTCGTGGTTAGATAACACCTAGCTCACGTAGTCGTTCCATCAGGTAGCTGCCTGCTGTGTGGCGCTCTGAAAGAACAACTTCTGGTTTCGGGTGCAGGAACAGTGGCAATGAAATGCGTGATGTTTCCTGACGTTCACCTGTAGGATTGATAACACGGTGTGTTGTTGATGGGAAATAGCCACCAGATGCTTCTTGAAGCATGTCACCGATATTGATGATCAAGTTACCAAAGTCACAAGGTACATCAATCCAGCTACCATCTTTACCTTTCACCTGAAGGCCTGGTTCGTTCGCCGCTGGAAGAACCGTTAGAAGGTTAATATCTTCATGCGCAGCTGCGCGGATTGCACCTGGTTCCTCGTCACCTGTCATTGGTGGGTAATGAAGAATACGAAGTAGCGTTTTGTCGCTACCATCGATCATTTCAGATAGAGCGACAGAGAATTTCTCCTGCACATCTTTCGGTGCATAAGCTTCAACCCAACCTAGTAGTTCTTGAGCGAACTTGTTAGCACGATCATAGTAATCCATGATCTGTTCTTTAAGCTCTTCTGGCATTTGACCCCAAGGATAAACGTGGAAGTATTCCTTAATATCCTTAACTGTATGGCCCTTTGCTACTTCAGAAACTGAAGGTGGGAAGTAACCGTCTTGAGTTTCAACATTATAAGTAAACTCGTTCTTGCGCTCAGTCATAAAGAACTGATACCAGTTCTCGTAGATTGACTCTACAAGCTCTTTAGGAATCGGGTGGTTTTTCAATACACCGAATCCAGTCTCACGTAGTGAGGTAACAAATTGCTGAGCAGCATCTTCAGCTAGATAATCGACAGTTTCCAGTTTCATGGCTTTACTTTTATTGTTTATGTAATAGGTGAAGCTGCGATTTTAAGTGTGACATATAGGTAAATCAAATTTTGATGAAATGAAACAGTCAGTTTGGACGTTAAGTGTGCGATGTTTACGCATTTCAACATAAATAGTTAATCATTAGTTGGCGAAAACGTTCAAATGAGCAATTGAACACCGTTTTATTAGATGGCATGATATATACAAATATATTCAGGGAGTCTTTCAATGAACTCAAACAAGACCTCATTCTCGCTTTTAAGTGGGTTATCCGCTGCCTACGCTCTGGTGTTTTTGTTTTCTGCTATAGAGCCATCTTCGCGCGCAGTTTGGATCGCTGAGATCATTCCAGCAGTTGGGATTCTGGCGCTCATCTGGCTGGTGTCGCGTCAGTTTCAGTTTTCCAAAACTGCATATTGCCTGATGTTTATCTGGCTTACATTGCACACTATTGGAGCCAAATACACGTTTGCCGAAGTGCCATTTGACTGGTTTAACAACTTAATCGGTTCCGAAAGAAACAACTTTGATCGAGTAGCGCACTTCTCTATCGGTTTATATGCGTACCCTATCGCCGAATACTTAATCAGAAAACAGCTAATGAGCACAAAGCTGGCAATCGCTTTTGCTCTATTTGCAATCATGTCTCTCGCAGCGGGCTATGAAATTGTGGAATGGTGGTACGCAGCCCTCGCAGGAGGTGACGAAGGCATTGCGTTTTTAGGTTCTCAAGGTGATATCTGGGATGCCCAAAAGGACATGTTAATGGATACGCTCGGAGCGCTCACCGCTCTGAGCTTACTAGCGTCTCAGCAGCGGGTGCTTTCTTCAATCCAAGCAAGGTAAGGGTTAAACCCTTCAGTAAAAGGAACTTGAACAACTTGAGGCACCTCATAGTCATGATTGGAAACGATCACTTGTTCAAGTTCCGCGTAGCAGGCTTTTTTGGTTTTGATGATCAACAGAGTTTCGTTATCACAACACACTTCACCTTCCCAAATATAATGGCTATTGACTGGCATGGTCTGAATGCAGGCCGCCAGTTCTTTCTTCAATACTGAGTTGATGATTTTCTGTGTGGTTTCATCATTATTTGCTGTCGTTAGCGTAATGCAAAATTGGCCACTCATACCTAATCCACCTCCCTATTTCTTAACTATTACCGGATAATCTTGTTCAGTCAGCTCTTTGACAAAGCTCGAGCCTGAACCTGTATAAGTTATCCAAACTTTTTTCTTCGCTCGCGTGATAGCAACATAAAACAGTCGACGTTCTTCCGCATAAGGGAACGTATCCCCCGATTGAGTCAAGGCACCATCAATATGAAGCGCTTTAACCCTCGCAGGGAATTGCCCTTCATCCACAGACAGAACAATAACGAAATCCGCTTCTTTGCCTTTACTGGCGTGACAGGTCATAAATTCAATCGAGAGCAAAGCGAACTGTTTCTGCCATTCGGAAAGAAGCTCTGGCTTGTGATAATGATTTCTCCCGAGCAGCAATACAGTTTGCGTACTTTTAGCCTTGCGGTTAAGTTCGTCCAATATTTTCTCGACCGTGTTACTCGGCGCCAGCGTCACCGCTTTCGCTTTTTGCTCTTTATGGCTCTGTAGCACTTTTTCGAGCTGAGCTGGGTTCTGCTGAACAAATTGGTTTGCCACTTCTCCAATCTGATTGTTGAAACGATAAGTAGTATCAAGATGGTGGATCGTAGAATGTGGGAAGCGTTCGGCAAATCCGGTCGTCAAATCAACGTCCGCACCTGCGAATTCATAAATAGACTGCCAGTCATCCCCCACTGCAAATAGTACACCGTTGCGCTCATCCTTCAGTTGACATAATGCTTCTACTAACGCCAACCGCTGAGGTGAGATATCCTGATACTCATCTATCATGATGTACTTCCAAGGCGCCTTGAACTTACCTTTCATCACATGCTGTGTCGCTTTAGTGATCATAATATTGAAATCAATATGACCTTCTGATTTGAGCGTTTCCAGCCACGCTTGATAACAAGGCCACACCAACGCAAGCTCACTATTCAGGCGAGTATAGTCGTTGTGATCCACCAGCCTTTGTTGAATTTCTTTTTTCGTGCAACCCATCGCTGATAGCTGATTCAATTGCTTATTTAGCCAAGCAATCAGCTTAGGGTTTTCAACGTGGCTACCAAGCTCGTCATCACCCGCTAAATAGGCGATTGGCCACTTTTGTAGGTGTTTTTGCCAACGTTTGAAAGCGGTAGGTGTCATCCAGTGCTTTTTAAGCCAATCTACGCACCATGCGCTTTTGAGATTGTCGTCCAAAGCGATAGGAGAAATAGTGACGGGCTCTTTTTCAACCTGATTTAGAATCTTAAGACCAAGTTGGTGGAATGTGTTTACTGTCACCTGCTCTGCGCTAAGCCCGATTTTGTTTTCGAGACGCTGTTTCATCTCTTCTGCTGCATCGCGGCCAAAAGCCAGCATAAGGATGTCTTCAGCCTGCGCTAAGTGACTCTGCAATAAGTAGGCTACCCGTGCTGTTAAAACACTGGTTTTACCTGAACCCGCCCCTGCAAGTACCAAGTTGTTGTCATCGTTCAGTAGCACAGCTTGTTGTTGGGACAAATTCAACGGTGAAGACTCGATTTGTGAAAAGAGTACTTTCCAGTTTTCTAACTCGGTTACCATCCAACGTTGGTTTCGCGTGGCCATCACCTCATCGGTATCATCAATCCAAGGCAAAATCTCAGACATACGATCCGGCATTCGCAAAAGCGCATCCTCAAGCGTCATTTCCATGGTTGAAAAGTCGCGATTCATCTTTTCAAGCCATGCATTGACCGTCGAGTGCGTCAAAAACGCAGGCTGGCGTTCAAAACCACGCACTTCCATTTCCCATTCAGGTAAAAACTTATTGAGTTGAACACACTGATGATGGTGCCACTTCTGATAGGAAGCCACCGCTAATCGGGCAAAGTCGCGGCAACGCTCCCATGGTAACCCCTGAATTAACCAGGACTGCTGCTTTCCCTCTTCTGGGTGCGCAAAGAATTGCAGCCCTCCCCAGAAAAGGCCACGCTTAAGTTTAACTTTGCCGTTCCAGACATTAAAAGGAATGCGCTCTTCGCTGCCCCGAGAGCTTAATACGAGAAAATCAGATTCTAGAGAAACCTGATGATATTCATTTTGAATAAGATATTGTGCAGTCTTGTTGGCAATTAGCTGCATTCTTGTTTTGTCCTTGAATTCAATTGCCGACATCATAACTCAACCGGATTGAAGAATGAAAAGATCCTGTCAATATCTACTGCTAAGCTCACGGTGTAGAAAAGGTAATCAAACAGACTTGTTTCTTTATCTGTATCAGAAGTTTACCATTGACTATTAGGTACAATAGTCAGTATCAAGCAACTCTAAGAATCGATAACGTGCAATTTTTCAGTCAGCTCCGCCTTTATTGGGTAAACAAGACCATTAACTACAGCCTGCTCATTCTGGTGACTCTGTTGGGTGTCGTCATTCCGAGCTGGTATTACCCTATTGATGCCTACATCATCCCGCTTATTTTAGGTGTGATCGCCGCTGCGCTGGCTGAAAGCGATGACAATTTCACAGGCCGACTCAAATCCATTGTATTGACGCTAGCTTGTTTCGCGATTGCATCGTTTTCAATCGAGCTGCTGTTTGACACTCCTATTCTGTTCACAGCCGGACTATTTGCATCCACATTTGGTTTTATCATGCTGGGTGCTATTGGCCCTAGATACGCCAGTATCGCGTTTGGGTCACTGCTAATCGCCATATATACGATGTTAGGCGCTCACGAAAGCACCAATATATGGCTGCAGCCAATAATGTTACTTTCTGGCGCGGCGTGGTATTTCTTCATGTCGATAGTTTGGTCAGCGTTATGGCCTATGCAGCCCGTTCAACAAAGCCTAGCGACCGTTTTTCTTCAATTAGCTAACTACCTCGAATCTAGAAGCCAGTTATTCCACCCTGTTACCAATCTAGAACCTCAACCTTTTAGGATTAAAGAAGCAACGCTCAATGCAGCTACGGTTACAGCATTAAACCTGTGCAAAGCCACATTGCTCAGCCGTTCGAAACGAGGCCATGTTGATGGCGCAAGCGACCGATTTCTCAATATTTACTTCCTCGCACAAGATATTCACGAGCGAGTCAGTTCCAGCCATTACCGTTATCAGGAGTTGGCAGAGCACTTTGGGCGTTCGGACGTTTTATTCAGGTTTAAACACTTACTGGAAACCCAAGCAAAAGCGTGTCGAAACATCGCTCAGGCCATTCGATTAGGGAAAGAGTATCAACACAGCGAGGACTCCGTCGTTGCATTGGATGAGTTAATGAGCTCGCTTACGCATCTACAGGAACAAAATAATCCCCAGTGGAAGTCCCTTCTCAACCAGCTCAATTACCTTTTCAATAACCTTGCGACAGTAGAAAAACAACTCAGCAACATCAGTAACCCTGATGCCAGTGCGTTGGAAGAGGACGTACTTGATGACACGGAGGCGCATACACTTAAAGCGATGTGGCTACGTATCACATCCAATCTGAATAAAGATTCGATGTTGTTTCGTCATGCAATCCGAATGTCTATCGCTCTCACCGCAGGCTATGGAATCATTCAAGCTTTCGGTATCGAAAGAGGTTACTGGATCCTATTGACGACCTTGTTCGTATGTCAGCCTAACTACAGCGCTACAAGACAGAAACTTGTCGCCAGAGTGTTAGGCACCATTGCGGGCTTATTGATTGGTGTACCGCTATTAACATTTTTCCCTTCTCAGGAAAGCCAACTGGTCTTTATTGTCGTATCCGGTGTTGCCTTCTTTGCTTTCCGATTAGCAAATTACGGCTACGCCACCGGCTTTATCACTGTATTGGTTTTATTCTGCTTCCATCAACTTGGAGATGGCTATGCCGTCGTCCTACCACGCTTGGCCGATACGATTATTGGCTGCGCTTTGGCAGTAGTTGCCGTCGCTCTTATTTTGCCAGATTGGCAGTCAAAACGACTCCACACTGTTATGGCAGATACGATCCACGCCAACCGAAGCTATCTTGCACAGATCATTGGTCAGTACCGGATAGGCAAAAAAGACAGTCTCACCTATCGAATCGCGCGACGAAGTGCCCATAACCATGACGCTAACCTGACTAACGCGATCAGCTCTATGCTCGCCGAGCCGGGTCGGTATCGTTCAGCGGTAGACGAGAGCTTTCGTTTCCTAACCTTAAGTCATGCGCTACTCAGCTACATCTCAGCGTTGGGTGCTCATCGAACGAGAATTAACGACGAAGACACGCATAAGCTGGTACTCGATGCGCATCGGGTTATCCACCACCATTTGGACATTTTGTTTAATCAGTTGAACGACCATTGTGATACCTGCGATACCAGTGACATCGACGATCCCGCGATGGAAGCAAGGTTGTCTGAATGGCGTGAAGAAGATGACAATTCGGTTAAGATGGTCTTACAGCAGTTGTACCTCATATATCGAATGCTGCCCGAATTGCACTCATTAGCAAGTAAGTTCGCAGTGCGCGTAAATCAATCAGATACTATCGATAAAAAGCACTAATTATAAGGGGCCGCATTGCGGTCTCCTTCACCTTTCTCTAACACTACCTGACATTACCCGGACAAAACTTCACCTCTATTCCATAAACTGGAGTCAGATAATTCTTACGGGAGTAAGAAGATGAAAGGAAACATCTCTTGCTTTTCGAACCAGAAAACTGGATTGATTCGGAGGCAACCTAATATGAACCCTAAACAGTTTGAACTGTTCAAAGAACAGATAAAGAATTTAAGCCCTCAGCAATTACGTGCATTAAAGGGCGAGATAACTGAAACGCTGGAAGGCTCACGCCCTGTTCTAGTGACGGATGAAGAGCAAAAGCTCATCTCTAGCTTGTTTTCGTAGCACAACTTGCTGAAAACGCAAACACACCTTAAGCTTAATTTATGTAGGGGGTGTCCATGTCAGTTTCCTCAGTTCAGCCAGGCTACCAACTGATCGAACAGTCATCAAAAATGGCTGACGAAGCTGCGCGTGAAATCAATCAAGTCCACAAAACCAATCCTATCCAAAAAGACGAGTCCTATGAGTTCAATAAGGTTGAATTCAAACAACCAGAACCCTCCGACATCGAACCCATGATCAAACTGACTCAGGCAGAGCAATACAGCCGTATTGGAACAAATATGCTACAACGTGATCAAGAAATGATTGGTACGTTACTCGACGTACACGTGTAGCATGAAATTTGTACCAATAGGTAAACAAGATATTGTCTTCCCGTTCAGAGTCGTTAGAATCCACTGATAATTTTAATATCTGTCTTTGCCATGCCCAAACTAAACTTGTCTCACCGTGACAATAATCCAGTCTTCAATCAAGGGCCACAATCCGAGCAACTCGAGCAACTACTGAGCCCTCATTTTGAGAGGCCCGCTTTGCGTTTGACACCAAGCCCATATATCTCAGAGAAGAATTTGGCCAAACGTTGGGATAAGCTAAGTCCATTGACGGATCGAGACGCGCTGCTCGACCCAGTGACTGAACAGCAAGCTGAACTCTATAATAAAAACATCGAGCACTTTATCGGTACAGTAAAACTTCCCGTTGGTCTCGCTGGCCCTCTACGCATCAATGGATTGCATGCTAATGGCGATTACTTTGTCCCACTCGCGACAACCGAAGCTGCCCTAGTCGCCTCCTATAACCGAGGCTCACAATTGATCACCGCAGCGGGGGGGGGGAGCGCGATGCTCTTAAACGAAGGAGTGACTCGAACTCCCGTGTTTGAGTTTCAGCACCTAGCAGACGCTGGTCAGTTCGTAGCATGGGTGGTCACTCAGTATGACCATTTCAAACAAGTGGCGGAATCAACCACTTCACATGGCAAGCTGAACGACATTAACGTCAATATTGAAGGCAACCATGTCTACCTGATTTTTGAGTTTCATACTGGTGATGCTTCTGGTCAGAACATGGTGACAATCGCAACCAATGAAGTCTTCAATTACATATTGGATCACTCTCCTATCTCCCCTAAAGATGCTTTCCTTGATGGCAATCTCTCTGGTGACAAGAAGCCAAATGCGCACACCTTACGCCATGTTCGAGGTAAAAAAGTTACCGCAGAAATCCAGCTAACCAGAGAGCTCATAGAAAAGTACTTACATACCACACCCGAGCAAATGGTTAAGTTCGGCCAGATGACCACGACAGGTGCAGCTTTGAGTGGCTCTATTGGTGTAAACGCGCATTATGCGAATGCACTGGCCGCGCTATATATTGCCTGTGGCCAGGATGCTGCGTGTGTGTCTGAGTCAGCAATAGGCATTACTCGCATGGAGTTGAACAAACAAGGCGGACTGTACGCGTGTGTCACACTGCCAAACTTGATGGTTGGAACCGTAGGCGGAGGAACGCATTTGCCTAGCCAGAAAGCATGTCTGGAACTCATGGGGCTGCTAGGTACAGGTAAAGCAAAAGCGCTTGCGGAAGTCGCTGCCGTGTTATGTCTCGCGGGTGAACTTTCGATTGTTGGTGCATTTTGTGCCGGGCACTTTTCTCGAGCTCACCAGAAACTCGCAAGATAGCAACTAGAACCCCTCTTTTTATCCATGCCCTCGCTTTGTCGAGGGCTTTTTTGTTCCTTAATTTTCTTTTTAATACAAAAACACTCGAATTGCTTTCGGCTTACATTCATTAGAATGATCTAGATCATATTTAGTGAGGTAAAGTCTAACATTTGTGGTTATAATGTGGTTATATTGCGCAAAACAAATGCTCGTTCGAACATTAGGAATCAAAAAGATGACCGTTAGTTACTTAAAAGAACAAAAAGAACAAGAATTGCTGGACTTAATAGTCGTCGGAGGTGGCATTAATGGTGCCGGCATCGCAGTAGACGCAGCAGGTCGCGGTTTAAAAGTTGGCCTTTATGAAGCACAAGACTTTGCTGGTGCAACCTCTTCTGCCAGCTCAAAATTGATTCATGGTGGACTTCGATATCTAGAACATTATGAATTTCGCTTGGTGGGTGAAGCTTTGGCAGAACGTGAAGTTTTACTTGCTAAAGCACCACACATTGCCTTTCCTATGCGATTTAGGCTACCGCACCGACCATTTCTACGCCCTGCATGGATGATCAGAGCCGGTTTGTTCCTTTATGACCATTTAGGAAAACGCACATCATTGCCTAGCAGTAAGAAGATTAAGCTAGATAATCAGAATGTTACCTTACCTGAACTGAACGTTGGCTTTGAATACTCAGATTGTTGGGTCGATGATGCGCGATTGGTCGTTCTGAACGTTATGCAAGCGCAAGAATTAGGCGCTGAGGTGAGTAACTATTGCCAAGTCACCAAAGCTCAACGCATCGAAGACATCTGGCACGTCGAGCTATACGATCAACGTACCTGTAAAACGCTCTTCAGAAAAGCGAAAGCGCTAGTGAACGCAACAGGCCCTTGGGTTAAAGATTTCCTAACCGAAAACACTAAACTACCATCCCCTTACGGCATTCGATTGATCAAAGGCTCTCACATCATCGTTCCAAAAATTCACGATGAAGAGCAAGCATATATTATGCAGAATGAAGACAACCGCATTGTGTTTGTTATTCCTTACCTAGGTAAATTCTCGATGATCGGAACCACAGATGTCGAATACAAAGGCGACCCTCGTAAAGTCGCGATTAGCGAGGAAGAGAAACAATACCTGATCGATGTGACGAATCAGCACTTCCGCAAACAAATTACGCTCGATGATGTTGTTGCTGATTTTAGTGGCGTCAGACCACTTTGTGATGATGAGTCAGATTCACCACAAGCGATCACTCGAGATTACACACTCTCACTGGATCATAAAGACGGAGAAGCTCCTTTGCTTTCCATCTTTGGCGGTAAATTAACGACGTACCGAAAGCTATCTGAATCTGCGATGCAACACCTTTCTCCATACTTCAACTTGAAGGAGTCATGGACAAAGAATGCCCCACTTCCTGGTGGCGAAGACTTCACGTGGGAAAAGATGGAAGCTCGATTAGCGAAACAGGTTCCATTTATCGATAACGAAACACGCTTACGCTGGCTAAGAGCCTACGGCAGCCGTGTGGAACAACTTCTAGAAGGCGTGGCTACAGAGCAAGATCTTGGTATTAAGTTCTCTGCCGGTATCTATCAAAAAGAAATCGACTATCTAGTAAAGCATGAATTGGGCACCAATGCTGAAGACGTCTTAAAACGCCGCAGTAAGCTTCATCTGTTGTGCGATCAACAATGTTATCAAGCGATTGACAGTTACCTTGATGGAACCGAATACAGCATACATGAGCAATGCGCATAACAAATTGGGGGCTAAGCCCCCATTTTTAATTTCAGAAGTTACACTTGTTGACGAAGGGAGTATATTTAAAAAGATATCGTTCAAATAATAATAAAATGTTTTGACCATGCCCTCTGTGAATGACGCTGCAACTGAACTTGTTAAATTACTTATTCCCGGAATGCGACTCTCTGCAACCATTGAGTTTGGCCCCGCCGATCAATATCCGTTTAATACCCACTATATTGGTTGCAAAACCAATCAATTCCTCATTATTGATTTACCTCAGAAAGCAAAAGAATCGCTTATCATGAGAAAGCTAAATAATGCAGCAATTGTGATAAGGGGAATAACGAATACCAAACTTGGTCATATCGTTGCGTTTAAAACGTCGGTCATTTCTCAAATCAGCTCACCCGGGCATCTGATTTTCCTTCGCATGCCTCAACATTTCGCCTCTAAGCCTATACGCGAGCATGAAAGATACGCTTTGGATGTTCCTATTGAGGTCAAATCAAATACCATCAGCTATAAAGCAGCCATGGTCGATTTTTCAGTTTCTGGATGCGCATTTTTTATTTCAGGTGAAAGTGAATTAACGAAAAGCAGTATTATAGAGTTGGACACACCACTAGATGAGCTACTCCCAGAAGATCTCAAATACACCATTGTCGGAATTCAGAAAGAAAAGAAAGGCCATCGATTTGGCATCAAGTTCAGCCAGGAAATTGAAATGTCTGACGAATTGAAGCAAGAGTTACTTGAGCAATCTGCGCTATCAACACTCTTCTAGCTTGGTGAGATATTCTTCTTTGTAGTGAATAAATGCCTGATTCAGCGCTAATTCTTTAATCGGTTTTACGATTACATAGTCAGCGCCAACGCTCAAAAACGCGCGTTTGGTGTCCTGCATCCCGTCAGCAGTACAGGCAAAGATGGGGACATCGAGTTTCAAATCTTCACGGATGATTTTGGTCGTTTCAATACCACCTAAATTTGGCAACTGGTTATCCATTAGAATCAAATCCACATTGTCTGACTTCTTCAGTTGATCGATAGCATTATGTCCATCCTGAACCCAAGTCACTTCCATTCTATATTTCTCGCAGAATGCCTTGGCAATAAATGCATTGGTATGATTGTCTTCGACAAGCAAAACATTCAGCGCTCTATCAAACAGACTCGCCGGGTCAACCAGCAGTGTATTGGCTTCCACCTGCTCCACAGATTCAGTCAGCTCAATTGGCACCGATAAGCTGAACTTGGTCCCATGCCCAATTGAGCTTTCAATCTCGATCTGCCCATTAAGCATCTCAACTAAACTGTGAACAATCGCTAAACCAAGCCCGCTCCCGCCATATTCACGCGTTGTCGTTGCTTCGGCTTGTACGAATGGTTCAAAAATATGAGAAATACGCTCACGGTCGATGCCTATCCCCGTATCTTGAACACTGATGTTCAAGCGTGATTCTGGACTTTCATTGTCGCAAATTAGTGACACGGTCACTTTCCCTTCGTGAGTAAACTTAATCGCGTTACTAACCAAGTTAAATAAGATTTGATTTAACCTGACCTGGTCACTGTGCGCAAAAGTGTTGTTACTGACATTGGTTTCAACCACAAAGCCAATGCCTTTTTCATCACACAACGGTGTATAGATTTTCTCAACAGCACTAATCAATTCAACCAAGCGGAAATCCGCGGACTGGATGTGGAACTTACCCTGCTCAATCTTCGAGAAATCAAGAATATCATTCAATACCGCAAGCAGGTGTTCACCACTGTTACAAAGAACGTCTAAATGCTCAATATCGTCGGCATTAGATATTTTCCCTTTGAGCAACTGCGATACGCCTAGAATTCCGTTCAGTGGAGTTCGCAGCTCATGACTCATCTTAGCTAAAAAATCCGCTCGCACTCTTGCAGACTCTTCGGCTTCTTTTCTTGCTGCTTGGCTTTGAATCTCAGCGTCGACAAAACTGGTCACATCCTGACCTTGCGCCATGATGTTGTTAATTCCCTTGTCTACAAAGATTGGTGAAAGGTTCCAACGATATGTTTTCTCTCTGATGGCAATATTTATTCCCGTCAGTGTTGCCCCTTTGGCACACATGCGGATATGTGGTCCGAGCTTTTCGACCAAAAGTTGATAATCGTTTTGCTCATCGCCCATTTCTACACGAAAACTGCGCTCTGCCGCTGGGTTGCTTCTGAGTAATTTGCCATCAACATCCCATAGAGTGATAGGAGAAAGGGAGAAATTGAACAAGTCAGCAAATTGCTTTTCCTGTTCGCTTAGGCGTTGGAATGACAATTCAAATGATTGGCCAATTTGTTCAAATTCTTCAATTGGAGAACCAGGGAACTTACTCGCATCCTTACTTTCAACCGTACTTTCGGTGTAACGCATCAACTTAGCCAGTTCTTTCGATACGCGCTTACCAAGCCACAAACGGCTATAAACTGCAATTACCATCAAAAGCAATGCCGCGACTGCAACCCACAAATAGTGGCTTCGAACAAGAATGACGATAGACTGGTTGTCTTGGATGGTATAAATCGATAGAAATGTCGCCACATTGCTAATGGTCAGGTCCGTTTTAGATACCATGTATTTGCTGGCAGTGAAATCCAGTGCAGACTCTTCAAGCCATTCAATATGGCGGAAATCTTTGTCTTTGGTGCTTGATGCGATCACTTCTGAGCCAACAGAAAGCAAAATTTGGTCTGCGTTACTGCCTTTTAGCAACGCGTTGATTAACGCAAAGTTATTGTTCAGTACAACACCAATGTGGAGATAGCCTAATACTTCGCCAGATACCATATTAATGATTGGAACGCGACGAACCATTAGATAACGCGTCCCTAGCAAAGATGGGGCTTGTGACAAGTGCCAATTGCCACCTGTCGTCATTTCATCACTGAGATGAGAAAGTTGCTCAGGAGAAATACCATAGAACTGGTAATTAGAGTCATCCCAGATCATTTCGGTTTCCGCTGTGATAAAACGAAAATCAGGTGCCAGTTCTGGTGCGGCTTGGTCAATACCGTTAAAAAAGCGATCCAGCCCGTTCACGTCAGACTCAACAAACGCATCACTCAAAGATTCATTGCGACTGTAGCTGTCTTGCTGGATCTCTAGAGCTTTAAGTCTAAAATTAAAAATCTGCTGTACTAGGCTTTGCGTTTGCAGCTTTGAGCGCGCCACCTCTTGGGAAACGACTTGGCGATTTACTTGATAGTTCTGAAATACCATCACCAACGACAAAACACCGATAGTGAGGAATATAGAACGGGTAAGTAATGTGGCGAGACGGCTCTTACTGCCTCGCCGCGCTAATAATGCCATTATTGATCCGAGTACCTAAACGCTCTCTGCTTTAATTTTTCAACTTTCGAAGGGCTGTCTGCTTTAGTTACGACTTCAAAGTCTCCGGAGTAAACATGTGGTACATCTTTTCCTTCAAGATCCCACTTGATAGCCTCTGCCATCGCAATACCAGTGTCATCGTTCATTCTCATAGCCGTAACGTCTAGATCACCTTTAGAAATCGCTTCCAACTCAGCGCTACCGCCACCCCAACCATTGATAAGAATATCTTCTCTCTTCATCGATTTAAGTGCTTCAACCGCACCCAAGGCAACATCTGTAGAACAGGCATAAATAAAGGAGATACTAGGATCTTTCTCGATTGCTTTGACGGCAGCATTAAATCCAGACTCCCGAGTTGCTGTCGTGTAGTACGATGAAGATAGCTTGTACGAATCATGATGACTCATTTCTTCAATGAACGTATCACCACGAGCATCACTCACATAACCTTCAGAAAAGTAAAGCACTGAGTAACGGCTTTCTTTTGGTATGGTGTCTTTGTAGTACTGCTCCAGAATTCGTGGACCTTTGATGTGATCGAAACCCACATACATGAAAGGTTGCTGCTCGTCCCAGGCTCTAACAGGGGTCGTAATATTTTGCAGAATGAGCTTGGTATCGGTTGAACTCAAAACATGTTCAATAAATTTGCGGTGGCGAGTCGTATCAAGCGTGAAGATCAAGTAGTCAGCTTTATTTTGAACCGCTTCAAGTAAAGAAAGACTTTGTTGCCTAACATCGAGGTTAGGTCGAGTAAAAACTTGGTTTATCTTGTAGCTGATCCCTAGTTTCTCTAAACGAGTCTCAAAAGCCCTAATATTGCGAACCCAGTAATCCGAAATTTGCTGCCCGGGATAAACCACAGCAATAGAAACGGGTTTATCTTGTTTTGCCGAGATTGGCGTTGGGTAGTTTCTTACTGTTTCGGACAACGTATTCGTTAACTGCTTCTGTACAGGGTTGGATTCAAGATATTCATCGTATTGCCAGTAGCCATTGAGGACTTGAGTGGTGTGTGCATAACTGGTCGCTGATGCAACGACCGCCAATGATAACAGCGTTGTTTTAAACATTGTTTGTCCTCTTATTGGATACCTAGCTAACTTTAGTTTTTAATTTATTAGAGAATACTATTTAATCTCCGCTAGGTCGACTATATGGCTATAAATTAACCTATTAAAAACATTAACTTACATAAAGAGATTAATTATGCATATTTGAACCTAGAACGTAAAAGATAAATTACCTGAGACGCCATATTGGTTGTCACCTGCATAACTTCCCGCCAAATCTAGGCTTACCAAATCACCCGGACTAATACCAATCCCCGCAGTAATAGAGTTATCCAATGTATCTTCCAAATCGACCTCATAACCGGCCCTCAGCTGTGCCCATCCCATTGCATTGCCTTCAACACCAAAACGTAAAAATTGTGTATCGTCGTTTTGATCAGTAAATCGCTCTTGCTTAGTCAAATCCCAATCAACCGTCGCCACAAAATAATCCAGCACGTAAGCACCAGACACCGTTACCTGAGTGTCGAGTTTGTAGGTGCTCACGCCACTTATATCGAGCGTTTGAAGCTCTTGTGAGAACAAATCTTTGATTGCAATACCAGCGCGGAACTGTTGATAAAACCAGACGGCCCCAAGATCCAAATTAAATGCGTTTTCCTTGGTTTCACTTTGGTCATAATCACTTAAATCAAAATTTTCCACCGTTAGCGCTTGTTTGTAAGTTCGCATAGTCTGGAACTTTGGTGATATGCCGAGTGAAACGTCTTGCCCTGCGAGTGTCATACGTTTTGCAACAGCAACACCAAACTCGCTGTACCCAAATGCAATCATGTCGACACGAGAGTTTTCATAGCGTGTTTGGGTGTTAGAAGAGCTGGAAATATCCGTTTTTGCGATAACATCCGCATAGCCTCGCAAAAACAAGTTTGTCGAGAAAGCATTAAGAGGTAACGCAACCGAAGCAATGACACCACCGTTTACACCAAGTGGTTTGTCGTCTGAAAGTTGATCTAAGTAACCATTGATAGTGGCTTCAATTCCGGGCGTGGAAGGATTGCTTTCAAACTGTTTGATTGAATCCTGAAGATCATCAACCGTTTCAAGGGTTTTGTCAGTATCTCGAATTCGTGCTCCAATACCGGGAAAGAGTATGCCAAACGTATCTGAATCTCGGTACACCGCAGCTAAAGCGGGATTGTAGAAAGGGGCTAACACATAATCGGCGGTGGTGACTCCCGTGTTCCCCATCCCATTGCCACGACCGTCTGGGACGACCGTTGCTGCGTTAGCAGTAAAAGAAATTAAACCTGATGCCACCACTATTGACGTTTTTCTTAATAGTTTCATATCCATATCAACCTTTTTGACGTCTCATAATCAAGGTTAATACAAATTTCAGAAAACGACGGGAATTTAATCGAGTAGATCAATATCGAAAAAGTCACTCAAATTTGAGCTTCCGGAAATCAAACGCTCCTTTTGAGCTTTTGTGAGTTTCTTAACGCGGTACTCTATTTTGGAAGCGGCTGAACGATCTTGGCCCGCTTTAGCTGACCATTCCAAAGTCAGTGGCCCCTTCCCCTTCAAGGCTTTGGCACCAGTGCCCAGTTGATGTTGAGAGTAACGCCGCTCTACGTCCGTGGTAATACCACAATATAAGGCATTCAAACGTGTTCGAATAAGATACACATACCAATCCGAACACGTTGCAGTTTGTTTTGGCTGTGACATTAAGCCGTCAATTGCTCGACAAGCTGACGAAGTTCTGCGACTTCCGATTTTAGCGTCGCCACTTCTTGTTCAAGCGCCTCGACGCGATCATCATTCACCGTTGGCTGAACAGGAGAAACACTTGAAACCGCCATAGCTTCTACATCCACCTCACCACTGAACAAATGCATATAGCGTGATTCTCGCTTACCGGCTTCACGCGGCAGTTTCACGACCAATGCACCTTCTTCACGCGCTGCCAGCCGTTCCAGTATCGCTTCTACTTCTTTAACATCTGAAAATTCGGCTAATCGATTAGTGCGCGTTCTCAATTCACCCGGCGTCTGAGCACCACGCAGAAGCATGCAGCAAACAATGCCTTTCTCTTGCTTGGTCAGTTTCAAATCACCAAATTCAGTGTTGCAAAAGCGGTGTTGAAATTTGTTAGCACGGCTATTAAACCCGCTTTCATCACTAACCAACCTACGCCCTATTAAGCTATCGACGGCTTCTTGAACGTCCACTTCACTTAGCGCCATTACAGGCTCACGGTTACTTTTCTGATTACATGCGCTGGTCAGGCTGTTTAATGTCAGTGGGTAGTAATCAGGTGTAGTCACTTCTTTTTCAATCAGGCAGCCAATAACACGGGCTTCAACAGGACTTAGTTCTATGCTCATTTTTATTTCCTTATTTGAATCTTCCCAAATCAATGTTCAGAAAGGATGGGAACTTTTTTCATGTTTCCGTTTTCATCGATCATCACGATTTTACTACGGTTTAATTCGACTTCCGTCACTTCCTGACGAGTACGCTCTTTTCTGTATGCTTCGACGATTTTGCTCGAACGCTGGGGCACTTCAGCAGGCTCAATTTTGGGGATAATAATGTCAGAAGTTCGCATAGCGGTGCGGTGTTAGTTGAT
This sequence comes from Vibrio sp. RE88, assembly GCF_013113835.1. Taxonomy (GTDB): domain Bacteria; phylum Pseudomonadota; class Gammaproteobacteria; order Enterobacterales; family Vibrionaceae; genus Vibrio. Next base: position 379,608 of record NZ_VTYQ01000002.1, on the reverse strand, counting down.
ATCAATAATGAAATCATATCCTGAACTATAGCCCTTGCTCAATCACCTAATAAATAGATTGGTGATAAAATCGTCAACGCCTTGTAATGATTGATCTTAAGACTGTTATCGGCAGGAATGTTGTGTTTTAATCGATGACAGTTAAAGGTAAGTAAATATAGGAAAGGAACCTATGAGTGGTGTATTTGAAATTGTAGCTCAGGCCCGTCGTAAGAATAAGCTAAAACGCGAACTGCTTGATAACGAAAAAAAAGTTCGTGATAACCGTAAGCGTGTCGATCTTCTAGAAAACCTGATGGATTACATCAAGCCCGATATGACGCCAGATGAAATCGTCGGCATCATCAAAAACATGAAAGCTGATTATGAAGATCGCGTTGATGACCATATCATCAAGAGTGCAGAAATCTCGAAAGAACGTCGTGATATCAGTCGTCGCATCCGTGAATTAACGGAAGAAGACAAACAAGTACTTCAGGGCAAAAAGAAGTAGTTGATTCCACTAGTAGCACACCAAGCCTGCATTACTAAATGTGGGCTTTTTTAATATTACCAGTTGGTGCAGCCAACATTTTTAGTTATTACAAATTAGTAAACTACATTAAACGTTTGCGTAATCGCTAACCTTCTACAAACCCAAAACTGGGGCTTTCATCACACATTTAGCCCTGTTATATTTCCTGCAGATAATCATTCAGACCATTCGAGGCATGGAGCTTCCTCAGTTATCTCAAGGCGAGAAGAATTGGTACCGACATTGTTCGGCAAACTTTTAGAGGGTCAAATTATGGATATGAATATGGTTGAAATTCTAGGCTACGCTGCATCTATCATGGTAGCGATTTCTCTAACCATGAAAGACATTGTTAAGCTACGTGTACTGAACTTTATTGGTTGTGCACTTTTTACCGCTTACGGTCTTATGATTGACGCTTGGCCAGTCGTTGTGACTAATGGCTTTATCGCATGCGTTAATGTTTACTTCCTTGCGAAAATGCAAAGCGAAAAAAAGAGCACTGAAGCAGAAAGCGTTGCATAGCAAGTAGTTATCCGCTGAATTAAAACGCCCCGGACATGTCCGGGGCGTTTTTGTATTACTCTTTCATTACTCTTCGTCGTGCATATCAGCCCACGCCTGAGCACACTTCACTGCACGCTTCCAACCTTTGTAACGTCGGTTGCGCTTTTCTTCATCGTGATGAGGAGCAAATGTCTTGTCAATTTCCGCTTTATCTGCAACTTCATCCAAGCTATCCCAGAAGCCTACGGCCAAGCCCGCAAGATAAGCAGCACCCAAGGCTGTAACTTCAGTGACCTTAGGACGAAGTACATGCGTATCAAGTACATCAGACTGGAACTGCATCAGGAAGTTGTTCGCAACCGCACCGCCATCGACACGAAGTGCTTCAAGCTTAATTCCAGAGTCCGCTTGCATTGCATCAAGAACATCACGCGTTTGGTAAGCGATACCTTCAAGTGTTGCACGGATAATGTGGTTAGAATTCACGCCACGGGTCAAGCCAACAATGGTACCACGTGCGTATGCATCCCAGTACGGAGCTCCAAGACCAGTAAAGGCAGGGACGACATAAACGCCATTAGATGTGTCTACTTTAGTCGCAAAATATTCAGAGTCTTTGGCGTCTGCCAATAGTTTCATTTCATCACGCAACCATTGAATCGACGCACCACCCATAAAGACCGCACCTTCCAGTGCGTACGCTGGTTCACCCGCTGGTCCACAAGCAAGCGTCGTCAGAAGGCCATTCTTCGATGTCACTTTTTCCTGACCAGTATTCATTAGAAGGAAACAACCTGTACCATAGGTGTTTTTCGCCTGACCTGCGTTAACACACATCTGACCGTACAGAGCTGCTTGTTGGTCACCCGCAATACCCGCGATTGGGATACGCGTCCCCCCTTTACCACCAATGTTCGTTTCACCATACACTTCTGATGATTTCTTCACTTCAGGCATCATAGACAACGGAATGTCCATTTCCTTAAGTAGTTTCTCATCCCATTGAAGTGTATTGATGTTGAACAGCATAGTACGTGACGCGTTGGTGTAGTCCGTTACGTGTACACGGCCTTGAGTCATCTTCCAAACCAACCAGGTATCAACCGTACCGAACAGCAGCTTGCCTGCCGCAGCATCTTCACGTGCACCTTCAACGTTGTCCAAAATCCATTTGATCTTGGTACCGGAGAAGTAAGGGTCCAAGACTAGACCTGTATTTTCTTGAATATACTCTTCTAAATCGCGCTGTTTGAGATCTTCACAGATTGCAGCAGTACGACGACACTGCCAAACAATCGCGTTATAAATCGGCTTACCTGTTTCTTTGTTCCAAACAATGGTAGTTTCACGCTGGTTTGTGATACCAATACCAGCCACTTCGTCGCTACGAATACCCGACTTGCCTAACGCTTCTACCAACACAGAGCTTTGCGTTGCATAGATTTCCATTGGATCATGCTCTACCCAACCCGCTTCTGGGTAAATTTGAGTGAACTCACGCTGAGAAACGCTAACAATATTTGCGTCATGGTCTAGTACAACCGCTCGTGAACTTGTGGTGCCCTGATCTAGCGCGACTATGTATTTTTGCTCAGTCATGATCATTTCCTTTTCGTTTCGGTATTTCTATTAGTAATTTTAGTATTAAACGTGCGCTTCTTGATTCTCTTCAGTGTCTTCACACTGATTTGGAATCGTACAACCTGTACCTGTATTTGGTAGGTATTGGGCGATAAATTTCGGGTAAGCCCAAGCGCCAAAACATGCGCCAGCAATCGGACCTAAAATAGGAACAATAAAGTATGGAATGTCTTTAGCACCTGATAGCGCGTAATCCCAACCTGCAAGGTATGCAAACAACTTAGGACCAAAGTCACGTGCAGGGTTCATTGCGAAACCCGTTAGTGGACCAAGAGAGCCACCAATCACAGCAATCAAAACACCAATAAGTAGAGGGTTCATTGCACCGCGTGCAGCACCGTTGTTTTCATCACCGAGTGCCAAAATAGCAAACATCAGAACTGCGGTGATAACAAATTCAACTGCTAGCGCTCCTGCAAATGACAACGACGCATGAGGGTATGTAGAAAAGATTCCTGCCGTGGCCAGTGCATCTTGGCTGCTGCGAGCAAAACCATGTGCAATCTCGTAATCGACGAACAAATTGCTGTACAGACTGTATACCAGTGCAGCTGAACAAAAAGCGCCTAACATTTGAGCGATGATGTATGGAACAACCTTTGCTTTATCAAATCCATGAAAAGCAGCCAATGCAATCGTCACAGCCGGGTTAATGTGCGCTCCTGACACACCTGCTGTACAGTAGATTGCAATCGCAACCCCAAAGCCCCAGACAATACTGATTTCCCATTGCCCAAACTGAGCGCCCGCCAGTACTAAAGCGGCAACACAGCCAACGCCAAAGAATATCAACAGTCCAGTACCTATAAACTCAGCGATACATTCACCAAGTAAGGTTGGTTTTCTATTAGTCATAGTAAGAGTCCTTGTTTACATTAATATGTGCAATTTGGTTTTTTTATTGATTGCGCATTGTATTTTGCATACATGGGCCTGAGATTAAACGTCCACGCCCCATTAATGAGCGTTCGAGCACATTTTGTTATTTTTATGTTCTCTATTTTGTTAATTAAATCAATTTTTTGATCTTCACTTTCAAAATCGCTATTAACACTATTCTCATATCCTCTAAACGCTTAATGGCTAACACCTACCGACTCAAAGCCCTATAGATAAACAAGTGCTTTTACTCTATTGCTTAACCCTCCATATGTTGAACTATTGTTACGTGTGATTTTTGATAGCTTAATCAGTGTACGCCCGCCCGTATTTTGACTGATTGCAAACAAACCAGATTAGTGATTAGTAACACAACAACCACAAAACACGCGTTCGCTCATTTGTGAACAAGATATCGAAAATAAAATGAAATTAATGGCACATTATAATTATGGATATTTTGCCAAAGGCCAACTTTACTATGGTTAAACGGTTCGAAACTGATGTGGTCATCATCGGTGGGGGTGCAACAGGCACTGGAATCATGCGTGATTGCGCGTTACGCGGAATCAACTGCATTCTGCTAGAACAAGACGACATTGCGTCAGGAACTACAGGACGTAATCATGGTTTACTTCATTCCGGCGCTCGTTATGCCGTCACTGATAAAGAATCTGCTAAAGAGTGTATTCAAGAAAACCGCATACTAAAGTCCATTGCTCGTCACTGTGTTGAGGATACAAGCGGACTTTTTATTACCTTGCCTGAAGATGACCTCAATTTTCAGGACACGTTCGTTAACGCATGTAACGAAGCCGACATCGCTACCACGCAGCTCACAGCCAAACAGGCCCTTAGACTGGAACCTAATATCAACCCGAAACTCAAAGGGGCAGTTCAGGTGCCAGATGGAACACTGGATCCCTTTCGTTTATGCGCGTCTAATGTTTTAGATGCCAGTGAACACGGAGCGCGTTTATTCAATAAAACCAAAGTCACCTCCTTAATACGTCATGAAGATACAGTGCTAGGCGTAAACTGCTACAACACTCTGCAGAATGAATCTTTTCAGATATTTTCTAAACACGTTATCAACGCCGCCGGTATATGGGGGCAAAACATTTGCGAGTATGCCGATCTCAGCATCAAGATGTTCCCGGCAAAAGGCTCGTTACTCATACTCGATTATCGAATCAACAATCTCGTAATCAATCGCTGCCGAAAACCTTCAGACGCCGATATATTGGTTCCCGGTGACACGATTTCTCTCATTGGTACTACATCAGAGCATATCGATTACGATCAAATCAATGACCTCCATGTTACCGAGCGAGAAGTCGACGTGTTGCTGAGAGAAGGCGCGAAGCTCGCTCCTATTATGGCTAATACTCGAGTACTCCGCGCGTATGCAGGTGTACGACCATTGGTTTCCGTCGATGATGATGGCAGTGGACGCAACATCAGCCGAGGCATCGTATTACTGGATCACGAAAAGCGAGATGGCCTGAAAGGCTTCACTACCATTACTGGCGGCAAACTCATGACTTACCGCTTAATGGCTGAATGGGCGACAGATTTGTTAGCCGAGAAGCTCTCAATTAATGAGTCATGCACCACACACATCAAGCCTCTTCCCGGCTCAAACGAGCCAAAAAACAAGCCGAAGAAAACAGCCAGTATCGTAAAACCTGTCTACGAATCAGCGCATTACCGACATGGTGAACGTGTTTCTGACTTTCTTGATGAAAGTGCCGAAAAACAAGCAGTTATTTGTGAGTGTGAAATGGTCACAGCTGGAGAGATAGAGTACGCGATCAAACAACTCAATGTGCACAGTCTGGTCGATTTACGTCGCCGTACACGTCTGGGAATGGGCCCTTGTCAGGGTAAGCTTTGCAGTTATCGCGCTGCAAGTTTGTTTAACCAGTACGCTAACCACAGTGGCACCCAATGCAGCCAGCTTCTCAATGAATTCCTAGAAGAAAGATGGAAAGGTATTAAGCCCATCTTCTGGGGCGGTGCGCTTAGAGAAGCCGAATTTAGCCATTGGATTTACGAAGGTTTGTTTGGTGCTGGTCAATTGCACTCTCACGACGATAATAAGGAGGAGTCCAGATGAAGTACGATGTCGCTGTTATAGGAGGCGGAATTGCAGGTTACTGCTCAGCTTTGAAGTGTCTGGAATCTGGATTGAAAACCGTTTTAATTAATCAAGGTCACAGCTCTCTGCACTTCTCTTCTGGCTCAATTGATGTACTTGGAAACCTGCCAAATGGCTTAGAAGTGAAGGATCCTTTTGAAAGCCTTCCTGCACTCAAAAAGCTTTCATCTGAGCACCCTTATAGCAAGCTTTCCACCCCTGGAATAAAACAGGCGCTGCTATGGTTTCAAAACTTGCTAAATCAAACTGGGGTTTCGCTCTCACCGTGCCAAAATGGTCATAATCATTACCGAATCACACCTTTGGGTACACTCAAACCCACATGGTTATCACAACCATTTGTGCATCAGCACGTCCCCCACTCGTCATTCAAGAGACTCGTTTTAGTCTCTATTGACGGGTTTCGCGATTTTCAGCCTCAACTCGCTCTAGATAACCTGAACCAAATTGAAGAATTCAGCAACATCGAAAAGAAAATACTGTCGGTTCGTATCCCCGGCTTTGATTCTCTACGACAAAATCCGAATGAGCTGCGTTCCATCGATATCGCTCGAATACTCAAACAGCCCAAAGCATTTTCGAGTCTTGTACATCAGTTAAACGCAGGAGCGACTAAGGATGATCTCGTCATTCTTCCTGCCATCATGGGAAATGGCGACGGCCTAGCGTTAATGGAAAGATTACAAAGCGAGACCCAACTTCGTTTCCATGAAGTGCCGACAATGCCTCCTTCCCTGTTGGGAATAAGATTAGAAGAAGCATTACAAGGTATGTTCATCAAAATGGGCGGAATACAACTCAAAGGCGACAAGGTTATTTCCGCACACTGGTACGAAGATAAAAAGGCTATTCGATCAATACAGACGGCCAACTTAGAAGACTTTCCGCTCATCGCCAAACACTATGTGCTCGCTTCAGGGAGTTACTTTAGTCATGGTCTTGTTGCTGAATCGAGTCAGATTGTCGAACCAATATTCGACTTAGATGTACATTATCACCAAGACAGGCGTCAGTGGCGCGATAAAGACTTTTTCAGCCAATCGTCACACCCATTTATGCAATTTGGTGTGATCACTGATAGCCACTTTAATCCGACTCTGAATGGTCAAACGGTTCGTAACTTACACTGCTGCGGCTCCTTATTGTCTCATTACGATCCTATACAACAAGGCTGTGGAGGCGGTGTTGCCATCGTAACCGCTTTCCATGTAGCAAGTAATATTGTCCATGCCATAACGTCAGAGGAGGCCTTAGTATGACCACGTATTTTGCTGATCACGCTCCTCAGGTTACCAGTTTTGATCATTGCATTAAGTGCACCGTTTGTACTGTTTACTGCCCAGTAGCCAAAGCAAACCCGCTCTACCCCGGCCCTAAGCAATCTGGGCCAGATGGAGAGCGACTACGGATTAAAAACGCCGACTATTATGATGAAGCATTAAAGCTATGTACCAACTGCAAACGCTGCGAAACGGCTTGCCCTTCTGGCGTCAACATTGGTGACATTATTGCCGTGGCAAGAGGAAAATACGCGAAGAAAACTTTGAGCCCGAAACTCATTAGAGATTTTGTCCTCAGTCATACCGATCTTTTCGGGAATTTGGCTACCCCTGTTGCCCCCATAATCAATAGAGTGACGGACAACAAGCCTGTCAAAAAAATCATGCATAAAACAGTGGGTATTCACGATCACAAATCGTTACCCAAATACTCACACGGAACATTTCGTCGCTGGTACAAAAAACAGGTGTCGGATCAAGCAAGCTATCCTCGTCAAATCAGCTACTTTCACGGCTGCTTTGTCAATTACAACCACCCTCAGCTTGGAAAGGATCTGATCAAAGTTCTCAACGCACTAGGCATCGGCGTGCAACTTTTGGAAAAGGAAAAGTGCTGTGGTGTCCCACTGATTGCAAACGGTTTTCATAGTAAGGCTCGCCGCAATGCCGAACTAAACATCAAAAACATAGAACAGGCCGTTACTGAGCATGATCACACAGTACTTTCAACATCTTCAACTTGCTCCTTTACGCTCAAACAGGAATACCCGCATGTATTGGGCGTTGAAAATAAACACGTCAGCCATCGTATTGAATACGTCACCAAGTTCCTTTTAAAAGAGTTTATGAATGGTAATACATTGAATATGAAACCGCTCAACAAACGAGTGGTTTACCACACGCCTTGCCATCTGGAGCGAAGTGGCAATGTTATCTTCACTTTGGAGGTGTTAAAACAAATACCTGGATTGGAATTGATTGTCCTTGATAGCGAATGCTGTGGTCTGGCAGGGACCTATGGTTTTAAAGAAGAAAACTATGATGTTTCGATGAAAATTGGCCACCATCTGTTTGAGTCGATTAAATCAGCTGGGGCGGACTTTGCTATCACGGATTGCGAAACCTGCAAATGGCAAATTGAAGAGAACACACAGCTAGAAACTATTCATCCAATCTCGTTGCTTACCATGTGTATTGAATAGAAATACCTTAAAGAACAAGGCCTGAACTCAGTATTCAGGCCTTTCGATGATCAGTTATTCGAAACGATAAACAGGACTTCTACGCGTCTGTTACAGGCTTTACCTGCGCTTGTCATGTTAGAACACGCTGGAACATATTCACCGTAGCCGCGTGTGTAGATAGAATTCATTGCCACATTATTGCTAACCAGTTGCTTTTTCACAGCTTTGGCGCGTTTCATTGAAAGTGAGTCGTTAAAGGTCGGCGCTCCGGTACTATCAGCATGCCCGTCAATCACAATATCAATGCCTGGCTGTGTTGCTAAGTATCGGCCCATCATGTCCAGCCAATACATGGAGTCCGGTTTCACCATTGACGAACCCGTATTGAATTTGATCGTATCAGTTAACTTAACCATGATGTGATTACCAGGCAGTACCTCGTAGTCCACACCATTTTTCAATAGGAAACTTTGCAAATCACTGTAGCTCGTGGTGCGCATCTGCCCCATTGGTCCTTTCACACCAGACGAAGCCAGTTGAGGCGCGTCACCCCAATTCGGGTATCGTACTTCGAAATCTGTTTTGGGCGCAGTCTCTAGCATGTCATCCGTTAGATAACTCATTTCTTTAGCTAGATTGCCACAACCAGTGAGGAGCAAGAGCAAAGGTAAGGCAAGATATTTCATTGATCCACCATTCGTTTCCGTTTCGATACATCATTTATATCGGCAACTTTGGGAATACTTTAATTATAATTTAACCCTTTGCTTATCGCCTGTTGACGACTTAACGTTATGAAATGATTTAATAAGTATTTCGCGTGGTTTGCTATTTAGTTACTGGCCGTGAAAGAGTAAAATCCGCCTACCGTTATCTCGCTGAAAACACAGCGTGAACAGCGATTATAAAGAGAACACACTATGAAAAAGATAATGACCTTACTGACCATCGCATTTGCCACTCTCTTGGTTGGCTGTGCAGATAGCGATGTCCCGCAGGAGGGTAAGCAATTCCAAAAACTTCCTGTCAACTTATCGACCTTTCGCTTACCTCAAGTGACAGAAGTTTTCTCACTTAATTGTGGCCACTGCAAAAAAATGGAATCGGTTTTGCCTCAATTGGAAGAACTCACCAAGCAAAACATTGGCAAAATCCATGTGACGTTTAACGAAAGTGCGCAAGTTGGCGCCATGATCTATTACACTGCCGAAATGCAATTGGGCAAAAAGCCACAACCATCTATGATGGATGAACTGTTTGCGGCGGCTCAAATGGGTGACGGCGCAACAATGGCCGAGAAGAAACAAGCTATTGATGATGCTTTCCATTCTCGCGGACTAATCAGCCCTTACGAGCTCAAAGAAGATCAGCAAAAACAGTTATTCAGAGCGATGCAAGTCGCTGAAGACATCACTGAAAAAGGTCAAATTAATTCAGTCCCGACCTTTATCGTTAACGGTAAATACATGGTGCTGACATCCGGTCACAAAGATGTTGAAGACATTGCCAAGACCATTAACTATTTAACCCAAAACAACCCTAAGTAAAAACGGAAAGGACTCATGTCTAAAATAATCATCCCAATCGTCGTTTTAGTGCTAGCTGGCTTTATGATTTATCGCACTATGGTTACCAGCAAAGCGGGCGAGCAAAACTTTGCAGCAGGCCAAGCATTTCTTCTTGAGAATGGTAAAAAAGAAGGTGTGGTAACAACGGAAAGCGGCCTGCAATACCTTGTGCTAAACAAAGGCACTGGTACGGTAAATCCAACCGCTAAGAGCAAAGTGAAGGTGCATTATCACGGTACGCTAATCGATGGCACTGTGTTTGACAGCTCAGTTGAGCGTGGTGAACCGATTTCATTCGCTCTTAACCAAGTCATCAAAGGTTGGCAAGAAGGCCTAACGTACATGGTAGAAGGTGACAAGTTCCGCTTGTTCATTCCTAGCCCTCTAGCCTATGGCAAAGGTGGCAGTGGTCCTATTCCACCAGCGTCAACGCTAATATTTGATGTCGAGTTGTTGGAAATCCAATAACCAAAAAGGCCAATCATTCGTGATTGGCCTTTTTTCTATGCGAGCTCTTTTAACTCTCTGCAAAGATGCTTGTTCAAATGTTGCTGAATAAAGTTAACATCAGCCTTATAAAAATCGTGGGTTGGAATTTCATCAGCTGTCATCCAGTGGAAGGTTTGCTGCCTTTCTTCACAATGAGCAACGGGTTGTGCAGATTCACCAGCATGGAGAACGACGTAGTAAATTCTTCCACCATACTCATTAATATCGCTATACGTGGCAACGTGAGATAGTCCACTCAAGTGAGTCTCTTCATACAGTTCTCTGATGGCGGCATCTGTACCAGACTCATTGCTGTCCACTTCACCGCCGGGAAATTCCATGATCATGCCTTGAGTATTTCGGTGGCGCTCCTGAATCAGAACTTTTCCATCTCTGATGACTACTGCCATCGATAAATGCTTCATTGGGGGCTCCTTGGATTAAGCTGACTTCATCGGCGTTTTAGCTCAGACGTTTATGTTTTTAGATTTGAAATGTCTGATGCCGACACAAGATTGTAAGAACCCGCGAAGGGTAACCGAATATGCACTTAAGTTCTCGCTCCGCCTTCAAAAAACGAAATGTAAAACAATAAAAAACGGCACCTTATTAAAGGTGCCGTTTTGCTCAATGATTTAATGGCTACTTATGTTTTTTCTGAACAAACTTCTTACTGACATCTACAACCGCGACATCTTTAAAGAAGCTACGCCCAAGGAGTAATGGAAACTTCAAGTGAGTGCGATCTGCAAGCGTGAATTCTGTTTTCTCTTTCAGATCACCAATTTGAATCCATGACTCGACTACAGCACGACGCTCTGATTTTTCCGCACTAGACTGGCGAATCTTAACCCAACGTTCAACGGGAAGAGCAATCTCTTTACTCTTAACCCCATCATGCTCAATTTTGAACTTAACCCAATCTTTGCCATCACGTTCGAACTCCACTACATCTGTAGCGCTGATCGATGAGGTTGTCGCACCGGTATCAATACGCGCTTTGAAGTTCTCTTCAAGCCCAGGGACGTAAACCCATTCTTGCTCACCAAGGATCAGTTTTCCATCTGATGTTTTCTTTGGTTGCGGTTTTGGCTTAGGTTTTGGTTTTTCTTCTGGCTTCACTTCCGGTTTAGGTTCCGGCTTCGTCTCTTTCTCAACTTCTTTTTCTGGCTGCTCTACTTTAGGCTCTTCAATCTGTGGTTTTTGCTCTGGCTCTACTGGCTGCTGGCCTGTCGTTGAACATGCCATCAAACCACCACTAAGCATAACTGGAATTAGAACCTTCCATGTTTTGTTCATTCGATCACCTAACTCAATAACAAGATACGACCGCTTTAAAAAAGGCCCACATCAGTGTGAGCCTTAAAGCGAAACTTAAGACACTTTAACTATCGCATCGGCTACGTAAGGAATATCTTTTTCAGTCAGACCTGCGATGTTAATTCGACCATCCCCAACACCATAAATACCATATTCTTCACGGAGTTGCGTCATTTGGTCTTGAGTAAAGCCTAGCACAGTAAACATGCCTTTGTGGCTTTCAATGAAATCGAAATGTGAAGTGTTATGGGTATTTCTCAATTCATTACACAAAGTTTGACGAAGATTAAGCAAGCGCTGCTGCATTTCGCTCAATTCCTGCTTCCAAACACCTGTCAGCTCTTCACTTTGCAGGATAGTTTTCACTAATGCTGCACCGTGATCTGGCGGCATTGTGTAAGTAGCACGTGCAAGCGTTAACAGCTTGCCTTTTGCATTGCCAACATCCTGTAATGATTTGCCAACCACTATGGCGGCACCCGTACGTTCACGGTAAAGGCCAAAGTTCTTTGAACAAGATGTGGTAATCAGCATCTCTTCAACATTGTCAGCCATAAAGCGTAAACCTTTGGCATCTTCTTCCAGTCCGTCACCAAAGCCTTGGTATGCAATATCGACAAAAGGAATAAACCCGTTTTTCTGCGACAGTTCCGTCACTGCCTGCCAAGCAGAGAAGTCGATGTCAGCCCCAGTTGGGTTGTGACAACAGCCGTGAAGAAGGACTACATCTTTTGGCCCTGCTTGAGACAATTCTTCTAACATTCGAGCCGTATCAACCTGTTTGGTTTCAGGACTAAAGTAGCTGTACAGCTTCACTTTAAGACCCGCAGCTTCCATAACAGGGCGATGGTTAACGTAGCTCGGGTTTGAGATCCAAATCGTCGTTTCAGGCTGTGCGACTTTCATCAGGTCGCCTAGCATACGCAGTGCACCACTGGCGCCCGGTGTTTGGATGGCCGCAACGCGATCCATGGCTGAAGTACCTGACAGCAGTAAATCAACCATGCTCTGGTTGAACTCTTCGCAGCCGGCCAAACCGACGTAAGATTTCGTTTTTTGCGTTTCAACCACAATATCCTGTGCTTGAGATATTGCTTTCATGACTGGTGTTTCACCAGTACTGTTTTTGTAGACGCCGATACCCAAGTCCACTTTGTCAGGACGAGGGTCATTACGGTAAGCGACTGATAAAGAAAGGATAGGATCCAGTGTAGGTGTTGGTAAATGAGAGAACATGAAAGTCATAACCCTTTGAAATTCAAGTAACGGTGTTCAACTTATCACTTAATCCCCTAATTCAGAAATAAAATTTTAGTGCCTAAGAGCAAAACAGGATAAAAACCTTTTGCGGTTAACATATTTGCAACATTAAGAGGCCAGTCAGAATATAACACTAAGAGTTAGAGCTAAATCTTGAATCGGTGAATGATCTGATTGGAGCTACCACGCCACTCTAGGTTGAGATCCTTTTTCTCTTGCTCAAACTTACCGTCAATTAAAACATCAAGTAGCGCGACTACTTCTTGTTGCGCCACCGTCAATTCGGTCAGCTTATAGCCTGTCCACATCCAGATATCTTTATCTGGGCACTCTTTACGTACACGTTTTACCAACCGAAGAACATCAGCAACATTGGCTGGATGGAGTGGATCACCACCGGACAACGAAAGCCCACGTCTCTTAATACGAGTATCTTTCAAATCCCGCAGAATCTGGTCTTCCGCTTGTTGAGTAAACAATACCCCTGAGTCGAGTCGCTGAGTCGATTGGTTATAACACCCACGGCACTGATGTATGCAGCCAGAGACAAACAGAGTACAACGCGTACCCGGCCCGTTAACCACATCCACAGGATAGTACTGGTGGTAGTTCATGACGTTTTCCGATGTTGGATATTTGAGAAAATGCTTTCGCTCTGATGATAAAAGGCGAGTGACTCCCCGCCCCCTTTTCGTCACTGAATCAATTAACGCATTGGCTTTATAAATGCTTAACTCGGCGCTTCACTTCTTCTTGCTTACCAAAGTTGAACGGCCTCGCATCAGGACTGCCCAGATAACCACACACTCTGCGGGTTACAGAGACTTTAGTAGAGTCGTGATTGCCACAACTAGGGCAAGTAAACCCTTTACTCGTACAGTCAAACTCGCCGTTGTAACCACACTCATAACACTCATCGATTGGTGTATTGGTACCGTAGTAAGGAACTCGGCTATAGCTATAGTCCCAAACGTTTTCCAATGCTTCCACATTGCGCTGCATGTTCGGAAATTCGCCGTAACAAATAAAACCACCACTCGAAACCTGCGGGTAAGGCATTTCAAAGTCGATTTTGTCGTATGGGTTGACCTTCTTCTCTACATCGAGGTGGAAACTGTTCGTGTAGTAACCTTTCTCTGTGACACCTTCCAATACGCCGAACTCTTTGGTATCAATGCGGCAGAATCGGCTACATAAGTTTTCACTTGGTGTGCCATACAAACTGTAACCATAACCCGACTCTTCGGCCCATTGATTTACCTTATCTTTAAGGTGCTTGATGATATCGAGCGCTTTCTGACGAAGCTCTGAGTTGTCATAAACATGTGTCTGATTGCCATACAAAGCATTAATGGTTTCATGAACACCTATGTAACCCAAAGAAATAGACGCGCGGCCGTGTTTAAAAATGTTAGCAATAGGCTCATCAGCCTTTAGGCGAACGCCACAAGCGCCCTCCATATAGAGAATGGGAGCAACACGTGCTTTCACATTCTCTAACCTAGCAATGCGTGTCTCTAAAGCGCGGCGTGCGAGTTCTAACTTCGTATTCAAAATTTCATAAAACTTGCCCTCGTCACCTTTTGCTTCAATCGCAATTCGAGGAAGGTTGAGACTGACAACGCCTAGATTATTGCGCCCTTCATGGATCAACTCACCATTTTCTTCGTAGGTTCCTAGGAAACTACGACATCCCATTGGCGTTTTGAATGAGCCCGTTACCTCAACCACTTTTTCGTAATTGAGAATGTCTGGGTACATACGTTTTGATGCACACTCAAGTGCCAGCTTTTTGATGTCATAGTTAGGGTCGTCGGCTTTATGATTCAGACCATCTTTGATCCCGAAAACAAGCTTAGGGAATACGGCCGTTTTACGGTTTTTGCCTAATCCAGCGATGCGATTTTTAAGAATCGACTGTTGGATCAGTCGAGAAGCCCAACTCGTACCAAGGCCAAACCCGAAGGTGACAAAAGGTGTCTGACCATTGGCGGTATGCAGCGTATTCACCTCGTATTCCAGAGACTGAAAAGCGTCATAGCACTCTTTTTCAGTGCGAGCGCGTGCAAACGCTTCGGGTTCATGAATGTCCCATTCCTGAGCAATGTTAAGGTGCTTTTCGTAGCTGGCCATAACATAAGGCTCAAGCACTTCGTCAATACGGTTGATCGTCGTACCGCCGTATATATGGCTGGCAACTTGAGCGATGATTTGTGCGGTAACGGCGGTCGCTGTAGAAATCGATTTTGGCGTATCTATCTCCGCATTCCCCATTTTGAAACCATGGGTCAGCATGCCTTTTAAATCGATTAACATGCAGTTAAACATTGGAAAGAACGGAGCGTAGTCCAAATCGTGATAGTGAATATCGCCTTGCTCATGTGCCTGAACAATGTCGCGCGGCAGGATGTGCGTTTTGGCGTAATGCTTAGCAACAATCCCCGCCAATAAATCACGCTGAGTCGGGATAACCTTGCCATCTTTATTCGCGTTTTCGTTGATCAGATCGACATTGCTTTCTTCGATTAATCCTTCGATCTCACGAGTCAAAGCGCTTTGCTTCTCTCGAGCAATATCGCGATCATGGCGGTACTCAATGTACGAGCGTGCGAGTGACTTATAAGGCCCTTGCATTAACTCATTTTCCACCAACGTCTGAACTTCCGTTATATGAACTTCATCGTGATCTTTTAGCTGCAGCTCCACCGCTAATGCAACATTCAGCGCGTATATAGCGATTTCTTTATCTACATGCTCTGCCGCTGCTTCAACAGCAGCCTGAATGCGATCTCTGCTAAACGGAGCTCTAGAGCCGTCACGCTTGATTACGATTGGTTTCACCTTCTCTCCTTACCCTTTACATACTCACAGACTTATCCACAAATACACTATATAGGGTTATTTTTTATTCTACCGACACAATATGTTGTGGCGTATTTAACGAGATGAACCAGACTCATGTATTGATTTCGATCAATAAAATTAGGCCCTAGATTAAGATCAAATCGATCTTAGTGGCAGTGATCTCAGCTTGAAAGAAATGTATGAAAAAAGTGATTTTTATTGGATTTTAACTTGCTTTTTGTTGAGGACTTATAGAATAAAGGCTGTACCTGAAAACAAAGTTTATAGAGTATGACTAACACTAAATTCAAAACGATTTTGGCTACCCTGTTGATAACGACGTCAACCGCTTCTTTTGCCTCCTCCTCCCTTACAGTCACAGCATGGAATCTGGAGTGGCTGACATCTCACCCTTCAGACAAATTTTCAGAGTCCCAGAGAAGCAAAAAAGATTTTCAAGCACTTGCTGTGCACTTTTCGACAATCGATAGTGATGTACTTGCTTTTCAAGAAGTGAACGACCAACAGGCTCTGCGTAAAGTAGTTGGAGATGGTTATCGCGTATATTTCTCAGACCGTGCATCAGACGACTATATGAAGCAACAGTTTGACGATATCAACCAATATACGGGATTTGCAGTCAAAGAAGACATTGAGGTGGTGGATAAGCCAGACATTCAGCTCGATCAAAGAAAGAACAGTAAACTCCGATTTGGCACTTACATTGAACTCAACCCAAATGGCTCACAGCCCATACATGCCCTGTCCGTCCATCTAAAAGCTCGCTGTAGCGGCGCCTATAAAAACAGCCGGGACTGCAAAATACTCAAATCGCAGGGCAAAGCGTTAAACCAGTGGATCAGTGAACGAGAGCGGCAAGGAGAGAACTACGCCATACTGGGCGACTTTAACCACAACCTCAGTTACAACGGAGATTGGTTATGGGAAGTAATTTCTCACTCTTCAAAAGCTGTACTGGCGACAAAAGGCACGCCGGCAACATGTAAGGTGCGTTCACGCAAGAACCCGAATAAAACGCACCAGTTTCGCTCCCTTATCGACCATATTGTAGTGAGCCCCGGGTTGACCACCGCTCAAACCAATCAAGATGTTTTTCCCACTTCATTGGTTCTCCAACAACATTTAAGCGACCACTGCCCTATCAGCACCCAACTAAACTAACAAGGTGCTCTTATGAGCGCCCTAATATCAGTGTTGCGAAACCATTCGGGTGCTCGGCGCAGTCACATACTTAGCAAGTAAGGACCCCGACACCATAGACGCTATGAAGATAACGATATCAAGATTACCAAACGCTAAACTCGTAATAGCAGGGCCTGGGCATATACCTGCGAGTCCCCAGCCAACTCCAAACAATGCTGCGCCAGAAATGAGCTTGCTGTCCAACCGCACTTTCGTAGGCAGAGATAACACATCGCCGGACAGTGCTTTGGCTTGAGGTTTAATAAAAAAATGATAAGCCGGAGCAAATACGAGTAACGCGCCCCCCATTACAAATGCTAGGCTCGGATTCCATGCTCCGGTGACATCTAAAAACCCAATCACATTCTCTGGGTTTGTCATACCTGACAGCGCCATACCAATACCAAAAAGCAGACCACTTACTAATGCAGAGATTCGAAGAGTAGTGTTACCCATAGCGTTTTCCTTAGCGAATATAGACAGTCAGAGCCGCAACCACCATAAAAATGACCGTCGCGATAATTGAACGAAAGGAAAATCGACCGACACCACAGATGCCGTGCCCGCTGGTGCAACCGTTGCTTAGTCGAGTCCCAAACCCAACCAGCAAACCTGCTATTACCAGAACAAAAGTGGGAATAGATTCTGTGCTTGGTATTTCGATACCAATCAACATTACACTTAGAGCCCCACCCGCAACCATGCCGATAAGAAACAACAGACGCCAGAAAAGATCATTACGTTTTGGTGAGAGCACACCGTTGACGATGCCACTGATTCCCGCCACTTTACCGTTAATCATCAACAGCATAGTTGCTGATAAACCCAACAACGTGCCCCCGATGAGTGATAGCCAAGGAAAAGACTCAAATGTCATGATTACCTCCGGCAAAAGACCGAGTGGAAACACTGAATTAAAGCCTCGATGCGCGAGTCAGCCAGTGAGTAAAACACTTGTTGAGACACTTTACGTGCTTTAATCAAATTGTTTTTACGTAATACCGTCAGATGCTGAGAAAATGCAGATTGACTGAGGAGAGAATTGTTTTGCAGCTCCCCAACGCCAATTTCACCTTGAGTGAGTTGGCAAAGGATCATTAATCGAACCGGATGAGCCATAATCTTAAGGATATCCGATGCTTCCTCAGCGCTTTCTCTCATCTCCATGATATCAATTGTGTTTGGATTCATATCGTCTTTACATTAGGTGTTACTAAATTACTTAAAATTGTTACTCAACTTAATATATTAGTCAACACTAAATTAGATAGTTCACATTTAGACCATTTTAGTTTAGCACTGGCTAATATTAGCTACATCAAGACCCATTCTTATAGGTATTCACTATGACTAAGATTGTTATCGTAGGTGGCGTTGACGGAGGAGCTTCAGCAGCAGCGCGTGCACTTTCACTTAAGTGAAAGTGCAGAAATCATTATGTTTGAACGCGGCGAGTTTGTTTCATTTACCAATCGTGGCTTGCCTTACCACATCGGTGGCGAGTTCAAGAGCAAACTCATGAAGACTTGGCCGAATTGCGGCATCATTATTTCTCTACACAGCAGGTATCTGATAATGATTAAATTGCATCTATAGCGTTGCTTTACCGCCTGTCTGTTTTAACTCTTTTTATCAGAATACTACATTTATAAAATAAGCAACTACATTCATAACTAGCAGCACCAATCGCTAGGAGGCATTATGAGTGATGTTTATAAATTGGTTGTGATTAAGACATCCGGAGAGAAAGCAACCATAGAGTTTATGGACCTTGATGAAGCACGTAACTGTATGTACGTGTGCCAAGAGGGCACTAAAGATTTTGAGGGCGCTTTTGTCGAAGATGAACAAGGGGAAGTCTACTGCGCTACATTCGCCTTGCGACCTGGTGATGCCTCGGTTGGTATCCTTAGCTAGATGAGTGAATACCATCAACACCTTTATATAAATGCTAATAGGCGCGCCCTACCACCTAGGATCACCAAAGGGGCTGTTGCATTTACGTGAGCAAACTTAATTAGATGAAGAGCTGACGAATTGGTATTACTGCCTGAACTACACTTACTTACGACAGTTACGAACATTTTCAGGTGAAACTATGTATTTTGATGCAATGTCAGTTATCCAGTCTTTTCTTGAGCACAGGGAAGAGAGTCGTGTAGCTTTCGACACAGAGGAGTTTGTTAGCTGGGTTCAGCAACTAGAGGGTGCCAATCAAAGCATCACCTTGTCAGAAGCGAACGAGATACTAAAAGCGTTAAGTGATACCAACGACCAAATTGAACTCGCATACTACTACACTCCAGAAAACAATTTGGGGTGGTTTTATTCGAAATAGCGGTTGTGTGTACTTCACTACTTCTAAAGCTAATTGCTTCACCCTATATCACAATCTCGTAATTATCGACAATTCACTCACCTGTTACATAACTTAAATATTTCTTTCACATTTCCTCCGTAGTATCAGCGCGTTATTTCATGGAGGAACAATTTTGTTTACTGCTCATAAATTGGCTACTTTGGCCGCTTGTACTGCTATCGCTCTATCGGGCTGCACTTCTCAGCAAAACACTCAACTGGCTACGGAATGTAAGATCACCGAAAAGCCAGAAACATCTGAATCTTCCATCACTGGGTTAACACTCTTAGGTACTTACGTTGCTGACAGCCAGTTTGATACTTCAGCAGCTGAAATCGTTGCTTATGATGAATGCAGCGATCAATTGTTTGTGGTTAATGCTCAAGCAAAACGTGTCGACGTGATGGCGTTAGATACACAAAATCGTCCCACTAAAACGGCGCACATTGATTTATCCACTGCTGGTAAAATGGCTGGCATTGAGATTGGTGCAGCAAACAGTGTTTCCGTGCACAATGGCTTAGTTGCTGTCGCGATTGAGAATCAAGTGAAGCAGAAAAATGGCCTAATTGCTTTGTATAAAGCAGAAACACTTGAGCTTGTTAAGACTTACCCTACCGGCGCACTGCCAGATATGGTGTCTTTCTCTAAAAATGGTCGATACATTGCAACTGCGAACGAAGGTGAACCTAATTCTGATTACACCGTTGACCCAGAAGGCAGTATTACTTTAGTCGACCTTGCTTTAGGTATTGAGCAAGCGAAAGTTAACCAAATCTCCTTCAAAGCCTTCAATCAGGGTGAATCACGACACCATGAGCTCACTGATTCGGTCAGAATATCCGCACCTGGAGCAACCGTCGCACAAGATTTGGAACCTGAGTATCTGACTTTTTCTGATGACGGCTATTTGTACGTCGCTCTGCAAGAAAACAACGCGCTCGCTAAAGTAAATGTTAAAGCAGCTTCGGTCGAGTCTATCTATGGTTTGGGTGGAAAAAGCTGGGAAACTAACACCTTAGACGCCTCGAACAAAGATAAAAAACTTGGTCAGTTCCATTCCTACCCTCAGTTGGAAGGATTGTACATGCCAGATTCTATCGCCAGTTTCCAAGTCGATGGTCATACGTACATCGCGACAGCCAACGAGGGCGATGGTCGAGAGTATGGGTTCAAAACAACACAAAATGTCTGTGATGATCGAGGCTACGAGTGGGATGAAGACGATTTCTCAGGCACAGAAAAGTACACCAGCGAACAAGGTTTTTGTATCGCCTACAGCGATGAACTGCGTGGTAAAGACCTCGAAGTTGCTGCCTCCCACCCACTTAAACAATCACTCAGTGATAAAAAACAACTGGGTCGCCTAAAAGTGGTCAAGCCAACAGGAGCACTAGAGCAAGAAGATACAGTGTATAGCTTCGGCAGCCGCTCTTTTTCACTATGGAATGAAAACGGTGAGCTGGTGTTTGATAGCGGAGATGAGTTTGCAGACATAGTACACACGTTAGACTCAGAACACCTAAATAGCAGCAATGACAGTAACAATACGGCTGATGATCGCAGCGATGATAAAGGTGTAGAACCGGAAGCGATAGAAGTCGCCTCCATCAATGGTCGCCAGTACGCATTTATCGGATTGGAACGACAAGGAGGGATTATGATTTACGACGTCAGCACTCCCACGGCTCCTATGTTCATCAGTTACGTCAATAATCGTGACTTCTCGAAGCCTGTCTGTACTCAAGTATCCGAAGGTGAATGCGCTAACGGTACCTACAATTCTCAAGCTGGAGATTTAGGCCCAGAATCAATTCGCTATTTCACCCGCAGCGGTCAGCACCTACTCGCGGTGGGTAACGAGGTAAGTGGTACAACATCTATTTATCGCATTGAGCTATAAAACTGAAAAGGCCACATTATGTGGCCTTTCTCTTTCATGTTCATCTCGGCTTCATATCAGATACCTTCAACACAACCTACGGCTGAACACCCTCAAGATCCTGCAAACAAACACCAATTTAAATTGGTTATAGTTCCACCACCACTCACCCACTTCGTTCAATATTTACAGCATTTTATAATGATTTAAGATTTTTCATAAACTACAAATACGTAAATAAGCAGTGGTAACAACCTAAATTCACATAACAACCAGCATAAACATCTAGTCACAATTGATCGCACCAACCATCCTGTAAGTTGTATGTTTTTTCACACATTTTGTGACATTCCTCTTTTTTACAAGGGATGATAGCGTTCGCTTCCTATTTATAAATGTAACAACACATAGGAAGTATCAATGGCAGAACAAACCTTGCAAAGTAAGAAGCCGAACGGCTTTGCAAGCGCAATAGAAAAAGCCGGAAAAAAGATCCCTGACCCTATCATCATTTTTATGTTTCTGTTTGGGTTCAGTCTGGTCGTCACTTGGATTCTGGATGGCACCACTTTTCAAACCGCAGGAAAAGCGGGAGGCTCAGTTGAATTCGCTATCAAGAATATGATGTCTGCGGAAAACTTCCGTTGGATGTTTGAGAACGCTCTACTTCAAAACTGGCTTGCATTTGGTCACGGTGTACTAGGCATTATTTTGATCGTAATGCTCGGTGTCGGTATCGCAGAAAACTCTGGGCTTCTGACCGCTGTCATCAAAAAAGTGGGCCTAAAAATCAGTGATCGCCTGCTTCCGCTATTAATAGTCTTCCTAGGCATTATGAGCTCATTAGCCGCCGATGCTGGTTACTTAGTTTTGGTACCGCTGGCTGGCTTGCTTTACGCTGGTTTAGGCAAAAACCCATTGATTGGTATGGCGGCCGCCTTTGCCGGTGTATCTGCGGGCTTTAGCGCGAACTTGATTCCTGCGACACCCGTTGACGTGGTCGTTGGTGTTAACGCGAAGATCTTTGCAGAATCGCAAAACATTCCTTTCATTGGTATGACAGGGGAAATGCTCAACCCTGCGACTATGCACTACTTCTTCGTTTTGGTCTCGACATTTGTATTGGCTGCTGTTGGTGCGGTTATTACACAAAAAGTCGTTACGCCTCGACTAGAGAAAATGTCTTACCAGCTTCCTGAAGAGATCAACTTTGACGAGTTCGAAGTGACTAAGGAAGAACAGAAAGGTCTTCGTAGCGCTGGGATTGGCCTGATTGTTTCACTGCTTGCTATCTACGGCTTAGCGACTGGCCCTCTAGCGACTTATACAAACGAAGCAGGCAAAGAAGTTACGCCTTACCTAGATAACATCATACTGCTTATCTCTATGGTATTTGCGGTAACCGGTTTATGTTTTGGCTATGCCACGGGCAAATTCACCAAGCTACAAGACGTAGTGACAGCCATGGTGAAACAGATGAACACCATGGGCTATGTTCTGGTTCTCACGTTCTTCTGTTACAACTTCCTTGCCCTACTGAGCTATTCAGGCCTAGGAACTTATGTAACCTACCTTGGTGCTTCTACTCTGCAATCTATCGGTCTGCAAGAGTACCCTGCTCTTATGTTGATTGGTTTCATCATTACCACAGCACTTATCAACCTGTTCGTTGGTGGTTTGACGTCAAAATGGATGCTATTAGGTCCAATTTTTGTTCCTATGCTGTATCAGGTAAACCCAAATATGACTCCTGACTTAGTCTCCGCGGCGTACCGTATTGCAGACTCTTCTACCAACATCATCACTCCGATGATGAGCTATGCAGGCGTCGTACTTGCCTTCATGCGCAAGTACAAACCAGAGCTAAGCTTTGGCGACGTGATTGGAATGATGGTGCCTTATTCAGTGGCTTTCCTGACCATTTGGACTGGTGTACTGCTCATTTTCTTTGGTTTTAGCTTACCTCTTGGTTTCTAATCTCTACGTTGAGCAATAAAAAAGCGCCTTATGGCGCTTTTTTTGTATTGAAGCCATACGATAAAATAAATATTTATCCGCCTTTCGTGAATTTTTCATTTATCAACGCCTCCAGCCTTGTTAGTGATAGTTTAATAAAATTAATTATTCATCCAAGATAACTAGATAAATAACAGTACCATCAATAGCATGAAGTAACCTTGTTTACATATTGTGTTGATACATGAATCCAGATCTTGCCGATCAAAAAATAGCCATTGCATTTAATAACACTTAGTTATATTTTGTTTCGAAACATTAATATTTTATAAAAATAAAATGAAACTTGTCAGTTGTCTGTTAACACTTCTTTCTTCTGCTGTTATTGCAAATCCACTTCCTAACGATGAGAAGCTTCTTGATTCTTTAATCGAACGAGGTGTTATTTGTGATAATCAAACCTTTGAAGAAAAACAGGAATCTTTACAGATTTATCTCGCTAACAGATTCGACAAAAATAAACCTAATAATAAAAACAATAATAATATAAACACTCAAAGTAACCCGACTGAAACAAAATGCATCTCAGCAAATAAAAATAAATAAGCTGTAAATTCATTTATCAATCTTCCCTTTGATTAGGGATTTTGTTGTTCACGCAACGTTATACCCACTTTATTAAGTGGGATTTGGCAATCAGAATATAATAAGGAAATAATATGAGTCCTATGAGGAAAACACTGCTGGCGACAGCGGTGATGACCCTTTTTAGTGTCAGTGGTCACGCCAAAACACCTATAGATTTAGGTGTCATGAACGAAGAGAAAATAATCGAGATGCTGGTCCGAAAGGGCCTTCTTGATGAAAACTCTTCCGTTGACGAGCAGAAAACGGCACTTAACAAATACCTCAACGCGAAACTCAACAATGGCTTTAAAGGTGACGCGCAATTCGGTAAGAAAGCACTCGAACAACGCGCTAAGATCCTAAAATCAATAGAAGCAAAGAAAGGTCAACATAGAGCACACATGTTCGCTTTTGATCTATCTCAGAAGCGTACAGACAAGGTGTTAGCTGTATTGGTTGATTTCCCAGACTTACCATGGAATGACAACCGATTAACGTCCGATCATACCGAAATGCTCTACGATAGCTACAAACCTGAACACTACCAGAATCTGCTTTTCTCAGGCGCTGGCTATCTTGGCCCGAATGGTGAAAACCTCATCTCGATGCGTCAATACTATGAGAGTGAATCTGGGGAAAGCTATAGCGTAGCAGGTCAAGCTGCAGGCTGGTACCGAGCTTCAAAAGACGCTTCATTCTATGGTGGTAACTCACCAACAACAGACAACGACCTCAATGCTCAGGAATTGGTTCGCGAGGCGTTGAACCAGTTAGCACAAGACCCAAGTATTAACCTTGAGGACTACGACATCGAAGACCGTTATGACTATGACGGCGATGGTAACTTCCGTGAACCGGACGGCGTTATCGACCACCTAATGGTATTCCACTCTTCCGTTGGTGAAGAAGCTGGCGGTGGTGTATTGGGTGACGATGCTATTTGGTCACACCGCTACAACCTTGGCAAGTACCATGTACTAGAAGGCACCTCAAGTACTCTACCTGGTCGCTTTGACGGCAAATACGCGGCATTTGATTACACCATCCAACCTATTGATGCAGCAGCGGGTGTTTGTGCTCACGAGTACGGCCACGATTTAGGCCTGCCTGACGAATACGACACTCAGTACACCGGCAAAGGCGAACCGGTTTCTTACTGGTCAATCATGTCTTCAGGTAGCTGGGCTGGTAAGATTGGTGGCACACAGCCAACTGCATTCAGTTCATGGGCAAAGCAGTTCCTTCAAGAATCGATTGGCGGTAAGTGGATTGCGAACCAAACCATCTCGGTAGACGACCTGACTCCAAAAGGCGAAGAAATCACTCTTCACCAGACTATCGATAACGATAAGCAGAATATGGTCCGTATTGACCTACCTGTAAAACGTACCGAAGGTCATAAGCCTTTCTCAGGTAACTACAGCTTCCATTCAGGT
This sequence comes from Vibrio sp. RE88, assembly GCF_013113835.1. Classification (GTDB taxonomy): domain Bacteria; phylum Pseudomonadota; class Gammaproteobacteria; order Enterobacterales; family Vibrionaceae; genus Vibrio. The sequence goes on along the minus strand of NZ_VTYQ01000002.1, from coordinate 354,498 downwards.
AAAGGCGACGATCTTAAGAACAAGATGTCTCGTCAGCTGACTCTGCCTGAAGGTACTAGCGTCAAACTAGCGTTTAAAGCTTGGTATCAGATTGAAAAAGATTACGATTACGCTCGCGTACTAATCAATGGCCAACAGATCGCCGGTAACATCACAACGATGGATGACCCATACAATACGGGGCTTGTACCCGCTATTGCAGGTGAATCTGACGGTTGGGTTGATGCAGAGTTTGACCTATCACAATGGGCTGGGCAAACTGTCGAATTGAGCTTCGATTACGTAACGGATGGCGGACTAGCGATGGAAGGTCTGCATATAGATAACATCTCGATTGAAGCTGATGGCAATACAACCTTGATCGACGATGCTGAAGGAAGATCTAGCTTTGCGTTCAATGGATACCGTCTAAACGATGGCTTCAACGAAGCTGCACATTACTACCTACTTCAATGGCGTAGCCATAACGATGTGGACGAAGGTCTGAACAACATTAAACGCTTTGGCAAATTAATGTCATTCGAGCCGGGTCTGATTGTTTGGTATGTCGATGAGTCAATGACCGATAACTGGGTTGGCAAACATCCTGGTGAAGGCTGGCTTGGTGTTGTCGATGCGGACCAAAATGCAATGATTTGGGCTAATTCTGGCACTGCAGCACAAACTCGTTACCAAGTACGTGATGCGGCATTCTCAATGAATGACCAAAAGCCAATGCGTCTTGAGAACAGCGATGGTGATGTACTGGAAGATGTCAGCTTGATTGGTAACGCTTACTTCGCGGACAATCAAGATTACTCAAATCCACAATCACCTGATGCTGGCCGCCTTCTGGCTGAACACGGTGTTCAAATTGAAGTGATTGAGCAAGCTGCCGACAATACCTATGGCGTAATTAAAGTATCGAAAGCGGAAGAACCTAACCAACTTCCAGTCGCAGCATTCACATTGTCATTGGATGGCCTAAATGTCACTGCAAGTAACTCTAGTTCCGATAGTGACGGTTCAATCGTTGCGTACAACTGGGACTTTGGTAACGGTGAGTCAAGCTCAGAGCAGTCACCTTCTTGGACTTACTTGAATGACGGCAGCTACACTGTCTCTCTAACTGTGACAGATGATCGTGGTGATCAGCATACTGCGACAGAAACCATCACAGTTGAAGCGAACAATGTACTTCCTACAGCAAGTGCACGTTACATTCATCTAGGTCGTTGGGTCACCATGTGGTCTACCAGCTCGGATCCTGACGGTCGCATCGTTGATACAGAATGGGTTCTACCAAACGGAAAAGTAAAACGTGGACGCGTATTTACCTCTATCTTCCCAAGCTACGGCAAACAGGAAGTTCGTTTAACCGTAATGGATAACAACGGCGATAAAGTATCTAAAATCATTACTGTCGATTTATAAGGATTTCTCCGTTCCTTAACTTCCCTACTCCTCTTATTTGAGTGAGATTTTAGCGCAACTCTGGTTGCGCTCTTTTTTTGCTTAAAACTCAGCTACTAATTACTTCTAATACTTCAACGCTCAGTCAATAAATTAATTCGCTTCATATTAATATTTTCCCCTCAATCTAAATTACATACTCTTAAAAATATTCTACCGCCTATAAATACATATATTATTAAAATAATTGAATTTCGTGATTCAAAGTCTTTACTAAAAGACATATTAATAATCCGTTCAATTCAATAAAATGCATAATAAGTTCAAAATTTGCACACATCGGTTGTTTATTAAACCTAATTATTAACTACTCATTTCTGTATAAAGTTTGATCTTCATTCAATCTCAACTCATTTATCCAATGAATACTTTGACTGCGTCGTGGTGGGTATGCGATCAAAGATGAGTAAATACTCTACAATCAAAACAATAAGTGAATAATTATGAAGAAGACGTTAATTTTGGCTGGCTCCTTGTTGGCGGCACCAGCTTTTGCAGATGACCTACCAATGGCTCCTGAAGCAGTAAGCGCAAGTTATGCTGCTGAAGTACAAGCAAATCAAACATACACCTACGTTCGCTGCTGGTACCGTCCAGCACAAAATCACGACGATCCATCTACAGATTGGGAGTGGGCGCGTGATGACAATGGTGATTACTACACAATTGACGGCTATTGGTGGTCGTCTGTTTCATTCAAAAACATGTTCTACACCAATGCTACTCAAACTGACATAGAAAACCGCTGTAAAGAAACATTGGGGGTCAATCATGACTCTGCCGACCTTCTTTACTATGCATCTGACAATCGCTTCTCATACAACCACAGCATCTGGACAAATGACAACGCTGTGAACAACAAGATCAATCGCATAGTTGCCTTTGGCGATAGCCTGTCAGATACAGGGAATCTCTACAATGGCTCTCAATGGGTTTTCCCCAACCGAAACTCATGGTTCTTAGGCCACTTTTCTAATGGGCTTGTATGGACAGAATACTTAGCCCAAGCCAAAGGTGTGCCCCTATATAACTGGGCGGTTGGCGGTGCAGCAGGAACCAATCAATACGTTGCTTTGACGGGGATTTATGATCAAGTCACGTCATACCTGACTTACATGAAAATGGCTAAGAACTATAAACCTCAGAACAGCTTGATTACGCTTGAGTTCGGCCTCAATGATTTCATGAACTATGACCGTGAAGTCGCAGATGTTAAAGCTGACTTAAGTAGTGCAATGATCCGATTAACAGAATCTGGCGCAAACAACATCCTATTGTTTACCCTACCTGATGCCACTAAAGCGCCGCAGTTTAAGTATTCAACACAAGACGAGATTGATACGGTAAGGGCCAAGATCATCGAGTTCAACGAGTTTATCAAAGAACAGGCGACACTCTATCAAACGAAAGGGCTTAACGTCGTGCTTTACGATGCGCATGATATATTCGATCAAATCACATCAAACCCTAAACAGCATGGTTTTGAAAACTCAACCGATGCATGTTTGAACATCAATCGTAGCTCGTCAGTCGACTACCTCTACAGCCATGAGCTTACCAATGACTGTGCTTACCACAGTTCGGACAAGTATGTTTTCTGGGGGGTTACCCACCCTACAACTGCAACGCATAAGTACATTGCGGACGAAATCATTCAGACAAAGCTAAACCAGTTCAACTTCTAGCGAGGGCGGAAATCAAAAAAGGAGGTAGTTTACTTGCCTCCTTTTTCTATTTTAATGCTAGGCTAAGCAGTCACACTTTTAGCCCTGAATACGTTAATGCCAAATAACGCGATAACAGCAAGCACAAACGGTAGCACGTAAATATTTAAATTCTCCCACCCTACCGTTGCTTCCAGCCAACCCGATAACAAAGCTGTAATTGTCACGCAGCTAAAGACAAAAAATTCGTTAAAGGCTTGGGCTTTAGATTTGTTGTGCGCGGCATACGATTGACTGAACAGCCCCGTTGCGGCGATAAACATAAAGTTCCAACCAACACCGAGTAAAACCAGAGCGAGCGAAAAATGCCAAATCGACTGACCGTGGATATTAATCGCCACGCAAAGCACGAATAAAATACCTCCAGTCAGGATCATTTGTCTCGCGCCAAACTTTTCAATTAATTTACCGGTAAAAAATGCTGGGACGAACATCCCAAGTACATGCCACTCAATAACACCTGCCGCCTTCTCGAAATCAAAGCCACAACCTATCATCGCAAGTGGCGTGGCTGTCATGAGAATGTTCATCACTGCATACGCCACCATGGCAGCAAACACCGCCAACATAAAATTAGGCGCTTTGATGATTTGAAGCAGTGGCTCAGGGTTATCCTTAGCCGTTCCCGCATGATGCGCTGGGAACTGAATGGTCTGTAGTAAACACAATGCAATAATATTCAGCACGATCAATGACATGAAAGCACCCACATAAAGTGAATCACCTGTCATTTGTTGCGAATACACGGCGAGGTTAGGCCCAAGGACGGCAGCCAACACACCACCAGCCATAGAGATAGATATAGCGCGATGTCGTGCACTTTCTTCACACACTTCAATTGCCGCAAAACGATATAAGGTACCAAACCCGATACCAATACCCAGTAAGAAGGTCCCGACACAGAACAGATAAAATTGTTCATTGGACAAAGCATAAGTCGCCACTGACGCACCAGTAATACCAACCAAATTACCTAAGCTAAATCCTTTTCGTCGACCAAATTTCCCCATGATCAGAGAAGCTGGAATCGTTGCGCTCATCAGCCCAAGGAATTGCAATGCGACGGGCAAGGTGATCATACTTTCACTTGGCGCAATTTCCTTACCCACTAATCCAATCACAGATATGAGCAGGATATTGCCCGTCATCAGTAATGCCTGACAGAGTGACAAAATCCAAACATTCCTATTCACTTTAACGCCTCGCTAACCGCAGAGTTTGCGTGTATTTCAGTGGTATCGAACAATGGAATATCCGTATCCTGCTCTGAAATCAACAAGCCTATTTCGGTACAACCTAGAATCACGCCTTGTGCGCCGTCCGCAGAAAGGTCCTCAATAATGGTTTTAAAATCTTGTTTCGATCTGGCGTTTATCTCACCAAGACAAAGCTCATTGTAAATGACATCGTGAACAAGCCTTCGCTGAACACCATTTGGCACAATCACTTCTATTCCAAACTTATCTGTTAAGCGTTGCTTGTAGAATGACTGCTCCATTGTAAAGGCCGTGCCAAGCAAGCCAACTTTACTGATTCCTTGTTCTACCAGTTGCTGACCTGTCGCATCGGCAATGTGGAGTAACGGTATTGAGACAGCTTCTTCGACCTGACTCGCCACTTTGTGCATCGTATTGGTCGCAATTAGAAGAAAGTCAGCACCGGCCTTTTCAAGTGATTGAGCAGCTTCACTAAGAATAATTGCGGTATTATCCCATTCACCTTTGTGTTGCAGAGCCTCTATCTCAGCAAAGTCGACGCTGTTCAGGATGAGCTTAGCTGAGTGCAATCCGCCTTTTTCGGCCTTAACTCTCTGATTTATTTGCTTGTAGTAACTTGCTGTCGATTCCCAGCTCATTCCACCAATAATACCGATTGTTTTCATCACGACTCCCTTCACGTAGATATTCCACTAATTAATCAAATGCATAACAAAATTACAAACAAAATAAAATGAATCAGGGTTATTACTCTCCGCCCTCACCCTAAAATTCTCACCCCATAAAAAAACCCTGAGCGGTTCACTCAGGGTTTTTGTCTTTTCAGTAACATCAAGCTAGCTAGTCACTTCTTCTTTTACGGGAAGTACTTGCTTCACATAGTCACCCGGTGCAGGTCCTAATACAGGGAACTGTTCGTTACCTGTGCTGAACGGCTCAACTTGCTCTTCGGGGCTAAAGCCCAACAACCATTGATGCCAATGTGTCCACCAAGAGCCTTCAGTATGAGTGGCATTACTTAGCCATTCGTCAGCACTCTCGTCCAAGCTATCGTTGGTCCAAAAGCCGTACTTGTTCTTCGATGGATGGTTAACGATGCCAGCAATGTGGCCCGACTCACCCAAAACAAACGTTTTGTTGCCACCGACGTTAAGAGCGCCGCGGTAAGTACCTTGCCACAAGGCAATATGGTCTTCTTTGGTCGACACAAAGTAGCTCGGGATCTTTATCTTGTTCAGATCGATCCAAACACCGCCTACTTTCACGCCTTTGTCTTGTACCAGTTTGTTGTTCAGATACAGCTCACGAAGCATAAAGTTGTGACAAGTCGAGCTGACATTGGTGCTGTCGCTGTTCCAGTAAAGCAAATCAAAATCAACTGGGCTTTGGCCTTTTAGGTAATTATCTACATAGTAGTTCCAGTAAAGGCTATTCTCACGCAGTAGGCTGAATGTCACGCTTAATGAACGGCCATCCATGTAACCTTTGGCATTGTTTTGCGCTTCAATCGCGCTAACAATGGTATCATTGATGTATGCACCAACTTCACCTGGTTGTGAGAAGTCTAACAAGGTCGTGAAGAAGGTCGCACTCTTGATGCGCTTCTTCATTCGCTTAGCGGCATAGTAAGCAATGGTGCTCGCCAGAACCGTACCACCAATACAGTAACCCGCTGCATTGATTTGTTCCTGACCAGTGATATCCTCGATTGCCGATACCGCTTTCGCTACACCTTCAGTAACATAGTCACCAAATTCTACCTGACTTTGCTCTTTGCCCGGGTTGCGCCAAGACATCATAAATACCGAGTGTCCCTGTTCAAGCAACCAGCGAACCATTGAGTTCTTCTGACGCAAATCCAGAATGTAGTATTTATTGATGAATGGAGGGACGATCAACAACGGCGTCGCATGAACTTTTTCCGTCATCGGACGGTACTGGATCAGCTCAAACAGTTCATTGCGGTACACCACTTCACCCGCCGTGTTCGCAACATCGTCACCTAAGCGAAAAGCATTGTTGTTTGTCATGCGGATTTTGAGGATATCTGCACTCGATTCAACATCTTCTTTCAACTGCTCCAAACCTGCCAACAGGTTTTCGCCATTTTGCTCTAGAGTCAGCTTCAATAACTCTGGGTTAGTCGCGATGAAGTTGCTTGGAGACATAGCGTTAATTGCCTGACGGGAGAAGAAGCTGATACGCTCTTTCGCTTTCTCGTCAAGGCCTTCAATGCTATCGATTGTCTGTAGGTAGGTTTTGCTGAAGAGTAAGTATGACTGTTTGATGAAGTTGTAAAACACATCACTTTGCCATTCTTCGTTGGAGAATCGCTTATCGCCCTTTTCCGCTTCAACAATGGATTCACTGTTTTGAGCGAGCGCGACGTTTTGCCAAATTTGCAGTTGCTGTTGCCACCATTCAGCTTGGATTTGCAGCATTGCAGCTGGTTGGTTTGCAGCACTTTCGAAGAGCTTAGTGGTATCTTCGAAATTCACTTCTTGCATTGCTTTGTTCAGAGGGGAGTTAACGGCTGCCCTGCTTAGTTCTAGATCTTCCCACCACTTTTGATTGGTTTCCTGGAGCTTCACAAGGTAGTCCGAAAAGAAGTGTTGATACATATTGCTACTCCTATGATCGGAAAAAATGCCGCCTTTCGGCGGCACAAACAAGTCAGTGTTATGCGGGAGTCACTGTCTTAAGGTTTTCCGTTGTTAGCTGATCAACGTCATCTTTGAACTCTTTAGCGATAGACTGAAGCTTGTTGCTGTCGTCCATCATTTGTTGAGATAGCTTAGTTAGAACTGAAAGCTGCTGGCTGTTGAATGCAGTTAGAGAAGTCACGTCTTTGATTTCACTTGCCGCTTTCATTTGAGTCAGACCCATTTCGCTGTATGTGCGAATTGCATTCAGTTGAAGTTCAGTCATGACTTCAACATTCTTAGTCACAAGCTTGTTGAACTTCACGTATGGTTCTAGGCTCTTTTCAGTTTGGTCTGTGAAAGATTTGAAAAAATCAGTGTACATAGTCTTACTCCTGGGTTAATTCCATTTTAATTTAGCGAAAATTCAGGCTCGATTTGAATTTAAGCGATTGATTTAATAACTACTGCAGTTCCCATACCGCCACCAACACATAGTGAAGCGACACCATAAGTACCGTTACTTCTGTTAAGTTCGTGAACAAGGGAAACCAAAATACGGTTACCCGATGCACCTAGAGGGTGACCAAGAGCAATCGCACCGCCATTTACATTGGCTTTATCTAAAATCGAAGAAACGGATACGTCGTGTTCTTGCGCTAGCTTATGGATGACACCGAGTGCTTGAGCAGCAAACGCTTCATTCAATTCATAAACATTGACGTCATCTGTTGTGATTTCTGCTTTGCTCAGTGCTTGAGTCACAGCTTCTACCGGACCCAATCCCATGATTTCCGGGTTTAGGCCAGACTGCGCGTAACTTGCAATCTCAGCAATAGGTTGCAAACCATGCTTCTGAACCGCGCTTTCGCTCGCAACAATAATCGCGCTCGCACCGTCGTTAATACCAGACGCATTACCAGCAGTAACAGTGCCTTCTTTTTCGAAAGCAGGACGTAGCTTTTCTAAACCGCTCAACGTTGCATTCGCTTTTGGATATTCATCCGTGTCAAACACAATCGTTTCTTTGCGTTTTTTCACGTCAACAGCAACGATTTCATCAACAAACTTACCTGCCTCAATCGCCGCAACGGCTTTCATTTGGCTTGCAAGTGCGTATTCGTCTTGTTGTTCACGGTTGATTCCTACTTCACGAGCAACGTTCTCTGCTGTTTTCCCCATATGGTATTGGTTGAAAACATCAGTTAATCCATCGTTGATGAGCAGATCCGTTAGATTCATGTTGCCCATCTTGTGGCCGTCACGAATGTTGCTAGACACAGTGAAAGGAATCTGTGACATCACTTCTACGCCTGCGGCAACGACTACTGAAGCGTCACCAGAGCGGATGTGACTGACTGCGTCCATAACCGTTTTCATACCACTGCCACACACCATATTAAGTGTGTACGCAGGTACAGATTCTGGAATACCAGCATAGATAGCCGCCTGACGACCAACGCCCATACCTTGTCCAGCGCCCACGACGTTACCAACGATAACTTCATCAACCAGCTCAGGGGCAACTTTACCTTGCTCCAAAGCGGCTTTAATCGCAATTGAGCCTAGATTTCCTGCTGAAATGTCTTTTAACGTTCCGCCAAATGAACCAATTGGCGTGCGCTTAGCTGCAACAATATAAACTTTTTCCATCTCACTCATCCTTAATGCATGTATAAGCCGCCATTTACAGACAGTGTCTCGCCTGTAATGTATGCACCCGCATCGCTCACTAAGAAGGAAACTGATTTAGCAATTTCTTCTGGTGTTGCGAGACGTTTCATTGGGATTTGAGCTTTGATTGATTCAAGTACTTCTGGCTTCATTTGCTCAACCATAGGAGTACCTGTGTATCCAGGAGCAACAACATTGACCGTCACACCGCTTCTCGCACCTTCTGCGGCAAGCGCTTTGGAGAATCCGATCATGCCTGCTTTTGCAGCCGAGTAGTTTGTTTGACCAAACTGACCTTTTAGGCCATTCACTGAAGAGATATTGATAACGCGCCCGTTGCCTTTTTCACACATAGCAGCAAACAGTGGCTGCGTAACGTTGAACAAGCTGTTTAGGTTTGTTTCAATGACTTCTTTCCAAGCCGACGCTGTCATCTTTTTAAACACACCATCACGAGTGATGCCTGCGTTATTCACAACGACATCGATAGTCCCTTCTTCTTCTAACAAAAGAGCTAAGCGTTCAGCACACTGTTCAGTATTGGTTACATCCAACTCGAACAAGCGAACCTGATCTTCATTGAATTCTTTGTCGTTAAACCAATCTAAAGCACACTGATAGTTACCAGTAAAATAGGTAGCAATTACACGATAACCATCGTTAACCAGTTGAGAAGAAATTGCAGAACCAATTCCGCCTTTTGATCCCGTGATCAAAGCGACTTTTTTCATTAAGAGACTCCATTCTTAACAGCAATTAAAATAATTTATTCGCCATTAACCGGTGCCAACAATTAGCACCAACCAACGTTATTAGTAATACTTAAATAAGGAACTTTCCGTCCTCGTTCTGTTAATTTAAACTAATGTCTTAATGTTACAGTTCAAATACTTTTTGAGTTTAGTTGCATAATGTTGAACAAGATCTCATAAGGAATGTAATGTTATATAGTTGTTAACCAGCCATATCCCTTTGTTTTTTAAAGAAATAATTTAACCACCTCTTTTATCAGCAATAGCTAAAACACTGTTTTAACTTCATTTTTCGTCGTTTACACCTATTTCATCAATCTTTATCACCTTTTAAAACACAATTATTTTCGTTACAGATAGGTTTACATTTACATGACAAAACAATCATTTCCTTATTAGACTTTGGTTTAACTATGCAATCCATTGCAATTTACAATATGGTTAATTAAACCAATAAGTTCATGTTAATTTTAATATATATTTCGATTGACGTTATTTATACTAAAGTCTAGCCAAATCGGCGAATGCTGTGCTTATTTTATAAAATAAAGGCATAAAAAACCCGGTAAAAATTACCGGGTTGGCTAATATCGAATCGAATTTCTATCCGTGAATTTATCCGGCAGTGGATGGTTTGATTCGGTAGAAAATGGCAAACAGAACTGGTACTACGATCAGTGTTAATACCGTAGCAAATCCCAAACCAGCCATTATTGTTATTGCCATCGAGCCAAAGAAAGCATCGAATACAAGTGGAATCATCCCTAGTATCGTTGTCAATGCGGCCATACTTACCGGGCGTACACGTGACATTGCGCTATCAAATACAGCCTGATGCGGCTCTTTACCTGAATCCATCTCAATATTGATTTGGTCCAATAACACGATACCGTTTTTGAGGATCATACCGCTTAAGCTAAGTAAACCGAGTATTGCTGTAAAACTAAAAGAGGTATCAGTTGCCAACAAACCAATTGATACACCAATAATTGACAATGGCACTGTAAACCAAATGACTAGTGGTTTTCGCAATGAATTGAATAAGAACATGGTGATAATAAACATCAACATGTACCCCATTGGCAATGAGCCAAATACAGAATCTTCTGCATCTTTAGATGACTCATACTCACCACCCCAGCTGATGCTGTAACCTTCTGGTAGATCAAGAGCCTGTACTTTCGGTTGTATACGAGAGAATAAACTCGCTGCGGTTTCATTACCCAACACATCATGGTCAGCTAATACAGTCAAAGTTCGCTTGCGATCACGACGCAGTATAAGTGGCTCTTGCCATTGTAGAGTGACTCCATCAATCACCTGGTCCACTGGAATATATGTCTGTAGTGATGGGCTCCAAATCTTGACATTGTTCATCGACTCAAAATCGACACGCTCTGATTCTGGGAGACGAGCGATAATTGGCAGCATATGTGTTCCATCACGCAGTAAACCTATAGGGGCGCCTCCAAAAGCCATTTGCAGGGTATTGGATACATCTTCTTTGGAGATACCTAAACGACGAGCTTTTGATTCATTAAACTGAGGCACTAGCTCTTTCGTCCTTTCACGCCAGTCATGGCGAACATTTCGTGACCCTGGATCGGCCAATAAAATATTTTCCACCTTAATCGCAATAGAACGTAGAGTCTGAGGATCCGGACCAGTGATTCGCGCTTCGATCTTAGATGCTGGTGACGGGCCAAACTCCATCAATTTAAACTGGAATGTAGGCTGATTGAACTGAACTGAAAGTTCTTTATCAAGTTCCTCAAGAAGCGAGAACATCACTTCTCTATCTGTCGTTCGAACTTGAAGCTGAGTATAGCTCTCGTAACTTTTCTCTGGCTCATACGTTAGAGCAAAACGCTGCAAACCTTGACCTGTTGTTGTAGTTACAAACTCAACATTGTCTTTAGCACGAATGTACTGTTCAACCTTTTCCGTTTCTTCAATAGTTTTACGAATATCCGTACCTTCTGGCATCCACATATCTACGTAAAACATTGGTGTGTTTGAAGGTGGGAAAAATGACTGCTTGACCATACCAAAGCCAATCACAGCAACCACCAGCAACCCAACCATGCTGGCGACCGTTAACCAACGGAAACGAAGCGCAAACTTCAAGCATGCGCCAAACAAAGTAAACAGAATACCTTTGTATGGGTCGACATCTTCACCGTCGGTAATCGTTTCATTTTCCTTAAGCATCAAATCTGCAAGGAAAGGGGTCAATGTAAGCGCTGTCACCCAACTTAAGAACAACGAAAAACACAATACCCAAAACAGAGAGCCCATAAACTCACCGGTCGCATCTTGAGACAGACCAATTGGGGCAAATGCAGTAATAGCGATAACTGTGGCGCCAAGCAAAGGCCACTGTGTTTGTTTAACAATATCAATAGAAGCTTGAAGTTTAGTCTTACCTTTCTTAAGCCCGACCAAGATGCCTTCAACGACAACAATGGCGTTATCCACCAGCATGCCCAGTGCAATAATCAGAGCACCTAGGGAAATGCGGTGTAATTCCACATCGAATTGCTTCATCAAAATAAAAGTACCGAAGACCGTCAGAAGGAGAACGGATCCAATGATCAAACCACTGCGTAACCCCATCGCAAACAACAATACGATAATAACGATAGCAACGGCCTGACCTAAGCTAATGATGAAATCGTCGACCGATTTATCCACTTCAGCAGATTGATTATAGAAATAATTGATTTCTACACCTGCTGGCTTAATGCTCTCCAATTCTGCCAGCTCCGCCTGAATGGCCTTACCAACTTCAACAACGTTTACACCTGCTCCGAAAGAGATCGCAAGATTGATCGCAGGTTTTCCATTGTATGTCAGTACATTAGAAGGCTTATCCTGAATACCACGCGATATAGTTGCAACGTCTTTCAAACGAATTAGGTTACCTGTATCGCGACCGTGGATAATAAGGTCTTCCAACTCCTGCTCCGAACTCATGGTACCGTTTGGTCGGATCGTTAGCGACTGGCCATTCACCATCACATCGCCTGCGGCTTGTACACTGTTTTGCTGGCTCAGCAGGCCGACTACGGTGTTCATATCCAGATTAAGAGCAGCGAGTCTTTCCAACGACACTTCTACGAATAATTGCTCCTGCTGATCACCTGAGATGGTCACCTTGCCGACACCGTCAACTAGTTCCAGCTCACGACTTAAATAGTCAGCATAACGTTTTAGCTCAATGTAATCGTATCCGTCCCCTGTCAGCATCAGCATAATGCCATATACGTCCCCAAAATCATCGATAATCTGAATTGAGTTAACACCACTAGGAAGAGATGGCTTCAAATCATTAATTTTTCTTCGCATCTCATCCCAAATTTGTGGCAACTCGTCCGGGCCGTATTCCATCTCCATGCTGACCATGATTTGCGACATACCGTTTGAGGATATGGAAGTGATTTTATCGATATAGGGTAGCTTTCGGATTTCTTTCTCAAGCGGGTATGTCAATTCCTCTTCGACTTCCTGTGAGGTTGCCCCCGGGTACGTTGAGATAACCATCGCATCTTTGATGGTAAATGCCGGGTCTTCTAAGCGGCCAAGATCCATAAATGACGTGTAGCCACCCACCGCCAAAATGACCAGAAATAGCCAACTGATGACTTTGTTTTTTATTGAATACTCCGCAATGCTCACTGCTGCGCTCCTTTAATTTCCATACCTTCACGCAGCTTGCGTAAGTTAGAGTTAATAATGATGTCACCAGTATCGACGCCTCCTGAAACTAACGCGCCAGAGCCATTAATCTGGCTCACCGAAATGGGATATCGATGTGCAATATTGTCTTCCAACTTCCATGCAAAAAAGTCCTGTGGATTAACGCCTGTATCAACCGCTGTCATTGGCAGTTGATAACCTTGAATTGTGTTGAGACCAGCTTTAACCAAATCAACCGAGATTTGAGCACTCGTACCCGGCAAAATACGGTGCTCAATCTGAGGCATGGACAACCAGAATTCATACGTTTGACTATCTGGATGAAGTTCGCTCGTATGCTCTAGATAAGACACGGTATAAGTCCCTTCATGACCCGCAAAAGTTGCCGTCGGCTGGTATCTTTCTGAACTTAACTCAGGTTTGAGCATTGCCAGAACGGTATCCGACACGTTGAGTTTGACGTATACTTTTTCATCTTGATAGATAGAGACAACCGTTTCACCTGGGCTGGTGTTTTCAAACTTTTGTTTATCTACGCTAGACACCACACCATCAAACGGGGCTTTTAGACGCGTATAAACCACTCTGAGTTTGGCGGTACCTAAGTTCGCTTCTGCTAGTTTGAAACTTGCACTTAACTCATCAAGATCAGCACTTGAGATCATTTTGTTGTGTCTCAATTCCTGACCACGCTTAAACTGCTTTAGCGCCAGCTCATATTTGGCCTGAGCATCGGTAAGGTTTTGTTTTGCTTTCGCATCATCAAGAATCGCGACGACCTGCCCTTTTGTGACATTGTCACCTTCCTGAACCAGAATCGAAGATATCTCGCCGTCAAGCCGGAAAGATAAAGGGGTCAGCTCAGCGGGCATCACCTGACCATTGAAGCTTCTATGTTGACTGGTGAGAGGCGAGCCGACTTCAAATGTATCAACTCGTAGTTCATTTTTTTCTCTGTGTTCCACAGACGGTTTACACGCCACAAGACCTAAAACAGAGAGCGCAATGATTGAGGCTTTAAACATTTTCATATCAGATCCCTCCCTCTTTGATCCAAGCTTTAACCTGTTGACCAGAGACCAATTTATCTACGCCAGCTTCTACAATGAGGTCGCCCTTCTCCAATCCAGAGATGACGTCCCCATGTTCATCTAGCGTTACTTGAATTTGTTGGATGGTCTGATTTTCAGAATTAAATCGATACAGAAGCCCAGTGGTATCGTGCTTTGAAATCCACGCAGAAGGCGCAATTTTGATCGTCGCTTTCTTCTCATCATTGACCAAGCGAACTTGGCCCGTCATTCCAGGTAATAGGTTTAATTCTTGTGGTCGTTGAATCGTGACGCTGGCGCTGTAGCTGTTGGTATCAACGTCAGGTTGCGTTGAGATCTCTTTGAACTGCGAAGGAATATCAACGTCGCGTTGACTGTCCATAGAGACTGTGAGTGTCGAAGCGCTGAACTTGTCTAACCCGTATTGCTCGGTGTAAGTCACAGGTACGGTGAAAACAACGTCCATGACACTATTATCGATAAGGTTTAGGATCGGTTGGTTTGCACCAACTACTTGATATTCTTTGGCAAAGGTAATGGATACAACACCATCAAAAGGAGCAGTAATACGGGTATAGTTTAGATCTGTGACAGCCTGTTCATAGGCAGCTTTGGCCGCTTTGTATTGAGTTTCTGTCTGGTCAAAATCATCCGTACTGATCAGCTTTTTTGAGTACAGTTGATCTGCACGATTGAATGCTGTCTTAGCTAAGCTGTATTCGGCCTGACGTGCATCCAACGCGAGCTGGTAGTCATTAGGGTCCAAAATAGCTAGCACATCCCCTTTCTCAACCATGCTCCCCATCTTTACCTTTAGACTCTCGATTTCTCCAGCGACTTGAAAAGAGAGTGCAGCTCGGTCAGTGGCATCGATTTTGGCAATGAAGGAATCGACCTGGCTTTGGGTTACATCCGGCACTTCCATCAACTTCACTGGTGTCACAACGGGTGTTGTCACTTCTGATACGGCTTTATTACAGCCAACCAGCGTCAACCCAATCGCACTTGCGATTAAAAGCTTTGCTGCTGGCCTCATTCTGAATACAGATTTGATCATGTGGTGATCTCATTTTAATTTTATTACACAGCTGTGCAGTATATGGATAATATAAGCGAGATCAATGTTTATTTTCCATGTGTGCAGTATAATTTTTTGGTATGCTTGTTTTTAAGTAACGTATGAGATGAAAAGCGATGCAATTTCTGTTAGAAATACCGCGTCGTAAGCAATTGAACGAGAAAATGACTGAAAGAAAGCAAGGCCGCCGAAGCGCCCAAGATGCAGAAAAGACAAAATGTGAAATCATGAAAGTCGCAACAGAGCTCTTTTGTGAACTCGGCTATGAGCGTGTGTCACTTCGTAACATCAGCGAAAAAGCCGGAGTTTCGCATAGCTTGATCAGGCACCATTTTGGTAGCAAAGAGAAAATCTGGTACGCGATTAGTGATAGTTTGCACTGCTATATGGAGAACTATATCCATACTATCGTCGAGCACATGCCAAAGGACATCACCGCTAACGTTAAGCTTTATTTGTTCTCTGTTCGCCTATTAGCGCACCTGTTGACCTTTAAGCAACCCATCCAGCTGATTGCTGATGCCGTCCGTCAAGAAGATACGCTGTTCGACTATTTCATCGATAACTCGGGTGAATTGGAAAATATGGTCAACCGCATCGCTGATGACTATAACGAAGCCTTTCCTCAAACTCCGGTTAAAATCTGGGAAATCAAATGGCAGATGATCATGTTTGCCCATGGTGCAGCCAGCCTTGGGCCGTTTATGCGCGAAACGTGGAGCGATGAGACCCGGGACTATCAACAATGCCTACTCAATCATTGGAGTATGTTTAACCAGATGATGGCATGCCGCTTTCAAGTTCCTCAGGCCTATATTCTTTCACCGAGTAAGGTTGAAGATTTGATCTTTGACGTACCTTGTGAAGCATCTGAAGACTCCTTAGCAACTGAATAAACCACTCAACGACTATGGCCAACATCCGAGATGTAGCAAAAGAAGCAAAGCTATCTGTTGCTACCGTATCAAGAGTCATCAATAAGCTTCCTCATACCAGCCAAGCAGCGATTGACGCCGTCCATGCAGCGATGGAGAAGCTCAATTATCGCCCCAATGCCAACGCTCGCGCTTTGGTGAGCAAATCCTCGCCATCCATTGGGGTTTTAGTTGCCGATGTATCAAACCCTTTTTACGGCGCGATGGTACAGGCGATTGATGAAGTCGCCCGTGAATACAAGAAACATATTCTGATCACCCATGGCTATCACAATGAAGCGTATGAGCGGGAGGCGATTGAGCTCCTGATTAACAATCGTTGTGACTCGCTGGTGATTCACAGCAAAGGATTATCCGATCAGGAGCTGATCAAATTCTCTCGAGAGATCCCCGGCCTGACCATCATTAACCGTTTTATTCCAGAAATTGCAGAACGATGCGTGGCTTTGGACAACGTAAAAGGCAGCAGTTTAGCCCTCAATCACTTGTTACGTGCTGGCCACGAAAAAATTGGTTATCTTGCTTCTTCACATCAGATTGAGGATTCTGCTGATCGCAAACAAGGCTATCGCTCAGAGCTGGACAAACATGGCCTAACCTATTCGGGTAGCCTAGTTGCTGCGGGCGAACCTGATGAACTAGGTGGTGCTGAGGCGATGAGAAACCTGCTAGCGAAAAACGTCCCGTTTACCGCCGTCGCAACCTACAACGATTTGATGGCGGCCGGCGCGATAAAGGTACTGACGGAAAACAACATACGTGTACCGGAAGATGTTTCTGTCATAGGGTTCGATGATTCTTCTATTGCCAGTTATTTGTCCCCGACGCTCACAACGGTTCGCTACCCGATTCAAATCATGGCCAGTCACGCTGCAAGACTTGCTATCCATCTCGCAGAAAAAAGCCCTTACGAGCACGATAAGCACCTGTATGTGCCGACGCTTGTTGTTCGCCATTCAGTCAAAAAGCAGTCCTCTGTATAAAGAAGAGCCCCGCTATGCTGTCAAAACATAGCGGGGCTTTTTGTTTACTTAACGCCTAGAGATTAGCGACAAATGTGACCGTAGACCGAGCCGGCACTTGATATTCATCACCTTGCTTCTCTAATTCAATTAGAGCTAAGTTGTGCTCTGAGTTCGTCACGTATATCTGGTACGTTGCTTCACTTTGGGACCCTTCAAGGTCAATAGACACGGCTTCGGCACTATCGCCTGCATTCACTGCAACCACCACGAGCTTATCTTTCTCAGGGCTCACATAGGCTGACGTCATCAGCCCTTTCAGTTCATCCGGCCCATCAAGCTCTACACGCTGATAGCCCGGGCGAATAAAGCGACTGAAGTTACCGACCGTCCACATCATTTTTGAATCTTGCACGGTATCAGATTCCAAGGATGGATCGATCTTAATCATACCGTCCTTATAATCGTATGGCGTCAGCCCCAACCACCAATGCCAAGCAGACGCGTTCAGTCGTGTTAGATCACGATGAATGATGCGACCCACATGCAGCGCATAATCCATATCATTCACATCAAACCCATGACCATCAAAGTTTCTCGCAAGCCCAGCATCGCCAAGAATGCTCATCTCACTCATCCATATCTCTGCATCCGGAGAAACCGATTTTAGGTTGCCGTAAGTCATCTCTCTAAGTTTGCCTAATCGGTCTGGCCAAGCATCAGAGAAGTACCCATGCACGGAGATCTGGTTACCGATAATGTCGCGAATCTCAGGGTCACCAAGTAATTCATCAATGTAATTGCGATACAAGCCTACACCACGAGCATTCATACCGTTAGTTTGAGATGAGCCATCAAAATTACGCTTGTAGGCGTCCTTTAGTGCAGCAGTAAACTCCACCACCTCGCCACCATCAATGTGAACATCATTTCGAATACCAGCATCTGCGAGTTTTTTATCTAGGCTGCGATATACCGCTTTGACTTCTTCCATGTTATAGCGGTTTCCTTCTTGGGTTTGCCCTTCCCATTCCCAAGTTGGCTCGTTGATTGGACTAACGTAATTGACTGGCACACCCACTTCATCACTACGTAGGTAAGTCAATACATCAACCAAAAAGTCAGAAAATTCATCCACTTTATCCGCTTTAAGGTTTGTTGAACCCACACCGTCGGCTGCTGTTGGATGAGTTAAGCCGTTTTTCGTCAGATAGTGAGGTGGACTATTCGCAAACGCAATAAAGTTGTCTACACCACGCTGATGCGCTTCCTGCATAAACCGGATTTGTCCTTGCTGCTTTGTGCTATCAATACCAGCACCCGATACTGGGACCAGTAACTCGGCTCTTCGCATTGGATCACGGATAAAACTACCGTCACCCTGCTCCGCACTGCCTGCACCAATGTTAAACCGCCAAGCTGACAACCCAATACCCTTCTCGGTTGAAAAAAGTAAATCCGCCAAGTGATCAATGGCCTTTTGATCGCCTTCAGCCTGCCACTTATTAATAGTCGGATTAATTGACCATGCATCAGACGCACCAAAACTATGAATGGTTTGCTTAGTATTATTTAATTCAACATCCAGTGTTTGGGCCGCAAGTGTCCCTGACAGTGCACAACTCACTGCCATAGATAACAATAATCTCTTCATGCCTATCTCAATATATTTTATTAATTGGAAAAGATAATAGAAATTAAATATGAAAATTAGAATGATCGACGATAGCCAACTTTAAAGAAGAAATAATCATCTTCCCATTGTTTTTGATTCCAATCTTGTTCAAAGTTTTCTTTATCTTCGGTTTGATAATATGTTTCAAAGATGAATTTAGACTTGTCATCAATTTTATAATCACCCCAAAGACCAGCACGAACTCTTAACTCATCTTTATCGCCATAATTGACGCTTTCTGCCTGGCGATAAAAAGTATATCGAACAAACGGTGTAAGCGTGAGGTCGTCGAAAGTCTGGGTGTAATTTACACGAATTTGCCACTCAACCCTTTTTTCTTCTTCCCAAGCTCGGTTATCTCCTTCGTAACCATTTTGTTTGCTTACTTCACTATACAATGTCGTCTGAAGCGTCTTATCGTATGAGAGGCGTGTCCGCAGTCCAAAATCTATTTCATGATAATAGTCCGTGTAGCCTGTACGAAGATCGTTGTTTGCTTCGTCCTGACAGCCATTATCTCCCACACAGTCCGTACCGCGTGGCCTGTTTCTCACGCCTACCGGAGCAATAAAGCCGTCCAGAATGAGGTCATGATCTTCCGTCAAGTAATAAGCCATATTGTTATAGAAGCGATATTCAGTCCGGCGTGTGTCGTTGGCATACATCTCATTACGAATCTGGAATTTAGGCCCCCACCAGAAATCTTCGTAGCCTTCTGACCAACCAATGGCGACGTCCTGTCTCGCTCGGTTGTTCCACGTACGCTCATCGCTTTCTATCATATGACGATAGCTAAAGTTGGCGTAAAGAAACATTGACGAATCTTCAATGGGATTAAATTCCATCGCAATATAGGGCATGGTATTGGTTCGTTGTTCTTGTTCGCGCCAATCTTCATATTCATTGCCAAGTTCAATATAACCAGCAATACCAGATGATGAGAACACTACCGCTGCACATGCCAAAATGGCTGTGTTATTTATTTTCATATTTGACCTTTAGTATTGGATATAATTAAATAGAAGAAATTTCTTTAAGAACCATATTTTGGTAATCACCATTTAGGCGATAACTTCTCTTATAAATATAAGCGCTGAGCAAAACTAATAATGTTGGTATACCAATCATTAGTGCACGTAAACCTAATATTGTTTCGTCACTCTGCTCTACATTCGGTACATAACCAATTGCTGTCAGGCCAATACCTACGAAGAACCCTGATAGTGCACCGGCAAATTTAACCAACATCGTTTGGATGGAGAAGATGATACTTTCGCTACGATGACCAGTCTTGTATTCGCCATAATCCACCACATCCGCCAACATAACCGTCGACAGCCCATTAGACAAACCGCCGCCAAACTTCAGCGCCGCGCCCGCAATTCCTACCAAGATGCCGTTCTCAGGCGCAAATAGTCCGGTCAGCGCAAGAATGAGACTGCATAGTAAAGGGAATGCGCAAGCCACCAGCCACATAAATTTACGATTGATGATGTTACATAGTTTAGGGAAGAGGAATACGCCTGCAATTTCCGCCATACCTGAGACCAAAGCGAACATAGGGAACAGATCTTCACGGCCAATCGCGTAGCTAAAGTAATATATGGCAAAGCCACCAACCAACTGAATCGCAATGTTAAATGCCAGCACTACGCCAATCAAAGACTTCAATTGATCATTCTTGCTGATGATATCTTTAACATCTTTAAACGAGAATTTTTCCGTCGAAACTTTCTTGTTCTTGATGCGCTCTTTCACATTGAAGAAGGTAATCAACGCACTCGCGATAAACGCAACGATGATCGCCATGCTCAAGTACAAAAAGCCCGAACCTTTATCTTCACCACCGAAAAAGCCAACCACGTATAATCCGTACGTCCCCATAAGAGTCCAAGCACAGCTGGCAAACAAGCGCGGCCATACGACTAACTTTTCACGTTCTACCCGTAGGGAAGACATAGAAGGAATCATAGACCAGTAAGGAATATCCATAATGGTGTAAGTCACGCCCCAAAGGATGTAAGTGACCGTCGCATAGATGTACACCATGTTGTCATCAATATTGTGAGTATTGAATACCATCAATAAGAAGACGGAGTTGACTAAGGTTCCGATCACAATCCAAGGGCGGAATTTGCCGAAACGACTGCGCGTGTTATCGACAATCATCCCCATGATAGGGTCAGTTAACGCGTCAACAAATCGCGCAACAAGAAACAGTGTGCCAACAAACGCTGCGGATATACCTACAACGTCTGTGTAATAGAACATTAGAAAAATATAGATAATGGAGCAGGCAAAATCTTTGCCTAACGCCCCTAGCCCATACGAAAACTTGGTTTGAATCGATATACTACCTTCAGACATATAAGGCTCCTTAGCCTTTGCTATTGGTTTGAATTAGGGTCAGAAAATGGCCCACCTCTCATTGGAGGTGGGCTCAGTTGTTATTTCAGAGTGAACTGCCACTGATACTGTGAGCGAGTCAGACGATATTCTGGACGAACGCTTGGGGTCCACGAGTCATCGCCACCCACGCCCATATGGAAACCGTCAAAGTAAACAAACACGCCGGGTTGCTTTACAAGCTCATGGGTATGTTTCGCTTGCGTCAACTGTTGTTGACCAAATTGGCTGATACTGAAGTGGAACGTTCCATTGATTTCAATGCCACCAACCAGCAACCTCTCGGTATCGCAGCGCAATCCATTGTCTGAAGGGAAGATATATGGGGTATGCATATAGGTTACAGGCAACTCCCATCGCCCGTGATCTGCGCTCAACTTGCGATCAGGGTAATTTTCATGCGGCCCTAAACCTAGCCAAGCGACCTTGTCAGGAGTCTCAGTTAATTGCAGACATGCTCCCACACGAGGCAATGGTGGCAGAGAATCATCAACATCAACACGAACGGAAATGTCGACCTCTCCAGCTTGAGCAAAACAGTATGACCAAATTGAAGTAAGCACGAGTTTGTCATCAGCATAGTAAGCGTGTCTGACAATTACTTCGCCCATGACCGCGTTCACCTCTACGCCCTGGCAGCGATGCTGCAGGTCAAACAACCCCGCGTTTTGCCAGCGAACCATCCACGCGTTAGGGTCTTGCCTGTCTACTTCACTGACGCCTATATCATTGTCTAACGGCGCGCGGAAAAAATTATCTTGCAGCGGTGATAGCAGCATTTCACGGTCAGATTTTTTCCAACTTTCAATAACGCCTGTCGTTGAGTCGATAAACCATTCATTCTCCGCAGCGGTTACTAGCAAACCTTGATTTTGCTGTGTGAACGTTGCAGGCGTGAACGGAACGTGTGCTATTGATTCAACGTGTAGTCGCTTGCCAATAGCCATCTGTTCTTGGGCGACAATATGGCCTGCGTCTGCCCAGGATGTCGCCTGTTTATGACGAATTGCAACATTTAGATAGCAATTGGACGTAGGAAGTTGAAAGCTGGAGTCCAGCTCTAGCACACACGTTTCTTTTGCTTCAAGTGAGAGTTCCAGCTCCCCACTGTGAACAATTTCGCCACAATCTCCAACAACTACCCAGTCCAAACTGCAATTTGAAGTGGCAGCAAACAATAACTCACTTGTTACTTTCACTGCTAATGGGCATGTTGATACCAACTCAAACGTGTAAGGCTGCTGAGCCCGTTTAGCCTCTAACAATGTTGGATGAGGCGTTCTGTCTGGGAAAACAAGGCCGTTGATACAGAACTGACGGTCATTGATAACATCTCCAAAATCACCACCGTAAGCCCAATAGTGCGTACCATCATCAGAGTACTTGTCGAGCCCTTGGTCTACCCAATCCCAAATAAAACCGCCTTGTAACCTAGGGTGCGTCCTAAAGGCTTGCCAATATTCAGCGAATCCGCCCAAACTGTTGCCCATCGCGTGCGCGTATTCACACAAAATGATTGGACGATTTTCATCCCCCATACCAACCCACTTTTTGAGCGCTAACTTGGGCTCGTCTGTGTGCCCTTGTTGCTGGTCAGCATCGGTACGAGCATACATTGGACAAACAATATCCGTCGCGGCAGTATTGGAGCCCCCCCCTTCGTACTGGACGACTCGTGATGGATCAACCCTTTTAGCCCACTGATACATAGCATCGTGATTGGAGCCATAACCAGACTCATTGCCCAATGACCAGATGATGATACTCGGATGGTTAAAATCGCGTGCAACCATGCGCGTCATACGCTCTAGAAAAGCGCTTGCCCACATTGGGTCGTCAGCAATGCGTCCCATTGGCGTCATTCCGTGCGTTTCAATGTTGGCTTCATCGACGACATAAAGACCAAGACGATCACAGAGTTTGTAGAAACCTGGCTGATTTGGATAGTGTGAGCAGCGCACAGCATTGAAGTTATGTTGCTTCATCAACTTCAGGTCTTGCTCGACACGTTCAAGGCTTTCTGCATGGCCTGTCGCAGGATCATGCTCATGTTTGTTAACCCCCCGAATCATTAGAGCTTCACCATTTACGCAAAGTTGGCCATTAATTACCTCGATTTTGCGGAAACCGACATCATACGCCTCACTTTCAATGACGTTGTTGTCATGGGTTAGCAAGCTCACGACCAAGCGGTATAAATGAGGCGCTTCCGCACTCCACTTCTTTGGCTGAGGAACGGGAAGCGAAATGTGGCAGCGATCATCATAGCCGCCCTTTTCGTCAATAGGTCTTGTCCCAACAGGGGTAACTTGGGCAACCACTTCATTTTGGTCATCGAACAACACCGCCCTGACTTGTAAACCTTGGCCGCGAGTGGTCTGTACTTCGATTTCCAGCTCGCCCTCTTGATAGCTGTGATCAAGATTTGGGGTCACTCTTACATCTTTAATATGCTCTAAGGGCTTGTTCATCAGTCTTACAGAGCGGAAGATGCCGCTCATCCACCACATATCCTGACCTTCCATGTAGCTTCCGTCACACCAGCGCAATACCATAACGGACAAGGTATTGGTGCCTGTTGTCAAATAAGGTGTTAGGTCAAATTCAGCGGCTAGACGGCTGTCCTGAGAATACCCTACCCAAACGCCATTACACCAAACGTAAAAAGCGCTGTTTACGCCTTCAAAGACAACACGGGTTAACGACGCCTGATCCCAGTGTTGGGGCAGTTCAAAGGATGTCTGATAACAGCCGGTAGGGTTATCTTTTGGTACAAATGGAGGATTACATGGGAACGGGTATTTCACATTCGTATAGATAGGATAATCAAACCCTTGAAGTTGCCAGTTACCTGGAACGGTAATCGTCTCACCATTTAGGTTTTCTTTTGCCCAGTCAGCGGCCACATGCTCAGGTGAAGGATACAAAGCAAACTGCCAATCTCCATCCAAACTCATAATGGATGAGCTCACACGATCATGGCGCGCGTCACACTCATCTCTCCAACTGAACAGCGGAGTATGCGCCTGTAGGCGATTGTATGAAGTAAATTCTGGTGTTTCCCAATTACGAGGGCTCATTGTGTGCATGTTTCTAACCTAAGCGTTTGTTCAACTGCTTATGATCCTAACGACAGAGTCGTTTCAGCACTGTGACAACTCTCACACCAATGTAAACGTTTCCAGAAATGAAAATTACAGATAATTATAACTAAATCCATCTACCATTTTGATGAATTTTTTTGAAAATCTTTAGCAAAACCTTACCAATCACTTACTTTACAGTTACTTAACAAGCAACCAGTTAAAACTATATGCACAATTAAATTTATTTCACATCAAAAACAGATATCATTAGTGAATCAATTACATGTTCAAAACCATCTTGTTACAGATATTGTTACACATTCAATTGGTAAGTTACATTTATATAGAGAATAATGAAATATCATTTAGTTTCAGATATTTAGAAGGCGATCACACTAATTAAACGTAAAAAGCCCAAGTACAGCTGTACTTGGGCTTGAATGAAGCGTGCTACTCAAGGTTTATGTATGAACTTACTGGAAGTTGGCAAGTAGGTTTTGGAAATTAGTATCAATGATAAAATACGTTGCAGCATACATGATGGAAAAAACAATGGCTGAAACACCTAAGGTCACTCGGGGTGGAATCACCCGCTTCAAAGGCTGTTTTAGGTATTTCGCTTTGAGATTAACCAAAGACACCTTTTCATTTTCCGCCAATCTTTCATCTTTTATAAGTCGATAAATTGTATTGGCAATATCCGCCAGCTTTTCCTGCCCACGCTCTTCACGGCCATATTTACCCTGAAAGCCAAGCTGAATAAGCAGATAAAGCAACTCGATAACATAACGGTAGCGTCGTGGATCTGCCTTCAAACGCTCTAAGATTGTGAAAAACTTATCACCACCTGATGTTTCATTGTGAAACTCTGCCAGCAAGCTATTTTGGCTCCAATTACTGTTTGCCCCCCACTCCTGGCGGCATACCGCTTCATCAATAGCGGCACATAAGCAATAACGAATAACCAGAATCGATGCGCGGTCAACTTCCATTTCATTCAGCTTACGCTCACCTTTGCGGATCTCTCGAGCGATCTGTTCTCTAAATGGCATAGGGTCTTCTAGCCATGGGATAGAAGACATACAAGATAAGCTAGCAATCAACCAAGAAAACTGATCAACCAGAGGGTTAACCCCCATCTTCTCGATGTTTGGATCTTTAACCGCTATGTTTCTTGAAAGATCAGGCGCGGGCATAACCTCCATCGGTTTGCCCGGCTCAGGCTGAAACAGTACTACGGTTACATCATTATCTATGTAACTCATGCTCTAACCGCCCACAGTTGCAACGATAGGTTGGCAAAGTCACCAGATACATGGACCGCAATCGCAGAAGCGCTCTCCAATGCCGCCCACTCTTCACTCGCTCGGTCGAGTTCAAAGTATGTATAGCCCGCATGATAAGGCAATGCACGTGGCACTACTGGCATTGGCTTGATACCGATACCTGGTAGCTGAAGATTAATCAGGTCACGGATATTATCGATAGAACCAATCTTAGTCTGACTAACAAATTGAGTATGCAGAATATCAAGGGTGACATCGGCCTTAACCGCAAGAATAAAGGTCGCGGATTCAACCACTTTCTTATCTGGGATAACCGCAGTACGAATGCCGAAGTTCTGCTCTTGTAGTGTCAGTGGTATCGCGCGTTGTTCAGACATAACACTTAACGTGCGCTTAGCATTGTCCAGAGTACGAGACAAACAACTGGTGAGGTCACCATGATTGTACTCAATAAACTCTGGAGGCCTACGGGATACTGAGCAAAGTGTCGACAGCTCGCCTTCGGCTTGGAGCAGCGTACGATAAAGCGACTCGGGGTGCACACCTTCAACACTAGAGAAGTGCCAGAATAAAGGTTCATAACGGTTGAGCGCTTGTAAAAGCATAAAATCAGAGACCGTTGATACACCTTGCTGGTCAACGGTACCGAGACGTTCCACAATCGATTCCGCGCGGTGCTTTAACATCGAAGCGAATTCATTGGTAAACTTGCTAAGGACTTCTGACGCGTTGATGTCAATACAAGTCGGAATGTAGCGATCATCAAGCACGACACTTCCGTCAGGTTTTACTTCAGATACTTTGAGTATTGGAATCGCAGTGTAGGCACTACGATCCTCATCTTCGTACATTAATCGGAACTTAAGTTGACCAACTGAAATATTAGCCGTGTCTTCACTTTCGTAAACCGCATCAACGGCATCTTGCTGACGGACAAGGTAACGAGCGCCATCCTTGTCAGAGCCGAACAATTCTTCTCTTTCAGAAGGTAATGGACAACAAAGGTAAATCACTTTGTCTGTAATCGAAGGATCGACTTCCTTTACGTCTGGTACCTCAGCTAAAAGCGGCAAGTCAAAAGGCGTCTTATCTTGAAGAACACCAATTGCTCGAGTGACCGCGATCTTGCCTTGAGTCAGCAGTTCAGTGTTAATCTCAATGCGATTTACACCCCAATGCAGTGGTGTGCTGCTGGCGAACAGCATGGTGCTTAGCTTTGTCTGAGCACGATCAAATTGCTGAAAATGCTGTGGTTTCATGAACATGCCATCTTGCCACACTACAGGATTATATAATGACATTTCGTTGTCCTTTAAAAGTAAGTTTGCTCGATTCCACGCGTAGAGTTAAACGACAGTTCGCTTCCCTCCAGCTTAAGTTTTAAAAAGTACTCAGACTGCTCTTCAATTAATTCAACTTTTCTCCAAGAGGAACCATTGATATCGCGAAACGCCGCAGAAAAACCTAATGCACGAGTTCCAGGGTCAAGAGTCAGCACCTCATGAATTTTCTCACCCGGCTTTAACTGATACTCATAGCGTTTAATGTACTCATCACCAAGAGAAGCTTTGTCATTCTCAAACAACGCAAAGAAGTCCAAATTTCGGAACAACACTGGCGAAGTCAGTTCATGGATCCGTAATATAACAGGTGACGGTTGTCCGCCCTCGCGCTGGTTGAGTAAAGGAGATGCCTCAATGATCAGCTCGATAGAGGAGGTTTCGGGTGTGATACCGCTTGATTCCTTGAACTGGTCCCACATAGAGCAACCAGTTAAAGAGAGAAATAAGAAAAGGATGATTAGTTTACGCATATTTTTCTTTTAGAAGTCGATTGTAATTTTCCTGAACGAGTTTCTTTGTGCCCACACCGTGCACACCTTTTAAACTCTCCAAATAATGCAGTTTGTAGGTATCCCACAACTTTTGTTTGGCAAGAAATCCCTTATTCTCGCTTTTCTGCTCAAATATAATCGGGTCATACTGACTAATACTTTGCTGCACATAACTGTTGAGCGCTTGCTCATACAGTGACTTATGCTCGCTGATCTCATCCAGCATTTGTTCAACCAGCTCATTGGGTGAAAGCATACTCTGCTTATTTAAATCAAGCATTAAGCTGATCAAATCTGTATCTGCGGCCGTTGGGGACTGCTTCAGCTCCTCAATCTCGACCAGCTCATGCTGCAACTTTGTCATACATAAGCGCAAACACATTCCCATCTGCTCAAACAGTTGTGGATCACTTTCTAGTAACTCATCATCCGTGACCCCTAAGCCCTTCTTAAACGACGTCAACAAATCGCTATGAGTAGAGCTGGCGTTGATCGGGCTAAATTGAGGTTCCGGTGAAGGTTGGTGTTCCGCTTTAGGCGCAACCTCTTCCCATTGCTCACTCGGCGCCTTAATCTCACTTGGTACAGATGCAACAGTTTGTTTGGGAGAACTGATTTTAGGTTCTTCCTTCACGGATGCCTGTTGACGTTGTCGAGCAGGTTTAGGCTTTTCAATTTTGGGAGTGGCGCTTTCTTCACCAGCCATCCAGTCTTCAGGGATGAGGCTTGGCGCATCAAATTCGGAATACACACTCAGACTGTCATCGGCTATTTGACGAGTTGACTCGTTGGTTACAACGAACTGATCTAACTCTTCATTTTCCGTTCTGATAAGATGGTCGTCACTGTTGTCCATTGAAAAGTCGAGGTGAGTCATTGGATCAGAGGCATCAGACTCTTCAGGCTTTGTCTCAAGAAAAATTTCTTCTAATGGCCCCTGCTGTTCTTGCTCGACATACACCTCTCCAAGATTGACCAGAGGATCTGTCGTGTCACGGTCAGGGGTGATGTCAAACGCGATGTCCGCAGTATTGGTTGTGCGCTCGACACTGACTGACAACTCGTACTGACCCAAAACAATCGTATCCCCTTCGTGAATAGGAATAGGCTGATTCTTCAACAACTTATTCCCATTGACGATGAGCCCATTGGTACTCACATCGCTAATGTAATAAGCATCACCATAAATACTCACCAGACAGTGAGTACTTGATATGTAACGATTGTGATCAACCAAAGGAACCGAACAACCAGGATTGCGACCAATAGAGCCACCACTTTCTGGTAGCTCTACAAATTTTGCTCCCGTGTATTCTTCAGGATGCTTTGATATGACTATAACCAAGCGCTCTAACAAAGCTCTAATCCCCTAAAATAGAAGTGACACTGTAAGCTCAACACCGCCAAGGCCATCGTTGTATACAGGCAAAATGTAAGAGGCCTGTGGGATGATTTGTAGGTGTGCATCAGGATTGCTGCCAAGCTTGATGACGGTACCAATTGTTGCAACAGCACCTGCTTCAAACTGATCGATATCTTCTAACTGAGAACCATATTTGAAACCATCGCTATCAACCACCCAACGGTTTGAATACTGGCTGTAACCTGCTGACAAGCCGGCGCCGATGTAAGGAGTGAATATAGACCAGCTTCCCAGAGCGTATTGCGGGACAATACGAAACTCGTAGTTGGTCACTTCCTGATAGATACCGTTAGCAGGGGCATCGATAGATTCGTTGACGTAGTTAAATCCTAACCACCATCTCCAACGGTTGTTGTCCTCATCAATTGGTCGTGTGTGCACAAAGCCGTATCGCATTGTGTCCGCGGTGCCGCTCGATCCTTCCTTGTATTCAATGCTGTCAATGCTCAGCATACTAATGGAGCCGCCATAGCGCTCCCCTTTCGCGTTAACCGCGGTTGACACAGTACATGCCAATGCTAATAAGCCCAATCGACTTAACTTGCTCATCCTTTTATCCTCAAAAGGTCTAAAGTCAAAAGATAAATTAAAGATTCAGCAAAATAGCAGGCTAACTAACAAATTCAATAGCGAAAAAATTTCTCCGCGTAATTATGTTCTTTCTCCTATTGTTAACTTCCTTTCTCCTACGAAAATGGACATTTCAACTATCGAGTAAAAATTCCTCAGACGCACACGATAATCCGTGCAAAATATGATTATCGTATGAAGAGCAAATAATAATCACACATTTTTATAATATGACGTACATGTAGCCATACTGTAAATATTGCACTTTTTACTATTTACTCTTTTCTCAATTAAACTTTAGTAGTAAACGATAGCGGTCACATTTAATAAACTTTAATTAGTTTTAAGTAATATCTTATCTACAAATTACTTTTCTCCTACGTAAAATCCACCACGAGATAATTAAGCATTATTAAATAAGAAACAAACAGAAATGCGATTACATTTTTATAATTAACGTCATTTGGGTAGGATTTAATGTACTTTTCAGACTTTGCTCGGCGGCCAGTGGACGAGCATACTCCTTGCGGAGTTAACCCAAACAATCTCGAAGAGTTTGAGGAAATAAAACGGCAGATCAATAATATCAATAAGGTTACTGGGCGCGTATCGTGGAAAAAAGTACAACAGTTATCCAAAGATATTCTTAAGCATAAGAGTAAAGATTTGCGTTGCGGGTGCTATTATGCCGTGGCTTCTGCACACAACGACGGCCTGAACGGGTTTGTTGACGGGCTAAACTCTCTACTCGATTTGTGTGTCGTGTATTGGTCATCCTCGTTTCCTGAAGTTTCCAAAGCAAGCGCGCGAATGGGGGCTTTTGAATGGCTAGTCGAACATGCAGAAAGACGGGCAAAACAATTCAATGTCACTGTTGAAGACAGAGCAATGCTTGAAGCCGGACATAGAGTATGTCTTCGTATTGAAGAAGAATTAAGACTCCACTATGGTCATAAAGCACCTTCTCTCGGCACTATCAGACGATTATTTAGCCAATACATCGACGAAATTAAAGAGCTCGAAGACAAGCAAGAAGCCGCTCAGAAAAAAGCCAAAGAGCAGAAAGAATCCCAACAAAAAATGTCTAGTCCTTCCGTACCAGGCGGTATTACGGTTAATGTAAAACCACCGGTAGCGGAAAAGCCTACTCCTGTTGAAACAGAGGCCGAAAAAAGCCGATCTACAATTTGGACTGTTGCCGCTGTGGTTGGTTTATTTTTGTTCGCTTTGAGTGCTTACTATATCCACAATGATAAAGTTTTAAATAACTACCAGCAGAAAATTGCATCGAACAATATTCCCGCACTTCTTGAGGTCACTGAAGACTTAAGGCGTGAAAACAAGGACACGCTTAATCAGCTTAAAGAGCCATTAATTAGAACGGTAGATTCTATTGTTTACGACCTAGATAAGTCTCCAGAGAAAATAGGTCAAATATCCACCTTAGTGAGCATTACAGATAATTTATCTGAACTTTATTCGGATTCATCCTCGGTTAAAGTACTATCCACTGAGCTTCAACGCGTGAAGTTACAGCTAGAAAAAGACTTTGACGATATAAGTTCACGTTTTTCACGTGCCCGAACAGCCATTGCTAATCTAAAGCGTGATTCTAAAGACGTGAATACAAAACTGGCTTATCAGTACAGCAACTCATTGTTCCCATTGCTTGGGCGAATCGAGTACGCAGAAAAAACCGACAGCTCTGAAGAGCTCGATCGCTCTCTAGTTTTAATCAACGTTTACTTGCATAAAATCGCTCAACTAAAAGCGATGCAAGAGAATAAATCACTAAACCAAGTCGTGGCTGAATAACTATGCTAAAAAATATTATACGTCATCCGATATTCATCTCCACTTTGCTTGCATTAGTTCTCATTGGTGGTTTAGCGGCTGCACATTTCTTATACCCAGACACCGTTTCAAAGAACATTTTGTATATTGGAATAGCGGCTATCGCATTAGTATTTTGTGCTTATCAATTGGTTCTTTTCTTTAAGAAGAGAAAACAAAATCGCGATCAACAATTAGAAACAGAAGAAGAAGCTTTGAGCTTGGTCCTTCGCCCCCTA
This sequence comes from Vibrio sp. RE88, assembly GCF_013113835.1. Lineage (GTDB taxonomy): Bacteria > Pseudomonadota > Gammaproteobacteria > Enterobacterales > Vibrionaceae > Vibrio. The sequence goes on along the minus strand of NZ_VTYQ01000002.1, from coordinate 322,959 downwards.
CTTGTAGGTTCAAAGAAAAAACCAATCTACTTAATGATTGGTAATAAAGCTGCAGGTAAAAAGCAGTTCCTTACTAGCTCCAATGCTATCAAGTCAATTGATACATCGCGTACCAAGAAAAATGACTTTTTCGAATGGTATGAGTCCGACGAAGCGGTTTATCTAAAACCTGATCAAAGATTGGTATTCCAAGAAGTATCCGCGGCTGACTCACTGCTATGGGATACTATGGTTGCGGAAGTCATTCGCAGCCGTCCACGTAAACCATTCGCAGGCTGCTTGTTCTTTACAGACTTAGAGTTCTTAATCATCTCTGAGGAAGAACAGGTTGATTATGCTCTGACTGCACTGATTGACAGAATCACATCTATTTGTGATCAGACCAATACCGCCCTTCCAGTGTACATGGTCGTCTCTAAGTTGGATAAACTTCAGGGCTTTAAAGAATATGTTCAGCTGAGTCCTCTGAAGCACAACGTTGAATATTTATCCATCGCACTTAAAGACGCCAAAGGTGTTTTAGTCGATTACTACCGCGACAGTTTCAACAACCTAGTAAAAGTGATTGAAAAGAATGCGCTAGATTCAACGTCTCAGTCCAATGACACTAAAGAAAAGCAAGCGATACTATCTTTCCCGAAACAATTAGAAATTTGCCAGAAGGAAGTTGAGTACGTTGTTCAGCGTCTAAGTGAAGTTAACCGCGGAGCGTACTTCATTGACCTTCGCGAACTGTTTTTCTCATCATGTCTTCAGGGTGGCAGAAAGTACAACCTGCTGGCGAAAAGCTGCAGCACATACTTTAACTTGCCGATTATCGCTTCCGAGCACACTCAGTTATCTGAAACGCCTTATTTCACACGCTTTCTTGTGGAGTCTCAGATTCTTCCAGAAGCGGATTTTGCAGGTGAAAACAAAACCTACCTGAAGCGAATACTGCGTCAGAGCCGTTTAGCAATGGTGGCTTCTATTGTTTTCCTTGCTGGTGGCGCTTATCTGCTAGGCACAACACTCGATAGTAACCTTCGTGTAATCTATCAGCTGTTAAACATTGAAACAGGCGATCAAGCTGCAGACCATGTGCGTTTGTTGGATGACAAGTTAGCACAAGCCATCACCCAGATTGAACCTGTCTACGATGCTTGGGTTGAGGGCAGCGAAGCGCTCGACGAAGAGATCGTCTCTCTGAATGTGAGCCGCCTTGAGCCTGCGACCAAGATGGCGTACCAAACGCTCCTTCAATCAATTCAGAAAGAACTGATCCCTGTTATTGAGCAGACTTACCGTGTGCAGCTAACCAAGTATCAGGACAAGCCAATTCAAGCCCTGCCAGTGCTTAAAGGATACTTGATGTTGAAAGAGCCAAGTAAACGCGATCTGCCGTTTATGACAACTCAAACGCAATCGACCCTTTCAAAAGTCATCGGCGATTCTGAACAAGTAGCCTCTGCGATGAAGTATCTTAATGCTTACTTCAGAACAGACTTCGCGCCTGTAAACATCAATATGGACATTGTACGTGCCACACGCAGAAACTTGCTTGCACAGTCTAATGTCGACCTTGTTTATGCTCAGTTGATCAATCAAGCAAACGCTATTGACCTTGGTACTTTGAACATTGAACGCGCGGTTGGTTTTGACTTTAACAACGTATTTAACGACCAGATTGACCAAGAGTTGCTAGACATTAGCAAAGTCTACACAGCAACCGGCTTTAGTACCTTCTATCGTCCACGTGTCGATTTGATGTCGAAAGACGTGATTACAAACAACTGGGTTCTGGGCCTATCTAAGAACGTCACGCCTTCAAAAGAAGAGCATGAAGCGTTCAAAGATCAGATCCGTAAGAAGTACACTGATGACTACATCAGCTACTGGCGTAACGCGCTCAGTGAGCTGAAAGTGAAGAAATACAATTCAATTGGCGAGCTAACTAACGCTATCGACCTTGTTTCTGGCCCTTCTTCACCGCTAACGACAGTACTTAAGCAGGTGTATTCCAATACGTACTTCTCTCCAACAGGAGAAAAGGAGCTACTAGCAAATAAACTGCCTAAAGCAGCAACCGAAGCGATTGATAAGCTAGCCGATTCAGCAGAGGAATTTGTTCAACCAGATTACTTACTGATGCAACGCGTCGAACAGGCTTTCTTCCAGCTTAACCGTCTGCAAATTAACGAGACACCAAACTCCCCTACTCCATGGGATGAGATTGTGACTGCGTTGAGCCGCTTACGTACCTACATGAAGGACATCGCCGACTCACCGGATCCACAAATGGCTTCGCTACTGGCAGCACGTTCACGCATGCAAAGTTCAGAAGCTGACCCAATTATCCGCCTCAAGCAGATTGCTCAAAAGTCTCCGGAACCGGTGCGCAGTTGGCTACTTGGTATGGTTCAGCAAAGTTGGTCTGTGATGATCGCAGAGTCAGCAAAAGGCGTTCAAACTCAATGGTATAGTGAGGTTTACACTAAATATCGTGATCTAGCATTGAACAAATATCCATTTGATTTAAATGCAGAAGAAGAAATTGCGCTAGAAGACTTCGAGCTTCTTTTCTCTACCGGCGGCATCATCGATACCTTCGTACAAAAGAACTTGGCGTCCTTCTATGACACTAACCTTTGGACACCGAAGCGTGTTGATGGTGAGACAATGCCTCTAACACCAGAGCTTCTGGTCCAATTGAAAAACTACAATGTGATTCGTGACACGTTGATCAACAAGAGTACCAACCGTGTTTCAATCCCATTTACTACTAAGATTCTCGACCTAGACTCCAGTGCAATTCGTGCGACAGTCAAAGTTGCAGATTCGCAAATGAGCTACTACCACGGTCCAAGTCGCATTAGGGAACTGGAATGGCCACCTAAGAGTGGTGACTTTAACGTGAGTATTACTATCCAAGACGTAACTGATGAGGGCAAACAATACGTACTAAGCGAAAATGGCCAGTGGGCGATCTACAGGCTATTGGGCCAATCCACACTAACAAATCAACATGATGGAAGTTTTGTTAGTGACATAACTGTTTCAGGTCGTGATCTGAAACTACGAGTGAAGCCACTCTCGCAAAGAAACCCATTTACCCTTGCGGAGCTGTATAACTTCTCTCTACCCGAAACCATCGACCTATAAAAAAGTAAACTTATAAAAACAACGTAAGGCAGGATATATGATGTCAACTACTAACCTTCAGGGCTTAGACAAACTAGATCGGAAAATTCTATCTAACCTTTTGTCTAATGGCCGCGAGTCAATCGCTAACTTATCGCGTAACATTGGCTTGTCACGTACCGCAGTCGCTGAGCGTATCAACCGACTGGAAAAAACCGGTATTATTAAAGGCTATACCGCACAGATCAGAGTCGAGCAAGAAGGCAGATCAGCAGCAAGCTACTTGCTGATTTCATGTGAGAAAGGTAAGAAAAATAATGTGACGGAAGCTCTTAAAGAGCTTCCGGAGGTAAGGCTAACGAGCATCGTTGGTGGAACTTATGACATTATTGCTCTAATTGAAGCGCCAGATCTTCAGTCGATACATACCCTGTGCAATGAAATCGAGTCGTTTAACGGCATTCAGTCGTTAAACAACACAGTGGTATTGCATCAACCTATCCGACGCTAATCTTTCTCAATGTTTGAGTAGGACACATTAAAACAAAACCCGCGATTTCGCGGGTTTTTTATTGCCTGTTAAAGCTGGCCTATTTGTTTGATTGACGCGTCTTTTGTACCTGGGTCACCCAACCACATTGTCTGCCCTAACAAATTGCCTTCTCCTTGCCCCAGTTCATTTTTGGGGATGGTATCAAGCCTGACCTTCATGATGAGGTCCCATGCCAGCGGATCCCGCAAGATAAACTGCATTAACCCGATCAAGGTCTTGTAGTTTGCTCTGCCCGGTAGGAAAGTTTGATAAGTTGAGAAATCAATATCTTCTATACGTAGATGAAACTTACCCACTAAGTCTGGCAAGGTTTTACCCAAATGCAGATCCTGGCCAAGCACACAGTTAACATGATTGAGCTTATTTCGTTGAGACTGGTGGATAGCAACACGTCGGTAGATCCACTCATCGACGACTACATTCTGTAGACTGAAGTAATGCGCGACAATACCCGATATCAACTTAGGAGAACGCGTTCGAGTCGAGAGCTGACTAACGTACGAAAGTAGCTTCGCTCTGTCTAGCTCACTGACTTCTGCTTCCTGCATGACCGTCGATAAGCCCAAGAGGTGCAGCATTCTGCCTGAAAACGGGTCCTTCGCTTCACTCTGATATTGAATATGATAGCGGTATTTCTTCCATACCCGATAAACCAATGAGATATGTCGATTATGAAAGAAATCAAAGAATTGCTTAACTGGGTTATCTTCGTCGTCGCGACCCGCAAGTTTTTCAGTGTATGAGGATGGTAACGGTGAACTCGAGCCATGAAGACCTAAAAAGGTGACTTCAACGCGAGAGTATGGGTTACCGTCCATTTCATAGTGGGAGACAAAGTCTATGTCACTTTTTGGGAACGCTAAACTAGGAGAAACACTGAATCGAATGTGTTCCTGCCAGATATACTTGTTCTGGCCAATACCGTTATAACTGTATTCTGTCTGAGATTGATAATGTTTCTCCAGCAATGAGACGGCTTGAAAGAAGCCAAACTCATGGGTTTCTTGTTCAATCTGATTAATCATAATACAGTCTGCTGCCCCGCTAGACTTGGCCAGTGATAGTTTTCGCCGGTTTTCTCATCAAACACTTCCAGCTCAGTAAATGAGTTCAAACTGGAATACAATCGAATGAATTCATTTAAGACACTCACCAACAGGAACATATCACCTTCATTGACAAAGTAAGTGGAATCTACCGTGAGCGTAAATTGAGTGCCTCGAATCGCCGTGCCTCTAAATACCCTGTCTGCCGGTTTCATCTCCGTTTTCTTTATCCCGTCCAAGCGATGTATCGACGCTCGATGCGCCTGACGGTCGACGCGGGAATGAAAGTCATAGGTTGATAAAAGTACTTTCAGTACATCGATGTTCGCCAAAGACAGATAGTTCAACGACATATTTGCGATTAACTGCCACTGCAATTCACCGTTTACCTGTGGGCTCACTGACTGAGTCGGCTTAGTGATATTGGTGAATGTCGCGTACGTAGGAGAATTATGTGAAGTATAAGTCACATCGCCTACTGACAAACGTTCTGCTAGGTCGCCATTACTACACGTGAGCTTCATCAGTACTGTTTCAGAGCCTAACTCCGCAATGTCACTGGTGTGGGTATGGAAAGAGATATAGCGCTCTAAGCCACGTCCGCTGACTCGCTCTGATACTTTGGTTTTGTAAAACTCGCGCTTGTCACGCTGATTAATCTGATGTTCGAACGATTCAAATTCAATCAGCTTCTTACGGCTACGCTCATTCTTACTCCAGGTCTCAACATTTTCAATCGAGTACACCTCATAGTGATCTTGACTGCTGCTCTGAGGCCTAACCTTGTATTCACTTCGGCGATGCTCTAATCGAATCGGGTCGCCGTCTTTACTGAATAGGTTAACCGCTGGCGTACAGTGCAATCGTAAGTGCTTGTCTTTTAACACCACTTCCGAAGGCAATGCACGTTTAAAAACAAACGACACTTTAACGGTTGAACGTTGTGGAACACCACTCAGCCACTCCAATCCAGTCACATCAAAGAACATGAACTTCTCTGGCAGAGAAAAGTATTCCTGAAGCAGACGATACCCTGCAAAAGAGTTGGTTCCGTATGGCAGAATCGCTTCATCGTCGCCAAAGCCAACAGGCTTAATACTGCTTGCAGGCAATTTGTGTTTGTATCCACCACCCACATCCAACTCAATGTAGTCTAGATAGCGGAACAACCAGAGGTATAAGGTTCGTGTGACATGCACTTCGCCGTGGAGATAAAAACGCAGCGAGTCCATTTTTAGTCTAGAAAGCTCCTGGCCGTATTCAGCGGCTATGGTGACGTCGACATTCGAGCTCGTACGGCTGTTGGACTGTTCCACATTGGTGATACTAACGGGATACAGGGCGACGTCGTAGCAGGTACGGAACAGACATTGCGTCCCCTCTACCTGCTCACTTGCCATTTCAGCACCACGTTTAACCACTGTTTTTTCTGTCACACTACCCACATGTGGTGAGAGCTCAGAAACACACATAGACGGGACAGAACGCATATAGTGAGGCCAAAGCAGCGTCATCAATGACTGCGTTAACTCTGGCAGTTCATCGTCAATCTTCTCCCGAATTCTTCCGGTTAAGAAAGCGAAACCTTCCAGCAGACGCTCAACATCTGGGTCATAGACGCCTTCGCCGAGGAAATTCGTCAGTTTAGGATGGTATTTTGCGAACTCACTTCCCGCTTCGCGAAGGTAAGAAAGTTCGTCCTGAAAATATTTACTGCTGCTCACGAAGAGTTTCTCCTGACTTTAAACGTTGAACTTACCGTCAACGCCCATGAACACATTGATAGACATTGGGACCTGACCACCGTTGTGAGAAACCTCACCAGTGATGCCGAAACTCAGCTGTAAGGGATTATGAAAGTCCTGACGATATGTCACTTCGATGTTGCCGAGCCTAGGTTCAAACTTGTGAATAGTCGTGCGAATATTCTGCTGAATATGACGTACTAAGTTTGATTGACTAGCAAGGACATCATTGAAGTCAGGAAGACCATAATCATTGTCTATCATTGCATTCCCGGCGTGCGTATTAAGCAAATCTGCGAGATGAATATGAATAGATTCAATAAGATGTTTGTGAGAAACAACTTTTTCGTAGCAATTCTTGGGTTCCCCCAATTCAATGCGTTCGAGTAAGCGATAACCTTTTTCCATACTGAACTCTAAAAAGAACGGCCAGCAAAACTGGCCGTTCGAATCTTAAATTAACAACTCTGATTACTGATCCAGTTTACCAACTAGAGACAGGTCAAAGCTCGCACCCATGTACTTGAAGTGAGGACGCACAGACATTGATACTTTGTACCAGCCTGGATCGCCTTCAACGTCAGATACTTCAACCTTCGCTGCGCGAAGAGGACGACGACCACGTACTTCTGCTGGCGGGTTTTCCTGATCAGAAACATACTGACGGATCCACTTGTTTAGCTCGATTTCAAGGTCAGAACGCTCTTTCCAAGAACCAATCTGCTCGCGTTGCAGTACTTTGATGTAGTGCGCTAGACGGTTAATGATGAACATGTATGGCAGCTGTGTACCCAGCTTGTAGTTCATTTCCGCGTTTTTGCCTTCTGGTGTATTCGCGTAAACCTTAGGCTTCTGGATAGAGTTTGCTGAGAAGAACGCAGCATTGTCAGAACCTTTACGCATCGTCAGAGCAATGAAGCCCTCTTCTGCAAGTTCAAACTCACGACGGTCAGAAACCAAGATCTCTGTAGGGATCTTCGTTTCGATCTGACCCATTGACTCGTAGTTGTAAACTGGCAGATCGAATACTGCACCGCCACTTTGAGGACCAATGATGTTTGGACACCAACGGTACTTAGCAAACGACTCACTGATCTTAGATGCCATCGCGTAAGCAGAGTTACCCCACAAGAAGTGGTTGTGGTCATCTGTTACTAACTCGTCGTAGTCAAACGCCTTGATTGGGTTGTCTTCAACTGAGTAAGGGTTACGTAGCATGAAACGAGACGTACACAGACCTAGGTAACGTGAATCTTCATGTTCACGCAGACCACGCCATTTCGTGTACTGAGGACCTTCGAATACCGACTTCAGGTCTTTCATGTTTGGTAGCTCTTCGTAGCTGTCCAAACCGAAGAACTTAGAAGATGCCGATGTGATGAACGGAGAGTGCGACATCGCACCAACGTTCGCCATGTATTCCATCAGCTTGATATCTGGGCTTGAAGACGTTAGCTGGTAATCACAGATTACTGCGCCAACTGGTTTACCACCAAACTGACCGTACTCACGCGTATAGATCTGCTTGTAAAGGCCTGATTTCACAACTTCTGGAGCATCTTCGAAGTCATCCAGCATTTCGTCTTTCTTCGCTGAAATCAGTTCGATAAGGATGTTTTCACGGAAATCCGTGTGATCAACCAGATACTTAAGACCACGCCACGTAGATTCGATAGCTTGTACTTCTTCGTTGTGAAGAATCGCATCAACCTGCTTTGATAGCTTCTGGTCAATCTCACCGATCATCAAGTCAACCAAAGACTGGTCAACTTTCTCGGCAGAGCTGTTACTTAAAAGTTCACCGATGAACGCTTCAACACCACGCTTTGCAACGTCAAAACCTTCGTCGCTTGGCTTCAGGCGTGTTTCGTTAAGAATGCTATCCAGAAGGGAACCAGATTCAGCTAACGCCGCTTCTTGTTCTGGAGCTTGTGCTTCTGCTGTCATAATACCCTCTTATTCAGCCTTTTCAGCGTCTTGGTTTTCACCAATGCTGAGTTCTTCAAGTAATTTCTTACGAGCTTCCTCATCCTGAAGAACGGCAGCGATCTTCTTACGGAATGCAGGTACGTTGCCTAGTGGACCTTTTAGCGCAACCAATGCTTCACGAAGCTCTAGCAGGCTGTTTAGTTCCGGAACACTTTTAGCAATCGACTCAGGTGAGAAGTCCTTCATGTTCTTGAACGTTAGATCAACGCCAAGCTGTGCACCTTCTTCATCAGTAAGACGGTTTTCAACGTTAACTTTTAGGTTTGGAGCGTAACCTTCCAAAACTTCGTTAAAGTTGTCTTTGTCAATATTGATTGGCGTACGTTCTTCGATTGGCGTCTCATCAGCACGTGCTGTAAAGTCACCAACAACCATCATATTCAACGGCAGTTCAACGTCTTCTTGCGCATCACCAGTCGCTGGAACGTAACGGATATTAATTCGCTCTTTAGGAGCTACCGAGCCATCGCGTGACATAATTAGTTCCTTATCTAATTGTGTTGTTTAGTTATAGATTGACTCCCACTCCTCAAACTTTGCAGGCAACAATTCCTTGTTTGGATACAGCTGCTTCAGAATTTTTTTAGTTAATTCATCTAATTGCAAAGAGAGATGTGGTTCCCAGCTGCTTAGACTCATTTCGTCCCTGATGACCCATAACTTTTCAAGATAAGGCAAACAGAGCGCGTAAAGACCAACAGCTTGGTAAGCTTTTACGATTTGTAAATGCAGCATAAATTGCCCTCGCCCAGAGCTATCAAGCTCAAGGTTTTGCGCGACTTCTGCTACGCGTTCTCCCAAATTTTCGAGAGTAACATCGTCCATTGATACCAAATCGCCTTCTTGCACGACTACGCTAGGTAAAACCTGTTGACCTGCATTGGACGCCGATGAGCTGGCTTTATTCAGCCATTCGATCGTTGCTTCGTTGGCAAATGGAATCGAATTCTTAAATGACAGAGCCTCTATACCCGGTAAGGACTGAGCAAAGGCCTTCACTTCCTCTGAAACGGCTTGAGCGGCTTCTTCCAAGCTCAAGTTTTTCAGCATCTGATAAACGTAGTAATGGCCAGTCAGCCAGAATGGCGCATCAGTTAATGTACGCTCTAAACGTTTAATCGTATCGATATCGCTTTCTTGCTTAGCTTTGTCTCGGTATTCGGATTGTTTGTCCTGAGACACGGCAAGAATTAAGGGTGTTTCATTGTTCTGATGGTCTGGCAGCTCTTCGATGTCTGACCAAGTCAAATGTCTGTGGATACGGTAAGACAGCGGTAATTCTGGCTCTGAGCCCAAAATCATTTCTGCTACCTTTTTCAGCGTTCGCTTAGAGGCTGTCGGTGAAGAAAAATCGGTGTCGATATCCACTTCTTTTGGCTGTCGGCTAACAGGCTTCACAACACTTTGTTTAGCAACAACAGGCTTAGCTGGTGCTGGCTCTGGTGACGGTTGATGCTCAGGTTTAGGTTGTGATACTTCGACGGGAGCTTGCACAGCCTCTGGCTCAGAAGGTGCCGCGTGTGTTTCGTCAGCACCTGCCGATTGAAGTAGACGATTGAGCTCACTGCGCAACTCAAAAAAGTCCGCTTCTGAATCTTGGAACACTTCATCAAAGTGGCGTTGAATCTCCTCCACGGCATCATTACATCGTGACAACGCTTCCCATGTTAGTTGCTCATTCGGTAACTTAGGCAAAGCAAGTTTAAGCTGATGATTCAGCCACTCCACTGCACCGTCACGACCACGCTTTCTGCGCGGGTATAAATCTGAACCAAAACGTATTAATGATTCAGCAAGCAATGCGAGGCCCTGCTCAAGACCAGGTAACCCCTCACTTTCGACCTGAGCACGTGTCAAGTAACACATCGCTTTAAAGTCTTTGCTGTGCTTAGTGATAACTTCTGTGGCGTGGCTTTGTACAACTGCCCAATCAACCGTTTCACCAAACAAAGAACCGAATTTTTTGACTTCAGCTTCCATCATTTCAAAACTGAATTCATAACGCGCGTCTTCACCTGCTGGCGAAGCTTCGTTAATTGGCTCAAGAAGCGTATTAATTTCCGTTGTCACTGCTTAGCCCCTTACACTCGGCTGGTAATCGCTAATTGCTCGTTGAATGGCTAAGGCACCACGTGCAGGCTTTGACTTTTTATGACTCTTACGAATGGCATCGCTTGCCATGCTATTAAGTAGTTGGGTCACTTCACTAAACTTTTTAGGAGCATTGACTTCAAGGTCGTTTAGTGACGAATTAAGCTTCGCCGTTTCGAATATCGCCTGCTCTGTCACAGTGCTAAACAGAATGTATTCACTACGTGCCACTTTCAGGGCACGAATCTTCGCAATCAGATCTGGGGTATTACCAAAAAACTGCTTTGCTGCCTCTGCTTGTTCAATCGCACGTGAGTAGTAGTGCTGTTCGGCATTGGCGTCAATCGTTGAGTAAACCTTGTTTAGCACAGTATTAGGTAACACTTGGCTGTAGTAGTAAGACTCCGCTTGGTGATTTGCCCAAGCTGTTTTCATGTAGTCATCTACTGCTTTTGCACGACCACTTAGAATCAAGCTGACAAGTTCGTCGTCCTGCTTACCCATATAGTTAGACACTTTCTGTGCCTCAACTGTGAGCCTATTCAGGTTGGACATTACTTCATTAAACGAGCGCTCAGATTTTGCGAAAAGGACACCGTCGTTGTTTAGGCTTTGATGCAGTGAAACCAGCTGAGAGCGAATATCTTTAAGTACAACAGGAATACTCTCAGCGACTTGTCTTCTTGCCGCTAAACTGTCTTCGTTGTGCTGGTAGACATTGAGAAGTTTGGTTTGCTGTACACGATAAGCGTCCTGATAAGGCGCCATCATGACAACATCACTAGACATATCGTCTAGCGCGTATTCAATCTTCCACGGAGGCTGAGCTAGAAACGCCGCCGTTTGCGCAGGCTTAATCGTATTCACCAACGCCGTTGAATCACCAAAACCGGATTTCACCGATGGCTTCCACTCAGGTTGTACATAGTCGTAAAAATAGGTTCCGGTAACCAATACGACAGACGCCACCAACGCAGCTTCAAGATACTTAAAGCGACCAAGAGCAAACTTGTCTGCCACGCTATGCTGTGTCAGAACGAGATCAGCATTTCTTAGGTTAGAGAAGATCGGCGCACTATTATCTGACTTCAATGCTTGGGTATCGATTCGAGCCAAGGCCTGAGCAAATGAAATTGCGGTATAGCCGTGCGCTCTCGGCTTATTAAGTACGTTCTTAAGCAGTGACCACACGTGTTTAGGAATCAATTGGCAACGCTTGTTCTGTCCCAACAGTTGACGCCAAACGTCACCATAGGTAGAACCAAGGAATAAGTGCCCAGTCAGTAGTGCCAGCGAATAAACGTCATCCTGAGGTTTAGCGATGCCGCTTTCGACATACATTGGAGACGCATAATTCATGCTCACTTCTGAAGGTCCTTCCGATTCTTCAGTGTATCGGGCAGCCCCAAAGTCAATGAGCTTCACGCTATCATCTTCGCCAACAAGAACATTGGCAGGCTTAATATCTAAATGACACACACCACGAGTGTGCATATATTCCAAAGCGCCGGCTAATTGGTAGATAAGCCAGGCGATGTGATCGTGACGGAAGCCTTTTTTGGCGTGTCTTTCTATTTTTTCGGCCAGCGACTCACCATGTATCCACTCATACATGATGTAAGGGCGATCAAATTCATTACCGATCTTGATGAAGTCAGCAACGCTAGGATGTTGAGATATTTCAAGCTTACTCGCTTCGCCAATCAACAATGAGTGTTCATGGTTAGAAGTCCCTTCATTTGCGACTTTACAACACACTTGTTTTTCCGGCTCCCCTTGTTTGGCGAGATGGTAAAGTGTTGTATTACCGTTTTTTGAAGGAAACGACTCCAGTACATCAAATTGCGAGAATAAAACATATTCCAACTTAGGCTTGTTTCTTTGTGCTTCCTGCTGCTCTAACTGTTTTTTTCTCTCAATCGCTTTATGAACTAATTGATTGATATAGCTGTCGCTTGATCCATTTTGATCAGACACGTTTTACTCTTTGGCCAACTGATAATAATAACTAGGGGGGCATATTAATTATTTTGAATATTGCTTTTCAACTGCGTAAAAATAAAAAGCCCACTATATCTATCAATTTAGTCAGAATGACAGCTCAACAGATACAACACGTGACTCTTTAACATCTTAAATACAATTTTATTAATTAAAAATGACGCATTGTGGAGCAGTATTAAGTTTGTTACTCATAGTCACACAGAGAGGCTCTTAATAAGCCACGATCACCATTCAAACCGTACATGAAGATAGAAGCTGGATCCGATGAACGATGCATTTGTGTAAAGCTGCACAGTATTGCCAATGCGGACGCCTGACCAATTGAACCCCACAAGTCATTGATGAGTGTAGGTTGTTGAGGGTTAGTAAATTTTTCCGCTCGAGCACCCAATGCAAATCCGTAATCTTCTGTATTGTCACGAGAATTATTCATGTCTGAATAGACCCGTCCTAGTTGTTCAAAAGCACTTGCTGCTTTGCGAACTAAGCGCATCATGCCTCTACGGTCAGTCGTATTCCACTCAGCGAGGAAATATTCCAAGGTGGCAATCGGCTTCAGTTTGAGTGTCTCAACAATATTCTTCTTAGTTAAAATGACACCCGCCCCGCCTTCACTAGGAATCAAACCCCATGGATTTTGACTCCCTATCACTTTCTGGCCTGAAATAAGGCTTTCTAACTCCGAATATAGCGAATCAACCGCAATGCAAATAACGGCATCTTGTTGGTTTAGCATGCCTAAAGATTCATTAATAAAGCGAGGGCCGCCTGAATTAGAAATCTCGATTTTGGACAGCCATTTAGCATGCTCACTTTCTTCTACCCATGTCAGCAACTGGTTATTTTCCACTGACTCAGGGACAGACAGAATAACAGGGACTGGTTTTAATGTTTTAGGCAGTCTATTAAGCATCGAAGTAAGTAATGTATCCACCATTTCCACTACTCTTTCCTGCTTATCCTCTGCTTTAATATAATCAGCTTTAGCATAAGTGAATTTATCCACACCATTTTCTGCTTCGTGCTGATTAAAACGCCCCAAGTCCGCTTGAGCAACAGCGAGAGAAATATCCAAGTTCATCCCCATTGGGGTCAGAACATCTACATCCAAAACGTATCGGCCGTAAACATTACTCATGCGTTTTCTCTCGCTTTTGAAACTGTTGAGGATACCAGAAGGTGCTCTTTCGCCTGACACGGGAAAGAAGCGGTATAACTGATCGTAAGACGCTTTTCTTCTGTATCGATAAACACCGTGTACATTGGCATAGGAGCGCTAAGCTTTTCGTCCCCGAAATCTGCTATCGCCACAAACTTCTCCGAAGGAATACGGAAAGAAAACACATCATCATGAGAGAATCCACTCATCATTAATCGCTCTCCCCCCTCTAAGAAACCATCGCACTGCTGGTCAGCGGGCGCCGATTGATAAAACTTCCTGTCAAAGTCTTCAGGCAGCAGAGGGCGTCGATACTCTTTCCAATGCTCATCAAATGTGCCGGCGTATCGCGTTCTTTCCGAAAAAAATGGAGGAATAGGTCCAAGGCCAGCAACTCTCAGAGGCTTGGTGTTCGGCGCCCACTCTTCATTAGGAAAGAAAACCGATGGAACGGGTCTGGCTAATAATTCTTCACTGCTTTTTGCAATACCAGAACCGACACGGTTTCTCTCATCACCACCTAACGCCCTAGAGTGGTCAATCTCAGCCTCCACATAAGCTTTGGGGTGAGAAACCGTTACACTTCCGCCATGTTGTACCCATTGTCGCTCACCGTGCACTGCAATGCTTTTATCAATGTGATTATCGATAAGTATTCTGCATTCGTGATAGGTCACTGGGCGTTTGGCATACGCACGGGCTTTGCCATAAACCAATACATCAGTGTTTTGTTTGGAGACAGGAAACTCGTGGTCAACTTTCATCGCCGATAAACCCGGTTCACCGAGATAAATCGGGTCGTCGTAGATTTCTTCCGCTGGGACCTCTTCCCACACTTTTTCGTTAAGATTCCACTGGCGCTTCGCTGTAAGGACCCAGACTTCATGGCCGTTTTCATCACGTTGAAAACGACCTTTCACCAGCAGATCTGTTGCTTGTTCAATATCCCACAGTTGCATTCTGATTCCTTAGGTTAAATCGCTCGATAGCAGCAGGTTGATCTGACACTTTGCTAAACAACCAATCTTGCTGCACCGCAGGCATTGACCATTCCCATGGAATGTAGACACGGCCATGAATACACAAATGTCGCCATATCCATGATCGATAGTGCTCTGGAATTCGTTCGTTAGTCATCGCACGCACAGTCGATTCAAAGGTCAGAGCCTCACCTAATCGCATTGCCTTGTTTACGTGATGCTCGTTGGAATCACACCAATCCTCGAGTGAGGCGATGGCTTCTTCCCATTCATACTCAACGCCCAGTTCATGAGGATTAAGCGGAAAGCGCTCACCGTAGACTATATCAAGAGCGAACAGCCATTCCTCGCCCTGCTCTTCATCAAGCGTCATTACGTGCTCTAAAGCAGCTAAGATCCATTCAGGTTTGCCAGTTAGCACCATCTGAATCGGAGCCATATCGGTACTAGGATCAAACTGGTTGAACTCAACCAATTCCAAAAGCTTTGCAAAGGTAATGACATACTCACTAGGTAGGTCTTGTTCTTGAACACCGAAACGTTTTCTAAACCAGGTGCCTCGGTCGTGCTTACAAAGTAACAACTCAAACAAGTATTTTTCGTCGTTCTGGATTTCATTGATCCATTCAACGCTGTCTTCAACATCGAACTTAGCCAGAACAGGATGTACATCTTGTTCTTTCAGTGCTTCTTCTTTTATCCAATGCTTAGCAAGCCCAATACTTAATGTCTGGCGTAATCGCATCAAATCAAAGCATAACGTGCTAGCAGATACCTTACCCTCAATCAGTTGAGCTAAGGTAATGTCAAGATGCGCTAGCTTGGAATGTAAGATCAGCAATGTCGCGTCTTTAGAATCGATAGTTTCAGCAGTTTTGATTGCTGCGAGTAAGTGCTGACGCTCTTGGTCAAATTCAGGTTCAAGCATCAGCCAAATAAAGAGCTCTGGTGCTGAATCTTTTAATTCATACACCAATCCGGGACTTAGCCGGTAGAACGCAACATAGACTTGTTTAACATCACGCATCTGACGCTCAACCAAACGCAGATAATCCTGTGAATTCGAAGGGTAGCCTTTTCGATGTAATCTCACCCATTGCCTAAAAAGAAAAGACAATGATTCGACGGCGATTGCGGATTTTTCGCGACAAAATTCAAGCCACGTTGGATTCAATTCGCTCAACTGGGCAATCTCTGCGTCTAATGTCTCTATCGCTTTAGCCAGATCTTCATTGGTTAACGCAGAGTTAAGCTGTTCTTTAGTAATTCTTTGTCTCATAGTTTATCTGCATGTTCGATCAGTTGATGGCAATCGTTCCACCTTGAATCTTCTGTGCTTTTTCTGCTTGAGAGGTCACATACTTAGCTTGTGTAGTTATTCGCCCATCTCTGCCGCTGTAGCGAGTTTGAGTCTCACCACTTTTCACAATCAACTCTTGAGACGTTTCTATCGTCATTTTCTCTGCGCGAATAACAAGCTCATTCCCATCATCGAGCATTGAAAAGAAGATATCAGTAACAACAGGTAAACTGACGTCCTGATTAATGAATTCAATACGACAATTCAGCTTATTATCCATCGCTAACTGAAGTTCAGATTTTCTAAAGCCGCGACCTAATCTTGCAGACAAAGGTTGTCCGAATGGGTTGCCTTCAAAGTCGACTCTGACACTGTCTTGAGTTTCGTTAAAATCCACTATGGTGCCAAAACGGGAAAAGCAAGCCGATTGCTCGGCTTGCTGCGTTTCTTGTTCAAATTGTTCTAAGTGTTTGTGCTGCTTCATTAGTTAATCGCTACGTTGCCACCTTTAATCACAACTTTGTCGCTGCCTTCAACCGTTATGGAAGAACCGGAAAGCTTGATACTTCCATCGCTGTTCATGACCAAAGAAGAGCCACCTGTTTTCAGTACGATTTTGTCACCACTGATCACCTGTGTTGCGGCATCTGCTTTGTATGAGGTGTTTCCTTTCACAGAAACCGTAAGGTTGCCACCGACCGTCAGATTGTCATCAGCACCAATATCAGCAGAACGAGAAGCACCGACAGTCAGGTTACTGTTTTCACCAACGTCTAGATCGTCGTTTTTGCCAATCTTAGTTGAGCGATTGTCGCCGATTTCAAGTGTCGAGTTATTCTTAACCGATTGAGTTTCGTTTGCGTTGTAGGTAACCGTGACATCTTGTTCAACTGTTTCGGTAAACGTACTGTTCACCTGAGTCGTTTTATGACCGTCGATGGTTTCTTTGTGATCACCGTGAACTTCGTTTGTCTGATGGCGCCCTACTTTCAGAAACTCATCTTGGCCGATATCGCGGTAACGGTTATTCAGCACCTTGGTCGACATATCTTTTTGAGCATGGAAGTAGATTTCTTCCTGATTTGCTTCGTCTTCGAAGCTCATCTCGTTGTAACCCGTTCCCTTATGGGTCTGAGTTCGGAATGTCGTACGCGTTTTATTCTCAGGCAATGAGTAAGGAGGGTAATGTAGACCATTGTATACCGCGCCCGTTACTAGTGGGCGGTCTGGGTCTCCCTCAAGGAAGGTAACCACAACTTCGTGTCCAATACGTGGCAGATACACGGCACCCCAAGTTGGTGCTGCCATTGATTGGCTAACACGAATCCAACAGCTAGCATGCTCGTCATTGTTACCGTATCTGTCCCAATGGAATTGAACCTTGATTCGGCCAAGTTTATCCGTGTAGATTTCTTCGCCTGCAGGGCCTACAACAACCGCCGTCTGAGGCCCATCAACCATAGGTGCTGGTAGTTTAGGTGCCTTGAAGATCACATCACGTGGGATACAGATAAACTGGTTCTGATAAGTGGTTGGCAAACCGCTGTTTTCGTCCTCATGAACCTGAGGATCGTGGCCACTATGAATAACTGACAGCATAGTGTAATCACGGTTAATCGCGCTACGTGGGTGCTCACCAATATTAAAGCTGTAACCCGGCACCATTCTCATGATGTTAGACGCCGCTTCAATTTGTTGATTCTCTACCTGATGATCGGCAATCCATTCTGACGCACGGACTTGTCCCATTGCAGGGTCAACATAACGACCTGGGTAGTCAAACTGCTTAAGATCCTGATCTAAAGGACCATCACTGGACATTTCCTGCGGGATCTTAGGTTGTTCATAATTGTAGTCGGTATATGTTGTACTACCGGTTCTAACTCGGTTGATCGCCGCAAGGTCAAAGATATGCTCACGGTCAGCCACACCGCCTGCATCCGAGTGATACACCACTGGACCTAAATAGGATGCGTTGAGAGGTGTGCTTAACAGCTCTGGAATTGCGTCATTGCTATCAACAATGACCATAGTGTGGTTGCCTTCTGTATGCTCGAAGTAGTACCACATACCATGCTCAGCAAGCATACGTTGAACAAAGTTACTATCGCTTTCTCGGTACTGAAGAACATATTCCTTAGGAGGATAAACACCGGAAAGGTCAAGACGGTAGTCGGTGACAGAGGCATCATCTAGCACCTGAGAAATGATATCTGGTGCAGCCAAATTCTGAAAAATTCGGCAATCTTGGCGCTGGGTCATGAACCACATCTGTGGAACAAGAATAATCTGGTAACGCGAGAATCTGCGACCAGAGCCGAGGAATCGTACTTCATTTACCACGCCGTGGAACAAACGAGCAGAACCAACACCCTGACCAAACAATGTCAGCAATGCTGGTTTGCGAATAAGTTCGTCGAACGTAATATCAGCATCAAGTGAAAGTAATGAGAGGCTGACTTGAAATGGTTTCGACAGTTCTTCAGTCACTTGAAAACTTTCAACACGAAATTCATGGCTACTGCCCTGAACCTCAAATTTAAATTCTACGTCAATCGTCATACCTTTTACCTGATACAAATAATAAGATCAGGGCCAACATAGGTTGGCCCTTAGCGTTCGGTAAGAAAATCTTACGCTTCGCGTGGAGCACGCCAGTCGTCGTTACCGCCTTTACCCATTACTTCGTGAGTAACTTCGATTGCACGGTAAGTGAAGCTCAGTACTTCTTCAGTTACACGGTCAGAAGTAGCAGCGTCTTGACAGTGAGCCATACGAGTTTGCATATCAACTAGAAGAGCATCAATTAGTTTGATTGTGTAGTAGTGCTCTTGCTTACCTTGTACAGAAGTACGGTAGAACTTGATGTTACACTCAGGTAGTTTTTCACCAGAAACTAGTGCGTTGAATAGAAGTGGTGAACAGCAGTCTTGTGCCTTAGTTACGATTACAGGCTTGTGAACACGCTGACCTGTTGGCTGACCACTTTGTGGATCACGTGGAATAGTTAGTACGTGATCAAGTTCTTGAACTAGAAACTCATCAACGTGTGCTTCTTGCCATGAGTTACCAACTGAGTCAGCTGAGTAAGCATCTTTTGTGATATCGCCTTGAGTTTCGCCCGTGATAGACATATACGCAGGAGTTGGCATCTTATATTCCTTCTAAAAAATTTCTATTTATTTAAATTCACCAAATCGCTTATTACCGCGACCCGATCAGCTTAATACAAACACCGTGCCAACTTTTAAATCACTAAAAATCAATGAGTTATGATTTTAATGTTATAATTAGCGCAATTTATCAATTCAATAAATTGTAAAATTAAACAAGTTATTGTCGATCGAAAACAATTAATTGTTACTTATAAATCTTGATAAAACAACGGATGACAACAGACTGAAAAAAGCGTTATTAACGGGCATTTAAGACATAATAACTAAAACAATAATCATACTGACCGCCACATATAAACAATAGGGTTTTAATCTATTCAATATCGGATAACAAACAACCATAAAATGCCTGTTAAAATAGCTGGGGAAAAAAAATGAGTTTTATTATTTAGTATAATTCGAGCCAATTTTAAACAAACCATAAGCTCGATAAAGACAATGATAAATATTAATCTATCTTCATTAATTCAACGTCTGCACCCTATCGCAAAAGTCGCGCTAGAAGACGCTGCAGCTTTGGCTGTATCAGAAAAGGCCAACGAAGTTCAAATTGAACACTTCCTTTTAAGCCTGCTGGAAAGACCAAACAGCGATTTCGATGTTGTGCTTGCACACTTTGACTGTTCGGAAAACATTTTACGCCAATCTATTCGCTCTACTTTAGATACAAGCCCAACAGGTAACGGTGGCAAACCTGTATTTTCTGCTTTATTGATCGAATGGTTACAAGAAAGCTGGCTAGTATCTTCATTGGACTTATCTCAAACACAGATCCGTTCAGGCGCGCTGTTGCTTACTTTAGTGAGTAACCCTCTACGTTACGGCCAGCACGGATACGCCGCGATTCTTGAAAGCGTCAATCCGGACAGCCTAAAACGCAATTTTGGTGAACTGACCAGCCAATCTCTTGAAGCGCAGGTTGCAACCTCTGAGAAGACACAAGCACGTGAAGACGGCTCTGCGCTGAGTAAATTCACAACAGACTTTACTGGCAAAGCACGTAAAGGTGAGATCGACCCTGTATTCTGTCGTGATCAGGAAATTCGTCAAATCGTCGATATTCTTGCTCGTCGTCGTAAAAACAACCCTATCGCAGTCGGTGAACCAGGTGTTGGTAAAACTGCTGTCGTTGAAGGACTAGCACTTAAAATCATCCAAGGCGAAGTGCCTGATAACCTGAAGGGCGTTGAGCTTTACGGTTTAGATATGGGCCTACTTCAGGCCGGTGCCAGCGTAAAAGGCGAATTCGAGAAGCGTCTGAATGCCGTTCTAGACGAAGTGAAAAACTCACCAACACCAATCATTCTCTTCATTGATGAAGCACATACTCTTGTTGGTGGTGGTAACCAAGCAGGCGGCAGTGACGCGGCAAACCTACTAAAACCGGCTCTTGCCCGTGGTGAAGTAAAAACAATCGCAGCGACAACTTGGTCTGAATATAAAAAATACTTCGAGAAAGATCCTGCCCTAGCTCGACGCTTCCAACTGGTTAAACTGGATGAACCATCTCCAGAGCAAGCAGCTCTAATTATTCGTGGCCTGCGCCCTGCTTATGAAAAGTCTCATAACGTTTATGTCCGTGATGACGCGATCACAGCCGCAGCCGCACTTTCTGCTCGTTACATTTCAGGTCGCCAACTACCGGACAAAGCCATCGATGTTCTGGATACAGCTTGTGCGCGTGTAAACATCAGCCTAAATGCGGTACCAGCTTCAGTTGAAACATTGCAGCAAGAGCTTGCAGCTCAAACTCGCGAACTGGAAGCCCTTGAGCGTGACCAGCTTCAGCAGACTGGCGACAAGCACAGTCTAGCGTCTATCCCAGCTCTAAAAGTGGCGATGGAGAAAACACAAGCTGAGCTAGAAGTCCAAGAAGCACAATGGAAAAATGAGAAAGAGCAAATCGAAGAGATGATCGCGTTGCGTACTCGCCTTCATGAGCTTGTTTCTGGGGAAGAAATTGAAGTTGCAGAGGCTGAGGAAGAAGGCGAAGAAACAGAAACGTCACCTTATGCAGAAATGGACGAAGAATCGGTACGCATCGCCATTGCCGCTTGTCAGGAACAACTTGATACCATTCGCGGCAGCAACCCACTTGTACACTTCGAAGTTGGCCCAGATGAAGTAAGTCATGTAATTTCTGACTGGACTGGCATCCCTATGGGTAAAATGCTTCAAGACGAAGCAGAAACAACTCTGAAACTAAAAGACAGCTTAACTAGCAACATCAAAGGCCAAGAGTATGCGATCGACGCTCTGGCAGAAGGCATTCAAACGGCGAAAGCTGGTCTAGGCAACCCAGATGCTCCAACTGGTGTATTCCTACTTGTCGGCCCAAGTGGTGTCGGTAAAACAGAAACAGCACGCGCGATTGCGGATCAACTGTTCGGTGGTGAGCGCTTTATGACCACCATC
This sequence comes from Vibrio sp. RE88, assembly GCF_013113835.1. Classification (GTDB taxonomy): domain Bacteria; phylum Pseudomonadota; class Gammaproteobacteria; order Enterobacterales; family Vibrionaceae; genus Vibrio. Next base: position 301,381 of record NZ_VTYQ01000002.1, on the reverse strand, counting down.
AACATGTCTGAATTCCAAGAGAAACACACAGTGTCACGTCTGATTGGTTCACCTCCAGGTTATGTAGGATACGGTGAAGGCGGCATGCTGACTGAAGCAGTACGTCAACGTCCATACTCTGTTGTTCTTTTGGATGAAGTTGAGAAAGCGGACCCAGAAGTACTTAACCTGTTCTATCAAGTATTTGATAAAGGCACACTGAACGACGGTGAAGGCCGCTCTATCGACTTCAAGAACACGTTAATCATCATGACAAGTAACCTTGCGACTCATGAGATTGAGTCACTGGTACAGCAGTCGAAAGACATCAATGCTGGTGTGATTGCAGAGGCTATTCGTCCAACACTGAACCAACACTTCAAACCAGCACTACTTGCTCGTATGTCTGTGTTACCGTTTGTTCCTCTGTCTGATGAAGCGATGACAGACATCATCCACCACAAATTGGGTAAAGTGTCTGAGCGTCTTCAAAGCCATCACAAACTGTCGTTGAGCTACGACGATACCTTAGTCGAATTCGTACTTGGCAACTGTCGTTTAGCGGAAACAGGGGCTCGTAACATCGATGCTGTAATCAACCGTCAGTTACTCCCTCAGCTATCGACACAACTGTTAGTGCACGACAAGGATGAGTCGCACAGTCAGATCACTGTATCTGTCGATGAGCAAGGAACGCTATCTTATGCGTTCAGCTAATCAGAACGATCTGAGTAACGCGCTTTTAGCGATCAGCCAGTCTCTGGCTGATCGTACTCAGCTTGCACAGACTTTAGACGCGGTGCTTACAGCAGCGCGTCAGATGACGTTTTCCAAACATGGCATCATCTACGTTCTTGATCAGACGGGTCAGGCCTTGATTCCAAGCATTGTTCACCATAACGAACAAGCTCTCACCTCTCACCCATGGCAACCTTTATCGTTTGACCAAACCAGCCAAACTGACCCATTCAACTACGCAATACAGAATGGCGAGGTTGTCTTGATTAATGAGCTGTATCAGTACAACGGTTACGATTGTGAAGCTGTGTATGAGACAGAGCTAGCGCTTGGCATTAAAAGCGCCAACCTGCTTGCTTGGCCACTCGTTGACGACAGCGGTAAAACCATTGGTCTATTAGCTCTATTCGACTTGAGCGTAATTGATAATGAGTCGGCTCTAACGGCATTTTGCAATATGGCAGCAAACAGTATTCGACAAGCAGTTTGGCTTGAAGAATACGGCCATATGATAAAAAGCCTAAGTGCCGATAACGCTGCTCTAGTACGCGAAAACCAACATCTCAAACAACGCAAACAGAGCCACTACAAAGGCCCGATTGCAGAAAGTGAGCAGATGCTGGAAGTGCTACGTCGTTTAGAGAAGGTACTGACACTTCCTGTAGACGTTCTACTACGAGGTGAAACAGGCGCAGGTAAAGAGGTTATCGCGAAATATATTCACGAAAACTCAAACCGCGCTGATCAGCCGTTAATCGTCCAAAACTGTGCCGCCATACCGGAACAGCTACTTGAATCTGAACTGTTTGGTCATAAAAAAGGATCGTTTACTGGGGCAGACAAAGACAAAATAGGTTTGTTTGAAGCTGCTCATGGCGGAACCTTATTCCTCGATGAGATTGGCGACATGCCATTGTTGCTTCAAGCTAAGCTATTACGTGTTTTGCAAGAGCGTAAAGTGCGTCCGGTGGGTGCCAGCAGAGAAGTCGAAGTGGATGTCCGCGTTGTTGCCGCTACGCATTGTCATTTGATGGATAAAATCAAGAATGGTGAATTCCGTGCGGACTTGTTCTATCGCCTGAATGTATTCCCGATAACGCTTCCTCCATTAAGAGAGCGCGAAGCTGACATTTTGCCACTAGCCGAACACTTCGTGAAGCAAAGCGCATCTAATTTGGGCCTATCACAGGCTCCAGGTTTTAGTGCAAACGTGCAAAAACAGCTTCAGGAGTACTCATACCCTGGTAACGTTCGTGAGCTAAAAAACATCGTCGAGCGAGCCTTGTTGCTTTCTGACTTCGAAACCATAAGCCAGATAGAGTTTGGAGAAGCGGCAGCACTTGCCGAAGCCCATCAGGCGACACCTGCTGTGTTAGAAGTGATCCAACAGCCTGTCGTCGAGAGCGTGCAGCAAGATGCAGCGGAACAAGCAGACTATTCTAAAGGCCTTAAAGAAGCCGTAGGTGAGTATGAGAAGACCGTCATCCTTGACTGCCTGAACGCATCAAACTGGCAAATTAAACGCGCCGCAGAGCAGCTCTCACTGCCCGTCAGCACGTTGAGCCACAAAATGAAGAAGTACGATATTTCTGCAGCGGGCTAGCAAACTGCTTTTAGTCTTTAAGCCATAAAAAAACCGCCATTTCTGGCGGTTTTTTGTTTTGCTATATTTGGAGTAACTCTGGCTCTGGCGCCTTCAAAGAAGTGGACTTGTCCTTAATCCACTTTTCAAGCCACTTAATTCGCTTCTCTTCGGTATCCAGCTTTTTCCAATAACGCGCAGCAGACAAATTAGATACCTGTTCTTCGGCAACCGTATCAGTCCATGGCTTATTGCTAACAATCTGTTTAGCCTGAGGAAGTCTTAGTGAGACCTTTGATAATGGATAAGCTTCGTTTAACGACGTCTGCTGTAATGAGTCGATTGAAAGGATGAATGATTTCAAATCTTCACCATCTACAATATCACCATAAGGTCTAAGACCTTGCACGCTCTTACCTGTTGGTGATACATAGCTGAAGTCAAAACGCATTAAGTAAAGGTGCTTTTCTTTCTTCCCTTTCAGAATGCCTTCATAGCCATCACTTTCTGCCTCTATATGCTTCAGCGCTTGCTGAGCAAATTTACGCAAGTCGCTTTCCAACGGGCTATCGTGTTCAAGTTCAAAATCATAAACAGCTTCATGATAACCAGAACGCCCCATTTCATAGCGAGTAGTTTGATTGATCGCAACTGTACCCGAGTAGTACATATAATTATGAATTACAGGCCCTTGGTCCGCTAGCTTGAGCGTCATTTGGCATTGGTCGGCATTGAGATCCATGGTGTCATACTCTTCGTGTGAAGTTTCATCGCCTAGCATTGCCACATAGATCTTAAAGGACTGCTCTTTTTCCCAGTTAAATTTGTTGATTGAATCGGAAGGTGTCCATTGTTCAGAGATTCTAAGATCACCATCGATTTCTATACCTAGAATACTTGTCACGTCCCCTTTCAAGGCCTGAGGAGTGTTATCGCGCTTAGAAGTGGATTCACTCATAACAAATTCTTCGATTAAGAAATCACGATCATTAAGTATCTTTCTCTCTGAAGCAGTTTCGCTTAATAGATAGTCTTTTCCTTGAACGCCGTAATGCATGCGCTTTTCATGAATTTCATTACCTTGCTTGTTCCAAGTTGCCAGTGGCAAATCAATCTTATCTAAGCGGAAGATATAACGCATAGAATCAAACTCATTGGCTTCATTCAGATATTCAAACGCTGATTGCCCTTTAACGAAAGCAGACACTTCATCTAACCACGTAGCAGCGCAAAGCGGTTTCACACCGTTAATTTGGTTTGCACCAAACCAGAAGGTAGGTTCAAACTCAACACCGAGCAATGATAAATCCCCTTCGGAATCCCCTTGAGACTCAAAATACTCGGCAATTTCATCGTTCGGGTCGATGAAGCCTTCTTCACCTTTGCGCGTGAACAGTACGTCAAAAGAAGGCCCTATGACATCAAAACCTTTCACTTCTGCACGGTAGTCAATGGCTTGTGTAAAGACTGATTTCTTACTCTTAGTGGCCTTTGCGGTGAGAATTACCTGCACTTTGACACGAGTCATCGGTCCTATCTTTCTTTGTCCGCCTTTTTCGAGCCAATCTTTGTAAGTACACCAACTTGAAACTAAACCGTTGTTCGCATCAGAGTCGGTGCTTTCTTGGACCAGAAGTCGTGTAAAGCCGATATCTTCTTTCTTAAGATTCTGCTTGTTTAAATCGAAATCTCTACAAAACTGCTCAAGAGAGTTAGTGACCGTACCCAAGTACAGCGCAGTTTGGACAGGGAAACCACTGTTGAACGCCCCGAATACTTTGTTGCTCCAGTCAAGACCATAGTAATAGTTACTACCTAGCCCATAATATGAAGGCTGAGTGTGAAAACGGTTTATCCAGTTTTGAGCCAGTGTATTACCTACATTGACAGGAGCTTCCCAGTCATCGCTCATCACGTAATTTTCGATAAACTGACCAACTCGGTATTTCTCAACCAATTCGTCATAGCTGGTAAGCAAACCTTGCTTAGACGAAATTATGGCTAATAACTCGACTAAGGAGTTAAGTGCATAAGCCCTGAGTAAGAATCGCTTGAGTAGTTCTTGTTGGGAGATCTTGCTTTTTAGATGCTGGCCTAGCTCTTGATCGGATTCAACGTCTTTTTCAATTGTATGATCTAACTCGTGATAGATCTTGAGGACTTCTCGGTTGATATCACCCAACGTGTTGAGATCAGTTTTGGTTTTATATCTCTGCTTAAGGTCCTCAAACGTGCTTTGCCCAGACAAATCATCGTAAAAGTCCGCCGCACTGCTCATCAATTGCCCCGTTTCCTTCGCTAAGAAATAATATGCAGCATATGGCGCAGCCGGGGTCAGCAGTGCAGCACCAGCAATAGCGTCGAACGTGGACATCCATAGTTCTTCTTTTAGCGTGTCCGCCTCTAGCATGAACGATTGCCAGATTTGATGGTAACCTTCCAGCTTCATACTACCAGATCGACTCGGTGGCAGAACCACCTTATAATCCGGTACCACCAAACGCACTTCGACTCTTCGATCAACTGCAATATCCGCACTATCCGATTGGTCAGTCGTATCCTCATAGTTAGATGCGTCACCTTTTAGTAACGCGCTTTTACCGAAGTAACGAGTAATCAGTCTTGGTTCAATTGCCTGCTTATCTTCTGCGTACGCCAATAGTTTTTCTGACACAAACATGGCTCTTTGCTTAGACAATTTGAGGTTGTTGCCTTCCGTTCCTATCAAGCCGGCATGGCCATCAATTAAGATCTGATAGCTTGGGTTCGCTTCCAGTAACTTAGTTAGCTTCTCACAAATATCGTCAAAGCCTGAATACAATGGCCGTATTTCGTTCTCTAGTTCAGCAGAGTTAAACTGGAAATTAAGATGCAAAGCGATACCTTGTGCATCCTCATAGATTCTTGCATCTTCCCCAAGGCTCTCCTGAATATCTTGAGCTTTGCTATACCATGACTCTTTGTCATTGGATTTCTTAATAAAAGTCAGGTTATTTAGGTAATGGCCTGACATTTCTTCAAGCTTTTTATATGCATCTTCACCTTTGGTCAGAGCGTCCTTGTAACCCTGGTACCCTTCCCACGAACTGATCGCAGCACTACCTGTTGCAACAATCGGCAAACCTCTTGATGTGAGCGTTCCAGACACCCAAGACTTCGACAATCTCCCAACTGCGGTTTGAAAACGCTTTCCTTCAGCAACTTTACCTGCACTCGCAAACTGACGTTTTAGGTAAGGGTAGTCGAAGACATTTTTACGAAACAATAGCGCCGCCGTCTGTTTAAAGCTTAAATCACGTTTAACTAAAATCTTTGCAAAGTTGACATTACTCAGCTTGTCTTTTTGTGCAGCAATGGCAGCATGAAGCGCTACCCCACTCATCACGATATCTGGGATCAGTTTCTGTTCCGTATTTTCCCACAAGGAAAGCCCGATGGTTTTGGCAATATCGCCTGCTGTGCCGTTGAGTTTAAGGCCATCCATCGACACAAAATCCGACGTAATTGAGTCATAAGTTTTAAGAATAGTGCCAGTTAGCGACAGGCTGCCCAAACCCGGTGTCGATTTCACCTGATGCGTCAAACCATTGGTGGCATAATCTTTATAGCTTGGCAATTGGGTAGGAAACTGCTGAATCAGTGTTTCTTCCAAAGTAATCATATCGCCACACACACAAGCCACTTTACCTATTCCCGGGCTAGGTTTAAACGTCAGCTTTTCGTATAGCTCGTATGTGTATACATCTTGTGGTTCCTTTTCACCTTCACGGCATTCAATGGTTTTAGTTATATTCGCCAAGGTGACCGTATCGGGTAATTTAGCGTCGGGGTTGTCTTGTGTCTGCTCCCATAACCGTTTCCAAAACTTAATGCGAATCAGATAAAACCCATCATCTATCTTAGTCGGGTCAAGATGAAAAAATGCGCTTGGTAGCCCAAACTCTTTTTTCCCCGAAAATAGCTGCTCTGGGCGACTGACGATTGAAGTCGCAATAACTTTTTCAGAGGCTTCACCGACACTGTCTGACCTTATATTGAGCAACGGCTTGACCAATGTCACTTCTGCGCCAACGTACAAAGGGTCGGTAAACATCACAGCACATGTATGCATCTGCGGCATCATAAAACCAAAAATAGGCTTGTCGGGGGTTTTAAGCTTTAGCTCACGCCATTGATTGTAAGTTTCCTGCTGCTCTGTAAGGGCTTTACCGTGCTCAGCAACATAAGCAGGGGCGAGTTGACTGGGTAATATTTTGCTGAGCTTAAAATTAACCCCAGTTTGTGATTGATCCACTTGTTGAACAAAATCACGAAGATTAGCCGCCAAACCACCTGCAGCGGCCGCGCCGCTCTCAGCCTCTGGGTCACCGATCATTTGTGCCAGCCAACTGACTGGTGGAAAGCTAAGCTCATACTCAGTATCGGGCTTGATATTTTCTACCCGTCCACTGTGGTGGAGCAGCACCCTTTCACTTTGATCCGACTCAGGAGCGCCGCTGTTACCTTCAATTGTCTCAACAAGCTCTCCTTCAATCGGCTGGCCTTCAGTATTTCTAACCGGCTGGCCTAAACCTAAGTGCATTAGCTTACCTAAGCGGTCCGTGCCCCAAATTTGTGGCTTGTCGCTAGCGGATAAGGCGCCAAACACGACAGGAGTTAAAGGAATAGGACGCACTTTCTCATTAAGGGCAGCAGTTTCGGTTAAATCGGTGGATTGATGCCATGACTCAAAAACGTTTGCTTCTTTACTTTCATCGTAACTTGAGTCAAACAGTGATCCAAGCAAATAAAACTCCTGATCTAAAGTAGGTAACATTATTTGCTCTCCTTAAACCAACCACCGTTATTGGCAAACGCGTTATAAAGGCTAATAGATTCCAAGGTTCGGTTATGGCCTAATGGTCGCCACGACCACGCCTTCTTAGTCGCTAATTCACGAACTTCCATCACCATGGCGTTTTTACTGGTCGATATGTATTTAGCATCCAGCCCTACAATGTATGGAAAACCACTGGTCTTATTACCATCGTTCTTGCTCGCAGACATGTCATTCATATTTACGTAGAAACTGTTGAAGCGATTTTTTGCCCAAGCATATTTCCCTAAAGGGCTTACTGAACGGTCCACAGCTCGTGACTCTTTGACGCTATAGCCTTTATGCCAGGACACTCCATCAATGCGCTCATTCTCTTTTTCAGACCACTCGACCACTCCACCATCAGAAACTAAGACAAAGCTACCATTTTTCATCACACCAGTATCTGTGATGAAGGTATCCACCTTAACTTTCTCATGAGTCGTTGCGTCCCACTTGTACACCGCTTGACCACTTGTATCTCGAGTCCGGTAGTAAAGGTAACTACTGTCTTCGGCCCATAAAAAACCGATCGGTCCACGGTCTGCCAAGTGATAGGTTTCTTTGGTTTTTAAGTCATACACCGCTTTTCCCGACCCACCATAACCAAATGCTAAGTAGCGATTATTCGGTGAACGTACCATTTTTCCTGAGCCACTTGCATCGGCTACTGGAAACTCATCAACCACTAAGCGTAAGTCCGTACCATCGGTTTTCATGCTCCAGATTTTTACCTGGCCTTCGTACTCGTTGTACATGGGGTGAGGCTCATAGCCACGGTCATTGCTTAAATTGGCCCAGAAAAACTGCACGCGGGGCAAATCGTAAGAGCTAGCATCATTTAAATCTTCACGAGGCCACTCTTTAGCACGGTAGACAAAATACGTCGGCATTAATTGTTGTTGGCTAACAAAGCCCGAGTCTTCGGTAAACTGGCGAATTTTGGTCGGCTCCATGGTGTAGAAGTTATTCTCACCTACGTAAGTTTTTCCGTCGTCTTCACCACAGCCGAACAAGAGCCCGACTGAAAGCAGCAATGGAATGATTTTTTTCATAAATTAACCTAGCAAATTGTTCGTTTTTAACGCTTTTCTAATAAAACGCATGATTCAATCGTATTTAATGACTGTGTGCAGGCAGCACAAAACTAAACCCGTTGTACTTCTCATTGCTTAACCCAACAGTTTTGAAACAGGAATACCTTCTTCCATCACAATAAGGTGCTGCGTTCCCGCTCCAGGGTTAGAGTGCGCACCACGGACAAGATCTACAGTTTCTACTTCTGGTGGTGGGAAAGAGAAGTAGAATGTCTTGTAGCCCTCATCATCCAGCTGAGCAGCTCGCATAAACGACTTTGACATCCATTCGTTTTCTCGACAACGTAAGGCAAAGAAATCATCCTCCTGATCAACACTTTCCTCATAGAGATAACGTAGACAAGGTAGAGCGCCTTTGGGTGCCATTTTCATTGCTGCAATATTGCAATTGTTCTGGCTATTGACGAGTGCCCCTGATGCTGCTTGAGTGCTGGTTTTTGGTACCGCTCGTACTAAATTTCCAGCATTATCAAATGATTGATTACTACTGTACATTTCAAGATCAGTAAGAGGCTCTGCAATGGAAGCAGGATCACTCTCCAATTCTGACAACTGAGTCAATGTCAGCCTTTCTGCACTGTAATGCAAATAGCATTCGCTCTGCACTTCTCCAGCCACCTTATACGGCACCCAAATATGGGGTAGCGGCACCCCTTGCGCTATTCGTTCACCACTGGTTCCCGCTTTAAATGGGCTTTCTTTTGTTGTCAAAGTAAATGGTTCTAAATCTAAATCAGTAAAAATGACTTCTACTTCTTCATCAACCAAACCAAATACTCTTGCGGTTTGATCCGTGGACAACTCTCCTTTGTATACTGACTTACCGCCTTGAATCACTTCAAATGGTTCTTCACCGACGTAGTAATCTTGTACTAATGTTCCGCCATCAATATCGATATGCCTAAGTTTCTTGGCAGAAACAGGATCCTGATTTCGATAAAAATCGATATCAACGTCAGAAAAATAGCTCTTCGAGGTCACTTCAAGCTCTCGCCAAACTTTGTTGTTCCAGACAATATAGAAGTAACCAGATTCCAGCATTTCGGAAGTATCATCGCCGTTGAGAACAGGGAGTATCGGCACCAACACATTATCCCACTCGTCCATTTCGTCGCTGGAATCAACTGGCTCAACATTTTCTGCCAGTAGAAGTTTGAGAGGCGTTGCAGAACCACTTAGGGGAATAGCTAGGTATAGGTTTCTTGGCTCTTCTTCTAGACTCTTAAATACTGAGACACTACGGTGATTTTTGCTCGAGTCTTTACGTGGTTTAGCGATTTTTTCTTTTTGAGTATCGGTCTCCGACAGCATGAGGTAGGCGGCGTTGTTCGGCCACTGGCCCGCAAACTCGACCACAATTTTTTTATCCGGAGAAGGTTCTACGGGAGTGAAACTAAGGTTGCGTGCCAAAGGTACATCGTCGGTGACTGTATCATAGTTCGCTTTGACGACTTTTTTGGGTTGCTCGGAGGCAAACTCATCGACACGCATTTTTAACGCAGGGTAAGCCTGAAGCTGTGCATCTGAAAGTGGGGTTCGGCGAGCAAAAGAGGATAACGCGACCCACTCTACACGAACAAGACGCTGCTTGATGTTAGATAGTAGGCTGTGGATGTCTTTTTTAGCCGACTGGGGGATAGTATCAGACAAAGGCTTTGGTAGCTGTCTGAGCACATCCTGAAGATTGCGCGTACGCGAGAGCTGCCCGATGCATTCATCTGGCGACAGTATGTAGTCTAACACGTCCCGAGAAACTGCGTTTCCTGGAACAAATTTGCAAACTAATTGCATTTTAGTTCTCCACAACCATTGATGTCCTTTGATTGCGGTAACAAGTAAACCCTAAGGGTTTATATAACGATTTGGCGAAAGGCCATTCTACGTATAATTCTAATAATTGCAACCCACACAAAAGACACATTATTTACATAAAACTCAATTACACTTCCACAGCATCTGTTCTTTAAATAAAAAAATGACGCGATTAATAATCACGTCATTGTATCAAACATTATTTTAAGATACGAAACAGATAGTATGTACCACCTGTGCAGGATAGCACCCTCTGGGTGCTGCGCTACTATACAAAGTCTTTAAGACAATGCAACGTGGCAATATTCAGGTCATATATTTCAATTTAACAGCAATAATCGATTTCGATGATAGTTAAATAAAACAACAAATGAAAAAAAAGAACGTTTCAATATTCATTCTGTTCATTTCTACATCATATTTAATTTAAATTACTTTCTTTTTTTGACGAAAACTTCAAAAACCTTCCCATTTTAGGCATTAGAGTAACCCAAATGATCCTTTCTAGTCACAAAAACAACTAGATAGAAAGCAACAACCACGACTGGCCAACCAAGCGGGGCTGGGGCAAGACCTGACTTCTCACATATCCAATACTGACTTCTCATTTTCTACCAAATACATTTAACCTTTAACTTAAATTAGGCGTCAGATAGAAAGGCGATACAGTCAAAACAACTGCTGCATCTTTCATAATTACCTCTTTATCTTTAAATGAACATTAGAATAGGTAATTTAGTCCTGTTGATTTTTATTATAAATACTATTCATCAAAAAAAATTTATCTAGATTTTGTCTGGTAAAACTCTATCATTGAACCAAAATCTCAAATAACTAATAAAATGCATTCAACGTCTATTCCCCAAAAAAGTTATCGAGACTATTTGTCTTTTTGGTATCTAGCCCTTATTCCATTGAGCCTGTGTGCACTAGTTGAAATATCACCCTTTAACGACACATCTACTAGATATTCAAACGAAACAAACATCAACAAAGTTAATAACACCGAAAACAAAAGAGAAATTGCACCAAAAACACCAATAACAAAAGACAAATTTATTAGCAGCGACGTTGGGTATTCATTCTATGGCACGGCACTGAGTTTAGGCATTGCCCCAGATACGATTCAAGACCTTGCGTCCCTTTCTGCAGGTAAGTTTGATTTCATCAACTCAGTATCTGGTTCAGGGCAATTTGCATTCAAACTCAACGAGAAAGATCAGCTCGTTGCTTTCTTATATCGCGATAAGTTACATACGTATTATGTCTATAGTACAAAGGCGGGTACATTGTTCAGTACTGACGGAGAGCGCTTCTACAAAGATAAGCTGCTCCTTTCTCCCGTTTCGCGTCGCTTCAGAATCAGCTCACAGTTTAGTCACTCTCGATTACACCCAGTGACTCGTACAATGGCCCCTCACCTTGGAACAGATTACGCCGTGCCGGTTGGAACGCCTGTCGTTAGTATTTCTTCAGGTGAAGTTATTGCCTCTCGATACCACCCGATAGCAGGAAACTACCTTGTTATTCAACACCCAGGCGGATTGAAAACACGCTACCTTCACCTTTCTAAACGTTATGTGAGAAAAGGAGACATTGTCTTACAAGGCGAGACAGTCGGTGCAAGTGGCAATACAGGGCGAACAACAGGCCCACACCTTCATTTCGAACTGTGGAAAAACGGTCGGCCAATCGACTTTGAGAAAAAACGTGCATTTGCCGAAAAAGTAGCGGTGCAGCCCGTGACATCTCAATCTCAAGATGCTCAAAAAGCCTACTCACAGCTAAGCCAGCAGATAAACTAACGACAACTCGGTTAACGTGCGTAAGAAAAATTACGTGCGTTAGCTTTTATGATATCTGATTGAAATAGGGTTTTAGTTTGGATACTGAGAGATTTCTTGGGGAAAGAGATTTGGAGCGTACTGCGGGAATCGAACCCGCATCATCAGCTTGGAAGGCTGAGGTAATAGCCATTATACGAAGTACGCTTGATGTCGAAGACGTAGTTAATATGCCACATCTGACTGAAAAGAAAAGTATTTTCTACGTGGTTTTGGTTTAAATGGGCAATGATTGGACAATTCGTTGAAATTACGCCCAATCACTACTCAATAAGATCAATCACTGCTCTATTTTTACCTTGTTGCTTGGCTTTGTACATTAACTTGTCTGCTGCGACCAAATCGACCTTTTCACTTCCATTCGGATAAAATGCACATCCAACACTCACCGAGACGTGAGCAACGCACTCAACCTGTATTCTGGTCGCTGACACTTTGATACAAACATTTTGTGCCAACTCTAGTGCGGCTTCTTTACTAAGCTCTCTAACGACGAGGGCGAACTCTTCACCACCGATTCTTCCAAACAACATCGACGGCGTTAGTATAGGTTCGATGCACTGCGCAACCTCTCTAATGACTTCGTCCCCTATTGCATGGCCCCAGTTATCGTTCACAGATTTAAAGTTATCGATGTCAAACACCATTACCGTCAGCGATTCACTCTCCGTGTCTAACTGGTTAATGGACTCCATAAAACAGCGACGGTTTTTGATGCCGGTTAGCTCATCCGTTGTAGACAGCACAGTGAGCCGCTCATTCGCCAGCTCTAACTCTCTGGTTCTGGCTTTAACGGTCCGTTTCAGCATGATGATGTACATAAGCGCAACCAGCCCACTGACGCCAACCATGGTAGGAAAAAAGTACTGAGGGTATACCGTTTCGATGTGCATCCATTTATGTAAAATCGTTTCACGCGTCGCTGTGCCCACTTTTTTGAACCCAAGGTTCACGTTATCGAGCATACTCAGGTTGCCTTCTGCCACTGCTGGATATAAATCGCCCGAGTATAAGTACTTCACGGGTACAAAACTCATTGGATCGTCTGAAGAATAGAGGTAAAAGTTGGCGACTTGCAGGTCAGCAACAAAGGCGGATATTTCTCCCTTAAACGCGGCATTAATGAGTAGCTGATTGTTAGAGTACACTTTCAGATTCGCTTTCGGAAACTCCTTGCGAGCGTAGTATTCTTCATAACCACCTTTAACCACACCAACGTACCGCTCAACTTTCCCTTCAAGGAGCTCATCGATACCAGAGCCAACCAATGCCTGACTATAATAGAGCTGAGTTTCGATATTAATAAGAGCGTCACCAAAATCCAGAAACTCCTCACGCGGTTCAGACCATAGCAGGCCAGCATGCACGTCAGCTTGGTTGTTTTTTACCGCTTCTAAGGAGTCATTCCAATCCAGCAGAACAAATTCAATCTCCACGTGATTTCTCTTGCCGTATTCATGCCATAGATCGATCAAAATACCATCAGGCTGACCGTCGCTGTTAATGTATGAAAAGGGTTTCCACGCTTTAGAATTAGCCACCCTCAGGGGTTCTTTCTCTGTATCAGCAATGAGTGGGGGGCTTAAAAAAAATGTCGTAAGCAGCAGCACAAAAGTAAACAGACGCCACTTTACGATTGGCGTCCTTCTGAGTGCAATCCATTGGCTTCTCATTGCGTACATCGCTTATTTATAAATTACCCAATATAAGTAATAGACTAAAAACGATCGAAAGTAATGAGTTCGATTCTTCTATCGCAACCTCGTAATGGTTTGAATCCCTCCTGAGCGTAGACCGAATTTTCTACGGGATAAATCATATTGGCGGCAGAATACGCCGCATTAGTTTGAAATGGAGAGTTTTTCAGATTTCTGCGATGACGTCATGTTCAAGTTTATTCATAGTTGGCTGCTTTTTGTTCTCTGCGTTCATCAGGTGCAATTTGTTGAATGACTGCCCTATCCTTGCCGAGAGATTTCGCTTGATACATTAAGTGATCAGCATCCGATAAAGTAATGTTGAATGACGTTAAGGGATAATAAGCGCAGCCCAAGCTGACTGTGATTGCCTTGTCTTCAATGACAACGCTCCTGACTGAGTGGCAAACCTTATGAGCTATCGTTGTCACCTGTCCCAACGAATGCCCACTAACAACGAGCGCAAACTCTTCACCGCCAATACGCCCAAACAAATGATCTTTCTTAATCACGGTTCTTACTGCCTCCGCCACCTGACGAATAACCGTATCCCCAACTTCGTGGCCAAAGTTGTCGTTAATCACCTTGAAGTCGTCTATATCAAAAATCATAACGGCAATCGATTCTGGTGCTACGAGCCTTTGCTGGAACTCTTCGACAAAGTGACGACGATTGCTTAGCCCCGTTAATGGGTCTGTCTCAGAGAGGACTCTCAGCTCCTTGTTCGCGTTCGCCAACTCCCGAGTTTTCGCGTTAACAGAGAAACGTAGGATAAAGATATAAGCAACGCCAGCCAGTAGCATCATCAATATGGCCAGTGGCAACAGGTAGTCGGGGTAAACAGTGTTGATGTACATCCAACGACTGAGAATTCTTTGTTTGTCTTCATTGCTGATCAGTTTAAGACCTTGAGACAAATGATTTTGAAGCGCAAAACTGCCTTCAGAAACCGCAGGCCGCAAGTTTCCTGAGTAGAGATGCCTTACTCCAATAAACTTATTCAGTCCCTTAGTGGTATGAAGGTAAAAGTTTGCGACTTGCAAATCTGCTACAAACGCGTCAATTTCGCCTGCAAAAGCCGCGTCAATCATATGTTCATTATTACGAAAAGAAACGATGTTTAGGTTGGGGAAATGGAGGCGAGTAAATTCTTCTTCGTAAGCGCCTTTCACAACACCAACAAGGTGGTCATGTTCCCCACGTAGAAATAGACCCACATCAGAGCCCATCAGCCGGCTGCTGATGTAAAGCTGTGTATCAATAGACATAATAGGCGCGTTATAGTCTAGGAAAGCTTCACGCGTTTCAGACCAAAGCAAGCCGGAATGCACATCCGCTTTTCCTGAACGAACAGCCTCTAAAGAGTCGTTCCAGTCAAGCAACAGGAATTCGATGTTCTGGTTGTTTTTGAGGCCATATTCATTCCAATAGTCCACCAGAATTCCCGCAGGCTCTCCCTCTTCATTGATGTAAGAGAAAGGTTTCCACGCTTTAGAGTTAGTGACAATCAGGGTCTGTTTATCGGAAGCACTGGCAACACTCGTCAAGAAGAGCAACATACACATTGTTGCAAACACACGTAACACAACTAACCTCAAAGAATAAAACGAGCTCAAACAACGGAAGTTGCTTGAGCTCTATTGCTATACACTTTATTGCATTGAGATTATGTATAGAATACCTGTCTCACATCTGCTTATTTTATAAAATTATATTTGAAGCAGATCGCATATATTTAGTCTTTTGTCATTAGGGTCAGTTTTATAGATGCCTATTCTGTTCTGAAGTGCCTCATCTCTTCGTTCAATTCTTCAACCTGAAGACGAACCTGCTCAGAGATCTGCGATGACGAACTGGATATATCGGCAACCTCTTCTACTCGGCTAGTGACATCGGACATTAAACTGTGTATTTCCTGAGTTGCCAGAGATTGGCTCTCTGCTGAGTGGAGTAGATCTTTCATTTGAGAGTCTAGGCTCTCAATTTGATCTGTTGTGGCACTGAGTGTTCCATGTGCCTGCTTAGTATGGGTCGCCCCTTCTTCCGCTAACACTTTGCTCTTGTCGATTTCAGATACGACAGCTGCCGTTGAAGATTGTATCGCATGAACAATGTTGTTGATCTCTGTAGTGGACTCAGTGGTTCTTGTCGCGAGAAGACGTACTTCATCAGCAACAACAGCAAAACCACGACCATATTCTCCTGCTCTTGCGGCTTCAATCGCTGCATTAAGTGCAAGCAGGTTGGTTTGTTCAGCTAAACCTTCAATCACTTCCGTAACGCGGCCAATCGCTTCACTCTCCTTACTCAATTCAGTAACCTGCTGGCTCGCACTTTCAATCGTGTTATGTAGAGAGGTGACAGTCTGCATGTTCTGCTCAAGAGCTTGAGAGCCGATTTCGATTTGGCTCTTCGATTCAGCAAGATTGCTGGCAGACAACTTGGCTTGGTTAGCGGTTTCATCGGCAGACAGGCTAACCTCAGAAAGCTGCTGACCAACAAGCGTCATCGTCGACATTTGACTATCGACTTTATTCGATGTGTTGTTATTTGCATCGAGAAGTGATGTCATGCTGTCTCCAACAGTACGTGCTTTCGAGCTGACGCCACGCACAATATCCAGCAGTGCGACATTCATCTTGTTGATTGAGTTGGTCAAGCTGGCTAGCTCGTCGCTACCTTCTACGCTAAGTGCTGGCTGAGACACATCGCCTGCGGCAATTAATTGGGCACGTTTTGACACCACTTTGATACGTCGGCCAATGTTTCTACCCATATAGGTTGAAATGGTGAAAGACGCCAATAGGAAAATAATCGAAGAAACAACAAGTAAAGATACCACACCGCTCAGCGAGCTAAAGATTCCCTGACCACTGATGTCTGCTTGCTGCTGCTGTTTACGGATCAGGTTTTCCAAACTGGTATTGAGCGTATCGACCGCAGGTACCAGCTCCTTAGCCATTTTCTCGTTTACCAGATTCCAACTACTCGCGGTCCTTAGTGCAACGACCTGATCGGCAAGTGGGAAATAAAGCTGCTGCATTTCTTTAAACAGATCCCATAAGCCTTGATCGCTATCGCTCATCAGGCTGACTTTGGAATCGATCTCAGCAACGTACTTACCGTGAGATTTTAGAAAGTCCTGATACTTGCTGAGGTGCTCCTCTTTGCCATACAGAAGAAAGTCACGCATTGAAGAGAGTGCATTGGCAAGAGAGGTGTAACTGTCTGCATATAGGCGGAATAAGCGCTTTCTCTCACCCCCTTCTTTATTGCCCGCTTCATCATTAATGAGCCCCTGAAGCTGATCCAACGCTACCTCTGCAATTGGGGCAGCTTCATTGATAAACAACGAGTGGGCAGGAAGATTCTCATCTGAGTGACTGGTTTCAGAGATCTCGTTAACCAACCCTTTGACGGATTCCCATTGGCCTAAGACTTGTTGGTAAGAAGATTCATCCAATAGGCTTTCTAATTTAGGTAACGCTTCATCGGTCGAAGTGATGACGCTATTCAGCTGTTCCAATTGCGCGGCACCAATAGCTTCATCACCACCTAAAAGCATATAAGCTCTGAGGGTAGAAACGGTCGCCTGGAGCGACTGTTGTAATGAACGACCCGTATCTACGGTAGGCAGATCGGACTCTAATAGAGATTTTGTATGCTCTTCTACAGTGTTGACACTGCGGAATATAAATAGAGCGGCAACGATAAAAAGTACTGCAAGCGACAGAAAACTCAGCTGTAACTTCCCTGATATCGTGAGTTTCATCCTAATAACTCCTGTTTAAATAACCTCCTAACTATAGCGTTTTGCTTTTTATTGTTAAATATAAGTTAACCACTTTTATAAACTTTTGATTGATAGCTCAATTAATCAGCCCCCAAACAAGTTGGGGGCACAACTCAATTTAACCAAGTTACTTAGATATTTGCAGATGCAATGTAATCCGTCAGCTCTTGATTTGATACCGTGGTGATGTATTGGTCATCCAAGTAGAAAGCCACATCGTTTTGCTCTTTCTTACCACTTAAGATCTGCGTAGTGCCATCGAGATAAGTGATCTCCATTTGCAGAGTCGCTTCGTCGATCTGTTCCATGGTTGCACTTTCAATCTTAGTGTTGCTGCTCAATGGTACATCTTTTAGAGAGCTGTCTAGCTTGTCGTTGACCTTGATGTAGTTCTTTGTTGGCGTATCGACAACAGCTGGAGACTTACCTGTAATTGGGTTTGTCCCCGTCCAGAACTCGACTGCATTGAAGATAAACAAGTCCGCAATACCGGCAATACCGTAGACAGGAGATAATAAGACAAACATTCCTTCGCGCGCGTAGCGGTTATCGACTGTTTCCAGGTTGAATTTGGTCACCATTCCTGTGGTCGCCATCTGCCCCATGCAACCAGTTAAAGAGGTCAGGCCAAGGCCAGCAATTACAGCGAGTTTTAATGTATTTTTTCTCATTTTTTCCACCACTTAAATTAGGACGACGCGCATGCTACTCGCGCTCTATATCCTTGCCTAGAGTCAAAATTTTGAATTGACGAAATACTGACTAAGTCATTTTTTAAGCAAAACCTAACAAATCAGTAAAATGAGCAGAATCCTCGGTTTACCACATCAGCAACTTCCAGCTTTGCAGCGTGTCAATATCAGACTTTGCTTATTTTCTTACACCCCAAAACAAGACACATAAAAACAACAATAAAAACATCAAATTAACAAACACAATTAATTTTAAAATACCCCTAAAAAGAGATTCCAATCACATATAGATTGGTTATAATTCGCGCCCATTACGCTTTGTGTTGATAAACGCAAACTTAATTTGAAGAAATAGACTGTTAACCTGACCTCTTTAATCAGAGGTAAAATTGAGAAGAAAAATGAGCAAGATTGATAAAGCTACACGTATCCTGCTGGCGGGATTCTGTATCAACCTTTGTCTTGGCATCCTGTATGCTTGGAGCGTATTTAACAAAGCACTTGTTACTGAATCTGGCTGGAGTGCAGCTGAAGCCTCTTCACCATACGCAATCGCAACAATCACTTTCTCTGTTTGCCTTCTTGTTGCTGGTATCCTTCAGGATCGTATGGGCCCACGTAAAATTCTGATCCTAGGTACAACGCTGACTGGCTTAGGCATGATTGCGTCTGGCTTCGCAACCACACCGCTAATGCTGAACATTACGTTCGGTGTCATTACAGGTGCCGGCATCGGTTTTGGTTACGCTTGTCTTTCTCCTTCTGCAATGAAGTGGTTCCATTCCTCTAAGAAAGGCATGGTCAACGGTCTTATCGCAGCTGGTTTTGGCTTAGCCGCTATTTACCTTGCACCTGTGACTTCCGCTCTGATTGACAGCATGGGTATCCAAACCAGCTTTATGCTTCTTGGTGCCGGTGTATTGGCTATTGCCGTGCCTCTTGCTGCAACTATTAACAACCCACCAGCGGGTTACACTCCTGCTGAACCGACAGTAAAAGCAGGTCAAGCACCGAAAGCCGCTAAGAAAACAGAAGATCTGACGTGGAAATCAATGCTTAAAACACCTCAGTTCTATTCACTGTGGATCATGTACGCCTTTGCAGCGTCGGTTGGTCTTATGATCATTGGTAACATCACTACCATTGCTAGCGTTCAGGCTAACCTACCTAATGCGGTTTACCTAGCGTCTATCCTAGCGATATTCAACTCTGGTGGCCGTGTGGCGGCAGGTATGCTGGCGGATAAGATTGGCGGCGTACGTACACTACTATTAGCCTTTGTTCTGCAAGGCATCAACATGGTTCTGTTTGCTACATTTAAAACCGAATTTACACTGATAATCGGTACGGCTATCGCAGCGATTGGTTACGGTACTTTGCTTGCTGTATTCCCGACTCTAACAGCAGAGTTCTACGGCTTGAAGAACTACGGCACTAACTACGGCGTTCTCTATACGTCATGGGGTATTGGTGGTGCAATTGGTGCAGCGGTTGTTGGATTCTCAATGACGAACGGTGAAGGCTACAGTCTTGCTTACACTATTTCAGCAGTAATGATGGCGGTGTGTATCGTTCTTGCCTTCATTACCAAACCAATTAGCGAAGCAAAAGTCGCTCAGCTTAAAAACGCTTAATGCTTTGAAAACCTCTTCGAAAGGCTTAACCTTGTGGTTAAGCCTTTTTTGTATCTACTTACCATGTCTGAACCTGTCGTCTTACCCTCAGATTACTACCTGAGCAACTTCTTGAAACTGACACGTCACGCTCAAGAAATGTATCCGGATCTGTTGTCTGAATTGGAGCACCAGTGGCTGCAACACTTCTCTCAGTTACCTAATCCGGCAAAGTGCTTGTTAGTGAGATTGCTTTCTCGCAAAGGGGAATGGTTTCGAAGCGATAAGCTGAAGTATGAAGAGATCCCTGAAAAAGATGCTGCATTAGATGAACTCAATGCGCTGAGCTTCATCTCACTCAACCCCGAAATCTCCAACCCAGATTTAGCCGCCAAGCTTCTGACAAAACCGGAAATGGTTAATCTCTTTAGAGTTACCAATAGACAGGCAAAAAAGGACACGATTGTTGATCAGCTAGAAGACGCCCCGTTCTTACGATACGACGCTTTGCCCTTCACCATCGTTAAACTTGAATCACCACAAGTGATCGATGTTTTGCTCACACTCTTCTTTGCTAATACTCATCAGGATTTAAGCCAGTTTGTATTAGACGATCTTGGCTTGCATCAATTTGAGAACTATCAACTTAGCCAAAAGTGCCGTTTCTTTTCTTCACGTGATGAGCTAGATCAGCTGCTTTCTTTATCGTTATTACAGCAAAGTTATCATGACGCCGATCGACAATGCGTAGATACTATACTACTCCACCTTGAGCAGCTTACTCACCCCATTGACCACGACTATATAGAGCGTAAACGCCAACACCTAATCAATGACATGGCGCGTGACTTAGAACGGTTGCAAGAGTTCGAGCTCTCGACTTTCTGGTTCGAACAAACAGTATTACCACCTTCACGAGAGCGCCGAGCTCGCATGTATGACAAACAAGGCGATATAAATGTCATGAGTGACATTGTCACTTCAATATTAAATTCCCCTTACGATACGTCGGAACAAGAAGTAGGCGTGAAGCTGCAACAACGCTTGCAGCGCCTCAAAGGTTTGAAAGTTCCTAGGGTAAAGAAGCCTAATATAGAGGAACACCACCTTACTCTTGATTTGTCACAGCAACGCGTCGAATTGGTGGTCAAAGATTATTTTGAACAACAAGGTTATGACGTCTATTACTCAGAAAATACCCTGCTGAATGGATTGTTTGGCTTAGCATTTTGGGACGTCATTTTCAGCCCTGTAGAAGGCGCTTTTATCAACCGCTATCAATATCGACCTTTGGACCTTTATCATCACGACTTTGCTTCTAAACGTCAGTCAATGATAGATGATGTTTTCACTCGACTAGAAGAAAACGATAGCCAGCATCTGAAGCAAACTTATCTCGACAAAGTAGGACTCAATAACCCATTTGTTGTCTGGAATGCTTTCACTCCAGAACTGTTGGACCGTGCGCTACACAGCATCTCCCCCGAGTTGCTTTGCCAGTTGTTTAAGGTCATGTTACAAGACCTGAAATTATTCCGAAGTGGTATGCCTGATCTGATTCTCTTTAAAGACGACCGCTTCGAATGGGTTGAAGTTAAAGGCCCCAGAGACCGTTTGCAGGATAACCAGTGGCGCTGGTTCTATGAGTTCATCAAACTGAAAGTGCCGTTTTCGGTTTGCTATGTAACCAACTCATAAATAATTATGATTGATAACACCCAAACCAATAAACTCATCCATTTATTGGCATTGAAAGTTCAACCTCTTTTATTGATAATAACAATTATTATCAATAAAAGAGGTGTGTTCCATGTTTGAAGGTGGAGGAAGGTTATCATTTAACGATCATAAATCTTATGGCCAAATACTGTCAGGCAATGAGCCATCAATACTACTGGTTGAAGACGATAAACATCTGAATCAGCAACTCACCTCTCTTCTTCAAGACAGTCGATACCAAGTTACCAATCTGGATTGTGGCGCCGAAGCATTGAATTGCCTAAAGCAATCCAACTTTGACCTAATCATTCTTGACATTAACCTGCCAGAGGTCGACGGCTTTGGTTTGTTAAACTTTATCCGCTCTCATTCAAATACACCGGTCATCATGCTGACCGCATACGGCGCAGAAGAACACCGCATACGTGGGCTGCGTTATGGCGCGGATGACTACATCAGCAAACCATGTAACTTTACTGAGGTGAGTTTACGTATTGAAGCGATTTTGCGCCGAACTGGTCACAATCAAGCATCGAGCTCTAACCGTTATCAAGATTATAAAGAACTCAAGCTTGATAAGAACGAACTGGCTGTAACCGTCAACGAGTCCGCTCCCATCACCCTCACACCAATTCAGTTTAAATTGCTCTGGACACTTGTAGCCAACCACGGCGCAGTGCAAAGCAAACCGTTTTTGTATCAGGTTGTACTAGAACGCGACTTTAGCTCATACGACAGAAGCTTAGACATGCATTTAAGTCGAGTGAGAAAAAGCTTAGTCGCTTTGGGTATGAGCTCTGAACGCATTCAGACCGTTCACGGCAAAGGTTATTTACTACGATGAAAAAGTTACTTTTCTGGCGACTGTTTGTCGTACTCTCATTGGGAGGAGTGATCTTTTTCTCCCTACTCCATAGCGCCGCTCTACTCTCCAATGAAAAGATGAGTTACATCGATAAAAACCATCAGCAAGAAATTCTCGGCTGGGGTGAGCATGTTCAGTCGTTGCTCGAGCAAGGGAAATACGATGAAATGAATCATTGGGTAAATCAGCTAGCGTTGCGAGAGGAAACGTGGGCAACGGTGGTGCGTTCCAATGTCTCCGTTGTCAGCGGTAACCCTCTCAATAAACGATTTTGGGATGGTTATGGCATAGGTAGAAACGTCGAGTGGAAGATTCACCTTTATTTCCCTGAGAACCCGATAATGGAAGTCGCTCTTACTCCTTCTGATTATCACTTCTTGGTTAAATTGCCTGCTCGTATGCGACCCGGAACCTACATGTCGCACGCATTCTGGACGTTCCGAGTCGTCATTCCGTTCTTAGCCCTTTTGGCGTTAACTATCTACCTTTATCGCTACGTCATGACACCATTGCAGCACTTTCACCGTGCAGCCAAAGAATTTAGCCAAGGTAACTATAGCGCTCGAGTCTCACATCACATGACACTGGGTAATGACGAGTTAAGCCAGATTGCTCGAACGTTTGACATGATGGCCGAGCGCACAGCCAGTGTGATTAACCATAATCGCAATCTGATCGCAGATATGTCTCATGAAATTCGAACACCGCTTGCTAGAGTCGAAATGGCGACGGATTGCGTCGAAAAGCAGATAGATACTGAAAAAATGGTCAGTCGAATTCGATCTGAAGTTCAGGCTATCCGAGTCATGGCAGAAGATACGCTGACACTCGCATGGCTAGAGAACGAACGGCCAGATTTAAGAGACGAAGCCTTTGATCTGACTGAGCTAGTAGAAGCCATCGTTGAAGACGCACAATTTGAGTATCCCGATCGTCAGATTGCCATAGATCTCCCTTCGCAGCTTCCGCTCTCCCACTCTAATCAAAGGGCCCTATCTCAAGCAATAGAGAACATCGTCCGAAACGGGCTGAGATATACGCCGCAGGGAGAAACCCTCACTATTAAAGCCTCATTTGATGAAGACAATGTCACGCTGACCATATCCGATTCTGGGCCGGGTATAGATGCTTCTTTAACTAAACGAATATTCCAGCCCTTCTTTAAAGCTGATAATCAGGTTGGTTCACGTAAAGGGTTTGGCGTTGGTCTTGCGTTGGCCAAAAGACACATACAAGCCGTAAACGGTTCAATAAGTGCAAAGAATCGCAGAGAAAGAGGGCTTGATATGGTGATCAACCTGCCTACTTAAATATCTCAAACAGGAGGCGACGTACATTCCGTTGCCTTTTGTTTTCTCTATATATCAACTCAAGATGTAACAGTTGTAAAAGTCATTTACTCACCCTATACGAGACGACAAAATCCACTCGATAATAATTCTCATTAACAGTGGAGGTTACGGTCAAATGCATACCGTATTCAAGTTAAGCCCAATTGCCCTCGCCCTAGCTTCAGGGTTGGTTTTCGCTAATCAAGAAACCGCAGAAATCGTTGAAGTCATTGGTAGCCCACTTCAAGGGGTTGATACCATCATCACCGCTGAAGACTTATCCAAACAGCAGGCTCAAGATCTCAATGATGTATTTCGTAAAGATGCCGAAGTCACTGTAGGTGGCTCGGCAGGCATCACTCAAAAGATCTATGTCCGTGGATTAGAAGATACTATGCTGAACATTTCTATCGACGGAGCTGAGCAGTCGGGCAATCTTTTCCACCATCAAGGCAGACTTTCCGTTGAACCGGAGCTTCTTAAGCAAGTTGATGTTTCAGCAGGTGCGGGGCGAGCCACTAACGGTCCGGGCGCTTTAGGCGGTGCGATACAGTTTAAAACCAAAGACGCGCATGACCTTTTGCAACATGGAGACCAATTTGGTGCACAGGCAAAAGCGGGCTACTACACCAACAACAACGGCTATAAGGTTTCAACCAGCTTGTATGGTGAAGTCACCGAACAACTAGGATTGCTGGCTTCATTTGGCTACGTTGACGGAGACAACATTGAAGATGGTCGCGGTACCGAGCAAGAGTACACGGCCATTGAGCAACAGGTTGCGCTTCTTAAACTTTCAGGCCAACTTAACGAGCAGCACTATCTGTCTCTGAGCTACGACTATCGTAACGATGATGATACTCGACTGAATCGACCTCACTTTCAACCAAGTGTGAAGAATGTTCCACTGGAGCAAGAAGCGGATCGTCACACCTTTACTGCTAATCACAATTTCCGATACAGCGACCTGCTCAACATAGATACCACCCTTTACAGCACTGCTAATCGCATTGCTCAGAAAGATCACCCGCAATGGAACACCAGCGATGGCACTATCAACACCATAGGCGGAAAAGTGTTCAACACTGCTCGCCTAGCTCAGCATACTCTGATTACGGGTGCAGATTACAAACGCGACAAATCTGAGTTCGAAACTAACTATTCAGGCCAGCAAAACCACGAAGAGAAAGGCACAGTTTACGGGCTGTTCGTGCAGGATGACTGGAACATTAATGATGCGATTTTACTTTCTGCTGGTGCCCGTTACGACTGGTATGAACTAACCGACAATATTAATCAGGAATTCGACTCCAGCGGTTTCAGCCCCAACATTTCATTAACTTACCAATTGCTTGATGGTCTTGAACTGTTTGCGGGCTATGCTGAAGCGTTTCGCGGCCAGCAGATCAAGGAACTGTTTGTCATCGACTATCGCAACAATGCCGCGGATCGTGGTCCAGAACGTGCAAAAAACAAGGAAATCGGTGCCAGCTATCGCAAAAACAACCTCACTGCGGGCTTCACCTTCTTCGATAGCAAAATCGAAGATGTGGTTACAACCAGCAATAACGTCTACACCAATGTCGGAGATTTAACAACAACAGGTTTTAGCGCCTACGTTGGCTATACATTGGAGCAAGTATCCGCCCGATTGAGCTACAACCAGTCTAATCCTGAGCTTAATGGCGTACCACTCAGTGATGGTGACTCTACGCTAGGAACGTCAATTGGCGACACTTGGGTCTTAGATGTTAACTATGTAGCCAATGACGAGCTTGAGTTTGGCTGGAATGCGCGCTTTGTGGAACGTTTGACGGACGTAGCAGATTCAAGCGCCTACCCAGAAAAGCCGGGGTATGGTGTCCATGATGTTTATGCTCAATGGTTACCACTGGCGGAGCAAGATCTGACGCTCACGCTTTCTGTGAAAAACGTGTTCGATAAATACTATTTTGACCATGGTTCATACATGGCTTACATCGGCAGTAGCGTCGCTCAAGGCTATGCTAGCCCGGGGCGCGATATTCGAATGAACGTTAGCTACGCATTTTAACTAAGGAAAGACAATGCTGATTAAATCATGGCTTGCGCTCTGCCTTATGTTAGCAGCGAGCTTGGTTCATGCCGGGATGATAACAGTGACGCATCCGCTGGGTGAGACCACGCTAGAATCCAAACCTGCACGAGTTATTGTTCTTGGGATGGATACGCTAGACGTACTCGACAATTTAGGCATTGAGCCTGTGGCCGTCGTAAAATCACCGATGCCACACTATCTGATCAAATATCAGGATGATAGCTATGTTGCGGCAGGTTCACTCTTCGAGCCTGATTTTGAAACGATATTTGCTCTCAAACCGGACTTAATCATAGCCAGTAATCGCAGCTCTGAGTCCTACCCTGAACTGAGCAAAATTGCCCCTACCATCGTTTTTATGGCAGATGCCCGACGTTATTGGCAAACCACTCAGGCTGCTTGGAGAATGATGGGAAAAGTCTTTGAACGTGAGGAGCATATTGAACGCAAGATCAATCAGGCTCAGGTACAAATCGATCAGATAAGGCAACAGACGAAAATCACTAAGCCAAAAGCCCTAGTGGTGATGACAAACGGCGGCAAGCTCACGACGTTTGGACAAGATTCTCGCTACGGAGCCATATTTACTCTGTTTGGCTTCGAACCTGCTGATTCAAATAATGCGAATAAGGTTCATGGCGACCTAATCAGTTATGAGTATATTGCCCAGTCAGACCCAGAGCACTTGCTGATACTGGACAGAGATCAAGCCATCGGAAGGGATTCTGGTGAAGCGTTTAAGAAACTCGATAATCCTTTAATGTCGCAAACTCAGGCGGCGAAAAACAACCGGATTCATTTTTTGAACCCTCAGGCTTGGTATATTTCTGCCAGTGGCATTCAAGCAACTCAAATGATGATTGATGATATGAGTCAAGCGGTTAAGTAGCTTTGCTTCTTTCATTAGAAATGATAAGAGGTGCTGTGATGCGCCTCTTATTTGCCCCTTACCAGTCTGAATGATCAGAAAAGAACACCACTTGATTCCTCCCCTGCTCTTTGGCTTTGAATAAGGCCTTATCCGCTTCATCAAACAACGCCGTATGTGGCAAGTTAATTCGCATATCCCACACCGCCCCTCCAATACTGACCGTCACAAAATCACACTCTGAATGGACATGGGGTATCTCTAACTTCTCGACTTCTTTGCGTAACGACTCCGCGACTCGACGTGCATCACGCGGATTGGTATTGCGTAATATGAACGCAAATTCCTCACCACCTATTCGAGCAAATATATCCTGCTGACGGCGTGTAATACTGCTCAATGCCTGACACACATTTTGCAGACAATAATCCCCTAACTGATGACCATAGTGGTCATTGTATTGTTTGAAGTAATCGAGATCTAAAATCAGCAAAGCGAAGTCTTCATTATCTTCAAGGCTTTTCCTGATCGTATTTTCCATCGCCTGTTCATACACTCTGCGATTAGGGATGCCGGTAAGTGGATCCAAACTTGCCATCCTCAATAGCTCCTTTTCCTTCTCTCTGAAATGACGATTGGTACTGTCCAACAGATAGTTGTATGTCATTGACAGATTGGAATAATCGGAGCCGTGGTCGACTTTAAGGTGGGATTCCATATCTCGTGCTTTGACGATCCGATCGAATTGGTCCATCAAATCAACCAACTCGTCTTTCATACCATGCTCACCGAAGTTAAGACCGATGGTTTCCGTTTGCGCTGAGACCCGTAGCGGATAGAAATGATTAATAATCGTCAGTAAAGGGTAACCTAGACCAACCACCCAAGCTGCTGTGGCAACAACTCCACTCATTTGAATGTAAAACTGCTCCAGACGACTACCAGAGGCCAAGAATTCCGTTGGGGCTAACAAAGCGACCGCCAATGTTCCCCAAATCCCCCCGCCTAGATGAACCGGAACCGCGGATACCACATCATCAAGCTTGGATTTTTCTAGCACCGACACCAAAACGACACTGATACAGCCACTAATGGCGCCAATGATCACAGCGCCACCTAGATCCACGACATTAGCACTGGCGGAAATAGCTACCAATCCGGAAAGCAACCCATTGAGAAGGTAGCGAATGCCACGCATAGAGTGGATATTCCACGACAGCATTAATGCGCTGAATCCACCAGCACAGGCCGACAATGCCGTATTAGAAAAGATTTTGGCCAAGTCGGAGGATGGGTCAATAATGCTGCCGCCATTGAAGCCAAACCACCCAATAAACAACAGAAACGTCCCTAACGCCGAAAGCGGTAAGTTTTGGCTGTACATTTCCCGAGTCTTGCCTTCATCAGAAAATCGCCCTAGCCGTGGGCCGACAATCATAATGGCAATTAGAGCGACCCAGCCACCAACGGAATGCACGACCGTTGCTCCAGCGAAATCAATGAACCCCATCTTGGCTAACCAGCCCGTGTCGCCAACTGATAGATGCGTTCCGTTCCAAACCCAGTGACCAATGATTGGAAAAAGCAGTGTCGCGGTAATGAAGGAGCAAATTAGATAGCCTGAGAAACGCATACGCTCTGCGACTGCGCCTGACATTATGGTCGCGGCTGTCCCGCAAAACATCATCTGAAACAGAAAGAAAGCTAATACTATTGGCGGATGCTGGTGGCCAATAACAAATAGATCTAAACCAATTAACCCCTTCCAGCTATCGCCATACATAAACGCAAAACCGACCAACCAAAAGCAGACGCCACTGACACAAAAATCAGCCACGTTCTTAAGCGCAACATTAATATTATTCTTGTTCCTGACCAGCCCACTTTCAAAACAAGTGAAGCCTGGTTGCATGAGCAGAACTAATGCAGTACAAAGCAAGATCCACGTAATAGCGATGGTGTCGTTATCCGTAACTATAATATCCAAAGTCGCCACTTTTTATGCAATCGGTTTATCTGGAGCATAGTTAAGTAGCCGTGTTTTCTCCACTTTTCAGCTATTTCTCATATTTTGAATGGTGTTTTATTTGCCAATTCAGTATCCTTCTGCTGCAATTATCAAACCTTGGCAATACAGTTATTATCCAAATGAATTTACGTACCTTTTTCATTCTCTCTTTAGTCACTATCTTTGCAGGGTGTACAACCTTCGCTGGCCTTAATTATGAGCAGTTATTTGGTGACGCTCAGGTCAGAGACCGACAAGCATCTCTTACCACCGAGCCCAGTGACTTCTTTCTCAATGAAGTAAAACCCATCATTGATAATCGCTGCGTCGTCTGCCACGCCTGCTACGACGCGCCTTGCCAACTAAAAATGTCTTCCGTTGCCGGGATTGACCGAGGTGCGAGTAAAGAGCTGGTTTACCAAGGCACACGGTTAACCGCAGCAACCCCTAGCCGATTATTTGAAGATGCCCAGACCACAGAGCAATGGCGTTCAATGGGCTTCCATCCAGTACTGAATGAGCGTGACCAAACACCCACGGCGAACATTGAAGCTGGCCTTGTCGCAAAAATGCTGATGCAAAAAGAATCACACCCATTACCGAATCAGACTCAGCTAGAGGGGTTCGATTTCTCTATCGATCGTTCGCAGGTGTGCCCGACCATTGAAGAGTACGACAGCTACGCCCAAGATTACCCCACTTGGGGCATGCCTTATGGGATGCCAAATCTCTCATCTAACGAATATTCGACTCTAATGAGTTGGCTACAAGATGGCGCCATTATGAATGCGCCGATTCCACTGACACTTGAACAGCAAGCGCTGGTAGAAGAGTACGAGCAATTTCTCAACAAAGGTTCTCGCAAAGCACAGCTTACCGCTCGCTACATCTACGAACACTTATTCTTGTCGCACCTGTATTTCTCGGAGCTAAACGAAACCACGCCACGATTCTTCACCTTAGTTCGTTCTGCT
The DNA here is from genome assembly GCF_013113835.1 of Vibrio sp. RE88. Taxonomy (GTDB): domain Bacteria; phylum Pseudomonadota; class Gammaproteobacteria; order Enterobacterales; family Vibrionaceae; genus Vibrio. The sequence continues at coordinate 271,837 of NZ_VTYQ01000002.1, read as the reverse complement.
ACACCACCGGGCCAACCTGTTCAACGCATTGCAACTCGCAGACCCTATGATGACCCAGACGTAAATCGTGTTTATTATCGCCTTGTTCCCGAGCAAGCAACTATCGTCGACAAAACCCACATGCCGTTCGCTCTGAACTCACAGCGCATAAACAACTGGAAAGCGTGGTTTATCGACACCGGTTATGACGTCGCCCAATTACCCGGGTACGAGCCTGAAGTCGCCGCCAACCCAATGACGGCGTTCATTGAGTTGCCAGTCAAATCACGCTTCAAATTCATGTTGGACAACGCACAAAACACCATCAACGCCTTTATCAAAGGCCCGGTATGTCGTGGACAATTAGCATTGAATGTCATCAATGATCGCTTTTGGGTCTTCTTCCTTGATCCCGATAAATCGGACATTCCAGAAGTTAACGAGTTTTATCACTCACAAGCTGACAACTTAAAGCTCCCCGGCGAGTTGGAAAGCAACACTTTGCCTGTCGCAAACTGGGTATCTTACTCCCGTCAGCAAGCGCGATACCTGACAGCGAAGTCCGACTTCATCAACAACTGGTTCAAAGATGGAAAACACTTAACTACGGATGTGATCTGGACGGGTAATGGCGCCAATTCAAATGCAGCTTTGACCGTATTTCGCCACTTTGATAGCGCTTCCGTTGTCCAAGGTTTAGTGGGCAAACCACCGAAGACAGCTTGGGTTCTCGATTATGCTCTGATTGAGCGTATCCACTACCTACTCGTCGCTGGTTTTGATGTCTACGGAAACTTTGGTCATCAACTGATGACGAGAATGTTTATGGACTTTTTAAGGCTTGAAGGAGAGAGTAATTTCGTCGCCCTTCTGCCAAGAGATATCCGACACGTAGAGCAATCCAGCTGGTACCAAAATCAAAGCCCTCAGCTTAGCGACTTTTTACAACGTAATATTAAGCCGTTCGATCAACCTACTCAGGTTCCTTATCAGACAGACAACCCTAAGCAAGAGCTTTATGACATTTTGAAAACCCAGCTTAGTCCCGTTCTAAGCAACCGTTATGCTATAGAACAAACTGGGTTTAGTACTTCCAACGAGACGCGCTTAAGAACACTGGATGATATTAAAGGAAAAGGTCTGTTATACATTCCTCAGATTGTCATGCTATTGATTGAGTCGGAATCAGGCCAAGAGCAGCTGTTCACCTTACTGCACAACAATGCTCACACGAATATATCGAGCCTGTTTGATGAAGAAGGCAATCGCGACTACAAAAACGACGATTTAACGTTAGTTCGCGGAGTGATCGGAAGTTACCCCGCGGCGTATTTGTCCCTGCATGAAAATGATATTTCTCAACTCGTCGACATGATGAAAAATATCCGTTCAGAGGAGGATTACGTTAAGTTATTGGATCGATTCGCAATCCGCCGAAGCTCAGAGAAATTCTGGCCTTTCAGTGACAGAGTACACGCTTGGCACAAGGAAAATCAGCCTGTCGAATTCGGTCTGCTTGACTATAATCGTTTTGAGAATAGGTAGAACTGTTCAACCGAGCGTTTGCTAACGCGGGAGGTGGGCATGAGTATTAGAGATAGTATTCGCGCTATCGAGCAACAAATCTACGTTGCTTGCTCAGAGGGTGATTACGACACTGTCCAAATGCTTGAGCATCAACTCGAAAGCCTGCGCGGTAAGGCCGAGCACCCTTTCGATGATGATCCCTACGCACCAGAGGGCAAAATAATCCCCGAAGACGATTGGTATTAACGATGAACGCCCCGCTTTGCGGGGCTTTCTTTTGCGTTCCAACCACAGTAACACGTATAATCCTTTCCACTATTTAGCAGCCAACACCTGGTGTTTACCTGCACATCTAGCGCTTAAAGGCGTTTACCTCTCTTCAAAATCTTATCAATGGAGGGTTTTATGCTATCGGACATTGAAATCTGCCGTTCTCAAACTTTGCACCCTATTGACCGGATCGCCGAAAACGCGGGGTTACTCCCAACGGAATACCTGAGTCAGAGAAAACACAAAGCCAAAGTATCACTCAACGCATTAAACAGGCTCGACGACAATAAAACCGGAAAACTGGTCCTAGTTACAGCAATCACTCCAACGCCTCTGGGCGAAGGCAAAACCGTGACAACAATTGGATTGGCGCAAGGCTTAGCCAAAATCAATCAATCGGTTATGGCCTGTATTCGCCAGCCTTCCATGGGGCCCGTTTTCGGTGTTAAAGGCGGAGCTGCTGGAGGTGGTTATTCTCAAGTTGCGCCAATGGAAGAGCTTAATTTGCATCTAACCGGTGATATTCACGCCGTAACCGCGGCTCATAACCTTGCTGCTGCCGCTATCGACGCGAGAATCTATCACGAACAGCGGAACGGCTACCAAGACTTTGAACAACGCTCCGGTTTAAAAGCGCTACACATCGACCCAGAACGCGTAGTCTGGAAACGTGTGATGGACCACAATGATCGTGCCCTGCGTATGGTTACCATCGGACGAAATGAAGACGGGAAACAGATCAACGGTATTGAGCGAGAAGATGGCTTTGATATATCCGCGGCGTCTGAACTTATGGCGGTACTGGCCTTATCAAGTGATTTAAAAGATTTGCGTCAACGAATAGGACGCATTGTGTTGGCTTACAATATTGAAGGCAAACCTGTCACAACAGAAGACCTCGAAGTCGCCGGAGCCATGGCGGTATGCATGAAAGACGCTATTGAGCCGACACTGATGCAAACACTTGAAGGTGTTCCTACTCTGGTTCACGCCGGCCCTTTTGCGAACATCGCGCACGGAAATTCTTCCATCATTGCGGATAACATCGCGACTAAACTGTGCGACTACACCGTCACAGAAGGCGGATTCGGTTCAGACATGGGATTTGAAAAAGCCTGTAATATCAAAGCGCAAGTGTCCGGCAAAGCGCCTGACTGCGCCGTGGTTGTGGCGACATTACGAGGTTTAAAAGCCAACTCAGGGCTTTACAACTTTAAACCGGGCCAGGCTCTGCCTGAATCATTGTTTGAGCAAGATGACTCCGCCTTAGTTGCCGGGTTCGAAAACCTTAGATGGCACATTAACAATGTGAATAAATACGGTATCCCAGCTGTGGTTGCCATCAACCGATTCCCACAAGATAGTGAACAAGAGCTCCAGCAACTGGCTGAGATGATCCGAAATCTACCCAACAACGTTGAAGTTGCCATCAGCGAAGGTTTCGCACAAGGTGGCGAAGGTGCCGTTGAACTCGCACAAAAAGTGGTTAAGCAATGTCAGCAAGGTTCTCAGTTTAGCCCTCTCTACCGCTTTGAACAGACAACAGAAGAGAAGCTGATGGCTGTCGCTGAGTCGGGTTATGGTGCAGCGAGTATCACATTGAGTGGGAAAGCTAAGCAGCAGCTAGCGGAATTCAAACAGCAGGGTTTCGATCATCTTGCCGTCTGTCTGGCTAAAACGCCTCTTTCAATCTCCACAGACAGCTCTGTTAAAGGCGCGCCTACGCATTTTGATGTTCCTGTCCGAGAACTGAAACTTTGTGCCGGAGCTGGGTTCATTTACGCCCTTTGTGGCAATGTCATGACAATGCCGGGCTTACCGGAAAAGCCAGCATTTATGAACCTCGATTTGGATGATGATGGAAACATCATTGGTCTGAGTTAACACAGTTCATTGCGCGCTATCGCATGGTTTACATGCGATAGCGCCAAATCACTTAATAATACGTACACATCCGCTTGCCATTCACTTCAATAATGTTGAATGGTGTTTCGTAAATACTCTCCAGTATGTCTGATTGAATCACTTCACTCACTGGGCCCTGAGCGACTACCCTACCTTTTTTGAGCGCGATGATTCGGTCTGAATAGCAGGCCGCGAAGTTGATATCGTGAATTACCACGACCACGGCTTTATTCATTTCATGAGCCAACCGGCCCACGTTACGCATAATTTGCAATGAATGCTTGATGTCCAGATTATTCAAAGGTTCGTCTAAGAACACGTAATCCGTATCTTGCGCCATCACCATTGCAATGAATGCCAGTTGGCGCTGACCTCCACTCAACTCGTCGAGGTACTTGTTCTGGATATCGGATAAATCCAGATAGGATATGGACTTATCGATCACTTGTTGGTCTTCATCGGTCAATTTACCTTGTGAGTATGGAAAACGCCCAAAAGACACCATTTCTCTTACTGTAAAACGCATAGTGATGTTGTTTGCTTGGCGAAGTACTGCCAATCTCTTTGCCAACTCTTTTGTGTCCCATTCAGACAAAGAGCGGCAATCAATGAACACTTGCCCACCGTCTTTATCAATCAACCGGCTCGCCATGGATAGCAGAGTACTCTTACCGGCGCCGTTGGGGCCAATGATAGAGGTTACTTTGCCCTTCTCGAATTCCGCACTCGCGTCATCAACCACTTTGGATTGACCAAACAACTTGGTTAGATTCTGTAATTTAATCATAAAGCCTCTAGACGACTCGGTTACGCAGTAACATAGTCAAAAAATAAATTCCGCCAACAAAGTTGATGACAACACTTAGCGTGGTAGAGAAGCCAAACACCTTTTCTACCAGCCACTGACCACTTAGTAAGGCCGCCACTGAAAGCAGTGATACTCCGACCAACAATACTCGGTGCTGGTAACTCTTAAAAAACTCACGAGTCAAGTTGGTCACCAGAAGCCCGAAAAACATAATTGGCCCAATCAGTGCCGTCGAAATGGCAATAAGCGCCGCTGACAGTACCAACACCCAAAGCGTGACACGTTTTACGTCAACCCCTAAGCTGGTGGCGTTGTCTTTATCCAACCAAAACACATCCAGCAAACGATTCAGGCGATACAGCAACGCGCTGATCAATAGCAATAGTGGCGTACATAAGTAAACAAGCTCAACGCTGACGTTATTGAAGCTGGCAAACATATTCGCTTGGACAGAAGCAAAATCACTCGGGTCCATCAACATAATGAAAAACGAGGAGATGCTGCCAAACAACTGACCGAGTATCACGCCCAGCAGCAATAACACCATCAAGTTTTGTCGCTCGCCTCTAAAGTAAAAGCTGAATAGCAGCAGTGAGAACGCCAGCATAACGACAACAGAGACACTGAAGTTAAAGTAGGCGTTCATCGCGATACTGCTCAGCCCGCCAAACATCACAACCACCAGCACTTGAGTAAACATGTACAGAGAATCAAAGCCCATGATACTCGGTGTCAGAATGCGGTTATGAGTAATGGTCTGAAAAGCCAGTGACGACTGACCTATCGCGATGCCTGCCACAATCATGGCAAGCACTTTGGGAACTCGCCGTGAAAGGAAGTACTGGTAATTATCAGCATTTAAGCCAATGCCAATGAACAGAAAACCAAACAACAACACGATGACGGCCAGTCCAATGATCTTCACCCTATCCTGCATTATTCTGCCCCTTTAAGATGAAGAAAATAAATACGCTACCACCTAAAATGCTGATAATGGTCGAGATTGGAATCTCGTATGGGAAGATGATCAATCGACTTGCCAAATCACAGCAAAGGACAATCAGGGCACCGAGAATCGCGGTAAGTGGAATATTGCGGCGAAGATTATCTCCATAAAACCGACTGACCAGATTAGGGACAATCAGCCCAAGGAACGGCAGCATCCCTACAATCATCACAACGGAAGCAGACATAACAGAGACTAACAGCACACCAATAATTAGCACTTGCTGGTAGTTCAGCCCCAAGTTGACGGCAAAATCCTTACCTAAACCGACAGCGGAAATTCTCGCTGCATACAGGTAACTGAAGATGGCAAAGGGAATGGCGATATAAAGCAGCTCATAATCGCCCTGCAACAAATTCGCAAAATTAGCGACTGTCCAACTAGACAGGTTTTGTAGCGCATCGTACTTATACGCAACAAATGTCGCGAGCGAATCGACAACGTTGCCGAAAATAATCCCAATCAGTGGAACAAATACTGCGTTCTTAAACTGAATACGATTGATGAACTGCACAAACAGCAACGTCCCTAGCATGGACACCGAGAAGATAAGCCACAGCTGCTGACCATTACCAAATAATACTAAGCTCAGTACGTAACCGAGCATGGCACACTCAATCGTCCCTGACGTGGAAGGTGAAGCAAATCGATTTTGACTGATCTGCTGCATAATCAAACCAGCGATACTCAGCCCAGCACCCGCCAGCAATACCGCCACCAAGCGTGGAATCCGACTCGCAAACAGCAAATGCCAGCTTGCTGTATCGCCGGCTACCAGAGAGGCAACATTTAGCTTTCCAACACCCACAAAAATCGACGCTGTGCTCAGTAACAACAGAACAAATAACAACTTTTTCAATGTAAAACCCTTACAACGCAAAAAACCTCAAGCCAATTCAGCTTGAGGTCGCGTAATCATGTTCAGACAATCAGTTCAAACCAGACGCCGTCTTCACATCTTCAATCATCTGTTCCGTTGCACGCATCCCTGAAATCGACAGATACCATGCATTGATGTCTAGGTAAGCCATTTTTTTGTTCTGGTAAGCATGCGTTGCTTTAACCAAGTCATTTTCAAAATCACGTTTTACGGTGCTGCCTTTGCCTTTATTGATCAGAATATCTTTATCTATCACAAGCAACGCGGACGGGTTTGTTTCACGAATGAATTCATAGGAAACCAAATCGCCGTGGCGGCTTTCTTTGATTCCTTCCACGGACTCCTTAAAACCAAAATCTTTATAGATAGCGGAGAATCGAGACTGAGCGCCGAACGTGGTTATGTTTCCGCCCGCGCTCATCACAGTAAGTGCGTCCAATTCATTTTGCTGATTAGATGCCTGAATCGCTTTGAACTCACTGTCTAGCTGCTCAATTTTCTTCTCGACAAAATCTTGTTTCTCAAATACTTGTGCTAGATTACGCCATTGCTCCTTGGTGCTTTCCCAATAGCCTTTGTTCGCATCTGAAGCATAAACAATGGTCGGTGCAATTTCTGACAGCTCTTGGTATTTCGCCGCTGCGCGGGTACCAATGATGATCAAATCTGGCTTTTGCGTGTAGATGGTTTCAAAATCAGGCTCGTGAAGACTGCCAGCGGAGACAAAATCGTAGCTGCGGTATTCCGCTAAGTAGTCTGGGAACATACTGACTGTAGAAACGGCAACAGGTTTGACATTAAAAGCTTTAACCGTATCCAACGCGCCCAAACCAATAACGACAACGCGTTCTGGGTTTGTTTCTAACTTAGTCACACCTTGCGCGTGCTCAATCTCTACCATCTCAGCGTTGACGTTAAACGCCAATAAACCTGCTGTTAACGCGGCTGCAGACAATCTCATTATTCTGACTCCATATTTACAAATGAAATCCATTATCATTTACATATGTAGAGATGTCATCAATGCTTTACGTTTTTTACATTTGTTATAGAAAGGAAAAAGTAATTAATTTCTGATACTTAAATTGATTGAGCGCACCCTAGATAAAGTGTGCTGTGAGGATTTACTGTTATAGAAAGTCGATGTTAGAGCGTCCAATCTCGTTCTTTTTGCTTTCCTTTTTCTTCTGCCCTGCGTCTTTCTTTGCCTTATTTTGCTTCTTCGGTTTGTTTTTCTTTTCCGGCTTTGGTTCAGGCTGCATCACGGGCGTCTCTTCCGGTTCAGTGACTGGCGCATCGCAAATCACGACGTAATATTCCTGATTGAATTCAAAGAAATCGCCATCGTACATCTTACGGCGCTTACGCGTTTCCAGCTCACCATTAACAGCAACGTAGCCTTCTGCGATCAGGTGTTTCGCTTCGCCGCCTCCGCCGACTAGGTTGGCAATTTTGAATACCTTGTAAAGCTCAATTGGCTGTGTTGAAACCTCTATCCCGATTGCTTCAATCTCAATCTCTTGCTCGTTTTCGTAGTCGTCTGTCATGTTTTGCTTCAAATGCATGTGTAAAAAAGCTGAGTCTAATCCCTATCCTTTAATAAATAAACTAAAGTTAATCATAGAATGGGCACTTTAAAGGTACTGACTTTGCTCAAATGGACACTTATCCTGCTTCTATTCTCATCGCAGGCAATGGCATATCATCCGCCAGTCAAAGTTCTGGTGTATGGTGACGACTCTTACCCACCCTACAGTTACGGTGAAAACGGGGTCGCAAAAGGTATCTACAGCGACATTCTTCGTCGAGTTTTTGAAGAGATGCCGGGCTATGACGTCAAACTCGTTCCGATCCCATGGAAACGTGGTCTAAAAATGCTCAAGGTTGGCCAAGGCTTGGCTTTGTACCCGCCGTATTACTATCCAGATAAACGCGTTTATATTTCCCCATACTCTAAACCTATATTGGATGAAGAGGTTGTGGTCTTCTGCCACCCCGACAGTGTCAAAGAGCGCTCTCTTAACAATTGGCCAGGTGATTACCTAGGATTGACTGTCGGCGTCAACGAAGCATTTGCTCTTGGGGGAACTCAGTTCTGGGACGCGGTAAAGGTTGGAAAAATCACGTTGCTCGAAGCCAAAGGAAACCGTCCAAACCTACTTAACCTTCATGAAAAGAAAATAGATTGTTACATGAACGACCGACTATCTATTTTGTGGGAAATGAAAAGAATGACCAAAGAGGGTTTGCTACCTAAAGATTGGAAGTTGACCTTAGGAGCAGTAGTCAGCGCAGAAAAAGGCTACCTAGGATTCACTAATCGTGAGCCAGATAAATACCCCTTTAAGGAAGACTTCGTCCAGAACTTCAATAAAACCTTAATGAAACTACAGCAACGAGGTGAGATCGATAGCATCATTAAAGATTATTTCGACAACGGTATGTAACCCACTCTCTTGCTAAATCTACGACTTTCCATTTTGGAAAGTCCGGTTTTCCACTCTTTCCTTCTAATTTGACTTACATTGTCCCCACTTGAAACAATGATATGTGTGTCCCAATAACGACACCCTGCTACCAAGAAGTTTATCATCATGCCATCCTCTAAAGTTCTCGTTATCGATAGCCAACCTTTAATGCGAGATTCCATTGAACATCTCGTCATCAGCGTCATCGAGCATGCACAAGTCTTTCAATCGGGCTCCACCACTTCCGCTCTAGCATTAATCCGCGATCACGAGATTAATTTAATTATCCTAGAAATAAACTTGGAAGCTTCAGACGGCTTTGAGTTCATCAAACGCATAAAAGCTCATGGCTATAGCGGCAAGGTTTTGTTTTTCTCCGGCAGTAAGCACACCATGTTTTCACAAGCTGCTTTTAAGTTAGGAGCAGATGGGTATCTGTCCAAGTTGGAATCTTCAAAAGTCATTAAAGAAGCCATTTTGGCAATCAGCCAAGGCGGTTCAGCATTCAAATACAGTGCTCCCAGTAAGCCCTCGGTCTGCCTTTCAAGCCGTGAAACAACTGTGCTCAACTATTTGCTTCAAGGCTATAGCAACAAACGAATTTCAGAATTGTTGTCTCTTAGCGCAAAAACGATCAGCACATACAAATCACGCATATTGAGCAAATATGAAGTAGATACCATGTTTGATCTAATACAGATGAAAGAGCATCAACTCCTCAGTCAAAAAGGTAATATTTGAGCTTGCTGATGAGCAGTTCGTGAAGCGGGTTACCTTGGTTAGAGAGCTTATAGTAAGCCACAATGGCAGGTGGTTGCGTCATTTGCAGTTCATCTGGCAATACACACATAGTAAACCCAGGGCGATTGAGGTGCTTAATTGCAGGCAATAACGTCGCGCAATTGAGCTCTTTCATCAGCTCAAACAAGCACAGGACATTGTCTACCGTAGCGATCTTGTTGACGTAGACTCCACTCTCTTCGAGCGCCATTTTGATTACCGTCTTTTTCTCCTGCCACCCTTTCATCTGCATAAAAACGAAGGGCATCGCCAATTTTTCCTCTAATGAGAGAGAGGCATGCTCTTCAGTCGTGACAATCCCTCCTTTGTATCGGCCTAACTGATGCTGATATATCGCCTTACTCATCTCTGGATTGAAATACTGGACACCGATATCTAGCTGATTATCCATGATTTGTTCTGCGGACGTATCAGACCAGCTGGTCAGGGTGATTTTAGCGTTGGGAAAGGTTTTCATAAGATCGACTAGGAGTGACTTGCCAACCAGATATTGCGCCAAGTTTGGGATCGCCACGGAGATTTCTTTGTCGTAAGTCAGTGGGTCAAACGTGTCACCTACAATGGCATCTTCGATGACTCTCAGCCCCGCAGTCACTTTGGGCATTAAAGCAACCGTATACTCTGTTGGCTCAAATTCATGTGTACCGCGCACAAAAAGTGGGTCATCTAACTGCTCTCGCAGCTTAGCCAGATATTTACTTACTGCACTTTCCGTTTTGCCTAACTCTTTGGCAACCGGTTTTAAGTGGCGATGCTTGTCAATCAGTACCAGAACTTTCAACAAGTTAAGATCAAGTGGTGGTCTCATTCGTCAACTCTATACAGCAGTTAATGCACGGTTAAACTTGAGTTTGACCGAGTTTAGGCTTTTCTGGGCTTCTATTCGTTCGGTTTTTCTAAGACTGGATGTGCAAGTAATCGCCGCCTCACAATCGAATATGGCCTTTCTGATTTCAGCTGGATTGATGGCTTTGGGAATTTCACGATTGAGAAGAAATAGCATTTTGTTTGCCACCAACGCGCACTGCTGACGAGATTTCAACACTTCTAAGCCAAGCGCAACCGCCTTTTCAACCGAATGAAGCGCGTACTCGTCCACTTGGGCTAGTAATCTAACTAACGCAGATTTTCGCCTCATTCCCTGTTCTATCTGACGCTCTAATTGCATCTGCATTGAACAGGCCGACAGTGATATTTTGCTGTAGTCAGCGTGGGAACGAGCAAAGCCAGCCACTTGATCAAACCAGTGATAATTGTCCGTTACAAAAAGAAGGTACAAGAGGTAGTGCAATTGGGACAAAGGCAGTTGTTGATAGTTCTTTAACAAATTGGCCAGCTTGATACGCGCAATTTTATAGTTTTCGTCATGCAATTCGATATGAACGTCCACAAGCGTTAGTGCCAGTATCTCACTTTCTGCTAAATCAGCTTTCATCAGATTGTGTAACTCTTTGTGCGCGGCCATGGAAATAGACTTGCCTTGAGCAGATGCCGCGACCAGTTTCAGTCGCATAAAATGAATAGCATTCGCGACCGTATTGCGATGGGTGTTGGCAATTTGATGGCGATAAAGTGCAAATCCACTCAAAGCGCCATCATAGTTTTCTTCCATCTCGCAGACTCGAATATAGGCAAGCAAGCGCGGAGCACTGCCTTTCGAGAATTTAATAGCATCAGTCAGTGCATTCTTAGCACTCGCGTTATTCCTATGCACGAAACTAGTTAGCGCTAACATGTCAGAGACACTTGACGGGACTTTGTCCGATTCTTCAATCCAACGCTCTAGCAATGAATGCGCTTGCTTCGCTTTACCCATTTGGAGTAAAGCCGATGCCTTACCGACAATGGCCCAATGGCTGCTGCGTTGGGTCGAACATAATTCGTAATGATCTATCGCTTGCTCAAGGAATCGCCTGTCTAAATACGTTTCGCCTTGAAGACGCAGTATATGGGCCGTGTACTCTGGGTAGGATTCCAGCGCCACTATGAATGACTCCGCCACCTCTTGGTAGCTTGCATTCTTAAGTTGTTTTAGTAGCGAGGATAGCGTTTGTTTACGTTTATAGACGCGCAACACCCGCTTTTTAAACTCATACAGCGAATACGGCTTAAGGACGTACTCATCCGGTTCCGCTTCCAGTATTGAACGAACAACCTCACCGGTCGTTTCACTGGTTAACATAACCACAGCGCATTGTGGGCGAATAAGGCCGTAATGGCGGCACTCTTCTAAGATCTGTTTTCCATTCAGTTCCTTACCGAATTTATAATCGCAAATGAACAGATCAATAGAAATCTCTCGCAGGTTTTTGTATACCGAACGAATATCTTTGGCCGTAAATATTAAACGGTCACTGAAGCCAGACTCTCTTAGCAAAATCTTCAGGTTAGCAACCACCAAAGGAGAATCGTCTGCGATCAGCACACCCGCCTGACTGACATTTTGAATTTGGCCGAGCATTATTCCAACTGCGCTATTTTGGATAAATTGGCCGCTAGGGTATAGAAAGAGAAAGCTGATTAAAACGTCAGATTTATCAGAGTTTTGTCAAAATTAGTCGATATTAAAACGTTGATAAATATATAAGAAAATGACATTTAACACCAAAATAGGTTGCGCGACATTGCGCACAAAAACTGAGCAAACTGTCACCACTCATAAAACGAGTCACCAACCACCTCAAAGAATTCACAATAAAAATATTTTTGTGGATTTTTATTCACCACATTAACGAGGAAGATCTCATTTCTCTCATCTAGTGAGAGCAAAAAGGATATTTCAGTTCAAAATATGAACACACGTCAATAAAAGCTCACATTTACTGTCTCATACTTGGTTCACTGCTGGAGCTTAATAAATATTTCATGTTACAAATATACGTTACACGGAAGATATTTATAAATTCAAAAAATAAAGCTCATGGAAGGCTTACCGCGTGTTGGATTAGGTACGTCGAATTAAATGTCACAGATAATCAAGAATATACCGCCGCAATCGAACGCTTCGTCGGTCTCGAAAAGTCGCTATGCAGGTGAAGAATCACAGGGAAATAGCTCCATCGCACTGAGTGGTGCCGAGCTAGATGAGCTTATGGATAACCATTTTAAGCACATGTTTGATGTGTTTAACGATGGGATTTTCTATATGACAGACGATGATCGCATCTTCTTTTATAACCCCACATTTTATGAAAACTACGATATTGCCTCTGGTCAATGTCATCTGGATGCATGGCTATCTTTGGTCCACCCTCTGGATAAAGCGATGCTCAAAGGTGAAGTGGATGCGCACATCGAAAAAGACGACCAAAAAATCTCTACCCAGTACAGGGTAAAAAACAAAACAGGCCAATACGTCTGGATTGAAGGAACGGCAGTCACAAAAACCATCAACGGAACCCGCTTCATGATTGGGTGCCATCGTGATATATCCGATCGCAAGTTGATGGAAACCTATGTCCAGCAAGCCGCATTTAGAGATAACGCTTCTGGTTTGTCGAATGGCCAGAAACTGATTATTGATATCGATGGCTTAGTCGACCAACTTCCCGGTCAGCACTCTCTGATCTACATTCAGATTGGTGACATTCGCTCCTATCTAAGCGCGTACGGACCTCATATCTTACGTGACGTGATGTCGCACCTTATCACAGCGTTAAACTCATTCACCGACGACTTTATTGATATCTACCGTGTGCGCTCTGATGACTTTGCCATTCTCGTCAGAGGCCAGTATTCAGCCGACGAATTGATGACGCTTGGCGAGCGTATATCCCAAACTTATCAAGAATCTGTGCAGGCAAATGGCTACATGTATGGAACGGATATCAGTATTGGCATCTTCCCTAGTTTCGATATTGGCCTTGCCGCCGAGGAAGTGATTAAAGTCGCAGCGCGCACCTGTCAATTCGCTGGAGAAAAACGGCACAACAGAGTCGGTGTCTACTGCAACGAAACCAAAAGCAAAGTTGATCGACATTTTTACATCGAACGCGAGTTAGCCAACGCGATCCACAATGAGACCTTGACCGTTAAGTTCCAGCCAATCATCTGTGCCAAGAAAAATCGAGTCGCCAGTTTCGAAGCACTGGTACGCTGGCGTAGTGATGAAATCGGCGAGATCTATCCTGACGAATTCATTGAAGTGGCCGAGAAAAAGGGATTGATCGTTGAACTCGGCTATTTGGTTTTCTCAAAGGCTTGTCAGTTCATAAAACGATACCTAGAGACTCATGGCACGAATATCAGGGTGAACGTTAATGTTTCCGTGCTTCAGTTGCTGAATCATCAATTTCCTGACCGACTAAAGCGGTTAGCGGACCATCTTGGCATTGATACTAAAAACATCGTATTGGAGTTAACCGAAACCATTATTCTCGATGGCAACAAAAGCGCCATTTCCCAGTTAAGTCGCCTAAGTGACTATGGTTTTCTGCTTTCTCTGGACGACTTCGGTTCTGGTTACAGTTCATTAAACAGCTTTTTTGATTTACCCCTTAACCAAATTAAGGTGGACAAGTCGATGGCGTGGCGCTGTTTGGACAACCCAGCAACCTTGGAATACCTTTCTTTCATCACCCGTCTTTGCCAAGCTCATAACGTGGATATTGTTGTTGAAGGCATTGAAAGTGCTGAAATGCAAAAACGTTTCACAGACATGGGCGCGTCTTTCCTTCAAGGCTACTGGTTCTCTAAACCGCTCTCTATCGCCAGTGCCAGTCAGTACACACTCGTTTGATTCAGCTCGCTTAGTGGTGTGTTGTCACAAAAGTTTCATCCGTCTTAATAGACTTTTGTGACAATGCTCCATAACATTTGAGTTCTTGATGACTATATAAGCAAGATAAACATAGGAAATGTTTTTACATTACAGCAGGCCTCTCAGCTCGTCCGCCAATATAGAACTGCGTTGTTTGGCACTCATGCTTGTTGCTGTTTTCATTGTTAACACGCCTCTAAGCTTCATCAAAGACGCCAAAAAGAAAGACATCTCGTTCCAGCTAAAAGCCATTGACGAGACACTGAATTTGCGTAAACAGCAAATCAGCAGTTATACCGCTCTCAGCAAAACCCATATTGCTCAGCAGTACTTCACGCATCCCGACCTGTTTAATGATCTTACTCAGCATTTACTGGAAAATCAGAACTTGATTACCAGTATTGAGATAGTCAGCAAAACCCCTTCTCGTCATTATCGATACAAGAATCTCATTGATTCTTATAACTCTTTTTACGCCAGTAGCCTGAACCAGGAAGCGCACCAAATACTCTATCAACCCGACTTAGGCTTGTTTACTGAGATCGCGCCTGTGTATCAAGGATTCCAACACCTTGGCTACCTTGTCTTGGACGTGGATATGAGTGAATTTAATAACACAAGTCGCGACAATATATTGCTGATGGATGACGATGGTTTTATTTATTCAAGCTCACATCCCGCTATCAGCAGTTATCAGTATTTGCCCGATGTTTACTCGAAAATCTGGAATGATTTGAATCGCAGTCAGCGTTCGGAAGGCATACTCGAACAAGGCGACAATTATTTTGTTTATAGAGACATCGGTTTTTTCAGTGGTAAGCCTTATTTCCTTCTAAAAGTGGTTCCTAGAGACGAGTTTATTCCAAAATATCTTTATCTGATCTTGGCACTTTTGTGCATCAGCATTGGGGCATCCTACTATCTTTATAAACTCAGGCAAGAGCGCCGTGAGTTAAATAAAATCACCTACACCGACCAACTTTCTGGTTTACATAACCGCCACTATCTGCAGAAAGTAGAGCAACAAAGCTTAGCCAGTAAAGGCTACTTTATTGGCATATTCGACATTGATCATTTCAAAGCCGTGAATGACAAGTACGGTCACGATGTAGGCGACCAAGTCATCAAACGTGTTGCTGCCATCATTAAATCTCGTATTCGCGTTGCCGATTACGCTTTTCGTATCGGTGGAGAGGAGTTTGTCGTGCTAATCAACACAACGTCACTTCAAGATGCCAAGCTAGTGATGGACAGAGTCCGTACCGATGTATCACAATTCACCCAAGCTCCGAACGTAACGATATCGGGCGGCTTACATCTGGTGGTTGGCACTTTATCTCAATCCTTAAAACAAGCTGATGTGCTTCTTTACAAAGCAAAAGAGAATGGACGTAACGTAATCTATTGCCAACAAACAGACTGCTAACCTGTTTCAAGAACGAGACATAGTCTACTCAAAATCGAATACAGTTTGACTAATCAAGTTAAGTTGTACAAAATCCCGCCACATTTTATAAATGAATACGTTCAACTCTGGTTGTAACAAACCAGCGATGCGAGGAAAGGCCATCCTTTCTCAATCATGGATACGATTTTCGCTCAATTTCGCCGCTAAGTTGTCTCAGACAGGTCGATTGATGAACAGGGAAACACTTAAGATTTTCTTCAGGAGTTTGCTGTGTCTATCTATAACCGCGCTTTAACAATAACGTTGACAGCTGTTTTTACTGCTATCACTGCCTTGCCTGTTATCGCAAAACCAACCTCTCCCCTTTGGTTCGAACATACCGATATTACGATGCCTCGTAATATTGAGGCTTCGGTTCTAGAAAATGGCATGCGCTTGGTTTTAGTTGCTACGCCTAACAAGCAACAAGCATTAGAGCTGCGCCTTAGAGTTGGAGCTGGTGTTGCTCAGGAGCCTTCGCATCTTCCGGTCTCTCGTGTTGTCGCGAATCAAATAATTGGCGATTCAAAGTGGTCAGCAACGACGGATTACCAGCAAACCGTCTACAGTCTAAGCACAACAGGCAACAATCAACAGTCATTAGAAGGTGCATTGGAGTTCATCGAGGCAAGCTTCTCGCAGCAGACCTTTGTGCAGCAAGCTTGGAATCAGTCACCAAATCTGACCGATTACCCCACTGTCGTCAGCCAGAAGCAGCGTGACGCTTTAGAGCTGGGTAAAGGTACTTCGTCAGTAAACGAAGCATCAGCCAGCCAAGTGCAGTCGGAAGATCTAGAGCACTACTTTTCCCAGTATTATGTACCAACAAACATGACTTTTGTTATCGTAGGGAACTTCAAAGCTCGTACGCTGCACAATAAGGTGCAGAAGGCGTTTTCTCAATGGCATAACCCAACACCTCCGACTAAAACTCAGCTGCCTACTCTAAGTATGCGTAACAAAGGAATTTCAGGTATTCAAGGGGAACATAGTGTTTCACTCAGTGCGCTATCGCCTGTGTCGGACGATGTCGATAGCAAATTGATGCGAAAAGACGTATTGCTCGCCACTATTGCCAATCAGATCCTAGAGCATCGTATTGAGTCTGCATTGGTTAATGCCCACTCTTCGGCAACCGTTTCTGTTAAGAATGAAATCTTGTTTAACCAGAAACTCTTATCTCAAGTGTTGGTTTCAAAGATTCCTGATGGTGAACAGCAAGCTATAAAACAGATTGTTGATCAAGAAGTCAAAACAGCGTTAGCGGTAGGCTTTACACATTCTGAATATGAAGCGGCCGTTAGTGAGATTCGATTGAACAAACAAGCAGAATTAGCTGCATTTAGGCAGGCTGGGCCAGCCGCTATGGCGGATCGCATGGTCAACGCGATTGATAATGGCTCGGTCTACACCACACCATCCTTTGAGCTCGAACTTATCGATTTTCACGTGGCACATTTAAGTGAAATCGACATTAGCAAAGAGTTTGAAAAGATCTGGGCTCACAGACTAAAAAATATCTAAACAAAAAATCAAAGGCTGCAGTTTGCAGCCTTTGTGTTTCTCAGCGTCTAAAAACTCGAAAGCTCGACCAACTCTTTGGTATAGGACTGTTCTGGTTGCTTAAATAACAAAGCCGTCTCGCCCTGCTCAACAATCCCGCCTTGCTTCATGACAATGGTGTAGTGACATAACGATTTGACGACATTCAAGTCATGGCTGATAAACAAATATGTCAGCTGATACTTTTCCTGTAGCGATTTCAGCAAATCCAAGACTTGAGCCTGAACTGTGCGATCCAGAGATGATGTGGGCTCATCAAGTAGAATAAACTCAGGCTTAAGAATCAACGCTCTGGCTATCGCAATACGTTGACGCTGCCCGCCAGAGAATTCATTTGGATAACGGTGGCGAGTTTCAGGATCGAGATCCACTTCCTCCATAACCTCGCAGATCATCTTATCTACAGTGGCATCGTCGTATTCGTGATGAACACGTAGCCCTTCTCCAATTACCTGTGCGACAGACATCCGCGGGTTAAGTGCAGAAAATGGGTCTTGAAACACCACCTGCATTTTACTTCGATACGGCAGCATGCGCTTTCGATCTAAGCCTTGCAGCTCCTGCTGCTGGTAAAAGATTGAACCCTCGGAGTGCACAAGGCGTAAGATGGCCATACCCGTTGTTGACTTACCGGAGCCGCTTTCGCCCACCAGCCCTATCGAGTGCCCTCGCTTTAGGTCAAATTTCATATCCGTAACAGCTTTAATATGAGAGACAACACGCTTAAATAAGCCTCCCGTTATAGGAAACCAGACTCTAAGATTATCGACTGACAAGAGGCTGCTAGAATCAACCGGAGTTTCGACTGGCAAGCCTCTAGGATCAGAGTTAATGAGTTTCTGCGTGTATGGGTGCTTAGGCTCGGAGAAGAGAGAACGACAATCCGCCTCTTCGACTAATTCTCCATTTTGCATCACCGCAACTCTATCCGCGATTCGACGCACAATACTGAGATCATGGGTGATAAACAGCATTGCCATGCCCAGTTCTTGCTGAAGGTCTTTCAAGAGATCCAAAATTTGCGCCTGCACGGACACATCCAGTGCTGTTGTTGGCTCATCAGCAATTAGAAGCTCAGGCTCGTTAATCAAGGCCATGGCTATCATCACTCGCTGCCTTTCGCCGCCCGACAACTCATGGGGGTACGCATTAATCTTCACATCCGGATTACGGATACCCACTTTACCTAGCCACTCAATCGCTAAGGTCTCCGCTTTTTTCTGTCGCACACCGCGATGAATGGACAGCGTTTCAACCAGTTGCTTTCCAACTTTGTGTAAAGGGTTAAGAGACACCATCGGCTCTTGAAAGATCATTCCGATCCGGCCACCGCGAATACCCCGTAGTTGCCTCTCCGAGCAGCTCAGCATATCGATACCATCAAAATTGATACTACCTTGCAAATAATGGGATGAGCCCTTAGGAAGTAGCTTCAACACTGAATTTGCGGTGACAGACTTGCCTGAGCCACTCTCTCCAACCAGTGCAAGCGTTTCGCCTTTGTTGATAGACAATGAAACCTGATTAGTCACTTGTTCGACATCTTTTCCACGGCCAAACCCTACTGATAGACCGCCTATTGTTAATACTGGTTTGGTCATAGTTATCTCCCCTGATGATGAGGGTCAAAAGCGTCGCGAACGGCTTCGCCAACAAACACTAGCAGAGTCAGCATTACCGACAATACAAAAAAGGCAGAGAAGCCTAGCCATGGAGCTTGTAAATTAGCTTTCCCTTGCGCCAATAATTCACCTAATGAAGGCGAACCAGCCGGTAATCCAAAGCCCAGAAAATCAAGAGAAGTCAGTGTGGTTACCGAGCCGGAAAGAATGAAAGGCATCATGGTCAAAGAGGCGACCATCGCATTGGGTAGCATGTGGCGTCTCATGATACGGCTGTCATTCACGCCCATTGCCTGCGCTGCTCTCACATAATCAAAGTTACGGCAACGCAGAAACTCTGCCCTGACGACCCCAACTAAGCTCATCCAGCTAAACAAAACCATAATACCGAGTAGCCACCAGAAATTGGGTTCGACGAAACTGGACAGAATAATCAACAAGAAAAGCGTCGGCATTCCTGACCAGACTTCGATAAAGCGCTGGCCTAACAAATCAAGCCAGCCACCGTAGTAGCCTTGTGAAGCCCCAACAATCACTCCAATCACGCTGGAAATAATGGTCAGTACAAAACCAAACAGAACAGAGATCCTGAAACCATAGATGATTCGTGCCAGCACATCCCGTCCTTTGTCATCGGTACCAAGTAGGTTAACGTTGTCGGGCGCAGAGGGCACCGAACCAGAGATGTTGTAATTGATCGTGTCGTAGCTAAAACGAATCAAAGGCCAGATGATGTATCCTTTCTCTTCAATCAGCTCAATGACATACGGATCGGTGTAATCCGCTTCGGTCTCAAATTCCCCACCAAACTCAGTTTCCGCATATTGAGTCGTGATCGGGTAATACCACGCACCTTCGTACTCCACTAGCAATGGCTTATCGTTGGCTATCAGTTCTGCAAACAAGCTAAACACGAACAGCGTCATGAAAATCCACAGTGACCAGTAACCACGTTTGTTTGCTCGAAACCTAAGCCAGCGCGCTTCATTTAACGGATTACGTCTTCTTTTCGTCAGCATTAACGCGCCTCAAAATCAATTCTTGGGTCAACCCAGGTGTATGTTAAATCAGAAATTATGCTCAGAATTAGGCCAAGCAAGGTCATAATGTAAAGGGAACTAAATACGACTGGATAGTCTCGCTGTATGGTTGACTCAAACCCGAGTAAGCCAATCCCTTCGAGTGAGAACATTACTTCAATCAGCATGGAGCCGGTGAAAAAGATGCTGATGAACGCCGCAGGGAAACCAGCAATGATGATCAACATCGCATTGCGAAACACGTGTTTGTAAAGAATACTTCTTTCATCCAGACCTTTCGCTCGTGCCGTTACAACGTATTGTTTATTGATCTCATCGAGAAAAGAGTTCTTCGTCAGCATACTCAGTGTTGCAAACCCACCGATAACCATTGCCAGTATCGGTAATGTCAGATGCCAGAAATAATCGATGATTTGCTCATACCAAACGAGCTGCTCAAAGTTGCTGGATACCAGCCCCCGAAGCGGAAACCAACTAAAGTAATTGCCACTCGCAAATAAGATAATCAAGATGATGGCGAACAGGAAACCGGGGATCGCATACCCAACAATCACTACAGCGCTTGACCAAACATCAAATCGGGAGCCATGGTGGATAGCCTTCATGATGCCCAAAGGAATAGAAATCAAGTAAATGATCAGCGTGCTCCACAAACCCAATGAAATAGAGACGGGTAAGCGCTCGATAATCAAATCAATCACATTACCGCCTTTGAACAGGCTTTCACCAAAGTTGAATGTAGCGTAGTTTTTGAGCATTTCGAAGTAACGCACATGCAGAGGCTTATCAAAACCAAACTGCTTTTTTATCTCTTCAACCACTTCTGGGTCCAAGCCTCGCGAGCCTTTATAGCCAGTCGAGTTAGCATCACTTCCTACATCGAGGTCAACTTCACTGCCGCCCCCAGCAAAACGTTCCATAATGCCAGAGCTATGCCCTTCTAGCTGCGCAATAGCCTGCTCAACCGGCCCTCCCGGTGCTACCTGAATAATGAAGAAATTGATGGTGATGATCGCCCACAGCGTGGGGATCACCAAGAGTAAGCGACGAAATATATAGGCTGCCATCTATCCCTCTGTTAACGTCGTTTTTCAGGCAACTTGGCGGCTTTATCCTTTGATATCCACCAAGTATCAATACCTAAGTCATATCTAGGCATATTTTCCGGACGCTCAAATTTGTCCCACATCGCTACACGATATTCACTCACGTGCCATTGTGGAATGATGTAAAAGTTCCACTGCAACACGCGATCGAGAGCACGCCCTAAAGAAAGCAATGCATCTGGGTCTTGCTGTTTCTTGGAGATTTCCATCGTTAGACTATCAACGACTGGATCAATAACACCCGCCGTGTTGTAGGTCGAGTCAATGTAGTTGGAGTTCCAGACAATCATTAAGTTCGGGCTTGGATATGGGTTCGCAGAGTAGGCTGAAGAGACCATGTCAAAGTCGCGATCACGAAGTCGCTTAATGTACTGTGTGGTATCAACTGAGCGGATCTTCATATCGATGCCCATACGCTTCATATTTTTCTGTACTGGAATCGCAATACGCTCCGCAGTCGGGCTATAGATCAATAGCTCAAAGCTAAACGGTTCACCTGTTTTGGTATTGGTTAGTACTTTGTTTTTCAGCTCCCAACCTGCTTCTTTTAGCAGCTTAAACGCTGTACGCATCTGGGCACGAATACGCCCCGAACCATCGGTAACCGGAGGCTGAAACTCTTCTGTAAACACACGAGGTGGAATCTCGTCTTTAAACGGCTCTAAAACCTTCAACTCCTGAGCGCTCGGTACGCCCTTCGCTTCATAGTCGGTATTCTGGAAGTAACTACGTGTTCGAGTGTACTGACCGTAGAACATATTCTTGTTCATCCACTCAAAGTCCATCGCATAGGTCAGCGCCTCACGGACTCTGGCATCTTTAAATACATCACTTTGCGTATTGAATACAAAAGCTTGTGTGTTTTCTGGTTTTTGATGAGGGATTTCCTGTTTGGTGATGTAACCTTTATCAAAGTTCACACCCGTGTACGAATTTGCCCAGAACTTCGCCGAGGTTTCCAAACGAAAATCAAATTCACCTGCTTTGAAAGCTTCCAACATTACAGTGTCATCCCGGTAGTAGTCGTATTGCACTTCCTTGAAATTATTACGACCGACGTTTACCGGTAGATCTTTCGCCCAATAGTCATCAACCAATGAATAAGTCACGCTCTGGCCAGATTTATAATCGGCAATTTTATACGCTGAGCTGCCAACTGGAGGCGTAGAAAGAGGTTCTGAAAATTTCTTGTCTTTCCAAAAGTGTTCCGGCAACACACGGGTAGATTGAGCAAAGCTGAACATCTTTTCGCGATTAGGTGTTGCCATTTCAATGCGGACCGTCAGATCGTCCTTGGCCGTTACCGACTTAATATCTTTGTAGTAAACGCGATACTGCGGTACACCTTCCGTCATGAATTTATCGAACGTGAAAGCCACATCGTGCGCAGTTATTGGCTCACCATCGTGAAAACGTGCCTTAGGATTAATGTCCATTTCAAGCCAGGTATAGTCGTCCGAATATCTCACTCTCTCTGCGATCAGAGGGTAGTAAGCATCGATTTCATCACTGGGAGAAAACATGAGCGTGTCATACAACTCCCCTGTTGCAGCAGCGGCGACACCTCTGGAGGCAAATCGGTTAAAGTTATCGTACGTCCCGACCCGACCATAAGTAATTTTGCCAAACTTTGGGGCATCTGGGTTTACGTAATCAAAATGAGTAAAGTTGTTTGGGTATTTAGCCTCACCAAAACCGACCAAACTGGTCGTTTCGATAACTTTGGCGTAACCGAACGAGCTAATGCTCGCGATCACGGCACCTAAAAGGACGTTGCGCATTTTGGTCATTCCCTGTTTCCTCAGCTGAATTCGCTATTCTTTCATTACTATACTATTAATTAACATTAATAATTCAATTACTTGAATAAGTATAGGTGTTCGCTAAAAACCTATCGAAGAGTTCACGTCAAGGATGCGCTATGCCACAGATTAGTGACCTGTTTAAGTTTGGACCGTTTGAACTACACCAGCGCTTGGACGCGCTTTCCTTGTCATATGGCGATAGTCAGGCATGGCAAAGTTCACTCACCAAAGAAAGCCGAGAAGAGATTAAAACGGCGGTCTACACTCAACTCCTTCAGCATTTTGAACACTCTGACGTGGTTAGCCAAATACTTGGCCACTTCCATATTCACCAGTCCTTAGATGCTTATCTCGATACGCTGCTGACTCAAGATTTAGAAGAGGGGTATATTGAAGGGCTCGCACAACACATTCTTGGCATTGCCAAATATGAAGAGGTGCATGAGTACTACTCCATTGTGAGCCATGTATTACATCGATGTATCATCGATAATCTGGCTAGCCGCTGCCGCTCCTTAGAGAGTTCTCGTTCACTTGAGCTTCGCTTGCAGTTGGATTTGTCTATCTTACTCCAATTTTTGCACACCAAATCGATGGAAGACTCTCGTCGCTACGCCTCATTAATGGAAGTAAAAGATCCGCTAACCGATCTGTACAATCACAACACCTTTCCTAATGAACTAGAAAAAATGCTGGCTCGTTGTAAGCGACACAAAACCAGCGTGCTGGTGTTAGACGTGCATTTAGAAGGATTGGGGGCGATAAACCGCCGTTTGGGCTATGAAGCTGGCGATACGTTACTACAAAGCTTCGCATTCATTGCACAAGAGCTCATTCGTCAATCTGATTTGATTGCCAGGGGGACGTGCGGCAACTTTCATTTTGTCTTGGAAGACAGCACAAACAGAGATGGGAAAGCAATCTGCGAACGCCTCATTGCCTCCGTAGACAACTCGTCAGAATTACCTATTACGTTGCAAATTGGCGGAGCGAGTTATTCTCCAGACAGTGATATGGAGGGTGACGAGTTGTTGGGTCTAGCTCATGAACATATGGAATTGGCAAGAGCGCGCTCACTCATTAACCTTCGCCATGAATACAGCGTCCATTTTGATAGCAAAGATAATTTGATCCAATTGATAAAAGGATAAAGCCCGCAAGATACGGGCTTTGATTTAGAGCATTTCTTTAGCAATCATATGTAGCAAAAACGTCTCACGCTCGATACTCATGCCTTTCTTCGGGCTCTCTGCAATGGTCTTTTCGTTGTGAGCAATCGCTTGATGGATGTTCATCCATACGGCCTTCATACCGTTTTTGATTTCATAATCTTCGTACGCGGTTTCACCTAATTCACGATCCACTTTACAGGTGTAGCAATAAGAGTGCATGTGCATCACATCAGCATCGTCTTTGTACCAAGGGCGAAACTCTTCGTAGATACCATATGGCTTGATATTGTGAATGTTTTGCGCACCAGTTTCTTCCTGAAGCTCTCGTACCATACCTGCGATAATGTCCTCGCCATCATCAATACCACCACCTGGGATGGTGTAATCATGGTACCGCTCGGTATACAGCAAAAGGATGTCTTCACCATCAATAACAATGGCTCTTGCAGCATTACGTTGGAAGACAGTTTTGTCATCGAGGTGGCTGATATCAGGGTGAATAGCAGTTTTCAGATGTCGCATTCAATGTTCACGATTAAAAAATTTGTCGCGATTCTACCATATCACCCTGATGCCTCAAGCTAAGCCAGTTTGAAGCGATTAATCATTGCCATTAAGTCATCAGAGACTCGCCCAAGTTCCTTACTAGAGCTAGCCATCTGAGTCGACTCTCCAGACACCGTAGATGCCATGTCACTCAGGCTCACGACATTGCGGTTAATATCATTCACCGTCACGGTTTGCTCTTCTGCTGCCGTGGCGATGTGCTGATTCATTTCCTCAATGGTGTGCACTTCTTTGTTAATCTTGTTCAGAGCCTCACCAGCCTGACTTGAGAGCTCTGATGCATTGGTGGCTTTAGCGGTGCCTTGGTCCATGACTTTCACCACGTTTTCAGCGCCGACCTGTAGTTTCTCAACAATGTTCTGAATCTCTAAAGTAGACTCGTGCGTACGCAGAGAAAGGCTTCTTACTTCATCGGCCACCACTGCAAAGCCGCGGCCTTGTTCACCTGCCCTAGCAGCTTCGATTGCCGCATTAAGAGCGAGTAAGTTCGTTTGCTCGGCAACGCCACGAATCACTTCAAGAACTGTGTCAACGTTACGAGCATCTGAGGCGAGTTTTTGAACGACCTGACTGGCAGATTGAATTTGCGCTGCAAGCTCGTTAGCTTCTTGAACGTTTTTATCAATGATGATGTGGCTGCGATTGGCTTCTTCAGCCGCTAAGCGACTGGCATCATTCGCTTCTACAGTGCGAGCTGCGACCTCTTCAACCGTCGCGAGCATTTCAGTCATTGCCGTCGCAAGCATGTCCACATCGCTTTGCTGCTGATTAAGACTATCGTCGATGTGATGGACGGAGTTAGACAACTGATTGGCCGCACTAGACACTTGGCTACCCGCATCACTGATGCTGAGCATGATTCCCTGCACGGAAGCAACAAACTGGTTGAAATAGCGAGCCAGCAATACCAGCTCTTTACTGCCTTCTTCAGGTAGCCTCTGGGTCAGATCACCTTCTCCTTTAGAGAGGGTCTGCATAGCACTGACGGTGCGCTTGATAGGAGATGTGATCGTCTTGATGAAGAAGCCAATCGTGATAGAAAGGACAGCAAGAATACCAATCGCGTAACTCGCAGATGCGACTTCAGAACGATACATGTCAGTCTGAAGAGCGACCATATTCATGCCAGAGCCAATCATCCAACCCCATGGCTGAAACATTAGCGCATAGCTGGTTTTAGGGTCCATTTTCTCGCTATCCGGATTCTTCCAGCTGTAGTCGACGAAACCACCGCCATTTCTGGCAACCTGATAGAGCTCCTGAACGAAGAATTTACCTTCGCTGTCTTTTAACCCAAGGATATTTTTGCCAAGCAAAGAGAGCACACCGCTGGCTAACTGCACGCCATCAGAATCACCGACAAAGATGTAGTTGTCACCATCAAATCGCATGGCGGAAATGGTTTGTAGCGCTCGACCTTGAGCTTCGCTTTCTGAGATTTGACCCGATTGATAGAGCTGGTAATAGTGCTTCGCAACACCTGAAGCAGACTCCACCAGAGTTGACACACCTCGCTCATAGTTTTCGCGCATGTGCTCGCGGGACTGGGCAATGTTGAGGAGAGTATTCGCAAATAAACCAATAGCAAACAAGCCTAATATAGACCACGCTCGTGCTGCTATGGACACTTCAGAAAGCTTTTGTTTAATCATATCCATATTTCCTAGCCAGAGAACAAAATTCCTTCAGCCCTTAGCCTCACCTCCACCTAAGTCGATGATTAATAAGCTAAGAGCTATTTAATTTATAAATACCACTTTAGCAGTTAAAAAGTGATCTTGAGATGAAAATTGAGCGATTTTTGCGAGCCACTTTATTAATAATAAAAAAGTCACTGTAAACGGCTGAGGAATATAAGTGTTTAATTTTCCATAGCAAATTTGTGGTTTAATTTTTTCTTGAATCACGGTTCAATAGAAGCCGTTCTATTTCCTCCCGTAATATTTTGAGAGAGGTCTATTATGTTAGATGTCGCTGTGTTCAGTGCTAAGTCTTATGACGAAGCATCCTTCGCTAAAGTAAACAAACAGTATGGATTTGAACTGCATTTCCATGAATTCCAGTTAACCAAAAAGACCGCCAAAATGGCCCATGACTGCCAGGTGGTTTGCGCGTTTGTAAATGACGACTTATCTGCGCCCGTGTTAGAAGCACTTGCAGAGCAAGGTGTAAAACTGATTGCAATGCGTTGTGCTGGTTTTGATCGCGTTGATTTAGATGCAGCAAAGCGCCTTGGTCTTCAGGTGGTTCGTGTTCCCGCTTACTCACCAGAATCTGTCGCAGAGCATACTGTTGGCTTAATGATGAGCCTGAACCGCCGTTTCCATAAAGCTTATCAGCGTACCCGAGATGCAAACTTCTCCTTAGATGGTTTAGTTGGCTTTAACTTTCACGGTAAGACCGTGGGTGTTATCGGCACAGGTAAGATCGGCATCGCCACTATGCGCATCCTCAAAGGTCTAGGCATGAACATCCTTTGCTTTGACCCATTTGAGAACCCTCTGGCCATCGAGCTGGGAGCAAGCTACTGCTCAAAAGAAGAATTATTCAAAAAAAGTGACATCATCACGCTGCACTGTCCGATGTCTGAAGAAAACTACCACCTCCTAGATAAAAAAGCCTTCAGTAAGATGAAAGATGGCGTCATGCTCATCAACACAAGCCGTGGCGGATTGTTGGATGCTGCCGCTGCCATTGAAGCCTTAAAAACAGGGCGAATCGGCGCTCTTGGGCTGGATGTCTATGAGAATGAGAAAGAGCTCTTTTTCCGAGATAAGTCTAATGACGTCATTGTCGATGATGTATTCCGTCGCTTGTCTGCATGTCACAATGTTCTCTTCACTGGTCACCAAGCTTTCCTGACTGATGAAGCGCTCGGCAACATAGCGGACACTACCCTAGGCAATATTGATGCCTTTGGGAAAAGCCAAACCTCTGGTAATGAACTGGTAGAGCTATAAAATTAAAAAGGGCTTTCATATGAAAGCCCTTTTTTGGTTATTTCCTTAATGCATTGAGCTTGGCTTGAGCAATCCCAAATACCGTATCAATTGGGTAACTGCCCTCATCACTTGGCTCACCCGCAGGTTTACCCATGAATAATTCGATAGCTTCAGTCACATGGTCAATCGCCCAGATTTGAAACTCGCCTCGTTCAACCGCCTTCACAACATCAGGGCGTAGCATGAGGTTGTGCATGTTGGCTCTTGGTATGATCACGCCTTGATTTTCACTGCGACCTTTAATCGTACACACATCGAAGAAGCCTTCAATTTTCTCGTTAACACCACCGATAGGCTGTGCTTCACCAAACTGGTTCATCGAGCCTGTAATTGCAATATCTTGACGGTTAGCTTGTTTAGAAAAGGCCGACACTACCGCACAAAACTCCGCCATACTTGCGCTATCACCATCGACACCACCGTAGGACTGCTCAAACGTGATTGTCGTAGTTAAAGGCACTTTGGCCGTTTTACCAAATACTGAAGAGAGGTAAGCGGTTAAGATCATCACACCTTTTGAGTGAATGCTGCCACCTAAATCAACACTACGCTCAATGTCGATCACTTCACCGCCACCATAACAAGTTGTCGCTGTAATACGGTTTGGGGCACCAAACATGTACTCACTGGTGCTCAAAACAGATAGCGCGTTGACCTGACCGATGGCTTCTCCTTCAGTTTGAATCAGGGTAGTTCCGTTGATGAAACCTTCCATCACACTGTCTTTGAGACGACTGACTCGCATCTCCTGATTGGCTAGCGCCTCTTCAACATGGCTAGAACGAATCATGTTCGAGTTAGCCTGACGAGCAACGTAGTTTGACTCTCGGATCAGGTTAGCAATGTTAGCTGAGTGCAATGAAAGCTTGGTCTGATCGCCTGACAATCGAGAGCTATGCTCGATAATCCGAGCGATGGCCTTCTTATCACAATGGAGCATATTGTTATCGTTGACGACACTGGAAATAAAACGCGCATATTGCAGTTCGGACTGCGGGCTACGGGTCATTTCATCTTCGAAGTCAGCCGTTACGCGGAACAGTTCGCTAAACTCCGGATCGTAATGTTGAAGAAGTTGATAGGTTCGGTAATCCCCAAACAGGATAATCTTAACGTCCAATGGGATGGCTTCAGGGTCTAGCGAAACCGCACCTGTTAACGTGACCTCTTTCTCCAGCGAGGTAAAGCTTAGTTTGCGAGCTCGCAGTGCACGCTTCAATCCATCCCAAACATAAGGTTGTTCCAGTACTTTTTGAGCATCCATCAATAGTACGCCGCCATTGGCTTTATGCAGACTACCTGGGCGAATCAGTGAGAAGTCCGTAAAAACGGTACCTTTGAAAGTGGCTGTTTCAATGTAACCGAACAAGCTGTGATAGTTCGGGTTCTCTTCAACGACAATAGGAAACTCATCATCTTTACGGCTTACTAGAACGTTAACCTTGTAACGACGTGGAAGTTTCTTATCTAAGGATGCTGTAGCAACCTCTCCTTGCTCTGCACTTTGCTCTAAAAAGATGTCAGCGTTTTCAACAATATCTTGCTGAAGTTCTGTTAGATAAGCTTTGATTTCTGCGTAGCCGGAGTAGTCCTTTTTCAGCTGTTTGATAAAGTGAGTGATGACATCCAATGTTACATCGTCGTTCAGTTTCTTAATTTTTTCACTGTACGCTTCTTCCCACTCCGTCAACTGACGAACCATATCTCTCAACTTGATTTCAAGTTCATCAATGGTAGAGCCAAAATACTCTTGCTCTTTCTTAGTCAGCTCCTCAAAAGACTCTTCAGTGTGCATCTCCTCACCATTCATCGCGACAAACTGGTAGTCACCCTGAGTAGTAATCGTGAGACTGATGCCTTTGGTTTTTGCTTCTTTAGTGATGACGGCTAACTCTGCTTCCTGCTTTTGCGCCAGTTGGTTTTTAAGCTTATCGGCTCTGCTGTAGTAGAGCTCATTGTCGAATGCCAGAGGAATGGCGTTGACCAGTTTTGACATCAATTTCTCGATGTCTTGTTTAAGTTGACTGCCGATACCACATGGGAGTGCCAGTACTTTGGGCGTCCTGATATCTTCAAAATTTGCGACATAACACCAGTCATAAAGTGCTTTCGCATCGTGCTGGTGGCGATTGAGGTAACGCAAAATCATTGTTCGCTTACCAAGGCCATTTTGGCCAATAGCATAGATGTTGTAGCCCTTCTCCTTAATGGACATAGCGAACTCTACTGCCTTTTGAGCACGTTCTTGACCGACGATTTCGTCAATGGGTGCCAGCTCTTTTGTAGACTTACTCGGTAGCATTTCCAGCTCCGCAGCATGATACAGCTGGCTCATTTCTAGCCGTTGAATTGCCATCTTTCTTTCCTTATTGTTATTTTCCATCAACTCTATAACGACCTAGTGTAGGCCAGTTTTGGTTATATTTTAGTGACTTAGGCATTATTCGAGTTCAACTGCCTAAATATCCACCAATTATGCTGTCAAATATCATTTAAATGATAATTATTTGCAATGGCTAATGAATTGCATTTAAATATGCCTTGTTACGATTTTGGTGGAGTAATTGAACATGGATCTACAACAGTGCTGGACACATTACCTAAAAGCTGAACAGTTATTAGAACAAGGTCACTGGCCAGAGGCACACTACTTGTACGATCAAGTTCTGCATCATTTACCGACGCATATCCAAAGCGCACTAAGTGATGACCAAACCAAACCTTGCCAATTCAGCTGTTTATTAACTGGCTTACGTGATGCTGCTGTCTCTCAATCAGAGATCCTCAACAAGATGGGTCAGCATCAAAGTGCCTTCGACTTGCTCAACCAAAGCTATGCTTTGCTTCAGTTTATGTCGATTGAATCTGCAGAATTGGTTCAGGCTACCCACCACGTTCTTGATAAAAACTGTGAGGATCTTTTGCGCCATATGGGCGCGTTTTGTAGTGCTCAACGTAATGCTCAGTGGATGTTAGAGTTTGAACAAGTTCAAAAAGCTCATCACCACTTCTCAGCATTGAAGAGCTATGGCAATGCAACGGAAAGCTCGCATCAAATAAATTAAAACAAGGAATGCAAATGTCACAGATGCCAATTCTAGAGGTTAAAAACCTTTCGGTCAGCTTTACAACTAACGACGGTATTGTAGACGCGGTAAAGGATGTTAACTTCGAACTCTTTCAGGGTGAAACGCTCGCTATCGTAGGAGAATCCGGTAGTGGTAAATCCGTTTCGACCAATGCCCTGATGCAGTTACTACCAAATAATGCCATTGTTCACTCCCAATCCAGCATCATCTTTGAGGGTGAGCAACTGGTCGATAAACCTGAAAAAGATATGCAGTCCATTCGCGGCGACCGCATTGGTATGATTTTTCAGGAACCAATGACTTCTCTCAATCCATTTATGCGAGTGGGTATTCAAGTGGCGGAAGCCATCATGTGTCATCGCCCAGTATCCCGTTCTCAGGCTAAACAAAAAGTACTCGAGCTGTTTAATCTGGTTCATCTCCCAAACCCGGAGCAAGCGTACACTAAGTACCCACACGAATTCTCAGGTGGTCAGCTACAACGTATTATGATTGCGATGGCGCTGATCAACGAACCTGACATTCTTATCGCTGATGAGCCGACTACAGCGCTTGATGTAACAGTACAAGCAGAAGTACTGAATCTGATCAAAGAGATTCAGGCTAAAATGGGCATGGCTATTCTGTTCATTACGCACGACTTAGGAGTCGTAAAACACCTTGCTGATCGCGTCATCGTTATGTGTAAAGGCGATGTGGTTGAGGAGGGCCAGTGTCAGGCGCTGTTTAACAACCCGCAGCATGATTACACAAAAATGCTGATCAACTCGATTCCGAAAGGCAGTAAAGATCCGGTAGAAGATGGCGCTCCGCCATTACTTAAAGCCGATGATATTCGCGTCAAGTTCCTGATAAAGTCTCATTTTATTCAGAGTAAAAATGAGTACTTTGAAGCGGTTAAAGGCATTTCCCTTGAGCTTAAACAAGGCGAGACCTTAGGTATTGTCGGTGAGTCTGGTTCAGGAAAATCGACGCTCGGCCGTGCACTTATCGGCCTACTGCCTTGTACGGGTGGCATTGAGTTTAAAGGTCAGGACGTTAAAGCACTAAGCGAGAAAGAACGCTTTGGGCTTAAGAAAGACATTCAGATGGTTTTCCAAGACCCTTATGGTTCTCTATCCCCGCGTATGACCGTCGGTGACATCATTACTGAAGGTCTAACAGTGCATCAGCCTCAGATGGGCCGTGCTGAACGTATGCAGCGCGCTCGTAAAGCATTGGAAGAAGTGAGACTGGACCCTCACTCGATCAACCGCTACCCACATGAGTTCTCTGGTGGTCAGCGTCAGCGTATCGCAATTGCTCGCGCTTTGATTCTAGAACCTTCATTTATTCTTCTGGATGAACCTACGTCTGCACTCGACCGCTCTGTACAGTTGACCGTTATCGACCTGCTTAAAGATATTCAGAAAAAGCACAACATCGGCTTCCTGTTCATCAGTCATGACTTGAGCGTAGTGAAAGCACTTTCTGATCGCGTACTAGTGATGCAGAAAGGCGAAGTGATGGAGGAAGGCACGGCCGATGAAATCTTCCACTCCCCGAAGAACGACTACACTAAGATGCTTATTGATGCGTCTTTCGATTTAGACGAAGAGATCGTCGCAGCGTAGTAAATAGAAATACATTGGTTTGGCCGCCAATCAAAGCCGATGCATGGATGCATCGGCTTTTCTTTTTAGAAATAGTGTGAAATAGCCAGATAACGAGCCCGAATGTGCTCAATCAGCAGCTTAACCTTATTGGGTGGTTGACGAGTAAACGGGTACACCGCGTAAATTCCCAGCCGCTTACCGACCAACTCAGGAAACAGATCCACCAGCTGACCATTGCGAATATCGTGATAAACCAAGCATCGCGGTACATACGCAATCCCATGCCCTCCCAACGCCGCTTTCCTCAATGCCGTCGCATTGTCGGTCGAGAAAGACCCAGATACCTTCACAATATAGTTGCCCGATTTTGACTTAAACTCCCACTCTGAAGCACCAGTGGTTTGATAGGCGTATTGTAGGCAGTTGTGTGTGACAAGATCTTCAGGCTGAATCGGTTTTCCATTACGTGCAATGTAAGAAGGTGATGCGCAGACCACCCATTGAGAATCAAGAATATGGCGAGCAATGAGGCTGGAATCTTCAAGATACCCTGTGCGAATCACTAAATCATAACCACCCTCTACTAAGTCAACGAAGCGATTATCAAGGGACATATCGACCGTTAAACCCGGGTGTAAATTGCAAAACTCCGCTACTGCATCAGCCAAAATTAGATCGCCAGAGATTGAAGGGACCGACATTTTGATGTGACCGCTGATATTCTCACCAAATCCTGATACCGCATCCATTGCTTCCTGAGCGGCTTGCTTCACATTTTTCGCGCCGTGGGTCAGCGCCTTGCCAGCCTCCGTTAGCGTCAATTTACGCGTAGTTCGATATAATAGTTGAACACCAATTTCTTCTTCTAATCGAGCAATCCTTTTGCTAACTACCGAATTTGTAAGGTTATTTATCTCTGCCACCTTACTAAAACTACCCAGTTCTACGACCTGAGAAAACAAGATTATATCGTCCGCACGCATACCATTATGTCATTTTTGGAATTAATTATTTTCATTATTTCCCTATATCAATAAAAAAGAAAGGGGTAAATTCACCTCGAATTAACACAAATATCACAATTATAAAATCTAAGAGATTCTTGAGAATCCTGATTTGTAAAAGTAAAAGCCTGTACGAGGATGTACCAATGAGTGAAACTTTACTGGCCTTAGTGGCCTTTTCGCCGATAGTTGTTGCGGCTATATTATTAGTCGGTCTCAACTGGCCAGCTAAACGCGCAATGCCTGTCGCTTTCGGATTGACAGTTGTTATTGCCCTATTCTTCTGGGATATGTCTACTACCCGAGTTCTTGCCTCTATTTTCCAAGGATTAGGCATCACTGTCTCTGTTCTATGGATTGTGTTCGGCGCCATTTTCCTGCTCAACACACTGAAGCATACCGGCGCGATATCAACCATCCGCAATGGATTTACCAATATCTCGCCAGACCGTCGAGTTCAGGCGATCATCATCGCTTGGTGCTTTGGCTCTTTCATTGAAGGCGCCTCTGGTTTTGGCACCCCAGCGGCCATTGCTGCTCCGCTTCTGGTCGCGATTGGCTTCCCTGCTCTTGCTGCCGTTCTAATGGGCATGATGATTCAGTCTACACCCGTGTCTTTCGGTGCCGTGGGCACTCCGATCATTGTCGGCGTGAACAAAGGTCTAGACACACACAACATTACCGAAGCGCTTGTGGCTAACGGCTCAAACTGGGACGCATACCTTCAGCAGATAACGTCCAGCGTTGCGCTGATCCACGCTTCTGTGGGTACTCTGATTCCTGTACTGATGGCGATGATGCTAACGCGCTTCTTTGGCAAGAACAGAAGCTGGACAGAAGGCCTAGACATTCTTCCATTTGCCGTTTTTGCAGGCCTTGCTTTTACTATTCCGTACGCATTAACAGGTGTGTTCTTGGGCGCAGAATTCCCATCACTTATCGGTGGTCTGGTTGGCTTAGCGATCGTGGTTTCAGCTGCTAAGCGTGGCTTCCTTGTTCCTAGATCAACGTGGGATTTTGAAGACGAGAAGAAATGGCCTGCAGAATGGTTAGGCTCTCTTAAGATTGATCTGGCGGATTCTAAAGACAAGCCAATGAGCATGGTTATGGCTTGGCTGCCATACGTGCTTCTAGCTGTCGTCCTAGTAGCGAGTCGTGTCAGCGCTGAGTTCAAAGCCATGCTACGTAGTGTGAGTTTGTCGTTTGGCAACATTCTTGGCGAAGCTGGCATCAGTACTGCGATCCAACCTTTATATCTGCCTGGTGGCATCTTAGTGTTTGTCGCTTTGATTGCCGTGCTACTTCAAGCACGCAGTGCAGCCCCATTGACGAAAGCGTTTGGTGAATCGAGCAAAACATTGATTGGGGCGGGCTTCGTACTAGTGTTCACGATCCCAATGGTACGTATCTTTATCAACTCTGGAATCAACGGTGCTGATTTAGCAAGTATGCCTGTTACTACCGCAAACTTCGCTGCAGGTTTGGTGGGTGAAGCATTCCCAGCACTCAGTGCAACAGTTGGTGCTTTGGGTGCATTCATCGCAGGCTCAAACACCGTCTCTAACATGATGTTTAGTCAGTTCCAATTTGAAGTTGCCCAGACGTTGTCTATTTCAAGTGCAGTCGTCGTCGCTCTTCAAGCCGTCGGTGCTGCAGCAGGTAACATGATTGCGATTCATAACGTTGTAGCGGCTTCAGCAACCGTCGGCCTTCTGGGTCGTGAAGGTGCGACGCTGCGCAAGACCGTTATCCCAACGTTCTACTATCTTGTAGTGACTGGCGTTATTGGTCTGGTTGCCATTTATGGTATCCAAATTACCGATGCTCTAATGAAGTAAACCTTTTCGCGTTAATACCTGTCCCTGACAAGACTGGACACTAGTGTCGAATAACTGCGGGTATTAACGCCTTTTTAATCTAATAAAGATGTCGTTCCAGCCTTATCTAGGCCCCCAATATGTAAATGTAGGACTGAATTTATGATCATCTCAGCTTCAACAGACTACCGCAAAGCGGCTAAATCTAAACTTCCGCCGTTCTTATTCCACTATATTGATGGTGGTTCTTATGGAGAGCACACGTTAAGACGCAATACCGAAGATCTCGCGGATATTGCCCTCAAACAACGTGTTCTCAAAAACATGTCTGATCTGAACCTGGAAACCGAAATCTTTGGTGAAAAATTCGCTCTACCTATTGCTCTATCTCCAGTTGGTCTAACTGGTATGTACGCGAGACGTGGTGAAGTACAGGCCGCTATTGCAGCGGAAAACAAAGGCATCCCATTTACGATGTCGACCGTGTCCGTCTGCCCTATTGAAGAAGTCACACCAGAGCTCGCAAGACCCATGTGGTTTCAGCTCTACGTTTTGAAAGACCGCGGGTTCATGAAAAACGTACTTGAACGCGCGAAAGCAGCTGGAGTCACAACGCTCGTCTTTACGGTTGATATGCCAGTGCCGGGGGCTCGCTATCGTGACATGCATTCTGGTATGAGCGGGCCAAATGCCGCAATGCGCCGAGTCTTTCAAGCGATGCGTCACCCTTCTTGGGCATTCGATGTCGGTCTGTTTGGTAAACCGCACGACCTAGGCAACATTTCAACCTACCGCGGTGAGCCAACGAAGCTCGAAGACTATATTGGCTGGTTAGGTGAAAACTTTGACCCTTCTATCTCGTGGAAAGACCTCGAGTGGATTCGTGACTTCTGGGATGGCCCAATGGTCATCAAAGGAATTCTCGACGAGCAGGACGCAAAAGATGCAGTTAAATTTGGCGCTGATGGCATTGTGGTTTCCAACCACGGCGGTCGCCAGTTAGATGGAGTTATGTCATCTGCTAAAGCACTACCAAGCATTGCTGATGCTGTAAAAGGGGATCTGAAGATCTTTGTTGATTCTGGTATTCGCACTGGTCTGGATGTAGTCCGAATGCTCGCCTTGGGTGCAGATTGTGCCATGCTAGGCCGCTCTTACATCTATGCACTTGCAGCACAGGGACAGGCAGGCGTAGAAAACCTTCTCGATCTGTACGAAAAAGAAATGCGCGTTGCCATGACACTTACTGGCGCGAAAAACATTCAAGAACTGACTAGAGAATCTCTGGTAAACTTCAAATAACAACTTGGGCAGTACATTCATCATACTGTGCTGCCTAACTTTCTCCCTTCCTAATTCTTGCGCCCATCCCAGTTCCTATTAACAGCATGTAACAAAAGTATTATCCTTTGCGAAGGCACTCCCACTCACGGTGTGTAAACCATTACAAAAGATCGACCATGGGAATATAGTTTCAAAACACATACACAAAAATGATTGGAGAGAAGTATGGAACTGGAGATGTTCACCTGCGATGCATTTACAACTCAACGCTTTAAAGGGAATTCCGCGGCAGTAGTTCCTCTAGCTGATTGGCTCAGCGATGAAATAATGCAAAACATTGCGGCAGAAAATAATCTTTCTGAAACCGCTTTTGTTAAACCCACTGGTGCTAACCGATATGAGATTCGCTGGTTTTCTCCCGTCACGGAGGTCGACTTTTGTGGCCACGCGACACTCGCCACCTCCTATGTGCTTTATCAATTTTTCGCTCTGAATGGAAAAATCGAGTTTGAAACACGACATGTAGGCTCACTAGAAGTTGAAAAAGACCTGTCTGGGCGAATATTAATGACATTCCCAAATCGGAAACCAATCGAATCTGAAGTACTGCCGGAAGTAATGGAAGCACTTTCCATTCAGCCAAGCCACGTACTAAAAAGCCCACAGGCCTATTTCGCTTTCTATGAGAATGAGCAAGATATCATTGAGGTTCAGGTTCGTCGTGAATATTTAGAAAAGCTGGCACCTTATGACTTAGTGGTTTCAGCCGAAAGCCAACAATATGATTTTGTCTCTCGCTACTTTTGGCCAGATGTTGGTGATTGTGAAGACCCTGTCACGGGTTCCATTCATGCCGGACTAGCTCCCTACTGGGCTGAGCAACTTGGCAAACCCAATCTCGTGGCCTACCAAGCCTCAAAAAGAGGTGGCACGCTCTATTGCCATGTACAAGACGACTCTGTAATTGTGTCCGGTGACGCCGTCCTTTACTCGAAAAGCAAAATCTATATTTAATCCAAGTACTTTCAGGGTAGGCACCTATTGTCTACCCTACTAAAGCTCACTTCCCGCCTGTAAAAGAAACATCTCGACACATAATAGAACACTGTTCATAACCGTTTTCTGACATTTCATAGATAGTCTGTCTTGGTCATTTTGAACGATGTTTTTTAGGGCAGGTATTATGAATACATTTTTGAAGACCTCACTGGCTGCGGCAATTTCTCTACCTCTTTTAGCTGGTTGTGTCACCCCAGGCGAAGATGATCCCAATGCGCTCACAAAACAAGGTGCTGCTGGCGGTGCGCTTCTTGGCTTAACGCTTGGAGCCTTAACGGGTGATGCTGAACTCGCAATGAAAGGCGCGGTGGCCGGAGGGGTCGCCGGTGGCGTTACTGGTGCATCAGCCGACATTCAAAACAACCGCGAAGGGATACGTTCAGAAAGCAGGGATCAAGCCATTGCTAATATAGCCAACGGGAATAACGACAGCAGCCAAACACAAAATTGGGAACAGTTGGATAACTTTGTTGGAAACTGGAATGTAAACATCCAAAACCATCATCAGGAACTTTCTGGTGTAGATCCAATTAATGCAGAGGGCAAACTGGCAAGAACCACTCAGGCCGATGTGACTTTAGTTAATGATCAAGGCATCAACTTTACTGCGGAATTCTCTTTCACTCCGGAAGCAGGCTATCAGTTAAACCTAGTTAATAACGCAAAATCCGTCGCAGTCAATTTTGCGGGAGAATTTCAACCGCAAGCAAACCGTTACAACTTCTATCCGACCAATGTGAGTGATGTTATTTACGAAGGGGTAAACTCGGCAGACATCCACGTTGAGCTTGGCTTCGCTGGAAACAATATCTGGACTATCGACAGCTACGCATTCATCGATGGCCATCAAACCAAACTACAGACTTTCCGTTTCACTCGCACTTAATCAGGCGATCTAATCATTTGCCGCTAAACACCACATTGTCGATTTAGCGGCTTATCACTGAGTACTCTCTCTAACTCACTGCGCGATTATTGTCTGCTGAGCATCAAATATCCAATCTGTCACTGGCTTACATTGAGCAGAGTTGGCAAAATAAAACATAGATTTTGTAATGAGGAATCCGATGAAAATAATCATTCTTCATGGTCTGTACATGCACGGAATCGCGATGCAGCCACTTAGCCAAAAGTTGCGCTCTTATGGCTATAACACTCAAACCATTAGCTACAACAGTGTGTCTATTGATGAGCATAAAGTTTTCAGCACAATAGACTCAGCACTCTCTCACACCGAGCCTAACGTTTTGGTCGGCCATAGCCTTGGTGGCCTGATAATCAAACATTACCTCGCGTCTCGACGACCAGACGAAAAACAGATTTCACACGTTGTTGCCGTCGGCTCCCCCCTACGGGGAGCATCGATTGTTAGCCGTATTCAAGATTTAGGGATGGGGGCTGTCTTGGGTAACGCAGCGGACTTTGGACTGGAAGAACACGATGACGTCTGGCGCTTCCCACAAAAGCTTGGCAGCATTGCCGGAACTATGGCTGTAGGGGCCAGAGCCTTGTTAATGATGGGCAATCAGACACTATCGGATGGAACGGTGACAGTTGAAGAGACCACGATAGACGGCATGACCGACCATATTGAAGTTCACAGTGCTCACACGAGCATGATCTACACCTCTTTCGTGCCAAAACAAATTGACCAGTTTATTCGAACGGGTCTGTTCAGCCACTGAGGTGGGGCCCCCAATGGCTACGCTCAGATAGCTTAGCCATTATTTGTTCGTTCAAATGCTCGCTGGAAGGCACAGCTAGCAAAGAGAAGAGCGGTAAGTCTATCAACCGTGATTTGTAGGTTGTTTACCTACTCTTCTCTACTGCACATTTACGCTGCTTGTGGCTTATGGTGCTTTCCCAACAAACCTGCGTAAAAATCGCTGTCGTCTAGCACACCAATTAGCTCACCATTCTCAACTAACAGAATTGGCTGACCACTCCGCTGTTTCAGTTTGATCGCCTCGCGCATACCGATGTCTGGGCTAGCGATTACCACAGATTCTTTATCGATATCGCTCAGTTTTATCTCATCATCACGCCAATCAACCAGTTTAAGATCGGCTTTGTTGTCTAGATGCAGTTGGTTGTTACGTTCTTCAACCCAGACTTTCTGCATCGGACAGATCTGCCATCTCGCGTCTTCCTGCTCTAACTCACTTGCGGGTTGCATCAGAGAGCGACCTTTTAGCACATTAAGCGGGTTCGTGTGAGAGACAAAATCTTTAACATAGTCGTTTTCTGGAGATAGCACGATTTGCTCTGGCTTGCCGTGTTGAATCAGTTTTCCCGATTCCATGATGGCAATGTTGTTGCCAATTTTAAGTGCTTCGTCGAGATCATGGCTGACAAACAGAATCGTCTTATTAAGCTTTTTCTGCAGCTGGATAAGCTCATCTTGTAATTGGGCGCGAATCAATGGATCAAGCGCAGAAAATGGCTCGTCCATTAAGAGAATATCGGTGTCCATCGCGAACGCTCTTGCTAAGCCAACACGCTGCTGCATACCACCAGATAACTCATGCGGATACTTGTGCTCCCAGTCTGAAAGCTCGACCATTTCCAGCTGCTCACGTGCTTTCGCTCGTCGTTCAGCTTTCGGCATACCTTGCATTTCAAGACCAAATGCAACGTTGTCGAGCACGGTCAGCCATGGCATTAAGGCAAACTTCTGGAATACCATAGATACTCTATGAGTGCGCAGGTGTCTTAGCGTTTCGTCATTGCAAGAAGAGAGCTCGACTTGATTATCGCCATCCTTGATTTGCAACGAGCCGCGGCTGATAGAGTTCAAACCATTCACTGCCCTAAGTAGGCTTGATTTACCTGAACCAGATAAACCCATTAACACACAGATTTCGCCTTCTTTAACGCTCATGGTGACGTTATCGACACCCACAACCTGCCCTGTTTGATCGATAATTTCCTGACGTGCTTTTCCTTCATCCAGTAGAGATAAGGCCTTCTGTGGCTGATCACCAAATACAACATCAAGGTTTTGAATCTTAATCGCATCCATGATTACACTTCCTTCTGATTTGGAGATTTACACAAGCGATCTAGGATGATCGCAACCAGCACAATAGCGAGACCAGCTTCAAAACCCTGAGAAATATTCACAGTGTTCAAAGCGCGAACAACTGGTTTACCCAGACCATCTGCCCCGACTAGAGCGGCAATCACCACCATGGAAAGCGACAACATAATACATTGGGTGATACCCGCCATAATGCTTGGTAGCGCCGCAGGTAGTTCCACTTTGAATAACAGTTTCATTTTGCTGGCACCAAATGCCTGCCCTGCTTCGATCAACTCTTCCGGCACTTTGGTAATACCCAGATAAGTCAGGCGGATAGGCGCAGCGATCGCAAAGATGATGGTCGAAATTAGCCCAGGAACGATGCCCAAACCGAACAACACCAAAGTTGGTATCAGGTATACAAAAGTAGGAACGGTTTGCATCAAGTCCAATATTGGCCGCAATAAGGTATATAGCCACGGTCGATGCGCCGCCATTACGCCAACTGGAACGCCAATTAATACGGAAATCGTTGTCGCAGCAAATACTAAGACAAAGGTTTCCAGCATTTCTTGCCAGTAGCCAAGGTTCAGAATCGTCAGAAGTGCACCGATGATAAACAGCACGAGAGGAATGCTGCGATGTAGGTACCAAGCAATAGCCGCGGTAAGAAGAATAGGCAACGCCGGTGGCATCCACTTAAAAATATCGACAACAAAAAGAATGATGGTTTCAAGAAAATAAGAAACAGAATCGAAAAAACCTGCTGCATTCATTGTCAGCCAGTCGACGCCCGTTTCCATCCATTCACCCACAGGGATTTTGTTGTTGGTAATAAAATTCACAATAAAACCTTACGTTGTTAGGTGGGCGAAAACGCCCACCTAGTCACTTTATGCATTTGATTTGACGTAGTTGATTACAGCTTCTGCTGCATCACTACCAGAGAGAGTCTTTACACCTTTAAGCCAAGATTTCACTTGCTCTGGGTTCGCTTGCAGCCACTTAAGAGCCGCCTTTGATGGTTTGACGTTTTGGTTGAGGATCGCTTCCATCAACTCATTCTCCATCTCTAGGCTAAATTCTAGATTCTGAAGCAGCTGACCCACGTTTTGACATTCATTTAGATAGTTAGAACGTACGTTGGTGTATACATTCGCGCCACCGTAGTTCGGGCCGAAGAAGTCATCACCACCGTCTAGGTATTCCATATCGACATTGCTGTTCATTGGGTGTGGTGCCCAGCCGAGATAAACAATCCACTGGTTGCGACGAGCCGCTCGTGATACCTGCGAAACCATACCCGCCTCACTAGACTCAACGAGGCTGAAATCTTTAAGGCCAAACGCATCACTATCAATCATTGACTGAATCAGGCGGTTTCCATCATTGCCAGGCTCAATGCCGTAAATTCGATCTTTAAATTTGTCGGCATTTTTTGCTATGTCAGCGAAGCTTTTTACGCCCGCATCATAAACATATTTAGGTACGGCTAACGTGTATTTCGCGCCTTCAAGGTTTGCTCGAACTGT
Organism: Vibrio sp. RE88; assembly: GCF_013113835.1. Lineage (GTDB taxonomy): Bacteria > Pseudomonadota > Gammaproteobacteria > Enterobacterales > Vibrionaceae > Vibrio. The sequence continues at coordinate 229,708 of NZ_VTYQ01000002.1, read as the reverse complement.
TTCTACTGTTCCGGCTTCACGGTATTTAGCGATATCTCCCTCCATGGTTGGCATCCAGTTGCCAAGGAAGATATCGATATCACCGTTTGCCATTGACGAGTAAGTGACGGGTACAGACAGTAAATCTGTTTTCGTTTTGTAACCCATACCTTTAAGCAGTTCGCTAGTGACTGCTGTTGTAGCGGTAATATCAGTCCAGCCTACATCTGCAAATCGAACGGTTTCACACTGGTTGGCATATGCCGCTGTTGCCATCGTGCTAAGAGCGATAGTCGACAGCGTTTTTGTCATCATAGACATAATAATTTCCTTGTAATATTTACTGACTTTACGAGATAGACGACACGTCTCTTTTCGGTGTCTTGGTTCTCTGTTTTTCTTCCCAGTCCGGAGCAATCCATACTGGTAATTCTTTCCCTTCAATCAGAGGCTTACCCAATATCAAATCAGCAGCACGTTCCGCGACCATGATGGTCGGTGCATTGAGGTTGCCATTTGGAATCGTTGGGAAGATAGAAGAGTCCACAACTCGCAATCCTTCGATGCCACGGACTCGACATTGCTCATCCAATACTGACATCGGGTCATCTTCTGCCCCCATCTTGCAACTGCATGATGGGTGGTAGGCACTCTCCACGTTTTGTTTCACCCACTCATCAATCGCTTCATCAGTTACGATGGTTTCACCCGGCTGAATTTCGCTACCGCGATAGGCGTCCATGGCTGGTTGAGAAAGGATTTCACGGGTCAGACGAATACAGTCACGCCAGTCCTGACGGTCTTGCTCCGTTGAAATGTAGTTAAACTCGATTTTTGGTTTGTCACTTGGATTAGTTGAGATAATAGCGACACTTCCGCGGCTCTGTGGTTTGTTCGGACCGACATGAACCTGAAAACCATGACCATCAAACGCCGCCTGACCATCGTAGCGCATCGCCGCTGGCAGGAAGTGATATTGAATGTTCGGCCACTTCAGCCCTTTGCGAGAACGGATAAATGCGCATGACTCAAAGTGGTTCGTTGCGCCTAAACCTTTACGGGTCAGGATCCACTCTGCACCGATCATCCCTTTGCTTACGAGACCTAGTTTACTGTTGAGCGTAATTGGTTTTTCACAGTGGTACTGGAAGTACACCTCAAGGTGATCTTGAAGGTTCTCACCTACCCCCGGCAAATCATGTTTTACTTCAACACCAGCATTTTTGAGTACTGATTCAGGTCCAATGCCTGACAATTGCAACAGTTGAACTGACCCGATTGAGCCTGCACTCGATACCACTTCTTTATTGGCATAACTCTTGACGATTTTTCCAGAGCGTTCGAACTCTACGCCAATCGCTTTTTTGCCATCCAGTAACACCTTGTGGGCAACAACACCTTTAATTAGTGTCAGATTAGAACGTTTCAGTGCGCGTCTTAAGTAGGCGTTAGAAGTGGAAGCACGGACGCCTTTATCCACCGTCATGTGCATAGGGCCAAAACCTTCCTGCTGATAACCGTTGTAATCTGCAGTTTCCGGATAACCCGCTTCTTTACCCGCTTCAATAAAGGCTTGATACAGTGGATTAAGTTTCATGTCGTTACCATTACAGGTTCCGACCGGACCGTTTCCTCCACGATAATCATCTTCACCACCGTTCCATGATTCAGCACGGCGGAAATAAGGTAAACAAGACTTGTAGTTCCAACCTTTTGCTCCTTGTTCTTCCCACTCGTCAAAATCACAGGCATGACCACGGACATAAACCATTCCGTTGATTGAAGAGCTGCCACCCAGCACTTTACCTCGAGGACAATGTAATTTGCGCCCATCCAAGCCCTCTTCAGCGATGGTCTCAAATTGCCACGCGTACTTTTCTGTATTCATCGGGTAAGACAGTGCGGTCGGCATTTGGATGAAAATGCTCTTATCCGTCCCGCCAGCTTCGAGCAAAAGGACTTGATGCTCGCCACTTTCAGACAACCGGTCAGCCAGTACACAACCAGCCGAACCCGCACCAACGATGATATAATCGTAGCGTTGCTCCATTTTCTATCTCCGTTGCTGCTTAAGCGTAAGGGCTGGCGTAATCGCCAAGTTCAATTAGGACACTCTTTGTCTGAGTGTAATGGCGAAGCGTTTCCGGTCCATTTTCACGGCCGATACCGGAATGCTTATAGCCACCTACCGGCATTTCAGCTGGAGAGTCACCCCAAGTGTTAACCCAGCAAATACCCGCTTGCAATTGGTGAATCACTCGGTGCGCGCGAGACAGGTCTTGTGTAAATACACCGGCAGCTAAGCCATAAGAGGTATCGTTAGCTCGCTCAATCACATCCGATTCTTCTGAGAATTTCAGAACAGACATAACGGGGCCAAAAATTTCATTTTGAACGTGTGGCATGTCATCGGTGCAATCGGTGAATACCGTCGGAATAACAAAATTGCCATTCTCCAACCCATTTTCTTCGACTTGATAGCCGCCCGTCAGAAGCGTTGCGCCGCTTTGTTTCGCTTCTTCAATAGCCCCTAAGACTTTGCCCAGATGCTCTTTGGAGATCAGGGCACCGATTTGGGTGTCCATATCCATTGGGTTACCCACAATGAGCTTTTCAGTTCGCTCTTTTAACTGACTAACAAACGCATCGTAAATCGCTTCATGAACGTAAACACGTGTGCCATGGGTGCACACTTCGCCTTGGGTATAGAAGTTTGCAACCATCGCAGCAGAAACCGCATTGTCTAGCTTGGCATCATCAAAGATCACCATTGGCGATTTGCCGCCGAGCTCCATCGTGACTTGTTTTAGTGTCTTGGCACTATCCGCCATAACAAGTTTGCCTGTGCCCGATTCGCCCGTGAATGAGACTTTTGCAATCTCTGGGTGTGCCGTTAGCATTTGTCCGACACGGTGGTCTCCCTGCAAAACGTTAAACACGCCATCTGGTAGACCTGCTTCAGAGAAAATTTCCGCTAGTTTTAAAGCAGTCAGCGGTGTTTCTTCCGACGGTTTAAAGATCATTGCATTACCTGCCGCCAAAGCTGGCGCCGATTTCCACATTGCAATCTGGATTGGGTAATTCCATGCACCAATGCCAGCACAAATGCCGAGTGGCTCACGACGTGTATAGAAAAACTGATTCTCACTCAGCGGTTGCTGCTCACCCTGCATTCCAGGCACCAGACCCGCAAAGTATTCGATGACATCGGCGCCTGTAACAATATCCACTTCAATCGCTTCCTGAAGCGGCTTACCTGTATCAGCCACTTCCAAGGCAGCTAACTCATCATTGCGCTCACGCAAGATTGCAACGGCTTTAAGAAGAATACGGCTGCGCTCCATTGGAGTCATTGCAGACCAAACTTTAAAGCCTTGCTTGGCTGATTCGATCGCGCGCTCTAAGTCTTGAGGGCTCGCCTGGCCAATAGTAGCCAGCGGCTCGCCATTGGCAGGGTTGTAAGTTGTAAAGCTTTCACCTGATGTTGCGTTACATGCGCCGCCATCGATGTATAGTGATTTCATATCCATTTGATAGTTCTGACTTTTCGTTATTTTTGAGAATAGAAAGTAAGTTGCTTGTCCAGATAATCGTTGATGATCAATCTGGCTTTATCGGCATCTATGCCATCTGGATTCATTGTCCCGCGGAGCCAGATCCCATCGATCAAGGCAGCGATACCATGAGCAATGATTTCTGCCTGATCTTTTTCAAACAGCGCTTTCAGCTCAATTTTTAAGTGAGAGAGAAGTCGCTTTTCATTGACACGTTGAAGGCGTTTGAGCTCAGGCTCGTGAACAGAATAGGACCAGAATGCTAACCATGTTTTGGCCACTTTGTTTTCAGCTTGATAGCCAACAAAGTTGCCATCAATGATGGCGTTAATACGCTGTTGATGGGCATGTTTTGGTAGCTTACTCAAACGCTCTGTCACGGTAGTAGAAAGCTGGCGAAGTACCTCTCTCATGGTTTCATGAAGTAAACCCTGCTTTCCGCCAAAGTAGTGATTAACAATGCCCGTCGATACGCCTGCTTCTTTGCTAATCAGTGAAATACTCGCAGCGTGCAAGCCGACTTTATCAATCACTGTCATGGTGGCTTGAACCAGTTGAGGCTTCCTGATGTCTGGCATCCCTACCTTAGGCATTACCGCATTTCCTTTTTTAATTGAACGTTCAATTAAATATAAAATGCCTGAAAATTAGTTAGTACTCAAACTATTTTTCACAAAACCGATACATTAAACCTAAATTTTAGAGAATTTTGATTAATAATTCGATCAATCAATTCAGACAAAATCAATCAATACGCAAAGCAGGAAATACATCCGACAAGCTGAAGAAACCAACATTAAGACCCAAAATATCAATAAGATAGAACCAAACGAGTCACTTAGGCGCTTAAGTACAAGGCGGTATATGATCGCACAAGAATCACTCACCTAATGCGATAACTTTGGCTGCTCTTCAATTTATTATTTAGAACACTAAAGATAAGAATTCTTTCGTTCTGTAAAAATAAAACTGACGAAATAAGCATCAACTTGAAACTAGTCAATCAGCACTTTATTGACTATTTTAAGAACAGTTCACTCATTACATGGGGCTGAAAAAGGCATGAGGTTGTTTTTACTGGCTTTTGTTCCATTTCTTGCACTGGGTTCCTCAATCACCGTAAAGGGGACCCAAGACGTATGGCCACCTTACTTTGAAGAAGCGCCAAACACGGGAAAGGCGCAACTGATTTTGATTGATATCTTTGAACAATCGGGGTTTCAACTCGACATTAAGCTGCAGCCTTGGAATCGAGCTTTGAAGAGCGTGCGAACAATGGAGAACGATGTCATTTTGGGCGCTTGGAGAACAGGAGAAAGAGAGCGCTTTCTTTATTTCAGCCAGCCTTACTACTGGAATGAAATAGTGGTGCTGAGTCAGCGTGAAAGCCCAATACAGTATAGTGATCACGAGAGCTTAACTGGGCTCACCATCGGTGTTCAACGAGGCTACCGATACAGTGATGATTTTGAACAGCTTACCAATTTCAAAAAGTATGAAGTCAGCAGTGCAGAAGAAGGGCTGGAAAAACTGATGAAGCAACGCGTTGACGCTATATTGGTCGACAAGAACGTGCTGTCCTACACGTTAGAAAAGGCCAAGATAAGCCGCGACCTTTTCCATATCAGCACGACTCATTTCAGCTGTATTCCTTTACATGTTGCAACAAGCAAACAAAATAGCGCCATTAAAAAACACATAGATAAAATCAACGCCACCCTCTCTGAGAGGCTGGTGGCAAACCCCTGCACACAAGCGAGACGCTAATTCTGCACTCACGGCTTAATCCAACACTAAACTTCTCTGAATGTGAGATGGCAGTCGTCCGGAGTTATAGCGCCAATGAATCGCACCTAGTACAGAGACATCATAATACCTAGCGATCCAAGCTTTCCCTTTTACGCTCTGTAGAAATGAGGTCGGTAGCACTTCGACATATGACCCGGGGTTGTAGTTTACAATCCCGGCTTTTTGGGCGATGGCCATAGACTCGTGAAAGCTATGCATTCCGCCACCAATTAGATACCCGACAATCGCCAGCATGTACTGTTTGCACAGTTCAGCATTCCAAGTGTGCAAACCACCAAACGCACACGCAGCTTGAAGCAATGTACCTGTCGTTCCCGAAATACCTGCCCCAAACAAGAGGTTACGAACATCAACATCATCATAGAAACTATCTGCGGTGGCATGGGCCTCTCTGTTAGGGTCTCGCTCAAACATATCGACACCTCGGTTGCGGCTCTGAGTAACTGTTCCAACGATATCCTGACTCGACGCAGGTACAATCCCCCCTACCGTACTTGCTGGTGCTGCTGATCCAGATTTTTTACGACGGCCACGATAGCGGCTGTCATCAAACCAAGCTTCTCGGACTTTGTTAGCTAACACAGCGTATTTGACTTCTTCAGGCCCTTTGAGCTTTGGCAAAATTTTTCGCCCAACCGCATCATGAATCGCGAGCTTCTGCTCCAGCGTTCCACTATCTAGTGCTAGGATCAGTTTTTCCCAAATGACCGAGGCGGAAATATCTTTGGCTCTTTCCTCACTGATTCGGCCGAACCCCATTCTTCCACCTGTAAAGAAATAATGACCAATCTGCGCTTTGACCATTTCAGTGACACCTTCAGAATCGTTACGTTTATGAGCCTGAAGATACTGCTTAACACCAGTTGAAACCTTATTCACCGCTTCTTCTGTATACTCTGCAACGCTCAGTGCCATTACACCAAGCACCGACTGTGCCTCTGCACGGCGTGCCTGACTGATATTCGTGTCATAAGGTTTTAATCGGAATTTTCCCTTACCCGCGTTGAAGCCGGTGTGTTCACCTGTTTTGGCATAAACAACTTTAGAGTCTAACGTCACTCCCCACGGTACATAAGATTCCTCTCGACTGCGTGGAAGCCTACCGTCCAGAGTCGTTTTTTTAATGTATCCACCTTCGCTATCGAAATCCCGCACTAAAAATTCATACATGTGTTTATTACTCCACTCTGGCATATCAATTTACCAATATACGAGTAGACCTTAACAACTGCCAAATGATTTCAGTCTTAAATCAATGATGAGAGATGGATTCAATAATTGGGTGAATTATTCGTGCTACTTACAGCTGGAATTAGATCTATTAGCTCAACTCCTAACCCTAGAAAATTTAATAAAATTATAAAGTTAATGATTAACACTCCGTATTTTGGGTATAGACTCACACCTCCTCCCTTTTTGACATCACTCTGTCAAAACTTCAGCGCAGACCGATAGAAAACTTGGCAGCATTTAATATCGAACCCCATACCTAAAAACAATTGTTGTAAAAGGAAATAAAATGATAAAGCACACTGCGTTGTTCACGGCTATGTTGGTCGCAGGCTATGTTGCGCCAACTCATGCGGAAACCGCACAAGGTGAGACCTTGGCACCCAAATCTTGGGTCGTCACTGGATTCGTTTTCAAAGATGGTACAATTGAAAGCGACATTCAAAACGTTGAATCCAAATTGAACCATCAAGCCACTATCCTTAGTAATTTGAAAGGCTTTAAAGATTATACTGACCATGCGCTTCTCTATACCCGCTACCAAGCGGCGGGCTACACATTTTTAGTTGGTCCGTTTCCTTCTGATTTCTCTTACGTTGAAAGCTTTCAAAAACAAAATGCTAGCCTAGGTCTTATTGAACCGATAAAGGTTGGTGAGGAAGAACTCGATATTAATGTTGAGTCAATCCTATTGTCCCGCTCAGAAACACAGCCCGGCGATGCCTATATCAATAGCTTCTGGGAGCACGGAATTACGGGTACCGGTTACACTGCGGCTGTGCTCGACAGCGGCACCGATATTGAGCACCCTGCATTTGTTGATAAAAATGTGTTGGTAATGGGCAGTGAAGGGAATAACGGAGACGATTATAACTGGCCAATGAAAAGAGAATGGCTAAAAACGGCAGGGAGTCGACACCTAAGAAGCACACACGGCACCGCTGTTGCTGGCGCAATGGCTGGGAACTCCTCAATCAGCCCTCATGACGGTATCGCCAAAGACGCTGATGTTATTAGTGGCTATGCGGGTTCAGCCTCAGATACCCTCTTGCCAGGTGGGGATGGTGAGTTCGCACAAATACTTAGGGAGCTAAAATCCGCTAATCTGACCATGTCGAGTTTATCCTACTTGGCAAACTACGATGCTGTATCACTTAATTACAGCTTTGGTAATGGACGGATACTCACTCCTGTAGAACAAAGCTCACTAAACCAATGGCAAACGTGGTCTTTCTGGGCAAGATACTTCGATGCGGTCAGTTACGAAAATGATTTTCTACTTTCAAAATCTGCCGGTAATGATGGTTCAAAGTACCCCGATGGTAGTAGTGCTGAAGAGCCACAACCTTATTCCATCAGTAAACCCGGAGATAACTATAACGGCTTAACAGTAGCCAATGTAGACACCACTCTAGTAGATGGCCCAACTGAAAAGACCACTGATAGAAGCCAGCACTCAATACGTGCAACAAGCAGTCGCGGGCCAACTACTGATGGTCGACGTAAGCCAGATATCGCTGCTCCCGGCCATGACACTCGAACCGCCGCGCCAGATCCCAACGCATACACTTATGAAGGGCCGTTCAAAGACCGCTTTGTAGAGAGCGAATATAAAGATTATGACGAAGATACAATCACACGACTTGCGACCGGGACGAGTCTCGCGTCTCCGCACGTTGCTGGTGCCACGGTACTTGTAAGACAAGCACTAGAAGAGTTAAACAACCACCAATACCAAAAATTCTCTCCTTTGGTAAAAGCCGTGCTGATCAACAGTGCAGATAACAGTTCGCGCGATGTGTTATCTGAAGATCTTCCTCAGTACTGTGATTCTAATGGCAACTGGTGCCCTTCTCGCGGCTGGGGTTATATGGATTTGACTCAGGCATATAGCGAATACGAGAACACCAAACAATTTGAGCTGCGCCCGTGGTCCAGATCGAAATCATATCGAGTAGTCAACAATGACAAGAACTTTAAGGCAACTCTGGTCTGGGAACACAAAAATTTCGATGATGCCAGTAAGTTACTCTCCGTCGATATGACTCTATATAAGGACAACAGCAGATATGAGATACAGTCCGACCACAGCGAAGGGATTCACAATGTGTTACAAGTCCAAACGAAGCGCCGAACAGATCTCTGCATTCAAATTGAAGCTAGCGAAAATGGAACATTCACTCCCTACACCATGTCATTAGCATCAAATACAAAGTTGATACCTGTCCGTTCGTGTGACTAGGTATCGTACTCTATTTCTAATAGACAAAACACCGAGCGTAAAGCTCGGTATTTTTGGTTAAGTACTGTACTTAAAAGTTAATTGGAAACATCAGCAGTATGGGATTATATGAGATGTTTGGTGCTTTAATTTACTGCAGGAACACATACCTACTCCTTACACGAAAGACATGTCGACGCTTTTCATTGTGCGTCGCCATTTTTGAGTCGGAACTGCACTAAACTGTTCAACGCACTTATCTACCGAAACATACCTTCTTATCTCAATATATGCTCATTTATTAACTTTATTGCAAAGGCATCTATCATTTACACCCATGATGTATTAATGTTTTGCGCACTTATCTACTTATGGAATAAATCAAAAGTTATGAAAGTCGTATTAATAACTCTTGCAATGTTACTTTCCTTTAGTTCTATCGCGGCAGAAGTTCCAGTTTCACAAATAAAATATATTGCCCCATGGCCTACGCATGTTGACATAACTATGGCTACGACAGGCATCGACCCCGAAGGTTGTGGCTCCAAAAGCTTTTACAGGGTCGACCTAGTAAGTGATGTAGGTGCTGATGCGAAAGTGGCGACATTATTAGCCGCGTTTATGGCAGGAAAACCAGTAGGCTTACACATTGCTGGCTGTGTTAGGGGGGCACCTAAAATAAGCGGTGTGCGCTTATACAAGTAGAAAACATAGCGATAAAAGCACAGAAAAACTCTGCGTAATAACAAAGTAAAACAGGCGAATAAATGAAAACAACTCTGACAGCAACAATTGCTTTGACTCTTCTAAGTAGCAATTCAGCGTTCGCTAAACGCTACTGGCCAACGGAAATATTAAGCGAGTGGACTTTATATCTAAACAATGGAGTCGCCTATATATCGTCTCCACAGTTTACGAAACATTGTGACCACTTAAGAGGTCAAATAAACTTGGACGGGACTGAGTTTAACAAAGCACGGTACGCTTATGCACTGTCAGCAAAGGTAAAAGGTATGTTGTGGATAACCAGCAATCAGTTTGCATAATTACTGGTCTGCAAGAGCTGTGATACAGATTAATCAGATAACGTGCACTTTAAATACAGCCCCAAAACGCCGAGGCTACACTCCACTAGTACGAGGTGATAAGTCCTGCCTCCCTCCACAATAAATACATATAGTCAAACCAACAAAGACATTCAAAAAACAAATTAATAATAGCAATATTAAGGCCTCATTTAATAGAAACTAATAATGTTATCTAAGTTTCATTGTCACTTTAACATGGAGTTAGTAAGTGAAAAAAGCTGTATTGTTGTTAGGCGTATTACTATTGTCAGGTTGTGCTTCCAACAAATTCTTGCAACCAATGACTGAAGGACCTAGTGCAAAATTGCGTTTAGCATCAGTTCCTAGTAACAACAACTTTGTTGGTGTTCCGTTAAATTCTGAGTGTGTTTCCACAACCTACTTACAAGATGGCCATATGGCAATTTTAGGTACCAAAGCGAACTTAATCCGAAGCTTAAGTAGGCTGGACATGCCAGGATATGATGAGGAACTCGGTGATTCTCATCAGAACGAAGTATATATACCCGCGAACCACAAGTTTTCTTTCCAGTTTAGTAGCGTTGGAATATCTGGTATTTCACCTGGTGTAACAGACTCCGGGGGTGCTCTATACGCTTGGTGTAGAAGAATCATTAGCTTCGAACCAATAGAAAATCATAACTATGAAGCTCTTTTCAATTTTGTAGAGCTACCTAATGGTGATGAGACTTGCAGTGTAAAATTATTTGAGATTGTGAAAGACGCTCAAAAAGAATACAAAAAAGTAGAGGTTGAAAACTACTCAGTAGTACAAATATACTGCCAGTAGGCTAACTTACAACTCATCCTTTCTCGCCGAGCCTAAGCTCGGCGTTTTTCTTTAGAAAGCGTTATTCGCCTGATATTTTGATATCACTATTCTGACGGTTTCCCGTAGTTCATTTAGGCCTCAATACTCTAGGTAGAAACCACTATCGATGAACTCGAACCGCTGGATTCAATCCACTTATACTCCTTAGCAAATTCATATATAACAAGCCACACAATGCCAGCTTCTCGACTATGCACCCGCACTGATTCTGCTTGGATGTACATCCAATTAGGGTCGTAAAAGCCCACTGCTTATCGCTGTTTGTGAAGAAATTTGATGCTCTGAAGTAATTTACTGATCTTCAAGAAAAAAAGATCCGCAAAATGCGGCTCTTAACATTTCGAATTTTCCGAAATGTAGGATTACTTCTCTTTACCGAAAACGTTGTTCTCTTGCTCTTGTACTCGGATGAAAGTCGTACGCTTAGTTAGCTCTTTAAGCTTTGCTGCACCTACGTATGTGCACGTTGAACGAACACCACCAAGGATGTCTGAGATAGTGCCGTGAACACTGCCACGGAATGGCAATAGTACGGTTTTTCCTTCAGCTGCGCGGTACTTCGCAACACCGTCTGAGTGCTTGTCCATCGCCGACTGAGAAGACATGCCGTAGAACTTCGAAGGAAAACTACATACCCCATATATTTCAACAACTTAAATGACTACACATGTATATAAAAACAGTTAAAAATGGCGATAAAGAACCCTATTTGACGTAGTTTTTCAATGATTGTCGCCATTTTTGCCGCCACTTTTCGACTTTAAATTCAAGATTACTGACGTTTAAAAGTAAACGTCCCTATGTGTACACTAGTACTTCTATGAACACCATTTAGGAAATCAGTATCGGCAGCATTAGATGTTAGGAGACTAACATTGGTCTTTGGAGAACTATCAACATTCGCTGACGTAAAAGTCACACCATCATCAGTACCAGAATCATATACTTTTAGTTCAACTGTCAAATCGTCCACCCACGCTCCATTTTGGTACAAATTCAAGCTATCTACACCCACAAACCAATCTGGACTCGGAGCCACCATTGTAATAACACTAACTAGTGGAAAATCCGTGTCCACGCTAAACTGCACTTGCACCTGTGTCTGCCCAGTAGGCAATCCATTGCCTTCAATCAGCGACTGGCTGTTGCCTAAATTTTGAATGTCTCCTATTTCTGACTTAATTGAGTTAGTTCCTCCTGTTTCAGCCACTTCTTCTAGGCCAGTGGTGGCTAGAGTCCCACTTTTAAACAAACTCGCAGCAGAGTTATGCGTCATGCCAATTAAGGGAGAAAAATGGGCGTTGCTCGGATAATTTGTTGGGAAGGTTACAGAGCTCCAATTGCTCGTGAACGTTAATACATATGATGCTGATGTATTAGAATTTGAGTTAGATTCATCTCCACAGGCAACAAGACTAAGACCAAATAGAAATATCAAAACCGTTTTTGAGGTAAATTTGTTCCATTGCATATCCAATCTCCATACATTTCGGTACGTTCTTTTGTAGACCGTCTTTGTTGAGGATATATTTCACACAATGAAAACATTTAATTAACATAAATATCGCTAGGCTTAAATTCTATTGGGAGGGCTAGCTAACTTTCGTTGGGCTGAAGCTCTTTTTCTAAGTTAGAACGGGCTACTCGCCTGATACTTGGCCAACACTTTACGAACCTTCTCCCATAGCTCATTTAGGTCTCGATACTCTAGGTAGAAACCACTGCCGATGAACTCGGAGCCGCTGGATTCAAATCACGGCTTATCTTCACCTTTGCCCCCTATTCCTAATTCAAACTTCGCGCAGAACTTCAAAGAAAAATATAACAATCATTAAATATCAAACACTTTAAAAAGGTTTCATGCATATAAAGACAGTTGAAAATGACGATAAAGAACCCTATTTAACGTAGTTTTTCAATGAGTGTCGCCATTTTTTAGCCGCTCAGCCTTACCCATTTGTTAAGACTTGTGATACGAACCAGATTTAATCACAAAAATAATAGTTATCAGTATTTTTATACAATACAACAATGCGTTAGAATCTCTCCACAGCAAATCTCGCCTTTAATCTGTGGCTGTAACCAAGAAGTCATCTAGTTACAGCTCTCAAGTACAACGCTATGAACCGTTGGTGTGTTAAATGAACTTAAAAATGCTTATTCGGATCTAGTGCTTTGTTCTTAACGGCATGTAGCTCGCATGTTCAGGAACCTTTTGACACATCCGAATTCAATGGCCTACTAGCAAAGAGCTGGAAGTGTGGAACTATTGAAGATGGTTACAAGGAAGATACTGGCGATGTTCTTTCCTTTGATACCTCAGGAACCGCGAGATGGGAATTGAACAAAGATAACTTGTATGAGGTTTACGAAGAAATCAGTTTTAAACCGACCAATGAATATACAGCCTCAATCATAGTTTTTTATCCTCTATTTATGCCGAAAAAAGGTCAGAGAGGTAAGTCTAAAGTACTCTCACTCGACAACAGTAAACTTGTGTTAGAAAGCGGAGATATCGAAAAGCTGACTTGCTACAGAAAATAACCTATTCAACTTTTAACTAAAAACAAATCATAGGATCAGATTCATGCTTTCTATTATGAGAAAACTAATTTTTTTATCAGTCTTAACATCACTCAACGCGTTTGCTTTTGACACACCAGCGCAAGTTCCTATTGGTGTCGCAGTTGGCCCCAATACTGCAGTGGAAGTAAATTTCGCAAATATGGTTAACCCAGAAGGTTGCTCGTATAACGGGGCGTATATAGTTGACCCTTCACTAGACAGAGAGACCAAATCAATGATGCTGTCTACATTGTTAACCGCTAAAGCCAGTAACCAAAGAGTAAGAGTACGACTTTCCGGTTGTACCGACCGCCCACAAATTATCTATGTTTTCCTTGAGTCAACTTGGATTGGTGGGTTCTAAAGACAAACCTAGCCTTAAAGCAATGCTGTCTACTGCATTAACATCGTATTCCACGCGGAAGAGTGTTCGTATTGGTGTTACTGGAAGCGGTCAAAGCGGCGAGGCTAGATATATTAGTGCGAGAGATTAAAAAAATGATATCCAAACTAAAAACACTATTAGTATTGCTGCTAATGGTTGCTCCAATCGTGGTTTACGCCAAACACGCGACTCGTGAAGTGACGGTAACTCAACTCCATCCGATTTCAACCAAACGCCCTGTTAGCCCAAATAGTGAAAATTCAACACGAATTTACGTCAATCCAGGTGCTTGGGGGGATACAACATGTCGTCAGGATGCTGCAGACCTACTAAAAGAAGACATACATTTACTATCTATTCTATTGATGGCATGGACCACAGGAAAAAACATCAGTATCGAAGTTGATGATACAAGTATCCCATGGGGTCCAAATGAATCTGTATGCCAAGTTACGGCTTTGTCCATTAAATAGATAACTTTTTGACTTCAAATCAAAAACGCCGAGCCTAAGCTCGGCGTTTTTCTTTAGAACGGATTACATACCTTATACTTTGATAGCACTATGGGGCACACCCTCACATCACCTGACTCATCAAAGAGTTGTGGTTTCGACTTAGCGCCATCAAATCATCGACTAGCTTCTCAACCTGCTGCTGTTGCATCTGCATCCGGCCTTGAAACCCTTGGTATTCTTTCTCATCTACTAGCGCTAGGCCATGTTCTTTGGCTTGTTGCTTAAGTCGCTGTAGTTGAGGTGACTGAGTGCGTAGTTCGTTGGCTAAGTCCTGCTTTAGTATTCTTTTTGCTAACTCGTGCTCGAAGCCTTGTTCTTGTGACCAAGCATTCGTACTGAAGACAGAGTTGTAATGGATGTGGATGTTCTTTGTGGTAACGTTTTTAGCTTTGGCGAGTTCGTAGATGAGATCGTTCAGTGATAAGTCGGATGGTGGCATTGAAGATGGAAATTGCGGTGCATGATTCGTACTCATGCTATCGAATGCTCGAATCACGTTGAGGTGGAACTTAGGGCTAATCCACATCGCATATGAATAGACTAACTCTTTGCATACCCAAGTTCCGGAATTACAACCGCCTCGTTTGGTATTTACGGCAAAGTGCGAATTCGCACTTCGGGAGTTTTCACCAAAGCAGGAATTCCTGCTTTGCTCTATTTCATTAACCAGTTCTTGAGTTTGCTGGTTCTTGATAAAGATACTGGGTCGATGACGATTTAGGCCGCCACTCGCTTTGTGTAAGTCATTTAACGAGTACAAGTCATCAATTAAGCGGATGTCTTTAGATAGAATGGTTAGATTAGCCATGATGGCCTCCGAGAGCAATTTGGTTAAATCACCACTCAGAGTTCCTACGCTTTGGGTGGTGAACTGAACAGGGGTAGGAATACCGCTCTCTCGGAACACGGCCAGCCGAAGCTGCCCTGCCCAGCCCACCATAATTCAGTTGCATTTTGCCTAATAGATAAGCAAAGCCACCATGTTTAGGTGTGCCAAAGCTGCACATAAAAAAAAACCAGCAAAAAGCTGGCGTCTATGCACCGAGAGTAAATAAAGCGGGTTCCTACGCCCGGCACTGGATTTTGCCAGTGCATAGATAGGTTATCGCAGGATTTGATGAGGTGTCAATGTATCACCTCATCGTAATCGGAGTTATATCGTTATAACCATTCGTTGGGTGATAAGAGTCAGTCACACTTAAGTCTTTTGGTCTGCCTCAATACACCCAATGCCTTTTAGGGCCTCTTCAGCAGCCTTATCATCATTAGCGGCAGCTACATATGTAAGACCAATGGCGAGAGGATAAATCGCATGTTCATCAAGTTTTCCTTTTTTATTGAAGTCAACTTCTTGAGTGTCTTTTCGGAAAACATCTAAGACATCGTTATCTTCTGTTAAGGCAAAAACTTTGCGCTCATGAGTCTGCCCGTTCAACAACTTCTTAGGGTTGTAAAACCATGCAAGAAGTTCTGGTGGCCATACATACCTCATCCACCAAGTGGGATGACTAAATGTGTAAATCTCATTGATGTTATCTTTATCAGTAGGCTCGAACTTCCCTACGTATAATGCATTCCCTGCTCCCAAAGAATGCCCAGTAAGAATAAACGACGTTGCGCTTGGATTCTCACGGTCTATGTAGGATGTATACCAATCGGCTTGAGCGTAATGAAAACCTAGTGTGTCTCCGAAGATTACATCGGAAATACCACCCGTCCCTTTAAATGCAATCGCAATCACGCCATCACTTTTTCGTTTATATACTTCAGCTTCAAAGCCCGTGAACTGGTTGTCAGCACCTTCAACAAACTCCCAATTGGGGATAACAAATCTCCCTTCGCCGTTGTTGTTAACGTTGGAGGACATCATCGCAAATGGATAGGCTTTTTTGGCATAAACGACAGCACTCTTAGAATAATTTTTGCCCGGCTGATAGTGCAAATAGTCATTTTCCCTACACCCATAAAACTGCTTTAATTCTGCAATATCATGTTGATGGTCATTTGCCTGAATAATGTCTTGTTGAACAAGTCCATAATTGGTGCAACCTGTAACCAGTACTGCTATTGCTCCGATGTAAAAAGGTCTCATATCTCTTCCTTATAGATACACATGAGCATTAATCTGTCACACCCTATTAACAAATAACATCGATTTATGGAGGTTTATTCCTGAGTACGACCTCCGTCTCATTTGTAAGACAATCTCGATGTCTAATAACTCCACCCCAAACTACCCAAATCCAAATTCAGCTCGGTACCCTTTTCACTCTTAGCTTTATCCACAGTAACTGGCTTGTCTGACCTAATTCGGAGTTCTACTTCGGATTTGCTTTTTAAGGTCTGGCTAGTGAGTGGTTGGTAGGCTTGATATTGCTTTGGCGTCGTCAGATTTCCTGACTGATAAGCATGGTATTGTGAGCTGGTTGTTTCACGGCGGTTTGTTGTTTCTTCAGTGGTAATACCGAGTTTGGCGTTTTTGTCTTTAATACCATCGAGCTTGCTGTCGACCTGTTTACCTGCCTGTTCGGTTTCAATTTTCCAACCATCTGGAATGAGGGAATCTGGGAGTTTGTTGATAAGGGCTTTGAACTTCTCCCATAACCAGCCCACCTTTTCCCCTACCCACTTGATGACCTTATCTAAGCCAACAAACTTATCGACTAAGTAAGTTATAGCGATAATCGCTGCGCCAACCGCTGCCACAATCATCCCAATCGGGTTAGCCATGATCACGGCGTTTAGGCCAATCATCGCAACTTTAAAGATGGCGAGTGCCGCCACAATGCCTTTGAAATTTTGCGTTACCCAGATAAGCCCTTTACCTAAGAAAGCAAAACCTCGATACAGGCCGTCGACGGTTTGAATGAGCTTTTCAATAAACTCGGTGCGCCACTGCGCGTTCTTAAACTTGTCTGAGAAGCGGGTAAAGACTTTGGTGACTTTCTCCATCACTGGCGCGAGTGCAGCAAACTTCATTGAACGAACACTTTCCTGAATTTTCTGCAGTGCATCGTTGTATGCTTCTGCCTTTGCAGCGTCTTTAGCGCTTGCACCTCCGCCAAGAGCGTTAAGCTCTTTACGTGCAGCAGTTAGCCCCTGTGTACCTTCGCGGAGCATGATTAACATTTTGCGTCCGTCCTGCCCGAACGCGGCATCGGCAAATGCCATCTGCTCTTGGGGTGACTCTAGCTTTGAAAATGCATCAAGCAGCATTTCGTAGGCTTGCTGGGTATCTTCTGCTCCCTGTAAGTCTTTATGGAGTGAGTTACCGCTTTTCTTAAGGAATGAACCCAGTGCTCCCGTTCCTGTCTCCTGCAATACACCTAAGCGTTTAGTAAACCTGAGCATAGAGCCAGACAGCGCATCGCTTTCAACGCCTGCATGATTGGCTAGGGATTGCATGGCTTGCAGCTCTTCAATTGGCAGGTTCAGGTTACCGGCAACTTTCGCCAGTTTGTCCATCTCGTCTGCAGTACTGTTTACCTCTGAGACCAATCCAGCCAAGCTGACGCCACCCAATAAAGCGGCACCCTTCCCTACCGTGGCAGAGGCAACATTTGGTAAACGTATTGCACCATTGAGCTTTTGAATGGGCTTCATTGCACCCTGTAAGATCGAGTACTTCTTGCTAAGGCGCGCAATCTCTTGGCCGTGCTTCTTGTAACTTCGATTTAACCGATCGCTTTCGCCTTCCAAGTCATACATTTTCACGCCTGTCTGGCTAAGCTGTTTACCTAGCCGAACCAGGTTGTTCTTGTAGCTCGTTTGCTCTGCGTTGAGCTTATCTAACTTATCCTGCTGTTTGCTGATCTTCTCTGTCAGTGCAGCACTTGGGCGCGTCGTCGATGCCGCTTTAGCTTTGAGTTCGGTGAGCTTTTCATTAGTGGCTGCAGCAATCGCGAGGGCGTTCTTACTTATCGCTTTCTGCGAGCTTTTGAATGATGTGATCATACCTAGCGCAGCGGTGTCATCTGCCTGCGCCTTTTGTACCTTCTTGATGACCTTTGCGTAGTGATCAGATTCGCTAGAGATACCCTTGAGCGGTGCGGATATCTTGTCTTTAATCCCCATCACAACTGACAGATTCATTTTCATGGTGATATCCCTTAATGGTGATACAAAAAAGAGAGCTTATTCGCTCTCTTTCCGTTCGTGTCTTACTCTGGCTTTTTCTCGAAACAGCAATAAGTCTTCGTAGCTAAGCCTATCCAATTCGCTTGGCTGCCAGCCCAGCACTACTGCTATGTCTGCGTAGTAGTCTTCAACGTGTTCGATTACTGTTTCGTGTTGACGAAAAAAGAGGCGATTTCAGTCAGTACTGGCGCCCAGTTCTCTGGCGCTAAGTTGAGCATATCTCGCTCATTCAAGCATGTGATTCTTGGCACCAGAATCTGTCCTGTTTCGAAATCCATCTCACACACTTTGATGAGGTTTAAGCCCCGCAAGTTGCCCGAGTGAGGTTTGGTGATTTCAAGTTCTTCAATCATCTCGCCATCTTTCTCATGCGGTACTGCCAACTTGACCTTTTTCACTTCACTGCTGTGTTTAATTGGTGTCGCCATAGCCCAGTTCTTCCTTCAGTTCTTTGAGTTTGGTTTTGCAGCCGCCTTTGTCTGGGTCTAGCTTCATCACCTGTTCATAGAGTTGGTACGCCAGTTCGCGTTCGCCTTCTTCGTAATGCCAGTCACCGACCAAGCGATACATTTTCACTTTCAGTGGTGCATTGGTCGCGAGCTCACCAGATTGCAAATCTTGCACAGCATTGAGCAAGTAACTACGTTCATACTCTTTGTTATCTTTGTGAGCTTCCAGCGAGTAATTGAATACATAGCCGCAATAGGCAGTCTGGCCGTTCATTTTCCAGTTGTGTGGTGTTTCCAGCCCAGCACCAATGGCATTGCGGAAATCTTCGTGAATGGTTTCCAGTAGTCCCAAATCGACATGCCACATGAAGAACCACCACAAGACATCAAGATTGGCGTAATTGCCCTGATGTGTTTCGAGCAGGGTTTCGACGATTGAGCGGTACTTCTCGATTAAAGACTCTTTGAATGGGGCCTTCTCCTTTGAGCCCGCTAAGGTTCGAACGTAAGACAAATCTTGTTTGAGCATCAATTGGATTTCTTCCCAGGGCTTACTCAACGCCGATGGTCGATTCGATTGTTCTACTGGCACGACTTTAGGCTTGTTGGTAAGCGCCTGACGCTTCATGAGTATTGAATACATGGCTCGCTCCTTATTGTGGGATCAGCTCGTAGCCATAGAACATGACTTCCAGCTGCCCTTCCTTCACGGCCAACGTGAGCGGGTCGCCCACCCACGCATCGGTTAAGGTGTAGGTTTTGCCACTGTTCGTCTCGAGCGTGATGTTTTCATCGACGAACTTTTTAATGGTATCTTCATCTGTATTGCTGGCGTGGGCGATGACGCACTTAATGGATGGCGCCTCTTCATAAGACTCGCTGTGGCCAAGCACACCATCGTCACCCATAACTGGTTCACGCTTGAGATTACCGAAGTTGATTTCCGCGCCTTCTTTGATTGGTAAGCGCCCCAATGAACCGGCATTAAGTACCGCGCGGCTAGTAATTGTTGTTCCCATGGCTTACTTCCTGAATTGAATCTTACCTGCAACGATGATCAGTCCATTCACGAACTGCGGTGAATCCTGATAGTTGATGCGTTGTTTGTTGGTCTGGTCGAGCTCGACAATCAAAGACTTTTTGTAGCCATCAAAATCTTGCACGATGCCCTGATATTCCAGCTCCCGATATAATGCGAGCAATTCACTTTTGAACATGCTTGGCGTAACAATGACCTGACCGGGCGCAAACTTGGTACCGTCCTTTGCGACTTTGTGGCGCGCGTATTTACTCAGGATGCGTGAACGCTGCTTCTGGCGGAAATACATTGCGGTCGCCGGTGTCATGATGTCGAGGTAACTGTTGTCGGCGATACCTGACGCATTCTCGGTATACGCAGTAACGGGGCGCTCAATCTGCACTTCTTTGCTCGGCGTGACCGTGTAAGTCCCCATTCCTTCATGAAGCAGTAAGTTACGCTCTGCCCAGTCGAATTCTGTTTCTGCCGTTGAATACACACCACTCAACTTGAGGGTTTGCAGTGGTCGGCATGGGTCATTGGCCAATGAAGGGGCAATTTGCCCTGCCCAAGCAGCAACAGCTTCTGCATCCGACAACACCTGATTCGATGAATCACCCAAGCTATCAATTGACATAAAGCTGATCAGAGGACAATTGCTTTTCGAACCAAAGGTCACCAGCTCCGAGTGTGTGCCTTTCTTTGGTAGATACGCCAGACCAGGGATTTGATTGAGCGCGTCGTAGCGCTTTTCCAAGAACTCGCCCAAGTCACGAATAGTGGTCTCGTCATTCAATGAACAAATGATGTGGTGATACTGCTTATCGCCCAGCGCTGCCAGCGCAGACATGGTGTCATTACTGGCCACACTCACTGCATACACGGGCATGGTTTCATCCTGCTTGCGGAAGAACTTCACCATCTTAACGATATCTGAGTTGCCAAAGTGCTCAGCGGCTTTTGCATCATCCATGCAAAGCTTTACCGTGTTCGCCCCTACCGCGGCACCATCGGCGGCATTACCAATCACTAGGCAAAGTTGCTGGTCTTCAGCACTGTTAGCCAGGCTGTTATCAATCTCGACATACATGCCCGGAATACGAGCATTGCTCGGCACTTCTGAGAAGCTGATACTCATTCTTCAGTCTCCTGTTTTTGTTGTTTCGTCTTAACCTCAACAACGGATTTATCCTTAATTCGGCGTAACCAGTAGGTATTGCGCGGTTTCACTTCTCCCGCAGCTTTCAGCGGTTGTCTGGTTTCAGGATCTCGAACCAGTAAGCCTTTGCTGCTCGGCTTAACCTTAAATGTTCGCATTAGGTTGCATCCTCTAGTGCAAAGTGTTCTGCAGCCATCGCCAACAACTCTTTTTCGAGCTGTGGCGTCCAGCCGATAAACGTACGTTTGGGCATGTGATAACTTCGTTTAGTGAGCACCCCGCCCTGCCACTGGCCCACCTTCGAATCGAAGAAGCCGTTTACCCTTGTGGTGAAAGAGAGCTGAGCACCTTCATTGTGCTCACGGCCAATGACACCCGCAGTGCCCTTTAGTCCAACCTCAAACCCTTTGTCACTGGCTCGTGTTCGTAGTGCCTGAGCAAAACCCAACAGCATATCTTTGTTGTTGGCTCCATCATCAAGCTGAGTCTTTGGCCTTCGGCTTTGATATGGGTTGTTGTTAATGTCTCGCTGCGCTCTGATTTGCTGCCTGAAAAACTGCCGAGCTCGATTTGCCATCCGGCGGTTTAAGTCATGCTTTTCAGACGCTTTCATAACTAAAACATCTACCAACTGGGTCAGCTGTTCTGGGCTTTCTAGGGTCTTCATGGCAAGTCTTTGGTATGGCCAACGAAGTAAACCAGCTCATTCAGTTCATCCGCCTGCACAGCCGCCTCAAACTCGCTGATACACTCATATAGGGTCCCTTGCTGCTTCCAGTTTCCTTGCTCACTCTCTGCCAGTGAGTAGCTTTCTCTCAGGTCGATTTTTATCTTGATGTCACATTTGCCACCATCGAGTACCTGAGTCGCAAACGTCGGTGCTGGTAAGCCTTTCTCTGTTCGTTCCGGATCATGATTGTTGAGCCAGTTCACCAAATGCATAAATAACATGTGCGGTTTTAATCTCGCGTTCTGAACAAAAACAATGGCTGTATATTCCAGCTCATAACCGTCGACTAGTGGTCCTTGACCACAAAACAGAGCACCATCTTCTACCCAGATATCTAAGCTCGTTGAATCAATAACGTGGCTTTTAAACAACTCCGTGAGGCTATGCAGGGCTTTCATCACACCACCTCAAAACAGTAGGTTTCGTGACCGTTAATGAGCAGGTCGATAGCCTGGCGATGTTGGACTTCGCAATGCTGTTTCTTGTCTGTTAACGCTTTTGTCGCTGCGCTGCTTCCGCTGTGGCATCTCCACTTAACTGAATGCCGATCAACTCACCGGCTGTTAAAGCAAATACCGCCTGCTTGTAGAGCGTTGCGCCTGCTTCTTCATCTTCAAACTGATCCTTAGAAAGTGCGTTTAGGTCATCGTAAAGCGCCATAATGCACTCCAACTCTTTATGTACTTTGATACGCGACACGCTCGCTTGATGCAGAATGCCTGCCTCTGTTTCATTGCTCATGAAATGAAACAGAGACTGAAACTCTGCCAGCTTCAACGTCGGATACTTTGCCGTGGCTGGCAGCTCTGAGTCGTAGGTTTCGCTTTTATCACCGACAAATTCCATCATGGTTCCTCGAGAGAAATGCGGGCAGACAAACACTGAACTCTGCTTCTGCCAAGGCTTCACAGATTGAGTGTTAGAGCCCGCATTGAGGGGGTGGTCGTTTAAGGGCTATACCCAGTTTTCGCCAATCTTCAGTTTGACGTTCTTGAATTCCATCGCGGCTGCTTTGCCGATTTCTTCAATGACGTAAGCCATGTTCATCGACTCGAAGTTTTCGATCTGGTCTTTCTCGTCGTTCTTCTTACCCATTGAGCGACGAATCGAACCTTCCTGAATGTAGATAGACAGGTTGTCGTAGCTGGTCACCATAATGCCGGTTGATGGGAAACCCGGAACCTTCACCGCAGGCAGACCGCCGTAAGTCCCGATGACCTGTACTTCCTGAATCTTGCTCTTCTCGCTTGGAGTATTGCCATGCGCTTCGTAGAACTTCGCTTTGTCGTAAGCCAACAAGTCAGAGCCGATAATCGCAATCAGGTTTGAATCGTTTTCGCACGCATCGTGAAGCAGGTTCTTGGTGTTGAGCACCGCTAAATCGAGATTAATGAAGTCACCACCTTCACCGATTCGGATCTCACCGGAATTCGGCACAATTTCGGTGATGTAGCGCTCGGCGTTGTGGTCACGCATCGCCTGAAACCAACCTTTGTTGACGTCTTCGCCGTTTGGATTCGAGCTCGCATTTGTGTTCTTTTCTACGCGTTCACCGTACCAACCAATGGTGATTTTGTTAGCGTCAATTTGCTCACGCGTATGAGCTGAGATGATTGAGTTGAAGCGCTTGTCGTGCGCCCAGGCATCAAGTTTGTCGTAACGAATAGCGGTATCGAAATTAGTCTGCTCACACATATAAGGCATCGCGCCCATGCCTGAGTAGTCTTTCGGTACACGGCGTCCTTCACCAGAAGTATCGGTGCGACTGGCAATCATGCCCGTTACGCCCAGACCGATGGATTCGCCTTTCTGGTTCTTCACCGGAATGATGTTGATCTTCTTCAGGAACCAGTTGCTCTCTCGCATCTGGCCAATGATTTTTTGAGTGCCGTTCGGCGTGACGTTAAACTTCTGGGTCGCGTCATCCACTTCATTTTGCTCAGCGACTTTCTTCACGTAAGCATTGAGCTTGATTTGCGTTTGTTTCTGCATAATTTTACCTGTTTCTCTTCGTCAGACTGGCGTTATAGGTACCGCTCTTCTTCGCTGTCCTGACCTGCTAGCTTGCGCGGTGTTTCGTCAGTGATTTGGCTAAGCGTTGTCGTCATCTCCGACATCTGAGTCGACAACTGCTCCACCTGACCTTTGAGTTCATCGATCTGATTGCTTTCAGGCTCCTCTTGATCAACCTCTGGCTTTTTCTGTGTGGAGAGGCTTTCGACCAACAGGCCTAAGTTGGTACTGAGTACCTTGTTCTGCTCGATGCTTTGTTTGAGCAGCTCTTCAGTTTCTTTACTCATTTCGCTTTCTTCCTCTTGTTGCGAGAACTGCTCAGGAGACTTTTCACCGCTGAGCCAGCTTTTGAATTTCTGGAATAAGGAGGCATCACTTTCTGGTTCTTCTTGCGAAAGCGCTTGGGGTTCGATGGTAAACTTTGAAAGTACGTGAACCTTGCCATCGTCCTTGCTAGAGAGATGGATTTGAGTTGTACCCAGTGATGCGGGTTTATCGGTCAGAGCCAGTCCGGTTAAATAGGCTTTCTCAGTGTTAGAAAACTTCTCAATGAACTCACAGGATGTATGAAGTAACTGGCCTTGTTCCGTCATGCGTAGCAAATGGGAGTTAGGTTTAATAACAGCAAACAACTTGTCTTCACGCTTCTCTACCGACAACACCGAACCAAATTTGTAGCTCCAGTCATAGTGCTCTTCATTAATGCGTGCGGTGTACACCTCTGGGTTGTAGGTCTCTGCGATTTCATCAATGATTTTCTGTTCAATAACGCGACCATCAACGGTTGTCCCTGCCTGCAAAATACAAATCGGCTCTGACTGAAACATGTCTAAACTCTCCTGAATTCGATGATTTCAATCTAACGAAAGCCTTCCTCTTTTTGTATTCATCCTGATTCTAGATACCCGATATAGAACTCTCGCAAGCTGAGTAATGGCGGGCACTGTAGCACTATGCTGGCATGGAGACGAATGCAGTAACCAATCTGAACCAGCCGCTATACACACCAGCGCAAACTCAAGCGTTTGGTCTGTTCTTACGCCAGCGAAAGCCGGCAGAAATCGCGGATAAAATCGGTGTTGCCACCCGAACGGTTCAGCAATGGATATCAAAATTTGGCTGGAAGGAAATGCGGGATGATTTGCCCGTAGAGCTCATGCTGCGTCAGAGGATCACGTATCTGATGTGGGTTGACCAAAAGCTTGAGTGTCAGGAACGCGAGCTGAAGATGCTACTCGATCAGCACTACAAACGCGTTGAAGCGGAGAATAAGCGAAGTAGACCAGGCACATCCGTCGAAGGCAAAAGCCCTAGAGGTCGCAAACCTAACAAAGTTAAGAATGACGTTTCGCAGATCACCAAAGAGATGCTTGATGAATACCGCGAGCGTACTTTCTTTGAGTACCAGAAAGAGATACACGCTCACAAGCTCGATGATGACATCAACGAAACGCGTTTCTATCTGAAGTCGCGCCAGATTGGCCTCACCTTCTACTTCGCGTATGAAGCGTTTGAAGACGCGGTGCTTAATGGTGATAACCAAGTCTTTATCTCTGCATCGAAAAAGCAGGCGTACATCTTTAAAAACTACATCCGCAAGTTTGCTCTCGAGATTGGTGAAGTCGACCTCAAAGGCAAAGATGATATTGAATTAAGTAATGGCGCCAAGCTGGGCTTTATGTCGACCAACGTTTCCACCTCTCAGGGTTTCAACGGCCACATGTATTGGGATGAGGTGTTTTGGATACCCCGCTTCGCTGAGTTGGATGACTACGCGGGCGGCATGTCGATACAAGCGAAGTTTCGTACCACTTACATTTCGACGCCTTCCACGATGGCTCATGAAGCTTATCCGAAATGGGAAGCTAAGAAAGAGCACCGTATTGATATCAGCCACACCGCGCTGAAAGATGGGGCGTTAGGTCCTGATTTTATCTTCAGGCAGATGATCACCGTTGATGACGCGATGAAGAAAGGCGCGACCTTCTTCAACATGGAGTAGCTAAAGCGTAAATATCCAGTTAAGGAAATCTTCGACAATCTACTGCGATGTAAATTCTTGGATGACAGTGCTTCGTTCTTTTCACTAAAAGCCCTTCTCGCCTGCAAAGCGGATTCCTCTCTATGGAAGGAAGTTGACCACAACAAGCCACGCCCCGTCGGTGACGCGGAAGTGTTAGTCGGCTATGACCCAAGAGGTGGTGGTCAAGGAGAAGGATCCGATGATGCGGGTTTAGTGGTCTCACTTAAGCCAAAAATGAAGGGCGGCGTTTTCCGCTTCATCGAGCGCTTAAGACTCAAAGGTTCAAGCTATGAGCAGCAAGCTGAAGCCATTCGCGGGATCACCGAAAAATACAATGTAGTGCACCTCGCCATCGATACCAGCGGTGTAGGTTCTGCCGTGGCTGAGTTGGTTAGAAAGTTCTATCCGTCTTTGCTCGAACTGAACTACTCACCAGAGGTAAAGCGGATGATGGCCTACAAAGCGCGAGAGATTATCGGCGATGGTCGACTGCAGTTTGACGCCGAATGGGATGACCTGGTGCATTCTTTCCTGATGATTCGCCAGCAGACCACCAATATCAGTAACCAGGTTACGTTTGTCTCTAACCGCAGCAAGATAGGGTCGCATGCTGACCTTGCCTGGGCTTCAATGCACGTGATGTGCTGGGAGCCAATTGATATTAACAATGACGACGATACCACCGTTGAAATTTTCTAAGCCAAAGAGCGGAGAAACAAAGTGATTGAGATTGAATTTTCTAACCCTGTCAGCGTGATGAACAGCGACATCCTAAGTTACCTTGAAACGGCTTTGGTTGATGGGTTATATCAGCCACCTATTCCATTCGACACCTTAGCCAAAGCGCTGCGCGTTAACCCGATGCACTCGAGCGCGATTGAGTTTAAGCGCAATACCCTCGCCTTTGCTGTGAACGTTTCATCAGTATTATCCCGTCGCGACCTTAAGCGGTTTATCCAAGACTATCTCACCTTTGGCAACGGCTATTTCCAAATTGTTCGCTCACACGCGGGCAAAGGTCCTGTCGTTCAGGTTAAACACATTCCCGCTCTGTATATACGTCGCCGCGAGGACTTGGGTTATACCTATAAACCAAAAACTTACGAGGATGATGGCAGAGTTGAATTTAAGGAGGGGCAAATCTTTCATCTCTCTGAATATGACGTTGCTCAGGAGATCTATGGGTTACCCGGTCACGTAAGCGGGCTCACCTCCATCTGGCTAAATGACGATGCCACTTTATTCCGCCGCCAGTATTACCGCAACGGCCAACACGCGGGTTACCTGCTGTATATGAATGAACCTAGCATGACGAAAAAGCAGGAAGACGAAATTAAAACCAAGCTTCAGGCCAAAGAAGGCATGGCGTTTAAGAATATGTTTGTGAATGCGCGAGGCAAAGACACTAAGGCGCCGGAGCTTAAGCCAATTGGCCAAGTAGAAGCAAAGGATTCGTTTAAGGAGGTGAAGAACCAAACTATGAATGATGTGCTGGCTCTCCACCGTGTCCCTATCGAGCTGATGAGCGTTCGCCGAGAAAGTATTACCTCTCTCGATCTCAACAAGGTTGACTGGCTATTTCATAAGAATGAATTGCTGCCGATGATTGATGCGCTGCAGGAGTTGAATGAGTTTGTGGGCAGTGAGGTGATTAATGTGAAGGAGTACAAGAGCCTAGAAATATCATCTTAGAGTTTAGTGCAAAATCAATATATCCAAACTACCCTTTATCCTACTTGTTTTATATGTAATTGAGAGGGAGAATCATGAAAGTCATAGTTCTAATAGCAGTTTTAATGAGCCTAACTGCTAAGGCAGACACAAGTAAACCAGTAGTGATCTATGAAGATATCAAGCGGCTATGCCCAGAATGTGTTCCTAGAAGAGGGGGCATTGGATGCAAATATAATTGCCCACTAAAAACTGATTAGGGAAAATACTATGTCTCTGTCTTTTGAAGAAAAAAAACATATATCTGACATGTTGACGTCATGGTTAACCATTCTTGCTATTGGTATCGGTGGGTTTTGGGCAATCTTACAATATGTGGAAAACCAAAAAAAAAATAGAGTTCAAGAAACGTTAAAGTATGTGCATATTTATAATTCTGGAGAAATGCACAAAGCTCAGAGGACGATAGCTCGATTTTGGGATGTCAATTCTACAGGATATCAGGTGGCTGAAGAAGAAGCGGACCTAGAAAAAAGTGACCGTGCTATCGCCCAATTCATAGTTACTAAGCTATTAAAGGAATCTCATAAGCCTACTGAAATGAGCATTTGGCTCGTTGTTGATTTCTATGAGAGTTTGATGGTTTGTGTCAGCCAAAAGTTATGTGATCAGGATACAGCTTTAGCTTTTTTCGGAGAGCAAGCCATTTATGACTACAACTCATTTCATCACTATTTTGAGTTTGTCAGAGGAACTAGTGCTTACTTTAACTATGACCAGCCCGGTGATAAAAACTATGCACTTGAGTTTTATCAGTTCACTAAGCTATCTTCAGAGCAATAGTATGGCGGATAAAAAGCCGATTTGTTTTTATTTCTAGCATTAAAACAATATGTCAACACGTGGCGATATAAGCCCATCGACAAGATCTTGAAAGAAACTAGGCTCCAAATGGAGCCTAGTTTATTAGAGAGCTTCTAAGTGAGCGCTTTAGTCTTGCAGGATTGAGAGCTGGGATTTTACAGAGCGGATCTTGTGAATGGTTTTATAGCTACGCTTTTCTAGTTTATCGCTCATTCGTAACATGCAGCGTAGACAGATTCCTCTCTACTGCAGCGAGGGTCTGAGTTGTGCTGTTATCCATATTTGTAGCGATAGCAGTTGCTGAGCGTTTTCAGCACAGGTTTGAATGTTCGCGACATCTTCCGCTAAGACTTCAGCGTCTCTCTCGTAACTTGTAGCGGTTTTGGTGGCACCATCAGAGACGGTGGAGGGCTGCTGAATACCGATTGCTCGATTATGTGCTCGCACTGCGTCGGCTCGGATGCGTAACCAATCAGCATCATTAACAACACACTGCTTGTCACTATTCTTTTGAACATACTTGATTACCTCTTTTTCGATAGTCCGGTACCGTATTTCCATAGCTTGTTTTTGCTCGGCCAATTCCACAGCCAAAAAATAAGCTTCCTCTTGTTTTTGTTCTACTTTGTCCCATAGGGCATTTTGCGCTGTTAGGACCTTAGCTTCTGTAGTCGTTACGCCGTAGTCATATGAGAAGTAAGCGACACTACCAAGAACGGCAGCAAAAGCAGCTGCTTTAAACAGGGTTAGATAATGACTTAACATGGTTACTCTCCTTGCCAACCGTTTAAACAAACGTCTTGCTCTTTCCTTCGACGTTTAGGAATACCGGCACAATTGCTTCTTTCTAGTCGGCAATCTTTACCATTCACAAACACCCACTGCGGATACTCATTACAAGCACCAGTGCGATCACCCCGGTTAAATTTTTTCAGCAACGTAGAGCGAGCGAAGTTACCTGCACCAAGGTTATAAACAAAGCTCACCATCATGTCGTACTCGCCTTGGTTTGGTGCTTGGATGATACGCTTGTTAACTACACGTTCAGCGGCAGATACGCTTTCAACAAAGCTTTCAGCGGCTTGCTTTTCGGTAATATGCGTATCCTTAGTCACGCCTTTGGTATGACCTAGACCGACCGTCCAAACGTTCGCACTACATTGGTAGGACTTAAGGCGGCAACCTTCCTCGTTAGCGATATGGCGTAAACCGTTTTCACTAACGCTTAGCTCTGAATCGATAGTAAATACAATGGCAAGAACTGTAGTGACAGAGCACACTACCGCCTGTATTGCTTTGATTTTTAGGCTCATAGTGCACCGTCCTCTTGCGAGTTCAGTTTTTCTAGCTTGGCTTGGTTGAGTTTGGTGGCAACGGCATAGTGGCGAATAGCCATGACGCCCGAAACGATGCCTACTGAGATTGCGATAAGCTGGGCAATATCGTTCACACCGAAACTGATTAGGGTTGCACTAACAGACGTTAGAGTTTTCTTTAGCCCGGTAATATCTAGCAAAGAAACCACTAACGCTTTTACCTCTGTTTGATTCATTGATTTTTCTCTCGTAACTAATGATTAGTGCCCCACAAAACCAGTGTATGGCGCTGAGATTTAAAGGGTACTGATGGTATTTCTAGTGCGGAGATATAGAAGTTTGGGAAGGCGGAAAGAACAAACCCAGCATCTAGGCTGGGTTTGGTGGTTAGTTGGCGAAAGTCCAAACAATGCTTTGTTGTGGGGTTGGCATCCAGTTTGGCAACTCTGGCAACGATATATAAGGCCAATTGTCTTGCGAAGGCCATGCAGCAAGCTCATGGCTTTTGGCTATCGCTTCACTTTGTTGTTCGGACGTTACTGGAATATCGTCAATCGTTGCTGTGGGCGTGGTGTATTTATCTACGTGATTACGCAGCTCATCGCGCAGCTTGCGCGCCTCTTTCTTATCCCAAAACAAGATATCCGCGACCACCCAAGCATTGCCCTCTTTGAGTAACTGATCATTAATGCTGCACTCTAAAGGCTGGCAATTGCCGATATCGACAATGTGTTTACAACTGGATTCGTCAATAAACCATTGCTTGTTCTCACTGGCATTGATGAGCTTACCATCCATCAATCGGAGTAAATGAATATCCACTCCTTTAAATTCATCGGGGATCATGATACCAAAATCACCGTTATGCTTACCTAGTACCAAGTCGTTCCGCACCATTAATTTAGTAGCCATAAACCCTCACTATTTTTTCGAATGTTTGTAAATGTGGAGTCGGTTCGTCATAGCCCGTGGTGTTTCTACCATTGCCATGCGCCACAGGAAAACGGCATTCATAGCGGTTCAGTCTATAACTTTTATCAAACGAAACTGGGCAAAGCACCGCGTCTTCCCTCATCGCTAACACCGTCACCACCATGGAGTCGTTCCAAGCATGAGAGTCAGAAACTGACAAATGCCCTTTCTGCTCAATTGAGTCAGAAACAGGCGTGCGTGACCAGTTTAATGGCAATTCAAATGCCCCTACCCAATCGTTACCAGAGGCTTGAGAATCTGCCGAATTCGGCATGCCATCGTAGGTTAGATGAAATGTTTCTGACGTATTGATAAGCGGAGTAATCGTCCCGTTTTCAATCTTGGCAATCAAGGCATCATCATAAGTGGAATCGAACTTCAGATAAACCGTCGGGATTGTAGTCAGTGTGTCCGACATACCAGAGATGCAAACCTTTTTCGACGCTAAAACGGAGGTGGTAAGTCAGGCTCAAATCTACAGTAAAATTGCGCGTCAAATTTGACGTATTGACATCGCTCCACCCTCTCATTCGAATCACTTGATTATTCGCGACCGTCAATGTCGTACCTGATAGTGAAATGGCGAATTTCTTATGATCGGTCAGAATTTCAGGATAAAGCGGCAACTGTGCCATTTGTTTGCGATTGGCAACCAGTTCCCCCGATTCGTCATAAAGCGGCACGTGAGCTTTTACATAGCCATAATTCCATGACATTTGAGTCTTATCACCACGAATACGCATATGAAAACTATGTGCAGGCGCACCGTCCGCAGGTTGAGTACAGTAACCAAGATGCACTGAACCAATATCGCCGCCACCTGAGTTAACACCACAAGCCATATTAATGTAGTTCCAGTAGGCATCTGGCTTTAGATTGCGTATATCAAATACTGCCATTGATATACTTTCATAGTTTAAAGCTATTGGTTGAGTAATGGTCCCTCCAATTTTGGGCAAGTATTTAGGTAAGAAAAGCTCAGTTAATTCCGTCTCAGTGACAAACTCACTGTGTTTGAAAATAACTTCTCCAGCTTCACCCGAAATCGCTGCTTTGAGTGTTACCATGCCGCCAATGCCCTTCGGTAGGGCGACTTTTGGTGTCGAGCACTCGATCACAGATTGGTTGTTGTTATCAAGCACATGGATTTGATGTAGGTACTCATCAAAGTGCTGCTCAATGGGAAGGTTCAAGATAAAGGTTAAAACGCCATTGTCATCGTAGTAGCTGGTTTCAATGGTGTTCTCAAAAAATGAATACAGTGATTCACTTGGTGCGTCATGGGTTAACGCGCCAATGAGCCGATACTTGGTTACAGTATTTTTCAGCTCACTGTTTAATATGCCTATCCCGTGCTGAGTCGGAATAGCTTGCAGTGTGCTCATTCGGTATCTCCTATTTCAAGTTGCCAAGTAATGGCAGTGCGGCACAAGATTTGAGTTTCAGCGTCTATTTCTAACTGTGAGCTCAACTCTGGCTTTATCGTTAAGGCGGTGGCCTGTTCAAATTGGGTTTCGGCTTCCAGTGGGTAAAGCCAGTGAAACTCGGTATGAGGTAATCGGACATTTTCAAATGCATTGATGGCTGCACCATTGTCATAGCTGAAGAGGTCAATCAAAATCAGATTGGGCCTTTTCACATCGTCATACACCAAACCATTTGAGCCCATTGTTCCAAGCAGGCTTTGATAATCGCGAATCTTCCAACCAAACCCTTGCTCTTCAAACTCAGTTAATAGCGATAATTCAATATCGTCATGGGTTTTCTTAAAGTCTTTCGCTATACCGTTAATGGTATGGGTCAGCTCTGCGTTCTCGGTGTCTTGCCAGTATTCGCCTTGAGGCAGTAACCCACGGTAAGCGTCAGCAAAATCCCCTTCGCTGTATTCAATGATTAAGTCGGAGGTGTCCATGTGACGCCTCCTAGTACATGAATCTGGTTATTGTCGATAGCAACTTCACCCACCGGGGCTTTGACAATAAAGTTGTTGGTCACGGTTGAAATGACTAACACAATTTCAGTGTTGGTGATGGATTCAGGTTTTTTGGTATCAGGGGTTATCTTACCCATTTTCCCTTTGACAAAGTTTTCAAGGGCAGTGACCACATCATCACGAATCGCTAGGTCTTCAATGCCTTGAATCTCTATAGCGAGTGGGGCTTTTTCTGGGAGGTGAGCAAACGGATGGCAACCCGCGAGTCGATTAGCTTCAAAGGTCTCTTGTACAAGGGTGACCACTTCACCGCTTAGCGTTGGGTCGTTCTCACGTGCGCCAATGTAGACCTCTACCATACCGCGCTCAGGCGTGTTATCGAGTGCCCATGCAAAATCAACATCAGAGTGAGCCGACACTGCCCAGACTTCGTAGTCTTCTGACTTGCCGATCAGCTCGTTCTTCTCGAATGCCACGATTACTCGCGCTCGCCAGTGCTCTAGCTCTTCGATATCTGCACCACCTTCAATACCAAGCGATAAGATATTATTAGGGTCGATACCGCTTAGCCCTTCGGTTAGGGCGAGTTTGGCGCCGTTTGGTAAATTGCTTGCTGTCCCTGATTCAAGTGCAATGACGTCTACAGGCACGTTGCTGTACTGCTCTTTAGTGGTTTCGTACTCTTTATCACCGTAGATTAGGCGAGTGCCTTTCGCGATAACCACGGTTCCACCTAGCTCAGTAAACTGCGCCGTACCTTTTGCAAAGGTTGGTAGTAGGCGTGGTGTATTGTGGCGATTAGCATGCAGGTATAGCCACGCTTCAGAGCAGGTTTCAGGGTGCAGTTGTCTGAAAAGCAAATCTTGGTAGCCATATTGTCCATAGCTGATGCCAGCAATGGCAGAGGCTATCGCTTTGGTGGCTGGATTGCTTTGTCCTGTTGCTGCCGTCAGGTTGGCTTCAGCACGAGCGATTAAGCTCTCAAGACTCACTTGTGTACTCATTTATCTACCTTCGATAGTGGAACATCAAATGTGGAGCCGTCAGTTAGGGTTATCATGACATTACGGCCCATTTTGTTTGGTTTCTCTCTCCAAACAGTGACTTCAATGGTTTTGGCGTGACCTTGTTGAATTAACCAGGCGAGGGCTTCTTCATAAAAACGTTTAGCAAGCCTTAAGGTTTCGTCGGTTAATTTGGCTCGTTTGAGTGTCCAATCCCGAGAGCCGACAATCTCTATAAGTTCATTACTCCAAGTACCGCCGCGCTCATTGTTGTCCATTCGAGCGCGGTCATTCTTGGTTGACTCGGCGTAGTTGTAGACGCTTTGCAGTACCGCATGGGTCATGCCTTCTTTGGAATCTACTGACTCGGTAAGCGCGTTCAATTTAAAATGGCTCATGCTTTGTTGGGCTCCCGTGTCGTTTTGATTGCACTGTCGTCTTCATAGTCGTGGTCGTGCTTCTCGACTTTAACGCCGCCGAACGTACCAGACTTGCCACCGACAGAGCCTGCAACTTCTGCATTCTTCGCCACACTCAGATTGCCGCCTATATCGACATCATTAGAAAACGTGGTTTTGTCAGCAATAACGTTTACCTGTGGCGCCTTAATAGAGACTTCATTCGCAGCTAGGACATCGACCTTACCTTTGGTGGCGTAGACCTTAATGCCTTCCTCGGTTTGATGGATTAAGTTGCCCTTGTCATCGAGCATGGCGACCTCACCGGGCTTTAAGTCGATTTGGTAGCGCTCATCTTCAACATTGACGGTAATACCACGCGCGGTCACACCACCGATAAACAGGTTGTAAGCTTTGGCCTCTGGTAGTGGTGGCTCATAAAGCCGTAATTGTGGACGCGTTTAATTCGGTCATTGGTGCGGCCTGTTGCCGTTCTGATTTGCAACATGCCTGTAGTTGCGCCTGTCACCGTGCCTGTACCGATCACGTTCTTGATGCGAGCCATTATGCTGGCGCTGAGTACTAGACATGGCTTTGCTCCTTAAACGGTCTGACCAACTCAACGGAAGTGCTCGCGGAGCTTTCGGACACCGATAGGCCAAGTGATTTAATCACCAACATTTCACTGAAACTCTGCTCTTTATCGATCACTCGAATCACTCGGTTTAATCCATCAATCGCAAGCTGAGGAAAGATATCGGCGACTGACGTTGAAGCGGTCAAGCTTTCTGCTATCGCTAAGTCACGTTCATATTTGGCGCGAGATAAACACGCCGCACTGCTTTGAAGCTGGTCACAGGTAATGACCATCGTGCGCGAGCTATCAATGTTTGGGGTGGTAATCTGGGCACTGGCATCATCCCATTGACCCTGCACATCAATGGTATGAAACTGCTTATTGAAGGCGCGTCTTATCTTTAAGCTGTCTATGTTGTTGCCTGTTTCAAGGCCAATATTGTTAATCGTTGCATGCGCCGTGTTCTCTATAGTCAATACACCATTTCGCTCAATGAGCATGTACCCTTGCTCACGGATGAGCTGAGCAACATTTTCAACCGGAGACTCGGCATTAATCTGAAACTCTTCAATCTTCGGCATGCCTTTAACGAGGCTCTTTACCCCTAAACCAAATGGCTTTGCCAGTTTTCTAAGCAGTTCTTCAACATTGAGGTTGTAAAGCGCATCCATAGTGATACGCGAGTCAATCATGTTGGCGCTCTTGGAACGTCCCACGATTGGCATAGTTAAAGCGCTTGCGCCTGTCTCGCTCTCTGCTTCATCTATCTGACCGATTAAGATGGATTGGTCATTTAGGAAGAACTCTACCGACAACGGGCGATCAATGTTTATGGGTTCAATCGAGCAGTTGAATGTGTGGGCCAATTGCTCTGTTGAGTAGTTCAAATTGGCTTGGTAGAAAGTATGCGGCTTTCCGTCAATGTACATCGTGAGTTGATTCATCGTGCATCCCTCACCGCGATATCACCACGGATAAATAAAGGGTGCTGAAGTGCATTCATTTTGGTAATGACGTTCTCATTGGTGTACTCGTCATGGGCTATGGTCAGCGCCGACTTAAAGTGAGGTGATTGCACTGTTCTGTGTGCTTTGGTTCCCTCTGCTACTTTGTCGTGCTGAGTCTG
This sequence comes from Vibrio sp. RE88, assembly GCF_013113835.1. Lineage (GTDB taxonomy): Bacteria > Pseudomonadota > Gammaproteobacteria > Enterobacterales > Vibrionaceae > Vibrio. Next base: position 194,140 of record NZ_VTYQ01000002.1, on the reverse strand, counting down.
CACATTGCTTTTTAGTGATGTGAGTGCGTCATAGAGCTCTATGCTTTCTTGCGTTGAAACTTGAGTGGTTTCCTTGATGCGGTCATCAACGCTGACAATTAGAGTTGAGAGATCACTTTGAATAATCTCTGGTTGCTTTTGGGCTAGGGTGATCTCAAAGCTGTCATTGGCTTCTAGGTCAGTCACGTCTTTACTCATCTTCACCGCGCCCGTCACCATCTGTACGTTGTGGTGGTTGGCTGGGCTATCGGTTTTTACTTCGCCAAGCATCAAAGCTTGAGCACTGCGTGAGTTATCGACGGCTTCACTCTCAGAAGCTGGCTCTGATTGAACACCTTCAGACACCGTATCCACAGCGCTAGAAAACAGGTCAGCGAACTCAGCAGGGTTAGTGCTCAAACTGCTCACGGCAGAGAAGGCTTCATTTATCGCTAGGTTAATATCTTGCAGCGAATCATCGGCTAGGTTTAGGCGATTAGTAATATCAACCAACACATTGAGCGCACTGGTTGCGTTGTTTTGTACTTCGTTGATTTGAGAAACATCCAGCACTTTCACTTCTTCAACAAATGATTGCTTAGACAGGCTTTCTACGATGTCAGCTTGTGCTTTGGTGCGTACTGTTGTCGGTGCAGTGATGGAAGGCGAAGTACCGGCACGGACAAACTTCAGACTCAGCGTCACTAAACCTTTCTTGGTGTTAATACTGAGGGAATGTTCCTCGAACACTAGCACCAACTCTCCTAACCAGGGATGCTCGAGTTCTCCTTTTGGTTGCAGCTCCAGGCTTTCAATGAATGCATTGGCGTCAGCTAGTGATCTTGCACCTACGAATATAGATTCGATAGTAAATGTTCGGGCTTTGGTGCCCATGACTTTGATGTGCGGTAGTTCAGCGTAGGGGATTTCACTCACTTGTAGACGCTTACCACCATCAAAAGAGGTAGACAGGATGTTGAGCTTCAGCCCATTCCATCTAGCGTGCTCGTGTTGTCGTTCCCACATCAATAGCCTACCAATCGAAGAAGAAGTTTGGAGTTTAAAGAGCAGAGATTATTTAGCTGGTGAAAGTGGGCTTCCAGCCCTTGTTCGGACTCACCCCTCCCCCCGCGCTAAAATTCCGCACTGTAATTTTGCGATCCTAAAAGTGATCGCGTTTCGCTAGGGTTAGTAAAGCACAACCCCCGATGTATCTACACCGAGGGCTGTTTTAGATGGGCGATCTAGAGATCGTCGGAGATCGTTTTTGTGCACTAAGTGAACTTTTGATTGTGGTTTGGGTTGAGAGCAAATAATTTGAGTTGTTTACACAAGTTTATTCACTTCAGAGCATTACAATTTTCTTTTCTACATGGAGCTTTTAAGAGCACAGACGTCAATCATCGATCTTTGCCAATCAAAAAGAATTTACGAACCTTTTTGGAGAGGTGTTCTCATTAGAGTGGTTAATCAACCTTATTAAGATTTTTATACTCTTCAAGTTCTTCAATTTTATTAAGTTCTTCAAGCTCTTCAAGCTCTTCAATTTTATTAAGATCTTCAAGTTGTTTAAACGCTCTATCTACTTCAAGCCTTGGGTCATCAAGAGCTGGAAAAGCATTAACGCGCTCAATTGCCTTGTTGATTACCTTATCTTCCTTATTCACTTTTATTTTGAATAAATCTTCAAAGAATGTAATCAAGGAAATAACATTCTTTTTTATGGCCGAGTGTTGACTGATGTAAAAAACCTCTTTTATGCCATTTATTCTTTCCACCCTATAGATATCGTTGTGGCGATTAGATATAAAATTAAGCAATAAGTCATATACTTTTGCAGTATTGATACTACCAGGTTTATTTACCAAACTTTTATCGTTGCCGCCTGCCGCGGTTAAAGGATTTTTACCACCGAGACTTGCCCAACCAGCCGTTTCTCCATCCATGCCATTGCGTAATTTGACATTTTCTCTATGAGTATAGAGTTTGAGCTTGGATTTTTGAGCTTTAACATCCTCATAACTGGACTTTCTATCCTCCAGATTCTCTTTGCCCCAAACGATTGTGCTCAGTTTGATTTCTTTATTATTGCCATAAATAATGCCACCCTTGCCAAAATTGCACAGTAAGCTCAAATAAATCCAGTTTTTTATATCCCTAGTTGTTTCGGCAATAAATAGTCCTCCATAAGTGCGCACGATCAAATTTTTTTCACGCTCTTCTAGGTCGTCCCATAAATTTCTGTTTGATTGAATATTGTATTCATGGCCACGCCTAGCCATACCGTAAATAATGGTGATAAGTGCAGAATAAGGCCAGCCTTTAACATATAGCTTTTGCTCCAAATTTCTAATTTCACGACCCAAAGACTCATAATCGGACGGCAATAATTCCCCATGCCATCGTTTAGAAGGGGCAATACCAATATGACATTGGTGAGCTTCACAACAAAGCTGATATCCAGATATTTTGCAAATCGGCTCAGGTAATACCATCTTTATTTCTTCTATAAAACCTTTGCACTTTTCATCATCCTTACATCCTCTCAGGTCAACCTTATTTTTATGAAGAAGCTTCTTATACTTATCTTTCTTTATCTCATCGTCACTAAATTTATCTTGATTAAAGTAAGCTTTAACTTTTTTATATTTCTCTATACTTTCATTAAGTAATTCTGGCACAGGAACATGTGAAGAAACCAATTCCAATGCACAGATAAGGTCACGATGAGAAATTAAACTTTCACTTTCGTTTAATATGAGTTTTTTTCCATATTTATACATTTTGACACCCTGTCTTAAACCTAAAATTTCATATTAAATTAAACATGGTAAATAAAATCGGTTAGACCTATAGATAAATAGGGGGAACTGGCGAAATTAGGGCTGGTAGGCCCAGCACTATTGTATCTTCTTGTTAAAAACTCATGTCGCCCATAGATTTTCAATGTTATTTATTCGATAGATACAAACGCTGCCTTATGCTTTTTCAGCATTGTCCAAGATGATACGAGGTTACTAATATAAGAGAAATTATCCTCATCAAAGCAATTTATCACATAGGCATTGCCTGAGTGACCACCCGCAACTTTACTATCGGTTTGCAAGAACGTCAGCGTTGCGCCATTTGGCAGAACAAATGGGTTGCCAGATAAGTTCAAACCTAATGAACTCGCCAAGTTAGCAATATGATTCTGGATCTTCTCGCTATCTTTGGATGATGCTGACAAAAAGATCTGGTTCTCTTGAGTGAGCATTGCATCACCAAGCGCTTGTCCGCTGAAGTAGAGTTCAATTGATTCTTTGTTCATCATTATCCCTCCTTAATTGCTTTGAGGCTCTATCTGAAAAATATCCATCTGGTCCAAATCTCCCTTGCACAACTCAGGCTGTAGTTCTGGATCAGGTTTATCGCCGCTAGGCTCAATGATTCGATGTACTGAGGTGTAGGTTACAAAGACGGTACCGCAGTTTAGATTAAGGCACTGACAATACGCTTCTCGAGTTTCTTTACTCATCGCCCGGGAGGTAGCTATCCGGGCTTTGCTTTCACATTTTGGACATGTGATTAACATGGCAACTCCTTTTCAGTAATTGCGCTTAAAGCCTGAATTGCGGGCTTTCGACTTCATCAGCCATTTCAATAATGGCCTTAATCGCTTCTACTTTCTCGCTATCAAGCTCGCCTTGATTGTCAGCAACAACTAATCCCATTAAGTAAGCACCTGCCTGGGCGCGGTTTTCACCGTTCGTACTCAATGCGACCCCGTCGAGAATTAGCTCCAGTGCTTGCTGGAAAAGCTGTTTATTATTAGACATATCAATATCCTTACCAATGACATCTAAAATATACTGTATGTTTATACAGGTCTCTACCTGCGTTTTGATGTCTATGTCACTGTATAAGGAGTTCATAGCATTGACAGAAAGGTGCCAGTTACACATGACGAGATAATTGTCACATATATCCATGTGATCATTGATATGAATAACCATTATATATAAATTGCTAATGCAATTATTAACTCAAGTTTTTGTATTAGAAGGAAATTATAATGAAAAAGCTAACTGCGTTGTTGCTATCTACCGCTCTTGCACCCGCTGCTTTTGCAGACCCTCAAGGTGTTGATGAGTACGTACAAGGAGTATTTTCTGGTTATGCAGAAGGTATTGTATTCTTTAAAGTGAACAGAGAAGCTACTAACCCAGCAAAATGTAGTTCTACAGAAGGTTATGCGATTCTTCCTTCTCAGGACACTGCCAATGCTATTCCTGTACTACTTAATGCCATGGACACAAATAAAAGACTTTATGTTGCTGTAAGTCGAGACGTTTGTTACACAAGCAAGCTTGTAGGTACTGTCAATACGTTCCCTGTTGCTCAGTACATCGGTGTTCAAAACTAAGATTCTAGTCTTTGGTGGCAGGGGTGGACGCACTCTTGTTACCAATTTCTCTTAGTTGCTAAATATCAACCTGCTAGTCGTACGATCAAAATCATTTAGTTATCCCATCGGTACGATATTCACTCCAGCAAAAGCCATTAATCCCCGCCACTAAATGGATAATAACCGCCCATTTCTCAGTTGAACGGACACGTATTTGTCTATCGGTACTTTCGCACCGAGCTGCAGAGGTCTAATAAGACATTTTACGCCTTGTGAACTCCATCCTGTCATGCGCCTGAGTTGCTCAATTAGCGCCGAGTTACTGTTATTTTCAGTGCTCCAAGGTCGAAAAAGGCGGCAAAACGCCGCCTCAATTGAATGTCAAACACGAAGTCCTATGCTGCTGCTTCTTCGTTAACTTTAACTCTTTCAAACTCGTACTTGCCTTCACTAGGATCACTAACCCACAAATGACCGTACTTAGCTCGAACAGCTACGTAACCTTCAGATTCATTCTCAACAATCCAAGAAAGATCGTCGTTAGTATTGAATGTACAGGTATATTTTCCATCGGCCGTTCTAAGAAGAAGTGTCATGTTTGATACACCATGGAAAAGACTGCCAACTTTACTGGGGTTTAAATAATCGAATGGATTAGCCATAGATGTAGAGTAAACACTTTCAACTTCACCCGGATTTACAACCATAGCGTTTTCTTCAAAAAACTTCGCGATGCCCTTGGCAAAATCAATACTCCAACTTCCCATGGCAGCGGTTTTGTATATGCGAATGAGGTCGCTGGAAGTTTTAATTATTCCTGCACCACTAAAAGCCATCATGGCAGCAGAAGTTAGAACATCAGCTAGAACCCAATCTGTATTTGGCATAACGATACATTGTATCGGTTGATTTGAACTATTAGCTAAATGAATAGTATGTGACATTTTAATATTCCTTTTGTTTTACGAGGCACTTGCTAAGAACCTATAAACCTAACCAATTAAACGCACACATCATATACAACAAATGCATACCAAATTAACTTAGTAGCTAACCTAAATTAAGCAAGGATTTCTTTCTAATAACCTCTAAACTGATTGAATCTCACCTAAGTACTCTGCAGTCACATTTAGCCAGTAATCCCGTTCTCTCTCATCAGCTTCACGTATTGGAATTGAGGATAAAAGTACACTCTTCCAGTAACACTGTTTCTCAATAAACTGCTGATGCTGCACAAAATACAGAGTATCAGCAGTAGACTTAATGTCGTCCATTTCAATATCTCTACACTCCATCGGCCACCCTCGAGCACCAGCAGCCCAGAGCATAAACTTATCTACCTTTTGTCTCGCATCCTTACCTTCGAATGTAATGCAGAATCTATTGTTTGAACTGGCATGCACTCCCCGCTCTTGAATTACTTGGTGAAGCTTCTCGGCTTGCTTTTCTAATCGTATGATTCGATTGTATAAGCGGTTCTGGTACTCCTCAGGTTTGTTTTGTTTAATAGCAATCGACTTAGCTTTAATGGTTTGAGCTTTGGCCGCCTGAAGTTTCCGCACTTGTCTTTTAATCGGCTTCTTCCATTGCTTAAGCTTGTACCCCAACTCTTTTATGATTGCAGTCATGTTGTCGGCTTCAAAACTTGCTAACGTTTCCCAAGCAGGAGCTCTCGAGCATTTAGCAATTGCATACCGATTTCCTTTAATTAACCCTTGGCTCTCATTGGCACCATAGTAAACTGGGACTTTTATTATGATCGAGATAGTATATTCGACATATCTCTTCCCTCACTATCAGTTAGGGAACGGGTCGAGTTAGAGCGATTGTTGCCACAAGGTGACCTACACGCAATAAAAAGCTGCTTAGGCTATCAAATTTCTAATGATGTCGTCGAGAATGATATTTTATTGAAGAACTTCATTGAATACCATGCTCGCTTCCCTTGGTTCGGAAAAATCGCAATCTAGTACACAAGCGGTCTTAAAATAGACCGCTTTTTCTTGCTCATGGATTGTTTGAGCAAATGAATTTTATAAGCTTAAAGGGACACACTTCAGGCTTCAAGGAGTAGGCTTTCCACAAGTCAAAGACTTCCCCCCTTCCTCAAAAATCACACTCTTCCTTATACAATGTGGCATTAGTTAAATAACTAATTGATTAATTAGGTGATATCCTAGATGAGAAATCCCATTGTGGTAGAACACATTAAACATCCTAAAAAGGCTTCTAATGAGTTCTACCACATAAGAATTTCTATATGTTCAAATATAAAATGGTGCAAGTTCTACCCAACATTTCTGTAGACATGAAAAATCACACAGGAAGCGAAGCGGCTGTTTACTTAGAGAATGTTGTCAACGAGTACGCCGAGGATGGATGGGAGTTCCACCGCATCGACAGGATTGGTGTAGAACTCCAGCCTGGATGTTTTGCTGCCTTGAGAGGTCAAAAGGCTGAGACCAACATTTACTATGTTATTACCTTCAGAATGGAGGTCTAGATTGGTCTGGTTCTCAATACGCTTTGACTGCGCTTAACACCCTAGCGCAGTTTGCGATTTCGCTTCCAGCATCCTTGCAACCAACGTCCGACCTTAAGCGCTACACTTCCCACATGTTCGTTTTTCAACATTCAAACATTGCCTCCAATAGCACCACCCATTAACCTGTATAAAAATACAGTATTGGTGTATTTTACCTATGTCTATTCGAAACCTAAAAGATGGCTCAAAAAAACCATGGCTATGTGAGTGCTACCCAAATGGCCGCTCTGGAAAGCGAGTAAGAAAGCGATTCGCGACAAAAGGTGAGGCTTCAGCCTACGAACGCTTTGTTATGCGAGAGATTGAAGACAAACCGTGGGCGGGAGACAAACCCGATCACAGAAGGTTATCTGAACTTATAGACATTTGGTATACGCGCTATGGCGCAACGCTCGCTAACGGAGCTGTTGTTTGTAGCAAACTACAAAAGATGTGTGATGCTATGGGTAACCCACTAGCTAGCCTTCTAAACGCTAGGTTGTATTCAGACTTTCGCAGTCAGCGCATGCATGGGCAAATTAGCTTTGTGGATGAACGATGGCAAAAAGGTGCGCCGAGCATCGCTACGCTTAATTCTGAGCTAGCTCGCTTTAAAGCTGTTTTCAGTAAGCTGAAAGAACTGGGAGAATGGAAGCTCCCAAATCCAATTGAGGATGTTAAGCCTTTTAAAGATCACGAGCGCAGCATGGCTTTCTTACATAAAGAGCAAATTTCCCTTCTATTGGAATTAGTCGCTCTGCACACTAGAGAGGATATGCTCAAGATAGTTAAGCTTTGCCTTGCCACTGGTGCGCGTTGGAATGAGGCTGCGCAACTGAAAGGCTCTCAGCTCAGCAAATACAAAGTCACCTATACCAACACTAAAACTAAGAAGAATCGCTCTGTACCCATCTCTGAAGAGCTTTTTCATGAGATCTATAAACCAACCTCAGGTAAGTTATTCGAAGAGTGCTACACACCCTTTTGCTACATCCTTAAGAACAAACTCGGTATTACCCTGCCCTCTGGCCAAGCTTCGCACGTTCTTCGCCATTCATTCGCCAGTCACTTTATGATGAACGGCGGTAATATTCTGGTACTGCGAGACATCCTTGGCCATGCAGATATTAGTATGACCATGCGCTACGCTCACTTCGCCCCCGATCACCTATCAGAAGCGATTACTCATAACCCACTCACTCACTTGTAGTTGTCGCCACAAAAAATTTTTCGCTGGCTGTCGCCACTTTGTCGCCACTTTACAATTTTCAGGCAAAAAAAGAGCCGCAAAAAGCGGCTCTTAATAGTTCGAATTTTCCGAAGTATAGGGTTACTTCTCTTTACCGAAAACGTTGTTCTCTTGCTCTTGTACACGGATGAAGGTAGTACGCTTAGTTAGCTCTTTAAGCTTTGCTGCGCCTACGTATGTACAAGTTGAACGTACACCACCAAGGATGTCTGAGATAGTACCGTGAACACTGCCACGGAATGGCAATAGTACGGTTTTTCCTTCAGCTGCGCGGTACTTTGCAACACCACCTGAGTGCTTGTCCATTGCAGACTGAGAAGACATGCCGTAGAACTTCATGAATGTCTCGCCATCTTGTTCGATAACTTCGCCGCCTGACTCTTCGTGACCTGCTAGCATACCGCCAAGCATCACGAAATCTGCACCGCCACCAAATGCTTTTGCAACATCGCCAGCACATGAACAGCCACCGTCACCGATAATCATACCGCCTAAGCCGTGCGCAGCGTCGCCACATTCAATGATTGCAGAAAGCTGCGGATAACCAACACCAGTCTTAACGCGGGTAGTACATACAGAGCCCGGGCCGATACCTACTTTAACGATGTCTGCACCAGCTAGGATAAGCTCTTCACACATGTCACCAGTCACAACGTTACCTGCAGAAATCACTTTATCAGGGAATGCAGCACGTACTTTTTCTACGTACTCGACTAAGTGCTCTGAATAACCGTTGGCGATATCAATACAGATGAAGATAAGGTCATCACTCAGATCCATGATGTCCTTTGTTTTTTGGAAGTCAGCTTCTGAAGTGCCCGTAGAAACAAACACATTGTTTAGCGTGTTCTTGTCTGCTGATTTTACGAATTCAGCCCACTGCTCGACTGTGTAATGTTTGTGGATAGCCGTCATTACACCATGTTCAGCTAGCGCTTTCGCCATTGCGAAACTACCTACAGAATCCATGTTTGCTGCAATCACTGGGGTACCAGACCATTGACGACCGCTATGCTTAAATGTAAACTCGCGGGTTAATTCAACTTGAGAACGACTTTTAAGAGTAGAACGCTTCGGGCGAAATAGTACATCTTTAAAGCCTAACTTAAGTTCTTGTTCGATACGCATGATAAATTTTCCTGTAAGCAAATTTACGTGTCGTGCGTTTTCGGTAAACGTTGGCAGACGCTTTACTGAGTTTCGGACACAAAAAAACCGGAGCGTTGGCAGACGCTCCGGTTTTCAGCATTATAGGTCGTGATTTATTTCTCGCAAGACTGATAATTGCATTTTTTTTGTGATACCATTTTGAAATCTTGCAAACCTAATTTCCCCTCGTATACATCAAACCTCAAACAATCCTTAGCAAACAAAGACTTAACCGCAACAGTTCAACTAATCAAAACCAGAAAGCAATCGTTTACCGAAACCGTTAACGTCGTTAATTTTTGTAAAAAGTACCTTAAAGGCTGCGTGTTCTCTATTTTCCATTAACCAAATGACGAATATGAGGCAACAAATCACTTGCACAAAGTCCACGTTCGCCGTTTTTTTCGACATCCATGTCGGCTGCCAGACTATGAACCATGACCCCTTTCACTGCCGAACTGGTTAAACTTTCACCTTGAGCTAACAAGCCAAGGATGACACCAGTAAGCACATCCCCCATTCCGCCGCTCGCCATGCCCGGATTTCCAGCGTTGCAAACATACGTTTGTTGACCATCGTAGATTAGCGATCCTGCTCCTTTTAACACCACTACACCTCCGAACTTTTGCTGTAGCCTTTTTACTGCGAGGAATCGTTCAGACTCAATTTCACTGACTGAACAGTTAAGTAGCCTCGCAGCTTCCCTCGGATGAGGCGTTAAAATTCGCTGTGCGTCTTTGTGGACATGATTAGCAAGTATATTCAGTCCGTCAGCGTCATATACCTTAGGGAGTTGTTGTTGAGATACCGAATGAAACATCTTCTGCGCGCTAGCATCAGTACCAAGGCCGGGACCAATAGCGATGCAATCGCTCCAGCGTTCTAGCCTTTGCTCATTCACTAAACCCTCTTCCCATGACGACGCAATCACTTCTGGGCACACGACTAGAGACGCCAGCGTATTTTCTGGATGTGTGAGCAATGCAGTGAGACCGGAACCACTCCTCAAGCAAGCTTGGGCGGAAAGCAAAGCTGCGCCGCCCATTCCTCTATTACCGCCAATGATTACGGCTTTACCATGTGTGCCTTTATGTGAGGCTTTTAAACGCGGAAGAAAGGGTTCACAGTCGGACAAATTGTTAAGAAGCAGAGCAGAAGGCGTATTTTGCTGTTCGAAGATATCTTCTACATCTAACCCGTTGAAGTGAATGACTCCGGTATAATCGCGAGCTTGTCCAGTAAACAATCCTTGTTTAAGCCCAATGAATGACACCGTGTGATCAGCTTTTATGCACGCCCCCAATATCTGACCACTATTACTTGATAAACCAGAGGGTAGATCAACGGCTACAGTTGGTGCGTTACCCCGATTTAACCTGTTAATGAGGTCGACACCATCCGGTCTGACGGAACCACTCAACCCAGTTCCGAAAAGTGCATCGACAATACAGTCATAATCGAGCTCGGACGATAACTCCGGTTCATTAGTATCGCCACCAGCAGCACAATAATCTTGATAAGCCGTTAAGGCGTCACCTTTTAATTTTGCTTCCTCAACGGCTCGCCAAAGCGTCACCTGTAGTCCGGCTTCCAATGCGAGTTTACCGACAACATAGCCATCACCACCATTATTCCCACCACCGCATACAATTAACACCTTTCGGCACTCCGGATATTGTTTCATCATGACATCAAATACCGCCTGACCAGCACAAGTCATCAGTTCATACATGGAGATCGATTTGGCTCTCGCCGCTGCGACCTCACCTTGTTTGACTTGTTCTGCCGAATAGAGGGAGATTGGTGAAGACATTGGTTCTCCTAAGATAAAAATAAAGCCAGATAATTTCTGGCTTTATTGCTGAAGATTGCGTCAAACTATTTGTGCTGATTGAGTGATACCAAGGCTTCCGCAGTTGCATCCTGAATCGATAAAAACAATGAACGAATTTCACCCGTCGGCGTTCTCATCGGATTAAGTGTAATGTTTTGGTACATGAATTCCGCCTGCTGAGTCACAGGTCGTACGTTTCTACATTTAAATAGATAGGGGCGCTGCTGCCAAGTAATGAAGCTTCGACAACCTAAGTCATACACAGGTTTGGTCTTCAGTTTAAACCAGTCTTCTGGTATCTCCGGAAACAGTTCAAACAGCGATTTTTCTATCGCATCGTGGGCCTGAACACCACTATGGTGAGTCATAAAGCCATTCCAGACCTGAACCTTGTATTCGCGGTCTACAACAATCAATCCCAAGTCGACGTTCTGTACCATATCCACCATCCAGTGGAATTGCTCAAATTCTGCAGGAAGATTTAACATTAAAAGTCCTCCATCAAGTAAGACAACTTGTTGTCGAGCAAAGGAAGTGACTCATCAACAAACATAAACAATAAGTCGCATCGTATTGAGGTGCCGTCAATGTTGTAACTGACCTCAAACGTCATGGTCTTTTTAAACGAACCCGTTGTGGACTGAATCACGGAGTCAATTGAGATATGTTGGCCTAAAAGCACAGGAGAGCTTTGGAAAAAACGCACCTCTGCTTGCTTACCTAAACCATTCAAAAATGAACCGACAAGAATATTTGAAACATCCATTAGGAGCTCCAACTCTTCCAGCTCCTCACTGTCTGCCGGAACTTTCATGAGTTTTTTAAGGTCGCAAACACTCGAGTCACTTAGCAGCACTAAGGCTTCACCAGCAATACCTTCACCACTAAACCCCTGACACACCCCTGAGACTTGGTCATTTTCCGCCAAGTCACGCAGTGCCATGTGCAGCTCACTCACTTCAAAGATATTGACGTTCGGTAAGGGCAGATGAACAAATACGTCGAAGTGGCGAGCCAGTGCATCGGCGGCACGACCAATAGAAACGTTCGCCACTTCCATATAAATATCGCGTCGGCGAAGAATGGGTAAATCGACAGTAACTGGCGTCACTATTTGCGGCTGGCTTGGTTTTTCAACCAATTCCTTCAGCACCGCATTCAAAGCATCTTTATCAATCGGCTTCTGGATAAACGCTTTCGCACCAAGCGCCATCACTCGCTCTTTCGCTTTGGGCTGGATATCGCCAGACACCACAACGACTTGGATATCAATGCCACGCGTGCCTATTTCTTCGAGTGTCCCAAAACCATCCAATTCGGGCATGGTTAAATCAAGGAACATTAACTTGAAATCATTTTGCTCTAACTGCTCTAAGGCATCCAACCCGTGAACCGCAAAAGTAATATCTGCATTCAATGAAGCAGGTAATGAACGCGCCATTTGCTTTCGAGCTAGCGCGGAGTCGTCACAAATAAGGACAGGAAAAGACATGCATATACCTACTGCTATTCGTGTTACTAATAGTTTCAGTGTAACAGATAGTTAGCTCATCAGGCATGAATCTAAAGAGATTAAACGTATCTGTTTTGAGAACTCCGAGCAGACACGCTAATGCTGCCAAAAGACGCTGAACCTATTACCAACAAATTAAACAAAACAACACCCAATAAAGCCTGAAATTATTCTTCTCCACTAGCTTTCAACTGAAAAGAATCTTCATCAAAACCTTCATCCTTGTACTTAGAAGCAATCTCTTTGAAGGTACTTTCTATGCTAAGAAACACATCGACAATCACCGGCTCAAAATGAGTCCCAGAGCCTTCAGCAATAATTTCCACCGCCTTATCATGAGGGAATGCAGGCTTATAGACCCGTTCAGAAATCAATGCATCGTATACGTCCGCCAACGCCATCAGCCTCGCACTAAGCGGAATGTTTAAACCCGAAATGCCTTCTGGGTAACCACTGCCATCCCATTTTTCCTGATGGCTATAGGCGATTTCTTTAGCGATGGTTAAAAAGTCACATTTAAAGTCGATGGAGTCTTCAACTGTCATTAATACCGCACGTCCTAGCGTCGTGTGGTACTTCATTAAATCAAATTCTTCGTCGGTCAATCGAGCTGGCTTGAGCAATACGCTGTCAGGAATACCTACTTTACCAATATCATGAAGTGGCGCTGACTTGTACAACAAGTCTATCGCTTCTGGCGTCAAAGACTCCGTATAGTGACCAGTTCGCACCAACTCTTCCGCCAACGCTCTAACGTAGTGTTGTGTGCGGCGAATATGATTTCCTGTTTCGTTATCACGCGTTTCTGCCAAAGATGCCATCGCGCCAATCGTCGCATCTTGAAGCATTTCCAGCTCACGAGTACGCTTCCTGACTCGTGCTTCCAGCTCTTCATTTTGCTCAGCCAGTGCATCCATTGCCCCACGCAACCTTAAATGAGTGTTGATGCGAGAGATAAGAATCGGCGGGCTGATGGGCTTGAGAATATAGTCAACAGCTCCAGCAGCAAAGCCACGTTGTTCATCTTCTATTTGCGACTTGGCCGTCAGAAAAATCACTGGAATATCATGGGTTTCTGGGTCCGCAGTTAATCGTTCACAGACTTCATAGCCGTCCATTTCAGGCATCATGACATCGAGCAGAACAATATCAGGTTTCTTCTGCTTGCAAATATTGATCGCCTGAACACCACCTGTCGCTACCAATACGCGATGGTGAGGTTTCAATAAGCCACTGAGTAACACTCGGTTCTCAGCATTATCATCAACAACTAAGACGCTGGTTAGGTGGTCATCCATGGTCTCCCCCAAACACTTTATCCATGTCCAACGGATAAATGCTGGCTGCTTTTCTCAGGGCGACACTGGCAGACAAGAAGTCACAATCGTGAATGCACTTGCAACAAGTGTCGAACTCTTCCGACCCTAGTAAAGTATTGAGGTACAAATAATGCTCGTCAAGGTAATCGATAGCACGAGCATCAAGCTCCTGTAGCAGTAAGTCCAATTGATGAATCACTTTGACACTGTCGTTGTCGAGCTTGTCCTTGGTATTCGTTGGCTGTGGGCGATTGAGCGCATTGCAAATAGCGTTGAAAAACGGCTTGAGATATTCCGATATTTCTCTCTTTAGCTGCTCCAGTGATTCTGTCCGTTCGCCAAAACCTAACTCTTGTTCTAACCTTGACGCGATGTCGGACAAGCGAATGGCCCCAAGATTGGCCGCAGTACCTTTAAGCGTGTGGGTGATCAGTTTTGCGTACTCAAAGTCTCCTTTGTCTAAAGCGACATCAAGTCGATTATCATAATCGTACTCTTTGTCGACCAATTGTGAGAGCAACCGATGATAGAGTGCTTCGTTGCTAGCAACCCGAAGTAGCCCATTTTTGGTATCAAGCGAATCCACCTCTTGGAGGCTTTCAGCCACCGATTTGGCACTTTCTTCAACTAGGGCTTCCCCAGTACGGCCTGAATTGTCACTACTGACTTGAGTATGGTTCTGCGTAACACCACTCTGGCAACATCGCTTGATAGTCGAGAATAGGTGCTCTGGGTCAATGGGTTTAGAGACATGATCGTTCATGCCGATACTCAAACAGCGTTCTCGCTCTTCAACCATGGCGTGGGCAGTCATCGCAATCAGTGGAATGTCATCATAGCGCGCATCACCACGTATGCGTTTGCTGGCTTCATAACCATCCATCACGGGCATTTGCAGATCCATAAAGATGATTTCAAACATCTCTGGCGTGCCGATCTTTGTTTCCAGAGTCTCTATCGCTTCAGCACCATTATTTGCGACGGTAACCACAATACCTTTCTCTTCCATCAGCTCAACTGCGATTTGTTGATTGATCTCGTTGTCTTCAACTAGCAACACTCGAAGCCCTTCTAGTTCCTTGTCTCTTCGGTGTCTACGCGATTGCACGCCGGGCGTTGAGTTATTGTTGGTCGGCCCAAACAAATCCATAATCAAGTCAAACAAGTATGACTGACCAACCGGTTTTGAGAGAAATCCTGCGATATCCAGCTCTTCTACTTCGCTCGAGATATCGTCTTTATCGTAAGCTGTCACGATAACGATTTTTGGCTGATGCTCGCTGATGACTTGCTGGCGAATTTGTTGGCTTGCTTCAATGCCACTCATGGTGGGCATCTTCCAGTCCATAAAGACGAGATCGTATGGCTGCCCTGCATCAGACGCTCTCTTAAGCTCTTCCAATGCCCGCTCACCACTACTGACAAACGTCGGCTTGCACAAGAAGATATCGAGCAAGTCTTCCATGATTAACAGCGCGTGTTCATTGTCATCAACAACCAACGCATGGACATGATTGAGTAAGTCCGGCACAACGATCGGGGTGTAACCGCTTTCCATCACCGCACCGACCACGATGTTGAAGCGGAACGCACTACCCACATTGAGTTCGCTGTCTACCGAAATCTCGCCGCCCATCAGTTCGACTAAGCGGCGGCAGATCGATAAACCCAGCCCAGTACCACCATATTTTCGCGTTGTACTGCCATCCGCTTGAGTAAACGCATTAAACAGCTTGCTCGACTGTTCTTCACTCATCCCAATGCCAGTATCTTTAACCGCAAACCCTAACTCAATTTTGTCGTCCAGCGTGCGAAGCACTTTGACTGAGACCGAGATTTCGCCCTGCTCAGTAAACTTCACTGCATTGTTCACTAGGTTGATAATGATTTGTCCAAGCCTTAATGGATCGCCATATAAGGTTTTAGGCACGTCCCTTGGGATATCAAACAGCAGCTCCAGCCCCTTTTCGAACGCCTTTTGTCCCGTCACCATGGAAACATTATGCAGAACGTCATCAAGGTAAAATTCGATCTCTTCAATGGAGAGTTTACCTGCCTCAATTTTGCTGAAATCAAGAATGTCGTTGATGATACCCAGCAATAGAGAAGCTGAGTTGTGGATCTTAGAGATGTAGTCGTGCTGCTTAGGCGTTAGATCGGTCTTTAACGCCAGATGAGACATGCCAATGATGGCGTTCATCGGTGTGCGAATTTCATGGCTCATATTGGCAAGAAACATGGACTTAATCTCTACCGCTTCTTCTGCCTTCGAACGAGCTTTGTTGAGTTCATCCTCAACTTGTTTTCTTGATGTGACGTCTCGAAGGAACATCGCAATCCGGCACTCATCATCGAAGAGAAACATCGTCATTCCAAGGTCGATTGGAATCGGTTTCTCGTCGCGGGTATACGTCTGCACCTCGAAAAACGCGCCGCTGATCTTGTCTTGATCATCAATCGTAATGTCTTGAGAGAGTAGCTCCGATAACGCCAATGGAAGTTCCGCTTTTAAAAGTTCAAATAAGTTCTGACCTGTCGCCTCTTCAACACTATAACCGTATGTTTCTATTGCCGTTTTATTCCACAAGACTATCCTTTTAAACGCGTCCACAATCACTACGCTAGAAGGAGCCCCTTCAATGATAGTGCGGGATAGCGCTTCGCTGGCTTGCAAATCTCGAGTTCGACGTTCGATCTCCTCTTCTAGCCCTTCTTGGTGAATCGCCAGCTCTCGGTTCTTCATTTGTAATTCATGCATGAGGTCATCACGCGTTTTCTCGGACAGAACATTTTTAATATTGAGAAAATCACTTTCGCTGAGAGATTTGTTGGCATTCAGCGTCCAGACGAGCTCATCTTTCGACTGAGAAATAGCCAGCAGAGGAATCGAAACACGCGGTAGACACTCACCCCCCTCTGCCGATGACCACAAGGTTTGTATACCGTTGTCGTGTATTTTTACTTTGAGTTCAATAGAATCCAACACCGAAAACAACTGGAATAGTATTTCCCCACACAGAAACACCACTTGATCACGGTAATGCCTGTCGTAGCCCATGATATCGAGCACAGAGACCAATTTTCTCCGCAATGCGATGCGAGACTCGTCATCATTCGTGAAACGGAAAGCATGCGGACTATTCATCGGTGTACCTCACAGCAATTGCCGTCGCATCATCATAAGGCTTGCTGAATGTTTCGATGAACTTGGACGACAGATACTCGACGGTTTCGTTGTTCGCATTGGACAACAGTTCAAAATTGATATTTTCTTTGATGCCGTCGGTCGTGAACATGAATACGTCACCGTCAGCAAAAGCAAATTGGAATGGGTGAAGTGTCGGTAACAACTCACCGACTATACCTGGTTGGGCAGGAAATGAACGCTTTTCATTAGCTATCTGGCGAACCAGCGTATTGCCAATTCCGACACCATAAGCAGACTTACTGCCAGCATCAAAGAATACAATCGTGATTGCTGCTCCTATCGAACCAAGAAACGATCTGTGGATCTCAGTAATAAGCCATTCCACGTCTTCACATCCATGCCCTTCGAGAAAGCCTTCTATATCGCGTGCCAACTTCGCCGCTTTGCTTCCGTGTCCAAGAGCATCAATGATGACGACAAGTAAGTCATCGCTGAACTCCTGTATAAAAAAGCCATCTCCAGTTTCTAATTCCCCGAAATACGGTACCGTTCGAGAGCTGTAAGCAAATCCCATCCTACTCTCTCCATTTCACTACCTGAATTCGGGTTCCTTTCCCAGCGCCAGTTTCAATGTCAAACTCATCCACCATTCTCTTCACGCCCGGAAGGCCAAGGCCTAACGATCGGCCAGTCGAGTAGTTTTCTTCAAGCGCTTTATTGATATCCTCAATCCCGGGGCCATTATCTTGTGCAACCACCTTGATGCCCAGTTCATCCTCACCTTCCAACTTCCAAACGGATATCACGCCAGACTGCGCATATCTAATAATGTTAGTCCCTAGTTCAGAAACGACGGTGGAAAGTTCACTAACAGAAGGCGTGCTAAAGCCAAACTGTTTTGCCAGCGTATAGACAGCAATCACAGAACTCATGACATCGGATTCTGTACGCACCTCATAGGTTTCGATAATGTCTTCCACTATGTTAAAAGCCGTCATTTCCTAGCGCTCCAATGCTGCCAAACCATCATCAATATTGTTGACACAGTGCAATAGCTCCGTTTGATACGAAATGTTGACCAACGCCATCGCAATCCCCGGCCGTATTCCAACAAACAGGCAGAGACGTCCCATTACTTCAACGGCACTCACGATGTCCATCAGCGAATCCATGTCCTGTCTGTCGAGCGTTTTTACACCAGACAGATCAATCAACACACCTTTCACCGTGCTGGACTTCACGATCGTATCGAGCAGCTCCTGTCGAAATTCATCCAAAACCGTTTTACTCAGGTCCACTTGAATGGTGGCAATCAGCGCGTGCTTCAATCGGTTTATCGAAATCGACTTATGCATAATGAAACCCGCTTATTGTTCGTCTGAGAACTTCTTCAGACCTTCGACGTTGAGGCCCACTATTTTGAACGCATTTTCAAGTGCATCACGCAAAGTGGCATTCGTTTTGACTTCGCCGACATTAATACCCAGTTGAACCATGGTTTGCGCAATCGAAGGCGATACACCTGAAACAAGGCAATCACACCCCATTAACTTGGTTGCTTTGGTGATTTTAATGAAATGATTCGCTACCGCTGTATCAACGACCGCGACACCTGAAATATCCATGATGAATATCTTGGCTCTGTGTTCGGATATTTTATTGAGCACCGCCGTCATGATGTCCTGGGCCCGTTTGGAATCAATAATACCGACGATAGGCAGCATCAGAATATCTCGCCATATCATGGTCACAGGCGTCGACATCGCCAGAAGTGCTTCACTTTGTTCCGCGATGCGTTTGTTGATTAACCGAGAATAGGTATCAACCACAATCGTGGTATCAAGGTGAAGTAACTTAGTGAAAGCGGTGACTAATGAGCTGTACTCATCGCTGTATAAGCTACCGTCGTACATGCGCTTAGTGAAAATCACCATGGAGATGTTCATGCCAGCGAAATACGTCGGTAGTGGCAATCCAACTCTCGCATGCACTTCACCCACATCCCTGCGCTGTTTGACGTAGATATCATCCACTTTGGCTTCGAAAAATGCGGTCCAATAATGCACTTGTGAATCCTGCACACGTTTGAGCTTTTTCTCATCGCCAAAAAACTGTATGTATTCAGGCTGCTTATCAAGCCAGTCATAGAAATGACGTACATAATCGTCCAGTTTTGGCACCATCATGCTGCCAAATTTTCGAATCAGCGCCAGATCGGCCTCATTGAGGTCATGGAGTTTGAGCAAGCTTTGTGCGCTGGTATAGCTTCCTGCCGAAGAACTAAGCGACATTCCCGCCTCCTTGCGTTTTAGTACTTATGTCCGAGAATGAGCCAAAACAACTAACCCAACCTATTAGTATTAGGGTAGTCAATAAATTCAATTTGTGAGCTACAAGTTGAATAAGAGTGGAATTTAATAACAATTCAATCAATAAATACTTGAGTAATTCTCTCAAGTTTTAAAAATTGTACTTATACTGATTGAGAAGTAACGAGCCATTTTCATTATCTTGTCGATGCGAGGTTAACTCGATGCGCGTAAATGAACCTGTGACCCAAAGAGAAGTCACGTACCCGCCGGAATACAATTTATTGTCCGTCACCAAGACCAGTAGCCATATCACTTATGCCAGTAAAGAATTCTGCGATGTTGCTGGATATACCTTGGATGAACTTGTTGGACAACCACACAATATCGTTCGCCATCCGGACATGCCTCCTGAGGCATTTAAGGATATGTGGGAATTTCTCAAGTCGGGAAAATCCTGGATGGGGCTGGTTAAGAACCGATGCAAAAATGGCGATCATTACTGGGTTGATGCGTTCGCCTCTCCCATCAAGGAAAATGGCAAAATTGTTGAGTATCAGTCAGTACGACTCAGCCCTAATCGTCAACATGTTAAAAATGCTGAAAAGATTTACGCTCAGTTAAAAGCAGGGACAACACCCTTTCAGCTTAAATTACCACGCACTCGCTTATGGCAGCGTCTAGGTGGCGCCTTTTTAGGCTCTGCGATTGTTTCGTCAATCATTGGTTCTTTCGCACCCGGCGCTGCGGTTTGGGTATTCTTTTTACTCGCCACCCTGTCTGGCTTCCTTCTCACCCGGCGCCTAGAGGTGCTATCCGAAGAAGCACGTAAAGTGTTCGATAACCCATTGATGGAGTTGGTTTACAATCAGAGGATCGATGATATTTCCGAGATTTCCCTAGCACTGAAAATGCGCCAATCGGAGATCAATGCCGTTGTCGGCCGGATTCAGGATTCCAATGAGCAAATCGCAACCGCCGCTCAGTCTTCGGCCAATAACTGCGAAACCACAGCAGAGAACCTTGTAGGCCAAACCTCTGAAACCGAACAAGTCGCCGCTGCAATCAATGAAATGCACTCGACTGCGAATGAGATCGCACAAAATGCTCAAAGCGCTTCCGATGCGACTGAGCGAGCTAACGCTGCCGTGGTGGAAGGGAAGTCCTCGGTTGAACAAACGGTTTCATCGATGAATGAGCTTTCTCAGCAATTAGGCGTTGCCTCCGACGTTGTTCAACAATTGTCAGAACATGGCCGAACCATTGGTGAAGTGCTGGTGGTCATTCAGGGCGTCGCAGAACAAACTAATCTACTGGCATTGAATGCTGCCATTGAAGCGGCGCGGGCCGGTGATCAAGGGCGAGGCTTTGCGGTGGTGGCTGATGAGGTTCGAACGCTGGCTCAGCGAAGCCATGAATCTACAGAAGAAATTCAAAACATCATCAACCTTATCCAGACCAGTACTGAAAAAGCGGTTCAAGCTATGGAGGAAGGGAACAAGCTGTCTGACATTTGTGTTGATTGCGCAAGTACATCCGGCGATAAACTGGACGCGCTGTTTGGACAGGTCACAGACATCTCCGATAGGAATAATCAAATTGCGACAGCCATTGAAGAAATGGCCAGAGTAACCGAAGACATGAACTCCAGTGTTCAGTCTATCAGTGAGGTATGCTCCGCCACCAACATACTGGCGAGCGACACACGTGACGAATGTGAAGGGTTAGTCAATAATCTGGACTCCCAAGGCAAGCTGGTTAATCAATTCCGCAAACTCTAAACGCAAAAAAGCCTTCCAACCGGAAGGCTTTTTCAATACTGTAGCGATATATTCGTTTATTTCGCCATACAAACCAGTGATTTACCAATTAGCCATTCTAGCTCTTTGGCACTGTCTGCACCGTATTGCGCTTCAGTCGTTTTGTAAAGACGCTCAATTCCGTTCATTGCAAACTCATGTGTGCTTTGAGAAGTTACAATATGGTGGAATAGCAGACGTAGAATCGCTAGGAACTCTGCGTTGTCTAACGCTTTCACCCAGCTGTCTGAGAAATCTTGCAGACTGTTGTCAAAATTCAGATGCTCTACAAACATCTTGAAGATTCGACCATCTAACGCTGCCGTGAAATCTGTCTTTTTTGGAAAGTGGTGGCTGATACCTGTTCGCGATACACCTGTCTGTTGACTTAGGGTTGTATAAGACATCTTGTCGTAACCCAGACGCAAAAGTTGATCCACTACTGCGTCCATAATCTTCTGAATCGTGATTTCAGTATCTTCTTTACTACGCTTTGGCATGTTCAGGCTCTTCTCTCTGTAAATCCATCTAACTCAAACGAGTCAATAATGATGCCTATTAGATATCTTACATGACACCTGCTTTGGCCTCAGAGGATCCCATACGGGAACCTAATGAAACCATCGTACCATATAATACGAACGGCGTCTTAGATGGAGCACACAATGTCGTGTAAGATAACTTTTCATAAATCACAACATCAGCACGATTTATAAAAGCAATAAGCATTATCTTTCATTTATATAATTTGGCTCACGATAATCATACAAATCGGACTTGCTTACAACTAACTGCACACCATCCTGACTCGATAATGACATGATATTTCGCAACAACATGACTAACGTCACATTATTTGACAGGTTTATCAATTCTCATCCATTTGTTTAACGCTCTTATAACATAGCATCTTGTTCAGGGCTCATTTTTGGAGCCGATGTATTTTTATGGATCACCTTCAAATAACTCGATAAAATATCCATAATTTTTGTAAGAGGATTGTCGTAATGAGCACAGAACGAGAACAAGCTGACGTATGTGAAGCATGTGGTTGCGCTGGCGAAATGGGCTTTATTATCAAAGAAGGGGATGACGTCGCAGAAGTGACGATTTTTGCCCAAGGTAAAGCTCTTCTCGAAGCGGAACTGAATAAGTACGTTGAATTGGCAGAGCAGGTCTGCGAAGGCGTGCAGTATGAGATGTCTGCTATTGAAGAAGATGCTACCGAGCTAACGGCCCGATTCAAATTCGAAGTCAGTGCGGAAAAACTGATTTTTGAACTAAAGACTCGCTCTCTAGCGCGCTAAGCTATTAAAAAAGCGGACATTCAGTCCGCTTTTTTGTTCGCTCCACCATATCTGTATTGACCCAAACCAAACTCCTCATTAATACTTAGGGCAAATCATTGTCTGGATTGTCTTATGAAGCACTGGCTTCTGCCTTCTCTCTTAGTGTTGCTGTCTGCACCTGCGCTCAGTGAGCCGATTGATCACTATCGTATTCTCAATCATCTGGATAATTATGGAAATCTGGATCTACGAAACAAACCTTATAAAGAGCTGCCATCGGGTTTAGTTGTAAAAGGTAACCTCAATATTGCTAAGACCAGCATTAAAGAGATTCCTCAAGGCGTGGATATTCAAGGCAGCCTAGATGCTTCTAACAGTCAGCTCAAAAAGATAGCAAAAGGCGTCAATATTAAGGGATATGCCAACTTACTTGCGTCGCAAATTGTTCATTGGCCAGCAGGCATCAAAGTCGGCGGATACGTCAATTTAACCGACACCCCCTTAACCAAACTCCCTCCCCGCTTTAAGGTGAAAGGTGACTTAAGTGTGATTAGAACACCACTAGAGTCGTTACCGGAGGGGTTAACAGTAGAGGGAAATCTCTATATTGGTGGGTCAAAAATCACTGAGTTTCCAGATAAGATGACAGTCAAAGGCAACATATTCTTAGGTGGAAACCGAATAACCAAGTGGCCTTCTCAGCTCGACCTTGGTGGTGCAGTGGCACCTTAACCAATAGTAAAAAGGACGCTCATCGCGTCCTTTCTAGTTTCTTAACTTTGGTTTTTAACCGGATTGGCGTAACTTGCGACCAAATAAGACTGAGCGCCTTCCGGAAGCTGGTTCAGTTTGCCAGCCAAAACGTCTTTAACCTGCTGTTCGACTTGCTCATCACCTGCCGCCAATTCATTAATTGGGAACAGTTTATAGTTATCGTGTATCTGGCGATCAATTTCTTCTGCCAGAGCTTCTGGTGATTCGAACTCGTCACCAATCACATCACCAAATGCAACATGGATACGACCTTTGTCACCCACGATACCCTGAATGATGCTTTCGATATCTTCAAATTCGCCTTTTTCATACGTGCCACTTGTGGCCTTCTCAAAAAGCTCACGCGCTTTAGCAATATCACAAGGGTCATTTTCATAAGAGATCGCAACAGGGACAATTCTTAGCGACTTGATGTACTCTGCGAACTCTAACTTCTGCTTACGACCTTCAACGTGGAACATCTTTAGAATCGCCGGATCGGTAAAGTCATTACCATCTTTCGCACGACCTTCCTTCTGAGCTATCCAGATTGAGTTCCCCGTATCCAACGAATGTTTGATGTAGCCTGACAAAGTACCTAGCGCCTTCATCATTTCACGAGGGCCTTTTGCAGAGCGCTTAACAATAAAGCTCTTGTTCAGCTTCATCAGCTCAGTTGCACACGGCTTTTTCAGTAGGTTGTCACCAATAGCAATACGTACGGTTTTATGATCACTCTGGTGTAGACCGTAGTTAACCAATGCTGGATCCATGGCGATATCACGGTGGTTGGAGACAAATAAGTAAGACGTCTGCTTATCCAGCTTATCCAAACCTGAGTACGTTACGCCCTTAGTTGTTGAATTCAATGTCTGCTCAAGGTACTTCTTTACTTCCATCTGAATCGCTTCAACGGAGTTCAGTTTAGACCACTTCATCTTGAGGTAGACTTTAACGATGGGTGACATCAACGCTTTAAACCAACCTGCATGGTTTGCAAATCGATGTTGTAGAATCGCGCTGATGAATTCTTCATCGTTAATCAGGCGGTCAATCGCCGCTGGAATTTCTTCGTCATTGTATGGACGAATTTCAACAAAAGGGTCGTTTTTAGAAGTCATTTCTTATTACATCTGATAAAAAGCTGGCCTATTCTACGCGGAGATGGGGGGATTAACAGCTATACTTCTCTCATAATCAAAAAGGTCAGACCAGAATAAAATCACCGTTTTTGTAGAAAGTCGGAGTTAAGTTGGCTTTTTCTGCAAGAAACGTTAACCTTAGCGCCCCTTGAGCATACAAGAATATGAGCAATTTCATGCACTACGCAATCTCGCATAACAAGAGTGACTTTCAGCATCTAACCATGACTCCCCGCAAGAAGAGTATCAAGCACATGTTGCTCAAAGTTGAACAAGGTTTAGCACTGATGAAACTCGGAAAATCTGAGTATGCGATTGAAGCGGGCCAGACAGTTTGGATTCCGTTTGATGTTTTGTGTGCATTGACCTTTTTCCCTCAAACTCAAATTCAGCAAGTGGAAGTCTCTTGTCGTGTCACAACGTCACTGCCAAAACAAGGTGGTTTTGTCACCCTTAATGAGTTAACTAACGCTTTGTTAAATAGACTGAAGGTGATGGAGGAAACTCACGAAGCTCAAAGAGACATTCTAACTGTATTGCAAGCCGAGCTGTCCACCTTAAAGCCGCAGTTAAAAGAGAGCAAGTTAACCCAATTAATTGACCAATGGGCACCGAACACCGACAGCAAACTGTTGGCAGAGCAACAACTCGTTTTGACGGTTCGTGAAGCTTATAAGCGAATGAAGTCCGGTAAGAAGCGAGAGCAGATCATTGCCGACCTGTTTGACAACAATGAGGCGATGTACTCACAAATTGAGCAAGCAATTCTGGGTAAATAGCAGAAAACTTAACTAAGTTACTGGCTGATTGTCGATTTCGTAACTATAAATCTATAAATATCCTCTATATTTGTAGATAAAATAGGAAGGCGAATATGAAATTCAGCCATAAAATTGTGGCAGCATCCTCTCTCCTCTTACTGGCCACAGTAACGTTGCTCACCCTACAGCAGTACTACACCGTTCAATCCGAAATTAAATCTCAGGTTACATCAAGTGTGACAGAAATCGTCGATGGCGTCCGAGACACCACCGCCGCTGAGATTAATGGCCGAAAAGCCATCGCCAATTACGCGACCAGCATGCTGGAAGCCAATCTATCCCCTGAAGCTATTTCTACCGTCATCACTCGCCCGATTGTGAAGGACACATTCCTTTTGGTCGGTTTGGGATTCGAAAAGGATGGCTCTAATATAAACAATGACCCTTCGTGGAACCCTGGCACCAGCTGGGATCCCCGAGCCCGTCCTTGGTACATTGACGCCAAAAACGCAGGCAAACTCATTATCACTGCCCCTTATGCCGATTCTGCGACTGGCGAAATTCTGGTGTCCATTGCGACCCCTGTGAACGACAACGGTAGGTTCATCGGAGCAATCTTCTACGATGTCAGCCTTGCAGGATTAGCCGATGTCGTAAACAAGGTGCAGCTCTTCAATGCAGGGTACGTATTTATTGTTGCAGGTGACGGCACAACTATCGCCCACCCGCAAACCGATTTAAACGGCAAACCGATGAAAGATTTCTTAGGTGACGCTGGTATTCAGGATGACCCGCAGCAGGTCTCGATTGATGGCAAAGACTACACACTAGATTTCTCAAAAGTACCAGGTGAAGACTGGTATATAGGTGTCGTTCTCGATGAAGAGATTGCCTACCAATCCTTAGCCGACTTACGTAACAGTTCGATTATTTACACCGTCGTTGCGTTAGCCATTAGTATCGTAATTCTTCTTGTATTAATGACCGCGCTAATGCGTCCACTTGGTACACTAAACGCGGCGATTCAAGACGTTGCATCAGGCGAAGGAGACCTGACTCAACGCCTAGATACGAGTACAGACCAAGAGTTTTCTTCACTCGCAGAAAACTTCAATACTTTCACTAGCACACTTCAACAGCAAATCATTCAGTCAAAAGCCATTGGTGAAGAGATCTTGCGCGGTTCTGAAATGACTTCCATGGGTCTACAAGAATCTGCTGCTGCGATGCAAGATCAGTTGAGAGAGCTTGAACAGCTTGCAACCGCGATGCATGAGATGGCAACCACCTCAGGCGACGTAGCCAATAACGCTCAGGGCGCCGCCTCTGCTGCAAAAGATGCTGACGAAGCCACAGAAGTGGGTACACGTGTAGTAGGCGACACGACGACTTCAATTACTGAGCTGTCGCAGCGCATTGATGAAGCAGTAGAAGAAGTGAAAACTCTGGAATCGGCGACAGACAACATCGAAACCATCTTGAAAGTAATCAATGACATCGCCGACCAAACCAACCTATTGGCACTTAACGCAGCCATTGAGGCGGCACGTGCTGGTGAGTCTGGCCGAGGCTTCGCGGTAGTTGCTGATGAAGTTCGAACGCTGGCTCAGAGAACTCAAGAATCCACCACAGAAATCCGCAATATGATTGAGCAACTACAATCTGGTGCAACAGCGGTGGCAAATGCGATGAATATGAGTAAGGAGACTGCGAGCGGTGCTGTACTTCGTGCAGAAGAAGCCAACACTGCCCTAAACAGCATTCGCGATGCAATTCAGAGCATTAGCGATATGAACATTCAAATCGCTTCAGCCGCAGAGGAGCAAAGCTTAGTTGCTGAGGAAATAAACAACAATACAGTTAAAATCAAAGACCTGTCTGTTCAGGTGGCCGATGCAGCTGAGAACGCCAACATTGCCATGCAGGCTCAAACCGAGAACATTCGCGAACAGGATGCCATTCTCAACAAGTTTAAAGTGTAAACGCTCTTGCCCTCCTAATTGGGAGGGCTTTTTCATTCAGCCACCAGCATCAAACTTTCTTCTCCGGACACTGTAACGTTTAACGTCCCCTTCTGAGCTTGATATTTCTCACCGGAAAGCAAATCTAACCATTCACCACTTGCTGCTATTTGTACTTTCTGAGGGCGTTTAGATTTGTTGATCACCACGACGCCTTCCTCTCCTCGCGCAAATGCAAGTAAATCTTCCGATGCTTCAATCACCTGCATCGTTTTGCCATGCATTAAATTATAAAAGCGAATCCGGGCAATCATTCGCTCATCATTCCAAGCGTCTATCCAACGCGGTTTCCCATCCGTTCCTTTCAAACCGCTGGTATCAAGATCGGTATAAACCAATGGGACACCACCATCTCTGCCCAAGATATAGCTGTACGCCAGCCATTCTGTTCTGTCTGGCATCACTAAGTTAGCAAACACATCGTTGTTAGGTATGTCATGAGTAATAGCGAAGGTAATGGCTCGATTCTCTGAAAGCGCTTGGCCGAAACAATAAGGGTTGACCAAGCTTTTAAGACTTCCCTTCGCTTCAAATGCATCAAACATGGTCTGGAATAACGGAAAATCATACGCCCCCAAACGTGTTTCAGCCAAAAACGGTTCGAGAAAAATGTCATACTCAGGCTTGGTGGCTCCACCGTCCGTGATGATTTCACCAAAGATATGAATACCTTCAGAGATATCTTTGCTCCAGACCTGCTGCAAATGTTCTAGAGTCATGTGCTTGGCCGCATCGATTCGAAAACCTTTCACACCAAGCGCTTTCAGCGCCTTAAGATAATGTTGCTGCTGTTTAACGACGTGCTCATGCACTCGCAGAGTTGGCAAACCCGGATCCGTTGGCCCTCCGGTTATGCGGCCATTTTGCACCTGCCACTTGTCCTGCCAATCTTCAATACCGAACGCTTCAACAAAATCATCTTCAATAAATAGAGGTTTGCTGAGATCGCCGAATAGTTTTATCTCTTCGTAGTAATCGGAATCGCTTTGGTAGGACTCCAGAACTTCTTTAGCCGGATATTGCAGATCCAATCGCTGATGGGATTCGTTCGCCATGTGGTTAAACACTACATCCGCATACACATAGATAGAGCGCTGATTCAGCGCGTCGACCATACTTGTAAAGTCTTGTGTGTTGCCCAGTTGGTTATCAATTACGCGATAATCTTGTGGCTGATAACGCTGCCACCACTTTGTACCTTGTGCTTGTTTTAAAGACTTCATCGGAGGAGAAACCAGCACAGATTTATAACCCGCCGCAACGATCTCATCAGCGCGTTGAGCAACTAATGCATACGGCCAGTCGAAGGCATGAAGAATGACGTTGGCTGTCTTAAAAGCGGTCATGTCATGTTCCTTAAATTCAATTTCCATAATCATCTGTCCATTCACAGATGAAGAGTTGAAACAATTATAATGACCCGCGACTTTTTTTCTTCACCCCTAGAAAGCGGAATGGGTGTAGTAGTTCTAAGGCGTAGAATTTGAACTATTTATAAATTTAATTATCCTCACTCGCTATAATGAGATATGAAACTAGAAAAAGGCGTCAATCATGAAAAGTGTCCGCATAGACATAGTGTCAGATGTAGTTTGCCCGTGGTGTATCATAGGATACAAACGGCTAGAGCAAGCACTAATGGCGCTATCAGACAGCATTGAGGCTGAGATACATTGGCATCCATTCGAGTTAAACCCCGCAATGAAGCCAGAAGGCCAGAACCTGCGTGAACACTTAGCAGAGAAATACGGTACGTCGCTAGAAGCAAGCATATCGGCACGTCAAACTATTGCCTCACTAGGTGAAGAACTCGGGTTTGAATTTAATTTCACCGATGAAATGCGCATCTACAACACTCGTAAAGCCCACCAACTTCTGTTGTGGTCGCAATCGCAGGATTTGCAGCTTGATCTCGAAATCGCCATGTTCCACGCGTATTTTACCGATGGTAAAGACGTCAGTGACGCGAACGTGTTACTTGATATAGCGGAATCATTCGGACTGGAGCGAGAAACCTGTCAGGCCGTTCTGGATGACAGCAGTTGGGAGGAGACGGTCGCCTCAACGGAGCAACAGTGGCTCGAAGCTGGAATCAATGCGGTGCCTGCCATCATTATTGACCGCAAGCACCTGATTTCAGGCGCTCAGAGCAGTGATATTCTGGTTGAAGCACTAAAAGAAATAACTCAGCAAAAGAGTGATGTCGACTGAAATCTAGCTGTGTTGGCGAATTTTACCAATAACACCCCATACCAAGACAATCAGTACGCCTGCGACAACACCAATTAGGCCATTCAGTATTGATGGGAACAAGGCTTTCGCTAACGTCAGGTTGGGTAGGTTTAGTAATACCGGCTCAATCCAATGGTGAATCGCTGGCACATTGTGTACCACGATACCACCGCCAACTAAAAACATGGCCGCAGTACCAACGACCGCGAGAAACTTCATTAACTTTGGTGCGAACACAATTAAACCTTTACCGATTGACGCCCTGATACCCTGCCCTTTAGAAATGCGATTGAGATAAAATCCGAGGTCATCCAGCTTAACAATGGCAGCAACTAAGCCATAAACACCGATTGTCATTAAGACCGCAATCAGGCTAACGACAATAATTTGCGTCAACATTGAGTGACCTTGAACGGTACCGAGTGCAATCACAATAATTTCAGCGGATAAGATAAAGTCAGTGCGAATCGCACCTGCCACTTTCCTCTGCTCATAATCCTCGATGGAGCCAGTCGGTATCTCCTCTTCGGCTTCCGTTTCTTCACTGGAGTGAAACAACTTCTCCACCAGCTTTTCAGCGCCTTCAAAACACAGGAATAATCCACCGAGTAAAAGCAAAGGCATGATCAGCCATGGTGCTAGTGAGCTCATTAATAATGCCGCAGGGACCAAAATTAACTTGTTGCGAAAAGAGCCTTTAGCAACACTCCAAACGATAGGAATTTCGCGCTCCGCGGCAACACCAGACACTTGCTGCGCATTAAGCGCTAAATCGTCACCCAGCACACCAGCGGTTTTCTTTGCCGCCACTTTGGACATCAAAGCAACATCATCTAACACCGTAGCGATGTCATCTAACAGGGTTAACAGACTCGCACCCGCCATTTATTTTCTCTTAGAACTAAGACATGTAACCAAATGTAACATTGACTACATCGAACTTAAACCGAATTCTCGTCAGTAATGCGTCAATAACAACACTCTGGTTATTGGTTGAACTTATATTGATTGCTTCCCCAAAATGGGCGTTTTATGCTGTCGCCCACATCCCATAACAAACATAGGCAAAGTAATGCACAGTTCTTACTCTTACCCTATCGGAACACCTGGTCAAAAATGGCAAGACGCCGAGCGACTGGCTTGGCGCGAACAAACCACCATCAAACGTGAATACCAACAAGAAGTGGTTCCAAAGATTCAAGCCCTACAAGAAAGGTTCGATATCGAACAGTATGGCGCGCTCTCCTACGACCCAAACCGCTACCCACTTTTTTGCATTAAAAGTAAGAACTGGGACAGCGCAAAACCCGTTGTTCTGGTGACAGGTGGCGTTCATGGGTATGAGACCAGTGGTGTGCATGGTGCACTCAAATTTGCTGACACTCAGATGGAAAAATACGCTGAGCACTTCAACATCATCGTCGCACCGTGTGTCAGCCCATGGGGTTACGAGACAATCAATCGCTGGAACCCGTTAGCGATTGACCCGAACCGCTCTTTCTATGAAAACAGCCCGGCAGAAGAATCTGCTAATCTAAGAAAGCTTGTGGCATCAATAGGACAAGACGTCTTGGTTCACATTGATTTGCATGAAACGACCGACACCGACGAAACTGAATTCAGGCCTGCTCTGGCTGCCCGTGATGGTATTGAGTATATCGAAGGTATGATTCCCGATGGCTTCTACACGGTAGGTGATACGGAAAACCCTCAACCTGAGTTTCAGGCGGCAGTGATTGAGTCGGTTAGAAAAGTGACTCATATTGCTCCCGCTGACGACAAGGGCGAAATCATTGGCTCAGCCGTCGTACAGGATGGCGTCATCAACTACCCGATGGTCAAACTTGGCCTATGTGGCGGTGTCACTAACTGCACTTACGGCACCACCACCGAAGTCTACCCTGATAGCCCCAAAGTGACCCATGAAGAGTGCAACGACGCTCAGGTTGCAGCTATCGTAGGCGGATTGGATTTCGTCATCAAAAAGCTATAACAGCTTACTCTTATACTGCTCCGGGGTCTGCCCGGAGTATTTCTTAAACATCGCGATAAACGGACTGGCTTGGTTGTAGCCTAGCGTCAAAGCGACTTCTTTCACCGAATGACCCTTTCTGAGCAAATCCATTGAGTATAAATAGCGTACTCTCAGCCTCCACTCAGTAAAGCTCATCCCTAACTCAGACTGACAGTGCCTTGCCAAGGTACGCTCTGTGGTATGCACCTTCTCAGCCCACTCTGACAGACTGGTGTTATCAATCGGGTTTTCTTCCACTTCAGCCAATATTCTTGCTAGGTATTTATTATCTGAAGATGGCAGAAAATGATGCTGAGTATCTCGTGTCGCCAGTTGATCCAGTAAAACCTGCACTAAGCGTTTATCTTGCTCTGTTTGCGCCACATTTATCCCTCGCTGACGAAAGTCATCAATGATTGAGGACACGATAGGCGTAATTTTGATCAAACTGGTACAGTCGGGAAAGTGTGTGGTCAGCTCTTGTGCTACGTTCAGTGAACAATACGACAGTGGCTTACGATTGTAACTGGTGTGCATGACACCTGCGGGCACCCAGATAGCGAGATGCGGCGGCGCAAGAAATCGAGTGCCTTCCGCCTCCATTTCCAGAATACCGCCACTAATAAGCTGAACTTGGCCCCATGGATGGCTATGCATTCTGGTTTCCGTGTTCGACAGGAATGCTTCAAAATTCATAAATACATCTGATGGTGCCTTATCGATTGATAAGGAGGGGTGAAGATGTTTGACCGATTTTCTCAAATTTGTCTTCCTGTCGCGCTCGATGTCTTTTAAGAGATATCTACAATCATACAGACCTGTCAAACTCACTTCCACTGTTCACTTTGAGATAGAGATCACATGATCTACTTACTTCCACTTTTTACTGTCTTCATCTGGGGAGGCAATGCCATCATCAATAAAATGGCTGCTTCGGTAATTGAACCCAGTGCGATGAGCTTCTTTCGCTGGTTTTTTGCCATGTTGGTACTCACTCCTTTCTGTCTACCTCAAGTCATCAAGCAGTGGACTATCATCAAACCATATTTGAGCAAACTTGCCTTTCTCGCATTGCTTGGCATGGTATTAAATCAATCTCTGGGTTATTACGCTGGGGTAACGACCACGGCTTCTAACATGGCGTTAATCACTTCACTGGTTCCACTCCTAAGTGTATTTATGAGTGTGCCCTTGCTTGGCAAAAGTATCTCGCCGCTCAGTATTGTCGGTGGCATTATCTCTCTGGCAGGTCTCTCCTTTATGCTAGGGCAAGGAGATATGGTTTTCTTCCTCCACCAAAGTGTTACTGAAGGCGACGCCCTGATGGTGTTGGCAGCCATTTGCTACGCTACATATTGCGTCCTTATAAAACGTTGGAGAATGCCTTTATCTAACTGGACACTCATCTATATGCAAGGGCTGTTCGCTGTACTCATACTGACTCCGCTTTGGCTATCGAGTGAGCATTTAGCCCCAACGCCAGGTTCTGTTTCTCTGATTGCTTATGCCTCCCTCGCAGGCTCTCTCCTCGCGCCTTGGATGTGGGTCAAAGCGATTGATGCAATAGGTGCAGACTCGAGTGCGATGTTTATGAATTTGCTTCCTGTGGTTGCCGTGGCTCTTGCAGCGACCTTACTGGGAGAGAATATTGAGAGCTACCACGTCATGGGCGGCATCATGGTGATCTCGGGAGTCATACTGTCACAAATAAAACGTGTACGAAGAACGGGCGAAAGTCTGCAAAATGTTAAGCAGGTATAGGTGGAGTCCGGCAAAAGAGTATATGTTTATATTAAACAATATCAATAACACGTCAGGATACGGCTAGACCTCACACGACAGGGAGGTCTTATGATCGAATTGGAGCATATTGAAGATATATATCAAGATAGGAAGTTTGCACTGCATGAGGAAGTACTGAATGAAATCGGCTCTTATGTATTCGTCAAGAATCGTAAAGGCGAGTACCTCTACGCGAATCAGCTCACCCTAGAACTTTTTAAAACCGATCTTGAATCACTAAAAGGCAAGACAGACTACGACTACTTTCAGCCCGATCTCCTTAAAGATATTCTCCATAGCGATCATTCTGTGTTCGAAACTGGCGAGACAGTGATTAATGAAGAACACGCCCGAGCCATTCCTGATGGCGAACTAAGAGTTTACAGAGCGATAAAAAAACCGATTATCAGCTCTGTAACTCGCGAAGTTATTGGCCTGATTGGCGTTTCGACCGACATTACTGACATTGTCGAAATGCGGGAAAAGTTGGCTGAGCTGGCCAATACCGATGACCTAACTAAGTTGTACAACCGCCGAAAGTTGTGGCATCAGTTCTCTGAAGAATTTGCTCATGCCCAAACCCACGACCTACCTCTTTCTTGCATCGTGATTGACATCGACCACTTCAAGCATATCAACGATACTTTCGGCCATGACCATGGTGACGAGGTCATTGTACAGTTGGCAGATATTGCTCGCTCTCATATACGTTCAACGGACTCCTGCGGGCGAATCGGCGGGGAAGAATTCCTCATCGTGTTGCATCAAACCAACGCTGCTCAAGCACTCAAAATCGCCGAGCGCTTACGTTGTGACTTTTATTCTTTTCCCTTCTTTACTGACAACAACAATTTCAGTATCAGTTGTGGTGTGACCGAATTAACGGATGCAGACAAGGACTTTTTTGACTTATACCGTCGCGCCGATAAAGCACTTTATGTGTCAAAGAACAAAGGACGTAATCGCAGTGCCAAACTTTAATCCCCTTGATTAATGCTCGTTTATGTGAACATTTTCTTAAAACGAACGTTAACCAGCCAGTTTCGCTCACAAATCATTGCTTTGCCCTCTGCAAACCGTAAAATCACTCTATTCCAACAGACAAGGACATTGTTAGTGAAAGCCATTAAGCGTCATCAGGAAATCATTGAACTGGTGCAAACTCAAGGTTTTGTCAGTACTGATGAGTTGGTCGAGCGATTTAACGTGAGCCCGCAGACGATTCGTCGTGACCTCAACGAGCTCGCTGATGACAACAAGATTCGCCGCAACCACGGCGGAGCGACTATCACATCGAGTGCCGAGAACTCGTCATATCAGACTCGTCAGATTTCCTATCAAAAGGAAAAAGGCCAGATCGCACTGGAGCTAGTCAAGCACATTCCAGATGGTGCGACTTTGTTCATTGATATCGGTACATCCCCAGAAGCGGTCGCAAGAGCACTGCTCGGCAAGCATCAGAATCTCCGTATCGTAACCAACAACATTAATGTCGCGACTATTTTGATGTCGAAGCCAGACTTCAAAGTGATCTTGGCTGGTGGAGAGGTTCGTGGCAAAGACGGTGGTGTCACTGGTGAAGCGACGCTCGATTTTATTTCTCAATTCCGCCTCGACTTTGGCATCCTAGGTATTTCAGGGATCGATTACGACGGCTCACTGCTTGATTTTGACTATCATGAAGTGCGTGTTAAACGCGCCATCATAGAAAACAGCCGCTCCGTCTTCCTTGGTGTTGACCACAGTAAGTTTGGTCGCAATGCCATGGTAAAACTCGGTACTATCGCTGACGTCGATCTCATTATTACTGATAGGAAGCCACCGAAAGAAATTGAGTCTTACGCAAAAGAAAATGACACCGTTCTTCAGGTGGTAAAATAAGAAAAGGCGCTATTTGGCGCCTTTTTCTATTTCGGCTTATCAATATGTTCAAAAATCCTTCAGTCTCACTTTTAACGTGAGAAAAATATTACATAACCCGATTGTAATTTGTTATAAGTAATAAAAAGTCGCGTTTTATGGCACTCAATGAAAGAAATTTTACGTCTGATAGATGACTACCAAACTATTGATTCTATTGAATCAATGCGAAAATTGCTTGAGCAGTTGAACCGTATAGTTAACAGCGAGTATTTTGTACTTGGTGTATCGTTTGACCCGCATATTAAAAATGGTCGTTTTATCGTCGTAGACAACTTTCCAGATGATTGCCGAGAAGAGTCATGTAATTTAGGGCTGATGTACGTCGATCCTATTTGCAAGTTTGGCGCATCAAATTGTATGCCCAGTGTCTGGGAATCTTCCAAGCAGATAGATATCCATAGTCAGGAGCTTTTTTCGTTATCCCATATCCAGGGGATTGAGCAAGGGATCAGCATTCCAATCCATGGGCTAAATGGCGAAGTGGGTATGCTCAGTTTCGCAACATCCGATGTCATTGCTCACCCCACCCATACCGACGTGTTACTGTTTGCTCAACTGATTATTCCCCTTATTGTGCAAAACCTATCGCACTTATCTCATGCGTCGCAGGCCGAGCATTCGCAGGCCATGCTGACCAACCGAGAGATTCAATGCCTAACGTGGGCTGCCGATGGGAAGAGCGCATCTGAGATAGCCGATATCGTCGACTGTACCGAAAGAACCGTAAAATTCCACCTCAGTAATGCCTGTAAGAAGCTCGGCGCAACCAATCGCTGCCAAGCAGTGACACGAGCGCTATTAGGTGGGCATATTAAACCGTACCCGTAACAGAAAATAGAATTTCTCAATTTCAAAACAAATAATCAAAGCCAATTTGATTAGTTATGCTCATATTTTCTACTTTAACCTACCAAATTGTATCAAAATTAATACAAAACCTGTCCGATCGGACAGTTACACTATCCTATTGTTTTTAATATCATTATGCGACTGAGTTACGACACGTCAGTTGGCTCAGACTGATGAATACGTCCTAAATACAAATTAAACAAAGTATTCACACTAAAAAAAGCCCCAGACCTTTGGTCTGGGGCTTTTACCTTTCAGATGGCTCATCCTGAGATGTGTTTAATTCACCACTTCGATATCAGTCTCAGGGACACAGCAACAAGCCAGAGCAACACCCATGTTCATTTCGTGATCTTGCAATCCCGGTACATCTGGTTGGTGAACTTTTCCTGATTCAACCGTCACCTTACATGCACCACATAAGCCAGCTCGGCAGCTGTGTGCAATAGGAATACCCGCATCCTCAGCCTGTTCCAGCAGTGGCTTCTGGTTACTGCCGACAAAGAGTTGGCCGTTAACGCTGATCTGTACTTCTTTAAAAGGTTGCGTGCTGGTTTGCGAAACACCAAATGCTTCTTGGTGGTAACACTCTTCTGGCAGCCCTTTTTTCAACAGAAGATTCTTAGCTTTCTGCATAAAGCCATCAGGGCCACATACGAACACCTGACGCTGTTCAAGATTTTCAATCTGCTTTAGGTGTGCGGTGGTTAAGCGCCCTTTTAAACCAAACCAGTCGACAGGTGGCTGGGACAACGAAATCAACACTCTCAAGCCAGGGTGTTTACGTTTGTAGCTATCTAACTCTTCTTTGCACGGGATATCTTCTACACTGCGGCACTGGTGATAAAAGATCACATCATCCGCTTGATCGTGATCAGATAAGTATCTCAGCATTGACAGCATTGGCGTCACACCACTTCCCGCAGACAAGAGCAAAATGGGTTGGTCGTGTTTATCTCCAAGATGGAAACTGCCATCAGGGTTTTCACAAGCTAACGTATCACCAACTTTCAGGTTGTCGTTGAGCCAGTTAGATACTCGCCCACCATCAATGCGTTTGACGGAAATAGCCAACCTCCCCGGCCTTGAAGGGCTCGAAGAAAGCGTATAACGACGCGCGACTTTTTCACCATCGATGTCCACTGAAATCGGTAAATGCTGGCCGGGTTGGTACACGGGAGCCGTGCCGTGTTCTGGTTCTAACCAAAACGTCACAAAGTCACGAGCAATCTCTTCACGTTCCACACACGTCATCACCAACTGTTCTGGAGTGTTGTCTGGATAGAATTCTTTCTCTTTGTATTCAAGGATTTCAACAACGTCTCCCTGACGAACCATACCTTCGTTCTTAGCGACTAGGTTTTGACCGAAGAAAACGCCACCTCGCTCGTTCGCGCGAAACTGAGATAGTGTGTTGAGTGGCTCTTTGCTTGGTCTGAATTCGCCTTTATCGACATCAACCGTTGTCAGAATGCAGCGTTCACACGCTTTCACCGCTTCAAACTCCACTTCTCCAATACGGATTCGCTTCCAGCTATCTTCCTCAAACGCCTCAGTCGTAGAAACAATCAGGTTGGCACGGAATTGGTCCATAGAGTGGTGTTCAGGGCTGCGGCGGTTTAGCTCATCCAAAGAGCCCTGACCAATCACGAGCATTGGGTAACCATCGGCAAAGCTGACGTTGTGGCCGACTTTCTCTCGCACTCGGTTCGATTGTTCGCCTGAAAACAGCAACTCTACCCTCTGTTGCAATACATCGCTGAACCAGTCGTCTGCATCGTCCGTTGTGGTATACGCGGTGAAGTTATCTTTCCATACCTGAGCAGGGGCTTCCTGCATTTTGAAATCTGAGTACTTTAAGCGAAGCGGCGGTTTGCCTTCTGCAACAAAAATTAAACCGTCTGGCGTCAAGCTCGACTGAACCTTAACCATATGCGGGTACTTACGTGCTGTCACCATGGAACCATCGGACAAAGCAAGCATAAAGCGACGGTCAAACATCAGGCCTTGCTTTTCTACCCAAGCAGAAGATTGGCTGATACCGCCTAAGGATTTAACTGGGAAAACGTTGATCTGAGAAAGAGTTGGAGCTGACATTGCTAATCCTGAGCTTTGTTATTTGCTGCGATTATACCCGACTCTCTAACGAGATGTTTCATCAAGATGTCAGTTCCAATCAGAAAATTCACTTCACACTTTGTGATTCCGATAATGAACTCGAAACCACCCCATAAAGCGTATCGAAATATGTCTTTGTCTTGAAAACTGTTAACACTCCACTCCCTTATGTAAGAATCCATTAAATTAACTTGTTCTAATGTAGCACCTCGCTAGTATGGCTCTACCGCATTATCCCAGATGCGGTACTCCAAACATTGTTGTGTTGTATAACGGAATATGAGAGTCCGATATTTCAGGGTTAACGGATTAGCCCTTTTCTTTCATTCAATGCGCTTCCAAAGCAAAAAACAGATGCATTAAAAGGCACTTTGCACTATCATCCTGTCGCCTAAGCGTAAGCGTTTGCCTTCACAGTTTTTCGTTGATGCTTAGGCTCCAATCAGACAACTTATTATTATGGTGGGAGCAATAATGACAACACTTACGATCACTCGTCCTGACGACTGGCATGTTCACTTACGCGATGGTGATGTTCTAACGGATACCGTCCGCGACATCAGCCGCTACAATGGTCGAGCGCTAATCATGCCAAACACAGTCCCACCAGTTACCGACACTGAAATGGCACTCGCTTATCGTGAGCGCATCATGGCAGAAAAGCCAAGCGAACAATTTGAGCCCTTGATGGCGTTGTATCTCACGGATAACACTTCACCCGATGAAATTCGCAAAGCAAAAGCTTCTGGTAAAGTGGTGGCAGCCAAACTCTACCCTGCTGGCGCAACAACCAACTCTGACTCTGGTGTGACTTCTGCTAAAAACATCTACCATGTGCTTGAAGCAATGCAGGAAGTCGGCATGTTGCTTCTGGTTCACGGTGAAGTGACAACTCACGATGTCGATATTTTTGACCGTGAGAAAGAGTTCCTAGATACGGTTTTAGCTCCCATCGTCAATGATTTCCCAGAATTGAAGATCGTACTTGAACACATCACAACGGCGGATGCGGCAACTTTCGTTAAAAATGCCAATGATAATGTTGCAGCAACCATCACAGCTCACCACCTGCTGTATAACCGCAACCACATGTTGGTTGGTGGAATTAAACCTCACTTCTACTGCCTGCCGATTCTTAAGCGCAACACCCACCAAAAAGCGCTGATTGAAGCGGCTACCAGCGGTAGCAAGAAGTTTTTCCTAGGTACAGATTCCGCTCCGCATGCAAAAGGTATGAAGGAAGCAGCGTGTGGCTGTGCAGGTTCATATACCGCTCACGCAGCGTTAGAGCTTTATGCAGAAGTGTTTGAGCTTGAGGGTAAGCTAGAGAACCTTGAAGCATTCGCGAGTCACAATGGCCCAGACTTCTATGGTCTACCTCGTAACTCAGATACCGTGACGCTCACTAAAGAAGAATGGGCAGTGTCAGAGTCAATGCCATTTGGTCAGGACATTGTCGTACCTATTCGCGCTGGTGAGACCATCGACTGGTCAGTAAAATAACAGAACCATAGATGAATCAGGCCACCAATAGGTGGCCTTTTTTGTTGTCGTACTAGGCTGCTGACGCTTCCATTTTCTGACGGAAGACGTACCAGTCAATCACACCAAAGAGCACGATAGTCACCGCCGCTAGTGGGAAAAAGACCGCAACCATCGCGAGTGTAACTGCGCCTACCTTCCAGGTGCCGTCACTTTCAAAGCGAGGCGGAATGCCGACTCGAGTTTTGCCTGCTGGCCTTCTGATCCACCACATCACAACGCCAGTGATAGAAATAGCGATGAACGCCACACAAAATACAACATTGAGTATCTTGTTAACCACGCTGACATCCCCTTGGTGTAAAGACACGCCTGCTGCCATAAATTTAGCAAACGGACTGTAGTCCTCCCAAGTCACATCAACCAACACTTTACTTGTGTACTGGTCTATGTGAGTGGTTTTATCTTTTCTCGGGTCGCTAATGTCACCCGCCATAGAATTCGCTGCTAATGTATATACGCCCGTTTCAGACTGAGGTAAAAAAAGATTAAACTGAGTAAAACCAAGGCGTTGTGCTTGCTCGACTATCGAATCTATGCCGATACTCTGACTGATATCATACGAACTATGTTCATGATGAGCATGATCTTCGCTGCCATGAACATGCCCCGTAGATTCAGGTACCGGAGCCTGTTCTAAGTTCCATGGCATTTCTTCCTCACTGCCGTGATTGAGATCAGCGTGAGTCAGCTGTGACTCTGGCTTATCGCCCCAAGTGTAGTAAGTGGGAAACGTATTCCATGCCTGAACCAGTTTGCTGCCCCAAACGCCAGCCCAAGCCAAACCTGAAATGACGAAAAACAGTAACACAACGGACAACACACCACCCAAGTTCGCGTGCAGATCGCGCATCAAGATACGTGTGCCCGATGTAAAGCGCACTTTCAGAAATCCTGCTTTGCTTGCGTTGTCCCTTGGTAACCACAAATAGATACCCGTCACCAACAGTAAGATACTCAAGCTAGCAGAGACTTCGATTAAGTAATCACCCCATTGACCAATCAACAAGGTTCCGTGGATTTCATTCGCAAGCTGATACCAGCTGTCACTGCGATCTATTTCACCTAATACTTGCCCACTATAGGGATTCACGGTGACAAACACCGAAGTGCCATCTTCCAGACGGACACTGAACTTATTGACCAAGTTTGCTTCAGCGGCAGGGATATACTGAGTAACCTGCCCAGATGGGTAACTAGCTTGAACGCTCTCTAGTTGCTGAGACACAGGAACTTTTGAAGATTCAGGCATGACAATCAATTCATCTTGGTATCTGGCTTGTTCGATTTCATCATCAAACAGCATGACAAGCCCTGTCAGGCTGAGCATAAGCATAAATGGGATGACATAAAGGCCTGCATAAAAGTGCCAGCGCCACGTCATGAAGTAGCGTGATTTGGTTCGAGCCTTCTCTGAAGATAGGCGTGAAGATTCCTTAGGTGAAGTCTGAGTTTGACTACCCAACATTACAATTTCCTTTTTATTGCGCGCAGCAAAACCCTTCGGATTCAACCCGAATTGATCATTCATTGGTGTTTGCTGAGCGTAGACTTTACAGTGAGGCGCTATGCCTTATTTAATAATTTTATTTTTATATCAAGCGAGAGATAAAGGCGGCGCACGTGGGAGTGCAAGCTGATAGCGAACGCTTAGAGCCAAAAAAGCATACGCTTCATCACTCACATACGACTGTCGTGTAAAGTAAGGTGGTGTTGGAAGTGAATCCTGATGGAAAGAGGAAAAGTGACTGAATGGACAAGGCTTGCCGTGCTGAGTTTCTGGCTTACCTTCTTCGACCTGAACCAGCTCGAAACCATTGATGGTACATAACGTTGCCCAAACTCCTGCGTTTGAGCCATGCGCATTTATGACCGGCATCAGAGAAACGAGCAGCCAACTCAGGGCACTCGCCAATAACATCGTCCGGTTAAAATTCGTTGCGCGTAACATGATCACTCTCGATTTGTTAACTGTAACTATATAACGTGAAGTTAACAAACTCAGCCAGTTGTGCTGCAAAACATAAGCTTAGTCATAACTTTTCTACAAAAAGAACAATAACTAACCGAAACGAGTCCCGCCAATCATGTGACGTTATTCACGAAACACTCACTAGTCAATTCGATCTAGGAAATTTTCCTAATCCACCTAGGAGCATCTCTCAAGCCACAACGCACCGCGATGAATACACTTAGCGCCATCGATTTACTCCTGACTGCCTGTCAGCTAAATCAACCGAATTTATTATTTGCTTCGCCCAAAGGGCTAAGCTGGGCTCTAAGGATTCACTATGTTGAAATTTCTAGAACAAGTACGCAAACCAACGCTGGACCTGCCAGTCGAAGTTCGCCGAAAAATGTGGTTTAAACCCTTCTTGCAATCTTACTTGGTTGTATTCATCGGCTACATGACCATGTACCTGATCCGTAAGAACTTCAATATCGCTCAGAACGATATGATCTCCACTTACGGTCTATCGATGACTGAACTAGGTATGATCGGCCTTGGCTTCTCGATTACTTACGGCATCGGTAAGACTGTGGTGTCTTATTACGCCGATGGTAAAAACACTAAGCAGTTCCTGCCATTCATGTTGATCCTTTCAGGTCTTGCCATGCTGGGCTTCAGTATGAGCATGGGAGGCGGTAGCGTCAGCCTATTCCTCATGATTGCGTTTTATGCGTTAAGTGGTTTCTTCCAGAGTACAGGCGGTCCTTCTAGCTACTCAACCATCACCAAATGGACACCACGTAACAAGCGCGGTTCATACCTTGGCCTGTGGAACATGTCGCACAACGTTGGTGGTGCGGGCGCAGCAGGTGTCGCTCTATTTGGCGCGAATTACCTATTCGATGGCCACGTGATTGGTATGTTCATCTTCCCATCTATCATTGCTCTGGTTGTTGGTTTTATCGGCATGCGTTTTGGTAGCGACTCTCCAGAAGCCTACGGCTTAGGTAAAGTGGAAGAGCTGTTCGATGAGACTGTCAGTGAAGAGGACAATGCCGCAGAAGAGCAGCAAATGTCTAAGCGAGAAATCTTTGTTGAATACGTACTGAAAAACAAAGTGATCTGGCTGCTGTGTTTCGCCAACATTTTCCTTTACATCGTTCGTATTGGTATCGACCAATGGTCAACGGTTTATGCCTACCAAGAGCTTGGTCTATCTAAAGAAGCGGCAATTTCTGGTTTCACCTTGTTCGAGGTGGGCGCTCTGGTCGGCACATTAATGTGGGGTTACTTGTCAGACTTAGCTAACGGTCGCCGCGCGCTGGTTGCTTGTGTATCACTTGGTTTGATTATTGTGTCACTCGAGTTCTACCAACATGCCACCAGCGAATTCATGTACCTAGCGTCACTGTTCGTATTAGGCTTCCTTGTCTTTGGTCCTCAGTTGCTGATTGGCGTTGCAGCCGTTGGCTTTGTACCGAAGAAAGCCATCAGTGTTGCTGACGGTGTGAAAGGCACATTTGCGTACCTGATCGGTGACAGCTTTGCAAAACTTGGTCTAGGTATGATTGCAGACGGCACGCCTATTTTTGGCCTGACGGGTTGGCAAGGTACTTTTGCTGCACTCGATACTTCTGCGGCTATCTGTATCGGCTTACTTGCGTTCGTCGCCATTGCTGAAGAGAAGAAGATTCGTAAAGCTAAGAAAAAGCTTGCTCAAGTAAACGCCTAATACCCCCAGTTAGCGCTATCTAATACTCGCTGTTCTGCCTGAATCAGAGAGATATAGATAGCGCTTTTTTTAGTTCCAAACGCTATTTGCCTATTGGTAAACTTAACGGTAACTTACCCCGCACTCTGCCTTGCTTTGGATAATTGCCATGATTAATGTTGCTCTCGTTGATGATCACGTCATCGTCCGATCCGGTTTCGCCCAGCTTCTAAGCTTGGAAAGTGACATTAACGTTGTTGGTGAATTCAACTCTGTGTCCGATGCAAAACAAGGCTTGCCCGGTAGCGGCGCCAATGTGTGCATTACCGATATATCGATGCCCGATGAAAGTGGCCTCACTCTACTTGAGTCGCTACCCTCCGGCATCGCCTGCGTTATGCTGAGTGTCCATGACTCTCCCGCGATGGTAGAAAAAGCGCTTGAAGCTGGGGCTCTTGGATATTTGACTAAACGATGTAGCCCCGAAGAGCTGGTTCAAGCGGTACGAACCGCGTCCACTGGAGGCTGCTACTTAACCCCAGAAATCGCCTTGAAGTTAGCCTCTCCTAAAAAAGTGACCGCTTCATTAAGTCAGCTAACTAAGCGTGAGAAACAAGTCTGTGAACTGCTTGCGGCCGGCATGGATGTCAAGTTAGTGGCCAGCCAGCTCGGTTTGAGCCATAAGACGGTTCACGTCCATCGCGCCAATGCCATGGACAAACTCGCAGTCAAAAACAACGTTGAGTTGGCTAAGCTGTTCAGTCAGGAAATCCCGCTCTGATGCGCAACTACCTGATCACTTCTGTCTGTGCTTGGTTCATTACCCTGTGCAGCTGGTTTTGCTTATGGGTCATTTCTTATTATTTCGTTAATGACGCTGAGTTGGCTATTCTCTTTTTCCCCTTCGCTTTGCGACTGGGGGTTACCCTGCACACAGCCAAGAAACATTGGCCTGCAATTTATGCGGCCGAATGGCTGCTGACGATCTCTCTAGCGCTATTATTAGACCAACCTCAATGGCTTACCGTTTTAGCAGCCAGTGCCGCCAGTATGCCAGTTACTGCTATGGCGGTGCGATTTAACTACGGGGTGCAATCTCAGCGATTATTGGTTCAGGCTGCTGTGATTATTGTGTCGTCGCTGATCAATGTTGCTGCTGTAAGTAGTCACGTTGAGTCACCTAGCTTGGTTTGGCTGGTTAGCGTCACTGGTGGGCTCATGCTGGTTCCGACCTGTTATCTAGTCTGGAACTACCTGTTTCAAAGCACTTGGCTGCCATTGACGTCCAATTTGATCAGCCAGCCGATTCAGTTCAACGTCAAACCGATTATTCTGTTCGTCATCGTTTTTTCTGTCAGCATCGCGCTGCAAATTGGGCTTCCCGATGAACTGCGTCGTTTTGCCCCCTTCTGCCTTGCTATTCCTATCATCCTGCTCGCTTTTCGCTACGGCTGGCAAGGTGCCATGCTTGGCACACTGCTTAATAGCATCGCCTTAATTGCAGCACGCAGTGGCGTGTCACAAATTGAAGTCACCGACCTTCTATTGTCGATTACGGCGCAGACCTTAACTGGGATATTGCTTGGCATGGCAGTCCAGCGCCAACGAGATTTGAACCAAAAATTGCGCCACGAGTTAAGCCGCAACCAAAACTTGTCACGCCAACTGGTGAAG
Organism: Vibrio sp. RE88; assembly: GCF_013113835.1. GTDB lineage: Bacteria > Pseudomonadota > Gammaproteobacteria > Enterobacterales > Vibrionaceae > Vibrio. The sequence continues at coordinate 149,168 of NZ_VTYQ01000002.1, read as the reverse complement.
GCTGAGGAATCAGTGCGTCAGGAAGTCGCACGTGAACTGCACGACGAAATTGGCCAGAATATTACTGCTATTCGTACCCAAGCCAGCATCATTAAGCGCGTCGAAAACCCGGAGATGAGCGCCAATTGCGCCACCACCATCGAATCCCTGTCACTGAATGTGTATGACACCACCAAAGGGCTGTTAACTAGACTCAGGCCCAAAGCACTGGATGACCTTGATCTGGTCGAAGCTCTGCAGCAGTTGGTTCGTGAAATGGAGTTTGAGCAGCAAGGCGTTAACGTCTCATTCAAACTGCAAGGCGGGCATGTATCTACGTTAAGCGATGCGACCAGTGCGACCTTGTATCGGATATGTCAGGAAGCTCTTAACAATGCACAGAAGTACGCTCAGGCGAGCCGTTTAGAGATTGATATCAAACTGAGAGACGAAGTCGAACTCAAGATTCAAGACAACGGCATAGGATTCAAACTGCAGGACAGCCAAAAAGGCTTTGGTTTAATAGGCATGCAAGAGCGAGTGCAGGCACTCGGCGGGCGATTTAATATTCGCAGCTATAGTCAGTATGAGTCAGAGCAACACGGTACGGCTATTCATGTCGAACTGCCGGGAATTTGAGGTGTAGTTTATGTCCGATTCTATCGCTCAGCCTAATCACACCACCCACGAGGTGAAGTCGACTTACCAATACTGGCGGCTGCATATCATGGTCGGTATGTATCTCGGCTATGCTGGCTTTTACTTCACCCGCAAGACATTTAACTATGCGACACCTGCTTTGATCGCAGACTTAGGTTTAGACAAAAGTGACATAGGTTTGATGGGCACGTTCTTTTATCTGACCTACGGCTTGTCTAAGTTTATTTCCGGCATCGTTTCAGATCGTTCTAATCCTCGCTATTTCATGGGGCTTGGACTAATTGCAACAGGCATCATTAACATTCTGTTTGGCTTATCCAGCTCACTCTACGCGCTGTTCGCGCTTTGGGTACTCAATGCCTGGTTTCAGGGCTGGGGTTGGCCTTCCTGTTCAAAACTGCTGACGACATGGTATTCACGCTCTGAACGCGGTTTCTTCTGGGCTATCTGGAATACCGCCCACAACGTTGGAGGAGCCTTAATCCCTCTTGTCGTCGGTTACATGGTACTGCATTACAGCTGGCGGGAAGGCTTTGTTATTCCAGGGATTATTGGTGTCATCATCGGGCTGTTCCTCTGTTGGAGGCTGAGAGATAAACCGATCACCATGGGGTTACCCACCATTGGCCGATGGAAAGACGACAAGCTTGAACTGGCACAAGAAAACGACGGCCTTGGTTTGAAACCTCACCAAATTCTGCGCACCTATGTCCTGAACAATAAATACATTTGGTTGCTGGCGTTTAGCTACGTGCTGGTGTACATCGTTCGAACAGCGGTCAATGATTGGGGCAACCTATACCTTACCGAGCAGCACGGTTTCGACTTGATCAACGCAAATGCCGCTTTATCCTTGTTTGAAATCGGTGGCTTTATCGGCTCTCTGGTTGCGGGTTGGGGCTCAGACAAATTATTTGGTGGTAATCGTGGCCCAATGAACCTGATTTTTGCGATGGGAGTCTTCTTGTCAGTGGCCGCTTTGTGGCTAATGCCAGTGACGAATTTTGCTTTTCAGGCCGCTGGATTTTTTGCCATTGGATTCTTTGTATTTGGACCACAAATGCTAATCGGTATGGCCGCTGCGGAGTGTTCGCACAAAGATTCAGCGGGGGCTGCGACGGGCTTTGTCGGGCTATTTGCTTATATGGGAGCGGCGCTAGCTGGCTATCCGCTGGCTATCATCATGGAGCATTTCCACTGGACTGGGTTTTTCGTCACAATTTCAATCTGCTCGGCAGTTATTGGACTGTTACTCCTGCCTTTCTTGCAAGCTCAATTCAGCAACAGTCCAAATCACACATCAAGTTAGCCGAATAGCTTGCTCCAGATACTTGGGTTACGTTTGTCGTGATATTCAATGCGAAGCTCATCGACCTGACGCAAAGACTCTTTTGCCGACGCCATATCGCCAGCGTCCAATTGCGCTTCTACTTTATCCAACGCACCCGATAGCTTATTGAAACCTTCAAAGTAGATATCAAACTTTTCTGGTGGGTAGTCGCCACGCTTTGACTGCTCTACCAGTTCAGACAGGTTAGTCACCGCTGTCTTCATATCGGTAATTTCAGTTGCTTCAGCAGCGTGTTTAAATTCAACTTTCATTTGCTTCATTGTTGCTTTCAGGTCGAAATCTGACGCAAAAACCTGTGCTGATACCATCAGTGCAAGAGCTGGAATTAACTTTCTCATTGTATTGTTCTTATCTTGGAATAGGAGGGGAAAGTGTACTGAATTCAGTCAGCACACTTGAGATGAAAATTGTATCAACTTATAAATTGACGTAGTCCTCGATAGGCGCTCGACCACGTAGTTCGAGGAAATCGAGGAATTGGCGAGCAGAATACGTGATAACCTGCGAACTGTCGATGCCGACATTATCCATCAACTCAGACACCAAACTGAGATTACCGACATCCTGGCAGAAATGCGCATCACTGCCCGTGGTAAAGTACACTCCCACTTCTTTACCAATCTGAGCGATTTCGTGGCAGCGTTCAACACTCCCCACCCTGCTGTTGCCTTTTAGTGTGGTGTTGTTAATTTCGATTGCGACGTTATGCTCTTTGGCGCACGCAAGAACCGATTCAAAATCAAAGTCGAAGTTCGGATTCCCTAAATGCCCCAGAGCATCAACTCGACCGCCGCGAATAGTATTGATGAGTGCTTCAGTGTGCTCCTGTTTATTTGAAGGGCGGAACACAGGTTCGTGAAAGCTGGCAATCGCCCAATCTAGATTCTTATCTGTTGAAGGATGGATATCCACTTCACCCCGAGTGTTTAGAATATTGGACTCTACACCCCGAATGACAGCAACACCCTCTATAAATCGAGGTAGGACGCGCTGATTAGAAAAAAACCAGTAGTGCGGCGCTCCCGGCATCGATTCCGCATGGTCAGTAGTGCAAAATATCTCCAGACCATGCTCTTTTGCCAGCCTAGCATTTTCAATGAGTGTGCTATAAGCATGACCACTAGCATAAGTGTGGGTGTGAGTGTCAACAACAAGCTTCATAAACGTCAGCTACCTAAATCTCCCAAAGTCTGGTCAGCATTTTACCAGCCTAGCTCCCTTGTTGCTCACATATTACTTTGATTAGTGGCAACGCCTTCTCCCACCCACTGTTGAACATGCTGACGAAGTCGGGATGAGTTTCTATCGTCACTTTCAGTAACACCGAATTTTCCAACGGTGTGATCTGGTAACTTTCCTTACTGCCAATCCACTTCTTGGCAGAATCACTGTCTATGTCTTGTATATGATCCGGATTGAAGATGGCAATATGATGATATTCAATCACTTTGTGCTTTTCGATGCGGTCGACAATAGCACGCGTACCTCCTAGCTCTGGATCAAAGAAGGATACATTGCTTCCCTCTAGCCATTCGCCTTCAAACTGGGATTGAGGCGAAAACACTCTCGCCCATTGTGAATACAATTCAGCTTCTGTGAGCACTTTCCAGATAGTTTCTGGCGTTGCCGCCACCTCAATCTGATAATTTAGCATTAACATCTTGTCGTTTTCCTTTTCTAAACCTCTCTTAGTTATAGTTGATTCAACGTCATATTACGTTGTAAATCAGAAAACTAGCGCTCTAACCTACCTAAGCTTAACGACAACTTTTGCATGATTCGCATATTGACCAATACTTATTAAGTGATTTATTAATGGGCAAGATATGAAGAAACGTCGCTATTCGCTGAGTATCCATATAACGAGCTTGTTTTTGGTACTGACTACCTTGGTCGGTACTGTGCTCATTGCGATTAGCTATCGTCACTCTCAGGAATTGCTGACTGGCAGTGCTAAAGAATTGAGCAGTGAGAACAGTCGAAAGCTTGAGTCGACGTTCAGGGTACGTGCCGGTCCAATCCTCACCACTCTCGATTTTATGGCGCTGAGCGCCGTTATCGATGAACGTACGGCACCGCTCAAAGCGAAACGATTTCTCTCTTCATTGGAGTTAATTTTTCAAAGAAACCAGGGGCTAGTCGCCTTGTTCTATGCAAATGAACACGGTGAATTTACGATGCTTCGCCCGCTGCGCGACAACAAATCTCGAGAACGATTTGGGGCTCCACCAAAAGCCAGCATGATGATCAACTTCACCAAGGTCGATGGTTCAAATGAGTTCCATTATTTGGATGGCAACCACAAACGTATCGGATACAAGAAAACCAATGACAACGAATTCGATCCTAGAGTCAGGCCCTGGTTTACCAACGCCGATCCTGACGGGGATATTCGCCTCACTGAGCCTTACTTTTTTTATTTTCTGAAAACCAACGGCGTGACCTTGTCTCGCCGCTCAGCAGATGGTGGAAAAGTGGTGGCAGCCGATTTCACATTGTCTTCCTTATCCAAACAAATTGGTGAGATTGGCTTTTCTGACAATACCAAGCTGATGCTCTTTGACAATCAATTTCGAGTGTTGGCACAGCATCAGACAGGCATCGATCTGGCTCTCGATAACGACCAAATTCAACAAAAGCTTGAGAGCAGCCTCTTTACCCCCATACTCCATCGTCATAGCAGTCAGACACTTTATGAACCCGTTGTAAATGACGGTAAAAGCTGGGCAGTGACATTAACCCCTGTAGTGCTCAACGAACACGTACGCCTTCTTCTCGCAGAGGCAACACCTCAAGATGATCTATTAGCGAATTTACTTTCGATGCGCGACCGACAGATCACCGTCGCGATGGCAATGCTTGCGATTTGCTTTGTTGTTGTGTGGGTCGTGGCGAATAAGTTAGCGACACCTTTACAAAACCTTGTGTTACTTACCGATAATATTGCTCGCTTTGATTTCAAAAAAACCCGTTACCCTAAAAGTGTCATCAAAGAGGTCGCTAACCTGACCGAGTCGATTGAACTGATGGAACATACGCTACATGATTTACTGCGCTTGCTGCGCGACACGGCCAGTAATCAGGATTTCTCTGTTCTTGCCAAAACCATCACCCACCAAAGTTACCTCGTCACGAAAGCAGAAACTATTGTTCTTTATACCTACTCGGAAAAACAGAAAGCCTTTGAAATTGCGGCGAACCACGCCATCATTCCATTTAAGATCGAATTGAATGAATTCCTGACTGAGACAGCTTGGTTAGAGACCGATTTGCGTCGAGGCGAGATTATGCACCTCAATCGAAGTGACAACGCGCTCAACCGACATAAGGAGTACTTCTATAACTCCGACGTCTATTTCTTCCCACTGCTCAACCGAGAAAAACGTTTAGTTGGTATTTTGCTGCTTGGGTACGAACGAGCGATCACCAAAGAACAAAGCGATAAACACGCCTTCCTCAAAGAGTTGTTGAGCTTTGCTGAAATCGCCAAAGAGAATATCGACCAGATGCAGCAACAAAAAGACATGTTGAATGCATTCATTGAGCTGATCGCTTCAGCGATTGATACCAAGTCCCCCTACACTGGCAGCCACTGCCAGCGTGTCCCTGAGCTGACAAAAATGCTGACTCAGGTCGCTCAGGACGATGACAATTACTTCCCTCAATTTGGTATGAGTAAAAAACAGTGGGAAGAGCTTCACCTTGCTGCTTGGCTTCACGACTGCGGTAAAGTCACCACACCAGAATATGTTATTGATAAAGCAACGAAACTTGAAACCATCTACGACAGAATCCACGAAATTCGAATGCGCTTCGAACTGCTCAAAACTCAAGCCGAAGTGGATTATTGGCAAGGTCTTTACCAAGGAGGTAGTGCGACCGAATTAAAACGCACCCTGAAAGACACACACAAAACGTTGGATGAGGAATTTCAGTTCATCGCTCAATGTAATGTCGGTAGTGAGCAAATGGAAGAATCTGCCATTGAGCGGCTCAACAACATCGCGAAAAGGCAGTGGAAACGAACCTTAGATGATCAAGCCGGTGTATCTTGGGTCGAAAAACAACGAGCAGGTGAGGCGTTGGCTTTGCCAGTGATGGAACCACTGTTAAGCGATAAGCAGACTCATCATATCCCGTGGAAACAGGGAGAGAGCCCGCAGGATGTCTGGAAAGAACATTTTATCCTGCAACCCGGAAGCCTTAAATACAATCGCGGTGAACTGTACAACCTCTCGATTCGCTACGGCACTCTAAATGATGAAGAACGATTTATTATCAATGACCATATCATTCAGACCATTACCATGCTTGGCCGCCTTCCCTACCCTGAGCATTTGAAAAATATCCCGGAAATCGCGGGCGGACATCACGAACGTATGGATGGAAAAGGGTATCCAAGAGGATTGGGTGAAGAACAGCTCTCTATCCCAGCTAGAGTTATGGCTATTGCAGATGTTTTTGAAGCACTTACTTCCAGTGACAGACCTTATAAGAAAGCGAAGAATCTGGAGGAATCACTCAACATCATGACGCACATGGCCACTTCAGGCCATATCGATCCTAAGCTTTACTTGCTCTTTTTGGAGCACGAAATTGATCAGAAATACGCAGAGATGTTCTTAGCACCTCAGCAGATCGTTCCCGTCGAGCGAGAAGAACATATTCACACCGTCAAAACACACCTGAAAACCTTATTCTAAATCCGCGCTAAACGTTTCAATTATGTAAACAAATAGAGTTTTAACTCGACGCAGAGCTACTCATCCAATTTCTAAATAAATCCCATATAATCAATGATCTGTAATTTTCACTAGTCAATATTTAATCGATTGCCTTCACAAAGGTTGATGTGTATCAAATACTCATAGACAATACGCTGCCGAATTGAGATTTATCTCTATAGCTCAAGAAGATTAAGGTTTTGTCTATCAAAGTAATAGGCATCACCGATTATCAATTTTGAAGTCCCGTTGATAGGGTTGGCTCTCCGAGAGGCCAGCATTGACGGCACATGATAACTACCTCGTTTCTAAGGGAAAGATGATGGTAATACCAGAAAACAGCAGCATCGTTATTTTTGGTGCTTCGGGTGACTTAACGTATCGTAAGTTAATCCCTGCTTTATACCACCTTTACGCGAGTAAGCAGCTTCCACAAAACTTCGCCATTCTGGGTGTTAGCCGCACAGAATACAGCGACGAGTCTTACCGCGAGAAACTGAAGCACTCACTTCAGGAAATGGAAAAAACTGAGCCTGCAACGCTAGATGCATTCATTAATCACCTGCATTACCAAGCGATCAATACCTCTGATACCGCAGACTACAGCAAACTGGTTACCCGTCTTGACCAACTGTCCGAACAGTACAACTTCGAGCAACGTAACACACTATTCTACTTAGCTACTCCACCAAGCCTATACAGCGTTATTCCTGCAAGCCTTGCTGAACATGGCCTAAGTAACGAAGACGATGGCTGGAAACGCCTAATCATCGAAAAACCATTCGGCTACGACCTTGAGTCAGCTCAAAAGCTCGATAAAGAAATTCACGAGCATTTCCAAGAGCACCAAATCTACCGTATCGACCATTACCTTGGTAAAGAAACTGTACAGAATCTACTGGTTTTGCGTTTCTCAAATGCGATGTTTGAACCGCTTTGGAACCGCAACTTTATCGAATACGTTGAAATCACCGGTGCTGAATTCCTCGGCGTTGAAGAACGTGGCGGTTATTACGATGGTTCTGGTGCGGTACGTGACATGTTCCAAAACCACCTGCTACAAGTACTAGCAATGGTTGGTATGGAGCCACCAGCGCAAATCAATGCAGATTCTATGCGTGACGAAGTGGTTAAAGTTCTACAGTGTTTGAAACCTCTGGATGAAGAATCACTACGTAAAGACCTAGTTCTAGGCCAATACACTGCGTCTGACGTTCGTGGCGAGCACCTTCTGGGCTACCGTGAAGAAAACGGCGTCGCTGACGATTCACGTACTGAGACCTACATCGGCCTGAAAGCATACATCAACAACTGGCGTTGGAACGGTGTGCCATTCTACGTGCGTACTGGTAAGCGATTGCCAACACGTGTAACAGAAGTGGTTATCCACTTTAAGAACACGCCGCATCCAGTGTTTGGTCAAAACGCGCCTGAAAACAAACTCATCATTCGTATCCAACCGGATGAAGGCATTCAGATGAGCTTTGGCCTAAAAGAACCAGGCGCTGGCTTTAAAGCCAAAGAAGTGAAGATGAACTTCTCTTACAATGATTTGGAAGAGACTCAGATGCTAACCGCGTATGAGCGCTTACTACTTGATGCTTTGAATGGCGATGCTACTCTATTTGCTCGTACTGACGCAGTAGAAGCTTGCTGGAAGTACGTTCAGCCAATTCTCGATTTCAAACAAGACCCACAAGCGCTATTTGGTTACGCCTGTGGCACATGGGGACCAAAAGAAGCAGACGATCTACTTCAACGCGCTAACCGAGCTTGGCGTTTCCCATGTAAGAACCTAACAGACACGGACTACTGCGAACTATGATCAACCATAAGATCTTCCCAACAGCAGAACAGGTAGTAGAAAGCTTAGCGAACGACATGAAAGCGTTCAGCGAACTTGGTCGACCTGTTCACATTTCACTATCGGGTGGTAGCACACCTAAAATGCTGTTTAAGCTGCTATCAACCGATACATACGCTACGTCTATCCAGTGGAATAACCTACACTTCTGGTGGGGTGACGAACGCTGCGTCGCACCTGACGACGCAGAAAGTAACTACGGTGAAGCGAACGCATTGCTATTTAGTAAAGTGAACCTACCAGCTGAAAACATCCATCGTATCCGTGGTGAAGCAGAACCAAAAGCAGAAGCTGAGCGATTCGCACAAGAGATGGCGGATGTGATTCCAACTGAGAACGGCACGCCTGTCTTCGATTGGATTCTGCTAGGCGTCGGTGCAGATGGACACACAGCGTCACTGTTCCCAGGTCAAACTGATTATCAAGACGAGAACCTATCGGTATTGGCTTCTCATCCTGAATCAGGCCAGATTCGTGTTTCTAAAACAGCGAAAGTTTTAGAAGCCGCTAAGCGTATCAGCTACCTTGTACTTGGTGCAGGCAAAGTTGAGATCGTAAACGAAATTCATACTACTCCGGCAAGCGAGCTGCCTTATCCAGCTGCGAAAATCCAGTCTAAAGCTGGTGAGACCGAGTGGTACTTAGATTCAGACGCAGCAGCAAAAATCGCGTAATGCGAGCGTCCATTTTTAGAGAAATTGGAGAGAAATAATGAAAGGTGATATCGGTGTAATTGGCCTAGCAGTAATGGGTCAAAACCTTATCCTGAACATGAACGATCACGGCTTTAAAGTGGTTGCTCACAACCGTACTGCTGCGAAAGTAGACGAATTCCTAGAAGGCCCAGCAAAAGGCACTAACATCGTTGGTGCTTACTCTCTGGAAGAGCTAGTAGAGAAACTAGAAGCGCCACGTAAAGTGATGCTAATGGTTCGCGCGGGCGACGTCGTTGACAAGTTCATTGAAGCTCTTGTACCTCTGCTAGACAAAGGCGACATCATCATTGATGGTGGTAACACTAACTACCCAGACACAAACCGTCGTGTTACAGCGCTTCGTGAGAAAGGCATCCACTTCATCGGTACGGGTGTATCTGGTGGTGAAGAAGGTGCACGTTTCGGTCCTTCAATCATGCCAGGTGGCGCAGTTGAAGCTTGGGAAGCGGTTAAGCCTATCTTCCAAGGTATCTCTGCAAAAACTGACGCTGGCGAACCTTGTTGTGACTGGGTTGGTAACGACGGTGCTGGCCACTTCGTTAAGATGGTTCACAACGGTATCGAATACGGCGACATGCAGCTGATCACAGAAGCGTACCAGTTCATGAAAGATGGCCTAGGTATGTCTGCCGACGAAATGCAGGCAGTATTCGCTGACTGGAACAAAACTGAGCTAGACAGCTACCTAGTCGAAATCACAGCGGACATCCTTGGCTACAAAGATGAAGACGGTGAGCCACTAGTAGAGAAGATCCTAGACACTGCCGGCCAAAAAGGCACAGGTAAATGGACAGGTATCAACGCGCTAGACCTAGGTATTCCTCTAACGCTAATCTCTGAGTCTGTATTCTCTCGTTGTCTATCTGCACTGAAAGATCAACGTGTTGAAGCTGAATCTCTATTCGGTAAGACAATCACACCAGTTGAAGGTGACAAGCAAGAGTGGGTTGATGCACTTCGCCAAGCTCTTCTAGCTTCTAAGATCATCTCTTACGCTCAAGGCTTCATGCTAATGCGCGAAGCATCTAACGAGAACGGTTGGGACCTAAACTACGGTAACGTAGCGCTAATGTGGCGTGGTGGTTGTATCATCCGCTCTGCATTCCTAGGTAACATCCGTGATGCGTACGAAGCGAACCCAGATATTGCATTCCTAGGTTCAGATGACTACTTCAAAGGCATCCTGCAAAACAGCCTGAGCGCATGGCGTAAAGTTGCGGCTAAGTCGCTAGAAGCAGGTATCCCAATGCCTTGTACTATCTCTGCACTGTCGTTCCTAGATGGTTACACTACAGCTCGCCTACCAGCTAACCTACTTCAAGCTCAACGTGACTACTTCGGTGCTCACACTTACGAGCGTACTGACCGTCCACGTGGTGAGTTCTTCCACACGAACTGGACTGGTACAGGCGGTGATACAGCGTCTACTACTTACGACGTATAAATCTGTCTAAAAGGGCTTAGTACGGTATTTTGTAATACCCGAAACTCCTACTACAATTAAGACGTTATGGAGGATGTTAGCCTAGCTCGCATCCTCTATTTTTTGAAACCTACAACAAGGAGTCGTGTGAATTCTCACAACGACATTGGTGAATTGCTTAACCTGGATGGTTTATAACAATCTAAATTGAGGTTCTTGAAATGACTATTAATAAGTACTTTGTCTTTGTTCCTTCTATTGAAGAAGCTAAAGCGAAAAAGGAAAGTGAAGTGGTAAAAAATAAGGAAGCTCAACGTCAGGCATTAGTAAAACAGGCGCAGCAACAGGGCGGACTGTAAAGGCTAGGTTTCAGTAAAAAGAGCGCCCGTTGTGGCGCTCTTTTTTTATTTTTGGCTCGTAACGTATTTTAGGAGCTCAACGACATGTTCTGGTGACTCCGCCCACGCCATTGCCGCAGCATCGACCTCTTTAAGCGGGTGAATCAAAGACTCATCGTGAAGCGTAATATACGGCTTATCAAGTGCCGCTAACATGCCTGCATCAAATGCGGCATTCCACTGACGATATTTGTCACCAAAACGCACCACGCCAATATCACACTGTTTGATAAGAGTAGACGTTCGAATGGCGTTGACTTTGGACGATTGGTGGTCACGCCAGAAGCCTGATTCATTCTCTCTGAGTACGTCACCCGCTGCATCGCTGGAGTCGTGATCGGTATTCGCAGAATAGAACTCAATATTCAGATCCAGCTTCTGAACACCTTCCACAATACGCTCGCGCCAATCGGTATGAATTTCACCGCTAAGATAGACTTTCCAAATCATCACATTGTTTCCTTTTGATTGTTATTTTGAATTTGTTGCTACGACATCCGCACGAATGACTGACTGTTCAACCACTATATCAGCTAACTGAACTCGACTTGCGAGATAATGCTCAGTTTGTTTGTGCACAGCCAAAGCTTCTTGGCTTTGATAAATCTCGTACAGATGGAAGAGCTGCGGGTCGTTGAGATCTCTGATTACGTCAAATTGTACACAACCCAACTCATTCTGACAGGACGCTTTGGCGTTTTCATTCATGATAGTGATGTAGTCTTCTTCCCTACATTTCTTTACTCGATTGGAGACGATTATGCAGTACATAATTAGTTACCTTCCTTGATAATGTTCATCATTATTGCAATACAATCACTTTATTGTATACAATTTAACTCAAAATAAAATACAAGGAAGTGTAATTATGGACAGACCAGCTCCATTTAATGGTATGAGACATATTGCGTTAGTGGTTCAGAAATTCGAAGAGTGTGAGGCTTTTTACACTGACATCATGGGTATGACAGTGTTGAGACGAGCAAGTGATAATCTGGTTTACCTGACTAACGGCTGCGATAATCTCTCACTTGGTCGCGCCCACTCACAACGGGTATGCTCGCCTATCAGCGTCGATCACTTTGGTTTTATTGTTAGAAGTAAAGATGAACTCCATCATTGGTATGAGTTCATGCAAGACAAAGGAGTCACACTGCTCGACGCGCCTCATGATCACAGCGATGGTGCGAGAAGCTTCCATTGCCGCGATCCGGAAGGTCACGTCATTCAACCACTTTATCATCCCGAGATTTCACACCAGACCATCATTTAGTTTTGATCAACCCCAATGCTTTGAGCTTTCGATAAACGGTGTTCCGGCTGATTCCCAGCACTCGGGACACCTTGCTGACATTTCCGTTATGCGCATGGTAGGTGTCGACCAATGTGCTATTAAGCGTTGATTTCAAATCTTGTTCTACTACTTCACTTTCCACCAGAGTGTTTTCTAACAATGGCTGGGCAAAGTGAGTAGGTACATGCTCAATGCTGATTTCTTCAACATCGCTAGCAATCAAGCTAGTGACTTTGAGGAGGTTATCCAACTCTCTCAGATTGCCTGGCCAGCGATAACTGAGCAATAGCTGCATTAACGACGCCGAGATTTGCTGAGAGTTTTGTTGGTGTTTTGCGTGAATTGCCCGAATCAACGCAGCTTTGTCTTCGCGCTGATACAGTGAAGGTAAAGTAATCACTAAGCCATTCAATCGATAATAGAGATCCTGCCTAAAGCGTCCCTGAGCGACCAGTTGGTTTAAATCCTGATGCGTTGCGGCAATCACCTGAATGTCCACTTGATAAGATTGAGCCGAACCCACAGGCATAACCACTTTGTCTTGCAGGACAGATAGCAAACGGCACTGCGCATCAAGCGGCATTTCCCCGATTTCATCCAGAAATAAGATGCCTTTATCCGCCTGTCTCACCCGCCCTGAATAGCCGTGCTTACTCGCCCCGGTGAACGCTCCAGACGCATGACCAAATAGCTCAGATTCAATCAAATCTTTAGGTAGTGCCCCACAATTGACGGTGACAAGCGGCTGCTTACATCGAGCACTCTGTTTGTGTAGCGCTTTGACGAATTCGCCTTTACCAACTCCCGTTTCTCCGAGAATTAACAAACTAATATCACAACCCAGTACTTTATTTGCCTGTTGCCACGCTTGTTCCACTTGGTGATCACCATAGTGAAGCTCACTTGATACGCTGAGCCATTTTTTCTGGACCGGCTTCTGGCCTAAGGTTCGTTTTTCAAAGACGAACTGCGCGCTCTGCTCTGGCTGCTTGAGAAGGCTCTCGACATGCTCTCCAACAAGTGCTGCCTTAGGGATAAGTTGAGTGGCGACCTGATTGTGTGCCACCACCTGACCATTTTCATCAGCAATCACTATGCCTTGCCAACCACTCTTCAAAACTGACTCATTGTGCGCAAGGTTGATTTGCAAAACACCTTCAGGGATTTGCGTCAGCAGGTAGTTTTCAATCAGCTGCACCATGTTCTGGACCAACAGCTGCGTAGTCACATCATGTTTGCTTTGCTCACTGGTTATATCGAGAATGCCAACCAGCTCACCACGATGGTTAAATAACGGGCTCGCCGAGCAACTAATGAAACGATGCTGTTTGATAAAGTGCTGCTCACCAATAATAGACACTGCTTTCTTTTCGAACAGTGCTGTCCCAATCGCATTCGTCCCTTTCAGCCTTTCCTGCCAGCAACTGCCTGAATCCAGCGCTATCGACATCAACTTTTCTCGGAATCTTTCCTGCCCCCAACTCGCAAGAATGACCCCTTCATCATCCGTCAAAATCAACCGGCTATCTGTTCGAGAAAGAACTTGATTAAACAAAGGCAAAGCGCACTGCTCCACAGCCTCAATCACGCCTTGAGCTTTATAACGTCGCTCTTTAAGCAGCGCATTAGACACATTAATGTCTTCAGGTTTCTTTACCTGTTTGAGGCCCGCATTAGTACTTCTCTGCCATGAGGACATGAGCCAACTGTCTGGTTGATGGGTTTGTAGTTCCATACCTGTTCCACTCTTGAGCATTTGGGGTGTGCCATTTTGGAACAGGTGAACATTTTGTTAACACCCAATTCCATCTCCATGCGTTTAAAACAACACAGTCTAAGCCTTGAACACTCTAGCGCCAGAACAAAGTCACAACAAGTTTTTAACAATTGGTCTGTGATTTGCGTTAGTTAGATGAATCGTAACTGAAGTGTTCACCCGTCGGTGACAGCTTCAAACATAACTTGAACGAGAAAATAATAAGGATATTTCTATGATTTACGCACAACCAGGCAGTCAGGATTCAGTGGTTAACTTCAAAACCCATTACGACAACTACATTGGTGGAGAATGGGTGAAGCCTGTGTCTGGCGAATACTTTGACAACACTTCACCAGTCAATGGGCAAGCTTACTGTAAGGTGGCTCGTTCAGGTGAAGCAGACATCAACCTCGCACTTGATGCGGCTCATAACGTCAGAGCAAGCTGGGCAGCCACGAGCGTAACAGAGCGTTCCAATATTCTCCTCAAGATTGCCGATCGCATTGAGCAGCACCTTGAAGAGCTTGCCGTGGCAGAAACATGGGAAAACGGCAAACCAGTGCGTGAAACTCTTGCGGCGGATCTTCCTCTTGTAGTCGACCATTTCCGCTACTTTGCGGGCTGTATCCGCGCTCAAGAAGGCAGCGCGGCCGAGCTTGATGTGAATACTGCGAGCTACCATTTCCCTGAACCTATTGGTGTTGTCGGCCAGATCATTCCATGGAACTTCCCTATGCTGATGGCAGCTTGGAAACTGGCTCCAGCGCTCGCGGCAGGTTGTTGTGTGATTTTGAAACCGGCTGAGCAAACCCCAACTTCTATCTTGCTTTTGATGGAAAAGATCGGTGATTTGATTCCAGCAGGCGTGGTAAACGTCGTCAACGGATTTGGTAGTGAAGCAGGCCAAGCGCTTGCCACCAGTAACCGTATTGCCAAGATCGCTTTCACAGGCTCGACTCAAGTCGGTAACCACATTCTTAAATGTGCAGCCGATAGCCTAATTCCTTCGACTGTGGAACTGGGCGGTAAGTCACCTAACATCTATTTCCCGGACATCTTCGACCATGAAGACGAATACTTAGAGAAGTGTATCGAAGGTACGCTATTGGCCTTCTTCAACCAAGGCGAAGTCTGTACCTGCCCTTCACGCGTGTTGGTGCATGAGTCCGTGTACGACAAGTTCATCGCCAAAGTGGCCGAACGTGCAAAGAGCATCCAGCAAGGTAACCCGCTGGATACAGACACTCAGGTAGGTGCACAAGCTTCTCAGGAACAATTTGATAAGATCCTGAGCTACCTAGAGATAGGCCGCCAAGAAGGCGCGAAAGTTGTGTTCGGTGGTGAAGTCGCTCAGCAAAAAGACGATATCGAATCGGGTTACTACATTCAGCCAACGCTTCTTGAAGGCAACAATAAGATGCGCGTCTTCCAAGAAGAGATCTTTGGCCCAGTTATCGCCATTACTAAGTTTAAGGACGAAGCCGAAGCACTGGCCATTGCGAACGATACCGAATATGGCTTAGGCGCAGGTGTCTGGACGCGAGATGCCAATCTAGCCTACCGCATGGGTCGCAACATCGAAGCGGGTCGTATTTGGGTGAACTGTTACCACGCCTACCCAGCGCACGCTGCCTTCGGTGGCTATAAGAAGTCAGGTATTGGACGTGAAACGCATAAGATGATGCTGGATCACTACCAGAACACCAAAAACTTACTTATTAGCTACGACGTTAACCCACTCGGTTTCTTCTAAACATAAAGAGCGCCCTAGGGCGCTCTTTTACTGTCAGGCTTCTTCGTGTTTGTCGCTTTCTTTACGCTTGTCATTCCAATACAACATGCCACTGGCGATCAACGCTACCACTGAAACGGTGAACAAAGCTGGCATCTTTAAAATCCAGGCAAAGGTTGCCGCCAGAAAAGCAATAAATGTTACCATTCTGCTTCCTGACATCACACGACCTAGTTTTCTGTCCATAACTCCTCCTACCAAGAGAAAAGAAAGGGAAAAAGTGAGGTAGGTAGAGCGCGCTTTTTCTACACAGTCATTGTGGCATTTTCGGACAAAAATTAACCTAAATCCTTATCAAAACATCTAACAATGTGATTCATAATTGCGCTTCGATCATGAAGCCATAGCGTCTACCGCTTCGGCTCGATCAACATAAGCGGCACGAATATCGAGAAACAGATCGAGGTTAGACACTAAAACCCTGACACACTGTGGATCGAAGATAACACCTTCATTTTCTTTGATATATCCCACCACCTGTTCCACTGACCATGCTGGCTTGTAGGCTCTTTTACTGAGCAATGCATCAAAGACATCCGCCAGTGTGACAATCCGAGCCTCGAGTGGAATCGACTCACCTTGCAACCCATCAGGCAGCCCTGCTCCATTAAAGTGCTCATGGTGATGACGGACAATATTCTTGATAAACGCGATTTCTTCACCCGAGACGGAGTTCACGCTCGATAACGAAATTACATCGTCGATAATACCTTCCCCATAAACCGTGTGACGGTTCATTATGTCTCGCTCCTGAGGTGTGTATCGACGATTACTGTAAAGGATCTCATCAGGAATCATGTACTTGCCAATATCATGAAAAGGCGCATATAAACGGATACGATGAATAAATGGATGTGTCACTTCTGCAACGGTTTCTGACAGTAAACGGGCAATCAGCTCACTGTACATTCCCATTCGCGTCAGATGCTCTTGCGTTTCGGGATCACGAGCGTGCCCCATATTCAGAGCAACCGCCAAGGCCGACTGAAAGTGCTTCTGGTTTTCATACAATTGGACAAACAAACCTGCAATGAGCTGCGAAAGGTAAGCAAAGTCTCGTTGACTGTCACTCAGGCTGAAAAAACCGTCTTCAGAAGCATTGAAAAATATGAAGCCAATCGTTTTTCCCTGATAAGAAATGGGAAAGGTGTAGCTGCTACTATGGCCGAGTTTAATCAGCTCCTTGATTCGCTCTGTCTGAAGCATATCGCGCAAACAGTCGACAATTCTGATATTGGCAGTAAATGCAATACTGGTAAGCGACGAATTTTCTCTTAGTTCTTGTTCGAGATAATCATATCGGCCGATGTCTGCCAGCTTGTCTCTGACATAATAATTAGACACGGTATTGTTACCAATCAAAGCGATGGAAAAACGGGAGAGCGGTGGGTAAGACTTCATTGCCAGAGCATAGATTTCGTTCAGCTTGGTGATGATGTCTTGATTTTGAGCAGCCGTCTGGTTGAACGCTGTGTAATCAAACATGCAATGAGTAACCTTTGTTGTTGTGATAATTTGAAGCAGTTTCTCAGTATAGAAACTAAACGTATCAAATATTTAACAACTTGCTTACCAACACATCAGCAAACTTAGAATTTCATCATAATTTATGTGGTTATTTATGAGACACAACATGACTAACTATGATCTGTCGATTCATTCACGCCCAATAAACATCGTAGAAAAAGTATGTGGTCATCAAAACGCTCGATACTGCCACAAAACCTTTGACGTATTGCTGAGGCACATTACGTGACACTCTTGCAGCGACATAACCTCCAGATAGCGTCCCTAGCATCACGACAATGCCTCTAGGCCAGTCTATTGAACCCTCCAGAACAAACACTAAGATGGCCGTTAGAGAAACGCAGGATGACACCAAAAGCTTAAGGCCATTCATTTGATTAATGTCTTTGTACCCAGCAAGAACCAAGTAACTCAGTACGATGACCCCTAGCCCAGCGTTGAAGAAGCCTCCATATGCGGAGACCAAAACCAAAAACACGGAGAGTACGATGGTCGACCAAACGGGGTTTACAGAGCCCCTACGAACCAGTTTTCCAGACCACTCACTGATTTTGTTGCCGAATAAAAACAATACTGTCGCAAACAACAGCAACCAAGGGATGGCTTCTAGAAACAGAGATTCAGAAACGCTCAGCAATAGGTAAGCCCCTAAAGCGCCACCGATTAAGCTCAGGATGACTGTAAACAAAATGGTTTGAGGATGTTTACCGATGTCTTGACGAAACCCGTAAGCGCCGCTGACGTAACCAGCACAAGCGGCAAAAGTATTGGTTGCGTTGGCGACAACAGGAGGCACGCCAACAAACAGTAAGCTAGGAAACGTGATGAAACTACCACCACCTGCAACACTGTTAAGAATTCCGCCAAGCACCCCGGCTACAAACAATAGAATCCATTCCATCTTTTTGATTCAGTTGAGGATTATTAGCCCAATGTAGCGACGTTCTCTCCTCAGGTAAACTAAAGGGGCAAATTTTTTGCCTCTTTGGAATACGATGAAATGACTTATTACGCCAACTAGATCACTGAATATCGAGTGCGATGTTTTTCCAATCACGCAGCTCTTGGCGGTAATACGCGGTCTGTTTATCTGTCACTGAGTTTATTATTTTAACCAAATACTTATCGGCAACCGCTTTGTTGTGACCGATCTTTTGCTCCAACTCCGTCGAATAAAAATTAGCGGGATTAAACATCAGCTGTTGGAAGTGAGGTTGAAAATATCCGACTTGCATACGATTGGTAAGCAAAGCATTCATTTCCACTCGCATTTTGGTTTGATGATCTATCCAGTCATATGAGGTTACATAGAGTTGAGAGGTCCACTCTTGAATCATTCTTTCTTGTTCAGGCGTCACAGAGCCTAGCCAGTCATCAAAGTTCTCAGTGATCTTTTCTTCATAGTTTTCACGAATTTTGTCTTCAGTGAGCTTCTGATATTTCTTTTTATAACGTGTATGTCGAACACGAATATTATCCATTAGCTCTTCCGCTTGGTCATCAGACAGCTCACTCGCTAAAGCGAACATTTCTGGCGCTATCTGACTGACCAGTCTCTGAGTATGGCTCTGGAATTGCGCTTCTTGATACTTTAAGTCATCTTCAGTAAACGATTTAGGATCAAGCGCAATGAGCTGATCCAAATGCTGGATGTAATTTGGAATCTCTTCCCGTCGATGCCAATCGCTGAGCACTTCAATTTTTTCACTGACCAGCTCTTCTTGCTCGTCATTCAATTCAACAAAATCTTCCAGATACTCAACCAACAACCAATCCATATTGTTATAAACAAATTTGGTACTACAGCCAGTTAAAGCAAAACAGAGCGCTGTTAATAATCCCCATTTTTTCATCATCCATTCCTCTGCCCAACACTGCTGAGAACATTATAATTATAGCTCTCACACCTTTAGAGAGTGTGCGCTGGTTAAATTACCAGCAAATTAAATACCAAGATTTTTAAATGAGCTTTAGCTAGCTGATATTCCATAGAAACCTCTGACAAGCATCTCTCCTGACTTCACGCTTTACCTCTCACCACGCTTAAGAGCGGCAACACCTTTCCTCATGCCCAACTCTGACCTAAATTTAACGTGTTGAACGTCTAACTCTCTATGATTAATTAAACGGAAGCCACTCACTCTAAGTAATAGATTGACCTAAGCTTCGCTTACACTCTTAACATCAAGGCATAATTATAATGAACAGAATTTTTGCTTCGTCAGTCATATCTGTGTTGGCACTTGCTGGCTGTGCTACACAATCACAGCCTGAGCCGGAACTGGCCAAAAACCCGATGTGCATGGAAAAAGGGTTGCCTGGTGGATGGTCGACCTCAAGCATAACACCTGAAGTCATGAGGGCGATGGATACCATTCTGGGCCAGATGAACACCGAATCACCCGTCAAACAAATCAATAAGGTGAGGACCCAAGTGGTCAGCGGGATGAATTACGCCATTGAATTTACCCTTGAAAATGGCGAAGTGTGGCATGCCGTGGTCAATCGCAACCTTAGGGATGATTATATGATTGAGCGAATAGCTAAACCTGGGCCGCTTTGCCCATAACTTCATTACATAAATCAAAAAAGGCGGAGCCCATTACCCGCTCCGCCTTTTGTGATTATTAGATAACCTGAAGCACTACTGCTTTACTCAAACTTCTCTTCTATTTTTTTGCAAATATATTCGCCAATGGGAATGGCTGAGGTAGCCGCAGGGCTAGGTGCATTGCAAACATGAAGGCTTCGAACACTTTCAGAAAACAAAAAGTCATGTACCAGTGTACCGTCTTCTAGCACAGCCTGAGCACGCACGCCCGCTGGATAGGGTTGTAAATCTTCCAATGCCACTGCAGGGCAATATTTATTGACGAGCTTGAGATAACCCGGCTTCCACCATGAGTTTTTGAACTCTTCTAGCCCAGTATTTAAATGCTTCGCTGAGACACGCCAGAAGCCTTTAAACAACAGCATTTGCAACGTATCACGTAGGCTGAAGTTAAACCTCGAATACCCTTCTCTCTTCCAGCCTTGCACCGCATTGGGTCCAACCGTCACACTGCCATCAATCATTCGAGTAAGGTGTACTCCAAGAAACGGTAAATCAGGGTCAGGCACAGGGTAAATCAGGTGATTAACGATTTGATTGTGTTTCTCAGGTAACTGATAGTATTCGCCCCGATAGGGGATGATTTGAAAATCAGTTTTAATCCCCAACATTCGCGTCATTCTGTCTGCCATTAAACCACTGCAAGTGATCAAATGTCGGGTATTGAGCTGCATTGTTTGTCCATCAGCGACGCACGTAAGCTGAATCTCCTCTTCAAGCTCTTGCGCGGCTACGACTCTCGTTCTCAACCCAATCAACCCACCAGAAGCCGTGAATTCTTCAACCATGCATTGAGCAACTTTTTTGTAATCGACAATGCTTGTCTGCTTAACGTAGATAGCACCTAAGCCCGTAATGTTAGGCTCTGCCAATTTCAGTTGAGCTTGGTCGAGTAATTCAACGTCAATTTCGTTTTGCTGGCAACGTTCAAAAAGCGCCTGCATTCTCTCTAATTCATCGTCTGTCGTTGCGACAATGAGCTTCCCGCAGTTTTCTACGTCGATACCGTGACGCTGACAAAAATCTATGGTCGCCTGCACGCCACGCTTACAAAAGTCCGCTTTGAGACTTCCGGGCTGATAGTAAACGCCAGCATGAATCACACCGCTATTGTGACCTGTCTGATGCTGCGCAAAATCGGCTTCTTTCTCTAACAGAAGTATTCGTTTAGCTGGGTATTGTTGTTTTAGCTGCCATGCAGTAGACGCACCCACTATGCCTCCACCAACAATAATGTAATCGTGCACGACGTCCCTTTCTCTCAGCCCATATCAAGACTGCATCTTAATCTCAATTGTGTCTAATTGCGCATAGGTGGAGCACAGTCACAGCAATGTCTAATAGTTAAGCCAGATTAATCGTGCGATTTGTGACTTGCTATCCAATATATTGGCAGCAGAAAAGTACTGAACGGATTGAAGCATTTGGCCAATACCGAAGGAGTTGGTCATCTTGAATGAAATGTAGGAGTGACAGAAACAAAAAAGGAGAGCCGAAGCTCCCCTTTTCTTAATCCTAATAACTAACTCTAATTAAAGAGCAGCTTTCGCTTTTTCAACTAGAACTGCGAATGCAGCTTTGTCGAATACCGCGATGTCAGCAAGGATCTTACGGTCGATCTCGATAGATGCTTTCTTAAGACCGTTGATGAAACGGCTGTAAGATAGACCATTCTGACGAGATGCCGCGTTGATACGTGCAATCCATAGTTGACGGAATTGACGTTTCTTGTTGCGACGGTCACGGTAAGCGTATTGACCAGCTTTAGTAACTGCTTGGAAAGCTACGCGGTAAACACGTGAACGTGCACCGTAGTAACCTTTAGCTTGTTTTAGAACTTTCTTATGACGTGCACGAGCTTGTACACCACGTTTTACGCGAGGCATTATGCTTCTCCTAAACTAAACGATAAATAAACTAAAAAGAATTAAGCGTATGGCATCATACGAACAACTGCAGCCACTTCACACTTAGGAAGGATTGCGTTTGGACGTAGTTGACGCTTGTTCTTAGTAGTACGCTTAGTCAGGATGTGACGTTTAGTAGCGTGCTTGAACTTAATACCACCAGCAGTTTTCTTGAAACGCTTAGCAGCACCTTTGTTGGTTTTCATCTTAGGCATGATGAATAACTCCGCATTGTAGTAGTTTAATAAACATGTAATCAGGGCGAATAAAACCCCGCCGTTTAAAAACGGCAGGGTTTAATTACTTGTAAGCCGTTAATTACTTCTTTTTAGGGGCAAGAACCATGATCATCTGACGACCTTCGATCTTCTTAGGGAAAGATTCCACTACTGCTAAATCAACAGTGTCTTCCTTAAGACGATTTAGAACGTCAACACCGATCTCTTGGTGTGCCATTTCTCGGCCACGGAAGCGAATTGTTACCTTCACTTTGTTGCCTTCTTCAAGGAAACGCGTCAGGTTGCGTAGTTTTACCTGATAGTCTCCAATATCAGTTCCAGGACGGAATTTTACTTCCTTAATCTGAACCTGTTTTTGCTTCTTCTTCTGCTCTTTAGCAGATTTGCTCTTCTCAAAGAGGAATTTACCGTAGTCCATTACTCGACATACTGGTGGCTCAGCGTTTGGACTGATTTCTACTAGATCCATACCCGCTTCTTCAGCTGCTGCTACTGCTTCTTGAATAGAAACAACGCCAACTGATTCGCCATCAGCGCCAGTCAAACGAACTTCACGAACGCCACGAATTTCACCGTTTAAACGATGAGCATTTTGTTTGGCCGGTACTTGGCCGCGTCTTCCGCCTTTAATAGTTTATTCCTCCAGATTGAGCTTACGGCTTGAAATCTCGTCTTGGATGTATGAAACAAAGTCATCCACTTTAAACTTGCCGAGATCCTTACCTTTACGAGTACGTACTGCAATCTCTCCAGCTTCCATCTCTTGGTCGCCACAAACGAGCATATACGGTACACGCTTCAAAGTGTGTTCGCGGATTTTAAAGCCAATCTTCTCATTTCTCAAGTCTGCTTTAGCTCTAATTCCACATTTTTGTAGTTTTTGGGCCACTTCCTGAGCATAATCCGATTGCTTATCAGTAATATTCATAATTACTGCTTGCTCCGGAGATAGCCAAGTCGGGAAGAAACCGAAGTATTCTTCAATCAGAATACCGATGAATCGTTCTAGTGAACCTAGGATAGCACGGTGAATCATTACAGGAACTTGACGTTCGTTGTTTTCATCCACGTAAGTCGCACCTAAACGGCCTGGTAGGTTGAAGTCTAGCTGAACCGTACCACACTGCCATGCACGGTCTAAACAGTCGTGCAGTGTAAATTCAATTTTAGGGCCGTAGAATGCACCTTCGCCTTCCTGAAGCTCATATTCAATATTCATTGCTTCAAGAGACTGCTTAAGCGCTTCTTCAGATTGGTCCCAGATCTCATCTGAGCCCACACGCTTCTCAGGGCGAGTCGATAGCTTAACGACGATGTTATCGAAACCAAATGTTTGATACGTATCGTAAACCATCTTGATACAGCTAGTCACTTCCTCTTGGATTTGACTCTCAGTACAGAAGATGTGTGCATCATCCTGAGTGAAGCCACGTACACGCATAATGCCGTGTAGCGCACCAGAAGGTTCGTTACGGTGACAAGAACCAAATTCCGCCATACGTAGCGGTAGATCACGGTATGATTTAAGACCTTGGTTAAAGATCTGAACGTGACCCGGGCAGTTCATTGGCTTGATCGCGTATTCACGATTCTCAGAAGAAGTCGTGAACATCGCATCTGCGTATTTGTCCCAGTGACCAGAACGTTCCCAAAGTACTCGGTCCATCATCAATGGGCCTTTTACTTCTTGGTAACCATATTCATCTAGCTTAGCTCGGATGAAGACTTCCAGATCACGGAAAATAGACCAACCATTGTGGTGCCAGAACACCATACCCGGTGCTTCTTGCTGCATGTGGAACAGGTCTAGCTGTTTACCGATCTTACGGTGGTCACGCTTCGCCGCTTCTTCTAAACGAGTTAGGTGCGCTTTCAACGCTTTTTTGTCGTGGAATGCAGTACCGTAGATACGTTGAAGCATCTTGTTGTCGCTGTTACCACGCCAGTAAGCACCAGCTACGTTAAGTAGCGTGAAGTGCTGACAGAAACCCATATGTGGTACGTGAGGACCACGACACATATCGATATATTCTTCATGATGGTACAAGCCTGGACGATCGTCACGCGATACGTTTTCGTCAAGGATTTCAATCTTGTACGTTTCACCGCGAGCTTCAAATGCATCGCGAGCTTCCTGCCAGCTAACCTTTTTCTTGATAACTTGGTATTTGGTCTTAGCCAGCTCTTTCATGCGCTTTTCGATCTTATCCAGATCTTCTTGCGTCAGAGAGTGCTCTAGATCGATATCGTAGTAGAAGCCATTGTCGATAGTTGGACCAATCGCCATTTTCGCTTCAGGGAAAAGCTGCTTGATCGCGTGACCAAGTAGGTGAGCACATGAGTGGCGAACGATTT
This sequence comes from Vibrio sp. RE88, assembly GCF_013113835.1. GTDB lineage: Bacteria > Pseudomonadota > Gammaproteobacteria > Enterobacterales > Vibrionaceae > Vibrio. Next base: position 124,569 of record NZ_VTYQ01000002.1, on the reverse strand, counting down.
CTAGGCCATCTACTTCATCTTTAACTGTGATGATTTCTAGGCTTGCATCTTGTTCGATAAGATCACATGCATCAACACGGTTGCCATCTACACGACCTGCGATGGTTGCTTTAGCAAGACCAGGACCGATAGATTGAGCGACTTCAAGAGTAGAAACTGGGTTGTCAAATTGACGCTGACTGCCGTCAGGAAGAGTAATAATAGGCATTTAACTGTCCTTTACAGTGGTGTTGCACACCAAGCAACACATGCAATTTAAAATCATGTCTTTAACTGAGAAAACAAAAGGTTAAAGACGAGAGTTTTGTCCTTTTCTGCACAAATACGAATGCACAATTCAGGAGCGAACGAGCATTGTAACCAAATCAAATAAAATAACAATCCATGTCACAGAAATGTCTTAAATAAGAACAAGGGCTGATGATCGCTCAACAGCCCTTCGGATTCGAAGCAATGACAATTAAAGTTTGAAGAACGAAAGCTGCGCTTTCTGTTTTTCTGCCAACTGTGACAGCTCCGAGCTAGCACTCGCGCTTTGACTAATGCCCGTTACGTTTTGGTTAACCAACTCAGACATGTTGACCACGTTTCGGTTGATATCCTGAGTGACCTGAGACTGCTGCTCAGCTGCCGTGGCTACCTGAGTATTGGTGTCATTAATATTAACCACTGACTCGGTAATACCGACCAACGCTTCGTTAGCTTGTTTCGCCAGTTGGTTGTTTTTATCTAACATTTCCAAGCTCACCTGCATGCTGTCGTTCGCTAAGCCGGATTGCTTCTGCAACTCTTCAATGATCGCCTGAATTTCGCCAGTCGACTCTTGAGTACGAGCAGCCAACATTCGGACTTCATCCGCGACTACAGCAAAACCACGACCAGACTCCCCTGCTCGCGCCGCTTCAATCGCTGCGTTCAGGGCTAGCAAGTTTGTCTGTTCAGAGACGCCACGAATCACTTCAATCACATCATTGATTTGCTCTGATTGCTCTTTCAGAGTCAGTACAACTTTAGCCGCATTGTTAAGTGCATGACTCATCTGCTCGCTGGCTTCACTGCTCTCTTGGAAGATTTGTAGTCCAGATTTGGCCAGTTGATCGGCTTCGCGTGCAGTTGAGTCAGCAAGCTGAGCATTATCACTGACATTATCCGCTGTGCTAGCCAGCTCATTTACAGCCGAAGCCACTTGTTCAATTTCCACCAGCTCTTGCTGAGCATTACCTTCAGCTTGCGTCATCACTGCCGCCAGTTCAGTAGATGCCGATGCCACTTCTTCGCTGATACGCATCAACTCGTCTACCGTCATGTGCAGTTGTTCAGCCGTGGTATTCACATCTTTGCTTAGCTGAGCGACTTCGTTTTCACCTTCAGAATCTGCGCGTGCGCTCAAGTTGCCTTGAGCAATTTCGCGCATCACCGATTGTAGCTTTTGGATAGGCGTTACAATCATGCCCGACAGTAACCAAGCAGCAAAAAGAGAAGCCGCCAATACAGCTAATACCGTATACATCGCGGTGTTCTGTACTGTCTCGTTGTTACGAGTGCTCTCTTCCATTGCTTTGCCAGCAAACTCGTTTACTTTCTGAGACAACGTGTTGATAGCACTGACCATTTCATTACCGGCATTGCGATATTGATTAATGAAATTATGGTATTCCTGATCACTGACGGTGCCATTGTCACGACGAGTAAACAATTCAACCGAGCGATTGGAGAAACTGACGTAATTCTCGATTGCGCGGCGTACAACATTCACATCATCACGAAATGTTTTTCGCGCTGCCATCATATCTAGGTCTTTTTGAATCTGAGCCATTCCGGTTCTCAGCTCTTTCAAGAAAACATCTCGGCGAGAAGCATCATAAATCGCATAGACGGCACTGATTCTCAGCGGATACACCTGATCATCGATATTGGCCAAAGTATCTTTGTAGAAAATCAGTGAGTCAGTGTTAGAAGCGGTAATTTCCTGCTCTTCTTGTAAGTTGTTCTTTGTAATCCAAAGGGCAACGAGCAGAGTAATCGTTGTTAGTAAGACAGGTAATAAAACCTGACGGCGAATAGACAAGTTCTTTAATGATTGTTGCATTGAATTAATCTCAATCAATTAGTTAGCGTCTTCCTTGATTGGGGAATATTCCCATATAAAATCAGGCGGCAATTCTAGAGACAAAATGTGACCAAGTCCACAATATTATTTGTTTAATTTCATATAGTTACAGACATATAAATCAATGAAATTTCATTAACAAAACAAATGTATCCAGTTAAAGAAAACGCCGAGATTAATTAATGTTTATTTAAATTACCTGCAATAAAAAAGCCAGGCTGAGGCCTGGCTTCGATTTAGATGGAAACGCCTTAATTAAAAGTCGTAACGTACGCCTAAACGCAGAGTATCTTCACCAGCAGTCACGATGCCGTTGGCGTCTTTAACTTCCGTCAAACCATTCAGGTAGTAAGAAAGGTAAGTACGGAAGTTACCATTGAATTTGTAGTAGCCCACCACTTCTACGCCATCGGTCGCATCAGCTTTCGTGCCGTTTGCCGCTTCATTTTCCTGATTGGTGTAAAGCGCCGCTGCTGAGAATTGATCCGTGAATTGGTACTGAGCTACAAATTCCATTGCTGTGAATTCTTTATTAGTAGCACCTGTTGCTTTGTCATCCAAATCACCCGTTGAATAACTTGCACCTAGGTATAAAGCATCAAATGTATAACCCAAACCCGCTAGGATCTGTGATTCGCTACCGCTACCTGTACCCAGGTCTGCGCCAGAGAACGAAAGGCCAAGATCAAGCCCCATTGGCAATGAATAGAAACCTGCCAAGCTGTAACCATCTTTGTCTTTTTCATCGTTCGCACGGAAAGTCGCTTTTAATTGCAATGCCTCGACTAGGTAAGCAGAGTAAGCAATCACACTATCTTCTTTGTCACTCGAAGAGCCGATAGTCTGCTGAATACCCGAGAATTCAGTAATATCCGTCATGTCAGAAACAATAACTGACGCCATGTCTTGACGACCAAATGACAGTTCACCAAAGTTACCCTTCATGCCTGCGTACATATAACGGTTTTCAATTTCAGTGTCCGAGTTGTCACTGCCAGAAGCACCAGCACCTGTTTTGTGCTCAGCCTCGTAAACACCAAAACCAATCAAAGACTCACTCAATTGAGTTTGACCTTTAAGGTTGATGCGAGCACGTGTGCTGTCATCCATAGAGCCTTCGATTTCAGCGCCATCAGAAGTACCAATAAAATCACCACGAAATTCAACTCGTCCACCAACTTTCAACTCGGTACCATCAGAGCTGTAAACGGTTGCCGCCAAAGAAGAACCTGACGCCATAACTGCGATTACCGCTGAGGCTAACACTGCTTTTTTCATCTTAGTTACCTTTATATTTTCCATGAGCAAAATGCTCGAAATATGAGATACGGTTAAGCTAGATAAACAGCGTGAAGCTTTGATGGCCAAGCGATGACGTTTAAGTGGCGAACTAATGTCTGATTGATGACAACAAAAAGAGCCAACTCATAGAGTTAGCTCTTTATGGGGTAACTTTTACAACTTAATGAAATTGGTAAGTGATATTACTCGAAAAAACTGATGTTACTAGCGTTCATCTTTAGGTGTGTCCATCACTACCATAGTGGTAATAGAGTTCACCTGTCGGCATTCACCAAGCACATCGGCGTGAAACTTCTTGTAGCTGGGAAGATCTTTAGTCTCGACTCTAAGCAGGTACTCGTTTGAGCCCGTAATGTTATGGCACTCTACAACTTCGTCAACAAATCTGACGTGCTCTTCAAACTCTAACTGAGCTTGTTTTCTGTGACTCGCCAAACCAATAGAAACGTAGGCAGCAAATCCAACACCCAGCTGGCTGCTATCCAGTACAGCACGATAGCCTTTAATAACACCCTGCTTCTCTAACTCCTGCACTCTGCGTAATGTTGCCGAAGGTGATAAACCAATCCGTTCAGCGAGCTCAACATTGGAGACCCTTCCGTCTATTTTCAGCTCGTGCAATATTCTTTCGTCAAACTTATCCATGTTGCCTCTATGTTGTGCAATTTCAGCTTACCCTTCGAATAAAAACACAAAATTGCGCCTCAATCCACCTAATATAGAACTCGACCGGTCAGACAATTCATTCAACGCAATAATCTTTCTTCTCCAAGTAAGAACAGGAGTCCATCATGGAATTAGAACAACTTGGCGCTCTGGTGCTTTTTGCCTTTGTCTCGACTTTTACTCCGGGGCCTAACAACATTATGCTGATGACGTCAGGAGCGAATGTGGGTTACAGACGAACGCTACCTCATATGTCGGGAGTGGCCTTTGGATTCGCTTTCATGGTGATGTTGGTCGGCATTGGGCTGACTGGTATTTTTGAAGCCTATCCAGTGACTCACCAAATTCTCAAATATGTCAGCCTAACTTACCTTGGCTATCTGGCGATTAAAATTGCTCTCAGTGGTAAAGCGAAAGACGTTGAAGACTTCAAGCCGATGACCTTTTTGGGCGCAGCCAGTTTCCAGTGGGTAAACCCTAAAGGCTGGTCAATGGCACTTAGCTCAGTCACTTTGTACAGTAACGGCGGCGGTTGGTTTGAGCTCTCGATCATCGCTTGCACCTTCTTATTGGTGAACTTTCCTTCGGGAAGCTTCTGGATCATTGCTGGGCGTGAGCTCCAGCGCTGGTTAACAAGCAATATCAGAGTGAGGAGTTTTAATGTTCTTATGGCGGCATTGTTAGTCGGTTCAACCTTGCCGATGCTGTGATCAGGCGCTTCAATGTAAATAATGTTAAAGATGCTGTCTCGCTGACGAAAGTGCTGTTAATCTAAATGCGAAAGAGAATAATTATCGAGTAGAAGTATGAAGAAGCCATCAGCAAAATCACTCACCGTCCAGTCAACACAAGCAATCACTCCGAACATGCAACGTATTACGCTGCATGGCTCAGGGTTAGCTGAATTTCCAGCCGATTGCATTGGGGGCTACATTAAGCTCATGTTTAATCCGGAAGGCGGTACAGATTTAAGTCAGCTAGGCGAAGAAGAACGTCCTATGATGCGAACTTACACCATTCGCCATTTTGACCCGGTAGCCTGTACTATTGAAGTCGATTTTGTTCGCCACATCACTCAGGATTTACAGTGTGGTTTCGCAGCACGTTGGGCAATGCAGGCTCAGGTTGGTGACAACATCGCTATTGCTGGGCCAGGTTCCATTTCGGCCTTAAATCTGGAAGCGGATTGGTTCTTCATGGTCGCCGACATGACGGCTCTGCCAGCTTTAAGTGTTAAAGTTCGAAGCCTACCTGAACAGGCAAAAGGCTACGCTGTTATTCAGGTTGAATCAGAAGCGGATGTTCAGCCAATTGAGGCTCCAGAAAACGTCAAGGTTATCTGGCTCACTGCATCACAATCTCTTGAAGAGCAAGTACGAAGCCTGCCTTGGTTAGAAGGCAACGCTTCCGTTTGGTGTGCATGTGAATTTGATTCAATGCGTAAACTAAGGCAGTACTTCCGCAATGAAAAGGAAGTGGCTCGCGAGAATATCTATATCAGCAGTTACTGGAAACAAGGTGTGTCAGAAGACGGCCATAAGGTAATCAAGCGACAAGACGCCGACGAGAATCAATAATCAAAAAAGCGAAGCTATCTAGCTTCGCTTTTTCGTTTTATTAGATTTCGTAACTCAGACCAAAATTGATTTTGTAGTCGTCTTTTTCTGGTACAACACCATCCGAATCGGCCTTGGTTTGCGAGACGTGATCCCAAGTGGCTTTGATACTGAATTCTAAGTCGCCGACTAAGTCGATATCAAATCCGAGATCGTTTTTATGGCGCATACCACCTGCATCATCACTCGCCCAATCTAGGTTATAGGTGTAGCTAAAATCGATGTCTTTGGTCAGCTCATATTCGAAGTTCGATTCTAAGGTCAAAATCGTACTGCTGGCACTTGAATCTTCACCCTCTTCCACCGTCGAAAATTCGCTGTACTGCATACCCGGACCAATCGACACATCCCATTCCGCATCTGAGTTGGCGACAAAGAAGTAGCCCACCTGCATTGAGGCGTTTACCTGATAATCCAAGTTCTGAAATTCGTCACTCAGCGCTGAAAACTTGATCGGCCTGAAGAACAGTCGATTGTTGATGTAAATGTCGTAAGATCCATCAAACTGGCTCTTCTGAGCGGTTTTCTCATCGTTGGCTTCAGACACTTCATGGCGTGCATTAAGCTTGGTTCGCGATTCTACCGTATTTCGCTCAGCTTCGACTTCACCCAGCATTGAAAACTCATCCGTGTTGCCTTTGCTGATATCTAAACCAAGAAATAAGTCCGCATTCCAATAGTCCGAATCTTTCTCAGCTCCTCGATAAATAGACACCACCTGATTAACCGGGAATGACTGTTCCTGATCATCTTTTCTCAGATAGAGCTTGTTATCTCGGATTGATAAATAGCCGTCATGGATCTCACCGCTCGCCGTGCGGATGGTGAAATAACTTGCAGTCTCAAGGACAGAGACATCTTCAAGTTCAATTTCCTGATCGCCCAGGTCGTCGCTGTCGAATTCGATTTCCTGATCGTACGAGTTAGATTCCTTTTTAACGGTTCCAGTCAGCTCACCTTTTAGCACTTCGCCGGATTTCAATTTCACCCAGTCGTCACTTTCATCGATGTAAACAGTCTGGCTATTAAGCTCTTCTGTCACTTCTTCGGCCGCAAAGACATTTGGTTGGGCAACAACAGTGGCAATACAAAAAGCCGTTACTTTAAGTTTCATCTGTACCTTTTCTGTCCGGTAAGAACCAATCTCATTGCGCATAAGATAATGAGGCAATAAGCACTCAATGTCAGAAGCGAGACAGGCGATTGTCAATGTTAATTGGCATGATAATTAAGCAAGATGATATAAAAAAGCGAAGTCATGTGACTTCGCTATGGATTCAGATTACTTTCGAGCGGTAATACTTCGATATGCGACATCAGTCAGATAATCGTTGAGTCGATGAGATGCTGCAACGGCCTCTTCGGCGTCAGTGTGACTAACCGCGCGAAGCACAGATGCATGATGAGATGATGCTTCAACGAGATCAGAATCCTGATTTTTATAGGCAAACCAGAAACGACGAGACAACCCTTGTAGAGGTGCCATTGCCAACTGAAGGTACTCATTAGCGGCCGCTTTGACTAATAGAATGTGAATCTCTTTTAGTAATGTGGCGTACTTGAGATCATCTTTGTTCCGCGCACACTGCTCTAATTTATCCGCCAGCATCAGCATTTGCTGCTTCTCTTCGACACTCGCACGTGAAGCCGCATAGCGAACACACAAAGCTTCGATATCGCGCCTCACTTCCAAAATCTTCAACTGACTTTCGACGGAAATCACCGGGATCTGAATTCCTCGCCTAGCATGAATCTCAACCATTCGCTCGTAAGCCAGTCTCTGCAAGGCTTCCCGCACTGGCGTGCGACCTAAATCCAGCTCTTCGGCTAACTGTTTTTCACTCACCATACTGCCCGGTTCGAGCTCACGAAAGATGATCATTCTCTCAAGATGGTTATATGCAACCTCAGTCTTATTTGTGTTGTTTATTGCCATTGTTCGTTCTATTTCTCAGACAAATCTTTTAGTGAGCAATCTCACGATAAGGGAATTTGGCCATTGTACCACAAAAAAGATCGAGCATATATTAGCCACACACAACTGATATATCAGATGACTATCAGTTATCTATTAGTGAGGTATTCATGAAAGATTGGAAAATTGTTCGCCGTTTTGAACAACTGCCGGATCTACCCGTTCTGGCCGAAGTAGATGTACTGGTCATTGGTGGTGGGGCTGCGGGTGTCGCCGCGGCTGAAACTGCTGGAAGCATGGGGAAAAACACTTGGCTAATTGAGAAGTACGGATTTTGTGGTGGTGCAGCAGTTGCCGGATTGTCTGGCACTATCTGTGGCATGTTCATGGCATCGGATGATGAGAACGCCCAACCAGAACAGGTCGTGTTCGGTTTCACCGAACGCTTTAGACAGGCACTCAAGGATCGCAATGGTGTTACTGAACCACAACGTTACGGCAAAACCTTTACCGTTACGCATGATCCTCTGGTATGGCGCGAAGTCGCCGATGACTTCTTAGAACACGCTGGCGTTACGACTCTATTTCATACCGCAGTATCCGGTGTGATCATGGATGGTGATGCATTCAAAGGCGTGGTGATCGAATCCAATGCCGGGCAAAGCATTATCCTCAGCAAAATGATCGTCGACGCATCAGGCGATGCGGCCGTCATCGCCCGTGCAGGCATGGATTATTACTTTGGTGACAACGGACGCATTCAGAATCCAACCATGTTCTTCCGCATTGCTGGCGTCAACATGGACACCTACCTCAGTTACTACGGAAACGACACCATTTGTCCACCGAAAGTAACGGAAAACATCCTCGCGGCGAATGAATCAGGTGAGTATCGCCTTCCCCGCCACAAAATCTGGATCTTCCCGACTACCCGACCGGGCGAGTTGATGGTCAACGCTACCCGTCTTGCTGGACAAGATGGCCGAATGCTCAATGTGATTGATCCTAAAGACTTTACTGAAGCTGAAGTGTTTGGCCGCCGTCAAGTCAGAGATTATGCGCGCTTCCTCAACCAATACGTCCCCGGCTGTGAAAACGCTTATGTCGTCGATACAGGCGTAGAAGTTGGTATACGTCAAACCCGATCTATTGTCGGAACTGATACACTCACTAATGATGATGTTATTAGTTGCAAAAAGAGAGCAGACAGTATTTGTCGAACGCCTTGGCCAATTGAGCTGCATTCCGGTGACAAACCTAAGCTGCACTGGCTAATCAATGATTACTACGATGTGCCTTATAACGCTTTGGTTCCGATAGTGGGTGAAAACATCATCGCGGCAGGACGTTGTTTAAGCGCGGAACACGAAGCTCTCGCATCGGCTAGGGTAACAGCGCAGTGCTTTGAATATGGACATGCTGCGGGCATCGCAGCAGTCAAAGCAATTAATGAAAACAAACGTATCCGAGACCTAACAGGCGAGGAAATCCGCGCAGTCATGATTGAAAACGGCAGCGCATTATAAGGAGACACCCATGAAAGATACTGTGATTAATCGAGTTGAGCTGTACGCTGTCGCAGACCGTGATGCGCCGCCTATTCCTTGGGCTGACAACCAAGAGCCGCTTCTTTACACCAATAACATTGTCCGCATCATCTGTAACGATGGAACCGAAGGCGTCGGTGCAACCATCAGTTATACCGAAAATGACTTTGACCGCTGCATTATTGAAGCCATGCGCACTATCGTGCCGGGGTTAATTGGCAAAAATCCATTAATGACGGAAGAGCTCTACAGCTGGCTTCAGGCACGCTGTAGTTGGGGCGGTTTGCCAGCAAAATCACCGATCGATATCGCCGCTTGGGATATCAAAGCAAAGAAAGCCAATATGCCTCTCTATATGATGCTTGGCGGGGCTCGACACAAGATCAAATCCTACGCCTCCACCCCAATGTTCGACACTGTGGAACAATACTTCCCGTACGTCGATGATTGCATTGAGCAGGGCTTTACTGCCATCAAACTCCATTGTTACTGCGTATTTGAAAAGGATGTCGCGCTGGTTAATGCCATTCAGGAACGCTACGGCAATACTGGCGTTCGCTTCATGCTTGATACTGCGACTTTCTATACGCCAGCCGAAGCGATGAAAATGGCGAAGCTGATGGAAAGTTATGACTGGGAGTGGCTCGAAGCCCCTGTTTCTGACTACGACTACAAAACCTATCAACGCTTGGTTGATAAGACGGATTTAGAGATCTCCAGTCACGGCAACTGCCTGCTCACCTTGCAGGAAGTGACTTATGCACTCAGCAACGGATTCTGGTCTGATGTTCGTCAGGATGCCACCGTCTGTGGCGGTATCACACCACTCAATAAATGCTTTGCCATTGCCGAAGGCCATTCCAAAACGCTGGAAATTCAGAGCATGGGTTACACCATCACCCAAGCCGCCAACCTGCATGTGGCTTTAGCCCACTACAACTGCAAGTACTTCGAACAGTTCTACCCATACGAAAGTTTTGAACTGGCTTCTAAAACCCAAATACGTACCGACCGCGAGGGCTATGTCCATGCACCAGAAGGTAATGGTCTGGGCGTAGAAATGGACTGGGAAGCCGTCAAAGAAGCCTCTATCGCAAGTTACGTTTTCGAATAATTAGAAAGGGCTAAGCCCTCACGACGTGAAACATTTTGTATGAGCCTGTCATGGGCTCATACCCTACAGATTGGACAAAATAATATGAAAGGATTACTAGATAAAAATCTCGATCGCCCTGCTATTGGGTTGTCGCTGCTGGTCGTACTGACCGTTTCGGGGTTCTTCCTCAATGATCCCGATACTGCGATCAAAATTGCCGGAGACATCTTCACTCTGATCGCCTATAACTTCGGTACACCGATACTTTGGTACGCATTCGGATTGGTCGTTATTGCTGCTTATTTCATCTGCTCTAAGTACGGCCATATCCGTATGGGTAACGAAAAACCGGAGTTTTCTACCTTTGCGTACATTACGATGATGGCACTAGCAGGTGTAGGTTCGGGTACCGTTTACTGGGCATTTCTAGAATGGTCTTACTACATCAAGACGCCGCCGTTTAACATCACGCCCGATACAGTAGAAGCTACGGAATGGGCCGTGACCTACAGCTTACATCACTGGGGCATTACCGCGTGGGCCATTTACGCCATCACCGCTATCCCTGTCATGTATTCTTTCTACATCCGCAAGAATCGCTCTTTGAAGCTGAGTGACATCGTGATGTCGATGATCAAAAACCCGACAGCTGCGAAGTTCATTGGCCGCACGATCGATATCCTTTATCCAATTGCGATCGTCTTCAGCTTAATCATCGTTCTTGCGCTAGGCGTACCTATCATTTCTGCGGCGGTCTCTTTGCTGCTAGGGGTTGAAGATACTTTGATGCTCAAGCTGTCGATGATAGTGATCGTTGCTGCGTTACTGACTCTAAGTTCATTCTTAGGTATTGAAAAAGGTATGCAGAAAATCAGTGGTTACGGCACCTACTTCGTGGTTGCACTGGCGCTTTACCTTCTTGTCTTCGGTCCTACTCAGTTCATCCTTGAAAATACCAGCTCATCAGTTGCAATTTGGGCACAAAACTTTATCAAGATGAGTCTTTATACCGATGCTATTGAGCAGTCTAAGTTCCCTCAGTCTTGGACCGCGTATTTCTGGGCCTACTGGATGATCTTTATTCCTTTGATGTGTGTCTTCGTCACGAAAGTGTCTAAAGGCCGCACAATTCGCGAAGTGGTGGTATGCATGATTGGAGGCGGAACCGCCGGTATCGCGGCGCTTTTCTCAATCGTTGGTTCCTTCATGATGAAAACTCAGCTAGATGGAAAAGTCGCTATTAGCCAAATGGTGTCAGAAGGTCAGGCAAGCCAGGCTATCGTTAACTCACTGGGCACACTACCACTGTCTTCTTTGATTCTGGTTGTGTTTATCATCTCGACCTTCCTGCTGCTTGTTACCACTATGGATGGATCAGTGTTCACCGTATCATGTAACACACAGAAAACATTGGATGAGAATGTTAACCCGTCGACAACACTTAAGATCTTCTGGTGTCTGATTATCGTGGCTATTCCGGCGGTGTTTATCATCGTTAACGCGCCCGTATCATCCATGCAATCAGCCATATTGATCTTCGCTCTTCCACTGTTAGTGTTAACCAGCTTCATGCTCTACAAGATGTTTGGCTACATGAAAGAAGACTATGGTCACCTAACGTCACTGGAAATCCAACAAATGCACGAGCTTTCAGCCACAAGCGAAACCATTGAGCAGGATACCAAACAGCCACCAGCGCAACCTGCCACCAATTAATCAACCAAACCACAACAAGCCATTTACAATCTTCTTGTAAATGGCTCTTTTTTGCTTTTAAATCAATTGTTATGACTATCGCAGCGACACTCCGGCCACTAGCACTACTCTTCATCAGCTCATTCTTGCTGATGAGTAGCCATGGCTTGAGCGGTATCCTACTCCCAGTTTCGCTTGCGGAAGCGAAGATCAGCATCCAGTCGATTGGTTTCGTCCTCTCAATGTACTCAGTCGGATTTTTGCTCGGTGCGATCCTAGGAAAACGCATTCTGCGCAACATTGGCTTAGTGCGGACTTTCGCTATGTGCGGCAGCCTCGGAGCCAGTGCTATTCTGATCATGGGGCTGAATTCCGACGTCTGGATGTGGGCGATAATGCGGGCTGTGATGGGTTTTTGTATCGCTTGTGCGACGACCACCTTAGACACTTGGTTCAATAGTGTGTCGACCGAGTCCAACCGCGGGAAAATTCTTGCGGTCAATCAGGTAGTGATTCTCAGCGCGATTACTCTCGGCCAGTTTGGCCTCGCCATTGCACCGCCAAATGAGACCACGCTGTTTATTGTATGTGGTGTACTTTTCAGTATCTCAGTCACCCCGGTGGTCTTCATTTCTCAGTTCGAGCCACAAATCGAGCAATCAGACTCCATACCCCTCAAGTCCATTTACATTCTTTCTCCGCTGGGCTTTGTTACCTGCTTCGTGTGCGGCATCTTGTATTCAACCATTGCCAACATGCTGCCGATCTACGCAGACGGCATCGGTATCACTGGCTTCCAGCTTTCCGTCTTTATGGGCGCAGCGACAGCCGGTGGGATCTTATTGCAACTGCCAATGGGGTATTTATCTGATCGATTTGAGCGGCGTAAAGTTATTCTTGGCAGCTGTTTTGTGCTCGCGATTGTCAGTTTTGCGCTGCCTGTTTCGATTGAGTGGCAATGGTCGGTAACCCCACTGATTTTGGTCGCAATGACCATGGGCCTCATTGCCTGTCTCTACCCTTTGAGTATTTCCGAAACCTTTGACCGAGCCACGAAAGCGCAGCTTGTGCCGGTACTGTCAGGTCTACTGTGTATTTATGCGATCGGCTCGATTGCTGGCCCCTACACTGCCTCCATATTGATGGAACAACTCGATAACAGTGCGCTGTTTACTTTCCTCATCATGGTGGATTTAGGTCTTATTGTATTCACCATTTATCGGATGTCGGTTCGCGAGGCTCTACCAGTAGAAGAGCAAGAAAGCTTTGTCATGCACACGCCCGCCTCTATTCATGGCGATCTGGACCCACGTACCGAATATCAGGAAACCTCTTTGTATGTAGAAGAAGCGCTTGAACAAGTTGAAGCGCTGGCCGCAACGCGACCAGCAAACGCAATCAACTTCATTCGTAGCTTAGCCAGCAAGCAACCTGAGTGGACAGTATCGATCGCAGAACGTGCAGCGCAAATTGATAGCATTGATACCGTGGTATTGTTCAGAGCACTCACCCTGACTAACCCTGAGTTATCTGTAGACATTGCCAAGCGCCTAGCGGAATCAGACGACGGCCAAATTGAAGAGCTGGTCGAGTGGCTAGTAGAGAAAGAACCGGAAAATGCCATGTCGATCATCGCCGCCATTACCGAATCAATGGAAGCAGACCCAACCAAGGTCATCGAAACACTGGCAGAGCATGACCCCGACAAGCTAGTCGAGGTGAGTCAGGAGTTGGTTGCCAATATGGTTGAGAACAGCAGCAATTTGAGACCCGCTGACCGTGACGATGCTAACCTGACCGAATCGGTTGAAGAATGGGTTAATGCGGTATCTGAAACCGCCCCAGAACAGGCGGAGGAAATTGCCGAAATGGTTGAGCAATCCATTCAAGATGCTGACTTAGATTCCAGCACTCCCACCTAGCTTTTCAGCCAGAAAATCAATCAAAAGGCGAACTTTGGGTGACAGGTTTCTGTTTTGAGGATACAAAGCCCAAATCCCTTCTCGATCATCCCGATAATCAGACAGCACTTCAATCAGTTCACCAGAGTCCAACCCTTCCCTCACGTAATAATCGGGAAGCTGCACTAGCCCCAATCCGCGCTTTGCGGCATCCAATAATGCGTACCCAGAATTACAATGAATGCGCCCTGAAACACGCAGAGACTTTTCACGTTTACTCTCTTTGAAACGCCAATAATCAATAGAGCCAACCAAACACTGGTGATTCTCCAGTTCAGATAAAGTATGCGGTTCGCCATAGCGCGCTAAATAATCAGGGCTACCGCAAACGTACAATTGGCGGCTTGATAATCGCTTGGCGACTAAGCTGGAATCTTGCAAACGACCCAATCGAATCGCCACGTCCACGCCCATTTCAATCAGATCAATTTTTTGGTTCGTCAGGTTAAGGTCAAGATCGACCTGAGGGTAAGACGCTAGAAAGTCGAGTAATAGTGGGGCTAAATGCGTTTCACCATATGTCACCGGAGCCGTCACTTTAAGCAGCCCTTTGGGTGTAGATTGCATTTGAGTCACAGCCAGCTCCGCCAACTCTATGCCTTCAACCAAGTGCTTACACTGTTGGTAGTAAACCTGCCCCGCTTCGGTGACCGACACTTTCCGCGTCGTGCGGTTAAGCAGTTTAACGGCCAGCCTTTCTTCCAACGCAGAAACCCGCCTACTGATCTGCGCAACGGAGGTATCAAGTTTCTTTGCTGCTGCGGTAAATGACTGCGTTTCTGCGACTGCGACAAACTCACTCACTCCGTCCCAATTGGCCATACTGTTGATTTCCTAGCTGACTGAATCGCGCTCATTGTCCCACATTCAGTTTAGCCGTAACAGACGCACGTTTATGAATTTGCAGCAGTTAACACAACGCAGTAAACCGATAAAGTGCAGGTTCACTGCACTTTATTGGCCACTGACTAACTCTGCACTATTGCATGATTTCTCTTTCTACCGCCTGCTTCAGATCGGTTAGCGATTGCTGTTCAATATCAATCAGGAAATGATCACTCGCCTGTCCGGTCGCAAACTTATCCAAGATCGCAAACAAACTACCAAAGCGTGAACGAAAAACCTCTCCCACCGTGTAATCACCAATATCACCGATGTCCGACTCTACCGTCCCTGCAAACTCAGACAGCTCACGACTCAACAATTCGTACTGTTGAAGTGTCAAAGTTTCAATATCACGGAATGCCAGCTCATCAGCATTACGTAATCGGTAGAAGTCAATTGCCAAGTCCTGACCTTGCCAGCTAGCAAAATCATCAAGACTTAGACCTGCATCGCTAGCTATTACTTCGGCTTTTGCTGTTGCGTCTTCCCAATCCTCTTCGAATTGCTCAAAATCTACCGCAGGTGAAATTTGGCACTTAGCAACGTCAATGTCCAACTCGTCCGCCAATGCACAGACGGTAAAGTTTGTTTCTAGCTGAGACATGATCATCATGTCTTTACCGTCCATATGCATAATCATGTTACGCATTCCAAGCGGCCAGTCATCTGGTAAGAATCGTAAACGCGTCAACTCTTTAATATGCCAGTCAACCAGTTGGTAGTAGCTGTCAGAATCTAAGATTTCTTTGTTCCATATTTTCGCTTTTGCTTCTTCATCACTGCCAGCAGCATCGGTTAAGTACTCATGCTCCATAGCATAGTGTTCGAACAACTCATCAAAGCGTTCGACGTCATCAATCACGACTGTTTCAACTTCGATCTGTTGGTCTGGGCGGATCTTGAGGAGTTTATATGCTGGGATATAGCCAGCTAATGAAGGAGCCTGAATGTTAAACAGAGTATGCTCTACGCCATTGATGTTATACGTCTTCTTGCCCGTATCGTTGAAATGCATGTGGCCGCCAACATGAATATTCAGGCCTGTCGCAGCTAAAGCTTTACTGGTTTCATTGTCGGGTTCACGAGCTAGCTGATGGCTACCTTCTCCAAACAAGTCCTCAATCTCTTCCGAGGCGCCATTGTAAAAGTCTGTCATTGGGAAGTGACTGAACGATACCAATGTCTTATTTTGCTCTTTCGCGGCTTTAACTACTTCACTTATCCATTCAATGACCTGTTGTTTATGGGTCAGCATCATGTTGTAGCCTGCACTGCTCGACCCTTCAAAATCGTCACCGTCATTGGAACCTGAGGCCGAATTGTGCTTCGGCTGATAAACGTTAGCATCGATAGCCAGTAGCCAAAGCCCTTTAACAGGTTCAACCAAGTAACTGGTGTCAGGTACGTACGAACAGTTGGTGTAACTATCCTGCTTATATTCGCCGCCTGTCCCCTGATGACAAATCTCAAACAAACGCTTGTCGTATGTCGATTCAAAAGCCGCACGCTCATAGGAGTAGTCCGCTTTTAGCTCATCGCTAGTATAAGGTGTTTCAAAGTAGTGATAGCTTTCTTGGGGATAAAAGCCGTGTGTGCCTAGGATATCCATGATTTCTCGATAGCCCCAGTAACGAACTTCTTCCGTACAGATAGTAGGAAGGCCATCGCCAGTATCAATGACAGCTGTATCTCCAGGGTAGTCCACACACACATCCTTACCACGACTGTAGATTGGTTGCTCTTGCCCTCTTTCCCCCAAATAATCAGATTTTCCTGCTGGAATAGTGAATGGTCGACTAGGGTCATGGTTTCCCGGTGCTGCGAAAAACTCCAACCCATAAGTGCTGCGATAATAGTCAAAGATCTGAACTAAACCACGCATATTCACAGGCTGGCCATCGTCACTAAAATCGCCCGGAAGCGCGACGTACTTAATACCTCGATCTACGATATCATCCAGTGCAGCGATCATTGCGAAGTAGTTTTCGTTGAACAATCGGGTCGATTCCATTTGAGACTGCATGGTTCGAATAGTGGCATGATCGCCACTCTTTGCATTGAAAAGCCCCTCGAATGAGCCGTCTTGGAAATCACTGTATACATCATGGAAGTGGATATCGGGCATAAAAGCGACTTCCACTGTATTGTCCAGACCTTTGGATTCATCATCTGATGAGTCTAAAGGGCACCCCGTGAGCACAGTTGCCACTGTTCCTGCAACCAATGCATGCTTCACTCTTCTCATTTACTCTTCCCAAAATATATTAACAAAAATTGGCGAGGAGCGTAGGAGTAATAAATGACAATTCAGTTACTGATAAATGACACTTTTATATTCAATACGCCATTTCGTGACCATAGTTCAACATATTGATTTTTAAATAATTAAATAGATAAAAACACTCAAACCCGATGAAACAAAACATCGAAATTAAGCATACAAATCCCGATACATCACACCAAATAAAGATTGGCAGTCGCTATTCAAACCAACTGTTTGGCTTATTTCTTCTACGTGTACACACACCTTCATACACTTCAACGCTTTGAAGGCTTAGTCTGACACCTGAACATCACAATTATTACATATACGTAAAAATTATTTTCAAATCAGAGGGATTATCAAATTTTAAGAAATATTTAGAATAGCCACCAACAAAGCGAAACAGCGAGAAGAGAGTTCCTCGTCTACGCTTAGAACGTCAAAAACAATTACACATAAAGGAACATCCAATGGCACTTGATATCAAACCAGGTCAAACATCTATCAAATCAAAAGCAATGGTAGCTTGGGCTGCTGGCGAGCCACTAAAAATGGAAGAAGTTGATGTACAACTTCCAAAAGCTGGCGAAGTGCTAGTGCGCATCGTAGCCACAGGTGTTTGTCACACTGACGCATTCACACTATCAGGTGACGATCCAGAAGGTATCTTCCCTTCAATTCTTGGTCACGAAGGTGGCGGTATTGTTGAAATGGTTGGCGAAGGCATAACAAGTGTTGAAGTTGGCGACCACGTTATCCCACTTTACACAGCTGAATGTGGTGAGTGTAAGTTCTGTAAATCTGGCAAAACTAACCTGTGTCAGGCAGTTCGTGAAACCCAAGGTAAAGGCCTAATGCCTGATGGCACAAGCCGCTTCTCTGTCAACGGTGAGACAATCTTCCACTACATGGGTTGTTCTACTTTCTCTGAGTACACGGTTCTTCCAGAAATCTCATTGGCGAAAGTAAACAAAGAAGCGCCGCTTGAAGAAGTATGTCTTCTAGGTTGTGGTGTCACAACCGGTATGGGCGCAGTACTGAACACTGCTAAAGTAGAAAAAGGCGACACGGTTGCTATCTTCGGTCTAGGCGGTATCGGCTTATCTGCAATCATTGGTGCACGTATGGCTGGTGCAAGCAAAATCATCGGCGTCGACATCAACGAAAGCAAGTTTGAACTCGCGAAACAGCTTGGTGCAACTGACTGTATCAACCCGCAAAAATTCGACAAACCAATCCAAGAAGTCATCGTTGAGATGACAGACGGTGGCGTAGATTACTCATTCGAATGTATCGGTAACGTCAACGTAATGCGTCAAGCACTTGAGTGTTGCCACAAAGGTTGGGGCGAATCGGTAATCATCGGTGTTGCGGGTGCAGGTCAAGAGATCTCAACTCGTCCATTCCAACTGGTAACAGGTCGTGTATGGCGTGGTAGCGCATTCGGTGGTGTTAAAGGCCGCTCTGAGCTTCCAGAGATCGTAAACCGCTACATGGCTGGCGAATTCGGTCTACAAGAGTTCATCACTCATACTATGGGCCTAGCTGACGTTAACGAAGCGTTCGAACTGATGCACAAAGGTGAGTCAATCCGTACTGTTTTACATATGGATAAGTAATCCTAGATTAAGCCGTTAATAAGTCGCCACATCACCTGATGTGGCGACTTTATCTGAGAGAATATCAATGAGTTTATCCAACATCAGTCAGAATAAAGTCGCAGGCGGTTGGCACAAGCAGTACACCCATGACTCTGCCGCACTAAACTGCACTATGCGTTTTGCAATCTTCCTACCACCAAATGCAAGCAAAGAGTCTCCGGTTCCCGTGTTGTACTGGTTATCTGGGTTGACTTGTAGCGACGAAAACTTCATGCAAAAAGCGGGAGCTTTCAAAAAGGCCGCGGAACTTGGAATGGCAATCGTTGCGCCTGACACCAGTCCACGTGGTGAAGACGTTGCTGACGACGAAGGCTATGATCTGGGCAAAGGCGCGGGGTTCTACCTCAATGCGACGCAGGCGCCGTGGTCTACGCACTACCGTATGTACGACTACATTATCCAAGAGCTGCCTAAGGTAATCGAAGCTAACTTTCCAGTCTCAGCTGTCAAGGCCATTTCTGGCCACAGCATGGGTGGACATGGCGCGCTAACCATTGGTCTGAAAAACGCTGAACAATTCACGTCAATTTCTGCCTTCAGCCCAATCTGTAATCCAATGCAATGCCCATGGGGTCAGAAAGCCTTCAATGCTTATCTGGGGTACGACTTTGAAAGCTGGAAAGAATACGACTCTAGTGAGCTTCTCAAACTTGCCAAGTCACCTTTACCAATTCTTGTCGATCAAGGTGATGCGGATAACTTTCTTGTTGAGCAGCTAAAGCCTGAAACTCTGATAGCCGCAGCGAAAACCCACGGTTCAGATTTAGAACTGCGCATGCAGACCGGGTATGACCACAGCTACTATTTCATCTCTAGTTTTATTGATGAACACCTGATGTTCCACGCGAAACATATGTTCAAATAAACATGAGTCACCAAATAAGAATCCCCTCAACCTTCTCAGTTGAGGGGATTTTTCTATTCATATCGCTATATCGCCAAATTTAGCTTTGTCGATATAGCGCACCTGAATCTAGATGATGCGTCTAAATACCTAGCTTTCCACCATCATAACGAGAGATAACCACAGTACTCGAACGCGCTCGCCACGTACGACCGTCTTGTGGCGTCTCAACCGAAGCGTTCATTGCTTCATGTGGCCAGTTCTCAGGGTGCTGAACATTGGTAAACATATGGCGATGATCTGGTGTGAAGGTGATACCCGTAGACTCAGCCCCTTTAGGCACCACTGCAAACCGTTTGAGCTGATCTTGGTTACTCACATTGAGTACTGGCGACCCATCAACCGATTGGCCAAGACCATCAGGAACAACAGCAAGAATCTGGTTGTCCACACTAATATCCTCTTTGCTACTGGAATCGGTTTGCAGCCATAAGATACCGCGCTGGTCAAAGCAAATACCGTCAGCGGACGAGAATTCATTTTCATCCGTTAATCCTGACATATTGATGCTAGAAGCATCCGCTTCGGCGGACGAGCCGAAAACAAAAAACTTCCACTCAAACTCCGTCACAACTGCGCCTTCTTTCCAGCGAATGATATGGCCAAATTCATTTTCAGGTCGCGGATTAGCTGCATTTACATCGTCTGGTGTTCGATTGTCATTATTGGTCAGAGCGAGATAAACCAGTCCGGTGGCGTAATCTACCGCGGTCCATTCCGGGCGATCCATCGGCGTTGCGCCCATGGCATCTGCTGCGCCAAGCGTGTTTCGAATGATGTCAGCGCTATTACCAATCGTGTCTCCAAGACGATTTCCATCCAAACCGATGGCGTCTTCTGTCAATGGCAACCACTCACCTTTCCCCTGCTCATCGAAACGCGCGACGTAAAGTGTGCCGTGATCCATATATTTGGCCCCAATCGCCATGCGGTCTGCGTCGACAGGTAAGTTTTCGCTCGCGTCGTTCTCATCCCACAACGCGTCCGATACAAACTTATAAACGTATTCGAACTTACCATCATGCCCACTGTAGAATACAACTGGTTTACCTGGTTCAATTGCTCCATAGGTACAATCTTCATGACGGAAACGCCCTAGTGAAGAACGCTTAACAGGTTTCGCATTTGGTGAATACGGGTCGATTTCGATAATGTAGCCAAAGCCATTATCGTAGTTGCGAAAGTCCTCTTCAGGGGTAGGTCCAGTTGCTGAAATATCCCAGCGTTTAAACTCACCAGTAAAGGCTTCTTCACCCTCATCAGGCGTATCCCAGTCGTTAAAAGCCTTATCATTAATCGTGCCATAACGAGTTTGGACTGCATCAGGCCCTGTAGTAATCTTAAAATGCGCCGGCCAGTTCTCTTCGCAGGTTAGATAGGTTCCCCACGGAGTAAAACCGTTACCACAGTTGTTGTAAGTACCGTGTGTGACATTAGGTCTGCCATTTTCATCCGTAAATTTAGTCGTTAATAAGCCACTATCTGCCATGGCGCCTGTCACATCCATTTCGGTTGATAAATGAATTCGGCGATTATAAGGGCTGTCAATCACCACCTGCCAAATACTTTGCTCAAGTTTAATATGAACAACCGAAACACCATGAGCATAATATTCTTTACGGACATAATCAGGGAATCGGCGACCTTGGAAATCATCGACTGGATAATTTTCTTCATGAAGATTTTTATTATTTATGAACTCGTGATTCATACATAAAATACCTTGAGTATCATCCAGCGGGAAATAATGCATACCATCATGCATTTGGCCAACGGAGTGGAGTTGGTCAATATGACTGTTCGTCCCATCCTGTTTAAAGGGGTGAATAATGTCACCATGTGAAGAGACAGAAAACAGTCGGGTTCCCCAAGGAGCTAATACCTGTGCAAAATGGCCTTCCGGCACAGTAAACGCATCCTTACTTTCTGCACTCACGGAGTCAAAACCCAGTGAGTTAACACGGTCCGACACATCTACTGTCGCTTCATCTGTACCACAACCAGTCAAGCCTATCGAGCTCATAGCGCCAAAGGCTGCTACCCCGCCAGTCCCTTTAAGCATGGTTCGTCTTGATAACGCTTTCGACATAATTTCAGAAAGTGGTGTCTGCTTACTTTTATTAAAAATCTCATCGGTAGTTGTACAACGACTCATAACACTGCCTTTTATTTCCTATCTATTACTCGAGCATTTGCTCCCTGTGTGGAAATTATTAATAGGCCTGAATTGTTAAAGTTTCGTTTAATTTAAAAGAAAGAAATAAAAACCAAGAAAGCTTTGGAACCAAAATGAATAATTAATTTATTAATTACTTTTTAGACAAAAAAAGCCATAAACAAAACAAATTAACCAAACAAAATGAATCAGAAAAATATATTTAAAATTTATTCATCGCATGAAAACTAATATGCTATTTTGATAATAAGAGGCGTAAAGTCGAAGAGAGAGTTGAATTTACCTTCTCTTACCAATTTCAAATGCTAACTCCGCTTTAATTAATCGATATCAACTTAGACAGCAGAGTTTCAAGCTACTATCCACGCATGCAATTGCCTGTGATAAGCTATCGCCTCAACTGGATAACGAACAACACCATGTCTAAAGTCAAACTTTCACTGCTGACCCTCATCGCTGCTCTGGGCTTGCTCCTTGCTTACGTTTTTATCCCTACACACGTTCGTCTTGGGCAAGAGATCATCAATCAACCCATTGGCGACGGATTTCAATTAGTCGGATACAAAGCCATTTCCACTGAGCCTGCAGATGGCAAACTCAACCACTACTTTCTCATCGCGCAGGGTGAATCCGTAAAAGAAGCGCAACCTTTCCTCATCTCTTCAGACCCATTTATCCGTGTGGAAAGTGTT
This sequence comes from Vibrio sp. RE88, assembly GCF_013113835.1. GTDB lineage: Bacteria > Pseudomonadota > Gammaproteobacteria > Enterobacterales > Vibrionaceae > Vibrio. Next base: position 102,080 of record NZ_VTYQ01000002.1, on the reverse strand, counting down.
GTCGACAACAAACTGGACATCACCATCGTTGGCCGAGTAAAAGCGTTCGATAACGACTTATGGATCACCAAAACGGACGGTACCGCACATCACTGGCTGATAAGCACCACCATTAAGTACATTCGATAGCCTTTCAGTGTTTTAGCTTCAGCCTCAGTTGGGCTGAAGCTCCCCCCTTCTTCAATACTGGAAATCGGTGTCCAAACAGGTACAATCTCGCCTCCTGTTTTTTCGTCGCGACGGCAAGCTGACATGCATCAACCTGAAAATTTGTTTACTCCGCTCAACATCCCGATTGATGGATATAGCTTACCTGACAAGTTCACCTTTCCGTTTTTCTATCAACCGCATCCGCTGTGCGAGATCGCTGCACAAGAGTTGCAGCAACACTTAGTCGAACAAACGCACTGGCAGCATGACTTCGGTATTGATAGCAACCAAAGTGGTACAGGCAAAATGTTCGGCGTATTGCTGGTCGAATCCCCTCAGGGTGAAGTGGGTTACCTTTCAGCATTCTCAGGCAAGATAGCAGACCAAAACTTGCTACCCGGTTTTGTCCCACCTGTTTTCGATATGCTGGCAGAAGAGAGCTTCTTTCGTGCAGAAACCGCTGAAATCATGGCGGCGAATCAACAATTTAATCAACTAAAAAGCAACCCTCGCATTGCCGAGCTGGCCAACAAGATAAGCTTGCTAACCTCTGAGTATCAGCAGCAGGAACAGTTACAACGCGACGCAATGATTGCAGGCCGTGCTGAACGCAAAGCTCAACGTAAGCAGGCTGAATCCTCATTGGCAGGAGAAGCGCTAAAAATCAGGCTTGACGAACTGGCGAAGCAGAGTGTTGCTGAAAAAAATGTACTTAAATATCTCAAGCTTGAGTGGGATGAAAAGATCGCCGTCTTGCAGCACGAGCTAGATGAGCTAAATACCAGCTTGAATGCACTGAAAGAACAGCGCAAAACCCTGTCTAATACGTTGCAAAACAAGCTGTTTGATAACTATCGCTTTCTGAATATCAGAGGAGAAGAGAAATCCCTCAATGCGATATTCAAGCCGACCAGTGCTCCTGTACCACCAGCAGGTGCTGGCGAATGTGCCGCGCCAAAACTGCTGCACTTTGCCTTTAAACATGGCTTTAAGCCGCTGGCATTAGCGGAGTTCTGGTGGGGCGTTTCGCCGAAATCAGAAGTTCGCCAGCACGGAAAATTCTACCCTTCCTGCCATAGTAAGTGCTTCCCTATTTTGGGCCACATGCTTGAAGGAATGACCGTTGATGATAATCCGCTGGAAGAAAACTGGGCAGAAGATAAAGAGCTTGAGATCCTATTTGAAGATGAAGCGATGGTGGTCGTCAACAAACCTTCAGGGCTACTGTCAGTGCCCGGCAAAACCATCAAGGACTCAGCGTACACCCGCTTGCAACAGCGCTACCCAGATGTAGAAGGCCCCTTCGTGATTCATCGGCTGGACATGGCGACATCAGGGCTGTTGGTTTTCGCTCTGACAAAGCGTGCGAACAAAAGTCTTCAGAAGCAGTTCATTTCCCGCTCAGTGCAAAAGCGCTACGTCGCACTGCTTGAGGGGGAAGTCAACCAAACCAGCGGCCAGATAGATTTGCCAATGCGTGGCGATCCTGATGACCGCCCGCGACAGCTCGTCTGCTTCGAGCATGGGAAACCAGCTGAAACCTATTGGGAACTGATTGAATCTCGCAATGGGCGCTCCAAGCTCTACCTTTACCCCACAACTGGCCGAACACATCAGCTCAGAGTGCATTGCGCTCACCACCTTGGGCTCAATTTGCCTATGGTTGGCGACGGCCTCTATGGCCAACGTGCCGATAGATTGCACTTACACGCACAGCGATTAGAGATCGAACATCCTTACAGTAAGCAGCCCATGACTTTCGAAGCGGAATGCGAATTTTGATCCTTCCAAAAGCGCCATTGAACGGCGCTTTTTTGTTGTTCTGGCAACAATAAACCTCAGATCTATCAGTGCAGACACCCTTAAACTTTTTGGTGATATCTTTATCAGCAACTATTCTTTTATTGAATCTATTTGCATGTTTAAGGAAGAAAAAATGCGCAGCTTAATCAAAACCTTTTTATGTCTGACCGTTTCTCTGCTCTTTGCCAGCCTTGCTCACGCTAACACCGTTAAACTCGCCAATGGTGAGTGGGCGCCGTATCAATCCAAATCACTTAAAAACGGTGGCTTCATCACTCAAATTGTCAGAGAGGCCTTTGAAGCTGAGGGCTATCAAGTTGAGTTTACTTATATGCCATGGAAGCGTGGCTTCGAAGAATCCAAAGCAGGTAACTTTGATGGCTCACTGATATGGAGTAAAAACCCTGACAGAGAGCAGTTTTTCCACTATACCGACTCCGTCATCACGTTAAGTACGGGCTTGTTCCAACAAAAAAGTAAACCTGTAAGCTGGAGCAGCAAAGAAGACCTTAAGAACTTCAAAATCGGGGGCGTGACAGGTTATGCCTATGGGGTCGAAGATATGGAAAAAGCCGGAGAAATCAACATACAGCGTATCGCTAGTGCTGAAAACAACTACAAAAAACTCAGTGCAGGCCGCCTAGACATCGTGTTGGAAGATATGGATGTGGGTATGGAAACCATCACCAAACTCAATCTAACCGATAAAATCGAGCCTAATGCGAAAACGTTGTCTGCAAGGGATTACTACGTGATCATTTCCAAAAAGTCCCCTCGTTCACAAGAGTTGGTTGATGCCTTCAACCGAGGGCTGGCGAAACTCAAAGCCGAAGGCAAACTGGATGCTTACCGCGAAGCGTCAATCCGAGGCGAATATAAATAGCGCTTATTGACTAGATAAGAACGATATTTCGACAAAAGGGATGGCTAGTGCCATCTCTTTTAGTTTTCTTTACTTTCCGCCCAAAAACTCGACTCCCAGATATTTGCTCACCGAGCACTATCTTCAATTCCCTTTCAGTATCAAGCTTATTGTAAACACGATAAACAGCAGCACTCCTACCAGCCAAGCCTCAAATCTTCAAAAACAATGTCAACCGCACTTAATGATTATTAATCACCTAGAAAACAACATATATGCAACTAGTTTTATTTTCATGTTCGACGCGTACAGAACTTAACACCTAAACTTGGATGACTACTTTTAAAGGAGGCTGCAATGAAACCTACTCTACCCACTTTATCTGCGTTAGTACTTCTCACTTTAAGTTACAGCGCGATAGCGAAAGACCTTTATTTTGTCACTTATGATGCTGATAAGCCGTACAATGAACTTCAAGTTCTTGATCTGAACACCAAAGAGAGCTCTAAGATAGAGGATATTAATGGTGGTGGCCGTTTGGCTGTCACACAGAATTCTATCTATCTCGCAACAAGCACCCCAAGTACTCAAGCCTTGTGGCGTGTCACTCTGGACGGAGAAAAAAATCGGATGGTAAACAAGATCCCGATGACCGGAGATATTCCGGTCATCGTCGATAAAGAAACCGGTCAAGTTTACACCAGTAGTATGACTCAAGACACCGTTGTTGAAGTTTACCCTGACTATACCGACTCGCCAGGAGCGCCAATTGAGGGCGAAGATTTCCGATTTATATTTGGAGACACGATGGAAGACTGTGGCGTAGGCTACTGCGCTAACAACACGGCATTGGCTATCGATAATGCTAACGAGCGGATGTACATGGCGCTGGGCGTTGACCAAGAAACGGAAGTCATCAGCTTCGCATTAGGTGAACATTCTACTGTCGATAGGCGCCAAGAGTTGTCCGTCGAAGATGGCATCGACCATTACGAAGATTGGCACAAGATCATCGCAATGCATTTGGATCCGAAAGATAAGTACCTTTATTTCGCTAACGAACACGCTATCTATCGCGCAAACATCAAAGGCGAGTCAAGACAGGTCGAAAAACTCCTTTCAATTGAAGAGAGTAATGGCGGTGTTCAAGATCTTGAAGTCGATTTCGACGCAGGCAAACTTTACTGGACTGAAAACAGGAAACCACAACTCTACTCTGCCGATCTATCTGGGGAAAATGTGAAAGTTGAGTACGTCACTCAGGACGGTACCATGTTTGAGTTGGCATTTATGGACTAGCGTTCTCACACAAACCAAAAGGCCTAACAAACGTTAGGCCTTTGATTACTTCGGTTAGTCTCCCCAAACCATGTTGACGAACTCTGGGTGGTCAACATACGGGTTGCGGTTACCTTGGAAATTGTACACCGCGTTGTTGCGATCAATTTCCTTCTGGTCGACAGGGTCATTGGTATGCCAGCGTTTTAACATAGCCAGAACCCAAGGTTCGAACACTGTTGTATTAGTACCATTGAGCACAGCGTTGGAGTTATCGCTGTTCCCTTCCCAATTAGCGATCTCGTTTTCGTAGCGTGTCGCCATGTAGAAGTACGCACGGGCCAAATCACCTTTGAACTCATCAATAGGTTCGAACACAGTACCGGAGTAGCCTAGGCTAGAAGCTGCAGAACCGACTTTTGAGCCGTTAGAAGACGTGTACGTCGCACTGCCAACTTCACCGAATGGCCAGTTGCTGCGTTTCGCATTCACGTAACCGTCTGTCGCATACAAGTGGTGCCCATCCGAGTTCATTGGCTCCACTTTTCCACCAAACCAACTCTTAGGGAAAGAGTGCTCGCGGTTGTAACAATCGCCTTCTTTACTGTACTGTCCGCATTGGTCTGTCACTTTAGTAAAGTTAATCGAATCACTGCCAGATATCTTCTCTGAGTAGATATCGAGAATCGTCCCATCCTTCTCATAGTAGTTATCAATATCAGCGGTTTTCACCAAATCCCAAACGGCAGAGTAGCCTTGTGAGTTGTGGTTATTGATGATGTTGTACAGCGCAGTCTTCAGCGTATAGCCTGTCTTACCTTCAGCTGATTTGTAGTAGTCACCGAGCACTGGTGGTTCTGGATCAGGGTTGCTACCACCAAGCGTAAAGGAATGCTGGGAAGAGTTGGTAAAATCGCCACCAGACGCAAGAGTTTGACCGTTAGACGTTAGCGCGTAAGACCCATTTCCAGAGCTACAGCAGATACCATCACCATAGGAATCAACGATTTCAAACACATACGAACCTGATTCAACACACATCGCCTTGTCATAGCTGGTGTTATTGTCGTAGTCAGAGCCAGAGAACAAAGTCTGATTACTGCTGTTTTTCAGCGTCCAGCTTGTTTCAGAGCCATAACTGTCGGTCGTCAGGTTGAGTGTGACTTCATGATTGCTACAAGTTGTCGGAGGCGGTGTTACAGTGCCATCAGATGGCTGGAAGTTATCTATGTAAACGACTTCGGAACCATCAAATCCAGACTCGTCATAGAAGCGCAGCCCAACGTTTATGCTCTTGGTGCTGCTGGCCGTGTACGAATAAGCAATATCCTGCCATTGACCAGTTTGGCTAGGCACGCTGTAATTTTGGTATCCATCCACATACAGGCGTGCTTTAACATTGCCTTCAGTGTGATAAACAGACACAGAAAAGTTATACGTCTGCCCTGATACCACACTTACAGACTGCTGAAAGTCCGTGTTGCTTTGCGTACCAGTATTGACCGTCACTTTTGCCGCATTGCTACCACTTTTTACAATGCTGGTTTCCTGTGACACCGAAATGCCACTGTCGATTGTGCTCCACCCTGTTGGAGAGGAACTGCTCCATTGTTCGAAATCACCATTGGTCATTTCAGCCAGAGCAAGCGTAGGGGTAAGAAATAGAGACGCCAGTAAGACGCTTTTATTCAACGGAGAACTCATCTTGTTTCCTTTTTATTTTATAAGTCCGAAATATAGATTAAATTTTATCCATTGAATTACTAAAACCTGTGTCGCAATTTTAAGCAATAGCACTAATAAGAATTCAAGAAAGTTTAATATTCCGCCCACTTTCAACAGATTTAACAATAAAGAGAAATGAGAGATTAATACCAAAAATAATAGGAATGGAAAACGAGCGATATAAACAGTTGAGTTAAAATATTCAAATTCCCAAGAGGAAAATAAAAAACCACCAGCGTGATGCCGGTGGTTTTATTGTTTATAAAAAGTAAAGATGGCAGTAGCTATTGTCTGCTAATCAGTAAATTGGCTCCTGAAAAGGCAAGAAACGCAGCACAAGCGCGATTAAATCGTTTCGCCATCGCTGGTCGTGAGAACCAATTTCTCAGATACAGACCAAATAATGCGTAGATGCTGATCGCCGCAAGCTCCAGAGCTAAGAACGTAATACCTAACGTAAAGAATTGCTGATCCACGTTCGCCGTTACATCGACAAACTGAGGCAAAAACGCAGTAAAGATAAGAATGGCTTTCGGGTTTCCTGCTGCCAGTGCAAACTCCTGCTTCGCGAGCCCAAAGTGGCTACGAGTTTTGTCCAACTCTGCGACTGGGCTGGCTTCAGAGCGCCACAGGTTAAACGCAATCCAGAGAAGATACAGCGCACCCACCAGCTTGATGACGAAGAATAACGCTTCAGAGGTGTAGAGAACCACGGCTAACCCAGACGCTGCCAGAGCAATCATAAACGAGAAGGCGACAATGCGCCCAAACCCTGCAACCAACGCAGCTTTGAACCCATAACAGCGAGCATTGTTCATCGACAATAAGTTATTCGGCCCCGGTGTCATATTGAGTGCAAAGCACGCAGGGATAAACAGCAGTAGTTTCCAAAATTCCATGTCGTATCTCTTTCCAGTTATCTCTTCTATACGCTCGGAACATGCGCATATCGAGAGAACTTAAATTCTTCCGGTTTATTCTTATTCGCCCAGAATGCCGGGCCACCAAAGTTTTCTACTGCTCGATAATACAACCTTGCACGACGTAAACGAAGCTTTCGCAGAAGACAGAACCCGCCCTCATCTTCGATAGTGCGAATCATATTATTCAGAAAAACTCTATCTGCTGCATTTTTGTCATTAATATCGTTGCCATGATGGTACATCCAATCATGGATATTGCAGCTTTCTGATACCGACAACCCATATAAAGTTTCCGGTACTAGCTTCCCTTTCCAACCGGACGTACCACATCCATTCACAACTTGCCCCAGCTCATCAGGTGTCGCCGCCCAGTAGCTTTCTGGTGCGTACAGTTCTAAGTTTTCTCTATTGCTCTTATTACTCATTTCAAATCCTTTTTAAGTCTGTAATCATTGCTAATCAAGCAGGCATTAAAAACACAGCCTTAATCGCTCAATGCTACGGTTGCTTCTATCTCTATCTTCAAGTCGGGGTGAATCAATTTAGAGACTTCAACCAGCGAACAAGCGGGTAGCTGCCCTTCATAGAAGGTAAAGAGCTGCTCACGAATTGAAGGGAGTAAGCTGATGTCAGTCACGAAGAGAGTCAGCTTAATTAAATCGCTTTTAGTGCATCGCTCGTGATCAAGTATCCGCGAGATCTGGTCTAAGACTTCAGCGCCTTGCTCAATTAAGCTTCCAGATTGCGACTCAGTGCCAAATGCCGTCAGTCCTGATATGTATAAAGTCTTATTGTGTTTGGCCGCATGGACATAGGGACCAGAAATCGGCGGCAGAAAATCATAATTAAGTTTTTGGGTCATTAAAATACCAAGTGTTAGACGTCAATTTAACATTCTCCGGCCAGCTGCAACGTGAGCTCTTTTGCTGAAATCTCTTTGCATCCTTGAGTATTTTGACCACACCATAGTGGCGAGAAGTCATCAAGTCCCTGCTTTTCTGCGCGGCTACGTAATTGAGACATCTCTATTGAAGCGTATGGAAACTCTGGTGCTAACTCTGTCATACAGCCCAGCTCATCCATAACGCGGTTCACAATCCCTCTAGCGGGTTTACCAGAAAATAGATTCGTTAATGCTGTATGCGAAGACTTATCGCTCTTTATTGCCCGTTTATGAACCTTTGACGTGTTAGCTTCTGTGCATAGCATGTAAGAAGTACCAACTTGTACCGCCGAAGCACCTAATTGCATGCAAGCTAGCACTGCGTTGCGGTCACTAATGCCACCAGCGGCGATAACGGGCACCTTCACACGATTAACCACTTGCGATACAAGTGACACTAGTCCCATTTGAGTGGAGACATCACTGGCTAGGAACATTCCTCTGTGCCCTCCAGCTTCTACCCCTTGAGCGATGATTCCATCCACACCATGTGACTCCAGCCAAATCGCTTCTTCTACTGTGGTTGCAGATGAGACAACTTTGGTTCCCCAGCTTTTCACACGTTGTAATAAGTCTTTGTCGGGGAGCCCAAAATGAAAGCTAATGAACTCTGGCGAGAAAGGTTCAATTGCATCAGCGATATCATGGCTAAAAGGCACTCGGCTACCACCAGCGGAATGCTCTATTTGTAACTCCAGCTCGTCAAAGTAAGGCTGAAGTGCATTTCGCCATATTGCCTGACGACCTTCATCGTAAGGTTTAGGGGCATGACAGAAGAAGTTGAGGTTAAAAGGTTTGCTCGTGGATGCTTTGATAAACTCGATTTCATTGACAATATTTTCAGTCGTCAGCATGCCGCAAGGCAGGGAGCCTAGCCCACCCGCCTCGCTAACCGCAATAGCAAGCGCACTCCCTTGTACCCCAGCCATTGGTGCCTGAATGATCGGCAGCTCGGTCCCTAAAAGTTCTTTAAAATCTCTATTCATCGTCATCCTTTGCTGAATTTGAGTTTTAACGTCAGGCGTTGGAAATTACTCTTGAATGCTTTGTTGTATTTTTATGCCCAAACGTTCGCAGTTGTAGCATCAAATAAAGTCACTTTGCAGTTGAACCTGTCCTTGATTCTTTCGATATGTTTTCTGTCATCATCGCTGTATACACCAATATAAACACTAAAAAGTTTGTTACCAGCTCGTCTGCCTTGTTTTGCTGCGATGTTTATCGCATCAATTATATGGTAATCATACTTACCAAAGTTAAATCCGAAGGTAACTAATGATCCCTGAATTTCACACAATGACTCATAGCAGAATGTTAAATAACGGTTATGAAGGATATGCTCGAGTTTTTCTTCACCATTGCCCGAAGCTACAAATACAGGATAATGGCTATGATCTATCCTGCGTTTGATGTTCTCAAGCAAGTACTTTGTACCTGTGTATTCTTCTTTAATAATGTGCACACCTTGATCAAAGATAGGTAATGCTCCATGGAGGTAATAAATATTTTGATTGCCTTTATTATTACCCCATCTAAGCTCCGAGTATTCAGGCTCATCGTCATAACCACCATCATCCTCACGGTCTCGCCCAAAACCATCTATTGCATTTTTGGCACCTTTTCGCATTAGGACCCAATAAAGTAACAAGTCATAGTTGGTGCTGAATACTGACCCATCATTATTGGTGAAAAATGATAGAAACTCGGAACATTTATCTATTTGGGATTCTTGCAACTTAAAAACATGCTCAGGATGTAACGACTCTACTGCATCAATTAAGCTTTCTTTCAGCCGCTCACTAGCTGTTTCAACTTTGTCTAACAGGTCCTTATCTGAACCAAATGCTTCTATCAGTTCACAGAAATTATCGAGTTGCTGCATCACCAACTCAAAGTTCTTAGTTTTTACTATGTCAAAAAGCGAAGTTATTAATGGGTCTTCTTGTTTCTCAATAAATTGATGTAGCGCATTGTAAGAGAAAATCTTATGGTTATAAGCCATACTAAAACCATTGCCCAGCAATAAATGAGCTGTTCGTTCTTTTTTCCTCAAGTACTCTTTAACTTCAGTATATGTTTTTAGCTTACTACCCATCCTTACCTCTCAATAAAAATATAGCGCCTCATTAAAAAGGGAAACAATGCGACCACCTAACCTAAACCATTGTGCTATAAATACTACATCTGAAATAGAATCCTAAACACCACGATTTGAGAGTTTCTCTAAAGTACTTTGTTAGGCTTGCAAACGCTCAATTTTGCCTTTTATTTCTTTACGGTACTTATCGTAGGTCTTGACCTTGGTTAGTTTGCCCCCACAACTCACAGCCACAAGGTATGCTATTAAAGACATCAAACTAATGAAAATAGACGATATATCAGCGTCCTCTGAAGCAATATTCACCAGCTGATAAATCTGGGCACTAGCAATGAGCGCAAGTACAATAAGAATCGATTGGCCTATGTAGATCATAAGATACTTGTCATCACTGTGAAGTTTTTCTATTTGTGCAAGCCGTTTTTCCAAAGATGAAACTTTCTTAGCTCTGCTCCAAACCCAAATTCTAATAACCCAACCTTTGTATACAGGTATCGTTGCAATCAAACCAGCAATTGCTGCAAACTTCTCGAAAGTCATATTTTTCCTATTACATAGCATAACGCCGCATTAAGGTGTGATCACTGCTGCCACGAAAGCCTACCATGCCACTGTAAACACGAAACCCAACGATGGAATGAAAAATTCCAATCGTTGAGAATCACTCTTAATGCTTTGTTAGCAGGTTCTAGCCGAAGACAAATTTTCTAAATATTTCTGAGCGAGTAACTCGAGACTTCCTGTTGTTTGTTCCTGCGTACATGTACCCATAATAAACACCAAAATCATTGTCTTTGGTATGACGGTTAGCCATTACATACCCTTCGAGTTCTATCAACTTAGACTTAAAGTCTGCTGGAAGGTTTTCAACCAAACAGATCTCCGCAACTAAAGTGAAAAAGTTTGATTTCCTAAACCAAATTGAATCTAGTTCAAGCCCCAATGATTTGACCACACTAATAGCTTCGAGAATCAGAGACTTTGTTTTATGAGCGTTAATATATTCTTCATTGAATTCCGCTACACATTTCTCTAACTCATTATCCCTATGATAGTAGCCACCTCGCTCGATTGTTGACATTACTTGTAGGAAGAAATGTACATCAGCCATCCTAGTAAATTCAGAATCATGAAATACGCCAAACTCTCCAAGCTCAATCTCACTTGATAATTCCTTAGCAACTTGAATAAACTTACCATCATAGATTGCGTTCTGAATCTCTATATCTTCAAGTTTGAATTTGGTAAGATTAATGCGCCTGAAAATCTCTCTCACTAACGCTTCTTCGACTTTACCAATATCACGTACGACAACTTGATACTCCAAGAAGTTAATTCTCTCGTCTTCGGTTAAATCTTCAAATCTCTTAACTAAGGTCAAGGGCTTTTCAAATGTATCATCAATATAGTTACGAATAGTGGTAAGACGCTGCTGCCCATCGATCACTTTTTGGGAAGTTCTAAGCTTCTTAGTATCAATTTTCCCCTGACAAACATATATTTCAGGGAATGGGTAACCATTAATAATGGTATCTAGAAACTGCTCTTGGTGCTCTTGAGTCCATACAAACTTACGTTGGAAGTCAGGAGATATATCTAACTTGCTATCTTCGATTTTCTCATACAAGTCCGCAATGGTCGGGTTTGTAACTGAAGGTTTAATCTGATGTCCCATGATAATTACTTCCTAAGTTTTGCTCTTTTTTGTACGTCAATAAGACCATTCACAATATAGTTCTCAAGATGCTGATAACTCTTAAATACGCCAGCACTAACTTTGTAGTTTCCGACCTCGGAACGACCGTATGACAAAGTATTAAAAAATTCAAACCAGTCTGATTTGACACTCCACATCTGAAAAGAGACGGGCAATTTGTCGGGCCGGACCCAGCCTAAAGCGACGTATTCAAGAAATTCATGATACATCTCAAGTTCATGTTCTTGCACTGCCGTCCGGGCCTTTCTATAACGCATCTGGTATTTTGATATGTCCCACATGATGTTCTCGAATAGGCTTGGTGAGATAATCGCCACATCAATATCTGAGTCATAGTCAAATACTTTTCGTTTGAATGGGCTAAACCCGAGTTTCCCAGAACCTGTTATGTAAACTTCATGAAAGGAAATACCAAACTTGTCAGATATTTTTTTTCTGAACTCATAGAAATCATTTTCTCTATCTTTGAAAACATATGGAGTACCATGAAGAACATGTTTCCTACTGAAATCGAAGATCTTCTCTGCAGTATCAAGCTTAACTAACTCATCTATAAAATCACTAAGTTCCAATAGCTCCCTCCCCTACCATCTATTGTTTACATATTGCGCAGTCATTTAGTGCTTTAGTAACCCTATGAAAGACAAGGAATATAACAAACATAACCACGGTGAATGAGTGTAAAGATCTCAAAAATAAGCAACTAATAACATGCGCACCAAGTTGAACTTAAAAATTGTGAGGGAGAACAGATTCAGAGGAGAGATACAGAAGCAAGAGAATGGCCGAAAGAATAGAAAAAGGCCGCTTACGCGACCTACTGCATCAAGTGAAGGTTATCTGCGATTTAAACGCCGATAAACAGCATGAGGCTGACTTATTTTTGCTCAATTGGCTTTATTACTTTACAAGGATTCCCCGCTGCTACCACGTTAGGTGGAATATCTTTTGTGACGACACTGCCTGCGCCCACCACACTGTTTTCACCAATGGATACTCCCGGACAGACGATAACACCACCGCCCAGCCATACGTTGTCGCCAATCGTGATTGGTGTACCAAACTCTACGCCCTCTTCCACTCGGCCTTTTACATCTAATGGGTGACCCGCTGTGTAGATTTGTACATTAGGTGCAAACAACACGTTGTCACCGATATAGACTTCTGCAACGTCTAACACCACGCAGTTAAAGTTGGCGTAGAAGTTTTTGCCCAGCTTAATGTTGGAGCCATAATCACAGCGAAATGGCGGCTCTAAGTATGCGCCTTCGGAGTCTGGAATTAGGGTGTCTACCGCTTCGCGCCACTCATCCGTATCAGGAATGCTGTTGTTGAGCTTTTGCAGCACTTTGCGGCATTCAATACGTTCACTATAAAGCTGCTTGTCCCATGCATCGTAGGGTTCGCCCGCGAGCATTTTTTCTTTTTCTGTCTTCATGTAAAAGCCCTCAATTTTCCCCATACGATGAAGCAAATCGTCGTAAAATCCTAGCCGAAGAAAAGCGTATTTTAGCGTTCGATCACAATGTGTGTGAGGCGAAATACTTTGCCGTTATCAAGTTGTATATCGCTCATTTCACTTAACGTTTTTGGGATTCATTCCACGCATTAAAAAGCCCGCTTTAATAGAAGCGGGCTTGAATCTTGCCAACGTTTTCAGAACAGATTAACCGAAGTCACCTGAGATGTAGCGTTTCGTCCGGTCATTGTCTGGAGCGTGGAAAATCTTATCAGTTTTACCAAATTCCTCCAGCTTACCCAGATACATAAAGCCGGTGTAATCAGAGATACGCATGGCTTGCTGCATATTGTGCGTTACGATAACAATGGTGTACTTCTCACGTAGCTCAGTGATGAGTGTTTCAATCGCAGCAGTGGCGATTGGGTCGAGAGCGGAGGTGGGTTCATCCATCAGAATCACTTCTGGTTCTAGCGCAATCGTACGTGCGATACACAAGCGCTGTTGCTGACCGCCAGACAAACCATGCGCATCAGCGTCCAGCTTGTCCTTCACTTCTTCCCAAAGGTGGGCACGCTTAAGTGCTTTCTCTACGCGCTGTTTGATTTCATCTTTAGAAAAGCAGCCCTGAATCTTCAGGCCAAACGCCATGTTCTCATAAATAGACATTGGGAATGGCGTCGGCTTCTGGAAAACCATACCGACTTTAGAGCGCAGTTCATTCACATCGGTGTCTTTGAAGATGCTCTTACCATCGAGCAAGATTTCCCCTTCCACGTACTGATTGCCGTATAAGTTGTAGATACGGTTCATGGTACGCAGTAGCGTCGATTTACCACAACCCGACGGGCCAATCAGCGCCGTCACACGGTTTTTGAAAATCGGCATAGAAACCGATTTCAACGCTGCGTCTAGGCCCTTGTTGTAGTAGAAATTTAAGTTTTGGATATCCATGCGGTGTGTCGGATTCGACACTGTTTCAAGAGATACCGAGTTATCAACCATTGTATTCATAGACGATCCGTTAAGCGTGTTGAGTGTTGCCGTGTTCATGCTTTTCTCGCTTTCAGTAACTGCGGCAACGACGTCGCCAATACATTAACTACCAAGATAAATGTTGTGATGATCAGTGCGCCTGCCCACGCCAGTTCTTGCCACGAGGCAAATGGGCTCATCGCGAACTGATAGATGGTAACCGGGAGGTTGGCCATCGGTTTGCCCATGTCTGTCGTCATGAAGCTGCTGTTCAGCGCAGTAAACAACAGTGGTGCTGTTTCACCAGAGATACGTGCCACCGAAAGCAGTATCGCGGTAATAATGCCCGGAGCTGCGGCGCGGTAACTCAATTGAGTGATCACTCGCCACTTCGGTGCACCGACACCACTGCCCGCTTCTTTCAGCGTTGGAGGAACCAGTCTCAGCATTTCTTCTGTTGAAGCGACAATCACGGGCAATGCCAATACAGCAAGCGCAATCGCACCTGCCCAGCCGGAATAACCACCTGACGGTACAACGATAATCGCGTAAACAAACAGGCCAACCAGAATCGACGGTGCACTCATCAACATACCGTTGAGAAAGCGCAGTGATTCGGCAATCTTGTTGTCAGGTTGCGCTTCTGCCAGCCATGTCCCTGCCAGAATGCCAATTGGCGCAGCGATCAGGATGCCTAATCCTGTGAGCATCAAGCTACCAATAATGGCGTTTTTTAGCCCACCCTCACTACCTGGCCCCGGAGTCAGCTCCGTAAACGTCATGATGTTTAGGCCTTTAACACCTTCTCCAACGAGTGTGTAAAGAATGCTGGCTAAAACGAAGACGCCAAACGCTGCCGACAACGCACAAAACGCCAGAAACAGTTGGTTCTTGAATTTTCTGAAATTCATTATGAGTTCCTCAGAAGACGACGAGCAAAGCCCATAACAAAGAAGGTAATGATGAACAGAACGACACCAAGGCCAATCAATGAGGCAATATGAATCGGGTCTGTTGCTTCATTAAACTGCTGAGCAATCGTTGATGAGATTGAACTCGCTGGCATGAAGAACGAGAACTCAATACGGCTCGCACCACCAATGACAAACGCGACCGCCATGGTCTCACCCAGCGCTCGGCCCAATCCAAGGATGCCAGCACTGACCGTGGCATTCTTCACTTTCGGGATAAGCACTTTAGTAATCACCTCGAACGGTGTTGCACCCGTTCCGTAGGCGGCTTCGCGGAGGACATCCGGAATCGATCTCAATGCGTCTCGCGTCAAAGAGGTCATGATAGGTAAGATCATAAACGACAGAATGATCCCCGCTGCTAAAAGACCAATACCAATCGGAGGCCCATTAAACCATTGACCAATCAGCGGAATGTCCACTAGGTGCGTACCCGCCCAAAGTTGGAAACCCTCAGAGAACCAAGGAACAAACACGAACAAGCCCCACATACCGTAGATAATACTTGGTACAGCCGCGAGCAGTTCAACAGCTTTGCTGACCGGTTGGCTTACCCATTTTGGCGCCAGCTCGGCAAGAAAGATTGCAGTGCCTAATGCGATAGGCGTTGCGATAACAATAGCGATGAATGAAGTGACCAGCGTGCCGTAAATTGCCGACGCTGCACCGAATTGACCCCCGATAGGGTCCCAAATATCTCTGAAAACAAATCCCGGACCGAATTCTTTAAATGCAGGCCAACCGCCTTCAATTAGAGAAAGCACAATCCCCGTCAGAGTAATAAATATTAATAAAGCGCTGGCAAAGCTCAGTTTGCTGAAAATTGAGTCGCCATCGACTTTATTTTTTAACGTTAATGCTGTCATAACAAATTTATCAGCCCCACCAGCCAAGCTGGTGAGGCATAGGTTCATTAGCGAATGATCGTTTGACCGTCAGATTTCAGACCTTGTTTCCAAGTGTCGTTCACCATGTTCACAACCTTGGTTGGCATCGGGATGTAATCGAGTTCTTCCGCAGCTTTACCTTGTGTGTAGCTCCATTCAAAGAACTCAACGATTTCTTTCGCTTTGCCTGCATCAGCCTGATCTTTGTGCATTAGGATGAAAGTCGCAGCAGTCATTGGCCATGAGTGTGCACCCGGCTGGTTGTTGAGTAACAAGTGGTAACCCGGCGCATTATCCCAATCCGCGTTTGCAGCCGCTGACTGGAAGTTTTCCATCGTTGGCATCAGGAAATCACCGTCGTGCGCTTGCATCTGGGTGTAAGCAAGATTGTTTTGCTTGGCAAACGCATACTCAACGTAACCAATTGCACCACGCGTACGGTTTACGAAGTTCGCAACCCCAGCATTACCGTTGCCGCCGATAGTGGTCGCTTTACTTGGCCATGTGATGTCTTTACCAACACCAATTTGCTCGTGCCACTCAGGGCTAACTTGGTCAAGGTACTCAGTAAAGTTGAAGGTTGTGCCTGAACCGTCTGAACGGTGAACCACATAGATAGGCTGGCTTGGTAGCTCAACGCCTTTATTGATGGCTGCAATCGCTGGGTCATTCCAGTTCTTGATGTTACCTAGGTAGATGTCTGCCAGCACTTTACCTGTTAGCTTAACTTCACCGGCATCGATGCCAGGGATGTTAACAACAGGAACGATAGCCCCCATTACCATTGGAAATTGAATCATTCCTTCTTTGTTCAGCTCTTCGATAGTCAGAGGTGCATCCGTCGCGCCAAAATCGACGGTTTTTGCTGTGATCTGACGGATACCTCCGCCTGAACCAATCGCCTGATAGTTGATCTGAACGCCCGTTTCCTTTTGGTACTGCTCAGCCCACTTAGCGTAGATAGGGTGAGGGAATGTCGCACCAGCGCCGTTAATCGTCGTGTTGGCAGCTACGCCAAAGGATGCGGCCGCCAGTACTGAAGTCACTAGAGCTGATTTGATGAATTTCACAATATATCTCCGATATAAATAAGCAAAAGGTAGGGCTAATTAAAATGAATTCTAATTAGCCCGTATTAGTTTTAGTGTTCAAGTAAAACTAAAGATATTGAAATAATTTCAACAGTCGATCGATGCTGACCAATCAACAAAGCGGAGATTAGAAATACAATATGACAGATTTATTAAAAAACGATGTCAACCGACTAGTCGTGAATAACAATTATAGAAATCAAATATAATCTGATAAGAAAACTTCACAGAATATTCTTAGGTAAATTCCAAATATAATAAAATATATACTTAATGCTATTTATAAAATACTTAGATTAAGCATTGATGAAGGATTCATGCTCAATTAAGATTAACCAATGGACATGTTGCTCATCTTCAAGATCTACCTGCTGTACGGGTTGGCTTTTTTTGCCATCTTCTTTGCGATCCTGTTTCGCAATCTTAAAAAGAGCCGTATTGCTATTGCCTCCGCGCTTCCTACACTGGCACTATTCGGCCTAATCCACGGTTTTCACGAATGGTCGGAATTGTACCTAGTCCTGTATGAGTACGATTTTCCCCTCACCCGCGATTTACACATCTTTATTGTGTTTAAACTATGGGTTTCTTACATCGCCTTGGGCGCTTTTGCGTGGAAGATGCTCGACCTTACCCGCTGGCGTCATACTCGCATACTCAAAGGGGGCACGCTTGCGGTCGTTACTCTGTTCGTGTTCAGCCTGTTTTATCGCTACGGTCAAAATGAATTTGCTGCTTATCTAAACAACACTGCGAACCAGATACGTTGGGTATTCGGCTTAGGCGCCGGTGCCTTATCCGGTTTTGCCATGATGAGCTACGCCAACGTACTGGAAAAAGAAGGCCATGGCGCCTCACTGCCTTTCAAGCTTACGGGCCTAGCTCTTATCTTGTATGGTTTCAGTGCTGGAGTACTGACTGTCGATTATGGTCTGTGGGTGCTGATATTGCGTACCGCTTGCGCACTCGCCATTTTGGTCACACTTTGGTCCGCTTTGCGGGTGTTTGATGATGAGAAAAACAAGCAAATCGAAGCCGCGATTCAGCAAACCCAGCAAGATGCCAAGCTTAAAGAGCTGGGCGAGCTCACCTCAGCGGTTGCCCATGAAATAAAGACCCCGCTTAGTAGCGCAATGATGAGCTGTGATTTACTCGAGAATAGTTTGCCTGAAGGTGACACTTATAAACGACACATCACGCGTATTCGTCAAGGTTTGGAACGTTCAGCGGAAATCAGTCACGAAGTATTGAACTACGCTCACCATAAGCCAATTGAACGAGAAAGTGTGTGTGTAGCAAACGTCATTCAGTCAGCGTTGTCGCTGAATCAATATCGACTGGAAGGCTTTCAAGTAGGGTTGAGCCTCGATGAAACACTGAGTGTCACCGGCGATGCTGGGCAACTGGAAGAAGTGATTACCAATATAATCAGTAACGCAATTGACGCCAGCCAAAGTCACAAGCAGCTCTATATCGAAACGTATCAAGATAAGCTCGTCGCCATACTTTCCGTCTCTGACTGGGGTACTGGCATGCCTCAGGAAAAGCTAGAACAAGCTAAAACCCCTTTCTTTACTACGAAACCGAGAGGAGAAGGGACTGGGATGGGGCTTGCCATTAGTAACCAAATCATACTACAACATGGTGGAGAGCTACTGCTCAGGAACTCTAAAAAGAGTGACCAGATCACCGGCCTCACTGTGGAAATTCGCTTACCTAGGAATATCGAATGACCTTGAAACTCCTACTCGCCGAAGATGACCAAGAACTAAGAGAAGTGTTAATCGAAGCACTGACTCTCGAGGCTTTTGAAGTCACGGCTTTCGATAACGCAGAAGATGCTTTAGACACCGCCTCAGAAAGCCATTTTGACTTGGCGCTATTTGACGTTGTGATGCCCGGCATGACTGGGGTTGAAGCACTAACCGCATTGCGCCGTCTTCACCCTAATATCGGCATTGTGATTACCACTGCTTTTGCCACAGTAGATGTCGCGGTAGACGCCATGAAAAAAGGTGCGGATGAGTTTCTGACCAAGCCATTTAATTTGCCGACATTATCGGTGACATTAAAACGTGTTCATGCCGAGCGCTCTCCGAAGACACCTAAGCAAGAGCGCAATAACGATTTGATTTTCAGTGCATTATCGAACCCGATACGTCGCAGTGTCATCAAACAACTCAAAGTGCATCGCAAACTCAAATTCATGGATTTATGTCGTGTGGTAGGTATTGAGGATCACACCAAGTTTAACTTCCACCTCAAGCAACTGGTTAACAGTGGTTTGGTCGTGAAAGAGGAAGGGAAAATTTATTCTCTCTCCCAACTAGGGTTACAAGTTCACTCAGGGATGTTGCAGTAAATTACAATACGCTTTAGAACAGAGTCTCAGATTGCAGCAAGGATGCTCTTCTCCACTAATATTATTTTTTTGTTTCAAAAACATCGCTATTTCATTGCTACTAAATAAAATCAATAAACAGGATTTATATTAAACCCTCCTATTTATCACAAATAACCAACCTAAATGCTCAGGGAATATATTTAATATAATTCACCTTATAATCAATCAATAATCCTTATATTATTCAAGTAAAATAATAGCCGTGATATTCGTGTTAGCACTCAAAATAAAAACTAATGACGGTCGTTATTTTCAGTTAATAGTCGTTAAGCAAAAAGTTAATACTCCATTTCTATTCTCAGATTTACATTTTCCTGAGGATACAAGGCTATGCTGCTTCCCAAACCTTTCGCTTCATTACGGTTTAAACGCGCTTTTGTGACGCTATCACTTATCGGTGTACTCATCGGTTGTGATGAAGAAGTCATCGTTGAACAAGAAACTCGTGATCTCGAAATTCCCCTACGGGCAACCAATTTCAATCTTACGGTTGGTATGGATTTCGATAACGATGCGACAGGCTCAAAAGTGAGCCCACAGAATGTGGGTAATAAATACTCTGTTACTATCGAAGAACTAGGCTCTCTACTGGACGTCCCCTCCTTTGACGGCTCCATAGCGAAATCATTGACTGGCCTTAACGCGCTTCGATTTTCCGATCTAAGAGCGTCAGAGCACAGAACCGTTAGCTTTTGGTTTAAGCTCGAAGAAACCCAGCCGGAGCAGGAGGTTCTCTCTCTGATGAACGGTTCACACGGTGAAGCAAGAAGTCGAGAGCCTGTCTTGTTACTGAATACACAAGACGACACGCTAGAGCTATGGCGGAAGTACGAAGGTAC
Source organism: Vibrio sp. RE88 (assembly GCF_013113835.1). Classification (GTDB taxonomy): domain Bacteria; phylum Pseudomonadota; class Gammaproteobacteria; order Enterobacterales; family Vibrionaceae; genus Vibrio. Next base: position 81,955 of record NZ_VTYQ01000002.1, on the reverse strand, counting down.
GCAAATTCCAGATACTCAATTACCAAGCCAGTTGTTTTCTGGAGTTAAGGTTCCTCGTGGAGAGTGGGTACAACTCACTATGGCGAGCAACCAACACTCAACCAGCGTTTACCTCAATGGTGAGCGAGTAGTGACAGGCGCACCGATTGCACTGGCTTCAATGCACCTCGCGTTCGGGGCAAGCCCGGGCTATGACAGCCACTTGGAAGACATTCCTTCTGCTGACGTTGCAATGGATAATATACGTGTCTATTCACAGGCTATGGGAGCGCAATATTCCAAAGCGCTCTATCACTACGATTTAGGCGACAGACGTACGCTGCCAGTCAAAACCCCGTTCCGTCCACAGGAATTACAGGTGTGAGCAGTACAGACACGCTATTGCAGTGGTCGCACCCTGACGAGTTTAAGGCTCAGCAGGACGTGACTTACAAAGTGTTGGTTTCCGACCGTGCCGACTTCTCGAACGTACTTTATGAATGGACAACAACAGACAAAGCGCTTCAGACCCGCAGTTTGCTGCCAGAGACCCAATACTACTGGCGTGTTGATGTTGAGTCCTCTTCAGATAAAGTAACCGGAGACGTTTGGCAATTCACCACAGAAGCGGCGAATCAGAACCCGAACGAGCTGACAACCATGGCATACAACATCTGGCATGCAGGGTCAGCGCCGGATCCTCTGCGTAGCCAAGAATACGTTTATGAACAGATCATTCACTCTGGTGCCGATGTTATCTTCATGCAGGAAGCTTATGGTTATCAGGAGGCATTAGCTAACCACCTAGGGTTTGAATACAGAACCTCCGGTGCTAATGATAACCTCGCGATTTTCAGTCGCTACCCGATTAAGGAAACCTTAGGCAGCTGTAACAACCACATTTGTGGCGTTCGCGTTGATATGGGCAATGGCAAACAAGTGGATACTTACTCTATCTGGCTGACATCAAGCAACGACATCGTCAATTTACTCCCAGATCCTTCATACTCAAATCAAGAGCTAGTAGACACAGACGATTTAGCGAGAGCGCAGCCACTCGAAGAGATTCTGACCCAAATCGAAAAAGACTCTGAACAAGACATCCCCGTCATTGTTGGGGGTGACTTTAATACCTTGTCCTATGTAGATACAACGGCGGAAACCAATATCTTTGGTCGCGGTAATATCGACTTACCTACCATGAGAGTGGCAGATAACCACAACTACGTTGATAGCTATCGCGAAGTAAACCCAGATATCCTACACAATAAATGCATTACCTGGACGCCCTTCTTCAAAGGCAATTCAGGCGCAGGGAGAATCGATTTTATCTTGTACAAAGGAGATAATCTGAGTGCAGAAGAGAGCTACTGCCTGTTGGATGATGGCCATAGTGAGATGCATCCGTCCGATCACGGCGCTGTAGTGACTCGATTTTCAATTTACTAATCGACACAAGAAAGCTGGCTTCACAGCCAGCTTTCCATTGGATACTTAACCCGACTTTTTAAGAATTTCAGCGATCTGAGTTAATCCACGACTCTCAGCATGTTGCAGAACACTTTCCCCTTGGTTGTCTCTGATATTGGCATCGGCACCATGTTTTAAAAGCTCTTTGACGATCATCTGATAGTTTTCCGTATCTTTACCCAGTACTGCCACTTCCATTAATGCTGTCCAGCCGAGGTCATTAACATGATTGATGTTTGTCCGGCCATCCTCGAGCAAAATTTTAACGGTTTCAAGGTAACCTTTCTCAGCAGCAGGAATCAAAGCTGTGCCACCGTAATGGTTAGTCGAAGCAAAGTCGATGTCGTACTTTAGCAGTTCAACCAGTGCTTTGTTTTTGCCTTTAGCGCCTGCCATTAAAAACGGCGTGTAGTTAATGTCGTCATAGCGAGAACGTTGTTTGAGGTCAGCCCCTCGCTTGACCAGCCAAGCAATCATGGCTGGATCATCATTTTCTGTCGCAATATAGACGGCCGTTTTTCCGTTGCTAGACAACGTATTAACGCACTGCTGCGGGTACTCTGAAGCATTTAAGCGGGCGATGTTGCCAAAGGAAACGCTTTGAAAAAAGTCACTGCAGTCGGCAGATAGCACTGGCGTGCTAAGCAGTAACGCGGCTAACGCAAATGGTGTTTTCATCGTTTCTCCTTACGATACGTCGCTCCTTCATTTCTGATGAAGCTGATCCCTTAACTAAGTTTAGACAAGCGCGATAGAACAGTGATCAGAATGCTATTCTGGTGCTTTGTAGATTGAGCGGTATGAGCAGAAAAGTCGATGTTGCATGCCGCTGGGAAACATCTGTATGGGAGCAATATCTCATCGCGCACACTAGACATTAAGAGGGATATTCACGGTGATAATCAAAGCCCCAATCAACCATTCACAACAAATTTGGTATCTTTTACAATAAGCCCTGTTGCTCTTCTCTCTTGGAATTCACGGATGAACACCACGCACCTAAAAGCGCTCCTTCTAGCCATCGAAACAGGCTCTATTTCCGCAGCAGCGCGAAAGCTCGGCAAAAAGCAGTCACAAGTCAGCCAATGGATCTCCGATCTGGAGATTGACCTTGGCGTTAATTTCTTTGACCGCACGGGAAACAAAAGCACGCTTAGCCAGCAAGGTGAACAACTGCTTCCATCCCTAACTCATACACTGGCACAGCTAGAAAAGCTGGCTGAAAAAGCTTCCGCTTTGAGCGCCGGAGAACCGACGACAATTCGCATCGGTATAGAGCACTACGTGCCTGAGGCTCCATTGCTAAATGCCATTCAACAACTATTCTTGATACCTAACCTCCATGTAGAAATCTATCGCGATGAACAAGCAGGTTTACGAAATGCTTTACTTAGTGGCGAAACCGATATTGTTGTCCAGCATGAATCGAATCAGCTGCATCAGGCCGATGTGGAATACATAAAATTGGGCCATTATCTTGAAGGTCTGGTTTGCCACCATTCTCTCGCTCTCGCTTCCTCTCAGCCTATATCGGTGGATGCATTAAGCGAACACAAGGAACTAATCTGGGGAGAGTTAGGTGAAGACGACGGTGAAGGATTCAGTCCAGATTACGCGGTAATCTATGACCTAACCATGTTAATCAAGCTACTCGAAGCTGGACAAGGGTTTGCTTTTCTTCCGCTCGCTAACATCACTCAGCAAATTCAGGATGGTACGTTGGTTAGATTGACATCTGAGTTTGAACAAAGTGAGATCCCTCGCCGAGTAGAACTGAGCTGGAGACCGGGATTAGCACTCTCTAAAACAGGCCATCAGATCATTGAATCACTGAAACAATGCCACGAGTTTCAGGTTTAATCGGAGACTAATGCGTCCCACCAGTCGTACAGGTATAACGCAAGATAAATTGGCACCAACGCCCAAAGCAGTGGGTCATCATAGACGTTTTCTGTCGTGCCAATCGTTGCAACGGCTAACATCATCAGCTCTGAAATACCGATAAAAAGCAACGCCTTAGTAAGGTGTGCCAGCAAACGATGGGATTGCTGCTGGATGTTGGTTTTCTGATACGTAGCCTCAAATACCCCCACAATCGCCGCCGCCATCAACAGACCGACCACCGCTAAAATGGACGACTGGTTGCTTTTATCCATCTCCTGCATCGCATCAAACGTTAGCTCAAATAACATCGGTACCGCTAACATGAGAATGAATGCTTGTTTGACAGCAACTTCGGCTAAAAATATCGGTGATTTCAACACGCTAATCCCTCAAAATACAACGCCGCACGTTTTAACGTGCGGCGTTGTGACTTATTCGTCGATGTCGTAGACGATTTGACCGTTAAAAATCGTCATCCAGATATCTGTCTTTTTGATTTTCTCGGCAGACAATTGGGTAATGTCACGCGACAAGATGGCAAAATCCGCCGCCTTGCCCACTTCTATTGACCCTGTAATATCATCAAGACCTAAACTCGTTGCCGCATTAATGGTATAGGCGTCTATCGCATCTTCGACACTTGGCAGGCCTGTTTTTCCCATGATGAGGCTATTGGCAATGCCCACCAGCGGGTTGATGTCGTGCACATTCCAGTCACTGCTTAAGGAGACGTTAGCCCCTGTGTCGAAGATGGCTTTCAGGTTCATCAAAGCACGCGTTCGCTTGGCTCCAAGAAACGCTTCTGCCCATTGATGCTCATGATAAGCAACGTAATCTGAACCGACTTGAAAATCCGCGGTCACATTCAATTTAGCAAAACGTTCTACGTCTTTAGAGTTCACCAACTCAACGTGTGTCAGCGTGTAGTCCTTTCCACCGCCTTGCTGACGCATTGCTTCAATCGCATTGAGTGACTCACGAATCGCGCCATCACCTATCGCATGAATGTGGGCGCCATAGCCAATCTTATCCAGTGCTTTGAGCCACTCTTCCATCGCCTCAGGTGGAATGTAGTTGATGCCATAAGGTTCATCAGGGATGTAGGTATCCAGATAAGGCGCAAGCGTCTTTGCTGTCCCATTAACTAAAATACCGTCGCTGTACATTTTGACCTGATCCACCAGCAGTAACTGAGATTTGTCCGTTGCTAACACCTCAGACAAAAACGATAGCTGCGGCTGCATTGAATCCGTCGGGTAAATCCAAGGTCTTAAGGAAACACGCGCCGTCAGGTCACCCCGTTTCTCCGCTTCCTTCCACACTTCATACCAACCACGCTTCCAGTAAAGTCGGCCATCACCGATGGTAGTAATACCGTGTGAGCGAGCTTCATCCAAACCAACCATCAGGCCTTCGTAGCTTTGATCGAATTGCTCTTCAAGGCTATTCCACGCTATCTCCATCACGATATCGCCGGCATTATCCATCAAGATACCATTGAGCTCGCCTGTGTATTCGTCTTTGAGAATCTTTCCGCCTTGCGGCTCTGGCGAGTTCTTGTGGATTCCTGCTTTTTCCAGCGCTGCGGAATTAACCCACATTGAGTGAGAAGTTTGCTCCATAATAATAACGGGCTGATCAGGAAAGACTGAATCAATGACCTCCAACGGTGTGCGTCTGTTGTCTTCTGCCAGCAATGCTTCTATCGAGAAACCGTAACCCATCACCCACTCACCCCGGCGCGCGTCTTTACGACACGCTTTCAGATAAGGGATCTGCTCCTCTAGCCCTGCATCCATGCTCAGCTCACACTGACCACCAGCTTCTGATGCTGCTTCAAAGACATGGTTGTGATTGTCGATAAAGCCGGGCGCAATAAAGCCACCGTCTAAATCTATGGTTTCCGTCGATGAGCGAGTGAAGCTCTGCATGTCTTCGGCTGTACCTACGTAAAGAATTTTACCTTTCGAAATGGCAATCGAATCAGCGGTTTGATAGCCATAGATACTGGCATTGGTTAACACCATATCCGCGGAATCCGCCGCGTAAGTATTGGCTGTCATGGTTATACTCGCGAGTAGTGTCAGAGTGTAAGCGCGTTTCATTGGCTTGGGTTCCTTGTTATTCATCCCTAACGTTTCACAGTATAGGGCCTGTCTTTGTGCACAGCCTAACAAGTCATTGGAATTAGTGAAAAATAGTCACTATCAGAGTTTTGGGATAGCATAGGTTGCACAGAACCTAGTTGCTTTAATAGAACACAAGCCCAGTGGCCTAATCTATAGTTATTGGAAGCGTGATCACTTAATGAGGCGCTTTAACACGGAGAGTAAAACACGATGGAAAAAGGAAAATGGCGCACAGCTTTTGACCTGTATGGCTACTCTGTTGCCACGCTGATTTTGGTGTTGCTGATCGTCAATTTTGTCACCTACTCCCTCTATCGTGTTCAAAAGGACAACATCTATGACTTGGGCGTCGGTTTTGCCCGAGATCAGAATGCGGCGCTCATCAACTTGATTAGCAAAGATATTCGCATCATAGGGGCCAGTGTTCACTTCTTCTACGCCACGGATTCCGAGCAGTGGCACAACTTTTCACTGTTCGTGCAAAGCTCGCTTAAGGATGATATTGGTAACGTCACGGCGCTGCAGTGGATGCCCCGAACGCAGAAAGGTTCCGATCCTAATGCGGTACCTAAGCCAGAAGAGTTCGTCGTCACCGAAGTATTCCCCAATAATGAAAGCAATGCCAAACTCATCGGTTATCAGCCCCAAGATGCACGTTTTGCCCACGCATTGGACATCATCACAACCACTCAAAAAGCGTTTATTTCTGACCGAATTCACTTGCTACAAAATGATATCGACCCCGCAGATGAAAAGAACAGCGCCTTGGTCTATTTCCCGGTATACAGCCGATCCGATTCGACCAACTTAACTGGTATCGTCATTGGCGCGATTGATTTAAACGGTTATTTCAAAACCTTAGCATCGCGACTTCCGGTCAAACGATTTGAATATCAAATCGTCGATCAAGGCTTTGACGCCAGCGACGCACCTATCGTATATGAGAGTGAATACTGGTCGGAATCGGAAGGCCAAGTTTATGTTGATTCCGTTAGTGTGGCCAATCGCAGCTGGGATATTCGTGTCACCATTGCAGACCAACTCGATTACAACCAAATGGTTACGCTGGCCGCGACATTTATACTCGGGCATCTCACCGCTTTCTTAGTCAGCTTTCTTGCCTTGAAGCAAACAAGAGACAGGCGCAGGCTTAACGCCATAGTCGCGAAAAAAACCCAGAAGCTCGCCTACATGGCATACCACGACAGTTTAACTGGCGTAGAGAATCGACGAGCGTTTAATGAAACACTTAAACGCAGAGTCATTAATAATGAAGTTTTCACGCTGATTGGCTTTGATGTTGACCGATTCAAAGGCATCAATGATACCTTCGGACACTCCGCTGGAGACAAAGCACTCCAGCATGTCGTGTCACTCATCAACCCTTTGCTCAGTGACGCAGACCGCTTTTATCGCTTGGGCGGAGATGAATTCTTTATGATGGTAGAGCACACAGACGCCGATCAGGTAGAAACCTTACTATCGAGCATCACCCATGCTATCCGCTCAACACCGTTACTGTTTGAAGATAAGCAGATTGCCATCACGTTAAGCCTCGGCGCGGTGATAAGAAATAGTGAAGATGTGGAAACCTTCATCAATCGCGTCGATGAGCAAATTTATCAAAGTAAAAGTGGCGGGCGGAATCAATATTCCTACGTGAACGGAGAACAAAGCTGATCGATGCACAAACAAAATGAAGCCCGCGATCATTGCGGGCTTCAACACTAGAAAGAGACGCTTTGTTAGCGAACAATCAGACCAAGCAGAATACCTACTACCCCGAAGTCAGCATCACTGAACGTGGTATTAGCAAAGCCTAAATCGCCAAGCACTGGCATCAAGAAGACAGGTAGGAAGGTAATCAGCAAGCCTTGTGCAAAAGCACCAAGAATTGCGCCGCGACGACCACCTGTCGCATTACCAAATACACCCGCAGCAGCACCTACGAAGAAGTGCGGGACCACGCCAGGAATAATGACCGTCAGCCCCATTACGTACAGCAAGAACATTCCTACTAAACCCGCCGCAAAGCTCGACAGGAAACCAACCAGAACCGCGTTAGGTGCATAAGGGAATACGACAGGGCAATCCAGAGCAGGCTTCGCATTTGGTACGAGCTTGTCTGAAATGCCCTTAAAAGCAGGGACGATTTCCGCAATCACCATGCGTACACCTTGAAGAATCACGTACACGCCACCAGCAAACGTAATCGACTGCATCAGAGCAAACATAAACCAATGTTTGCCACCACTGACTTCTCGAACAAAATCACCGCCAGCGAAGATACAGGTCACCATAAAGATGATGCCCATGGTAAATGAAATCGCTACAGGCGTATCACGCAGGAACAAAAGGCTCTTAGGCACATTCATTTCTTCGGTTGAGTGCTCTTTGTTACCAAATTTGCTGCCTATGTATCCCGCTAGGACATAAGACATGGTTGAGAAGTGACCGATAGCAACATCATCTGACCCCGTCACCTGCTTCATGTAACGATGAGCGATAGCTGGGAAGAACACCATCACTGAGCCCACGACAAGCGAACCTAGAGCAATAAGTGGTACGCCGCTCATACCGCTAGAGGAAAGAATTGCCGCGACCATCATCGACATAAACAAGGTATGATGACCGGTAAGAAAGATAAACTTCCAAGGCGTTAGGCGCGCAATCAGAATGTTCACTAGCATGGCGAAGAACATGATCATCGCCATTTCTTTACCAAAAGCTTCCTGCGCAATCGAGACAATGGCTTCATTGTTTGGCACCACACCTGTGATCCCAAATGCTTTCTGGAAGATGGTGGCAAAGTCACCAAGAGAGGTAACCACTAGGCCCGCACCTGCACCCAGAATAATGAAGCCTAAAATGGTTTTAACTGTGCCTTTTATACACTCAGTAACAGGTTTCTTTTGTGCAATCAGGCCAATCAATGCAATGAGGCCAACCAGAACCGCAGGCTCTGACAGGACATCATTCATTAAGAAACTGAAGAATTCCATTACGCCCCCTTACAGTGCGCCCAACTCGTTAAGTGCCAGTGATAGACGCCCTTTCATCGCAACTTTGTCGACCATGTTATCTAGGCTGACAATCTTCTGTTCAACATCAAGAGACTTCAGTTGTTCGGTGATGTCATTAGTACCAATAAAGATGTCGCAATCTGTGCCTTTTGCAGAGCCTAAATCAATGTGGTCAACCGTTGCGTTTACTTCAAGTTCTTTCACAATGCCTTTGATGCTCATTTCCATCATCAGACTGGTACCCAGACCGTGACCACATACAACCATAATTTTCATCATTCTTTACCTTTTGTTCTGAGGGGTTCAGGAGTTAATAATTCTTAATGACGTCTAACACGTCTTGAGGTGTTTTCGCGTTACAGATCTGTTCTACATGTTCTTCGTTCATGAAAAGCTCCGCCAATTTTGAGATTGCACCCACATGGCTATCGCTGTCCGTGGCAGCAAGCGTCACCAACATTTTCACTGGGTCATTACCTTCAGAGTCAAAGTTCACACCACTTTGAACCACGGTAATCGACAGTGACAAACGATTCACACCATCTTCTGGGCGAGCATGCGGCATCGCCATGCCCGGACCTACCACGTAGTAAGGCCCAAGTTCATGATGAGAGCGGAAAATCGCTTCGACATAGCTCGGCTCAATCGCGCCTGTTTCAAGTAAAGCGGCACATGATTGCTCTATCGCCTCTTTCCAGTCTGAAGCGGTTTCATGGACTCGAACGACGTCAGAGGTAATCAATTCACTTAGCATGGGATCTTTCCGGTTTGTTGTTTTGATGGCGCTACTCTATCGATGAATATGTCAAAAAAACCAGATCAAGATCTCAAATGATAGCGCTACCTGATAGCGCTATCATAAAATGTGATAGCGCTACCATTTCACTATCACACAATGGTTTCATATGCTTGTGATCAACATCTATTGCGCTAATATCAATTCCATCACATCGCTGTGTTAAGATGGCGCCGCGAATAAAATGGACAGTTAATAAAAACAACAATGAACGAACCGCGAAAACGAAGAAGCACTGGAAAAGTCACCATAGCCGATGTAGCCAAAAAAGCTGGTGTAGGGACGATGACCGTTTCGCGTGCACTGAGAACACCCGAACTTGTTTCAGAAAAGCTCAGAGATAAGATTCAACAAGTCGTAGACGAGTTAGGTTATATTCCTAACAAAGCCGCTGGGGCACTGGCTTCTGCGCAAAGCTACTCAATTGCGCTTATATTGCCTTCTTTGATCGAAAAATCGTGTGCGCTGTTCTTACCCAGTTTCCAACAGGCATTGAACAAGGCAGGCTATCAGTTGCTACTTGGCTACAGTGACTACTCCATTGATCAGGAAGAAAAACTGCTTTCTACCTTTCTTGAAAGTCGTCCAGCAGGCGTCGTTCTGTTTGGCTCCGAACACAGTCAAAAAACGCATCAACTGCTTGAAGCAGCAAACACACCCGTGCTCGAAATTGCCGAGCTGACCTCGACCCCTAAATATCACAATATCGGTGTGGACCATTTCGACATCGGTAAAAACTGCACCAAGCATCTGATTGAACAAGGTTTTAAGAATGTGGGGTTCATTGGTGCAAGAGGTGAGCACTCGACTCTACAGCGCAAACTGCACGGTTGGCAGAGTGCCATGATTGAACATTACCTGACGCCAGATCACTTCTTGACCACTCATGAAGCCCCTTCTTCTCAACTGGGTGCTGAAGGGCTGGCGAAGCTGTTGCTGCGTGACTCTACATTGAATGCGTTGGTCTGCAGCCACGAAGAGATTGCCATTGGCGCCCTATTCGAATGCCATCGCCGAGTACTTAAAGTACCCACTGATATTGCCATTATCTGCTTAGACGGCTCGTCGATGAGTGAACATGCCTACCCGAGCCTCACAGGTGCAGAAATTGATTATGAGCGCATGGGCGCCAAAGCCGCGGAGAAGTTACTTCAGCAAATCAAGGGCGAGCTTGTCGATCAAGTCACCGACATTGGCTTTAAGCTGACTCGACGAGCCAGTACCGCCATCAACTAAATTCTATCGACTGAAGATCGCATCACAATCAGGGAGGATTACATGTCAGATTACAGCGCAACCGTTCGTTGGCAGAGAGCCGAGCATGAAGAGTTCAGTGACAATCAATATAGTCGTGGACACCTGTGGGAATTTGACGGCGGTGTCAGTATTCCGGCCTCCTCTTCCCCCCATGTGGTCCCATTACCTTATTCAGTCGAAGAAAACGTTGACCCAGAAGAGGCGTTTATCGCTGCCATTTCAAGCTGCCACATGCTGACGTTTTTGGGTATCGCCGCTAAGCGCCGCTACGTGATCGACTCTTATGTTGATGAGGCTGTTGGCATTATGGAAGAAGATGAAAAAGGTCGAACCTCGGTGACAAAAGTAACCCTCAGGCCACACATCGTGTTTTCCGGTAGCAAACAACCTGACTACGCTCAGTTGGAGAAGATGCATCACCTCGCGCATCAACACTGCTTTATCGCCAACTCCGTTAAAACAGAAATCGTGACGGAGATTTTGACCTAACGTAAAAAAGGTGAGGCTTTCACACCTCACCTTTTCCTCAGATTATCGCACGGAATGTTTCGGCGAATGCTTTCGCATTTGAACGGATTTGCTCATCCGTTAGCCCCGGCTTATAGAGCGAAGCCCCCAAGCCAAAACCTTTCGCTCCAATCTCTAAGTAAGGTTTCATACTCTGCTCCGTTGGATTAATCCCCCCAACTGGCAAGCAGATGGTTTCTGATGGAAGTACTGATTTGAGTGCTTTGAATCCGTCCAAACCTAACATCGAAACGGGGAACAGCTTTAACCCTGTTGCGCCTGCTGCAAGAGCAGAGAAGGCCTCACTTGGTGTCACAACACCGGGAAACGTCACACAACCAGCCTGAGCAGACAACCTGACAACTTCTTCGTTAAAGTTAGGCGTCACAACCAGATTAGCCCCCGTTTCAATGACCGCTTTCGCCTGCTCCGGTGTCGTCACTGTCCCTGCACCGATCAGATAACCATCACCAAAGTGTTCGACCAACGTGCGAATACTCGCGAGTGCATCTGGGCTGTTGAGCGGCACCTCAATCATTGAGAAGCCTTCTTCAATCAGGATTTGAGTCACCCGTACGACATCATCGGGCATGACACCACGAATAATAGCGACTAAAGGAAGGTGATCATCGAGTTTAAACTCATTATTTCTCATTTTTCATTGCCTTTTTTATCTGCAGCATGCCGGCCAGAAAAGCCTCGTCGCCATGCTTGTATTCCGTTTTAATATTCAGTGTCTTACAAGCGAGCTGATAACGATCACACAATGCTTGACCACCAACGAGGTAGACTTCAGATGTGTTCAACTCTTTGAGCTCTTGCCCAATCAGTAAACCGGACAAATAATCCAGAACCGAAGAGGCGTCTAACTTGTCGAATAAGCGATGGGTTCTGGTCTTAAACAGTTTGGCGGTGAAATCACTCCCTCCGCTTTCTACTACCCCTTTAAGAAATGCGCGTTGAGACTCATTTTGTTCCGGAAGGCCCCTTCCCAAAATGGAGTGCTGTGACAGGATTGAAAACAGTTCTCCCGTCATAAAGGTTTTGAACTGTTTAACCTGCTCGCTGTCGACGGTTACGTGCTTGCTGTGTGTGCCCGGAAACACTGCGTTGAACTGCGCTTTATCTACCATCTGCTTTAGGCCAAAGAGCTGAACCTCTTCACCACGCATTACATCGACGTCTCCGTCAGCATTTTCCGTACAAACGCCAGGAATAATGGTCGCACTAGCGCCCCATGGCAGAGCAAACCGATGACACTGCTGAGCAAGCTGCTCCAATGTCACGGGAGCAGCGACATAAGGCACATCAACCCAACCTTGGGCCGAGCCCACCATGCCCGCCATCATCACAGGCAAATGCTGGTACTCCCCCAGCCAATCGTGCAGTACGCTCGCAAGCTCGTCAGCGAACTGATTGTCTTTAACTTGCAGTAGTCCGAGATTCTTCTCGATTTTCTCAATCAAAGTTCCATCGTTCCGCATCGCAAATGCACGGAAGTTTGTGGTTCCCCAATCAATAATTAGCCAATCTACATTGTTCATTGCTTTTGTCGCTCTCCGTCGCTCAGTTCACTTTGTATTGGTTAATGATGTCTCGGTTGACGTCGACACCAATGCCAGGCTGAGTCGAGATCTGTACTTTGCCGTTTTCCATCTTGATGCCATCGCAAATCAAATCTTTGCGGAACGGATGAGAAGATTGGTCAAACTCCAACATGGGTTCGGCTGGATTCAGCGATAAAGGCGAAGGTGGCAATGAAGCAATAAACTGCAGTGAAGCTGCAATCCCAATTCCTGAGCCCCAAACATGGGGGATCATCATGGTCTGGCTGGCCTGTGCCATCGCCGCAATCTTCTTACATTCGGTGATGCCACCAGAGGAACATAGATCAGGCTGAATAATGTCGAGAGCGCGGCTTTCAAGCCATGGTCGATACCCCATTTTGCCAAATAGCTGTTCACCCGCTGCAATATAGGTCTTAGACAGGCTTTTGATCTGCTGATAGCCTTCAAGATCTTCTGGAGCAAGTAGCTCTTCAAGGAAATACAGGTTGAGATCTTCAGTCTCTTTGATAATTCTGCGTGCAGCTGCTGAGTTGTATGCGCCATTTGCGTCCGCCATGATGCGAACATCTTCACCTACCGCTTGACGAATCGCACGCATATACGCGATATCTTCTTCAACACCAAAGCCAATCTTGAGCTTCATCGCTTTGAATCCCGCCTCCACATAACGATGCGCTTCAGCAATGGCGTCTTGTGGGTAGTTGCCTTCCGCTACTCGGTAAAAGCCCGTCGCGTAAGGCGTCACTTCTTTTCGAAACGCGCCGCCAATCAGAGCATGTATTGGCTGATTGAGGGACTTACCTATGACATCCCACAAAGCAATATCAACACCACTGATGGCGTTCACCGCAGAGCCGCCTTGACCATATGGTCGTGTCGTGTTGTACATTTCTTCCCACAACACTTCGACATCAAACGGATTACGCCCCAGTAAGATCGGTTTAAATACATGCTCAATAAAAGCTGCCGCAATATGAGGTGGCTGAAGCCCATGACACAAGGCCTCCCCCCAACCTGAAACACCTTCATCGGTGATGACTTCGACAATCAACGCACTGCGGTTATGTACCCAGCCCTGAGAAAAATAAAACGGCGTTTCTAGTGGAACCGAAATCGCGTGCGGAACGACATCAATAATTTTCATAATGTTTACCTTACTTAAATCAATGCCAATGCCAGCTGTGGAATGAATACCACAAAGGCCAAGGCGATCAGCATTGCAATGAAAAATGGAATAATGGCTTTCGAAAGCTTCTCGACTGATACCCCAGACACACTAGAACCTACAAATAGGTTAAGACCGAGCGGTGGCGTAATGAAACCAATCGCCAAGGTGACGACCATGATGATACCGATATGAACAGCATCAAAACCGAACAGCGTGGCCACTGGAACAAGAATTGGAGTCAGGATAATGATGGCCGCAACGGTTTCCATGAAACATCCCACCACCAGTAGCAATGCAACCATCAATAGCACAAACACCACTTTGCTTTCCGAGAATGCCAGCATCGCGTCAGCAATCTGATTTGGTATCTGTTCCAGCGCGAGGTATTTGCCGAAGGCAGTGGCCGTACCGACAATAATCAAGACAATGACCGACGTGATGACTGATTTAGTGAAGATCTGCGGTAAATCTTTAACCCCGATCTCTTTATAGACAAACAGGCTGACAATCAAACCATAAACGACTGCGACAACACTCGCCTCAGTTGGCGTGAATATTCCGCCATAAATGCCACCAAGAATGATTACTGGGATAAGCAAAGCCAACTGAGCGTGCTTAAACTGCTGCCAGACTTCTCCTAGTGAGAAAGGTTCATCCGAGCCCTTATAACCGTTTTTCTTCGCATAGTAGTAGGCGTAAACCATTAGGCACAGAGCAACAAGAACGCCCGGAACAATACCTGCGATAAAGAGATCGCCAATCGACGTACTGGCTGAAACACCATACATGACCATAGGAATGCTTGGTGGAATCATCACGCCTATTGCCCCTGCGGCGGTTACTACAGCCGTAGCGAACGCTTTATCGTAGCCATACTTGATCATCGCTGGGATCATAATTCCACCGACAGCGGCAACGGTTGCAGGCCCTGAACCTGAAATCGCGGCAAAGAACATACACGTAATGATAGAAGCAATCGCAAAACCACCTGTAATGTTCTTTACTAATGAATTCGCGAAGTTCACTAAACGTTGAGAGATTCCGCCACTGCCCATGATGTCGCCTGCCAGAATAAAAAATGGCACGGCCATGATTGGGAATGAATCGACCGACGTAATCAAAGTACTGACTAAGAAGTCCACACTCAGCGTTCCGGTAGAGACGATGGTCAGCAAGGTGGCAACACCTAATGCAATAGCAATAGGCACAGAGAAAAAGACCAGTAGTGCGAAGGTCGCAAACAGAATAAAAATAGACATATGCGCTCCCTAGCGAATAGCTTTCAGTTCGTCAGAGGTAATAACCATCTGCTGGATTAAACGAAAAGCCGTCAACGCAAAACCGACTGGCCCCGCCAGATACACTAACCACATCGGTAGCCCTAGCGCCGGAGAAGTCTGCCCTAGGGAATAGAGGTTGATGACCATTTGCGTGGATTTGAATAAAATGACGCAAGCAAACAGAAAGAACACCAAGTCCGCAAATAACGATAGGTATTTCTTCTCTTTCTCGTCTAGAAGCATATTGATCGCTTCGATTTTGATATGGCTTTTCTTAGCGACAGCAAAGCTAATCCCGATATAAACCAACCAAATAAAACAATAACGAGCGAGCTCTTCCGTCCAAGAAATAGAAAAGTCGAGGGTACGTGTGACCACTTGCAAAAAGATTGCTGCGGTCATGATGGCGAGTAAAATACACGCCACCGTATTTTCAAAATATTTATCTAACCATTTCAGCATGAGTTTATCCTCGCCCCACTGGATATTCTCAGAGGGGCTTAATTCATTATTTGCTCGCTAGCTCTTGTTCTGCTTTATTAATTTCTGCCTTGAATGCATCAATGACATCCGCACCAATAATAGGCTCATACTTATCAACCACAGAGTTGGTTGCATCTTGGAAACCTTTGCGTGCTTCCGGCGTCAGCTCAATCACTTCCATGTTGTCTTCAATGGTCGCAAGGCTGTCTAAATTGACCTTGCGGTTGACCTGACGTTCATAGTCTCCAGCTTCAATCGCCGCTTGCTGAATCACTTTCTGATCATGCTTGCTGAGCTTATTCCACGTTGATTCACTAAAGATAAGTGCCAACGGCGTGTAGACGTGCCCTGTGTCTGTCATGCTGCTCTGCACTTCGTACAGGTTATTAAGCGCGATGTTTGGGTATGGGTTCTCCTGGCCATCCACCGTACCTTGCTGAAGTGCCGTAAACAGCTCGTTAAAGGCCATAGGTGTTGGTGTCGCTCCCATCGCTTTCCATGCGTCTAGGTGAAGTGGGCTTTCCATCGTTCTGACTTTCAGTCCTTTCACATCTTCAATACTGTGTACAGCCCGATTAGAGTTAGTTAAATGACGGAACCCGTTCTCCCAGAAGTCGAGACCAATAAGCCCTTTTGATTGCAGTCTCTTTAGCATGTCGTCACCAAATGAACTGCGTAGTACTTTGTCGGCAACCGCTTCACTGGTGATCATAAATGGCAAGTCAAAAACGTTGTATTCAGGATAGAAGTTGGCCAATGGTCCCGTCGACGGAATAGACACATCCAGTGTGCCCAATTGCAACATTTCAATCGCCGCGCGGTCATCCCCTAGTTGGGCTGACGGGTATATATCGACCGTCAAATCGGTATATTTTTCGACGATTTCTTTGAATTTAGATGCACCATCATAGATTGGGTGTTTATTATTAGAACTCATACTAAAGCGTAGAGTTTTCACTTGTGATTCACATGATTGACCACTCGCAATTTGATTTCCTTGAGAGTTAGTCGCAATAGCGGCACCAATGATTGAGGCGATAAAGAGCCCACCAATGGCCAGAATTTTTCCTGTTCCAGACATAGTCGTACCTAATTAATTTTCTACTGTTGTAACGCACACATTATTTGTGCGTATAGGGTAAGGGTTTAATTAATAACTAATTTAATTGTTCGGATATTTTCTTGCAGTATTCCGTAATAGTAGGAATTAATTCCTTCATTCGTGAATCTGACATATATTCTTTGATGCTCGTTACAGATATCGCTGCAATAATATTGTTGTATTTGTTGCGAATCGGGACAGCGACACAGCGAACCAGATCATCGTTATCTTCGAGATCGAAGCTGTAATCCCCTTGAGCATAAACGTCCATTCGCTTCATCATTGCATCCACATCTAAGTCCGTCTGAGTCGTAATGAGCCTCTGCCACTCTGTCTTAGGCATATCTATCATCAACGCTTTACCCACTCCCGTTGCGGCAAGAGGTAGTCGATCCCCGACTTGTGAGCGCATTTGAACGTGACGCTGTCCTGGAATCTTATCGAGATAGAAAATCTCATCTTCGTCTTTAATGCCGAGATGCACTGTATCCTGAGTAAGTTGCGCGAGTTCTCTCAGATACGGTTTGGCAATTTCTTTCAATGGCATATCTGCCTGCGCCCGAATGCCCAACTGAATCATCTTAGTGCCGAGCACTAGACCAATCCCTTTGACTTCACGGACATACCTTGCCTCAATCAGCCCTTGCAAAATACGGTGTACCGTCGACTTTGGCAGCTCAAGATGATCACAAATGTCTTTCAATTGACGGTGACCTTCCGCAATCGCATCGATCACTGCGAACGCTTTTGCCAATGCTTGGTTACCTTGTACTTTGCTCATAAATCGACCTCTTGTTGATGTTGGAAAATATACCTGCGACCCACTAGTGATAATGTGATTATTATCAACATTCCACATAACGAAACTCGAATCCCACATTGTGGAACTTTGGTTCGGTTTGTTGATTTTTCCTGACAGGCGAGCTACCCCATGTTGTCACTCACCTTTAACGTCAGTTCATGCTAAACTCTGCGCCAAACACAGGGTTTACCCCGCTTCACTATTCAGATTCAGAGTGTACAGATGCCATTCTCTAAGCTCGGCTTAAGCCAACCAATTACCGACGCCATTCAGCAACTGGGTTATGACAAACCCACGACAATTCAGACCAAAGCCATTCCCGTGGTTCTGCGTGGCGAAGATTTAATTGCAGCAGCACAAACAGGTACGGGTAAAACCGCCAGCTTTGTACTGCCAATGCTCGAAAAATTAAGTCAGGGCGAAACTCAGCGTAAGAAGCGTATTCGTGGTTTGATTCTTACGCCCACTCGTGAGCTGGCTGTTCAGGTTGAAGAAAAGATTCGAGATTACAGCCAACACCTCGCTCTGACTTCACTTGCAATGTATGGCGGTGTGGATGAACAGGCTCAGAAACAGGCGCTGATTGAAGGTGTTGATATTCTGGTCGCGACACCCGGTCGACTGATCGATATGTATGGCAAGCGCGCCGTACATTTTGAGGAAGTTGAAATGCTGGTGCTGGATGAAGCCGACCGTATGCTCGATATGGGCTTTATTGACGACATCAACAAAATCCTTGACCGACTGCCAACCGATATCCAGCATTTGCTGTTCTCCGCCACTCTGTCGAATAAAGTTCGTGATCTAGCGAAAACAGCGGTACACGACCCTTACGAGATTTCAATCGCGGCCAATCAAGCGTCGAAAAAGAACATCGAACAATGGCTAATTACGGTCGACAAAGACAAGAAGTCAGCACTGCTAAGCCACTTGATCAAAGAAAACAACTGGGATCAGGCGCTGATCTTCATTGAGACTAAACACGGCGCTGCGAAATTGGCTCAACAGTTGGAAAAGCGCGGTATTGAAGCCGAAGCGTTCCACAGCGGTCGCAGCCAAGCAGTACGTTCTCAGCTGCTCGAAGATTTTAAAGCCGGCAAAATCCAATACATGATCGCCACTGGTGTCGGCGCTCGTGGTATTGATATTGAAGGCCTTACCCGCGTAATTAACTATGACCTGCCGTTCCCTGCTGATGAATACGTGCACCGTATTGGTCGAACAGGTCGTGCGGATGCGCAAGGCGAGGCTATTTCCTTTGTCTCAAAAGATAACTTCAAGAATTTGTGCATGATCGAAAGCCGCCTCGGCCACCTGATTGAACGCCGTGAAGTTGAAGGTTTTGAGCCGCGCAAACCTGTGCCTATTTCCATTCTCAATTATGTGCCTAAGCACAAGCGTCAAAATAAGGATTCCTAATGAGCGCACCTAGCAAAATTCTCTTTTTTGAGTTTCTTACTCCACTGATCACTTCTGGTAAAAAGACCATTACCATTCGCGATGAATCAGAATCTCATTACGTGCCGGGTACTCAGGTTGAAGTATTCACGTTGGAGAAAGATGAGAAAGTGTGTGAGGTGAAGATTCTAGCGGTAGAGCCCCTTCACTTTAACGACATCAACGAGTTTCACGCTGAGCAAGAAGCGATTGAACTACCAAAGCTTAAGCAGCTGATTCGTGAAATCTACCCCAACACCGACGAGCTATTCCTGATTACTTATGAGCTGGTTGATGCATGATCGACTTTGATTTTCGCCCGGCTACACCGGGCGATTTCGACTTCTTATTCTCCCTCAAAAAGAACGCAGAATACGACGCGATAAAAGCCGTGTTTGGTTGGAATGAAGAAGTGCAGCAACGCCTTCACCTTGAAGAGTGGCAGGAAGAGCAGCCCACTATAGTGACGGTTGACGGTAAACCTGCTGACAGCTTTTTGCTGCAGGACAAAGGGGAACACTTTTACTTTTGCCGTTTTTTCCTTCTGGCCTGCTACCACGGCCAAGGGATGGGAAGTAAAATCCTGCAACACTGTATTGAACACGCCGACGCGCAGCGTAAGCCTATCCAACTGTGTTATTTGCAGGGAAGTCGTGTGGGTGGGCTTTATCAACGCTTCGGGTTTCAAATCACGTCCGAAGATAATGACTTTATCTATATGAACAGAAAGCCTCTTACTTAACTCTCATGTTCTCAAAGTAATCATAGATGAGTGCTTCGTAACGCCCGTCTTGCTTCATATCGAACAACACTTGGTCAAAACGCTTGAGTAGTTCAACGTGGCTGCGGTCTTTGGAAAACGCGATGTAGCTGGGCGTGGCTTCAATGGGGGGCGATAGAATATCAATGTCATTATCTAAACCTTCTCTGACAAGAATACTGCGGGCTCCAAATTCATTATTCACCCAGATATCAGCGCGTTTGGTTCGCACCAAATGCGCGCATTCTACTGTGCTGTTTCTCTGGAAAATGAGCCGAAAACCACCCTCTTCTATTTTCGCGTCCATACGTTTTCCGTAACTGACGCCGTTGACGACGCACAAGGCGATTTTGGATACATCACCTGCTAAAACTTCCTCAGGTTTGTAGTTACTGCCTTTAAGTGCCATAAAACTAATATTTTGGACGAAGAGCACATTTTGACTAAAATCTGCAAATTTTTCCCGCTCAGGGTTTTTAAAGGCGGTGAAAATGCCATCCGCGCGACCACGCTTTACCAGTGTTAGGGCTCTCGCCCAAGGTAATACGGTGATGTTGACTGGTGTTTCCAGTTGATGAAACACGTATCTCACCAGTTCCACCGCCACCCCTGAGACCTGCTCTCCGTGCATTTCTATATAGGGTGGATATTCGAGTGTCACTAAGTCAATTGGCCTTGCGGCACAAGGTTTTAGTGCTACTAGAGCAAGAATGATTGTTCCAAAACGCAACCAATTCATCTTGTCTCCTTCACTTAAACCAATGATTAAATGCAAAAGTTTTATGAAACGATAGAGCAATAACGCAATTGCATATGCTCAAAGACCTTCTACACTTACATATCGTTAATATTAATATCACTCACCAGTATCGTTTGACTTTTTACGTATTTATTCGGTTTTGATAACAATTAACACGGTTTGTCTATGCTTCGATCATCTTTCAGTCGCGTTCAGTATTTTCCCATTGTAGCCCTGACAATTTCTCTGGTCGTCGGCGGTTACTTTTACGACAAAACCCTAGACAATTGGGTAACCAATATCGTCAGTAGCTACATGTCTAGTCTCATTGATGACGTATCTCATCAGATCAAGGACAAGCAGCTCGACCTCTATGACATGAGCCAGCCGGAGATCGACTACTTCCTAGATAATCTCTCTCAGTCCAGCTTTGGGCAACGTTTCACCATCATCCACAGTAGCGGATTGGTTCTCGGCGATTCTCAGCTAACCAATCGTGAAATCGCCACCCTAGGAGACCACAGCACCCGGCCAGAAGTACTAGCGGCGCTTGCTGGAAAAACCGGCTTATCCAAGCGTTACAGTAGCTCGATTGATCAAGAGTTGTTGTACGTCGCTAAGAAAATCGAGTTGCCGGAAGACGAACATGGCCATGACTCCACTTACGTTCTTAGGTTAGCAATGCCGATGACATCGCTGTATGCCATGTCCTCCGACTTAAAAGATATTGAGCATGCTTTGATGGCCGCCTCGCTTGCAATACTGATTCTCTCCACTTGGGTTAGTCATCGAAAAATATACAAATTGGTGAAAGAAGAACGGGACCAGCAGGAATACCGTATTCAGAAAAGTACTCAGGAAATTGAACTACTCCACCAGCTTGCCAACATGCTCGCCGCTTGTAACAGCGTCAAAGAGGCACAAGTCGTCGTTGCTGACATCATTCCAAGAGTGCTGGGTAATGTGAATGGTTGTGTTTCCATCATGCGTGACTCCCGCAATCAACTCGAAGTCAAACTCGACTGGGGCGGCGAGTGGCCCGCTAATAAACTCTACGCACCCAATGACTGCTGGGCACTGCGTAAAGGTAAGTATCATCTATCAAAAGAAAGACACCATAATCTCTCTTGCACTCATATGACCGCCTCTTCCATTGAAGGGCTTACATTGTGTGTTCCACTTACCGCTCATGGTAATACAGTCGGCATGTTCCACCTCTATTTTGATGAGCACTCTGAAGAAATATCTGAAGACACCAAACAACTCGCCTTCACGATTGCAGAGCATCTCGGATTGGCATTAGCTAACTTGAGCCTTCAAGAAAAACTCCGCTCACAAGCGATGCGCGATCCGTTAACAGGTCTCTTCAATCGTCGTTACTTTGAAGAGGTATTCGAGAAAGAGTGGGCCAAAGCTTCTCAAGATAGCAACCCAATGTCGTTGCTGATGCTCGACCTTGACCACTTTAAGCGCTTTAACGACAACTTTGGTCACGATGCTGGGGATTATGTCCTGAAGGAAGTGGCAAACTTGCTGAAACGTGAAATTGGCGACGAACATGTTGCCTGTCGTCTTGGTGGTGAAGAATTGGCGGTGATAAGCCCTAATTGTTCCATCAGCGAATCAATGGAGCTGGCGAATCAGATTGTCGACTCTGTCAGAGATTTGCACCTAGACATGAAAGGCTTGTCTCTGGGCCAGCTTGGTGTCTCAATTGGCGTCACTACTTTCCCAGATTTGAACACCTCCACCACAGAGCTGATTAAAGCGGCCGATACTGCCCTTTATCAGGCCAAAGACAACGGACGAAGCCAAGCAGTACATACTCAATCAAAAGAATACCTAAAACAGTTAAACGCTGACGTCCACTCAGAAAGTCGAGATGTGTTACCACTGAAACTCTAGGGCTTCATCTTACTTACTCTGCTTGCTCCTCTCACAGGAGCAAGCGCTATTTCCCCACTCCATCGATCGTTCATGTTTTATAAAGATCAATAACCACTAGACGACTGGTCTAATTTAATCTATAGTCCGCTCCATGAACGAAAAAACAAACGACACTCGCCAACATATTCTCAATGTGGGTTACGAACTAGTTGTGAACAAGGGTTTTACCGCCGTCGGTTTATCTGAACTGCTTAAAACCGCCGATGTGCCAAAAGGCTCTTTCTACCACTATTTCAAATCCAAAGAGCAATTTGGTGAAGCGCTTATTGAAGATTATTTCAGAAGCTACCTAGCTCGCATCAATGCGATTTTTAATGCTGATGAAGGCACTGGCTACCAACGTTTGATGGGCTACTTCTCTCGCTGGTTAGAAGTAGAAAATGGTGTCTGTAATGCCAACCGTTGCTTAGTGGTTAAGCTCAGTGCCGAAGTTTCTGACTTGTCTGAGCCGATGCGAATCACGCTCGCAAGCGGTGCGGGACAAGTCATTGACTCTATTGCTCAGTGCATCGAATCCGGTATCAAAGACGGTTCAATCAAGGCATTGGATGCGCAGCAAGTTGCTACCCAGCTATACCAACAATGGCTTGGCGCAAGCCTTCTAAACAAACTGGTTCAGGATCACTCACATCTTGAACGTAGCTTAGAGACCACTCAATCTCTACTTAGCGCTTAAGTTACACATTCCCGTTTGGCTTATTAACCAACGGGAATTTTTTGAAATTACAACTAGACGACTGGTCTAATAATGGGAAACACAATGACTAACAACGTAAACCGCCGCATTGTTCTTGCTTCACGCCCTGTAGGGGCTCCTGTTACCGAAAACTTCCGCTTAGAAGAAGCGGAGAAACCGACGCCTGCTCAAGGTGAATTGCTGCTACGAAGCGTCTATCTGTCGCTCGATCCGTACATGCGTGGCCGCATGAGCGATGCAAAGTCCTATGCTGACCCTGTCGCGATTGACGAGGTCATGGTCGGCGGCACAGTGTGTCAGGTTGAAATTTCGAATCATCCAGATTACCAAGTGGGCGAATGGGTATTGGCTTTCACTGGTTGGCAAGATTATGGTATTTCAGATGGTGAAGGCTTGATTAAAATGGGCATGAACCCAACTCACCCTTCCTATGCACTGGGCGTGATGGGTATGCCAGGTTTCACCGCTTACATGGGCTTGCTGGATATCGGCCAACCCAAAGCTGGTGACACCTTGGTGGTTGCAGCCGCAACAGGTGCAGTAGGCTCGATGGTCGGACAGATTGGTAAACTCAAAGGTTGCCGCGTGATTGGTGTTGCCGGTGGTGAGGAAAAGTGTCGTTATGCTAAAGAACAGCTGGGCTTTGATGAATGTATCGATCACAAAGCAGAAGATTTTGCAGACCAGTTAGCCAAAGCGTGTGACCAAGGCATCGACGTCTACTTTGAAAATGTTGGCGGTAAAGTGTTTGACGCTGTGATGCCGCTTCTGAACACTGGAGCACGAGTTCCACTGTGTGGCCTGATTTCTCAATACAATGCAACGTCTCTTCCTGAAGGCCCTGACAGAATGTCAATGCTGATGGCTCAACTGCTGATCAAGCGAATCAAAATGCAGGGCTTTATCATCTTTGATGATTACGCTCACCGCTATGAAGAGTTTGCAACCGATATGAGCCAGTGGCTTGCGGAAGGCAAAATTCACTATCGCGAGCATTTGGTGGAAGGTTTTGACAAGGCACCAGAAGCATTTATCGGCCTGCTTGAAGGTAAGAACTTTGGCAAGCTGGTTGTAAAAACCAACAGCCCACTGTAATCGGAGGTCAACGTGATTAAACTGCATCATCTTAATCAGTCTCGCTCCAAGCGTATTATCTGGTTGTTAGAAGAGCTGGGTATCGATTATGACATCGTGCCCTATCACCGCGACAGCGTGACCTTTCTCGCGCCACCAGAGCTTAAATCTATCCACCCTCTGGGTAAATCTCCGGTGATTGAAGAAGACGGGCGCGTCATTACGGAGTCTGGCGCGATCGTTGAATATCTTATCGACAAGTTTGCATCAGAGAAGCTTGCTCCAGTTAAAGGCTCTGATGACCACCTTGATTACCTGCAATGGCTGCACTTTGCAGAAAGCTCTGCCGCCCTGCCATTATTGCTAAAGATATTCGTGTCGAAAGATGGTGCTCAAATGAACTTTCTTCCGGATTATGCTGAGGTCGAACTGCATAAGGTCATGAGTTATGTCGACCAGCGTTTGGAAGGGAAGCGCTACCTCGTTGCCGACAAGCTCACTGGTGCGGACATCATGATGTCATTCATTGTTGATATTCTGACGAATTTTGGCTTGCTTGAGCGCTACACCAATATTGCCCGTTATGCCTCGCAACTTGCGAGCCACGACAGTTGGCAGACCGCCGAACAGCTTGAAATCAAGTTTGGCTAATCACTTCTACACAGGGCTGCCAAACTCCACTGGCAGCCCTGCTTTCCCTTAAGAATTCTCTTAGTATTTGTTCCCCTCACACTATCGATATGCATGAGATAGAAAACATCTATCAATAACATAGCCACAACCAGTTTTATAAACATCCGCTCTCCATCTATTCTCAATGCTAGAAAGTCAGTCCAACGACGGACATTCAATCAGACGCTTTGCCAATGGAAGACGTCTTTGGCTTTAAGCAAATAACGAATAAATCGATTGCCACCGACATAAGAAAAATCAAAGTGGCGACCGTGAATAAGCGACACTAAAGGAGCAAATCATGGAACACAAAAACGTGAATACTGGCGGTAAATGTCCTGTCATGCATGGCGGTGCAACGTCTTCAGACTCATCTAACGTAGCTTGGTGGCCAAACGCCCTCAACCTTGACATCTTGCATCAACACGACCAAAAATCGAACCCAATGGGTCTAGACTTTAACTACCGAGAAGAACTTAAAAAGCTCGACGTTGAAGCACTAAAGAATGATGTTAAAGCTCTGATGACCGATAGCCAAGACTGGTGGCCAGCAGACTGGGGCCATTACGGCGGCCTAATGATTCGCATGGCGTGGCACTCAGCAGGCTCTTATCGTACTGGCGATGGTCGCGGTGGTGCCGATACTGGCAACCAACGCTTTGCTCCTCTCAATTCCTGGCCTGATAACGCGAACTTGGACAAGGCTCGTCGCTTGCTTTGGCCTATTAAGCAGAAGTATGGCAATAAAATCAGCTGGGCTGATCTGATGATCCTTGCTGGCAACATGGCTTATGAATCTATGGGTTTGAAAACCTTCGGCTTTGCATTTGGTCGTGAAGACATCTGGCATCCAGAAAAAGACATCTACTGGGGTGCAGAAACAGAATGGCTAGCAGAAAGCGGTGGTGAAAACAGTCGCTATTCAGGTGAGCGTGACTTAGAAAACCCACTTGCCGCCGTCATGATGGGCTTAATCTACGTCAACCCTGAAGGTGTCGATGGCAAACCAGACCCACTGAAAACGGCTCAGGACATGCGTGTCACTTTTGAACGTATGGGAATGAACGACGAAGAAACTGTCGCATTGACTGCTGGCGGCCACACGGTTGGTAAGGCGCACGGTAACGGTGACGCTGCTAAACTGGGAGCAGAACCGGAGCGTGCAGAGCTAGACGAACAAGGTCTTGGTTGGAATAACCACACCTTTCGCGGTATTGGCCGTGACACCGTGACCAGTGGATTGGAAGGTGCATGGACAACCCACCCAACTCAATGGGATAACGGCTTCTTCCATCTGCTGTTCAGCTATGACTGGTCTTTGCAAAAGAGCCCAGCAGGTGCATGGCAGTGGGAACCAGACAACATCAAAGAGGAAGACAAACCTGTTGATGTCGAAGATTCGAGTATTCGTCACAACCCAATCATGACTGATGCCGATATGGCGCTGAAGATTGACCCTGAATACCGCAAGATCTCAGAGCGCTTCTACAACGATCCTGCTTACTTCTCCGACACCTTCGCTCGTGCGTGGTTTAAGCTGACTCACCGCGATATGGGGCCAAAATCGCGCTACTTCGGCCCAGATGTTCCGGCAGAAGAGCTAACTTGGCAAGACCCTGTCCCTGCTGGTCAAAGCAATTACGATGTTGAAGCGGTCAAAGCCAAAATCGCCTCAAGTGGTTTAAGCGTTAGAGATATGGTTTCAACCGCTTGGGACAGCGCTCGTACCTATCGTAACTCAGACAAACGTGGCGGCGCGAATGGTGCCCGTATCCGCCTTGCGCCACAAAATCAGTGGCAAGGTAACGAACCTGAAAAGCTCGCTAAAGTACTTTCGGTACTAGAAGGTATCGCCTCTGCGTCTGGGGTGAGTATCGCCGATACCATAGTTCTTGCAGGTAATGTTGGCATTGAGCAAGCAGCGCGCGCCGCTGGTATAGACATCTCCGTTCCTTTTGCTCCGGGACGTGGTGATGCCAGTGCTGCGCAAACGGATGTCGATTCATTTGATGTGTTAGAGCCTGTCGCAGACGGATTCCGAAACTGGCAGAAGCAGCATTACGCAGTAAGTCCTGAAGAATTGATGCTAGACCATGCACAGCTATTGGGTTTAACAGCGCCAGAAATGACGGTTCTAATTGGTGGTATGCGTGTTCTTGGGACCAACCACTCAGGCTCTCGCCACGGTGTATTCACAGATAATGTTGGTGCGCTGACGAACGATTTCTTCGTCAACCTGACAGACATGCGATACACGTGGAAACCAACAGGGCGTAACTCCTACTCTATTGTCGAGCGCAGCAGCGGTGACGAAAAATGGACAGCAACCCGAGTCGACCTTGTGTTTGGATCTAACTCCATCCTACGCGCTTACGCTGAAGTCTACGCTCAGGATGATAACAAAGAGAAATTCGTCCGCGACTTCGTAGCCGCTTGGACCAAAGTAATGAATGCTGACCGCTTCGATTTGAAACAGTAACTTGCACTGACGCCCCACGGCTTTTGTGAGTCCGTGGGGTAGCAGAGAATCGTTCTGGACAGATGTTTAACTCATCAACAATTTGGCAAAAAACTGTAGGTTGCACTAGTTTTAAATATGTAACAGCAGTTAAGAAAGGAAGCGCATATACGGCTTCACCAATCCATTAACCATAGATGTTACAAATGAGGAGAGTTGGCTATGAAAGGATTCGAATTCTTTAAGTTATTTGACACCAAAGAGCTGTTCATCTTCTACTGAGACTAAGCAACCCGCTTCAATCAGTACTGAAATCCATACGCCGATCGCTGACCTGCACGCATCGGCGTATTGTTTTTCAACAGACCCTAATCATTTCAAAGCAGTACTCATAAAAAAGAGGCACTTTACGTGCCCCAAAGGAGTGTAACTTGTTATGGTTTATCGATGTTAATGTCTAATTTTCATACTCAGCTCCACCGCTCGCAGTTGAGCCAACGCCTTTGTCAGCTCCATCTGAGCCTGAGCAAAGCTGATGTCATCCACATGCGCACGGATGTTTTCTTCTGCCGCTCTGCGTGCTGACTCTGCACGCGCTTTATCGATATCCTTCCCATGCAATGCGGTGTCCGCCAGCACGGTGACGACATCGGGCTGAACTTCGACCAAACCACCAGAGACATACAAAATCTCTTCAGGTTTAGACAAGTCACCGGTAATACGAGCAACACCCGGCTTGATTTTACTGATCAGCGGTGAGTGACCCGGACGAATACCTAACTCACCATCCGCGCCTGTCACGGCAATCGCATGGGCCGGACCCGAGTAGAGTGTGCCCTCTGCACTTACCACATTCAGTTGAAACGTATTTTGTGAAACCGCTATGGCCATATTGCCTCCCGCGCTTTACAGTTTTTTCGCTTTTTCAAGCACTTCGTCGATGTTGCCGCAGTACATAAATGCCTGCTCCGGAATATCATCGTACTGACCATCTAACAAGGCTTTAAAGCCAGCAATGGTATCTTTCAGTGGCACAAAAATACCCGGTTGACCTGTAAACACTTCGGCTACATGGTAAGGCTGAGTTAGGAAGCGTTCGACTTTACGAGCACGAGATACCAAGCGCTTATCTTCTTCAGACAGCTCATCCATACCTAAAATGGCGATGATGTCTTTTAGCTCCTTGTAACGTTGCAGCGTTTGCTGAACTTTGCGCGCCACGTTGTAATGCTCCTGACCCACTACTTGTGGATCAAGCTGACGAGACGTCGAATCCAATGGGTCAATCGCAGGGTACAGACCCAAAGCGGCGATGTTACGAGACAGAACGACAGTCGCATCCAAGTGCGCAAACGTGGTGGCTGGCGATGGGTCAGTCAAGTCATCCGCAGGTACGTAAACCGCTTGGATAGACGTGATAGAGCCACTCTTGGTTGACGTAATACGCTCTTGAAGTACACCCATCTCTTCCGCCAGTGTTGGTTGGTAACCTACCGCAGAGGGCATACGGCCAAGCAACGCCGATACCTCTGTACCTGCCAATGTGTAACGGTAAATGTTATCCACGAATAACAAAACATCACGGCCTTCATCACGGAAACGTTCTGCGATGGTCAAGCCTGTTAGCGCAACACGTAGACGGTTACCCGGTGGCTCGTTCATCTGACCGTAAACCATCGCCACTTTGTCGAGAACGCCCGCTTCTTTCATCTCAAAATAGAAGTCGTTACCCTCACGAGTACGTTCACCTACACCGGTAAATACCGACAAACCTGAGTGAGCTTTAGCAATGTTATTGATAAGCTCCATCATGTTTACCGTCTTACCTACACCCGCACCACCGAACAGACCGATCTTACCGCCCTTCGCGAACGGACAAATCAAGTCGATGACTTTAACGCCCGTTTCTAGTAGCGCAGTGCTGTTAGATTGCTCTTCGTAGCTCGGTGCATCACGGTGAATTTCGTAAGACACTTGCTCACCGATTGGACCACATTCATCGATTGGATGACCTAACACGTTCATGATACGACCTAGGGTTTCTTCGCCCACAGGTACCGTGATTGGGTTGCCAGTAGATTCCACTTCTAGGCCACGTTTAAGGCCATCCGAAGAACCCATTGCGATACAGCGAACCACTCCGCCGCCCAACTGTTGCTGAACTTCCAGCATCAGTGAGCCATCGCTGCCATCGTTGATTTTCAGTGCATCGTAAACTTTTGGGCCTTTGCCTTGTTCGAACTCGACGTCGACCACCGCACCGATGACTTTGACGATTTTGCCAATACTCATAATTTAAACCTCAAATTCTCTCTCTAAACCGCTTGTGCGCCGGATACAATTTCACTCAACTCTTGAGTGATCGCCGCTTGACGCGCTTTGTTGTAAACCAGTTGTAGGTCTTCAATCAGTTGTGCTGCGTTATCAGTCGCGGCAGACATTGCCATCATCCGCGCGGCTTGTTCACAAGCGATACTCTCAACCACACCCTGATAAACCAGTGATTCCACATAGCGTTGAATCAGGTGGTTGAGAATGTCTTGAGGAGACTGCTCGTAGAGGTAATCCCAACGAGCCTCTTTATCACGTGAAATGTCTTCTTTCGGGAACGGCAACATTTGTAATACCGTTGGTTTTTGCACCATGGTGTTTACAAACTGGTTGTAAACAAGGAACAAGCGGTCGATTTTGCCTTCGGAGTAGTGCTCCATCATGGCGTTAACCGCGCCCAACATATCTTCCAGTTTTGGAGCATCACCAAGCCCAGAAGTCTGCGCCATTACTTTCCCGAGGGACTGGAAAAAGCTGATTGCTTTCGAACCGATGAGCGTCGTATCTACTTCAACGCCCTTCTCTTGCCAACCCTGCATTTCTGCCAATACTTTTTTGAACAAGTTACTGTTCAGGCCACCACACAAACCTCGATCGGATGAGATGATGATGTAAGCCACTCGCTTCACTTCGCGTTCTTGAAGGAAAGGATGGCTGTACTCCAGCGTACCGGACGAGACGTGACCGATAACCTTACGCATATTCACTGCGTAGGGACGGGACGCCTGCATGTTCTCCTGCACTTTGCGCATCTTGCTGGCGGCGACCATTTGCATCGCACTGGTAATCTTTTGCGTGCTACTCACGCTAGCAATTTTGGTGCGAATCTCTTTGGTATTTGCCATAACGGACTCCTGTTAGTGGTCCTACGATTGCAGCGCAGTGAACTCTTTCAGCAAGCTGTGCAGCTCACTCTCGATCTCGTCGTTGTAATCACCGGATTGGTTGATCTTGTCCAGTAGCGGCTGCGCGTTTGTACGACTAAATGCCATCAACTCATCTTCAAAACGAGAAATTTGGTTTAACGCCACATCAGTGAGGTAGCCCTTCTCTGCCGCAAAGATCGACAGTGCCTGCTCAGCAACCGTCATTGGTGCGTACTGTTTCTGCTTCATGAGCTCAGTGACTTTCTCACCGTGGTCAAGCTGACGACGTGTCGCTTCATCTAAGTCAGAAGAGAACTGAGCAAACGCGGCCAATTCACGGTATTGCGCCAACGCGGTACGAATACCACCCGACAGCTTCTTGATCACTTTGGTTTGCGCTGCACCACCTACACGAGATACCGAAATACCTGGGTCAACCGCTGGACGTAAGCCAGAGTTGAATAGCTGAGTTTGCAGGAAGATTTGACCATCGGTAATCGAGATTACGTTGGTTGGTACGAACGCCGATACGTCACCCGCTTGGGTTTCGATGATTGGCAGTGCGGTTAGAGAACCAGTTTTGCCTTTTACTTCACCGTTAGTGAATCGCTCTACGTATTCTTCGTTAACACGCGCTGCACGTTCTAGAAGGCGTGAGTGGAGGTAGAAAACATCACCCGGGAAGGCTTCACGACCTGGTGGGCGTTTTAGAAGTAGTGAGATTTGACGGTAAGCCACTGCCTGTTTTGATAGGTCATCATAGACAATCAGCGCATCTTCACCACGGTCGCGGAAGTATTCGCCCATGGTACAACCTGCGTATGGCGCTAGGTATTGCAGCGCTGCCGCTTCTGATGCTGATGCAACCACAACAATGGTGTTTTCTAGTGCGCCGTGCTCTTCTAACTTGCGAACCACGTTGGCAATGGTCGAGGCTTTTTGACCAATTGCGACGTAAATACATTTAACGCCCAGTTCTTTTTGGTTGATGATGGCATCAATCGCCATCGCGGTTTTACCTGTCTGACGGTCACCGATGATCAACTCACGTTGACCGCGGCCGATTGGCACCATGGAGTCCACCGCTTTGTAACCAGTTTGGATTGGTTGGTCGACAGACTTACGGTCGATAACACCAGGGGCAATCACCTCAACCGGGTCCATACGGTCGAATGACACTGCGCCTTTACCATCGATTGGTTGACCTAGCGTGTTCACTACACGACCTAGCAAACCGTTACCGACTGGCACTTCAAGAATACGACCCGTACCTTTTACTTTCATCCCTTCTGACAAGTCCGCATATGGGCCCATCACAACGGCTCCGACTGAATGACGCTCTAAGTTCAGTGCCAACGCAAAGCGGTTATCTGGCAGTTCTAGCATCTCGCCTTGCATAACATCAGCAAGACCGTGAATTGTGATGATGCCGTCACTCACAGAGACGATAGTACCTTCATTTCTCGCTTCACTTTCGAGGTTGAAGTTAACAATTCGCTCTCTGATTAATTCACTGATTTCATTTGAATTTAATTGCATTTCTATACCCCGTTACACATGTAGGTTGGTCGCCAATCGGCTTAGGTTGGTGAGGACACTGCCGTCATACACGGTCTGCCCTGCTGTGATCACCACACCACCTACAAGGGATGGATCCAGTTGTGTTTCTAGTGTGATGGCTTTACCGTATTTTTCGGTTAACGCTTGTTTAAGCCTTACCATCTGTTCCTCATCCAGAAGTTCTGAAACACGTACTGTTACTGTCATGGTTCGTTCGCAATCCGCTTTCATCTCTTGGAACTGAACGCTAACTTCACTGAGCGCTTTTAGGCGCTTGTTCTCTTCCATAATGCGAAGAAAATTCTCGAAGTTTTGATTCAACCATTCACCGCCAGCATGAAGAATCAGGTCCAACAATGGTTGTTCAGAACCGTCTTCATTAAGGTCATTCAAGACCAGACGCGTGTTAGGTTGTTCCAAGACCACTTGGGTAATCGCAAACATTTGTTGCCAATCGTCCAAGCATTCTGCATCGCGAGCGTAATCAAACGCCGCTTTTGCGTAGGGTTGAGCTACCACTGTCAATTCGGACATGTGCCCTCCTACATTTCGTTGATGAAGCGGTTCACCAAATCGCGGTTAGCCGAGCTATCCAGATTGCGATTGATCAGCTTGCTGGCACTTTCAATCACCAGATCCGCCATTTCATCTTTCAGCTCTTGGCGAACTTTGCTGCGTTCGCATTCCACTTCCGCTTTGCCTTCTGCGACAATGCGCGCTTTCTCTTGATTTGCTAGGTCAACCGCTTCCGCAACCATCTGTTCTTGACGTTGCTTACCTTGGTTGATGATGGCGTGAGCTTTTGAGCGAGCTTCTGTCAGCAGCGCTTCACCATTCGCTTTTGCCAGTTCTAACTCTTGTGCTGCTTTTTCTGTTTGCTCAAGACCTTGGGCAATTTCAGCACG
Source organism: Vibrio sp. RE88 (assembly GCF_013113835.1). Classification (GTDB taxonomy): domain Bacteria; phylum Pseudomonadota; class Gammaproteobacteria; order Enterobacterales; family Vibrionaceae; genus Vibrio. The sequence goes on along the minus strand of NZ_VTYQ01000002.1, from coordinate 49,061 downwards.
ACGTTCATCAAGCAGTTTTACAAGTGGTGGCCAGACATATTTCATGCACAGCCAAACGAAAATCACGAAGGAGATCGCCTGACCAAACATTGAGGCATTTAAGTTCATAGCACCCTCTCTTCTATAACGTTATGAAAACTAATAATTCGAATTACGCTACAGCGAAGATGATGTACAAGCCGATACCCACACCGATCATTGGCACCGCATCTACAAGGCCCATCATGATGAAGAACTGAGTACGAAGCATTGGGGTCAAATCAGGTTGACGAGCCACACCTTCAAGGTACTTACCTGCAAGGTTACCGATACCTGATGCGGCGCCCGCTGCACCAAGACCGATCAGTAGTGCACCCGCTACGTAAAGAACTGCGCTAACGATATCCATAACAACTCCTAGAATTGAATTTTTTAATTAAGAAATAAGATTTTTGAAATTAATGCTCTTCAACAGCCATGCCGAGATAAACGACGGTCAGTACCATGAAAATAAAGGCTTGAAGAACAACAATAAGAATGTGGAACAGCGCCCAAGGAACACTTAGTGCCCATTGCATCCACCACGGCATTAACGCAATGAGAATGAAGATCATTTCACCTGCATACATATTGCCAAATAGTCGAAGACCCAAAGATATTGGTTTAGAAATTAACGTTACCAATTCAAGAACTAAGTTCACTGGATATAACAGTGGATGTGAAAATGGTTGAGTGGTTAACTCCTTAATAAAACCTTTCACGCCTTTATTTTTAAATGTATATCCTAAAACCAATATAAATACCCCCAGAGCCATAGACATCGTAATATTGACATCGGCGGAAGGTAAATCTCTAAAGTGTTCTATCCCCAACGAACGAGTAAAAGCTGGTATTAAATCAATAGGTAACAAGTCAATAGCATTCATTAACAATACCCAGACAAATATCGTCAACGCTAACGGACCTATTATCTTGTCTTTAGCTTGAAATATTTCCTTTACGATATCATCAACAAATTCAAATATAACTTCAATTAAACACTGAAAGCGCCCTGGAACGCCTTTCGTTCCTTTTTTCACTGCATGGCGGAATGATAAAATGAATACAGCACCGGTTAACCAAACCATGATCATGGAATCAATATTAATCCCAAACCAACCATTTCCAGCCGTGAGAAAAGTCAGGTGGTGCTCAATATATTGATGAGCAGACTGGACAGTATACATTATGCTTTCCTTTCTAATTGGTCTTTAAACATCGGCGTCAAGAAATGCCCCAACATGGTCACACTGAAGCCAATCAAAACCACAATGTTGCGAAGCGCCATGAACCTAAACGTCAGAACAAACATTACAATGGTATAAATCACCTTGATGTTGCGACTTAAGTGCATGAGGTCACGTAAGCTCTTATCAGGTTTTAGCCTTGATTTCACAGATGCGAACACCATACCCAGGACTGATGGGAGAATGGCGATCAGTACACCGCACAGAGCCGATTCTGCGCTCAGCGTATTGTTTCGCATGTATTCATACACAATGAATACAAACCCCAAACTCGCCTGGGCAACAAGAATCCTCCTTCCGGCAACCAAAATTGGATCGCTGTTAATATTTACACTCATAAATCACCCTAAATCAGAATAAATTGTCATTATTCTTTAAAAGTTAAATTTATATTATTTCCGTAATAATTGACTGCTCAGAATAATCATATAATTAAATATCACAAAAACAGTGAAATCTGATAATTATTCTTCACAGGCGTTGGATATATGATTACCAATATCCATGAATCCGTGCTCTAAAAAATATACACCCGAGAATTAAAAAATCGAAATCACAAAAAATGAAAATTATCATTTCAGATTTGAAGTAATAAATCATTTGAAGTTCAAAATATGAATATATAAATTAAATAGGCAGTCTTTATCAGCATTAAGACGAAAAGCTCTATCACATGGATGTGATTCTCACCGATAGAGTGTTGGACATTAATTATATTTGTATGAAGTTTCCCACTTTAGTAATTAAACGATTTAGCTACATCAAGTTGAATATATTAATAAAATGTTTCATCAGTTAACTTCTATGACAATTCGAGGTTAAATGCCGTAGGCAGACACTAATGCCCAATATTCGTCACAGTAACCAGTGCTGAATAGGAAAGAATCGTAAAGTATCAAAGAGATGAGAGTGGCAGATATTGGGAATGGAAGGCGCGATAGCGCCTTCATTGGCGGTATTGATTATGTACTTAACGAGTTAATATCAAGAAACAATGATGTTTACGATCACCCAGCTACTGATTCTTAGCCACCGCTTTCATCAATACAGAAGTATCCATACGTCCGTAGCCATCTTGTTGTAGCTCAGCGTATTGCTCATCGACCTTCTTCGTTAACGGTAAATCAAGTCCGACTCGTTCCGCTTCCTTTAGACAGAACCCTAAGTCTTTGCGCATCCAATCAATGGCAAAACCAAAATCGAATTTATTTTGTGACATTGTCACGGCGCGATTTTCCATTTGCCATGAGCCTGCTGCACCATGTTTGAGGGTTTCAACCACTTGCTCAACATCCAAACCTGACTTTTGAGCAAGTAATAGCGCTTCGCTAAGCCCTTGGAGAATACCGCCAATACAGATTTGGTTGACCATTTTACAGCGTTGACCCTGACCGTTTTCTCCCAGTAATGTCATTTGTTTAGCGTACACATCCATCACTGGTGAGATTTGTTCGAACACAGCTTGATCACCACCACACATAATGGTCAACACGCCGTTTTCAGCACCCGCTTGACCACCAGAAACTGGCGCATCAATAAACTGATTGCCGTTTTCTTTTGCTGCAGCCGCCAATTCAACCGCCAGCTCAGCAGAGGTTGTCGTATGGTCCACCAGCACGGCACCTGCTTTCAATCCAGCAAGAACGCCATCGTCGCCGTAAATGACACTGCGTACATCGTCGTCATTACCCACACAAACGAACACAACATCACAATCCTGAGCCGCTTGTTTAGGCGTCTCACACGCTGTGCCCTGATATTCCTCTGCCCACTTGTCTGCTTTGGCTTTGGTGCGATTGAACACCTTCGTTACATGACCGGCTTTGCTAAGGTAACCCGCCATTGGGTAACCCATCACACCCAGACCAATAAAGGCGACTTTCTGCTGACTCATTCTGATTTCCCTTTGTATTTTGTAATTAGGGGCACAGTCTACTAAACATTCTCTCTTTGGTTTACTACAAATACTTGCTAAATGGTTCCCGCTAAAGAAAAGCCCCATTAAGGGGCTCAATCTCTAAACACAACACTCATTTACACTTTGACCAAGTCTTTCCTTTGTCCAAGGAACATTCCAACGAAGAGGTACCATTGTGGTAATAAGTATTCTTCCACCAATCCCCAATAGCATTTCTTGAAATTGTGATACCGTCGAATTTATACGGTGTTACAGCCACTTGAGAAGACTTAGATCTCACCCATGTATGTGCCCCGTAATCTGAGTCGTCATTGAAATCTGAGGATATATAACTTAGTTGATCCAATGTACTACGGCTAAAACTATCGACCTTCTGTTCAATGTTTACCCATTCTGGATATTTGGGATCGGGATAATAACCAAAAGTATGCTGGGCACGTAACATACCATCACGATAATTATTAACGACTGTCACTTCCAAAGATTGGGTGAAATTACTTCCCACATTGTTGTTTTTGCAGCTATCCCAATCCAGTTCTTGCGTGCTTGAGCTGTTACTGACACGGTAAGTTTTCAGAGAGTTGGGTTGAACAAGCTGCTCAATTGACTCCGTGATGTAACAGCTGTAGCTGGCGTTATCTTCGTTGATCCATAATGAAGCATTCTTAGTGTAATCAAACCCTGCTTTCTTTTTCGTATTTCGCTCTGTGTGGCGGGTTAATAGTACTTCGGTCTTTAAGTCTTCTAACACTTCATATTCTGTGTGTACCAGCTTAGTTTCAGTGAGAACCGTTTTGACTTTATACCACTTATCAACTTTTTGCTTTGTATCTTCGTCCCAGTATTTCCAGTAGTAATCTATGTAGGCTTGATGAACCCCTGAGTTCTCCAGTTGAAGTGCTTTGGTATCACTGTACGACTGTCTAATCGCGGGCATCATCTTCTGAGCTAATTCGTACAGCTCTTTGTTATCATCCTTAATGAAATCGCCGTAAATTTTATCTACTGCGATGTTGTAGCGGGCCGCAATACGGTGATCGTGCTCCTTCACATTTTGAATAACCTTTTCTTGGGTGTTAACAGCTGATCTCAACGCCGTACAACTAGTGATACCGCTTTCATGCAGATCTTCCTGAATTTGATTCCACAATACCGTCGTTAGAGGAGTTGTGGATTTTATCTCATGCTCAGAACTCAGTGTCATCGCTGGAGGAAAAACAAGCTGATACGGTTTACTGATAGGCGTATTAGGAGCATCTGCATCAATCGCACCGACAGGGACATTTACAACAATAGGCGCGTAATCAATACAATCAGAGTTACTACCAGACAAGGATAAGCGATAGCTGCCCTCAGAATTAGTCACAGCACTCGGCTCGCCAGAATCTAACTGACCGTTGTAGTTGATATCTAAGAACGCCGTCGCTCCAGAGATGTATCCATCAATAGCCACACCTTGAAGACTTCGTGTTTGTGATGAAGCGCTAGAGCTAGATGAGCCACCGTCGCCGCCTCCCCCGCATGCAACTATGCCTATAGAGAAGGGGACAACAGCAAGAAGTTTAAGATTCATTGCAAAATTTCCGATGAAAAGTGAAAGGCAAAAACGCGCCACTAAGGATTTAATGGCGCGTAGCGTTATAGCAGTGGTTAACGCATTGAGAATACTAACGACTGTGAGCTTGGAAAAACATGTAAGAAATGGATGAAAATAGTGCATGTTTTTTCATTCAAATGGCCTACTTTCTCACGTAACCCACTATTTTTAAGTGGCTCATTGTTGCAAAAGTGCAGCTGTAACCTTAAGTACTGGTAGTCTAGTATTGTTAAGAACCTTATCGTTATTGGTGAAAGGAGACAGTGAACTTGAACATTGAGCCCACTCACCAAGTTGGCTTTCAGAACACTCATATACAGAGCGGCCATCATCGTAGTCAGTTTCCATATACCAATCTCCATTTGAGTCCTTTGTTGTAATCACTTGATACTGTAACGACTCATTCTGACCAAACACACTTTGCCCAAACTCAGCTTTCGATCTCACCCAACGTACTGAGTCGTGAGCCGAGTTTTCACTAAAATCGGTGCCTATATAGAAAAAACTTCCCAGCAAATTTCCATTAACATTATTCAAAGTAGGATCCACGTCTACCCATTTGGCATAGGGAGTATGTTGGTCATAAGTAAAACGATGCCCAGTAATGACTGTCCCTTGATCCTGACTATTATTAATCGCCATCACTTCTATGGTTTGCTCAAAATCAGCCCCACCAACATAATTACCAAAACAATCGTCCATACTGGACTCTTTTTTAGTACCAGATTGATTGGTTACTTCATAAATAGTCATTGAATTTGCATCGGTAACTCGAGATTCCTCAATAGTTTCTTTAATTGTGCAATTAAATGAACGACTCAAAATAGACTCTTGATTACCCTCAGCTTCTCTACGCAGGCTGTACTCTCTTGTATAGGACAAGTCACTATTCTCGGCTGTGTGTGTCACAATATGCTCAAGCAATTGAGGGTCAACAAGCTCGCTCGTTACTTCATATGCTCTTGTTTCTACCTTTGAATCACTCTTTGTCACTTGAACTTTGTACCATTGGTCGTTCAGCCCGCCATTGGTATCCTTTTTACTGCGTACAATGTAACTAACATAAGCTTCTTCGGCTGCTGGGTTTTCTTGTCTCAACATTTTTGATTCACGATAAGACTCCTTGATTACTGGCATTAGTTTCTGTGTAAGCGCTTTTACTTCACTGTCATCCTCTTTTATGAAGTCACTATACAGTTGCTCTACACTAACGTTATTCCGGCTCGCCACACCGTTTTCTAATTCCTGAATGCTATTGTCTGTAATGCCTTGCAACTGAATCGCAAGTTTTAGGTCTGCACAACTACTCATAGCATTATCTTCTAGGTCCAGTTTTAGCTTCATCTCGTTCCAAAGCATGGAAGTCAATGGGGTCGTTGACCTAATTTCAGAATCTGAAGTCGTCATCTTTACTGGAGGAAAGAACAGCTGATACGGCTCTTCAATTGGATTGTTTGGATCGTCAGCATCAATTGCACCAACAGGTACATCAACCACGATTGGCGCATAATCAATACAATCTGCATTATCTCCGGATAGAGAAAGCTCATATCGACCATTGGCATCGGTAATACTCTTTGGTTCACCGCTATCCAGCTCACCGTTGTAGTTCAGATCAAGAAATGCAGTCGCACCTAATATGTAGCCATCAATAGCAACACCTTGAATTGATTTAGATTGAAGAGAGGATGGCGAAGTGGATGACGAGGTTGCTCCTCCGTCACCACCTCCACAGGCTGTCAAAAGTGTAGAAACAGTCGCGATAGTTATAATTTTGGAAGTCATGATAATAAGCCCTGACACATATTTCCTATGAGTAAAACTGCACCGCACAGAGCAAGTGCATCCTGATGTGTAATCATTGGTAACACGTGCCGATGGTATAGGCTTTGATAGGCATAAAACATGAAAGGGTTTAACGAAAACCATGCATGTTTTATTAACCATCCATTATCAATAAAGTGATATTAACTTATTGTTTTTCCTTATCAATCCAAAGTTTATAGAACTCACTCAGTCCAGATTTATTCGTTTCAACACCATGAACTTCAAGGCTACGTGAAATCTTTTCTTTGCCATGGAACAGAGGCAAAAGCAGGTTATTGTCATACAAAGCCTGCTCAATTTTCCGCAATGAATAGACGTACAAAATATCGCTCATTGCGTGCTTCACTTGCTCATAATGAACATCCATTTCTGTTTGATCGTAAATGAACTTCAGGCCGGAGCTAGCAAGAAGCCAGTCATACAATCCAAACTCTTCAGGCTGCTCTATGACTTCTTCAATAAATAGAATATCGGCATGGCCGCTGACTGAACTTGGATTACTGATATCCTCTAACTCGAGAATCTCAAGGGTCAGTCCGGTTTCTAGAATTGTGCTCTTTATCCACCCAGCGATCTTTTGCAGGCAAGGAATGGTCAGCCGGGGCATGGTCAGTACTAGGTGTCCAATTAAGTGTGGTGGCGCGTCATCAGAAACACTGTCAAAGCAAGGTGCAAAGCCCACATCATTAACAACAGTTTCTGAGTCCAACTTAGCTCGGCAACGACGTAAGTACTCAACAAGTTGATGGAGGTTGCTTCGGCTGATTCCTGCATCAGGCCTTGTATTGATGGCAAGGTAAGACAAAGCATTGATAGTACTCTCCTCACAATCTCCATCCTTATTGAAACTGATGCTAAAGTCACTCAGCTCTGAAGAAGACGACAAGGTGATCTTATCTAGCAAGGCAGATTGCGCATAGTAGTTACGATGTCGTTTTAACACCAAGCGCTCTCGATCCCAATCCTTCAGATAGAAAGGACCGCTTCCTATATACGTACTTAGGCCACTTGAGAAATACGCCGATTTGAGGCGATAGATCGAAGCATGAACCAAACATAAAACATGCAAAAACAAAGTATTAGGTTGCTGCAGCTCAATCGTTACTTGCCCTGCACCAAGGATGCGTATTTCAACGACCTGCTCAAAGAGATACTTCACCGGTCCATCGGTAACCTTGAGCTTGTTAAGACATTCAGCAACATCAGTGGCTTCTAAGTTTTCCCCGTCATGGCAAACTATCCCCTGACGCAGCCACAAATGAATAAAACGTCCTTCCACTTTCCAACAATGCGCCAGTCCCGCTTGAATACGTCCTGATTCATCTTGCACCAACAAAGTACTATAAATGCTGCGGATTACCTGCATTTCAGCGATACGGTATGTCTTAGCTGGTTCAAGTGTGTCTACCCATGGATATTCAGTGATTAGCAAACTATCGCAGCGTTCATTAGCACTCGCACGAGTTGCTGTTGCTTCAGCCATGGCTTTTACTGCAAGGTGCCCATACAGCTCCATCAAACGAGAAATACAAGAAAAGCGTCCTTGTTCGAGCTCTTTATTGAATGTTTGCTCGAGTGCCCCTTGTAGGTTGTGCAAGATCTTAAACTGACTGAGCTTTCCTCTCCCCTTAGAGGGAAGCCAACTGATCCAACCTATGTCAGACAAGCTTCTCAGAATATTGGAAGTGTTTCTTCTTGAAGTAGATAACGCTATTTCCAGTTCATCGATCGATAGGTGATATGTTTTCCCTGCTTCATATTTGATAAGCAGTTGTTGGAGTCTGCGTATGCTTACGTCGTTCAATGGTCCACCTTAACTCAACAAATAATAAATAACGGTTTCGTCAACGTTACAAAAAAGTGCTCAAGCTAGCACTTTGTACAACTTTCGAACAATTCGTTCAAAAAACGACCTCAAAGCCTGCAAAGTTCTACTCTACTAGAAATTTTATAAATTGAACCCCTACAGAGTGTGACCGCAATTCAGTCTTCTATTTCGAGCACTACTAATAGCAAGCCATAAAAATATCATTAGCCTGAATATCAATAACGAGAAACACCCTATGAAAAAAATAACAACTTTACTCGCTGCCACCGCTGTACTCAGCGTACCGCAAGTCACTTATGCCGACGCAATCCTGCATGCGTTCAACTGGAAATATTCGGATGTAACGAATAACGCCCAGCAAATCGCCGCGAACGGATTCAAAAAGGTTCTGATTTCACCGGCAATGAAATCAAGTGGCACCCAATGGTGGGCTCGCTATCAGCCTCAGGATTTTCGTGTTATCGATTCTCCTCTGGGCAATAAGCAAGATTTACAAGCGATGATTGCTGCACTTAAAGCGCAAGATGTAGACGTTTATGCCGATGTCGTTCTGAATCATATGGCCAACGAAGCGTCAAAGCGTAGCGACCTGAATTACCCTGGCACTGAAGTGCTTAACGACTACTCTGCGCGCTCAAGTTACTACGCCAACCAGACATTATTTGGCGACTTGAGTCAGAACCTGTTCTCTGGCAATGATTTCCACCCTGCCGGTTGTATCACCAACTGGAACGACCCAGGTCACGTTCAGTACTGGCGACTTTGTGGTGATAATGGCGATACCGGGCTACCAGATTTAGATCCAAATAACTGGGTGGTGTCACAGCAGAAGAAATACCTTCAGGCACTTAAATCGATGGGAATTAAAGGCTTCCGCATCGATGCTGTCAAACACATGAGCCAGTACCAGATCGATCAGATTTTCACATCAGACATTACGTCTGGAATGCATGTTTTTGGCGAAGTCATTACCAGTGGGGGTAAGGGCGATAGTGGTTATGAAGCCTTTTTGGCACCTTATCTGAACAATACCAATCACGCCGCTTACGATTTCCCTCTGTTCGCTTCAATTCGCGGCGCTTTCTCTTTCGGTGGCGGATTAAACCAACTTCATGATCCTCAAGCCTACGGTCAAGCGTTAGAAAACTCGCGCGCCATTACCTTCACCGTGACTCATGACATTCCAACCAATGATGGTTTCCGTTATCAAATCATGGATCCTAAGGATGAGCAGTTAGCTTACGCATACGTTTTGGGTAAAGATGGTGGCACGCCACTTGTCTATAGTGATGAGCTACCAGACAGCGAAGATAGAGATAATGGTCGCTGGGCTGACGTCTGGAAAGACGCCACTATGATTAACATGCTCAAGTTCCACAACTCGATGCAGGGTAAATCAATGACCGTCTTACACAGTGACCAGTGCACGCTGGTCTTCAAACGTGGTAAGGAAGGCGTAGTCGGTATCAACAAGTGTGGCGATGCGAAATCCGTTACTGTGGATACGTACCAACACGAGTTCAATTGGAACGTTTCGTACAAAGACACGCTAACGGGAGATACAACTGTCGTGAATTCGCGTAACCATACGTTTAACATTCCGGCACGCACAGCAAGAATGTGGATGCTGTAGTTTCCGCTGAAATGACAAAGGTCTGGTAAATACCAGACCTTTTTTATGTGTAAGCCTTTAATATTACTTGGCTAACTCGTAGTTTTCCTGCATTTCCTGAGGAGCAATACCGTACTCGTAATCAGCAAGGTAACCGTCTTTGTAGACTTTCATTCCCTGCTCATCCCAGCTCACTTTGATAATGGCGGTTTTGCCATCTTCACTGCCGAGTAATTTCAGCATCTCGTCATCAATCTTGATGGCTTTGATGGTTTTAATTCGCTTGAACGGCTTAAATTCTGTCGACGTTGGCAGCTTTCCATAGGTTTTCTGCCAAGTTTCTTTTGGCACTAACCACTGATTATAGACTTCACCCACAATCGGCTCTGGCATACTGGCTATCACCACGCTATCCGTCATCACGTTGCGCGTTTCAAGGCTATAACCGCCTTTACCATCTGAGACGTAGGTAGGAAAATCGCTTCCCAGCTCTGATGCCTCAGGCAAACGGCCCAATGTTGCGGATTTTTTCACGTACAAATCCGCAGACTCAAATTTGTTCATGATTTCAGGGATGTTTTGAAATTCAATCGGTTTGGCAAATGCTGCAAACGGAGCAGACAATGCAGCGCTTAACGCTGCTATAGTGAAAATGTTTTTCATGAGAGTACTTTGGTATAGAACAGTTGACGATAAAGTAAATAACAAAACAATAAATAGCAAACGATTCAATCACTCCAAATATCGGATTGTGACCTTCCCCTAACCTCACCTTAACAATCGATAAATCCACGTCATATCAGCGCTTTTACTATAATTTAGAAGTGTGCAAGAATGAGCGCCCGAACCGTTAAGGATTATGCTGTACCCATGAAAATTCAAGCCGCTATCTTTGATATGGATGGCCTACTGTTAGACACCGAGCGTGTATGCATGCGAGTCTTTAAGCAAGCCTGTGTGAACGTCAACCTGCCTTTCTATGAAGACGTTTATCTCTCCATCATCGGGCGTAATGCCGCGGGCATAGAAAAGATCTTTCGAGCTGCCTATGGGGATGATCTCGACAAACTCCACAATGAGTGGCGCCGCAACTACGATGCTATTGTCAAACACCAACCAATCCCAGTAAAAGAAGGCGTAGTGGAACTGTTGGAATGGCTTAAAGAACAGCAAATTCCAACCGCAGTGGCAACCTCTACTCACCGTGACGTCGCAGAAATTAAACTGCGCCTTGCGGGTTTAGACAAGTACTTTGATAGCCTGACTTGCGGCTGTGAAGTGTCTGTCGGCAAGCCGGACCCAGAAATCTATCTATTGGCTGCTGACCGCCTCAATGTTGAAGCTGAACACTGTATTGCATTCGAAGACTCCAATAACGGGGTAAAAAGTGCGGTCGCAGCCAACATGACCACCTATCAAATCCCCGATTTGCTCGAACCCTGTGAAGAAGTGAAAGCATTAGGGCATAGCATTCAACCGTCACTACTTAACGTATTGGCAGAATTGAAAGCCCAATAAAAAAGCAGCCCTGCATATCACTTGCAGGGCTGCTTTGTCTCATGTGCGCTATTTTTCGATACGCATTACCGCTTCTAAATGCGCTCTCATTTCGGCTTCCGCAAGGTCTGCGTCCCCTTGGGCGATGGCCTGATAAATTTTGACGTGCTCTTGATAGTTTTGCTCATGGTAAGGCGTGTAATCTTCAGGATTACGCGTTTTGATAAGCCAAGAAATCAAAGACTCATAAAGAGACGAGATCATCGGGTTGTCAATCATATTGATGATGCAGCGGTGAAAAGCAATATCCGTTTCTACAAACTCGTCGTAATTGCTGCAATGAAGCTTGTTTTGCTCCAAGATCATTTTAAGACGCGCCAGATCATCTTCCGTTCGGACTCGCGCGGCTTCACGCACCATGGCAATTTCAAACAGCTGACGTAACTGCTCAAATTGACGCTTCTCGTCTTGCTGGGAAAGGAGTGCGATGGCTAAACCGGAAATATTGCTCAATAGCGTATCGGTGCAAGGTTTAGTGACACGAGTCTTCTCACCACTTTTAATCTCAACTAAGCCTTTTTGAGATAATTTCAACAACGCTTCACGTACAGATGGACGTCCAACATCAAACGCCGCCATTAGCTCACGCTCAGAGGGTAACGTATCGCCTTCTTTCAGAGTCTTGTTGATGATGAGTTTTTCGATTTCATCAGCAACACTATCGGAAAGCTTGGTTTTTTTCATGGGCTTTAACGGAAAGGAGGCTAATTCCATTCGTGTGTCCTTTATTATCGTTGTCGTTACTTTGTCAGTATAAAATATTTTTAATCAGATTATCAGTGCTTAACTAGCGACTGAACTCAGGAAGAATCGCATTTCTCGCCGCAATTTTTCTTTCTAGATCCGCATCTGGAATCGAGGCAAATGGGAAGCGCATGGTGGAAGAAATCTGGCTCCAACTTCCCATTGCTGCCATAAATTTATCAACCGCTGCGTTGCTGAAGCCTTGCTCTGTAATATAAGGCGCGATCTCTTGCTCCATAAAACGCTGGATCCGGCTTTCCAGTTCCAGTGCCTGCTCACTGTTTGCGAGGCAGTCTTCCGTCCATTTCTGTGCGGCCGCCGGATTCAAACAACACACATTGGAATAGGCGCCCTTCGCTCCTTTACGCGCATCAGTAGCCAGAAAATGCCCTGCGACAAATATTGATGCTTTCTGCGCCAAGCCTGTTGCCTCAATCTCAGGCGTAATACGTGGTAATTTGAAGCCAACTAGCCCGTCAACATTATCGAACAGGAAATTTAACTGCTCAGCCGTCAGATTCACCTTAGCGTGAGGCGGATTGTAAAGAATCAATTCGACACCTTGGGCTACTTGCTGCGCTTTACGGAGAAATGTCAGCGCGACTTCTGTGTTGCAAGGGAACCAATCTGGCAAGATCACCTGAATCGCCCTTGGTTTGAGCGCCGCTGCATACTCAACCCGTGCTAACGCATCCTGAGGGTGACAGTGAGAGGCACCAATTTGAAAAGGCATATCTGCTGCATGACACTTCTCGGCCAAGAGTTGGCTCACCTGCTGAAATTCAAGCTCTGACTGGGTGTAAAACTCACCTGCAGTGCCGTTGGAGTAAATCCCATCGACGCCAACCTCGATGTAGTGGTCAATCTGATTCGCCAGCAAATCAAAATTGATGTTTTCGTTCTCAATCGGCAATAGTAGCGTTGCCCAGTTTCCGCGAATCATAACCGCTCTCTCATTCTATTCTAATACTGGTAATAGCCAGCAACATGATTGCTGCCAGCATGATAATCGTCTTTATAACAAGTGGTTAGGTAAGAACATCACCAATTGCGGGAAGAATATGATCATCAGTAACACTGCAATCAGCGGAACAAGGAAGATAAGCACCGAGCGCGCCAACGTTTCATATGGAATGTTACCCACCTTCGCCACAACGAATAGAGAAACCCCCATAGGTGGCGTTAGTATCCCGAGCATCATGTTCAGTACAACCACCACACCAAAGTGAACCGGATCAATCCCCAGCTGAACGGTTATCGGCAACAAAATCGGGATAAGTATCAGCAAGAGTGCCAAGGTCTCAATAAAGGCACCAAGGATGAATAACATCACCGACACTAACAGCAGGAAGATAAGTGGAGAATCCGTCACCTGTAGGAACAGCTCTGCGGCTTTAAGTGGAATGTCTTCCTTGATGATGACGTAGCCAAAAAGACTCACCCCACCAATTAGAAAACCGATCACCGCCGATGTGTTGATCGTCTCATGCACCAGCTCAACGAAACGCTTGATGCTGAGTTCGCGGTAGACAAAGAAACCAAGGAACATCGCATACAGAGAAGCCACAACCGCAGCCTCTGTTGGTGTCACGATGCCAGAGAATATGCCGCCGATAATGAGGACTGGCGTCAACAGCGCCAAAGCAGCATCTTTAAATGAATAGCAAATGGTCTTGAATGACGCGCGAGGGTAAACCGGATAGCCTTTTTTCTTCGCAATGGCGTAAACCATGAGCATGAGCGCGCCCGCACACAATAGTGCTGGCACCACACCCGCTAAGAACAGTGCACCTACAGACGCTCCTGACATCACGCCATAAATCACCATTGGAATACTTGGTGGCATCAGCGGGCCAATTACACTGGAAGCGGCAGTGATGGCACCTGAGAAGCCGTCATCATAGCCTTCATCACGCATCGCTTTGATTTCAAGCTGACCTAGCCCGCCAGCATCAGCGTGCGCGGAACCTGACATTCCAGAAAACAGCAAGCTAGCCATCACATTGACGTGACCAAGCGAGCCAGTGAAGTGCCCTGTTAAGTCACGGGCAAATTTAAACATCTTGTCGGTAATACCCGCCGAGTTCATCAACAATCCGCTGAAAATGAAAAAGGGTACAGCCAATAACGGAAATGAGTTAAGCCCTGCGATGATTTTCTGCGGAGCAAGCGCAATCCCGCCATTCATCAACAGATAAATAATTGAAACAACATAAAGAGTGAACGCGACTGGCATGCCTACCGCAAGTAAAGCGGCCCATCCACCAAAAATACCAAACATAGTGTCATACCTTTACTTACAAACGTGGGAGCCGACGCTCACATTACCTTCGTTTGGACGAAGTAACTTACCTAACGATATCAGGGCATTCATCGCAGACTTGATACCAACCAAAACAAACCCGATCGGAACGGCGGCATAGAGCGCTGACATCTGAACATCCATGGTGATTGAACCCAATCTGTCCATACGCAGAGCAAAAGCGTAGCCGCGATAGACAATAACAGCGGCGATGACCGCAAACGTTGCATGGATCAAAACATCCAGAATCAAATTGGTTCGTGGGCTGAGACGATTCGGCACCACATCAACTGCAATGTGATCGCGGCGAGATACCGCTTCGCTTGCACCAATAAAAACAATGTAAATATAGAGCCAGCGTGATAGCTCCTCTGTCCACGGCAACGCCACTGACAAAAAGTAGCGACTGACGATCTGGACGGTCAGAACCACAAGCATGGCAAGAAAAAGAAAGATAGACAGCTGTTTCTCAGCCCATTCCATTTTCGAGATAATTTTATGCATAGCGAAATCTCAAATTCAGGCGAAGCACAAAGGCTTCGCCAGATAACGTTTACTTAGCGTCGATCAGAGTTTGAGTAAACCCTTTGCCATATTGCTTATCCAGCGCGGCATAGTACGGTTTCATTGCAGCGCGGAACGGTTCTAAATCTGGATGCGTGACCGTCACACCTGACTCCTTGAACAGAGCAAGGAACTTGTCGGTGTTTTCTTTAATTCGGCGTTCCGCTTCCTCGCCACCCGCATTCAATGCACTCATCAGCCATTGCTGTTCCTGTTCTGACAAGTCACCCCAACGCGAGCTATTGATTGAGATGGTCTGGTCTTGAACCACGTGGTTCGTCATCGCCAGATACTTCTGAACTTCGTAGAATTTCATCGCTTCAATAGACGGAATAGGGTTTTCCTGACCATCAACGGCATTCGTTTGTAGTGCCAGATACACTTCGGCATAAGCGATTGGCGACGGGATGGCATCCATGGCTTTTGCGTAATCCACTAACGCCTTAGCATTTGGCGTGCGCAGCTTCATGCCTTGCATGTCATCAATCGAGTTAATAGGACGGTTAGAAGTGGTCTGACGAACACCAAAGTACCAGCTGTCGATAGGTTTCAGATCAAAATTCTGTTCCAGCTCAGTACGAACCTTCATACCCCAATCACTGTTGAAGATCTTCTGCAGATGATCGAAGTCTCGCACTATGTAAGCCGTTTCCAGCGCGCCTAACTCTGGTACGTACTGGGCATAACCCCCAAACACCTGCATCGACATATCCAGCTCACCTAATGAGACCTGTTCCAGCATCTCGTGAACATTACCTAGTTGACCACCTTCATACAGCCTTAATGTCAACTCACCATCGGAGAGTTTGTTTAGCTCATCCGCCGCCTTCACCATACCGTGGTAAATTGGGCTGTTATAAGCTTCATTAAAACCGACTTTCAGTTCAGTTTTTGCGTAGGCATTGGCGGCAAGAAGTGCAGTTGCAATCACACTGAGTTTAAGGGTAGTTTTCATCGTTATTTCCTAATTGTCCTTATTAGAATTGAACTTGATTATTGAGCGGCAAGCCGGCCAGTAATCGTTGTATCTGTCGGGTATAGACGTCAATCTTCTTATAATTTTCTGTTTCACAGCCTCCCCCCGTATGCTGCGTAAGCCACACATTCGGTAGCTGCCACAACGCTGAGGAAGCAGGCAAAGGTTCTTGCTTGGTGACATCAAGACAAGCATTGAACGCTTTATTCTGAGTTGCTTTACGAGCTAGCGCGTCTTCGTCAACCACATTTCCACGGCCAAGATTCATGAAGACAGCATTGTCCGGCATGGCACTGAAGAGCTCGTCGTCGAACAGTTCAAAAGACTCTTCTGTCGCGGGAATGGTAGAGATCGTAATATCGTGGGCAGACACCTTACCTTTCAGACCTCCGCGGCCCATAAGTGCCATGTCTTTTCTGTCAAACTTTTCAATTTCACAACCAAAAGGGGTAAGGAGGTGCTCAATACGTTGAGCGATATTCCCATACCCAACCAACAACACTTTAGATTCTGCGAGCAGCCGCTTTGTCATACGAATCTGGTCTTTCGCCCATTGGGACTCACGCTGTGCACAGTTGAGTGCCGGCAGTTGGCGATAGACAGATAAAAGGCTGGCCACGGCTTCTTCTGCTACAGGAACAGAGAAAAAGTCATTAAGGTTATGGACTGTCACCTGACTGCCCTGCGACCATTGGTAGCCGTTGAAATTATCGGTACCCACGGAGTCGAGCAAGATGACTTTCAACTGAGCCATATTACCTATCCAGTCGGTATCAAAGTTGCCAATTGCGATATCCGCATTCTCTGCACGATGAGCGTCGTTACTGCCATCGTTGAACACCAATGTCACGGCACTCTCAAGCGCTTGCGTGAAATAGCTACGCTCCTGTTCACTTAATACCGGATGTACATACACTTTCATTTAAGGTTATTCCTTCCAGTTACCGTGGCTTTGCTCAAGGGCATCTAGGCCGCTTTCCAAAGGAAAACAGTGATAAACCGAGCTGTCTTTATAAGGAAATTCCGACTCAAGCTCTGGGCTCAATTCAATGCCTAGCCCCGGTTTATCCGAGAGACGTAATTTGCCGTCTTGGATATGCGCATCGAAATCAAACATGGCTTGTCGGATAGCGAAATTCGGCATCGGGTATTCGATGAGATCGCACCCAGTGGCAAAGGCTGCAATATAATTCGCCATCATAGACACAGGTCCGCCCCAAGAATGCACCACAGGCCTGATTTGGTGTTGTTGAGCGTACTTGCAGACGTCAATGGTCTCTTCAATTCCTCCAAGAACCGAGGCATCGGGCTGAATAACGTTGTAATAACTCCGTTCAATCCGCTCAAGTAACTCTTCTTTCGTTGTGACGATTTCTCCGCCTGCCACGTTAATGTCTGGATTGGCCGCCAGTTCAGGAAGCTGAGCAAGTTTGTCCAGACCCAAGCATTCTTCAACGAACACCAGTTTATGGCCAGTTTCATTGAAAACCTCTTGTTGAAATGCAATCACATCCTGCGCCGTTTGCCCTTCTACAGCCAAATTCTGGGTCATATCCACCGCGACCTGAATACCGAACTGCTGAGCTTTATTGATGGTCCAGACGGTTTTCGCCACTTGATTGTGTCTGGCGCGAATCTTAATCGTACGGATGCCTCGCGCAGCCAGTTGCTCCAGCTCTTTAGTCATGTAAATAGGGTGAAGTGAATCGCCACCCGAGCCGTACATTTCAATTTCGTTGACTTTCGCACCGCCAAACAGCTCTACAGCGGGAACGCCCTTGAGCTTCGCGTACACATCAACCAAGGCGATCTCTATTGCAGAAATAACATGCTGAGCGGCTCCTTGAAGCGACCAATATGCCGTGACATTTTTGGCCTTTCTGACCACTTGTTGATAGCCCTTCTCTACGTTATCCCCAGTTATCGAAGGCGCGATAAGTTCGACAATCGAACGAAAGACTTGTGGTGCAAAGACGCCTAAATAGCCTTCACCAATGCCTTTGATACCATTGCTCAGTGTAATCTCCACCATGGAGCACGTACGTTGCCCCGTTGGTAAGTGGAGCAAGTTTTCTGCGCACCCATCGAAACCATAATCACTGGTTAAAATAATGGGGCGGACCGACTTGATTGAAACCATTTACAGCATTCCTTTCATCATTGGTAAGTACGCGGCCCCCAGTACACCACTGGAGTCTCCATGTTTCGCTTGTACCACTGGCGTGGTCACTTGCTTACTAAATGTGTACTGGCTCAATTTCTCTTCCACCATGGGGTACAAAAGCGTCTGATTAGATACCCCGCCACCTAAGACAATCATTTCAGGATCGATCACGTTGACGATGGCCCCTAACACCCTTGCCAGTTGATCAGCGTATCGCTCTACGTGCTCAATCGCGGCTTTATCACCTTGTGTTGCTGCGGCAAAAATTTCAGGTGCCGACCTTGGGTTGTGTTTCTCTGCCCAAGTACGCTCAAAGCCCGTTCCAGATACAAACGATTCAATGCAGTTTTTTGAGCCGCAATAACAATCGACGGTTTGACCATCAATGTCCGGTGCGTATCCCGGTAGCGGGCTATGCCCGATTTCACCACCTAAGCCGTTAAGCCCATCGACAATGCTGCCATTGACGATCACGCCACCACCGCATCCGGTACCAATAATGACGGACAGACACGATTGCTGTGCGCAGGTTGCCGCACCTGACTTAAACTCAGAAATCGCCAAACAATTTGCGTCGTTGGTTAATGCAATGGGCAAGTCATACGTGCTTTGTATATCCCCAAGAAAGTCCTTTCCGTTGAGATACAAAATATTCGCGCCCTGCATCAACCCGCTGACCTGATTAATCGAACCACAGCAGCCGATCCCAATCGAGGACGCGTTTTTCTCTCTCGACAGCAGTTCATTTATCACCTCACGGACGCTGGAGAGGAAATCCGCATAATGCGATTTTGGCGTTGGTAAACGAAGTCGGTGATGTACTTTGGAATCGGAGGGAGAGACAATCACTCCCTCGATCTTAGTTCCACCGATATCCAGACCAATTAGCATAAACCTGCCTCGATGAGAGCATCTAACTTCGCTTTATTTTCTGCTGTCACGGCATTAATTGGGCGTCGGCAGTGAGCAGAACTAATGACACCTTTCTGTTGAAGTACATACTTAAGCCCAGGTATCACGCCTGCAGCAACTAGTCCATCAATGACCTGATTCGCTTCTCTCTGAAGTGCTTGAGCTTGCTGTGTCTGGCCGTTACGAATTGCCACATCAATGTCTTTGATACGCCCAGCCTGAATATTGTAGGTAGAACCGATCCCCCCTTGCGCTCCTGCCATTAGACCTGAGGCTAGGATTTCATCGAATCCATTAAACACAGTTTTGTCTGAATGACGGCGGGTTAGTTGCTCCATTTGATACAAGTCAGCAGACGTCTGCTTAAGTGCAACCACCCCTTCTAAAGTTAAAAGTTCACTGATTTGGTCTCGGGACAGGCTGGTGCCAGAAAACGCCGGGAAGTTGTAAACAATCATAGGTTTACCAGCCGCCTGAATAATATCAGTGTAATGTTGTTTCAACTGTTCAAAACCGACTGGGTAATAAAATGGTGTCACCGCGGACACCGCGTCATAAGGAAGGTCAGCGGCTGCACGGGCAATCTCTTCGCTTTTCTTGGTTGAAATATCGCCAACATGCGCAATCAAAGTCATCTCAGAGGACGCCACTTCGGCGGTCGCTTTCAGTAGCTCAATTCGCTCACTTGTATTGCACAGAAATGCTTCAGCCGTTGAACCACCAACATACAAGCCTTTTAAACCAGATTGGCAGTTGTATTTCACCAATGCCTGAAGATCTTCATAGTTAATGCTTTCATCTAGGTTGAACGGAGTCAGTGTCGCCGCGTAAAAACCATCAAAATTCATTCTTGTTCCTTACCACAAAATTAGCCTCTAACGGACAATCACTATACCTGTTATACCAGTATAGTGAGTGACCACGATCTCACTCTTATTTTTGTAATTTAATGACACACTCTTTTGTGAACCAAAGCAACAAACCCGATGACAAAACACTCAATTACAGCCAAAATGGTTAATGAAACGTAAAATTAATAACAAATAAACAACAACACCCACCAAGATCAAGGTGTATACAGATCAAAATGCGATATAAAGCAACAAGGAGTTCATGTTACATCTTGGTAGGGATAGTGATTTAGGCGCCTGTTTTTCAATCAATTAGTGCACAAACCACCGGATGAAAGTAAGCATCCCGACTAAACGTTTGATTGCATAGCTGCGCTTAATTGACGGGACAGCTTGGTATACATCGAAACGTCTTCCTGCTACTCGAGCCAGAGTAGCATTGGCTTTTTTGGACAACATATTCACTCGAGTCCGTTCAACATATTTTTGCGATAAGGAGGTGACTCTCTAGGTTATTCTTATACCCAGAAACAATTTTTCAGAACCTTTGGTTCTAATGAGAATACCCGTTGGGGCTTTTATCTTTTCGAATCTGTCCCAAGATAAGGAAGTGCCGGATATCAATTTTGGATAAGGAATAACAATGACTAACCAATACGTACCACCAAAAGTTTGGAAGATGGAAGATGAAAATGGCGGCCAGTGGGCCAGCATTAACCGACCAGACTCAGGCGCCCGTCATGAGCAGGCGCTCCCTGTGGGCTCACACCCAATCCAGCTTCATTCAATGGGCACACCAAATGGCCAGAAAGTCACGATTATGCTTGAGGAACTTCTCGCGCTTGGTGTCAGTGAAGCTGAATATGATGCTTATTTGATAAAAATTGGCGACGGTGATCAGTTTGGTTCTGGCTTTGTCGAGGTGAACCCAAACTCCAAGATCCCAGCGTTGGTTGACCGCTCAGGTGACACACCAATCAATGTATTCGAATCAGGTAATATTCTGCTTTACCTCGCCGAGAAATTCGGCCATTTCCTACCAACAGATGTCGCGGCGAAAACAGAGGTCATGAACTGGCTGTTCTGGCTTCAGGGCTCTGCGCCGTACCTAGGTGGTGGTTTTGGACATTTCTACGCCTACGCGCCAGAGAAGTTTGAATACCCAATCAATCGCTTCTCAATGGAGGCGAAACGTCAACTGGATGTGTTGGACAAACAGCTGGCAAACAATACCTTTATCACGGGTGAAGAGTACAGCATTGCAGACATCGCTATCTGGCCTTGGTACGGAAACTTAGTGTTAGGAAATGCCTATGATGCAGGTGAGTTCTTAGATGTCGATAGTTATAAACACCTTAAGCGTTGGGCTGAAGCCATTGAAGCTCGCCAAGCAGTCCAGCGTGGTCGTATCGTCAACCGCGCATGGGGCGAAGAGTGGGAACAAGTTCCAGAACGCCACAGCGCTGAAGATATCGATAAGGTACTTAAGCTCAAACCTTAAGCCATAAAGCACAACAATAAATCCTCTCACTCAAAATGAGAGGATTTATTTCATTCCACCGCCCCAACAAGATCCACTAATTAGGAAAACGCCGTCGGCAATCACATCCTCTTTTCTTGCACTACAACTCCGCCAGAGTTAAGTGTCACGAATCCATAGCCACATCTCGCTTTTTCCCAATCAATATCGTCAACAATGAGGAAAAATCACCGATAGAAATCATCTCTTTTTTCCTTCCTAGCTCACGATTAGCATTTCCTATCAAACACACCGACTGAGATGCAATTATGAAAATTGAGCACGTTGCGCTCTGGACCAAACAGCTAGAGTTACTAAAAGATTTCTACATCAAGTATTTCAACGCGACGCCCAATCAAAAATACCATAACAGTGAAAAGAGCTTCTCTTCTTACTTCCTATCTTTTAGCAGTGGTTGCCGCCTAGAACTGATGCAAATGGACAGCATTCCAGAGTCAAAAGATGACCTTTATGACCAGTTCACTGGTTTTATCCATATTGCCATTTCACTTGGTTCAGAACAGGCAGTAGATCAATTGACTCAACGTTTAGTTGCAGATGGTTACGAGATCCTCAGCAGCCCAAGAACAACGGGGGACGGCTACTACGAAAGTTGCTTCTTTGACCCGGACGGAAACCGAATTGAGCTAACGGTTTAGATAAACCTTTATCTTCAAACATGACAACAAATACATCATCCATTAAGAGGATTACACATTGGACGAATTAACCAAAATGATTTCGGGTAAACCTTATGACCCAAGCACGCCTGAGCTTCGTGACATGCGCTCACAAGCAAGAGCACTAACAGCCGAGTACAACCAAACAACGAGAGATCAGGAAGACACACGCGCAGAGATCTTAAACAAGCTGTTTGGCACCATCCAAGGAGATATCAAGATAGAGCCTAGCTTTAACTGTGATTACGGCAAGAACATCCATGTCGGTGCTAACTTCTACGCTAACTTTCATTGCGTGATTCTCGATTGCGCCGAAGTCAGGATTGGTAATAACTGCTTCATTGGACCACAAGTTGGCATCTACACCGCGTGTCACCCAATTGACCCTTATGAAAGAATTTCAGGAGTGGAGTCCGCGAAGCCAATATCAATAGGTGACAATTGCTGGATAGGCGGCCATGCCACAATTAACCCCGGAGTAACCTTGGGCGATAACGTTGTCGTTGCTTCAGGCTCAGTCGTGACGAAAAGTTTCTCAGACAATGTCGTCATCGGTGGCAACCCTGCAAAAGTGCTAAAGACGATCGAAGTAAGACCTTAACCCCCAACAAAAGCATCACGCATAGCAGTGGTACTTCGTGTCTACGTAATGCAAGGGTTTCAGCCGGCTAGAGACTCATTCGGTATAAACGGTGTAAGCGTCGAGTATTTAACCCTAAAAACTGTCTGTATTTGTCGCCAGCGCTCTCCGCTATACTTCGCCCGATTTAACACAAAGCTCTGGATTTACGCTCCAGTTCGCTAAAAGGAAAAAACATGACAGATTACGTAGTATGCGCACTCTATAAGTTTGTGCGTCTTGAAGATTATGTGGAACTTCGTGAGCCGCTAAAAGCGCTGATGGAACAACATGAAATCCGTGGCACGCTCTTGCTGGCTAACGAAGGCATCAATGGTACGGTCGCTTCTAGCCGTGAAGGTATCGACACTCTTCTCGCCTGGTTCAAGCAGGATTCTCGCCTTGCGGATATCGTTTATAAAGAGTCATTCGACGCAAACCAACCATTTAATCGTACCAAGGTTAAGCTGAAAAAAGAGATTGTGACTCTCGGTGTAGAAGGCATCGATCCTCGCCATGTCGTTGGTACTTACGTGAAGCCAGACGAGTGGAATGAGCTGATCTCAGATCCAGAAGTTTTCGTTGTCGATACTCGTAATGACTACGAAATCGAAATTGGTACGTTCAAAAATGCGGTTAACCCGAAAACAGATACTTTCCGTGACTTCCCTGAGTACGTCGCTGAAAACATGGATCCAGAAAAGCACAAGAAAGTCGCTATGTTCTGTACGGGTGGTATTCGTTGTGAGAAGTCTACTGCTTACATGAAGGAAAAAGGCTTCGAAGAGGTGTACCACCTAGAAGGCGGCATCCTGAAGTATCTTGAAGAAGTGCCTGAAGAACAAAGCATGTGGGAAGGCGATTGCTACGTATTCGATGGCCGTGTCGCGGTAAACCACCAGCTGGAGAAAAGTGGCTACGAGATGTGTAATGCGTGTCGTTTGCCGATTACTCAGGAAGACATGGAGTCTGAAGCGTTTGAAAAAGGCGTTAGCTGTCCTAAATGTATCGACAAGCATACAGATGAGCAAAAAGCACGCTTCCGTGAGCGTGAAAAGCAAGTTCAACTCGCTAATAAACGCGGCGAAACGCACGTTGGAGGCGAAGCTGACCAGGTGATTGCTCAACGTCGAAAAGAAAAGATTGCCCGTAAAGAACAGCAAAGAAAATCTAAGTAACTCTTACTCGTTCTGAATTCAATCCCCTCTGCATTTTTGCGAGGGGATTTTTTATGCACGTTTGAAAACACTGCCGTTCACTTCAATTCGATGGCTAGCTAGCAATTGGTGTCGAACACATCACAGCACAAACCTAACTGTCACCGAGACAAACGCGTGGTCACTCGCCTGCTTGTCCCGTTCAAAATTTGGGTTGATCAGGTGAGCATCGAGCGTCGAATAGGACGTCACATCGGCCATTGAGTACTGCGAGTCGGGCTGAAACTCCTGCGACAGTAAGATGTAGTCAAGCACGTTGCCTTTCGCAAAATGATAGTGTGTGGGCGGACGCTCTATCTCTGGCTGTTTTAAAGCGAAAATGTCCCAGCTGTCTCGCAGCATAAGGCCAGATTCGCCTTCGATAACTTTGGTCAGTAAACCTGTGATGTCACTGCTGATCGGCTGATTCATGTCCCCCATCAGAACAGTCGGAATCGGGTGCTTCGCGTATTGTTGTTCCATCGCTAATCTCAGCATCACCGCCTCCCATCCTCTTTGCTGACTTGAAAGCCATTGACCCACCAGCGGGTGTCCTTCACCTTCTTCTATCGCTTCGGTGGCTCTCTGAGATTTGAGGTGGCTAACATAAACAGCGACTTCACCAATATCTGGTACTTCTACCACAGCAAAGACGGGCTGACGGCTAAACTCTGGCAGCGGGATTGAATAGCCTGCTAGCGATGATGCAGGTAACGTGACCGCTTCAACATGCGAGATCGGGTATTTAGAAGCCAGAGCCACAACGGGATGAGAATAGATGTAATCACTTTCTATGTTCGGGCTATCCACGCTGGCAAAATACGAGTACCCCATCTCTTCGAATAACTGGCGGGCAGCATCGAGACTAAATACTTCCTGAACTCCAATAATGTCTGCATCGAGGCTCTGAATGGCATTTCTTGTCCATTGGCATTTGGCTTCCCACGCGTCAGCGTCATAGATATTTTCAAAGTCATAAAATGCACCGGGTGGTTCGATGAAATTGAACAAATTGGCGGTGGCAAATGTGAGTCTTTTGTCCGTTAGCAAAGTGCGACCTTATTGGTTCTAATTAGGGTCTGTTGACCTAGTGTTTAGTGTAAGCCTATCTATGGCAATCTGCTGACTGATAAGCCCGTTATACAAGCCAAGATGACGTTAACCGTCACAGGTAATGTTTCACCGACTTCATCATTTTCTGAAATGAAGGGCAGTCCAGATGTGACGGTTCCGGACAATTTGCAACGTGGTTGAGACTATCCCGCACCGCTTGCAGTCTTTTAATCTGAGCATCGATTTCATGCGTTTTCTTCGTGAGTAGAGCCCTGTCTATCGCCAGTTCATCCTTGTCATCAAACATGGCTGATATCTCAACAAGCGATAAGCCTGCTAAGCGACCCAGACAGATGATATTGAGCTTGTTCAGTACGCTTGGGGCATATTGTCTTCGTAAGCCATTCCGGCCAATTGAACGAATCAGACCAAGTTTCTCATAGTACCTGAGTGTAGAAGGCTTGAGCCCAGACCGACGAGACACATCTGCGATATCCATGGTAATCATCCTTGACTTAAAGTCGACTTCAAGTTGTAGCCTAGTTGCAATCTATCAAAACCATCAGCGATTACAACGAGGATATTCAAATGGAAACTCATATCTTGCTTCAGGCTACTCTGATCGGAATCGGCGCAACCATCATCATGGACTTATGGGGAATCATACAGAAACGAATTCTGGGCATTCCGCCTCTAAACTACGGATTAGTGGCGAGGTGGGTAGTTTGGATTCCAAAAGGGAAATGGATGCATCAGACCATTATGAACACTCCATCGGTTTGGGGAGAAAACGCCCTTGGCTGGCTGCTGCACTATCTCATCGGGGTGATATTCGCAATCGGACATGTTTATTGGGCTGGAGAAACGTGGCTTACCTCTCCAACGGTTGCAAAAGCTTGGCTTACTGGCCTGGTAACCCTAGCCTTCCCTTACTTCATTATTCAGCCTTGCCTTGGGTTTGGCATCGCTGCAAGCAAAAAGCCAAAGCCGTGGCTGGCGAGAACATTAAGTCTGTTCACCCACTCCGCCTATGGCGTCGGTTTATTCTTTACAGCGCTGCTCTTATCTTGAAGCGCCTCAATAGTCGCCGCCATTATCAGAAGAAAACAGCACCTGATTGTGCGCCAGCGCACTGTCTGACATCCATACATCAAACAGGGTTGATTCGATTATTGAAAACGATAATAATTATCATTACAAAAAGTTTGAGGTCAGTATGGATAGCCAGAAGCCGCTTTATAATGCTTTCTTTAAAGCACAAGACAGATTTGTTGAACGTTACACACCCTGTGGGTTCGAGCCCGATATCATTCACGATTACATTCATTGGGCGATGACCTTGTCTTCGTTCTATGAACAAGGTACCGAGAATGAGAACCCACTGCTGTGTGAACTTTACCTACGTCAGGTTTATTTTCATTTGATTGAAGCCATTCAGGATCCGGTGAGAAGTCGTACGTTCCGACGGGTTTGCCTCGACGCTATTCATACTCCCCTACTATGCTTAAAGCGCTACTACTACCAGTGGGAAGATGGCGACATTAAGTTTTTAAACCTACAACAACAATTGCAGCGTATCCAGGCGCCGCACGATTAAATTCAAAAGGATCACCAATGACTCAATCTTCTGCCCCGCAAACATTCCGTGTTGAAAAAGACAGCATGGGGGAAGTGAAAGTACCCGCGAACGCTCTGTATCAAGCACAAACACAACGCGCAGTGGACAACTTTCATTTCAGCAAACATACGATGCCAACCGCGTTTATTCAGGCGCTGGCATACGTGAAGCAAACAGCCGCTTTAACGAATGCTCAACTGGGTCTGATGGAAGGTGATATTGCGAATGCGATAGCCGACGCAGCGCAAACCATTATTGATGGTCAGCACTTAGAACACTTCCCGATTGACGTTTTTCAAACGGGCTCTGGCACCAGTTCGAACATGAATGCTAATGAAGTGATTGCAACTTTAGCCAGTGATATTCTAGGCGGTGACGTGAACCCTAACGACCATGTCAACATGGGTCAAAGCAGTAACGACGTCGTCCCAACAGCGATTCAGGTCAGCGCAGTCCTAACTGCCGAAAAACAGCTTATCCCAGCGTTAAATCATTTTATTGAGACGCTAAAGAGTAAGCGCAATGAAATCGGCCATGTTGTGAAAACAGGCAGAACGCACCTGATGGACGCTATGCCAATCACATTCGATCAAGAGCTTGGCGGCTGGCAGTTCCAGCTTGAGCAAGCGAAACAAGGGATTGAACAAAGCTTGATTGGCGTTAAAGCTCTGGCCCAAGGTGGGACCGCTGTGGGCACTGGCATCAATGCTGACCCAAGATTTGCTAAAGCCTTTGCTGATAACCTCTCTCAGGCAACACGCCTACAGTTCACCTCTAGCGAAAATTTCTTCTACAACCTAAGCAGTCAGGATGCCTTGGTCGCTCTTTCTGGTCAGCTCAAAACGGCTGCCGTTGCCATCATGAAAATTTCTAACGATCTACGCTGGATGAATTCAGGCCCGCTTGCTGGCTTGGGTGAGATTGAACTTCAAGGACTACAACCAGGCTCTTCTATTATGCCTGGCAAAGTAAACCCAGTGATCCCTGAGGCCGCAGCCATGGCAGCCGCACAAGTCATCGGCAACGACACTACCATCACCGTAGGCGGTCAGTCTGGTAACTTCCAGCTTAACGTCATGCTGCCTGTGATCGCTCACAATGTACTAGAAAGCATCGAATTGTTGGCCAACAGCGCAATGGCTCTGGCAGACAAAGCGGTCGCGACCTTCAACGTCCGTGAAGACAACCTTCAAGTCGCATTAGCTAAAAACCCAATTCTGGTGACGGCGCTCAACCCTGTTATTGGCTATTTGAAAGCAGCTGAAGTGGCTAAGAAGGCATACAAACAAGGACGTGCCATTATTGACGTGGCAGAAGAAGAAACGGACCTTGATCGCGCAACGCTAGAGCGTTTGCTAGATCCGGCGAAGCTGACTCAAGGTGGTGTTGCAGAATAAACCCGATAGCACACATCCTTGTGCTGTGTGCTCTGGTTTAGATCCAAGCCAGAGTAATAAGCAAAAATGGGACAGCAATCATTGATGCCATTTTTGCCAGTGACAACATCTCGCGAAGTACAATTTCACGCTTAGGTGATACCGTGTGCTTCGCCTGATGCGCCACTATTGCTTGGGCATTGTTCATAGTTCCTCAAACATGCGCTTATGTTAGTGGAGGCGCAATTCTAAAGCCTTATCTGAGGGACCACAATGCCTATAGCCGTCAGAGTTCGGTTAAAACACCATCACATGATCCACCATGATCTTCCCTTCACGATAAACCAAGACCATTTCCGCGACATAATCTCCTTCAACTCGACTGAAACCTTGCTTCCAGACGAAAGCGGCTGAGTCAGGGCGCTTGAACAGTGCCACCGGCTCTCGGTCAGCGAACACGCCTTTTTGTGACTGATACTGTTTCACAACACGCTCGAAATAATCGGGCTTTACGATATCGCGCAAGCGCGGGGTAAAATCCTGCACATGTTTCGCATGATTTATCTCCGTCGATGCCTGCATTAAATTATCCATGAGTGGATTGGCTAGGTCCCAAAGAGCTTGCTCACTCATTTGCTCAAAGTCCATTTC
This sequence comes from Vibrio sp. RE88, assembly GCF_013113835.1. Lineage (GTDB taxonomy): Bacteria > Pseudomonadota > Gammaproteobacteria > Enterobacterales > Vibrionaceae > Vibrio. The sequence goes on along the minus strand of NZ_VTYQ01000002.1, from coordinate 20,232 downwards.
AACCTCTGTAGTAACTGTATGAAGAAAAAGAAGAAACCATGACAAATTAATCACTAGATTAATTTTGTATGAATTAAGTTTCTGTATCTATAGTTAAGCGAGAATATATCCTATTTACACAATCAATGGTATCGCTCCGCTTAGCGACACCTCCCCTTAACTTGCTAATTTGGAGTACTTTATGAAACGGTTCTTGATCGGATCTGTTCTGATTTCGCTGTTAACGGCCTGTACACAAGATGACTCATCCCAAGCACTTGGTACGCTGGAGAGAGACCGTGTCACTTTCACTGCTACAGCCAACGAAATCATCCGTGCGTTACCCGCGACAGAAGGCTCACAAGTAAAGCAAGGCGAAGTGTTGGTGCAGCTTGATACCACCAGCCAAGAAGCTGTACTCGCACGTGCCGTTGCTGAACAATCCAAAGCAGAAGCTTACCTACTCAAACTGACCAATGGTGAACGCCCAGAAGACATTGCCGCTTCCCAAGCTCGTGTTAAACGTGCTGAAGCTCAGTTAACAGAGGCTCAGAAGAATTACACCCGAAAAGCGGAATTGGTTGAAAAGCGGCTGATCAGCCAATCAGAACAAGATACGGCACTTGCCACACGCGACTCCGCGCAAGCCGAACTGGACTCAGCCAACGAAGAATTTAGCAAGCTGACAGCTGGTTCACGCCTTGAAGATATCGAACAAGCGAAAGCCGAGCTCGCGGCTTCTGTTGCTGATGTGACTCTCCAGCAACAGAAGCTTAGCGAGCTCACCATTACCGCGACCCGTGATGGGGTGCTGGATAACTTGCCTTACAATTTGGGCGAACGCGTTCCCGTCAATGGCGTGGTCGCCGTCATACAGGCTAGCCGTGTCCCGTATGCGCGAGTCTATGTGCCTGCCAGCCATCGCGTTGATTTCGTTCCGGGTAAATCAGTTTCCGTTACTGTAGACGGCGTTGAAAATCCAATCTCTGGGACAGTTCGTTGGGTTGCCAGCGAGCCCTCATTTACGCCCTATTATGCTCTCACCGAAGACGAGCGTTCTCGCTTGATGTATCTGGCGGAAGTTGACCTTGAGTCCTCGGCACAGCGACTACCATCTGGCATCCCGGCACAAATCGACTTGTCTGGAGAGTAGTGCCAATGGAATATGCGATTAAAGCGGAAAATGTGGTAAAAAGGTTTGGAGATTTCACCGCCATCGACGACATCACGCTCAATGTACCTAAGGGCAGTATTTACGGCTTTCTTGGACCTAACGGCTGTGGGAAGTCCACCACCATCCGTGTGCTGACGGGTTTGCTAAGCCCAAGTGAAGGTGACGTCGATGTATTGGGGTTGGAAATACCACGCCAATCTGAACTGCTGCGCCTCAAAATTGGCTACATGACGCAGAAGTTCTCCCTTTATGACGACTTAACCGTAGAGGAAAACTTAGAGTTTATCGGTCAAATATTTGGGATGGGGTCAAAGCACCTCAAACAACGTATCAATGAACAGCTGAAAACCTATGGCTTAGACCAGCGACGAAAACAACGTGTCGGTGGGATGAGTGGAGGCCAGAAGCAGCGCCTTTCTCTCGCAGCCGCTACTATGCATCAACCTGAACTCTTGTTTCTTGACGAACCGACTTCAGCCGTTGACCCTGAAAACCGCCGCGAATTCTGGGAACAACTTTTTGATTTGTCTGACCAAGGCACTACGATTCTGGTTACAACCCACTACATGGATGAAGCAGAACGTTGCCACAGACTGGCCATCATGGAGGCGGGAAGAATTCGTGCCGATGGCGAGCCAGAACAGTTAATGGCCGATATGGGTGTCAATATTGTTGAAGTCAAAGCAGACAATTTGCGGGCACTGAAGGAATCTCTTCTTGCCAGAGAGGAAGTGCGCTCTGCCGCGCAATTAGGCATTCGCCTTCGGGTTTTGATTCATCAACATATCCAAGATCCGATTGCATGGTTGCGCGAGCAGTTTCCTGAACTCATCGAAGCGGAAATGAATCTAGCCAGACCGAGCCTAGAAGATGTGTTTGTCACCGTCACGGGAGAAGGAAGACAATGATCCAGTCTATCGCTCGCATGAAGGCGATCATGTTTAAAGAAATCCGTCAGCTTTCCCGTGACCGCATCACCTTTGGCATGGTCGTGATGATTCCCCTGATTCAGCTGCTGCTATTCGGTTTTGCGATTAACACCGATGTACGCAATATTCCTATCGGTGTTGTAGACCAAAGTCAGAGCACCGCCGGGCGCGTCATCACGGAGTCGATCAAGGTCACTCAGGTGGTTGACGTCAAAGCCACTTACCCAACCGCGGAACAGGCAGAACAAGCGATTCAGAACGGTGAAATACGTGCTGCTCTAATCATTCCGTCTGATCTGACGCAACGAATGACCCAAGGTCGAGTGCTGGGGCAATGGGTGGTTGATGGTTCCGATACCATGATCAGTTCAGCGATTCTGGCATTGCAGAATATGCCATTAACGGACTTTGATTTTGATATCCGCCCTGAACAACAAAAAACCTTTGAAGTCGCTTTGTTCTACAACCCAAGTCGTCGTTCTGCGGTAAATATCGTACCGGGTTTACTTGGCGTTATTCTGACAATGACGATGATTCTGTTTACCAGCGCAGCGATTGTAAGAGAACGGGAACGTGGCAATCTGGAGCTGCTAATCACAACCCCCATCCACTCTTTCGAATTGATGGTCGCCAAAATCGTCCCATATATTTTTGTCGGCCTGATTCAGGTGTTCATTATTCTGGGATTAGGTCACCTTATCTTTGGTGTGCCGATTAACGGAGCCATAAGCCAGATCCTTCTAGGAACGCTATTGTTTATCTCCGCCAGCCTGACACTTGGCTTGGTGATCTCGACCATAGCATCAACACAGCTACAGGCCATGCAGATGACGGTCTTTATCTTGCTGCCTTCGATACTATTGTCTGGCTTTATGTTCCCGTATGAAGCGATGCCCAATGCGGCTCAATGGATTTCTGAGGCTTTACCCGCCACACACTTCATGCGCTTAATTCGCGGTATTGTGCTTCGCGGCTCAGATCTTAGTGGTATGTGGCACGATACATTGTGGCTCGCCTGCTTTACTGTGATTGGTCTATTGATCGCCTCAACGAGGTTCAAGAAATCGTTGGATTAAAAGCAAACGCCCCTCGATGATGAGGGGCGTTATTACATTAACGGATATTTTGCGCGATTCGCCACAGCACGCCAGAAGGATCAATCAGACAAAACTCCAGCATGCCCCACGGCTGTTCAATCAACTCGGTCACTTTGCACTCAAAGTCCTTTTCGACACCGGACGCCTTAACATGCTCCAGCCAACCCATCGCATCCTCCACCAGCAAATGCATCATCGTGTTTTCTGCGTGTTCAACTTGATAGTAGTTTTGCAGCAGGAAAGCGGTGTGATCTTTTCGCATGTAAGCAACATCACCAAAGACTGAAGCCAGCTCAAAACCCAACGCCTGATAAAAACGCTGCGAAACTTCAAAGTCTTTGCTGGGAACAAAGGATTTAATTTCCGTAATCGCCAGATTTGCCATAGTCACCATCCATAGACTGAATAAATTATTTGGAGAGTAACCTAGCTAAAATCATCGCACAAGGATTGAGAATAAGAATCAATAACCAATCTCAGTTTTGACCAGAAAATGGTCTGAACCAGTAGGGTTAGGCGAGCTATGACGCTGGCAGATCTTTCTGCCTGCATTCACTGATTGCAGCCACAGATGGTCAATGGCGATCATGGAAACCGGAGGCGTATTAAACGCTTCAGACCAATTGGGCCAGCTGGCTACTGGGGCCTTCTGGAAAGTAGGGAAGAGCTTGGCAAAACGTAAACTGGCCGCAGAAAGATTAAAGTCCCCCAAGACCATGACTTCATCGCTGGGGTACATTTCAATCAGCGACTCTATGGTTCTAATTAGTGCATTTCTCCTGTACCACAACTCTTTGGTCCTTGGTGAAGTCGGATGCGCTACAATGAGTGTCATCGCGCTTTGATTGTGGGGATACCAGGTTCCACGAATAATATTTTGTTCATCCGGCGTCATAAACACCGACATATTTTTTAACGGAGAAACACTCAGAATCATCTGGCTTGAGGGATAGCCCACACCTTTCTGGCCGCCATAGAAATAGGGGTAAATATCATTGAGCATTTTCAGTCTTTCACCAATTTCTGGAGCGACTTCTTGCATCACAACTAAGTCAGCAGGCTTGGTAAGCAAGTAATTGATAAACGCATTTACATCAGGGTTCTCGTAGTAGAGGTTGAACTGCACCACCGAAACAGAATTCGCACAGCGAGCCACCAAATTTTGATTGGACTTTGGCGCCATCAACGCAAACGCCCCGGCCAACACAATACATATTGCACTTGGAGCCCATTTTAGCCTTAAGGCAAAAATCAGCGCGAGTATCATATAGACGATCAGAAACAGACTTGGGTAAGCGACGAGATTTTCTATCCACCACGTGGCTTCTTTCAAAGACAACCCTGCCCATATCAACGCCGGGCTGTAAACAATCAACCAGATTTTCCAACGCCTCACTGTAAGTCCTTTTAAAGTGGAGCTTTATTTAAGTATGTACCATCTCTGGTTAAATATAGGTTTTTATTATTTCGTCCAGTTTTCCTGACTGGCGAAGCTCTTTAAGTCGAGCGTTGATGTAGGCCTGAACGTCTTCATCCATTTGGCTTGAGAAAGCAAGATAAATGGAATAGTCAGGAATGACTTGACTGAAAGCCTGTATGTGGAAGGCATCTTGCTCGTAACTTAGGTGATTGAGGTAATATTTCACTCTTGATTCCATCTCAACAAATGCCGTGTCACCGGGGAGTTTGTTGAGCACGCGAAAAGCCGCACTGTAATCGTTAACTCGGATCTCTTCTACACTGCCCTGCTCTATGTATGGCGTCAATTCCGGGTAGTCAAAACCAAGCAACAACACAACTCCTTTATTGGCGAGTGAGCTCATATCTTCAAACTTAAACGATACCTTTTCGCTGGTCACCAAAGCGTGCTTAACAGTGTAAATCGGCTGCTCAGACAAGTTTTCCGACTGCACATTTCCCCAGTTAGGGCTGCCATAAGTAATCCAGTTAGGCTCTCCGCCCGCTTCAAGAATAGAAATCATGCGCTTAAAGGGGTAGGTATGGTAATGAAGAGTATATGCCTCTGAATCATTGAATATCTCTTTGACGATATCCGTGACTATGCCTGAATGTTTCTCTCCGTGCTCTTCGATTTGAAAGGGCTGCGCCTGATTAGCAATCACATAATAATTGATCTCTTTCTCTGCCCAGCTTATCGCAGAAAAAAACCAAGCCAAACCAGCAATTAGCGGTATCCATTGCAGTTTCATCGCGACTCCTTGCTCTTTCATCCTGAATATCGGTTTTCCTAAAACCACAATTAATACTAGGCTATTAGTAAGCAATTAAACACATAATAACTTGCTATGAAAAAACAACGTCAACTTGGCATCGACAAGCAGCTTGTCATTGTCACTCTCCTCGTGAGTATCGTTCTGGCAGTCGTGATGGCGGGAGTAAACTTCTTCGTTGATTACCAAGCGGAACGGAACAGCTTAGAAAAACAAATGCTTCAGATCGAAGACAGCTACGTCACGAGCCTGAAAAATAGCCTATGGATCGAAGATCAAAAACAGCTCAAGACCCAAGCGGCGGGTATCTTCCAGTTACCTTCGGTCGATCGATTAACCATTATCGACAGCAAAAGTACCCTTATCCAATTGGGAAAAGAGAGCCCGGGTAAAAAGATCACTAACGTCTGGGATTTAACCTACCAACTCGGCAACAAGAGCTTTACGCTCGGGCAATTGCATATTGAAACCGATTTGGCTCCCGTCTATCACGCACTGTGGCAAAAGTTCTTGTTCCTGCTGATGATGACCTTTATTCAGACCTTCCTCATTGTTGCCTGCCTGTTATGGATAACAATGAAATTGATCTTAAAACCCATTTCTCACCTTTCAGCTGCGATGGCCGATTTCCACAATGGCCCGACCCCCAGCAAACTGGCTACGCCAAAACGATTGTTTCACGATGAGATCAGCCTGCTGACAGACAAATATAATGATTGCGTAGAACAGCTGCAGATCAATTATCAGCAAATCATTGAATCGAAAGAAAAGGCAGAAATAGCGAATGTTAAGAAGAGTGAATTCCTGGCCAACATGAGCCACGAAATTCGCACCCCAATGAATGGGATTGTCGGTGTTGCCGAACTACTTAAAGAAACCAAGCCGAATGAAGTTCAGCGCAATTACGTCGATATTTTGCTGACGTCATCCCATACCTTGCTCGATATTATCAATGACATCCTCGACTTTTCTAAAATTGAAGCGGGTCACTTCGAATTAGACCCGACCCAGTTTGATCTCAAATCGCTCATCCAGCAGCAAGCCAACGAATACAGCATCCGCGCCAAACAGCAAGAACTATTCTTTGACTGCAATATCGACCCTGCTGTCCCTCAGAAAATCAAAGCCGATTCTGTCAGGTTAAAACAGGTCATCAACAACCTCATAGGTAACGCCCTTAAGTTCACCCACCGCGGATATGTTGAGCTCAACATCAAGCTGTTGGAAAACGATACGGGTAAACAACTTCAGTTTGAAGTTAAAGATACCGGTATTGGTATCGCCAAAGACAAACTCGACTCAATCTTTGACAAGTTTCAGCAAGCTGATGGCAGTACAACCCGACAGTACGGAGGGACGGGACTGGGGCTGGCGATCAGCCAGAAAATCGTTGAATTGATGGGTGGCAAGCTCCAAGTGACCAGTGAAATTGACCTTGGCAGCAGCTTTTACTTTTCTATCCCCATCGACAGTGCATCAACGGCCATAGGCGGCATTGCCCAATCGTCACCGAATCTGGTTGAGTTTCCGGCCTCTTCTGGCACCCAGATGAAGAAGTTGTCACCGAAATACAAAACAGGCCTTAAAGTGCTGGTTGTTGAAGATACGCGCGTGAACCAGCAGGTGATTCAAGTCATGCTCAATTTGCTTGGTTTAGAGGTAGATATCGCGAACAACGGCGCCGAAGCGTTGGAATATTGCCAACACAATGAAGTGGATGCCATCTTGATGGACTGCCATATGCCAGTCATGGACGGCTACGAAGCGACACAGAAAATTCGCCAGCTTGAAGGTTGGGCTGCCTACGTACCTATCATTGCTGTCACAGCCAACGTAGTTAAAGAAGATCGTGAGCGCTGTTTTGAAATCGGTATGAATGGTTTCCTTTCTAAACCCGTTAAGCCTAAAGAAATAGAAGAAGCATTAATTGATTACGTCCCGGCTTATCAGAGTGCCCAGAACAAAGCCAAAGTCGCCAATGGCAATAACTTGGATGTACCAAGTTCGCGCTCCTAATGCGAGATTTGAAGCATTGAAGCGCCTGGATGAGACCAAACGAAAGGATGAGATAGAGCCGTTCACAATTAGTTAATCTTCATGAGCCAGACTACTTATTAATCGAATTATCATCTAAATTTGAAGGTAGATGTGATCAAGGGACGGGCTATGAGTAGGATTTTTGCGATAATTTTGTTGTTCGTGTGCTCATCGCTATCTGTCGCCCAAAGCAGTGACAAAGTCGTAAGATTGGTTGTTGGCGACTGGGAGCCGTATACCAGCAGCCTGAATAATCCAAACTATAAAATTGCCGAAGATCTCGTCATCGCCGCTTACGAAACGCAAGGTTATCGTGTCACTATCGACTATCACCCTTGGAGCCGAGCCTACCGTTACGTGGAATCGGGCAGATATGACGGAACATTTCCTTGGTTTAAAAACGATGAGCGTGAGTCCCTTTTCATCTTTTCTGAGTCTCTCTTCACACAGAAAATTGTCTTTTTCTACCATGTCGACAGCAACTTTGATTGGCAAAAACCTTTAGACTTAAACAACTATCATATTGGTGCCACACAAGCGTATGAAGTAACGCGATTACTCCAGTCACAGGGCGTAAAAGTCGAGGTTGCCAATGAAGACCAAAGCAATTTTATTAAGCTTGGAAAACAGCGCATAGACGCGTACCCAGCGGCGGTCGAACGCGGTTACTACATAATGGGCACAATACTTTCTGCGATACAGATAAACAAACTCCGGATTCACCCCAAGCCAATTATGGAAAACGACATGTACACCATGTTCTCTAAGCACGATCATGAGCGTAGTGAACGCCTTAGTGAAGCTCTCAGTTTAGGCATCCTACAATTGATTCAATCGGGTGAATACCAGAAACTCATCAGTGTAGAAAATCAAGTGTCTGCTTCTGACACGACCGACTAATTAAAAAGCGCTCTGAGTGAAAATAAACTGTCATAATTACCCGTTAACCTGCCCTTCGGCTCAAACAACATCACTGAGAGACACTCCATGACCAAACCTTTGTACGTATTCGACCTAGATGAAACACTAATCAATGCCGATAGTGCGATGATTTGGAATGAGTTTTTGGTCGAGAAAGGTATTGTCGACGATGCAAATTTCCTCACAGAAGATCAGCGTCTGATGACATTGTATTCTCAGGGAAAGCTAGACATGGATGATTACCTTAAGTTCGCCATGGCCCCTATTGCTCACCTCGCTCTAGAGGACGTCCAAAAGTTGGTAAACGAATGCGTGGATAAATGGATTGCACCAAAGCAATTTCGCCAATCTATCCCGCTGCTAGAACAGCTCAATCAACAAGGCGTCGACACTCTGATTATCTCCGCGACCGTGACTTTTATTGTCGAAGCAGTGGCACAGCGGCTGGGCGTAGGTCAATCCATGGGGATCGATTTAATCACTGAAGATAATCGCTACACGGCAAAAGTGTCTGGTGTTCCAAGCTATCGAGAAGGTAAGGTGACTAGACTAAAACAGTGGCTCAGTTCCAGCAACGAAACTTACTCAGAGATCCACTTTTACACTGATTCAATCAATGATCTGCCATTATGTGAACACGCTGACTATGCATACTTAGTCAACCCTTGCCCTCGCTTAAAAGCGATCGCTGACCGTCCAAACTGGACCATTCTCAACTGGGACTGATACTTTTAGGCGGTTTACACCGCCTTCAATTCAGGGTGTGTATCTCAAGCCCAGCATTGTGCATCCGTCTTCGTAGTAACGATCCGTGATCACTTCAAATCCGTACGCGCCATAGTAGTCTTTCAAATGTTCCTGCGATGAGATGAAAATGGCGCTGCTAGTATATATCTCTCGAACGGTATTGAAGCTCAGCTTCATCAGATCATGACCAATTTGACGGCCTCGGTGACTTTGCGCAACGATCACCCGTCCGATACTGACGTCATTGGAGCTTGTATCAATTAGTTCTAGCACCTCTTCGGGGTAACCTAACCCTTGTGGCATCAACCGACTGTACGCAACCAGTTTTTCGCCTTCATAGCCCATCACATGTCGTGTTTCAGGGTGAGTATCTTTTCCATCTAAGTCACTGTAGGGCGCTTGTTGTTCAACAATAAAGATATCAACTCGAAGACGCAGAAAATCATACAGTTCATTCACAGATAATTCGGCAAACTTCTTTACTCGCCACTCTAACATTGCATTTCTCCTTACAATTAGTACGAGCCAAAATAATATTCGCCTCATCAATAATCATTAACCTTTGTTAAGCTAGGCAACGAAACTTCTCAGCGGACTAATGTTGACATACAGGTTACAAAGCAAGGCCAAAAGCCGCTAAAATCTCAGTGAACCCTATGTTGAATGAGTAAATTGATGCCTTTAGGTAAGTTGGCTGCGTGCTTTTTGTTTCTGTTTCCTCTAGCTGCACAGGCGCAGAGTCTACAAGAGAAATGGCAATCGCTTTATCAGCAAAATTGGCAGGCTATGGCGCTCAAAATCACCCAGCAGCAGCTCAGCCAGTACCCGACTGAATTACTCAAACAGCAGGCTCGCTACCCCAATTTCAAACAATACCATTGGCAAGAGATCGAGCAAGTTTATCAAGTATCTCAGACCTGTCAGAAAAATGCTCAGCACAGCGCTAACCTTAATGACGCCATCGAGTTTGAACTAGCAATGTGCAATGATCAGTTGCTCAGCGATGATTGGTTTCAGACGCACACGCTGTTGCACCCAGCTGGTGGGAGCTTTGCGGACCGCTATCTGGATCATCATCCTAACTCCCAACCTAGCCAAACGATACGTCGCTATTTAACCATCAACAACCCGCAACACCCTTTGCATGCGACATTATCCGCTCTGTCCAATGAAGGACGTGAAGCCCTATTGAACGGATACCGTGCATGGATGGAAAAAGACACGCTATGGCTAAGTGGCGAACAAGGCTGGAAAGCCGTGACCGCTGAGACTTGGCAGCCTGTTGCAAAGCAATTGGACATCACACTATCAGGCCCAAATTGCACCTTCCGCTACAGCAACCTTTGCATCAGTGATGTTGCTGAGAACGTGCTCGCATTACGTTTATTTGTCGCAGGTTTGTCGATTTTGATTCTCTTTATGACGGTCAAAACCCTGTACACGAGACGCCAGCAAAGCCGTGAGAAACGCTTCATATTACAGTTGTTGACCCATGAACTGCGCACACCGATCACTAGCCTAGGCTTAACCGTGGAAATGTTCCGCAGTCAGTTTGATCGCTTACCACACGACACTCAAGACGCCGTGTGGCGATTAATGTCTGATCATCAACGGCTTTCTCAGCTGACTGAAAACAGTAAGATCTACCTCAGTACGCAGCGCTCTCAGCAGTTGCTCAAACAGATGGCTTCGCTGGATGAATGGCTGGAACACACCTGTGAAAAACACGGTCTTAGTTACCAGCTCAATCAAGATAGAGAACTCACTTTGCCCTTTTACTGGCTGTCGATTTGTTTGGATAACTTGATTAAAAATGCCAAACAGCACGGGCATGGCAAGATTGAAATTCGTGCCACTCTCACCAATGAGCTCGTCATTGAAGTAACAGATCAAGGCGACTTTCCTTCCGTCATGGCTCAATTTTTCACTAAGTTCCAAGGGAAAACAAACCACGAAAACATGGGAATAGGCTTGAGCATTGTCGAGCATTTAATGAAACTCATGGGAGGTAAGTTGATTGTACGACGCCGTCCAACTCGCTGTATTTTGGAGCTACCGCTATGAAGAGCGTATTGCTAATCGAAGACGACAAACTACTTGGGCTGGGGTTAGTTTCTCTATTTGAATCCAATGGCTACCAATGCCTCTGGGTACAAGAAGCCAGAAAAGTAGAACCACTCTGGTTTAAGGCAGATCTGGTTATCCTTGATCGGCAACTGAGCGATGGAGACAGCCTGAAACATTTACCACACTGGCTACTTCTCAAGGCCGTACCTGTCATCATCCTGACCGCCAAAATCGACACCGAGCAAAAAGTGGAAGGCTTGATGGCTGGTGCCAAAGATTATGTCACTAAGCCATTTTCCCATGATGAATTGCTTGCCAGAGTAGTTAGCCAGCTCAGGCCGTTAGGGGCAAGCTCTCTCTGTTATGACGGAATTGAGATCCATCTAGCCAAGCGTGAAGCTATGTTCAACGATCAACTTGTAACGTTAAAACCCAAGGAGTTTCAGTTACTGGTGCTGTTGATTCAAAATCAGGGAAGAGTGTTCCACCGTGATGAACTGCTTAACAAGGTATGGGGCTATCAAGCCTTCCCGAGTACGAGAACGATAGACAACCATATTTTGAGACTGAGACAGAAGCTTCCAGTCCTTAACATCGAAACACATCGAGGGGTCGGCTATCGTCTCAATGAGGAGGCGCTATGAAACGTCGGCTCTTGAGTACACTTGCTTGTCTCATCTTTCCACTCTCCACCCAGGCAACTTGGTTTGAAGACACGCCACTTGCGCGCACTTATCAAGCTCTGCTTAACAATCAGCCTCAATTGGCCTGGCAGGAATTGCATCTGGCCCTTAACCAGCAAGATATCGATCGTCAATATTGGTTACCGGTCAAACAAGAGATTTTGAACCAGTCTCAGTGTGGCCAGCGACTTGTGGCTAACTCTTCATCGCTACCCGCGGATCTAAGCGTCAGCTTTGTACGCCGTTCAGGCCTGTCTTCACAAGGTTTTCAAATCAAAATTTCGGCTGAAAACACTCAGAATGACTTAACTATTGAGCTGATTGCCCCGTCAGCCAAGCGCCTGTTAAGCGGCAAGCTGTCTCAACAAAATGACTATCAGGAAATTGAAACCGACGAGTTGCTGATCGAACCCGTCTCCGGCCTGTATCAGCTCAAGTTGGGGAACACTCTTTACCCCTTGCTAGTGGCCATGCCAGAGAATCAAAACTGGATCCGCCTAGACAATTCGATGCAACAGATACATTTAACCCCACCAGTAACCGAAAACAGCTGCGCCAAGCCCACTGCTACATGGCAATGGTTTGACAGCCAATATGTGATGTTGGGAACGAAGAAACCGATTTCATCGCTTGTTGCTCCTGTTCCTCATTCGACGCAGATTCCCGACGGCGCCAAACACCTGAGCGCGACCGTGTCTGTGTTTGAGTACCAACAAGGATTAAAGATTGAGTATAATCAGCGCATCGCCATTCCTTTTGCTCCCTAAATCCACGAATGGGTTTGAATAGAGACAATTGGGTGACAATCATTGAAGTCGCCTCAGCTGTAATGGCCCCCTTAGTTTTTCAAGGAATCCATCATGCTTTTTCAAGCCAGTTCTTTAACGCGATATGCTGCATTGCCTTTGTTGGTATTAGCAACCAGTGCTCAAGCTCAATCCATCGCGCTTAGTGACAAAAACAATCAGATTTCTATTTCACCGCAGGACCTAGAAATTAGCTGGAATGATCTCATTGTTAACAGCCAAGCGATGAAAGTGAATCAACACGCTCAGGTGGCATCTGATTTGGTGTCAGTTTCGAAAACGGAAGCCCATTGGACGCTTCAGCCAAGTGGCATTCGTGTATCGACCAAGCTGGTTAAGGAAGCGTTAACTATAAGCTTCGCTGCCCCGAACAAGCCAGCGATTAAACGCAACCAGCCGCTCACGTTAAGCTGGTTTGATTTGCCTCAAGAGCAAACCAAAACACTCTTTCTTCCTTTCAGCGAGGGAATGCGCATCCCGACAGACAATCAAGTATGGGCAGATTATCTGGCCGAAGAGCACTCTGGTTCTAATACCACCCAAGGTCTCAAGATGCCCTTCTGGACAGCGCAACAAGACAATCGTTACATCAGCTATCAGTTACTGAATGCCACCAACAACACGCTAAATTTCTCGAATGCTCACCCCGAAATTGACATGCTGGCAGAGCATCAATTCACCCCTCTCAATCAACACCAAGATTTTACTGTTCAGATCAAGCTTGGTAATGATTGGATGGATGGAGCCAAAGCGTACAGGCAATGGCGCATTGATCATAATCAGTCGACGACACTCGCAGAAAGAATGAAGAACACCCCTCAGCTAAAGCAACTGATTGGGGCAAGCCAAGTGTATCTGTTTGGTAAGGATTTGCTGAGCACCGATGATGTCACCAACTGGTGGGGGCTGAAGCAGTGGTATTTTGAGCAGGCAGACCTGACCATTCCTCCACAAGCACTCAAAGAGATTCAACCACTGAAAAAAGGTAAGGACTGGCTAAGTCGTTACCACAAGCAGTTGCTGATTGATTCGCTTAATGATTCGCTACACCTGAAATTTCCGTCACCGGTACCGACACTCAGCAACAATGCGATTGCCGCTCAATACCACGCTGCCCAGCAGCAAAAGCAGTGGCTGAAAGATAATGCGGCATCTTATCTGATCAAACCTGAGCGCTGGGGACAAGCGTTATCAACAGATATGTTGGCAAGCTTAAAGCAAGCAGGGCTCACCAAACTCTGGCTCGGTTTTGATAACTGGATGCCTGCGTTTTATCAACCTGACGTCGTGGACGACGCCAAACAAGCGGGCTATCTGGTCGCCACTTATGACTCTTACAACACTGCCATTCCTCTAGGGCTTAATGACGGATGGCTGACAGCTCAGTTACCTGAACCAATGAGACAACATTGTGCGATAGAGCTTGCTGATGGAGAAAAGAAAAAAGGCTTCCGAGGCAACGGTTACTACCTCAACCCAAACTGTGAACTGGATTACGCAAAACAGCGAGTGCTGGATATCGTCAAATATGGTCGCTTCAACAGCCTATTTCTCGACGTCGATGCCACTGCAATGGCAAGGGAAGATTACCGCGATGGCAGTAGCGAAAACGATATGCTCGAAGCCTTTAACCAGCGCATGGACTGGATAGCGAAGCAAGACGGTCTCGTATTGGGCTCCGAAGATGGTAACAGCCTGACAACCCGAGGCATCGCGTTTGCTCATGGTCTTGAAACCGTTGGCTTTGGTTGGACAGACAACGAAATGAAAAACGATGCTCGTTCACCGTATTTTCTGGGACGCTGGTATCCAGACCACAAACCGGACTTTTTCTTTAAACAGGCAAAAGTAAAAGAACCCTATAAAACCCTACTCTTCGCTCCGCAATATCGAGTACCTCTGTACCAGATCGTTTTCCACGACAAAGTGATCAACAGTCATCACTGGCACAGTGACAGCCTCAAGTTTAGTAATGTGCAGGCGGAGCGCGATTTGATCTCTATGCTCTACAACACGCCTCCAATGGTACACCTGACACGAGACGAAGCGAGTTCGCCTGAGAGCCCAAGACTCAAAGCATTGGCACATTATCAGCAAGGTTATACCCCGATGCATGAACAGCTTTGGGATAAGCAGCTTACCGAATTCAAATGGCTCGATAAGTCTGGGTTAGTGCAACAAACGACGTTCAGCGATGGAAGTACGATCACCGCGAATTTCAGTTCGAAACCGATCACCTACGCTAATATTACACTCCCGACTCAGTCTGTACTGGCACAACTCAGTACTGGTCGAAACATCAAGTGGCAGGCCAATCCAAATCAATGACAACAGAGCGGCGAACGCCGCTTTTGTTTAATGGAGAAAATGCCCGGTTTGAAGGTAGCTGATCGTTTGTTTCGCAACTTCGGCATCGTAGCGCATCGCAGTGTGGCTCACGTCTAAAGTGATAAAATCTGCCATATTGCTGACTTTTGCTGACTCAACGGACACCAGCCCGTCATTGAGAGAGTGGAACAGTTCTGCTGTTCCCAATGATTCTGAAGTACCAGCGATCACTCCGACTGGATAATAAGGAGGAGGCAATCTCTGCCCAAGGGATTGTTCTCCTGTTATCAGTGATTGGCTGACCTCTCCTGCAATCGACATCAGAAAATGCCCTTTCATACTATCAGCCACTTCACTGCCTTTGTTCGGTGTGCCAAGCAGTACCACTTTACCGAGTCGCTTATCTTGCACCAGTTGTTCATCGTTTGCTAAATATGAGCGAATCGCCAAGCCGCCGAGTGAATGGCCAACAAAGTGAACCGTGTAGTAGCCTGATACACATTGATCAATCTGGGAGGTGGTTTCCTCTTTCCACTCCTGCAAAGACTGACCAATGGAAGAATAATCGAGGCGGCACACTGCATACCCTGCGTCAACTAGACTGTTTTTCAGCCCCCGCATTGCGAAATCGCTGCGACCTAAACCATGAGCGACAACAACGAGCGGCGTCTCAGGCGAATACAATGGCGTAGAAGTACAACCTACCAATAGACTGGTGAGTATGAATAGAGTCGTCAGTTTACGTTTGATGTTCATAAGAAATCTCTGATTCAGGGCAGCCTGTGAATTATATTTCCCCTTCCCCGTATCCGAGATTCATATAACGCCATTGTACATTCACATCACGCCAATCCAGCGGATATTTGTCGCACGAACTTTTCATAAATGAAATTTATAATTTCATATTTATCATTTAAATTAAATTTACATTAGTGTTACTTTAAACGGCGTTGGTTACACTGATACAAAGTCATTCTAAAGACCACGAATACTTTATAACAGTTTGGATACGGAAATTAGACCAACAATCTCCAAACTAAAAAATTTAAATTGTTGCCCTTGTTTGCCCGTACAGTCTGCCCACTGTGCGGGTATTTTCTTTCAACTCCACTCTACAAACTCTACTCTGTTCACAATATTGCTTTAATTAATCAATTGATTAAATAGTGTTGAATTTTTTACATATCGAATACAAATACACCCATCTATAATTAATCAATCGTTTAATATTAGAGGCAGTATTCGTGGCTGATTCCCCCCGTAAAGCAGGCCGACCGAGCAAAGACATCGACGCTCGGACTCAACTCATTGAACACGCCAGAGAGCTCTTCACCGTAATGGCTTATGACAAAGTATCAACTCGGTTAGTTGCTAAACGGGCAGGCGTGAATGTCGCTATGATTCGCTACTACTTCGGTAGCAAAGAAGGCCTATTTGAAACCATGCTTCGTGAAACACTCGAACCGATGAAGCAACAGCTCAGAACACTGGCTGCCGACAGCAATCAGAAAAACTTCCTCGATCTAATGCGCACCTATTATCGTGAAATGGGCAAAATACCCCAGTTTCCTCGGCTGGTCGCGCAAGTCATGAATATGCCACCCTCAGAAACACAGCGAAAGATGCTTGAGAAAGTCATTGACGACATTGGTAAGCCGATGGAGAGCGTCGTATTCAACCAGTTGGCTGATAGCGGCGTACTGCGTACAGACGTTGACCCGACCTTATGCCGCGTTTCTTACGTTAGCTTAATGGTTTTTCCTTTTCTTGCTCCGCAAGCCCTACTCAATATCCACGGTATTGAACTCAATGAAGAGTTCTTGAACCGCTTGTTCGAGCACAATATCAAACTTATGACACAGGGTTTTCTGCAACCTTCACACACAACGGAATGACGTTATGAAACTCAATCGAAAACTGCTCTTTTTCCCGGCACTGGCTGTCGGAATACTCATCTTAGTTCTCGCGGTTAAAATGAAGCCTGAGTTACCCGTCAAACCTACCGGTGATCGAGCACGACTGGTTGAAACCATGTCGCTCGAACTAAAATCGGTCGCTCCCATTGCCATCGGATTTGGCAAAGTCGCACCGAAGTTAGAGTGGAAGGCAATTGCGGAAGTGACGGGCAAAGTGGTTTATCGCCACCCTCGCCTCAACAAAGGGCAGGTGTTACGAGCGGGAACGGAAATTCTCAGAATTGACCCACTCGATTATGAACTCAAACTTGTACAGGCTCAGGCTGACCTTAAATCTTCTCAAACCTCTTTGGCCAAACTGACACTCGAAGAAGAGAACCTTAAGCAGACGTTAAAGATTGAAACCAATCGTCTGAACATCGCTAACAAAGAGCTAGAACGCAAACAGAACCTGAGAAAGAAAGGGCTAACGTCTCAGTCCGATGTCGACCAGCAAGAGCAGAGTGCGCTCTCACAACGCAAATTGGTCCTCGATATCGACAATCAGATCGGTCTGATGCCTGATGAAAAACGAGTCGCGGAAGCTCTGGTTAAAGTCAATGCCTCTAAAGTTGAGGAAGCACAACGAGCGCTGGAAAAAACCATTATTACGCTTCCTTACGATCTCAGAATTGCCGATATAGAAATCGAGCAGAATCAGGTTGTAAACTTTCAACAAACCATGGTTACAGCACACGGCATTGAAGTAATGGAAGTGGAAGCGCAGCTCTCGATCCACGATATGCACACCTTGGCGTCAAGCCTTGGTGAATTCGGTCGTGATTCGGATGGCATTCCACAGCCTGATACCATTTTCATCGGCGCAACTATTGAGCTGAACAGCGGTAATCTTAATGCAAGCTGGCCCGCACGAGTGGCACGTATCAGCGAAACCGTTGATCCAAATCAGGCCACAGTCGGCGTCATCCTCGAAGTGGAGCAGGATTACCGTAACCTTAACCCGACGTCTGTCCCGCCTTTAGTCAACGGTATGTTTGTCAGAGCCAGAATAGAGGGTCAGGAAAACCCAAGTTGGGTCATACCGGAACGGGCTCTGCATGGCGACCGAGTTTACATCAAAGATCAAGACAATAAGCTGCAGATTCGCACAGTGAAAGTGCTCTATCGTCGCGACAATAACGTCATTATCGACGGCAATCTTGAGCAAGGCGAAAAACTGATCATTAACGATCTGCTGCCTGCGATTGAAGGTATGCTGCTTAAGGAAGAGAACCGTGATGCAGAGGAGTCTGAATCATGATTCGATTCTTTGCTAAACACCCGACAGCCGCCAATTTGTTAATGCTGACGTTGCTGATTTTGGGTATTACTTCACTGCCTAATATTAAACGCGAAACCTTCCCCGAGTTTGATCCGCCTTATATTATGGCCGGAGTTACCTATCCGGGCGCTTCACCACAAGAAGTTGAGGAAAGCATCTGTGTACGATTAGAAGATGCTGTTGACGGTTTGGCCAACATTGAAGAAACCCAATGTGAGGCCATCGAAGGCTCTGCTCGTCTGATCTTAAAGCTGAACGAAAAAGCAGACATCGGCCGTATGCTAGTCGATGTTCAGACTCAAATTAACGCCATTAACGACTTCCCTCAGGAGATTGAATCTCCCGTGGTTCAGGAACTGGATTGGAATGAGCCTGTTGTGGATGTTGCGATTACCGCGGATACCACTTGGCCAGAACTGAAAGCCTATGCGGAGCAGCTTAAAAGAACGTTAAAGCTAGATTATGACGTCTCTCTGGTTGAAGTGGCGGGCTTCTCTGATCATCAATTTCGCGTGGAGCTGGATAATCAGGCTATGCGGCAGCTGGGTTTGAGTGTCGGCGACATTGCCGAACAGATTGGTCGCCAGAACGTCAAACTTCCGAGTGGTAATGTCGAAACACCAGATAAGAACTTTCTGATCCGTTTTGACGAAAGAAGAGTCACACCGCAGGAGCTCGAATCCATTGTTGTGGGTTCCGGCCCGAATGGATCGCTCATTCGTCTACGCGATATTGCGACCATTACCGATCGCTTCGAATTAGACGAGCAAAAGGTGCTGTTTGATGGTCACCCTTCTGCACTACTCAAAGTGAGCAAAAACAAAGAAGATGACGCGCTGAGGATCAAAGAACGTGTTGCTCAGTTTGTTGAAGACCAACAAGCAATAGCACCAGACGGCGTGAAGCTTGAGCTGACCAATGATTTGTCGTCGGTACTCTGGGATCGACTGACCATGATGGTCAAAAATGGTTGGCAAGGGATCATCTTGGTGTTTGCAACTATGTGGCTGTTCTTTAGCCTACGCTATTCATTCTGGGTGGCAGCAGGGTTACCTGTAGCGTTTCTCGGCGGCTTGTTCCTTATGGCTCAATTGGGCCTATCCATCAACATCATGTCACTTGTCGGTCTGCTCATGGCTATCGGTATTATGATGGACGATGCGATTGTGATTGCAGAATCTATCGCCGCGCATCTAGATAGAGGAGAAAAGGTCGACGATGCAGTGACCAATGGCGTGAAAAAAGTTCTACCGGGTGTAATTTCGTCTTTCCTTACCACTGTGTGTATTTTTGGTAGTCTGCTGTTCTTACAAGGTGAGATGGGCGCCGTACTTAAGGCCGTTCCTCAGGTATTGATTCTGGTACTGACACTCAGTCTTGTCGAAGCATTTCTGATCTTACCCAACCATCTTTCGCATTCATTACACAAAGAGAAAAAGGAAAAACCACCAGCAAAGTTCAAACAAAAGCTGCTCGATGGATTTGAAAATTTCCGTAATACCAAATTGGTCAGTGCGGTTGAGAAAGTCGTAGAATACCGTTACGCCTTTATTGGTGGTGTCTTTGCGTTACTTCTGATTTCTGCAGCGACGTTAGCGGGCGGGTTACTTAAATTTCAGCCTTTTCCTGAGCTTGACGGAGATATTGCTGAAGCACGAATCATTCTTCCTCCCGGCTCTTCCCTTTCTCAGACTGAAGCGGTGGTCGATAAGATAGTCGCCTCAGCCCGAAAGCTGGATAAAGAATGGAGTGAAAAGGTCGAAAATGGCACGCCCTTAGTTCAACACATCACTAGCCAGTTCAACGCCAATGCGGACGCCAATGAGTCTGGGCCTCACATCGCCACTGTGCGTTTGGATTTACTCGGTGCTGAAAGCCGAAACACATTGATTGAGGAATTCATTGCGGCTTGGCGTGAAGACGTCGGCGAGCTCGCTGACCCAATTTCATTGGTCTACAAACAACCAACAATGGGACCTGTCTCTTATACACATCT
>NZ_VTYQ01000001.1 GCF_013113835.1 Vibrio sp. RE88 | reverse complement strand
ATTGAGATCCGTGCTAAGCATGATGATCTCGACGCGCTTAAAGCCGCTTCTATCGAAATTCAGCAATATCTCAATGAATTTGATGGCGTGCACGGCGTGTTGGATGATATGAGAATGGGCAAAGAGGAAGTGTTAGTTAAACTTCGCCCTGGTGCCGAAACCTATGGCGTTAACGGCCAACTCATCGCCAATCAGTTACGCGCTGCCTTTTTCGGCCAAACGGCAGACGAAATTCAGGTAGGTGTGGAGAACATTTCGATCGAAGTGCGTTTGGACAAAGTCCAAGCTGGGGATCTGCAACAATTGGCCAACTTCCCTATCATTTTATCTGATGGCAGCCAAATCCCTCTGGCCACTATCGCTACTCTGGATTTCCAACGTAACTACGTACGAATCCAACGCATTGATGGGCTGCGTACGATCAGCGTGTTCGGTGATATTGATAACACCAAAGCCAATTCCACAGCCATCATCGCCCAGTTCCAGAAAGACGAAGCGCCTAAGTTGATGCAGAAATACCCGGGGCTACGCTTCGATTTTGAAGGCGAAGCAAAAGACACCGCGGAAACGGGTGCTTCAATGGGTAAAGGTTTCTTACTTGGGCTGTTTGGTGTGTTTGCTATCCTTAGCTATCAATTTCGTAGCTATCTCGAACCATTTGTGGTGATGTTAGCCATTCCATTGGCGTTTGTTGGTGTCGTCTGGGGGCACATCCTGCTCGGTCACTCACTCAGCATGCCTAGTTTAATGGGCTTTGTTTCCCTTGCAGGGATTGTCGTCAATGACTCCATTCTACTGGTTCAGTACATCCGACATCATGTGGACGAAGGCGACAATGTTCATGACTCTGTTGTCAAAGCAAGCCGGGAACGTTTCAGGGCCGTCTTCCTCACCTCTATGACCACAGCCGCGGGCTTACTGCCCCTATTAACTGAAACCAGCTTGCAAGCGCAAGTTATCCAACCATTAGTGATTTCCATTGTGTTTGGTATCTTCGCTTCAACTCTACTGGTGCTGTTTATGATCCCTGCCGCGTACGCCATCCTCGCCGATTTCGGCGTAGTGCGTCAGCATGAGGAGATTTAACAACCTCTATTAACAAGCAAGGGCTGTGAAGTTCACAGCCCTTTTCACTTACACTTTTCTTAGAACAAACATCTGGTAGCCGTATTGATGTAAGTAGTTCTGGTGCATGTGCAGTTCTGACTTCATATCAGTTAGCGCTTGAGAAGCTTGTAGAGAGCTTTCCAGTTCACTAACCCTAGACACGAGAGGATCGACAAAGTTATTCCATGACTGTTGGCTCAGAGTAAACGTCTCTACTACTTCATAACCTGCCTGACGCATTTGCGCGACACGCTCATCGACGGTCACCATATCCGGATACTCTTTTTGATAGAAATTCGAGACATCGGAGTCAGGGTCATCTGTTAACCACACGAGATCGCTCATGACAAGGTAACCACTTGGTTTTAGGAAAGCTTTCCAACTTCTGAGTGCATTCTCCACTCCCATGATGTAAGCACTTCCCTCAGACCAAATCACGTCAAACTGAGCGGCTTCAAATGGCATGTCCGTCATGCTGGCACAGATCACATTCACCTCTTTTTCGGCGGGTATTCCTTCTTGTAAGCTTCTGAGACTTGCTTCGTCGTTGTCCAATGCGGTAATACTGAATTCAGAATGCGACGCTAACACCTCAGTAGCGATGCCTTTACCGCAGCCGACTTCCAGTAAAGCCCCTTTATTTTGAGATAACGCACTCAATGCACGCAATGTATCCTGTTCAGAGCCTGGTCCAAGTCTTTTCAATCCCGCAAAAATTTGCTCGAAATCTGCCATATATTGTTCGTGTTCATTCATATCTTTTGATAACCATTTCAATCTCAATGCCTGTTTTTCGCTGAAACCCTGTTTTATCAACCACTCCATGTGAGCCGATGGGGCGTGCTCCTCCATCTCCTGATGCCAATCGCGCATTGAATTCATCCCCAACATGGCTGACAGCAGTTCCTTGGCTTTCTGCTTACGTTGGATCTCCTCATCCAGCGCGTTAAGCCTTTGCTGTAACTTGTTTCTGTCGATTTTCGACTCCAGACATTCAAAGCACTCTTCCAATGTCAAACCACCCGCCTGTAGCTGCTGCAACAGACGCACCCTTTGCACATCTTTGTCTGTGTACATCCGGTATCCATTGGCTTGTCTGGTCCCTTGAATCAAACCCAGTTTTTCGTAATACAAAAGCGTGGAACGGCTTAGACCGACTTGTTCTGCGAGTTGAGAAATTCGATACATGCTTCATCCTCATGTTGATATCAATACTATAAACTATGAAGCTTTAGACAGGTCAATAGAGAAAAGTGACTTTAAGTGGATATAAAAAAAGGGGCTTAATTGCCCCCTTGTGTTTGAATTACTGTTCAACAACCTCCGTCGTCGAACGGCGGGTCAGTTTTTGTTTCATCCATCGGAAAATGCCCTTAATGTCATCCAACATCAGGTACAAGCATGGTACAAGCACTAAAGTTAACAAGGTTGCAAATAGCACAGCGAAACCTAAAGCAACCGCCATTGGAATCACAAACCTTGCCTGTAAACTCGTTTCGAACATAATTGGCAAGACGCCAACGAAAGTGGTGATTGAAGTCAGCGTGATGGCACGGAATCTTGCACAACCTGCTTCAATCACAGCCTCTTTAATCGCCACCCCACGAGCACGCACATGATTGACGTAATCGGTCATGACCAAGGAGTCATTCACCACTACCCCAGCGGCTGCTATCAAACCAAAGGTCGACATCATGCTGAGATCTAAACCAAACCAGTAGTGTCCCCAGATTGCGCCAGTGAGACTAAACGGGATGACTGACATGATGATCAGCGGCTGAGTGTAACTCTTTAGCGGTACGGCTAATAAGATGTAGACGATGATCATTCCAGCGACAAAGAAGATTTTTTGCTCATCTTGCTGAGCTTGTTGCTCTTCAATGGTTCCGCCCAACTGGCTTTTCACCCCAGGGTAACCAGACAAAATATCCGGTATGATCTGCTCATGAACCCGACCTACAATTTCACTGGGCTCCACCAGCTCTTCATCAATAGAGCCGTAGACATACACACTGCGGAAGCCACCTTCTCGGCGAATGCTACTCACTCCCGGCTTCTGGTTGATTTCCACCACGTCTCCCAGCATCACCTTTTTGCCTTCAGGAGTCGTGATCACCGCATAGCGTAGAGAGGCGAAGGCTTCTCGCGTCAATTTAGGGTAACGAACCATGACTTTGATCTCTTCGCCATCCCTCAGCACACGTTGTGCTTCACCACCGTAAAAACTACCGCCGACCTGCACGGCAATATCAGACAAATTAAGCCCGAGGTCGTAAGCGACAGGTGCCAGCGACAGTAAGACTTCCTGACTACCCGCATCAATAGAAGACGAAATATCAAACAAGCCTTCTTCTTGCTTCAGTTTCACAATCAGCGCACGTCCAGCTTCATTCAAAGTATCAATGTCTGAACCGTAGAGAAGGAAACCAAACTCATCCCCTTTCTCGTCATCATTGACGTTGTCAGAGACATTGAGCATCTTCAGCCCCGGTATAGTCGGCATCTCTTCGCGCCAACGACGTGCCAACTCAAAGGTATTGAAAGGACGCAGTTCTTCGTCAACCAACGGGATCACCAATCGACCTTCTTTGCGACCCTGGCTGAATGTCAGAATGTCCCGAATCATCTTCTGACCGGTTTGCTGTTCCGTTTCCCTATCAATACGCAGCACAGTACTTTCGATCTGTTTGAGCGCTTCAATGGTCTGTTCGCTCGACACATTGTCGTTCATCACCAGCTTAATACTCGGAAAATCATGCGGTACTTTCGGTGACGGTATAATTCTCACGTAGTTCGCCATAACCAGAGCAATACTGATCACCAGCAGCGCTGTAAATCCAGCAAATACACTCCAGCGCCAGTACGTACACACAGTAACAAAGCGCTTGTACGGACCATGAATAAAGCTAAAGAAACGTTGGTTGAACCTATCACGCCAGCTTCCCTTTTTAATCGGTTTAAAGTTCGAATGTGCCAAATGTGACGGTAAGATCAGCTTGGACTCAATCAAGCTAAAGATGAGACACAGGATCACTATCGCTGCGATACCAAAGAAGAAGGCGCGTTCAATTCCCTTCGACATCAGAAACGGCGCAAATACGGCAATCGTGGTGAGCACACCAAAGGTTGCAGGAGTTGCCACGCGCTTAACGCCGCGTACCACGTTATCAACCCCACCGCCGCTTTTCTCTATCTCAGAATAAGCACTCTCACCGATGACAATGGCATCATCAACGACTATCCCCAACACCATAATGAAAGCGAACAAAGAGACAATGTTGATGCTGACGCCAATCGCGGGCATTAACATCACCGCCCCAAGGAAGCAGACAGGTAAACCTATCATTACCCACATCGCCAATTTGACGCGCAAGAAAAGGCTGAGCATCAATGCAACCAGAACAGCACCTTGCAGCAAGTTTTTAAGCATCATATCGAGGCGTGCATTGAGGTAATAGGTCATGTCGACCAGCGTTTTGATCTTCAGGTCCGCGGGTAAACTTGTATTCTTTTGCTCTATATAAGCCTTCACCGACTCCGCTACCGTGACCATATTTTGGTCTTTAGTCGCTTTTACAGACAGGTAAATAGCATTCTCGCCAGAATACTTAAAGTAGCGATCATCTTCGGTAAAACCATCTTTGATGGTCGCAATATCTTGCAGCAAGACCCGACCGCCATTGGCGCCGATCTTGACCGGAATATCACGAAATTCTTCACCGCTGTAATACTGATTCTCAATGCGGACTGAAATCATCCCTGCGTTGGTTCTGACCTCGCCAGCCGAGTAGTTAGCGGAATAGCGTTGAATCGCCTGACTCACGTCATTGAGAGTGAGGCTATATTTACGCAGCACCTGTGGCTCAACTTCAATCGCAATCTCATACTCTGGCGCACTCAGCTCTACCAGAGCAACATTTTGCAACTGCAGCAGCTCATCTTCGATCTGCTTAGCTATCGGTTTGAGTTCCAGTAGTGAACGGTTACCGACCAGCGCCATTTCAATGACATCCTGCCTAAACTCAAACTGATAAACTTGTATCGGCTCCATTCCCGCTGGGAAATTGGAGACTGAGTCGACCTTTTGTTTGACTTTATCCAGCACGTCTTCGACGTCTTGATCGACATCGACTTCAATCTCAATGGCGCCACTACCACGAGAAGCAGTGGTGACCGCCTTTTTTATCCCCGTTACATCTTTTAGAGATTCTTCCAACTTAATGAGAATACTCTCTTCGATTTCTTGAGGCGAAGCGCCAGGATACTGCGCGCTAACATTGATGTAGTTAACCTCAATATTGGGGAACATTTGCCGTTGAATGAAGAAGAAACTCACCGTACCAACAATCAGGACAAACACCATCAGCAGGTTAGCGGCGACTGGATTGTGAGCAAAGTAGGCAATCAAGCCCTTTTGTTTAGAATCGTCCATGTTGCACCCTTACTGCTCTGATTCACTTTCAGTGACAGCCACTTCTACCCGCATACCTTTTTGCGGATATTCAGGTACCGTCAGAACAATCTGGTCATCATCAGACAAGCCTTCACTGATCAGCATAAACTCTTGCTCTGCGCGTAACACGTTGACGATACGAGGTTCCAATTTGTTGTCTTCGTTGACTACCCAAACCTGTCGGTTATTGACCAACTCCTGAGGTAAGCGGTAAATGTGTTTGAGCTCTTTACCGATAAACTGCACTTCCACATAGGAGCCAAACTTGAGTGGCGAAACGTCTGAATCAATGGCGTATGGGTCATCAATACGCACCACCATATTAATCATTCGGGTAGCACTATCAACCACACCAAGATCACGTTCGATTACCCCTTCTCGCTTCGCGTCAACAATACCTCGTTGCACCACTTTGGCTGAGATTCCAGCGTAGTTTTCCGGTAGGAAAGCGCTGTCAAAACCAGCAATCGGGATATGAACTTCGCCCGCTTCAATATTGTTAAGCGTCGCTACGTGCGCGCCAGCTGAAATGTATTGCCCGACACCAATATCGCGCGATACCACCAGCGCATCGTAGGGTGCAACGATTTTGCAGTTTTCAAGGTCGCGCTTTGCCCTTTTCAAACCCGCCTGCGCTGATTTCACCTGCGCCATGGCACTCAGCACCTGAGGCTTGCGTAAATAAAGATCCGTCACCTGCTTCGCTGGCAGGTTTTTCGCCTGACGCTTCGCCACCTCCGCTTTTGCTTTTTCTTCAATTAGTGATGCCTGAGCGCTGGCTAAATTCGCTTCTGCCTGCAATACCGCTGCCTGATAGTTATCACTTTCGATTGAAAACAGCGTCTCTCCACGTTTAACGACGCCACCTGCAACAAAATTGGGATGCCAGCTTGTCACCTCACCAGATACCTGAGCAGAAACTTGCGTCACCTCTACGGGCAACAGTTCACCGTGACTGGTGATCAGTACTTTGTGATCGCTCGATTTCACTGATGCTACAGTCACAGTTAACGGTTTTTTCTCTGGTTTAGTTTCTGTGCTTTCTGCTGCGCTTGAGGCAATTACAGCATAGCCACCGTAGGCACCTCCGAGAATGACAACGGGAAGCAACCAACGTAACGGCTTAGTTTTCATAAAAAGTCCTTATTAGAATGACAGCCTATTATTCTTCTGCTCTTACGAGACAGGCCTTGTTTTATACGAGTAAGCTATAGTTTCGACATCATAAATATATGAAATATCCATACAATTAGTGTTTTAATTGGTTATCTCATTTCACCAACGACGATTTACTTGCTCTATAAGCGTGAGCAAAGAGAGTGCCAACATTAAACTTTATAAAATACAACAAGTTAAATAAAAACACCTCAATATCGAAATTGATAAATATGGTGAATATGTTTATACATTGGCGAAATTTACCTCTGGATTTATGACAACCAATTGAAAATAATGAAACCAGTGATGCTAAATGGAGAGAGCAATGAACAAGGTTTATCTTTTTGATTGGGGAAATACGCTCATGGTCGACTTCCCAGACCAACAAGGGAAAATGTATTTATGGCCGAATGTAGAAGCCGTGGATAAAGCGGAACTGACACTTAAGTCGCTCAACCGCCATTTCCCTGTCTACGTAGCGACCAGCGCTCAAGACTCAACCGAGCGTGAAATCCAGCAAGCCTTTCAAAGAGTCGGTTTGGATCCTTATATTAACGGCTATTTCTGCAAGGCTAACTTGGGCCTAGAAAAGAATAGTGCGGAATTTTATCTCGAAATCGCCAAATCACTTTGCCATCACCCCTCTGAACTGGTGATGGTCGGTGACGTTTTAGAGAAAGACATCTACCCCGCAGACCAAGCGGGATTGCAGACCATTTGGTACAACCCGACAAACCTCCCTGTCCCAGAAGGCGTTCGTAGCATTCAAAGCCTAGAAGAGTTACTCAGTGAAAAATAAAAGCGGCTTAACTCCAAGTTAAGCCGCTTAAACATTACCTTGTTTCATTTTTCTCTACGATGTTGAAGGCTGGTAAAGTGGAAGGCGATTTGAATCTACGCTGTCTGCACTTCAATCATTGATCGACGTTAGCCGAACTGACTTAGAGCCTTTTTTACAAACTGTGGTCTTTCCATCAAAGCACGCGGATCCCGCCATCTGTTTTGCCCTGTACATGGCTTCGTCGGCAATACTTAACAGGACTTCTTTGTTCTTAGTTTGATCAGGGAAATAGCTGACGCCAATACTTGCACCTACTTTGAGGGTTCGACCATTAAATTCAATCGGAGCGTTGATCACATCCAATAGCTGCTCGGCCTTTTTTGCAACGATATCAAAGTCATGCAAAAGGTCGAGACAGATAACAAACTCATCCCCTCCAAAGCGGCCAACAAAGTCAGACTCACGGATTGCTGTCGTGATACGACTGGCCACCTCAACAAGAATGGCATCCCCCGCCTCATGGCCAAATGTGTCGTTGACGGATTTAAAGTCATCCAAATCAATAAAGAAAATCGCCAGCTTGCATTGAGTACGATTCGCTTTGACGATTGCGCTTTCTAGCGCTTTATCAAAAGCGCGTCGATTGACTAAATTGGTGAGAGGATCGTGCTCAGATAAGAAGATAAGCTGCTCTTGTTTGTGCTTCAGTTGCTGTGTCTGGCGCATCACCTCTTCTTCCAGCTCCTGCTTCGTTACTGTAGTTTCACATAATGACATCGTCATCTGGTTAAAGAACTGGGCCATCACTCTGAATTCGGTGTCCATTTTCACCGCTTCAACTTTGGAGTCCAATTTCCCCTCAGCCAAATCAATGATCGCATTCTTCATCGCCTCTGCGCCCGATTTGAAACGGAAAGAAATCAACCAAGCGGTCGCACTGACTAAAATCGAACAGATAATCAGCCACGCAGCGGCGTAAAGCATCACTTGATGCAAGCTATTTGCATTGCGGTTAAGTACAGACTGGTGAACGTAAGCCAATTCTTCGGTCATATTCTGAACAATCATGTTGTATCGAGAGTGGAGTAAACCTCGAGCATTGATGTTTGCTGACCCTTGTTCATCGAGCCCATTGATGGATAGAAAGTACACTTGTTTTTCTTTATTCAGAAGCGCATTTAAGCTGTGGTTCATACGCTGGATGTTGCCTAGCTGACTGTTGTTTTGCTTGTAAGCGGTTAATTTAGTCGCTAACTCCGCCTGAGCCAATTCCACTTCGTTGAGGCTGGATTCATCACCAAACTGAAGGAAGACCCACAACTGGCTTCTCAGTAAATCGACACACAACTGCAAGTCAATGATCTGATCCAATTCTGCTTTGGTTTCACGTTGCTCTCCCGCAACTTTCGCAAAAGAGATAATGATGAACAGAGTCAACATCAAGGTTGTGGTTGATAATACGAACAGCTTCTTAAACAGTGAATCCAACATGGCTTACTCTCGCAAAGCAATGATTTGTTGATACGGTTGGGTAAAGAACAAGTCTCTGAAATCAGGTTGCTCGCTCCCAACCAGTCCGCTTTCTACCGCCCACCTTGCTTGTAATTGCAGGTTCGAAAGCAATGAATTGCCTAAAGACAAACGGAATACATAATCTTCCCAAGACCACTTCACTTGGTTGGCCGGGATATTAAGGCGTCGGGTAATGATGCTCAGCGCTTTGTCAGGATTGGCGTTGATCCACTCCACCGCGTTATCCAAAGCTCTTAGCAGGCGCATGGGCTCTTTCCCAGCAAATTCGAGGTAGGGAGTGGTCGATAGCAAATTAAAGGACTGCTGATATATTCCCGGTGTCCCTAGGTTATTAACTTCAGAAGCAGATAAGATATCGGCTTTGTACCCCATAGGCTCCCAAGCCGAAATGGCTTCTACACGATAAGAAAGTAACGCTGGAACTAGTTCATGAGGCTGGAGGTAAACTTTTTCTACATTGAGGCTTTTTAGATTATTGGCGATGAGTACAGAATCGAAATAGAATTCGCTTGCGCTGCCCTTGACTACGCCAACTCGCTTACCTTGCAACGCGCCCACATCATCAATTTCAGAAGGGCTCAGCGTGAGTAACTTAAGGTCATTATCTGACTCAACAAAGCTCACCAGTAATGCTAAATCTTTGCGTTCAAAACTCTGGAACATCACTACCGATTCGGAGGCAGTTGCGTACTCTACGTCTCTATTTAGCATCAACTGGGTACACGCAATACCGCTCGCACAAGGGTACAGAGTGACGTCGAGGCCATAATCTTCAAACAGGCCAAGGTGTTCAGCGATCAAAAAGGGAGAAGCCAGCGGAGTCAAAGAGACACCGACTCTTATTTTTGTATCATTGGTCTTGTTGCGCCACTCATACTGACTGGCGAACAAAGCTGCTACTCCAATGAGTAAGGAGCCAAGACCTAAAGCCATTATATTTCGCTTAACAAGTGGCATGAAAAACACACCTTAAAAATAAGAAACCTAGCTCATATTAAATTAGCTTATGATTTGAAAACTTATGAATAGAAAACACAATTTTTATAAAAAATTGCGCAATATATTGGCTCCAATGTGAATTACTTCACATTAATCAGTGGTTAAAACTCTCTACTTTCTCAAAAAGGGCGTGAGTTTCCGTCATAAATTGCTACATACTTTTCTAAAAATAAGTCCTCACACACCAATTATTCACCACAACAATCATTTGTAACATCTACATAGGGAAGATAGGTGTAAGCATCAGGAATTAAAGGACAACCTAGGGAAGTGCTCAGGCCGTCCTCTTACTTTGACTATTGGGAAAGACTAAAAATGGTATCCGATACGGTTTTTACAATCGCATCTAACCCTTGAGTTCGCCCAGGAGTCAGGTGCGTCTTAAGCTCAAGTTGCTCGAACCAAGCATTTACATCGAAATGTTTGACCTCTACGGGGCTCTTTTGGTGGTAGGCGACGCTCAGCAATGCGAGCAATCCTTTCACTATCGCAGCGTCACTGGTTGCTGCGAAATTCAATTTATCGCTCTCTGGCAAGTATGTTAAATAGAGCCAAACCTTGCTCTGACAACCTGCAACCAAATACTCATCGGTTTGCTTGGAGGTGGGATATTGAGGCAGTCGCTCCCCTAATTCAATCAAATAAAGATACCGCTCTTCCCAATCCGCGCAGCGATTAAAATTTTTAACAAGTTTTTCTGGTGTCATGGATTACCTCAGCAATTTAGAGATACGATTTAATCCCTGAACAAGTTGGTCAATATCATCGGAATTGCTGTAGAGACCTAATGATGCTCGACAAACTGAGCTTTGGCCTAGGGTTTTCACCAGTGGCATTGCGCAGTGATGTCCTGTTCGGATTGCAATCCCGTACTGATCGAGAAAAGCGCCGACATCAAAAGCGTGATGCCCTTTAAGATTGAATGATATCGCCCCCGCTCGGCGCGCAGGATTGCCGTATATCTCAACCCCTTTTGCTTCATTGAGCGATTCAACCAGATACGTCATTAACCTTGATTCATGACAGGCAATGACTTCAAGACCTACGGATTCAACATAATCTATCGCAGCCCCTAAGCCCAGAATCCCAGCAATGTTTGGCGTACCGGCCTCAAAACGCCAAGGTGCTTGGCCGTATGATGTGCCCATCGGTAACGTCACCTGATCGATCATCGCCCCCCCTCCTTCCCAAGGGACCATGTTCTCGAGGTGTTCTGGTTTAGCATAAAGAATACCTGTTCCCGTCGGCCCGTAGAGCTTGTGCGCTGAGAACACATAAAAATCACAGCCCAGTGCGCTCACGTCTACCTTCTGATGCATGACCGCTTGGGCGCCATCGACCAATACCGCAACACCTGCTTGATGTGCAAGATGAGTAATTTCAGCGATTTGATTCACCGAGCCCAGAACATTGGAAACATGTGTGACAGCGACTAGTTTGGTTCTAGAGCTGAGTAATGCCGCTATATCATCAAGATCTAACTCACCATTTGAATTCACCGGCCAAACTTTAATCTTAATGCCGCAAAGATCCGCAAGCAGCTGCCAAGGGACAAGGTTCGCGTGATGCTCCATCTCAGTGACAATGACTTCATCTCCCGCTGAAACCTTGGGTCTCAGATAACTATTGGTGACTAGGTTTATTGCTTCAGTTGTGCCTTTGGTAAAAAGGATACTGGTTGGGGAAAGCGTACCGATAAACTCTGCAACCTGCGCGCGAACCTGTTCCATATCTTCTGTTGCTTTTGAGCTCAGATAATGGGCACCTCGATGAACACTGGCGTATTCCTCCTGATAAAAACGCGTCATCCTATCAATAACAGATTGTGGTGTTTGCGCCGTGGCGGCGGTATCCAGATACACTATTGGCTTGTCGTACACTTGAGTAGAAAGCGCCGGAAAATCTTTGCGCCAAGGACTAATGAGATGGAATTCAGCCATTGTTTTCTCCTGAGGCCAGACTGGCTTCAATCTTGCCGCACACATAATCTCTGACTAACGGATTGCGAATCTTGAATGCGACTTCGGATGCAAACGCAAAGGTGATCATTTGCTGAGCTTTGCGTTTATCGATTCCTCGCGCCCGCATATAGTCTATCTGCTGTTTATCCAGCTGACCCGTTGTCGCGCCATGACTACATTTCACGTCATCGGCATAGATTTCCAGCTGAGGTTTACAGTTGATTTGTGCTCTTTCGCTAAGAATCAGGTTATGGCTATCCATCTGACCGTCAGTTTTGAGCGCGCAAGGATCCACATAAATCATGCCATCGAAGACTCCGTTTGATGAATCCCTTGCGATGGTTTTATGGGTCTGCACACTTTGGCAATGTGGTGATTGGTGACGTAAATACGTACGTGAATCAAACGTTTGATTGCTTTCTGGCAGTGAGAGACTGTTCATTTCTACAAAGCCATTTTCGCTGCTGAGCCTGCTGCTGGTTTGGTGCCTGAGTAAGTTTCCAGATAGCAGCATACAAGTGGAGTGTGCAGAAGCATCGCGTTGTACCACCATATCATTGTGCCCAAAGTGATGTTGCTGGAGCGACTCCTCTACCAGCTTGGTGTGGTAAAGGTGGGCTCCTTCGCCAACGTAACTGCTCAGGCGAGACAGGGTCACACCGCCTCCTTGGGCCAAGGAGATATGGTGCTCAACCACTTCACACTGCGAGAGCGGGCCCATCTCAATATGATGTCGATAGCTGCATACCGCGCCCTGTGTTCCGGAACTAATATGAAGTAAATAGATAGGCTTATCGATGACCGTTCCCGGTTCGACCTCTATTAAAGTCCCCCCTGAAGCGGTGGCGTCTGTTAGGTAAGTAAACGCATCTGGACGAACAGATTTCGCTATTTCGTAAGTTTCGACACCCGTCAGCGAGCGTAAGGGGGTAACGGTTACCTTAGGAATCCAATCAGAACAACGCGCAGAAAATCGTCCATCAAAGAACACCAACCGATAACCATCCAGTCCCAGGCTGAGGCTTTCATAGGAAATATTTTCAACAGATTGTTGAGCAGCACAATGGAGAGGCAACTGTCTGAATCTATCAAGAGAGGTGTACTTCCAAGCTTCATCTTTAGAGGTCGGAAGCCCGGATTCTGCTAACTTTGCCCACTGTTCCTGTTGCCAACGATTCTCCTGTACAAGCGGTTCGAAGCTAAACAAGACGAGGTCATCACTCATCGCCAGTGATCCATCCATAGCCTTTTTCCTCTAACTGTTTTGCCAACGTATGATCACCCGATTTAACAATCTTCCCCTTGTATAAAACGTGGACGTAATCTGGTTTGATGTAGTCAAGAATTCGCTGGTAGTGAGTCACCATGATGAATGAGCGCTTGTCATCACGCAGTGCATTGACGCCCGCGGATACCGCTTTAAGCGCATCAATATCCAGCCCTGAGTCCGTCTCATCTAGGATGCATAAGTCTGGCGATAGCACTGCCATTTGCAGAATGTCGTTACGTTTTTTTTCACCGCCAGAAAAACCTTCATTGACTGAGCGTTGCAGCAGGTCAGAAGGCATTTTCAGTAGCTGAGCTTTGTCTTCAAGCAAGTCTTCAAAGTCAAAACGATCAATCTCCTCCTCACCTCGATAGCTACGAATGCCATTAAGCGCCGTCTTAAGGAATAGTTTGTTGCTAACGCCAGGGATTTCGACCGGATACTGAAACGCAAGAAACACTCCTTCACCAGCACGCTCTTCCGGGTCCAGCTCAATCAGGTCTTTGCCTTTGAACAAGATTTCACCCTGTTCGACTTCATAATCTTCTTTGCCCGCTAACGTCGAAGAAAGGGTACTTTTCCCAGAACCGTTGGGCCCCATAATGGCATGCACTTCGCCGGCTTTAATTGATAGGTTGATACCTTTGAGGATCGATTTGTCTTCAACACTGACATGAAGATCTTTGATTTCTAACATTAGATTTACCCCACACTATGTTCGAGGCTAATAGACAATAGCTTTTGCGCTTCAACCGCGAACTCTAGTGGTAATTCAGAAAATACGTCTTTACAGAACCCATTCACAATCATTGAGATAGCATCGTCTTCGCTAATGCCTCTTTGAACGCAGTAGAACAGCTGGTCTTCGCCAATGCGTGACGTTGTGGCTTCATGTTCGACTTGTGCTGTGGGATTTTTCACTTCAACGTATGGGAAAGTATGCGCACCACATTCAGCGCCAATCAGCATCGAATCACACTGGGTAAAGTTCCTTGCGCCTTCGGCACCCGGTAGAATTTTGACTAGACCACGGTAACTGTTTTCACTTTTTCCCGCTGAGATGCCTTTGGAAATGATGGTTGAGCGAGTGTTTTTGCCGATGTGAATCATCTTTGTACCTGTATCAGCTTGCTGGATACCATTGGTTAACGCGACCGAGAAAAACTCTCCAACGGAGTGGTCGCCTTTAAGAATGACACTTGGGTACTTCCAGGTGATGGCTGATCCTGTCTCAGATTGAGTCCAAGACATTTTGCTGAAGTCTCCTTCGCACACCGCTCGCTTAGTAACGAAATTAAGAATCCCGCCTTGAGACTCTTCTTCACCGGAGAACCAGTTCTGTACCGTCGAATACTTCACCTCTGCGTGCTTGTGAATGATCACTTCTACCACCGCAGCATGTAGTTGATAGCTATCTCGCATAGGTGCTGAGCAACCTTCGATATAGCTAACATAGGCTCCCTCATCCGCGACTAAAATGGTGCGTTCGAACTGCCCTGTTTTAGCCTGATTAATACGGAAGTAGGTCGAGAGTTCTCTCGGGCAACGAACACCCGGTGGGATGTAGACGAATGTACCATCGGATGCCACGGCAGCATTCAGTGCGGCAAAGAAGTTGTCGTCTGCGGGTACAACGGTTCCGAGATACTGGCGAACTAACTCAGGATATTCCTGAATCGCCTCACTGAACGAACAGAAAATAATCCCCTGTTCTTTAAGCTCTTTTTGATACGTTGTGGTCACGGATACTGAGTCAAAAATAGCGTCTACCGCCACCTCGGCCCCTTCTCTAACTGGCACGCCCAGTTGTTCAAAAGCAGCTTCAACTTCTTCAGTTAAAAATTCATTTGACCCATCTTCGGCTT
Source organism: Vibrio sp. RE88 (assembly GCF_013113835.1). GTDB lineage: Bacteria > Pseudomonadota > Gammaproteobacteria > Enterobacterales > Vibrionaceae > Vibrio. Next base: position 736,715 of record NZ_VTYQ01000001.1, on the reverse strand, counting down.
GGTCAGAATCACATTGGCCACAACTCGGGGCGGAATAATAACTGTAATTTTGATAATCAAGCTGTGGGTAGTTGGCTTTTAGCCAATGCGGCTCCGCCATATTCCGCCATTTTCTGAAAGCATCAAGGCGAAACTCAAGCATCCAACTAGGCTCGTTACGTTTAGCAGAAATAGCCCGGACAACTTGTTCGTTTATCCCTCGGGATAACGTGTCAGAAGACAATTCCGTGTAAAAGCCTTCTTTGTAACCACTGCTTTGCAGCATCTCTTCGACTTCGGGTTGTGTTTCTACAGCACACATAACTACACTCCGAAACTCTCACCACAACCGCACATGTTTTTCACATTTGGGTTGTTGTAAATAAAACTGTGATTCAGTCCCTGACGAACAAGATCGATTTCTGTTCCATCGACCATCGGCATCGCTTTTAGTGACACATAAACCACTGCATCGTGTGATTCGAACCTGAGATCACTCTCTTCAGGTTGGTCGATCAAGGTCACATCATAGGCAAAACCTGTGCATCCCGACGGCTTTACTGATAAATAAAAAAATTGTCCATTTTGTGATAATTGCGAAATTCTGCTAGCGGCGGATTCCGTCAGTTTTACCCCTTTCCATTCCATGTCGTGAATGGAAATCTCGGTGGACTCTGAACTCTCGACACCCATGTTTGAATTCCTTGTTTTAAACAACAACTGAGAATGATATGAATTATCATTTACTTATCAACCATAAATTTAATATGGAATTAAAAAGTGCAACATCCAACATATTGACATCCAAAAAACCTCAAATACTATATATAGAATATTAACGATAATAATTATCATTTAAACTCAAGTTTAAGGAACAAGTTATGGACATAATTGTGTACTCTAAGCCTCAATGTGTGCAGTGCACCGCAACGGTTAAAGCGCTTGAGACCAAAGGTATTGCCCACAAAGTGGTCGATTTGACCCTCGACTCGTCAGCCATGAATAAGGTGCAGTCTCTCGGTTATCGACAGGCTCCGGTTGTCGTCGCTGGGTCGCGTCACTGGTCTGGATTCCGCCCGGATATGATCAGCCAGATTTCACAATGATCGTTTACTACTCCAGCGCTTCGGGTAACACACAACGTTTTATTGAACAGTTATCGTTACCTGCTATACGCCTGCCAATAGACGCAGAGCAAGCGTTACCGGAGATCTCCCAACCTTTCGTACTGATCTGCCCGACATACGCAGACGGTCACGGCAAAGGTGCGGTGCCAAAATCGGTGATAAAAGCGCTCAACCAGCCGCAAACTCGCGCACTCCTCAAAGGAGTGATCGCCTCAGGTAATCGTAACTTTGGAGAACTGTTCGCACATGCAGGCTCCGTCATCGCTAACAAATGTCAGGTTCCCGTTCTGTATCGGTTTGAACTGTCGGGAACACAAAGCGACGTCGATGCCGTGCGTCAGGGATTAGAACAATTTTGGAAACATCATGGACAATCAATTCACTAACGAATCACTCGATTATCATGCACTCAACGCCATGCTCAACCTGCTTGATGAGCAAGGTAACATCCAGTTTGAATCAGACAGACAGGCTGCCCGGCAGTTCTTCTTACAACACGTCAATCAAAACACCGTGTTTTTCCATAACCTGTCTGAAAAACTCGATTATTTAGTCAACGAAGGCTATTACGAGGCCGATGTTCTGACTCAATACAGCAAGGAATTCGTCCATAAAATCTGGGATCTTGCCTATCAGGTGAAATTCCGTTTCAGAACCTTCTTGGGTGCGTATAAGTTTTTCACCTCTTACGCTTTAAAAACGCGCGACGGGCAGCGTTATCTCGAACGATTTGAAGATCGGGTTGTGATGACGGCACTAACACTGGCACGCGGTGATGAACATTTTGCCACTGATTTGATGCACGAAATCATTCACCAAAGATTCCAGCCCGCGACTCCAACCTTTATCAACTCCGGTAAACAAAGTCGTGGTGAGCTTATTTCCTGCTTTTTGCTGCGAATTGAAGACAATATGGAAAGTATTGGCCGAGCGATTAACTCCTCGCTACAGCTTTCCCGTCGTGGTGGTGGCGTTGCTTTGCTATTAAGCAACTTACGAGAACAAGGCGCGCCAATTAAAGGCATCCTTAACCAAAGTTCTGGTGTTGTCCCTGTCATGAAGCTCCTTGAGGACAGCTTCTCTTACGCTAACCAACTTGGTGCTCGTCAAGGCGCTGGCGCGGTCTATCTGAACGTTCATCATCCAGACATCATGCAGTTTCTCGATACTAAGCGAGAGAATGCCGACGAGAAGATACGTATTAAGACACTCAGTCTTGGCGTCGTGATTCCGGACATCACTCTGGAATTGGCTAAGCAAAACAAAGATATGTATCTCTTCTCACCCCATGATGCAGAACGGGTTTATAACAAACCTTTCTCTGAGATCAGCGTGACAGAAAAGTACCATGAGATGGTCGATGATTCGCGCATTCGTAAGAGTAAAATCAGCGCTCGCCACTTGTTCCAGACGCTGGCTGAGATTCAGTTTGAATCCGGTTATCCGTACATCATGTTTGAAGATACGGTCAATCAATCTAACCCGATTGAAGGTCGTATTAACATGTCCAACTTATGTTCTGAGATCCTTCAGGTTAGCGATGCCTCGGAGTTTAATGATGACCTAAGCTACTCCAAACTGGGCCGCGATATTTCTTGTAACCTTGGCTCAATAAATATCGCTAAAGCATTGGATGGCGGGCACCTTAACCACACCGTAGACATCGCGATACGCGCTTTAAATGCCGTTTCTGAAATGAGTGCAATTGACAGCGTTCCTTCCATTCGCAAGGGAAACGATGAAAGCCACGCTATCGGTCTCGGGCAAATGAATCTACATGGCTTCCTTGCTCGAGAACGAATCCATTACGACAGTGAAGAAGCGATCGATTTTACGAATGTTTATTTTGCCAGCATTCTTTTCCATTGTGTCGCGGCTTCCAACAAGCTGGCAAAAGAGAAGCAAAGCGTGTTTAACGGATTCGAGCAGTCTACCTACGCCTCCGGCGCATTCTTCAATAAATATCTGGAACAGGACTTTCTGCCTACCACAGAAAAAGTCACTCAGTTGCTAGAACGATTGGATGTCAGACCCCCAACCAAAGACGATTGGGCCACACTAAAACAGCAGGTCATGGAGCATGGTCTCTACAACCGAAACCTGCAGGCTATCCCTCCAACCGGTTCGATCAGCTACATCAACGACGCCACTGCTTCTATCCATCCGGTAACCGCAAAAGTTGAGATCCGCAAAGAAGGCAAGATTGGCCGTGTTTACTTCCCAGCCCCCTATCTGGACAACAACAATCTCGAATACTACCGCGATGCTTATGAAATAGGCCCGGAGGCGATTATCGATGTCTATGCCGCGGCGACTCAACATGTGGACCAAGGACTGTCACTGACGCTGTTCTTCAACGACAACGTCACGACACGAGATATCAATAGAGCGCAGATTTACGCTTGGAAGAAGAAAATTAAAACCTTGTATTACATCCGCATGAGACAAAAAGCACTCGAAGGCACACAAGTCGATGGCTGTGTTTCATGCACGCTTTGATAAGGAAAACAAATTATGACCACCACCACCCAAACTGCACCTGTCAGAGCGATAAACTGGAACCGGATGGAAGATGACAAGGATTTGGAAATCTGGAACCGCCTCACTGTCAACTTCTGGTTACCTGAGAAAGTACCACTATCCAATGATATTCAAACTTGGAAGCAATTGACGGAAGCAGAGCAGACACTGACTATACGTGTGTTTACTGGCCTGACATTGCTCGATACGATCCAAAATACGGTCGGTGCTCCCACTTTAATGGCGGATGCCAGAACTCAACATGAAGAGGCCGTGTTAACCAACATCGCCTTTATGGAAGCGGTACATGCACGCAGCTATTCTTCCGTGTTCTCCACTTTATGTACTACCCCACAAATTGATGAGGCATTTCGCTGGGCAGAAGAGAATGAATTGCTGCAGCGTAAGGCGCGCCTCGTCCTTGATGATTACAAAGCTGATGAAGATCCACTGAAAAAGAAAGTCGCCAGCGTATTCCTTGAAAGCTTTTTGTTTTATTCAGGGTTTTACTTGCCCATGCACTGGTCTAGCCGAGCCAAGCTAACCAATACTGCTGACTTGATTCGCCTCATCATCCGTGACGAAGCCATTCATGGGTATTACATCGGCTACAAATTTCAGCAGGCGTTCAACGAACTGAATACACAAGAGCAAGCACGAGTGAAGGATGAAGCCTTTTCACTCATGTTCTCTTTGTATGAAATAGAAAGCCAGTACACAGAGTCACTGTATGATGATGTGGGGCTGACAGAAGATGTAAAACACTTCCTGCATTACAATGCCAACAAAGCGCTGATGAACCTTGGTTTTGAGCCTCTGTTTCCAGATGAGTTGTGTCAGGTTAACCCTGCTATTATGGCTGCGTTATCACCGAATGCCGACGAAAACCATGATTTCTTCTCGGGTTCTGGGTCTTCATATGTGATTGGTAAAGCCGTCGCAACCGAAGATGAAGACTGGGACTTTTAGACTGAACGCTGGGAGCACAGACTCGTGCTCCCTATTTGAGCTTACTACTAACCAATCACAATCAAACCAAACTTCGACAGTAGCTGCTCTTGCTGCCAATCACAGATCTTCACGCCATTGAGTGAGACTCGGCGCATATCTAATCCTTCCAGATCAACGTGAGTTAAGTCCGCTCCTTCTAGGTTGAATGTACCCCATTGCTCTTTACTAAATTCACCACGCGACAAATCCGCACCCAGCAGACTGGCTCCAAACAGGTTGGCACCACTCCAACGATTTTCAAACAACTCGCACTTTTCTAGCAATGCGCGCTCAAAGTTGGCGTAACTCAGGTTACAGCCGGTTATGTATGCCGAACAAAAGTAAGCCGTATGACTGATGCGGTTAACAAAGTTGGTTCGCTGAAAGTTCGCCCCTTTTAAATCGCACTTTCTAAATTCAATGCCAAAACACTCGGCACCGACAAACTGACTCATAGCTAACATGCAGTTTTCGAAGCTGGTGTCCTTGAGGTTGGCATATTGGAAGCTGCACCCTTCCAGCGCTTGTGCTTCAATGAATTTGCAGTTGATAAACTTTGCATCACGTAAATCCGCTCGGTCAAAGCTGCATTTAATGAACTGACAACCCTCATACACCTGCTGCTGTAAGTCCTGATGAGAGAAGTCTTGCTGATGATACGTCTGATCTTTTATAGACATGTGTTCTCCTTAGTTGGCGCAAGACTAGCACTCTAACCCTTTGTTTTTCCACAAAAATAAAAGCTTAAACATCAAGCACTTAAAACACCCCAAAATCGCCAATTTAAGGCATCAAAATGGCAGTTTAAGAGCATTCTACTTTGAAATTCGAAGGCGCGTATCAAGAAAAAAGTTTAAAGCTTTAAATCACTGTTCAGATGACCGTTATAAAAAGCAAAAAGGCGTAGAGCTATTGGAGCAGTTTTGCTCTAATACGTGGCAGTTAATCTTAAGAGATCATGTAATGGAAGAAATCTATTTTGCCGGAGGCTGCTTGTGGGGTGTACAGGAGTTTATGAAACATCTGCCCGGGGTAATGGTAACTGAAGCCGGGAGAGCCAATGGTACGAATCAGGATACCAAAGGAGAATATGATGGCTACGCGGAATGTGTCCGCACTCAATTTGATCCTGAAAAAGTGTCAGTTCTGGAGCTGATGGATTTCTTCTTTGAAATTATCGATCCCTACAGCCTCAACAAACAAGGCGAAGATATCGGCAAAAAATATCGCACTGGCGTATACAGCCAAAACCTGGAGCATTTAACTCAGGCGAAAGGTTTTATTCAGTCTCGTTCAGATCGTGACCGTATTGTCGTGGAGATACTGCCGCTGACCAATTATGTCAAAAGTGATCAAGAACATCAGGATCGCCTAACACTCCATCCAGACGATTACTGCCACATTCCTGTCGATTTGCTGCATAAGTACAAGAATCAATAAGTAAAAAGGCCAGAGCATTGCTCTGGCCTTGTCATTAGTCTATCCAAATAACGCTTACACTTGGAACTTGTTAAGGTTTTTGTGCAAATCAATCACGTTCTTAGCTATGGTTTCACTTGCAACCGCAGTATTCTTGGTTTCTTCCGCCGTCTCCTCTGCAAGCGTCTTGATACTCGTCAGGTTGTTGTCCAAGTCCTGCGCTACCGTCGATTGCTCCTCCGCGGCAGCCGCAATTTGCAGATTCAGTCCAGCAATTTCATTCACGGATTCAGCAGCCATAGAGAAAGTATTGGCAGATTCCGAACTTTTCTCCAAACATAGCTTAGCTGTGTCAGTCCCTTTCTTCATACTGGTTACCGCATTTCTAGCTTCAGACTGCAACCTGTCAACTAACTGCTGAATATCTACCGTAGCTTCTTGGGTACGCTGAGCGAGTGAGCGAACCTCATCAGCAACAACCGCAAAGCCACGCCCAGTGTCACCTGCGCGAGCGGCTTCAATCGCTGCGTTAAGTGCTAACAGATTCGTTTGCTCGGCGATGCCTTGGATAGATTCCAAAACCTGACCAATATTGTTGGTTTCAGAGACCAGATTCTCAATCACACCAGAAGACGTTGTCACTTCATTGGCCAGCTCTTGAATCACTTCTTGCGTTGCAACTGCTTCTTTCTGGCCTTCCATTACATGCTTTTTCACTTCGTCCGTCACCGAAGAAGCATTCGCCGTGCTGTTCGCCACTTCTTGTGTCGTCGCATTCATTTGATTAATCGCAGTCGCGACTTGTTCAATATCACAGCGCTGTTTTTCAACATTCTGCAATGTACGTTGCATCGCTGTTACAGCGACCTCCGAAGACTCACCTAATTCTCGAGCCTGCCCATTTATCTGAGAAATCGTTCCGACCAGCACGCTCAAAAATTTGTTGAATGCACTAGCAACAGTACCCGTTTCATCGCGTGAAGAGTCATCGAGACGAACAGTCAGGTCGCCATCACCATAAGAAACCTGTTTCAATCGCTCTATCAGAGTAAGAATTGGTGAACGAATAGCGCGAGTCACCAGAAATGGCATTACGATACCGAGTAAGATAGACACAACAGCAATGACTGTCATCCATTTTATGGCGTACTTTTCATCTTCTTCTGCTTGCAACGCGCTAGCGAGCGTAAAGTTTTGCACTTCATTCAGGATAGCAATCAATGCTTTGTCGATTTCATCTTCATGGGCTTCCACTTTCTTGGAAAACTCAAGCATCTCTTCGATTTCACCATTGCTACCGTAGTCCATGGTTTTGTCCACTTCACCAACCAGCGTGCTGTAAGATTTCTCGACAACTTTCAGCTTATCAAGCAGCTTCTTAAATTTTTCTTTTGCCTCGACAGAGTGGAGCAACGGAATCGCGTTCTCTATAAATTCTTCAACGTCATAGAGTTCTTTTTCGGTTTTAACCGTCAGGTCATGAACCTTTTTCTTCGCTTCTTCGAAGACCGCTCTTTGTGCTAAACCCTGTTCGACCCGAATCGCTTTAATCAAAGCACGCTCAAACAATATTGCCTGTTCGAGTTGATGCTCCGTTACAATGGTCAACATCTTAGTTAAGGGAATGTCCTCTTCCGCAATATCGATCAACTCGTTACCAATCTTGTTCATTTGATAAAGCGCAAAGCCGCCCATAATTAACATGGCAAGCAATTGGGAAAACCCGAGTAAGTAAACCTTTTGAGCAATGGTTAATCTAGATAACATACCTGTTCTCCCTTCAATCCTTTTTAACGAAATGCTTGATCATTCGCATTGCAAAACTCTTGTGTTCCAACAAGTAGTCAAGATTGCGTTTGCTCTGTAAAAAATCACTGTACCCGGTCAAGGTCGATGCAGAATCTTCGTCGAGTATTTTGAAGCCCATTTGCCAATCAGGAAAGCTGCGAGCATGAATGAAATGTAGACCTATTCGGTTAATGTGAGTGTGGCGGGTGTCGACCTTGATTTTTTCGAATAACGTTTCAACGGCATCTTCAGGCCCTTCAAGTACCTGTATAAAGGTACCATAACCGTCGTAGAGCAATAGCCCGGTAATATCACTTTCAGTATTATTCTTCCGTGCTTTCGACAAAATTTCTTCAAGTTGCTCTTGCTTAAGCCGTTGAACCGCTTTACTGACATACACGAGTTCAATCATATCCATTTATGGCTCCCTTCACTCTTGAGTCTTAAATCACTTTTTCACTTTCTTATGATTCAAGCCACATATTGATCAGAACTGATTCATCTCCATCAAGACGTCTGGTAACGATATCGTTTGCGTCATATAGACCAACTGGGCTGCCAAAATCATCCGACAAATCAGTTGTCAACCAACACCTTACCACTTAATAGGTAACCAAGCATTAACAAAACCTTTACAATTTACGTGCCAGATAAGAAACCGTGAACAAACAGGATATTTGAGTGAAATTGCGTGATAATAGCCATTAAGTGCATATGATAATTTGCATATTGCGATCAAAGTCGCAATATGCAATTGCAATGTAGCTCTCACGCCCCAAAGACCTACATTTTATATGGAAATTAATTGGTTAGACTTTTTGATGACGTTTAACCGTTGGCAGGAGCACACTGACCCGCCAATTAAATTTGACCGCGCACACAGCCAGTAAGATCGCAATGACGCCAACGCCTTGCCACAAATTAACCGTATTGCCAAAAGCCAAGTAGTCCACCACCAAAGCAGTCACAGGATAAACAAAAGACAAAATCGCAATGAGATGAGTGCTGAGCTTCTGAAATGCGTCATACATGATGACATACATAAAGCCGGTGTTAACTACCCCCAAAATGATCAGAGAGCTCCATTGCGAAGATATCTGGGGCAACGCCGCCCAGTCCACCATAGGCAGCAGGAAGACCACGCCGACACTAACCTGAATAAATGCAATCACACTAGGGGGGATTTGGCTAACTTGCTTCGTGAGTAACGCTGTCACGGTATAAAGCAGTGCCGCCCCTAACGCCAACAACAAACCCAACAGTGCTTGCTGGCTTCCTTCTTCTTGACCGTCTAACAAGTGAGTCAGTTGCGTGATATTCACGTCAGTCACTAAGCCCAAACCGATGACCGCCACCACTAGCCAAAGTAACAAATCCACGCCTGGCCATTGCCTTGCTAACAGTGCCCCAGCCATAACCAGCATAATCGGCTGCATATGATAAGCAATGGTTGCAATAGAGAAAGGAATGTAGTCAAAGGAAGCAAACAGTAGTACCCAGTTGCCTACTAGGGTGAGCCCTCCTACCACGATAAGCCCAAATACTTTTCGGTTCAGATCTTGGGGAAACTGACCATAATGCCACCGAATGTAACCAGCCAAAAACAGGCCTCCAATCAAACAACGAAAGAACACAACATTCCAGAACGACTGACCAGATTCAATCACAAACAAGCCTATGGTTCCTGACAAAACCATGGCTGCAACCATCTTGATTGTGCCTTTTTCCGTGTCATTGCTATACATAATTCATCCTCTTGAATCTATTAAGTAATACGCATAGATTAAGAAGTATTCGCTGGCAAAGGCATGACCAAATGAAGCTCATTTTTCAGTGAGACTTAAAAAAGGAAGACAAATATGCGTAAGCACCTTAAAAACGAAGATTGGACGCTGGATGCTATCGATAGCCAGCTGCTCGACCTACTGAATGATAACGCGCGTATGCCAGTCGCTGAATTAGCCCGAGAAGTGAAAATGTCCTCTCCAAGTGTTAACGAGCGACTCAAACGAATGGAAGAGTTTGGCGTCATTTCAGGCTATCGGGTTCAACTCGCGCCAGAAAATCTGGGCTTTCCACTTGAAGCCATCGTGCGTATGCGTCAACTTCCGGGAAAGATAAAACAGTTGGAAGCCATGATCATTGAAACGCCAGAGTTTATTGAGTGCGATAAGGTCACTGGCGAAGACTGTTTCTATGCTCGGATGCGCTTCGGCACTATGGAGCAATTGGATGAAATCCTAGACAAAGTGTCCTCTCTGGCTGAAACCAATACCTCCATTGTGAAATCAACCCCCGTAAAACGACGTAATGTGCCTTATCAGTATTCACGCCGACAAAACGAGCAATAAAAAACCGAGCCTGTAAAACTGGCTCGGTCTCTTATCTGGCATTAGAAATTATGCCAAACCTTGCTCTACCGCCATTTTATGCGCCACTTTTGGCCCCTGCCATAACGCAGGTAACAGGACAAAGGATACTGGCACTGCGGTAATAACAATAAACGACTGCAAAGAGGAAATACCACCATCACCTAGTGCGATAAGCGCAATCGCGACCACACTCATCATTACGCCCCAGAAACTGCGCATTACTGTATTGGGGTTTTCTTCCCCACTAATCACTGAGCTAATGGTATAAGTCATCGAATCGCCCGTGGTGACAATAAAAGTAGTCGTCAGGATCAGAAATAGAACAGCGATAACCGTTGGATAAGGCAACTGGCTGGTAATCGCAAGAAGGACAGCCGGCAGGTTGAAGCCTTCAAAAGCGGTTGATATAGAGCCCGGATGGCTAAGCTCAAACGCGAGTCCACTGCCTCCGACGATGCTAAACCAGAAGCAAGTAATCAAAGGCGCCGCGACGCTGATCGACAGAATCAATTGTCGGATTGTTCTACCTCGCGAAATTCTCGCGATAAAAATCGCCATCATCGGGCCATAACCGATAAACCATCCCCAGAAGAATACCGTCCACCAGCTAAGCCACCCCGTATCACCGCGATACAATGCCATTGGGACAAAGTTATCAACCAAGCGACCTATCCCCTGAAGGTAACCATCGACAATAAAGCTCGTAGGACCAAACACCAGAATAAAACCGATCAAAAACGCTGATAGGATGATGTTATAACGACTGATGATTTGAATGCCCTTACTGACCCCGCTCAATGCGGATAAGGTATAGGTGACCATCGCCAACAGGACGACCGTTGTTTGGGTAACAAAAGTATCCGGAATGGCAAACAGCGCATTTAACGCGTAGCTAATTTGCAGGCCTAAGAATCCAATCGGCCCAATTGTGCCCGCTGCGACAGCGATGATACAACACGCATCAACCAAATCGCCGATCCAACCGTGAATGGCTTTATCACCAAATATCGGATAAACCAGAGTACGAGGTTTTAAAGGCAAACCTTTGTCATAGTGGAGATGCATCAGTACCACGGATGATAAGCAGCCCAGTATTGCCCACGCTAGGAACCCCCAATGCATAAACGATTGTGACAATGCATTGAGTGCAGCGGATTTAGGTGATGCTTGACCGAAAAAAGGAGGAGCAGTGACAAAATGTGCAATCGGTTCGGCAGCCGCCCAAAATACACCACCACCCGCAAGCAGAGTACAAAGAATGATGGACAACCATTTAAAGTTTTCAAGATCCGGAGTCGCTAAGCCACCTAAACGTACACACCCCGTCCGCGATATAGCCAGATAAAGGCCAATCACAAAATTCAGCAATAACAATACTTGCCAATAAGCACCAAAGTACTCAATAGCGTAAGAAAAGCCACCACTCACCAGCGCTGTCAGCAAAGACGTATCAAGCATTGCCAGTATCACGAAGCCAATCAGAAAGCTTCCACTCAGCCAGAAAACCGGGTTGTTAAGTTGAAGTTTTTGAATAAAGTCGAGTGAGTGAGAAGAGGCAGGACGTTCAGTGCAATCAGTAGAGCAGGTTTCCGCTCGGTTGACTGCCTGAGTCATATTAGACATGTAAAATTCACTTATATTGAGGCTGAATGCAAACAAACAGCATGTATCGCCCTCACGCTTGTATCATTTATTTGTGAGGTATATCACGCAAATGCTAACACAGGCATCAATAGAAGTAGACTGTTAATCCGTACTGATGGGAACAGCCCAAACAGAAAAACAGTCTACTCTATCATCAAAGCGCTTCTATCACAGAGACTTAGCACATTTACCCACAGCCAAACGAGGCTGTGATTGAGGTCTGACAATCAAACCGATTCCGACTAAAAACAAGGCACTCGCGATGATTTGTGGCACAGAAAGCACTTCGTCATACATAAAATAGCCGCTAACTAAAGCGAATACTGGAACAAGCAAAGTCAAAGGTGCTGCGGTGCTTAACGGGTACTTAATCAGCGTTCGATTCCACACCCAATAACCAAACAAGGTGGTTGGATAAGCCTGAAAAACCACCGCAATTGTCGTGTTCATATCCCAGTTTTCATATGCTTGCCAAAGGATTTGTTCACCATGCAGCGCCGTCGCGAACAACATTAACGGTACAGGCGCAAACAACATTCCCCATACATTAAATGCAAAAGCTTGTTTGGTTTTGGAAGCTTTAACGATGACCCCCATTAAGGTCCAACTGATTGCGGCAATCATAATCAACATCAGGCCTGAAGCTGTAATATTGCCATTGGTTGAGGACACCAATACCAATAATGCGACCATCGCTAATAAAGCCCCTATTAATTTTCGTGGTGACGACTTTTCTTTAAAGATAAAAAGCCCGACCGCCATGCCTATCACGACATTGCTCGACAGCAAAACCGAAGACATTCCGGAAGACAAACCCGCAGTAATCGACCAGGACGCCATCCCCCAAATCCCGACGCCAAACACTAACCCGTAGCTGACTAAATAGCGCCAAGCCACATTCGGTCTGGCGATGAAAAAGATCGCCGGGATCACCGCCAGTGCGAAACGGGCAGCCGTCGCAACCAGTGGGTGCACGTTAGTGATCCCCATCTTGATCATTGAGAAGTTAAATCCCCAAATAGCCATGACAAATACGGCCAGTAATAGGTCATTTTTTTTCATTGTTATCCCTCCATTCATTCTGTGAATGCGAGTATCGCTTGCGAGCAAAAAGGGATACAGATACAATTTTTTAAATAAAAACCAGTACAGTTGTCATGATGATGAGTATTTATAAGCAGTTAGCCAATCAATTCATTGAAGATATTCAACACGCTAAGCTGTGTGAAGGGGACAAAATGCCCTCTTTGCGTCAACTCTCACAGCAGCACTCTGTCAGTATGTCGACCGCCGTTAGTTGCTATCAAGAGCTGGAATCACAAGGCTGGATCCAGTCACGCCCTCAAGCGGGTTACTTCGTCGCACCTCGCCAGCACTCCCATCAGACACCCGAGCTCAAACAGTTTGTCAGCACCGTATCAACAGTCCGCAACTTCAATTCCGTACATTCTGCACTGCGAGGCCCATTAGGTGTTTCCAGTACCGCTAATGATGAACAAGCCGTAACAGAGCTCGAACGCAGTTTTCGCCGAGCTTTGCGTCGAATGGGCGACCGACTCAACCACTATCCTGATGTTCAGGGAGAGCCTCTGCTGCGTCAGGCATTATCGACTCACTTTTCTAAAGTAGGCGTGCACTTTTCTGCTAGTGATCTTGTCGTCACAGCAGGTTGTATGTCAGCAATAAAAGCGGCGATAGAGTCCTGCACCGAGCAAGGTGACGCCATCGCGATCAGCTCACCATGCTTTAACGGCATCATCGAATTACTTGGTCAGATGGCGCGAAAAATTGTCGAGATTCCCTCTTTAGACGACGGCATCGATTTAGCACAGCTGGAAACACACTTTCAGCAAGGCAATGTCAAAGCGGGCATTTTCTGTACTTCTCATATGAACCCACAGGGGATCAGCATGTCTGCTCAGCAAAAACAAACGCTGGCGCAACTGGCAAATCAATACCAGATTCCTGTGATTGAAGACGACGTTTACCTAGAGCTCTCCTACTCTGACCATACGCCTCTGCCCGCTAAATATTACGATCAAGCCGGCTATATTCTCTGGTGCGGCTCAGTTTCAAAGAGTCTGTCGCCGGGTTATCGATTGGGCTGGTGCTTACCCGGGCGTTACCAGTCAGCCTATCAAGGTCAGTTTGGAGCCAGCTGCTATGGAGTATCGACTCCGGTTCAGTTGGCCGTGGCTGACTTCATTGATTCCGGCCAGTACGCTAAGCAACTCAGACGCAGAAAGCAAAAGCTACTTTCACTAAGAAAAGACTATCTCGACTACCTGACCACGCAGTTGCCCGATCATATAAAAATCAGCAACCCACAAGGCGGTATGGTGCTTTGGATCCAAGCTCCGGGTTTGGACAGTAAACAGTTACAGAACGAAATCGAAACTCGCAAAATTGATATCCGCCTCGGGCATCTCTTTACCACTCTCGATCTCTACTCTGACTGTGTGAGAATCAACATAGGCTACCCACTTGAAGGACGTGCAAAAGAAGAGTTGGATACGCTTATTGATCTATTGATTACGCTTTCTGACTAACGACGGCACATCTGCATGCCATTGAGATAATGCTTAGGCGTCACGCCGAGGGCTTTCTTAAAGTGAGCCGACAAGTGGCTTTGATCGTAGAAGCCGCAATCTGTCGCGACAATAGACGGTGCTACACCTTGACGCAAAAGTGTCTGAGCATGGCGAATCCTCAGCTGTATCTGGTATTGATGAGGCGCCAAGCCATAAGCCTGCTTAAACTGTCTCAATAATGTGTATTTGTTAATGCCAGCCAGATTTGCCAGCTCATCGATGGTTAAGTTTTGGTGTGAATATTCTCTAATATAATCACGCACTCGTTCGATGTTAGCCTTTGCACTGGCCGTCTCACCATCAGGCAACTTAGAGCCGGAAGCGCGGGCAAGACTGGAGAGAAAAGTGATCAACAAGGATTCCAGCACCAGAGCAGGCGCATCAATATCCGAGTATTCAAATAAGGTGCGTAAGTGATTCGTCAACGCCGGATTTTCAATTGTTGGCGTCTGAAACGAAGGGCTGTAGTGGCGACCATCGGTGTAATCAGCCAACACTTTGTTCACCACTTCTGGGGTTGGATAAATGGCACGATAGCTCCACCCATTGTCACTGGCTGATTGCCCTGTGTGGATGGCATCCGCATTTACTGCCACTAAAGAGCCAGCACCAGACAAGTGATTGCCACCTTTGTAGAAGAATTTCTGTGCACCTCGTTCAATGATGCCAATGGCATAGCCTTCATGAACGTGGGGAGAAAAATGCTCATCTTTATAGTGGGCATAGACACTCTCGATGCCTTCAAAGCATTTGATTTGCGAATACGTTGAATTCACCCAGACTCCCTCCTTGATCGCGCCACTCACCTAACGCTAATCGAGTTTGATAAATGCTTCAAGTCAATTTCATCCTATTTATCCTCTATTCACATTGAACCTAACCATTTAATAATTAAAGAAATAATAATAAGCCCTCTATTTTTGAGTGAAAATCAAGCAATAAGATGAGCTTAAAACGCCAATATCTTCCTATCTCGAAAGCATCAAACACAGAAAAATAGTGGAAAAAGAGACAGGAACACCAAGATGCTTCAACACACTGACATGCTCGCTTACATCATGACTTGCCTAATCGCGGCAGGCACACCAGGCCCCGGCACTCTTGCCGTCATCAACTCTTCGATTATTAAAGGCACCAAACGCACCATTCCTCTTATGTGCGGCATTATTACTGGGATGGCTCTGGTTGCCGCAGCTACGATTCTTGGGTTATCAGCCATCATTTTAAGTTCACAGTCGCTGTTCAAAGCCGTTCAATTCATAGGAACTGGCTACATATTCTATCTTGGTGTTGTGAGCTTACTTCGCTCCCAACCTAGTGAAGGTGATGATACTCAGCAAAACACTCACCGTACTGCCGTATTCAGTTCAGGGGTAATATTATCTGTGTTTAACCCCAAAACTATTGTCTTCTTTGTCGCACTGCTGCCCGCTTTCATCAACACTGAAGCCAATAGCCTGCAAACTGGTGTTGAGCTCACCGCGATTCTTTTACTATGTACCTTTTCCGTACACCTTATTTATGCGTTTGCTGGCAGTTATGCCGCCCAATTTATTAAAGCGAAAACTCATTGGATCGAGGTTGCCACAGGTTTGCTATTCATCGCTCTTGCTATCTTTATGTTGATAAACACTTTTTAAGTGAATCACACTCCCCTCCTTCTTCTGGCTTGTGTTTCATCACTTACATCTAAATTTCCGTTTTTGTCGAAATATATTGACGAACCAGCCACAAAACTTTAAATTTCGAATATTCTGGAAATTTGGATTTCATCAACACTTTGATGTGGGAAGGTAAACATGACCGAGCAAGTAATCATTATTGGTGCAGGGCAAGCTGGGCTATCGACCGCTTACTATTTGAAAAGAAATGGTATTGACCCACTGATCTTAGATGCGAACCCAACACATGGCGGCGCCTGGTTACATGCATGGGATAGCCTGAGACTATTTTCACCAAAGGAGTACAGCTCGCTTTCTGGTTTTATGATGCCTAAAACTCGCGAGGCTTACCCTAGCCGTGATGAAGTGATCGACTATTTCGGCAAATATGAGCAGCGTTATCAGTTTCGTATTGAACGTCCTGTGAAAGTGCTGGATGTCACTAAAGTCGAAGACACTTTTCATATCACAACAGATAACGGGGAATTCCTCGCGAAAGCCGTTGTATCTGCGACTGGTAACTTTTCAGGCCAATTCATTCCAACTTTCCCCGGCCTAGAGCGCTTTGCAGGTAAGCAGGTACATTCTGCAGACTACAAAAACAATGCGATATTCGCTGGTAAGAACGTCGCGGTGATAGGCAGCGGTAACTCAGGATCTCAGATATTGGCTGAAGTATCTCAAGTCGCCAATACGCACTGGTTTACCAATCGCCCTCTCGATTACCTCGATGATGAACTTGATGGCCGTTACTTATTCGAGCTTTCTACAAAACGTTACTACGCCGCGATGAAGGGCGAAAAGTTAGAAAATACCGATGACTTCTCCAAAATCGTCATGGTGGATTCCGTCAAAGAAGCACGTGAACGCGGGGTGTTGATTCGTGAAGAAGACATAGAATCTTTTAGCGAGCATGAAATTATCACGGCTAACAAACGTATTGCGATTGACGCTATTATCTGGTGCACAGGCTTCAAGACTCAGCTCAACCACCTGAAAGGCTTGCAACTGAATACGGACCTACAAAGTTTGACTCAAGGCACTCGCTCAACTCAGCATTCAGGCCTATGGCTGATTGGTTATGGGGAGTGGTCTGGCTACGCTTCGGCGACCATTGTCGGCGTACAAAAACATGCCCGAGAAACCGCCCGCCAAATAGCTGAATCTTTTGAATTGGTTGCAGACTAGAATCTAGGCTCAGTAATGAAAAAGCCCCCACTCTCAATGAGTGGGGGCTTTTTTGCATTCATTACGCGTTTTCGAGTTCAGGCTCACTGATAGACGCTTTCAACCCTTTAGCAAGACGCTCGACTGCTACCGTTAGCTCCTCTGGCGAAGCATTAGTGTAGTTAAGTCTTAGTGCTGGTTTGGCTTCATCTGCATTTGGATAGAACACCGGGCTTGGCACAACGGCCACACCATTCCCTAGTAACGCTTTAGCCAGTGTAAATGTGTCGCAAGATGGCAGCGTCACCCAAATGAACATACCGCCTTCAACAGGCTTCACTTCGCAGCCAGCTGGTAGCTGCTTTTGCAGCTCAGCAAATAGCTTCTCATAGCGGGATTGGTACAAGTCCCTAACCGTACCAATGTGCTGTTCAAAGCCTTGGTGTTTCAGTAAGCCCAGTAGTAGCGCTTGCATAGGGACACTTGAGTGTAAGTCAGCACCTTGTTTGATCTTGATGAGTGGCTCAAGATATTCACTCTTACCGCTTACGACACCAACGCGCAGACCCGGAGACGCAATCTTTGAGAAAGAACGCAGCACAATAGAGTGTTGCGGGCAGAAGTCAGAGACCAGTGGAATCGCTTGACCTGAGAACCTCAGTTCACGGTACGGTGCATCCTCAATCAGAACAACATTGTATTGCTCACACAATGCCCCAACCTTTTGGCGGGTTTCCAACGTCCAGCACACACCAGTTGGGTTATGGAAATCTGGTACGGCGTAAAACATCTTAGGTGACTGCTCGGCGAAGCTCTTCTCAAGCGCTTGTAAATCAGGGCCCGCTTCCGTCTGAGGTACGGTGACAATATCCGCCTGCACCAAACCAAACACCTGCATCGCGCCAAGGTAGCTAGGCGCTTCCATGACCACTTTATCACCCGGGTTCACATAAGCACGAGCGATCAGGTCCAGCCCTTGCTGCGATCCGGTACACGCCATTACTGAGTGCGTTTCTGGCAACTCGAAGTACTCTGTCAGGAACTCTAGCAGTGGCGCGTAACCTGCGGTCGCTCCGTATTGGAAAACTTCCGGCATCGATGAAAGGCTTTCTAGTGTCGGCTTCATTAATTCAATTGGAAAGGTACTTTCATCCGGTAAGCCACCCGCTAGCGAGATGACATTTTTATCCGATGCGGCAGCGAGAATTTCACGAATATAAGACGACGAGATTTGTTGCAAGGAGCGAGCGATTTCCATAACAGTTCCTGAGTGTAATTTTAGAATTTTTATCGTCCAAAAGACGTTAATGAAGTGTATAACCCATTGATGAAAATAGGATGTCCGTTTATGCTGTTAAACATGTCCATTTATGCTATTTTTCTTTATGAGCCGACAACACATATTCCGAATCAATGACGTGCTTTATCACATTCATAAAGACATCAGTAAATCCTTACCAGCCAAGGAATTAGCGGACATCGCAGCGTATTCTGAGCAACACTTTCATCGCGTTTTTAAACAGGTTGTCGGAGAGTCTATCCATCAATATATCCGCCGAACACGAATGGAGTACGCCGCAAACCAATTGATGTTTGATCCGCATTCCTCGGTATTGGACATCGCCAACAAATGCGGCTTTCATTCTGTTTCTTCGTTCAGCCGTGCATTTAAATCTACTTTCAGCGTCTCTCCCGGAGAATGGCGAAAGCACGAGCAACAAAACATCGATAAACCCTACCTCAAAGATCCTGAAATCGCCGCAGGCTATTATCGTGTCGCCAAGAAAACTCTTCCCGAGCCCAAAATCATCGAAACTTCCGATCGCCTCGCTGCCTACGTTCGTCATATAGGTTACAGCCGAACGGTAAAAAATGCCTGGCGCGTCTTAAATGCTTGGGCGAGCAGCGAGGGGCGTGACACATCACGTCAATACGGTTTGCATCATTCAAATCCAGCGCTGGTCGAGCTGGATAACTGTCGCTACGTGGCGTGTATCGAGATAGACAAACCGATCAAGGTTCGCGGTGTGGTAAATCAGTTAGTGATACCCGGAGGGTTACATGCGGTGTTCCGCCTCACCGGAGTGTATGGAGAATTGCTCCCTCAAATCAGCAAGGTTCATGAGCAGTGGTTGCCCGAATCGGGCTTTAAATTGGGGTCGACGCCAGCGTATGTCCACTATCACAGGAACCACTTTCTGCATGACGATGAGCACTTTGAGCTCGATTTTTACCTACCTATCAGTTTTTATTAGGCACTCACTCAGCTCGCAATCATTCAGGCTTAGATTGAATTAGTTAAACCACTTCTGTTAACGTGTCATTCTCATTAACAACGGAGCTGTTCAATGGACTCAAGCAGGCTAAACCAATATCTTTCTAAGATCGGTCTGTCATACATCCCCCAAACCACAATCGACGATCTCACTGCCCTCCACCGCGCTCAGCATCGCAGAATTCCTTTTGAAAACTTTGATGTAGCGCTACGTCGCACCATCAATTTATCTGACGATGCTTTGTTCGAGAAATTAGTTCTAAGTGAACGTGGTGGCTATTGTTTCGAAGTGAATGCCTTGCTACTCAGCGCCCTAAAAAGCCTCGGTTTTGATGCGAAACCACTGCTTGGTCGAGTGCATCTTGGACCACAACCGTCTGGCCGCAGCCATCAGGTATCACTGGTTACACTTGAGGGACAGGAATGGATTGTCGATGTTGGCTTCGGTGCTCAGACTCCGCGAGCACCTATACCCGTTGTTTTCGATAGGGAAATCACCACCGACTTACAGACGTTACGGTTTGTTAAACACTCTCTGTTTGGCACCATGCTTCAGGTAAATATTGACGATGACTGGATTGATCTTTATAGCCTTGATTTCACTCATGTTTGCGACAGCGATATTGCCTACGGCAATTTCTATACGTCGACCAGCCCTGACTCAACCTTCTTGCAAAAGCGGGTGGCAACATTAACCACAGACAATGGCATCATCACGCTGCTTAACAACACGTTAAAGATAAAAACTAACGGGCATACCGAGGAAAAAGAGATCGCGGAAAATGAAAACTATCTTGTTATTTTAAAAGAAATGTTTGGCATTGAACTGGACGCGAGCTTTGAAGATTTTGTGCCACTCAGTAAAGACATTTAACGATGTTAGTAGAGCAGATGTAAGCAAGACATCTGCTCTGAACGACGGACCTGAAAGTTAAACGAAATTCGGGTTACGTCCCCTTTCAAACAAACTTTTTAGGTTAAGCCGTTGGTTACTGTCTCGGGTTTCTACCAGAGCAGATTTCACTTTCAAAGTCACTACGATACGGGTTTATATCAAGACCGCCTCGTCGCGTATATCGAGCAAACACTGTCAGCTTTTCAGGGGCGCAGCATCGTTTGATATCAGAATAGATACGCTCGACGCATTGCTCGTGAAATTCATTATGTTCACGGAATGAGATTAGATACTTGAGAAGACTCTCATGATTGATTTTAGCTCCCGTATAACGAATATATACGCTTCCCCAATCTGGCTGATTCGTGACCAAACAGTTCGATTTCAAGAGGTGAGAGCATAAAGATTCAGAGACATACTCATCCACAGTACTTCCTGAGAGCGAATCCGCATCATACTCAAACGAGTCTACGGTGATATCCAAACCATCAATACAATCAAATTGGTTATTTATTGAGGTTTGTTGTGGTTCATCTACATCCATGAATGACACCGTCACTTCGGCACCAGCGGCATTGGTTAAGTCAGACTGCATTTTCTCAATAACAATTTCTTTCGACTCAAAACGTGTTTGATTGAAGCTATTTAAATACAATTTGAATGACTTCGATTCAATCAAGTTGTTGGACGTGTGAGGAATAATAAACTCCGCGATTGCGACGATTGGCTTTCCTTTATTGCTCAACCATGACACTTCAAAAGCAGTCCATAAATCATACCCAGCATGAGTGGCGACCTTAAGATCTTTAATCTCATCTCTGCCTTTTTTTCTTGGGATAGGATCGAGCAACTCAGGTTGATACTGAGAGATATACTCACTTCTTTTGCCTAGGTTCTTATCATAGGTTGTCATTAGTATTTAATTCCTTGACGTTGATTAAGCGGGAAAATAATTTCCGTGCGAAATAAATTGGCGCGACACTGAACAGCGCATATAAGATCTTGATAGCAACCTGGCTGAGAAACATAACGAAGAGTACGTCATTTGGTAGTACATTAAAGAATGCAATACTGATAAACAGTGCGCTATCCACTACAGATGCGATACTGGTACTTGCTATGACTCGAATGGCAAGCCATCGAGATTGTGTGGCGATTTTTATCTTGTTCAGGACGTAAGCATTGATGTTCTCAGAAATAAAGTAAGAACTTAAAGAGGCTAAAAACACTGAGGTCATGCTTGTGACAAGCGAAGTATACTGCTCATCCATGGCTTGCCATGGGCCTATGCTAGGGATAGTGGTGGATAAATAGAGAAGGACAAGTATCCCGGCATTGACCACTGTCGATTGTATGATGGCTTTTCTGGCGAGCTTTAAACCAAAGTATTCGTTTAATATATCAACAAATATAAATGAAATTGGGTAGAGGAATATTGCGGCAGGGACAATTAAACCTGTGTTGAATATTTCTACAGGTTTAATTCCGGTAATGTTTGACAATGTAAAAAGCGAACACAGGCAAAGTACGAGAAAAGAGTAGCTCATCCAATAACTTTCATGCCTATCCTCTAGCTCGTATGCCCCTTCAAAGCCCGATTTTGAATAGACTTTCTTACATACCTCAACCAATTCATTTCGATTTAAATCATCAGCGACTTCACTGGAAATAAGATCTTTAGCGGGCATGTTCACGACCTTTCCAGTTCCCCGAATCATCACACTCGCCATCATTTCAGGCGCACCATTAAAGCCAATTAACTTATATTTTTTATTAAACACAAAAACGTTCCTCGAGTATTACTCCAAAAAGAAAATCGCCTTCTAAGAGAGAAGTATTAGGGGGAAGAGAGTGCAATGCACCATCACGAACGATGAGCTTACTCAGCTCTTTTTCATTGTGATTGGAGCGATCAATAATCAGTAGATTCCCCCGAGTAAAATAGCTGGATAGAATCTGGCCTACTCGAATCGCTACGATGTTACTCCCTTCAGAAAAATGGTAGGTAAGGGGATAGTCGGTGATCAGATCACCAATGTAATATTCACTTTTCTGTACAAATTCAATTTCACTCAGAATCGGCACGGCAATAGGGTTTTTATTTCCACACACCGACACGACAGGTGTTTCAGATAGCAGATCTTCTAGCGATTCATTTTGAATAATATGGCAGGTCGTACCAAAGAAATTGGCAATACGTTCAACAGTCGAGGTCTGCACTCGTTCAACTTTGCCATCGAGTATTTTGTAGATAGTGGAGCGCGTAACACCGGTTTTACGACTTAATGACGCCTTGGTCTCTTTACTCTTATTTAGGCCAAACTGAATGTTGTCCCTAAGTATGTCCAGTTGCTCACTGTTATTCTTCATCTTTGTGCCTATTGGTCATAATAGCGAGGCCCGACCTCTCCCAAAAAAGCAATGATATCAGTATCATATTAAAAAACAATTAAATATACACACGCATGCATAATGTGTACACTAATGTGTATCTTTTAATGTTGGTAGATGATCATGAATACAGAAGACCTAGAGTCTCGCCTTCAAGAGATAACCTATTGGTGCCGGTTGATTCACGCAGAACCAGAGAAAAAAGAGGCGATAAGTTACCTCTATGTTCATACACAGCTACTACTGGACGAACTTCAAAGTAAGAAACCTGCCAGCCAAGTGATTCACCAGAAATAACACTTTGGACTTGGTCATGACTAAAACATCAAATAATTAAATATTTACCAACAACGGCAGCTGATAATTAGGCTCTGAAACAAAAGGCTCTCCATATTAGGAGAGCCTTTTTCGTTTCAGTAAAACGGTTTTAACAGCCCGTTATTTTATTAAAAGAAGTCGCCCTGTCAGAGCAGGCACAGCAACCGCACCGGATGTCGCCTGAACATTAATCAGCTCACCACTCATCAAGTCTTCAAATTCGTCTGTCGATTTGACTCTTGTTAAGTCGACATTGAGTGTTTGTTCCGTTGTTGATGTGTTGAGTACGTAAATGATCTGCTCGTCGCCGTTTACTTTAAGGTCAGCATACAGGTTGTCATCCAACCATAGATTGCGTCGCTCACCTGCGTAAAGCGCCGGATGTTCACTACGAACCTGCATGATTTGAGTCAGATAGTTCTTCACATCTTGCTGCTCAGCAGTAAGCGTCACCCCAGTCACACCCTGCACTTTCGCGCTTGAGCGAGCGACGTGATCATCACACAGCCCCTGTGCGGCACAATCAGATGTTACCTTGTCCGAGAAGTTAGCGACTTCGTCACCAATCTCTTCACCGTAGTAAAGTGTGATTGGCCCAGAGTAAGCCGCTAGAAAGCTAAACGCGGCTTTGTGTCGCTTGACTGCTTCACCAAGATTGCCACGCTGAATCAGGTCACCGAAGCGTACCAGATCATGGTTACCTAGCATTAAGTTTGGCATCGCATGGTAAGGCGATTTGGCGCGACTGTTCCACTCTGCATCCAGCACACGGGCATTGTTGCTAGCTCCAGATTCTTCTACCGCCAGAGCTTGAACTAAGCCATAACGTAACGGGAAGTTGAACGCCGACGAAAGACCCGGTTGTGCGTCACTGCCATAGGTTGTTGCCGTAATCTCATCGGCACCTTTCCAGACTTCACCGACCATGTAGCCGAGTGTTCCCCATTGCTTACCAGCGTTCTTATTATCCAGTGAGGCTTGCTCTACTGCAGCTCGAATGTTGCGCCATACCTCAAGTGGTAGCTGGTAAGATTGGTCGAGACGCCAGCCGTCAATACCAAACTCTTTCACCCAATAAGTTGCGACCTCTGTGAAGAAGGCTTCGCTCGCTGCATCTGGGTAATTCACATACATACCCGGATAACCCTCTTCCCCTCTCAAGCTTGGTAGCTTACCCGTTGGGGAAGGTTTCACACCAGTAAGATTAGTATGGCCGAACACCCCATCTAAAAGCACGTATAGACCTTTAGCGTGAGCAGCATCGACCAGTTCTTTCAGCTTTTCTTTTGTGCCAAATTTAGGATCGACATTGAAGTAGTCACAAGCAAAATAGCCCGTGGCGTCAAGACGATCATCACCAGCCTGACCCGCGCAAGAATCAAACACAGGTGTGAGCCACAACGCGTTCACGTTTAAGCTCGCAATGTAGTCAAGACTGTCAATGACACCCTGAAGGTCTCCATTGTGGTGCGAATTGCCGTAGCCCACACCGTAGTTATGGTCTGGGTCTCCATCTACAAATGACTCCACCATCACCTGGTAGATTCTCAGGTCACATGCTTTGTTGTCATCCTGATAGCAGGCGTAGTCAAGATTCGTATCTACGACAGACACTACCAACGCAGATTGGTCTGAAGCGTCTAACGTAAACTTGTACACACCTTGCTCGGTCACTGTCACTTTGATGTTGCCATTACCTGCATCTTCAAGCGTGACAGAACCGTTGCCAGTCGAGAAACCACCAAAACCAAGGTTGATCGTACTCCAGTCAGAAGAAGCCAGTTTGAACTCATACTCTCCCGGAGTGAGATAACCTTCAAAGGCGTACACACCGTCACCCTGATAGGCCATTTCATCACTGGTACTCCAGCCATTCATTGAGCCACGAACGTATACTTTGGTAGAGCCGTAAGGCGCAACATCAACCGGCTTACTGTCAACGCTCAGCCCTTCTCCTTGCGCACCATTTTGTGTCTGGACAAAGACAGCCGCAGTGAGTGGGGGAATAGTGAAAGCACCGTCTTCGAACTTCGCCTGCTTAACGACTGAATCAGACGAGGCTTTCAACACTGGATGCAACTCAAAGCTTTGTGCTCCAGCAATCTGAATGGTTTGTGCTGAAGTATTGGCATTAATCGCAACAACAATTGAGTCGAAGTTGCTATCAAGGTCTGCGCCAGCACTCACCCCATCATTCACCGACATCACAATCATGCCCGGTAATGTCGACGGCCCAATATTGTGGAAACGTACACGCTTCAAGACTTGCTCTTCACTCACTAGACGAAGCAATGGCGTGCCGGAACGAATCTTCAACAGCTCTTTAAAGACCTCATCTGTCCAAGCAATATGCTCCGGAGTTGCCACGGTATTCGGATTACTAATGATTGATTGGATAGCACTCCAGTTAGCCTGATCTTTATCAGCACGTGGCAGGCCAATGTTCCAGTTATTCGTCTGCTTACTGAAATCGACTTTGTTGTACCAATCACCACTGTCGTAGCTATCGCGTTCCATGGATTTAGAGCGTAGTAATTCAGACCCCATGTGCAAGAATGGTACACCTTGCCCGAGCATCACGGTTGATAGACCTACGATCTGCATACGCGCACGGTCTGCTGGCGTGATGTTGGCATCGGCTTTGTACTGGTTGAAATCCCATAACGTTTGGTTGTCATGCTTTGAAACGTAATTGATGGATTCCTGAGGATCGAGCGTATAAGCCGCCCCCTGCCCTCCGTACTGGAAGTCGCGACCGTACACAGTCGCACCGCTATACGTTTCTAACGGGTAGTTTTGCAGATTACCTGTCATACCGTAGCGGATAAGATCCATCTTCGATTTCAGGTCATCATTGAATCGGCTGCCAGCATTGGCAAAACCCGGATTCTCAAGCAAGGCATCGCCACTATCGAATGGCCCGCCACCACGGACGCCATCACGTAGACGATCGTTGTAAGTCCCTATGCCTGTACCCGCCATCGGCCATTGTGTTGCGTTTTCACCACGTTGACCATCAGCAACTTCACCGAAGTTCCAACCTTCGCCATAGAACCAAGTATCTTCATCTACTAGCTTGGTTTTCTCATACACATGCAGCATGCTCGACTTCATCAGGTGTCCCATCAAATCGAAGCGGAAGCCATCGATCTTATAGTCCTGAGCCCACATAACTACACTGTCTGCCACTAGCTTCTCGAACATGCGGTTCTCAGAAGCCGTGTTATCACAACAAGTTGAGTTCTCGACAGCACCTGTGATCGGGTTCAGGCGATGGTAGTAGCCCGGTACAGCTTTATCGAGCACAGATTTATCATACAAACCTGACGAGTAAGTGTGGTTGTAGACAACATCCTGTACCACTCTGAAGCCCATATCGTGCAGTTTCTGCACCATCTGACGATACTCACGAATACGCGAAATACCATCAGTTGCAACAGCGTAGCTGCCTTCTGGTGCGTTGTAATGGAATGGGTCATAACCCCAGTTGAATCCATCCAGTGGACGAACGTCTGCGAGCAATGCCTGTGCTTCGCCACTGTTAGGATCGGTTTGTTCTAACAAAGACAAAATGGTTGCACCACGTGAAGTACCATCGCTACACAGCTTGGCATCAGGATTAATACCGCAAAGTTTTTCTACGGTATCGGTCAGATTCACCGTCTTCGCCGGATCTTCAGGAACGGAAGCCAAATCGTAAGTCGGTAGAAGATGGATCGTTGTCAGACCAGCTTCTTTTAACGATTTCAACTGCTTAACACTGTCACGCTCATCATCTAAGAAGGCCAGATACTTACCGTTGTTTGCTGGCGTACCCTGCGTATCGCTGACACTAAAGTCACGTACATGGAGCTCATAAATGATGTGATCTTCTGGATTCTCCAGCTCTGGAATCCATTGACTGTCCCAACCTGCCGGTTTGGTTTCATCATCGGTGAGATCAACCAGTTGAGAGTGCAAACTGGACGTACTCAGAGAGAGAGAATATGGGTCAGTGGTCATCATCCACTCAACGTGGTCGGTTTTTGGATGGTAAGCCTTCACACGGTAACGATAGAACACATTCTTCAGTGAAGCATCACCTTGATAACGCCAGATGCCAGTTGCAGAATCCAAAGTCAAACTGAATGGCGACTGGGCAATTAGCGCTTTATCCTGATCGTACAAATACAGTTCAACATCTTGAGCCGTTGGCGCCCAAAGCGCAAAGTTCGCATTATCGCCTTCAATCCAGCTACCCAATTTAGCTTCATCCGCATCATTTGGTCCTGCGGTGTAAAGCGTGTCAACAACGCCCGGAATCTGGACGCGAGTTGCGACCAGCGGCTTGCCTTCATCATCGAGTGCCACTGCAATTAGCTGTGTTTTCAACAGCGCTTTAGCTGTTTCAGTATCAACATCCAGATAGAAACCGACACGATCTTTCAGGTGTGGGAAGTCAGGATTATCAACGTTGCCAGCAAATGAAATGTCGTACTTGATAAACTGTTCTGGCTGGTTGATATCACCATTACCCGCAGCACGACTCCAGATTTGGTAACTGGCTGCTTCATTATGATCAAACCAAGCAATGGAATTAACATCGAGCCAGTGAGCAGCTGCACCGTCAAGTTTCACCACAATTTGCTCATCTGGTGAGTATTTAACGACTGAGCTACCGTGTGTCGTATAAAGTGTATTACCTTTAGCAAATTCAGCCTTCAGATCGTCACCGCCCAGCGCTTTTTCGTCACCTTTGTGCACGATGAAATTCATACACGCACCGTGATCGGATTTCAGTGGTACAACATACTTAGCACCATATAGCGGGTCGATTTCTCCCCAGGCGTATGGGTTACCCCAATCTACGCCGTTTAAGGCGTCAGCCGACACTGCGTCACAAGATGCGTTATTCCACAGATGAAGCCCCCAGTCCGCGTAATTACCATCATCTCGTTTGTAGTAAATGACCGATTCAGAATAAACAGGCGCAGGCTCGGATGAACTGTTATCTGGGCTGGTTGGGTTTGGATCGATGCTGTCTGGAATACCATCTCCATCATCGTCGCTAGAGGCAAAGTCTCCTAGACCGTCGCCATTGGTGTCTTTACTTTCAAATCGATCTTCAGGGAACGCGTCCATGCCATTATCGGCACCATCACCATCAATATCACTGTCTTCGCTGTCAGTGATGCCATCACCATCACGATCAGCAGGTTGACTGGATGCCGAGTAAGGGTCCGTTCCTAAACGAGTTTCTTCTTTATTACTCCAACCGTCACCATCGATGTCTGAATCATGCGCATCTGGGATTTTGTCGCCATCCAGATCGGTAGGGAAACTCGCCGATGAGTAAGGGTCACTCGCAAGCTCTAGCTCAACAACATCACTGAAACCATCGTTATCATCGTCGGTATCCGCATGATCACCAATTCCGTCATTATCAGCATCCGCCGACTCTTTAATATCGGTTGGGAACAGATCAATCGCATCGGCTACGCCGTCACCATCGCTATCTTGCGCGATAACCGGCACTCCTTGCTCATCCAGCATCAACGTCTTGTTAAGCAGTTCATTACGACCACGTTTAAGCTCTTTTCCTAATGCTTTACTGCCCAGCTCCAACGTCTCCGCCAGCGCTTCCATATCCTGCTCTTCCATGGTTTCAGGCAGTAATTGCGTTAACGCCTTCGCGCTTCTTGCGACGACCACCTCTTGCTGATCAACATAATCGCTTTCAAGGTCAAGGTGTGGCTGTTTGAGTTGTCGACGCAGTTTGCGCAGTGCTTTACGCTCGCTGACACCTTGCTGCATTTGCGCAGCAATGTAAGTCGAGAATGGTGTCACCAGAGAGTAATGACTCGGAGCCATCAAGGTGTAGTCTCTTGTCACCGTGATACCCGGTATATCGGCGTCAATCGATACGCCTCGCTGGGTTTTAGCGACAAGATAAACGTCTTCATCTTCGATATTCAGACCTTCAAGGTCAATGGCAGCGTATCCATCTTTATCAGTGACGGCTGACGGCTCATAACGATCTTGTCGACCATTTCCGTTGACGTCCAGCCAGACAGATGCCTTTTCGATGTAGCCATCCATCACGTTGACTTCTAGCGGGTCATTACAACCTGCCAGCAGTCCAAGCGACGCCATAGCTAGGCTCAGTTTTGTTAGCTTGATGTTCATTTTTATATCCATTTAGATTCACGTTCCACGAGCGACAAACTTTTCGGTTTGGTTAAATCGCTTCAAGCTAACGTTATATTTTTAAAACAGTTAATTTCCTCCTCCTATCAAACTGATTGAGTAGGCGTAGACGAAGGGGAGGAGAAAATATTTTAGAATCAGGCTCACAATTACAGCCTTTAAAACGATCGGAAAATTACTGAGGTGATGTGCAATCAGTGAGAAATCTGACACTTTGTAGTGACGAATGAACCAACGGCTGTAGGATTACAACAAGCCGTTTCAATGTTAAGAAATTGGATCTTTAACCCAAACTGATGTCAGGTGGGCAAGAGGGAATTTTGATTCATGTGACAGGCGCTTACTGGGGCTTAAGTAACGACGACTCAGCCCCCTGTCTCATCGATTATTGAGTAGCGAGCAGTACTTTTCGCAACATATCAGCAAGTTGGGCTTTTTCTTGTTCGTCAAACATGCTCAACATTCCGTTCATATTTGATAAGTGTGACGCCAAGGCATCATCAACTAATTGAGCACCCTGCGGGGTAAGCGTTACTTTGCAACTGCGTCTGTCATCGCCACTTGCCAATCGTTCAACCAGACCTCGTTGGACCAACTTTTCAATCCGAGTGCTCATCGCACCTGAGGAAATCATCAGGGTTTTGTACATTTCAGTCGGGGTCAGCGGTTGCTGATTTCGCATTAATGTCGCGAGAATATCAAACTCCAACATACTCAGCTGGTGCTGCTTAAACACATGTTCCAATTGACTATGCCAGAGCGCCTGAACACGCAGCAGCCTACCGACAATCCCCATGTCAGAACAATCCAATTCCGGTTTCACATCACTCCACTGCTTTAGGATGTGGTCGACAGGATCTTGCATATTTCATCTCTTTACTGATTTATCTTTTCAAAAAGATACTTGATAAAAAGACAAATCACCATTACTTTATAAAAAGTATCTTTTATGAAAGATACTTTTTATAAAGACAGATCATGACGAAAGGAGGCACCAATGACACGCACACAACGAATAGCGACGTTAGCCATTACGGCATTAGCGCCCATGGTTTGGGGAAGTACTTACATCGTCACCACTGAACTTCTGCCTGCCAACAGCCCTTTATTAGCGTCGATGCTGCGCGCTTTGCCTGCAGGGATAGTGTTGGTGTTGTTTTCTCGCACGATTCCAAATGGAAGTTGGTGGGCGAAACTGGCTGTGCTTGCCCTACTCAACATCGGATTTTTCTTCTACTGCCTGTTCTATGCTGCCACTTACTTACCCGGTGGCATGGCGGCTCTGATCATGTCCATCCAGCCCATTCTGGTTATGGGGCTGAGCGTGGTTCTGTTAAGGAACACGTTAACGTTCACACAGGTGATCGCCAGTGGTTTGGGGATAGGTGGTATCGCCATGCTTGTGGTCAATAACCCAGGTCAACTCAATACTTCGGGAGTTGTCATGGGGTTACTCGGTACCGTTAGCATGGCACTAGGCGTGGTGTTAACAAAAAGGTGGGGGCGACCTTCAAACATGTCCCTGCTGAGCTTCACTGGCTGGCAATTGTTGTTTGGCGGACTGATGCTACTCCCTGTTGCCATCAGGGCAGAGGGGTTACCTCAACAAATCACATTAATGAATGTCGTTGGTTACAGCTATCTAGCGATTGTTGGCGCTATGCTCGCCTACTCACTCTGGTTCCGTGGAATTGAAAAGCTCAGCACAGTGTCTGTCTCATTCCTTGGCTTTCTCAGCAGTGTGTCCGCTGTGATCCTCGGCTATCTATTCCTTGGACAGACTCTGACCTGGGTTCAGCTTATTGGTGCCCTAGGCGTATTGATTTCAATTTTGCTGGCGGCGTCAGCTCCCACTTATTCAACAGTTAAAACAAACACATCATTTAATAGTAAAAAGGAACTCGCATGAAACTTACCATTATCTCAGGCAGCCAGCGCGCTGACTCACAAAGCCTAAAAGCGGCTCGCTACCTATCGACACTGGCAGAAAGTGATTTTACAGAGATCGACATTTTCGATCTCCACCAGCTCAATTTACCGCTCTGGAATGAAGGCGTATGGACGGGTAGTGACGAATGGGCCCCTTGGCGAAAGATTGCCACTCAGCTACAAAACAGTGATGCATTTATTTTCATCACCCCTGAGTGGCACGGTATGGCAACGCCAGCACTAAAGAACTTTTTAATGCTGTCGACAGCTCAAGAAATGGCGCATAAACCTGCTTTAGCCGTCAGTGTGTCGGCCAGTGTTAATGGTGTTTATCCTATTAGTGAGCTTCGTTTAACTGGCAGTAAGAATAATCACGTGTGCTTGATTCCGGACCACTTAATCTTTCGCAATGTGGA
Organism: Vibrio sp. RE88; assembly: GCF_013113835.1. GTDB lineage: Bacteria > Pseudomonadota > Gammaproteobacteria > Enterobacterales > Vibrionaceae > Vibrio. Next base: position 705,047 of record NZ_VTYQ01000001.1, on the reverse strand, counting down.
AAGTCTGTTTAATGCGGACGGGAGCGTAAATGATGTAAATTTTCATGGCCGTAGTGAGTATACAATGAAGCTATTGTCCGCTTATGCACATGCACTAAAACCAATACATCGGGATATGGTGGAGGCAGGAAAGCCGTTTCAGTATGGAATGTAAAAAGAAGTGAAACATTCTTGAGCACATCAACCGTGCTCAAGAATCTAAGCTAAACATCAGCCTTTAACATTCGGCTGATAATGATACTTTTCGATGTTTTCACCAGTAATTACCTGGATTTCGAAAGGCTCACTGGTATCTAAACCATTGGTGGCAAGTTTGGAATCGTTACGCCACAGTCGTGATGGGTAATCCATATTAGGAACATCCCCTACGGCATCGAATACGCCGCGTTGTACGACTTTTCCATCTTGAACTAATTTAACTTTGTACAAATCACGGCTGACCGAGTTAATCGTTTCACCATATATTCGTACAATAAATGCACCATTCGAATAGAGAGAATTTAATAGCTGAGATTGCTGCTCAACTTTCTCTTGCGACCACAGACCACTTTTCGCCTTTTTAGTATATAGCCCTTTTGATTGATCACGGGAAATATACTCAACAGATGTCACCATAGATTGAGACTGATCGAACGCCATATTATAAGTAGTATTATTGACATCAATCTCGAACTGTTTATTTAGGTTATTCGCATCTCTTTGAACAGACGTGTTTGTGCTCTGACAACCCGTTAGCGCGACTAGTACTAAGGCACTAACTATAGAGCTTCTAAGCATTGTTACTCCAACAACTGACAATATAGTTACAAAACGGGGCGATTATACATGTAAATAAATTACAGAAAAGTTATTTATGGAAGCGGATTAATATTTATTTACTATTAAATTGACAAGATGAAATAGTTATTTTAACTAGAACTACACATGCAACTAAGAGATAGAATTGAGTACATTTCGTACGTTAAATATTCTTTTTGTCGTACTTCTCCCCCTAATTCGTAGTTATAATTTCACTCGAAAACTAAGTAGTGCTTGAATAAGCTCACTAATTACCCTTCACCGTACTCAATCTGATTTTCTAGTAAAATTGCATAATATTAGCCACTGATTTATAAAATATTTCAGTGAATGTGCCAAATTCACGCCTGCCGTTATTGTTAGTAATATAGTTAGGTTTACTAGTGAAATTACCCAATAAGGTAGTGATATTTTTGACACCATTTTTTATTTGATAAAAAGCCCCTCACTCAAGAATGCGCAACAAATCACCTATAAGATCAAAATGATTTATAACCCTATCATTTATAACGAGATTCTTCTAATGCCTATACAGTCTGTATTTTAGCTGTTGTCGTCTGCTATATGGACCGTTACAAACTCGAATAAAAACATAGGAAAACGATGAAAACGAATACGTAATCATCCGTTACCTCTGATAATTGAATGATACTCAACGTTATAACCCTTATCATAACGCCAAGAAAACCTTTATAAAATAAACCAAAATCAATAGTAACGAGTCAACACCTAGAGCAATCTTGATCACTCAACCATCCAAATTGGGTACGCAGTCATTAAAAATGAATTTTGATCACGGATCAAACCACCTCAAAAACTTATCATTCAACACTCCTTCCGGATCTGAATAGCCCCATCAAGAGAGCAAATTATGGCTAAGTACCAAGAAGCAAAACACGTTGTGCGTGAATATTTCAACGCGATGGAAAACGCAACTCATGAGAACGTTGCTGAAGTGCTGAAAGCACATACCTCTGAAGATTACTTGTGGCGTGGAGTCTACCCTTTCCGCGAGCAAGAAGGCGCCCAAGCGGCGGCTGAGGTTTTCTGGGCACCACTAATGAAATCAATGACACGCATGCAACGCCGTCAGGATGTTTTCATTGGCGGTAACAATGAAATTAATCCGGATGAAATTTGGGTGATGAGTATGGGCCACTTTATGGGACTATTTGATGCTGAATACCTAGGAATGCGTCCAACTGGGAAAATCATGAACGTTCGCTACGCTGAGTTTAACTGCGTAGAAAACGGCAAGATCACAAAAACAGGTTTATTCCTCGATCTGCTTGGCGTGATGGATCAAGCTGGCTGTTACCCACTTCCTCCTTCCACTGGTCAGCATTTTGTTTATCCTGGGCCACGTAATCATGACGGCCTGCTATTTGAAGATGCTCAACCGGAAGAAGGTCAAGCAACTCTCGACCTAGTTAACAAAATGGTCGATGACTTGTCATCACTCAACGATAGCGGTGCTATGGGTTGCCCACCAGAAATTCTCGAAAAGAGTTGGTCAAAAGACATGATTTGGTATGGTCCGTGTGGTATCGGCGCTTCTTATACAATTCCGCGTTACCAACAACAGCATCAGCTACCATTCCGCAATAATCTGAAAGACAAGAAGTTCAACGGTCACGTTTGTCGATTCGCAGAAGGCAGCTTCTCTTGCTTCTTCGGTTGGCCAAACCTTTCCAACACGCCAATTGGAGGCTTCCTTGGAATGACAGGTGGTGAAATCCGTGCTGACATGCAGGTGGTTGACGTTTATTACCGTGACGGTGACAAACTGTCTGAAAACTGGGTCTTGATTGATCTTCCATACTGGCTGAAGCAACAAGGCCTTGATGTATTTGAGCGCACTCAAGCAATCCTAAACCCTTCTCTGTAATTCGCCCTGAATGCCTGAGCAACTCTTCGCTCAGGCTTTGACTCCCAATCGACGAGCGCGCTCAAAAGTAAAACCGATTGACGTAACAAAGCTTTTGTTAATCTCATCGCGTTAAATTATCCATTTATCAGGTACTTTTCTCTAAGCACTAGATGAGATTCAAGGACGAATATGTTGGAGCAGGTTATCGGGATTCTATTCCCGGTTTTCGCGTTGGTTTTAGTCGGTTTTTCTGTAGGACGTTGGCTCAAGCCTGACTTTCGCCCAATCAACCGCATCAATATGGATGCGTTTACGCCAGCATTAGTGTTTTCGTCCTTAGTCTCAATGCCGTTAGACACTGAACAAGTCCCTTTGCTCAGTGCTTCATTAATCGCGGTGCTCTTGCCGGGGATTTTAATGATCCCCATCTGTAAACTCTCAGGCCTGCGCTATAAAGCATGGGCGCCCCCTCATATGTTCCGCAACAGTGGTAATCTGGCGATCCCACTCTTTACCTATACCTTTGGCGATACAGCCTTGGCGCCAGCGGTCTTATTATTCGTTGTTTCAGCCTGTATCCACGTGAGTCTTGGGCTCGCGCTGCTCAGTGAAGGAAACCCGTTTAAGCAAGTCATCCGTATGCCGGTCTTTCTCGCCGCACTCGCTGCCATGGTTCTTAACCTGAGCGGGATCGGTGTATGGGATCCACTTTATGAAGCGACGGCGTTGCTTGGACAGGCGGCGGTGCCAGTGATGCTACTCTCATTGGGAGCGCAGATGTGTAACATGAGATTGAGCGGGTTTAGAGTGGGGATTTTCTGCACTCTGCAATCTCTGGCGACGGGAGCGGCCGCTTTCTGGGTGATTTATACCTTTATCCCTCTGCCCGCTATGCAGTTACAAATGATGGTGCTGTTTACTATGCTGCCACCCGCTGTCATGAATTATATGTTCGCAGAGCGCTTTCACATTGAGCCGAATCGTGTGGCATCTATGGTACTGTTTGGCAACTTCTTCAGTATTCTAACCTTACCGCTATTACTGACTTTCGCTTTGTCCCTCGGCTGACCATTCTTCCGGGTTAGAGAGCATTGTTTTCCCTTTGAATGTTTCAGCACGAACGTCCTGTGGATTATAAATGGCACAAGATTCCATCGATAAACAGCCACAGCCAATGCAGCCTCCAAGGTCATCCTGCAATGCTTTAAGCTGTTGAATTCGATGATCCAGCAAGTCATGCCATCCTGATGCCATGCGTTCCCATTGCTGACGATTGGGGGCTTGGTGTTTAGGTAAATGAGACAGAGACTGAGCGATCTCTTCCAATGTCAGTCCGACTTCTTGCGCAGCTTTAATCACTGCGATTCGACGTAACACACTACGGTGATAGCGACGCTGATTGCCTTGGTTCCGCCAGCTGAAGATAAGCCCCTTCTGCTCGTAAAAGTGCAGCGCAGAGACTTTTACCCCAGCACGCTTTGCGACTTCCCCGACGGTCATTTCCATATACCTACCCTTCCTCTCTGACTATCTCTACTAAATAAATGCAAAAAGTGCTTTACCTTAAGTTAACTTGAGGTTTTAGAGTAGCACCAAGTTGGCTTGCAGTGGAGAATATCAATGCAATTAATTATGAAAAATAGAACCATGCCCTACTTGAGTGGCCGTTTCTTTGATGGAATCTCTTCCGGTTTATTTATGATGGCTTTGCCTTGGGTCATGTTGGAAACACCGGGCATGGGCCCTTTTGTAGCTATGGTCGCCTTAGCTTGTACAGCCATTTCTTTTTTCCTGACTCCTTTGTTTTCCACTCTTATCGACAGGCATTCAAGAAAATCGCTACTGGTACTGGTTCAGATCTTACAATCATCGACTGCTGCCATCGTCATGTTGGCCTACGGACTAGGCATTGAATCAAACTGGTTACTGGCTGTGGCGCAATTGGTCTTCTGGGTTTCAAGCAACCTCGCTTGGACGGCGAACAATGCTTTTACACAGGAAAACTACGACCCGCATGAGTACGCAGCAATTTCAGGCAAACAAGAAATCATTCTACAGGGTACTACACTGGGTGCTGGCGCATTAGGGGTTGTTTTACTGCAAATCTGGAGCATGCTCGAATTTGCCGCGTTTGCCGCCGCAGCGTCTGGTTTATCGACATTAAGCTATCTAGTGACTCCATATCGTCAGAAGTTACGTCAGAGCAAAACCGCATCATTCATCGGTCAGATGAAGGAGAGCAAGGAGATATTCACCGCTCAGCCTCGATTTTACGCTTTCTTGCTGCTCTCAGCACTGAGCTATCCGATTCTGACCTTCCTCAGCAAACTGGTGCCAATCTGGTTTTCAGAAGTCGGGATCTCGGGAGACTGGTATGCAGGCTACAACATCGCCTTTGGTTTAGGATCATTGATGACAGGTTTGTTTGTCGCCAAATTGCTTAATCTGGCGTCTCACCAGTCGACCATGCTGTACTCAATGGCCATAGCGTCCGTGATGCTGATTGGAATGAGTTTTTCTGCTCACCCCGCATACTTATTGATATTCACACTGTTTTTCGGTTCATTTAATGCGCTCAATCGCATTGCGCGTACCAATTGGATGCACCACACCATTAAGGTGGATCAGAGAGGCCGAGCCGACGGCGGATTACAGATGTTTGCGACCATGGTGCAGAGCATCAGCTATACGGCGATTGCCTTCCTAAGCCATTACGGCATCACTCAATATGGCTTCATGCTGGCGGCAGTCACTATGATAGGCGCAGTGTTAGTGATGCATCAGCTTAATAAACGCGATGACCTAGAACCAGAGATCGTCGTTCAGAACTAAAACATCATGATGCAGCCTGAGAAATTCAGGCCGCATCGACAGAAAATAAAGGAATACGCACCTACTAGGTAGGGATATCTGGATCTTTGGCCTAAATTTATTAGGTAGAACAGTGAATATACCACCAAGGAGTTGGTGCATGTTTGACAGTCTTGCCGAAAAATTCAGCCAGTTTAATCCCATTCAGTGGATAATCGTTTTCTCCCTTCTGGCATTGCCAGCTGCCCTCTACCTGATTCTCGCACAGGCGTGGTTCGGGTTACTCATACTCGTGCTGTATCATTGCCTGATGTTGGCCATGTTTTATGCTTTGAGCGAGATGCTCAATCGGGTACGAAATGCGGCTAGGCAACTCTCAGAAGGTGATTTGACCGTCCGCATTCCACTACAAGATCCCGAAGCACGATCCTTATCTCGGACAGTCAATCGCATCGGGGAAGATATCTCGCGCACCGTTCATGCCCTTGGTAAATCAACGGCAAGGCTGCTTGACGTTGCAGATACCGTGCAGAAAGATTCCGAGATATCGCAAGCCGGTGCCATTGGTCAGAAACAAGATGTCGACAGCGCTAAGACCATCATCAATCAGCTATCTGATATCACTCAGCAAGTCTCTGAACATTGCGAATCTACCGCGAATTTGGCCAATGAAGCTAAGCGTAAAGCAGACCAAGGTTCACGCGATATGGTGGCGTTAGAAGAGGCACTCAACAGTGCTAACCAACATATTGATAACTCCAATGAACACTTCCAGTCGCTGATGGAAGAAACCACCCAAATCAGCCAAGTGATGGAAACCATCAGCAGTATCGCAGACCAGACCAACTTACTGGCATTAAACGCAGCGATTGAAAGTGCACGTGCTGGTGAGCAAGGACGCGGTTTTGCTGTCGTTGCTGATGAAGTCCGTACTCTGGCCATGCGAACACAGGAAGCAACGGAAGAGATCCGAGATAAGATCAACAACCTGCAAGCCAAAACCGATGACGTGCTGGAAACCATGAAGGAAAACAAAACCAGCATGGACAAATCGTTAGCGTTAGCGTCTACCGCTGAACAGTCATTTAAGGCGCTAAACCTGCAAATTGAAGAAGTCCGCTCTTATGGCCAGCAGATAGCCCGTTCTTCAGAAACGCAATTGAGTCAAACGCGTGACCTCGACAACTGTTTGCAGCAAATCACACAGGAATCTGACAACAACGTCCAGTCAACGCGTGAAACATTACGAGCCAGTATCACAGTACGAAACTTGTCAGGAGAAATTGATTCACTGCTGCACCGATTCGAAACCAATCAGGCTCAGATTCAGCAGGAAGAATCAAAACGCGATAAGCTGATGGAGTGGAATGAGCAGCTTGATATCGGGCTGGATGAAATTAACCGCCAACATCAAACTTTGCTGCATTTGATTAATGAATTGTACTACTTACTCAAACACAACTATGGTCTCTCTTCAATCAAACGCGTGGTACAAGGTTTGATCGATTACACGGCTAACCATTTTAAATATGAAGAAACTCTGTTTGCTCAGATTGGCTATGAGCAGACACAGGTTCACATTGATAAACATGCTCAACTGGTCGACGAAGTGTTAGCGTTTCAAAAACGGGTTGAACGTGGAGAAGACATAGGTGAGGAGCTGATGAGCTTTCTCAAAAACTGGTTAAGCCAGCACATTATGCGCGAAGATAAAGCTTACACCGATGTCTTCAAGCAGAACGGCTTAAACTGAGCCGTTTTCGCCATAGCCAAAACGAGCAAGATAGTGCCACACCTTTTTCACATTTTGCTCGTCAAACCCTTGCTGATAGATAGCCTGAGACAGCACATCGGGCGTGATCATGTTGTCTACGGCAATCTGCCTAGCCAACGTAATAAATTCCTCGCCTCGGTACTCCGGAAAATCAGCGAAAACATCCACCTCGGCTCGATAGCCTTCATGCCACTCGATTTTACAAGATAACTCTTTCGCCAGCTTTTCTATGCTTGTCCCTTGGTAAATTGGGTCGAGCACGAGGGCATCAACGTCTCTGTCAATGCGGATTTCACCATGGATATGCGCTTCAACATAACGATCTAACTCGTCAGGAATATCACCCTCTGCCAATGCAATCAGCGCTGAAACCTGTTCCGCCGTGGCAAAGTCTTCAGGCTCATAGAAACTGTCCGGATAACAAAAAGTGGTGCGTTCCAAAACATGGGGTTTCAGCCTGAAGTACGAAGAACCAAAACGGGGAGCACCACCAGCGACGCTTTCGATAAAATGAAGTGCGCCATATTTAGGGCGCAGATGATCGCAGCTCTGATCATACACACCTTCGAAAACACGCTGCTCCCATTTCCAGCGGTCACCACCATGGAATGCGGTCAAACCACCATTACTGGTGCCTGTTTGAAACTGAGACTTGAGCACGCCATCTTCCGCCATCGCGGACAATATAGGCTTCCCCTCTTTGGTCATTCGATCAGGTTGAAAGTTAATTGTGACGGGAAATGAACACAATGTATTCACAGTTGATGACTTAGCGCGAATAACCTCGATGGCCCGATTAATCAAATCCTCTTCTGAACATGGTTCGAATTTCTTGTCCAATCTTCCTCCTAGGCGCGTGCCGTGGCACGTATTTCTGCAATCTCATCTGCATCAATCTGTAACGATTCAAGGAACTCTTGATGAGCATCAGGCTCCATTCGTTCAAATTGTTTATGCCAGTTAGCCATATCTTCTTCCGTCATGCCAGATCTTCTAAGCACATTGACCCAGCGCTCTTTGGTGAGCAAATTCTGGTCAAACAAAATCGGCTGCTCTAAGAGAGCCAAAATCGCTTTTTGTTGCTGGCGCAGTGTCTGGATCTCGCGTTCCAAAGCAGTAAACTGATCGCGCAACGTCTGCTCTTGTTTATGCTCATCACTGCGGTCCAACAAAGGCTCAATTTCCTGAACCGGCAAACCAAATGATCGGTAAGACATGATGCTTTCTAAACGCCGACGCTCTTTCTCCCCATACCAACGGTAGCCATTGTCTGAGCGAGTGGCAGGTGTCAGCAAGCCAACACGTTCGTAGTACAGCACTGTGGTTCTGGAAACATTACACGCTTTGGCTAATTGAGTGACAGTCAACATAAGCAACCTTATGAAATCGTTTTGTTTTTATATAGCATAGGCAAGATAGCGCTGGCTATGATGATCATGGCACCAAGCATCGCCATCCAGTTCGGCATTTCAGAAAACAACCAGTAGCCAAACAGCAGTGAGTATAGGATTTTTGCGTATTCCACATTGGCAATCACATTCGCCTCACCATATTTGTAGGCGGTAATCCCGATCCATTGTGCAAAGGATGACAACACACCGACACAAATAAGTAACCCAAACTCAGAAGCCGAAGGCCATTGCCAGTTAAGTAAGCTGGGGATCAATGTCATCAAACCGACAAAAATCGCCTGATAGGCCAGCAAAGTGATCTTGGGTTCGACTTGAGCCACCTTACGAACACACACCACCGCAACAGCTGCCCCTAACGCGCCGACCAAACCTAGCCCGACATAGAGTAATGATCCTTGTTCAAAACTCGGCTGCACCACCAGCATCACGCCGATAAACCCAACGATAATAGTAAACAGGCGTGATACCGAAATACTCTCAGCCAAGAATAACCTTGAAATACAAGCAACAAACAACACTTGGGTAAAGCCTAATGCTGTCGCGTCTGCCAGCGGAATATTGCTTACGGTAACAAACCCAAGATACAAAGCGGTGAATGCGCCAAGAATGCGGAATGTATGTAATTTGAGTCTTTTGGGCTTTAGCAATACCTGAATATTGCTACAGATTGCGGGGGTGAGCAGTGCGACGAACACCAATTGGCGAAACAACAGGATCTGAAATACCTCCATAGAGTCGCTCAGAACCCGGACAATTACCCCCACAACCGTGAAAGTCGCCGTCGAGATCAGCGCGAGCAGGACTCCTTTCCAAGTATTAGGTAACAATGAGAATCGGTTTCGCAGTGACTGCAACCGACCTGAGGAATAGGTAAGACTGGACAACATAGTAACCTCCATTCAGTGGGCAAAACGGAAGGTTAAAGCCTTCACCTATAGACGGGTCAATGGTGACTTTACTTCTATTTTTGAACTCATCTATCGTCTAAGGTACGGAAAACTGTATAATGCGATTAATTTTCATTATCAGGTAAGATACAGATGCAAACGATCGTTATTTGGGGCGCCGCAAGTGGGCTGGGTGCAGCGATGGCAGAACATTTTCACTCTCAAGATTACCAAGTGATTGGCATCGCCCGCAATCCTGAGAAAAACCCTCGCCTTGCTCAGCTGGGTATCAAGACATATCGTTGTGATGCCACCGTTCAGGAACAAGTCGACAGTGTCGTATGCCAATTGCCTCAGGGTGCCCTGTCTGTCTCTTCTATGGGCAGTTTTCGCGCAGATGTGCCTGTTGATTACATTGGCCATCGTCACTTGATCAATGCTATGGAAGCACACGGGCTGCGTCGATTCCTGTTAGTGACTTCACTTGGGTGTGGTGATTCGTGGCAATACTTGTCCGAGCGTTCAAAACAAGGTTTCGGGGCTGCTGTGCGAGAAAAGTCACTCGCAGAGGCTTGGCTAGCCTCCAGCCAGCTGGATTACACCATCTTACGACCGGGTGGCTTAAAAGACGGTGAACAGACAGGCAAAGGGGAGCTATCTCAGGCATGTGAGGTTCATGGCCTTATCTACCGAGAAGAAGTGGCTCGACTAGCCGAACAGTTGCTAAACGATGCCAGTAGCACCGGACAGATTTTCCAGTGCGTTGATCCAACGTTAACCTACTAGTTCTAGATGTAACGAGCCTGCCGAAAACAGGCTCTGTTTATTTTTTAGGTGGTAGGCGGTACGCAAGTCGGGTCAGGCGGTTTAACTCCTGAATCATCCCTTTAACGAATAAGAAATACATGACAACACAGCCACCGCCAAATCCCCAGAAAAACTCTGCCATAGTCTGCTCCAATAATGGATTGAGACCGCCATTTTTCTCCTAGATAATGCAACCTCACTTCGAATTATCATCACTCCTGCGATGACTTACACTTCTGAACCTCGTATGGAACAGAACGGTGAGAATGCTATCAACAAGCTAAATAAAAAAGGTAAATAGTGACTATTTTTTATTTTTATTTGGGCTTTGAGATGACGCGATGATCGCGGCTATTTCTTCATACAGCCACTGAGTCATAGGCCGATGCTGATTCGTTGAACTGGTGAAGAAGGATAAGGGCTTAGGCAAATTGTATTCTCGCTGCTCGGATGGCAAAGGCTCCCAGCGTATGCCTTCAGGTAGCGCATACTTGGTCAGCCCAGAAGCGATACCAAGAAAATCGGAATCCTCCAGCAGTTTCAGCATCACACCAACGTCGGTCACTCTTGCGCTGACTCTTTTGTTCAACTTGTATTTTTTGAGGATAACTTCCGTATTGGTTTGCTCGGTAATAATTGGTATTGAAACACAAAGTGGATACTGCAGCACCTCTTCCAGCTTACTGGTTCTCAATGGGTGAAACTCTCGCATTAAAAAGATGAACTGATCGTCGACTAAACGTTGTTGCCACAGCGTTTTGTTTGTCTCTTTGGTGTGATGGCTGATCCCCCAACTGAATTTATCTTGTTCCAACTTAGTCAAAGTGTCAGACGTCCACAATCCACATTCAATAGTTAGCTGAGGGGCGCATTGGTGAACGCGTAAGATCAGCGGAGGTGCGATTAAATTGATGAGGTGGGCAGGAAAATACACTTTAATTTCACCAGATTCATCGGCGATATCCCACTCGGTGTGCTCAGAATACAGATCCTCAATTTGAGAAAAGATATCCGGAAGTTGAGCGACAATTTGCTCACATTTTGGGGTAGGTTCTAGTTGGTTTCTGTTGCGGATAAAGAGTTGATCATCAAACTGCTCACGAAGCTTTTTTAGCATCGAGCTTACTGTCGGCTGGCTTAGTCGCATTTTCTGCGCGGCTAACGTCGTTTGTTTTTGCTCATGCAGTACAACAAGAAGTTTGAGTAAATTGAGGTCTTTATCCATTCTACGCCTAGTTTTCGTTTCTGATGAGTACACGCAACAACACTAACATCCATGAAGTACATTGAAGCCAGTGTCAGGTAAAGATTTTAAGTTGGCCACCAAACAAAAGAGCCTCGCGATTCGCAAGGCTCTTGATTTATCAGCATCGTTTAAGAAAGCTTAAATCGATTCACAATATTCGATAAGTGCGCATTAATGTCAGCAATGCTGTGCGCATCTTCCAGCGCTTGCTGGCCATTGCTGTCCAGTTCACCAACAATATCGTTAATTGCGCTCATATTGCGGCTCAACTCTTGGGTCACACTGCTCTGCTCTTCCGCTGCTGTGGCGATTTGCGTGCTTAGGTCATTAATCTCCGTGACGAAGTCTGTCATCACGTCGAGACTTTCAGCAACTTCACCTGCACCTTCCGCTGTTTGGCCACATTTGTCTTTGGTCGAGTCCATTGAATCTACCACCGACTGACTGCCTCGTAGCAGACTTGCCAGCGCCGACTCAATCTCTTCCGTGCTGTCTTTAGTGCGACTCGCCAGTTTACGTACTTCATCTGCAACCACCGCAAAACCACGACCTTGCTCACCTGCACGAGCCGCCTCAATCGCCGCATTCAATGCCAATAAGTTGGTCTGCTCAGCGATATCACCAATCACACCCAAAATGGTATTAATGCCATCGGTTTCTGCTGCCATCTTGTTCACGTTTTCAGATGCAACACTGACGTCATCCACCAAGTCCTGAACATTACTTTGTGCCTGTGTCACTGTCACTTTTGACGCTGAGCCCGCCTCATTCGCTTTGTGAGTAAGCTGAGCGGTATTCGCCGCATCTGTCGCCATCGCTTCTGCGGTTGAGTTCATTTCTTCAATCGCCGTTACCACTTGTTCCGTTTCCTGAACATGGCTTTGAAGAATCGACGAGTTGCGCTGACTCTGATCCCGCATACGGTCAACGTTACCATTAAGTTGATTGGTTGCTTCACTGATTTCCAGCATCATCGACTGCAAGCTGGCAATGAACTTGTTCACGCCTTCAGAAATCTGACCTAAATCGTCATTGGTGGTGACCGTAATACGCTGGGTTAAATCGCCATTACCTTCACTCAAACCAGCAATGGTTTCTTTAAGTACCAGAATCGGTCGGTAGAGGATTTGCATGACAAACAGCGCGACAACAATACTGATGATGGTGGCAATCACTGCAGTCAGAATAGCAGCTTGCTTAGCGGAAGCGAGGTCGGCAAAAGCAATGTCTTTGTCCAGACCGACGACAAAGTACCACTTCTTACCCGCAATATTGATTTCATGGGAGAAGAACAGTTTCTCTATATCATCCTGATGACCATCATAAACGACATCAGTTTGACCAATGGCTTTGTTGGCTACCGTGTTGAGCCAAGGATACTTGTCGGTTTTATTGCCCGCCTCAACATTATCCATTGAAGAAGCCAAAATCGTAGTATCGCTATTCAAGATAACAGCGACAGCGCCTGGAATATTGTTTGCACTCTTGGCAATCTCGTTTAGAAATCCAAGCTGCATGTCGACGGATATCATGCCACTTAAGGTTTTACGTACAATAGATACCCAGTACTCACCGCCTCCGCTACCTTGATAAGGTTCAGTAATCGATGCCGTTGGGCTTTGTCGCCCAGCCTGATACCAACCTCGGGTAGTGACATCACCTTCAAATTTGTGGTTGGGCCAAGTAGCGGCTTCTTGGTTCCAGTACGCATCCCCATTGGTAAATGCAACCACGGAGCTATTTAGATTGCTTGCATTAGCGATGATATGAGTGAGCTCGATGAAATCATCAGACGTACCTGTGATCTCTTTGTTCTCAAATTGCTTACCCAATTTCTCTAAACCACCAACCTTCTCTCCAAGCTGGTCAGCAATCTTCTGTGCTTGCCCTTTCACATAGCTCTGGTTTGAAGCAGTAATTAACTCCACAAGTGTCTCTTCCTGCTTCACATAAGCTACGTAACTTGAAACAGACACTGATACAACCACCAGTGCAATAATGGACATGAGCAATAACTTTTTAAAACCCAGATTTCTCATCTCTTTTCGTCCCTAAGCATATTAATTTCATTCATCATAAATTTTCCATACACCGTTCCATTAGGAGATATGCACGCCCTAATAGATAAGTTTATTAATAGAGTGTGGTAGGAATATGACCAAACACCAAATTTGATAACTAATTGAAACAGCTTAAATGCATTCACGATAGCTATATATCTAAATCTGTGAACCCATGCATCAAACCAGACAAATATCAAGAGTCTCACTTTTGAGCCAGCGCAACATATGAATATGTAACAACATGAATACAAAACATTCATGATAGAAATCAATTTTCAACATTAGAACTTTGAATAGCCTTTCTACTCACCTTCAAAATCAAAACACAAACTATAAGAATGGCTTAACGATGAAACTCAGCGATCTCAACGTCAAATATAAACTGGCGACCATAGTTGCTCTGGCAATAATTTTTATTGCTATGGCTTGTACCTATAATTTGATCCAGCAACGGAAAAGCTCCATGAGCGAACGAGAAGACAAACTCAGTGCTCAAGTGGAAGCGACCGTGAGTCTGGTCCAGCACTATTACGATCAGAGGCAAGTACTTGGGGAAGAAGTAGCGAAGCAGCAAGCGTTGGACGCTATTAAAGCTCTGCGTTATGACGAGTCCAACTACTTTTGGATTCTCAATCAGAAGATGCAGGTCGTCATGCATCCAATCAAACCTGCACTCAATGGGCAAAATGCCGAGAATTTTAAAGACGGAGCTGGCAATTTTCACTGGCGAGAAATGGCGGCTATTTCTCAAACCAGTGCGCAGAAAGGGTTCCTTGACTATCAGTGGAAAAGCCCGCAAGGCGAGCTGAAAGATAAGATTTCCTACGTTCAACTTTTCCCTGAATGGGGCTGGATCATCGGTTCAGGTTTGTTAGTCGCTGACATTCAAGAGGCGTTTTATGCGCTCGCTCTAAAAGAAGCGTTTGTCGCCTCTATCCTGTCAGCCATCTTACTCGCTATGGGTTATACGATTTCAAACAACATCATCACTCCATTGCACCGATTGATCGATAACACTCATAAGATCGCGGATGGTGATCTTCGTGTACGTATGAATATGTCGAGGAAGGATGAGCTGGGCGAAATGAGCCAGCAAATCGATAAGATGCTGACCAAACTACAGGGAACGTTGCGAACTGCCCATCAGTCTGCGGAGCAATCCAGTGCAATGGCCTGCAATATTGCTCAAGCCAGTGAAGAAGCTGCAACCAGTGTCAACTCTCAACATGCCCAATTAGAACTTTTGTCGACAGCTATGACTGAAATGAGCGCGACAATTTCAGATGTGGCAACCAACGCAGAGAACACCGCAGTAAGCACTAACAAAGTGGTCGAACACGCTCATCGCAATGATCAAACTATGCAAACCACATCAAACACGATTGCGGAGGTATCTCGCAATATTTCTACGGCTCATGATTTGGTCACGGACCTCCAAACTGGCGTCAACGAAATCAGCAATGTGGTGGGTGTGATTAGAGACGTTTCTGAGCAAACAAACTTGCTCGCCTTAAATGCCGCTATCGAAGCAGCACGTGCGGGTGAACAAGGCCGTGGGTTTGCGGTGGTCGCGGATGAAGTGCGTAATTTGGCGAGTCGAACACAAAATTCCACTAACGAAGTGCAACTGACGATTGAAAAGCTCATTGAACAGGCCGGTAGAACCTTCTCAGCGATGCAGAGCAGCAATGAAAAAGTTGACGAAAGTGTCTCGGCATCAAACAAAACTCGCGAGCAGCTCGATGTAATAGTGGCAGAGATGCAGAATGCCAACGATATGGTGGCGCAGATTGCTGCTGCATCAGAGCAGCAAAGTACAGTGGCAACAGAAATGAACGAAAATGTGTCAGGCATTCATTTAGCCGCCAATGAGGTACTTCAGGCTTCTCATTCATTAGCTGAAGACAGCCAACTGATGGCCAACACAGCAGAGCAACTCACAGACCAACTAAAATATTTTAAGGTTTAACCCATCGTGATCAAAAAGCCGCTGCCAGATGAGTCTGGCAGCGGCTTTTTAGTGTCGCTGTATTTACTTTTTAGCGTTTACTGCTTTTACGAAGATTTCCTGCGCACCTTCAACATTAAGCGCCTTCGCTTCTTCCAACAGACTGATTGCCTTGTTTAAGTCATTCGACTCAACCGCAGCGGTAATTACCTGATGGTAGTATTTTTGAGTTTCAGGCTGTACAACTTCAACACTCTTTGCCATTGCTGGTTTGGTGTTGGTCTCTGCTGAGCTTGAAGAGCCCAACTGCTTGAAGAAGCCTAAGCGATCAATTGAAACTTCCACTTTGCCATACTCAGAATTTGGAATGGCAATGTCTTTTACTTCTGGTAGATAGTTTCCACGCCCTTCCGCATCTAATCTCGCAGGGTGGGCAACCATGGTCGCTTTGCCTAATTCACTCTTATCAGTGTAAACAACCAAGTAAACGGATTCAGTATGAGTTGGAGGGAAGAAATCAACTTCTGCGACTAAGCGGTTACCAAGATTTAAGCGAGGCTTAGTGTATTCAAATTTTTCGCTCCCATAGTTTTCTAACTCACGACCATTTTTATCAACAATTATCGCTCTAGGAACAAACGCCGTGTCCTCAATCATACTAGTGATGGTGATTGAGTACTCACCACGGTCTGCAGGTAGCTCAAACATTGCAACAGGGCTGTTGATGTCCTGGTATTTTAGCGTCTGAGATTGAGGAGTAATTTCTACGATGGTGCTACTTGGCAACTTCATCGTCACAGCTTGCAACGCAGAGATTGAGTCTACTTGCTCAGCTTGTGCAGTTTGAACTTGTTGGATTACTTCCGGAGATTGGCAGCCTGCTAGTGCAACGCAGCCACTAAGGACGAGGGCACGAAAATACATAGTGTTTTCCTTATTTTATTTTTTTAAATACTCAGGGGAAAAGTGCTTAAAAAAATAGCCGACAATTGTCGGCTATCATAATCGGACTTAGACAATTAGGACAGTAATTTGTCTATTACCACCAAGCTTCTACCTGAACACCCACAACGTATTCAGCATCTTCGCCTGTACCAAACGCGTTGTCGTTTTCTGTATCAGTGATGTAAGAACCGTATACACGTAGTTCTGGACGAGCCCAGAAGCTGTCACCCATCGCCCAACCTTGAGCCACAGTCAGTTTAGTGTTGCCGAAATCTTCAGTCGCAGTACCTGCAGAGTTGATCTTCTCACCTGAGTTTACACCCGCTTCAAAGATAGTACGCATTGTGTCGTTCCACTTGTACATAGGGCGAACAACTACAGAGTATTGGTCAACATCAAACTTAGAAGAGGTGGTATCGTTACCGATGTCGCTACCAGCTAAATATGCTAGCTGATGGCCCATTTCCCAGTTTTCACCTAGGTTCATTACACCCCAGTTGATCAAGCGGTAACCAGATGCATCATTTTGCGAATCATTACCACGCTTGTAGTATGCGCCAGAGCCGAAGTTAGCAACTTGAGTACCGTAACCATTTGTACCAAATTGAAGCACAGTCTGGTTGAAACCGTTAGACATACCTTGGTGGATAATTGCAGACGCTAGTAGACCGTCATCTGCAGGCTCAGAACCAGCAGCTGTTTCTGTAGAGAAGTTGTAAGCAAGTGCTAGCTCAAGAGATGCATCTTCCCAAAGGCCAATGTTTGCAAGACGCGTATCTAGAATGTAACCAGCAGACTGTTTTACGTCGTTTGCCGTGACTTCGCCGTCTTGAATAATCGCAACAGATAGCTTCTGATTACCGACAGAAAGGTTTTCAATACCACCACCAGTACCAGAAGTGTTTAGGAAGTAGAAGTCAGTGATGTGGATATCTTTACGTTGGTAGTATGTTTTACCCGCCCACATGGTTGCTTCTTTATCTGATGCAATCAGACCTTTTGCTTTTACAGCAAACTGAGCAACGTTAAAGTCACCATCTTCCCAGCCGTTCGCACCATTGTTGCCCTGTGCAATCATTGATTCAACGCGCCAAGTTTGTTCACCCGTTTTTAGCTCTTCCGCAAAGCCAAACTCGTAGTAGTTGTCGTTTTCGTTACCTAGACGACCAATACCGTTTTTGCTTACAGAGACATCACCACCAGTGTTGTCACTGATACCAGTGCCAGCACGGAAGTAACCATTGAAATCTACTGCGAAAGCAGAACCAGCAGCTAAGGTCGCAGCCACTGCGGCAGCAATTACACTTACTTTTTTCATTTTTAACTCCATTTAGGGTTTATTATTCTTTTAACTCGCTCGTTGATTCGCTCTGAAAAGGCAGGAACAGAACCCATCAAAAAGAGAGGTAAGATGGGCCAAGCTATATTGCCTAAACCCCATTTGCTTCAACTGCTGACAAGATTACCGATAAGGCTCAAGGATGACTTCCTCCACCTAAAACTTATTTTGGGGGGATGAGAAGGGATGAGAAAAATAACCGCACGACGTACATTAGGCTTATGTCACAAATATAAGGGGGAGGAGGTATAAGATTCTTTTATAGCTACCTCACAAAATGTCACATAGCTCACCTTTTAAACAAAAAAACATCTCCGACATGAAATAAAATTACATTTTTATTTTATACATAAGGTTCTTGACGTCTCTTCGACAAAGCTATTTACTTACTTGTAGTTACTAAATTACAAACTAATACCAAATATTAACGATGCCTTGCTCTCGCCCCTACCCTCTTGGTGCTACGTTGAATCACGAAGGCTGTAACTTCGCGATTTACGCACCTAAGAATAAAGATCTCCAACTTGCGCTTTTTGATGAAAACAATAATTATCAAACCTTTTCACTCGCCAATGAATATGCAGGGATAAAACACACGTTTATTCCCGGGGTTAAGGCTGGGCAAAGATACGGTTTTATAATTAGTGACGAAGATAACCTTCAGCTAATTTCAGACCCGTACGCAAAAGCGCTGGATAAACCACTTTTTTACGAAACCCCTTTTAATTCAGCCAAGAGCTTTGATTTATCCAAATGTGTGGTCATTCAAAATGAATTTGATTGGCAAGGCATTGAGAAGCCATATCGACCACGCGAAGAAATGGTGCTGTTTGAAACTCATGTTAAAGGAGTCTCAAAGCTAAACCCCAACGTACCAACGCAATATCAGGGGAGCTATCTTGGTTTAGTTAGCGATGCAATGCTTGAGTTCTACAAAGAGCAGCAGATTAATACTTTACAACTGTTGCCCATTGCCGCTTGTATGCACGAGCCTCACTTACTCAAGATGGATAAGGTCAACTACTGGGGCTACAACCCTTATGTGTTTATGGCTCCTGACCCTCGCTACGCTGATAAAGATGCAGTAACTGAACTCAAAACAGCGATTCGTGAACTTCACCGACACGGGATCGAGGTAATCCTCGATGTTGTGTATAACCACACGGCAGAAGGCGATGAAAAAGGCCCAGTGTTTAACCTAAAAGCACTGGATGATCGTTACTACTTTAAGCACGGCGAGCATTTTGCGAATTTTACAGGTTGCGGGAACACTCTCGACTTATCCTACCAGCCAGCTCTCAACCTAGTGATGGATACTCTAAGGTATTGGGTTGAGGAGTATCAAATCGATGGTTTCCGCTTTGATCTTGCGGCAACTTTGGGGAGAGAAGGTGAAGACTTCAACCCAAATTCTGGCTTCTTCAAAGCTGTCGCTCAGGACCCTGTCCTTAAAGAGGTAAAGCTTATCGCTGAGCCATGGGACATCGGCCCTAACGGTTATCAGGTTGGCAACTTCCCATTTGGTTGGAATGAATGTAACGACCGACTACGGGATATTACTCGAAGCTTCTGGCGAGGCGATCAAGGTTACCTGAAAGAGTTTGCGACGCGTCTAATGGGCTCACGTGACCTTTACAGTGCTGCAAACTGGCCATACAAGCTGACCGTTAACTACATTACTTATCACGATGGCTTCTCGATGCAGGATCTGGTTTCTTACCGTCACAAGCACAATGAAGCCAATGGTGAACAAAACAGAGATGGCCACGGGGACAATCGTTCCGATAACTATGGTGTTGAAGGTGACACTGAAAACCCAAGCATCATCGAAAAACGTGAAAAGCAGAAGCGTAACTTTATGGCCAGCCTGCTATTTGCTTTTGGTATTCCTCATATACTGACTGCTGATGTACTCTCTCATAGCCAAAAAGGCAACAACAATGCCTATTGTCAGGACAATGAGCTAAGCTGGCTGAATTGGCAGCCTTCTCATGAAAAAGACGAGTTCAAAACCTGGCTAGCGAATATGGTTCAGGCACGACAAACTTACATGGTGCCATTTATTCGGGCATTCAGTGGGGAGAATCGAAACGACAACCGCATCCATTGGCGACGCATTGACGGCACATTCATGGAACACGACGATTGGAATCAGCTTAGTTCGGTTGCCCTTCAGTTGGGTATCGGCAAACAAGGTGACGAGTTGTTCTACTGTATCAACCAAACCAACGCGCCAGCGCGCTTCAGTTTGCCAAGCGAGAATCATCAACAGTGGACCATGGTATGCAATACTGACAATCACGAGTTGCATCAGACCATAGATCACAAGCAAGTCCTCATCGCTCCTAGTTCAATGGCTATCTTCCACGCAAAAGCCTAATCTTGCGCTGTTCTGATAAGCCACCTTCAGAACAGCGACTATCTACTTGATTAGATAACCTTTTTCTCCAACAATATCCCTAAGCTGGTAACACTGGCAAAGGAGGACACATGGCTGAAAAAATCTCTACGACTGCACTGGCAAAATTGCGTCAAACTGATACTAAGCAGTTGTTTCAGGAACTTAAGCTGGCGGGTTATATCAATCGCTCAGAGGATGCGTGGGTATTGACGGAGCTCGGGGAAAAGTTTGGCGGAGAGTATGTCCAGCACCAGAAGTTCGGTCAGTTTATCGTCTGGCCAGAAAACCTCCTGATAGATACCGCCGCAACAAGCGGTAAGTCTTTAAGTGCGACCCAAATTGGCGAGCGTTTCTCGCTCAATGCTAAGAAGATCAACCAACTCCTTCAGGAGCTGGGTTGGTTGCAAAAGGTGGACGCTGGATGGGAAGTCACAGCTAATGGTCTCAAAGTCGGTGGCTACCAGAGAGAAGACAAAGAAAGTGGCAATCACTTTGCTGTCTGGCATGATTCCATCATCCGCAACAAACGCCTGAAGCAGTCAGTCATAGAATTTTCCGGTCAAGATGCTGAAGCTCATGCAACAGATAAGTCCATATCGAGCTTTCGGCAAAAATTTGAAGCTAAGCACCGCACGTTAGACGGGCACTACGTACGCTCAAAAGCAGAGTTGAAGATTGATAACTGGCTCTATATGAATGGCATTGTTCACGCCTATGACCGTCAGTTACCTATTGAAGAAGATGTCCTCAGCGATTTCTATCTGCCCACGGGCAAAGTCTACTTGCAATATTGGGGGCGTGATACCGGAGCATTCCCCGAGAACGAAAAAGCCGACATCAAACGAATATACGAGCAACATCAATTTGATTTGATTGAAGTCGAGCCTGATGACATCGACAAACTTGACGATGTTCTCCCAGCCAAATTAAGAGAGTTTGGCATTTCGGCGTACTGAGCAAAAACCTACCTCAGGCAGCCAACTTAATCCTCCCTCCTCATAACGTAAAAATCCGATATTGGTCGCCCAATATCGGATTTTAAAATTCAATCAAATACTGTTTATTTTGAAAGATTAGCCACGGTAGTAACGTTGAGGAACAAATGGCATTTTTTCAATGGTCATAGGCAGTTTCTTACCACGAACATCTGCAAACAATTCAGTGCCGATTGCTGCAAGATCTGCACGTACATAAGCCATAGAGACAGGCTTACCTGCGTTTGGACCCGCGGTACCACTGGTCACGACACCGACTTTGTTGTCATCGGCATCAAACAGCTCCGCACCTTCACGTACTGGCGCTTTCGTCTGGCCTACTAGACCAACACGCTTACGTGATACGTCTTTAGTTTCAATCTGCTTAAGGATGATATCCGCACCTGGGAAGCCACCAGCGCGCTCGCCGTCTGCACGACGAATTTTCTGAATACCCCACAGAAGGCTTGCTTCTACAGGTGTCGTCGTTGTATCAAGATCGTGTCCGTATAGGCACAGACCACACTCTAGACGAAGTGAATCACGTGCACCAAGACCAATCCACTCCACTTCTTCTTCCGCTGTTAGCTTCTGCGCAAGTTCTTCAGCATGCGTGTTCGGCACAGAGATTTCGTAGCCATCTTCACCTGTGTAGCCACTGCGGCTAACGATGCACTCAACACCTAGGATGTCTAACTTCTTCACATCCATAAATAGCATCTCAGCAACTTCTGGGTTGAAGCGCTTAAGCACATCGACTGCTTTAGGACCTTGAAGAGCCAGCAATGCGCGATCATCAATGATCTCTAGCTCAACACCCGTTGGTAGGTGAGCTTCAAGGTGATTGATGTCTTGCTCTTTACACGCCGCGTTAACCACAACAAATAGGTGGTCGCCTAGGTTTGCCACCATTAGGTCATCCATGATGCCGCCTTCTTCATTAGTAAAGAAAGCATAGCGCTGGTTGCCCTGTGGTAGGTCAATGATGTCAACTGGAACTAACGACTCAAGAAATGCTGCGGCACCTTCACCGTGCAAACGAAGTTGTCCCATGTGAGACACATCAAAAAGACCCGCAGCGTCGCGAGTATGTAAGTGCTCTTTCTTTACACCCAGTTTGTATTGGACTGGCATGTCGTAGCCTGCGAAAGGAACCATTTTCGCACCAGCTTCTACGTGAAGCGTATGAAGTGGTGTTTTGAGTAGATCTTGAGTCATTGTTGTCTCCATTTAATCAGGTTCGTTTTCCGTTCAAGGAAACCTTGTTTCCAATAATAAACACGAGTGGAGAATTTTTGCACCATTAACAGCAGGGGAACAGTCTAAAGTGTGACATTTAACATCATATTCACATTCAAAGGGGCAAAAAGAAAGCGCCATCTCAGACTGATTCTGTCCGAGATGGCGCTATTGTACTCATCTAAATCGCAAAGGCAAACGTTTGCTTTCACTATACGAAATTCTTTATAAATCGTGTTATTTAGCGGTCACCCACAAAATATTGGCATCCTGCTCACTGGTTGAGATCAGCATATGGCCCATGTTTGCGTCATAGTAAACACTGTCACCTTCACTCAATTCTACCGGTTCGTAAAACTCCGAATAGAACATGACAGAGCCAGACAAAATCAGCAAAAACTCTTCACCGTCATGACGTACCCAATCACCGTACTCTTCAAAGTTTCGCGCATGAACTTGGCTTTTAAAAGGCATCATTTTCTTATTGGAAAGCTGAGTCGCCAAGAGCTCATGTTCGTAGGTCGGTGTCGGGTGCGGTTTACCTTGCTTATTCTTAGTGATATCCCTACGCCCTGTTGCCACCTTTTTTCTAGGTGGTTCAAAGAGTTGAGGCATATCTATCTGTAATCCAAGCGCCAGTTTCTGCATCGCCTGAAACGTAGGAGAAATCTGCTCATTCTCTATCTTGCTTAGGGTCGAACGAGCGAGACCAGTGCGTTGACTTGCCTCTTCCAGAGTAATCCCTAACTTACCGCGAATGTCCTTGATTCTCTCACCCAATTTTAGGGGTTCGATGTTTTGATCGACGGCCTCTTTTGCCAGAGTCAAAGATGGGTACTCATCATAGATATCTTCGGGCATGCTTCCCTCTTATTAAACGTCCACTTCCTGTTCCATTTTCATTGTGCACGAACCCATTCAGAGAGGAAAGATAACAATAGGAAATAAAGCGTGCTCTCGGTAACAGTTTTAGAAACCATGTTTCCAATAGGAAATTTTTGGTTGATTGTTCCTTCGACAAACGCTATGTTACCAACTTGTTAGTTGTAGAGATGCTATTTCCGAACTGACTGATAAAGTGATTTAACAGTGAGATTCGGCTTTTCCCCAAGATTTGACACATCGCTTAGGGGTATAGAATTCACCCTGTCTTCGTTTTTGAGGGCAGTAAATAGAAAGAGGACTAACGAGAGCGATAACCCTATTAATAATCTCGTTAGCACGAATGGAAGGTCATCTACCATGAACAACACTTACCAAAATCACAGCCTAGAGAACTTTTTCTCGACTAATCTTGCTGCTACAGACGACGCGGTTTTCGCAGGTATCCAAGCGGAAAACACTCGTCAGAACGAACAAATCGAGCTCATTGCTTCAGAAAACATTGTTTCAAAAGCAGTGATGCAAGCTCAAGGCACTTGCCTAACCAACAAATACGCAGAAGGCTACCCTGGTCGTCGTTACTACGGCGGTTGTGAACATGTTGATACCGTAGAAGCAATCGCGATTGAGCGCGCTAAACAGCTGTTCAAATGCGATTTCGCTAACGTTCAGCCTCACTCTGGCGCACAGGCAAACGGCGCAGTTAAACTTGCTCTGCTTCAACCTGGCGATACTATCCTAGGCATGTCTCTGGATGCTGGCGGCCACCTAACTCACGGTGCGCGCCCTGCTCTTTCTGGTAAATGGTTCAACGCTGTTCAGTACGGTGTGGATCGTGAATCACTAGAAATCAACTACGAAGATGTTCGTGCTCTGGCACTTGAGCACAAACCAAAAATGATCATCGCCGGTGGTAGTGCTATTCCTCGTACTATCGACTTCGCAAAATTCCGTGAAATCGCTGATGAAGTTGATGCGATTCTAATGGTTGATATGGCGCACATCGCCGGTCTGATTGCGACTGGTGCTCACCCTAGCCCACTGCCACACGCACACGTTGTTACAACGACAACGCATAAAACATTGCGTGGCCCACGTGGCGGTATGATTCTGACCAACCACGAAGACATCATTAAGAAAATCAACTCAGCGGTATTCCCTGGCCTTCAAGGTGGCCCACTGATGCACGTGATCGCAGCTAAAGCCGTCGCTTTCGGTGAAGCTTTAGGCCCTGAATTCAATACTTATATTGATTCAGTGATCAATAACGCAAAAGTTCTGGCGGAAGTATTGCAAACTCGCGGTTGTGACATTGTGACTGGCGGCACTGACACGCACCTGATGCTGGTTGACCTTCGTCCTAAGGGCTTGAAAGGTAACAAAGCAGAAGAAGCGTTGGAGCGTGCAGGGATCACATGTAACAAAAATGGCATCCCATTCGATTCAGAGAAGCCTATGATTACATCGGGCATCCGTTTAGGGACGCCTGCGGGTACAAGCCGCGGCTTTGGCGCTGAAGAATTCAAACTCATCGGTAACTGGATTGGCGATGTACTGGACGGATTGGTGAACAACCCTGAAGGTGACGCAGAAGTAGAACAACGCGTTCGCAAAGAAGTGAAAGCGCTGTGTAATCGCTACCCACTTTACCAATAAACAATTTAATCAAAGTTATATTTTTGGAGATTAAGCAATGGACAACACACTGAAGTTTGCAGATAGCCACGAGTGGGTACGTGACAACGGTGACGGCACAGTAACTATCGGTATTTCAGAGCATGCACAAGAAATGCTAGGTGACGTTGTATTCGTAGACCTACCTGAAGTTGAAGCAGAAATCGAAGCGGGTGATAGCTTCTCTTTGGTTGAATCTGTAAAAGCAGCTTCAGATATCTACGCGCCAATCACTGGTGAGATTCTAGAAATCAACGAAGAGTTAGAAGATAGCCCAGAGCTAATCAACGAAGAACCTTTCGAAGGCGGTTGGATTGTTAAAGTGAAGATGTCAGATGCATCAGAGCTAGACAATCTGAAAAGCGCAGAAGAGTACCTAAACTCGATCGAAGACGAGTAATTAGGACGAGTTTAAAGCTGCCCCCAAACGGGAGGCAGCTTTTTTTCAAAGTTCGGACGTATAATTATTTATATCAGTAATGATATCCGATACCCGAATGATGGAGTAGGTAAAGGACAATGACTGAATTACTTCAAAGCCTCAGCACACAAAATGAGTTCGTTGCTCGCCACAACGGCCCAAATAAATCTGACCAACAAAAAATGTTGGATGCGATCAATGTTGCCAGTCTTGACGCACTGATCGACGAAACCGTACCAGCTCAAATTCGCCTAGAACAGCCAATGACAATGGCTGAAGCATTGAGCGAAGCAGACATGCTGGCTGCGATGCGTGAATTCGCAGATCAAAACCAAATTAAACGTACATTCATCGGTCAGGGTTACTACAACACCTTTACGCCAAACGTGATTCTACGTAACGTATTGGAAAACCCAGGCTGGTACACAGCTTATACCCCTTACCAACCAGAAATTTCTCAAGGCCGTTTAGAAGCATTGCTGAACTATCAGCAAATGGTGATGGACTTGACGGGAATGGATATCGCTAACGCGTCTCTTCTTGATGAAGCGACGGCGGCTGGTGAAGCGATGACGCTTTGTAAGCGTGCCGGCAAGAGCAAGAGCAACGTCTTCTTCGTCGCAGACGATGTTCACCCACAAACGCTAGAAGTGGTTAAGACTCGCGCTAAATACATCGGCTTTGACGTACAAGTCGGTTCTCTTGAATCTCTTCCTGAGCAAGATGTCTTCGGTGCACTGGTACAGTACCCAGGTACTACAGGTGAAGTTCGCGACCTAACGGACATCATCGCCAAAGCACAAGCCAACAAAACACTAGTTGCCGTAGCCACTGACCTACTTGCTTCAGCACTATTGAAGCCAGCAGGCGAAATGGGTGCAGACGTTGTCATCGGTTCTGCTCAGCGTTTCGGCGTACCTATGGGTTACGGTGGTCCACACGCAGCCTTTATGGCAACACGTGAAAAGCACAAGCGTACAATCCCAGGCCGTGTTATCGGTGTATCTATCGATACTAAGGGCAATCAAGCTCTACGTATGGCTATGCAAACTCGTGAGCAGCACATTCGCCGCGAGAAAGCGACATCCAACATCTGTACGGCTCAGGCGCTACTAGCAAACATGGCTTCATTCTACGCGGTTTACCACGGCGCGGAAGGTCTACGTACTATTGCTCGTCGTACTCACCACATGACAGCTATTCTTGCAGCTGGTCTGACTAAGTCAGGCTATGAGCTCGCGCACAACAGCTTCTTCGATACCATTACTATCAACACTGCTGGTAAGACAGAAGAGCTGTACGCGAAAGCACAAGCAGCAGACATCAACCTACGCAAGCTAGACGGCAAGCTAGGTGTGAGCTTCGATGAGACAACAACAACAGGTGACATCGAAGCACTATTTACCGTATTCGGCGTAAAAGAAGAAATCAACGCGCTTTCTTCTGAAATCGCAGGCAACGAGTTTGCAGCAATTCCTGAAGCGCTTCGTCGTACTTCAGAATACCTAACTCACCCAGTATTCAACACGCACCACAGCGAAACACAGATGATGCGTTACCTGAAACAGCTTGAGAACAAAGACTTCTCGCTGACGCACGGTATGATTCCTCTGGGCAGCTGTACCATGAAGCTGAATGCTGCGGCTGAGATGATCCCTGTGACTTGGCCTGAATTTGGCTCAATTCACCCATTCGCACCAATCGAACAAGCAGCGGGCTACTCAGCTCTAGCGAAAGACTTGAAAGAGAAACTGTGTGAAATCACAGGTTACGATGCATTCTCACTACAACCAAACTCTGGTGCGTCTGGTGAGTACGCTGGTCTTATCGCGATTCAGCGCTACCATGACAGCCGTGGTGAAGGTCACCGTAACGTTTGTTTGATCCCAAGCTCTGCGCACGGTACTAACCCTGCGACAGCATCTATGGTGTCAATGAAAGTAGTCGTGGTGAAATGTGATGACGACGGTAACATTGATATCGACGATCTAGCGGAAAAAATCGAGAAGCACAAAGACAACCTTTCTAGCATTATGATCACTTACCCTTCTACGCACGGTGTGTACGAAGAGCAAGTGAAAGAAGTGTGTGAAATGGTTCATGCTGCTGGCGGTCAGGTTTACCTAGACGGCGCAAACATGAACGCACAGGTTGGCTTGACGTCTCCAGGCTTCATCGGCTCTGACGTTTCTCACCTGAACCTGCACAAAACCTTCTGTATCCCACACGGTGGTGGCGGTCCGGGTATGGGCCCTATCGGTGTGAAATCGCACCTAGCGCCATTCCTTCCTGGCCACATCGAGAACGGTGTTGAAGGCGATGACTTTGCTATCTCGGCAGCTGACCTAGGTAGCGCTTCTATTCTGCCTATCTCTTGGGCTTACATCGCCATGATGGGTGAAGCTGGTCTTACAGATGCAACTAAAGTTGCGATTCTGAACGCGAACTACATGATGGAGCGCCTACGCCCTCACTACCCTGTTCTTTACCGTGGTACGAACGGCCGCGTAGCTCACGAATGTATTATTGATATTCGTCCGCTTAAAGAAGAAACAGGCATCAGCGAAGAAGATATCGCGAAGCGTCTGATGGACTACGGCTTCCACGCACCAACTATGTCGTTCCCTGTTGCAGGTACGCTAATGGTTGAGCCAACAGAATCCGAAGATCTAGAAGAGATCGACCGCTTCTGTGAAGCAATGATCGCGATTCGTGAAGAGATGGCTAAAGTGAAGAATGGTGAATGGCCACTAGAGAATAACCCTCTGGTTAATGCACCGCATACTCAAGTTGATCTTTCTGCTGCAGAATGGGATCGCCCATACTCGCGTGAGCTTGGCTGTTTCCCTTCACCTGCCACTAAGTCTTGGAAGTACTGGCCTACCGTTAACCGTGTAGATAACGTATACGGTGACCGTAACCTAATCTGTTCTTGCCCTAGCATCGAGAACTACGAAGACTAAGTTCATTTTTCCTATACAGATATATCAAAGGCGAACCTCAGGGTTCGCCTTTTCTGATTTGGGATAATTTAAGTTATACAGCCCTTTTTAACTAAGAATATAATGAGAAAATCTTACTCCAAGTCAAACTCCATGAGCTCTCTGAAACGGTTAATCAGCTAATAAGCCTTCTCTATGAATCACACATATAAAAAGCAAGTTTGCCATATTCAGTCCTTGTTGATTTTGGCTCAGCAGTCTTTTCTAGTCACAGGGACAAACCTTTCGCCCTTAAATGTCTTTACAGGGTTGCCCCGTTCGAGCTCCCAATGTTGTTGCCAACGTACTTTCTCTTGAGAAGTCATTTGCGCTTGCTTCATCATTTCTAGTTTTTGAAACAATAAGGCTCTCGCCAAGCGTTTGTTGGCATGTTGGCTACGTTCACTTTCAACCCGCACTGAAACACCTGTTTCCGTGTGAGTGGCACGCACCGCCGAGTTGGTTGTATTGACATGCTGACCACCAGCCCCCGATGCCCTACACGTTTGATACGTTACGCCACTATCTAGCCTTGACTCATCGACTTCGAACATTTGCCCACTGAAAAACCAATTCTTACGCTTATGTTTAGGTCGAAAGCGACTTTGACAAACCCACAACATGGCACCCTGCCAAGAGAAAGCCAGTTGCTTGGCTCTCTCCTCAAATGGTGAATCCAGCTTTATCAATGCGGATTTGAAACAATCCTTATAATCGGCAGCAACTGTATCAACGACATTAAACTCTATGTTTTCAGCCTGACATTCCTTTTCAATTGCTTTTAGTGATAAACCAATGGCCTTACAGCATTCGATAGGACCTTGTCCTGACGATAATTGCTGTAATATCATGATGAACAATCTCCATTGGTTTTAAACGTTAACACTGGTCGCAATTTTGCAACGACCTCGATTAACCCAGCATCGACCATATCGTTGATTACGGTTTCGCAATTTTTATAAGCTTGCGGTGCTTCATCATAGAGAAGTTCCTTATTACCACACACCACACGGCTGCCAAGAGCGGTACGATATAAGTCCTCGCGCTTGTATTTATGACCCAACCGGCCATGACATTCACCGCGTTTCCATTTTCTGCCAGCGCCATGTGCTAGTGAATAAAGGCTGATCGCCATATTTTCATCTGCACCTTCAATTGGCTTGACTAAATAGCTGTAATCTCCACGTGAACCTGGAATTACGACATAGCCTTTGTCGCTTGGGGTCGCTCCTTTTCTGTGTAACCAACCTCGCTGACCCTCGATTTCTTTCGGTGAAACTAGATTGTGATTCACATCCAGAGCGCACTTACCTTTAGCACGAATAGCGTCAAGAAATCGCTTGGCAATGAGTTCTCGATTTAGCTCAGCCCAACGCACCGCTTCATCATGCTTTTGCATGTAATCTTCGAAATTACCAACCGCATCTCTGACTTCGATACCGTCATGATTATGGGTTGTCACATGATTAACTAAAATCGATTGCCCTAGACCTCTAGAGTCAGAGTGCACAAGTAGCTGTAGATGTTTTTTGTTTAGCCCAAGTTCATCTAAATCTTGTTGTTGGTAAACTTCTTCAATTGCTTGAAACTCAGCAAAATGGTTACCGCCACCGATTGTGCCTAGTGCATAGTCATACGCATTCGTGGCAATGCTTTTTTCTGATTTTCTCGCGGCAACATGCTCTGTCCAGCTGTCGTCTAGAGGCTGTTCTACATGCCCGAACTTCTTTGCTAACTTATCTAAGTTAACCTTGGATACTTTTGCTGACGTTTGCCAAAGCGACATACCACAGCCAATATCATTGCCTACTAATGCAGGGTAAATTTTGCTGGTTGTAAAGAATGCTGCACCAATTGGATAACCTCTTCCAGGGTGCAAGTCAGGCATGCCCGCTACTCGCTGCATACCCGTTAATTTTGATGTTTTAATTAGTTGTTGTATTGCTAGCCCTTCAATCCACGTATCAGTAGACGCAATAAGGCTAACGTTTTCAGTGATCTTTTGGACGGATTTGCCCATAGTACCAATACCTTTAAATAGGATTTAAAACGAAAAACGTATTGGCAGGTCAGTTGACTAGGGCGTAGCTTTATAAGAAAGCGAATACCTTAAAAAAGGGATTTATGAGAGAGCTTTCTGCTACTTATAGGACAAGACCTGCAAAGGATAATGATGTATTTGTCATGATTTTTTACTCCTTTACAGTTAGTTGATAGATAAGCGGGCGCATAATACGCAAACACTATTCACAACGCAATAAGATTAATTATTAGATTACATTCTTCTTCCCTGTTAATACCCCACTAAAAACACATTCATCACTTAAATATATAAGTTCTGTGCTTTAGAGCTAAAACTCACCAAATTGCATATAAAAACACATAACTCATTATTTTATAAAGTGAATTTCATCAATATAATCCCACCCAATTTATATTGAGAGAAATATTGAATGATGAAATCTAAAGTCTATTTATTACTTTCGATTCTCACCTGAACACTCTCCTTCGAAAAAACACCCTTGTCTATTCACTAGTGTTGTTTCAACTCAAAACTATCTATCAGGAAAAATAACAATGAAAACATCAACGTTAGCCAGTAAGGCTGTGCTTAGTAGCACCTTACTTGGAATAAGTAGCACAGCCTATGCTATCGATATCGCGGTAAAGTGCCCCGACGCCCCCGTAAACTCAGTGATTCTTGATAAAGGGTACGTGTACGTAGTGGTTGATAATCAACTAATCAAAGATAAAACGTTATTGGATAACCTAGAAAAAGGTCATATCCGTTTTTGTACCAGTCAAGTCACCTCTCTGTCAGGGCTCTTCCGTGACCGCGAATCTTTCAATAGCGATATTAGTGATTGGGATACGTCTGGCGTAACTGACATAAACCTGTTATTCAAGAATGCCAAGAGTTTTAATCAAAACATCGGACACTGGGATACGTCCAATGTCCGAAGTATGGCGTATACGTTCTCGCTTGCATCCAAATTCAATCAAGATATCGGGCATTGGGATACCTCCAGTGTAACAAATATGATGGGCACGTTTAGTTTCGCTTCAAACTTCAACCAGGATATCGGCCATTGGGACACGAGCAACGCATACGATTTTAGAACGATGTTTGAGGGTGCTTCATCATTCGATCAAGACATAGGCCACTGGAATACATCTAACGTAAGAAACATGACTTATATGTTCCAAAACGCTGTCAGCTTTAACCAAGATATCGGCCATTGGGATACCTCAAACGTCACTAATATGTTGTGGATGTTCGGTGGTGCTAAGACGTTCGATCAAGACATTGGCTACTGGGACACATCAAAAGTAACCAATATGATGCATATGTTTTATGAGGCTAAAGCGTTTAATCAAGATATTGGAAGTTGGGATACCTCTAATGTCACAGATATGTATAACATGTTCGCTCGAACAGCGGCATTTAACCAAGACATTGGCCGCTGGAATACCGCTAAAGTAAAAAATATGGAAGGTATGTTTAATACTGCAACAGCTTTTAATCAAGATATCGGTCACTGGAACACTTCAAGTGTGACTAACATGTCGTTTATGTTTAGCTCAGCTAGAGCTTTTAATCAAAACCTTGACAGATGGGACACTTCAAAAGTAACTAATATGATGAGCATGTTCAACTATGCAAGGAGCTTCAACCAAGATATAGGAAATTGGGACACATCAAAAGTTACTGATATGCGAAACATCTTTTACTATGCTGATACTTTTGACCAACCTATTGGGCAATGGAACACATCTAATGTTACTACCATGTCTAACATGTTTTACCACGCTGAAAGCTTCAACCAGAGCATAGCTCAATGGGATACATCAAACGTCACTGATATGAGCAGTATGTTCCGGTACGCAAAATCGTTTGACCAGGATATTGGGCAGTGGAATACGTCTAATGTGACCACCATGTCGAACATGTTTGACAGTGCTGAGAGCTTCAACCAGAGCATTGACCAATGGGATACATCAAACGTCACAAGCATGATCCAGATGTTCAGAAATGCATACAGATTCAATCAAGATATTGGCCAATGGGACACCGCTAATGTGACATCTATGTCTTCCATGTTTAACTTCGCTAAAAACTTCAACCACAACATTGGCCAATGGGATACGTCAAATGTCACGGATATGAGCCAGATGTTTAGCACTGCACATAAATTTAATCAAGACATTGGGCTGTGGAATACCGAAAATACAACCAATATGTTCCGTATGTTCAGCAGCGCAAGTAGCTTTAACCAAGATATCAGCCACTGGAATACCTCAAACGTCACAAATATGTCTTCTATGTTCACTTACGCCACCGAATTTAATCAGGATATTGGTCGATGGGATACTTCCAATGTTACTGATATGGGGCATATGTTCTATTTCGCCAAAAACATGCATCAAGATATTAGCATTTGGGACGTAACTAACGTCAGTGAGCACAGCAACTTTGCCAAAGCTAGTGCTCTTACCGAAGAACAACTTCCAGTCTTTGTTCACTAGAAACCATATTAACTAGTCGTGTAAAGGCGAACCAAGTGGTTCGCCTTTTTATTCAACGATTTAACTATTGTCGCTTTCAGGTTTACCCTTGAGTTGCTCTACCAATATCTTCAATTTTGCTTGGCGCTGTAGCGGCCCAATGCTGTTCATTGCGCATTCGGGCAAAGTAATCGTTTATGTTTGGGTAGGAATCCCAATCAAAAGGTATGCTTTCTTTAAAGAACTCTACATGCACTATTGCGTAGTCAGCCAATGTTATTGCATCACCAACCATGAACTTGCGCCCTTCTAGATGGCGTTCCAATACCTCAGAAAATCGAACCAAATTCTGCTTGGCCCAATTAATGACTGCGTCATCTCCTTTCACACCCAAGAATCTGGGTTTGGCAACGGCTTCTAAAGCTAAAGTCCCAAAAGCTTGGTTGAAATGGGCTAGCTCCCAACATAGCCAGCGATTTATATCTGCCCTTACTTTGAGCTCATTTGGATATAGATCATTGATACCTGAATTTTCAGCGAGATACTGAATTATGGCATTAGACTCCCACAGTGAAACATCACCATCAACAAGCGTTGGAACCATCGCATTGGGGTTTAAGCTTACGTATTCCGGTTGTTTGTGTTCGCCAGAAAACAAATCCAGATACTCGATTTCTATATTTAGCCCTAGATGATTGATCACTGCCAATACCTTGCGAGAGTTCGGTGATCCTACAATTGCGTACAGCTTCATTTTTCCTCCTTGAATTTAACTTGTTTTTTGCAAGTAAAATAAACCTAGGAAATTAACTTTCATTTTGCAAGTTAATTTTAAAAGGAGTACGATGAATGAATGGTGGATAAGAAAACTAAAGAATGGTCAGGTTGCCCAGTTCGTTTTGGCATGAGCCAATTTGGAGACAAATGGAGCTTTCTGATTCTTCGTGACTTGATGTTTAAAGGTAAGCATTACTATCAAGAGTTTTTAGAGGCTGGTGAAGGTATCTCTACTAACATCTTGGCCAGCCGACTTGCCGACTTAGAATCAAATGGGTTGATCAGCAAACAACGCGATGCAGTTAAGCGCTCTAAGTTTGTCTACACATTGACCGATAAAGGCATCGATTTGCTGCCTATGATGCTGGCAATGATCGATTGGTCCGAAAAATACGATGTAAAAACCGAAGTCCCTTCTGATTTCATTCGAAAGCTGCGCAGAGACCCCGAGTCGTTACATCAAGAGTTACGACAAAGCTTGGCTCAAGAATCCAAAGATAAGTAAGGGCAACATACCTGTTGCCCTTCGAAATAAGATTTCCAGTGTCATCAAAATATCTGTGAACCCACAAAACGCATAGGTATGTAGGCCACATGAGTGCATTTACTTTAACGGGTCGTTATCAGGTAATGCACTATGAATCCAAAGCGCGAGTCTGTGCTTGATATTAGCACCATCAAGTTTACTGTCAGGTAATGGAGCAATTTGTTTGGCATCGACCAAAAACAGATAAACCGCTTTCACTCTGACTGGCTGAGGTGACTTAGGCAAATCAAAGCCCTGCATCTTCGCCATTTTCTCACCGATTTCCAGTGCCTTCTTTACCAGTTTGTCTTCATTGTGAAGTTTTGAACTTTTTGACATTAATAGAATTCCTCTTTCCTGACTCTGCCTAGAATACATCAAGCTTCGAACTAGGCGTGTTAGCGCACTCTCAGATTGAACAATAGAGAATTAGATGTACGGGTGCACTATCTAAAGCTACTCAGTAACTCATCAAAGATAGTTCTGAGCTCTTCATCACTTAGGTTGAGCAGGTTATCGCCCACATACCACTCAACAACCGACTGGTGTGGGTGACCTGTAACCTGCGGATACCCAATCCAGATCCCCTTTTCTTCCGCCAACTGCTTTTGCACTTCTAACGCTTTTTCATGACTAAACGGCAGTATCAAATGCAGCATATTCGATTGTGGTAGCAGCGGATTGGCGACAAGCATCGGATACTCTTCAAGGATTCGGTAGATTTGTTTGGTGCGCTCAAACAGAGCAGGGAGCTGCTTAAGCCTCTGATCAAACTGCATGGCCGCTGAGACCACATAAGGGGTACGATGATAAACATTGCCGCCCTGACGCTTCATCCAAATCGATGCTCGCTCAACAAACTCCTTTGAGCCCAACAGCATAGAACCACCTAAACCATTGATACCTTTGTAAAGAGAAACATAAGCCGTATCAAAACCTTTAGCGATTTGATGGTACTCTTTTTGATAGTAGGCTGCGGTTTCCCATAGCCTTGCACCATCCATGTGTAGATGAATACCATTCGTCACGCAGTAGGACTTAATCTCTTCCAGACTTTCCCAATCAGGCAACTGCCCACCAATTTCACGCATAGGTAATTCATACAATACCGCTGCAATTTCATCCGGCCACGCCTTCAGATCTTTCAGTGACCATGTCTGATATTGGTTACCAATCGGAAGAATACTGAAACGATTTTGCAACTGATAACCTTGCCTTTCATGGATATAGATATGGCTGGAAGGATGCATTGCCACCACTGGGTTGCGCTTCTCTTTAGTGACCAATTCCAATACGGTGGGTTGCGTCATCGTCCCCGTAATCACGAATAAAGCAGCCTCGTAACCAAGCAAGTCCGCGATTTTTTGTTCAAACGCCTGAATGGTTTCTCCTTCGCCATAAACATCGTGAGCCACATTGTGTTCCTCACACCATGCGGCCATTTTGGCAAAGTGCTCTGCCGGCGTATCTTCTTTGTTACCAGGTAAAATCGTATGACAAAGCTGTTTCAACTGACTGCTCATTATTATTCTTTCCTTGAGTTTATAGAGGTATATGTCTTCTGCCGTCACCTATGGCTAAGTGTTATCGGTCCATATGCTTAAACTGCAATTCAACCAAACGCTGGTAGAGCTCACAACTTTGCAGTAGCTCATTATGGTTACCCACATCCACAAGCTTGCCGTGGTCTAACACGGCAATTTGATCGGCATGCTGAATTGTCGACAAGCGATGAGCAATGATGATGGTGGTTCGGTTGCGCATCAGCTCTTCTAACGCCTGTTGAACATGGTGTTCACTTTCGCTATCCAGTGCACTGGTCGCTTCATCCAACAGCAAAATATTCGGGTCTTTGAGAATGGCCCGTGCGATTGCAATACGCTGGCGCTGGCCGCCTGACAGGCGAACTCCACGCTCACCAAGGAAGCTATCGTAACCTTCTGGTAATTTCATAATGAAATCATGAGCGTGTGCTTTTTTCGCCGCTTCAATCACCTGTTCATCGGTCGCATCTGGGTTGCCATAGCGGATATTGTGAAGCACATTATTGCTGAACAAAGCGGGTTGTTGAGGCACGAGGGCCATTTGCTGGCGCAGTTCATTCGGATCCATTTGGCGAACATCAACGCCCCCCAAAGTCACTTGCCCTGATTGCGGATCATAGAAGCGCTGCAGAAGCTCAAACAACGTGGTTTTCCCTGCCCCAGAAGGCCCAACCAATGCCAGTACTTTTCCTTCTTCAGCCTTGAGTGCTAAGTGCTCAATCGCGGCATGTTCAGGTCTTGAAGGATAATGGAAAGTGACATCATCAAATATCACTTCGCTGGCGAGCTGTTGGGTAGATACCACCTTATCACTTGGCGCAACAATGTGGCTCTCGACCTGCAGAATCTCAATAAGCCTTTCGGTTGCCCCTGCCGCTCGTTGCAGTTCTCCCAACACCTCAGAGATAGTCGCCAATGAAGAGGCTACCATAATGGCGTAGAAGACAAACGCACCAAGATCACCACCAGACATAGTGCCATTGATGACATCGCTACCCCCAACCCAGAGCATACCTGCGATCGCACTGAAAACGATGACAATCACACCCGAAATCAATATCGCCCGCTGCTTTACTCTTTGTCGGCCGATCTCGAAAGCTCGCTCGACTTCCGTAGCAAATGACGCTCTTTCCTGGGCTTCATGGCTGTAGCTCTGAACGGTTTTGATATGTTCAATCGCTTCACCTGCATAGCTACCTACATCAGCCATCGAGTCCTGACTTTGACGAGATAAGGCTCTTACCCGTCGGCCATAAAACAAAATAGGTACAAGGATAAAGGGTACCGACGCTAGAACGATGAGCGTCAGTTTGATGTTAGTGGCAAACAGCATGATCACTGCACCAACGCACATCAACGCGCTACGCATCGCCATTGAAAACGACGACCCAATGATGCTTTGCAGCAAGGTGGTATCAGTGGTAATTCGCGACATAATGTCGCCGCTACCATTGGTTTCAAAGTAACTAGGGTGCAGGGTAATCACATGGTTAAACACCGCTAGCCTGATGTCAGCACTCACCCTTTCTCCGACCGAAGACACTAGGTAGAAGCGAAAGAAAGTGCCGATAGAAATCATCACTGTCAGTGCAAGAATAAGTTGAATGGCGCTACTGAGCTCTTGTGTCGACTGCTGAGCAAACCCTTCATCGATCAACAGGCGCACACCTTGGCCAACAGACAGTGTTAATGACGCTGTGAAGACCAATGCCACCAACGCGGCGATGACCTTCCATTGATACGGTCTGATGAATTTAATCAGTTCTAGAAGAATACCGAGATTCTTACTTTTTCCTTTAGAAGATGAGCTGGTTTGTTGATTAGGAGTGGAACCCGTCTGATGTTGATCAGCACTTTGCATAAATACGCCTTGAATGGTGGGCAGTTCAGGTCAAAAGCGAATGCTTGCTTTCGCCGTACTATGCGAGAGAACTGTTACTGAGGTTACCACTGTCAAGCCGATTCAATCAATTTAAAACCAGACTCTCTGAAACTTAGCGTCTTCGCAAAACATACCTAGCGATGCTCACCAGCGAAGATGCCAAAAGTCAGAACATTAAGCGTATCGGTCACGCTTTCCAGTGAGCTTAGAATTTGCCGAGTCGGTTCGTTATCAAGGAGAGCTTGTCCGTCAATACCCTTACCTTTTGACTCAGGTTTGTCTGCGGTCGTTACTTCTTTGATATCCGTTGTTTCTTCAACGATATGTTCTTCTGTCACTTTATCTGAAGAGATATCCTCAGTACTTGTACAGGCTGTCGCGGTACAACAGAAACTAAACATAAGGAAGAACTTAGTACGAAACATAGCGGCTCAACAGCAATAAAACATCGTTCAATTGTATTGCAACAATTGCTTTCTATCCAGTGATAATAGCCAAACATCTCAAAGCAGTTGTTGCAGAAAAGCCAGTTGCTGCTTTTCCTGCTCTGTCATTTGGTACTCTTCATCCGTCAGCGTACCGGAATCAAAACGACCAACAGGGTAACTCTCAGCATCGCTCTGTCCATAACCTGCTTTTTCACCAGGGTGGCCAGACATACGTTCAATCACCACATCACGTAACTCTAGATCAATAGCTCCCTCTGGCAAGACTCGTTTAAACGCTTTTAACTCCACTGTTTGTTCACCTTCTGACAATCGTTGCTTCTCAACTAAAGACGCAATGGCTTTACCGCCTTGCTGATAGAGGTTTGCACGGAGTCTGAATATGCCTTCTTTATCGATTTGTAACGTGACCGGAATCTTCATGTCAGGCCCCTGCGCATATCCCTCTGACACCGACACCACACTTGCCACTGAATGATATAAACGCACATCGGCACTCACAATATCCTCTCCTCGATCAAAGTCGACACGTGCGATTAGTCTCAGTTCTTCTGGCCAATCTTTACCCGGCGTGATTTGCCACTGCATTTCATCCGCAGGCAATGTCGTTAGGGTTTGCTGCGTGGCAACAGAAACGACATCCAATGAAGCGCCAAGTACGGCTTGCTGCGTTTTGAGCTCAACCAGTATCGGTTCAGGGTAGAAGTGCCGGAACTGTTTAATGCTCAACGAAGCCGTTGATTTGCCGTCCAATATCGGAGTTTCAACCACTTCAAATGCATTCCAGTTCAAGTAGGGACTGCTCTCATTAACTATCGGTTGAGAGTATGAGGGGTATTGAAGAATTTGTTGATGTTTGATGGCCACCTGCTTTAACTTCAGTGCAACCGCTTTCGTCTCGATGGACGTTGCCATCCCTGTCGAGGCCTGCTTTGAAACAACCAAGCGATTGTCCGCTTCAGGAAGGGGAACTGCATCAAGACTCACTTTTCCCCTGGGCTTGGAGTATTCGGATGTCTCAACGGGGTTTGGCCAAAAAATGAAGCCTGCTGCTGTCAACGCGGTGATGAAGCTGAATACCCATAACTTAGTCTTCATAATGTTCTCCAAAGAATCAGGGCTGAGACGTCTTACCCAGCCCTGCATACGATCAGTTTAGGCCAACCGCAATTTCAGACATGGTGTCTTTATTAGACCCTTGTACGTACAGGTATTTGGTTCCCCACCAACCATTTTCCTTGTAAGTTGTAACCCCGACAGATTGGCCATTGGCTAGCGTCACATCCGTCACACTGGAGGTGACTTCCCCTTTGTGTTTAGGGCCCACAACATCACTGTGGCTATAGTCGTCTCCCATGATCAACGGATAGTGCTCAGGCATAAAGTTAGAGACGCCTTTGCTTTGAGAAGCTATCTTGCCGTTCATCGCTAAACTTGTTGAACAGCTGTCGTAACTTCCTGACTCTGCTGCGCCACAAGCGGAATGCGCCGCCACAACACCGTCATCGTTGCCGGGAAGAAAAGCGGAAGTCGTTTTGAAATAGTCGGTCCCGTTCCCAATAAATCGAATTCGTGGAATGCGGTGCTCTGACAGGCGCGCTATCTGGCGTGCATTGGAGACTTTTAGATCATTGAGTACACCTGAGTTTTCCTGATTAGGCATTTCCCCCAGCCACAGTGAAATAGCGTAGCGCATCGCACTGTTTGCCCAGCCTCCCCCTTCGATGATGTTGACCACAATATCCCCAAGTTCAGAGCCGCCACCAGCACCAGCAAAATCGTAGGTAGCGACAACATTGAGAGGCTCTAACCCAGCGTTAGTCAGCCAGTTTTCCTGATTATCTAACAGATATCGTGCAACAAGGTCACCAGCGGAGTGCGTCACAAAAATACACCCTGACTGGCAGGTTCCATTGCGAGAAAGCTCTTGGAGTTTAGGCCAAGCGTATTCACTGGAGATTTTGCCTTCAACACGTTCATAAGCGGGCCAGTCAATCCGGGCGTCAGCGTACTGGAGCCAGTACTCTTTCCAGTAATCTTCACCTTCCAGCTCAACCTGAGCAGCATCAGGTTTGGACTGCAATTGATCCGATTGAAAGCCGTGAATAAGCACAACCTTGTAGTTTCCTATGGCAGCATGTGTGAAACTAGAAAACGCAATTGCCACTGCAATGGAGGCAATCTTTGTCATTATTTTCATGATGTTATTAACCTTTTCGTCCTGAAATTAGCGTTATTTGCTTTGTCATCAGCGAGCAAAATTCCAAACATCGAAACCACTTTTGCTCGTTAAATAGGATTAGTCTTCGGCTCACTTTTATTCAACTCATCCGATGAGAGCCTTTGCACTAGGTTAAAAAAACAACACATAAAGGTTAACAATTTGAGATCTAAGACAGATTTACACGAACTATTGATATGAATTTTATTGCTTATCGATTAAGTATCACTAAAACGACATGTTTTACTGATATGAGGATCAACCCGAAAAATGCATAACCACCCGAAATAGTTGACTTTTTATACCAAACCAATAAGTAGGAGCACTTTGCTAGATTGCCTTGTTATCACGTAAACTGTTTAGTAAATCCCTGAATTGAACGTGCCATGATTACTTGGAAACAACCACTGCAAGATTTCGAATGGTTAATACATCAAGTCTGGTACCTAGAGCTGAGAGCCGACGATACTATCGAGCAACAGCCAAGGCTCATCCCCAATCCAAGGGCTCATTTGCTCTTTACGCCGGACGAACAAGAATACAGTTACGACAACGGCGTAGCTAAATTTGAAGGGAAAGGGAGTCACCTGCTTTCGGTGAGCGATCAGTTACTGTCATTAGACGACTCTGCACCACTAAAACGTATCGGTGTCACTTTCAGGCCAGAGGGGCTGTACCTACTCAATTCTTCTATCGGTCAGCACCTTAACCAATGTAGCTGGCCTACTTGGTTGGATACGTTTTTCGGGCCCGCACTCCACAGCCAACTATGGCAATCAAATGACAAATCACACCTGCTTGATGTGTTTCATCATCACTTTCATCAGTTAAACCTCAATAACAGGAAAGACCGCGCTTTCTCTATTGCGCAGCAAGCGACCAAAATAGTAGAAAATAGCCGATCCGACTGGAGTATCGATCAGATTGCCGACCAATGTGCATGTTCTAGAAGAACCTTAGAAAGGCACTTCAAACAAGTTACAGGGCTAAGCGTAAAGCAATATCTCATGATGATGAAACTGGAAGAAATTGTGCTGTCTATCTATGATCAAGATGCCGAGCCCGACTGGGCTGAATTTGCACAAGCATTTGGTTTTAGTGATCAGTCCCATTTAATCCGCCAGCTCAAACATCAGCTCAATCGAACACCAGCCAAGTACCTCAAAAACCGAGACCTCACCATCGACATCTACGGGGACTTCGAATAACACTTGTCGCAAATATCCAATTTTCGGCGCAGATGTTGATCTACCATGCTGAGCAAATTGAGAGGTACACAATGACATACAAAAAACTAAAACGTGGTGAATCAATCTCCTTTGGCGACTCACTAAACATCAAACTGATTCAACGCGAAGATTTAGACGACATCATCCCAATGCTTAACGACCAAGAGGTCAACGCCTACTTGTTCTTTGCTCCCGCAGAGGAAAGCATGTTTCACGCGTTTTTTACCCCAATCATTGAAAACACTGAACACGCAATAAACAAAGGTGATTGGCCAGACAGCCCAACATTTGTCATTCGGGACAAACAAGGCCACTACATGGGTATGTGCGGATTATCTAAGGTGATGTTTCTCGAAGGCAACTACGAAGTTGGGTATCAACTTCCCGTCCACGCATGGGGCAAAGGGATCGCTACTCGTGCCTGTCGCTTGCTCACCGATATTGCATTTAACGAGTTAGGTAGTCACAAAGTCAGTGCCGACTGCTATGGCGCTAACACAGGTTCGTACAAAACGATGGAGAAATGCGGTTTTACCTTTGAAGGTCGCCAAATTGACTACTACAAGGTTGAATCTGGATTCGACGATAAAGTGTATTATGGTATAACGGCTAAGCAGTACTTCCAAAAATCACCCAATCAATAAGTTTTCCTCTGATGGGCCATAAAATATTGCCAGACAGGCGATGTTTTCGAGAGATTACACTAGACCATAAAGGAGAAGCTCTCCTACAATCTCGACATTGGGCCCATCAAACTAATATAAGGAGGAACCCTATGACTAAGTGTGAATTACATTTCGCGCGCTTCTTCAGCAATCACGCAAGCTCAAGTTTTACTGGTATCGTGCTGCGATAACCTTTGCTTGAGCGAAGATTAATACATACAGACTAGAGTCTCTTCTCTCTGGCTTACCGGGTTATCGTCAGCAATGTTTGACGAAAGGCATCTTTATGCCTGTAATTCTTGAGTAAGTTATGAGCACTTTACTATCTGCACAATCTATTTCTTATCAAACGACTTCAGCTCCTTTGCTTGAAGACATTTCATTCACCCTAAAAAAAGGCGACCGAATCGGCTTAGTCGGTCACAACGGTTGCGGTAAAAGTACCCTTCTGAATCTACTTCATGGCGGGATTCAGGCAAATTCCGGAGCCATTACAACAGCCAGTCATTGCCAGTTAGAATGCGTGGAGCAGCATCTTCCACAATCTCTGATGCACCGGTCGATGATTGATGCTGTACTCGATCGTTTACCTGACAATGAGCGAATCAGCCAGCGCTGGCGTGCTGAGCTCATCCTTTCCGATATGGGATTCGATTCATCACATTGGGCATTAATCACTTCTAGCTTAAGTGGAGGCCAACATACCCGTTTGCTGTTAGCCAGAGCATTGATCGTGGAACCTGACCTACTCTTGCTGGA
The DNA here is from genome assembly GCF_013113835.1 of Vibrio sp. RE88. Taxonomy (GTDB): domain Bacteria; phylum Pseudomonadota; class Gammaproteobacteria; order Enterobacterales; family Vibrionaceae; genus Vibrio. Next base: position 662,020 of record NZ_VTYQ01000001.1, on the reverse strand, counting down.
TGAACCCAGTAACCACCTCGATCTGACGACATTACTGTGGTTAGAGCAATTCTTGCTAGGTTGGAATGGCAGCTTTGTGCTTGTATCACACGACCGAAGATTGCTAGACAACACCACCAATTGCACCTGGATAATGCGTGACAATAGCCTGCAATTCTTTCAACTGCCCTGCTCCGAAGCTTTGGAAATGCTTGAAGCACGTGATGAAGCTGACATGCAGCGTCATCAAGCAGAGCAAAAAGAAATTGACCGTATTGAGAAGAGCGCGAAACGCCTCGCTGTTTGGGGGCATGTTTACGACAATGAAGACTTGTCGAGAAAAGCCAAGAACATGGAAAAGCGTGTCGAGAAGCTCAAAGACGATCAGACGACACTCACGTCTGGGGCACCATGGAAGTTGGAGTTAAAAGGCGAACGCTTAAAAGCGGACCGCTTACTGCAAATATCCGATCTGGATGTATCCCCATCGTCCGAAGCTCCATGCTTATTCAATATCGTGGCTAACCAATTGAAAAGTGGCGATCGGGTGGCCATTGTTGGCAAAAATGGAGGGGGTAAATCAACCTTGCTGAAAACGCTATGGCAAAGCTACCAGCAGGAAGACGCGGTGAAACAAGGTATTGTTTTTCATCCTAGGGCTAACGTTGGTTTTTACGATCAGAGCCTTAAGCAACTGGACGATGACAAAACCCTATTGGACGCTCTGGCGAGCTTCACTTCTGCACCAGAAGAAAAGCGTAAGATGGCGTTGATCAGCGCTGGATTCCCGTACCTTAGACACAATCAGAAAGTTCATCAACTGAGTGGTGGTGAACGCTCACGCTTGTTGCTTATCGGGTTAACTCTGGCGAACTACCACCTTCTCCTGCTCGATGAGCCAACCAATCACTTGGATCTCAAAGGCAAAGAAGAACTGGCAGAAACGCTAACTAGTTTTGCAGGCGGACTATTACTCGTCACGCATGACAGAGAGTTGATTGAAGCAAGCTGCAATCGCTTTTGGTATATCAAAGGTAATTCTTTGGAGGAGTGGTTAGACCCGCAACAGCTGTATCAAGCAATGAGCTCAGAGTCATCTCTTACCTCAAATAAAACAGTAGCCGAGGAAGCGAGAGTAGCGCCTCATTTACCTCTAACGGACGGGCTTGCTGATGAAGAGCAATTGATTGAAAAACTCTATGACCTCGAAGCGAAACTGGAGGAAGATGTATCGAGAAAAACCAAACATCAAAAGCCAAAGCTTCAGGCTTTGTGGCGCGACGAAATAGCTATCATTAACCAAAAACTCGGTATTGAATGATACACCGTTTGGTGAGTTACAACCTAATGCAAGGCCGCCGACTCCGGCGGCTTTCTCATTCAGTTCAAACACTTCTATTTGACGTAAACCCGTGCTCATCGCTAGTATCAGCCTCACAAATACTAGAATTATAAAGATTAATATGACAGAACAAAAAGTACGTTGGGGCATTGCCGGGCTGGGTAAAATTGCACATCGATTTGCCGCCGATCTCACTCAGCATGTCGACAACGCTTATCTATATGCCGTCGCAGCCAGAGATGAACAACGCGCTGATGCTTTTGCCCAGCAATATCAGGCTGAACACGCTTATTCTTCTTATCAAGCCATGGCAGAAGACCCAAATGTTGATGTCGTATACGTTGCGACTATCCATCCGTTTCACAAAAGCATGGTTGAGCTGTTCTTAGACCATGGCAAGCATGTTCTGGTTGAAAAGCCGGCGTTCACTAACACCCAAGACTGGGACGACATGAAGGCACTGGCAGATAAACAAGGCCTAGTGCTCATGGAAGCAATGAAGTCAGTGACTTTCCCTGCTTACCGAGCCTTACGAGATTTCATTCAAAAGAATAGTATTGAGATTGAATCAATCGAAGCGGCGTTCGGCAACTGGCATGAATTTGATGTTCAACAACAAATTTTCAACCCTAACTTATGTGGCGGTGCGACTTTAGATGTCGGCGTTTATGCGCTATGGCTGTACGCGGATCTTTGCCAGCTCAAACAGAGTAAGATCCAACCACCATCGGTGACCTATCAGAAGCACAACAATGAATCCAAGGTAGACGAAACTGTAGAGTTTACATTTACTCACGGTATCAAGGGGAAGATAGGCGCTTCAATCAGCCAAGACCTAAAACGTGTCGCGACAATACGTGGGCCAGAGGTCGAAATTATTGTCCAAGATAAGTGGTGGAATCCAACCGTCATTGATGTCACTTACAAAGGTGAGCATACCCAGATCTCACACTTACCTGCAGGCGGTGGATTTGAGTTTGAAGCTTCTCACTTATCCCAGATCATCATTGATGGTAAATCGAGCTCGGACTTCGTTCCTCATGAAACCAGTCGCCAGGTGATTGCTCTCATGGAGCGAAGCCTGAAAGACAATGGATTCTCGCATTTGCTTCACGCCTCTCATCAATAATCATCATAGCGCCGAGCTTTTCGCTTGGCGCTTTTCATTCAGAATTGCCCAATAATCTCTCCAACCACAGGCAAGACAGAGACGACGAGTAGCAACGCCATCAGCTTATTGAAGGCTTTCAAATAGGCTGGTTTGTCTAAGTATCGGCGTAACGAAGAGCCAAACACCAACCACACGCCAACACAAGGAAACGAGGCAATAAAAAACATCGAGGCGATGGTCAGGTTTTGAGCTATATACCCTTCACCTATTGTCGTAAATGCGGATATCGCACCAATTGCCACCACCCAAGCTTTGGCATTGACCCACTGAAACAAAGCTCCATTTAGAAAACCGAGCGGTCGATTTCGACCTTTCTCAGCACTCACATTGTCAGCCATGGCGATCTGCAATGTGAGATATAAAAGATAAAGCGTTCCCATGACTTTGACCGCCAAAGAAAGCTGAGGGAACAAAGAAAAAAGTTCGCCAAAGCCCAGCCCTACCAATAGCAACATCAAAGTAAATCCGACACAAATACCGGTTAACAGCGGCAGGCTGCGTTTTACTCCAAAATTCAGTCCAGATGTCATCACCATGATGTTATTTGGCCCCGGGGTCACTGAAGATGAAACGGCAAACAGAGCGACGGAGAGTAGATATTCCATAATAAAAACCTCGACGTTTATTGGTTACTACCACCGATTGCAACCGAAAACAAACATTATAATGAACGAATGAATTTTATAATGAACGACAGAAAAACGTTTGTCAAATCATGCTATCGTTTTTTATAATGAACGGAAACACACTAACCAGAGAGAGCGTTGTGGACCAAAGTAAACCGCCAATCGAACAAATCGCTGCCACTCTTAATGCCGAAAGGTTGAATGCTGGCTTAAGTATCGCTGAGGTCGCAAGACGCGCTAACATCGCGAAATCGACGCTCTCACAACTCGAAAATGGTGTTGGAAACCCAAGTATTGAGACGCTCTGGTCCATCTGCGTTGTCCTTGATATTCCTTTTTCTCGTCTAATCGAAACACCAGCTCCAACGACCAAAGTTATTCGCTACGGTAAAGGAGTGAGCGTGTTTTCAGAACGAAAGGATTACCAAGCCGTGTTACTCGCAGCCAGCCCAGCGAATGCGTGCCGCGACATCTATTGGATTGAAGTCAAACCCGGTCAGCCATTTATCTCAGAACCCCATCACCCGGGTGTTGTAGAGCATGTGGTTATTGTCAAAGGCCGAGCGAAACTCGGGTTGCAATCGGACCCTCATGAACTAGAGGAAGGAGATTACATTTCGTACCCTGGAGATTTACCGCATATGTTTGAAGCGCTGGAAGAAGATACACGAGCAATGTTGATTTCAGAATACCGGTAGAAATGAAAAGGCGAGCAACATTGCTCGCCTTTTGCATTAGCCGTCAGATTGATATCAAATTTCATAGAACCAAGAATCTTGCTGCAAATCCAGAAGCTTTGGCTCACCACCTTCAAGTTGGTACAAATGGAACTGTTGCAACGGCGGAGAGTAGACATGCAGCGTGACCAGAGGCTCATCATCAGCCTGCAAATTGGATATCTGGTGAATATCGTTGTCTTTGCTGACAGTCACGCTACCTTGCTGGTAATGGGAGGATTGAGACGCGTAAATATGACCGTTCGCTGCCATTTCAAATAAGGTCTCTGTCGCTTCACCATGCAGCACACGCACACCACAAGCGGTATTTAAGTGATCATGAATTTTGCTTCTCTGACCATTTAGCCAACTCAAGATGAGCACTTCACAGTGGTCATTTTTAAATAGTCGCTTTCGACAGTAACTGTCTTCATCAAAGCTGGCTAATGCCTTTATTTCGGTGTCATTCAAAGCCACGTTTTCAAGTATGAATCTTATCGTTGCAAGCGATAGTGGTTTGTTAGACAGCTTAATTTGCTCCATAAGCTCCTGAAAATTAAGTCGGTAGTCGCTATCAAGTAACGCAGCCAGTGCTGGAGCTTGCTCCTGAGTTATCGCTGAGTGTCGCAAATTGTCCTCCTCACACATCCTGTTATGTTTTGGCAAGCACGCCTAATTGTCTTTAGATGTTGCATGAGTAGACAATTAGCTGCATAAAAAGTGTCATATAGAAATGTCATTCGTAGAAGGCCATCACGATTTTACAAGTAATTAACAAATGGACGAATTACTTTATAAAATCGAATCAATTAACAATCTGCTACGACCTCTGATACATCGCTTACGCCGCACTGAGAATCGCTGTACAGTATGCACAAACAAAAACAGGACATCGTTCAATGACAAAAACGGCTTTAATCACAGGTGCCAGTCGAGGGATTGGTAAAGCACTATCGCACTACTTTGCTAAGCAAGGCTACAACTTAGTGTTGATTGCAAAGCAAGAAGCAACTCTCCAACGTGTGTTTGATGAGTTAAGTGAAGAGTTTCCTCATCTCAGCATCGAAACCCACCGTCTAGATTTCGCGCAACCTGAAGTTACTGCGAATTCTTTTAAGACGATTCTAGATCAGCTTGAATCCATTGATGTCTTGGTAAACAGTGCTGGCGTCCTAAAAGCGGGCCATATTGATCTGACATTTGAGCAATTGTCTGAGTTAATGAACGTTAACCTGCTTTCTACCATTACAGTGTGTAATGGCGTGGCAGAAAAAATGAAACAACAGGGGTTCGGGGAAATCTATAATCTAGGGTCGACCGCAGGGCTATCTCCTGTACCAAAAATTGCGGCTTACTCAGCCACTAAAGCAGCAATGGTAAGCTATAGCCAGTCTCTCTATCAGGAACTACTGCCGCACAATGTTCAAGTATGTTGCTTATGTCCAAGCGTGGTAGATACAGATATGACCAATGATGGACGAATCAAAAACGAACTTAAAATCGAACCTGAAGACTTAGCAAAAGCGATAGATTTTGCCCGCAGCCTGTCAGCAGGTTCAGCAATGTCAATCTTGTCTATTCGTTGTAAAGTCATTGACTTAGAGAATAGTTGATCCGCGATGAGGCAATAAAAAAGGGCTACCAATGGTAGCCCTTAGCATTTTCAGTTTAAGTTATTAGCGACTTTCTAGCTCTTCGAAAATCGCTTCCGCATCAACAACACCACCAGAGATTGACAGTGTGCTGAACGGTACAAGCTCTTCTGGAGTAGAAGGCTTCTTAACCAATAGTTCTGGGTAAGTACGCGCTTTACTCTTCAGCAGCTCTTTAAGTTCAACGGCAGACAGGTCTGGATAGTGCGACCATACCATTGCAGCTACACCAGAAACGACTGGCGCTGCCATACTTGTGCCGCTGTAAGCTGCGTAGTTGTTGTCTGGAGTTGAAGACAGAACACGGTAACCCGGAGCAAAGACATCAACCGTCTCCTGACCAAAGTTACTGAAGCTTGCAACCAGTGAGTCATCCGCATATTTCGCTGATGCACCGATGTCCATCCATGTTGAGATTGGCTTAGACCAAGAGTGCTTAGCAAAACGGTTCGGGAAGCTTGGCTTGATATCGTTATCGTTGCGGCTGTTACCGGCAGAATGCACAATCAGTACGCCTTTACGTGCTGCGTAACGGAATGCGTGGTCCACGATGTACTTACGTGGCGAGTAGCTCTTACCAAAGCTCATGTTGATGATCTTCGCACCGTTATCAACAGCGTAGCGAACCGCGTTAGCGATATCTTTATCCCTTTCGTCACCATTTGGTACCATACGTACCGCCATGATTTGAGCGTAATCAGCAAGGCCATCAATACCAATACCATTGCGACGTTCCGCGGCAATAATACCTGCTACGTGAGTACCATGCGCACCAACAGGACCTTTCACATCATTGTTACCGTAGCCCTTCTCCCAAGGGTTGTGAATGTTATCCATCACGATGTCACGACGCGTGTCTAGCTCTAGGTTGTAGTGGTAGTCTAGAGACTCTTGGTAACGGCTTCTGCGCGATTCTAGGTAATCGAATGAGTACCAAGATTCAAATACGCCAAGCAGACCTTTAGCGGCTTCGACCACTTCAGGGTTTGAGTGCTCAAGTAAAACTTGTAGGCCGTCGACAGTAAAGTCTTTGTGATCCGTTAGCTGAGTGATTTGATCTTTGTACTGATTCGCTTGCTCAGTCGCTGCCGTCACTTGGTCAAGAGAAGTCTGGTTGTATTCGACTGATTCTAGATAGTCTGCTTCTACGCCTTTGTAGTATTCACGCTTCTTACGCGGAATCCAGTGATTACCTTCTTTCAGCTTCAGGTATTTTTTGTACTCACGAGTCACTTCTAGCGTGTCTTGATCCACATTGACACCCAGAGAGTTACCAAGGAAGTTCCAACCGTGAACGTCATCGATATATCCGTTGCCGTCATCATCGATGCCGTTACCTGGAATTTCGTCTTCGTTAGTCCAAAGTTTGTTTTTCAGATCTTCATGGTCAACATCAACACCTGAGTCAAGAACCGCAACAATCACAGGCTGTGGCTTTAAAGGTGGCAGTAGTGATTCATAAACATAATCGGCACCCACACCCTGCAGGCTTGAGTAATTTGCTGAAGCATTAAACCAGTCTCCACGATCATCAGACGGGTTGCTCATCATACGCATTGAGAACAATGCGAAAGGTTTAACTGGCTTAGGCGAGTAATCTTCAACAATGTTTCCTTTCACATCTTTGATGAAAGGTGAGTTTGTTGGAACTGGTTCAGCACTGACGCTGACTGAAACCGACGCTGAAGCCATCATAGCGACAGCAAGCGCGGAAAGCTTATATCCGTTTATCATTCTGTTACATCCTATTTAATTATACGCTTACAAAGCGCACAAAAGATAAAATGCAACTCAATTAAGATCATTCACAAAATCAATTAAATGAGTTTAAGATCTCACTAAGAGAGATATTTATCGCTCAAAACTTGAGATAAATTCTATTAATAATATCAACATTTATATAACGCACGATGTATATTAAGTCATTATTTTTATTGAAAAACTTAAACATCTCTAAAGCAATGAATATCAATGCACAAATACTCAATAAATTAATATTAAATAACTCATTAAAAGCTAACGATAATATTTATTATGAGATACTGAAAATATCATTAATATCATTAAAAACCACAAACAATGGAATTATAGTCATGAAAATTTAGCGCCTTAGGAAAATACCTACGTATGGCATTGTGGTATTCATTCGATTATTAATTTATTTTAGATTTTCATCATTACTAATAGGTAAGAAACATGTCCCAGCCACTGCCACAACTCAACTTGTCTCACTTGCCGCTGCAACAAGCCCTAGTCGATTCGATCTATCACGCTTTTATCGACCACGAAGATGTTCTTGCTGCGGTATTGCTAGGCTCCTTGGCTGCGGAGACTGGTGACAGGGTTTCTGATGCCGATGTTATTGTCTTCACGACCAACGGTTTCCATCGAACATCGGAGCTGGCTTACCGAGCATTTGAAAGCAACAAAGAGATCTTTTACTGTCTCGATGGCTTCCACAATGACCATGCTTTTTTCAAGAAGTATATCTTCAACGATATGACCAGCGCTGAGATTCACTGTCTTGATCTTGAAGAACCTTTCATGCTCTCAAAACCTTATAAGGTACTATTTGATAAATCAGATATCGTCACCTCCCGCCTTACTGATGCGCCAGCACCCAAGCATAAAGACTTCCCTGCGTATACTAGCGGTGATCAAGGGCTTATTTGGGAGTTATTCGACTGCATCAAATGGCTCAGCCGTGATGACACTACCTTAGCAAAAGATTACATTAAGAAGCTGGCTAACAAGCTTTAAGCACGTCCAGTCCCACACTGGTATGGAGACTCTTTGAACCGTCCAATTTTATACATCTTTTCTGGATTACCAGCTTCTGGTAAATCAACACTCGCTCAGCGCCTCGCACAACATACATCATCAATGTATGTGCGTATTGATACTGTCGAACAAGGCTTGCGAGACCTATGTAGCTTTAAAGTAGAAGGCGAAGGCTATCGGCTCAGCTACAGAATCATTGAAGACAACCTTCGACTAGGTATTAGCGCGATTGCAGACTCTTGTAACCCTATACAACTCACACGACGTGAATGGCGTGATGTCGCCACCAGTGTAGACGCCCGCTTTGTCGACATTGAAATTTGGTGCTCGGATAAAGAAGAGCATAAACATCGTGTTCAAACACGACCTAACACGGTTAAAAACCTTGTCTTGCCAAATTGGGAACAGGTTGAAAACCGCCACTATGAAGCATGGCCTGATGACGTCATCAGAATTGATACCGCAGGAAAAAGCATTGAGCAAGCCTTCACAGAATTGCTAGATAAGCTTGAAGTCTGGTCATCTCCTGCTTAACTAGACTGTGTATAACTCTTTGAAATCTAAAAATACTAACGTCTCAGGAGCCGGTATGGAGCAGAACAACGCCTTTCAGGAACAGATTCCCAATAACCATTGTTTTGGCTGTGGAGCCGAAAATGCGATGGGGCTACAAATCAAAAGCTACTGGAATGGAGACAATGAGTCTGTCTGTACTTTCACTCCTTCTGCTCATCACAGTGCCGGCCCTTTGCATTTCCTCAATGGTGGGATCATCTCAACCATCATTGATTGCCACTGTGTCTGCACCGCCATAGCGAAAGGCTATGAGATGCAAGGCAGAGAAATAGGAACAGGAGAAATGATTTGGTTTGCAACCGGAAGTTTGGATGTCAAATTCCTCAGACCGGTTCCCATAGACGATGACGTTCAACTTATCGCTTCTATCATTGATGCGAAAGACAACAAAATAGAGCTCCAATGCGAACTGTTTTCTGGTAACACACTTTGCTGTCAAAGCCGGGTTGTAGCCGTCAAAGTCCCTAATGAGTGGTTTGAAGGTCGATAATCACGACTAAAAAAGCCAGTGATTTGCATCACTGGCTTTGCATAAACCATTCAACTTATTATGTCGAACCAGTCATTAGAACTTGTAACCGCCACCGATCATAAATACCCATGGGTCGATTTGTACGTCTGTTGAGTACTCAGTAGAACCAGCTTTATACGTCGCTGTTGTATCAATATCGGCATACCAGACAGAAGCGTTCAGGAACCAGTCTTCGTTAAGCATGTAGTCCACACCAAGGTTTGCAGCAAGGCCCCAAGAATCATCTAACGAAAGATCGCTCAAGCCCGCACCAGTACCTGTACCATTTAGCTCTTCATCAAAGAAAACTGTGTAGTTGATACCTGCACCAACATAAGGACGAATCTCGCTGCTCGCGTCACCGAAGTAGTACTGAACCATAAAAGTTGGTGGCAGATGCTTTGTCTCAGCAATATCACCTAAGTTACCAAAGTTAGTTGAAATTTTGTGCGAGAAAGGGGTCGCAGCAAGTACTTCTAAGCTGATGTTGTCAGTCAACATATAACCAAAAGTCAGGCCAAGCTGAGTGTTGGAGTCCACACCGAACTCAGAGCCTGCGTTATTTAGTACGTCACCACTGCTGTCATTTGGCGCTACGGTTGCGATACCCGCGCGGACAATAAAATCACCTTCTTGGTGAGCTAGAACATTACCGGAAACAAGGGCAGCAACGACTGCCAAACCACATACTGTTTTTTTCATTGTTGATTTCCTTACGTAGGGCTTTCTTTTAATTAATGATTGAGGGAATCTTATTTATTGTGGCGTGCAAGTTATCACACAAAGACCCTACTCTTTTGATGGAAATCAATTTGTGAATTTTATTGATTAGCGATTTACATTTGTTTCGACTTGATCACCTTTTCAATGCAACATGATGACATTTATGTAATGCAGCCTTTGCGTGTGTCACAGACAAAAAAAGCTCCCGAAGGAGCTTTTTGTTTAGATATGTTCACGGTTAGCCTGTGGTTTCGGGCTCGCCTTGCTTAGCAAGTTGAATTTCTTGCTGTCGCAACATCGCATCAAGTTCATCTCGACGCACCTTAAATGCGGTCATTTCACTTTTTGGAACAGAACTCGCCATTGGTATATTAGCCGTCATTGCATTAACAGGCCTGCCACGGTCGATCAACTCATAGTGAATATGAGGACCGGTCACACGACCAGTTGCACCAGATAAACCAATTCTTTCACCACGTGATACTTTCTGCCCTTTTCGAACAAGGATTTTACTCAAATGAAGATAACGCGTTTTGTATCGGCTACCGTGCTGAATCACAACATAGTTACCCGCATATGGGTGTTTGCGTGTCATGACAACCACACCATCACCAGTTGACACAATCGGCGTGCCTGTTGGCGCAGCCCAGTCCGTGCCATTGTGCGGTGCAATTCGTCCAGTGACTGGGTGTTTCCGCGTTGGGTTAAAGTTGGAACTTAGTCGGTAATTCGCATTAATCGGTTTACGTTGGAATGCGCGTTGCAGGCTATTACCATTCTTATCGTAGTACTGGCCATCAGAGTGGAGGTAAGCCGTCACTTCTTTACCGCGGTTATAGATTTTCACCGCTTGAAGCTCTTTGTTACCCGTTAGTTGCTCGCCAACATATTGCTTCGATAACACCACTTCAAACACATCACCAGCACGGAGATCGCGGGCAAAGTTGAGCTTGTCTTTGAGCAGCGATACGATCTGTTCGTTCTCACTACTTCCCAGCCCCAATCGGTGCAGAGATTGAGAGAAGCTGCCTGCGATTTCTCCCACTAACGCCTGCTCTTTCCAGGTGCCGGGGATCTTCACATCCTCAAACGTATAGCTACCATCATCGTGGCGCTTATAAACGGCGCGTTCCACAATGCTGAACTCAAGCTCCATTTTGGCTAAGTTCTTAGTTTCAGCATCTCGCCAAAATCTTAGGGTATTTCCCGGTTTTAATGTATCCAGCGCAAGATAGTTAAGATCCGTTTCCATAATCTTCATCAGTTCACTGTAACCAAAGCCCAGCTGGCTGAAAATGGAACTCAGATTGTCGCCTTTCTGAATCACGTACTCGTAGTTTGGCATATCATGAACAACTTCAACGTCAGTAAGCAAGTCATTCACAATGCTGGATTCAGGAAGCGAAAGATCAATAGTGCGCTGATACTGGTTGCTTTTGTTTGTTGCAGATAAAACCAATGCGGCAACAACAGGAAGGCTCAAAAGCATCATTTTTCTCGACTTGGAGAGTTCTCGAAAGCGAGACGTCAATCTTTTGGATTGCACAGTTTGACCTTATAGCTTGATTTTTAGAAAGGCCTAAGGGTACGAATTTATGCCTAGCTTGTCACCTATGGAATGTCAGGTTTGGATCAAAAAAGGCGCAAACGCGCCTTTGTAAATATGACTCATGGTTGATAGTAATCACCCACTTTCACATGCATTCAGATTACTGATAGGTGGAAACCAAGCCATTATCTGAGCCAAAACCGTTTGGCTGATATTGGTCCGCATTCGGGTCATTTATCCACTTCTCGTTATCAACCAGATAACGAAACTCAAATTCGCTGTCTTTCGGCAGACGCGTTTTAAACTTGTAGGATTTACTCTTAGCCACCTTCTTCATTTCGGTTGGCTGCCAATCCAGAAAATCCGCTACGATAGCCACTGACTGTCCAACTTGTTCTGCAGCAAGTTCGAACGTCACTTCTACTTCATCTTTCGTTTTAAAGAATCGCTTATTGATCATGTTTAACTCCATTAACGACAATAACAAATCCATCTCATAACTTGTCAGGCCAAATAATAAGCAATCCGTACCCTATGCACAATACCGTATTGAACACTGATTATTCGACACGTTCCAGGCTATCCTGCCCAGTCAACTCGAAAAGTATAGTCGTTGAAACGGTAGGCTCTTGTGATATGGGTTGATCAGCATCACGTTGTTTAACAGTTACGCTAATATTGTGCTGCTGTTTTTCTAGTCCGTCGACGACGATCCGGTCCCCCAGAAATTGCGCTTCTTTCGAAATCATGCGTTTTCGAAACTCGTCATAGTGAAACGTCGCCAGATAATAGAATACACCGGAGCCTTGATTTGAGACGGTCATAATCGAGGCAAACATCGTGGGGGTAATCTGAAGCAACTTGCTTGTATCCACAGTAACAACACCACGTTCTTCACCATCTTCATACGTGCCGCTCGCCAGCCCTGTCGTTGGGTTCAGCTCTTCCATAAACGTATACGCCTGACTTTCGGGCACTTTCACCGTCCAAGGGTTCGTAGTCGAAAGGCCAAAAACAGACTGCATGACAGCATCACTGCTTGCAGCTTGATTAGGAAACTTTGCCATGATTTCTTCATCAGAAAGACTGAATCGGTACAGGCCCGCGATCGTGACTACTATTAATAAGAGGATCGGAATCAAAAGAATCAGAGGAATTGGTAAAAGGCGCTTTTTCATCTTGTAGTATGTCTTATCAGATACATGAACATAGTGACGTCATGTTAGCAGCAAGGACAAGGAGATAAAATGGAACACGAGCAGAAAATACGTATGGCCGATTGCAGTTGTGGGCAAGTCAATATGGTTTGCCGTGGTGAGCCAATCAGAACATCAGTCTGTCACTGCTTTGAATGCCAAAAGCGAACGGGGAGCGTTTTCGGGGTTCAGGCGAGATTTAATCAAGAGCAAGTTTCTTTCAGCGGTGATCTTGTCGAATACACTCGTATCAGTGATTCAGGCAATGAAGTCACCTACTCTTTTTGCCCTAGGTGCAGCACAACAATGTCACTCAAACTCAGTGCCGCCCGAGATTTCATTGTCATACCTGTCGGTATTTTCCAAGAGCAAGATTTTCAGACCCCAAGCTTCTCTGTTTACGAAGAAAGGCAACACGGCTGGGTCAAATTTGACTGCCAGATGGAACATCACCATTAACAGAATGAGATATTGATTCACAAACCTTCTCTTAATATGGGCTGTACTCTATATTCAGCCCTCACAGTGACGGACAATGATATGAAGTTTGTGGTTTTGCTTTCAGGATTAATGTTTCTTTCCACAGCACACTCCACCGAAACGGAAAAAGCGTATGAATGGGTTACCGATCTCGACTTGATGTTTCAGTTGGATGAAGAGCCAGATACTGTTGAAACATTCAACGATCAGGGCATGGAGTTTACTCACTACTTTTACAAAACCCTGAACCATTCTTTCCTAGTCAACATTGAAACCGGTGAAGTGTGCCACGCCTATATCGGACCAGAAAGAAAAAGCTGTTTTCCATGCGGTGAAAATGAAGTGAGTGACATCTGTCCGTAACATATAGCGCTTAACCTCAAACCATTTCGTCCTTCAAACAAAGAGACCACTCTATGCAGATCACTCTGGTTCAGAACAAGGTGTTTTATAAAGACAAAGCACGCAATCTTGACCATATTTCCTCATTAGTCGCTAACCAAAAAGAGGTTGGTGACATTCTGCTTCTTCCTGAGCTTTCAACGACAGGTTACATTTTTAACACCACAGAAGAAATTCATGCGCTATGTGAGAACTTCTCTGACAGCGAAACGATAGCCACACTGCAGAATCTGGCAAAGCAGCACAATACCTTAGTTGTTGCGGGGCTGGCGGAAAAGCACGGCGATCAGTTTTACAACAGTGTGGCTGTGGTAGATGAACATGGCCTAAAGGCCCGCTTTCGCAAGATCAGCCAAACCAATATCGATAAGCGTTACTTCTCACGAGGTGACCAGCTAACCTGTTTCGAGCACAAGGGAGTGAAGTTTGGTATCGCCATTTGCTTTGATCTATGGTTTCCAGAAATCACTCGCGAGTATGCCAAGCAAGGTATCGATGTGCTACTGCACCCAGCGAACTTTGGCGGCGAGTACAGCTTGCATGTCGCGAGAGCAAAAGCGCTCGAAAATGGTTACTACATAGTGACTTGTAATCGTGTTGGCGAAGATGTGACTGAAGAGTTGGTTGGAGAATATCGTGGCGACAGCCGAATTTGCACACCTACTGGGGAGTTAATTGCCCCTTTCCACCAAGAAGAGGCCGTCTATACTCTCGACATTGAATGCCCGCTGCCGACACCACGTAAAGTACTCGGTGTGGAATTGGTTCCTGAAATGGACTCAGTGAGTGATGTACTTAGCTAAAAAGTGAGCCAGCGTAGTCGCTGGCTCGTGTCTTATTCAAAAATAAACCTATCTATAGAGCGTGATCCAATTGGTATTTACCGATCATTTCCCCTTCGCTATTTAGGAAGCGTTGATAGGAGAAAGGTGAAATATCAACGCAAGTCGGTAAACTTCTCACCAGTTCATCGAGAATTCGACCCGTTATCGCTGATGTCAGCATACCGGTACGGAAATGTCCGCATGCATTGAGGTAACCTTCCACACCCGGAACCGGACCAATAATCGGTAACTCATCTGGAGAGCCCGGACGCAACCCCGCCCAACAACGTTTGATGTTCATGTCCTTGAGCGCAGGGATGGATTTCATCGCGCCCTGACCTAACTGCTTGATGTACTTAATATCATTGCTGGTATCAAATCCGCGCTCTTCGGTGGTCGAGCCTATCAGGATCTCACCATTGTCTTTCTGCGCGATGTAGCAATCACTGGTTGTCAAACAGCCGTTAAGTAACTTAGGTAGTTTCTCTGTGATGATCACCTGCCCTTTAACCGGGAACACTGGCAGCTTATAACCTGTCGCCCATTGGCTAATGGTCTCAGCCCAAGCACCTGCAGCATTGACCATCATTTTACACGGTAAAACACCTTGTTCCGTTTTCACTGCGGTAACGCGGTTACCCTGCCTCTCTATACCTGTCACTTTAGTATTGAGGTACAGCTCAACTCCGTTCTGGCGCGCGGCTTCCAAATACGCTTCATTGAGGCGATACGGATTAATTTGGTGGTCACAATCAAACTCCATCGCACCAATGGCATCTTTGGATACGTTCGGTTCTTCAGCATGCAGCTCATCCTGAGAAACCCAACGAACATGGTCGTGACGATTAGGCACCGCGGCAGCGATTTGTTCAGCGTACATACGGTCATATTTATCGAACATCACAAACTTCAGACCTGTGCGTTCAAACTTGAAGTCGACACCGTGGTTTTCAACCAGCTCCTCGTATAGTGCTGGGTACATCGCATTCGACATCATCGCCATATCAAAAAATGGCTCCGGCATAATATGCGGGTTCATCTCCGGCGCTTCATTTGTCCCTGATTCCTGCATTTGTTTGGATAATGTCTTGAACAAGATGACACCACAGCCAAGCCCCGTCGACTCGCCCATTGCCCACAGTCCACCCGCAGATGCACGAGACGCATTTCCCGGGTATTTGAAATCAACGACAGCAATCTTGAGATCTTTCTGACGGCTCAGGAAGTACGCAATGGACGCACCAATAACACCACCACCACAAATGACTACATCATACGCTTTCATTATTCTTCCTCCAGCGCTGCAAATGGGATTGGATCGAGTGGGAATCTAGGGCGAACTAGGCCTTGTTCCTGACTGAATCCTTCTTTCTTCAATCGGTCGTAACAATAGTGGGCGCAGGTTTTGCCCTGACAGTCCCCCATGGTCGCGCGGGTGCGCATTTTTAGGGTCACAATGTCTCGACAGCCTTGAGCTATCGCTTCATCAATGGCTTTTTTCTTCACCTGCTCACATCGACAAATCACGGTATCTTCCTCTGGTAGAGAAAGCAGGCCGAGCTCTCGGAAACCCGCATTATCAAAGGCCTGACGGAAACGATAGAGACGAGACAGTTTACGTCGCATTGCAGCTATGTATTGCTCTGCGTCCGCACTACCCAGTTTGCCAATTTCACAAGCAATGGCTTTTGCGGCGATCTTGCCCTCCAGTATGGCGGCATCTGCACCCGCAATTTTGGCACTGTCACCAGCACAGAAAATGTTTTCCTGACTGCTTCGTTGCCATTTATCAACGGCGGGAATTGCCCCACTCATGTGGTCATACTCAATATCGAGACCAATAAGCTGAGCCAGCTGCGAGCGAGCCGCAAAGCCATAGCCTACCCCTAAGGTATCCACAACATGGGTCACAGCCTGAGAGTGATCTGGGAACCAGTTGTCATCGTATGGTGCAACGGTCACTTCATTGAGTTGGCGGACCCCTTCTGCTTTCACTAATCCCCATCCATAGTGGAGCGGGATATTGTGTTGCTTGAGGTACCACATCATCGATAGACCATCCAACGCTTGTTGAGGGCGGTTGAGCATCGCCAGCGTTTCTTTGGCTACCGACGAAAATTTCGCCGCTTCATAAATCGCTTCAACCTGACAGCCCGCTTTATGCAGTTGGCAAGCGACCAGAACTAGCAGCGGGCCACTCCCTGTGATCACGACTTTGTTACCCGGTCTGACTAATCCACTTTTGAGCTGTAGCTGTATCGCACCTAAAAGCATCACACCTGGAAGCTGCCAGCCCGGAAAAGGGATGCTTCGTTCCTGACACCCCGTCGCCAATAGCAGATGGTCATACTCGATGTTAGACAGCTCGTGATCATGGGTAACCAATAAGTTGTTATCACCCAAAGGCCCTAGGACTCGTGTCTGAGTTCTCAAGTCAATGAATGACGCATTGTTTTGATAATCCTCCTGAAGCTTGTCCATTGCAGTGGTCAGCTTTTCGTCCAGATGGGGCATGTCCGCCGTCTTTCGCCACGGCCCCCGATAAATAACACCACCCGCTTTGGGTGCTTCATCAATCACGGTGGAATGAATACCAAAGCGTGCCAGTTCGGTTGCCGCCGACATACCAGCCGGTCCACCACCTACAATCACAACTTTCTTAGTCATACCTCACCCCCTTGCTCAAGCACCAAGTTTCGGCTGGTCTCCACTTCCATATCAGGCTTGACGATAGTCTGACAGGCTCTCTGCTTGTGACGGCCATCAATGTGCAACAAACAGCAATGGCATACCCCCATTCCACAATATGGGCCGGATTCCGCCCCGTAATCGTTTGTCATCAACTGACGAATATTTGAAGCCAACAAAGCGCTTAGCACACTTTCACCTTCAACCGCCGGAATGGGTTTTCCGTCAACGTTGATGGTGAAGGGCTTATCGAGCACCTTAGTAATATCTTGGTTTCTTTTTGTAATAGAATTCATACACCTCTCCAATGCAACAAAGCGCATACGCATCATACCCATAAAAAAAGTAAGGGAAATGATCAAAAAAGACGCATTTTCAATTTAAAAAGAACCATCACAATTATTAAGGGAAATACTTGTGCTACTACTCAGTATCTCATCAGACCACTGTAAAAATATGGAAGGTGAAAGCGTAAATCGGCTCAAAGGCGAACGGAAATATAATAATTTTTTATTAAACGAAGGGATTTTATTGGATTAGAAAAATTAATTTAGATGACATAAACAAAGTTCTGACTTTCGAATTCTTCAAGCTCGAACAACCTATCTAGCATCTCCTGATTAAGCCTGCTCCCTCTCTTGATTAACACTTTGCCATTTGGCAGGGAGACATCACGTTTAATTTCAATTCCAGGCTTTAGATCGCCTATACTGACGCAGTATTCCAGTGCACTTGTATTATTCCTGCGCTTATCTTCTAGCATATGAAAGTAAGCATTCAGAATGAGTGGATCATAATGACTCTTGGATTTCTCTTTCATTAAGCTCTCAGCCATCGCAGGTAAACGCAATTTCTTTCTATCAACATGTGTCACTGTCAGGTAATCATAATCTTTAACAACTCTCAGAATTCTGGATATCACAGGGATTTGTTCTCCAATTAACCCCTCAGGAAAACCTGTGCCATCAAAGTTTTCATCCTGATACTGAATGCCTGGTAGAAGAAATTCAAATGAAGAGTTTTGCGCAAGTAACTCAGCGGCCTTATTCCCAAAATGGCAGCAACCAAGATGGTAAGCTTGGTATGCAGATGATGGCGGCTTACTCTTCTCATCAGAGATTAAACCCATTGGGTGGAGCAATGCGGCTGTATACACCTCATCATTTGATTCATCTGTCGATGAAATATAGCCAGCCAGCTCCTTCGCATGATTGGCCATTCGGAGCAGATCTGGTTTTTGAATGTGACTGTTATCAGAAATTATGTTGATCATCATGCTGAGTGTATCTTGCATGAATCCGTTGTATCTTTGATTTGCCGCTTTGCACTTTAGGTCAAGTAAGTCAATGTACTTAATTTTCTCATCCAATTGGCTGGCTAGGCTTTCCTTTTCCTGAGACAACCTAGCGTTGATGGCTTCCTGACGTTTGGCGTACTTTTCCGTCCCTCCCGTCTTCTCAAACTGGGATTTGAATCGAAATAACGTTTTGGTTAGCTCTTCATTTCCCCAAGGTTTAGGAAGTACGTAACTGATGTCTCCTTCATTGATCACTTCAATCAGATCGTTTTGCTCAGCAATACCTGAAAGCGCCACACGAATCGCGCTTGGCTGTACGTATTTTGCTTCATAGAAAAATTTTGCCCCACTCATAGAAGGCATACTCAAATCTGCCAGAACAATGGCAACCTCGTGATCGTTAAGATATGTCAGGGCAGAAACGGGATCATTAAATGTCACTACACTGAAGTCTTTGCGTAGTAACCGAGACAACGCGCGAGTGATTTGCACTTCATCGTCAACGATAGCAAGTTTTACTTGAGTGTTTGCATCCATAAGTGCGCCCTCCCTATGTTAGTGATTGTTTGCTATTGGTAGGTGGATGGTAAATTTGGTGCCTTTACCGACTTTACTCACCACGTCAATCTTCCCTCCGTGGTTGTTCACCACCCCATGACAGATGGATAAACCTAATCCCGCATTACTTGAGTCCATTCGTGTACTAAAAAACGGGTCAAAAATCTGAGGTAAGTTCTGCTCCGAAATACCAATACCGCTGTCAACAATATGAATAACCACCTCTTGTTCAGCGTTGCTTGTCATCACTTTGATGACACCAAGATCGCGACCAATCGCTTGTAGCGAGTTCTGAAGCAAGTTGACAAAAAGCTGCTCGATCTGCTGAGCACTGCATGACACTAAAGACTCTTCCGCATCGTATGACTCGATGATCCTGCAATTGGATTCGATTTGATCGGATAGAGTCTCAATCGACGAAGAGAGAATGACGTTGATGTCTTTTAGATCAAATTGTTCGTCGCTGTACTCCGAAAAGGTTTTGATATTGGACAGTATGCTATCAATTTTCAAAGCCCCTTCCGACGTTGCCTTGATAAGCTCATCGCTATCTTCAAAGACAAAGTCGAGATCTTCTTCTTCGCAGATTCGGTCGATTCGACTCAGCACTTCTTTCGCCACAACTGGATGCGCGGAAGCAACAGCGGCAAAGGTTTTGTATTCGGTGACCAAACGTTTGAAAAAGCGATTGTAATCTTTGAGCGTATTAATGTTGCTTAATACATAGCTGATCGGTTCATTGATCTCTCTCATCAGCCCTGAACTCACTTGACCCAGGTTCGACAGTTTTGCATCTCTCTGTAGTCTGGATTCCATGTTTTTAATACGCTGATTTGATTCGACAAGAGAGTGATGTTTCTTAGTCACTTTCACCAACGCTTCTTCAAAGCGAGACAACACCCGATTGTATTGGCGGGCAATCATGCCAATCTCAGACGTTGGGTCATAATTGACGCGCTGAGTGAAATCTCCACTCTCTTCCTGAAGCTGCATCACTGCGACCAAATCATAGAGGTCACTACCAGCTTCATGTGAGGAGATATTCAGTCCAATGACTTCTTCTTCCTGCTGCACTCGCAAAGGAATGACTTTGTTAATCAGGAAAAACGCCAGATAGCTGAGCGGGAAAACAAACGCACTTATCACACTGACACCAAACACCTGAATCCATAACTGGCTGATTCGATCTTCCGCCAGTAATACCCCTGAGAAAGCCTCCGAGTTGGCAAACAACGCCACCGCGAGGGTCCCCCAAATGCCATTCGCCAGATGAACCGGTATCGCACCAACGGCGTCGTCAATCTTATTGCGAATCAGCAGATGGTTGGTAAAGGTATAAATCAGCGCAGCCACCATGCCAATAGCAATTGCACTGGGCGCATTGACCAAATTGCAGTTGGCAGTGATGGCGACCAATCCAGACAAAATACCATTGCAGAAATGCGGCACATGCACACGCTTAATCAAGTAAAGTGAGACCAACGCTGACGTTAACCCCCCCATCGCCCCAGCCAGTATGGTATTGAGGATGATATTGAATGTATTCGAACTGAATACGAACGAGCTACCGGCGTTGAACCCCAACCATCCGATCCAGAGAAATACGACACCAGCGACCGTCTGTACCAAACTGCTGTGATTAAAAACGTGATCCTTTTCAAAGCGGTTCAGTCTGGGGCCGATAACCAGCACCGCTGCTAATGCCGCCCAACCACCCACCGCATGCACAGCGGTTGACCCTGCAAAGTCGACAAAACCAAATTGCGCTAACCATCCTTCACTGCTCCATACCCAGTGACCCACGACGGGGTATATCAGGGTCGCCACCAGCATAGAAATCGCAATGTAACCTTTTAAACTGCCGCGCTCGGCAATCGCACCTGAAATGATGGTTACGGACGTGGCGCAAAACACCATTTGATAAAAGAAAAACGCACCGTCCTCTATCTCGTTGAACTGGGGGATCATAAAGTGACTGGTGCCAATAAAGCCCTGTAAGGAGTCACCAAACATCACGCCATAACCCACTATCCAATAGAGGGCAAAGACCACCGCGAGATCAATCAGGTTTTTCGCCGCCACATTGACCGTATTTTTTCGTCGTACGGTCCCTGCTTCCAAGAGCAAGAAGCCGACCTGCATCAGCAGGACCAACAACGTACACAAAAATACGAACAATGAATTCATAATATTTATATGTTTTCAGTACTTGCATTAAGCAACTGAATTTACATCCATGCAATTGCATATAAGTATTAATATAGATCCAAATTCAACATATTGGTTTATGGCCCGCTCGCCTTCGCACGAGTTGAAAAGCGCGCATGGTGACTTAAGTGTTCGTTACCTATACTCAACATGGGCCCCAGGCACATGGAGGTTTGTATGAGTATTGCAACACGATTGGACCAATATCTAAGCGAACACGATATCCCGTTCCAGACAGTCAGGCATAGCCACAGCCAAAGCTCACTCCAGAGCGGCGTTGCTGCTGGTATACCTTTGGTTTGTCTGGCAAAAGGCATCGTTCTGGAAGATCACGATGGTCATCACATGATGGCTGTTTTACCCGCCAACAATAAGATCAGCCTATCCCGGCTCAATGACGAGTTAAATGCCAATTTCCACCTTGTTAAAGAGCAACAGATTTATGAGATGTTCGACGATTGTGAGAATGGCGCCATACCACCAGTTGGTAGCGCCTACCACATGTCGACCACTTATGATGAAGTGTTGACTCGCCAGAACTACGTCTACTTTGAAGCTGGCGATCATGAAACCTTGATCAAGCTTGATCAGGAATCTTTTCGCCAGTTAATGGGCCAAAGTAAAATGATGAGATTCAGTAGCCAGATCTTCCATTAGTTTGCTTTAAACCGAAATCCGGTGACGATTCATCATCAAAAAAGTCCACCAACTGGTGGACTTTTTTATTCTGCTATTGCTTTTGATCCTGAGCGTTCTCAGGGCTAAAGCTAGCCACAATATCTACTTCGTCAAAGTTGCGGTAACCACGAACCATAATGTTGAACTCACCCGCTGGTTTGTTAAACACACATTGTTCGTTGCTGCCATTCTGGAACGGACGACAATCATATTCTGTTTTCGAAACCGGACCTTCGTAGGTCACGTAGAGATCCGCATCGCCACTGCGTGGGCCTGTGATGGATATCGTGACTTCGCCCGGCTCTGTAGTGCGGAAAACAAAGAACTGTTCGTCGAAATAACCAGAGGTCAGGTTCTCCACTGGTGTACCGTTTTCCAGCTCCTTCACTGGCGACTCAGCATCATCCAAACTGGTTTCCACCAAGTACGCGATGGCCAACTTAGCAAACTTAGTCGCGTGGCTTGCAGTTGGGTCAGAGTTCTCCAGCGTGTCGTGCTCAGTGTGGATATGCGGGTTGTAATCATTGAACATGGTTTCAAACGGCATTGCCGACGGGTAACCCGCGTTGTGCCATGAAGCATGGTCAGAACAGGCGTAGCCACAGCGGTCAAAATCATAAGTAATTTCACTCGCGTAGGTATCAATTAGCTCGCTGAGAAATTCCGTTAAATTCGCGTCTGTGTAATCGTTGATGAAGGTAATGTCATGAGCCGAACCGTTGTAGTTGGTCATATCCAGCTGCAAGGCAGAGACCACATCCGCCTGCTCGCCTTTCAGCGTTTGAGCAATGTCCTGAGAACCTCGTAAGCCCACTTCTTCTGCCGCATAGCCGTAGAACTTGATAGTACGATCTGGCTGGATACCGCTGGCAATCATCAAGCGCAGCGCTTCTGTCACCGTCGCAATACCCGAAGCGTCATCATCGGCTCCCGGTGATATTGTACCTTCAGTTGTCCATGACCCAACTGTTGAATCTAGGTGACCACCGACCACAACGATCTCGTCCGGATGCTTGGCACCAACTAAAGTTACTTCAACCGATTTCTGTGGGTAATCACTGTGTGAAATTTGCTGAGCTGAGGCATAAGGTACATCCTTAATCTCTTCTTGCCAGCGCTCTAACAACCAGTCCGAAGCAGCAATACCCGTAGAAGTGGTATAAAAACGGTTAGTAAAGCTGGTTAGGTTTTCAATGGTGGTAACCATGTTGTTTGGCTCAACCTGCGCAATCAACGACTCGACCGTGTCGTGGTAGCTGATCACTGGCTTCTCAAACGTACTCATCGACAGTGGCATACCCGCCGCTTTCATTGCGCTTGCCTTATCTGCATGCACCATGTAACCACCACAACGGTGTTTCGCTTCGTGCATATGACTGGAGAGCGCTGCCAACTGCTTCTCATTGATTTTGGCAACCACGGCATTTGGATTTGCTGCAAAGCCACTGAATACCGCTGCACCATGCTGCGTTATCAAATGCTGAGCGTCCGCATCCGTGGTAATCCATACTTCCCCATCTTTCAGTACGTTGGCATCTGATGCTGCAAAGGCAGAAGCGCTCCCAAATAGAGCTAAAGCTAATAATGTCTTTTTCATAGCAGAACTGAGTTCCTTGTAAATTCTGTAGACGTGATACAAAGCAGGGCTCCATTCGGAGCCCTGTCGTTTTTAGAATGGATTAGTTGGCTTTGATGAAGCGGTAGCGCTTCGTCTCAGAACAAACGTCACCTGAGGTACATACTTGGTACTCAACATCAATCGTGCCGTTGTGACGGAACTTATCGACGTAAGAAGTAAATTCAGTTGCACCCACCACTTTGCCGTTACGTTTCACAACAAAGTAGTCGTCTGTTAGGTATTCCCAAGCCAGCTTAACGCGTGCTTTACCGTTAGGCTGTTTGTTACCAAATTTCAGCTTAAGTGGGAACGCGTCTGTTGCCGCATCTTCAATTGTGATGGTCTTGTTGGTAGACGTCGCAGCACCTGCATTGTCCGTAACCGTTAGAGTCACAACGTAATCACCAGCTGTCGCGTAAGTGTGGCTAACCACTGCACCTGACTGAGAGTTACCGTCACCAAGGTCCCATTGGTAAGAAACAATGTCACCATCACTATCACTACTTGTGCTAGTCAGGTCTACTTTCTTGCCTGTGACAACGTGGTCGAATGACGCTACTGGTGGAACGTTGGTGCTACCTGAATAAAACGATGCTTTCAGGTTTGCATCAGCATATTCTGAGTAACCGAATACGTTGACGGTGTAACGACCAGCCGTTGGGTTTTCGATGACACAAACTTCATCAGTCACCGACTCACTCTTACAGATGTTTTCCTGCGAGCTTGGCGCATAGTCAAGGCCAACATAGATGTCTGGGTCACCAGTTGAAACACCAAGTTCTACTGTTAGCTTATCTTTACCTTCAGGCACTTCGATGTCGAAATAGGTCTTCGAACCTGTACCGCCAGCAACAGTAACGGCTTGGCCGTTTTCTAGACGCTGATACTCTGGTTCTGGCGGTAGCGGTGGCTCTGCACATGGCTCAACACCCACAACGCCAAACGCTGCTACGACATCTTCTGAGTTGTAACCTAGGTCATCTGCTGCGTTTTTCACACCACAAGCACCTTGCCAGAAGTCACTGTCTTCTGCCCAGTAGATCTGGTTAGCCAGAACAAACAGTTCAAACGCTTTCTTAGTATCCCAACCCTGAGTGGTAGCGATGTGGTAGAAGGCTTTATTGAATACACCAGAGCTGTAGTGGACATTCAACCCGTCGTAGTAATCAGAAGCGTGGTTGATAGAAGATCCGTCACGTGAAGGATCGTCCATGTAGCGTAGTGCTCCGTCTGCTTTGAAGATGTCACGACCGACCATCCAGTCGTTGGTCCCTTTCATATAGTATTCAGCGGCTTCACCAGCGATATCTGAGAAGGCTTCATTCATACCACCAGATTGATTCGCGTAGATAAGACCTGAGTTTTGCTCAGTGAAACCATGGCTGACTTCGTGCGCAGAAACATCCAGACTCACCAATGGGTAGAAGTAACTTTCACCGTCACCGAAGGTCATCGCCTGACCATCCCAGAAGGCGTTTTCGTAGCCGTTACCGTAGTGAACACGCATCATCAGCTTGAACGTCAGCGGCGCAGTATCAAACCAATCTTTGTACATGTCGAATACAACGTTACCGAAGTAATGCGCATCGTTCAGTGGTGAATAAGCACCGTTGATTTCTTTATGCTCGTTGCGCGGACATTCGTAGGAATAAGGCGTAGTACCTGATGTTGCACCGTTTAGATCCACAGTCACAACGTTATCGGATTCCATTACACACTCAGTGCCGTTTTCCGTCACATCAAGATAGTGGTAATCGGTACCGTATTCGTATTGGCCCGTTTTCTCGTTACCACCAGGGCCAGTACCGATTTGGGCATGGGCAATACCTTCCCAACGGTCGATGATTTCACCGCTGTGCGCATCCAGCATAGTAAACGGACGCGATGGGTGTGCTTTACCTTCAATCAGATAAGAGATTACGTAAATCAGACGAGTTTTATCACCGTCTTGATATACATAAAGGTCGTCTTTGGCGTTCGCTAAAGATGGGCTCGCGACAACACCAGCTTTAAGATCTTTGCTCGCTAACTCTAGTGCTTGTGCGCGGTTTAAAGAAGGTTTTACGAACTTACGATCAACGCCGGCCATCTTAACGTATTTGCCCTGAACAGCTTTTAGGGCGCCGCCTTTGGCACTTTGCGTTGCGTTTAGGTAGTGGCCCCAAACAGGCACTCCCCAGATGTTTTGCTGGACTTTAACTTTGTAGATGCCGCGCTTCTTCAGATTCACTTCTTTTACCATTTTGAAGCTGGAAGCATTGTCGACACCAAGCTGAGAATTCAGCCCAGAAAATGATGTAAAGTTGATTGGTTTGCTTAAATAAACTGACTCACCGGCGTGTGCAGATAGTGACATCGCACTCGCCACGGCTACTGCCAAAAAACGCTTGGCTATTTTCATTATGATTCTCCTTATCGTGGCATTTTATAAATGCCGCAGAGAAACATAGCATTAACAATTAGAATTAATACTCATTATTCTTAATAATTATTTAATAAACCAAACAAGTGCACAGTATGAATAGCATTTATTTTATCAATTATAAAATAAACTAATTAAATTCAACCGAAAATCAAATAGTGTTAAATATATAGATTACAACGTCATGGTAAGAATAATGGTTATTTGTATAATACAAATAACCATTATGGATAGAATTATCTAATTCCAATTCAATCAATAAAATCAGTTAATTATTGAATGCAGTAGGAAATTAAAATGACAAGCCATCATAAAAGGATATTTATTTAAATATTAAATTCATTAAAAAGTAAATGAGTAAAATAATATTTATAAGTACGTAATTAGAAGACTGCATTCAAAATACAAACCACACAATAATGATGATTATTGAATAAATCGAACTCGGCTGAATAATAATATTAGCGCGACCAAGAGCTGAAGTATAAAGCATGAAACGAACACCGCTTGCTCACCAAAACTAACAACCATATACCCTGACGCCGCTAAACCAAACGGCATGAGTAGTTTAAACAGCGACCCTGTAATGCCCGTCAGCCTGCCGAGGCATTGCTCATCGAACGCTTCCTGGCGGTAACTCCAGATACAGATCGAGCTGTATAAGCCAATTGCAGAGATCCACAAAAAGGCAAAGACCAGACTCCACACTCCGGGAAGCACCAGAGGAATAAGGAAACCAAACGCCTCCAACGCAATTGAGGCAATCAACAACTGGCCTAAACCAAACTTGGTACGTATTTTATCTGCGGTAAATGAACCCAATAAGCCACCCACACCCGAAGCAGCAATCAAGTAGCTCACTTCAACAGAATTCAGACTGAGAGTGGATTTCGCATAAAAGATCGACTGAATCCAGAATATTGCACCTGTGGTGTTAATCACCATCACGGCCAAGGTGATGTACCACATATTGGTTTCAGCACGCAGTATCGCCCACCCTTCCGCCAATGCTTTTAGTACGGGTGGGTGAGGTTTCGGCTCTGGCTTCACTAAAGCCAACTTTTCCAGTTGCCAATAAGCCAACACCAGCATCGCTGCCACTCCAAGAAATACATTATGAATCGCTGACAAGAGCATCAACGCGCCAGAAAGTACCGGGCCGACCGTTTCCATAAAACTACTCAGCGAACTCATACGCGCAATAGCGGTATTTTGCAGTTCATGAGGAATACCGTTTTTCATCATCGCCATACGTGCATTGTGATAGCCGTAATTACACGCCATCATGAAAAACGCCGACGGAAAAAGAACCCAGAGCGGATTATCCAACCATTCCACCGCAAAATAACAACTCAATACCATCAGCAACTGGCCTAACAACATCATTTGAGACCAGCGTTTTTTGTCGACTCTATCGATCCATACACCAATAAACAGCGCCAGCAATAAGTTAGGTAGGAATTCAACTGCTCGCATCCAGCCCATCATCTGAGACGACTGAGTTAATTCATACACCAACAAAGGCAATGCTAAATTATAAATCTGTGCACTAAACGCCACGAACAAAGCGCTAGAAAAGAGCACCACAAACGATCTATTTTTCCACACTGAATTTTGAGGGTGAGATAACGTCTCCATCGAATAATCCTTTCTTCCTGATAAGAATCCACTATTATCCGAATCAAAAGATGAAGAAAAATAGAAATAAGAAAAAGGAATTTCACCTTTATGCGTTACTGGAAATCCCTCGCGTTCTGCCGTGATAATCTGCAGTTTGAGCAGTGGCGGCCAATGTCCTTGGACAATTTCAGCCAATCACTGGACTGCACAAGACGCAATGCCCAATTACTCATTAAACGATTGATTAAAGAACGCTTCCTTGAGTGGCAGCCGGGGGTAGGCCGAGGTAAATTACCCAATGCAAAGCTATTGAAGTGCCCAAACGAACGATTGGAGCAACAAGCTTTTCGTCTATTAGAAGAAGGAAAAGTCGCGCAGGCTCTATTGCTGGTCAAGGATTCACATCGTGATAATTTTTTGGAAAACTATCTCGCTCAGTTTCAGCCGAAAGATGGGTCAAAACATATACTAAAGATCCCTTTCTACCGCGGCACCCATTGCCTAGATCCCGTTCTGATCACGCGGCGAACAGAAATCCACCTTGCACGCTATCTGTATGCCAATCTGCTTATCATCAATACCGATAATCTCGATATACAAGCCGATCTGGCACACTCATGGAAACTGAGCGACCACACACTTGAAATAACATTACGCAAAGGGCTTAAATTTCAGGACGGCAGTCCTTTGCTGGCTCAGGATATCAAAGCTCACTTTGAGCGATTGATGAGCTCAGACGCTGGTTGCAAAGTTCTGTTCGAATTTATCGATGACGTCGTCGTAATCGATGACCTATCTATTCACTTTGTCAGCCATTCAATGCCGAGTCTACTGCCTAAACTGCTGGCACACTCTGCTATGGGCATCACCAAAGCAATCAAAGGTAAAATCGTCGGAACTGGCCCATTCTGCTTAGAAGAGCAAACTGAGTGGCGAACACTGATGACCGTTAATCCACACTATCACGGGTTCAGACCTTGGATAGACGGCATTGAGATCTGGAACATTGGTGATAAAGCTAAAAACTTTGACCTAAACAGTCATGTCGTACATGGCAGCCACATACGTGAAGGACACGCATCTGGCTTCCGTGCGCAAAATCAATGGGAGGAAGGTTGTGTCTACGCAACATTCAACGTGAATCGTAATGGATGGATGGCCAAACGAGCTCACCGGGCTGCGCTGCAAGAGGTTTTATCTCATATGGGCGCGCCGCAATCACAACAGTGCGAAGTGCTCGCTGGAGCGAGCGGCATGGTGTCTTCTCCCGAGTCACTCAGATCATCAACGTTAGATTTAATTGCAGAACATATACGTTCGCTCCCTAAGCCGGAAGCGCCTCTCTCTGTCGTCACCTACCAACTTGCAATCCATATAGAAACCGCTCGGCTAGTGGTCGAAACGCTAGAAAAGTTAGGCATAGATGCCAAACTGACCGTTCATGAATACCCCGTGTTTGACCAACTCAGCACCTTATCCCAAGCGGATGTCATCATTTGTGGAGAAGTGTTCGGTGAAGATACTGAAATGTCCTGGTTGGGATGGCTATTTAACACCAGCGCTCTTACCGCCTGCCTGACCGATAAAGAGCAACATTGGATCAAACAGAAATGTACTGAAACAATGGCCCAACCCAAGCTAGCCACGAGACTCAAACAGTTTGAAACGATTGAGAAAAGCTTAATCAGAAAAGGCATTTATCAACCACTCTTTCATGTAAAGCAGGATCTCAATATCTCAGACACCGTGACAGCGCCTGCACTGCTTGCTAACGGCTGGATAGATTTCAATCAGGTGGTGATGAAATAGGTGGATCGACTAACGTCACTTTACCCTGTTTGTCGATTCGATAGCGCAGTAAGTCTTGTGCAAGGAATAAGTTGCCAGAGTATACCTGCTCAGCCTCTGAGCGAATAATCTCGACTGACAGCTCTGCTTCAGGGTGTAGCTGATAACGTGGGCTGAAATGGGTGAGAATCAAGTTAGGGATACCAGCGACTTCGGCAAACTCCGCAACCAACTTTCCGTAGCTATGGCCAAACTCTTTCGCCTGTTTGGCGAAAGCTTCGGCATAAGTCGACTCATGTACCAGCAAATGGCACTCTTCACATAAGTGCTTGAGCAACTCAGGATCGGCATTGTCACCGGCGATAACAAGCTTTCTTGGCCCGTGTTCTAAGTAGGTGAACTTTTCGCTGATCAGCGTTTTGCCTTCATGTTCGACATTTTGCCCTTTGACTAATTGCCCCCATAGCGGACCTCTAGGAACACCTTGCTGTGCCAGCTTGTCAAAATCTAGATAGGCTTTAATCGTACTTTCGGTAAAACAATAGGCGAAGGAAGGCACGCGATGCTCTAATTCACACAATGAAATGGTGAATTGGCCGATCGTCATTGAGGGTAAAGATTCAGCAGAGATAAACTGAAGCTCGTAAGGCAGGTGAAGTTTAGTAAATTGCATTGTCGCTTCAAGCCACTCTCGAATTCCTTTCGGTGCAATAATGATTAATGGGTCTGAACGACGATTCATACCAGCGCTGGCAAGTAATCCCGGTAAACCATAGCAATGATCACCATGTAAGTGAGTAATGAAAATCGCCTTAAGGTAATTGAGAGACAAAGGCGTATGCAGCAATTGGTGTTGGGTAGCTTCACCACAATCAACCAGAAACCAGCCTTTGCCCTTGCTTTCCATCACGGCCGTTGCAGAGACATTTCTGGCTTTGGTCGGTGTGCCTGATGACGTCCCTAATACACAGATTTCCATAACTTACCTTATTGTTGCTCCAGCCAGTCAGATAACGCTTTGACCGATTCATTCGGCTCTTGATTAGCCGAAAGCAAAAAGTAACTATTGCCAGATCGGATACGTTTATCAAACGGGCAGAGCAAGCGATTTGACTTTATATCCTGCTCCGCTAAGGTCACGTCCCCCACGGTCATCCCAAACCCCTGCTGAGCCGCGTTCATCGCCTGATCTAACGTAGCAAACGTCTGATTCCCTTTTCCTTTAAGTGTAGATTCGTCACAACTGTTGCACCAAAGCATCCAGTCAGACTGCTCTGGGTTTGCATGTAACCAAGTAAAGCGATTAACCAAATTGTCGTGTAGAGATTCATCTGGCTCAACGAACTGTGACCACAACTGAGGAGAACAAACGGGCGCGAGAATTTCATCAAACAACAAGGTTTGGGAAACCTGCTTACTTCGCACTGGCTTACCATAAACGATCACCATATCAAAACTATCAAAGTCCGGATGAAACTGGTGCTTAGTGGTTGAAGTCAGTTCGACATTCACTTCAGGATTGGCTTGCTGAAAATTAGCTAAGCGCGCCAGTAACCAGGTGGTAATACAGCTTGGTGCCAGAAGTTTCACACGGTTGGCACTTTCAGACACTTCTCTGACTGAGCGTTGTAAGCGCTTGATGATGTCCTGCGCGAGTGGAATGAACATACTCCCTTCAGGCGTCAAGGCGAGCCCTCGGGCACGGCGATAAAACAGGCTCACCCCCATCAAAGATTCGAGAGACTGAATCTGCCGGCTGACCGCGCCTTGCGTCATGTTGAGCGACTCTGCGGCGTGGGTCAGGTTAAGGTATTCGGCGGTTGCCAAGAATGCCTGTAAGTTTTTCGTCGAAGGTAAGCGCATCATTACCACCATACTAACTATGCATTTTTTGCATAGCTAGTATGCCTTTATTTCGATTCTACTCAAATAGGTTTTTGACTACATTTTTATCAAATAAGAAATTCTAGTTATTAATTTGATTTCTATTCGATTAATTATGCAGTAAAGGAATATTGAAATGGCATCACTGGCAGACAAGATTGCACCAGATAACATAAAAAAATTAATACCTTATCAATCCGCACGGCGAATTGGAGGTTCTGGTCGACTGTGGCTCAACGCCAACGAGTTAGAGCAACCACTGCATTTCAGTGACCAACAAAATGCTTACCATCGTTACCCTGACTTTTTGCCTCAGGACATCGCTTGCGCTTATCAGGATTACTGCCACACCCAAAAGCCCGTTCTCGCAGTGAGAGGCGCTGATGAAGCCATTGACCTTCTCGTGCGCACTTTCTGCCAGCCGGGTAAAAGCCGTATCGCTATCTGTAGCCCTACGTATGCGATGTATGAATTTTGTGCTGATTCACTTGCCGTTGAAACCATTGACGTCCCTTTGCTTGCGCCGGATTTTGCTCTGGATGTGGACGGTGTTGTGAAAGCGGCAGAGTCGGCAAACTTGGTGTTTCTTTGTTCACCCAATAACCCGACAGGCCAGATGCTGAGTCGACAAGATGTACTGTCTGTTCTCGACCAAACGCAAGACCAGGCGTTGATTGTCGTGGACGAGGCATACATTGAGTTTGAACTTGAAGAAAGCGTTGTCAGCTTAATCGAGCAATACCCTAATCTGGTTGTTATTCGTACTCTCTCTAAAGCCTTTGGCCTTGCGGCAGTGCGCTGTGGCTTCATCATCGCTGATACATCCGTGATGAACTACCTATATAAAATGGTTCCCCCTTACCCAATGCCAGACAGTTCAGCCGAGATCGTGTTAAACGCACTGAGTCCAGAAGGGTTGGCCAAAGTGACACAAAGTACCCAACAGTTGATCGCAACTAAAAATTGGTTTGTTGACCAGATCCAGTCATTAAGCTGGATTGAGAAGGTCTACCCTTCTTCCACCAACTTCGTGCTGATTCGCACTCGACCTGATGTCGATCTGTTCAACTACTTGCTTAAAGCTGGAATTGTCACCCGCAATCAATCACATGAACCGAGCCTGAAACACTGCGTGAGAATCACGATTGGCTCACAAGAATCTATGCAGGAAGTCGCTACCATCATTAGCCACTTCGCTGACCCAGTATCAACGAAAAACGAAGATAAGGATTTCGAACATGAAAAAAGTGCTTAGTGTCATTGCTTGTACTGCTGCCCTTCTGTCTGCACCCACTTTTGCAAAGCAAGTACGTCTGGCATCCGACTTCACTTACCCGCCGTTTAACTACAAAGATCAAAGCGGCAACCCGACAGGGTTCGACATCGAAATTGCCGACGCACTGTGTGCTGAAGCCGAACTGGAATGTACTTGGGTCGCTCAAAACTGGGACTCACTCATTCCGAGCCTACTGGCACGAAAATCGGATGTCATCATGGCTTCGATGCGAATAACAGAAGAGCGCAAAAAGCGTGTGTTGTTTACCAACAAGTATTACCAGACTCCGGCTCGTTTTGTCACAGCGACGGACGCTAAGGTCGACATTTCAGCGCAAGGGATGAAAGACAAAGTCATCGGTGTTCAAGGTGGCACAATTCACGATCGCTACGTGACGGACAAGTTCGGTGACGTCGCAGAGATCAAACGTTATACCGGTCAGGATGAAGTCTACATTGATATGGTAAATGGTCGCTTGGATCTGACTTTTGGTAATTCCGATCAGCTAGCGTTAGCGTTTCTGGCCAAAGACATTGGTCAAGGGTTCAAGTTTGTCGGCAAGCCTGTTACCGACAAAGCCTACATAGGCGAAGGAACAGCGCTGGCATTACGCCAGAACGACAAAGCATTGGCTGAGAAATTCAATAAAGCCATTGTCGCCATTCGCGCCAACGGTACGTATGACAAGATTGCGAAAAAGTACTTCTCTTTTGACATCTACGGCGAAGAGCTGTAAATCCATTCGGGCCTGTATTCAGGCCCTTTTTTTATCGCTTAGCCGCCTGTTTTCGATAACGAAGCATCACGGCGCTATCCGGTTGGTAGGCGTCAATCAAAGCCGCCAGTTTCCCTTGTTTTTTCAACGCCTCAAAACTTTGAGTCAATGCACTCACCACCTCCGGTGACGTTTGTTTACCCGTAACTAACCACAGCGCTTTGCACAATTGCTTTACTTTCATGACTTCGACAAAATTATCGGGGTCAAAGCCGTATTGCTCCATCCGATATGGGTAGCTAACCCTCACCAAAGGCGCGTAGTCGACCCGATTCGCACGCAGCAAACGAATCGCATCCTTACCGTAGTTAACTGGGATAATCCGCTCAAAACCCAGAGACTGGATCAACTCTTCAAACGAACCCTCGGTTTGTGCGCCAAAACGATAGCCTTTGAGCGCCTGCAGCTCATCCGTTTCGAATTTAGGTCCATTAATATGTCGGTAGATCCCGACTTCGTAGGGTGAGACTTCGCCAATCCAATGAAATTTGTCCTCTCTGACTGGCGTACGCGACACCGAGAAGAACAAGGCGTTCTCGCGATTTTGTGTAATCCGCATTGCCCGTTTCCACGGCGTGAAGTGCACCTGATGAATTTCCATCGGCAGGGATTGAGCAGCGTCTTGTACCACAGCTTCGACAAATTTGACCACATAACCTTCTGCCACACCATCCACTTCCACCTGAAGCGGCGGAAATTCCTGAGTGTAGAGTTCCAGTTCCACGGCGTGGGGATGCGCGTAGCTGGCAGTGGATACGATCAAACTTGACGCGCAGAGGACGGTTTTTATCTTTGTTATCCAGCGCAGCATTGAATGTTTATTCTATTTTTTTAGCAGCAAATTTAGCGCACTACTATAAATGACAATTATGTCGGGTCAATGTCATACAGGTCCAATTTGTCGGGTGACGCTGTCTCTTTTATTGGAGGAGATAGAAGAATTTCTGACTAGCCTTTCCGAACTAGGCTGAAGCTGCTTAATAATTGACGGACAAAAGAAAAGCCCCTATTGGGGCTTTCATTATTTAGAATATCTTGCCATTGCTGCTTGCTCTTTAGGCACCACGGTTTTACCAATCGGAGCCAGCGAGATGTACGCCAGTTTGAGGTGCTGAATAGCAAATGGAATACCTATGATGGTCACAAAACACGCCACCGCTGACAAGATGTGGCCTATCGCTAACCAGATACCTGCAAACACAAACCAAATGACGTTGCCGACCAGACCAAGCGGGCTGGTTCCAATATCCATTTCATTGGTCAGCTCATCTCTGGCAATCGCTTCCTGACCAAATGGGAAGAAGGAAAAATTACCCATTACAAAACAGGCGCGTCCCCATGGAATACCAACGATACTGATGAAAGCCAGCAGGCCGAAGAACCACCACATCAGGCCCATGACTACGCCGCCCAGCAAAAACCAAATTATATTACCTATCGTTCTCATAACCTGTTGTTTCTCCTTTTAG
The DNA here is from genome assembly GCF_013113835.1 of Vibrio sp. RE88. GTDB lineage: Bacteria > Pseudomonadota > Gammaproteobacteria > Enterobacterales > Vibrionaceae > Vibrio. The sequence continues at coordinate 627,211 of NZ_VTYQ01000001.1, read as the reverse complement.
AAAACCTTAACCGAACACACTCTCATAGTGTTCTACGGTCGGGAATGGATCATAAAACTGATGTAAAAGTGCTTTCCATTCCTGGTACTCAGCAGATTGTCTGAATCCGATTTCATGGTCTTCCAATGTTTGCCAGTTCACTAGCAAAATATAGCGCCCTGGATTTTCAATACAACGTTGCAACTGGTGTGAAACATAGCCTTTCATGCTTGAAATAATGGCCTGAGCTTTTGCAAAGTTTTGCTCAAAATCTTTCTCCATATCTGGTTTCACATCCAGAATTGCGACTTCTAGTATCATGGTTTTTCCTTAACCTAAGATGAACATCAATAAAAATGACTTATGCCAAACCCTGCCAGACTGCCGTCGCACCACTGACGGTACACAGCATCAATGCTCCAAGACGAATCTTCTCTTTGGGTAGAGATTGAGTCGTTGCTAAAGCGAGTTTATAACCCAGCCACGCAGCAGGAAGAAGCGGAATACTGATCCACAGATGGTGCGTCGTCAAAAAGCCCGCCGGCATTTGGATAATCAACGAAATGATTGAGCTGAATACAAAAAAGGCCGACAAATTGCCTCTCAACTGATTCGCTTCCTGATGTTGTAACAACAAAGCCATCGGCGGTCCACCAATACCTGAACTGGTGCCGAAGAAGCCAGAAAAGAAACCGGCAACGCCCATGCGAGTTGGTGTTGGTTCAATACGAAAAGGAAGTAGGCTTACTGCGACAGCAAACAGCACCAACAGACCAAGCCAGAGTGCCAACAAGTCGGTCGATACCATCACCAGCAGCACGCCACCCGCAACGGAGCCAGGGACACGGCCAATTAACGCCATTTTAAGCCCACCAATTTCTACACTGTCTCTATGCTTTAACGCATTAAGAATTGAGATATAGAGAGCAACCAAACAGATGGGCGCGGGGACATAATCTGGCGAGACAAGGAACAGTAGCGGTGCGGCAACAATAGCTAAACCAAAACCGATCGCTGTCTGAACGAAGGAGCCAAGAAAGATCAGAAAGGCAGCAATCAATGCCTCTGTTGTTATCCATTCAGAAAACATATCAAAAGAGAATATAAGAAATAATACGCTCTATCATATACTTATTAAGCAGACTATTTATTACATTTGATATGCCATTTTCTTCACATATCTTTGACAATAATAGCTTATCGAAATAAGGCGTCCGCCAATGACCGAGCCTGCAAGCTCAGTCATTATTGGTCATGTTCCCTAGATGAAGGCGTCAGGCAGTCGCTAGGCGTCGAACAGGCTTGTCGTTGATTGGCAGGTGAATAATCGCCGCAGCAAACGCGAGAACAACTGTTGACCACCAAATGGGCTCATAAGAACCGTAGTAATCGTAAATACGGCCACCAGCCCAAGCGCCTAAGAAGCTACCGACCTGATGAGTGAAAAAGACCAGCCCATAAAGCGTCGACAGATACTTAGCACCAAAGATCTGCCTCACTAAGCCAGACGTCAATGGCACGGTACCTAGCCAACAAAAACCAATGGCCGCACCAAATATCACTGCAGTATGCTCAGTAACTGGCAACGTCACAAATGCGCCAATCACCATGGTACGCATCAGATACAGCGCCGACATCACATGGCGTTTGCTGAATTTATCGCCCATCAATCCCCAAAAGTAAGAGCCGAAGATATTGAAAACCCCGACGTAGGCAAGTGCCATCGCAGCCGTTGAGGCTGGTAACTGTTTGTCTGCCAAATAGCTAGGTAGGTGCGTCGCAATGAACATCACATGGAAGCCGCAAACGAAGAAACCAAGATGGATCAGCCAATAGCCTCTATGAGAAAACGCCTCTCTTAACGCCTGCTTAAGCGTTAAATTATCTTCCTTTGTTTCACTGGCAGAGTTTCCTTGGCTGGCCGCAGTTTTCGGTGCTCGCATAAACAATGCAAACGCGATCATTGTTGAGCAAAGCATAGCAAAGCCCTGAAGAGCCCCTTGCCACCCCAGATCACTCAGCAGCATCTGCGCTCCGGGAATCATAGCAAACATACCAAAAGAACCTGCGGCAGTGGTCAAGCCAAACGCTTTTGCTGCGTGCTCAGCTGGGACAACTTTAGCAACCGCGCCAAGAACGATGACATAGCTGGTTGCGCTCAGGCCCAAACCAACGAGAACACCAAGTGTCCAATAAAGTGTTGAAGGTTCGACAGCGATAGAGGTCAAATACAGGCCGACGCCATACGCGATAGCTCCTGCAATGATGATGCGTTTAGCACCAAATCGGTCGGCAGCCATACCGACAAACGGCTGAAAGACACCAAACAGCAAATTTTGCAGCGCAATAGCAAAGCTGAAAAATTCGCGTCCTGTTTGAAAGTAATCGGAAACTGGCATCATGAAGATGCCAAATGATTGTCTGATACCCAGGCAGATAACCAAAATGGCGATACCTAACCAGACCATTGCTGGAAAACGGAAAATGCTCATGAACTTACCCTAATGATGGTGATGATGAGAATGGTCACCGGACATATCGTGACTTTGCTGGTGGCAACCGCTATTGATGGCCTGCTCGGCTAACAGTTCCATCAGACGCGGGGACTGATGGACGGCCAACAGAGTTAGGCAAAGCAATACCGTCATTCTCACAAGCTGAGCAAAAAGTGATTGAGAAAACATAATTCATAGTCTCAGCAAGAAAATAAAGAGCGCGAAGTGTATTGAGCCTCTCTTTATGACTCAAATGACATTTTTACAATGACTCTATGCATGTTAATCATAGAGCCATTGTAGATTCCTCAATCACCCGTTACGCCACTCTGTGGCGGCTTCAATCGCACTGGTCAATCCGTGCCACTCAAGCAAGCTTCTTTGGTAGTCCGCCGCTTTGCCTTGAAGAGAAAGGCCGTAACTCTCAAGCCGGTAAGCTAATATCGCATAGAAGGCGTCAACCATGGTCGGCTCATCGTACATAAACGGCAGCCGAGCCTTGGCAAAAATGGTGTTGATACGCGTTAGTTCAGACGACAGCTCTTGCATAGGAAGTGAGTCAACATCCGGTTTAGCCAGAGTAAACGAGCAATACGTTCTCAATACAACAAAACCTGAGTGCATTTCACAGCATAAACTCCGTGCTTCTGCTCGTTGAGACTCGCTTTGAGGTAACAATTTCCCTCCCGATAGCTCGTTTAAATACTCACTAATAGCAAGCGAATCATGGATTACACAGTTGTTATCCGTAGTGAGTGCTGGTACGAGCCCTGTCGGAGACATCAGTTTAAGCTGTTCTTTCGCCTCAGGTTTCGTTAGATCGATCACCTGAGTTTCCATCTCTATTCCTGCAATGTAAGCACATATCCAAGCGCGCAAAGACCACGTAGAATCTGTTCCAACAATTAAACGCATGTTTCAACCTCCTTTTTAACCAGATCAAACCCTTCATCAAGCCAACCAGTGACTCCACCAATCATTTTTTTCACAGGTCTACCAAGTTTTGCCAAACGAATGGCCGCCTTCTCGGTGCCATTACAGTGTGGCCCCGCACAATACACCACAAACTGTGTGTCTGGTGGAAAGGCGCTCAGGCTCTTTTCATTCAACCTCGGGTGAGGAATGTTAATCGCTCCCTTCACGTGTCCTTGCGCAAACAGCTCTTCTCCTCTGACATCAAGCAACACAAAATCCATACGATCATTGCTGATGGCATGATGAACATCCCAGCAGTCTGTTTCAAACTCCAATAGCCGACTGAAATGCGCCAACGCACGCTCACTACTGGCGGCTGGAACTCTAGTTACTGCAGTTGTCATAACGTCTCCTTGTTTGTCTTTTGAATCATTATTGCGTTGAAATGAGCGACTCAACACTGGCCTAAAAGTCAATATTCGATAATAATCAGCCAAAGACTATCGCTCACTAACGAGTTTCCAGATGATCAAAGTTGCCATTCTTGCCCACTCTCACATCACCTTGTTTGAAATGTCCTGCGCTGCAGAACTGTTTGCCTTGCCTCGACCAGAGTTCGATCCTTGGTATGACTGCGAGATAATTAATATGGAGAACAAAGATTTTGACAGCACAGGCGGTGTTACTCTCAGGACGAAATTCGTAGATAGTTTAAAGAGTTACCACACATTGATCATTCCCGGCTGGCCGACTGGAGACTACGCGATTCCTCCCCTGATTCAGCGCGAGATTCGTCAGTTTGTCGCTGATGGTAAACGCGTTTTGTCGCTCTGTTCAGGCTCTTTTTTACTTGGGAAACTCGGACTGCTTAAAGGACGTAAAGCCACCACACACTGGATGTATGAAAACGCATTTCGTGAGCAGTTCCCCGATGTCGAATACCAGAAAGATGTACTTTACGTATTAGATGGACAGATTGGTTGTTCAGCTGGAAGTGCATCTGCCCTCGACCTTGGTCTGGCGATTATCCGTCACGACTACGGCTATCAGATTGCCAATCAGGTCGCGAAAAGGCTGGTCATATCTTCCCACCGAACAGGCGGACAAGCGCAGTTTGTTGAAACACCCATGCTCAAAGTTCCGGGGACATTTTCACAAGCTATCGCCTGGGCGTCTGCGAATCTGGATAAAGCCATCACTGTCGAAGACTGGGCTCAACAAGCCAGCATGTCTCGACGTACTTTTGATCGTAAATTTCGCGCCAGTTTCAGCCTTTCCCCTAAAGAATGGCTAATCCAACAGCGCATCGAAAGGGCAAAAGGGTTGCTGGAAACCGAGTCCCTACCAATCGAACAATTGGCTAACCAAGCAGGGTTTGATAACGCCGTCACCATGCGCCATCATTTTCGCCGCTTGGTGGGCGTTTCGCCGCAGAAGTACAGAGCACAGTTTGGTCAAAACTGAGAGAGAAATTGACCTTAATCAAACGTATGGCGTTTCTATCCTTTGTGACGATGTGAAAACGACAACGCGCTGATAGCATGGCTGACGTCGTTCACTACCGAAGTCAGCTATGGATGCAAAAATGAATCAGGTGCTATTGGAAATAGCCCTCAACCTGAGTTCCAACCTCAACAGCGAAGCCCAGTATCAGCATTTGATTGATGGTATTGATCGGGTATTTCCTTGCGACGCCAGCGCGCTATTCATTTTGGATCAGGATGGATTTCTCACCCCCGTTGCGGTGAAAGGCTTGTCCACCAGCGTCCTTGGTCGGCGATTTTTCCCTCAAGCACACCCGAGGCTGGAAGCGATCATGGCGAGCAAGCAACCGGTTCGGTTTAGCGCCGATTGTGAGCTACCGGATCCCTTTAGTGGTGTACTACTCAGCGAAGAGGCTGAGCTAGATGTGCATGACTGTCTTGGTTGCAGCTTATACGTGGATGGGCAACTGGTCGGCATACTGACTCTGGATTCGCTCAACATCGGTGCGTTTGACGCCATAGAACCAATGACCATTGAAACGTTCGCAGCACTGGCGGCTGCCACGTTACGCAATATTGGTCAAATTAAAGCGCTCAAAGCACAAAATCGCAAACAGCGCTCTGTCACCCAAACCCTGATTCAGCAAGCCCGCTCAAAGCAGGGGGAGATGGTCGGCCTTAGCCCTCAAATTCAGCAGCTTAGAACTAATATCGCCACCGTCGCTCAATCAGATTATGCCGTACTAATCACAGGTGAAACGGGTGTAGGGAAAGAGTTGGTGGCTCACAGCGTCCACGCACAATCAAGCCGCCGAGACAAACCAATGATTTACGTCAACTGCGCGGCTTTACCTGAAGGCTTGGCAGAAAGTGAGTTGTTTGGCCATGTCAAAGGCGCCTTTACCGGAGCCAACAGCTCACGAGCAGGTAAATTCGAGCTGGCTGATGGCGGCACCATTTTTCTTGATGAATTGGGAGAGCTACCTTTAGTTCTGCAAGCGAAGCTGCTGCGTGTGATTCAGCAAGGTGAGCTGCAACGTGTGGGTAGTGACAAGCATTTACTGGTCAATGTCAGAATCATTGCGGCAACGAACCGTTCACTGGAAAATGAAGTCGAACAAGGACAGTTTCGCGCTGACCTGTTCCACCGTCTAAATGTGTTCCCAATTTCCGTTCCAGCGCTGCGTAAACGCGAAGGTGATATACCTGTTCTTGCGGGCTACCTTCTGGAAAAAGTTCGCAGCCAGTTCAACATTCCGAACCTGCATTTACACCCCAAAGCCTTGGTGCTTTTGGAAAAACAGAACTGGCCCGGTAATGTCAGAGAGCTGGAGCACACGCTAACCCGGGCGGCGTTAAGAGCCATTCAGGGTCAACAGCAGATCATTCACCTCAATCACTTTGACGGAGGCTTTGAGAATGCGGATGTAAAAAGCACATCACACTACCTGCCGCAAAGTAGCCAAGGAATGAGAGATCTCGTTGAGTCTTACCAGAAAGACCTGATTGTTCACGCTCTGGAAAAATCGAACCGGACATGGTCGAAAGCGGCGGAATTTCTACAAATGGATCGCGGCAATTTGTACCGAATGGGGAAAAAGCTGGGTGTTGAAGCCTAAGTTCAATAACACATAGGTAGGCCCGCAGGCCTACCTGATCTCTCACAACCGTCTAACAAGACTAAGCCAAAGAAAGTGTCGCCTCCGAACAGCCTCCTTTCTGGTGTGATTGTCTTAGTTTTTCCTTGAGATAAACAATGAGTTCATCAACAGCTACCTGAATAATTGTCCCGTCCTCACGACATTTTATCGCCAGGCTGTTGTTAGCTCGCTCTTTGTCTCCCACTACCAGTACATAGGGTATCCTGAGCTTATGGAATCGCTTGAGTTTGCGCCCTACTGAGCTCGAGCTGAGATCAACCGACACAGGGATATCCTGCGCGATGCAAACTGCTTCAAGCTGGCGAGTGAAGTTATGATCAGATTCACTCACCGACGCAATGGCAACTGGCATAGGATGCAGCCAATCAGGAAGGTGTCCTTGAGACGATTCCAGCAACACACCAATCCAACGTTCAATAGAGCCGTACATTGCTTGGTGCATAATAACAGGGGCTTCAAATTCTCCTTGCTCATTAGTGTACTGAACGTCAAACCGCTCGGCTAAATTGAAGTCGAATTGAATTGTGCCGCATTGCCAGCTGCGTCCCATAGAATCCATCAGTGACAGCTCGATCTTAGGCCCATAGAAAGCCCCTTCTCCCGGCTGAAATTCTGCTTGTAACCCTTCATGCTCACAAGCGGAGGCTAACAGCACTTGGGCTCTCGACCAATGCTCATCTGACCCTAGTGCTTTTTCTGGCTTAGTCGACACTTTTACTCCCAGCTCTCGGTAGCCATAATCACCATACACTTGCTTTGCGCGTTGCAGAAATCGACAAATTTCCTCTTCAGCTTGCGACCATCGACAGAAGACGTGTGCATCATCCTGAGTAAACTGACGAGCTCGTAAACAGCCATTCAGTGAACCCGATGCTTCATTTCGATGCACCAGTCCGAACTCAAACAGCTTCAGCGGCAAGTCTCTGTGACTGTGAACCCCTCGTTTGTACATCAGAATATGGGCAGGGCATGACATTGGCTTCAGCACATACCCACTTTTCTCATCCGAACTACCACCAAAAAACATATTGTCAGCGAACATGTCAATGTGGCCTGAAGTCTGCCACAACTCTTGCTTCATAAAGATAGGTGTATTGACCTCCTGAAAGCCATTTTGACGATATACACGTCTCATATGATCTTGAATAGTCTGAAATAATCGCCAGCCATTCGGGTGCCAAAAAATCATCCCCGGCGCCTGAGGCTCAGAGTGAAATAAATCTAGTTGTTCTGCAATTTCGCGATGAGTTTTCATATCATTTTCCTTGTGTGTGTTCTGAGCGAAAAGCAAAACCAAGGTATAAAAAAACCTCTGGCGACGAATTCGCTCAGAGGTTTTTTTAAAGACGTGAAAAACTACCCCCCGAGCAATCTCGTGGTGGTAGTGGTTTGATTAGCGTTTGAACAAATCAATTTCATATTTAAGTAGTAACAATTTTCAAAACTCACTGCAAGCACATATTTCAACCACGTTGTTGAAATTTCAATCTTCCAACGACTGAGTTGTATTGATCATTTTGAGTGCCTGATGATGGAACACTTCGACCAAAACCAGAGTCGAGTCATGCTCTTGCCATGTAAACTTGGAGATTCGACCTTGGTTCTGCATGAAGCCACTCTGCTCAGATTTGTCGATTGTAAAAGGTGAACACTCAATAAACTGATAAGGGCTACGCGAGACTGAATGATAGGAGAAAAGCAATTGCTCTCCCAGTGATTGACCTTCTAAGCCGCAATACGCAGCGACTGTCTTTTCATGATTAGAAAACAAAGTTGATTTAGCCCAAACCAAAGGCAAAACGCCATCACAAAGTATCACTTCCCGTGTGTAAATCGGGCTTTGACGGACCACACGTAACGGTTGAATCTGGAAATCTTCACTCGCAGAACGCAAAACCTGTGTCAGTGAGCCCAAGCCTTTCATTGCTTGAGGCACTACTGTTGAGTCAATCACGCGGAAATTCATGCCACTTCCTCCACAACCGTGTCTCTGAGGTCAGGGACGAACTTGAAGCACAATAGGCTTACCACACCAATTAAACTGGCCAGCAATAGGAAAAAACGCTCTGTACCAAACATGTTTTGCAAATCGAGCACGAAGGCGCTCAACGCCTGGCCCAGAAAATAGAACATCACAAAACCGCTCAGCACGGATATTCTCAGCGCTGGTGTGCTCGTATGAATAACCAGGTGAGTGAGCACTGGCAACAATAATCCAAACCCAATACCTGTGCTGACTAATACTATGTACGCGCGCCAATCATATTGTGTTTGCGACAGTGCTAGAAATGCAGTGGTGAAACACATAAAGCACAGTGCCATGACAAGTTTCTCACCATAGTTGATGACGCCATGTCTAAAAAAATACGCTACGAAGGCTGATAACAAACTCATCGCCCCCATCGCCAACCCCGTTTCAGAGCTGTTGAAACCTTGAGACGTTTTCAATAGATAAGGTAAGCCAAGCAATACTAGGTAGTATGACAACATACCCACACACCCGAGTAGATAAAACGGCAAGACCGACCTAAAGCCCAACCAGCCTAGTTTAGGCCGAAATTGTGTACGCACTTTTTCACTTGGGGGAATGCCTTTTAACGACAGTGCAAGTGTCAGCAAAGCAATCAGGTAAATAGTAAAAGGCAGTCGCCAATGCAAGGAAGCTAACCAACCGCTAGCAACGACAAACGCAATCCCTCCGAGGTTGACCGCAATGGCCTGTTGAGAGATGAAATGCACTCTTTCGTGACCTGAAAAGTAGTCGCTAATCAGCTGGTTAATCACCGTCATACAGATGACGATACTTGCCCCAAAAAGGACTCTTCCGACAAGCAGCGCTGCTAATGAATCCAGCCACAGGCCGCTGCTACCCGCTACTCCATAAAACCCAAGCCCTAACAATAAGCTTTTCTTCTCGCCCAAGTGGTTAATCATACGACTCACAAATGGCGCAAAACCAATGACCGCGACGGCGGGAAGCGTCATTAACAGTGAAACGCAGAACGGGTCATCAAACACATGGTTTAGTTCAGTCAAAGATGGCGCAATAGCGGCATTGGCCATAACGAGTAAACTGCTACCAAGTAGTAAACAGGCTCGGGTTAAGTTAGGAACTGATGAGGTTTTCATTATTGGCCTTAGGTAGAACTGACACAGGCCAAAGGTTAGGAGTTTTCACTCAAGCTAAATAGAGCAAAATAAGCAACACAGCGTTGCTTTGGATATAGGTTTCAATGTGTTATTAAAGAATCAAACTGAGAGAAAAGACAGATAGCATGGACTGGAACCTAAACGATCTTCCGATATTTATTGCCGTCACAGAAACTGGCAGCGTCTCAAAAGCAGCGAAAAGGCTTGGCATTCAAAAATCCAGTGTCAGCCGCGCCGTAGCCAGATTGGAAGAGTCGTTGAGTATTAAACTGCTTGAGAGAAACAGCCGGCATCTTAACCTAACCTCAGACGGCGAACAGCTATACAATCAACTTAAGCCGCTGATGCAAAACCTCTCCGCAATCAAAGAACAAGTCCCATCGCAAACTCTGTGTGGCACGCTCCGCATCGCCACTACGTTCGCCTTTTCTCGGGAAATATTGTCACCTAACCTTAAGGCCTTCACCGAACGTTACCCCGATATACAGCTATCTATTCGCAGCATGTCGCACCGTGCTCACTTACTGGAAGACAAACTTGATCTCGCGATTCAGCTCGGTGATTTAGCCCCTTCTGGTTTTTATGCCAAAAGGCTCACTGTTGTGAAGTTACTCTGGTTCTGCACACCTGAATACTTGCTGGCGAATCCCGAGCTCCAATCGGCTACGTTGGAGACTTTGCAACAGCACGTCAGTTTTTATCACGATCAGGAGAATAACCAGTCGATGCTGTACTCAACAATGACTGATGGCAGTAAACAAACCATAGAATTTAAACATGCCAACCAACTGGATGATGTTCTTCTGGTACGAGATATGGTCGCATCTGGTAGTGGCGTTTCCCTGCTGCCTGACATTTACTGTCGTCAATTATGTCGTGACGGCAAGCTAGTGCAAATCGCCAATGATCTTAACGTTTTACCGCATGTGAATATTTCAGCCGTTTACGCTAGCAAAACCACCCACTCCCCTCGTTTAAAAGCCATGCTCAACTTTATGGAGGAAATCACCGCACAGTACGTTGGCGGATAAACTATAAGTTCATGCGCAATCTGTATTAGCCACAAACATCTAAATGTTGCTTTATACTAATTAGGATTTGGCGAATCTGGCTAGGGTTAAAAAAATGAGAATAACAGACAAATCGCTTGTTGAGCAGCAAAAAATATCGGAGTCAGAGCTTAAGCATAGGCTTCATCTATTTCGATTAACACCCAGTGATCTGGATGAAGTTCGCACGATTAAGAGTATCATCAGCCGCCAATTAGATGTCATCGTCGATGAGTTTTATCAACATCAGACCCGCACACCTGACGTTGAAAACTTAATTGGTGATGCTGGTACCTTGAAACGACTGATGTCAGCCCTGAGGCAATACATCATTGACCTGTTTACCAAAGAGATAGATCTGGATTACGTCGAACATAGATTAAGGATTGGTTTGGTTCATAAACGAATCGGAGTCGACCCTAAACTTTACATATCTGCAGTTAACTATCTAAAAAGTCGGCTAATCTCCACTATTAACAACAATATTCAGGATCCTGATTACGCCAGATTTCTATCTGATATCATCGACAGACTTATAGACTTTGACGTCTCTTATGTGTTCGATACTTACATTAAGAGCATGATGAATGAAATTGAAATTGAGAGAAACAAGTCATACCAATACGTTAATGATCTAGAGTCTATGGTTCAGGAACGAACCAAGAAGTTGGAAAAAATGACCCGTTTGGATCCTTTAACTAGTTTGTACAATAAACGAGCATTTGACGAATTTACCAATAAGCTATTCACCGAAGCGCAAAAAAATAACCTTCCAATATCCATCGTCTACATCGATGTCGATAAATTTAAATCCTTCAACGATCAACATGGACACGAAGAAGGCGATGCCGTTCTAGTGATAGTGTCGGACTGCATAAGGAGCGTTTCAAGAAGCGTAGACCTGTGCTTTAGAGTTGGCGGTGATGAATTTGTCGTCGTGATGCCTAGCTGCGCTAAAAGTGACGCCAACAAAAATTACATTCCACGACTTCTAGAAAACCTTGCTTCAATTCGAACCGATCTTTCACTGAGTATTGGCGTTGCGCAATCTGGCCCGAAAAATTACCTCTCTTGCCAGGATACACTGGCTAGAGCGGACAAAGATATGTACATCAACAAAGCGAAAAACGTACAAAGTACTAGCGACAAACGGCTTAAGTGTGTCTCTGGTAAAGAACAAAACAGTGCCTAAGTTGAAGGAATCTCAAAAACGCCACGTATGTAACTAATTTCATTATATAAATCATGCCATAATAGTGCTTCACACCACCATTTTATGGACTGAAATGACTGCAACTCAATACCTCAAAGATCTTAACCAGCGTTACCTAGACGTTCATCGTACCAAAGAAGATTTGTTCTGGGACACCTACATGGGGATCAGCAACGAACATGATCGTTTTGCCACTGCGCAAACCGCATGGACTCACTTCCTGAGTAATGCCGATCAGATTTCTGACATCGAACAACAGCTCAGCACGCTCAATGAAATAGCCGACTTAGAAGAGCGTAAACAAACTCAGATAGGGCTTGAAGGCTGGCTAGCCACTTTCCGCTCACACGCTATCGAAGGAGATAAAGCTCAGGCACTCAAGACAGAACTGATAGCATTTGAAACGGAACTATTTGAGAAAAAACAAAATCATGCACTGGTTTACGTCAACGAAGAAGGAGAACAAGTTGACGCCTCTTTACCAGCACTACGCTCAACCATAATGGCAAACGAGAATGAAGCCGTGCGCCAGTCAGCACATCAAACATTGTTAGATCTTGAGCAATGGCTACTTGGCAATGGCTTTATCGATTTAGTCAAACTGCGTAACCAGTTTGCTCGCTCGTTGGGGTACGACAATTTCTTCGATTACTCAGTACTGAAAAACGAAAAAATGACCACCACTGAGTTGTTTGCCATTCTGGATGATTTCGAGCAGCGGACCAGGCAAGTTAATCTCACCAGCTTAGATAAACTCGCCAGTGAGAAAGGCCAAAATGCGCTCACAGGTTACAACTTCAATTACTCTTTTTCTGGCGATTCGATGCGTGAGTTGGATCCATACGTTCCGTTTTCCAAATCACTTAGGCGCTGGGTAGAATCTTTCGGTCGGCTGAACATTGATTACTCTGGTGCAGAACTCACTCTGGACTTGCTGGATCGTCAAGGTAAATACCAAAACGGTTTTTGCCACGGCCCGATACCTTCGTTTTATGACGACGGGCGATGGATAGCAGCCAAGGTCAATTTCACCAGTAACGCAAAACCCGATCAGATTGGCAGCGGTTATGATGGCATCAACACCCTTTTCCATGAAGGGGGGCATGCCGCCCACTTTGCCAACGTCAAGATGAACTCACCTTGTTTTTCTCAGGAGTTTGCACCGACGTCCATGGCTTATGCCGAAACTCAATCCATGTTCTGTGACAGCCTCCTGAATGATGCTGACTGGCTGAAACAATACGCTTTGGATGCGAATGGAAATCCAGTTCCAGACGAGCTCATTCAATCGATGATCAATAGCAGCCAGCCGTTTAAAGCGTATCAGGAACGCAGCATATTGGTGGTGCCTTACTTTGAGCGAGCCTTGTATCAGCTAAGCGACGAGGAACTGACGGCAGAACACATTACAGCTTTGGCTCGTCAGTGTGAAAAGCAGATTCTGGGACTAGAATGCAGCCCTCGCCCATTGATGGCGATTCCTCATTTGCTTTCTGATGAAGCATCTTGTGCTTACCATGGTTACTTGCTTGCCAACATGGCCGTCTATCAGACACGTGCTTACTTCCTCAACAGGTTTGGGTACCTGACTGACAACCCTGAAATTGGCCCTTTGCTGGCAGAGCATTATTGGCGTGCAGGCAATCACTTATCTCACAATGACACTATCAAGAGTCTGACGGGTGAAGGCTTCAATGCCAAATACCTTGCCGAGGCATGTAGCCTCACCGCCGATCAAGCGTGGGAAATTCAGAAACAAAAGATTACTGATTTAAACTCCCGTGAACGAACCGATGCCGCACCGTTGAATGCAAAGATCAATATTGTTGATGGTGCTGATCGCTTAGCTGACAACGCTACCTCCGATGAGCTGATGTGTAAGCAGTTTGAAGACTACATAGCAAAAACGTACGGCTGTTAATCTTCTCTATGAGCCAGATTCAGGTCTGGCTCATCTCCCAATCAATGGAGTTGATGTTAAAAGCACATCGTGCATTCCAGCTCATCCCTTCACGATAATCATCATCTAACTTTCTGTTTTACTCGCTTATCCTCAGCTCAAAATTCATACTTTTTGCTGACCGTATTAAAATTTTCTTCTCAATTCGACCTCATTGCAGATGTGATTTTCACATCAATAGCGCTGTCATTTAGACATCAACCTCATATCCAGAAATACAAAAAATTACCAAATATCAACAAGTTAAATAGTGGCACGCTCTCTGCAATTATAGCGCTAAACAAATCCAAGCGGCGTGACCGCATAAAGACTATTACTGGAGAAGCGCAATGTTCTGTATTCAATGTGAACAGACTATTCAAACCCCAACTGTTAAAGGTTGTTCTTTCGCCCAAGGCATGTGTGGCAAAACATCTGAAGTTTCGGATCTACAAGATGTACTGGTCTATACCCTTGAAGGTGTTTCGTACTGGGCAGAACAAGCTCGTCGCTTTGACATTATTGATGACGAAGTTAACCAATGGGCGCCAAAAGCCTTCTTCTCGACCTTAACCAATGTGAATTTCGACCCTGAACGTATTCTTGAACTCGCTGCACAGGCTGCGCAGTTTAAATCCCGACTTAAAGAGCAGACACTCGCTGCGGCAAAACTGGCTGACGTTGAACTTGAGCCCGCACCTAAAGTCGCTAATTTCGAGTTACCAGCGAGTGCTGAAGCGATCCTCGAATTTGCTCCTCAGGTTGCGGTCAACCGTGGCTATCAGGAGATCAGTGAAGATGTGATTGGTCTACGTCTGCTGTGCCTTTACGGCCTGAAAGGTGCTGCCGCTTACATGGAACACGCACGCGTCTTGGAGCAAACCAATAACGATATTTACGCTGAGTATCATGAAATCATGGCGTGGTTAGGCACTGATCCAGAAGATCTTAACGCTTTGCTTGAATGTTCAATGCGTATTGGTCTGATGAACTACAAAGTTATGGAAATGCTAGACCTTGGTGAAACCACTACTTTCGGCCACCCAGAGCCAACTCAGGTCAACGTTAAACCAGTTAAAGGCAAATGTATTTTGGTTTCGGGGCATGACCTGCATGACCTAGAGAAAATTCTCCAGCAAACCGAAGGAACCGGAATCAACGTTTACACCAACGGTGAAATGCTCCCTGCGCACGGATACCCTGAACTGAAAAAATACCCGCACCTGGTCGGCAACTACGGCAGCGCATGGCAAAACCAGCAGAAAGAATTTGCTAACTTCCCTGGCGCGATTGTCATGACGTCTAACTGTCTGTTGAACCCGAACATGGGCCAGTACTCAGATCGTTTATTCACGCGTAGCATCGTTGGCTGGCCGGGTGTTGCACACATTGAAGGTGATGATTTTAGTCAGGTGATTGAGTGTGCACTGGCGCAAGACGGTTTCCAACACGATGAAATTGAACACATGATCACCGTAGGCTTTGGTCGCAATGCGTTGATGAGTGCAGCCCCAGCAGTGGTTGAGCAGGTCAAAGAAGGTAACATTAAGCACTTCTTCTTAGTTGGTGGTTGTGACGGTGACAAAGCAGAACGTAGCTACTACACCGATTTCACCGCCAGCGCGCCTGAAGATACTCTTATCCTGACACTGGCCTGTGGTAAGTTCCGCTTCAACAAAAACCAGTTTGGCGACATCAACGGTATCCCACGCTTACTGGACGTTGGTCAGTGTAATGACGCCTATTCAGCCATTCAGCTTGCCCTAGCATTGTCGAAAGAGTTTGACTGCGACATCAACGAACTGCCGCTAACACTCGTGCTGTCTTGGTTTGAGCAGAAAGCCATCGTAATTTTGCTCACTCTGTTCGCACTAGGTGTAAAAGGCATTTACACAGGCCCAACCGCACCTGCATTCCTGACCGATAACCTCATCCAAATCATTCAGGATAAATTCGACATGCGCAGTATCGGCAATGTTGAAGACGATCTGAAAACTATCCTAGCAGCTTAATCCCTGCCTTTTGATAGCCCAGTCGGTTTGTTTGGCTGGGCTCTTTTACTTGTGAGGAATTATGATTCGCGAATGGCAAAACAACCAACCCGCCCGACTTCGTTGTGTTGATAAATGGCAGGAAACTTCAGATACCGTCAGCTTGACTCTGACCTCTGATACTCCCCTACCAAATGGATTTGATTTCAAACCGGGTCAGTTTATTTCGTTAGGTTTTGAGTTCGACGGCAAGGTGGAATACCGCGCGTATTCTATTTCTTCGTTACCGGGGGAGTCGCATCTTAAATTGACCGTCAAACGAGTCGAGAATGGCTTGGTATCCAACTACATCATCGACCACTTCAATTCCGGAGACAGCGTCTTGGCACTGGCGCCGACTGGACCATTCAACAGTATCGATTGTCCACCGAAGCATAAAGTGGCTTTGCTCAGTGCAGGTTGTGGCATCACACCTGTCATGTCGATGGCAAAACATTGGCTGAAAACCAAAGCAGACGTCGAGATAACCTTTATTAACATGGCGAAAAGCGCTGCTCAGACTATCTACTTTGATGAGATGGAGTCCATGGATGCGCAATACCCAAATTTCCACCTAAAGTTACTGCTTAAAGACAATACAGGCACACGCCACCCGCAAGGAAGGCTCGACAGAGAGTGGTTAGCCAAACTCTGCCCAGACCTTAACCAACGCACAGTTTATCTCTGCGGACCAACTCTGTTTATGCAGGATATGGAGAGCAACGCATTGGCACTGGGCGTTGAGGCGGCGCAATTCCATCAGGAAAGTTTTACCCCTATCGAAGCTCATAATGAAAGCTCGTCAGATGATGTTGTTCAGTTCGAAGTGCCAGCGTTTGGCGTATCAAAAGAAATCAGCCAAGGCGCTACCTTAGCTGACGTGCTGGAAGAAAACGGGGTGCCAATTATTATCGCCTGTCGCAGCGGCATGTGTGGCTCCTGCAAATGTAAAGTGACTAAGGGCGAAGTCAGCCGCACCAGCACAGAAACGCTGACTGAAGAAGATCTCGCCAATGGTTATACCTTAGCGTGTTCGAGCCAAATTCAGTCCGACGTCGAAGTTGAGTTGTGTTAATCAGCGCGATTTAACCAGATCAATAAAGCGAGACACCAGTGGATTGCTATTGTCTCGCTGCCAAATCAACCCAACCTGCCAACTGGCATACTCACCATCCAAGGGGATGTAACGTACGCTAGGGCTATGAATTTGCTGAGCACTTTTCGGCATAATGGTGAATCCAAGCCGCGCAGACACTAACGCCAACAAAGTTAAAATATCGTCTGCTTCTTGCTCCGCGACTAAATTTTGGTGCTGACTCATCAGATAACAGTCAATCTGAAGATTGAGCCCAGGGCCACGATTGGAGGCCAATTTGAGGTAATGCATGTTTCGCAACGAATACCAGAGATTGCCTTCATCCAAGTGCTCACTCTCGTGGACAGCCACCACCAACTGATCAGAATAGAGCGCTACTGCATCGTATCTGTTTTCATCAGGTATTCGATTGAAGCTCAAATCCAATTCACCGCTATTCAATTTCTCCAACTGAGTTTGAGAAGGAATGTCATTGAGTGCCATGCTGACATCGGGATAACGTTGTTTAAATTGTGCCACCCAGTGCGGTGCCTGATGATACGTCGAAATACCAAAGCCAATGTTGAGGTGCCCAGCTACGCCCTGAGAAACGCGCTCAGACAATCGGTGAAACTGCTCGAACCGTTCGACCAGTTGTTTAGCTTCAGGCAACAGGGTCTGCCCCGCGGCACTCAGTACTGCACCATGCCTGCCTCGTTCAAACAGACGAGCAGCCGTCTTCTCTTCCAAGCGCTGAATCTTTTTCGTTAGCGCTGACTGGGTGATGAACAGACGCTCCGATGCCAAGCGGTAGTTCTTGCTCTCTGCCAATACACAGAAAGCTTTCAGGTGCTCCAAATCCATTCCAGTTACTCATTGAATGTCGAATATCTTTCATTATATGGAATTGATAAAGATATCTAAACTCGATGTCAGTTACTTAACTGGAGAGATCACAATGAAGAAGCTGAAAGTGGCATCGGTTCAATTTAACCATCACGCCGGAGACAAAGCGTACAATTTGTCGACAATCAAAAAGTTTGTTTATGAGGCTCAAACTCAGGGCGTAGAACTTATTACCTTTCCAGAAATGTGCATCAGCGGCTACTGGCACCTCAACACACAGGAACCTCATGAGATTGAAGCGCAGGCAGAAGCTGTACCTAACGGTCCATCCAGTCAGGCTTTGCTGGCGCTATCACGAGAAACGGGAATCACCATTGGCGCTGGCTTGATTGAAATTGATGCCGACGGCAATTTGTACAACACCTTTGTTCTCGCCATGTCAGATGGTCAAATCACTAAACATCGTAAATTGCATACTTTTGTTAGCCAATACATGAGCAGTGGCAACGAATACACCGTAGTCGACACGCCTCACGGCTGGCGAGTGGGTATTTTGATTTGCTGGGATAACAATCTGGTTGAGAATGTTCGCATCACGGCTCTTAAAGGCGCTGACTTGTTGTTAGCCCCCCACCAGACAGGCGGCTGCCATTCGAGAAGCCCGAACGCTATGGGGCTCATTGATCCTCAACTATGGCACAACAGAGATTCCAACCCGCAGGCGATCAAATCGGAGATGCAAGGCAGAAAAGGCCGAGAGTGGTTGATGCGCTGGCTACCTGCCCGTGCTCACGATAATGGCCTTTTCCTAATATTCAGCAATGGCGTTGGCGTCGATGTTGATGAAGTGCGTACTGGCAATGCGATGATTCTTAACCCTTATGGCGAGATCATCACTGAAACGGACAGTGTCGAAGACGATATGGTGATAGCGGAACTCGACCCAACAGAGCTGGAAATGTGTACTGGTCGACGCTGGATTCGTGGACGACGACCGGACTTATACACCGATCTGACCCAACCTCTTGGGCATGAGCTGGATCCGTACCATGCCCGCTTTGATGATAAATAGCCCATATACAAGTTAGCCCGCTAAGTCAGACTTAGCGGGCTAATTCATCAAGCAATGTCAATCAACGTATCAGAAGATCCAATGTGCGACCAATACAATGATTGGCAGCGTAACTAGCGTTCTTAGCAGGAAGATGGCTACCAACTCCAAAAAGTTCACAGGGACTTTACTGCTTAGAATTACAGAACCAGTCTCTGACATGAAAATCAGCTGAGTTACAGACAACGCTGCCACAACAAACTTGGTCAGATCAGCATTAATCGTCGATGCTGCGATGATCGAAGGTACGTACATATCAGCAAAACCAACAAGCATAGTTTCTGCCGCCGCAGCCGCTTCCGGAACATTCAACGCGTCTAGCAGTGGAATGAACGGTGCACCCAGTAATGAGAATAATGGCGTCGTTTCAGCGACAACCAGACCTAAAGTACCGATTGCCATAACCACAGGCAGCACGCTGATTACCATGTCCAGTGCGTTGTGCACACCTTCTTTAGCAACCGCCCCAAGGCTTTTCACTTTGCTTGCTCTGTGCAGTGCCAACTTCAAGCCAAAGCCCATAACCGACTGACCCGCAGGCACCAATTCATCATTACGATTAGGCTTAGTACCATCAATGTACAGGTCTTTCTTATACGATAACGGTGGCAGGTACTGAATCACCATCGCGGCAATCACACCAGACAAACAGATAGAGAAGTAGAACGGGACAAAGAAATTCTCTAAGCCAACCTGAGTTAATACCACCAGAGAGAAAGAAATCCCAACCGGAGAAAACATAGTCGCGACAACCGCTGCTTCACGCGCAGTGTATTTTTTGTCTTCATATTGTTTACTGGTCAGAATCACCCCAACGGTGCCATCACCTAGCCAAGAAGACATACAGTCAATCGCAGCACGACCTGGCAAACGGAAAACTGGGCGCATAAAACGGCTCAGAACAGTACCCAGCAACTCAAGCAAACCAAAGTTGAGTAACAGTGGTAGCAGCAAACCAGCCAGGAAGAAAGTCACCAGTAAAGAAGGCAGAAGGTCATTAAGAACCAGCCCACCCGTGTTACCGTTCCAAATAACTTCAGGCCCGATCTGATGCAATGCCATAAGAGTGAACACCGCACCTAAAACTCGAACGACTAGCCAAACTGGCGTCAGAACAAACAGCCTTGTCATCAATGCAGATTGAGTCACAAAAGTTGGCTTGATGAGACTGGCAAGAATAGAAGCGACCGCAGAGAAGCAAATCACAGCGGTGACGGTTGGTAAAATAGCATCCCCAAGGATAGCTTTGACGCCTTTCGCCATCAGCGCTAGCGGAAAGGTGAAGTTGCCATCTATGGTTAACGGTGCAAGGAAAAAGAAAAGACCCAACAAAGACGGAATTGCGAACATCAATATGTTGCGACTGTTTTTGTGGTTCTCTTCGGCTAAAAGTGTATCACTCATCTGACTGCTCCCTAGATGATTATATTTTCACAATTAGTGAATAAGTTCTCTTTGCCGCAATTATAACGACAAAGATTTCACACTCAAGCAAATAATGAAAAATAATTCACTAAAAACGCATAATAATATAAATCAATACGTTATAGAGCTAAGCAAACTGGTGGCATTTTGTACGCACGTACTTTAACAATAACCACAGACTCTTTAACCACTTCCTTTTATATCGTGCATAAATATGACTATTTATGCACCACCCATAAGCAAAGTGATTCGAGTAGGCCCGATGAATAGAGTTAGCGGATAATAGGTATCTGAAATGAAAACGTTGCCCCTCCTGTTAAGGTCAACTCAATATCACGAACCATTTCAATCAAAAAAGCACTGCCATCAATTTCCAACTTCTGCTCGTGTACAATCTCAAACAGCGCTTCTAAAGCCGCACTGTAAGCAACATCAGAAATCAGATACACCTCAGCGCACAGGTAGTACCCTTCAGGAATCACAAAATCGTAGAGAGCTTCGTCGACTTGCCAATCACCAATAAATGTCTCAATTTGGTCCCATACTTTTTCAAGTTGGTCAATCGGCGTTGCGCCGAGTAGATTGACAGTTTTTTTGCCATAGATTTCGATCACTGAATCCCAGTCAGGATCTTCCAGAGCGATCTTTTTCATACCTCGCTGAGGGTACCAAATCAACTCAGTCGGCATAGACTTGGCCAGCTCTGTCTCAATCGACTGCTGAGCACCGGGATGAGCAAGCTTAGCGATAAAATCAGCAGTCTCTCGCGGTGTGGACTCATAACCCATTTTGCGAATTTGTTTCGCCGTCACTCCAAGCTCCCTCTTTAAAGCCTTGCCTAAGGCTTGTGAAGAAGAGAAACCACAGTAGTGAGCAATCTCCATCACACTCCAAGGTTCATCATTGAGCAGCAGATTCACCGCGACTTGCAGCCGTAATCGGCTAAGATACTGCCCCGGCGTCTCATGAAACAATTCGCTAAACTGACGATGGAAATGATAAGGCGATATTGCGCTCTCAGTAGCTATTTGCTCCCACGATCTGTGTTCTGCCAGTTCGTCATGCATCAACTTCAATGCGTGAGCAAATCGCTTTCTAAGATGCTCTGGTAGTGGCTCTAATAACGCAATTTCGGGCACCAGTTTAAATGCAGGTTTCTCTTGTTGTGACATAGATACGGGCCTCACTGGGGCGACAGGATCACTATCGCCCGTCAACCGGATAAAATCAATCACGCTCAGCATTAGGCTCCCTCTAATGCCAATTCATCTTCGACAGGCTTTGGCGCTTTACGACTGGTCATCCCCAGCAGTATTGGGATCAGGAGCAGGGTTACCGCCGTGGCAAAAAGCTCACCAAACACCAATGAAACCGCTGCAGGTTTTAAGTACTGCGCTTGCTCTGCGGTCTCACTGAGTAGCGGCAGCAAACCACATACCGTCGTAATAGTCGTAAGGAAGATCGCCCTCAATCGACTGGTACCAGCCGTCACTAAAGCCTGTTTAAGCGGCACACCGCTGCGATACTCAGCGTTAAAGCGCGTGATCAGTACCAATGAGTCATTGATCACTATGCCCGTCATTGCCATCATGCCAAACATAGACAGCAAACTGATTGGCAGATCCATCAAGTAGTGACCGAAGATAGCACCAGCAAAACCAAATGGAATCACTGCCATGATGATGAACGGCTGCCAGTAAGACTTCAGCGGAACCGCCAACAAGATGTAAATCAGCAGAATGGTCAAAATCATCGCTGAGCGGAAGCCGTCAGAGACTTCACCAATCTCTTCAAATTCGCCGCCTGCTTTGATCCGAACTCCTGGATACTGCTGATGCAGCGTTTTGATCTCAGAGCTAAGCTGAGCCATTGTCTGCTCAGGCGCCTGAACGTCTCGGTTTTGCTTCCAATAGAGGTTTACTACTTGCTCACGATTACGTCGGTAGAGTATCTGAGGCTCCTGTTCATGACGAAATTCAGCAATATCACCGAGTAAGACACTCTTTCCTTCAGACAGCAACACCATCGTCTGCTCAAGCTGAGCGAGGGTTTTACGCTCTGAACGAGGATACTGCAACAACACCTTGGTTTCTTGGCCTTGTTCCAACAAGCGGTGAATTTCTCGCTCACCAAATGCCTCACCCGCCAATCGCGCCAACTTGTCCTGCGTCAGTCCGAGCTGTTGACCGTATTCATTCAACACTAGCCGCACCTGAGGCTGGCCGCTTTTACCATCATCATAAATATCCGCCACTCCAGGCAAAGCAGCCAGTTTGTCCTCCAATTGACTACTGACGCGCTTAGCAAGTTCACGGTCACTGGATGATATCGAGATGAATGTTCCACCAGCAGGCGCTTCAGCCGCACTAAACTGAACTGAATACGCTCCTTCAATGCTCCCAGTATGAGTACGCCAACTATCGGTCAGTAAATTACCCGGCAAGAGGCTCAGGGCTTCACTGGTTAGCTCGGCGGTCACTTCCACCTCTCCATAACCATCCGACCACGCAAGCAGGTTTACCACGGGTGGCAGGCTCAACGGGTAGTCTTGCATCAGCTCGTCTTCGACGTTGATCATCGCCTGTTCGATTTGATCTAAGGCTTTCTTTTGTAACGGCAAAGGGGCACCGTCTTCTAGCTCAACTTTCGCGGTAACGTATCGACCGGGAATTTCAGGGAAAATGGCACTTCGAATCGTCCCAGTCGACCACATGCCATACGCCAGTGCGATCGCGGCGACAAAGCCCAGCAGTGATGCCAGTTTGTAATCCAACACCTTTTCCAAGGTAGGCTTGTACACTCTGAAATTGAACCACTCCAAACCACCTTGAGCCACAGATTGAATGCGAGAGAAAATGCCATTAGATTTTTTACTCACGGACAACTGTGCTAGGTGCGATGGCAGAATGAACTTACTTTCAATCAGAGAGAAGATCAGCGCAAATATCACCACAGCGGAGAACCCTGCCAGAATCTTGGCAAAATCGTTGTTAATCCAAAGCATTGGCGAAAATGCCGCAATAGTAGTCAAAACACCAAATACCGTTGCAACAGAAACCGAGTGTACGCCGTGCCACGCCGCTTTGCGCCCACTCGCATGTTTACCTCGTTGCTCGTGAATGGCCTCGCCTACGACAACGGCATCATCGACTAGAATCCCCAATACCAGAATAAAGCCAAACAACGTGATGTCATTGATGCTGTAGTTAGCCAGTTGCATCGCTCCTAAGGTACCTGCGATAGCGACTGGTATACCCACGGCCACCCAAAATGCCAGTTTCAGCTCAAGAAAAATGCCCAGTAGCACCACAACAATCAAAAGGCCTTGCCACGCATTATCACCGAGCCTGAACAGTTGCTCTTCAATATAGGGCGCCATATCTGCCATGGTATTCAGCTCAATGTCTGAAGGCAGGATTTTGCGTTGCTCCGCCAAGGTATCCTTAATTGCATCACTAACTTTGAGCAGGTTGTCGGTCTGGCTGGTGCTGATCAGCAGAGCGATAGCATTGATGCTATTATTACGCACAATGGAGCCACTGCGCTCATAGCCACGACTCAACCTAGCGATGTCACCTAAATAGACGGTACCGGATGGACGAGAGACGATCGCCAAACGACGTAGTTTCTGCACATCATCCGCATAGCCATCACCACGGATAACCATGCGCCCTTTATCACTGATCAACTCACCCGTGCGAGACTCTAACGACATCTGTCCGATGGTGCTGGCTAAATCTTCCAGACTCAAACCCAGTTTCTTGAGCTGCGCTGGATCTGGCTCAATGATAAGTTGTGGTTCGCGACTTCCCCAGTTGGATACTTTAGAAATCTTGGGATTACTTTTTAGCGCTTGCTCGACCTGTCTTGCGATGAGTTGAAGCTGCTCATCGCTGCGTGGCCCCGAAACGACAACAAAGGCGGCCAAGTTAGTAAATTCATTTCTAACCACCTGAGGCTTTTCAGCTTGAGCAGGAAAACCATTGATCGCATTCACTCGGTTACGTACATCATCCAGCAGCTTGTTGAGGTCGGCGCTGCTGGTTTTGCGTACAACAACGCTCGACATTCCTGCGCTAGACTGGCTAGTCACCTGTTTAATACCAGAGATAGCACTGATGGACTCTTCAATTCGCTGCGTAACACTCTCATCAATCTGTTTAGCTGTACCTCCCGGGTAGGCAACATTGATCACAACCGATGACGGCGCAATCTGCGGAAAGGACTCCACACGGAGTTGACCAAACGCCATAACACCACTGGCGATGATCGCGAGCATCAACAGATTCGCCCCTACTGGGTTGTTGATAAACCACTTAGTCAGCCAGCTCATTGATTACCCTCCTGCTTCGCGACCAATATCTGCGCAGCTTGAGGAGCGACTTGCTTCCCCGATAGCATCGACAGCAGT
This sequence comes from Vibrio sp. RE88, assembly GCF_013113835.1. Classification (GTDB taxonomy): domain Bacteria; phylum Pseudomonadota; class Gammaproteobacteria; order Enterobacterales; family Vibrionaceae; genus Vibrio. The sequence continues at coordinate 602,428 of NZ_VTYQ01000001.1, read as the reverse complement.
GGGTACACCACCACCTGACGTGCCTTAGCGCTGTCCTGATCAAAGCGGGCATAAACCTGATTACGCGCTTGTCCTATTTGCGTAATCCACTCTTTCTGCAATCGGTTCTGCTCATCAAGTGTCCAGACGTATCCATCTCGTGTGATCGCACTGAGTGGCAAGGTCACAATTTCAGGCCGTAAGCCAAGACTAACGATGACTTTCACCTGTTGATTGGGCAGTAAACGAGTCATTCCTTGATAAGGTTCGCGAACAGACAAAACCACTTGTCGCTGACGTGTGGTTGGATCAGCCTGCGGCGAGACATATCGAACCTGTGCCTGCCACTCGCTGCCATCTCGATTCACAATTGTAATCTCCGGTTGACTCAACGCGGATTGCACCTGCTGCCAGTGAAGTTCCGAAACAGGCAGCTCGATATCCAGTGAGTCACTAGCGGCGAGTTCAAAAGTCACCTGCCCGGCTTCCAACCATTCACCAGGGCTGATGTTACGACGCATGATCACAGCATCAAACGGCGCTGCAATACTCGCTTCCTCAAGCAACTTTGCTGCACTGGTGTAAGCCTGTTTTGCCTGCGCCAACTCTGCCTTGGCTGCCAACACCTGTGGCTCACGGCGAGCAAACGGTGAGCTTTTGGTCGGTGATAACATTTTTAACGCGACCGTTTGTTCGTGCTGTGCCTGTTTTAGGTTTAATTCTGCCTGCCTAACGCTGCTATTCGCCTGAGCCAAGTTAGACTCTAAAGCGCTGGTGTTGAGCTTCGCCAACAAGGTACCTTTTTTCACCAATACACCCGGTTCGATATCGGGGTTCAACCACGCTAATTGAGCGCTGCTTGAAGCCTTAAGCTGGATCGGCCAACGCGCGGTGGTGGTTGCCAGCAAAGTCAAATTGGAATCGTGATCTTCCGGCGTCACTTGCAGTACCGAAACGGGGGTTTTGCTCAGTGCTTTTTGCTCAATCACAACTGGCTGAGGCTCTAAAACATCCACAACCACCAATGCCGCGAAAATTGCCCCGCAGCCAGCTAATATTGCAAGAGTCTTTTTAAATTTCATAAGGCTTCTCCTCTACAGCCAATTGAGCGGGGGTTTGATTTAGTCGTTGGCTGATCTCCATCAGACGCGACAAGGTTTGCAGTGTGATAGGCAGCATCACTGCTGTTTCCACGAATTCCAGTGAGTAAGTTACGATGGAAAAAACCTGACCCACAGTAGGATCAGTAAGAATGCTGACCATCCAAAGGTTGGTTAGGACAGCGGCAAATAAGACAATAAAGATCAGCCCATACACCAGCGCTTCGGTATCGGACAGTTTGATTTCACAGCGTTTCAAGCGTTCGAAGTGCGTTCTAATCGCCGAAAAAGGCTGACCGCTGAGCACACGAACCTGTTGCTCTAACTGATCGTTTAACGCGCCGTTAAGTCGCGTAAAGGTTTGATGGAACAGAGCATAAATCAGCATCATACTCAGCCCTGCGATCAATACGCATAATGCAAGTTTGATATGAAAAGTGGCAAGAATGACAACGGTAGCGACCAACTGCACAACGGCAGTAATCAGCGATGGTAAATCTTCTTCTAGAAAATCTACCAGCTCGCGGGACATGGACAGTCGGGCATCTTTGACTGATACCGATTGACCGCGCAAATTACGCTCAACCAAATTGGACAACCGCACTCGGATTCCGCCATAAACGCGAGTATCGTAAAAGCGGCGTGCAACGCTGATCACCACCAGTACAAATAAGATCGCGGCAAACATAAACAACGGCTGCAGATTTTGCTTAAGTACGCCATCAATAGCAAAGCCGATAAACAGCGGCAGCAAAATCATAAATACGTTCTCAGCCAGAACCATCAGCCAAGTAAACATGACTTTAATGGGACTCAGCCGGATAACGGACCGAAGTGTGATGGGTTGATTGAACAGCATTATTGACCCCACAAATGAATGTGGCGCCAGTATTACCAATTCTTAACCAGAAAAAGTGTCCCAGATTGCTGTTTTAGTCAGTAACCTTTTTAGCGTTATGTATCTGACATCACTAATATTCATTATTTTAATGATATCAGTATCATTATATTAATCACCTGAGGCCGCATATTTGACTCCTTTACACGTAAAAAAGAAACTGTAAAATGCGGAGAGCAAGCATAGAATTAACTTCTTTTACATTATACTTTCGCGCATACGTTAACTTACTCAAAAAATATGGCGTACAATAAAGTTAAAACTATCGACAAAAATGCTGTTCAAGTCGCTTTTCTGAGCATGGCAACAAGCAAAGCTACATGATATATTTGAAATTTATAAAATAAGAAAAATTATTCACACTCCTAATAAGGTATATCATGAGCCTTGATTTTCATCTGGATCTTCTGTTGAGTAAAAATTTGACCATTAAAGAAAAGAAGCAAGCTCTGATTGACCTTGTTCTTTGTCATTTCAACAAAAAACAAAGAGAGGAACTTTTTCTGAGTGTTACTAACTTTCGTAAAAAACAGTTAGTCGCACTGTATCCTAAATATAGATTAGGGAGCCTTTCAACACTATTTGAATTAATTGACTATCATGATTTCATAAAACAGTATCCAAGTACACTTCCTGAGAATATACGTAATTTAGAATATCAGGCTTCATGCTATTACTCTCACTGGTTAGACTTTTGGTGCCAATGTGAAATTGAAGCAATAAAGAGAAACTCTCCTACTTTCAATAAAATAGATTCAGAAGACAAACTATCCTTCGAGGATGACGATTATGTTTGCATGCTAGTTGACAAGATTGAGGATTCAGGACTCATCGTAAAAATGCCAGGCCATGACAACATTATGTCATTAAAAGATGCTATTACTCTCAGTAATCTAGAGCAGTTTATACAAGATGAAAAATGGTATGAAATGCTCCCTCTACTTTCCCTTTCACAACAAGGAAAGCACTTTATTCTGTATAAAAATAGCCCTACTGAGCCGTACCCTACATTAGTCGCTTCTGCGCTCGTACAAGATTGGACACACCAAACTAGTTGGCTAAGTTATACCCCGCAGTTTACCAATAACAAATGGAAATTCTGCTTACCAGATCAAGCATACTATGAGTTTTCTCATCACCAGTTGTTTGATGCCCCTGTATTCCCTCGTTGTTACTCTCTTTCAGAGTTTGATCATCATTTTAAGCTGGCGCTCTCAAAACCAGAGCAAGTATGTGAAGTTTTACGGTTAGCAGTCAATGGAAGTACCCAGCAGAAGCTCTACTTCCTTTACTTAGCACAGAAAAAGCTAATGAGCTTAATGCACCAAAACGGATATAAGTTTGGGTTTACAGTAATAGAGCAAGTTTTTATGCTAAATTATTATCAATCAATTGGTGAAAATGCGTACTTCCATGCGGGTTATTGTGATATAAATGATGACCATAAAATCACTTACCGTGGTTTCTGGAATTTTGAGAAGATGGCAGAAGCACTAAACAACACCAAATTCCGAGAATATAAACGAGCCGTTTTTTCACAAAAACAACTGTGTTCCTTAAATGAATGATATGTCTGATTTAGATTCAATAGTTATACTTTACCCTAAGGCTATAACCCTAATTATTGTAATAGCAGCAGTACTGTTATGGATTATCTATTATTGCTTTAGAATTAAAGCAAAAGAAAAAATTATTGGCTCATATCATGCCTCTTATATTGCATATTCTCTATGTATCATTTCTTGGATAGGTTGTAATTTTTATTTTCATACTGACCTTCTTCCTTATCTAGGCCATGATTCTGGTATTTTTATGGCTAAATTGGCAAACCTAGCTTCTTTTTTTGCTTTTGCCTTCGCCTATTATTTATCTTGCCAATTAGCTGCAGATAAGAAAAAATCCAAAGTACCACTATGGCAAAAAACCACGTTCATTGTTTCTTCTATATATGCCATATATATTAATGCACAACCGGGGCTAACTGTTGAAAATATAGAGATTGATGGACCAAGCCAGTTTGTATTAGTTTTTGGTCCGCATACCTTCTACTTCTTTATAATCTTAGTTCTTTTTGTTCTTCTGACATTATTAAACCTCATGGTAATGCGAACCAATATTGGTAAAATAGCTCAGGCCAAAAATAACTATATGATTGCTGGTATTCTAATCTTTATGATATCTACCGTAATCATACACCTTGGAATTACCTATTTCTTTGGCGATTTTTCTCTAACATGGTTGCCTCCCGTATTATCCATTAGTGAAACTCTACTCTTCGGTTATGCCCTATTAACAACTCGCTTTTACAGCTTTAAATATCTTATATATACAATAACCAGTGCTCTTCTGGTTAGCGGTATTTTAGCCATTTTCCTCAGTTATGTATTCTCTCCATTCACTAATAAAAACGCTTTGTTACTCATCCCTGCCATTGCATTTATCGGTATGACTTGGCATGTGCTTTACAAACAAATCAGCCGCTATGTCTCTCTTATCATCTATGGCAACAAAAACACACTAGTACAACAAATTCTCGCATTAGAAGAGGATTTTAAGTTATCAATCGATGACGCGATGGAGCGTTTAAGTAACTTACTCAATATCCCTAATGACGAGCTACGACTGGTTACTAGAGATGATGCTGATTCTAGTTATAAAGGTTTCTTATCATCCAACGACTCTATATTGTTGTTTGATGAACTGTCTGAGGTCACTGATAATCCACGCAACTTAAAGAGCTCGGTAAAAGCTTTATACGATGAAATGAGTTCCAATAATATCGCTTTGGTCATGCCTCTATCTGATCAATGCCAGTCAATAACACACCTCTTAATTTCATCGCATAAAATCAATAAGCAGCTTTTCTCCAGTGAAGAGATTTCTGCACTGAAAATACTTTTAAGTCGTATACAAAGCTCTATTGAAGCCGATCAGAAAATTAATCAAAATCGGGTATTAGCCCACTCTATCGCTCACGAGATGCGTAACCCTCTCGCACAAGTGCAGTTGAAACTAGAAGCACTAAAGCAACGTATCTATAAAAATGGGCCTATAGAACAGACCCAGCTTGATATAGAGGATAGCCTACAAGCGATACTGCGGGGTCGCCAGCTGATTGACCTTATTCTTCGGGAAGTCAATAGCTCTGTCACAGAGCATGATTCAACGACATTTACGTCCATCCACACAGCGGTTAAACATGCCGTAGATCAGTATGGATTTGAAAATAGTGTGCTCATGGAGAGAGTTCGACTTCCAGAGAACACTGATTTTGTAATCAAAGTAAATGAAACGCTTTTCAATTTCGTCATCTTTAATCTGATCCGCAATGCCGTCTACTATTTTGAAGAATATCCAAATAGCCGTATTGAGATCAGTACCCATACAGAATTGTATGGAAATGTCCTTGTTTTCCGAGATACAGGACCAGGGATCGACGAGTCTGTTTCAAGTAAGATCTTCGATGATTTTTTCTCGTACCAAAAAAGCGGTGGAAGTGGCCTAGGTCTGGGCTATTGTCAGCGTGTAATGCGTTCATTTGGAGGCAAAATTGAGTGCCGTTCCAAGCTAGGCGAGTTTACGGAATTCCATCTATACTTCCCTATCGTACCAAATGCTCCAACCTTAGACGCATTCGATACACCTGACCTAGCAAACAATCCCAAGGGCCAACTCAGCCCCGAACAATCACATGAGACGAACATCGATATTAACAACGATGCACCAACCGTACTTATCGTCGACGATCAAAAAGTTCAGCGTTCCCTTGCACAAATGTACCTAAATCAGCTTGGAATCAACAGTATACAAGCCAGCAACGGCAAAAATGCAATCGAAGTATTCAAAACAACCCAAGTAGACCTTGTTTTAATGGACATTCAAATGCCAGTGATGAACGGATTTGATGCCAGTCAGAAAATCAAACAGCTTTCTCCTAAAACCCCTATCATCGCCTTGTCCGGTGAAACTGGAGACATAGAACTGGAGAAGATTCACAATCTAATGGATGGACGTTTAGATAAGCCTACTACACTACCCGCTCTGAGGCATGCTTTGGCAGACAGGTTCGAAGCCGTAACTTAATCTAATATGGCACATACGCTTCGCCAACTCATGAGAGTTTGGTATCAGCACTAAAAGCAATTGAAGAGTTTACGTGAAAGCAAGTAAAGACCAAGCGTTTACTTTTCAATTGATTTCAATCCCTTTCAGATTGCTGTTTTAGTCAGTAACCTTTTGTTAACCCCTTCGCACTTATTCTTCTCGCCATATTTAACACAACAGTAAATATGGGACGGAGATGAAATGAAACTGTTCGCTTCAATACTGACTACTGCCGTGATTACTGGCTCTGTTTGGGGGCTGGTTGTGCTTCAGCCTGCGATGGCTGACAGCACGCCGCAAGCGAAGATTAACAATGAATCCAGCAATGTTTCTCGTGACGTTAAACGAGGCGGTACGTCGCAGCAATACTTACGTGGAGTGACCAAAACAATCTCTCTTGAGTCCTTACCTTCGCTGTGGCGAGAGTTCGATCGCAAGCTGGTTGAGTCCGATAAACTCCCAGACAATTTGGACAGAATCATAGTCTTGTATCAAGAGCTCAACAGCGACTTTACTGAAGCTCAAGTCACCATAGGCTACCCAACTGAAAAGAGCCCATTGGCGAGCGACTTAGTCGCACTCCCTGCCATTGAACAGGCGGAGCTGCTGATGAATAGAGGTAAGCATTCAGAATCGGAACTCATTGATGCTTGGGGACGAATTAATTTTCAAAAGTCGGTCGATGCTTTAGTGGAGATCCACTACCTCAATTCACAAGGACAACCGGAATCCAGCCAGTTGTCTGTCTACTATAAATAAAGAGGCACAGGAGATACATTATGGAGTTTATGTCTCAAATTTTCTCGGAGGCGACCATTATCTTCACCGAAACTTGGGTGGACGATAACTTTGTTCTCATTGCCGTTGCGATCTTTTTGATTGAGCTGATTCGATACGCGTTCAAAAAGAAACTGAGCTGGAATATGTTGGGTGACAGTGCGACCAACTTTGTGACACTGTTTTTCCTCTTAGTGACGATATTCTTTGTCGGCTTAGCCTATGTTGCAGCGTTTGTCTTTGCTTATGAGAATCTTAGCCTGACCCATCTTCCTATCACCGGCTGGACCATTCTGGGTTGCTTGATACTGGCAGATTTAGCCTACTACTGGGAACACCGATTTTTGCACAGCAACGGCTTAGCATGGGGGACACATTCCGTGCACCATAGTTCTCCGTATTTTAATATTTCCGTGGCTTACCGCTTCGGGCCGCTAGACTGGTTTTTCCCATTCTTTTTCCATTTGCCGTTAATACTGCTTGGTTTTAATCCTTTTGTGGTCCTGATGTGCGAAACCTTTGTTCAGCTATTCCAGACGCTGCTGCATACCGAAACCGTGAAGAAGTTTCCGAGACCGATAGAAGCTATCTTCAATACCCCGTCACACCATAGAGTTCACCATGCGACGAACAAGCAATATCTGGATAAGAATTACGCGGGTATTCTGATCATCTGGGATCGTATGTTTGGTACCTTTGCTCGCGAAGACGAAGAGGTGAAATACGGAGTTTACCCACGGATTAATTCCGTCAATCCATTTAAAGTATACTTCCACGGCTATGCCAAACTGATTCAGCAATTGTGGCATGCACCGAGCTGGAGTTATCGCCTACAACTTCTGGTCAAGCCGCCCATCTGGGCATGGAAACAAGAACAACAAAGGAAATAGAGCATCATGAGTATTAACGCCCTGCTAATCGAAGACGACAGAGATCTGGCTGAAGCCATCAGTGACTATATGGAACTCGACAGCTTTGAGTTTGATTTTGCCTACAATGGCGCAGCGGGGCTTAATCTAGCGTTAACCAATCAATACGACATCATACTCACCGATATCAACATGCCCAAAATGGATGGTATTGACGTCTGTCAGTCACTCAGAGAGCAAGGCGTCAGTACACCTGTTCTGATGCTCACCGCAAGAGATACACTCGATGACAAAGTCACGGGGTTTGCTGCTGGGTCTGATGACTATTTGGTTAAACCTTTTGCCATGGAAGAGCTCAAAATTCGTCTGCAAGCGCTGATTCGTCGCTCACAAGGTACCGTCACCTCTCTTAAAGTTGGTGATCTGAGTATCGACTTGGATAAGCATCAAGCCACTCGTGCAGGTCAAACCTTAAAGCTTCCACCTGTGTGTTGGAAAATGTTGGTTTGTCTGATGCGTAATAGCCCCAATGTCGTCAGTAAAACCAAGCTAGAAGAGGAAGTCTGGGGAGATGAGCTTCCCAGTGCCGACAGCTTCAAAGTCCACCTGTTTAAACTTCGTCAGGCTATCGATGCCCCTTTTGAGAGTAAGCTGATTCATACCGTGCACGGCGTGGGAGTAACAATCAGAGAGGAGGAGGCATGACCCGGGTCAGTATAAAGCGCGATATCTACCTCTACCTTTTTGGTATCGTCATCAGCCTCACTGCCATTTATGGACTGATGATCAATCAGAGTTATCAAACGGGGCTGTATGAAGCCGCCAAGTATGGCTTTCTTTATGAACTTAAAGCAGCGGAAAGCGAGTACCTCAAATCTGGGCAACTTCCTCAATCTCAAAGCAGTACGCTTCAGGTCTACCTCGACTTCAGTCAGGTCCCGCAAAAGTTTATGACCGCCTTCGACTGGAGCAGCTTTGAGAATGACGCCATCTACGAACGTTACATTCCAGCAACTGAGGCGACGTCGGGCGAATATCTATATGCCGCCTACCACCATATCCCCAGTATCGATGCCACCTTGTATGTGGTGTCTCAATATGACGAGTCGATTTATCTAGAACTGTTTGAGCTCAACCCTCCCGAGTCGGTCAGCCAATTTAACTCTGCCTTTATCATGATTGGCGGCTTACTGTTGCTGGTGTTTCTGATCATTCGCTTATTGATCTATCGCCTGACCAAACCCATTCTCGTGCTTTCCCAGTGGTCGGAAACGCTGGATCTAAATCAGACAGAGAAGCTAAAACGCTTTCGCTATCGCGAGGTGGATCTTCTTGCCAATCAGTTGGTCGAAAGTGTCCGTAATGAAAGAGATGCGATCGAGCGTGAGGAATTCTTTCTCAGAGCCGCCAGTCACGAATTAAGAACACCCGTCTCGATTATGTCTGCCAGCGGCGAAATGCTTGGGCGCTTATCTGATTCGATGCCGCGAGGCGGGCAAAGAGCGGTTGCTCGTATCCAACGTTCGGTGGCGACGATGCAAACCCTCATCACCACGTTACTGTGGATGAGTCGAAATACCCAGACGGAACTCGAAGCCAGTAGCGTCAACTTCAATCACCTTGCCAGTGAGATCATCGAAAGTCATCGCTATCTGATTGAAAGCAAAGACATCAGTGTAGAGTTGGACGCCAGCTCAGACTCTTTACAAACGCAGGTTCCACTCGCGCTAATCCAAATTGTCCTGACCAATTTAGTACGCAACGCTTTTCAACACAGCACCGACGGCATTGTCCGTATTGAATTGTCTGAGGAGCGCATTACCATCACCAACCCCGTAGAGCTGTCGGATAGTCAACAGTCCACCGAAACGTCCTTTGGAATTGGCTTGGTTCTGATTGAAAAAGTGTGTCGAAATCAGGGCTGGCACTTCATTCATCAGCAGAAAGATGACACCTATTTAGCCGAAGTCGATTTACAGAAAGAGTATGAATCGTAGACGGTAACCAAAAATTAACCTGTCATCGACTATCCTTGTTCCCAAGTTAAACAGCAGGAGTCAAACATGGGAACCTGGATTTTAGAAACATTACTTTGGGCAATCGTGACCGTTGCGGTTTGTGTCGCTATCTGGGGATTCACCCTACCCAATATCCTGATTGCATTGGGGGTCTCTGTTGGTGTCTCATTGCTACTCGGTAATAGCTGGCGCAGTTAACGGGATGTGTAAGACATCGAACCAAACGATGTTTACTTAATCATCCGAACAATGAGAGACCCCGGAGAACGCAGTGCTTCCAGATTGCAACTGAGAACAGTGCCAGATTCCGGGGCATAGTAATTTGCGACATCAAACCCTAGGCTGTTGTATTGAATCGCGAGCAACTCACCCTTCTCAACCTTCTGCAACAAACACACCTGTGGCTCTACAAAGCCACCTTGCTTTGCTCGAACGCTGATGACTTGCTTCCCTTCTAGACACGAGTCATTTTCAACAACCTCACCTGGTAACACCTTATGATAGCGCAGCACATTCAGAACACCTTCTGCGGCGCGCTCAACCATTTCAGCATCATGGTATCGGCCAGAACCGACCTCCACAGTGATGCTTGGTACACCATGTTGGTTCCAAGTGGATTCCAAAACGCCTGACTCACCCGGATCGTTCAAAATGACATCTGGATTCATTAGCTTGGCCAGCGTCATTGCCTGTTCAATGCGGTAGTCAGCAAACACGTATAGCGGGTAGCTGGTGCCGGTGGTTTGAGTATGCAAGTCAATCGCAATTTCGGCATTGGGCTTAAGCACATGCTGCCAAAGGTTACCTAAATAGCGCGCCGCTTCATTGCCCGCCTTATCCCCAGGGAAAAAGCGATTGAGGTTGGCGGAAGAGACATCCGGATCAACGGTGTGAAAGTCACGACTATGGTGAAGAATGCCGCTTAGGTTGATGGTTGGGACGATAGTAACGCACCCTGCCAGCGATTGCCCTGCCAAGGCTTTTGCTACTTTCAGAGCGGTAACAATACCGTTTTGCTCATCCCCATGAACACCTGCGGTGATCATGACTTTTGGACCAGGCTTCGCACCTTTAAATACTCGGACAGGCATTTGCTGCCACAAGCCAAGTGCATCCGTTGCGACGGCAAATAAAAACGCATGCTCACCCGCTTGCAGTGAATCAACATCAAGCGAATGAATAATTGGAAAATGTTCCACCACAGGGGCAACGTCAGACATACCCAAACTTCCTTATAGAACAAAGGCGAGCATACACTCGCCTTGAAAAAACAGCTTACTTTAATCCCTGTTGCTAGTTGTGAATAGCACCAGATTAGAATTTTGTTAGGCAAATCCCGCCATGTGCGCAACAACCACGACCACACTGGAAAGCCCGAACAGAATCAACATAAAGCGACCACAGAACTTGACCCAAACGCCCCAATCAATGCGACACACACCCAGCGTAGCCATGAGAGACGCAGAAGTCGGAACGATGATGTTGGTAAAGCCGTCACCCAGCTGGAAAGCCAATACCGCAACTTGACGTGTCACACCTGCGATGTCAGCCAGAGGAGCCAATAACGGCATAGTGAGTGCCGCTTGGCCAGAACCAGAGGTCACAAAAAAGTTAAAGATGGATTGGAACACATACATCAGCCAAGCCGCCATCACATCTGGCAAACCGCTGATCAAGCTTCCTGCGCTATTTAAAATCGAGTTTAGGACACTGGCTTCATCAGTTGAACCTCCGCCAAGGATCAGCAATACACCTTTGGCACAGCCAACCAGTAACGCAGGTGCCAGCATGATACTTGCACCATCTTTAAACGCCGCTGACGCATCGTTTAACGTCATCCCATTAAGGCGGAAAATCGTGCCGAGAATCGCCACAATGAAACCCATAGTGAAAAACTGAGAGGCAATTTCAGGGATATACCATGCGTGAGCAACAACACCCCAAACCACCCAGGCTGTTGTGCCAGCCACGGTTAGCAGTACTAAGGTATCACCAAACGTCCATTTTACCGCTGGTTGATCCGACGCATCCTGCTTTCTGAAGTAAGCATCTGTGTTGTAGGTGATTGATTTGCTTGGGTTCGCTTTAATTCGCGATGCATAAGCCATGGTAAAACCAATAGCTAGCAGGGTGAAGCCTGCCCACATGACCATTCGCATCGTCATTCCAGACAGCACCGGAACTCCGGCAATACCTTGTGCAATTGCAACGGAAAATGGATTCATCCAAGACGTCGCGAAACCAATTTGGGTCGCGACATAAGTCACCATTACGGTAGTGATGCTGTCATAACCCAATCTCACCATTAATGGCGCGATGATAATGGCAAAAGCGACCGCTTCTTCGCCCATACCAAAAACGGCTCCGCCCAAAGAAAACAGCAGAAACAGCACTGGAATGAATAAGATCTCGCTGCCTTTTGTTTTGTCGATCAGGTAGAGGATACCGTTGTCAATCGTACCAGTGCGGATGACCACACCAAACGAGCCACCGATGAGCAGCATGAACATGATAACGCCAATAGCGCTGCCCCATTTAGAACCTGAAACCAGCCCTTCAAAGGGGAAGTTCATCAGGCCAATACCGCCACCCGATGCGAAGAAACCAACGCTGTTGTACACCAGCTCCCCTTGCTCATCCCTTTCATAAGAGAAAGATTCAGGGTCGATGACTGAACGTGTTTTTTCTACTCCGTCCGCGATGTAGGCCACTTCTTGGCTCTCAAATGAGCCAGCGGGTACAAAGTAGGTGAGAATGGCAGCGAAGATACCGATAATAAAGATGAGAACTAAAGTGTCCGGCATCTGCCAGGTTTGGGCTTTTTCTACCCCAGATTGTTGTGTTTGAGCGTGTGATATCTTATGAATATTTATAGTTTAAAAACGCATAAAACATCACACAATTAGTTAGTATGTTCAACTATTAAAGAGCTCATAATCGCCCTTTGAAACAATTTAATACGAAAAAACAGCAATTCTTAATAATATAATTTCTTCACTGTTAAATATTGTCGATCAGGCAAAAACCACACAAATGGTAAGACCCTCATTGATAACTAATCAATCAACCGAACAACCAATGACCCCGGAGCTCGAACCGACTCAACATTGTGGCTGATCACAGTCGCTTTGATTGGTGAGTAATACGTCTGGATCTCATCACCAAAGCTGTTGTACTGAGTGGCCAGCTTCTGCCCTGCTTCAACCAAATCCATCAGTTCAACATGGCAAATAACGAAACCGCCTTGCTCAGCCCGAACACTGGTGATTCGCTCGCCTTCCACACAAGGGTGGTCTAGTTCGACAACATCGCCTTCTATAAGCTGATAATCCTTGAGAACATTCTGTACTCCTGTGGTCGCACGCTGAATCATCTCCAAGTCAGTGTATCGACCTATCCCCACTTCAATGGTGATGGATGGAATATCAGCGCGGTTATAAACCGTTTCTAAAATACCCGGGTCTCCGGGATCATTGAGAATCACATCGGGATTGATGAGCCTTGCCATTCGAATCGAATCATCCAATCGATAGTCAGCAAAAGCGTATAAAGGATAAGCTGAGCCACTGGTCTGAGAATGGAGATCGATGGCCAGATCCGCATTGGGTTTCAGCAAGTTCTCCCAAAGACTATTGGCATAGCGGCTAGCATCATCGCCATTTGGATTACCTGGGAAGACGCGGTTAAGGTTAGCCGATGAGCTATCGGGGGCAGCAGAATGAAAGTCTCGGCTATGCCTTGCGATTCCAGAAAGGTTAACAGTAGGCACTATGGTAATGCAGCCTGAGATAGACTGGCCTTCCAGCTCGCGCGCCAGTTTTTGTGCCGTTAGAATTCCGTTTTGCTCATCACCATGAACACCCGCGGTAATCATGATACGTTTACCCGGTTTATCACCTTTAAACACACGTACAGGCAATGTCTGTGGATGACCAATGGCATCTGTGGCAACCGCAAACCAGAACTTATGCTCTCCCGGCTCCAATGCATTAACGTCCAAGGCTTGTATCGTTGGATACATAGGCACAATGCACTCATTTAGTGGCTTCGTCATCAGTTTCTTCCCTTAAACAGCAGCGACCATTTTTTGCAGCAGGCGGATGATTTCATCACGCTCTTCAGACTCAAGCGAGCTAAGCAGCTTTTGATTGATCGCCATAGGGATAGGAACCAAGGTTTCCTTTAACGCCCTTCCTTCATCGGTCAGATAAATACGAAAAGCACGGCGGCTGTTGGGATCAGGCTGTCGTTCAACCAGACCTAAATTTTCCAGCTTATCAAGCGTGCGTGTCGTGGTTGAATTTTCCACTTTAGATTTCTGAGCGATATCGCGTTGGGTCACGCCTTCTTCTTCCCACAAGCACATAAGCGTTGGCCAGAGGGCAATTGTTAACCCATGCTTCTTTAGTTCCGTATCAAAGGTTTTTGCAGCATCATTCGCCACCACATTGATCAACCAGCCAAAGCTGCTTTGTCTATCAAACGTCTCACTCATCGACGAGTTCTCTCAACCAGTAAATTTACAAAGAAAAGGCAATAATTGTCATGGTAACTGATGTAGCTATAACTAGCACTAGTAAAGCTCGAAGTTGAGAAACAAACAAAAGCGTCGGATACTGAGATGCGCCTTTTTGAACACCAGTGACCATCGCCCAAGTTAACGGCTTAGCACGCAGTTTATAAACAATAATTGCCCCAACATGCAGCGCGATCAAGACCGGAAGAACATTTGCCAAGGTTAAATGCACAACTTCCAGTAAATTGAATAAGCCATCCGTTAGCCAAACCTCCGCCAGAGGTAAATTGTCCAACATCCCAGCTAACGCCAAACCAGAAACGCACTGGAAAAGCAATGCCGTGATCATAGCCACAACCATCCACCCACCTGCTGGATTATGGCCAGGCTGTGCGCTTGCCTTGCCCATCATATAGCGGACAACAGCTTTAGGTGAGCGCAGAAACTGTCTGAAACGACTGGTTTCGCTGCCTACATAACCCCAAATTAATCGCCAGAGAATCAGTGTAAACAAGGCCAATCCGAGTTGTACATGCGGCCCGTTAACGGAAAACCCAGTCGCCATTAACGCAATGAACAAAGCGGCTTGTAACCAATGATAAAGGCGTGTCGCCAGATCCCAAACTTTCATTTCCCACCTCGACGGTATTGTTGATGAACTAATCTTTGCATAAATTTACACAGCAATAGTTGCAATTGCAACTATTGCTGTGTAAATTTTATTTCATCAACGAAAAAGATCCTTTTCGGATCGATTAATAAGGAGACAGTCACATGAAAAAGATACTCATCGGCTTAGCAGTGGTGCTGCCTTTAGCTGCAATTGCGCAAGACTTTAGTCAGCAGATAAAAGAACGCCAGAATACCTTTGAAGACATTGAATCGATCAGCAAGCTGACCAGTAAAACCTTGGATGGCCGTGATACCGATTGGAGCAAACTGGAAAGTCAAAGCCAAAAGCTAGCAAACCACAGTCACGCACTGCTGACTCTTTTTCCGCAAGGAAGCGATATGAACAGCAAAGCAAAGCCTGAAATCTGGAGTAAACCAGATAAATTCAATCAATTGCTTACACAAATGGATCAAGGCTTTCAAGACCTCTATCAAGCGAGCCAGAACAAAGACATTAAGATGGCCGAATCAGGTCTGGAAAGCGCTCAAGATACCTGCCGCGGCTGCCATCGTAGCTACCGTTCTCGCTGGTAACTCCATTTAATAACAACAGACAACAATACAAATACAGCCATTTTCAAACTATTGAGGAAACAACATGAACTTTATTCGCTCATCAGCTCTACTCATTTCTCTTTTCATTTCAAATACCGTATTCGCAGCAGACTATGGCGTCGAGCTCTCATGGAACACAGACGATGCTGAGCAAGTATTAAAAACGCTACCAGAACAAAAAGCCGCATTTGGCGAGTTAATAGAGCAAGGAGCTGTCAAAGATATGTTTGTTATCCGAAGTAAAGTGGATGGCAAACCGATTCAGTTATTGAGGTTCGTACTTGAGGCAGACAGCGAAGCCGATGTCCAACGTAAGCTAAAAGACTTGCCTATGTACAAAAAGGAGCTGGTCAAGATCAGTAACATCCGTATGTTGGGTTCTAAGTGGCTAGATAACACGCCTGTCTACAACAACTACGGTGTTGTCATCACTTGGAAAGAAGGTATCGAAGCGCTTGAGATGGACAGAGTATTAGGCATCGACCTGCAGCGTGTCATCAGCCTCAATCAAGCTGGGTTTATTACCTCCTCTTATCTTGATACGCAGAAACTATCTAATGGTGTCGTACGCCCCATTTACTCGGTCTCTTTCCTTGCAAAAGACGCACAACATGCGCGTGAACTCAGTAACCAGTTTGAAGCGGTAACTTTAGGTTATGCCACTATCGAAATTCAGCACTTAGGCCACAAAATTAGCTTAAGTCGATAATAAAAAGGCGGACTGTATAGTCCGCTTTTGTTTAAGACTCTTTGGTCGACGTCACCACAACACTGAACAGAATTAACGCCCCACCAACAACCTGCATTGTAGTGAACGATTCCTGCAACCAAGCCATAGCAAATAGGGCGCCGAATAACGGCTCACTCCCCATCAACAAGGATACGCGCGTTGGAGATGTACGGCGCACGGCATAATTCTGAACATAAAAGGCAAACAAGGTACAGAACAAGACGAGATAGATGACCGTCAGCCAAAACTCCCATGAAGCAGGAACAACAAACTCAGATGCAGGTAAGTAAGTGACGGCGCATACAATTGCCACCAATGCCACAACTAAGGATTGGAGTGATGTTAAGGTTGATGTGGTGATCGTCTTACCTTCCGTAAACCGCTTGGTCATAGTGACCATCAATGCACGGAGCAGAGCCGCCGTTAAAATAAAGTAATCACCACTGTTTAGGGAAAACTCAACACGCTCTTTGCTCGTCAGCAATAAAACACCAGCCACGCTGCAAGCCGTTAGCCCCCATAAGGTATTACTGACCTTCTTTTTATTGATCAACAGCTCAGCGAAAGCGGTCAGAATGACAGACAAACTGATCAAGAACGCCGCGTTGGACGCTGAGGTTTGGGAAACTCCAAACACTTCACAGAAAAAAATCGCCGATAGAATAAAACCAGTAGGAATCGCTATCTTCCAGTCTTTATTCAATCCTCGGCGAAAATCTCGAATCACCACAGGTAGCATACATAGAAAGGTGAACGAGAATCGTATCGAGATAAACACCAGAACACTTGTGTATGCCAAGGCACTTTTCGTCAGGCCGTAACTCGTTCCCCAAAAAATCGCAACCAGTAACAACAATGATTCTGTTACGGGGAACCTTACGTTCCCTTTTTTTAGCGAATTTGCAGCTGTTGTCATTTCATTCCTCCATCCTTGTGAATGCTATTGCGGTTACGTCCGTGTACGCACACTTACCTAGACAAATGGACCCGTTGTCGTTGGTCATAAAACACTAAATCGCGGGGTTTCTTTAAATGAGTCCTGTTAAATACTGAGGAGATACATCACCAACGCTTCCTACTTGTTCGAGCGTCACGTCTTGGAGGCGTTTGGGATGCCGTCAATTGACTTGCTTAGTATCCATAAGTAACTTGAACGAAACAATACCACCAAAATGCAAAGGATAATTGCGCAGTGGACACAAATAAGTTAATCCCTCTCTTATCTGAGATGGCAATTTTCGTCAGTGTTGTCGAGTCTGGAAGCTTTTCAAAAACCGCCCAGAAGTTAGGTGTCTCACCGTCTTCCGTTAGTCGTTCTATTACTAGGCTGGAAAGTGCATTGCAGGAAAGGCTACTGGAAAGAACTACCCGAAAAATGCGCCTGAGCACCACAGGGCAAGAAGTTTATAGCCTGTGTAATGACATGATGAACTCAGCCAAAATGGCGATATCCGCCGCTCAGGTTGACAAAACGAACGTATCCGGCTCGTTACGAGTCGCAGCACCAAAAGCCCTCTCACGACAAGTTTTGATGCCGATGATTTTGGATTTCATCGGCCGTTACCCCAATATCTCATTACAGCTTAAAGCCGCTGACCACTATATCGATCCAATAGGCGATGAAGTCGACGTAATCATCCACATTACCGACACCCCCACCGAAGGCTTGATCGCCAAGCAATTGGGCCAGTGCCGTTTAGTAATGTGCGCCAGCCCTTCCTACTTTGAAGAGCATAACGTGCCCACGCACCCAGAAGATATCTCTGAGCATAACTGCCTGTGTTTGGGAGAGAATCCAAAAGATCGAATATGGGACTTCATCAATAACAATCAAAAGTTATCGATCAATGTGAGTGGTTCGTTCGCGGTAAACCACAGTGAGATTCGCCGAGAAGCGGTACTACGCGGGGTAGGAATTTCTGTTTTTCCTGAGTTCGTGATTCAGCCTTACATCGATTCAGGAGAAGTGGTTGAAGTGCTGCAAGACTGGCAAATCGGGGGAAACTATCAAGGTAAAATCATTGCTCAATATGCTCAATCTAAATACATACCCAGCCAGATTAAGACGTTTATCGAGTACTTACAAAGTCGCTTCAATGAACAACAGCAAATAAAAAAGGGCAGCTAAACTCCTTAGCTACCCTCATACTCATCATCAAAACACTACGCGTTGTCGATATCTGCCACCATGGCTTTGGCTAACGCCTCTGCTGCTTTAATACCATCAATGCCCGCAGATAGGATGCCACCTGCGTAACCCGCGCCTTCACCCGCAGGGAAGAAGCCTTTCAAGTTGATGCTCTGGAAGTCTTTGCCACGCTTAATGCATACTGGCGAAGAGGTACGCGTCTCAACACCTGTCAGTAAACCATCTTCTGATGCAAAACCTTTGATCTTCTTATCAAAAGCAGGAATAGCCTCACGAATCGCTTCAATTGCAAAATCCGGTAACGCTTTAGAAATATCCGTCAGATGGATACCTGGCGTAAATGATGGTTGAACGTCACCGATTTCACTTGGATCGCGACCTTTCAGGAAGTCACCAATTTTTTGCGCTGGTGCATCATAGTTCTCACCACCTAGAACATAAGCACCTGACTCAAGCTCACGCTGGAAACGGATACCAGCAAGAGGGTCGCCAGGGTAATCTCGCTCAGGATCAATACCTACAACGATGGCACTGTTCGCGTTACGCTCTGAGCGCGAATACTGGCTCATACCATTAGTCACTACGCGACCTTCTTCTGACGTTGCCGCAACCACTGTGCCGCCCGGACACATACAGAAGCTGTAAACGGTGCGACCATTCTTACAATGGTGAACCAACTTATAGTCCGCAGCACCCAAAATTGGGTTACCTGCATTAGGGCCAAAACGCGCTTCATCAATCATCGATTGCTTGTGCTCAACACGGAAGCCGACAGAAAACGGCTTAGCTTCCATGTAAACACCGCGATCGTGCAGCATTTCAAAGGTGTCACGCGCACTGTGTCCGACCGCTAGTACAACATAGCGAGATTGAATCTCTTCACCATTTGATAGTGTTAGACCTGTAATTTGCTCTCCGTCCATGTGGATATCATCGACGCGAGTGCTAAAGCGAATCTCACCACCCAGCTCGATGATTTTCGCACGCATTTTCTCAATCATGGTCACCAGTTTAAAGGTACCAATATGCGGCTTACTAACGTATAGGATTTCTTCTGGAGCGCCCGCTTCCACGAACTCAGTGATCACCTTTCGCCCGTAGAAGTTTGGATCTTTTACCTGACTGTAGAGTTTGCCGTCGGAGAATGTACCCGCGCCACCTTCACCAAACTGTACATTGGATTCTGTGTTCAGAGTACGTTTACGCCAAAAACCAAACGTGTCTTTGGTACGCTCACGAACTTCTTTACCTCGCTCAACCACAATCGGCTTAAAGCCACTTTGCGCGAGAATCAACGCGGCAAACAAGCCACAAGGGCCGAAGCCGATAACCACCGGACGTTCAGTGATATTCTCTGGTGCCTTAGCGACAAACTTGTACTCCATATCCGGAGTCTGTTTAACATGCGGGTCATCCGCAAATTTCGCTAACAGTTGCTCATCGTTTTCAACCACAACGTCAAGTGTGTAAATCAACAGAATATTTGTCTTTTTACGAGCATCGTAACCACGTCGGAATACATTGAAAGAGATCACTTGGTCTTCAGAAATACCGAGCTTTTTGGTAATGGCAGCAATCAGTGCCTCTTCCTCGTGGTCGAGGGGGAGTTTAATTTCAGTTAAACGTATCATGTTGATGTCTCGTAATATCAGGTGTCTTAGCCAGAGTCGCTCAGCGACCAGCTCACAATGGCGCGCATTTTACGAGAATTTGAATTGTCTGTCATACTAAATCAAGCGAGAACAAAACATTCACAGTAGAGGATGTTGAATTTTGCCTTGGGATGAGTATTATCCCCATTCCTCAATTTTTGACTAACTTAAGAGCGGATCATCATGGCGTTCGTCGTAACCGATAACTGCATTCAATGTAAATATACTGACTGTGTCGCAGTATGCCCCGCAGATGCCTTCCACGAAGGGCCAAACTTCATGGTGATCAATCCTATTGAGTGCATCGACTGCGGCTTATGTGTTGATGAGTGTGACGCGAATGCTATTTTTCAGGAAGACGAAGTGCCTGAGGACCAAACGCTTTACGTTGAGTTAAATGCCGAACTCGCCGAACTATGGCCCGTGCAAACCGAAGTTAAGCCAGCAATGGATGAAGCAGAGAAGTGGAATGGTGTGCCAGACAAGTTAGGTATGTTAGAGAAATAAAGCTCTCTACCTTCAGATATAAAAAAGCGCAGTAAATCACTGCGCTTTTTTGCATTCAGGACTTTTTATTCACCATGCTGGCGACGCAAGTTATCCAAAATGATCCCCGTCGCCATCGCCACGTTGAGTGACTCTGCACCACCAAAAGCGGGAATGGTTATCTTGTCGGTGACAAACTGAGCGGCTTGCTCACGAATACCATGAGATTCACTGCCCATCAGAAGAATACCCTGTGCGTTAAACACGGTTTTGTGGATGCTTTCACCTTCCAAAAAGGCGCCATATACTGGAATGCTTGCCTGCTCCAAGTAACTTGGTAGATCCAGTTGACTGACTGTGACACGGCCAAAACTTCCCATAGTGGCACTGATGGTTTTCGGGTTGTACGGGTCGGCGCAATCTTTACTCGCGACAATATGTTTGATGCCATACCAGTCAGCAACGCGAATGATGGTACCGAGATTACCGGGATCTGACACACCATCTAAAGCAATCATCAAACCTTGAGCTTGAGGTACCGTAACCGCAGGAATTTCTACCACCGCAATTGCCGCGTTATTGCTGACCAGCGTACTTGCTTTAGTAAGATCATCTAACGACGCTTCGATACATTCGAGGTCACCTAATTGGCCTTGGTTTGCGGTCAAAAAATCACGTGTAGCAAAAATCTGTTTTACTTGAAGCTCACTGTTCACCAATTCAAGTACGTTCTTCTCACCTTGGACCAAAAACAGACCGTGCGCTTTGCGCTGTTTCTTTTGGCCTAAAGCACGTAGTAATTTGAGTTGGTTTTTCGAAATCATAATGTATCCAAGGTGAAAACGGGATGTCCCAGATAAAAGCGCGGCAATTATAGAGTAAAGCACCCCAGAGCTAAAGGGTCTCATCCCCCTAATCCGGCACCATAAAAAAGCGAAGGCTAAACCTTCGCTTTTCTCTCTAACTCCAGCGCAGAATTCGCACTTCATTGCCTTCTTCAGGCTTAGCCGGGATGTTAAGCGACAAAATGAACGATACGGCCGCCATTGTCGCGCCAATGTAGAATACGGCTGACGGTGACACTAACCAGATAAGACCAAAGGATACCGGGATAAATACCGCTGCAATATGATTGATGGTGAATGACACACCCGCTGTCGAAGCCATGTCAGCAGGATCGGCAATTTTTTGCAGATAAGTTTTGATAGCCAGAGCTAAAGCGAAAAATAGATGATCAATAACGTACAAGGCTGCCGCCCATTCCGCACTTTGCACCAAGCCGTAGCCGATAAAGACAAATATCAAACCTGTGTATTCAAACAACAGTGCTTTACGTTCACCCACTTTACCGATGAACTTGCCAATTCTTTTCGCGAACAGGAAGTTAAACAGGTAGTTGATCAGAAATAGCATGGTGATATCTGCCGCCGAGTAGCCAAATTTCTCCACCATCAGGAAGCCTGCGAAAACAGTAAAGATTTGTCGACGTGCACCACTCATAAACGTCAACGCGTAGTACAACCAATAACGCTTACGCAGCACCAGTTTCTTATTCTGTTGGACTTGGGTTTGAAACTGAGGGAAGGCAAACGCCATCCAAACCACCAGTAGAAAACCAATGCCACCAAAAGTCAGATACACCCACTTGAAGTCCATTTGAAACACTTCCAGACAGACCCATAGCGCACCATAAGTGATTAGCGATGCCAAAGCGCCCACAGAAATAAACTTACCCAGCATCTCTGGCGCTTCGTCTTTTGAAAGCCATTGCAAAGACAGCGACTGTTTTAGGGTTTCAAAATAGTGAAAACCAGTAGACATCAACAAAGTCGTCAATAGCAATCCAAACAGTGAAGGGAAAAAGCCCGTAATGGCGGTACCCAAAGTGAGTGCCCCAAGCGCGAGTAGCATGAACTTCTGCTCCCGAATGAACATCAAAACAAACACAGCGGTGAACGCTAAGAAACCCGGGATCTCTCGGACACTTTGAAGAAGGCCAATATCAGCTCCATCAAAATTCGCCTTTTCAATCACGAAGTTGTTGAGCAGCGCCATCCAGCTAGAGAAAGCAATGGGCACCACGATAGAAATGATGATCAAAAAATTCTGGGGAGTTTTCCAGCCAGCCGACGTGTTCATTTTTTATTCCTTTTATGAGCTCTGAAACACCTTAAGTCTTCGTCAACAAATAAACAAACTTATTTACAATTTATACGTCTTCACCACAGCTCAGGCTTCAAACGCGTCAGAAAGAAATTTAGGCCTATTAAAATAAACAAAAACAATGCTTTATCTTTGATAGTTTGCTCGTTATGGTTGAGTCATGTTTAACCAGTCGAGAAGGTAATAATATGGAAATAATAATTCGCCCTACTCTAGTGAGCGATGCCGCCGCAATGTGTGAGCTTTTTTCACAACCTAAAGCGCAACGTGAAACACTCCAACTCCCTAAGCCATCTGTGGCAATGTGGACGCGACGACTGGAAAACATGCCTACTGGGGTCTATAGCTTTGTCGCTGAACTGGATGGAAAAGTGGTAGGGAACATCGGTTTTGAACATTCTCAGCGACCTCGTACCGCTCACTGCGGCACCTTCGGGCTGGCTGTTCACGATGACTATCATGGCATGGGCATCGCCAGTCAGCTGATCGAAACCGTCCTTGATTTAGCGGATAACTGGCTGCAAATAAAGCGCGTTCATCTCGAGGTCAATACGGATAACGAAGCGGCCATCGCGTGCTATAAGAAATTTGGCTTTGAAATCGAAGGTGAAGCGAAGAACGCAGTATTCAGAGAGGGCAAATACCAAAGTACCTATTATATGGCAAGGATGAAGCCAGAGTCACAAGGGTAATACCGAGCTATCGAAAAGGCTTACTTCATGGGTAAGCCTTTAACAACTCAAGCGCCTTGCCAGCCAACGTTTCGGTGTAATCATTGATTTTCCAATGGCCGGGGCTCCAACCTTTAACAAATCGATGAAAATCTGCCCAAGCAATCGCAAATAGCGGCCGCCAGCTTTGCTCGACATCGTTGGCATCAATGTCAGGCCCTAATGTGTTGAGTGCCAGTTTAAGGTGGAGAAAATAGGTATCCAGAATCCAGCTTTCCATTTCATCACACTGTTCCGGCTTAACCGCACTACTCATAAATAGAGCGACATCTTTCATCGCACACCCTCTCCCAACATACTGGAAATCGACCGCCGCGGCTTCACTGCCGTCAGAAGTAAAACAGAAATTAGCCAGTTTGGCATCACCATGAACAAGTGTCTGGTATGGCGCTTGACGAAGCACTTGATCAATTCGAACCGCAGCTTGTTTCAAAGGAATATCATCTAGCGCTTCCAGTTCATCAGGCCTTGTATCTAGGTGCCAATAGGTACCGACGTCCCACAAGCCACCTCCCTGTTCTCTCATATGTGACGCATGAAACCAAGCAAGCCACTTTAGCGAGGCTTCCATCTGTACCGGCTCTGCGTGCTGATGCGTTTCGGTGTAACCCAGTTGATGTAAGTCTTCCATCACCAGAAGGAGTTCTGTCTCTTGCTGTTCAACGACTATAGGCTTAGGTTGTGGACATTTACAATGGGCCGCCTGAGCAAAGCTCTGATACCAATGCAGCTCGACCTGATAGGATTTCAGTTTACGTTGATGGGAGAGATCGCTATTCCAACCTCTCGGGTGGTGGGAAGGTTTAGGCAACTGCACATGCTTGATGACAATACTGGTTGTATCGACGTGAAGCCTGACCAATTCACCATAGCCACCCCACAGCGACTGTAAAACTTCAGCACTTTTAAGTTCTGCGTAACCTAAACGTTGGATCAAAGCTTGGTAGTCGTAAGATGAACTCATGGTTATTCCGCAAGCAAGTGGGACCATTCTGGATGACGGGACAGATAATGTACGACATAGCTACAGACAGGTTTGATTGTGACTCCGAGACGCTCAAATTCTGGCAATATCGTTTCCATCATCACTTTCCCATAGCCTTTACCTTGCAAAGCTTCAGGTACTTTCGTTGACGTGATGACATAGACATCGTCATGTACCTCAAATTTCATAACGGCGTCATATTCTGCCTCTAAATGAACCCGAATAAGTGAGTTAGCTCTATCAAATGTTAACTTATGTGACATATTGACCTCTAAAATTGATACATAGATCGAAAATATTTGCTATTTTGATATTTGAACGAACAATAAAGCGCACATAGAATTTTAACCCTCTGGGAAAACGTATGATCTTCCTAGAAAGCGAAACAAACCTACTGCTAAAACAATAACATGGTAGGTGCAACGGAGGCTAGATGAATACCCAGGCGGTTGCCAACACAGACAAATCTTCACCTGCGTCTTCTAGAGATAAAAGCGTTTCAACGCTAAATAGTACTGATGCCTTAGCAATGCTTGAGCATGGTGGAGAGCTCACAATGGGCATTACAACACCAGTCGGAACGACTTTCCGCTGCAAATCCACTTTTATCGGTACTCATTCAAAAAATTTCGTTTTGGCGGAACTGCCAAAAATATCCGACGACGATTTAGACTTTTTCTTCCAACCCGGCTTTTGGACCGCAGTGCGCGCAATTTCTCACCGAGGAGAGGGTGCGATCGTACACTTTAGAAGTCAGCTTGAGCACGTAATGACTGAACCAGTGCCTATGGTTGCTCTGACTATTCCCAATGCGATGCAAGTCACCCAGCTACGTAAAGAGCCGAGGTATGACGTGAATCTTGCGGCACGCGTGGTCGCATCGACACATAAGTTGGACTGTCAGATTCGAGACCTGTCAAAAAGTGGTTGCCGCTTTGTCACAGCACCATTAAGTCGGCCGTTTCAGATTGGTGATGATATTGCCTTGGAAGTGCATTCCGGTATGGGGAAATCGAATAAGTTTGAACCTTTGTTTGGCAAGATATGTAACTTGCAAAGCTCACTACATTACGCACGTTACGGTGTCCAATTCGATGAAAACGGAACCATCAATGCCAAGCACTTATTGGCAAACTTGAAATTTGATGGTTCTAAACTGACACTGCGTTAGATCTAACTCAAAACACAGCAATAAAAAAGGCTTGGTGATTAACCAAGCCTTTTTAATGTCTGATAAACGTTAGGTACGATATTGCTTAAGGATATCAGCCAGTGAAATGGATGCCTGAGTCAGGTTGGCGACACCTTGTGAAGACTGCTCAGCCACGCTACGGATGGTATTAGACTGAGTACGAATATCACTCAGCTCAGAAGCAATGTCATTTGCCACCGCACTCTGCTCTTCCGCGGAGGTAGAAATCTGAATGCTCATATCCATGATACCGCGCGCCGATTCGGAAATAGATTGAACATCACTGCCAATGTCTTCAATTAAGTCGCTACTGGTGCGAGCCTGCTCTACAGTCTGTTCAGTAATAGAAGCGATGTTCTGACTTTCAGCCTGCAGTTTTTCAATCATTGACTGAATCTCAACAGTTGCAGATTGAGTGCGGCTAGCTAGAGTTCGAACCTCATCCGCTACGACTGCAAAACCTCGGCCTTGCTCACCCGCACGCGCTGCTTCAATCGCCGCATTGAGTGCCAGTAGATTCGTTTGCTCTGAAATCGCATTGATCGTTGTGATCACTTCATTAATTTGAGTCGTATTGTCATTCAGCGTTGCAACAGAGCTGGAAGCTTGCTCGATATAGCTCGACAGTTTATCTATCTCGTTGATCGCAGACTGAACACGCTTGTGGCTGCCATCAATGTGTTGCGAATCTTGTTCCGTTTGCCCCATGGCTTGCTGTGAAATGTTGGACACTTCTTTCGCAGAAGCAGTCATCTCTTCCATCGCTGTCGCAACAGAATCTAAAGACGCATACTGGTTGCTGATCTGAGATTCACTCAACTTCATCTCTTCTTCAAACGAAGCAGAGGTTTCACTTAATGTGTTGGCATTCTCTTTCACGTTGTTCACTAAGTCCGTCAGCGTATCCATTGCTTTATCAAGTGCACAACCAATGGTACCGAACTCATCTCGCCCTGGATGGAAACCCAAACGCGACGTTAGATCGCCTTCGCCAATCTTTTGAGTCGTGGTGTAAAGCACCCATAACGCTCCACCAATAAATGTCGCAACCCAGTAACAAAATACCGCAAAAGGAATCACCCAAACAAAGCTAAAGAAGAAACTGGATAGGGCTTGGGAGCGAGCTTGCTGCTCTTGTACCTGATTGTTTAAAGTCAGTTGGTAGACATTGCCATCCTTACCGGTTTGAGACACGGTCACAATGCCGTTGTTGTAAGCAGGCTTACTGACGCTCGAAACCTTGCCAACATTGGCTTGGCCGACTATTGACGCTTCTGTGCCCGTACTCAACATCCCATCGAGTTGATGGCTCGCGGTCGAAATCGCCGTTTTCTCAATTTGTTCAATCTTAGAGTAATAATTTCCACCAGCGATGCTGCCAACCGCAACAAGAAAAATGGCAAAAATCACCCACATTTTGTCATTGATAGACATCTTAATAAAAAGCTTATCTATCGTTCTGAATTCTACTTCTTTCATGTTAATCCTGCCTCTTCTAACCAAGCACTCCCTATACGGAATGTTGGTTATATAAAACTATCGGCCTATAAGAGTAATTTATGAGACGTGAATCAAGTAACAATGAAATGTAATACTATTGAAATGTCATTTATGGGATCTAATCCTTACTTATACGACCTATCGTTCTGCAACAACTCGTTACATTCGCAACATTTAAGCAACTGATTGATTAGCTATGATTGAGAAATTTCTTCAGACGATTTAGATTATTTGTACACCATCAACAAGGAAAAGTGATGAAGATAAAAGTCGACGAATTAGACCACCCTGATGTCATCCATTTGCTCCAAGAACACTTGGAAGATATGAACGCAACTTCTCCACCGGAGAGTGTTCATGCACTGGATACATCCGCATTGAAAGCCCCTGAGGTCACGTTTTGGACCGGTTGGAAAGAAGAGCAACTTTTGGGTTGTGCTGCGATTAAAGAACTGTCTGAATCACATGCAGAGTTGAAATCAATGCGGACCACTTCTAGCGCTCGAAATCAGGGTGTAGCCTCAGCTCTGCTTCAGTATGCGATTGAACAGGCGAAACTGAGAGGTTATCAGCGAATTAGTCTGGAGACAGGCTCGATGTCCTTCTTTAAGCCTGCCAGAGAGCTGTATCAGAAATTTGGCTTTGAATACTGCGCACCTTTCGCGGACTACCAACCTGACCCAAATAGTAACTTTATGACTCTCGATCTAAACGAGCGTTAACTCGAGACCTGCTCAGCGACACGTGATTTCTTCAACAGCTGGGCAGGAGAGAAGCCCGTTACAAGCATAGTACCAGACAGCACAAGTAAGGTTCCGGCAAAAGTATTGAGGCCTATAGGCTCGTCGAGGATCAACGCCCCCCACATAATGCCAAACACCGGGATCAAAAATGTTACCGACAGTGCAGATGCTGCCCCTTCATCGGCCACTAATCGGAAATAGAGCAGATAAGCCACACCTGTACAGACCACACCCAGCGCAACCACAGAGAGCATTTCGTGGGTGCTTGGCTCACCTTGCATCGGAACGAATGGAAGCAAAGGTAATATCCAAAGAACGGCTGCCCACATGTTTCCGTGCGCATTTTCAAATGAAGCTACTTTAGGAGCGGTTTTGGTATAGTTGGTCGCAATTCCATAGCAGCAAGCCGCCATAACACCAGCAGCAATCGGTAGCGCGGCACTAATACCTATGTTCACCGCATCCCAGCCAACTAGTACTACAACACCACTCACACCAAGCAGCATGCCCACTATCGCTTTGCCAGTCAGAAGAGATTTATGCCAGAACACACCAATCAGCGCTCCCCAAATCGCTGCCGTTGAGTTCAAAACGGACAGGGTCGACGCATTGAGTGTTTGCGCTGCATAGGCAAACAACAAGAAGGGTAACGCCGTATTAAACAAACCGATGATCATGAAATGTTTAAAGTGATTTCTGAAAGCTAATTTCTTACGCAGATAAAGAGAGACGAGAAACAAACTGATCGCTGCAAAACCAACTCTGAACTCAATCAAATAAGCTGGACCGAACGTATTGGCGGCAATCTTCATAAACAGAAAAGAACCTCCCCAGATTGCAGCGAGGCAGATTAGACGCAGGAAACTAGCGGTAGACATGATTGATCCCTCTTATTGTTTGCGCCTAATGTGAATCAATTGTTAAGCAGAATCAATCATAAAGTGCATTACATTTCCGAAAATGGCCACTTTCTCAATTAACGCATTTCATACGCTTCTTTCGGGATTATCACCATGAATTAAAAGCCTATTTTTGAAGTTGGCTTAGGAAGGTTAAATAGATTCATCTCATTCTAAATCGCAATGCGACTACCCACACACACCACATGTCGGGTGCACGAGAAACAGCAATTGCGCAGCCTTTATAAAAACAAAGCCCCTTAGCAAGTAAGGGGCTCGTATTACGCTTTGTCGATATTAGATTGAGAAAAGTCGAGTTTCTCTTTAGTTTCGGGTTGGGCGGCGATTTCAGTTTGGTTGTCGCTGCCGTCATTCAGTGAAGTCGGCGGCTCTTGAGAGAGATCCAATTCGAGCTCCTCAGTAGCCTGACTACCTAATGCCTCTTTCTCTTCAAGAGGGATATTGCGCTTATATAACTTGTTAAGCGCTTTAATCACAGCGTGCTTGCTGACTTTCTTATCTTTAATTTTCTTGAGGATAGGCTTAGATAAAGATTGCAAACCCACAACCGTATCAACACCGAGGCTTAATGCTACCTGATCACGCAATACTCTTGCAGGCTCATGACCTAACTGCCCAGCCAAAAACAGCCAGATATACGCAATCGCATTGCCATTCGGCCGATGATTCATCCAGGCTTCACCGGCATTATACATCGCATCGGTGTAACCTTTTTCCGCTGCGCGTTCTAGCCAGTAGCACCCTCTGGCATGGTTAGAAGCAACGCCAATGCCGTGAATGTAGTTCAGCCCGAGCTTCATGCGCCCTTCATTATTCCGAAGCGCGGCGGCTTTCTGATAATACTCAGTGGATAGACTTGGCTTAGGTTCAGGGTTATGCGGTGAGGCGTACCAGTCGCCCAGAAATATTAGGGCGTCGACATAATTCTGCTCCGCAGCTTGTTTCAAAATTTGAATCGCTTTACCGATATTCTGATCCGTCCCTCGACCATGGAATAAAGCCGTCGCCATTTCAAATTTGTGAGGAATGCTACCTTCCATAGCCGGAATGCATGTCTGCCAGAATTTAGCTTCTTCTCTCAGCACTAAGTCCTGATTCATCTTGTTGCTAATGCGCACGACACCGTACATACCTGTGACGTTGTCCAACCGCGCCGCTTTATTGTACCAGTACAGTGCTTCTTTCAGTCTTGAACGCTCAGCTTCCTTCGCCAAAAACAGTATGGTCGGAATATGGCCACTCTCAGCCTTATGAATCCGATCTTCATGTTCTTGCTTACGGTTTTTTTCCATTGCCTTCCGGTAAGCGATCTCACGCTCTTTCCGCTCTTGCTCCAGTCGTTTCTTACGCAGCTGAAGTGCAAGCATCCACATGAACATGCAAAGCAGTAACAAACCGGTCGCCCCAATGGCGATCCCTATAACATTCATCTATATCTTTTCTTCACCTTCGACTGGCGTTTTGTCGTATGAAATTCTTGTCGGCCAGCCACAACAAAAGTTGAGGATTTATACCATCTTTCTTTTATTGTACCTCACTCCATTGATTGGTTGATGAATAAAATACAAAACATGTCACAGGAGCATACATTTACCCGCTTAATTTTCGAAATAAATTTATCTAACGGCTAACGGATACTTCTTGGGAAAATCCCACTAAAGACTCACCAAAATGAAAAGAAAAGTGAAAAATTGACCAAAAACAATAGCCGTCCCAATAAACTTATTTTATAATGCAAATTAATGTTTCAGAGCATCGTAATTCCAATACTAGGGGCAACCAATGAGACTAATCCCGTTAAACAAAGCAGCACAGGTCGGCAAATGGGCTGCGGCACACATCGCTAAACGCATTAACAACTTTCAGCCAAGCGCTGATCGTCCGTTTGTACTCGGCTTACCAACCGGTGGTACCCCACTTGCTACGTATAAAGCGCTTATTGAACTGTACCAAGCAGGTGAAGTGAGCTTTAAACACGTTGTGACGTTTAACATGGATGAATACATTGGTATTCCAGCTGATCACCCTGAGTCATACCGCTCTTTCATGTACAGTAACTTCTTCAACCATGTCGATATTCAGGAAGAGAACATTAACCTGCTTGACGGTAATGCAACTGATCACGAAGCCGAATGTCAGCGCTATGAAGACAAAATCAAGTCTTACGGTCGCATCAACCTGTTTATGGGTGGCGTCGGTAATGATGGTCATATTGCCTTCAACGAACCTGCGTCTTCACTATCTTCTCGCACCCGCATTAAGACACTGACAGAAGACACCCGTATTGCAAACTCTCGCTTCTTCGATGGTGATATCAACCAGGTCCCTAAATACGCTCTGACTATTGGCGTGGGCACTCTGTTGGACGCGGAAGAAATTATGATTTTGGTGACAGGCCATAATAAAGCGCTCGCGCTGGAAGCCGCGGTAGAAGGCAGCGTCAATCATCTATGGACGGTATCTGCGCTTCAACTGCATCCAAAATCTGTCATTGTGTGTGATGAGCCTTCAACACAAGAATTGAAAGTGAAGACCGTTAAATATTTCTCAGAGCTTGAGGCAGAGAATATTAAAGGCTTTTGATTCAACAAAGAAACTTGAGTGACTCAATAATAGATAATAAATCCGATGCATAATGCATCGGATTTTTGTTTGAAACCTATCGAAAATTAAGAGGTGGTTTCTTAAGCATACCGATTAGCCATCTAGACAGTTAGCTTTCCAACTTTATTATCAACAGGTATAATCTGCGCCCTAACATCTACAATCAATTAAAAGTCAATCAGAATAAGAGCTCGTGTCAGTTCTTTGAATAATTGAGACAAAAATAGGATTATCTATGAATCTATCAGCTAAAACTGTGGTTGTGATAGCAATCGGTGCTGCATTGTACGGTATCGGTGGATTACCAATGTTTGGCATTCCCGTATTCGCTAACACCACACTTAAGCCAGCGATGGCAGTACTGGCACTATTTTCAGTTCTGTTCGGGCCTCTGGTTGGCTTCTTAGTTGGATTCATTGGCCACTGGGTTACAGACCTTTTTGCTGGCTGGGGTGTATGGTTCACTTGGGTATTGGGTTCTGGCATTGTCGGTATGGTGATTGGTTTCTTCCCTCACCTGACCGGAAACCGAATCTCAAAGGGCGAGTTCAGCCATAAAGATTTCTCTTTGTTCGTCATTCTCGCGCTCATTGGTAACATTGTTGGCTACGGATGCTCCGCGTTTCTCGATACAGTCCTCTACGCTGAACCTTTCACGAAAGTCTTTACTCAGTTGACGATTATTGCTGCGGGTAACACTGTCCTGATTGCAGTGGTAGGCTATTTCATTCTAAAGTCTGTTGCTAAACGAAACAAACAAAGCCGTAACCTGACAGAGGCTTAATCGGCAATGACCATCGAATTTTCTGATTTCTCTTTTAGATACGAGTCACTGGATAGACCGACGCTAAAACATATCAATCTAAGGATAGAGAAAGGAGAGAAAATCGTCATTATTGGCCCGAGTGGTAGTGGGAAATCAACACTGGGCCAATGTCTTAACGGGCTTATCCCCCATTCCATTTCCGGCGAGATATCCGGCTCTTTGACCTTAAATGGTCAAGACGCTTCGCAATGGGATCTTCATCAGTTTACTGAGCAGATAGGCACCGTCCTTCAAGATACCGACAGCCAGTTTGTTGGTCTCAGTGTCGGTGAAGACATTGCTTTCGCGCTTGAGAACCAGTTGGTATCGAACATCGACATGTATCCGGTCGTTAAATCAACGGCTCGAATGGTCGAACTTGAAGATGTGCTTACCCGCTCTCCCCATGATTTATCCGGCGGGCAGAAGCAGCGTGTCTCTCTGGCAGGAATTCTCGTCGATGACGTCGACACACTACTGTTTGATGAACCGCTTGCGGCTCTGGATCCTAAGACAGGTCGCAAGACCATTGAGATCATTGATCAGCTCCATAAAGAGAGCGGCAAAACCACCATCATTATCGAACATAGGCTAGAAGATGTTCTCCATCGCCCTGTCGACCGCATCATTTTAATGGAGCAAGGGGAAATCGTCGCCGATATGACGCCAGATGCTCTACTCGCGTCATCACTACTGGAAAAACACGGAATCCGCGAGCCTTTATATTTGTCTGCACTTAAAGCGGCTAACGTTGTACTCAGTGATGAGGATAAGCCGTCCACACTCGGCGGCATCAACCTTGAACAACACGCAGAGCGATTCTCTCAATGGCAATGCGGCACAGCATCAACATCGGCCCTCTCAAACACACCCTTACTTTCCATTGATAGTCTGACCTATTCCTATGATGGTGAAAAGAACGCTCTTGATGGCATCAGTTTCAATATTCATCAGGGCGAGTTTGTGTCGATTCTTGGTAAGAACGGCTCTGGTAAGTCGACCATCACCAAGCTGATCATGGGTGTCATTGAGCCTGATGCTGGCAGTATAAATATGCACGGCCAAGACTTATCAACGCTGTCGATTTTTGAACGAAGCCAGAAGATAGGTGTGGTCATGCAGAACCCAAATCACATGATTTCACACCATATGATTTTTGACGAGATCGCGTTCGGACTGCTCAACCAAGGGCTGAATGAAAAAGAGATTGAGCAGAAAGTCCTTCATGTGCTCGAACTATGCGGGCTAAGCAAATATCGCCATTGGCCGATTTCGGCTCTGAGCTATGGGCAGAAAAAGCGAGTCACTATCGCTTCTATTCTGGTTCTTGAACCTGAATTGCTCATTCTTGACGAGCCAACAGCTGGACAAGATTATCGCAACTACACATCAATGCTGGACTTTATTCAGACACTTAACAAGGAGCTAGGTATCACCGTTGTGATCATTTCTCACGACATGCACTTAGTCCTAGAGCACACTCAGCGCTCTATTGTAATAGCGGATAGCCGTTTGATTGCAGATGCCCCAATGACCCATGTCTTTTCTCAACCTGACTTGCTCAGCCAAGCGAACCTGACAACAACCAGCTTGTACGATATGGCAGAGAGGCTCAATGTTGCAGACAAAAATCAGTTTATGCAGCATTTCATCAAACTGGAGCAGCGAATCGCATGAATACCTCGAAAATGAAGTTTGGTATCAGCTATGTGGATACTCAATCTCCTCTGCATCAGTTGAACGGCATCACTAAGTTTTTGTTGTTTATCGCTTGGGTCACAGTGGTACTCACCACATTCGATTTGCGCCTTATTTCAGCTCTGATAGTCGGCGGGTTATGGTTACTTGCAAGCACCAAAGTGCCATTTAGGGTCTATAAGCCGTTATTGCTAGGCACTGGTGGGGTATTGATGCTAAATGCACTCTTTATGTTCCTACTGGCGCCACAACAAGGGAGCGAATTGCTGGGCAGTACAACCATTATCCTTAACCTTCCAGGTAACTATGCATTAACTCAGGAAACGCTGTTTTATTTGGTAACGGTGACGCTAAAGTACTTTAGTATGTTCCCGGTTGCGCTAGCGTTTGTCTTCACTACCCACCCAACTGAGTTTGCCGCGAGCCTCAACCGTATTGGCGTGCCCTATAAAATTGCGTACGCCGTCAGTCTAACGCTGCGCTATCTACCTGAAGTCAAAAAAGATTTCATCAATATTATGCATGCTCAACAAGCTCGGGGGCTGGACATATCCAAAACTGCGCCGTTATTTAGTCGAATGAAAAATGTCGCGAATATCCTTGGGCCTCTGATCTTTTCCAGCTTGGAGCGAGCGGATGAAATCTCTAACGCAATGACATTACGTGGATTTGGCCGCCACAAACGCCGCAATTGGTATAGTCAGAAACCTCTCTCCCGTGCAGACAAATATTGTATCACTGGCATCCTAGTCATTGTGATTCTAGCCATAGTCAAAAGAGTGCTAGAACCCCAGCTGTTCTGGTACCCATACTAAATTCCACTATAAACCGGGCGCTCAGCCCGGTTTTTAACATCTAGCTCCTTTACGTTCTTTTACTCGCTCACTACTCTCCTTTACACATCTAATAATAAAATTCACCATGTAAATCATTTAACAAGGATACGTCATGAAGATAAATCACATGGTTATCACCCTGCTGGCCAGTACCCTCTCTGGGAACACCTTAGCCAGTCTGACCTACCCTATTGTTGATACAGGCCAAACAGAATGTTTTGGTATCAAACAAACATCTTCGACCTGCCCCACCTCTTCTGCCAACACTTTCGGTCAAGATGCACAGTACGTTGGGAACCATCCTGCATACCAAACGAACATCGATGGTACCGTCACGGATAAGGTGACCGGGCTAATCTGGTCATCAACCACTGATATCAACAACGACGGTAAGATCAACGCCGACGATAAGCTCAGTTACCAGGAAGCGATTGAGTATGTAGACAAGTTACGTCTTGCTGGTTACGACGACTGGCGGTTACCTAGCATTAAGGAACTTTACTCGTTGATCTTATTTGATGGTCAAGACCCCAGCGGACTCAAACAAACTGGCGATGTTAGGTTAATACCATTCATCAACGACCAATACTTTGCAATGAACTCTGGAGACACACTATCGGGGGAACGTCTCATCGACAGTCAATTTGTATCGCGCACTAAATATGTCTCTACAACGATGCGTGGCGATGAGACGGTATTTGGCGTCAACTTCATAGATGGTCGAATCAAAGGCTATGGGATTGAAAATCCACGTGGTGGTAAAAAAACCTTCTATGTTCTGGCGGTACGTGGCAATACTTTGTACGGGCAGAATCAACTCTCAGACAATAAAAATGGCACGATAGAAGACACGGCTACTGGGCTGTTATGGCAACAAAGTGATAATAGAAAGAACGTTAAATTCCCTGAAGCTTTGAGTTACTGTCAGAACTTATCGATCGCAGGCCGCAGTGATTGGCGCTTACCAAATGCCAAAGAACTGCAATCAATTGTGGACTATTCTCGCTCTCCCAACACATCAAATTCTGCAGCAATAGATCCGATGTTCGAAGCCACCACGATTAGCAATGAAGCAGGACAAGTCGACTACGCCAACTATTGGAGCAGTACCACTCACCAGAATTTACGCAATGGTGCCAACGCGGCTTATATCGCCTTTGGTCGTTCCATGGGGTACATGAACAATCAGTGGATAGATGTTCATGGCGCGGGTTCTCAACGAAGTGATCCTAAGTCTGGCAGCACCAGCATGTACCCAACAGGTCATGGCCCTCAAGGTGATGCGGTACGTGTCGAAAATATGGTTCGCTGCGTTGCAGGCGGTGATGTGCAGTTTGTGCAAAACCCATCTCAACATCAGCGGATGGCTAAGCTCTTTGTCAACAATGAAGTAAACACAAGCTCAATGAGTCACAGCCGTCCGAAAAAAGATGTCTCAGGCTCAGGAGGGTTACCGCCAAGAATGGATAGAAATGGCGACGGGAAACTATCACGCAATGAGGTAAAAGGTCCGCTGAAAAAAGATTTCAGCCGCTTAGACCAGAACAACGACGGTTACCTCACCGCTGATGAAATTCCGCCAAGACGCTAGCACAACAAAAAAGGGCGTCTAGTGAAAAGACGCCCCCTTCTTCAAAGGATTTTACTAAAGCGTAAATTTTTGGCTCATCTGGCAGAAATTGAGCCCTTCAATCAAGCTTGCTACAGGTTCGAGGCTACTTGTTTCAAACTGCACGCCAAATTTGCAGTAGCGGCTGGTCATTTTCACGTTTCTGACCACAGCTTCAAGTACTTGAGGCTCTGCGACTTTATCGCTTTCCGTATCTTGAATACTTAACGAGATAAGATCACCCACTTTATGATTGATCAGGTTGCGATCAACAACAATCAAACAACCATTGCTTGAGATGTCTCGAATCTGACACTTAAAGTGATGAGATTGTGGTGCCAGTATCCCTTCTAACGCTAACTCTAATCGAGCACTTTCTCTCAACCCTGCGGCAACCTGAGTCGCAGCAGGTAGAGTAATAAGGAACAAACTGTTCCCCCCCGCCTCAATCACGTATTCCAGCTTACTCTTAAAGTAAATTCTCGCGCCTTCACCAGCCTCAGAAATGACACACGCTTTAATCGCATAACCACGCTGAAAAAATACGGCAACTTCTTTAGGAGATACCTTGGGCATCTCTAACAGCATAAGGTTGTTTGAGTGGAGACCAATATACTTGGTTTTGCCCTTTAGGTTTTTTCCTGTCGGAGTGGTGATCAAGAAAGCAACTTCACTCAACGGCTTAACATCACTGAAAGCATCCTCGCCATATTTGATGTTATCTGAGGGCGGTTTGGGAGCTTCTTTAGTCTGGGCAGCTTCAGCGGAAGATAGCTCGATCACTTCCGCTGTCTCGCTTTGTGTCGCTTCAGTCATTATTCTACTGTGTCCATATAAACCAACTCACATATACAGTTTATAAGCAATCACTCGGTATCGGCAAGAAAAGTTAACATTAGATTTACATCAATTTATATTACGCTTAAAAAAGAGTCGATTAGGAGAACAATCGCGATTATAATTCGGCTGAGTTTGGTTAAACTCACCACAAAATCGAACAGATAAATTTAGGAGGATACGATGATTGTAGCAAGAACCCACCCGGCAGAATTAGTGAAGAACAGCTAAGTAACAATAGGTTACAGACTTCCCTTCTCTTTGCCCGGTGTAATCATACCGGGGTCTCATGACCCTAGCTGACAAATTAATGCAGAAACCCTTCTG
Source organism: Vibrio sp. RE88 (assembly GCF_013113835.1). GTDB lineage: Bacteria > Pseudomonadota > Gammaproteobacteria > Enterobacterales > Vibrionaceae > Vibrio. Next base: position 564,973 of record NZ_VTYQ01000001.1, on the reverse strand, counting down.
CACGTCTGGGGTACACAATGAATATCATTCCCAAGCAGCCGTTGAATTTACCTCAACTTGGCTGGAACAACTTATTTCAACAACAACTGACACTTGAAGAGCTTGAACACAGCCGCATTGCACGCGTAGTAGAGCATCATAGAAGTGGATACAAACTGCTCAGCGAAGCTGGTGAAATGACCTTAGCTATCCATAAATCACTGCCTATGATGACTGTCGGTGACTGGCTTTTGTTAAACCAGCAAGGTGGCTTTGAGCGTTTGTTGGATCGCCAATCTCTGTTTGCTCGTAAAGCAGCTGGCAGTAAAGTCGCGGAACAACTGATTGCCGCAAACGTCTCCACTTTGTTTATTGTTTGTGCGCTTAATGATGACTTCAATTTAAGCCGTATTGAACGCTATCTGGCCACTGCAAACGAAGCCGAAGTCGAGCCTGTCATCGTGTTAACGAAAGCAGACCTAGTCACTGATGCAGACGAGAAACGTCAACAAGTGCAACAACTCGACCCTTTGCTTATGGTGGAAATGCTCAATGCCTTAGATGGAGAGCAGTACACATCGCTAAGCAGTTGGTGCAAGTCAGGATCCACTGTCGCTTTCATGGGCTCATCTGGTGTCGGAAAGTCGACGCTAGTCAATGGCTTACTGGGCGAATCTGTTCAGTTAACTGGTGGCATTCGAGAAAGTGACAGTAAGGGACGACACACAACCACTGGCCGTTCCATGCACTTCCTCCCAACTGGTGGTGTCTTAATTGACACGCCTGGAATGAGAGAATTGCAATTGTTTGACTGCGCGGATGGTGTGGCAGAAACCTTTTCAGATATCGAAGCGCTAGCAGAAAAATGTCGGTTTTCCGACTGCCAACACGACAGTGAGCCTGGCTGCGCGGTAGTAAACGCAATAGAAACAGGGCAATTGGAACAGCGAAGGCTGAATAATTATCTGAAGTTAATGCGCGAACAGCAAAGAAACAGTGCTACTTTAGCTGAACGCCGTGCTTCCTATAAGCAGCAGACGAAGATGTACAGGAACATCCAAACTGCCAGTCGAAGTCGCAAACAAAGTTTGTAAATTTAAAAGGGGCTAAACGCCCCTTTTTTTGTACAATACTGACAACATAAATAACACAATATTCACATTTTAACATTTTCAATAAATTATCATGCTAAAAATCAATTAATTCTAGACACATTATATCAACACGCTAGTATTGTCCCACTCAGTTATCAATAACTGAAATTACTAGAAGTTTATAAAACAATTCATTGCAGGGATAACTATGCAACACAACTCTATCTTTGCCCGCTTTGCTCGCGGAAATCTGGTATTACAAATCCTAGCCGGTATCGTTCTCGGTGTAGGCTTGGCAACTGTATCTCCAGAATACGCACAAAGTGTTGGTTTACTCGGAAGTTTATTTGTCGGCGCATTGAAGGCCGTCGCCCCTATTCTTGTTTTTATTCTGGTTGCAGCATCGATTGCTAATCAGAAGAAAAACCAGCACACCTACATGCGTCCAATCGTGGTTCTGTATCTTTTCGGTACTCTGACCGCGGCATTAACCGCAGTCGTACTTAGCTTCATGTTCCCGACCACATTGACACTGGTTTCTGGTGCTGAAGGTGCGACCCCACCTCAAGGTATCGGCGAAGTCATGAACACCCTGCTGTTCAAGATCGTTGATAACCCAGTGAGTGCACTAATGAACGCTAACTATATTGGTATTCTGGCATGGGCAATTGGTTTGGGCCTTGCGCTTCACCATGCATCAGGCACAACTAAAGCCGTATTTGAAGATCTGAGCCACGGTGTCTCTCAAATTGTTCGCTTTATTATCCGTCTGGCACCGTTTGGCATTTTCGGCCTCGTGTCTTCAACGCTAGCAATAACGGGTTTCGATGCTCTAGCGGGTTACGCGCAGCTCCTAGGTGTTCTGCTAAGCTCAATGCTGTTCATTGCACTAGTCGTTAACCCTATCATTGTTTTGGTCAAAACTGGTGAAAACCCTTACCCACTAGTATTCCAATGTCTACGTGAAAGTGGCGTAACGGCTTTCTTCACACGTTCAAGCGCGGCAAACATCCCAGTCAACATGGCACTGTGTGAGAAGCTAAAGCTTGACGAAGATACGTACTCTGTGTCCATCCCGCTAGGCGCGACCATCAACATGGCAGGCGCTGCAATCACGATCACCACACTGACACTGGCAGCTGTCCACACAATGGGCATTGAAGTCGATATTCTGACAGCGCTACTTCTAAGTATCGTTGCTGCTGTTTCTGCATGTGGTGCTTCTGGTGTTGCAGGTGGCTCACTACTGCTAATCCCATTGGCTTGTGGTTTGTTTGGTATCCCGAATGAAATCGCAATGCAGGTTGTTGCTGTAGGCTTTATCATCGGTGTGGTACAAGACTCAGCAGAAACTGCGCTGAACAGCTCGACAGACGTTGTTTTCACCGCAGCAGTATGTAAAGCGAAGCAAAAGCAGAACGCTTAACCCTCTTCGTTTACACACTCACATATTGGAGCCCGGCATCATGCCGGGCTTTTTATTCGCGATCCATTACATACTCCAAAGAAACGGTCGCGATAGTTGCCATTCGGCAGTCCCTCCCAACTCACCTTCTTCATCTCAATCTTTAGACTAAACGCAGTTAGTTCAAAGGGTTAATCCTGGTGTACCGACTTAGTTGGTAAATTAATTTCCATGACTAATATCTGAACATATACTTAATGACATAATACTTACTAATTAACTACCGTATTTAAGGAAGTTCTATGAGAGGTGTCGTTATCGCCTTTGTGCTTCTGTTTAGCACGCCCTTGTTCAGTGCAGAGTTGGTCGTTCGTATGGAAAACCAACAGCCTAAGACTTTGGTTTATGACCAATTGGTTTCCCAATACCCCCCAACCTCCTTCACAACCCAACTTCCGTGGTATCCAGAAGCCAATCAATTTACGGGCTTTAGAGTCTCTGACCTGTTGAAGCAGCTTGGTATTGAAGACACGCTCGCGGTTTCATTCATTGCTCTGAATGATTACGCCGCCAGTACAACAATAGAAAACATCCTCAAATATGATCCTATTGTCGCTTACAAGATGAATGGCAAGAAAATGAAAGTGCGAAATAAAGGGCCATATTGGCTGGTCTTTAATTTAGATAAATATCCTGAGATTGATAACACCGTTTTTCATTCTCAGATGGTGTGGCAAATTGACGAAATAGTGATTTATCAAAAGAACAATGAGAATACCAACTAGAGTTCGCGGATTTAATCAGGTTTTATCTAGAGCGAAAGTATTACTGATCTTTCTCTCCGCGATACTCATTGTGGCAAACTTGTACTTTCTCTCTGCTACACGTGATCTCGCCCATTCCTACAGTGAACAACAGAATCAAGCTACTTGGTTCTTGTTCCAACTAACCAAAGAGTTTTCCGAGCTAAAATCCCTTACCCTGCTTGCTGAAAAAGATGATAGCTATATAGATAACGTAATTTTGAAGTATGAGCTTACATGGAGCCGATTTGATCTTCTGATCAATAACCGTGAAACAGAATCATTTATCTCCTTGCCCGGAGCGCAATCATTTTTTAATTCACTCTTTCATCAATTCCAAGCTTTAGAGCCCAAATTAGAGCAATTCGAAGAAAGTGGCGATCCAGAGTTAAAACTAAGTCACGACTTTGAGCAACAATATATGGCCATGATTCAATATGTTAACACTAATTTCCGCATTAAAAGCCCACTTTATGAGTCTCAAATGAAATTGGCGCAGGCCCTGACACAAGCTCAGTTTGTCTTGATGATGCTATTGTTTGCTTGTGTTGGTGTCGTCAGTTATATCATTCATAAAGAAGCGCTATTTCATAAGCAAGCGTCACTGACCGACTCTCTGACAGGCATTCCCAATCGCTTAGCCTTTATGCGTCAACTTACTGATAACATTGAGCAGGCGATCGAATTCTCGTTGATTTTACTCGACCTCAACGGCTTCAAAAAAATTAATGATTCTCATGGCCACCAAGCAGGTGACCTCGCTTTGAGGATCGTTTCTGCACGTTTGGTCGAATTAATGAGCCGTCACAACCTGTCTGTATTCCGGATTGGTGGTGATGAATTCGCCGTGCTCACCAATTCAGCAGATGAAGCCACCATTAAGCAACTGTCGGAGTCCATTAATCGCTGCTTTGACGACAGCATTACCATTCAGAATCAGAAGGTGTACCTTTCCACGAGCTTAGGGATCGCGACCTATCCACACGACGCCACCAGCCTTAACCAACTGATTTCCATTGCCGATCAGAGTATGTATCAAAAGAAGTTCTCTACCAAAAGCGGTGACGACAACGTCTACAGCCTCAAAAGGCACTAGCGATAGCCCCAACATGGAGACATAAAAAAGCCCCTCTAGAAGAGGGGCAAAGTACCATCGCTTATTGTTATAGTGATAATGCCAGTAAAACGGTTGGGTGATTAACCAAAATCACCATTTACGTATCCCTTGGTGCGGTCATCTTTTGGTTCGCTAAAGATAACCTGAGTGTCATCGTGCTCCACTAGCTCTCCCATCAGGAAGAAAGCCGTACGGTCTGAGATACGACGAGCTTGCTGCATGGAGTGAGTCACGATAACAATGGTGTAGTTTTTCTTGAGCTCTTCCATCAACTCTTCAATTTTGTGCGTCGCAATTGGGTCAAGGGCAGACGTTGGTTCATCCATCAAGATGACGTCTGGTTCCATCGCGATCGTACGAGCGATACACAAACGCTGCTGCTGACCACCAGAAAGACCAAATGCGTGTGACTTCAAACGGTCTTTGACTTCATCCCAAAGCGCAGCACCACGCAAAGAGCGCTCAACTACGTCATCAATGTGTTTTTTATCCTTGATGCCTTGAGCACGTAGGCCGTACGCCACGTTTTCGTAAATGCTCATTGGGAATGGGTTTGGCTTTTGGAAAACCATACCGACTTTGATACGCAGGTCAGCAACATCAATGTTGCCGTAAATGTTTGTGCCGTCCATATCCAGCTTACCCGTGATCTTCACGCCTTCAATCAGGTCATTCATGCGGTTAAGACAACGAAGTAGTGTGGACTTACCACAACCTGACGGGCCAATTAGCGCAGTAACTTGGCGGACAGGAATCGGTAAGTTAATGGATTTCAGGGCTTGGTTTTCGCCGTAAAACAGATCTAGGTTTTCAATATCAAATTTGTTCATGTTCTCAATCTCTTAAATCTAAAATTCGTGTTAGTGCTTAATCAGTAATGTCGCTTGTTAGTAGCTTGCTGTGTTGATGCGACTTGCAATTAACTTAGTGATCATGTTGATCAAGAGAACAACGACAATCAGCACGGTTGCTGTACCATAAGCTTGATTCCACTCTTCAATAGTGAACAGCTCTGTAGTCAGCTTATAAAGGTGAACGGTCAACGTACGACCTGAATCGAGAAGCGAGTCAGGAATACGTGCCACCATGCCCGCTGTCAGGAATACAGGAGCCGATTCACCAATTACACGACCAATACTTAGAATGACCGAGGTTAAGATACCTGGCATTGCACTAGGCAATATCAAACGCCAGATAGTGTAGATTTTTGAAGCACCCAAACCATATGAGCCTTCACGAAACGTTTGTGGTACTGCCATCAGTGCTTCTTCCGTAGTACGGATGATAACTGGCAGAATCAGAATACTCAGTGTTAGTGCACCCGATAAAATCGAGAAGCCAAGACCAAGAATTGCCACGAAGAAAGTCATACCGAACAGACCGAAAATAATCGACGGGATACCCGCCAATGATTCAGTACAGAATCGGATAACTTTTACGAGTTTACTGCCCACTTTGGCGTATTCGGTCAAATAAATTGCCGTCATGATACCCAGTGGCGCTGCAACCGCGATTGACGCGATTACCATGTAAACCGTCGCTACAATCATTGGGAAGATACCGTGTTCTTCGCCAGTACGAGTGTAGTTGTCCGTGATGAAGTTCCAGTCTACGTGCTGTAAACCGTTCGACAAAATGTACCAGATAATCCAGAACAAAAAGCCAACCGTCAGCGCAGCGGCAGCCCAGATAAAGCCGTTAAAGATGTTGTCTTTAAACTGGCGTGCTTTTTTAAGTTTTGCGCGATCCATAATAGTCACCTTTAACCTGCTTTACTTCGCTTTCTCGCGATTCAAATAAAGCAATGCTGCGTTAAGCATCATGATAAACACCAGTAGAACAACACCTGTTGCGTAGAGTGCGTTAGCGTGAACACCGCTTGCGTAAGACATTTCAATGGCGATGTTTGCCGTTAGAGTACGAGCCGAATCTAAGATGCCTTGTGGCATCGCAGGGGCATTACCCATTACCATGATGATGGCCATCGTCTCACCCAAAGCTCGGCCAATACCGAGAATAACACCCGTCATAATGCCGGAACGTGCTGCTGGAACGAGCAACTTAAAGATGGTAAAGATTTTGGATGCGCCAAGAGCCAAAGAGCCCTCTTTGTAAGTACGAGGTACCGCGCGAATTGAGGTTTCTGAAACGGTAATAACGGTCGGAAGAATCATCACACCCAGTACAATGATACCCGCTAGAATCGTGTTACCTGCCGGAACATCAAAGACGTTCTGAATCAAAGGAACAATGATTACCAGTCCAAAGAAACCATAAACCACTGATGGAATACCCGCCAGCAACTCAACGGCTGGACGAATCACATCCGCTAAGCGCTTCGGTGCGATTTCAGCAATAAAAATCGCCGTCAGAACACCAACAGGAACGCCAACAATAACCGCACCGAACGTCGACACGATAGAAGCAACAATCATTGTTGCAACGCCGTATAGCGCTGGCGGCAACCAGTCCTGACCAAGCACGATGCCAGTCACACCGGCTTCTTGGAAGGCTGGAATAGATTCTTTAACGATGAAATAGGCGATAACCGCCAGAGACACAATGCCAATTACAGCACTGGTAAGGAATAAGCCATGGAAAATACGCTCTTTCCAGTCCACACGTTTTTGAACGCGTAAACCAGGCTTAGAAACTTGAGTCGCTTCAGTATTCATAAGCTCGTCACTATTTGTTGCGATGGTCATAGAATTCTTACCGTTCTCACGAACTCAGTTCGCTTGAAGTCAAGAAAAGGCTCAGCCCAAAGTGGGCTGAGCAATTAAAAAGTGTTTACTAACAATAATTAGTTAACTGAGATGTAGCCTTTGTTGTCTACAAGCGCTTGAGCTTCAGTAGAAACCATCCAGTCTAGGAATTTCTGAGTTTCAGCAGAAGGTTGGCCGTCTTTGTAAAGAACAAGGAATGGACGAGCAACTTTGTAAGAACCGTTCTTCACGTTGTCTACGTTTGCTTCAACACCATCGATAGGCAGTGCGTTTACTGAGTTATCAACAGTACCTAGAGAGATGTAACCAATCGCGTATGGGTTAGATGCAACCATAGTTTTTAGAGCACCGTTACCGTTTGCAACCTGAGCGCGTTGAGAGATAGCTGATACTTTCTTACCAGAGATTTTTTTCTTCAGCTTCATGATGTCTTCGAATGCACCACGAGTACCAGACGCAGTATCACGAGTGATTGCTACGATTGGCTTGTCAGCACCACCCACTTCTTTCCAGTTAGTGATGTCGCCTTTGTAGATAGCCGTTACTTGCTCAGCTGTCAGTGCTTGTAGGTCGTTCTTAGGGTTAACAACTACTGCAATACCATCTAGTGCAACAGTTAGCTCTTTAAGAGCTGGCTCTTTTTCAGAGTCTTTCAGGTTACGAGAAGACATACCTAGGTCAGCAGAACCGTTTTTCGCTGCTTTAACACCAGCAGATGAACCTGGGCCCTGAACTTCGATAAATACGTTCGAGTTTGTCTTCATGTATGTTTCAGAGAAAACTTCCATCAGTGGAGTTACGCTGCTAGAGCCCACTGCAGAGATAGTTTCTTTAGCAGAAACTGAAGTCACTGCCATTGCGCCTAGAAGTGCGATTGCACCGATAACTGTCTTTTTCATCACAATTTCCTTAGTTGGCATGATTGCCGTTGTATTTCACTTGAACGGTGCTCACTTTAGGACTCAAATATGACAGTTGTGTTTCACTTCGTTGAAGCCTGTATGACAGATGAGATTTGCTAGGAATTTTTGATGGGGAATTACTGACAGGTCAAACAATGGTGTAACAAGCTGTAAGACTCGACTATCGGAATACGACATTAGAGCAATAAACCTATGACTTAAAAAGAAAATGATTTCCAACTTTATTAAGGATAATTTTATAAAATCATTAATTTCCAGATTGAATTATATCTGAGACAAATTAGAATCATTCCTCCTAATTATAAAAATAACAACATACAACTCACTAACAATATAGAAGAGGACGATTCATGCGCCAATTACTCGGTGGGCTTTCCATTAAGCTCCAGGTAGTGGTTCCTGTCATATTCACATTGCTACTACTCGTGGTCGGGATAAGTTACAGCACAACCAGCCTTAAGAATGCTTTCAATCAAGTTACCGTCTCAACAGAAAATCTCGTCAATCATAAAGATGAACTGACTCAGATCATCGATAACACTTATGGTATGCGAATCAAAGCCATCTACAGCCTTTTTCGCGCTGAAGATGTAAAACAGCTGGCGACCCATTTGCAAAGCAAGCAACAGGCAAACCGTCAGTTACTCCGGTCTCTCAGTACAGTAGAAGGCTTGGAGCAAGAAATTGCTGATATGAACACCGCTATCGATCATTACGTGAACTACTCCATCAATGTGATGATCCCTTTACTCAACGTTCGCCACGGCGACAGCAACCCACCACCGGGATTTGAGACCAAATATGAGCGCGCCGCAGGCAACTATCGTACCGCAGGCAACCAAATGGTTCAGGCAATCGATAGGCTATCTAAAAAGCTCAACACATTGGCTCTTGATGAAGTGCATACGAACGAGGTCATCCACTCCAAAGTCATGAACAGCGGCATTGTCGGTCTTTTATTGGTTCTCGCCGCAGCGCTCGCCATCAGCTGGATGCTGGCAGGTATCATAGTGACACCGATTAAGAAGTTGCAGCAAGCAATGAAAGAGCTCGCACAGGGCAACTTGTTGGTTTCGGTAAAAGAAGAAGGCAACAATGAAATCTCAGCCCTATCTCGCGATTTCAATAGCACAGTGGGACAGCTACAGAATACGGTCGACTCACTGGTTCGAATCAGTGTTGATGTTGCCTCCGCTTCCACTGAATTAGCAGCAGTCATGACTCAGTCGAGCACCAACTCTGATCAAGAGAAAAATGAAGTCGAGCAAGTCGCCTCCGCGATTAATCAAATGGAAAGCACCGCCACGGAAGTCACTCAAAATGCCAACAACGCGGATTCCGCTTCCATTAATGCAGATAAACTGGCGCGTGAAAGCTTAGAAACGTTTGAACAGAATACCCGCGCGAGTGAAAAAATGGCCCAACACCTTTCTCAAGCCGCTGGGGTGGTTAACTCCCTAAAAGAGCAGTCGGAGCAAATTGGCAAGGTCATTGAAGTGATCGAAAGCATCTCAGAGCAAACCAACTTACTCGCACTGAATGCAGCGATTGAAGCGGCTCGCGCAGGGGAAAGCGGGCGTGGGTTTGCCGTTGTTGCAGATGAAGTACGAATGCTTGCAGCTCGAACTCAGGAGTCGACCAAAGAGATTCAGGTGATCATTGAAGATTTGCAGCGCCAGTCTGGTGTGGCAAATGACAGCATGAACTCAAGCCTTGAAATGATCGAACAAAATCAGACCCAAGCAACGAAAGTGAGCGAAGCACTCGGTCACATCAGTGCATCTATTTCAGAACTGACTAGCATCAACGCTCAGGTCGCCGTCGCATCTGAGGAACAAGGCCAAGTCACATCCGACGTCAACAACAACCTAAGTAACATCTATGAGCTGGTGAGCCAAAACGTAACTGGGATTACCCAAGCCGCCGCAGCCAGTCATGAGTTGTCTACTTTGGCTGAAAGACAAAAACAGCAGCTAGGCTTCTTCAAAGTTTAGAATAACAAGCGCCGACCTCTTGGTCGGCGTTTTTTCGACGATTCACGTTAATAAAGCCAGCCAACACGAAAAGATACGCCCACCAATACAAACAGAATCGAAAACAAAGTGACCCCGACGATATGCCAAGCCATATCGTTGAGATTAGACTGGGATAGTCGAGGGATCACTCTGAATCTAGCATCCAAGGCCAACATCATCGTCAAAGCCAGTAAAGTCAACTTGGCAGCAATACCATGGGCTTGCGGGATTGACATATCAAACCATAAACTCACATCCGGTAGCATTCGATACGCCAGCATCAGACCAGTAATGACCTGAATGATCAAAGCAGGCATACCGATTTTTTCGTACACGGATTCAAACTTAATCAACTCTTGCGGCGAACGGTTTTTAAGCACACTAGGAAGAATAACTACTGACAGCACAATGTGCCCGCCAGTCCAAATTGTCGCGGCAAGTAAATGCAGAGCAAGCAGAATTCCGTACATCAACCATTCCAAAAACAGATAATTTATAAAATCGAATATTATCATTAACCGCAGAATAACCATGGACAGATGAAGGTTTTTGACTAGCTCATCACACCTTAGCCACGAGTACACAATTAATTCATCAGATACAAAAAAGGCCAGCATTTGCTGACCTAATTTGAATCATAAAGTGATTATGGCTGTTGCTTAGTTGGCGCTAGCGCAATCTCACGAATACACACGTTTTGAGGTTGGTTGTAAGCAAACTCGACCGCACGAGCGACATCATCTGCTGCCAAGACACCACCCATGTCCACTTTCCAGTCGTCATAGCCATCTTTGATTTCCTGAGAAGTCGTGTGAGACAGCAGTTCAGTCTCTACTGCACCCGGAGCAATCGTCGTCACACGTACATTTGACGCGGCTACTTCTTCACGTACATTTTCAGAAATGGCGTGAACGGCAAATTTAGTACCGCAGTATGCTGCATGATTCGGGAACGTTTTCTTACCCGCAATAGAGCTGACATTGATAATCGTGCCGCTGTTGCGCTCCATCATAGGTGCCAGTACAGATTGCATACCATTCAGTAAGCCAAGTACGTTGACATCAAACATGCGTTTCCATTCACTCGCGTCCTGAGTATCAATCTGACCTAACAACATAACGCCAGCGTTGTTCACTAAGCCATCAACCGGGCCAAATTGCGCCTCTGCTTTTGCAATCGCTGCTTCAAATGACGCTTTGTCTGTCACGTCTACTTTTTCACATAAAGTGTTTGGCAGGTCTAGTGCTTCAAGACGCTCAACACGACGAGCAAGCAGAAGCAGAGGATGACCTTCGTTGCTTAGACGACGAGCAATTGCTTCACCAATACCAGAACTTGCACCTGTGATTACGATTAGTTTTTTCATCTTTATTTCCTCTGTAGTTGTTTAGTAGCAGCTCTGTTTCGCCGCGATGGAGGTATATTACGTAAATCGTTTTTGTTGATATATATCACTCCAGTTGAAACACTGTTGCTGTAGTGCAACAATAAACAAAATTAGATTTGATTGGATATCTACTGTGCTCAACCAGATTAATCTCGCTGACATCCGCTCTTTTGTCCTCATCGCACAATTGGGGAACTTTACTAAAGCTGCAGAAGCGCTGGATGTGTCGCGCTCTCATGTATCACGCCAGATAAGCAGCCTTGAAAATCAAATGGGCGTAACACTACTGATCCGAACCACCCGAACACTCAAGCTCACTGAAGCAGGGAAAGCCTTTTATCAGCAATGCGAGAAAGCACTGCATAATATTGATCAGGCGTTATTGGCTGCCGTGGATGACGTAGAAAAGGTACAAGGCGAAATAAAGATTAATTGCGTGGGCGGCTATCTCGGGGAGGAGCTAATTGCTCAAACTGCGACGGAGTTTATGCATGTGCACCCCGATGTCAGCATCAATCTAGACTTCAGCAGTCATCGAGTGGATTTGATTGAAGATGACTTCGATATTGCCTTTCGCATGGGCAAACTTGAAGACTCAGGATTCGTCGCCCGAAAGCTACTTGATATCAAAATGGGGACTCTGGCCAGCCCTGACTACCTAAAAAGATATGGTCAGCCTAATCACCCTAAAGAGCTCACTCAGCATCATTGTTTAACGGGTTCAGTCAAAAGGTGGAGCTTTGAAAGTAAAGCGGATGCGCAACACTACGATGTGTTAGTCAATGGCCGCATGCAGTGCAAAAATGGCCGTGTGTTGGTAAAAGGCGCGCTCAATGGCAACGGCATCATACGTGTACCGATAATTTACTGTGAAGAAGAATTAGCACAAGGAGAACTGGTCGAAGTATTTGACCACTGGGGAATTCCGAGCGTTGATTTTTCGGCCATCTATCATAGAGATCGTTTTCAGCCTAAACGGCTACGAGAATTCATCAGCTTTGTGAAGCACTACTTCGATACTCGCTTAGCGGATAAATAGTCGTCCTAAGACTTTTTCAGCCAAATTTCTGAAGCGCAAAAGAATCCGGCTTCTTGGCAGCCAAGCTGGGGAACTCAAAACGGTTTTTGCTTTAGAGAAAGTCTGAAAACCTTCGAAGCCATGATAGTGACCAATGCCAGATTCTCCTATCCCGCCAAACGGTGCATCTTCAGCCGCCACATGTAACAGAGTATCGTTAATCGCAACACCGCCACTGTGGGTCTGCTCGATGATTTGTCTCTGAAGGATGCGATCTGTCGACATCAGATACAAAGCCAGCGGTCGTGGTTTAACGTTAATGTAATTGAGCGCTTCATTCAGATGACGATAGCCAATCACGGGTAGCAGTGGGCCGAATATCTCTTCCTGCATCACCTGCATATTTTCTGTAACCCCCGTAATCAAATGCGGCAACATCTGGCGCCCATCCAACGTCACGTCCTCTATGGTATAAATACCGGCACCGTGGTCTTTTGCATCCGCTAACATCGTGTGAAGACGATCAAACTGCCGTTCGTTGATGATGTGGGTTACCGTTGGCGCTTTATCGCCTTCTATATACAGTGCCTTATAACGTTTCAGATAGAGGTTGATGAATAACAGCTCTTTTCCTTGGGGCAGCAGAACATAGTCTGGTGCAACACAAATTTGCCCGGCATTGACTGATTTGCCAAGTAACACGGCATCAACCGCTGCGCGAAGATCAATGTCATTATCAATCACGACTGGCGACTTACCACCGAGCTCCAACGTCACAGGGGTAAGGTTTTTCGCCGCAGCCTGAGCGACTAACCTCCCTACTGGCGTCGACCCCGTAAAGATAAGATGATCAAAGGGGAGCTGAGAAAAATAGCTGGCGATATCCGCTTCGCCCTCAATGGGGTAAATGTGTCGGTCTAAGCAAGACAAGATCTGGCTGAGTACCTGATTGGTATGATGAGTATGCTCACTCAGCTTAACCATGACTCGGTTTCCCGCCGCAATCGCCGTCACGATAGGCGCAATGCTCAACACGATTGGAAAGTTCCAAGGGACAATAACTCCGACCACACCTAGTGGTTGATACTCGACTGTGATTGAAGAAGGAGACAGCAACAAGCCCGCTTTACGTCGACTTGGTTTCATCCACTTTTTTAGATGCTTGATGGTGTAATTGATGTGAGAGACCGCGGGTAGGATATCGCAAATCATGCTGTCGAAACGGCTGCGTGCACCATAGTCCTTTTGCAGAGCCTCAACCAACTCTTCCTTGTTTTCAAGTAAAGCTTGCTTGAGGATCTTTAGCCTTTTCATCCGCACGTTGTAGCCAGAAAATGGCTCACTCAAATAAAAAGCTCGGACTTCAGCATAGAGATGAAGTAACTCTTGCTGCGTTCTGATGTGTTCTTTTTGCCAACGATTAAGATCTACGACGCCTTCCATGTGCCATCATTGCCTGATTGGTTATTCTTTGCCCATAAGTATAGTAGCCAGATTCGACAGCAATGTCTTGGCTAGCACGTTCCTAACGTGCATAAGATAAAGGCGACATAAATGCCGCCTTCTGTTAATTACTGCAATTGGGTCATCACAGATTGAAAATGCTCAAGCCCTGTGGCCCCGACAATTCTCTGCTGAGCAATTTCCGCTCCTTTAGTATCAAAGAAAAATACCGCCGGTGGACCAAACACATTGCGCTCTGCCAGCCACGCCATCTGCTCAGGGGTACTCTCTGTGACATCAAACTTGATCGTATTCCAGTCAGCAAACTGCTTTTGTACAGATTCATGGCCAAACACTTCTTTCTCAATGACCTTACACGAGACACACCAGTCGGCATAAAGGTCAATCAGTACCGGTTTACCTTGCTGCTTCGCCAATGCTAATTGTTGATCCAAGACTTCAACAGAGCTGACTTTCTCAAATGGTAAAACTGTGGACGGTTTGTCTGATGAAACCTGCGCAACATTAAGTGGTTTAAGAGGATCGTTTGATCCTGTCAACATGCCGACAAATAGAATCAATCCATAGAACAGAGACATAAATGCGGCCAGTTTACGGGTCCTCGCCCAACCTGGTTGCGCTGAGTCCAGCGCACCAAAATGAATACCGCTTCCAATGGCAAGTACCGCCCACAAGAGCATCGTCAGCCAACTTGGAATAAAACGGCTCAACAACACAATCGCGACCGCCAGCAGCAACACACCGAACAGTTGCTTTACGGCAATCATCCAAGGGCCGCTTTTGGGGAGCAATTTACCGCCACTCATGCCAATCAGAATCAGTGGCACACCCATACCCAGAGCCATCACAAACAGGGTGACGCCACCCAAGACCCAATCTTGCGTGGTGGAAACATAGAGTAACGCCCCAGCCAATGGCGCACTCACGCAAGGTGACACCACCAGAGCCGACACCGCGCCCATCACAAACACACTCGCCACTTTACCGCCGCCTAGTTTGTCTGAGCTTGCATTTAGCTTCTGTTGAATGGATGCTGGTAATTGCAGCTCGTAAAAGCCAAACATCGCTAAAGCAAGCAGGACAAACACCATAGCAAATATCGATAGCAGCCAAGGCTGCTGCATCGCCGCTTGCAGGTTAACGCCTTTAGCCAACGTCGTGACTAAGATCCCCGTTAGTGCATAACTGGAAGCCATACCCAATACATAGGACGTCGACAAAACTAGACCTTTTCGGCCTGTCATTTTTGCGTCACCACCAATGATGCTCGACAAAATAGGCACCATGGGCAACACACAAGGTGTCAGTGACAGCCCTAACCCAAGTAGGAAAAAGATGAGGAGAGCCTGAGTTTTGGACGCACTGCCTAAGAGCTCAGACAGGCCCGCCGTGTCTTCCGCCAAACCGCCAACTTTATCCCAAATTGAGGGGCTGCTGTCATTCAGTGTATTGGCGGGCAAGTCGAGTTTGATCGTCTGAGGTAAATAGCACAGACCTTTTTCTGAGCAACCTTGATAACGGACCTTTAGTTGACCTTCGCCACCATAAGGTACCAGCACGGTTACTGGCTTATCGAAAACGACGACTTCGCCAAAGTATTTGTCTTGTTTCTGTTTTCCCGGTGAAGAAAATTGAGGGTCATTCAACTCGACGCTGCTATCTGCTGAAAACTTAAATCGGCCTTTATAGAGATAATATTCAGGCTGAGTCGCGAAATGGATCTGCACACCTTGTTCACCGACCGACCACTGATAAGGAAATGCCTCTTCGACAGGCAAAAAGTCAGGATCCTGCGCGGACGTAAAGGCAGAGATAAACAGTAATAATGGCAGGATGAAAATTCTGATCACGCTACAAACTCCGTGTCTTGATGAATAGCTAATTGATCGTCGATAAATACAACGCCGACTTGTTCAGGGACTGGTAAAGTCGGCTCTAATGTCAATGCCGTACTGAGGGCGCCCGCTTCCAGTGTCGTTGGAGCTAAAACGCTGACAGAGAGCACTTGGGGATGTGTCCCGCGTTGCGACAATATGTGTGAGCTTTCCTCATCGCCAAATTGGAAGCTTCGCTCGTAATGAGCGGATGTCGTCAAAGCGGCATCAGCCAGTGGCAATGAGAAAAATGGCTCATGCTTATTCTTCGGATTAAGCACCGCCACATTGAAAGATGAACCATCTGGCTTAGTGCCAAGCGCTCGAATGTCTCCACCAAAATTCACCAGCGCAGAGGAAACACCAAATTTCTCTGCGATCATCACCGCCTGATCGACCGCAAACTCTTTAATCACACCACCCAAGTCAAATTGAGTCTCTGCGTGAGGGACAGAGAGCGTTTTATCTGATAGAGACCAAGCATCAACACCCATAAACGCTTTAGCACCTTCATAAGCCGCACTTCTGTCCAATTGAGGCGTGCTGGCCATCATTGACTTCACAGTACCGACCGTAGGGTCAAACACTCCTTTCGTGCCGTCAACCAAGCGCCTCAAAACTTCAAACACAGCGTAGCTTTCATCATCCAAGGCCACAGATGATGATTGACGTTGATTCACTTGCTGATTGAGCCAAGATTGAGAATCATAAAAGTTAAATTTCTGCTCTAATCTCAGAGTATTAGACTCAATTAAAGCCACGATATCTGCGGCTTTCTCTGAGTGATACAACTGAACTTCACAAGGAACCGTCATCGCCTGAAATCGGTGAACAAACGGCGGATTAAAACTCATAGGTTGCCCCTACTGCCCACCACTGAGCTTCAAAACCATTGGACTGCTCGTAATAAGCGCCAAGCAGATTGAAGCGCAGTTTCTTGTGTACTTTAAAGCTTGCACCTAATTCATACGCATTGGCCGTAAAATCACCAAGACGTAAATCAGAGGTCGCATAGCCCGATGAAGCAAAAGTAGGATCACTGCCATTAGGGTCACGGTAGAAATCAGCAGCACTTTGGGTATACCAGAAGTAACCCGGAGCTAACGTTAGCCAACTGTTGACTGTCCAAGAGAGTTTGCCACCAAGCTGATGAGAAGCTACGCCCCAGTCGTCTTGGAACCATTTGTAACGAGGACGAACCACTAGATTCTCGGACATTGACCAGAACGCCTGAATATTCACGCCACCTGACAAACGAGTGTCCGGGCGTGAATCCTGACCAAGAAAGACTTCGTCAGTACCGATCGAACCATCGCCATCAATATCCACCTCACGCAACACCGTCAGATAGTGATTGCTAAGATAGCCAGAACGATAACCCGCATAGCCGGTAAAGACCATGTAGTAATTTGGCGAGAATGTTTGTGAAAGTCCTGCCTCAACATTCCCCGTAAAGATGTCTTCCCAAGATTGTGGATTGGTCGAGGTTTGATATTTGCCAAACGTCATCGTTTCATCAAACAGGGTAGAAAACCCTAAACTGTACGAGCGGTTTTTCTGTGCATCGGCGTAAATTAGTCCTTTACCATTTAAACCAATACTGCGGTAATCCTCTTCTTTGGAAAAGTTAGCGCCGAAAGTCCACTCGTTACGCAGCTCGTCCCGGTAAGTCGCACTGCCATTGATCGATTTACGGGTATCTTCCAGCTCATATTTCTGAATTTTGTAGCCACTGCTGTGGGGATCGTAGCCAGCACGGATCACCTGATCCGTCATATTTTGAGCCTGTTGAGTTTTCGTCGCACGGTTAACCGCATCCGCTGCACTGCCAATTGGCGTAGTTGGCCCCCAAGACGGTGACGCACCAGAAACGGTATCGTAGCCCAATTCAAGATTGATGGTCCAATCGAGACCAAAACTCTTTTCGATAGAAACAACGCTGTCGCCTGCTTCCACTTTATCGTCGTACTCTTCGTAATTTAGATAGTGAACAGAGATATGGTCTTCTGCCAGCGCACTATTCGCCACTGCCGCTGCGCTCAGCAGCGTTAAAGGTAGTTTTTTCATTCTGATTTATTTTTAGTATTTAGTTACAACCACAGCCGCCGCCACCGACGCCACTGCCACCCACTGAACCTTGCTTGTATGAGAAGACTTTCTCCGAAAATAAGTCGAACTCAGGCACCGGCCCTCCGGGTTTCATCTCTTTCTTAGCCAGTGTTCCTTTTTCCCACGGCTTAACAGGTTCAATACCCAATGCTTCGTCGACAAAAGCCAGTGCCGACTTTTCATTTGCGACGGCTTTTGGCTTATTCAGCGTTAAATCTTTAGCCTGAGGTTTGACTAATTCAACGTTGCGACGAGCACCAATTTCAGAACTGCCACTGGTGTAGACCTGACCAGAAATCACCTCTTCTTCAATGCTGGAACCACTGACAGATGTTTCCGTAGCTTGGGAAGGCTTTTTCCCTAACTGACTTAAATCCACTTTGGGTGCAGCAACGCTCAGCACCGGAAAGCAGAGGGCAAATACAAGAACGACTGGCTTCATAGCTGCACTCCCATATCAGCCAGATCAGTGAGAATAACGTTACGGATATCATTGATGGCACCAAACCGAACTTTGAGTACTTGGCCCTGATAGATGTAGTAGAGCGCTGGCATACCAATCGGCTTGAACTCGGCGATCAACTGTTGCTTTGGATCGTTGACGACAGGAAAGGTCAAACCCAGCGATTTTTGAAACTCAAGGCCAACTTCGACCTCTTCATCGACATCCACACCGACAACCGTCACGCCAGTACCTTCTAACTCACTATAGAGCTGATTAACCAATGGCAGCTCATGGCGACATGACACACACCACTCCGCAAAGAAATCCACTATCGTTAACTGACTTTGATCCAGCTTGAGTCCCGTTGACGCTGAATCTGTGATGGTGTCTCCTTCTTTAAACGCAGATGCCGAGAAAGAAGCGCATAAGGCGAATAGCACAACCAATTGTTTAATCATTATTTTCTCCATAATTTTGTTGTTTTATTTCTGTCCGAAGTTAAGCGTGGTGTCATACTGAACTTCCAATATCTTTGAAAAGTACTCATCGAGTTTCTCGGTGTTGGTTGCAGAGAAAACCTGCCCCTTGATTCCGTCTGTATTTGCGGCGTTGATGCAGCTCTGAAACTGAGCTAGGCGGCTGTCTTGGACATTGAAACCAATGAAATTGAGCTCAATAGCAAATTCATTGGCTAAACGGTCACAAAGGCCAGCGTCAATCAGATCATCCAACACGTAACCGCTGTCAGCCCCGTCAGTCATCAGAACCAGCTTTTGCTTAGGTGCGAGAGAATAAGGGTTGTATCCCCATTCATGGCGCCATCTGGGAATCAGTTGACGAGCCCCCCAGATAACCCCTTGATACGAGCGGGTGCCACCTGTCGTCGTCAGGGCATTAATTGCTGTTTTCACTTCGCTCATATTGTCGGTAAGCGGGACAAGGGTGGCAGAGGCACTGCAATCTGCGAGAAACTCGTCCGGTGCACGATGACTAACCGCCTTCTCGGAATGAATTCGGTCTAGGTTTTGAACAGTTTCATCCACCAATACAGAGCCGCCAGATTCTTTGGTTAGCCCATCGATACAAAAGACGCCTTTGTCATCTAACCAATCGGCATTGCGAGCAGATACTCCATCAGAAAAAGGCACGATAGAGATGCTAATCGCTCGCCTTCCATCGATTTGTACATTGTCTTGCTCAATGCGTTCTATTGCTCGGGTAAGGATGCTCTTTAATGTGTCGATTGACCCTGTCATGGAGCTGGAAATGTCCAACACTAAAGTCATTTCCGTTGGGGTCACACTGGCCGACTGATTGACGTGCGCTTGCTCTACTGAACCGGATTGTGCTGAATACGAGGCCTGTGCAAATTTCAATGATGAGAATAGCCCCGTCAGCTGATACCCCATGTTCAGCTCGCAGCCTGAAGCACTGTATATCTCGCTTTTCACCAGTTTTACGTTGGGCTGGTAATACTCCAAATACGCCTGATTAACGCTAGGATCGGAGTAGTCGGCAAATGCACACGCCAAGGAAGCCGCGTCTACGGCTTGCATCGCACGGCTGCTCAGTTGTACCTGAAAACCAATCATGATGGTCGCAGCAGACAGCACCACCAAAGGAATCAGCAGAGCTAAGAAGGATAAGGAGACGGAGCCTGTGTGTTGCTTAAGCACTGTAGCGCCTCCCTATCATGGTAGCTTGGCTGCGCATGGATGTTGGAAGCGGTAACGGCAGCCAATTGAAAATGGCACTATCCGACTCCAACGGCTCGGAGACACAAAGAGTTACCTGATACAGGCTCGCAGTCTTACCACGTAACGAGGCAATCGAACTTCGGCTGATTGGGGCGAGTAAAGACAGAGCATCTATCGTTTGTTCTACCTCGCAGTCACTGCCTGCTTTTTGGGTGACAAGCTCTGTGCGCCCAGCAGTCACGGTTCGAATTTCAAGCACAAGCCCGATATGTTCTGCTTCAAAACCTGTGGGTAAAGAACGCTGCGCGACACTCAACAGTTGACTAGCGCTCGCATCGTCATAGGCTTTGGCGCTACCTTGCGGCACTAACGCTCTTGCAGCAGCGCTCGCCATCGAATATGCCGTACTATCGACACGACTTTGAAGGTAGAGCAGCTTGTACACTGCGAACAGCCCCAAAACGATGGTCAGAATTCCGAGCACAACAAACGGAAACTCAATCACGGTTGCGCCATTTTGTTTTGAAACACTACGCATCATGACTCACCAATACGGTTCGACTTAAAGACGCCACTGAAGGAAACGTTTCAGACAGGGCTGGTACCAATAAAAAGGTAAAACGGTATCGAATGTGGTACTCGGCCATCACCGCAGTTAGAGAAGTGGTCGTTCTCCCCAAAGCTAAAGATTGAACGCTATCGCTATAACGTGGAGGGTCAATGTCGATCTTCTCTAGATCGAGCAATGGAAACGAGGCGATGCGATCTCGAATTTGACTGTCTAAAGTCGTGGAAGGTGGCAGCGTTCTTACATCCCTAACCGCAGCATTGACGGCAGATTCAAAGATCATGGTGACCCACATCAGGCGAGCAAATTCAAATGCCGCCAGTAGCACAATCATCAGGGGAACAATTACCATTGCAAACTCTATCGTCTGGCTCCCAGAATGACGCTTCATCACCATGTGCTAGCTCCCAGCTCAGCAAGATGCTGGTAATACGCTAAGTTGTTCTCTAGCTCCGCTTTGGTCAGATCGCCCATCGCGATCGTTCGTGCAGCATCGACCTCACCTTGCAACGCATAAGATAATGCTAGATTAAGCCGCAGCTTAGTTGTCGCTTCACCACGTTGGTAAATTGGGTAAAGAATCCGAATACTTTGATCTGGCTGACCATCTAGCATCCAGCTCAACGCGAGGTTGTTTCGGTACTCTAAACTGTCCGGCCTAATGTTAATCGCCTGCTGAAATGTATCACGAGCAGCCGTATAGTTTTTTTGCAGTGAGTAACTCACACCAAGACTGTTTAGCGCCACTTCGTCTTTATCGTTTCCTTCCACCGCTCTGCGCAGTGATTCCGTCGCTAAACGAACATTTCCTAATGCTAAGTGCGCGCGACCTAATTCACGATCAAACTGTGGGGAGGGCTTAAGTGCACTGCCCTTTTTGAGATAATGCAGCGCCTCATCGTAACGAGCGGCTTGATTACTGGCACTACCCGCCAGAAACAATAGCTGGGGATCATCTGGAGTCATCTCCAGTTTCTGCTTATAGATGCTAAGCGCATTATCCGCATGGCCGTTTGTCAGTGCGGTTTCAGCTAGTTGAAAATCGGATTGCTCAACCTGACTGTCTGTAGACTGACAACCAAAAACCAATAGACAAAAGCAGGCTGAGAGAAATGGTTTAATCATAATGTGTCCAAGGTATTAAACAAGCTGAGAACCACAGGGGCGACAATCATGACCACCACTGGAAGCATGATGAACACCACAAGCGGGAAAGACATTTTGGCTGGAATTTTTCCTACCCATTCTTCGAGATCGAGCAACTGGTATTGACGACTATCAGACGCAATCAGGCTCAATGCCTGCGAGAGAGGCGTACCAAACTGAAGCGCTTGAGACATAGTCACAACCATGTTGTTGATATCTGGCAATTCCAATCTCTGATCCAGATTGAGCAAAGCTTGCTGCGGAGAATCCAGCACTGACATTTCCGTTGCAGTCAGTGCCCATTCTCGGGCTAAGGCCGGAGAAACTGACGTCATTTCTTCACCAACAACACGGAAAGTGTTTTCCAGTGTCAGTCCAGAAGCGACGCAGACCACCATAAGATCAAGTGCATCGGGTGACACTTTGGAGATTTCCTGACGAATCTGGTTAACACGCCATTCGAGCAGTCGATCAACTGCAATACCACAAGCGATTGCCACCGCTATATCCTGAGCAATATCCGCTGCCGACCAATCTAAAGAGCGGCCAAAATGCCACAAGCCAGCGCCGCAAAGCATCAAGACAAAGCGAATCAATACAAACTGGGTTTCTGCATGATTTTGGCTAAAGCCAAGTAATGCTAATTGCTTTTGACGAGCAGGGTTCGACTTCCATCGCCATTTTTCGCCTAGTGAGCGAGTATGCAGTGTCGAAATACTGACCTGTTTTAAGCGGCGATGGATGACGTCTTGCTGACGCGCAAGCTGAAAGCAAATCACGGAGCTAATGACGCCCACCACAATCAGTAAGGTCGCAATCATAGATATCATGAGAACTTCCTATTTTTTGTCAGCGAATGGAGCGTGAAGCCGCCAAAAGCAATACTGGCTGCACAATAAATCAAAATCGACTGACCGCTTTCGGTGTAGACCAGTAACTCGAACAATGACACATCAATCCACGCAACAACGGCCACCAGCAACAAAGGCAGCAATGAGAGAAATTTTGCCGTCATTCTCGGTTCCGCGGTCATACTTTTTACTTTCTTGAGCATGGCTCGATTGTCATGCATGGTGCGGCTCAGATTGTGGAGGATCTCCCTCAACTGGCCACCGTTACTCTGATTAAGAATCAGAGCGACGGAAAAATAACGAAAAGTACGGTAAGGGAGGCGAGTACAGGCTTCATCAAGTGTTTGACGCAGCGAAATACCTAACGCCAAATTGTCTGTAATAAGCGCAAATTCCCGCCCTAATAACCCTGTTTGAGAGTTCGCCACTTGTTCGATGGCTTGAGGAACAGAAAGTCCGGCGGACACCGCGCGACTAACAAGACCCAACACCTGAACGATATTGGTATCAAACTCTTCAATTTGCTTTTTACGACGCACAACAAACAGCGTGCAGAACAAGACACCAAAACACACTAAAACAACAGCGGTTTGCCAATACCATGCCAGTGCTTGCAACCAGAATATCGTGCCAAGCGGTAAAGCGAATGCTGACAAAGCAAGCAGTAGCTTGTCCTGACTTGGCAACAAGGCATCAGTACGATACAAGAACTCGCGCACTCTCCCGCCAGACTGGTGCGATTTGACAATCGAGCTTAAATGACTCGTGCCCGCATCAGGGACGTACTTCGACAAACGTCGCTTCACATTACGACGCTGGCTGTAGTAATGAAGAGAAACCGCTACGGTCAGGCACCAAATCACGACCAGAGCAAGGATCATAAGTCGAGCTCCATGGCCGAACGTAATTGGCTATCAAGTTGGTAATATTGCGCTTTGGATGCAAAAGCAGGCAAGCTTCTGGCACTCATGTACTTGCCTAGCAGTTGACCCTGATGATCTTCTCCCTGAACCTCAAAGCGGTAGAGATCATTGGTGACATACTGCTCACCTTCCAAGCCGATAACCTCTGTGATAGCAACGACACGACGCTTGCCATCACGCATTCTCTCAACCTGAACCACCACATCAATCGTATCAGCCACTTGTCGACGCAACGCAAACAATGGCAAAGTGGATTGCGCCATCATCAGCATGTTTTCAATTCGAACCAATGCATCTAACGAAGAGTTCGCGTGTAAGGTCGACAAAGAACCTTCGTGGCCAGTGTTCATGGCCTGCATCATTTCAAAGGCTTCGTCACCACGCACCTCTCCGAGGATGATGCGATCAGGACGCATCCTTAACGCATTCTTAACCAGCTCTCGCTGACTGACAGCAGCGAGCCCTTCTGCGTTTGCAGGTCGGGTTTCAGCTCGAACCACGTGCGGCTGTTGAAGCTGAAGTTCTGCGGCATCTTCAATGGTGATAATCCGCTCATGAGGCGAAATACTGAATGACATCGCATTGAGCAGCGTTGTTTTACCTGCACCTGTTCCACCCGCAATCAAAACATTCAACCGACAACGAACAATGATATCCAGTAAGCGCACCATACTGTCTGACATGGCGCCATTTTGAGCCATCTGATTGAGAGACAGCTTTTCCTGATTGAATTTACGAATTGAAATACACGTGCCATCCAATGCAAGCGGAGGGATCATGACATTGACCCTGCTGCCATCTTCTAAACGCGCATCAACCAGGGGTGAACTTTCATCAATTCGACGACCAACTTTGCTGACGATTCGACGGGCTAAGTTGAGCAGTTGCTCTTCGCTGCGAAACTCGACCGACGTCTTTTGCAATTTACCCAACTTCTCGATGTAAACCTCATTGGGTCCATTCACCATGATGTCACTAACCATAGGATCATCGATCAATGGTTGCAGTGGTCCCAAACCCAATAGCTCATCCACCAGCTGTTTGACTACTAGCGCGACTTCACGATTGCCAAGCGGCAGCTGATGAGTCGCAACCACGTCCGTCACCAGCAGTAAAATCCTCGATTCTAATTCCTGAGGACTCAGCTTGATGACAACGCTGGCTTCAATCGCATTCACCACCTGCGAGTGGATCAGATGATAATGTTCACGAATAGGATCCGATTGCGCGGCTACGGCACTGTGTGCGTGATTTATCGCTAATGGCTCTTTCGCTCTTGTCGACTTAAACATTACGCCCCTCGCTTCCAGAATCTGAATGAGCGTGATTGCTGTGTGCCTTCAACTTTATCCGCTAAGTCAGAAAACGCTTGGCTGACCTTTCGATTCCCTTTGATCGCAGACTGCCCCAACGACTCTTTAGCTAAGAAGTGATTCGGTGCAAAAGGCACTGAAACATCAATATCAACCCCCAGTGCACGGTGAACGTCATTCAATGCAATCAAGGAAGCTTTGTTCGATTTGGTGTGATTGACGACTAGAAGGTTTTCCTTAGCGAGGCCAGCCTCTGCCCCAGCAGAAAGGAAGCTAAAGATTTGCCCAGCATTACGAATTGACGACAAGGTTGGCTCAACGACAATAACGCGCACATCTGCACTTTTTAGCACGCTCATACCGACCTGATCTCTTAGAGAGAACGAGGGAATATCAAAGATGAGATTATCGGCGTGCTCCAGACAGTATTTGCTGAAATGTTCTAACGCGTTTTTGTCCGGCCAAAACGGGTCAGTATCCAAAGGTAAATAGCCAGTGAACAAGGTTAAGTCTGGCTGAACCGTAATGCCACTTCGTTCAAAGACTACTGGCTCAAGGCGCTCTGGGTACTGCAACATTTCAACCAAAGCAGTATTCCCTTGAACATCGAAGTGTAAGTCCAGATCCCCTGAGGCAAAATCAAGGTCAGCCACTGCTGTCGACTGGCCACGGCTGTTCATCATTCGCGCGAGATTCGCAACGACAGTGGAAGTGCCAACGCCACCTTTAGTACCCACCACAGAGATACGTTTCCCACTTTGGTTTCCATTGTGATGGTGGCCAAAATCGAGAGACGCTAACGCATCCGGTGTAATAGGATTCACCAAATATTCGAGAGCTCCAGCCGATAGCAAACTGCGGTAGTAAGCGATCTTCTCATCATCACCAATTGCGATGACCTTGCAGCCTGTACGATGAACTAGATTACTCACGAGGCTTTGAGCATCTTCAATTGACAAACCAATCACATCTAGCGCAATAACGCTGTGGTTATGGATCAATGCCTGCTTAATGATCTGCTCACGCTCTAAAGAAACCTGGGTAAGCTGAGTGATCCCTTGCTCTGCAAATGCAAGGCTTAGATGGTAGCTGTCCAGCACCGGAGAACTTGCCACCAATACTGAAAGGTTCTGATTTTTCACTATTAGTTGCCCCCCGTATTAATCGAAATCACCGAGCCGTTATCCTGACTATTTTCATTGGTGCTTGCTGGAGCAACATAAGCATCAATGGCCGCGACGGCTTTTGCCCCATTCGTTGGACCGAGCTTTTCACCCACAACCAAATCCTTCGGGTTAGCGACCATTTGCGCTAAAGCCGCAGCATTACTGCACCCGTATGCCTGATGCGTTTTATATTGGTTGAAGATGACCGGCTGTGATTTATCAGTGCCACATCCAGGCACTTTGGCACGAAACGACTCAACGATGACCTGCACATCACCAGATTGAGTTCCGGTCGCGCGTGCCATCATGATCTGGTGCTTGGCGAGTCCCTGTCCGAGCAATAGGTTTGAAATAGGCTTAATCTGAGACTGCCCTTTAGGTGAATAGCTCACCAATTTCACTCTTAGGCTATAAGGGTTTCCGCGCTGAACGATGAACGAACGGATATCCTGTTGCTGCTGCGGAGTGAGCGACTGCTTTTCGACCGCAAGAGTAAGCTTATTAGTTACGGAGACCACATCAATGGCAGGCTGACGCGCTATTTGATCAGAAGCACAGCCACTCAGGACGAGCAAAACAGGCAAAAGTAACGATTGTAATTTCATGCGCACCTCAGTAGTAAAATCCGTTGTCGCCCAGTAAACGAGGCTTGCGGTTGTCGGTGTAAGTTGCTTTGCCACTGGTTCCGACGAAATCCTCGTCAGGCAGCGCCAGCAGTCTCTCCAGATCGCTTTGTGGAATCAGAGCATCGGTAGGAATCGGCAAGTTATCGCTTCGTGTTGGCTCGACAAGGTAAGCGGTCGCGATAATGATCAGTTCTGTTTCACGGCGTTGATACTCGTTAGAACGGAAAAGGCCACCTAGAATTGGAATATCCCCCATACCCGGCAGTTTTTGCAGCTGCTCAATTTCGCTGCTTTGCAGTAAACCGCCAAGTGCAAAGCTCTGCCCGCTAGCCAGTTCAATCGTTGTTGACGCTCTACGTGACGTGAAGGAAGGCAGCACATTGCCATTTAAAACCGCTTGATTATCAACAGACACACTGCTGACCTCAGGCTCAACCTTTAAGCTGATTCTATCTGGGCCAAGCACAACAGGTTTGAAGTTCAGATTGACACCAAATGGTTTGTACTCAACCGTCGCAGTGTCCCCTTGAATCAGAGGAATTGGCACTTCGCCACCAACTAGGAAGTTGGCTTCTTCACCAGACATTGCGGTCAGGTTTGGCTCTGCCAGAATCGACATATCACCAGTAGAAGCCAGCGCATCAACCAAGGCACTTAGGTTAGGTTTGCCCCAACTACTTACATCCCAAGGTTTATTGTAAAGAAAGCTACCGACCGTATTCTCAACGGTGCTGCCATTGGTGACCAGAGAGCCCCACTTAATGCCGAGTTTATTCGATACATTGCGTGAAACTTCTGCAATTCGAATACGGATGTTGACTTGCGTTGGCATCGTCACGACCAACTGGTTAATCAGCTCGTCACCATTCGAGTTTTGCTGGTTTTCAGAGTTACTCTCCGATGAATTACTGCTTTTTGAAGAGTCATTGTTATTGCTCTCTTGCGGAGCGACGATCGGAGACAAATACCCTTTCGCCACATTAACGATACTGTGCGCCATTGCCGGAGTCGGTACAGACCCTTTAAGCCACAGCTTGCCACCGAGTGACTCAGAATTCACAGAAGCATCAGGGAACTGGGCTTTGATTAGTTCATCCAATTCCTGAGTATCATGGACCACGCGAATTTTGTTGCTGTAAATCACTCGTTCCTGCTCATTAAGAACGGTGATCGTGGCAGTGCCAGCCTGCATACCAAACACCATGATTTTGGTATTGGTCATAGGTTGGTAGTCCGCGATGTGTGTATTGGAAATAAAAATCGACTTTGCCTTTTCTGACAGGCGAATCATTTTCGCTTCATTTATGTTCACTTCGAGGGCATTTGCCCATGTTGGAAGCGCAAAAAGCCAACCGGGAAGCAGCAACAAGCTCCACCAGCGCAGTAATGTGTTCATTGTTTCGTCCTGAAGTTGTTAGTTTTTGTCGCTGTTTGGTCGTAACTGAATCAGGTCTACGTCCGGAGCAATCAATTTGCTTTCCGGATTCAGCTGAGTCGTTGTGATGGTATGGCTTTGCGGTAATGAAAAGTCTGTTTCACCCGAACCACGTAATGAAAGAGTCAAGCGGCCTAACTGGTTAGCAAGCACAATTTGTGTTGCCTGCTCTGGCGTCACTTCAAGTGATACAGAGCTGTTATCCGGTATTTTCGCCCCGTAGTCATGACGCTTTTCCTGGAACCCTTCAGATGATGAGAGATTATTGAAAGCAAGAATACGAACGTTGGTTGCAATAGTGCTGACGTAAAGGCCTTCAACCACATTATCGTACTTCTTCAACTCGCTGACCTTAGAACCCAGCAGTAAAATATCGACCTTATCACCCGGTTGAACAAAGCCAGAATTTGCAGTTACCTGATCAACAGGCACCGATACCGCTCTATACCCAGCTCTGACTTTCAAGGCCAGTGAAGCCCCGCCCTGTGGTGGTATCAAGTCAGCCGCAGCGATAACTTGCCCTTGCTTAATTGCAATATGTGCAATACCACTCGCTAGGTTAATGGAAGTGATCTCATCTTCCGTCACGTAGTCGACGTAATCAGAAAGCTGCTCTTCACTCAAAGATTGCCAACGAAACATATTGGGTGTGTAGACATCGCCGACACCGATATCCTGACCCGAAACCAGCACTCGCTGGAACACTTGCTCAGGTTGCTCTTTCGTCTGATGTTCTGAGTTATCTTGCCCAAGCAGCAACAATCCTATGCCTACGCTAGACAGTAAGATAGACAACATCATCAATCGCTTAGCCGTCATGATTATTCCTTCAGCCTTGTCGGTTTAGTTACCAGAATCCTGAGTTTGCTCCAGTGATTCGATCACTGTCTCATAGGCACCTACAATGGCTTTGGTCAACTTGCCATCACTGCCCCCAACAAATGAAAGAAGAACAACAGACATTGCCGCTGCCAAAATCGCGTATTCAATCGCAGCTGCGCCACGTTGCTTATTTTTATTTAACATGAATAGACTCCTGAAAAAGAGAAGGTTCAGCCCCAATAAAAGGGCTGAAAGTTATTATTATTTTGAGATAAATCGGTATAGGTAATGATGCCCACCCGAACCATATATCTGAGTATTGATAATTTGGCTTTGCAACAAATCTACAGATTCAAGAACGTTACCTTGCATGCCGTTAGTGACGTATTCTTCCTTTTTGTAGCCACTGGTATCATTAGGGAAAACGTTGGCAAACACAGTTTGGTCGATTGGATTCAAACTCAATAGCTCATACGCATTTGGTAGTCGCCAATTCGATTCTCCGCAAAAAGATTGGGAATTAAGTGTTCTTAGTTCTTCTTCAGCGGAAGCCAAGAGCTTATAGCGATTACTTGCATCAGTATCTTGGAATAGTTGCCAAACTTCGCCAGTTGCCACGTTTTTAGCACATCTCGCGTTATTTCTTTCAGAGATAGACAAACCTTCTGCAGATAAGAATTGCCATGAGACGGCGTTTTCACGAACTAACCGAACTAACGTTACGCTACGTTCACCGTTTTCAGCGTTTGCAGAGAGCATCTTGGATGCGGAACTATAGTGGTGATTAGAATATGAGAATCCGTACTGGTAAGCTGAACTATATGCCCAATTTGTCCAATAAGAAAATTGGATACCACCATAATAATTGGTGCGGTCATATTCCGGTAGCATGGCCTTGTGATTAGGGAACACTTCGGTGTTAATTGTATATCCATCACCTTTTATTCCATCGCGCTTGTGCGTGGCTAAGCTCTTCAATTGAGTAATGTGAGGCACAGACCAATCACTATGACCACAAACGTTTTCGCTATTGGCTCGCGCTAACGCACCATTAACTCCCATCACGCTAGCAACACCAGTACCATCAGGGAAATAATAGGTGTCATCAGGTCCATTAGGTAAACCATCAGTCAGAAGCATCCACACCCTTTTTTTATGTCCAGAAGAAACATCTTCAACGCACCTCCAAACTTTGAGTGAGTTTGCTTCTGCAGGCAAATAACGGCCTAAGATATCAATCTTTGCAAAGCGTCCATCAATCATTGCATCAGCTACATTCACTCGGTAGCCAGAATCATGAGCACGGTTAAGGCCAGCCTTAGCATCTTGATATAGCGAATCGACATCATGTTTAGATTCAATGGAACTAATCTCAGCTTTAAGCGCACTCAGAATCTTATTTACTGAGTCATACTCTCCGGTTAAGCCTAAAATACTTTGCTCTAGTACATTAAGGGTTGAATTATTCGCTTGAATTACGACTTCAAAAGCAGAGAGTTTTTCATAGAAATCTAAAGTTGCTTGATGAATCTCACTACCTAGGGTAACCGAATCCAGATTATCCTTACTCGTTGTCAGCAAAGAAGAATTGGCCTTTAATGTATTTAAACTGACAGCACTTTTTGCAATGTTAATTGTAGCAAGTAACACCTTATTGTTCTCTGATAACACTTTGTGCTTCGTGTGATAGGCTGCGAACCTTTCAACAATCTTGCGGTTTGTTGAATCCGCTTTGTAGTTCGAAAAGTAAACATGTTGAGTTAGTAACGCTAAGCTCTCTTCGATCTTAGCCTGATCAGCTTGATAAACTGACAACACATTTGTCAGTCGTACTTGTTCAGCTAAAGCTTCGTCACCAAGTACAGCGTGACTTTTTATCTCTTGTTCACTACTTTTTAGCCAATCAATGAAAAACAAATTCGTTTTGTTAATCTCATCCATTTGGTTACTAATAAGGCCTTCTATCACCGTAACTTCAGCCTCAATTGTCGCTAGTAATTGATCGTTTGGTTTTGGCTCCCACTTAGAAATTGCGTATCTCCAAAATGCCGAGGCATCAACTTCAATTCCGTTGGAAACGGTAACAGCTGAACCTTGCTTATTCGCCCAAATATTTTCATACCTATCTGATATCAAATTATTTCTAGCATACTCTGGGAGAGTATCTTCACTTCTAGATGACAGGGTAAGCGCTTCCCCTAAATCGGGAAGCTTCCACGCTACAATTTCACAATCATTTTGTTCTTTGACCTTCGGTAAAACGTCGACTGCATTTGATACATCGAACTTGGGCGCCCAAAATATCGGAGAACCTTTCCCTTCACTATCATACTCAGCGATACAGTTCTTTTGGGATGTTTTCCAACCGCTATTTGAAGCAAAACTCGTTGCTTGCGAATAGTTGATCATTGGTACAAATTGAAGCGCTGCAAAATCCCCTGACATCTCTGTGGACCATAAAATTTCACTTGCAACGGTATTTAACCCAGATATCGCGTTGGGCTTTAGCCGCAACCCTACGTTTTCTTTGACGTACGTTTGAGGCCCTACAAACTGAGGCTTGCTTGTCACGGTCTGCCAAATTAAGCCCTGATCGGTAGTAAACTCATAGTATTCTGGCTTATCAAAATCCACTTTGTTTCCACCCACAGACGTCGAAATATACGCCCAATCAATTGAGTTGGAGTGTTGCCCTTTATACTCCAAAACAACCCCATTTGTAGGCGCTGGTAATTTTGGCAGCTCTGTAAAGGCAGTGTCATTGCTGGCTTGTGCGCCTGCTGGCATGCCGTTTTCACCATTAGCACGAACACGTACTTGAACCTGATCGATACTTTTGGCGACATCGCCTACTACTACAGGCTTTTCTAACACCGGAGCCCAATCAGTTCCCTGATTCATTGACCACTCATAGTCGGACAATGAGGTAAAGCCAGTGACAAAAGCCCAATCCAAGGTATCAGCGGCGTCATCCACTACCACACCTGTTGGCGCTGCTGGCGCATCCGGTTGCTTTGTCAGAGCCTTGGTGTTTGACAAAGCAGGACTAGCAAGGCGTCCTGTGACGGGATCATACTTAACACGGATCTCTAAACTACCAACGGCATAAACTTTGTCTTCAAGTTGAAGAGGTTTGCTCTGAACGGTTGCCCAAGCTGCACCGTCGACGCGATATTCATAATCACTATCCGAATTAAAACCATCGACCCAATCCCAATTGAACGTATTTAACGCATCATTAACCAGTCCATTCATCGGCGCACTTGGCGTGCTCGGAGTGACAGTGAATGCCTTGTCTGAACACAAGTTTTCACCGACAGCATCATCGTCTGATGCTTTGATACGAACACAGACCTGTCCCACTTTGAATGCTTCATCAGGAATAGCCTGAGGTTTTGATGTTACAGGGCGATAGCTGATTCCACTATTAAGTGAGTATTCGTATTGCTCCGCGTTCGGGTAACCGTCAACGTTCGTCCAGTTCAGAAGGTTGTCAGCATCGTTGATGACTGGAAGCGTCGGTGCAACAGGCTTGTTCAACACTTTGTTGAACGCGCTGCTCACCACCAGACTTTTACCAGCCGGGCGGCCATCAATCGGGTTCGCTTTCACTCTCAGTTGAATGGTGTTGGCTGGAATGTTTACATTGCCAATTTGGTAAGGGTTCGCTGACGTATCTTGCCATCCGCTGCCGAGATTGATTTCATAATCAGCGGCGTTACCGAAACCAGACACGTTTTCCCAAGCCAGGATATCTGAATCATCATTCGCAGAGATTAAAACCGGAGCAACGGGCGCATCTGGAGTGACCGTCATCGCGGTCTCTGATTTCACCACCAATCCAGCAGGACGGCCTGAATTTTGGTCGGCTTTAACTCTGAGTTTTAAGTCTCCGACTGGAATCGCAATATCAGCGATGTTTTGTGGTTTGCTCACAACATCGTGCCAGTTTTTGCCACCATCCAGAGTGTATTCATAGTGAGCGACGAGCTGAAAGTCTGCCGAGTGTTGCCAGTCAAAGTTATTGTCAGCGTCATTGAGTGTCAAAGATGTCGGAGCTGCAGGTACAAGCGTCGCCGTGAACGCTTTAGTCGATAGAAGAGCCATGCCTGATGCCAAAGATCTCGCTGGCTTTGCCATGATACGCACCTGAACATCACCAACACTTCTTGCCGGAGCACCGACATTAATGGGCTTTGACGTTGCCGGTTGCCAACTTTGGCCTCTATCTAACGAGAATTCGTAAGCGCTAACCTCTGTGAAACCCGGAACAAATTGCCAATCAAACGTGTCAGCCGCGTCATTGACGACTCCACCACGTGGCGCTCTCGGTCTGGTCAGAATGTTGTCGCCATCTAAGTCTTCTGGCTTAATTTTAAGATGCTCATAGTAATCAGAACCGATCTGAGCTAACGCTTCTTCCGTATTGCTCGCACCATGAGATAGCTGATCGGTACGAAGCTTTAACTGCGCGGCGTCTAAATTCGCCAATCTTTGAATCGAGCCTTTTCTCGCCACTTCCTGACTGACACCGTCATTGACGGAGCTTTCCTGTGCAGACTGCAAGACTCGGGTAATCCCGCGCGCCAGCATGTGTATTTCTCGACTTTCCTGAGAGGTATCTGCCGCATAGTCGGACTTAAGCACATCGGCGGAAACACTCAGCTCACTAGCAAGGCTTTCTGCCGCCTCATCAAACGTTACACCAGAGCTGGTTGCTAAGCTGGCAACCATCGACGTCATTGGGCTGATGATGCTCGGTTGTGATGATGGCGTTTCAAGAGTGAAGTCCTGAGTGACAGCTTGGTTTGGGTTGTCCATGTCAATCGTCACATTGGCAATGGCTTCCACCAGCAACTTGTAATTTTCGACGTTGCCCTCAAAAGGCAATGTGTACTGACCCGACTGGTCCGTCTGAACCGTTGTGCCATCTCCACTGTCACAGACCGCGTTGTTGTTTTTATCCAGACAAACATTCGCTTTGTGAAGATAACCATCGAGTACCACACCAGATAATACTGAACCAGAGTTGCTTGTTGCAGGCGTCTCATTTGAAGTCAGTTTTGGGTCAGATTCATTTCCTCCGCCACAACCGAAAAGTGCAACGGAAATAGCCCCGACACTGAGCTTTTTGGTCAGCATTTTCACCGCTGGATACTCCTTAAATTTGTAGGTCTAATCAAAATTCCGGCGGCGATATTAATTTAAATGATATTTATTATCAATATCATTTGATCTTTTATTTCACATGGTGATTAAATAATAGGGATAAATGCTAGGTTTTATATTAATTGACAAGATTATTGGTTTAACATGCTTAAGAATACAACAATATGCAGTGTAGCCCTTGCTGTGTCTAGTGCTATAGCTCTATCCGCATGCGGTGGTGGCGGAGAATCTGGAAGTTCATCATCGGCGGCAACAGCCAGCACATACAGCTACCAAAGTATGGCATCCTGTGCGGATACTGACCTTGATGGCAGCTGTAGTAATTATGAGAAACAAGTGGCGGTTACGAGCGGCTATTCGAGAATGATCGATGCCAATGGGGCAATACTAACCTCTCCCGCTGAATTGAGTATCATTTCTCCCTTCACGACTCTGCTCCACAGTGAGATGTTATACAACCCATCAACGAGTGGTAGTGTAGAAAAATCAAAGATTTACCTACAGTCTGTGCTAGGTCAACACGTAGGCGTCGACTTCACATCGGTGGACGTCAGCCATGGCCCTCAGCAAGCGACAAATCTTCTGATGGCATCGCTGAAACAAGCTCAGACCCAGGGCTCAAGCAGTTCGCCAATGGTGAACATTGCCCAAGCTCTCGATGCTATGATTGAACACAAGACGCTTGATCTTTCCTCAATAAATCTGGCAACTCAAACATCACGCCACGTCAGTTTTGATGGTTCACTGTTAATTCATGGGTCACAAAGCGATGCTGGCTTGGCCGCTATGAAATCTATCGCCCTTAATCCAGCCAACAGCAGAATAATCTACGTTGACGCGCGAGATAATGTTCGAGAGCTGGACACGGCGACAAAACAATCGGTTGCAATCGGTGCTTCAAGTTCATCATTTAGTTCTCGTAGTATCGCTTCTTATGATGACGACGATGAAGATGAGCATGACGATGATGACCATTATGGCGGAAATGCCAACAAACTTCCTGGATATCAACAGGATACTTCCAACACGCTCAAGGAAGTGGTTCCCGCGCTCAACAGTGTTCAGTCGTACAAACTGTACGAGCCTAATGGCGCACGAAACCAGAGCTTCGTCTGCAATACGACAGGGGGTAACGGCATATTTCTGACCAGCCTGCAGGACAAAACGGGCAACCCGAATACCAACGTTGCCGTCAGAACAGCAACGCGGAAATTGCAAATTGATGCGTACGGAGGTGCCTCAGGAAGTGAGCTCCCTGTGACTCCACCACCTGCTCCACCAACCGTTCCGCTGTCTGCGTCTTCCTGCTACAACGATAACTTTGAGTGGATGCATCCTCTCTATCAGCAAGGCACTATGATTGCTAAGTTGGATGACGGATTAAATGCAAACGGGGATCAGCTACGCCGCTTAGATGCCACCACACTCAGCATGGAGTCCATTACCTACACGTTAGATTCTAATGAGAAAACCATCGTCTTCTCCAAAGATGATAATGAAATTCTGATTATCTCGGATAATCGTCAATCTGCGCCTAAGTTAGTTGAAACCAAGACTCTAACCGAACGATTAGCATTGAATGTCACCGACGTCTTAAATGCCAGCTTCGCTTCTGGCGGTCAAATAGTGATGGCACTGGCATCGGAAAACAAAATCATTTGGACAGATAAAGCGCCTAATACTCAGCAACTTGGCTCTGTTAATCTCGACGGCCAAGTCAAGCTGATGGACTCATCTCCCAACGGCGCGTTCACCGTTGCCATCACTGCCACCAGCGTCTACCTGCTCGACAATGTTAAGCGAGAAATCGCTAAGCAAATCAGCTTTGACGCGAGCCAGACAACGAATCTGTTTGTCCAAAACGACAAAGCGATAGCCATTAACAAAAGTGGGGTAGATTACTTCCAGTTCGCCAATATCTCAGGGCCTAAGCTAAAAGTTGCTTCTCAATTGGTGACCAAGGAGCTGCTTGAGAACTGGGAAAAAACCTCGACCTCTCACTGGAACTCAACCAGCTTAGGTTATGTGCTGACTCAAACAGGAACATCGGCAAGTTCAGCGCAGGCGTTTAATGATGTCACGTTAAACTGGAGCCCTTCAACAGCGACACAGGCTAGCCAGATTACAGGAGTCTACATAAACGGCACAAACCGTGGTGACAGAGTGCAACTATACAAAGCGCTTTAGCCCTAAGGGAGGCCTAGCCTCCCTTTACTTTGTGAGTACACGTTGTAGCGAGATTCTCAGCCATAAAGTCGATGAACGTTCTAACCTTAGCGGACATGTGTTTTCGGCTCGGGTACACGAGGCAGAGATCGATTTTGTGTTTGGGAAGATCGCTAAATAATTCCACCAGCCGACCTGTAGCGATAGCTTCTCTGGTGTGCTCTTCAGGAAGACGCGTTATCCCAATCCCTTCCACGCACATTCCCATCTCCATTTCAGGGCTGTTGGCCGAGAAAACACTCACTACGTCCACTTTAATGGATTGACCGTCAGAGTCGCTGTATTCCCAAACATTCGGGTTCTTTTGGTAGCTGTAAGTAATGGCTTTATGTTGACTGAGTTCGGAAGGGTGCTTGGGCGTGCCATATTTTCTCAGATAACTTGGAGCGGCAACCGTCACGGACCTCGCGGTTTTTATTCGGCGGCTGATCAAGCTTGAATCTGCGGCTTTATGCACCGCGCGCACTGCCACATCAACACCTTCAGCCACAAGATCAACTTTGCGATCACTTAAATCCACTTCAAACGTTACTTTCGGGTACTGAACCATAAACTTAGCCAACATAGGGCTGAGTTCCACTATGCCAAAACTGACCGGGCAGCTAATTCTGAGGTGTCCTTGAGGTTCACTTTGTTTGCCACCAAGAGCGTTCTCGACTTCTCCTGCACTTTCAACCAGTTGCTTACAACTTTCATAATACAACTCGCCTTCAGGAGTCAGGCTCAAAGTACGAGTGGTGCGATGCATCAGCCGAACCCCAAGGCGTTCTTCTAACTTAGAGATTTCTTTACTGATGTAAGAGGTCGAATGGCCTGTGGCCTGTGCCGCATTGGTAAAGCTGCCAGTGTCCACAACGTGTACAAAGATCACCATTCCGTCTAGCAGGTTTGTTTTCATTTTCCAACCCAATTAAAAGCCATATGGAAACAATCATTACACATTTACCCTATTAATCAACAACAGGAATCAACTTATAGTTAACTCAACGCAAAGATGAATGAGGAAATGATGATGAAAGTATTGGCATTTGGCGCAAGTAACAGCAAAAACTCAATTAACCAGCAACTCGCTTTCTACGCAGCGAAGCAGATAAAAGACGCAGACATTTCACTACTTGATATAAACGATTTCGAGATGCCTCTCTTCAGTGAAGACAGAGAAAAAGAGCTCGGCTCCCCACAACAGGCACAGCAATTTTTCAAAGCCATCGGTGAAGCGGATGTAGTGGTGATTTCTTTTGCTGAACATAACGGCTCATACACTGCAGCGTATAAAAACCTGTTTGACTGGACGTCACGCATTGACATGAAAGTGTTCCAAAATAAACCTGTCATCATGCTAGCCACGTCACCTGGCCCAGGTGGTGCAAGCAGTGTACTAGGCGCAGCTCAAGGTTCAGCACCCTATTTTGCTGCCGAAGTGAAAGGCGCTCTGTCATTACCAAGCTTTTACGACAATTTCGATTTAGAAAAAGGCACAGTGAGCAATCAAGAGTTCAATCAGAAACTGCTTGATATCGTAGAAACGCTTTAGTCAACCTTAGCAAACTTCGCCATGTCTCATCCACTTCTCACTAAGCCCGTCAAAACAGCATTACTTTCGATGGCAGCACCAGCTGCCTTCGGCATGCTGATGACCTTTCTCTTTCAACTGGTCGACAGCTACTTTGTTGGCCAACTTGGCACTCAACCTCTGGCTGCAATGAGCTTTGCCTATCCCGTCTATATTCTGATCGTCAGTCTGTTTATGGGCATTGCCTCTGGCGTTTCAGCAACAGTTGGAAAAGCATTAGGGGAAAATAATCAGCGTAAAGCACAATCCCTGACCAGCTTGTCTGTACTGCTGTTTAGTGGTGCCACCCTTGTGCTGGGCTTAGTTGGATATTCCGCGTTACCTACTACCTTTGCACTGCTTGGTGCAAACTCATCGACCATTGGCCTTGTTGCCCAATACATGGGCCCACTCTACCTCGGTATGTTCGTTCTGGTCGGTGGACTGATTGCCAACTCGGCTTTGATGGCAAAAGGGATCATGGTTCAAACCACCTTAGTGATGGCGCTTGGCGGTATTACCAATGTCATATTCGACTATCTACTTATTTTCGGCAAAGGGCCTTTTCCTGAGCTCGGCTTAATGGGCGCCGCGATCGCGACCTTGATTTCCTGGCTGGTGATCCTGCTTCTCATGCTCGGTTTGCTCTACAAAAACGCCCTGCTCTCCCTGCGCTCAATGTTTGACGTCAGCACACAAGTTAAAGAAGTGCTTACCATCTCTTCCCCAGCGATCGCCGCACAGATTTTAAACCCTGTCGCCATCGCCGTGATCACCAGTCTGGTCGCGCAATATGGCGATAGCGCCATTGCTGCCTATGGTATTGCGACTCGCATCGAATCTTTGTTGTTAACGGGCATACTCTCTTTGAGCGTGATTCTAACGCCATTTGTCGCCCAGAATTATGGCGCTCAAGAGAAGCAAAGATTGGATAAGGTGATCGCTTACTCAGGAAGAATGACCGTCTATTGGGGAGTGATGGTGTTTGCCATTGTTGCCTTCTCAATCGACTCCATTATGGCTATTTTCTCAACCAATAGCGACATTATCGAGCATGGCCGTTGGTACTTTATTCTGGTGGGTGTGTCATTCCCAGCCTACGGATTGGTGCTCATCACTAGCGCATTTCTTAATGGCGTTCAGCAAGCTAAGATGTCGCTCAAACTGACTCTGGTTAAGTCGCTAGTGCTCACCATACCGCTAGCGTTGCTCGGCGCGCAATTTGGCAGCGAGTTTATCTGGATAGCGATTAGCACAGCCAATATTGTCGGCGCAATGTACGCTAAGCGCCTTCTAGAACAATGGCTTGAAGCTCATCAATCGTCCTTGCTCAGCCGCTCCCCAATGCTCGATTACTGGCGTGATGTCAAAACCTTGTTTCGTCTGACGTAAAATATTGCGTTTGTTGTGAAATCGGATTACAACAAGAAACATCACTTTATCTACCAGTGGATGACACTTTGAAACTCATTGAACTTCGTGAATACAAGCTCAAACCCGGCATGACTCAACAATGGCTAGACTGGATGCACGAGGAAATTCTTCCGTATCAGATCTCTAAAGGCATGAAAGTACTCAATACCTATATTCACAAGGGTGAAGACGGAGAAAATTACTTTATCTGGTTACGCGAATTTGACGATGAAGCATCACGCGAAAAAATCTACGCGGAAACGTACAACGAGTGGTGGATCAACGAAATTCGCCCACGGGTATTTGAGCATATCGACCAAGACTCCGTCACAGTACGTGTATTGACGCCTTCGGGCATCTGATCACGAATTGAACGCATTAAAAAGGCCATCCATCAGGATGGCCTACATGTATCAATTCAAAAGTGCTTAAACAAAGACAGTTTTATAAGCTTCCGCCAACCCTTCTATCAGCATCTGAGTACCAATCACCGCTAGAATCAAACCCATCATTTTAGTCACCACGTTCAGCGCACTTGGGCCAACGGCTTTCACCAGCTTGTTACCAAACAAGAAAAGAACGTAAGTGATAACGCACAATACCCCGAACGCGACGATAGTAATGATCGTCTGGTCAAAGCCACCTGTCGTGGCAAAGTTCATTGCTGTGGCTATCGTGCCAGGACCAGCAAGAATAGGCATCGCAAGCGGAGAAACCGCAACACTCAAAGCCGCTTGCTGCTGCTCTGGAGAATAGGCTTTTTCCTTGGTTTTATGATGAGTGGAATTGCCTTGCAGCATATGAAAACCAATCAGGAACACCAAGATTCCCCCAGTGATGCGCAGCGCGTACAACGTGATGCCAAACAAATCAAAAATCAGTTTCCCTGAAATGGCAAACACTGAAACAATCACAAAAGCAAAGAAAACCGAACGAAAAGCAATCGATTTTACCGTCTGTCGGTCATCATCGCTGGTCAAGCCAAGAAAAATAGGAATGTTGGCAATCGGGTTCATGATGGCGAAAAAACCCATAAACACAGTAACAGCATGCACGACTAATTCTTTCATAAGTCCTTCTTATTCTATAAATTTTCGATTTCAGTATAGAAGGAGACCATAACTGTGAAACAGAAAAGTGACAACTAAGTGATCTCTGACTCGACATTTCAACGCATACTCGATATGTTGCACAAGCAATTTATACCAAGAGCAAAGGACTCAGCCATGACACCGACGATAGACACTATCCTGTCTCACCGTTCGATCCGTAAATTTACCGATCAGGCCATCGATTCATCTCAGCTAGACACCATTATTCAGTCTGGCCTTGCAGCTTCGTCTTCCAGCATGTTGCAAGTTGTGTCGATCATCCGCGTCACGGATAAAGAAAAGCGCAAGGCGTTAGCGCATCTAGCAGGCGATCAGCCTTACGTAGAAAGCGCGGCAGAGTTTCTTGTATTTTGTATTGATTATCAGAGACATTTTGAAATTAACCCGCAGGTAAAACCTGAATTTACTGAGCTGACACTGATCGGGGCAGTAGATTGCGGCATCATGGCGCAAAATTGCTTAGTGGCAGCCGAATCACTCGGGTTGGGCGGTGTTTACATTGGCGGTTTGAGAAGCTGTGCTGAGGAAGTTGACCAGTTACTGAATCTGCCAGCCAACAGCGCGGTATTGTTTGGGCTGTGTTTAGGTCATCCAGATCAAAACCCTGAAATCAAACCGCGCCTTCCTGCGCACGTCATTGTGCATGAAAACGAGTATCAGCCTCTGAATCTAGACGATATTCGTGAGTACGATGAAACAATGCAGACCTACTACGCAGGCCGTAGCAGCAACCAAAAACAAAGTACATGGTCTGAGCAAGTCACAGGCAAACTCGCTGGCGAGTCCCGTCCGCACATCAAAGGTTATCTAAACAGCAAAGGCTTAGCCAAAAAGTAACACTTAGCAGACTCAGGCACGGGCCTGAATGCGTGGTAAAAAGAGCAGCACTGCCAATCATGTTCGTGGGGGTTTTAGGAGCATGTTTGCCTGCCAGTGCTGCTGTCTTTAGCCACTTACCAGTGGCAAAGTTGTATCAAGGCCAGAATCGCTGAACGTTCCAACCAAGAATCCGTTTTTTCCAACCTCTCATGGTAGTACGAGACCAGATTTCTCTGCTTGCTATAGTCCATCTTTCTTCTCTCAGCTTGTTTGTGTTGACCCGTTTATTATTCCCTTTAAACCGGAACAGAAAAACCGAGAGATTTATAGTTTTTCCTTCCTGTTTTTATCAATCATGCGCTCAGACAAAGCATTATTGGGCAAGATTTTGTAAAATAGGGAAATCAAATGGCTAAGCAGTGCTTATTTTTCTGCTATCTGGAGTACTTGTGTCGGATTTAAATTTATTGCGTTACTACTCTCGCCTCGAACCATTAGGCGTTGGAGAGGAGATAAAAACCGCCTTGCCCCAAGTCGCTGAGATGTTGTTTACCAGCCCTCGCCATGCGCGCAATTTACTCAATCAAATGCAACAACTAGAGTGGTTGGAATGGTCACCTAAAGTCGGACGAAACCAACGTTCTGGTTTGCTGCTCAACCATCCGCTGGATGAACTGAAATCCCAACTGGCTGCCAAGCGTATTCTGGAAGGGAAGTATGAGAAAGCCCTCAGCATTCTCGATGATGATGAAACCGCATTTGGCCGCTTGCTACAAAGCACATC
The DNA here is from genome assembly GCF_013113835.1 of Vibrio sp. RE88. Lineage (GTDB taxonomy): Bacteria > Pseudomonadota > Gammaproteobacteria > Enterobacterales > Vibrionaceae > Vibrio. Next base: position 522,992 of record NZ_VTYQ01000001.1, on the reverse strand, counting down.
GGGTGCGTCACTCAGAGAAGGATTGCTTCATATTCAGCTGACCTACAAACGCCCTTTTGAACGCTTAGTGCCTCATCAATTACAGCGTTCCAGTGAGCGATACTTACTGCGCCAGATTTATTGCTGCTTGGTAAGCAGTGACTCCGAAGGCAACTTAGAGCCTCAGCTCGCACATCATTGGCAATACGATGAGACTCACTATCAATGGACGTTTTATCTCAGGCCTGCCCTCACATTTCACAACGGCGCAGCGATAGACGCAGACAGTATTGTAAGCCTGTTCGCCAAACTCTCCACCCTAGCTAATTACCAGAGTGAACTCTCTCATTTAGTCAGCGTTACTTCTCCGATGGCAAATAAGGTCGTGTTCCAGCTTTCAGAACCCGATCAAGGCTTCGGTGGCCTTATCTCTGGCGTAAAATATGCGATTCAGCCAACCAGCCAAGTCAACAATGCCCACAGTTACGCAGTGATTGGTTCTGGCCCCTTTCAGGTAAGTGAACATTCACAAACTCGCCTTTGCCTAGAGGCCTTCGAGCGTTACTATGGCTGCCGCGCGTTAACCGATCAAGTCACTATCTGGAAGCTTGATGAAAGTGAATTGGCCAACAAGCAGATACAAACTAACCAGCCCGGCGCTCAAGAAAGCAGCGAGTGCAATTATTACCTCTCTCACGCGGTGGACGTGAAAGTGCGCAATGACACTCAGCAGACTCGTATAGAAGATGGCTGTATGTTCATACTGTTCAACCAGATTGCCTCCACCACTCTTAATGATGCTCAGCGACGCTACCTGTCTTCACATTTAAGTTCGTCTCGTGTTTTTGAACAGCTCAAATCGAGTCAGACACTGTTTGGCTGCGAAATCGCGCAGAACATGCTGCCAATGTGGCATCCGATTATTCGTCCAGAAGCGGCCAACGTAGCGCTGCCTCAACAACTTGATATTGCTGTCTACGACTATACGGTGTTGAGAAACTGTGCCTTTGCTGTCAAAGCGATATTGGCAAAATTGGGCGTAAAAGTTGAGGTAAATACCTATTCTTATCGAGAACTCAATGAACTTGCTCAAAGCCAGCAGCTTAACGAGTCTATGATCATCACCAACATCAATCTGGACGATAATCGGCACGCCTCCGCATTTAACAGCCTGTACCATAATCCAGTTCTACAACGCTGTATCGGTGAAGATTCAAAACGCTGGCTCACTCAATCACTCAATACACTAAGATCGCAAACACCGCTACATCAATACTTGGATGCACTGGAACCCATCGCTTCCGCCCTGATCAATCAGTACTGGCTAACACCGCTTTTTCACCACCGTCAGACACTGCGTTTCCACGGAGTACTCAAAGATGTAGAACTGACCAACTGGGGCTGGCCAGACATCAGAAACGTATGGTCGGCTGACTAGCCCAGAAATCATTTGTACTCTTATATTTAGTACACTAAGGGAGAATTCAGCTTGAATTCTCCCTTTTTAATATAAAACCTGAAACACAGCCGCTAAAACCAATCTCTCACTTCTTATAACTAACAAAGTAATCATTTGAACTCTAAACATTTTTTTACTACTCTGTGCTTGTATACATCAGAAAGGAATTCGAAATGAAATACACTACTGCAGCGTTAGCTTTAGTTGCCGCCAACGCAGCCTTTATTTCTCAGGCTTCAGCCAATGAATGTGGCAAAGTCACCATTGCCGACATGAACTGGAATTCAGCCAGTCTTATTGCCAATATTGACCGCTTTATTCTTGAACATGGCTACGATTGTGAAGCAGAGCTGATACCGGGTGATACCATGCCAACAGGCACATCCATGATAGAAAAAGGTCAGCCTGATGTTGCCCCTGAACTGTGGAGCAACAGCCTGAAAGACGCACTAGATAAAGGTGTCGAGGAAAAACGATTACGCTATGCAGGTCGCTCCTTAGTGGATGGGGGCGAGGAAGGTTTCTGGGTTCCATCTTATCTGGTCAAACAATACCCTGAAATGAAAACCATTGATGGCATCAAAAAGCACGCTAACCTCTTTGAACACCCTGAAGATCCTGACAAATCCGCATTCTACAGCTGTCCGGCTGGCTGGAACTGTCAAATCAGTGCAGGCAACTTGTTTAAAGCACTTAAGCTAGATAACTCTGGCTTTGTCATTGTTGATCCTGGCTCAAGTGCTGGGCTTTCAGGTGCCATCGCAAAAGCCTACGAGCGTGAAGAGGCATGGTTCGGCTACTACTGGGCTCCAACTGCGGTTCTGGGTAAGTACGACATGGTTAAGGTCGATTTCGGTAGCGGTGTGGATGAAAAAGAATTTATCGACTGTACCACTAATGCAGAATGTGAAGCGCCTAAAGCCACTATGTATCCACCATCACCAGTGCACACCATCACAACCGAAGCTTTCGCGACACGCGCACCGGATGCATACCAATACTTTACCAAACGTGGTTTCACCAACGCCGATATGAACCAACTGCTTGCCTGGATGGAAGACAATCAAGCTGATGGTGAAGAAACCATGTACTACTTCCTTGAAGATTATCCGCAAATCTGGACCAAGTGGGTATCTCAGGACGTAGCAAACAAAGTAAAAAGCGCGCTTTAACAGACCGTTAGAACGCGTATGAAGTACTCCAAAGCCAGCCCTGTCTGGCTTTGGTTTTAAAAGGAATTAAATGATGTCTGCAGAAAACTGGTTTAACAGCTTTCCTGAAATGGAACGCTCTGATCTTAGGGCTATCCGCAAAACGCTTGATGGCGCCTACCGCGAATTCTCCCGTGAACATGGTGAGTTCATTGAATCTCTCTTCGACCCACTGCTTTCTTTCTTGATCTGGTTTGAAAAGCTCCTCCTCTCCACCCCTTGGGTCTTGGTGCTGGCCGTCTGTACTGGCCTAGTTTTCCTAGCCAGTCGTTCATGGAAGCTCACTCTGGGCTGCTTTGTCTCTTTGATACTGATCGGCTACTTCGGTATGTGGGACGACACCATGCGCACCTTAAGCATCATCACTGTCTGTACCATGCTTTCAATAGCCTTAGGGATCCCGATTGGCATTGCAATGGCACGTTCGAATCGCATCCAATCCGCCGTCACGCCCATGTTGGATATCATGCAGACCATGCCCGCCTTCGTATACCTGATCCCTGTCGTAATGCTACTGGGTATCGGTAAAATTCCGGGGCTGATTGCGGTTGTCATTTACGCTATTCCTCCGGTTATCCGCCTGACTAACCTCGGTATTCGACTGGTTGATAAAGAAGTGCTTGAAGCAGCGACGGCCTTTGGTGCCAGCGCCAAACAAAGGCTATGGGGCGTACAATTACCGCTTGCTATGCCAACGATTATGGCTGGTATCAACCAAACCATTATGATGTCTCTATCGATGGTGGTTATTGCATCCATGATTGGTGTCAAAGGCCTTGGCCAACCTGTACTAAAATCCATTACCAACCAATACTTCACTTTAGGACTACTTAACGGCTTTGCCATTGTGGCATTGGCGATTCTGTTTGACCGTGCGTCACAGGCCTACGCAAAACGTACTCAAGCCCATCTAGGAGACATGAAGCATGACTAAACCTCTTATTGAAATCAGTGGCTTGTATAAGGTATTTGGCCGAAAACCACAATCTGTGATGGAACGGGTAAAAGCGGGCGAGAGCAAAGATAAAGTCCTCGCTGATACAGGCCACACGGTCGGCCTCAAAGACATCAACTTGCAAATCAACAAAGGTGAAATCTTCGTCATCATGGGCCTTTCTGGCTCCGGTAAATCGACGCTTATCCGCCACTTTAACCGCTTGATCGACCCAACCGAAGGTCAGATTCTGGTCGAAGGCACAGACGTTATGAAGCTCAATCAAAAAGAGCTGGAAGAGTTTCGTCGTCACAAGATGTCGATGGTTTTCCAACGATTCGGTTTACTACCGCACCGAACAGTGGTGGAAAACGTCTCTTACGGGCTTGAAGTGCAAGGGATTGAAAAATCGCAAAGACGCGCCAAAGCCGAACAATGGCTGGATACTGTTGGTCTAAAAGGCTACGAGAATCAGTACCCAGCGCAACTGTCTGGTGGTCAGCAGCAGCGTGTTGGCTTGGCAAGAGCACTTTGTACTGATGCGGAAATTCTCCTGATGGATGAAGCGTTCTCTGCGCTCGATCCTTTAATCCGCAGTGAGATGCAAGATCAACTTATCGAGTTGCAAGAGAAGCTGCATAAAACCATCGTATTTATCACCCACGATTTGGACGAAGCACTCCGACTTGGCGACCGCATCGCGATTCTGAAAGATGGCTTGTTAGTACAGCAAGGTACACCTGATGAGATCTTGCTGCATCCTGCCGACGACTACGTTGAAGCGTTTGTAAAAGACGTAAATCGAGCTCGCGCTCTGACCGTCGAAACCGTAATGCAGCCACCAGCCTATCGTATTTCAGCGACCAATATTCAGGAAGCCATCAAGCAAATGAAAGGCATCAAGCAAGATTACGCCTATCATGTGACCGAAGAGGGCTATCAGGGTGTCGTGACCAAAGAAGGCCTACTGGATGCAGCGAAAGACACTTCCAGTGAAGAGTTTAACGAAGAGATTTACGAAGAGGTCCCTTCCATTTCTCCAGATGCTGCTATCGAAGAAGTACTGATGGACAGCATCTCTTGTGATTACTCACTACCAGTTGTTGATGATGAAGGTAATCTGCAAGGCGAGTTGGAACGAAGTGCCGTTGCAGAGATTTTCTCAGATCAAGTGGAGGAAGATTCCCCAGCCCCAAAGTTGGATAAAGTCTCCTAGGCTCAACGAGAGCCAAGCTGGCTCTGCAAGCACGAAGCAAGAACCCCGTACTATTGTGGTATGGGGTTTTGTATAAATAGCCGCCCTTTCTAACACTCCTCCTTACCACAGCAAACTATCAATCCATCTCGGCTAACTTTTCGCCATTGCTTCAAACTTTGAACATAATCACGCAGTTGCATTTGAAATCAAAAAATTAGTCCGTATTGTGTATGGGAAAGCCAAAAATACTGTATGGATAAACAGGTGCCAGCCAATAAATTTCAAGTCCACTATTACTTCAACGACGATTCTCACTCGATGGATGCACTGGTGCGACACCAGTGCGAAGCTGAGATCATCGCCATACTTTTTGAAGTTGCCACCACAATTGATGAGAACATTCAGATAGAAAGCGAAGCACATCAGGAAGGCGGTCTGCGTGACATCTGGAAAGTCGCCAACGCGAACGCTGGTATCCTTTCCGTAATTGTTGGCATTGCCTCGCTGGCTATCCCCCTTCTTCCAAAATCAGACTCCGAGCTTGAACGTTTACAAAAAGAAGAACTGCGTTTGAGCATTGAGGAACGTAAGCTGAGAATTGAAAAGCTAAAAGCGGAAGTAAAGTCTGAACGTGTCACCCCAGAAACGGTGTCAAAGGTTGCTGAGGTGGTTAACGAAAATTATAAGGTCATCACCCGACGTTCCAACCTGTTTAAGTATCTTAGTGCATACCCTAAAGTCACCAAAATTGGCATCAATGGACTTACCGAATCAGGCTCTGATGCTATGCCCGAGTCGCACATCAGCAGGGCCGTTTTCAAAAAATTTGTCTTGCCTTCTCACCGGCTGCCAATTCAAACCATCGACAATGCAGTAATAGAAATAGTTTCGCCAGTATTAAGACAAGGCAACTATCGATGGAAAGGCATCTGGCAAGGGCAAAACATCAGCTTTACGATGAAAGATCTGAGCTTCAAACAAGATGTTCTCAGCAAACAGATCAGCTTCCAACATGGCTCTTGTATCCGCTGCGTCATGAATATTCGCTCTAAGCTAGACCACATTGGTGAAATCGTGATCACCAGTTTTTCCGTGGAGACGGTTCTGGAACATGGTCATGGCGTTGGCTCTCATGAAACTCCGCAGGGTAGCGCTCATCATCATCGACGAAGTTTAGAGGCAGCTCAAGGCGATCTGTTTGAAACTTCTTGAGAGCTGAGATAACTCAGTCCTTACCCACCTATGGTTCTTCTCTCCCCAAATGTGCTCTATAACATCAAACACATTTTTATCCTCAATCACTGCTTAAGATTACGTTAAGCCCATATTCACAGCGATTTGACCGCTATCTCCCAAAAACGAACTGTATGTATATACATATTAAATTTATAAAATTAGAATCAATATCATGCAGTTTAGTGGTAAGGAATAATAATGATTGAACACTTGGAGTCAGGTATCCGAGAACTGGTTGAAGGATTCATTGACGCTGGAAAGCCTTGTCCTTCAGAGCAACCTATTGACGCGAGACGCGCAGGATATCAGTCAACAGTTGAGTTGGCAGGCAAAGGCCCTGAGATGGCGCAAGCGTTTATCGATATCGTTGACGGGATTGCGATCAAAATTTTCAGACCCAGCAACGCTTCTCACCTGCCGATAACGATTTACTTCCACGGAGGTTGCTTTATCAGCGGAGGCTTTGACACCCATGAGCAGCAGTTGCGTCAACTTGCGGCCGAGTCCAACAATGTGGTGATCGGCGTTCAATACCGATTGGCGCCAGAGCACACTTATCCTGCAGCTCACGACGATGCCTACAATGCCGTTGTCGCAATCCGAGAAATGGGCTCGAAATATGGTGGTGATACTGAACGTATCTCCTTGGTAGGCGATAGTGCCGGCGGCCATCTCGCGTTAGTGACAGCAATGCGCCTTAAGCAAAGACAAGACTGGCTACCTGAGCGCCAGATTCTTATTTACCCAATGCTTGATCCGCACGGTTCATCGGTCAGCTACAAAGCCAATGCAACCGACTACATCATTACCGACAAAATGCTGCTGTCTGGTTTTGATATGTATCTTAGTGATAAAAACCCAGAGCACATTGATGCAAACCCTGAACTCAACCCGCTGCTATGTGGTGACTTTCGAGGTTTGCCTCCAACTTCTATTATCACAGCAGAATTTGATCCATTAAGAGACGAAGGTGAGCAGCTTTACCGTCAGCTGTTAAAACATGGTGTAGAAGCGCATTGTGAACGATATTTAGGTGTCATACATGGTTTTTATCAGCTTTCTGCTGTCAGTCAATCAGCAGTACGTTGTATTAGTCGTATTGCCGCCGAGCTGGCTAGCTCTATTCCAAGTACATTAAACAGGGGTCACCGACATGATTGAATTGGATTACCTGGTTCAAGTCACTAAGCTACCAAGCGATCTACAGAGTCCTTCTGGGGATGTGAATCACCATCTGTACGACACCTATGAAATTTATCAACGTGTCATCGATTCTAACTTGCTGTGGCGAGTTTGGTTAATCGACGAATACGATCAGGTGTGGCTTGACGTTAATTTCATCAACTCTGAAGGTGAGGCCGAGTTTCACACCATTAAGATCGATGAAGGCACCTACAACAAAGTGGACTTTGATCGTTACCAAGCGCTAGATAAGCTTGAGTAGTTCCAGTGGAAGTAAGATCTTGCGACCATTGATCTATCCGATTTCTTCAAAAAGTTGGTGACATCTGAGCGCGTTTAACACTCTCGCTCAATCAACAGATAAAAAGCGCCCCACCCAAGCAGTGGTGCGCTTTTTACTTTTAAGGTATAACTCGATACAAGTCCTGTGAAAGCCGATACCAATAGCAGCTGGCTTGATTTCTTGTTTCCAATTTGTCTCACCCAGTCATTCAAAGGTGTAAATTTTGATAAATACTGAATTCAACAAAGAACATGAGATGATTCAATGGCCCGGTTTACTCAAATTGGAAGGCGATAACGAACTCTTATATCTCGCTTCAAAAGATGCATTCACCCTTGAGGCAGAAGCTCTCATACTGGACTCCAACGATTTAGTTATTGATTCTGAAGGGAAGTGTTTTAAGCTGGCAACAGAGAGCTCTGGCCAACCAGAACTAAAAAAGCCGCACGGCACTTATGGTTTGGCTGACGTAACCAATCTCATTCAGGCACATGAATTTAGCAAAGCTCAGGTGTGTATTGTAAAAATTCAATTTGATTCCATTCACGCCGCAATCACATTCTTACGCGATCAATAAAAGATCAACATTTGTTCACGCCGGACATTCGCGCTTACAATACTCCTCTCTTCTATGGCAGATTCGCTGCTCACACAAAAGGTCTCTATCATGTCTGAAATGTATACCAAACACGCCAAACAGTACGATGCTGTCGTCAAGGACAACATTTACAACGCCTTGCTCGAGCGCCCTTCAACCATAGCGCTTCTCGATGACCTTTCAGGTGCTGATGTTATTGACATGGGCTGCGGTTCAGGCGTGTACGCTGAGTGGTTTATCGGCCAATCGGTGAAGCAACTGACTTGTGTTGATGCGTCTAGCGACATGATCGATCTTGTGCAAACCAAACTAGGCAATCAAGTGAGCGCTTACGTACAGGATATTGCGAAAGGCCTTCCTCAGGAGTCAGACAGTAGCGCCGATGTCATTGTCTGCCCTCTCGTGTTGCACTATATCGAAGATCTCACACCAGTCTTCGCAGATGTGTATCGAGTCCTTAAGCCCGGTGGTTACATCGTATTTTCAACCCACCACCCTTTTGCAGATTTTGAATGTTCAATCTCGGGCAATTACTTTGAACGAGAATACATCGAAGAAGAGTGGAACACGGTCGGTACGCCGGTCAAAGTGAGCTTCTATCGACGCTCTCTGATGGAAATCAGTGAGGCAATTAGTGCGTCTGGGTTAAAGATATCTCGCATTACCGAAGGTAGCGTGGATGAAAAAGTGAAATCCGTTTGTGAAACTACCTATCAACGTTTGAAGAACAACCCTAATTTCATTTTCTTCCGTTGTGAAAAGCCAAGCGCAGACTAATCAAACTAAACCTGTTGGATAACGATGATAACCGGACTCAACCACATCACTCTCGCTGTAAGTAACGTAGAACGTTCGTTGGACTTCTATACTCGCGTTCTCGGCTTTGAAGGAGAGGTCATATGGGAGAAAGGTGCTTACCTCTCGATTGGAGAATTGTGGTTGTGCCTATCTCTAGACTCCCCTTGCCCTAAAACCGATTACAGTCACATTGCATTTAATGTTGCTGAGGATGACTTCGCGACCTTATGTGAACACCTAGAAAAACACAAAGCTGAGCAATGGAAAAGTAACCAAAGTGAAGGCTCATCTGTGTATATTCTCGACCCCGATGGGCACAAACTAGAGATTCACTGTGGAAGTTTGGAAAGCCGTTTAAAAAGCTTAAAATCAAAACCTTACCGTGGATTAAAGTGGTTGAAGCCCTAGTCTGATATTCGCACCTATGCTTAAATAGTGCAAACGGTGGGGGTGCAATCATGGAAGTAGTAACAGAATCCAAACTGACTTGCCCTAAGTGCGGTTTTTCGAGCCTAGAATCTATGCCAGATAACGCCTGCGTTTATTTCTACGAATGTAAAAGCTGTGGCGAACTCCTTAAGCCACTAGCGGGCGACTGCTGTATATTTTGCTCTTATGGCACGGTTCCCTGTCCACCCATTCAGATTTCAGGCAAATGCTGCCAATAGCTTAGCAGCAAGCCATTAAAGGAAAGGTATAACTAAGGATGGAACAAACACTAATCATTGGTTTGGCTCAGGCTCCAGCCAAGAGAGGAGACATTGAAGCCAATTTGCGCGCTCACCTTATGCATGTGGAGCAATCTTCTCAGCTTAGAGCAAATCTCGTCGTGTTTCCTGAACTGTCTTTAACAGGGTACGAACTGGATCTAGCCGACGAGCTTGCCTTTGACCCATCAACTTCTGCGATTAAAGCACTTTCAGCCTCTGCTACCACACATAATATTACGGTCATTGCGGGTTGTCCGCTTGCAGTGCCAGACTCAAAACCACATATTGCTGCGGTTATTTGCTTTCCAAACGGAGAGATCGAGTTCTACTCCAAACAGTACCTGCATGACGGTGAAGGCACGTATTGCGCTGCAGGAGAAACCAATCACCTGCTCAACATTAATAACACGCGCATCGCGCTCGCCGTGTGTGCTGATTTTGCTAAACCTCAGCACGCGCAGGGCGCAGCCGACAGTGAAGCCGAACTTTATCTGGTTAGTGCCCTGATCTCACCGAGTGGTTTCATCCCTGATGCTAATATTTTGTCTGGCCTTGCTCGTAACCATGCATTCCCAGTCCTCCTTTGTAATCACATATCAAAAACAGGTGGATGGGATACTTGCGGCAAAAACAGTGTTTGGAATGCTCAAGGAGAATTAGTAGGTACATCCGACAATGCTCAGCAAGGCGTACTTATTTGTACGATTAGTAAAAACCATCTTTCAGCACAGTTTCATTCTCTTCCAGAAACTGGCTATTAAATACCTATTTTGACAAAGCAGTAACTTATTGATAGGTATTGATTTAAATCGTTTTTACGTCCCGCAATCACCTGCATAGCAAGGAGGCTAAAGTGGTGACCATCCGACCAATGACAATCGAAGATTACGAGACCGTAATTCAGTTATGGCATCAGACTGAAGGTATGTCCGTTAGGGATGCCGACTCCCGTGAGAACATTGCGCTCTACCTCGACAGAAACCCCGATTTAAGCTTCGTAGCGATCAGTGAAGGTCACATTATCGGCACTGTTTTGGTTGGAACCGATGGTAGGAGGGGCTATCTGCAACACCTAGCGGTCTTACCCCAGTTTCGCGGTCAGAGAATTGGCTATCAGTTGATAAGCCAATCCATTAGCGCACTAGCCAATATTGGTATTCCTAAAACTCACCTGTTTGTCTACGACGACAACCTCAATGCACAAAAATTCTATGAGAAACTGGGCTGGTTCCCCAGAGATAACATCAGGATGTATTCGTATAATTCGTCAGTCAATCCGAATGTTTGAAGTTAGGAGAGTGGTTGCCAAACACTCTCCTAAAGGTTGTGAGCCAATGGTTACGATGGATTACTGACCTTACACATTTCATTAGACCTCTACTCAATCTCCCTTCCATTATTTACTCAATTATTGTTAATAAACCTGACTAACTTTCGTTTGAACTGGCATTCTGTTACCCTGCACCGGAAAATTTATTTCGAACTCTAAATAATTAGCGAGGATTAATGAGTAGTACTAAGGATAGGTATAGTATTGAAAATACCGATTATACCGTCGGTCAGGACAACGTTCAGAAGTGGGGTTTTGACGTTCACAACCCAGTTTTTGGTGCCAGCGCAGGCCTGATCATTGTCTTTCTTGTCGCCCTTCTTATCGCCGATCCTACCGTTGCAAAATCCACTATTGATGGCGTGAAGCTGCAAATCATCGAGTCATTTGACACGCTGTTTATGTGGTCAGGAAACGTGTTCCTGATTTTCTGTATTGGTCTGGTTTTATCGCCGTTTGGCAAAATTCGTATCGGTGGCGTCGATGCCAAACCTGAACACTCCAATATTTCATGGATTGCTATGCTCTTTGCCGCTGGCATGGGTATCGGCCTGATGTTCTGGGGCGTTGCAGAGCCTGTTGCTTACTTCACTGGTTGGTTTGAAACACCACTGGGTGTCGAGCCATACACTGAAGAAGCAGCAAAAGTAGCCCTAGGTGCAACCATGTTCCACTGGGGCCTGCACCCATGGGCAATTTACGCCGTAGTCGCGTTAGCGATGGCCTTCTTTGCCTTCAATAAAGGTCTGCCACTGTCTATTCGTTCTGTGTTTTATCCGATTCTGGGTGATCGCACTTGGGGTTGGTTTGGTCATATCATCGATATCCTTGCAGTGCTCGCGACGCTATTTGGTCTTGCAACCTCATTGGGCTTGGGCGCTCAGCAAGCCGCGAGCGGTATCAGCCATGTGTTTGGTATTGATGGTGGTCTTGGGTTGCAGCTGGGTGTGATTGCATTTGTCACCTGCCTTGCTGTTGTGTCTGTTGTCCGTGGTATTGATGGCGGCGTAAAAGTGTTGAGTAACACCAACCTGATCGTAGCCTTCGCCCTATTGATGTTTGTGATTATTGCAGGTCTGGCGACAGCGCTGGGTACCATTCCAACCACACTGACTGGCTATGTGGAAAACATGCTTCCACTGAGTAGCCCATATGGCCGTGAAGACGAAGCTTGGATGCAAGGTTGGACGGTATTCTACTGGGCTTGGTGGGTATCTTGGTCACCATGTGTCGGTATGTTCATCGCCCGTATTTCAAAAGGCCGTACCGTACGCGAATTCCTTTCTGCGGTTATCCTGATTCCAACTGCCATCACCCTAGTTTGGATGTCAGCATTCGGTGGTATCGCGATTGAACAAGTCGTCAATCAAGTCGGTGAACTGGGCCAGAACGGCCTGACTGACATTACTCTGTCACTGTTCTACGCCTTTGATGCCATGCCAATGGGGACACTGCTTTCTATAATCTCTATTGTGTTGATCATGGTGTTCTTTATTACCTCATCTGACTCGGCGTCACTTGTTGTCGATAGTATTACGTCAGGCGGTAAAGTGGATGCACCGATTCCACAACGTATTTTCTGGGCATCGGTAGAAGGCGCTATCGCGGCAATGTTGCTTTGGATTGGTGGTACAGAAGCCATTCAAGCACTGCAAGCTGGAACCATCTCAACTGGCTTACCATTTACTGTGATTCTCCTGACCATGTGTGTCAGCCTATTGATGGGTATGCGTACCGAGCTACAGCATCACAAGCTCAGTTACGCGTAAGTGATACCAATGGAAAAGGCCGCTCAATGAGCGGCCTTTTTACTTAATGCAACACTTAGAACTTAACTTGATAGTTCAATGTGTACGTACGGCCGCGGCCCTTGTATTCGTACATTGGAGAATTGCCGTACCAATGGATAGCACGCTGGCTCCAAGTGGTTAGGTAATCTTCGTTCAATAGGTTTTTAATACCGAAACCAAGGCTACCGACAGGAAGCTGATAATTACCCACGAGGTCAACCACGGTGTAACCGTCAAGTTTGCGATTGTCAGCATCGGTGTAATCAAACGTGGTCAAGCTTTGCAGCTTCACGTTGTAGTCGTATTCATACCAGCCAACCCATGCGCTTGCTTTTGACGTGCTGGCTTCCATGGCTTCGTAATCTTCCCAGCCTGAATCCGCTTTGATTTCCGAAACAACATAGTGCCCAGAGGTACCTAGCTGAAGGTTATCCATCGCCCAGTAGCTAACTTGTGCTTCAAGACCATAAACACGCTTTGGATCAGAAACGCCACTGATACTCTGGTCGTCAGCGTATTCAATTGAGCCGTCTGAGTATGAGTAGTACGCTGCTGTTTGCAGAGAAACATTATCCCAATCGCTGCGATAACCTACCTCGTAACTGTCGGTCTTAATGCCTTCCAGTTTAGTATCATTAACGTTTACCGAAGCATCTTTACCGTAGTACTTGGCTGGGTTTGCCAGATCAAAGCCTTGAGAGAAGTTAGCCCATACTTGAGAAGACGGTGTTAGGTGATAGATGGTACCGATGTTGAACAAGCTTTCTGCATAGTCCGTCTCACCGCCAGGAACGAAGTCAGAGCTAGCATTCTTCTGGAAATCAGAGATCTTAGTGTTTAGATATTGATAGCGATAACCACCTTGAAGCACCCAATCCGGAGTTAATGCGTATTCTGCTTGAATAAAGCCCGCAAGCGCATCGGTATCTACACCCGGATAACGGCCTTCAATGGTATCGATCACGTTAATCATACCGCCGCTGTTTTCAGTCGTGGTTTGATCGTAGATTGCATTATCACTGTCAAAACGATCAATAAATCCATCAACCCCGTAAGTCAGATTGAGCTCACCGAAAGACTTATTCAGTGCGGTTTTGATAGACAGGATATCGGTGTTTTGGGTCGATGAACTCAACACCAGTTCAGTGCCGCCACCCGCTGTGTATGGCGTAAAAGTGTGGTCTTCTTTACGGTAAGAAACTTCTGCAATCAACTGATGGTTAAGGAAGTTAGCATGGCTGTATTGAGCACTCAGCATAATACGCTCTGTGCCTTGCTGACGATCAGCCGAGTAACCATCACGGACTTCAACAAACTGGTATTTTCCGTTGCCGTCTTTTTCGAAGTACAGGCCGTATGGCGAATCTTGCTGACTATCGTAGTACTGTGCTAGCAAGTTTAGGTTTTGGTCTTCTGCAAGATTGATCTGCAAAGTACCCAGTAGGTCAATCGTTTCATTGAACTGAGTTGAGCCTTGGGAAATGTCTGGCGTCACAATTGTGCCATCAGCGTCAAAGTAGCCTTGAGTTTTGGTGTAGGCAACCGATGCTCGGCCTTGCACTTTCTCGTTCCCGCCTGCGACGGATTGCGCTAGTTTGTAGTCGAAATCTTCACTTGAATTCAGACCAGACGTGCCACCAACAAAAGTCTCAAACTCCGGCTCTTCGCCCTGCGCTTTCTTGGTGATGATGTTGATTACGCCACCGCTAGCGCCAGCACCGTAAATCGAACTTGCACCTGATAACACTTCGATTCGTTCAATATTAAACGGGTCAATTGAATCCAACTGACGGCTTATCGAACGAACAGACTGTAGAGACACGCCATCAATCATCACCATGATACTGCGACCACGCAAGTTTTGGCCTGAGTGAGTACGACCGCCGCTGCTGACATCAAGCGAAGGAATCGTCGCCGCAAGGATTTCATCCAAGCTTTTACCACCGCGATACTCTTGCTCGATTTGCTCGGCATCGATGTACCAGACAGTACCCGGGATCTCACTGATCGCTTTTGGTGTTCGGCTGGATACCACTACCATTTTTTCTTGGGTCGTGGTGTATTCTTCAGCATTTGCTACTGAAGTAACGGTTGATGTTGCTGCTGCCACTGCAATTGCAACTAGGCTAAACGGGAATGCCCCTTTATTGAGTTTCATGTTTATCACTCTGTTTATAATTAAATCAAAAGCGTTATAAGAACGAGAATAGTACTCACTAACACTTCCATTTCCATCTTTATATAAAACTCTTATCGGTATAATTATTTATATAAATCAGTCATATATAATTTGCTCACGTTGTTGTCCTCTCCTCTCAAGCCGAGAGTAGTTGATGAACTTTTGAAGGTGTCGTCCATTCAATCATGCCCTTTCCGGCATCAAGGTCGTAGAGGGGTTCTTGCGCTAAGCAGTTGATGATTCTTGCGCTTCGCCACGCCATCAGGCTCAGCTGAGGCTCCGCAATGCCGTGAGTGTGCATGCCTGCATTGACGGCGAAAATCTTGTTGTTTGCAGAACCGCTCCACTTGAGTTCAAAGTCAGGACTCATCTTGTAGCGCTGCTGCTCGTCGAGTTCCAACAATGGCAGAATGGCATCGAGACAGGCAGGATAAGGTGACTGGAAGCCAGTCGCCAGAATCACAATATCAGCATCGTGTACTTCGGATTGCGAGCTGAGCGCGTTGGCTGTCTCGAGTTCAAAACCCGCTTGCAGTTCGGACATTTTGTTAAGCGTACGGTGAGGTAATAGGCGCACCCATTTGTCTTCTTTCAGAACATCAAACCTGTGGTAGAGCTCCTGATAAATCTCCAACAAGGCTTTTTGTGTCACGCCGTCAGACGTAAGCTTTTGCGCCTGTACTTCTGCTTGCTTCACTTCCGGTGCTAAACCGACAAAAGCATCAACGTAATCTGGGGTAAAAAACTCATTGGTAAACGCCGCTTCATCCAGAGGTTGGAAATTTGATCGTCGTGAGATCCAGTCAAGCGAGGCGACCTTACCCCACTTACCTCTTAGTACATTAAGGAAAATGTCTGCCCCACTCTGACCACCTCCAACAATCGCAACGCGCTTACCGTTAAAGTCACGTTGGCGCAGGCCAATTTCAGCCGCATGGAACACGCGCTCACCAATATAGGCTGTCGCGCAATCTGGAATAAACGGCACCTTGCCAGTCCCAATGCATAGGTTCTTCGCCGCCACTTTGCCCTGACTGGTGTGCAGTTCAAAATGGTCACCCGTGAACTCAACATGTTCGATACGCGAAGAGAACTGCACGTTATCTAACTGATGGGCCACCCATGCGAGATAATCAGAAAATTCGTGACGACTAATGCAGCTCAACTCCGCAGATAGAAAACGGTAGAACTTCTTGTTTTTGACTAAATAGGACAGAAACGAGTAAGGGTTCTCTGGGCATACCGCGCTGACCAGATCCTTGAGAAACATGGTCTGCATATTGGTGTTATCAAGCAATAACCCTGGGTGCCACGAAAAGTGCTCCCGACTTTCAAAGAATCGGGCGTTGATATGGTTTTTCTGAACCAGTAGTGCTGCAACACTGAGATTAAATGGACCAGCTCCAATGCCAGCCAAATCAAGTATTGTGTCGTTAGTGCGTTCCATAATGAACGTTCCTTAGTTGTTATTAAATCAAGGCTTAATCAAGCGTTAAGCCTTATTGCAGCTCTATGGCTGCTTCTTTATTTGCTGATAAATAAAGCGGGTTATCGAGCTGGTCGTCCATATCCGGCAGCATTCTTGATGAGCTCGAATCCGTGTTGTGCCTGAACTTGGCGAGGTTAAGGCCAATTCGAAGTATTCTGGGCTTAAATAGATCAAAGGATCGGAAACGCTCTTCCAGCTCAGGAAGCGCTTCTGAATAACTACGAATGCGGTTTCCAAGTATCTGGTAGAAGGTTTTCTCGCTGACACCGATTTGCTCGATCAGCGGAGAGATAAAGCGCAAGACAGTCACGAAATGTCCGGTTTGAAGATCATGAATGATCAGCTCTTCGGGTAATCGCACCGTGACTTCTTTTACTGAGTCAGACAATGAATCCTGTTCGGGGTAATGCTTGTCGACCAAACGCATATCGCCTTGGAAGTCTTTAAGGAGGATTCGCTTGGGTAGGGAGTCCTCCATTACCAAGGTGACGTTCTGGCCATGTGCAATCAGAGAGACGCCATATTTGCACAGCAGATGGTAATAGGGGATCACGACGGCATCGAACAGCTGGCTGAGCCATGACTCGATAGACACACCCGATGCGTGAATGTACTCGCTAATCAATGACGCACTATGGCAGTCCGTCTCCATCAAGGCTGCCATCAGTATCGCGCTTTCGCCTTGTTTGAGCTTAGAGATTGCCGACTCTCGCCAGATCACACCAAGCAGTTCATGATAGCGATAAGGCGCTTGTTGCAACTGCGCATAATCATGTTGAGCGGCAAATGCCGCTGCGGGCTCTTGCAATACTTCGGCTTGCTTTTCCAGCAGTATTGGGTCGCTTTGGAAAACAGAATGGATCCAATCAGAAGCGGTAGGGCCAGCAAGAATATAACGCCCCGGAATGCCGCGATAGCAGGACGTATTCATCACCGTCAGCGGCAATTTAATATCAAAATTCTGCGGACGGGTGACATTACTCAACGTACGTAAGGACAGCTGAGGCAGAAACTGATCACCAAACTCACCCAAATAAATCAACTGCTTGCAGGCCTGTTCACGAGTAAATAGCAAAGCAAGTTTGTTGCGCCATTGCCACGGATGAACAGGCACAAAGTGGTAATCATCAGCATCCCTCTCCAACCCAGCAACCGCAGTGCGCATTTGGTCAATGTCAGCCTTGTTGACTGCGCTTTCCACCAGTTGGCTCCAATTGACTTCTTGATTGGTCGCCACTTGAAGAATACCGTTGTGTACAGCGACCCAGCCTAACTGAAAGGTTTGCTGAGATTCAGGTGCATAGCGTAGCAAGTCCTCACTCCCCCAGCCTCTTCTACCTTTGTTAAAAGCAAATTTTGGGTGACCATCGAAATAAGTTTGCTGCTCTTCACACGACATTAGACTCAAATCTTTAGCCGTTACCGATGCCTTGCGCGCCATTACCTGACAATCACTCCACAAGGTTGCATTGAGATCTTCAAGGTGCTCAGCCATGGCTTCATCTGGCATCTCAAGCAAAACCTGAATATCGCGCATAAACAGTGCTGCACTGAGCGGTTCTTGTTCATCATTGAGTGACGCGCGAACTAGTGATTGCGGCTCAATCACGATTTGGCCCCAGATGTTTTCCTTTCCGTCAAATTGATAGGTGGTGCCGTTATCAAGCTCAAGCACGAAACCTTGCTCCACACGGTGGATCGAAAACGCCTGCTCGTAACCAAATTCACTGATGAGCTTGGCGACCATTTTGAGGTTCGTAATGTGCCAATACTTGTGAAGTGCGGATTGAGTCATCACCATTGCTCCTCAAAGAATCGATCACGATTGAGCATTAACAGCGCGGAGCGTTTGTGAGGAAAATTGAACTCCATACATTTGTCATAGCCAAGCGGCAAAATGCGTTTGAATAACCTCTGGTTATCGTGGCGAGGTTCAAGAACAATACGCTGAGTTCTGGCGTCATCAATAAAGAGATAGTGGCTGATCGCCTTCATCCAGCAATCGAAATACTTAGGCCCACGAAAACTTTCTTCGCCAACCAAGAGGTGAATACCGCGGTCAAAGTTTTCGACCGGATAATACGGGCTCAGTCGGTCTTCAGCGACCCAGTAAGCTTCAATGTAACCAAAAGGTTGACCGTTAAACTCTCCTATCAAGGGCACAATATGCGGATCAGCGAGGCGCTGCTGAGCAAACTCCGCCAGTTTCTCTCGGCTCCATGCTTGTTCCCAAAATTCGGCCACACGCGGATCGTTCATCCAAATCGTAAAGTTATCGAGGTCTTTCTCCAGGGCAAAAACCCGAAAACTCACTGTTAACTCAGACTTAGCGTCATAACGCTGGTAGACCAAGCCTTCCGGCATAGGTGGTCTTTGGGGGTGATGGCGATATCGGCTATCCGTCTGGACCTGAAGCAATGGATAGCGATCGGAAGGCTTGTGCTTTAGCCAGTTAAATTGGCTCTGATAGAATGCAGCGCGCTTTAACGTGCGGCCAGTAAAGATAGGCAGCTTCTGCTTAACCTTGTGCCAAACATTGATGTCCTGACATTCGATCTCAACCGCCAAAAGTTTCGCGTGCTGGCCAAACAAAGCATCCAGTTCATCCACCATCAAAGGCAATAAGTCAGCTTGGCTTAGATCACTACTTTGTATAGCGATAGAGACTTTAGGCAGCCTATCTGGCTGATAAGCTATGGTGCGAAACTCATGCATGGCTGGTCTCCTTAACGCGAACTAACGGGTTAGGTAAATCGAAATAGATCACCGCAGGATCGGGAATAGAGTTTTCATTGAAGTTCTGCAGGTAGCAGAAGAAGTTGCCCTTACAACATAAAGACGGGCTTTCCAGTACATAGCGCAAACACTGATCATCTCGAACCCCTGCGTCTAATAAACGACAGAGGTGTTGATGCAAGATAGCCACGAGTTCCATCTCCTCAACCCCACATTGGGCGGCCAAATTGCTGATGACGTTGTACGAGGAATTAATGATCAGATAGTAGGCGAAATAGCGCCTTACCTTGTCCTGATCCCAGTAATTCTCAACATCTCGCTTGGCTTCTTTTAGCTGCTCACCAAACTGTTCAAAAGCAAGATCGGTATAGCCTGTACCTTGACAGTCTCGGTAGTACATTCCGATTGGAAAGCCATTCTCCAACTGCATGACAATGTTCTGCTGATGGGCGAGAAACACGACACCAAAGTTAGCTTGCAGGTTAAATAGGGGCACCACCGTGTGTCGGCAGTAAGCGTCAAACCAATCCGTTGCCGCATGTTTCAGGTCAACGTTTTGTGTGCGGGCATATTCGCTAACGCGGTTCGCCAAAAGACTTAAACCACCATACGGGTTTTGTTGGGTCAAGGTAGCCAGTACAACGGCTTCTTGATCGGGCTGGGTGGCTAATGGGTTATCCCGCAATGCAACAAGGCTTTCATCAATTACTTCGCCGTTTTGGTCCACTAAGCCAAGGAATGCAGGCTCCTGCATCAGTTGGAAGCCCGCCCCATCGCCGAGTGTTTCCTGTAGCGATAAGCGCTGGAACAGATCATTCAATCGCGTACCTCGCACGACTTCTTTGAGTGATAGATTGCGAATGGAGTTAGTCAGCTTCACGCTGAGAGAAAACTTCAGCATGTATGGCAACGACGGGGAATACAGTGAGCGTGTCGAAGATGTTGGATACCACTGTGCACCCAACTGACCTAGTGACCGAATTTTACCCTGCTGCAAATAATTCTGAATGCTTGGTAGCTCTTGCATCACCTGCCACTGCCAAGGGTGAGCAGGCAGCAGTTTCTCACTATCGTTCAATCGACCTTCAAGCTCGCGGTACAAATCGTCATCTTGCGAGGCTAACGCTTGCATTCGCTGCGACAATGTCAAATCAGCAGAGCTATCGCCAATCAACACATCTTCGCTAACCGCCAACCAAACCAAAGCAAAATGACCACCAAACTCAGGAGAGAATTGCTTCGCGTCTTCAAAGCTAAACTGTTCACGACTCTTTGGTGCAGGGTGGAATGAGTGTCCAACCAAAAGACTCTGCTCTGCTTGAGTAAAGTCCAGCCGCTGCTCAAACAATTTCGCCCCATGCGGATGATGCTGCGCAGCCAGATAGGTATTGTGGTAGCTTTCAGTCACACGCTGAGTGAACATCGCTTTTTGCTCTTGGCTGATAAACCCTACCAAGGCTGGTTCATCAAGCACTAACGCGAGCAACTGAGAAAACCTAATTGGTTGAGACACATCGGCTGTTTGGTCATTCAACATGGCTGGGAAGAGGTATTCATGGCCTCCAAGCGAAGAAAAATGACTGAGTTTTATCGAAATACTTCGCTCACCGGACAAGGGAATTTCATACAAGCTAACAGAGGGATTGTGTTCAAACTGAATAAGATGACTTTCGCGCGCAAGGGCATTAAGAAAGCACGCAGCGGGAACATCATTAACCGCTTCGAAAGGGGGATTCTGATCGTTTAAACGATTCATTAGACTTCTCGATTTCCATATAACTGACATCGAGAACGATAAGAATTCTTATTTGTGTTAACAAATAATATTAACTAAATAAAATTAAAACGATCACATCTGGGGGATATAAAAACATCAAAAAAGACGCACATAGACAGGTTGAATGACTATCGGTCATTTAAAATCAAATAGTTAGCATCCAGAAAATTTCCTTAAAACTAAATTGACCTAAAAATCAGTTCTTAGGTCAATCTATGAAAGTATTACTTTCTCATCAAATACAGGAAGTAGGCACCGCCTAAAATCGAGGCCAGCAAGCCTGCAGGGAATTGCCATGGGAACCACAGCGTTCGACCAATCCAGTCCGCCATCACCATCACCACTGCACCAATAAGCGCAGCGGTAATCAGTTGATTCTTAGCTTGATACTGGTTGAGTGACCTCGCCATATGCGGTGCCAACAAGCCGATAAAGCTTAATGGACCAATCACAATCGTACATAGCGTAGTAATAGCGGCGACTAAGATCAGCAGCAGTAAACGGACTTTGCGGCAATCAATACCAATGCTGCTGGCGGTGGTTTCTCCGAGCCCAATCAACTCAACCCAGCGCTGAGCCAGTAATGCCGCTCCGCCAAGTACAGTCACACCCACGAGCAACAGGCCAATATCGTAACTTGAAACCAAATAAGTAGAACCGGACAACCAGGTAAGTAGCGCGCGGACATTGTCCTGCCCTGAAGTCATTGCGATGCGCAAAAAGGCATCCAGACCCGCACTGAGGGCAATCCCGGTCAGCAAGGTCTGAGTAGGCGCAAAATTGTGTTTGCGACCAAACAGCCACACCAGCCAAGTCACCAGCAGTGCACCACTTGTACCAAGCAGCATTTGCTCATGGCGCTCAACCGCAAAACCCAGCATTGCTCCGAGAACGAGTGCTAAGGCTGCGCCCGAGCTGATACCGAGAATCTCAGGGCTCGCCATTGGGTTGTTTGATACGCGCTGAATGATGGTTCCCGCAAACGCCAAACCAATACCTGCAAGCAAGGCAACAAATACGCGCGGCAGACGGAGCTCAAGCACCGCCATCGAATCGGCAATCGACCAACCCGTCTGATTCTTACCGACAAATATCCCTACCACAACCGCGATAACAAGCGTAACCACCAAACCTGAGACCACTTTGAGTAAGCTGCGATGGCGATACTGCTCAACCACCTCATCGCGAGCCTTAAGGTCCGATTGCAAGGATTTACGTTGCAGTAACCAAAGCAGGAAAGGCGCCCCCAGTAACGCGGTCATAGCCCCGGTTGGCAGTAGCTCGCCACCCACTCCAGAGAAAGGCTGAATACTCAGGTCGGCGAGTAGCAACATGGTTGCTCCGACTAAACCACTGATAAGAATCTGCCAGTGCAGCGCTCTCGCGCCTAACATTCTTGCCAGTGCTGGAGCAACGATACCGACAAAACCAATCAAACCGACTTCACTGACAACCGCCGCGGTCACAAAGATAGCCAGAGTCAGGCACGCTACTTTGATTTGTTTGACTTTCACACCCAGTGACGAAGCAACGCCATCGCCGAACTGTAACGCTGATAACGGTCGTTGCAAGACAAACAGCAACAGGGTTGGAATCACTACCAAAGGCAGTAAAGTCGTAACACTCGACCAATCATTCTGATTCAAGGTCCCTGCGCCCCAGACAAATACACTGGTTAGCTGCTGCTCGTGTAACAGCAATAGCATGGTGTTGAGTGCTCCAAAGAACAGGCTGACGACCATACCGGCCAACACCATATGAACCGGAGAAAAGCCTCGTTTCGCACTCAGAGCAAACACCAGAAACGTCGCCAGACAGCCACCAAGAAATGCAGGAATAAAACCAGCGACACTCATACTCGCAGGTAAAAGGAGTATTCCCAGCACCATGCCCAGTTCTGCACCTGCCGCAACCCCTAACGTAGTGGGTGAAGCAATCGGGTTACGCAACACAAACTGCATCACACAACCTGCAATTGCCAGCGCAAAACCGCAAATGACGGCAATCGCCAAACGCGGCAGGTAAGTCAGATGAGTTATCAGGTGTTGATAGTTTGCGGCGTCATAATGAAACACCGTATCCCACAACAGAGGCCAGCCTTGGGAGTAAGGGGCGGTGATCTGTACTAACCAAACAAGGGCCGCCAATAACAAAAACGCCACTAAAGGCGTTTTTAGATTCACCGCAGTACGACGTTCAGTCTGCGTTTGTGTCACGTTCATTATTTATCGCTGGTCAGTTGTTCTGTGATGTGGTCACTAAACCTTTGTGCAGCAATCAGGCCGCCGAAAGTCCAGATAGCCGGTAGCTCATACACAGAATCGGTACGAGTGAATTCCATCGCTTGCCAAAGTGGTGATTGAGTCAGTTGCTTGCGCTCTTTGTCTTTTAAAGGGCCAAAGATCATTAGGTTGGTTTTCTGATGCTCAGCTAACTTTTCAGTCCCTGCTGTGGTGAAGCCCCACATATTGGTTGTTTCGTGCCAGTCGTTCTTCAGGCCCATCTTTGTAATCGTCGACTGTGCAAGCGAGCCATCACTATGAATTCGTAGCGTTTTATCGTTAATAAAGCGAATGAACATTAAAGGTTTCAGATCCGCATTTGCCGCTTTTATCTTGTCACCATTGGTTTTAAGACGAGCCGTGGTTTGCTCAATCACCGTTTGTGCTTGCTGCTCTTTGTTGAAAAGCTTACCAAGAGAACGTGTAATGTTCTCCGCCGATGCAAGCGGTGTTTTTGCATCGCTGTAGACGGTATAAACCAGAACTGGCGCGATCTGCTCTAGCTGCTTGTAGGCAGGGGCAATGTGTTCACTAATCAGGATCACATCAGGCTTAAGGTCGGCGATCAGTTCAAGATTTGGCTCGCGACGAGAGCCAACATCAATGACATTTTTATCCAACTCAGGCTGTGCTACCCATGTGTTGTACCCTGCCACATCGGCAATGCCTTGCGGCATAACACCAAGGCTTAATATGGTTTCAGTTAATGCCCAGTCGAGCGCGACAACCTTCTTTGGTGCCTGTTCAAAAGAGGCAACCCCGAGCTCGTGTTTGATTTCAAATGCATTCGCGGCAAAAGCTAGAAAAGAGGTCAAAAGTATGATGATTCGTTTCACAAACGGATTCCTCAACGATCAAAAATTATGGGATGTAGCTGATAGGATGGCCGGTATCCGGATGCGGGAACAAAGCCAGCTCCATACCGTAGATCTTCATGAGAGTGTCAGGTGTCATCAACTCTTGTGGCGTGCCCTTGGCGATAACTTGACCCGAGTGCAAAGCCACCAGCTCATCACTGAACTTGGCCGCCATGTTCACGTCATGCAGCACCATGATAACCGTCAGTCCCAAGCTTTGATTCAGCTCTCGAATCAGCGCCAATAACTCATATTGATGCGCCACATCCAACGCTGAGGTCGGTTCATCCAGCAAGATGCACTGACTTTGCTGGGCAAGTAACATTGCCACCCACGCACGCTGCCTTTCACCGCCGGACAAGGTGGCAACAAAACGATCGCTAAACTGGGTTAACCCGACCTTTTCAATCGCTTCGTCCACTAACGCGTAATCTTCTTTACTGTAGCGACCAAAAGCACCTTTCCACGGATAACGTCCGAAGCACACCAATTCACGCACCGTTACGCCATCCGTCATTGGAGGGTGCTGAGGCAAATAAGCAACGTTCAGCGCAAAATCTTGGCTGGTGTAGGAAGACACCGCCTTGTCACTGAAAAGGACTTGACCACTGGCGGGTTGATTCTGTCGGCTGAGTAATTTAATTAGCGTCGATTTGCCGCAACCATTGTGACCAAGCAAGGTCGTCACCGCGCCTTTTTTAAAGGTCAGATTTGTCGGATGTAAGATGGTTTTATCTTCGATTGCAAACGAAGCATCCAGTAATTGAAACATGAAAATGAAGAGTTGTTTTATTTGGCACCAGCGGTTAACTTTATCACACCGCAAGGTTAATGATAATTATTTTCATAATCATTAAATATCACGTTATTTCGATGCATTTTCATCACCAAGATCAATAAGAAACCGACAAACGGTGCTTTCTCATGTCAGTTGTAAAAAATACACGTATCCAACTCAGTGTGATTGGTTTAATCGCCGCCTTGATGGGCATTGGTCAAAATGGGCTTTTGGTATCATTGCCCTTTCTGGTTGAGCACTCCGCTTTTGCCTTGCCGACGTGGTCAATCTTAATTGCCGTTGGGAGTTTTCTGTTTCTCCCCGCCGCCCCTTACTGGGGACGCCACAGCGATCAATTTGGTCCGAAACGAGTCGTCATCCAAGCACTGCTGGGAATGGCAGTCAGCTTTTTGCTATTGCTGGTGTTTGCGGTACTCAGTGATCAAGGAGAACAATGGATTGGGTGGTGTCTAGCGGGGCTCGTGTTTGCGCGAATCATCTACGGCTGCACCGTTGCCGGCATGGTTCCCGCTAGCCAACATTGGGCGATTCTCCTTTGTGGTGAGCAAAACCGGATTCAGGCCATTACTTCCGTGAGTATTGGTCTCAGCACGGGGCGTCTACTTGGGCCTTTGCTTTCTATTGTGCTACTGAAGTTCTCACCTTTCGCCCCATTAATGGTGATGGTGCTGTTCCCTGCCTTAGCGTTAATGGGTGCCTACTGGCTCCCTTCCCCGCCATTGGACAAACCATGTGCAGGTAAAGAAAAACCTCGTCCTTCCTGGATACCTAATGCTCCACTGATGCCATTTCTGTTGTCCGGTTTACTACTGTGTGCGGTCATCGCTTTGCTGCAATACAGTTTCTCTCCACTGATTTTCAGCGTCACAGAATGGTCGACTGACCAGATCAGTAATGCTATCGGCATTCTTCTCACGATCAGTGCTGCCATGACTCTGAGTACTCAGGTACTGGTGATCAAGAAAAAAAAGCTGACGCCGACGGCAATGTATCAGTTAGGCGGCTTGGTAATGCTGACTGGGTTTGTTTTGTTTCTTATACCCAACATCTGGCTATTTGGCGTTGCAATGGCAATTGCGGCCAGCGGCGCTGCACTCTTGGTCCCTGCTTATACGGCAAAAGCCACAGAGACAGACAAAAGCTCACCCGGTGCGATTTCGGGGTATATTTCAATGTCGCACACGCTCGGATATGGACTTGCTTCACTACTGGCTGTTAGTGCGACCATTAATCCGATTTACCCGATCTACATTTGTATCGGCTTTTCCGCGATCATTCTCACCATCGCGCTTAAACAACGTAGCGCCGGAGCGTTAGAAACACAGAGCTAGGCTTTATTATCCGGATGTCGCGGACAATCCTCGCAGAGTTTACGTCCGTGGCATTTGTACACCAGACAGCAGCTGGTGCGCACCAGTTTCAGCTCTCCACTTTGTTCATCCACGGTCAGTGTTTTGGCCAATTTAGCGGGCAGCCCACACGCATCCAACCAAAGTGAAGCCTGCTTAAGCAGATAGTCATTGGGAATATGAGGGGCAAACTTGCTCAGCTTGACCAGACAACCCAGCACGCCATCAGCGAACAAGTGGTTGGTAAAGCCCGGACGAATCCGTGTCCACTGGCTCATCTCCTCACGGAAAAAAGCAAACAACGCCTGCAGTTGAACGCCTGCTTTTGCCACCAACTCCGCTTCTGTGCCATGAACATGCTCTGTCGACTCGAATTGAAAGCCCGCGACAAACTCCGGCTGCACTTTTTGTCCAATGCGAGTGAGATCGGGTAAACCGTGCAACGCATAAATGGAGATGAATGAAAGGTAGACGGGTTGCCAACAAATCAGATCCCACGTTCGGGTTAACCAATAGGCAGAACCGGCTTCCGGATGAGCCGCCTTAAGGCGCTCATACAGGTCTTGGATATTTTCACTGCACGGATGATCGACATGGATAATGTCTTGCTGAGGCGCATCTTCGGGGATCGGTGAAATCGCACCAGCCAGATAAGGCGTTACCTGTTGCGCGTACTCGAAGAGGTGGTCGAAGAAAGCGTCTGAGCTCATAGCGGTGATATTTATAGAATCAAAATCAGCTTGTTAGGATAGTGATAACATGAGGTTAATGCAATTGATTATTATTAACTAAAGTACCAAATGACAAGGTTCGAGTAGCTTTTCCTGCCTTCATTTATTAACCTTAGTTATATAAATGGCAATTTATCCGTAGTTGTAGTTATTTGTTTTGTCTCCGTAATTACCCCTGTTGGATAGTTCTGGCGCGCGATTAAAGTCAACACGTGCATCGATGATAGGCGTATTGAAGTTTGATGAAAAAATCAGGTTTTACATTAATCGAGTTGGTTACCGTCGTGGTGATTCTAGGTGTTCTGGCCGTCGTGGCTGCGCCTCAATTTCTCAACCTTCAAAAATCTGCTCGTGAAGCAACGCTGGAAGGCATTGCAAACGCAATGGAAGGCGTGATAAGTCAAGTCAGCGCTAAAGCCTATGTTAACGGATTAACGCCAAGTACCTCGAACCCGGGGAATCAGCAGGATTATATCTTGGATTTCGGTATCGGCACTGTAGAGGTCGACTGGGGAGCTCTATGCCCAGAAAGTGAGGGCGAATCGGGAGATGCATTGACCATGCTCGATTTTATGACGCTAGGTACAACTGATGATCTCACAACAGCCATCGGCAATCGCCATACAGTAATTGGCTTTGAACACTCTTTTTCTGACACTGAACTTAACAGTACCAACATAACCACTCTGCCGCAGGGATGCTATGTAATCTATGACTCCTTCGGTGGAAGGTCATCAGGCACCTGCCCTGCAGAAGGCTGTGTCTGTACCGTTCGAATTGAAAATACCAACTGCTAAATCAAAGTCTACCCTCCCTGTCTATAAAGTCTGTTCTGCTTACTTTACGCACAAAAAAGCCCGGTCATGCCGGGCAAAACAGAGAGAAAAATCCCTAAGACTTATCGTCTTAAAGCAATAAGAACAGGAAAGCAGAGATCAGAACACCCGCCCCCAAGACAAGTGGATACGCATGACGACTGATATCCCTTGCCATTTCGGGTTGCTCTTCTACTTCCGGTTCAGGGGCTGCTTCTGTTGACGCTTCTTCCTCAGCGCCAAACAGCTGCATGACTTCTTTACTCGATTTCGCTGCCACCAACTGGTCACGGAAATCATCATCCACCAAAGAGGAAGTGAGCGTAGTCAGCACTTCCATATGTGTTGAACCAGCTTCTGCTGGCGGAATGGCGAGCAAAAAGATCATGGTGACAGGCTCATCACCATCCAGACCTTTCCACATCATTTCATCTTTAACAAACGCGCAGGCAAACACGGGCTCTGTGACCGCAGCAGATTTACCATGCGGCACGGCGAGGTATTCACCCAGTGCCGTCGGCCCTTCGTCTTCACGCTTCAATACCGCTTCTAGAAACTGACGCTTATCCGTCAGTTTTCCAGCTTGCTCGATTTTGTCTGTCAGGGCATGGATAGCAGCAATTCGGTCTTCAAACGCCGCATCAAGCATGATCAGATTTTCAGAGGTGAGATTAGCAAGTTTCATAGTGTGGCTCCTATTGCTCTGTCAGCCAGACAAATTGATACGGATTAAGAGTAAATTGGTTATCAAA
Organism: Vibrio sp. RE88; assembly: GCF_013113835.1. Lineage (GTDB taxonomy): Bacteria > Pseudomonadota > Gammaproteobacteria > Enterobacterales > Vibrionaceae > Vibrio. The sequence continues at coordinate 494,518 of NZ_VTYQ01000001.1, read as the reverse complement.
GCTCTGATCGCTGACCAGATCCTTACCACCAGCATCCAACGTGACGGATTGCGTCTGCTGAGACAAGTTGACGACGAAACGAATCGCCTTGTCACCTTCGCCACGCTGTAAGCCAAATAGGCCGTCACCCAGTTCTAATACCTGCTGAGGCGAACTTGGAGAGAAAGCCGATTGCTGCTGGCGTACATTCAGTAAGCGCACCATTTCACTGTAGACGCTATTGCGCAGTGAACCCTGCTCAGCCAGCTCGGCTTCAAGCGATTCGACCGAGAACTTTTTGCGGTTGATACGGCGATTGATGCCAGACTCTTCCATTCCGGCCACATCGTTCTCACTGCCAAGGAAGCTGTGGTAGTAGACCGCAGGCACACCGATGAAAGAGAGCAGAATCGACTGCGCTGCCAAAAACTTCGCCGCTTTCGTCTGTGTGTCATCTTCAGGTTCAGTAATCGCGCTCAAATAGTTAATGTTGAGCTCGTACGGAGACTGAGTACCATCCCCATTGTTCTTGTAGTTAACTCGGCCGCCCTTGCGCTCTGTCTGCTGACACATCATGCGGCGATCGTCGTCGCTAAGAATGCCTTCCGTCGGGCGTACACCAATGCCATCATGGCTGGCAAGGAAGTTAAAGTAAGTCATTTTACTCCCCGCTTGCAACGACGCCATGGCTTCATCCGTCAGTCCTTTTGCCCATTTGGTCAACACACTGCTGTCTTGGCTTAGGAAAGCATGCAACGTTAATGGCGGCAATGGGAATTGGTACACCATATGAGCTTCATCGCCCTGACCAAAGTAAGAGATATTCTCTTTATGCGGCACATTGGTTTCTGTAATCAACAAAGAGCCCGGTATGACATCATCGAGAACAATACGCCATAGTTTGATGATTTCATGAGCTTCCTCAAGGTGAATACAGGTTGTGTTGAGCACTTTCCAGATAAAGCCGATGGCATCAAGACGAATAGAACGACCACCGTTCGCTGCGTACATCAGCAAAATGTCGATGCTTTCCAGCAGCACTTTCGGGCTTCTAAAGTTAATGTCGATCTGGTCGTCTGAGAAGGTTGTCCAGACATGTGTCGTCTCACCCGAAGCCTTGGTAAACGGCGTCAGGAGCGGTAGTGCGCGGGGGCGCGTAACGCTCGAATAATCAAGGCTCGGGTCAGACTCTACAAAATAATCCTGATAAGCCTCATCGCCTGCGAGATAGCGCTGGAACCAGTCACTGCTCTTGGAAATGTGGTTAATCACGCAGTCGTACATCAGGTCAAAATGTTCCGCCAGTTCGTTCAGCTCTTTCCAGTCCCCCAAGTTCGGGTCAACCTTGCGGTAATCCACCACGCTGAAGCCATCATCCGAGGTGTATGGGAACATAGGTAGAATATGAATATTGCTGATCGCGCCACGCAGATACTTATCAGCAAAGTACTTCATGGTATTGAGCGTCGGCTCTCCCTCACGGCGAATACTGTCACCGTAAGTGATCAGGTACGCCGTCGACTCGTCGACCCAGTCCTGATAAGACGGCGCGTGACCACGCCATTTATCAACCAATGCCAAAATGTCCTGTGTCAGCGATGGGGCTAACTCTTCCCCGTACAGCTTGGCAACTTTGTTATAGATCTTGTCTTTCATTGTGATTCCAACCTGTTAAATCTTGAAACTAACGCGCAGGTCAATGGCATTGTTTGGTTTGACTGTCCAATTCTGCTCGACACTCTGCTCTCGGTGATTGACACGCTCAACATCAGCGAAGTGAGCAAACGCGGTGACATCGAGTTGCTGCTCACTGTCCGTCGCATTAAACAGGCGCACAATGACCGCATTATCTTGATAGAACGAGTGACCCACACTGGAGAGAACCAGCGGCTGATTCAGTTCAAACAGGCTGAATTTTTTCTCGGCTTCACGGCTATCGAATCGAACCTGAAAACGTTCGAGACGATTCTCAAAGCTGTTGAGCGACTGTTTCTGGTAGCTGAATGGACTATCAAGATATTCACTTTCCAGCTCTCGGATTGTCTGATGATCCGCATTATCGGCCAAAGCAATAGCAAAGCTGAACTGCATGGATTTCTGTAACTGAGCATCCGGCGTGTACACCACGGTGTTGTTGATGCCAGAGGCGCGGCCAGGTCGCCATAACAGGTCATCTTTACCAAGCTTGCCCGTTGCCTTGAACAAAGTCAGAGCAATCAAGTCACTGGTGTCACCTTTCAGGATCTGGAACTCTTTCAAACCACGACCATTAACAATCAGGGCTCGATTCTCTGCCGCTACCGCAACCGTGCCATCGGTGGTTTCAATGTCTACCGGACATTCGCGGAAGCTGTCACGCCAACCATCAAAATTTGGAGCCACCGGGCGAGTCATCAACGCAAACGGCTGAGTGCTGATGGACGTATCAGTCTGAACATCTGAATTGATCAAGACACGTACGCGGTGATCATCAACCTGATTAAGCGTATCGATCTCTACTTCCAGCGATTGCTTGCCTTCAGTAAGCGTCAGGCGAACGATAAATTCCGCTTGAACAGATTTTTCACCGTTCTGGCGCGCTTCTAGATTCTCCGGAAGCTCTAGACTTGCTCTCAATATCATCGACTGCTGGCTTTCACCTACATGAGATTCAACCCAGCTTAGTTCGCTAGTGTACAGTGGCGTATCGCCTTCCAGCGGTGAAAAGTCATAAGAATCGCCGTCGTCGGCCTGCTCTTCAAAGCGGATAAGCTGCTCAATAATGCGCTCTGAACGTTTATCTTTAAGCTTAAGCTGACCATCTTCCAGCCAAAGCGCCAGTTGGCTGTTTTCAATCTGAGTTACAGAAGAAGCCTGTACTTGAGTAACGCAATCTGCTTCCACTACCTGAAATACCTGATAACCCATTGCTGGCAGATCTGCCACATCAACATTGAGCTCAAATCGGTAGTAAGGAGGAACAGGCACTTCTTTTTCGCCATCCTTAGTCACTTCGATGACCTTACCGCCATCCAGTGTTTCACGAGTGACTACTTCACTACGAAGGATTTTCTCGCCGTCACTTAGCGCGATGGATTCATGCTTGGAAAACGCAACAATACGGGTAATGCCGCTAAATGGCGTCGTCTGACCGTTGAAGATCATCACTTCCGAATCATCACAGGCATTGGTGGCAATTTCTTTGACCACCAAGTTGTACAAACCATGACAGATTTCTTCCGCCTGCTTAAGACGATGCATGATATCTGCGTTGGTCGCGTCGCTATTACAACCACCCATGCTGTCGTGCGCATGGCACTCAAGGATCTTCTTCCATGCCAAGTCCACCAGCTCAGTGTGCACCGTCATGCCCTGTGCTTTGGCAATCGCAATCACCACTTCCAGCTTCTTGAGCAGGAACTGCTCGATCTCAAAGTTAAGCTTTTTGATGTCGTAGCGCACAGAACCAATGGTCTTGTGAATACGTGTGTAGCGAGGTGTTTTGAACTCACCATAGTAAGTCTCAAACCCTTCACTATTGCGGCGTAGGAAATCGACGAAGTTTTCCATCGAAGAGATAGAATACACATCGCCAGATGGAGAACGCTCAGACGCAGCCGCTAACGTGGCTGGCAAATTCGGGTCGATATTGACTTGGTCACCACCCGATGGAATCAATACTTCATCAAGGCCTGACAACGACTTGATCTTCTCAATCATTGGGAAGATTTTCTTATCCAGATGCTCTGCATCCGGCACGATGTTCTTCGCTGCACCATAACCATGAACTAAGTTGTAAGCGTATATCTCATCGCCACCGTGAGATTGCCACATGAAGTGGGATTTGCTGACATGTTGGTCGTAATCAATCCCGCGCCAGAAGACGATGTTGTCGATACCCATACCGCGGAATAGCGTTGGCATTTGCGCGTTATGGCCAAATGTGTCAGGCAGGTAGCCGACTTTCATGCTGTGGCCCAACTCTTCTGCGATGTGCATACCGTATTTCAGGTTACGGATGATGGACTCACCCGCGACGTTGTAAGTATCGGTCTGAGTGTACCAAGGGCCAATAAATAGCTTTTTGTCTGCCACCAGCTGTGCCATACGCTCACGCATATGCGGCAGAACCTTCAGGTAATCTTCAACAATCGCAGACTGACCATCCAGGTGATAGCAGCTGTAATCCGCCTGACTTTCCAAAGTTTCAATCACTTTGGTGAAGTTGTAAGTCGCTAAAACGTCACTGTCTTGCTGAGTAAAATACCACTCACGATCCCAGTGAGTATGTGGAATGACATGTACTTTAGTCATGGGAGTTTCTCTAATCTAAATTCTGATTCTTGTTACCAGAGGCTCAATTTTGGAGAGCAGAGCCTCTGGCAAGTGACGTGTTAGGCGTTAGCGCTTTGCGGCTTGGTACACAGTAGTAGTGCAAGTGCGATAAACATAGAGCCAGCGAAGACGGAAATGGTGTAGCTGATTGGGTCTGAAGATAGGAACCAACCCCATACAGCCGGTAGTGGCAGGCTTTGCCATACATCCAGTACAACCGCGAGCTGTGTACCGATGATAGAACCCAGAATCATGATTGGAATCATCTTTGGATTCTTCAGAATGAATGGGATTGCCCCTTCTGAAATACCGATCATACCTAGCATCAGTGAGGTTTTACCCACCGTCTGCTCTTCCGGAGTAAAGACACGCTTGCGGAACTTGCCATCCAGAATCGCTGCCAGACCAACACCAATCGGCGGAATAACGATACCCAGTTCGCGAGCAATCAAGTCAAAACCTTCGCCCATGCCGTTCAGGCCAAGTGCAACCGAGCCAGCAGCTTTGTTAATCGGACCGCCAAGGTCAAACGCGGTACCCGCAGCAATCACCATTGAATAGATACCACGACCTGCATCACCTGCCTGAGTGAACAGTTCAATCATCGCGATGTTCAAGGCGCCAAAGAATGGGTTGATGACGTATTCCATGGTCAGCACCATCACCACACCCGTGACGGCTGGAACCAACAGCATAGTCTTGAGCGTGGTCAGCTCTGACTTCACCTTGATCACATCATTCAGATAACGAACCAGATAACCGACAAGGAAACCAATCGCAATCGCGCCAAAGAAGCCCGATGGCGCCCAGCCTTCAAGGTCAAAGAAGCGCTTGTAGACCTCATCACTCATGATGCCGCCAATAAAGGCTGGAATCAGAGCCGGTTTACCCGCAATCGAATACGCCAGATACGCAGCAAAGATTGGGTACATAAACTTGATGGTCATAAAACCAAGCTTATCGAGCGTTTCGATTGGCGTGCCGGAGATATCGACAAATTCACCCGTTATCTTCGCCACCGCCATTAACAGGCCGCCAAGTACCACCACGGGCAACATGTAGCTGATGCCCGTCATGATGTGGCCGATCGCCACCTGATACACGGAGCGTTTTTCTTCTGATACTTCAATATCGGCATCAGATTTTTCTTTGCCGCGCAGGAAGACGGTTGGCAGAAGTTCGTCTACGCGTTTAATCAATTCCTGAGTGCGAACTTTCAGCGGGTTGGCATTGTCAAAACGTTCCATGTCCATGATAGGTACATCGACAGCCAGAACAACGCCGTCTGCTGTCGCAATATCATGCGCTGTCAGCTTGTTCTTAACACCATCACTGCCCTGGGTTTCCACTTTGACTTCGTAGCCCTGCTTCTCAGCCCATGCCTGAATTTTTTTCGCTGCCATAAATGTGTGTGCAATGCCGGTAGGGCAAGCGGTCACTGCAACGAGTTTTTTCTTACTCATGGTTGTTCACCGTATTCTTATCAACTCCGCCAAGTATATTTAGCGTCCACGTACCAAGGTACAGTTTCCTGATACAACCCACGTATGACGATACTTTTGTGATAGCAATCAAGGAAAATATTTGCCAGTTAGCGCCTAATAATGACAATTTCATTACTAAAATTGTATGCGATGAATACATTTAAGGGCATTGAGCGTGTCATCTATGAGTACTTGATCAGCCACGCGAGTGAGCTGGCCGAGATCTCTGCGAAAACCATTGCGAACAAAGCACTCACGACGACGACCTCAGTCAATCGTGTGTGTAAAAAGATGGGCTACGCCAGTTACACTGAGCTCAGGTACAAGCTCGCCGCTGATCTGAAAAAGCAGACGCAGTCTGTGATTGAAGAAGATGACCAGATTCAACGCATCGAAAAAATCGCTCACTCATTAAATCAGTCACCTGTGGTGTACCTCTATTCCCGTGGTGCCTCGATTGTCAGCGTCTCTTACCTTTCACGATTTCTCTCTTTGGCGAATGTTCCTCACTTAGTGATCACAGATATCCACCAACTGGCCCGCGCCGAAAGTGGTACGGTTATGCTGATCAGTAAATCGGGAGAAACGCAGTCTGTGGTGGATATGGCCCACAATGCGAAACGCAAAGGCTTGAAGGTATTCGCGATCAGCCATACAGGGTCAACGCTCGCGGGGATTGCCAGCACCAACTTAGATCTTGCTGAGCAAGTCGATGGTATCTCGCCATACAGCCGCGAATCGCAAATCCACATCCTAGAATTGGTCGATGCCATTGGCCGCGAGCTATTGACGCACTAAGCCGCAGTAATTAAAAGTTCATCGCTCCAACCTAACTCAAGGTAACTGTGTGCCTGTTGCGGCGTTGCCGTTATCCACTGCTCAACACCAATATCAGGGACAAGAAATGGCATACGATGATGGTATGGTAAGCATTGTGTGTTCGGACTTGTAGTCAGGATGACCAAATTGCCATCATCCGCCAGAATTCCGGCCATATACAGAGGCATGCCATCTGGATTGGTAAACAAGAACTTGTTCTTTTTTCCTCCATTCTCACGCCACTCATACCAACCGTTACAAGGCACAATGACACGCCTGCGGATAAATCCGTTACGAAATGCGGGCTTATTGACCACCGTTTCTGACTGAGCGTTAATAATCAGTCGCTTAGCCCATTCAGGCCGAGTTCCCCACTTGATATCTTTCTGACAATACGCCTGTGCTTCAAACGCCACCACAGAGACATTTTCAGTCGGTTTCAAGTCAAGGTTCATCTGAGGAAAGAAGTCGATCCCCACCAGTTGGGAAACCACTCTAGCCAGTGGATCATCCGTTACATTAAAGCGTCCGCACATCTTGCTCCACCTCTTGTCGAGCACTCTGTTTAATTATGGACAATTATTTCCATAATGATTGGAAGTTTTCGCTATTTTTCCCCTTCTTTAATGTCGTTAATCTACGCCCATCGACATTGTTCATATCGAAGTCTTCGAGTTTTTGAGCTTGTTCGTTTACTTGAAATAAGGGTTCAACATCGTCCGAGCGGTTCGTGAGACCTAATGCAATTATTTAAATTCAACTAGGAGCCAACATGACTCACCCAATCATCAAAGATCTAAACACTCGTTACACAGCAAAAAAATACGACGCAAGTAAGCGCATCTCTGCTGAAGATATGGAAGTCATCAAAGAAGCGATTCGTTTATCTGCTTCTTCTATCAACTCACAACCTTGGAAGTTCATCGTTCTTGAAAGTGACGAAGCAAAACAACGTTTCCACAACACGTTTGCCAACATGCACCAGTTCAACCAGCCGCATGCCAAAGAAGCGTCTCATACGATTTTGTTTGCTCACAACCCTCGCTTTACCAAAGACAACTACAAAAAAGTGGTCGATGCAGAAGTGACCTCAGGCCACCTGCCAGCAGAGCGATACAACGACATGCTAAATGGTGCGTTCGGCTTTGCGGAACTCAACACAGATGAGACAGGTTTCAACGGTAACTGGACAAAAGCCCAGACTTACATCGCACTAGGTAACACGCTACACACGTTGGCGCGCATGGGCATCGCTTCAACTCCAATGGAAGGGGTAGACCCAGAGCTGATCGGTGAAGAATTCCAAGAAGAACTGGAAGGCTTTGTGTGTGACTTTGCGCTAGCACTGGGTTATCACAAAGACGGTGAGGATTATAACCACGGCCTACCAAAAGCGCGTCTGCCTCTAGAAGATGTCATCACGACACTGTAAAGCATCAGAAATTGACGAAAAGGTAAGCACATGAACAAGTTAACGATTATCGCGAATATCATTGCCAAAGAAGGCCAGGTTGAGTTGGTTAAAGCTGAACTGATCAAGTTGATCGACAAAACACGCGCTGAAGATGGCTGCATCAACTACGATCTGCATCAAGACAACGACAACCCAGCGCATTTCGTTTTCCATGAAAACTGGGCTTCAGAAGCCGCGCTGGATAAGCATCTCGCCAGCACGCATATCGCTGACTACGTCGCAGCTGTTGACGGCGCGGTAGAGACATTCACGATCAACCGCATGACGCATATTGCCTAAGCACGTAGTTATCGGGATACAAAAAAGCCGCATTAAGCGGCTTTTGGTTGAAATGCGAGAAAGTTAAGTTCATAAAGATGTACTAATCGTTCTGACGCACTTTTGGAAAAAGTTAGTTAGAAGATCTGCTAATTTAGCAATTAACTGATTATCTAATGTATTACAAATACCTACAACCTAGTGATCAAATTCACCCAACCACAACTCAGCAATGGTGCCGACATGGATAATCACGACTTCCAAAGACACTGTAGTAATCAGGTAGTGGTCTTAAATTTGGAACATAGTTCCAGTCCCCCAATAATCGACTGATACGAGGTTATTAGCTTCCACTTTTACTCGGTAGACGCCACTCTTTGATAATGCATAGCGTTCTCTAAGAGAACCTATGATATCAGCTTCACTACTTAGGATTTTTGTTACACCATCATCTTCGTTGTACAACCTGACAAGCTCCCCTATAGAGACAGTGGCATCTGACACCCAATTTACTGGGAGGTTAGCGGTAGTTCCTTGCCAAACTGTATCATCGTCTGGTTTGAATTCCCCTATAAATGACTTCCATAGATTAGCTGTGTTTTCATTTAGTAATGCAATCGTTGATATATACTGATTAAGAACATCTGAGGACAGCCACGCTTTAAACTCTTGACTACTTGAAAAGGACGCTCCAGTATCACTAACCGCCCTAATTGCCTCTAATCGAGAGCTAAATCCAGCTTGCATCAACATCGCAGCACTTCGATTCAAACTGCCATTTTCCACAGAGGGCACTAAAAGCCCGATTTCAAAACTATCGATAGTCAATCCATCTGAAATTACATCGTTATTAGCTTCTGCACGAACCCTAATAGCTTCAAGCCCCCAAGGTAGGCGATAAACTAATCCATCTTCTACAAACTTAAGCGTATCATCCAAGGAACTAAAATTCTGTTCCCTTAACGACTCCCCCTTTAACCATGCATTAACTATTTGACGCCAATCTTCTGGTAATATACTAGGAATAAAAGGATCTATTTCAAACAATAGCTCACACAATGAAATTATTGACTCAATAGCTTCCTCAACTTCCTCAGAGAGTATTTGAGTATTTGCATTTATTAGCAAGCTATTTGCCTCAGGGGCAATTTCATCAAGCTTTTGTCCCGTGGTTAATCCTACCCCAGCAAGAAAGTACCCTTTTCTCTGCTCAGCAGAGGATACAGCCCAAATATGCTTACCTCTTTGAGCCAAGAAGTCTTTGAATAATCTCTGTATCTCATCATGTTGTCTCTCAAGTCGTCTTTGTAGTAACGAAGAGTTAAGTAAATCATCGAGAGCGTTCGGCACTTCCTCAGTTGGTATTTCTTCTTCTCCCAACATGCTCAAAAGAGCAGTATCTAAAAAGACTAAGTGTTTACTCCAAGCCTCATTACTCTCATCACGTTGTTGTTCTGATTCACTTGCTAAAACAGGAAAACTCCAAACATTACTATTGTTCAATATATACTCACTCACTTGTGCAACAGACTGAGTTTGCAAACTACTAGCAATTCTTGATATGAAAGAGGCAATAAGTCTAAATAATCCACTTTCCATATTACGGGCAGTAGTATCATTTGCTAGATTTCTCCACTCTCGTTTTCGCCAATCATGTCGCTCAAAAATGGGATGCAGTACTAGTCCATGCGTATCAACAAATGCTCGGCCAGCTCTCCCAACAACATTTTTAAACTCCGAAGCATCAATTAGTTTTCCATTTCTATACAGTGAATGTACGATTACCGCTGTTGCAGCTAAGTTTAATCCTTGCGCAAGAGTTGGAGAGGATACCGTGATCTTGAGAACACCTTCGCGAAGAAGTTTTTCCATTTCTTTTCTGAAAGGAGTAGGGAGCGCTCCATGATGTACAGCAACACCAATTTTCAGGCACTCCAATATCGCATGGTTATCACCTAACCATTCTCCACCTAAAATGAGGGCGAGCTCTATTTTCGAATATGGTACGTCCAATACTGAGCGTAAGGCTCCTCGCCGATTTAAATCAACAATAGCTGCTGCAAATGCATCCACAGATGACCTTTGAGGACAATAGATTAATACTGTATGGTTATCTTCAGTTAACTTCCAAGCTGAAGCCAAAGTTAACTCTTGTGCGTTCTTTGGAAAGCTAATTTTACGATAACCTGGATTTGGGTATGGTGGGACAATAGGCATTATAAAGTTTGGAATAAAGGGCTGCTCATCTCCAATTGAAAAGTTAATACGAGCCGAAGCACCTCCCCATACTATTTCACCGAAGCGTAAATCTGTAGGCCGCCAGTTAGACTGTATCGCGTCACCACCTTTATCTTGTCGAAGCCAACCAACAAAATCTTCAAATTGATCACCGCTAGGTAAAATCGCAGATAGACAAACAATTCTTCGCTCGTCAGCATCTTGGCGCTTAAGTAACCGCTGTATTTGAACTTCATAATTGATTTCACGTTCATTTAAACCAATCATGTGCCCTTCATCCAGTATAACAAGGCCAACATCATCAATAAGAGTAGGATCATTCCTTAATGCAAAGTCCAATTTTTCAGGAGTACCAACGATAATGTCTTGTGTTCTCATGACATCTTGTTCGAAATCACTAGTACCAATACTTCCATATAATGATGAAACTTTTTTTCCTAAAGGTGAAAATGTCTTTCTGAGAGATGATTCAGTTTGCGCGGAGAGCGCTCTAAGAGGCGTTATAAATAAAACCCTTTTACCAATTGCTAAACATCTCAGAATGGAAAGCTCTGCAACCCTTGTCTTTCCTGAACTGGTTGGTAAAGAAACAACCAGATCATCGCTATGATTTACAGCACGCTTTGCACCTTCAACCTGCGAAGGCCATAAATCAACTTCTGCTTTATTACGTTTATAGAGCGATGCAATAAATAGCCAGCGTAATAGATTCCAATCAGTATCATGCCCATCATCTTGCGCTCCTGGAATTATTTCATGAAAACTTGATTCCCAAAGATCTCTTAAGAGGTGCTTTGTTAGTCTTAACACCCACCACTGTGGTAACAAGTTTAACTCTCCACACACAGTTAAGTTTGTGTCGATTCGATTAATTGCACTATCAACGAAGCCTTGATTCCCCGTTTCTAATGCAAATAAAAATTCAAATATGGACGAGAAATAATTATCTTCAATTGCTGCCTGAATGATAGGTAACTCAATAGAAGAAATACCATATTCCTCTAGTTCATCATCCGTATTTACTAGTTGGCTTAATCTATCAACTTCTACATCTAAACGCTCCGCAAGCGTCTCATCTGAACCTTCGCTAGAAGCTTTCCATTGCAGTATCATGGTTTCAATTTGATCAAACTGCCTTAACATAAGCAAAGAGAGCAACGTCTCGATACTACTAAGATTCTGTTGTTCTAAATTACAATTTACTAATGAGAATGCTTTTGCCGAATATCTGCCTAAGTGAAAAGCAGATGAGGCCAATACCCGATGAAAACCTTTTTCAGGATCATTAGGTGTTCCGTTATGAATTACATCACTAATAGCTGTTCCTGACTTTTCAAAAGCCATGCGGCACAGAAGCTCATCTCCACCTAGCTCTCTTAAACGAATTGCAAGTGAAAGCAAAGAATAACCATAAGATAAAAGATCATGAGACAATTTTTCGGAAAAGCTTGGAGATCCATCTGACAACTCACCATCTTTCCATATCATTGAGCGCGCTAAACCACGCTCTAGAAGTCGGCCTCTGAAGCCCGGGCTCACCGCTTCACTAATGAGACGTTCTACTTCTTCAATTGTCGAGGCCACCGATCACTCCTTGATATACACCTTCAATTAACTCCTGATGATTAGCAACTCTAAAACCAACTGAAGTTTGTTGAATGTCACCGTTATAGTTAGCAAACGCTTCTCTTTGTAAAGTTCCTGGGTTAGATGCAGTAAAAGTAAACAGGAGGTGTGAGACTTGATTTGTTCTAATACCATCTACCAGCTGTACTTTTTCTATTAAATCTGCAAGAGGTTGGTTGCCAGTTTCTCTTAAACGTTCTGCTACAAACTCCAAAGCATGAGGGGCAGGTAGCCCCTCATCTAGATCTAATTCAGCACGGGCTTCATGTAATACTTTTCTACTCAAAGCTTTATTTGCTTTAGCCTCTGCCTTGAGAAACCTTATAGTCTGGGCTTGTTGGTCAACAATTATGCCTATTACATCGTCACCACGCATAGCCATGTTTCTATGGTCACGCCAACGTAGCTTCCGAATCGGAACGGTATAATTTGTCGACTCTTCAATATAATCGGTAGCTAGCACCTCACCCAAGTCGCCAGAGCGGATTTTTTTTACTTGAGGAATCTTAGTCAGCAGCTTTTGAGCCGCTGCGACTTTGCCTAAACGAGCTAAGGTTCCAGCAATAGATTGAGGATCTACATAATAATCTGGCAAGATACGAATAAGAGCTTCTCTAAGCGCTACAAACTCACACTGTTTCAAACATAAGTTCAGAAATTCGTGTTGCTCTCTATAGTGCTCAATAACCTCTGACTTATTCTCAACGGAAATCATCTTTCAAACCTACTCCATCGTTTAACTTACACAGTACTAGCTAGCTCATGTAGGGGACATAGTAGACAATCGCCATCGATTATAAAAGAGATCGTACTGCTGCCAATTACACTAAGCAATGGCGAAAAGCTATTAGCTTCTAAATCAGTCACTGGCTTCACCCGAGAAGAAGAAATCGACTTCGGCACCATTAACGATATTCCATTCCTACTGGAAGTAGTCACTGGCACGAAGTGCAGCACGCTTTAGCAAGGTTCAACCTTGGCAAGAGTTTGTTATTGTCGACGAACGTGTCATTACGGGCCAAAACCCAACCAGTGCACATGGCGTAGGCCAAAAGCTGGTGGAAATTTTAGCTTAATAGATTTGGCATCAAGGCATAAATTCCACAGCCTGCCTTGGTGCCAGCTCTTCTATGCGTTTCTCTCGTCGTAAGCTTTGCGTGCACGTTCAATATCCTGCCTATGGTCATCAGCCCAAGAGACCAGTTGATAAAGAGGCTTAACTAGCTCTCGCCCCATCTCTGTTAAGCAGTATTCGACTTTTACCGGCACTTCAGGGTAGACCGTTCTATTTACATAGCCTTCTCGCTCTAAATCTCTCAATGTTTGGGTCAGCATCCGTTGAGATATACCTTCAATCCTTGATTTTAACGAGTTGAACCTATCTTCCCCATCCACCAATGCAAACAGAATCAAGAGCGACCACTTGTCACCGATTTGCGAAACCACATTGCGCACCGCGCAATCTTCATTGTTATGAAAAACTCGTCTTTCAGCCTTAGCTTGTTGAGCCATTTTTTGCCCCCTATCAAAACTCTAAGCGCCGCGTAGGTTACCAAAATGTGCCTAGCGAACGTGTAAGTGCCTTCTTGTTATGTAGGTTACTAATAATTACTATTATGATCAATGTATACCTAAACGACAATGAGTACCTCGGAGAGAGCCATGCTAAAACTAATCACATCCGCCATACTTTTGCTAATAAGTACAACGAGTTATGCACAATCATCAGACAACATAACGATTAACCTACAAGAATTGCAGAAACCAAACTGGACTGAACAAGAACTGGCCAACGCCGAATTAATTACCGATTTTGTGCAAAACTTAATGAATGACCATAACTTTGATTATGTTCTGGAACACTACAACGACAGCGCCTATACACAACACAACCGTAACTTGCCTGACAAGGTGACGGGCTTGGTTGGCTTCCTGAAAGAGTTCGTAGAGGATTACCCTGATTACACCTACGACGTAAAACACATCTATGTGGATGGTGACTACGTGATTTTCCATTCACATGCCACGTTGGCCAAAGAAGACCGAGGGAACGATGAGAAAGGCATGAATATCATCGATACGTGGCGAATCGAAGACGGCAGAATCGTTGAGCACTGGGATTCAATTCAAGCGCTAGACTTTTCGATGAGACTTTATTCTCTGCTAAGTGGCGGTGATATCGAAAACGCTAATGGCGTGTTCTAAATCCCCCAGCACACCTGAGCATATACAAAGGGCGATCATCGCCCTTTGCCATTTCTGAGATGTCCCCCACCTGCTGAAGATACGCTTTCATCTACGTCTATCACCCGCCCAAAGATGCCTATCCAATTCGTTGCTTCGCTCAGCTATTAGGCTGCACGGCCTTCAAAGTAATAAAAATGTGACGACTAGCTTGAGTTTTAACTCTACTTACTAAAGTTATTGAAAATTGTGCAGACAAACTACTAGATATTAATGTTGTTGCTTACTTGTTGCAGGGCATCAACAAGCATTATTAAGCAGATTTGCATAGAGACGTTCAGAATGAAGAAAATAATCCTAATCGCGGTTTGTATCATGTTTGGCATTGCGGTGGCCGCCAGCATGATCTCAACCTACCTCATATCGAGCCAAAAAATCGATGAGATCATACTCCATAAATCACAAGTCCAAGCCGAATTCCTGGCGGGCAATGCAGGCTACATTCTTGAAAATTCACAACAACCCCTTAAAGACCTGCAAGCTTTAGTCGGCAAACTGAAACAACGCTCTGATGTTAGCTATGCGATTGTGATCGACAGCAATGTCACCGCTATTGCTCACAGTGACAAACAGAAGCTCAATAAAACTTATGAAGACAGCTATACCGTAGATGGAGCAACGAGAGGCGTGCAGCAATACTCAAAATGGTATGCGGATGTACAGCAAGTCTGGGTGTACGACATTATGGCGCCAATCTATGTCGACGGTAAGCTATACGGCACCTTTGACATCGGTATTCCTATTACCGAAGTCAGTCAGGCGACAAATGGTATTGTGGCGTATCAGTTGACATCTATGGTGGTGATCTTTGTGATTTGTGTGGCGCTGCTCTTCCTTCTGCTGGGCAAGTTGATGCAACCTCTTTCGGTACTGAAAAATGCTCTGCATGATATCTCTCAAGGGAACGGTGACTTGACGGTTCGCCTACCTATTAAAGGGAATGACGAAGTCGCTCAGATTTCTTCTGCATTCAACGTCTTTGTCAGCAAAGTCCATGAGATCATTTCTCAAGTGGTCAGTACTGGTGCAGAACTTAACAACTCAGCGACCGCTCTTCGGCAACAATCTCAACAAGCACTTGCCAGAGGACAAGAGCAAAACGAACAAACCATGCTGGTTGTGACATCAATGAACGAGATGATCGCGACGGTCAATGAAATCGCATCCAATGCCGCTGGCGCCGCAAATGCCGCAAGCACAGCAACAAATGAGGCCCAAGAGGGCCACAAAACCATCGAGAGCACGACCACAGCGATTACTAACTTAGAAACCGAGATGAACAGCACGTCGAATATCATCGTCAGCTTGGCCGATAATACTCAGTCGATTGGTTCTATTCTCGATGTGATTAGAGGGATTTCTGAGCAAACCAACTTATTGGCTTTGAACGCTGCTATCGAAGCTGCTCGCGCCGGTGAAGCTGGTCGAGGGTTTGCTGTTGTTGCTGATGAAGTACGTAACCTGGCAACCAAAACCGCTCAGTCGACCGATGAAATTGATGCGATGATTAATCGACTGCAAACCGAAGCTCAAAGTGCAGTGAGCTCAATGAACAACAGCAAAACCTTGATTGATCAGGGCACGTCACAGACTCAATTGGCACGACAATCACTGGAAGAAATTACCACCCAAGTCATGACCATTTTGGATATCAATACGCAAGTGGCAACCGCTACAGAGCAACAATCTACCGTGGCCAATGAGATCAACATGAACATGGACACAGTGAGCAACTCAGTGAAGCATGGCCTCAGTGCCAGCGAGCAGTTGGAGCAATCCAGTCAGCAACTGGCAGAGCTGTCACAGGTGCTCGACAGCCATGTGGGTTCATTCAAAATCTAATCGGCCTTATACCGTCGACTAGATACGATCAAAGAAGCCAGTAACCACAGTTACTGGCTTCTTTATTTGCTTGCCGTAAAGCGGCTTAACCGAAGTCCAACGTCATCAGTAATCTTGGCTGTTCAGACACATTCGAAGGCGAGCGGTGTACTAGGCCTGTTGCTTCATTGCCTTCCCATCGTCCACCCTTGAGCAATGCAACATCGCCGCAAACAAGCTGCTGAATGTCCGACTCCTGACGATATAAGCCAGACACTGAATCCGGCTGCCCGTTGGCGCCACGTCCTAATTTTGTGCGATCGAGTACGTGGTTGGGTAACCATTGAGTCGCAACACCATGGTATGTGCTCACTAAGCGACAAGGCACTTGGTCAACATGAAAACGTGGGCACATTGCGCCACTCAGTGTCGCTAAACGCAAGCCTGCCTGCTCTATGTCGAACAGATAACAAAACATATCAACCAACTCTGCCATGTTCTCTAACAGCTTTTTAGGCGCGGTGCCATCTGTCGCGTAATCTAGCGCTTCATAAGCTGATTCTGGCGATAGAGTCAGAGATTTGCTGAGATTCGGATTTGCAGCAACAAATTGGCTTACATCATCAACAAATGCCGGGTCAAAGTGACGTCGCCAAATCGCAATGTTGACCTCGTCCTGATAGATGTCCCCCAACACAGTCGGTTGCTCCCCTAAACTGAAACTGGGCACCTCAATTGACGTATCTTGGGTACTGATGACCATCGGTTCAGCGACAACTGCATTCATTGCATGACCTCCTATGCGGCAAACGTATCGTATTCCTTTTACAACCTTGCCTGTTATCGATTGATAGCAGCAAGGTCAATTATCGAAACGTTATAACATAACAAATAGAAAAACAAAAACAGCTTGCGGCCCAAGATGTACCGAGATGAATGTATAAGCTTAATAAACATTTAAATTAAGGTGGCAGGCGCCGAGTACAACTCATTGAGTTTGAAAGGCATTAGCGTGAAAGCCAATCACTCGCCGTCAAAAAGAGAGATAGGTAAGCCCGCCAGATGAGATGCTCAACCTTCTCTCCAGAGAACGTTGAGCGAGTAAGCGCTGTAATAAATGAAACGCGCCGCGGGCTATAAGCGACTTAGTTCGATTAGCGGAACGCCATGGCACCCTTGCCCACACCTTCATACGCGATGATCTGCAAGGATTGATTGGACTCTAGGCTTGGCTTTACTTGATCAGCGATGTAGCCAGCTAACAACTCGACTGTAGTGTCGGTTGGCAGAATTTCGGTTTCACTCTTCGTGATAGCCAACTCAAATTCGCCCTGTGGCGCAGTATAGCGGAAACCATAATGGCTCTCGTCTGAGATAATTTGAGCGCGTGGGCTCAAATTCAGCTTCGTTACAGATACCTGATCTTCGACAGAACCTAAATAAATATCTTCCCAACGTTTTGCGAACGCCGCTTCTTTCTCATTATCACGTTGTCCATCCACCAATATTTCAACCGGAGAGCGGTGACCATGCGCAATGCGCTGGCAGTTACCATCGTGCTTTTTAAGGCCATGAGTGTAGTGATAAAACGCGCCAGTAATATTTTCGTGGCGAAGTGTGATTTCTAGTCCCGTCACGTTGCTTGGTAGGTTATCACGGAGGATGTGATAAACGTGCTCAGTCAGACTTTCGATAGTGATCGCTTCTGCATCAATCAAGCAGTACGCTTCGTCTGGGCATTGAAGGTGGATGCTTTTGTTGTCACGCATAACATCCAGTGTGGCATAACCGGGCTTGCTTGTGTTGTGAACGACAGCAGCGCTTTTCATCGGAACCAGTAGGCGGTGATCGACGTGCAGATCGACTAGGTGTTTAATCTGTTTCTTTACCTTGCCAAAGTCTAACACCATGCTCATTTCATTGAGCTCACCCGACAAGGTCGCATCTAAAATCCAACTATCTCCCACGATGCCTCTGTGTTCACAAATGAATGAAGAATCGATAACGGTAAGATCTCTTACAAATAGGTTCAAGTTGAACTCCTTACTACTTTAATGAGATACGGGAGGCTGATTAACATTTCAGCAGGCACTTCGTCTCATTATTTGTGGTTGAATGAATTGGAGTGGCAGGATGTTACAACGGCTTTGCGAAGTCCACCTTTTTTGAATCTCTTTCACAAGAAAAGTGCAATATCTATGCAATACTCGCTAAAAGTCATGTAATTCTCTAAGCAGCCACACCTTAAGCGGGGTTAGACTCTACATTTTAGGCTATCAGAGGAAAACCCGCTTTATTCCTTCTCTGCACCTATTTCAGCCTCTAATGCTGTTCATGCCAGCCAATAACAAACAAGCCTGAACGCTTGTCCGCTCAGGCTTGTTTGGTGTATCTATGTTCTTCGGCTTGAATCTACCGATGCGATATCTACTTGTTGGTATGGAATATCTGCTCGGTTTCAAGAGAAGTCATTGCTCGGATTTGACGCCATAGGTAATAGAAAATACCGAACATCATCAACATGCTTGGAATCGCAATGGCTGGGTAGCTGTACAAAGTGAGCTTGCCCAGCTCTTCGTTAAACTCAGGTGTGCCAGCAGGGCTAGTAACAATCCAAGTCGCGAGGAAATAGTTCATCGCAGAAGAAAACGCAAAGGTACTGGCGAATAGATAGTTTGATGACATCAGGCATCGCTCAAATTCTTGAGATTTACCGTTCTCTTCAAGGCGTTTGGTGATCAAAGAAAGGTTTAAAACCGTGTCGTTCAAGAGCATCTTCTGCATTAGTGGGTAGCGAGTGAAAGTAGAGCCCAACACCGCTAAGCCGATAAGACCAGGGATCAGTGCTTCTTTTAGAGCCAACCAACGCGTATCAAGCTCCAACAGACCGATACCGCCAGTCAGTAACACACTGACAAAACCAAGCGCGGAAATGAAGTTGAACTTCTTATTACGGATAAGATCCATACCGCCGTAACCAATAGGGAAAAGCAAAGCGACCACAAGAGCCATTGCCGTGCCTAGGTGCTCTTCACCACTAAACTTCATCAATATGAATGAAGGGATGAATACGTTAAAAAGGATCTCAAATAATGGATTCGACTTTTTCGCCGTCGTGTTGCTCATAATTTCCTACTAACTCTATTATGTCGGCTGCTATTTACTTTGGGGGAAGTGTTCATTGCTTAGCGCAAGATGTAAAGCGCTAAAACGTCGAGTTGTGTAACGACTTATTAAATACATAAGCAACCAATACATTGACTAAAATGATACGTAACCCCACTCGAGTCAACTCTATCACAATGCTAAGCGCAGGACTTCTCTTCATTTCGCAGCGTCAGCACTTCATAACCCGTACTGGTTACCAGAATTGTGTGTTCAGATTGGGCGGACAACTTTTTATCACGGGTCACCACAGTCCAGCCATCTTTCTTTGTTTTTACTCTCGCTGTTCCCTGATTGATCATAGGTTCAATGGTGAACACCATACCTTCTTTTAAAGTCAGCCCGTGATTGGGCACTCCGTAGTGAAGCACTTGGGGCTCTTCATGCATTTCACGACCAATGCCATGCCCACAATATTCCCTAACAATGCTATAGCCATGAGATTCAGCATAACTTTGAATCGCATGACCGATATCCCCTAGTGTGGCACCGGGCTTCACTTGTTTGATTCCCTGCCACATGGCCGTATACGTCACTTCAACAAGCTTTCTTGCTAACGGAGTAGCCTCAGGCATCACATACATCTTGCTTGAATCCGCTATGAAGCCATTCTTCTCCAAAGTGATATCCAGATTGATAATGTCTTTAGGTTTCAAAAACTGGGAAGCTTTCGGGACTCCATGACAAACCACTTCATTGATCGAAGAGTTCAACACGTATTGATAATCATACTGCCCCTTACTGGCAGGGCGGGCTTTCAACTCATTAACAATAAAGTCTTCCACCTTATTGTTAATGTCCATTGTCGATACGCCGGGTTGTACGTAGCTATCCAGCATATGGAACACCTCAGCAAGCAGACGACCAGATTCACGCATTAACTCCGCTTCCGCCGCAGTTTTGATGATGACGCTGTTACTCAACCGTTTCCCCTTCCGCTGATGCTACATTGGTTGCTGAGACTTCTGCCGACTTCATCAGGTCAGAAATAATTTGATTAAACGACAGCTGAGGATGTAGCTCTGCCAACATACCCATTTTGATCCAAAACTCTGCCTGAGAGTTAATCGAACGAGACATCACGGAGCTGGCTTTTCTGATCTCTTCATGCAGCTCATCTGAAATTTTGACAATACCCAAGATTATACGACCTATATACGAAGTGTATATTTATTGTATATATCGCGTTTAATCCGTCAAGCCAATTTCTGATCAGGTGAGCAGAGGATTTGGAGCCTTGAATAGCAAACCAAAACACTCCTACTTGGGATTAATGGTCTAACCAGATCTTGATAGCGAATCACTCACTCCTTACTGGGTTTGGTAATGCGCTATTGTTCATATTGTGTAGGAGTATTCACACATAATGACTGATTGACAGATGAGCAACAGCTGTGGTGCTCTAGGCGAGCAGACGCATCTGAAAGATACCGATTAATGTAAAGTTCTAGACGGGGTATTGAAGAATATGATTACCGATTACGCAAAATATCTAAGCTCTGAGCTTCCAAATTACTGGGGCGAGATTAAGACTTCGTGGAAATCACCAGAAAGTGGCAAATATATCTATCTAGAACTGACAAGTGGTCACCCTTTTCTTAAACACGTTGAAGACTTTGTTAACGAAAACATCTCCGCCAGAAAGGTGGTTTCACCCACGGCTGAAAACGCCCGCATGCATTATGCCTATGAGATGAAAAATAACCCTCAAAACAGCGAAATGATCGTTGCGAGGATGACGCGGAGAATGAAGGAAGGCAAAGGCGATGTTAAGCCACCAGAGTCGGCAAATATCTCGATTCGTTCTTTGAAAATCATCTATAACAAAGAGTTGTTAGCGACGTATAAATTGTTTCTCAATAACAACTACTCTCTCGGCGAAAACTCAGCTAACAAAATTGGGGCGACTAAGTTCCAGTCTAAATTTCAAAATGACACAGAATATACAGACTTCTGTGCCCCGGTGCTTAACCGAAGAAATGGGGAATTGATGCTCTTCCACGGCACCTCTCCTTATATCGGTGATTTGATTGCAGGCGGAGGGTTCAGGCCCGATCTAGGCAAGAAAAATGCGAAAACAGGTTGCTATGGGATGCTTGGTCAGGGTGCGTATTTCTCAGACAACTTTTCGAAGATCATGACCTACTCGACCTGTCCACAGTGCGGTGACTATCGCTGTTTTTGCCGAGATAATACAGGCCGAAAATTCAGTAAAACCGCATTAATCTCCAGAGTCTGCCTTGGGCACTCTAAGCTGTTTCCTCATCTTATCCATAAAGCAATTCCCTTCACGTCAGCAAGGAACGACTTTAGAAAAGTAAGCTCAGATCACGCCAAAGATCTGGGTTATGATTCGGTCATTTCCAGAGGTACCAACAACAACTTCTGGAATATTTCCAGTGGCAATAATGAGTTTATGATCACAGGTGCCAGCCAAGCTTATCCTGAGATTATCTTTGATTATGTAATTGGTGAAGATAACGTTTCGGACAACAATTACTTTATCAATCTCATTTCAGGCGCATTAGCCAAATACGATGGCGCGACCAAGTTTCGACAAAGCAGCCAATCCAAGCACGCTGTCAGAACACTGAAGAGCTTAGTAACGCGCAAAGAATCCGACAAACTGGTGACTGCGGTAAATTATTATATGTCGGTGTCGACCAAAAATAGCGTCTTAGCCAGTCAGTATGGCAACCCACTCAAACCAGGCTCGCGTTTGCACAAAATGCTCCAGACCGCGATGGTAGAAAGCGGGGCTTATCAAGACTATTAAGCAACCTATTCCTAATAGCGGGCCTGACGTTCTCAGGCCCTGATTGGTTTCCCCTACTCTTAGCAATTCTGCTTGAGATCGCTGCGTTTTCCTGTACTTTACCTGATATTCGCTTGAGCATTTTTCGAGCCCTTCGCTTTCTGCATTTTTAGGTAAACACAACATGTCGCTTTCAGATATCAAATTCGTCGCTGCCGATATGGACGGCACTCTGCTGGATGAAAACAGCCAGCTAAACCCTGAATTCTTCGAACTGTACGAGCAGCTTGAACAGAAACAGATCATTTTTGCAGCGGCATCGGGGCGTCAGTATTACAGCCTGATGGAGACTTTCTCTCCAATTAAAGATCGTATGATGTTTGTCGCTGAAAACGGCACGCTGGTCATGCATCAAGGCAAAGAGCTTTACAGCTGCACGATTGATGGCAGCGCCATTGAAGCCATCATTCAGCAAGCACGTGCGATTAGTGAAACACACATTGTACTTTGCGGTAAAAACTCAGCTTACATCGAAACGCAAGATCCTCGCGCGTTGGAAGAATTTGCCAAGTATTACCACCGCTGCGAGTACGTTGAAGATCTACTCAGCGTTGAAGAAGAGTTCATTAAAATCGCAATTTGCCACTTCGATGGTACAGAACAGCTCGTGTTCCCGACCATGAACGAACACTTTGGCGACAGTCATCAAGTGGTGGTGAGCGCTAAGATCTGGCTGGATGTGATGAATGCAGAGGCTTCCAAAGGCGCAGCCATTAAACATCTCCAACAGACGCTTGGCTTTAGTCATGAACAAACCATGAGCTTTGGCGACTACCTAAATGACTTAGAAATGCTCAAAGAGAGCTACCACTCCTACGCGATGGAGAATGCTCACGACACCATCAAGCAGACCGCTCGATTCCGCGCACCAAGTAATCGAGAGAATGGCGTCCTTCAGGTCATCAAAGAAAAGCTGCTTTAGTTCCCATAACCCTCTCGAAAGCCCGGTAACTTAGTTGCTGGGCTTTTCCCCATCCTGTTACCTAGCGTGTCATCCTACAAAACACAGACAAATTATGCCCTCAAACTCATAGCCATTGATTTGTCTCTACTATTTTATTCCCACCCTCAATGAGCCATATAATTATTAATATAACCAGACTATTTATTTCACAGCTATTAATGCGCATAAAATCACATTAAGAAAAATATACACAAAATGGGTACTTTAAACTGGTTGTACCTTTCTATATTTTAAAATTCAAATACGCGCAGTAACTATGTTATCAAATAAAAATATTGATAATTAATAAAATCGGATTTAATACATAATTCCAAAGCACTGTCGATATCGCTGTTTAAAAAATAGTAATTGCGGGATTGAAGCGATAAAGCCCCCGCCGTTCCCGTTACTTTTACCGTGTAGTTGATAACGTTGGGCTACAACACTGACTAGGATTGAACCTTATGGCACCAGTACCTCGCCTTTCCATGGCCGCCGCATTAGCGTCTCTGATTTCACTCCAAATTGGAGCCGCTTTTGCCAAAACTATATTTCCTTTAGTCGGGCCCGAAGGAGTGGCGACATTACGTATCGGCATCACCGCTTTAATTTTATTAGTTGTTTTTCGACCATGGAAACTAAATTTCAATCGCTCTAACTGGTCCAGTGTATTTGTTTACGGTGCGATGATTGGATTAATGAATATTTTAATTTATCGAGCCTTCCTTCATATTCCCGTTGGTATTGCTATTTCCATTGAAGTGCTTGGGCCTCTCGGAGCTTCACTGCTTGCCACTAAACGTAAAATTGATTTCCTATGGATATTATTTGCTCTGATTGGAGTCATGCTTTTGCCTTATGGCGAGTCAAGCGCATCGCTTAATACCACAGGGGTGATCTACGCCATTTTGGCCGCCGTTTGTTGGGGTTTGTATATCAACTCCGCAAGCAAAGTATCAAATTTAGGCTCAGGCGCAGTCACCGTCGGTATGTGCCTCGCAGCCATGCTGGTTGTCCCTATTGGCACCGTCAGTGCTGGAGCTGCGCTTTTGAAGCCTGAAGTTTTAGCTTTTGGACTGATCGTTGCCATATTGTCTAGTACCTTACCTTTCTTGCTCGACATATACGCTCTCAAACGACTCCCAAAAAGCATATTTGGCTTACTAATGAGCGCATCTCCGGCCGTAAGTGCGATTGCTGGCTGGATAATACTCGGAGAAAAGCTCAGTTCAAAACAATGGCTGGGCATTGTGGCGATCAGCATTGCTTGCTTGGGCGCAACCATGCCAACGAAACAAACAGCTGATTTACAAGAAAATAGAGCTGTGTAAGCCCCAATACGCAATCAAAAAACCCGGCGTTGCCGGGTCTTGTTTACACTGTCTCATTTCAGGTTTTATCTTTTTCCGACAGGTCTGCGAGTTGCTGTGTGATTTCTTCTTGCCTCTTAGAACAGCGTTCTACTGCCTCTGCGGTGACCTTAAGGGCTTTAGCCATCTGAGACACATTAGTTGTTGCACTGAATACCGTACTTTGAAGTGGTCTTAGCAATAGCCAGTACACGGCGCCGATAACAGCGATCAAAATGACACCAACCAAAGCGACAATCAGCACAATCTTAAACTGCAAATCATCGAAAAATCGCTGACTTTTTTCACTGACAACTTGTTGAGAGTGCTGAATAGCAGCAGGGAAACTAGCAACTGATTCTCTAGAGATAGAGACCAGTTGGTTGAGGTTAGAAATCGTCTCACTCAGTGTCTGCTTTTGTTGTTCGGTCAGGTTATCACTGTGCGCAATACCATCGAGAGCACCAGCAATGTTATCCAACGAAACACGAGTTTGATCGATGGACTTCTCTATCCCTTCCAGCTCCAGTGTCACGTTGACATCAATAAATGCACTGTCACTTTCAGATTGTTGCTGTCCAAAAGCATTCAGCGAGATTAATGCAAGCCCCAGCGTCATCCAGATTTTCATCGATTATTTCTCATTATGTTCATATCTCTTCCCCATAATTTAGCTGTGATTTCAGCGCGTTACTGAGACAGATGATAAAAACGAGAGTTAGCCCCTGAAACGAACGGCAAAAATCAGCGCGATGCCTCCCAAAATCAGCAATGACGACATGACTGCATTTAGAGTAAGCGCTTCCCCAAGTAGTAAACTACCCGCAATAAATGCAATCACAGGTACTGCCAACTGAGAAACGGAAGCTTGAAAAACAGAAAGGTGCTTTAAAACCTGATACCAAAGAATGTAACCGAATCCTGATGCGAACACCCCGGACAACAGCGCCCACATGGCTCCCTGCGCAGTGACCGACTCCAGTGAGAATAGAACAGGGCTGAGCACTAACGCCATCAGACTCGCCACTAAAAAACCATTGGTTATCGACTGAGCAGCATTGGCAGTATTGCGACCTAGCAAGGTGAACCCCGCCCAGCAGACGCCTGAGACCAACATTAAAGTAGCGGAACCCAAATCGGGCGTCTCGGCAGACGGCAACATAAGCACAATAAACCCTGTCAGAGAGATAACAATACCAATACTTTCACCGATTTTAAGGCGATTACCTGTCATTAAATGGAAAGCAATCAAAGCCATCTGAACCATTCCAAATAGAATTAACGCGCCTGTCCCTGTAGTGAGCTGGGTGTAGGCGAATGAAAAGCTTACGGCATAACCAAGCAGCGCTCCCCCAGCCCACCAACTGGCTTTGTCTCTGACAAAGTGGTAATTCATCTGCCCTCTGAACGCTAAGATAAGCCATAACGTCACCGCCCCAGACACCAAACGAAGCCAAGTAAATGAGCCTGGATCAATGGCGTGATTTGCGAGAGCGAATCGACAGAAAAATGAGTTAGCCGCAAATGCAGTAAGCGCCGCGACAAGAAGAATAGATTTATGCATGATTTTCCCTTTCAACCATAAGATTGTATGGCGAAAACTCACCAACGGGATAGCTCGGTTGCTTCTGGTTAATGTGAAAAGGCTATATCAGGAGTCAGCAGAACATAAAAAGCCAGTCAGAACTCTGACTGGCCATGGACACGTATTTACCAAATGCGCAAGACAGAATCGGTCATTAGAGATTCATGACAACACCGAAGCGTACTGCGTAATCCTGTTCTCGATTACCGTTGCTATCTACATAGGTTTCATCCACCGAGACCAGCTCCATATATGGTGTCCAAGTCTCATCTACCTTGTAATTGACCATCACGGTGTGTTCCCAGTAATCGTCTCGTCCTGTCCCTTGATCCACACCATCTTGGAAACGGTAGCGTGGGTTATACATCAGCCCCCAATCACCAAAGCTCTTTGATACCCACAAGTCAAACTGGTTAGACGCACCTCGGGTGGTGCCGCTTCCATCTAAGTATTGCTTACCGTTTTCATCATTTGACCAGTTGTAGCGGTAGCGACCTGTCATTGAAATACCGTTATCAAACGTTGTGCCTAGCTTTAAATACGGTCGGTATTCTGTCCAGTCTGGCGCCGTGACCATCACTAAGCCTGGAGACCAGTACCAATCTTCATTGATGTTGAACTTGTATGTGGCTTCAAACTCCTGAGCAGCCGCCTGCAGTCCATTTTTGCCATCATCGTTGGAGTCATTACCACCAAAATAGCTATCGTTATGCAGTTGAGCGGCTTCTGCACTGAAGTAGAAGCCATTGTCGAAAGTGTGCATAAACTTAACGCGGCTGTCTCGATTTTCAGAAGTTGTATTGTAGCCAAAACGAACGTCCAGTTTGGTGTCACCAGCCATAGCAGGTACGGAGGCAGTAGTTATCAACGCCGCGCAAAGTAAAGTTTGGGTTTTCATACTTAGACCTATAAAAGTAATAAATAAAATGTGCTGTCAGCGCAGCCAAATATAGAAATTCGAATGAAACAGGTAAAAGGTATGGTGATACATTCGCTGTATCAAGGTTCATCTGATTGGTCGGTCACATCAATTGTTAACGCGTTATGTCTGGCATATAGCAGTTGTAACTTTCTGATAACTCCCTTTATAGAACACTTAAGGGTGGCAAATACAAAAAAGCCGCGATGATTATCGCGGCTTAGAATCTATGGATGAGTTTAATGGGACTGTTCTCTGCTTACCTGTGCAGAATGAATTTCTTGATACGCTTTCGCTTCTTCCCGCCCCATGTATTTGCCTAGCGTTCTGACTGGTACCGACGTCAGGTCGACAACAATCAAGCCGTCCAGTGCAAAGTTAAAGGCAGGGTCGACATTAAAGCAAACCAGCTTACCGTTCATTCCTAGGTATTGTCTCAACAGAACCGGTAACCCCATACCTTGCTCAAGGCGACTCAACACTTTGGAGAGCAGCGGTAAATCAGCCAACGAACTCAGCATGTCCGGACGCCAGAATTCCTGACCACTCTTCTCCAATGGTGTGGTTGGCGACACGAGCTTTGCCTTCTCTTCATCGTAATAATGGACAGACATTACCGATGCTATCAGCTGTCTCGCAACTGGGCTGTAATCATTGCTGATACTGACCGGGCCAAATAAGTGCGTGTATTTCGGATGGCGTTCAACAAACTTGGCGATGCCTTTCCATAACAGGAGTAAGGAATGCATGTTACGTTGGTATTGTTTCGACACCACGGAGCGGCCAAGCTCAATCGACTGGCCCAAGGTATCAACAAACGCTTCGTCATAGTTGAACAGGCTGGTGGAATATAGCTGCTCTATTCCGCCTTTAGCGATCAGTTCATCCACAAGACCTAAGCGGTAAGCACCCACTAAGTCTTGGTTCGCTCGGTTCCAGACAAACAACTGATGGTAGTGTGGGTCGAATCTGTCGATATCGCACGATAAACCGCTGCCTTCACCGACTTCACGGAAGCTCTCTTCACGCACACGGCCAATCTCCTCCATCATATGCGGAATCACATCCGTTGGAGCGCAGTAAACATCAAAGTCACCTTGTTCGAGGAGCTTGTATTGTCCAATCTGCGACAACTCATTCTCCAATGTGGCAACACCAACAGGAGCAATAATGGGCTCGGCATCATCCGCCTGCAGTGCAGACGTCTGTGGCTTTCCCATGCTGCCCATTAAATACGTGTTAAGGCGGAAGTACTGGATAATGTCTTCTTCATCCTCAAAACCTTTGATTTCTGAGAATGGGATGGCATTACCGATGGAGACGGATATCGTCTGCCCTGATTTGTTCAGCAGTTCACGTCCAAGAAGCGCCGTTCTCAGCAAAGGGTGGATTCGTCCCGCTTGATAGAACAGCTTGCTGTTCATGCCATTGATAAAAACTGGCACCGTTGTCGCTTCAGCATGCTTCACAAACTTGGCGACGGACTTACTCCATGCTTTATCGGTGATTTTATTTTCATTCGCCTGCCAAGCAGAGACTTCGCCCGCAGGGAAGATAATCAACACCCCACCCTCTTTGAGGTGTTGATTGGCTTCTTTGATCGCTTTTCTGTTGGTCTGTCTGGCTTGTTCTCCACCAAATACGTTCACTCCAATGAACAGATCGTCCAGTTCAGGAATACGTTTTAGCAGTTCATTCGCCAGCACTTTTACGTCCTTTCGCGCCTTAGAAATCAGAGACGCGAGAATTATCCCTTCGATACCACCAAACGGATGGTTAGCAACAATCAGCACCGAGCCTTCGGCGGGGATATTTTCCAGACTGCCATGATCGACTTCATACTGAGTGCCAATTCGGTTGAGTGCTTCTTGCATAAACTCAAAGCTGTCTTCCGGCAAGATATCTTGCTTGTAGAGTGCGTCGAGCGTTGATAAACCCGTTGCCCACTCCACCATTGACTCACCAATACCAAACGGCGTTTTTCGCGGCAATCTGAAAGGACTATCCAACATATTAAGCTCCTTTTGCTAGCAGGTTGTTGGTAAACGTTCCTTCCGTTTTCACATCACGGATGAAGAGGAATACACCGCACGACCAAACAATACATGCCATACCAAATAGCAGACCACCGTCGTCACCAACAATCTCACCCATAGCGTTGAACTCAGGCATTACAATGCCTAGAGGGGTGAACAGGTGGAAGAAAATCGCACCTGTCATGATGCCTGCACTCATTGCCGCACCAACACCGTGTAAGCGAGTAAACAGCAGGATTGAGGCAATCAGCTCGGAAAAACCAATTAAGTAACCACCGTAAACACCAAACCATTCAATCCCTGACCATTCCCCTAGCGTGCCAAAGATATGGTCCGTCTCATAAGAGCCAGAGAACTTAAAGAACAACGATTGAATAAAGACAAAGGCAATAAACGCTGAAGGAATATGCTTAATCGGAGAAAATTTCATAGAGGGAAGTCCTTGTTAGTTAACTAAAGTTGGCCAATTGATGTCGGCTTGTTTGATGTGACCTGCGCGGTCGTCATCCCACCAGCCTTTCACTTCTGCGTCGTAGTTCAGGTAAAGCTTACCGTCGACAATCGCCCATTGTTTTGGATCCGCTGACGCAAAATCGTTTTTAGCTGAAATCGCCCACGCGCAGTAACCACCATATTGAGGAGCGTAAGCTTCAGGGTCAGCTTTGAATTTGTCTAAGTTCTCTTGAGAAGAGAAATACCAGTCGGCGCCCTCATACTCGGTCTGCCACTTGCTATTGCCTTTGACGGGTTTACCTTCGGTAAAATAGGCCACTGTGTCATAACCACTCACAGCTTTACTGCTGAATATTCCGGTGTAAATTTTATCTGCTGACCAAGATGGGAAACTGACTAACATGATTAAAAGGGCAAATAACTTCTTCATTTGAAGACTCCTTGTTCTACAACGTCAGCCTTCAAACAACTTTGTGCCGTTCGAAAATCAACATTGCGGTGGTTGTCGATTGATTGGTAATTCATCTCTTGTTTAGTAGAAGACACGACAACTGAGGTAAAACTTACAGTGCGGGCGTCATTTCTTTCCATAAGAGGAGAAAGGTGCGGATAGCTGCCATCAAACGTCTGATGAAAACGTTGACCTATCTCATCATCTGGCGTCGTCAACACCAATTCGTTAAACAGGCTTAGGCGATATTGTCTCGCTTCTTCGTAGTGCAAAGCCGCAGAGACTATTGGAGCAAACGCGTGTGAACGCGTAAGCTGCTCTCCATCCCATGTCCACAGCACGGTTTCATTCGCCGTTCTGCGCGTATCGAAAGAAACCACAGTAAAAGGTGCAAAATGTGTGAGTTCCATTTCCAACAAGCGAGCGTCGACAGTCTGACTGGAACAACTGCTGGCGAGACGCTTAATGATCATGCCCCGGCTGGTCAGCGGACCTTTCGGTGTTTTCCCTTGGTAGAAGTTAAGTAGACAGACAGTAACACCGTGTTCATTGGCGGATATCCAACTGCCTCCACCCACAGGATCAATCGGCATCACACAGTGCACACCATCAATGACCAGACTTTGTGGTTCAAGCGCTGGTAGGCGAGAACGCTGCTCGTCGCGATTGAAATAGACTTCGTAGTGGTTATTGCCATGGTAAACCCAAGATAATGTACACATAGATTACTGCGCCCTTTGGTAAGTTGCCGTCGTTGGTGCGACGCCAAAATGGCTGTCTGATGCCACGCCTCTTAACGATGCCACGACTTTCGCCATCGCAAAGTGATGAGTAGCGTGCAACGCGGCGAAAGTAATTTCGCGGACAAAGGTCGACGTCACTTCTTCAACGTGCGTTTGAGAGAGCATCACTTCTGTTTCGACTTGTACTGGCTGGTGTAATTCATTGGCTGGTAAACCAAACAGCCACTCAATCAGCTCAGCGATCTCCTGCTTAGCGACATTAATATCTCGTTCGACGTTGTGACCACGGCGACGAACGTTGTAATCAATCTTGTCACGGTCCAAACGAATTGCATGAAACAGGTCGAGCCAGTGACGGTAATGCTCTCCAATCGAGCTGCTCACATGAGGTTGGGCGATATAGGTATAATCTTCCGGTTGTAGCGTTTCTAAAAACTCGTAACCCTGATTGAGCGTCTCAATACAGCCGACAACGGCCTGAGAAGGCTGAGATTTAGCAAGCATGGCTGAAAGCGTCGAAGTATTCTTCATAAACATTTTTCCTGCGCAGAGCTATTAATCGGTCATGGGATAAAGCTGAGTCAGCAATTTTTCTTCTCGCCACGCCCGTAATAGCGCACCCAGAGAAGGCGTTTGATGGCCTTGCTGTTTGTGTTTAGAGCCAATTTGATAAAGCAAACGGTACTGCTTAAGCAGCGTACTGAAGATATGCGACAGTGATGTGTCGCTGTCCCAGATATGCGCGGCTTCACTACTCGCGCCATTGATTTCGAGAATGTCGAACGCTTCACCACGCATTAATGCGTTGATATCTTTAAATTTCACATCCAGACGACCGTAGTTAAAGCCTTCAAAATCACCGAGAACTTCGTCCAGCTTTTGTTCGAGAGCCTCCGTGATGAATTGATTGCCATCGCGGAAGATACAACCACGCGAATGGCTGCCCGCAAATGCCAACTGAAACTCGTCCCCCTCTGGAATAACCACATCGAGATGTTCACTATGACGAGGCAAATACAAATGCTGGAGTTTGCCTGCGCGTGGACAGTGCTCAATCAGTTGCTTGAGTGAAGAGCGTCCATCACCCGTCACACGTGGGGAGTATTTAAGAGTGATGGAAATAACCTTGCCTCGCTCCTCTCCCGGTTGTCTGACATAGAATATTCCCGCTTCAGCACTGTAGTCTGAGCGAACTTGCAACAGAAAGCGTCCTTGAGAAGGGAACTGAGCGATATAGTCTTTGAGTTGTTGGTCGCCATTTACCAACTTGACCCCAACTCCTCGGCAACCCAAATCAGGTTTTGCCACAAGAGGGTAAGTAATTCCTTGCTGTTTAAGTTGTTCTTTTGCTTGCGTAAACAATTGCTCTTCATTGGTGTCAGATTTCTCCAACGTAATGAAAGGCAAAATCCACTGGCGAGTAATATCTCCAGCCGCGCTGAAAATGTCGTGTTTGGATTCTCCAACCATACCGCTAAGTTTGATCGCAGGGTTAGCAATCAGCGGTAGCGCCCAATCTCTGTGATACAGGCTTAATGCTGCACTTTGGACAACCACAGGGGCATAAACAAACCAAGCTGGTAAAAATTCAAATGGCGAGATGACTCTTTTCGGTTCATGGAGAACTGGCATTCCCGCATTGACTTTCCCTTGTGGAATCATTTCGACATTAGCGAACTGTGTCATAAGAGCCTCTTAAGAATGTTTTTGTAATAATTTTATTGAGCATCCACATTAAGCATAGACCTGCTGGAATCAGCACCCAGCTAACGTGACTCTCTTTCAGCCAGGCCACACTGCCTAACTGGTAGAAGGAACCAAAAATCAAAGCAGTCCAAAGCCCTGTTGCACCAATCACCGCGACAAAAAAGCGCATTATAGGCACATCAAGAAAACCGCTTAGTGTGAAGCCCACGGTGCGCAGACCCGGAATGAAACGAACAATAAACAGGGTAATAAACGCGCTCTGATGAAGTTTCTTCTTCACTTGACGAACACGTTGATATTGGAAAATTCGATATCGTAAGAAGCGCACACGTTGCGCACTTTTACCCATCAGATAGAGACCAAGATCTCCTGTGGCAATCCCAACAAAGATAGCCGCTAGCGCCATACTCATTGGCATTAGCTCTTGTACTGCGAGCGTTGCCGCGGTCACGATGGCTAAGTCTTCCAGTAAATAAGAAAGCAGGATGATGCCAACAAACAGCATTGCGACTGATGTATGCCCAGCGTACAACCATGCCTGTATCTGATTTGCTAACTCCATCTCTAACCTCAGCAATACTTCTTCAAATGTTCAGCGCTACTCGCATAGGCCGGCTAACTATCCATGGCGTTTATTGCTACGCCATGGTTAACAAGATAGGGAAATCAATAAGAAAATTTCACATACATACAATTTAGTTGAAAAAAATCCGCTAAGGGGAAGAAACCACTGAGTTTTTTCGCGATACAGATCAAGACTCGATGGCACAATTCGCGAGTAAGCTGTCATTATCTGCCAGTGCGTGGCGCGATCAGATTGCTTAATATTTCCTCAACGACATGATGCAACCTAGCAGAATGGCAGTCAAAGTGAGGAAAAAGAGATGATAGAAACAGCATTAATCACAGGTGCTTCTGGCGGTATAGGCCTAGAGCTAGCGCGTATACACGCTGAAAAAGGTCGAGATATGATTTTAGTCGCCCGCTCTGAAGACAAACTTAACGAGCTTAAACAAGAGCTCGAAGCGAAACATCAGACGCAAGTGTATGTCATTGCTGAAGACCTTTCCGATCCTCTTTCCGCTGATCGTATTGCCGAGAAAGTTAGAGAGTTAGGACTTGAGATCGACATCCTGATCAACAATGCCGGCTTTGGTGGCCATGGTCTTTTCCATGAGCGTGAGTTGAGTGCCGATCAAGCGATGATGCAAGTGAACATGATTACACTCACAAACCTTACCCATCATTTTCTGCAAGATATGGTCGCACGTAAGCGCGGAAAAATTCTCAATGTTTCTTCCACCGCTTCCTTTATGCCGGGCCCATTACAAGCAGTCTATTACGCAACTAAAGCCTATGTTACTTCATTTACCCAAGCGATAGCCGAAGAAGTCTCTGAATACAATGTGACTGCCACCGCCTTATGCCCTGGTGCGGTTGATACAGGCTTTGTTAAAGCAGGAGATTTAGATGGTCTCGATGTGTGGAAGAATGCCAAATCCCCACGATCTGTCGCTGAATGTGGCTATCAGGCAATGGAAAAAGGTGAGTTGGTCGCTTTTAATGAAATAGGATTGAAGCTTATGCTTAACTGGGTGGTCCCCCTACTACCACGTAAGACTGTGCTAAAAATGTCACGTCAATTTATGGAAAAAAACTGACACCATGAAAAGAGCCAACAAATTTATCATTGCGCCCAACTGGAAGTTACTGCTCAGTGATATGCAAATTGACCCTGCTGATGTTCTCAAATTCGCAGAGCTACCCGCAGACCTATTTAACCGTGAGCACGCCAGTTTGGTGCCTCACGAATATTTCCAGCTCTGTCACGGAATGGAGCAAGCCGCCGGAGAGCGTGAAGTTCCTTTGTTGCTCGCGGAAAACTTTTCAGTGGAGTCATTTGATGCTCCTGTCTTCGCCGCGATATGTAGCCCGAATATGAATGTGGCGCTCAGGCGTCTGAGCCAGTACAAGCCACTGATAGGACCGATGGTTTTGACAGTCAATCAGGCAAAGAGCTTTACCGAATTGACCACCAGCTGTTACGGCCACCGTGGTCCACTGCCCCGAGCATTAGGACTGATGGAGTTAGTATTCTTTACGCAACTCATACGCACCACCACCCGTGAGAACGTCAAACCCATTCGCTTGTCTCTGCCTGAACTGCCTGAGAAATTATCTCTATACGAAGACTATTTCGGCTGTACGTTAAGCAAAGGAAAAAGCGTGAGTATTCGTTTTTCAGCGCAGGACGCCGCACGTCCCTTTCTGACTTCAAATTCAGCCATGTGGGAGTTTTTTGAAACCAAACTCAACCAGAAATTAGCTGACTTAGATCAGTCCGCCTCAACCGCTGAACGGGTGAAGGCCGTACTCTTAGAAGCCTTGCCAAGTGGTGACAGCTCTATCGAAGGTGTTGCCGAGAAACTGGCAATGAGTAAGCGCACACTTCAGCGCAAACTCAGTAGTGAAAAAGAAAGCTTTCAGGTACTGCTACAAAATGTGCGCGCTGAACTGGCCGATCATTACTTAGAAAAATCTCAGATGTCTCTAGGGGAAATTTCTTTTCTGCTCGGTTTTCAAGAGTCCAACTCCTTTATTCGCGCCTACAGTTCGTGGAAAGGGGTGTCACCGGGCTACTTTCGCGAGCAGTGTCATTAATTTGATAACGCGCTTTTCTCCAGCAGGAAGTCAATCAGGACTCGGACACGCTTAGCTTTTTGGGTGTTCTTATGAAAATAAACGTAGAGCCCAGAGTAAGGTGCCCAATACTCCTCAAGTACTGGTACTAGTTGTTTAGAGGCAAATAGATCTTCCACCATAGGATCGACAATTCTGCCAATACCTAAACCTTTTAGCGCGGCATCCAGCATTAACCCGGTATCATTAACAACTAGGGCATGAGGCATTTCAACCGTTAATCGTTCCCCCTGATTACTAAGCTCTAAGGGTGCAAGCTGATTAGAAGAAATGAATCGATACTGGACGAGTTTATGTTGCTTGAGAGCTTCGGGTGAGTCAGGCATTCCGTACTGCTCAATATACTCCGGAGAGGCAAACAAGGCTTCCCTCATCGCTGGCGTCAGCTGCCTCGCGATCATGCCTTCCTCGACGCGATCACCAAAGCGAATACCCAGATCAAAACCTTCATTGAGAATATCAATTGCCGCATCAGAGATAGATATTTCCAACTGAATATTGGGGTAACGTTGGCAGAACTCCGCGTATATAGGCTGAAGTAGATATTGATACACAAACCTTGGGGTTGTCAGCCTGACTTTGCCGGACGGCACTTTGCTAAGATCACTAATACTCTCAAAAGCCAAACTCAGATCTGACATCGAATCTGATGTCCTCAGATGCAACAAGCGCCCTGCTTCCGTTAATTCAATACGTCGAGTTGTGCGAGTAAACAAAGGCAACCCCAGTTGTTCCTCCAAGGCTTTCAATGCATTACTCACAGAAGGTGAAGCCATTTCAAGCTTCTGCGCCGCTTTTGTAATACTTCCTTCACGCACAATGGCATGAAAAACCGTTAACTGATTGAAGATAGTGCCATTCATCTCAAACCCTCCAATTATTAGCTCAAGGCTAACAATTATTTAGATAAATACCATCTAATCATTACGAATCAATTCTCTTAGACTGATTTCCATACCAACAGCAATCACGTAATGAGTGAGGAAATCATGTTCAGAACCATCAAATCTGTCGCTCTTTTAGCAAGTACTATCGCCTTTTCGAATTCCGTGTTAGCGCAGTCAGGAGTCGAAAACATGTCAGCAATTCAAGACGCCAAAGCGATTAATAATGCCAAACTTTGGCCAAAACCCGACAACCCAGTAGCAGCTGGCTCTGAAAACAGCGAAGCACTCAAAGTCGTGCAAGGTTTTTTCGCCGCTTACGCCAAAGGTGACCTTGAGGGAATAAAGCAATATGTCTCTGAAGAGGTGGAGTGGCACATCCCCGGTCGCCATTCCTCAGCAGGCACAAAACGCGGCATCACCGAATTTACCGAGTTCTTTGGCAAACTTGGGCAGGCAGGATTTAAAGCGGAAGTCATGATTCTTGCGGCAAATGATACCTATGTCATTGATGCTCACCGTGGGTTCAGTACGGCTGCCGACGAAAATATCGACCTGAACTGGATTCTTCTCTACCAAATTGAAGACGGGAAGATCAAACGCGTTCAAAATTTTTCAGGTGATTTATACACCTCTGACGCTTTCTTTAACGCATTTTTTGCTCAGTAACGGGAGAACCATCATGAGCCAAGTATTAGTCATTTCAGGTCATCCTGATCTTAACGCTTCTTATACCAACACCGTTATTTTGGAGCAGATTCAAAGCAATTTGAGTGATGTGGAAGTACGTCGCCTCGACGGTCTTTACCCAGACTATCGAATTGATGTAGTTGCTGAACAACAAGCGATGTTAGCAGCGGATGTTATTGTGCTTCAGTTCCCATTCTATTGGTATGCGGTTCCCGCGTTAATGAAGAAGTGGATCGACGATGTCTTCAGTTTCAACTTCGCTTATGGGCCTGAGGGTGACAAGCTGAAACGTAAAGATTTCATTTTATCCTTTACTGTTGGCGGTCCTGCTGAAAGCTATGATCCGCTGGGCTACAACCATTTCACGGTTGAGCAGATGCTTCATCCTTTGCAGCAAACCGCTTATCTTGCTGGAATGAACTACCGTCAACCTATCTACACCCATCGCATGGTTTACATTCCAAACGTATATAACGAGTTGGAGGATGTTCAAGCGCGCGCAAAAAATCATGCAGAGCGTCTGTGTTCGCAAATTTCGGAACTACTGACTTCACCAACAACACGAATTAATAAATTCATCACCGAATGGTTTGCAAGATTTGACGTATTACCAGAGGACAGCGATTTCTTTACGCGCCATCTTGCGCGAGACCTCACCCTTTCAATGCCTGAAGGACAATTCCTTGGTCATGAGGGATTTCGTGATTGGTATCGAATTGCACTAGAAACATTTAAACCCAACTGCCAACACTTGGTAGAGCAAGTCGAAGTCATATCCAATGGCGATAAGTTTGACGTAAAACTACGAGTCCGCTTACTGGCAGATACTTATCCTGATTCTACCTTTGTCGGTCAGTCGGTGAACATTTTGGTCGACGAAACTTGGCAAGTAAGCTTCGACACACAAGGTGATGTTCTTATCCACAATTATCTTGTGGCACCTGTCGTGAGTTAATCACCAAGAAGTCCCTGCTTTCGAGCCGGGGCTCTGGTTATCTTTTCTACCGTAGATGTATCAAACATCTGTAAATACTATTTAGTCAGCCAAATAAAGAGCATGCTCATGAAATCTATCATTCTAAATGCTCAAATCGGAACACTGGCCGCCAATCTGTATCTTCCTCAAGAAACCAAACAGACTCCACCCGTCGTTATTGTCACTGGTGCTTGGACAACAGTGAAAGAACAGATGCCCGCGGTTTACGCCGAAGCTCTAACTAAACAAGGTTTTGCCGCTATTACTTTTGACTTCAGAGGCTGGGGTCAGTCTCTGGATGAGGTTAAATATCTGGAAGAGCCAGCAAGAAAAATAGAGGACATACGAGCGGTTATTGATTCA
Source organism: Vibrio sp. RE88 (assembly GCF_013113835.1). Taxonomy (GTDB): domain Bacteria; phylum Pseudomonadota; class Gammaproteobacteria; order Enterobacterales; family Vibrionaceae; genus Vibrio. Next base: position 456,482 of record NZ_VTYQ01000001.1, on the reverse strand, counting down.
CTCGCTAAACGCGAAGATATCGATGGCTCAAACATTTTTGGACTGGGTATTTGCGCCTCCTCTGGCTACATGCTGGATGCAGTAGAATCAAACCCGCACATCCGAGCTGCGGCGGCTGTCGCTCCTTGGTTACACAACGCCGACTTAGCGAACGCTATCTATGGCGGCGAAGCCAGTGTTCAAAACCTCATTCAGTTAAGTGAAGACGCTGCACACGGTGAGCAAGCTGTCTACATTGAAGCAGCAAGTACGACAAATCAGAATGCGTTAATGTACCAAGCGCCATACTACACAGAAGCCAATCGTGGACAAGTGGCTCAATACGACAATCTGTTCAATGTCGCTTCTTGGAAAGGCTGGTTAACTTATGATGCGGTTTCCGGTGCAGCAGATCAGGACAAACCTATTTTATTGGTTGCTTCTGAGGACATGGCTTTACCTGATGGCACACATCAGTATCTGGAAAATGCCAAAGATAACGTAAGTGCTATTTGGTTGGAGGGCGTTTCGCAATTCGATTTTTATGATGTGCCCGAGCATGTAGAGAAAGCGACTCAAGCAGTTGCACAGCATTTCCGCAGCCACATTAAGTAAATTCAGCACGACTTCCACTGCATCAAGCCCTGAACTTATCCGGCGGGGCTTTCTTCTCATCTAGTATCACAATTACGACACATCCGAGTTGCCTTTTCTAAGCCAACATTGCTTACTATTAACTCTAATTAAATCAAGGCGTTAAAATTAGTGTCTATTCAGCTACTGCCTATCTCCGAGCAAGAGTTTCCTGAGGTTTTTCCTGTTGTTAAACAGGCGCTTTATGAGCATGTTGATTCTGTGTTCGGTTGGGATGATCAGTTTCAGAAAGAGCGAATGTCCACCGACTATCAACCAGAATGGTTTCACTGGATCGTTAGCAAACAGAACAAGGTTGGACTGGTGTGTTTCAAACCTTATAACACCGCTTACCACATTCATTTGTTGATCCTCTTTCCTCAATATCAAAACCAGGGCTTTGGCCAAGTGGTCATGCAGCAGATCACCACTCTCGCTAAAAGTGAAGGCCGCAACAAAATCACGCTATCCAGCTTCACTCGCAACACAAAAGCTATCCAGTTTTACACTCGATTAGGCTATCAAGTCACTGAAGAAGATGAATGTTTTGTCTCAATGGCACAAGATCTTGAACAGCGAAAAATGGATTACTGATATGCAGATAGAGACACCGAGACTCCTCCTGAGGCCGTTTGTTGCAGAAGACCGAGACATCACCATCGATTTGCTACAAAACGATGCGTTTATGGCCTATTCCCCAACGGGTGCAATGAACACTTGTCAGGCACAACAACGATTCGAGCAGCTCACGTCCAAATCGACCACTTTTGGAAAGCTTGCGATCATCGAACGGGCAACCGGGCACTTAATCGGTTACTGCGGGCTGGAAAAGTATACTTACCAACAGCAGACGATGCTTGAACTTGGCTATCGCTTAACACCAGAAGCTCGGGGAAATGGCTATGCAATCGAAGCTAGCCGCGCAGTGTTGAACATCGCCAAACAGCAAGGTATAGAGCGCGTGTTAGGACTGACTGAGCCCGATAATGTCCCTTCGCAAAAGATACTACTCAAGCTGGGGTTTACACCTATCGACAGTGACTACTATCAAGGTATGCCCGTAGAGTACTTTGAAAAAATACTCTAGTTCCAATCCGTCAGTTACCAATCAATTACCTAGTAGCCGCTCTTTCATTTGCTTACTGTTGAAGTCGTCGATGAGCCGTTCTTTGAACGCACGCAAACGCGCCACTTCTCTCTGCTCTGATTTAGATAACATCCAGATATCGTGTTTGATTTCCGGTTCACATTTGGGAACACGAACCAATGTCGATTCTTTGTCGGCAATAAAACATGGCAAGAGCGTAATCCCCATACTCTGCTTAGCGGCTTCTAACTGCATCGCACTGTGATTCATTCGGCACGAAATAGATAAATGACGCAGGGGGGAGTCATTAAAAATAGGGCTTTCTTTGCCTAGCTCTCCCCAACCTATCAGTTGAGCGCTGGAGTCTGACATCCAAGGATCGTGTTGCTCAAGGTAGTGTGGTGTAGCGTAATAACAGATGGCAATTTTACCAATGATCCGCCCCACTAAGTGCTCAGGAGGCATTTGATTCATTGGCATAATCCGCAGCGCGATATCGACTTCATGATCACCTAAGTCCAGCACCTGACTCGACAAAACCACTTCAGCGTTGATATCAGGATACTGCTGACTGAACATTGCAATCGTCGGCATCAAAAGATGGTTGGCAATCGCGTCTGCAGTGGTGATACGAATCTCACCGCTGTATTTGGCGTCTTTCCCTTTAAGCTCAATCTCTGCTTGTCGAAGTGACATTTCGGCTTGCTCAGCATAACGTTGCAAACTCTCACCTTCGGGAGAAAGCGTGTAGCCTGAGGTATCCTTACGAAATAGGGACACTCCCAGACTTTTCTCTAAGCTAGCGATTCTGCGGGTAATGGTTGAATGGCTGACATTAAGGTTTACTGCTGCCGAGCGCGCACTGCCAGCACGCAATGTCTGGAGAAAAATCGCCACATCGCTCCAGTCCATGGATGAATTTTGCACCATCACATTCCTAACTAAAAGTAACTCATCAATCTATTAACTATAATGCTTTGTTAATAAATACAGCTAGAACGTGTAAGTGTGATATTGATCTAAGTCCAAATAATCTTTTCTTAGGCGGTGCAAAAATGCACCACAGACGTGCATTTTTCTCTCTACTCACTCTCCACAATTATTCCTAATATCAAAAAGCATCAATAAAAACGCTCGTTCACTGGCGTATTCGTTACCTGAGAAACTAACCGTTTCCAACCCGACACAACTGGTCGATATTCAAGGGGGAGAGATGTTCCAAGATTTTTCTAAAGCGCTACTGGATGAAATTCAGCGCCGAGAGATTGCAAAAACCAGAGCCAAAAGCAAGAAATTCCTAGCGCAAATCAACAAGCAACAAAACCTCAGTCAGGGGTTTCTATTGGTCAATCAATCTCAATACAAACGTGAATTGGCTGAACTGAAAGCAAAACTGAAAAACTCTACTTTCCAACAAACGCCTGAAGGTCAAATGTCGAAACTTATGCTGGCGATTTTGGAGAATGATACTGAGCTGGAAAAATATCTTGATAAAGATGTCGTCGAAGAAATTCACCATAAGGACTTGAGATGGGGTAGTGAAAAGCCTAAGCCAACTACATCGAAAACCACAAAAGTGGGGACAGGTATACGCTACAGCGATCGCACTCGGAATCAGTTAAGTAGTTTACGTTTCAAGCGCAAACAGTTGTTTCTGCTTTACAAACGCATTATTGAAGCTCAGGTTGCTCTGCGTGTCTTGTGTGATGACGTGGTCTCAACCGTGGGAGGCAAGGTTTGCGCACCTCCGGGGGCTTTCAACGGCATCAAGAGCTTTAACGGCGCCCTCAACAAAATTACCCAACGTGAACGTAGCGATGAAGTGGGAGACCTAAAAGACTGCGCGCGTATGACAATCGAGTTTGATAACCAGAAACAAATGTTATTGGCGAAAGCAAAAATTGCTCAATCTCAGGAGTTCTTGGCCGTCAAGGGCTACCAGAAAGCGCTCAAAGACCGATATTCAAGTGGTACACAGGAAGACGGTCTGCTCAAATTCAACTCCTCTGCACAGAAGTCTGGCTACAAGGATATTAAATTTTTCCTAAAAATGAGCAATGGCGTCATCGGCGAGCTGCAACTTAACACCAAGGACATGCTGATTGCTAAAGAGAAAGAGCATGTGATTTACGATATTTTGCGTGAATCGAAAGATCAAACCAAGCCCTATACCATCAGCAACCCCGACGTGGTGATTAAAATCCGAGAGCACATGAACGATGGGTGGTTCTCATTTATTGAAACTAAAGTCCCTGAGGTAAAGGAAGCATTAGTGCAGGTCAAGCAAATGGTGAAGAATATTCCCATGGGGATCAGCCCGACTCTGACTGTGATGCCCAAGCAAGCAGAAGCACTCAACAAAGTCAGCCTTGGCTTGTACGCCAAGGGCGAGCTGCCCGGTGCGCTAGCCCTTTAGTCGCTTATAAAACAACTCAGCCCATAGCTCTCACTATTGGCTTGTCGTTCAATCAAATCACCAAACTGCCATCTTCATTGAACTCCCAGCAGTCGCCATAAGCCACTTCCCACAAATACCCATCTGGGTCTGAAAAGTAACCACTGTATCCACCCCAAAAGACGTCTTGTGCGGGTTTCTCAAGCTTTCCTCCCGCCTCAACGGCCACACGCAGGACTTCATCCACTTCGTCTTTACTTCGCGTGTTGTGAGCTAATGTTATTCCGCTAAATCCTTCCCGCTTAGCGGCAAAATCTGGCGAGACATCTTCGGCTAACGCTTCAAGGGGGTAAAGCGCCAAATAGGTTCCGCGCGTTTTAAAAAATACGATGCCCTCTTCTGGCGTTTTAGCCGATTCGAGACCGAGATTAGTGTAAAAGTCGAATGAAGTTTTGAGGTTACTAACGCCAAGCGTAATGATGCTGATTCTAGGTTCCATCGCAGAGACTCCTTTTATTTGTTTGTTCCATAGTAGCGTGGCGAAAACAAATACGCTCGAATGAATCCCATTTTTGTGTTTTCTGTAACCCAGCGTTATTTTTAATCTATTCCGTGCCGATTTTTAAACGACGATGAAACTCTACCTAACCACTATCGCCAGCGTTGGATTATCAGTATCCGCCCAATCTGAGCCTATTCAGCCATGGCAGTTTGATAGCAGTGACAAAGGCATTTCTATTTACATCAGGGAGCATACGGATGGGTTAGTTGAAGTACGTGCAGAAATGTTTGCTCCCACCTCCTATGGCGCCTTTCTAACCCTATTGGAAGACAGTGACAATGTGCCGAACTGGATTGATAACGTCAGTCATAGCCGAGTACTACGGCAAATCAGCGAGACTGAAAACATCGTCTATACCCAGTTCGCGGCACCTTGGCCTGCAAAAGATCGCGACATGGTGACGTATTCCCAGTTCGTAATCGACGATGCTAGTTTTACATTACGTATCAAGGATGCGCCAAGCAACACCTTACCTGAGCAAGAGGATTACATTCGGATCACCCGGGTTAAAGCCACTTGGACGCTACAAAAGCTGACTAATGGAACGACTCACATCGAGTACATCGCATTTGCCGATCCCGGAGGTGCGCTACCTGATTGGTTGGCCAATGAGCTGGCAAAAGAGAGCGCTCGTAATACTTTCGAAGGCTTACGACAGCAGCTCTCTCACTACCAGACTGCGACTCATCCAAAAATCAAAGAGTAACACTTAGACGAAATCAAACTTCCACGGTGGTGCCTGCTCGCTTTGCGGAAAGATGGTCTCAAGTTTATCGGCATTGACCGATAGATGTTGGCCCAGCACGCCTTTAATCACAGAACGCATGTCAGTGGTTGGCTTGAGATCTCGACCTTGATACAGCTCGGCTTCTCCGAGCCCCGGCCAATCACCAAGCACCTGGCCACCATTAATGGCTCCCCCTGCTACCAGCATGACATTGGCCGTTCCGTGATCCGTCCCTTTGGTGCCATTTTCACGTGCGGTTCGGCCAAACTCACTGGCCGCAATGACAACTGTTCGTTGCCACTGCTTACCCAAAGCTTGCTTAAGTGCCGCTAAACCGCCGTCCAATAGTTTCAGCTGATTACTCAGCCTTCCATTCACGCTACCTTGGTTAGCATGAGTATCCCAGCCGCCAATTTCCAACGCTGCAATATTAGGCCCAGTTGGGTCCGCCAGAATTTCTCCGGTCTTCTGCGTCAAGGACTTGAACTGCTTACCGACGCCTTCATCACCGACTAGCTTGTCAATTTTCATCATACTTTCAAAGTTGGCAGACAAGGTAGCATCACTTTGAAATAGCTGTTCCAGCAGCTCGGTTTGCCGTTCTCGGGTTTTAAGTCGGTTCGGATACCAGCTATCAACACTCGCATCACCTTGCATGATAAGTGGTAAACCCGAATCAATCGCAATACCGTGATTCTGGCTTTCCAAGCTCAGCAACCGGTTTAGCCAACCTTCCCCATAAAACGGGTCTAGAGTGCCGTTTTCCAGTATCTTCTGACCATCAAAATGAGAACGCTCACGATAAGGTGTGGCGCAGGCGTGGACAAAACTGATTTCCCGATTCTTAAACCACAGATGACATTGCTTCAACGAAGGGTGGAGGCCAAAGTAAGAAGTCAGATTGAGTGACTGTTCCGGCTTGAGCCCAATCGAAGGTCTGAGCGAGGCGTACGATTTATCACCATGAGGCACGACGACATTCAACCCATCCATTGCTCCACGTAAAGATATCCAGACAAACAGGTTATCTGAGCTCGTCTTGGCAAACACAGGCATTGGTAACAATGAGCTAATACTCAGCGCAGCGGCACTCCGGAGAAAGCGGCGACGATTTAGCTGTAAATTCGACATCAAACTTCTCCTTAGCGATATTGAAACTGCGGGCTGAGCCAAAGTAGCGACAGCTGCATCATGGGGTTCTTGGTTTTATTGAGCACTAAACGCGTGTGCTCATCCAAGTCAGAGTGATAAAGCCGTGTGATCACTTCATCGACCACTTTTTGCGGCTTGATGCCTTTGGTTTTGGCATTTTTTACCGTTTTCGCTGCCAACATATTGGCGATTTGTAATCGCTGCGTGAGAGCAGATGGGCTGTTGTAATCTTTATCTCTGTCCGGCCACCCCGCCGGAGAGCCTGGTTTGAATGGAGCTTGGCCTAAAGCATTCAGCGCATTAAACGCCTGCTTATCATTGATATCAATTTGTGCGCTCCGCAATACCGCAAACATCCACTCTTTGGGCATCCTGTATCGCATCGGTTTGGCTGATTTCGCCTGCTCACTGTCAATCAAAACCCGATACACGGGTTGTAAGTCACCCTTTGATTTCAAGTAGGCATCCACCATTCTCTCTTGCAGCGCGGGGGGCGTTTCACCAAAGAAATGCTGGCACAGTTTTCGGGTAAGGTGTTTCGCCGTATCAGGGTGCAACGCTAACGTTTTTAGGCAAGCCTCACCTTGCTCTGTCCCTTTCTGCGCATAAGTTTTCCCCATAACAGTCACGGCCCCCGGTTCATGCATATTGGGCACAAAGCGGAATCCAACATTGGGGGCTTTTAGCTTAATGCTCCAGCCCGAAATGGCCTTTGCCAGCTCAATCACATCCTGCTGGGTGTAGCTGCTATCGACACCTAAGGTATGAAGCTCAAGAATCTCTCGCGCTAAGTTCTCATTGAGCCCTTTGCCTCTTCTTTTTCCTAGTTTGGAATTGGGCCCTGCTGAAACCTGATTATCCAAATACATCAACATGGCAGGGTGTCTCGTCACCCCCAGCAGCATGTCGCTGAAGTTGCCGTTCCAGTACTGGCGGACGACATCATTTTCGATTCGAGAAGCGAGTGGCATTAAGCGTCGATTATCCACTGAGATGGCGAAGTGATTGCTCCAGAATTGGATTAAGCGTTCTTGAAAGCCGTAAGGGGTATGCAGGCTCTGCTGATGCCTCGCTTCAACCTGCTGTCGGTAGTGCTGGCGAAAAAATGCCTGAATCTGTTTTTGTAACTCACGCTTTTTCACATCATCATTTTTGAATTTGGCACGTTGGGCTTGGTTGTGACCAAATTGCGCCAAAATCTCTTCGGTAGTTGGCAGTGCCTGAATAGCAGGGTGAATGTAACCCGCTTCATCGAGCTGATTCGACAGTGGCAACGTCTGTTGTCCGAGTCGGGGGCCAAAGCCAAACCTCTGTTCCGCAAGGATCTGCGCGTCTGGGTAATAATTCATAACGTACTTCCTGATACGACATACAGTAAGTGTAATCAGTGTCCGTCAGAGAATGATGAGCTTTACATTGTTTTACCCTACGCAATGTAAAAGTTTCGTCTTTTAAAAACGACGCCATACCAGTGTCATTAATCAACCTCTAGCTGGCGCTCACGCAAGTAAAGGTAAAGGGGTAAGCTACAGGAAACACCCACACATAACGTCGCAGCAATGGCCCAATTACGCCCTTTTACTTTCAGGCGTTGACCGTCAACAAGAATAAAAACAATCAGTGCGATCGCTGCAATGATGACGTCCAGCCAGGCAAACTGACTGAGAGGGTATGCCATTGCCTCAGACACCAACTCTGGAATATTCAAACCATGGTGCAACAACCATGGTATAAATGCCGCGTAGGGAACAACCATACCAATAACAGCTAACACGAGATACAGCCTTGCCATTATTCTTCTCCTGTCAGTTGGTTAACTACCCAAGGAGACGCGAGAGATATAGTTCCTTGATCAAAATCGAGCTCGGCTTCAACACCCAATGGTGTGACCAGCATAGGGTGCGTGTGGCAACTGTCGAAGCCATAAAGAATCGGGACTTTTTGACCGTTCAACACCTCATACAAAACATCAAGAGGCGTGCGACCTGTCCCTTTGTCATCAAACAGTTCATGCTTGCCAAGAACGATGGCTGCGACGCGGTCAAACACACCGCAAAGCTTAAGCAGGTTAAAGCTGCGCTCTACCACGGCAATGTTATGAAGGGAATCTTCGATAAGCAGAATGTCACCTTGACCAATGTCAGGCATGTAGGGACTTCCCCAAATCCCACTCATGGTGTTCAGATTTCCACCAATAATACGACCTCGTATTTTCCCGTCACCAATAAACTGCCATTCATTGGCTGTCACAGGTTTAGCATTCACTTGGGATTCCCAGTCAATCATAACGTCTGTCCAGACTTCAGGCATCTGATAGCGATACGGTAGTGAAGGTGCGGAGCATAGTAGGGATTCAAACGAAGAAAAAGTGTCGTCAACCAGAGGTGGAAACTCGCCAAATGATGCGACCAAAGCTGGACCGTAAAAGGTGATGAGCCCTGTCTGAGCATAGATACCCAATAAAAGTGCCGTGACGTCAGAGTAACCAATGATGATTTTCGGATCAGCTTTCAGGGCCTCATAGTCAATATAGGGCAGTAAGGCGTTGCTGTTGTGGCCGCCAATAGTCGAAATAATGCAGCGGACTTCCGGGTCACGAATCAAGGTGTTAAGTTCCTCGACACGTTCCTGAATTGAACCTGAGCGGTAATGATCCGACTTTCCAGTTAGTTTCCCTTGTTTGAGCCTGAACCCTTTGCTTTCGAGATACGTTTTAGCTCGTTGAAACCGAGTCGGGGCAAAATGGGTAGCCGGTGACGAGGGTGAGAAAAATCCGATGGTGTCACCTTTAGTCAGGCAAGGCGGTAGTATAGACAAAGTTGGTTCTCCATAACCCAGAAGCGATAATGCCAAGTGTAACCAATCCTTTTATCGCTTAGCCATCGATAGGGATAAAAATGTATGATAGATCAAACCACTAGGCGTATTTCTACCCGCTCTTTCCCCCGGCCAATATTCTTACGTTTCAACGCTATTCTGCCCACCTCAGAGGTTCTTTTCAGATGTGTGCCGCCGCATGCTACCTGAGCGAACCCTTTGACTCGCCAAAAGCGCCTCTGTTTCGCTTCATCTTCAAACTCACTCTCAATGAGTTGACCTTTATTAATCAGGGCTTGGGCTTTATTTTCAAACTCTGGCAGCAGAGGGGAAAGACTCTCAGGCCAGACGAAGTCAATTCGGCTTTTGTCTTGACCGATATGCGCCCCAATTTTTTCGATATCAGGACAACGTTGAGTAAACAATTCGAGTACCACCTCTGCCGCAAAATGTAGCTTCATCAGAGCGTAGCGGCGAGCCCAATTAATCTCGGTAATAACCTCATCCCCGGCTTGAAATGGCGCTTCTGACGCTAGAGTATAGATAATCTCTGTACCCTGCTTTTGTGCGCACTCAACCTGAATGCCTGCGATTGTCCCTTCATCACTTTCCTGACCGCCTGACTCGGCATAGAAAATGGTTTTATCCAGTTTTATATTACGATCCTCAATCCAACTGACGGTAGAAACCAGCTCAGTTTGATAAGGGTTATCCCAGAATACTTTTGCCGTCATGGCTAACGCCTCCACTCATAGAGAATGTCTGGCAGTCCTTCTTCGTTTTCTGTATCGCCGCCAATCGCAACAAAACCATGTCGCTCATAGAATTGTTGAGCTCGAACGTTGTTTTCAAACGTCCGCAAACTCAGGCGTCCTGACGACTGCTGTTTCGCCATTGCCAACAGCCTGCTGCCTATCCCCATTGACTGATACTTTCGATGAACATAGAGCTGATTGACTTCACTGTTATTAATGGCGACAAAGGCGATAGGCTGATGCGTCTCGTGACTCAGCGCCACATAGATACTATGCGTTTCGGGTAAGATATGGTTGAGGAAAAACGCCTGTGATTCAAAGGGATGAACCGGAGGTATACCAATAGCGTCCTGCATTGAATCTCGCCACAACGACACGACGTCATGAGTGTGGCTTGGCTCAAAAGTCGTTACTTCAAAGCGCTGTGTTGTTTGCGTAGTCTCCATTCGCTTCCGCCGTCCCTTTAAATATTCCGTTGCCCTTACCCACCTTAACGGCTTAATCACAAAAAACAAAAGAGCCAGTCGATTGACTGACTCTTTCTGTTATCTGCATCAGCATTACTTCAGTTTATAGAACACCGTAGCTAATGGTGGCAGGCTGAGGTACAAGGATTGAGGCTGACTTTCACTCTCAACCTCTTCTGTCACTATGCTCTGTTTCACTTCATAACCACTGCCGTTATAGCGCAGGTCATCCGTATTAAGCAGCAGTTCATATTCACCCGCCAATGGCACACCTAATCGGAACTGCTCGTGAGGAACAGGGGTAAAGTTGGTGATCACCAAAATACGTTCACCATTATCGCTTAAACGTTCATGGGCCAGAATGGACGACTCAGCGGCATCCTGTAAACGCCATTCAAAACCTCGTGGCTCACAATCCAGTTCATGCATCGCACGTTCAGAGGTATACAACTTATTCAGGTCGCGAGTTAGCGCTTGCACACCTTGGTGGCGTTCAAACTCCAGCAGGAACCATTGCAGTTGATCGTCATGATTCCACTCCGCCGTCTGACCAATTTCAGCCCCCATAAAGTTGAGCTTCTTACCCGGTTGGGCGTACATGTAGCCAAGATAAGCACGTAAGTTAGCCGTTTGTTGCCACTCATCACCCGGCATCTTGTTGTGGATTGAACCCTTACCGTACACTACCTCATCATGCGAGAGCGATAGCACGTAGTTTTCACTGTGCGCGTATACTAGTGGGAAAGTAATGGTGTCATGATGGTATTTACGGTGGACAGGATCTTCCTGAATGTACTGCAAAGAATCGTGCATCCAGCCCATATTCCACTTAAAGCCAAAGCCTAGGCCACCCATAAAGGTAGGCGCTGAAACCCCCGGGAATGCCGTCGATTCTTCAGCAATGGTCATCGCATTCGGGAAGTATTTGTACACTTCCTCATTCATCCATTTCAGAGTCGCGATGGCATCGTAGTTTTCGTTGCCACCATCGACATTTGGAATCCACTGATCGTGGCTACGTGAGTAATCGAGGTACAACATGGATGCGACAGCATCGACTCGAATACCATCAATATGGAATTGCTCAAACCAGTACAGAGCATTGGATACTAAGAAGCGGCGTACGTGCTCACGACCTAAATCGTAAATGTAGGAATTCCAGTCCTGATGCCAGCCTCGGCGTGGATCCGGATCATGGAACAGCGGTGTTCCATCAAAATTGGCCAGCCCGTGATCGTCGGACGGGAAGTGAGCGGGAACCCAGTCCAACACCACACCAATTTCCGCTTGGTGACACTGGTCGACGAAATATTTAAAGTCATCCGGCGAACCAAATCGACTTGTTGGTGCAAACAACCCAACAGGTTGATAACCCCAGGAGCCGTAGAATGGATGCTCAGAAACTGGCATCAATTCAACATGGGTATAACCCATATCGACCAGATAAGGGATAAGCTGATCAGCCAGTTCACGGTAGTTCAAGAAATCGCCATCGTCATTACGACGCCATGAACCCGCGTGAAGCTCATAAAAAGACAACGCTTGCTTACGCTTTTCAGTGACAGGGCGGTTTTGCCACTGAGTATCCTGCCAATCGTAGCGGGCGTGATCATAAGTCACCGAGGCAAAGGAAGGGTACTGTTCTGCATACGCGCCCCAAGGGTCTGCCTTATGCGGCAGTCCTTCACCATTTGGCCCTTTCAGCTCATATTTATACTGAGTTCCTTCTTCCAGACCTGGCATGAAAATGCCCCAGATACCGTAGTCGAGACGCTGCATCGGTGTGCGTCGACCATCCCACTGGTTAAACTCACCGACTAAGCTACACGCTGAAGCATGGGGTGCATAAACGAGGAAACGAATACCTGAAATCTGCTTGCCGTCGCGCTCAAGCGTAACAAACTGCGCCCCCATATGATGGTACATATCTTTCGGCGTATGCAGGTCATCGTACTCGGCGTAGATAGTGTGGTACTGATACGGGTCATCGATCAGCTGCTCTTCACCAGCCCAATGAACCGCCAGCTGATAGTGCGTAAATTTCAGATCGCGTTGCTGCTGCAGGATAAAACCAGACGCATCTTCGCGTTCCAGCTCAACACGCTCTTCCCCTTCAATCACCAGTTCCACTTTATCGGCACCGGGCATCCATACCCGAAGTGCACCGTGTTCCGGGTCGAGGAAAGGCCCAATAAACGAGAAGGGATCCGCATACGACGCATGTGAAAGTTGGTTATACACTCTGGTTTTTTTGTCTAGTGTTGCCGCTTTCAAGTTATTCTCTCCCTAACCTAACTTTCTGAAAAATTCCGAAAGTCTGTTTACTTTTTGAGGTGGATAATTGCGGACAGGAACGCTGGTTGATAAGCGTTACAATCGAGGCGCAACGTAACCAGCTTCTGGTTTTATAAAACAAAGCCCGCTAATGATTGCGGGCTTAATATAGCGTTCTGAAAGTTTACCGAATTCCGGTTTCACATAGAGTGATAGAGTCGATATTTTTCTATGTTATCCGCAATAAAAGCCTTTTACTTACTGACCTTAGCGCGTACTTCAGTCAACTTATGCGCGATGCGATTCACCCCTTCACGAGCAAACACCTCGTCCAGATTCATCGACAATTTACGACGCCAGTTTGGATACTCCTCAACGGTGCCAGGAATGTTGACCGGCTTGTCCATTTCTAACCAATCTTCTAGCTGAACACTGAGCAGAGTGGAAGAGCCCGCAGCAACATGCAATTGCAGTGCTTCTGCAAGATACGAGTCCATTGGAACATACTGCGCATCGCGCCCCACACCTTCAGGCAGATAACCATGCCACGCCACAGAATCGAGAATGCCCTGTTTGCATTCAAGACGATCAGCAAACAGACTTTTTAGCTGTTCAGGATCCGGATACAGACCCAGCTCTTCGCCCATCTTCAAGTCGTCACAATGCCAGAAGCCACGTAATGTCGGCATATCGTGCGTACACAACGCAGACATAGATTGCTCCGCATAGTGCGCTGGAGAAATAAAGCCACCGTCTTCCTCAGACGTTTCGAAGAAGAATACCTTGTACGAGTGCACACCTGCTTCACGCAGAATCTCGACGATCTCATCCGGTACCGTACCTAGGTCTTCACCAATCACGCTACATTGATGACGGTGAGATTCCAGCGCAAGGATTGCCAACATGTCTTCAACTGGGTAGTAGATGTACGCACCTTTCGTTGCGTTTTCACCTTTCGGAATCCACCAAAGTCGTAGTAAACCAAGAACGTGGTCAATACGCAGCGCACCACAATGCTTCATATTGGCGCGTAGCAATTTGATGTACGCATCGTAACTGGTTTCCTGAAGCACTTGTGGGTTGAGTGGCGGTAGCCCCCAGTTTTGACCCAACGGGCCAAGGATATCTGGCGGCGCACCAATGCTGGCGTCCATCACTAGGTTACCGTCATCTGCCCAAGTTTCGGCGCCGGAATCCGCTACACCAACCGCTAAATCACGGTATAGGCCAACAGACATGCCTTTCTCTTCCGCTAATGCCTGAGCTTCATTGATCTGGATATCTGCGACCCACTGTAGGTACATGTAGAGGTGTACTTGGTCGTGGTTCTGTTCAATAAACTTCTGAACCGCTGTATTTTCAAAACGACGGTACTCGTCAGGGAAGACAGGCCAACCCCAGACGTTAGAATCTTCAGCATGCAGAGAAGCATGCAGCGCATCAAACGCCGCTTGATGCATCAGGCTGTCACCGCCTTCCTCTACAAACGCGAGGAACGCTTGAGCACGCTCGGTGTTCTTATCCAAGTGGCGCTTTTTGAATTCACTGAACAGTAATGGCAACACGCTCAATTTCAGATCCGCCACTTCGGTGTAATTGACCCAGTGCGATTCACGAGCTTTTTGCAGACGTTGCTGGAATTCCGCGCTGCCGACACGTTGCTGCGCTTCAATACTCAATGCAAACTCAGGAACAGAGCTGACATCAATGTACATGATGTTCAACCAACGGCGTGAAGACGGGCTGTATGGGCTCGCCCCTTCTGGGTTCGCTGGGAATAGAGAATGAATCGGGTTCAAACCAACAAAATCACCGCCACGGGACGCAATATCAGCCACCAACTGTTTCAGATCACCGAAGTCACCGATACCCCAGTTGTGCTGAGTGCGTAAGGTGTAAAGCTGAACGCTCGGGCCCCACATTTTTTTGCCACTGTCGATCTCGTCTTGCTTGAAACAAGATCTCGGCGTGACAATCAGAGTCATCTCATAAGGGGACTTACGACGCTTACGAGTGATGGTTAGCTTGTGGTAACCCCACGCTAAATCACTCGGCAATGCAAACACTAAAGGGCCACCCTCTTTACGCTCATCACGAACGATTTGAGACTGAAGATAGCCTTCAAGTACCTCTCCCTGCTCGGTATCTAAACGCCAGCTGAACTCGCTTTCACGAGCGCTAGCACCAAGATTTAGTGCCACTTCGACCGGATCACCATCGCGTACGACCAGTACCGGATCCAGAACAT
This sequence comes from Vibrio sp. RE88, assembly GCF_013113835.1. Taxonomy (GTDB): domain Bacteria; phylum Pseudomonadota; class Gammaproteobacteria; order Enterobacterales; family Vibrionaceae; genus Vibrio. The sequence goes on along the minus strand of NZ_VTYQ01000001.1, from coordinate 441,386 downwards.
CCTTCTTGTGTTTTTTCTCTGCCGATTGCAGAAGAGTTTCATCATTTGTTGTGTCGTAGCCTAAAGACGCCAGTAAGTAACGAATCGTTTCATCGTCAACTTTTGCCTCATCTCCCCACGCGCTAACGTAGCTGTCGACAATTTTTGCCATTTCAGCGACTTGTTTTAATGCGTTTTGTTCTTTCATCGCTCTCTCCGAAGGACTGAATACCTTCAACATGTAGGGTTTTTATTAATATGTAATTAAGAGAGCCAAGGCTTTGCAGCCTTGGCTTTATTGTTAGGAATTAGCGTTTAACGGTTTCTAATTTCCAGATGTTATTGACGTAATCTCGAATAGAGCGGTCGGAGCTGAACTTACCAACCAATGCCGTATTCAGAATCGCTTTCTTAGCCCAACCCGCTTGGTCACGGTACTGCTTATCCATGTCTTCATGCGCCTTCACATAAGATGCGAAGTCCGCCAGACATAGGTACGGGTCACCACCATCAAGTAGGCTGTCATAGGTTGCACGCAGTTTACCTGGTTCACCCGGGGTGAATTCTTCACCCAGCAACAGCTCCAGAGACGCTTTCAGTAGTGGGTCTGCGTTGTAGTAATCAAATGGGTTGTAACCTTGTGCTCGTAGCGCTTCAACACCATCCACTTCTAGACCGAAGATGTAGATGTTGTCGTCGCCGACTTCTTCACGGATTTCAACGTTTGCACCATCCATAGTACCGATAGTCAGTGCACCGTTTAGTGCCATCTTCATGTTACCTGTACCTGACGCTTCTTTACCCGCAGTCGAGATCTGCTCTGATACGTCAGCAGCAGGAATGATGATTTCTGCCATGCTCACGCGGTAGTCAGGGATAAACACAACTTTCAGCTTGTTGCCGATACGTGGATCGTTGTTCACCTTCTCAGCAATTTTGTTGATCGCATAGATGATCTCTTTCGCTAGGTGGTAACCCGGTGCCGCTTTTGCTGCGAAGAACACTACACGTGGCGCCATATCGAAATCAGGATCGTTCAGTAGGCGGTGGTAAAGTGACAGAATGTGCAGCATGTTTAGATGCTGACGCTTGTACTCGTGCAGACGCTTGATCTGAACATCGAAAATTGCGTTGGTATCAAGTTCGATACCCATGTTTTCAGACACCCAGTCCGCAAGACGCTGTTTGTTCTCTTTCTTCACCGCCATGAATTCTTTCTGGAATTTCGCATCGTCCGCAAACTTAGAGATTTGCTCTAGCTGTTCCAGTTTCGCTGGCCATTCGGTACCAATCTTGTCTGAAATCAGTGCAGACAGACCTGGGTTACAGAACTTCAGCCAACGACGTGGCGTGATACCGTTGGTCACGTTGTGCAGACGAGTTGGATACAGTTCATCAAACTCAGGGAACAGGTCACGCTTAACCAGCTCAGAGTGCAGCGCAGCCACACCATTCACCGCGTAGGAGCCGATCACACACAAGTTCGCCATACGCACCATACGGTGGAAACCTTCTTGAATAATCGACAATTTCTGCTGTTTAGCGACATCACCCGGCCACTTCTGACGTACTTCCTGCAGGAACAGGTGGTTGATGTGGTAAATGATTTCCATATGACGAGGAAGCAGACGTTGAATCAGAGACTCACTCCACGTTTCCAAGGCTTCTGGAAGCAATGTGTGGTTGGTGTAAGCAAACGTCTTTGAGCTAATATCCCAAGCTTCATCCCAACCCAGACCTTTTTCGTCGATCAGGATACGCATCAGTTCAGGAATCGCGATAGTTGGGTGCGTATCGTTGAGCTGAATGGTTTCGTATTTTGGAAGCGACGCCAGTGTGTGGCCAGCTTCTTCGTGACGACGAAGAATGTCACGTACCGATGCTGCCGAGTGGAAGTACTGCTGCATCAAACGCAGCGTTTTGCCTTTCTCGTGATTGTCGTTCGGGTATAGAACTTTAGTGATGTTGCCTGCATCGATCAGCGAGTGCTGAGCTTCGAAGTAATCACCATTGTTAAAGCTCGCCAGTGAGAATGGCGCAATCGCCTGACATTCCCAAAGACGCAGTGGGTAAACCGTATCAGATTCGTAACCCACAATTGGCAGATCCCACGGCATTGCTTTTACAGACATGCCCGGAACCCAGCGACGCTTCTCTTTACCGCCCTCGTGGTAAACTTCCACATGACCGTAAAAACCGATTTCCTGAGCTAGCTCAGGGCGTGCGATTTCCCACGGGTAACCTTCTACACCACGCCATGCGTCTGGTGCTTCTTGCTGGTGACCTTCTTGGAACGACTGCTTAAACAGACCGTATTCATAGTGAAGACCGTAGCCCACAGTTGGGAATTCTTGTGCCGCGAGAGAATCCATGAAACACGCAGCCAGACGACCCAGACCGCCATTACCCAGTGACGGGTCACGCTCTTCTTCAAGCAGGTCTGTTAAATTTTGACCCATCTCTTCCATTGCTGCAGTGATTTGCTCGTATAAACCAAGGCTGATCAGGTTGTTGCCTGTCAAACGGCCAATCAAGAACTCAAGAGATAAGTAGTTAACGCTTTTTGCGTTAAGGATTTTGTCATCCTGTTCGGTTTGCAGCATATCAAACGTTGTCAGCTCAGCCAGAGCTCGGCCCATTGCCAGATACCAAGCGCGGCTATCGGCTTTTTCAACCGTCGTAGCGTACGTCGCGGTCAGATGCTTCTTGACGCTTTCCTGGAATGACGCCTTATCAAAATTTTTCTGTTGCGTAGGTTTCATTAGAGAAATCTCACTTATTGGGTTTAATCCATCTGAGACATATCGTGCATTGACACGACAACCAAAACATCCTCCCAGATACACGGCTTATTAGGAGGAGGATGAAGGGCGTAGAGGGCGTATGACCAGAGGCTCAGTGATCTAACTCTCAAATCAATTGGGCTCACACCTAAGCTCTGGTGATAAAGATCACACCATCAACGGATTTAACCTTAACGCTGATGTATGAATGTTAGGTGTTTGGATTCTCAATAAAATAATCAATATGTTCATCTGATCACATATTGAGCGGCAGATTTACGCAACTTTCACTGTTTTTGGTGCAGAAGGAGCGATAACTCTCACTTATAAAATCAACAAATGGTGATTAGAATCACAAAATAAGGGCGTAGGGAGGGGCAAAGTGTGAAATACGCGAAAATCTGGTGGTTGATCAATAACTGTCGCTATTGTTCTCAAGTAACATCCCTGTCATTAGGTCTGATTGACTAAGTTTTAATCAACACACTCCGAATAGAATCTGGATTCGAGAGTGTTTAAGAACAGGGAAAAGAAGATGTGGATTCCTTCGAAATTAACCCGTCCGGGACGCTTACACAACGCAATTGTCCGCCCAAGAGTTCTCGATTTATTACAGCAAGCCCCCTGCTATAAACTAGTCCTATTCCGCTCACCAGCAGGATACGGGAAGACGACTATGGCCTCGCAGTGGCTGGCTGATAAAGCCAATGCGGGCTGGTACAGTATTGATGAAAGCGACAATGATTCGTTCCGCTTTATCAACTACCTGTTACAGGCATTGAACAAGGCCACGCACAACGCTTGTCCAAACTCTCAGAAGCTGGCTGAAAAGCGCCAGTTCTCTTCACTTCATTCTCTTTTCAGCGAAGTATTTGCCGAGTTCGCCAATTTTCACCAAGAGTGTTATCTGGTTCTGGATGACTATCATCTTATCTCTAACGATGATATCCATGAGGCGATTCGCTTTTTCCTCAAACACATGCCAGACAACCTTACCCTAGTTGTCACTAGCCGTGCGACACCGCCGCTCGGTACGGCAAACTTACGTGTTCGCGACCTGATGATTGAGATTGGTGACGAATTGCTGGCATTCGATACAGAAGAAACCACCCGCTTCTTTAACCAGCGAGTGGCTGATGGGATTGATGATACGACCGCCGACAACTTAAGAAACTACGTAGAAGGCTGGCCTTCTGCATTGCAACTGATTGCGCTTCAAGCTCAACACCAACACAAAACACTGGCCCAATCAGCCGAATCATTCTCACAGTTTAACCACGCCCATCTTTGGGATTATCTGGTGGAAGAGGTGTTCGACCTTCTTGATGCAGAAACACGCCTGTTCCTGCTGCAATGCTCTGTTCTCGATCACTTCAACGATGTGTTGGTTTCCACTCTGACAAAGCGTGATGATGCCCTGAGCATGATTGAGTCACTCAATCGCTATGGCCTGTTTATCCACCCACTTGAAGGCGAGCAGAACTGGTATCGCTTCCACAATCTGTTTGCTGAATTTTTATCCCATGAGCGCTCGGCACGTATTCCTCAGCAAGAGCAAGAACTGCATCAAACCGCTGCCCAGGCGTGGTTGAATTTATCTTCTCCGCATCAGGCGCTTCGTCATGCGCAAAAAGCAGGGAACCGTCAGCTTACTGCAGACATCTTGAGCCAATATGGCTGGAAAATGTTTAACGGTGGTGAGTTACAAACAGTAGAAAAAGCGATCAACACCCTCGCCCCTGAGCAGCTCTATAGTGAGCCAAAATTGTGCATGCTTCAGGCATGGTTAGCGCAAAGTCAGCACAGATATAACGATGTGGGCGATCTGCTATCCAAAGCGGATGAGCAAATGAAAGCGCTTAATGTCACCCTCAGCACTAAAGAGCAAGGCGAGTTTAATGCCTTACGTGCGCAGGTAGCCATCAACCAAAACGAGCCGGAGAAGGCGCTTGAGCTGGCTGAGTTGTCACTAGGACAACTCGATAGCACAGTTTACCGAAGCCGCATCGTAGCAACATCCGTTGTTGGTGAAGTGAACCACGTGCTGGGTCATCTGAGCCGCGCATTGCCTATGATGCAGCAGACCGAAAAACTGGCACGTCAGTATCAGGTTTACCATCAGGCGTTGTGGGCGATGCTTCAGCAAAGCGAAATTCTGATTGCTCAAGGCTATGTTCAGGCCGCCTTTGAGGTGCAGGAAAATGCCTTCAAGCTGATCGAAGAACAACAGCTGCAGCAAGTCCCGATGCATGAGTTCCTGCTACGTATTCGTGCACAGATTTTTTGGTGTTGGAATCGTCTTGATGAAGCCGAGGAATGCGCCTATAAAGGCTTGGATGTACTGGGCAATCACAGCCCAAGTAAACACCTACACAGCTACTCTATGCTCGCGCGCATCGCTATCGGTCGTGGTGAGCTGGACAAAGCCAACAAGTTCATTGAGCAAATTGTTCACCTACAGAAACAGTCTACCTACCATGTTGATTGGACGGCTAACGCTTCGTTGTCTCTGATTCTGTTCTGGCAGGCACGAGGCGATATGGAAGCCATTCAACATTGGCTGGAAACCACACCTCGCCCAGAAAAAGCGTGTAACCACTTTACTCAACTCCAGTGGCGTAACATCTCCCGTGCACAGATCAATCTGGGTATGTTTGATGAAGCGGCTGAAACGCTTAAATTCCTTCAAGAGCAAGCGAATCACAACAGTCTGGTCACGGACAATAACCGCAACCTAATTGTTGAAGCTGTGTTGGCGACCACGCAGCAAGATGAAGAGCGCGCCAAGTTACTGCTCAAACAAGCGCTGGAACTGACAAATCAGACGGGGATTTTGGGCAATTTCCTCGTTGAAGGCGGCAAAATCGGTCATATTCTCGAAAAACTGGTCAACAAAAATGAGTTGGGTGATCTTGAACGCCACCGCGCTCAACAGTTGCTCAAAGACATCTCGACAACTCAACGTAGCCGCTCGGTTCACTTTGATGAAGAGTTTGTTGAAAAGCTGGTTAACCACCCGAATATTCCAGAGCTGGTTCGCACCAGTCCACTAACTCAACGTGAATGGCAGGTACTTGGCCTGATCTATTCTGGCTTTAGTAACGAGCAAATTGCTCAGGAGTTGGATGTGGCGGGCACCACGATCAAAACCCACATTCGTAACCTGTACCAGAAGCTCAATATCGCGAACCGAAAAGAGGCGATCAAAACTGCAGAAAACCTTCTGCAATTAATGGGTTACTGACACTAGGTTCTCAATCTCAGCAAAAAGCCCTGACTATCAGGGCTTTTTTACATCTGCTCAACGCCAGCAGCGTGCATCAGCTTCAAATGCCGCTGCAATGCCGCAAAGCTCTGCTCCCGAAACCATCGATGGGCAGGATCTTTTTGATGCTGACTGTGCCACAGCAGATAGTAACTATGCTTGGGCAAGTCGAAGGGCAATGGCTTTACAACATAGTCAAACCGATTGGCGAAGTAGCCCGCTAGATGCAAAGGCGCGGTAACCAGCGCATCACTCTGACAGACCAATTCCATTGCCGCAGTAAACGATGGCACTCTGGCGATCACCTTACGGCGAATCTGGCGCTGTTCAAACTGCTCGCCCACATACTGACGCATCTCTCGCATACCATGCACCATCACGTGAGAAGCACCAAAATAATCATCCATTTCAAGGCTAGCCTCAGCCAGCGAATGACTACCAGACATCAGCACCACATATTCGTCTTCAAGCAATTTTTTGCCGTAGATATTCTCAGGAAAGTAGTCGAGTGTAGTCGCCAGTACATCAATCGGGCTGTCACCAAGAACGCTGACATGCTGATCTTGCCACAGCTCTCCATTTACTCCTGCGTTTGGCGCCAATCTAAGCAGTTCAGAAGACACAAGAGGCACACTCGATTCAGATAAAAATGCCGTGTAGGCCAGTCTAAACTCTCGCTGACAAGCGTGAGGCGAAAACTCTTCCACCGCATAAAGCTCATCTAATGATCCAATCAAATCTGGCAGTTGAGCGAGTAACTGCTGGCCTTTGGCACTGACCACAAACTGCTTACCTTCCCGAATCAAAATCGGGTCGTCAAAGGCCGTCCTTATCTGGCTCAAGGTTCGGCTCATCGCTGACTGAGTGACGTTGAGCTGTAGTGCCGCCTCGGTCAAGCTACGAGTTTGGAGCAGTACCAGCAATGGGTGCAGCAGTTTGTAGTTGTTCATATCACCTTCTTAGAATCACAAAGATTTAAGCATCCAAACATCGCAGCCATTGTGCAAGGTACCTTCTAGCGGTGCAGTGAGGTGTTCGAATTCCAAGCTTTCGTAGAGACGCACCGCCGCAGACATATTGGACAAAGTGTCCAGATAGCAACGCTCAAAACCTTGTTGCTTAGCAAATTCTAAACAGGCCAACGACAAGGTTTTCCCCAAGCCAAGCCCTCTACTCTCTTTGAGTAAAAAAAGCTTCTTCAATTCGCACGTTTGCTCATCTTGCCCAAAAGGCGCAACGCCACAACCACCAACCACTTTGTCATCCAAGAGCGCAACTAAGTACAAGCTGCGGTTCTGCTCGTGATAGTGCTGGCTCATATTGTCGACCTCAGCATCAGACGGCCCAAACCCTTCTCCCACAGCACCATACTCTTTGCCGACCTGCTTGATTATCTGGCAGATCGCTGCATCGTGTTGCGCTGTGATAGGCACTATGCGGAGGTTGTCTTGGCTCATAGTCATCTCTCTTCAATATCATCTTGGACAGCTATTAAGGTAGAACCAATCAAGAATGAATTAAAGTCACTTTAAATCATATTAACCATGATAAAAAGTCATCATTTAAAGTTGGGAATTCCCTTCCCATCTCTTAGGGTTTACATTGTAAATTAATCTAATGTGCAACTTTGCTCGCTAGGATTAAACACCTAACAGTAACGACAACTGGAACCAAGTCACATTCTGACGCTATCAAATCGAGGCTTTGGTCAGCGTGTTCTTGCACTCTCCCATAAGCCTGCCAGAATGAAAATTATCAGTATAATGAATGAGATAATAAGTAATGGCTTGGTTGAGAAAACGGCTTCTTCCTGCTGCAATTGTCGCAGCACTTACCCCTTTGAGTTCCGCTTGCGCCGATATCGGCGATACCCCAGTAATTGGTGGGCTATTTAACTCAACAGAAGTGCTGAAAAATCAAATCACCTCGTCATTGTCCTACTCGACGCGCTTTGCTCGTGACATGACCCTGTTTACCATTGGCGGTCTCACTCTAGAGACCTACCTACTGACATTACCACTTGATGCAAGCACGAAAAGCCGGGTCATGACACAGCTCGCTGACCCGACTTATTCCATTCCTCTCGGCTATTTTCTTTATCAGTTCTACGATCGCTACACAGGAATAAGCAGTGACGATGAATTTAAAGCCTACCTGCAAATTGTGTATGACAAACAAGCACTGAAAGGCTTTGAGCACTCGCTCTTTGATCTAGAGGAGAAGGCGAAAAAAGCGCCTAAACAGCACGCCAAAGATCAGGCTCATCAGGAAGGCATCCAAATTAATGGTCAGTTTATGGCAGCCATGGTGACTGTATATGACGCTTTGGTTCAGATTGGCGAATGGCAGGATATGGATCGACTGCCTGAGCAATACACATATCTGACCAAGTCACCTGAGGATTTGGCATTGGTCGCCAAAATTCAACCTATCGTGGTTGGCATCCTGCAACAAGCCGCCTCGGGGATGGAAGATGGCGACATGAAACAGGCCATACTTGGTATTGTGGCCGATGGTGCAGCCGACAGGGCCAGCGAACCGAATAACAAAGCGCAAGCGTTAACCATTACCTTAATCGATTTTGTGCGTCTCAATGTGCTGAAAGCCTATCGCCAGTTTGTCTATCAGGATGAGAGACAAGAGCGCCTCAATGACTGGTTACAAAACGCGTTTGACGATCACCCTCAACAAGCAATTGAGTTTCTCGAGTCACAACAGAACCGCCGCTTTGCTGTTCAGATAACGGTCGACGGATTGCAACAAGGATTAATCGAAGGGTTAGTTGACCCTAACAAGCCTTTTCTCTCCCACGCTTACCAGCAACATATCAAGAGCACTGAGCTCGGCAGCCCTGTCGTAACAAGTAGCCCTGAGCACGTTCAATCCATGCGTTTTCTTCAGGTTCTGTCAGAACAAACGTATCGTGACCCTAACTACTTACCGTTTTTCAAACGACTTTACCAAAACCATACCGACTCCATTGCTCGGGTAGGTATCTCTTCCACACCGACGATCAGCGTAAGAAACTTGCCTATCATCAAGACAGGGGCAAAAGTCTCTGGCGAACAGGGAACAGGAATCCCAAATTTCCACTTTGTCGATCGAAACGAAGACAGAGCCTATTACTTCTTTGGCAATGACGCCCTTCAACTCGATCGCTTAATGCAGGCCAATCAGGTTCAGACGATGTTTGACCGACTGGTTCACCTGAAAACGCTTAACTGTAACGCCCAATACGACTGGAATGCTCACACCAGTTACGACGGTCTGGTTAACCTTGGCGCAGGCGAAGCACTGCGTGACTTTGGTGAGAAACGTTGTTTGAGAGAGCTGAATGAAAGAGCCGAAGTTGAAAACGTGCTAACGAAGCAGCGCCAATCCCTCATCGATAACATTCAAAGCTATCAAGAGATCCCGCTATGGGACTTCTACACCAAACTGACGCGCAAATGGAAGATTGAACAGGACATCGCTACTTATGCAGAGCTTGATAGACAAGGGATGCCAGATTACGCCCTGATTTACAATCCGTGGCCGGATCACTTCGCCCACTTTGTTGGCCCTTTCAGTGATGAAATCATTATGCCAACCGGTGAACTCAACCGCCTCGATTACTGGATACGTCAAATTGAACAAGCGTACAAAGACGCCGGCATTTACCAGCAGACACTTTGGGGCATGGCGGGGGATCACGGTTTATCTCCGGTCTATTACACCTTGAATCCAGAGAAAGCGATCTTTGAACCACTTTCGGAATCACTCGACTACCCTCTGGTGATCAAGAAAATTTCATCCGATGAAGGCGAAGGGCCGAAGATCACCAATGCATTGAATTATCCAAGTAACCAAGGCGTTGATGTAGTGGTAGCCTCTACCGCTGGCGGTAACTTCATGATGGATATGTTTAATTCGCAATCGGGTTGGCAAACACAACCTGTCTATTCGGAGCTGACCAACTGGACACCGGTCAATGCACCACAAGGGGAAAAGCTGGACATCATTGCCGAGTCCGTAGAAAAGCTTTCAGACAGTCTCGACTATCTAGTCGTCAGAGAATCAACCTGCGATGAGACAGAGTGTCAGGTACGTTTGGTCGCTCAGCGTGACGGCAAACGAATCGATGAGCTCATCATCAAACAAGGAGAGCGCTATTTCTACAAAGCCAATAGCAAAACGGCGTTACTTGAAGTCAACAAACTCAACCCTTATCTGCCTTCTCCAAATCAAGCACAGCTTGAGACGTTTGCTCAGTTGGTCAATCAATGTGTCAACCGGGCAGACATCGACAACCCACAAAGCTGGTGTGATGAAATGCAATGGCGCGACCTGACCCAATTTACGCCTCGGCCTGATTCAGTGGTACAACTCGCCAAGCTTTATGCCGAACCGCGAGCAGGAACCGTGAATTTGTTCCCTCGGGAAGGCATTGGCTACAACACGAAAGTTCCGGGCCGTCACGCAGGCGAAAGCTATTTGGAGAAGGACGCCTTTATCGGATTTTGGGGCAGTCCAATAGGTAAACATGCGACGCCACTGAGTAGTGAGGAGAACGGCTCTCTGGCTCCAACCCTGTATCAATACCTGACCGGAGATGACGTCAAAGCCGGAGACAATGGTTGGGGATATCCATCATTGCTTAGCAAACTCGATATTCACTAAGCCTCCTTCACTAACAAAAAAGCGCCTTACGGCGCTTTTTCAGTTATCTGGAAATCAGAATTTTTTCGGTGCATAACCTGTCATGACTTCAAGTCTCAGCTCTTTACCCAGCTTAGTCATTGGGTGAACCACGATGAGACCTTTAACTGACCTTTTCAGCTTGCCCATATCTGCTTGTTCTTCTTTAGTAATTGCACGTGAGAATGGCATGTCAATCAAGCTCTTACGCTCTTTGTTCATGTCGTATTTCTGTTTACTTTTCATCACGTGAATTTTTTTGCTTAGTTTATCTGCTTCATCAGTGAACTTAGTCACCATTTCCTGATCACCACGAGATTTCGCCGCATCCAGCTTACGCTGACACTTGTCCAGACGATTGTGAAGGTTTTGAAGTTCTTGCTTAGTACTCATGGTATTGATCTCATTGAAACAGAAAAGGGCGGCGAGTGTAGCACAAGCTGACTCGCTGCCCTAATTTTAGTCGTTAGACGTGTTTTTGGTCGTAGTCTTTCATGGCTTTTTCGAGCAATTCAAAGTCTGGTTGAGTCAGATATCTACGCATAGCGATGAATTTTTCTTCAGGCCATTGGTAAATTTCCAGCGCCACCAGCTTCTCTATCAGCTCAGGAGCAAAGCGATGTTTAACCAATCTGGCAGGGTTTCCGCCGACAATCGTGTAAGGTTCCACATCTTTGGTCACCACACTGTTGGCCGCGACAACCGCACCTTCACCTAAAGTCACGCCCGGCATGATCATGGCACGCATGCCTATCCATACTCCGTCATGAATGACGGTATCGCCTTTACTTTGATAAGAGCGTTCAACCTCTTCCATAAACGGGTAGAGACAAAACCAGTCCGTTCTATGGTTGTGATTCCCACCCATCAAAATAACGGCTTCTGCTGCGATGCAAACATAGTCACCGATATAGAGCTGATCAATATCCCATCTCGGCTGCCATTGCTTGCTGACTTCGTCACCATGTAAGTAGCGGACGACGGACTGTTCAAAACCGTTATCCCAGCAATCGCTGTAGTAGCTGTGAGTCCCTTTGATATGAATGTTTTTGTTCTGCACCACTTGATGCAGTAACTGAAATGTCGACCAGTGTTTTTGTGGCATGACAAAATCCTCAATATTTAATTCAGATTTGCCACGGAACGAATTTCGTGGCGTTGCTTAGACGTTCAGCTAAACAACGCTTATTGGATGCGCGGCTGCTTAAGCAGCGGGATGATTTTCATGGTCAGCTCTCCTTTCGAGGCGCAACTTTACGCGAAAAGGCGGTTTTTATGTCAATATTGAGTCAGCATATTAAATACACCGTTAGATTGGGTTTGCCTATGTATAAGCACCTTTTTCCGCTGGCTCTAGTTACTATGACAGCAGCCATCACGCCCGCAACGTATGCCGCTGAGAAGAACATTCAGATCCAATATCTGCCCCCCGCCAACCAGGCCGAAAAGCAACTGAAAGCAGACATTGAAACAAGCGGAGTCAACGACACCGTGATAGAGCTGTCAGACACGCTGTTCCCATTTAACAAGACGCTAACGATTCAATACGGAAGCGAGGACGGGCCATTGTATGACCCAGAGCAGCACACGGTACATATGCCTTATCACTTCTATCAGGAAGCGTTGGATTACTTTATCAACAACAAGTACGACGAAAAATACAGCAAAGAGACAAAATTAGGGGCGATGGACACCGTTTTGCACACTCTGCTCCACGAAGCAGGACATGCGTATATCGCCGATCAAAATATTCCCATTCTTGGCAAAGAAGAAGATGCGGTGGACAACCTTGCGGCGATTTTAATGATCGAATACCTGGATAATGGCGATGAAGCCGCGATCAGTGCCGCCGATATGTTTGCTTTTGAGTCCGATGACAGGCCAGATTTCTACGACTTTGGTGAATACATCGACGAGCACAGTTTTGACTTACAACGCTACTTCTCGACTTTGTGTTTGGTTTACGGCAGCAATCCCGACAAGCACAACAATTTGCTCGATGAAGTAGAAAATGATTATCTTGCAGATAGAAAAGATTTCTGTGTTTTTCAGTACCAGTCGATCAGCGATAACTGGCACACTTACTTAAAGCAACCAGCCGCTGATCAATAAGGCAGCGTACCCGTAGTAAATGAAAAGAGGATAAGCTTATGAGTCAACTAACTATTTTCTACGATGGTACCTGTCCACTGTGCGTCAAAGAGATGAAACGTTTAGCGCACCACGATAACCAGCAGCATTTGTTGTTGGTTGATATCCACTCGGAAAGCTTCCTCAATTATCCTGAGATCGACGCCAAACGCGCGGCTAAAATCCTTCACGCCGTGGATGATAACGGGACGCTACTGCTTGGTTTAGATGTGACTTATCTGGCATGGAAACTGGTTGGAAAAGGCTGGTTGTACGCACCATTGCGTTGGAAGCTCATCCGTCCAGTTGCTGATTGGTGCTACCTCAGATTTGCCAACAACCGCTACACCATTTCTAAGCTGCTGACTGGAAAGAGAAAGTGCGATTCCGGTCAATGTTTCCGATAAAATAGGACTAATGTCTAACGTCAAACACCCATTAACCTATCAAGATTCACAGTCCTGAATCGATAATTTGGCTAATCTTATAAAATAACCTTTTGGCTTATGATGATTTTGCTCGCCTATTCAGCAACAAAATAGACGTGGTCTGTCATGAGCTAATTGCAATAAGTAGGCACAGCCAACATTGGCCCTCCCAGTTTGGTCAAGTGCCCAATAAAGACAAAGACAGGATGTTTTATATGAGTCTAACTATTCGAAGTCGCCTGTACATTTTGGCGCTTGTTCCGTTACTAGTAATCGCACTGGGTATGCTCGGTTTTACCTATGTAAAAACCAACGAACTCAATGATCAGCAAATCGAAGTCACCCGCACTAACATGATGAATATGAAAAAGGCGGAGCTGCGTAATTATCTTCAAATGGCGAAATCTGCCATCCAACCCTTTCTCGACAGAGGAGCCAGCCTAGAAGAAGCCTACCCGACCCTCAAAACTTTGGAGTATGGCAAAACCGGCTATGTGTTCGGCTATGACTCAAAAGGCATCCGAAGAGTCCAAGGGCAAAGTACCAAAGGCATTGGCGACAGTTTCTGGAACCTTCAAGATAAGCAGGGCAATTATCTGATTCAGGATTTGATCCGCAACGCTAAAAGCGGCGAATTTACTACTTACTACTTCCCTAAACCGGGAGAAACAGAAGCTCTACCTAAACTCAGTTATTCCATCTTCATCCCTGAGTGGGATCTGATGTTAGGGACTGGATTCTATACCGACGACATCGATGCGATTATCGCAGAGATGGAACGCACCACGACAGAAGCGCTACAGGAAACCCTCTCTGCCATCATTTTATTCTGTATCGTCATCGCGGGTATCGTTGCCGCCTTCGCTGTGGCCGTTAACCGAACCATTCTCAAACCATTGGAAATGTTCGATGCTTCAATCAGTTCTTTTGCCAGCGGCGATGCGGACCTGACTGCTCGTATGGAAGATTTCAAAGCGCCTGAGTTCTCCCAGCTCAGCAAAAACTTCAATGCCTTTGTCGCTAGCCTGCAAACCATCATTCGAAGCGTCAGCGATGTAGGCCAACAGGTTGTTTCCGAGACCAGCGACATGTCAGGCCGCGCGGCGAAAGTCGATGAGCTGGCCTCAGGTCAACGTCAAGAGACTGAGCAAGTGGCAACCGCGATGACCGAGATGACCACCACGGCATCCGAAATTTCAAACAATGCCAGCCAAGCGGCGCATTCTGCCAAAGAAGCTGACGACAATGCCAAAGAAGCACAGGGAATCGTCAATTCTGCCGCGCAATCGGTGGAAGCGCTGGCGGAGGAAGTCTCTCAAGCGAATGGCGTTATCTCCCGTCTTGAAGGCGATGTGCAAAACATCTCCTCCTCGTTGGAAGTGATTCAAGATATTGCTGAGCAAACCAACTTGCTGGCACTTAACGCCGCCATTGAAGCCGCTCGTGCTGGTGAGCAGGGTCGTGGGTTTGCGGTTGTAGCCGATGAAGTGCGTAAACTGGCAAGTCGTACCCAAGATAGTACTGGCGAGATTCACCAAATGATTGAACAACTGAAAGCTGCGTCGGACGATGCGGTAAGAGCGATGGAGTCAAGCCAAAAACGCGGTGCCAGCACAGTAGAAGAAGCCAACGCTGCGGCTCAGGCGCTGATTCAGATTCAGGAATCCATCGGCACCATCATGGATATGAACTCCCTCATCGCGACCGCAACCGAAGAGCAAAGCTTGGTTGGCCAAGAAATTTCACAGCGCATAGTGGTGATTTCAGACCAGAGCTCACAATCGGCTGAACTGGCCAATGAAAACCGTTCGGGCAGCCAAGAGCTCAACCAACGTGCCAATGAACTGTACGATCTCGTGGGTCGATTTAAAGTGTAAGCGCTCAGTCCCTAGAAGCCCGCATTGATTGCGGGCTTTTTTATTTATCTTCTAAAACGCCGGCGAAATTCCCCTGGGGTCAGCCCCATGACCTGACTGAATACCTTTCGACATGCGCTGGCGTTTTCATACCCTACCTGGTGGCTTATCCACTCAAAAGAGCGAGTCGAACTTTCTAGGTAATCACAAGCCTTCTGCACCCGCACTCGCTGCAAATACTGATTTGGATTCATTCCTGTGGCTTTCATAAATCGACGCTGAAACGTTCTTTCGGTCAAGTTTGCTTCAACAGCCAATTGTTTTACCGACAGTGTCTGAGAGAAGTGAGCACTGATTCTGTGCTGACTTTCAACTATTGCAATATCACCATGAGAGAATGACGGCGTGAACTGCTGGTAAAACCTCTGTTCTCTTGGCGCAGTGTCTATCACCAACATCTTGCCCAGCTGCCTCATGATTTGTGGTGAAGCATACCGAGAGACCAATTCCAGCCCAAGATCCAGCCAAGACATCATACCGCCCGCTGTAATCACATCGCCATGATCAATTAAAATCTGATTTATTTCGGTAGGCTGTGTTGGATACTGCAACTTAAACTCCGCAGCTAGCCCCCAATGGGTGGTCAGAGGCCTTTGTCCACTAATCCCTGATGCCGCCAAGATAAACGCGCCAGCACACGCCGACGCAATCACACTGCCACGACGGTGTTGCTCAACCAGCCATTCAAGCGTTGATGAGTCTGGTTTTCGATAGAACTGAGCGTCAATGCTAGGAGGAAGTAGCACGACATCAAATTGCTTGGAAGAGCTGTCACACGCATCAATAATATGCGCTTCAAACTCCGTCTCAAGTTCATTCTCACGACATGCTCGGTTGGCTAGCTGAAAAAGCTCTTCAAAACCAAACACCGCCGATTTGAGAGCAAAAGGATAGTTAAATACGGCAATATTAATCTTAGGCATACAATGTCGTTTTTAGCATCATTTATGTCATTTTAGACTCTAAAAAGCCTAAAAATAAAGCGCCATAATGACTCTACTTTGAACGATACCAAACAGGAGAGACAAAATGAGCCAGAAAGCACTACTCGTCATCGATCTACAAAACGACTACTTTCCAAACGGGAAATTCCCTCTTTGGAACACAGAGAACACGTTAACCAATATCAAAGCGGCGATTAAAAAAGCCCAACAAAAAGAGATTCCCGTTATTCACATTCAGCATATTGCAGACCCTGCTATGGGTATCGCACCCTTTTTCAATCAAGGCAGTGCGGGCGCAGATATTCACTCAGAGATTCTCGCGAGTGCACCAGAAGGGGATGTTGTGGTTAAATCCTTCGCAGACAGCTTTGAACAAACAGAGCTAGACAATGTGCTCAAAAAGCATGGGGTAACTGAACTGATTATTTGTGGCATGATGACGCAAAACTGCGTGACTCATACTGCGATTTCCAAAGCAGCAGAGCAATATGAAGTATCTGTGCTGGCGGATTGTTGCACCACCACCGATGAAATGATTCATAACATTGCCCTTCATGCCATCTCTACACGTGTTCCGTTGATAAACACTGAGCAATTGATTTAAGCCTCAGTAAGGCCTCTTATCTAACAGAGGCCTTCTGCAAACCCTTCATCCAAAATAAATCACTATTGCTTTAGCACGTAGATTTCACCACATAGAGCAAAAGCTCTCATTTATGACTCTCATCCCACGATTCAAGAAAGTGTAATAAGTCAATTTCAATAATTTTATAAACCGCGCGCAGATTCATAGACTAACTAAAACAACAATATGCAACACATTGAATATATGCATAGTGTGAAATCTGTAATCAGGTTCTCTTTGAACCACGAGAACCCACTTTGCATGCTTGATGTTTGTAGTAGGCCATGTTCAACAATCTCTTTTACTATTCAAAGGAAGACAGTATGTTTAAGAAATTATTAAGTTGTTGTATCGCCTCGACTCTTTCAGTGATCTCAACCTCGGGGCTTGCGCAACAGAACGAAGGAGGAGCCATTGCATCTGAGGATCAAATGCTTGCGCCTTTAATGACGGCGTCGGCAGAATCTGCGATTAAAAACCAATACATCGTTGTGCTAAAACAGCCATTAACGATGAGTAACGACCAACAAGCCCTTCAGCAATTTACTCAGCAAACCGTTTCGGGCTTAGCTAGCCAGCACGCCTTTAAGATCGATAAAGTTTATGATCGTTCGTTAAGTGGTTTTGTCGCGACCCTCTCCGCTGAACAGCTGAAAGCGCTGCGCGCCGATCAACAAGTTGACTTCATTGAGCAAGACCAAATCATTTCACTTGACCCTGTTGTCTCTGCCAACGCGACTCAAACCAATCCAGTTTGGGGATTAGACCGAATCGACCAACGTGATTTACCACTCAGTAACAGCTACACCTATAACTACGATGGTTCAGGTGTGACTGCGTACGTGATCGATACTGGTGTGACAAACACTCACGTTGAGTTTGGTGGCCGCTCAAGATCAGGTTATGACTTCGTCGACAACGATAGTGACGCAACCGACTGTAACGGTCATGGTACCCACGTGGCGGGTACGATTGGTGGCTCACAATACGGTGTGGCGAAAAACGTCAATATCGTCGGGGTGCGCGTACTAAGTTGTAGCGGTTCAGGTACAACGTCGGGCGTCATTGGCGGTGTTGATTGGGTAGCAGCAAACGCTTCTGGCCCATCAGTAGCCAACATGAGCTTGGGTGGTGGCGTTTCAACAGCACTTGATCAAGCGGTCGCCAGCGCAGTTCAATCAGGCATCAGCTTTATGCTCGCAGCAGGTAACTCCAACGCTGACGCTTGTAACTCCTCACCAGCACGCGAGTCTAGCGGTGTGACGGTAGGCTCAACAACCAGCAGTGATAGCCGCTCAAGTTTCTCTAACTGGGGTAGCTGTGTTGACGTATTTGCGCCAGGTTCGGATATCAAATCGGCTTGGTACGATGGCGGCTACCGCACCATCAGTGGTACATCCATGGCAACGCCACACGTAGCTGGTGTCGCGGCTCTGTATCTACAAGAAAACAGCTCACTGTCACCTGCTCAAGTATCAACGCTGATCAGCGAACGCGCGAGCGCAAACAAAGTCAGTGATACTAAAGGTACTGTGAACAAACTGCTATACAGCCAAACCGACAGTGGCTGTGACCCAGATTGTGGCACGCCTTCTCCAGATGGTGAATTGACTAATGGCACACCAGTGACAGGTATTAGTGGAAGCCGTGGTGAACAGAAGCATTACTACATTGATGTGACTGCTGGCCAAAGACTGACTGTCAACATCAATGGTGGTTCGGGTGATGCCGATCTCTATGTTCGCTTTGGCGCCAAACCAACGACCAGCTCTTGGGACTGCCGCCCATATCGCTACGGCAACAGCGAAACATGTACTGTGTCTAGCACTCAAAACGGTCGCTACTACGTGATGCTTAATGGCTACACGAGCTTTAGCGGTGTCAGCGTTCAGGCTAGCTACTAACTCGCCAATTTATCCTTAAACAACAGTGCCAGTCAGCGTTTGCTGACTGGCATTTTTTGATACTAAGCACAGACAAGCCTCTTGCTTCGCGTCATGATACTTTACTCAATTCGGTAACTGCACTGACCTAAAACTGTCATATTTCGGTGTTAGGCTGGCGCGCTTTTTATATACAGATAATTTTTCCTCTTGCTATCGATACGTTTCGAAAACAAAGAGGCTTCAGGGCATCCATGAAAAAGCAAACACTCTCCATTGCTATCGCAGCAACATTCCTCTCTAGTTGTGCTCAGCTTGCACCAGAAAACCAAGTCGACCTGATGATCACCAACGGCCAAGTTCTGACCATTAACGCCGACATGGACGTGATCGACAATGGTGTCGTTGTCGTTAAAGATGACACCATTGTCGCGATTGGCGGGCAAGAACTGGCTGATCAGTATCAAGCTAAACAAACCATCGATGCTGATGATGGCATCGTATTACCCGGCTTTATCAACGCCCACAACCATTTGCCGATGATTGCCTTTCGCGGTCTTGGCGAAGAAGGGATTTCCAATCGCCTGTTCGCCTACTTCTTCCCCCTAGAGGGCGAAAAGCTCAGCCGAGAACTGATTTATAATGCGACTAAACTCGGCACTATCGATCTCGCGCAAAGTGGCGTAACGACCTACGCAGACATGTATTACCACATGGATGAAATGGCCAAAGCGACCAAAGAAGTGGGTCTGCGCGCGGTATTAGGTGAGACCGTGATTAAGTTTCCCGTCGTAGATGCCAAAGAGCCCTATGGTGGCATTGAATACGCTGAACACTTTATCGACACATACAAAAACGACCCGCTGATCACTCCGGCTTACGCACCTCACGCCGTTTACACGGTCAGCAAAGAAAAACTTCAACAAATCAATCAGTTGTCAAAACAACATGATGTGCCTGTGCTTATCCATGTTGCCGAGTTCCCGAATGAACAGGAGCGCATCAAAGAAGAACACAACGCCAAATCTCCGGTTGATTACCTAGCTCAGATTGGCGCACTGGATAAACGCACCGTTTTAGCTCACGCCATCCACCTGTCAGAACAAGATCAGCAACTGATCAAACAAGCTGATGCAGGTGTATCATACAACCCAATGGCCAACGCCAAAGGTGCAACAGGTATTGCCCCAGCATGGGAGATGTACCGCTCAGGTATACGTATGGGGCTAGGTACAGACGGGCCAATGAGTTCGAATCAGGTCGATCTCTGGCGCACGCTAAGCTACTCCGCCAACATGCAAAGACTCAAACATAACGACCGTACCATCATGATTCCTCAGCAAACCATCGAGCTGGCTACCATCGGCGGCGCAAGAGCCCTGCACATGGAAGACCAGATAGGTTCATTGGAGAAAGGTAAAAAAGCGGACATCATTATTGTAGAAACACAGTCTGCGAACATGATGCCAAACTATGACCCGTACGCGACCTTGGTATACCAAGCTAACCCAAGCAATGTTTCAACCACCATCGTCAACGGGCAAGTCGTCATGCATGAACGTGAAATGGAAACCGTGCAGCTAGACGACATTCGCCAGAGCGTTGAAGCTTTCGAAGCAGATATCAATGAATTTGCCAAAGAACTGGCCAAGAAAGCGATTAAATCCAAAAGTCTGATGGATTAATCAGGTTTTGAGTAGGGGTCTTCCGTTCAGGGAGGCTTCTTTACCTCTTTTTAATGCCAGCGACATCCGACTGGAAACAAAAGTCTTTGCCTTTTCCTAAAATACGTTGACAGTTTTAAAGAAAAAGCCAGATGCGATAAACATCTGGCTTAATCGGAGTTCATAGATAGGCATGAAGTGTGGGCAGAGCATGGCTTCTAAACTGAAAACTCATTAATTTACCCAGTCTCAAGACCCTCTTGTGAATTCAATGACTTTTAAGGCATGTAAACCAATTCTTTCGACACCAAAATAGTTGATCGTGACCAGTCAACGAAGTTCAACTCGTCAGCATAAAACTTCTTAATAAAGTCTTGCACCTTTTTTGTCGGCCATTCTTTCTCAAGATACTCTCGCTCGACCCAAATTTCCGCGACGCCATCAAATTCAGGAAGCAAACCTGTGCGCACGCTTACTACGGCTTCAAGCTCAGGAATATCCAAGGTGTGGGTCTGAATGTATCGTTTTACGCCCAGAGCTTCAAAAGAACCTTCACCTCCCGCTGCTGGATGTTGATTTGACCAATAATCCAGAAACTCTTGGCGAGTCATTCCAGACTTGCGGCTCATAAGGTAGCTGATCTTAACCATTGGTTTTGCAGCCCCCTCTTCAGATACCGGTTTTTGTGGCGTCCCTGTTGCTGAGGAAACACCACCAGCCATACTCATCGAAGGTGCGAGCAAAGCCAGCAATAGTAAGCTGAACAGAGTTAGGTTCTTGTTGAAGTTAGGTAGTACTTTAATCATTGTTCGTGTTCTCCAGATTCGATGTAATCGAATTAATCCCGTTATACAAATCATTCACTGCTTCGTTTTTAGCAGCACTGTGCGTTTTGATACCTATATCTGATATGTTTAATCGCATACAGACAAAAATAACTCAAAGGAACTTTTTATCCCTTGGTATCTTTTATATACCATAAGGTTTTGATATATTAAGTTCAAGTACGCACCGTTTGTAAACTAGATATACAGCAGGTAACTAATGAGTAAAAACAATGAGTTATATGACAATAAAGGTTGTACTGAGAATCAGGAGTGCCCAGTAACCAACGCGATGGATGTCATTGGCGGAAAATGGAAAGTAATCATTTTGTATCACCTAAGAGATAACACGCTGCGCTTTGGCGAGCTTAGAAAGCGTATTCCTAAGATTACCCAGAAAATGTTGACGCAGCAGTTACGTGAATTGGAGTCAAATTGTCTTGTCGAACGTAAAGTCTATGCTGAGGTGCCGCCAAAGGTTGAATATTCGAGCACAGACATCGCTGATGAACTGAGACCGATAATGGATATGCTGTGTGACTGGAGCAAACGCCATCATGAACAGTTGCATCCTAATGCAGAGTAACTATCCATTTTTTAAAGCGTTAATGCTGTCGATTTCAACACATAAACGGTTAACCTCTGGTGTGGATAGGTGAAGGCTAAATTATCAGGTGAGTTCGCTAGCATGAGCTACTCACTTTTGACAACACCATGTTAACCAAGAGGGACTAAATTAATGTATGAGCTCTCGTAATCTCAACTCCAAAAACTTACGAGTTGCGGCACTTGGTGCTTTCTCAATTGCCAGTTTATAAAAAATGCTTGCCTCTGCTTTTTGCCCTAACTTACTGAGAATATGCGCCCGCGCTGCATACCAAGGTTGGTAATCTTTAAGGTCCTCTGTTAATTCATCCAACTTCTTAAGCGCAAGTTCGGTATGATCCAGCTCTGCCATCACGACTGCCCAGTTCAAGGCGACAACCGGAGTAGGCTCGAATCGCCAGAGCGATTGATAAAGCAGAAACATCTGAACCCAATCGGGGCTGGGCTGCATCATGTGGCAGTCTGCAATTGCTGCCTTAATCTGAAACGGCCCGGGTTGTCTTCTTTCTAAGGCAGAGGAAAGGATGTGGCGAGCTTCATCAATATTGTTTTGCTGCCATAGCGCAGTGTCCTGTTCTTCGACAGGCACCATGACTCCATCTACGTTTATTCGAGCTGCGCTTCTCGCATCGGTCAGTAACATTAACGCCAGTGCGCCTTCTATTTCCGGCTCATGCGGTCGCAGTTTCGTGAGAAGTCTGGCCAAAAAGATGCCCTCTTGGCATAGGGTTCGCGGGCACTCCTCTTCCATGACATAGCCAGTGGTGAATATCAAATAGATGGTTGTTAACACCGTCTCCTGTCTGTCATGCCATCTGTCTGCTTCGGGGATTGAGAACCGAATTCCTTTGGCTTTAATCTTAGCCTTGGCACGATACAATCGCTGCCCCATGGTTTGCTCGCTATCAAGAAAAGCGGCGGCAATTTCCTTGGTCGTTAAATTGCAGACCGTACGCAGGGTCAAAGCGATACGAGACTTTTCTTCCAAGGCTGGATGACAGCAGGTAAAGATAAGGCGTAGACGTTCGTCCGGAATGATTTCGGGAACATCAAGCTCTTTACCACCGGTGAAAGTCTCAGCAAGGTCCCCCACTTTACGTTGCTCTCGCTGTGCTCGACGAATGTGGTCTATACCCTTGTTCAAACCCACCCTTAGCAGCCAAGCTTCAGGGTTATGAGGTGGGCCAGAGCGAGCCCAGTGTTTCAATGCCGCCATCGATGCTTCCTGTAAGGCATCCTCGGCTAATTGAAAATCATTAAGACGTGAAATAAGCCCCGCCAAAAGCCGCCCTCTGTCTTTACTTAAGACATCATTAACAACATGACTGACCGCGATGGCTTTTGAAGAGGCGTTTTTCATACGTTAACCGACTTCGTTATAATCCAATAGAGGGCGGACTTCGACGGTGCCAAACTTAGCCACAGGAATGATTTCTGCGCATCGCAGTGCGGCGTCCAAGTCGGGAACGTCCACGATATAGTACCCTCCCAAGTGTTCACGCGTTTCCGCAAAAGGGCCGTCCATGGTTTCCACCTTACCGGACTTAATCCGCAGTGAAGTCGCTGTTTCAACCTCCTGCAACCCCTCACCGCCAACAAATACCCCATCCTTTTCGAAAGTCTCAGTGGTAAGGGCAAAATCTTCCATCATTTTGTCAAACTCAGGGGTACCAAACGCCGGTTCTTGATCTGGTGCAGCATAAAGCAAAAGCATGTATTTCATCTTAAGTTTCCTTCTGGTTTTGTTGTTTCATACTCAAGGACGTTTTCGCTGCGCCATTTTCGACACGCACTCAAAAATTTTTTCAGCCTTGTGAATGTACAGTAGAACGGAGGCTAAATAGTCACCAATGGTGAGATTTGTGCTGGATGTCGTTTACGTGTTCGGTTTACAGGACAGGGATAAGTCTGAGAAGGTTTTGGCCCAAAGCTTATTGGGTTCCCAAATTAAGGTAGAGAGAAAGCTCCGCGTAACTGCATGATTTATATTGAAAAAAAATAGACGAAGAAATGTATATCTATTTAGTTCATACAGTGTATAGTAGCGAGCAGCTCAAACAGTGAGCTATTGATAACTTATTTAGTTCAAGATCTTCTCAGTTCTCTTTCGATTTGATTCATCATATCTATCCTGCGATACCTTTTTCTTCATTCCTTATTTAGTAGCTCTCTTTTTAACTCAATCAATCTATCGAGATATGCATGTCAAATAAAACAACTGGCTCAGTAAAATGGTTTAACGAAACAAAAGGCTTTGGATTTATCGCACCAGATAATGGCACTGCTGATGTATTTGTTCATTTCAGATCAATTACCAGCGATGGCTTCAAAACACTAGCGGAAGGCCAAAAAGTTTCGTTTAACGTAGAGCAAGGTGGCAAAGGCCCACAAGCAGCTAACGTTACTGTATTGTAAGCATTCTGGTGAGATCTTACTGACTTCCTAGTTACGGTGAGATCTCTCCATTTTAGCACTTATTAAGGAGTGAAATGATTCGAAGAACCAACCGAAAAAAATATTGGTACTATGTTTTGCGTGAGAAAAAGTACCTTAAGAGCAACAGTTAATTGTACCAAATTAAATATTATCTTTATCACAAAAATACCTCTTGGTCAGCGACCATAAATCAGCTAAACAGCGATGTTTTGAAACGTCATATCCTTCCCAGAGCAAATACTCACTGCTTAAACCTGAAATTTTTGTTTTGTGAGTCTGAAAATTCTGGGGAAATAAGAGATTCACAAGATATCGTCTTAGGACATTTTTATATCTTTGTAGGCCGAGGAGATTAGCCTTTGAAAAAAACAGCGGTTCGTAAGTTGAAAGCAGAAGTTGTCGAGAGTAATGAAAACGGCGATCGTAAAGAAACCATCCATGAGATAAGAAAGAAAATCGAGGATATTCTATTAGAACGTGAGCAGAAAAAATTATGGGACCTATGAGATGAAAATGAGAAAACCAGCAAAGAAATCAAGTAATAAAATTCGAAAGAGTAACTTTGAAGAGAAGTTTTCTCTTATGGTGGCTGAATATCACAAAGCTAAAGAAATTCTTGATTCAATGACCGAAGGCACTCCTGAGCATACCAAACAGAAAAAAAACTGTGATAGGCTGTTTGCTAGTGCTGAACGGTTCATAAACTCAAATTAACCCTAGCCCTGCTTATGAATAAACTCATATTGCAGTATCTTGCCTGACAGAGAGACAACTCTCTTACTCAAACTCAGTTTTTACTCGTTCGTACCAACTTTTACTTTCAGCGATAAGAGCGCTCATTTCTTATCACTTGCTACTTACCCAAACATTCCTATTGATAGCCAAACTCAATACTGACCCGTAGCACTTAAAAGGAGGTCAATATGAGTTACATCGGCAAGGTTTCACTCTTGTTAACTTTGATATGGAAATGCTTTTAGAAAACTAAAACCTGCCTTTCTCCGATACGTTTTCTTATTCTGATAGTGTGTTTATGGGGTTGGGGCTAAGTCATTCTTGAACCGGGGCTACTTCTCTAAAATTAGCAATAATGGAAAATTAATTTGTGTCGTCATATGGGACATTACTTGTGTCGAAGCATGACGGATGGAGAAACAATGCAAAACAACTATGCAAGATTAGAGAAGGTCGTAAGGCATATAGAATCTCATCTTGATCAGCATTTGGTTATTGAAGAGCTACTATCAAAGTTTCACTTCTCAAAATACCATTTTCATCACTTGTTCCGCGCTTGCTATGGGGAGGGAGTTTATGCGATGCGTAAACGCCTGCTTTTAGAAAGGGCAGCACGAAGTCTAGCCTATGGGAATGAGAGCGTGACTGAAATTGCTTTTGCTTGTGGCTATGAAAACCAAGCCTCTTTCAATAAGGCGATGCGCAAACAGTTTTCTTGTACTCCGTCGGACATCCGTTATCAAAAGACAGTTCCAGCATTAAAAGAGTATCAATTGACTAATTTTGAGGGCATCAAGATGAACGTAAAAGTGGTAGATCGCAAACCAGTGGAAGTTCTATATTCCAGAGGCAGTGGAAAATATAGCGATGCGGCAACAATGGCATGGGAGAAACTGATGCCGTTTGTTTATGGTAATCGTCTAATTAAACCTGAGACCATAACGATGGGAATAAGCCACGACGATCCGAATATTACTCATGTAGACAACATTCGTTACGACGCCTGCGCAACGATTTTTACTGAGATGGACTTACCAGATGGGATAGAACGTAAGACGATTGTGGGCGGAAAATATGCAATGGTGTTACATAAAGGAGCCTACGAGAAACTATCTGAAGCCTATAGCTATTTACTCCTAAAGTGGCTACCAGATAGTGGCTTCAAGCTACGAGAGGATCCATGTTTCGAGGTTTATCAAAACCGGGATCCAAGACGAACCAAGCCAGAGAACTTAAAAACCGAAATCTACATTCCGATTAGATGACCAAGTTGTCTTACTTCAAGCCAGTCTAACTTCGACTGGCTCATGTCTGTCCAACAATTAGGTTTCATTCCTCGATCTTATTGGGCAAGGAGCCTTTTACATTGGAAGACCCCTTTCAACCCGTGGATATAGTGAATATCTCTCATGAATCCGCTTGCGCTAACAATAGATTGACAACTCTTTACTCAAAAACTCAAAGACATATTGAATTCGTCTGTTTGTTCTTAGCTCACGATGAGTAACAAGCCAAAGTTCACTTGTGAATGGACCTATTTCAGGCAGTACTTTTTCCACCATATCTTCTGTTTTAACTAGGTTGTCATGAACAAACCCAATGCCAACGCCATGCTTAACTAACTCCCAATAAACGGCATAATTGCTTGCTGTAACAGCAAAGCTTTCTGATGTTAAATCTAGGCCACGCTGATTCAACATCGAAACTACCTTTTGCGAGTCTGGAGGCCCTATAAAATCAAGGTTATTAAAATCAGCCAAAGTACTGGGCTCTCCAACTGATTCTAGGTAACTAGACGTCGCACAGAGGAAAAAATCATCATTCCTAATTTTCTTGGCAATTAAGTCAGGTTGAGTTGGCCTGTAGGATCTTAGAGCGATATCTGCTTCTCTTCTTTTCAGATCACTAGTCTCATTAGATGCAACGAGTTCAATGGTGATTTTGGGCTCAAGACTTCGCAGTTTTGAAATGAGAATTGGCAGTTCGTACACCGCCATTATTTCGGACGCACTAATGCACACCACTCCCTCTAGCGATTCTGATTTCCCTGAAGCTACGAGGGATAAATGAGAGGCTGCATTGCTCATGTTTTTTACACATTCGACCAACTCAATGCCACTAGGTGTCAACTCCAACCCTTTGCCAACACGTTCAAACAAAACAACCTTAAGTTGTTTCTCCAATGCACTCACCTGCCTACTCAACGTAGACTGAGAGCTGTTTAATACCTTTGCCGCTGCTGATAAGGAACCGAGTTCAGCAGTCGCTAAGAAGGCTCTGGCGCAGTTCCAGTCAAAGTCTACTGCCTTCCAATCTATTCCCATATGAATACCATTCATGCATTTTTGCTTATATCTATTCATATTAGCATTGATACAATTCTGAACGTCCATCAATTTTGATCATTGCATGTTGTTCCGAACACGCAATGCAATATCTTCAACACTCACAAGGTGCAGACAATGAGCAAAGCAAAAGTGTTCTGGGATAAAGCTTCAAAGGACTACGATAAATCTGAAAAACGTTTCGAATACATCCATAACAAGACCAGAGAAAACACAAGTAAGTACCTTGATCCTAGTTATGTTGTATTGGATTACGGATGTGGAACAGGGACAAAATCATGTGAGCTTTCTGGCAAGGTTAAGGAAATACATGCTATTGATATATCGTCAAAAATGATTGAAGTTTCGAAAGCTAAAGCAGCCAATAGCAATATCAAAAACGTCAAATTTGCCCAGACAACCATTTTTGACAGCAGATACAAGCGGGAGTCGTTTGACGTGATCTTCGCTTTCAATATGTTACATACAGTAGATAGCCCACACCATGTCGTTCAGAGAATATATGAATTACTAAAGCCGAATGGGTTATTGATTTCGACCACACCGTGTTTAGGTGGCAGAAAGTCCCTGTTAGTTAGCATGCAGATTTATCTCGTCAGAGGCCTTTCGAGACTCGGACTAATCCCTATCACAATAAGAAGATACAAAAGCTCGGATTTGGATAACTTAATAAAAACAAGTCGTTTCCAGACAGTTGCATCCGAAGAAATATATAAAGGAGCGTCTAGCTATTTTATTGTCGCAAAGAAATTGTCTTAGAGCCGTTACATACAGTCAGACAAGTTAGGGTTAGAATATATAAAAGATAAGCACCACACCTGACATAACTCCCCTCTAACTCACTCATTTTTGTAAGAAAATAGCTTCAAGAAATGCGATTAGGAAGTTGTTACTATTCTCTGAGTGCTGAGGTTCCCCCAAGTTACCCCAGCACTACGCTAGCCTTTTCGTGGTGGTCGACACAAATCTATCTCGGTGTACCCACTACGAGGGCTAGCGACCCTTTTGATTGCCTTAAACATTATTGTGTTTTGACGATCAGACAACTGCTATTACGTTTGAAGAGGTTAGTTTTAACTTCGTATTCGCTTATTATTTTTGATTTGTGACGCGCCTTTTTTAGGGCGCTTTTTTTATGACAAACCACTTCATATTTCCCATTAACTCTAACGTAGTTTCTCGATATGACTGAATTGTACAGATTGATTAAAGGGGATAGTTGATGGGCACTCTGAAAGGTGTGAGCACAGCGATTCGCATTAAGTTCTCAAGTTGGCTAGAACACAGTTGGGGGATTTCGTCCCTTACCGTATTAACTATCATTGCCTCAGTCTTGGTGGTGTATCTCTCAGGTGTGATCATTTCTAAATGGCGAACGCCAGCTACACACATTATCTACGGTACGTGGGTTGAGCAATTCGTACCGTCCTACACCGCATCGACTATGAACATAAACCAACACGGCGTTTCTTTTGGTCGAGGGTTTGTTACGACACAATTGCACTTTGACGGCAATTACCTTGAGTTCCACCGTGGTAAACAACTGTGGCGGTTTAAAATGCTCAATGACGAATACACAGAAATGCGCTTAATGAATGGAAGCAACTATCAGCCTATCTACCGCATACAGAAACAAGGATAATTTGGTGGGATACGCTAGTTGAAAGTGCACAGCAACTCTCTGAATATCAGCAGTGCTGAACAAAACACTTTATTAACAATCACGCTAGAAAAATGGGTGGAATTTTGCGCTTTAGGTTTCACTTCTGTGCTTGCCTGACATGCCAATGCTAGCCACGTGTATACAAAGTGAAGTATCATTGTTTTATCAGGGAAATAAATAGGTTGAGGGTGACAAGCCGCCTATGGCAAATCTAAAAAATTCTGTGGCGAAAAACATTAAAACAAAAGTCGCCGGTCAAACGCAGGATGACGTGGTCTATTGCCACATCTTCGATGCGATACTTGAACAACGGTTGCCACCTGCGACCAAGCTGAATGAAGAAGCTTTGGCTGAGATCTTCAGTGTTAGTCGAACCATCATACGCCGAGCTTTGCTCCGATTGTCGATGGAACAGGTGGTCAGCATCAGGCCAAACCGCGGTGCAATGGTGTCTGCACCGACCAAGGAAGAAGCCAAGCAAATCATCAAAGCGCGTGAAGTCATGGAGCTTGCTATTATTGAGCTCGCCGTTGAACATGCCACCACCGCTAAGATAGACGAGTGCCGACGTTTGGTAGAGAAAGAAAACGAAGCTTTCGATAACGGTGATTACGGTAAAGGGCTTCGACTGTCTGGTGAATTCCACATTAAGCTGGCCGAGATGGCGAACAACGCCCCACTGCTCGCGTTCCAGAGAAGCTTAGTGTCGCAAACGTCACTGCTGATTGCTCAGTATGAAACTGGCAACCATTCAAACTGTTCTCAGGATGAGCATACTCAGTTGCTAGATACGATTGAATCTGGCGATACCGAACAAGCAATCTGCCTGATGGAGGAGCACTTGTCTCACATTCGCTCCAAGCTAAACCTTGATAGCAATGCCGCTTCAAACGACCTGCATGTCGTGTTCTCCGACCTACTGAAAAGCAAATAATCCACTGATTTTGCATCATCTAAGTCCGGCGCCCTGCCGGACTTTTTGTTTCTCACCATAAAGATTGTACACAAAATAAAATACAATATTAAATTTCTTTACGTTAAAATTTTTTACATAAAAATAAAGTTTAACATCATTAAATTCATATACTTATCATCTTACCTTACCCGTTAATGACATTTTTGTCGGTCATTTCATGTTGCAATATTGTAAAATTAAAGTTGACCTTACAGTCAAATTATCCAATTATTGACCCAAAGGTCAGAAAATTATTATTGGAACAATAGTGTCAATGCACAAGGAGGTCTCTTGATTACTTTCCTACTCAATCAAGAACTCAGACAAGAGAGTGAGCTGTCACCAAATATGACAGTGCTGCAGTACCTGAGAACACATGTACAAAAAACAGGTACTAAAGAAGGCTGTGGTTCAGGTGACTGTGGTGCCTGTACCGTGGTACTAGGCGAAGTGATCGATGGTCAACTTCAGTACCGTTCAGTGAATTCTTGTCTGACGTTCGTATCCGCACTACATGGTAAGCAGCTGATTACCGTTGAAGACTTGCAGAACAAAAACAAGCTTCACCCAACTCAGCAGGCGATGGTCGATTTCCACGGTTCTCAATGTGGTTACTGTACTCCAGGTTTTATCATGTCGATGTTTGCTCTGAGCAAGAACAAACCTGCGGCGAACAAGGAAGATGTCATGGAGTCTCTGGCGGGTAACTTATGTCGCTGTACCGGATACCGCCCTATTGTTGACGCCGCTTTGTCTCTAGCTTCTGACGAACCTTTGATGGACCAGTTTGTTGAGCTGGAAAAAGAGACCATTGCTCGACTAGAAGCGCTTGAAGGGCAACCTGCCAGCCTGAGCCAAGGCAACCTGACAGCATATATCCCTCGTAGCATTGACGAACTGGCACAAATTTACACTGCAAATCCAAATGCGAAGCTGGTTGCTGGTGGTACAGATTTGGCTCTTGAAGTCACTCAATTCCATCGCGAGATTGAAACGTTGATCAGCGTAAATCTGGTTGAAGACATGAAAGTGTGTGAAGAAAGTGATGATGCTCTACACATTGGTGCTAACGTTGCGATCAGCGATGCCTACCAACTTCTGACTCAACATTTCTCTGATTTTGGTGAGCTGCTGCATCGCTTTGCTTCTCTACAGGTGCGTAATCAGGGCACACTGGGTGGCAACATTGGTAACGCCTCCCCTATCGGTGACGCGCCACCGCTTTTGATTGCACTGAATGCACAAGTGAAATTGCGCCGTGGTAAGCAGACCAGAATCCTGCCGATTGAAGACTACTTCATCAGCTACAAAGTCACTGCTCAGCAAGAAAGTGAATTTATCGAGCAAGTGATTATTCCTAAATCAAAAACGAACGAAACCTTCCGTGCTTACAAGCTTTCCAAGCGTCTAGACGACGATATTTCAGCGGTTTGTGGCGCATTCAATATTGAGATTGAAGACAACAAAGTCATCAATGCCCGCATCGCTTTCGGTGGTATGGCGGCAACGCCAAAACGTGCAACGCACTGTGAAAACGCGCTATTAGGCAAAGAATGGACACAAGCAACCATTGATGCCGCGATGGCTGAAATCCATAACGATTTTGAGCCACTGAGTGACTTCCGTGCCAGCAAAGAGTACCGCTCAATGACAGCAACGAACATGCTGCGTCGCTTCTACATCGAGCAGACTCATCACAACAACCAGATCGAAACAAGGGTAACGTCTTATGTCTAACGCACATCATCAGACCATGACTCAAGAAGAGATGGTCGCCATCGTAAAGCAGGATCTGAAAACCGGCGTTGGTAAAAGCGTAAAACACGACAGCGCTCCGAAGCAGGTCACAGGTGAAGCGGTTTACATTGATGACCGCTTAGAATTCCCTAATCAGTTGCACGTGTATGCACGCCTGAGTACTCAAGCTCACGCAAAAATCACCAAATTGGACGTCTCGCCGTGTTACGAATTTGAAGGCGTTGCGATTGCCATCACCCACGAAGACGTACCGGGCCAGTTGGATATCGGTGCCATTCTGCCGGGTGATCCACTGCTTGCTGACGGTCTGGTTCAATATTACGGCCAGCCAGTACTTGCCGTTGCCGCAGATGATATGGAAACGGCACGCAAAGCCGCGCAAGCCGCCATTGTTGAATACGAAGCCCTACCGCCAGTACTCGACGTAAAAGAAGCGCTTGAGAAAGAGCTGTTTGTCACTGAAAGCCACCAGCAAAAACGCGGTGACTCAGCGGCTGCACTCGCCAAAGCAAAACACGTGATTGAAGGCGATCTGGAGATTGGTGGTCAGGAACACTTCTACCTTGAGACTCAGGTCAGCAGCGTGATGCCAACCGAAGATGGTGGCATGATCGTTTATACCTCGACACAAAACCCGACTGAAGTACAAAAGCTGGTCGCCGAAGTACTTGGGGTTTCGATGCACAAAGTCGTGATCGACATGCGTCGTATGGGCGGCGGTTTCGGGGGTAAAGAAACGCAAGCAGCGGCGCCAGCGTGTATGGCTGCGGTCATTGCGCACCTGACTAAACGCCCGACTAAGATGCGTCTGCCTCGCATGGAAGACATGACCATGACGGGCAAGCGTCACCCATTTTACAACCAGTACAAAATCGGATTTAACGATGATGGCGTCATTGAAGGGGCTGACATCATCGTAGCGGGTAACTGTGGTTACTCTCCGGACCTATCAAGCTCGATTGTTGACCGTGCCATGTTCCACTCAGACAACGCGTATTATCTGGGTGATGCCACCGTGACAGGTCACCGCTGCAAAACCAACACAGCGTCGAATACGGCTTACCGTGGATTTGGTGGCCCACAGGGGATGATGACCATTGAGCACATCATGGATGAAATTGCCCGCTATCTGGGTAAAGATCCACTCGAAATCCGTAAAGCGAATTACTACGGTGGTGAGGGACGTAACGTCACTCATTACTACCAGACAGTTGAAGATAACTTCCTGCCAGAAATCACTGAGCAACTTGAACAAAGCAGTGACTATCACGCCCGTCGTAAAGCCATCGCTGAGTTCAACAAGCAAAGCCCGATCCTTAAAAAAGGTCTGGCGATCACACCAGTGAAATTTGGTAT
Organism: Vibrio sp. RE88; assembly: GCF_013113835.1. Classification (GTDB taxonomy): domain Bacteria; phylum Pseudomonadota; class Gammaproteobacteria; order Enterobacterales; family Vibrionaceae; genus Vibrio. Next base: position 408,414 of record NZ_VTYQ01000001.1, on the reverse strand, counting down.
TTCTTTCACTGCGACTTTCCTGAATCAGGCTGGTGCGCTCATCCATATTTACACCGATGGCAGTATTCATTTGAATCACGGTGGTACGGAAATGGGTCAGGGTCTGAACATCAAGGTGGCGCAAATCGTTGCTGAGGAGTTCCAAGTAGATGTTGAACGTATCCAAATCACCGCTACCAACACAGACAAAGTACCGAACACATCACCAACCGCGGCCTCATCGGGCGCCGACCTCAACGGTAAGGCCGCCCAGAACGCCGCATTGACCATCAAACAGCGTCTGATCGACTTCGCTGCCAGTCACTACAAAGTGTCAGCAGAAGAAGTGGTGTTCAAAAACGGTATGGTCATGATTCGTGATGAAATTCTGACCTTCGAAGCCTTTGTTCAGCTGGCTTACTTCAACCAAGTATCGCTATCGAGCACAGGTTTTTACCGCACACCAAAAATCTACTATGACCATGAAAAAGCGCGTGGCCGTCCGTTCTACTACTTCGCGTACGGTGCCTCTTGTTCAGAAGTCATTGTTGATACCCTGACAGGCGAATACAAAATTCTGCGCGCAGACATCCTGCACGATGTAGGTGCTTCTCTTAACCCGGCAATTGATATTGGCCAGGTCGAGGGCGGCTTCCTGCAAGGTGTAGGCTGGCTGACCACAGAAGAGCTGATCTGGAACGAACAAGGTCGTCTGATGACCAATGGGCCTGCCAGCTACAAGATTCCGGCGATCGCCGATATGCCTATCGAGTTCCACACTCACCTTCTGGAAAATCGAGCCAACCCAGAAGATACCGTGTTTAACTCCAAGGCTGTCGGTGAGCCGCCATTCATGCTCGGCATGTCAGTGTGGAGTGCACTGAAAGATGCCATTGCCTCAGTTGCCGTTGAAGGTGCTATACCTAAGTTAGATACACCAGCAACACCAGAGCGTGTGTTGATGGCAATCAACGAGGTAACGCAAACGCAACAACAAGTGGCAAAACAGAACACGCAAGAGGTTTAAGCGGTTATTCAAGGGTTTACCGTTCAAGGAGAGACGTATGTTTAAGGACAATTGGATTCATGAACTGGCACAGCTAGAGAAAAACAGTGAACCTTGCGTGATGGTGACCGTATTGGAAGACCGTGGCTCAGTGCCACGGGATGCGGGCACAAAAATGTTGGTCACTCGCGACCGTTTGATTGCCACCATTGGTGGTGGTCATCTGGAGCACATCGCCACCAAAATGGCGCGTGAAATGCTGCTCGCGGGTGAACGTTCACTGAAAGTGGAGCGCTTTAATCTCGGGGCTCGTTTAGGTCAGTGTTGTGGCGGAATGGCAACACTGAGCTTCGAGCCAATTGGAACCGCGCAAAAACATCTAGTGGTATTCGGTGCTGGCCATGTTGCCAAAGCCCTTTTACATATCGTCTCGACTCTCCCTTTCCGTGTCACTTGGATTGATGAGCGTGAAGACGTATTCCCTGACGAACTCCCTCGTAACGTAACCAAACTGGTGAGCGATGATCCGGTCGCTGAAGTGCGTGACATGTCACCAAACAGCTACTATCTGGTCATGACACACAATCATCAACTCGATTTTGAGTTGGCCAAGGCCATCATTGATCGCGACGACAGTGTGTATTTCGGCATGATAGGTTCGCTAACCAAACGCAAAAAATTCGACATGCGTTTGGCGCAGCGCGGCTATAACCAGCAACAGATCAATACGATGATTTGCCCAATTGGCATCAGCATGGTGAATGGAAAACATCCTGCTGAAATTGCGGTATCGGTTGCGGGTGAACTCATCGCACACTATCAGGGAATGGAGCTTGAAGAGAAGCGCCCTACGCCACACAGTAAAGAAGAACAACTGAGCGATTCATCATTGGAAGAGAAAATCGCCTAGCCCCGAAAGAGGGCCTTTAAAGGAAGTAAACATGACAACTCAACGCAAAGCTTATCGTGCAAGCCTTCTGCACAGTATTGCTGACCCAAAAGACGTCGGACTGGAAAACTCGTATCAGTTTTTTGACGACGGTCTTCTCGTAGTAGAAGATGGCCACGTCATTGATATCGGTGAAACAGAAGAGGTGCTTAAAAGGCAGCCAAACGATCTCAACATCACCGAATATGAAGACAAACTGATCACATCGGGTTTCATTGATACCCATATTCACTATCCGCAAACCGGCATGATCGCCTCTTACGGTGAGCAACTGCTCGACTGGTTAGAAAACTACACCTTCCCAGAAGAAAGACGCTTCAAAAACCCGGTTTACGCGCATAAAGTCGCGAAGCTGTTCTTCAATGAGCTAGCGAGTAACGGCACCACCACAGCATTGGTGTTTGGCACGGTACATAAAGAGTCGGTCGACGTGTTCTTTGAAGAGGCAGAGCGCCGCAACTTGCGTATGATCGCAGGTAAAGTCCTAATGGACCGCAACGCGCCAGACTACCTGACCGATACACCAGAATCTGGTTATGAAGCATCTAAAGAGCTGATTGAAAAATGGCATAACAAAGGCCGACTGCTTTATGCGGTTACGCCTCGTTTCGCTCCAACCAGCACACCTGAGCAGCTGGCGACTGTAGGTAAACTTCTGGAAGAATACCCAGATGTGTACATGCATACCCACCTTTCAGAGAACAAGAAAGAGATTGAATGGGTACTTGAGCTGTTCCCAGAGCGCGACTCTTATCTGGATGTCTACGACCATTACGGTCTGCTGCATAAGCGCTCTGTGTTTGCTCACGGCATTCATCTTTCTGACTGTGAATGTCAGCGTTTGGCAGAAACTGAATCGGCAATTGCCTTCTGTCCAACATCGAATCTTTTCCTCGGTTCTGGTCTCTTCAAGCTGCCTAAACTGGAAGAGCATGGAGTTCGCGTAGGTATGGGCACCGATGTCGGCGCCGGAACCAGCTTCTCGATTCTTGAGACGATGAGTGAAGCGTATAAGATCATGCAGCTTCAACAGGAGAAACTGCACCCATTGAAATCGCTGTTCTTAGCCACACTGGGCGGCGCACGTTCACTCCACCTTGAAGACAAAATTGGTAACCTTGAAGTGGGTAAAGAAGCAGACTTTGTCGTGCTGGATTTACACGCAACGCAACTGATGCGCTTCCGTATGGAACAGGCCAAAACCTTGGAAGAAAAGCTGTTTGTGCTGATGAGCCTTGGCGATGACCGCACTGTTTCTAAGACATACATCTATGGCGAGAAAGCCTATGATGCAGAAGGACGCATCGACGCAAAAAAGTTTGCTAGCTAATCTCTCTTTGAGACACACCACGCCCTTGCAATGACGACTCATTGCAAGGGCGTTTTAGTTTAGCAACTGGCACAATACTTATTCAGCATTCCCCGTAACCAATCAAGTTTAAATGGCTTAGGCAACACGTTATCAAAGCCCTGCTGCAAATAGTTCTGAACGTCACTCTCAAAGGTGTTGGCGGTTAGGGCGATAATGGCCGTATCTGGCGCAAGGTTGCGTTGTTTGATTTGACGCAGCGCTTCAAGGCCATCCATCACGGGCATTTGGATATCCATAAAGATAATGTCAAAGTGCTGTTCATGCAGCAGGTCCAAACACTCCTGACCATTATTAGCAGTGGTGACCTGCGCCTCCAACGTCATCAGCATCTTAGCTGCCACAATCTGATTCATACGAATGTCTTCAACCACCATGACAGACAGACCGCCATTGCGTTCCGCCGTCGGGACTTGTTCTGCTTGCTGATGAGTTTGCCCTTTATCTTCTAGGCACTGGATTAAACTAAACAGATCATAGGGTTTACTTAGTAATGACAGGTTGTCCATCACTGAAGGGTGGGTATTGATGTTGCCATACACGATAATCGGCCCATTCGATTGCTTTTGGATGTGAAGGATGTCGTCTTCTATTCCGTCATGGCTGAGAAAGCATAAACTGACCTCCCCTTCCGGATCGTACAAACCCAACTGCTGCAATTCTGATGTGATCAACTCGGCGGCGTAATGATTTTCTGAAACGACACGCACTGAAGGAAGGAGGCGACTGGCACTCATCAGTGGCTTGTCTTCAACAATCTCAACAGGAATATCGACCGTAAATTCACTGCCAGCATCAGGCACACTGCGAACATCGATAGTGCCGCCAAGTAAGGAAGCCAAAGATTGGCAGATAGACAAGCCCAGTCCGGTACCGCCATACTTGCGGGTAATCGAGTCGTCTCCTTGGGTAAACTCCTGAAACACCTTCTCCAGTTGCTCCGCTGCCATACCAATCCCAGTGTCCTTCACCGTGATGATCAACTGTCCGGACTGCCCTTCACGGCGCAAAGCGACGTTAATATCGACGTAGCCACTGGCCGTAAACTTAATCGCGTTATAACCCAGGTTATTGATGATCTGTACTAACTTGGTGCGGTCCGATCGGATTTTAAAATTACTCTCCAGTGATAGAGAGAAAAACACCTCAACGTCATGCTTTTTATCAAAATTGATAAACACGGTTTTCGAAATATCCACCAGCTCACTGAGATAGAAATCCTCCTGCTCGAGCTTGGATTTACCCTGCTCAATCTTGCTCAAATCAAGCACATTGTTGATCAGCTTAAGTAAGTGGTCGCCTGAGCGATTAATCATCGAAAGAAACTGACGGGTCTGCTCATCAGAGCCCTCATAGTACTCTTTTTGACTCAGGCCGATGATGGCATTGAGCGGTGTACGCATTTCATGAGACATGTTGGCTAAAAATCTCGCTTTCGCCACGGAGCTCTGCTCGGCACTTTTCTTCGCTTCCTCCATCACTTTGGTGCGGTCAGACAAGTCGCTACTCAAACGAGTCTGACTGAGGTACATGCGAGAGATCACCCCAGTCATCAGCATGGAGCACACCAAAATAATGCCAAGATAGACGTATTGCCGATCGTAAAAGCTCTCTTTGTAACGATTAAATTGGCTCTGACTACGCTGAACTTCTGACACAAACCCTGCCAGATAGACATTGAGACGGGAATAGACGCTGTCGAGATAGATAAGAACGTGATCAGTAGAGAGATCAGCCTCCATTCGATTCACCATGTCAAAAAACGAATCAATCTGCGCGACGACCTCTCTGAGTTCCTCTACATCACCAAACTTTTCATGGACTTTATTGGTTCTTTCAGACAGTAAGTCCTGCATAATGCTCGACTTATAGACACGCGCTTTAAACTTAAGATTGGACAGCCCTTTGCTGCTTTTATTAAGTGAATACTGCAAGATTTCCGTTTTGACCGACAGCAGTTTGGTCTTCACCGATATGTTGTTGTTAATAATGGTGACGTACGGATCCGGTGAGATGTTTTTTATCTCTGCCAGAGAGTAAAACACATACACAATCACGCATATCAACACGGTACACAGAGTCGCAATGGTCGCCACGAAGTAGCGGCGGCTCTTTTCCCTCAAGTGTGCTTTCATAGCCATTACTCGACGACAATCTCTCTAACTTGCCAGACGGAGAAGCTGTAATAGAAGTCGTTTTGTAATTCTGGATAGTCGGAAAATGGAAAGACAACAAAAAATGGCCCTTTACCATCGATGGTCATCTTGACGCCATCTTCATGGGTGGCGAGCAACACCCCGTACTTTTCAATGTCCGCGATCGATATCGTCTTAACGTATTCGTCCCACGCAATCACTTTGACCGCGGTCCCCTTTGCACCGACGAAATCCAGCAAGCTGGTCAGCTTTGGGCCTTGATAAGTCATCACTTGATCCACCACATGATTGCTCGTTTTAATCACACCCTGATCCAATTTAGCAATCATGGCTTGATCAAACTCCACACCATTTTCAGCGTTGGACTGGCTGATCTTTCCTGATACCCACAAGATCGGTTCACCTTCGGGGGTGGGCAACGCAAAAGCGTTGTAGGTGAACATAAGGCTAAGGATACTGACCAGCATAGTGCGACACATAGGAAACCTCTGGTATCTATTGATTAAGATGTAATTTACATTCTTATCATTATAGACAAGGATTCACTAAGCGCCCCTTCAAGCCCTTGAAGCGGCAACAAAAGCTGTTGTTTTCACACAGGGAGTTCGAGGCTCACTTTTCCCGGTTGGATCACCACCTTGGTCGAAAACTTTTTGATATTTTGGTTGGACATAAACAGGCGCCTCGACAGTGCGTCATAAGCCTTCATATCCTGAGTGACCACAATGACGACAAAATCCACGTCACCCGCTACGTAATAGAACTGCTGAACCTGCGGTTCGGCTTCAAGCGCGCGAATAAACTCATCCAGCGCGGTTTCTCCGCCACGCTCCAAAGTGATATCCACCAATGTGGTGATGAATCCCGGTAGTTGAGCTGCATCCAGCACCGCCACTTCTTGCTTGATCACCCCTTGTTGTTTGAGTTTTTTAATCCGCCGCTGACAGGCCGAGGGGGATAAACCAATCTCAGCACCCAACACTTCACTGCTGATGCGACTGTTGTTTTGAAGCGCTCGAAGAATGTGATGATCAAAAGCATCCATGCCATTATTCCGCGTTAAATGAAGATATACGCCTTTTTATAGGCGTTTATATGTCGATATTCAAGCGAACCAGCAGCGGGGCAATCTTATAATAGAGCCATCATCATCAGAAAGGACGCAACATGAAACGCATTCTCTACAGTGGTAATCGCAATGCCTCTAGCTGGGCATTCAGGGCTTGGTTGGCGTTAAAAGAACAGGGGATTCCTTTTGAAGAGCGGATTATCGATATCCGCCGCCCGCAACGTTGGGAAAACCTGCAGCATATCGGCACCTTCTCTCCACCCGCAGCAGTACCCGTGCTGGATGATGATGGCCTGATCATTTTTGACTCACTGGCGATCGCTGAATACGCCAGTGAACTCGGTGAAGACAGTTTGTGGCCAGGGGACATTGGCGCACGGGCCAAAGCCAGATCGTTTACCGCCTGGCAGCATTCCACTTTTGGCCGTGTCTGCTCAGCCTTATCGTTTGAAAGTGCATTTTATCCGGACAAAAAAGCGCTGAGCCAAGATGAGACAGCGCAAATTGAAGCCATTTATCAGCTCTGGAACGACACCATTAACGAGTACGGTGGGCAGTACTTGGTGGGAGAGTTTTCCATCGCCGACATTATGCTGCTGCCATCGGTAATGCGTTTTTCTTCTCACCTTGAGGCCGATGAGCGATGGCCTTATACCCAACGTTGGTTCAGTGAACTTCTCAATCGCCCATACGTAAGAGAATGGCTAGATGAGGCTTACCAGCAGGAGCCCATCTATCTGCCCGGCTACCGTAACGATCCCTAGCCTCCAATAAAAAAGCGGCCCTGTGGCCGCCTTATGAGTTAGAACTTGAACTTGGCCACCAGTTGGCTGAGAGAGTTCACATTGTCTTTCAGATCGGCACAATGATGGGAGGTTTGATTGACCATTTCAGTGTTGCTGCGTGCCACATCAGCAATACTCGAAACATGCGGAGCAATTTCATTGATAACCTGAGACTGCTCATTGGTCGCGGTGGCGGTCTGACTACTCAGTTGGTGAATCTCATCCACAAACTGATTGATCGACTCTAAATGCTTCTCAGAAGCCTGAGCGGCGGTTAAACACGCTTTACCGGTGCTGTGGCTCTGGCCAACTTCTTTCACTACCGTATCGCTGAGGCTCTGCAGATTTTCGATAATGGTGCGGATTTCGCTGGCTGAATCCTGAGTACGTGATGCTAAGGTGCGAACTTCATCGGCCACCACTGCAAATCCTCTCCCCTGATCGCCTGCACGAGCTGCTTCTATCGCCGCATTGAGTGCCAGCAAATTGGTTTGTTCCGACACGCCGCTGATCACATCCAGTACCGTATCAATGGCGTTGATATCGCTGGAAAGCTTCTCAATACTCTGACTACTCTGATCCAGCTGTCGACTCATTGCTTCAGTATGAGCAAATGTGTCACTGACCGATGACAAACCATGCTTCACTTCTACTGTCGCCTGCTGCACATTGTCTGACGTGTTATTGGCATTACTGGCGATCTCTTCCGAGCTGGCGCTCATTTCATGGATCGCAGTCGCAACTTGGTCAATGTTCTGCTCCTGACCTTGGATCTGATGTTTCATCTCACTGGCTTGAGAATCAATATGATCAATGGTCGCTACTAAATCAGCGCGCGAGCGGTCGATCTCTTGCAAGACATTACCCATGTAGGCGACAAACTGGTTGTAACCACGAGCAATACTGCCGACTTCGTCATTACGGCTTTCATCCAGCCTTTGCGTCAAGTCACCGCCACCACCACCGATTTCCAGCAGCAAATCTGCAGTGGTCGTCAATGGCTTGAGCAGCGTGTTGGTCATATAAGCACTGATGACAATAAAGAGTAAGGCCACCACCACACCGATGTAAGTCATGGTCTGAATAAACTGATTCAGCTCCGACAGCACTTCACTTTGGGGCTGGAGAGAAACCAATGTCCAACCTAGCTCTGGTAAGGCAATAAACCCGACAATCATGGCGCTGCCATTCACTTCAGCTTCAATAATATGCGAATCTGTGTCACTGAGTTTGCCCAGCTCCGTTGCCAATTCTCGTAGCTGCAAATCGTTGAGTGATTTACCCACTTGGTTGGCATCGGCATGAATTTTCACGATGCCTTGATTGTCGACCAGCATCAGCTGACCTTGTTCACCCAGTGAGTAGTTGGCGACGGTTTTCCCCATGTTTTGTAGCGACAGGCCAATCCCGGTGACACCAATACGTTTGCCCTGCTGCATCACCACATGGTTGACAAAAACGGTCGCGACACCCGAAGCGTCATCGACATCAATCGATAGCTCGACCTTCTTATCACTGGCGAGAAAACCGTAAAACCATTGGTCATCATTAGACTGCGCCGACATGTCTTTCAATTTGCCAGTCGGAATGTAGTAGCTACTATCAACGGTATTGACGTAGAACGCCGTCAGTGCACCGAACTGTTGCTTGATACGGCTAAGGATATCGACGATTTGTGCACTGCCTTCTCCGGTAAATTCGGTCAGCTGGGAAAGCTCTGACATCACATCTGCGATAACCAGCGGTTTCTCCAGCTCAAGCTTAATTTTATTGCTCACCTCTCCCAGCGACGCCGGAAGCTGCTGTGAATAAGTTTGGTCGAGAATGATCTTACGACCTTGGCTAACGGTGGTACTGATCAGTACGATGATCACCAGAACCACAGCCAATACTGTTGCCAGTATGGTTTTGTGTCTGATGCTGATGGCTAATTTCGTCACATCTAATTCCTTTTGTGATTGACCAATGTAGAGCCCATCTAATGAGCCCGCGAAAAGAGAAAGAAGGTAGAAATGTCGCTCTCAGCCTTTTATCTACGACTAATACGTTACCTATCAATAGTAAACGTAGCACAGCCGAAATTTCTGCATGCGTTGATTGAAGATAAACATCACAACTTCAACAACCTTGCATTTCTTGCTTCTTAACACCTATAAAAAACCCCGGAACAAGTTCCGGGGAAAGGGAAATACACTGTCTGGAGACAGCTGGGAATGAGGAGTCTATGTCAGCCTGAACATAGGATGACAGGAAGTCAGGCTGACACTCAGTCCCGCAAGGACAGTTATTGGATAACTGCACCTTGTTCCACCCAAACTCCGATAAGGGATCGTTCCTCATCAGTCATCTGAGTAAGGTTGCCCAGCGGCATCACTTTAGTCGCAACGGACTGAGAAATGATGCGTGGAACGTTCGTTAAGATCTCTTCAGGGGTATCCAGTACAACGCCTCCAGGCGCAACCGCAAATGCTGCGTGCGTTGGCGTGGCAGAGTGACATACAGAGCAGCGCTCCTGAATGACCTTGTTCACTTCGGCAAAGCTGACACCACCTGTTGTAGATGCTGCTTGCTCCTGAGGAGCCTGCTCAGTGGTTGATGCCGATGCGGTTTCACTTGCTTCTGTTGTTGCGGCTTCGGCAACAGGCGCAGCCTGCTGTTGTACGACTGGTGCTTTCGCCACTGGCGCTGCTGGTCGGTTCGCATAAGGAGAAGTCACAAATGCCAACGTGATCATACCCAACGCCGCCACAGGGATCGTCCAAGCAAATTTCTGACTGCCATGACGTGTGTTGAAGTAGTGTCGTACTAGAATACTGAAGATCGCCAGACCCGCTAGAATCGCCCAGTTGTACTCCGAACCGTAAGTGCTCGGGAAGTGGTTACTGATCATGATGAACAGTACAGGCAATGTTAGGTAGTTGTTGTGGCGAGAACGCAGTAAGCCTTTCGCTGGCAGTGCCGGGTCCGGTTCGCGGTTTTCTTCAATCGCACTCACCAGATTGCGCTGCGCTGGCATGATAACGCGGAAAACGTTACCCACCATGATAGTACCTATGATGGCACCAACGTGGATGTAAGCACCACGGCCACTGAAGACCTGAGCCAGTCCGTAGGTCGCACCAACAAGCAGCACAAACAGAACCAGTCCCAGCAACATCGGGGTTTTGCCTAAAGGCGAATCACACAAGAGATCGTAAATGAACCAGCCCGCGACTAACGCACCCACACCAATCGCAATAGCAGTGGTAGGTGACAGGCCAGAGCCCGGTGCAATCAGATAGATTTCTGCGTTGAGGTAATAAACAACCGCCAGTAGCAACACACCGGTAATCCAAGTGAAGTATGCTTCCCATTTAAACCAGTGCAGGTGCTCTGGCATTTCTGGTGGCGCAAGTTTGTACTTTTCAAGGTGGTAGATACCACCGCCATGAATCGCCCACAGGTCGCCTGACAGGCCAGTTTTCGGGTTAACGCGGTTTAGATTGTTCTCCAACCAAACAAAGTAAAACGATGCGCCAATCCAGGCGATCCCGACTATCATGTGAACCCAGCGAATCGCCAGATTCAACCACTCCGTGATATGTGGATCCATAATAAACTCCTATTTACTACCAGCGCTTTCCATCACAGGAACCCTGCGATGGGCAGTGCCAGCATTACAACGCTTGTTCCATGCGTTGCTCTTCATCCGTGCTGCTGTTGCCCGGAACATCTTCCAGATGCAGAGAGACCAAATCGGTGTCAAAGAACACTTCATCACAGTTATGCCCTTCACCACCTCGATCGACGATCAAAAACTGATCACGCTCGGTCAGCGCCAGCACCGGATGATGCCAAACGCCTTTGTGGTAATTGACACCTTGTCGGCCATTGCTAATGAAGGCACGGCTTTGCGACAACTGCGGGTCATCTCCTTTTGGCGCAACAACAATTAAATATGGTCGCCCAAGCAACGGAACGAAGGCCTGCGAGCCAAGCGGATGACGTTCCAGCATTTTTATCGTTAACGGGTAACTCAGCGGCGTGGCCTGAAAGATACTGATGATGGCTTCACCACCTTGATCTTGTACGTCCGTGCTCGCCAGCTTGTGGTAACGACGGGTCGAGCCGTTATTGATCATAAAGTAGTCGCTGTTTTCGACTTCAATAACGTCTCCAAATTCTGCAAACGCCTCTTTGGTGAGTGGCTCTATTTTTAATCGGCGAATTCCATTGCTCATTGTGCTTCCCTCGCTTATTCCGCTTTAGTTCCAAATAAACGCAGACGGCTAATACCACCATCCGGGAAGATATTCAGACGAACGTGCGTCACAGCACCCAGTTCATTCACTTCAGAGACAAACTCATGAATGTCGTGTGCCTTGAGCTTCTGCGCTGGCAAAAGTTCACGCCAGAACAGGCTTTGTGTCGCCACTTGGTCATCCGTGCCACCTTTAACATAGGCCGCTTGAATAGAGCAGCTATCTGGGAAGTTGCCTTTAAAGTGCGCAGTATCCACCACAACACGGTCAATATTGCCAGCATGGCCCAGCGCAACGATCACCCAGTCATTTCCTGGTGTGCGTCGACGTGCGGTTTCCCAGCCATCACCCATATTTTCGCCTCGGCCAGGGCCAAGAATGTTAGATTTGTTACCGTAGTGCTCGTCACTACATGCCAACGCACGACCACCATTTTCAACAGCGGCTAAGTCCACTTTCTGCTGAGCATCAATACGGTCCCAATCCACACTTGGTCGGCCGTAAACACGAAGACGTGCAACACCGCCATCTGGATAGATGTTAAGACGTAAGTGAGTGAACACTTCGTCGCTTTCAATTTGCTCAAGGTGATGATGATCGCCTTGCAAGCTCATTGACGGCAGAATTTCTTGCCATTCAGTGGCATCCGTTGGGTCGCCATCTGGTGAGTAACACGCATCAATAGACGCCGATGGTGGGAAGTTACCCGTAAAGAAAGAGGTATCGATGTCAACGCCTGCAATCGTGCCAGCTAGGCCCAGACGAATCACACAATGGTCGTAGCCTTCACCACGTTTACGGCGGCTTTCCCAGCCATCCATCCATTTACCATTATCGTCATAAACACCTTCCTTCCACTCCGGCGCTTCACGGCGCAAAAGGCGGCTTTTATCAGCAAAGAAATCGTCGGTCGCGTAAATAGCTTGAGCGCCCAGTTTGTCATCAGCGAGGTTTATGTATTGTTCGAAATCTAAGGACATTTCCTTCATCCTTCCAATTAATCAAAAATAGGTTAAGTGAGTCAGTTATCTGCTCTCTAGAGAGCGTTATTACGGGATAGTCGCCAGCTCTGTGACTTACATATCTCGCAGGCGAAACAGCGCAATCTTGTTGATTTCCTGAATCGCAGTAGCAAACTCAGTTTCACTATCATTTCCTAATCGCATCTCGAACGACTCAAGAATTTGGTAACGATTGGCCCCTTTCACAGCCATAATGAAGGGAAAATTGAAGCGACTTTTGTAGCTGTTGTTATAAGTGGTAAATTTCTCGAACTCGTCCGCCGAGCATTGGTCAATGCCCGCCCCCGCTTGTTCAGCAGTCGAGGCTGCGGTCAGTTCCCCATTAACGGCAGCACGTCCGGCTAAATCCGGGTGAGCGTTAATCAGATCCAGTTGTTGATCTTTCTCTGCACCCAACAAGGTTTCTGCCATACGCAGGTGCAAGTTTTCAATTTTGTTGTCTTCGGTGTTGAGACCCTTATCGAACACCGATTCGGCCACCCATGGGCTGTGCTCATACACATCACCAAAATGCGAGACAAATTCCGCGCGAGCCATCTCTGATGGTTTACAAGTACGAAATTCAGTCATATTACTTCTCCTTCTTTGGTGTGTATGGGTGGTGCTCATGCCAGTGGTGAGCAATATCAATGCGGCGACATAGCCACACATCATCATGTTGTTTTACGTAATCGAGAAAACGCTTGAGTGAAGCGAGACGGCCAGGTCGACCAATCAAGCGACAATGCAATCCGACCGACATCATCTTCGGAGCGGATTCGCCTTCTTCATAGAGAGTGTCAAACGTGTCTTTCAGATACTGGAAGAATTGCTCGCCAGAGTTAAACCCCTGAGCGGTAGCAAAACGCATGTCATTGACATCCAAAGTGTATGGGATCACCAATTGCGGACGACCCGCTTCGGTGTGCCAATACGGCAAATCGTCATCATAGGCATCGGAGTCGTATAAGAATCCGCCTTCTTCAGCCACTAAACGGCGGGTATTCGGCCCAGTGCGACCGGTATACCAACCAAGTGGTCGGCTGCCTGTGACCTCTTTGATGATTTCAATCGCTTTTGCCATGTGGTCACGCTCTTGTGACTCATCCATGTACTGATAATCAATCCAGCGATAGCCATGGCTACAAATTTCATGGCCAGCTTGCACCATGGCTTCTGCCACGTCAGGGTGTCGCTCAATCGCCATAGCCACCGCAAAAACGGTGAGTGGAATTTCGTATTCGTCAAACAGGCGTAAGACACGCCACACACCAGCACGGCTACCGTATTCATAGATAGACTCCATGCTGATATGGCGCTCACCCTTGATAGGTTGAGCGGCTGGAATTTCAGATAGAAAGGCTTCGGACTCGTCATCTCCATGCAGAAGGCAACGTTCACCACCTTCTTCATAATTCAATACAAATGACACTGCGATACGAGCACCGCCCGGCCATTTGGGATGCGGAGGATTCGCCCCATAGCCAACCAGATCTCGTGAATAATCCTTATCCATTCAGGCTCTCCTTAAAAAGCTTGGCGTGATTGTAACGCCACATCAACTTCATACATTCATTGTATACAATAAAATATCTTAATGTAAAGATTTTGTTGCTAAAGTTACTTTTTATCAACACAAGCATATTAATCAAACAGTTACAAAGGTATGCGCGTCAATGTAGGCGAAATTACACTTCACAAAATTCATTTTTCAATTTATCCACTAGTAACATTTTTATAACAATGCGCTTTACTATATGAATATTTTGTGTACATATATAGATATCCAACAAAGTTATAAAACATCTTTGTATACAATTTGGAATAACCTCAAAGCTAAGGAGAGCGCGACGCGCGAACAGGAATTATGGGAAAACTAACCACACACATATTGGATACAATGCATGGCCTGCCAGGTGCAGACATCGAAGTTGAACTGTTCCGGGTGGAAGGTGACAACCTAACCAAGATTAAAACCGTCACAACTAACTTTGATGGCCGCACTGACGCGCCTGTTTTAGAAGGTGAAGCTTTTGAGCTTGGTAAGTATCAGCTTGTTTTTCACGTTGCCGATTATTTTCGCAACAAGGACGTCGATCTGGGAGACATTGCCTTTCTCGATGACGTCGTGATCCGTTTTGGATTAGGTGAGAAAGATGCGCACTATCACGTTCCGCTACTGGTTTCACCTTATAGCTTCTCGACTTATCGGGGCAGCTAACGCAATAACGATAAGCGTCACCTAACAGCGTCATATAACTATTCAATCGGGATAATTGAAGTTCGTCTGAGACAGAGACGTCCAGGCGAAGTGCGGTCTTCAATTGAAGAAACACCAAAATAAAAGGACTTGCTGACATGAATGAAAGCAAAGCAGAAGTGCTTAATACCGAAGGTCAACCTAGTGGCTTTTTGGAGCGCTTTTTCAAACTGAAAGCACATGGAACCAGTGTCAAGAATGAAATGATCGGGGGCATCACCACCTTTGCCACAATGGCGTACATCATTTTCGTAAACCCTCAGATCATGGCCGCTTCTGGAATGGATTCAGGCGCCGTCTTTGTCGCAACCTGTATCGGTGCAGCCATCGGCTGTCTGTTAATGGGGCTGTTTGCTAACTGGCCGGTCGGCCTAGCACCGGGTATGGGCCTCAACGCGTTTTTCTCATTTACTGTCGTTAGTGAAATGGGTTACAGCTGGGAAGTGGCACTGGGTGCAGTGTTCCTCTCTGGTATCCTGTTTGTCGGGATGAGCTTCTATAAGATTCGCCAGTGGATCATCGAAAGTATTCCGGAAAGCTTGCGCTTCTCTATGACAGCCGGTGTCGGATTATTTCTTGGTCTGATTGGTCTTAAAACCGCAGGTATTGTCGTCGAAAACCCAGCAACTTTGGTCTCATTAGGCGATTTCACTAAACCAGATGCTATGCTCGCTGCCATCGCATTCCTGATCATCGCAGTGCTCAGCGAACGTAAAGTCTTCGGTGCGGTTCTCATCGGTATTCTGAGTGTCACTTTGGTCGGCATGATGCTAGGACTGGTTCATTACAACGGCTTCTTCTCTGCTCCACCAAGTATTGCTCCAACCTTTATGGCAATGGACATTTCTGGCGCATTTAACATCTCGATGGTGAGCGTGATTCTGGCCTTCTTGTTCGTCAATATGTTCGATACCGCTGGCACACTGATGGGTGTGGCAGAGCGAGCACACTTGATCAACAAGGAAACCGGTAAGATTGAAGGCTTAAGCAAAGCGTTGAAAGCTGACAGTATCTCCAGTGTGGCGGGTGCGTGTGTAGGTTGTCCTCCGGTGACTAGCTATGTTGAAAGTGCCGCTGGTGTGGCTGCGGGTGCTCGTACAGGTCTGTCTGCCATTGTGGTTGCTGCGCTTTTCCTAGCGGCAATATTCCTATCGCCTCTGGCAGGGATGATCCCATCGTACGCGACCGCTGGTGCATTGATTTATGTGGCCTTTGTGATGATGAGCAGCATGCAGCACGTCGACTGGAAAGACTTCACTAATGGTGCTCCGGCTGCAATTACCGCACTGATGATGCCACTGACCTTCTCGATTGCTAACGGCATCGCGTTAGGCTTCATCACTTACACTGTGCTCAAAGTTGCCACAGGTAAAACCAAAGACGTCTCTATCTCGATGTACATCCTAACGGTGATCTTCGTCGCTAAACTGGTTTACATCTAACCCATCTCCACCACCTCGCCTGAGCTTGTGCTCAGGCGAGACTAATACACGCAAAATCCGTCGACCCTACGCAGTTTGTAGAAGTCTGTCACCTGTTTAGTGGGAGCACTCCCCACTCAACGAGAGATAACCAATTACGCCAACTCTCTCTGAGGTAAAACAAATGAAACTTCTGTACACGCTTGACCAAAAACCGCCTCATGGCATCACTTTACTCCTTGCACTCCAGCATATGCTGGCGTCGATTGGCGGCATCGTTGCCGTTCCCCTTATCGTCGGAGCCTCTATTGGGCTGCCCAACGAAGAAATTGTTTCTCTGATTAATGCCGCCCTACTCGCTTCTGGCATTGTCACCATAGCGCAATGTCTCGGCTTTGGTCCGATTGGTATTCGCTTACCTGTGGTAATGGGTTCCAGCTTTGCGTTTCTTGGCGTCGCCATTGCGATAGGCCGCGAAGGTGGTGTGGCCAGCATCATGGGGTCGGCGTTAATCGGCTCACTGGTGGTGATTCTCGCCAGCTTCTATATGGATAAGGTACGCAAGCTCTTCCCAACCGTGGTCAGCGGCGTGGTCGTCACCTTGATCGGTTTGACCATATTGCCAGTCGCAATGAACTGGGTCGGCGATGCGCCTGCTGCCAGTGAAAACTTCGCGACACTACCCAAGCTTTTCCTCGCCATAGTGTCACTGGGCATTGTGGTCGCGGTATCGGTTTACTGTAAAGGTGCCGTAGCAGCGTCTGCCATCGTGATTGGTCTGGCAGGCGGTTATATCGTTGCCCTGTCCATGGGCATGGTTAATCTGGACGACGTATCGACCGCTGCTTGGGTCGGTGGCCCAGAACCGCTTAAATACGGTTTAAGTTTTCACGCCAGCGCGATTGTTAGTATGAGTTTGGTTTACATTGTCGTGATCGCAGAAGCTACAGGCGACTTCATGGCGCTCGCCAACAACTGTAACAAGCAGGTATCAGGTAAAGATTTGCAACGTGGCTTGCTGGGTGATGGCCTTGGCAGTACGCTTGCCGCAATTCTTACTGCGATGCCACTGGCCTCGTTCAGTCAAAACGTCGGTATTGTCGGCATTACGGGCGTTGCCAGCCGATTTGTCGTCGCTGCAACCGGTGGCTTGCTCATCCTAGGCGGACTCTTCCCGAAACTGGCTGCGATTGCCGTCACCATTCCTAAGCCGGTATTAGGCGGCGTCGGTTTTGTGATGTTCGGTATGATTGCTTATGCTGGGATTCGTATGCTGATCACAGCCGCAGACACCAAACGTAACGCTCTGGTGATTTGTGTCGGCCTTGCTTCAGGTTTGGCGGTCACGTTTGAGCCGCGTCTGCTACAGCACTTACCACATGATATAGCCAACTTCCTTCACTCAGGTATCACAACAGGCACCATCGCAACCGTCCTTCTGCATCAACTGCTACCTAAATCGAGCCGCAGAGAAGAGCGCGATGCACTCAAAGAGAGCCGCGATCAAGTGCAAGAAGAGCTGGCACAGTCTAAGAAAGAAGAGCAGACACCAGACGCACAAAGCCCGTTGAAAGCTCAGCAAGAATAACGACTGTTTTGGTTGCTCCTCTCTAGAAGCAACCGAAACGCACTTAGCGTCAGACAAGTCTGGCAATGACTCAACCTAAAATCGATCAAGACCCTCTCCCCTGAAATGGCTGAGATGGCTAAGGATTACTATGAATGGAAACCATCTGGATTAAGAATCCACTGGCAATTTACACTGCAAATCATCAAGACGCGCAAGGAGGTTTGGTGGTGCAGGGAAACAAAATTGTCGAACTTATCGCAAAAAACGAGACGCCGTCTCATCAGATAGATTACGTCGTCGACGCCTCGCACCATGTGGTGACCCCCGGCTTAATAAACGCCCACCATCACTTCTACCAGACCCTGACTCGCGCCTATCCTGATGCCTTGAACAAAGAACTGTTCCACTGGCTGCAAAGCCTTTATCCGGTGTGGGCGAATCTCGACGAAGAGATGATGAGTGTTGCGACTGAGCTGGCACTGGTGGAACTGATGCTATCTGGCTGCACCACGGCATCCGATCATCACTATCTGCTGCCAAACGGACTCGAACATGCGATTGATCTTCAGGTTGAAGCCGCGCAGAAACTTGGCGTACGAGCCATCTTTACCCGTGGTTCAATGAGCCTCGGCGAAGATGAAGGTGGCCTTCCGCCTCGTCACACCATTCAGACAGAACAAGCGATTGTCGATGACAGCCAACGCTTAATTCGCCAGTACCACCAGCATCACGATGGCGCCATGACTCAAATCGCCCTAGCGCCGTGTTCGCCCTTCTCTGTAACCACAGATCTGATGAAGGAAACCGCCTACATTGCCGCGCAGGAAAACATCATGATGCACACGCATTTGTGTGAAACACTCGATGAAGAAGAT
Source organism: Vibrio sp. RE88 (assembly GCF_013113835.1). Taxonomy (GTDB): domain Bacteria; phylum Pseudomonadota; class Gammaproteobacteria; order Enterobacterales; family Vibrionaceae; genus Vibrio. The sequence continues at coordinate 389,733 of NZ_VTYQ01000001.1, read as the reverse complement.
TTCTGTCTGCAAAAATTCGGCCTCAGACCTGTCGATTATCTTGAAGACGTTGGTTGGCTGAATGATAGAACCTGGCTGGCACACGGCATTCATTTCAATCAAGAAGAGATCCGCCGTCTCGGCAAAGCAGGTGTTGGGATCAGCCATTGCCCGACATCGAATATGATGTTGGCATCGGGGATCTGCAAAAACAACGATTTGGAAGCTGCTGGCGTCAAAGTCGGTTTAGGTGTCGACGGGTCAGCATCCAACGACGGTTCTAACATGATTGCCGAAGTTCGTATGGCGATGTACTTGCAACGACTGCAATACGGCTCAGCCAATGTCACCCATTTCGACGCCCTTCGCTGGGCCACACAAGGCTCTGCTCGTGCTATGGGCCGCGGTGACATCGGTGAACTGGCCGTCGGCAAACAAGCCGACCTTGCCATGTTCAAGCTCGATGACATTCGTTTTTCTGGCAGTCACGACCCGTTAGCCGCTCTGATCTTATGTGGTGCGCAGCAAGCAGACCGAGTTATGGTCGCCGGCCACTGGCGCGTGCTCAATAGCGAAGTGATTGGTGTCGACTTGCATCAACTTCTCGACCGACATAAACACGCCGCCGCGCGTTTGGCGAAAAAAGCCCTCGGTGAATAGACCTAATTCAGCCCTAGCGTTCCGCTGGGGCTTTTTATTCTTTCCTTCATAATTCGATCTGCCCCAACGAATGATTCGAGTGTTTTCATTACACTGATGTATCCAATTTACATTGCAAATCAGACGCTCACCCACCCGAGTAGTTAGATACAGGATTCACACTCAGTATGGAAACACTCTCAATTGCACAGGCTCAGAAGCTTGCTCTACTGTCCCAAGGTTTGCCACACAACCCGAAATCAGGGGGCGCGTTACAAAACACGCTGTCAACATTCGAGCGCATCGGCTATGTGCAAATCGACACTATCTCGGTTGTTCAACGCGCCCACCATCACACCTTGTGGAGCCGCAATTCAAAGTATCAACCCAATCACCTCGATAAGCTGGTAAAAAATCGTTCTGTATTTGAATACTGGTCTCATGCCGCTGCGTATTTGCCGATGCGAGATTATCGCTTCACTCTGCCACGTAAACAGGCAATAGAGTCCGGAGACCAGAATCATTGGTATCGCCGCGATAACCAGTTGATGAATAACATCATCAGTCGAATTGAGCACGAAGGGCCATTAATGGCGAAAGACTTTGAGTCTTCAGGCATAAAAAAACAGGGCTGGGGAACCAAACCTACTAAGCAGGCGTTGGAGAACCTCTACATGCAAGGTGATCTAATGATCACCGAGAGGCGCAATTTCCATAAGGTTTACGACCTGACAGAGCGAGTACTGCCGCAAGGAATAGATACCTCAATGCCGAGCGATGAAGAATATGGGCGCTATTTGGTGATGAATTACCTCAGAGCACATGGTTTTGGTCATCTGTCGGAAATCAATTACCTGCTCAAAAACACCAAACAGCTGGTCAGCAACACGATGGAGCAATTGTGCCAACAAGGTGAGATTTTCCCATTTAAGGTCGACGGCCATACCTATTACACGTTCCACGACGCGTTGGATTTGCTCGGCAAGCGCCTCAATCGCCAGAAGGCCAAAATACTCTCTCCGTTCGATAATTTACTGATCCAGAGAAAACGTGCTCAGAAGATTTTCAACTTCGATTACCTGCTTGAATGCTATGTGCCAGCGAATAAGCGCCAGTTTGGCTACTTCTGCTTACCTATCATGTGGGATGGCAAGTTAGTCGCTCGTGTTGATTGCAAGGTAGACAAACCAGCATCAACACTTCAGGCGCTGAGTTTACATATCGAGCCCACACTAAGAAAACGGGATGACTTTCACTCTGCCCTCGAACAAGAGCTGTCGGATTTTGCCCAGTTCAATCAGTGTGAGCAGTTTAAAATCCAACAGATTCACGCTTAAACTTCAGATATAAACAAACCCCGACCAGACAATTCCGGTCGGGGAATTGAGCTCACTCAAAGGCGGTGGTTAACTCAAATTAGAACACTTTTTTGATTGCGGCATCGGCACATTCCACATCCAGGTGACCACCCGGTGCTCCGCCTACACCAACTGCCCCGATTAGGTTGCCATCAAGCTGAACAGGTACGCCACCCGCCAAGAACAGCAAGTTGTCATCCATATTCTGCAACGGTTGCATAATCGGCTTGTCAGCTATCAGCTTCATCAGGTTCCCTGACGGCTGTTTCATACTGGTCACAGTAAAGGCTTTCTTACGTGAACTATCTAAGGTGTGGATGCCTGCGCCGTCTGAGCGAAGTTGAGCCAGTACATTGCCCGAAAGGTCAACCACTGTCGCGGATACTTTGTAGCCTTTCGCTTCACATTGATTAACAGCTTCTTTTGCCAGACTGAAAGCGGACTGAGAGGAAATTTGCGTCACTGATACGGTGTGGCCTTTATCTGCGGCTGACGCATTGAAAGACATTGAAAGGAAGCCAAGAGACGCTGCTAGTACGCTAAGTTTGATAGTTTTCATGTTCACTCCTGTAAGGTAGACCTTGTTTGATTCGACAGGTACATCCTAACTAAGGCTCTATTACTGAAGACTTTCCCAATCATTACAAAGCTGTAATGTTGGTTAAATTCATGAAAGGTTGTTGGTAGAGTATGAAGGACTGTTTAGGGAGAGTGAGGAAATGGACAGCTGATGAAAATACTTTTGATTGAAGATGACACCCACATAGCACGCTTTCTTATCAATGGCTTCCAGCAGGAAGGCTGTACAATAACGCACGCCACCAATGGCGTTGACGGATTGCATGAAGCCATCAGCGAATCTTACGATGTGATTGTGCTCGACATCATGCTGCCACAAAAAGACGGCTTTGAAGTCTTGGCTCAACTGAGAGGAGAAGGCCATGCAACACCAGTTCTCATCCTGAGCGCAAAACATTCTGTCGATGAAAGAGTCAAAGGGCTGCAATCGGGTGCGGATGATTATCTGGTCAAGCCGTTCGCCTTTCCGGAACTGCTGGCTCGCTGTCAGTCACTGGCTCGCCGAGGTCAGCAGAACCCTGCCCAAAGTTATCAATTGAGCTACAGCGAGTTATCGCTGGATCTCCTCAAGCACTCACTTGAAAGAAATGGCGCCTCAATTCAACTCAACCAACGAGAATTCATGTTGATCAAACTAATGTTGGAAAACCCTGAAACCGTCATTTCAAAAACCGCTATTCTTGAGCAAGTCTGGGGCCATCAGTTTGATCCGCAGACCAATGTGGTGGATGTACTGGTGTGTCGTTTACGCAGCAAAGTGGACAAAGGCTTTGATACCCCATTAATTCATACACTCAGAGGGGTTGGCTATGTCCTCAAGTCACAACATTGAGCAGGCACTGGCTAAGGCACGCAACACACTACTGATGCGGTTTATGGCGATCTTATTGCTGTGCCTGATACTGGTTGAAATAGTGGTTGGAGTGATGTTCTTCTTCGATTTATATCGCACCGAAAAGAAAATCCTCAACTCAATGGCCACTGAATACCAGCGTATTCTTACCTACGATTCAGCCGATCAACTGATTCACGTCATGACTGCCAATCCGCATCGCCTGATCGAAAACAATATCGCGGCCTTTTCTATTTCGAAAGAGCCTGCGGCAAGCCCCAACTTTGTCGCTGGTGATAACAACTTGCCAGCCGACATCAAACTCAATGATTACGTCACAGATGATAAATCCTGGTTCACGGCTTTCATTATTAACCCATATATGTCGCTGCAGATTAAAGGAGAAACGCTAGATTTTTGGTTAGTTCTCGACAATCAACCGCGTTACGCTATCGCCTATAAACAATGGCTGATGACTTTGTACGCCTTAATTGTGTTGGTTGCTATCACTACTTTGTTCACTCACCGCATTATTCGCAGCGCGATGTCACCACTGGTTACGCTCGGAGATTCTCTGGATAAACTCAGCCAAGGCAAGTTAGAGATGACGGACAAACCAACCGCCACGCCGCAAGGGCTGAGCGTCATCAGTGCCAGTGTGCATGACACTATCGCCCGACTGCACCATGTTACTACTACACTCAATACGACTGTGGATGCCATTGCTCATGATATCCGTACCCCCTTGTCACGGATTACGCTCTCTTCACAATCCGCGCTGTTAGACAGCAAAAACACCCAGCAGATGGAGCACGCTTTATCTGATTGCGCTGAATATGCAATGCAAGCCAGCAATATGCTTACCGCTCTAATGAAGCTCAACGATGAAGTCACTGGCAAACGTCAGCAACAAAGCACCTCAACCAATGTCTCTGAGGTGCTGAAAACCGTTGTGAGTTGGTATGAAGACGTGGCGGATGACAAACAGATTCAATTGCAGGCAATGGCTGATGACAATCTCATCATTCAATCAGACCCAGAAAAACTCACACAGGCGCTGGTGAACTTGGTCGATAATGCAATTAAATACACCGAAACAGGCGGAAAAGTTAGTCTAAAAGCCAATAAAACAAGTGACCATCACGCTCAGATTCTTGTCTCAGATACGGGTATTGGTATCGACAAACAGTATCAGGATTTGATTTTCGAACGGCTCTACCGCGTTGATGCGAGTCGCAGCAATATTGAAGGCTACGGACTGGGCCTATCACTGGCCGCAGCCATGGTCGATAACTTAGGTGGCAGCATTCAACTGGTGTCTGAACCGAATCAAGGCAGTACATTTACCATTACTTTATAGACTGAAGCAGCCAACAAACACCTTGGTTGATGACAAACAGCAGCTCCAGTTCAACGCAGTATTGCAATCAGCTACCTATCCGGTTACTTTGTAATGCTGCGTTAATTTTACCGCACTAACTGCCGTCCGGCAGTTCTCACATCGAACACGATTGAAGGTAAAATATGAAATATCCAACCACACTTCCTGACTCCCATAAGCAGCTACTGATAAAAATTGTTGATCAGTTTTCCCAGGACTCTCGCATCCTTGGTATCGGCGCTAGCGGTTCGTACGCTTCTGATTCCATGGATCGCTTTAGTGATCTCGATCTGGTCATTGCGATCAATCCAGATGACTTTGCAGAAGTCATGGCGCAAAGATTTCAGTTGATTGACAAAATCGAAGGCAAGTTAGCAGCGTTTACCGGTGAACACGTGGGTGAGCCAAGGCTTGTCATCGCCCTATATGAACCTGATACCGTGCACGTCGATTTCAAGTTTGTTGCGCTGCCCGATGCCGCTGTGCGCGTCGACGACACACAAGTCGTCTGGCAACGTGGCTCAAGTTTGTCGGATGTACTGGACAGCTCTGAGCATCATTACCCTCAGCCAGAGCCACAATGGATTGAGGACAGAATCTGGATTTGGCTACACTACGGCGCAACAAAAATTGCTCGTGGCGAGTACTTTGAGGCAATGGAGTTTCTGTCATTTCTCAGAACGGTAGCCCTCTCGCCACTGGCACTTAAGCAACAAGGTATAACGCCATCGGGGGTACGTAAAATTGAGCAGCGCTTACCTGACTTCACTGAGCAGCTTAAGCAAACCGTCTGCCCACCAGATAGAAAGGCACTGATTCCTGCGCTAGAAACAATGGTTGATATTTACCTGTCACTAAGAAAGCAAGAACAGGTTGAGATCAATCATAAAGCGCAACAGGTGTGCATGGAATACGTTGAGCGCGAACTCAAACAGTAATTGATAAAAAGGGGACAAACGTCCCCTTAATTTTACTGTGCTAAAACAGCATTATAAATTTGCCCCGTTTTATCACCTTCCACACTGTGTTGGTAATATTCTGCAACTTGCTCTGCAGGAATACCATCTGCACTATCCACACCCCATTGTTCGAGAGTTTCCTTAACTACAGCTGGGCTAACAGCATTAATCCGCTTACCTTGCTCAAACTCCAACGCTGCAACACCAACAAAAGCGTTAATACCCGCGACACCAATCGAGATTGCTGCAGTACCCGCCATAGGGTAGTTTGCTGCTTGCCCTGACGTGAGAGTGATAGAACCTCCAGCCTTAAGGTACTCCCGACCAATACGCACCAAGTTAACCTGCCCCATCAGCTTACCTTTCAGCACTGTAGCGTACCCAGAATTTGGCATGTCGTTGATACTGCCCATTTCTCCATTTCCAGCCATGCTAATAATGGCGTCCACAACTCCAACAGACTCAAACATCGTTCGTATTGATTCCTGACTTTCAATATCGACTCTCAAATCTCCCTGAGAATGTCCAACTGCAATTACCTGATGAGACTGACTTAATTTTTCGACAACAGCTTTCCCTATTACGCCGTTGGCACCGATAGCTAATATTTTCATGCATTAACTCCATATGAGTTGAAATGTGTTGATTTGAGCCAGTCAGTAACCTGACTGGCTAAGAACTGAGGTTGATCTTCTTGTAAAAAGTGCGACGCATCCGGAGTCGTCATATGTGGCTGACCTTTGGCACCAATAAAGTTTCGCTGAAACTCCACGTCATAACCGCGCCCAGCCAGAAATGGATCACGCTCACTGAAAAGTGTCAGAACAGGTTTCTCCCATTCCTTTAATCGTCGCCAATCAGCATTGACCTGCTCTAAATCTTCTGCAACGAGCTCTGGCATTCGTCTAGGGCCGGCAAGGAACTCTTGACTAGGAAATGGAGCGTCATAAGCTCGTTTTTCTTCATCATCTAAGGTGGTGGTACACAGCGCCTGAATCACCTCTCCTAATTCATACTCTGGTTGATGTCGAAAGTAGCCAGCCCAGTTGCCGCAATCGATCTTGTTAATCAAGGTCGATAAGTCCGGCTTGCCTGCCGCTAGCACCATGAGCTTGAGCACTTTTGGCAGCATAAACTTTTCCAGCCGATTCATTTGAGCTAACGCAGTATTAGCCACCACCAGTCGATCAAGCCATTGTGGCTGACGAGCTAATACTCGCAGGCCGATCATACCGCCCCAATCTTGCATGAATGCCGCAGCATGACGAATGTTTAGCTGCTCAACGAACTGACTCATCCATTTGACGTGGTTTTCGTAGTTGTGCATTGCTGGATTAATCGGTTTATCTGACTTACCGAATCCAATCATATCTGGGGCAATCACCCGAAAACCCTGTTTCACCAGTACAGGAATCATGTGACGATACAGGTAGCTCCAAGAAGGCTGCCCATGCAGAAGAAAAATAACTCTAGCTTCACGGTCACCTTCATCCACGTAATGTACTCGCATCCCTTCCACCTCCAAGTAATGAGGAGCAAACGGATAATCTTTAAGATTGGTGAATGCAGAATCTGGGGTTCTGAGTACTTGGTGAGTCATAGCCTTCTCCATCTTGGTCGTATTTTTTGACCATCCAAAATCAGTCAGCTAACGAATTAGCCGCTCTTCTTTATTAACTTGATGGGATTACTTTAGAGAAGAAACAGGTTCTAAAAAAGCATAGCTTTTAGACCTTAATGGTCATAAAATTAGACCATGATTGCATTAGAACATCTGCACGTGATTAACGTGATTCATCAAGAAGGCAGCTTTCGGAAAGCGAGTGAAAAGCTGTTTAAAGCGCGTTCCGCGGTGTCTTACTCGGTAAAACAAGTCGAAGATTACTATCAGATCCAAATATTCGATCGAGATACATATCGACCTGAGTTAACTCGAGATGGAAAAATCTTGATTCAAAAAATACAGCAGTTGATCGAAGCTGCTAATGAATTTGATCAGTTTGCTCGTCAGATGAATGGCGAAGTAGAAAGCGAAGTTCGTATTGGCGTTAGCGCAATTTTCCCTATCGAAAAAGTGGCCAAATTGCTGCATCAATTACGTGTGGAATTTCCCAATACCATCATTCACCTCAACATCGAAACTGCATCCGGTGAAAGAATGTTATTGGATGACTTAGTCGACATCGGTATCTACGCCGCGAGAAGCCTTAACCAAGAACAGGTGGTTTATCGTCATATCGATCAGCTTTCTCTGCCCGTGTACATTTCAGACCAATTTCCTTTAGCTGCCAATAATAAAATTAGCTTAAAAGACCTATTGCCTTACCCGCAAGTAGTGGTTAAATCATCCTATAAAACCAGCCCGGATTCTGGCATCGTAAGCCAAGCTCAGCAGTGGTACGTTTCGGATCACAATACAAAAAAAGCGTTAGTAAAAAGTGGATTAGGATGGGGAAGGCTCGCCAGCCACGAAGTTGAACAAGACGCGTCGTTAACGCGACTGGCAAACCTTGATGCTATTCAGGTCCCTATATACGTAGCACGACAAAAAAGTAAAGCGCTTGGCCCTGTCGGCAATCGAATCTGGTCATACTTTAACGACTGGAACGCGTCAGATGAGTAACCCGCTCATCGGCTGTAACGCCATAGGCGGAACTTCACCAACAAATTAAACATCTTATTGTCCCATGGAGCTGCAATCATACTCGCAAGATCGATTTTCCCTTTCTTCACCACGCCTTTTGCTTTACTGAAATTCAGAAAACCCTCTTTACCGTGGTAGTGGCCCATTCCTGAAGCACCCACACCGCCAAAAGGAATATCATCTGCCATCACATGAATCATAGAATCGTTGATGCAAGCACCGCCAGAATGGGTCGTATCAAGGAGCTGATTTGCCCGGCGCTGGTCATCATCGAAGTAGTACAGAGCCAGTGGTCTCTCGCCCGCTTGAACGTAATCCGTCACTTCCGACATATCCGAATAGGTGATAACCGGAAGAATCGGACCAAATATCTCTTCCTGCAACACCAACATGTCGGTAGTTGGATTAAGCACAAGCGTCATTGGCAGTTTTCGAGTGCCCGAGAAGTCTTCATTTGCAGGGTTTATCTCAATTAATGTTGCGCCTTTGTCCTCTGCATCTTGTAGATACTGCTGAAGTCGGTTTAGCTGGCGTTCATTAATGATCGCGGTGTAGTCCTGATTGTTTTTCATGCTTGGATAGCGGCTGGCAAACACGTCACTGAATGTCTCGCAAAACTCTTCTACTTGAGAGTGATGACAGAACACATAGTCTGGAGACACACACACCTGACCGGCATTAATCGCCTTACCAAATGCGAGACGTTTGGCCGCTTCTTTGGCAGAGTAGCTATCGTGAATAATAGCGGGCGACTTCCCTCCAAGCTCCAGTGTTACAGGCGTTAGGTTCTCTGCCGCAGACTTCATCACCAATTTGCCCACGCTGGTTGCTCCCGTAAACACTAGGTGGTCAAAAGGTAATTTGGTGAACGCGCTGCTGACCTCAACATCGCCTTCCACGACTGCCACTTCATTCTCATCAAATATAGAGCCCAACATCTCTTTCATTACCGTAGATGTCTTCGGAGCAAATTCTGAGGTTTTGATCATGGCTCGATTACCTGCCGCCAGAGCACCTATAAGAGGTGATAAGCCAAGAAAAATCGGGAAGTTCCAAGGGACAACGATGCCAATCACACCGAGTGGTTGATATCTCACCTCAACCCGAGACGGCTTAAGGGAAAGAGGCACATGGCGCTTTTGCGCTTTCATCCACTTGCGTAAATGCTTTTTGTTGTAAGCAATACCTTCCAATGCAGCAAGAATCTCCACCATCATGGTTTCCGCCGAACTACGGTTACTGAAGTCGGCGCTGACAGCCTCAATAAGCTGATCTTTGTAGTCCAACACTGCGTAGTTCAACTTCTTCAGCTTAGCGATACGCTCATCTGCATTTGGCATTGGGTTTTCTGCAAATGCTTGTTTCTGAACATCAAGCACCTGACTTAGGTTGTCAAACGAAGAGTGTGTGTGGTCTATCATTACGGCTGTCATAACTCTGTCCTCCAATCTGATTTACACAAATTATACGAAGAGAACAGTAATAAAATAATTGAATATTTTTCTTATCCGTTACAAAAAATTGGAATAACAAAGTTTATACTGGAGCTATGCGCAAAGTTTGTCGGTGTTAGAAAGATCCTTCATTAGCCAAACTGTACCAGTGGCATACAATCAATAGCCATGAAACCTGATATCGACCCACATTGACTCATTTCCTAATGTGCTATGTGGTAGACAATTAAAGAGAAGAACTATGCTTGATGTTTCGGATATAAAGCTACTACAGAAAGTGACAGAATTGGGCAGTATCAACAAGGCTGCTGACGAGCTTTATATGTCGCAGCCAACTTTGAGCAAACGTATTTCACGACTGGAACAGGCTCTGAATGTAAAGTTGTTTTTCCGTCATAGCTCAGGAATGCAGCCGACTGATGTGACTAACTACCTGATAAAAAACGGACAGTTGGTGCAGGCCAAATTGGATTCAATGTGCCGACACGTTGAACGGCTTGCCTCTCTTGAAGGCGGTAAGCTGAATATCGGTGTGGGGCCTATCATTGAGCAACTTTACTTTCCCAAAGTCCTATTGGACTTTGTCGAGCAAACCAGTCAGGTCAAGACGTTACTCAAAACCGCGAATGCGAGTGAACTTCTCACGATGACATTGGATGGCCACCTCGATGTCGCTGTAGGGCCATTTAACATTGATGACTTACCCAATGAGCTCATCTCGGCCCCTGTGCAAGGTGCGCCCATTGTGTTTGTCGCTCGTCCAGAGCATCCGTTGTTTAGCGACAAGAAACCCAATTGGGATAAGCTTAAACAGTACCCAGTGATTGCTCCTGATGCTGGCAACACACATAAAGGCTATCACTCAAGTCAGTTCAACAACGATTTCGTCCAGATAACCTGCGATAACTACACCACATCGAAATCTCTGGTGAAAACATCAGACTTTCTCACCGCGGGTCCCAGACTGCTCTTTTCCCGCGAGATTCAAGAACAACAATTAGCTGAGATTCCTCTAGAATCAAATATTTACTGGCAATCATCGTGGATAGCGCGGCGAGAAGCGGTCTACACTCCAACGGTCAACAAATTCATTAAGATTCTAGAAGCTAACGCGCTCGCCGGAGGCTGAGTTCAGCCATACCATCAAACACTGGCCTGAGCGTAAATGCTTCAGGCCAAATCGTCATATCGTTTAGTTAACGCATTGCTTCGAAGCTGAGTGGGTCCGCGTTACCATCACAATCAAACTTAGCGACATGCTCGTAACCCTCTAACGTCATCGGCACACCACTTTTCGCATTCCATTCAAAACCGCACTGGTTGCTCTCAATCAGGCTGTAAATGTAGCTGCTACTAATAGACAACGGGTCACCCTCATTGCTGCAATCAAACTTGGCTATATGTTCATTGCTGCCCATTGGGCTTGGCGTACCTTTGGCGGCATGCCATTGCAATCCGCAGGAAGAGCCATAAATATTGGCATAGACGTAACCGTCTTCTATCTGCACAGGATCCGCTGAGCCATTACAATCAAATTTTGCCACGTGCTCGTAACTGGCTAGCGCTATCGGTGAGCCCTTGTCTGCATCCCACTCAAAACCACAACGCTTACTTTCAATCATGGCATAGACTTTCTGCGCCTCTATATCACCAACAAGAGGAAAGCCGTCAAGACGTAATCGGTTTTGCTTGATACCGAGAAACTCTAAAATCGTTGGCACGATAAAGGTTTGAGCTGGCAGGTTATACAGGCCGTCAAAGTCTTGGTTCGCCACCGAAATATAAGACTGATAGCGGCTGTGCAGAGGTTGGTTGGAAGCAATAAAAATGGTCTTTTCACTCGTGGTCTGGTTGCCATGACCACTACCTGTTCTGGCATTACGGCCATGATCTGTGGTGACCAGAACCAGCCAGTCTTCGTTTTTCTCACTCTGACGTTTCTCAACCGCATCCAACAGCTTACCCAGTCTAGCATCGCTGTCTGTAATTGATTTGTCGTACTCGTCACCCCAGCCATGGCTATGACCTGCACCATCAGGTTCATCCAAGTGAACAAAGATAAAATCTGGATTTTGAGAACTCAGGACTTCCAGCGTTCGATTCACACTGTAATCGTCACCGCCCCCTTCAGAATGGGCTGCTAACAGAGGCATATCTGCTGGGAAATAGAGTGTATTGATGGTTCCCCAGGTCGAAAATGAGTACATCTGAGCTTGGTCATTGGCATTGTGAACCTGACGAAAGATACTCGGCCAGTCAGCATCAGCGGGGCCGACACTATTACTTGAAATGCCGTGTTTGTTGACCCAAACACCAGTTAGAATAGTTGTCCACCCCGGGCCACTACTGGTCTTCTGTTCACTAAATCGCCCTTTTACGCCTCCGGCATAAGCTTTCGTGATCTGGAGACGATCAAAAGCAGGGGTCGGCAATTTAGCGATATGGTCGAACTGCATGCCATCAATGCCAACCAGCAATACCTTCTTATTGCTGGCCTGCGCAGTGGTGGCAAAGATGAAAAGTAGCGGTAGCAGCCAACGTAACGTAATTATTTCTTTTGTCATGATTGTTATTCCTGTCGAGTTAAACACGCGGACGATTTAACACAGCATTCATGACATCAATGTTATCTGGTGATGAATTTTAATACGCAATAAAGTCAATAAGATGGAGGCAATTCCATCTACATATGTGGCCTCATCGCAGTCAGGTTATATTCTAACGCGGAGCTGATCAGTTTCGGGGTCGGCAGCTTTGGGCTTCTGGCGCTAGGTTGAAGAGCGGAGCTCTGATCGTGCAACTCATCACCAAGTGTCGTCTTATAAACCAACTCATCTGGACTGCTTGGTTCGTTATGGCACAGGTACACTTCGGTCGAATCTTTGAGCTCATAAATCTTAGAGAATGATTCAAACGTCGGGTCGCTATCTTCAACCGATAGCCCTTCCCTTGAATGAAGATGTGAATCCCCCACGAACAACGCGTCACCAATTTTGAATGTCAGATCAGATGGCGGATGGCCGGGGGTTTCCAACACTTCTATATGAGAATGACCAAAATCCAGCTGCTCATTTTCCAACAAGAAATGCTCAAAATGATAAAGATCAGTAAGTGACAGATCATCCTTGCAGCTAGCGTATACCTCTTTGACATGATCTGAGATGTAGATTGGCGCTTGTAGTTCTTTACTGAGATAGAACGAACCCGACAAGTGATCAGCGTGGATATGCGTTTCAAGAATCGCGGTGACATGAAGTTGATTTTGCTCAACGTGATCAATAATTTGCTGCGCAGATTCAAAGCTTATCTTACAGTGTTCTTCATCATAATCGGCAACTGGATCAATCACTATCGCCTCATTAGTGTCCGCATCGGCCACCACATAACTCAAGCTACCGGACTCAGGATGAAAAAAGTGCTGAATGTTCTGGGTTGTCATTATGTCCTCCCGTAAAGACCACTTTTCATTGAACGTAACTTTGAGTTTAGTCGCGATTGTGGTTTAACGAGAGGAACATTGACCATTATTTATGCCCCTTTTGGGGTAGAAAAATACACTAAGAGTTTTTCTGTTTAAGAATCAGGCCAGTACCAATTTGGAGATGAAAGAGAGTCCAAACCCGGAATAATCGTCTGACCAAATTCCTTGTCCAGTTGAATAGCATTGCATTCTGGATGCTCAGCCAACGCCGCAATCAAACGTGGGGCATGAGACACAACCCAGACCTGAGTATTCTCAGCTGCGTGAGAAATTAAACGCGCTAAAGCAGGCAACAGATCTGGATGAAGGCTGGTTTCTGGCTCATTGAGAATCATCAAGCTTGGTGGTCGAGGCGTAAGAAGAGCGGCCACCCACAGCAAATAACGCAAAGTCCCATCAGACAACTCAGCGCCACTCAATGGCCTTAAAAGGCCATGCTGGGAAAACTCCAACGAGAATCGACCATCAGCCTGATTCACGATACGGATGCTGGCGCCGGGAAAGGCATAGTCAATTGCCTTATACAGCACCTCTTTGTCACCAATTTCGATAATGGTCTGTAAGGCAGCGGCCAGATCGCGGCCGTCATGGTGCAAAACCGGAGTACGAGTCCCAAGCTGAGGTTGTCTGGCGGGAGCGTCTTTGTCGGTTCTGAAATGATCATAAAAACGCCAGCCGCGAATTGTTTCCCGCAGCATAAACGCCTCTGGCGTTGCCATTGGGTCGGCAATTTGATCAAACAGGCTATGATAAGTGGCAATGTGGCTTGAAATGACTTGCCATTTTCGTCCTTCACGCGCTTTAATCGCGGGCCCATTTCGGTCTATCAACGCACTGGCTGGTCGATACAACGGACCATTCCAAATACATTCACGTTTAATCTCTGGGTCAAACCCAAACATTGACATAGTCGGCGCGGGTAAACCTAAAGAAATCGCGTAGCTGAACTCTTCAGTTGCAAAGCCAAGCTTGAGGCGTTTGACCTTCTGCCTTACTGTCGCTTCAATGGCATGTTCGCCTCGCTTCATCGAGTTGGTTATCTTTTCCGGCCCCGCCCAGAAAGTTGAATCTAGGCCACCTTCAGTCGCGAGCGCAGACACCACACCACCTTGCGCTGTATCCGCCAACAAACGAAGTGCTTTATACAAGTTGGATTTACCGGTGCCATTGGCGCCCGTTATCACATTCAATCTGCCTAGTGGAATAACCAGATTTAGAATCGAACGATAATTATTGATCGCCAACGCTGTAATCATATTCACATCTCGTTTAAATTAAATAAAACACATATTGAAAAACTATTAATCGAACGTTAACATTCGATCGTCTACATGTCATGCGGCCCCCAGTATTGACGAGCTCCACAGTGTGGACCCTACCTTTTTGTGAGACATTCAGCCAAAACCTTTCAATTTAGTCATTTAGAACGGCAAACCGTTCATTTTAACTAACCTTTTGGTTAGATTGATGTGCGCTTTATTTTATATCATTGCTTATCTTTTTTGTTGATTCAGGATGCATCATGGGTGTCACAGTTTGCGCAAATGGGCTGAGCGTGGTCCACAAGGGATCGGGAGGGGAAGCAAATGCAACTCTACCCGACGTTTGTTTGACGACAGTAGGTAATTCCGTTGTCCCAATTCCATATGGTAACAATGCGAAGTCGGCAGATCTTGTCGGCGGGACCACAACGGTATCTATGGATGGTGGTAATAGTATTGCCATCAAAGGCAGCAAATTTGCAGCAAGTACTGGTGATGCCGGTGGTGATAAAAAAGGCGTGTCATCTGGCACGATTGAGTCCGAAGCTGAATTTATCTCTGCTTCCCCAACCGTCACAATGGAAGGGATTGGTGTTTGTCGCCTGACGGACCAAATGACCATGAATATGGCCAACACCATGTGCCTTGGTGGTGTACAAAACCCTTCCGTTTCTGTCACTGAGGATCAGGAAGGCACTTACACACTCGATCTTACTTGCAAATACCCAAATGGGCAGCCTTACGCGAATGCACCATTTGAGCTGAGAGAATCAGGCGGTGGCCCAATTGGCGCAGGTGTGCTGGATGCAACAGGTTGTGGCACCGTCAGCGGCTTACCTCTAAAAGAGTGTATTCTGGTGCTAAAAGAGACCGCAGACACTTATGCTCCAAACGCAACATTGCCAGAAAACGCCCCAACAGAAACATACGAAGACTCCCATGATTTTTGTACTTTTGTCGCGGGAAGAAGAGCGCCGTTTTGGGAAGACAAAGTTGGCGTTGCCAATGACTGGGGCATCTTGCTCTCGCCTTCTTTTAGCGATGATGATTTCAAAGCTATGGTCTACGAACAAAGCCGAATCTTGTCACCCCATGTCGTCAGCAAAAATCATTCTAACGATTTCTCCGAGTCTTTCGTTTCATCCCTTTTCCACATTCAGGAAGATCTTGAATCACTAGAAAAGTACGAATCACTGCTTGAACTCCTTTTCGAGAAAGTGCATGAGAACGGCGATATCCTGCGCATCCTGTTCCAGGCCGATCTTCTGGACCCGCCTTCTGAACTGCTTGCCAAGCTACGTTTGTTGGGTACAGGCAATACCATACAGCACCTTCAACTGGTTCTTTGGACACTCATCAACCAACAGCTTTGTGGCTTTATTGATGACTTGATAGCTGCATTGGACATGCGATTAGAGTTTATTCAGGCGCAAGCTGAGGCTCGCTCTCTGACCGCAGTTCAAGAAGGCGTTCAAGGCTATCGAGATGGTATGAAAGTGATGTCTCGTGCGCTTCCTGATGTCTTCAGTGAAATCCTCACCCAGACTAACGATAAGCTTTTAACCATTTCAGGCATGGCGATTGGCACCATCGTGAATGTCACGGGTCAATCAGGTTTCGCAACGAACTCAGGTGAAATCAACGCCGTTGTCTACACCAAAGCCAACAACCTCAACCGTCCTTCTTTCATTGTCTTTGACGACGTTTTCTCAGATTAAGGTATAACCTCATGGATACAGTTTTTCCTATAACACAAAGAAATGGCGAGCCCTATCATACACTTAGTGATTTCGCTAAACTGTTCGACCAAGTTAAGAGCGGCCGTTACCTCTTAGGGCAAGGTTATGGTTGGCACAGTGGTGTCCACTTGACGTCCAAGATGGTGCCTTGGGGTAAAGGATTAAGACCTATCCAGGCAATGATGGACGGGAAAATTGTCGCTTATCGTATTCACGCTGATTACCAAACCACCACATACAAAGACCAAGAGCTCAAATACAGTAACAACTTCGTTCTACTGGAACATGAACACAAAAACCCTGAGAAAGATGACGAAGTCTTTAAACTGTACTCTCTCTACATGCATCTTGCTCCGCCATCCGATATCGGGGCTAATTCATCGCTGACGACTCGCTATAAGTTGGTTGACGATGGGTGGAACGTCCGAACGTTTAAACTTGGTGGTGCTCCTGAAAGAGGGAAAGTGGAAAGCAAAGTCTCTATGTCAAGCGGTACGATTTTGGAGTATTTGCATGCAGAAGAGCAAGAAACCGTAGAGTTTGAAATTGGGGACCACACTTATAAGATGATTAAGTGCCGCGTTGTTCAATTGGGTGACTCCCCTTCATCTAGCGAAAAGAAAATGAAAGGCAAAATCGTCTGGTTTGCGGCAGGCAAAGACAGCGATTTCGATATTCTTAACAACACCTCTGTGATGGTCCCAGAACCTGTCTCTGAACCAGAGTGGATGTCTAAAAATGCCGCCTCATTACGCGATGGCAGCGTCGTAACACTGGGACTCCCCTTACCACTCAACATCGACTTTGGCGCTATCGAAGTGAAAGCGGGGGACGAACTGGGCTATATGGGGCTTCACGAGTACAGTAACGATGCCCACGCCACCAAGAAAGAAGATAACCGAGTCCACATAGAGCTATTTTCCGTAGAAAAACCGCCTGAGTTTTTCTTAAAAAAGATTGCCCCAAAAAATGCAGAAGAAAGCCCTCTTATCACCATTGACGGCAGTGGGAGTGATGGCGCTCTGAGCGTATCCAATTCATTCTACAGCCAACTGCTCGAAGAGCTATCCAAAGGTGAAGAGATTGATTTCTCGGCATTCAAACCAAGAGAAGCCAAGGTTTACTTAGAAAACAAACGTAAACACTTTGAGCGCGTTATCGCAAAGCACCCTTCTGACTGGTATACAGACGTCACTAAAGATAGCTACTCTATGATTCATCAACTCGCCAAAGAAGTGATGGATGAAAAGTACATGACAGGTTTTGTTTCTGAAAAGGACTATCTGGAGTCACCTTGGCGTAGTGAGGTCATGAACCATCACGAAATATTCTCACAGCATGAACGAGAAAGAGCGGATAAGTTTTCTTGGATGCAAGACACACAAAGCAAGATTACGCTCCCGGACGATAAAAGTGTCTGGCATTATTGGCCTTTTGCTCCCCAGGCTGGAGAATCCAAGATAAAATGTGACCCGAGCCATTTGTTTTATACTGAAATCTTGGTACACGAAGGCGATTATATAAACGATCCAGATGATGTAGGAGGACATACAAACAAAGGTGTAATACTAGATACTTGGAAAAGGTACTCTAAAAAGCTATTTGGTGTAGAGGCCAGCGTCGAAACTCTAAAAAATATTACAGACCAGCAAGCATACGCTATTTTCTTAGAAGGTTACTGGAAAAAATCCTATGCAGATCAGATTAATAGCTGCCCCGTAGCGTTTCAATTTGTAGATTTTTATTACAATGCGCCTCAGGGCTCTGCTGTGGTTTTACAAAGAGCAATAAATGTGTTGGGAGGTGATGTTGTCGAAGACTGGAATATGGGGCCTGGCACCTTAAAAGCGACAAATGAGCTCATATCCCAAGGAAAAGAAAAGGAGTTATATATCACGTTTCGAGAAAAGAGAATCGAATATTATAACTATAGAGCTGATAATGTACCAAACCAAGATAAGTTTAGAGAAGGTTGGTTGACCAGAGCACGCTCATTTAATTATTTTTAGGGTATACTAATGAATTTTATAAAGTCCATTTTTTTTGTCGTAATTTTTTCCCAAAGTGTTCATGCTGAAATATTAGGTCAATGGACAAGCGAAAAATCAAGTAGTACTTATTTTTTAAAAATTGAAAAAAATTCAAGTGAAAGATTAACACTTAAGTATTTCTTTACTTTTGATAACGGTAGAAAAATAAATGACCGGCTTGAAGCCGGACCACCAATAATATTAAAAAAAATGGACACCAACTGTTACAAAGGCGAGACAACAGATCCGTTTTCTTCAAGCAATCCAAAGTTTATTATCTGCCAAGATGACAACCTACTAGTTTGGTCGAAAATAAGTCAAATAGAATCATCTCCGTATACTCCAAATTATTTGGTTTTAAACAAGAAGATTGATTAACATTTTTCTGTCAAATTTAATTTTAACATATGATTCATAATGCCAGAAGATTGCAAATAGCAGTATTATTGACACTATTTTCGTCAATAGCTAAATCGGCTTTTATTGATGAATTACGTATCTATCATTCCAATTACTCACCCTCAACTAAAAAAGAAAGGATAGTTTCTTATGTTCAAAAAAGTAACCCTTGTGTAACAGTTGAAATATTAGATAAAAAAGAAAAAAAAGAATATTGTAAACTGGATGATAGCGGGCTAGACCTATTAAATGATTACCCAACAATATATGTTACAAGTTTAAAAGTTAATTCAGGTAATGTAGATTTTGTTGTTGGGGCCCCATGGAATAGTCAAAAATGTATGATAGAAGTTTATAAACAAAAAATAACATGCAATCCTTTAGAACAGTGATATTTAGTTATGTATAAACTTTCATTAAGCAGACAAAAGTATTTGTACCTTCTGATTTTCGTTGGATTCCCAGCAGTTTCGGCATTCAACGAATCAGAAAACAGGCAACTCAAAGCCATCAATAATAATGAAAACATAAAGCTATTGGCAGAAGTCAAGAATGTAGAGAACAATAAGAACCTAATAGAAGAGTATTTTCCAGAAAGAAAAGAAAAATTTTCCTTAATGATTAGCTCTTGGGAAGAGTATGCTGAGAGAAAATGCAAATTTCATACTTATGATTCAGAAAATACTGATGCAGAGTTTGCTAACTTCTTTTCTTGTATGACAAATGAGTATAAAGAACTCAATACCTATCTCGAATCAGTGTTGAGTATGCCATAAAATTGAAATGTATAATCTCAGATAAACTTTTGAGACTTAAAATGAAAAGAGCTATTTTTCTATCTTTACCTTTAATAGTACTTTCATCTACAGCAAGTGGATCTAAATTTCATAGCCAGTCACTTTGCTATAAAAATGAGTTAATATTATCAACAGTAATATTGGAAAATGACAATTTAGTCTCATTTTGCCTTAATGAGCAAGAGACTACGTACAGATACGGAAACATAAGTAACATAGAGTTGATCTTTTCCCAAAATGAAATCTCTAAAAAAAACTTCTACTACGTCAATGACGTCTGGTGGTTCCGTTAATGATGAATCCATAGTTTTTTATATAGGGAAATACAAGTACCTATATAAGAATGTAGCTTCAAATATAATACTAGCAGCAGAAAGAAAGGATCCAAGTGGCGAACGGAACAGAGTCTTTTTTAAGCGAGAAGATTTAAATCAGCGTGGGAGATATGAACCATTTCCAGATCCTAAATTTTTTAGCGAGATTTCTAGATCCGAGTATTGGGGTGGAGATTGGTAATTTATAAACTTCATTTTAATTCTATTTTCATATAGAACACCTACTCACCCATAGGCTCCATGATGAGTTAAAAATTTTAATGTTATTATTTAACTATACAACTAAATTAATCGTAAACATTCCAAGAATATTATTTTTTACTTGTGGGACTCTTTACCCTTATGCTAGTCAAAGTTCACAAGAACTGGTAATGAATAAACTCGACTTAAGAGATGTAAGAGGTTATTTAGGAGAAAACTATCGA
Organism: Vibrio sp. RE88; assembly: GCF_013113835.1. Classification (GTDB taxonomy): domain Bacteria; phylum Pseudomonadota; class Gammaproteobacteria; order Enterobacterales; family Vibrionaceae; genus Vibrio. Next base: position 369,440 of record NZ_VTYQ01000001.1, on the reverse strand, counting down.
TTAGAGGAGCTTTCACCTCCATTTAATGGTTATATCTACATAAGAAACGAAGATGATTGCGGTATATTATCTAAAGTTGAAAATGGCAAAGCAAAAGCCGTAAATCTAAATGATGGCAGCATTGTTTCATTATGTGGCGATGTATCTTATTTTGGTAAAATAATTTCATTATCTGATAAGCCTATCGGATTTAATGGTCGGATAGAATATTCTTTTAAGTTAAATAAGAAAGAAATCAAACTAGATAACACGTACATAAGTGACGATCTAGGTAATTATTACTCTATAATAAACAATAAAGAAATAATGGTATCTTATGACGAAGATCCTAGAGAAAGAAAATTAATGGATGTAAAATCAAACTCGGAAAGAACTTGGCTTTATGATATAAAAGTTGACGAGAATGAAGAAATATCAGTTACTAAACTAAAAGAGATATCTATTAAAGAAAATGAAGGGATAATAATAACTGGTGCTATCGAAGAATATATAGAATCTGACTTTATCATATTCTATATATTAGAATCAGAAAACTTTCAAGGCTATGTTTCGGAATCAGACATAATATTGAATTAGAAATGACTTCATTATTTATTGAGCATAAGAAAAAATTTACAATCATTATAACTATAATGTTTTTAAGATTTAGCTTACCTTTGGTAATTATTATATATTCTGGTTATTCTTTTTCTTATCAGATGTATGATTTTTCCGACAATTATGTAGAAAAACTAAAGCAGCGTGAATCAGAGTATAAAAAATATGATACTGAAATCAATAACCGATACAAAGCCATCAAGAATAAGCTAAGTGCTTCCAAATTAGACGAGGAATTTAAAAACTCTCAACTAGAATGGATAAATTACAAGACTCAAGCTTGTTCTGTAGAAGAGTTTTTCCCTAACGGAGAGCCAATTGCTGACGTAACGACAAAATATTTAATCGCCGAATGTAATTCATGGGTCACAAAGGCAAGGTTGGTTGAATTTGACTATATAGAAAATCAGAACGTTGAATTAGCCTATTTAATTTTCAGTCAAGGACATAATACTAAGCCCTTAGATCAGCCACTTAAACCATGGAAAGACTATATCGACAAAAGCTGTAAGATAAATAATAAGTTATACAGCGAAAGCAAAGAATCTTGCAAAATGAGATTGAATTTCTATTATAGGGAAATATCGTTATGATTAGTAACGGTGTTGGAAATAAATATTTGATCGCCATAACTTTCACAACACTCATGCTTGCTTCCTCTGTTTTGTACTCTGCGGAATCAGAAGCGTTCATAGAAATAAAAAATAGCACTGCCTTCGCAAGAGTATGTCAGAATGAAATTTGTAGAAATATCTCTATAGAAAATAGCAACTTAAATGACTTTATAGATATAAAAAAACTATCTACTCCATATGAAAATTATTACTTCCTATCTGATACCTTTTCCGGATCCAATGAATGTGGAAAAATATACTATTTAAATAGTTCAAAAGATGCTTTTGTTTACATAAAAGACCAAAACAAGGAAGAAATCACTCTTTGTAATTTAAAACAATCTGGTGATTACATTATAGACAATAATAGAAGTTCAGCTTTAGAAACCTATGAAAATGTTTGGAAAATAAATAATCATAAATTATTACTAAATTATGAAGATAAGATTGTTGGTGACTTTTACATAAAGCGAAAAACTTCGAAAGAAGAATTTTTAGTCAGTAATGAAAAAGATGCACTAAAGAGAGAAAGACTCCATGCTAACGTTCATATTTTTATGATAAAGACTTTAATAGATTAGGAAGTTACGTTATTGATGGCGATGAGGTCAACGTAACTGAGTATTACTATGATGGAGAGACCGAGTGGGCATTCTCAAAATACAATAATACAATTGGCTATCTAAAAAAAGATACATTGCTTGTAAGTCCTGATTGATATTAATTCAATATAATAAACACTCAAAATATATATTCTAGGCTTAAAAAGGATGAAATCACTAGTTGTAGTCACTCTCATATCTAACTCAATAGTAAGTGAAAATTTTGATGGGTATTACTCATTAGAGTGTGGGGCTTTTCATGAGCCATTTGGGGAAGTATCAATTAAGAATGAAGAAGCAGTGATTGAAGTGGCCAGTAATCAAGTATATATCAAAGCCAGAGTCCTAAACCATGATGATAGTTATCACCTATATTACAGCTCATCAGATATCGGGCTAGGAGGCTTTGATATACCATTTGACAAAATAGATATTACATATCCAATTGCACAAATCAACCAAATAAGAAATGGAATCGCGTTTAACTGGTTTGGGTTAATCGATTCAGATGGAAAAAGGATTAATCTCCCTTTTTATTCCTTACCCATCGATAAAGGTATATTGAAACTACAAAAGTGTAATGAATAATGAAGTCAAACTATTTGATATTAGCAATATTTCAGTTAATTTTCATTAACTCATCTTTAGCTTTTGAAGATGAGTATTTTAATGCGAACTTTGCGAATTCATCATTCATGATAAAAACCAACCCTATTGATAATTACCTGTTTATCTACAAGGGTAATAGTCTTGTTCTCAAAGCTAGTAACTTTACTATCGATGGGTATAGTACTTTAAAAGAAATAAAACCCAGCTCAGATGGATTCACCATAGTTAATAAAGGTAATAGTTTCTCTGGACAGTTTGAAATATACATATCGTATGAAAACAATGAATTTATAGTAAGAAAAACAAAATCTTATATAAGTTATGTATCAGATGGTATCTTTTCAATAACTAAAAAATGTCAGAAGAACACTAACATATTATTAGAGGGTGCATAGGTGTCTGACTTAGAACCTCTTTTGTTTCTGGAGAATGACAAAGGATTCAATAAATATTGTCACATCGATGTTGATTCTGACTATAATTTATCTTGGATTGAAAAAATGTTTAAATTAAAAGAAGTACCTATAAGCAAAAACCTATTGATAAATTTGTATGCTCTATACCCTATAAAAAAGGAAAACCAAGTCCATCATAATAATATAGCTTATTATCTCTCTAAGGGTGGATATCATAAATTTTCGATCGATATTCTAGAAAAACTAACAGCCATTGTTCCTAATAGAACTGTCGCCTACCTTAACCTTGCTGATTCGTATCAAGAATTAAAAAACCACAAACTTGCGAAAAGAAATTATTTGATTTATTACAACCTAATGAGGAAACATAATCAATCTAATAAAGTTCCTGAGAGAGTATATAATTATCTTGAAGTCGAAAACCTTAAAGATAGCATCGTAGAAAAATAAGCAAGCTATCTATGTGTAATGAAGGTAAAGAAGTATCAAAACCATTTCCTCCCCATTTTGGAGCGAGCTTTCAATAATAATGAAAATAAAAAACACACTAGTAGCATTCGCTATGACCATCGCATTTCCTGCTTTCTCAATTGCCACATTGGTGACAGAACAAGGGGATAGGATTGATATTTCCGAACAAGATCACGAGTACGCTCCCTATTTTCTGTCAATCACTACCGGAAGTAAAACCACCAAAGTAGACGAATATACTGTTGAAGGAGGACCGCCGATTTTCAACGGTATGGATGAAATATCCCTAAGAAACAACCCGTACCTTTTAGTTCAAATAACCTGGGACATAAACCACTTCGATATAAAAGGGACTCAATATACTTCTTATCTGTACAAGTTTGAAAATGGGTCACTGATACGTGAAAGAACATATCTCGGGACAAGAACTTAGATGTTTTTTCTGGATACTACTCTGATGGCGGCACGAGCGAGTATAAATACGATACGTTACTAAAGGTCAAAAAATACTTGTTATCTACTTACGAACAATAAAAAAGCGCCCCGTCCTTTCTCTGCTTACACAAACATGCCGGTATCGGATATCTCAGGCATAAAACCGTTATCGGCTTAGCAGTTTCAGGAAGGAGCGCTTAACTCGTTAGATGGGCAGTGGAATCAGCTCCAAACCCAGTACACCACTGATGCTCATCACCACCAGCAGAGAGACTTTAAACACCGATTTCGACCATTGGACGTAATTGCTGTAGTCAACCTTGCGAAACGTCACCTGCGTCCACATAAAGCACACAACAGCGGCAACCGCTAGGTACTCATAGCCTGCCTCTCCCAATAGGAATAGAGCCAGTGAGACGGCACCAAAAGCCGCAACATATGCCTTCATATGGCGATGAGCTTTGTTGATACCTTCTTTCACTGGCAAAACTGGAATGCCCGCGTCGCGATAATCTTGCATACGGAACATCGCAATCGCGTACGAGTGCGGCATTTGCCATAAGCAGAACATGGTAAACAGCAGAATGGCCTCAAGGCTGATGTAGTTTGTTACCGCCAGATAGCCCACCAGAGGTGGCACTGCACCGGAAATGCTACCCACTAACGTGCCGTACACAGACGTACGCTTGTACCACATGGTGTAGAAAAACACGTAAAACACGTAGCCCAAAAGCACTACCACTGCCGATAGTGGATTGGCGAGCTGAAACAACAAGGCGGTCCCGCTGAGCAGCATCACCAAGGCATAGACAAAAGCAACATCGATATTGATGTTACCTTTGACGGTTTCACGATTCTGAGTGCGCTTCATCTTTTGGTCGATGTCTCGGTCAAAGATGTTGTTCACTACGCAGCCTGAAGCAATCACAAGCCCGACACCAGCGAGTGTCGCCAGTAACAAGTTCAGACTTGCGTGCTCTGTTTTTGCGGCAAGGAAAAACCCCGCTGCAACAGATATCAGGTTGCCGAAAATGATGCCCGGTTTGGTAATAGACAAATAACTTTTCAGCATACTCTGGCCTACAGCTTCATGTTGACGTTCATGTTGTAGATGATCCACACCGAGCCAGCGATAAGAATCAAGACAACGATGGCTGTAAACATCAGTGACACTAGGTTCCAGCGACCATCGGAGGTTTTTACTTCCATATGCAGGAAGTACTTAAAGTGCACAAAGATTTGCACCAAAGCACAGCCAAACAGAAGAACATATGTCGTCGTATCAGGCAGCGATTGCGTCCACACAAAGTAGAACGGAATCACGGTCAAAATCAGAGATGCAACGAAACCTTTAACGTAATCCGACGCACCCGTTTCCAGATGTTGATCCATTACATTACCCCCAACAAGTAAACGATGGTGAAGACACAGATCCAAACAATGTCTAGGAAGTGCCAGAACAGGCTCAGGCAGTTAAAGCGCATCGCCATATTGTCGTTAAGACCTTTCGTCGACAGTTGCTGATAGCACACCGCCAGCCAGATAAGACCAAACGTCACGTGCAGGCCGTGAGTACCCACCAGCGTGAAGAACGCAGAAAGAAATGCGCTCGCCTGTGGGCCGTAGCCCTCAGCAATCAAGTGATGGAACTCGTACACTTCCATGCCGATAAAGCCAAGCCCAAGCAAGAAAGTCACTTGCAACCAACGCTTTAAACCCGCGACATCTTTGCGTTTCATCGCAATCATGCCAAAGCCAAACGTGATACTACTGAACAGCAGCAGCATGGTTTCAACGAACACAAATGGCAGTTCGAAAATATCTTTACCTGTCGGCCCGCTAATCGAGCCGCTTTCTAGTACTGCGTAAGTCGCAAACAGGGTCGCAAACAGTACGCAGTCACTCATCAGGTAAACCCAGAAACCGAACAGCTTGTTGCCGCTGGTATCGTGGTGATCATGAGCGTGAGACGCGATGTTAGCTTGCATACGTCACCTCCAGATCGTCTTTCTTATTATCATCTTGCACAGGTTTTTTATTTGCTTCTTCAAACTGAGCACGGCGCTCAGCTTCAATCGCTTTTATCTCTTCGACTTCAACGTAATAGTCCACGTCATCGTTGTAGCTGTGTTGGATACAGGTCACGATGATGCCGACGAAACTCGCTGCTGCCAGCCACCAGATGTACCAAATCATCGCAAAACCAAACACCAGTGCCCAAGCAGACACATAAATACCTGTCGGCGTGTTTTTTGGCATATGGATGCGCTCGTATTCCACTTCTTTGGTTGGGTCAAACTCACCGCTCTGCTTCTGGTACCAGAATGCATCCAGCTCGTCGCCTTTTGGTAAATGCGCGAAGTTGTAAAACGGCGGAGGCGAAGACGTCGCCCACTCAAACGTACGGCCACCCCATGGGTCACCTGTCAGATCACGATTCTGTTCGCGATCACGGATACTGACGTAAATCTGGATGAACTGGCATACCACGCCCATCGCAATCACAGCAGTACCTGCCGCAGCAACAGCCAGCAGAGGGAAGTACTCTGGGTTAATGTCTTGGCTCAAGCGACGAGTCATGCCCATAAAGCCCAGTGCGTACAGTGGTAGGAAAGCCATCAGGAAGCCGACAATCCAAAGATAGAATGCACGCTTGCCCCACGCTTCGTTCATCGTGAAGCCAGTCGCTTTCGGGAACCAGTAAGTGATTGCCGCAAAGCAACCAAACACCACACCACCGATGATGACGTTATGGAAGTGCGCGATCAGGAATACTGAGTTGTGAAGAACAAAGTCAGCACCCGGAACCGCCATCAGTACGCCAGTCATACCACCGACTGAGAAGGTGATCAGGAAGCCCACCGTCCACATCATTGGGGTAGTAAAGCGAATGCGGCCTTTGTACATGGTGAACAACCAGTTGAAAATCTTCACCCCGGTTGGGATGGAAATGATCATGGTTGCAATACCGAAGAAGGCGTTAACGTTCGCACCCGACCCCATAGTGAAGAAGTGGTGCAGCCATACGACAAACGCCAGAATGGTAATCACAACCGTTGCCCATACCAACGAGGTGTAACCAAACAATTTCTTGCGAGAGAAGGTCGCGGTCACTTCCGAGAACACACCAAAAATTGGCAGGATCAGGATGTACACCTCTGGGTGGCCCCATGCCCAAATCAAGTTGACGTACATCATCACGTTGCCGCCAAGATCATTGGTGAAGAAATGGAATCCGAGGTATCGATCCAGTGTCAGCAATGCAATCGTCACTGTCAGGATTGGGAACGAAATGATGATAAGGATGTTGGCACATAGAGACGCCCAAGTGAAAACTGGCATCTTCATCATTGGCATAGACGGAGTGCGCATACGCAGGATAGTGGCGAAGAAGTTCACACCCGTCAGCGTGGTACCGACACCGGATATCTGCAAGGCCCATATCCAATAATCGACCCCAACTCCTGGGCTAGCATCAATACCCGACAGAGGCGGATACGCTAACCAGCCAGTACGACCAAATTCACCTAAGCCTAGCGACATATTGGTCAGAATGACACCAACAATAAACAACCAGAAACTGAGGTTGTTCAGATACGGGAAGGCAACATCACGAGCACCAATCTGCAACGGAACAATGATGTTCATCAGACCGATAACCAGAGGCATCGCGACGAAGAAAATCATGATCACGCCGTGCGCGGTGAAGATCTGGTCATAGTGATGAGGCGGCAGGTAACCCGCTTCACCCGCAGAAGACAGCAACTGCTGACTGCGCATCATGACGGCGTCGGCAAATCCGCGCACAAGCATCACCATCGCAACTGCGATGTACATAAAGCCGAGTTTTTTGTGGTCTACTGACGTAAACCACTCGTTCCACAGGTACTGCCATTTCCCTGCTTTGGTCACCGCGACAACCACTGCCAAACCAACCAAAGCGACAATCGCTAAGGTGATGACGATGATGGGTTCGTGGTATGGAATTGAATCGAGAGTTAATCTTCCAAACATTACGATTGTCCTTGGTTTTCAGGCAAACAGTTCATTGAACCAGGATGCTGGGTCACGACATCAGTAAACAAAAACGGTGGCACACTGGAGAACAGCGTGACTGGCTCAGCGACACTTGGTGCTGCCAGCGAGCGGAATTGCTCCCAGTCTTCGATGCGATCTGGGCTGGCTTTCACCTTCTGCACCCAGTTCAGGAATGCCGCGCGATCAGGCATAGCGGACGCAGTAAACTTCATCTGCGAGAAACCTTTTCCGCTGTAGTTTGAAGCAAAGCCTTTGTAATCGCCTTCATGGTTAGCAATCAGGTTCAGCTTGGTCACCATGCCCGGCATCGCGTAGATCTGTGTCCCAAGGCGTGGGATAAAGAACGCGTTCATAATGTTGTCTGACGTCAGTTTGAAATTGACCGGGACATCTTTCGGAAACGCAACGTAGTTAACCGTTGCAATGTGTTCTTCCGGATAGATGAACAACCATTTCCAGTCGAGTGACACCACTTCAATCGTCATGGGTTTCACATCACTCACCAGAGGCTTAGACGGCTCCAGTTCGTGCGTTGAACGCCATGTAATGGTGGCAAGAATCGCGATGATGATGATAGGAATCGTCCATACCACCACTTCGATCTTGGTCGAGTGAGCCCATTCAGGCGCGTACTCTTCGTCGGTGTTAGTTGCGCGGTATCGGTAGGCGAAGTAAATCGTCATCAGAATCACTGGGATCACAACGATCAACATCAGCAAAAGAGCGGTAATAATCAGCTCTTTTTCCTGGACACCAATAGCACCTTTCGGGTCAAGCAAAGCAGAATTACATCCTGAGAGCAGCAGAATGGCGGTCACCAAACTTCCCCTCGACAAGATGCGTTTATATCTTGAGGCTTCCATTAACTTTCTCGATGTTTGTCCGGTTGCAGGGCAATGCCTGAAGGCCGGTTGTTATAGTCATTAGAATGTTTATGTGTTGAGCATGTGCAGCATCGCAAAGCAAAGTGTGGGGTTATCAAACAAGCAATCCGGTTAAAAACCATGCTGCTTATATGGTTTAATTGTTACACTTCGAAATACAATGTTACATTCTGCGCATTATGCTTAGATCGAAATTGAAGCTCATCTGTCGAACTTGGAAACTAACCTTCCATTAATGAAATTGACGTATTGGTGAACAGCCACTTATCGCCCACAACGCCATTGACGTGCCACATAAGAAAGCCATGAAATATAAGGGATAGCTGCCGATTAACAGTTCAATTGAGCAATAAGTCATTTGCGCGCGTTTAACTGGCTAAACAGATCGATCTACAGATAGATAAATGTGACATTGATCACGTTAAGGAATTCACGTAGTTTTTGATGGGTATTCACAACAAAAATCATCAGCAACGCCAATGCATTCATAAATGAAATCATTATGACCTTATCGACGTTATGATGAGCAATGCGACTGCGCGCCAAGCAGAGAAGGTAAAAAAATCCCCATCATAGGACGGGGATTGGAGATGAAAATGAAGTGGGCGAAAAGCTACTGAAAGCGTTCTCCAGCCGCAGCAACAAACACCATTTCGACCAAGAGATCGGGATTCGCCAGTTCGACTTTTACACATGCACGGCTCGGTGCTGCTCCTGGCGGAAACCAATTATCCCACTCTTGGTTTAACGCATCAAAATGAGCAAAATCAGTCACATATATGGTGACTGATAAGATGCGGGACTTATCACTGTCGACGCTGCTGAGCATCTGCTCTGCCTGAGCGAAGATCTGCTGAACCTGACCTTGCATGTCTGCAGAAGTATCGCCCTCTGCCACTTCGACAAAATGCGCGATACCGTTAAATACGGTCACGTCGGACCAACGTTTGGTCGGGTTAATTCGGTGTACTTGTTTCATTTGATTCTCAATATTAGTGCTCAATCAGACAAACAGGTGCATCAATTTGGCACTGGTAGTTTGCCGGGCTGAGGAGACCTGTTGATTGGCAACGTAGGTAACTAGCGAGATTATTAGAATGTTGATTGGCGACAATTAGCCAGTTGCCATCAGATGATAACGTAAAGTCTCGCGGAAATTGGCCCTGACAATCTTGTGCCGCTAACCACGAAGGTAATCCATCCACTAGCTCGAAAATGCTAATCGCATTCTGCTGACGACAAGAAACGTAGATAAAGCGCTCATCACAGGACAGCTTGATCGCTGCGGCAGCCTCTCCTTTTGGCTGACCGGGCAGTAAGTCACACTGGTCTACCATACGCCAGTGGCTACCTTCCTTAGTCAGCGTAATCAGCGTTTCCGCTAGCTCGCATACAACGTAAGCCATGTCTTCATCACCATTCATCACCAGATGCCTAGGGCCACAGCCGGGAGGCAGTGACACGGTTTGATGAAGTTGGAAGTGGTCACTTTGTGTATCAATGTCATAGAGATGCAGCGAATCACTACCCAAATCGACCACAGCCAACTGAGGTGTGTGATTTAAAAACTGCACCTGATGAGCATGCGGCGATTGCTGACGCTCACTGTTCGCGCCTTTACCATCCACAAACAGGTCCGCGACGAGTTTGAGCGGCTTTCCATCGCCATCCAGCACGTAGACATTCACATTTCCGGAACCATAATTGGCCACCGCCACATATCGCTGCTGGCAATCCACATCAATATGACAAGGGTAGTCACCTTCAATGGCCAACACGCCAGAGCGAGCATCCGACTGAAACACCAAAGCAGTGCTGTCGGAGCGGGAAACTTCAGAAAATGTATAAAGACCAGAGGAAGTATGAGTGAGGTAAGAGGGATTGCGTATCACCATGGCATCATCAAGTCGCGTCAGTTCCCCCGAAGAGGTGTTTAGACTCACTTGAGCAATACCCTGGCTCTGACTGGGATCGTCGGTATAGGTACCAACATAAAAATGTAAGTGATTACTTGCTTTCATTATTGACCAGATAAATAAAACATTAGACTCTTAATACATTGCCGCCAACACACGTTGACGGCAATGCCAAAAGTCAATTAGTTGGCCAGTTTGTGAAGTAACATCTCGGTCGGTTTGACAATCGCCACAATGGTTTCATCAAGAATAATGGCGTTATCATCGATGATGCGTTGATATTCAGCTACATCACTCGCACGCAGTGTTTGTCCTTGCTTTGCTGCTTCTATCAAAGTCAGAGCTAACTCAGAAACTCGCACTGTCGCGTCTGACACCACCACGGTATCCACTGATGCCACATTGGCAGCAAAAATCGGTTTTGCCTGCTGCGCCGCAAGCTTGGCAGTCTGGTAATGAAGCGCCAACTTATCCAGTGCAAGAGTGTCCCCTTTGGCGAAAGCTTCAACCAAATCGTTCATCTCATACACCGTGAGGCTTTCCATTGGTAGCGCATCCGCAAAACGATTTAGACGCTCGTACTTGTTGTACAAGTCACCTTTGTTTGGTGTGGAGATCCACTTCTCCCAATGACGAGCGTAGTACTGTGCGGGTTCGATGTAGTTCGACAACGTTTGCAACGGTGCAACATCAGCACCATTTGCCAGACGCTTGAGCATCATGTTGGCATCCGCGTGATGACGAAGGCCCAGCGATATTTCAGACCAAGTATCCATCACTTTCATGCGCTGATACATGCTGCGCTCATCAGTCAGCTCCTGACTAGACCAAAGACGCTCTGCAATCGCATAGCTACGAGGCCACAGTCGATGTTCGATGGTGGTTGAATCCAGATTCTCACCCCAGACGGTAATCTCACCACCTAAAATCAGATCCTTCTCATCACCTTCTAGTACTGCGGGATAGCCGCCGTTTGGAGCAGGAATCACGCTGCCTTTCACGTCGCTACTTGCCACTAGCTCACCCGTTGCAGGCCAGCGCACGTTACCAATCAACTGGTAGCTGCCCTCTTTAAGCTTGCCGCCTGCAAACTCATAGTTGAACTCGGTGTACGACATAAAGTTATCGAAGTGACCACGGAATTTAACACCCGGGACGTATTCAAGAATATGCACTTCCTGACGTGATTTGCTGTTGTAGTCGGTAAAGGCTCTGAATGAACCGTCTGCCGCTTCAATAATGGTCAGGTTACCCTTACGCGGACCGCCCTTATTACGTGGTTTAACCCAGTCGTAGGTGGCAAACTTTTCACCTTGATGTAACTTGTCGTCAACGGTGATGCCGCTTGGCATTGGGTCATTGCGATAGTGGTAGCTGGTCGGTTGTGGTTGATCCAGATAGTAACCTGTCGAAAGCACACCCTGATAGCCCTGCTTCGCCGCGCGGCCAATGCTGTCGTGACCACGCCAGCTCTGGATGACAATCGATGTAGGCAGATCTTTATGCCAGATCTCATCCCAGCCCGTCATCTTCTTACCACGCTCTTCAAGCATCTTTTCAACTTTGGTGTTGAGGTAAGATTGCAGGCCACGCTCACCATCCAGCTCGTTATCAGTGATAAACTGCTGAATGCGTGGGTTTTCTTGCCACTGTTTATAATCCGGCTCATCACCACCGATGTGGAAATACTCGTCTGGGAACAGTTCAACCACTTCATCGAATACACTGGCCAACATCTTGTACAGCTCTGGGTTGGTTGGATCCATCAGCGGTTCAAACACACCCCAGCCACGTTGCTGCGGGTAGGATTGCTCACCAAGGCCAGACATAAGTTCAGGATAGGCATGCGCGACAGCAGAAGCATGACCCGGCAGGGAAATTTCAGGAATGACACGAATACCAAGGTTGCGCGCGTAATTCACCACATAACGGATTTCGTCTTTGGTGTAGTAATCACCATCAGCCGTCTCTTGCCACAGTTTCTGGTAGTTATCGAGCTGAATGCGAATCCCTTGGTCATCCCAGATATGCCAGTGGAATACGTTCATCTTCGCGGATGCCATTGCATCAAGTTGACGCAGAATCACGTCCAATTCAATAAAGTGACGCGCAGTATCGTAAGAGACACCACGCCATTTGAAGCGCGGTTCATCCTCGATCTCTACATTCGGTACAAAGTAACCGGAAGCATCTGTGGTCACCAGTTGTAGAAACGTCTCCAGACCATGCAGAGCACCATACGGGCGCTCGGAGTCAATACGGATTTGGCCATCTTTGATCGACAGCTGGTAGGACTCATCACTCTCAGCGTTCTGTACTTCGTCTTTCGGTGCCTTACTGATATCGATCACTAAGGTAGCCTTGTCTTCCGATTCAGCCTGCCAGTGGAGCATTGGCAAACCCGTCTGACGATAGAGGCGATCCACCGTTCGTTTGGCGTTGAACTGAACACGTTCAGAATCATAGCCTTTGATGTAAATGCTGAAAGATTTGTCGATTGCGACCTTGCCCTCACCCAATTCCACTGTTTGAGGATAAGGCATCAGATTAAGGTCTGTGTTTGGAGCCATAGCCATTGTCATAGGGGCCGCCATTAAACCAGAAATAACCAGTGCTAATGTAGCTTTCTTCATCCGTATTCACCCACTGTTTGCTTTTATTCGTTATTGTTTTCGATTCATATCACGCTACGTGCGCGACCGCTTCACGAACCAGTTGACCAATTTCTTCCCATTGTTCGTTCTCAATCAGCTTTGGTGCGACCATCCAGGTGCCACCACAACAAACAACGCGCTCGATCGCTAGGTAGTCGTTCACATTACCCTTTCCGATCCCACCTGTTGGCATCAGGCTGACATCCACGTACGGCGCCAGTAACGACTTAACCATCGCGACACCGCCAGACGCTTCTGCTGGGAAGAACTTAAGGAAATTCAGGCCAAGTTCTAACGCTTGCTCAACCTGACTCGGGCTGTTAACACCCGGCACGATTGGCATGCCAACTTCCTGACAGCGACGTACCGTGTTCGGGTTCAGACCCGGTGCTACAACAAATTCTGCGCCCGCTTGTTGTGCCTGTTCGATTTGCTCTGCGTTCAGCACCGTGCCCGCGCCGATGCACATTTCAGGGTAAGCTTCGCGCATGGCCTTGATCGCATCTGCGGCCGCTTCTGTTCTGAAGGTCACTTCCGCCACTGGCAGACCGTTTTCAACCAACACTTTGGCAAGCGGAATAGCTTGCTCAACGCTGTTGATTTGAATCACTGGGATTACTTTGAATTGTTTAAGTTTGTTGATCATTTCGATAGTCATGTTGCTTACCAAAAAATTTTATTGAGTCAGATGGGCCATCGCTTCGCGAGGAATGATGGCGCCAGAATATTGAATAACAGTCGCGGCCAGTTGATGGCCTAATGTCGCGGAGGCTTCGGGCGTTTGACCCGTTAACCTGCCTGCAAGATAGCCCGCGGCAAAAGAGTCGCCAGCGGCACAAGTATCGACGACATGAGCGACACGTTCCGCACCGACCGTACTACGCTCAGGCTGCGCTGCATCAAAACGGATAATCTGGCAAGGCTCACTGCCTCGCTTGATCACCACTTCTCTACAACCAAAGCGCTGACAACGTTGCTCGACACTTTCTTCGTCACCCCAGACACACTGATCGTCGTCTTCCGTGATGAGAGCAATATCAACCAATGGCAATAGCAGACCATACCAATGCCTTGCCTGTTCCGCGCTCCACAGTTGAGGGCGGAAGTTGTTATCGAAGATGACTTTGCCACCACGCAGAGCAAAGCCCTTTAACTCCTGAATCAGGCGTTCTTTACTCGCGTCATCAAGAATGGCGAGGCTGATACCACTGAGATACACGTATTGCACCTCTTCCCGCATCATCGCCTGTTCAAGTTTGTTGGCAGACTCAGTCGCGAAATAGCCTTTCACGGCAGCGCTATCGCGCCAGTACATAAAACTGCGTTCACCCGTTGCATCGGTTTCCACCATGTACAGACCAGGCAATTTGTTTGCAAAGCACTCCACCAAATCGGTTTGAATGCCTTCTTGTTGCCAAGCCGATAATAGCTGCTGAGATAACTTGTCTTCACCCAGCCCGGTAGCGTAAGAAACGGATAGTCCGGCTTGCGCGGTTAAGCGCGCCAGGTACAACGCAGTATTGAGCGTATCGCCGCCAAACCCTTTGCGCAGAGGTTCGCCGCTCAGCTCAATCATGCACTCACCGAAAAAGGCGATATGGGGTTGAGAAACTTGTGTCATGAATACTCGACCTGTGAATTAGGGGCGGCAGTCAGAGTAGACCGCCGCCGTTTAGAAAGGATTAGGCACTTTCCGCTGGATTGCGGTTTTTCAGAGATTCGTCGTCTTTTAGTACGCCGTCTTCTGACAGTTCCATTTCCATCAGCGCACGCTCGTCATCAAGAATCGCGCGAGCCATTTCTGGTGATACCTTATTTGCTGGTGTCATCAGGCTAACAACCACACCGGCAAACAGCGCAACCGCACAAGAAGGGATCACAGGGTTACCCCAGTAAGCGGTCAGGTCAGCACTTAGCATCACAGTGAAAGACGCTACCGACGCACCAAGTAATGTTGCGAGGGCACCCTGCCAGTTGTAACGCTTCCAGAAACGACCCAACATACCGCAGACAAACATGCCCGACATGACGGTAGAGATCATCTTAGTGATGTAGCCAATGATGTCGTTCGAGGTCAGGGCAAACAGCAGAGCGAAACCAATTACAACCACCAATGCCAGACGTGAGTAGTTCAGCATTGACTCTTTGTTTGGTACTCGGCCCGTGAACATCACATAGACATCACGCAGCAGGATAGAGACACCAGCAATCGCGTCCGAACTTGCACTCGACATGGTCGCAGATAAACCCGCAATCAGAACAATCAGGCCAACACCTACAGGAAGCACAGTTGCTGCCACGTAAGGGAAGGAGAAGTTCGGATTATCCAGCGTTGGGTCAATCGCGTGAGCGGCCATACCAATAACAGCAGGGATGATTGAGAAGAATAAGTACAGAATGCCAGAGCCGACGAATGAACGACGGATAGTCGACACATCTTTACCTGAGTAGATACGCTGACGGAACGATGGTGTTGCCAGTACGCCGACACCAATCACCACGGCCAGTGATAGCGCAGGCACCACGCCAAGCTTTTCAATCGCTAGGAAGCTGGTCGTCGCTGGATCCATTGCCGAATACAGATTCTCAAGACCACCAATGTGTTGCACAGACAGCACTGCCATCAGGATAAAGCCAACAAACAAAATGATTGCCTGAATGGTGTCGGTCCATACCACAGCGGTGTAACCGCCGATCACAACATAAATGGTAAAGGCAGCAGCAATGATGATCTTAGCAGTGTTGAGGTCAATATCCGCGATCCACGCCAGATACATACCACCACCCAAGATGTGAGCGCCAAGCCAGCCGATTGAAGCAATGAAGATCAGTAGGCCAACAACGTTCTTGACGATGCGATTTGCACCCACGTAATAAGCCAGCTCTTCACTCATGGTCATGAAGTTCAGTTTACGCACTGGCGCAAACCACAGTGCCAGTAACAAAATACCAATCGCACCACCGATACCATAGAGCGCACCCGCCCAGCCGTTAGCGTAACCAAAACCAACAGCGCCCATACTGGAGCCAGTGCCCACCATAGTGGCAACGGTAGTACCTAATACTAAAAACAGAGGTAAGCCGCGTCCGCCTAATAAAAAGTCTTCACCTGATTTTTGGTTACGGGAAACAAACCATCCTAACCAAATCAGAAATACGACATATGCACCGAAGCCAGTAAGAAAAAGTGTGCTATTCATTGAACACCTCTCAATATCAAAGTCCATCTTTCAGAGTGATATAATTCCAGCAGTTTTTAATTAAGAATAATAAATACAATTATTATCTTGTTATTTTATTTGCATATTAAATGCAATTACTAGCACTACTAATTAGAATTATATTTGTAGGGAGAGAGTGCCAAGAAGATATTAACAGGGAATAAATATTTCCCAGCACTCTTAATAGAGTTTTGTGACGTTTATCGGCGGTCTTCGCGATAACAAGTCACGTCCACTTCGA
Source organism: Vibrio sp. RE88 (assembly GCF_013113835.1). GTDB lineage: Bacteria > Pseudomonadota > Gammaproteobacteria > Enterobacterales > Vibrionaceae > Vibrio. The sequence goes on along the minus strand of NZ_VTYQ01000001.1, from coordinate 352,742 downwards.
CTTTTACGTCCACCACCAAGTCACACACCATACAGATGCGTGCTGGAGGATTTGCACCGAAGAACTCTTTAAATACTTTGTTAAAAGACTGGAAGTAACGCGAGTCTGTCAACACGACCTTCACATGTACAACATCTTCTAGGCCGTAGCCTGCTTCTTCCATGATATCGGCACAGTTCTGAATCGCTAGACGTGACTGGTCAACGATACCGCCTTCAACCACTTCGCCATCAACCATAGGTGTCTGGCCTGAAACGTAAAGGAAACCGCCAGCTTCTGTTGCACGGGCAAATGGTAGATGTTGACCACCAGTACCGACACCGCCTTCTACACCATATCGTTTAATTGACATAATATTCTCCAGTTTTAAATCTATTACTTCTGATTTATATATTTAGTTTGTTTTCAGGTATTTAATTTCTATAAATAAATACGCCGTTTCTATTTTCAGTGACTTCGCCTTTTAAATAAGACAATTCACCATTAACAAATACCGATTCAATTCCTTCTGCTACTGAAATAGGATTTTCAAATGTAGCGGTATCTTTTATCGTGTCAGGGTTAAATAAAACCAAATCTGCAAATGCGCCTGGTTTTATTTCCCCGCGATTTTTTAGGTTATATCGGCGTGCCGACATGCCTGTCATTTTGTGGATCGCTTCCGCTAGCGAAAATAAAGCTTCTTCACGGCAATAATGACCAAGAACTTTAGGGAACGTGCCCCACAACCTTGGGTGCGGGTGCGGATCGTTTGGCAAACCATCCGAACCAACCATGGTCAACTTGTACTTAAGGACACGTTTGACATCTTCTTCATCCATGCAGTGATAAACCGCACCTGCTGGTTGAATCGCTTTGGCGGCTTCGAGTAACGGCAACGCCATTTCGTCAGCAATGTCTTTCAGCATTTTTCCCGCATGCTCGGGCTTAGTTTCAGACCAGGTAATGAAAATATCAATCTCATCAGTCACCTGTTTGAGATCCAGCGTGGAAGAGCTGGCGGAATACGGATAGCAGTCGCAAGACACATCTTGCTGCTGAGACACCTTGTCCATCAAATCCAGTACCTCAACAGTACGCCCCCAGTTCCCAGCTCCGGCGCACTTAAGGTGGGAGATAACCACTGGCACCTTAGCGTACTGACCGGTCTCGAACGCTTCTTCCATCGCACTGAGAATTTCTTCAAACTCGGTACGCATATGCGTGGTGTAAATACCGCCATGCTGACCGAGAATCTGCGCCAATCGCATCACTTCATCTGCAGTCGACTGCTTGGCGCTGGCATATGCGAGACCCGAACTCAGACCGAGTGCACCTTCTGCCATTGCCTGATCTAACGCAGCACGCATCTGAGCAATTTCACTATCGGTTGCGGTGCGCTGTAGATCATCCATCACGTTGTTGCGCAATGTCGTATGACCAACCAAGGCGGCAACGTTGACCGCTGGATGAGCGTCTTCCACCGCTTTGGCATAAGTGGCAAACGTCGGGTATTTAAAATCTTCCTGCTTACCCAATAAGTTCATTGGATCGGGCGGATCACCCGCCAATACGGTTGGGCTGGCACTAATACCACAATTGCCAACGATCACTGTCGTTACGCCTTGGCTGATCTTTGGCAAGCAGTCCGGGTAGCGAATCACATTGGTATCATCATGGGTATGGACATCAATAAACCCCGGAGCCAGAGCAAGGCCTGAACCATCAATGACACAGTGAGCCGCTGTACTGTCGAGCTGACCGACTTGTTCAATTCGATCCTGACGAATAGCCACATCGGCAATAAATGGCTTGGCGCCCGTACCGTCAAAGACTTCTACACTTTTGATAATGGTATCGAACAACTTTTCACTCTCTTCGTCCGTCGTTTTCATGACTCCATATTAATAATTCACACATTAGAATCAGTGACAAAACACACAAAAAGTTTTTCTTTGTTTGATAGTTTCTAACATATTGTTTATTCTAGATAGAATCAAACATTAAATATCAACAACTTAAGACGTGTTAGAAGTGAGCAACCCATGATAACTGATACTCAGAAATGTGATACAAACTATCAAAAACAAGAAACGGCAACGCCAGGTTACGGCGAAAAAGCCCAGCCCGTCGCCTGCAATGACGACGGTTTACACAGTTTGATCAACGAAGAGATCACTTTGCCTGCAGCGGTGATCAAAGCCTCTTCACTGCAAAACAATCTCAATTGGATGCAAAAGTTTGCGCTGCAACACGGAGTGAAACTGTGCCCACATGGCAAGACCACCATGACACCGGATTTCTTCTCTCAGCAGCTCAACAATGGTGCTTGGGGCATTACCGTAGCGACACCGGCTCAAGCAGAAATTGCCGTTGCAGCGGGCGCGAAGAATGTCATCATGGCCAATCAATTGGTGGGTAAAGCCAACATGGACGTGATCGTTAGCTTGCTACAAAACAACGATGTCAACTTCTACTGCTGTGTGGACTCCACGCGTAATGTGCTGGCACTAGAAGCCTTCTTTTCAGAGCATCAGCAACCACTCAATGTGCTGATTGAATTTGGCGTAGAAGGAGGCCGATGTGGCTGTCGCAGTCAGCAGCAAGTTGCCGAGCTCGCTCAGTTGATTCACCAACAGTCACATCTTTCCCTGCGTGGTATTGAAGTCTATGAAGGCGTGATTCACGGCGACAATGCTGAGCAGGACATTCGAGATTTTCTCGGCCACACCCTTCATCTCACCAAGCAATTGCAACAAGATCATCTAATCGATGGTAAACCTCTGGTCACTGGCGCAGGCTCCGCCTGGTATGACGTGGTATCCGAGTGCTTTTCCCACCGTAAAGAGTTTGATGCCGTGATTCGCCCGGGCTGCTACGTCATCCACGACACCGGTATCTACCTCGATGCTCAAAACAAAGTCATGCAACGCGCCCAGTCCAATCAAGGCATGGCCTGCGAGCTGGGTGGTGATCTCGAATCGGCGCTTGAAGTGTGGGCGTATGTTATTTCACGACCTGAGCCAACCAAACTGGTGGCAGGCATTGGCAAACGGGATGTCGCTTTTGATGCTGGTTTACCGATTCCTGAACGTGCCTATCGCGATGGGCAAGCAATTTCGGTTTCAGGTGCAGTAACCACCGCAGTTATGGATCAGCATGCCTTTATCGAAGTCGATGCCAGCAGTGAACTGGACGTGGGTGATGTGATTGCCTTTTCTACTTCTCACCCATGCCTGACGTTCGACAAGTGGCGTGCTATTGCGGTGTGTGATGATGAGTTCAACGTGACACATTGGGTCAACACACGCTTTTAACCCTATTTCAGGTATACTGTGGCACAAATCAAATGGCGGCCAACTGACTCGCCGCCATCATTGAACAGGAAGACGTTTTGAGCTTAGAAGTCGATATTATTTCTCGAATTACAGAACGATTTAGCGCCCTTCGTGACGCTGAAAAGAAAGTCGCCAAACTGATCATGGATGATATCCAGAGCGCGGCCAATGCGAGCATCACCGAACTGGCAGAAAATGCAGAAGTCAGTGAAGCGACCATCACCCGCTTCGCCAAAGCCGTGGGCTGCAAAAACGTTCGTGATATGAAGATCAAGCTGGCTCAGACTCTGACCGTCGGACAACGCTTTATTCTTGAACCGCCGGATCAAAGTGGTTATCAGGGTATTTACGAGTCGATCAAGCAATCACTGGACGTCAACCGCAACCTAATCAATGAGCAGGATATCGACACTGCGGTTGGCTGGCTGCACAACGCACGCCAAGTGATTACCATTGGTATGGGTGGCGGCTCCACGATTGCATCGCAGGAGATGCAACACAGACTGTTCCGATTAGGCTACCCTGTAGTTGCATACAATGACGGCCTGTTGTCACGTATGATCGCCGCCACTGCAGATAACAACGATGTATTGGTGATGCTCTCAGCAACAGGCTACACACCAACCATCATTGAAACGGCAGAGCTGGCCAAAGAATATGGCGTTAAAGTCATTGCGATTACACCCGCTGACTCGCCACTGTCCGAGATTGCCGATCTGACGCTGCCTATCGAGCACAAAGAAACTGACTTTATCTACAAACCTTCAGCATCACGCTACGCCATGCTGGCACTGGTTGATGTGATCTCTATGGCTCTGGCCGTCAATCACAAACGCCGTTCACGAGACAAACTGCGCCGCCTGAAGCTGGCGCTTGATTCTTATCGTGGCGGCCTTGATAGACAACCTCTAGGTGACTAAAGCAAAAAAGCCTCAGCAAATGCTGAGGCTTTTTATTATTTACTAAGTGTTACTTAATCCCATACTTGGCGAGAATCTTATCAAACGTACCGTTAGACTTAATTTCAGCCAGCCCCTTATTGAAGGCATCTATGTACTCAGCATTGTTTGGGTTCGCTAAACCTGATGTCACATGCAGCGGGTTCACAGAAAGGGCGTTACTGGTAAACTCAAAATCATCGAGATTCATGCCTGCACCTGACAAGGTAGACTTAGCGACAAGCTCATCTTCCAGCGTCAAGTCGATTCGTTTTGCCATCAGTTTTTTAGCATTCGCGACTAGATCATTTGCTTCGGGCTTTTTAAAGTTAGTCGCACCAAGAAATTCATCGCCATAGCCGTAATTACGGATAATACCTACGGTTTTACCCGACAAACTGTCCATCCCGTTGTATTCAAAACCTTCACCTTTACGCATAATAAATTTCAGTGAGTTTTCCAGATAAGGTTCGCTGTAATTCAGAAAAGATGTGCGCTCATTGGTAAACCAAGTCGCCACCAGCACGTCAACCCGCCCGCCTTTTACTTCGTTAAGGGCACGAGTCCATGGCATGATTTTGAAATCCACTTCATGACCCTGAGTTTTGAAGGCTTCTTTAATAATCTCTACTGAAACCCCGGGGTTAGCGGTATCTTTCTGGACAAAGGGAGCCCATGGGTCTTGAGCTGCGGTAATGGTTGCAGTAAAGCCTGTCACGGAGAACAAGGCGGTCACTGCCAGTATCAAAAAATTTCTCATAACATATCCCTCTCAATGGTGCTCTATGTGCGGAACTTAGCCATATGGCTGGCGATGCTTTGGCTTAAGCCCAACACTTCTTCCGTTCTTTTTGCATTTTGAGTGGCACCTGACGACACATCATTGGTCGCTTCCGATGCTTCTACAATCGCTTGGCTGATTTCTTCAACAGCCATTCTCTGTTCGTCCGTCGCTTGAGAAATTTGGCCACTGCGGTCTGAAATAATGGTGATCAAAGTCTGCACTTCACCGACTGAAGTTTGAGATTCACTAACGCGTGTTGCGGTCGATTCCAGCAAGGTCGCAATACGGGTAAGTTCATCTTCAACGGATTTGGTTGCAACTCCTAGCGCGGTAATGTTTTTCTGGATCTGCTCTGTCGACTCACTGGTTTTTACTGCCAGATTACGCACTTCATCGGCTACCACCGCGAAACCTCTACCTTGCTCGCCTGCGCGAGCAGCCTCAATAGCGGCATTGAGAGCGAGCAGATTGGTCTGCTCTGAAATATCGTTAATCACGTTTAGTACAGTGGTGATTTTCTCGCCTTCTTCAATCAATATGTGCATCTCTGCATTCACGTGGTTCATCTCTTCACGCATATTGATGATGTCGTTCGCAGAACTTTCAATGGCGTCATTAACGCTTGAAGCCAGACCCGTTGCAGTTTGAGCCTGTTCTGCGGTTTCTGAAGCGGTATCAGCCACGGTTGATACGGATTGATTCAGCTCAGTGGCAGCGGCTGCAACAGTGGTGAGCTGGTGCTTCTGGGACTCCAGTTTTTCGGCATTAGTTCGCGCCGTTGCGCCATTGGCCTGTGCTTTTTCCCCTAGCGCTTCCGACGACTGATTGACATCTTGAACAATGACTCTCAACGACTCAGTAAAGCTATTAATACCATTAGTGATTTCATCGAACTCTCGATATTTGGCGGGTTCAAGCTTATTGGTTAAATCACCATCGCCCGATGCCAAGTCTTTGATTACATCCGTTAGCTGGGAGATCGGTTTCAGTACCGTGATAGACAGAGCAATTATCACAACCACAGAAATGATGATATCGAGGACAATCAACTCGATGATGTTGGTCCGTAATGAATCTGCAAGCTTGGCATCCATCGCATGAGTATCAAAATAAACAATCACTTGGCCGACGTTGTTTTCTTCACCGTAATCAACAAACGTCAACGCGGTACTCATACTGTTTTCAACTGGGTAAGCGTCTTTATTTGTCACATCAACCAGCTGTTTCTCGTCCCCTTCTCCAGTCTGCGTCAGGAATAATAATTCACTTTCTTGCGCATCAATTAACTGAAGGGCCGATATTTCAGGTAAATCGAGTTCAGCTGCCATCGCAACCTTGGCGGTGTCTAAGTCAAAATCCCACACAGCTTTAGGTAAACTGATCGACATTCTTTGGCTGGTGTTTTGTACGCTCACCAATAATTCTTGATGAAGATTATCCTTAAAACTCTGATACTTAATAAATGCAGAGACCAACAAGACAAGTGTCAGCGCCACGATAACCTGAACTAAAAATACTACCTTTAATCTTTTCAAAACTTGCCCCTTCTGATTTTCGGCAGTTATCTAAAAAAGTAGTAAGTGATTAATCAATTATCAAATTGAAATAGAAATGAGATCAATGTCACACCAAGGTGGATTTATAGCACTCCACCTTATAAAGAGTGTGGAATTAGGGAAAGGGCGGCGAGAAGCCTGATTATGCCTAGACTTACACGTCAATTTTGGGGTTTATAGGATTGGTGATTTATTGATAGGTACTGACTTCAATCAGGTTGCTATCTGGGTCGAGAAAATAGACCGAATTAATGACCCCAGTCGCACCCGACTTTTCGACTGGCCCTTCGACTATCTGAATATCTTGCTGTTGTAAGTGAGTAATCACATCATCCAGTGACCAATGCGTGATTAGGCAGAGGTCACCTGAGCCAACCTGAGCACGATTACGTGGCTCCTGACCTAAGAGTTGAAGATTAATTTTCTGATTGCCAAACTTTAGCGCTTTACGGCCACCAGCAAAGGTGACTTCTTCCATTTGCAATGCACGACGATAAAACTCAACCGAGGCTTGAATATCCGAGACGGTAAGAACAATGTGGTCAATGTGGCTAATCATGAAAACCTTCCTTATCTAGTTATAACAATGAGCGATATACATATACTTCGCGTTTTTCGCCGTGTATCTCAACCATTTGGTGTTCCTGATACTCAATTCCCAGCTTTTTAATCACAGATTGTGAGCGCTGGTTATGCACCAAGTGCTGAACTTCAACCTCGACCAGATTCAGGTGCTGTTTGGCATACTCAATTAAGGCCTGAGACGCTTCAAACGCGATGCCTTTCCCCCAATAGGGTGTCCCTAGCCAATAACCAAGAACGCCAACACCTTCTTTGAGTGTTGGAAAACTGACCGCGCCGATAATATCGTCACACCCTTTAAGCGTGATGGCAAAAACGACCGCAGTTCGCTCAGCAAAGTGATGAACGTGAGTCTTAATCCATTCCACTGCCATATTTGATTCGTACGGGTGAGGTATATTCGCCGTCATCTCCGCGATGACTTTTTCTCCCGCTAAAAGGGCCACTCTCTCGCTGTCTGACAAACGAAAGGGTCTTAGGACTAATCTGTCTGTTTCTATATTGGGTTGCATTACATACCTTGGTTTACAGTGTAAAGGTGACAAGTTTTAAAATGTTAATGGCAGAGCTCTACCTGAGTATTGATCGACATGGTGAGTTCAGAAATAGACTCTTCATCAATTCGATAATAATCCGTCATTTCCCCAACGATTCGAAAGCCGTGTTTGAGATAAAGATTTTTGGCGGGAAGATTGACTGATAACACATTTAGATCGAGCCACACGATCTGCTCGTTGCGTTGGCAAAACTCGATCACGGTTTGGATTAGCCGACTGCCTAATCCCATTTTCCGGCACTCTCGCTCTACGCCCATCCCTAGCCAAACGCGATGAAAGCAATAATCTTCCATATGATGTCGAAGGTCAATGTGGCCACAAATCTTACCCTGTACGTCTTTCGCTAGCCAAAGTTGTCTCCATGCAACGTCAGAAAACTCAACGCTCACCCCGTCTATAAACTTTTGCTGTGTTTGAGTCGGAATGGCCCTGTTTGTACGTGATAGTGGCTGAAAAAGTGGTGTGCCATCGACACCATTTTCCGCAAGTTGATTTTCGAGGTAAGCAAAAAACTGAGGTAAATCACTCTGCTCAGCTTGAACAATAGATATCTGCATCTGAGTATTCTTCAAAAGTAAATCGATTACAGCTTCAGTTTGAAGCCCTCATGGCTTGGTATAAAGCCCAGTTTTTCGTAAAAACGCAGCGCATCGGGTCTTTGTTTATCGCTGGTCAATTGCACCATGGAGCAATCTCTTTCCTTTGCAAGCTCGATGGCATGCTGAAACAAACGCTCACCTAACCCCTGACCGCGAAAGTTTTCATCCACTCGTACCCCTTCAATTAAGCAGCGCCAGCTTCCCTGATGCGTTAAGTACGGAATGTATGTCAGTTGTAGCATCCCAACCACCTGCTGCTCAAACGTAGCAACGATCAGCTCATTGTTTGGGTCACGGTTAATCTCAGTGAAAGCCATCTGGTATCTACCGAATTGCGTCTTATCTTCACGCTGCTGACCTAATAGATCATTAGCCAGCATATCAACGAGAGCGCCTAAATCATCCTCAGTCGCCGCTCTGAATATCAACTCCATGTGTTTCCTTATTTTTCTATTTCTTCAAGCAATTGTGTCGCAATACGTTCAATCTTTTCCAGTGAATGATCACTCTTGTCTAGCAAGAACAAATCAGCCAATTCTGGATTCTCCCATTGTTTACCTTTAATAAAACAGCGCTCCGACAACTTATCTAACTTCAGATCTTTCAGCTCGAAGCTCAGCTCTGTCCAGAGTAATGACAGCTCTCCTTCCGCATCGATATCACGAATAGGATTCTGCTTTTGTTTTCTGATGTAAATTGCCGTTTTTCGACTCGCAACCACTACCTTACGCAGCGCAGCGGTTGACTCCAGCTTTCGGGATTGCTTCGCACGCTTCAGGTTAGATACCCAGGTTCCGGCATGCTTCACTAACTCCCAAAGCGACACACTGGTGACCAGATCGATCAAATTATCTTCCTCTCAACATGGGTTAACTGACGCGCTCAAGTTAAGCGACATTATCAGACGCTATGCAACAACACGAGTTCGTTGAATTAAAAACGTGCCTCAGGTAGGAAGTCTTATCGATAAAAATAGGCACCCTAAGGTGCCCGGCAGGAGCAGTACGTTCTTGGGGGAAGAACTGAACTGATTAGTTGCGAGGAGTGAGCATGCCTTGTGTGACAATAAAATCGATGATGGTATTCAGCCCTTGACTCTCTTTGAGGTTAGTGAATACGTAGGGCTTGGTTGGACGCATGCGCTGCGTATCTTGCTCCATCACTTCCAATGAAGCACCGACATAAGGTGCGAGGTCGATTTTATTGATCACCAATAAATCCGAACGCGTAATACCCGGGCCGCCTTTACGTGGAATTTTCTCGCCTTCGGCGACATCAATCACGTAGATAGTTAAGTCTGCCAATTCAGGGCTAAACGTCGCGCTGAGGTTATCACCACCACTTTCGACAAACACAACATCGAGATTCTTATGTCGCTTTGCCAGCTCTTCAACCGCAGCTAGGTTCATGGAAGCGTCTTCCCTAATTGCTGTATGCGGGCAGCCTCCGGTCTCAACACCAATAATTCGATCCGGTTCGAGTGCTTCCGCGCGGGTTAGAATCTTAGCGTCTTCCTGTGTGTAGATATCGTTGGTAACCACGGCGATATTAAGCTTGTCGCGAATCGCTTTACATAGCACTTCCAGTAGTGCCGTTTTACCCGAACCCACAGGGCCACCGATACCCACTCGCAGTGGTTGTTTGTAACTTTCCATATTAAAACCTCTGATTAAATTCCGTTATGAGCGAAACAGCCGCGTGTACTGCGTTTCGTGAAGGCTGCTTGCGATAGATACCGAAGGTGTAAAGCTGCCTATCATCCAATCTTCTGTCTGCTCGGCTTGCAACAGCGCTTGGGGAAACAACTCGCTGAGGTGAATCAAAACGCGCTGTCCGTCAGTTTGCCCCAAGGGCACCAGTTTCACGCCTGCCATGACCAAGTTTTCAGCCCAGCTCCACAGGTAGCCTTGCTTCAAGGCCAACGAATCAATGTGCCAGTGCTGCGCGGCAATACACAGCCCTAAAAGCTGATTCATTTCCAACTCTTCATTGAGAAAGCAGGCATGCTCAATATCCAGTTGCTTGAGCAGCGTTTTTAGTGCCAGACCCCGCTGACGCTCTTCAGCTCTTAGCTCACGGGTTTCCCGACTGGAATAAAGTAGCTCGCTGCAATAGCGTATTTTCTCCATGTCATCGTCTCGAAGTGCCTGCATATATTGTTCGATCAAGGGCAGCTCCAGTGTCGCCACGCTATTAAGCAACATGTTCGCCAGCCAGTCCTCCATAGCATGCCGTCCGTCGACCCACCCTGCTTCTACGGCCCATTCCAGACCTTGCGAGTAGGTAAAGCCACCAATAGGTAAGGAAGGGCTGATGAGCTGAAAAAGTCGGTATAGCGCTAAATCGGATTGCGTTTTCGTTGGCTCCATATCATTCAATTAAATCAAAACCAGTGCACTGACACCGGCAACCCCTGCCGCTAACCAAGGGCTGAACATCGCTCGGCCAAACTGCATGCCTAAAAGAATCAATGCACTTGCGCTGGTCACCATGCCGGCAGCAAACGCAGACACCGCACCTTCCGCTTCCACACCATGGGCGTAGCCGTGGAAGAAGATCAGCCCAATACATAAGGTGACAGCCAATCGCATCACATTCTCAGAAACGTGAAAGGCTTGCCAGATAGCGCCACTGACCACAAACAGAGAAGCGCCAATAGCAAGCTCCATGGCAGAAAATCCGCCCATCACCTGCCCTGCTGCCAGCCCCACAACCAAAGACATTAACGCCGCCGCTACGAGGCCGATCTGGCGCTTAACCGACGTGCGAAGACAAGCAATCAAAATACCGAACGCAACGAGCATAATAAGGTGATCAAAGCCTGTGACGGGATGCGTCAGGCCTGAAGAAAAAGAATGACTATCGTGCCCCGGATGAGCCAGTACAGGTGTTGAAATCAGAAGCAGCGGCAGCACTGACGTAAATGTTTTTTTCATAATAACTTCCTTGTCGTTTTTGTAGTAAGTAATCCGTTTTATTAGTGATTAATGGTGATGATGGTGCCCACCCGAACGGCCACCATAAGCACCGCTTTCTGGTTCAAATGGAGCTTCTTCCGTCGTGACATTTGCGCCAAGCCCTTCCACCATCTCATCCAGAACATGATCGTGCTGATAGCGCACCCAGCCAAACTCGACTTGCAGTGGTACATGACGATTACCAAGGTGATAAGCGACACGAGTCAGCAGGTGCAGATCACTGCAATACACTGTCGATACCTTCTCAGGCGCGGCTTTGACTTCAACCACCATGCCGCACTGACTTTTTAGCTGCTCACCGCCACGTAAAATATGCCCGCGAGGCAGAAACAGCCCCGCTTCCCGACCATCATCCAGCTCGACCTTAAGACGACTTTTAATTCGACTGTCGATCGGCAGGCTGAGAAATGCGTTGGGTTGTATTGTGATTTCAGTATTGATTTCGGTTAGCTCAATCATCTCGCTCCCTCATTGATGGTGTTAAAACAAAAAATATCGTTGTGCCATAGGTAGCACGTCGGCAGGCCCACAAACCAACAGCTCACCATCAGCACGAACCTGATAAGTTTGGGAATCGACTTCGATCTTTGGCTGCCAGTCATTGAGTTTCATGTCGGCTTTGCTGATATCGCGGCAATGGCTGACAACACCAATCTGACTGCCGAGTCCCAGCTGCTGCGCAATACCGGCACGTTGTGCTTCCTGAGAAACAAACAGCATGGATGTGTTCTGGCTCGCTTTGCCGTAACTGCCAAACATACTGCGATAGTGAACCGGTTGAGGGGTTGGGATCGACGCATTCGGGTCCCCCATTGGCGCCATAGCAATCATGCCACCTTTGAGAATCACGCTTGGTTTGACACCAAAGAAGGCGGGCTTCCACAGAACCAAATCCGCTAGCTTACCCACTTCGACCGAACCAATTTCATGGGCCATTCCGTGAGTAATCGCCGGATTTATAGTGTATTTAGCGATATAGCGGCGAAGACGGAAATTATCGCTGTAGGACGAATCCTCAGCCAAACTGCCACGCTGGACTTTCATCTTGTGCGCCGTTTGCCATGTACGGGTAATCACTTCACCAACTCGGCCCATTGCTTGTGAATCCGACGCAATCATAGAGAAAGCGCCAAGATCATGGAGTATGTCTTCAGCGGCGATGGTCTCGCGGCGAATGCGAGATTCCGCAAACGCGACGTCTTCAGCAATCGAAGGGGATAGGTGATGACACACCATCAGCATATCTAGGTGTTCATCCACGGTATTAACCGTGTATGGGCGTGTCGGGTTGGTTGATGATGGCAAGACGTTCGACTCACCCGCTGCGCGGATAATGTCAGGTGCATGGCCACCACCGGCACCCTCGGTGTGATAGGTATGGATAACACGATCACCAATCGCACCCAGCGTCGACTCAACAAAACCAGACTCGTTAAGCGTATCGGTATGGATCGCAACCTGCACATCCATTTCATCGGCGACCGTCAAGCAGGTATCAATTGATGCGGGTGTTGTACCCCAATCTTCATGCAGTTTAAGCCCCACTGCACCTGCCGCGACTTGTTCACGCAGGGCTTCTGGTTGGCTGGCATTCCCTTTGCCGAGCAAGCCAAAGTTCATCGGAAACTCGTCAAGAGACTCAAGCATACGATGCATGTTCCACGGCCCCGGTGTACAAGTCGTCGCATTGGTTCCGGTATTGGGGCCTGTCCCGCCACCTATCATGGTCGTCACGCCAGACGCGAGCGCTTCTTCTATCTGTTGCGGACAGATGAAATGGATGTGAGAGTCGATACCGCCTGCGGTCAAAATAGAGCCCTCGCCTGCCAACACTTCCGTTCCGGGACCAATCACAATGGTCACTTCCGGCTGAACATCTGGGTTGCCCGCTTTGCCTATCGCCTGAATTCGACCGTTTTTAATCGCGACATCCGCTTTCACTATGCCCCAATAATCAAGAATGACAGCATTGGTGATCACTAAGTCGGGTGTTTCGGCGCTGGGTCTCTGACTCTGGCCCATGCCATCGCGAATCACTTTACCACCACCGAATTTGACCTCATCGCCGTATACGGTGAAATCCTTTTCTACTTCAAGCCATAACTCAGTGTCCGCGAGACGCATGCGGTCGCCCACTGTTGGCCCAAACATTTCGGCATACGCCTGTCGGGAAATGCTTGCCATTACCTATCCTTGTGTTTGCTTATTCGTTGTTCAGGCGATCAACTAATCCAGTTTGCCCATGACTTTGCCCTGAAAGCCGTATACGTGCTGGCTGCCTGCGTATTCGACGAGTTCGACGCTGCGAGATTGCCCAGGTTCAAAACGCGTCGCAGTGCCTGCTGGGATATTGAGTCGATAGCCACGACAAGGCGTTCGATCGAACACCAAGGCGTCATTGACTTCGTAGAAATGATAGTGAGAGCCGATCTGCACCGGACGGTCGCCAATGTTCTCAACGCTCACCTGAATGGTTTTACGTCCGACATTGAGCTCAATTTCGCCAGCTGCGGTTTCAATCTGACCGGGCACAAAGCCGGATGAATGAGTGGTGGTTCCTGCCATATATCCCCCTTAGACAATCGGCTCGTGGACCGTGACCAGCTTGGTGCCGTCAGGGAATGTCGCTTCTACCTGCACATCCGGAATCATTGAGGCCACTCCTTCCATTACGTCTTCTACCGTAAGTAGGGTGCGACCAAAATCCATCAGTTCAGACACGCTTTTTCCTTCACGAGCACCTTCGAGAATGGCGCTGCTGATGTAGGCAACAGATTCGGGGTAATTAAGTTTGAGACCTTTTTCTTTGCGACTTTGCGCCAGCATGCCGGCGCAAAATATCAGTAACTTATCTTTTTCTCGAGGTGATAATTCCATGTTTGTCCTTATGTCGCCCAAATCCTCGGTGGATGTGGGAGAGTGCCTGTCCATTCCTGACGTGCCTGCTGCCACACGAGCTGAAAACTGTTGAGGATCACTTCACTCCAGTGACCCAATGCTCGAATCACCACCAGCTCTTCTAACTGTGTCGCAGCGATGATGATTTTGTCTGTGCCCACTTGGCTTTGTATGTTAGAGAGCAAGCTCTGTACCAAATGGAAAAAATCGTCATCCTGTGAGGAAATGTAAAGCGTTCCCGACATGGGAAATCCGAGAAGGCCTTTTTGTTTCATATACTTATCGCCACCTCGAATATTTAACCCCTCGGTCAGAATTTTTTTTCCTTGGCGATAAATCTCTGTTTTTCCGACCAAATTCCCTGAGGAAAATCCCTCATTTAGTGCAGGACGTCCAAAACAGTGCATCTCCCAGCCCACAAATTGTGCATCCTTTTCTAAGTGGATCTGAGTGTCTAAACGCGCGTGCGCATCAGGGAAGAAAATGTTCTCCTGTGGCAGCCATTCGAGTAATCCACCACTTTCGACAGTCAGGACTTGTTGCTGGTGCGCGTAGCGCTGTTCGGAGCGATAAAACTTCGTTGCTCCCGGTGTCGTCACTAAAGCGTGTGCCCCTTGCGCAACTTGTGTATCAATGCGTAACGTGTCACCACCCACGACGCCACCGGGAGGATGCAATAGATAGGTGTGGCAAGCCTTACCTTCAGGGTAAAGCGGACGCTGAATCGCCAAAGGTCCTTGTTGCTGGCGGTCGCGAATCACGGTTTTGTCACCACGATCCGTAAACAGCAGTTTGAGTTTCGCTTTCCAGCCAGATTCGGTGTCAGATTGAATCAGCTTATCCAGTCGCTGATTGTTGTTTTCGATGGCGAACGCCACCGCAGGATCACACATCATACTGTCAGATACTCCTTTATCAGTGTGTCATTGAGTTGGCCCATTTCACCCTGAGCAACATTCCGTCCTCGGTCGAGAATGCAGAATTGGTCACCCACTTTGCGTGCAAAAGGCAGCTTCTGCTCAACCAGCAACACCGTCAGGCCAAGCTTTTCGTTAAGCATGCGTATAATGTCGCCAATTTCCTGCACGATATTGGGCTGTATCCCTTCCGTCGGCTCATCGAGGATCAAAAGTCGTGGGTTGATGACCAAAGCACGCCCAATCGCAAGCTGCTGTTGCTGGCCTCCTGATAAGTCACCACCTCGTCGATGGCGCATCTCCTTAAGAACCGGAAACAACTCATAAATAAACTCGGGAATCTGCCGATCACCTTTGTCTCTAATGGGCAAACCAACCTGAAGATTCTCCTCAACCGTCAGCATAGGGAATATTTGCCTGCCCTGAGGGACATAGCCGATTCCAAGCCTTGAACGCATTTCCGCATCCACATTGAGTAATGAATTCCCTTCCAGAGTGATATCGCCACTCTTACTCGCCACCAAGCCCATGATGCACTGCAATAGTGTTGTTTTTCCGACCCCATTTCGGCCCATCAACACGGTGCATTTTCCCTCAGGGATGGTCATATTCAGATCCCATAGCGTGTGACTCTCGCCATAGAACTGATTCAGTCCAGATATCGTCAGCATTCTATTCCCCTAAATAAACCTGTTTCACTTGTTGATGCGCCTGTACTTCATCCATGGTTCCTTCGGCCAGCACATGCCCTTGGTGGAGCACAGTGACATGGCTGGCGATGGAACGGACAAAGTCCATATCGTGCTCGACCACAACGACGGAGTGCTTACCTGCCAGAGAGTTAAGCAGTTCGGACGTGCGATCCATTTCTTGATGCGTCATACCAGCGACAGGTTCATCAATCAGCAGCAACTTAGGGTTTTGCATGAGCAGCATACCAATTTCCAGCCACTGCTTTTGCCCATGAGAAAGGTTTCCAGCCAGCGATTTCGCACTGTCTTGAAGGTGGATAAGGCTCAGTACCGACTCAATCTGATCCCTTTGATCGCCAGTCAGGTTGGCGGTGTAGGTCCCCCAGACTGAGCGCACACCGGACATCGCCAGCTCGAGGTTCTGCCAGACGTTGAGGCACTCTATGACGGTCGGTTTTTGGAACTTACGGCCAATTCCAGCGTTGGCAATTTGTGCTTCGTTCATTTTCAACAAATTGATGCTCGCTCCCAGCCAGACAGAGCCTGAGTCGGGTTTGGTTTTACCGGTGATAATGTCCATCATGGTGGTCTTGCCTGCCCCATTCGGGCCGATAATGCAGCGCAACTCACCTTCACGAATGTACAAATTCAGATCATTGATTGCCTGAAAACCATCAAAGCTTTTATTAACGCCTTCGACGTAGAGCAGGATGTTGTGGCGAGTATCAATCAAGGGGTGATTGTCGGGCTTTAGAAAAGGAAAGACCTGATCTCGGCGAGTCAGAGCACGCATTGATTCACTGATCTGCCCCGGTTGAGTATACGCATTCATACCAGTGCCTCCTTGTCAGTTTGCTGACTGGCCTTTTTGTTGGACGATGTAAAGAAAGCGGCTTTATCGCTGATAAAACCCATCAAGCCTTTCGGGAAATACATGGTTGAAAGCACAAACAAGCCACCCAGCGCGAATAACCAGACTTCGGGAAATTCAACCGTAAACCAGCTTTTGGCGTAGTTGATCAGCAGCGCCCCAACAATCGCACCAAACAATGTGGCTCGGCCTCCCAACGCAACCCACACCACCACTTCGATAGAGTTGAGTGGCGCAAATTCACCGGGGTTAATAATACCGACCTGAGGAACGTATAAAGCCCCAGCAATACCCGCAATCACAGCTGAAAGTACAAACACCCACAGCTTGATGCCATCAACGTCATACCCCATAAATCGGGTGCGAGATTCTGTATCACGGATCGCCAGCGCAACACGGCCGAGACGACTGGCGACAATCGAACGGCACAGCAGGTAGCTGAAAATCAGCGCAATACCGGTTGCGATAAACAGGGCGATGCGGGTTGAGTCCTGTTGCAAGCTAAAACCAAGGATATCTTTAAAGTCCGTGAGGCCATTGTTGCCGCCAAAGCCCATTTCATTGCGGAAGAAAGCCAGCATCAGAGCGTAAGTCAGAGCCTGAGTGATGATCGACAAATACACACCAGACACCCGTGAACGAAACGCCAGATAGCCAAACACGTAAGCCAGCACGCCCGGAACCAGCACCACCATCAGGCTGGCAAACCAGAATTGATCAAAGCCATACCAGAACCATGGCAACTCCTGCCAGTTAAGGAATACCATAAAGTCCGGCAATTCAGGGTTGGCGTACACGCCGCGATCGCCAATCTGACGCATCAGATACATGCCCATCGCATAACCGCCCAGCGCAAAGAAAGCACCGTGGCCTAAACTGAGGATCCCGAGGTAACCCCACACTAAATCTACCGCTAATGCCAACATGGCGTAGCTGAGATACTTACCTAGCAGTGAAATGGTAAAGGTTTCCACATGCAGAGGATGCCCAGCTGGAAGCAGCACATTCGCCAGTGGTATGAACACTACCGCAGCCAGAATCGCCAGCAGCGTCAGTTGCCCGCCTTTGTCTCCAGCCAGAGAAGAGAGAAGAAACGATCGTGACAGACCATTTTTAAGTACATGATTCATAGTCTGGTTACCCCTCTGCTGCTCGACCGCGCTGCGGGAATAATCCGCGAGGGCGCTTTTGAATGAATAAGATGATGAACACCAGCACCAGAATTTTCGCCAGTACCGCACCTGCCCATGGTTCTAAGAGTTTGTTGAACAGGCCAAGACTCAGGCCTGCGACCAGCGTGCCCCATAAGTTGCCAACACCACCAAACACCACCACCATAAAGGAATCGATGATGTATGCTTGCCCCATATTCGGACCGACGTTGGTCAACTGAGAAAGCGCGACACCTGCAATGCCTGCCACACCAGCGCCTAAACCAAAGGTCATGGCATCAACGCGCTCCGAGCGAATGCCCATTGCTCTTGCCATCGAACGGTTCTGCGATACTGCACGCACTTGCAAACCTAGTGGCGTCTTCTTCAACACCATGACCAAGCCAATGAACACCATGGCGCAGAACAGAATGATGTAGAGGCGATTAAATGTCAGAGACAGCATTGGATTGATTTCCAGCGCACCAGACATCCATTCTGGCGTACTAACAGAGCGGTTAAGTGGAGAAAACACCGAGCGAACCGCTTGCTGCAGAATCAGACTGATACCGAAAGTGGCTAACAGCGTTTCAAGCGGTCGGCCATAGAGGTGACGAATCACCGAACGCTCAATGACAATACCGACTAACCCCGAGACCAGAAACGCCATCGGAATCGATAGAATCAGCGCCAGCCCAGTTTGTTGAGGTAGTAACTGCTGCATAACGTAAGTGGTATATGCGCCAAGCATGATCAGCTCACCATGCGCCATGTTGATCACCCCCATCACACCGAAAGTGATCGCCAGACCAATCCCAGCTAAAACCAGCACAGAGCCAAGACTCAAACCGAAAAACAAGGTTTCTACACCTGAATAGAAGCGCTGGCTTTGCTGATAGTCGTCTAGTGCTCTTTGCGCAGCATCAATCACTACCGGATCCTTTTCACGGCTTAACACCTTGTTAAGCGTTTTTAGCACTATGGGTTGCTGGTAATCCGCCAGAATCTCAATCGCTACGATGCGTGCCTTGGTATCCGCATTCAAAGCGCTATCCACCGCCAACGCCAGATGCAAAGCTGTAATCACTGATTCATCGCTTTCAGCCTTAAGTTGCAGCTTAAGCAGTGCGACCGTGTCCTGATTCATCTTCGCCATTAAGGCATTCACGGCACTAACGCGTACCGAGGGCTCTGGGTGGTTCAAGTCGAGCGAAGCTATTTCAAGGCGCAATATTCCGCGCAATTTATTGTTCACCCGCACTTTTTTAAACTGACGTTTATTTTCAATCACATAAGTTTCATCACTCCAGACATTCATTGCCTCAGAGCCAGCAGCCGGAGACGATGTGATATACAGTGCCTGATCGCGGGGTTCACCCAGCGCCTTAAGATAGTAGAGCTGACCATTGAGCCAGGCAGAAAGAATGGGGTGAGCGACACTGGCGGGCTGAGTGCGCACCAGCCAATAGATAGCCTGCTGTTTTTTGGCGGTGCTTTTACCAGTCAGAATCTTTGAAAATTCCGATGGGTTTATTGCTGGCCCGTTATATGCGAACGCCGCCTGAGAGATAAAGGGCAGCCACACCAAGGCTAAACAGACCACCAGCTTTTTGAGCACCCGAACTAAGCTTGTCATGAATTGTATCCTTACAAGACATATGGCAAAAAAGAAAAAGCAGCGCCGTAGAGGTTGCCCTCCTTGGCGCTGAAGGGAGACATCTAATTTGTGCTACCTGCACATTTATTGGTTTCAACGTTAAATGCGCCACAAGAAAACGGCTTAGACCAGCTGGAGTAAAGCTTGGCGGATTCCGGTAAGTATTGTGACCAAGCATCCCCTGCGACTAGCCCTGTGGTTTCCCACACCACGTCGAACTGACCATCATCCTGAATTTCACCAATCAGAACGGGTTTGGTGATGTGATGGTTTGGCAGCATGGTTGAGTAACCGCCAGATAAGTTAGGCACAGACACCCCAATCAAGGCATCCTGCACAGCTTCCGAGTCCGTGGTGCCAGCGTTCGTCACCGCTTGCGCCCACATATTAAAGCCAATGTAGTGCGCTTCCATGGGGTCGTTGGTCACACGTTTTTCGCTGGCGATAAACTTCTGCCAAGCTTCAACAAACTCGGCATTGTTATCAGTATCGACACTCATGAAGTAGTTCCACGCCGCCAAGTGACCAACCAATGGCGCAGTATCCATACCAGACAGCTCTTCTTCACCCACAGAGAAAGCCACCACAGGGATGTCTTCAGATGACACCCCTTGCGCCCCTAACTCTTTGTAGAAAGGCACGTTAGCATCGCCATTAATGGTTGAAACAACGGCGGTTTTCTTACCTTCAGCACCGAACTTCTTAATATCCGAGACAATCGACTGCCAATCAGAATGACCAAATGGCGTGTAGTTGATCATGATGTCTTGTTCACTGACACCTTTACTCTTAAGGTAGGACTCCAAAATCTTGTTGGTGGTACGAGGGTAAACGTAATCGGTACCCGCCAGCACCCAGCGCTCAACTTCCAGCTCTTCCATCAGATAATCCACTGCTGGGATCGCCTGTTGGTTTGGCGCTGCGCCCGTGTAGAAAACGTTTTTCGAAGACTCTTCGCCTTCATATTGAACAGGGTAGAAAAGAATGCTGTTGAGTTCTTCAAAAACCGGCAGCATGGATTTTCGCGATACCGAGGTCCAGCCACCGAACACAACGTCCACTTTCTCTTTTTCGATCAGCTCACGTGCTTTTTCAGCAAACAAAGGCCAGTTGGAAGCTGGGTCGACCACCACAGCTTCAAGCTTCTTGCCTAGCAGGCCGCCCTTTTTGTTCTGCTCCTCAACCAGCATCAAAACAGTGTCTTTCAGAGTGGTTTCGCTGATTGCCATGGTGCCAGAAAGGGAATGCAGTACGCCGACTTTAATCGTCTCTTCCGCCTGAGCAGCCCCCGCCGCAAGTGCCAGTGAAGTGCCCAATGCAGCAAGCTTAAGTTTGAACATCATGTTCATGTTGGATATCTCCTTATAATGAATGGTTATTCAACCTTTCGGTATCTAAGAAGAGAAATCCAAGAACAGTGCCAAGCTTAAAGCTCACACCAAATGACTATTAATTTATTGATTTTTAAATAGTTAAAATTCAAACCCACCAAATTAGGGCGAAGAGGATAGCGACATTTGCTGCATAGTAGTGCAATTACATAACTATTTTCACCATTATGGCGATATGGCTCGAAAAGTGGGGTGGAGCTGAGGAGAAGTAGGAGAAAAATTGAGTGTTAATATAACGTATAACGAGGTTCTGCCCTGCTGGAACTTTGGACAAACTCGGTCCTAATTTGTCCAAGAACTGACTGTAGAAGCTTCCGGACAAAAGCGTTTCATCGCCTTTCGACAAAGTTTCAGGCAGAAAGTTCTTAGGTGGGGTGATGTCGAAATTTATTGCCCCAGGAGCTTCGCTAAGGACAAGTGGTACACAAACAAACGGCTTAATTGTATTATCAAGTTGAGCCGAAATCTCTTCATCATCACCAAAAATAGCTTTCATTGGAATGCAAATCTATATCGGCTTAATTTTCCATACAATTTTGCATCGGCGTTCTTCCTCATGTTCGGACTCCTGATTTGGCAAAGGCTCACAGGATATCACTTCGAATGCACCATTTTCTTCTATTTCTTCTTTTTTAGTGGGGTAATCTCGGCAAAAAATGATTTCGCTAGGCATATTGGTCTCCTCAATCTGGCTTGTTTGCGCGTGCTAATCCACAAACATAACCCCGATGTTCGGTTAGTTTAGAGAGTCTTTCAACATTATCTATGCTCGGTAGAAATACAGAACCAGTGTACACTCTATCAGCTCTAAATAATCTATCTGCATCTATAACCTTTCCGTCTTTAACGGCTTCTGAATACGCAGCTTTTATAGTGGCAAAAGTGTTACCAATTTCACTACCTTCCTCATGGAACAGCTTATTGAAATGTGCATCGTTCCAAACAGCTACCCTGTCTTTAAGGCGAAGACCTGCGTAACAATTTATCGCTTGAGCAGCTATATTCCGCTGTTGTACGTCAACCGAAACCTTAGCCCTCTCGACAAATTCTGAGCCTAATTTCTCAGCCAAATTGCAAGCTGCATCTCCAGTAGCAAAAAACTGGTTTGTCTTTAGAGCCGTGTTTACATTTGAAGATGAATCATCAAGTTCACCAGTCGTGTCAATTGATGCAAGGACTGACGGGTAAGAATAGTTATCATTATTAATTTTCACTAATGGTATCAGTGAGAATTCTTTTCTCTTATACCCAAATACAAAACTATCTGGTATATCTGAAGTGGTTCCAATAGAAAGTCCAGTATTCGTAGAAGTACCAAAAAACATGAGCTTTTTATCTTTCCCGCTACGGTTATTGATCTTCTTACATTTTTCATCTGACGAAGCCACTGTTGCGGCTAAACCTGTCGCATAAAGCTGGCGAATCTTAGGGTTCCAAATTTCCCCGTCGGACTGAATTGATGCAATTATCGGTGGTGCCGTGCCATCTGCATTATTAGGACCTAGATAACCTTCAACCCGTTTATAGCCAATACTTACTCCTGCAGGTTTACTGTCGCCTTCTAACAAACTCATAGACGTACTAGTTACAAAAATCGCCTTATCAGGTGACGCACACCCAGACAGTAATACAATCGCTAATATATTGAATAGTAGTTTCCTTTTCATTTGCCTTCCTCTGCCTCTTTATCAAAAGTTCGGTAAATTTCAGCTATACAATCATTCGGGTACAATGGAATCGCCACAGTTTCATTCCTTGAGTAACCAATCGATAACCCACTATGGCTAGGTAGTTGGGTGGCAGCTAGCCCAACGGATGTTACTGATACGGCATTTCTCTTGCAATCATCGTGGTGACTGTTAGGGATTACTATTTTAACCAACCCAACAATGTGTTTATTTCCTTCTTCATCAACATATTGGTAAGAGCACCCTAGCGTAAAGGTCAATAGAGATATTGCACTAAGTAAAATCAATGCCTTAAAAAACCCATTAATAGCTTTCAATGGTTCACCTATATGTACAATTGAACGAAACAGTTCACCTGAAGAGGTTTCTGTTACTTGAAATACTTCACTGCCATAAGGAAAATTTAAACATTTCACACTAATAAAATGCAATGAGACTCATATGAGTGTAGAGCTAACGGACCAAAAAAACACTATCCTTATTGGTTAATTGATATACTTATAAAAATCTTATTTGTAAGATGTTAATGGGACGGTGTCGAATAGGTATCTGAGGGGGCAGGAAGATCCTCTTACAAATACTGAATAATTGCAATCAACTACTACACAACAGCACAGATGACTGATTAGTGTATAAATATGTAAAGTGACACCACGCTTGAATTATATTGGAAATAACAATGTAGCCTACAATATGTAAGTTAGCTGCCCGGCTTCAATACTAGAAGTAGTCCCGAAAAGTCTTAGTACTTTAAAATACAAATTCAAAAATTCATCAAGGCAAGAATGATATTCTAATGCTCCGCTATAGCTCGATTCGTGCTAAGTGTGGCATTTATCCGAATTCTTGTGTCAATCAACTAATCAGAACTGGCTATTACTCTTTGAGTCGCGTTGTCATCCATAGGCATCGTCGCCGAGTGCTTATTTGCACATATACATGTTTAAAATGTCGGATTACGTAGTGAAGGTAACGTTTTGTTATCACAGAGGTATTTATGCTATCAGGAGTCGATATAATGATCGCCTAATCCTTTGGAGTCCGTCTTTATGTCATATGATGACGAAATAACGAAAAGAGCTACGACAGCCGCCAGAACAGCTGGCTATAGACCACTACATGATGAAGAGTTACCTAAAACTGCGACTCCGACTGTCAAGGAAACCGTTCAAGAGCGAGCTGCACGGCAGAGACTAGAGCGTCGAGCGGAATTGACCTACTCCTCAGAAGACTATGAACGCTGGGATGAAAACCGAGAGAGAGCGCTTGCTGATCGCCAAGCAGGCACTTTTATGCTGGGCTGGATGCAATCTCCTACTACCCAATCACAAGATGAGCTGTGGGCAAGCCTCTATACTTCTGAGACCACTGAAGAACAAAAGCAATTTATCCAGAGTTGTAACGTTCATCTCAATGAACCAGTTCATCAGGGGGAGATTGTCGTCCTTCCCACTACTAAGCCCAAAACACCAGAAGACAAAAAGCTGCTCGGTGATCTAATAGAGCAAGCCAGAATTGCAAGCCTAGAGCTTGGTAAGCTATTGGATGACGAGTTGGCTACACTTCATCGTCACTTTGAATTGTTTTCTCAACAACTGGCAGAGAGAATTGCAACAGATGGGTTGCCAACAGATTACTATGCGCAAGTAGCTACTGGCGTTGGTGCTACAGCTACTGGCGTTGAACAAAACCTAAAGAATATCCAAAATGTACTGCTGGAGATTAATGACCTATATGCTTCCCAAGTGGCGATGGCAAGTCGAACCGGAGGTGTCAACTACGGAACGTTTACAGCAGAACGTGCAGCGCTATTTAAAAAGCTTGATGGTTCTTTCGCTAGACTATCCAGTCGTAGTGTCCAGTTACCGATTTACAAGCAAGTTAAACGCAACTTAAAACTTTCTACCAAGTCCGTGATTCATAATGCCGATGAGATTCTAAAGAAAGGCTTTGTGAAAGATTTGGGTAAACGAATCGCCAATATCTCTATCGGCATTTCTGCCTCCCGAGGGTTAGGTTACATTGGCTTAACTGTAGGTGCGGTCAGTGGCGTGAACAATATTTATGAAGCATGTAAA
Source organism: Vibrio sp. RE88 (assembly GCF_013113835.1). GTDB lineage: Bacteria > Pseudomonadota > Gammaproteobacteria > Enterobacterales > Vibrionaceae > Vibrio. The sequence continues at coordinate 328,088 of NZ_VTYQ01000001.1, read as the reverse complement.
GTTGATAGCACAGGGAACTGCGGTAAGACAACGACTCGTGAGGTCACAGGATTCATTGGTGGTTGGGGCGGTGGTATCGCGGGCGGTAGCGCGGGTGCTAGTCTTTCGGTTGCTACTATTTCTGGATTAGCCTTAATAGTAGGTGTAACTGTTTCTGCACCAGTTCTTGCGGTTGCTGCTATAGGTGGCGCGGTTGCTGGCGGTTTTGTTGGTGGGGTTGCTGGTGGCACTACTGGTAAGGCCGTTGGAGATGGGTTGTACTTCCTATATGAAAGTGCGGGTGAAATGGTAGAAGATCTTAAGGATACGTTCTGATGGCTTGGTATGAGGCAATTGTTGGTCTTACAGGCTTGGCTTTTGGGAGCTACGCTCTTATTTGGTCTGTTCCCGCTGTCGTCATGAGTGCAATTGTTTCTCTCGGCAGTTTTAAACACATTATTTATATAGACAAGCAATTGGCAAAAGATCTGAATAAATATTATGACGATAAAGGCTATATGCGCCCTCAATATCAAATGTCTTGGGCAATTGGTAGTCGCTGTTTTTATTACTGGGTGAAATACCCATTTATTCGTCATCGAGTTACGACCGACTCAAAGAAGTTTAAAATATTTATGTGGGTCAATGCATTAGGTATGTGGAGCTACATAATTCTTATTGTAAGTCTCATTTTCTTAAAGTTTACTGGGTACATGCCTTAAGCCATATGGGAAGCGATTGCTTCCCATTTTTTCGTTGTTCAGTTTGAATCGTTCACCAAGAAACCAAGGGCAGCCAAAGAGCCAGGACAATTAAGACTTAACTCCCTAGAAAGTATAACAAATGACTCTCTAGCTCTTTTATTTAAAGCTGCTAATTGAACTAGTTCCGTTTATCGGTTCCCAAGTTAAGCCACTATTTAAATACTCATGTGTATCATTAGAATACAAATTTTATACCTCCCATCATTCTGTTAATAAAGCAAAGCGATTGACTGTCACTTTATAAGAGCCCTTACATAGCCTTACAAAGCCATACAATACTCACTGCGGTTTTAAATTAAGCTGTTCTTCTTCGATGAACAGATTTTGTACGTTCCTAGAATTCAAATTTCTTCAAGAAAATACTTATCTTACTAGCACTATTGCGCTACGTTCATCTAGAAGTTATAAAAATGTTAATTAGGTGGATCAGATTACCGCATTCGATACCTTCTTGTTGTAGCGTATTGAGAGTTCATACGCCCACTTAAGTAGCACTTCGCATCATAGGATGCATATCTAAGATGTTCATGAACGAACGAGGAAACACAACACTTTTAGGATGGTATAGGCACAGAAAAAGTACACTGAGTGGGGAGATAAACCAATGTATAAAAATGATGCTATTGCAAGTCTAAAACAATACAACAAACTGGATGAGGTTGAAGTAGAACCCGGAGATGTGCTGATATTCAAAGTCTTCCCTGGGTGGGCGTTTGGTCAAGTCGAACTCGGAATTACATGGGGACAAAAGCTTCTGCATAAGAAGTCAGCAGATGAAAAGTTCGGGATAAAACTTCAAGGTTCATCAACGTCTGAACATGCAGCCATTGGTTTATCAAATCGCTTATTAGCAGAAGCTGCAGCAGAAGTTCACGACACCGATGAGATACCAAACAATGCCGCTATTGTATTTAAATGCAAAAACAAAGAATTAGCTAAGGGTGCTGTGGCAGTGACTAAGGCACTCTGCAGAATTGATGTTGATACAAGACCTAAAAATCGAAATATTCTTGATGGTAATTATGACATGGGTGGCGCCATAAAATCGTTGTCTCAGGAAAGAGCCTTTAAGTCGACTACCAATCAGTTTATCGAAGACATCATCAGTTTCGTTTATGGTAGCAGTGACGTTATCCCTAATATGTTTTGTTCTCAGCTAGCCGTCGCGGCATATGAGAGTGCGTCAGTTGCCTTGTATGGCAAAACTTGTTTTGGCTCAGATCCTAGAGGTGTCACACCTAAATACTTGGAACACCTTCTCAATACTAGCGGGAATTTTTACCTCGCCGGAAGGCTAAAAATCCCCGCTCTCATTCTTCACACTCACAAAGTGATAAAAAAATATGAGCATGCTAGAAAATGGAAGCAAAGCAGCGAATCTATAGAACTGGTGGAGATATTGGAAGAGGCATGGAGTCTGCAAGCACAGGAAAGAAAAGGGTTTGGGAGACTATTGCATATTTATGAGACGTATTTTGGGCTTAATGTAAAAAGTGAATTCAGGCACGAAATGCTTTCACTGACTCCTGAATATCTAGAGGATTATCCAGCAGTCAAAGCGCTACACATGAAGCCCAAAAGAAATGGTCGCTTGTACAATATGGTTTTCCAAGAGATCGCGCCGTTAGAATATTTCTTGTGATAATTGCGATTGTTCAGTGCTAAATTGGTGCTAATCTCCAAGGTAACAATAAGGGCGTAACCATTAATTGGTTACGCCCTTTTTTTGAACAGATAAAACCAACTAACTTCAGTCGCTAATTCGCATAAGTGGGTGGTTACTTACGCTTTACCCTTCACTCCACAGCCTTTAATCACTAGCTGGGTGATAAATTCAGCGGCTTGTTGGTAATCGCCATTATCCAGCGTGTCTTTCTGCATAACGTTACAGATCTGCCAGCTGAAATCTGCGTAAGTCTGCGTCGCTGCCCAGATGGTGAACATCAGGTGGTGTGCAGGGACTTTATCCATCAACCCTTCTTCACTCCAGGTCGCGAACTTATCCAAAATCATCTGTGACTGCTTAAACAGCTCTTGCCCGATGTCTTCTGGCAGCACCTTAGCTCCTGACATCACTTCATTAGCGAACACTTTAGACGCGTGTGGGTGGTCGCGCGAAATACGCAGCTTAGCTTCAATGTATTGAGTTAAGGCTTCGACTGGGTCGTCGAGTTCTTCAATCGGGCGAGAGGCTTCCAGTAACGGCTGAGTCACCGTCTGGAGCACAGCATAGTAGAGCTTGTCTTTACTGCTGAAGTAGTAGAACACATTAGGTTTAGGGATATCTGCGGCTTTTGCAATATCCGCCATCTTTGTCGCTGCGTAGCCGTGGGTGGCAAATTGTTCACTCGCGACATCGATAATCAATCCCTGATTTTTCTGCCTGATACGAGACATTGTTATTCCCTATACATCTGGTGTAACGACATACTAAACAATATGTTAAGAGAGACAAAGTGGTGAGGATAAAAAATCCCGAAGTAAGCACACCAGGAGCCTGCAATATGGAGCCCGAGGAAGGTGTAACTCCAACCTGCTGTCTTACGACGGGAACGCGTATAAAAGGAGACGAAAAACTACGCGATTTAGTAATGAATCATTTAGGAGCAGCGACTACGGATTCAAGCCATGAGAGAATCAGCAGGACCGCTACACCATGGAACGATGCGGGAGAGGAACCCACATCGTCCCGACAGGAATTAGTCCCTGATTGAGTGGCCTGAGCGTTTCTCAATCGCTTTAATCAGCGCAGAGTGATCCCAGTTCTGACCGCCCATTGCTGCACAATCTTCAAACAGCTCCTGAGCATTTGCGGTGTTTGGTAGTGCTACATCCAACTCTTTAGCGCCAGTCAGCGCAAGGTCTAGATCTTTCTGGTGCAATGTAATCTTAAAGCCTGGGTCGAATGTGCCTTCCACCATGCGCTCGCCGTGCACTTCAAGAATCTTAGAATTAGCAAAGCCGCCAAGCAGTGCCTGACGTACACGCGCTGGATCGGCACCCGCTTTTGATGCAAACACTAAAGCTTCAGATACCGCTTCGATGTTCAACGCAACAATGATTTGGTTAGCGACTTTACACGTCTGACCCGCACCATTTTCACCGACTAGCGTGATGTTTTTACCCATCACCTCGAACAGTGGACGCGCTTTATCAAACGCTGATTGCTCACCACCAACCATGATGCTCAGTGACGCATTAATAGCACCCACTTCACCGCCTGATACTGGTGCATCTAGATATTGCGCGCCGCTTTCGTTGACACGTGCCGCAATCGCCTTGGTGGCGATTGGTGAAATCGAACTCATATCGATAACCAGCTTGCCTGCTGCGCCACTTTCGTTTAGGCCAGCTTCAACACCGTTCTCGCCGAACAGTACGTCTTCCACCTGCGGTGTGTTTGGCACCATCAGGATAATTGCGTCCGCCAGACGAGTCGCTTCTGCTGGTGAATGACAAACCAACGCACCAGCTTCAACAAGTTCAACCGGTGGCGGGTTGAAGTGATCAGTCAACACAATGTCGTGACCCGCTTTTTGCAGGTTGATCGCCATTGGCTTACCCATGATACCTGTACCGATAAATGCAATTTTCATAATATGTTCTCCGTAACGTTAACCGCACTTAGCGGTATAGGTTTAGCCAATCTAAGCCTTCAGTTGTGGTGGTTTTTGGCTTGTATTCACAGCCCACCCAACCTTGGTAACCCAATTCATCCAGATGTTTGAGGACAAATGGGTAGTTAATCTCACCAGTTCCCGGTTCATGACGGCCCGGGTTGTCCGCCAGCTGCACGTGGGCGATCTGGCCAATGTTGGCACTCATGGTTGGCGCTAAATCCCCTTCCATGATCTGCATGTGGTAGATGTCGTACTGAATGAACAGGTTGTCACTGCCCACTTCTTTAATCACTGCTTTGGCCTGCTCAGTAGTGTTGAGGAAAAAGCCCGGAATATCACGAGTGTTAATCGCTTCAATTACCAGCCTTAGCCCCGCTTCCTGCAATGCTTGAGCGGCGTATCTGAGGTTAATGACAAAGGCTGCATGCGCATCCTGTTGGCTGACACCAGCAGGCGTAATCCCCGCCAGACAGTTGACCTGCGTGTTACCCAGCACCTTGGCGTACTGAATGGCTAACGCAACGCCTGACTGAAACTCTTCGATGCGTGACGGGTCACACGCAATGCCGCGGTCGCCAGCATCCCAATCACCCGCCGGAAGGTTGAACAGCACCTGTGTCAGGTTGTTTTGCTCCAGCTTCTGTTTGATTTGCTCAGCATCAAATGCGTAAGGGAAGAGGTATTCCACACCGCTGAATCCAGCCTGAGCAGCAGCGTCAAAGCGCTCAAGGAAATCAACCTCGGTAAATAACATGGATAAATTTGCAGCAAACTTTGCCATAGTGATGTCCTTTTTCTTGCAGCCCTTTCGGGCTGCTTCAGTATTTTGCGATAAACAGATTATTGATTGGCTAGCGCGGTTGGTGCGTCGTCGATGCTGTCTGCCAGAGATTCAAACTCGTTGATGGCATCAATCTCTACACCCATAGAAATGTTGGTCACGCGCTCAAGAATCACTTCCACCACAACAGGTACTTTGTGTTTGTTCATCAGCTCTTTCGCTTGTGCAAACGCGGCCTGCATCTGTTCTGGGTCAGTTACACGAATAGCTTTACAACCTAAACCTTCAACCACGGTCACGTGGTCAACACCGTAGCCGTCAAGCTCTGGCGCATTTTGGTTTTCAAACGCCAACTGAACACAGTAGTCGATATCGAACTGGCGCTGTGCCTGACGAATCAAACCTAGATAGGAGTTGTTCACCAATACGTGGATGTATGGCAGGTTGAACTGAGCGCCTACCGCTAATTCTTCAATCATGAACTGGAAGTCGTAGTCTCCCGAGATTGCCACGATGTCGCGGTTTGGATCCGCGGCACGTACGCCTAGAGCTGCTGGTGTTGTCCAGCCAAGCGGACCTGCTTGACCACAGTTGATCCAGTGGCGTGGTTTATAAACGTGAAGGAACTGCGCCGCTGCAATCTGAGACAAACCGATAGTGCTGACGTAACAAGTATCGCGGCCAAAGGCTTTGTTCATCTCTTCATAAACACGCATTGGTTTGATTGGCGCATCAGTGTAGTGCGTCTTACGCAGCATGCTCGATTTACGCTGCTGACACTCTGCCACCCATGCGCCACGATTAGGTAGTTTGCCAGCATCACGCCACTCACGAGCGACTTCAACCAGCAATTCCAGCGCTGCTTTGGCGTCAGAAACAATTCCAAGATCCGGACAGAACACGCGGCCAATTTGAGTTGGTTCAATATCGACGTGAACAAACTTGCGGCCCTTGGTGTAGACATCCAGTGAACCAGTGTGGCGGTTGGCCCAACGGTTACCAATACCGAACACGAAATCCGATTCCAGCATAGTCGCGTTGCCATAGCGGTGCGCAGTCTGCAAGCCCACCATACCGGCCATCAGTTCGTGGTCATCCGCAATGGAACCCCAGCCCATCAAGGTTGGGATAACAGGCACGCCAGTAATTTCAGCGAACTGTTGTAGTAGCTCTTCCGCACCAGCGTTGATTACGCCGCCACCTGAAACGATGACTGGGTTTTGTGACTCACACATCATCGCCATCGCTTTCTCAACCTGCGCACGTGTCGCTTTTGGTTGATACGCTTCTAGCGGCTCATAGGTGTCGATGTCGAATTCAATTTCTGTTAACTGAACATCAAGTGGCAGGTCAATTAGAACCGGACCCGGACGACCAGAACGCATTAGGTGGAATGCCTGCTGGAAAGCACGCGGCACCTGAGCGGGCTCTAGAACCGTCGTCGCCCATTTGGTGACTGGTTTCGCAATGGATTCAATATCCACCGCCTGAAAATCTTCTTTGTGTAGACGGGCTCTTGGTGCCTGACCCGTAATACATAAGATTGGAATGGAATCCGCCGACGCTGAATACAGGCCAGTGATCATGTCTGTCCCTGCTGGGCCAGATGTACCGATACAGACACCAATGTTGTCTTGATTAGTACGGGTGTAACCCTCCGCCATGTGCGATGCACCTTCCACATGTCGTGCTAACACATGATCAATACCACCGAGCTTTTTCATTGCCGCGTACATAGGGTTGATGGCAGCGCCTGGAACGCCGAAGGCAATGTCTACGCCTTCCTTTTTCAATACTTCTACCGCTGCTTCGATTGCCTTCATCTTTGCCATGCGAACCTCCATTTCAATTGTATACAATCCAAAGACACTTTGTGTACTATGAATCAATTTCTAAATATAGCAACCCCCATTTGCAACATTTTTTCAACATAGAACATTTACCCTAAGTGGTTGCTAACCCCATAACACAAAGAAATCATTACTTTACATAAAATATCTTTACGTAAAAATAATTTCCCAGACGAGCAAATGAAAAATAAATGTTAAATACCCTTTGATTGTTTACAAATTTTCCCATATAAGTATTCGTGTAAATAATTTTTGTACACAAAATCGATCAATATTGTTTAAAGGAGACGAACAATGAATTTGAACGATCTAGCCGAAAGAGAAGAAACTGCCTGTCTGGAGGTTGTCGGTCATACAGACAACCCAGGCTATAAGGAGATTCTGTCAGATGAAGCCCTTTCTTTTCTGACAGTATTGGTAAACCGATTTGGCGCCCGTCGTGACGCTTTGCTGCAAGCACGCGAGGAACAGCAAAAGCAATACGATGCGGGTGCATTGCCAGATTTCAGAACTGACACTCAGGCGATTCGTGATGACAAATCATGGAAAGTGGCAACACCACCGCCAGAGCTATTGGATCGCCGAGTAGAAATTACCGGTCCGGTAGACAGAAAAATGGTTATCAACGCGCTGAACTCCGGCGCGAAAGTCTTTATGTGCTGCTTTGAAGATGCTTCTTCACCGACATGGGAAAACATGGTCGAAGGGCAAATCAACCTCAGAGACGCCAACGCAGGCACCATCAGCTACTTTGACGACAAAAAAAATAAGCAATATGAGCTGAATGCTAACCCTGCCCTACTGATCGCTCGTCCACGCGGCCTGCACCTGCCAGAGCAATCAATCCAATTCAATCAACAAGCGATTCCGGGCTGTTTAATGGACTTCGCTTTGTACTTCTATCACAACTATCAGACCCGAGCGCAACAAGGTCTGGGCGTTTACTACTACATTCCTAAGCTAGAAAGCATGGAAGAAGCAAAATGGTGGGATGACGTATTTGCTTTCACTGAAGATCACTTCGGCGTGGCACGTGGCACCATCCGCGCAACCGTACTGATTGAAACACTGCCAGCAGTATTCCAAATGGAAGAGATGCTCTATGCCATGCGCGATCATATCGTGGCGATGAACTGCGGCCGCTGGGATTACATTTTCAGCTACATAAAAACGTTGAAAAACCATCCAGATCGCATCCTACCAGATCGTCATGTGGTTGGTATGGATAAAGAGTTCCTCAATGCTTACAGTCAGTTACTCGTCAGAACCTGCCACCAGCGTGGTGCGCTGGCAATGGGTGGTATGTCGGCCTTTATTCCTGCCAAAGACCCGCAGGAGATGGAACGCGTCACCGCTAAAGTGATTGAAGATAAAGAACGTGAATCACGCAATGGTCACGATGGCACTTGGGTCGCTCACCCTGCTTTAGTCGACTTGGCGATGTCTGTGTTTGATAAAAACCTTGAAGGCAAAGTCAATCAGCTCGATTTCGTCAGCCCTACGCACGAGATTGGCGCTGACCTGCTGCTTAAACCGTGTGAAGGCTCGCGTGACGAAGCTGGCGTGCGCAAGAACATTCGCATTGCCCTCTACTACATTGAGGCATGGATTCAGGGCTCAGGTTGTGTACCTATCTATGGTCTGATGGAAGACGCAGCGACGGCAGAAATCTCTCGCGCGAACATCTGGCAATGGATTCATCACGGCGTGACGCTGGATGACGGCCAGACCTTCAACAAAGAATTATTCCACACGTGGTTGTATCAGGAACTCGACACTATCAAACAGGAAGTGGGTGAGGCTCGCTATGCGGCAGGCCGCTTTGAACAAACTGCTGACCTTTTCTATAAGTTGTCTACTGCAGAAGAGTTCGCCACCTTCCTGACCTTACCTAGTTACGAGCTTCTGCAAGGAGCCGCGTAAACAAAAAATCAGGAGATAACATGGGAAGTTTAACTCTAGAACAAGCACTAGCCGTCATTGACGGTACTTTTCAGGCTGGACAAAAGAGCCAAAGCGCCCCTCTGACGGTCGCTGTACTCGACAGCGGAGGAAAGCTGATTACGTTGCAGCGACAAGATGGCAGTAGCATGATGCGGCCAGACATCGCAATCGCAAAAGCCTGGGGTGCTCTCGCGCTCGGCTGCTCCTCCAGAAAGCTCGCTCAAGACGCAGACAACCGCCCCGCGTTTATCTCCGCCGTAAACGTTCTGGCGCACGGTAATATGGTCCCCGTTCCCGGTGGCTTACTGATCCGTGATGCTGAGCAGAACATCCTCGGCGCGGTCGGTGTCAGTGGAGATATCTCTGACCTCGACGAAAGCTGTGCCCTGCGTGGTATTACTCACGCCGACTTGTTCTGTGATGAGAACGCGGCATAACCCTTCATCAAAAGCGGCTCCGGCCGCTTTTTTATTACAGTTAACGGCCCAACACGGGCAGTTCTGTCAACATTTCCTGAAGTAAATCCGAAAACGCATCAATAACAGGCTGTTTGCGCTCATTAGCAATGTCATCAGGCCGCTGGATCACGCCGTACTGATAGCGAGGCAAGTCCAAGATAGGCAGTGCTCGAATCTTGTGATTGTCCATCCCTTTGAGCATGGTGCTGTTGGCAATCGACACGCCAATCCCTTCCGCCACCAGTGAACAGGCGACATCGACAGAGTGCGCTTCAACAACGATTTCCGGAAATAGATTACTGCGAGTAAACCAGTTCATCACATCATGACGAGTACTGCTCTTACGTCCGATCATGACCAGTTTCTGATCGCGCAAGTTGTCAGCATTAACAGAGTGGAATGCCTCGAACTCGTGGCCCTCGGGAAACACACACATCGCAATCCCTGAATCCAGTGCCGTGGAGCGAAACTTAGAATGATTGCTGATGCGGGTAAACCCAACATCGGCCTGACCGGAATAGACGCTTTCTTCAATCGACTGATAATGGCTTGAAAACAATTCAACCGACACGTCAGGAAATAGCGCCACCAGCTGCTTGATAAGTTTGGGGGCCAGTGACTTGGCAAAGGTATAAGGCATCGCAATCTTGAATACTTGCTTCGCTTTGCGTCCCCTTTTGATTTCCGACGCCTGACTCTGGAGCTGTTCCATACCCTCTAAAACGTGCAGTGCGTTTGATAACAAATTGAGCGATTCGGGCTTAATTTTCAATCGTCCTCTGTCTCGTTCAAAGAGATCCAGATCAAGCTCCTTTTCCAGCTGAGCCAACATTCGACTCACACCAGATTGAGATAAGTTCAACTGCTCTGCCGCCAGACTGGTTGTCCCAGCTTGGCTGATGGCTTTAAGCGCCCGAAGTTGTTTCGCCGTTATATTCATCTGGTTCCATTTAAACAAGTCACTTGTGTCATACATCTATGACTAATTGTCATTGAATTGAAAACCCTAACACAAAAAAATATGTTGCAGAAATGTTGTAGGATAGAATGTGACGAAATGGAGATTTAAAGTGAGTGAAGCGATATCACCAGCTCAACAAAATGTTACTGAACAACCCAAGAAGAAAGGTAACTTAAACCCTGTAATCATCCTGCTGTCTGTCGTTGTGGTAGCAGTACTGATGACCTATTTTTTCGATTCCGGACAGTTTGAACGTAACGGCAAACTGATCATTCCCGGCACCTACCAAGTGCTGGAAAAAGACGTCTCCCCACTCAACCTGATTGGTATTTACCCTCAAGAAGGCGAAGCTCAAACCGTCAGTTTGCTTGATGCGTTAGTCAGTATTCCTCAAGCCATCACCAAACAAGCTGGCATGATTTTCATGGTGCTGTTTATCGGCGGCATGTTTGGCGTACTCGACAAAGTGGGCGCCATTGAAACAGGCCTTGAGCGCACACTTTCTGCCACCCGCGGTAACGTCTACTTATTGGTACCGATCCTGATGGTGGTGTTTTCCATGGGCAGTACCTTCATGGGGATGGCGAAGGAGTTCTTGCTCGTGATACCTATGGTCGTTGCCATGGCAACAAGACTGGGGCTGTCAAAAATTATCGGTCTGGCGATTGTCACCATTCCGGTTAAAGTCGGTTACTTAGCCTCGATCACTAACCCTTATGCCCTATCCGTCGCTCAGCCACTGGTTGATGTGCCGATATTCAGCGGTATGGGGATGCGTATTTTCGTTTACGTGGTACTGATGATCATCGGTGTGGCGTACGTGCTACACAGTATTCGCAAAGAAGCGCGCACAACGGAAATCGTCGCACAATGGGACAACAAACCTCTGCCGGTTCGCCATACGCTTGTACTGACGGTTCTTGGACTGGGCATCGCTTTTCTGGTCTATGCTTCACAAACGTGGAAGTGGAAATACAACGAGTTATCAGCCTATTACATCTCGCTTGGTGTGATTTTCGCAGTCATCGGTGGCTTGTCAGCCAATGACACCATCAACGCTTTCATCAGCGGTATGAAAAAGGTTCTCATAGCAGGCGTATTGATCGGGCTCGCCACCTCTGTCGCCATTGTCCTTGCACAAGGTAAAGTGCTGGATACCATCATCTACCACTTAGCCGGAGTCATCGGTGAAGGCCAACCAACGCTTGCCGCTTATGGCATGTTCTTCTCTCAGTTGGTCATCGACGTGGCGATTCCATCCACCTCTGGGCAAGCCGCCGTCACCATGCCAATCCTTGGCCCACTCGGACAGCTTTCCGGTGTCGACCCACATACCACGGTACTGGCCTTCCTGATGGGTAACGGGGCGACAAACATCATTACACCGACTTCCAGCGGACTACTGATCTTCCTTGCGACGGCGCAAGTCGGATGGGGGCAATGGGCGAGATACATCTTCCCATTCTTCCTCATCACCATTGCGTGTGCTCTGGTATTCCTATCCATCAGCCTACACGTTTACCCCTAAGGACATCTCATGAAAGCAGTAACAGATGTCAAAATCCGTACGCGAGACGGAGAAACACTCGCGACCGATATTTACTTTCCAACCAACGGTGAAGGCCCGTGGCCCGTGGTGATGGAGCGAACGCCTTACGACAAAACGGCGCCTTCTCGTTCTGAAGTCACGTTGCAAGGGCATAAGGTCTCACGAGAAGAAATGGCGCAGGCGTTCGTTGATAAAGGTTTTGTGTGTGTCTTTCAGGACTGTCGCGGACGTTATCAGTCCAGCGGCACCTTTACCAAGTACATCAACGAAGCGGAAGATGGCTACGATACGTGTGCATGGCTAGTTGAGCAGTCTTGGTGCAATGGAAAAATAGGTACCATGGGGCTGTCTTACGCCGCCCACACTCAACTGGCACTGGCGTGTCTCAATCCTCCGGGGCTAGCCAGTATGGTGCTGGATTCAGGCGGTTTCTCCAACGCCTATCAGTGCGGTATTCGTCAGGGAGGAGCGTTTGAGCTCAAGCAGGCGACATGGGCCTATCGCCAAGCACTGGTGAGCCCCAAGGCCGAGCAAGATCCTGTGGCGAAAAAAGCGCTGGAGCAGGAAGACATTCGCGAGTGGTTTAAGTACTTACCGTGGAAAGCCGGACAGTCGCCATTACGCCATGTGCCTGAATATGAAGCGTATTTGCTTGAGCAATGGAAACAGGGCAGTTTCAGTGATTTCTGGAAAAAGTCCGGCATCTACGCGCTTGATAGCTATCAGAACATTGCTGATATTCCGGTGTTGCTCATGTCGAGCTGGTACGACGTATACGTTAAAAGTACGCTGGAAAACTACACGGTGCTGAGAGAAAAGAATCGCTCCCAGACTGCACTGATCATGGGCCCGTGGCTACATGGAGACCGAAATACCACACATAGCGGTGACGTAGAGTTCGGTCAGGACGCCTCATTTGACGACAACATTGACAGCAACTGGTTGGATTTTCGCGTGAAGTGGTTCCAGCGCTGGCTGCTCATTGATGACAGCCATACGTTTGCCAACGTGCAGGTGTTCCAAATGGGCGGCGGCTCAGGTGAAAAAAACCAACTGGGCAGGCTCAAGCACGGAGGCCAGTGGCTAAGCAGTGATCGCTGGCCAATGAAAAACACCGAAGCTCAGAACTGGTATCTGCACCGACAGGGCCAGCTGACCCAGCAAGCACCGGTCACAGACGATCACATCAGCTATCTGGCCGATCCGAGCAACCCAGTCCCCACTATTGGCGGTGCGTTAACCTCGGGTAAGCCAGTGTTTGAAGGTGGTGCGTACGATCAACGTGAAGATGCTCGCTTTTACGGTACCAAAGGCAACCATCTCCCCCTTGCCGCACGTTCGGATGTGTTGGTGTTTGAGACCGAACCACTCGCTGAAGATTTGGTTGTGTCAGGAAAAGTATCGGCGAAACTGTTTATTGAATCCGACGCACCGGATACGGATTTCACCATCAAACTGGTGGACGTTTATCCGCCAAGCGAGGACTACCCGCAAGGCTTCGCGATGAACATCTCCGATGGCATCTTTCGTTGTCGCTACCACAAAAGCTGGCAACAGCCAGAGCAGCTTCGCCGTGGAGTGATTTACGAAGTTGAGGTTGAAGCGTTTGCCACTCAGAATTGCTTCGCGCAGGGACACAAACTGCGATTGGACATTGCCAGCAGCAATTTCCCTAAGTTTGACGTCAACCCCAACAGCGGTGAAGCCGAAGGTGAGGCGTATACCAAACAAGTGGCCAAAAACACCATTCACTGTAGCCAAAGCCATGCATCTATGTTGACCTTGGAGATACTCCCTAGCTAGAAAACTAAGCCCCTATTTTAGTAGGGGCTCTATTCACACTTTCGGCAACTCTTACCCATGGTCGAAACACGCTGATTTCAGTTTCTAAATGCATTTCAGATACTTACCACCATCAACAAAGTTTATCTTTGATAGATTAAAATACTCATTATCTATCAGTAAGTTACCAGACATTGATTTCGTTACTGGGTTAAATATTAGTTAACCTAGGTTAAATTTATTTGAATTTTATTGATCGCAAAAACTCGTTCTAATGCGCGTGATTTTTAATCAGCCAGCCTGCTTTATCAGCCTAAAGCTAAGGAGACGTTTTGCGAAAGTCCATTCTTGCCCTGATCTTTTGTTCGCTGCCTGTCTTTGGGGCCGCCGACGATTACCAAAAACTCGCAAACATGTGTATCGCTTGCCACGGCAGTGACAACAACACTGCGTTTCCTTCTATCCCTAACCTGAAATGGCAGAACAAGCTCTACCTGACCAAACAGCTCTCCGACTTCAAAAACGGCCAGCGTCAGGATGCCACCATGACCAAAGTCGCCCAGTTACTGTCTGAAGAGGATATCGAAAAGCTGGCCGATTACTTTTACACCCTGAACCATCAAGAGTAACCCCATGAGTTTAGATAGAAGACAATTTCTCAAGGCGGCCCTTTCCGCCACCGCCGTATCTGCGTTACCTGTATCTTGGGTGTTTGCTGCTAATCGACCGGAAAACGTTGCGGTTTTGGATATCAGCGCACTGACGTGGGCCAAAGCGGAAGATCTGCCGGATTACTACACGGTACTCAACACGAATCCGCTCAATGCTTATCCGCCAGAAAGCATGCTCGCGCCTCCTGTCACACCAGCAGGAGTGCCTTTTGTGCGTTGGAATGGCCAAATGCCGGATTTTTCTCAAATCAACCCAGAGACCTGGACATTTGAAGTGGAGGGAGAGTCGGTCAAGCAAAGCAAGACATACACCATTGCTGAGCTCAAATCTAAATTCAAACATCACACCCAAAGTCTGGTATTGGAGTGCGGCGGTAACAGCCGCAATAACTTCTACCCTAGCACCAAGGGTAATCAGTGGAATAACGCTGGCGTGTACTGCGCAGAATGGACAGGCGTACTGCTTAGTGATGTGCTCAAAGACTGTGGTATCAAAGATGATGCGGTCTACACGGGCAACCATGGCTTTGACAAACACTTGAGCGGCAAAGGCGAAGCCATCTCGCGTGGCGTGCCTATCAAAGCCGCGATGAACGACAACGCACTGATCGCGTGGGCCATGAACGGCGAGCCAATTCCTTATTTGCATGGTTACCCGCTACGCGTCGTCTTTGCGGGCCGACCAGCTTCCGTCTCACAAAAGTGCGCCACTGGGATCAGCATCCGCAACCAAATCCACGATGGCCACAAAATGGCGGCCCCAGCTTATCAGGTACCAAAATACCCGATCGCTCCCGGAGAAAAGGTCGAAAACAAAGACTTTCGCATTATCGAGGAGATGATCGTCAAATCACTGATCACCTCACCTAAAAGCGGCACTGAGTTTGCTCTGGGTAAAACCGTCACTGTCAGCGGCCATGCCTGGGCAGGCATGAGGAGCGTGGAGAAGCTTCAGGTGAGCTATGACTATGGCACGACATGGCATAACGCTAAACTGGAGAAACCCGTCAACAAAGGCGCATGGCAACAATGGCAAGCCGATTTGGAACTGCCAATGGCGGGTTACTATGAGATCTGGGCTAAAGCAACGGACAGCGAAGGCGACAGCCAGCCCGTCGTCCAGCCGCAATGGAACCCTAAAGGTTATCTGTTCAACGGTTGTCATCGCATTGCCATCAGGGTGTCGTGATGAAAAGGTCCACAGGTAAATCTCGTGCGATGTTTATCGCCTCACTGCTGGCATTATCTGCACTCAGTGTGCAAGCGGAAGACGAAGCCAAGCTGACACCGGAGCAGAAATACGGTGTCGATAAAGCTTCTGGGCTGATCATGGCACCGGGGTGGGAGTTGGTGAATGGTCAATGTAACGCCTGCCACACGAGTCTTATTGTGGCTCAGAACAGCGGTGATAAGGAGCAATGGCGAGAAACGATTCAGTGGATGGTGGACACGCAAGGGCTGTGGGATCTGTCAGACACTTGGGATCCGGTACTCGACTACCTCAGTACCTATTATCAGGACAAGGGCATCGATATGAACAAGTATCGCCGTAAGCCGATTGAAAGTGCTTTGATGCCGCCAATGCGGGGAGAAACGCAATGACACGCTCAATGTTTCACGCGCTTTGCCTGACAGGTGTATCTGCGCTCTGCATCGCAGTACTGTCTGCTTGTTCAGAGGAGCCAGCAGCTCCGACACAACCATCAGACGCACTGTCGGTCGAGAAACCATCCGATGCTGAGCAGCCATCTGAGGCTATCATCGATATCGCGGCGGGAGAGAGCTTGGTGACCAACCTCTGTAGCCAGTGCCATGGCGACAAAATCATCCCTTTCGTCCAGTCATACCCGAACATCAAAGGGCAAAAGGCGAATTATATCCTTAAGCAGCTACGCGAGTTCAAAACAGATAAGCGTCAGGATCTGTATATGCAGTCGGTGGTTAAATCTTTGTCCGATCAGGACATGCAGAACGTCGCCGCCTTCTATAGCACGTTAGAGCCGCTCGATCTTTACGATAAAAGCAAAGATTACCGTCAGGCGGATAAAGAAAGTTCTGACAGTCAACAAGATAAGTAAAGTTAGGTAAGACTGACCCGATGGGCGCCAACTGTAGCGCCCATCGGGTCATGATTTGAGGTTATTCGAACTGAGTCTGCCAACCTTTGAGGATCTGATTAATCTGGTGCTTCTGGTTCGAGTTCATGCCTTTTACCAGTTTTTGCTGCACTTCAGCATGCTCTTCAATGATTTTATCAATCAAGGTAAAACCTTCATCCGTCAGTTGCACAGTGACACTGCGTCGGTCTTCTTTACTGTGCTCACGCACAATCAGGCTTTTAGACTCTAATTTATCCAGACGATTGGTCATCGCACCAGAAGTCAGCATCATTGAATCAATTAATTCAGAAGGGGTCAGGCGGAATGGTGAGCCACTGCGGCGTAAGGTCGCCAGTACATCAAACTCACCCAGCTTTAAGTCATAACGCTTATGCAATTGCGTGACTTCCGTTTCCATATATTTGGCAATTCTGAGCAGCCTGCCCATGATGGCCATGGGTTCAGTATCTAATTCGGGCTTTTCCTTTGCCCATTGATCGACCACTCTATCTATAGCGTCCATGAACAGATTTCTCCACTAAGAAAATGACGTTTCGAAGTATCTTAACATAAAGATACTTTACAAACAGAACTTTTAGGCGTACATTCACGCAAAAATATCTTAACGTAAAGATAAAAGATTATGAATATATTACTGGCTATGATCCCCGCCTTCTTCTGGGGTACAACATACGCAGTGACACAATATAGTTTGACTGACTGGCCTCCTCTGCTACTTGGAGCCATTCGAGCATTGCCTGCCGGACTATTGTTACTGATGATTAAGCCGTCTCTGCCGAAAAAAGGAGACTGGCAGATTCTCTTCAGTCTTGGACTGATTAACATTGCGACCTTCTTCGGTCTGATTTTTGTTATGGCATTAACACTGCCTTCGGCAATTTCAGGCGTCGGTATGGTGTCGGTACCCGTGTTTGCCATGGTGTATAACTGGGTGGTTAACAAAAACCGTCCCAACTACATTCAGGCGGTCAGCGGTGCAGCACTGGTCGGTTTGGCGTGGATGTTGTTCTCTCCAGGCTCCATCAGCCTCGACCCGATTGGGTTGGGTGCCATGCTGGCTGCCATCATGTGTATTGTTGCTGGTAGTTCTCTGACCAAGTCATTGGGCAACCGCATGCACTGGTGGACAGTGCTGACATGGCAGCTGATTCTCGGTGGCGCGATTTTGTCTGTCGCCGCAGGATTTCAGGCGGTTGTGGATCCGGCGCAATACAGCAACGCACTTGGGAATTTCTCGCTACGTAATGGCTTAGGTTTATTGTGGGTGGTTGGTCTTAACACGGCATTGGGATACGGCATGTACGTGTGGCTGCTGCAACGCATGACGGTGGTGGACTTTACCTTTGGTGGTATTGCCAACCCAATTGCAGGCATCTTAACGGGATTGGTGCTGCTGGGTGAATCCTTTAGCCCATTCCAGTACAGCTTGATGATCGGCATGATTGTGATGTCGCTTCTGCCACAGGCAATACTGGCGCTGAGACAAAACAAGCCGTCGCCAGCACAGTGTAAATCAAGCTGAGTAAATGAAACCGATTGAAAAGGGCCACGTTGATGTGGCCCTTTTTTGTTTAACTGAGTGAGTCAGAAACCGACACCGAGCGCTCTGAAGAGCGCAGGTAATCAATCCACTCTTCGACAGGCAAAGGCTTGGCAAAATAATACCCCTGTGCACATCGGCACCCAATCTGACGCAAAGTATCAACGTGAGACTCGGTTTCTACCCCTTCAGCAATCACCGAAAACTCAAGAATCTGTGCCAGCTTAAGCACAGCTCGGGTGATCTCGTAGTCAACTTTTGAGGAATTCACATCTTCGATAAAACTGCGATCAAGCTTGATGCAATCTGCCGACAGATTTTTGAGTACCGATAGTGACGAGTAACCAGTACCGAAATCGTCAATCGCAATCTTGTAGCCTTTCTCACGCAAGGTCGCAATAGTTCTAACGCAGGTTTCAAAATCACGCATCATGTCGCGTTCTGTGATTTCCAGCAGCAACTGATGCGGCTGGCAGTCGGTGTCATCCAATATCTGTTGCAACTGTTCAGCTAAATCAGTTCGATAGAACAGCCGCGCTGAAAAGTTGATAGAGAACAGCACGCCTTGCAAGTCGATGCCCGCACGCTGCCACTGGGTGATCAGATTCGCGACTTTTCTGAATACCCACTTGTCGATCTCTGTAATTAAATCCGTCTTCTCGGCTACTTCTAAGAATTCAGCCGGCGGTAGCATCCCCAATTTCGGATGATTCCAGCGAACCAGAGCCTCAGCGCCAACAATGGTGTTTGAGTCTAAATCCACCTTGGGCTGGAAATACACCACCAGCTCTTCATTGGCAATCGCTTGACGAAGGCCGATGTTTGTTTCGACCAAGTCCGTCACTTCATGGGTCATCTTATCCGCGTAGACTTTGTATTGATCACGGCCACATCGCTTCGCATGGTACATCGCAGTATCCGCATTACGCACTAGAGTTTCGCCATCCTTACCATGGAGTGGGAATTCACATACGCCAATACTGGTAGACACAAAAATCACGTTGTCTTCAATGTAATACGGCTTGCGCAACGCTTTGTTGATTCGCTCCGCCAAGACTTCACCGTCTTTAAGATTGGCGTCAGAGATGACAATCATAAATTCATCACCACCCATTCTGGCAACAAACCCGGATTGACCAATCAGCTTAGTCAAAATCTCAGAGATATTGACCAGCAAATTATCTCCGGAAGCGTGACCTAGGGAATCGTTGATGGTTTTGAACTCATCGGTATCTAGGTAGAGAAGCACAAACGAAGAACCACGCTTGGTGCTGTTCTCAATTTCACACTCCAACTGTTTCGCCGCCAGCAGACGGTTAGCCAGGCCGGTAAGCGGGTCATGGTGCGCAAGAAAGTCGAAGTTCTTTTTCTCATCATGCAGTTCAAGGTAAGCATCTGATAGACGTGAGGCCATGTTGTTGTAGGCATTTTCTATGTGGCCCCACTCATCCTGACGGCCTAGATCAATAGGCTTCTTAATTGAGTCTGATTCGAGGCGATCAAAGCCGTCTTTCAAATCATCCAGTGGTTTTCGGATGTGACGACGAACCACATGGCTCACCAGAAGTATCGATAACAAAACCGCCGCAACACTCATGGTGACGGCATTGAGCCGCGATGCTTCTATCTCTCTTTCCAACTTTTTGGTCAGCTCAAGCGCCTGATTGAGTACTCGTGCTTCCGTGTTCTCAACCATATTCAGCAGTTGAGTTTGCGCATCCACCAGCGACGCCATCACAATCCAGCGCTGCTCGAGGTTAGCGCGGATACGTCTCAACGCCGCGTTATAGCGTTTCACCGTACGCTTGATACGCTTCTTCTCTGCCACTACTGCTTCTGTTTTGATGTCGACATTTTCCAGATGGAGCAGGAAGATATCGAGCTCTTTTTCGACTTCGATCAGCAACACTTTTTCAGTTTCTGGCGTAATTCGACTGTGAATATCACCGACCATTTTACCGGCAGAAAGAAACGCTTCACGCAGCATGCTCACTAAGTCTAACTCATTGTTATAACGCATAAAGTCAGGCTCATTGATGTGGCGAAGTTTGCTGTCAGCAATGGCCAATTCCAGTTGGTCCAGCTGATCCGCTAAGGTGTCGTCAATCTCATGGGTCTGCTTAAGTATGCGGTTTAACGCTAAAGAACTGCCGAGAAATCGATGGAAACTTTCGATAAATGCATCAATCTTGAGCGAAAACTCCTGATTAGTAGAGAGGTCTCGCAGTCGCTGAAGTTGGAAGTCGACATTGAAAGCTTCTTCCGACAAGGTCGTTTCACTAAACAAAAACGTCTGCTCAAGCAGCTTGACCCGTGAGGTCAGAGCAAATACCCGCCGACTGATTTCTGAATTGACGATCAGATCTGACACATGAGATGTGGTTTCCGTTTTCAGCGTCGACTCAACAGAGTGAAGCGAGCGAATGACCATAAACACTGCGAAACTGACAATCAATAAAGAGAGCAGATTAGAAACAATCAGGCGCTGAGTTAGGTTGATAGGACTGAATTTCATTGCGGCTTCCATATGCTGAGATACGCTTCACGGTAGCCGTTTTGAGGATCATATATCCCTGTATCTTTTTGGCTGATTAACTCTGCAACATTGTCAGGTGTGACAAGGTGAACAGGCGCGGAGTAACCGCTAGGCGGCATGTTATGGAAAGCTCGATTTAGCTCATCAATGATTTGCCAACCTTGCAGATAAAGCGGCTCTGGCACAGTGGCAAGTTGAAAGGAATTATTGTTGATGCGTTTGTAAGCGGCTTTGCTGCCATCCCCAGCAGAGATGTTCTGCGGAACAGGCTTGTTCTCTTCCAAAATCGACTCCAAAGAAGGAATCGCATAGTCAATGTACAAATCATTAATAGCGAGTACATGGGTAATGTCATCACCATGTGTTTCCCACAACTCATCAAGAACAGCAGGCATTTGCTCCGCGATTTTGTCCAGCGGCAATGATTTCAGTTCCAGCACTTCACAAGTAGCGCAGCGTTCAATGGCCGCAACCATGGCATCGGACTTAATCGTCGCAATCTTGTAATTCGGGTCAGTAAATACCAACGCATTGACCAAGCCATTGGAATTAACGATGGCCAGCAAAGCGGCTACTTCCGCAACAGCCAATGGGTCCGTGGTGATGTTCATGAACAGGCCGATATCAGGGTTGCCGCCCGCCAGCTCCGTGGCATGCCAGCCGATCACCGTGATACCTAAGCTTTCAGCCAGCTTGAGAATCTCTTTGTGTCGATGCGCATCAATGCCACCCAGTACGATGGCGTCTGGTTCAAAACCAATCGCCTTTCTTATTGCTGCCCCCTGACGAACCTCTGAACCGAGGCCATCAATGAACCTCAAGTGCCAATCCAAGTGAGAAATGGCCTCAGACATGCCTTTCGCCACCCCATACACACCGCCGTTGCGTAAGTCGGAAGCAACAAAAATGATGTTTCTGTCGTGAACAATTTTAGGGCCAGAACGTGGTCCACCCCATGCCTGATCGCTAGCTATCGCAAGCGCTACTTTATCTTTGGCATAGGTGAAAAAGTCGGTGTCGGTTGTGTCTGCAAATAACGGCATGCTGCAAACAGAGGCGAGCAACAAGCTCGCCAAATTTAAAACTCTATGCATATTAATTATAAAAATATTTAACTCATAATTTTTATATATTTATAATAATGTTAATACACAATCAAAACATTTGGTAACAAGTATGCGATTTCACGTTAATAGAGTATTAGCTCCTCTTCTGGCAAGTGCTCTATGTGCTTCACCTTTTGCTTTTAGCTCAGAGTCTGCCCATGCTCAACAAGACAAAAATAAGCTTGAGACGTTTCAAAAGACGGTCAGCGCTGATCCTTCCCCATTGATGAGTCAATTTGCTGAGAAACCAGTAAGAATCGCGTTGATCTACCCAAGCGCCGACATTTCTGATTTCTGGGTGCGCAACTATACCGCGATGACCAAGCGCCTTGAGGCGTTGGATCTGCCATTTGAAATCGTTCAGTACACGTCTAAGCAAATCGAGCATTCACTGCAAACGCAATATACCGATCAGGTGTTAACTGCATCTAAACCTTACGACTTTGTGATTTTCGGTCCATCTGAACTTGGATTGCAATCAGGTAACATTCAGAAACTGTCGGCTTCCAAAGATTTCAAAACCTTTATCTGGGCATTTCATACACCGGATGCTCAATGGCAGCATCAACCTGATGCATGGTTTGATTTCTCCAGTGCCATGGGCGCAGAGGTGTTGTGTGAACATGCCGTCAAACACTTAGGCAATGAAGTGGATTTTGCCGCTAACCGAGGCATTCCAGGCATCACAGATACCCAGCGCTCTCAAGGGTTTATTGATTGTGTGGAAGAAAAAGGAGACTGGCTAGCGGCCTACGAACATTTCGGTCAATACCAAAAACTCGGCGGCGCGGATGGTGTCCGCTTAGTGCTAGATAATTTCCCTGAAGTCACCATGATTCACAATGCCAATACTGCGATGACGATGGGCGCGGTCGATGCATTGCGAGAGGCGGGAAAATTGTCTGATATCTATGTCACCGGCTGGGGAGGCACTGCCAAGGAAATTGAAAAAATACGCTCTGATGAACTTGATGCGACGCCGATGCGCATGAGCGACGATCTTGGCGTAGCAACAGCTGAAGCCATCAAATTCCATCTGGAAAATCGAGCACAAGAAATCCCACTGATTTATCTTGGCCGCATTACCGTTGTGCATAGCGACATGGACCATACTGAGCTCGATAAACTGACACGTGAAGCCTTTCGATACTCAGGGGCGAATGACTAGAATCATTCCCCATCAATAAGCACAAACGCCATGACATTGTCATGGCGTTTCACTTTACACTGTAAAGCAAGCTCTCACGATTTAATCAACGTAAATGGGCTTCTCTGGGTTGGCGAAATAGTCAAACATCATCTCAATGTCTTCGGCCAATACGCGTCCTTGGGACAGTTGAGGAAGGGCATCCGGTGCAAAAAATTCAATTTCAGAAATCTCGATATTAGTCGTAGCTTCACCGGATACAAAATCGCATAAAAAAAACAGTTTATAGATATGAAACGGAAACTCAGGCAGATAGTTATGCATCGCGCGATCTTTCACCGCCACCAGCCGAGGGTTGTTCACCACATAGCCAGATTCTTCCAATACTTCACGCACAACACCGGCTTTCGGTGTTTCGCACACATCACCCCAACCTCCGGGTAGCGTCCAGCAATTATCTTCTCTTTCTCTGACTAAGAGTATTTTTCCATCCTTGATCACCGCAGCACGTAGATCTATTTTCGGTGTTGGGTAGCCCGATTCCGGAATAAACAACTTTTGCACCTGCTCGACTGGGCTACCACTCAAACGAGCAAACATTTGATGGGCAATCTCATCCAGTTGGTGGTAACGCTCCAAGTCGTACTTATCTTTGCCATAAGTTTCGCCGGCCTGTGCGATAGCCTTAATTTGTTTCGCCCAATCTAACCACGGTTGCATTTACGTTCCCTCCAAAGATCCAATGCTAGCGCCCATAGTAGCGCGTTCACTTTTCAGTAGCTCGCTGCTGCTCTCACTACTGATTTTTTTCACCAGATTCTGACCAACCTCCATTCAGAAGCAACTCATAGAAGCATCGCGCGGCGGGGCCGGTTTTAGCGCCTTTGGGTAAGGTGAGATGGAGCGGGACCTGATAACAGTCACTCTGCTCCACATTAAGTACTCGCAGCTGTCCCTGATTTCGCTTGGCAATAATATGGGTTGGTAAGCGGCAAAACCCCACACCCTGCTCAACGGCTCGAAAGGCGTGGTCAAAGTTATCGACAGTGATTCTCTGGTTGGCTTTCAGCCAGCCGACATTTTGCACCTGCTCATTGGTTTCAGGCGCGCCTAGATCTCGAATGACAATCTGACAATGTGTCGCAAAATCGGCCATGGTTAAGCTCGTTTGCTGGGCAAGCGGGTGTCCGGTCGACACAACAGGAACCATGCTGGTCAGCGAAAACGCCTGTGCCGGATAGTTGGTGACTGGCAGAGTAATGATGGCAATGTCAGCCTGTTCACGGGTAACCATGTCAGACGTTTTCGATAGTGACGTTTCCACAACCTGAATCGAAGTCGCGCTATTTTGCCTGAGATATTGTGCCATCGGGCGATAGAGCAAAGACGGATCGCACAAGTGATCCATAGCAATGGTTATCTCAGACTCAACACCTGCTGCGATCTGCTGGCTAAGATCCTCAAGCTCTCTTGCCTGATCCAACATACTATTTGCTCTACGCAGCAGAGACTGGCCATGGTCAGTCAATGTGGCTCGCTTACCTTTTACTTCAACAAGCTGAACACTGAGTTGCTCTTCCAGCTTTTTGACCGAGTAAATCAAGGTGGTATGGCTCTTATTAAGTGCGGCCGCGGCGGCCTGAATGCTACCAGCTCTGTCTATCTCACGAAGCGTGACCCATTGCTCTAACGTGCTTTTTAATCTCACCGCTATCACCTGTCAGTTTTTTAGACATTTACACGCAATATTATGAACTTTTCTGTTTATTTTTTATAGGAAACAATCATCCCAACAGCAACCAAACACCACTTACGGAGAAGCCATCATGAAACTATTGCAAGTCGACTTTGAATACCACGGCCCTATGGGAGAAGAGATGTCTCAGGCGCTGATAGAACTGGCCGAGTCCATCAATCGCGAACCGGGCATGATCTGGAAAATCTGGACTGAGAGTGAAGCTGAAAAGCTTGGCGGTGGAATCTACCTGTTTGAAGATGAAACCAGCGCACAACGCTATCTTGAGATGCACGCTGCGCGCTTAAAACAAATGGGGGTCGCTGAAGTGCGCGGCATTATCTTCGACATCAACCAACCACTGACGGCCATTAACCAAGGCCCTGTCAAACAGCAGGTAGCACAATGAACAACAAAACCTTCCTAACCCTACATGGCGGTATTTATACCGCCTTTGCTATCGCTCTGTTTTTTCTGCCCCATGTGATGTGGCCTATGTATGGCGTAGAAATCAATGATCGATACGCCTACTTCTTATCTCAACATACCAGCATCTTTTTGGGCGGGGTGGCCGCTGTCAGTTTGTTACTGCGCCGCATTGAGCACAAAGAAACGATGCGCCAGCTGTTCAAAGCTCTGGTGGTGACCAACCTGCTTGGCGTAGTGATCACCGGCTACGCAGGGTTTATCGGCATTTTCGTCGGTTTTGGCTGGAGTGATCCCGCGTTTTTCATTCTACTGACCATACTGAGCTATCGACAACTCACCCAACAATAACGTAGTGACGAGCGCCTCTTGTACCAGGCGCATCGTCCTTGTCTCGCCTTTCATCCATTTACTGCGTAGAATACGCGCTCTTTTCCATCCCCAAGCATTTATAGGCAGACAAGTTTGCACACTGTAGAACAACTAAGAAATGGCCAGCTGACAGGCATTCAGCGCCTTCAGCTTTCTGAGCAATTAACGGAGTTACCACGAGAGATCTTAACGTTATCTGACAGTCTAGAAATCCTCGATGTATCCAACAATCTACTGTGCGAACTGCCGGAATGGCTGACCGAACTCACCCAGCTCAAGATTGTTTTTGCCTCCAACAACCGCTTTAACCACCTTCCTTTGGTCCTCGGTCAATGTGAACGGTTAGAAATGGTTGGCTTTAAGAGCAATCAAATTGTCCGTGTCGCGGAAGAGTCTCTACCAGAGCAACTCCGCTGGCTGATTCTGACCGATAACCAGATAGAGCAACTACCAGAGTCTTTAGGCCACAGACTGCGACTGCAAAAACTGGCGTTGGCGGGTAACAAGATCACGGCTCTACCAAAGAGCTTTAAAAACTTGCTTAACTTAGAGCTGGTCAGGCTGTCAGCCAACCAACTTGATGTGTTTCCTCAAGTCTTGCTTGAGCTACCAAAGTTGGCTTGGATGGCGTTTGCGGGCAACCCATTCTGTGAGCGTCTGTCGCACAGCGAAAGTGTCCCTCAGATCTCATCGACCAGTTATTCAATGAATCACGTACTTGGCCAAGGCGCTTCTGGGGTAATCTCACACGCAGACTGGCTCAATAAGGATTTTGATTTCCCAGCAGAAGTAGCGGTTAAAGTATTTAAGGGCGAGGTGACGAGTGACGGTTACCCGCAAGATGAGTTACAAGCTTGCCTACAGGCTGGCCATCACACTAACCTAGTCAAATCGATTGCACAGGTGAACGAAGATGACCACCTTGCGCTCGTCATGGAGTTGATCCCATCTGATTATTTTAATTTGGGATTGCCGCCGACTCTGGATACCTGCACGCGTGACGTATTCAAACCGGAGTTTACCCTTAGTGCCGAGAAAATCGAACACATCGTTGATCAAATGCTCAATGTTTTCAGCCACCTGCATGACAACAAAGTCTGTCACGGTGATTTGTATGCGCACAATGTGTTGATCAATGCGCAAGGTGAGATGATATTCGGCGATTTCGGGGCTGCATCCGTGTATGACTATCTGACTGACGCTCAGCAGCAAGGTGTGCGCCGCGTTGAAGCCAGAGCTTTGAGTCACTTTATCGAGGACCTATTGTCAGTTTGCGATCGTAACGACATCGGTAGCACCAGCCATCAACGCTTAAGTAACATGATGCGTTTGGCGGGCTAATCAATGGATGGGGTGAGTTGATACGACTCACCCGATTTGATCAATTTCATCTTGTAAGGCTTCAAGCTGTTCAAGAATGGCCAAAAATTTCTCTCCAAACTTTGTCACCTGATACTCCACTCTTGGCGGCAACTCGTTATAAATCACTTTATCGAGTATTCCAAACTCCACATTGCGCTTCAGGCACTGGTTCAGCACCTTCGTTGACAACCCCTCAACATTGCGCACCATTTCCCCTGGTCGATTTACACCTGCAGCGAGTAACTGATAGACCGTTAACGACCATTTGCAGCCATAGATCACTTCCACCATTCGGGCGCTGCTTTGGGGTGCGGTTTTTCTCGGAAAAAGTTTTTCTTTGTTATTCATAAAGATGTACCAAAAAGTACCTACCCTACTGATTTGTACTTACTATTCAGTGATTTACATTGCTCCTAATATTAGCACGTCCGAATCAGTCAGGAGAAAGAAAAATGACATATAGCAATCAAGGTACAGCACTCATCATTGGTGGTTCGAGCGGCATGGGTTTTGAAACCGCCAAGCAACTGCTACAAAATAAAGTCCCAGTCACGCTTGTAGGCAGAAATGCCGACAAGCTCGCACAGGCGGCTAGCGAGCTTGGAGAGTTAGGCATGGTAAAAACGCATCAGGCGGATTTGTATGATGCCGACTCTGTCTCGCAACTTGTGCAAGACATTCAAGATTCTCAGCAAACCATCGGTTATTTAGTCAATGCTGCAGGCTACTTTAATCCAAAAGCCTTCATTGACCATACTGAACAGGATTATGATCGCTACCACCAGCTTAATAAGGCGATATTTCAAATCACGCAGGCCGTTGCGCAAAAGATGATCCAAGCCAACCGTGGTAGTATTGTCAATATTGGTTCCATGTGGGCTAAACAAGCAATTAAGGCCACGCCTTCTTCCGCTTACTCCATGGCTAAAGCGGGTTTACATGCACTAACCCAGCACTTAGCGATGGAATTGGCGGATTACAATATTCGAGTCAACGCTGTCTCGCCAGCCGTGGTCAAAACGCCCATCTATGAAGCGTTTATTGACCCTAAAGAAGTCGATCAGACTTTGGAAGGCTTTAATGACTTTCACCCGATAGGTCGAGTCGGAACCGCGGCAGATGTGGCAAACAGCATCAGCTTTTTGCTCTCGGATCAGGCAAGCTGGGTGACAGGAGCTGTGTGGGACGTGGATGGCGGCGTGATCGCAGGCCGTAACTAATACATATCAACCCAAGGAGTATGTGATGCTCAATATGAACTTTGCTCAGCGTGTCGTGATTGACACTGAGTCTATGCCTTGGGTTGCGAGCCCAGCCAAAGGCGTTTGGCGCAAACCCTTGGAACGAGAAGACGCGGAATCTGGCCACACAACCAGTGTCGTCCGCTATGATGCAGGTTCTCGTTTCAGCACACACCCACACCCAATGGGTGAAGAAATATTCGTCTTAGAAGGTATCTTCTCCGATGAACAGGGGGACTACCCTGCTGGCACCTATCTGCGTAACCCGCCCGGCAGCCAACACGCTCCTTTCAGCAATCAAGGTTGTACCATCTTGGTGAAACTGAATCAGTTTGATGAGAGAGATAGCGCGAGCATCAGAGTGAACACCCACACGCAAGCTTGGTTACCCGGAATTGGCGGCCTTGAAGTGATGCCATTGCATGAGTTCGAGCATGAACACGTCGCTTTGGTGAAATGGCCGGCCGGAGAAAGATTTCAGCCGCATCGACATTTTGGTGGCGAAGAGATCTTTGTCCTCTCAGGAGAGTTCGCCGATGAGCACGGCCATTACCCAAAAGGAAGCTGGTTACGTAGCCCACATATGAGTGAGCATTTTCCTTTTGTTGAGCAGGAAACAATCATTCTGGTCAAAACAGGGCACTTGCCTTTAATGACCTAAGCGACAAGCTGCTATCTTCCTTTGCCTTTCTTTATCAATTCGACTCCCTGATGCGCCGTGCCGCATCAAGGAGCAGTGTTATTCCTCTCAAACCAAACTTTGCTGAGCATCAAGCGCATTTATGCGCGCAATATCCACCATTTCTGCATTTTAATGCCTATTTTGCAGTTTAGTTGCATAAGTTTTCATGGACGCCGTTCACAATTGGATAATTGTACACTTTTTATACTATAGATTGCATACTATTCTGCCCAATTGTTAAAACAATTAACAAGAGACCATTTGTTTTTACATTTTCTTTTCTAGCAAAGTGAGGGTAAACATGGAAGCGCAACCAAGTAGCAACAAGGAAGGAGTTCTCAACCGTCACCACCCAGATCATCAACCGCAACAGCCTAAACCTGGCAAATGGGAAATGCCGGACATCTACATTATTCTCACCGTTATGATCTTAATCGTATCGGTTTTAACCTATGCCATCCCAACAGGGAAATTTGATCGTGTGATATTAGACAACGGTCGAGAAACTGTGGTCGCTGGCTCTTATCAGCTTGTCGAAGCGAGCCCTGTCAGCGCTATGGAAGTGGTGACTGCTATTCCTCGTGGCCTGAGTGAAGCGTCCATCGTTGTGTTTCTGACACTGTTAGTTGGCGGATCCATTGGTGTTTTACAACAAACTGGGGTCATCAATTACGGTGTCAACCGACTGATCAAACAGCTCGGTTCAGCCACTTATCTGATGGTGCCTATTCTAATGATTGCCTTTGCTGCAATCTGCTCTTTCATCGGCACACCAGAGTTAGGGATCGCTTACTTACCTATAGTGATTCCTTTGATGCTCAGGCTAGGTTATGACTCGATGACGGCGGTGGCGACTGTGTTAATCAGCTGCACCTTTGGGTTTGCCTTTGGTATCACCTCTCCCACCAATGTCGGGTTAGGCCATATGCTGGCTGAACTTCCTATGTTTTCAGGCGCAGGATTCCGCGTCATGGTGCTTGCTTTGGTTATGTTGGTTTCCATCGCTTTTGTGGTCCGATACGCGCGTAAAGTCAAAGCAGATCCACACTCTAGTCTCACCTACGATCAAGATGTCAAACTCAAGCTCACCATACTGGGTCATGGCGAAGGGGAGCCTGAACCAGAGCCCACCACTCGAATGAAAATCGCTGGGCTAGCCACACTAGTGATGTTTGTCGGCATCATCGCGTCAACACTGAAGTTTAATCTTGGTTTTTATGAGTTATCGGGGCTGTTCATGACAATGGCGATCATCACGTCGCTGATCATTGGTCACAGAGGTAACCAGATCTGCAACAACTTCAACACCGCATTTCAGGGGATGTTAGTTGGCGCGCTGATCACTGGGGTAGCTCGCGCGGTCTCAGTAGTACTATCGGACGGCCAGATTCTCGATACAATTGTATACAGTTTGTCAGAAATGCTCGGCGCACTTCCTCCATCAGTAACCTCGATTGGTATCTTGCTCACTCAGGCGGTGTTTAACTTCCTTGTTCCATCGGGCAGCGGTCAAACACTATTAACACTGCCCATTCTGTTGCCATTGGCTGACCTGATTGGTCTCACACGACAAATCGTTATTTTGGCGACCCAATGGGGCGATGGCGTCACCAATATCTTGTTTCCAACCTCAGGTTACTTTATGGCGATTCTGGTGATGGCTAGAGTTGATTACATGAAATGGGTGAGGTTCTTCCTACCTCTGCTTGCCGTCGTGATAGCAATCGCAATTACCTTCCTGCTCATCGCGCAGGCGATTAAGCTCGGCCCTTTCTGATCACGGCGAAAGCCTTACTCCAAGACGTAAGGCTTTTGCACAACTCAGGCAGCTTTAAGGCCATAAAGCTGCAGCAGACCTCGCTATTTTCCACCAGCGATATCGATAAATGAACCGGTTACGAACGACGCTTCGTCAGACAGCAGCCATGCTATCGACTGAGCAACCTCAAGTGCCGTACCACCGCGTCCAAGTGGGATCTGCGAAGCAAGTCGGTCGACACGGCCAGGCTCACCGCCATCGGCATGCATTTCAGTATAAATACAGCCCGGTCTAACGCCATTGACTCGAATATCACGTTCAGCCAGCTCTAAAGACAAACCTTTAGTTAAGGAGTCCATTGCTCCTTTCGAGGCGGCATAATCGACATATTCAAATGGAGCGCCCGTTCTTGAGGCTGCCGA
Organism: Vibrio sp. RE88; assembly: GCF_013113835.1. Classification (GTDB taxonomy): domain Bacteria; phylum Pseudomonadota; class Gammaproteobacteria; order Enterobacterales; family Vibrionaceae; genus Vibrio. Next base: position 297,281 of record NZ_VTYQ01000001.1, on the reverse strand, counting down.
TGAGACATTGACGATAGCTCCTGACACATCCAGTTGATTGATAAACACTTTGCAGCACAAGAAACAACTCACCACATTGGATTCCATCACCTGTCTAAACCGAGCAACATCGACCTTGTTCAACGTCGTTTGCTGAAACAATACACCGGCGTTATTCACCAGATGAGTCACCACACCAAAGCGAGCGTTGACTTCACTGAACATAGTTTCAACTTGACCTTCATCAGACACGTCCGCCTGATGGGCGAACGCACGACCACCTGACTGAGTAATCGCCTCCACAACCTCATCGGCACGCTGGTGGTTTTTAAGATAATTGACACACACAGCGTAGCCCTGACGTGCAAGAAGCTTTGCGGTTTCTGCGCCAATCCCTCTTCCTGCGCCTGTAACGATGACCACTTTATCCATTGGTTGTCCTTTCTTTTATCTTGCTCAATGAGTTACTTTACAGTGTAAAAGTTGCCCGTTGCGACAATTTTTTCTACACCACACATTAAACGTTCAATCAATAAACTCAATGCCTTAGGCTGATAGCGCCGCTGTTTATACACCAGATACGCCTGTCTGACGCTACGCTGATACTGAGGCAGAATCCGGACAATGTTCATCCCTTCATGAACATGTCTGAATGGCAAAGAAGCCACACCCAGCCCTTTTTCCACCGCGCCGCACACCGCCAGTATGTCGTTAACAATCAGCTTAGGTTTTATGGCCATAACATCGACTAAACGTTCCTGCTCGTAAACCGAGATGTCCAATACGTGATCGACACTGACCCAATCCAGTTTACTGAGCTGCTGCAAATCTTCCACATTGCCCACTTTCTCCAAGTATTCAGGACTGGCGAAGAATGCATGGCGAGCTTTAAACAAAGGCCTGGCTATCATGTCATTCATCTCTGCCAAATCGAAGGTGATCAATAAATCTCGGTCAGTTTGCGGAACGGCCTGCTCTTGGCTTAGTACTAAGTCGAGTGAGACTTGGGGGTAATCAACTAGAAACTGCTCAACGACATCCCCGACAAAAGCACGATAAAAGTTGTGCGGTATCGCCAGTTTTATCTTGCCCGAGACTTGCTGCGTATCTGAGACCATTTGGCCAAAGCCGGACTCGATCGACTCCATACCGCTCTGCAACAACTCAAACGCTTGTACACCGCTTTGTGTTGCAACCAGTTCCCTGCCCTTCTTCTCAAGCAAGCGGATATTCAGACGCTGTTCTAACGTCGAGAGACGGCGCGACATAGTTGATACGGGCAATTGCAGTTTCTTAGACGCCGCCAGCAAAGAACCTTCTTCAACAACGCAACAGAACAAATAAAGGTCGTCGATGTTTCCAAATATGGAATTCATACTTCTAAACCTGCTTATTTTTTTCACTTATGGCTAGTTATATCCTTAATGACAACATAAGAACAAGCAGAGGAGGCGAAATATGAGTCGCAAACATTTTTGGATTTCAGCCCTACTTTCTTCATTGACGATGGCCGTCATCATGTCTGGATTAATTTCTGGCTATAAACTTGGTTTTAGTAGCGAATGGCCAGCGATCTGGCTCGACAGTTTTATTCTTGCGTGGCCAGCAGCACTCGTACTCAACCTGACCGTATTACCGCTAATACGTAAGCTCTCAAACTGGCTAGCAGGAGTAGGTGCTGTATCACAGGCCTAATGATTGATTTTGATATTGAAGGGAGCGTCTAGTTTCACTCCCTCTTTCACGGTTTTGAAATGGTTATGGAATGATGATGTCGCGCAGTTGCTGCTCTCTTTGAGCGGTGAGCCAATTCAGGCATTGCTCTTTTAGCGACGGATGGGGCGCAGCCACCAGACGACAGGTCGCATCTCGGTGCTTTATCCACTGCCTTTGTACCTCTCGCAATTCAAAGGTCTGAGGTTTCGGCAACGCATACTCTGGGGATGGCAGCTTGAGATAGTTCATCACTTCTTGATAAGTCGCATTGAGACGCTTATCCGTTTCAGCCAGCGGTGTAGGCACGCTCTCGATGTTGCCCCGAACCGCCTTTTCCAAAGCTTCTAGGTAATGGTTTTTCTGCTCTTGAATGGAATCAGATATCCACGCCGCTCTCCCAGAACCGCCATGCATTTCTTCTTGCTGTGCTTTAAGCGTGACAAAGGTCGTCATTTCATTGTAGGCGGCCTCCATCAATCCTGAATACTTATCTGAGAGTTGCGCCTTTAAAGAACTCAGAGCACTCTGGCGCTGTTTTTCTTGCTTGTCCGCTATGCGCTGAGCGCAATACCCCATCCCAGATCCGCTTGTCACGTATTGACATAGATCGAACGGCACCACTTGGTTATCTTTCCAGTGCTGATAGTAATCTTTGACTGCATATGACAGCTCAGCGGGAACCCACCCACCACGAGTGATAAGCCAGAAAATGAGCTCTGGGTCGGGTTTACCAAATACGCTACCTTCACGCGAGGCCTGTTCTGCCAGCTCCCATACATCATAAAATGGCCAGTCGCCATCTTCATCCTTTACGTGATACTGGTCGAAAAACGCTTCTACGTCCCGCTTAGGTAACTCTGCCGCATAGCGGATCGTTTGAACTTTTTGCTCTTCATCATAAAGCGATAAAGCGGGATTGTGTTGTTTGGCCTTCTGATAGGTCTCAAGCGCACCTTTAGGGTCTGACATTGATATACTGCCCGCTCTAAAGAACACCTCCTCAAGGTAGTTGTCTAGTGCCTCTTGGTGGCCTTGCAAAGCGGCTTGCTGATAGTGATAGACACTCTGTTCATCAGACAGGATGTATTGGTAAGCGAGCTTGAAATGCGCCTCAGCACTGCCCTGCTCTGCGGCGACCATGTATAACGATTTGGCTTGCTCCTTTTCACCCTGTTCATAGAGTGTGTTGGCTCGTTCGAGCACATCCGTTGGTGCAGAAATAGCGGGAAATGCTACGCAGCAACTAAGAAATATCGCAAATCGTTTACTCATCTGTCGTCCGTTACCTTATCTAACCAGCATCTATTGAAAGCGTTTATTACCTAAAAGACAACGGCTTGTCTAATCAGATGATGAGTTTTCTCAGGGTTCAGAAACAAAAAAGGGATCACAAGGATCCCTTTTTTAGCAATTTTTCAGCACATGCTAGTGTGCCTAAGATTACAGCTCAGCGTTGTGGTAAACCTGCTGAACGTCATCACAATCATCTAGCATGTCGAGGAATTTCTGGAATTTCTCTGCATCTTCACCCGCAACAGGCGTGTGAGTTTGAGGAACGAATGTGATTTCTTCAACATCAAGCGTCAGATCTGGGAAAGCGCCGTTTAGAGCAGTCTTAGTTTTGAAGAACTCAGTGTGAGGAGCGAATACCGTAATCACGCCATCTTCAAGTTCAACGTCAGTAACATCCACATCATCCATCATTAGCGTTTCTAGAATGATCTCGTCATCATCGCCTTTGAACTGGAATACCGCTTGGTGATCAAACATATGCGAAACTGAACCTTCAACGCCAATTTTCGCACCTGTTTTAACAAAACACTGGCGTACATCTTGGAAAGTACGGTTACCGTTATCTGTTAGACAATCAACGATGACACTTGTACCGCCAGGGCCAAAACCTTCGTAGCGTGCAGGAACGTAGTCTTCACCGCCGCCACCGTTGGCTTTATCAATCGCTTTGTCGATAACGTGTGCAGGAACTTGGTCTTTTTTCGCTTTTGCGATCAGGTGCTTAAGAGACAAGTTCATGTCTGGGTCTGCACCGCCATTTTTCGCGCACATGTAAATTTCTTTACCGTATTTGGAATAAACTTTAATTTTTGCGCCAGCTGTTTTCGCCATCGAGGCTTTGCGCACTTCAAAACTTCTTCCCATCGGGATGTTCTCTCTAATTCAATTTAACGCGAAGGATTTTAGCAAAAATCGAGACCATTTCAATTTCTCGATGTCTTGCACACAGGACGTCAGGCGACACCCATCACTCGCTTGTACTTGGCTACAGATTCGAGAAAAGACGCTCGTTCATCTTCATCTCTGATTTTATCCGCTTGCTGATCAATTTCATCTGGCCCTGCTTTCGCTTCACGCAGCTTCCAGACTAAAAATGAGGCCTGTTTATCAAGCTCAATTTTGTTTTTTTCGTTGGCCGGGAGGGTAGATAAATTAATCGACATACAAAGGGGCTGAATCTGCAAAAATATGGAAAGGGAATATAGCACATTCGTGACTTAAATGGACATCAAAGCACAACGAGTGAGTTAACTAAGATCAAAAAAAGAAAAATTAAGGGTGGCTATTTGAGCCACCCTTACGTCGATTATCACTGTCATCACATCTAGTGCAGTATGCCTAGGTCTTTCGCTTCCTCTATGGTTAAGCCGCTTTCGCGAATCTCTCTTAATGCTTCAATACGACGACGAGCCTCCGCCGACTTAACACTTTTGGTTGGCTTCTGTGATTGTACTTCTTCCGTGAAGTCCCACTTGTCTGTGATTTTAGTCATTTCATCATGGTCAATAGAATTAATGGACATTGTAACCTCCGAACAAACCATGCAAGGGACAGCTAATCTGTAGCAAAAGCTCGCCGCCCTTGTTAAGAATTTTAGCTTCATAATGTGATTGCGCTAATAGTTCGTACACAGTTACTGTTTTTTGGATAAATAAGCTTTGCGCGTGGCCAAATGGCGAAGTACATTTAAGGGATTCCCCCTAATATTTGTAAGGCGATCCAGCTCTCACTTTTCACGCCGATACCCGTAGTACTTCTCCCTCACAAATGACAAGCCTGTTCACATACTGAGCGTTTTTCGAGTCACTTCACTGTTTTCACCACCACTTCTTTTCAGTCAAAAATTAAAAGTTAATGATAATCATTATCCTTTATTTTTAGGTAAGTGTGATTATGAGTGATAAAGAGCTAACGCATGCGGTACATCACGATCCGATCATTCAGGTTCGTGATTTGTGCGTCGATTACATAACGGACAACGGCGACTTTCGCGCGGTGAAATCCGTCAGTTTTGATATAGGCAAAGGTGAAATATTCGGTCTCGCGGGAGAATCAGGTTGTGGCAAAAGCACTATCGCTTTTGCAATCAATCGTCTCCACAAACCGCCCGCGTTCATCTCTGAGGGACAAATCCATTTTGATGGTCAGGATCTGCTTAAACTGTCAGATCGCCAGATAAACGCGATTCGCTGGAGCGAAATTGCAATGGTTTTCCAAAGTGCAATGAATTCGCTAAACCCTGTTCTGCCCATTCAGGAGCAGTTTGCCGACGTATTACGCCACCATAAAGGCATGAGTGACTTTGAGGCGAAAGACCGAGCGGAAAAGCTGCTGGACCTGGTCAACATTCCACGTGAACGGTTAAGCGAATATCCTCATCAGTTCAGCGGTGGTATGCGCCAGCGACTTGTGATTGCGATTGCGTTATCGCTTAACCCAAAGCTGATCATTATGGACGAGCCCACAACCGCACTGGATGTGGTGGTGCAACGTGAGATCCTGCAGCAAATCTATCAATTGCGTGAAGAGTTTGGCTTCTCAGTTCTGTTCATCACCCATGATCTGGCACTAATGAGCCAGTTGTGTGATCGGATTGCCATCATGCGCCACGGGGAGATAGTGGAAATCAATCAGTCGGCGCAGATCCGTAACCATCCTCAACATCCTTACACACAGAAACTATGGGCGTCATTCCCCAACATTCATCAAGGTAAGCACCACGCGCAAGGAGCCACGGTATGAGCCAGCCGATTATCCAACTCAACAATGTTGTCAAAGAATTCACGATTGGCGGTGGTTTTGCCGTGCAAGATAGGTTTAAAGCATTGCAAGGCGTCAGCTTTAGTATCCACAAAGGCAAAACTCTGGCGTTGGTCGGTGAGTCCGGTTGTGGAAAAAGCACCTGTGCACGCTTGATCACCAAAGTCCACTCTGCCACATCAGGAGAGATCCTGTTTAACGGCAACAACATTGAGCAGATCCAGAGTCGAAAAGCCCTGCTTGATTATCGCAGTAAAGTGCAAATGGTGTTTCAGGACCCGTTTGGCTCACTGAATCCAACTCATACTATTGCTCATCATCTCACCCGCCCTCTTAAGATCCATAAACAAGTAAAGAGCAACCACGCCATTCCAGAACGATTGAATGAGTTATTGGACTTAGTCGAACTCGCACCAGACACATTAGAAAAGTACCCTCACCAGTTAAGCGGAGGCCAGCGACAACGGGTGAATTTAGCGCGAGCACTGGCGGTTGGGGCGGAAGTGATATTGGCTGATGAGCCGACGTCGATGCTTGATGTCTCGATCCGACTTGGCGTGCTTAACCTGATGCAACGAATGAAAAAAGAGCTGGGTATCGGCTTTTTGTACATCACACATGATTTAGCGACCGCTCATTACATCGCAGAAGAAACTGCCGTTATGTATAAAGGCCAGATTGTTGAGTGGGGTGACACACAGGCGATCTTAACCGATCCGCAACATCCTTATACCAAGCTGCTGATCTCTGCGGTGCCGGATCCTGATCTGCCGTTTGGCAATCTGGTCAAGAGTGAACCAAACTACTCTGTGGACGCCGATCAAATTCGCGCGACCAGTGCAGTAGTGCAACAAGGCTATGATCAAATTGGTCCAAATCATTTTGTAAAACATTGGGTTAAAGCCGCATGATGACGCTTGATAACTGGGTTTCACACATCGACAACTGGTACCAAATACAGAAGCATGATCAAGGTATTGAAGCTTTAGTGCTGAGTGTACCTGACGAAGTATGGGGCCCAGAGATTAGCGAATTACAAAGTAAAGCCATTGCCTGCTGGTTGGACGCTTGCTTGAGAATTTTCCATTTTGAGCGCTACTCACAACCCGATAAGGCTTACCAGTATCTGCAACTTGCCTACAGTAAACTCCAATTGTGCGCCTGCAACCCAGAAACAGAGCTAACGCTTAAAGACTGGTGCATGAAACGACTGCAAAACCTGACGGTGCTCAGTTTAGAATTTTGCAATCAACGCCCCGAAGCACACTGGCAAACTCAGTCACATCAACTGATTGAGTCACACGTCCAATTTATGGCCGCACAAAGTTGGAATGAACCTCTGAACGATGATCAAGAGCTTTACGAACGGCGGCATTGATATACAGATCATCCAGTAGAAAATGGCAGCGATAAGGCTGCCATTTACCTTGAAAATAACTGCACTACATTAGTACATGGATTGCCAGTCTGGATGATCGAGCCAGTTAAGCCCTGGCATATCTGGGTGAGGATCATGGCGCAATAGCCAGTCGTGTAGGGTTTGTTGTAAATCTGTATTGATGTAGTCCACGTTTGCTTTAGTAAGCTCGCCCCAAATTTTGTTATGGGTTTCAGGATCCCCTTCTGGGGTTGCCCAGAAACGAATCTTCTGCATATTACTATGCGCAGTCGTCACAATCCGTTCGAGTTCCACCAGTGCAGCATCAGGCCACTCCCCTTTCCCATTGAAATCACCAAACTGTTCTTGATCAAAGTAATCAAAGTTGTTGCTAATCAATGGCATTAGAGTAGGTGAATAGCCCTTATCAAGATCGCTCAGTCGCCCATCAACAAACGAATAACGGGTTTGCTGTTGATCCATCAACTCGATCGGACGATTTCCGGAGATGATCGCAGTGACAGGACCTTGATACACTTTGCCATCTTGATAGCGGCTGAATACATCCGGATACTTTGCAAGAACCTCTTCCACTGCCTGCCAAGTCAGAACATCTTGAGTCTTGATATCAATCAGCAGGACTGCGGTGTAGTTCCAACCATCATACATTTGGTTCTGGTTATTTCTGACGTGTTCAACTATCGGCTGAACATAAAGCTCGTCAAATTTCCACTCGTGAACAAGGTCGTCTTCATCATGGGCAATCAGAACCTCCTCATAACCTTCTTCATAGTAAACATCGGCTTCAAAACTCCCAAAACCCAGCTCTGCCGCGCCATAAAAAGGCTCATCTCGATAGTAATCATTATGAGAGTGAGAACGAACCGTCTCCACGGTATCGGTTTCACTCTCTGTTTCATTACAGGCACTCAACACTAAGCAGCTGAGTGCGATAAGTACCACTTGTATAGGCTTCCCAAATTTCATCATTTTTCCCGATTATTCAATAAACAAACTGAATCACTGCATTGGCAGTGCGAGGGACATCATTTGAGCAATAAGTGACACTTCCATTAACGAAAAATGACCATGTGCTAATTAATATGAATGAGTTAAAAGGTGGAATAAGAATCTGATTTAGATAATAAAATTACATTCATGCTACTGATTTTATGGCTAACAAAAGGGGGATCGCGAAACTCAGTAGACACCAAACAGATACAGGGAGATCGCTTAGAGGCGAAAGCATGATCAAGGGTGTCTCTTGATCATGCTTTCGATCAAAGAAGAATTTCAGGCAAAAAAAAAGCGAGTTCACAAGAACTCGCAAAATATTCAGAATGAATGTAACAATATGAGCCAATCTATCAGGGATAATCCAAATCCCTCATTCATCAGAAAGGACAAAAGGTTGTCTATTCGGGATAAATATTATCCAACTCCCATGCAACCAATGTCAGTTCATTGTCAGGAGAATGTAGTAGATTTGTCTATTCACCACAGGTATGTAACAGCCTGTATCAAGCAGTAAGCAGATATAAAAAAGCCAGCAAGAATTTGCTGGCTGATAGAAAACGCGGGCTATTTTTCACTTATACCGCCACTTCGTCAAGCACTCTGAACACGGTTTCGTCCAAATGCCCTTCATGAACTTGTTTGCAAACTTTACGTCTTACCGCAAGGCCGGCAATCAGACGCTCAATGGATAAGTGTTTGTTTTCACTCTGACCATTGTAGAGCTCAATCAACTTACTGAGCGTTTCGTATGGAATGATCTCCTCCCCTACTCTGAGGAAGTCGAGCTTCTCTATGAGCTCCTGACACTCTTCTTGAATAGAATTGTGAGAATGCCCGGTCATCGCGGCTAAAGCCGTTATAGAGCGTTCTAGAGCCTCTGGAGAGGTATATTTAGACAGAGTAATCGTAATTTCATCGGCATTGATCTCAACCAGATGCTTACGCACTTTTACTCGTCGTCCCAATTTACCCTTGGGAGAGCGCTCTTTACGTTGGATAGGTTCAAACTCACCGTCGATGATCTGTGACATCTCATCCAGCTGCTGCTTGGTGACCATCTCGTTACGCAGTGGGTTTGGTAAGGTCGGCGCCATGTTGCGTTTACCCGCATTGGTGGTCCGTGCACGGGAGTAACGTAAAACTTCTTCCGCATCGCACTTGATGTCGAACTGATAATCTTTGATCTTACCGTCTTCTTCCAGCGTGGAGATCGCCAGATGATAACCCCAAAGATTGACCTCAAATGGCTCTTCATTGCCACTGCCTTCCGATAACTTCTTGAGTTCGCGGATCAGATCCATCGAGAATCGACGCCACTCGATGTTACGTGCCAGCTTCTGATTCAAGGTGCTAAGCAGCATCACATCGGTGTGGCGGCGTGACATACGACTACGGAAGTAACTGTACAGCTGGAAAACCAACGTATGTTGCTTCAAGATCTCTGGCGGGAAAAGGAAGAAATAATCACGGGTTAACAACTCTTCATAGAAGGAAGGCTCCCAGACGAGAATATACAGGTTCGGTTTAATACGAATTTCGCCGTCAGCGCCTTCTGTTGGTGCCTCTTCCGATGCCGTAATGGTACGAGCCAGAAAGCGGAAACGGTCACTCTTGAAGCCTTCTGGCATGTTCTCGCTCAACCAACGACCTGTCAGTTCATGCAGTTGAAAATCGGTAAACTCGATACGATCAATACTGTCACGGATCGAATCACGTGCAGGCCCACTATCCTTCTTACCACGTAATGAAAGGATGTCTGTAATATACAGCGGCGTCTTATTGGGGGTTTGCTTAGCATCCAACTGATATTGGTGCTGGTGGTGATCATGGTACTGAACGGTAAGCGTGAACAACGCAAACAACGTCATCAGATCGTCCACCGTCATAATATTTTTCGATGATCGTGTTTCGATCACGGCCTTAGTACCGGAGATCGACACCATGCTCTTCTGATATTGCTTACGCGTGCGCGGTGGAGCCAATGCCTGGTCAATGATGCCCGCCCAATTGGTTGGCGACACCACAAACTGATCCGCCTCATCTTTCATTGCAGGTGGCGTATTAAGGCCATGTTCATTCAGCAGACGCTTATTCACATGAGTTTGTGCTAATGCCTTGGAACGTTTCTGTTTTTCGCTCTGTTTGACGGATTCCGTCATCAGGCTGGTGGCGCCTAACGCAGTGATCAATTGGTTGGGATTTACGAAGCGGTGCAGCATGGTTTTGCCAGCAAGGCCTTCTTCAAAGCGAACTGGGATCTGCTGGAACAAACCGATATTGACTGCTGCACGCAGACGTTGCTGAATGGCCGCTCGCGTCAATTGACCATCAGTGGCATCAATCAACTCGGTCGTAGAGACCAGCCCATCTTTGCTACTGAAGCCTTGTAAAGAAATAAGATTCAGAAGTTCAACTATGCTTTTAGTGACGCCTTTGAAGTGCTGATATTGCTCAATCCAATTCACTGCGGCTTCGGACACCTCAAACATATGTCCGTCTTTATGGCTTCTTGGAGCCTTGATCAGTACTTTTTCTTCTGAACTCATTTATTATGATCCGTATCACACTAGCCGTAATATCGCTATGGTTCCGAAAGAATAAAGAAAAACAGATCATAAATAAAGAAAAAACTTGTTGTTTTAAATAACTGATCTTTCTGATTAAAGTGATCTTAAATGATTATATGATCTAATGATCCGGAGAATAGTTCCCTTGTAAGCTTATGTTATTAATAAGTTTTTTTTATCCACCGCTGAAAGCATGATCATGAACACTTCGAAACGATGATCATCAAATCACAGAAAGCATGATCAAACCTTTCCAGAACGATGATCATTAGCGCTACGAATGCATGATCAATATCGAACCCGAAGCATGATCATCGTAGACTCACACTTTATCCACAGATCGAAACTCACACAACCGAAACGGATGATTCATTTGAAGGACAATTTGAGTCTTGAGCACGAAACAATGATCAAGGAAAGCTTGTGTTAGGGTGTGAATTGATGCTTTCTTCACCAAACTGAAATCCATCTGACATACATCGCTCATTTTACATGGAGTAAACCTGAGTTACATTGATATCGAAAGCATGATCAAGAAAATCGAGTTATGTAAGGTTCCTTTCTCTTCGTTGCTCGATTTAGCGTGAGATACCAGTGTATGCAGTGACATCTCTTAGTTCATCTGCACTCCGCCGTAATTCGGACGCAAATTACCATGCTTCCGAGCCCTACCATTACTTGATCATTGATCCGAATAAGGATCATTGAAAGCGAAGGTATTTAACTGCCTCAAACACATCGAATTTTCCTTGATCATGTTTCCTAGAGGCAATTTTACACCCGAAAGCATGATCACCGTGATTACCTTGATCATTGTTTCGGAAAGCCACGAACATGAAGAGTTGTTGCGTTTTCTCTCTATGAGATAAAGTTCATGGAAGCGACGTAGGTCTAGCAAGCTAATACAGTGTTGCTTTAGAGTCGAAATTACACAGACCGTAAAATATGAGCACATAACAATCGTTCCGAGGAATTTTTCTCTTTTTCATCCATTTTTTATTTACAATGTAAATAAGTGATGCTGTAACACTTTAAATGTAGTCGACTATTAAAGGGTTTTTACACATCTAAAATGGTCAATTTTTGACAGGTTTTGTTGTGTATTCATTAAATCGATTGAAAACTCTCTTATTAATGTGATTTGCATCTATAAATGTCCGTTCACCTTTTTGTTGTTATTGATTGATTATGCTGTACAATTATCAACAGACACTAATAACGGAATTTGGCAATGAAAAGAGAACAGACAATTGATAGTCTCATTCAACTCGCTGAACAAACTGCACAGGTTCAGGCTGACCGAATAGAGATCGTTTTGGAAGAGCGCAGCGATGAGCATTTCCCGCCTATGTCGAAAGCACTGATGGAAACTCGTTCAGGTCTGACTCGTCGTAAATTGGATGATGCGATCAGTAAACTCGAGGAGTCCGGGCATCAGTTTACGAAGAATAATGCGAATCACTATTCTATTTCACTGCAAGAAGCTCACATGCTCATGGATGCGGCTGGAGTCGCGAAATTCCATGAACGTAAGAAAAATAACGACAATAAACCATGGATCATCAATGTACAGAACCAGAAGGGTGGTACAGGTAAATCCATGACAGCAGTGCACCTTGCAGCGTGTTTGGCATTGAACTTAGATAAGCGTTACCGTATCTGTCTGATTGACTTGGATCCACAAGGTTCATTGCGTTTATTCCTGAATCCACAAATTAGCCTGACTGATCACGATAACATTTACTCAGCCGTAGATGTGATGCTCGACAACGTGCCTGAAGGCGTTGAAGTCGACAAAGAGTTCTTGCATAAAAATGTGCTTCTTCCCACTCAGTACCCGAATCTGAAAACCGTGTCGGCGTTCCCGGAAGACGCGATGTTTAACGCAGAAGCGTGGCAAAACTTATCACAGAATCAGTCCCTCGATATCGTAAAACTATTGAAGGAAAAACTGATTGACCAAATTGCCGATGATTTCGATATCATTATGATTGATACCGGTCCACACGTTGATCCACTCGTCTGGAATGCGATGTATGCGTCTAACGCATTGCTTATCCCGTGTGCTGCTAAGCGTCTAGACTGGGCTTCTACGGTAAACTTCTTCCAGCATCTACCGACAGTTTACGAGATGTTCCCAGAAGATTGGCAAGGGCTTGAGTTTGTTCGTCTGATGCCAACGATGTTTGAAGATGATAACAAGAAGCAAGTGGCGGTTCTGACGGAAATGAACTATCTGTTAGGCGATCAAGTGACAATGGCCACCATTCCGCGCAGCCGTGCTTTTGAAACCTGTGCCGATACCTACAGTACTGTATTTGACCTGACAACGGGCGATTTTGAAGGTGGTAAAAAGACGTTGGCGACAGCGCAAGATGCTATTCAAAAGAGTGCATTAGAGCTTGAGCGAGTTCTGCATAGCAACTGGTCATCACTAAATCAGGGGTAATTAGACAATGGCAATTAAAACTTCAGATTTAAACGCAAGATTGTTTGGTAAAGCGAATAAGCGCCATGTGGCAACGCCTCAGGAAGCGCAAAAAGCGGCCAAAGAGCAAGCGCAGGTGATTGAACTGGCGGTTGCGGGCGAGGAGATGGTTACGTTTGAGCTGGTACGTATTTCGGCCAGCGATATAGCGAAGCAGACGGTTGTATTTGCAGAAAATGCCCGTGAGCAATCTTTCCTCAATGAACATGCGTTATCCGATGTTCTGGCAACATTAAAAGAGCGTGGACAGCAATACCCAGCCGTTGGCCGTAAGCGTGAAGACGGTAAGATTGAAGTCCTCGACGGTAGCCGCCGTCGTATGTCTTGTATCTTGGCCGAAAAAGATTTCCTCATCTACGTGGCTGAAAATATCAATGGCGAGCACGCAAAATTCTTGTCCGATGTGGCGAATGCCCACAAGCCTTTGTCTCTGTATGAAAAGGGCAAAGAGATGCAGGCGAAGTTGGAAAGTGGTGAAGCTGAGGACCAGAAAGCATTAGCTAAGATGTTCCAATGCAGTGAAGCCTTGGTGAGTGGCGCATTGAAAGCCGCTGATCTGCCGTTAACGCTTCTTCAGGCCTACCCAAATGTGGCGGATTTAGGGCGCCCGACAATTGTGAAGCTTCACAAGCAATTTAATGAACTCAGTGAAGCAAACCGTGGCAAGCTTTTAGATAAGTGTCAGTCAACGGACGGTTTTGTTTGGCAACGTAGCCAAGCTCAGGGCGTTGCACGTATTACGAAAGAAGTCTCTGAGACTCTGGAGCAGTGGATTGAAGAGCTTGCGCCAAGTAAGCGTTCAGCCAGCCGAAAAGTCGAGTTAGTTAAAGGGCGTGCCAGTTACAGCCGTAAAGGTGCTGACTTAGCGCTTAATCTGAAAAAAGTCGATGATGCGCTGATGAAAGAGATTCTCGACTTTGTATCGACTAAGCTGAAATAGCATTATTGTTACCTGATAGAAAGCCGCATTTCGCGGCTTTTTTTCTGCCTCTCATTTACGCGCCTTAGTTGTTATAATTCGCTTATTCTCGGAACTTCGACAACGGCCATGCACGATTATTTTTCTCAACTTATTCAATCCGCCAATAACGCGAATCATCGATTTGGAGTAGTACTAAAAGGCAGTGTTGACTGGCAGTCGAGTACGTTGTCAGACCTTAAGAGGCTGTTTTCAAGTTCAGCCATCTTTCAGCTGGGCGGGAAAAGTAGCGATGATAATGTGCATCAGGTTAGTGTTAAGCAAGGCCAACGATTACTTGGCCAAGAGTGTGGTCTTCTCATTTGCGATTTCTCTGATGGGTTCGATGCCAACTCCTTTAGTGCCGCATTGGGCTGTGTAACCGGTGGCGGCTTAGTCGTAGTGCTACCAGCTGATTCCGGTTCGCTCTCATTGTCAGAACAATGGCTTAATGCCGCATTAGGCAAGCTGATTGTGGTTGAGCAAGCTAAACCTTTACCTGAACTGCCTCAAGTGGAGAGCTCTAGCACTGAACCTTTAGCACAACAGAAAGTCGCGGTTGAGAAAATACGAAAAGTGGTTGAAGGGCATCGCAAACGTCCTTTGGTGATGACCGCTGACCGTGGGAGAGGGAAGAGCAGTGCTCTGGGGATTGCCGCCGCTGAATTGATGGAAGCGCGTAACCTCCACATTGTCGTGACTGCGCCGAGTCTTGCGACAGTGTCTCCTGTGTTCGAACATGCTCATCGTCTGCTGCCTAAGGCGGTCATCAGAAAAGGTTCTATTCAATTGGGTCAATCGACCCTGACGTTTATTGCGCCCGATGCATTACTTCGAGTACGGCCAGAGTGCGATTTATTATTGGTTGATGAAGCGTCCGCAATTCCAATTCCAATGTTGCAGAGAATGGTCGAGCGTCACCACCGCTGTGTGCTCTCTACGACTATTCACGGCTATGAAGGGTGTGGACGCGGTTTCACGCTCAAGTTTCAGACCTGGCTCAAACAGCAAAGACCCGGTGCGGCGTTTTACCATTTGGATCAGCCTATTCGCTGGAATGAGAACGACCCGCTCGAGTGTTGGTTATTTGAGACTTTTTTACTTAATGCCGAATTAGAGACGTCGCCTCTAACCAATTTTCCGCCGATTAAATTGAAGCTAATCGATAAGCAACAACTTGTCTCTCAACCTGACTTATTGCGCTCTTGTTTTGCGTTATTGGTGAACGCCCATTATCAAACGTCACCGAATGATTTAATGCTGTTGCTCGAAGATGATGCTATCCAGCTTTACGCGGCACTCTCAGAGAAAAATTGCCTCGGCTGTATGTTAACGATTAAAGAAGGCGAGTTAGAAGAGTTTTTGATTGAGTCGATACAACATGGACAAAGAAGACCAAGAGGGCACTTGGTGCCAGTGATGTTAGCAAATCACCTTGGTTTAACCCAAGCCGCCAGCCAGCCAAGCCTCAGAGTGATGCGAATTGCTACGCACCCTGACTATCAGCAGCGGGGGCTTGGCTCTGCCATGTTAGAACAGTTGACGCAGCTGTCAGGGAGTCAGTTTATTTCCACCAGCTTTGGGGCGACCAGTGAATTGATTCGTTTTTGGCGCAAGAATGGTTTTGTTCCTGTTAAGTTAGGTGTGCAAAGAGATCAAGCGAGTGGCTGCTACTCAGTGGTCATGGTAAAAGGAAGCTGCGATTGGATAGCCCTTGCCGAGCAGCATTTTCATCAGTCTATGCGTTACCTTCTCTGTAATGTGTTCGCTGATATTGAAACTGACATTGTACGTAATCTATTGCGTAAGGAAGATGCTTCCGAAGTGGAATGTGAGTTTCAAGCGCTTGTCAGAAACTATTGTTTGGGTGGGGCAGGGTTCGAAAGTGTGGCTCCGTTTATCGCTAACTGGTTGTTGTCATCAAACACAGCATTCCTAAATTGCTCGTCTCTTGTGCTTCGTAAGGTGCTGCAGCAACACAGCTGGCAAGCATGTAGTGAAGAGTTTGGCTTTGCGGGGAGAAAGCAAACCGAGCAACAATTGAGGTTAGACATACAGGCCTTGTTGGAGCGAGTGTGAAAACGTCTCAATTTACACTGTAAAAAGAACTGATTTCAGCCCCTACTTTATAAGAACAGCGGATAAAAAAAGAGGAGACCATGTCTCCTCTTTTTGTTCGAGCATGTCTGCTTAGTACGAGTAGTTACTCATTTTCAACACGGTTTGACTATCTGAGCGACTCGATGACGAGGGGGCAATGTCTTCAATTTTGAAGCTGGACAGCAGCTGGATAACGCTGTTGACCTGTTCTTCCATTGAAGTACTGTTTGCGGAAGCTTCTTCTACCAACGCCGCGTTTTGCTGAGTCATGTCATCCATGTCCTTAATGGTTTCATTGACCTTAGAAATTCGGTTGCTTTGAGTTGAAGAGCCGGTCGAAATTTCAGAAATCATCGACGTCACTTTCTCTACCGAGGAAACCAAATCTTTGAGCGTAGAGCCGGATTCATTAACCAGCTCTGTACCTTCTTCCACTTTAGATACACTGTCTCTGATAAGCTCTTTGATCTCTTTGGCTGCCTGAGCCGAGCGTTGAGCTAGATTGCGGACTTCTCCAGCAACGACGGCAAACCCTCGTCCTTGCTCACCAGCTCGCGCAGCCTCCACCGCGGCGTTCAATGCAAGTAAGTTAGTTTGGAAAGCAATCTCGTCAATGACACCGATAATGTCTGCTATCCGCTTACTGGAGCTATTAATTTCTGCCATGCTCACAACCGCTCGTTCAACCACTTCTCCACCACGTTGTGCTTTTACTTGCGCATCTCGTGCTAAGTCTGTGGCTAAACTGGCGTTGTCGGCATTTTGTTTTACCGATTCTGTCATATCCGACATCGACGCAGAGGTTCGTTCTAGTGATGCGGCTTGATCTTCGGTGCGGTGGCTCAAGTTGACAACACCGCTTGATAGCTCGCTCACCGAGTTATTAACGATTCCCGCGGACTGGCTGATGTTTTTAATCAGTTCCAGCAAGTTTTCAATACTGGTATTCACCGCTTCCTTCAATACAGCGAAATCGCCTTGGAAGTCGCCTTTCACTGTGCTGGTCAAATCGCCATCCGCCAAACGAGCGAGAACATCTTTACATTCATTTGTCGGTTCAACCATGGCATCCAGTGTTTGGTTCATCCCTTCCACAATTTGCTTGAAATCTCCTTGGTGGAGTGAGGTGTCTGCACGGTTGTCTAGTTTTCCTTTAACGGCAGCAACAGCCAATGCGTTGGCGTCATCGACAAGTCGTTTGATAGCGGCAATACACGTATTGAGGTTGTTTTTGAGCAGGTTAAAGTCACCGTTGTAGTGCTCTTCGATAGGTGAGGGAACTTGGCCTTTCGCAATCTGATCGACGCAATTTGCTGCAACCGTGAGTGGTGTGACAACGGCATCTAGCGTGTTGTTGACCCCTTTGATGATGGTTCTGAAATCGCCCTGGTGTTGAGTTTCATCCGCTCGGGCTGATAGCTGACCAGCGATGGCTGCATCTGCGAGGCTATTGGCATCTTTCACCAGAAGGTTGATAGCTGAAATACAGGTGTTTAAATTGTCTTTGAGTCGGTTAAAGTCACCTCGATACTCATCGGTGATGGTATCGGGTATCTGACCACAGGATATTTTCTCTACACAGTCTGCAGCGATGGTTAATGGCCCTACAATGGCGTCGAGAAGTTCGTTAATACCATCGCCAAGATCGTGCATAAAGCCACTCAGGCGGGTGGTATCTAATCGAGTACTAAGCTGGCCTGAAGCCGCGGCGCGGATAACGTTCTCAACTTGCTGTTCTGCATCGCGCTGTTCCGTTAAGTCGTCCCACTCAATAACGGTTCCAAGGCGGACTTTATTATCGCCCATCACCGGGTTCGCGATGACTTTGTAGATTCGCTTGTCGATGTTGAGTTCGACAACCACTGTTTTATCTATCGATTGGAGAATACGTTGATACTCTGCCGTGTGGCTAAATAGGCCGATGTTTTTACCGAGCAACTTGGCTGGGTCAAAACCTTTAACGGCACTACTGAAGCTCGATACATTTCGAGAGAACTCCTGATGCATTGCATGATTGAGGTAAATGAGTTCGTTATTGTTGTCTGCGACCATTACACTGGCGGACACTTGATCAAGGGCCTGACGAATGCGGCTATTAGCTTCTGCTTGCACCCGTTCTTGCTCCATTTTTTGTTCAAGATCGCGCTGTGCCTGAAGAAGGTTTTTCTGCATGGTTGAGAGGGCTTTGAGCAACATTCCTGACTCATCGTTAAAACCTGAGTCAATTTTGTTGTTCAGCTTTCCAGAAGCAATATGGTTAGCGACCTGAACTGCCGTTGAAATAGGCCCAGTGATCCGCTTTTGAACTACGTAAACAACTAAGGCAGTCAGCAGTAATGCTGCCAACATGAGGATAATGTCGCGGGTTAACTCGGAGCTCGCTTTATCTGCATAAGCTTGCGTTAACGTGATGAGGTCATTCGCTATTTGATCCTCAACTTGCTTAAGCATATTGATTTTTGCTGTCTGCGCTTGGAACCATTCTGTAGGGTCAACACCAAAGCCGCCGACCGTGGCATACCTTATGGCGATTTCTCGAAAAGCGAGCGTTTCTTCTATGATTGGCCCAGTCATGATCTCCTGATAGATAGCCAGTTGAGAGGGAGCCGCGAGCGTTTTAAACACACTCGTATAATTGTTTTGAGCCGAGACTAGATTTTGGAAGCGCTCATACTGGCGTCCTTGAAACTCGTTTCGGGTGAATACTCCCATTAAGAGTGCCCGCTCAATGCCTGCTCGCTCTTTACTTTGTAGGAAGTTTGCATAAGCAGCGGCCATGGTGCTGAGCTCCCCACTGGAGCTTGCTTTGGACAAATGAACGATGTCGCCAAGAATTTGGGCATTCATATCCGTATAAAACCCAATCGCCTGACTTTGAGGAATCTCTAACGCGTCTATTGCGGCTCTTTTCGATTCCAATTCGTCGAGTACAGATAACGAGTGTTCCAATTGCTTTTCAAAGGCTTTCCCGTAGATGGAAGGGTCAAAGTTTTTCATGAACAAATTAAGTTGCTCTCTTTTAGCATCGGCAATTTTGCGTTGCTCCTGCACTTCGTTCGAGAACCTCTGACCGCGACTGTCCATAAACCCAGCGGTAATACCCCGCTCTTTTTGTAACTCATGAACAAGAGCACTGGCTTTGATTGAAAACTCCGACAACATCAATATGTTGTTGTCTTCTTCAACAAGAGCAACGTTTTTCATCACCTGTGCTTGAGCAAAATAAATTAAGCACACAACGGGAATGACGACAATTGCCATTAACTTCCAACGTAGTTTGAGATCAGCAAAAAGGTTCATAGATTCGTTCCTATCATCCGTCCACTTAAGCGCTGATAAGCGGTACTGAGTTAATTAAACCTAACAATGAAATACGAGCATAGTTTAATATGATTGTGATTGCGTAATGGTCTTGGGTAATACGTTAATTTGACTAGATATTTGTGGCATCCGATAGGCGAAGTAAGAGATTTAAAATTTACAATGTAAATTTTCAAGTAGTCCACCAATGACGTGCTAGATTGTGGGGTTGAAAGAATTAATGAGAGATAGATGTTTTTGATTTGTTTGCAAATATTCCTTTACCTATAAAAAATATATGGAAATTATTTTGTCTATTGTAAGCGTTCTAACTCTTTAAAAAACAAGGTAATTAGCCTTGTTTTAACTCTAAATATATGACTTTTAATTCATAATTTGATTTTGTTAATTTGCTAAATATCTATTCCTTTCTACACTCAGAATTAAGCGAAAAGCTTCCATAATGGCTAGGAAACTATAAGAAAAGTGTAGGTAGAAACATGGAATGTTTACTTCCTGAGTCTCTAGATATTTCAACGGTGCTAGATACTACGACTCATTATCAAGAATGGTTTGCCAATCAAGACTCTATTCAACTCAGCGCCAATTCAGTGGTGAGAGTAGATGCGGCTGGCATACAACTCCTCTCTTCTCTTTTTATTTCCGCAAAGAAGAATCAACGAGACATTCAATTGCTAAAGCCCAGTGAGGTCCTGGTTGAAGGGATAACAACACTCGGTTTGCAAGACGTGTTCGATCTAAAACTAAAGTCGGAGAGTGATTAAAATGACTAAGATCCTTGCAGTAGATGATTCTGTATCCATTCGTCAAATGGTGAGCCACACGTTACGCGATGCTGGCTATGAAGTGGAAACCGCGAATGATGGTCGAGACGCGCTAAACAAAGTTGCGAGTAGCAAGTTTGATGTCGTTATTTCGGATGTCAATATGCCCAACATGGGCGGGTTTGAGTTGGTTAAAGCTCTTAGAGATAAGCCGCAATACAAATTCATTCCTATACTCATGCTCACTACAGAAACCAGTACAGAGAAAAAACAACAAGGTAAATCAGCTGGGGCAACAGGTTGGCTTGTTAAGCCATTTAACCCAGAAACGCTTCTAAAAACTCTAAAACGCGTTATCTAACTAAAATACTTCATTAACAACGTCATCTGGCAGGGAAAAAAGCTTATGGCTTTAGATATGGAACAATTGCGCAAGATGTTTTACGAAGAGTGTCGTGAAAATCTTGAAGTGTTGGAAGATGTGCTACTTAATCTAGATGTCACCTCTCTTGATGAGGAGTCCATCAATACTATCTTCCGTGCCGCTCACTCTATTAAGGGAGGAGCCGCAACGTTTAACTTGTTTGATATCAGTGAATTTACCCACTCTGTCGAAGCCTATCTAGATCTGGTTCGTAATAATGTAAAAGAGCTCACTGCAGAGACGGTCGATTTACTGCTTAAAAGCGGCGACTGTATCCAGAGTATGCTGGAAGGACATGAGCAGGGAAGTGAAGTAGACACTGAACTGCAAAAAGAGGTCAGTGCGCAGCTGCATGAGTTACTCGGGGAAGCTGCGGCGGAGCCAGAATCTCAAGCTGAAGAGTCTTCCGAGCAAGCAACGAATAGTGATGAGTCACAACCAGACGTTTCTGATGGTGCCGGCCATTGGCTTGTAACTTTTGAACCCCACCCAGAAATGTTTTTTAGTGGTAATGACCCACTTAGAATCCTACGTGAACTAAAAGAACTTCACTCCTCCTGTCAGATTACAGTCAATACTGAGTCTCTCCCCGAAATTGAAGCGATCGAAGCAGAGCTTTGCTACCTAAAATGGCAGGCGAGCCTTGATGCGGAAGTAGAAGAAGAGAAAATTAAAGAGATTTTCGAATGGGTCGAAGATGAATGCGAATTAACGGTTGAGTTTATCTCTGATACCTCCGCCGCAACTACAGAAGCTTCAGCTGAAGAAGCGGAAACACCTCAAACTTCTGCGACAGAAGCGCCCTCTGCGACTAAAGAAGTTGTGGCAAAAGAATCCACGAAAGCCGATCAGAAACCTACAAAAGTTGCGAAAACAGAGTCAAGTGTCAGCTCCATAAGGGTTGATATCGATAAGGTCGATAGCCTGATTAACCTGGTTGGGGAGCTTGTTATCACACAATCGATGCTGACTGAAATCGGTAATGACTTCACGATTGATAAGCTAGAGAAGTTGAAAGTTGGATTAGCTCAATTGTTGCAAAATAGTAAGGATCTTCAGGAAAACGTACTGAACATTCGCATGTTACCTATGAGCTTTGCTTTTAGCCGATTCCCGCGCTTGGTTCGTGATCTTTCGACTCGCCTAGAGAAGCAGGTTGATTTACAAATTCAGGGCGAACAGACAGAGCTTGATAAAACGGTATTGGAGCGCATTGTTGATCCTTTGGTCCACTTAGTCAGAAATGGGATTGACCATGGCATCGAGCAACCTCAAACACGATTGGAAAAAGGCAAGAAAGAGCAAGGCGTGATTAAACTGAATGCCTACCACCAAGGTGGTTCGATTGTCATTGAAATTAAAGATGATGGTGCTGGCTTAGACTGCGACAAACTTTGGAATAAAGCGACTGAAAAAGGTGTTCTCGCGGCAGATGCACGTCGTGAAGACATGAGCGAAAAGCAGATCATGAATCTAATTTTTGCTCCGGGCTTTTCAACTGCAGAAGAAGTTTCTGATATCTCGGGTCGAGGTGTCGGGATGGATGTAGTGAGAAGAAATATTGAAGAGCTGGGTGGTCATATCGAAGTGGAATCGGAGCTGGGTGTAGGGAGCTGCTTTACGATCAGTCTGCCACTGACGCTCGCCATTCTTGATGGTCAGTTGGTGAAAGTGGCTGGTGAGGTGTACGTGATCCCACTCTTGACGATTGTGGAATCGATTCAGATTGACCCCGAATGCATCAAACTTGCTTCTGGGGGAATTGAATTGTACCGCTTGCGTGAAGAAAACATCCCGATCCTTCGTCTGCAAGAAGAACTGGAAATGGGTCAAAGCGGCTCATTGGATGCCCGTATTCTCTGCTTTGTGGAAGCGGCTGGTAACCGAGTTGGACTGTTACTAGACGAATTGCTCGATCAGCAACAGGTTGTCATTAAGAGCCTAGAGTCTAACTACAGTAAGGTTGCCGGTATTTCTGGGGCCACGATCCTCGGTGATGGCTCTGTTTCGTTAATTCTCGACATACAAGGGCTAATCACCAATTTCCTCAAACGAGCATCTGACTCAACACACAACGGCATAGCAGCATAAGGGGGCGCAATGGAATCTGCGATGGTAACGGCAACAGAAGTCGACTCTCGCCAGGCGATTGAAGCCCAGGCTCAGGCCGTTTTGGAGCAAGTGAGTGAAGAAGGGGTTTCAGAAAGTGCCGACTTCTTAAGCTTTAAGCTGGCAAGCGAACTGTACGGTGTAGAGATAAAAGATGTCGAAGAGATTCGTGTTTGGGAGCGCCCAACACCCATACCACGAGCACCACAATATGTGAAAGGCGTTATCAATCTGCGAGGAATGATTGTGCCTGTGGTGGATTTACGTAGCCGGTTTGAAATCGGTGAATGCGAATACCTGCCAAGTACTGTTGTGATTGTACTGCGCTTTCAGGCAGAAGAAAGTGAACGTTTAATGGGCTTAGTGGTTGATGCAGTGAGCGATGTCGTTAGCCAGGGTCAAAATGAGCTATATCCGGGAGTGGGTGAGTCAGCGGTTTCTCCTTATCTACAGGGATTGATTAATGTTGGCGAACAAGTCATGTCGTTGCTCAATACTGAAGAGCTTCTCAACATAGACCGAATTTTGAGGAAAGAGTCATGATCATACCGCAAGAGTTTTTGAGCTTTGTGCTAGGGGATGACGAGTATGGCGTGCCTATTCTTGATGTCCGTGAAGTTCGCGGTTGGAGCTCAGTACGTGAAGTTCCCAGCTCGCCAGATTATATGCTCGGTGTACTAGAGATTCGTGGAGAGTATGTCCCTATCGTGGACCTGCGATCTCGTTTCGGATTACCACCGGCGCAGATCGGCGCAACGACAGTGGTGATTGTTCTCAATGATGCCGATATGCATCCGTTAGGCATTATTGTTGACGGTGTATCCGAAGTCTATCCGTTAACGGATGAACAAATAAAACCAGCGCCACATGTATCCCATACAGTTGACCACAGTTATATAAGAGGTATTGCCTCCGTCGAAAATGGTCATCTGATACTAATAAATCTTGAGGCTCTGTTTGATGTATCAGAGCTTGTTGTACCTGACCAGAACGAAGAGAGTTGGGCTTAAAAACACGTCAAACGAAGCAACCAGTGAGAGGTGACTCATGGCATTTTGGAATCGGAAACCACAGCCTGCTGCTGCGGAGCAATTTGCTTCGTCTGCGCAGGATAGTTTAATGGATGAATACGAGCCTGAAAGTAATAAAGGGTTGTCGAAAGAACAACTCTTTTCAGCGTTGAACGCAGCGCAGACCGCGTTAATGATGATCGACCGGGATTTTAACATTACCTATGTGAATCGGAAGTCGATGGACCTACTGAAAACACACGAAGCGTTGTTTCAGTCTTTCTGGCCTAACTTCCGTGCCGACGAAGAGTTTCTGATGGGCTATTGTATTGATGGCTTTCACGCAAACCCCGCGCATCAGCGTCAAATGTTGTCCAACCCTTCAAATCTGCCATACACCACTACCATTGACGTCAAAGATGTAAAAATCGAGCTGAATGTCGGCGCGATCATTGACGGCCAAGGTAACTACGTTGGTAACACGTTGGAATGGTCTGACGTTACGGCGGCTATTGCCCAGCAAGATGATATTGCCAGACTGCAAGCCGCGGTAGATCAAGCTCAAACGGCGATGGTGATGATTGACCGTGATTTCAATATTACGTATGCCAACCAAGAAACCATCAAATTGTTTGGTAAACATGAGGCGACACTGCGGACTGTATGGTCCGGCTTTACCGCTTCAGAAGACTGGCTGATGGGGCGCTGCATCGATGAGTTCCATAAGAACCCAGCACACCAAAGACAATTGCTGTCTGACCCATCGAATTTGCCATACAAGACCGATATTCAAATTGCAGATCTAACCATAGAGCTGAATGTCGCTTCGATTACAGACTCGCAGGGTAATTACATCGGTAATACTTTGGAGTGGTCAGATGTAACCGCAATACGTGCTCAACAAGATGACGTGGCAAGATTGCAAGCGGCGGTTGACCAAGCTCAAACTGCGATGGTGATGATAGACCGAGACTTTTTAATCACCTATGCCAATAAAGAAACCGTTGACTTGTTTGGTAAGCATGAAGCGAAGCTGCGTACAGTCTGGTCTGGCTTTACGGCATCCGAAGAGTGGTTGATGGGGCGCTGTATTGATGAGTTCCATAAAAACCCAGCCCATCAGAGACAGCTTCTCTCTACACCGAATAATCTCCCTTACAAAACCGATATTGATATTGCGGATATCAAAATAGAGCTTAATGTTGCTGCGATTACAGACTCGCAAGGCAACTACATCGGTAATACGCTTGAGTGGCGTGATGTAACTGAAGAGCGCGCGAAAGAGCAGGAAGTTGGTCGTTTAGCTTCTGCCGTTAAAGGGATGACCACCAATCTGATGATGGCGGACAAAGACGGTATTATTCAGTATCTCAACCCAGCATTGTCGACCTTACTGAAGTCCAGAGAAAGTGATTTGCAGAAAGCACTGCCAGGATTCGATGCCAGCAACTTGATTGGCAAAAATATTGATGTGTTCCATAAAAATCCAAGTCACCAGAGAAACATCATTAATAACCCTGACAGACTTCCATTCAGTTCCAATATCGCAGTAGGCGGGCTGGAATTTAATCTGACTTGTATTGCCATGCATGATGCTCAAGGTAACTACATTGGCCCAGCATTGCAGTGGGAAGACATCACCGAGCAGCAAGATGGTCAGCGCCAGGTTGAAGCACTGATTCAGCGCGCTATTTCTGGTGAGTTTAACGAACGGATTGATACCTCTGTGTACAGCGGCTTTATGAAAGAGCTTGGGGACGGCATCAATAACTTACTCGATACCATGGTTGAGCCAATTGGCCAATGTATTGACGTCATGAGCCGCGTTGCTGATGGCGACTTAAATACCAATATGTCGGAAGACAACAAAGGTGAATTTGGTCGATTATCTGATGCGGTTAACACTTCGATACTCAACCTGCGCAATATGGTCGACAAGATCACTCAGTCTTCGGCACGAGTCGCGACGGCATCGACGGAAATCGCTGAAGGTAACAATGACCTAAGCCAGCGTGTCGAAGCTCAAGCCTCTAATCTAGAAGAAACAGCGGCAAGTATGGAGCAGATGACCGCCACCGTTCGCCAAAATGCCGATAACGCGAAAGGTGCAAATTCTCTCGCGGAAGATGCGACTAAGAAAGCAAGTAAAGGCGGCGAAGTAGTTGGCCAAGCGGTTTCAGCCATGTCTGAAATCAACACTGCGAGTAAGAAAATTGCTGACATCATTGGTGTTATCGATGAAATCGCCTTCCAGACCAACCTACTAGCACTGAACGCGGCAGTGGAAGCAGCTCGAGCTGGCGAACAAGGGCGTGGTTTTGCTGTGGTTGCAGGTGAAGTTCGAAACTTAGCACAACGAAGTGCGGCGGCGGCAAAAGAAATCAAAGGACTGATCAAAGATAGCGTTGAGAAAGTGGACGAAGGCTCAAGGTTGGTGGATGAGTCTGGTGATACCTTGAATGAAATCGTTGAGGCAGTTGAGAAAGTAACAGAGTTGATTGCTCAGATTGCTTCGTCGAGCCTAGAGCAATCAACAGGCATTGATGAGATCAACCGCGCTATCACAACCATGGATGAAATGACTCAGCAGAATGCGTCTTTGGTTGAAGAAACGTCGGCAGCGAGCCAGTCGCTGAAAGATGAAGGTAAACAACTTATCCATCTGATGAACTTCTTTGCTTCTGATGAGAATGTTGCCACCTTTAGTTCAGAAAAGACAAAAGACACTAGGCAAAAAAGCAGTAATGTCAGAGAAATAAGAACACCACGCGTTGCTAATGCAGGATTTAAAGCGGGTGAGGAAGGGGACGAATGGGAAGAGTTCTAACTCGTGAGGGGGAGATGGCGTCTGCAAATGAGTTTGAGCTAACGGATAAAGATTTTAAGTTTATTCAGTGGTTCATGCACAAACACGCAGGGATCTATTTCTCTGATCGAAAGCGAACCATGGTCTATGGACGCATTAGCCGCCAGCTTAGGCGGCTAGGGCTCACTCGTTTCTCTGAATACAAACCCGTTATTGAAAAAGACAGCAGCGAACGAGTGAGGTTCATTAATAGCCTAACGACGAATAAAACCCAGTTTTTCCGCGAATATCATCATTTTGAATTTTTGGAAAATGTGATGCTCGAAGAATGGAAGCAACAAGGAGCCAATAATATCAGGATTTGGTCAGCAGGATGCTCGACAGGTGAAGAGCCGTACAGCTTTGTTTCTTCCCTCTACTGTAGCAACGCCTTTAACCAGTTTAAGCAGGTATCCATCACTGCAACGGATCTTGATACAAAAGTTCTTTCTCATGCAAAGCGGGGTGTCTACAGTGATGAGGCAATTTCGTCTATCCCTAAGCAGTATTTAAAGCCCTGTTTCTTTAAAGGAAGAGACGGTCAGGAGGGAAACATAAAGATTGCTAAGGGGCTGCAAAAATACATCCAATTTCATCAGCTAAACTTGTTGGACAAGTGGGATTTTAAGCAACCCTTTGATCTGATCTCGTGTCGTAATGTGATGATCTACTTTGATAGGCCAACCCAAGAAAAACTTATCAGACGGTTCCATAAACAGCTTAAACCCAACGGAATCTTATTTATCGGGCACTCCGAAAGTGTCGGAGCCTGCAGCGATATTTTTCGTCACTTAGGCAAAACCATCTATGCGAAACAATAGGGGCAGTTATGATTGGGCTAAAGACCGGCAAGCCAAAGTACGAAAACAGCCACTTTAATCGTTTTTATCATCCTCAGAAAGAGAAGCACATGATCAAGGTGTTTCCTGGTGGGCTTTACTGTACCCATGAAGATGAATTGATAGCGACGGGGTTAGGGTCATGTATCGCTGCTTGCGTTTGGGATGAATATGCGGCCATCGGTGGCATGAACCACTTCTTACTGCCATTCCATAATCATTCGGAAATCAATTCATGGCGCCCAGATGAAGTTGTTTCTACTGCATCGCGTTACGGTAGCCATGCGATGGAAATGTTAATTAATACCTTGATTTCTCAAGGCGCAAGACGTTCGTCACTCAAAGTTAAGTTGTTTGGTGGGGCGCAAATGTTAGGTCGACATTCCATGATTGGGGAAAAAAATATCTCGTTTATTCTCAATTACGTTGATCAGGAAAATTTACCTGTTGTAGCTCAGGATTTAGGAGGCGTTGAACCACGTAAAATTATCTTCAACCCGCTAACAGGACAAGCGTGGCTGAAACGTATTCCCTATACTGAAATTCATCACCTACAACAAGAAGAAGATAAGTACGCCAGTCAATTGGATAAAGAAAGTCATCGCCCTCATGATGACGATGTGGAGCTGTTCTAATGAAGAAAATTAAAGTACTGGTGGTAGATGATTCTCCAGTTTTCAGAGCTTTGCTTGCTCAGTTGATCAATTCAGATCCTGAGCTTGAAGTTGTCGCTATGGCGGAGGATCCGTATCAGGCTAGAGATCTGATCAAGATTCACAATCCCGATGTACTGACGTTAGACATTGAAATGCCAAAAATGAATGGTGTTCAGTTCCTGAAAAATCTCATGCGTTTGCGTCCAATGCCGGTCATCATGATATCGACTCTTACTCAGCATGGAGCTGAGCCAACCTTAGCGGCGCTTGAGCTTGGAGCGGTTGACTATTTCCCTAAGCCTGCGGTGGACAACTCAGGAGAGATGGTTAATTACAAAGATCATATCAATGACAAGATAAAAATGGCGGCTGGGGCCAATGTTTTCCAGGATCGAACTAAGCACGCACCCACACAGAAGATTGCACCACAGAACCTGAGAACCAAAGTTGAAGTGATTGCGATAGGTGCCTCGACCGGAGGCACAGAAGCCGTCAGACAAGTGTTATCTGCTCTGCCTTCTGGATTACCACCGATTGTTATCACTCAGCACATTAGCGCTATGTTCAGTGCGTCATTTGCTCAACGTCTTAATGATAACAGTGATATTCAGGTCAAGGAGCTTGCAGCAAGTAAAGCACCACTGGTTAACGGCTGCGCGTATGTGGCTCCGGGTGATAAACACTTAGTTGTCGTTAAACGTGGCGCGCACTTATATTGCCAAATTGACGACCGACCTACGGTAAATCGCCATAAACCGTCGGTTGATGTGATGTTTGATACCGTAGCTGAGACGGTAGGCAAAAATGCGATAGGCATTATCTTGACTGGTATGGGTCAAGATGGAGCGAGAGGGATGCTTAAGATGCGTGAAGAAGGGGCAATGACTATCGCCCAGGATAAAGCGTCTTCCGTTGTTTGGGGAATGCCGCGAGTTGCAGTTGAAATGAATGCTGCGCAGCAAGTGCTGAGTCTTAAACAGATACCCCAGAAAATATGTGATTGCCTAAAGAAATAAGCGCCTGTGCGGGCACAACGTCAGGGATGTACTATGAATAAAATAACAATGACCCCGAAAATCCGCTATACCCTTGCGATAGGGACACAGATTGTCTTGCTTTCGATTGGCATGACGTTGTCATCGTCTATTGCGCATGTTGCTGTGATGGTACTTGCGGCGGCTATCCCGTGGTTTGTCTTCCCTAGAGGTGCTTCCACGCCAAGTAAGCCTGAGTTAAATGAGCTCCGGGCAAAGTCATCTTCGGATGAGAAGCAGGTCAGCCTACAGGTCAGCGAGATATTAGGAAAAATATCCCTTCAACTTAATGAACCGTTAGATCATCAGCATGGCGTTGTTGATGAGTCGGCGGAAACGCTAAATGAAAGCTTTTTTGAAATGCAGAAATTGGCCGAGGGTCAAAATGCCATTGCTGAAGAGCTAGTGAGTAACATCATGGGTAATAAAGATAACGCCTATGATATCACTCAGGTTCTGCCCAAAACGGAAGGCATTATTCGCCAGTTCGTTGACACGCTCGTTAATATCTCTGAGAAGAGTATTTCTGCAGTACACAGCATTCATGACATGTCCGAGAAGCTGGATGCGGTGTTTAAACTGTTAGCGCAAGTTCGTGGCCTTTCTGAGCAAACCAATCTACTAGCCTTAAATGCGGCGATTGAAGCGGCACGAGCTGGGGAGGCTGGGAGAGGCTTTGCTGTTGTGGCGCAAGAGGTAAGAAACCTGTCTGTCAAAGCAAAAGAACTTAACAGCGAAATAGAAAAGGAAATTAATGTAGCTCAGGATACGGTTAAAGAAGCCAATAAAACGGTCGGTGAGATGGCATCAATCGATATGACTGAAGCGATAGAGTCTAAGGATAAAGTGGATGATATGCTTCGAGGTGTGAAAGAGGCTAACGCGGTCGTCGAGCAGGAAGTTCAAAAAATCAAATCCATTGGTGTCACGCTGCATACCCGTGTTGGTGATGGTATCAGGGCATTGCAGTTTACAGACATCATTGTCCAGCAAGGGGATTACGCCAAGATCAGTGTCGGTTTCCTCGATCAGGTAGCAGAAATACTGATTGCTCATGCCAATGGCAGCCTAGATCTTGATGAGATGAATCAGGCTGTGGCGGACCTGAAATCAAACATAGAACATCGCGGGGCTCCTGCTGCTTCCCAGGAAAGTATTGAAGAGGGAGAGGTAGAGTTATTCTGATGAGTCAAGCATATACATATTGTCGTGGAGGCGGTGCCGTCTTCGTTGTTGAAAAGGAAATATTATGTCCGTAGAAGCTGAAGTTGATGCACATTCCAAGCAAGTAACCATCTTAATTGAAGGGGCTTTTGGGTTTAATCTGGTCCAAGAGTTTCGTCGTTGTTATTCAGACAAGAAAGACTTTCGTTTTATCATCGATTTGCGAAAAGTCGATTATATAGATAGTGCGGGGCTGGGTATGTTGCTTAATATGCACAACTATCTTGAGCAGGATGATGGGATGATCCGAATTACCAATACATTGCCACAGGTGCGAAAGATACTGACCATTTCTCGTTTTGATAAGAAGTTTTCTATCGAATAGCGGTTAAGGAGGGTCGTATGCATGTCATGATAATTGACGACCACGCTACGAATCGAGAGTTGTGTCGATTCATGCTCAGCGAAATGGCGGAAGAAGTCACGACGTTCGAAAATGGTGAGGGTGTCGTTGAAGCAATGCACAAGATGCCATCTCTGCCGGATGTCATCTTGTTGGATGTGATGATGCCAGTGAAGGATGGTTTTACGACAGCACAGGAAATTCGTGATGCGTTCCCTAAACTTCATATGCCGATCATCTTTCTTACCGTGCTTGATGATCACGATTCGTTTGAGCGATGCCTGACATTAGGGGAAGACTTTATTCCCAAGCCAGTCGAGCGAAGTGTGTTAGTGGCGAAAGTTCAAGCGCACTATCGAATTGTAAAGATGCATAATGAGGTGAAGGAACATCGTGATGAGCTGAGTAAGTTTCACGAACAAGTGCGCTATGACTATGCGATCGCGGAGTCTATTTTCTCCAACTTAATGGAGGAAATGAGCGCTCAAGTGAAAAGCATTTATGGCATCAACTATATTTCAACTCCATCGACGGTTTTCAACGGTGATCTGATTGTTGTGGCCAATCGGCCTCATGGCGGAGTATACGTGATGATTGCCGATGCCACAGGGCACGGTCTTCCGGCGGCTATTTCGGCTATTCCTGCAACTCGAGCCTTCTTCTCCATGGCCTCAAAAGGTCTATCACTGGGCGAAATTGTTCGCGAACTCAATGACGTATTAGTGCGCTTCTTGCCGATGGGTATGATGCTAGCGGCTAGCGTATTTGAAATTCGAGCCAACGGGTTTGAAGTTTCTTGGTGGGGCGGTGGCTTGCCTGACGGCTACTTGCTGGATAAGGATGGCTCTATCAGTCGCAAACTGGTTTCCACGCATATGCCGCTGGGCGTTTTAAAACCTCACGAGTTTGAAACCGATCTGGTGCACTTCAAAATGGAACCAGACCAAAAGATTCTCTGTTACACCGATGGCGTTATAGAAGCTGAAAATGGGCTCGGGGAGCAGTTTGGTCAAGAGCGATTGGAAGCAGCATTAACGTCTGGGAGAGCGATGATCCCGACGCTGTTTGAGTCGGTGAGAAAGTTTGCCAATCGCAATGTGGGCGATGATTTGTCTATTTTGGCGATGGAGTTTCCGATTTCAAACAGCAACGATAAAGTGGTTCAGCAAAATAGTTTTTATCTCAGTAAAACACCGGCGCAGTCGAAGATGCGTTTCCCAGCTTCCGTGCTTAAGTCCGTGACGGTGATGAGTGAAGTCAGACAGTTCCTGACCGGTGTGATGACAGGACCCCACTTGGATCTAGTTTGCTCCGTTTTATCTGAGTTGTTTGCTAACGCGATTGAACATGGCTTATTGCATCTGGATTCGAAAATTAAGGAAGAGCCTGATGGTTTCTTCACGTTTTATCAGTTGCGCGAAGAGAAGCTCAAAGAGCTATCTGAAGAGCTTTGGGTGACCTTGTTTATCGATTACAAACCAGAGCAAAAGCAGCTTGTATTGGAGCTGGAACACAATGGTGTTGGTTTTGACTACAACAAGCTGAAGCAAAGCATCGATAAGTCCTTAACCCATGGAAGAGGCATTGTACTGGCTTCAGAACTATGTGACTCATTAGATTATTCGAAACAAGGAAAATGTGTGACGGCGATATACAGCCTAGACTCTAAGCACCATTTCCCGAGTTCAGACTAATTGTATTTACAGTGTAAAAGCCCTTGAGAAGTGACCTAAGCCTTACTTTGTCACAAATTTGATACTGTATTTCGCGAGGATTATATAAACTAAAGTTATAGGGATTTGATGAAGTAGGCTGTAAATGTGGGACAAATTAGTCAGCTTATCTGATGATAATCAACAGGTTATTGCCAAGTTGCGCCCTGATATGAATATCGATGGTCGCTTTGACAGTAAGGGTGTTGAAGAAGCGTTAGAGGGGATTGGCGCTACCGATTTTTGCGTATTTGAGGAAGAAATTACTCGATTTGTTAATTGCGCAAAGGAAGGAAAGAGTGAGGCGCTATTAGGATTCCCTATTGCTGAAATCAGAGATGCTGCAGTTGAAGTGGTTCTGTCAGATCATGATATGTTGGCCAGTATGGTAGTGACTGGTGCTTATCGTGGTGCGCCGCTTAAAGGTCCTCAAATTGTGCAAGCGTTGGCTCAGGCGCATGTGACAAAGGGCATTAACAAACTGGCACTGAAAAAAGTGTTAATGATGAGCCATCAACTCAAACCGGGTGAAACCTTTACCCAACCTGTCGCCAAAGGCAAGAACCCTATTCAGGGGCAAGATGCCAAATTCATCCCACTGGTTCAAGACATCACTAAGCAAGTACTTGCTCCTTCTCAAGACGCTGACGGCAAAGTTGATATGTTGGATCTCGGTGAAACGGTCACTGTAGAAGAGAAAGCTCGCTTGATGAAGCGTATTCCCGCGACTAAAGGGACGCCAGGTATCACAGTGCAAGGGAAACCTATTCCACCGAAGCCTGGTAATGATGCGATGCTGAAAGCATCGAAAGGTTCAGAAATCTCACCTCAGGATCCTAACCTGCTTGTCGCTGCGGTCTCCGGTATGCCAATGATCAAAGAGCGCACTGTCGAAGTTGAAGACGCGCTGTGTTTGCCTACGATTGGTGTCGCGACAGGTCATGTGAAATTCAAAGGCAATGTCATTGTCACCGGAAACATTGAGTCCGATATGATGGTTCGTGCCACCGGAAATTTAACGGTTGGTGGTTTTATTGAGTCGGCCGATGTTCAGGCACAAGGCGATATAGAAGTTGCTAAAGGCATCATTGGTCATAACGTTTCGGAAGACGAAGCGAAAAGCTGTCATGTAAAAGCGGGCGGCTCTATTACCGCAAACTACGCTCAATTCTCAGAACTTCAGGCCGCTGAAAATATTAATCTTTCAGTCCACTGTATGAACAACGAAATTCGTTGTGGTAAAGATTTAACGGTATCTGACGCTGCCGAGAAGCAGGGGACCTTAAGTGGTGGTCACGCAAAAATTGGTGGGAAGGTGACCTGCGTTAATCTAGGTGTTGAAGGCGATACCGCGACTTACGTTAATGCGTTTGCGCGTTACCAGAACTTCAAAGAGCGTCAGCAAAAATACAAAGAGCAATATAAGCTTGCCCAAGAGGCGACCATGGATGTGGTTCGTCGGGAGCTGGAATTTAAGAAAACTCCGAAAGCAGAACGCAGCGAAGAAGAAGCGGCAAACATTGAGAAAATCAAACTTGAATCCAATGCGCGTCTAGAAAAAGTGAAAATGGCGCGTGATAAACATGAGTTAGAGTTTGAACAAGCGCTTGAACACAACATCATTGACGTGAAAAACAAAGTCTACACCCATGTTACGGTTCAATATGGTGAAGAGAAGGTCACGACCAAACGAGTGCATGGTACGAGTACGTTTTCTTTTAACCAATACGAAATTAAATGTGCTGCCGCTATGGACGAAGAGGCGCTTGAGCAAGACTAACTCAGGTCATTTTGACAAAAAAGCAGCCAGCGTTTGCTGGCTGCTTTTGTTTTAATCTCTGAGCACAGTGACTTGGTTGTGGTGACGTTGTTTGATGAGATGTGTCGCCAGAGCAATGAGGGAACAACACACCAGAACCTTTCCTAGGTGTTGAATTTGCCCAGCGATCGCCAGACCAATCCCTATCTGCAAGTAGTAGATAAGCCCGAGAATTGCGCCACCGCTGCCGGCATGTTGCTTGTAATCTTTTAGTGCTGCGCTGATAACATTGGGAATCGCGATACCAAATGCCATCACGACCAGCATCATTGCGAGCACAAAGTAAATACTGTCCAGAGTCAGATAGACACTTATGCTCCCCACGCACAGTAATGCAGTGGCTAGGCTAATCAGAGCTGATGGATGAGTATGCTTGTTTAGCAGGTATTTGTTGCAGTAGCTGCCAACCACAGTACCGAGCCCTAACGCAATGCCACTGTAGCCAAATTGGGCAGAGCTATAGCCAAGCTTAGCAAAGGCGAATGCCCCCAGTTGGTAATAGGAAAACAGCGCAATATTGAAGACGGCAATCAAGATAGTGGAGTACCATATATGACCGTCTTTGATCATCCTCCAACCTAGCTGATGGAGATTAAGCGGCGTCCTCGATTGCTGTGTTTCTGGTAGCCTGAAGAGGTTGTAGATGAGCAATAAGATCGCCATGCCAAACAGAGCGGAAAATACGTAGGTATGCCCACCTGCTTGAGCAAGTTGCCCACCTACGGCCATTCCTATTACGGGGCTGAGCGCGATTCCCATACCCATCAGACCAAATACTTTAGCCAAAGCTTCACCGTCGAAGACATCTCTCAACATCGTTTGAGTGACTACAGAGCCAACAGCAATGCCAAATGCGCTGGCAATTCGTGCTGCAATCAGACACTCAAACTGGTCGGTAAGCATTGCGACTAAGGCGGATAAGCCGTAGACCGTAATACCTGCTAGCATTGCTGGCCGTCGGCCCCATTTATCCGTAGCTATCCCCCAAAATACAACGCCCAGTGCAAACGCGATGAAGTAGACAGATAACGTTTGTGAAGCTTGCGCATCCGTGACTGAAAAGGCCTCGGCAATCGAGTGGAGTGCTGGGCTGTAAATCGTTTCCACGATCTGCGGAAACATGAGCATTACGAACATCAGCCAGAGTGAAGGCTTACGTTTCATGATACGTCCTCAGTAAATTTAACTTGAGACGCAGTATAAGGAGCACTACTATTTTTCTATTAACGACAATAATACAAAAAACATCAAAATAAGGACAAGAGCGTGCTGATCGATGAACATTCCGTGATAGATCCTGACAGTATTGATTCCAAAGTGGTGGGCATTGCGGCCGATCTTGGCAGGCACGACTCTGGATTGCACAAGCACCAAAAAGGTCAGTTGCTCTATGCGCCGAAAGGCTGCATGAATTTCGCATTGTCGGACTCTATTTGTATCCTCCCTCCCACTAAGGCTGTTTGGATTCCACCAGACACAGTGCATCGTGCCTTTATGACCAATGTTGTGGCATACCGCTCGCTGTATTTTGATTGTGACGCTTTCTCCTGCCCTGACGCGATTACCATTATTGAAGTCAGTGAGTTGTTGAAAGCACTGATTAACAAGATGGCTTTCTGGCCTGCGGATAAACCTGAATCGGAAATGACCAACCACACCGCTCTGTTTTGGGAAGAGTTTAGTCAAAGTAAAACATACTCCTACGAGCTGCCACTGCCCACAGACCGGAGATTGAAGAGATTTCGCCGTCAAGTCTCTGATGAAGCTTTTCTGGCCCCCGATTTGGTGACATTAGCAAACTCCGCGGGAGCCAGCCCTAAAACCGTGACTCGGATCTTTAAAGCCGAAACGGGCATGTCTTATCAGGAGTGGAAGCAGCAATGGCGAACCCTAAAGGCCATCGAGCTTTTGTGCCGTGAACGTCAGGTCAGTGATGTCGCGCACTTACTAGAATTTTCTTCCGACAGCGCCTTTATCGCATTCTTTAAGAAGCAAACTGGGCAAACACCACTGAACTTCATGAAATGTAATACTTTTCCATAATGTTCAAAATATGTCTGAAATGTCCCAATTATTTTCGTCTTTCGCCGTCTTATGTCGTCTAAGGTTAGGAACAGTACATTAAATGACCCTCAGGCGAGTAGCTATGTTTACGACAAAACCGCAAAGAAACGATATTTCAGACAAATTTATCAAGCACGACAGCAAGATGCTTCAGCAGATATACGGGACTGATGATGTGCTGCCATATTGGGTAGCGGATATGGACTTTCC
Organism: Vibrio sp. RE88; assembly: GCF_013113835.1. GTDB lineage: Bacteria > Pseudomonadota > Gammaproteobacteria > Enterobacterales > Vibrionaceae > Vibrio. The sequence continues at coordinate 260,651 of NZ_VTYQ01000001.1, read as the reverse complement.
TGTTGCTCACCCGATCACTCAAGCTTTGGCTCGGATCGTTGAACGTGAGAAATACGCTTATGAATTTGACTCAGAAAGTGTGTTTAAAGCCATTTCTGACTGGAATAAGCAGCGTCATGGTTTGGAGCTCAACCCAAGCTACTTTGTGCAAGTACCGGGAGTACTGAGCGCGATTGCATTGATGATTCGCGAGTGGTCTAACAAAGGCGATGGTGTGCTTATTCAGGTACCCGTCTATCACCAATTTAGAAGGCTGATTGAGTCTGCTGGGCGTAAAGTGGTTGCTAACCCGCTTACATTAGAAGATGGCCAGTATCAGCTGGGTTTCGACGACTTTGAAGCCAAATTGAGTGAGGAAAATGTCAAAATTGTTCTGCTCTGTAACCCTCATAATCCAGTTGGACGCGTTTGGACTCAGGACGAATTAGCAAAGCTGGTGGCGATTGCAGCCAAGTACAATGTTGTAGTGATCAGTGATGAGATTCATGCTGACATCGTATTTGAAGGCCATCAATTCAACAGTATCCTCACCCAAAACTACGATAACCTTGTGTCGATCATTGGCTCGCCAGCAAAGAACTTTGGGCTGAACGGTATTGCTAATGGCTATCTTTATACCGAAAACCAAGCACGGCTTGAAGAGATTAAGTCCACGGTGGCCTCAATGGCACTGGATCACGGTAATACGTTGACTAACTACGCCACCGTGGCGGCTTACACTCAGGGTCAGGCGTGGTTTGAAGGTTTCCTCGCGTATACACAAAACACCGTCGACTGGATTGAAGCTTACATTGCTCAAAACCTACCACAAATAAAAATGTTTAAGCCGCAAGGCACTAATCAGATCTGGTTCGATTTTTCAGGACTCGATCTAGAACCCGAAGCACTGAAAAGTCTGTTGTTCACACAAGCGAAAATGGGGCTGACACCCGGTGGATGGTTTGGTGAGAAGAATCCAAATTTCTATCGAATGAACATCGCGTCGCCATTGGAGCAGATTGAGCAGTCTTTCCACGCATTATCTGCGGCGATAAAACAGCTGTGATAGAAAAGGAAGAGGAGGCATGGCCTCCTCTCACTAAGTTAGAATGGGTAGTGGCTGAACATATCGTCGATCAGTGATTCGAGAAGCTCAGGGTTATCGTTGGTTTTCGCATACGTTCTCAAACCCGAGATCTGGATTTGAACGTGGCTAGCAAGTCGTTGAGTGTCTTTATCTGCGCTTAATTCACCCTGCTGCTGAGCTTGTTGCAGTACTAACTCAAACTGACGCTCCATTAATCTTAAAGAGTGTCTGGCTTCTTCCAGCAAATCTTGGTTAGCTTCGGTTAGCTCAGCGACGGATTTTGCCAGCATACACATGCCATCTGGTGCGCCTTTTCGCGAATGTAACACCAAATGTTTAACGAAAGCTTTGAGTGCCGCTAAGGGAGAGTCATTTTGGGACTTGAACTGTTCCAGGTTCGAGATACCCATTTGGGTGTAATGATTTAATGCCTGTTTAAACAGTTCCTCTTTACTGCCAAATGCCGCGTAAATACTACCCGGACGCATATCAATGACTTCTTGAAGATGGCGCATTGATGTGGCATGGAAGCCCTTTTCCCAATATAAATGGGTGGCTTTGTCGATGACTTGCTGACGGTCAAATTTGGCAGCATTCCCCATAACAGCTCTCTGATTTTTTTGAACGACAGTTCAAATTATAGTTTTTTCCCTCGCAAGGGTAAAGTGGTCAGCCTAACGGTCGTGATCCTATCTTCTGCTTTTTCGTTAATCTTCAATTAAAAACATGGCTTTATAGTGTTTTTGAACGACTGTTCAAAATCATTATTGAACATTCGTTCAAGTGGTTCTATAGTAAACATCGAAATGCGAGGAGGGTGTCCCTTCTCTGGAATAACGTGAATACAACAGGACATCATTATGAGTGAATTCAAATTACACAATGTAGAAAGTGCGCCAGAAGCAAGTAAAGCGATTCTAGAAGGCGCTCAGCAACGTATGGGACGCATTCCTGGCCTTTATTCTGTTATGGCAGAATCGCCAGAGCTGTTGCAGAGCTATACGCAGCTTCATCAATCGTTTACTAGCACCTCACTTGATGAGGAAGAACTGACCGTTGTGTGGCAGACCATTAACGTTGAGCATGAATGTCACTATTGTGTGCCTGCCCATACCGCCATTGCCCATTCAATGAAAGTCGATCCGGCGCTAACAGAAGCGCTACGCAATGGCCAAGCGATGCCAACCGAGAAGCTTCAGGCATTGCATGACTTTACTTTGAGTGTGGTACGAGGGCGAGGGAACGTATCGGAACAAGAGTTATCGGCATTTTACGCCGCTGGTTATGGTCAAAAGCACGTTCTTGAAGTGATCCTTGGCTTGTCTCAAAAGGTCATCAGTAATTACGTTAATCGCATTGCTCAGACGCCAGTTGATGCCATGTTTGAAGCTTACGCTTGGAAAAAATAGTCGACTAACAGAGCGGCGCAAATCGGCCGTCAGTGACCTATAGTTACCAATGCTCACAAAGACGTGAGCATTGTTGTAAGGAGTGTGCAGTGAGTAAGACGTTTGCCTTTGATGTGTATGGTACTTTGATCAATACCCATGGTTTGATCACTTTACTAGAAAACTGGATTGGGGATAAGGCATCGGCATTTAGCCAGACTTGGCGTGACAAACAGCTGGAATACTCTTTTCGCCGCGGCTTGATGAAAACGTATCAGCCGTTTTCGGTGTGTACTCAGCACGCGTTAGATTACAGCTGTGACTATCACGACGTTGAACTGTCGGATGAACAAAAAGCCCAGCTGTTAGAAGGGTACCTTAGCCTTCCCGCTTTTGCAGATGTGGCCGAGACACTTAAGCGCCTCAAGGCAGCGGGTCATCGACTTTTTGCTTTCTCCAATGGCGAAACTCAAGCTGTCAATACGCTGCTGGACCGAGCGGAATTGAGCGCGTTTTTTGATGGTGTCATCAGCTGCGAAGATATCGAAACTTTTAAACCCAACCCGGACGTGTATCAGTATCTGATCGATTGTACGGGGGCTTTTAATGTCTGGCTGGTGTCGAGCAATCCATTTGATATTCTCGGCGCAATGTCATCAGGCATACAGTCTGTGTGGGTTAAGCGTAGCGAGGAAGCATTGTTTGACCCTTGGGGTATTGAGCCTACTCGTACCATTTCCACACTTGAACAACTCACCACGGATTAACACCACAAGGACGCATGGGTGTCGCTTGCGCGTCCCACTTCTCTTTTACCTGCAAATACAATCTCGTTTGTAGTCTACATTTCGTCAGAGACTTAAACTCTTTTTCAAGGCTGATAGAGGTAAGTATCTGTTTTTAATTTGATTATCGAGTCACAGCATCACTCTATTTGCTGACATAGATTCGTCGGTCACACTGCGGATAATGCGCGGGTCATCGATGAATTGTTACTGCTATGAGTTAACAAGGAAAGAGTATGTTGTTCAAAAGGTATTCATTACCGTCATTTGTGTTGCACTGGGGTGTGGCCTCACTTTTCATTTTCGTCTATTACATTGGCAACACTATGGTTGATCTGCCACCCAGCGATGAAAAATGGAGTTTGATTGCCAACCATAAATCATTAGGTGTTGTGCTGTTTGCCCTCGCGATATTCCGAGTGTTATGGCGTGCTAACGAAGGTTTTCCTTTGCCCAAGCGAGAAGACACAAGCATGTCTATTGCCACCGCGAGAGTTGTACATATCTCTTTGCTGGTGGTAACACTGCTGATGCCGATATCTGGTATTTTGATGAGTGTTGGATCTGGTCGAGGAGTGAAATTGTTTGATACCACACTGATTTATGGTGGTGAGAAGATAGCTTGGATGCAACAGGTGGGAAGCTTAGGTCACCAGTTATTGAGTTACTTCATTCTTCTTCTGTTGGCCGCACATATTTTAGGCGCTGCAAAGTCAAAACGGAGCCTTAGAAGAGTTTAACTGAGATAAATAAAGCCACCTCATGGCTATGAAGTGGCTTTACTTGTTAATTTCTAATACCAATCTTCTTCACATTCGTACTCGCGTATCCTTGATTAACCATTGCAAAACTCTTAGCAAGATTCTCTGCTGATTCCATATCTTGAGATTTTACAATAAGAGAAAATACCGGAAGATCAGCACCAACATAAAAAGTTTGAGAGTCAATATATGAGTCGGTGACAATGCCTTTTCTACTTAAATAAACGACATGTTGAAGATCTATACCTAGAATATTATTCACAACTTCTGGAGACGAATCACTATTCCATGTGAACTGAATATTATAACTTTGCAGAGCAAGACTGTCTGAATTTATCCAGCCACTACCTAGTGGCACTATGCTAATATGTCGAGATAAATTACCTTCTAAATCAAAAGTCTGATTTGCAATCTCCTTTGCTTCAATAATGTCTTCTGCTTCAATGATATAACTAGGCAAAGCTCTGGTTTCATTGTTATAGATGATTTCCTTTAGATACATACTGCTTACACCATTTGTGTTCTCTCGAGTTTCAAAGATAGATCGAGCAGTTTGCCTATTTACGTCTTCAATTAAATCACTTTTAATCTCGGGATTGATGTAAGTTAAATATTCCTTTGACTCCGAAGTTAAAGATATTAATAGCATAGAGGATAATAGTACACGTTTCATATTTACGTCCTTTGTTAACATTCAAAATTATTATATTTAAATTGTCGTAAATAAATGAAATTTAATAGTAAATCTATGTAAATAGGTTGTTTTTAATATTTGAGATGATATTAAATGGGTCTCTCGACAAAAAATTGAAGTTGTTCAAGATATATTAAAATTGTAGCCAGTTTCTTACGTGAAAAAATATAGAGAAATGTTTAGATTTAGGTGGGAGCTAATTATAAAGGTAGGAATACAATACTGTTAAGCGAGGAAGAAACCACTCATTTTCATGAGTGGTTAAAGTCAGAGAGCGATTTTACTAATGGCTTTGTTGCCACACTCTTCTTCAATAAGAGGGTTGGGCGCGCCGGATAAACCAATTGCACCGATGACCGTACCTTTATACGTAATGGGTAGCCCACCCGTTAGGATAAGAATATCATCTTCCATCTTACCCAACTGGCTAAACCCTTTTGCTTCAACTGCGCCGGTTAACGCTGAAGTTGGCGCCTTAAGGGTGGCGGAAGTATAGGCTTTACGAAAGCTGGTGTGAACGGTGTTGCTACCAGTGCTTTCGCCACGATAGAAATAGAGCAATCGACCTTGGTCATTGACAACGGAAACCGAAATCGGAACGTTAACAGCATTGCACTCAGCGATGGCTTCTTTGGCGATTTGTTCTGCAACATTGGTTGGCAGGTAGAATTTGCTTGGTATCTCCGTAGCTTGAACGGATGAGATTCCAAAAAATAGGCTGGCAAGTGTCGTGGTGAACTTGTTCAACATGGGCTCTCCTAGATATGAATTCGTTGGAGAGGTATTTATACCCATCGGTGTAGAGACGACTCTACAATTTGGATTGTTTTTATGGAAAAGAATCAGACAGAAGGGCAAAGTGAACTGTTGGGCTCGAGTTTTGAGCAGTTAGAACCTGCACTGCGCGCCAAGCTTGAGGCCACTCAGAGCAAAGTTCTCTACGCCGAAAAACAGTATATTCATTATGCAGGTGATGAGGCCAAGCATCTGTTTTTCGTTAACCGCGGGACGGTGAGAATCACCAAATTTAGTGAATCTGGCAAAGAGTTCATTATTAAGGATCTCAGCCAGGGCGAATGGTTTGGTGTGATCGGTTGTTTTGGCGGTGGTAAAAGACCTAATGATGCGATTGCTTTAGTCGAAACTGAGTTGATTCAGTTCTCATTAGCCGATTTTATGGCCGTAGCTGACCAAAATCCTCAGCTGTGGCACTGTATCAGTCACCAGTTGGCTCAGTATGTGGTCCATTACAACCGAAGGCTGGAAGATATCGTGTTCCAGCCATTGTTGGAGAGGACGAAAGCCATGTTGTCTCAGCTAAGTCGTTGGCAAAATACCGACACTTTAGCGATGAGCCAAATGGATCTGGCTTGTTTACTGGGCGTGACTAAAGAAGCGGTCGGGTTGCAGTTGAACAAGCTGCAAGCAGAAGGCGCTATCTCATTAGGTTACAAAAAGATTCATATACACGCTTCTCTTGACCGAAATCCAACCGTGTAAATACTGGAAGATCATACGGGTTGACGCTCTTTCTGCACCAAGGCTTCATGAGTACTGAACCCACGTACAATGTTACCCAGTGTAATGGCGGCGAATGCGAGAATCACAAAGCTCAAGTGCCATGCTTGATTCAAACCCAGTGTGACCAGCGCCATGCTGACGATAGATGAGATGATCATTTGTCCGCCACCAGACATGGCCGCCGCCGCGCCCGCTTGTTTCTTGTAGGGTTGCATCACCATTGCCTGAGCACAGGGTAGGGCTATCCCGTTACCTAAAATCATCAATAGCTGACCAAACATCAGATAGAGTGGCTCAAGCGGGCAGAAGAAAAACCATAGCGCAGAAGCAAGGTGCAATACAGGTGTGCACAGCAGCATTTTCTTACTGCCAATTATCGGTCTTACTCGATTGCAGATACTGGTACCTGTCAGCATGCCCAGTGCTGGAATGAGCGCCCACATGGCGTATTCATCCGATGTCATCCCAATCTGATCTTGCATGATAAACGGCATCACTGAGACGGTGGTGATCATCAGGCTGAAGTTCAACCAGCCGATACTGGCGAAGCTGATGAAGTATCGAGAGGTGAGTAATTCGCGATATTGTCTCAGCATATTGACCGGTGAAGGTAGAGGCTTGGTTTGGCTCAATGTTTCATCAAAACGAATCGCAATGATCGCCCAAGCGATAGCTACATAACCCAGTAATGAGACAAACACCATACTCCAGCCGAAGTGGAAGTTGATAAAGCCGCCCAATACTGGTGCTATCAAAGGTGTGATTGACGCCGCCATAGCGATGTAAGAAAGGGCGACAGGCAGTTGGGCACCACTGTAGCGATCTCTGGTTGAGGCTCGGGCCAATACCGCGCAGCAACCCGTTCCTAAGCCTTGCAGCAATCGTCCAAGTACCATTCCGGTAAATGAGTCGCTGAAGGAGATAATCAGCACTAAGCCTGTCAGTGCAATTAATAAACCTGCCAGCAATACCTTTTTGCGTCCTAGCGAATCGGAGATAGGACCGTATAGTAACTGTGAAGGCCCAAAGCCAAGTAAGTACACACTGACTAACAACTGAGCCTGATCGAGTGAGATGCTAAAGTCGCGAGCTATCCACGGTAGTGAAGGGAACACCAGCCCCATGCTTAACTGGCCAATACTGATGATTAAGCAGGCGAGCAGAATGGCTCTTGGCTGGATAGCATTACTCATCATTTTCCCCACAAGCAGACGAACCTTTTGCTCGGCGTTTTAGGCAGCCCTCATCATCATCTTGCTGGAGCTTGGCTTTGACTCTTTTAACTGTCGATAGGCTGACATCGCATTGTTCTGCCACGCTATGCAGTGTTTTACCTTGCATCAAGAGTTCGGCAATCTGGCGATGTTTCTGTTTATCGGCTGGGCGGCCACGGAACTTCTGTTTCCACAGTTCAGGGTTATCTTTGAGCTGCTTACGTCCCATCTCTGCCGCGAATAAACGATGCTGAGTCTGCACTTGCCCGTAACCCGACAGCAGGGCGAGTAGAGTTTGGCTTTGTATTGTGTTGGGTTCGAGTCGCAAGGGCTCACATACAGTTTGTAAATTGACGCCTTTGTTTTGAAGTCGTTCCACCACGCCAAGTGCCTGACTAAAATCATGGCCAAATGCACTTAGCCACCAAATGACCACGGTATCGCCAGTTTTTAGCGTGTCTAAAAGCTTTATGAATTCAGGACGCTCCATCGCTGGAACGTATCCACGCACTTTGTCCTGAAAGTGTTTTGCTTCAGGAGCGCAACTCTGCATTTGCTCAAGTTGCTGAGAGTAGGCTTGGTTTTTTGGAGAAAATCGAGAGTAAAGGTACGTCGCCATAAAAATGTTTTGGTTCATTTGGTGTGATGGGTCATAAATATAGATGGGTTCATAAATAAGATCAACACCAAATGAACCATTGCCATGGAGAGATGGCTTAACCTATTGAGAAAAGGAGAGATAAATTTTGGGCGTCAGAAGCGTTCTGAGCCCAAGTTCGGAAAGAGGTTACTTTAGCGTGTGGCTCAAGAACAGGTCGACACAACTCTTGATGTATTGATGCTTTTGTTCGTGCGATTCTTCGATGTTCTCACCGAGATAGCGCCAGTAGACCGCCTTGCCATGAAACATCAGCAGTAACTGAATGGCGCTTTGATGACTGGAGACATCAAGTTGGATGGTGCCGTCTTCAACTTTCTTATCCAGATATTGCTCAAGCATTTTGGTTGTTTGAATCGGGCCGTACTCTAAATAGGTGGCGGTAAACTCAGGGTGCGTATCGATGTTGCTGACCGCATTTCGATACGTTTGTTGGGCACCTGGGTTCAGCAGAGTTTGGTGAAAACCTATCCCAAATTTCACCAAAGCCTCTTCAATTGGCAGGCTGAGATCAAGCACCGCTTCGTTCGCTTGATACTCCAAGCATTTGTTTCTCATGCATGTTTCAAACAACAAGTCCTTGGTTTTGAAATGCGAGTAGATGGTTTGTTTCGAAACATCTGCGAGCTTCGAAATACTATCCATACTGGCACCGTAGCCGTGGACACCGAATAATTCAGTGGCCGCTTGGAGAATTCTTTGGCGTTTTAATTCACTGGCACTTGTCATCGATCTTTCGCAATTTGCAGGACACGAGCCAAACATATCAATATCAAACTGGACAGTCTAGTTTTGTTACTGTTTAATATGCGATCAAACTAGACCGTCTAGTTTGATTGTTGATTTTTGGTTAACGAGGCTGACTTATGCTGTATCAGAATAAAATGGCGACAGCGCTGGTAATGACAACTCTATTGCTGGTTTCTGGATGCTCTGAATCCGTGGGTGAAGAACCTAAACCAATAAACCTCATCACCGTAGACTCAAAAAACATTGAGAAAAGTGATGGATACGTTGTCCCGAGAGAATATGTCGGTGTTGTTCAGGCAGCGCAGCGAGCAAACCTTGGTTTTGAACTGGCAGGGAAAGTGCTCAGTATCAATGTGGATGTGGGTGATCAAGTTAAGCCAGGTGATACCCTAGTGACGCTGGACACTCAATTACTTGATGCTGAGAGAAATGAGCTGTTGGCACAACTGGAGGAGATCCGTTCTCAGGCCAAATTGACCGACAGTAATCTTAAACGTCAGTATTCGCTGCAAAAGAAAGGTTTCAGTTCTGAGTCTGAAATTGATGCGCTCACCAGTGAGAAAGAGAGCCTTGCCGCTAACGCACTGCGAGTAAAATCTGCGCTTGAAGCCAATTCACTCAAACTAGAAAAGTCGATACTAAAAGCGCCTTATACGGGAGTGGTGAGTAAACGTTTTGTATCGATAGGTGATGTGGTATCCACGGGCACTGCGACCTTATCTTTACTGTCATCCGACAACAAAGAAGCGCTGATTGGTATTAATCGTAAAGACATCAAGAAATTCTCTCAGCTCAAAAATGTCAGCATAACCGTCAACGATAAGCCCTATGCGGCCACCTTACTTTCTCATCCTTCGAACGTTGACAGTAATTCTCGCAGTGTCGGGTTGCGTTTTCTTCTTCAGGACAGCGGGGCTGTATTGGATGGTGAATTGGCTTATCTGACCTTTGAAAAATCGTATAGCGATAGTGGATTCTGGATTCCTGCCACGGCACTGACCGATGGGGTTCGTGGTACATGGAATGTGTACACCTTGGGCTCAGAACAGGGGCAGAAAATTATTGAGCGAAGAGTGGTGAATGTTCTATTTGCCAGCAACGATTCAGTGTATGTACAAGGCAGCCTTCGCGGTGGTGACGAAATCGTGACTTCCGGGCTGCATAAAGTGGTCCCTGGTCAACCAGTGCAAACTGCTGAGTGAGTGTCGCCATGAAGTATCAAAGTATCCTTTCCAATACCCGTTTGATGATTCTTGCTGTGGCGTTTCTTATTGTCAGTGGCTTATCTGCGTTTCAGACTTTGCCCAGAGCCGAAGACCCGATTATTGCTAATCGCAACGCGACCATCACAGCGGTTTATCCCGGCGCGAGTGCGACTCGGGTGGAATCACTAGTGACAGAAGTCATCGAGAATAAGCTCAGGCAGATCGATGAAATTAATCTCATTACGTCGACGTCACGCATGGGGATTGCAGTGATAGGCGTTGAGCTGAATGAATCGATAACAGACTCCGATCCGATCTGGTCTAAAGTGCGCGACAAGCTGTCTGATGTAGAACCGGAACTGCCCGCGGAAGCTTTGCCGCCTGAATTAGACAGTGATCGCACCTACGCATTTACCACCATCATAGGTCTAAAATGGCAAGGCGTTGGTGAGCCTGATTTGCTCACGATGGGGCGCTATGCCAAAGAGCTGGGAACGCGCCTGAGAACCATGTCAGGTACCGAATTTGTGGATGAATACGGTCTCCCTGATGAGGAAATCGTGGTTAACCTCAATGTCAGTGATGCGGTGTCGCTTGGTGTCTCTGCCCAGCAACTTGCCAGTGTGCTTGAAGGCGCCGATGCAAAAAATTCCGCAGGAGAACTGAATACTCAGGATACCCGCTATGGTCTTGAGCTGACGTCCAATCTGGACTCACTGGAAAGAATCCGTAACGTGCCTGTTGCGGTAGATGAAAATGGGCATACGGTTCAAATTGGCGATATTGCACAAGTCAGGCGCTCGGCCAAAGCTCCGTTTGATGAAATGGCGTTGCTGGATGGTCAGCCAGGGGTGATCGTTGCGGCGCGCATGCAATCCAATCTGCGTGTCGATAAATGGACACCAGCCGCCATGAAGGTGCTAGCGCAGTTCGAGCAAGAGCTACCAAAAGAAATTAGCGCCGATGTGCTGTTCAGCCAACAGGGCTACACCGAAAACCGTCTGTTTGAGCTCAGCGAAAGCTTAATGATTGGTTTAGCATTGGTATTGGCCGTTCTGCTGTTTACATTAGGTATTCGAGCGGCGGTTATCATCGCTTTGGCACTGCCTTTGACCATGCTGATGACGACGACTTTCATGAAGTTCCTCGGTATTCCTATCAACCAGATGTCGGTGACGGGGTTCATCGTTGCATTGGGCATCATGGTCGATAATGCAGTCGTGATGGTCGATACCATCCAAAGCTATCGATTGAAAGGCATGGCGAAGTTGGAATCGGCCATGAAGGCGATTCAACACTTATGGGTGCCGCTGCTTGGGTCAACACTGACTACAGTGCTGGCCTTTGCGCCAATCTTTTTGATGCCGGGAGCTACGGGAGAGTTTGTGGGGGCTATTGCTCTGACGGTGTCGTTTTCTCTGATTGGCTCTTACATCATTTCCCATTCGATCATCGCGGCGTTGTCGAGTGTCTTTTTGCCTCGTCAGCAGGAAGGCCACCACTGGTATCAGACTGGTGTGACGATTCCGGCCCTCAGCCGAGGGTTCTCTGCCTCCGTCGCTTGGTCGATTCGCCACCCTTTCCTCGCGGTAGGGCTCTCACTGGTGCTGCCGCTATTCGGGTTCTGGAGCACGTCTCAGCTTACCGAGCAGTTTTTCCCGACCTCTGACCGTGACATGTTTGAAGTGCAGGTATTTCTTCCTCCACAATCGAGTATTTACGCAACGGAAGCGACCACGGAGATTATTCAGGAATTAATCACAGCTGAACAAGGCGTTGAGCAGGTCCATTGGGTCGTCGGGGCTTCTTTCCCTTCTTTTTATTACAATCTGGTCGGCAACCAACAAAAAGCGCCATACTTTGCTCAGGCAATGGTGAAAACCGTCGATTTTCAGACCGCAAACGCCTTAATACCTAAGCTTCAGACGCTGCTGGACAAGAAAGTGCCACAAGCTCAAGTGTTGGTCAGAAAGCTAGAACAGGGCCCACCGTTTAATGCCCCTGTTGAACTGCGAGTGTATGGCAACAATCTGGAACAACTGAAATCGATTGGTGAAGATATTCGCCTGCTCCTTTCTCAAGTACCCCACGTGACCCACACTCGTGAGAGCCTCACATCCGGTGTGCCTCAGTATCGTGTGACGGTGGATGAGCAGGCGATCCAGATGAATGGGGTGAGTCTAAATCAATTTGCGGGCTTACTTCAGTCAACACTCGTCGGCCGAGAAAGTGGCAGCGTGATTGAAGGGACGGAGTCGGTTCCTGTCCGCGTTCGGGTTAAGGACGAGCAACGGGAAAGCTACAGTGACTTAAACAATCTCCGTTTTCCACTGATGCAAAGTGACACCGAACTGGGTACTACCGTACTTAATTTATCCTCTTTGGAGCTGACACCGAGTCGAGGCAATATTACTCGTCGTAATGGTGTTCGCGTGAACACCATCGAAGGGTATATCGAAGCGGGAGTGTTACCCCAAACTGTGCTTAACGAATTCAAAAAAGCGCTGGAAGGCTACTCGTTTCCTGCTGGCTACCGAGTGGAGTTTGGAGGCGAGGCCGCTGAACGCGACGAGTCGGTCAACAGCCTGATTGGTAATGTCTCTCTAGTGATGATTCTAATGGTGCTGGTTGTGGTACTGTCGTTCAATTCATTTAGGCTGAGCGCGGTGATATTTCTCGTCGCTGGGCTGGCTGCAGGGTTGGGCATTCTTTCCGTATGGCTGTTCAGTTATCCGTTTGGCTTCACCGTCATCATTGCGCTTCTGGGTGTGATAGGTCTTGCGATCAACGCGGCTATCGTGATCCTTGCAGAGCTTAGGGCGGATACTGATGCACTCAATGGTGATTCAGAGGCGATTTTGGCCGCCGTCATGAGTTGTACTCGCCACATTACGTCGACCACGATTACGACAATTGGTGGCTTCTTGCCTTTAATTCTCGCTGGTGGCGGTTTCTGGCCACCGTTTGCGGTGGCGATTGCGGGGGGAACCGCACTGACGACGCTGCTGTCGTTCTATTTTGTGCCTTCCATTTTCACCTTGTTAACCAAGCTGCCGTACAAAATATCCGCTTAAACCATCGCCTCTCTGAGCCACCAAGTTCAGAACGATGGTTCACTTCAGAAAACCTAAGCACTTTGCTTAGGTTTTCTATTAGGTACCGACACAATAGTGACATGCAAGCTCATTAGTCTGCCCGATTTACACTATAAATGTGGGTTAGATATGTTGTTATCCCTACCACCTGCGATGACCTTGATTATCGCCATTGTCCTTGAAGTCTTCGCCACCTCTTGGTTGCCTAAAACGCAGCAGTTCACGGCGTTATTGCCAACATTAGGCGTGTTAGTGGGTTATGGGTTGGCGTTTTATCTGCTTTCGCTGACGGTGCAGAGTATGGCGTTAGGCGTGGCTTATGCGATCTGGTGTGGGGCGGGTATCGTTCTGGTCGCGGCCCTTTCTTGGCTGGTCTATGGGCAAAAGCTGGATGTGTATGCTCTGGTTGGTATCGGCTTTATCTTGTGCGGCACGGTGATCATTAACCTCTTCTCTACGTCAGTTAGTCATTAATCTGTCATCTTGGCGTCGAAAATCTGCAACCTGATTGAAGTAATTTTCAGTTTTTACTTCAATCAGGTACAGCCATGTTACCCCCATTACGTGCATTAGTGGCCTTTGAAGCGGTTGCCCGGCTTGGCTCGATTGGTGCTGCGGCTCGGGAACTGTGTGTTACGCAGGCCGCTGTGAGCCAACAACTAAAAAGTCTTGAAGCGTTTCTCGACACGACGCTGTTTGAGCGAACGCAAAAGGGCGTCAGGTTGACGTCGTCTGCTCAGCATTATCAGCCCATCGTTTCTGGCTCATTGGCTCACCTTAAACTTCAGACTCAACTGTTGTTTGGTGAAAAGGAAACCGATGTCCTGAGCCTCAGAGTGAACCACACCTTTTGTCACAACTGGCTCCTATCGCGTTTACCGCATTTTTATAACAAATACCCTTTCATTCGCTTGGATATTCAGTTGGTCGACTGGCCTTCAACTACCCCTTGTCAGAACGTTGATATCGAATTGACCAATGGCAAGGTGGAGAGCGAAGACACCAGTGCAGAACGACTGTTTCAGGAACACTGGCAACTGGTGTGCAGCCCTGAGTTCAAACGCAGCTATCAAACTCAGCTTGATGAGCGTGATTTTTCACAGCTTCCTGCTGTGCAGGTCAAGGGGTATCAGGAGAACTGGCTTCAGTGGCTCAGCCACAATCAGTTCGATGCGGTGCTGCCTAACGTTCAGCTCGAAATCAGCAATTCTCTGCACGCCTTGGAAGCGGTCAAGCATGGTGTTGGTGTGTTGCTAGTGCGGTCGCTGGCCGCGTTGGAGCTGTTAAAAAGTGGAGAGTTGGTGTTAGCGATGGAGGTCTCCATGCCTGCTGAGTCGGGCCATTATCTGATCACCAAAAACAGTCGTAATGCCAAGGTCAATTTCTTTTGTGATTGGCTGCATCATCAGATCAAAGACGATGGTTTGGCGTAAAGATTTTCTTATGAGTGTCCATAAAAAAAATGAGGGGCACTCCCACAGGCTTGTCATATAGCACGCTTAGTTTATTGACACATCACGGAAGTACTAAGGTCAAACCATGAGTACAATCTCACAACAAATATCGAACCACCTCAAAGTGCTGTTGTTCACGGCACCACTGTTGATTCCATTGGTGGCTTTTTGGTTAGTGCCGTTCGGCTACTCAATCTATATCAGCTTTACAGATTGGGATTACATCTCGCCTGAATACGACTTCATCGGTCTGGAAAACTATCAGTATATGGTCGAGGATTTTGAGTTTACTCAGGCGTTACTCAACACGTTTTGGTTCTCTCTCGGTGTGGTTATTCCGACTGTGGTATTGGGGCTTATCTTTGCTTTACTGCTGCATAAAAACTTTGCGGGCAGCCAGTTTTATCGTGCGGTGATCTTTTCACCCTGGATTACACCAACGGTTGCGGTGTCGATTGTCTGGTCTTGGGTGTTTGAGTCCAAATCCGGTCTGGCGAATCAAATACTGATGTCGATGGGTTTTGACAAGATTGCCTGGCTGGAGCAGGGCTATACTGCCATGGTCGCGGTGATTATTGTCACTATTTGGCAGGCCATCGGTTGGACCATGCTGTTTTACATCAGTGCGCTCAACAAAATCCCGAGTTCTCTCTATGAAGCGTCACTGATTGACGGTTGCAGCAGTCTGACTCGCTTTTTCAAAATCACCTTACCTCTGGTATCGCCGACAACTTTCTTCTTGCTGGTGGTCAACATCATCAATGCGGTTCAGGCGTTTGACCAGTTCCAGATCCTGACGCAAGGCGGGCCCGGTGGTGAGACTCGCACACTACTTTATCTCTTCTATCAGCAAGCGTTTGAGCGTTATGAAATGGGGCCGGCGGCGGCGACATCATTGGTGATTTTCCTGATCACTGGACTACTGGCACTGGCAAATACCTACATTGGTAAACGCTGGGTTTACTACTGAGGATAGGATTATGACGACACAAGTTATGGATACTGCACCACGATTACGCCAGACAAATGGGTCACTTCAAGCGGTGACCACTGACAAGTCATTACCGGCTACTCAGGAAACCGCCAGTAAGCGACTGGAAATACAAACGCTGACTTCGATAAGTAAGCACCTGTTTCTCGCTATATGCGGCACGTTAATGGTGTTCCCTTTCCTCTGGATGCTGTCTGGTTCCCTGAAATCGAATGATGAGATTTTTGCCAGCCCGCTGAATTTGATTCCGGAGCAATTTCGCTGGGAGACCTTTGTTGAGACGTTCCACAGTGCGCCATTTGGTCTGTACATTTTCAACAGTTTCAGCGTGGCACTTTTTACCACTTTACTGGTGATCATCAACTCTGCGATGTTCGCTTATGCCTTGACTCAGCTGAAATTCCGCTCGAAGACGGTGCTCTATTTTGTTGTGATGGGCTGTTACATGTTGCCGGGGGCGGTGACTTACATTCCGTCTTACATCGCGCTGGCGAAGCTGGGGCTGCTCGACTCTCACATGGGGCTAGTGGTGTCCAATGCTGCGTCGATTTTTGGCGTCTTCTACCTGCGTCAGGTGTTCATCAAAATCCATCCGTCACTGATCGAAGCGGCGCGCATCGATGGTGCGGGTGAGCTGAAAATCTTATGGGCGATTTTGCTGCCTCAATGCCGAGCAGCGGTCGCAACCTTGTTCCTGATTACCTTTATCACGAACTACAACAGCTACATGTGGCCGAGTCTGGTGATCACCTCGCAAGAGCTGAATCTGATTGCAACGGGGGTTCGCCACTACTTC
Source organism: Vibrio sp. RE88 (assembly GCF_013113835.1). Lineage (GTDB taxonomy): Bacteria > Pseudomonadota > Gammaproteobacteria > Enterobacterales > Vibrionaceae > Vibrio. The sequence goes on along the minus strand of NZ_VTYQ01000001.1, from coordinate 244,273 downwards.
ATCGCCGAAGGTAATTACGGTCTTAACTGGTCGCAAATTATGGCAGCCAGCACGATTGCTGTGTTGCCTTTGTTGATTCTATTCGTCTTGTGTCAAAAGACGATTCTTTCAGGTATCGCCGATAACGGCGTAAAAGAGTAAATGGAAATGAAACTAAAAACTCTCGCACTAGTGTGTGCTGGCGCAGCGAGCGCTTCAATGGTCTCGGGTAGCGTACTGGCAAAAACGGAAGTGAATTTCTGGTATTCAGGCGGTACAAAACCTCAGAAGCTGATGACTCAGCTGATTGAAGAGTTTAATGCCAGCCAAGATGACTATGTCATCAAGCCAGCATTACAAGGCAACTACACCGAAACGTATCAGAAACTGCAAGCAGGTCTGGCTTCGAAAACCGCTCCGGAAGTGGTTCTGCTGAATTCAGCGCGCGCGGAGGCGATGTATGAACGTGGCCTGAGCCGCGATCTCAAACCGTATATGGATGCTGAGTTTAACTTCTCTGACTTCGTGGGTGCGTTTAAACAGCAAGTGACCGCTGAAGATGGAACGATCATTGGCCTGCCCGCTTACGGCACAACTCAGGTGTTTTACTACAACAAGAAAGTGCTGACAGACAACGGCTTTACAGAGAAAGACCTCAGCACTTGGCAGGGTGTGGCTAAAGTGGCCGAGAAAGTGACTCAGCGAGATGCGAAAGGTAACCCGACTTTTTACGGCTGGGAGCCGATGTGGGGTCAGGACAATATGATCGACGCCGCTTTCTCTAATGGCGCGAAAGTGATCAGCGATGATGGTAAAACAGTCCTGATCGACTCGAAGCAATGGGTTGAAGTGTGGGACAGCTTTCGTAAGTGGATTCACGAAGACCAGATCATGCGTATTCACCACGGTGGTCAGGGCTGGGAGTACTGGTACAAGACCATCGATGATGTCATGAAAGATAACGCTTTAGGTTACACAGGTTCCTCGGGTGATCAGGGCGATCTCGACTTCACTAAACTTGCTGCAACCACACAGCCAGGTTGGGGCTCTCACCCATCGGCACCTCAAGCAGGCGCTTTGGTATACGTGATGCCTAAAGGGACCGACGATAAAGCAGCACAAGGCGCGTTTGAGTTTATCGAGTTCTATACCAACGCTAAGAACACCGCGAACTGGTCGATGCGCACAGGTTACATTCCGGTACGTATGAGTGTGGAAAATGTGCCTGAGTATCAGGCGTTCACTAAAGACAACCCACAAGCGTTGATCCCATTGAAACAGGCGAGCTTTGCCAGCCAGAACTTCCTTGATCCAACGAATGGCAAGATCATGGATGCATTGAAAGTGGCCGCGGATCAGATTCAAATCCAGAACGTACCTGCTGAGAAAGCGCTGAAACAAGCGGCGAAAAAAGCGCAGCGCGCGCTAGACAAAGCCAACCGTTCTTAATCTAGATAAGGAGCCTGCTTGAGTAGGCTCCTCTCTCTACAGTGGATTTAATTGGTGAAACCGATGACAGAATTTCAAGGTGAACTGACTTTCGGCAGAGTTTCATTGCCGTTTATGGTTCCGCATGGTGCAGCGGCCGTTCAAATTACAGGCACGACCGTGACCAAAGGGTTCTTATACGCGGCTGCGTACGATAGTCATGGCCATTTTCGCGGCAAGGTGTTGTTTGAAAAAGCGCATAAGTCGCTGAATATTTGTGCAGAGCTGTCAGGGTTTGGCGCGATTGATGGTGATTTGGCCGCTGGAGAGTGGTCTCTGGAGCTGTACAACCTTGAAGGTGAGTTTCGCTCTGAGCGGGCGATGCAGTATCAGGTGAGTATCGCGTTTGATCAACCGGTTGATAGTCTGGCGATAGACAGTGTCGCGACCGTGGGTCTGGATCATCAGGTTGCTTTTGATTACAGCCGATTGATGAGCTCAGAATCTCGTTGGTATCGAGGTGATTTACACGCGCATACCCAGCTGTCAGATGGGCACAATACCCTTGCGGCTGCTAAAGAGATAGTCGAAGCGCAGGGCTTAGACTTCTTCTTCCTTACAGAGCACAACATCTGCCAGCCAAGATTACCTGTGTCTGAGCAGTGCCTGTTTATGCCTGCCCTTGAAGTGACGACAGACCTTGGGCACTTTAATGTTCACGGCCCACAATCCGCACTGGATTTACGCAACGTCGAGCACAGCAGCCAAAGTGTTATGCAAGCAGGGTTGGCATTGGTCAATGCGTCTCATAGCTCTATCAGTGTTAACCACCCGATGATGAAGCCATGGCATTGGCATTATGCACCGCTCGAACTCGACAAAGTGTCGACGTTTGAGGTGTGTTGCGATCCGACTTGGTCAACGTCACCTAAAGCGACAAACGCGGCGCTTAAGGTATTGAACGAAATGTGGAATTGCGGCCATAGAATCAGCGCAATTGGAGGCAGCGATTCCCACCTAGAACCTCACGAGCGTAACCCAAAAGCGACAGAACCTTCACTCTACGGAGACCCGTCGACCTTTGTGTTTAGCCACGGGCTGTGTGGCGAAGGCATTCTCGCTGGGCTTCGTCATGGACATGTCTATTTAGAGCGTCGCTGCGGCTTATCTTTTGCCATCAACGGTAACGAGATATTACCCGGCTGCGATTCTAAAGGGCAGGCACTATGCTACCAATTGGCTGTGGACGATGATGAGCATACTTATTACGCCGAATGCGTTGTCGATGGCGTTGTCGCTGCCAAGATCATGCTGCACAACAGCGAACAAATGTTGTTTGTAGAAGCAGGTTACTCATGGTGCCGTATTGATATCCGCCGCGCCGAGAATGACGAATTTGAAGGCTGTATTAACGCCGTCTATGACGGCGACCAACCGATTTTTACTACGCCTCTGGTCAAAACCTGGGGTGAACTTATGGAGCGATTAAATAGTGATGAAGTTTAAAGCACTATTGTTTGATAAAGATGGCACTCTGCTGGAATTCCACAATATGTGGCTCAATGCTTCACGCAGTGCGTGTCAGACGGTAAAGGATTTCAGTGACACAAATCAGGGTCATCAAAACGTCACAGTTGCGGAGTTACTCTTAGCCATCGGCGTAGAAGGCGACTCAGTCGACAACCATGGTCTGCTGGCGTCCAATCCAGTGGAAGACACGGCCAAAGCTTGGTTCGAGATCCTACGCCCCGTCGTTTCTCTGGAAATGTTTACCCGTGTGACCAAAGAGGCGTTTAACCACCATGTCGCCAATCATCCCGAATGGGTTGAAGCGCTACCGGGGGTAACAGAAAAACTGGATGCACTTAAGCAGCAGGGCATGATTCTTGGCATTGCTACCGCGGATACTAAAGACTCAACGCTCTACACTTTGCAGCAGTCAGGCCTGAGCGAAATGTTTGATTATGTCGGTTACTCGGATGGCGATATCGAGCCCAAGCCAGCTCCGGCACTGTTGAATGCTTTTTGTCAGCAATGTGGTGTCGAGCCGCACGAAGTGATCATGTTTGGCGACACGGTATCAGATATGGAATTTGGCACCAATGCAGGCGCGAAGAAAATCGGTGTCCTGACTGGAACCGCATTGGAAAGCGAACTGACGCCAGTTGCGGATCTGGTGATCCCATCGGTAGCCCATTTTGACCCACACGCATTTAACGAGTTGATTTAAGGATAAGCTATGGCGGAAGTCACGCTTAAAGGGGTGGAAAAAACCTACCCCAATGGTTTCAAAGCGGTTCATGGTGTTGACCTGAACATTCGCGAAGGCGAGTTTATGGTGTTTGTTGGGCCGTCTGGCTGTGCTAAGTCGACGACCTTAAGAATGATCGCCGGTCTGGAAGAGATTTCTCACGGTGATGTCTACATCGGTGACAAACGCGTCAACGATTTACCGCCGAAAGACCGTGGTATTTCAATGGTGTTTCAGAACTACGCGCTATACCCACATATGTCGGTGTATGAAAACATGGCATTCGGGCTTAAACAGCAAAAACTGGCAAAGTCAGAAATCGAACTGCGTATTTCTGAGGCGGCCAAAACGTTAGAGATAGAACACTTGTTGCAAAACAAACCCGGTGAAATGTCGGGTGGTCAAAGACAGCGTGTCGCGCTTGGTCGTGCGATGGTCCGCAAGCCAGATGTGTTTCTGTTTGATGAGCCGTTGTCGAATCTTGATGCCAAATTGCGAGTGTCTACCCGAGTGAGCATTGCTCAGCTGCATTCTGATCTCAAAGCGGAAGGGCAGAATGCGACCATGATTTATGTCACCCACGATCAGGTGGAAGCCATGACGCTCGGGGATCGCATTTGTGTCCTCAATCAGGGCGAAATCATGCAAGTGGACACCCCAATGAACTTATATCGCTATCCAGCCAACAAATTTGTTGCAGGCTTTATTGGCTCTCCAGCAATGAACATCGTTAAAGCGCGCATTGATGAGATTGATGGCGTCATGAACGTGATTGCAGAGAGTGGTAACCGATGGACGTTACCAGAAAGTAAGCAGGACGTAGCAAGGCAAAAAATCGGCCAGTGGGTGTGGTTTGGTATTCGCCCAGAGCATATTCAACTGGCGAACCATGATGCGCCACTCTCAGAGGTCAACACTCAGCGTCATCCAATCAATGTCGTCGAATCGATGGGGAATGAGCTGTATCTCTATTTCCAACTTGGTAATGATAAATTGATTGCTCGCGTGCCGTTTGATGCAGATCGCATGGTGTTTAATGGTGAAGAGGCGTTATTGAATTTTAATGTCTCTGAGTGCCACCTTTTTGATATCGAGACCGAGCAAGCGCTTGTGTAGCCGCACATAAAATGACGAAGCCATCCGCTTGGGATGGCTTTTTTGACTTTTACCCACTGGTTTAACTTGGAATGGGCACCACCAGAATGTCGACGGGAGATTTGTTGATCAGGTGCCTCGAATAAGAAATGATCTTACTCCAGAAGTCCTGATGATGGCCACATATCAGTAAGTCGACTCGGTTTTCTGTAATGGTGTCATTGAGCTTATCGCCCAGATCGCCAGTTCCGACTAGAAAATGCTTCACAGGAAAATCCATCTTGGCTTGGAAGGCGCGCAACCATTCCATGGAGTGTTCGTTGAGTGGTCTGACGCTGGCGTCAGCGTGGATGTCGACCAGCTCTGGATAAATTTCTCCATGAGTGCCATCAATGTGGATCAGCGATATCTCTGCGTCATGCTGCTTAGCCATAAATACCGCTCTTTCAATCAACACATTGCTCTCTTCAGACAGCTCCAGCGCGACCAGAATATGTCGATATTTCATTACCATGTCCTCTTATTGAACTGACTCATTTCATCATAGAGCGAATCGCTGAAAAATTTTGTCTAAGAGATCGCGGAAATGCTACAAATTGCATTGGTTGGTATGTACAAATGCTCGCATGTTTCGTTAATCGGTCATCTTAATCATGCGCTGTTTTTGGTGTTGATAACCTTAAAAACTAGGAAATAACTATCTCACACCTCAGCCTCATTTTGTTCCTAAAATGTGAGTTACACTCAGTTCAGACTCGAAGTGAGAGAGAATATGATGACAACTTTTCCTAAGCATTTTCTTTGGGGCGGCGCGATTGCGGCGAATCAGGTGGAAGGCAGTTTTAATCTTGATGGTAAAGGGCTGTCGACATCCGACATGTTGCCCAATGGGATTCTCAGCCCGCACCAGACGCGCCAACAACGCACCGATGGTATTAAAGATCTGGCGATAGATTTTTACCAGCGTTACCCAGAAGATATCGCTCTGTTTAATGAAATGGGGTTCAACTGTCTGAGGTTGTCCATTGCTTGGACGCGTATATTCCCGAATGGCGATGAATCCGAGCCCAATGAAGAAGGCTTGGCGTATTATGATCGTATCTTCGATGAATTAGCGAAGCATGACATTACGCCTTTTGTCACCTTGTCTCATTATGAGATGCCTTACGCGTTGGTAGAAAACTATGGCGGTTGGGCGAGCCGTAAACTGATTGGTTTCTTTGAACGCTATGCTCGTACCGTGTTTGAACGTTATCAGAACAAGGTCAAACTGTGGTTGACGTTCAATGAAATCAACATGTCTCTACATGCGCCATTTACCGGCGTGGGCTTGGCTGAAGAGTCCAGTGAGCAGGCCATCTATCAGGCAATACATCATCAGCTAGTCGCTAATGCGAAAGCGGTGAAATTGTGTCATGAGATTATTTCAGATGCCAAGATAGGTAACATGCTGCTTGGTGCGCCCAATTATCCGTATACCTGCAATCCTGACGATGTCATCGCAGCGATGCAGGAAAACAACAAATGGCTGTTTTTTGGTGATGTGCAGACTCGTGGTCGTTATCCGGGCTATATGCTTCGCTATTTCCGTGAAAAAGGTATTGAGATTGACATGCAGCCAGGTGATGTAGAGGAGCTGGCTAGCGCCAGCGTTGACTTCATTTCATTCAGCTATTATGCGAGTGGCTGTGCCAGTGCCGATCCCAAGCAAAAAGAGGTCGGCAACATTGTTGATAGCGTGCCTAATCCGTATTTAGAGAAAAGTCAGTGGGGTTGGCTGATTGATCCGAAAGGGCTACGCATTTTGCTTAACTTTCTTTATGACCGCTATCAGAAGCCGTTATTCATAGTTGAAAATGGGCTTGGGGCGCGCGATGAAATCAACGCCGACGGAGAGATAGAAGATGACTACCGCATTGCCTATCTCAATGACCATTTAGTTCAGGCCAGAGAAGCCGTATTGGATGGAGTGGAACTGATGGGTTTCACTAGTTGGGGGCCGATTGATCTGGTTGCCAATTCCACTGCAGAAATGAGTAAGCGTTACGGCTACATTTATGTTGATCGCCATGACGATGGCAGTGGCACGTTAGAGCGTAAACGCAAGAAAAGCTTTTTCTGGTATCAGGACGTTATCCGGACTCACGGAGCATCGCTAAAATCTTGAAACAAAGGAGCCATTTGGCTCCTTTACTTTATCCCCTGACAGGAGAGGAAGAAATCAATCGCTGATTCTAAATTCTGTTGCCGCTCTTTAATATCATTCGGCGCCATGCCAAGAAAGACAGGAAAGAAGGTTCGACCCTGAACCAGTGCCCATAGATTGGTCGCAAGCTCAGCGGCATTTTGTTGCGAGATTGCGCCGTGCTTCATCGCGGCTTTCAGCCAGATTTCGAGCGGGCAGGATTTGATGCTTTCCACATGATTGAGGTGACACTGATTGTGACACATGGCTTCGATGGTAATGGCAACGAGCAACTGGCGTGTATCGCACTGCATGACTTGATCCAACTGTTGAGTAAATATGGCAATCAGTTGGTCGCGTAATGGCTTAGCAGGATCAAAATCAGGCAAAGCGTGGCTCAGTCTGTCTTGCTCCATGACATACTCAACAACCGCTTGATAGAGATTTTCTTTTGAACCAAAGTGAGAATACACCGTCGGTTTGGTTGAGCAGGCTTTTTTAGCGATCAAATCCAGAGAGGCGCCCTGCACACCCAATTCCTTATAGCATTCAATCGCCGCGAGTATGATGCTTTGTTTAGTGCGCTCGCTACGTTGGCTTCGCTTATCCATACCTTTATCCGTACAGGATGGGGAAAGGTGCAACGCTACCATAATTTACTACGCTTTCTATCACTTGATTGGGGTGATGAGAGTTCATTCACCTTTCGTTGAGCTGTTTGCTGCATTTGCCATCACCTCTGGCGATTTAAGATTTCATTGAGCTGATTGACGAGGTTGACCATAGGGTCAATTCGCTGGCCTTCCAGAGCGGGGGCCTCTGGCGTCATGAGAACAAAGTCATCAGGTTCCAGTCCGGACTCGATAGGCACATATCCGGTGTAAGTCTCTTTGATTTTTGCCAGTGTGACTTGTTTAGATCGAACAATACGTTGGTCATCAAGGACAAACAGTGTCGAAGTTCCCTCTTGGGTGTGCAGCGAAGTGGCCGGGACGAAAAGCTGGGGCGCTGCTTGAGGGCTATTGAGGTAGAAGGCCGTTGTTGAGCCAATCAGGTGTTCACCGTTTTGATTGTTAAATACCGCATAAGCATTGAGAAGATCCTGTTGGTTGGAGAGCTTAGCGTCGACATACGTCAGCTTACCATCAACAAACTGGCCGTCATGGTCTGGAATGGAAACCCTCAGGTTATCGGGAATGGTGTTGAGAGCTTGTCGGAAATCTTCGAGCACTTTTGAGGGAGCGTTGAAGTGCAGCTCGACCGTATCAGAGGCAACGAGCTCTGTGACCAGTTCCCCTTTGTTGGCGTAGTTTCCTGAATTGAATTTGATTTGTCCAAGTTTGCCGGCAAATGGGGCGTACATGGTGGTGGCACTCTGATCTTGCTGAGCAGAAAGCAGATTCTTTCTGGTCTCTTCCACCGCGTGTGAAGCCATGATGTACTTAGGATCATTCTCGTTAGTGGTGCGGGTGAGCTCTATAATGTTGCGGATTGCAAGCTGATATTCACTCTCCGCAGCCTTGACGGCCAAAGCAGCGATCGTGGAATCAAACTCCAGTAACGGCTGACCTTTCTCAACATAATCGCCATCTTCAACAAAAATGTGAGTGATTTTCCCACTGTGCTCCGTGAGTATTTGCGTGTACTTGGAAGGCTTAAATTCGCCTTCCATGGCGATCAGTTTGGTCGCGCTACGTTCTACAGGCAGTTGTACCATGTACGCTGTTGAATGCTTCGAAGATTTTGCCTGTGACGTCTGACAGTTGAAAAGAATAACAGGTGCAAGCGCGAGCGTTAGGCCAAGTGAGAGGGTAAGTTTGTTCATAGCTATCCCTAATTTGTTGTATTTATTTTTCTTATTGAGCTTTGAATACTGATTTTTATTTTTTATGGTTGGGAAGGGTATTTTAACTTTACCGTTAAGTAAAGTTTTGATTGGGAGCCAGCCGTGCAAAATTACCACAGGTGTAGTGCTCCACAAGAATGAGTGTCGGGGGCATGGTGCAAAGTATGCGTTGCGCGGCTTGATTCACTCGCTTCCGTGCTTGAGAGGCCAGCCGATTCGGGGATGTTGACACTCTTCGCACATAACGCTTACCCGTTGTTGTTAAAGTAATCGTCAATGTAACCAAATGTAAATATATTGACAGGTGTTGGACGATAAAATCACCGTCAATTTGTTCCCGTATTATGAAGTTCAATCGACAACGTACCCACATGCGCAATCATGAGTGGGAAGTGAAGCTATTCCAACGCCGCGCGGTCGTGGCTTTTATTGCGATGATCGCCTTATTGGGTGTGCTGGTGGCAAACCTCTACCACCTAGAAGTCAAAGATTTTGACTACTACCAGACCCGAGCAAATGACAACCGAATTCAGGTTCTGCCTATTTCTCCTCCACGAGGGCTGATTTATGACCGTAACGGGCACCTCATAGCGAAAAACATTCCTGTTTATGTGTTGGATGTGTTTCCGGATAAAGCACTCAACCTCGATCAATCTATTGTTAACTTGCAAAAATATGTCGATTTATCACCAGAGCAGTTGAACAAGCTTGAACATCTACATCGCAGGCGTTTCAAGGCGGTGACGATAAAGGGGGAGTTATCTGAGTTGGAAGTGGCCCGTTTTTCTGCGCATCAACACGAATTTCCGGGCTTTGTGATCAACGCTGAAATGAAGCGTTTCTATCCTTATGGTGCGTCACTGACGCATGTTGTAGGTTATGTTTCTCACATCAATGATCGCGATATTGAACGTCTCAAGCGTCAGGATGAGTTGTCTAACTACCGGGCAACGAAGAACATTGGCAAGCTCGGGATCGAGCGCTACTACGAAAAAATGCTTCATGGTGAGCAAGGCTATGAAGAAGTTGAAGTGAACAGCCGTGGTCGAGTGATTCGCACCCTCGAATATGTACCCCCTGTGGCGGGTAAAGATATCGTTCTGAACATTGACGTCGATTTACAAAATTATGTCTACAAACTGTTGGGAGACAGGCAGGGCAGTGCGGTGGTACTCGACCCGAAAGACAACAGTGTACTGGCGATGGCATCCAGCCCCAGTTATGACCCCAACCCCTTTGTCGATGGGATTTCAGGGCCTGCATATCGTAAATTGCTTGAAGATGTGCATCACCCACTGGTCAATCGTGCCACTCTTGGCGTGTATCCGCCCGCTTCCACGGTGAAGCCCTTCATGGCGATTGCCGGGTTGACTGAACATGTCATCAGCCCGACTACGATTCGTAACGATCATGGCCGCTGGCAGATTCCTGGCTCCAGTCGTCATTCCAAAGCTTGGCGTGACTGGCGCCGCTGGGGGCATGGTGATGTTGATGTCACGCTAGCGATTGAAGAGTCGGTGGATTCGTTCTTCTATCAGATGGCTTACGATTTGGGGATTGATCGTATCTCGGATTGGATGGGGCTGTTTGGGTTTGGTCAGCTGACAGGTATAGACATTCTTGAGGAAACGGAAGCCAATATGCCGACCCGGGAGTGGAAACAGCGTCGCCATCACCAGCCTTGGTACAAAGGAGATACGGTGCCCATCGGTATTGGTCAGGGTTATTGGACAGCCACACCGTTACAAATTGCTAAAGCGACATCGGTATTGGTAAATCACGGCAATGTCACGCCACCTCATCTGCTGAAAGCTGTGATTGAACATGGCCAAAGCTTTGAGTCTGCGAAGTTAGTTGATGAGCCAGTGACTAACAACATGAAGCAAGTGGATGACAGTTCATGGGATATTGCTCTGAATGCAATGCGACTGGTGAATGAAGGCCCAAGAGGTTCAGGCCGAAGAGCGTTCAGAGGGGCCGAGTATTGCAGTGGTGGTAAATCCGGTACAGCGCAGGTTTTCGGCCTGAAGAAAGACGAAGTCTATAACTCCAAAGAATTGAGCCACAACCTTCTCGATCACGGCTTGTTTACAGGATTTGCTCCGTGTCGCAACCCTGAGTATGTCACGACAGTCGTCATTGAACACGGTAATGGTGGTTCTAAAGTTGGTGCACCGTTTGTTCGAAATGTGTTTGATCACTTGCTCATTGGAGGCAAGTCGAAGCAGAGTTAAGCAAGAGCATTTGGAATCCAAGGAGCCCCAACTAGGGGCTTTTCTCGTTGTATCTGCAGGTTACTGGACTCTAGAAACACAAAAGCTGGCAACGGATTGCCAGCTTAGACTTTGAAAGCCTGCCAAGGCAGGCAATAAAGGGTGCACGTTATTTCTTGTTTGTGTCTTTATTATTGGCTTCTTTCCAATATTGAATTCGAACACGATGCAATTGTGCTTTTCTCATTTTCTTCATGATATTCCCTCACTTTTTAATGGCTTGCTCGTCACTGAGCATATGTGAATCAAGTTCCTCATGAACAAGACTTAATGTAGCGACCAAATGACAAGTTCGCTAGGGGTTAGATCACATTTTTTTGTATGTACGCCATACCTTATTTATAAAAAGTGAATATGAGCTCACTTTAATAGGACTGCAATGTAACACAAACAAAACTGCAATCTCGCCTTTATTTAACAGAAACAATAGTTTAACAAGTTTGTCATTTTTACTGTCTATCATCTGCTCGCTACTAATAAAAAACATACTCGAGCAAGGAGTCAGCAATGTGGAATCGCGATGAGCAAGATTCTCAATTCAGCCAAATGATCGAGGCGAGACTATCTCGTCGTCGTTTTCTGGCTGGTACCGCAGCAGTAGGTGCAGGTGCGTTTCTGTCACTTAACCCTATCACTAAGGCATTTGCCGCAGACAAGAAAAGCGCACTACTGAATTTTGACGCTGTTCCTGCCTCTACAGAAGATGCGATTATTGTGCCAAAAGGCTACAAAGCAACACCGTTGTTGTCTTGGGGTGATCCGATATTTGCTGATGCGCCAGAGTTCGATCCGAGCGGTAAGCAAGACTCAAAAGCTCAACTACGTCAGTTCGGTGACAACACTGACGGTATGAGCTTATTCCCAATCGCGAAAGACCGCGCAGTAATTGCCGTCAACAACGAATACACCAACTACGAATACCTGTTTGAACATGGCGGTAAAGCGATGACCGCTGATGATGTCATCAAGTCACAGGCCGCTCACGGTGTGACTGTGTTTGAAATCGTTAAGTCTGGCGGTGAGTGGAAGCTGGACAAAAACGGCAAGCGTAACCGCCGCATTACCGCTGCGACTGAAATGCAGCTCACAGGTCCAGCTGCTGGTCACGATTTGATGAAGACCAAGCTAGATCCGACAGGTATGAAACCTTTAGGTACATTCAACAACTGTGCGAATGGCCAAACGCCATGGGGCACGTACCTGACCTGTGAAGAAAACTTCAATGGTTACTTCGGTACCAGTGGTAGCGCCAAAGTCTCGGACGATCATGCACGCTATGGTGTTGAGCCTAAGCCAAGCAAATACCAATGGCATGATACCGATGAGCGCTTTGATTTGGCTAAGCATCCCAATGAGCCACATCGCTTTGGCTGGGTTGTTGAGATTGACCCGAACGACCCGACTTCAACACCGCTGAAGCGCACTGCTTTGGGGCGATTCAAGCACGAAAATGCGGCATTGCTGATCAACGACGACGGTCATGTGGTCGTGTACTTGGGTGATGATGAGCGTGGTGAGCACCTGTACAAGTTTGTTTCGAAGAACAAATATCAGCCAGGCAATAACGCAGTGAACCGTGATCTACTGGAAGAAGGGACATTGTATGTCGCTCAATTCGAGATGGATGATGCGGAGCTGAAAGGTAAAGGCCAGTGGCTGGAGCTGACACATGGTAAGAATGGCCTGACGAAAGAAAACGGCTTCCATGACCAAGCGGAAGTGGTGACCTTTGCACGTCGAGCGGCGACTCAAGTTGGCGCAACCACAATGGACCGCCCAGAATGGGTTGCGGTGCATCCGGACAACCAGCACGTTTTCTGTACCTTGACCAACAACAAAAACCGTGGTGTGAAAGAAGGCCAGCCTGTCGGTGGACCAAACCCGCGCAAAGAAAACCATTATGGTCAGATTGTTCGCTGGGTACCGCAAGGTGGTGACCACACCAGCGAAGGGTTTGAATGGGATCTGTACCTGATTGCGGGTAACCCAACGGTTCATAAAGGCAACCTCTACGCGGGTAGTGAGAACATCAACGAAGACAACATGTTCAACAGCCCGGATGGTATTGGCTTTGATAAAGCAGGTCGCCTGTGGATTCAAACCGATGGTAACTACTCCAACAAAGGTGATTTTGCCGGTCAAGGTAACAACCAGATGTTGTGTGGTGACCCTATGACGGGTGAGGTGCGTCGCTTCCTGACTGGCCCTGTAGCGTGTGAAATTACCGGCCTGACTTTCTCAGAAGATTACAAAACCATGTTTGTCGGTGTTCAGCACCCGGGTGAGAAAGGTGCTCCGTCTCACTTCCCTGCGGGCGGTAACAGCAAACCGCGCTCTACAATCATGGCGATCACACGCGAAGATGGCGGCGTGATAGGCGCATAAATACAAAAATTCCTTTAGGGAATACTTGCACTACTCAAGGGGCGCTTTGCCCCTTTTTTGATGTCTGAGAAACGCGTGTAAGGATAAATATGCGCAAATGAGCATAAAAATTGTGATCTTATGGCCGCTAACCACTAAATGTAGTTGCTCAGTTTGTACGGTATAACTATAGTGAAAAGGTGCCCACATGATTTAAAGGTGTAGAGACCCGAGTAAACTCACAGAGTTGATACGAAAAATTGAACGAAAACGAAACACATGGCTCAGTGATGTTCCCACTGAGAGTGAATCGAAAGCGTCGAAGAATAAAGTATTTACAAAGGCCTTTTAGCTCATCGCTCCGGCGACGCCACATCTTAAGTTATCGGTACGTATGTTGATAACCAAGGAGGAGGTTTGGCTATGGTTGTTCTGGGTTTAGTAACTCTGGGTATCGTTGTTTTCTTTGCTTGTTGGGTATGCCAACACGGTCTGCCAGTTTTTGGCATGCAGCTGGATGAAACTGATCAGCTTCTCCTTGCAGAAGCCGCTGGAAAAGACGTATTGGAAGCATAAATTTCACTTGCTTATGGATATCGCAAAAAGGAGCCGTTGGCTCCTTTTTTAATGTCAAAAATAGGCAGAAAAGTTAGTCTGAACGACCACGCCCTGCAATCTTCCATTTATCGACAATCTCACCTTGTTTAACCACGTATAAATAATCGAAATTGTTCAGCGTGGTATCGCAGTGACTCGGCGTTAACACCAGGGTTTCCCCGATACTAAGCAGATTGTCTTCACTAAGATGAACAATGCCATGCTCATCCCCACCACATTGATAGGTAAGCTCAGGGCGAGATTCAACAATCGGCATACCTAGATCAATTGAGAGTGACTTCATACCCGCATCAATAACGGCGCGTTGCGGGGTTGGGTGGCTAATGACGGTGCTTAACACTTTGAGTGCAGAATTGAACTGTTGATTAAGATTTGCATCTTGCTCATCGCCAATATTGCAATAAGAGTTATCCATAAACAAATAAGAACCTGCTTGTATCTCAGTGTACGCTAGCCCCTGATAAGCTTGATACGTCCCAGTGCCGCCTCCACTGATGATTTCTGGGGCAAGATGGCGTGGCTTTAATTGAGTTTCGATAAAATCAAACAGCTCAGTCACGGCGGAGCGTGCTTGTTGTTGTCTCTGTTCAAAGCCTTTAATCAGCTGTAAGTGCCCGCTGTACGCCTGAATTCCAGCGTAATGAACCCCTTCGGTCTGAACGACTTTCTCTATAATCTCCAGCAGTCCTTGACCCACTGCGACACCGCATCGCTGCTGACCACTTTCGACTTCAATCAGAAGGTTGACCACGACACCGGCCTGCTGAGCGAGCTCAGCGATTGATTCCACGTGCTGCGGATGATCAATAACTTGGTAGAGCGTCGCTTGCGGGTATTGGCGATGAAGATCAATCAGGCGCTGATATTTGGCCTGACCTGCAATAGGGGTTGTGATTAGGATGTCGGTGATACCACCTTGAAGCATCACTTCCGCTTCACCCAGCTTTGAGGTACAGATGCCTTGCGCACCGTATTCAATTTGCTTGTGAGCCAGTTGCGGGATTTTATGCGCCTTAGTATGAGGGCGTAGGGTTAAGCCTAGTTGATTAATTCTGCGTTGCATCTCAGCTAAGTTATGTTCGACAGCGTCGATGTCGATAAACAAAGCTGGTGTATCGATGTGTTCTAGTTTCATTTTTGCATACTTATTGTTTTGTTGAGCGGCGTCAGGATAGCATCCAGACCGCCATGCTGATTAAGAAAATTGTTAAATGTTGGTGTATTAAGGCGATTAGCAAATTGAAAATGAGCCATCGCTTTTTATTGTGTTTTGCGTCTCATATTGAGAATCCGATTGTGCTCTGATTTCGCCAATTTCTATCATTATGAATTATATGCACTTTTGTGCGTATCTATATTTCCTGTTTTTTGGCACGTGGTTTGCGTTAGTCACTTTACCCAGCTTGATTCAATATGAGTTCGACTTTGACAAGTGTAATCAGAGAAAATAGGAGAAGGTTATGGCTTATTCAATCCACACACATCGTTCGAGAAGTGCTGTAAACCATACAGATACCTATGCTCTGTCTGCAGGTGCTTCTTTATCTAACGCTGATAGCGCAAGAGCCTATCGCTTTGCATCACTTTCACTTCTACCAAGCCCCCCTCAATCAGAGAATGGCAGAGCCAGCCAATTACTGGGCAGGGGTTATCATCAGAGCACATCGGATTACGAAGAAGAAAAACATGAGTCTGTGAATTGGGACATGTCCCCGTTGTTAAGCGATTCCGGCCGACTTCTCGTTTCAAGCGGTCATCGTCGTCAAACTCAGTTTGACCCTAATAGTGTGGTTGCGGGCAAGGGGACTTTGGGGTCGTTGAACATCGACAAATATGGTCATTGGGATTACTCGGTTTACAACATCAAAATGCAGTTTCTAAAACAAGGCGAGCGCAAGCTGGAATGCTTCTCTCTGTACTCTGACGCTGGAGAGCCGATTACCATTACCTTGACCTTGGTTGGAGTCGATGGCGGTGCTGTGATCGAAGAGTTGGCGACAGAAATTACGGTCGGTTAGTCATGATGAAAGTAAGGCGAAATCTCTTGCTTTATGGTCGAAAAGCGTTGTGGTAACTGGCGGTGTCTTTTAGTCAGGAAGTACAAGGTTTCTGTCACTTCGTTATTCGCGGTATAGATAGCTACTCGGTCTCGATCTGGGAATGAATCGAGTGCACTTTTGGGCAGCACTGTAAATCCCAGCCCGTTTGCAACAGGCAGTAGTATCTGGCTAAGTTGATTGATGTATCCGGTGACTGGGATATCGTCGATGTTCAACTTCTCTAACAGCGGCTCACCACACTGAGCAAAATAAAGAGACAGATAATGAACGGCATCTGGATGTTGAATTAATCCAATCGACTTCAATCCTTCAGGCGTTAAGTGCTTTGATGCCAACTTAGCAGGAAGAATCAGACATAAAGGCTCACAGCCCAATGTTTCCGATTCAAAGCGTGAATCGGAAGGGACGTGAGTCACGATTCCTACATCGCTTTCACCCGATAAGACATCAGCCAAAATCTTATGATGCGGAGCGGCTTCCAGCTTTGGAACCAGCTTTGGATATTTACATTGTAAATTAAGAAGATGCGGATAGATCCGTAGTGCCAGTGAGCCAGAGCAAGAAAGCGAAACGCTGCCCGAATACGGATCTTCCATATTGAGTGAGTTAAGTAGCTCAGCTTGTTGAAGTTCGACTTGCAGGGCGTACTGATAGACGGCTTGTCCGGCCTCAGTAATCTCAAACGTCTTGTTGTGCCTAGCAATGAGAGCGTGACCGCATGTTTGCTCTAACTTTTTGATGTGTTGGCTAACCCCGGGCTGGGTCATAAATAGCTTTTCAGCGGTTTTGGTAAAGTGACCGGTGTCGATAAGCGTTTGAAAGGTTTTAAGCCACAGAGGGTTTAGCATCGTCATCGTTTAATAACAAAAAATTATGCTTAATAGTTTATGTGATAACGTTAAATTTTGGTAGTGAGAGTAGAATGGCGAGGTGTATCACCTCGCCATCCAAAGTTATGCTGCGTTGAGTTGAGTTGCCAGATCGCGTCCATTACCGCGGAATTTATCGACGGTCGGAGCAAAATTAGCGGAAATGTGCAGTAAACGTGAATCAGGGTGCTCTGCTAGATAACGAGCCTTTGTTTCGTCATCTTCTAGCTTGTCCCAGTCTCGGTGAATTGAGCGCGCAAAGTGCAGTGTTGTGGCCATTTTAGGCGACAGTTCTGCGTCACGTGGATCATGGAAATTGGCAATGGCATCCACCATTGGATCTGGGAACTTCCAAGTTTTGGCTAGCTTTGCACCCAGCGTTGGAGCGGTAATATCCAGTACTTCTTCTTGAACCGAAATAGCATCTTCACCTGCATCGGAACGTTCATGTATTTTCACCGCAGCATCAGGAACGAGGGTGTGAATCATCAGTTCGCCGATATTGTGCAAAATCCCGGTTGTAAAGACTTCGTTTGCATCCATGCCCGTTTCTTCAGCAATCTTGCTGGCGATAACGGAAATCTCGAAGGTGTCTTCCCAATACTGGTCCATATCCAGTGTTTTGATTTTTGGAAATGCACCAGAAAGCACTGATGCCACCACCAGAGTTCGTACCGGCCCCGTACCTACACGAAGTAGCGCTTCACTTACTGACGAGACAGTTTTATTACCACCAAAATGGGCAGAGTTCGCCATACGCAGCAATCGAGCACTCAATACCTGATCAGTAGAGATTTTTCTCGAGAGCTCGCCAAAATCTACTTCGTCTTGATTCACCATATCGAGTAACTCTTGTAGTACTTTTTGAATCCTTGGTAACTCGTTAAGGCGAGAAATTAAAGCCTCCTGACTCATGGGCGTTCTCCTTTTTTATTTATGAGCTTTCTTACTATAGAACAGTAAATTAGTTTCATACAAAGTTGGAAACGAAGAAGTTTAGAAAAATTTTCAATAACAAAAAATTATTAAAATGAGAAAAATTGATAATTTTTATTGTGTTATTTGTCTGGCTAATATGAGTCTAACGAAACAGGGCAACCGCCTAATATGACAATCTATTTAGAGGCCAGTATGTCGACTCCATACCCACGTAATTTTTCTCATATCGGTATTTCAGTACCTGATTTAGAAGCAGCCGTTAAATTTTATACCGAAGTACTTGGTTGGTACCTGATCATGGAACCGACCGAAATCGTTGAAGACGATTCTGCGATTGGCGAAATGTGTACTGATGTGTTTGGTGCAGGTTGGGAGCGCTTCCGTATTGCTCACCTTTCAACAGGCGATCGCATTGGTGTTGAATTGTTTGAATTCAAAAATCAGGAAAACCCAGAAGACAACTTCGAATATTGGAAAACAGGCATCTTTCACTTCTGTGTACAAGATCCAAATGTGGAAGAACTGGCAGAGAAGATTGTTGCAGCAGGTGGTAAGAAGCGTATGAAAGCGCCACGTTACTACTACCCGGGCGAGAAACCTTACCGCATGATCTACATGGAAGACCCATTCGGTAACATCCTTGAAATCTACTCTCATAGCTACGAGCTGCATTACTCAGCAGGTGCTTACCAATAATCGATTTAGCCACTCATATTCATGAGTGGCTTTTTGGTTTGAGGCCTGTGTTGATTGACCACTCGCACTTTTTGCACATTTAAAAGTGCATTCGCTTTTTAATTACTGTTATTATCAGCGGGAAATAGTCGGGGAGCCTTAGGGCTGAGATCGCATTGCGAGACCCGTAGAACCTGATTCAGTTAGCACTGACGTAGGGAACTATTAGCATCGATGTTTGAGTATTCTTGCTTTGGTGCACTCGCTTTTTATGATTCGATCTTCCCTTTTATTGATCACTTCATGTCTGGCTGAGAGTTCCTATACGTCTTGTAATAGGAGCACCTATGCCACATTCACAAGACACGCCACCCATTGTATTAACCATCGCAGGATCTGATAGCGGTGGTGGCGCCGGTATTCAGGCGGACATCAAAGCCATATCTGCAACTGGCAGTTACGCGTGTTCTGTCATTACGGCCATTACCTCGCAAAATACGCTTGGCGTAAGCGCAATTCACCCGATTCCTCTAGAGCATATTGAAAGTCAGCTCGACGCCGTGTTTACGGATCTCAATGTGGTTGCCGTTAAAGTCGGCATGTTGGCTGACGCGCGGATTATTAAGGTCGTTGCGGACAAAATCAGACAATACAACCCCGCCCATCTGGTGGTTGACCCTGTAATGGTTGCAACCAGCGGTGACCTTCTGTTGGAGCAGTCGGCGATTAGCACATTAAAAGAGCAGTTGATTCCGCTGGCGGATCTGATTACCCCAAACCTTCCTGAAGGGGCAGCTTTGATTGATGGCGCTGTGCCGGAAAATGAAGATCAGATGGGTAATATGATCGAAGAATTGCGCGCACTCGGTGCCAAAGCGGTACTGCTGAAAGGGGGGCATCTAGAAAAAGATGACAACAGCAATGATTTGCTGATCTTAGCGCAAACGAGTGAGCTTCTGAGTGCCAAACGATTCCCGACGAAAAACACTCATGGAACAGGCTGCACCTTATCTTCGGCGATTGCGTCTTATCTTGCGCAGGGCAATAGGCTGCACAAAGCTGTGTATCTAGGTAAACAATACATCTCGCAGGCCATCGCTCATGCTGATGAACTCAATGTTGGCAAAGGGCATGGACCGGTCCATCACTTTTTCTGTGGCCACATCAATGTTCGCTGAGCCGATTGGGATCGAAATTCAGCGCGCCAGCTTACAGTACACGGATAATCCAGCCCCGACATTAGCGCACTTTTCTATGTCGATACCCGCTGGGCTGTGGACGTGTATTTTGGGGCGAAGTGGCTGTGGGAAAACCACCTTGCTGCGTTATCTGGCAGGTCTGTTGAACGACAAAGTGCACTGGGCTGGAGAACTGACGCTCAGTCATAGCCAAGCACTGCAAGGCCAGATCGCTTACATGGCACAACAAGACCTGCTGCTACCATGGCTCAATGTCCTGGATAATGTTTGCCTGAGTAGCAAGTTTGGCAGCGCTCAACCTGACAGGAATCGAGCGCTGCGATTGCTGGAGCAAGTCGGGTTATCGGATCAGGCGACGGCAATGCCTGTACAGTTGTCAGGTGGTATGCGTCAACGTGTGGCGTTGGCTCGTACGTTAATGCAAGACAAACCCGTGGTACTCATGGATGAGCCTTTTTCTGCGCTAGATGCAGTGACGAGACATAAATTGCAGACATTGGCTGCTGAGCTGTTGCGTGGCAAAACGGTGGTGCTGATCACCCATGACCCGCAAGAAGCGATTCGACTGGCCGACGCTCTGTACATCCTCCGCGGTCAACCCGCTTATGCTGAATCACATGATGTTCCAACCACTCAACCGCCTCGTGTCATAGATGCAGAATGTGCGCAATTGCAGCAGAACATTCTCAATTCGTTGGAGGGTGATTATGAGTGATATGACTCAGTTTGACGCCATTCGACGAGACGTAGTGAAAAAGGAGCGTCTGACACACCCAGTGCTCCGATTGACGATCAGTGCTGCCATTATTGTCGGGCTTTGGCAGCTAGTCGTGGTGGTGTTTGATATGCCAAGCTTTATTCTCCCTGCGCCGCTTGACGTGTTTGAGCGCCTCATCAGTCGTTTTGATGTATTGATGAAACATACGCTAGTGACTGGTCAAGAAATTGTGTTGGGTCTGTTACTCGGCTTGTCGATGGGGCTGTTCTTCGCCTTACAGATGCTGTTGTTTAAGCCGCTCAAGCGCTGGTTGTTACCGATCCTGATTGCCAGTCAGGCGATTCCTGTGTTCGCGATTGCACCAGTCTTGATGTTGTGGCTTGGCTACGGTATCGCATCAAAGGTCGTGATGGCGGCGATCATTATTTTCTTCCCCGTGACCACGTGTTGCTACGACGGTTTGAGAAACACGCCGACAGGCTATCTCGACCTGGCGAGAACCATGGGGGCGAGCAAATGGCAAATGCTGAAACACATTCAACTCCCAGCGGCTCTACCCACTTTGGCTTCCGGTATACGTGTCGCTGTGGTCATAGCGCCAATTGGCGCGGTGGCCGGAGAGTGGGTAGGTTCCAGTGAAGGTCTGGGTTACCTGATGCTGCAAGCCAACGCGCGCATGATCATTGATGAGATGTTTGCGGCGCTGTTTATTCTGGCTTTGTTGTCTGTCTCGCTTTACTTCATCACCGATAAATTACTTAAGAAACTGATTCCTTGGGAAAACCAATAAAAGAAAGGACACTCCCGTGAAAACAAAAAAAATACTCAGTGCAGTGGCACTACTTTGCTCAACATTTTCTGCTCAATCGCTGGCGGAAGAGAAAAAACTCACTCTGATGCTGGATTGGTTTGTTAACCCGAACCATGGCCCAATCGTGATTGCGAAAGAGCGTGGCTACTTCAAGCAGCAAGGCATTGATGTTGATATTCAAGAGCCCGCTGACCCAAGCACGCCACCTAAGCTGGTGGCTGCTGGCAAAGTGGATCTGGCAATCTCTTACCAGCCAAGTCTGACTATCGACGTTGCGGCGGGTTTGCCGCTTATTCGTTCTGCAACTCTAATCGCGACACCGCTCAACACGCTGATGGTGCTAGACAATGGTAAGAACGACAATCTGGCCGACCTGAAAGGCAAGAAAATCGGTATTGCCATCGCAGGCAATGAAGAAGCCACTATTGGGACTATGCTAGCGCAAGACGGTGTGAAGTTCGCCGATGTGGACATCATCAATGTGGGCTGGGCTCTCTCTTCTTCATTGGCATCAGGAAAAGTCGATGCGATCTGGGGTGGTCTACGCAACTTTGAAACTAACCAGCTCGCGCTTGAAGGCTACAAAGCGAAAGCCTTTTTCCCTGAAGAGCACGGTGTGCCAGCTTATGACGAACTGGTGTTTGTGGCGAATGCCAAAACTCATGATGCGGAAGCTATCAAAGCCTTCAACAAAGCGCTTGAGCAAGCCACAACTTACATTGTCAATCACCCACAAGCGTCATGGAAGGAGTTTGTTGCCTACGCGCCAGACACTCTCAACAATGAACTTAACCAACGAGCTTGGAACGATACGTTAACCCGTTTTGCACTGCGTCCTTCTGCGGTTGATCTCAAGCGCTATGACGATTACGCCCAGTTCATGTATTCACAAAAGATCATCGAGACTTTGCCTAAAGCCGCAGATTATGTGCCGGAGTTTAACTAATGAAATATCAGGATCTTATCGAAGCTTGTCAGCCGGACTGGCAGGAATACACACAGCATGATTTTGTGCAGCAGCTAGCAAAAGGCACTTTAGATCAGCACAGTTTTCTTCACTATCTGAAGCAGGATTTTTTATTTCTCAAACAGTATGCGCGTGCTTATGCGTTAGCCATCTATAAAGCACGCACGCTGGAAGACATGCGTCGTGCCTTGCCGAGTGTGCATGCTCTGCTAGATTCCGAAATTGGTCATCATGTGACGTATTGTGGTCAATGGGGGCTGACGGAGTCTGATCTGGAAAACGAACCTGAAGATTTTGGAACCGTTGCTTACACACGCTATGTGCTTGATGCAGGCATGACAGGTGATTTAGTTGACCTGTATGCCGCGCTGGCGCCGTGTTCGATTGGCTATGCGGTGATTGGTAAAGCGTTGATTGAAAGCAATGACACTGTACTGGAAGGAAATCCTTACGCAAGTTGGATTGAGCTCTATGGTGGTGAGGAATTCCAGAGTGGAGTGGCACAAGGTGCGGAGCATTTTAACCAACTCTTAGAAGAGATTGATCTTCATAGCCAGCGGGGACAAAACCTGATTGAAGTGTTCAGAACCGCGACTCGAATGGAAGTGGCGTTCTGGCAGCAAGGTCTGGATGCCAAATAGTTCGAAATCATGATGAAGCCTCGCTTTTGGCGAGGCTTTTTTATGTCTGTTGCTTGCGTATATCGTTGAGCTGATTCCGACACGAAAGATGTGAGAGAGACTATTTACTCTAAAAAATAATTAGGTCACTACTCCCTTAGTTGCTATTTTTTACCAGATAGATATAGAAAGTATCATTAACAACATCAATGGGTTGGAGAGGGACTATGAAGGACAATATTGTTGCTAACTTTTCGCAGGTCAATGCGATGAAGGCGAAGAAAGGGACATCTGCAGCAGCAACGAATGGGGCTTGCCATAACTTCAGTATCGAGTGGCTGAGCTTTATGTTTGAGAAAAAAGGCAACGCTAAGCAACGCATGAAGCGTTTGTCTGCGCGTGATGGTGCAGGTAACCCGGTTTTGCAAAAGACATTCGCTTCTCGTTGGGCCGAGGGTGGGGCATCTTATCAGGTTGCAGACCGGATGATGATTTCACTGCGCGGCTTAAAAGAAACCGCACTCTTGTATGACTACACTCACTTTAATATCAAAAACATTGTAAAGGCAGTGACTAAGCCGCAGCACGCTGGCTTTATCTATTCTTTCTGGTTCCCGGGAGCTGTTGTGGGGGCTGACGGTGCACACACTATTGCTTTTTACCGCTCTTTATCACCGAAGCAAGGCAGCCTGAAAACAGATAACGACACCGTCTATGTTTTTGAACCTAACTATGGTGAGTTTGAAGTGCCAAGTAAAGATTTTGAAAGCTGGTTGAAAACGTTGGCGACCTTCTATGCACCTTTCAAATCACACATGGTGAAGACGGTGACTAAAGCCTAGCCCTAGATTTATCTTCTAATAAACCTCGCTTATCAGCGAGGTTTTTTCATTCCATTTATTGCTCTCACTCAACATAGCAAGAAATATCAAAAAAGCGTGGCGTGAATTTTCTAAATTACATCTCAGGCAACGAGAGAGCCAACCGGCTCAAATTAAGGAGATGTCATGAAAATCACTAAAAAAGTCACAATCAACAAACCTGCAGATCTAGTCTGGGACCTAATTGCTCACCAATTTGATAAAGCACACCTGTGGATGGACCCAATCCCACATTCGTATGAAATTGGATCTGGCCACAGCTCAACAGGGGCTCCGATGGAAGGGCGCATCTGTAACCTGAGCAAGAATCCAAACGGTGCTAAGGCTAAGGAAGTCATCACACAGTACAACGAAGTGAATAAATCTCTGACGTTTGAAATCACACCCATCAATGTGCCGGCCATTGTGCCAGTGAAAAAGAATCAGGTGCAAATGACGGTTCGCTCTCTAGGTGCTAACAAATCCGAAGTGATTTGGCATGCCCAACCGCAACTTAAATTCTTCGCTTATCCATTCTACCCACTGCTCCGCTTAGCGATTCCCGGTGCATTTGGCAAATTACTCAATGGACTGAAAACCTATTCCGAGCAGTCACTGCCTAACCAACAAAGCTCAGCGGCTTAAGCGCAATATTGATAGGGATGAAAGGGCATTAAGATGAAGAAAATGAACTCGATAAAACCTTTGAGAAACATAGCGCTAGTGGCAGGTACGGTGTTGCTCGGAGCATGTTCAACCATTGCGCCAGAAGGCAGCGCGCCACAGTACACTTCTCAGTATGATCACACCTCCACCACTGTGAACGAGTTTGATATTCGTTCTGTGACCAGTGCGCCGGAGCAAATTGTCCTGATGTTCAGAGTCAACTCATCGCCGGATCGAACCTTTGAACTGGTGTCTGAAATTGATCAACTGGCAACTTGGTTTACCGGCATCAAGAACCCTAAGATGGATAACTTCAAGTCACTCAACGGACCGTTAGCGATGGGCACGCATTCGGTACGCAGTTGCAGCTTGGACGATGAGATACTGTATGAAGACATTGTTTACTATGACAAAAATAAGCGCTCCTATGCTTATACGATTGATATGGAGCGTTCGACAGTTTCGTTTCCAATCACAGAGCCTTTATCGCTGTTTACCGTTGAACCTGATGGTTTAGGTGGCTCATTGGTGACATGGCGCCATTACTTCCACAAGAATGTCAGTCTGGTGGCACCAGTGCTTAATCTGATGATGGAAGGGATGATTCTGGAACCTGCGGTGGAAAACTTATTTGAACAAGTGGGTGGCGAATGGGTAGAACCTACTACCGTTTAATTCTAACATTACAAACAGATAAGCTAGGAGGATGAAATGCAGCGTTTTTTTAAAAGTATTGAATATATAGAACAGCACTTGTACGACAAAATTTCTGTTCATCAGATCGCCGCCGCGTCTCATTACTCCACTTATCACTACAGTCGGGTATTTAAAGCTTTGGTCGGAGATACACCTAAAGAGTATTTGCGTAAGCGCCGTCTCACAATGGCTGCCAAGCGCCTGCTCACAGAAGAAGTCGGCATTCTGGATCTCGCCATGGATTGTCAATTTGATTCACAGGAAGCGTTCACACGTGCATTCAAAGCGCTGTTTAACATGACGCCTGCACAATACCGAAAAATGAACGAACCTTTCCGTTTGTTGTATAAAAATCAAATTAATGAAGACGACCTCAGTTTTCTGCAGAATCGCATTAGCATGGAACCGGAAATCATCACACAGCCAGCTATGAAGCTGGTGGGAATTGCCAATCAATACACAGATGAAGACCTCAGTCTGCCTCGTTTATGGTCGGGGTTTGCGCCGTACCGGGACAGCATTGCAAACCGCGTAGGCGATGAATTTTTCGGTATTTATGAGTCATATGAAGAGGCTGAGGACAGCACGACGTTTGTCTATATCTGTTCCGCTCGGGTAGAAAATTTCGATCAGGTACCAGAGGGTATGATCACGCGTGAGATGCCAGAGCAGACTTACGCTCGTTTTACCCATAAAGGGCCAATTGCCCAGCTGGAAGAAACGCTGCGTTATATATGGGGCAGCTGGTTACCGAAAAGCGCGTATGAATATGAGGAAAAGCCGGACTTCGAACTCTACCCAGCTGGCTTTAACGATGCTGACCCTGAGAATAAACTGTACCTGAATATTCCAGTACGTAAGAAAAGTTAGGTTGCAATGAAATCGACGATTCTCATCACAGCGGTCCTTGGGGCCGCTTCACTTAGTGGCTGTCAGGCCGTCACTTCTTCTTCAATGGATTCATTACCGCCTGTTTGCCATGATTATGCGGCTGACCAGATCGTCGCCGTGCTCGGGGAAAGCCCTGAGCTGGCAGGGGAGTGGTATGGTGATTGGGCGTACTTCCTCAATCAGTTTGCTGAGCAGAATCCGCAGATAAGAATCGTCTCTGGGGCGAACGCGGAAGCGTTTAATCTGGCACCATATACCTTGGTGTTGGCACGTCAGAGCAAAGGCGAATACCAACTTAAAGAAGTACTGGACCCACCATACTATGACTATGTAGTAGCTAGGCTTAGTGGTGATGATGTTAAAGGGATTTTGCGTCATTTCGAGCTTGAGCCAGTGACCCCTTCTCAGTTTGATATTGTGTGTAAAAATAAGCTCAACTGATTGACTTTATAAATATCCATCAAGTGAACATTTGCACTTGAAATGGCTGTTTGTGATTACCTAAGCAAGCCGGTTCGATCTTTCACCGAATTGACATTGAGTTGATAAATTTTCCACGTTACGTCGACTAATATTCAGCATCTTACTGATTCGGTGTGGGACGTCACGGTGAAGAATTTTTTGATCGAAAAACAATATGGTATTGGGCTTCTGGTTGCATTTCTTTTGGTTATTGCGCCGATGAGTCTGCTGGTTAGCCATATCGATTTACTAAGCTCAGTCTCCTACCCACTTGGTCTGACATTTACTTTGCTGACAGATTCAGCGGGATCTAAAGGGTTTCTCTTCACCTTATTCGTTTTGGTCGCGATCTCGTGGAAGCTGATCCCGAACCGTGTTGAGTGGCTAAGTAAAATGGCTCAGCTTGGTTTGATTCTGCTGGTCGGATTTGCCAGCAAAACAGCGTTAAAACAAGTGACGGAAAGCCCTCGCCCATACACTGAGCTGTTAACGCACCAATTGCTGATCCCGCAGCCTTCTCACTTTTACAATCTAAACACCGTCCAACAGCAGCATGTGATTGACGATATTTCTCATAGCGTGAGCTCGTGGCGAACTCGCCACTGGTTAGGCGAGAAAGACTACTCATTCCCTTCTGGTCACACGATTTTTGCTGCCATTTGTCTGGCGTTTTTTGGCAACCTGTTTATCCAAAACCGACGTTATGGCTTGGCCGCTGCACTGAGTATATGGGCGGTGGGCATGGCATACAGTCGCCTTTGGCTGGGAATGCACCGACCGATAGATCTCGTTGGCTCGGTTTTGTTTGTACTGATGCTGTATATGCTGGCCCCCAAATTTGATCGGATCACTGAAAAGCTCTTCACCCGTTGGTCGCAATTAACAACCTGAATCCAGTTTTACCTAACTGCCCTTAGCCCTGCGAGTAACGTCCTTACTTGCGGGGCTTTTTTTAGGTTCTTGACTATACTCCTACATTAATCCCTATGTTTAATGTGCCTTTTTGTAACTAAAGTAGCAAAACAGACCACATAATTGATAAAACTCGCTATTATTTATCTTGTTTATGTAATTATCACTTTTGGCATAAGTAATTTATGTGTCGTTATCGTTTGGGCAGAGGTTTGCATGCAGATAAAACTATTAAAGCGTCTGATTAAAGACAAAATGTTTAGTAAAACCAAGAATACAGCACTGGGCGTTCAGGTTGCACAGATGGCCGATGCTCGCATGGGTGCGATGTACATGCTAGCCAGTACCGAAATTACCAAAGTGGCGAAGATTTCCAACGCGCACTTTTTTGAAGCCTTTGTGGTCGGAACCGAGCCCTTCGTTGACTTTAAAGATGCGGCAATGGGCCTGCTGAATAAAACCGATACCATGACCAAGCTGAAAAACAGCAAGGTCGCGAAAAAGATGTCTAAAGCGGCGGATAAAGTGGGTGAGATCACTTCTGCGGTTAAGGAGAAACTGAAACGGCTATTCTCCGAGTTTTTCCGTTCTTTGCTGGATAAAGTGAAGAACATCTATGGTGACTTGTTGCATGGCATCGAGTGGCTTGCTGAAGTCGGAACTTGGCTGGCGAGTGAATTCGCAGGCACCTTCTCCAATATCATTCCGGGGTGGGGCTATGTACAAAGTGCCTCTGGGCTTTACTCTGCGGCGAAAAAGTCAGTGCTGAAATCCAAAGACCTGATTTCACAAATCTACCGCGGCCGTGGTGTTGAGTTGCTTGGTGGTCACCCGAGCATCATTTCAAATGCTTTGGCGCGCCACTCTGCAAAAGGCGCGCTGGGTGGAATCAAAGACTTTACCATGGGCGTTGCTGGTATTGGCCTTCAGGCGGCTGGTGATGTTGCCGCAGGGGTAGGCTCATTGATCAGCTTAATCACCAGTATTCTTGAGCGTATCATCAAACTGGTGGACTTCTTTGTACAACGTAGCCTTCTGGCCAAAGTTGTTAAACGTGCTAAGAAAGAGTGGAATAACCGTACTGCGCCAAGCAGCCTAGTGAATGACCATAAAATGTTCTCAGAATGGTTCCAGAATGCGGTGATTACCACGCCTGTTGTCGCGTCTCTGGTGATGGGCAGTGGCTTTGTCGGTCACCCCTATAAGTTTGCTCAGCTTTTGACACCTAAGCTTGAAGTCGTGTCGCAAGGTGACTTCGATAAAGCGGTTGTCTATATCGACAAACTAAAATCGCTGTCGAGTAAATATGTTCAGGAGTATGTCGATAGCTATAAGATTGATTTCACTAGTAAAGACGGTGTGGTCAATGCGCGATTGAATGAACTGAAGAAAGGTAAAGGGTTACTGGATGGTCATGAGTTTACGGTGAAATCCGCGACGCCAGCACCCGTTCCCGTTTCAGTCTAATGTGGGAAAAACAACAAACGGGCCGAAAGGCCCGTTTGTTGTGTCTATAGCTTTAGAATACCGTCGCCAGAATGTCGCTCAATGCCTTGTACGACAGGTGCTTTTGACCAATGGCGTAGTTCTCCTGCATGTGCTGCTGACGTAGGGCGGTGTCGAACAGGTACGCTTCAGTTTGTTCGGCGGCTGCACTGATGCGCTGCAAAGACACTTGCGCGAGGTTGTTGTCATCCCAGCTTAGCTCATCACCGAGGTCGATAATGTGGAAACCAAAATGCTCGATATCTGTTTTGTATACTGGGTAGCGATACACCACCTGAGGAACGTTTGCCACTAAACCTTCTAGGAACTGGTTCCCCCAGCCTTCGAGCCAGCTTGGGTAGGTGACGATATCGGCGTGAACGTAGGCATCCCAAAGAGAGTACTGTTTGATGCCGTTTTTATCACCACGTGAATGCTCGATACGATGGTTGATATCCAATAGCTCAACGTTCATCTGCTGAGCTTTCGCTTTGAGTTTGTCGTAGTATTCGTCTTCTTCGTTCATTCCCGCTAACACGAGAATAATGCGACTATCAGATTCAATTTTTTGTCCACGATACAGCGACTTTCCTACCCATTGTGGTAGCTTTTTCTGAAGGTCGGCGATCAGGTCGACGGCCAGCTCGATCCCCTTGCGAGCCACGATGCGTGTAGCTTGTAAGACAACGATGTCTTGTTCGCGAATACCGAATTCGCTTCTCAGATCTTGGTTGTAGTCGTCGATTTTCCAATCACAACCATCGAAGTCGAAGACATTCGGTACTACTGTTGAGTCATAACTCGTCGCATTTTTCAGAGATTCATTTGCCAACTGGTTGATCACACAGTGCTTGTCCTGCGGGCGTTGCGGAGGGAAATGCTTGTCGAGAATACGTTGGATACTCGGGTAACACGGCTGGCTGAACTTCTCGCGTTCCCAATGGAAGTCATGGTGATGATTGACTACTTTGACGCCTGTGTTTTCTACTGCTTTTTCTAGTCCAATCGCAGCGGCCAAACTGTGGCCAACAGCGAAGATGTTATTAGGAACAATCACGTCGATGTCGAGCTTTTCGATAATCGCTGTTGCTTGTGTCGCGATCTCTTCCGCTTGGCTGTGAATCGCGGCCAGCAACGCTTCTTCGCTTTCAAAGTAGGTTGGCGCTATGAACGCATCCTGAGTGATTTTTGCGTTCAGCTCGTCTTCGTAACGTAGCGCATCAATGCACTCTGCTTCCACACTGCCAGAGCTACCCGCCATGTAAAATACGTCGTGACCCTGCTGCTCCAGTGCCCATTTCCATTTATCCATTTCTAGTGACACACCATCGGTTTCACCGACACGATAGTGGGTTAACAAAATTCGCATGACTTATAGCTCCATTACAACTGTTGAATAAAGGTTTAACCCTTGTGTGTCGTTGCCGGGAGCATTTCGACTGCCCGCAGCAACGCGGTTTAAAATATCCATTGAGACAGTGCCGTTACCGACATTGACTGCGTAGGCTTTCATTGCTGAACCACCGTCAATCGATATGGCATTGCGTATCGTCTCACCGTCAAACAGGTCAATATCAGACTGCGATAAACGGCTGACTAAATTCGCTACATCGACAATGTTCACGCCAACACTCATTTCATGGCGGCCATCAAACAGAAGATAGCCCACATGGTTTTCTGTTTCGATAAACAAGCCGCCCGGCTCACGGATGATGGCGTCAAAGTTATTAGTTTCTTTGCCTGTACGTGACAGAGGCGCGTCAGTGTTTGCCACCTCATCTAGGGCTTGCTCTGCTTGTTGAGCCGTAAATGCTGCGCCAGTCGGGACAATACTTTGGCCGTCGATTACGGATGGCACCAACCCGGCAAGAATTTGTGCATATTCGGCGAAATCACATTGGTGAGAGTATGGCGTGACCGAGACTGGTGTATTTGTCTCCAACCCATGTGGGTAAAGCGCGTCAAACAGGCAAGATTTGATTGAGAGCACGACGCCAAAGGATGGCAGTGGACACTCTCCGCGCCAAACCTTAACGACATGCTCGTGCGGTCGCTGGCCATCCCCTTGGTTACTAATGAAAACGTTGACGCGATCTTCAAGCGGGAGCATAGGAGAAAATTCGACTAATGGCCCTTTGTGGCTCAGCGGAAAGTTGACATTGAAGAGTGCAATATCGTGTTGAGCGACCTTGTCTAATTCTGGGTTGATGTTCTCAACTTTTAGGGTTTGCCCGGCGATGGTTAGATCATAAGCATTGCACTGAATCGCAGGTAGAATCTTGACTTCGCCGCTGTGTTTGACGCCAATACCAGCACTATGCGCGCTCTGAAAGCCTGCGCTCTCGACTTGTCCCTTAACATCGCCAAAGTAGTAAAAACCGAGGTAAGCTAACCTTTCTGGTAACTGATGCTCTGAGGCAGGGTAGCGCCTGCTGTGTGACCAAAGATGGTCGCCGACGTTGAGCTCTTTCGTCATGAAGTAACCAAGATTGCCCACTAAGCCGCGAAAGGCTTTACCCTCAGCCAAGCGGTCTCTCAGGTTAGCGAGTTGGTTGCCCTCAAAGTGATAACCGATGCTAGTCTGCTTGAGCTTCTCTTGTTTCACCCATGCGAGAGTTACTGAGGTAGTGGAAAGCGGTTGTGGCTCTTCTACTTGCGTGTAATCTTGCGGCCCAGGCAGTGACTCTGGATTGATCGCTGGCATCTGAAAATGCACGCGTTTGAGTTCAATTTCTGGTTGTGACTGTTGAGTTGACTCGAACAGCTCACTCAGATCGGCTTCAAATGCTGACTCTGTATTAGGGTGGAGCGGATTACCAAGCGGGCCCTGTGCCATTTTGAATCCTGTCAGTGCGTTGGGATTGAAGTAGGCAGCGGGTGCGATCGTCTGCGTTTTCCAGTGCTCTGCCGAGAGCTTTTGGCACGCATCGGTTGAAATTTGGTTGGTTTTCGGGCTATGTGTCTGATTTTTCATGGGTGTTTTACACGCTTAGGAACAGAATTTAGGCAGGGCGTGATAATGCACGCCCTGTAGGGTCGGTCAGGCCGCGGAGTAGGCCAGTTGGTAGAGCGGAATCATTGCTGCCCCCGTCGCCGCCATCTTGTCTCCGGACAAGGTAGCGGGAGTGATGTTGGGCATGGTTTCTTCGTCTTCCAGATAGTGTTGCAGTGATTCCATGCTGGCAGTGTGTAGCTCCTGAACCAGTTTTGGTGGCAACAGACCACCGACGATGATCTCTTCTGGGTCACAGATGGCACGAATGGCTTGCAGCGCAGACACCAATTGTTGTTGCGCGTTTTTCTTCCACTCGGTGACTTTTTCTGGATTCTTCGATAACAAAGTCGACAGGATCTCTTCACGATGCGGACTCGGCTCTGACATGCCTAAGTAGTCATACAAGCAAGAGAGAGAAGGGCGGTTGTTGCGATCCGGGAACAGTTTACCGATACGGCCCGCGTTTCCGCCTGCACCACGATAAGTCTGGCCATTGAAGAAGTGGCCGCCACCAATCCCGTAGCCAAGATAAAGGTAGAAAAAGTTCGCATGGCGAGCACGTTTAGAGCGCACAGATTCCCCCAGTGCGGCGGCGTTACCATCGTTATCTATCCAACACGGGCAGTTGAAATGTTGGCCGATACGTTTAGGAATATCGATGTCTTCCCACTTTTTCAGATGCGGTGGCATGGTGATGCTGTCGCTACCCTGCACAAAGTTACAACTGGTAGTCATACCAATGCCGATCAGTTTGTCGAATTCTTCGGCAAATGCTTTGGACGTCACCTGAAGCAGATCGGAGAGTTCATCAATAGCGGATTCAGGATCAGAAAAAATGCCGCGAATGGCGCGGGAAAAAACACTTTCTCCGGTAAAGTCGACCAGCTCAATACTGATTTTTTCAAGTTCAATGTTGATGCCAAGGCTGTACGCGGCACTTGGATTAATGCCCAGCTCAATGCCCGGCTGACCGCGTGAACCTTTTTGTTTACCCGTTACCTGAATCAACTCATCATCGAGCATCTTCTTGGTGATTTTCGTGATCGCAGCTGGCGTCAGGCCACTCTTCTCTGCGATCGCGGCGCGCGTTGTTGGCGCGTTGCGATGGATTATCGATAGTATTTGACGCTGTGTATCGGAGCCAAAATCAATCACATTCAATCCTTAACCCATTAGGTTTAATTTTATTGTTCGTCTGGTAGAGGGCATGACACCGTGTATGCACACCACCTAATTGTTCTATTTGATTAATCACCAAAACAACCTCATTCGAGTGACTAATCGAATAGGCCCGGCCGAAACCGGGCGTGAATTATTACATTAATACGTTCTCTACAAACGCTTTTTTCGCTTCAGTTGCGTAGTCTGAAGTAAAGAACTCTGAGCTGTAGCCTCGCTGGGTTTTATCGACCAAGGCGTTTGAGTCATCAGCGTCTGGGTGTTGAGGGGCTGCGCCGAAAGCGGTATTCAAACCTGTTTGTGCTTGCGCCGAGGTGATCCAATGAATGAAGACGGCAGCGGCAGCTTTATTTTTGGCGTTCTGTGGCATCATGATGATGTTACCGCCACCCGGCATACCAAATTCAGGAATGTAGAATTTGATGCGCTTAGTGATCGCCCCTTTCTTCTGCAGACCTGCGAGATGATCTTCCCACGCTGGTGCCATCGCGATTTCACCATCGTTGATTCGAGTCAGGCTGTCTGCGTTCGATGCAGTGATGACAATGTTGTCTTTCTGGTCATCAAACCACTGCCAAGTCTTAGACCACTGCGTCATCGCAGACTGATCCATTGTGTTCTGGAAGTAAACGTCGTTGTTGCCCGATACGTGGTAGATGGCACGTTGGATGAACGCGTTGCCCGCACCACCTTTGTTCGGGTCGTTAACACCAAACTGCTCTGGGTGGGTTTCGATCCAGTTTGTCAGGTCATCAAATGACTGAGGCAGTGTTTTCTCATCGACACGCATTGGGTCGTAAGCAAAACCT
Organism: Vibrio sp. RE88; assembly: GCF_013113835.1. Classification (GTDB taxonomy): domain Bacteria; phylum Pseudomonadota; class Gammaproteobacteria; order Enterobacterales; family Vibrionaceae; genus Vibrio. The sequence continues at coordinate 210,421 of NZ_VTYQ01000001.1, read as the reverse complement.
GTTTGGTTACCCCAGAAGGCATAAGCGTAGCCTTGCGTCTCTACACCCACTAACTTCGTACGTAGCTTGTCACTGCCAGGAATAATATCCGTCAATGGGCCATAGACCAGGTTGCTTTGCATCATCATTGGCAGCTTGACGGTATCGAGCGCCATCACATCAATAGAACCTTGCTCTCTTTTACCTTCTGCAAGCAGCTTGTTACTGTTACCGGCTTCGTTGCCTTCCGGTACACGTACTTTGATGCCGTACTCTTTCTCGAACGAGCGGAAGAATTGGCGGAACTCTGGTTGGAGGTACCAGATGTACGCGTTCACCATCTTCTCTTTTTTGGCTTGCTCGACGATCTGATCCCAAGTCATCTCGTTCAAGTCATAGGCGAGAGCATTGGTCGACAGACCCGCAGTGGCTGCAATGGCAGCGGTAAGAAGCAATTTTTTCATTGTTGTGTCTCTTTATAGATTTCTATGTTTAGGGGTACATTCGTTATGAATCAGGCTTTGCCTGTCGACTCTGCCAGATAGTTACCTTTCAGCAGACGTTCAATAATTAGCATCAGAATCACGTTAGGAATCACCAGTATCAGAGAAACCACCGCCGCGTTCGGACGAATAAAGGAATAACCTAAGTAGGAGTACAAAATGGTCGGAACGGTAACGTAATCCGGTGAACCCAGTACAAAGGCAATGTTGAATTCTTCAATACTGATCACCAGACAGAAGATCAGTGACGCCAACAGGCCAGGTTTCAGCATTGGCAGGTAGGCGTTTTTGAATGTCGTCCAAGAGTTACCACCCAAATCACGGCTCGCATCGATCAAGTCTTGCGGCACGCTTTTAAAACTCGCCGAAAGAATACGGATTGCGTAAGGCAATGCCAGAACGGTATGGCCAATAACGATACCGACGTAGGCATTTGAAAAATCAAGGGCAATCAACATGGAGCTGAAGAAGACACCGATGATCATGCCAGGCATAACCAGTGGCAGTAGCGTGATGACTTCTGCCACGCGCTTGCCTCTGAAATCGATACGGCCTAACGCGTAAGCGGTCGGTAGGGCCAGTAGTACGGTCAGAATCGCAACTGCTGGAGCGATGGTGTAGCTGTTTTGCAGCGCTTCAACCAGACCGGAGTTTTCCCACATGTCTGTCCAGCGGCCAAATGAAAGAACCTGTGGAAGCACATCTGGGTAGCTCCAAGGGTGCTCAGGGTCAACCAGAGACCACAACAACGCCATGATGAAAGGAACACCCAACCAGAAGAAGTTCACCGCAATAAACAGACCGATGGCGATCTTATTGATAAGCTTGCCATTGGCGGTTTTTATTTTCGGTTTGCTGCTGTTTGGCAAAGCTTTCGATACCAGAGAAGTCATTATTTCAATCTCCCTTTCTTATGAGCGAGTGGAGCAGTTAATAGAGAGATAGCCAGAGCAGCGACAACAGCAGTGACCATGATGATCACAGCGATAACCGCGCCTTTGTTCCATTCCATAAATTCTGTCGATGTGATGTGCATCAGCATCGATAGTGAATAGGTGTTCTTCGGACCCGCGATGGAGTAGAACGAGTAATCACCCAGCGCGCCGATAAAGATCAGAATCAGTGACACCTGAAGCGATGGAATAGAGATCGGGAAGATAATGCCTTTAAAGCGGCTCCACGCTGATGCACCCAGATCAGAGGCAGCATCTAGCACGTCATTTCGGATAGAGTTCACCGCACCTGCCAACAAGATCATGGCAAATGGCAACTGTTTCCAGATTTGTAGCATGATTACGCCCCAGCCGAAATCGTCGTTCTGCATACGAATCGGTTTATCGGTAATGCCGACAGCCATGAGTATCTGGTTAACAATACCGTGGTAAGAGATCACGTTAACCAGAAGGAAAGCCGCTACCAAACCTGGGATGAACATGGGTGCTCTTAACACACCCGTGATGGTGGTTGAGCCCGGGAACGGCTTACGTAGCCACAGTACCAGTGGGTAAGCCATAGCTACGGCGCCAAGTGCACCAATCACCGAGACTTTGACTGAGTAAATTAGAGATTTGTGCAGTTTGGCATCGGCCAATGCTTCTTGCCAGAAAGTGAGGGAGAAACCACTTTCGCCCATCATATTGTGGAAGCCCAGACTTTGTGAGACCACCATGTAGAAGGTGGAGCCCATCAAAAGCATGATGGTGCCAACGCCGGGAAGCAGCATCAGCCACACTTTCCAGCTTGCGATGTTCTTGTTCATGCGCTGACCTCTTCTAGGAAGCGAATGCCTTTTCTTGGAATGGAGAAGTTCAGTGATTGATCATCAAATACCGGCTTTTTCGGTAACTGAACTCGTACTTCCATGGTTGAACCTTCCGCTGGCTGTAACACCAAGTCAGTGACATTGCCCATAAAGGCCATTTTCTGCACGTGAGCGGCAAAGCTATTCTCACATTCGCTGGTGGCGATCTCGGCATCTTCCGGACGCCAGCTCACATAGATGTATTCGCTTTTTGGTTTTTCATCCGATTCGACAACAAACTGGCCCAACTCGGTGTCAATTTGGTAGGTATTGTCCTGACCTAGAGATTTCACTTGAGCAGGCATGATGTTGGCGGCACCAATGAAATCGGCGACAAATCGGTTAGCTGGGCGATAGTAGATGTCTTCTGGCGTACCAATCTGCTCGATACGGCCTTTGTTCAGAACCACGATCTTATCCGACATTGCCAATGCTTCTGCCTGATCGTGCGTCACGTAGATGGCGGTCAGGTTGTATCGCTTTTGAAGTTCACGGATCTCGAAACGGACCGACTCACGTAGTTTGGCATCTAGGTTAGACAGAGGCTCATCGAAAAGGATAACGGCTGGTCGAGTGACCATTGCACGCGCCAGTGCAACACGCTGTTGCTGACCACCGGAAAGCTCACTCGGCATCTTGTGTGCGTGTTCATCCAAATCAACCTGAGTGACGGCTTCCTCTACGCGAGTGATTTGATCCTGCTTGCTGACTTTCTTCTGCTTGAGACCAAAAGCGATATTGTGATCAACACTCAAGTGAGGGAATAAGGCATAAGACTGAAAACACATTGAGGTATTACGTTTTTCTGGAGAAACCGTATTGACCACCTCGTCGCCAATGATGATTTCGCCAGAGTCAGGCGTGTGGAATCCACCAATCATCTTGAGCAGTGTTGTCTTGCCACAACCGGATGGACCCAGAAGGGTAACCATTTCCCCTTCTTCTGCAATAAAGCTGATGTCTTTTGACGCTACAAAGTCGCCAAAGTTCTTACAGATGTTTTTAAGTTCTAGTCGTGACATTCGATTGCCTTTTTCCTGTCGAAGTTGTTCTAGCATCAACGCGTAGAGTAGAGGACTAATATGACAATTATATTAACCAAGTTAATTTAATGTTTTTGTGAAAGTGTTCACGACTTGAGCTTTGTTAGGTTTTTGCTGAATAAAAGAACACAAAAGTGTGATCTTTTTTGAGGAAAATGGCGATATTGATTAAAGGTGTTAATTTAAGTGTATGAAAAAATAGAGCCGTCTATTCGACAGCTCTATAAAAAGAGATTATTTTGACTGCAATAAGCTTAAAATTTGTTCAGTTTTAATTTTCATAAGCTCAACGTTTGCTCGGGATTCAACGTTGAGGCGCACAACTGGCTCCGTGTTAGAACTGCGTAGATTAAAGCGCCAGTCGTTAAACTCCATGCTGATACCATCGGTGTAATCAACGGTAAGTGCATCTTGCTCAAATATGGCTTGAATACGTTGGATAGCTTGATTTGGGTTATCCAATGTTGAATTGATTTCACCAGAAGATGGGAAGGCTGCGATGCGCTCAGCTACCAAGCTCGACAGGGGTTGGCCCTTGCGACAGATAAGTTCGCTGACCAGTAGCCATGGAATCATACCGCTGTCACAGTAGCCGAAATCTCGAAAGTAGTGATGCGCGCTCATCTCTCCGCCATAGACTGCATCTTCACTGCGCATTCTTTCTTTGATAAAGGCGTGACCTGTCTTGGACATGACGGCTTCACCACCACTACGCTCGATAATATCAATGCTATTCCAAGTTAAACGAGGGTCATGGATCACCTTTGCACCAGGGTGCTTGGCAAGAAATGAGTCTGCCAATAGGCCAACAATATAGTAGCCTTCGATAAACTGGCCTTGTTCATCAAACAAGAAACAGCGGTCAAAATCACCATCCCAAGCGATGCCCATATCGGCTTTGTGCTCTAGCACAGCGGATGAGGTCGCGTGGCGGTTTTCAGGGAGCAGAGGGTTCGGAATTCCATTGGGGAAATTGCTGTCCGGCTCGTGGTGAATTTTAATCAGCTCAATCGGTATCTGCAGTTGCTGAAAGCGCTCCTCCAAAGCATCGACCACGTGACCAGCTGCGCCGTTGCCTGAGTTTACGACCAGTTTCAGTGGCTTTATATGCTCTGCACTTATATAGCTGAGCAGGTGTTCGGTGTACTCATTGAGGTGAGAGGCTTGCTGGTAGCGGCCTTTTTGTGCTGGTTCATTAAACTCAGCCTGTTCTGCCAACGCCTGAATGTCTTTTAGGCCAGTATCACCACTGATGGGTTGAGCATTTTCTCGAACTAGCTTTAAGCCGTTGTAATCTATAGGGTTATGGCTAGCAGTAATTTCAATGCCACCGTCTACATCCATGACTTGCGCGGCGTAGTAGATCTCTTCGGTGCCCGTCAGGCCAAGGTCGATGACATCAACACCAGCATCAATCAAGCCATCGGCCAGTGCCAGTTTAAGCGGCTCGGAAGTGGCTCTCGCGTCACCGCCAACCACGACTTTTTTGGCATTCAGATATTGACCAAATGCTCGACCGATACGATACACCACGTCGTAATTGAGCTCTTGTTCGAGTTTGCCTCGAATATCATAGGCTTTAAAGCACGTTAGCTTTTTCATTCATTACCCTTATATATCAGCGCGTTATTGATTAGCTTTCCTGCCTGTCTGACAGGTTGGTGGGCTTATCTGGGTAATGGTTTGTCGCCAATAAAGGGAACCAATTCCCTGTAAAGCTCACAATTTCACTTTTTTGAATAAATTAACTTAACTAATTTAACTTATTGGGAGTAGTATATATCGAAAATTATGCGGAGAGCTACTCATGAACTATGCACCAGCGGTTGGGGTCAAATTTAATCAGGACGGCACAGTCCGACACTTCCCCGGCAACACCTTTATCTGCCATATCGATCAATCTATTGATTTAATTGCTGAACTTGAGTGGGCACAGAACCAGCTTAAGGCGATGCAATGTGCAGCTAAGTTCTCTTTTCTGCCAATTTCTTCAATGCATATGACGGTATTTGAGGGGGTATGTGATCAAGTCAGACAGCCAGAGAAGTGGACCAGCAAACTGCCCCTTGATGCGCCTTTAGCTCAAACTACGGATTTTTTTGCTAGTGCAGTCAGTCAGATCGGGGCCCACTCAGGTTTTGAAATGATGTTTGATTATGTCTACAACTGCCCGATTGGTGGCACGTCAATTCGAATCAAACCGGCGACGGACGAATCAAACCTGGCACTGAAAAATTGCCGTGAACAACTAAGAGCATCAACAGGCATCAATATGCCTGAGTTTGACGCTTATCATTTTCATATCACGCTCAGCTATCGCATCATTGAGCTTGAAGAGAGTGAAAAGGTAGAGCTGCAGCAAGTTGCGGAACGTATTTCAGAGCGTTTTTCTCAGTCATTCGGACGACTGAAACATGGTGCTGTAGAGTTCTGTCGCTTTGATGATATGTTCAAGTTTGAACCGCTATTAACCTTATCATAAACATGGACTTAGCGGCGTAACTCACCTGCGCCGCTACCTTGATATTCAGCTAAATATCACAGTTTTTTACTCAAGTATTCATCAATAGCTTTCAAACCCAGCAAGCTGAGCGTTCAGTGCTAAGCTCATAGTTAGTCATTTTGAAAGAGCCGTACTGATGAAAGAGCCTGACTTTCCTGATAACGAAGCGCAAAGAATAAAAGACCTTCATTCTCTTGATATTCTCGATACCGAACCTGAAGAACGTTTTGATCGTGTCACCCGTATAGCGAAGCATCTTTTTGATGTGCCGATTGCAGTGGTGAGCTTAGTGGATAACCATCGTCAGTGGTTTAAATCATGTATTGGTCTTCCTGTTCGTGAAACCGCAAGGAATGTCTCGTTTTGCGGACATGTCATCAATGATGAGGGCCCTTTCATTATTAATGATGCCACCAAAGATCCGCGTTTTCTTGATAACCCGCTTGTCATGGGTGAGCCTTTTGTTCGATTTTATGCAGGCGTGCCTTTGGTCTATCACAACAGTAGCAAGCTCGGTACATTGTGTATCATTGATACGAAACCGCGTGAGTTGACCATGCAACAAATGGCGGACTTAGTTGATTTAGCAAAGATGGCTGAACAAGAGTTGGAGTCAACCATTCAAGCAACGCTTGACCCGCTGACGCAGATTTCCAATCGCCGTGGTTTCTTCGAACTCAGTGAGAAGTCGATGCAGTATTGCCGAATGGGTGGCTTTTGTGTCGCACTGGCGTATTTTGACCTGAATGACTTTAAAGAAATCAACGATGAGTTAGGTCATAAAGTGGGTGATGAAGTACTGCAGCAGTTTGCTGATTTGATGGCAAGTTCATTCAGCGATTCGGATGTTTTTGCCCGAATTGGTGGCGACGAATTTGTGGTCTTCATGTCTGGCTTAACCGAAAAAGTGGCTGAAATTGCGGTGAAACGGTTTAGAAAATCAGTTGAGCGATTTAATGATCAAGAAAACAGAGGTTACGAGATTAAATTTAGTGCCGGGATTGTGGTAGCTAAGCCGTCTGCGGATGTGTCGATTGATTCTTTACTTGAAGAAGCCGATAAGCGGATGTACCAGGAAAAGTGCGCCAGCAAATAGCACTTTTCCTGACTAATAAGCTTTACAAATCACGCATCAAAATCTCATATTCTTCATTAGCTTCAGAAATCAGATGGTGCAACTCAGTTGCATCTCTATCATCCAAATCTAGCTGCCATTGGTGTTGTGCTTCTTTTCCTTTAATGCGTGTTTTACCATCCAACTTTTCGAAACTGATGTCACACAGCTCCGTTTGGTGATGCTCATTTTTCTCAATAATATCAACATCTAACAACCCCGTCGGGTTGACCTCTATATGAGCATGGCAATGGTTTTTGTCTTGTAATTCGTAATCCCTAAATGTTGAAATCATGCTGTCCTCCTTATCTAGTTTGCTGACGCGTTTTACAATTGTAGGACACAGTTTTTGAACAATTGGTGAAATAATCGTGAAGCTTGATCCAGGTTAAACAGCTGTTCAAAATTCCGTCACGGATTTCAGTCTTTTCTCGATCGCATCTATGGCTCTGATCACCGAAGTTGGGGGAGACTTGGAGTAAGGATGAAGCGCATAGACATTATTGTGCATCAGCTGTTTTTGTTTAAAACAGGGTCGCAAGTCTGGATATTGGCTGAGCATAAAGTCTGGAAGTAAACCAATCCCCATATCTTGCCGAATAAGGCTAGCCACTTGGCTGACTGTGTTGACTTTATGATGGGTGAGGTAGCTAAGCTCAGTTGCATTGTCGCCGTTGGTATCGTGAAAAAGGTGTGTGATGGTTTTTGGCTGCCAGTTGTTGGCGATGTACTTAGCGCTTTCAGGCGATTGGCGACTTTCAACTGACTGGCATAACACATCGCGAAATTGACCAATGCGCTTTTGTTTTACATTGCTGTCTGGCGACTCGCCAACTCGAATGGCTAAATCAATGTCATGTTGCATTAAGTCCAACTGCTTGTCTTCTGCAACTAAGTTGAGTGATACATCGGGAAAAGGAGCAAAAGCATCACTCAGGGCAGGAACAACAATACTCTCCATTAACGCAATGGGCGCGGTGATAGACAGTTTGCCGCTGGGCTCTTTTTGTAATTGACGAATATCATCCCAGGCTGTCGACATAACGTCGTTCATTGTGATGCAGTGTTGATAGAACCTTTCGCCCGCAGGAGTGAGTGACTGCTTACGAGTGGTGCGCTTTAACAGATCGGTGGCGAGCTCACTCTCCAGCTTTTTAAGGTGAGTACTCAGGACTGATTTCGACAACTCTAATTTGTCAGCAGCTTTTGAAATCGAGCCTGCCTCGACAATCGCTTTGAAGATCATCATTTGTTTGTGCTTGTTCATTATTGTTCTCTTTATCCAAACAGTGATTTCTAATTTATCTGTTTTTCTTAGTTAATCATAGGCCTAAACTTCTCTCCATCAGACAAGAAGGAGAAACACAATGAGTCAGTCAGTATTAGAAGCGTGTCAGGCAGGTATCGACGCGTGGAAAGCAGCATTTAACCGTCAGGACGCAAAAGAGTGTGCAGAGCAATACGCCGAAGGCACAACCATGATCGCCAAGCCATTTGGTACGTTTGAAGGTCGCGAGCAAATTCAGGCGTTTTGGCAAAACATCATTGACCAAGGCTTTAGCGATGTATCTTACACAGATACAACGTGGGAAAAAGTCGATGACAATAACTATATCTTGTCGTCAAAGTGGACGATGAACAAAGCATTCGGTGTGGTACATAAAGAAGTGTGGACACTGCAAGAAGATGGTAAAGCTCGCTTAACTTACGATGAATTCGAAGTGCTGGGCGAACGATAATAAAAAAGGGGATACGCATGGCGTGTCCCCTTTTTGATTTCCTTTTATCACATTAAGCAAACAGGTAGCTGTATAGGAAGCCAGCGCCGATCGCCATGCTTAGGATGACAGTCAGGAATGCAGCAATCATCTGATTTTTAAAGATAGATTTAAGCAAAATTACTTCTGTTAAGCTTGCGCCTGCGCTGCCGATGATCAGTGCCATCACAGAACCCAGCGCCATCCCTTTTTGTACCAGTGCAGCACTTAGAGGAATCACCGCTTCAGCACGAATGTACAGTGGGATACCGATGATGGCGGCAACTGGAATCGCATACCACTTGCCCGCGCCTGCGTATTCTGCAATCAAGTCTGTTGGAATAAATCCGTAAATAAATGAGCCGATCGCAATGCCCAGCATTAGGTACGGGAATACTTGCTTAAAGTCTTTCCATGTTGAGTGCCAGATTTTCACCCAGCGATTTGGCTTACGCTCTTCAACTAAAGTCGCGGTTGCACTGCCGTCTGCTGAGCAACTTGCAACACCGATTGATGGTTCTGCACTTGCGCCGCAGCTGGATTCTTTTGCCATTGCTGGCGCTGGTTCACCACAGCTGGATGTCCCACATGTGCTCTCTTTCTTCGGTTCAGGTTTGCTTTCACCACAGCTTGTTCCACAGCTGCTGGCTTCTGCCGCCTGATACGCCTCCGGTTTTACGTAACGTTCAAAACCGAGTTTCTCTAGTGCGTAGCCCGCGACAACAGATACAACCATAGCGATCATGAAGTAGAACAGGGCGACTTTCCAACCAAAGGTCACGACAAACAAGCCAATGATCACTGGATTAAGCAATGGGCTACCAAACAGGAAGACCATCATAGGGCCGAATCCTGCACGCGCTCGAAGCAGACCTTTGAGGAAAGGAATGGTTGAGCAAGAACAGAACGGCGTGATGGCGCCCAGTAGTGCTGCTACGACATAGCCTTTGCCATTCCGTGAGCTCAGGATCGACTGGATCTTTTCTGGTGTAAGGAACTCTTGCAACACGCCAACGATATAGCTGATGGCAAGAAACAGAATGATCAGCTCAGTCGCGAGAAAAGCAAACATATCGAGCGCTTCACTGGCCATGGACATAAATTCATTGTTCATAAGGTGACTCCAAAATTCGGGTTTTATGAATCTGAACACTTTCAAATTCATTTCTATTTTTCTCGAATTATAGAAATAAAAAACAAATGATCAAGAAAAATATTTCGATAAAAATCGAAATAAAAAGCATGTCTAATAATATCAATCAGTTAGTAGGAATGTTTTTTTCGCTAACCAGTTACTCCGCTGGCAAACACATGGGTCTCTGTTGAAACGATCGCCTCGACTTCGTTAATTAGCCATTTCAGAGCTCGGTTATGCTGATTTCTTCGGTGCCAAGCGACGGAAATGGTAGGAGATGGGACAGAAATTGGCATTGGCTTTTGAATCAGCCTCCCTTTCTCTATTGCTTTGCTGGCCACGGTAAACGGCAGAACACTGATCAGATTGGACTCTTCCAATAAGTCCATGGCACCTGAAAAACTATTGACGGTCATGGCGACGCGTCGCTGGAGTCCTTTGAGAGCCAGTGTAGAATCCACAGCGCCACTTGGATCACCAGAAAGTGAGACCAACAAATGGTCTGCCCCACAAAAATCTTCCAGCGAAAGCGCACGGTCTGCGAGTGGATGATCTGGCCTCATGACACAGGTAAAGTGGTTGTCGTAAAGGTGCTGAACTGAAATTTGCTCGTGAGTCGTAGGGTAGTAATCCAAGACAAGATCCACTTCGGCTTCCAGCAGCAATTTTTGTCCATTTCCTTGAAAAGGGACGGCATATAAATCTATAGCTCGGGCGCTGTCCTCGATGATCGCTCGCAATCGTGGCCAGAAAAGACTGCTGATGCCGTCGGTTAACGCTACCCTAAGCTGAGTTGAAGAAGTCATAGGATCGAACTTAGGTGGAGAAACGGTATGGCTGATCTTATTGAGAGGTTCCGCGACTTCTTGCCATAGCTGCCTTGCGTAAGGAGTGGGCGTGACTCCTCGCCCATGTTTGATAAACAGAGGATCCTTCCATGCGTAGCGCATCCGAGATACGGCTTTCGACACAGAAGGTTGGGTCATTGCTAACTGCTCTGCTGCAATGGTGATCGACTGCTCACGCATGATTGCGTCAAAGATAACTATCAGATTTAAATCAGTTTTAGCCATACAACTCATTCCTGTTTGGAATAACGTTTATATCAACTATTAATTAGAAGAAATAGGTTATTAGTTGAATACTGAAGCTGTTCTCATCACAGATAAGGAAAAAAGTATGAAAGCAGCATTCATCAAACAATATGGAGATATCACTCAACTCAATGTTGGTCAGTTGGATAAGCCAGAGCCATCATCCAATCAGGTATTGATAAAAATCGTGGCATCGGGTGTTAACCCGGTCGATTTCCATATTCGCAATGGCATGATGGCCGACAGTGATACCCTTGCGTTGCCACTGGTATTGGGCTGGGATTGCTCCGGTGTTATTGAGCAAGTTGGTGACGAAGTGAATAGGTTTAAGCCAGGTGACAAGGTGCTCTCTTTCACTCCTATCTCGGAACAGGGCACCAACGCCGAATACATTGCGGTGAACGCGGATCTCGTTGTGGCAAAACCAGAGCAAATGAGTTTTATCGATGCGGCCGCTTTGCCATTGGCCTCTGTCACTGCGTGGCAAGGGTTACATACGCATGGTCACATCAAGCAGGGGCAAGCTGTTCTTATCCATAATGCTTCCGGTGGTGTTGGGTCACTTGCGGTGCAAATAGCCAAGGCTGCCGGGGCTTATGTCGTCGCCACGGCCTCTCAAGCTAAGCTGGACTACATAAAAACATTAGGGGCAGACGAAGTGCACGATGAAAGCCAGACCGATTGGCACTCGACGATGAGGTTCGATCTGGCTTTTGTCGCGAAAGCAGGTGCTTATCTGCTTCATCGCACGGTTTCCTGTGTTAAACCAGGTGGCCGAATTGTCTCCACCTTTGATGAGCTCTCTGAAGGTGAAGTTGGCATTTATGGTATTTCGTTCACTAGAATGTGGGTCGAAAACAACGCTGATGATCTTAGTAATGTACTCAGCTTGTTCAATGAAAACCAGTTAACCATCCCGAGAGATACGGTTTATCCACTTGAGGACATCCAACTCGCCCATAAACGTTCTGAACAGCACAAAGCGGTTGGAAAAATTGTGCTGACCGTTGATCCGAAATTGAAATATTAGATTTGGCTTGCAGCTCTTTTGAGCTGCTTTTTGTTATGGAAGTCTACTCTTTCGGTTTGTTACACATATCCAAAGTTATGTTTTCAAAAATAAAACCAATTTTATACAAACTTGTTGCATATTGATGTTAATTTTATAAAATCCTCAATTCATTCGACTAGCTGATAGTTCTATTTGAGGTATAAATGGAAGTTTTTGATATCGCAATCATTGGTTTTGGTGCTAGTGGTGTTGGTTTATTAAATGAAATACAGAATGAAGTTTTTACGAAACGTCACCTAAAACCAAACATCGCCATATTCAATAATCAAAAAAGTTTTGCTAAAGGCAAAGCCTTTGGGGATGCATCGCCAATACATATAGTAAACACACCACCAGAGTTAATGTCGCCGTCAGTTGTAGAGCCCAACGGGTTTTGGCATTGGTTGCGTGAGCAAAATGCAATGGATTCAAGGTGGCCGACTAGAGTCACGTTCGCTAAATATCTGGAGTATGTTTACAGCGATATCCAAGCTACTGGCCTACTCAACCTCCACGAGGTCCAACGAGATGTGCTTTCGTTAGAGTACGTTGAAGGTGTGTTTGAGCTAGCTCTTCAAGATGGAGAATTGATTAAAGCTCGTGAAATTGTTTTATGCTTGGGATCTCTCAATTCTTCCAACTTCTCCGATCTAGAAGAGCTACCAGGGTTTATCAATCATCACACCCAATATAATCAAACAGTTAATGAACCAGTTCTAATAGCGGGCTCTGGTCTGACAGCGGTAGATGCGTTTCGGCATCTTGATAAATCAAAGAATGCGAGAGCAAATATCTTTTCAAGAAATGGATTAGCGCCAACCTGTTTGAGTGAAAAACATCTATATGCACCAAAACATTTAACTTGGAACTCCTTACTTAGAGAAAACCATTTATCTCCTCTAAAAGCTTTTATGAAATTGCTTTTGAAAGAACATCGCTCACTTCAAAATGAAAGCGAATTCAAGACGGCGTTCCGTTTGTTACGCACAGGAAAACAAGCAGAATACTTTAGGTATTTGGAGGACCGTGCTGCTAATGCCGACTTACCTTGGCAAGATGTATTAGTATCCACAAGGTATTGGTTTCATAAGTTTTGGAAGGCGATGCCAATACAAGAGAAATATCAGTTTGTCTCCTGTTTTGGCTCTCTTTGGGCTGCGTGGCGCCATCCTATTCCGATGAGTTCATTTAGCCAGTTGGGTAATGCGGTTGACGAGGAAAGGCTCGAGTTCTTTAAGGCAACATCTAAACCAACTTATGAGAATGGTGTATTTCGGGTTCCTACTGTAAGAGGTACCATGGAGTCACGAATGTTGTGGGATGGTACAGGCGGTAGTCCAGTAATACGTAATTCAGTCAGTCCTTTGTTAGATCAATTGATTAGTGAAGGATATGTCGAGCCGCACCCATGTGGTGGTATTTATATAAACCCTAAAACTTTTGAAGTATCTTCCAGTCGTAATGAGGTCAGTGGTTTATATAACATTGGGCCACTAAACAAGGGCGTTTTGTTCTCCACTAATGCATTTTGGTTTAACGCTCAATGTTCAGAAAAATGGGCTCATCAGTGGGCGAAGCGAGCGGAAGCATGGGCAACTGAACATAAGGTGGTGGTTTAGTAATGGCAACTTTGCTCCCTTTTATCTATTTGCTTGTGGGAATTCTGATTGGCAAAAGGCAGTTAAACGTCAAAACGTTTTCATCTCTCGTACTCACTAAGATAGTGATACCTTTAATTATCATCTGGAACATCTCCCTTCATTTAGAGGAAATGGCATGGGTTATCGCATTGACGATGGTGTCTATGCTAGCGATATTCGCTTGCCGACACTGGATGGGAAAAGATGCAATTCGAAGTTTATGTTTTTGCTATCTGAATATAGGTTGGTTGGGTTTGCCAATTGCCCACACATTGCTGGGGGATGAAGCTGCTAGATTCGTATTAGCTGCGTATATTGGAAGCTCCATTGTTGGTAACTCAATTGGCGCGAACTATTTAAAAAAAGAGGCATTCTCGGTTTTAAAGATTCTGAGTTCGCCACCGGTGATTGCTTTACTTATTGGTTGTTTGTTGATTCCAGTTGGGAGCGATATCGAAGTATACGGATACCATATGTATCTCGTGTCCAAATTCCTGATGAGCTTTTTAGGCATGATGATACTTGGTATTTGGCTTTCTGAAACAAGTTTAAAGAAAAGCGATGTGTTGGCTTATACCAAGTCTTATGCATTTAGAATTTTGATATTGACTACAGTGGTTCTTGTCGTTTTTGGCATCAGCCAAATATCAAACTCAGAGATTGTGTATCAACAACTGCCGTGGCTGTTTTTAATCTGTCTACTTCCTCCTGCTGCTAACATTATTGTCCTGGAAACCTCCTATCTGGGCACAGGAACGAGTGCGGCAAGAATTTCGGTAGAAACCATGGTAAGTATCGTGGTGATTGCGGCTTACGGTATAGTGGTACACTCGTTGAGCTTATAAAGAGGCATCAGGGACATAACGATTTGCGGCGTTTGTTATGAATATCAATTTGTTGAAGGCCAAATTCGAGTATTAGTAGTGATGTTGAGACGAATACAAAGGAACCAATATATGAAACCAGCTCCAATCAAAGATTTGATTACATATGACGACTTTTCCAAGCTGGATATTCGAGTCGGTACAATTACAGAAGTTAGCGAAGTTGAAAAATCAGATAAGCTGATGAAACTGACAGTCGACTTTGGTGATCATACTCGCTCAATTTTGGCGGGGATCAAACAGGAGCGAGCAAATCCACGTGAGATTGAAGGTAAACAAGCTCTGTTTGTTGTTAATCTTCCTGAAAGAAAAATGGCCGGTGAAATCTCGCAAGGCATGCTGTTTGATATTGGCTACGAGGATAAGATAACGCCGTGTCTAGCCATGCCAGAATCTGAAGTGCCAAATGGCTGTCGAGCGGGATAGATTCTGTGGGGGAGGTGAAAAAGCAGCGTGTATAGCGCTGCTTTTTTGTTGGTTTAGTTAGCTGAGCCTTTGATAAAAGCACTAAGCCTTATATCGCATGTACGGATTTATAGCTTGGGTTCTGGTTTTCCATGTGGTGTCGAAGGTCATCTAACACTTGCCCAAAGTTCTTTGATAGCCCTAATTTTAGAAATGGGTAAGCTAGGTAGCCAAACGCGGACAGTTCAATATTAGACTCCCAAGTAACCAAACATTTTTCTGCGGACACTTCTTTAACAGAGAGCGTGACAATGTTTTTCTTTACAGGAAATACTTTTGGAGCGTTGAATGGCACGACATCAAACTGAAAGCGCATATCCTGCTCTGAAAAGTACAAGATGTTTTCTTTTGCTTTGAGCCCATTTGGCTTGTCTGTGAACTCGCAGACACGACCCGCAACAGGTGCGCCATCTAAGACATTGCCTTCTTTCAGCGCATAGGAGTCGACAACAAACCCCATCCACGTGTGCGCATGTTCGAACTGATCTGCAACAATTTTCCACACATCAGATGATTTACGCTTGATTTCAACGACTTTTAAGATATTCATAATCACATTCCTCTAGGTCTGACATATCAGATTGTTCAATCAGTATATGTGGACCAAAAATGTGACGATATAGATAAAAATGCGCCTTTATGGTGCGTTTTTGAACCAATTTCAGTATGGACGCTAAGTACCGTCTTTGCATTAAAATAAGAAGCCGACTGGTTTAGTCGGCTTTTCAAACGCGTCGTTCTTATCGGTTACCCTCTAGGAGGAGTCCCTTCTCCGTTTGAAACAACGACGTCGATTTGTATCAGTGCATTCATGGCAATATCAGAGACTCCAACGACGGTTCTTGCTGGTAGATCTCCTTCAAAATACGCCGCGTAGATTTCGTCTACGATGTGCAGGTCTTCAATATTACGCAGTTGAATATTCACTTTTACAATGTCATCCATCTCATGTTCAATGCTTTCAATAATGACTTTAATGTTGTTCAAGCATTGCTGTGTCTGTTCTTTCACGCCACCAGTTACCAGTTGATTAGTCATGGGGTTCAGGGGTAACTGAGCCGCGATGTGGTTGTAGTGAGAAAACGCAACGGTGTGAGTGTGTAATGCATTGAAAGGAGCGCCGTCAGTATTGTGGGCTCTAATGACAATGCCGTGTCTGTCTTCGACTTCTTGTGGTGGTGTGCCGTCACCATGCGAAACGACAACATCCATCTGAACCAAGGCATTCATTGGTAAAGCTTTTGCAGAAACGATGGTTCGAGCTGGCACATAAGCGACGCTGCGGGCGATGGCTGAGTCAGGGAAGAAGGTTGTATAAACCTCATTGACGGCGTCGAGATCTGCCAAATCGGTCAGATAGATTCGAACATTAACGATGTCATCATAGGGAACATCAATGCTTTCCATCACGGCTTTGATGCTCGTTAAGCATTGCTTAGCCTGCTCTTTCACTCCGCCTTGAATAAGGCTGCCAGTGGCTGGGTCTATCGGCAATTGCGCCGACAAATTGTTGTAGTGAGAAAAGGCCACTGTTTGTGTCGATAACGCACTCTTTGGGGCTTTGTCAGTATTTCTGGACAATTTAATCAAGTCGCAAGGGGCTTGTGGTGCCGTACCTTCGCCATTTGAGATCAGGGCATCCATTTGAATTAACGCATCACTTAGCGGCAAGTCTTCAACGGCGAGTGCGGTACGTGTAGGTAGATGTTGATGGAAGTAGCCAGCGTAGACCTCATCGACCGCGTCTAAGTCATTTATATTTCTAAGGAAAACGTTAATCTTTACGACGTCCTCAAGCGTGTGATCGATGCTTTCAACAATCGCTTTGATGTTCTCTAGGCATTGTTTCGCCTGTTGTTTGATATCTCCAACAATTATCTCTCCTGTTTCTGGGCTGACAGGTAATTGGGCCGAAATATTGTTGTAATGAGAAAACGCCACTGTTTGCGAAGATAGCTCGCAGATCGGCGCGCGTTCGGTGTTTCTGGAGACTTTAATGATACCGCCACTCATGTCGATGTTTATCCTTCTCTGTTGTCCGTAGATATCTGTGTATCTTTGGTAGGGTTTATGTGTTGGATGAGAGTGACGAGATAGTAGGCGAATAGTTAGCTGGCAATTGTGATAAAAATCAAAATACAATTTGGCAGGAAGAGTTGAGAAAATCAGGATTTTTATTCACTTAAAGAGGAAATATCCAGAAATAATTATTCCTACTGGCGATCGTGGTTATTTCTTTTGGAATATTCCACTTGGAGTGCATAGCTAATCAGTGGGACATTTAATGAATAGCTGATGTTTCTTCTCGTTCTGGTGGCGGGTTCACAAGAATCCGGCAGATACGATCATTTCTACACTTAATCGGTGTTGTTTATTCCTAAATAGCTACATAAATACTATTCATGGACATCGAACAAATAGTGTCACGCCGGAAGCCTGTCTCCGGCGCTGGTCGCCCCTTATATTTTCAAGCTCCTGGGCACCTCGTCCATCCATCTTTTACATGTTTTCCACCAGTCTTCAATCTGCGGCTTGTGCGCAGGTTGAAAAGGTCTTTGCGGCGGTAAGAATAGATTTGGAAACTGAGCAGGCCAACTAGTGAATGAAGGGCCACCATTTTTCATCCAAGTGATGGAGTCCATGTTGTACTGACCGCTCATCAACGGGCCACGCACTAATATTTCGCCACTGTTTAGCCAGCATATACGTTGACCTTGAGTTTTCCCGACTGGAATTCTGACCGTGAAGCCAATTGGAATGGCGACATCCTCCTGCATGGCAAGACCTAGTGTGAACTGATCACAACATTGAATAGAGACACCTTGGGCAATGTTTTTCTCAGCGGCAGGTAGCCAGCAAGTTGTGCCTTTGCCAGTGTCACTCATGGTGAACTCTGGGTAGTCGTTAGTGCCTTCTGATTTTAATTCCCCCATGAGTAAGTCTGGCCAGCAAAAGTGACAACCGGGAAAGCCTCTGTATAAGGCTAGTGTATTGCGTCGCCACTCTTTAATCATGTTGTGTAGGTAATCTTCATCATCCCTAGCTGAAAGCTCGTAGCACTTACTTAAACGGAAAGTTATAGGGATATTAGTAGTTTTGCGTTGGAGGCAATTGAAATCCATATAGAAATCACCTTCCGTCAGCTTGATACGGTGGGGGTATTCGCAAAAATTAAATTGCAATCGCAAGTCACCTACAAACAGAAAGTTTGACACGTTCATTTCTCCTCAAAGCACTTGTTTGGATAAATATCGCAAAGCGTTAGTTCAATATCTGAGCCGATCAAACTCATCATATAGACAGAGGGGAGGAGAATGAACTGACTAAAATATGGTCAAACCAGATAGTTAAATTGGAGGCTTCTAAACCTAACAATGAGGTTGTCGGTTAATAGCCCAAGTGTTGGGGGAGATAAGGAAAAGCCAGATACGCTGAGCCTCTGGCTTTGAGAAAGGACGTGGTTTTACTCTTCTGCTGTGGCTTCGTGAATGGCTTGTTTTGTGTCGCCCCACACTTTTGATGAATCATCTTTAACCCCTTGCCATGTGTTGGAACAGCCGCCAATCAGCAGAGCAATGGCCGTTACAATCAATGATACTCTCATGTTTTATCCCTTAATTAGCACGTTATCTTGTGACTATATCAAAAACGGGTTGGCTAAATGTGAAATTCACTTCAGGATTTGTTTTCGAAAAAACAGGAATCGAGGATTAGGTGGCTACTCTTAATGAGTCACTGCTGAAAAATAGCATGCCCATATTAGGATGTTCTGTTGAGTACATTGCAAAATACATATATTTCGATTATCTTGGAAATAATGTTTTATGTAGGAGTGACTGATGGAACTTGAAGTTGTCGCAAAAGCGTTGAAAGAGCTAGGCCACCCAACGCGTCTTTCCATCTATAAAAGTGTTGTAAAAGCTGGGTTTCAGGGTATCGCCGTTGGTGCGATTCAGGAACAGCTGAATATTCCCGGTTCGACGTTGTCTCACCATATCTCCAGTTTGGCATCGGCAAATTTAATCAGCCAGCGTCGCGAAGGCCGCACACTTTATTGTGTTGCAGAGTATGAGTGCCTTGAAGGAGTGATTGGTTTCTTACAAGATGAGTGTTGTGCTGATGAACGTTGCTAACCCCACCTTAAAACTTGAAGATGTCTGGACTCAGTATCAGCAAGCGGTTAAATCCTTTCTTCATTCCAAAGTCAGTAACCCCGATGATGTCGATGATCTTCAGCAGGAGATTCTGATCAAAACCTATCAGAACCTGAACACAGTCAAAGACGCTGAGAGTGTCAAATCCTGGCTGTTTCAGCTCGCCAACCGAACCATCATTGATTTTTACCGCAAGCGAGCCCGCCAGCAACGTGACGGTGAATTGGAAGCCAATGATTTGTGGTTTGAAGAGCAAGAAAAATCCATCGAGCAGGACATGATGAAATGCATCAAGCCTTTCATTCAGGCGTTACCTGCCGATCAATCGGAACTATTGGACGCGGTGGAACTGCAAGGTGCAAGTCAGAAAGAGCTGGCTGAGAAGGCCGGTGTGAGCTACTCCACACTGAAATCTCGCGTACAGAAAGGCCGAACAGAGCTGCGTAAATTGTTCGAAGGCTGCTGTTCTCTTTCTTTAGACAAGCACGGCAATGTGATCGATTGTGACGAGAAATCAGATAGTTGTGGTCGTTGCTAAACCTATTGGCTGGACTTTTCTAAAATAATTTCGCCTTTTTATCGTCTTCCTTTTCTTAGCCTCGTCTTAAGGGTGTAAGTGATGCAAAAGCATCGATTCTTAAGATACAAGAGAGTGTACAAGATGATTAAAGTAGTTAGCTTCAAAATTTGTCCGTTTGTTCAACGTGTGACTGCTGCGCTGGAAGCGAAAAAGATCCCGTACGAGATTGAGTACATTGATCTGAAAAACAAGCCGCAATGGTTCCTTGATATCTCACCTAATGGTCAGGTTCCGGTCATGGTAGCGGAAAACGGTACGGCGCTGTTTGAATCGGATGCGATTATTGAGTACATCGAAGATGAATTCGGCCCGCTTGAACAAGGGGTTACAAACGAGCAGCGTGCATTGGATCGTGCATGGAGCTATCTAGCGTCAAAACACTATTTGGTTCAGTGCAGCACAATGCGCAGCGCAGATGAAGCGACCTTGACGGAACGTGTCGAGAAGCTGGCAAAAGCGTTTGCCAAGGCTGAGAAGCAGTTAGCTGGGCCATTCTTTAAAGGCGAGCAGATGAGTAATGTGGATATGGCTTGGCTGCCGCTGTTGCATCGAGCGCACATTATCAAGTCTCGTACCTGTTTTGACATGTTGGAAGGTTTACCAAAAGTTCAGGCATGGCAGAACAAGATTCTGGAGTCTGGTTTGGTGGAAAAAACCGTCGCAGAAAACTTTGAAGAAGCATTTACCGGCTTTTACCTGTCTGATCAGACTTTCCTAGGTAAAGGTGAAGATTGCATTGCCAACTCAGGTTGCGGCACTAATTGCTGTTAATAATCCAGACTCGAGTTTGTTTGCCCCACTCATAAGTGGGGCTTTTTAATGGATTTTCTCCATAACTTCTGAAATTATTCTCTACAATAATCAGAGTAACAAGGAGAAATACTTATGATTACAGCGCTTTACGCGTCGATATTAGCCGCATTGATGATATGGCTGTCGATACAGGTAATCAAACAGCGTCGCAGTGCCAAAGTTGCCTATGCAGATGGTGGAGTGAATGCCCTTCAGGTTGCTCGCAGTGCACAGGGCAATGCGATGGACTATATCCCAATCACTTTGTTCTTAATGGCGATGGTTGAATTTAACGGTGCCAGCCCTTGGATGATCCATCTGGCTGGGGCTGTATTTGTCATTGGCCGACTCATGCATGCTAAGGCGGTATTGGCTGAGAAGCTCAAAGGTCGAATTACTGGTATGAAGTTGACCTTTCTGGTTATGGCGGTGCTTATTGTCCTTAACCTCGTGTATCTGCCTTTTGGAAAATTATGGTAATGCCTTTCAAAGTTCCGCCCGCTTGGTCTCTGGTACTGGTTGGCCTAGTCCTCAATATTCTTGCGATTGTCATGTCGAGTGTGGTGTTGGATAGGTTGAGTGCGCAGATCGCGACTCTGGCAGAGCAGAAAGACGAAAATATCTATTCGATTCAGCTCGCCTGGAGCAGTGTCGAAACGTTGGAGCGTAAGCGCGAAGCTATTTTGCTGCACTTGAGTCAGGTCGGAGACGATAAGATCGATGATGCGCTACAAACCGCGCTTCAAGGCCAACTTAGTGCTTGGCTAGGTGGAAGTGTTCCGCCGATCAGCCGTGAAAATCTAAGTCCATTAATGATGCAGATTAATCAGGCTCAGCAGGGTTATCGCAATCAGATTGATGATTATTATCTGAAAAATCTTACCATTACCGAAGTCATGGCGGCTTTGAATGAGAAAATCGCTTGGTACAAAAACATCGGTTTGTTTTTGCAAGTCTTTGGCCTGACTTTGATTCTGGCGCGAGATTTGGCCAGAAAACCCTGATTAAGCCGATCTTCAACTAGGTGTGACCTAAATAAGAGACTTTTTATATATTTCCATGGATGCATCTAAGTAGCTTAGCATCATGGAACTTTATTGAATCTGCATTAACTAATTACAAAACGTATCTAAATAGAATGAGGTTTTCCTTGGCGAGAGTGATTCTTACATTTTATGTTTTGTTTCTGTCTGGATGTGCAGTTAGTAGTGCACCGAGCTCCCCAATCTGCATCCCAACAGGTATTGGTATTTACTGCGGTGGTAATACATAGCGACATGTCCTAAAGCTCCGTCGTAAGCATACTCAACAGTTTAAAGACTCACTTCAATTGATGTGCTTAACGTGGAGTCCAGAAAAAGAGTTAACCTAAAACTGAGCTTCAGAATCGATGATTCTGAAGCTTTTCTTTTTTAATTGAGGCATTTGTAGATTGAAAAAACAAGGCCAACTCAGTGCATGGCTAGCGGAATAGCCAGCGCCTGAGAGGTGTTTTGCTCATTGTGGTGACGAAAGTTAGGGTTAAGAAAACAGTCCCGATCAACACTGCCGCATCTTTGCTTGCCCCAGTCATGCCTGCCATCCCGGTGATATTCATCATCAAAATAATCATTGGAAGATGCGATACGTAAATTGCCAGCACATATTTTGACAGCGATGTTATTGCCCAACCTTTGCCTAGTTCTGGTTTGGCGAGTAGCCAGAGAAAGCAGCCTAGGCTCCAGAGTAGAGTGCCGAACAGGTAGTCGTTCTCGTTAAACGTATGGCCTAATCCTGATAGCCAGTAAGCTTCACCAAAATGAATCACCATACCCGAAAGTGCGATGAGCAAGGCTTGTCTGGCGGTGACAGAAAGGTTTTGCTGGCGAATGAGTAAACCTACAGTAAACAACAATGTACTGAAAAATGGGCCGTTACGAGTAAAGAAGGGCGCCCACATCTCAGTAACAAGTTGGTAGCTGCCTGCTAGCGTGCCGTATAAGTAGAGCAAAGCGGCGACAGGAAGCATCCAGCCGAGCATGTCTTTATGAATGAAGAACGCACACAGAGTTGCCGCTAGCATTAAGGCAGGCAAGAACCACAAGTGCACCAAGCCTCCTTCCATCAGCGAGTTTATCGGATTTTGTGCCAGAAAGTGCCAATAGCCTTGTCTTTCAGCTAGGTAGCCATGCTCGAATAAAACACCGAAGTTGAATGGCATCAGCAGGCATATCACACTCCAGACCACAAAAATTCTAAATAATGGTGTTATGTAGCGCTTGAGTGTTTCCATTGGTGCGATACTGAGCTTAGGTTGAATCAGGTAACCGGCTATGAGGAAAAACAGCGGCACAGCGAAGCGCGTCGTCTGGTTAAAAATGTAGCCAAACCAAGGTGTGCCTTGATATTGCCAATAGGTGAGGAACATCTGACAGTGCATCGCGAGAATCGCAAAAATAGCGATAATGCGACCCAGCTCAATGCTGTGAATTTTATCTTTTTTCATCGCAACATGGATAAGGAATAATTTGCACTTACGCTAACAGTTTTAGGATGCCGATAAGCGGTGTCAGGTCAAACTCCTCGGGCGTTTCCTTGGATATTGAGCCAATTCTGCGAGTCGGGTCGAGGCCTTACAATTATTACATTTATCGGCTGGATTCCTGACTACCGAGACATTTATAGATTGCAAAAAAGTACGAACGTGCTAAAAATAACAAGAGTGAATAAGTGAGAGCATGATGAGCAAAGGTAAAGTAACCCGAGACAATATCCTGAGTAAGGCGTTTGAATTGGCGAGCGAGAATGGGCTGGAAAGCCTCACGATCGGTGAATTAGCCAAGCAATGCGGTATGTCGAAAAGTGGTTTGTTTGCCCATTTTAACTCCAAAGATAACTTACAGATCGCGGTTTTGGAGCATGCGAACCTGATTTTTACCCAACGAGTGATTGCGCCAGCGAGAGAGCAAAGTGCCCTTCGTCAGGAGCAGAAGATTCGTACCCTGCTGGATAATTGGCTTGGTTGGAATCATTCGTTTCAGGGCAGCTGCATGTTTTTGGATGCATGGAAAGAGACCAATCCAGAAGCGAACCCAACGCAACAAGCGTTGAAAAAAACCATCGCGACTTGGGTCGAGTACTTGAGAATTCAGGTCGCAAAAGGGGTAGAAAATGGTGAGTTTCGCCAAGATCTTGACCCGAAGCAGGCCACGTTTGAGTTGTATGGTTTGTATTTAAGTGCTCACTTGTTCTATTCGATTCACGGAGAGCACGAGAGTTACCAACATTTCTGGCAAGGCGTTGAACGCATGATGACAAGCTGGAAGTAAGCATTAGCTGGCTGAGCCACTAGTCTGAACGTGAACTGGGCTCGGCCAATAAATTAACTAAAAATAGCACGGTCGTTCGCTTTTTAGTGAGGCGAACCCGAAAAGGATAACGACCATGAGTGAGAAGATTTATTTTAATACCTCGAACAAGTTCAGTGTTAAGAAGAGCTTAGTTAACCTGACGACACGCTTGCATCACACGCTGGCACCGAGTCACGCAAAGCAGACGGCTCGCAAATTGCTGCTGACGCCAGCGAGAACTAAGCCAAAGAATGCTCAACCGGAAGGCTTAGTCATGGGCGAAGTTCAATCTCAAGAAGGGCCACTTAAGACTTATCAACTCGGTCAAGGCCCGGTTTGGGTGCTCACTCATGGTTGGTCTGGTACAGCGAGCCAGTTCTTCCCATTGATGGAGCATATCGCTTCACAGGGCTATACCGCACTGGCGTATGATCATCCAGGACATGGTGAAAGTGGCGGATTATACGGACATATTCCGGCGTTTGTGCACGGTTTGGAGGCAATTCTTGATAGCGTTGATGAAGTGGCAGGTTTAGTGGGCCACAGTATGGGAACTGCTTCAGCGATTGAGTGCCACCATCAGAAACTGGTCGACAAGCCGTTACTGCTTATCGCGCCAGTATTGGATTACCTTGATAACCTGTTTGGCAGCGTCGCTCGCTCAGGCTACTCAATGCGTTTGTTTAGTGCGGTAGTCTCTGAAGTGGAGGAGCAATACCGCTACCCGATTCAGTCGATTGACCCATACAACAAACTGAAATTACGCCAGTCGAAAACCATCATAGTGCATGACGAAGGGGATAAATTTGCTAAGTTCTCTGTATCGCAGAAAGCGGCACAGGATATGGAAAATGTCACCTTGGTCGCGACTCAGGGACAAGGCCATGGGCGAGTAATGAAATGCCCTCAAGTCATGCAAAGTTTTGATGAGTTGATTGCGTAATAGACAAATTGGTTATAAATAAAACTCCAGTTATTTCATTGTGTTAACAGAGTTAACCACGTTTTTGATATGGTTAACAATTTCGAAATGAAAAATATTTCCTCATGAGCTTATGTGGGACCATTTGCATTGCCATCTGGCCCTCATGAGGAAATATAATAATGAATAGAAATGATAGTGTTCCATTGCCCACAAACACTCGGGAGTGGCTGTTAAACCGCAACAGCCTGATTGTTCTCGCCAATGTCGCCTTATTCGCGACCCTCTACTTTACACTGCCCTTCGAACCTCAGGTCGTTCTTGGTCTGAGCATGTTAACGTTTATCGCCATTCTCTGGCTCACTGAAGCGCTGCACGTAACCGTTACCGCTATTTTGGTGCCTGTTATGGCCGTTTTGTTTGGTGTGTTTGATACTCAAACGGCCTTAAACAATTTTGCTAATTCCATCATCTTTCTGTTTCTTGGCGGTTTTGCATTGGCTGCAGCGATGCACCGTCAGGGGCTAGACAAAGTCATAGCCGATAAAGTGTTGCTCATCGCTAAAGGAAAGATGAGTGTCGCGGTCTTTATGCTGTTTGGTGTGACTGCAGCGCTGTCAATGTGGATCAGTAATACCGCGACCACTGCGATGATGTTGCCGTTAGTGATGGGTGTCTTGAGCAAAGTGAACTCCGAAAGTGGCCACAAAACTTACGTGTTTGTCCTGCTCGGGATCGCTTACAGCGCCAGTATCGGTGGTATCGCGACCATCGTTGGTAGCCCACCAAATGCCATTGCAGCAGCAGAAGTAGGTCTGAGCTTTACAGACTGGATGAGCTTTGGCCTGCCGACTGCCATCACCTTGCTGCCCATCGCTGTCGCTGTGCTGTTTATGGTGCTTAAGCCAGACCTGAAAGGTCAGTTTGAACTTAACAATGAACCAGTAAACTGGGACAAAGGCAAAATTGTCACCTTGGGTATTTTTGCTGTAACGGTTTGCCTGTGGATTTTCAGTAAGCCAATCAATGCGTTGATTGGCGGGTATGCTAAGTTCGATACAGTTGTCGCTTTGGGTGCGATTGTCGCGGTTAACTTTGCCCGCGTGGTGCACTGGAAAGACATCGAGAAGACGGCTGACTGGGGCGTATTACTGTTGTTTGGTGGTGGTATCTGTCTGAGCAACGTGCTTAAAGCAACCGGTACCAGCGTTTTCTTAGCCAACGGCTTGAGTGAGTTGATTTCACACCTAGGCATCTTCTTCATCGTTGCGGTGATCGCTGTATTTGTGGTCTTCCTAACGGAGTTTGCCAGTAACACCGCCAGTGCAGCGCTGCTTATCCCTGTATTTGCCAGCGTGGCAGAAGCATTTGGATTATCGCCAGTGGTGTTGTCTGTATTGATCGCCGTGGCGGCATCTTGTGCCTTTATGTTGCCCGTTGCCACCCCGCCTAATGCCATTGTGTTTGGCTCCGGGCATGTTCAGCAAAGTGAAATGATGCGCGTCGGCCTGATCCTCAATATCGCGTGTATTGTCGCACTTACCTTTATCGCCATTACGTTCTGGGCGTAATAGAAAAGGGAGCTGTTTGAAGCTCCCTTTTATCTCTGACTAAGATTTCTTCAACCTAACCTCCACCCTCA
The DNA here is from genome assembly GCF_013113835.1 of Vibrio sp. RE88. Classification (GTDB taxonomy): domain Bacteria; phylum Pseudomonadota; class Gammaproteobacteria; order Enterobacterales; family Vibrionaceae; genus Vibrio. Next base: position 184,033 of record NZ_VTYQ01000001.1, on the reverse strand, counting down.
GCCCCCTCTGGTGGTTGAGAGTCGTGTTACTGAACTTAACTTCGCCGGACATCTTTTCTACGGCACTGGTGACGAAACTTAGCCCTAATCCATTGCCTTCTGTTGAGCGGCTGGCTTCCTGTCTGAAGAACTTCTGACCGAGCTTAGTTAAGCTTTGCGTTTCCACGCCGCCACCCTGATCGGCAATGGTCAGTACGATGTGATCATTGTCGGCATTAGTGTTGATTTCAATCGCTCCTCCTGTTGGGGAGAATTTGGCGGCGTTATCGATCAGGTTACACAACACCTGAAACAGCAGCTCATCGTTAGCCATGACTTGTAAATCATGCCCTAGGTTTAGCGTCAGGTTGAGTTGTTTTTCTTCCATGACCGGTTCATACAGCTCGTGAACACTGTTGATGACGGTACTGAGGTGATTGGTCTGAAGGTCGAGTGTTTCGCTACCTCGTTCAAGACGGTTGATTCGCAGCAGCGTATTAAAGGTGTGGACCAGTTTTCCTAGTGTGACTTCCAAATCAACCAACTGAGGGCTTTCAGCCGCTAACCTTTGCACTTTGTTGTACACCGCTGTAATCGGAGTGCGTAAATCATGGGCAATGTTATTGGCCTGCTCACGAGTGGTGTTGACCTGCTCTTCAATGCTATCCAGCATCAGGTTAATCTGTTGGCTGGTTTCTGCTAATGGCCCACTGAGCTGATTGATTTCAATCCGCTGATTGAGACTGTTGGTCTGCTGAATTTTGTGGCTGGTGGTATTGATGTCGGTAAGGCGCGCTTTGATGTTACGCAACATCAGCATGGTGATCAGATAACCCACAATCAGGACGGCCCCTATGCTCATCAGCAGCAAATTGATCGTGTTGGTAAAGGAGTCGAAGTAGTCCAAATTCAGCGAGATATACATGACTTGCCACTGGGACTGGTTAGGCAGCAGTAACATGATTGTCGTGTCATTGTTGATCGGATGAGCGAGTTCTGGCTGCTCAATTTCAGGGTCGCTTTGCAGCAGTTCGATCATTTTCCTTTCGGCTTCAGCATCGTCTAAACCACTGAAAGTGATACTAAAACGGACATCCGATAATGAGAGCGCGTCGGCGTCTTCATCATCTGGCAGCATACCGAGATCATCGAGCAGAGAGGCTTCACCTTTAGCTACATCCCAACCTTCAGGGATCAACTCTTCACCGAGTGTGTTGCTGAGTTGCTCATTACTGACTACTGGACCAAGCTGATAATAAAACAGGGGGTTGCTCTCTTGCCGAACCAGTTCTTTGAGCACGATAGACTGCCCGTCGTCATACCATAGGTCTTCGACCATTCTGGCTTCTGACTCCAGTAAAGGGTAGGCACCTACATCCAGCACCCAGTTGCTGAGCTCTTTTTTGGCAAACAAGATGATCAGAATTCCGGCCATCACCAGAACGCCATAAAATGAGAGAAATTTCTTAAATGGATCAGTCAGGAACATCGTTTTTTACCTGAAGAATGTAGCCCGCGCCGCGCACGGTGTGGAGTAGAGGTGTGTGGCCATCAAGGTCGATTTTCTTTCTCAGACGGCTGATATGAACATCTATGACATTGGTTTGCGGGTCAAAACTGAAGCTCCAGACTTTTTCCAGCAACATGGTTCTGGTGATGACTCTTCCTGCATTGTTCATCAGGTACTGGAGGATCTGAAATTCGCGATTGTTAAAGCTAATCACAGTGTCGCCGCGCTTGGCCTGACGGGACAACAGATCCAACTCCAAATCGTCAATCACTAAAACCTGGCTATCGGTTTTGTCAGAGTTGCTATTCGCTCTTAAGGCAAGTAGCTCAACCCTAGCCAGTAGCTCTGAAAAGGCGAACGGCTTGACCAAATAATCGTCGCAGCCGTTGCGCAGCCCGTTGACGCGTTCTTCGACACTGTCCAAAGCGCTGAGGATTAGGATAGGTGTCTCTTTACCACTGGAGCGAATCGCTTTCACCATTTGTAAGCCATCAACTTCCGGCATCATACGGTCGGTGATGATGACGTCGTAGTCAGACTGCATGACACTGATCAGGCCCAGTTTGCCATTCTCGACAACGTCTATCTGATGACCGCTTTGGCTAAAGCTCTGACGCAAAAAGTCAGCCTGCTCCTGATTGTCTTCAACGAGTAATAGTTTCATCTATGGATATACCCACTGCTTTGCCCTGACGATGGCCAGGGCGTTAGATATCATCGACTTAATATACGCTGATGATGAGATAATCTTAAATTATAGTTCTGCCATGTTGTGCATTTCGACATCCTCGTCATACATTTCCATGTCTTCAAAGGACTCTTGGTAAATGGAGGTGACTTTTAGAGTGTTGCCGTCGATCTGCAGCATCGTTGCTTCCTCAGCGTAAGCTTTGTCCATCAGCATCACTTGATAAACGACACCGACCGGCTGATATTCTTTAAACGCTTCGCCAACCTGTCCACGAAAGTTGTTCTCAACAAATGTCAGCACGTCCAAAAGGCTGTATTTGGTTGAGCTGGTGTCGACGACTTGGCTTGCACCACCCTGACCGTCGAGTTTGACCAATTGTGGTGGATTGGCTTCTTCGACTTGAGCAATGTATTGATCTTTACCATTTTCATCGACTGCCAAAGCGATGTACTCATATTTGGCTGGGTATTCACGTTTGATTTGTTGCAGTGCTTCGACTGCGCTGAGGGCTGGACCGCTTTGGCTCTCGCTTGCCATCGCTGGCGTTATCATAGTGAGTGAAAGGCAAATGAAAGCAATGGATGATTTAAACATAGTGTAATCCTCGATCTGTAAGGGATGTTGTGTTGACCCAAACAAGATTACGTGACGGAACTAAATCCCTTCTGACCTGAACATTACAAATAATTCATCTAACTGTTCATGCGGGCGATGAATGTTTTTGGGGTATACAGTGAAAGAAAAGTTGCCTAACTTTTGACCTTGCTCAAAGTCTGTTATGGCGAAAAATAGACGTGCTACTCATACTTAAGAGGTATAAACACGGAGTGCAAGTGATGAAAAACGAACTCGATCCGACCAAAGTACTTCACGCGTATGAGACGGTGATGGCAAACGGGACGCCGACTGAATACGGCAAGATGTATGAAGGGGTAGAAGCCTTCTCGGACTATGACGGATACAGTGTGTATCTACGTGGTAACGGCGTTGAGCTTAAGATCGGTTTCCACAATACCTATCATCTGGAGTACGATCAGGAGCATCTGCGTGATACTTTTCTGAAGAAAGTCGCGACCCTAGCGAAGTAATGCATTCGCGATATGAAAAGCCCCGTGATACGGGGCTTTGTCTTTGTTACTAATCTTCTTCGGCCAAGCTAACATCTTCAGAATAGTCTTCAATGGCGTCTGGCTTATTGCGACCATTAAGGGTATGAAAACGCTTACGACCACGCGCTAACTGCACATACTTCAGCCAGACTCGCTCCAGTTTTGATTTCGCTTTACCTGGATTTTCTATCACCTTAATGAAGTGCTTTTCCTCGGCATTTTCCGGTTCAAGTATCCGCATCTCCAAACCCTGCATCGTATCCCCATAAAGCGTTAGGATTTCCTCTTCTGCAAGCGTAAAATCCCCGGACTTGGCAAAGCCACGTGGGAATTTGGTGTTGTCATAAAAACGTTTTTTGCCGTGACGAAATAGAGTGTCAGACATTTTGGTAGCCTCTATAAACCTACTTGGTTGAACTAAAACGAAAAGTAGGCGTAAATTTAACAAAAGAAAAACAAAACCTTTTTATCGTCTCAATTAAACACTTTTATGAAGGTTAGATAACAGTTTGTTTAACGGGAAAATAAGTGAAACCCATTATTGTTATCCTTTAATGCTCTTTACTGAGGTATTTCGATGGACGTCAAAGTCTTCAAAACATTTTTAGAACTGGCCAATGTGCGTCACTTCGGGCGTGCGGCGGAGAACCTATACATCACTCAGGCGGCTGTGAGTGCGCGAATTAAGCAACTGGAAAGCTATTTTGATACCCAGTTGTTTATTCGTGACAGGAACAATATCAAACTGACGTCGTCTGGTGAACGTTTGGTGAGTTACGCCGAAGTCATGGTGGCGACCCTTCAACAAGCAAAGTTGGAGTTGTCTTTGGAAAGTGGTAAAGCGTTACAACTGACGATGGGCGGAACGCCGAATGTCTGGGATGCGTATTTGCAGAATTGCCTGAGCATTGTGACGGATTCGTTTGGTGGTTACGGGTTTATGGCGGAAGTGATGGGGCGAGAAGCGCTGAATCGCAGCTTGCAGGAGAGAACACTGGATATGGCGTTCGCGTTTGACCAGATTAAAGCGGACGAACTGCACTGTAAAAAGGTTGCCGATATCGTTTTGGTTCTGGTTTCAACAGAAGAGCATACGCTAGAGAGTGTATTTGAGGATAAGTATGCTTATGTTGATTGGGGAACCAAGTTTGCGTCTGAACATGCTGAGCGACATCCGAAAATTCCAGCACCTTATTTGAGAACCTCGACTGCACGTATTGCAATGGATTTCATCCTTGAAAAAGGAGGAAGTGCTTACTTACCTGCGTCGCTAGTGGAACCATTTATTGCCAGCGGGCAGCTATTTAAAGTGGTGGGTGTTGAGGACTGGCACCGACCTATCTACTTAAGTTACCGTAAGGCGAGCTCTTCGGTTGAAGCGATTGAGCAGGTGGAGGAGTTGGTGAAAGATATTGACCCGATTACCGCGTACTCATTACAACAAATGGCGGATTTGCCATTAGATGAATAAACAAAAAGCCCTCGGTGTTCCGAGGGCTTTACTGAATCGGGTTAAACCAATTCATCCAACTGCTTTAGTGCATCTTCACGCGCCACAGCTGCGGCATCTTCACCCATGTTCAGGGCTTCTGCGTAGACAAACTCAACATTGGTAATGCCAATGAAACCTAGCATTGTCGTCAGGTAGCTTTCGATGGAGTTACGTGGCGAGTCTTTGTGCAAGCCACCACGAGTAGTCACGACGATCACTTTCTTGTTTTCGATTAAGCCAACCGGGCCTTTCTCAGTGTAAGAGAAGGTCACGCCAGCACGAGCAATTAGGTCAAACCAGTTTTTAAGCTGAGTCGGTACCATGAAGTTGTACATAGGTGCACCGATGACAATGGTATCTGCTGCTTTTAGCTCATCAATCAGTTGGTTAGATAGCTCTAGTACCGCTTTAAGTTCATCTGATAGGTCATTGCCGTCACTGCGCAGTGCTGTTGCGACATTCATATCAAGTATAGGTACAGGTGTTGCGGCTAGGTCGCGCTCAATAATGCCCGATTTGCCTTCAAGAGCGTGATCGATCAGCTGGTTTGATTGAGAGTGAGGGCCCAGAATGCTGGATTTAAGAACAAGTGTATTCGTCATAATCATGTTTCTCTGTCTAGTCAGGCTGGATTCAATCGAGCCTTTGTGTCTGTTGCAACGAAGTTTAGGTTTAACCGAAGTGAGAAAAAATCCATTCTCTTCGAGCGAGACATTCGAAATTTTTGAATGACTTTATTTAGCGTGTAAAGCGGCTCACTTTGAGACTAGCCCAGCTGAAGATATTCAGCCTGAGCCCCATGGCAGTGGTCAAAGTGAGCCTTATTCTTAGTTATTTTCTTGGTTACCTCATTGTTCTGCGAGGGTTTGCTTTCGAGCGAAACATAACGCGTAGAGCGCTGGAACAACAATCAATACCACGGGCAACGAGAACAACAAGCCATAGCCGAGAGTGAGTGACATTGGTCCCATGTAAACATCGGTTCCGCCCAGGCCATACGCCAATGGTAATAGGCCCGCTACCGTGGTGATGGAGGTGAGCAAAATCGGGCGCAGTCGACTCACTGACGCTTCAACCACTGCATTAAGAGCCGCAAGCCCTTCCGCTCTGAGTTCGTTGATGCGATTAATCAGAACCAACGAGTTATTAACCACGACGCCTGTCATGCCCAGTACTCCGATCAAAGCGAACATAGACAGAGGTTGCAGGTGAACCACCAACGCCATTAACGCTGCAACGACGGCAAAAGGGATCACCGACATCACCAACAATGGCTGTAGCAGTGAATTGAACATGATCGCTAAGACGAAATAGATCGCGACAATCGCTGCGGGGAAGGCGACAACAAAGCCACTCATGGTTTCGTTGGTGCTTTCCGCTTCACCACCGACATCAATTGTGATGCTCGACGCGTATTTGCCATTGAGGTCACTCAAAAGCTGATTCGAGAGCGCGAGTGGGCTGACGTCGTCACTGGTGATTTGCGCAGTGACCGTGACTTCACGTTCACCATTGTAGTGCTTGATCAATCGCGGTGCCTCAATCTGCTCAACCGTCGCCAATCGGCTGAGTGGAACTCGGTCACCATCCGAGGTGTAGATTTTGGTCGTACTCAACTTTTCTATATCTCGATATGGAGCATCAAGTAAAAGTCGGATGTCGACTTCCTGATCGCCGAGCCAAGTTGATGTCACGCTATCACCATCAAATGCTAGGCGCAGTGTGTTGGCTAAGTCAGACACGGTCAGATTGTAGGTCGCGAGCCAGTCGTATTGCGGCACTATATTTAGCTGCGGATCTTTGAGGGCTTCGTTATTGGTGATGTCTGCAACGCCGTTTTGTAGCTCCAGCCATTGGCTGACCAGTTCGACGGCCTGATCACGTTCACTGGTGGTTCCGCCAAGAACACGGATTTCGACCGGCTCTCCCGGAGGTGGCCCGCCTGCATCAATAGAGAATTTAACGAACAAGTCCTTTTTCTTCATTTCCAACTGATGATTGAGATCTTCAATGATCTGAGCTGCACTGCGCTCGCGCTGATCATAGCTGGTCAGTGTGACAACGCCTTCACTGACTGGTGTTTCGTAGGTCATATCCCAGGAAACCAGTTCGCTGTCAGGCAGAGAAGTAATGGCTTGCTCAACGGCGCTGTGGGCTTCACGCACTTTGTCGAGAGGTGTGCCCGGTTCGATTTCTGTATAAATCTCGATGTATTTCGCTGATTCCGAAGGGAAAATATCGAGCTTCAAGGTGCTGATTAACCCCAGTGAGCCAACACAGCACACAATGGCCACAAGCAAGACCGTTTTCTTGAATTTCAGACAACGTGTGAGAAGTGCGGTGTAAAATACGCTGATAGCGGCGAAGCGGTCAGGTTTGTCATTGCCTTTTTTACTTTCTAATGAGCCAGATAAATGCGCGGGCAGGGTAAAGGTACATTCCGCCATGGAAAACAGCAGCGCTGCAATCACGGTGATTGGAATCACCAAGACCGCTTTACCCATCACGCCGGGGATAAAGGCCATCGGGATAAAGACCAGAGCGGTTGTGGTTAAGCTGGCAATGATGGGCTTCATTACCTTTTTGGTGCCTGAGATTGCGGCCTCGACGCCTTTTTTCCCTTTTTCTCTTTCCTGATAAATACTTTCTGCCACCACGACGGAGTCATCGACAATAATGCCGACAACCAACAGCAGTGCGGCCAACGTGATGCTGTCTAAGTTAAGCCCGATGACAGGCAACACCATCATCACGCCAAACACACAGAATGGAATCGACACCGACACCCAGAACGCGATTTGACGCTTAAGAATCAGGCTTAAGACGAGTAAAACCAACACCAGTCCGATCCCGCCATTGGTGGCGACAATCGAAAATTTATCGTTCATGTCATCGGCAATGTTCTCACTGATCTCGAACTGGAACTGACCGTTAAGATGCGTTTGCTCTTTCTCTAACAGTGCTTTGACGTTTTCAACCGTCGCAATGATATCGGCATTGCTGCTGTTAGTGACGGAGAAAATAATCGCATCTGAGCCGTTGACTGTACCCTTCTGCGTGGCCTTGGCAAAGGTATCGACCACAGTAGCGACATCCCCAACTTTGACTATGGTGCCGTTGCTGAGGCTTTTGACTACGATATCGCTGATGTCTTGCGCGGTTTGTACTTGTGTCATGGTGACGATTTTTTGCTCTCGACTCCAAGACTCCACCACACCACCGGATTGGGACAGGTTGTGCAGCTCTACAGCCTGACTGAGATCGTCAAACGTCACCTGATAGCGACTGGATTTTTCAGGATCAATCTGAACCCAGAATTCACGCTCGTTATAGCCAAACATTGTCACTTTACCGACGCCGGACACATTGTTGAGGCTCTTTTCTAGCTGGTAAGCGTAATTCTGTAGCTGCGCCTCATCGTCTTCTGGGTTCGATAATTCAACACCAAAGCGCAATATATCGAGTGAGGATGTTTGCATCTGAGTGACGACCGGAGGATTGGTGATGTCTTCCGGTAACCCTTCTACTCGATCAACTGCCTGTTGAATGTCGCGCAGAATGCGGGCAGCGTCTTCGCCGGGTAAGAATTCTACTTCAATCGCCGACACACCATCTGTCGACTGAGAGGAAAAATACTTGATACCTTCAACACTACGCAGTTCTTTTTCTATCGGATTGGTAATGTTGAGCTCAACATCCTGAGCGGTGGAGCCTGGGTAAAAGGTTTCTATGTCCGCTGAATCAAAAGCGATATCAGGGTACTCTTGAAGTTTAAGAGTATAGAGAGAAGCGGCTCCGGCCAGCATCACCATGATAGTAATGATACGGGCTAAAAACTGGCGCGTGGCAAAGTAAGCAATCAGTGATTCCATTGTTCCTCCCGATCTTAATCTTGCGCGTTAGCGCTGATTGAGTTTGATGGAAGTGAAGTCGTTGCGTAGACAGACATGCCTGGCTTGAGGTGGAAACCCGGATTGTCGACTTCAATCTCAATCGGATAGGCGCGGGTTTCGGTATCCATTTCCACCCCGATGCGTTTAATGGTGGATTGAATACGGTTGTCTGGCGCGGTTTCGGTCCAGAGTTCAATGGGTTGCCCGACATTGAGCGCCTTCATATCGTGCTCACTGGCAAGCAGGCGTATGGTCAAGGTATCAATATTGACCAGTTGATAGAGTAGGTCGCCCTGATTGACCCAATCACCAGATTCTGCGCTACGGCTGACGACAAAACCTTCGATGTTTGACGTTATTTTGGTGTCACTTAGGTCTTGTTCCGCTTCTTCAAGCTCGATCTTAGCCAGATCGACATTGGCTCTGGCATTGAGGTATTCCGCTTTGGCGATATCCAACTCGTTGGCAGATAGGCTCTTTTTGCTGACCAGCTCCTGATAACGTTCAAACGTGGCTTTAGTCAGTTGCAGATTGGCTTGGGCTAACTCTAGGCTGGCTTTCTTTTTAGCTACTTCAAAGCGAAAATCCTGCACTTTGATTCTGGCTAGAATCTGATTTTTGCCAATTAAGTCACCCGGTTCGAGCAGTGCAGACTCCACCACACCGTCGACTTCAGCAACGATGCTTTGTCTGTGTTTGCTTTGCACCTGACCAATCAACTCAATGGCGAGAGCGGGTCCGGTAATGAGAATGCCTGCGAGGGCGAGAATCGAAAGTTTTATGTTCATGGTGGTCTCCCCGTGTTCTATGACAGAAAGTCTGAATTTGGGGATGTCGACTTTTTGTCGAAATGTATTCGACAGCACTGAGATTCTCTTTCACACTCAATTTGACATTTTTTCGACAAGAGCGATTTCACCATGAATGAAACACCATCATCGGAGCTGGATATGTTAGTAGGTAGTCGAATTCTGGTCGTCGAAGATAACGAGGAGTTGCAGGGGATTCTGGCTGATTTTCTCGAAGTGAAAGGGGCTGAAGTCGATTTTGCCAATAACGGCTTATTAGGGCTTAATCTTGCATTAAAACATGAGTTTGACGCGATTATTCTTGATGTGATGATGCCGAAAAAAGATGGGATGCAAGTTGCTAAAGAGTTGAGAGAGAATGGAATCACTACGCCGATTTTGATGCTGACCGCACTCAATGGGCAGCAAGACTTGCTGGCTGGATTTGAATCTGGAGTCGATGACTTCGTCAGTAAACCATTTCAGTTTCCAGAGTTGGAAGTCCGGTTGATATCGTTGATTAAGCGTTATAAAGGCAACGTTACCCGTACACGCCTAAACTACGGCGATTTGTCGATTGAAGAAAAGACCCATAGAGTGACCCGTCTTGATGTCGAGCTTGACCTGACGCCCGCCACCTATCAAATCTTGCTGATGCTGGTGAAAGCCAAAGGCGAAGTAGTATCTCGTGACTCGTTGATTCAGCAATTGTGGGGGGAAGACGCGCCAGACAAAGACATCTTGCGCAGTCACATTTATCTGCTGAGGAATGCCCTCGATAAGCCATTCGATTACCCCATGCTGGTAACAGTGCCAAAATTTGGTTTCAAATTGGTGACCGATCATGTCGATTAAAAAATGGTTCAGAAAACCGCGCGGCAACTCCATAGAAGATGTCAAACTTCGTTTGCTGTTTAATTTCTCAGCGATTGCGCTGACCACATCATTTTTGGTCTTTTTTGCGTTCTCGATTGGTTTGGTACTACAAGAAGAGGAACAGCTTGAAGACCACCTCCGCTCTTTTCAGCAAGTTGCGATAAAGCACTATCAGCTGGAACAGGTGCCTATGTCCTATCTCAGCAAGCATGTGATTGCCTATTATGGAGAAAGCTATCTGAGTGACGCGGTGAAAAGAATGAAGCCTTTCGCGCCGAATCAGGTTAAACGCGATTACCACATCAATGAACTCAAGCGGGATATCAAGCCGAATGTTCCCGACTTTCTATTAGATTCCTATGACCTTCACGGTAACGTCGCGTTTTACTTTGAGTTTGAATATCAAGGGGCGGTGATTCCGACCTATCTTGCTATTGATTCTTTTGCCCTCGACTTTGGTGATGATAATTGGGATACGCTGATGGGTATTTCAATGCTGCTGATGTTTTTTTTACTGTTAGTGCTGAGAGCATCTCTGAAACGCGTATTTGATGGGTTGATGTCGCCCATTTCGACCTTGTCTGACCAATTAGCAGAGAAAAAGGATCAAGATTTTGATGTACCAGAACAGGCGATCGATGAGATCAAGCAACTGACTCGTCATCTTAACGGCTACAAACAGAAGAAAGAGAGCTTAGCAAAGCAGGAGCTGATGTTCGCCAAATACGCCAGTCATGAATTAAAAACACCCATTTCAGTGGTGCTTGGTGCCGCAAACTTGCAAAACATGAAATCCGATACCGATTTTCAGGCGAAGCAGCGAGAGCGCATTCTGAAAGCGGCAACCGGAATGCAGGAAACGGTGGAAGTGCTGCTTAACATCGTTAAGCAGGAAAACGCCAATCGCAACGATCAGTATTTCGATGTGGTTGAGAAAGATATTGTGATGGAGCGTTATCGACAAAAGCTTCAGCCGGGCGTTGAACTGACTCTGGAGATTGCAACCGGATGTCAGATAAACCTGCCGATGAGTGTCTTGAATATGGTCTTAAAAAACCTGATTGAAAACGCGCTGAGGTTTACCGAGCAGGGCGAGATTAGCGTTGCCATTGATTCACACTCGATAAAAGTGACCGATACTGGGCCGGGCTTGAGTGATAAGCCTGAAACGGAGCACGGTTTAGGGTTGTTGATTGTTAACCGTATCTGCCAGAGTTATGGCTGGAAGTTTGAATTGCAAGACAACCCAAAACAGCAGGGCTGTCTTGCTCAAATGACCTTTACTGGGCACTTTAACTCTTAAATAAGCCGTTAATCTTCGTAAAGTTTTTCAGGTTAGGGAAAATCTCTGATAGCGCGCTGTCCGATGCTCCCCACCAACTTCCGAGCGCCGCAGCGTACTGGTCAACGGAAGTCGTTGGAATTAGCCTGCCGTTGCCCGCATCTTGGTTATGTCCGAACGTCGGAGGTGGCATAGCCCCGATGATTTGACGACCTTGCACCGCGCCACCAATCACAAAGTGATGTCCGCCCCAGCCGTGGTCCGTGCCGTCGTCATTGACGGCCAAGGTTCGACCAAAATCTGAGGCCGTAAATAGGGTGACTTGATTCTCCAGCCCGAGCTCTTGCAGTGCGGAATAAAATGAGGTGATCGCTGCACTCATTTGCTGTTGTAACTGTGGCAGGGTTGTCGCTTGATTGGAGTGAGTATCAAAGCCCCCCAAATCTACCGAAAATATCTGGCGCGCCACACCCAGTTGACGCCGCGCAGCCATCGTATTGGCAACGCTCCAAAGCTGACTGCCCAGCTCTGTATCAGGGAATTTAGTCGCAATGCGGACACCACCAGTGGCACGGTTGTAGCTTTGGTTGGCATCAAAGGATTGCATCATTTTACGAGCTAGATCCTGTTGAATGGGGTTTGATGAAACATAGTGGGAAGAACGAAAATGTCGCAGAAGGTGACTTCTCAGTTCGCCTTCGGCTTCTTCCAGTATGTAAGGTTGCCTTGCTTGCCCGCCCTCAACTCGATAGGGGTAGCTGCGGGCTCCGGTTAACAACAGCTCACCAGACCCAGTTGAAATGTTATTGAATGGCGTGTCTGGCGAGTGACCACTTCGAGCTAGAGCATCACTAAGGCGGCCTCCCCATCCGTAGCGAGCACCTTCTGGAAGTCCCGACATCCATGTAGATTGCTGATCATTGTGAGAAAACAACCGAGCAGGTTGAATGTTTGGAACGCTGTCATAGTTGCTGGCATTGGTAGGTCGAGTCAAAGGGCCCACGTTGGCAATCACCGCGGCATGTCCTTGCTCGTATAGCGAGTGAATACCGGATAATTCTGGGGGGAGCGCATATTGCTGCTGGCCTTCAGTACCGCTGAGTCGCTTAAGATCTTCTCTGGCACGTTTCGTTTTGCTGCTCAGTAAAGGTCGACGTACTTTGGCCCATCGCTCATAGTTTGTTGCGTCGTAAGGAATCACAGTATCGTGGTTATCCATTCCCCCGTAGAGGAACAGACATACTAAGGCTTTGTACTCGCTGGGCGTGTCAGCTTTTGCCACTGAGCTGTTTAGTGACGACAGTAGCCCAGCAAATGAAGCCATACATGGGGTCATAGTCGCTGCTGCTATACCGCCTTTTAAGAATTTTCTACGGTTCATAATCCGTTACTCCTCAGTACTGAAATAGGTAGTCCGGTGACGTCATGACCATCAGGATGGCAAGCTGGACTCGCAGTAAGCGATCCTCGTTTGAGTCGAGTTCGTTGATGCTGGTGGCAATAGAGCGCTTAGTATCGGTCGACAGGCGGTTACCAGTCAGAAGCAGGTCTAAGTGTTGGACCAGTTTGTCGGGGTGGCGAGCAAGTTGATACTCGTATTGATAGCGAGCGTGAAAGCTCTGTTTTACTTGTGAGCGGCTGACTCTTTTGCCTTCTTCAGCCAGCTCAGCCTGTGCGTCGTCAATATCTTCCTCCACCATATTGTTGAAAATAAAATGAGTGAGAAAATTGCTGTAACCGGGAAGGCTAGAAGCATTAATAAGTTGCATTTCAGGAGCGGTTAAGCCCATATCGGCACTGTGACTGCCCGGAGGAACGTAGCCGGGGCGGAAATAGTTAAATACCGAAGGTGAACGATAGGGGTGTTGAGAGAGCGCGTCTGCACTGTCGGTTGACCAGAGATCGAGCTTAAATTGAGGAGTGACTTTTCTTATCTCGAAAGCGCGTGCCCATTGCGTGAAAGTGAGTATGGGCTCCCTCAGTTTGCCATATTGAGAAGCAGGATCTTGGCGTGTTTCAGGTTCAAATAAGATAGCCGCCAACGTTGCTCCTAAGTCGCCACGTTGCCGAGTGCCGACAACTTGCCCATTGGGTAAGGTGTACCAACCCGCATCAAAGCTGTCGGCAACCCGCTTAACGTAAGCTGGGGATGGGTTACTGGAGGTCAATCTTTTGATCAGTTGAGTACTGAAAAATGGTGCGACATTCGGGTGAGCGAAGATATGATCGAGTGCTTGCTGAATCGTTTGTCTGGCGGGAGTATTGGCCGCGAGAGTCTTACCTAGAAAGTGTTTTTCTACCCGAGAGTGATCCCCAGTGCGGATGACCATGGGTTTGAGCGCGGCGTCCATCCATGCATCGTGGCGTTCATCTTCATCGAGCGCTGCTGGCACGTCGAGGTCAAAGCCCGTAAACACTTTGGCTAGGCCGGTAATATCCTGATTGTTGTAGGCTTCAACAGGCTTTCCCTGACTGTCAGTTTTTTGCGTCCCATCCTGATTGAGTAAAGTGACGCCAATACTGAACAGTTGCAATAGCTCACGAGCATAGTTTTCGTCTGGAACTCTCCCCGTTGCTGGGTCGGCTTTTTTGCTGCCTATATACGTTAGGTAGTAGCCCATGGTGGCTGAATAAGTAATGTCGTCCAAGAGCGTTCGATAGTTGCCGAAAGCGTGTTTAATCAGCAAATCCTGATAGCGGGCAATTGCGGTTGGCGTTTCAGCCAGCACCTCGCCCCCTTTCGTCGAAATGACAAAAATCTCAGACAGCGCAAAGGCCATGCGCTGTCGAAGCTGATCATTGCCTGCAATCGCATTCGTCCAGAAACCAAACGTAGGCGATTCAAACACAAAAGCGCTCAACTCGTCTTCTGACTCTCGGTCGGCTTGTGCCAGTTCAGTCTGAACATAGGGCATCAGATAACTTGGGCGCTCATCGAGCTGATTTAGGAACCACTGCGACTGCCCAAGCTGGCATAAACGGGCCACATCGGTGCGGTTTGCGCCAAACGTTGATTGATTCAGAAAACGCACTTGGTGCGAGGTATCGGAATTCTGGCAATGCCAGTTTTGATGGGTGTTCGTTGATAGCGTGCCCTCGTTTGCTTGTTCATCCTCTGAGCTCTGACAAGCAGCCGTCAGTAATACGTTCAGTAACAGTATTACCGATAACTTGTAATTCAATGGCATGGCCAATACTCCTTTCCATAAGGCTTGAAAGGAGTATATGTATCTGGCGTGCTAGCGCGGTTTACATATCAGGGCAGCTAACCTTACAAATTTGTATGGTTAGTGAAAAACTGAATATTAAACACTGTCCCTTGAGTGTCGGGTAACAAAGTAACTGAGGCGCCATGAAGATGAGCGATACTCTGAACCAAGCTCAACCCGAGACCATTGCTGGCGTTACTTCGGCTGGTGTCGGCGGTGTAGAAGCGTTCGAAAATTCTTGCTTGGTGCTGAGAGGCGATACCCGGGCCATCGTCTCCCAGTTGCAGAGTTAAACCTGATTCAGAAGGCTGTAAGTGCACCCATATCTGGCCATTTTCTTGGCTGTACTTGAGGTTGTTCTCAAACAGATTAATGATCATCTGATTCAGCAGTTCATTATCCCCAGAAAGCATTATTCCGGGCACGATAGCACTGGTGAGCTGTAAGTGATGATCTTCAAAGACAGGCTGATAGCTCTCCACCAGATCCTCAACAAGCTCGGACAATTTGATGGGGGTGAAATGCGCTTTACGTTTGCCCGATTCAATTTCGCTCAGGCGCAGCAAGCTGTTAAACGTTTTAAGCATCTCTGCAACTTGATCTTGGGCTTTCTCGATGTGTTGCTCTGAGTGGTCATTATCCATTGCCATCAGTTGGAGCTGATTGGCCAATCGGGTAAGCGGTGTTTTTAAGTCATGGGCGATACCTACTGTCACGTCTTCGATATTGGTGTGGAGGTTTTCGATCCTTTCTAGCATCTGGTTGATGTTTTCTGACAGACGATCAAACTCATCGGCATGAATGGATAAAGGAACTCGTTGGCTAAGATTGGTGGCGCCGATGGACTCTAATTCGTCCGACAATAGATCAAGACGCTGATACACTTTGCGGCTCAGCAGGTAGGCAATCAGGACAGACAGAGGCAGAGCGGTCAGGCAGACCCAGAGTAACCCACTCGACAGTGTGTTGAAGATGGATTGGTAATCGTAGCTCTCGCTGGTGGCAACGATCAGTGTGACATCTTGGTCCAGATTTTGGCGCAAGGTTCTGACCTGATACGTTTCTTCGTATGGCTGATCCTCTTCGTCATAGTGAGTGATCTCAAGAGGCTGCCAGTTCCAACCCGGCAGCGCTTGGTGGAGAGGTTCAAAACCGTAACTTTGGTCGCCGAACTCTAGGTACATCACATAGAGATTACGTTCTATCCGGTTGTGCCAAAAGTCAGGCTCGTTGATTTCCTCAGTTTCCAGCCCCAACTCTTCGATTAGCCAGTCTATGCCATTGTCATTGATTTCTTCCGCCAGCCAATGGAACGTGTCGCGTTGTTCTTGCTTGTCGATCTGATTGGTGTTGTACAGGAAGGTTCCGCCAACCACACCTAACAAAATCAACGCCGACACAAAAAACAGCGCAGAGGAAACCAGCGTATATTTAAAAATGGACGAATGCCAAAGTGTGGTTGGGTTGGTATTAGAACGAGAGGACATAGCCAGCCCCGCGTACCGTTTTGATCAGTTCCGTATTGAAGGCTTTATCGACTTTGTTTCTCAGGCGACTTACGTGGGTCTGAACCAGACTGGTATTGGGGTCAAACTGAAAGCCCCAAACCTGCTCCAGCAGCATGGTTCGGGTTACCAACTCACCTTGATTAACCATCAGCAATTCCAGAATCTGATATTCACGGGGCAACAGGTCTACTTCTGTGCCTGAATGAGTCACTTTGCGACTGAGCTTATCGAGCGTGAGTGGGCCGGCGGTTAACTGAGTGGAGGCTTGACTGACTGGCTGGCGCCGCGCTAAAGCTTTGACTCGCGCGTTTAATTCTTCGAAGGCAAAAGGCTTGACCATGTAGTCGTCAGCACCGGCTTCGAGGCCAGCGACTCGATCACCAATACTGTCTTTAGCGGTGAGAATCAGAATGGGAGAGTGTATCTGGCTTTGCCTGAGTACGCGTATCGCGTCGATACCATCCATGCTGGGAAGCATGCGGTCAAAAATGATGACGTCGAAAGACTCGCTCGCGGCGCGAACGAGTCCGGTTTTCGCATCAGGTTCGTGACAAAGAGAATGGCCTTGTTCTGTTAAGCCTTTATGTATGAACTCAGCAATCTCTGCGTCATCTTCAACCAGCAGCAATTTCATGCTTTATGTATCCTTCCAGTTCACTGTTTACATAAATTGAATCAATGAATGAAGGATACGTCCACTTCTTTGTCTGATTGAATGAATGTTCCTGAAGTGAAGTTGTGTATTACAAGTCCATCAGGCTTTCAATTGACTCCTCAATCGATAGATTATGGTAGGATCGAATGGTCTGACCATCAGTCGCATCAATCAATATATTATTGATACCTGACTGACCATGTTGTTCAATGACGCTGAGGCTTTGTTCGACGCTGTCATACGTAAGGGTGAGATTATCTTTTAGCACTATCGTGCATGTGTGCAGGTTCATAGCCAACTTCCTTATTATTTGTATCATCTGCATTTTAACTCTAGAAGAGTTTAAACTGATAGCAAATTCGATTAACTTCCGAAAATGGCTAGTATTAAAAAGTGAGCCGATTAGACTCGTTTTAAGAGTTTGAAAGATGTCGGGATTAAGAGTGTGAACGGATTATCATCAATATCGCTGCAAGAGTGTCAAAGCGCCCGTCAGGCAAGGGATGCACGCTTCGATGGTCGCTTCTATGTGGCGGTTAAAACCACGGGCATTTTTTGTCGCCCCATATGCCCAGCCAATTTACCAAAAGAAGAAAATGTAGAATATTTTGTCGAGAAAGCGCAGGCGCTTCAGGCGGGCTATCGACCTTGCTTGCGTTGTCGTCCTGACAGTGCGCCAAGTTCTTGGGCATGGAAAGGGGTCGAAACTACGTTTCTTCGTGCTCTGAAAATGATTGAGCAAGGGGAGTTGCAGACATCCAGTCTGGCTGAATTGGCTGAACGTCTTGGGATCAGTGACCGCTATTTAAGACAGCTGTTTCAAGACCACCTTGGGATGGCACCAAAACAATACGCCCTTTACCATCAACTGATGTTTGCCAAACAACTGCTCCATTCCAGCTCTATGTCGGTGACGGATATCGCGTTCGCCAGTGGGTTCAACAGTGTGCGTCGTTTTAATGATGCCTTTAAGCAGGTTATTAAGCTGACTCCGACTCAGGTCAGAAAAGAGCAGGTCGCCTCTACGGTGGAAAGTAGTTATATCGATCTGGCGTTTAAAGGGCCTTTAGATTGGCAACATATGCTGGATTTTTACCGCCTGCGAGCCATTAAAGGATTAGAGCAAATCCGCGACGAAAGCTATCAGAGGAAGTTTGAGATTGAAGGGGCGAAAGGCTGGTTTGCGATTCGCTATCATAAACCCGGAATCATGCGGGTAGAGTTTGAGCTATCTGATACCCGCCGCTTGAAAGCGTTGGTGAATCAACTGCGCAGAATGTTTGACCTAGATACGGACATTCTGACCATTGAACAGAAACTGAATACGCTGAATTCAAGCCTGATACAGCGTAGCGGGATTCGTATTCCTGGCGTCTGGAGCACCTGGGAAGGTGGCGTTAGAGCCATTTTAGGCCAGCAAGTGTCGATCAAAGCGGCCATTGGTCAACTCAATCTTTTGGTTCAAACCTTGCAGCCGGAAGGTGTAACACATTTTCCCACGCCACAAGAGGTGGCAGTTGCAGACCTATCTTTTCTACGTATGCCGCAAAGTCGCAAAGAAACATTGGCACGCTTCGCGCAGTTTATTGTAGAAAACCCTCAAGCGAGTCTGGAGCAATGGCTTGATGTAAAAGGAGTTGGCCCGTGGACGGTAAGTTACGCCAGATTGAGAGGCGCCTCTGAGCCCAACTGTTTCCTAGAGGGTGATTTAGTGGTCAAGAAGGCCCTGAATCAATTCCCTGAACTGAATGCTGAAAGTGTATCTCCATGGGGGAGTTACGCCACATTCCATTGCTGGAGTCACGCATGAACAAGAGTTATACCACCTTTAAAACGCCGCTTGGACAGATGACGATTCAGGCTAATGAGCAAGGTTTGTTAGGTGCTTGGTTTGAGACTCAGACCACACAACCTGAAGAGTTAGGCAAAAACGATAAAGAACATCCTATACTTATTAAAGCAATCAAACAGTTAGACGAGTATTTTTCCGGTAGCCGAAAGGAATTTGATCTACCATTAGCAGCAGAAGGAACGGTGTTTCAGCAGCAGGTATGGAAGGCATTAACGACCATACCTTTTGGAGAAACGTGGAGCTATCAACAGCTTGCAGATGCCATTGGTAACCCAAAAGCCGTTAGAGCTGTGGGGCTAGCAAATGGTAAGAATCCTATCTCTGTGATTGTGCCTTGCCATCGAGTGATTGGTAAAAGCGGTAAGCTAACTGGTTATGCTGGTGGCTTGGAAAGGAAGGCGGCATTGTTAAAGATAGAGCATTGGGAACCTGAGTGATGCGGTTAGAAAAAGGAATTTTCTCCTTGCTAGTAATGCTTTTGCTGCAAGGGTGTTTTGAAGAAAAGCTTGATCGAATGATCAACAAACAAACCTATGAGTTTGAAGGGGTATATGAAAATTTGTATACCCAAGATTTACTGATGTTTAAAGATGCGATGGTGACGATTAGTCGCGTCGGTGCGCCAGATGTCACCAAACCTTTTGTGGTGGACGATAACTTTCTTACCATAACAATGCGCAACAACTCTAAAGAGAAACGCGAAGACATTGTTATGCGCATTCATGGGGAAAATGAGGCGCTCACTTGCAGCACCTGTGCAAGATACCAACTGGCAAGTGTGTGGCAGAAACGCTTGGAATAACCACGTACTTGTTTAGATGCAATTGAAAAGGACAGCCATTTGGCTGTCCTTTTTTGTTGTAGGGTGCTTAGGTGCTTCAGAACAATGCAGAGTTGAGCATCAGATGGAGCGCAATACTGACGGCATAGCCGATACCTATCACAGGTGCCCATTTGAGATGGCCGAAGAAGGTATACTTACCATGCGCAGCCCCCATCAGCGCAACCCCAGCAGCAGAGCCTATTGATAGCAAACTGCCACCGACACCTGCGGTCAGCGTAACCAGTAGCCAGTTACCCATCGACATGGTTGGCTCCATGGTCAGGACGGCAAACATAACTGGGATGTTATCGACAATGGCAGACAAGATCCCCACCATGACATTCGCCCAGATCGGATCCCACTGGGTGTACATCACTTCAGATACTAAACCTAGGTAGCCGAGTAGACTCAAGCCGCCGACACACATCACTACACCATAGAAGAAAAGTAACGTATCCCACTCCGCATGAGAGACTCGTCTAAACACATCGAAAGGCACAACGGAGCCTAGACGTTTCAATGCAATGTCATCACGATTGGCAATCGCGAGCGCCGCTTTCTTATGCAGCGATGCTTTAAGAGTTTTGCGAAGGAAAAAGCCGAAAAATTGCAAATAAGCCAGACCCATCATCATGCCAATTACGGGTGGGAAGTGCAGCACGGCATGGAAGGCGACGGCAGTAGCAATGGTGAGTATAAATAACCCCACAATCCGGCGTGCCCCACGTTTTAACTCTACGTGCTGGTGGACAACATCCGGTGTGGTGCTCGGCACGAACATCGACATGATTATCGCCGGTACAACGTAGTTGGCGACGGAAGGCAAGAACAAAGGCAAAAACTCAGAGAATGAGACATAGCCCGCCTGCCACACCATCAATGTTGTGATATCACCAAATGGACTGAAGGCGCCGCCGGCGTTGGCAGCGACCACAATATTGATACACGCTAGGTTGATGAATTTGGGGTTATCTCCGGCGACTTTCATCACTACGGCACACATCAATAAAGCGGTAGTGAGGTTGTCGGCAATCGGAGAAATAAAGAAAGCCAGAATACCAGTTAACCAAAATAACGACTTGTAATTAAAGCCTTTCCCAACCATCCACGCTTGCAGTGCATCGAACAATCGCCGCTCTTCCATTGCGCTGATATAGGTCATAGCGACTAGTAAGAACAGCAATAACTCTGCGTATTCCAGCAGGTTGTGCTCCAGAGCGGACTTGGCGACTTCAATTTGACCATGTTGCGAATAGACGTAACCAATCATGGCCCAGATGAGGCCCGCTGCGAGCAGGACCGGTTTGGACTTCCTCAGCGACAGGTACTCTTCCAGCATCACCAACGCATAAGCACAGGTGAAAATCAGGATGGCCACATAGCCGATGGTAGATTGAGTTAAAGGTAAGGTTTCTTGGGGGCTGTTGGCTGCAAAAGTCGAAAAGGGAAGTAATAAAAGGGCGACAAAAGCGGACCACTGCAATTTCATACTTTCACTCCTTGAAAGAAGATTGTTGTTATGGTGGAGCCATTCTAAAGAGGTTTTGATTTTCGGTATGTGAGATAGGTTTGATCTGTTTGAATTATCGCCAGTTTTTATCAATAAATGAACGATTTATGAATCATGTTGATATGCATTGTTGAATTTCATATGCAGATAAAAGCGCTGATTATGAACATAATCACAAAATAAGATAATAGATCTCTAGTCAGAGTTGCCCCTTCTAAGTAATTGATACGGATCATCACTATAGCGTACGATTTAAAACAAGATCCTATGTGTCCTGTTCCACATAAAACATAGGTGATATATGTCCGATCCAAACACAAAGCAGCGTAAAGTAACCTGGGGATGCTACGTTGCTCTCGCATTTGCTGTCATATTCTTTTCTGGCTTGATGAAGTCCGGCGAATGGTATGGTGTGCTTGATTTTACAACTCTCAATGGCTCGTTCGGGCAGGTTGCGTATAACGTGACTGAAACGGCGGATGGCGTTGAAGCTGCAACAACGTCACTGCGTGGTAAAGGCGGTAGTGGTGCACGTGATGGCTTTATCTTCGCATTAACTTTGATTCCAACCGTGATGTTCGCACTCGGTGTGATCAATGTCCTTGAGCATTACGGTGCACTAGATGCTGCTCGTAAATTGCTTACTCCTTTATTACGACCTTTGATGGGAATACCGGGTAGCTCCGGTCTTGCATTGATTGCGTCACTGCAAAGTACTGATGCCGGCGCTGCCATGACGCGCCAACTCAAGGATGAAGGTCGTCTGACCAAACGTGAAACCGATGTATTTACCATGTTTCAGTTCACTGCGGGGGCGACTATTGTCAATTTCTTCTCTTCTGGTGCCGTGTTGTTCACGCTGACTTTGGCTGACGGGTCGCTGGCCGTGACGTCGTCAATTGGTCTCGCTGTAACCATTATGTTTGTCTTTAAGTTTGTTGGCGCCAATCTGTTTCGCATCTACCTCAACATCACTGAAGGTAAACAAGATAAAGATACGCAACGTTTACAACAGGAGGCTGCACAATGAGTGAAGTGAAAACGAGAAAACCCATGGTGACGGATATTTTTGTCGAAGGGGCAAAGAAAGGTTGGGTGATTGCAACGACTTCAACGGTGCCAAATGTTCTGATGGCGTTTGTAATCATCAAAGCACTGCAAATCACAGGAGCGTTAGACATGATGGGGACGGTCTTCGCACCCGTTATGGCGATATTTGGTTTACCCGGTGAAGCTGCTGCCGTATTGATTGGAGCATGGATGTCGATGGGAGGTGCTGTTGGTGTAGTCATAACCTTATTTGATCAAGGCATTCTTAACGGCGCGCACATTGCCATTTTGGCCCCAGCGATCTACCTAATGGGTTCACAAGTTCAGTATATGGGACGTATTATGGGGCCAATTGGTACCGAAGGTCGCTATATTCCAGTCATGATCATTATTTCAGTGCTTAATGCATTTGGTGCGATGCTGGTTATGAATCTGTTTGTTTGAGTTTTGCTGAACGAATTAAAGTATTTAAGCCAAAGTGTTACGACGCTTTGGCTTTTTCATTCCAGTAGTATCTTTGTAGGAAGGTATAAGTTTTTGGGTCAGTAGTGTTACTGAAACTTTGGTATGCATTTACAAAAGTTGCGAGGCTACTTGCACCTAGAGGAGGTAAATGCGTATCCCACTTATTTATTTCTTAAATGCTAGCTGGTACAT
Organism: Vibrio sp. RE88; assembly: GCF_013113835.1. Lineage (GTDB taxonomy): Bacteria > Pseudomonadota > Gammaproteobacteria > Enterobacterales > Vibrionaceae > Vibrio. The sequence continues at coordinate 161,149 of NZ_VTYQ01000001.1, read as the reverse complement.
CACTTTGTCCTCACTCTCAAATATAACTTCAACATTGTTTCCATTTATATCTGATGAGTACAATTTTTTGTTTTCATCTAGTGTCCAGTAGATTGTATCTGCTTCGAAATCGACAACCATATCATTAATTCCCAGAGTGTAATCAGTAGTGTATAGAAGCTCGACTTTCGGATTATTTTTGTTGATTCTCGCTCTGAAAATAGAGTGTTCATTAGAGAAATACATATATTTAGACTTAGGGTCTATATTTATTGCGTTTATCTTATGGTAGTGCTCCGTGTGGTTAAGCCCATCTGCTTCGGTCAGCTCTTCACTCCGATCTACAGTAGTATCATCCCCTAACGCAGAGCTCATGATTTTAGTAGACTCCCCTGTACCTAGCGCGAAGTAAAACCGCTCGTTTTCTTCATCGATAGCTGTAGCTGTGGGATCACAACCGGCCTTACAGCCCTCTTCTACTGGATGGTAAACTAAAGTGTAGTCTTCTCCTTCAACGGCTCCCCCTGGAGTCCCAGAGTAGTCTGGGTAAATTTGGGCAATGGCATCTTGCTGATAGCTACTGATGTAAACGTCATCGGTGTTCTTGTTTACACTAATAGGCATACTGCCTGCAAATGGGACATTGTTGAATATTTGGGCATCAGAACCATCAAGGTTGGTTGTCCATAGCGAGAACTCACTGCCTGAACTAATTGTGATGTAAATTTTTTGATTTGCGACTTCTAACCCTGCGCCAGCAGTTACATCTTCTAGCTTTTTATATTCTTTAGTTTCGAGATTTATGGTGCCTAACTCATTATGACTATTTGAATCCGGAAAATGTGACAACATGTATAAATCTTTTGCTGTCGCAGGTAGCGCCGTTATAGAAGAGATCCCAATTAGTGTGAGAGCAATTGTTTTTAATTTCATGTTGTTCTTCCTTGTGTATTAAGTGCATTTCATTGGTTAGTTAGCCCCCATATCGTTGATTACAGCCAATTGCTTCTCAAATGTTAAATTGTGATTAATTTTTGATCATTAGGGTGTGACGCTATGAATCCTCTAGTTTTTGTACGTTGCCGTTGATATTGATATTGTTTTATATGGAGCATATAAAAGCAGCAAATGTATTTGATTTTATCTTTTTCAACCTTTTTTTATCTTTGTGCACCAAGGTGAATACTTAGTCGGTATTTGTGAGTGGAATTTCACTAGTCTTCTTTATGTTAGATGGGTATTTTGTCAGTTGGTATTAATTCTCATTTATGAATTTGCTAGGATAGTCGGATTCCCTCTTACTTGATTGAGATACGGCATGACGACAGGCAAGTCCACAGAACGACCTTCTAACGCGTTTAGTCGGATAAGCAAGGTACTGTCGTTTATTCATCAGCACATCAGTGAACCGTTATCGCTGGATGATATTGCCCGCCAAAGCTGTTGGTCACGCTGGCAACTGCAGCGCGTATTTCAGACAGAAACAGGCATGGCGGTTGCTACTTATGTTCGAGAACTCAAACTCAGTCAGGCCGCAGAACGGTTGATAGACACTTCTGATAGGGTGATTGATATCGCTCTGGAGCTTGGCTTCAGCTCCGAAATCAGCTTCAGTCGCTCGTTTAAGCAAGTGTTTGGCCTCAGTCCCAGAGCTTATCGTCAGCAAGGTCTCAGAACGGGGTTACGTAAACCTATTCAAGTTTCTCAACGCACGACAGAAGAGGCCAGCACGCTTTTCGTTGAAGTGAGAGTGGAATCCAAGAATGAGTTTTTCCTAAAAGGGCTTCACGGTGAAATTAATGGGCTATTCGCACTCAACCCTGACTTTCAGCAAAAAGTCCCGGCATTGTGGCACCGATTAGAGCAAACCCTCCCAAATGAATCTGAGCGGCCGGTTGCTTTAACAGGCGTCATTGATATCACCCAAAGCCACTTTGACGGCAGTAATATGGAATATTGGGCAGGGGTGGAATTAACCGATGACCTGTTGTTGCCTCAACTACCTTCTGCCATCTCTTCTGAGCTGAGTACCTTGGTGGTGCCTGCGCAAACGTACGCGGTTGTTAAACATTGTGGCCCGGTGATGCATTTGCCAAAAACGCTGGAGTGGTTTCTGCTTAATTGGTTACCTAATTCTGGCTATCGAGGCATTGATGGCTATGAACTCGAATGCTATCCCGCCAATTACAATCAACATGATACCGATGCAGTTATGGAATATTGGATTCCTGTTGAACGCCTGTCTCAATGATCAAATGAATGAACTACTGATAGTTAACTAAATTATTTCGCGCAAGATGCACCAAATTGTTAACTTTCCTGTTTCTCAGGTTTGTAGAATGCAAATGAGATTTATTCTTAATAAGAAAAAGCATTGGTACTTGAGGGACACATGACAACTCCAACAAATTTTAAGCGCTCAACACTTACTTTAGCGCTGCTTACCGCCTTTTCAGCCTCCGTAATGGCTGCGGATGAAGTCAGTCAAGATACAACTGAACTAGAAACCATCACTGTGATGGGCAAAGCCTATCGGAATACGGCGACCAAGACATCGCTAGAACCTGAAGAAACACCACAAAGTATCTCGATTATTGAAGGAGAGCAGCTTGAACAGCGTGGTGTGAAGTCTTTAAATCAAGCGCTACGTTATGCGCCAGGTGTTGTGACAGAGCAGAAAGGCGCGGCTGTCACCATGTACGACACCTTTTCGATTCGTGGCTTTAAAGTTAACCAAAGTTACTATGATGGCCTAGTGCTCCAGTCTCTGGCAGGTTGGAATCTACAACCACAAATTGATCCGGTTGCGTTACAACAAATAGAAGTGTTTAAGGGCCCGACGTCCGTTCTATACGGTACCATGCCTCCAGGTGGTATGATTAACATGATCGCCAAAGCACCTCAGCAAGAAAAAGCGACTGAAGTCAGCTTTGCAACGGGATCGCGTAACCTTGTTGAAGCATCCATTGATACCACAGGTCAAATTGGAGATGGTCCACTTTCTTACCGCATTATCGCACTCGCACGCACTCAGGATGGTCAGGTCGACAACACCAAAGAAGAGCGCTATGTGTTTGCTCCATCGCTGGATTGGCAAGTGTCTGATCGTACTCTGATTAACTTCAATATGTACTATCAGAATGATCCTGAAATGGGGATGAACTCTTCATTGCCGTCGTCAGGTATGTTTGTTAGCAATCCAAATGGCTCAACATCACCTTCGACATTCATTGGTGATACAGACTGGAACACATTCGAACGTGAAGTGCTGATGCTGGGTTACAAGGTCAATCACGAGTTTGAGAGCGGCTGGACATTCTTGCAAAATGCTCGCTTTACGGATGCATCTCTCTATCAGGAAAATACCTATATGCCGAGTGGCGGGTTTGATCCATCGACAGGGAATATTGCACAGTTGGCTTATAGTACGGATGAGGAATCAACTGGTTTTACGATTGATAACCAACTTTCTGGCACCATAGCTCTTGCTGGGGCAGAGCATAACATCTTGCTTGGCGTTGATTACCAAAATCTAGATGGTACCTCCGATCAAGTCTACTTCTCGACTCCATTTATGACGAACATCATCAATCCAAACAGTAATTTGATTGATCGCGATAACATGGGAGCATCTTCTACTGCGCGAGATGAAGTGGAAGTAAAACAACTGGGTTTCTATCTCCAGGATCAAGTGCGCTTGGATAAACTGGTTTTGATTGCTGGTGGACGTTATGACTTGTATGAAGGCGAATGGTATGGCTCAAAAGCGGATCAAAACCATTTCTCTTATCGAGTAGGGGCTTTATATGAACTGCCTTACGGTTTCTCGCCATACGTTAACTACGCGACCAGCTTTGAACCTGTTACAGGTGGGAATGATGGCAAACAGTTTGTGCCAGAAGAAGGTAAGCAGATTGAAGGCGGTATCAAATACGAGTCAGAGGATTACTCGAAAGCGGCCACACTGGGTTTATTCCAGATTGTAAAAGAAAACATGCTTGTGGCTGATCCATCGGATCCGACATATCAACGTAAGATTCAGGTCGGCGAAGTGACGTCCAAGGGTGTTGAACTTGAAGGTCGTTGGGCTGTTAATGAAGCATTAGATGTGAATGCATCTTATACCTACACCGATATGACGATCAGTAAGGACGTTCAATTTGAGGGTAAAACCCCAATTTATGTACCGGATCATACAGCAAATCTTTGGGCAAACTACTACTTCTATAACGGTGCATTAAATGGCCTTAGAGTTAGTGGTGGAGGGCGTTATGTGGGTGAGATGCAAATTGATGCTCAGAACACTGGTAAGGTGCCATCCTACACTATTGCAGATCTATCTCTTAGTTATGACTTAGGCAGAGTCAGCGAGTCTTTAACGGGCGCGAATGCCAACCTTATTGTCAATAACTTGTTTAATGAAGAGTACTATACCTGCTATGACAGCAATAACTGTTGGTATGGTGCTGAACAGACCATAGAAGTGAACGTCAAATACGAGTTCTAATTTCCCGATAGGTAGAGTAGAAAAGCAGCCAAATTGGCTGCTTTTTCTTTGTTCTTAATGTTATTTGCAGGCTGAGGCTTGTACCTCTCGCCATACGCCCCATTCACCTCCAGTGCCAGGTATATCCCCTTGGGTCCACCATTGGTTCTCCCAGAACTTGTCGTCCCAAGTCACAACATTCCCTGGTAGGTCATAGATTTTGAATTCATCCCAGACTTCGCAGGACGCGTCGTCGACCACATAGTGGACTGACACTTGAGAACTGTCACTGAGTTGACTATCAGATACCGTTAACTGAAAAACGTAGTGCGTGTCTTGCTGAGTCTCAGGTATATAGGCTTGTGTGGTTACTGCGTTGTCATTGGCGATATTGACTTGATGGGATTGAGGTGAAATTACCTTCCATTGATAAGCAAGGGTATCGTTGTCAGGATCATAAGATGTTGACGCATCCAGCTCAACGTAACCAGATTGGTTGATTTCAGTGTGGCTTATTGTGGCTTGTGCGACAGGCGCACTATTGGTGTTGTCGCTTTCGAGCTGCGTGTAGAGTAAGCGGTTCGGAGAGCCGGGGCCAACATCAAACAAGGTGTTTTTGGTTGTCTGGTTGATGAGCGTTTGTTTGATCTCCTCTGTTGTGGCTTGCGGGTTCATCTGTAGCATACGGGCGACGTGACCAGTGACGTGCGGGGTTGCCATCGAGGTACCGTCCATTACTTTTGAGCCACCCCCATCTGCCACAGAGGTTATATTATCTCCGGGAGCGAACAGTGAAACACAGTTTCCCCAGCTTGAGTAATCGCTACGATAGTCATCATCAGTCGATGCCCCCACTGTGACGGAGTAATCTGAGTGTGGGCTTTTAGTACAGGCATCACTATCTCTGTTACCGGCGGAGTGGACAAACGAAATGTTGTGTACTTGCACTATTTCATCAACGGCGGTATCCATGGGCTCCCAACGAGAACTGCGAGAGATACTGTAGTTGATGACCGCAGGCTTACCTTGCTGTTTGGCATGCTCGACGACCCAGTCGAATGCGTCAAGAATCTCGTAGCCGTTGCCTGAGCCTTCACAATTGAGCACCCGTACTGAATAAATGTCAGCTTCTGGTGCAATACCAAAGCGGCTGCCTGCTGCAGTACCAGCAACGTGAGTGCCGTGCCCACGGCAGTCGGATGCGTCACTATCGTTGTCGACAAAGTCCCAGCCAGATACTGCACGCCCCCCAAAATCTGAATGGGAGAGGTCGATGCCCGAGTCAACGATGTATATTGAAACGCCTTTCCCCGAATATTGCCCGACATCATAGCCACCATCGAGTGGAAGATATCTCTGATCGGAACGATCTAACCCCCATGATGCGACGGAGCTGGGCTGCGCTTGAACCATATCATCTGATGTAAATGTCACATTCTTATACACCCCTTTGACGGCGGGGTGGTTTTTCAGTTGTTCAATTTGTTCTTTCGTTAACTGAGCTGCAAAGCTATTAAAGTTTTCATAAGCATGGGTGAGTGAGGGCTTGCTCTGGGCGTTGAATGACTGAGTTTGTCCATCTTGGCTCACAATACTATTGAGTATGCGGTTTGCCCTTTCCTCGACACTGACTTGTTGTGAGTAGCTGGTCATCGCCCTAGTGTTATCCGTGTTTAGGAGGATGACATACATGCCATCTTCATCCGCTTGGCTAGGGAAGCAAATTAAAGCAGACAAAGTAGAGATAATTAACCTTGGATTTAATTTCATAAGACAAACCTTAATAATATTCACTTGATTGTTGATGTCGTGTTAAATATAAAATTACGTGATGATTTTTTATCTTAATCTCCCCAATGAAAATAGTCTTAATTGAATCATTACTAGTACACAAACTTAGATATTGTTAGGTTTAATAACGATATCGGAAATAATCATAATTACTCATTATGGGTATAGAGCAAACACGTTAATTAGAATGGTGGTTGGACCATTTGGTAAAATCCATGTGGGTTAGAAGCGGCTTTATTGAACTTTTACACATTTGGAATCATGGTCTTAACTTGTTGAAAGTTAAGTTTTATCCAATTGCTTTTACTTTATATCCTACTTTTTTCTTGTTTTAATGACTTGGCGTGAGGTTATATGGCTCAAGTTCGGATAAATAACTAAAAAGAAGAACGAGATAAAAATACCAAATCATCAAGTGTTTTTAAGTTAACTTAATTTATCTTTATCAAGATTATATTGACTTGATAGACAATAGTAATTTTATCAAATCTACAACTGAGGCTATAAAAATATAAATAAAATAATAGAATGGGGTAAGGAATGTTCTATTCATTTAGTTTGAGTGAAAATGGACTTCAGAGTTTAATTCTGAATGGAAGCCTTCTATACAGCGTTGAAGACAAAGATAAAAAACTAGAATTCGACTTAAATGATAAAGAACGCTTCATTTTTGAGTTCTTGGTAGAAAACTCGTCAAGAGAATTTCCATCCAGTCCAAGAGACATTGAAGCAGCATACAAAGAATATTATGACGATGAATTTGGACTGTATGCACTCAAAAATACCATTGCTTCATTACGTAAGAAGTATAAGCAACTTATCGCTGGATACGATGGCGATATGGAAGATAAGGAGTTGATCGTCAATGTATTCAAGAAGGGGTATTACATTGATTTAGAGCGGATAGAAAACAATCAGATTAAAGAGAGCATCGCCACTAACTTTAACAGTTATAAACCAACCATTTTCAGCATGTTCAAGACATGTATGGAAATATACCACTTCTCTATCCTCAATAAAGCGGCTAAAGCACTACTCTTTTCAGGGCTGATTCTCGTCATGCTTTACATGGTCCAAGTGCTCCATCTGACTTCGATTGTGGAACGGTATAGCCTGAATACGGATAAAGTGACCAAAAATCTCATGCTAATGGGGTGTCACGATCATAATTTAGTGTCGGCGTTTAATGACACGTTAAATTTAGATTCAGCGATTGTGATTTCAGATTCCCAAGCCTGTTTGGTAGATAGGGAACAGGCTCAAGTGATCGATAAAAATAGCGTTGAAGCGCTACTTAACCTGCCGCAGTTTGTTTATACCACTCGGGAAAATGCCACCAATGGAACCTTGGTGCTAGGGCGTATTTCCGCGAATGCCGTCAGTAATCGTTATAGTAACAACCTTTGGCCGGTACTGATTGACTCGATGGGAGTGAATAACAAAGTCGAAGACGTTTTTAAGATCGGGGACCTGTCAGGCGTTAAAATTTATGATGTGACTCTGGACAATGGGACCCGAGTCGCCTTTTACAGCCAAAACTTATTCTACGAGTGGGCATCTCTGTGCTTTCTGTATTCGCTGCTCTTCTACGGTAAATGCATGTTACGTTTCAGTCGATTTTGTCACGACTGGTATTCGATACGCTTCAAGCTGGAAAAAATCGTGGATACGGACCGAAAAACTGTGCTCTATCATGAGATCCTCACTCGTGTGAAACACCGCAGTGCTTTGCAGTACATTGCAAATTTGGCAGAAACCAATCTGGTTACCCTACATACCGTATTGATCGCTAAAACGATTCAAAATGGCCGACATGCCGGTGAAGTAGGGGTTTATGGCATGAATATTTGCCCCAGCTCATTACAGAATCGCAATTTCCATGTGTTAGAAAAGTATCTGCTTACCTTAGAGCCCAATGAAGTTGTGCTGGAAGTCGCTGAAAATTCGAAGCTTGCCTATAACGAAGAAATATACGCCAACATTCGATACCTAAAGTCTTTGGGTTTTATGATTGCGCTGGACGACTTCGGTACGGGCAACAATAACGTCGAAATCGTTCACCGGGTATCCCCTGATTACCTCAAAGTTGATAAAGAATTTATTCATGGCATTGAATCCAATGAAGTGAAAAAACGCTTGTTAGTCACGCTATCGGAGATAGGCGTGATCTCCGATTGCCAAATCATTCAAGAAGGTGTTGAAACCATCACTCAGCAGGAGGTGCTTAGTCGCCTCGGCTATCGACTCCAGCAGGGATATTTATATAGCTAGCTTGAAAACCCAATAGCGCCAATAAATATGCGCCCCTTAACCCACTCTCCAGTGAAACTTTGAACTATCAGAATACCAGTCTTTGTAGTTACAGTTCTTCCGTACCGCTTCTTAACCCAGAAACAAAAAATCCCCGTGCATTGGCACGGGGATTTTTAATTCACTTTAAGAACAAGCTTAAGCGTTGGCTTTTTTCAGCTGAACTTCTTCTTCTTTCGCACCGGCCATAGGGTCGTTGAAGCGTGACTCATCCAGAGCCCCTTCTGACTTAGCAACGATAACCGTTACCGCGCTGTCACCTGTGATGTTTACAGCAGTACGGATCATGTCTAGTAGACGGTCTACACCCATAATTAGTGCGATACCTTCTAGCGGTAGACCTACTTGGTTAAGTACCATTGCTAGCATGACCAGACCTACACCCGGAACACCAGCCGTACCGATAGATGCAAGTGTTGCTGTCATGATCACCATCAGGTAATCACCCATAGTCAGGTCAATGTTGAATGCCTGAGCAATAAAGGCTGTCGCAACACCTTGCATGATGGCCGTGCCATCCATGTTCACAGTCGCGCCTAGTGGAACCGTGAATGAAGAAATACGGTTATCAACACCCATTCGGTTCTTTGCGGTTTCCATCGTGACAGGGATTGTCGCGTTGGAAGATGCAGTCGAAAACGCGAACATGATGGCGTCTTCCATCTTCTTCAGGAAAGTTATTGGGCTAAGACCAGTGAAGCCTTTCAGCATCACGCTGTAGGTGACTAGGCCGTGAATCACAAGTGTGCCCGCCAGAACGAGGAAGTATTCCGCTAAGTTTAGAATTGCACTCAGACCTAGACCTGTGAATAGCTTCGCCATTAGGAAGAACACACCGTAAGGGGCTAGGTTCATCAGTAGCGCAACCAGCTTCATGATGACTTCATTAAGGTCAGCAAATACCGCGGCAATACGCTCACCTGGTTTACCCGCGGCACTGATCGCGATACCAAACAGTACAGCAAATACGATGACCTGAAGGGTTTTACCTTCAGCCATGGCGCTGATCGGGTTGGTCGGGAACATGTCGATAATGACCTGGCCCAGAGACGGTGCTTCTGCGGATTTGAATGAGCTCGCTGCGGTCAGATCAGCACCTGCACCTGGCTGGAATAGGTTACCCATAGTCAGTGCAAGCGTAATCGCAACAGCGGTTGTAGTAATATAGAAAGCGAGTGTTTTACCACCCATTCGGCCTAAAGTAGATAGGTCTTTCAGTGAGCTTGTACCACAAACCAGTGAAACAAAAACCAGTGGGACAACAAGCATTTTTAAGCTGGCAACGAAAATCTGGCCACCAACTTCAAACAGTCCATTGACGATGTATGTGTCGACAAATCCGTTGTCGGCAAAAAGGCTGCGAATCGCAAAACCTGTCAAGATACCCGCAACCATGCCCAGAATTACTCGGCTGGTTAGCGACATTGGTTTCTTGGTATTCATAGTGAACACTCCTTATAGTTATGCACCTTGAGTTCACTTCAAGGCGTGCAGGAGGTTATCAGTCGAACCGGAAAATACGAAAGTAAAATGCATTATCAGATTTATAGATGTGATCTTTATCACTGGAGATTATTGGGTTTTAACTCTGTGATAACAATATTAGTTAAATGTTTTATCTAAGTATTTTCAAATTTCACATCTTGTTTGGGAGGTGTTAAAAAACAAGTCATTCTCATTACCTGTGGAATCAGGTGCATATGGAGGTCGGATGACTTGATGCTTGCATAGATAATCAATAGTTATGCACTTTTTAGTGTACCTGATAGGGAGATGTTAAGCCCTTTTCATCGAAATAACGCACGGTTTTCCTTTGCCATCACTTGTTTCTCGTGCGTTGGGCGTGGATAACAACAGTTATCGTGTTAATTATTCCTTTGTAAATGCTAGTCACTTCATATTCAACGGGTTTCTCACTGCTTTAACCGTGAATTTAGCCAATAACACCAATTTACCTAGGGATGTTCCCCTTAGCATAGAAGCTCGACGTCAGAGACTACATTAAAATAAAGGAATAATTACAATGTCAGAGCTAAGCTACGCCAATACAGGAGCGACCGGAAATGGCGTTCCTATGGTACTTAATAATTACAATTCGTTCCCACATAACCCTGTTAATAGAAGTGGAGCAGAGTACCCTCTGCTAGGCTTATCCCCTTCAATACAGAGAATCCAAAGTCAGATTGAATTTGCTGCTAGAACCAACTACCCAGTATTTATCAGCGGAGAGACAGGGACGGAAAAACGCTCCATCGCCTCTCTTATTCATCTAAACCGACTGGAAGGTAAAGGCCGCTTTATTCTTATCCCGCCAACCATCCATAATCAGTCACAATTTAAAGCGTACCTAGAGAGTAGCCTCAATCGAGCGAAGCAAGGCACCTTGTATCTCTCTGAAGTTGATGTATTGCCACAGGAAAAGAAAGACTATCTGACCACCTTATTCAGTCAGGAAGAGTTTCAAAGTTGTTTGACTGAAAAAAAGGTCCAGCTGATCGTCTCCTGTACCGAATCAATCAACAGTGCGGAAGGAAATCGGCAATTTTTGGCTAAGTTGCTGGGGACAGAGGTTCCTCACCTAGAGCTTCATATCCCGCCAGTCAGGGAGCGTAAGCAAGACCTCTCCAACCACATCGATCATATACTCAATAAACTTCAATCCTTTACCACGACACGATTTACCCCCGAAGCGATTCAACTTCTTCATAAATACCATTGGCCGGGCAATGTTGAGCAGTTGCAGAGAGTCATTGTGACTCTAGCGTCCTGTTGCAATAACAACATTGATGTTGAAGACATTCAGAATCTCGATCTTTTCCCCGAAAGTGAAACCTTCGACATTGTTGAAGCGGTATTAAGCCAAGAGTTCAGTGGATTCCGTCATCTTCACCCAGGATTGCTAAAAGCGCTCAACTATATGAGCGAGAACTTCACCGAAGAACTGACGTTAGCCGACCTGTCTAACGCCGCGTTTACTAGCCAGTCCCACCTTTCTTATCTGTTCCGCCAGCACATTGGCTACTCATTTAAGTCACTACTGGTACAGGTGCGTATCTGTTATGCCCAGCAGCTGATTGATGAGTCACCGATGATGAAAGTGACGGAAGTATGCCTGCAATCCGGGTTCGGCGACCTGAGTCATTTCGAGAAAATGTTCAAGAGAAATGTCGGATGCACACCACGCCAGTACCGCCAGAAAGAACGAGAAAAAGCTCGCCTCTTTGCGGCGAACTAAGTTGGTGAAAAGGCCGCAATTCTTGATGGATTCGACCAAGTTATCAAGCGGACTTCTTCTTAATATGGAAAGCATAGAGACGAACATCAAGAGCCTCTGAAATGGAAATCAACATCGAGAAAATGCTGAGTCAATTTACCCCGACAACATCGCGCAATATGTACCTCAATATGGTGGCCGATTCGTTAGGGAAAGCATCACAAAATGCAACTCATGCTCAGCAGCAGATTCAGACCATAGTGGTCACCAATACGGCGTTAGGTTCCGGGTTGATTTATTCCATTGCAGCAAAAGGGTCTTAGTCAGTTTTGAGGTGCAATGCGGCACTTCTTAACCAGCAAAGGAGCATTTGATATGCCAGTAAATGATGCGGTCACCGATTCCGTGACGCAAGTAAACACCGAGGTAGTGGGTGATACCCCCGCTGTTGCGAGTGGAAACCTGTTGCTTTCTACCAGTCAGGCAATGGGCATCTCCGCACTCAACAGTACAGGGGCGAACCAACAAGCGACTTTGGTCCATCAGTCTTCGACAGTGCAGGGAGTGAACTCTTTGCTCGCTACAGGTACCGCGGTTATAGGCCGTAGTGTCGAACTCATCCTAGAACCTAGCGCAAGCTAATTAACTGAAATTAGGAGCAAATTATGCCAGTTAATGAACAAGTAACAGACTCAGTAACACAGGTGAACACGAAAGTTGTTGGCGAAACGCCAGCAATGGCAATGGGTAACCTGTTGATGTCTACCAGCCACGCTTTGAGTAATGCTGCTCACAACGCGACGGCTGCACAGCAGCAAGCACAAATCACTATGCAGGCTGCAACAGTACAGGGTGTGAACTCTTTGATGGCAATCGGTTCTTCGGTCATTGGCCGTGGTGCTGAAGGCATCATCGAAAAAGGCTAATTATAGCCAGGTTGGAAAAACTAATTGTTAACAACAAATAAGGAACGAAACAATGCCAGTTAATGAACAAGTAACAGACTCAGTAACACAGGTGAACACAAAAGTGGTTGGTGAAACTCCGGCAATGGCAATGGGTAACTTGCTAATGTCTACCAGCCAAGCGTTAGGCACTGCAGCTCACAACGCGACAAGCGGCCAGCAGCAAGCACAAATTACTATGCAGGCAGCAACGGTTCAAGGCGTTAACTCGCTTATGTCTATCGGTTCTTCGGTTGTTGGCCGAAGTGCAGAAGGCATCATCGAAAAAGACTCGTAATGCCATACGCACCTTTGTCAGTCTGATGACTGGCAAAGGTGTATTTGAAGGAGATGTGAATGAAAACGGTAAACACACCCCCTGATCAGGCAGAGTCAGCATTCCACGCGGCGAATCAATCTGTGGCTCAGTCCACCGCCATGGCACTTGCGGATGCAACAGACAATCTGCGCAACCTGAACACATTGAGCACCACTGCGATTGGCACGGCGTTAAGCCAACTTCTGGAAACGGGTGATCCTAAGTACATGGACATTATCGACCAGGCGCAAAAAGTAGTGACAAACGGCGCCGAAAACTTCGGTGTTGTCGGCGATAAAGTGGCGACTGTGCTACACGATCGCTCTCAGTAACTATTGCTGTTCTTCTCATTTCCATTTCAGGTTTGTGAGTTCAGCATTCGTTTCAGCGCCTGTTGAAGGCATCGCAAGGAGTGAACATGAAAGAGCAGGATACAAGATTCGAAAACGAGTTCGAACAGGAACTCTCGCAAAACGCTATCGACCAGTTTAATACGTTGCAGGCGTTCTCGTCGCAACCAACCAGCTTGCTGGAAACCACATTGGCTGACACGTTAGGTTTGTCCATGCATAACGCGGTCAGCACTCAGCAACAGTCACAAATGACCACCGCGGCTTCGGTGACGAACGCCTGTGCCCGCTTACTTCAGACTCAAACTCGACCGACGGTTGAGGCGAAAGTTGAGCCTAAAACCGAGCCCGCCATCTTTGTCGATGCCAGTCATCGGTTAGGAAGAGAGGACGGCGGCAGTGAAGACATTCAGGAAGACGCTGAAGAGAAAAAACGCTCATTCAGTTTGTTACGTTTTCTGAAGAGAAACAAAGGGGCGAACGATGACCAGCAATGACACGATGAAGTTTGATGTCAATGAACAGCTCAAGCAGATTGAGTCGTTCACCGAGCGGCAACAACAGGATGTGCAAAAGTTGATTGCAGAGTCACAGAAGCGTTTTGGTTCAGGCCAGGTGACTGAGTCCATTGATGAAGTGGAAAGCGCGGTCACGGGTATGTTGGATAACATCGAAGGCCAGCTTGAGCAGGAAATCAGCAAAATCAATCAGCAGCTGCAGGAGCTGCTGCCAAATGAAATTCAATAAGTGAGGTTATCATGCCGAAAAAAGTCAACGAGCAGATCACGGACTCTGTAACTCAAACCAATACTCAAGTGCTGGCGGGATCACCAGCTAATGCGATGGGTAACCTGTTTACCTCTATGGGCTTGGCGATGTCGAACCTGAACAATAACGCGACTTCAGCGCAGCAACAGGCAAACATTGGTATGCAGGCGGCGACGGTTCAAGGTGTCAACGCACTAACGGCTATTGGTACTGCAGTTTTGGGTCGAGCAACAGAAGCGATCGTCGAAAAAGACGAAGAATAAACGTCAGCACACTTTGATTTTCTTGCCAAAAGTACCATTTGACCCAACGGCCAATTCAGTTAATGACATTGGCCTTTTGTTTTAGGAGTGAGCCATGAGTGATAAAAGCAGTGCGGAAGACCTCAAACAAGTGTCAGAGATGATCGATCAGCTGACAGAGTCAGCCATGTCAGACACCATGGGTCTGCACATGCAAAACGCCGTGACCATACAACAAGGTATGCAGGCAATTAGCAATGCTTCAACCTCGACAGCTTGCGCCTTGATCCTCAAAAAAGGCGGCTAACGGGTAGCCGCTCATGTCGAATGAGAGCACGACTGACAAGGCCAAACAATCGGTCGCTCAATCTACCGCCATCGCAGTGCAAGACGCTGCCGACAACTTGCGCAATCTCAACACCATCAGTACCACCGCTATCGGTGTTGCTCTGTCTGAACTTCTTGCCACAGGTGACCCAAAATACGTTCAGGTTATCGAGCAAGCTCAGAAAATCATGGAAAAAGGCACCGCCAACTTTGCCGAATTGGGTGAAAAAGCGGCTGATGTGGCAAAGAAATTTGGATAGTCAGGTGCTCAAGAATTTGTTTAAAAACACAACTTCTTGTTCAAATTAGCAAAATGTTGTGTAACCAAGAAAAGAAACATTTTAATCATTTGAATTAGTTAACTTTTTATTAGGTACGCTATTTGCTTAATCCAGATAATTTTTGTCCGTCTGGTGTAACTATGAGCAACCACAACCCCCTTCCTCCTAAGAAATCCATGTTTTGGAACGATCAGAGCTTCAGCCATGATGATGCGGTCACAGCGTATGAGCAAGATGGCACTCTTACATCCTTTAATCAGATGTCTGACTTGGAATCTGATGATCTTGCAGGATCGCCACCTGAACACAGCATGTTTTGGGAAGGGGAGACGGAAAAGATTGAGCCGCCAGAACAAGGCGTGCCCGAAGAAAAACTCAACCTTAAGAAAAAAGAGGTAGAAGGGGAAACGATCAATATTGTTCCTGTGCGTTACGCGATAGATGAAATCGAAGACCCGGAAGCTGAGCCTACTACAAAGCCATTTGGACTGCCTGAAGAGTGGAAGGGGAAAGGCTCAACAAAATACAGTTCAGATTCAGGCTTAAGTTATACGCTAAGACAACTGCGTGATGGTTGGCTATACGTTTATGACCACATGACAAAAGAGCTCGATGAATACGAAGTAAAGGGCGTGAACTTCACTCAGTATCTGATGGGCGAAAGTGAAGATCCTGAACTAGGTAAAGACAGCCGCGGTCAGGCACAAGAAGCAAAGCCTTATATCACTTATTCTACAAAAACCGCCATTTCATGTGTGTTCTCAAAACATCGTTGGAGCTGGGAGAGCTACGAAAGAGTCCGTGCTGGCGAAGCGAAGAACGGCCAGTTTATGTCTACTCGGGCATTAAAGCTGCCAGATGCTTCTGATGTCGGCGATATTGAGCTGTTATCACAAGTGGCGGATATAGAGGAGAGTGCGGTTGAGGACCAGCGTTTTGCTAACAGCAGTGTTCTAACCTCGATGGATAGTGAGTACCCAGATCTAGAAGTGAAACCTGTGGCATCCGCAGCCGAGATTAAAAGTGCTTTACCCCCTGAAGAAGCTGCTTGCATCATGGCAATTGATGATTACTTGGCAGAAGGGCGGGATGTCTCTGCGTATTTTGTAGGTGTTGCATCTCCTTATCGGTTATTCGAAGAACAATACACCAACCAATGGGCTCTGATGCAAACCGCCATGCAGCTTTGCATGTTTGGCTCAAAAGATGATCTCAAGATGCCATCTATCGTCAAGCGAAGAGGCCAAGAGCTTGAGTTCTATAAAGACCTTTCTAGCTACTTTTCTAGTAAGGAAAGCTTACATGCCGTGAAAAAAATGCCCTATATGTTCACTGATAAATATGGGCATGCAACGCAGCAAATATTGTCTGAGGCTATTACTGAAGCTGACTCTGCCGAAGCTTATCTTCAAAAAAAATATAGTATTTCTCCATCTAAGTTAGAAAGCTATCAAACGTGGGCGGCAACCGATAAATGGAGAAAAATGCTCGACTGGCAGCGCATGTTTTCTGAAATGGAAGAGTTGACCAAGAAGCGCGAGGAACTCTTCGAACCCGTAGTAAAGGTGAGAGAAGATTTTCGCAAGAACTTGGAGATATTCTCACCTCATCGTATTGAGTGGTTGATGGATTTATGGGATAGAGAGACTCAGGACGAGCTACTTCACTATCACATGCAAATAGTTGAGGCCGTCACTTTTATCCAGAGTGAAGAAGAGCAAGAGTTTATTGCCGCTCAGTTTGATAGTCCGACGACGATTATCCCGCTAAACACCAGCGGCTTTAGTCGTGAGCTATTCAACGTGATAGGTTCTGTTATTCCAGAGAGTATCAATGACGCTTCTGTTGCTTCTGCGGAGCAGCAAATAGACCCCTCAAGCCAAGATAAATTTGCATCTGCCGCTGCAAACTGGGGAAATGCAACAGGTATTTACAGTAAACTGGTGGATTTTCTCACCAACGAGGATGTTTATAGTAGCAAACTGATTCAGTCACTATCGGAAGGGTCTAAGAATCTTCAGCTACTTGTTGGCGAATTAGTCGAAGCACTGTCACTCGCAGTTCCTAAAGCTGGAGCCAGCTTAGTTGCACAAGCTTCAGTGCTCGTATTATCTGCGGTTGCTCCCATGCCTAATGCAAATACAACTTACATGAGAATGGCCATGGCAGAGCGCCTTGCTCTCAAAGTGGGAGTGGAAGTACCGGGTGACTATGCCACTAAGTTTGCCGAATGGCGTGATAAGATCAAACGTAATGTGAAGATACTAAAAGAGTCTAAAGCTATCATAGATGCGTTTAATCGAAATGATAAATCGGTCTCTAAAAGTGCTTTCAAAGTCGCCAGAAAAAAGTACCTTCATGCTAAAAAAGTACTCAGAGCAAATATATTGGAATACCCTCAAAAAATTGTTTTACCACCAGACTTTGCAGCAGCGATGGTACGGACGAATATAAATATTCTTAAGGGTAAGATTGATAATCTAGGTAAATACTACAACTCAGTTGGTGGTCTCGGTTTTATTGGTTTGCTCTTTAATTTGATTGCTTTTCATGATGCTTTAGATGATGCATTTGAAGATGACTTTGTCCAGACGGATGAATATCTTGCAATAATACAAACAGGCATGTACTCGCTATCTGCATTAATCGGTATCCGCGCGGGTAAAGCTTGGTCTAATGTTTCAGGGAATCCTCTATTGAGGAAGCATTCACTACGATACTTAATGAGAAATCGCTATGACTTACAGCTTGTTTCAGGCCAACTTAGAGGTCTAAATTTATATAATAAGTGGTTAGGGGTTACCGCAGTTCTAGGGATTTTCGCCACCATGGTTGAGCTCGTCAGGGTTTATAATAAATACTCAACTAGTTCTGGTGTTGATAGACAACTCTTGCTTATCCAAGGTGGGTCTCTAATGGCTTCAGGAGCTGCATTGGGAGTCCAAGCTTTTGGTTATACTGGATTATTATCAGTTTCTGCAACTGCAGGGTTGGTTATTACTGGTGTACTAGCAGTAGCCGTTATTATTTATGTATCTACAAGCCTACTTCTAGAACTAAATAAGCAGGATGATTACCAAAAGTGGCTATCATCTTTACCGTGGGGTACGTCTCCAAGTCGCAGGCAATGGAGCTCGAATTCAGATTTAGAAATACAGGTTAATGAGAACAATGAGCTAGTAACAGGATACATGAAGTTGCTAAGTAAAATCATTACTCAGCCAGTAATTACGCAGACCCCTATAAATATAGTTGAGCCGAGGTGGCATGGCGTAAATGCAGTGTCTGTAACTCAAACTGGGATCAAAATAGAAGTAGAGGTGCCTGTAGGAGAACGTTTCGACGCTATTAAAGTGTATACTAATCTGGATATGTCTTCTGAGACGGATATTAAATGGGAAGAAGAGCAAGAGCATCCAGACAGAAAAAAATGTGCGTTCACATTGCCAGTTGATATATCTGACAAGTATTTATTGCTTAAAGTTGAATATGTCACGTTAGCAAGTGAGTACAGCAGTGGAAGTGTTATTGATTCATATTATTATCAGCATACATTGAAGGATGAAAGTACATATACTGCAGAATTTGATGAGGTGAAGGTTGCGTTGTATCAATCTGAATCATTAAGTGAGAGTATTACAATAATTTATTGAGGTACAGTTGGTGTCAAGTTTTCCATTTTATATAACTCCAAGTGAATTTGATGAGCAGGTTGCGGAGCATGAGCTTTTGCTTAAAGAAGATGAGAGCTCTATGCGTTGGAGCAGTCGCAATGTAGATGAAGCGGACAGATGGATAAGAAAAAAATGGTGGTTCGCAATAATATCTGCGATATCTTTTCTTTTCATAGGCTTAGGGATGATACTAGATTTAGAAATGTGGATAAATCTTGAGGGGCTAGCATTAGCAACAATAGTCTCATTGTCTGTCGTTTGGTGGGCTTCTTATATTAGTTATGCTGTTGATGATAAATTTGACTATATCTTGTCAGATAAAGGGTTGGCTTTGTACCAAACATTTGGTGAACCAGAATGGGCTCCTCAACTAGTTAAAGGTATTGGTTTTTTCGGTAGCATTGCAAGTATTATCTTAATTTTTATTATTGGACCAAAGGCATTAGTTGGAGTTGGGGCATTTATGTTGGTGTCTTTTGGTTTAGTGAATAGAAAGCCTCATGATATTCACAAAAAAGTTGTACTCTCAGAACAATTCATGTGCTCGCGTTACAATCGAGATCGAGGGGTTATATGTATATTTAGCCGTTCTGATGCTTGTGAGCCTTCTACTAAACATGATGACTCTGTCTTCAGAGTATTGGGTAAGTCTTGGTTGTACATCTTCCCTGATAATGATGATCGGTTTGAGAAGGTTTTAAAGCTACTTAAAGATGATCTTAGTCTTGAGTGTATAGAGTCCAATGACAAAAGCGTGCTTTTTGACTGGGAAAAAGCACCTCAAGAGTTCAAATCCTTTCGCCATCAACGAGCACACTATTCTATGGAAGATGCTGTGACAAAAAGAGATCATCCAGCTCCACCACCCAAAAAACCAAGATAAAGCATGACTTAATGCCTAAGCCAAAAAGATGCCTCGGTTAAACTGAGAATGACTTGTGAATACCTTGTAGAGTTTGGATTGACATTCGAAAGGTAGGAAAGTGAATGCGGATTTTAGACTTAGTTTTCATTATTTGGTTGAGCTTTTTAACACTTTACCAGTTCAATGCATTATTCCAGCTGCTTGTTGATGGTTGGTTATAGAGAAAGCCCATAGAGATCAGTCCCTATGGGCTTTTACTTTATAAGTGGCTTATCAAGTCTTCTACAACACTCTCAAACATTGTTCTGGCGGAATACTGAGCAGCGTATTAGCAAAGTGAATCTTTTCATTGCGCCACTGCAGCCCAGCTTCCGGGCTTTCCTTGGACCTTCTGTCTGCCTCAAAATAGCTGTGTCTCGGTAAACCGTCGGCAGGCGTCATGACCATGGACTGTTCATTGACTCGCATCGTGAACAAGAACTGGCCTCGTTGACCTGATTGAGCACCTGGGTGGTGCAAGGTGGTATCGCAGCAATAGCGCTTATCGCGTAGCGCTCGGCAGGTGTATTCAAAAGCATCCTGTGTGCCGCGACCGGGGAAGGCAGTATAGATACTGACTCCATCTCGCTGTAATACTTCACTACCTGCGCCGAGCTGAACTGCGTATTGAACCAACCTGAAACCTAACACCAATCCACCGACACTATTAATACCGCTGTATTGAATAGCCCCCGCTAAATCTAGGCATAGGCGGTCATCGTTTTCGTACAGGTAAAGTTCAGGGGAAGCCCACTCGCTTTGAGGAATTAGCAGTTCAGTGATGTCTGGTTGATTCATATTGGCCTCCGCCGTTAGCTTGATATCATCAGAGTGATAATTTATACGAATGAAAATCATTATCAACAAATAATGGCGAAAAGTTTGGTTTTGATTGAATTTAAGTTCAACGCGGAAAGGTAAGAAAAGTCGTCTTGTAGGTAGAAGGAAAGCCCATAATGGTTTATGGGCTTGAATCGAGCCGTAACAAAAGAGTTAGACTCTTAGTTTACCTGCGAGAGTACTGATAGCAGCATCTTTTCGGCACGTCATGATCTCGACGAACTTGTGTGGTTTTTGCTCCATTAAGTGGAAAATGGTAATCAGTGCTAGGCGCACCTGAGCATCATTGTGGTGATCTTTATTGTGAATTAGATCGGCCACTTCTAACAGTTTCTGCGCCTGTGGTTTATCACCATCGCTCACGCCCGTTTTTCTCGCTACCCATTTAAATCCACTGTAAGCAGAAATAAGCAGACCGAATGGCGTGACTTTGAATGAGTAGCGCACGGCCGCCCAATCAATATTGTCGATTGCCAAGATGATGGATGCCACAACAGGATCGTCGTCTTTGAGTTTGAGCGTCTCTTTGCCATGTTGCTTGAGATCGTATAGAAGCAGCTGTTTGGCCATATACACATTAAAGTCGACCGTTGCGGTTAATGGAGTCAGCAAGTTTCCGCCGAAATGGAGGCCTAACGCTGTTCCCCCTTTACTGGCGATTTGACCCAGTGCAAACCATAAAATGCTGCGGGCATTATCTTTTAGTTTTGTTGGAATGCTGGTGATTTTTTTAGTGAACCACTCCAGCCAAGTTTCTTCGCTGGTCTGGCGCTGTGTGGCTTTAATTAAATCGAGCATTGGGTTTACTTGGGTAATGAGCGTATCTATCGAATGAAAGCCTGCGAGTGGCATCTTCTCGAACGGAATCGAGACGAAATGGATCGATTCAGGCGCCTCGATTTCAGGTGTCGGAAAATCAAGCTTCTTCGTGATGATCTCCAGTTGCTCGTCAAAGAACTTGACGAAACCATCTTTGTTGGCGGGGGTGTCGCTGCTAAATAATCCACTACAGACCACATAAGGCGCCTCTACCGTGCTGGTGACAACATGTGTGTCATATTTGATTTTTTGCCACAAAAAGTTCATCGCTGTGATGGCTTGTGGGGAATATTCGTTGCAGAACAGATTAAAGGAATCTGAGCTAATTAGTTGCATTAACCAATCGGCATAATTTGTAGAAGCAGGGTTAGTATCAAGAATATCTTTCGGGAGCTTCTTAGGATATTCAGATATCTCGGTTTTAATGCCATTGAAGCTGGTCTTGAGATCAGCATACAAAGCTTGAGCCATCGTTGCAGCATTGGATTTCTCTAAAACAAGAGGGGAAACAAGGCTGGGGCATAGTTTACTTGCTTTGGCTAGGTGGACTTGAGCACCACTCAGGCTCTTAACGGATTCTTTCGAGCTTGAGTTGATAAGCGAATCCAAGAAGGAGGTGTGTGTACTCACATTTTTGTTGGCGAGTAAATCTGATAGCACAGTCTGCATATGGGCTAAAACAGTCGGAAAGTCCTGATACAGGAAGTACACGAAGTCACCGCTAGTCAACAGATAATGCGTCCACTCTTTGTACTGAACTTTCTCAGGTATCGTGTCCACATCCATTTGTATCATGCCCTTTTCCCAATCCCCTCGGCTTTTGAGGATTGAAGCCAAATGCTTACACGCTCTATTTCTGATGGTCATCACGGGCTCCTTACTGTTCTTCTGCGTTCATGTTTTCTAACGCTATGAGTTGTTGCCACAGATACTCATCCATAGCTTGCTGTTGGCTGGTTGTGAGAGGGGCACTCTCGTTTTCAGTTGAGCTGCCTGAAGCCCCCTGTCTTAACGGATTAGTGTTGGTTGGCATTGTTGTCACTCCAATTAGGTTGAATGGCTGGACGATGCGTCCAAGGCGTGGAATTTCAAAAGCCGTCAGACGTTGTGCTGACGACTTACACATGAAGTGGTTCAACTATATGAATGTGCCGAAGGATTCACTCAGGGTTAGCTGTGATCTTCTCGGGGTATGCAATGCTGAGTTGAGAAATGGAAGCGATTCGCTGGCTTATAAAACTACAAGCTTCGTCATCGGTTCGCCTAGGTTTCACATCGGTTCGCCAAAGTATTGGAGTCATTGCCTAGTTAGAGTGGAGGGAGCCGTGCGTCTTCGTAACCGCTCAACTTTTGAGCTGTGATGAGTTAACAAATTCCACGTAAAGGCGCGCTTCCAACCTTTAGTTCAGTAAACAGGAATCTAAGATGCCAATTAATGCCATTCAGCAAAAAGCGCGTGAAATTAAGCGTCGTGTCGATAGCGAAATTACCGAGAAGTTTCTTGAAGTTGTTGCAGTACCTACGGAAGCTGCTGCGTTAAGGGCTGATGCGGCGCTGCGTACGAAAGCAGGTCTCAACACCAATAACATTTATTACCATTACCTAAAGGGCGGGGCTGCGTTAACCAAGTTGGATACTGGTGGGCACCCAACGAGTGACTGGGATTTTCAGGTGATGCCTGACTTGGCAACGTACACTAAGTGGGCGACGGGTGCCAATCCAAACGCGGAGCTTAATACTGTCCATGATGCAATGATTGAAGTGCTAGAGGATGCCGCACAAGCTCTGAGAGCGGGTGTAGGGCCAAATGATGTCACCGTGGGTATGAACACCACGATGAATAACTGGCTAACTGGAGAGTTATTGGGAATCATTGAAAATGTGGTCAGAGAAGAGACTGGGCTCGTCGGGCCAATAACTGTGGCGTATCGGGATAACCAAAGTCGATGCTACCAAGTCGGTCGCGATATGCGTTATTTGCCTGAATGGGATATGCGTAACCATCGTTTGTTCAACAATCACACTCAGAGAATTGAATTTGGACTTGGTGATACGGTTTCACACGCGATGACCGATAATATCAGTGGGTTAGGTTATCAGCCCCAGTGTACTCCAACTATCTATGTTAACCATACCATCCCCGGCTTCTTACTCTACCGTTTGGCCATTGTGTATGACTTCAGGATCACCCATGGCGGTAATACTGAGGATATCCGATTTAAATCTGAAGTTGTCGATTTATCGACACCGCGTATGGGTAACCCTGAATCCTATATTTCAGCTAAGGATGAAGTGACGGTATTGCACGATGACCAGAACGGCGATTTTAAGATCCCGGGTTGGCGCTATATGCTGTTTGAAAACCTACTGCTTATTGGTGAAATTGAATTAGGGGTGAGTGGTAGCCCACATAAAGAAGCAAAGAGAAAGAAACGGGCAGCTGCTGCCATGTATGCCATTGCCGGTTTGAACAACAACCGAGCGAATCTTAAAGCACTTGGAAACGCGGCAACCATTCAAGAAATTCCCAACCAGCAAAACGGTACACATCGTAGAGGTATCGTCCCGCAGGTAAAATATGATCTGCTCGGTAAAGTGAATCACTTTGCGGCTTCCGTCAATGAGCAAGGGCCGACCGGTGACGTGAATGGTTACATCAATAAAGCAGTAGAAGGTAATTATGACTTAGCGATCACGGGGTCTGGTTTGCAGCTCACTGCGGCTTGTGATCAAAGTAATGTCAACAAACTGATGAAAAACCTACCTAACCTTAAAGCCTGCATTCTTAACCCTTTAACCTTCTCTCAAGTCAACACCGCACTATCAATACTGCTCAAGCCAAAATCGAAGAAGGTCAATCCAAACGACAAATTCAAAGTGGTTAACGATGCTTTGTTGAGTGCTTGGTTGCAACTTGACAGTAAGGACTTCTTTAAGAATATGGATTTCCCTCTGGGGCTAGTTAAGCTTACCGTCAATACCAACGCCTATACAGACATTAAAAACCGAGCTGTTGACCTGAAGAGCAAAAAGTTTGGTACCACCAATATCCATAATGTTCGAGTGATTGAGACGGTGAACTCGAAAGAGATTCTGGTCAGTTTTAATAGCCAGATACAACAAGGTATGAACCAAAGAGTATTGAACCAGAACAACCGAGCTCATACGACTTACATCTGCTTCACTCTTGACGCTAACTTGGATAACAACAACCCTTCTAACGATTATTACGAAGCGGTAGGTGGTCAGAACAACGGGCCGTGGGCAGCGTTGGATTCATGTGTGCCATATAAGCTTAGGTCTTCCAATTGTGAAGATTTGTTGGGTATCTATTTGCAAACGATCATGCTTGTTCAAGTGCGCTATCCACTGATGGAGTTGTATCGTCAGTTGAAAGGTTAAATCAGTCGATGTAAGGAAAAAATCCGCCATTACTGGCGGATTTTTTTGTTTGTCTAGAAGAGGGGGCCAAATTGAAATCACCTCAAAGAGCGCAAGAAATATCAAAAACGGCTTCATCTGAGTTGATAAAGTTTCACCATCAAGACGGCGCATTAGCTGCAACAATAGTCAAATTTAGAGGTGAAACATGGTGAAGAGTGTATTAATTACAGGCGCGAATGCAGGTTTAGGTAAAGAAACAGCGAGACAGCTGGCGGCCAATCAAAACATCGAGAAGATCTATCTAGGGTGTCGCAATTACACTAAAGCTCTGGTTGCCAAGCGAGAGCTGGAGGAGCAAACCGGAAGAGCCATATTTGATATTGTGGATATCGACGTTTCTGATCTTGCATCAGTTAACGCTGCGGTTGAAGCCCTACCGGAAGCGGTGGATGCACTGGTGATGAATGCGGGTGGCACAGGTGGCGCACGTTTCTATGAGCGAAACAGCGCTGGCGTAACCCAAATCGTTGCGGTGAATTTACTTGGTCATGTGGCGCTGACGAACGGTCTGCTAAAAGCCAATAAACTCAACAAGGTCGCATTGTATGCCGGTTCTGAAGCGGCGCGTGGTGTGAAGTCGATGGGAATGAAACGCCCTGAGCTGAAAAGCTCGTCGGTTCAGGAATTTGCGGACATTTGTGAAGGGCGATTATACAACCATCAAAAAGACGCGACGGTCCCTTATGGGCCTGTGAAGTATATGGCGGCGCTTTGGATGTCGTCCATCGCTCGTGAGTATCCTCAAGTCCGCTTTGTGACCATGAGCCCCGGTGCGACAACAGGTACGGAAGGCTTTGATACTCTTAGCCCAATGCGTCAGTACATGATGAAGGGAATGATGCAGGTCATGCTGATGCTGGGAAAAGTGCATAAATTGGAAGTGGGTGCACAGCGCTTTGTGGATGGGCTGCTGGATGACAAATTCAAGAGTGGCACTTTCTATGCCAGTGAGTCTGGGTTAACGGGTCCGCTGGGAGAGCAAAGTAAGTTGTTCAAGGATCTTGCCAACGTTCATATTCAAAATAATGCGCGTGCCGCGATTGAAAGCTACATCGCGTGATAACCATGATGTTGGGAGCGGGACTAATGTCCCGTCTCAAAATGCAGCCAGCAGAAAACGTGGCTCCCCTTCTTTTTTCATATGACTGAGCCGCGCAATCTGAGTGCTGCCCGTTAAGCTGGTATCAAGCACATACGCACACTGAGTGTTGTTATCCAATGGCTCGAAATGCTTGATGTCTTCGCCACTGAAGCTTCCCCATAATCCGACCAGCAGCATCACTTCATCTTCGGGTAAAGACTTACGTAAGGATGCGACACGTTTGGTATCGTCATAGAGTTTGTTGCGATCTTTTTTTGACGCTAATTCGTCCTGATGCAGAACGTGAAATTCAAACCAAAGGTTTTTACCCGGCGTTGAAATACGCAGATCCGCTTTTGACGCGTAGCGTTTGTCGCAAGGTTCGACGGAAGCCGATTTGCTAACAAATTTGAGGTATTCGTCATTATGTCTGTAGGGGGAGGCGAAATGGATATCCTCGATATCTGAAGATTGAGCCAGCGACAGGCTGAGATCGAGCGTGAGCCAGGAATGTACAAAAGGCTTTGCCTGAGGCATGGCGATGACCTGATTCGCTTTGTTGAAATCGTGCTGGCCGGCGAGATGGCTAAGTAGTGATTGCTGAATCATAAGGTTTCTCCGAAAGAGCGATGCGTTCAGAGTATCAATCGAAGTGGGCAGAAACTCGGGATAAGCCAGCATAGAATAGGGGATGCTGGCGTTAGGTTGCGGTTATGCGTTCTCTAGCCATAGCTGCGCATCATCCAATTCATGTAGATACACTCTGCTCTGGCTGGCATGATTAGCAAGGTTGTAATCGTTCAATAGTTCTGGACGAAAGGCTGTGCCCAAAGATAGACATTGAACTTGCTGAGTGGGAGAAAAATAACTGAGCTGCTCAGACAAAATATCGGAAAGCTCAGGCTCTTCAATTCCCCCTTCAAAGCATGACCACAATGCTTTGATGACCGGATACATAGGTTTGCTTTGCTGCCTTGAATCGGTACTTTTGGCATAACCCGATTGCCATTGAAAAGTCGTACCAAACAAAAAGCAGCGGATGGTGTGCATGAGTAGCCAGTAATCGTGCTGAACATCCGCTCCATTCGGTTTGGCGACTGTCATGTACTGGTACAGTGCAGCAACAAATTTGCTGGTGGCGAGGCTATCTGCATTGGTCATTGCCAATAAGATGGCACGATTGATCTTGCCAGCGTATTTCTCCTCAGGTGTTGGCTGCTTGGGTGGTCGATTGACCTCTCTTGGCTCATGAGAGTAATGGTAGTGACCGGAAATACCGTGTTGTCCGAGTCTGGAACCTCGTTCATTCAGTGCACCACCATTGAGCCAGTCTACATGGCTGAGAGGGTTAATCGGGCGTATCGACATGGGTTTACCAGCTTGTGAGTGTTGTGACCATTCAGGTAAATCTGATGAGCTTTCACAAGCGGGCGGTTCCTCTTGCACTGGGGAGGAAAGAGCCAGATAAGCCAGTTGGTACGCCAGCCGTTGGGCGAGGCCGGGCTCTGCTCCGGCCAATAATGCGGCGCTGAAGGCCGCATAATACATTTGGTCTGATCGCATTAAGAGTCCTCCCGGTCGGGATTATTCAGTGGGTGCGCTAAGGGCTTTCACGTTGCTGTTAAACTGCGGCAGCGTTTCGACAAAGCGGTTGATGACCTGTTCTGCGACGGACTCTTTGACGGAAGGTTCACTGATGTAGGTATCCACTTCTGAGCGAATATGCCCACCGTTTAACGCATCACGATCTCTTTGGTTGACGATGGCATTCACCGCCTGAGCAAAAGCGAACCCATCCGTTTTACTGTAAATACGGTGTTGGCTGCCTGTGTTGCCCGACTCTGGGTAGCGAGGGGCTGCATAAGACACCATGTAAGGCTGGGTATTAGGATCGTTACCGATCAGCTCTTCACACGAGAAGAGGACGAAGTCTGTAGAGCGGTAGTTATCCATGACCTGATTGCAAATAGGCAGGTCAGCTTCGATGGCTAAGTTATAATCGCAGAAGAAGACATCGACACCTGGGATCAGGCTGGAGATCATAGTATCAAACGCGTTTTGGACGCCTTCAGGCAGTTCATCTTGCTCTGGAACCTGACTGTAGTTCTGTGATTTCACCGAGTATGAGTTTCGCCAGCGGGCTAGGAGTTGTTTCCCTTTGTGCCCGTCTCGATACTTATAAGCGACTTTGTAGCCGCTATCAAAATAATCTTCAACGTCAGGCTGGTCAGTCAGGAATGCGAAGGTACGTCCGTCAGAAGCTTCGCAAAGGCGAAATAGTAGTTGTCTCATTGGTTTCTCCTGTTGAGTAGTTACCTCCGCAGAATAGGTTTTTCAGGCACTACATACTTGGTGCAATAGTTCACTCTTTTGGGGTTATTGACGATCCGTTGCACGCATGCAGGAACGCACGCCCGTGAGCCAGCGAAGATTAGGTTGTCGAAATGCACTTTGAGGCTTTGAGTGAGCGGAATTCTCCACCGTTTGTCTTTTATTTTCAGCATGTTGAAAGCCATGCTTATCTTCTTCTGGTATTGCAGGTTCCTGCTTATGATCTGATGTGCCATTGGCCACAAACTTAAACTGATACGGGTAACTTGAATGGCCCTGATAGCTTGAAGGCTGAGACCAGTTGATTTTGGTTGTTTGAGTCTTGGCTTTGGGCTTGGAATCGTCTTGTGGTAAAGCGTTTGGCTCGAGCCTGAGGCGTTCACTACCAGATTTTGGGCGCACGGGCTCTGATGGCTTTTTTAGGTGGTCGACAGGTTCTTCTACATGGTTGGCATCGCTAGGCACCTCTGGTTTCTCTTCCGAGCTGGCCGTAAACACACTTTTAGGCATGCTGGTCAGGCAGCGCGCCAGATCCTGCACATAGGTTTGATAAGGGTTAAAGCCGGCGTCAAATTCCGCCAGTTTGCTTTCGGTGTTGGTCGTGCTTGTTACTTCTGCCGTCTCTTGCATGAGTGGTTCTTTTGGTGAAGGTGAATCTTGGTTAGCCTGGGAAACGGGTGGTGTATTTTCCGACTCTTCCGGTGACGAAAAAACGGACTCTTCCTGCACAGTCGCTTCTACCGGTTGAGTTTTGTTAGCTTTGCGATAGCGGGATTTGAGTCGGTAGCCACGAGGAACCCATACGACTCTGCGGCGTCGATATTTGCCCATGCTTCCCCCTTATGAGCAAGATTGGCGGGAGGCTCCCGCCAGAAACAGTTACACCAGCGTATCGACTAGTGTGCTAAAGGTTTTATTAACGATTTTCTGCACTTCGGATTTAGCGCTGATTTGCCACGTCAGCATTTCGGCCTCAGCAATTTGCTTTTCACGTAATATCTCAAGCTCAAAATCTTCATTGGTTAAATCACCGTTGTTTCTAGCTTCTATCAGCTCTTGTAAGGTAGCCTTTTGCTTATCCAGTGTGACTGTCAGCGCACTGGTCAGCAGGTTCTTAATCGGTGAGTCTTCAATTTGGCTAGTAATTTGTTCAATGATGTTATCTATGCTTTCCGTCATCTTTCTGCTCCTTGAATGAATTATTGTTTGGCGAGTTCACCACGAATTAACGCATCAATAAGCCGTTTGTACTGATCTAAGCGACGCTTGATGAGAAAATCTGACAAGGTTTGCTTTTGCTGATGAGTTTTCATGTCCTGCTGCCAGAATTGCACTAGTGTTTGAGCCTGCGTTAAGGTCTCTTGGTTTTGCTCTCGCCTTGCCTGTCTGCGCTCTAATCCACGCACGCTCACGTCTATCTTGAGGTACTGTTCGGTGAATCTCGCGTAGAGGCGTTCACTTTCAGGCAGCGCCTGCATGCTCAGGTAGAGGTATTCGATATCGCGTTCGATACTTTGTGCCTGCTGAACGGTTTGAGGATCGTAGGGAGCCACCAAGCGCAACGTACAGCCACTCAGTAATATCAAACAGGCGGCGATCCAGCCGAGGTAACGAGTTTTCATTATGTGTCCTTATTTTTCGGGTTTCACTCCATGATGACTTGAAAAGAGGGTAAGTAGCTCAGGCTAATTGGCTGAATAATTGGGTTATTTGGCCGTGATTATTCCTTGTTGAGTGATAAGTTAAAAGCAGGAAAAATTAGCAAGGAAATGCTATGTCGGATTTAATCGATGCGCTTAAATTGGTCAAAAAAGCCTACAAGCCGAAATTGCAAAAACTGAAGATGACGCCGGAGCAAGTGAAGCAGAAGGTCAAAGTACACCAGAAAGTCACCGGTGTACTTCAAGGAATGGATAAGCTGGAATCACTCCAGAAAGAGTCTCTCGAACTGGTCGCTAAGTTGGTCAAAACGTTTGTTGAGCAGGCACCGACGATGGCTAATCAGGCGCTCGCCCCGTTGAAGAAGCCTCAGGAGCAGAGTCAGGCTGACGACGAATCCCATCAATCAGACGATCAAGCAAAGTAAACAGAACCTCAATGCTGTAACCTGCGATAAAGGCCAGCGCCATTGGGGAAAGTGCCATGTCGCCCATTTCCGGCTTGAGTAACCATCCGGTTATCATCCCCGCTAAACAGCCCAGAGTGAGGCGCAGTCGATAGCCGACCTCTCTACTCGCGGTATACGTCAGAGTACGCACCTGTTGCAGCAGGCTTCGCAGGACAAAGATAAAAGCACCAAGCAGGCCATACATCAGCGGTAGAATGTAGTTTTGTAGCATTTGCAATACCGACTGAGCGGCGATCAGGTTAGCGGAATATTCGACGGGTGAATCTTCATTAGCGGTCCTTTCGGCATCCAATGGTATGTTACGTCCGCCTAGCCAGATGTGGTTCCAGTTTCGCAGCAGCTGGTAATTGGCTTCCATATCTGGGGGCATAGGAGAATTGAGGGCGTCCGTTGACCCCACAGAGGTGAGAAGGTTTTGTGTCAGTGCGTAGCCAAATAAGTAGTACATCTGCACAATGAGCAGGAAAATCAGGGTTAATACGGTGTAGCGCCGATACCAGGTTATTACCCTTGAGGCGCCTGGTAATTCAAGCTTGCCGTCTTTAGTGTCAGGCACGACGGCTTTGATACTCTCGACCGTCACTGGGTATACCTGCTTGGCTAAACGGTCGTAACATTGCAGCAGCAAGGTTTCATCTTCTACGCTCCAGTGTCGAGTATCAATACGATATTTGGCGCGATATATTCCCTGGGCAATCTCTGGATCAATAGTGAGATCACCGTGGCGAGCAACGTATTGCAGTAGCTGAATACCTTCACGGATCAGTTGCTGTAAATCAGACTCAGGGATCGATTCGTGAGTCCGCGATTTTACTAATGAATCACTCGCCAACGGCTATCTCCTTCGATTAATAGTTATAGCTGGAGACTTCTCTGTCCTGATAATCAATCAGCTTGCAGCCGCCACCGTCGTTGTTCCAAAGCGCTGTAGGGCTATTAAAGCTGTATTCGTTATCTTCAAGCGACGCTTTGTTGGTAAAAACGCGTAAGGAAGTGAGCGGCGCCAACTGAGTGTCTTCAGGAAACACAAAGCAATTGTCATTGAGCAGTGCTTCTAAACGCCACTGGCTAAGGTCGACCGTATACTCTGACGTGTTGTGAATCTCGACGTACTCATCGCCTTCGCTGCGAAACTCTTTACCGTCATAATTGACGTGGCTGATGATGGCATGGGGGTGAGCTTTATCGCCATAAATGAAGCTTGAAACCGTTTGGCCGTGGTGGTTGACCAAAGTGCCAAGGTCGCCTCGGTTATTCCACACGGGCTGATTGGAACCAAAACTGTGCTCCGACTTACCAGATGTATCAATTTTGATGTACTCAAACGGCGACAGGAAGGTATGTTCTGGGAAGATATATTGCTGATCTGGCGAACCTGCCTGTATATGCCAACCACCGATGTCGGCAGTCATATCGCCGCGATTTCTAATCGTGATCGACTCATCCAGAGGTGAGGTTGTCCCTTTAAAGTCTAGAGATGAAATCTCTACCTGACTCAGTACTTGAAGCTGGTTAAGTTGTTGCCAACACTCGTCCATCTCCTCTTTCGATAGCTTTTCTGGTAACGCCATTTGGTTGAGGATCTTAAGCACTTCCTGCTGAATGTATTGGGTATTCACTGACACGTGTCACTCCTTGTTGATTGAGGTATTTAACGTGTCCAATGTAGCGAAATCCCCGAAAGATACTCGGGGATTCCTGACCAGAATTGCCGCTAATCGACGCTCGGTTATTTTTCGATAAACAGCAGGGTAATAATCAGCGAAAGCATGAGGAGTAGTGGCCAGTACCACTGTTTGACTCTCAGCCCTTGTTGATATTCTAACGCGTGTATTTTCATCTCCGTGGTGTACGCCAGAGCGCCGATGGAGGTGAAAATAATCTGCAGGTAAGCGAGGAAATAGAAGTACTCGATAAAGATAACGCCTTGAGCATTCAGCTCCTCACGAAGTGCGACATGCGCAATGACCAAGATGAAAAATAGCGAAGCACAATATTGGAGAACGGTGGCAGTGTTAAAGCCCCACAGCGCTTGCTGCTTTTCGTCCTTGGTCCAAAGAAGCAACATACAATAAGTAAGAAAGCTCACGACCAGCAGTGGCATGATATGGCTGATCAAAGGCCCCGTAATACTCCTTTGTATGACCATGTTGTACTTCAAATTGACGGTTTGATGGCCATTGTAGAGCTTGTCAGTTTGATAGCTAAAGTAACTTTGTAGTAGCTTCCAGCTGCCAAAATCATGTTCAGCCATTCTGATACCGGGTAAGTCTTCGGGTCGCATGGAAGGGTAGCTGTCAAACTCCGGAACCAGCATCAGGTAGCCCGAGTCTGGCCTCGGAATCATTGTCAGTTCAATGACTTCACGATCGAACGGAAAAGACTCGTAATCAAAAGGTTGTTTGATGAGAGCGACAAACTGCCACAGCTGGAATCCTTCACTCTCCCGAATCAGAGACCAAGAGGTATCGAGTGAATTATTGATGTGCAGTGGCGGCTCATCGGTTGCCTGATCAGAGGTGATGATTTTGCCGACAATACTGACCTGATCCGCTTCAACTAAATCAAGTGACTCAACGGTTAAGTTGATCTGATGAATGTGCTCCGAAGAGGCTTTTTTCCCCGGTGGATATTGGGCTTGCCAAGCGAGGTACGCGCTTTCTTCATTGACCAATAGAGCTTCGCCTTTGCTGAGTGGTTTGGGTGCTAAAGCCTGATACCAAAGCAGGAGCAGGTAGGACAACAGGCACAGTGACAAGACAGTAAACAGGCGTCTTAATTTGGCGCGCGACGCATCGGGAAAACGCAGTGAAGCGACAAAAATGATTAAACCGGCAATACTGAGAAACCAAATCAGATCTTGATACCCAGCGTGAGATGCAGTCGATGTTCTGAGTTCATCGGCGTCGATGATGAGCCCAAGCTGAGCGTCGAGCCCTTCGATATTACTCAGTACCATCCACTCCTCACGCCCAGTGACCGGATGAGAAAAAGTGGACAGATCCCCCTTAGTCAGCTGCTCCGAAATAGAAGCAAGCAGCGGGTACTCGGTCGGGTCCAAGCTGTATATGTCTTTGCCGAGAACCGACTTGTTCGGGTAGGCTAATATCTGACCTGTGCGTGAAATCAGCATGCCAAAGCCTTGGCTACCAAGACCGAGATTCAAGACTTGCTTGGTCAGGCTATTGAGCGAGAAGTTGAGGAAGACGATACCGTCAAAACCATTGTTCATTTGCCCGTCATAATTGGACTCAAAGGGCACGATGAATTCAGCCAGCCAGGTATTGGCCGTGGTGCCAAAGTACGGCTCCATCCACATACTGCCTTTTGACATCGGCTGATGAAACCAAAAAGTCCGCGGACCGTTGTTCATCCTGTCAGGCAAGGTGTAGTCGTAACGTTCAGAAATCTGCTGGCTTTGGCGATTGTCTCCGTTTCTCTGAAAGTAGGGCGAATACAAAGGATTCGCAGGATCCGAATAACGGTTCTTACGAAAGGCCACACCACCTCGGTGCGCTCCTTGGGTTGTCATGACTGACTGAGTGATCAAGTGGCGCAGTTCTTTATCATCGCGTTGCTTTTGGTTGATTGCCGCCGCTAACAGTTCCGTTTTCTGCGATAACTCCGCTAAGCGCTTGTTGATGGCTTGAGTCGCGGCTTGGCTCTGTTCGACCAAGTGATGGCGAATGTCAGTATCAACATCTGCGTGTAATTGGTAAAGCGTGATGGTGATAAAAGCCGCAACAGACCAGATAAGCGCTGCAATCCAGCGCAAATGGTAATACTGAAGTTCGGAAGGTTTGATCATGATTCGTCTCCCGCTTCAATATGCCGATTTTGGCGCTTTTCAGTGAGCGTGATAAAGGTCTTCAAAAAGCTCTGACACAAAGCGCCGCTGACGATGAAAAAGCAAGCCACCATGGTGTAAATCGGCAATATCGCATCGGCTTGACCGGAAGACGCAATGTAAGAGTTTGCCGTCGCCAGTATTTCATCCACGCCGATGGCCGATGCTGTGGTGGAGGCCATCAAGATCACCAGAAAAAACTGATTCACTGCTGATAGCGAGAAGGACTTACCGTTGGTGCGCTTTTGTGTGGCTAAATCACAGCTGTAACCCATAACAGGGATCGCCAGAGCGATAATGGCTTTACCGAGCGCGGGTACGTACATTTCAAAGCCCATCATTTCCCAGCGTGAGGGGACGATCAGTGCAAGATAAAACAGCATCACAAAACTGGGGACGTTACACAGCAGAGACTGAGCTCCTTTTGCCAGCCACTTGATTGGTGCTTGAGTGTGATTGGTGCCGCGACTCAGCAGAGCTCCGATAGGAAAACCTATCGTCATCGCTGATATAGCAATAAGAATATTGAGGCTGAAGGAGTAGGTAAGCGACAGCCATAAAGTCATGTCCGATAAAATCATTGCAACGCTCCTTTGTTGTTGATGTCGGGCGATGTTTGTCTTTTCAGATAATCGGAATAGCGGGTGAACAGCTTGCCGAGGAGATAGGCAAACAGCAGTACCTCAAGGTAATAAAACAGAGCCAGAAGTGTCATGAGCAGAACGGGGTAGCCTGAACTGGATACTAAGGTGTTGACCACCAGAACCGCATTAGGCGAAGCAATAACACTCGCCATACCGGCAGCCTTGGCAAGGTTGACCAAGTTAGCTTTGACCCCAGCACTGTGATGAAGATAGCGCTGAGTTAAGGAAAGCCGTGATGTCACATCTGCGGTGACTAGGTTGTTGATACCAGAAGCGGTGTACAGCGCCAGTACCAGCCAGGCGACACTGGCCCCGCTCAATAGCCAGTGTTGGCCGTGTTCGTTCCAAAAAGACAGCGCGCCGAAGTAAATCAGGTAGAGCATCAAAATGGGTGGAATCGAGCTTTGCAGATGAGTGAGAAACGCGATGGGTTTGGCGACCCAGTTTTTGCTACTCATCGTCATTTGAGTAAAGCCTAACGCCAGAGCGATGGCGGTTAAGATCGCAACCACAGTAAACAGAGCAGTGTGAAGCATAGATTGAATCAGCCGCTCGGTATCGAACTGGTCAAAAGGCCAAAACTGTTTATCTCCTTGTTGCCCTAGCGAAATGACGGTATCAAAGCAGAGTTTTTTCTTGCTGACTTTGTCGCTATCCGCCTGACACACGGCATCGCCATTCTCATCCACTGAGTTCCAGTTTTTGTGTTGCTGAGCAAGGTAATCCTGTTCTGGCAGCTGCCATTGTTGGGCGAGACTCTTCAGACGACCATCTCTGATGCGGCTGGCGATAAAACGAGACAACCAGTTTGCTAAAGACTGTGATGCCGTATCTTTGCGAGTCACCATCGACCAGTGGATTGGCATAATGGTCTCTACATCAACGCTATAATCACTCCACTCTTTCTGATTCGATAAATGGAACAGAATGCCGCTGTCGTAAGCCCATGCCTGACATTTGTTGGTTAACAGTGCCAGTTTTGAGTCGCGGTTGCTCATCAGAATGATCGGTTTGATGCGATAATTCTGTACCAGTGACTTATTAAAATAGGCTCCAGCGGTCAGGCAGACCGGCTTGCCGATTAAGTCAGTCCACTTTTCGACACTGTTCGATTTGTGAGTCAGAGCGGTGACACCACTGCGAAAATAGTGAGGCGTGATCATACGGACACGCTGTCGACGTTGCATGGAGTCACCGACCGTTGCAATCAACATGTCTACTTGCCCTTCGTTTAGCTTTTGAAAACGATTGGCACTGGTGACGGTTTTGAATTCCACTTCTGCATTGAGCGCATGGCCGATCATTTGCGCCAAATCGGGTTCAAAACCAGCAGGTTGATTGTTGCTGTCCAGCATTCCCCAAGGTGGGTAATCGGCTTTAACGCCGATAACAATCCGTCCAGATTGTTTAATTTTGCTCAGCAGATCTTGCGCCTGAACGCTGGGTAACAATAGGTAACAACCTATAAGGAGGGTAAAGAAACGAGTCATGCACGCCTCCTTGCGACCACCAGTAGGCCGTAACCCAGCGAAGCGGGTAGGAGATTACACAGCAGGTTATCTAAAAAGGCCATGGCGGGGTTCTGAATGACAAAACGCTCTGGAAAAATGCTTTCTGCAGTGACTTTTTCGATGTCAAACCCTGCTTCAATCAGCTCTGCTCTGATCTCGTTTACAGTGTAAAGATGATAAAAAAGAGGGATTTTTCGGCCTGATTGAAAGCGTTGGTACTGAATATCTCCGGGCAAGTTCTGTTGATTTCTCTGTCGCCATTGCAGTGTGAGAAAACGCCGTCGTCGATTGGGCACGGATAAGATCAGTGATCCATCGGACTTCATGTGTTTGTAAAACCATTTCAGTAGCTTAGCGCGTTCTTTCTGTTCTCGTATATGGCTCATGACACCGAAAAGAAGCATGCCTAGCTGGAACTTCTCATCTCGGTCTTCAACGTGTTGATGAAGCTGATTTTGGTCGCTGAACCAGTCGACGCGCTCGGAGAATGGTTGTGTTGCTTGCTTCGCTTGTTGGACGGCGATTTCACTGATATCGAAGCCATAGAGGTGCAAGTTGGTCTGTTTGAGGATCGGATAGCTATAGCGGCCGTTTCCGCATCCGTAGTCCAGTGCTAATGAGTCCTGAGCGAGAAATTGCGCGTGCTGAAAGAGCGTGTTGAGAACTCGGATATTGGCTTTTGGATAGCGAGAGGTATACAGGCCGATGCGATAATAATCGTCGTAGGATTGGGCGATAGTTGTAGATTGGACGTTGTTCATGAATAGACTCCTTTCTTCGCCTGAATGAATGTTGCGCAGGTTGCCCTGCGCAAGCCGTTTAAGCTGAGTGAGTCTGGTAGGCGGACTCCAGTCTTTCGTCATAGCGGTTTTCTGCGTAGCCAGGGCCGTTGTAGTAACGGGCGAAGGTCGGCCAGTCGAGTGCTTGGATCGCCTCGTGCAGTTTCGAGTTTGATTTGATGAAATTCACGAAAGCCATCAGGTGGTGACGCTCAGCAAAGAACATGTCGCGAACGAAGGTTTCGACATCGTCATAACCTGCTGCCTGATGGTTAAAGCCCATGATTTGGTAACGGCCGAAGGAAGCGGATTTCAGAGCGGCGGTTCTATCTAAGTCGATGGCTTGCTTCAGGCGGTCATACTCTTTTTCACCACCCACATAGAGTGAGCGATCCCATTTTGGGGAAGAGATGTTAGGGTGTGAGTCATCAAATTGATGGCCACTGTATTTGGAGAACTGGTGTGCTTCAAACAAGATGCAAGGCGCGCCAGATTCAAAAAAACCACTGCCTGATGATTCAACATCTGAGACGGCTTTGATCGCAGCGACTTCGCAGCCAAGGGAGTCGGCTGCGTCATTGTAGTCATCGTCAGTCAGCCCTTTGATAGGTTCAATCGCTGGCAAGAATAACGAGCTGAGTGCATTTTGACCTTCGCTCAGCTCTTTGTTGAGTGTGCGGTGGCTTTTGCCGTTGGCATCGATACGGCTATCAGGGTTATGAAAACCCAGAATTGTTTTCTGCATAGCGGCGATCGCCTGACACGTCGGCGATTGGCCAAGCTCTGAGCTGATGACACCATCTTCTTTAAGTGGTGCGGTCAGGCCAATTTTTTCGCTCAATTGATTAAGGGCTTTTTGTACGTTGAGTACATCATCAGGTGTGTTGTCCGCGCCAATTCCAACCGACGAGGATAAGGTGAGTTCTTTCATGTTTGACTCCATGTATTCTGGTTTGATTGATCCCTACAAACGCTACTGGAATCGAGGTGTGACTAATTGGGCAGAGTCAGGGAATTTTCGGCGCGACCGATGAACAAAGGGTTTAAGAAGGAAAAGTTAAGATTCCGTCAGAATTGGCTCTCAGAGTGAAGTTGTCGATTTGGATCTCAAATATGGACACATAATGGTGCTATGTTTGTATGAAATTTAACCAGTAAAATCCACCAAGATAAACAAAGGGGTTGTTATGCTAGGTGAAGATCACTCTCTATTAAGCGAATTCCCGCAATACAAAGATACCATTCGTGCATTGGCCAAAATGGATGACAGCTTTCTGTCTGAGATGAAGTCCTATGACTCGTTGGATAAAGAAATCCGCAAGCTTGAACTGATGGATTCTCCACTCAGTGATGAAGAAATGCATAAGATGAAACATGATCGCGCGGTGATGAAGGATGACCTTCATAAACGTTTGGTGAGCGCGCATCAGTAAGTACGATTGTTAGAGAGGGAGAAGTCTCTCCCTTTTTGTATCAACGACTGAAAGCTCTGTAAAAGCGTCCAATTTGACCTGCCTCAGCCAATCCATGGCTTTCGATTTCTTCCAGTTTATTGCGCTCAATCAGAATAACATCCCAACCAACACACCGACGAAGAAGACACTTAATAACTGCGTACGCGTTGAGGGCCGGTGTGAATGGCAAACAATGGGATGCTTCACGTCTGGGTTGACTAAATATTCCTTCCCATTCAAGGTGTAAAGTGTATAGCCTAAAGGGTCCATAAAAACGTCTCCTGCTCTCTTTGTCTCTGCTGGTTATTATTGTTAAATAAACAGGAAGTAATAATGATATGGTAGAAAATCGGAGTTCATCTTTTATCACTCAGATTCATTTACAGCGCTTACAGCAACTAAGTCGCTATTACCCTCTGAATAGCGCTGAGAAAACGGACGTTCAAACTTTGGCAGGACAACTTAGCTGCTCTGAACGTAATATTGCTAAGTTGATGAAAACCTTAGCGAATATAGGCTGGATATCTTGGCAGCCGGGGAGAGGGCGTGGCAATAAGTCTGAAATCATTCTACTGGAGAGTTTTGATTCGGCGTTGATGCATGTGCTTGAACAGCATTGCAAAAAGGGGAGCCTAAGTGAAGCAGCGAGGTATGCTGATTACTTTGGCTACGCAGAAACATTTCGTAAGCAGTTACCCAACTGGTTAACCCAGGCACAAGAAAGTCTCAAAAACCTGAACACCCTAGTGACCTTAGTTCCTTATTCTCTTCCGATTTTACATCCTTTGTGGGCGTACAGAGCTAACTCACAACTGTATTTGGAGGCCATGTACGACACTTTGCTCAGGTATGACAGTGAGACAGGAAGGGTAAGACCTCATCTAGCGCATCATTACGAATTCAGAGGGGATGAGCTTTGGCTCCGATTGCGTCCCGATGTTTGTTTTCATAATGGTGAAAAACTGACAGCTCACCATGTGGCGAAATGTATTGAGGAGCGAGTCGCTAAGTCACACACTTACCAAATTCTGTATCGCCATGTATTGGAAGTGGTGGCCGAGGGGCTATGGGTTGTGATTAAGCTGTCTCAGAGGCATGAATCGATCCTACATTTGCTGTCAGAAGGGCATTCCGCCATCTATCTGGATACTAGCGCTCATAGCATACCGCATGGAACGGGACCTTTTATGCTGTTATCGAGCTCTGAACATCACTGGGTATTGACTAAAAATCCAAATTACTTCGCAACAGGAGGGTTTATTGAGCGTGCGGAGTTTTGGACCAGTGACGGCGTTGATAGTAATGTTCAAGGCCATATCGTGCATCATAGGTGTCCGGCGTCTCCACAAGCTGGAGCCGATAAGATCGCTTTGCAAACAGGCTGTGACGTACTGGAATTTCAACATCACCAGTCAGAGCTGTCGATGGATGAAAAGGCGTGGATCTTTCACCAAGCGCGAGAGTTCTGTCGTAGCGGGGAAAACGAATTTTTGTCACAAGCAAATTCGATAACGGGTTATCATCAAAACAAAAGTGTCTTCCTATATCACCCCAACCAAGCTAAGCCAAGTCGGCCATTGCGAGTGTGTATTTCGGGGAAGACCGCATCTAGGCTTCAATTGCTTGAGTATCTTCGACAGCAAGGGTTGGAATTTGAAGTTATCTCGGTCGAGCAATCAAAAAGCACATGGTTTGATATCGAGCTTGGGGGCTATGTGTTCCCTAAGAACAGTGTTTTTGGTTACTACAAATGGCTTTTGTGCAGCTCCGTATTCAGTTCTTGTTTATCCGCTCGGCAACAACAAGCGTTTCTCTCCATTGTTGATCAACTGATGATGGTGAGTGATAGCGAGGAGGAGTTCCTTAGTGAACTCCATCGATGTGAGGATTGGCTGATTCAAAATGGTGTCTTTGTGCCTCTGTGGCGTGACTCAGAAAGCTATGATGTGTCAAATTCTCTACACGGATTAGAAATGGACAGTGCTGGGATTTTATCGCTACAAAAACTGTGGTTCGACAGTTAAGTATTGGCTACCTCACAGCTGAACTTAGCGTGTTAAAATCAACGTATGTTTCTCTTCCAACGCGTTGAAATTATGCCGAAGACATTCTATGAACAAGAGCTTGATCGCCTGTATAGCGAGTTACCGCTGAGACCCAAACAGTACGTGCTGGTTAGGCAATCCAAAGTGTTCATGGAGCAACACTATTTCAAAAAAATAGACCTAAATGATTTGGCTAAAGCGGCGCTTATGTCACGCTTTCACTACGTGCGGATCTTCAAGCAAATCTATGGTGTTACCCCTCGAAGCTATCTAAGAGATATGCGGATTTCGAGAGCTAAAACTTTGCTTAGAGAAGGCCACTCAATGACGGATACGTGTTTTTCGGTTGGCTATGAAAGCTTAACGACTTTCTCTAGCGTGTTTAAAAAATGCACGGGCTATTCCCCTAGAGATTTTCAAAAACGTCATAAAAGCAATCTGGAATAAGTTTTTGTTCGGTGTTTTGGCTATCTTGTACTTATTCCATCACTGAAAAGGGCTATATAAGTGATCAAAATTTGTTTAACGAGTGTTCCTGTTGATGATCAGGAAAAAGCATTGGATTTCTATACCAATATCTTAGGGTTTATCAAAAAAACAGAAGTACCTTTAGGTGAGCATAAATGGTTGACTGTTGTGTCTCCACAAGAGCAGTCAGGTGTTGAGCTGTTGTTAGAGCCTATGGCTTTTGCGCCCGCGAAGCAGTATCAAAACGCATTAAAGGAAGCGGGAATACCTTGGACTTCATTTGCTGTGGAAGACATTAATAAAGAACACCAAAGGCTAGTGGATTTAGGTGTCCAGTTTTCAATAGCACCCCGAGAGGCAGGGCCCGTTATGATTGCGGTGTTGGACGATACGTGTGGTAACTACATCCAACTGATGCAGGAGTTGTAAAGAGCACCTGAGAACCGCGCGGATTCACCTAGTTTAGTAGAATTAAAAAGCGCTGACATAAGGTCAGCGCTTTTTGTTCATTTAGCTGCCTATGTTTGACTATTTTATGGCGAGCAGCTTTTGTGTGAATTCGGCAAAACCGTAGCCACCTGACTCCGTCATTAGGACCGAAGGGTGAAACGCCAAGCGATCCCAATAGTGCTTAATATTCGCAACCCCAACACTGTTTGGCATAATTTCAAACATGTGCTGGTCGTTCATTGAGTCACCGACATAACAGGCGCGCGTTGTGATCTCTTGGCTAGACAGGCCTTTCTCGGTAAGGAATGCTGTTGCTGTGGCCTTTTTCGAGTGCTCGCCATACCATGCATTAATGTGAATCGAGCTGGCGGTGGCGTGGGCACCTAAAGCATGAATCTTAGCGACAATTTCTTCGATCACGGCTTCGTCTACACGGGGGCGGTTCTGGCCGATATCAATCGCCACTTCACACAAGCGATAGGATTGATCCAGCGTCAGTGACAAATCTGGGTAGTCACGTAGGATGTCTTCAACCTGCGCTTTTAGCTTTGTTTGGTCGTCGCGGATAGCTTCCAGCGGAACACCAGAGCGCAGGGTAAGATAGCCCTCCTTCTTTTCCATAATAAACGCGCCGTTTTCACCTAATACGGCATCCACAGGCCAAAGCTGGGCAATATGGTCACACCAACCCGCACAAGCGCCAGTTACAGCGACTACCTTCTTGCCTGAGTCTCTTAATTTTTGTAGCGCGATTAAGGTCTCTGGCGGCAAACGGCCTTCCCAAGTTAGGGTGTCATCGACATCCGTCAGTACCCAGTCGACCTGTTTCCAGTTTTGGTTTAAATCATTCGTTACCGAATTCATTTCTACACCTCAAAATTCTTTCAATACATCGTGTTAAAGTAAATTCGGCAAAAACATCACTAAGCTTTCTGAGAAAGTCAGCAGCATCAACACCGTAAGTAGCGCCAACAGTAGTGGCGCCACTTCTCGTACAAAATCAACCATACGTACCTTTAGGATGGAACATACGGTGAACATCATTGAACCAAATGGCGGTGTCACACCCCCAATCATGATATTTACAATGACAATGATGCCGAAGTGAACTGGGTTGACGCCCAAGTTCAGTACGGCTGGCAGTAGCAATGGCGTGAGGATGATCATCGCCGCGCCACCTTCAATAAACATCCCAACAACTAACAGCAGAGCGTTAATGAGTAGCAGCAATACCAGTTTGTTGTCTGTCAGTTCAATCAGTGCTGAGGCCACATTGTGTGGGATTTGTTCCAGCGTCATGTAGTAGCCAAACACCATGGCACCAATAATGATGAACATGACGCTACTGGTACCTTGAACCGTTTCACGCATGATCATTGGAATATGCTTAAAGCCAAGCTCGCGATACACAAATGCGCCAATGATGATGCAGAGTAGAACCGCAATCGCTCCTGCCTCTGTCGGTGTAAATAAGCCAAAGCGCATTCCCAAAATGATGCCGAAAGGAATCAATAATGCAGGCACAGCTTTCAGGAAGTAATGGAAACGCTCTTTCGCTGTTGCAGGCTCCGAACGAGACGGTTTGTACTTACGTTTGCGGGCGATAAACGCGATGGTCAGCATCAGTGAAGCCGCCATCAGAAGCGCAGGTACATAACCTGCAATAAACATCTGGTGAACAGAAACATTGGCGAGCAACGCAAAAATGATCAGGTTGATACCCGGCGGAATCACTGGGCTGATGCTTGAAGAAGCTGCGGTTACTGCTGCGGTAAAGGGTAGGTCATAACCGCGTTTAGTCATTTCTGGCGCCAGTATTTTCGACTGCATCGCAGCATCAGCGTTGGCAGAACCTGAGATGCCGCCCATTAGAGTGCTTAATGCCACGTTAACCTGTGCCAGGCCACCTGTTTTGTGACCAATCATAGAGTCCGCAAAGGCCAGTAGGCTTCGGCTGATCCCGGCGTAGTTCATGACCGAGCCGACCATAATGAAAAACGGTATCGCTAACAGCGGAAAAGATTCAGCGGAGCTGATGAAACGCTGCATAACCAAGCTCACGGGAATCGAGTCATTGATGAATAAGAAGTAGACCATCGATGAGGCGATCAGTGAAAAAGCAATGGGAATATTGAGCAGAAAAAGGACAAATAGAATGATGATTGGCAGATAGCTTTCCATCGACAGAACCTATTTATGTGAACGCTTAAGTAACGCGACGTCATCCACAATGAACTTCACTGTGTGAATAGCCATAAGAACAAAACAAAGTACCAGTACGCCGTTAATGGCGAAGTACGACAGGCCCATTACAGGCGTAACTTTGTTAGAAAGCATCAGGTATTGATAGCTCAGAATCGCCATCAAGATATTGAGGGCCAGTAAGAACACGGATACACCGAGCTTAAATGCA
Source organism: Vibrio sp. RE88 (assembly GCF_013113835.1). Lineage (GTDB taxonomy): Bacteria > Pseudomonadota > Gammaproteobacteria > Enterobacterales > Vibrionaceae > Vibrio. The sequence goes on along the minus strand of NZ_VTYQ01000001.1, from coordinate 117,306 downwards.
GGTTTCGCTTTGCTTGGCAGCATAGCGACCATGACGTCGACGCCCATATGCAGCTTGTGCTTGTAACAAGAGCTGATACCTAAGTACACCGCCCAGATAAAGCAGATCACAGACAGCTCTTCGCTCCAAGGGACGACAAAGCCAAACCCGTAACGTAAAACCACGTTCACAATCACAACCAGTACTGTGATTGAAATAGCAATCGAAGCGAGGATCTCTTCAATATTTCTTAGTAAAAACAAAAAATCTTCTCCGGTAAATTACCTACTAACCATAGATAATTTACGAACAATGCGGCCTGAAAAACATCAAGCCGCATCTAGGTTAGTTAGTGTTTTGTGAGTTATTGAGCCGCACGAATCGTTTCTAGCTCTTGCATGATCTTAGCGTGGATGCCTTCGCTCCATTCAGGGAACTGGTTGTAGACATCAGCCGTTAGCTGGTTGAACTCTTCAGAGTTGACTTCGTTAAACGTTACGCCAAGTTCTTCCAGCTTTTGGGTATATTCCGTATCTAGCTTGACCAGCTCAGAGGTGTTTGAAATCGCGCCCGCTTCCAGCTCTTCGTTAATGATTTGCTGCTGCTCTGGAGTGAACTTGTCCCATAACTTAGGAGAAATATAGATGCCGACTGTGCCAAGGAAGTGCTTGGTGAGTGACATGTTCTTCGCGACTTCATAGATCTTAGTCGAGTACATCGTCAGAATAGAACCTTCCAGACCGTCAACCACACCTTGCTGAACACCCGCGTAAGTTTCTGGGAATGGCAGAGAAGCTGGTGCTGCGCCCATTGCAGATAGCGTGCTAATGAACAGTTGGCTCTGTGGTACGCGAATACGCATGCCTTTCATATCTGCAGAGTTCACGATCTCTTTGTTGGTGATCATGTGGCGGAAGCCGAACATGTAATCTGCATTCAGTACTTTAATGCCTTTTTCTTCTGCTTTCGCTTTTAGCCCAGCGACAAACTCTGTGTCCATCATTGCTAGGTATTCATCGTATGTGTTGTAAAGCATTGGCCCGGCAAGCGCCGCGAAGTCTGGCACGTAGTCACCTAGGTAGGTTAAATCTTCGACCGCGATCCAGTTTGCACCGTTCACAACCTGCTCTAAGTTATCTTTGTATACAGGTAGCTGCCCGCCTGGGAATACTTTGATGTTCACTGAACCGTCAGTACGTTCACGGATTTTGTCTGTCGCCTTAATGAGTTCCTTGGTCAGTAACTCATTTTGCGTAAATACCAGGCTCATGTTGATGTTGATTGGATCAGCAGTCGCCTCAGCTTCAGGCTTTTTCGATTCACCACAACCTACTAAAAGTAGCGCTGCCGCTGTAATTACCGCACCTAATAGCTTTTTCATTTGTCAGTACCTTATTGATGGCTGTTTTATAAAAATCAGAGAGTGATATGTAATATTTGTAGAGTATGCGAGTGAATTATTACACTCATATGAACATTTTCATTATTAATATGAACATATTTTGAATGAGATCTCACAATTGTTTAGCAACATCAGCCATTGCCGCTGATGTCGTTTTTCAGCTAAATTAAAGGATAGATCGTTATAAATAATAAAACTGTAATAAAACCAATCTATTGTCGCTTGGTTTTCAAATGAACATTGAGAGTACACTATGATTACAGGCCATCGCGGTGCAGCATCGTTAGCACCAGAGAATACTTTGGTGAGCATTGAATACGCTGCTCAGTCAGGTGCCCTATGGGTAGAAATCGACACCCAACTCAGCGCCGACAACGTTCCAGTTATCATTCACGATAAGACGGTTGATCGTTGTACCAACGGCAAAGGTAAAGTATCAGACCTTGATACTAAGGCGCTTAAAGCACTCGATGCAGGGAGTTGGTTCGGTGCATCGTTCGAAGGAGTATCCATTCCCACTCTCGAAGAGGCGTTGGATAAATGTGTCGAACTCGGGCTCACGCTGAACCTTGAGTTGAAAACCTACGATGACAAAACTATCGACACTCTGGTCGAGCAAGTAGTTAAGGTAGTGAAGCAGAAAAACTACCCGTTGGATAAGCTGCTTTTATCAAGTTTTAGCAAAGAGGCACTGGCCATTTGCCAAGCGCAGATACCAGAAGTAAGACGTGGATTCATCTGCGAAGTGTGGAATGATTTTAGCCTAGAGTCGTTGCAAGACTTGGACTTGTTCAGCATCCACATTGATCACAAAATTCTTGATGCTAAGATTGCGAAGTCGATTAAAAACGCGGGTTTGGTGTTAAAGGTTTGGACGTTGAATGCACCAGACAAAGCACAAGCGTTTTACGATTTGGGTGTGGATTACATCATCACGGATAAGCCAAACGAATTTTAGTAGGAACTATGGAACTGAACCAACGCCAAAAACAGATTCTCGCGACCCTTAAAGTGGATCAGGATGTTCAGATCGACCAGTTGGCCGAGTTGTTTTCAGTGACCACGCAAACCATTCGGCGCGATGTAAACAATTTGTGCGAGCAAGGGCTAGCGCGTCGAGTTCACGGTGGGATCAGTTTGCCTGCTACCTTAACAAACACCAGCTATCGCTTTCGTTCAGAGGTGGAGTCGACCACCAAAGATGACATCGCCATGGCGGTCGCGGAAGCGATTCCAGATGGTGCGACCGTGATGATTGGTATTGGAACTACGGTTACGCGCATTGCTCAGTTTCTATTGGGGAAAACTACCTTGCGCGTCGTTACCAATAACCTGCAAGTCGCGAAAATCTTAGAAGCCAATCAGAACATTGAAGTCTACCTTGCCGGCGGCCTGTTTCGCCGTGAGCATCAAGATCTGGTGGGGAGCAGTGTGGTTCACTTCTTCGAGGGCTTTGAAGCCGATATCGGCCTATGCGGCTGCGCATCGGTGACAAGCAGTCACTTCGCAATGGAGCACGAGCAGTTAGAATCGGATTTGTCTCAATCCATCATGCGCAACAGTCGCCAAACTTGGCTGGTGGCGGATGCCACTAAATGGGAGCGCACTACTGCGATCAAGGTTGCGCCTCTTGCTCATTTTGAACGTATTTACACCAATAAAGATCACTTACCTAATGAGCTGAATGTTAAAGCCATTCCAAGTGCTCAATCGCCAAGCAACGGATAAAAACGACCCTATTTCAAAAACCTCCAAATTAAATGCCAGCCCTGTTTATTGACTATTATTGATAGATAAGTCGTTAAGTGGAAGGAAAGCGAGCTAGCTAATTGTAAGGCATTAGCTATGTATTCCGTATCCAGAGAATACAGGGATTTGGTGGATGATGGGCAGGTGCAGAAAAAGGCGAAATTTCAGCTTAGGAGTTAGCCTTTATCTCTTACCTCTATGTGCCATGGCAGGGCTCAGTCAAACAATAGATTTTACGCTGACGGGTAGCTATGACGTGGGGGATACACGATTTGCGATCAACGCAACGGCAACCTCTGGTTTAACGGTCAGTTTTGCCTCCTCTACGCCCTCTGTCTGTACGATTTCAGGCCCTTATGTTGCGATTGGCGCGACCGGAACCTGTACAATTGTTGCTTCACAGGCAGGTGATGGCACTTACGACCCAGCGCCAGATGTTTCGCAGTCAACCACGATAGCGAAAGATACACAAAGTATTCTCTTTCCTAATCCTGGCCCGCAAAATTTAGCCAATAGTTCATTAACATTATCGGCGGTGACCACTGCCAATTTAAGCGTCACATTTGGGTCGAATACGACCAGTGTCTGTACGGTTTCTGGCACCACTTTGAGCTTTGTGACCAGTGGTCTGTGTATGGTCTACGCTGACCAAGCGGGTGACAGTAACAATAACGCCGCCAATCGGGTCACACTGTCATTTTACATTGACAATGATACCGACGGAGATGGCGTGATCGACCAGTTGGATGCATTCGTCAATGACGCCAGTGAGTCCTTTGACGTCGATGGTGATGGCACAGGGAACAACGCGGATACGAATGATGCAGGTGACTGGGATCTGAGCTTTAACAGTCAGGGGTGGTTGGTCACTCCCACAGAAGCGAATGAAGATTATACCTACCAACATGGCGTGGATGTCACGTCGACGGATGGCATTATTGCAGCGGGTCAAAACGAGAATAATGCTGGGGGATTCAGTGGTCAGTTTGGCACGGTTATCTCGGTCAACTCAGACGGAACGCTAAATACAACCTTTGATGGTGACGGCAAGCTTCAATTCAGTTCCGCTTCCTGCACAACTGGCTGTAATGAAATTCTCGGCGATGTGTTCGTTGCCAATGATGGTAGCTATGTGGCGATAGGCCGGGAAGGTAACTCCTCTGAAGCTAGGTTGGTCAATATCGACTCGACCGGCAGCCTGACCAGTGCCTTTTCTTCTGGTATTTATACGCTGCCAGCTCAGTTTCCGATTGGGATACTTCCACTCAGTGATGGCGGCTTTATGGTAGGTAGTACCAATGGCAGCGTGCCCATCTCAACGATTTACTTCACTCGTTTTAAAAGTGACCTGACGGTGGATACCAGCTTTGGTACTGCTGGCTCTGCGGATGTACGACCAACGAGCTTTTTCGCCGTGACGTCAGTGGCGGTTGCTGAAACGGCTAACTATCTGTTTACCATTCTTCAGCAAAACAATGGTTCTCGCTATCTGGTTCGAATAAACAAAACAGACGGCAGTGTCGATACCAGTTTTGTTCATTTAGGTGTCACGGGCCTTAATCCTAGCGTGTTTGGCACCATTCAAACCATGTTAGGCACCGCTGATAATAAAATTCTTATGGCCAACTCAGCGTCGCAAATCATCGCTATGAACGAGGACGGAGATATCGCCGAAAGCTTTGGTGACGGGGGGATACAGACGCTCAATCAGACGCTGCAAACGGTCGATCTCGCGAAAAGCAGCGATGGGCGCATTGTTGTTTCCGGCTATGACTCAAATGGTGATCTTCATGTTGCGCGCTTGAAGAGTGACGGGAGCTTAGATACCTACTTTGGTGACAATGGTCAGGTCAAACTCGACCCGGGTAACGATAGGTTCATTACCAGAGATATGGTGCTGGACAGTGACAATGATATCGTGTTTGCGGGCTATGCAGAGATGACGGATACCACCGAGCAGGCGCTGTTTGTAAAGCTGATTAACGACCTTGATACCGATGGTGATGGCATCAGTGATCTCGTTGATACAGACGACGATGGCGACGGTGTCAATGACAGTAGTGACGCTTTCCCACTCGATGCTTCAGAAACTCTCGATACAGATGGAGATGGAACAGGGAACAGCGCCGATACAGACGATGACGGCGATGGCGTCAATGACAGCAGCGACGCTTTCCCACTCGATGCCTCAGAAACCCTCGATACGGATGGCGACGGTACGGGCAACAACGCCGATACAGACGATGACGGTGATGGTGTTGATGACAGCAGTGATGCTTTCCCACTCGATGCTTCAGAAGCTCTCGATACGGATGGAGATGGAATAGGGAACAACGCCGATACAGACGATGATGGTGACGGCGTTGATGACGTTAATGATGCCTTTCCATTAGATGCTTCGGAAACCAAAGACACCGATGGAGACGGCATCGGAGACAATGCTGATAAAACCAACCAGACTATCAACTTTGCAGCAATCAGCCCTCAGGCTTTATCAGCCAGCACTCTGGCAATCAGCGCGACCGCAACCTCTGGGTTGTCCGTCAGCTTCACTTCCTCAACATCCGCCGTATGCACGGTGACCAATGCCGTGGTGACGCTCGTTGCTTCAGGTGTATGTACTATCGTCGCGAGTCAGTCAGGAGATACCAACTATGAAGCAGCGAATGATGTGAGCGTCAGCTTCGCCATTTTGGATGATGCAGCCTTGAGTTCACGTATTGTCCTGAGTCAGGGAAGCAGCTCAGTTTCTGTATTTTTTGCGGATCAAGGAACAGCGGTGCTAAGGGCCCAAGTGGACAGTGCGAGTAGCACTGCGGGTTATAGTTTTGTCTGGAGCCAAACAAACGTTGAACTTGATCCTAGTGAAGGCCTCAACAGTGAAACCTTCAGCTTTGACCCTCAGGGACACGTCGGAAATCATGAGGTGAGTGTTGTGGTCACGGATCCCGTCGGAACCACCGTCACTATTAGCAGAGAAATTAGCGTTCGTTCAGCACTACCTAGCCTGAGCGCGTTAATAGACAGTGATGGCGATGGGAATGATGATCTCAGCGAAGGCTTCGGCGACAGTAACGGAAATGGCATTCCCGATTACCTTGACCCAATCCAAAACTCATCACAAATTTATTCAGATTCTGTCCATCATTTGGCTTACACCGAGACTGGCTTATTGTTTGTTCTGGGCGATGTTCCCTACGTCAATGGTCAAGATTACATCGGTGTGTCGATGGATAACATTGTCGACCATTACAACCTCAGCACTCAGCAGCAGGATGGGGATTATCAGTATCCAAGCGGCTTGTTTGACTTTGAAGTGCAGCAACTTCGACTGGCCGCTTCCGCGCAGATTGTACTGCGGCTGAGCTCTGCTATTCCCGCAAACGCGATTTATCGTAAGTACATTGAATCAAAAGGGTGGTTTACGTTTGTCGAAGATGCAAATAACTCGCTTGCCAGTGCGGCGAGTGTGAGTGACGACTGTCCCGCGCCGGGTAATGCCAGTTTCAAAAGCGGTTTGAATCAAGGGGATGACTGCATTCAGCTCACGATTGAAGATGGTGGCCCTAATGACGCCGATGGTAAGGTCAATGGTATTGTCAGCGACCCAGGTGGTATCGCTGTCGCTTCGACGACGCCAGAAGTCAGCATCGCGGTGGTGAGTAATAACGCCAATACCTTTAGTCGTAACGACCAAGAACAAGTGGTATTGCGGTTGAAAGTCACAGCCAGTTTGGCAGGAACCCAATTGGATAGCTTACAAATATCCTCGTCGGGTGATCTGAATGAGCAAACTGATTTAAGTCTAGTCGCGCTTTATCAAGATACCGATGCGAATGGTGAAGGCGATACCTTGCTCGCCAGTGGTATTTATCTTCAAGACGACGGTCAGCTTGAGTTCACGTTATCCACGCCTTTGCAATTGAGCGCTGGCGATACGCATCTGGTCATCACCTATCAATTCAAAAAGTGCCCTACAGGACTGGTGAGCTGTGATGCCACTACAGAACGGAGGTAACTCATGATAAAGAAAGTCATACAAGGTGTTGTGGTAGTGATTGCAGTCTTTGCATTTTCAGGTTGCAGTGACGCCCCAGAGTCAAATGAGTTTGAGTTATCGGTCTCGGATATCAAGATCAGCGAAACCAGCAGCAGCGCGCAACTAGACGTCGATGTGAGTGCAGCGAAAAGTAGCACATTGAAGCTCAAATGATGGATCTCTGTGTAGCTCTATTCAGGGTTTACGGCTTCAACTTGAAGTGTTTCGTTGCTAAAAGCACTAAGCGCATGACGTTTGGTGCTTTTTTGTTTGTGGCTGATATAGCAAGATTACTTTTCACCCGTGGTTTTTGTCTAAACGCTGCTAATATGGATCACAGCTATTCAAAGGAGAAAAATGATGATTAAAACAACGACTTCCGTAGTTGAAGGCCGACCTGTACAAGATTACTTAGGGGTTGTCGTCGGTGAAGCTATCTTAGGGGCCAACATCTTTAAAGATATGTTTGGTGCAATTCGAGATGTAGTGGGTGGCCGTTCTGGTGCTTATGAAAGAGAGATGGGCCGAGCTCGTGAGATAGCCTTTGCTGAAATGGAAGAGCGGGCACGCGAGCTGGGTGCCGATGGCATCGTCGGTATCGACATTGATTACGAAGTGATTGGCAGTGGTGGCAGCATGATGATGGTGAGCGTCAGTGGTACCGCGGTGAAGTTCAAATAAGGCTATTCAGCAAGGCGCTTTTGCGGTGTAATGGCGCCAATTGCAGATATAGGAAAGTAACAGATGAAAATTTGGGTTGATGCAGACGCGTGTCCGGTCGTTATCAGAGACATACTCTTTCGAGCTTCTGAGCGAACTGGTGTGGAAGTCACTTTGGTGGCTAACCAGTTTATCCGTACTCCTGCTTCTCCAAAAGTCACCATGCTACAAGTTCAGGCTGGCTTTGACGTCGCAGATAATGAGATTGTCCAGCGCTGTGAAGCCGGCGATCTGGTGATCACCAGTGACATCCCACTGGCCGACGAGATCATTACCAAAGGTGGTCACGTGTTAAGTTCTCGGGGTGAGCAGTTTACCAAAGAGAACATAAAGTCACGCCTCAATATCCGTGATTTTATGGAAACCATGCGCAGTAGTGGTGTGCAAACAGGTGGCCCAGCACCGCTAAACCAAGCGGATCGACAGCAATTTGCTAACCATTTAGACAAATGGTTAGTGCAGTGGCAAAGGGCGCAAAAATAGGAGGAGTGGATGTCCTTGGTTAACCAGTTAGCGCTGTTTATTGATGTGGTGCAGCAGGGCTCTTTTACTAAAGCTGCGACCTTACACAATATGGACAACTCATCGTTGTCAAAACAGATCAAAAAACTGGAAGTAGAGCTGGGTGTGCAGCTTCTTAATCGCTCAACGCGCTCCTTTTCCCTAACGCCAGCGGGTGAAGAAATTCTCGAGCAGGCACATAATCTGGTTGGGACTTTAGGGCATGTTCACTCCATCGCAGACTCTTATCAGGAAAGGCCGAAAGGGCGCATACGTATTACCGCCCCTCTGCATATTGGTCAGCACTACCTTCAGCCTGTGATTACGCAATTTATGCGCAGTTATCCTGAGGTGGAAATTAACCTGCAAATGGATGATAAGCGTTCAGATATTATTTCTGATCACTTTGATGTCGCATTTCGTCTGGGTCGATTAGAAGATTCGAGTTTGATTGCGAAGAAAATCGCTGATATCAGACCGGTGATTTTGGCGTCTGAAAGCTTTATCGAGCAGCACGGAGAACCTCAGACGCCGGACGAGCTAATGAGCTTGCCTTCTGTCGTCTATAGTAATGGGCCATTAACCGTAGATACGGCACGTATTAGCGAAACGCCGGGTGGCAGTACCTTCATTAATCACAAAATGACGGGTAAATATAAGGTCAATGATGTGCTGACCTTACTGGCGGCCGTCCAAGATGGGCTTGGCTATGCCATGATTTCATCTTCCAACCTATACCGTCCAGTTGCCGAGATGAGCCTGAAACCGATCCTGACGCATTACACTCTATGTAATCGCGGCCTCGCCCTTTACGCCCTGTACCCACATCGTAAGCAAACGGCGCTGGTTAGAGAGTTTATTTCTGCGGTGCAGGCACATATTGGTACACCACCAATCTGGGAAAAGCAGGTGGACAACTTTGCTCACCTCTACCCAACTCGCTAAAGAGTGAACAATTAAAAAGCCCAGCGAAGGCCGGGCTAATCAACAAAACTTAGTGATGATGTTTGTGGCTCATTCCACTCATGACTTTCTTGATAGGTGCTGAGACAGTCTGCTCCTCACCGTTTGCGAAGGTTAGTTTCACATCAATGCTCTCACCTTCGACCAGCGGCTTTTTCAGGTCAAATAACATAATGTGTAGGCTACCGGGTTTTAGCTCGACCATGCCATTGGCTGGCACAGTAATTTGCTCTACCTGACGCATTTTCATTACATCGCCATCTTTAATCACATCATGCAGCTCAACTTTGCCTGCAGCGTCTGTACTGGCTGATACGATAACGTGGTCTTTTGCGCTGTGGTTCATGATTTCAGTGAACACAGCACTAGTGGCTGCACTCGGTGGTGTCGCACGTGCATAGGTATGGGATAGCATGATGTCTGAAGCAGCGTGAGCAAGTGGGCTAAGTGCGATAGACGCTAAAATGAGGGCTTTTAACTTCATTAGGATTTTCCTTGTGACGTAAGTGTTTTCATCGCTTCAACCAAAGGAGCCGGTGTCAGCGTGTGTGGCACTTTAGTAATTAATGTGCCATCTGGTTTTAGGAAATAAAAATAGGAGCTGTGGTCAAGGGTGTACTTGAGCTCCGAGTTTTCTAATTTGGTCTTACGGAAAATGACGCCGTATTTATGTGCTAGAGGTGTGGTGACATCGAGTGGCGCGGACAAGCCTTCAATCATTGGATGGAAGTACTGGGCGTATTTGTAAGAGTCCGCCGCGGCATCACGTTCAGGATCGAGCGAAACAAACATAGGTCTGAAGTGAGATTTTACCTCATCATCCACCTGATTCAGCGCGCCTGCTAACATGGCTAGCGAGGTTGGGCAGACATCTGGACAACGTGTGAATCCAAAGTAAACGATGCGTACGCGAGAGTCTTGTTGATCGAAGATTTTGACCGGTTTATCGTTTTCACCGAACAGGACGACTTCTTTACTGGTTGCAGCAGGAGCCTCGGTCGCTGGCTGTGAATCCAGATACGCTTTCACGCCAAAGCCTAGTGCAAACGCAGCAACTAAAATTAAAGACCAGTTCTTACTCATTGTTCCATCCTAATCGAGGTGCTCACACTCCGTTGGCCGTCAGTGAGTTCGCCAACCCAAGTCATGGCATCAGTCGTACATACCGGCAGAATAACCTGGCCTGTAAACTGACCTGTTGAGCTTTTATTGAGTTTAAATACGGCGGTACCCATTTCCATCTCGTGGCCTTCCAAAGTCAGCAACAGACTTTCCTGTTGAGCTTCGGGCCAGTCGACGACGATTTCAGTGGGTACCAGTGGCTGACTGATGTCGCGATCAACTTTTATACGAACATCGTTGCTTTCACAAGCTTCAGTAGTGAGTAAACAATATTCTGACAAAGGTTTGACTTGGGAACGGGTTTTAAACCACTGGTAAATGTCACCGGCGAAGAAGCCTGCACCGAGCGTTACGACGACCAAGAGCAGCTTTAACATTGAAGACACGGTGTTCTCTCTTTGATTCTAAAGCCGCAATCCTAGCACCAAGTGAGTCTAAATACCTCAGCCAACAAATAAATCTGTGCTTGGAATCAATCTACTCAATGATGGGTGTTCTGGCGATGAATTCCATAGACAGCATGATCGAGAATTCGATCTCCAACTTTTTCTTTGTTGGTGATGATACCCTCGAGGGTCATACCTACTCGCTCGGCGACTCGTCGGCTCGGCAGGTTATCTTTGGCGGCAGATAGCTGGACCTTCTCCATCTGGTATTCATTAAACGCAATATCAATCAATTTGTTCACAACGCGCGTAATGATGCCTTTGCCTTGCTGGTGCTGCGATAACCAGTAACCAATCTCGACAGTTTTTGTGTCGTAATTGATTGTGTTGAAGCTGCAGTTTCCTACGATGTTGCTGTTATAGATGATCGCACAGGTCATTGATTTCCCGTCTGCATATTCATGTAATACGCGCTGAACGAACATACGGAAGTCTTGCTCTGACTGGCAGTAGGGCGGCCAGGCTAGCCACTGGGATAAATACTCGGTTTGACTGGATACTAATTCACTGTAATGAGTGGCAAATGATTCCTGAACAAGAGCGAGTTCGAGTTCAGAGTCGATAGAGATTGTGAACATAAGGAACCTAAACAAGTTGAATATGAAAAGCTAACTTAACAGAGTAAGACTGGTATGACCATAAACTCTTGTTGCAAAAAACTTTTTCTATGTAGCACGGAATTCACCCAAGACGTTATGCAAATCACAATTATATAAATAGTCTTAAATAATTTGTGGTCTTTATGAAATGAAATCGTTTAGCCTTGCAGGCCTAAAATAAGAAAAATTAGTCAGTTAGGTTATTACGAATGGATGAGCCGCTTGATAACGTAAGCGTAGATTTACGTCAGGTGCTATTTGAAATCGCTTCAGCCCTCGATGCAGTCGGAATTGATGATATAAATCACGGTCACCGGGTTGCATACATTGCTTATCAATGTGCTAAACGAATGGGGTGGGAGGAAGAGCAGGCTCAAATCGCTTTTTCCCTAGGATTGATCCATGATTGCGGTGTATCGCAGTCAAATGAGCGTTCCTATCTATTCAAGTCGATGGTTCCGGAGAACACCAAAAAGCATTGTATTAAAGGATATGGGCTGTTAAACGCTTGCCCGCCTCTGGCCGGATTAGCTTTGCCAGTTTTGTACCATCACACCTGGTGGGAGCAACTGAGCGGCGAAACCAGCGCCTCAGAAAACGATAAACTACTCGCAGGTCTGCTATTTATCTCTGACCGAGTTGATTATCTCTACTCACGTTTTTACCCAGATCAATACGGTAATATAACCGAGAACAACAAAAAGTCGATCATCGGCGAATTGACCGCCAATGCTGGGATCTTGTTTGAGCCTAACATGGTTCAGCACATGTGCGAGTTGATAGACAACGATGACTTCTGGTTTTCGATGGAATCTCGCTATATCGAGACAATGGCAAGTCGCTTTCCGTCGGTGCCTTTCTTTTCATCTCGATTGGGATTAGAAGACACGATTGCGGTGGCGGAATTCTTTGCCCAGATTGTCGATGCCAAAAGCACTTTCACGTTCCAGCATTCCCGTCACGTTGCAGAGTTAACGTCATTTCTGGGTAAACAGCTGGGGTACTCGACCAAAGCACAACGTATGCTGTATCTGGCAGGGTTAGTGCACGATATTGGAAAACTGAAAACTCCGGTGGCGGTTCTGCATAAACCCGCAGAGCTGACGGATGAAGAGTATGCATGCATAAAGCGCCATGCAACGGATACTCGACACGCGTTGACCAACATGTTTCGCTCTAGCCAAGTTATTGATTGGGCATCGAATCACCATGAAAGGCTGGATGGGTCTGGTTACCCGTTAGGGAAAACAGCCAAAGATCTCGATCAACCAAGCCGAATTGTGGCCATTGCCGATGTGTTTCAGGCTCTGACTCAATCACGTCCTTATCGACAAGGCGTGTCACTTGAGGAAACGATGCAAATACTGCAGGAATTGGTGGATGAATCGAAGTTGGATTCTGTTGTGTTTGAGTGTTTGATGGAGAACGATCGGGAGTGCTATCAGATTTCAACAGGGCACCCTGCCATAGATAAAGCCAGCGCTTAATGCGCTGGCTTTTGGCTTATTTGAGCTCGATTACTTTTCTAGTAAGAACTGTTTGAAGCGCGCCTGTGTTTCCGCATCGGCTTTGTTATACCAGAAGTGCAGCATCTCTTCGGCAGTCGAGTCGCCTTTGACGCCTTCTTTAGTGACTTGCGCTGGTAACGTTACAGGTTGTACCGCAGCGCCAATAGCGGCAGCAGAAACCGCGGCAACACCACCTCGGCGGTTGTAATCAGCCAGTTCAATCTGGAAGTTACGGCCAATCTGCATACCATCTTTTACGAGCTTATCCTGCGTAACTGCTAGGGCGCTGCCACTTGCAGTTGTGAGCTGCCAGTCGACATTTTTAATCTTCTTCTCCGCTTCGTGTTGATCGCGGTATTTAGGCATGTCGAATGTCAGTTCAGTATCCTTGGTATCAAACGTGGCAATAATGGGATCGCTTTCAAGAATAATACGGTCATTACCTTGCGTGAAGTAGGGTTGGTAGCGGAACAAAATTTGGTTTTCGCCGTCCGGCAAAGTCAGCGTTTTATTTGCTGAAAAGAAGCCACCAGAAAGCTCTGGTTTTGCGTCGTTCGCAACCAATACATCCACGGTGTCAGGGACGGTAATGGTTACTTCAGCCGCCGCCATACCGCTGATGCTTAATGCAGCCGCGGCCAATAATGTTGTTTTGATTTTCATGACTTGATCCATTTGATTTGCTTAGCCAACACTTTGCCTAGCAAGTCCAGATATTTCAATTAGATGAATGTCAAAGTGATAAGATTTCACGGAAACTTAACTTTCAGTGATGATAAACCACTAACTAAGCGCAAGCTAAGTGTGACCAGTGCTTATGGCTATGGAGGACCTCTATAGCGAAGGTTTATTAATTGAACATTACAGGGTGCTAAATTTATAAATTTTGAGTGACGTTTCACGGTAAATTGGTGAAACTACGACTATATTGATGGTTATGTCTATAACCTACGAGAAGGATAACGCTATGAACTGCATTTGGATGCAAGACAGCCGTTTTGTGTTGTCGTCATGGTACAACTTAGACTTTTGCCTATCGCTTTTGAGCAAAGAATCCCCTTCGCTTTGATTTCCTAGGTGCACTCGCACCACCTCTTCGCAATTTAACGCTTTAAATCCGATGCAGATTGTCTGCAGGGATCGATCTATCTATAGGAAATTAAACATGAAACGCATTCCAGAACCCTTTCGCATTAAAATGGTTGAACCGATCAAAATGACCACTTATCAAGACCGAGTTGCTGCGCTTGATGAAGCCGGTCTTAATCCTTTCTTGCTAAAAAGTGATGATGTCTATATTGACCTTCTGACTGACTCGGGCACAGGTGCGATGAGTGACAACCAGTGGGCGGGTTTGATGATGGGGGACGAGTCTTACGCAGGGAGTCGCAACTATTACAATCTTTGTCAGGCCGTAGAGCACTTTTTTGGTTATAAGCTAACGGTGCCCGCTCACCAAGGTCGCGGGGCGGAGCAAATTCTCTTCCCGGCATTGATTGAGCGTATGCGCAGTGTTCGCGGCGGGACCGAGCCAGTTTTCATCTCCAACTATCACTTTGACACCACGGCGGGTCACATTGAGTTAAATGGGGGTAAGGCTATTAATGTCGTCGACAGACATGCTTTCGATACGACGACCCCGTATGACTGGAAAGGTGATTTCGACCTCGACAAACTTGAAGCGACTATTGAGCAGTATGGCGCACATAATATTTGCGCCATCATCACCACGGTGACTTGTAACAGCTCTGGTGGTCAGCCGGTGTCTATGGCTAACATGCGTGCGGTTTATGAGTTGGCAAGCAAGAATGACATCCCTGTTGTGATTGATTCCGCACGCTATTGTGAAAACGCTTATTTCATTAAACAGCGTGAGGAAGGGTATCAGGACAAGTCGATCCTCGAAATCATCCGAGAGATGTATCAATACGGTGATATGTTGACTATGTCCGCTAAGAAGGACCCTATGGTCAATATTGGTGGCCTGTGCTGTATTCGTGATCACCAAGAGTTGTTCCAAGCCGTGCAAACACGTTGTGTGCCAATGGAAGGATTTGTCACTTATGGCGGTATGGCAGGGCGAGACATGGAAGCGTTGGCTCGTGGTCTTTATGAAGGTGCAGACGAAGATTATCTCCACTATAGGATCAGTCAGGTGCAATATCTTGGTGAGCGTCTGCGTGAAGGGGGCATTCCCATTCAGTATCCAACAGGTGGGCACGCAGTGTTTGTCGATGCAGCGAAGATTCTTCCTCACATTCCACCAGAAGAGTTTCCAGCCCATGTTTTGTGTAATGCCTTATACCTTGAAGCCGGTGTTCGAGCGGTCGAGATTGGCTCGTTGCTGCTAGGGCGTGACCCGGAAACAGGCAAGCAAAAACCGTCGGAATTGGAACTGATGCGTCTGACCATTCCTCGTCGCGTGTACACTAACGATCACATGGATTACATTGCCGATGCGATCATTGCGCTCAAAGAGCGTGCTCATGAACTTAAAGGTTTAACGTTTGAGTACGAACCACCTGTGCTACGTCATTTCACGGCGCGATTTAAGTCCAAATAATCCTTGATTAAAACCTGCCTCCTAAAATTTTTAGGGGGCAGTATTTTGTAATGGCAATCCTCTAATATTTGGTATCTCATTCTTTAAATTATTGACAAATAAGTATGTTTTTCGTCCTGATGTGATTTTATAAATTATGGGTCGAAATCCGATTTGTAATGTAACAGACCTCGTATATACAACTATTTTCTGACCTTGCCTCGAAAACAACCTTTATTTTTTTCATCAAAAAAAAAGTCTCTCAAATACTGAAAGTGATGTTCTTCACGACGTATCCGTAGAACAGCGAATACCGATCCTCGCTAAGTCTTTCGGCACAATACTTGGCCAGCAGGCAGTTAAACGCGGCTTACGATGATAGGTATCACATCCCAACTTTCGGGTAAATGTACAAGGAATGAGAGAAATAGGTATGAATCGTATAACTTTGTGCGCCGCTAGTATCGCTTTGGCGCTATCCGGCACCGCGATGGCTGCACCAACAGCCCCTAGTATTGATGTTTACGGCTCGAACAATCTTCAGTTCTCGAAGATTGAGTTAGCAATGGAAACCACTTCTGGTTACAACGACATGGTGAAATATTTCGATGAAGCAGATATCACCATTAAATTTAATCAGTGGAGTGGCACAACGGGGGACACCTACAAGGTTTACTTTGACGGTGCTCAGGTAGCAACCGGAGCAATTACGGGTAGCCAGACCACAGCAAGCTTCAAATATGCAAATGGCGGTCGTTATCAAATGACGATTGAAGCGTGTGACGCAAGCGGTTGTAGCACGAGCGCGCCTGCTGAAATTGTGGTTGCTGACACCGATGGTGCTCACCTTGCACCGCTGGCGATGAATGTTGATCCAAACAACAAGAGTTACAACACGGACCCTAACACGGTCGTTGGTACTTACTTTGTTGAGTGGGGTATCTATGGCCGTGACTTTACGGTAGACAATATTCCTGCCGATAACCTGACCCATATTCTATACGGCTTTATTCCAATTTGTGGCCCGAATGAATCAGTGAAATCAGTCGGTGGCAACAGCTACAACGCACTGATGACTGCATGTAAAGGGGTTCCAGACTATGAAGTCGTGATTCATGACCCATGGGCGGCTTATCAGAAGAGCTTCCCTCAAGCAGGCCATGAGTACAGCTCTCCTATCAAAGGCAACTACGCCATGCTTATGGCGCTTAAGCAACGCAATCCAGACCTGAAAATCATCCCTTCCATTGGTGGCTGGACGTTATCAGACCCATTCTTTGACTTTACTACCAAAGCGAACCGAGACACGTTTGTCGCTTCTGTTAAGCGCTTCCTGACGACGTGGAAGTTCTATGATGGTGTGGACATTGACTGGGAATTCCCAGGTGGCGGCGGTGCTGCTCCTGATTTAGGAGACCCTGTGAATGATGGCCCGGCTTATATTGCGCTAATGCAAGAGCTTCGCGCTATGCTTGACCAGCTGGAAGCGGACACCGGCAGAACGTATGAGCTTACGTCAGCAATCGGTGTGGGTTACGACAAAATTGAAGATGTGAACTACGGGGATGCAGTTCAGTACATGGATTACATCTTTGCCATGACCTATGACTTCTACGGCGGTTGGAACAATGTTCCTGGTCATCAGACGGCACTGTACTGCGGTACATTCATGCGCCCAGGCCAGTGTGATGGCACTGGTGTAGATGAAAATGGCGAAGCGTATAAAGGGCCTGCTTACACCACGGACAACGGTATTCAGCTTCTGCTAGCGCAAGGTGTTCCTGCGAATAAACTCGTTGTGGGTACTGCCATGTATGGTCGTGGTTGGGAAGGCGTGACACCTGATACACTCACCGATCCTAACGACCCAATGACAGGCACAGGTACTGGTAAGCTGAAAGGCAGCACAGCGCAAGGTGTCTGGGAAGATGGTGTGATTGATTATAAAGGCGTGAAATCCTTTATGCTTGGCGCGGACAATACTGGCATCAACGGTTTTGAATATGGCTACGACGCGCAAGCTGAAGCACCTTGGGTTTGGAATCGTTCTACAGGTCAGCTGATTACGTTTGATGATGACCGCTCTGTGAAAGCGAAAGGGGCATATGTACGTGATTTAGGCCTGGCTGGTCTATTCTCTTGGGAGATTGACGCTGATAACGGTGATATTCTCAATGCTATGCATGAAGGGCTAGCTGGTGGAACACCAGCGAATCGAGCTCCAGTTGCTGCAGCAGGCGCGGATGTTTCAGTGACAGGCCCTGCATCGGTTGTACTGGATGGCAGCAGCTCAAGCGACTCGGATGGCAGTGTGGCAAGCTATGCGTGGGAACAACTCTCAGGTACTAGCGTTTCACTAACGGGTGCCAACACCGCACAGGCGAGTTTCGATGTGGCAGAAGTTGCGCAGACTGAAACGCTTACTTTCAAACTGACAGTGACAGACAATGAAGGGGCTACGGGTGCCGACACTGTGGTAGTGACAGTACAGGCGAAAGACACTGGCCCTGTAAACACTGCGCCAGTTGCTGCAGTATCGGCGCCTGCGACAGCGAATGCTGGAGACGTAGTGGTGGTAGACGCCTCAGGTTCTAGTGATGCAGATAATGACACATTAACGTACAGCTGGGATGTGCCTGCGGGACTCAATGCCACCATTAGTGGTGCAACGGTGACATTCACTGCTGCTGAGTACACGCAAGATACTTCATTGCTATTTACTGTAACGGTCAGTGACTCTCAAGCGACGTCTTCTGCTTCGGCTACTGTTGTTGTCGCGAAGAAAGATACTGGTGGCGGTACTTGTACCAACGCTTGGGATTCTGGCGCAATCTACAATGGCGGTGACCAAGTGACTTGGGATGGTAAAGTCTGGGAAGCGAAGTGGTGGACACAAGGTGATGATCCTACTCAATCTGGCCAGTGGGGTGTTTGGAAAGAAGTAGGCCCTGCAAACTGCTAATCTAGACAACTCTTCTTATCGTAGATAAAGAAAAGCCGCTCAATACTGAGCGGCTTTGTTGTTTCTGTCAGCTTAGTTAACGGCTCTGACTTTACCTTGCTTAAGACTGTTGAGTACTTCAGCCTTAGGTCCATCAGCGATGACGCAGCCTTTCTCCATGACGATGACTCGATCTACCACATCTAGCATGGATGTTTTGTGCGTAATCAAGATCAGTGTTTCCGATGGTTTCAGTTGTGCTAACTGCTGCTTGATGTGCATTTCAGAGCGGTTATCCATAGCACTGGTTGGTTCATCCATTAACAGTACTGGTGGGCGACCAAGGAAGGCGCGTGCGATGGTAACGGCTTGACGTTGACCACCTGAGAGCAGGAGACCTCCTTCACCGACCTGACGTTCCAGACCAGCAGGGTCTTGCTGAGTAAATACGGTCACACCAGCGCGGTTAGCCGCATCCATCACATCACGATCGTCGGCCAATGGACGACCTAAGGTAATGTTATCGCGAATTGAACCATAGAATAGCTGGCTGTCTTGCGGCACACAGCCAATGTTGCGTCGGATGTCGATGTGATGCAGCTGCTCGATATCGGTATCATCGATACGAACATGGCCTTCAGTTGGTTTAAACAATCCAAGGATCAAACGCTCAAGCGTGGTTTTACCTGAGCCAATTCGACCAATAATCGCGACTTTTTCACCGGGATTAATGGTAATGCTCAGATCTCGAATAGAGGCTATCGGTGAGTCAGGATAGTGGAAGGTGACCTTATCCAATTCAATCTTACCGTGAACAATGGGACGGTGAATATAGCGTTTCCCTTCCTCCTGCTCATCCGGCATTTCCATCACTTGTTCAATAATGGTCATTGAAGACTTGGCTTGGTTGTATCGTGTAGATAGCAAAGAAAGCTGAACCATAGGGCCAATGGCTCGGCCGCTGAGCATGGTGGCTGCAATCAGGCCACCCATAGTGAGGTCACCTTCAGCTATCAGGTACACACCAAGAATGATCATACCGACATTGGATGCCTGTTGAACGAAACCCGCAGTGTTTTGTATGCCGTCGGTGATTCGGCGGCTCTTGATATTCCAGTTTGCCATATGAGCAACTGCTTCTTCCCAGCGGAACTGGAACTGGCTTTGCGCACCAAATAGCTTGACGGTTTCTAGCCCTGACAAACTCTCAATCAGGTTGGCGTACTTTTGTGAGGCAAGGCGTGAGCCTTCCTCAATTGTGCGTCGTAACGGTCCCTGAATCAGCGCTGAGTAGATGATCAGGATCAGTACGCCTGCTATCGGAACCAGAACAAGATTACCCGCCATCAGCCAGATCAAAACAAGGAATAGCAGCGCAAAAGGCAAATCAATCAAAGAACCAATGGTAGCTGAAGTGAAGAACTCCCGAATGGACTCAAACTCTTGTAAGTGACGAGCGAACGCGCCGACCGACGGTGGTCTCGCCTCCATTCGAATGCCAAGAACTTTACTGAACAGTTTGGAGGAAATCAGAATATCGGATTTTTTGCCTGCTACGTCGATAAAGTAGCTGCGCATTATCTTGAGTGTCAGATCAAACAGGAAGATGACAAAGATACCGCTCGCCAGCACCCACAACGTTTCGAAGGCGAGGTTGGGCACTACTTTGTCATACACCAAGCGGGTAAACATCGGTGCGGCGATAGCGAACAAGTTGATCAGAATCGAAGCAATCAATACATCGCGGTAGATGTTTTTCGACTGCCAAATCGTACTCCAGAACCAGTGGCCTTCGCGTGTTTTAAGGACTTCTGGAGAACGTTCGTCATAACGGAACTGTTTCTTAACCAGAAAGTAGCGACCAATGTAGAGTTCTTCCAGCTCATCAAGCGGAATGGCGATTGGTACTAAGCCGGATTCGCCCGTGACGATTTCTGCTTCTTGTTTATCACTGTTGATAGTGTTAAGCACGCACGCATCACCACTTTTCAGCAGTAAGACCACGGGCAAAACTAAATCCGAAATATCTTCGAGTTTGGAACGGTTCTCTTTCGCGACCAGACCGGCACGCTCAGCCGAGCGAGGAAATAAAAATGGCGTCAGCTTGCCTTCGGTTAAAGGCAAGCCATTTATCAAGGCTTCCGGCGAGTTAGCCAGACCGTAATAGCGGCTGACGTAAATCAGCGAATTTAATAAAGGATCCTGCATCTATAACCTTTTTACTTATCGACAATGAAGCCTTGGAAGACATCAATAAAGTGCTCAGACAAGAAATCCAACTGGGTTTGTGTCTCAACTCGGGACGCAATGGTTTTAATACCAAGGTTATGTGCGGTACGCGAGATAGAAGTCAGGGTAAATTTCTGCTTCTCATCATCCAGATGGTGCGTGTATAGGTAATCCAGTTTGACGTAAGCCGGGCGGAACTCGTTAATGTAATCCAGCGATTGGAAGTTACGTCCGTAGTTATCGACACCAAAGTCTGCACCTGCCCCACGAACTGCATTACAGAATAAAGCCGTGTGGTGTGGTGTATTCACAAAGCAGCTTTCTGGAACTTCGAAATGTAGCTTATCGGCAACGGACTTATGGCGATTCAACATCTGAGTAATCCAGCGGATAAAGCTTGGCTGAGCGATACTGCTTTGCGAAATGTTGATGGCAACAGGTTCAGAAAATTCCCCTTTCTCAAGGCGTTCGACAATGGATTTGATAACGTATTCATCAAACAGGTGGCTGGCATTGAGCTGTTCTAAGGCAAACAGGTATTGGTTAGCACTGAAGCGTTCACCATTTTTCTCAATCGCAGAAAAGACTTCTCGGTGATAAGTTCTTCCGCCCTCGTCATTGGCTGCCTGGAATCGGAACTGGAACCAATCGTTACTGATGGCCTCCTCAACCAATGTTTTCCATTGCTGTTTACCCATCAGATTCTCAGAGTTATCACCCGTGACGTAGCCATAGGTAATTTCCGGATCAGACTTAGCCGTCGCCAATGCATTATCCAGCATGGTCAAAATTTCAGATGGGTTCTTAGTCGTTTCACTGTATACAACACCCAGTGACAGGTTGGAGGTAGCCATGCCTGTCGGATCGGCGTTGATGTCCTGAACATAAGTTACGATGCTATCCGAAACCAGTTTAAGGTCCACTTCATCCATATTCGGTAAGATGAAACCAAATTCTGCGGAGGAAATTCGAGCCAACGTCACATCTGGAGACGTGAGAGAGATTTTAAGATGGTCAGCCAACTCACGTACCATCCCATCACCGGCTTCGTAGCCTTTCTCTTCATAAAGCTCGTTGATGAAGCTTGCTTCGAGAATCGCAACACCGCCGATTCCGCCTTCACCAAGCCACGAGTTAAGCTGACTCATATAGTAAGCGCGGTTTCCAAGCCCTGATACTGGGTCAATGTAAGCACGCTCACGTAATTGCTGTGCTTCTTTTGCTTGCGCCTTAAAGGATTGTTCTACTTGAGCAGACATGCTGTTAATGCCGTCAACGACATAAATAAGATCTTTCGTGCTCGGCCTTGGAAGTGGTTCACCAAAGTGATTACGTGCCACTTGCTCCATTTTTTCAACGATGAGCTGAAGAGGACGAAGGGCGCGCTTAAGAATGAAGGCAATCGATAAGAGTCCGATAGTGAAAATCAGACTGAACGCGATAACTAGGCGCTCAAATGCGTTCCACAGCTGGGTGTAGGCATCCCCAGTGTGGCTGACAATCTCAACTTCTGCCAGTTGCATCCATCCGCTAGTAACGACTCGGCGCTCGTGAATTTTCTCAAACAGGTGCAGTTTGGTAAACCAATCTGGCACATCCAGTGGCTTGACGGGATACGAACGAAGAATTTCCTCGCCGTTATCGAGGAAAATCAGTCGAACGACTGAATAACTGCTGCCATCAAATAGGGCATTAATGACGGATTCAACGGCGACCTGATCCTTGTTCTCCAGATAAGGAGCCAAAGCAAGACCGACTGTGTTGATGGTGTTATTCACTTCAGAGCGCTGCTGCTGCACTAAGTTATTGCGCGTGGTGTTAAATTCGATGATGAAGACCGAAGCCATCAGCATCAAAAATACAGCAATCATTCCCGCGACAAGCTGTTTATATAAAGTCATATTGCCTACTCATCGTAATTCACTATTGGTTTGTTGAGTTTGAGTGATTTTTCTCGTGCACGAAGATCATTCCATAGACTAAGTCTGGATGATTTTCCTGCCAGTTGTCCTTGTTTTGATTTCATCAGCCAAAGGTTTTTACCGTTAAAGCTGTAAATCGGTAGTAAGTCCCTGCGTTTGGAGGCTTTTTTTATTTCTGGGTCGATATTATCGAGCAGAATTGGTTCGGCACTCGGTTTGGAGTAGTAGGCCAACACCATATGGAATTGATTGAGCGTGATGGCTTTAACGTATACTAAACGCAGCTTTTTATCTGAGACGCCAAGTTCTAGCAAAGAGAAATATTTGGCGATGGTGAAGTCTTCACAGTCACCGGCATTACTGCCTAGAAACTCAAGCGGGGTCGCCCAGTAATCTTTTTTACCCCAGAGTCGATCATCGTTAACAAAATTTAGCTGGTTGAAGAAAGCGTTGACCTCTGTGAGTTTCTCTCTTTCTGACAGGCTCTGAAATTGCTCCATCTCACGACGCCATGTCTCGACACGTTTACCTGCTCTATCACCATAAGTATTACGCACAGCTTCAACCCAGCGCTGCTCTTGTGTATTGAGCGCTTGTGAAGCTGTGGAAGCCAGTATGATGAGCATAGTCGCGAGCCAGTACTTCATGCTGCCTGAGCTCTGACCTGATTTGTCGTCGCTGTTCGCATCTTTATTCCTTCAGTGCATTGTCCTTTGCACCCAAAATTGGCTTGAGTAAGTATTCCATTACGGTGCGTTTACCTGTGATGATATCGACAGAAGCCGTCATTCCTGGAATGATTGGCAATGAATTATCGTTGTTTAACGTGGTCTCTTTTGTTCGGACTCGAACCAGATAGAAGCTGTTACCTTCCTCGTCTGTGGTGGTATCAGCACTGATGTGTTCTAGTGTCCCTTCAAGACCACCGTACTTGGTGAAATCATACGCACTGAACTTAACGATGGCATGCAATTCAGGGCGGAGGAAGGCAATGTCTTGTGGGGCAATTTTTGCTTCGACTAATAGAGTATCTTCACTTGGGACAATCTCAACGATATCCATGCCCGGTTGAATAACACCACCGACGGTATTCACATTCAGTGTCTTTACTGTTCCGGTGACGGGGGACACGACCACAGTTCGATTTACTCTGTCTTCGAGCCCGACGGTTGACTCGGTTAGGGCGGATAGCTTGTCCTGCGCTTCGTTGAGCTTTTCTTGTTGCTCTGAGCGGAATTTCTGCGCGGCATCTATCCGGCTGAGCATGGATTCCTTGATGGCGGATCTTAAGACAGGCACTTTGAGCTCACTGGAGGTCATCTCACGGCGGGTATCGTTCACCTGACGCTGCAATTTAAGCAATTCAATACGCGGAACGACACCTTCATCAGCAAGTGGTTTGGTGATTTCCAGCTCTTTGCGAGCAAAATTGTAGCTCTCACGCAAGTTTCTTACCCTCGCCTGGATCTCGACGAGATCTTGCTGCTTCTGCTTAACTTGTTGGTCTATAACAGAGATTTGGTTACGTAGGTTGTTTAAGTCTTGACGGTACTCAGCACGTTGGCGGGCGACGAGCTTTGGTTGACGTTCTTCAAGCTCTGGTGGAAAGGCCAGTTTACTGAAGTCGAGTTGAACACTTTGTTGCCAAGATTTTTCACTGACGTCTTCATTGACACTCACGCTGGTGATCGACGCTGATAGTTGCAATACACTGGCTGTCAGGTTCGCCACTTGCTGTTCGCGTTCGCGAAAATCTGAGCGGAAGCGGGTATCATCGATTAAGAGCAGTTGCTGACCTTTTTGTACAATTTGGCCTTCACGAACCAGAATCTCTTTAACCAACCCCCCTTCAAGGTTTTGTACGACCTGTATTTGTGATGAGGGAACCACCTTCCCCTGACCGACTGTGACTTTGTCGATTTGAGCCCAAGACGCCCATGCCCCTGCAAGGACAAAAAACAGAACCATCACCCACAGCATAACTCTCGCGCTACTTGGCGTATTGAGCAAGAGCGCTGCTGTTTTGTCGTCCACATACTCAAGCTCATCGCCAGCGAGCTTGTTGTAATTGTCTTGACCCATTGATGATCCTTGTTACTTCTGCGTATTTTATTGATTCTATTACCCAAAATACCAAATGTTAAGCTGTTGCTGACAGAACGATATTCCATATCAAGCAGTTAAATAATAGAAAACAATCAATCGGTTGTACTAAGTATATACGGTGATTTGTGTTGATATCCCTAAGTCGAATCACACATCCGGTGCAATGATGGGCTAAACGCTAACACAATGTGGCCCATAAGCTTGAGTTCTTGTATATATGAGCGCACAATCAGCAAAAAAATTTCGCAGGAGAGAAGATGGAACTCGAAGATATCCGCCGTGAGTACAGCAAAGGTGGCTTACGTAGAAAAGACCTCAAAACCAGTCCCATTGACCAGTTTAATTTCTGGTTGAAGCAAGCGATGGATGCCAAGCTGTCTGACCCAACCGCAATGACAGTGGCAACCGTGGATGAAAATGGTCAGCCATTCCAGCGAATCGTGTTACTCAAGTATGTTGATGAACAAGGGTTTGTGTTTTATACCAACCTTGGCAGCCGTAAAGCGCAACAAATTGAAGTTAATTCAAAAGTCAGCCTGCACTTTCCGTGGCATCCTTTGGAGCGTCAGGTTCATATTACGGGTGTGGCTGAAAAGCTGAGTGTTGCCGAAAATATTAAGTACTTCTCTTCACGTCCAAAAGAGAGCCAGTTGGCGGCGATCGCTAGTCGACAAAGTAGCCGTATTTCCACACGTGGCGTACTGGAAGGTAAGTTTCTCGAGCTGAAGCAAAAGTTTGCTCAGGGTGAGATTCCAGTGCCTAGCTTTTGGGGAGGGTTTCGTATTAAGCCGGAAAGCATTGAATTTTGGCAGGGAGGCGATCACCGCCTTCATGACCGTTTCTTATTCTCTAAGTCAGAGAACGAGTGGCAAATTGACCGTTTAGCCCCATAAGTTAACCGCTTACCAGACAAATGTTGAATACGCCGCACTATGCGGCGTATTCATTACTCAATACCACTGAAAGCTGTGTTCGCAGCAATGTTTGAGGGATGTGCGAGCCGAATCCGGCGTCCAAAGCCA
The DNA here is from genome assembly GCF_013113835.1 of Vibrio sp. RE88. Taxonomy (GTDB): domain Bacteria; phylum Pseudomonadota; class Gammaproteobacteria; order Enterobacterales; family Vibrionaceae; genus Vibrio. The sequence continues at coordinate 91,516 of NZ_VTYQ01000001.1, read as the reverse complement.
TATCAATCAATTGTGCTTTACTGTGTGCTCCAAATTTTCCTCTCAGGTGCAACACGTAGTTTTCCAGCGTTTTAGTCGAGATGTTCATAACACTGGCTATGTACTTCGGTTTCTTACCGTACAACAACAAAAACAGTACTTCCGACTCTCTTGTTGTCAGCTTGATTTGATGGCTTTGCGGCGACAATTGATTCAATGAGATTCGCTCTTCACTGTGTAGACCAGTTGCCCGACAAATCCAATGACCGACCTCCAACACCGCAGTATCAGTCAACTCCTGACCGTAGAAAATAGTGCCCTGTACGTTTCCCTGTGTGTCATACCAAGGGGACTTACTGAAAATGTGTGTACGCCAGCTGCCATCAGGGTAGGGGTGAACGTCCAGTACCTTGATTGACTGTTGAGTCTCTATTACGAATCTATCTTGCTCCTGAAAGTCACTGGCACACTTAGTGGTTGGGCTGGGCATCTGATGATCGGTAAGACCGATACAATCCTCAGGCAGTTCAAAGCCAATGAGCTTGGCATAAGAGTGGTTGGCGTAAGCGAAAACGGAATTGAGGTCTTTACAACCCCAGTAGCCAGGGAGTTGGTTGAATAAAGAAATTAGGTGCGGTTCCAAAGCGATGTCTACCTTTTACAGTACTCCGGTTATGATATCAGATGAGTAATCTGTCAATCCATCCCAGATTTGCTGTAAGGGCTTTAAAGATAAGAATTTTTGCGGTAAATCGACAAGTATCGAACGAAAAAAAGCCAGCGATCGACAGGATGGCTGGCAAACACAAGAATAATTCTTGTCGACGTGTAGAAGAGGTTCTATGCACTCAGTACGAGGAACTGAGCATAGACGTATCAATCGATACTGAGCCCATTGTTGGGTGAGCTCAGGGGAAATTCTACGTGGAAATGACGTACAAAAAAGGGGGGAAATCCCCCCTAAACCATTATGTGTATTGTTTATTTAGTTGATGTCTCTTACGACACGGAATCCGACATAGTTAGCAGCAGACGAGCTTGATAGCGAAAGCTGTTGATGGGCCGCTGCCATGTCTGGCGAAAAGTTCCATGCGCCACCTTTTAGCAGGCCGCGTGAGTCACTGGTCCATTGCCAGATGTTACCTACAGTATCGTAAATGCCTAAACGGTTTGGTTTGAATGCATTGACTGGAGAGGTACTCTTGTTTGACCAAGGCGTTCCACCCCAACCTGTGTTGGCTTGATTAGGGATAAAACTGTCACCCCACCAATAGTTGGTTTCAGCGCCTGCTCTTGCGGCCACTTCCCACTCATCTTCACTTGGTAGGCGATAGGTATGCTTGGTTTTTGTGCTTAACCAGTTTACGTAGGCTTGAGCATCGTTTCTACTCACACAAACCACAGGAGAGTTCGCTGCTTGTTTAAAGCCTGGGTTACGCCAGTAGCCTTTCGAGATGGGGGTCACTTCGCCTTTTACAATAGCGGTACAGGTGTTCTTAAGCTCCGCGTCAGTCTGGTAGTTAGTAGCGTCAACGAACGTTTTAAACTGACCGACGGTAATAGGAGTCGTACCAAAGCCGAATGGGTGTTTTAGTTGAAGTTGCTTCGAGCCATGTTCACCAAGAATGTATTGGCCTGACAGAATCGTGGATAACTCAGGGCCTTGATAACCAGAGCCCAGCGAGTCTGCGAATTTGTCACCTTCACGCAATGGGTTTTCTTTTTCAACCAGCACGGCACGAAGGTTTTGATCACGTCTGACGGTTAGTTCGCGATGGAACGAGCGGTAACCTTCTTTCTGGACGGTAATCATATGTGGGCCAACGGGTAACATGACTTCGACAGGTGTACTGCCATAATTTACGCCGTTGATCGCAACGTTATCATCGTAGAGGTTAGAACGGATATTCAACGTGACCCAAGCCACTTCTTTATTGCTGACAAACTGATCTTTATCGCTGAGTGCTTCAGGTTCGAAGCAGTATTTCTTATCGATGCCCAATAAGGTACAAGCCGCGCTCTGAGTCGGTCTGGCCTGCATCTCAACATCCATCAGGCTACGGTAACGAACACCATCATAGAAGCCAGATTCTTTCGCTTTTGAGCGTAAAACGTGGATGTTGAAGGGAACCTTATTGGCATGCAGTTTCACCACTTGAGGCTCACTGGTACCTGCTACAAGTTCTGACTGGAATTGCTTAACCGCCTTCTGCAATGCAAGATCGCGAGTCTGGCGATCACACTGGGCAATAGTCATATCTGCCTGACAACGATTGGTGAAACTCACAGATAAAGAATGGGCTTGTTGCAGTTCTTCTTGAAGGCGCTCTGCGCGTGCACGCAACTTATTCTGGTCGAGAGCATCAATGCCTTGCTCAATCGACTCAACTTCATTGTTCGCGAGATCAAGCTGGTGCTTAAGCTCTTGCAGTTGCTGTTCTTCTGATAAACGTTCTTTCTGGTTTTGTTTTACCTTTGACCAGGCATCTTGATAGGCTTTCTGAGTGGCGGCGAGATCGATGTTCGGGTCTTCAATCATCCGTGAATAGTCACTTTCAAGACGTGTTTTTGCCTCGGTCAGTGCCTCATCAAGCGATTTGGCCAGCTTAGTTAACTCAGAGACAGATTGTTGCTGTTGCTCATACGTCGCTTTTTGCTCATCCCGAGCTTGAGTTGCCGCTTTCAGCTCTCCATGCCTATCAAATAACTGCTGATCAATTTCGACAATCGGATCACGAGTATCCTGTGCCGCAACATTAGCTGTGATGAAGCATGGTGATAAAGCAAGAAGAAGCGTTGGTAAACCAGTTCGCATTATCTATATCTACAATTCTTTTCTATCTAATGGGCTTATTCTAAACGAAAACGCCATTTTGTCTTAAGTTATAAAGCGATAACTTACGACAAAACGGCGTTTTAGGTCAATTTTGTGCAACTCCCCTCTTTCCAAAAAGAGAAGTGGGTTAAATATCTGAATCTGGGCGCAACTTCACCCATACTGTATCGTTGCCATTGACTGGAATTGTACGGTTGTAGGTTTGGTAGCCATCTTTCGACACAGTAAACTGGTGTTTGCCTCTTGGTAACACAACTTCAACTGGCGTGCTGCCGTAGTTGACACCATTAATGGTCACGCGATCTTCGTACTGATCTGAACGAATGGTAATGTTTGCCCAACTCTTCTCTTTGTTGCCTTGTTCTTTTTTGACAACTTCAGTGCCGTTTAGGCAGTAACGAGAAGATACGTTCAATAGCTTACACGCTGCAGAAGCTTCTGGGCGCGCCTGAAGTTGAGCCTGCATTTCAGTGTAGTAGCTGTTGTTACCTTCAAAACCAGAGCGGATGATTTGGCTTTCCTGAACAAACACATTCAGTTGAACACCTTTAAGGTTCTGCTTAGCCAAATTGGCTTCTGTTAAACCATCAAGCAATTTTGCTTTGAACGTGTTTACAGCGCGCTGCTTCGTCAGGTATTTACCTTGATTGGTACACTCACCAAGTGTCATGGTCGCAGAACAAGTGGTCTTAAATGCCGTGTTGAGCACATCGCTTTCGCGCAATTCCGCGTCAAGACGCTTCACTCGCGCTTCGACTTTCTGCTCTTTTAGGTAAGACAACTCAGAGTTAATGCGAGAGCGTTTTTGTTTGATTTGCGACAAACGCATTTCCTGTTCGGTAATGGTCTGTTTCTGCTCCAGAATCTGACTTTGGTTCTCTTTAACAGAAGCCCAAGCTTGTTGATACTCCTGCTGGAAAGAAAGCAGGTCAACATCTGGATCGTCTAGAAGGCGGTTATATTGTTTGTCCAGTGCAGACTTGGCACGGTTACGTTTGGCGTTTAGCTCTTGCTCTTCACGCTGGTACTTGGTCAGCTCAGCCCTTAGCTGCTGTAAACGCTCAGATTCTTGTTCAAACTCAGCTCCAAGTGTCTGTAGTTCACTTTGTTTGTTCTCTAATTTTCCATCGATAGCTGCGACAGGATCGGCAGAGGTTGCCGTTTCCGCAAAAACCGAAGTCGATACCCACATAGGGCTTAGCGCAAGTAAAAGCGCTGGGATGCGACGTGTTATCATATTTCCCTGCAACAATTAACGTTTCATTTTACCAACGTAAAAACCAAAAAAAGACAAACTTTTGACAGTCCTTGTTTCCCTGCCTCTCCCAAGTTTTCTTTTAACCTAGCATCTTTCTTTTTAACAGATTAATCAGATTAATCTAACTTAAGTATATAAAACTTGGATGCTATCTATCATTTTGAGTTGATTGGGGAAATATGCAAGTGAAGATTGGGCATCTTCAAAAAGAAAAGTTGCTAGAAGTGACATATACCGTAATTTATGTGCACTTGATCATTCTTCCGGAGCGGTTGAAAGTGTGCTTTTTAACCTATGTTCGGTACTTTTTTCACTCTTCAATAATGTGATGCTGTACCCAATTGCATATTAATCGATAAATTTCGAATTGAAGGGATTTTGGTATAACATGCGACTCTAGTGCCATTCGAGATCACAAATTGTGCCATGACAGCATCTAAGTACACACCATTGATTGGTGAACATGCCAAACTTTTGTCACCAAAGCCCGCAGAGCTAGTGACATTGCCGTCTTATATGGACTGTCATGATCACAGCTATACCCAAATTGTGATTGGATTGAAAGGGCAGGCGGAATTCGAAGTGAGTGGGTTTGGCAATTTAGTTGGGCCTGGTCAAGGCTGTGTGGTGACATCAGGTTCCGGTCATGCGTTTGGCGGTGTGGTTGGGCAGTCCGATATTCTGGTGTTGAACATGCCAGCGCCGTCGGGTGATGACCCGTTAATGCTGCAAAAACTCAATGAGCTCAATCAGCGCGATACTTATTTCCAACTCGATGGTCAGATTCAGAAGCTGATACAAATGCTCGTTGCAGAAATGCAGTCTAGCCCTGAGGACTTGCTTCTTAGCCGAGCTTGCAACGACACAGTGATTGCTTTGATGCAGCGCCACATGTCGACTTTTGCAACATCTCGTAAAGATTCACGCTTCGACCTTGAAGCCATCGACAGATACATTGAACAACATCTTAGTCAGAAGATATCCGTTGCTCAGTTAGCAGGCAGTGTGTTCCTTGGCGAGAGCCAGTTTCACAACTTGTTTAAAGAACAGATGGGTATTACACCCCACCAATATGTGTTGGGTAAGCGGATAGATATGGCCAAGTCATTGATTGAAAAAGGCCACCTCTCATTAGGTCAAGTGGCAGAGCTGACGGGCTTCTCCGGCCAAAGTGCTTTTACTCATACCTTTTCTCGCCTTCAAGGCATGTCTCCATCTCATTACAAGAAACAATTTGGTTAAATAAGAAAAGATAAACCATATATTATTTTGCTTATATGCATGTGACTCTGTTTTTGTTTTGTTAATAATCAGAGTTTTTAGCAAAAAACTCGGAGTTTTTGACAAGTAATCCTCTCGCGCTCAAAATACACTGCAAGCCATTGTAAGAATCCTGATGAAATTATCAGGTTGAGATTGAGGAAAACGCATGTTTACAGCAACTGATGTGTTGAATGCCGAGTTTGTCGAGCAGCCGCTTGATAAGTTATGGTCATTGATCTCGCCACTTTACATGGTGGACGAATCCCAATGGCTTGAACAACTGTTGCCTCTGGCAATCCCTACTGATGCTGAAAAAGCACAAATTAGCGACAAGACCACCCAGCTAATCGAATCGATTCGTGCTGATAAGAAATCAATCCAGATGATTGACGCCTTGCTACTCGAATACAGCCTAGATACTCAAGAAGGCATCTTGTTGATGTGTCTGGCAGAAGCTTTGATGCGTATCCCTGATTCAGCGACGGCAGATGCATTGATTCGAGATAAGCTGAGTGTTGCCGATTGGAAATCTCACCTAAAGAATTCTGATTCTGTATTTGTGAATGCCTCGACTTGGGGCCTAATGCTGACTGGTAAAGTGGTTGGCTTGTCAGAAGCCGAATCACAAAGCCCTGTTTCAGCGGTTAACCGCCTAGTTAACAAGATGTCAGAGCCTGTTATCCGCAAAGCGATGCATCAGGCGATGAAGGTGATGGGCCACCAGTTCGTCCTTGGGCGTAGTATTGCCGAAGCACAGAAAAACGGTCGCACCATGCGCGATAAAGGCTTTACCTACTCCTACGATATGTTGGGTGAAGCCGCGTTGACGACAGCAGATGCGAATAAATACTTCAAAGATTACCTGATGGCGATTGAAGCTGTTGGCCGCGACAAATATGGCTTAGACACTAGCCCTGCGCCTTCTGTGTCTATCAAGTTGTCAGCCTTGCATCCACGCTATGAAGTAGCAAACGAAGAGCGCGTTCTAACTGAGTTAGCTGATACTCTGATGCAGCTTCTTCGTCGAGCTGTTGAGCTGGATGTTGCTATCACAATCGATGCGGAAGAAGCCGATCGTCTTGAGCTTTCACTGAAATTGTTCGAGAAAGTGTATCGCAGCGACTTAGTGAAAGGCTGGGGTAAGTTTGGCCTGGTTATTCAGGCTTATTCAAAACGCGCACTGCCTGTGCTGGTTTGGATTAACGGTTTGGCAAAAGAGCAGGGTGATTTGATCCCACTGCGTCTGGTTAAAGGTGCATACTGGGATAGTGAGATCAAATGGTCTCAACAAGCTGGTTACGATAACTATCCAGTTTACACGCGCAAAGAAGCGACGGATGTTGCTTATCTAGCGTGTGCTCGATTCCTACTTTCTGAGAATGTTCGTGGCAATATTTTCCCTCAATTTGCGAGTCATAACGCTCAGACGGTGACGTCTATTGCAGTCATGGCTGAGCACAAAGATTACGAATTCCAGCGCTTGCACGGTATGGGTGATTCCCTGTACAACCACGCGATGGAAGCTTATCAGCAATCTGTGCGTATCTACGCACCAGTCGGCAGCCACAAAGATCTATTGCCGTATTTGGTTCGTCGCCTTCTTGAAAACGGTGCAAATAGTTCATTTGTACACCGCTTAGTTGATGCTCGCTGCCCGGTAGAAACTTTGACTCAGCACCCAGTCGATATGCTAAAAGCGTTCGATACCTTGAACAACGCTAAGATACCACTGCCACCACAGGTCTTCCCTGAGCGTCAGAACTCTTATGGTGTGAACGTTGATATTGAATCAGAAGCCAAACCATTTGAGCACTCTGTCGAAAGCTTCCTGAAGAATCAGTGGCAGGCAGGTCCGATCATCAATGGTCAGGCTCATGCCGAAAGCATGATCAAGGAAAACATCAATGTTGAAGCTGTAACAGCGCCTTACGACCGCCGTATTGAAGTGGGTCAGGTTGCCTTCGCGACTCTTGATCATGTTTCCGCTGCCATCGATGGTGCACAGCAAGCGTTTGCCAAATGGCAGACCAGCGATAAAGCTCAGAGAGCCGCTATGCTGGACAAACTGGCAGAGCTACTGGAAGCCAATCTTGCTGAACTTGTTGCTCTGTGTCATCAGGAAGCGGGTAAAACTATTCACGATAGCATTGATGAAGTTCGTGAAGCTGTTGACTTCTGTCGCTACTACGCTAAGCAGGTCGATGCTTTAGGCGAGATTCACTTAAACGGTTTTGATGGACAGGCACGTACAGTGTCTCGTCAAGGTCGTGGTGTGTTTGTGTGTATCAGCCCTTGGAACTTCCCACTGGCGATTTTCCTCGGTCAGATTACAGCCGCTTTAGTCGCAGGTAACACTGTGGTTGCGAAGCCGGCCGAGCAAACCAGTTTGATTGCTGCACGTGCCGTCGAGTTGATGAATGAAGCAGGTTTCCCAGCGGGTACAATTCAATTGCTGCCAGGTCGCGGTGCTGAAATTGGTTCTGCGTTAACTTCTCACTCTGCCATTGCTGGTGTTGCCTTTACGGGTTCAACGGCAACAGCGCAACGAATCAATCAAACATTGGCGTCTCGTGATGCGACACCTGTGCCTTTCATCGCAGAAACTGGCGGTCAAAACGCAATGATTGTGGACAGTACGGCACTACCTGAACAGGTTGTGCGCGATGTTATTCGTTCTGCGTTTGCATCAGCAGGCCAACGTTGTAGTGCTCTGCGCGTACTTTATGTTCAGGAAGACATTGCCGATCGCATCGTTGCACTGATTCAAGGTGCGATGCAGGAACTGAGTGTCGGTCTTCCTTATCTTCATTCCACTGATGTGGGGCCGGTTATCGATACGACAGCAAAAACCAAACTGGTTAAGCATATTGAGCGTATGACCGCGACGGAAAAGAAAGTGGCTGAGCTTACTTTGGGTGAAGAACATCAACACGGTGATTTCGTTGCGCCAAGTGCCTTTGAGATTCGCGATATTTCTTGTCTTGAAGAAGAACAGTTTGGTCCGATTCTGCACATTGTCCGCTTTAAAGCGAACGAACTTCACCAGATTGTCGAGCGTATTAACAGCACAGGTTTTGGTTTGACTATGGGTATTCATAGCCGTAACGAAACCACTTACCGCTGGATTGAAAAACACGCACGTGTGGGTAACTGCTACATTAACCGTGATCAGGTGGGTGCTGTTGTTGGCGTGCAACCGTTTGGTGGTCAGGGCCTTTCTGGTACTGGTCCAAAAGCTGGCGGTCCGCACTACCTATTCCGCTTTACACAAACTTCGTTTTCTTAATCTGTAAGCAAGGAGAAAGATTATGGTTCATCAAGTAACTCGTTTTTCTGATGCTTTTTCAGCGTGGGAAAACTGGAATCTGACTAACTTTGATTCAAAAAGCGAGTGTCTACTGGCTTTTAAACAGGCTCTGCAATCAGTACAGCCGAACTTAGCTTCTGTTGTGGCATATCACATGGAACATGCGTCAGCACTATTGGCTGAAACGCACCAACTGGTAGGCCCTACTGGGGAAACAAACGAACTGTATACCGCAGGTCGAGGTGTGGCACTGATTATTCAAGATGAGTCGTCAGAGTCAGCACAAAAAGCAACGATTGCACAGGTGACTGCTGCGTTAGTTGCGGGTAACAGTGTCATCTTGTGTAGTGATGACACACAGCTTACTCAAAATCTGGAAGCTGCCTACACGCAGTCTTCCTTACCTATGAACCTATTACAATTTGCCTCTCTTGATGCTTATCATCAGCTGCTGGAGTCAGATGTACGTAGTGTCGGATACATAGGGAATCAAGAGGTTGAACAAACAATCAACCGCCAATTGTCGAAGCGTACAGGTGCTATTGTTGGCCTAGTTTCGGAGACGGATGTTGTGGCTATTCCGGTAGCGCATGATCCACATCTATCGCTTCGCTTTATCACAGAGCGAACGAGAACAATAAATATAACAGCAGTGGGCGGCAACGCGACCTTGTTAGAACTTGGGAGTGAGGCCCACTAATCCTTTCTCAGAGAGCCCTCACTCAGTGTAAGTGAGGGCGTTCATGGAAGGCGATCTTAATAGAGGACAAACACATGGAAAATAGCTTTGCTATTACGACCACGTTTATTGCGTATCTTATTCTGATGTTGGCGATAGGCGTTATTGCTTATCAACGAACGAAAAACTCGACCGATTACTTCTTAGGTGGTCGTTCATTAGGCCCTTGGCCTGCGGCGCTATCAGCGGGTGCATCGGACATGAGTGGCTGGTTGCTACTTGGCCTGCCTGGTTATGCGTATGCAGCGGGTATCGAGGCTTTGTGGCTGGCTGGTGGTCTGCTAGTCGGTACTTGGCTGAACTGGCTAATCAGTGCAAAACGTCTACGTACATACAGTATTACGACAGATGCTCTGACTCTGCCTGAGTTCTTGTCACGTCGCTTTAACGATAATTCGAAACTGATTCAGGTTATCTCTGCTTTCTTTATCCTTTTATTCTTCCTTTTCTACACCAGCTCTGGTCTGGTAGCGGGCGGAAAACTGTTTGAAACGGTATTCGGATTGGATTACACCACAGCAGTTATTATTGGTACTGTTTGTGTGGTTTCTTACACATTGTTTGGTGGTTTCTTAGCGGTATCTTGGACTGACCTTGTACAGGGCCTTCTGATGGCGGCGGCGCTAATGATTGTGCCTATTGCAGCGATGGAAGGTGGTTTTGGTCAACTAAGTACAGATCTATCTAACATCAACCCTCAGCTTCTGACACTGTGGAATGATACTAAAGGTGAGCCGCTGTCAGCGATCGCGATCATCTCTTTGGTTGCGTGGGGTCTAGGTTACTTTGGTCAGCCACACATTCTAGCTCGTTTCAAAGCAGCGCGTAGCAACAAAGATTTGACCACGGCTCGCCGTATCGCTGTTATCTGGACTGCCCTGTCTATGGTTGGCGCGATGCTGGTTGGTCTGGTTGGTCTGATTTACGTGACCAACTCTGGCGTATCCATTGATGACGGCGAGAAGATCTTCATGCTACTGGTGAACTCTATCTTCCACCCAGTGGTTGCAGGTGTTCTTCTTGCGGCGATCTTGGCGGCAATCATGAGTACTGCGGACTCACAGCTTTTGGTTTCTTCTTCAGCATTGGCAGAAGATTTCTACAAGCAGCTTGTGAAAAAAGACGCAACATCTGAAGAGATTGTGATGGTTGGCCGTATTGCGGTAGTGGCTATCTCTATCGTGGCGCTAATCCTAGCGATGACGCCAGACAGTTCAGTTCTTGGCCTAGTGTCTTACGCTTGGGCAGGCTTTGGTGCTGCATTTGGTCCAGCATTGGTGCTTAGCTTGTACTGGTCTCGTATGAACCGCAACGGTGCGCTTGCAGGTATCGTGATTGGTGGTGTGACTATCGTGGTATGGAAGCAGCTAACGGGTGGTTGGTTCGATGTTTACGAAATCGTTCCGGGAATCATCTTCTCTACTATCGCAATTGTGGTTGTGAGCATGATGACAGGTGAACCAGAAGAATCCGTGAAAGCACAGCACGCTAAGTTTGAAAAACAGCTTACTGAGCTTGAATAAGCGGTAAACTGACGAAACATAAAGCCCCGATATTCGGGGCTTTTTTAATAAAGTTGGTTAATAATTGAACTTGGTTCACAAATTGAAAATGAAAATTTGAGCAATTGGAACTAAGGCCTTACTAATATGTCCACTATCAATAACGCCATCGCTCACGGAGAGAGAAAATGCCTCAGGTATATTGCCATTGCTGCCAAAAAGTGACTGCCCACAAAGTTGTTATGAAGCGATGCCAAGAAGAGCATGACTCGGTGAAAAAGAGTTTGGCGTGTTTCTTTGCGACCCTCTTTCAGGGCGCACACTATGTAAAAATGGAAAAGCAGACGTTTTGTCGAGTGTGCAACACTCAGGCAGACTTAGTCGAAGAGCGTGAGCTCTCGAACGTTGAAGCCGCTTAAGTTTCCATTCCTCTCAATAAAATTTCTTCTAAGTCGGTTCCTTTATTAGGTTTCATTGACTCGTTTCGATTATGATAAGCATAAAGAAAGACATCTAATCAGAGCGTTAAATGGACTTAGATAGAATTGACCGTGAAATCCTTCGCACCCTAAACCTTAAAGGGCGTCTGCCTGTCGTCGAGCTTGCTAAGCAAGTGAACCTGACTACCTCCCCGTGTTCTGATCGTGTCAAACGACTGGAAAAAGAAGGTTACATTAAGGGCTATCACGCAGAGTTGAATCCGGAAAAACTCGGCTTAGACGTTCAGGTTTTCATCCATATTCGTCTTGATCAAACCAGCTTCTCTATCTTTGAAAAGTTCGCCAAGGCAGTGGAAGACATGCCAGAGATCGAAGAGTGCTATTCGTTATCCGGCGATTTCGACACCATGATCAAAGTACGAGTTAAAGATATGAAAGCCTATCAGAGCTTTATGTCTACCAAGCTCGGGACACTACCGGGTGTGATACAGACGCGAAGTGAAGTGGTGATTGAAGAGCATAAAACCAGCTTTGGTGTAAACGCGGATTTGATTGCAACACTGTAGAAAAAGAAAAGGGAAGCATTCGCTTCCCTTTTTCGTCAATTGCTGAGTTCTACATCAGGCAATGAATGATGATGCGATACCGATTAGACCGCCAAACACACCACCCCAGACTACCAGCCAGCCTAAATGCTCTTTAATCATTTTCTGGACGATTTCTTTGACCAGTTTTGGCGTCAGTTCACTTAGGCGCTGGTCAATAATGTTTTCAATGTTGGCCTGAATCTCTTCCATCATGGCTGGCGATTCCAGTTGACCCTTTAGCGCTTCTTTAACCGCATCGCTCTGGCTGATTTCTACCACCGCTTCCTGCATTTTTTCGACAAACGGTTCTTTAAGTGGTTGCAGGGCTTCCGCACCGCCAAACATGGCCAGCATGTTACCAAAAGAAGAGTTTGCAATGACATTGACTAGAGAATCAAACGTTGGATTGAAATCGACTTTCTCTAGTACAGGCTCAAGATTGAGTGTTTTGCCCGACATCTCTTTGTTGAGGAATCGATCAATGTTTTCTGCGGTGAAAAACTGTTCCATCATCAAGTTTTTGATGGCAGCCTTAAACTCTTCAAAACGCGCAGGGATCACGCCAGAACCGTATAAGCCGGGTACTTTCTCGAACAGCATGTGAATCGCTAACCAGTTAGTGATTGCGCCAGAGAAAGCGAATAGGCCTGCGTAAAAAGCAATTTGGTTGTCTGTCTGATAGCCACCAGCCAATAGCGCTAGTGCCAGCAAATTTGTCAGTAAGCTTTTATTCATTAGATTTGTGGAAAAATATTGAATGGGAATGGCGCGAGTATATCTCAATTGCTAGTAGAGATTGAATATCGGAAACAAAAAAGCAGAGGGAATACCTCTGCTTTTGTATTGGGTGATCGCTTTGATCAGGCTGTTTGTTTCTGCTCGCTTTCATCGCCAATGAATCCACCCGTTTGATGGGCCCAAAGCTGAGCGTAGATGCCTTCGTTCTGAATCAATTCTTGATGAGTGCCTTGTTCAACAATCTGGCCTTTATCAAGCACGATTAATCGATCCATAGCTGCAATGGTTGATAGGCGGTGTGCAATCGCAATAACCGTTTTGCCTTGCATCAGTTCATTGAGGCTCTCCTGAATGGCCGCTTCCACCTCTGAATCCAGAGCAGAGGTCGCTTCATCCAAGATAAGCAAAGGGGCATCTTTAAGCAGCACACGTGAGATGGCGATACGCTGTCGTTGACCGCCAGACAGCTTAACGCCTCGCTCACCCACCTGAGCATCGTAACCTTTGTTGCCAAACGGGTCATTGAGTGACTCGATAAACTCATGAGCATGAGCCTGTTTAGTGGCGCGTAGTAGGTCATCTTCTGTGGCGTCAGGGTTACCATAAAGAATGTTATCGCGAATAGAGCGGTGAAGTAGGGATGTATCTTGCGTAACCATACCAATATTGCTGCGCAGTGAGTCCTGAGTGACATCAGAAATCACCTGACCATCAATCTTAATGCTGCCACTTTCGACATCATGGAAGCGCAGCAGCAAGTTGACCAAGGTCGATTTACCTGCACCAGAGCGTCCAACTAAGCCAACCTTTTCACCCGGCTTAATATTGAGATTGAGATGACTGATCACTCCTTTGCTTTCATCGCCGTAGTGGAAGCTGACATTGTCAAACTCAATGCCACCTTGCTCAACCACAAGAGGCTTAGCATTGTCTTTGTCCTGAATATCAATCGGTTTGGAGAGCGTTTTCATACCATCGACAACGGTACCCATGTTTTCAAACAGCGCACCGACTTCCCACATGATCCACATAGACATGCCGTTGATGCGCAGGGCCAGAGCGATTGCTATTGCGATGGCACCGATGCTGATCGAATTATCCATCCACAGGTAAATAGAGAGTGCACCGATAGTGAAGACCAGTAGGTAGTTGGTAATCTCAACAGCGACGTCAAAACCGGTCACTAAGCGCATCTGGCGGTAAACGGTATCAAGGAAACCACGCATACCATTTTCTGCGTACACCGTTTCACGTTTGCTGTGGGAGAACAGCTTAACTGTCGCAATGTTGGTGTAGCTGTCGACGATACGGCCAGTCATGGTCGAACGTGCATCGGCTTGCTCTGACGCGACCCTCTTCAATTTCGGCACGAAGTAAAGCTGAATACAGACATAACACATCAGCCAGATCACCATTGGGATCATTAGACGCCAGTCAGCTTGCGCCAACAGAACAACAATCGCGGTAAAGTAAACTGACACATAAACGAAAACGTCCATGGTTTTCATCACGGTTTCACGCACGGCTAAAGAGGTTTGCATCACTTTCGTCGCCACGCGGCCTGCAAAGTCATCCTGATAGAAGTTCAGGCTCTGTTTGAGCAGGTAGCGGTGCGCGAGCCAGCGAATAGACATTGGGTAGTTGCCGAGCAGTGTCTGGTGAACCAAAAGGGAATACGCAACGACCAATATAGGCATGACTACTAATAGCAAGCCACCATACAACATCAGCTCTGACTGATTTTCCTGCCAGAAAGTGTCTGGGTTGCTGGTTGATAGCCAGTCAACGAGGTTACCCATGGCACCAAATAGCGATACTTCCACTATCGCAACCACAGTGGCCATCAATGACATCAGGATCAGAGGTACCTCAAATCCACGGGTGTAATAGCGACAAAAAGCAAAGATCCCACTCGGTGGCTGAGAGGGTTCTTCATCGGGAAAAGGTTTCGTAAAGCCTTCAAATTTCTTAAACATATCTCGCCTTAAATATTACAACGCAGGAGAGAGCCAGACATGGCAATTGCGCTTGTGTCATATGGTAGCTGGTTAATGATTGAAATGTAACCATATATCAACCATTTGTTATACGAACTGCTGCATATTATTCAGGCAATAAGTTTAAAAAGTCATGCCGACCATAAAATTTACTGGAAAATACGAAATTCACAGTAAAAATACACGGTCTGTATCTATTGAAATGGATGAATTCAGCAATTGTTGTTTTAACAATATGTCTACAATTCTACGTAAGTGAGTGAGATATAACGAGTCTATCGCAATGTTCAAACAGCAAACACAACTAGAAAAGTCAGTTTCTACAGTGCAAAACGCTAACTGCGTGGTGATGGTGCCACCAAAAGAATTTGCGTTTAATGCTGAAACCGCTCGAGACAATGAGTTTCAACATCAGGTGACCGAGTCGACCGAACAAGTTCGCAAGCAAGCGATGCAAGAGTTCAAGACAATGGTCGGTCAGCTACGTCAGGTCGGCGTTCAAGTGGTCGAATTTGATTACCCGCTTGGAGACGTGGAAACGCCAGACGCGGTATTCCCAAACAACTGGTTTAGCACCACTGCTGACGGTGCTCTGTATACGTTCCCAATGGCGTGTGAGAACCGTCAACAGGAAGTTCGCCCAGATGCGCTGCGTGAAGCTCTAGAAGCAGCAGGTCGAGCTGTATCTAGCGAAAATTCGCTGACGGATTACTTAGCAGAGAATGCCCACCTAGAAAGTACCGGCGTGATGGTGATCGATCATGTCAATCGCACCATTTATGCTGCGCTGTCACAACGCTGTGATCGAGAAGTGTTGGAAGATTACGCACAGCGAATTGGCTACGAGCGTGTGGTTTCTTTCCAGACGGCACTTCCATCGGGCAAGCCTATCTACCACACCAATGTAATGATGGCGATCGGCGAGCATTTCTGCGTGATTTGCGATGAAGTGATTCCTGAATTTGAGCGTCGTTTTGTACTCAAATCTCTTGCGAAAGATAAGCAGGTTGTTTCTATCAGCCTTGAGCAGATGAACCAGTTCTGTGGCAACATCTTGGAGCTTGAGACGGTCAATGGTGATAAAGTGATTGCAATGTCGCAATCGGCGTACGATGCGTTTTCACCTGCACAACGTGCTCAGTTGTCGAGCCACGGTAAGCTTCTTCCATTCAACGTCCAGACCATTGAATCAATCGGTGGTGGTAGTGTTCGTTGTATGTTGGGTGAGGTCTTCCTGCCAAGCCGCAAGAACAACTTATAATCTTACAACAGCCTGTCACTCGACAGGCTGTTTTGTTTTGGATTGATACTTCCCTTTACAACCGCCCGTCACGCCTCTTATTCTGCATGTATGAATTAAAGGAATAGATTCACACCTATGCTCAAAGGAAGCGAACTTCCATCGATTAAAGCACTGCGATCCTTAATCGCTGTTGCTCATCATCAGAGTTTTTCAAAAGCAGCAGAAGAGCTTTATGTCACTCAGGGTGCTGTTAGTAAGCAGATAGCGATACTGGAGCAAATGGTTGGTCAACCACTGTTAGAGCGCCAGTTGAATGGCATTGAGTTGACGACTGCTGGAAAGCAATATTTACCCAAAGTTATTGAAGCGCTGGAGATCATCCAGCACGCTACCGCCAGCTTGATTCAAAGTGACACTCAGCAAGAGTTACTGACTATTGATGTGACGCCTTCGTTTGCCAGCTTATGGTTGCTGCCTAAGATCGAAGAGTTCCGCCGTTTGCATCCTCAGCTGCAGGTTAAAATTCGCACTCGCGAGAATACCCAGCTTAAACTTGCGGGTGAGTCGGATATTGCCTTGCGTTGCTTGCCACTGTCCCAGCACTACGAGCACAGTCAATTATTGTGTCAGGAAAAGCTACTTTTGATTGGCGAGCAGGCCGCGGCCTGTAGCGACGTCACTTCTGTCTTAACTCAGCATGCATTGATACCTCACACCACCAGACCACAGTTGTGGGAGCTGTTTAAGTTAGAACATCAGTGCGCGGAGTCGCTCAACTATTATGGTGTTGGCTACGAACATTTTTACTTGTCACTGGAGGCGGTGAAGCGGGGGAAAGGGCTGGCTTTGGTGCCTGATTTTATGGCGAGTGAAATGTTGGAAAACGCTCAGGTGAGCAATCTGCTTGGCCTATCTATGCTAAGTGGCTATGGCTACTATTTGAGTGTGCCGAATTACCGTTTGGCTTCAAGGAAAGTTCAGCTCTTTCACCAGTGGCTCAGAGACGAACTCGAAGAAAGCAAATAAAAAAACCCGGCGTTTGCCGGGTTTGTTACTTATGACGTGGTTACTTAATCAGTCCCACTTCTTTGTAGTATTTCAGTGCTCCTGGGTGAAGAGGTGCAGACAGACCGTCTTTAACCATCTCTTCTTTTTTCAGGTTTGCGAACGCAGGGTGCAGCTTGCGGAAGTTATCGAAGTTTTCGAATACCGCTTTCACAATGTTGTAGACCACATCTTCCGGTACCGCAGTAGAAGAGACAAACGTTGCGCCAACACCAAATGTTTGCACATCATCAGGGTTGCCCTTGTACATGCCACCAGGAACCGTTGCAGTACGGTAGTAGCTGGCATCAGACAGAAGCTTGTTGACTTGCGGACTTGCTACCTGAACGATATTACTTTCACATGACGTCGTGGCTTCCTGAATTGCACCACTTGGGTGACCTACCACATAAACCATCGCGTCAATTTTGTTATCGCACAATGCTTTCGACTGTTCAGCCGCTTTCAGTTCTGAAGCCAGCTTAAAGTCTTTAGTTGTCCAACCATACTGGTCCATCAGAACTTCCATTGTGCCGCGTTGCCCCGAACCTGGGTTACCGATGTTGACACGTTTACCTTTCAGGTCTTCAAAGCTCTTGATGCCCGAATCGGCGCGAGCAACAACGGTGAACGGTTCTGGGTGAACAGAGAACACAGCGCGTAGCTCTTTGAATGGGCCCGCTTCAGAGAACTTACTTGTTCCGTTGTAGCCATGATATTGCCAGTCAGACTGTGCGATACCTAAGTCCAGTTCACCTGCACGAATCGTGTTTATGTTGTAGATGGAACCACCGGTAGACTCAACAGAACAACGAATACCGTGTTCTTTTTTCGTCTTGTTTACCAAACGGCAAATAGCACCGCCTGTTGGGTAGTAAACGCCTGTTACACCACCAGTACCAATAGTTACAAATCTGTCAGCAGCCGAAGCGTAAAAAGTGGCGCCTAAAAGTGCAGTTGCTGAGGCGGCAGTCAGTACGTTTTTTAGCAATGTCATAATAATTCCTTTTTATTGCGTGTAACGATCCTATCTTACTTACCAGAGACACTAATCAGTTTTTGCTTAGCGCCTTTCGGAAACTATAAGCATCATGAATGCAAATGTTTAATAATTTGTTAATTTTTTTGAGGTTTCTCACTTGTTCCGCATTATTAATGGCTGGAATTCCTTGTGGATCAAGGTGATTGTTCTCAAACCCAACTCGTACATCGAGGCCGAGTAGCATGGCACTGATGAGGCAGTCCTGCTCACGATCGCCAAACGCACATACTGCGAGGTGAACGTTTTGTTGAACAAACAGACTCAAGTCAAGTTGCTTTAAATCCCACGGACTGGATTGCTGTCCGTTATGGTATCGGCCTAGAACGACGAGAGCGTGTTGATTCACGGTAGGCAAGATTCCCTGAGCACGTAGCTGGAAGTAGCGGTCAATATCATCTTGATCGTAGAGAATGATTTGGCTGATGATTCCGTGTTCCGCGACCCAGTGGAAAAAGGCCTTTCCAGACTCAATATGGTTGTCATCGGGTATCAATTCACGCAGTGCGAATGAGGCGGCTTCGGGCTTGACCGCTTTAGTCAGTGCTATTTGCTGTTCTGCACTATAAATCCCTACGGCTTCAGTTGTCAGCTGGACGATAATGCTGTCACCGACGGCCTGTTTCACCTTGTCATACAGTTGGCGATTGGGTTCGATCTCTAGGCTGTGCTGACCATGTTCATCTCGAGAGTGAAGGTGAACCATTACAGCGCCAGCATCACGACATGCAATGACCTCAGAGATAATCTCCTCCTCGGTCATTGGAAGATTGGGATGATCTCGCTTGGTTTTTCGTGCTCCATTTGGTGCCACGATAATTGCGCTGGTTTGCTGGTGGCCAGCATCACCTGTTGCTAAATCCATGTTCCGGACACCTCAGCCAATGTGGTTTTCAGTTTAGTCACAATCTCGTCGATGTGGCTTGGTTCGATGATAAAAGGTGGCGCTAACAAAATGTGATGACCTTGTTTTCCATCAATGGTCCCAGACATTGGGTAACACATCAGGCCGTTTTTCATCGCTTGAGACTTAACAGCAGCGTTGGCTTTTGTGGCGACATCGAGCGGAGTTTTGCTTGCTTTATCTTTGACGAGTTCAATGCCGAGGAAGAGTCCTTTACCGCGAATATCGCCCACGTAAGGCAAATCGCCCAACTCACTCGACAGAGCTTGTTTAAGGTCTGCGCCGTGGGATTGCACCGCTGATAACAAGGCTTGTTGTTGAATAGCTTCGACTGTGGCCAGTGCAGAGGCACATGCCATCGGATGCGCCATAAAGGTGTGACCGTGCTGGAAGAAGCCGCTGCCATCGGCAATGGCTTGGTAAATCCGATCATTGGCGATGGTGGCACCGATAGGTTGGTAACCCGCTCCCAGTCCTTTTGCAATACAGACCAAATCGGGTTCTATCTGCTCTTGCTCGAATGCAAAGAAACTGCCGCTGCGACCGACTCCGCACATGACTTCATCCAAAATGAGCAACACTTCATATTGATCGCAAATCTCTCGAATTCGTTTGAAGTAGCCTTCTGTCGCAGGCACGGCGCCAGCCGTCGCGCCAACAACAGGTTCAGCGACAAACGCCATGACGTTTTCTGCGCCTAATTCGAGGATTTTTTCTTCAAGCTGATTGGCACTGCGAAGTGAATAGTCCAGCTCTGACTCTTGTGGTTGTTGTAAACGGTAGGCGTAGCAAGGATCGATATGGTGACTGGTTGTGAGAAGTGGCTGAAATGGCTCACGACGCCATTCATTTCCACCGACAGCAAGTGCTCCTAGCGTGTTGCCGTGGTAACTCTGTTTACGCGCAATGAACTGAGTCTTGCTTGGTTTTCCTAGCTCAACAAAATACTGTCGAGCCATTTTTAGCGCCGACTCCACGGCTTCAGAACCTCCGCTGACAAAGTAAGCGTGATTGAATTGCGAAGGCATCAAAGCACACAGTGCATCCGCCAATTGTTCACAGGGCTCGTTGGTAAAAAAACCAGTGTGAGCAAAAGGAATACGCTCAAGTTGTTCAGCGATGGCTTGTTTGACCATCGGGTGGCTATGGCCAAGATTAGAAACTGCAGCGCCGCCACAAGCATCTAGATAAGCTTTTCCATGTTTATCATAAAGATAAACACCTTCGCCGTGGCTGATAGTAGGTAGTTGTGTATGACAGTGTCGGTGGAATACGTGGGACATAACAGGTCACTCGGTGGTCGTATTAGCCTTATCCTGTACAACAAAGCTTAGATGCGCAATCGATTAAAAGTTGACCGTTATGAGTTTTTGGAATGAGGTTGAGAATACAGAGATGAAAAAAAGCAGCCAACAGGCTGCTTTTAAAACAATTAGATATCGCGATTTTCGGCAAATTTTTCCAAGCCGAGGACCAGCGCAATGGCACACAACATGAGAACGATGGCGATGCCTATCTGAGCAGGTTGTGAGGTGATGGCTTCAAAATCAAACGGTGATAGGTTGCGTTCAATCAACGGGACTTGTTCACCACTTGAGTTAGTGCGCCACGTCAACGTTTCTTTCCAAGGCCAGATCTTTGGTAATGTGCCAATCATTAGGCCAGTCAGGAAGATAAGAGTGATGTCTCTGAATCGTTTTAGGAGCCAGGATAAGACGTGGGAAAAGCTCAGTAAACCAATGACACAGCCCGTGAGGAATAACAGCAGAATGGTGATATCCAATGATTTGACTGCGCCAAGTACAGGGCTGTACATACCAATGAGCAGCAGGATAAAACTGCCAGAGATACCGGGTAAGAGCATCGCACAAATGGCGATCGCTCCAGCAAACATGACATTAATGCTGGTCGGATCCATTTGAAGGGGTTTGAGGATGGTAATGCTGTAAGCAAACCCGACTCCAAGTAATAGGAAGATAAGGCGACTGAAGGTTCTTTTTTCTATTTGTTTCAGTATATGGAAAACGGAAACCAGAATCAGGCCAAAGAAAAAAGACCATAACGGAATAGGGTGTGTCACCAACAACCACGAAATCAGCTTAGCTAGTGTTGCAATGCTGGTGAGAACGCCCCCGAATAAGGCGATAAGAAAGAAGCCGTTGATATGGTTAAACGCAGCTTTAACGCCATCGCGTTTCAATACACCAATCAGGCTGGGATTAATGCGTCGGATGCTTTCCAACAATGTGTCATAAATGCCTGTGATGAAGGCGATAGTGCCACCAGAAACTCCTGGTACAACGTCGGCCGCGCCCATGGCTAAGCCTTTGCAGAAAGTGGATAGATAATTCATTCGATACAGCAATTCAGTTCAGGTAGTGGGAGTATATCGACAATAACGTAAAAAAAGTATGAAAATAGTGCATTGATAAACTAGTTGATAAGATACTTGTTTAATATCGAATTGCACTTATTTGCAAAATGCAATTTTCATTTTGCACATTCAATATAATAAATCGGCTAAAAGTTGGATCAATATTGTGGTTTTATGGGTTTTAAAGTTGGCACGCTACATGCATTAATATAACTGACCCTTATTAAGCCGAGGGTCACCTAGCCAACTGACGTTGTTAGTGAATGAATTTGTTCACACTATATATATGCCAATCGCCAACATTGCGGTTGGCTTTTTTTTTGTCCGTTGGTTAACTCTTCGTCAATTTACACGGATTCATGACACGAATTTTCTGTCTATACTCGACAAACGCCTGCGAGTTTATTAATAATGTCCGCTTTCTTTTTGTAGCCCTAAAGTACACCGTAGGGTTTCGCTGTTGAAATGGAGTGGGGAAACCCGCTGTAGAGAGGACGTTTTTCAATAGAGAATATCTCAATCAGTGCCTGCAATTGTTACCTGAGACCTTGGTAGCAAAATGGCCCAGAGCAGTATGCTCTTAACTCGTTAGGGAAGATGAGTGACAGACAATAAAGAGGTTATATGAATCAGATAATTTCGGTTGGACCACTAGAATCTTTCTTAATCGCAATCAGCGTGTTGTTTCTTGGTCACTTTGTAAACTCAAAGCTCCCTATTCTGAAGAAGTTTAATATTCCAGAGCCTATTGTTGGTGGTTTAATCGTTGCGATGATCATCACGGGAATGCATTTTAATGGGGTTAGCTTAGAGTTCTCATTACCGTTGCAAAACACCTTTATGTTGATGTTCTTCAGTACTGTTGGTCTGGCTGCAAACTATACTCAACTGATGAAAGGCGGCGCTAAAGTCTTTCTATTCCTAGCCGTTGCGTCTTTTTACATCATCATTCAAAACGGTGTTGGTGTATCAATGGCAACCGCACTTGGCTTGGATCCCCTAATGGGGCTGATTGCTGGCTCAATTACGTTGTCAGGTGGACATGGTACGGGTGCAGCGTGGTCTCAGACTTTTACTGACACTTACGGGTTGAGCAATACACTTGAAATCGCAATGGCGTCAGCGACTTTTGGCCTGATCATTGGCGGTATTATCGGTAGCCCGGTTGCTCAGAAGTTGGTGACTAAAAATAACTTTGAATCTGAATACGGACGCGGAACACAAACCCATGAAAAGTTCCCAGAAGTCGTGACGTATAACGAGTACGAAGAAGATAAGGTGACGGCGAAAAAGGTCATTGAAATCCTGTTTATTCTTCTTATCTGTGTGACTGGTGCTAAATACCTTGAACAGTGGGTGAGTAGCTTAGAAATCAGTTGGCTGATGATTCCAGACTTTGTTTACGCTCTGTTTATCGGTGTCTTCATCACCAACGTTATGGAAGTCACTAAGACACACAAGGTAGACGCAGAAACTGTTGATATTTTAGGCACGGTCTCACTATCTTTGTTCTTGGCCATGGCACTGATGAGCCTGAAACTATGGAATATCTTTGATCTGGCGATTCCGTTCCTGATCATTCTTTCGGTCCAGTCTGTCATTTTAGGTATTTTTGCGTACTTTGTGACGTTCAAAGTGATGGGCTCAAACTACGATGCAGCCGTGATTGCGGGTGGTCACTGTGGTTTTGGTCTTGGGGCGACACCGACAGCCGTTATGAACATGGGTTCTCTGGTGAATAAATTTGGTCCTTCACCTCAAGCGTTTATGGTAGTGCCGATTGTGGGTGCTTTCTTTATCGACATTGTGAACTTAATTATTCTTCAAGGGTACATCTCCTTTATCGGCTAATGTGCTCATATATAAATGAAAAGGCCTCTTTAAGAGGCCTTTTTGCTTTCTGACTGATGTTAGTGGTCCAGATAGAGATAGTTCTGCCAGCTTTTCATTCGAATGAGCACTTTGCGCATAATGGAAACATGAGTGAATTGATCGGAGTAAACTGCCACTTCGACCGCTGTCCCCATGGGTAAGTGATAGTCGGATAAATCATCAGTGATATTGAGAGTGACGAAAACTCGTCCACTGGTGCGTAATGCTTCCGTACCAAGCAGGGCGCCACGGGCCTGAAATTGGCTCTCACCAATGGCGGGTAGCACATCCACCACTTCTCCCTTAAAGACCTTGCCAGGAAGCGCTCTGAAGAGAAACTCTGCTTCATAACCCGGTTGTAAGCGTTGCAGTGAGTTTTGCCTGAACGCGGCCGCATAGAGCATTTCTTCCGTATGAACAAAGGTCATCACTGGTGCTAATGGTAGTGGGACTGCCATCACCCCAGGGCGCAATGCTAATTGGGTTGCGAAGCCATCGGTCGGCGCTCTGACGATGGTTTGTTCTAGATCGAACTCAGCTTGACGTAGCTCCGCTAGCAAGCGCGCCACAGTGGTGTTTTCTCCTCCAATTTCAGAGTTGAGTGCGATCTTGGCTTGATCCACTCTGGCTTCCGCAACTTTGACCGCGGCCTCTGTGGCTTTATATTCTTGGCGTCGGGTGTCCAGCTCTTGCTCGGTGAAGGCGCCTTTATCGTAGCCACGTTGATAACGGGCGTATTCACGCTGCGCTTTGTCCCTGTCTGCGATGGCCTGAGCTTGAGCGGCTTGTGCTTCTTGCACATCAGATTCCAATCCAAGTGCACCTTGGCTGGCCTCTTTAATCTGCGCTTCAAGCTTTTCAACTTCAGCTTCGTATGGGATAGGGTCAATCATGAAGAGAATGTCCCCTTGCTTGAGTGGCTTGTTGGGCTCTACAGGCACCTCGATTACACGGCCACGGACTCCTGAAACGATAGGCGTACTGGAAAAGACTTGATTGCCAAGCTGAGTGAAGGGGTGGTTGTAGTTCATCAACAAGATTAGGGTACCAACTAAAACCACACCTCCCAATACGGCCGTTGGAACGGTCCACTTGTTGAGGGGAATATTGAAGATTTTAAAAATCGCAATGCACAACGCGGCGTAAGTCAGAATGAGGAGTAAATCCATTATTGCTCCTCCTCATGTTCATTGATATGGGGTGTTACAGCCGCTTGATTATTGTGTTGCTGCTTAAGTTCAAGGACTTCCTGTTGTAGCTGGTTCACTTGGTCAATGAGTGAATCAACCCGGTGATGAATATCATGTTGTTCCTCTTCGAGTTTTTGAAAACCCCACCCTCGTTCCTGGCGCCACAAGGTGGCCCATATCCAGAGAAAAGGCCAGATGGCGTGAAGTGTGAAGAGACTCACCCAGCCAGCATAATGAATCGCATCCTGATGTGGATGCTCTCGCTCTTTGGCTATCTCATACGGAATATCGTGAATTACTATGATGCCGTAGAAAATGACCAGAGCAACAAAGATGAGTAGACCTAGCGCGAAATAGTCCAAAAACATAAATGCGTCCCTGTTATTGTGTTTATATTCAATAAAACGTACGGTGATACAAAGCTAAGTATAGAAATAAAAACAAGATATTAGAGGTACTTTGCGAGTCTGCCTCATTTTTTCAAATCAATACTAAGGTCAGTAGATGGAATTTCAGGGAGAGATTGCCGCGTTGTCGGCGGCGGTGGTCTGGGCGTTGGCGACTTGGATTTACAGTCAATTCAGTCACCACTTTTCTGCCATGCAGCTGAATATTGTCAAAGGTGTCGCTGCGTCGGGCATGATGCTGGTGGTGATGCCATGGATTGAGATGCCCACAACGGCGATATCTTCTACGCATCTGGCTATATTGGCAGTGTCAGGAATCATAGGAATTGCGATCGGAGACAGCGCGTATTTCGCCTCTTTAAAGCGAATTGGTGCCAATAAAACTTTGTTACTGGAATCCTTAGCGCCGCCGCTTTCTGGTGTGTTGGCGTTGGTCGCCTTAGGTTCAGTTCTGCCTCTGCAAAGTTGGCTTGGTGTGTTACTGACGACGTTAGCCGTCACTTTCGTGATTTTTCAGCCTGATGCCAGTGGTGAACAAACGAATTGGTCAGGTGTAGGCTTTGGCTTGCTGGCGAGTGTGTGTCAGGCATCGGGAGTGGTGATCTCACATTACGCCTTGGTGGCCGGAGATTTACCGCCTCTGTTAGGAGCGTTAATTCGACTGTCTGTCGGTGTGCTGGCGGTGGCTATGGTTATCGTGGTATTTGAGAAAAAACCTTTCTCGTCAATGAAAAAGCACTTAGGACAACTTACGAAATCGGCCTTTCTTTGGCTGCTAGGTGCGATTTTTGTGGGGACTTTTTTAGCATTATGGCTTCAACAAATCGCTTTGAAGCACGCCAACCCAGCTGTCGCTCAAACTCTGATTGCGACCAGCCCGTTATTTATGTTGTTTATCTATATGGTGAAAGGGGAAAAAGTCACAGCCAAAAGCATCATTGGTACTTTGGCTGCGGTTGGCGGGATATCATTGTTTTTCCTGCGCTGAGGCTTATTCCGTACAGACTTGATTACGGCCGTTGGCTTTTGCTCGGTATAGAGCTTTATCTGCACGGTAGAATGTACGTTGAGTATTCTCGCCTTCCCGGTGAAGGGTTATGCCAATACTGACGGTTAGGCCACGTTCACCAAGAATATCTTGCCAGCCAAATTTAAAAATACGCTCACGATAATTTTCAGCATGCATCGTGGCCTGCTCCATCGTGGTACGCTCTAGAATCACCAAAAACTCCTCGCCACCAAATCGTACGCTCGATGCATCGCGGAACTTAAAGTAGGCAGACAGCTCATGAGAGACGTTCACGATGGCTTTATCGCCAACTAAGTGGCTCAGCTCGTCGTTAATGGATTTAAAATGGTCAATGTCGATCACCATGAGTGCAAAAGGCACGTCATGCAGCAATAGATCTTTGAGCTTCACATCCAGCCAGCGTCGGTTGTGCAAGCTGGTCAGCGGATCGGTAAACACATCTTGTTGGAGCTGAGCTACGGTGTGCTTCTGGCTTTCCGTGGTTTCTTTGAGCTCACGATTTTCAAGCTCAGATAGAATCAGTTTGAGTTGCAGTTCAAATCGCGATAAACGACGCAGCTGTGCCGCACCAAGTTCACCGATTGGGATCTGCTTCATCAAGTCACTTTCGATGCGAAATGCTCGCTTCTGGCATTCCAGTGCTTTTTGGAAATCGCCTTGTTGCTCGTAGATATCTCCTAATGCCGTATTTAGTTTGAGGTTGAGTACAGGTGAAGCGTAACGTCTGATCTTCTTCTGAGCACTTTCCAATACCCAGTTAGCCAGATGAGGTTTGTTTGATTCATTGAGGCTATGCGCCAGCTCAAGGCGAATCATATTCGACAGCCAGATCGAGTGGATATTACCAGCTGTGTATTGAACGTTGCCCAAACACTCTATCGCTCTATCTTGTTTGCCTTGTCGACGATACAGTTTTGCCTGATAGAGCAGTATCTGCCCAGCAAGTACCTTGTCGCTGACTAGAATCGCCAACTCAGCGCACTCTTTAAGTAGGTCTTTTGCCGCCGTGGTACGATTGAGTTCGATGTAGCACGACAACATATACAGCTTGTAGCGTAGACGCAGTGAGCGGCTGGAGATGGCGTGATCGATGCCATCTATCTTTTGGTAGTAGCGCAATGCTCGGTTGTGGTCGCCGTAGGCATCACATAGGTTGCCCATGCCCAACACCGCCAGTACGTAAGCGTCGATATGGCTGGTATCAACGGCTATGGTCGATGAAGAGATATACTCCTGCAAAGCACCTGAGTAGTCGCCCCCTTCAACCAGTCGGTCAGCTAGGCTGTTTTTCACCTCTAGAATCAACTCTGCGTCGCTCGGCAGAGTTAGGTGTTCGAGGGCACTTCTTAACTCTTCAATGCTGGTTTTTGGTTGCTTGAGCTCATTGCGATACTCAGCACTGATAATCAAGCTTTGCGCCTTTTCCTGAGGCGTTGTCGCAATATGCTGACGAATGTGGTTCCAGAAAATAATCGCCTCTTCACCTGAAACAGAAGAAGCATCTAAACCCGATTCGGAGATTTTATTAAGCAAAGTTTCCATTCTGTACTTCCAATGGTTGGCTTTCTTCTAGTTGTTCTAAAGTAAATGGGAACGTCAGGATGTCCTGAAAAACCACTTTAGGCAGTGACTTATCGAGTCCTTTTCGGTGCCATGGGTAGATTTCGATCATTTTTGCCAATACGTGAAACACTTGCAAAGCGGCATCGTCTTTCTCTGCCAACAGGACACCGAGGCGATCACTACTGAGTCGAGAAAGGAGGTCTTGCTGTGTACACAAAGAGTGTGCGAGTTCAGCACACACTTCAATGTATTCAGGGTCGCTGTGCTGAATGATAACGACTGCATGGTTAGAACGTTTCAGTTCGGTCTTGAACAGAACCAGTTGCTCCCACCAGTAAATCTCAGACACCATCTGATTGAGGTGTTTTTCCGGATCGTATTCGTGTTGGCCGCGAATGCGGTTAATCAATTTGCGTGCGCGTTGCTCAAGCTGGCGTTTAGACGCTCGGGCTTTGTCGTTGCTGACGCGGGCGGTTTGCTCTCTGAGCATATCCGTTGAGTGTTTGCGATATTTTTGAAACGCGTGTAGCGCCTCTTTAAAGTTACCTTGCTCTTCTGCCACGCGTGACTGTTGAAAACAAATCTGTGATAACAGTTCGCCGTTATCGAAAGACGATGCAGATCGTTCGGCTTGTACTAGTAGTTTGGTGGCTTCTTCCGGACGCTTTCTCAGTAATTCCAATCTTGCCTGACTGATGTAGGAATGTGCTTTCATCCACACCAGATCGTGTTTTTCCGCCAGATCATGAGCCTTGCCTGTCGCAATTTCTGCGTCTTCAATTCTCTCAAGTCCTAACAGGGCTAACCCTCTGAAATCCCAAACTTCTGCTTGCCAGGTTTTATCTTCGTGGCCTTTGAGCGCTTCGGTCGCACCGTCAAGTACAGTCAGCATCTCGACATAGCTGTTGAGCAGGTAAAGGTCCCATGCCAGTAGAATCCTTGCTTTACCTTCGAGCCAACCGATGCGTGTATTATTGGCAACGGTCACGGCCAGTTCGTGGGTCGTTTTTGCAAGCTGATATTCATGGGTGATTCGCCAGACGTTCCCCAGGCCGATTAAAGACTCGATTTGTATTTCGATCTCATCGACTAAAGCGGATTGCTCAAGGGCATTAATCCAGAATTGTTGGGCGGAGTAATATTTGGCTTGGCCCCAGAAGTGAAGCGCATGGATATGGAGAATTTCAGGAAGAAAGTCGTCGGTATCTAGGGAGTTGAGTTTGCTATGGGCTTCTTTGATGTATTTCAGCCCACGTCGGTAGTCCATCAAGCTCCAAGCACAGCGAGACATGATAATCAGGCACTGTACAGCCCCTTCTGGATACAGAATCTGATTGGCGCGCGTCACGCACTGTTCAGCGATGGCTAAAACCTTCTCAGGCTCACTTTCAATTCGTGCTTTGAGCTGTTCAATCTCTGTGTCTAGCAGATGCTGGCTTTTATCCAATGAATCAATCCCTTAACAGCCATTCTTAATATCATTCAAAAGTATTATAAAAATAGTGACTGATGTAACTCTAGTAAAAGCATTAATACGCCTAAGGTTTAATGGCGTACTTCACAATATTGGTAATTATGAAAGCAGTTCCCGCAGAGTCAAAGGTGACTGAGTTAAACCAAGACTTTGCGCCGCTGTCATACCGGTCTTATCTTGATAGCACAAATTATGCCATGCTCGGAAAATATCCAACATTGGTAACAAGCCGCCAGGGCGAAGTTTACGACGAGGCTCATTGATAAAGCTCTCAAACAGAGTTTGAAAGCGCTGTTGGTAGAATTCAGTTTGGCGAACGCTTGCCTTTCTAAGCCATTCTTTCGGCTCGTTATTCTGCCCTGCAAGATAGCAAATCCCTTTTGATGAATTTGCAAAAGAGGTGATAGCCCAGCGATCGCGCCACCAGCCCATATGAACAATATCGATTTTTCCGACTAGGCTGTGCTCATTCCAGTTTTCATCTTCCTCAACATACATAAGGTCGACATTTTGACGCTGGATGCGCGACAAGCAGACGCTTAGTGCCGCAGAGCGTAGAACAGGGTCTTGGGGTAGATAGATAGAAACCTGACGATCGCTGTTACACAGGTCCAGTACATGGAGGAAGTGGGCGTAAGACGTATATGGCGGTCTGATCAATGCCCCTTTTGATGGGTAGTTGAACACGGTCAGATTACCCATTGGGTCTTCAACATTGCCACGCGCGAGGATCGTTTGATATTGCTGATCGATACGTTCTCTGAGCACAGGTGATGGCTCAGGCACTGGGATGCTGGCTTCAGATGAGTGATCGCGCGAAACGAATCGAGCTGTTTCCTGATACGGATCGTGGTCAATACTGCCTAATGGCTCTTCATTACCGGAATAGTTGACGTGTTGGCAGAGGATGTAGCCTGAGTTGGCTTCACCGGTCGCGATCCATAGTACGCCATTGTTACTCTTAGGTTGCAGAGGCACGTAGTAAGAGGCCAGTTCATACTTTTCAGCATGATTCACCCAGCGGGCATCAAACATAGCCAACTTGCGACGACACCGGCTAGCAATGTGATCGAGATGATCGTAAAACGTCTTCGGGTTGATCTCTAATTTGCGGCAGATTTCACGTACTGAGTAGCCCATAAAGAGCAAACCGAGGAGGTTTTCCTGAAAGGAGAGTTTTTTATTGGCACCTGACCATTTATCAACGAACGTCGATTGGCAAAGTTTGCAACGATAACGTTGACGGTCACCACTGTAACCAAAGGCATGATACAGGTGTTTGTGAGTATGGACAGATAAGCCAAAATTTTCGCAATCGGTATTGCGACAGGTTGGCAAGCCGTCACTGTGGAGTTGTCTTAAACGATGGAGTTCGTTTAGCACTTCCTGATTGTTAAGTAAGGGGGGGAAAGCACCGCACTCCCGACATACCATCGCAGGTCGCTTAGGGTTAGCATGTTGCACGACGTATCGATGTGCATCACTCAATCCAAAGTTGTCACACGCCAATGTTTTACAAAAGTTGAGTTGTAACCCGTCTGCTTCCTGTGGCAGTTTGCCAGTCGTCACTATCTCCCCCTCGGGATTATCTGGGCTGCCAGACCATCAGTTCTGGCAGCGAAGGAATGGCGATTAGATGTTGATGGCTGTCTCAAGCGCAACTTTCATCATGTCGTTGAAAGATTTTTGACGCTCTTCTGAGCTCAACTTCTCGCCACGGATGATGTGGTCAGAAACCGTTAGGATAGTCAGTGCTTTTGCACCTAGATCCGCAGCAACACCGTAAATACCAGCCGCTTCCATATCAACACCTAGGATGCCAAGTTTTTCCATCTTCTCGAAGATGTCGGCTTCTGGCGTGTAGAAAAGGTCTGCAGAGAATACGTTACCCACTTTTACTGGTACTTCTTGAGCGCGTGCTTGGTTTACCGCTTCTTCTAGAAGGCCGTAATCCGCAATTGCTGCGAAGTCATGATCGTTAAAACGGATACGGTTCACTTTTGAATCTGTAGATGCACCCATACCAATGACAACGTCCATTAGGTTTACGTCATCACGTACCGCACCACAGCTACCAACACGAATTACGTTTTTCACACCATATTCAGCGATCAACTCGTGAACGTAGATACAAGCAGATGGGATACCCATACCGTGGCCCATCACAGAAACACGTTGACCTTTGTAAGTGCCTGTAAAACCAAACATGCTACGAACATCACAAACTTGTTTTACATCTTCTAGGAATGTTTCCGCGATGTATTTAGCGCGAAGTGGATCGCCTGGCATCAAAACCGTTTCTGCGAAATCACCTGGTTGAGCGTTAATGTGTGGGGTTGCCATAGTTGTTACTCCAAATTTATTAGTAATCCTGTGTTCTGATTACTAATTTTGTTGATTCTCAAAAATCTGTTGAAGCAATACTAGCTAGATATGCCAAGGCTCCGTGAGAAGTTCGTCACAAAAGTAATCCATTTCACTACAGATATAAGTCTTTATAACGTTTTTTGTTGAAAGGGTTAAAGCAATCGATTTGGAAAAACGATTGCTTTTGATTTGGCCTGAAATTGGATCATTTACGTAACACGAGTGAGTATTGTACATCTTAATTTCTTGTACAACTTTATCATGCTGTGCTAATAGTTATACAAAAGAAATTTTTGTATACCAAGAAAGGAAACTGGAGCATAACTATGAGCAACGTAATAAAAATCGGTATCAGTTCTTGTGTCTTAGGTGAAAATGTTCGTTTTGACTCAGGGCATAAGATCAGCAAATTTGTCACCAAAGAGTTGGCTCACTTTTTCGAGTTTGTTCCGGTTTGTCCTGAAGTGGGAGTGGGGATGCCCGTGCCAAGGCCGACTATCCGTTTGGTGTCGGATAAAGAACGGATTGCTCTGGTAGAAACAAAAAACGCGTCTATCGACCACACCGACAGAATGGTGGATTACTCTAAAAACAAAGTGGCTGAGTTGAGTGACATAGAACTGTGCGGCTATATTGTGTGTGCCAAATCACCAACCTGTGGCATGGAGCGGGTGAAAGTGTACAAGAAAGGCGGGGCGGACAATACTGGCGTGGGTCTCTACACTCAAGAGCTAATGAAGCAAATGCCTTGGCTCCCCGTCGAAGAAGATGGTCGCTTGAATGACCCCGTGCTGAAAGAGAACTTCATTACTCGTGTTTACACGCTGAGAGATTTTTACGACTCAATGAACGGTGCTCCGACTGCCGGTAAAATTGTAGCGTTCCACTCGCGCTATAAACTTACCTTAATGGCTCATCACCCTCAGTCTTACAAAGAATTAGGGCGCTTGGTCGCAAATATTAAAGAGTATGATATCGATACTTTCTATCAGAAATACCGCGTGGGTTTGATGAATGCGGTGTCGCACCGAGCCAGTCGTAAGAATAACACCAATGTCTTGATGCATCTTCAAGGGTACTTCAAGCGAGACCTTGCCAAGCAGCAGAAAGCGGAATTGTGTGGTGTGATTGATGAGTACCGTCAAGGTACGTTACCACTACTGGCTCCTATCACTTTAATTAAACATTACTTGGCTGCTTATCCGGATGCTTATTTATCTGAGCAGAAATATTTGCAGCCGCATCCTCAGGAAATGCGCTTGCGATACGGACTATAGAATGAAGAAATACGCAATCAGAGAAATATCAGAGCTGACGGGAGTGAAACCCGTCACGCTCCGCGCTTGGCAGCGCCGTTATAACTTGATAGAGCCTGAAAGGACAGAGAAAGGCCATCGCCTATATACCCAAAAGCACATCGACTTAATCAATGACATTCAAGGCTGGCTAGGTAAAGGTGTGTCGATTGGTAAAGTGAAAGCCTTGTTGGAATCTGGAGATCAGGCTGAATCCGAAGTCTCGCACAACATAACTCAATTAGATGACGTTGAACCTGTTTTAGATGCTTTGGCAAACCTAAACAAAGGGAAAGCTGAAACCCTCATTAACTCGGTGTTAAAGGAGTACCCACTCAACGTTGTTGAAGTTCAGTTTATTCAGCCAATAGTGCAAGCGCTTGGACTTGTCAGGCAGAGCCTGCGTTCACTTCAGTTTGGTTTGTTCCATACGCTGATGTTAACCAAGCTCAACGCCATCATTGAAGCCGAAAACAAAGCCGCTCGCTCAGGCACAGCGCTCTTGATATGTATACGAGGTAACACCGATATCGACTCTCGATTAATGGCACTCTCGTTGGTTGAGCAAGGGTATAAAGTGACTTTGATCGATGAAGTCGAGGATCTTTCTGGCTTGCTGGCGCATTCGAGCCTTGAGGAAGTTTCGGCAATTGCCGTTTACAGCTCTCGTGCGGTGAGTGAGGCTCAGCTTACAACGATAAAACAGTTAGAGTCGGCATTTTCTGGTGAGTTAGTGCTATCAGATCTGTTGCAGCGTCTCAAAGGGTAAGCAATGAATCTCGTTTGGCTTCGGCGTGACCTCAGAATCGAAGATAACTCAGCACTGGTTAATGCGGTAGAGACTGGTGAGCCGGTTATTTGCATTTACACTGCAACTCCTGAGACTTGGCATGAACATGGTTTAGCGGCTATGCAGGCGGATTTGATTTACCGTCGACTACAGGCATTAAAGCAAGATCTGGAGTCTTTACGTATTCCACTGCTTTATGAACAAGTGGATACATATACTGAGAGCGCCGAGCGTGTCGCTGAGATTGCTACTTTGCTCAGTGCGAATCGAGTATTTGTTAACAAGGAATATGAGGTTAATGAGCAGCGTCGAGATGCCACGCTTGAATTGTGTTTGAATGACACTGCCATTCAATTTGAGTCCAGTGATGACAAATGCATATTTGCTCCCGGTAGCATAGTGAACAAGCAAGGTAGCTATTTCAAAGTGTTTACGCCGTTCAAGAGGGCCTATCTTGCTAAACTCGGTGAATGCTCGTTTCAAGTTAGAAAGCCACAAACGGTGTCTTCGGGTGAATTACCTGAGCACTTGAAATCTCTACTATTCGCTGATGATGTGACCTTCAGTTACCCGCGAGAGCCGAGCGACCAATATGCCGTACATACCCAGTCGATAATTCAAAAGCTGCGAGACTTTGGTAGCCAAGACGTAGAAGGGTATGCCGATAACCGAGATTTTCCCGCTGTTGCTGGAACCAGTCAACTGTCTCCTTACTTAGCTATCGGCGCTTTATCTGTTCGTCAATGTATGGCGCGTTTGATGATTGGCCAGGTTCCCCCTCTCAGCCAAGGTAGAGAAGTCTGGCAAAGTGAGTTGATCTGGCGCGAGTTCTATCAGCATCTGATTTACTTTGAAGCTAAGCTGAGTAGAGGAAGGTCTTTCGTTGATTGGGGGGATCGCTTGGTATGGAAGAATGAACCACAGCATATTGAGGCGTGGAAGCAGGGTAAAACTGGTTTCCCGATAGTCGATGCTGCCATGAAGCAACTCACCCAGACTGGGTGGATGCATAATCGCCTCAGAATGATAGTCGCGAGCTTTCTGGTTAAAGACCTCCACGTTGATTGGCGGATTGGGGAGCGGTACTTCCTCAATAAACTGATTGATGGCGATTACGCGGCGAATAATGGAGGCTGGCAATGGTGTGCGTCGACAGGCTGCGATGGTCAGCCATATTTTCGAATTTTTAATCCTATTACCCAGGGGGAGCGATTTGACCCGCAAGGAGAATTTGTCCGTCAGTGGTTGCCTGAATTAGCACAAGTACCTGATAAATACCTGCACAAACCGTGGAAATGGAGTGGTGTAAGAAGCTTGTCATATCCGCCGCCAATAGTTGATCATAAGGTGGAAAGAGAAGTAACCTTACGGCTCTATAAGGAAGCGAAGGACGCTTAGAATGCTGAGAAAAATACTCTCCCTCTGTTGCTGCTTTAGTACCTCACTATTTGCTGCAACCTACGAACTACCTCCAGAGGGAAGCAGCATGGTTGGGCGCACACAATACCATCAAGTGGAAAGCGGTGAGAGCCTAGCAGATATCGCTAAGCAATATGATGTCGGCTTTCTTACTTTGATGGCAGCAAACAAAGGTGTGGATCCTTTCCTACCTGCTGAAGACTTTGTTCTGACGATTCCGACGCAAATCATTCTTCCTCAAGTGCCAAGAGAAGGGATAGTCATCAATCTGGCAGAGCTGCGTCTGTATTACTTCCAGCCGGAGAAGAACCTAGTACATATTTTTCCGGTTGGTATTGGTCGAATTGGCCGCGATACCCCTGAGATGGTGACCAGTATTAGTCAAAAACGACCCAATCCAACTTGGACACCACCCGCATCTATTCGCAAAGAGTACCTTGAGAAAGGCATTGAGCTTCCGCCTGTTGTGCCCGCTGGTCCGGAAAACCCACTTGGGGAATACGCGATGAGACTGGCTTATGGTGTTGGTGACTACCTTATCCATGGTACCAACAAAGATTTTGGTATTGGGCTGCGTGTCAGCTCAGGCTGTATACGTATGAACCCCAAGGACATTGACTGGTTGTTTCCGAAAGTGGAGTTGGGTGAAAAAGTTCGCGTGATCAACGAGCCAGTTAAAATTGCACTAGAGCCGGATCGCAGTGTGTTTCTGGAAGCTCATGAACCGTTAACGCGAAGCGATGGTAGCAAAAAGGATTTGAAGATCCCGCAGGAATTACAGTGGTGGCTGGAAGAGTTTGATCTATCGGATGCTAAAGCGAGAGCGGCGATTCTTGCGCAAAATGGTGTACCAGTGGAAGTGGTCTCTCCGAGTTATTCATACGTCAACTGAGCCTTGTTATTAAAGAGAAAGGGCCTGCAATTGCAGGCCCTTTCTTATCGAAAATTGACAGAATTACTTAGTGTAATGCATAGTTATTTCTAGAGCCCAGCAAAATCAAGGCTTTCACTGTTATTTCAAAGTCTTATAGAGGTGCCGTTTTATCAATACAACCCAATAACCATCAATGTTAATAAAATTTGCCGCCACTTTGTCGCCATTTTTTGCGAGTGTATGGTTACAATCCTAAGCTGGAAATAGGGTTCAATTCGGCAGCTTGAATTAGGTGATCGGGCGAGAAGTGTGAATAACGCATCGTCATTTTGATGTCACTGTGACCAAGGATTTTTTGCAATACCAGAATGTTTCCTCCTGCCTCCATAAATCGACTCGCAAAGGTATGACGAAAGACGTGTGTGTTTTGCCCTTCCGGTAAGTCAGGAAATGTCTGGTTGATAACATACGCAATACCATGAAGGCAGTTTTTAAACAACTTGTCCTTTTCACCAGTTCGCTCAAACTCCATCAGCTCGTCATACAGCTTCTCTGTGATGGGTACAGTCCGGTTCTTTTTGCTCTTGGTATCAAGAAACGTGATCTTGTATTTCGTAATCTGTGAAAGGCGGAGGTTATTCGCTTCGGAAATACGAGCACCAGTAGACAAGCAAATCTTGCAGACGAGTTCAAACTCTTTGGCTCGTTTGCTTTTACTGATCCTCTCAAATAGCTCAGTTATATCTTCATTTGAAAAAAAGCCCATTTCGGATTCAGCCACTTGAATCGATTTCACACTGGCAAGAGGGTTTGGTTGCATCCACTCGCCAAGTGAAATGAGTTCATTGAATACAGAGCGTAGATATCTCAAATCAAGATTATTAGTAGGTGCGGAAATCATTTTACCCGCACTAGTCTCTTTCCCGTATCGGTCTTTCGCTATTCGGGTAGAACGCCAGTGAACAAAGTCTTTTGCTGTAAACTTAATGGCAAATGGGTTTCCGAGTTCTTCGACTATGGTGCAGAGGCGGGGGTAAACCTTTTTAGCGGATTTGAGGTACTGGCCGTGCAGCTTGTACCAGAGTTCGACTAAGTCTTGAAGTGTGCGCAAGTCCTTTCTGTCACCCAGCCAAGGCTTATCGTCAACCTCAGCCATGGTGAACTTTTCGAACGCAAGTGCCTCGCCTTTGGTCGCGAAGCGCTTTCGAATACGTTTACCGCTTCGGCCCTGCGGGTAGCACTCACAAAGCCATGGTTTTTTATTCCCATCTTCTACTTTTCGAACAGACATTATTCATCTTTGGGTATGGTTGAAGGAAGATTAGTTGAAGCGTACCCCTGTAGCTCATGTGTTTTCTGTTGAGGGAAAGCGAATTTTAGAAACCCTTTGTTTACTAATGGCTTTAGCTGGTTTTGTCTCAATGCATCAGGGTTTCGGCCTAGTAAGGTAGCAAGTGCCTTTAGTGAAATATATTGCTCATGGCACAAGGCAAAAATTAATATTTCGAGTGTGCCTTTTGAAACTCGAGTTTTATTGCGAATATCTTCTGTAATGCCTTCAAGAGTTTCTCTAAAATTCTTGTCCAATGCATCGATGTTATCAATGATAGGCAAGTCTAGACCATCAATTAGTCGTCGTCCTTGTTCATCACGACATTCAGTAGAAGGTTGCTTGGAAGAATTATTTTTCGCTGAAGGTTCGGAGGTGAGCTCCGAGTACTCGGAGGTGAGCTTCGAGTACTCGGAGCTATTACTCGTAGCGGTGAAATTATCATCATTCATAGAGCCATTTTTAAACACTTCGTCTACAGTTGATACTTTCACTCCGGGTAAAGTGTAGAATTTTTCTTTGTGGGTACCGTTAGGTACCAACATTCCCATATTCTCTAACTTGGGCAGGGCTAATGTTACGGTACGTGAGGGCTCATCTGTAAGTTGCATGATGCGCTCATGATTGACCCATTGGTCGACATCTGCAGTAATCAGGATTAAACGTTCCAGTTCGCTTAGACAGTTGAACTTATCACCAAACAAATTTTCAAGACGGGTAATTGTTTCACTCGGTACCAAGCTGACCATTTTTAACTCAAGCACCGTCTGTTCAAGAATTGCACCATTTCTTTCAATTGTATTCTCATACAGTTTTGGTTTTTGCCAATGTTGAGTACTCCAGTTAGAAAAAATCTGGTTAACACCGGAGCCCATCCTTTCACTAAGCCCAACCATACGGAAAATGTCGTGGATAGCTGCATTTCGACAATCACTATCACCGCCTATCATGGCCTGTTCAGGGGGAATGCGCATTAACCCAGGATTTAAAAATCCAAACATATCTGGGCGTTTGACTATGATAATTGATCTGGGGGATGAAAAATCGGCATGTGCAAGCGTGTTTACGAGTGCTTCTCGAATGGCCTCATGTATCGGGGTGAAGTCAGAACGCTGATCAGAGTCCAGTTTGAATGGCACTTTTAGGTCAGTCGTTAGCTTTTTGTATACTATGAGGTAAAAGTCATAAAGATTTCCTGACCAATTACCATCGAGTGTAACTCGGTCAATATAACGTGAAGACCGAGAGGCGTTTTCACGTTCAATGTAATCAAGGTGGTAGTGGCTAATGTAGTCTTTTATAGCAATATCTTGCCCAAACATTAGAAGGCCTGCCAGTGTTAGCCCCTCTTCATTTGTGTTTCGGTCTCGTTTCCACGCCCCAATACGGATAAGAAAGTTTTTGTCATCTAAATCGTTGAATCGGTGTTCGGGTGAACGAGCTTGAAAATGTTGGCGATATTTCTTTAGCGTAGAAAGTTCTATGTCTTCCATGCCGAAGTTCGCGAGAACAAGCGAATCACGTGGCTCGGTACCTTTTTCTGCAAACATGTGTTGAAGGACTGCAGCGGAGGCATGATTATCCCCTTCGTGCCCACGTATGTATGTGCCAGTTTTAGGATTGTTTTTAATGAATACAGGTTTTTGGTTGCGATTAGCTCTTGGTACTGTAACCCTAAGAATCGTCCTACCATTGGCATTCAGCTCTTGAACATACTTTTCAGGGTCACCTTCAAACAGATTTACGCTTACAGATTGAGGGTTACTCAGATTATTAAAGATATCTTTTTTTATCTTATCTGCATCATTGACGCCTGTTACTTCAAAAGTGCCGTCATCATTTTCGGTAATTCCCAAAAATATAGTGCCGCCATAAGTGTTAGCAAAAGCGCTGTACGTAGACCACATATCTTTTGGTGCAGCAGCTTTAGCTCGCTTACATTCAATATCGCTACTCTCTTTGAGGTCAGCGATGATCTCTTGCCAATCTTCTAGGTGACCCATTTCAACCTCTAATTTATATTTAATGCAACGTACTCGCAGAGCCAAAGCTTGTTGTTCCGGTTTTCTATCTTTCTAACTGACATTACAAAAGCTGTTGTAATCTTAAGTAGGTTTTGACCATAGAAGAATACTTGTGACCTGGACGAGATAGTTTAATAAGCTCTTCTAGCGCTTTTTCTTTCAATCTGTCGTTATTTTTGCTGTTCCAAGTGATAATAAAGGCGTCTATTTCCTTTAACTTTTCTATTCTACTTTCTCGTAGATCTGGTCTGTTTAACTGAATGTCTGAAATTGTTAGTTCACCCCTTTCACATTGCCGAAAAGGTCTAGCCTCGAACCCACAAAACAAGATGTGGTTCTCTGGGTCCTCTGAGTAAGGGTCGATATATGGAGTGCCTTCGTCGAACTTGGCTAGTTTTGCATGGTTACACCTATGGCAAACGAATCCAAGGTTATTCCAATCATAGATCAGCGCGGGGTACTTAGAGCGCGGGCGAAAGTGCTCAATTTCACCATGATCGACAGTCAAAACTTCGCTTTCACAGTACATACATTTGTTGTTACTGGCTGACTTCAATGCTGCCTTGTTATCAGGATGGTTGTAATCCTTATCTGCTAAGGCTTCTGGTTTTGGACACTCTGGGCGAGATAACTTAATCATTCATGTTCTCCATAACACTTGTCATGGTTGGCAAAAATGCGGAATTTAGTCCAATTCGGGACAGCTCAGATTTTAGTGCTTCAAAATCAATTTCTTCAGCTTGCATTGAAGAATAACGGTTCACAATTTCAGTTAGCTTCTCTTCAACCCAGATAGGGTAAGTCGAGCTAACTCCCAATACTTCGTCTAGTACTCCATTAGCTGTGCTTGCAAAATTCTGGAAATCTAATCTTGTCGATTCAATTTTTCCTGCCTCGTTAGGTGCAAGAACATAGATCGCTGCATCTTCGACAGAGTTAATCACCAAAGGACTGTGTGTCGATACTATGAATGAAGCTCGCGGAAATGCTTCTGCTAACGAATGAAGAATTTCTCTCTGCATTTTTGGGTGTAAATGTGCTTCGACTTCATCAATCATAATCACGAAGGGTTGTTCATCGTTGAATTTGTATTGGAACAGTTGCCAAGCAATGCTAATTAAAGTTCCTATACCTGATGATACGGATTCCAGTAGAAAACTAGAGCCTCCTTCGCAGTACATAACAACTTCAAAGTTAACAATTTTAATGTGTGAGAATTTCAGCTCTCTAGGGAGAACTTCTTTTAGTAGGGATTGGAAGCCTTCGTAATACAAACGAGCCTCATCATCAGCTGGCATTACTTGATTTCCAAAACCTGTAACAGCCCAGTTAATGAGTTTATTCTTCATCTCTTGAGCTACGTTTCTCGATGCACCTTGGATGTTCACAACTTTTTCCGCTTGCACTGGAAGTTTTACAGGCTGGATGTTTGAAGCTTTGGTATAGGCGAAAGATTGACGCGCGGAGGGGATAAAGATAGATGGCACAT
Organism: Vibrio sp. RE88; assembly: GCF_013113835.1. Lineage (GTDB taxonomy): Bacteria > Pseudomonadota > Gammaproteobacteria > Enterobacterales > Vibrionaceae > Vibrio. The sequence continues at coordinate 51,142 of NZ_VTYQ01000001.1, read as the reverse complement.
GCTCAGTCATATTTTGCCAAGTACTTTGATATGTAGCACTTTTACTATGAAAAGGCATTACATAGTGCATTATTTTGCCATTAGTTGTTGTCAGTGCTGCAACTGTTACTGGCCTAGCAGGTCCCACTATGTCGTGCGTCTCGTCTACAGAAACTATGAAGTTCTGCTGCCCTTCCTGTGGTACATAGTGAAGATCTGACAGGAATTGACAGTGGTGTGCTAGCAGTTTTAACAAGGTTGTTTTACCGGAGCCATTAGCACCAGTGAGAATGGTAAAGCGCTTGTCGAAAGATATATCTACAGAGCCAAACTGATTCCATCCAGTAACTTTTAGATTCTTAAATGTAGTCATGGGGTGTCCTAGGGTTACGCATTGAGCTCGCCATCAAAGTGATGCTCCAGACAAAGCCTGTCGCGCCAATGCATTTGCTGTTCTTTTGAAAGGTTGTAACGCCTAATAAACGCTACCCAGTTTACTGGGTTATCAAGGTGTTTCTTTGCTAAGCGTGTTAGTCCAAAAAATTCGATAGTTTCTAAAATCATACGTACATCCATGTAGTTTGTTTTAGGAAAGCTACGGGGTTAAGTAAGTGGTTACCCAGTAGACGAAAAGTGAGCAATTGAGAAGAATAGGTAAGAGCATGTCAAATGCTCTTTTATCTGTTAACAACAACTTGATGTAGTGACTATAAGCCAGTCTCCACAATGTTAGTTTGAAACCATTAAAATGTTTTACTCTGTAGCCTTGTTCACCATTGGGAGAACCAGAGTAATGGTAAAAGCCCCATTTTTCTTTTAATTCTGTAATGTTCGGTGCGAAGTGTTCGCAAGAGTAATGCGGGTTTATCTGGCAATCGATGAAATCAAATTTGTAGTTGTGATCAAAGCAAAAATCGAAGCTGCAAGCCACTTCATCTTCATCAGCGAATTGGTTAAGGCTGATGTAATGATGGGGCATATCGTCCACAATTTTTTTTGTATTTACTTCATAGTACATATCATCAGTAAAAATTGCCGAATGCACGAGTTTTTCGCCTATTGCGCCAGGTTGCAATGAATTGGATAGAGCTTCAAACCAAAGCTCTTTAAAGCTCACCATATTGTAGAGGCTGTATCGATAAATGGCATATACCACTATCCCCCAGTAGATAAGCACTAGCTTATCTATATGAGCCAACTCGATTTTAGGTAGCCAAGGGATTGAAATTGTATTGGTTGTAAACTCTATACCAATAACTATCTTGATAAGACCAATTACAAACAAAGTCATAAGACCACGCGATGTGGATGTAAAACTATGCTCCGTTAGATGTCCCACTGGGCTTGCCATAACCATAAAACTTACCAAAACACTTTTATAGAATTCACTTCTTCTTCATTTCCATCGCAACACGACCAACAACTTTGATATCTTCTTCAGATACTTCAATAGTTGAAGTTTCAAATGCGATAGCTAGCTTTTTACCTGGTAGTCGTTGGAGGTAGTTAACTGATAGAACGCCATCAATGTCCAACAAGTAATCACCAGAAGCAGGTTGACGTTCAGCAGTGTTGATATACAAATGGCTACCATCTTGTTCAAGAACGAATAGGTTTTCTTTGATTAGGCCGAATTCATTGAGTGTTGATAAACCTAACTCTACAGTACCAACTTTTTCTAGTTCGCCGTTAACAATTGCAAATTTGTCTATGCTGCTTGAAGTTGGAGCGGCTTCGCTTTTGGGAAATGGTTCACCTTGTCCCAGTGCCAAATAACGAACAGAAGCACCGGAAGCTAGATGCTCCCTAACGATTAGTTCAAAGCCTGTTCGGTTATGGGTGTGCCATGTGAAGAAAGTAGATTTTGGTACGCCGTAGTGATCAGCTACTAAGTCAAATGTAGAACAGCCCGTCACTTCTTTAAGCTTTTCCGTGAAATCTCTGCCTTTCAAATAATCAAATGCTGGTACTTTTGCTGGAACCCTGCTCATTTCGATGTTCTCTTATCTAAATGGCGCACTAATTGTGCGTTTTTGATCACATTTAAGTTATTTTTTAAGTCGCATTCAGCTAATTCGGTCGAAAATGACAGTTGACTAACTCGTATTTGCGATCAAGAATGTGTCGTATGTGAGTTGATGCTTTCATATTTCACCAATAAGCATCAACAAATCTCAAACAAGTAGGATACCACTTATGGCAACACTACAAATAGCAATTGATGCGCCTATCTGCACAAAAAAAGAATTTTTACGTCGTACTGGTATGTCTTCATCCACGTTCGACCGCCAAAAAGACCTTGGCAACATTCCAGTCGTTCCAAAACAAGAAGCCAAAGGCCTGATCATGGTCAACATGGTTAAGTACATGGAAAAGCTAGCGGCGCAACAAGTATGAGCTTCGCTACCCCACCCAAAACCAAACTCTCCCTGCAAGATGCAATGAGTGAGTCTTGGGAAGACAAGTATCCAAACAAATGTCCGCTATGGCTCAATTTCGTTGGCTGGGCATTCGTTTTCGCACCATTTCTCTTCATTTGAGTATTAGTTATGGACGTAAATGACGCAATGTATGTATTACGTGAACGCAAACAACAAGCTTTTGATGCGGCTTGCTGCGATTTTGTTGTCAATCACGATTGTGAAGCGATTGGGCGCAGAATCGGCGTTGATGGGCAAGTCATTCGAAATATGCTTAATCCTGCGCAGTCGAGAGTACTTACTCCAGTAGTGCTTAGTCTGATTAGCCGTGATTCCGGTGACTACTCAATCGTAAACACGTTATTTGCAGATGATGGAGTGGTCACTATCCCACTTCCTAAAGCAGAAGATGAACTGAACCTATTCGAAAAGGTTTTAAAACACTCGGCATTTTCCGGTGAGCTTTCTAGCGATGCGTTAGCCATGTGCACCGCAGAGCGTTTACCGCGATCAACCAAACGCAAAACACTCGCCAAAGCACAAGCTGCTTTGGGCAATCTCGTTTTGCTTATCAATGACCTTGAAAACCGCACCACAGGCCTGCAGCCCTTAGTTCAAATGGGCACAGACTTTCTGGCTAATGGTGCTCCAATCCCCGGCATCGCCTAAGGAGTTACAACCATGAGTCAGTTAGCTATTACACAACAAGAAGAATTCCAAAAAACACCAGATGTAGCAGAGAGCATTGCCTCTTGCAGAGCTTTGTTCAATGGCGCCGCGACACGATGCAAGATTCGCAGTTTCTATAACTCTCTACCGGATAAAACCCGCGGCTTAATTCTGATCGCAGGTGGTATGCCCGCTAGAGACTATCAAAGAAACTTTGACGATTTCACAGACCTTGAGCTGCATAAAGTGCGCAAGGGTATGGGGTATCTGAAAGATGCCATTGTCGGGTTCGACAACAAGTTGGGCGATGTTCGTCGCCTCAAGCACTTCCAATTCAGTAGTACACATTAAACCTAGCCAGCCTTGCCCCTGTAACAGGGGGCTTTTTTTCGTCTTAGCGTAGGAGCATGAAAGATGAATAAGACCGTAGCCGAAGTCGCTATTAAGCGCGCAATTCTATCAACCATCAGCAGCTTGTATGCACTAGCTATAGAGAGTGCGGATGTAATCAGTATTCGAATTGAGTATTCATCAAAGATGAAGCTGATGAACATTGTCATTTTTTCGGATACCACTACACATCACGCCCACAACCTAGTGCTGCTGGACAACGAAAAAGCATTGGAAGATTTGTTGGCAGTGGAAGACAAGATTATCGAGCGAGTCGCACAGCTCCGCTACGAACAGGAAGCGGAGGAAGTGGCATGAGCAGCACTATCCATGAATTAAAAATTCAATCAGTTCATTTCGCTGACGTTCTTGCACACAGCAAAACACATGAAGTTCGAATTAATGATCGTGATTACCAAGCAGGTGACTGCTTAAACCTACGTGAGATTGATGTAAACGGGGAATACACCGGACAAGAAGCGAATGCCGAAGTTAGCCACGTTTTACAGGGTGGTCAGTTTGGTATCGCGGAAGGTTGGTGTGTTTTGTCCCTAAAAAGCGGTACCAGCAAATCAGCGCTAAACCTGATCTGCTTTTTACGTGATCGTCTGCAGGAAACGTGCGACTGCATTGATGCAAGCCACGACATCATCAAACAGTCAGGACATACGACTGTAGATGCCGAAAGAACGGCGAATGATGCTCGTGCATTTATTGAAATGGCTAACGAGTTTGTTGTGAAAGTCGGAGGTGAACCATGCAATACGCAGCGATAGCTCTTTGTCCGGATGGCGGAATTGTGCGCCACAAAATAACACAAGAAGTTGCTTGTGAAATGGTTGGAAGTTTTGAATCACTCACTCAGGCCATAGAGCAGGCATGTAATTCCCTCAATTGCACTCATTTAGCGAAAGGAGTGTTGAGTAAGGGAGAAGGAAAAGGTGGTTACATGTTGGTGACTACTCAGGAGTTGGAGGAAGTATGAACGACCCACTAATTACCTTGGATGATTTGATTGAAAGCTTTGAGCAAGAATGCAGCCGCAAATTTGGAAACCTGAATTTGGTGAAAGAGCTTATGACAGAAGTGGGCAATAGCTGGAAATTAAATAATTGGGGTTATTTTGCATGTTTGAAAGCCACCGTGTTATCCGATGGCACTTTTAATGACGCTATAAGAATATTTCGTCTTCATCGTCATCAAGCGGCTCAGGCTCGAAACCGTAGATTGCCGCGTACGGAGAAGAAACTGAATGGGCCGGTTGTAGATTAACAAGATTCCAATCTTCCATTTCTTCGTTCAGGTCTTCTAAAGCCTCCTGACCGAAGACTGTTATGGAACGGTACTGGCTTTGAGCTTTATCAGATAGCACAGCCACCTTGAGTTCAGGTAGGTGCTCGTTTGATTCATAGTTTTCAACGAATGAAACAATTGCATCGTCAAAGTCCAGTTTTAGTTCTGGTTTAAATAGTTTTGTTTTCATTAGCCAACTCTTTGTTATATGCGTTGAGACTGAGATTAACATATTGAAATCATTAATCGAACCAACTGAAATCGACCTATACGATTTTCCATGGCAAGCCCCTTTAACTGAGGTTGAAGCGGGCTGCTTTGGTTCGCGTCGATACAATACAATCATTGAACCTGATGATCTTACAGTTCTGGAACGTAAGTTATTTGATGCTAACCCAGACGACTTCGAGTGGGCGAAAGATAAGATTAAAGACCTGCCGGACTACCTAACCAAGTACTTTGTTACTCGTTACGTTTCAGTATTCGAAAAGAAAGGTCGTAAAGACGCCAACATATTTTTGCGTGAGCGTATGGGCCCAGCCGCTGAACGTGCGCTGATGGTTTTACGCAAATACAAAAAGTTACCGACAACCCAAAAGGTTTCTTTGCTTAGTGAAGAGTTTAGCGACACTGAGCAAAGCGACTTTGCACAAAACGAGCAAACGCGCTTTGATTTCGAAATGGCAGAGCGCAACCGAAGGCCAGTTAAAAGCCGACTACTGGCAGAGCTTGAGCCATCTGAAATCAAAGAGATGGCTTTTAAAATCTCTGTCATCGTTGATCGCTTCACTCGATTAGAAAGCAACAAGTATCACTCTAGGACCGAACTTGGTGCCACTATGGCAGTGGTGTTCACCTATGAACAAGTTGCTAAGTTCGTAATCAACACTTTCGGCGTTAAGCCACCTCGAAAGTACAAAGACCAATCAGAACTATCGGCACTGCAAGACATTTCAAAGCTAATCAGCGAAAAGTGGTGGTGCAATCGCTTAAAGAAGATTCGCAAAACAATGCGTGAGCACTTAGCCATTGCTATGGGTCAGGTCTCTTCAAAAGCATCACCTTATGCGTCTTGGGATTGTGTTCGTGAGCACCAAGAGCAGCAGTTAAAAAACTGGGAGTTCATTAAGCAGTGTGAGTTGTTTGATGAAGAAACCGAAGAAGTGGCCGACTTAGCACCAATGGTATTAAAAAGCGTCTCAAACCCTGCAATTCGCCGTCACGAATTAATGGTTCGTTGCCGTGGTTGTGAGGACATTGGCAACGAGCTGGGTTTGCAAGGTTTGTTCTTAACGCTGACTACACCTGCTAAGTATCACAACTCATACAAGAAAGGCGGTTTCATTGGCCACTGGAATGGTGCAAGTCCACGTGATGCCCAAACATACTTAAACAATGTCTGGCAACGAATCCGAGCCAAGTTAGGACGCGTAGATATCCGTTGGTTTGGGGTTCGTGTTGCGGAGCCGCATCACGATGGCACCCCGCACTGGCATTTGCTTATCTGGGTTAAGCCAGAGGACACAGAGTTAGTTACAGATATATTTGTCGATTACGCAACGAAAGAAGATAAACACGAGCTATTCGATAAGCAAGGAAAATTTGATCACTCAGCTCGCTGTGATGTAGGTGAAATTGATCCAGAGTTAGGCACTGCAACAGGCTACATCGCTAAATACATTTCCAAGAATATCGACGGTTTTGCGATGGACGATGAAGTGTCCGATGAAACTGGCAAATCAGTGAAAGACATGGCGAAGAATGTGAGTGCTTGGAAAAGCCGTTGGAACATTCGCCAGTTCCAGTTCTTTGGTGGTGCACCAGTTACGACTTACCGTGAATTGCGTCGCTTTGCCAACCAGAACAAAAAAGTGTTTATGGAATACCTCTTTATGCAAGAGCGTGTTGACCTACTCACTATTTACTCGATGCTGCAACGTGATTTGGTTGGGCCTATCAAGCCGAGCAGGCTGATCACCAATGAAGAGTTAATGAAAGTGATTGGTGATAGCTACCAAGCACGCACCAAGTCAGAAGATGCAAGCATTACAGACACTTTGAAAGCTGCCGACCATGGTAACTGGCAAGGTTACATCATGGGGCAAGGTGGTCCATTCGTTAAACGTGAAGATTTGCTGATCGTGAACTCTTATGAGGTTTTTCCGTTTGCCTCACCACATGGGGAAGACGTTCACAAAATCGAAGGTTTCGCGACACCAGAAGAAACCATCAAAACACGCACCAAAGTTTGGACGATTCAGAAGAAATCAAAGGTTAATGATGATGCTAAAGCGTGCGCTCTTGGGAGCGAAGCGACCGCTTTTGGAGCCTCTGGCTCCTCTCGGAGTTCTGTCAATAACTGTACGGAGCCTGAGAAAGTACAGGTCAGCGATCAGCTAACCCGATTATTGGACCCAGTAAATAAACGGGTGAATAAATCTCCAAATATTGATGAAGCGGCACTGGCCGCACTGCTAAAAGGCAGCTCAATTCGCATCGACGATGCAACCAGTATTCAAATCCGGCCTGCGGAGTTAGACGAACACGGCAATAAACGTCCTGCCCAGTTTGTAGAAGTGAGCCGTCAACGTCCGGACGACACGAATTGGATGGATTTCGAAGGTTGGGGCAACTTATTCGCTCAACCGGAAAGGCAAGATTATGAACAACCCGACCTGTCGATTTTCCCTGATGGGGGTGACTGGCCGTTAATATAGGGGAATAGCTATGAAGCTAAATAAACACCAAAGGTAGCCCCCGCAACCCAAGCCAGAAGGGAGAAGTTCGCAGCACTACAGAAACAGCTTACTCAAACGGTAATCGGGGGCGGTAAGCAGGAAGATATTGAACAGCTACTTGAGATGATTAATGCTGCAACGGCTGATGTGCCGCAAACAAATTAGGGGTGACATGTTTTTCTATGTTGATGTTTGTCACATTAATGGACATTGGTTTTTAATGCTCTGTTTGAGCATACCTAGGTTCAAAAAAGTATGCATTATAAATCAGATAGTTATAACTGTATGATTTAATTGAGTATTTTAGTTTTTGATGTATGTATTTTGGCAGATACAACCAAAATACATACATGTCAATAAACGCCGCCCACATATGTTTGTTGATTTCTCATCTCCCCACAGTCATTTTTTATTTAAGGACTATTACACCTTTGTCAAACCGTAGCAGAGATTAGCTAGTCTCGTTTTGAGGTGTGTATGGTGTTTATCAACTCGCTAACCTCAGCTATGACGGCAAGCTTTGGAAATTTAAAAGCCGTGATAATTTGGAAAAGTTAACCGCATTTTTGGCGGAAATATGGTCAGAACTTTGCCTTACGTGCGTCTGAGTATTGTGAGTATTAAACCGATGAGAGGAGAGCAAATGAGCTACAAAAACATGAAACTTGAGATACTACTAAGACTGATAGAATCTGAGTTTATTGCCCTAGAGCAAGACCCAGAAGAAAGACTGGCACTTTATGAACATTTTGCCTGTATGAGAGATTTTATCTACCAGCATGAAGTTGATCATTAATCACTAACAGCTTTTATCAGCTCAAGTATTGGTTGGCGGATATGGGCAGGGACATGCTTCATAGCTGCCGCCAAGTCTGATTCAGTTGCTGTTCTCTTGTTGAGCTCTGCCCATGCAACATCTAACCAAGTTACATTATAGTACTCCAACAACCCCTTTAGCTCGCTTAGCCTAGGGTCTCGATTGCCTTGTTCAATGCGTTGATAGGATGACAGCGATATCCCAGTTTGAGTTGCAATTTGCTCTTGGGTTTCGCGTTTTGTCATTCTGAGTTGGACTAAATACTCAACTATTGGCTCTAAAGCTTTGTTTTTTCGTGGCACAGTATCACTTTCTCAAGTCAGTTCTGACTAGTTATTGCTATTAATATGCCAACGGTGACGAGGTTTCTAATAATGGTGATCCACATAAACTTTGTGGCTATGCACCTTATGTATTATGCGCAGGCTAGGTAAGAGTTAGCGTCGCATTACAAAAAATTATAGGCGACAAAACTCCACAATAAATTTGTTAGATAAAAACTACTGTATTAATATACAGTGAAATCGTCAGTTAGGAGCCTAAATGTCTGAACTACATAATAATGCGGAGGCATTTGTATTATGTGCAATGGCGGAGAATACAAGTGGTGACCATCAAGAGAATCAAGATACAGGATTATTCTTACTTTCGCTGATTCTTGCCCACAAAAAAGGACAGCTAAAAGCTGTCCATGTTGCGGGGTCTGAATGCGAGAATGAATTGGTTAAAACAAAGCTAACTGCTGCTTTAAGTGGTCACGGTGATCAGGCTTTAGCACCTTGATTAAGCAGTTAGCCAGTTCACTGGTATCTCTCGATGACGGGCTTAGTGTGTGACTAAAATACAAAGACATAACAAACTGATGTTCACACACTGGGTTCTTACACTCACAATACAGATCTGCACAATCGTTCGATAGGCGGTTGGTTTTATTAATCACCGCCCGTTCGCCACAACCGCAAGTAATGCGACTACCAAACAAAGACGGCTTACTAGTCGCACCAATTCCGAAATGAAGCTTTGACTGTTTTAGTGAGTGGCGATAACCGATAGAACTCACAAAGGTATGCCCACATTCTGGGTTAGAACAAGAACAAGATAAATCTGCGCAATTGGCATCTTTAGCGATGCTTCTACTTACAATCGCGCGTTCACCACATTTGCAATAAACTCGCATACATTGACCTAACTGATTGACTGACGGTTCAATAATAGAATAAGTGCTGTTCTTTTGTACAGTGTCTATTCAATCTCAATCTTGTCCTGATCTTTCTGCTTGATACGGGCCGACTTTCGTGATGCTACTTGTTTGGGTTGTTTGGGTTGTTTGGGTTGTTTGGGTTTGCGAACAGTAATTTTCTGATCACTAAATTGTGAAAGCGGAGCTGCAAGAGATTTCTTTCCTATTTTTTTTCTAAGTGTTTTTTTCTCATTTGAAATTGCCGCGTCTAAATGATTTTTTTTATAAACATTGTCCCCGATGTTTCTTTCAGTTGATATTGCAGATCCTTTCGTCAGTCCATGCTCTTCGAGTTCGCTTATGATTTTAGCGCCGATTAGGGGGGTATTTAGTAATGATTTGGGAAACTTGTATGACTTTGATTCGGAGAATGTACTGGGAGCAACTCGGGATATACAATCATGGTCCACTCCTAAAATTTCAAGAAGATAAGAACACCCAATGCAGCTATTCATGTTGGTGTATATAAATTGTACCTTTGAAAAGTCAAAATCTTTTTCCTTGTTATCAAACATCATTTTTGCTAGAGATTTGAGTGCCATAAACTCTGCATGACCTTCCCCTGTTTTACCGTGAGCGATGTACGAATCTCTCTCGGTTTCGTATTGAACGATACAAAAACAGGAACTATTGCTTGTTGCGTCATCTATGTTCTTATGAGTCGATTCAAGTGAATCGCATATGTTTTTATAGTTATCAAATCGATGGTTTTTGTTTTCCTGATGTAGAATAATTTGGCAGTTATCATACATAGCACTATATTTAGCGCTTTCAATTTTATAGGTTTTTGGTGAGTCCTTAATCAGTTCCTTTTTCATGTGCTTCCCTCATCAACAGAGTTTTAGAGATCATAAGGAACTGAAACGGCTTACGATTGGTTTTATTGATGAAAGAAACAGCTTGACCGATTTGTTTCGAGCCTACTCATAGCGTTGTATTGAAATATAAATGCATGCTTCGTGGTATCTCAGGGTCGCTATTCACCTCGTCAATTATCAATTCACAGACGGGAATGATTTCATCTTTAGCGTATTCACTGCCAATCTTGATCGGGTCACCTAGGCTAGTTGTTCCTTGCGGAATAATGCCAGCCTTACCAACTGGGAAACGATGCCCTACTAAGATGTCTTGCGCTGTAATATTCTTGATGCGTTCGAATTCGTCTTTGGTAGCAATATCGCCAACAGGTATCAACTGAATACCTTTTTCATGGCCGCCGGGTATATTGACGAACATGCTGCGGAAATTACCCACACCTTTAGAGCTGGCGATTTTGTCTTTGAGCATCTTTTCGTCATCATCACTCAGGTTTGGGTCGGTCGCGTAGAAGATAAAGCCCATGTGAGCCCCGTTCTTGTAGTATCGGCGTCGGAACAGCGTCGCGTCCTTGTTCAGTAAGCTGCTTTGTAAACTACCCAAATAGTCCGGTAAGCCATATATCTGTTGTTGCAGGTCCTCTTGGGGTAAAAATATGACGTCCTTCTGTTTGTATACTCGCTGTTTGTTGTCTCGTTCAAGTAACACAAAGTCACCATTTTTGCGTCGTCGTGAATGCATACTTGGTAGTGGAAACAGTCGAACTACACGGCCGAAGCCGTCACGGATTTTCAAGAATGCTGCATCGCCAAAGGTAAAGTAGTTATTGCAGAACGCTTGCATCTGTCTACGTCGAATGCCGCCACCATTTATGAATCGAGCAGCTACATAGTTGGCGCGTGCCTTGAGCAGTGAGCAATGGTAGGCGTTGGCGCGTGATGTTTCCGCCAAACCTTGTCGCGAGATTGGTGGTTCCCAGTAGTCATCATCTTCGTTATAAAAAAGCTCATTGTATGACGTCATCCAACTGCTAGAGTCGATAGCTTCTGGCGAAGAGTCAATGTGGTAAACAGATTCTGCATGTTGTTCTTCTTGCGTAACGAGTGTTTCTGTTGTGTTGGTCATGCTGCAGTGGCCCAGGTTGATTTAGTTGGAGTATCGTGATCTAACGGTTCGTTAATAATGGCGTGTGAAATGGCCCAAAACGCATCGGCGTGGCCTGTTGTTTCACTTCGCTCTGCTTTAAAGGTCATAGCGTTACCGCTGTTGGTTGGTACACGCTTAATCGCCATGAATGCCATAGCAATGTCTTTGTGCTGCGCATCAAACTGCAGTCGCTTGGCTTCTACAATGTCGATCATCTTCATCACAAGGCGATTCTTGTTTTCGTTGCTGTAATGTATGGCGTGGGCTTCACGTGGGTGCTTTTTCTTGATTAAGTCCCAAACACCGCCGCCAATCCCCGTAGTATCAACACCTATGTAAGTGACTTTGTAGCGTTTAAACACTTTTTCAATTTCACTCACGTGGTACTGGAAGTTAAGCCCTTTCCAGTAGTGCTTTTCTAAAACACGGAACTTTTCCCCCGCAACTGCAGGTGGCGCTATTACCACTAAGCAAGCATTGTCGCGTGTTCGGCTAGGGTCATAACCCAGCCATACTTCACGTCCAGCAAACGGTGATTTTGTTTTCGGCTTGAAGTCCTGCCATTGGGCAGAGTCAACCATACCTTTTTCGAGGTCAGTGAATTTGAAGACAGACAAAGAGCCGTCGACGAAGACACACATAAACAGGTTGTCGAAATCGTCTTTGCTGTATTCGTCCTGCAGTTCTTCAATATCAAATAGGTCACAACCGCCTGCTGCGGCGTCTTCAATAGTAACGACATAACGCCACTGCTTATCAGGACAAAGCACACCACCATTGCGGTATTCTTCGAACGTTGGAAACTCAATCTTGGCGCGTGAATCTCTGCCTTTTCTCCATTGATCGCCCGTCCAAAATGGGTATGCCTGGTGCATTTTTGATGAGGGTGTCGAAAAGTAGGTTTTACGCCATTTTTTATGGGTAGCCATGGCCGAAGCGAGTTTGTTTAGTTCGTCAAACTTCGGTATCCAGAAGTATTCATCAACATAAACATGGCCATGGTAACTCTGCGCGGTTTTGCTGTTGGTCGATAAAAAGCGAAGCTCAGCACCATTAGAGAGAATGATCGGATTTCCGGTCAGCTCGATGTCTAAGAACTCTTTTGCAATCGCAATGATGTAACTGCGAAAAACTTCGGCTTGTGCTCGTGATGCTGACAAAAAGATTTGGTTATCACCAGTTAGAATCGCATCTTCTAAAGCCTCACCACTGAAATAGTAGGTTGCACCAATCTGGCGGGATTTAAGAATGTTTCGAATACGCTGTTTGATGTTGTTGCGCATTACGTGCTGATAGGCGAAAAGCGAATCGTGCCACGTGGCAAAGTCTTCTTCACTCAGTTCGCTAATGTCATTCTTTTTGCCTTTACGTTTCTTATTCGATTTTGAGTTGCTGCCAGATTGCTGATCACCACGGCTACTTTTGTTCTCGTGTTTTTTGTTGCCAGCATTTAAAGGCTGTTCACCTTGCTGCTTTTCTTGTGCCCTTTGTTTCTTCAAAGCTGCGTGATGCTTGATAAGCCTATCGAGCATGTCTAGCTGGTTTTTGCTTGGGTCTTCCAATTCGAGCAACGTTTGAATGCGGTTTGCTATTGCTTCATCAATAGTTTGTTCACGCAACATATCGCGCCAACCGAATTTATCTGCCCAGTAATAAATGATGCGCTCATTATTCAGGTTCAGTTCGGTAGCGATTTCACGTGGCGTCCAAGCTTTCAAATAGAGTGCTCGGGCGGCTTGTCGTACTTCGGGAGAATATGCCATAAGCGCATCATACGCCCCGAAATCTCGCAAATGACTAACCGAAATTCGGATGAATTCGGATATGGGCTAAATCCGAATTCCTAGGAATTGAAGTGGCTGAAACCACCCATTCAAAGGCGTATTGTTTGCCGTGACCGAGATTTATTTGACGTGATTTAGCTAGGCAAACGACAAACATGAGCAAAACCAGTGATTGGAAAATTGTTGCAACTGATGGAGCCACTGTAGATGGTCGCCAAATAACTGCAGCATGGATTAAAGACATGGCAGCGCTGTATTCAACATCTGAGTACACCGCGATGATCTGGCCTGAACACGCACGTTCTCACTGGAGTGTGTTTGAGGGTAAAAACTGGGGTGTAGTTGAAGAGCTAAAAGCCGAAAAGAAAGACGGCAAGTTGAGGCTATTCGCCAAGATTACGCCAAACCAATATTTGCTTGATGCTAACCAAGACGGACAAAAGCTATTTACATCTATTGAGCCGAATCCTGATTACAAAGGCGAGGGGCGATGTTACCTGATGGGCCTAGCTGTGACTGACTCCCCAGCATCTACAGGAACAGACCGCCTTGAGTTCTCACGCAAGCAAGGTGAAGTGACCAAGATTGAATGTAGTGATCTTGAAGAGTTAGACGTGTCTGAATGCTTCACAACAAATTTTATCTCTAAGTTTTTCTCAGATTTGGCAAAACATTTCCAATCTGGCGGGGCACTGCCAGAAATTACACCTGTAGAGCCTGAACCAGAGGACATTGACGTGACTCCAGAGCAACTAGAAGCACTATTTGATAAAAAATTTAGTGCCTTAAAAACCGAGCTGAAAGATGAACTCAAGCAAGAGTTTTCGCAGCAAAACCCAGAACCAGAGCCGGAAGTAAATACAGGGACAACTGTTGAACAGTTCTCTGCAGCTTTGGATGACAAACTCAATCCAATCCTCGAAAAAGTGTCGGGTTTGGAAACCAAGTTCGCAGAACTTTCACAAGAAGTACCGGGACAACTGCCAGACCCAGCAGGTGCAGGTGAAACCCGAATGGAGGTGGTGTAAATGTTGAACGCTATATCTACTAAGTATCTTGAAGAGTACTGCCAAGAAATTGCCATAGCGGCTGAAGTACAGGACGCGGCTAAGCAGTTTAACATCTCTCCAGTAATGGAAACCAAGCTTCAGCAGGCGATTGTTGAGTCCGATTCATTCCTTAACCTGATCTCTAACATTCTTGTTGACCAGATTAAAGGTCAGGTGATTGACGTGGGTGACAGTGGCTTAACTACTGGCCGTGTTAAAGATGGTCGCTTCAGTGCAGAGCTCTCCCAATCGGGTAATAACTATGAACTGGTTGAAACCGACTCAGGTGCGCATATCAACTGGATTACCTTAACTATTTGGGCCAACTCAGGTACTAAGGGGCAGTGGTCTAAGTTGATGAACAATGCAATTACTCGAAGCTTTGCTTTGGATAAATTGCGCATTGGCTTTCATGGTACCGCTGCGACAGCAGATACGACCAATCCATCAACGAACAAGCTAGGGCAGGATGTCAATAAAGGTTGGCTGGCGATAGCGAAAGAAAAAGCCAGTGAGCAAGTTTTGTCTGCGGCGACTTTAGACCCGTCTGCTCAAACTCCCGATAGTTACAAAAACCTTGATTCCTTGGTGAATGATCTGGTCAATACCACCATTCATGAAGTGCATGCCGAAGATGCGGATTTAGTAGTGCTAATCGGGCGAGACCTAGTTTCAGCTGAGCAACACCGATTGCTAGAAGCAGCCGACGTTCCCACAGAACACAAAGCTGCGCAGCAACTTGCTAAGACGATTGCAGGCAAGAGAGCCTACATTCCACCTTTCTTCCCTAAAAATATGGTTTGGGTGACGAATCTTAAGAACCTGCAGATTCTTACTCAAAAGGGTACCCAGTGGCGTAAGTCAGGCAATGTCGAAGATCGTAAACGTTACGAAACGTCTTATTTACGTATGGAAGGTTATGCCATCGGCAACTTGCACAAGTTTGCTGCTATAGAAGCGGTCACGGTTGTTGACCCTGCACCAGCGGCATAAGGGGTGAAACATGGTTAGCCCATTGGCAAGACAGCGCAAACAAATTCTTGAGAAGCAAGCTAACCCGTCTGCATCGGAAATGAATTCCGGTGCAGATGCCGAAAGCCTGCACATCAAACTGATCGACTTTGAAGCAGACCGTAAGTACCTAAAACAGCTCAATGCTATTGAAGACAAAGTGAAGCATAAGCGAGACGTTTTAGTACCTAAGCACAAACCTTACGTGGAAGCGTATTTGGAAAGAGGCGAAGTATTCGAAAATCCAATCTTTACCAATATGGTGATTTGGCTGTTCGATGTCAACGACATGGAAACCGCTATTGATTGGTGTTTGAAAGCTATTGAGTTGGACTTGCCTACACCTGACAACTTCCGTCGTGATTGGCCGACTGTCTGCGCTGATGCAGTGCTTGCGTGGGCAGAAAAAGAATCTGGCCGTGGTCACTCAATTGAGCCTTATTTCGGCAAGGTGTTTCAAAAGGTAGAGAAAGAGTGGCGATTGCATGAAGAAGTTCATGCCAAGTGGTACCGATTCGCAGGCTTGTACCTTATTCGAAATGAAGAGGGCCAACCACAACCAACGGCAATCGGGTGTTTAGAAACACTAGAAAAAGCCTTGGTGCTTCTGCAACACGCTCACGACAAGTACGACAAAGTGGGTGTGAAAACCAAGATTGGTCAAATCGAGCAACGTATTCGTGCCATTAAAGATGGCAAGAATCTTTAAAGACTCCTACGCCGCCGAGCCTCGGCTGGTGAGGTAAGAGTGCCAATCGGCTAACTCAATACCGTCGACCCAGTGGCTAGAGGCTCACTTATTTAAAGAGGAATAACGATGTTTACAGGATCTTCCGGTTCAGATTACCAAACGACAGAAATCACCAATGACGGTTTTTGGCCAAACATCAATGCAGGTGACTTTGAAAAACGTCGCGGTATTCCTGCAGCTCAAGATTCAGAACGTATCGCTATTGCTCTGGTTAATGCTGTTTCGGAAGTTAATCAGCAACTTGAAGACTTAAAAGCGAAGTATCAGGAAGAGGAACATGCAACTGTTGGCGATGTTCCTGCTTTTCCGAAGCTGCACGGTAAAAACCGTGTTGTCTATCAATACGAATCAGCAGTGTTTGCGAGAGCCAAAGCTGATTTGCTGCCAGATATTGCGACTGTTCATACCAAGGACAAAGGCGATCACATGGCAGAAAGAAGCGCAGAGGTGCGCACTGAACTGCTTTCAGAAAGCCAGCGCATTATTCGAAATATGAAAGGGCTAAACCGTTCATCGGTTGCTTTGTTATGAAGGGAACGGCTATGAGTACGCAGTATCAAGCTGGTTACAAGCTGCGTGACCTAAACGCATTTTTAATCAGCGTTGTGGGCGACAAGATAGCCAAGCGCATGGAATGTGAAATGGGCAAGGTTGAATTGAAACTAGAAACCAAGCACATGGGCCATGGTTTTGATCTGCTTTATCAGCGTTACGTTGCTGAATTCTACTTTGGCAAATTTCCTTTCAAAGAATACGACCCTGCAGTGCTGTTTGCGAATGTAGGGGCTTGGCTGATGGATAACGACTCTGACCGTTTTCACATTGAAGACTTAGACGACCCAGACGTAGATGTAGTGTTGGAAGATGAGAAAAACGCCGAAGTGCTGATCTCAGTGATGTTTGAAGAACCAGTCAAAGTGACTGCTGACCCAGACGGGCCAATCCATTGGAATGGTCAACGCTGGAAGATTGAAGAGTACGAGATTTGGCAGGCGGAAAGACTATCAAATGTAGTTATTCGCAATGTATGAGATACGGGCAGATAAGCGCAGTTATCTGCGAGTTAAAGAGCAATTCGAGCTGTTAAAGCTTGATAAAAAAGCCAGAGCCAGAGTGCTGAAAGAACTTGGTAAATACATCACCAAGACGACCAAAAAGAACATTCGAGCACAGCGTGACCCAGACGGTAAATCGTGGTCAAAGCGCAAAAAAGGCAGGCGCAAGATGCTTAGAGGCTTCACCAAGAAGCTGAAGCATTTTCAAAAAGACAATAACCGGGTTTTGGTTGTTGGTTGGCCCTCAAGACGAGGAACCGTAGCACTGGCTCACCATACAGGTGAAGCAGAGAAAAGCGGTTTGCAACAGAGATTCAAGCAAGCCAAGAAAGCGAAAGAGCCAAAGAAAACCGACCCAGCAACTAGAGAGCAAGCTAAAGAGCTACGCGATTTAGGTTACAGACTTCCGCCCCAAGGCAGGCAGAAGAGAGGCAAAAAGCCAACGCTCAAATTCATTACTCAGAATATGACCGTAGCCGAAGCCGCAAAACTGATTAGTGATCTGGAAAACAAAACTCCATCACGTAAGTGGGAAGTAGATCGCCCAGAACGCCGATTGATAGGCATTAGTCCCAAACGGGCAGCAATGATTATCAAACGGGAATTGAATCGAAACAGGAGCAACTAAACATGGCATGGCCTACCGTCATTATTAATATTCTGAACATGATGCGCGGACCGATTCCGGGCGTTGAATTTCACTTTCTGTTTGTTGTGTACGGCACAGTCGCAGGGACAGAGCGCAACCTAATTATGGTGGACAACACCACGGATTTTGCAGATAGCACGTTCGATAACATCGACCCTGTGCACATGCTTACGCTAAAAGCTGCCCAGTTAAACGGGAAACAGAACTGGACTGCAGGTGTGATCGTCTTAGGCCCCGCAGACAGTTGGCAAGCCGCAGTGTTTAAAGCCAATGAAACATCAAGCTTTGAAGCCGTAGTGCTTGATAAGCCAGATACAGGCACATCGACTCTTGAAGGTGCTGTTGCTTTCCGCACTGAACTGAAAAACAAGTTAGGCCGTGAAGTGTTCATGATCTGCACCTTGCCGGGTATCAATGATGATTCGGTGACGGGTGAAACATGGGCGGAGTGGTTGGCTGCGAAAGTTGCGGTACCAACCAGCATCGCAAGTGAGTACATCACCGTCGTTCCTCAAGTTCACAAAGAAAATTCAACAGTCGGTATTTACGCTGGCCGCTTAGCAAACCAAGAAGTGTCTATTGCTGATTCCCCTGCACGAGTCAAAACAGGCAGCGTATTGGGTAGCATGACTCTAGCAACGGATAAAGACGGCAAACCGTTGGAGTTGGCAACCCTTAAAGCACTGGAAGCCGCCCGAATTGCGGTTCCAATGTGGTACCCAGATTATCCGGGGCAGTACTGGACAACGGGCCGTACTTTAGATGTTCCGGGTGGTGACTTTCAAGATATTCGCCATATCCGTGTTGCGATGAAAGCAGCCCGTAAAGTTCGTGTACGTGCGATTGCTCGAATCGCTGATCGTGAGTTCAATTCAACGCCGGGCAGTGAAGCAAGCGCAAAACTCTACTTTACCCAAGACCTGCGCGAAATGGCGGTAGTAACGAAAATTGGTGACTACGAGTTCCCCGGTGAAATCAAACCGCCACAAGATGAAGACATCACCATCACTTGGATTAACAGTGAAGAAGTGGAAATTCTGCTAGCTGTTACGCCTTATGAATGTCCAGTGAAAATCACAATCGGCATCATGCTTAACCAACGTCTAGGAGAGTAATCAATGACTTCTCGTTATACAGGTCGAAGCTTCGACGTAAACATGCTGGGTGTTCTGGTTCATGTGGAATCGGCAACCGCAACCATCAATGACGAATCAGCCGTTGATAAAGAGCGTGGGATTCCAACGGGCTTTACTCATGGTGCAGTTAGCTGTGATGTGGAATATGAGTTGGATTTAAACAACTTCCGCAAGTTGCAGCAAAAAGCACGTGAAGCAGGTAGCTGGCGTGGCATCAAGCCTCACGATTGCATGTTCTATGCAAATACAGGTGACGATGAAGACAAAGTTGAGTTGTTTGGTGTGAAGCTCCAAATCTCAGATCTACTGAGTGTCGACCCTAACAGCAGTGATAAGACCAAACGCAAACTTAAAGGTTTTGTGACGAGTCCACACTTTGTCCGCATCAATGGTATTTCATACCTGAGTTCAGACGACACACGCGGTCTGCTTTAAGCCTAACTAGAGAGATAACGAATGCCGGATTTTATCGACCATGCCAGTAGAAATGAAGCCAAATTCACCGAAATGGCTATTGCAAGCCAACTTAAACGGTCAGTGCAGAAAGGCCACCAAGAAAGCGCGGAAGAGTGCCACGAGTGTGGTGATGAAATCCCAGAGCTGCGCCGTATTAACGTCGCAGGTTGTAAGTATTGCGTTAGCTGTCAGCAGCTAGCAGAGAAAGGTCTAATTTAGGGTTATTCCATGAAAAAGTACTTGATGAAACGCCGCTACTTTGAACACGGAACGTATTCGACGTTACACCGTGAAGACGGTAGCAAAGTGTGCTGTGTTGTAGAACGCCCAATGCTGAACAACAAACCCAGTGAATCTTGCATTGTTGAGGGTACCTATAGTCTGTTCCCTCATCAGTCACCACGATTTGGCGATTGCTATGCCTTAGAAGCTGACACGTTGGGTGTAACTCGACAAGGGCCAAGCTTACGCACACACATTCTGATTCATAAAGCTAATTCACCTAATGAGTTACAAGGTTGTTTAGCACCAGGTGTTGATTTTGGGTTTGTGAATGGTGAGTGGGCGGTGGTGAACTCAACTGCTGCATTCAATGCGTTAATGAAAGAGTTAGCCGGCGAAGCTGCGCAACTTACCATCATTAAGGACTGACTATGTGGGATAAGGTTAAATCGCTGATCGGTAATTCTGCCCCTTTGATTGGAACGCTAATTGGTGGCCCTGTTGGTACCGCTGTAGGTGGTTTGGTGTCTAGTGCTCTAGGTGTTGAAAATACACCGCAAGCAATAGAGCAAGAGTTAGCTGCAAATCCAGAAGCCGTTTTGAAACTCAAACAGTTAGAAGTAGAACATGAAATTGAACTCAAACAGTTGGCATTTGAGCATGCAAAACTTGAGAGCGAAGAACGTAAATTGGCTATGACTCAACAACACGCAACGATGCAGGCCGAGCTTGCAAGCAATGACCCTTACGTGCGCCGTTGGCGTCCTACTTGGGGTTACTCGATGTGTGCCGCTTGGGTATTGCTGTTCTTGAGCCTTGCAGTGGTCATGATGTTTCATCCAGAGCATGCAGCCAATGTAGTGAATAGCGTGGTAGCAATGACGCCATTGTTTGGTATTGGGCTGACTGTGCTTGGCATCAACATTCACAAACGTTCGCAAGACAAGCAAGTGTCTATGGGAAAAACACCATTAGGTACATTCAACACCCTAAAAACAGCGATTAAAGGGGGCTAAATGGCGGATTGGGTGGCTGCACTCGCAGCAGTAGGAATGCTGATTGCCGTAGTAGTGGGTGCGGTTATCACTCGATTAACAGCCGTTTCTAAAGATTTGGCAGAACACAAAACCCACGTAGCTGAAACCTACGCAACCAAAGACGATGTAAAAGAGTTGGGCGACAGAATGGAACGCAACATGGCATCGGGCTTTGATCGAATTTACAACTTACTGAAAGGAAGAGACGCAGCATGACTAAACCTGCTTTCACATCAAAACCTGTAGAAGTGACTATCGGTGGTACTGATTTCGAATTCACCCCAACGGTACAAGATGCGAACAACTACACCAATGACATGATGCCAAATAACAAAGTGGCTCCTGCATACACGTATTTGACTCGCACAGTTAAAACAGAGCAGAAAGATGCGCTGATCGAGTTGCTTGATAGCGTTCCCGGTTTAACCATCGAGCTGTATGCGACCGTGAGTAATGCCTCTAAAGGTGGCATTGAAATCTCACTAAAAAAATAACTGACAGGGCAAAGCGAATTGAAGATAACCCACTTGAACAAGCCTTTGCCCTGCGTCGTCATCTTCTACCCAATGAACCAGACGACGAACAAAGTTTAAGCCGCGCTATCTGGCTGGATAAACACCAGTTCGAACGCAGCGAACGAGCAGTAATGAGCGCAATTAGCCGATTGTTTAGTAAGTAAGGTAGAGCATCACGCATGAGTATGGAAAAGCTATTAATGCATGTGGCACTGGTTGACCAAATAACCAAACCACTGCAAGGCATTACCAAAGAAGTGCAATCCTCCATGGAAGCAGGCAAGCAAGGCATGCAGAACATGGCGACAGGTGGCGCAGGTTTGGTTGCTGCTGGCTTTGCTATCCAAAATGCGTTGATGCCTGCGATTGAAATGGACAGAAAACTAGGTGAAGTGAAATCGCTTGGGGTTCTTGATGAAGATTTAGCCAAGCTATCTAGAACGGCTCTATACACGTCGGTTCAATATGGTAAATCTGCCACAGAGATGGTTGGTGCAGCTTACGATATTAAATCAGCTTTTGGCGACATTGATGGTGAGAGCCTTGCTGATATTACTAAAAGTTCCGCTGTATTAGCCGCAGCGACTAAAGCCGATACAGCAACTATCACTGACTACATGGGTACCATGTATGGAGTATTTAAAAACTCCGCTGATGAAATGGGTGTAGGCGAATGGTCTAGGCAAGTCGCAGGCATGACCGCTCAATCTGTTGAGATGTTCAAGACCACGGGCGCAGGAATGAGCAGTGCATTTACCAGTGTGGGGGCGAATGCAACGGCGGCAGGTATCGCCATGGAAGAGCAAATGGCGATTTTGGGTACTCTGCAGGCGACGATGAGTGGCAGTGAAGCGGGTACTAAGTATCGTGCTTTCTTGGGTGGGGTAGCAAAGGCTCAAGATGAACTAGGGCTCAGTTTTACGGATAGTCACGGCAATATGCTTCCAATGCTCGAAATTCTTGAAGAGCTAAAAGGGAAGTACGGTGACACCTTATCAGTTGCAGAGTCTGCAGAACTCGATAAAGCGTTTGGCACAAAAGAAGCCACCGCCATGATCAAGTTACTTATGGCTGATACAGAAGGGCTAGCTGGGAGCATTGATACTCTTGGCCAAGTGCAAGGCATGTCAAAAGCCGAAAAGATGGCCAGTGCGATGACTGACCAGTGGGAACGACTTCAAGCCGTTTGGTTTGCCGTTCGCGCTGCGGTTTTTGGTGCTGTTCTGCCGTCTATTAACGCAGTGGTGGGTTCAATGGCTGATGGTCTAATGGTCGTTGTAGGTTGGACTGATGAATTTCCTTGGCTTGCTGAAATTCTGGGTTATGTCGCTATTGCGGGTTTATCCCTTGGCGGCGTAGTCGCAACACTATCGCTTGCCATGGGTATTGGGCAAATGATGTCTGCAGGCTGGGCCGTCACCATGACAGGCTTAAACAGCATCATGAAACTGCTACGCATTACCACAATAGCAAGCACCGCCGCTGCTTGGCTATTTAATGCCGCTTTATGGGCGAACCCAATCACTTGGGTAGTGGCTGGTATTGCACTGCTTATTGGCGGTGTGGCTGCTGCAATCTATTGGTGGGATGACTTAACCGCAGCATTCAAAGATACGGATTGGTTTGATGTTATTGCCGTCGCGATTGAGAGCATTGTTGACTTACTGAACATGATCCCCGGTGTGGATATTGAACTGGGTAGTAAGGTTGATACGCCAGAAGTGAGTGCAGCCGTTCAAGCAGAGCGAAACGCACCGACATCAATTCAGCCAATGTCGTTCGACACTCCAGAAATGCCAACGGGTAAAGGTGGCAGCATTGCCGAATACAAACAGCCGGGAGCAATGCCAACACTACCTCCAAGCATGGTTCAAAACGTAACGACTACCCATAAACCACAAGGCGGCAACATGAACTCATACGGTGACGTTTACATCACTGCGCCGAATGGAATTACACCAGACCAGTTAGCCGAATGGGATGAACTCAATGCCGGATAGCTATTTATCAGAAAGCAAAAAGTACATCGACATTAAAGTGATTGACGGTGGCTGGGATATGGACGCAGGTCAACAGCCTGCCGAATGCAGTGATTTATACAGCATCGCACAAGATATTAAGCACGCCATTATGGAGTCGGGTTTGGCCCGTCAATTGGTTGCTGAACGTAATCCAGCATTACGCGCTGATGTGATGGTGCAGATTGAGCAGTTAGCTGAGCGTGATGTGAGAGTCGTTCCCGGCACTGCAACGGCAACAGAGTTAGATGCGGGTGAATTCACCTTAACGGCAACCGCTTATGAATATGGTGATCTAGAACTTTCTGTAGGAGAGAACGGGGCATGAGCAAACGACCAAACGCAGACTTTGTTGAGATTCTAAGTGAATCGGGTGTGCCTGTTACCGAAGATGAATTTGAAGCGAAGCTAAAACAAGAAGTCGTGGGAGCTGGCAGCAAAGTATCTAACGACTCTGAAATGTCACCGTTTTGGCGATGGGTTCGCGCCGCTGTAGTTACGCCATGCGTGTGGCTGATCAGAACACTACTAGCTGAACATGTTATGCCAAATATGTTTGTGGCAACGGCAGAACGTTGGGCTTTAGATCTGAAAGCTTGGGAACATGACATCGAGCCGAAAGACGCAGAGAAAACACAAGGCAAGATTACCTTAACCAAGGCGAACGCTGCTGATGCTGTCACGATAGAAGCGGGTAAAGTGGTTCAAACCCTGCCGATTGATGGAGTGGTGTATAAAGTTCGAGTGCTTGCTGAAACCGTGATTGATGCGGGTCAGCTAACGGGCAAAGTTCTGGTTGAAGCATTCGAAGCAGGCGCAGCTTTTAACTTACCTGCAGGTTACTTCAATATCATTCCAGAAGAGATTCCGGGTATTGTCGATGCGGTTAACGAACCTGATTGGATAACCAAAATAGGCGCAGACGCTGAAAGCAATGAAGAACTGGCACTGCGTATTCAGAACGCTTTCACCAGTTCAGGTGAATGGCACATTGATGATGTTTACCGTTCCATTATTTCCAGTGTCGCCGGGATTCGTAGCGACAACATCTATTTCAACAATACAGGTGAAGTGACGCCGGGCACTGCAGAAGCATTGATCTTGATGGAAGTCGGAGCAACACCACAACCCGTTCTTGACCAGTTAAATGACCACATTATGGCTAAAGGGCATCACGGCCATGGTGATGTGCTGACTTGTAAGGCTATTCCAGATACAGAGCACGATGTGATCGCCGATGTTGTGTTGGTGGCTAACTTAGACGAGGCAACCAAGGTTAACGAACTGCTGGAAGTCGAAGACCGTATCAGGGCAGCATTTCGTGAGACTGCCGCTTATCCAGAAATGACTCGCGCAAAACCTGAAAGTCGCTTTAGCCTTTCTCTGCTTGGTACTGAAATTCACACCAATATGGCGCAGGTTGAATCGGTAAAGTTCACCGTAGGCGGAAAGGTTCAAGAGGACATTATCAGCGACCTAGAGCAGCCACGTTTGAAAACGCTAACGGTAAGGTAGTAAGTCATGTCTGAACCTCAAAGCTACAACCAAGAACAACATGCACCAGAGTTACCGGAAACGGTTATTCCATGGTGGCAAGACGGCAGCACCACATCGGAAGAAATCAAAGAGCCGCACTTTCTATCAAAAGGCGTGTTTGCATTCTTTCAAATGGTTTGGGGTTGGTTGCTGTTTCCACTTTGCCAAATGGATGCGCTGACATGCAGCGAAAACACCTTGGAGTTAATGGCTTGGGATAGAGACATCAAACGCTTTGAGGGCGAACCGCTTTCGCTGTTTCGTAAGCGAGTGAAATACGCAGCTGTGAATGCCAAAGACGCAGGCAGCGTTGCAGGGTTTAAGCGAATTTTTGAAAGGTTGGGCATTGGTATCGTTGCGTTTAAAGAGCGTGAAGATGCAGTGCAGTGGGATGTTTGCACCATTGAGCTAACAGACGGTGATATTTCCAATAACACCAAGTTGGTTCAAACACTGATTGAACAGTATGGCCGGACATGCCGCCGCTACCGTTTCCAAGTGACGTTCCCGACAACCTTAACCGTTGCCAGTGGTGAGTTCTCGCACAATTTCAGCCTGTTTTTAGCAAAGACTAAGCAAGCCGTTGAAATGAATGTGAAACCACAGCCAGTTGAACATCAACAACAAGTATTTATTGCCAGCCTTTAGCTGGTAAACATTTGTACAGGTATCTGGGAGGTACCCAATGAGCCAAACGGCAATCCCGCTCGAATTTGAGCGTTACTTGCAAAATCAGATTAGTGTCGGTGATGCACCAGACATGAACGAAATGATTTTTGCGCACATTCCGGGGCTAGACCCAAGCCAGCCAATTAACCGTGAAAATGGTTTGCCTGATGTTTCGCTATGGGTTCACCAACAAGACATCGACCAAGTGGGTAAACTTGGTGACAACGCACTGGCATATTCAGTTGTGATCCCCGGTACCGTTGCAGAGTTCACCTTTAACGCGATTTATCTACGTGACAAGAGTGTGCCAAATTCTTGCGGAATGGTGGTACACAAAGCCGAAGAGACCAAAGAAAACGGTATGGCTAGCACTAAGTCATTGGTGCAAGCCTATGACGGAGCCGCGCAAATTGCTGGAATTACCGTTGATGCTTCGACTTGGCAGATTGACTATCAAGCACGTTTGAAAGGTATCGAAGAAGACCACCGATTGGCTTGCTTAGATAGCTATGGTCATACGGCTTTTGTTGATGGGTTCGACGTTACCCAACAAGCTGACCCGAACAAATACAAAGTGACTCCTGGTGTCGTTTACGTCGGAGGTTTACGTGGAGTGTTAACTGGTGAAGTGTTGCAAACCATCACCACTAAACCAAACGGTTTGTACGTGGATGTCGTTCGCCAAGGTACTGCACTGTCAGTGTGGGAAAACAAAGTCACGATTACAGTTTCTGAAACTGAGCTAACCGATTATGTCGACGGCAACGGTGATCAACACTACGTTGCTGAACTGGCTGGAATTAATGCTGATGGTTCTGTGGTTGATTGGCGAGTTAAAGGTGGTTTGGCACTAGCTGAACTAAAAAGTAATGCAGCAAGTAACTCAGATATAGACAGCGGTAGCACGGCGAGTAAACACATTAAGTTGCCTCAGTTCTGGCGAGGAATAGCTAAACAGCTCACTGCTCGTTTTTCAGAATTAAATTTAAAGACCAATGTCATGTCTTTTGTGAGCAAGGCTGGCTTATATACAGGATGGAATAATGGTGATCCTGTAGACTCTGGCGGATTGACCTCAGTTGTAGGTAATCAGCTCCAAATCATGTCTGCTGAAGGCCACGCAACTCAATTACTTTTTGGTGATGGATATGCGAAGTTCAGACCTCAGTGGGGCTCTGGTCGTTGGGTCGATTTTTTCACAACATATAACCGTCCAAAAATGTCAGATATTAGTGGTATGACGATGGTGGCGATGGTTAATTTTGATGGTGCGACCCCTAACGTACCAGCTCGCGGTTCATTTAACGTTAATCGTATCATTGATAATGGGATTGGAGATTACACAATCGAATTTGAGAATCCTGTTTCCATTGAAAAGCGAGTGATTATCTGTGGTCAGTTTGCAATTTTAAATCAGGCTGATGCTTATACCTTTGGTGAACACGTTAAAGCCGATACAACACCAACATTAATTTCAGAAACACAGATACGGTTGCTTTCAAGACGAGAGCGTAATGTTGATGTATCTAGAGCGTATGTCATTGTCTTTGGGGAGCTAGCTTAATGTACAAGGTAACGAAAAATGCAGATAACAGCATATCAATAGTGCAATACATTGATGGGGAAATTCTTAATAGTAATGATTACCTAGTGGAAGAAATGCCAAAAGATCGAGGGGAGCGTGATTATTGGGATATTGACATAGCAACAAACAAAATCTTTGTTCGAGCAAAAACCGATCTAGAAATATTTCAATTGGCCACTCTGTTTTTTGATGAAGAGAAAAAGATAGCGCTTCGTATTGAAGAAGACTATCGCTTGGGTTTGTTAGAGATAACAGAACAAGAAATGAATGCAGTTAAATCATACATTCAAGAAATAAGGCCGAGACTCGGTGTTGATCCAAAAGAAATCAGTCGCCCAGAAATTATGAGCAATGCTACTTAAGCCAATACTAGCGGTAACTCAGTTGAAATATTCGGAGAAATAGAATGTGGAGTACGTCACCACTCAGTTGGCCTAGCAGCTCGCAAGCAATCCAAACCAGTGCCGAACAGGTAATAGACCAAGTCGGCACAACGATGAATGATTCAGTTAGCCGCTTAACCAACCTTGAAAGTGACGCCAGTTATGGGCGTCACTCTTTAAGTGAAGATGCAAGTGCGTTAATTGGGTTGCGTGGTGATCTTGAATCTTTGCTAAGAACGGGCACTGTATTAACCGCCACACCTTACCAGTTTCAAGTAGGTACCAAGTTGGATTCGGGTTGTTACTTGAATCCACAGGCAGCAGTCAAAGTGCTATCTGGCAAACTCCGTGATCATGCTGACAAGTACCGACCAAATGGCAATCTTCATTGTATTGCGCTTATGGTGACCGCTTCACAGTTAGCGCAGTTCGCTAATCAGTTGGCGGATCTTGTTTCCGTGTTTCCTTTGCCAGATTGGTGTCAGGTGGCTAGGCAAACTCAAGCATTAGTGACCAATGAAACCGATAAGCTTCACCAATCTGCTGCAATCGTCCAACCTCGCTTTAAACCCATGGCGAAACTCAATGCCAATCCTTTGCATGACGCTTTGCATTGGCAGGGTGCACAAATCGCCACACTAGAATCGTTAGCTGATGATGCAAGTAACGTGATCGGCAAACTGGAGGCACTGGCAGAAAAGAGAGCTAAAAGGTTGGGTGATGTCAAAGCCCAGATAAATGCACTTAAAAACTTAAACGGCAGTGTTTACGCTTTTTCTGTTACTGGTAATGCTGAAAGTATCGCAACTCAGATTAGCCAAGCAGGTGCGCCAAACAATCATCAATTCACCGTGGCGAGTCTATTGCTTAGCCATGAACCAATGACCTTTTTTGAGGAATTGCTATGTTAGCTCTCGATGGTGTGCCGGTTAATTTAGACTCGATGAAAGTTGAAATGTCGATGGAGTTAAAAGACCAAGACATGAGCGGTCAATCATCGGGTACCGATACGGCAGAGCAAGGCGATAAAGGCAAGAAACTGACCTTTAGTGGTCGAGTTCCTTTCACACGTGTAGAAACGCTCACCCAGTTGTATTCGCTTGCATCGGACAAAGATGAAACCAATACACGCAGGGTTTATCGGATTGGTAATGATATTGCGTTAGCACTCAAGATTCGCAACGTGAAATTCACTGGCCGTATCAATGCGAGAGAGCATGAAACTTTGCAGGCTTGGAACGTCTCTTTTGAGTTGCGAGAGCAAAACAGTGTGGCAGAACAAAAAGAGCAACGAGCCAAAGAGCAAACCAAACCGGAACAGCGAGAAAACACCCGACTAAGACAGGCGCTGAATAACGCAGAGGAAGCAACGCAATGAAGTTAGAAAAACGCCTGTTTATCAGTGGTGAAGAAGTCAAACTGGTTAGTAACATGGTGAGCCTAAAGCTATCACTAGGCAGTGTTGCGATCTTCGAAGTAGAAACCAAGCAAAAGCCAGAGCAGTTTGCGTCTGTTCGGTTTGATATTGGTTATGAGAATAAAACCGCCCCTTGGTTTGAGGGGTATATCGATAAAGTTCAACCTGCTGCTAACGGCTATCATAAGATTACGGTGAAAGAACTGGTTGGCATTTTGTCTAAACGCTGGACGGTTAGCTTAGAGCACCCAACCGCAGAGCAGGTGATCGGCGTTCTTTCGGATATGACAGGGCTTGAATTCAATCTGCCTGATGCTGATTACATCAAAACCACTATTCCAAACTTTGTTTGTCAAGGCACGGGCTATCAGTGTTTAGAGCAAATTGCTAAGGCTTTTTCTATTCCTGATTGTGTTTGGTTCCAACATACTGATCAGGTCGTGTACTTCGGTTCCTATCAAGATAGCCACTTCAACAACAAACCTATGCCGATACCGGAAGAGTTCACCAGTCGCCAAAGTGGTAACAGTGTCACCTTTGTTCCGTTCCCTATGCTAAGGCCGGGCAGAGTCATGAACGACAAGCGAGTTAATCGAGTTGATTTGATTCAAGATGAAATGACCGCTTATTGGAAAACTGAGCAATCAGAAGTATCACCAAAGAAACGTGAAACGCTGCAGAACTTCCCTGAGTTGGCAGCAGGTTTTCATTTGCCTAAGTTTGGCCGTGTTGAGGTAGTGAGAGACACAGCGACTGCCGGGCAAGCCGCTGACCCATTCCGCCCAAGGTTTGCGGTAGATGTTCAGGTGCTCGATGAAAACTTAAACCCAGATATTAACGTGCCTGTCTATCGTTCGATTCCATTGCCTGTTCTTATGAGTGGGCATGAATCTGGATTACTGTCTTACCCTTTAGAGGGGACATTGGTTGAAATCGCTTTTGCTTATGGTCGGAATGACCGACCTATCATTCGTGGTGTCTATGGCCGTGAATATGCTATGCCGTCGATAGAGCCGGGGGAACAACTGCAGCAGCAACGTGAAGAGGTAAGCAACCGAATAGATGCAGCAGGAAACACCACCCAGCAAACAGACCAAACGCACAACCGAACAGCATTCGAAAAACTTGACCAAGCAGAACGCTATCGTGGTGAATTTGGTCACTACCATATTTTGGTTGATGAGCACAGCATTGAAGAAGTGATCGGCAAAAAGCTAATTGAAGCACTAGGAGCAATTAACCTAATAGCAGGTGATGACATTGTGCTAGGCAGCTTGGGCAACATGCAGACGGCTACCGCTGGCGAATTGGTTGAGACAATCGGTAAAGTTCGCCGAAGTATCGCCGCTGATCACCAATGGCTACAGTCACCAAAAACGTGGGTAGGCTCTAAGCAAGAGAATGTCTTGATTCTTCTGTCTGAACTTATGCAGATAGTGAAAGAACTTGCCGACACATTGGCTAGTCATACTCATCCGGGGATTATGCCGGGTGGTGCATCCACTCAAGCGCCTAATCAGTCAGGCACAATTACCAAACATGGTGATGATAGCTCTGATCTAAACGCAAGGATCGACCCGATAATTCAGAGGGCTTATAGCATTTAATCGCACTTACTCTGTTGACACTAGTTGTCCTTGATCAGGTTCAAGTAATATTTCTTACACCCTGTGTATAAATTCGATATATCTGTTGCGATACTTCAAGAGTTAGAGTTGGATGATACCCTTAAGGGTTGGATTGCTAGAATTATGCACGCGAGTTACCCACTTTGATGAAAGGAGCTAAGTCCTTAATCAAAGCGGGAAACTATCTTCTCTGAAACAAGAATTAGATCTAGCTTGAATGAATGTACTTCATATCAGGTATTTGAAGACGTAGGCCGCAGAAATTGTTGATAACCTTGACCCTACAGATAGACAAACATTATAAGTGTTACCGCTTTTTAGTGTTCCCCTAGGAAAGTTGATTGTTATAATGCCCGAAGTTTCGTCCAAGGGAGCGGGCATTTTTGCAAGGGGTTCTCCTTTTCCTAATTCAGAACCAGCATAAATAATTGCCCAATCAGCCTCTTTGTATGCTGTTAAGTTAGGAGGATTGGAATAAACAGTACTAATCGAGTTACTAGTTTTCGCTGTAACGGCAATAAAACTATCCCCACGCATACGAGGTTGACCATTCAGCAAGGTTTCGGTGGCAGCTATTGAGTGAACATCCTCATCCGCAGAAATCGTGATTATATAAGCACCTTGGGTAAAATTGAGGGCGTTTGTTAGAACTTGAACAAAGCCTTCGTTATTATCTAAAGGAGCTTCATAAACGGGTTCTTCTGAGAAATTAACGGTCAGCCCTTCCCAGATTCGTACTTTACCAAGTGCGCCCTGCGAGGGCATCTCATAGTTAAAATGTAGATCCGTTGTCCTCGGGCCAACAACTACCTCAGTGATATTCGACGTATAAGCCCTTTCTTCAGAACGGCCTATATATCGTCGCTCATTCAAAACTAAAGTGTCGGCTGCATTAGGCATTATTCGGCTTCTCCCAATCTTCGATGGTCAGCGCACTTGTATAGTTCCATCCACTCTTCCCATGATTAATAGTAGGAACGCTATGTTTATCATGTTCTGCTGACAACGAATACGTAAACTTAAGACCAGTTTTTTCATCGACTAGTTGATACGCTAAATAATTAGTTTCGGTAGGTAATGAGTCATCACCAGTTAATCTAACTGTATTTGCACCGCTATAAGGTATGTCAAATTTTAAATCAAACGTAGGCTGTTCTACTTTAGCATCTTTTTTTAGTCGGAGTTTTAGATTTCCTATAACTCCAAATAAAGCACCTTCGTTCACAAACGTGAGATCAGCTCGCGTGTATGTAGTCTCTTCATAAATTGTACCGGCAGAAGTTACTGATTTTGCTGCTATTTTTTCATAGGTTTGCTTTGTCTCTGAGTCGTAGGGAGCACTCTTAAGATCTCCATGTTCCAATTTATTAGTCCAATAAATATTTTTGTTACTTTTGTTTAAGATTGTTAGTTGCCAAATTGTTGTTTTAGACAGAAATAACAACACGATTGATGTAACTAAAAGAGCAACCATTAATGCGTTGGCGGCGACGCCTACTCTT
Source organism: Vibrio sp. RE88 (assembly GCF_013113835.1). Classification (GTDB taxonomy): domain Bacteria; phylum Pseudomonadota; class Gammaproteobacteria; order Enterobacterales; family Vibrionaceae; genus Vibrio. The sequence goes on along the minus strand of NZ_VTYQ01000001.1, from coordinate 19,231 downwards.
GCGATAAGTCTTACTGATTTAGACGTGCTTAGCCTTACAAGTTTGTTAACTCGGAAGTCTAGCGCTGCTTTAAATTCTCCTTCGGCAGCACTGTATATCAGTCCTGTATCTATAGTTAAGGATGCTCTAGCCGTTTTTACAGCTTGAGAAACTTTTGCTATACAAAAAGCTGTAGTTATCCCAGTAATAAACTCTGAGACCCCAAGCACCAGACTAGATATATATGTAGCAGAGTGCACAGTAGTACCACCTTCTGATATCTCCTCAGTAGTTAGGTCATCATAAGTTACATATGGCTGGCCATTTTTAATTAATTTTCGACTTTTACTCTTCCTTTTTGAGGTTACTGTATAAGTGAATTTTCTATCACCTATACTTGCGTGTTGACGAAATACAACCTCTCCTGTCTCTGGAATTTCGTGTACTTTTATATTGTCGGGATCAATATGCGCAGCTATTGTTTCCATTACATTAGTTAAGTCTGCACAATATTCAGAGTACTTTTGTAAAGACTCCGGTCCCGAGGCTGAAGCTTCTGAAAGTAACTTAGATGTTGTTGAGTCAGGGGTGAATCCTTTAGTAACTGCGCCGGTATAAGATGACGCTGGTATCTTGCTATCATCTTGAACATTATCTTCCTCTAATATTTTGAACGCTTTCAAAATACCTTCTATTTCTGCTGTTTTTTCTATCTCTGAAACATCAGTAAACTCATTTTTTTCTAAAATTTCTTGATTCATTTCATATCCTTATTGAGCTGTCCTATTCGGGTATATCGATACTAGAGTGTTCCTCTCTAGCTTAATCTTTTACCTAAATATTAAGCCTACCAATTCATAACAATTAATACTCAACTGATATCATAGCTTGCACTTATGCAAATAGTTTCTTAGCGCTTGTATTCTTGAACCACTTCACAATCTGGCTGCAAATCGAATCCATGTATTTAAAAATAATCTTTAACTAGTCATTGAGAGTGTCCAATTGAATACTCGACATATTATCGGGGATAGAGCCGATTAATGATGATTTGCGAGCTAAGAAGAGTTAGCTGAGCTACCAAGACTCTTTGGCAACAACTGTAATGAGTGACATTGGCGTTGATAGCTAGTGTTAATAGAATTTGATAGAAAACGTTCCTACCTACAATTAATGTTGCCAAACAGCTGCCTGAACTGAGGCAAAACCAGAACAACGCCACTATGGGGTAAACAGCGACCACAGAGCCACGAAGCACAACCACTGGATGACAAAATCCGCACTCTCCTCACCCGCCTGCGCGGTTTTTCGATCAGTTTTTTTTCAGTTTTTGAGTTATGAAAAATCAAGGTGTCAGAAAGCCAAGCGGATAAGGTGCAAAGCCTTTTGATATAAGGGGCTTCGGGGTGGGGCAAGCCTTCTCAAAATGGCTTATATAGCCCAATATAGAATTTCAGTCATTTCAGTCATTTCAGTTTTTTTCAGAAAATTGAAAAATTAACGATCAGAAAAGATCTAGTGTCTGTTTGTAAGTTATTGATAAATAATAGCTGGGATGTTTTTTGTCACTGTTTTGATGATCTGAAAGGGATATGTAATGATCTCTTTTGTGTCTTGTTAAGCTAGATAAGACAAGGCTTGAAAGCGAATTTTAGTGGATTTACATTTTTTCAAAATAGAACAGAGGAAAAAAAGAAAATCTTTACGATAACATTAGACAAAGTGATACCACAAAAAAGCGGATTTTGTTAACTGATTATGAAGAAAAGTAAACCTATTACGGTAGAGTTAGTAGAGTTTGAATGTGATGAATGCAGTGGTGGTGTATACCGAGTAGACAAAATAGAAGCCCCAAGAGATAACCAGTGGCGGCATACGTGCTCGAACTGTGAAAAAGAAGCCTATTTTGCCTATCCATTCCCTTATCTTTCGTATAAAGGGGAGGAGTTCATTCTACGAAAACATGTACCTGCTCAGACACCTAAGCCAAATTTGTAGTCAGCTATAAAACAAAAGTGGCGACACAAAATTGTGTCGCCACTTCATCGCCAATTATCGTTTAACCATTACTTAAATCATTGATTTAAAAAGGCTAAATCCATTCCTTTGTCTTACTTAGTGTAAGACTGAGCAATGTTGTCGATACGCTCGTTAGCGCGTGCTGCTTCTTCTTGAGCAGACATTGCTGCATCGCCTGATTTACGTACATCAGACTGTAGAGCCTGTACATCTTGGCTTAGCTGGCTAACTTGATTGCTTAGCTCGTCAATTTTTGCTGAAGATGCTTCGTCTGGACCAGAAGCACAACCAGCTAGAAGAAGTACAGAAGACGCCGCAGCTGCGATCAACATTTTGTTCATAGATGAACTCCTTGCATTGTAAGTATCAAAATGACGTCCTATACATTTCTGCTCATATAGTGACGGTTCCTAAAGTGTAGACTCAAATCTAGGCTTCAAAAAGCAGAAAAAAGTCAAAAAAACCCAAGAATTTAAGCAATTATCAAATTAGTTGATATATGTCTCACTGGCGAGAGCTATAAGTGTCAATCTGCTAACTATATCGAGGGATGTAAACACGGCGAAATAAGATAATTTTCTGTGATCTCTATCCAGTATGGATCTTTCACGGTATCATAGCGCGTTTTTGAAAACTTTCGTGTTTGAGCTATAACCTAGAGCAGGGCTGAGACACATCTATGAACTTGGAGAATACTTTGCACTTTAAAGATTTAGGCCTAGACAATCGCTTACTGAAAAACCTGAAGCACTTTGACTTCAAGCAAGCGACAGAGATACAGCAACAAGCCATTCCGGTGTCGATTGCTGGTAAAGATCTGTTGGCTTCTTCGAAAACTGGCTCAGGTAAAACACTGGCGTTTGTGCTACCTATGCTACACAAGTCGTTAAAGAACAAAGCATTTTCAGCGAAAGATCCTCGTGGTGTGATTTTGGCTCCAACCCGTGAACTGGCGAAGCAAGTTTACGGTGAGCTGCGTTCTATGCTGGGTGGCTTGTCTTATGACGCGACTCTGATTGTGGGTGGTGAAAACTTCAATGATCAGGTGAAAGCGTTGCGTCGTTACCCGAAATTTATTGTCGCCACACCGGGTCGTTTGGCTGACCACCTTGATCACCGTTCGCTTTACTTAGAGGGATTAGAGACTCTGATCCTCGATGAAGCTGACCGTATGCTGGATCTCGGTTTCGCACCTGAGCTACGTCGAATCCACAATGCGGCTAAGCACCGTCGCCGTCAAACATTGATGTTCTCAGCAACCCTTGATCACGCGGAAGTGAACGAGATTGCTTTTGAAATGTTAGATGCTCCAAAACGTATCGCGATTGGTGTTTCTAATGAAGAGCACAAAGACATCACGCAGAAATTCTATTTGTGTGACCATCTTGATCACAAAGAAGCGATTCTGGATCGCATTCTGGAAGAAGCGGAATACAAGCAGTTGATCATCTTTACTGCGACTCGCGTAGACACGGAGCGTTTAACGGACAAACTCAACGAGAAGAAGCTTAAAGCCATTGCTCTGAGTGGTAACCTGAATCAGACTCAGCGTAACACCATCATGAGCCAGTTTGAGCGTGCAGTGTTCAAGATTCTGGTCACAACAGATGTCGCTTCTCGTGGTCTGGATATTGCGAACGTCACACACGTTGTCAACTTTGACATGCCTAAGCACACTGAAGAGTACGTTCACCGTGTTGGCCGAACTGGCCGGGCTGGTAATAAAGGTGACGCAGTGTCTTTGGTTGGCCCGAAAGACTGGGATAGCTTTAAGCGTGTTGAAGCTTACCTCCAGCAGGACCTAACGTTCTCTGAACTGGAAGGTTTAAAAGGTAAATTCAAAGGAATCAAACCACGTAAACCGGACTACCGTGGTAAGAAGAAAGTGGTTAAGAAAGCCAAACCACAAGCGAAGAAAACAGCGAAGAAGCCTGCTCAGCGTGATAAAGGTTTCTATCAGAATGTCGCTGTGGGCGATTCGGTCTTTATCCCGAAAAAGAAAGTCGCCCCGAAAGCAGACGACGAGTAAAAAGAAAGCCACCTGTAATAGGTGGCTTTTTTGTATGCATTTAACGGAACTTGTGCCGTTAAAAAGGTTGTTAAATTAGTAGCATAAGATAGCTTTTCCACCAGAAAATATAATTGAGAGCGCATTTCTGAAACCAGCAAGATTAGAAACTGAGACCACAACATCCAGTGTTAATATTTTGCTTACTATGCGCATTTTTCTCTGTTTAGAGTGAGTAGCGATCGGGTGACCGATTGCATATGGCACTTCACCGCGAAGTGCTCCTACTTAACGACAGACAGAAGAAAAAAAGATGGAACTTAAAAAAATAACAGTGGCAGTGGCTAGTGTATTACTTAGTGCGAATGCCTACGCCATCAGCGCGCCCGTACCACAGGTTGTCGAACTTGATGCAGAACACAATCACGAACATCACCATGGTGTAGAAGATCAACACCTCGAATACGCCCCAACGAAACTCACTCCCAAAAAGCCTCAACCAACCATCAAAGCGTTCAACATGATTGCAGCTGATGAAGCGGCTGTACCATGTGACGTTGAAGCGTTCGCGACATCAAACAGCACCAGCCTGATTAATACCATCACAACTCAAGGTGCTAGCTGTGTTAATGAGCTGTTCTCTGCTGAAAGCCGTATTCAGGAAACAACGTTTGAATCTGGCAACATGTTTAACGTCGCTAAACACACCACAACTTTAGCTAAGAATTACCAAGGTGGAGGAAGCGATGAGCTGGAAGCTTTGTTCCTCTATCTACGTGCTGGCTATTACGCGGAGTTTTACAACGATAAGGTCAGCTTCACCACTTGGGTGCGCCCAGCGGTGAAAGAGGCAGTAGATGCGTTTGTTGCTAACAGCAATTTCTACGAGAACAGTGATGCTCACGGTAAGGTGTTAGCAGAAGTGATCATCACTATGGACAGCGCCAGCCTAGAACATCATTACATCGATGTTGTCACGCAATGGCTCAACCGTTGGAACGCCGACTATGCGCAAAGCTGGTACATGCGTAACGCGGTAAACAGCGTTTTCACCGTGTTGTTCGGTGGCAGTTGGAATGATGAATACAAGGCGAAAATTGGTGAGCAGACTGACCTAGTGAATGCGTTATCGAGTTTCGCTCTAAACCGTAACTCAATTGGTCGTGATGATGAGTTTATGACTGCCAATGCTGGCCGTGAACTGGGCCGACTAACGCGTTATCAAAGCACGACTATTGAGGCTAGTGTCAAAGCGAAGGTGAAGCAGATCTTTGATCAGTATGAAATGTACGGCTTTGGTGATGCAGTGTGGCTGGGAACGGCGGACACTGCTTCATACTACTCAGATTGTACAGAGCTGGGCATATGTAACTTCAAAACAGAATTGAAGTCATTAGTGCTGTCACAAAGCTATACCTGTGGCCCGTCGGTTCGTATTTTGTCCCAGAATATGACTCAGGTTCAACACCAAGCGGCCTGTGACAAAATGGGTTATGAGGAAGGTTATTTCCATCAGCGCTTAGAAACGGGTAACCAACCGGTGGCTGATGACTACAATACTCAATTGCAAGTGAACATCTTCGACAGCAGCAATGACTACGGAAAATACGCCGGACCGATCTTTGGTATTGATACTAACAACGGCGGTATGTACCTCGAAGGTGACCCTTCCAAGCAAGGCAACGTGCCTAACTTCATTGCTTATGAAGCCTCTTACGCTAATCCTGATCATTTTGTCTGGAACCTAGAACATGAGTATGTCCACTATCTGGACGGACGATTTGATATGTATGGCGATTTTGGTCATCCAACTGAAAAGGTTGTGTGGTGGAGTGAAGGGGTAGCGGAGTATATCGCCAACGAAGACAGCAATCAGAAAGCCATAGATACGATCAAAGACGGCTCAACTTACACGCTGAGTGAAGTGTTTGAAACAACGTATGACGGTTTTGATGTCGACAGAATCTATCGTTGGGGTTATCTGGCAGTCCGCTTCATGTTTGAGCACCACATGGACGACGTAAATCAGATGCTGGTGGAAACGCGTAAAGGTAATTGGTCGCAATATAAAACCATCATCAACGGCTGGTCTACGGCTTACCAAAGTGAGTTTGAACAATGGCAGCAAGAGTTGGTGAATGGTGGTTCGGAACAACAGCCACCAACAGCGGTGATATCGGTTAATAGTGAGGGACAAGTAGGTGAATCCATTTCATTCAGCAGTAAAGGTAGCTCAGACTCCGACGGTCAAATCTCGAGTTACCTCTGGGAATTCGGTGACGGCGCGACCAGTTCAGAGGCCAATCCGACGCACCAATACAGTAGTGAGGGGAGTTATTCGGTCCGCTTAACGGTCACAGACAATGATGGCCTAACGGCCAATACCAGCGCATCGATCAATATTCGCAGCCAAGGTGACAACGATTCTTTGCCTACCGATTGTGCCGTTCGCCCGAAAGTCAGTGGTGGGCGATTGACCGCCGGAGAGCCAGTATGTTTGGCGCCTCAGTCACCAATATGGCTGAGTATCGAAGGGGTTAATGAGTATCAGTCGATGTCGATTACATCGGCGCATGGTACTGGTGATCTCAAACTGGAATACAGTAACTTTGGCTGGCCAAATGATGAAGGTTCCAACCTTCATGGATGGTCTGATAATTCAGGAAACTCAGAATGTATCACTATTAATGGTCAGGCGAATTACTGGGGGTACTTGAAAGTGTCTGGAGAGTTCAGCAACGCAGCACTGGTGGTTGATTTCAATACTTCAGGTTGCCGTCAGTAGGTTGTGACTTCGAACAAAGCTCAGCATTCGCTGAGCTTTTTCGTTGTTAGCTTCACTGAGGGATTAACGTCGCTGACAAGTGGTGCACCCTCTGCATGCGGAGCGGGAATGAGGATCCAGACGGCTACGCTGAATTTTGCAGTAGGCACTTTTCAGGCAGCGCCGCGCTGCAAACCAATCTTCAGGTTTTACCATAATTAAGTAGCCATTAAACCTCTTCACTAGAGGTGTTCGATACTCACTTATAAAAGCTGGATCATAACCGATCTCGAAATAATCTAACGTGTCCTCTATGGAGGAGAACTGGGCAATTTTTCGTTGGATTTCTGCGTCACTCATCGTCGAAAACATCTGGAGAATGTGCCGAAATTATCTCATCTCTACTGATAAAGTTATTGATCTACATCGAGTCTAGTAAGGTGTGGGTGAATGTTAAATTCTGAACAATAATCGATCAAAAAATAGACGTTTCATCACATATTTTCATTAACTTGCGTGATTTTTGTCTTTTCATATATTTATAACAAATATGCAACTTGTTTGCTTTAAGTTCTAGCCTTCAAACAAAAACTAAGGAACAAAACATGAATCTTAAGCAGTGGAATATCTTGTTAGCGTCTTTGATTGCGCTTCCCGCTTTAGCGGACACAGATGTATATTTGACCAATAATTCAGACCAGTCTCTGACTATTCAGGTGAGCCATGATGGCTCCGATTTACTTGAATATGGGGAAGAATGGAAACAGCACACAGAAACACTTGGGCCATGGGAGACCAAGCAAGTGCTCAGCTTCAATCGCTGGGAAGGGGTGAAATCGGGCAAGACATACCAATTCAACACCGTGGTTTCCAATCCTGTAGGTGAAAGCGTTGTACTAAACCAAGTAATGGAAGGTCATTGGTATAACTCAACCATTGAATATGGAGTCTCTTCATCTGATGTTGAACTGGCTTTAAAAGATGACCGTAATGTACACCGCTTTAATACGGCTGCATTTGGTGAGCGACAAGCGGAGTTGGCGTTTAAGTCTGCGAATACCGCCCGTTATGATGACCTTTACTACACCATCACACCTGCCAAAGTCGATGAAGCGGTTGAGCCAGATGAAAACACGCTTAAGTTAATGACTTACAACATTTGGGCGTTGCCTGTTATTGCTTCACACATTAGCGATCGCTACGCACTGATCCCTGAATACGTCAAAGGTTACGATGTGTTGGCTCTGCAAGAAGTGTTTGCTAGCGGTCGAGAGGAGTTTCTACGCGAATTGGCAAAAGAGTACCCTTATCAGACCAAGATGTTAGATAAAGATGGCATCAACATTTACGACGGCGGTGTCACTATCGTCAGCCGCTACCCAATCGTCAATCAAGCCCAGTATGTATTTCCTGATTGTACCGGAACAGATTGCTTCGCAGACAAAGGCGTCAACTACGCAGAAGTAATTAAAGGTGGTAAGGCTTATCACGTGTTTGCTACGCATACAGCGTCGTTCGATACAGACACCGCTCGTGATTATCGCCAGCGTCAGTTCAAACAGATCCGTGAACTGGCGACATCACTCAATATCCCGTCCAGTGAAACGGTGGTTTACAGTGGTGATTTCAATGTTAACAAGCGTAAGTTCCCGGGTGACTATCAGCAGATGATTGCGAACCTCAGCGCAATTGAACCGCAATACTCAGGCTATACGGAATCGACTTTCGATCCACGCATTAATGATTTTGCTGGCGAAGCCATGTCCGGTGGTGAGAATGTCGAATATCTTGACTACGTGATGGTGAGTGACGAGTATGCGGTGAAAGCATTCAACGATAACCGTGTAGATGTACCGCGCAGCACAGATGAACGCTTGTGGAAGCATTACAATCTATCCGACCATTTCCCTGTGTCGGCGGTGATTAAATAATGGTTTATCGTTACCTGTTGTTGATGCTCGCCGTTGTGGCGGGCATCTTTCTCTGGCCTTCCGATGAGGTTGTTAATTCTCGGGCGATGGTTGAGAGGGAGTTTTCGGAACAATATGTCGCTGCTAACCAGAGTCTTGCTCGAACAGTGGAAGAGGGTGAAAGTCAGTCCGAAAATACGATTCCCCATCAAGGCAAAGTACTAAACCCTCTTGCGGAAGCGTCAGGAAACGCGCTAGTTGAAGCGTTGGAATCTTTTTGGCGACAGTGCCAACAGCGCAACGATTGTGAACAGCTACTGGTTCAGAACCAAGCTGAACTGTCGGACGCTAGGTATCACCTCCTTGCTCGTTACCCTCAATTGAAAGCCCAGTGGCAAGAGGTAATGGGAGAGCTGGATCTTAACCAATACCACTCGTTAGCTGATCGAATTGCAGAAATGAAGCGGCAGGCATTGTTAATTTGGGGCGAGCTCGCAAGTGTTATGTTTGCTGGAGAATATGCGCTATATGACTTTAGTTTGGCATCCCAGGAGTTAGCGACTGATAACGCTGAGAGTTATGTTGAAAGCTATGAAGCATTGCTGAATAAATGGCAACACAATGATGAGTCGCTGTCTTTAGTTAGCGGTGCTGCACGTTATGAAAAAGGCGTGAGTCTAATACCAAGCACTTTTACGCAGCAGCAAAAGGATCAAGCAAAAGCACAGCTCGCCACCAAATACCTCAATGCTGAACAGTCGGCATCCATTGCTCAACGAGAGCAGCAAGTCGCGAGTCAGGAGGTACAAGTCGCAAGCTATCAAAGCCAGTTATCTGATCTCAAACAATCACTCGATCAGCAACGTTCAACGGCGGGGTCAGCAATGTCTGATCTTGAGTGGCAACAGTACGTTGAGCAGAAGATTAGCGACTTTCGTATTAACTTTTTTAACTATAACTAATTGTTAAGTAAGTGTTTTATTTAATCGTTTGCGAAGATTTAATCTAAGAAATTATCGGAACCAGCCTCTAAATTGCTCATCAATCGGTCTTATGTGACTTATAGATCGTTGATATAACGCAGCTCCAAATCATTACAATAAGTGTGGTGTTGCGTATGAAGCACAATCAACGTTTGTTTATTCCCAAGAGAATTGCTAGCGCTTTGCTATTAGCTGGCATCAGTTTCAATGCCTTATCTGCTCCGGAGTGTGAGTATGAGTTACTTTCGCACTCTTCTGACTGGCTGACACAGATCAAACTTGCCGATTCGTCGTGTTATCACTCATGGTTCAATGCGCCAGAAGAAGCAGCGACGGGCATCTACAGCGAAACGTCAATAAGACAAGTACAGCGCGAGTTGCTTGAAGAAGTGACGCAGTATGAAGGAGATGAACAGCAGGCTAAGCGAATTGCCAACCTTAGCGAATTTATCAAAGCGGCGTACTTTGCGCGTTACTCAACTCAATCAAGCTATGGCTATTATTCTGAAGAGTTGAGTCGTGAGCTTGCCCAAATTTCAGCTCGATTCTTAAGTAGCCAATATGCTCAAGCGCTGGGGCGCGAACAGGTACGTGCAATGTCTGCGATGAGCATAATGGTCGATAGCGTGAAACAATTGCCTACCGCAATGCCTGCCATGTTGGACCTGCTTGAAAGCTTCAACCGTCAAAATAGCCAACAGTTGCAGTATGTGGATGGATTAAACAATTTGTTCAGAGCGATGAGTGGTCACGTGGCGCGAGACTATTTTTATGCGGATGTCGCGGTTCACCCTTACTATCTGGTGAGGCTGGAACGGTTTGTTGAACAGAATCGCTGGGCACTGGGCACAGACGCTGAATTTCTTATCTACAATGCGGTACGTGAATCTGGCCGACTATTGGCGAGTAGAGATGAGAAGCTACGTAACCAGGTGATGGCGTTTATGAAACGTACGTTAGAACGTAATGCGATCGGCAGTGAAGGCGAACGTTTATGGATTGCGGCTGCGGAGATGATTTTGTTTTATGCGCCAGAGGAAGGCAAAAAACTAAAGCTTGAACAAAGTAAATCGCAGCTTGAGCTTAGCCTTCTTCCTTACCGTTATGAATGTCAGGGTGCCGCGATCATTCGTTCGCAAAACTTATCAGAGCAACAATCTGAACAGGCGTGTGACGTTCTGTCAGCGGTTGAAGCCGATTTTCATCAAGTGGTGAACTCTGGTTGGGCTCCGGTCGATGATGATCACAATGATAATGTTGAAGTGGTGGTCTGGAAGGACAATGATGCTTACGTTACCTACTCTAATTTTCTGTTCGGCAACAGCACAGACAATGGAGGGCAATATCTAGAGGGTGATCCATCCAAACCTGATAATGTGGCTCGCTTTTTAGCCTATCGCTACGACTCCGGTGATGAGCTTGCCATCCTAAACCTTGAGCATGAATACGTTCACTATTTAGATGGTCGTTTTAACCTCTATGGTGACTTTAGTGACACTTTAAGCCGTGGTCGTATGGTCTGGTGGCTGGAAGGATTCGCAGAGTATATGCATTACCGAGAAGGTTACCAAGCGGCGATAGATTTGATTGAACATCAGCCACTGTCTTTCAGCGAGGTCATTGAAACTACGTATGAAGATGACGTAAACCGTATCTACCGTTGGGGTTATCTCGGGGTTCGGTTTATGTTGGAAGAGCACCCTCAGCACATGGCTAGTTTATTAGAGTCTGCAAGGAGAGGAGACTATGTGACTTGGAGCGAACAAGCGAAGCGTTTGGGTGTTGAGTTCAATGACGAGTTTGAATTGTGGCTAGAAGCAGTCTCATCTACCGATTCTGACTCGCACAACGATGACGGTGAGAAAGAACCATCGCCACAAGACTCAGCAGAAATAGTGAGTTTTGCCGCCAACCATTCCCAGATCTTTAACGCTAACGCCTACGAGGAGCACCTGTTTTACATCGATATCCCTGCGGAAGTGACAGAATTCTCCGTTTCGATTGAAGGTGATGGGGACGCTGATCTATATGCAAGTTACCAGAGTGTTGCGCACTACTATGAGTACCAGCTTTCGGACTTTCAGCGAGGAAGTGAAGAGTCAATCGAGATTGAACCACAGCCAAACGGGTACATTACGCCGGGTCGCTACTATTTCAGCTTAACAGCCCGCGAATCATTTGAATCTGTCAGGGTGACAAGCAAAACAGTCACTCAATCCCCTACCGTTGAGCAAGATGACCTGACGCCAAAACTAATGTCAGCGAATGAACCCCTGCGAGTAAAGGTGAATAAGACACGTTATGTGGGTATGTATGTTGAAAGACCAGCAACGGTTCGGCTTTGGATAAGCGCGCTAGACGAAACTCCAAGTAACGTGGACGTCTTTATTGGCAAACATTCTTGGGCAACACGAGAAGACTTTGATGCAGCTAGTCAGCAAACTGGTAGCAATGAGTTTGTCCAGTTTGAGGTAGAGAAAGCGGGTTATGTTCACTTTACGTTAAGCGCTGAACAGCAAGGTGGAGAAGTCGAACTTTACGCCACTTATTAGAAAAGACAAAAGAGCACTTAAGGTGCTCTTTTAGCTAATAATATTATGAATTAATTATTGATTGGATTATTAATTCGCACATTCTAATTTAGATAAGATTAAATATCATACAATTTGGTTAAAAAGTGATCTTGAGCTGGAAAATGGAACAAAAAGCAATCGTTTTACTTCCACTTATTGATATTGCTGATAGGTTTTTATGTGTAGGGCAAATGCTCTATATAATGATAAAAATTAAAATAAGGATCATTTTTATGAGACCAAATCTATCTATTAGCATGATGCTTGCAACGGCGGTGGTTGGCTTCCAGTCGAATGCGCAGACTGTAGACACAACAGATGCTCAATCTAAGGCTGAGGCGATTGCACAACAGAAACAATCCATCGCTTTGCAGATCAGTGCTCGCTATGCTGATCTTGAATCCTCTATCAAGTCACAGATTAACGAAGAGCATCTATCAGCACCTCTGAACAACCTACAGTCTGCTCAGCCGTATTCTGCGTTTAGTCAAAAAATGCAAAAAGCGGATCGCAGCTATCGCGCAATGAAAGGCATTAGTGAGTACAGTGATTCAATCATGGAGCTGCGTATCGCGGACGCTTCAATGGTGAAAAACTGGAAAGAAGGTGAAAGCCCACTGTTCGCGTTCGAGCCTTCAGGTGATGACTCTAACTGGCAATTTATCGAGGCGTATGATGTTTATGGCCAGGTGCATCAACTGGATGTTTATGAGATGCCAGATGTGCCTGTATTGGTTGTCGATAGTAATGGCGCAGAAGAACTACGTGCTGGTTTGATGGCCATGCAAGCAGAAATGAAGCGTTTAGGTCAGGATACGGAGCTGACAACCAATGATTCTGCACCAAAACCTGCTGCTAAGATGAGTAAAATGAGCCGCTCGGTCATGGCTGCGGATGTTGAGCCTCTTAACACCACTCAGTTGACCAAAATTCGTTTAAATGACGACCAAGAGCCTTGGATTTCTGGCAAAGCTGAAGTCTACGCCATCATTACTGGTGTCGATCCAAGTCGCGTTGAACCGGAAATTGATTTAGTTGAAATGCCTTACCTTGACTACGATGGTCAAGACTATTACCCAGGACAGACAATGGTGCTTTGGCCACGTTACCGCTGGGGCGCTGTCGACATGATCCTGATGGAGCAAGACGATGGTACTGACTACAAAGAGCTGGCGAAGCTATTGGTCAAAGCTGCTGAAGAAATCCTTAAAATGATTCCGGATCCTGAAGTTCAAGGCTACGCTATCATTGCTCAGATTACTGGTAAGATCATTGACGTGATTCCAGATGGCTTACTAACCAATGATGATGACTACGTTGATGTTTATTATACCTTGATGCAGAACACAACTTATGTCGATCGTCCTGGAGCTGGTGGCAATGCTGTCGCGACCTTCAAGCCAGTAACAATTTCACCTACTGAATAATTAGCGACAACCCATCTACATTCAAGAGCGTATATTCGAAAGGATATACGCTCTTTTCGTTGTTATCCTTCTTATCCATCTGGGCGCAATCCGCACTGAGTATCATCAGTCATTGAGTGGCACTCCGGATAGTTCCTTTGGCGACAAAATGCCATCAGTAATTTGATAAACATGGTTGTTACATGAAGCCTCAAATAGTCACTTTATGAATTGATATTCTGTGTTTGTGAACTGGTCGTATTTTATAAATCAACTAAGTGAACTATAGTGATTCTGTATTAACTTAATGTTTTGATTGAAGTTTAACCGCTTTCAAATACATGAATGCGTTGCATTTTTAAACCTTGCTAAAGAAGATTTATGGGTGATCTAGGTCTCATAAATAAAAAAAATATTGTCTGTTGATGTATAAGAAATGCCAATTGAACGGCATTTTGACTACTACAACAGTGCTAAATACCTCTCTGAATTTCTTTTTTCTTATCAAAAGTTCGCTACAACCCTGACGATTTTTCCATATTTAGTGGTGATTCGCCGCGTTGTTATTATTAGTGCCAAAAATATACTTGAGCCACTTTTTTTGCAACGTCACTTCGGCACCATGTTGAGATTCACTAATAAAATTAAACTTATTCTCACCATCCTGTCCATCCTGTCACTAAGTTCCTGTGGCGGCGGTGGTGGAGATGGGGACTCTTCACCACAGTCACGTAAAACGGGCACTATCACCGGTACTGTATTCGATGCACCTATCTCTGGTGGTGTAGTGACGGCATACGAATATAAAAACGGCGTGTTAGGTCGAGAGTTAGGCCAAACTAAAACGAACGCGAGTGGCGAATACACTCTGAACGTAGACTCTGCCTCCATGCCTGTTTACATAAAAGTTCAGGGTGGTGGGTATCGAGACCCGTTCTCAAATAATGTTGTTAGGACGAGCTCTAACGGTGTTATCGAACTGGCCAGTGTGATTAATTTTTCCGAAGGTGAAACTGCGCAAGTGATGATCACCCCTATGACCTATATGGCTCAAGGGTTAGCGGAGTACAAAATTAAAAAGGAAGGGCAAAGCGCTTCATCTGCAATCAATAGCGCGCTAAGTACTATTAATTCAATGTATGGCTTTAACGTTAATACGGTCAACCCTATTGATATTACTACAGGCGGACACGACGCTGTAGCGACAGATGGCCATAAATACGGTGCGCTGTTAACTGCCTATTCTTCCTATGCCTATTCATTTTTGGAAAACGACTCAACGGGTGCCGATACTTATACGTCAATCAACTTAGCTAGAATTGGTTATGACGATATTGTTGCTGATGGCTTACTAGACGGAAAAGTGCTTGATGATAGCCGAGACTTCTTAGAAGACGCGCGCTTTGGTACTCAATATATCACTTCCGACTTTTACACTCACTCGGTAGCAGAGCACACACTGATCGTGGTGAGTGATCCAAATGTCAATGTTTCAGGTACGCCAGTTAATCAGTACGAAACAACAGCCAACCACCTCAATAATTTAGGGACTAGCGGTGGTGAAGGCTCAATACCGTCGCGTCAGCCAAAAGAAATGGATAAAAACGCACCAACTGCGAAGCGCTCAGACAGTAGTGTTTTGGTTGGTACGGAGTCAATGGAAGTCACTCTTGAAGACGAGACTGGTGTTGAAGGTTTAAGTGTGACTGTTAAATATCTTGAGAAAGATAAAGACAATGAAAACGTTGGTACTGAAGTAGAAGTATTGTGTGAGCAGGATACCGCTTCAATTTGTTGGTTGGACAAAACCAGCTTTGTTAAGGGACCACGTAAAACGACTTTGAAAGTCTTCGTCAATACAACTTCCCTTGATAAGAACGTTGTTAAAGGTACTGTAGACGCAAACTTAATCGTTCGAACAGTTGATGTCCTAGACAATGAAGATAACTCAGGCATCACACTCCCATTTAAATGGGACAATGTTAAGCCTGTGATTGAGTTTACATCCAGCGAGAGTGTACGAAATACAGACAATAACAATAACAAGATCAAAACGTATATTCTTGAAGGGATAGTTAAAGAAACGTTGAACGATATCGTTGAACAGTCAGTTTATTTGACGATTGCGAGATCTGGCGACCCGATTAAAATCGAGTGTAAAGAGTTGAACACTCAATGCCAGTTCAGTCACAGCTATGATACGGAATTATTTTCAGCCAGTGTTGAGTTTACCGTTGCTGCAACGGATATTTATGGTAACAAGGGTGAAGCAAGCTTTACAGTTTATAAAGATGATCAAAAACCACAAGTATCCCTAACTTTTTCAGAAGCACTTTTCAATTACAAACAGACTGATGGCAGTGGGTATTCTGGATTATTTGATCAAACTACATTCCCTTCAGGTAGCGTTGATAGTCTCGATCGATACTTGGATATTGATTTTGCTCTCGCCACCTCTGGCTTAAACGAAACCCATGAAGGTTTGAACTATAAGGATTTCGAGCTTTCAGAAGGCGTATTGCAAAGTAATTCAATCCCCTACTTTATTGCTACGATTAAAGACTTAAGTGATAGAAATACCTACGGTTCATCAGCAGATGACTTAACCTTAAGAGTTGAGTACCTGCGTAAGCGCTCGACGGAAGAACAATACTCACTTGTAAGTACAAAGACGCAGGTTGCTAGTGAGGCATTTGACGATAATAGTGGTATTCCTTTTAAGCGACTCCCTGACGAAAGTTCAGGAGAGCGTGTGTTCTCAATGGACTACTATCTTCCACTGACGGCGGATCTGCTTAGTGACTTCTCCAACGCATCAGAAGGTGATTCGCAACTAATCCAAGTCAGTGTGGAAGACCCGGCTGGCAACTCTAGTGCCTCACAACAGGTCTACTTTAAAACCACTTTTGAAAGACCGACGTTAACAATCGTCACTCCTTTTGTTGGCGCGATAGCCACAGTTGAAGGCTGGAATGATAAAGATAAAAAGTTCGAACAAATACAATCGTGTACGGACTTCACGCATGATCCGAAGAACGTTGCTGCGAACGTTGCTACGTGTTCTATGCCTTACAATACTCGGATTCAATTCTACAATCTGTTCAGAGTGACGTTGCAAAATGGTCAGGATACTTATTATCACCAATGGTCTAAGAGTGCAGGCCAAGATTCTGTGAAGTATACAGTTGACTTTGCGGATGCAGCAGGTGCTATTGGAACCTATTTCACTAAAGCAGAAACCAAAACCATTTATCTCACTGAGTTTTCCGCTTACCACACAGGGTTGTTTGAGTATCTATGGAATAAGTCGGCCAGAACGGTAAATGATGCTGAAACCATCCTGACGGATGTGGCAAAGGCCATAGTCGGTGATAGTGACAGTAAACCTCTACTGGGCTTTGATCCTTTCAGCAGTAGATATGCGACCAATGCCGACAACCCAGTACCCAATAACCCTGCTACGGCTTATCAGTACCGCATTCTTTTAGAATCATTAGCGGGCTTATCGAGTGAAACGACGTCTTTAGAGTACGCTTTTGCTTTTTACAAAGACCTAAAAGCGGATGGCTTAGCGAACGGTAATGCAGAGGGCGACTCTGGAAGTGATGCTCAGAAGCCAATTCAAGTTGGCGACAAATTTATTGACATTAATGCGGACACTTACAGAAAGAATCTAGCTAAAGGCTATTACGACCTCGCAGTTAGTTATGGTGTTGATTCTCAAATTGCTGTTGCTCAGGCAGACGTTTTTGCAACCGCTAACCCGACAATAGATGACACACCGATATTTAAAGACGCTGGTGGGAGTATTGATAACGAGCCACCAGTAGCAATAGTGTCAATGGATACCACTCAGGATGATGGTGCTTACGTTGCGGTGAGCGAAAATGTTTACACTATTGCGGGCAAAGTCCATTCGCTAATAACGGTGACTGATATCTCTGGTGTGGACTTAGCCGCTTCCGAATTCAAAATCTATTGGTACCATTCTGACAATCCAACGGAAAGAAAAGAGGCCAACATAATTTTTGAGGAGGCGAGTGGTGATACTTATAAAAAGGTACTTAAGTTCGCCATCGACTCTACAAGTGACGCCCATCTGGGCGTGACTCGTTTTGAGGCCTATGCAACGGTACTGAAAGACGCAAAGAACAATACGACTAACGAAGAGGCGTTACTTGCCACATTCAATGTTGATAACGTGGCACCAAAGGGTTTGGTTGACAAGACAGAACCTGAATATCCAGTTGATGGCAGTACAGTCGATGTAACGGTCAATTTCGATAAGCCGGTTAATGCTGTAGAAGCTACAATTGACGGCATCAAAATTGATTTTGGCGAGTCAAGTCAGACGAAAACAGAATGGGTTGGTACATCCCAAAATGAAATTAGTCTACAAGTCGATGAAACTTCTAAAGTAATCGTAGTAGACAAAGGGTATGCTGATGCATTGGGTAATGCTGGGGAACAAATCACAGCCAGCGTCGGTGTTATGCCAGTTCTTACCATCAACAAGGTAGCGACAGACGATATCATCCGGCATGGTGATGAAGATATCAGTGCTGTCGTGATCAGCGGTTCCACCAAGGGGATAGAGTCCGGTGCGAAGCTGTCATTGGCGGTGACCTCAAAGAAAGATAGCCGTAAGGACATTGATAAGTATGAGTCTGACGATACTGAAGATTTAAAGGTACAAAGTGACGGTACTTGGTCTAAGGTGCTCAGCTTCCAGAGTTGGGAAGAGGCTGAAATGTTGATCACTGTGTCTGGCAAGAATGATCAAAATGTGCCAGCGTCTCAAACGAAAGATAAGGTCACGTACAAGGATAAGGTCCTTCCTTCACTTAGTGAAAGCGGAAGTATGATCCAAATGTCTGGTGGAGCGGAAACGTCTCTGGCAGATAGCGTACTGGTTGATGGTAAAACTGCCAAAGTAACCCTGAAATTCAGTGAGCGAGTTACTGAGCCGACGGCATCTCTCAATAGCCAGAGCATTACTTTTGACCAACCTGATGGAGATGTTTCTAACCAATGGGTAGGCCATACAGTAGCATTAGACTTACCTAACAATTCATCGACTGCAAAGTTAGAAGTATCGGGTTACCAAGACACTGCAAATGAACCAAACCCTGGTTCTTTTAGCAAAGATATTGATCTTAAGCCGGTTATTGCTATCAATCATATTGATTCATTCAACTCAGATTCTGAACTAGCAAAAAGCTTCGTTATTTCAGGTACATCGAAAGGTATTCAGAATGGCGCGAAACTGACCATTAAAGTGTATTTGAAAGATGAACTTAAATATCAACATGAAGATGTCCAGGTTACTAACGGTGTTTGGACTCTTGATCCGAAAAACATCTCGACGTGGGAAAGTGGTGATATCTTAATCACGGCCGAGGGTAAGAATGGTAAGGATCTGGAGGCTGATAAAGCAAGCCTGGCTATCAAGTTTATAGATAACATTCAACCACAAGTGCTTAACGTAACGAATTGGTTACCAGTAGACAGGCCGGTTCATAATAGTCAGCCGTCATTTAAGGTGACGTTCTCAGAGCCAGTGAAAGAAGTGGAAGGGACGTTTGCGGG